>CP091727.1:0-5083232 GCA_022009855.1 Lentisphaeria bacterium | reverse complement strand
GGAATTTCATGCTGCAGAACAACAGCTTCACGGGGAATTTCATTCTCCATAACGGGGGCGATATTGAGATAGCCGGTCATATTTTTACCGCTGGGATCACGAACCAGTGCAAGATCATATGCCTGATTGAGCATACGTTCGACGATGTCACGGATCTCGCGGGCGCCGTTTTTGGTGGTATTGGTCTGCAAAAGAGCAAAATCCACGACTTCGGGAGAGTAGCCGAGGACATTCATGTTTTCCGGCAGAAAGAAGCCGGAACGATCCTGTTGTGTTTCCCGGATCGTTCGGAAATATTGGAGCTTGTCGTCAATGAATTTGCGGGTGATCTGACGCAGATGTTCCGGCTTGAGACTGTTGAAGGCGAAAATCCCGTAACCGAATTTGCCGAAGCGGGCAACAAATTCCGGTGAATTGAACATCATCACGAGCCGCTGACAGGCGGCTTCCGTTTTGCGCGCCATCGAAAGATGCGTGTTTCCCTGAAAGATTTCCGCGCCGACATTTGAGGTGAAAAGAGCAGGAAGCGGGAAATATCGTAGGTTCTGTTGTTCCAGAGCGTGACACGCCCGGCGTCGATCTGCTGGAGCATGTATTTCGCCATATCCTTGTGTGCTTTTTCAAATTCATCGTAGAGGATTGCCCCTTCCGTATTCTTTTCCAGAAAATCATACAGTCGTCCCGGCTCCTTTTCGGTATAACCGACCAGTTTTTTACCGACATCGGCACCGGCAGTTTCGCCGAATTCGGACATATCCAGCCGCAGGAGCTTCTCCTCTTCATCGCCGTAGAGATAATGAATCGTCTCCCGGATGATTTCAGTTTTACCGGTTCCAGTCGGTCCGAGGAAGAAAAAGACCGTCGGCCTGTTCGGATTGCTGATTCCCAGATACCAGTAACGGAGTTTCTCCGAAATGGCGTCTATCACATGATCCTGACCGATGATCCGTGATTTCAGATACGGCTTGAGACCGTCCAGAAACTGCATTGCTTCTTTTGTGGATTTGAACATATTTTACCTCACTATGGTTTGATTGGTTGTTTTCCGGAAGAGCGCAGGAAGCGGAAGAACATGCAGAGTCCCGTCCACCATGCCAGCACGATTCCAAGCTGCTTGAAGTCGAAAAGATGATATTGAAACCAGAGTGTCATGCCGATGCAGATCGCGTAGTAGCCGAGAACCGCGTCCTGCCAGATGACGGCTTTCAGATACTTCTGCTCCCTGCGAGGTCTGCCGGAAAACAGAGCCTTGAGAATCGCCGGAGTCCGGCTCAGGCAGGCGCAGAAAATATCCAGAACCACGCTCCACATGTAAAAGCAGAGCGTGCTGACACAACAATAGAAAACGTCATTGAAATAGCCGATGAGAATGTCCCGGTTCGTAAGCACAAGAAAAAATCCCGTCAGAGGAAACGCCAGCGACAGCAGAAATGCGATAAAACAGAAATAATCATTCGGCAGCAGAATCCGATATTCACCGATGTACTCGCCTTTGCCGATGGTCGGAACTTTCGGGCAATGCCGCACGAGCTTCGCTCCGCAGACGCGGCGGCATTCCTGTTCGATGGTGGAACGAACAAATACATTGCCGTTGTTCAGAATCCGTCCCGACTGCCAGAAAATGAACCCGACTTTGCATTGACCGCGCGGCCCGCCGGTCTGGAGCGTGGAAAAATCAGCAGGATCGACACGGTAGTCCTTCTGTTCGTTATAGCCTTCGGAATAGGACAGCGACTTGTTGTCGTCGCCTTTCATCGACGATGATTTGGAATCGCCGTAGGTCTTGGACTGACGGATGATGATTTCCTGCCCAATGGATTTGGAAGCCCATTCGTTCGTCTCGAATTCGCCGTTCTGACAAAAAAATTTTGTGCCAAGATTGCCGAGAAGCGAGGAGGCTTTTTCCTTGCCGTAACCGTCATAAAGGTTGCCGAGATTTTGAGTTGCATACATGGTCAGCGTCCGGCTGGAACGGGCGGTCGTCTGAAACTTCTGATCGTATTCAAGACTGAAGAACTGGCATTCATCCGCCCATAAAAAAGACTGGCGGGGCATTGTCGTCGGCAATGTCTTCCCGACGTTCGATCATGGACTCAAAGCAGTATTTGATGATGCCGGCGGCGTATTGCCCGATCCGTCCCCAGGATTTGACATCGTAATCGACAATCAGGATTTTTCCCTTGCGATAGAGGTCTTCCAGTTGAAGCGTCGATTGTTCGGCGGAAAAACAGCGTGCCAGTTCCCCGCGCTGCATGGAGTCTGCGGCAACGGAAAAGGAGGAAATCGTGTTGGAGCGGGTCCGTTCGTCAAGGTAGGCGAATTCCTCATAGAAAAGGTGTGGGCAATCTGATATTCCGGCGTATCGCAAAATTCTCTTGGAATAACCACATCCAATAAATTGGAACAGTAACCTTTTTCTTCTACTGTTTCGGAAGAAGCAGAAGGAGCGGAGACAATGACTTCATGGATGTTTTCAATGTTGATCGGCTGTTGTGCCATTTGCAGAATCGTGATGGCGTTGCGTAACAACTGCTTGACGGCGTTATTCCAATACTCCTCGTTGCCGCCGCCGGAATTGCGCTTGTCCTTGCCCATATTGACGATTTCCAAATAGAGATTGACGAGGTTTTCGACCTGCCCACCTCCACGTCCGGCACGTTTCGCTTCACTGTCGAGATAATTGAAGGTCAGCTGACTCAAAAAGAGCAGATCCCCGGTCCGGCTTGGCTTGCGCGGATCATCGTCCAGATGGGCTTTCGCGGCATATTTCTTCCAGGTATCGGCTTCATCCGGCTTGGCGCAGAATACCACACCACCATAACCGAGCGTCAGAAATTTGTGTGCGATCTTGTAAAGCGGCCCGGAACTTTTGCCGGAGCCGGTCATGCCGAACACGATGCAACCGGTACAGGCGTCGCGAACCGTCCACGGATTGCCTTCGATATTTAAGATGATTTCATCAAGAATGCTTTTTTCATAACCATGCCGGAGATCCTTTTCAGCGTTCAAGTTCAGATTTCTTCGGAGAAAACAGAATGGATTTCGAGGCGGGAAGCCGCGATTCTCCTGTGGATGAGCTCCGTTGCGGCAAAACGGTATCCCTGAGAATGGCCTGAACTCCGCCGAACTGCCGCAACTGTTCCGCTGCCGTTTCCGAGGTCAACTGCGTCCAGGCATTGCGATCAGGAAGCCGTACTTGTCCGCTCGCGATCAAAAGGCGCATCGCATACTTCTGCATCGGACTCATCTTCATGCCGTTTTCTCCACTTCACCGTTCCATTGAGGTTCTCTGGCGAGGCGAAACATTCCGCTGCGGAGCATTCTTTTTTCCATCGCCTGCTGTAAAAGCCGGGGCGGAACGGAGGAAATTCGCTTCGACGCCTGATCGACCGTCATATCCCGCCACTCCGGATACGGAATGTTTTTGATCAGCTTCTCTCTGACCAGCAGCGTTAAAAGACCTCTCTGCTTTGCAGTCGCCGGAGCATCGGGATTGTGCGTATTCCGCGCGGGATTGTTGATGTTCTGCTTGATCCACTGGTCGGCGGTCCGGAAGCGCAACCTGGTCAGGTCGATTTTATGCAGGTCGATCTGACCGCGCTGTTCCATTTTCTGCAACAGAACAATCTGTCCCGGCGTTGCCATCGGATGTTTGTAGCGTTCAATTTCCGCATTGGCTGCAATAATCTGCATTCCTTTGGAAATGCTCATCTGCTGAAAATCCTCATCCGCAATCTGCCCGATTTTTGCATCATCGATCAAGTCGTTGATCCGGGCGCGCAGATTCCTGCCGATTCTGGCGTCGCTGTATTTGGCGATCAGGGCGTCGTCCTGTAACTCGGTGGTGAATTTGATTTTTGCCAGAGCATCGCTGGATTGGATGTAACCACCTTCAATCAGATCTTTCAGTGCCGCCTTCTTGTCAAAATCCAGTCCGCGATTCACCTGATAAAGCCGCTGCACATCGGCGATGGTTCTGACTTCTTTTTCATTGAAAATCTTCCCGCTTTCCATGTAGGCGCGGCACTGGTTCAGGAGACCGGTTCCCGCGGATTTGCCAAGATGCGGTTTGATCAATTCCTTTGCCTGCGCATCGGTTATGAATTCCAGCTTCTCCAGAAACTCCCCCACGGTTTCAGGAGAAGCAATATGCCCTTCCGCCGCGAGATCGCGGAGAATGGAGCGCTGCAGGTAATCGGCTTGAGGCTGGGAGAACAGATTGGATTTTTTGAACTGCGGAAACGCTTCATTCTTCGGAACCGCCCGCCGGGGATATACGGTCGGCGTAAAGGTGTTTTCCGGATTTTTCTCATGCTCTTGGATGTATGTTTCCGCGTCTTTGCGCGTAAAGGCAAGATAGTTCTCCCGGTCGATTTTCGGTCCTTTGCCGGACTCCTGCAGTGCCTTGATCTGTGCCCGCAGTTCCGGTGTGACCTTATTCAACGCCCGTTCGTCCTGTTCCTTGCGGTATTGAGCGTAGATTTCAAGACGCTTCTGCGGACAGTCATCGAAGGCCAGTTCCAGAGCGGAAAATTTCTTCTCATAGACCGCAGTTCCGGGAATCTGCGGCGTCCGGCAGACCAGTTTCTGCGCAAGCAGGATGTCCTGATTGCGGATCGTCCTGCCCGCAGCAAGATCGGTCAACTCTTTTTTCGGACAGCGGAACCAACGGGCGATGAAACTCTTTCTTATGCGTTTCCCGTTCCGGAACATGCCCGACAGAAATATCCGGACTGGAAAATTTGCCGCTTTCCGCAAATAATTCGAGCTCCTTCTGCAGTTCTTCCGGACTCATTCGCCGGAACACCGGAATCTCCTGCGCTTTGGAAAAGCCGAGCAGCTTCTGCCCGCGCAGTTTGTTCCAATCCGCAAACGTTCCGTCTTCCAGCTGGTCCAGTTCCTCATCGGAAAGTTCCGTGACGAGCGGCTCGACGGATTTTTCCGCCTTCGGCTTGCCGCCTGAAGCATAACCGATTTCAATCCCGTTTCGGAACTCGCCGTTTGCCTGAAAATATTCGATTTCCGTCTGCAACTCCTCCGGCGACAGGAGTGCATAATAGGGCTTGCATTCCACATCCGACAAAACGGTATCGACCTGCACCTGTCCGACCAGTTCTTCCACCGGGAGACTGCCGGCCAGCCGTTCCCACTCCTTGGCGGACGGAGCACTCAGGGGCGAAAGAAACGTATGGAACGTGGTGTCTTCCTCGAAGGTTCCGACATCACCGGGAGCGAATCCGAATTGAATCCCTTCGGAAACGCTTCTGCCGCTGCGCAATTTCTGTAACTCCTGGCCGAGTTCTTCGGCATCCAGACGGGTATAAATCTCCTGCGCAGGAACCGGCGCCTTATGCCGGAGCACCTCCTGCTGATCCTTCGGAACCGGAATCCTGGGAACCGGGATTTCCCAGCGATCAAAATGATCGTTCAAGGCCTTCAGATTGACGGACTTGAGCGGCTGGGAAAAATATTCCAGCCATGCTTCCCCCGCGCCGAACTGCGGATTCGGCTGCTGAAGCAAAGTCAAATTTTCTTTTTCCAGCCAATCCTTCATCTGCTCGCGGCAGTTGTTCTCGGAAACACCGATAAAACGCTTCTCGACGAGTTCATGTTTTTCATTTTGCGCTGCCGCATTGATCCACTCCAGAGGCGGCAGATTCATGCGGAACAGATCGCGCGCCTCGTCTTCCTGAAGGGTCAGCGGATTGATGTTTTTGAATGCGGGGATTTCCGCCATCTGTAATTTGTGCAGGAGTTTCACCTGATCTTCGGTCATGATGGACATTCTTCAGCTCCTCATGAGGTTTTCCCTTCTGCCGATTCGCTCTGTTCCGGCGATTCCGGAACTGGTTCCTCTTCCGCTTCTTTCTCGTTCCATGCCGCATCATCGGCAACGGGAGGTTGCTTCGGAGCGGAAGCCGGAACCGTGAGGTCGGGAAGCGGCGTATTCGGCGGAACCGGAGGCGGCGGACCGTTCAGGAACGCCATGAGTTCCTCCGTTTTCTTCTGCTGCGTGAGGTTGCGATGCAGCCGTCCGGTCGCTTCATCCAACCGTTTCTCGCTGTTGCGCAGACCGCGAACGGTCAGAACAAGCCAGATGATTTGAAGCGCCATCAGCCCCAGGAAAAAAATGAGAATCAGCAAAACAGCTCCCATGAATTCCGCTTCGGGAATCAGATCAAGCCGGTTCATACAAAAATTACCTTTCTGTGCATATTGCAGTTTCGCATCCCAATAGCGGTTGATCTTCTGAATCTCGCTGGAATGCGAAATGGCGGGATTCATGATTGGTTGGCTTGGAAAATCCCGGAATATCAGGCAGAAAATGCCGAAAACGGTCAGCATCAGTTGAACTGCCATCAGAACCGCAACCACGATTTTCCAGCAGGATTTCCGTTCCGGCGCAGCGGCAGCGTGATCCGTCGGCGGAATCGTTTTCTGCGCTTTGACTTCTTCCGTCAACTCCTCCATCCGGTCGGCGAGATTATCCTGAAAAAACAGAAGAAACAGCATGACGGGAAACATCGGATCGGCGGGATCACTGAAATTGCAACGCCGGAGCATCAGCTCGTAGTCGTGCCGTTTCGCTTCCGGCATATATTTCAGAAAATCCATGAGAATCAACTCAAAATTGAACGGTTCCGCCATACCGTATCTCTCCTTTCACCGGACTCACATATCCAAATCATTGCCGCGTGAACGGGGACGCGGCGCTCTGTTCCGGGGAGGCCTTCGCCTGCTTTTCCGGTTCTTTCCCCTGATCCTGCTGATCCCGTGCCGGAGCAAGCTCGCCGTTTTTCTCGCGCTGCTGCCCGATGTAAATGAGTTTGCCCATCTCTTTGGAGGAAATCGTCGCCCATTTATCGCGGGAAATCGGATTCAGCCGCCCGTCTTTGACTAGCCGGACAAACTCGTTGAGCTGGTGACGGGTGCGCAATCCATCTCCGGAAGGAGCTTCCGGAGCTTTCGCCGGCACCGCCCGTTCCGGTGCCGGAACATTGCGGCGATTTGACGGGGGCTGATTGAAATCGACAGCTTTGGATTTCTCCCACGCCTTGATCTGTTTTGCGGCCTGTTCCGGTGTGATCGCGCAATACTTTTCATACGGAATCGAGTCGATCACTTTCTGCGCGACCGCCTGACGATAGGCGGTCTGCTGTTCCGGCGTCATTTGCGGTTTCATTCTTGCCATCTTCAGTTCCCTTTCGATTTTGTTGTTTCTTCTTTTTCGTGTTCATCGGGTTGTGCTCCCGAACGGAGCGCAATCCGTTTTTGTACGGATGTCAGAATTTTCTGACGGGATTCATTCCGGTCATTTGCCTCCATTCTGGAAGCGAAAAACTCAATAAACTGATCGGTGATTGCGAAATAATGGTTTCGCAGGCGCGATTTCTGCATGATGGTCGGCAGAAGTGTTTTCGGTCCTTTGCCATGCAGATAATCCCGCAGAAGAATGTCATTGTTATTGAGCTTGCCGATGTATTCCTGTTCAATCGGTGATATGAAAAAGACGCTGTAATCCAATTCCATTTCCCGCATTCCCGGTTCCAGCAGGGAGTCGCAGACAAAAAAAGTTGTCTCCGTCCTTCGCGTTTTTGATGAGCAGATAATGCACCGGGAAATCAATGTTATGGAAATATTCCAGCCACGGTCCGAACGTCCTGACGGAATCCGGATCGGAAGTCACACAGCCTGCCACGTAAACATCCACATCAATTTTTCGCAGGGCATCCCACGGAACCGACGAGAACCATTCCTGCGTCGAACGGCTGGTTCCGGCTTTCATGTCCACAATGGTGACGGTCACGGGCGATGATTCATAAAGGCTGTTGATGACCTCATCCAAAGGATACGTTTCTTTCTGTTCATCCAGAAATCTGCAATGCTCTTTCATCAGCGTGGCGAGCGTCCGGTTCTCATTGTCCGTATCATAAACGGTCAGAGAAAGTCCGAGATCCTCAGCCGCCCCCGCCAGCATCGCGGAGGCAAAGGATTTTCCCACGCCACCTTTGGTGCCGGCAATAAAAATCAGCATCCGTCTCATGGCTGTGCCTCCTGAAGTTCGATTTCATCCGGGAGAGAATCAAGCAGCCTGGAAAGTTCCTGACTTTCCGCTTCGATTCTGCCATGTTTCATCGCGTCGAGTTCTTTTACCACGCTTTGCAGCACCTCCTGATAAACGACCATCAGGGACGTGCGTTTGAACTCGATTTCCGCCTGAATACGAAACGTGTCGGAAAATTCCTGAGACTTCCGGTATTCCCTGTAATGCAATGCTCCGCTCATGGCAAAGGCGATTACGATCAGGGCAAAAGCAATCCGCTGTTTCATTTCTGTCCTCCGAAGTTCATGGTATTGCGGTCGTTGAGACGCTGTTCCAGCAATTCGATGTATTTCTGCATTTTCTTGATTCCGTTCAGCAGACTGACCGTATTCTCATTCTGCTTTTTGAGTTCTTTTTTCAGCAGAAGGTTTTCCTCTGCCAATGCCTGATGCCTGCGGTCGATTTCCGACATATTCCTCTGAAGTGTGTCAAGCCCATGTTTGACCTCCCGCGTTTCGGAAAGCGAACGGTTCATCTGACCGAGCATCGAATCCGCATACTGTTCCTGCAATTTCCGTCTGGCGAAACTCTCCGGATTGGCGTCATGCTGCGGAATCAGATTCCACTTCGGCGCAGTTTCAATCCGGTAGACCGTTCCGGCTTCGCGCATGGTGCCGGAACCGGGATCGACCAGACGGCCGACCGAATACATTTTGACTGAGGCGTTGGTCAAATACTTTTCCTGCGAATCTCCGGGAATTTCCTGCCCCGCCATATAGAGCGGCACGGAGGTGTATTCCTTCGGTTCAGGCGTTTCCGGTTTCGACTGGCAGCCGACCAGAGCGGCAGCGGAGAGTCCGGCGAGAAGTGCGATCATGTTCTGTTTCATTTCAACGTATCCCTTTCAATTCTTTTTGGAGTGATTTCGGAAAAACTCCGCCGAGCGCGTCGTGAAGCTGCGAAGCGCGTTCAACCGAAGCGTCGGCGGCGGAGCTGTTTTTCTGTTCCCGGGCAAGTTTGACCTGTTCGAGATTGTTCAGCACGGTGTCCGCAATCGCGGCTTTTTCCACATCCGTCACCTGCTCAATATAGAGATAAAATTCCGTTCCGGCGGGCACGCGGATGTAATACGACTCTTTCGAGATTTTGTCCGTGATGTTTTCCAATGCGACGTTGGAAAGACTCTCGAACGCTTTGGCGAGCGCATTCTTCGTGGAGCCGTCGTTTTCGGTAACAATGGTTGAACCGTTGTCAAAGGTCCTGGTCGTCTCAAAACCTTCTGAAAGTCCGCGGGCGAACGCCATCGTGTATTGGAGCATCTCGTTCAGATTGGGTTTCCCATCACGCGGCCGGGAATCCCCGCCGCCATATCGGTAATGGTGGCTTTGCTCTTGTCGCCCGCCTGATTCGACTTCTCCAGCACCCGCCCCTGAAGCTGGAGTTCCATGCCGACCTGACCGGAGGTGATCTGCCAGACCAATATGAAATTGCCGTCGCTCATCATCCGGTTGCGGACGCATGAGCCCATCTTGCCGTGAACTTCCGTTCCGGCGGGAATGATCAGCTTGCGCTCTCCCTGCGCATTGGTCCACCAGAGATCCTTGATGACAATGGCGATCAGCGGAGTGCCATCGACGTTGGACTCCAAAGTATTTACGAGCTTGCAGTCCAGCAGCCGCCCGAACGGAGCATAGCGGGAAGAGAGGAACGTATCGTCTTTTGCCTCGGTGGTTCCCTGCGCGGCGCTGAGAACGAAAATCCGCGATTGAAAGCTGTTGCCTCGCGCATTCGCCTGCGAATCCTTTTTGATGCCGAGCATTGAGGCCAGATCACGTTCACGCGGTATCCGTTCGCTGCGTTCCGCAAGTTTTTGACGGGCATTTTCTCTTGCGGTGTTTCCGCTGCCTTTCGGCAAGGCAGGTTTGGGACGAGCGGCTGTCGCCGATGACCGGAGGCGGCGTTTCAGCCGCGGCTCCGGAATCCGAATCCCGATCCAGTTTGAAACGGGGAATATCACTGCCGATGTCCAGCGGCGCCTTTTCTTCCTGTCGGAGTTCCGTTTCCTGAACGATGGAATTCGGATCTTCGTTCCGGTTCAGCATCGGAACCAGAATCAGAGCGCCGGTTATCAACAGTGTGCCGAACATCACGATTTTTGATGTCGGCGATTTGATGATGTTGACGAGTTCAGTGCCGGTCATGGTTATTTTCCTCCGTTGCCGTCAGACGGCTTCCATCTGCGGACCGTATCCTCTGTTCGCTGCTGAACTGCCCGGACGTTCTCCTGCGTCTGCTTCCGCATGGACTCAAGGGCAGAAACCGTGGCATCCCGCGCTTCCTGAACCGATTTTTCCTGTATTTCCCGTTCAAGATCGGCTTTCTGAGCTTTCCGTTCCTCAATCTCTTTATCAAGTTCCCGACGAATCAGGTCAGCGGCCTTGATCTCCGCTTTCAGACGCTGATCGGCAGTCTCAAGCATCTGCTTTGCCTTTTCTCTGGCATCTTCTTCAAGCTGAACGGCATTCTGGAGTTTTTGTGTCGTCTCCTCTTTTTCCGCCTCCAGCTTTCGCCGATTTTCTGTAAAGGAGCGTTCCATTTCCGCTTTCAGGCGGGCGAACTCCTCCTGCTGCCGTTTCAGCTCCTTCATCAGCTGTTCCGCAGTCTGAATCTTTTTCTCGGCCTCTTCCGCCTGTTCTTTCCGCAATGCCTCCTTTTCCGCTTCAACGCGCTCTTTTTCCTTGAGTTCATTTTTGACGGATTGAATATTTTCAAGGTGCATTTCCTGCGTGGTCAGGGCAATCAGCCAGTCGTTGTCGGCCTTGAGATTGTTGCGACCGCCGCGCGGAGTGGAGGTAATGCCGAACCAGGCGTATGTTTCCGACTTCGGCGGCATGATCCCGGACGCGTCGGAAACGCTCATATAATAGATGCCGTCTCCCGCATGAGCGGAAAAGGAGTGTTTGTCATATTTGATCTCATTCTCCGTCAGATTGGTCAGGCGCAACTTGAAAATGACCGTATCCTCTTCCTCGAACCGGATCGCTTCATCAAGATGAATGTCATATTTCCCGCAGCGGTAACGGTTTCTGAAAAGCACCCGCTCCACGCCTGCGAGTGAATCCGGATAAGTCTCTTTCAATACGTCATACTTTTTTGCCATGTCGATCAGGGAAACCAGCCTTGCGGGAGTCACTTTCGGCGTGCTGGAAACGACATTTTCCGTAAAATTCCGCCTGCCGGAACTTTTGCCGAACACCACCGAAGCATACGCCTCCTTGTCCGACTGGATCAGATAAAGAATGTAAAGCTGACGGTTGTAAGTGACAGTCAGCGTCGTGGAAACGCCCGGTTTCAACGCGGAAACGTTGAAATAATAGGAACCGGGCTGCGCCGCGATCTGAAAATCGGTTCCCTTGCCGTCAACGCTGATATTCTTTCCGGCGATTTCCGAAATTCCGGACGGAAACTGAATTGTGGTCACGCCGTCGTTCATCTTGACGCAGATGCGGTAAATTTCTCCCTGCATCAACCGGTATTCGATATATTGATTCTGCAGCCGGACCTCCTCCGGCGTCGGTTCATTCGCCATCACTGCAATGACAGCGAAAAATGCGAGAGAAAGTAATGATAACAGCTTCATTTCTGAGTCTCCTGATGTTCCAGTTGTGAATATTTCATATTGGTGATGATGAACGGATAGCGGCTGCCGTTGGCGGTATCGTAGTTGACCTGAAGTTCCAGATTCAGCTCAAACTCCAATGTAAAGGTCCGCTGCTCGTTGTGCGGCGTGACATAGTAGCGAATCAACTGTCCGCTCACCCGCGCAAACGATCTGCGGCGGTCCGCCCGCAAAATCCGGATGTTCAGCACTTCCGGCTTCTGGTGCATTTTATATTGTTTGAACTGCGCCGCTTCCGATGCAAACTGCTTCTGCGCTTCCTGTCCGGCTGTTCCGACGAACATCGCATCCAGCAGTTCCCGATTGTCGAAGCCGTTCGGATTGCGCATCAGAAAAGCGAAAACCGCCTGTTTGATCTGATACTCATAGAGTTGCCGGAGCTGCTGATCGGAGGTATACTCCGTGATATGATAACTGTTCGCCCGATCCATCAGAATCAGACGGTTGTTGTCCCGCCACTGATACATCAGAAGCGGCGTCAGCAGCGAGAGCGGCACATAGATCACAAACGCTTTTTTCAAGATTTCATGGATGCCTTTGTAAGTCATTTCGCACCATCCTCTCCGGTTGTTTTATTGTCGAAAATGGATTTCTCCTCGTAGGTCATGCGCAGAACCCGCAATGGGAACGCCTTCTCATCCGGCGAACGGACCAGCCGCAGTCCGAGCGTGAATTTCAACTTCTGCGAATACGGGATTTTCATGTAGACGCCCGTCCGGTGAAGCGTCCCGTAAACGAATGCGAGGCATTGTCCCGGCGCATCGCTCAACGGCAGCAGTTCCACTTTCCGGATTTCCGGAAGCTGCCGGATCTTCTGTTCCGTGAATTCGTCTTTACTTTTCCGGATGATGTCGCTTAACGACTTCTGCGCGGAACGTCCGAACAGGGCTTCGCAAAGCTGCCGGTGATCGTGTTCAAAACTCCGGTCGAGAAACGCAAACGCGCAGCGCCGGGCGATATTCTCCGCCGTCTCTTTGCAGAGCACGTTTTCACTGCTTCCGCGATAGATGCTTCCCGCCTCATCCACCACGATGACGCGATCCGGCATCCGCATATATTCACGACCATAGTAAATGCCGACAATCAGGCAGACCGCCGTCGCGATATGCAGCAGACTCCAGCGAATCACGCTGCGCTGTTCCCGGATGACCTGTTTCTGCGGAGATGAAAAAGAACTCCGGACATGGGAATTCGGGTTATTGGGGGTGTGTTGATGAACCCCATGCCCGGAGTTGAATTTAGATCGTTCATGATTACTCATAGCTCTCTCACTTTCCCGGCGATGCGTTGGCGGCATCGTCGATTTCCTGCGCGGCTTTGTTCAGCCCTTTGGCCGCACTGCCGCTTCCGCTCTGCGTCGCCTTTGCTGCGCTCTTGGCGGCATTGGCGGCTCCGGTGGCGGCAGAACTTCCTCCCGTCACAGCTCCGGCGGCAGGCGCGGCAGTCCCTGCCGTGGCAAGCATGCTTCCGCCGACAACAGCGGCATTGACTGCCTTTCCGACTGCCGTTGCCATCAGACCGACCGGCGAACCGGGACTGCCGGTGCGGAACAACTTCATGTAGAGAAACGGCAGAACCACATACACGACTCCGGCGATCAGCGCATAGGCGATGCCGAATCCGATGTAGCCGAGAACCGTGCCGACCGGAGCGGACAACGCCTGACCGCTTCTGGCAAGCGTCCAGAACGTTCCGTTGCTGCCGAGCCCGAGCACATTCCACATGTGTTCCGCCAGCCAGATATTGCACAAATCCCCGAACAGGAAACAGAGCGGCATCAGGGCGATGCCGACCGTCGTTACAATGAAGTTGACACCGATGTGTTTCGTTTCCGGAATCAGCATCGCCGCAAAGAAAATCGGCGTCAGGCAGAGAGACCCGTTATAAAGACATTTGAAGATGAAATACACGATGTCCCGGATGATCTTGCCGAGAAAAATGCCGTTGACGTAGAAAATATTGCACATCGCCGCCTGAACCGCATGCAGCATACTTTCCGGAAAATGGGCGATTTTCTGCGCCAGACTTTGCTTGTCTGACGGATCTTTGCCGGCGTTCGGCTTCTGTTCCGTCAGCCAGCAGAACATATTTTCCATCGTCGTGGACGTACCTTGCGAGTAGGAATACGTGGCATTCTGCACCGCGTCGCAAATCTTCGGGAAGGAAAAAATCATGACCAGCGCCACCAGCAGCGAACCGATGAACCGGACTCCGACATGCTCCCCGAACTGCGTGTAATTTCGCACAATCGCCAGCAGGAAAATGCACAGCGATACGGTCAGCGCAAAGTAATGGATGCTCGACATCGCCGTTGCGATCAATTGCTGGACATTCGCGGATGAGGTCAGATTGACCGCCGTATTCCCGATCCGGATGCTTGTATTGACTGTCGTTGCAAGTATCATTTAGAACACCCGGCAGTTGTCGAATACTGAGTTGATACGGTCCCACGAATTTTTCTGATTCGTGTAACTGCTTCCGCGCTCAATGGCCTCTTTTTCCAGCAGATCGTATGCGGCGGCTTCCTGCGCCTGATTCATCTCATCCTGGCCGTGGATTTCCAACTGCTTGGCAGCCGTCCGGTTGATGGAGGAGATGTTCGTATTCATGCGCGCCAACTCTTCCGCGATGAATACGGACACCTGTTCATTCGCATGGGCAATCTGCATCAGGTCGGCAGTGCCGGAGCTGACTTTGGATTCCAGCACCTGATCCTTGGTGCGAAGTTTCGTCAGCATGGTCTGCGAGATTTCGTCGCTTTTATCGGCAAGTTTTTCCGAAGCCTGCGCATAGTTCTGCATCTCAATCCCCCGGTCGGCGGATTGTTTCAGAACATCATTGCCGATGATCCGTTCGGCCTGCTGAAGCAAAGTCGAATTGTAATTCCGGTTGGTCGAGGTCGCCGTCTGCCGCAGAATCGTATTCAGCAGCAGGAACATCTGCTGCAAATTCTTGACATCGGAAAAGCCGCAGGAGAGAAACGTTTTCAGATTCCGGGCATTGCCGACATTCGTGTCGATCCAGTCATACATCCGGATCGCCTGCTTGTAGATTTTGACACACTCCTCATACTGCTTGACGCATTCCTCGTAAATTTTGACCTGTTCGGCAAAATCCTCTTTTCCCTGCTGAATCAGAGTGGACATATTCGCTTTCTGAACCGTCTGAAAGGCACTGTCCATCGTCTTCTGCAGTGTCGCCAGCAGATTGTTTGTCGCGTCGAACACCGGATACGCGGCAAAACTGCTAAGCGGAAATGCCAACAATCCGATAAGAATGAATGTTGCTGTCTTTTTTCATGAAATACCTCCGTCAATCGAATGCCCGATTTGTCTTGTGACATCTTCAAGCCCGCGTCCGATGGCACGGGCGATGCCGTGTTCAGCCCTTCTGCGCTGATCTTCATTCAGTTCCCGTTCGAGGATGCCGAGCCGTTCCCGCGGGAGCGAGGCAAGAAGTTGATCCGCCTCACCGGCCGTAAGATTTTTCCACTTCGCATGATCACAGGCAAAGGGATTCGGATGAAGCCATTCCCGCTGTACAGCAAGCCGGAGCAATTCCCGCTGCCGGGTTGTCGCCGGCGCATCCGGCGAAATTTGCGATTGAGCTTGAGTGTTTTCCTTTTCTTGTTTTTGCTCATGGGATTCCTGATTCCGTTTAGTTTGTTCCTGTTGCATTTGAGATTTCTTTTTCCTGCTCATATTCACCTCCGATCCGTAACGACCGGAAGCATGACGGAACCGGGCGTCCGGTTTGCTCCATCCGCCGGATAGTCGGCAGGGATCTGATAGTAGATCACCTGTGAATCCGGCTGATTTTTCGCCTCATGCAGTCCCTGGATATTCCAGTAGAGAGATTTGGTCGCGTTGGATTGCCCAAGCTCATAACCGGTGCGGAACTCGTCTTTCTTCTCCTGATCAACGCCCTTTGTGACGAAAAGCCCGGCCAGCCAGCCGATCAGACCGCCTCCGGCAGTTGCGGCAAGGCGTGTGCCGTCGGACTCGTCTTTTGCCGCGAACGCGCCGAGACTGGCTCCGCCGATGGCAAGTCCCGGCGCCACCAGTTCCGAGGTCGCCATGTTGCCGACGGTGCTGCATCCGGCCGCACCAACAACGATTCCCGCAGCCAGAACCGCGGAAAGGATTCTTCTGTGCTGTTTCATATAAACCCTCCTGATATTGAGTTAAAAAATCCAGAGCCGTGGTGTCGCTGGTACGGAGATCACGGTCGTCTTTGATTTCATCCTTGTTCGTGCCGGAATAGTTGTACTGATACCCGTTCCCGGTGGTCGAGGAGTGATAGCCGGAATAGGAACTGGTCGCCAGCGTAACGACATTGTCGCGCAGTGTTTCGACCTGGCCGAGGAGATCGGCAATCTCCGCATTCAATTCGCCGACATTGCCGTCCACATACTCTTTGAGTTCGTCTTTCAGATTCGCAAGTTCATCGCGCAACGCCTTTTCCAGATTTGCAACCGTCTCTTTGAGACCGTTGATCGCTTCCCCCTGCTGTGCGATGGTTTCGCCCTGTTTGGCAACGGTGTTCTGCAATGCCGCCACCAGTTCCTGCAGCTCCTTGATCCATTTGCGGTGCAGAGCCAGTTCCGAAGTGGATCGCAGTTCCATCACATAGCGAATGTTTTCAAGATCGTTCTGCGCCGCATAGTATTCGGAGGTCAGCGCGGAAAGCTGTTCCTCCAATGCGGAGGTGTCTTTCCCCTCTTTCCTCGCCTGTTCAACGGCAAGCTGAACTCCGGCAATCTGATTGGCAAGCGAATTGACCGCGGCCTGTTTTTCCTCCTCCAGCTTCGCCAGTTCCTCATCCGTCATCATGGAGTAGGTCAGACGGTTCTCCAAAGTCTGCATCCGCTCCTGAAGCGCAGTCTGCAAAGCGGAAATCGTCTCCTCCAGAATCGCGATCCGATCGCCGAGCGCATCTTTCAAGGAGTCGCAATAAAGTTTCAGGACCACTTTGAGATTTTCGATCTCAGCAGTATTGGCTGCGTCTCCCGCCTGAATTTTTGCGATGATGTCGTCAATCGACAGCTCGCCGACTGCCTTCAGCGCCTCAAGCTGTTTTTCCAATTCCGCGAGTTTCGCCTCCAGTTCCGCATGGGCATCGTCGGCATTCTGCCGGTTTCCCGCATCCAATGCGGCGAGTTTGTCCGAATAATCGGAACTGTTGATCGCAGCCTCCACGATGTCGCGCTTGTTCTGCAGTTCCATCAGTTCCGCCAGAAGCTCGGTCGCGCTCTTGTCCGAAAGTTGGCGAAGCTGACGGTCGATTTCCAGAATCAATTTCTGATAGGAAAGATTCGTTTCGGAGATTTGGGAGGTCAACTCCTTTTCCAATGCCGCAATTTGGGCATAATAGAGATCGGCATTTTCCGGATCGCCGGACAGCTTCTTCTGAAGTTCAGCAATTTTATCCGCATAACTCTTGTTGAGATTGGCAATCTCATTTCTGCATTCCTGTTCCAGCAACGCCTTCTGCGTGATCAGATCCGTTTTCGTGTCGCTTTCCAGATCCTCAATCTGACCTTTGACCTTTTCAATCCGCTGCTCGTATTCCTGCAAAATCACTTCCAGCCGCTCATTGAATGCCCCGGAGAGATTATCCAGCTGCGCCTGAAGTTCGGCGCGCGTTTCCTCGTCTGCGACAGTCATCTGCTCGCGCAACGCCTCCACATACGCCTCCATAGCGGCTTTCAACCCCGCATCCGCATCATCGGATTTCTGATCCAGAGCGGCAAGCCGGGCATCGTAATCGGCCTTCAACTCTGTAATCTGGCGGTCGTAGTTTTCCGTCAGGGCGTCGATCTGCTTTTTGCAGATCATCGGTTGTTTTCTGCGTCGTTTCCTTGAGATTGGAAATCTGCTGTTCCAGATTTTCCTTGAGGTAGGAGATTTCCATCTGATAGGCATTGGAGAGATTCGCCATCTCGGTTCGCAACGCCGATGCCTCAGCTGTCAGCGTCTGATTCAGGGAATTGATCCGGTTCTCATAATCCTGCCGCTGCAGATCAAGCGCGTTGTTCATGGACGTTTCCAACGCGGAAAGCTTGTTCAGCGTTTCCCGGTCCGCCGCAGTCAGATTCGCCTGCATGGTCGCCATCTGCTCCTCCAATGACGATTTCGCATTGGCTAAAGCCGTATCATACTGCGTCTGAAGCGTGGACATCTCCTTGCGGATCGCGGATGCTTCCGTGGAGAGTTCCTTTTCCAATGCGGAGATTTTGTTTTCATAATCGGCGCGCAGAGCTTCGTCGGCATTGTTCATTTCCCGTTCCAGTGCGGAAATCTGACTCAGAGTCTGCTGATCCGCAGCCTCAAGGCGGGCCTGCATGGTCGCCATCTGTTCCTCCAATGACGATTTCGCATTCGCAAGCTCGGTTTCGTACCTGGTCTGGAGATTGTTCATCTCCGTCCGGATTGCAGACGCTTCCGTGGAGAGCTCTTTTTCCAGTAAGGCAATCTTATTTTCATAGTCGGTGCGCAAGGCGTTGTCCGCACTGTTCATCTCCTGCTGCAAAGCGGTGATTCGGTCCAGTGTTTTCTGATCTTCCGCGCTCATTTCGTTACGCAAGGCGGCAAGCTGCTGCTCCAGATTCTCCCGCAGGGTCGCATCCGCATTCTGATAGGCATTCTGCAATGCCGCGATATTGTCGGCCAACGCGGAATCCGCCTGCTGAAGCAACGTCTGCAAGGAGGCGAGTTTCGAGGAATAATCCGCGATCAATGCGGAATCCGCCTCCTTGTAACCGCTGGTAACTTCGGCAATTTCCGCCAGCAGATCGGCTTTCAGACTCGAGTTTGCCGCAACCAGTGCTTCATACTTTTCCGCCAGCTCTTTGGACAATGCCGCGATATTGCCGGAATTCTGCGCAATCGCCGTCTGCAGTTCTCCTTTCAACGTCTGAAACTCGGAAAGCAGATTGGACTGTTGTGTCTGCAGAGAACTCACCTGATTCCGCAATACGGCAATCTGATTTTCCAGCGAAGTCCGCAGATCTGAAACACTGGTTGACATTGCCGCCTGCAACGCATTGATCTGATTCTGAATCGTTGTCGCCAGCTGGGCATCGGCCGCCTGATATGCCGTCTGAAGTTCGGTGATGTAAGACGCGAGCTCACTGCGGATCGCATCGTCGGAAGCCGAAAGAATCGACTGCATTTCCGAGATGTAGGAAAAAAGCGAGTTGATCAGGGTATAAACGCCGTCATCCGTACCGGTTGTGATGTTGATGTCGATGTTGCTGCCACCGGAAGAATCGCCGCCGGTCACGGGAGGCGTAACCTCTCCGCCGTAACCACCGTCATCGACTCCGTAAACGACAATATAGGCGGAGGCGATCGTCACGCCTGTTGTCGTTGTACTTGCTTTTATTATCTCCTCCGTCATACGTAGGAGCACGGGTAATACCTGAAGAAGGGGGCAAAGTACCGTTCTGTGCATAGTATTTCAGATCGGAAAAAGTCTGGGCTTCCGTGTCTGCCCAGTTACTTCGATACAATGCGTAGGTGACGCTGTGCGCGGTCACATCCTGCGATACACTTACGGTATAGCTTCCTCTTTCCAGAGAACTTAATGACTTGCTTCCTCCGACGTAGGATGTTCCGGAAGGGGTTCCAAGCGTGAAATTGAATGCTCCATAGCTTCGCCAGCTTTTCTTCACATACGCATAATCCTGATTGATATAAGGCTCTTCAATCGTCACCGGACTGGAATTGCTTGAAGTCGCCGTCGCTACAAACTGTCCCTCTTTTCCGGCATACTCCTCCGGAATGACGATGTAGGTCGGATTGGTTCCCGCCGTGCCGGAAACCGTGACGCTGCCGGCGAATGCCACCCCGCCGACGGAGAGAAGGAATCCTGCCAGAAATCCTGTCAATGTGAATTTCATGTTGTGTCGTTTCATGTGTTTTACTCCTTGTTTGAGTTGAAGGTTTCAAGTTCCTGTTGGATTCGTTCGGGAATTTCCGGTGGACGGAATCCCGCATTTTGCAGACTCAGCCGGATCAGTTCCTCGTGCAGAACATCCAGACGGGAAAAATCCCTGCTGTTCAGCATCTCCCGCAATAACTTCAAGGCCGGATTGCTGATCCGCTGCCGGTTCTCATATTCGATGAGAAGCTGTCCCTCATCCAGTCCCGGATAAAGAATCCGGAGCCGCCGCAGCTCCTCTTCCCGTTTGGAAAACGCTTCTCCGCTGGTCGAGGCAACTGCAATCGTCAACGGATTGGCATAGTGCCGGACCACGCCCACCAGCGGATATTCCCCGTTGTCGATGTAGTAGAGATACGAGGAATACTTTCGACCAGGAATATGCTCCGGCGCGGGAAAATTCATCACGGCATTGGCCGCATCGTCGGACAGCGCGATAAAGCGCCGGAAAAACTCCATATTCCCCTTGTCCTTGTTCTTCAGCAGATAATACTGCTTGCTCTGCCCCATGATGATGGTCGCCAGATCGGAACCTTCCTTGTCCTGCACCATGAGCTGACCGGCCTCCTGAGTGATCGTCCAGCTCCGGCAGTTGCTCTTGCGCAGCTGGGCGTAGGAACGTTTCACAAAGCCGCTCGCTCCTGGAACAGAGGCGATGATTCGCGGCATCTCTTCATATAGGAAGAGCTTCAGCAGCTTGCGCGGCATATTGATGATCTGCTGCTGTGCAAGGTTGCTGATCACCATGCCGACCATCGCACGGATATTCTGCGACACGTTTGCCATCTTGCCGATTTCAAAATGCAGCAGCCGCGCCTGAGATTGATGTTGGTCACGCCGTCGAAAAGAGCGCCGCGTCCGGATTCCACCGCATACTGCGCCAGCCGTGTGGCGATCCGGTTGGTATCCTCCCGGCGATGCGTCGGATCGGGCGTCGAGCGGATCATTTCCACCAGCTGAGAGTGATACGGCATATCCTCCGGTCTCATATAGGCGTAGGAAATGTCCCGGAGCAGAGAACCGTTTTCCACGATACATTCCGTGATTTTTCCACTCGAAATACCATGATAATAGTTCAGAATCTGCTGTTCGGGAACAGTGAGACTCTCCGGTGATTTGGCGAGCGCTTCCTTCAATGCCGCATAACAGTCGAACTGCGTATTGCTTCCCGCTGGCTGCTGCGGAAGCATCCACTCCATCGTCAGGGCAATCCGGGCGATTTCGCTCCGCAGTTCCGTATGGTGGTTCCACCACTCCTGCCACGAAGCATCATAAAGACGGATCACATAATGCGACAAGATCGCCGCCCGGTCCTGAATGATTTCATCGTCCTGCGACTGGCCGCACATCACCGTTGCGAAATTCGTTGCAAAATCCGTCTGATTGGCAGTGAGCGGAGAACCGCAGGTGTCGAAATAATTCAGCGTCAGATTGCTGTTGAGGTCGATTTCGATATACTCTCCGCCGACGATCCGGGTGAACATCAGGTAGGATGCTCCTTCCTCAATGATCACCACCTTGCTGTAAAACGGATATGTTTGCAGCAGTTCGCCGAGCGTATTGACCGATTTCCCGGAACCTGTCTGTCCGAACGTGGCGGCGTGCTGCGGAGAGCCGCCGTAAAATCCGTTGACACAAACGAGATTATGGTGATCGCCCTGAAAAATCGCCTGAAAATCGTCCTCGCAGCCAACGAACGTCGAATTAAACGGAATCATCGCCGCAAAGGAACGGTGCAGCGTAAACAGCGGGTCCCATTTTCTGTAGTAGAGATTGCCGGGAAGCGTTTTCAGAAACTGCGCTTCCACTTGCACCGTCAGATCGTGCATCATCATGCCGCATTGCAGATTGGTCGCCACCAGCCGGAGTTGCTCCGTCTCCTGCTGAAGTTCCTCCAGATTCCGGTTCCAGACATGGATCAGATATTCCGCTTCAAACGGCACATCTTCTCCCGCACCCATCCGGTAAATCATTTTTCCAAACGCATCGACTTCGGAACGATAGGCAATCGCCGAGGGATCGGCTTCCAGATCACGCTGTGCCGAAGCCTGGCGCGATTCCAGCTTCTCAATGGTCTTGGCCTTGTTCAGCGGACGCAGATTCACCGTGACCGAAAAATTCGTCACGTTTGTCTCCAGCAGGACATTGCCGTAAAACGGCGTCAAGTCGAACCCCGGAAGCTGCCGCATGACCAGAATGTTGTGATACATTCCGTCACCGTACATCCTGTAATGCCGCTCGGAGGCGGTTTCACGTTCCCGGTCCTGCTCCACATGATCCTGCCCGCTGAACTCATTCCGGTAAATATCGCTGAAATTCGGACTGAAAATTTTCCCGTAATCAATCTCTTCCGCCGCAAGCGACTTGTTCACCGCACCGAAAAACTTCGGCAAACAGTTCAAGTGCCGTAAGTTTATGAACAGGAAAACTGAATGCGCTTTTCAAAAGTAGATATTCAGACTCGAAACAGGCGGAAACCCGTTCCCGGAACAGTTGCATCGCCTTTTCCGACTCCACATCCAAAGCTCCGGATATGAAATCCTTTGCCGGGCGCGAAATGTAAACAATCAGATGCTCCCGCCAGAGGTCATGAGCCTCCATCTGACGCCGAAGTTCGGCGGCGGTCTGCTTTCTGAATTCCCGACAGAACGGCACACTCGCCAAACGCTCCGTATCGGATTCGTATTTCTCCAGAATCTTCCGGTAATTCGAGTCCTTGGTGTAGCGGAACTGAAGCCGTTTTGAAGCGTCGAACCGCGACAGATACGATTGCAGGTGTGTATACAGCTCATTCTTCTGCGGCCAGCCGGCGTTGGAGAGATTCGGTACATCCAGCCGGAAGCCTTTGGCGATATATCCGGCAGCGTTCAGTTCGCCGTAGACGAAGAACGCATTTTCCGGCGGATCGGTTTCAATGATATAGCCATTGGGATAACGGATCATTTTACCCTCGCTTTCAGGCGGATTGTTTTTCGGGGATTAAGCCGCAGAGCCGTTCCGAACAGGCTGTTGAGCCAGTAGTCGAAATAGTAGCGCGGCTTCTCCCGGACGAACCGGAAATAGAACCAGACGGATGCCGCCAGCGGAATCCATGATACGGCGACGGCCAGTATTGCCGAGACATCCATCAAAGCGAAAAACAGGAAAACCGCTCCGATGATGCCGCCGAAAATGATGTAGATCGCATCGCCGCGCACTTTCAGATTCCGCGACAGACGGAACTGCGATGCCGGTATCTGCGCCGGATTCCGGGGTATGGCAAGTGGTGTTTCTTCCATCATGTCAGCCTCACAGTCCGCTGGAAGCATTCAGCGAAATGCCGAGCGTTTTGTTGAAAATGTACAGCACAATCGCGAACAGCACCGGAATCAGGATCGTCCCGATCAGTTGCGCTTTCGCGTTTGCCGCATCGTTTTTGAATGCGAATCCGGTCGAAATCCCCATGATCAGCGTAAAGATCAGACCGATGGCCATGATGATCCACTGCACATAGCCGAGTCCCGAAGAAGCGTCGATGCCGGTGTTGACCGCCCAGGCCCGGCACATGGTGGCATAAGTAGCCAGAAAACCGGCCAGCTTCTTGGATTTCAACAGCGGATACAGCGGTTCAAATCCGTCCTGAGTGAATGGCATTTGCAGCAGGTTGACAAGTCCGCAGAGTTTGTTGGCAAGGATTGCCTGCATTCTGAAAAATTGCATTTTCATGATAATGGCCTTTCTGATTTTGAATTGTTCTGCGACCATCGCAGACATTATCTAAAATACGCCGGAAACAAGTTCTTTCAATAGTGTGTTTCTTGCTATAATATATTGATTATAAGCTGGTTGCATCAACGCAAAACAACATTGAAGGAGATGAATGTTGGTTGCCGCGTTGGTTCGTCTGTTTAAAACTTAAGCCAGCAAAAAATACTGATATTGAGCTTATTCAGACTTTGCCCCAAAAACAAATTGTGGTTTTCTCTTGATTGAAAAATTCCTGATTGATTTTTATGCACAGTTGAGAGAAGATAGCACAACAAAAAATCGAAAAATTTTTGTTGCCATGATTTTTCTGGAATTTTCTGACAATAAACAGGTTTAAAACTATTGAAAAAGTTTTTTCTTTATAATACAGTGTCCTTGGAGAAGAATAATCGCTTTGCATAAGGAGACAGAGGAAAGAAGCATATGATGTCTGATCATTCCTGTTGTTAAAACTATACTGCAAACAGTTCGTGGAACTCGGAGCCCCGGCATGATGGCTCTTGAAAGGAGTTCTGTCATGCAGGATATAGCAATCGCTATCGGTGAAAGGATACACGAGCTGATTATTCTCGAAATCCGGCACTTTTGCAGGGAGGTGGTGGAACAACAGGATCAAATCAAACGTCGGTTGACGGTTCTGGAAAACTCTTTTCCTGTCAGAAAAGAAATTCCCGTCAACTTCAACCAATCTCATCAAGCCAGAATGAAAGGAGCCAATATCATAGCCATCCGCAAACGCCTGCAGTTGTCTCAGGCTGTTTTTGCTCGACTGCTCAACGTCGACAGGGCGAATCTTTGCAAATGGGAACACGACAAAGTTGTTCCTTCCCCTGCGACGGCTGCAAAAATCGCAGCTTATCGCAATATGGGTAAAAAAGCGTTGCGGAAAAAACTTCAGGCGCTTGAAGTGAAAATGTGGGACAATTGAGTTCATAACAACCAGTCATCATTCACTGGAGCTTTCATGTCGGGGAATGAAACTGAATTATCACCACTTCCTTTAAGTTGGTTCTATCGTCATATTCGCCGGATTATTTATTTTGAAATGTCCGGTGGACCATCAAAAATTTGTCAACAGCCCACTTTTAAGACTTGAAATTGCCGGCAATTCGTTGTAAATATATTGGTGTCGGATCGCATGACATGCGATTGTTCTTTAAGTTGCAAAAGCAAAAGAAGGAGCACTATTATGTCGACCAGGCAAAAACTCAACAAAAAATCGCCAGACAGATTCGCGAGGAAATTGCTGAAGCAATTCACGCTTCCGCAGAAAGAATCGCTGAAATCAGAAAAAACAGTACACCCAACCGGCAGTTGGAAGAGCTCATCCCCATTTCCGGTAAATAATTCTCCAATCTGAAATAAGAATGACTTCCCCCGATGGAACAGAACTTCCTCGGGGGATTTTCATATTTCCCCGTTTATTTGCAAGCCTGGCTGATGCCAGGCCTTTCTTTTTCAGACAATAGAAAAAGATTATTCTTTCCTTCCGGTGCGGCGTTCGCATTTGCTTTTCCCGCCTTCCTTGTTCCTTATGCGGAAAGAATCAATCTTCCAGAAAGGTGTGAACATGAGTAAAGAAAACAAAACAGTTGTGCTGCTGGTTACGGCGGAGAAGCGGCAAAGTGGAACGCAAAGTCTGACCGAATATTCCGGAATCTTTGCAACAGAGGACGGTGTCCTCAATGAAACCGAGAGAAATGTATTCCAGATGGTTCGTGAGCGTCCCGACTGCTGGAGTTCGGGGTGCGTGACCGGCTATCCCGAATCTCTTTTTACGGAAGTCGAGCGGGAAGCTCTCCGGAATCACGGGATCGGCAAACGGTTTTCAATGTAAGGAAGGAGGTTGTCATGTCATTGAACTGGAACATCAGAGAAGTCAGGAATTGGCAGAAGAAACAGGAAAAAAGACGGTCATACGTTGGAATGTCTGATCTGGGCGAGTCTTACCATCGGAATGGGCGATCTCAATGAAAAGACCGCAAAAGAGTTTCTTTATCGTTTGAATCGCTATTCCCGCGAAGTCGGAGCAATTGCGACTTATCAGGAACGGCAGAACTGTCATCTGGACTCTTGCCAGACTCAAGCCGTGGTTCGGGCTGCATACCAATGTCCGGACGATTTCAAACAGCGCATTCGACAAACTTGTCCGGGAACGCTCCGGACGCTGAAAATGGAGGATTATATCATGCAGGTTATGCACATGAACTGGAAAACCGGGAAGATGGAGCCGTGCGTGGAACATCGTCTGGAACGGGGACAGATTGTTATGGGGATTGATGGACCAGCCCATGAATATGACGGCGTTGTTCTTGAGCGTGTGGAAAATGGGAAATGGGGGACTTCCTGCCGGATTCTCTGGATTGATGATCTGCGGGTATCCGGTTATCAGTTTATCAAACCGATTACGGAACGCTTTGGAATCGGCGTCTATTTTTATCCCGGCAAACTGATGCCGGAAGAGAAGATCGCTGAACTCGAAAAACGTTTTCTGGAAAAAGAGAGAGCCGAAGCACTTGAAGCCGAAAAGCGCCGGATCGAAAATGAACGCCTGGCTGTAATCGGCAAGGAACGTTTTGCCGATGCGATCAAAAAACATGGAAAGCCTGTGGCATTGATTTTAGCCGTAGAGCATGAAGACATTTCGGAATTGCAGACCGATTACTTCGACTATCGAACAGTCCGGACTGTGGTGTTGGCATTTTCAAAACACAAGCGGAATTTGTTTCCGGAAATGCGCAAAGGCAGCGTTGAACAGCGATATTCCGGAAATCCGGAAGCTGGCGACGGCTCCAGCCGACTGGGAGAATCGTGAGGACTATTCCGGTGGACACGGTTACTATCTTGCGGAAAGCAAATACAGCGGTTGGTCCATTGAAAAAATTCCGCTTTACAGGAAAACCCAACTTGAAGAATTCTACTGCAATGCGGGGAAGCCGGGAGGCTTCTGCGTAAAATAAGTGGTTCTTGTTTGTTTTGCCGGATTGTCCCGACGAAATGCCGTCTGGAACAATCCGGCTTTTTTGTGCCCAAACAAGAACAGAAAGGAGTGAAAATGGGAATGATTGAAATAGAAATTGAGTTCAATGAATTACGGAAACGCAACATTGTGCGATTCGACAGAAATGACGATTGGCATCCGTATCTGCTTGTCAATACGGATCGTGCGTATTTCGATCTGAGCGGGAACAAAATCTCTGTTCTCAGCCGGGATTTCAGCCTGTGCCGGGATATGGCGCATGTCAAGCGGGAACAGAACTACTGGAGCCGGATACACCGGAAAAAAGAATATGCCGATCAGCGGAAAATCTACCGGATTCTTCTTGAACGGTGCGGTCAGATTGATCGCGATTGGCACTCCATCGAAGTTTCCGAAACGGAATTCATTGCGGAATATCAAAAAAGAAATCGGAGGTGAAAAATGAAGGTCTGCAAAGCCTATCTGAAGGCCCGCGCTATCTGGAAACGCCGGTATGCCGAACTGGAACAGCGTTATGAGGAAGCGGAACGCGCTGAACAATGGAGTCGCGCGGAACGCATCGGGGAAGCCTTGGCTGAGATGGAGCAGCATTCCGGCTTCAAAAATGCTTTTCCTGCGGCAGAAAAGGCTGTCCGGCGCATTTCGACGGCTTCGTGTCATGGGAACCGATGGATGAAAAGTGTCGCATAATTGAAACTGCCTGAAAGGAGGTTCTGAAATGAAATTCATCTGTCCGAAATGCAAGAAAGATACGGAAATCGAAGTTGTTATGACCGACTGCATCGTAACCGAAACCATCAAGTATAATAACTCTGGCGAAGCTGAATATGGAACGCCGGAGATCCACGAAAGTCTGAACTCTCATTATCAATGCAAAAACTGCGGCTGGAAACTTCCAGTTGAAGCGAATCAGGTCGATGATGACGTATTGCTGGAATGGCTGAAAGAACAACCTCAAAATTCCAACCGGAATTTTACCGAGAGTTGATCATCTATGCCTGGTCAGAATAGTCTTTATTGAATAACTTATTCAGAGCGTGATACGTGAATAGGTTTGGAGTTGAAAGCAGTTTTCCAGATCCAGGCATCAACTGAAACTGTCGCTTCCAGTTTCAGTTGTGTTTCTTCCGGTAAATTGCTGAAAAAATTGAATCCAGTGATCTTCTCCACCTGTTCGACTGTGACAGTAAAATTCTGCAGATTGCCTTTTGTTTTCCAGTTTGGAATGATGAAAGCAATCATCTTCTCCGGAGGAGTCGCATCGTAAACGATCTTGAAATAGGCAAGCGGAACTGGAATCGTTCCATTGCAAATGGTAATAGATTTCTCAGCAAAAATCGGACCGCAGATTACATAAAGTTCCTTCTCGTTTTTTGGCCCATTCCCGAACCTGTTCCTCCAGATATTTCCAGGTGGCCCGGTTGCAGCGCGGATGCTGTGGACTCATATTGGTCATCAAGAAACTGTCCGACATGGCTTCAGGCGACCAGCGCATATCACCTGCCGGAGCCATGTGCCCCCGATCGTATCCGGTCTTTGCGTAGTCTTTGTGAGCGGGAGACTCTGGAATGAGGCGATCTTTGTGAAAGTTGTTGGAACGCTCGACAACTTTATTTTCAACCTCTGTGGCGAGCAGTCTATATTGAACCCAAAGCGGTTGACGGTGTTTACGGGAAAAGCCGATGCAGAACCATTCACGATCTACGACATAATCGGTAAAAACAGGCACTCCGATCCGCAGATTGTCATAAGGCGAGGAGTTTGCTTCCGCAGGAGTTTTGATGAGAACCGGCTCTCCGGCTAAAAGAATTGCCGGCAGAACACACAACAAGCAAATTTGCCTCAACGATGCCATAAAAAAGAGGTGCCTCATTCACACCTATCCTGAGTACCGCCAAGCACTCTGCCGAGAATGTGAAAGAGGCACCAGCACAAACTGCACAGGTGCGCCCTTTCAACAACCTATCTCGGCTCCGGCTAAAGCCGGAAATAACTAAACTTGGCGGTTTTAGGATAGACGATTGTTGAAAAGTCTTTATGACTTCATTTTATTTCGTTTTAATATAATATTCCTTCTGTAAACCTCGCATTCTTTTCATTTTTTGAAACAATAATCTTCCGAAGAATAATATACAGCGCCATAAAGAAAAATCAATGAAGATTTTCGTGTTTGCCTGTCATCCATCCGCCCCGGCATAAAGCCTTTTGGAGCAGATGGATTTTGGGGTGAACAAACACGAAAAGGAGGCTCAAGAAGATGAAAAACGATCAGGAAAAAGAAAACAGATTGAAGGAGGCAGTCAGGGATGCTCTGTCCACAGTTTGCTGGAAAGATGAAAACGGCGTGTTTTATGAGGAAATCTATGCGGATTACCGTGACACGCTGGATGACTGCACACTCAAGAAAATCTGCAATGACGACCATCCACGCGAGAAGTTCTGGGAACTGCTCGACGAGTGGTATCGTGACTGCGAGTGGGAATATGCGGACAATGTCATCAAACAGGTCCTCGAAGGATGAAAATGTTGGCGGAATTAGTGGAAAATCCAGATGCGGATGAAATCCGTGAACTGATCCGTGATCAGTTTTACATCCGCTATCCGGAGAAACATTTTCTCAAGGAAGATGTTCTGGTCGATCTTGTCATTGATACAGGCGATATGAATTATGACTTTACTTCCAACATCTATCGGCGGGCATTATGATGCCAGTGATGATTCGATTCCGGAGGAGTCCAGCCTGTTGTGGCTGGCACGCCAGCAGGGATATAAGAAATCTGAACTCAAAAAGGCACTGGCCGACAGGGGGAACTCTCAGTCGCCTCTGCTCAAGTCGATTTACCGTGAAACATTAAATTGCGGTTCGCATATGAATGCACTGGTATTTCTGGTCAAAATGACTTTGGAAGAATATTTCACCCTTCGCGATGGCATCGACAAGGAAAGAGAGCGGAATAAAAGCTACTATCTTTCCGAACGTACCGGCCGCGGCTATCTGCTTCTCTCCAAGGACACGACCTGTGGTCTTTATGATTCCTGGAACGGCTCCGGCAGTGTTCTGGAAATCAAATTGGAAAAAGATGTCCGTTTGCCATTCCGTTGCATCGCTTCGGCAGACCATGATGGCTGTCATGGTTACGGTATCCGGGAAATTTACGGCTGCGGTTCTGATTTATGGAGTGATAATGCCGTCAAACTGATCCGCCCGATGAAAAAAGCTGCGTAAGAAGGTGAACCCATGCCGACAACCAACCGAATTATCATGACCCGTGAAGATCTCCGGCTGCTCATTGAGTGCGCTGAAAGACAGGAAAAAGTTCTGCGGAAAAAAGCGGAACATCAGAGAGAAATGTTCGATCCGTTCCGGCCCTTTACCTGGCGGCGGAAGGAGGAAGCAGAGAGGGCTTTGCATCACTGGCAATCCGTTCTGACGCATCTGTATTTCTATGAGGAGCATTGGGACAATCTGCCGCAGGAATATCAGTGAACCAAAGGAGATCATGCCATGGAAAACAGTAAATTCAAACCGGATTATTTCAAAGTCAGTTACAGTATCCGCACGCCAAGCTATTATCGTCCGGAAGACAACGGACCCGGTTTTCGGAGCGAAGCGGAAAGTATGGCGTTTCATGCGGATTGCGAACGGATATTCCGAAATAGCGGCTGGAAAATTGAACACGGTTATGCCGTCAACGGCAAATCCAGCCTGTATCTGCATCCGCAGCAGTTCCTCGGAACCATCCATGAGAAGCTGGTCGATGCTGTTCCGGAACTCATTGCTCAGGCAACGTTGTTTTATTTTCAGCAGAATGGCAAACGGATTATTGAGGAAATTTATGACATCACGGCGGAGCAGCAGCGGGAATACATTGCAGCAAAGCGTCCGGAAATTGAAGCGGAACTTCTCAAAGGCATTCCGGACTTCACAGCGGAAGCTGTATCATGATCCGGGCGGTCTGCTGTGGTGGAATATCGAGTTGCCGATTGGACGGAAATACGGACTTCCGGCACTTGACGAGCAGGTCAACAATACGGCCGGTCACTATGTTTCCGAAGTGTTCGCCTCACTGATCGCAAGCGGTCAGATTATTCAGAAGACGGTCAACGGCAAGCAGGTCTATCGAACCGTCATGAAATGTGAACTTCCGGCGCCCCGGAGAAAGCATGTGATATCTTCTCCGGACACCCCGGAACTGTTTTGAATTTATCCACCCCAAAAATCAAGGAGGTCGCAAACATGAGCGAAACATCGAAAATCTTTGGACATTTCAATGTCCGTATCCTGCGCAAAGGTGAGAAATACGGTCTTGAAGACTGTCTCACCCACAAGGAACGCAAACCGCTGGTCGAATTCTACGATTACCGACACCGGAACGACAAGGAGTGGAAACGCGGTCAGTTCGTTTCACGTTACTATGCGGAAACGCTTCTGAAACACGATCTGAACTTCGGTCTCTTGTTGTATGGTGATTCTCCGGAATGGACAGTTTCTGCTGATTATATGCGGGAAATTCTCGCCTGGCTCCGACAGGAACTCCGGGCGGACGAGCTGCCGAAACTGTCCGATCAGCTGGCTGAGGATAATTTAAGTCAGTATGCGTTGCAGATTGAGACAAATAAACTCTGCAATCAATATGCCCGCGCATTGATTCGCGTCATGCACAATGAAAACAACGGAGTCTGCTGGCTTGGTAAATTCAATCCGGATTTCGGCGCACAGCGTCCCGGACTGCAAAAATATACGCACGGCATGGTCTATAACTTTTCCTGCGATCTGATTCTTCCGGAATTTGATATTGAAATCGACCGGATGCTTCGGGAATATCGCACCCGTCCGGAAAAAGTTCATCTGATTGAAAAGATCAGGAACCGTGTCGAAGAACTCCGGGGCATCCGGTTTACTGGAGTTGATATAACGTTTTGTTCGACTTGCCGCGCTTTCGGAAGTTCATTCCAACTTCCGGCGCGGCTTTTTGTGCTCGAACAAACCATTGAAAGGAGTTGAAAAAAGATGGAAACGTATCAGGAATTGAAAGCGCGCCATGAAAAGGAAGTGAACGCCCTGCCGCTTGGCTTTGCTTTTTCGGAAGAGCAGTTTGAGGAGATGAAACTCAAACTTGGCGTCAAAGAAAACAGCGAACTCTACCGCCTTGGCAACACAGGAGGCTTCTATCGGAAGGTGGATTCGGAACTGATTCACGGCACGTTCAAACGTCATGCGGAAGAACGTCGGAAAGCGATTTTCACCGAGTCCGGAATCAATGCCGAGTATGTTCAGAGCATGTTTTATTATGAAATGTGCAATCACGAATTTGGCATCAACTGGGATGGAAAGGCAGATGTTTTATCCGCTTGCGACCTCACCGAAAAGCAACTGAATTCCATCCCTGAACTGAAACAGGCATGGAATGCCGCGAAGAAGCAGTATGATACCGCCGCCGAGAAAAACGGCTGGTTTTAATCATAAAAACTTCAAATCGAAAGGATTACAGCACCATGAAAATCGTATCTGACTTGCTCGTCAGCGTGATCGAAGATCATGCGGAAATCCGTCATGACTATTCCGGACGCGGAATGTTCGGTGAAAAATGTTTCGGATTTGTCGTAGAAAATCCGGAAGCTGCCATTGCCGAAATTCAAGCAGACATTAACGACATTTACGAACCGGAGGAGCTTCAGCAGGAATTTACTGAGCTGCTTCAGCATAGTCGTCGCGACAGTATGGGATTCGACATGATTCTCTACTTTCCCGGCTATCAGACAGTGGAAACCGGTAAGGAGGCAGAAGAAAATGATTGACTTGGCCAAGCTGGAATGGGGACTGCGTCCGTTTCGTGAATTGGAGCCCCTGGCAGTCTACGGCGCACGAACGATCTTTCGAGACGGCAATATCGAATTTCTTCAAGATCGTCAGAGTTGTATTGGTGAGGAAGATGCCCGGAAAACTCTCTGCGCTTGGATCAATAACAAGGCGCTTCCGGCTTTGAAAGAACATATCCGAAAACACGACTGGACACCGATGACACAGGAAACGTTCACACTTGAAACGTGGAGTTTTCTCTTTGAGGCATCTCCGCGTGCCAGTGGATATATCTATATCACTGCCTACCTGAAAGGCCTCAGTGAATTTCCGGCAGGAAAATGGTCCGGCAATTTTATCCCGAAAATCGGAGAAACGGTTTTCGCTGTAGTCAACGATATCGGCAAATGTCAGGTTCTTGGCTACTACCTTGAAGACGGCTGGATTGGTGTCATTGCCAAACCTGCTCATCCGCCGGAATGGTTTATCCGTCAAAACGGCGAAAACGCCATCTGCGGACTTTTCGGAACGGAAATCCAAAAAGCAAATCATGGAGAATGATACAATGGCAAGAGAAACATTTGATGAGGTCCTGCAACGTCGCGATGGCTATACGCAGGCGGAAGTTGACGAGACCAAGCAGGAGATTCTGGAACGGATCGCGGATGGAGAGGATGGCTTCGACATCATCGACGAATACGGTCTGGAACCAGATTATCTTGAGGATCTGATCTGCTGGTAAGAAAAACGGATTGTTCGTCAGCTTGCGCTTCGGAAGTTCATCCCAACTTCCGGCGCAAGCTCTTCTGTGTCCGAACAACCCCGGAAAGGAGAGAAAGAAGATGTTGCTTGAGGAATTAAGTAAAATCGCCGCGCAAAACGGAAACTGCCGTCTTGTGATCTCTTACAATGGAGATGACAAGTATGCGCTCGGCGTCAGCGATGGCGTGACGACTCCGCTGGTCGTCAATGGCACGCTCGTGGAAGTGCAGACCGCGATTGCGGAGAAGTTGCCCGGTTATCTGGAACTTGCCGTCAAAGAGGCCGCCGAGAAGAAGGCCAAAGAGGAAGCAGCCAGGCATGAAGCGGAACTCAAAGCCGCTGAAGCCAAACTCAAACAGGAAGTCGCCGCCCGCAAAGCCGCCGAAAAGAAGGCGGTCGAAGAAAACAAAGCCGCTCAAGGGGAATTGTCCCTTTTCTAAAAACAAACATGGAGGATTCAATCATGCCCGAAACCAATGGAAAAATCACCGAAGCACACCCGCGCAAATTCGTTTTCAACGGAATGCAGCTTGCCGATCCCGATCCGAAGATGACGCCGCAGAAGGTCGCGGAGTTCCACTCTCTGCTTCATGCGGAACTGACCAATGTCACGATCAAGGGACCAACGAAGACTGCGGACGGATTCGATGAATACAAATTCATTCCGCAGGTCGGAACTTTCCGATGAAGAAAAAGAATTTCCAACCCGTAAGCGAGGAACGTCTGTTCCGGCATTTCCAGCCGGGACAGAGAAAAAAAAAAGAACTCAATCCGGATGAATTTCCGGAGGAGAGTGAACAATGCACAAAAAACTGATTCACGCGGTCAATCAGACGCCGTCAATCCCGCTGGATGCGGCGTTCCTGCCGCCTCTTTTATAACGATTCCGCGTCTGGTTCTGCCGACGGAATTGTATTCGCAGGGGAGTCTGTCCCGCATCCTCCCGATTCTTCACGGGATCGGGCATTATACCGACTCTTGAACCGTTGCTGAAGAACGATTATTCGCCGTTGTCGGTATTGAAAAAAGCTCTGCAGCAGTGGTTCGCGGAAATGCTTTCCGAAACAATTGAACAAGATGATGGATTTTGAGGTTGATTTCATCACGGAACCTGACAATCAGGGCTGTTCCGACTTGGAGTTCGATTCCAATGAGGATGATTATGTGCTGCTCTTTCGTCTCGGTTCGCCTTACGCCTCGGATTTTTCCGTCGAAAAGGCCATCCTCCGTTATGAGGCGGAATTTCCGGGACTGGGACAGAAAATCCTGCGGAAAATCAGCACGGCAACGCCCTTTGACATCGGCACTCCGCAGCTTTTCCTGGATGTTGTCCGTGAGAATTGCTGGAATGGATATGAAGATGAAAAAGAATATATTGATGAAATCTGTTCCAGTGAAGATGAGGAAACCCGCCAGATGTATCTGGATGAGATGGATGTCACCCGGGCTGACTTCGATGAGAATTTTGAACCGTGGATGCTTCAGCCGGACGAGACTGTTTTTCAAGGTTCGATTCCGCCGGAACTGGAAGAGCTGTTCCAACTGCCGGACAGGAAATACAGCCATACGGAATATCCCTGCTGCAATACAAACCTGCCGGGAATACTGATCTGGCATAATAATATGATTTTCGACTGTTTTGACAATATTTACAATCAGGCGGTCAACGATGGGCAGGATATTATTCTGAACGGACTTTACTGGACGTTTCCAAAAGATAGCGCCCATTTTGCAGAAACTTTGGAAGAAATCAGCCATGCGGTTCATTCGCTCGGCAGACTGCTGCTGATTCTCAATCGAATCCATACGGAGGAAGAAGAATATGGAAGTAATGATCCCCAATGAAATGAGGTTCCGGCTTGATGGCGCGATTCTGTTCTACCGCCGCTGGTCGGAATATGGATACAGCTATTCCGCGCATAATGTGGTGGCGGTTCTCCACAAAGTGAATGAAAATGGTTCGCTGGCCCCCGGACGGGCTCTTGACATGAAAGCGCTGGAATATTTCTTCCGAAACTCCAACGGCGCCGACAAGTTGAAGTTTCAGGATTCCAGAATTCTGGCCCGTTCCTATGACGGCATCGTATGGTATGAGAAAAGCCGCCTGGCTCCGATCTATTTTCAAATTAACCGGACAAAAAGAGCCCGGACGGGCGATTTTGAACAAACTGTCGGGGCGGCAGGTCATGTGGCCTCCATTGCTTTTCATGATTGCAAACGGGACACTCCGCTGCCGTGCTTTGAAAAGCAATCGTCGTCCTACTCCCCAAAACGAAGCTCTATATCGCACCTCTGACGCATATCAATGAAACCGATGGAGCAGTCTGTTTGCCGGAGGGTCTCCGGCTCGATCGCCGGAACTCTCTGGAAGAAAACATGAATCTGGTATCCGAGCTGTTCTATCAGGGAAAATTCGGTCATGCGACTCACTCCATGCGGCAGATCGAACATCCCGGCGGGCATGACGGTTTCTGGATTGAATATCTGAAAAAAAAAAACATGACCGATTCCCGGTCGAATTATTGAAATCAGCCAATCAAACTCTTGGAGACCTTTTGAAATGAAACATACGGTAAAAAGCGGGTTTCACACAAATCCGGTCAAAATCAATCTGGTCGGTGTTGGAGGCGGTGGATCGCTGGTGCTTTCCGGGCTGGTCCGACTTCATCTGGCAATGAAAAGCCTCGGTCATCCTTACGGACTGGATGTCGAAGTATGGGACCCCGACAGAGTCACTCCCGCCAACATCGGACGGCAACTTTTTGCCGCTTCCGAGGTCGGACTGAATAAAGCGGAAGCGCTCGTGAACCGCTACAATCTCGGTTTCGCCTTGAACTGGGAAGCGCATCCGGAACGTTACCGCTTCACCCGCAGCTTCGATATTCTCATTGCCTGCGTGGATTCCCGAAAGTCACGGAAAGAAATCTTTCAGACGCTCCCGAAAAAGAACGGTCCATACGTCCTTGACGGAGGCGTCCTCGCCACCTGCGGGCAAGTCATCATCGGCAATGGCAGTAATGAGCTGCCGTATCCCTATGTGGAACTGCCGACACTCATTGACACAAAAGTCAAGGAGCAGAATCTGCCGAGCTGTTCTCTTGCCGAATCACTTTCCATTCAGGAGCTGTTCGTGAATCAGTGGCTCGCAACCGCCGAACTCGAATTGATCTGGCGGCTTTTCCGCAAGGGCGGCCTTGACTACCGCGGATTCTACATCAATCTCGACACCGGACGCATGAATCCCGTGCCGATCAATTGATACAATATAATACTTTGTTCGACCCTCGCTTTTCCCGCCGTCCATTCTGACGGCGGTCGCTCTGTTTTGGTGTTCGAACAAAGTGTTTGAATGCAAAAAAGAATAACAGAAGGAGCTTGAGAAAATGAAATGCACCGTTGAAAAAGAGGCATTGCTGACGCATCTGCAGAAGGTCTGCAATATCGTCAGCCGCCGACCGGTTCTGCCGATCCTCAACAACATTCGGCTTGAAGCCGAGGACAATATTTTGAATTTGAAAGCGACCGATCTGGAGATCACGATCCGCACGGAACTCCGTGCCGATGTCGAATATTCCGGAGTGACCACGCTTCCGGCAAAAAGTCTACTGGCTTTGGTCTCCAAGCTCAAGGGCGATAAAATCGAAATCGACTGCGGCGACAATCATCATGCCGCGATCAAATGCGGCAGCGCGGAATTTCTGCTGAAAGGTCTTGATCCGGTCGACTTCCCGGATGATCCGCTGTTTGAATCCAAACGGAAGATTCGTCTGATCCAGCCGGAATTGGGCCGTATGATCGACTATGTCTCCTACGCGGTCTGCCAGGACAGTTCCCGCAAAACGCTTCAGGGCATTCTGTTCTCTGTCAAGGGCAGCATTCTGACGACTGTCGCCACGGATGGGAAGCGTCTTGCCTTTGTCGAAAAGGAAGTGGAGGAAAGCAGCGGCGACGGCGATATCATCCTGCCGTCAAGAACCGCTTTGGAGCTTCGGCGGCTTCTCGGTGAGGAAGGAATGACCGAATTGGAAATTTCCGAGCGCCACATCCGCGTCCGCTTCAGCGATACCCTCCTTTACTCCAAACTGATTGAAGGAACCTATCCGAACTTCCGGCAGATCATTCCGGGAAGTTTTCAAAAGACGCTGGATATTCCCCGTGATGCCGTCATGCAGACGCTGGACCTGCTGGCGGTTCCGCTGACCGCCGACATCAGCAATCTGAAACTTACGTTCAAACGGGGAGAACTGGAGTTTTTCTCCCGCAACGATACCGTCGGTGAGGGAAAGGATCGCCTTGAAGTCGCCTATGACTATGACGATCCGTTGGAAATCACGTTCAATTATCAGCTTCTGCAAGCGCCGTTCCGGTATGTCAGAGAAGACCAGTTCCGTCTCCAGATGAACGGTGCGAACAGCCCGATCATGATTGAGGACGGCAAGGGATTTCACTACATTCTGATGCCGTTGCGAGTCAAATAACTTGACAAATGAAACACCTCCTGTAAATTAATTGCGGGGTGTGTGGAAAGGTCTTATGTCCACCACAAAAGAATTCCTGCAACAGCTCGTTCGGACCGGGCAGCTTCGTTGTGTCCCCGTTTCCGAATGGGATGCGTTGACCGAAAATCAGCGCAAACTGCTCATTCGACAAGCTCGAAATACACCGCCGCTTACTTATTCGCCGGTTTCTCTGGAATGTAAAAATCTGCTGCGTTCCTATCATGCGCAGGGGTTGCTTCCCGGTTTTCATCCGGAAGATCTCAAGGATTTGACTGCGCTTGAAGCGGATTTCCTCATCCGGTGCGCCGAGGACAACCGCTGGCTGACGGAGAAAAGCCTGTTCGATTATTACCGGCAGACGGACATCGACACCGCTCCCGCCGATCCGGAACAGCTTTCCCGGATCATCAAGCTTGGCAAGGACGGGCATCTGCGCCGGATTTCTTCAAAAGTTCTGCTGAAACTCTGCCATCTGTCCGCCGAACGCCTGATCTGGCGTGGAGAAATGAACCGGAGGAGGACTGCCGATGTATCTGACTGAATTGGAACATGAAGCATTCCTGCGCGGCCGCGCCGCCGGACTGATTCCGGCGGATGTTCCGCTTCCGACCTGTGATAAGGAAATCGACGAACTGATTCTCCACGTCGGATTCCTGTTCAGTCAGAGAATCGCCTACCGAAACCGGCAGAAGAAGCTCCGGCTGATGACGCTCACGGCGTTCACAGAAGAACATCTGAACGATTTGACCGTTCGTCTGCCGGAACTCCGGCCGGAGGAAGTTTTCGCCGTTACCAAGCTCCAGCGGGAAATCTACCTGAATCCGCTGGAAGGCCTGTATCACTACTTCGCGTTCGGCAGAAAAATCGTCTCTGCGGACGACCTCGCCGGACGGTTTGCGGTCGATATCACACCGCTTCCATCCTCTCAAATCCTGCGAGGATTCGAGATGGAATATGTTCCGGTCATGCGGACCGGACTCGCCACGTCCCGGCAGAAAGCGGCGCTGGCTGAAATGATCTGCAACGGCAGGCTTCCCACGATCACCCGTCGGCAATGGGAGAACATGACAAAGGAAGAAGCCTCACAGCTCATTTCGTCGGCGTCGAAGCTCAAAAGCGGAACTTCCGGTTTCCGTTGCGCTCGTGCTGAATGTCATCGACCGCCTGAACCCGGAGGAAAGAACGCTGCTGGACGAACTGATGAACCAACACAACATCCAGGAAAGGAAAATCGCATGAGGATCGTCAACAACAAAAAATTTGTCACTCTGAATGAACTTGCCGCCCATCTGAACTCGAAAAAATCGGAGGAACGATTTTTTTACGGAGTTCCGGAGCTTGCCTGTGCATGGGCAGACACCCGCGCCAAACACTATCAGGCAACCGGAAAGCAGGTCGAGGAAGGAGTTCATTACGTCACCGGCGACACACCGGCGGAGCATCTGCTGTCGCTGGAAGGCTGTGAGCTGATCGAAAAATACGCCACCGTCGACGCCCACAACGTCCCCGTCATAACCGACGGAGCCGCTGAATTGTTCAACTAAACAAGAAAGAAAGGAGCCGGGTGGGACGCGCAAAAGTGTTTCCCGCCCGGATTGAAAATTATGTATATTCTTCTCTCTACACCTGCGGCTTTCATACTTCTGGTCTACAGCATTTATAAATGGATCATGCGTCAATCCGACCGTGAGAAAGAGTTCTGGATTGATCAGAAAGTATACGGACATCCCGTCTCGCTCAGGCTTTATGCGCTGATGAAAGCTGTTCTGTTCCTGATCGCCATCGGCGGAGTCATGCTGATTCTGGTTTCATTGGTATATGGTCAAGTTCCGACCTGGCGGGATTTTTTCCAACAAAAAATTTCTCTGGGCGGTCTGTGGTGCCGGCTTTTTCATCATTGTGCAATTCGGTTCCCTAGGGCTGATCCGATTGATCCGGCATCTCGGAAAGTTCAATACAGGAAAAGTGATCCTGTTCTTTCTGCTGATCGGGATCATCACCGCCATACTGCTCGCTGGAATCTGCATCGCCGCATTCTAATCTACTTGCCGTCAGCAGGAGCTTCCGGAAGAAATATCTGCCGATCCGTCACTTCCGTAAGAACTTTCATTTGAGAAATGGCAACCCGGTTCAACTTCAGCAGCCGCTCTCCTTGCGGTATCCCATCATTGATGAATACGGCATTCAGACTTTCCAGATTGGAGAGGCAGATCAACTCATTGATATTGGCGTAATCCCGGATGTTCCCTTTTTTATCGGGATTGGCTTCCCGCCATTCCTGAGCAGTCATCCCGAACATCGCCACATTCAAGACATCCGCTTCACTCGCATAAACAATGGAGGCTTTGCGGCGGTCAAGTTCCGGCGGAATCAGGTTCTGCTTGATGGCATCCGTATGAATCCGGTAATTCAATTTGGCAAGTTCTCGCTTCGCGCTCCAGCCAAGCTGTTTCTGCTCTTCCTCTTTTAATCGTTCAAACTCGGTAATTAAATATAGTTTGAACTCAACAGAAATCCATGTGGCAAACTCGAACGCGATATCCTTGTGTGCATATGTACCGCCATTATATCTGCCCGACTTAGAATAAATCCCTATGGCATTGGTCTTTTTCTACCCATTGTTTTGTCGTTAAAACAAATCCATTGCTGCCACTCTCATTTCTAATACTACTGAATTCCGTAGTATTAAAATCTGGATTATTGATTGTCTCCCAAATACCAAGGAAATCAACAGTAAAACGTGTGCTTAGCCAATGAGATATGACCAAAGCCGTTTCAGAGGGATTCTTATATCGGGCGATATCTGTTAATGAAATATAATCCCGGTTATGATTCTTCTGAATGGATATTCCAGTTTCTCTTACAAAAATTTTTTCCATCCGCCTTTTCCTCTGACAGCTCATCCTCTTTAATTACAGATAATTTAACTTAACAAATGATAAATACAAATTATTATTGTCCGGAATCCTGCAGTATTATCATCAAATTGCATAAAGAGCAATTGTTTATATAGAAAGAAAATCTCTTTTCGTTTGATTTCCCGGCTGCCGGACCGGATGACGCTGCATCCTGTTTCGGTCCGTCAGCCTTCGGGCAAAAAATCAACCGAAAGGATAGGGATGATGGAAGCAATACAGTTGGATTTGTTCGATTTTGCCGCGATGCAGGCGGCGGTTCAATCGAAGGTGCAGGAGGTTCCGGAAACGGTCGTTCCGCGGAACTTTCAGAATGACGGCAGGCATGGGATGCCGACAACTCCGGCGACGAGGATTGAGGCGAATCTCAAGGCGATCCGTCTGCTGAAGGAACTCAAAGCCGAAAAACGGGTTCCTTCTCATGAGGAGAAGGTCACGCTTTCGCAGTTCAGCGGATGGGGCGGGCTGACCGAAGTTTTCATGGAAGGCAATCGCCATTATCAGACGCTCAAGGAACTGCTTTCCGACGAAGAATATCAGACGGCGCAGAACTCCATTCTCGACAGCTATTACACGCCCGAATATATCATTGATTTCATGTGGGACATCGTCCGGCAGGAGTTGGAGATCAAATCCGGCAAAGTTGCGGAACTCGGCGCCGGAACCGGAAATTTCATCGGGTTTGCACCGTTTCAGAATGCTTATGAGTTTACAGCCGTCGAGATTGATAAAATTTCGGGAAACATCGCGAAGACGCTTTATCCGGAGTCAGACATCCGGATTGCATCGCTGGAGACGGTCAAACTGCCGGAACAGTATGACCTCGTGATCGGCAATGTTCCGTTCGGCAGATTTGCCCCGTATGACCGGAATTACCGTTCTTACAATGCCTGGAATCTGCATAATTATTTCATCGCCCGTGCTCTGGATTGTCTGAAGGAAAATGGCCATGCCGTCCTTCTGTCCTCCAGTTCCACGATGGACAAACCCGGTTCCATGCCGCTAGTTACGAACGGGCGTGCGGGACTTGTGAAGGCTTACCGTCTGCCGAACAATACTTTCGCCGGAACAGAGATCGTCGCCGATATTCTCATCCTGAAGAAAAATTATCGGGAGAATCTTTCCGGGAATCTGCAATGGGTTGACACCGCCGATAAGACGGGCAGAGTTGAGGTCAATTGTTACTTCGCGCAGCATCCGGAACATGTGTTCGGAAGACTCTCGAACACCGGCAAAATGTATGGAAAGCTGAATACACCGACCGTTCTGCCGAATGATAAAAGTCTGAAAGAATATTTCGATATCGCGCGTAAAGAGTTCATGCCCGCTCTGCCGGAAGGTCCCGAAAATACCGATCTGTTCGGCAATGCTCTTCCGGAAGCAACTGCGCCCAAAGTTGAGGTTGTTTCCTATGCGAACCGGACGGATATTCCGGAGGAGAAGGGACCGCCGGAAAACTGCCGGGAATACAGCATCTTTTCCACCCTCGATACCGTTTATCAGGTCATTGACGGCATGGGACGCCGCATGAAGGACCGCAAAGGGGAAAATCTCACGCTCAAGGAGACGCAGAAAGTCCATTCCTTCGTCAAGATCAAAAATGCTTTGAACGAACTCATTGGGGCACAATTGGATTTCAATGCCCCGGATGAAGAGATTGAGGATTTACGCATCCGGCTTCGCTGTCTTTACAATGATCATGTCGCAAAATACGGCGTGCTTTCCAATAAGACCGTTCATAAATATTGTGTGGAAGATCCCGAATACCTCAAAGTTACGGCGATTGAAAACTGCCGCAAAGCGACCGAAACCAACAAAGCCGGGATCAAGACGACGAAAAAAGTCTATGAACCGGGCGACATCCTTTTCAAGCGGACGCAATGGCCGTGGCGGGAACCGGATCATGCGGAAAACGTCGTCGAAGCCGGATTGATCTCCCATGCTTATCGTAACTGCATCGACCTTGAATACATCGCCCGGATCACCGGCAAGGACTATGAATCAGTGAAAACGGAACTGCTATCAAGCGGCGAGTATTTCTACAACCCGGCCGCACAGAGAATTGAACTCAAAAGCCGCTATCTTTCAGGGCACATCAAAATGAAAATCGAGGAAGCGCAGGCGCATGGTCTGACAGCCAATGTGGAGGCGTTGAAAACGGTTTTGCCGAAACCTTTGACCATTGAAGATATCGACTTTGCGCTCGGTTCGTTCTGGCTGCCTGCGGAACTCGTTCAGAAATGGGTCGCCAAAGACTTGAACGGCAAAGTTGAGATTCATTATGACGAAGATTCCGACAGCTGGAAGGTCGATGCCGATTACCGGAGCCGCCAGCTCCTGAATCAGTACAATCTCGACACCCTCGACACGGTGGAGCTGATTGAGCTCATCCTGAATCTGAAAGATCCGGTCATCCAGAAATCGGTCTGGAATGCGGATCGCAAAGCGTATGTCGAGGTCATAGATAAAGAAGCGACTCTGATGGCGCGTCAGTATAAGAATGAAATCCAGAACCGTTTCCACGACTTCGTGATGGATGACCGTGAGCTTGCGCTGGAGGTGGAACAGGTCTATAACGAATGCTTCAACAACTACGTGTTGCAGCAATACGACCTGCCGACGTTCGACGTTTATCCGGGCGCAAGTTCGGTAATCGACGGCAAGCCGTTCATTCTGCGCGAACATCAGAAGCGGGCGGTCACGCGGTGCATTCAGGGAAACAGCTTGCTGGCGCACGCGGTCGGAGCCGGCAAAACAGCCGTGATGATTACCGCCGCGATGGAACTGATCCGCCTCAAACTTGCGACGAAGACGATGATTGTCGTACAAAATGCCACGCTTCAGCAGTTTGCGGAATTCGCCCCGAAACTCTATCCGACCGCCAACATCCTGGTCGCGACGAAAAATGATCTGGTCAAGGAGAAGCGCAAACGGTTTCTCGGGCGTGTTGCCACGGGCAAATGGGATATCGTCATCATCGCTCAAAGTTCGTTCAATATGATTGAGGACAATCCCGACCTGGTCCGGGCGAAATATCAGTCGGAGTTGGACGAGCTGGAGCGAATTCAGGGTGCGCGCGGCATCGCCATGCAGCCCAACCGCCGTCAGAAAAAAGGGAGGAACAGCGCAAACGCAGCCTCAAAAAACGTCTGGACAAACTGGAGGACCGCCATGCCTCCGAGGATATCGTCTACTTCGATCAACTGGGCGTGGACTGCATCTTCGTGGACGAGGTTCACAGTTACAAACGGAACTTCTTCGTCACGAAAATGACGCGGGTAAAGGGACTGGACAACGCCGCTTCGCAAAAGGCGTTCAGCCTCACATTGAAGCTGAATCAGATCCGCGAAAAAACGGACGGCAGGAATATCTACACGGCAACTGGAACGCCTGTCACGAACCAGCTTCCGGAGCTGTTCAACATGGTTCGCTATGTATCGCCGGAGAGTTTGTCGGCGTTTCATGTGGACACCTTTGACCGTTTCGCTTCGACTTTTACCCAGAGCGAAACGGCGATGGAATTGAATGCCGCCGGACGCCTCAAAATGGTTTCGCGGTTCTGCAAATTCACGAACATCGTGGAGCTCTCCAAGATGTTCCGGAGTTGTGCGGATGTGATTCTGCCGGAGGATCTGACCGGCATTCCGAAACCGCCGATCAAAGGCGGGCATCCGGAGCAGATCAGTCTGCCGCGAACCGAACAGGTCTCCCGCTTCATGGATTATCTGAGCGATGTCTACACCTGGTTCGAGCAGCTCGACAACTCGAAAAAGCGGGAATTTACGCACATTCCGCTGCTTATCTACGGACTCTCACCGCAAGGCGACCATCGACCTGCGCCTGATTGCCGCCGATGCGAAGGACGATCCCGGCTCCAAGCTCAATGTCTGCGTCAATAAGATTCTGGAAAAATATCGTGAATACGATTCCATCAAAGCCGCGCAGGTCGTGTTCAGCGACCTTTTCCAGCTCAAAAATGGCAAAACTGTCTATTTCGACGTATTCCGTGAGATCAAGCGGAAACTGGTTGCAGGCGGCATTCCCGCCGATGAAATCGCGATCATCAATGACTATAAGACCGACAAGCAGCGGCAGGAGGTGTTCGATATGGTGAACAGCGGCGATGTCCGCATCATCATGGGATCAACTCAGAAGCTCGGAACCGGCGTCAATATGCAGGAACGTCTTGCGGTGGAACATGATCTGGATGCCCCGTTCCGTCCGGCTGACGCCGAGCAAAGGACCGGACGTCTGGTCCGTCAGGGTAATATTCTGCCGGAGGTCGAAGTAATCCGCTACGGCATGGCGGAAACGCTTGACGCGGGGATGTATCAGATTCTGACCCGAAAGCAGAAGTTCATCAACGACGCCTTGAAAGGCAAACGCCGCAGCATGGATGAGATCAATGACACTTCGATTGATTTCGCCTCGTTTTCGGCACAGATTTCCGGCAATCCCAAGCTGATTCCGCAAGGTCGAAGTGGAGACCCGGCTGCGGGAACTGCAGTCGCTGGAATATCAGTTCCGCCGTTCGGTTCGCCGTGATGAAGATTTGAAATCCGAGCTTGAACGGGCGATTCCGCGCATTGAAAAGGACATTGAGCGCATGAAGGAACTTGCGGCATATCCGTTCCCGACCGACTTCCCGCAAATCGAAATCAATGGCATTGCCCTGGAAGGCACGCCCGAATACCGGGTCAAACAGCTGGCGAATCACCTGACCAGCAAAGGAATTTATCAGGCGATTCTGCTCGCCAGGCGGGAGCGGGAAGATGCGTCAATCGACCTCGGTTATGCGAAGATCAACGGCATCGAAATCGAACTCAAAGCGATCTGCCCGTTCGAGATCTACCGTGCCCGCGAGGATCAGGCGGTGATCCGTTACCGCCTTACCGGAGAATCGTTCTACAACGGCAAAATCCGTGTCGGCAGCGATGTGACGACCGGAAGCGGACTCATCACCAGCCTGAAATCCGTGCTGGACGCCAAAGCGAAAGAAGCCGTCGGCGAAGCGGAATCGCTGGAACTGAACCGTCAGCGTCTGAAACAGCTTGCCGAAACCGAAGGCAAGCGCGTATTCAAATACGCCGACGAGCGCATCGAACTTCAGAAGGAACTCGACAAGCTCCTTTTCGAGCTGAACGAGCTGGACCTGCTCCATGAAGACCGCCGTATCGAAGTCATGCCGCGCCTCTCGGATTATCTCGATCTCGGAGTCGAAGTGATTGCCGAAAAAGTCGAAATCACCGATGAGTCCGATGAAGAAGATGCCGAGGAGGAAGCTCTTGAGAAGAGCGCCTGACCAGTCCCTCTGTTCTTTGCGCCGCTTTTCCGGCGGACGGATTCCCGCCCGCCGCGCGGCTTCTTTGCGAAAAGAACAGAAGTTCTCAAACTAAAATCAAAATAAGGAGTGTGAGAAAATGGCTACTTATGCAAGAATCTACGGATTTCAGGTTGTCGATGGCAAACACATCGAAGGTCGGGAGGAAGAATTCACCTGCCTCGGCGGGAACTGCTATCTCTCCAATGGCGAATACGAAATGCTTGAGGAAATCCTCGAAAAAGAATTTTAATTGGAGAAAACAGATCATGATTACGACAATCGAATATACAGATAAGCAAAAATGTTTTGCATATGGCCGGAATCGAACAATGAAACAGGTCGGCCTGGAGATTTACGTCAGCAATGGGCGAATTTCCCTTTCGCCTGTGACCACCAAGGGGCCCAGTACAAGCTGTATTTTGGAAATTCCCACGGAAGACCGGGTTCTCGAAAAACTAATTGAGATTCTCAATTACCAGAAAGTAAATAAACATGACTGATAGAAAACACACAATCATGAATCAGAGCTATATCCTCTCGAAAGACTATGACCGCATGTATGAACTGATTCAAAGCGGTTTTCGGCCGGTTTTCCGGACGGAAGAAAATCAGGAACTTCGGATCTATCCGTTCAAAAATGTTCCAGAGGGGCGGGAATGCTTCCTCAAAACGGCAAAATTCAAGAAAATGGAATTTCTTGATCCGGCAAGCCAGTCCGATTATGCCGAATGTGTCGATCAGCTTCAGGAATACAAGGCTTACGCCGCACAGGCGGTTTCCTTCATGGAGAAAAATGTTGCCGAAAACGACCATCTCCGGAATTTGCTGCGCGAAATCGCAGTATCCGCATATCCGTCAAAAATCGTCAGTATGGCACATTTTCTCCAAGAGCTTCGGGAAAAATGTTATGCTGCACTGAACTGCCCGTAATCTTCCAAGAAGTATTACCGAGTCTACCATGTTGTAGACTGGTTCCTGGAGCCGTCAGGATGAAAAAATTCTGATGGCTCCTGTTTTATATTCTGAATTCAAAATCAGATAAATATCAGGAGGTCTGATCATGAAAGAAAACATCAAACGGGACAGTGCCATCGACCTGTTCAACGGTATTTTGAAAACGGCGCGCGATGCCGGCGCTTTGCAGGAACTTGACCGAATTATCGACTACGATTCCGCATGTGAATTTGAGGAGAAAAATAAACGGCCGATTTCCAATTATGAGTTTAATTGTATCTTCTCTGTCGATTACGGCGGTTCGGAAGGCATTTACATCGACGCTTGGCTCAATGGTTATTTGGATGAGTCCGGGCATACGCAACGGCTCCATTTCGGCACGATCAAGACACTGGAACGCGATCTTGCCGCGATGAAAATCATGGGCGAAGCCTGCGGGATTTTGCAATACTATGCCTCGGATTATCTCAATAAGAATCTTTCCCGCTATGAACCCGATTCGACGAAATTGTCGCTGTTCCATAATTCGGATACGCCATTCTGGTGCCGTTCCTGCAAATCAATGGGAAATATCGCCGTATTGAAGCGTCCATGCTCCTGGAATAAACAGATGGAGCAATATGCCTTCCGTTGCCAACTTTGCGGTGTGGAAACCAATTATTTTTCCTCCTCCGCCGAGTTGCGCAAAGCCTGGAACAACGGCGAATACTGGATCAGGAAAAGTGACGCGATTCTGGTCAAGCGTGATGCTCTGCAATCCGTTTGTAAACTGCGAGGTCAGGAACCCTGCAATCTCGACTGTGCAAAATGCCCGTATCAAATTATCCGGGAATTGCGCCAGACGGTATAAAGTCTGGTTATCGAACAACATTTCAAGTTAAAAACAAGATTCAGTTCTTCCGGCCGCTTGATCGGCGGATGCAGTTCCATCCGCCGCGCGGCTTCTTTGCGAAAGAACCGAATTCCCCAATAAACCAACAAAAAGAAGGAATCAAAAAGATGAACAACACACAAAACAGAAACAACGTCCGTAACACCAACAACGCTAATCCCTCCAAAAAGTTCACGATCGCCGATCCGGACTCCAAGGCGACCGACAGCCAGCGCCGCGCGATTGGTCACGCAATCAAGAATGGTTCCTGGAAACGCTTCTCCGCGGAAGACTGGAAGAATCTCACCAAAGGCCGTGCCTCGGAAATTATCGACCAGATCCGCGCCAAAGAGGGCGATCCGCTTGCCTCCTGGGGACAGAAAAAGCGTTTTCTGGAACTGGTCCGGGAAGGATTTCTGCGCGGTGTCAAGCGCGAAACCTTCAAGAATCTCCGCAATGAGCAGATCAAGCGCATGATCTACAAAGGCATGAAGAACAAGGAAGCCGGAACTTTCGCCGGACCGTATCTCCATCCGGACGATCCGACTCCGGCTGCCGCCTGAAGCGTTACCATCCCCCGGCTATGGAACACACCTCTTAGCCGGGATTTTTTACTTTTTGTCACAATCTGCCGAGAGTATTTCGCGAACTCCATCCATCATAAGGAATCAAAGTTCGATATGGTTGAGAAGGATCGTTTCTGGCGGCCAAGATCAATCCCGCTACGTTGAAGGGGATGCAGCATCTTCCAGACGACCATCAATCCTGAAACCCGGAAACGAAGTCCCGCTTTTCATACTGGGTGTGGACGAATCCCGCGAACAAACCCGCAGGATATTGGCGATGCAGCACAAATCCCACACATTGGAGGGCCTGAAAGACCAATCCAACAAAGAAGGAATCATTCGCAAGCATCACTCCTTCCAACGCTTGTTGGAACCATACGCTGTGGTCAATCCCTATGCCGAAGAACTTTTCTACGAAGACGACCGTCTCCAAGCCCGAAGAGACCAGCACAAATTCCTGAATTTGTGCAAGGCCGTAGCCTTCCTCAATCAAATGAAAAAGCCCCTGAAAAACTACAATGGCATTGACTACATCGAAGTTTCGAGAGAGGATATCCAACAAGCAACCGAACTCGCCAGCGAACTTCTCGGAATCTCCCTCGACGACCTCTCACTCCCCGCTCGGAACCTCCTCCAACTTCTATTGGAGATGAACCGGAAGACCTTCACCCGAAAAGAAGTGATGGACCACACTGGCTGGACCAAGCCCCGCCTCCACATCCACCTGACTGAACTAATCAAAATGGAACTGGTTCTCCCCCGAATCCACGAAGAAGAACCAGCTCCAGACCTACAAACTCCTCTACAACGGCGAAGGCCAAAATGGAAGAAGGTTTTTACTCGGTCTTCGTCCCTGATTCACCCACTGTTCACTCCAAATTCAAATGAGATTACTCGTATGTAGATATTGCATATATTTTGTTGTATTAACTGCATACAAGAAAGATATATTGAGCGTATCAAGCGTTTGTTTTGTCATCATATTAATAAAAAAATTTGTATCTTTCGGACAGTTAAAAGAGAATATTTTTTGAATATCTTTTCCTATACTTTTTGTTGGGGCAGAATAGCTAAACCAAAATTTACGATTTAAAGTGTTTCCTCTGATTTGTATTGCTATTCCAAATAAATCCAAAAAGTTCAAAAATGCTCTTACCGCATTAGTACTATCAATCATTTCCCTTGATGCTTGGAGAAAGAAAGGAAAACTAACTAAGTCATGCTTTTTCTTTGGGTTTGAATTTAGCAGATGAATTATCATCATTCCCTGCTTACCTTTGCTTTCATATTCAGTCAATAATAAGAAATGCTTTACTTCTGTTTTTTTGTCTATTGATATTTGGAAAATATTATTAGATTTATGACAAAGATTTCTTATAGTTGCAATTGGAAATATAGAAGAATATTCTAAATTCATGTAATTCTCTACAATGTTCCAATCCGCTAATTCTACTTGAGGGACTTGATAACTTCTTCTTATCAATTCTGATTCATCTGCGACATCTATATTGTTTGTTTGATTGGCTGATTGCAATAGCCAATTACGTAGATATTTTTCATAATCTAATCTTTGAGCATCATCTAGTTTGAGAATATTCCAACCTTTTGTTGCTCTTATCATATCAATTAATGCAAGGCAATTGGGATTTTGGCAAATTTCTCGACCGTTGCAATCCTTTATTTTATTTCTCTGGCATTGCAAGAAATTAAGAATTGTTCCTGCGGCAATAACAGCATCACTAAATTTTAAAGTTGTAGTCATTATCGTATATCTCCAAATTCGATAGCGTCAAATTCATCTATAGATAAATCTTGAAGTCGATATTCAACCCCTGATGGATTGGCTCTTTCGTCAACAGGAACCTCTTCAAGCCGTCCTCGAATGTTGTCACTTAATGGAATTAAGTAAACCAATGGCCGAAAATCAGAAATGGGTGCTTTTTCTATTATAGATAAAATTATGTTATATTCTGCGACAGATATTTGTTTTTTTCCTAGGTAAATATTTGCGGCAGTAGTTAATCCGGTTCTATTTTGTTCGATTTTTTGAACAATGTGTATCATTTCCAGAAATAGCACGACGCAAATCGGAATAAATATATAGAGGAGACGAGCTTGGAGGTATTTGAGCATAGGGATGACACGTCCCTACTGAACGTGGGTCAAATATCGGCGAACACCAAACAAAAAACTTTTGCGCAAAATACATCTTCGCTATAAGATAAGATAGATAAGTATTGGTTGAATATAATATTTTAGTATCATCAAGCATTTCTCGCAAGCTCCAACTATATAGAATTCGGTACACTCATAACATTAATCTCAATATGTATAAAAAACAAACTTTCTATTCGCTTTTTAACGTTTTTAAATATTTTATCTTTTCCATAAACTTTGCTCCCACTCGGTCAAATACGCGCGGGATATAGGAATCCGGCCTTAATACTTTCTGGCCGGAGCAGAACTTTTTCCGGTTAATTGCATTGGTCGTGGCCTTGGCAATTTCGGTGGTGTGTGTAACGGTAATGACCTCGGTTTCGGCCAAGACCTGCCTGCCGGATTTCAGGGTGTAGATTTTTGCCTTTTCATCGAATCGCTGGATTTTATCCCATGCAGCCTGTAAGGTCAGTTTGCCGAGCTCGTAATTCCAACGCATGTAGACGAGGTATTGGGCTTTCTCTTCCAATGAGTGGTCGGCGACTTCCGCTTGACAGGCTTTGCGGAGGGTGCGGATGATCTTCGCATTGGCTTTCAGGAGCGTTGCTCGCTTTTTCTCGTATCGCAATCGGAGTTGTTCGAGCCGGACGTTTTGCAATTCGGTGATGTTCCGGCGTTTGGTTGCCAACTCTTCTTGGCGTTGCGCTTTCTCTTCATCCGTATCGGTCAATGACAAACGCAGGTGCATGTCATGATTCAGAATTTGCCGCTTATCTTTGTAGCCGACCTTGATTTTGCGGACTTCCGCTTCGTAGTCTTTCCTCAAACGGTCTTCGGATTGCAGTTTATTCGTGTCCAACGACGGCAGGTCGAATTCCAGACACGCGCAATATTCGGGCCAATGCTCAATGACCTTGCCTTCGAAGAGGACGACCGGATATTTTAGCTTTTCGGCGTGAAAGATGCGCTTTCGCAAGGCATCCAATGCGGCGGCATCGGGAGCGGGAAACAGCTTCGCTACCGGATGTTGTTCTAATTTCTTTTGAATTTTCGCCATTGCCGATTGTCTCCCGCTTGATATTTTCGAAGAAATGTAATATCGTTATGCTGTAAAGTCAAGCAGAGAAAAGAGATGTATCCGATTTTTCTGAAATATTGAGCCCATCAACTGACGTTCCGAAGTGAAACGGCGGCGCAAGCAATCTTGCGCTCATGTTGAATCTTGACTCTGATTTTGAAAATATACTCTGCAGCTGGGATTGAGTCTTCTCCCGGTTCAAATATTTCGGATACTCTTTCCGATTCAGGATTATCTCCTTTTTTCCTGTAAGTATCTATATTGTATCTTATATAAAAATCAATTAGTGCTATTAAAATGCCTGTGACGATTCTTGGTATGCTTTCCATAAGCTATATATGCCCGATTTGAATTTACTATGTCTTTCCTCAATCGCAACAAGAGCTTGAAAGCGAACGAAGAAGGAAGAGTTAATCAACGAATTGTGTCCGGCAGAACGGAAATATCTGAATATGATGGATAAATCCAATCCCCCCAAAAGCATTCATATCTGCGGCGGTCAATTCGCCAATCGGCAATTGGCGAATTGATCGAATCCTGTTTTTACCAAGGATTTATCTACCCCAAGGCTTCCTTTTATGGTAAGGATATTATCGCCCTGAAATTCCTTCCCTCTTCCCCAAAAGACTGTCGCATATATTTGATATTGCTGGGAGAAAAGCCTTGCAAAACCGACAAATTCCCCTGCAGTCCCCTGATAAATTCTTCGATGGCTTTTCCTCATTCCGACATTCGCAGAAATATAACGGTTGATATAAGTGCATAATAACTTGAAAAAGCAACTATCATTCTTGATTTACCGATGCTTTTACATTTACGCCTTCGACCGGATAAATACACCGGACACGCTCAAGCTGCAACATGCCGTAGAGTTGTTTCTGCGGAGCTGCCGCCGCGATTGTGAACGAGACTCCAAGCGAAGTATGAATCTCGATCACCCGGAAAGAGCGGTCGGATTTCACCAGCGCCACATGCACCCACGGGATCAGAAATTCCTCCAGCTCCGTCACGACCCGCAGACGCGGCAGGACATGGGCGCTCCTCTGCCAGCAGACGCTCAAATCCAATTCCCTGTCAATCGAATCCCATTCCATGTCCGGGCTTACTCCGCCGCCGTTCCGTTCGTTCCTGCTCTCTGTTTTCATTGTTGACCTCCGTTCCATATTTTTGATAGAATTGACGCTCGAATTCTTCCAGTTCGCGTAATTCGGCATCTGTTTTCGGGTTGATTTCTTCCGTTTGAACACCGGACTTTTCCGGCACGACTGCCGAAGCCTCCCGCTTCTGCAAATCCTCTTCTTCCTGCCGGGCGATTGCCTGGCGATTCTGATAGGAACCGTTCAGCAACAGCATCTTTGAAAGCGCCGCCCTGGTTCTCTTTGTGATTTTGTGCAGGACATCCCGGAGTTTGTCCTGCCAGCATTTCCGCACCAGCTGATGCGGGTCGGGACGACACTCCTGCGTGATCTGTTCTGCGGATTTCCGAACCGGGATCTTCGTAATTTCTCCCGAGGCAAGCAGGTCATGAACGGAAAGACGTTCTGTCCGGATCGCCATCAGTTTCTTTTTGAAATACTCCTTTTCCGGTACATGCAAGGCAAGGTTGAACTTCCCGCGCGAGCAACCGACATAAAACGCCTGTTTCGACATCTTTTCCGCCGCGACAACCACGTTTTTCGAGGTCATTCCCTGCGATGCATGGGAAGTCATCACCCAGCCGTATTTCAGCCCCCAGAAACTCTCCGGCAGCCGGATCGTGGTCAACTCCCGCCGGTTGGAATCCAGCAGAAGATATTCGTTCCGGTTGCCCGTCGCAATCGCCAGACTGCCGTTGTTGATCTTGTATTCCGGCGTCCGCAGATTCACCGTAAAACGAACAATATCACCTCTTCCGACCGGCAGGGAAACGGTGTTTCCGGCATCAATACTGTTGCGGATTGCTGACGGCTTCACCGTTTTGCCGTTGCTCAAAACGAGCTTGCCTTCCTCGATTTTCAAGACCTCCGCCATTTCGCCCGGTTTGGCGACATCCTTGACTTTCGTATTGAAGAAAATCTTCATGCCGACCTGATAATTTTCGATGTTGCCAAGCTGCGGCTTGGTCCAGCCCCAGGAACGGAACGATTCCACCGGATTGGCCTCATCGTTCACGATCCGACCGGCAGCTTTCATTTTCTGCCGGATCATATCTGTCAAGAGATCGCACTCCTTGTTGGTCGGCGAAACCGCGATGCAGTCCAGCGGGCGTCTGCCGCCGTCGGTCAGCTTCACAAAATCCTCGGCAGCTCGTTCCAGATAATCCGCCTTGTCCTCATGAATGTAACCATGCTCATCCAGATGCTCGAAGCCATCCAGGGCGCTTCCCGCCGAGATCAGCTCAATCCCCCTCCGGTATTCCTGCACCTGCTGACGGCGAATCTGCGAAAGGCAGGTCTTCGTGATGTTGGAATGATCCTCCAGCAGACGGAAGAAATCGCCCGCTTCCACCGAGGAATGCTGGCGCTCATCGCCGACAAACAGCACCCGGTATTCGTTCTCCATCGCAAGTTTCATCATCTCCGTTCCCTGCCTGAGCGAGTTCAAACCGGATTCATCAATGATCAGATATGAGCCCTTCGGCGGCAGCTTGTCCTTGTTCTGCAAAAACATTGCCACCGTCTGTGCCAATTCAAAATTTTCGCTGCGCAGCACATCCACCGCCGAATTGGTCGGAGCAACCACATGGATATTGTTCACGCCGCCTTTTTTGAGGCATTTGCAGAGTTCCTGCAAGGTGGAAGTCTTGCCCGCTCCGGCAACGCCGCGAAAGACCGCGAACGGATCTTTCGACTGCACAATTTGATTGATCACCTCAATTTGCGCTGAATGATCGAAGGTATCCGCCGCCTCGCTGAATGGTATGTAGTCGCTCGCGAAATCGTTGCAGACGCCTTTGGTCTGATTCACGATGTCGATGCAGTAATTTTCCCGTTCGATATTTTCCTCCGTCGTAAAATACGGATTCACGGCAGGTTTGCCGAGATTCACCAGACCGGGAATTTTCTCAATCGCAGCATGGAAGGTTTCCAGATCGGTTTCTCCGAGATTCTGATTCTGAACCTCGGCAAGAATCGCATCCCAGCGCAATACGCCGTTCCGCTCGAACAACTGCTCGACAACCTTCCGAATCTGCTGTTCCGGAGTCTCGCGTCCCGGACGCGGCGGCATCAGAAAACTCAACTGTTCCGCCTCGCTCGCCATGCTTCGGAAATTGCTCCGTTCCTCCTCGGTGAACAGTGACATCTTGAACGCTGTTACCTGATCTGTCGTCTTTTCCAGCATCTTGCGTCCGCGCGTCAGCAGAGTCATGAGCTTGACCTCATCAGGCGTCGGCTGCCGTCCCTTCGTTGCCACGAATTTCTCGATCTCCTTATCAATCTGTTCCCGGCGGCGCGAACAGCGTTTCAGGACATCTTCCGAAATGCCTTTGATCTCGAATCCGGTAATCTCGCCCTTGTCGGACCGCTTCATTTCGATGTCATAACCGAGACGGATACACTCCTGTGCCAAGGCATTCTGGTAGGATTTCCCTGCATACCGGATCGCACGATACATTTCCGAGGCGTCAAGAGCTTTGAAGGAACCGTCCACATCCCGCGTTACATTCACGATCACATTGTGCGTGTGAAGCTGCGGATCAAGCAGACGGCTCGTGTCATGGTGATACTGTGCATACACGATCTTGCCTGTATAGGCAAAGTTTTTCGTCGCGAAATTGTCGCCTTTACGGATGCGGACTGCGGCAAACCGTTCCAGCTCCCGCATCCCGATTTCAACCGCTTTCCGGTGCGCCTCGACCAGACGCGAATCGAACAATGACATCACTGAAACGGACTTCTGCGCCGAGCATTGGAAATCATAAAAACGGACGGAATTCGGATTGTTCCGGGGAGTCAGTTTCTGTTTCGTGGATGGATTCAGATTCTGCTGAAACAGCGAAAAAACATCCTGTGCGACCGATTCGTTTTCAAGTCCGAATGCGGACGCAAGACTGCCCCGCCAGTGTCCTTCGACTCTGTCGTGCTCGCTGTAATAGTCATTGTTGGCAAGGTGCTGCCGATAAAAATCCGCACCTTTGCCATGTGTGGCTTTGATCTTTGCCGCGGTGAACAAAATACCTTTCCACACACCCCGGCAATACCATAATCGCTATCGCGAAAAAGTCCAATGCTGATTTGCGGAAAAAATAATTTTTTCAAAAAATTTGATTTTTTGCTGCTTACAGCAGACGCAATTTCCTATCGTAAACGATAGGCTTGTTTTTTGGCAACTTTCGTTGCGATTTGTTGCGTAATTATGAAACAAACTTGACAATGCCGTAAAATTACGCTATATTACGCAACAAACTGCATAGAGGGAAATATGGCTGGAGCACAAAATAAACGAAACAGTCCGGGCGCTTTCCGGAGTTGTCTGATTCCCTATAAGGATCAGATTTTCACATGGTGGTTTGATGACCGCAAGAGTGCCAGAGAAATACAAACGTTGCTGGCGGAACAGTTCGGACTTGAAGTCCACTGGTCAACGATCACCCGTTTTATCAAAGTTCGTTCACAGAAGGCAGATCCGCATGAAAAGCCAGCACATCTCGTGGCATTTGAAAAGGGAACGTCCTCATCTCATATTTCGTTTCCTTCAGAATCCGTGTCGAAAACTCACTCAAACGACCCAGATAGGCATGCGGAAGGCGAACGGCTTCTGCAAATATTAAAGAATTCAACTCCCCAAGAACTGGGACGCATGGCCGATGAGGCAATGGAACGGAAAAAAAAAAGCATAAGAGTTTATAGGAGCTGGTTCCGCACTGTCCCCGATACTTTATCTAATGAGGTAATTTCAAAAGTTTTTAATTTTGGGGGATGAAAAAAGAGGCAGAAGGTTCATTTTAACTTAGGGGTAGCAAACCTGGAGGAAAAATGAACGATCTGCCAAGCTTTACTTTACAATGGAAACATATCTTTTTCCACTGCTGGAAGAAGAATTGTGCGAATTAACCGCAAAAATGAAGGAGTTTTTGCGAATTGTTGAAATGATTAAGCCGTCACGATTCATCACCAGCACGCTACGCTGGTGCGGCTTGGGCCGACCGATGAAGGACCGCGAGAAAATGCTTCGGGCGTTTTTTCTGAAAGCGGTATACGACTTTCCGACGACGAAGGGGTTGATTGAAAATTTGAAAACAAATCCGAGTTTACGCAGGCTTTGCGGTTGGGAATATCGAGGAGAAGTCCCTCCGAAGCGACATTTTCAAGAGCGTTCGGAATTTTTCCCGGGAGAAAGTCTGCAATGCAATCCATGCGGCAGTTGTTCGGGAAAATTATACCGACAAATTGGTGGGACACGCAAGCCTTGATTCAACCGCAATCATCGGTCGCGAAAAAGCTTGCCGCAAAAACAAGCCGAAGCTCAAGCTCAAGCTCAAGAAGAAACGCGGGCGAAAAAGTATAGCGGAGAAAGCGGCGTTGTCCAAACAGGAAATCGCAGAAATCAAAACCCGGCGGCTTGAATTGCAACCGCATCAAACACTACCGGAGAATCTTGCCGATCTCCCGCAAGGTTGCGACTGGGGCGGTAAACGCGACAGCAAAGGTAAAACGTCCTATTGGTGCGGCTACAAACTCCATCTTGCGGTTGGGGACGGGGAAGTTCCACTGGCTGCGATTTTAAGTTCAGCCTCATTGCACGACAGTCAAGCGGCAATCCCTTTGATACAGATGTCTTCGGCACGAGCAAAAATTCTGTATGATTTAGCGGATTGCGCCTATGACGCGGAAGAAATCAAGGCTGTTTCGAAAAAGATGGGACATATTCCGGTTATTGATCCCAATCCCCGGCGGGGAGGAACGGTTGAATTGCCTCCAGCCCGAAAGATTCGTTATCGGGAGCGTTCAACGGTTGAGCGGGTAAATTCGGATTTGAAAGACAACTATGGCGCACGTCATGTCAGGGTGAAAGGGCATTGGAAAGTCCTGTGTCATCTGATGTTCGGCGTAATCGCCATTACGATGAAGCAACTGTTCAACATGCTTGAATAGATTGATTTAAGTTCGATTAAAATTGAAAAATGCAACTCCCGTGGTAACGGGAAAGATACCATGTATAGGTGACAAGCAATTGTCGGAGTAGAAAAGAACTCCTTTGTCGAGTAACTTTGGAAATTTACTCAAACCAAATTACCGAAAAAGGAGCTCAAAAATGCAGAGAAAAGGTAATGCCATTCGCAGTGAAAGTCAAGTCAAGAACCAGATAAGTGTCGGAATTGATATGGGAGGCAGTCTCTGGGCAACAGCCGTTCAGGACTGGGAAGCGGGAAAAATGAGTTATTACGGTCTGAAAGACAAGGTTGATCAAAGCAAAGAGGATCGCGTGTTTGAGCTGGTCACAAATTTGCTTCATAGTGGCAAACGCGTAGATGTTTTCTATGAAGCAGGTCGCTATGGCTACTGGCCAGCTCGTAAGTTGATTGCACTTGGTGCGAATGTTCATATCCTTCCGATCAACAAGTTGAAAGTGATTATGAGTGGAAAGACGATCAAGACGGACAAACTTGATGCAAAATTCCTTGCCGCCTTGCACCCCTCGGATCATATACCAACAGTTTACATCCCGTCCTTGGAAGAGGAAGGTCGTCGGGATGCGGAACGAGAATGGGATCGTATCAAAAAATCAATAGATCGCGTAAACGCTCAAATGATTTCTTTGATAGAACGCACACCGTTGCCAGGTTTTAAATCACACCGGACGGCGGTAGAGTGGCGCAAGGCAATTAGAAAATGGTCGAAATTGCCGGAATGGGCAGAATGTCCCAGCTTGTTGTTGCTTCGGCTTCCCAATTTGCTTGCCGAACTGGAGTTGTTCGAGAAAAGAACTGGCTGATTGGAAACAGACCATCCAGAAATTCCAGAATCACGATGAAGAAACTTCCAAACAAAATGGCAACACTGATTCGACGGCAGAAACGGTCAGAAAATTGCAACAGTTTAAAGGTGTCGGAGATCGTTTGTCACGGCACTTGCCTTGGGAGATCGGAGATTTTCACCGTTTTGCCACGGGAAAACAATTTGCCGCATTTTTCGGATTGACACCATGTCCATATGCCAGTGGGACAATGAAAAGAGATCAGGGAATCAGCAAAGCCGGACGCAAAAGTCTGCGAAAAATGGCGATTGAATGTGCATGGCTGTGGTATCGCTGGCAACCGGAAAGTTGGTTGACAAAAAATGGAAAGACCGCCTTGCGCAAAAGGACGTAGTCGGAGAACCGCCATTGTCGCGCTCGCGCGTCAGTTGATGGTTGCGTTGTGGCGATATGTGGTTAAAGGCGAAGTTATTGAAGGGGCGATTATTAACAAACCAATTGCAGCATAAGCATGATGAATCAACTCGTTTCACCTCCTGGTCTTCGAAAGATGCCGTAGGAAAGGTTGAGAAATTCACCGCCATTTTAAGGAGAACGAAAGGATATTTTTTTGAACATAGAGGCTACTCGACAAAACTCTTGGTTGCGGATTGCATCCGACACCTTAAGACAGAGGCTTCGAATTCACACGTTTTTCGCATGTGGCATATTATCGGCGAATGTCTGGAACGTTCGCGGTCGATGGAAGGTTGGGAACGATGGCTTACCCGCTGCCGGTGTGAAGTGCTAGAAAATATCTTTTTGAAGAACAGAAACAGAGATACAATAAGTTTTGATTTTGGCAAAAAACGACACCTATGGTTACATGGGTAAGGGAATTACGCTTCAAATATAAGAAAAATAGGAAAAAGTTGCAAAAGTAGCTTGACAAAACCTAACATGGAAGGAGGTTCACACAAAAAAATCGATTTTTACGGCTTTTTTGAAAAAAGTCGTACTGGATGTGTCAAGATGGGCTCGGCACATGAGAAAAAGAGTTATTTACAAGAAAAAAGCCAATCTTTTTTGAAATTGGCTCGATAATCTGCGGGTTCACCACAGTAAATTACTTGATGATTTCCTGCGTGAACATGCCGCTTTTATCAAAGTGTTTCATCTACCAAGCTACAGCCCTGATCTGAACCCGGATGAATATCTGAATCGGGATTTGAAGTCAAATCTGAACAATAAGAACTTATCAACTAATAATATCATAACGGAGGATAAATTGCCATAATTTTATTCATCGTTATCATCATAGCTGCCAAGTACAGCAAGGCATTGTATGCGCAGGCGGTTTTTTCGTATCTGACATGAATTTTTCTGAATCGGTTGAACCACGAATGTGCAACCTCGACAATCCATCGTTTAGGACGAAATCCATGCAGTTCAATTGCCTTCTTTTCTTCTCCGCGAGGTCGAATATGCGGCACCATGCCATGTCTTGACGCAACATCCGCTTTTCCGACATATCCGGCATCCAAGCAAACATTTTGAGTAATGTGTTCATAATGCTCAAAATCCAGGGGCTTCATACGCTCCTTGAGTAATTCATCAAGAACGGCTGCATCATGCCTGTTGGCTCCGGTTACGACGATCGACAACGGGATGCCAACTGCGTCTACGAGTAGATTTTTTTTTGCTTCCTTGCTTACCCCGGTCTGTTGGATTTGCTCCGGCAAGTTCTTGCGCCAATGGCGCTTTTCCATGAGAACCATCCGCCGACTGCCATTCCCATGCAATCCCTTCCATCTCGTCATACTCCATAAGACCAGCGTGCCAAAGCTTTTGAAAAAATCCAGCTCGTGACCATTGCATAAATTTTTTATGTACCGCTTGTGATGTGATATTTTCAAATTCCTTGCGCGGCAATGCATTCCAAATAATTCCCGTGCGGAGAACATAAACGATAGCCGAAAAAATACAATCGGTTTCCATAGCGAGATTTTCTCCCTCCTCCCGGTTTTCGGCGATAATTTACCCCGGGGCAACGTAAATCATTCGGAATATATGTTTCAACTTTTGCCCAAAATTCATCCGTTATTTCCCATGTTCTCAGCCTTGTCGTTGCCATGTTTACCTCCATTGTTTTTGCGTGAAGATAATATAGCACAAGGAGCTATTAAAATCAATTTATTAGTTGATAAGCTCTAAACCTCAGGGACGTGCAAAAGGAAAAATAGAGGAACATGCAAAAGCATACATGGATGATGTTTCCCGTGATCCCGGTCATATCGCCAAATTATTTCATGCAGAAAGCGTTTTATATGCAAGCTAAGAACTTATCAACTAATAATATCATAACGGAGGATAAATTGCCATAATTTTATTCATCGTTATCATCATAACTGCCAAGTACAGCAAGGCATTGTATGCGCAGGCGGTTTTTTCGTATCTGACATGAATTTTTCTGAATCGGTTGAACCACGAATGTGCAACCTCGACAATCCATCGTTTAGGACGAAATCCATGCAGTTCAATTGCCTTCTTTTCTTCTCCGCGAGGTCGAATATGCGGCACCATGCCATGTCTGGACGCAACATCCGCTTTTCCGACATATCCGGCATCCAAGCAAACATTTTGAGTAATGTGTTCATAATGCTCAAAATCCAGGGGCTTCATACGCTCCTTGAGTAATTCATCAAGAACGGCTGCATCATGCCTGTTGGCTCCGGTTACGACGATCGACAACGGGATGCCAACTGCGTCTACGAGTAGATTTTTTTTGCTTCCTTGCTTACTCCGGTCTGTTGGATTTGCTCCGGCAAGTTCTTGTGCCAATGGCGCTTTTCCATGAGAACCATCCGCCGACTGCCATTCCCATGCAATCCCTTCCATCTCGTCATACTCCATAAGACCAGCGTGCCAAAGCTTTTGAAAAAATCCAGCTCGTGACCATTGCATAAATTTTTTTATGTACCGCTTGTGATGTGATATTTTCAAATTCCTTGCGCGGCAATGCATTCCAAATAATTCCCGTGCGGAGAACATAAACGATAGCCGAAAAATACAATCGGTTTCCATAGCGAGATTTTCTCCCTCCTCCCGGTTTTCGGCGATAATTTACCCCGGGGCAACGTAAATCATTCGGAATATATGTTTCAACTTTTGCCCAAAATTCATCCGTTATTTCCCATGTTCTCAGCCTTGTCGTTGCCATGTTTACCTCCATTGTTTTTGCGTGAAGATAATATAGCACAAGGAGCTATTAAAATCAATTTATTAGTTGATAAGCTCTAAGTTAATTGCCGATACAATATTCAAGGATAAATTGAGATACGATTGGCAAAAAAGTGGAGATTGGAGTATATTGTAGCGTAACCAAAATTGGAGATGCATATGCTGAACGGACTTTTTGATATATACAACCGTCTGGAATATCTGACGGGAAATGGAGATATTCTTCCGAACCAAAAAAAATTGTTCAGAGGGAAGATTTTCGAGGAGGCCTTGAGTTCATATATGACCATGAACGCAAAAATAATGCTGGACGCAGACCTTTGATGTCGTGATGATGTTCAAGATTTTGATTCTGCAGTCGCTGCACAATCCGAACGATGATGAGATGGGATAACAGTTCATGGATTGATTGAGCTTCATGCGTTTTCTCGGACTTGACCTCGACAGTCGCGTTCCGGATGCAAAAATAAAATTTTTTGCTTTCGGTCAAGCTATCCCCGATGCAAGCATCTGGGTATTACGCTAGACCTTACATGGCTCGCAAGCGAGCCTGTCGCAAAAATTGTAAGCAAAGAATCGTAGCAAGCAGCGGGGAATTAACCCTAGTTTGATAAAAGTCGGCTTTTTTAGTCATGAAGAGTTAATTCCAAAAGGGTTGCAACAGAAGGGCATGATATGAATTTTGTATTTCAAAGGAAATATGACGTCGCTGTCGTTGGTGCCGGTGTTGCCGGTGTTGCAGCAGCAGTAGCGGCGGCAAGACGCGGGCGGAAAGTCGCACTGATCGAAAAAAACAGACTCTTATTGGCGGACTCGCCACTTCCGGTCTGATTTTTGTGTATCTGCCCTTATGTGATGGATTCGGGCATCAAGTCATAAGCGGTCTCAGTGAAGAATTTATGCGTGCATCTACGGAGTTCAGTCCGTTTGAACTTCATAAGAAATGGGGAGGAGAAACTTCGCACATGCGTCGTCACGGGAACCGTTTTGAAGTTTATTTTTCTCCGGCTGGGTTCACGTTGACTCTTGATGAGTTTCTTAAAAAGGCGAATGTGGATCTGTGGCTTGAATCGCTTGTCTGCACTGTGCAAAAAGACGGCAACCGTATTACGGTGATGGAAGTGGAAAATATCAGCAGACGCGGCATAATCGAGGTAGATTGTTTTGTGGATGCTTCCGGTTCCGCAGTTTTTGGTGCGCGCCGCTGGCGGCAGAGTTTTCCATGATACAAACATTCACAGTGCGTGGTACGAGGAAATTGCGCCGAATGCATCTTCTTATCACATTTCCGGCGCGCTGCATATTCGTACCTTTGCGGATCAAAAGAAAGTTTTTGTTCCGGAGGATGCCTGTGACGGAAAGGTCATTACGGAATATACACGTTCGGCTCGGGATAAGATCCGTCAGCAGTATCGTGAAAATTATTCAAACAATACATGTACCCCTGCGGAATGTTTTCCGGTGCATCTGCCGGCAATGACGCAATTCCGCAAGATCGCTGCGATTGCGGGTAAGGCGACTTTGGACAGCGGCGACAATCAGAAACGTTTTGAGGATTCCATTGAAATGACTGGAGACTGGCGTATTGCCGGCCCTGTTTGGGAAACTCCTTTCGGAGCTCTGGTTCCGGAAAAAATCGATGGTACTTTTGCTGCAGGCCGATGTATTTCCAGCGTCCATGATTCATGGGAAGTGTACCACGTCATTCCGACTGCCGTCATGACGGGTGAAGCCTCCGGAATCGCGGCAGCTATTGCTTCCGAAAAAGGCTGTGCAGCTTTTTAAGTAAAATCCTCTGACGTAGTCGATCATGAAAAAATCATTTAACAAATTGAATATCAATAGAAAATCATGATTTTTCATGATATATTATTGCAAGAAAACTCGTATAAAATCGAAAGAAAGCTTGCAAAATGATGACAAAGAGTGATACTCGCAAGGAGCAGCAGGGAGATTTGTTCAAACCCTTGTTGCGTGATATTGTTTCCCCGCACCATGCGATTGTAAAACTTGCCGATGCGATTGATTGGCAGAGTTTTGAAGACGGCTTGTCGGCAAGCTTTTGTGCAAATAACGGTCGTCCCTCCTGTCCAGTTCGTCTGATGGTCGCGCTGCATTATCTGAAATACGCGAGCGGCATGAGTAATGAAGCCGTTCTTGATGAATGGCTTGAAAATCCTTACTGGCAGTATTTTACCGGTGGGATTTATTTTGAGCATGAATATCCGACCGATCAGTCGACAATGTCGCGTTGGCGCAAAAAACTTGCCCGGAGCGGGGCAGAAAAAATGCTCGAAGAAAGTTTGAAAACGGGACTGCGTGAAGGGTTCATCAAGAAATCGGAACTGACCCGGGTGAATGTCGACAGCACCGTTCAGGAAAAAGCCGTCCGCTATCCAACCGATGCCCGACTTTACGATCGATTGCGTGAACGTCTGGTAAAATCCGCACGTAAAAACGGTATTGAGTTGCGGCAAACCTACGAGCGGATCGGGAAAAGGTTTTACGCAGCCAAAGCGGTTATGCGAAAGCCAATCAGTTCAAGCGTGCAAGAAAAGCGACGAAACAACTGAAAACTTTTCTTGGCCGGGTTCTTCGGGACATTAAACGGAAAATGACTGACCCAGACATGGAGCTGCAAAAACTGCTCGAACTTGGCGAACGCCTTTTCAATCAGAAAAAGAGCGATAAAAAGAAGCTTTATTCCATTCATGAATCGCAAGTTGAATGCATCGGCAAGGGCAAAGCGCATAAGAAATTTGAATTCGGAACCAAAGTGGGTTTGGTGACTTCGGCGAAAGCGAACTGGATCGTAGGAGCGGAAGCATATCCGGGAAATCCCTACGATGGGCATACTCTGAAATCCGCTTTGCGGCAAGCGTCCAAAATCCTTGGATTTGAACCGGAAATGGCAATTTGTGATCTCGGTTATCGCGGCCACAATTATGAAGGCAGGTGCGATGTTCAAATCGTGAATCGATTTCGAAAACGAGCATCGCGTTCTCTCCGCCGGTGGTGGAACCGGCGATCAGCCATTGAACCAGTGATCGGACATTGTAAAAGCGAACACAGAATGAATCGCAATCAACTGCGCGGCAGCCTGGGCGATGAGCTGAATGTGATTTTGCTGCGGCCGGATTCAATATCCGGAAACTGATGCGGGCATTCGCCCTGTTTTTGTACCAATTTTTCAAGCCTGTCTTGATTCAATGGGTTTACCAATTGAATCAAGGCGGTTCTAAAAAGGTTTGGAAAAGGAAGAGCGCGAGAAGGAAAGAACCTTTCCTCAAAAGGTTTTTCCTTCTCGCATCGGGCTTTTGCATAAGCGACTGACGTACAGTCTGCCCCTGCGTGAAAAAAGGTGTCAAACTGCATTGGGATGAACTTGGGTTGTCATACTGATTCGTTCCGAACTGCAAAGATGCTTTGCGGGTAAAATAATCCTCAAGGAGGTTAATATTCAAAATATGATTTATCACGAAGGCAAAAAACTTTGGGAGGACGGTCGGTTGGTTCATTTCAATTTTCCGTCCATCTAAAAAAACGCAAAAAACAAGAAAAAGTGGCGATAGCTACTTGACGAAACCTAACATAGTAAGGAAAAGATGCAGAAGGAATTCAGACGTCATCACTTAATGAAATCGGAAACCCAAAAGATGCTTTTGAAATGCATCATCAACGGGGTTTGTTGCAAACAGGATATTCGTGCGTTGACCCATTTTTCCTGGGGGCTGTCAGTAATGGAATTTCCAGTCTGGTGGCCCGCGGAATATTAATCTCCGCCTCGGAGCATTTCCACCGGAGCAAATGTTTCTGTTTCAACCACAAACGTCATCTCCTGATGGGAGCGGAAATCCGCAGACATTCCATCATCTATCTGTTGCTGACTCTGGGCGGAAAGATTCTAACTCGGTATGAACACCCCCTGTCATTCGATCGGTTCGACGGCCGGAAACTACAGCACGATCTTTACCAGGGAGTCGAACGGACGCTGGAATTGGCAGAACTTGGCTGGGACACTTTGGATGCCTTAGCGGTCTCGCTTTACGGGGCGGTCGATGAGTCAACACTAATGTGGCATCAGTCTCCGTTGTTCCCGGAATTCCGAGACTACGATTTCTCAACCGTTCGATCTGATTATTCGGGATTGAAATATTTCCGTATCGGACATGATATTTACGACAAGGCACTTTCGGTTCTGTTTCAAAACCAGTGGAATTTTTCCGATATCCTCTTCATCCACATTGCCTCCGGTATCGGGAGCGCTTATTGGCACAACGGCGAATTTATCCGGGGAAGCCGTGGTTTTGCCGGGGAATTGGGGCATATTCCCTGTAATCTTCGTCCAACAGACTGTGAAACCTTGTGTCCGTGCGGGCAGAAAAACTGTCTGGAAACTTTTTGTTCTCTTGATGGAGCCAGTCGCTTTATCCGTGGAACCCTACACAAAAAATCATTTTACTCGCTGTCGGCGGTGGAAAACAAAAAACTCTATGAGTATCTGGAACCTTATCTTCTGCAGTTGGCACTTACTGCGGTCAATACGTTCGATCCTTTTGCGCTCGTCATCGGCGGAGAACTTCTTGAGCCGTTTCTGGAGGAAATGAACTCACGCTTTGTCACCAGGCTCCGCGACAGTTCATGGCAACGCTCACCGGAGAAATTCGTCACATACAGCATTCGTCAGTGCAATTGCGCACTGGGGGCCGCTCTGGATATCCGGAATCATATCATTGATATTCTTGCTCACGATGAGAATATGTAGCCTTTGTACCAATTTCCAGTGGATTGGTGAAGGGGTCGTCATCACAAGACAATATTGAGATTGATTGTTGCGAAAATACTGCGGCTCTTTCTGTTGAGGTAATTTCAAAAGTTTTTAATTTTTGGGGATGAAAAAGAGGCAGAAGGTTCATTTTAACTTAGGGGTACCAAACCTGGAGGAAAAATGAACGATCTGCCGAAGCCTTACTTTACAATGGAAACATATCTTTTTCCACTGCTGGAAGAAGAATTGTGCGAATTAACCGCAAAAATGAAGGAGTTTTTGCGAATTGTTGAAATGATTAAGCCGTCACGATTCATCACCAGCACGCTACGCTGGAGCGGATTGGGACGACCGATGAAAGACCGGGAGAAAATGCTTCGGGCATTTTTCTTGAAAGCGGTCTATGACTTTCCGACGACGAAGGGGTTGATTGAAAATTTGAAAACAAATCCGAGTTTACGCAGGCTTTGCGGTTGGGAATATCGAGGAGAAGTCCCATCCGAAGCGACACTTTCAAGAGCGTTCGGAATTTTTCCCGGGAGAAAGTCTGCAATGCAATCCATGCGGCAGTTGTTCGGGAAAATTATACCGACAAATTGGTGGGACACGCAAGCCTTGATTCAACCGCAATCATCGGTCGCGAAAAAGCTTGCCGCAAAAACAAGCCGAAGCTCAAGCTCAAGAAGAAACGCGGGCGAAAAAGTATAGCGGAGAAAGCGGCGTTGTCCAAACAGGAAATCGCAGAAATCAAAACCCGGCGGCTTGAATTGCAACCGCATCAAACACTACCGGAGAATCTTGCCGATCTCCCGCAAGGTTGCGACTGGGGCGGTAAACGCGACAGCAAAGGTAAAACGTCCTATTGGTGCGGCTACAAACTCCATCTTGCGGTTGGGGACGGGGAAGTTCCACTAGCTGCGATTTTAAGTTCAGCCTCATTGCACGACAGTCAAGCGGCAATCCCTTTGATACAGATGTCTTCGGCACGAGCAAAAATTCTGTATGATTTAGCGGATTGCGCCTATGACGCGGAAGAAATCAAGGCTGTTTCGAAAAAAGATGGGACATATTCCGGTTATTGATCCCAATCCCCGGCGGGGAGGAACGGTTGAATTGCCTCCAGCCCGAAAGATTCGTTATCGGGAGCGTTCAACGGTTGAGCGGGTAAATTCGGATTTGAAAGACAACTATGGCGCACGTCATGTCAGGGTGAAAGGGCATTGGAAAGTCCTGTGTCATCTGATGTTCGGCGTAATCGCCATTACGGTGAAGCAACTGTTCAACATGCTTGAATAGATTGATTTAAGTTCGATTAAAAATTGAAAAAATGCAACTCCCGTGGTAACGGGAAAGATACCATGTATAGGTGACAAGCAATTGTCGGAGTAGAAAAGAACTCCTTTGTCGAGTAACTTTGGAAATTTACTCAAACCAAATTACCGAAAAAGGAGCTCAAAAATGCAGAGAAAAGGTAATGCCATTCGCAGTGAAAGTCAAGTCAAGAACCAGATAAGTGTCGGAATTGATATGGGAGGCAGTCTCTGGGCAACAGCCGTTCAGGACTGGGAAGCGGGAAAAATGAGTTATTACGGTCTGAAAGACAAGGTTGATCAAAGCAAAGAGGATCGCGTGTTTGAGCTGGTCACAAATTTGCTTCATAGTGGCAAACGCGTAGATGTTTTCTATGAAGCAGGTCGCTATGGCTACTGGCCAGCTCGTAAGTTGATTGCACTTGGTGCGAATGTTCATATCCTTCCGATCAACAAGTTGAAAGTGATTATGAGTGGAAAGACGATCAAGACGGACAAACTTGATGCAAAATTCCTTGCCGCCTTGCACCCCTCGGATCATATACCAACAGTTTACATCCCGTCCTTGGAAGAGGAAGGTCGTCGGGATGCGGAACGAGAATGGGATCGTATCAAAAATCAATAGATCGCGTAAACGCTCAAATGATTTCTTTGATAGAACGCACACCGTTGCCAGGTTTTAAATCACACCGGACGGCGGTAGAGTGGCGCAAGGCAATTAGAAAATGGTCGAAATTGCCGGAATGGGCAGAATGTCCCAGCTTGTTGTTGCTTCGGCTTCCCAATTTGCTTGCCGAACTGGAGTTGTTCGAGAAAGAACTGGCTGATTGGAAACAGACCATCCAGAAATTCCAGAATCACGATGAAGAAACTTCCAAACAAAATGGCAACACTGATTCGACGGCAGAAACGGTCAGAAAATTGCAACAGTTTAAAGGTGTCGGAGATCGTTTGTCACGGCACTTGCCTTGGGAGATCGGAGATTTTCACCGTTTTGCCACGGGAAAACAATTTGCCGCATTTTTCGGATTGACACCATGTCCATATGCCAGTGGGACAATGAAAAGAGATCAGGGAATCAGCAAAGCCGGACGCAAAAGTCTGCGAAAAATGGCGATTGAATGTGCATGGCTGTGGTATCGCTGGCAACCGGAAAGTTGGTTGACAAAAAATGGAAAGACCGCCTTGCGCAAAAAGGACGTAGTCGGAGAACCGCCATTGTCGCGCTCGCGCGTCAGTTGATGGTTGCGTTGTGGCGATATGTGGTTAAAGGCGAAGTTATTGAAGGGGCGATTATTAACAAACCAATTGCAGCATAAGCTTATGATGAATCAACTCGTTTCACCTCCTGGTCTTCGAAAGATGCCGTAGGAAAGGTTGAGAAATTCACCGCCATTTTAAGGAGAACGAAAGGATATTTTTTGAACATAGAGGCTACTCGACAAAACTCTTGGTTGCGGATTGCATCCGACACCTTAAGACAGAGGCTTCGAATTCACACGTTTTTCGCATGTGGCATATTATCGGCGAATGTCTGGAACGTTCGCGGTCGATGGAAGGTTGGGAACGATGGCTTACCCGCTGCCGGTGTGAAGTGCTAGAAAATATCTTTTTGAAGAACAGAAACAGAGATACAATAAGTTTTGATTTTGGCAAAAAACGACACCTATGGTTACATGGGTAAGGGGAATTACGCTTCAAATATAAGAAAAATAGGAAAAAGTTGCAAAAGTAGCTTGACAAAACCTAACATGGAAGGAGGTTCACACAAAAAAATCGATTTTTTACGGCTTTTTTGAAAAAAGTCGTACTGGATGTGTCAAGATGGGCTTGGCACATGAGAAAAAGAGTTATTTACAAGAAAAAGCCAATCTTTTTGAAATTGGCTCTATATATCATGAAAAATCATGGCTTTCTATTGATATTCAATTTGTTAAATGATTTTTCATGATCGACTAAAGTATTATGGGAACCTCTATCAATAGTTTTTTGAAAGGAATTCCGTTTATTCATGTCTGAAAATCTCCGAATGAGATTTTTCAGAGTTGCCATTTAGTTTTCTGACTTCTCTTTTTCAAGTCTCCACGACCGAAAAAGCCGACGTTTTGTTTAATTTTTCTATAAAAACCTCCGTTTTATGCATTCTGCAGCATCAAAGTGCAGAATCTGTCCATGTTGTATGCGATGTTGCGTAATCCAAGTTTCACTTCTGCCATGCTGATTCCGATTGTTCGCAGAATTACATCTCCGGCTCGCTGGTGTATGGCTCCGAAGACATGTTCTATCCGCGAACGAATACGGGCTCTGGTAAGGTTTCCCCGCTTCTCCCGTGAGGTCAACTGATGTCCTTTACAACCTTTTCTTTGTAGGTGCGGACGGAATTTTCTCTGCTTCAGATCAGCCTCATGCTCTGCGGAACGATAAGCGCTGTCCGCATAAACATCCCGGCTGGTATTCTTTTCATCAAGAATGTCCTCAAACACTTTGCTGTCGTGAACAGCGGCATCCGTAATCTTGTAATCCCGGATGATCTTGTGCTGAACATCGACCTCAATATGATTCTTATAACCGAAATAATTCTTGCCTCGTTTCTGCGTCCAACGGGCATCCGTGTCTTTCTGACATTTCTTTGCGTCACTCCAGTTTTCAACTGGCGGATTTCCTGCCTTGATAGCCTCATTTTCTTCTCTGGTATTACGCTGAGTCGGCACGCGAACAATTGTCGCATCAACGATTTGTCCCTTGCGAGCCACAAAACCGGATTCGGCAAGGAAGGCATTGAACTTGTCAAACAGTTTCCGGGTGAGTTTATGTTCTTCCAGTTTTGAGCGGAACAGCCAAATCGTTTTTGCATCCGGAACGCGACTGTCGAGGTCAAGTCCGAGAAAACGCATAAAGCTCAAGCGATCCATGATCTGATATTCCATCTCATCATCGCTCAAATTATACAGAGATTGCAGAATCAGAATCTTGAACATCATCACGACATCGAACGGTCTGCGCCCGGCATTGCTTTTGCGTTCATGATCGTATATGACCTCAAGTTCTCCGCGAAAATCTTCCCACGGGACAAGTCTTTTCAGATTCGGCAGTATATCACCGTTTTCCGTCAGATACTCCAGACGGTTGTATATGTCAAAAAGTCCGTTCAGCATGTGCGTCTCCAATATTGTTCATAACTGTATATACTCCGATATTCCTTTTTTTGCCAGCCGTATCTCAATTTATCCTTGAATAAATAGAGGTCCCCTTATGTCTTAGGTGGTGCATTTGGGGGTGCCCACAAGTGGTGCATTTTCAGGTGCCCGGTGACAGCAATTTAGGTTGCTTGTTTGCCGTGCTTGAAACTGCCACAAAAGCAAATACCCTTAATTGCCGATACAATATAAATGATTTTGCGGAGGAAGGTTCATGTTCCCCTGCGTGAAAAGGCTTAAAGTTGCATCACGCCTGCGTGCAATTTTTTCGAATTTTGTGGCACTGCCATGCCGAAGGATTTTTTTGTTATTGAGGTAATTTCAAAAGTTTTTAATTTTGGGGGATGAAAAAAGAGGCAGAAGGTTCATATTAAGCTCTGGGGTACCAAACCTGGAGGAAAATGAACGATCTGCCGAAGCTTTACTTTACAATGGAAACATATCTTTTTCCACTGCTGGAAGAAGAATTGTGCGAATTAACCGCAAAAATGAAGGAGTTTTTGCGGATTGTTGAAATGATTAAGCCGTCACGATTCATCACCAGCACGCTACGCTGGAGCGGATTGGGACGGCCGATGAAAGACCGGGAGAAAATGCTTCGGGCATTTTTCTTGAAAGCGGTCTATGACTTTCCGACGACGAAGGGGTTGATTGAAAATTTGAAAACAAATCCGAGTTTACGCAGGCTTTGCGGTTGGGAATATCGAGGAGAAGTCCCCTCCGAAGCGACATTTTCAAGAGCGTTCGGAATTTTTTCCCGGGAGAAAGTCTGCAATGCAATCCATGCGGCAGTTGTTCGGGAAAATTATACCGACAAATTGGTGGGACACGCAAGCCTTGATTCAACCGCAATCATCGGTCGCGAAAAAGCTTGCCGCAAAAACAAGCCGAAGCTCAAGCTCAAGAAGAAACGCGGGCGAAAAAGTATAGCGGAGAAAGCGGCGTTGTCCAAACAGGAAATCGCAGAGATCAAAACCCGGCGGCTTGAATTGCAACCGCATCAAACACTACCGGAGAATCTTGCCGATCTTCCACAAGGTTGCGACTGGGGCGGTAAACGCGACAGCAAGGGTAAAACGTCCTATTGGTGCGGCTACAAACTCCATCTTGCGGTTGGGGACGGGGAAGTTCCACTAGCTGCGATTTTAAGTTCAGCCTCATTGCACGACAGTCAAGTGGCAATCCCTTTGATACAGATGTCTTCGGCACGAGCAAAAAATTCTGTATGATTTAGCGGATTGCGCCTATGACGCGGAAGAAATCAAGGCTGTTTCGAAAAAAGATGGGACATATTCCGGTTATTGATCCCAATCCCCGGCGGGGAGGAACGGTTGAATTGCCTCCAGCCCGAAAGATTCGTTATCGGGAGCGTTCAACGGTTGAGCGGGTAAATTCGGATTTGAAAGACAACTATGGCGCACGTCATGTCAGGGTGAAAGGGCATTGGAAAGTCCTGTGTCATCTGATGTTCGGCGTAATCGCCATTACGGTGAAGCAACTGTTCAACATGCTTGAATAGATTGATTTAAGTTCGATTAAAAATTGAAAAAATGCAACTCCCGTGGTAACGGGAAGGAGGTTCACACACAAAAATCGATTTTTTACGGCTTTTTGAAAAAAGTCGTACTGGATGTGTCAAAATGGGCTTGGCACATGAGAAAAAGAGTTTTTTACAAGAAAAAGCTAATCTTTTTGAAATTGGCTCATTGTCCCAAATTTTGTGAAACACATTTATAATTTCCAACGCCGATGAAGACGTTGCCGATAATCGTCATCCGTTTTAGCCAGTAGTCCTCCCAAGCTCCGGCGTTTGCAAACCGTTTTAATATGATTCTCGCAACTTTCGTTACGCCCTTGTCACTCCATCCATAAGCAATTTTCTTGATTCTCCGACCAAGTTCCCGCATAACTCTTTCAACCATCGACGAAGCCCTGGGGAAATCAATCCCCACTTCAGCCAGCGGCGAATATAACCGAACATCCCGATTTTTGCCCGTCGCAAATAGGTTGCCGCCGCGTCATACCCTCGCCCTTGAAAATATCCGATCAGTTGATCGATGACCGCTTCCGTTTTCTCCATTCGTTCTTCGATATAGTCTTTCTCTTCCTCGGATACATATTTGAAATCCTCCTGCGGCAATTCAATCGCCAGCGCTCCGGCTAAAGCCTCCTGAATCGGTTTGGAATCCACCTTGCGTCCACCATCCTGATACATTGCATGATACAAATCCCGCTCAATGTGCCAGTGGCATCGTTGCTGTTCCGACGCGTATTCGGCAAAAGCCTCGGATAATCCCGGTTCTCCATCGCAGATCAAAATACTGCCATCAGGAAACTTCATCTTCTGTTCTCTCCATTGTTTGCTGATGGCATCCCAACTCGTTCCGGCCCAAGTTCCAAGCGGAAATATTTCTCCACGAGTGTTGATGCCGATAACCACTTTCAAATCGCCCTTGCGCGCTTCGCCATTGTTACTTTCTCCTTTGAATTTGGTTCCGTCAGGCATAATTTGAATCGGAGCGGAACCAATCACCCGCTTTGAAATGTCTATTTCATCGCAATTCGTGCGCAGCACCCAACCATGCGCGGTATGAAACGAGATCGGCAGTTTCCCATCACGTGCCAACTCCTGAACCGCACGACGGTAATTCGTCTCGCTTGCCGCTTCCACAACCAGCTTTTCCAATTCATTGGTTTTTGTCTGATACGCCCCAGGTGAATGAACCGCTGCAAAGGCGAAAAAGTTGCTCCGCACCCGGAACAACTCACTCGCCAGAACGGCATTTTGAATTCCCCCAGACTGGTTCGAATACGACGTTCAAAGCTGCCGTTTAAACGAAAATGACCACGATCGCAACATTTCAAGGTATCCAGCCTGCCATGGAGAAGTCGATGGATCAAGATTTCCTGAACCATCTGTAAAATCATCTTCAGCAGCTCAGCGAAAGCCTTGCGCTCGTACACATCTGCCAGTTTGGTTACAAGTTCGTCCAGAGAAAAACCGGTTTCCGATTGACAAAACGACAAGTCCATGCTAATTTTACCCTGCATCTGCATTTCCTTTATGTTGGATTTTGAGCAAACTCAAAATAAAGGGCAGATGCACCTCTGTCAAACAACACGTCCCATCACAAAATTTGGGACATTATCATTTTTTTGTATTTTATTGTATCAGGTCTTGACATAAACAAGATTTCATACTATAATTACTATGAAAAAATCTGGGAGTATAAAGATTGATCACTCAGACAGAAAAATTTTGTAGAGATGCACTCAAACCGATATCTCCGTCCCTGCTGGTGCTGGCGGTTGGAGAAATGTTATGGAACGAACTCCCAACTGGAAGAATGTGCGGCGGTGCTTCTGGAAACTATATTTATCATGTGAAACGCACCGGAGCAAATGCGCAACGTCATGTGGAGTCTCGTGCTGCGATCTGGAAATTATTGCAACTGGCTACCGGAGCCCGTTTCCGGATACTGGACGTAAATTTAAGGCAGCATTTTTATGAACACGACATTTTGGAGCATTCCCTGCAAAGCGCCAATGTCCTCAAACTGAACGATGAGGAGCTTCCTGTGCTTGCGCGGATGTTTGGCTTTCCAGATACCGGCGAAGAGGCTGTCATCCCGCTGATGAAAAAGTTTGAACTCGCCTATTGCATCTATACCTGCGGGGCACTGTGGCGGTGTTCTCCTTGACAAAACCAGTCGCATGGAATTTCCCTGCGTGGAGGAACCCGTCATTGATACCGCTGGATGCAGCGATGCATTCACTGCGACATGGACATGTGCGATGCTGGCCGGATTTTCTGCCCAGGAAGCGATGATCCGGGGCAACCCGAACGGCCGCTTGGGTTGCAGGGGGTGCGGGTGCTATGCCAGATGAAGAAAAATGAGAAAAATCAAGCTAACAAAAAATAGAAAAAGATAAAAAACGAAGGTTTCAGACAGATTCCTTCGCAAAACATGCAAACATAAGGAGAATAACAAATGCTTGCAGCAGTACTCGAAGATTTTAATCGGTTAGTTCTCAAAGACGTTCCCGCTCCGGAACCGGGGTATCAGGAAGTTTTGGTTCGTATCAAGTCTTGTGGTTTTTGCGCAACAGACTACAAGGCAATTAAAGGAATTCGCCGCAATGTAACGTTTCCGCTGATTGCTGGACACGAGCCATCCGGAGTGGTCGCAGCTGTGGGACCCGGGGTAACAGAATTCAAGGAGGGAGACGAGGTCATCTGTCAGCCATCTGGCTATTGCGGGCTTTGCCGCCACTGCCGTGAGGGAAACACACATTATTGCGAACACGCATATACCACTGGCGGAGACGGTCCGGATGACGTTCGCCCCGGAGCCTTCGCAGAATACATGGTCACTGGTCAGACATGCCTGTTTCACAAACCGGCCAACATAGGATTTGATGCCGCCGCCTTGACTGAACCTCTTTCCGGAGCTTGGAAAGGCATGATTCAGAAAAGTGAAATGAAAGTCGGGGATGATGTGGTTGTGATCGGAACTGGAGGTATTGGTCTTCTCTGCATGATGGTGGCGAAAGCGGCCGGGGCCGGTCGTCTCATCGGCATTGACAACAGCCCCTACGCACGTAACAATGCGGTGCGCATAGGAGGAGCCACGCATGTACTGGACGGTGCTTCCGGCAATTTGAAACGCCAAGTCTATGACATTCTTCCAGACGGTCCGGATCTAGTTGTTGAGGCTGCGGGACCAATTGGGGCGGTGAATCTGATGACCGATTTGCGTCGGCGTGGTACCAAGTGGAACGTTTTCGGAATCACCACTCACGAAAAATTCGAACTCGATGGAGGCTACACACACTTTCTCGAAGGACGTATGGATGCCAGTTTCGGTACTACACCACTGGCAATGCAGATGGCAATCCGGCTGATGGAACGCGACGTGGTCAATCCTGAAAAAATCGTTTCACATACATTCCCGTTGAGTGAGATCGACAAAGCTGTTGAGGTGATGGGAAAACCGGAACGCAACAAGGTAATTATTCATCCGTAAGGGCGTGTTATGAGTGAATTTTTTAGAAAAAATCGCGGTAGTCACGGGCGGGGCTGACGGCATTGGGCGACAGCTGGTGATAGAGCTTGCTGAATGTGGGACAGAAGTGTTCTTCTGCGGCCGTCGCCCGGATGCATCCGAGGTGTTGGATAAATGTTGCGGGCACGGTCATTATTTTATGTGCGACATCGCGAATGAGGAAGATATCCGCAGATTCATCTCGAACACATTGGCCTTCAAGGGTTCGATTGATTATTTGGTGAACAACGTTGCATCCGATGACCGGAACAGTTTCGAAGAAGTCACCCCAGAAAAAATTTGACAACTTCATCGCTGTAAATCTTCGTGCCGCAGTACTGACTGCTCGAGAGGCGTTGCCCGGACTCCGCCACGGCACGGGGCGCTCCATTGTGAATCTCGGCACAACTAACTGGATGCTCGGGCTGAAACCATTTACGCTATACAGTGCCAGCAAAGCCGGGCTTCTGGGATTCACACGGGCTTTGGCGCGCGAACTAGGTGCGGATCGTATCCGCGTCAATATGGTCTCCCCCAGGGTGGGTCATGACCAGAAAACAACTTAAGCTTTATGTAACGGAGCAGGATAAGGCTGACCTCATGCGCGATCAGGCGCTACCGTTCTTGCTGACCGAGAAAAATATAACTCCGGCGATTCGTTTTCTGCTCTCATCCGAAGCTGACGGGATTACTGGACAAAACCTTATCGTGGACGGAGGAAAACTGATGCAATGAGAAATTCTGTTCTGAACAGTCTGTCGAAACTGCACACCTCTCGCGGAGAGGTTGCAATTTGCCGTCTCGGACAGCATAGCTTCATCATTAAGTCGGGTGATTTGCTGATTGCGATTGATCCGTATCTGACGCATGAAAGCACACGCCTGATTCCGCCACTCATCGAAGCAGAGGATTTTGCGGGGCTATCATTGATATGTTGTACGCATGATCATGGAGATCATCTTGACCGTCCTGCGCTCAGGGTTATGGCGGAAGCATCGCCCATGGCGCGTTTCCTTGTACCGGAAGCTGTTCGTTTGTCGATCTCGGAAATCCCTGCCGACCGGATTGATGGCATAAACGACAGTCAGACTCGCGAATACGGCGAGATACGTGTAACAGCAATCGCCTCGGCCCATGAATTTTTCGACTGTACCGCTTCCGGTCTTTATCCGTATCTCGGATATGTGGTTGAATGCAATGGCATGACTATTTACCACGCAGGTGACTGCTGCGTCTATGAAGGTCTGTTTACAAAACTTAAGAAGTTTCATCCGGATGTGATGCTGTTGCCAATCAATGGACGCGATGCAGAACGGCTTTCTGCAAACTGCATCGGAAACATGACCTATCAAGAAGCCGCTGATCTGGCCGGATGGCTGGAAGCCCCCCTGACGATTCCTGCACACTACGACATGTTTGCAATGAATCAGGAGGATCCTCGGAAGTTCCTAAACTACATGCATGTCAAATATCCTTCGCTGGGTGTCCACATACTGGCTCCAGGGAGATCCTGATGGCAAAGGGGGGAAATGAAATTGAGGATCAGGTTTGGATTGCTTCATAGCCTTTTTACCGACCAGTGAAGGAAAACTGAAAAAAGATAAAAGCAATCGTGAAAACCGAAGTAAAAACGGCTAAAAGCAGTCAAAAACAACCGAATGAAGAAATCAAACGGATTCCTTCATGGAATTAGGAAGAAAAAACGGGAAGAAATTCCCAGAAAGGATGACAAATGTCAATAATAACATTTATCGGCGGCGGAAGTTCGAAGTTCGTCCGCGATCTCGCAATGGACCTGTTTCTTATGGACGAATTGAAGGATTCAAAGATCGTTCTGATGGACATCAACAAAGGAACGGCTGGAGATCAGCAAGAAACTGGTGGACAAGATCATTCATGAGATGGGCGTTCCAGCTTGCTGCGAAGCCACCACTGACCGTCGAGAAGCTCTCAAGGGTACCGATTTCGTAATCATAACCGTGATGGTCGGCAGATTCGAAAAATACAAAGCGGATATCGATATTCCTGCCAAATACGGAGTCTTTCAGGCGGTCAGTGATACGACCGGTCCTGGTTCTCTCATGCGGATAGTCCGTACCGCGCCTGTGCTGATTGGCATCGCCGAAGAACTTCGTGAACTTGCTCCAGATGCCTGGGTTCTCAATTATGCCAATCCGATGGCGATGAACACCTGGACTCTGCTGCGGGCTGGTCACAAGAAAAGCGTTGGACTTTGTCATAGCATACAGGGATGCCGAGCCGGGCGTTTTGAAAAATGGTTCGGAATTCCGGCCTCCGAGATTGATGCTACTGCGGGCGGAATCAACCATATGGACTATTATCTCACGCTGACTCACAACGGCGAGGATCTTTATCCTGCTCTGCGGGAAGCGGAAGAACGGATTGTTAAGGAAAATCCGGGAGAAAAGTTGCGTTTTGAACTGCTTCGGCGGCTCGGATATTTTCCTGCTGAAGGCCCGATGCACCAGGCCGAATATCATGCATGGTTCATGAAGGATATGAAAACTGGGGAATCGTTTGGCGCGCAATTCGGGTACGGATACCAGAACGATTTCAAAAATGCAAATGACAAGCAAGAGATGGCCCTGAATATTTTGTCCGGGAAAGAGAAGCTGACAATAAAGAAGAGCAATGAATATGCGTCTGGCATCATTCATTCGCTGAAAACCGGGGTACCTCTGGAAATCTACGGAAACGTCCTGAATACAGGACTGATCACAAATCTGCCGCCCGAATGTGTTGTGGAGGTTCCCTGCCTGATCGGCAAGGATTCAATCAAGCCCTGTTATGTTGGAAAACTTCCTCCGCAACTAGCTGCTGTGATGACTCCTCATGTTTTTCTTTATGAAATGGGGGTCGAAGCCGTATTCCGGCGCGACCGGGGTCTTCTGTTGAAAGCTTTGCAGGCCGATCCCTTGACGGAACGATTCTGACTCTGCCACAAATGGAGAAAATGTTTAACGAGTTATGTGCGGCCAATCAGGAATACATGACGGACTGGAAATAATTCCGTGACTCAACAGGAAATGACTCATGATCGAATTCAGTAGCAAAATCAGGGTTGACAGGGTTACACTGTATTACCTGAAAGTCGAGGTAAAACGAGAGTTCAGTTACGGCAGTTGGCCACGCCGTTTCCACTGTATTGTCGAGCTGGAAGCGGACGGTATGTTCGGATATGGGGAAATCTGTATTCCCGAAACGGATTCTCAACCGTTCAATCCGGATATTTACAATGCATGCTACCATACTTGGCTTGGATTGAGTTTGGAGGCAGTCTTCCGCATGATAACAGATAAACGAGGAATTTTTCCGGACAAGGTGTTGGAATCCACGGAAATGGCTCTAATAGACTTGCAGGGAAAACTATTCGGTCGGTCTGCTACGGATTTGCTTGGTCTTCCGACATCGACTCCAACACCGGGATTGTTCTGTATTCTCCAGCATGAGCCGGAGCGTCTTCGCGCCGCGGCTGAAACCTTTCTGAAAAGAGGGCCGGTCACTCATGTCAAACTAAAACTTTTCGGCAATGAGGAGCACGACGCGAAACTGATTAGAGTGTTGCGTGAAACTATGGGGAAAAACTGTTTCATCGCCGGGGATGTCAATGACGGATACGAACGTGATTTGAAAAAATTGACTCCGATCTTGAAACACCTGGCCGATACAGGGCTGAATGCCTGTGAAGATCCGGCACGAATGACCTGGGAAGAGTGGCACATTTTACAGGATTCTGTGCCGGAACTCCATCTGATTCCAGATTTTCCGATGCGTCTGGCATATGAGACTGTCAATTCGGCAAAACCGGGACCGGGTATGATCTGTAATTTGCATCCTGACTGCATGGGATCAATCACAGCAGTCATTGCCCTCGCCAAACGCCTGAAACGGGAAAAACATCCCGGTTATGATCGGCGATGACAGTCTGGTCGCGGCGGGATGCACGGCTTGGCAGCACCTTGCATGTGGAATAGGGGCTGCCTGGGTAGAGGCATTGGAAAACCCGGAGGAATTCAGCGGGTTCGCAGAATGCGTAACATCTTCTGCTGTTCATCGCAGAGAAGACGGGAAATACGCGATATCCAGTTCTTCTGCGGGATTCGGTTTGACAATGGACAGGGAATGTCTGCGGAAGATAAGCTGTCGTTGTACGGAGTACGGAGGATATGTCTGAAGAAACGCTATGCTAGTCAGATCTGCAAACCAGAGCGCCACCGTAGAGAGCGATGTTAATTCGACTACTCTGTATAGGAGGATGGTGAGGCCGTGACAGCAATTCTGCTTCGATTCGTGAAAAACGAATGGAGGCCAACGATGATGACAAGTTTTGTGGGCGTGGATTTGCACCGGAACAACTTCACCTATTGTATCCGGGAAAACGGCGAAGAGAAGAAAATCGGCAAGTGCGAAATCAGTGAGCTGAAAGGTTTTGCTTCACTGCTCGGAAAGGATACGGCCATGGCGGTGGAAGCGACCGGCAACACATTTATGTTTTGCCGGTTCCTGAAAGCCCATGTGGGACGGCTCGCAGTGGTGAATCCGTCGCAGTTCAAGGTCATCAGCATGTCCACGAAAAAAACGGACAGGCATGACGCGAAAGTGTTGGCGGAGTTTCTGGAAAAGGATATGCTTCCGGAGGTAAGAATGAAAGACGATTTACAGGCGAAGATTTCAAGTCTGACACAGACCAGGGAAAAGCTGGTTCAGTTGCGTACCGTCTTGAAAAACAAGGTCAACAATCTGCTGGCCGCCAATTTCATTGTTTTGAAGCGGGAGGAGTTGTCCACAGAGACCGGGCTTCGGAAAGCTCTGAGCTTTCACTTTGACCCAATCACTGATACGGAACTGTTCGTGGTCGTCGAACAAATTCGCAGCTTGAATCAAAGCATTGAAAAATTGGATAAGGCGATTGAGGATCATGGCAGTAAGATGGACGGCTTCAAGAATCTGAAATCCATTAAAGGAATCGGTTCGAAAGGGGCGGCAACTCTGCTCTCGACAATCGGCAATATCCATGACTTCCGTTCTTCGAAGCAGCTTGCGGCTTATATCGGAATCGTCCCGAGAGTAAGTAATTCAAATGATACGGTCTGTCATGGACGAATCACGAAGAACGGCAGCAAAATTGCACGGACTACATTGGTTCAATGTGCGCTGATCGCAAAACGATACAGCCCGTATCTCCATGCATTTCACGAATCAGTTAAAAGTCGGCGGGGAGGTGCCAAAGCCAATATCGCCCTGGCTCGCAAATTCCTCGATATCGTGTATCGAACATTAAAAAACAACTGGATGTTTGAGGATTTTACTCAATTCAAACTCGTAAAAAATTGAGTTTTTCCCGGCATCGAAGTGGAATTTTATCATGGGAGGTAATTTCAAAAGTTTTTAATTTTTGGGGATGAAAAAAGAGGCAGAAGGTCCATTTTAACTTAGGGGTATCAAACCTGGAGGAAAAATGAACGATCTGCCGAAGCTTTACTTTACAATGGAAACATATCTTTTTCCACTGCTGGAAGAAGAATTGTGCGAATTAACCGCAAAAATGAAGGAGTTTTTGCGGATTGTTGAAATGATTAAGCCGTCACGATTCATCACCAGCACGCTACGCTGGAGCGGATTGGGACGGCCGATGAAAGACCGGGAGAAAATGCTTCGGGCATTTTTTCTTGAAAGCGGTCTATGACTTTCCGACGACGAAGGGGTTGATTGAAAATTTGAAAACAAATCCGAGTTTACGCAGGCTTTGCGGCTGGGAATATCGAGGAGAAGTCCCATCCGAAGCGACATTTTCAAGGGCGTTCGGAATTTTTGCCCGGGAGAAAGTCTGCAATGCAATCCATGCGGCAGTTGTTCGGGAAAATTATACCGACAAATTGGTGGGACACGCAAGCCTTGATTCAACCGCAATCATCGGTCGCGAAAAAAGCTTGCCGCAAAAACAAGCCGAAGCTCAAGCTCAAGCTCAAGAAGAAACGCGGGCGAAAAAGTATAGCGGAGAAAGCGGCGTTGTCCAAACAGGAAATCGCAGAAATCAAAACCCGGCGGCTTGAATTGCAACCGCATCAAACACTACCGGAGAATCTTGCCGATCTCCCGCAAGGTTGCGACTGGGGCGGTAAACGCGACAGCAAAGGTAAAACGTCCTATTGGTGCGGCTACAAACTCCATCTTGCGGTTGGGGACGGGGAAGTTCCACTGACTGCGATTTTAAGTTCAGCCTCATTGCACGACAGTCAAGCGGCAATCCCTTTGATACAGATGTCTTCGGCACGAGCAAAAATTCTGTATGATTTAGCGGATTGCGCCTATGACGCGGAAGAAATCAAGGCTGTTTCGAAAAAGATGGGACATATTCCGGTTATTGATCCCAATCCCCGGCGGGGAGGAACGGTTGAATTGCCTCCAGCCCGAAAGATTCGTTATCGGGAGCGTTCAACGGTTGAGCGGGTAAATTCGGATTTGAAAGACAACTATGGCGCACGTCATGTCAGGGTGAAAGGGCATTGGAAAGTCCTGTGTCATCTGATGTTCGGCGTAATCGCCATTACGGTGAAGCAACTGTTCAACATGCTTGAATAGATTGATTTAAGTTCGATTAAAAATTGAAAAAATGCAACTCCCGTGGTAACGGGAAAGATACCATGTATAGGTGACAAGCAATTGTCGGAGTAGAAAAGAACTCCTTTGTCGAGTAACTTTGGAAATTTACTCAAACCAAATTACCGAAAAAGGAGCTCAAAAATGCAGAGAAAAGGTAATGCCATTCGCAGTGAAAGTCAAGTCAAGAACCAGATAAGTGTCGGAATTGATATGGGAGGCAGTCTCTGGGCAACAGCCGTTCAGGACTGGGAAGCGGGAAAAATGAGTTATTACGGTCTGAAAGACAAGGTTGATCAAAGCAAAGAGGATCGCGTGTTTGAGCTGGTCACAAATTTGCTTCATAGTGGCAAACGCGTAGATATCTTCTATGAAGCAGGTCGCTATGGCTACTGGCCAGCTCGTAAGTTGATTGCACTTGGTGCGAATGTTCATATCCTTCCGATCAACAAGTTGAAAGTGATTATGAGTGGAAAGACGATCAAGACGGACAAACTTGATGCAAAATTCCTTGCCGCCTTGCACCCCTCGGATCATATACCAACAGTTTATATCCCGTCCTTGGAAGAGGAAGGTCGTCGGGATGCGGAACGAGAATGGGATCGTATCAAAAATCAATAGATCGCGTAAACGCTCAAATGATTTCTTTGATAGAACGCACACCGTTGCCAGGTTTTAAATCACACCGGACGGCGGTAGAGTGGCGCAAGGCAATTAGAAAATGGTCGAAATTGCCGGAATGGGCAGAATGTCCCAGCTTGTTGTTGCTTCGGCTTCCCAATTTGCTTGCCGAACTGGAGTTGTTCGAGAAAGAACTGGCTGATTGGAAACAGACCATCCGGAAATTCCAGAATCACGATGAAGAAACTTCCAAACAAAATTGCAACACTGATTCGACGGCAGAAACGGTCAGAAAATTGCAACAGTTTAAAGGTGTCGGAGATCGTTTGTCACGGCACTTGCCTTGGGAGATCGGAGATTTTCACCGTTTTGCCACAGGAAAACAATTTGCCGCATTTTTCGGATTGACACCATGTCCATATGCCAGTGGGACAATGAAAAGAGATCAGGGAATCAGCAAAGCCGGACGCAAAAAGTCTGCGAAAAATGGCGATTGAATGTGCATGGCTGTGGTATCGCTGGCAACCGGAAAGTTGGTTGACAAAAAATGGAAAGACCGCCTTGCGCAAAAAGGACGTAGTCGGAGAACCGCCATTGTCGCGCTCGCGCGTCAGTTGATGGTTGCGTTGTGGCGATATGTGGTTAAAGGCGAAGTTATTGAAGGGGCGATTATTAACAAACCAATTGCAGCATAAGCTTATGGTGAATCAACTCGTTTCACCTCCTGGTCTTCGAAAGATGCCGTAGGAAAGGTTGAGAAACTCACCGCCATTTTAAGGAGAACGAAAGGATATTTTTGAACATAGAGGCTACTCGACAAAACTCTTGGTTGCGGATTGCATCCGACACCTTAAGACAGAGGCTTCGAATTCACACGTTTTTCGCATGTGGCATATTATCGGCGAATGTCTGGAACGTTCGCGGTCGATGGAAGGTTGGGAACGATGGCTTACCCGCTGCCGGTGTGAAGTGCAAGAAAATATCTTTTGAAGAACAGAAACAGAGATACAATAAGTTTTGATTTTAGCAAAAAACGACACCTATGGTTACATGGGTAAGGGGAATTACGCTTCGAATATAAGAAAAACTGGAAAAAAGTTACAAAAGTGGCTTGACAAAACCTAACATGGAAGGAGGTTCACACAAAAAATCGATTTTTACGGCTTTTTGAAAAAAGTCGTACTGGATGTGTCAAGATGGGCTTGGCACATGAGAAAAAGAGTTATTTACAAGAAAAAAGCCAATCTTTTTGAAATTGGCTCATGGGAGGAAAATTATGAACAAAAGTTTGTTCTTATATGCCTTACTGGCAACTGCAAGCTCCCTAATGGGCGGCGAGGTCCTGTATCATCTCACAGATCAGACATCATCCCAGTTGCGAGAATATGGCGGAGCTAAGGTTGAAAAACTGGCGGACGGAGTTCTTCGCGTGATGAAATCTGGAACCAAAAGCAAATGGGGCGGGTTGACGGGAAGTTTCATGCTTCCGAAGGAGGCAGCGGGTAAAAAACTCGTGTTCAGTTTTAAACTCAAATGCATAAATATCCAGATGACCAATGGAAACAGGAGCGGCAATCTTTCCTTTCAGAATTTTTTTCGGAAAAACCGGGAATTCGTCATGAAAAAGAACGAATTCATGAGCAGATATTCCAGCGTATTGTCCAACCGTCAGAAATGAAGGATTACTATTTCGAAACGATTGTTCCGGCTGGAGTGCATTACGTCACTCCGACTTTTTGTGCAGGACGCTGCGAAAGCTCTTTTGCAGTGAAGGAATTTAAACTGGAACTGAAGGGTGCCGCTTCCGGAACATTACCCCTTGATACACGCTCTTCCGAAAAGGAACTCAAGAACTTTTTTTCCATGAAAACATTTCTGACTGGACGTAATACGCCTGCGCGTTATCTTACGGATCGGATCCTAAACATTGAAACAGAAATTCTTCTGGAAAGTCTGAATGATTCCGACCCGGAGGTTAGGGCGGATGCCCTTGCGAGGCTGAAATCCAGGAAGCAGGCCATTGAGAGTGCCATAAACTGGAAAAGTGGAACGAAGACTGTTAAAATTCCCCGTTTGGATTCCATTGTGATTGATGGCGTTGTAACGGAATGGAATGGTGCGGCTGTCTGGAGTGGCAGTTATTCCTGCCATCCAGTTGCATCCGAGACGAATTCCGGCGACAAATCTTGCTGGTATGCGGCTCTCCATGGAAAAAATATTTGCTTCGCCGGTTTTTTCCCCGGCAAAGATGTCAGCACCGATCCAGTTCGTCCCTGGACCAAGGACGGTTTTGAAGTGTTCTTTACTGCCCCTGGCAACGGTTGGCAGTATTTCGAGTTCATTGTAACACCAGATCATGGTATCGCGTTGTCAAAATTACAGAACTATACCGGAACGGGAACACGAATCGAAACACGGAGCGGTTTTGCTGCCGACATGGGAGTAACAGCGGCAGGACGCCGCTTGCCCAGCGGTTTTTCCGTCGAAATCTCCATTCCGATGGAACTGTTCAAGATTGATAACGGTGAGATCGGATTTATGTTGGTACGCACCGACAGTTCTGATGGTTCCCAGAAAACGCCGGTTCCTAATGTAACCGAGGGACATAATCTTTTTGGATTCATGAGGGGGGCGATTCAATGACACAAAGCAAATGTTATAAGTCTGAAAAAATTCTGGGAAATTGATAAAAATGGGGTTTGAACCAGGGCTTTGGGTTGTGCCGTCCATCGCAGAACCGCATGCGCGCATTTCTCAGTACCTGCCCGATGAAATGATGCTTCTCGGCAAAAACGGACATGCTTGTTTGGCCTTTTCATGCATGCGCCGTTATGGATTCGTACTGGATCCGACTGTTGAAAAATCCCGTAATTTCATCCGCAATGTTTTCGACCGCTATGCTGAAATGGGATATCGCTATTTCAAATTGAATTTCCTTTGCAGCACACTTTGCGCAGCACAGTTCCATGACAGGACAGTTCCTGGGACGGATATCGTGCGTATGAATCGTCCAGTCTGCGGCGCAGAAGGGATTAACGACCGCGCCATGCTCTTGGGCTGTAATTATCCCTATTGTGCAGGAAACAGGTATGTGTCATCTGTACGAGTAGGCGCAGATATCCATTCCATTTGGGAAAAAGATCAAGTATAACAGTGTCTCTGTTGCCGGAACCATGTGGGTGGCGGAAAACATTGGGGGCAATGACCCCGATTTTACTCTTTGCCGTTCATTGGAGACAGCCGATGACCCCGATCAGCAAAAAATCCGTTTCTGTGCCGTATTCAATGATCCGGAACATGATAAACCTTTCGCTCCATTTTCTTTAGGAAATGAAACTTTGGTCCGTGCGCATGAAAATGAGTTAAAAGTACTTCTTTCTTTCATTCTTGTTTCTTCTGGTGCGATCGATCTTTCCGACAATATGCTGCGTTTGAATGAAAAGGGTCTTGAACTTGCACGGAAAATCGTTTCTGCTGAACACGGGAAACCCGGTATTCCCGTAGACATGTTCGATGCAAATCATACACGCACCTGGGTTCAGCAAATGTCAAAAGGTTATCGTGTTCTGCTGATCAACAGATCCGATTCACCGAAAGAACGCATCTTTGATTCTGCGGCATACAATAGTTCCGGAAAAGCCTTTGATTTTGGAGCGGGAAAGCGCTTTCGCTTGAAAACGGTATCTTAAAAGCATCAATTGCTCCGCACTCTTGTCTGTTAGCTGTTTTTGAATAAAGGTTGCATAGAAAGGAAAAATGCAGGAAAATACTATAAAGTTATATCCCGGCAAGGTTGGAAAGGAGGTCCACACAGAAATTTGTTGATTCACGTTTTTTTCGAGAAAGATTCGCAGATGATATGTCAAAACGGTTTTGACACACGAAAAATTATCAACAGAGGTAATTTCAAAAGTTTTTAATTTTTGGGGATGAAAAAAGAGGCAGAAGGTTCATTTTAACTTAGGGGTACCAAACCTGGAGGAAAAATGAACGATCTGCCGAAGCTTTACTTTACAATGGAAACATATCTTTTTCCACTGCTGGAAGAAGAATTGTGCGAATTAACCGCAAAAATGAAGGAGTTTTTGCGAATTGTTGAAATGATTAAGCCGTCACGATTCATCACCAGCACGCTACGCTGGAGCGGATTGGGACGGCCGATGAAAGACCGGGAGAAAATGCTTCGGGCATTTTTCTTGAAAGCGGTCTATGACTTTCCGACGACGAAGGGGTTGATTGAAAATTTGAAAACAAATCCGAGTTTACGCAGGCTTTGCGGTTGGGAATATCGAGGAGAAGTCCCATCCGAAGCGACATTTTCAAGAGCGTTCGGAATTTTTTCCCGGGAGAAAGTCTGCAATGCAATCCATGCGGCAGTTGTTCGGGAAAATTATACCGACAAATTGGTGGGACACGCAAGCCTTGATTCAACCGCAATCATCGGTCGCGAAAAAAGCTTGCCGCAAAAACAAGCCGAAGCTCAAGCTCAAGAAGAAACGCGGGCGAAAAAGTATAGCGGAGAAAGCGGCGTTGTCCAAACAGGAAATCGCAGAGATCAAAACCCGGCGGCTTGAATTGCAACCGCATCAAACACTACCGGAGAATCTTGCCGATCTCCCGCAAGGTTGCGACTGGGGCGGTAAACGCGACAGCAAAGGTAAAACGTCCTATTGGTGCGGCTACAAACTCCATCTTGCGGTTGGGGACGGGGAAGTTCCACTAGCTGCGATTTTAAGTTCAGTCTCATTGCACGACAGTCAAGCGGCAATCCCTTTGATACAGATGTCTTCGGCACGAGCAAAAATTCTGTATGATTTAGCGGATTGCGCCTATGACGCGGAAGAAATCAAGGCTGTTTCGAAAAAGATGGGGCATATTCCGGTTATTGATCCCAATCTCCGGCGGGGGAGGAACGGTTGAATTGCCTCCAGCCCGAAAGATTCGTTATCGGGAGCGTTCAACGGTTGAGCGGGTAAATTCGGATTTGAAAGACAACTATGGCGCACGTCATGTCAGGGTGAAGGGGCATTGGAAAGTCCTGTGTCATCTGATGTTCGGCGTAATCGCCATTACGGTGAAGCAACTGTTCAACATGCTTGAATAGATTGATTTAAGTCCGATTAAAAATTGAAATTCAAGTTTTCCTGTTTTTTTGAACTGCTCCCGCGAATCGAGAGAAGTTCCTGAATTTATTGTGCCGACCTTGATTGAAAAAAACACGAATTTTTTTGGCTGACCGGGGAAGCGCCAAGGACGGACTAAAATTGCGACTTCCCGCTCAAAAAATCAATTTTAAGCCTGATTCCTGCCCTCCTGAGGCGCACTTGTCGCCGTTTTTGTCATTTTTGGTGAAAATTTTGGTTTCATCGCTCACAGGCCCCTTTCCGTGTGTCAAATTTCCAACGTAAGTCGTTGATTATCAATGCCTGAAATGGCAACTCCAAAAGTCGATTGTGCTATATTACCACAGATCGCAACCAACTGGAGGAAACAGTGATGAAATTCAACGAATTGCTCGGTAAGGCAACCAACGAAATCCCATTTTATCGTCAACCCATTTTCCAAATCATCATCATCGGACTTGTCGCCGGAGTTCAACCCGGAAGAATCAGCTCGATATTCCGGTGTTTTTCCAATTTCATTCCAAGCCATTTCACGCTCAAACGGTTTTACAATTTCATCAATTCCGGAAAAATCCCGTGGCGCAAACTTTGGGATGCGTTGCTCCTCGAACTCGGCGATCCGTCTGTTGACGGGCGTATTCTTCTGGCGCTTGTAAGCGCCCAGCCAGCCCCATCTGGATTTGAGTCAGACAGTGTGGTATGTTCTTCCACAAACCGTAATAATGGGAGAACGGCATGGGACGCGAAGGACGAGATTATTGGGAGGCGCAACTGTCCGAATATTGGGACAGCGGTCTGACGATTCAAGAATACAGCGAACTGAAGGAACTTCCTTACGAAAGTACTCGCCGCTGGATCCGAGTGTTGCAAAAGGCACGCCAGGATGATGCGAGCGACCCTGAATCGCTGGAGCTGGTAGAGGTCAAACCATTGCAGACAGATGCAAGGAATGGTTCCGGGATTCGGTTGCTGGTTGACGGCATAGAAATCGCAATCGAGAAAGGTTTCGATGGCACTACACTGTCCGAAGTGTTGAATCTACTCAAGGCACGGTCATGTTCGGCATCAGCGGCTCGGTAAAGATCTACTACTGCCCAACTCCGATAAACCTGCGAAAATCGTTCGACGGTCTCGCAGGGGCGGTGGAAGAGTATATCAAGCAGGATCCGGAATCAGGTCATGTGTTCGCCTTCTTCAGCCGGAATAAAAAGCTGGTGAAGTTACTGCAATGGGAGGACGGCGGTTTTGTGATCTGGATGAAACGACTTGAGCAGGGAGGCTTTCATATTCCTCAATCCGTTGATGGCCGGATCGAATTGACCTGTCGAGAGCTTGCAGCGATCTTGTCAGGGATCAAACCGCAGCGTTATTACAAAAGATACTCGAAAAAGTCTTGACAGAGCTTGAAACTTGAGGAAGTTTCCGGTATATTTTCATTATGATATTACCGGAAGTTACAACATTGGCAGAGGCGCGAGTCGCTATCCGAGATCTGGCTGAGGAAGTTGAAAAGCTCAGCAATGAGCTGGCGTGGTTCAGACGGCAGTTGTTCGGTTCCAAAACGGAACATTATATTCCCCGGGATGACACGCCCTCGCTTTTTCCCGAAGAGATGTCACCTGAATCCCCGAAAGAAGTCCCTACGGCTACGGTAGCCGAACATGAACGGAAAGTCCGTCAAGCGAATGCGCTTTCCGAGATTCCCGCCGACCTGCCGCGGGAAGAACGCGTGATCGATGTTCCAGAAGAAGAGCGTCTGGGAATGATTCTGATCGGTTATGATGAAAGCGAGCGGATCGCTTATCGAACCGGGTTGTATGTGATTCATTTCAAACGCGCCAAATATGCCGATCCCTCGGACACGCTGCGCGGTGTTGTTACGGCTCCCGCCCCGGGGATGTGTTTGATTCAGTCAGCGGCAGAACCCGTTATGACGCCTCTTTCATTGCCAAAGTTGTTGCGGATAAAGTGGAGAATGCCATCCCCCTGGAACGTCAGGCGCGGATGTTCGGCAACGAGAGACTTCCGGTGGCTCCGTCTACGCTGGAAGATCTCTACAAACGTACGGCAGACGCTTTGCAGCCCCTTTATGAGCGGATGGTCGACCGGATTATGCAATGCGATATCCTCCATGCGGACGAAACATTCATCAAATTGATGGCCAAGGGAGCAAAGAAGTGTAAGCAAGCGTATTTGTGGTGCCGATTGACGGGAGTCGGTCCGCCGATGACAGCTTATCACTTTTCGCCGTCCCGGTCCCGGATGTTGCAGAAAGTCTGCTCGGAGATTACTCCGGAACAATCATCAGAGACTCTTACGTGGCCTATGAAAACTGGACTGCGAGGTTGCCTGTTGCTGGGCTCATGTCCGCAGACGTTTTCTGCAAGCTGTTGAAAGAGGATATACGAAAGCAGAGGCTCCGCTGAAACTGATACAAGCCCTGTACCGGATTGAGCGTGTGGCAAAAGAGCGGGCAGAAAAAAGGGAACGGATACCGCTCTCTTTCATGCGCGCAAGGAGGCACGCCGGCAATCACAGAAGTTCGTCCGGGATTTTTTTGAACAGTGCCGAGCTCTCAAAGAGTCGGAACGTCCGTCATCTCCGGTCGCTCAAGCCGTCTCTTATGCGTTGAACATTGAAGAAGAACTCAAGAAATTCCTGAAAGATGCCCGGTTAAACATCGACAACAATCCGGCCGAACGGCTCAACCGGGGAATTGCGATCATCCGAAAGAATTGCCTCTTTGCCGGCAGTGAAGCCGGAGGGCAGCGTCTCGCTATTCTGTATTCGTTCGCTGCGACATGCAAAGCGAACCGTATCTGCTTTCGCAAGTGGCTCGAAGACGTTCTGCCTCGTTTGAATTCTACTCCGGCAGGGCAGATTGATTCGCTGATCCCAGGGGCGAAACAAAGTAGTCAATGAGCTCGGGCTCATTATTATGAAGAGGGGAATGCCGTCGGGCGGTCATCATAGCCCGACGGCATTCATCTTTTGGTAAATTCCCACTCAAAAAAATCCCTCTTCCTCCTCACCATGGGGCTCACTGGGCATATACTGGCGCTTGACGACGAGCTCAGCCCGAAAACCGGGAAAAAGATTCAGGATTGCGCAACTCATTTCGATCATGCCGCCAAAATGAACTCGGCCAAATACATCTGGGGAAACTGCCGAGTCGTAGTCGGGCTGCTTCGCTTTATCCACCACCGCTGGGCATTCCTGCCCCTCGCACAGGGACTTTACAAGCCTCTCGCAAAAAAGGTCAAATCCAGCGCCAAGTTGCCGTATGCGGAATGGCTCAAGACCAAATCCGGCATCGCCGCCCAACGGATCATCGGCATTGCCGGAAAGTTCACGCAGAACAGCATCCTTATCGTTTCCGATTCCTGGTTTTGTTCCGCTCCGCTCATCAAAGAAGTCCGGGCGCATATTTCCGGCTCCGTTCATATCCTGTCCAGGCTGCGGGTTTCCGCAGCCATTTTCGATCTTCCCGGCCCGCGCGTAAAAAGCGCGGGCGTGCTCCCAGGTATGGGAAAAGACTCCCCGAACGTCAGAGAACTTTCCACTCAACTCCGAAATCAGGCGCGGACTGCTGAAATTCATGTGTACGGTAAGGAACGCGAGATCTCTTTTTCCGAGATCATCTGCATGTCCAAAGCATTGAAATGCCGGGTCAAAGTCATCTTCGTTTACTACCGCAACTTTGCTTTCCCGTTGGTCACGACCGATCTTTCGCTCCCTGCCGAACGGATGATCGAATATTATTCCGCCAGATGGAAAATCGAAAGCGGATTCAAGGAAATCAAGCACGAAATCGGCTCTCTTGATTCTCAGTGCCGCAACTTGTCCGCCGTCGATAACCATTTCCAACTTTGCCTTTTCGCTACTTCCATTGCCTGGGTTTACGCTTCCAAACTTCCACTCGCGCCGCCTCGAAGACATCCGACACGCCGATCCAATGCCTTTGCTTTCGCCGACATTCGCAGGAAAATCGCTTCCGAAATTTCCTCGAGTGACATTTTTGCAGGGTGTTGCAGAAAATCTTTCAGCTCCCACGGATTTTCTGCTTGCTTTTCCATTTTCTCCGTTGTATAGTACTTCTCACTGTGTTCTGCGTAATGCGTTAAACGCTTTATAATTAACGACTTTTGAGTCGTTTGCCCTTGAAAATTCCTCCTCTTGGTGATATATTGTAATATCTTGCGGGACAACAATTAACCACTCAAAAAGAGGAAAAATATGATGCAAAATTCACTGTTTTATGACTACTACGGCCTAATCGATTCGTGCCCATTCCTGAAAAAATACGATGCACTTTTCCGCGCTTTCGATCTGATCTACGACCAGCCGGATTTTCCCGAACTCGGCCGCCGTGGCTATCGGCGTTCCGCCTATTTCAAGGCGCTGATCTACAAACAATCGGCTCACATCAAATGCATTTCCGACCTGGTCCGGGATCTGGAAAGCCGTCCGATCCTTGCCGAAATGTGCGGTTTCAACCCAGGCCGGATTCCCGATGCGTCCCGTTTTTTCGCGCTTCCTGACCGATACGAATAACTCCGAAATCGAAACTTTTTTCATACTTCCGGCAAACTGCTGGTTGAAAAAGGCATCGCCACGCTGGAGGTCATTATGGCCGATTCTAAACCGATCAAGGCCAACACCAAGCACAACAATCCCAAGAATCCCAACCGTAAGCTCGACAAAGCCACCAAGATCAAGCGCAATCCCATGGCAACGCTCAGTTATTATTCCTACATCAAACAACCGAGCGGCGATAAGAAGAAAACCTTTACCTGGTTCTGGGGCTACCGTACCCACGTCCTGCTCAGCGGTGAGGGTATTCCTCTTATCGAAGTTACCCTGCCGAACAACCGCACCGACGGCAAAGTAGCCAAGGCGCTACTGAAAAAGTTCGTGCGAATCTACGGTCAGAAAAAGGGCGCATCTTTCTCGGCGATGCCGGATACGATGACCGCGAACTTTATAACTTCATTGTCGAAAAACTTAAAGCCGAACCGTTCATTCCGTTGAACCGCCGCAATCAGCAGCCGGACAAAACCGTGGGGCCGCACGGACTGCCGCTGTGTCAGGCCGGTCTGGAAATGAAATTTTACGGCATCAGCCCGGATGGAGCCCGAACCCGCAAGAAATTTCGTTGTCCGATTGTCGCCGGGACCAAACGGGAAAAGGCCGCTTTACCGCCGCAATGCCCAATCGACCATGACCATTTCTGTACCGGCAAATGTTACGGCTGTACCGCCTATATCGACATTACCGATGATCATCGCAGCCAGGTGCCCAGAGAGTCGAAACGCTTTAAGGACACCTATAAATGCCGGACTGAAGCGGAACGTTATTTCTCCCGCCTCGGGCCTCGCGAAGTCGAGGAAATGTCGCAGTACAAATACCGCGCCATCCGCAACCAGATGACCATCGCGCACTTGACTCTGAGCTTAACCGCCGTGGCCGCCGCGTTGGTTCTGGAGCAACCGGATAAAATCCGTTGCTACAAAACTTTTGCCGACGCCGCTTAGCTTCGCCTGTCATAAAAAAGTAAATTTGTCAAACAACACGCATTGTTGCCAATGCAGGATGGCTTACGCCTAAATTTTCAAGTTTTCAGTACCAAATCCGGCCTTTCGGGCCGTTTTTACCGCCAAACAAAATTTTCTCAGCGTTTCCGCCGCAAATCAGGTTCCGGCTCGTCGCCGAGTCAACGTTTTTCTCTTATTTCGCACGAGTCATTAGTACTTCTCATCGAACCAGTTTTAGGAAAACTTTAGAAATTGAAAAACAGGAACTCCCGTGGTAACGGGAAGGGAGGTTTACACAAAAAATCGATTTTTTACGGCTTTTTTGAAAAAAGTCGTACTGGATGTGTCAAGATGGGCTTGCACATGAGAAAAAGAGTTCTTTACAAGAAAAAGCCAATCTTTTTGAAATTGGCTCAACAAACAAGAGCCAAAACTTTTGAAATTGGCTCATAGGAGAACTTACCATGAAATCATCACTCTCACTTTTTACCACCATCGTACTGCTGGCAACTGTAACTGCTGCGCGTGAACAGAATTCCACAGTCCGCCGCTTTTCTGCGGGGCCCGGCGGCTCCTGTCGCGCACTGGCAATTCACCCGAAAAATTCCGGGATCATTCTTTCCGGTCTTGACATGGGCTATGCATTCCGCACAGCGGACGGTGGAAAGTCCTGGCAGGTGCTGGGTGATCACAACAAGACCAATCCAGGGTACCGCGGCTGTTTCGGCGCTGCGTTTTCTGCCTCGAATCCCAAGATCGCGTGGATCGTAAGTGAACACGGTGCATACAAGTCGACCGATGGCGGAATAACCTTTGAACTCATGACGGCATCACTGGGCGGCGAGGGCAGACGCTATACCTATGTCACAATTGATCCTGACGACTGCAATCGGGTTTATATAATGCAGGGCGGCACGCCGAACATGAAACCGTCAAAGTGGACTTGCGGTTGGATATTCTTCACTGCGGATGGCGGACTGACCTGGACAAGACTTGCCCCACCGGTCAACGCGGAACCAGGAAGCGGATTCACTGAACTTGTCATTGATTCACTGTCAAACCCGAAATCACGCAGGCTGATGGTTTCCGGTTATTCCGGCCTCTATGTCAGCGAAAACGGCGGAATGTCATGGAAATCCATTGCTGATCGACTGCCGTTTCCGCCCGGGGCTGAACCTCGCTTCGGGACCCTCGACTCGGTTAAAGTCGGGAAGGAGGTACGGACTCTCCTGACGGTTCTTCCCGGACGGACTCCCGCAGGAAGCTGTTATGGCGGTGTGTATTCAAGCTTTGATTTCGGCAAAACATGGAAAGAATCCAACGGCGGTTTGAATCTGACCAAGTTGACTCTTCCGCCTGAAAAAAGGAATGGTTGGATTGTCCGTTCCTGCGCTTCGCATCCCGATCGCTGTTATTTGGGGATTCATTCTCCGGGTAGCGTCTACCGCTCGGACGATGGCGGCAAAAACTGGAAAATAGTCACCAACCCCGACACAGTCTACAAACGCTTTGATAACGAGGATGGAACATCAAGAACCTTCCTGATCAACGGCGGCGGCGGAAATTTCCGTAATTCACTGGTTTGGCGTGTGGATGGAATGATGAACCTGGCCGTCAGTGCAGCCGACCCTGACACCATCGCCTACAACGATAACTGCGGGACGACCATGAGTACTGATGGCGGAAAATCATGGTCGGACATCATGTTCGACTACACAGATGCGTTTGCTCCTGGTCTGTTCGGCGACATCCATCCGGTGAAATATACTCACAGAATCAAGTCGCGTGGTGTCCACCTGCTGTGCTCTTCCGGAATGTATCGGGACATCTTCGATTCTCGCATATTTTACGCTGGTATATTCGACCATGGAATCATGATTTCCCGCGACGGCGGGGAAAGTTGGGAATGTCCGACACGCGGCCTTAGAACCAGTGGCGAAACCGGTTGGGGATGGTGCCATTCCATCACGCTTGAACCAAGGGTCAAGGGGCGATTGTACGCTACATTCGGCACCAACCGCGCCTATCGTTCGGATGATTTCGGACACTCCTGGGTGGAAATCGGTCCATCTGATGCCGTAACAAAAAACAGGAAAGAGAAGCTTGCGGACTCCGGAATCGTAATTGAGACCGATGCTCCAATCACCCCGGGAACTCTTTATCTTTGTGCCAACTACGGACTTTGGAAAACTACGGATGGAGGAAAATCCTGGCGGAAAACAGTCAATGGTTTGCCACCCGGACCGGTAACAAAACTGGTCAAAATCGGAAAAACACTTTTTGCCGGTTCCATGCTGGACAACGATACTGACGGGAGAAGATTCCACCAATACGGGCTTTTCCGTTCCGATGACGGCGCGGAATCATGGCATCCCGTCTGTCCCGAAAAACTGGGGAAACGTATTTTCTGCATCGCCTTCTGTAAAAGTGCCCCTGAAAACATTTATGTGGTGACCAAGGAAGGAACGGGCTACTGGGGTGAGGGTAAAATCTGGCGCAGCCAGGACGCAGGTAAAACCTGGAACCTCGTCGCCTCTGGTAAAGAATACCGCTTCGTGGCGGTCAATCCGTATAATCCCAACTGGATTTATTCGCACTACACATCGTTCGATGTGACAAAACAGCCGGCATGGGTTCGAAGTACAGACGGAGGAAAGAACTGGAAGACTATTTCTGGTGAAGTCGCCATGACGGGACGAGTTTATAATCTTCTGATTGATCAAAACGATCCGCGCAGAGTATTCTACCATGAACCTTATGCCGTTTGCGAATATTTCGATTCTGACGCGCCCGTAAAAAAATAAAAACTACGAAAGGAAGGCAAAATGAAAGATTCAAACACAACTTCATTTTTGCAGCGTAGGGCAATTTTTTCCTTGGTCGAGTTGTTAGTTGTCGTGGCCATAATAGCCATTCTGGCGGCGCTGCTGTTGCCATTGTTGAACAAAGCGAGGGAGAAGGCGCGACAAATAAGCTGTAGTTCAAACCTCAAGCAATGTATCACGGCTATGAACATGTACTGTCATGACTATGACGATTTCCTGCCGTTTATGAAAAAATTGACGGGAACCGTTTTTAGGTCCGGATATGTGGCGGCAGACAATCCGTCATGGTATGTCCGGCTTGCTCCGTATCTGAACTATGTTGCGCTCCAGCCGGGGACGGACAGCCGCTCCTATGAGTTTCTCGTTGCATCGCCCACGGGCGGTCGCAAACAAGGACGTCTACAAGGTGCGTATCGTTGTCCAACTGATGAAGTAGTCTGGAAAAACTCCAATTTCGTACAGAATGGACAGTATCTTGCTCCAGTCAGTTACAGTTATAACAAGGAGATGATCGCCAATGAGAACAATCGTTATGGCGACATGACCAATACCGGGTCTTTCTGGTGTGTGAAACTGAGCCATGTACGTAATCCATCAAACCGTTTCGGAATAGGCGATGCGTATTCAACCCCCTTGTATGTGGATGTCTGGAACTTGAGTGCCACCGATTTATCCTCCGCAAACTGGCAATCATTTCTCAGACATTCTGGTCGTACTAATGTCGCCATGTTGGCCGGCAATTGCGTTAGCGTTGGAGGAAACTACTTACACTCTTCCCGCTCTACAAGTGAAGGCATCCGAAAAAGTATCTTCGGCGATGGCACCAATGCGCCGTAAGTTGAAGGTCATATCTTCCTACGAACATGATGTTTGCGGAAAATACTCCATAACAGAAAAACTCGGAGAATCATATAAATAGGGTCTGCTGAATGCGATAAAATCTATTGAAATTGAATAAATTGTAGCAGAAAAAGTTCTGATTATGCAGTATCTTATACCTGAAAAATGAGAAAAACCGTGCAGTAAGGAAAGAGAGATGTATCGAAAAACGTGTCAGAACAAAGAATTGCCGGAGATTGGTCTGTATTTTGCGGGGCGTCTGAATCCTGAAAACCGTTGGGTGAAAATGGCCGATTTTGTCCCTTGGGAAGAGGTGGAGTCAGAGTATGCCCGACACTTCAAAAGCCATGGTCGAGGAGAAGTAGCGTTGAATGTCCGTATAGCACTCGGTGCCTTGCTGATCAAGGAAATTCTTGGTCTGAGCGATCGTGAAGTCGTGGAAAGCGTGATCGAAAATCCGTATCTTCAATATTTTCTTGGCTTTAAAAGCTTCCAGACGAAGGCACCTTTCAGCGCTTCGCTGCTGACGCATTTTCGGAAACGTTTGCCCCGGGAAGTTGTGATGTCGTTGAATGACAAAATAATCGAGTTAGCGCAAAACTCCATGCGTCCGGAAGATGATCCCCCACCAGACGGAGGCGGCGTCCCGCCCGAGAATTCAAATTCAAGTGAGGAAGAAAATTCCGGAACCATTCTGATGGATGCAACTTGCGCGCCGGCAGACATCAGGTATCCGACGGATTTGAATCTGGTCAACGAAGCGCGCGAACTCACAGAGACTGTCATCGACAAATTGCGTGGACAATGCGGCGACAGGAATCCACGCCCCCGGACGAAACGGGAAATCTGCCGCAAGCGTTATCTTGAGATCATCAAACATCCGAAATGTGGTGTATCAAAACGTCGCAGAGCTTTGCGTTTTCTGCTTAACGCCATCCGCCGAAATCTGGCGTTCATCGCGAAGTTGCGTGATCGTTGCGGGAATATCCCGCAAATCATTGCAGAACAACTGATCCTGATCCGAACCCTTTACGATCAACAGCGAACGATGCTGGACAGTCATTCAAGGCGCATTGATGACCGGATTGTCAGTTTGCATCAGCCGCATGTTCGTCCGATCGTCCGTGGCAAGGCCGGGCATGAAACGGAATTCGGGGCGAAACTGACCGTCAGCCTGGAAAACGGATATGCAAGAATTGAGCGCCTTTCCTGGAACGCATACAATGAAGGTGGCGATCTGCAAATGATTTGTGAACGTTACCGCGTTCGAACGGGACATTATCCGGAAGCTGTTCTGGCGGACAAACTGTTCCGCAACAGGGAAAATCTGCGATATTGCGCAGGACATGGAATCAGGCTTTCCGGCCCACGTCTCGGACGACCTGCAAAAATCCTGAATCCGGAATTTCTGAAGCAGCAGCTCGCTGACAATTCAGCTCGCAATGCCATTGAAGGAAAGTTTGGACAGTGTAAACGACGCTTTGGACTGGGACGGGTTATGGCTCGACGCAGAGATTGTTCTGAAACTGTTATTGCCATGGCCTTCCTTGCGGCGAACTTGATCCGCTGCCTGTGGAATACGGAATCTTTTTGCTCTTCCGATTCCGGCCTTTATTTTTCATGGAGCGGGAACCGGTCATTATGCCGTTTTTTCAAAATGCAGCATGAACCCTTCCGGTTCAGCAGACCCTAAATAAGGAGATGGTCACACCTGTCCTAACAAACTTTTAGAGGGATGAAAAAAGTGGAGCCAATTTGCCCATAACAGTATATTACGGATGCCAGAAAAAACAAGGAGGCTCCGTCATGAAGAATACATCCGTAAGTCTGTTTCGTCAAGTGCTGGATTTGATTCCGAAGCGGGAATTTAAAGAAATCGTAATGAAATATGATGGCGATAAACGAAAACAGACCTTTGACTGTTGGGCACATTTTGTGTCGATGATCTTTTGTCAACCACCTCAGGCGAACAGTTTGCGCGAGATTTGTGGTGGGCTGAGAACATGTGGAGGAAAGCTGAACCATCTTGGAGTAGAAAACACCCCGAATAAGTCGAATCTTTCGTATGCCAATCGACATCGGGATCCGGAAATTTTAAGGAGCTTTTCTTCATGTTGTTGAAACACTGCAAGGCGATTGCCCCGAAGCATGAATTTTCATTCAAGCGAAAGTTGTACAGTTTGGATGCAACGCTGATAGAACTTTGCGTTCGCGCTTTCCCTTGGGCGACCTATCGTCAAACTAAGGGGGCAATCAAGCTCAACATGCTGTTGGATCATGATGGTTATCTTCCTGTTTTCCTGGATTTCACCCACGGCGATGTTCACGAGGTCGCCTGCGCAAGAAATCTGGACTTACCCCGCAACAGTATGGTTGTTTGCGATCGCGGGTATGTTGATTATGCAATGCTCTACAAGTGGAACTTGAGCGGTATAGATTTTGTCACCCGCCTGAAAAACAATGCAACTTACACAACCCCGGAGTACGATTTGAAGCAATATCCCGATAACATCCTGAGTGATGAAGTCATTTATCTGCGTGGTTCCTGCAAAAAGTATCCGGAGCAATTGCGAAAGGTAGTCGTTTGTGATGTTGTAAATCATAGAACGCTTGTTTTGCTGACGAACAACTTTGATCTTGAGGCCAGAACAATCGGGGACATCTATAAATCGCGCTGGCAGATCGAATGCTTTTTTCAAGATGCTCAAGCAGAATTTCAAGATCAAGAGTTTTATCGGAACAAGCGAAAACGCAGTTAAAATCCAAGTTCGGACAGCGCTCATTGCCATACTGATGACAAAGTATTTGAAGTTTTTATCGAAAGCGGAATGGCATTTTTCCACACTGGTGACATTTCTGAAATGGAATCTATTTGTTTACACCTGAATCCGTGAAATAATTGGTGAAATCGACGATAAAATAGAAGAAAAGATGTTGAGTCGCAGTATATTATGTATGTGTTTCGAGACATGGATAAACTCAACCCGACGGGTGAAATGAATGGCGACTCGGTTTAAAAATAACTCAAAGCAATGAAGATATTATAGCCACTGGCGGTATCGCCATGGTTGGAGCCTTGCTGAAAGACAATCGCGGATTGGCACGTGTGGATAAAATGACAACGGATCGCATCAAAAAGGTTGGATATCCAACAGCGGAATCATCAAATCGGTGGTCGGGCTGTTCACGCTTGCGCGCACTGATTTTGCCGATATCGAGTTGTTCCGGGATGAGTTGGCGTTTCGGCTTGCGCTGGAACTGGAACGTGTTCCGTCTGAAGAGACCTTGCGTCAACGTCTGGATTTAATCGCGAAGCTCAATTCCCGGCAGACGTTGTTGGATTATGCTATGCGCGATCTTCTGCGCAAGGTCGAATCGTTTGGAACGGTAAAAATCGGAAAACACAAATTGATTCCGCTGGATATCGACGTTGCCGCATTGCTGAATCCCGGCTGCAAGAAAGAGGGGATTGCCCGAACCTATCATCAAATTGATGGATACGCGCCAATCTTCGCCTATCTCGGGAGCGAGGGCTATATGCTCGCCAATGAATTGCGGATTGGCAGTCAGCACAGCGAGAATGGAGCGGTGGAATTTCTCCGGCGCTGCTTGGAACAGGTGAAAGCGTTGAAAATTAATCTCCGACAAATCGTTGTCCGGGTTGATTCCGGTCACGACGACCGGAAATTCATCAAAGTTCTGGATGAATACGGGGTGAAATTCATCGTGAAACGCAACCTTCGCAAGGAGCCTCGGGAGCGTTATTTGGAACTTGGGAAACAGTATGGTGAAAAACAGCCGTCCCGTGATGGAAAAAATGTCTGGCATTATTCATGGGGAAATGTTCCTGTCGACAAGTCGGCTGAACTGTTCGAGTCGGAAGAAGAATCCATGCGGGGAACCATGACGATGGTGGTTGCCGCGACCGAACGCCTGACCAATGCGAAAACCGGGGAAGTTTTCCTGTTTCCGGAAATCGAAATTGATTCATGGTGGACAAATATTGATTGCACGGAAGAAGAATGTATCGCGGGATATCACGATCACGGAACCAGTGAACAGTTCCACAGTGAGCTGAAGACTGATATGAACATTGAAAAACTGCCGAGCGGCAAGTTTGCGACGAATGCCTTGATCTTAAATATTGCGGCCTTAGCGTTCAATTGTTTGCGGATCATGGGACAACGTTTTCTGAACAAGCCGCAGTTGCTTCATCGGGAATATAAGGTGGCCCGCCGCCGGTTGCGCTCCGTGATGCAGGACTTAATCTATATCGCCTGCAAGGTGGTGAAACACGCTGGATATATTTGGCTCTCATTCGGTCGCGGTAATCCGCATTACCGGATTTTTAAGGATTTGTATGCACGATGTTGAACAATAAAGCAACCTAAATTGGATATGAAATGGAGGTGATTTAGAACATCTGTAGATGACTATGGCCAAAAATCGGGATTTTCGAATCATTTAAAGCGTTTTTTTCGTGAAATCGACAATACATGGCGATGAATCGGAAAATCAGCGGAATCAGGATCGGAAATCAGAACAAAAACACCGGGAAATCCGGCAAAATCAACATTTGAATCCGAATGAAAAATACATCAACAAAAATTCACGGATTCAGGAATAAAGCAACCTAAATTGGATATGAAATGGAGGTGATTTAGAACATCTGTAGATGACTATGGCCAAAAATCGGGATTTTCGAATCATTTAAAGCGTTTTTTTCGTGAAATCGACAATACATGGCGATGAATCGGAAAATCAGCGGAATCAGGATCGGAAATCAGAACAAAAAACACCGGGAAATCCGGCAAAAATCAACATTTGAATCCGAATGAAAAATACATCAACAAAAATTCACGGATTCAGGTTTACAGAGATTTGCGGCGATGGCTGGATCAGCCTTTTACAAAGCCTCCGGAGCCGGAAAGTTTTCAACCGAAATTTTCATTTTACGACAGCGTTTTCACCAACAGGGGGCTGCTTTTGAAAAATCGCGTAAGTTCAGAGTCACTGAGCGGGGATGTACGTCAAATTACACTATTTTGAAAGTTGTTAGAAGGACAGGTGTGGGAGATGGTACATAGTAACACTCAATATTCAGATTTTCAGCAACTTTTGAGAAAAAATTCACTTCGGATTCGTCAAAATCATTTTGACGAACGAAAAAGCGAGTTGGTAACAGAAAAAAGCCAATCATTTTGAAATTGGCTTAATCCATAAAAAACGGAGATAATGGAATGAATAACAAATTGACATTTGATCTAGCTGTTGTCGGAGCCGGTCCGTCCGGTTTTGGCGCTGCCGTAGCCGGGGCTCGGGCCGGGTTGTGCACAATTCTTATCGATAAGTCGGGAACACCCGGCGGTGTTGCCTCCTTTGCCTGCTGTCCGATTTTCTTCGGGTTTGCGGAGTCGGGACGTCAAATTGTATCGGGGCTGGCAGAAGAACTGATTCGACGTCTTGATGACCGAGGAAAGGCTGTGTTCTACCTCGGCGACCGGGTGCGAATGCCGGAACTCCGCCCCATCGGCGGCAGACCGCTTCTGAGGAAGATCGGCTCCGATACGGAAAGCATCCGACTGGCCTATCTCGACTTCCTTGCGGAAGCAGGAGTGATGCAACTTTTTTATACACACCGTTATGGTGCGGAGGTTTCAAATGGACGGATCCGGGCTCTGTTCGCCGATGCGCTGGAAGGCCCCCTGCGAATAGAAGCCGAGTTCTTCGTTGACGCTACAGCAGATGCCCACATTATACACCGGGCAGGTGGAAGAACACGAACTTTCTCCAACGATGACTCCATGCATAAATCATTGATCTTTATCGTTGACAATGTCGCGCCCTCTGACCCGGACGATGGAGACGCGCGATATCGCGAACTGCGTGCAGCCGGGAAAACACCTCCCTGGATGTTGGACTATTTCGCACGCGGATACCTTCCCGAAGCAGGCAAGGTACTGATTGCTCTCTGCAAGCTGACTGGTGGTTCTGGAGTCAATTCATTCGACATGACCAGAATGGATGCCGAGGCTCGGCAGAGAATACCGGAAATCGTTGATTTCCTGCGCCGGGAAATGCCCGGTTTTGAACACTGCCGAGTAATTACTTCGTCTTATGGAGTCGGTGTTCGTGCGGGACGCTGCGCTATTGGACGTGCGACAGTCACACCAGAGCTCTTGGCTACTCCGGGAATGCCCGCAGATGGAATCGCGCTGATTCGCCGGTCCTATGGAAGTCACAGCACTGGGCACAATTTTCATCCTGAATGGAAAAAAGAAATGCCGGGGTTCACCGCTATTCCGCTGGGCAGTATTCTCCCCGTGGATTTTGAAAACGTGGCAGTAGTTGGACGGGGACTTTCCGTTCATCCGCATGTAATGGACTCGGTTCGTATGATGGCCACCTGCATCTCCACAGGACAGGCCGCTGGAATTGCAGCGGCATTGGCGAGGAAATCTGGGAAGATGCTGACGGAAGTTTCTCCCGAGGATATCCGCGAAAAACTTAGGGCAGCCGGACAAATTCTGGAATAAAATTTTTGCTTTCGGTCAAGCTATCCCCCGAGGCTGGCGGCGGGGGTTACGCTTGACCTTGCATGGCTCGCAAGTGAACCTGCAAGTAAAATTTTATTATGCGCTCTTCTTCGTGAATAAAACAACAAGAAGGAAAGTAAGCGCCCAATGAGCCCCATGGTGTGGGGGGATATCGCGGAGAGCTTTGGAAAAAATTAGAGTTAGGAGAAAAATGATGCCGTCTGGCGTTTGACCGCCAGACGGCATTCCTCTGCATAATAATGAGCGGAGGCTCATTAACAACCTTGCTTTGTAAGTAAGTGCCCAGCCAGCCCCATCTGGATTTGAGATGACCAGCGTGCTATGTTCTTGCGCAACCCCGAACCAGAGGATGACGGCATGGGACGTGAAAGACGTGATTATTGGGAGGCGCAACTGTCTGAGTATTGGGACAGCGGCTTGACGATTCAGGAATACAGTGAATTCAAGGAACTGCCTTATGAAAGTCCCCGTCGCTGGATCCGAGTGTCGCAAAAGACTTTGAAGTGCATAGATTCTCGAGCCAATTTCAAAAGTATTGGCTCTCTCGTGTTAATCACTTGTTTTTTCGTGCGTCAAAACCGTTTCGGCGCACTAATCCAGACTTTTTTCACAAAAAACGGCAAAAAATCAAATTTCGGGCCGTTTTCCTCCTCTCCCGTCAACGCGGGATGTTCTCGATATCCTGTTGTTTACGTCAGCTTAATAAGTTCTATTCAAGCATGTTGAATAGTTGTTTCACTGTAATGGCGATCACGCCGAACATCAGGTGGCAAAGAACTTTCCAATGTCCCTTCACTCTGACATGACGTGCACCGTAGTTGTCTTTCAAATCCGAATTGCCGCGTTCCACCGTCGAACGCTCCCGATAACGAATCTTTCGTGCCGGGGCAAGTTCAACCTTGTCTCCCCGGCGCGGATTGGGATCAATCACCGGAACATGACCGAGCTTTTCCGAAAACGCTCTGATCTCTTCCGCATCATAAGCCGAATCGGCCAAGTCATACAGAATGGTTGCGCGCCCGAAGCCATTTGCATCAAAGGAATTGCGGCTTGACTGTCGTGCATGGACGCCGAACTCAAAAGCGCCGCCAATGGAACTCCGCCGTCTCCCAGCGATAAATGCAACTTGTATCCGCACCAAAAGCTTGTTTTCCCCTTGCTGTCCCGTTTACCTCCCCAATCACAGCCTTGCGTCAAATCGCCGACGTTTTCAGCAAGCGTCCGATTCGGTTGGAGTTCAAGACGCCGGGTTTTGGTTTCGGAAAGTTCCTGTTCCGCCAGTGCCGCTTTTTCCGCTTTGCTTTTCCGGCCCCGCTTCTTTTGAGCTTGATCTTCGGCGTATTCTTGCGGCAAGCCTTTTCTCTTCCGACGATTGCCGTGGAATCGATGCTTGCGTGTCCGACCAGCTTTCCCGTGTAGTTTTCCTTCACAATCATCGCGTGAACGGCATCCGGAACTTTTTCCTCTGCAAAAACTTTGAACGCTCGGGAAAACGTCGCTTCTGACGGAACCTCACAACGAGATTCCCAGCCGCAAAGACGTCGCAAACTCGGATTCGTCTTCAGATTTTCAATCAGCGCCTTCGTCGTCGGAAGGTCGTATACCGCTTTCAGAAAAAACGCCCGAAGCATTTTCTCGCGGTCCTTCATCGGTCGGCCCAAGCCGCACCAGCGTAGCGCACTGGTGATGAACCGGGACGGCCGAACCACTTCGACAATCCGCAAAAATTCCCTCATCTTCGCGGTTAATTCGCCCAATTCTTCTTCCAGCAGTGGAAAAAGATATCTTTCCATCGTAAAGTAAAGCTTCGGCAGATCGTTCATTTTTCCTCCAGGTTTGATAGTCCCAGAGTTAAGATGAACCTTCTGCCTCTTTTTTCATCCCGCCGAATTAAAAACTTTTGAAATTACCTCTCTCATATTGCATTCGCAACCGGACAAGAGCGGCTGTATATTAACTGAAAAATACAGCAGTTAAATTGTTAATGGAGCGATTACATATATGAACAGTAAACAGGTCAATGAAACAGTCAATAAACTGTTTTCGTTCATGCAGGATGTGAAAGACGGGGATCTGCGGACAATCCTTGAGAATATGCAGAAAATGAATGACTACATGGCGGAGAAGCTCCGCATCTACGAGGAGCATCTGGCTTCGCTGACGGGCAAGGAACGCCCAATCCTGACGGAATCCGACAAACGCCGATTGGCTCAAAAAGGCAAAGAATTGAATGATTTTCTGCTTGCCGCCATAGAACCGACATGGGCTCCCGGAACAATCCGGAAATGGTATTCGGATCTGGTGGGAGCGAAATATAACAGTGTCAATGACGGTCAGAAGAAGCGGGGCAGGAAGCCCGTCTCTCCGGAAATAGTTGAAAGAGTCCTGCAACTGGCGAAAAACAATCCTGATTGGGGATATGAACACATTGCCGGAACAATGCGGTATCTGGGATACAACGTCAGTGCGACAACGATTCGGCATATTCTGGAAGTAAACGGCATCGTTCCTGATCCCGAGCGGCGACTGCGCGGAGATTGGTCTCAATTTATCGAAACGCAGCAGTATGTAACCGCATCGACGGATTTCGCCCAAGTGGAACGTTTGACTCCATTCGGACTGGTTCGTGAGAGTCTGCTGTTTTTTATGGACATCGGCAGCCGGGAAGTATGCCTGGGAGGTATTGTCCATAATCCTGACAGTGACTGGACTACACAGATTGCCAGAAACATGTGCGATATGTGGGACGGTTTCATGCTGGGGAAAAAATACCTGATCCATGATCGCGATCCGCTTTTCAACAAGAGATTCGATTCTGTTTTTGAATCCATTGGGGTTCAAATCAAGAGGCTGCCGCCGTTCACACCGCAGATGAATGCCCGCATGGAGAATTTCATTCGGGCGATCAAGACAGAGTGTCTGAACAAGATTATTTTTACTTCAGAACGGCAACTTCGGCTGGCGGTCAAGGAATATCTTGAATACTGGAACCATTATCGTCCCCATGCCGGGCTTGGCGGCAAAATGGTCAAACCGTATCCGCAGGATATGAATGCCCCGGTCAGAGAGGTTTCATTTCTTGGTGGCTTGCTTCACGGTTATCGACGGGAACCGATGGCGGCGTGAACGTGAGGAATTTATGCACCCCCGTTACGCGCGCGTGAGGATTTTCGCTCTTGTCAGAAAAAATAGGGATTTTATGACAGTCTGCCAGTCTGATTTTTTCGTATGACAGGTCATGAGTAGAGGTCGGAAGTTCGAATCTCTTTTCTACCATTTTCGCGATGTTCAAACTCTTTTTTGAGGCAGAATGAAGTTCCAGTTTCTCCCGGAGAATTTTTCGAGAAGTGAAAATGCTCCTCCTTTTTGAGACTCGAAAAATTCGCCAGTTTGAGGTGGAGAGAATTTTTCTGGAAAATAAAAGAATGGTCCAGTATTCCCTATTTTGTTATCATGGTTTACACTCGAGGAAATTTCAACCCCTGCCCGAGATATCCCGTTAAAGCCACGCAAACGCGCCTCTAAGCGATTTCAACGGGTATCCCTCATCTCTTGCCGGTCAAAGACGAAAAATCCGTCCTGACGCATTCAAAGGCAAAAAACACGACCAAAAATTTTGCTTTCCTGACTTCTGGCATGGGGGTGACTGGGGACATACGGATTTCAGGCGTATAAAATGGCCGAGGTAATTTGCCTCTTTGATCTGCTTCGCCATTCTTCAGTTTTGATATTTTTTCTTTCTCTTTCTTCTGCTTTTTTCCCGTTTATTCAGCCTGATTCGATTTTCTTCTGGACTTCCTACTCTCACAATAGTTTTCATCTGCGCCTTTTTCTTCCTTGGATTCTCCATAGGCTTTGGAACCTGTGTGGAAGAATTTTCAAAGTGCACCATGAGGTGCCCGCCGGGATTTTGAAAAATTCAGGGTCTTAATTGTAATGCCCCCGTTTGTCAAGGGTGGCATTACATAGGCAAACGACCCACGTGGGGCAGGCCGACAGCCTACGAGCAGAAATTCGATTAAAGCTTTTTTCTCATCCCAAAGAAGACTTGAATTTGATATAAAGAGATGATATATTATTTATCATACAAAACGTATATTTAACAAGTAGTCCTCACGAGGAGTTCGATAAGAGTAAATGAGCGATAGAAGATGCTTTTCTCCGGTTTCATCATAGCCTCTCTGTTGCTGATTACATTATTTCCATCCAATGACGATTCTTGTTTCACGTTCTCCCAATGCAAGAGTGAACCGACTGCCGCCGGGCTGACTTTGCCCTGCTGTCTCGAATTCCCGGTAGGAATCCGGGAAGCTCAACTCAAAGGTACACGGTTCGGCCCGGCGGTTGCCGATGATGAAGAGATCCACCTTTTCGCCGGTAAGACGGCTGCACTCCAGCGCCTGTGGCGGCGTCGTCTCCACGACCGGGCGCACCCCGTGGCGGAAGGCAAAATCGCTGATCTGATCCATCGTATCGGCGTCCTCGCCTTCGCGCTGAAGCCCGAGAGTGACATAGCTCCCCCAGAGTTCCGTTTCGCCTTGTCCGAACTGGTTCCGCACGGCCGTGACGTGCCGCCCGGTCCGGGCGAGCTCTTCCCCGGTGGTCGGATGCAGATACTGCAGATGGCGGTAACTGCGCGCCTTCGCCAGCCGGACCGGTTCGGGGAAGGCGACAAAATCCTCCTCACAACAGCCGAAGAGTTCCGCGAGGCCGTTGCCGGGAACGGTGCTGCGAAGATAGACGTGATCGTCCAGCCAGCCGCAGCGGCCGTCGGCCCACAGCGCGCCGCCGTCGGCGACGAACTGCCGGAGAATCTGTGCGACCTCCCGGGAAACCATCTCCACCTGCGGCACGAACAGCACCTTGTAACGCTTCAATGTGTCAAGCGTGAGCTCGGTGATGAAATCCACCGCGATGTTGGCCCGGTTCAACGCCTTGTAACAGCCGTAGACCGCGTCGTTGTGCTCGTCGCAGATGCCGGGAATGTGCGGTTTGTTCCGGAACTGCTGGAATTTGAAGTTCCGCGCCGCCATCGACGCGAAGATAGCCACTTCCGCCGAAGGCCGTTCCACTTCGGCCAGCACTTCGTGGTGGCGTTCGACGTCGAGGGCGAACCGCTTCGCCGCCTCCGAACGCTCCGTCGGCGCTCCGTCCTGCGCCCGCCGCAGACTGAATTCGCCCACCTCCATCATGCTCGAACGCCACGCCTGCCACTCCCAGAAGAGCACGCCGTGCAGTCCGCGGCCGAGTGCGTGATAAAGCGTGTAGGTGATCTCCTCCGGTGACGGCGTGTAATACCGTGCATGATAAAGCGTTGTGCCTGCCTGCAGTTCCCCCGATCCAGGCATCCTTGCCCTGCGCCCAGCTCCGAACTTCATCGATGCAGTAGAGGTAGGCGGAGGAGAAATTTTCCGGTACATCGTGGCTGAAGAAGTGGTGCGACGGATGCACTGAGATACTGATGCTTTCCATCTCCCGCGCCAACGCCCACTCGTTCAACCCGCAGTGCAGACTGTTGCTGAGTGGCGTCGCCGGGTTCGCATGGGTCTCATGAACCGGATCGATGCTTCGCACCGTGTCGCGCAGCCAGATGATGTTTTCCCGGGCGTTGTCGAAAGTGAACGCATGCCAGTCCGACTCCATCGGCGTGATTCGCCCCCGGGTGCCGAATTCGAAGGCGTCGGCGAGCCACTCCGGCGTCAGTTCGTCGAGCGAATCGACACAGGCGGTGGTGAACACCTGAAATTCGCCGAGCCACGCCGCTTTCAACGCCTCGATGGTCGGATATTTCCGCTTCAGCCAGAGGCAGAACTTCTTCAGCGTCGCCGGGCAGCGGCACGGCGGGTTGGTCGGTTCGTTCCAGAGGTTCCAGATCGCCAGCGCCGGGGCGTTTTTGTAACGCTCCACCGTGTCGCGCAGAAACTCCTCCATCGGTTCGGCCACCTCCGGGCGGTCGAAGCAGGGATAACGGCGGCTCCGGTCGTCGATCCCTTTCGCCAGCAGTTCCTTCTGCAGCCAGAGCGGCAGGTAGAGCCCGAAGGTTTCCATCACTTTGAGGCCGTATTTGTCCGCCGCATCGAAGAGAATGTCGTGCTGGCGATACTCCCGCATCCCTTTGCGCGGCTCCACCTTCTCCCACCAGATGAAGGAGCGGATGATTTTGAAGCGGTTGTCGCGGATCCGCCGCATGTCCTCTTCGATCTCTTTCGCTCCGTAGTTGGGGTTGAGCCAATACATCGCTCCCAGCATGAATTCTTTCATTATTGTATCCCTTTCCGAAATGATTCGTATGCTCCGTACAATGCCGCATCCTCCCCCAGCTCCGACTGCCGCAACGGCAGTCCGGCCGGAACTGCTCCAAAGAGCGCCAGATCGCGCCCGATGCCGCCGCCGATGACGATCACTTCGGGCGACAGTTGTTCCTGCCACTTGCTCAGCAGCTCGAAGAGAGCCGCGCCGTACTCCAGCCAGAGCCGTTTCGCCGCCGGATCCCCCGTTTTCGCCCGGTCGGCGATCTCCCGGACGCTCCCGGCCGGGAAGCGGGCGAGCAGCGCCCGCGTCGAAATGAAATCCTCCGCAATCTTTCCCCGGAACGGCCGGTTCCAGAGTTTCACCTCCGCCGCGGGCGAGCCGTCGCTCCCCGTCCATATTTCGCCGCCGGAGGCGAATGCCGCGCCGAGCCCGGTCCCGAGCGTAATGCCGCCGCAGCGGGTGAATCCCCGGGCCGCGCCGTGTGTCATCTCCCCCAGCAGAAAGGCGTTCGCATCGTGCAGAAAACATGCCGCATTCCTGCCGGAAAGCTCCGCGAATGAGCGCCCGTTGACCGCCGCGAACTTGTGCGGCATGCGGAAGATGCCGCGCGCGTAGTCGAACGGTCCGGGCACCGCCACCGCCAGATGATCGAACTCCCCCGCCTGACGGACGACCTGCCGGAACGCCGCCGCGATCTCTTCGCAGTTCCCTGTCGAACAGCTCGGAACCGGTTCGAGCCGGCGGAACAGCTCCCCGTCGCGGAAGAGCGCCGACTTGATGAAGGTCCCGCCGATGTCCAGCACCAGAACTACTTCAGCATTGTCTTGGTGACCCGGCATGGAGTTTTCCCCAGATTGATGATCTCATATTCGCCCATCGACGCCGGAACGACCACCATATCCATGTGCTTCTGGTGGTAGCAGTGCGTCGGGTCGGATTTCGAGCAGATCAGCACCTCGTCCCCTTCGACCAGCACCAGTACGTGGAATCTGCCGTTCGTGTTGTCGGCGATGTCGTGCTCGAAGGAGAGCCGCCGCAACGAGAAGTAGATGAGGTCGTGTTCGCCGACGATCTCCTCCATCCAGCCGTCCCCCTGCCGCACCGTGACCGGCTTCGGGCGGAGCACGCCGTCGATCCGGCTCCGGCGGCGGTCGGTCACCAGCACATTTTTGCCGTGAATCGAGTGGATCGGCCGCGGATTCCCGTCGAGGTCGCTGCGCAGATAGTCGTAGAGCTTGAAGGTATAGCTGCCGATCGTGTAGCTGCCGATCTCCAGCACCACCTGATTGCGTCCGGAGGCGTGGATCGTACCCCCGGAATCAGATACTGGTCGCCCTGCTCGCTCGGAAAGCTGTTCACATAGCGGTCGTGATCGAAGGGGATATGTTCCTTCTCCGCCCGGTCGATGCAGCGGTAGAACTCCTCGACGTCGCAGTCGTCCTGCAAGCCGAGGTAGGTCTTCGAACCCGCGGTCTTGACCACGTAGTAGCTTTCGTCCTGCTGGAACGGCTCCCCCGAAGTGCTCCTGATTGTAGGCCCGCGGCGGATGCACCTGAATCGACATGTTCCCCGAACCGCCATAGGTGTCGTCGTAGTTGAAGCGGATCGGGAAGACGTGGCCGAACCGCTCCACGCTCTCTTTGCCCATGATCCGTTCCCCCTCCACCTTGAAGAAGGTGGAGAAGGGAATGTTCAGCGTGTGACCGCCTACCTTGATCTGGATCGACACCTCGTTCGGAATCATGTCGAACACCCACGCGCAGTTTCGCATATCCGAGGGCAGCGAGCGGAGATTCTTGACGAAGAAGCCACCCCACACCCCTTCCAGATAGACCGGCGTACAGCGGAAGGGATAGCTCGTCTGAATCTCCAGCAGCTCCCGGAAGGCCGCCAGCGGCAGCAGCTTGAGATTGTCCTCCTGGTTGCTGTCGATGTAGAAATCCACGTCGCCGCGCGCGATGAGATCCTTGCGGTGCAGCATCATGATCTCATAATCGTAGTAGTAGAGCCGACGGAAAATGTAGGGGAGGGGGCGTTCCTGCGCATCCCCCAGCGCCCGGACCCGTCCGGCCTGCACCCGGGTGGTCGCCGAAAGCGGCGTCACGTCGAGAAACGCGGTCACATCGGCGCAGTCGTGCAACGCAGTGCAGGCGGAACCGCAACCGTACAGAATCACCAGATCGGCAGTTCGCTTCGCTTCGGCGAGTTTTCGGCGCAGGGCTTCGACCCGTTCCGGATCGAACAGCGACTCGATTTCGCGGTGGACGCTTTTGCCGAAGAGCAGAATGGGGTCGATCACCCGGTCCTCCGGTAGCGTCTCCGCAAGCATCTTCTCCAGTTCATCCGAATCTTTGTATGCGCAGCTGACGTCGATTTTTTCGCACTTTTTTTCCGGCGGCGGCCTCCTCGATGCGCTTGATCAGGCGGTTGAACTGCGCGCCGACGTAGCCATCCAGCACGACGACGCCGTGCTCCGGAGCCGCTTCGAAAAGTTTCTTCCCGACCGCGCGGTTGCCCGCCGTTACCGAATTCCGCAGCTCCGGCGGCAGTTTCGGAGTGTTGAGCGCCTGCGGATCGACGTAGGGGGACGGTTTGAACATGAAACTCATAAAACAATGGCTCCTTCCAGCTTTGCAATTTTATTGTTTATATTAATATTATACGACAATTATAATGAAAAAAGCAAGAGGTGGTTTGACAAAAACAAAAAAATGCTATTTTCAAAACGGAACGGCAATTGTATTGAGGGGATCATGGAATTTACGCCGAAATTTCAGCTGGAAATCCGCCAGCGGCTCTCGGAGTTGAGCGGGAACAACCGGGTAATTGCGGAGCGGATCGTCAATTTTCCGGAAGAGGTGCTTCAGGCGAAGGTGAGCGAGTTCGCCGCGCTGTGCCATTGCGACAGCGCGCAGGTGGTGCGGCTCTGCCAGAAGCTCGGCTACGACGGGTTCACCAGCTTGAAGAACCGGATTGCGGCGGAGCTGATCGATCCGAAGCGGACGTTGCACCGGCAGATTGCGGAACCGGCGACCAGTTTCGAGCAGGTGAAGCAGAGCTTTGCGCTCAATTTCACCCGGACGATCAACGACACGCTCGCCAACCTGGATGAGGAGACGGTGGAGCAGGCGGTGTCGTTGATCCGGCAGGCGCGCCATATCGTCGTTTGCGGCTTCGGCTCCTCCGCACTGGCGGCGCGGGATCTGCGGATCAAACTGGTGCGGATCGGCTACTACGCAATGTTTCCGGATGATGCGGAGTATGCCAGATCGCTGATCGCCACTCTCTCGGAGGAGGATCTGTTGATTCTGATCAGCTTCAGCGGAGACACCACGTACGTTCTCGACAACATCAAAGTGGCGAAAAGAGTGGCGTACCGATTCTCGCGCTGACCAACTATCTGCACTCTCCGCTGGCGGAGAGCGCGGCCTGCGTGCTGCCGACGACGGCGGACGAACAGCGCCTTCGGCTGGGGGCGATGGATTCTACCATCGCGCAGTTTCTGGTGATCGATCTTTTGAGTTCTCTGATGGCGGTGGAATCGCCGCGCCAGACAGAGCAGCGCATTCTCCAGATCTTCGAAACCACCCGGTGAGCCGGGTTTGTCCCGCGGGGGCTCTCCGTAACTGCGGCGGAAAATTGCCGGCAATGTTCGCCGCTTTCCGGCGGCGGCAGTGGAGGGAAGTCAGATCGGTGCAATTTTCTTCTGCTGCGTAATTGCTTTATCCGGCGACGATTGGAGGTATTTTCCGGGGGCGGATGTCCTGGAGCGATTCGCTTGCGAAGAGTGTTGCACGCCCGTAAAATATCCGAAAATTCCTTTTTTTCGAAATGGCTCTTGACAATCCATATTCACTGCGGTATAATATAGACAACGGTTCGATATACGATACACGTTTAACATGTACCACCATTCTCCCAGCAACGGAAAGGGTCAGATGATGAAGCAACATTTCAAACCGGCGCGAGTTGTAGGAACCAGATGGCTGAGCAGTTGTTCCGATCTGTCTCCGGGAAAGATCCATAATTTTACTCTTATTGAATTGCTTATCGTAATTGCAATCATCGCCATTCTGGCGGCGATGCTGCTGCCGACGTTGAACAAGGCCAGAAGCAAAGCGCGCTCAATCACATGCACCAACAATCAAAAGCAGATTTATAACGGTTTGATGCTTTATGTCTCGGATTTTGCGGACTGGCTTCCCCGGTGCCTGAACAATGCACAGCATATCCATCATATAAACCGTTATTTGAAACAGACGGCGGATTATGATAATTACGAGACATGGCAGAAAAAAGAGCCGGGAGGGCTCTACTACTGTCCGGCCGTTCCGAAAGACGCCCACGCATCCATCGGCTGGTCCGGCGGGAACAACACGGCACAGTATTATCAGACGACCTACTTGCCGACGATCAGACCCGCGTGGCTGGCTGTATCAGGAGCTGCAAAAAGCGGCGGTTGGCTCTATTTCGACAGTACGGGCAGTCAGGTCCAATACCGCAAGTTTTTCACCATCAAGAATGGATCTGCGCTGTTTGGAGAAACAAACTATCGGAATGTCGGCTCCAACAGCAATCCAACACAATACCGAGGGTGTTATCCTTATGCACAACATGAGATCCACCCGCCGAATCATCAATACTCCTGGGGATGGAACCATGAACTGAGAACCAATCTGACTTTTGTTGACGGACACATTGAAGGATTTCGTTTCTCTGGAGGCCGTCTGCTTTCCGACGACTTGATCAAACTTTAATGAGGAGATGGATAATGAAACTGTTGGTATGTTCTTTCCTGCTCGCTTTGTTGGTCGTAAATTGCCCGGCTTCCTCAGCCATGCCGCTGAAATGGAGCGGGATAGGAAAATTTTGACCATTCAACAGGAACCTGGGCCGGAAAACCGAGAGGTTATCAAAATAGAAAACACAAATGCAACCTCTTCTGCAATGTCCAATGCCATGCTCGATGCGAAGACTCTGCAGGGCAAAAGGTTGACAGTGACCGCATTGATCCGGGCGGAAGATGTTGCAGAGCCGGCGAAAAGTTATCTTGGTGTCAAACTGATGATTGTTGTTGTCCGGAGTGACGGTTCCGTGAAATATTTTGAGAATCTTCCCGCGCATTGTCGCTTTGGTACGTATCGCTGGAAAGCTGCAAAAGTGTCTGCTGCAATCCCCGCGGATGCCGAGCGCGTCTTTCTATCGATCGGACTCCAACAAACAAGCGGTGTTGTCTTCTATTCCGGTTTTCGCTGTGAGGTTCAACCATGATGTTGCGAATTGTTCTACTTCTTTGTTTGTCGAGCCTTGCCTGGGGGCTTGCCGCCGGAAGAGTTCCTTATTCACTGAATGTGGAATGGCATCTGCTGCGGAAGTCAGTCGGGAACATCTCGTTTACTGAAATCCCACGTAACACCGAAAAGATTCTTCTGTTCAATGACTCGTATGATCTGGGGAAGGCGCCGGCAAAATCTGCGGCTGTCTTCTACAATGAATTTGAATCCGGGCGCGATGGAGTCATGCAGATCGGCATGGCTGCCGACTGGTGGTTTGAATGCCGTCTGAATGGAGAAGCCGTCTATTCCACTCTTACCGGAGGTAACAGGGAACAGCAGTTTTCTCCGGAAAATCACGTCTTCAATCTGCCGGTAAAAAAAGGTCGAAATCTGCTGGCGGTCCGCGTTCTGGCCGGGGCGGCCGGCTGGAAATTTTTCTGTGGAGAGGTCCCATACCGGAAAATTCACCATGGGGTTTATGAAGTGACGCAGGGCCCGGAATGGCGTCCCGTGAACATGGATCGCATCGACTGGGCAGCTCAACGGCGGAAATTCCGCAATCCGGTTGACTGGCGGGTGAGGCTTGACATGGTGAAGATCAAACCGGGAACGGCTCTCGACCTTTCCGTTCAGTTCCCCCGGTTTCATATTGATCGTCAGGGACGGGTGATCGTAAATCAAGCAGGAAAACTCGCTTTTGAAACAGAACCGGAAAAAAGCGATCCGGTTTCGAGGAAGCAACCTCATGATAACCGGGTGGGAAAGCAACTTTTATAAAATGACCCGGGAAGAACTGGAGGAACTTGCCGAAACCATCCGGATACGTGGAATGAATCTGGTTCGCTTCCACTATCTGGATCAAGCTCTCTGCGGACGTTACGCAGATCCGCATGCATGGGAAAAAAGATCGTTCGATGCTGACAAGCTGCCGTATAATGTAGAGATTCTCCCCGCAGACAAGGAGATGCTCCAGCGGTATGACTGGTTTATCAAATGTCTGCGGGATCGGGGAATTTACATCCTGCTGGATGTTGCGAACAGCAAAATGGGCTGGAGCAATTTCTATCCGGATCCACCAGCAGACAAATGGAGCATCTATCAACTTTATTTTGATAACCGATACCGGAAAAACTGGAGCGCCGGAGCAGAATTTCTGCTTTCCCGGGTCAATCCTTACACCGGGACCCGTTTAAAAGACGATCCGCAATGTATCGGAATCACACTCTTCAATGAACAGGATATCCGACCGCACCATGTGGCCATTCTCTCTCCATACTGGCGCAAGGCATATCCGCAATATCGTTCGGATTTGACGCTGAAATTGCTTGCAGGAACAGGGAAAGAGTCGGAAGACGCCCGGAAGTTTCTCCTGGATATGATGGCGGATATGAACCGTTTTTATCTTGGAGAACTGAAGAGAATCGGATTTCGTGGACTTGTTACCAACTACGACATGTCTCTGCGCCTGATGGAGATTCCCGCCCGCAGTGAAATGTCAGCGGTGGCAATGCACATCTACTGCGGTGCTCCTTTTGGCGTTGCGCAGCCGCTTTCCATGCCATACCGGCAGAAGGTCGCGGCGTATCCCTGGGTACGTGGCAAAGAATTTCGCCTCTCCCGCCAGAGTTCCATTAAATCTAATGGTGGCTGGCTCGGACAGGCCGCAATGACCCGCATGCCGGGCAAACCGTTCCTCCTGACAGAATACTCTTATCTGCCATATGCGCGCTTCAGCCATGAGGGCGGGCTTGGCATCGGTGGAATTGCGGCATTGCAGGGGTGGGATATGCTTGTGGAACATACCAATACGGCCATGCTCTATTATGCACCTTCCGCACCGGGCAGTTTCAGCAGTCACTTTCACCCGATGGTTCGGGCAAATGAGGTCATTGCCGCTCTGGCATGGCAGCGTGGAGACGTCGCCGAAGCGGAACATGAGATCGCAATCGCAGTTTCGCCTGCAATGGTAAATTCGCCGGAATTTCTCTGTGCTCCCGGTTCCGGATACAACGCGTTCGCCATGCTTACGAAAATCGGCACCTGGTATCCTGGCACATCACGTCAGGCTGATCTTACGATTACTCCGCAGTACTTTACTCCGACCGTCAGTACAGAGTACTTTGCGTCGCTTGCCGCCATGAGTCCCGGCTCCGGCAGACGTGCACTGGCTTCCGCCTGGCGGCAAATGCAGCAGAAAAAATTCTACCTCCCGGCAATCGCACCGATCCGGGGAGGGAATTTTCAGAGCGAAACCGGAGAACTTACGTTCGATACGCAAAATCAAACCATGGCGATTGTAACGCCCAGACTGGAGGGAGCTGTCGTTAAGAAGGACATCCCGTTCCCGCTGGGGGTGCTGACAATTCGTTCCAGTTCAACTCCTGCCGCTTTCTGCGCTGCCTCTCTTGATGCGGCTCCTTTGCGGGACAGCCGGAGAATTCTGTTGATCCACGCCACCAGTTCTGCCGCTGAAGGTACGGTTTTCAACAATGAATTTTTTGACGCGGCTATCGACTACGGAACCTTTCCGATGTTGATCCGCTCTGCGAAATTCTCCCTTGAGCTCAAATGCCCCGCCGCTCCGAAAATTTACGCCCTCAATTTCAATGGGACCCGGGAAAAAGAACTCTCCGGCGAATGGAAAGATGGGACTCTTTTCTTTCAGCTTGACACGTCATCGTTGGAATATGGGACATTCTTCTATGAAATTGTCCGACCATAGCATCCACCCGTGACACAGGCAGGAAATCCTGCGCCGCCGGCTCTTTTCTGCCGGCAGCACAGTGAAAAAACAGCAATTATGAGATCAAGGAGCAGAAAAACTTTGCCGTCATATCCAGCGGAAAAACGATTATGGTGGTAACCGGAGTGTCTTTTTCTGAATTTGCAGTGCATTCGTTCATCATGGAACCGTTCATTCCCGGAGCTGACCGGGAAGAAATTTTTAGATAAGTATGAGGTGTTCCGGAAGCCCGGAGCGGATTTCCCGGAATCGATGGACAAGGCATCTCTGCTGAAACAGCCGTGTGGCAGGGCATTTCCCGAGAGATTCACGTACACCGTCCGCATTTCTATTTTGTTTTGCGGCCGGCTTGACAAACTCTGCTCAAACTATTATCTTAGCACGATGAAAGATATTCTAACGATGGAACGATTGTAAGCAAATGGATGGCGAGACTGCAAAAATTAATATCAATACGATTGCTCGAATGGCGAAGGTCTCGACGACAACCGTGTCCAGCTTCATCAACGGCACGGAGGTGTTTCCAATCTCCCGGGAAACGCGTTATCGCGTGAAACGGGCAATGCTCGAACTCAACTATCGACCCCACATCGGCGGCGTCCTGATGCGCCGGAATGCGCAGCGTCACAGCAAGGTCGGTTTCGTCTTCGGGGAGGATTGCAGGCTGCCGGTGCTGGGCGTTACCGCCAATCCGCTGATCCAGCGGTTCCTGTGCAATCTGGAGAGCGTGCTGGATTCCCGGTTGAACATGTCTCTGGAGATTCTCCGGGTCAATAACGAAGATGCCCGCGACGACTGGAACTCCCGCCTGCTCGAGCTGGATTGCCTGATCAACTTCGGCCAGCTGAACAACCTGATGTGCGATACGTTGTTCCGGCGCAATCTGCCGCTGATCGAAGTCTATTCCGCCGGGGAAGTGCGCCGCCACGGCGATTTCTCCGGCATCGATACGGAGTTTGATTTCCTGTTCTGGCGCAACGACAACCAGATCGAACAGCTCTTTGAATATTTTTACTCGATGGGGAAACGCAAATTCCTGTTCATCTCCAGCTGCAACATCAAGGCTCTGCGCCCTGAATTCTACGGGTATGATGCGGAAATGAAGCTGGTGGGATTCAAGCGGGCGCTGAGTTCGCATCCGGACTGCTCCGGGCAGATCCTGTCTCTGAAGAATGTGAATGATTTCAATATGTTCCGCGAATTTGAGCTGACCCGTGAACTCCTGCAGGCCGATCACAAGGCCTTGAACAATGCCGAGGCCGTGATCTGTCACAATGACATCGTCGCCCAGGGGGTGGCTTCCATCGCCCGGGAGTTCGGAAGACGGCCCGGATACGATCTCCTGCTCTCCGGCGAGGGGCATTTCCGGGAACTTCAATACTGGTATCCGAAAATCACGACCAGCTGTGTCGATTACGCCCAGCTCTCGGACCGCATCTGCGAGTTGATCGAACTGCGCTTGCGCGACAAAATCAGTCCCCCCCGCAAGATCGAGATTCCCACCCTGCTGCTGAAGGCTGAGCAATAGCCCCGAAGGCGATATCGTCACCTCCTGGAAACAAATTCCCGGGAAAGCCCATGCGATCTTCCAAGCCAATTCCCCGGGGAACGCGGCGATGCCGGAGCTATGAGTGCCTCCCGGTTTCTCCCCCGGCGGAAAATCCCTGCAGCTGAATTTTTTTTCAGGAATTTTCTCTTTTTCAGTTGAAATTTGTTGCCGGGCGTGTATACTATAATAAAATGCCAACGATGGCACAATGGTAAAAGAGGGAGTTCCCATGGCGGCGACGCTGAAAGATGTGGCGGAGAAAGCTGGGGTGTCGATCCGGACCGCCGGACGGGCGTTGCGCGGCGTCGGACCGGTGCGCGGCGAGGTGGCCGAACGGGTTCTCGCCGCTGCACGGTCGCTCCATTATGTGCCGAATGCCGCCGCGCGCAGCCTGAAACAGCGTTCCAGCCGGATCGTCGGCGTCGTCACCGGGTCGATCGGCGGCACCGAGGCCGGCCAGCGGCGGATGCGCATGCTCGAAGAGGCGTTCCGAATTCGCAGGTTACACACGCTGGTCGGCGCTCTGCCCGGCTCCTTCGGCGAACTGGAAAATCTGCTGCGCGAATGGAACGGACTGGTCAGCCACGTCATCTTCCTCTCCTGGCCGGCGCCGTGGGACGCGGCAAAACTTCGTGGATATCCGCTGCGGTTCCTCTTCCTCGACTGCGGCCCCCGGCTGGAGGGGTTCGATAATCTGCTCGTTGACCGGCCGAGCGGGATCCGTTCCGCAGTGCATGAACTGATCCTGGCCGGCGCCCGTCGGATCGCTCACGTTTCCTCCCCCGTCGCAGTGGGGCGTCACTCCGGATTCCACGCTGCGGTCGAGGCGAATCCGGCGGTGGAGACCTTCACCATCGAGACCGAAGGGCTGGACTTCCGCCATGGTTATCAGGCCGGTCCGAAACTGCGGCAGCTGAGAATCGACGCCGCTTTCTTCGACACCGACCGCATGGCGCTCGGATTCTACCGCTATGCGCATGAGCATGGCATCTCCATTCCAGACGATATCGCGGTCGCCGGTTTCGACGACGACAGCGCCTGCGCCTATGCGATTCCGACGCTCACCTCGGTGGCGCATCCCGACCGGGAGGCGGTCGACCGGATCGCGGCGATCGTCACCGGGCCGGCCGAGGCGCCGGCGAAAACGGAGATTCTGCCCACCCGGCTGGTCAGCCGCGAGAGCAGTGCGAATAGAAAAACATACCCGAAATCACCAAACAAAGGAGACGTGTAAATGGGTAAGAAACGTTATGCCGTGGTTGGAACCGGCAGCCGTTCCAGCATGTACATCCGGGCGATCACCACGACCTACAAGGATGTCGCCGAACTGGTCGGGCTCTGCGACAGCAACCAGAGCCGCATGAATTACTACAACAACGTGTTCCTCAAGGAGCAGTGCGACAATCATCCCGATGTGCCGACCTACAAGGCCGATCAGTTCGACCGGATGATCGCTGAAACCAAACCTGATGTGATCATCGTCACCAGTATGGACCGCACCCACCACAAGTACACCTGCCGCGCGATGGAACTCGGCTGCGACGTCATCAGCGAAAAACCGATGACCATCGACGTCGAGAAGTGCCAGCAGATCATCGATACCCAGAAGCGGACCGGCCGCAAGTTGACCGTCACCTTCAACTATCGCTACGCGCCGCGTAACAGCAAGGTCAAGGAGGTGCTCCAGTCCGGCATCGTCGGCGAGATCACCAGCGTCCATTTCGAGTGGCTGCTCGACACCAGCCACGGCGCGGACTACTTCCGCCGCTGGCACCGCAACAAGGCCAACAGCGGCGGCCTGATGGTGCACAAGGCGACCCACCACTTCGACCTGGTCAACTGGTGGCTCAACTCCGAGCCGGTGACCGTCTTCGCGATGGGCGACCTGAAGTTCTACGGCAAGATCAATGCGGAGAAGCGCGGCGTCACCGAGTTCTATCAGCGGGCCCGCAACAACCCGATCGCGGCGAAGGATCCCTTCGCGCTGAAGATCGACCCCTCCAACAAAGGAGATGATGGGGCTCTATTACAATGCGGAAGCCGAGGACGGTTACTACCGCGACCAGAGCGTCTTCGGTGACGGCATCGACATCGAGGACAACATGGGGGTGATGGTCCGCTACCGCAACAATGCGGTGATGACCTACAGCCTCTGCGCTCACTGCCCGTGGGAGGGATACCGGATCGTCTTCAACGGCACCAAGGGGCGGCTGGAGTTCAACGTGGTGGAGAAGCGGTTCGTCGAAGGGACCTCCGACGCCGACCTCACCCAGTTCGGAATGCGCGAAATGGATAAGGACAAGGACGGCATTCCGCCGGAGATCGTCTTCCAGCCGCACTGGGGCAAGCCGCAGGTGATCGAATACAGCTGTGAATCGCTCGCCGGCCACGGCGGCGGCGACGCCAAGCTGCTCAAGAACCTCTTCGTCGGCGTCGACGAGGATCCGCTCGGCCTGGCTGCTGACTTCCACGACGGTGCAAAGTCGATCCTGACCGGCATCGGCGCCAACATCTCGATGAAGACCGGGCTTCCGGTCAAGGTGCAGGAGCTGATCCACTGGTAAGATTTCCTGCCGGAACCTTTGCAAAACGCCCTGCCGATGCGGCGGGGCGTTTTCGTTTTCAAGGTCGTCGGGGCGCCCGTTATTCCGGCAGACCTGAAGAGAATCTCCTGTTTTCCCCCCTTTTTCTCCCGCCGCGATTCGATTTTTTTGAAAAAAAATGAAATTGCTCTTGCAAAAAAACAGGGAAATGTACTATAATTGGGTATAGCTATACCGATGGAGAGAAAGATGATCGTGAGCCAAACATTCATCGCCCGCAAGGCAGGCGTTTCTCAGAAAACCGTTTCCCTCTATTTCAAAGATCAGGCGCTGGTCGGAAAAGAGGTTCGGAAACGGCTTGACGAGGTGGTGCGGAAATACAACTATCTGCCCAACTTTGCCGCGCATGCGATGAAGACCGACCGTTTTCACCGGATCGGCTGTGTTTTGCTGCAATACGGTTCCCCGGAGACGAGCATCCAGTCCCAGCTCATGAGCTATCTCAACGGGGCGACGACCGCTCTGGCGAAGGAGGGATATTCACTGGTGCTGGAACCGGTGTTTGTCGATCCGGTCACCCGGGTGATCTCCTATACGGATTTTTTTTTCCATGCGCTCCGCCGACGGCGTGATCGGCATCTCCGGCGGCTGGGTTCCGCCGAAGGTGGATGAACAGATCGCCCGGCTTCAGCTGCCGACGGTCTGGTTGAACCGGAATCCGCGTGACCCCGCGATCCGGAGTGTGGTTTTTGATGAAGAAGCGGCCATGGTTCAGCTGCTGGAACGGCTTCTGACGGACACGGTGAAGACACTCTGCTGGATCGGTCCGGAGTTCAACTCCGCGGAGGTTCATTTTTCCCGCCGGCTGCGCTACGAAACCGTCAGGCGCGAATGTGACAGGCGTAAGATTGCCTGCGATCAGATTCTGTTCGACAGCGCCCGGGAAGAGACCGTCATCCCGGCATTGCAGCGTGTTCTGCAGGAAGGTCCGAATTACGACTTTCTGTTCTTTTTACAACTTCTATTTTCTGGAGAGGTTGATGTGGATGAGCGGTTCGGAGTGGCTCCGGCGACCGAATCGGACCGTTGCCTGCTTTCTGTCGGCGGGTGAGTACAGCGCCTGCAAATGCGACTATTCGAATACCATTCTGTTGCCGGAAAATGAACTCGGTCGCAGGGGGGCGGAATTTATCCTGAGCTGCCTGAAGGGGCGGGAAGACGCTTCTTTGCTGGCCCCGTGTCCCTGCCGCCTGCTGTAGTTGTGTTTTTTTATCATGATGGTATAGCTATACCTTCCCAGTAACAAGAAAGGAAAGCGAGATGAAAGAGTGTTTCAATCGGTTTGGCGGAAGAGGGACGGGGCTCAGATTTACATTGATCGAACTGCTTGTTACAATTGCGATCATCGCGATTCTTGCGGCGATGCTGCTGCCCGCGCTGCAGAATGCGCGGGAGCGGGCCAGAAGCATCACCTGCACCAACAACTTGAAGCAGATCATGATGACGATGGCCATGTACATCGACGACAACGGCAGCCGGGTTCCCAGCTGGGGCGGCAACATCACCACGAGCGAGGGAAGTGGCAGTCGATGCTCTATGCCTATATGACCCGGACGACGCCGGCGGACTGGGGGTATGTGGATGGAACACAGGTGCGGGCGCCGTTCGGCTGTCCCTCCTCCAACTACCCCGGTCTGAGAAACAGCACGGGGATCGGCGGGGTGCATTACGGGGCCAACGCCTGTCAGGTCAGAGAGACGAGTTCCGAGGATTTCTGCGGTTTCTTTCCGGAGGCGCAGTGGAAGAGTGTCAGTAAGCGTACGCTTTCCATGATCAAAAGGCCCTCCCCTGCTGGCCGCGGTCTTCGATATGAACTACTATTCGGTGGGGTGGACCTCCCCCGGCGATTTTTTCCCGCCGAGGACAGCTTTGCGGCGTCAATGAAGATTTCGGTCCAGAACTGGATGCGGCCAAGGGCGCCGTCTGGCGGCACAACGGCGGAATCAATGTGGCGATGGCGGATGGGCATGTGGAGTTCCGCAGCGGGCGGGAGATCCCGGTCTGCAGCTATGATGACCCGTTCTGGAGCTATTACGCGTACCGCTATTGAGGATGTCGAAGATGAAAAAGTTCTTCATGCTGCTGGCGGGGGTGATCTGCGGCGTGCTCCGGGCCGGGACGGCTCCGGAATTGCACATCGCCGAAACCGGAGAGATCAAGGCGGGCGAACTTCAGCTGATTCCCGCGGTGTTCGATCGGGAATGGAAGTTCTACAGTACGAATTCCCCTCAGTTTCAGAAACAGGAATTTGAGGGCGACTCCGGGAATACCCGGCTGGTCTGCCGGGTGAATCTGCCGCGGACGGCTCCCGGTTCATTCCGGCAGACGACGCGCCGGGACGGCGCCGGGGCGCTGGAATATCAGGCGGAGTTCCGGCTGCCGGAGAAGGCCGCGGTGAACGAACTGGTGCTGAGTGCCGTACGGCTGCCGGCGAACAGTTTCGGCGGACGGGAGATTTTCGTCGATGGGAAAAGATCACTTTCCCGCGCATCCGGAGCGGAAACCGGAAACAGTCTGCCCTGTTCCGGGGCGAGGTTCGGCGGCTGGAGTTCCCCTTGAACGAAGGGGTGCTCGTCATTTCCGGAAAATTCCGGCTGCTGCTGCAGGACGACCGCCATTTCGGGCGGGACAGCTTCGGCCTGCGAATCTACTTCAGAGCTTCCGGAGCCAGGGCGGAGCTTGCCCTGCGTCTCGCCATTGAAGAGTACCGTTCACAGCCGCTCGACCTCGCCGGAGCCGCCAATGCCGGATTTTCCGACGAAATTCCGGAGGATCGCAAAGGGGGATGGACCGATCAGGGGCGGGAGAACGATTTGAGGGCACTGCCCGCCGGGACGCTGAACCGGCACGGCACGGAATTCCTCATCCTCTCCCCGGAGAAGAACGGCGGCCGTTCGTGCATCATGCTGGGCGGGAAGCATCGGATGTATTTTGCGCATACCGCGGAGGCGCCGCAATCCCGACCGGTACAGGGGAGGTTTCTCTATCTGCTGCACGCCATCGCCTGGCCTCCTGAAACTCCCGGACCGGGATCGGAACCGTGGAGCTGGTTCACGCGGATCGATCCGTCACCCGCATTGCGGTAACCGGTGCGGATGTCGGGAACTGGTGGAATCCGGTCTCGCGGCAGAACGGCGACGTGGTCTGGACGAAAATGAACCGCAGCGCCATGATCGGTTTGTACCGTTCCGGATATGCGATTCCGGATAAGCCGATCACGAAGATCCGTTTCCGCAGCGCCCTGACTTCACCGTGGGGGATTGTGGCGGCCTCCGTCACTCCGCTGCCGGTGAAGCGGCATATCGGCACTCCGTATTTCATCGTCGAAGGCAGGGAATGGCGGCCGGTCGAGATGGCTTCGCGAATCGAACCGGGATCCGTTCTCGATTTTTCGGCCCGGTTGGATGCGCCTGCGGAAAATACGGCCGCCCGATGATAAAGGAGGGGCATATCGTGTTCGAGAACCGGCCGGAAAAGGCGGTTCGCTTCTTCGGGGTGAACCTCTCCCGGATGGTGCAGTTTCAGGACCGGGCGGGAGCGGAGGCGCTGGCCGACCGGCTGGCGGCAAGCGGTTACAACGCGGTCCGGATTCATCACCACGATCCCTATATGGTGAAGCGGGAAAACGGGCGTTCGACGGAGCTCGATCCGGTGCGGATGGATCAGCTCGACTATCTGGCCTGCTGTCTGAAGCAGCGGGGGATCTACCTGGTGACCGATCTGTACGTCTCCCGGCATCTGGAGGTCGGCGAAATTCCGGAGTTTCGAAGCAGCGGCTCTGGCAGGAGACCTTTAAACCGCTGGTGTTTGTGCTCGATTCGGTGATGGAGAACTGGAAGCGTTTCGCGGCGAACTGGCTCAACCACAGAAATCCCTACACCGGTTTGACCTGGAAGGAGGAGCCGGCGCTGCTTTCGGTCTCCCTGGTCAACGAAGATACGCTTTCCGCCTACTGGAACCGGACGCCGGAGGTGGCGGCGATCTATCGGAAGCGCTTCGAAGAGTGGAAAAAACATCACGGAATATCCGGAGGCGTCGCTTCCGCGCAGGATCCGCACTTCTCCCGCTTCCTGCGGGAACTCTACGACGACGGATTCCGGGAGATGAAGGAGTTTGTCCGCGGTCTCGGACTTCGATGCATGATATCGGACCAGAATTTTCTCACTTCGCCCGCGCTGACGATGATGCGGCGGCAGTACGATTTTGTGGAAAATCACTTCTACTGGGATCATCCGGAGTTTCTGGGCGGCTGGTGGAAGTATCCGGCCGGCCATACGAACCTCTCCGCCATTGCCCGCTATGCCGCTGCTCCCGGCGTGCTGTTCAGTGCGCGGATTTTCGGCCGGCCGTTTCTGGTGACGGAGTTCGATTTTGCCGCCCCCAACGCGTTCCGGGCGGAAGGGGGTGTGCTGACCGGCGCCTATGCCGCGCTTCAGGACTGGGACGGCATCTTTCAGTTCGTGCATTACCAGCCGCAGAAAGCAGCGAATGCGTGGCATTTCGACAGTTCGAGCGATCCGGTCAAAGCGCTCTCGCTGCGGATCGGACTCGCGCTGTTTCAGGAGGGCGGCATCGCTCCGGCGGAACGCAGATTCGCCGTGGATTATTCCGGAAAGCGGGAGTTCTCCTTCGGGGAACAGGATTCCAGCACCATGAACCGGCTCGGCCTGATGGCGCAGGTCGGCTGTGTGTTCGCTCCCGTGGACGGGGTGGTGACGGTTCGCCCGGAAGAGACGCTGTTGCGGCGGTTGCGGGAGCGGGAAGCTGCTTCTGCCGGAACAGTGGGCTCCCGAAGCGGAGCGTTTCGCCTCCGCGTCCGGCGAAGTCGTGCTCGACCGCCGACGGGTGACGTTGGAAGCGCGTTCGTCGGTCTGCGAGGCGGTGATTCTGCCGCCGGGAATGTCCGGCGGAACCGGGGTGTTGCAAGTGAATAATCGGGTCGGTCGCGGTGTCTTCGGCTGTCTTGCGGTCGATGCCCGCCCCTTCGCCGTTCGAACCGGATGCTGATCCTTCACCTGACCGATGCACTGCCGGCCGGGACCCGGTTTGCCGACCGGCAGCGCAATCAGCTGGAGAGCTGGGGGGCGGGGGCGCTGCTCGCCGCCCGCGGCGAGGCACAGATCCGGCTCCGGCTGGAGCAGTCGCTCAGCTCATGTCGCCTGTACGCGGTGGATACGGCGGGACGGCGGCTGGGGAGATCCCGCTTCGGGAGGGAACAGGGGGGCGTCTGTTTTGATGCACAGGTATTTTCCCGGTATGGGACGGTTTTCGCATATGAACTGATCGTGAGTCAAGAGGAGTAACGATGTATTTCAGTCGAGAAGGAGAACGGTACCGGCAGTCGGAGGCGCCGGTGCCCGGGTGGGTGTTTGAATTGCGTCCGCCGTTGATCGAATGCAACGGAGAAGAGGAGGCGATGACGCGGGAGGGGGGCGCATTTCCGCGGCGCCGGATTTCTGGCGGAGGAGCGGATCGAAGAGCTCGGCGGCGGACTTTTTTCCGTGGAACGGCAGCTGGTCAACGACGGGGTCGGCACCCGGAGGTTCAAACTGATCATGGAGGGAATCACCGGGTTCATCCCTGAGAAGTACACCATTCCCTGCGTCAGCTACGACGGGAACCGGCGGAGCGGCGGCCATGAGCCGCAGGGAACCGCCGTGGAGGGGCGGAACTGGATTTTTGCCTACGATCGTTCCGGCATTCCCTCCTGCACCGTGACGGAGGATGCCGCGAACGTGGCGGCGATGTTTGCCTCGGACCGGGAGGAGGCGAGCCTGCGCAGCTCCTGTTCGCTGGTGGAGACCGGGGAGGGGCGTTTTCTGCACCGGATCTACTATCCGGTCACGGAAGCCCCATTCACCTATTCCGACCACGATGTGATGAGCGAACGCTATGACGAATACCTGACGCTGCGTCCCGGGGAGTCGTTCCGCTGCCGGTTTCATCTCTTCTTCGGCGTTCCCGAATGGAGGAGTTTCGGTTGTGCGACGCTGCTGAACCGGGTGCTGGAGCTGTTTCCGTTCCGGCACGAACCGGTGCTGACGCCGGAGGAGGTGTATGAGGCGGCGCTCGCCAATTCCCGTTTCCTGATGTTTGACTATAACGGACATCGGATGTTCCGCAATGCGATGCGCAACTCTCCGGAGGATGACTCGATCGTCTTCCCCGATAAAATCATAGAAGCGGGCTGGTCGGGGCAATCCTTTCAGCAGGCCCGCCACTTCATCCGGGAATTCCGCCGGAGCGGAGAGCGTTCCTGGCTGAACGACGCCCTTTCCTGTCTGGACGGCTGGATGGAGACGCAGCTGCCCTCCGGACTTTTTCCGGTCAACTATGTGCGCCACGTGACGAAGCGGTATGTTCCCGGAGATGTCTGCAATTACGGCTGGGCGGCGGCGGAAGCGGTGCGTTCTTTCCGGCTGCTGCGGTCGCTGGGCGTCGCCCGTCCCGGCTACCTCCGGTTCGCTGTGCGGCTTGCCGACTTCTTCGTCGAACATTACGACGAGGAGGACGGATTCGGATTGAAATGGAGCGTGGACGGGCGGAAGTGCGCCTCCGGCGGCACGATCGGCGGCTTCATGATCATGGCGCTGCTCGAAGTCTACCGGGAGACCGGTGCCGCGAAATACCTGGACTGCGCACGCCGGGCGCTGGAACTCTACGTGAAACGGGATCTGGATCAGTTCGTCTGCCTGGCCGGGGCGATCGACTGCGCCTGCATCGACAAGGAGACCGCCTATCCGTTTCTGTACTGTTCGTTGGAGATGCTGGAGTTGACCGGGGAGGCGCGTTATCTGGAATGCGCGTTGAAGGCGGCGTATTATTTCTTCTCCTGGGCATTTCACTACGATGCACTCTACCCGCCGGAAAGCGATTTTTCCCGTCTCGGGTATTATACTTCGGGAGGCACGGCGGTCTCCACGCAGCATCCGGCCATCGATCCGTGGGGGTGATCGCCGTGCCGGATTTCATCCGCTTGTGGCAGTTGACCGGGGATGAACGGTGGCGGCTCCGGGCCCGGATGATGTGGTGCAACGCCATTCTCTGCATCGCACCCCGTGAGGGGCTGCAACTACACGGTCACCGGCGTCCCTTCGGGGTGCAGAGCGAAGCGTTTTTTCAGACGCGCTGGAGCCGTTACCGCAGAACCTGCGAGGAGAGGGGGCATCTCAACGACATGTATGTCGGCTGGCCGTCCGCCTTCCGGCTTTCCGCCCTGGAAAGAACCGCGGACTGGAATCTGCTGCGATAACCCGGTTCCCGCCGGGTCAGGCGGAGGGAAACTGGGTGTTGACCCGGTTCTCCCAGCGGGAGATCACCGGCAGCAGAGCGAAATCTTCCAGGCGGCTGTCGCGACGGAACGCGAAGTCGCAGTAGGGACACGCCGGGAAGTTCTCCACATCCGCGGGCGTCAGACGTTCCCCGCAGCCGGGGCAGATCAGCTGATCTGCTGCGGGAACGTTCGGTCTGAGTTGATTCGAAGTTTTTGCCATAATTCGGGTAATATAGCCCCGATGATGTTGAAATTCCACTCCCGAGCGGTTATTTTAAAGAGATTATTTTTCGGGAAAACAAATCGCGAGGTGGTTTCATGGCGCTCTGGGGCGGAAGGTTCAGTTCGGCGACTCGGGACGAGGTCGCCCTCTATTCTGAATCGATCTCATTTGACAAACGGCTTTACAAGCACGACATCGAGGGCAGCAAGGCGCATGTGAAGATGCTCGCCGCGCAGGGGGATCATTCCCGCGGCGACCGCGGAGGCGATTCGCGCCGAACTGGACAACATCCGCCGCCGCATCGAATCCGGCGACTTCACCTACGACATCTCGATGGAAGACATCCACATGCACATCGAGAGCGCGCTCATCGACGTGCTCGGCGCCGAAGGGGCGAGAGTACACCTCCGCCCGCAGCCGCAACGATCAGGTCGCGCTGGACATCCGGCTTTATCTGCGCGACGAGATCGACCTTCTGATCTCGGAACTGCGCGCCTTTCAGCGCGCGCTGGTCGGGCAGGCCGCCGCCCATCCCCGCGCCATCCTGCCGGGATTCACTCATCTGCAGCACGCGCAGGTGGTGCTTTTCGCCCACCACATGCTTGCCTATGTCGAAATGCTCGATCGCGACGCCGAGCGGCTCGCCGACTGCCGCCGCCGCGTCAACGTCATGCCGCTCGGCTCCGGGGCACTGGCCGGAACCACGCTGCCGATCGACCGTGAAATGGTCTGCCGCGAACTCAAGTTCGAGCGTGTCACCCGCAACAGCATGGATGCGGTCGCAGACCGCGATTTCGCCATCGAACTGGTCAATGCGCTGGCGATATTCGCGATGCACGCCAGCCGTCTCTCCGAGGATTTGATCCTCTGGTGCAGTCAGGAGTTCGGTTTTGTCGAGCTGGACGACGCCTTCTGCACCGGCTCTTCGCTGATGCCGCAGAAAAGAATCCCGACGTCTGCGAGCTCACCCGCGGCAAGACCGCGCGGGTCTACGGCGACCTTGCCGCGCTGCTCACGATGTGCAAGGGGCTGCCGCTCACCTACAACCGCGATCTTCAGGAGGACAAGGTCGCGATCTTCGACGCGCTCGACACCGCGAAGATGATTCTCAAGGTTTATCCACCGATGATCGAGACGATGAAGATCCGCGAAGAGGCGATGCGCGCGGCCGCGTCCGATCCGGCGCTGATGGCCACCGATCTTGCGGAGAAGCTCGTGGAACTCAAGGTGCCGTTCCGCAACGCCCACCACCGGGTCGGTTCGTTCGTCCGCTACTGCCGGGAGCATGGGAAACGGCTCGACGAGGTGACGCTCGACGAGATGCGCGAAACGATTCCGGAAGCGACGCCGGAGTTTCTCGAACTGTTCGATCCGGAGAAGAGCGTCGCCAAGCGCGACGTCACCGGCGCGACCGGTTTCGATCAGGTGGCGAAACAGATCGAATTCTGGAAAAAATCGTTGGCCTAGGCTTGTAAATTCGCTCTACAGCACTATATTAAATAATCCGCGCCCGGGAAGGGGTGCGGAGAGACAACCAAACCAATGGCGACTTGAAACGGAAAAAGCGCCGCAAACAGGAAAGGAAGCCGTGAAAATGGCGAAAATCACCATCAACGATCTGCTGGAAGCCGGGTGTCATTTCGGGCACCAGACCCGCCGCTGGAACCCCCGCATGAAGGACTATGTCTACGGCGCGCGGAACGGGATCTCCATCATCGACCTCACCAAGACCATGTATCAGATTGCGGCGGCCTGCAACTTCCTGCAGCGTATCGTCGCCAACGGCGGCGACATCCTGTTTGTCGGCACCAAGCGTCAGCTCCGCGAACTGGTGAAGGGGCTCGCGGACGAAACCGGCATGTTCAGCGTTTCGAACGCTGGCTCGGCGGTACGCTGACCAATAACGTGACCATCTGCAAGAGCATCTCCAAGATGGCCGAAATCGACCAGACGCTGAATTCGGAAGCGGCCAAGTCGATGAAGAAGAAGGAGCTTTCCAGCCTCGCCCGCCGTGCCGAGAAACTGCACCGTGACCTCGACGGCATCGCCGGCATGAAGCGTCTGCCCGCCGCGCTCGTCGTCATCGACGTCTGCAACGAGGCGAATGCGGTCCGCGAAGCGAACAAGCTGAATATTCCGATCGTGGCGATCGTCGATACCAACGGCGACCCGACGCTGGTCGATTACCCGGTGGCCGCCAATGACGATGCGGTCAAGTCGGTTCAGATCATCACCGGCCTCTTCGCCGAGGCGATCAAGGTGGCGAAGGAGATCTACCAGAAGAAGGTGACCGAGGAGCGCGAAGCCGCCGAGGCCGCGAAGAAGATTGCGCAGGAGAAGGCCGATGACGCCGAGAAGGCGGAAAAGGCCGAGAAGCCGCGCCGCGCCCCGCGCCGCAAGAGCGCCGATGACAAGCCGGTGAAGGCGGAAAAGGCCGAAAAGGCCGAGAAGGCGGAAGCGGAAAAGGCGGAAGCCAAGGCCGAAGAACCCGCGGCGGAAAAGGCCGAGTAAGCCAACGGATTGATGTGAGGAGTTTGAGAAAATGATTACTGCCAAGATGGTACAGGAGCTCCGGGAGAAGACCGGAGCCGGTATGATGGATTGCAAGAAGGCGCTGACCGCAGCGGACGGCGACATGACGCTGGCGATTGAAAACCTGCGCAAGTCCGGCGCCGCCAAGGCGGAGAAGAAGTCCGGCCGCGCCACCAATCAGGGGAAGGTCTGGACCAGCATCGGTGACGATGCCGCGTCGATCGTGGAGGTTCTCTGCGAGACCGACTTTGCTGCGAAGACCGACAAGTTCGGCAACCTGGTCAAGACGATTGCCGACAGTGCGCTGAAGGCGGCCGGCGAGGGTGATGTCACCGTGGCGGTCAATGAGGCTGAGAAGAACACTCTGACCGACCACATCGGTGTGATCGGTGAAAACATGCAGATTCGCCGCGCGGCGCGCTGGCAGCGCCTGAGGGGTGTGCCTTTGCCAGCTATCATCACATGGATGGTCGGGTCAGTGTGTTGGTGGAGGTAGAGGGCGAAACCGATCCGGTGGTGCTCAACGACATCTGTCTGCACATCGCCGCATTCAGCCCGAAGTACATCAGTGAGAACGATGTTCCTGCGGAAGTGATCGCCAAGGAGAAGGAGATCGCCGCTGCTGCTGATCCGAAGCTGGCGAACAAGCCGGCCGCGATGCTCGACAAGATTCTTGCCGGCAAGATCCGCAAGTACTTCTCGGAAGTCTGCCTGATGGATCAGCCGTGGGTCAAGGATGACAAGACCACGCTGGCGAAGTTCCGCCCGAACCTCAAGGTGCGGCGTTTCATCCGCTGGGAGGTCGGCGAAGAGCTGTAATTCACGGACGCAAGCGAAAAGACACGGGCTGGGATTCATTTCCTGTCCGTGTTTTTTTATATCGAAACAGGGGTGGGGAGGTTTTCGTGAAGCGGATTGAGGCTTTGAGTGAGACGGCGCGGGCGTTCTGCTTTCTTCACCTTTCGATTCTGTTCGCCGGATTCACCGGAATTTTCGGGAAGCTGATTGAACTTTCCAGCGGCGTCATGACCTGGTGGCGGATGTTGTTCACCGCACTGGCGCTGATTTTCCTCCGCCGTTTTCTGCCCGGAGCGGAGCGCGTGTCGTGGCGCGGCCGTGTGGAAATCGCCGGAGCCGGACTGCTGCTCGCTCTGCACTGGCTTTTCTTCTTCGGCAGCATCAAGCTGGCGAATGTCTCGGTCGGCGTCGCCTGCTTTGCCATGATCGGATTTTTCTCAACGATTCTGGAACCGCTTCTCCTGAAGCGGAAGTTCGAGTGGCAGGAGCTGGCGTGCAGTTTGCTGTCGATTGCCGGAATTTTGTTGTTTTTCACACTCGACCTGCGTTACCGGACGGGGATCCTGCTGGGAGTGGTTTCCACGCTTCTCGCGTCGCTGTACACGATAGCCTCCCGCTTTCTCGGACGACGTTTTTCGACGGAGACGATCCTGTATGAGGAGATGTGCGGCGGATTTCTCGCGCTGACGCTGCTGCTGCCGTTCTACCTTCTGCTGTTTCCTGCCGCGCGACTGGTGCCGACGCTGCCGGAGACGGGGGAACTGCTGCTCTTCGCGCTCTTCTGCACGGTGGGGCTGTACTGGTGCCAGATCCGGGCCTTGAAGACGATCTCCGCGTTCACGGTAAATTTGAGTTACAATCTGGAACCGGTTTACAGCATTCTGCTGGCGATGTTGATTTTCCGGGAGCATCGGGAGCTGTCAGCTGCATTTTACGGGTGTCTGTCTCTGCTGGTGTTGTCGGTTCTCCTGCAAAGCATCCGGCAGTTCCGCAATCAGGCGGGGGGGGAAGAGTCTCCGGCCGGCTCGTAAAAAAAAGGAAAATTCCGGAAGTTTTCATTGGCGCGGCGCCGCTGGACTGATTATAATAAATAAAAGAGAAGCCATTTGCGAAGAAACGGAGACAATCATGGATAGACGCGATTTTTTTGAAATGTACGCTTACACTGGCCGCGCTTGCTCCGCTCGCCCGGCTGACGGCACAGACCGGAGCCGCGGGGGGAGCCGCCGCCGGTACGGAAGAAAGCAAACTGACCCGGCGCCGTTTTCGGGATACCGATCTTACGCTGCCGCTGCTCGGTTTCGGCATGATGCGGCTGCCGCAGAAAAACGGCGCCATCGACAGCGAGGAGGCGAAGAAGCTGGTGGATTACGCCCTGAAGGCAGGGCTCAACTACTTTGACACCGCCTGGCCTTATCACGGCGGGCGGAGTGAACTCTTTGTCGGAGAAGCGCTGAGCCGCTATCCCCGCGAATCCTACCTCCTCGCCGACAAGCTGCCGGTCCGTTCCATCAAGAGCCTTCAGGATGCGGAGCGCATTTTCGCGGAGCAGCTGCGGAAGTGCCGGACCGGTTACTTTGACTTCTATCTCCTGCACGCGCTGAACCGCGGCAACTGGGAGACGGTGAAGCGGTGCGGGCTCTATGAGTTCGTCAGACGGATGCAGAAGGAGGGGAAGATTCGTCACGTCGGCTTCTCCTTCCACGACACTCCGGATGTGCTCAAGACGATTGCGGAGGCGCATCCGTGGGATTTCGTCCAGCTTCAGATCAACTATCTGGACTGGCATAACTATCGGTCGCGCGAGCAGTACGAGATCGTGACGAAGCTCGGAATTCCGGTGATCGTGATGGAGCCGCTGCGCGGCGGTACGCTGGCGACTTTGACGCCGGAAGCGACGAAGATCCTGAAAACGTCTGCTCCGGATGCGAGTCCGGCGGAGTGGGCGTTCCGCTATGTGGCCTCGCTGCCGAACGTGATCTGCGTGCTCTCCGGCATGAACCGCATGGATCACCTCAAGGAGAATCTGCGTGTCTATTCGCCGTTCCGTCCGCTCTCCGATTCGGAACGGCTGACGCTCGCCTCGGCGCTGGCTGCCTATCAGAAGGTGGATTCGGTGCCGTGTACCGCGTGCAATTACTGTGTGCCGTGCCCGGTTGAGGTGGCGATTCCGCGTGTGTTCGGCGCGTACAATCAGTACAAGATCGACGGCAATTTCGCCGGATTCAAGAAGACGATCGATGCCCTGCCGAATGAAGGCGGCCCGGCCTCCTGCGTCTCCTGCGGAGTCTGCCTCAAGAAGTGTCCGCAGAAGATCGACATTCCGTCGCAGATGAAGCGGATTGCTGCGGAACTCAAGAAGAAATAGCTGTTCTACATGCAGCGACAATCCCTCCCGGAGACGCTCCGGGAGGGATTGTTGTTATCGTGTCAGGTGATATCCAGCAATCCCGCCCGGGAACGCACCGTTGTCCGCCTGAAATTCGAACCGCTCCCCCTGCCGTTTGCCCGGCAGTGTGCCTGCAACATCACCCTGCATGTCTAGCGCGGCAATTTGAAAGACGCCGGGAACCGCGAGCGAAATCTTCGCCTTTGCCCGGCGCAGCAGGAGTGGCGCGTGTCCATAGTTCTGCTGCTGGCGGCGGTCGGTGTCGGTGTAGCGTTCACCGGAGGCGCAGACATTCGAGATCTGGAGAACCAGAATCGAGCGGCTCTCAGCAAGCGGACGGTCATCAAGGGCGATTGCCGCGATGGTCTGGAAGGTGTCGGCTCCCGACACGGCAAGCCGGTTTGCCCGGAGTGCTCCCTGCGACAACGTCACCGATTCCGAACGGGGTGTCATCACCCGGAAGGTGCCTGCTTTGCTGTCAAGTTCAATTTCATCGGTGATGCTCCGGGCTGTGCCGCTCTTCTGGAACAATTCGAGACGTTTCCGTACGGCCGTATCGCGGATGTTCCGGCAGGATTCCACCCCGGAAGAGGTTTCCCTGCTGGATGTGCGCCGATTCCGGCGATCAGGCCGAGCCGGCGGATATCAGGATAGCCGCTGTCGCGTTTTTTTTGACCAGTAGTCGGCCGGAAGCTGCCAGGCGTACCACTGCTTCGCGGTGGAGACATCGCCGCGGACGAAGAAGATTCCGGCAATCCGGTCGGCCAGCTGCATGATCGGGTCGTTGACCGATTCGAAGACGACGATACCCTCTTTGTCTGAGAAGAGCCGGCGTCGGTTTCCGGAAAAATTGAAGCGGTAGAGTCCGGCGCAGTTCTGCAACGCCGAATAGGCGCCGATCAGCGGACCGCTCTCCGACCGGTAGAGGTTGGGCGCACAGAAGTTGAATTCGGTCACGAAAAAAGGCTTGCCGAAGATCCGGCCGCGGACGAGATTGATCGGCAGCGGCGCTTCTGCCGGAATGGTTGAGGTCTGCCCGAAGCGGTGTGGATGAGACCAGGGGCTCTCCGGAAAACTTGGATGGTTGTGGTATCCGTGATCATCGACTGCGTCGTAGGCGTCACGCAGCAGAGTGGTGAGCGCGTTGCCGTTGTAGTTGGCGGAGGTGAGCAGGAACTTTTACACCGAGCTCCTGTCGCAGAAACCGCATCATTTCGCCGGTCGCCTGCTGCTGGCGTTCGATCACGAACCGGGAGAACGCGGGATTGGCGAAGGAAATGCTGCGGTCGGCGATCTTCTTTTCGTCGCAGTAGGCGGCGAAAAGTTCCGTGTAACAGCGCACCGCGTCCGGATTGCTGAAGAGCGAGTAGGTTGCGGTATCCTCGTTGACCAGATTGGCGAAGAGGATCGCCGGTTCCTCCGCCCAGGTGCGTCCGGTGTAGGGGTTGCGGTGAAGCATCCATGACCGGGCGAAGGATTTCCAGTTTTCCATCCCTTCCGGAGAGAGCTCCATGGCGAACTTCAGTCCGAGTTTCGGATATTTTTGCAGAATCGGCAGCGTTTCTCCGGTCCGGAGTTTCCGGCTGGTGTAGAAGTCGAAGGTGAGGTAGATTCCCCGTTCGATCAGCCGGGCGGTGAGATAGTCGAGCTGGTCGAGTGCTTTCGGATCCAGCGCGGCGGGATCCGGGCTGGAAGGGTGGCGCAGCCGGTTGTCATGGTGGTGGAACCGCACGGAGTTGTATCCCTGCGCGGCGAGGAAGTTGACGAGCCGGTCGGCGTCGGCTTTCTCCAGATAGATCGCCGAATCGCAGAGATTGGTCCCGTAGGCGCGGAACTGTTTGCCTGGAGCCTTTTCAAAGGTGAGCGACCCATCCGGCGCGGCAACTACCCGGCCGAACTTCCCCGCCGGTGCGAAGGGGACGAGCAGAAAGGAGAAGTCAAGTGGACTTGCCGGCGTGATGTTACGGCGGAAATCCAGTTTGATCCAGTCGCGGTTCTCCGCCGTGGTGAATGGATGCGGCGTGCGTGCCGGCAGCTGCAGCGGCCGATCGGCGAGTGTCACTGCGGCGATCATCCACGCGGCGTCGGGGGAGGCGATCCGGAACTTCACCCGGATCGGATTTTTTCCGCTCAGCGGGAAGGCGGAGGCATACAATCCCACCGGCGTCTCCGGATTGCTCGACCGCCACGCCACTTTGGCGTTGGCAAAGTCGTCCGGCCCCCACCAGTTGCCGATGTCGCGGCCCGGAATGATGTCGATGTTCTCCACGGAGGTGAGATACCAAGAAATCCCTGATAAAGGGCTACACATCGTCGAAGGGAATGCAGGACCGGTATACAGCCGGATTTCGGTATCGCACTCATTCTGCGGGGAAAGCGGGAAGTCCCATCCAGGGGGCTTGGAAATTGATTTATTGGCATTTTACGGGATGCAGGGATTTGCGCTGACCTCTTCTCGAATGCTCGTATCAATAATCTAACCGTAGAGAGTCGGGAAAAAATAAAATAAAGAACTTGTATATTTTAGAAATTGGCAATATCTTAAAATAAGAGGAGCCATTATTTTAACTTCGAGGGATTATGAAGCGCGGTCCACAGGGAACTTATCAGACGACCACTACGACAGGAGAAACGGTAAGGGCATACGTTCCCAACCCATTGCCGCCGACTCCCCCGCTGGAACTTTCCGGCACGTTGCAAAAACGACTGGATGAAGCCTCTCGTGCGTTGGGGAAACTTGATGCTGCTGCGGAACTGTTGCCTGATGTCGGACTGTTTCTCTATCTGTTTGTCCGTAAGGAAGCGGTTCTGTCATCCATGATTGAAGGAACGCAATCTTCCTTATCAGACCTGCTGTTGTTCGAACTGAAAGAGAAACCCGGAGTTCCGTTGGATGATGTTCAGGAAGTCAGCAATTATGTTGGCGCGATGGATTACGGCTTGGAACGCCTAAAAGGGGGCTTCCCGCTGTCCCTGCGGTTGATTCGAGAAATCCACGGTACTTTATTGGCAAAGGGCCGAGGCAGCCTGAAATCGCCCGGAGAGTTCCGTAGAAGTCAAAATTGGATTGGAGGACCAGGCCCGGGAACGCTGCTTTCGTACCTCCTCCTCCGGAAGAGGTAATTCACTGTCTGAATGACTTCGAACTTTTCTTGCACGATGAAAATATCCCGGTTTTGATAAAGGCGGCCCTGGCCCATGTCCAGTTCGAAACGATTCATCCTTTTCTCGATGGAAACGGTCGAGTTGGGCGTCTCCCTGATTACCCTGCTGCTGTGTGAAGAAAAAGTGTTGAAACAGCCGCTTCTCTACCTGAGCTACTATTTCAAGTCGCATCGGCAATACTACTACGAACTCCTGAACTCCATCCGAACCGATGGGGATTGGGAACGCTGGCTCGACTTCTTCTGTGAAGCTGTAATTGCGACTGCCGAGCAAGGGTTGAAAATCATCATGGATTTGAACCGGCAAGTTCGGGAAGACCGGGAAAAAATCAAAACTCTCGGGCGAAGCGGAAAATCGGCCATGTTGATTCACCAGGCAATGCTCCGTCATCCCATAGCGGGAACAATCCGCTTGAAAGAGGAAACCGGCCTGACCGATGCCACCATCAATACCGCCTTGAGTAAATTGCAGGGACTCGGCATTGTTGAGGAAACCACAGGCCACAAGCGCAATCGCCTATTCAACTATCAAGCCTATATGAAATTGCTGAACCGGTGAAAAAGTCTAAAAAAGTTGTTTACATCAATTCCTCTATGAAAAGTTGTCCAAGCCGGGGAGCTGGCGCAAAGAGTACATTCAACCACCGAATGTCCGATTGTTTTCTTGCTGGGTAAGGAAGAAAGACTTGGGCTACTAGAGGGAAACGGAGCGTCAATTCGAGAACACGCCCGGTCGGGAACGACTCGGTTCCGGGGAACTCACTTCTCCGGAGAAACCGCCTCCGGCCGTTCCCGGTATTCGTGCGGAGTCATGCCGCAGAAGTGATGAAAGCAGCGGTAAAAATAACAGGAATAACGGAATCCGCACTGTTCGGAAATATCCTCCACCGTCAGATTGGTTTTTCGCAGGAGTTCGGCGGCGAATTCCATCCGGTAGCGGTTCCGCAGTTCCACAAGAGTGCATCCGGCATTGCACCGGACCAGCCTGGAAATGGAGCCCGGAGACAGATCGAACAGATGCGCCAGTTCCGTGCGGGTTATGCTTTTTGTCCGGTGCGCCCGGAGATAAAACTGGAGATCGGTCCATTTCCGGCTGACCCGAAGCGTCGCACCGTTCGTGTCGTTCCGCAGGATGTCGACGCTCATTCGGTAAATTTCATCAAGCAGGCGCATGACCAACGGCATTTTCCCTTCGCGCTGAAACGACTCGATTGCGGAAAGCAGATGGAACCCGCCTTCAGAAAGAGGCGTTCCCGTGTGAAAATAAGCATTCCCGCCATGCGGCGGACGGTGAATTCCGTCGCAGACGACATAAACGATTCGAACGTACTTGGGATAGAAACAGAAGGAGATCGAGACCGACGCCGTTTTATAGCTGCATGTCTGCGCGCCGTTCGCCCCGCAGTAATACAGGGCTGGCGCAGCCAAAGTCGCCAGATCCGGTTTGCCGTTCCGGAAAATCTGGAAAACCATGCTTCCGTCAAGCAGAATTCCGAGACGAGGAATCCCGTGAATGGACATTTCAAACGGAGCCTCCCTGGAAAACAGGACCGGAAGATCCGTCCGGAATGAAAAAAGCATCGCAGACCGAAAGCAGCGTTTCCCGGTTTTTTCGACTGTCCATAGAAAAGCTCCCTCCTGTTCACAGAACAATAAATGTGTTCTGCGTAATGCGTTAAACGCTTTATAATTAACGATTTTTGAGTCGTTTGCCCTTGAAAATTCCTCCTCTTGGTGATATATTGTAATATCTTGCGGGACAACAATTAACCACTCAAAAAGAGGAAAAAATATGATGCAAAATTCACTGTTTTATGACTACTACGCCCTAATCGATTCGTGCCCATTCCTGAAAAAAATACGATGCACTTTTCCGCGCTTTCGATCTGATCTACGACCAGCCGGATTTTCCCGAACTCGGCCGCCGTGGCTATCGGCGTTCTGCCTATTACAATAATTCCGGATACCGCGATTTTCAATCTTTTTTCAAAGAATCATCCATCTGTATGGATTTTACGTTTTTTGAATGCTTGACTCCCTCCGTCCTTCCAACTATAATAAAAAAGAAACAACCCGGAAAGGCAAACGATCATGAATATTCGTGTCCGAACCGTCTGGAACGGCCGGAACGGTCAAAAATGCACCTGTTTTCAGCCGACGCCCGCCGTCATGAAGGACAGGCGGCTTCTGATGACGTTCCAGCCCATCATGGGAAGCGATTATTACGGTCCCGTCATGGAAAGCGTCTCCGGCGATGGAGGAGAAACCTGGAGCGATCCGGTTCCCGTGCCCGGATTCGGTCCGGTTCCCTTGCCCGGAGGCATTCAGGAGAGCATCTGCGACGTCGTTCCGGAATGCCATCCGGAACTCGGCACCGTTCTGGCCATCGGTCACAACGTCTATTACCGTCAGGGGAAACTGTACGATACTCTCGGAGACTGGAATTCCGCGCCTGACACCCGGTTCGTCCGCCGGTCCTACTATGCCGTCCGGAACGACCGCGGTGAATGGACGGTCCGGCGTCGGCCGCTGGACTTTCCGTGCTTCGACAAAGACACCTCCTGCTGTACCTGCGGCTGTTCCCAGCGGTATTTCGACGGAAACAAACTGTATATCCCGTTTTCTTTCGGCACGGTCGGCCGCCGCGACAGGATGTTCCGCTCGGTTCTGGCGGAGTTTGACGGAACTTCCGTACGGTACTTGGAAACCGGCAACGTCCTTGAATTGCCGGCCGGCCGCGGTCTTCTGGAACCCTCGCTCTGTCGGCACCATGGAGTTTTTTTATGTGACCCTCCGGACGGAGGATGGGTTCGCCCATTGGTCCGAATCCATGGACGGACTACACTGGAATCCACTCCAATTCTGGCATTTCGACGACGGGACGCCTTTGGAAACGGCCTCGACCCAGCAGCATTTCCTGATTCACAACGGCGTTCTTCATCTCGTCTATACTCGCAGGACGGCGGAAAATGCCGATGTGATGCGTTTCCGCGCTCCGCTTTTCATCGCCCGCGTGAATGAACGTTTTCAAATCGTCCGGAGTTCAGAAATGGTCGTTTTCCCGGAGATCCGGGAGCCGGAAGGCGTCGCGCTGATGGGAAATTTCCACACGCTCTCCGGAAACGGAAAATCATACGTGGCCGTTGGCGAAACCAGATTTTTCGATCGATACAGAGGAGACACCCTCCTTGCGGAAATCGAATGAACCCCAATTCCGTTCCAGCATAAAAATTCAGCTTCCCCGGATTTCCGGGGCGGGAGAAAAAAGAGGAAATATTCCATTTGCATGGAAATTGTTTCTTTTTAACACTTGCGCCGGTTTTCATTTTCGGGTATAATAAATGGAAACGCAGGAAACAGAAAAAGTAAAGATTTAGCGTCAAAAAGTTGAGGTTGAATAGTGGTGGCCGGAAAAACGGAAAAACGAATGATGCCGGATTGCCGGTACAGGGGAGCGGCGTTCCGAGATCAAGCCGGTATCCAACTCGAACGGAACGCTGGTGCTGGACATCGATACGGCGAAACTGCCCGACGGCCCGGCCCTGTTCTTTGAGATTGCGGAGGAATGATCCATGTACACCAGAAAACAATTGACGGAATGTCTGTGGAACGCGGGACTGAAGCCGACGGACACCGTGCTGGTCCATTCGTCCGCGACGTCGGTGGGAGAAGTGGAAAACGGAACTTCCGGGATTCTGGATGTCTTCATCGACTGCTTTTCTCGGGAAGGGCTGCTGATATTTCCGGCCCTGACCTATACGCTGATCCATCTCCGGGAGCCCGGAAGCGAACGCTGCCGCAAATGCGCCGTTCCGGAAAAATATTGCTTTGCCCGCGGGCTCGGAGCGCACGACGTCCGGAAATTTCACGCGGACATGCCCTGCTGCGTCGGAAAACTGCCGAATCTGTTCCTGAAACGTCCGGGCGTTGTGCGTTCGCTGTCGGTGTCAAGTTCCGTCGCAGCGCTCGGACGCGATGCCGTGTCCTTCGTATCCGGGCACGAACTGTGCGAGAGCGGCTGCTCCCTGGGCTCCCCCTGGTGGAAACTGCTGGAGCGCAAAGGGAAAATTCTCCTGATCGGAGTTCCTCTCAGCCGGACGACCTTTTTTCACGGCGTGTTCGAATGGACGATGCCTGAACGTTTTCGTTCTCCGCCTTTTTCCATGCCGGTGGAAGTGTACAACGCCGCGGGAGAACGGATCGCGTCAAGGGAGAGCCGTCCGGTATCCGGATATTCCGGAACTTTTTCCGCCTTCGAAACGTCGCTGCGGGAAGCGGGAGCCTTGAGCGATTTCCATTTCGGAGACGCGCCCGCGCATCTGCTGGACTGCGAAAAATCATACCAAACCGTCGCTGGTCTGCTGGCGAAACATCCGAAAGAAATCTCCTGATGCGTGATTGCATCGGCCATTGAATTCTGAAAAGAGGAATAAGCAAGGCGGTCTCCGGTTATCCCCGGGATACGGGAATCCGCCTTTCCCTTTCCCTTTCTCGACCGCGGCTGTCTGAACCTTCCGCCCTGAAGTTTCATGAATTAACCTGACTTCCTTGGAATTGACAAGAAATGAGCTCAACGGATGATTTTTTTGTGCTACAAAGCCCATTTTGAAATCGTTCGAAAAAGAGGAAGGATTTTCAATGCTCATAAGTTTTATGTCTATTGAGTAGTGATGATCGCGATTACCACGAGGAGTTCGATAAGGGTAAAATTTCGCCATTGTCTCTGATTCAACATTTCACACTCCTTCCCTGTATGTTTCTGTTGTCGGTCTTTTCATATTTTACCGCAAAATGAATCCAAAAACAACTTGCATTTTTGTAAAAACATATAATTTTGCATCAGACACATTCTGTTTTAAACGCGAGGAGGGGGAATGGAAGGAAAAGACGGGGCGGACGGAGGGCGGGTTGTACGGGTTTCCCGTTGTTCCTGCGACCTTTACAGCCGAAATTACTCCGGCACGTTGACGCGGCGCGATCTTGCCTGCTGGTACGATGTGCATCCCTTTTCCCTGACGTTGTGGCCCCACCATTTCTGCGAAAATGTACGCCGTGGCGCCTGGTGGATCAAGAAACTCAATTACGCTTATATCGCGGTGGAACTCCTGCTGGACGGTGAAGTGATCTATGAGCAGGCGGGGAAGAAGTTCCACCTCAGTCGGCCGGGAGAGATTTTTCTCACCTGTCCCGGCAGCGATATCCGGTTTCGCAGCGGGAAAAACCGGTACGCCAGACAGCTTCAGCTCATCATTTCCGGCGGCACAATCAAACTTCTGCTGGAGTCGCTGGGAATGAATTTCTGCGGCGTGATTCTGCCGGAAACTCCCTCCGCCTTCGAAGATCGGCTGCGCCGCATCGGCACCCTGCTTCGGGAGAAACGGCCCGGGACGGCATCGGCAAATTCGGTTGCCGGTTTTGAGCTGCTTGCTGCGCTCGCCGATGAAGTCGGCCGTCAGAAACGCCGGGAACTGCCGCCGCTGCTCACTCGCGCGGTGACGCTGATCGAGACGGAGCGCGGCAACCGTATGAATGTCTCCCGGCTGGTTGAGGAGCTGGGAATCAGTCGGGCCGGGGTGGATCGCCTGTTCCGCACCTGGCTGCATATTTCGCCGCAACAGTATCTCATCCGGCAGCGAATGGAGAGCGCCTGCCAGCTGATCCGCGACGGGCAGCTCTCCTTCAAGGAGATAGCGGAACTGCTCGGTTTCCGGAATGCATTCTATTTTTCCACCGCGTTCCGGAAATATTCCGGGCAGTCACCTTCCGAGTTTCGCCGCGGCGGAGCCCGGGAGAGCGGGAGGACGGAGGTGGAACATTGAAACGTTCTGAAATGTTTCAACACTCTTTTTCGGAAAAATTTCCTTTTCTGTTGCAAAGGCCGGAAAGGAAGAGTATACTCTCTCCCTGACAGAAAAAAAATTCGGAAACGCAAGGTTCGCTCCATGAAACTTATTGCCGATGAACAGATCCTGTTTGAATCGCCTGATCCCGCCGGAATCTACTGTTATACGCCGGCGATTCTGGTCGGGGAAAACCGCCGCCTGATCGCCGCCGTGGATCTCGGCGGCCCCGGCACGGCGGCGCTGGAAGGGCCGCGTTCCCGCTCGGGAGATTATCAGGCGGGCAACCAGATTCGGATCTTTCTCTCCGACGACGGCGGGGAGAGCTGGCGCGAATCCTCCTCAAGGCTGCCGATGATGCACGAGACGCTGTTCCGCACGTCGAGCGGCCTGTGGATGCTGGGCCACAGCGGCGCATTGCTGATCAGCCACAGCACCGACAACGGCGAGAGCTGGAGCTCACCTGCCGTGCTGGAAAGCGAACATCACCATCATCAGAGTTGCGGGCGGGTGGATATTCACAACGGCCGGGTTTACGCAGTTTACGAGCAGTCGCTGGGGAATCACTCCTGGCCGGACGTCGCGCCGGTTCTGATGTCGGCTCCGGAAGACGCCGATCTGGCCGATCCGGCGAACTGGACCTTTTCAAAACGGTTCGATCCCCGGCCGGCGCTGGCGATGGCGGCGGGGGTTGGATTGTGCGCGACACGTTTCCCCGCCGCTTACGAAACGCCGGGAATTCTGGAAACCAACGTGGTGCGCATACACAATCCGGCGAGCTGTTTCCACGACCCCTCCGGCCGCTCGGTCCTGCTGCTGATGCGCGCGTACACCGGGTACGAGAATCTCGCCGCCGCGCTCCGGGGCGTAGAGCTGGAGGATGGTTCGCTGAAGATCGAACGCTATCTGCTGCCGGATGGACGGGTGCCGTTTCTGATCCCGTTTCCGGGAGGCAACATGAAATTTCACCTCGACTATGATCCGGTGTCGCGCCTCTACTGGATGGTCGCGTCACAGGCGGATGGAATCCATTCGAACCGTCGCCGTCTCCGGCTGCTTTATTCGCCTGACTGTCTCAACTGGACCGAGGCGGGCATGGTGGCGGTCGGCCCGTCGGAGAATGGTTCGCGCCACTACGCGACGCTGGCGTTCTTCGGGGGAGGATCTGGTGATTCTCAGCCGTTCCGGGGACCGGCGGGCGAAGAGCGCGCATGACAACAATCTGACCACGTTCCACAAGGTGCGCAACTTCCGTTCCCTGATCGGCTGAACGATTTTTTCGCTGCTGCCGCTTGCAACCGGTCGTTTGACCGGGTACATTATGCCGTTGAAACAGTTTGAATTGCTTGATGGAACGGTGTGAAACGATGTTTGGATTTTATCGGCTGGCGGCGGTGGTTCCCGAACTCCGGGTGGCGGATGTTGACTTCAACCTTTCGAAACTTGCGGAAGGGTATGAAAAGGCGGCGAAAGCGGGGGCGGCAGCGGTGGTATTCCCCGAGCTGTGCATTACCGGCTACTCCTGCGGCGACCTTTTCTTTCAGCGGCGGCTGCTGGATCGGGCGTCGGAGGCGGCTGTCGAATTCGCCGCGCTGACCGCGGGGGGGGGACGGTGGCGATTTTCGGGCTGCCGCTGCTTCACGAGGACGCACTCTACAATGTCGCCGCGGTGGCGCAGGGGGGGAGCTTCGCGGACTGGTTCCCAAGACATTGCTGCCCAACTACCGGGAGTTCTATGAGAAGCGCCACTTCCGCTCCGGGCGGGGAATCGTCGGAGCGTGTGTGTCGTTCGGAACGCGGAGTCTGCCTTTCGGCACGGATTTGCTTTTCGACTGCGGCGGGGGATTCCGGTTTGCGGTGGAGATCTGCGAGGATCTCTGGGGAGTGCTGCCGCCGAGTTCTCTGTTGGCGCTCGGCGGGGCGCGGGCGATTTTCAACCCCTCGGCCGGAACTGAACTTGCTTCGAAGGCGGAGTATCGCCGGGAACTGGTGCGCCAGCAGAGCGCCCGTTGTCTGGCGGCCTACGTGCTTGCTTCGGCGGGGGTGCATGAATCGACTACCGATGTGGTGTTCGGCGGACATGCGCTTATCGCCGACAACGGGCGGCTCGCCGCCGAGAACCGCCGTTTCGCGCGGAAAGGGTCGCTGCTGCTGGCGGATGTGGACTTCGACCGGCTCGGAGCGGCGCGGCTGAGCGAGAGCAGTTTTCATGACAATCCGCTGCCGGAAGGGAAGAGATTCCGCACGATTCCGCTCGATCGGGTGGAGGGATCGCCGGATTTCGCATTTGCTTACAATCCGCCGCGCCCGTTCGTGCCGGGGGATGTGGAGCATCGGCGCGAGCGCTGCACGGAGATTTTCGACATCCAGTGCGCTGGTCTGGCGAAGCGGGTGGAACATACCGGGGCGAAAAAGCTGGTGATCGGCATTTCGGGCGGACTGGATTCGACGCTGGCATTGCTGGTAGCGGCGGAGTGCTGTCGCCTGATCGGGCGGCCGGCGTCGGACATCGTCGCTCTGACCATGCCCGGCTTCGGCACCACCGGCCGGACCCGCGGCAACGCGGTGAAGCTCTGCGAACTGCTCGGGGTCACACTGCGCGAGGTGGATATCCGCCCGGCGTGCCTCCGTCACTTTGAGGACATCGGGCACGATCCGGCGAAACTGGATACCGCTTACGAGAACGTGCAGGCGCGGGAGCGGACGCAGGTTCTGATGGACATTGCCAATGAGGCCGGCGGAATGGTAGTCGGGACGGGGGATCTTTCGGAGATTGCGCTGGGGTGGAGCACCTACAACGGGGATCACATGTCGATGTACGCAGTGAACTGTTCGATCCCGAAGACGCTGATCCGCTTTCTGATCGAGACGACTGCGGAACGTTCAGTGCCGGAGCTGGCGGCGGTGCTGCGCGACGTGATCGACACGCCGGTGAGCCCCGAACTGCTGCCCGCTTCGGCGGATGGTTCGATCAACCAGAAGACCGAGGAATTGATCGGGCCGTACGAACTGCATGACTTCTTCCTCTATCACTTCATCAAGTACGGGGCGGAGCCGGAGAAGATCCGGGCGCTGGCCGGGGCGGCGTTCGCCGGGGTGTACGATGAGGAGACGATCGAGCGGACGTTGAAGATTTTCCTGCGGCGCTTTTTCCAGCAGCAGTTCAAACGCAGCTGCATTCCGGACGGGCCGAAGGTGGGGACGATCGCGCTTTCACCACGCGGCGACTGGCGGATGCCTTCCGACGCATCGGACGCGATCTGGCGCAGCTGAGCGGCGGTTCTTCTGCGAAGCATCCTCTGCGGCCAGGTTAGCGCCCCGTAAAGGGCGTTCATCGCCGCGAGCGCCTCCCTTCCTGCCAGGTTAGCGCCCCGTAAAGGGCGTTCATCGCCGCGAGCGCCTCCCTTCCGGCCAGGTTCACGCCCCGTAAAAAGCGCGTTCATCGCCGCGAGCGCCTCCCTTCCGGCCAGGTTCACGCCCCGTAAAAAAGCGCGGTCAGCGCCGCGAGCGCATGTGAGAGAACTGCTTTGCGTTCCGCAAAGCAGCAAGGAGCGATTGCGACGCAGTCGAACGGAGTCGAGCGGAGCCGCTCCGGCGATTGAGGAGTTGGCGGGCGAAGCCCGACAAGTAAGGCCCGAGAGGGCCGCGTGCGGAGAAGTTGGCAAATGACTTCCGCATTCTCACGGGCGGGGGAGGTCTGGAGGAGTCAGGCCCTCCAGCTCCCGCGAGCATCAAATTCTTGCGGAAGTTCCGCATTTCGCCTCCATTCCGCCTGCGCCCAGCAGAAGTCGGAAAATTCCGTTCCCGTCTTGCGTTCACCAATTCGGGGAGAGGTCTGGAGGGCGCCCAGCCCTCCAGCACCCTCGAACATCAAATTCTTGCGGAAGTTCCGCATTCCGCCTCCATTCCGCCTGCGCCCAGCAGAAGTCGGAAAATTCCGTTCCCGTCTTGCGTTCACCAATTCGGGGAGAGGTCTGGAGGGCGCCCGGCCCTCCAGCACCCTCGAACATCAAATTCTTGCGGAAGTTCCGCATTTCGCCTCCATTCCGCCTGCGCCCAGCAGAAGTCGGAAAATTCCGTTCCCGTCTTGCGTTCACCAATTCGGGGAGAGGTCTGGAGGGCGCCCAGCCCTCCAGCACCCTCGAACATCAAATTCTTGCGGAAGTTCCGCATTCCGCCTCCATTCCGCCTGCGCCCAGCAGAAGTCGGAAAATTCCGTTCCCGTCTTGCGTTCACCAATTCGGGGAGAGGTCTGGAGGGCGCCCGGCCCGTCTGCTTCATTAGCCGGAAAACTCATCGCAACAATCGATCATACTGCAATAAAAATTTCCATCAAATACAACTCGGCAAAATAAATGCAGTAAAGAGACACAATGGCGATAATCCACTTCACTTTTGAATAAAACAGGCTCAAAAGAATAATAATTGGAAGCAGGAAAATTAAATATCTGTATAATAGATCAAATGAGAATCTACTGAAGTATATTCCCGCAAAGGTCACAGGGATAACGAAAAGCGACATGATCCAGGCGGCAAAGAGGTTTATTTTCTTTCTCGTGCAAAGGATATGAGCAAAGAGAAAAGAACTTCCGACAGGAAACATAAAAAAGACCGGCGTTACCTGGAGACATGCGATCGCAGCAACTATTGTTTTATAGATTCCTTCGCCTTTTGTCACGATTTCATCTCCGCCGTTTTTACTACCAGAAGGAATAAAATAAAATAAAATAAAAGAACAGATACACATACATGGTTATCTTGTAATAGGATTTCGCTGCGCCGCCTGATTTCATTTTTGCCTCTTCGCAAGCTGAAATTTAACAAAAGCTGTTGAACGACCGGTGTAAGTGTTTTCAAATTACCATAGCATCGAAACAACGGATTGCAACTCTCCGCCCGACAAGTCGCAATCGAGTTTTGAAGCTGAATGGCACCCGGCACTCCGGCTCCCCTGATCTTCATCGCTTTTCGAGTTTGGTTTATCGCTTCCATCTCGTCCGCGCGGCGCGGAAACCGGAATTGCCTGCTCCGGCACAGGCTTCTTCCGTCGAAGGGATTTGCAATACACTATCAGGGTGTTATAGTATTTCAAAAACAGGGACTTGCTTTTTTATAAAGAATGTTCCGCGAGGCGTGGGTATGTGGAATAAAATAATACATTGTGCGAGAATGGAGATAGGAATTTTCCGCGGGACTGTTTTTTATTGTGATATTCTTCGTTATCGCCACAGTTGTACTGCTTTGTTCCTTAAACAGAAATGAGGGGGAACCGCAAAAGATCTGGGTGAATTGTTCGCGGAACTGGATATCGATTCGAAGTTTGCAAACGTTGAGACCAGCGGCAAATTGTATTATACCGTGACGGGAACAGTCAACTGCCGGCTGGTAAGGATCATAGGGCGGTTTTTTATCGGAAAATGATGTTACAAACGGGCATTTTGCCGGACTGTCGGCATTATCCACCCCGGAAATCGGATATGAAGAGCGGCTGCCGATCTCAGCTTTCAGGTTTTCCGGGCCAATGCCGCCGAAGCCCCTTGCAGAAGATATGAGGCTGGTTGCAACAGATTCCGGCAGGAGATTCATGTCGCAGATCAATGATAATATCATCTTCTATCGTGGAAAAGGGAATGGGGATCCGTTTGAGCTGTATCTGTTGGGAAAAAGCGGTTATTTCATCTTAAATCTGCTGAAGACGGTTCAGCCGGGACGCTGATCAATCGCCACGTTGCAATATGCTGCCGGGCATCGGGGCCGAATTATTACTCTGCTGCAGAAAACAGAGAGGATCATTCAATGAAAAAATGGTTCAAACAACTGTGGGGTTCTTTTCTGTTCTAACAGCTTTCAAAATGCTGTAAATTGGTGTTTATCTCCGCTCTGCGACTCTGAAACGGCGTGATTTTTTCAAAGATAGTCCTCCTGTTGTCGCAAATGCAGTCCTGAAATGAAAATTCCATTTAGTTTGTGAAAAAACTAATTAAATTTTTCTAAAATTATTTTATATTAATTTGCAATCGCTATTATAGAGGTTATACTAAAAAAATAATAATATCTGTAGAATTGAAAATATGGCAACAGGGCTGTGATGTATACCAAATTAAAACGTAAGGTGGTAACCTGTATTCAGTATGTTCTGCATAGAATTTTCAGAGTGGTCCTGTCACCGTTGAATACTGTTCTGGGTGAGCGAGAAAAATATCTTCTCTGGGAGATCTGGAAAGGGAGTTTTTGCATAGACTGCCTGATACCCGTCTGGAACATTTTGAATGTTCCGTTTTTTCGCAAAACGGCGAAGACGGGATTATTGCTGAAATATTCAGAAGAATTGGAACTGACACAAAAACTTTCATTGAAATCGGTGTAGAGGTCGGCAAACAGTGCAATACCAGACTGTTGTTGATGGATGACTGGAAAGGGCTCTGGATCGAGGGAAATGAAGAATATTGTGCGAAGATTTATGACAATTGCCGGGAGTATATCGATAACAAACAACTGACTGTGAAAAATGCGTTTTGTCACTCGGGCCAATATTGATCTTTTGATCGCAGATTATATGCGGGGAGATATTGACCTTTTGAGTATTGATATTGATGGCAATGACTATTATGTTTTATCAGAGATTCAAGCGGTAACTCCCAGAGTAATCATCACGGAATATAATGCAAATTTTCCGCCGCCTTATCGATTTGTTATTGCATATGATGACAAATTTATCTGGAAGGGCGATGATTATTACGGGGCTTCGCTTTCTGCTTTTTATGACCTTCTTGTCGTTCGAGGGAATTACGAGCTTGTTGGGTGTGATTTTACTGGGACCAATGCATTCTGGGTTCGTCGTGATTTGACTGGCGAATTATTCCCGTATGAAAAAACAGCAGAAAAACTTTTCAACCGGGCAAAATACAGCTTTTCCTTGACCGGTCACCCTGCGTCTTTCCGGAATTTCCTGAATTTAAACGGTCGACATTAGTTGTTTCTCACTGACAAGAAGTACAATTTTCCATTCGGCAGGCCAGACTTCATTCGGGCTTCAGTGCGATAAGCGCTGTGAGCGCCTCCCTCCCTGCTTGGCCGCGCACGGGAACCTAAGCGCGGTCAGCGCCGCGAGCGCCTCCCTCCCCTGCTTGGCCCGCGCCCCATTCAGCGCGGTCAGCGCCGCAGGCGCCTCCCTCCCGGCTTGCCCCGCGCCCATGTTAAGCGCGGTCAGCGCCGCGAGCGCATGTGAGAGAACTGCTTTGCGTTCCGCAAAGCAGCAAGGGAGCGATTGCGACGCAGTCGAACGGAGTCGAGCGGAGCCGCTCCGGCGATTGAGGAGTTGGCGGGCGAAGCCCGGCAAGTAAGGCCCGTGAGGGCCGCGTGCGGAGAAGTTGGCAAATGACTTCCGCATTCTCACGGGCGGGGAGGTCTGGAGGGAGTCAGGCCCTCCAGCTCCCACAGTATCACTTTCTCGCGGCAGCCCGCCATATTTCCTCTGCTCCCGATCGCGTCCCGCAGAAGTCGGAATTTTTCTCCACGGTATCGCTTCCCTCCATCGGAGAGGCCGGGAACATATCACGCACATTGGTTTGCGGAGGATTTGTAATGGATGGAATCCTTCCATCAAAGAACGCGTGAAATTTCTGGAAAGTTATGATTACCGATCGAATTCCGATCATTTTCCGGAAAGAGGAGACGACGGGCGCACCATTACGACAATTGCTCTCTGGGGTTTTGCGGAATCCTGCCATGAGGCGGTGCAGGTTCGGAAGCGGAAGAAAAAAGGCCCCCGACGCACCGGGATGTGAAACCGAATGCGCCGGAGGCCGCAGGAAGGGTCGTGTTATTCCCGTCTGCCGGTGTGCACGTGGCGGTGGTACTCCTGCAGACTGCATACTTCAAATCGGCCGAATTCCAGCTTGTCGGTCAAGCCTTCGATTGCCGCCGTCAGGCCGGAAAGCGTTGTGGTCACCGGAATCCCCATGCTCACCGCCAGGGAACGCATCCGGATTTCGTCCACCATCGCTTCCGCGCCGTTTTCCGTCGTGTTGACGATCCACTGCACCTGCTTCTCATGGAGCAGGTCAAGCAGGTTCGGCCGCCCGCGGGAGATACGGTAGATCGCCTGCGTCTTGATTCCAGCATCCCACAGCAGCGTGGAAGTTCCGCGCGTGGCGTAGATGCCGAAGCCCAGCTTGACCAGCTGCCGCGCCAGCTCTACTGCCCGCGGTTTGTCCTCGTCGCGTACCGAGAGGAAGACGTTGCCGCCCGTCGGCAGCCGGCTGCCCGCGGCAACCTGACTCTTCAGGTAGGCCAGCCCCCGGTCCGGATCGATGCTCATCACTTCGCCGGTCGATTTCATCTCCGGGCTGAGCATGATGTCCACCCCCGGGAACTTGACGAAGGGGAAGACCGCTTCCTTCACCGCAGTATACGGCAGCTTCACCTCCCGGGTGAAGCCCAGGATTCCAGCGTCTCTCCCACCATGCAGCGCGCGGCCAGTCCGGCCAGCGGAACCCCGATCGCCTTGCTGACGAAGGGAACCGTCCTCGAGGCGCGCGGATTCACTTCGATGATGTAGATCTCTCCATCCTTCACTGCAAGCTGCATGTTCATGAGGCCGCAGACGTGCAGCTCTTTTGCGAAGGCGTGGGCGTAGTTGCGCACCTTCTCCTGCAGTTCCGGCGCCAGCGTCATCGGCGGAATCACGCTCGCCGAGTCGCCCGAATGGATTCCCGCCGGTTCCACGTGTTCCATGATTGCGCCGATCACCGAGGTGTGGCCGTCGCTGATGCAGTCGACATCCAGCTCGACCGCGTCTTCGAGGAAGCGGTCGATCAGAATCGGTTTGCCTTCCGCCGCGGCGGCCGCCGCTTCGACGTATTTGCGCAGGTAGGCCTCCTTGTAGACGATCACCATCCCCCGCCCGCCGAGCACGAAGGAGGGACGGACCAGCAGCGGATAGCCGATCTTCTCCGCGATCGCCACCGCCTCCTCAACCGAATGGGCGATGCCGCTCGGCGGCTGAAGTATGCCGATCTTCTCCGAGAGCTGACGGAAGTAGTCGCGGTCCTCGGCGGCGTCGATGTCGTCCGGACTCGTGCCGATGACGTTCGCCCCCGCCGCCCGGAGCTGCTGGGCAAGGTTGAGCGGTGTCTGGCCGCCGAACTGAACGATCACGCCGAAACACTGTTCCCGCTCGTAGATGTTCATCACATCCTCCAGCGTCAGCGGTTCGAAGTAGAGCTTGTCGCTGGTGTCGTAGTCAGTGGAGACCGTTTCCGGGTTGCTGTTGACCATAACCACCTCGTATCCCGCTTTGCGCAGGGCGAAACTGGCGTGGACACAGCAGTAGTCGAATTCGATTCCCTGACCGATCCGGTTGGGACCGCCGCCGAGGATCATGATCGTCTTCTTGCCCTGATGGCTGCGCACCGGCTCGCCGGCGTCACCCCAGGTGGAGTAGTAGTAGGGGGTCTTCGCCTCGAACTCTCCTGCGCAGGTGTCGACCGTGCCGAAGATCGCCTCCAGCCCGACGGCGCGACGGGCGGCGCGCACTTCCGTCTCAGTGGCGTTGAGCAGGAAGGCGATCTGGCGGTCGGAGTAGCCGAACTCCTTCGCCTGCCGGAAGAGCGGCGGATCCGCCTGCAATCCCGCGAGCGAACCTGCCGAACGGATCTCCTCCTCGAAGGCGGCGAGCTCGGCGAGGTGGCGCAGAAAGTAGCGGTCGATGCGGGTGAGTTCGTAGAGCTTCTCCACCGACCAGTTCCGCTTCAGGGCGGCGCGGATGACGAAGATGCGCTCGGCGTTGGGGCGGCGCAATTCCGCTTCAAGCAGTTCGTCGCTCATCGACTCGTACTTGCCGTCCTTGCCGTCGGCGCCGAATCCGGCGCGGCCGGTTTCGAGCGAGCGAAGCGCTTTCTGGAGCGACTGCTTGAGGTTGCGGCCGATCGCCATCGCTTCACCGACCGACTTCATCTGGGTTCCGAGCGTGGAGTCCGCCGCCGGGAACTTCTCGAAGGTGAAGCGGGGGACCTTGGTCACCACGTAGTCGAGCGCCGGTTCGAAGCAGCTGGGCGTTTCGCCGGTGATGTCGTTGCGGATTTCGTCGAGGGTGTAGCCGACGGCGAGCAGCGCCGCGATTTTGGCGATCGGGAACCCGGTCGCCTTGCTGGCGAGCGCACTGGAGCGGGAGACACGCGGATTCATTTCAATGATGATCCGCCGTCCGTTCTCCGGATTGACCGCCCACTGGACGTTCGATCCGCCGGTTTCGACGCCGATGGCGGCCATCACTTCGAGGCTCTGGTCGCGCATCTCCTGATACTCCCGGTCGGTGAGGGTCTGGATCGGCGCGATGGTGATCGAGTCGCCGGTGTGAACCCCCATCGGATCGAGGTTTTCAATCGAACAGACGATGACGGCGTTGCCTTTGCGGTCGCGCATGACCTCCATCTCGAACTCCTTCCAGCCGAGCAGCGACTCTTCGATCAACACTTCGCTGTTGAGACTGGCGGCGAGACCGCGGTTGACGATCGTTTCGAACTCCTCCGGATTGTGCGCGATGCCGCCGCCGGTTCCGCCGAGGGTGAATCCAGGCCGGATGATCAGCGGCCAGCTGCCGATGGTGCGCGCCACGGCGAGCGCCTCCGCCATCGAATGGGCGCTGCCGGACTGCGGCAGGTCGAGGCCGATTCCCTGCATGGTCTGCTTGAAGAGCTGGCGGTCCTCCGCGCGGTTGATCGCCTCGGCGGAGGCGCCGATGAGTTCGACCTGATAGCGGTCGAGAATTCCTTTGTGAAAGAGTTCCATCGCGAGGTTGAGCGCGGTCTGTCCGCCGAGGGTGGGCAGCAGCGCGTCGGGCCGTTCGCGGCGGATGATCTCATGGAGAATGTCCGGCGTCAACGGTTCAATGTAGGTGCGGTCGGCGAACTCCGGGTCGGTCATGATCGTCGCCGGGTTGCTGTTGACCAGTACCACTTCGAACCCCTCGCGCCGGAGCACCTTGCAGGCCTGTACGCCGGAGTAGTCGAATTCGCACCCCTGGCCGATGACGATCGGTCCGGAGCCGATCAGCATGATCTTTCTGATATCTGTCCGTTTCGGCATGATGGATTACCTCGCTTTCTGCTGCAGCGCCGCAGTGACCAGTCCGCGGAAGAGCGGATGGGCCGCACGCGGGCGGGATTTGAATTCCGGGTGAAACTGGCACCCGACGAAGTAGGGATGATCTTTCTGGAGTTCCACCACTTCGACCAGCCGCCCGTCCGGACTGGTTCCGGCGATGGAGAGCCCCGCCGCTTCGAGTTCACTGCGGAACTCCGGGTTGAATTCGTAGCGGTGACGGTGACGTTCCGCCGCCATATCGGTTCCATAGAGCGCCGCGCTCCGGCTCTCCGGTGCGAACCGGCATGGGCAGGCCCCGAGCCGCATCGTGCCGCCCTTGTCGGTGATGTTCCGCTGATCGGGCAGGAGGTCGATGACCGGGTGTTTCGTCGCCGGATTGAATTCGGTGCTGTCGGCATCCTTCCAGCCGAGGACATCGCGTGCATATTCGATTACCGCACACTGCATGCCGAGGCAGATGCCGAGGAAGGGAATCTTCCGGGTGCGGGCGTATTCGACCGCGCGGATCTTGCCCGGTACGCCGCGGCTGCCGAACCCGCCCGGCACCAGAATGCCGTCGGCGCCGGCGAGCATTGTTTCCGGATCGCCCTTCTCCAGCTCTTCGGCCTCAACCAGCAGAGTGCGGACCTTCGCGCGGCTGGCGATCCCGGCGTGGCTGAGCGCCTCGTAGATGCTTTTGTAGGCGTCCTGGTGGCTGACGTATTTGCCGACTACGGCGATGGTGCACTCCTTTTCCGGATGGAGCACGCCGTCGAGCCACTCCAGATAGTCGCGCAGATCGAGGGTGCGCCGGTCGAGCCGGAGCAGGTCGAGCACCTTGACGTCAAGCTCCTGGCGGGCGAGTTCGAGCGGCACCTCGTAGATCGAGTGCTGGACGTCGAGCTCCTCGATGACATACTCTTCCGGAACGTTGCAGAAGAGCGAAAGTTTCTTGAAGTGGCCGGGCTCCATCGGAATCTCCGTCCGGCAGACCAGAATGTCCGGCGCGATGCCGATGCCGCGGAGCGTGGCGACCGAATGCTGCGACGGCTTGGTCTTGAGCTCCTTTGCCGCACGGATGTAGGGTACCAGTGTCAGATGGAGGAAGATCGCGTTGTCACGCCCTGCCTCAAGCCGGAACTGCCGCGCCGCCTCCAGGAAGGGAAGGGATTCGATGTCGCCCGCGGTGCCGCCGATTTCGGTGATGGCGATGTCGGTTTCCGGCGTGTGGAGCGACTGCATCGCGCGCTTGATTTCGTCGGTGATGTGAGGAATCACCTGCACGGTGCCGCCGAGATATCCGCCTGCCCGTTCCCGGGCGATCACGTTGCCGTAGATGCGCCCGGAGGTGTAGTTGCCCGCCTTGGAGCAGGTCACACCGGCGAGCCGCTCGTAATGGCCGAGGTCGAGGTCGGTTTCGGCGCCGTCCTCGGTGACGAACACCTCGCCGTGCTGGTAGGGGCTCATCGTGCCGGGATCGACGTTGAGGTACGGGTCGAGCTTCTGCATGGCGACCCGGTAGCCGCGCTGTTTGAGGAGCATGGCCAGTCCCGCTCCGGTGATTCCCTTGCCGAGGCTGGAGACCACTCCGCCGGTTACGAAAATGTGCTTGGTCATGATGTTCAACGCTCCATCAGGTTGCGGAATTGAGTGAAAAGATAGTGTGAATCGTGCGGCCCGGGGAGCCGCTTCCGGATGGTACTGCACGCTGAACGCCGGTTCGTGGCGGTGGCGGATTCCCTCGACGGTCTGATCGTTGAGGTTGATGTGGGTCACTTCGAGCGCCTCCGGAAGACGTTCGGCATTCAGGGCGAAGTTGTGGTTCTGCGAGGTGATCTCGATCTTGCCGGTGAGCAGGTTGCGGACCGGGTGATTGCAGCCGTGATGGCCGAACTTCAGTCTGCCGCAGGAGGCGCCGCAGGCGATGCCGAGCAGCTGGTGCCCGAGGCAGATCCCCATCAGCGGGACGCGTCCGAGCAGGGCGCGGATCATCTCCGCCGCGTAACGAACTGCCGACGGGTCGGCCGGACCGTTGGAGAGGAAGACCCCGTCCGGCTTCTCGCGCAGCACCTCGTCGGCGGTGGTGTGCGCCGGGAGGACGGTGACCTGCATTCCGGCGGCGGCGAGGCCGCGCAGGATGTTGTACTTGATTCCGTAGTCGAGCGCGACAACCCGGAACTCGCCGTCATGGTTCCATTCGTAGCGTTTCCCGGCGGTGACGATTTCCGCGTAGTCCTTTCCGTCGAGGCCGGACCAGGCGCGGGCCCGTTCGACCGCTTCGGCTTCCGTGAGCGGTTCTTCCGAGACGTGGAGGAAAGCCTTCTGGCTGCCGCGGTCGCGCAATAGGAGAGTGAGGCGCCGGGTGTCGACGCCGGCGATGGCGGGTTTGCCCGCAGCCCGGAGGGTCTCTTCAAGGGAGGTTTCCGAACGGAAATTCGACGGTTCATTGAGTTCGTGAATCACCAGTCCGTTCAGAAACAATCCGCGGGACTCGACATCCTGCGGATTGCAACCGTAATTTCCGATTTCCGGAGCGGTCAGCGTAACGAACTGGCCCGCATAGGAGGGATCGGTGAGAATCTCCTGATAGCCGGACATTCCGGTGTTGAAAACGACCTCTCCGACGGTGTCCGTCTGAGCGCCGAAACTCCAGCCCCGGAATATCTCTCCATCGGCGAGAGCCAGGAATGCGGCCCGTTCGCGTTGTTGTTTCCATCTGTACATATCGTTTACTCCATAACAGTTAATATGCTCGTTCATCCCGGTTCTCGACGTAGTTGACCAGCGCCCGGTTCACCACCCGGAAGCCGCCCGGCGTCGGATAATTGCCGGTGAAATACCAGTCGCCCCGATGCTCCGGACAGCAGTGCGCGAGGTCTTCACAGCTCTGGAACACCAGCGAAAGCTCCGCCCGCAGTCCTTCCGGTCTCAGCCGTTCGGCAATCGCCCGGGTGAGCTCCTCGTCGGAAAAGGCGTCGTAAAGCGGCCGGACGCAGTTGATTTCGACCTCTTCAGTCTCCGTTTTCCGCTCCAGGAGTTCCTTCGCCTGCCGGTAGCAGCGGTCGAGCAGATCGAGCTTGTCGGAGGCGCGCAGGAGATCGACCACCGCCTCGAAAGCGACCAGTTCGCGAAGGTTCGCCATGTCGATGCCGTAGCAGTCCGGGTAGCGGATCGGCGGCGCGGCGGAGGCGATCACGATTTTGCGCGGCGCCAGCCGGTCGAGGATCGGCAGGATCGCGCTGCGCATGGTGTTGCCGCGTACGATCGAATCATCGACCACCACCAGCGAATCCGACCCGGGGCGGACCAGTCCGTAGGTGACGTCGTAGATGTGCATATAGAATTCGCGGCGCGCTTCCGCGTCGGCGATGAAGGTGCGGAACTTGGCGTCCTTGACCGCGATCTGGCCGAAACGGACCCGCGGCATGGTGCCGGCCGGCGTGGTCCGCCAGCACTCCTCCTGCAGCGCTTCGAGCAGGCCGTGGAAACTGATCTGGGCGGTGTTGGGGATGTAGGAGAAGAGGGTGTTCTCCCAATCGTAGTTCACCTCGCGCAGAATTGCCGGCACCAGCGCCCGGCCGAGCGCCTTGCGCTCGTGGTGGATGTCGGCATCGTTGCCGCGCGAGAAGTAGATGCGTTCGAAGACGCAGCGGCGCAGCGGTTTCGGTGGCAGGCAGGGGCGGAACTGCACCGTGCCGTCGGGCTGAATGATCAGCGCTTCGCCCGGAGGAAGTTCATTCACTTCCGCCGAGGTGCAGTCGAACGCCGCCTGAATCGCCGGCCGCTCCGAACTGACCACCACCACCTCATCGTCGAAGTAGTAGTAGCCGGGGCGGATTCCGGCGCTGTCGCGCAGGGCGAAGGATTCACCGTCTCCGAGGATGCCGCAGAGTGTGAACGCTCCGTCGAACCGTTCGGCCGCCATCTTCAACACCTCCGCCAGGTCGAAGTTGTGTTGTTTCCGGTCGCGCATGAGTTCGAGACAATGGCCGATCAATTGCAGAATGAGAGCCCCGTCCTGCCTGCTGGAAGGATGGTGCCCTGTCGCCTGAAGGGTGCGGAAGATCTCCGCGGTGTCGGTCAGATTGAAGTTCCCCGCCAGCATCAGCGTCCGGTTCAGACACGCATTTTCACGCACAAAGGGGTGACAGGCGTTGATTCCGGAGCGGCCGAAGGTTCCGTACCGCAGATGGCCGAGATAGAGTTCGCCGCAGAAGGGAAGGTTGTGTTTCGCCTCTTCGCCGGAGAGAGGTTTCTCCGGGAGCGGCGGAATTTCCCGGCCGATCTTTTCGAGCAGATCGGCGAGGCAGGGGCGGGTGTTGGATTTTTCCAGCTGATAGCAGGGAAAGCCCGGAAGCGGATTCAGACCGACGCAGCCGAGCCCCGCGCCGTCCTGGCCGCGGTTGTGCTGTTTCTCCAGCAGCAGCGCCATCTTCTGGAATCCGTAATACGGCGTGCCGTATTTGCGGATATAGTGATCGAGGCCGCGGCGGAGCCTCAGCAGTGTGACAGCGCATTCATGTTTGATCTGATCCGACATAATCCGAACTTTCTTTCTGCTTCGTTTCCTCCGGTTCCGGCGGAACCAAATACCCCCGCCGAATTTTCGGCGGGGGTTCAGTAGATGAAGAGCATCTCACGGTATTTGGGCAACGGCCAGCAGCCGTCGGAAACCTGCGGTTCCAGCGCATCGACCGTGTGGCGCAGTTCGTTCATCGCCGCGATGATCTCTTCGTGACAGCCCTTCAGCGCTTCACGGAGCGCGTCGGCTCCGGCCGCGAGCTGGTCGAGGCCGGTTCCGAGCACGGCGACACTCTTTTCGAGGCCGGCGATTCCGTTGGTCACGCCCGCTGCCTTCGCCGCCGCGAGGGCGCCGGCAGTCCGGCTGAATTCCGCCGTGACCGTGGGGCGGATCATGCTTTCGGCAATTTCCAAGGCGATTTCGCCTTCGATCTTGATCCGGCGATGGTAGTCCTCGAGGAAGACCTCATAGCGGGATTCGAGTTCGCGGCGGTTGTAGACGCCGTATTTTTCGAACATCGCGATATTCTCCGGATTGGTCAGGCAGCGGAGCGCCTCCATCGTGGTGGCGGCGTTCGGCAGACCGCGCTTCGCGGCCTCGGCCTTCCACTCTTCGGTATAGCCGTTGCCGTTGAAGATGATCCGCTTGTGTTCGCGAATGATCTTGGTAAGCAGCACCTGAAGTCCGGCGTGGAAATCGGCGGGCTTGAGCTTTTCCAGTTCGTCGCTGATCCGGTCGAGCGACTCGGCGACGATGGTGTTGAGCACGGTGTTCGGGCCGGAGCAGGACTGGCTCGAACCGGGGGCGCGGAACTCAAACTTGTTGCCGGTGAAGGCGAACGGGCTGGTGCGGTTCCGGTCGGTCGCGTCGCGCGGCAGCGGCGGGAGCGTATCCACACCGATCCGCATGGAGCCGACCCGGCGGCTGGAGGTTGCAACGCCCTTTTTCCAGCTGGTCGATTACGTCGGCAAGCTGGTCGCCGAGGTACATCGAAATGATCGCCGGAGGCGCCTCATTCGCGCCGAGCCGGTGGTCGTTGCCCGCGCCGGTCACCGCCGCACGCAGGAGGTCGCTGTGGAGATCGACCGCTTCGATGATCGCCGTCAGAACGGTCAGGAAGATCGCGTTCTGGTGCGGATCGCTGCCCGGATCGAGCAAATTACGGTTGCCGTAGGCGATCGCCCAGTTGTTGTGCTTGCCGGAGCCGTTGATGCCGGCGAAGGGCTTTTCATGCAGCAGACAGACCAGGCCGTTGCGGTCTGCGACTTCGCGCAGAATTTCCATGACCAGCATGTTGTGGTCGCAGGCGAGGTTGAGCTCCTCGAACATCGGTGCGAGTTCGAACTGGGCCGGAGCCACTTCGTTGTGGCGGGTCTTGGCCGGGATTCCGAGCTTCCAGAGCTCCTGCTCCACTTCGGTCATAAAGTTGAGGATCCGCATCTTGATCGAACCGAAATAGTGGTCCTCAAGCTGCTGGTGCTTCGGCGGCGGCGCACCGAAGACGGTGCGGCCGGTCTGCACGAGGTCGGGGCGCTGCAGATAGAAGTTCTTGTCGATGAGGAAGTACTCCTGTTCTGGCCCGAGGGTGATGGTCACCTTCTCTTCGGGCTGGTTGAAGCACTTCATCAGCCGCTTGACCGAATTGGAGAGCGCCTGCATCGAGCGGAGCAGCGGCGTCTTCTTGTCGAGCGCTTCGCCGGTGTAGCTGCAGAAGGCGGTGGGGATGCAGAGCGTCGCACCGTTGCCGTGGCGCTTGATGAAGGCCGGGCTGGTCGGATCCCAAGCGGTGTAGCCGCGCGCCTCGAAGGTGCTCCGCAGACCGCCCGACGGGAAGCTCGACGCATCCGGTTCGCTGACGATCAGGTTCTTGCCGGAGAAGGACATGATCGGCTCGCCGTTCTTGATCTCGAGGAAGGAGTCATGCTTCTCCGCCGTCGAACCGGTCAGCGGCAGAAACCAGTGGGTGAAATGGGTGGCGCCGCGTTCCATCGCCCAGTGTTTCATCGCGTGAGCAACGTCGGCGGCGATATCGGCGTCGAGCGGTGCGCCGTTGTTGATGGTGGAGAGAAGCTTCTCCGCCGTCGCCTTCGGCAGGTATTCACGCATTGCATCGGTGTTGAACACATCTTCCGCGTAGTAGTTGATGTTGGCGGGGGCCGCGGCTTCCGGCGCGGGGGCGTGGAGTCCGGCCACGACATTGATGGCATTGGCGCGAGTTGGATTGCTCATGATAAAACCCTCCTGGTTTGGTTGCATTGTGACTGCTGCCCGTTGATGAAGCAGGAGTCGTGCCAACTTTTTATGAGCGGAAGGACCTCGATTCTCGAGGATATTGTTTTACAAAATTGTAAAACGAGCCGAACGGTTTTACGATTTTGTAATACACGCGCGGGTAATATATGGTGAAATCCGCCGGGAGCGGAGTTGGCACGAATTTTGCTTTCCTCATTCTGCAAATGTTCAGTTCAAAAGCAGGAAGGAGCTCTGGAACTATGGAACAAGATCGACAGCAAAATCAACAGCGGGGTTCGCTGCGCCGCCGGTGGCGGACAGCGGCCTCTACAGCTTTGCCAACGAGCATGACGCATGTGGTGTCGGCCTGGTGGCGGATCTCAACAACCGGCCGAGTCACCGCATTGTGGAGATGGGGTTGACCGTGCTCAAGCGGCTGATGCACCGCGGGGCGTCGGGCGGAGATCCGAATACCGGTGACGGCGCCGGGCTGCTGCTGGCGCTTCCGCATGAATTTTTCCGTCGTGAAATGGGGACGCTCTGCCGGAACCCGGGTGCTACGGTGTGGCGATGATCTTCGGCGGCGCCGGCTGCGAGGCGCAGATTGAGAAGATCGTCGGCGACGAGGGCGGGCGGGTGATCGCCTGGCGCGACGTCCCGGTTCATCCGGAGGAGATCGGACGCGCCGCGCGCGAGAGCTGCCCGCTGATCCGTCAGCTCTTCATCAGCGGCGAAGCGTTTCCATCGCCCGCCGCGTTCGAACGCAAGCTCTTCGTGATACGCCGCCTGATCGAGAAATCGCTGCCGGAGTGCTACATCTGCAGCATGTCCGCGCGCAGCATCGTCTACAAGGGGCTGCTGCTGGCCACCCAGCTGGAGAGGTTCTATCCCGACCTCGGCGACGAACTCTTCCGTTCGCCGCTGGCGCTGGTCCACCAGCGGTACAGCACCAACACCTTCCCCACCTGGAATCTCGCGCATCCGTTCCGCTACCTCGCCCACAACGGCGAGATCAACACGCTGCGGGGCAACCTCAACCATCTGCGCAGCCGCGAATCCAGCCTCGCCTGCGAGCTGTTCGGCGACGACCTGAAGAAGCTGCTGCCGCTGATTCCGGCCGGACAGAGCGATTCGGCCTGCCTCGACAACATGTTCGAACTGCTGGTCGCGGCCGGGCGGCCGCTGTCGCACGCAATGCTGATGCTGATGCCGCAGGCGTGGGGCAAGAACTATCACCTCGGCCGCGACGTGCGCGGCTTCTTCGAATATCACTCGGCGCTGATGGAGCCGTGGGACGGACCCGCCGCGGTCGCCTTTTCCGACGGCGTGAACGCCGGAGCGATCCTCGACCGCAACGGCCTGCGTCCGGCGCGTTACACGCTCTGCCGCGACGGACTCTTCGTGCTCGCCTCCGAGACCGGCGTGCTGGATCTTCCCGCCGCCGAGGTGGTTCGCAAGGGGCGGCTCCGCCCCGGCGAGATGCTCTACCTCGACCTCGAACACCACCGTCTCATCGGGGATGGCGAGATCAAGAACGCCGCTGCGCGCCATCAGCCCTACCGCCGCTGGGTGGAGGAGAACAAGATCTCCGTCCACGGTCTGTTTACCGAAATCACCCCCCTCGGAAGTGGCCGACGACCTGGTCGCCATGCAGAAGCGTTTCGGATACTCCCGCGAGGATGTCGAGCTCATCATCCAGGTGATGGCCGCGACCGGGCATGAACCGGTCGGTTCGATGGGCAACGACGCCGCGCTCGCGGTGCTCTCCAGCCGGCCGCAACTGCTTTTCAACTACTTCAAGCAGCTCTTCGCCCAGGTGACCAACCCGCCGATTGACCCGATCCGCGAGGAGTTGGTGATGAGCCTCACCACCTACATCGGCAACCGGGGCAACATTCTGGTCGATACGCCGCTCAACGCCCGGCTGATCAAACTGCCGCGTCCGGTCATCACCGACGATGAACTCGCCCGGCTCGAAGCGGTCGGCCAGCAGGACTTCCAGTCCAAACTGCTGCCGCTGGAGTTCCCGGCCGGCGGCGGAGGCGGAGCGCTGGAACTTGCGCTGGAGAAACTCGCTGCCGACGCGGTCGAGGCGGTGCGTTCCGATCACCGAATCCTCGTTCTCTCCGACCGCAATCCATCGGAGAATACCACGCCGATTCCGTCGCTTCTGGCGACTGCGGCGGTCAACCGCGCGCTGGTGGCGGCCGGACTCCGTCCGGAGGCGGGCATCATCGTCCAGTCGGGCGAGGTGCGCGAGATCATGCATTTCGCGCTGCTGCTCGGCTTCGGTGCGACGGCGATCAATCCCTATCTCGCACTGGAGACGGTCACTCAGCTCGCCCGTTCCGGAGCGATTGCTCCCGACCCGGTGACTGCGGCGGGGAATTACATCAACGCGGTTGACAAGGGGCTGCTCAAAGTGATGTCCAAGATGGGCATTTCCACACTGCGCAGCTACCGTTCCGGTCAGGTGTTCGAAGCGGTCGGCCTCAACAGCGACCTGATCGATCGCTATTTCCCCGGCACCGCCAGCCGGATCGGCGGCATCGGACTGGAGGAGATCGCGGCCGAGGCGGACCGGCGGCGCGCGGAGGCGCTCGCTCCCGCCAACGGACGCGGTGCCGGACTGCTGCCGGATGGCGGACAGTACCGCTTCCGTCGCGACGGCGAAAATCACCTCTGGACTCCGGAATCGCTCGCCGCTTTCCGGCAGGCGGTCCAGACCGGAAACAGGGAAAAGTTCAAAGTCTACTCCAATCTCATCGACCAGCAGGCCACCCGGCTCTGCACACTGCGGGGATTGTTTGAATTCGCCCCCACCGAGCCGGTGCCGCTCGAGGAGGTCGAAAGCGTCGAATCGATCATTCACCACTTCGTCTCCGGCGCGATGTCGCTCGGTTCGCTCAGTCCGGAGGCGCATGAGGCGATCGCAATTGCGATGAACCGCCTCGGCGCGATGAGCAACTGCGGCGAGGGCGGAGAGGATTCCGACCGGTATCAGCCGGGTCCGCACGGCGAAGACCGCACCAGTGCAATCAAGCAGATCGCCAGCGGCCGCTTCGGCGTGACCATCGACTACCTGCGCCACGCGAAGGACCTTCAGATCAAGATGGCGCAGGGTGCGAAGCCCGGCGAGGGCGGTCAGTTGCCTGGACACAAGGTCAACGACTTCGTCGCCCGTATCCGCCATTCGATGCCGAATGTGACGCTGATCTCTCCGCCGCCGCATCACGACATCTATTCGATCGAAGACCTCGCACAGCTCATCTACGATCTGCGCAACGCCAATCCGGCGGCGCGGGTGTCGGTCAAGCTGGTCTCCGAGGTCGGGGTCGGCACCGTCGCCGCAGGCGTCGCCAAGGCGCACGCCGACGTGGTCCTGGTCAGTGGTCATGACGGCGGCACCGGCGCTTCTCCGCTCACCAGCATCAAGCATGCCGGCCTGCCGTGGGAGCTGGGACTTGCCGAAGCACAGCAGACGCTGGTGCTCAACGAGCTTCGTTCGCGGGTGCGGCTTCAGGTCGACGGTCAGCTCAAGACCGGCCGCGACGTGGTCATCGGCGCTCTGCTCGGCGCCGAAGAGTTCGGATTCGCCACCACGATTCTGGTCTGCCTCGGCTGCGTGATGATGCGCAAATGCCACGAAAACAGCTGTCCGGTCGGGGTCGCCACGCAGGATCCGGAACTTCGCAAGCGCTTCTGCGGCAAGCCGGAATATATCGAGAACTTCCTGCGCTTCCTCGCGGAGGATGTGCGGGAACTCCTGGCGAAACTCGGATTGCGTTCTCTCAGCGAGGCGGTCGGCCGCACCGATCTTCTGCGCATGAACCGGGCGATCGACTTCTACAAGGCGCGCCACCTCGATTTCAGCCGGATTTTCCAGCCGGCGAAGGGGAGCGCGGTGCGGTTCGACGCGTCCCGGCCGCATGAGGCGCTGGTGAACTTCGACCGCGGCGAACTCCTGCCGGAACTGCTGCCGCACGTCGATGATGGCACGCCGGTCACGCTTTCGCGACGGATTGCGAATGTCAACCGCACGGTCGGAACGGAACTTTCCGGAGAGGTGGTCGTGCGCCGCGGCGCACAGGGGCTGCCTCCGGACACCATCCGGGTGGATTTCACCGGGTGTGCCGGGCAGAGTTTCGGCGCCTTCCTCGCGCCCGGACTGGAGTTCGTCCTCTCCGGCGAGGCCAACGATTACGTCGGCAAGGGGATTTCCGGCGGCTGCATCGTGATTCGTCCTGAACCGACCGCGACGTTTGCGGCGCATGAGAACGTCATCGCCGGCAACGTCATCGGCTACGGCGGCACCTCCGGAAAGATCTTCATCAACGGGCAGGTCGGCGAACGGTTCGCCATCCGGAACAGCGGAGCCACGCTGGTGGCCGAAGGTGTCGGCGATCACGGCTGCGAATACATGACCGGCGGCCGGGTGGTTGTGCTCGGTCCCACCGGCGTCAATTTTGCGGCGGGCATGACCGGCGGCCTCGCCTACGTCTACGACGGAACCAACGATTTCGATCTTCGCTGCAACGTCGGTTCCGTCGACCTGGAGAGCATTCTGCCGGGATCGGAGGATGAGGCCGAGCTGGTCGCATTGCTCCGCGAGCATCTCGAGCGCACCGGCAGCCCCCGGGCGGCGGCAATTCTCGACAACTGGGAAAATGAGCGGCCCCGTTTCGTCAAGGTGTTCCCGGTCGAGTACCGGCAGGCGCTCGGTCGCATGGCTCGCGAAGACGCCGAGGCGGTTGACCGCCGCAAGGAATCGAATTGATCCGGGAATGTCGAATAAGGAGAACTGTACGATGAACAACAGAATTCACGATATCTACCGCCCGGTCGAACAGCGCCGGCGGGATTTCAAAGAGGTGGAGCGCCCGCTCACCTGTGTGGAAATTGCGGAACAGTCGGCACGCTGCATGGGATGCGGCATCCCTTTCTGTCACGGAACCGGCTGTCCGCTGGGCAACGTCATTCCGGAGATCAACTCCGCGGTCGCCGCGGGGGACATGCGCCGGGCGTGGGAGATTCTGAACACGACCAGCAACTTCCCGGAATTCACTTCGCGGGTCTGCCCCGCTCTCTGCGAGGGATCGTGCACCGACGGAATCAATGACGAGCCGGTGATGATCCGTCAGCTGGAGAAGGTGACGGTCGAAACCGCCTTCCGGAACGGCTGGGTAAAGCCGTTTGTGCCGGAGCATCGCAATGGAAAACAGGTGACGGTCATCGGTTCCGGCCCCTCCGGACTGGCCGCCGCCGACGAACTCAACCGGCTCGGTTACACCGTCACCGTCTACGAGGCGAATGCCGCGCCCGGCGGACTGCTCCGCTACGGTATTCCCGACTTCAAGCTCGACAAGGCGGTGATCGACCGCCGGATCAAGATCATGGAGGCTTCCGGAATCCGCTTCGTCTGCAATACCCGCGTCGGGGAGTGACGTCTCCGGAGCCTATCTCGCGCGCCGTTCCGACGCGGTCGTGCTGGCGATCGGCACGCCGCAGGCGCGGGATCTGCGGATGCCCGGCCGGGAGCTGGCCGGCATCCACTTCGCGCTCGAGTTTCTGCAGGGGCAGAACCGGGTGATCGGCGGCGAGGCGGCCGTTGTGCCGGTCTCCGCGACCGGGCGGCGGGTGGTGGTGATCGGCGGCGGCGATACCGGCAGTGACTGCGTCGGCACGTCGATCCGGCAGGGGAGCGGCGAGCGTGCTCCAGATTGAGATCATGCCGAAGCCGCCGGAGCAGCGTTCGCCTTCGACTCCGTGGCCGGAGTGGCCCTATCTTTTGCGCACTTCGTCGAGCCACCGTGAGGGCGGCTCGCGCGAATGGAACGTTTCGACCCGCGCTTTTCTCGGCGAACACGGCCGGGTGACCGGGCTGGATGTCGTGGAGGTCAAGTGGGAGTTCTCACCGGTCGGCCGGCCGCTGAAATTCACCGAGGTTCCCGGTTCCGCACGGCGGATTGACGCGGACCTCGTGCTGCTGGCGATGGGGTTCACCGGCGTCTCGCCGGAAGGTGTCGCCGCCGAACTTGGGCTGGCGGTCGATCCGCGCGGCCGGGTGCTCTCCGACCCGGAACGTCACATCTTCTGCTGCGGCGACACCGCCAACGGCGCTTCGCTGGTGGTACGGGCCATCGCCGACGGCCGACGCGTCGCCCGCGCTCTGGATGAAAGCATGAGGAGGAAGGAAAGATGATCTTTTCCAAATGGCACGGGCTCGGCAATGACTTCATCATCGCCGAGCCGGACAAGAATCCAGGATTCGATTTCCGGGCCGCGGCGGAGCATCTCTGCGACCGCCACTTCGGCATCGGCGCCGACGGCGTGGTGACGATCCGCCCGCTCGGAGGCGAAGCCTTTGAAATGCGCATCTACAACTCCGACGGCTCCGAAACGGAGATGTGCGGCAACGCCACCCGCTGCGTCGGACTTTACATCCGGCGGAACAAGCTCGCAAAGGGCGGTGAGTTCGAACTTCATACCCGCGGCGGCATCGTCCGCCCGAAGGTGCTCGACAACGGAACCGTCCGGGTCGATATGGGGAACCCCTGTCTGCTGCGTGGAGAGATTCCGGTCGCGGGTGATCCGGAGGCCGATGCCCGGAGCCTCTCGCTCGAACTGCCCGGTGTCCGGCTGGAGGCGGTCGGCGTTTCGATGGGCAATCCGCACGCGGTCATCTTCGTGCCGGACATCAATGCCATCAGACTTGAAGAGTGGGGGCCGCGCATCGAATGCGACCCGCTCTTCCCCAATAAAACCAATGTGGAGTTCGTCGAAGTGATCAGTCCGCAGATGGTTCGGATGCGGGTGTGGGAGCGCGGCTGTGGAGTGACGCTGGCCTGCGGTACCGGCAGCTGCGCCACCACGGTTGCCGGCGCCGTCATCGGCCGGACCGGGCGCTGTATCACCGTGCTGCTCGACGGAGGGGAACTTCAGATCGAATATTCCGAGGCAGACAATCACGTTTATATGACCGGGCCCGCCTGCGAAGTGTTCCAGGGCGCCTGGACGGAAAGGTTCTGAGCGATGTGCGAAATCAACTCCAATTACCTGAAACTGCCCGGCAGCTACCTGTTCGCCGGAATCAAGCGCCGGGTCGACGCCTATCGGGAGGCCCATCCTGACGCGAAGATCATCAGTCTCGGAATCGGCGACGTCACCCGGCCGCTGGTTCCGGCGGTGATCGAGGCGATGCATGCCGCCGTCGATGAAATGGCCGACGCCGCGACCTTCCGCGGCTATGGTCCGGAACAGGGGTACGATTTTCTGATTGATGCGATCATCCGCGGCGAATACACCGCGCGCGGTATCGGGATCGACCGTGACGAGGTGTTCGTAAGCGACGGCTCCAAATGTGACGTCGGCAACATTCAGGAGATTTTCAGCGCCGATGCCCGGGTGGCGATCGGCGACCCGGTCTATCCGGTCTACCTCGACAGCAACGTGATGGCCGGACGTACCGGAGAACTGGGCTCCGACGGACGATTTGCCGGAATCACCTACCTCGCCGGAACAGAGGCCAACGGCTTTTCTCCCGAACCGCCGAAGGAGCGGGTGGATCTCGTCTATCTCTGTTCTCCCAACAATCCGACCGGTACCGTGCTCGACCGGGCCGCGCTCACCCGCTGGGTGGAGTATGCCCGCGAAAACGAGGCGGTGATCCTTTTCGACAGCGCCTACAGCGCCTACATCCGCGAACCGGGGCTTCCCGGCAGCATCTACGAGATTCCGGGTGCGAAGGAGGTGGCGATCGAATTCAAATCCTTCTCGAAGAGCGCGGGATTCACCGGGGTCCGCTGCGGTTTCACCGTGGTGCCGAAGGAGCTCCGGCGGCGGGACCGCTCCGGAAAGCTGCAGAGTCTCAATGCGCTCTGGCTCCGCCGTCAATGCACCAAAGTTCAACGGCGTCTGCTACATTGTACAGCGGGCTGCCGAGGCGGTCTACTCTCCGGCCGGAATGAAGCAGTCGCGTGAGGTGATCGACTATTATATGGGCAACGCCGAGTTGATCCGTTCCGGCCTGACCGGAGCCGGATTTGAGGTTTTCGGAGGAAAAAATGCCCCATATATCTGGTGGAAATTGCCCGGGGTACTTGATTCTGCACAATTTGCTGATAAATTATTGAATGTCTGTCAGGTGGTCGGCACTCCCGGAGTGGGATTCGGCCCCTGTGGTGAAGGGTGGTTCCGGTTGACGGCGTTCGGCGACCGGGCGGAAACGGCGGAGGCGGTGGACCGCATCCGCAACGCCAGCCTGATCTGAATTGTTTGCTGTCAATATGAGGAATACCAGATGAAACCAAAGGCCGGCACTCTCGGGCAGGAGATTCTCGTACTCCAGGAGATCAGTTCCGCAGTCGTCCATAAGAGAAACGTGGATGCGCTGCTCAATGAGATTCTGGCGGTGCTTCATCGCCGAATGGGAATGCTTCGCGGCACGATTACGCTGCTTCACGGTGACACGCTTGCCATCGAGGCGTCCCACGGGCTGGATGATGAGGAAAAGCAGCTGGGGCGTTACCATCTCGGCGAGGGAATCACCGGTCACGTAGCGGAAACCGGCCGCCCCCATCTGGTGCCTGACATCTCGCGGGATCCCCGGTTTCTGAACCGGACCGGAAGCCGGAAGACGGATCACCCGATCGCTTTCCTCTGCGTGCCGATTTTCCATATGGAGCAGGTGATCGGGACCTTGAGCATCGACCGCGAAAATGTCGAGGGGACCGATCTCGAGCGGGATCTGGCGTTGCTTGAAATCATCGGCAATATCGTCGCCGATGCCGTTGCCGTCTGCCTCAAAGAGCATGAGGAGCGGGAAAATCTGCTCGAAGAGAACCGCAAACTGCGCAACATGCTCACCGGCAACCCCGGCAAACTGGTCGGCAACTGCCGCTGCATGCAGAATATCTACGAACTGATCCGGCAGGTGGCGCCGAGCGACGCGACGGTGCTGATCCGCGGCAGCTCCGGCACTGGCAAGGAGCTGGTCGCCCGCGCGATCGTGGAACTTTCCAGCCGCAAAGACAAGCCTTTCGTGACGCTCAACTGCGCCGCATTGCCGGAGAATCTGGTGGAGAGCGAACTCTTCGGCCACGAGAAGGGGCGTTCACCGGCGCCACCAGCCGGCGGATCGGGCGTGCCGAGGCCGCCGACGGCGGGACGCTGTTTCTCGACGAAATCGGCGACCTCTCGCTTACCACCCAGGTGAAGCTCCTGCGTTTCATTCAGGAGCGCACCTTTTCCCGGGTGGGCAGCAATGTCGAGCTGAAGTCGAACGTGCGTTTTCTGGCCGCGACCAGCCGCAATCTGGAGGAGCTCATGCAGCAGAAAAAGTTTCGCGAGGACCTCTACTACCGGCTGAACATCTTTCCGATCATGATGCCGGATCTGTGCAAACGGCGTGGTGACATCATTCTGCTTGCCGAACACTTCATTGAGAAGCACAATCTGCGTTACGGCAAGAAGGTCAAGCGGCTGTCGACTCCGGCGATCAACATGCTCATGAGCTATCACTGGCCCGGCAACGTCCGCGAGCTGGAGAACTGCATCGAGCGCGCGGTGCTCACCGCCACCGACGACTGCATTCACGGCTACAATCTGCCGCCGTCGCTTCCAGACCGGCAAGGAGTCCGGTTCGGAGCTTCTTCCGGAAGGAAACGCTTCGTTCAACACGCTGGTCAACTCCTATGAACGCGAACTGATCGTTGAAGCTCTCAAGCGCAACAACGGCAACATGTCGGCGGCGGCGCGCGATCTGGGGCTCTCTCCGCGGGTGATCCACTACAAGATCGGTCGCCTCGGCATTACGCCGGAGTGGTATGTGAGCGATGCTTCCGAGACCCGGTCCTGACCGGGTTTTTCACTTTTTCCTCCGTGCGTCGGTTGACAGAGTTTCCGCCGGGATGTACATTAATTCACAGTGTTGCATGGAGTGGAAAATCTATGTTTTTCAAGAATAAGAAACGTTATGTGGTCCATACTGTCGGGGATCCGGTTCTGCGCGAAAAGGCGAAGCCGGTTCCCGTGGTAACACCGGAAATCCGGCAGCTGGCCGCGTCGATGATCGAGTCGATGCAGGCGTTTGAGGGGATCGGGCTCGCCGCGCCGCAGGCGGGGGAGTCGCTGCGGCTGGTCGTCTTCGATGTGCCGCTGGAGTCGATGGGGGACACTCCGTCGACGGGAGAACGGCTGCTGCTGCCGAAGATGCCGCTTGCGGTCGTCAATCCGGAAATTGTCGCTTCTTCGGAAACGCTTGCATCGCGGGACGAGGGATGCCTTTCGCTGCCGGATCTTTTTGCGCCGGTGGTTCGTCCGACTTCGGTGGTGTTTCGGGCGCAGACGCTCGATGGTGAGTGGATCGAGTGCGAATGCGGCGGTCTGCTCGGGCGGTGTATCCAGCATGAACTTGACCATCTGGAGGGACGCTTTTCGTCGACCGGCTGACGCCGGAAGCCGCCCGGACGGTTGAACGGGAGCTCAAACAGCTCATTCGTTACGGCGAACGCCACCATTTTCACCGGGTGAAAGTAAAATAATGGAACAGGAAGTAAAAAGGCCGGAGCCGGTGGGCTTCTGGAGTGCGCTCCGCGGAACCTGCTGCGGAACGGATATCTTTTCCGGGTGCGGTACAATTCTGCGTGGCGCACGCTCTGGCATCTGGTTCTGATGACCATACTGGTTACGGCCGGCATCGTCTGGGGGGAGGGGCGCCGTCTGGGAAAGGTGGTTGACGAAACGGAGCGGCTGGTGGTGGCGGAGTTCGGTTCCGAGATCCGCATGACGCCGGAGGCGCTGGTGCCTCTGCTCCGCCCGGAGGAAGCGCGTTCGATCGATTTACCGGGCAACGGGCGGCTCTGTTATGTGCCGGAGCTTGAAAGGAATGCGGCTGGAGCCGGATTCGATTGCGCTGCTGGATTTTCTGGTGATCTGGTCGCCCCGTTTTCTCGGCTGTGCCTGGCAGACGGAGCCGGGGAACTGGCAGTTCGGACAGGAGAGTCCGGTGCCGGAGGAAGAGAGTGCAGTCCCCGCTGCTGGAACGGAGCCTCTTTTTCGGAGAATCGGGCTGACTTTCCGGAATTTTACTACGAAGGAACTGTGCGATTTCCTCGCCGGCGGAGTGACGGTATCCGCTTCGTGGCCCCGGCAGGAACCGCCGGAACTGCCGGTATCGAGCCTGTTCGATGCGGTATCCGTTTCGGTGGCGCTTCTGCTCAGTCTCGGCCGGTTCGCCGGCGTTCTTCTGCTGGCGTTGTTTTACACGCTGATCTTCGCGGGGGGTATCGCGGCTTTCGCTGGGGAACCGTAAAACGGTATTGAATTTTGCACAGTTCTGGAAGGTGGGTGTCTACGCCGGATTCCCGGTGATGCTGGTTGCTGGTTGTTTCCCCGCGTTGGATCTGCCCTTTTTCAGTTACAGCACCGTGTTCATGATCGGGCTGGTGATCTACTGGATGATTGCCGCGACCCGGCTGGAACGCAGCGGTTCCGATTTTAACGAGGAGAATTCCCGATGAAAGATGCCGAACTTGATTTTCTTCGTACTCCGGTCTGGTATCCTGTCCTGGCGGGGCACACCTTTCTGACCACCTTTGTCAAGCTGCGCAAGGATGCGCTGAACATTCTGATTGCCGGCGGAGATTTCGATCGGGAGGAGGAGGGGCGCAATCCGGCGGTGAAGCGGGTGATTGAGGATTTGCGTCAGCCGATGGCGGCGATTCCCGGCAACTGTTTCGTCTCGGTGGACCGCTGTGCCCCGACCGATACCGAGCGTTTTGCCGGAAAGCGCGGCGCAGTTTTTTCGCCGGAAAGTGCGTGGAAGTACCTTGTCCGCAGCGAGAAGGTGCGGGAATCCGCCCGGCGGGGCGAGGTGGAGTACATCTGTCTGCGTCCCTTCCGCCGGATGAACCGGACCCGGGAGTTCCGGCTCTTTCTCTGGGAGGGGCGGCTGGTGGCGATGAGCCAGTACAATCTGGACCGCCACTTCCGGCGGCTTGAGGGAATCCGGGAAAAGCTCTGGGAGAAGGCCGAGGATTTCGTGCGCGGCATCTCCTGGCTGCTGCCGGTCAAGACGCTGGTGATGGATATCTATTTTACCGCTTCCGGAGACATTCTCATCATCGATCTCAATCCGTGGGGGAGCCGACCGATCCGCTGCTGCTCCGCACCTGGGAACGCAACTGGAGCTGCCCGGCCGGAATCGTGCTGATGGATCCGCCGACGAAGATCTCCGGCGACGTCAGCGTTTCATTCTGACCGGAGCGGAGATTTTTCGGAAGAGCAGAATGCCTTTCCCATACCGTTCGAACCGGTAGGATGGATCACGGAGCAGCCGCATCAAGAGAGCGTTAAGCTCTTCCGGCGATTCGTAGCGGTGGAAATTTTCCCGGTCAAAGAGGTAGAAATCGGCCTTTTCCGGACCGGGAACGTTGAAGACACGGCAGCGTCGGAGCAGTTTCAGGCCGGTTTCGTTCTGTGCCACCACAGTCGCATTGTCGGGAATCCGGTCGGTGACTCTCTTCAGTTCTGCGGCGTTCCGCAGTTTCCCTTTCAGCTCAGTCCGCCGCTCCGCCGAGAACGGAATGGAGAGCAGCGAGCCGCCCCGGGCGGTGTCGTATCCGGCCAGATGGATGTAGTAGCGGTTCTGCGGCAGGTCGGCGAAGAGAATGTGGGCGGCCAGCATGATGCCGAGCGCGGCCCCGGCTGCGGCGCCGGTGTACCGGGTGAGCTTTTTCTTCCGCAAGAGAATGCGGAGCTGTCGGAGCCGAGGATGGTCGCCGCGGGCAGGACGCCGACCAGCGCCGAGGCGTAGTGGCTGAAGAGAAGCTGCTGCTGGTCGAAAGCGCTGACCAGCTGAATTCCGAGCGTCGGCAACACCAGCAGAATCATTCCCCGCCAGGAGAGGAGGGGGAGGAAGGCGAAGGGGAGCAGCACGCTCAGCAACACCGCCGGAACGTGCGGCTGAACCAATCGGGCAAGCATGGTGCCGAAGTTGGCGAGCGTGCCGGAGAGGGTCGGAGCGAAGAGCTCGTATCTTCCGTAGTGCCAGTAGTCCGCCCTGACCAGCAGCGGAAAGTGGATTTTCAGGATGAAGAAGGTCCAGAAGAGCGCTCCGGCGAGGCAGAGCACGCCTGCCCGGCGTTTTCCGTGCAGCGAAAGCATCCACAGCCCGGCGGCGCCGAGCGGAATGACGAAATCCTCCTTGAGCAGCGGCAGGGGTCAGCATCCAGAAGAGAAACCACCGCATCCGATGTCTGGTCCAGGCGAGGAACCCGAGCGCGAACCAGAGCGGGAAGAGGCATTCGATGTGGAAATCGAAGAGTGCCAGCCGGGCGAAGTAGGGGTTGAAGAGGTAGAGCAGCGGCGGGAGCGCGGCATACGCCGGATTGCGGAGCAGCCGGAGTCCGGCGAAATAGAGCGGAATCGCGGCGGCGGCCATCGCGAACGGCTGGAAGGCGATCAGCCAGTGCGGAGAATCCCACAGCAGATAGCCGGGGAGGAGCAGCAGCGCCGCCGGGGAGAAGTGGTCGAAGGCGCCGCCGCGGAAATCCCGCAGCAGCCCGCCGCCCTGCGCGGCGATATGGAGCATGGAGTCGTAGATGCCGAAGTCCCACAGCCCGAAGAGATCGGCGCGGTATTTGAGCATTCCGAGCGCCCAGTAGACGAGGGCGAACAGCGCAGCGGTGCCGAAGACGACGGCGCGAGCCGCCCGTTCCGGGAGCGGTCTGCGGACCGCATATCCGGCGGCGGCGAACGGAACCGCCGCCGCGACGGCGGCGGCAGCGGCGATGTAATAGCTGACGGTCATGCTGATAACATAACGCTGCGGAGCGGGATTTCCACCGCGGATTCCGGATTCTGCGGAAATTTTTCCCCGCCGCGAATCCGACGGGTTCCCCGGAGGATCAGCAGCCGAACAGCCGGGCCGCCAGCTGCATGTTTTCGATCACGGGAACGTCGAAGGGGCAGCGCTTTTCGCAGCTTCCGCAGCCGATGCACTCCGACGCGGTGTGTTCCAGCGCCCGGTAGTGCTGCGCGATGCTCGGCGGAATCGCCGATTCCTCCAGTTTCGCGATGTCGAGATATTTGTTGACCGCGGCGATGTCGATTCCGGCCGGACAGGGACGGCAGTGGTTGCAGTAGACGCAGTTCCCCTTGAAATCGTTGCGGCGGCTGCCGACGATCGGCGCGTAGTCGCGTTCGGCGTCGGGGAGTTCCAGATATCCGACCGCTTCCCGGACCTGCGCCGCCGAGCAGCAGCCGACCAGCGCCGAAACCACCGCCGGACGGGTCAGCGCATAGTGGATGCACTGGCCGACGGTCAGCGGCTTGCAGAACGGTGTATGTTCCGGCGAGATCAGCTTGCCCGCTCCGAGCGATTTCATCACCGTGATTCCGACGCCGCGCTGTTCGCAGAGCCGGTAGAGCTCCGCCCGGACCGGATTCATGCCGGTCATGAGTTCGCCGGGAGCTCCGATCATCTTCTCCAGCTCGGAATCGGGCGGCATCATGTCGAAGGCGGGGTTGATGCTGAACATCAGCAGATCCACCACGCCGCTCTCGACGATCCGCCGTGCCGTCACCGGGTTGTGGGAGCTTGCGCCGATCGCCCGGATGACGCCGCGGCGTTTCAGATCCTGCGCGTACTCCAGAATGTCCGACTCGAACGCCGCCGAATAGTCCGCCGCCGAATCGACGAAGAAGAGCATGCCGAAGTCGATGTAGTCGGTTCTGAGACAGCGAAGCAGCGTTTCGAAGTAGCGTCTGCAAACGGCAGGATCGCGGCTGATGTCGTACTGCTGGTTCAGGTCCACCGAGCAGATGTGCCCCTGAATCATCATCCTGTCGCGCCGTCCGGCGAGGGCCCGGCCGATGTTCGAACGCACCTCCTCACCGGGCATGAAGAGGTCCATGAGATTGATGCCGTTGTCCAGTGCCGCGTGGATCGTTTCTTCGACGACGGCGTACGGTTTGCCGTCGAGATGTTCGCATCCGAGGCCGACCACGCCGGCCTGCAGTCCGGTTCTGCCGATTTGACGATATTCCATGACAGGGCTCCTCTCAATTGGAAGGTTTCATGTTTTCCCGGTACGGTTTGTTCCGGGACACAATATAACACACATTCCGGATGACGCAACGACGATCGGCGATTTTCCGGCGGAATGCCGTCGAACGTTTGCCGGCCGGGAGTCTCATAGGTACGGAATTTACGGCGGGTCGGCTCCATCAGCGCGACCGGGAATCGTTTCTGGGAGTTTTCGGAACACAGCCGTTCTCTCCATGAAAACTGTTCGAGGGAGGCATTCTCCTTTTACAATTTTCGGCAGTTGTAATTTTTCCATTTTTTTATTTCCTCATCTTGACAAGAAGTGTTTTATCAGGTATAATTAATGATGAACAAGCGCTTGTTCATTGAAAAAGAAGGGTTCTTTTTGTGACGACATTGAAAGATATAGCAGCGAAGGTCGGCTGTGACATTTCGACTGTTTCGCGGGTGTTGAACAACCGGCCGAACCGGGTCAGTCAGGACATCTGCACGCGGATTCGGGAGACGGCCCGGCAGCTTGGTTACGTGGTGAACCGCCCGGCCAGCATCCTCGCCTCCGGAGCTACCCGGACCGTGGGACTGCTGGTGCCGAATGTGTTCGACGGAGTGTTTGCCGAGTACATTGAACGGCTGGATCAGGAGCTTTTCGAAAACGGTTATACGCTGCGGCCATTCATCTGCCACAACCGGCCGGAGAAGGAATCTGCCGCACTGGATGCACTTCTGCATCACGAAATCGACGCGATGATCGCCATGCAGTACAATCCCGGGGAGTGTGCTGCTCAATACGAGATGATACGGCGGAACCGGCTGCCGCTGATCTGCCGCAGCACCACGGCGGATGCGGTGGGCGTTTTTGACACCCCTCCTGCTGGATATCGAGGAGGGATACCGGGTGCTGGCGGAACATCTGATCGAACGCGGATGCCGTAAAATCGGCATGGTCGGCGGCTGTGCTCCGGAACTCATCGACGGGCGGAATACCCCCTGCGCGGAATTTTTCCGGGCGGCACTCCGGGCCGGAAATCTTCCCATCGGGGGGGACAACGCGGTCCCCTGCGAGGATTCCCAGGAGGCCGCCTACCGGGCCGTGGCGGAACGGCTCCGCTGGGAACCGCATGCTTTCGACGGTTTGATTGTCCACAACATCAACAAAGTTTTCGGCTGCTGTCAGGCGATCCGCGATGCCGGACTCTCCATTCCCGGTGATGTCAAGGTCGCGACGATCAGCGATCTTGCACTCTGTCGCTTCTACCCCGTTCCGCTGACTGTCTGGGCCCAGCCGGTGCCGGAGATCTGCCGTGCTCTGGTGGATATGACGTTGAACCGCTTGCTTCGCCCGGACGCACCGTTGCAGACAGCGACCTTCCATTCCACGCTTCTCGTTCGTAAAAAGTACGGAACCATAACTCACAGGAGAAGAAAATGAACAATCTACTTCAACGCTCAACTCGCCCCAGGTACGGACTGGCACTTTCACGTTCCGGAGGCTTTCAGAACAACTTTCCCCGCTTGTTCACTCTTATAGAATTGCTTATCGTAATTGCAATCATCGCCATCCTGGCGGCCATGCTGCTGCCGGCGCTGAATGCCGCCCGGGAAAAGGCGCGGGCGATCCGCTGTACCAGCAATCTGAAATCCTGCGGACTGGCCTACAGTGCGTATTCTCATGACAACGCCGGGCTGATGCCGGTGATGCATTCCGGTGTGGCGTTCACCTGGGTCAGTTTTTTCGGCAGTTTTGACAACAGCATTGTAAAAGCGGCCAAACAGACTACGGTGGTCGGCAGTTATTACAGCAAGATCGCAACCTGTCCCAGCGCCCCGGATCCGCGGACATACGGCACCGCGGCCGAGACGTCGCGACGAACCTATGGAGTCATCAATCCAACCTATTTTCTCGCTCGGAATAATGCCTATACTTCTCTCTGGCGCGATGACAACGAGCTGACGTCTCATTTCGGTTATCCATGGATCAGCACCGATACCGTCAACATCTTCTATCTCAACAGCAGCAGGATGAAAGGGTTCAGTGATTTCAGCCTGCTGGCCGATGTGGTGGTTGTCTCCGCCGCGGTCAACACCAATCAGTCGCAGCTCGGGGGGAGAGTACAGTTATCTTCATATCGACGCCAAAAATACGGCTTTTTTAATCGGCCTGCGTCATGCAAACCGGGCCAATCTCGTCATGGCCGACGGGCATGTCGCCAGCATGGGTTCGGCGGAACTGTTCGCTTCTCCGCTGAAAATCCAGAATGTCGGTACTGCCGCCGGCGTCAGAATCCCGCGTTGAAAAAAAGGAGTCCCGATGTGAAAATGAAATGGACTTTACTCATCTGGGCAGTCAGCGCTGTTGTCGCGGCGATGGAAGTTCCGCTTCCTTTTTCCTCCGGATTTCGGCAATGGCGTTTTCTGGAGGGGCGGGAATTTCCCGGAGCCCGCGGTTCCATTGAGCTGGAAAACGATTCCCTCCAGCTGAATGCCGATTTTTCCGGAGGCGGCAACTACGTCGGTGCGGCGCGGCCGATTCAGGCTGATGTTTCTCAGGTCTCCTTCGAAGTGAAGACCGGGGCGCGTGCCATTCATCTCCGGTTCGTCGACGAAACGAAGCAGACATTTCAGATCGGACGGCGGCTCTCCGGAAATCCGGAGCAGTGGCAGCAGGTCAGCGTTCCGGTTGCCGCCTCGAAGACCTTCTGGGGCGGCGCGCGCAACGGACAGTGGAACGCGCCATTGAGAGAGTTGGCCATTGTCGTGCAGAAGATGCAGTTGTCGGAACCGGTTGCCGCCGTGCAGATTCGGGACTTGTCTCTCCGGATGGAGAATCCGGCGGCGGTGCGTTACACCGCAGTGCAGGACGATCTCTTCGACAATTTTGTGGAATCGGGTACGCGGGCGCCAATCCGGTTCCGGCTGGTCGCTCCGCTGACATCTCCGGTGGCGGAGCTTCTGAAATATCGCATTACCGATTATTCAGGCGGACTCGTACAGGAGGGAACGGCAGCGTATGACCCGGAGAGCGGCGAGGTGTCGATCCCGGCTCCCGCGGAAACCGGGTATTACGAGATCAGCTGTCCGGTGATCGGGGAGGATCCCGGTTCGATTGTCGTCGACCGGCGCCCGGCGGAAAAATCCGGATCCCTATTTCTGCATGGATGCTTTTTTCACCAGCTGGGGGCCGCCTCCGCAGACCCCGGAACAGATGAAACAGCATATGCGCATTCTGCGCCGCAACGGCATTGTCTGGAGCCGGGACCGGCTTCATCTTGCACAGATTTCGCCGCGGCGGGGGGTGGTGCAGCTGAAGGATCGGGCGGATCGTTATCGCCGTTTCGGAGCCGATGCCGGCCTGCGTTATCTGGAGACATTTCATCAGACTCCGGCGTGGAATCGCTTCCCCGAAACACCGCGAACCCGCAACCGGCATGCTCCGGGAACCATTCCCTTTGCCGCCGATCTGCTGGCCGCCGGGGATCAGATCGTCGAAATCGCCCGGCAGTACCGGGAACCCATTCATGCGTTCGAAAGCTGGAATGAACCGGACAACATCTTCGGCCACTCCCTGCCGCCGGAATATTTCGCTTCGACGGTGAAGATGCTTTCGACCGCTCTGGCGCTGCGGGGATTTTCCTCCCGGTGATCGGCGGCAGTTTCGCGAATCCGCTCCGCGGGGAGAACTACTACCGGCTCTGTCTGGAAAACGGGCTCGCCGAGGTTTCCGACGCGATCAGTTTCCACAACTACACCGGAGTGCTCCGGGTTCTGGATTACGTCGATTTCATGCGGCGCGAGGAGCTGCGGACGGTTCCGGAACGCGCGGGCATTCCTTTACTGGATCACCGAATGCGGGCGTCCGTGGAAATTCGGCACCGTCCGACCGCCGAAACAGAAGAGCATGGAGTGTGCTGCGAACATCGTCGGCAAGGCGGTGGAGTTTCGGGCACTCGGTGCGGAGAAGTTCTTTCCCTTCTCCTACAAATATCGGTTCGAACAGGGCGCCAACCACGGCATCACGGATCGCTATTACCGGCCTCTGCGCCAGCTGGCGGCCTACTGCCATCTGATCCGCGAACTGGAACACCGGGAGTATGTCGGAGACCTGAAGATCAATGCGGACCGTGCGCGTGTCTTTTCCGACGGGAAGAATCTGGTGGCGGCGGTCTATTCCGGGAAGGGCGGCCGGGTGACTCTGCCGGAGGGGTTGCCGGTTGCCGCGGTCCGGGGCATCGACGGGCGGCGTCTCATGCTGACGGACCGTGTGCTGCCGCTGGAGGAGGGGCTCGTCTATCTGGAGCTGCCGTTGTCGGCCGCATCCGCGTTTCTGGAGACGCGGACCCGTTCGATGGAACTTTATCAGCTGGCGAAACGGTTCGACCGGAAGCCCCGTTCCACGAAACCGCTGGTGATCCAGTCCATGCACGACGTTCCTCTGCCGTACTCCCAGCTCGGCAGTACGCTGTCGGAACCGGGCCGGGTAAAACTGGAGCTGATGATCAACAACTTCTCCGATCGGCCCGTCGCGTTTGAGCCGGTTCTGGAACTGCCGGAAGGGGTGACCGTTTCCGGTTTCGATTCCCGTCGTCGTCTGGTGCAGGGGCGGACGCGTCTGCCGTTTTCCTTCACGCTCGACTTCAGTTCGAAGGCGAAACCACGGGTGTTTCATCACATCCGGCTGGCCGACCGCTGCGGGAATGCGGACCGCACCGCGTATTCGATCCGCATTGCCGGAGTCGGTGCAACTCTCCGCCTGCCGCACCGGGAGTGGATTGCCGTCTCCGACTGGGAGCCGTTGCTCAACGGTCCGGCGAAGGCGGAGATCACGGCGAGATTCCGACTCCGCCATACCCGGGAAGCTCTGCATCTGACCGTGGAGGTCGAGGATCAGAACCATTTTTGCAACTACACCTTGCCCGAGTCGTGGAAGGGGGATTCCCTGCAGATCGCCGTTCAGGGCCGTTCCCCGGGGAAAAACACGGCCGGAAATTCTCCGAGTATCTTCTGGCGTTGTGCAATGGAAAAAGCGGAATTCATACCGTTTCCTGTCAGTTCGCGAAACAGCCGGTCCCCGAAGGCTCCGTTCAGCGCCGGGGGCGGAAGACCCTCTACAACCTCCAGATTCCCGCGGCGGTCTTCGGTGTCGCTTCGCTTGAATCCGGGCAGGTCCATGGATTTTCGCTGCTGGTCAACAGCAGTGACGGCCTGATCCGCGATGGATTTCTCGCCTGGGGGGAGGGGATTGGAAACGGCAAATTCCCCGGCATGTACAACCAGTTGAAAATCGAGTGAAGCAACCGGATTCCGGCCGGAAGCGGCGCGGTGCGTTTCATCGTGCCGCGGCCGGGGACGCCTCCGGTTCTTCGGAATTCCGACTTGAAAAAACGGGCGGCGGGAGTATAGTTCCACATTGTCAGTGAAACGAACCCGGAGTTTCTCGATGAAATTGTCAACCGTCCTGTCGGTTTTCTGCCTCGCATTTCTCCTGCTCGCGGGCGCGGGCTGCGTCAGCGGCAGCCGCGCATTGCGCAGCTCTCCCGCCGGGAAGGAGATGGAAATCCGTTTCGACCGCGAAACCGTCAACCTCTGGCCGCTCTATTACCACTGTGACGATCTCACTTCGGTACTCTGGCCGTTTTTCGATCTGGACAGCCGCGGCTTCGCGGTGCGCCCCTTCTACCATCAGGATCAGGATTCCGCCGCGGTACTCTGGCCGCTTTCCGGCTGGGATGCGAACGGCGGCTGGGCGCTTTCGGCCTACTGGGGCAGGGGAGCCTGCGGCATGTTTCCGCTGTTCCACACCGGTAAATTTCACTATATCGGCCCGTTCGTCTGGCGGACCGGCCCGCATCGTTACTTTTTCCTCTTCCCCGCGGCGTACTGGAAGAGCGGACGCGTCTGGTTTGCCGGTCCGGTCTGGCGGTCGGGGGAGGAGTTCGGCCTGTTTCCCGTCGCCTGGCATGTTCCGCCCTTCCAGCTGTACGGTCCGGTGTGGTGGAACTCCGGAAACGGAAACTTCGGCCTGTTTCCGTTGAGCTGGAAGCTCGACGACTTTCAGCTGCACGGCCCGGTGTGGTGGAACTCCGAAAACGGGAGTTTCGGCGTATTCCCCGCCGTCTGGAGGCTCCGGGAGTTTTGCATGGCAGGGCCGGTGTGGTGGAACTCCGGAAACGGAAACTTCGGCCTGTTCCCGTTGAGCTGGAAGCTCGGCGACTTTCAACTGCACGGTCCGGTGTGGTGGAACTCCGAAAGCGGGAGCTTCGGCGTATTCCCCGTCGTCTGGAAGCTCCGGGAGTTTTTCATGGCCGGCCCGGTCTGGTGGAACTCCGGCGGCGGTGAGTTCGGCGTGTTTCCGCTGTTCGGCTGCTATCCGGAGCGTTTGCGGCAGTTCGGTCCGGTCTGGTGGCAGAACCGCAATGAGACACTCCGGCACGGTTTTTCCCGATATACTACTGCACCTCCGGGCCGGAAAAGTTCGAGATCGGTTTGCTGGAGCTTTTCCATCAGGAGCGAACCGACAAGCGTCTGCTCTGGCGGGCCCTGCTCGGTCTCATCCGCTATGAGAGCCGCGAGGGGAGTGTCCGGAGATGGCAGGTCTGGCCGCTGGTCTCCTGGAGCAGATACAGCCCGTTTCCGCCCTCGCCGATTCTGCAGATCAGACGGTTTGAATCCGGAGAACGGGCCACGGTACTGCCGAACAACGGTTACACCCCGTTCGGCAGAAGCTTCACGGACGGCCGGAAAGTGCGCTGTGTGACGCTGGAAGACGAAAGGAGCTACTTCGGTATCCTGCTCGCATTTCAGGAGAGCGGCGTTTCCCGGATCTGGCGGCCGGAGGCCGACGGCAATACGCTGGATCAGCTGCGACAGGCGTTGATCCGGCTGGAGCGGGCGCTGGCCGCCCGGAATTCCGGCGGCCGCGGGGAACAGGAGAGGAAACAGCGGGAAACGGTCGCTTCGGAGCAGCGGAAGATCGCGGAGTACGCCGCCGCGCTCGCTATCGAAATGCCGCCGCCGGAAACGGCGGAGGCGGTCGCCGCCTGGCGGGAACTTCTGGCGAAGCGCTTCTGCACGGAGGTCGATTTCGCCGAACACCGGACCCTCTGCGGACTGACCTCGTGGTACGAGCGGTTCGGCGACCGGTACTGGGGGCAGTTCGGGCTGGGCAGTGTCATTGTGCGGCGGGAGGGCGACCGGAGCGATCTGCGGATTCTCGGCTTCCTCTACCGCGAGAAGCATGACGGGGAATCGAGCGAATATCTGTATCCGCCCTTCCTCAGCGTCAAACGCTCTCCCGGCCGCACTCACTGGAGTTTTCTCTACCGAGTGTTCTCCTGGCGGAACGACAACGGCAGGAGATCCGGTCATATTCTGTTCATTCCGTGGGGGGATTCGGAGCGCTGAATTGCGCTGTCAGCCGTAGTGGGCGGTGCCGCGAAAGGAAAAACGGCCGGAACTCCGGCCGCCTGAAACTTCTGAAATGGTACACCCAAAGGGATTTGAACCCCTAACCTTCTGGTCCGTAGCCAGACGCTCTATCCAATTGAGCTATGGGTGCAGATACAAAAAATGGTACACCCAAAGGGATTTGAACCCCTAACCTTCTGGTCCGTAGCCAGACGCTCTATCCAATTGAGCTATGGGTGCACTTGTTTTGCAACGTCTTTAAATATATCCCTGGAATCGGCGTTTGCAAGCTCAAAACGCGAAAAAGTTTGCATTTTTCCTCAACGACGGCCGAACCGTTTCTCGATCTCGCGGTAGGAAATGGTCACCATCGTCGGCCGCCCATGCGGACAAAGCGTTCCCTGTCGGCATTCTCCGAGCCGGTGCAGCAGCTCCTTCGCCAGTTCCGGCGTCAGCTCGTCGTGTGTCCTTGATCGCCGCCCGGCAGGCGGCCCGGGCGACGTATTCGAGTTCCACCGGAATTTTATCCCCTTGGTTCTCCAGCAATTCCTGCAACATGTCCGGAATCAGCTCCTCCAGCGGGCGGTGCGTCACCATCGAGGCGGGCAGCCCGTTGAGCATCACGGTGTTGCTGCCCATAGGCTCGATGTCGAAGCCGAGCATTTCAAAGAGCTTGCGGTAACGGAGCAGAAGCGAGCACATCGGCTGCGGCAGCTCCAGTGTCTGCGGCAGCAGCAGCGCCTGCGTAGGGGCGCGGTTCCCTTTCGCCTCATCCAGCAGTTTCTCGAACATGATCCGTTCATGCGCCGCGTGCTGGTCGATCATCACCAGTCCCCGCCGCCCCGAAGCGAGGATGTAGGTGCGATCCAGAATGCCCAGCACCTCTTCCGGCCAGTCGCCGTTGAACGGCGCGGCTCCGGCCGCTGCCGGGAACGGCTCCGGTGGAACGACGGGTTCCGCCGCCGGGGCGGGTGAAGAGGCCTCTTCTCCGGCGCACACTTCCGGGGCGGCGCTCTCCGCTTCTGGAAGCGGCGTTTCCGGAACGGCGCAATCCGGTATGATCCGCCTGCGGGGGGGGCGGTCAGGAACAGCGTTTCGGTCGGGGCGGCGTCCGGCAAAGCGTCTTCCCGATCCGCGCCGGGACCATCCAGATTCAGCGTCGGCTGCTGCGTCGCCTTCGGCTGATAATGGACTCCTGCACTGTCGAGGAGCAGCCGCAGCGGCACCCTGCCGTCGAGCGGAAGCGACGATTCGCTGACGACCTGTGCGGGCGGAACTTCCCGCGAGCGTTTCAGCGCGTTGCCGATCGCGGCGGTCACCGCCCGGGTGACCGCGAATTCATGCTTGAAGCGGATCTCCCGCTTGGCCGGATGCACGTTGACATCCACCTCCTCCGGCGCAAGGGTGAGAAAGAGCACCGCTGGCGCATATCTGCCGCTCTCGGTGAGCGTCGCGTAGCCGTCGCGGATCCCCCGGTAGATCGCGGCAGATTCGACCGCCCGTCCGTTGACGAAGGTCCGCTGTTCCCGCCGGGAGTTGCGGGTGAAGCCCGGCGCGGCGGTGAATCCGGTGATGGTGATGCCCGATTCGGTATGGTTGACCGGCCACAGGTTTTCGACGAAGGGGCGGCCGAAGAGCTCCCGCAGTCGCGCTTCTGGCGTCGGCGCCGCGGGGGGAGCGGAATGCGGTCCGCCCGTCGATCCGCAGTTCGAACCCCACCTCAGGTCGGGGAAGCGCCAGCCCGAGAACGGTCTCTTCGATGTGATGCGCCTCAGTCGCCGGAGATTTGAGGAACTTTTTCGGGCGGGAGTGTTGAAGAAGAGATCACGCACCTGCATGACGGTGCCGGCCGCACAGCCGGCAGGAGCGGCTTCAAGCAGTCTCCCCCCTCGATCCGGACCCGGGTGCCCTCGAGCATTTCCGCCGTGCGGGTGAGAATGGTGAATCTGCTGATCGAGGCGATCGAAGGGAAGCGCCTCGCCGCGGAATCCCAGAGTGGTGATCCGGTCGATGTCCTCTGCGGTGAAGATCTTGCTGGTCCCGTGCGGCTCGATGCAGAGCAGCGCGTCGTCGGCATCCATTCCGGAGCCGTTGTCGGAGACGCTGATCAGCCGCGAACCGGCCCGTTCGATCTCGATGCGGATGTGGGTGGCTCCGGCGTCGATGGCGTTTTCCACCAGTTCCTTGACCACCGATGCGGGGCGTTCGATCACCTCCCCGGCCGCGATCCGGTTGCTGAGCTGTTCATCCATCACTTTGATCTTGCTCATGGTGCGGGGTCCTCCTGGGATTTTTCCGGCGCCCGCCATTCCGCGCGGGGAACGGCGATGAGGTCAGGGGGGCGACGGTCAGCATCTGTTTTCGGTTGCGGCTGGCGCGGGCGAAGCAGATGCGGGCTTCCGGCAGGTTGCCGAGAGCCTGATAGGCCCGGCTCAGATTGTAGTCGATGAATTCATTGTCAGGAGCGAGGGAATGTGCCTTCTGCAGCTCTTTGATTCCCGCTTCGAAGCTGCCGCTGGCCGTCAGGAGCACACCGAGGTTGTTTCGGCTCGTGGCGTTGTCCGGATTGCCTGCGAGCAGCTTCCGGCAGATGAGGATGGCGTCGTCGTTCCGACCGGTTTCATAGAGCACCCGCACCAGCAGCCGCTGGAAGGAGGCGTTTCCCGGCTCCAGACGGGAGAGACGGTTGAGCACCAGCAGCGCCACCGGATAGTTCTGCGATTCAATCAGGCTGTTTGCGCGGGTGCGGAGCTGCCAGATCATCCGAACCCGCGCGGAGCTGTCGCCGTCCTGCTGCGGAGCCGGCGCATCGTATGTGGAGATGACCGCGACGGTGGCGGCGGCGGTGGCGGTCAGGGCGCCGAGCAGGCAATAGAACGTTTTATCCATTTGCTCAGGCCTCTTCCTGCGGCAGAGGGGCGATACAGGCGCATCGGTGCCCCGTCGCGATTTCCTGAAGCGGCGGCTGCCCTGAGCAGCACCGGGCGGAGAGCGTCGCCGGAAGCGATCTGGCGCGGGCACACCGGTCGAAAAAACGGCAGCCGCCCGGAAATTCGCCAGGCGAAGGGACGTGCCCCGGAATGGTCGAGAGCCGCCCACCTTCGCCGCCGAGCTTCGGCACGGCGGCGAGCAGGGCCCGCGTGTAAGGATGGCGGGGATGATCGATGAGTTCGCGCGCCGGAGCGTATTCAACCAGGTTTCCGGCGTACATTACCGCGACGAAGTCGGCGAGCTGCGCGACGATGCCGAGGTTGTGAGTGACCAGGATGACCGCCATGTTCCGTTCGCGGCGGAGGCGGTCGACGAGTTCAAGAATCTGTGCCTGAATGGTGACGTCCAGCGCGGTGGTCGGCTCGTCCGCGATCAGCAGCTCCGGATTCCCCGCCAGCGCCATGGCGATCATCACCCGTTGCTGCATGCCGCCGGAAAGTTCATGCGGGAAAGCGTCGATCCGGCTCTCCGGCGCGGAAATCCCCACCTGTCGAAGCAGTTCGATCACCTCGCCGCGAATGTCGGTCACCTCCGGGCGGTGCAGTTCGATTACCTCGGCGATCTGTGCGCCGATGCGGAACACCGGATTGAGCGAGACCGATGGCTCCTGAAAGATGTAGGCGATCCGCCCTCCCCGGAATTTCCGGAGCTTTCGCGGCGGAAGCCGGAAAAGGTCGACCGTCTCCCCCGTCGGTTTCGAACTCGATCGAATCCGCGGAGGGAAGGGCGGGAGGCGAGGGAAGCAGTCGGGTGATGGCGAGGCAGCTGATGCTTTTGCCGCAGCCGGATTCCCCGACCAGCGCGAGGATTTTTCCGCGTTCGACGGCAAAGGAGACGCCGGTAACCACCGGCAGGCGCCGTCCGCCGGAGAGAAAGTCGATGCAGAGATTGTTTACCGAAAGAAGTGCCATCTGAAAAATTGCATTTGATTGTGTATTCGTCGGGAATATAACACCATTCTTCCGAATATTCCACACATTTTTTCATCTTTCGGCAGTAGAAAAAGGCCGAAAGCAGGTCTATATTAACCCGGTTTTTACGAACAGACGGTTAATGAAAGGCGGTTTGCCGGATAGTTTGCAGAGGACTCATGGAAAGAGCTTTTATCACAGGACGCGGGTTGATTACGCCGATCGGAAACGATCTGGCGGCCAACGAGGTGGCTCTCCGGGCCGGAAAATGCGGAGTCGGTCGGGTGCCGGATTTCGTCGAACACAAGCTCAGCTGCGAAGTCGGCGGGCTGGTGCAGGGACCGCTGGAGACTGAACTCATTGACCGCAAGAAACTGCGGTTCTGCCCGCCGGTTGGTGTGATGTCGGTGATCGCCGCACAAGAGGCGTTCGCCGAGGCGGGCTGCCGCTGGAGGAGCTGCGCGAACGGCGCATCGCCATCATCGGCGGAGTGGCCGGAAGCAACTACATCGAGGTGTTCAACGAGGCGGATAAATATATCCGCACCGATTACCGCCTCCGCAACGTGAGTCCCTATTCGGTTCCGCGGGTGATGCCGTCGTCGGCGATCTCCAATTTGTCGCTCATCTTCGGAATTACCGGTGAGTCCTACGATATCTCCGCCGCCTGTGCCAGCAGTGCGCTTTCGATTCTGGTCGGCACCCGGCTGATCCGTTCCGGGCAGTACGACATCGTGCTCGCCGGCGGCGCCGAGCAGATCGACTGGGTGCAGGCGCTCGGTTTCTGTGCCTGCCGGGCGCTGTCGCACAAATACAATGAGACGCCGGAGCGGGCGAGCCGCCCCTTCGACCGCGACCGCGACGGATTCGTGCTGGCGGCGGGTGCCGCCTACGTGGTGCTGGAGTCCGAGCGCAGCTGCCGGGCGCGCGGCGTGCGGCCGATCAGCGAAATCTCCGGCATTGCAGCCAACAGCAATGCGCATGACATGGTCGTGCCGGATGCGGCCGCATCGGCGGCGGTGATGCGCGACGCGATCGCCGACGCCGGTTTGAGCGCGGCGGACATCGGGTATGTCAACACCCACGGTACCGGGACTCCGGTGGGGATCCGGTCGAACTGGATGCGATCCGGCGGGTGCTCGGCGACAAGGCGGCGATCAACAGCACCAAATCGCAGACCGGGCACATGGTCGGTGCGACCGGTGCGGCGGAGGTGATCTTCACCTCGCTGATGCTGGAACGGCACTTCCTTTCGCCTTCGATCAATCTGGAGAATCCCGATCCGGAATTCGGCTGGGCGGATCTTGTCCGCGAATGCCGCACCGGCACGACGATCCGACACGGGCTGTCGAACAGTTTCGCTTTCGGCGGTTCGAATGCGGCGATCGTGATTTCCGACTGCGGCAGATAAGCGGCGGTGCGGCGCGGCGCGCCGCCTGCCGGGAAAGGCGATTCGATGCAGGTTGAGGGGAAACCGGTCCGGCCGCGTCTGCCGGAGTGGATTCGGGTGCGGGTCGGCGCCAACGGTGCCGGAGAGGTGAGTGCGATTTTACAGGATCTCCGGCTCAATACGGTCTGTTCCGGGGCGATGTGCCCCAATCTGGGCGAATGCTTCTGCCACGGCACCGCGACCTTTCTCATCATGGGGCGCAACTGCACGCGCAACTGCAAATTCTGTGCGATCGGCCACGATCCGCACCCGGAACCTCCGGAGCCGGATGAAGCGCTCCGACTGGCGGAGGCGGCGGTGCGGCTCAAACTCCGCTACGTGGTGGTTACCAGCGTCACCCGCGACGATCTCCCGGACGGCGGCGCGGGCTGTTTCGCCGCCGTGATCGAGGAGCTCCGCCGCCGTCTGCCGGAGGCGGAAACCGAGGTGCTCACTCCGGATTTCAACGGCGACGAAACCGCGATCCGGCGGGTGTTGGAGGCGCGTCCGGCGGTGTTCAACCACAACGTCGAGACGGTCGAACGGCTCTCCTCGGAAATCCGTACCCGGGCGACCTACCGCCGTTCGCTGGAGGTGCTCCATTTCGCCGCTTCGGCAGGGGGGGGATCCCGGTCAAGTCCGGGCTGATGCTGGGGCTGGGCGAGAACGACGGGGAGGTGCGCCGGACGCTGCGCGATCTGCGGGAGGCCGGAGTGTCGATCGTGACGATCGGGCAGTATCTGCCTCCTTCGGCGGCGCACTGGCCGCTGGCGCGCTACGTGACGCCGGAGGAGTTCGAGGCGTACGGCGCGTTCGCCCGTGAACTCGGATTCCGGGCGGTGGCGAGCGCTCCTCTGGTGCGAAGTTCCTACCATGCGGGCGAACTGGTCCGCGAAACGAGGTGAAACAATGTATTGCGATGTCTCTTCGACCCGCCGGGTAGCGGTCTACTGCGCCTCTTCCTTCGGACACCATCCGCTCTATGCCGACGTCGCCGCCGAATTCGGGCGGATTCTGGCCGAGCGGAACATCGGGCTGGTCTACGGCGGCTCCGGCACCGGCACGATGCAGTCGCTGGCGGAGGCGGTGCTGGGCAACGGGGGCGAGGCGATCGGCGTCTATCCCGCGGAGTTCCCCGGGAACAGCTTCAGCCGGGCCTCACCCGGACCATCGAGGTGGAGTCACTTGCCGAACGCAAGGAGGTGATGCTCGAACTCGCCGACGCGGTGGTCGCGCTGCCCGGCGGCTTCGGTACGCTCGACGAACTCTTCGATGCCTTCAGCCGGTTCAAGCTCGGCTACATCCGCAAGCCGTGCGGGCTTCTGAATGCGGGCGGCTACTACGATTTTCTGCTGGAATTCCTCGATCGCGGGGTCGATTCCGGTCTGATTGCGAAACAGGACCGGGAGATGCTGCTCTCCTCCGACGATCCCGCCGCGCTGCTCGACGAGCTTGAGCGTGTCCGCAGCGAGAGCGCCTTCAGGATCGGATGAACTCCGCGAAGTTGGCGTACAGCTCCTCCAGCTTGTTGAGGTAGAACGCGGAATTTTCGTCGCGCTCGCCCGCCGGTGCCTCGCTGAGCAGTTTGGCGTTGTCCACCACCGACACCTTTTTCTTTTCTCCGGTCAGATAGTAGGTGACCTGATCCCCCGACTGGTAATTGCGTCCGGAGCGGGCGCCAGTTCGTAGGCGGCGCTGCGGCGACCGGTTCCCGCCTCCAGTTTCCGCCGGTAGGTCTCCGGGGAGTCGTTGAGATTTTCGGTCTTTGCCAGCTCAGCGAGCGGAATGGTCCGGTCGGCGATCGACTGGCGCAGCGCTTCATATTCGAGCGGAATCTTCTCCTTCTCATTTCGCAGCAGGTGTTCGACAATTGCCGCCATGAATTTGCGCTGGAAGGGTTCGAGGCCGCGCGACTTGAGAGCGGCACCGGTGATGCTGACCACTCCACTGGAATCCAGGAGGGCGTAATTCTTGCTTTTGTAGGAGAACATCGCCTCATAGCGGGCGTCGAGCTCCACCTCGATTCCGGCAGGGAGAACCGCCTGAATTCGTGTGTTGAAGGCGGCGGCATCCTCCACCCCCGGCGGAGGCTGGAAGTAGATGCCGTCGGTATCCATCTCCAGCACGCGCGCGCCGGCTCCGGTGAGGAAGTGGAGCATCGACGTGAGAATGTCCCGTCCTCGCGCGGTGACCCGTTCGGCCATGTCGTAGTCGTTGAAGGTCCCCTGTGAAAATCCGAGATAGCCGTAGAAGGAGTTGATCAGAATTTTAAAGCTGCTCTGGAGCGCCTGAAAGTAGCTGCGCCGGGCCGGATCCGGATCGGTCCGTGCGGCATCCTTCGCCTCCAGCCGGAAGGTGCGCAGCGCGCTGAGCAGCCGGGGAAATTCGCCGAGTTCGTCGTGGGCCGGAACCCATCCTTCGGCGAGGATGATCGACGGATAGAGCGAACGTACGTCGCAGTGCCAGACGTTGCGGAAGACGCCACTTGCCTCCGCCCGGGTCAGTGCCCCGGCGAAGCGTCGCGCCGCCTCCGGCAGCGGCAGGGAGTGGCGCTGTTTGAGATATTCGGCGGTGAGGAGCGCGTCGAGGCTGGTGCCGGTGCCGCGCACGATAACGTCCTGATATCTCATCGGCAGGATCTGGGTCTGGTAGAAGTAGCTCGGGCTGAGAAGGGCGCTCAGTGCTTCGCTCTCGCGCACATCGTCGAGGGCGTAGGCGAGCAGTTTCTGCCGGTCGTTCGTCCAGGCGTCGGAAATTTCCCGCCCTTCCAGGTAGGTGCGGTCGCCTGAGGCGATCTTGAAGTGGCGCGCGAGATGCTTGAGGTTGTAGGACTCCAGATTGCGGTTCGACATGTCGTAGAACATCGCAAGATGCAGCGTATCGATGGTGTGCCTGCCGTAGAATTCGTAGCGGGTGTAGTTGATCAGCCGTTCGGCGATGGTGAAGCGGCTGGGGCGTTTCCGGGGCGCGGAGCCATCGCGGCCGAGGGTGAGCTTGAGCTTGTACCGTCTGGCGCGGGTTTCGAGGTAGGGCAGGTCGAAGCGGCAGATGTTGTGCCCCTCGACCACATCCGGATCACGTTCGGCGACGACTTTGAGAAACGTCTCAATCAGCTCCTTTTCGCTCATCGTCTCCTGCGAAAGCACCGTTTCCCAGCCGGAAGAGTCGCGCAGCGAGATGATGATGATCTCATCCCCGGGCGGTCGGCGTTGGGGAAATCGTATCCCGGAGTGGTCAGCGTCTCCAGATCGAAGGAGAGCCGCCGCAGTTCGGGGAAGCTCATGGCGCCGAAGAGGCGGGTTTCCGATTCGAGCAGCGCCTGTTGTGAGAGGTCGCGGTAGATGGAATAGGGGGCGCGGGTACTTTTTTTCAGAAAGGCGAGTGCCGCATTGTAGACATCGATATCCGGGAATTTCGCCAGTGTGCAGAAGAGCATCTGCCCGGAGAGCGGTTCCAGGTCGAAGGCGCCGTCGAATCCGTCGAGCTGTTCAGGGGAGCTCAGCAGCACGAAGGGAGCGAACGGCTCCTCTTCGGTTCGGAATCCGTTCCCCTCGTGATAAAAGAAAACCATCCGGTTCGCAGCGACTTCCACCGCGACGACGCCGGAACGGCGGTTTGAAACCAGTTCTTCCTGGAACATGATCGTGATTCTCCTGCGCTGATGGTTTGGGTATGTCCACTCCCGGGGAGCGGGACCGGCCCGGAAGGGTCAGAACGAGTTTTCCGGGCCGGGGAAGGCGCCGTTCCGAACATCGTCCGCATAATTTTTAAGCGCCTCGCGGGTGAGTCTGCCCAGTTCCGCATAGCGGCGGGAGTGCTTCGGAGTGAACTCCTCGAAGAGCCCGAGTACGTCGTAGAGCACCTGCACCTGTCCGTCGCAGTGGATTCCGGAACCGATGCCGATGGTGGGAATGGTCAGCGCTTCGGAGATCCGGCGGCCGACCTCGGCGGGCATGCATTCGAGCACCAGCGCGAAGGCGCCTGCCGCCTCCACCGCACGGGCGTCGCTGAGCAGTTTCTCCACTTCGGCGTCGGTCCGGCCGGTGATCCGGTAGGTTCCGGCGGTCTGGATGCGCTGCGGCAGCAGCCCGAGATGCGGCATGACCGGAATCCCGCAGTCGACCAGGCGGGAGATCAGCGGCACGAGTTCGGCGCCGCCTTCGAGTTTGACGGCGTTGGCGCCGGCCTCCTTGACGGCGCGGCCCGCATTGCGGAGCGCCTCTTCGATGCTCACCTGATAGCTCATGAACGGCATATCGAAGATGACGAAGGCGTCGGGCGCCCCGCGGCGCACGGCGCGGGCGTGGTGAAGCGCCTCCTCCATCGTGAGCGGCAGGGTGTTTTCGTAGCCGAGCACGGTCATGGCGAGGGAGTCTCCGACCAGAAGCACATCGATTCCGGCGGCGAATGCCGCGGCGGCCGACGGGGCGTCGCTGGCGGTGATCATGACGATTTTTTCTCCGGCCTCCTTCCGCTTGCGGAAGGTGCGGACGTTGGTTTTTCCTTTGCTCATGGATGAACCTCCTTGCGACCGGACGCTCTCCTCTTGTGAACCATATCGTCGTCCGGCTTCCTATAATATGCGTCCGGAATGGTTTTTTTGCAAATTTCGTTTTGCACTTTGCCGCATGTGGTGTATAGTGGTTGACGGGAGAATTCATCACTGGGAGGATGCCTATGAAAAAAGAGAAGAAGAGACGTCTCCGCCGGATTGCCGACCGTGCCCGTCGCCGCCGCGAAGAACGCCATGAGATCGTTGTCGGAAAGCTGACCGTGACTCCGGGAGGATTCGGATTTGTCGCACTGCCGCCCGCGCCGGACGGGCATCCGCAGGAGGATGTGTTTATCCCGCCGAAGTTCATCGGCAGTGCGATGGATGGCGACGAGGTCCGGGTGGAGCTGATTCCGCAGCGGGAGGAGTTTCGCGGGGAGCGGCGCGGTCCCGCCGGGCGGGTGGTCGAGGTGATCGATCAGGCTCGGCAGGAGTTCGTCGGGGAACTGCTCCCCGGCAACCGGGTGCGGCCGCTGAATCGCCGGATGCCGGACGATGTCGAGGTTTCCGGCGCCCGCCACGGCGCCCGCCGCGGGGACTGGGTACGGGTGCGGCTGCTCCGCAATGAGGGGGCGTCTGGCATGGCGCGATCAACAAGGTGATGGGGCGCGCCGGCGTGATTGCCGCCGACCTCGACGCGGTCGTTGCGGAATACGATCTTGCTCCGCCCTACCGGGAGTCGGACAATGAGGAGGCGCTGGCGCTTCAGCCGCGCGAGATCGCCCGTGAGGACCGCACCGGGGAGCTGACGGTCACCATCGACCCGGTCGATGCGAAGGATTTCGACGACGCGGTTTCGATTCAGCCGGGGAAAAAGGAGTCCGAAGTGATCGTCGGCGTGCACATCTCCGACGTGGCGGCCTACATTGCGCCGAAGTCGAAGTTCGACCGGGCGGCGGAGACGAGGGGATTCAGCTGCTATCTGCCGGGGCGGACACTGCCGATGCTTCCGGCGGCACTCACCGCGCGGATCAGCCTCCGCGCCGGAGCGGATTCCTGCGCGCATTCGGTCTACCTCACGGTGGACAAAGCCTCCGGAAAAGTGCTCGATTTCCGCCGCCTTCACACGAAGATTCGGGTGGATCACCGGCTCAACTATGAGGAGGTTCAGACGTTCATCGATACCGGCAGGGCGCCGGATGGATGGTCGGAGGCGCTCTGCGGTGCTCTCCGCGACCTGGTCGCCGTTACCCGCCGGATGCGGGAGTACCGCAAGGCGACCGAGTCCTTTATCGACCTCGCGCTGCCGGAGATTCGGGTGCTGTGCAGCGAGGCGGACAACCGCATTCTCGGGCTTTCCGTGAAGACGGCGCGAGAATCGGAGAATCTGGTTGAGGAGTGCATGCTGGCCGCCAATTCTGCCGTGGGAACCGAGCTCGGGCAGAAGAGCGTGGCCGGTCTCTACCGGGTCCACCCGGCACCCGATCCGGAGAAGATCGCCGAATTCTCCGACCTCATGGAGGAGGCGTTCGGCATCGTGCCCGGCGACCTGACCGACCGGAAGGCGTGCAACCGCTTCATCGCCGGATTGCCGGACGATCCGCGGCGGCCGGTGATTCTGAGCCATCTGCTCCGTTCGCTGCCCCGCGCCTACTACCTGGAGAAGCCGGCGCTTCACTTCGGGCTGGGGAAGGGGAGGTACAGCCACTTTACCAGTCCGATCCGGCGCTATCCGGATCTGGTCGTCCACCAGCAGCTCTGGAATCTCGACACCCATGTGCGCACCCGTTCGGTTTCGACGCTGGCCCGGGTGGCTGAGGAGTGCTCCGAAAAGGAGGAGAACAACGACGCCGCCTATTTCGCCGCGAACGATCGGCTGAAGCTCCGCTACCTTCAGGAACTGCTTGAAAAAGGCGGGGAAAATATGTACGAGGGAGTAATCGCCAAGGTGACCAGCGCAGGACTTCAGGTGGATATCCACGAGCTCGGATTGTACGGATTTGTCCCGCGGGAACAGCTGCGCGGCGATTTTCGCCGTTCGAGCCGTATGTTGAAACAGCGGCGCGGCGAACAGGGGTACAAGCCCGGCGATTTCATCTACCTGCGGCTGGCGCAGATCGATTTCGCCCGGGGCAGCGCAATCTTCGTTCCGGCGGGTCGGTAAGGCGAGAGGGAATTCGGCGGATCAAAGTTTTCTGCCGTCCCCCCTTGCCAGCTCAGCAGCAGCGCGGAGTTGAGCACCACCGCGACGGAACCGGCGTTGTGGACCAGAGCGCCCGCGACCGGGTTGAGGATTCCCAGCCCGGCGAGGACGATCGCGACGAAGTTCAACGCCATCGAGAAGGTCAGATTCAGCCGGATCGTCGTCATGGTGCGGTGAGCGAGACGCAGCAGAAAGGGCAGCTGACGGATGTCGTCGTCAATCAAGGCGATGTCCGCCGCTTCGACGGCAATGTCGCTGCCGATGCCGCCCATCGCGATGCCGACGAACGCCTTTTTCAGCGCCGGAGCGTCATTGATGCCGTCGCCGATCATGCAGACCGGTTCGCCCGCCTGTTGAAAACGGTCGATGATCGCCAGTTTCTCCTCCGGCAGACAGTCGGCGTGGACTTCGTCGATGCCCGCCACTTCGGCAATGTGCCGAGCGGCGTTTCGATTGTCGCCGGTGAGGAGGGTCGGCCGGATCGAACGGGCCCGGAGTTCAGCGATTGTCGTCGCCGCATTTTCCCGCAGCACGTCGGCGAGCGCAACCAGGCCGCAGAATTTTCCTCCCGCCGCCAGGTGGATGACCGTCGCTCCTGCCGCCGCCAGCTGTTTTGCCTGTTCCCGGGCGGAGCCGGGAATGGCGATGCCACGGCTCTCCAGAAGTTCCGGTCTGCCCGCGATGAGATGTTGCCCCTCCACGTCGGCCGCCACACCGCGCCCGGGGAAGAGTTCAAAGGAGGCCGGCTGCGGAATCTCCAGCTCCGGATGCGCTTCTCGGCAGCTGTTCACCACCGCTTTGCCGAGCGGGTGTTCAGAACGCAATTCCGCCGCCGCGGCGAGCCGGTAGAGCTCCTGTTCGGTCATCTCTTCGAGCACCGAATAGAGCGCCACCACCTTCGGAGTGCCGCAGGTGAGCGTCCCGGTCTTGTCGAGCACCACCCGTTTGACCGCGGCCAGACGTTCCAGCGCATCCCCCTCGCGGATCAGCACCCGGTGGCGGGTTGCGTTGCCGATGGCCGCCATGATTGCCGTCGGTGTCGCCAGAACCAGCGCGCAGGGGCAGAAGACCACCAGAATGGTCACGGCGCGGATGATTTCGCCGGTGACGCACCAGACTCCCGCCGCCGCCAGCAGCGCAATCACCACGATCCAGGTGGCCCAGCGGTCGGCGAGGCCGACGATCCGCGCTTTCCCGGCGTCGGCGGATTGCACCAGGCGGACCATCCGCTGAATTGCACTGTCGGAGTCGCGGCGGGTCGCACGCATATCGAAGACGCCGAACCGGTTGACTGTTCCGCTGAAGATTTCGTCGCCGTGCTGTTTCTCCACCGGCATTGATTCGCCGGTCACTACCGACTGGTCGATGGAGCTTTCACCGCGTAGGACGACCCCGTCCACCGGAATGGTTTCACCGGGCAGCACCCGGAGAGTATCGCCCACTTCAACCGCCTCCGCCGGGATCATCTCTTCGGCAGCCCCGTTCAGTCTGCGGGCGACCCGGGGAGTGAGGCGGACGAGTTTTTCAATGCCCGCGCGTGCCCTGGCAACGGTGGTTTCCTCCAGGAAGGAGCCGATCTGCATGATGAAGGCGACTTCCCCGGCGGCGAAGGTCTCGCCGATGATCACCGAGGCGATCAGTGCCATCGAGACCAGCAGGTCCGCTTTGACGTCAAACCGGGTGCATAAGCCGACGGCGGCCTCCTTCAGGATCGGAATTCCACACAGCACGATGGCGATCCAGGCGGGGTCGAACCGCCGGCTGCCGGAGAAACAGAGGCTGGCCAGCAGAGACAGCCCCGACAAGGTTAAGAACAGAATCTGCCGGAAGTTTTCGTCCCCGAGCCGCTTCCTCCATTGAAAAATCATCGTGATCCCCCTTGTTTGGACAATTCTTTTTCTTAGTAATATACCAATAGGGGTATAGGTATACAAGCGGCGAAAAAAAGATTTCTGAAAAATTTTCCGGTTCCGGTTATGATTTGTTTGCGAAGTGAGCCAGGGCCTTGGCGAACTCGGAGATGGTCTTATCCGCATCGCCGTGCTCGATCCCGTCGCGGACGCAGTGGCGCAGGTGGCCTTCGAGAATGATCTGCCCGATTTTGTGCAGGGCCCCCTTGGCTGCGTTGATCTGGATCAGGACCTCTTCACAGGAATGTCGTTTTCGATCATTTTGTCGATGGCGTTCAACTGGCCGATCAGTTTTTTCATCCGGCGGTGCAGATTGACCGCGTCCATACATTTTCGCATCGATTGCCTCGCTTCTGATTTTTTTTATACGGTACAGCCGAAATCAACGCTTGTCAAGAGAAGTTTTCAAACGCATGATCCAGGCGGGTATCTGAATAAAAAATAATGAATTTATAAAAAATGCTTGAAAATGAATCTGATTTGCGCTATAGTGATTACCGTGGTGCCTCGAGGAGGAGTTGGAGGAGGCGCTGTACCATCGGAGAACGTTCACCGCATGTCCGCGGTGCTTTCTGCAACAATGCCTTCGGGAAGGTCATGCCGTTTCCGGGGCGGAACATGAGGAGGAGCATCATGAGTACAGCAGTCAAACCGATGAACAAGACGTTCGCCGCCGGCCGGTGGATGCCCCGGGATCGGGAAACCCTCGCCGCCTGGATGCGGAAGATCATGGCGAAGGCGGAAAAGGACACCGGGCCGTTGAAACCGGTCGTCGAAGACCTCAGGAACTTCATCGAGAACGACGCCGAGGCGTACATGTTCTTTTCGCAGATGTTCAGCGAAGTTCCGGAGCGCAAGGTGGAGTCTCCCACCGGACTGCCGCAGGTGCGTGACTATCAGCATATGCTTCGGCTGTTCAATGTGATTCTGAATCACGCGCCGGAGTTTTCGGAGAATGGCCTGGTCGGGTTCCCGTTCAATGCGATTCTCGACTGGTCGATGGCGACAGCCGGCGGCTGGGCGGCGTTCATCAACAACAAAGTCAATTACCACATCCGGGCGATTCTGAACGAGTGGGGAACCTTCCTCCGTTCTCCGGAGAGCACCTACGTGCTGAACGACGATCCGCGGAACGGCTGGTTCGGTGAAGATGCCCGCAAGGCGATGCCGACCTTTGCCGAGGAGTTCGTCTGCGACCCGTCGAAGCCGCATTACGGATTCAAATCCTGGGATGATTTCTTCATCCGCCAGTTCCGTGAAGGGGTGCGTCCGATCGCCGAGCCGGAGAACGACGCCGTCATCGTCAACGCGTGCGAATCCGCACCCTTCGCTCTAGCGCACAACGTGCAGCTTCGCGACCGGTTCTGGATCAAGGCGCAGCCTTACGCGCTGCAGTTCATGCTGGGGAACGACCCCCGGGCGAAGCTGTTTGCCGGCGGAACGGTCTATCAGGCGTTTCTGAGCGCGCTGAGCTATCACCGGTGGCACGCTCCGGTATCCGGGCGGGTGGTGAAGACTGCCGTCATTCCCGGCACCTACTATTCGGAATCGCGGAGCGTCGGCTACGATCCTGAGGCGCCGAACGATTCACAGGGATACCTCGCGGAGCTGGCGACCCGGGCGGTGATCTACATCGAGGCGGATAATCCGGACATCGGGCTGATGTGTTTCATCGCCATCGGCATGGCGGAGGTGTCCACCTGTGACATCTCCGTCTACCAGGGACAGCATATCAGGAAGGGACAGGAGACGGGGATGTTCCACTTCGGAGGCTCGACCTACTGTCTGGTGTTCGGGCCGCATGTCAATCTTGAGTTCGATCTGCACGGCGAGAAGCCGGGCCTGGAGAGTTCGAACATCAATCTCAACGCGCGGCTGGCGACGGTCGGACCGCGGCGGAAGTGATTCCCCGCCTGGAGAGGGCTTCCCAGAAGTTCCGGCGGAGCAGAGTGACTGTTTCGCCGGAATTTTTTCGTTTTTGTTTCGAAAAATGGGGAAAATAAGGTCGGCAGGGAAGAAAAATCATGGGATTGGACACTCATTTTTGAAGAAATGTGAATTTTCTTCTTGCATTTTCCGCACTCCAAAATTATATTGCTACAAGTGAAGGTTCTGGACGGTTGAAACAAGCGTTTTCGACGTGAAATTCATAAAGCGAAGGATGGAGACCCATGAGATTCGGAAAGAGTATTGTCGCTTCTTTGATGCTGGCTGTGATGATGAGCGCGGTTTCAGTGCAGGCCGCGCCGGATGATCCGTGGGTGCTCAAGCCGGTTGAGAAGCTCAGCCGCGGCATCGCCAACGCCGCTTTCGGCCCGCTGGAGATCCTGATGAAGGGCTGGGACGTGACGCAGGAACTTGGCGGCATCGCCGGAATCACCTACGGTCCGCTCAAGGGTGTCGCCTACTGCATCGCCCGCGAAGTGGTCGGAGTGGTCGATATCGTCACCTTCCCGTTCCCGCTGCCGGGCTGCCCGGATGATCCGGAGGGATTCGGGGCCGGTTACGGTCCGATCATGCGTCCGGCGTGGGTGGTGGATATCGAGCATAACGCCTTCGATTTCGTCTTTGACGACAGTTCGCTGGTCTCGTCGGATTACTGAACCGGGGCTGCGCCGGTCGGGCGCGGCGCGGAATACGGTCCGCATCGGGCGCAGAGGCGCCGGTGCGGACTTTTTCTTGATTGCAGCAAACAGGAATGGATAACACAAAATGAGTTTTTCCTGCGGTTTTGTCGGGTTGCCGAACGTCGGCAAGTCAACGCTGTTCAACGCGCTCTGCCGCGGCGGGGCCGAAGCGGCGAATTTTCCCTTCTGCACCATCGAGCCGAATACCGGGATCGTGCCGGTGCCGGATGAGCGGCTTCAGGTGCTTTCCGACCTGGAGCACTCCGGGCGGATCGTGCCTTCCACTCTGAAGTTCATTGACATCGCCGGATTGGTCAAGGGGGCGAGTCAGGGGCAGGGGCTGGGGAACCAGTTTCTTGGTCACATCCGCGGGGTGGATGCGATTGCGCATGTGGTCCGGCTGTTTCAGGATCCCGATGTCGTTCACGTCGACGGCAAGCTCGACCCGGTGGGGGATCTGGAGACGATCCTGACCGAACTGATGCTGGCCGATCTCGAAATGCTGGAAAAGCGCCGCGACAAGGCGCACAAACTGGCCCGTTCCAATGATCCGGAGGCGAAGCTGGAATTCGAGACGATCCGCGATCTTGCCGATCAGCTTGCCGAAGGGCGGACGCCGGTGTACGACAAGGGAGAATCCGAAGGTGGTCGAGCTGGTCCGCTCGCTCGGGCTGTTGACGGTGATGCCCGCATTTGTCTGCGCGAACACCGATGAGGAAAGTTTCCGGAACTTCGACAGCGATCCGCGGGCGCAGAAGTTGAAGGAGTTCGCCGCCGGGCACCATATGGAGGTGGTTCCGGTCTGCGCCAAGTTGGAAGAGGAGCTGGGCCAGCTTGAACCGGAGGAGGCGGCCATGTTCATGGAGGAGCTGGGAATTGCTGAAACCGGTCTTACCCGGGTAATTCACACCGGATACCGGTTGCTGGACTACATCACCTTCTTCACTGCCGGACCGATGGAGTCCCGTGCGTGGACGGTCACCCGCGGAACTCCCGCTCCGCAGGCGGCCGGAAAGATTCACACCGATCTCTGCCGTGGTTTCATCCGCATGGAGACGGTCTCCTACGAGGATCTCGTCGCCGCCGGCGGCTGGGCCAAAGCACAGGCGGCCGGGAAGTTGCGCATTGAGGGCAAGGAGTATCTGATCCAGGACGGCGATGTGATTCACGTGCGTTTTTCGGTTTGAAAAAATCGAAATGGGAGTATATTACCAAGATGAAGAGGGCGGGGCAACGGGGAATCCCGCTGGTACCGCATGGGTTGATTCAAGGTAATATTTATAGATAGGGAAACAAATGGCCAAGAAACCGGCAAAACTGGTGTTCGAGGGTAAGGATCAGGAGCACTATGAAGCTCTGATGCGCGCCCGCGAGATGGTGACCAGCCAAATGAAATATCACGCGGAAGACGCGCTGGACTGCAGCAATGCGGACAAGCGCGGGGTCACGACCCATATGGCGGATGTTTCGAGCGATAATTCGCGTCATGAGATGGAGCTGCGGATGCTGACCGAAGAGGGAAATGTTCTTCAGCTCATCGAGGATGCGATCCAGCGGCTGATCGACGGGGAGTACGGAAAATGCCAGGAGTGCGGCGAACCGATTTCGGAAGGTCGCCTGGCGATTCGCCCCTACGCGGTCTTCTGTGTGAAATGCAAGTCCCGGCATGAAAAAGAACAATTATGATTGAACAGCCGTCGTTATTCCGGCAGCTGGAGCCCGGTTCCCGTCGTGAACGCGCCGTCATCGGCGTCTCGCTGGCGGCGGCCGGGTTTATTCTTCTGCTCGATCAGGCCACTAAAGTGATGGTCGAACGCAGTTTCATGCTGCACGAAAGCCGGATTCTGATCGAGAACTTCTTTTCTCTCACATTTGTACGCAACTACGGAGCGGCGTGGAGTCTCTTCAGCGGGCAGGGGTGGTTTCTGCTCGCGGTTGCCGCGCTGGTGACGGCGGGATGTTTCTGGTTTTTCCGCTACTTGACGGAGGGGTATCCGGAGCGCTGTTTTGCGATCTTCATCATTCTCGGCGGAGTGGCGGGCAATTCGATCGACCGCATCTGGCGCGGCGCGGTGGTGGATTTTTTCGATGTCCACTGGTATGACGCCCACTGGCCGATCTTCAACGTGGCCGACATCGCAATCTGTGTCGGGGTCGGCCTCTTTCTTCTCTCAGTCTGCTGCGCAAACCCAGAAAGGCGGAGGGGGAGGAGAAGGCGGCCTCCACCGCTTCCGAATAGGGGGAATCCATCATGCAGGCTGTTCGGGTCGAAACGATGCGCCGCGCCGAAGCCCGGCTGATCTCGTCGGGCACCTCCGGTTACACTCTGATGCGCCGGGCGGGGGAGGGGGCGGCGGATTTTCTGCGGGAATGGATTCGGGGCCGCGGCGTCCGCCGGGTGGTCGCCGTGATCGGCCGCGGCAACAACGGCGGCGATGCGCTGGTGACTGCGGCGGCGCTTGGACTCCCTGCGAAGGTATGTGCGGTTTCGCCGCTTTCTGAGCTGCATGGAGAGGCGGCGCAGGCGGCGGCGGATCTGCCCGGTTCGATTCCTGTGCGAGTGTGTGAAACGCTTGAGCCGGGGGAGTTCCGGTGCGGTGACCTGATTCTTGACGGACTGCTCGGAATCGGATTTTCCGGGCGGCTGCGGCCGCAGTTCGAGCAGTTCATCCGGGTGATGAATGGGAGCGGGCTTCCGGTCGTGGCGATGGATCTGCCTTCCGGGCTGGACGGCGACAGCGGAGAGGCGGTTTCCGGGTTGCCGTTCAGGCGGCGCTCACCCTCACATTCGGCTTGCCGAAACGAGGGCTGTTTCACGGCGACGGGCCGCGTTGCTGCGGCAGACTCCGGCTGATCGACATCGGCGTGCCGGAAGAGTTCCGCAACAATCCGGGAGAGGAGTCCTGCTACTTCTGGGAAGACGCTCTGCGCGACCTCCCGCGGCCGGAATTCGACACGCACAAGATGCGTCGCGGCCGGCTGCTGATCGCTGCCGGCAGCCGGGAATATTCCGGGGCGGCGGTGCTGGCGGCGCGGGCCGGATTGCGGGGAGGGGCTGGAATCGTCCGTCTGGCGACGCCGGGGGCGCCGCCGGCATCAGTCCCCGCCGCGTTGATTCTCCAGACGGTGCCTTCCGCTTCTGACGGCGGCTTCGGGCGGACCTCTCTCGAAGCGCTGGGGCCGCTGTTGGCGGTGAGCGATGCGGTCGCAGCCGGTTCCGGCTGGGGCGCGGTGCGGAGCGCGGCGAAGTGCTCTCGGCGCTGCTCGATTTCCCGGGCGCATTGCTGCTCGATGCGGATGCGCTCAATGCCGCCGCCGAGGAACCGGAACGGTGGAACTCTCGTCCCGGGGTGGTGATCACACCTCATCCCGGGGAGGCAGAGCGTCTGGCGAAGGGGTTCGGTGTGGAGATCACGCCGGATCGGACCGCGTTTGCGCGGGCGCTGGCGGCGCGTCTCGGCGCCGTGACGGTGCTCAAGGGGGCGTTCACGGTGGTTGCTGCGCCGGGAGGGGCATGGAGCGTCAACACGTCCGGAACGCCGGCGCTGGCGACGGCGGGGTCCGGGGATGTATTGACCGGGCTGATCGGTGCGTTGCTGGCGATCAGACCGGCGGAGCCGTTTCGGATGGCGCAGCTGGGGGTTTTTCTTCACGGAGTGGCGGGTGAACTGGGCGGAGCCGGGTTGATTGCGGACGATCTGCCGGAGTTGCTTCCTGTGTTGCTGCGCCGTCTCGGGGGCGGCGGTGCAGCGTTGTGAGGGGGAGAAAAATCCGCGAAAATCACTCAAAAACAGCTGAAATTCAGGATTTCCGGAAAAAAATTCATTTTTTTTTTAAAAAAGTGGAAGTAGCGCTTGATAATTTTTTATTTTTGGGTATAATTATCTTCAGTTGCAACGACCAACATCAATCTGAAGGGAGACAGAACCATGAACCACGACTTCTACGACGTCAAGGCCAAAGCCAAAGTCAACACCAAGATCACCGCCTGTGTGACTTACGGCGATGCCAGCCGGACCCGTTATGCGTTCAAGGGGCAGACCGCTGATGGGCGCAGTCTGACCGCGTTTGTCGGCAAGGATGTCTGGGAGAAGGCCAAGGCCCAGATGAAGTAAGTCTTCCTTGGGAAGTGATTGTCGTTCCCGGTCCCCTGTTGCAGAGGACCGGGATTTTTTATCGTTGTGGGGGGGGCGTCACCGGTCGGATGAAGAATTTTTTATTTTCGCGGGGTTGAAATCGGGCGAGTTGCCGTTATTTTATCTCGAAAAGAGCGGCAAGATCAAAAAAATCGGGAGGTGGATGAGGCGATGTTCGGCGGGATTTACGAAGGACGCCGGGTGCTGGTGACCGGGCATTCCGGTTTCAAGGGGAGCTGGCTTTCGGCGTGGCTGCTTCGGCTGGGCGCCCGGGTCTGCGGTATTTCTCTGCGTCCGGGTTACGAGCCCAATCATTTTTCACTGCTGGATCTCGATCTGGAATCGGAATGGTCCAACATCCTCGAGAGCGGCGAAGTCCGGTCGATTTTCGCCGATTTCCAGCCGGAAATCGTCTTCCACCTGGCGGCGCAGGCGCTGGTGCGGCCCTCCTATGAGGAGCCGGGGCTCACTTTCGCGACCAATGTCATGGGGACGGTCAACGTGCTGGAATCCTGTCGGGAAACCTCTTCCGTTCGCGCCGTTGTCATCGTCACCAGTGACAAATGTTATGAAAACCGTGAGTGGGTCTGGGGATATCGGGAAAATGATCCGATGGGAGGGTTTGATCCCTACAGTGCGTCCAAAGGATGTGCGGAGCTGGTGACCGCGGCCTATCGCCGCAGTTTTTTTGCTCCGGAGACATTCGGGAAGACGCATTCGACGCTCGTCGCCAGCGCCCGGGCCGGAAATGTGATCGGTGGCGGTGACTGGGCAGTCGACCGGCTGGTTCCGGATCTCATGCGTTCGGCGGCGGCGCACCGGGAGGAGCCGTTGCGCAGTCCGGAGTCGGTTCGTCCCTGGCAGCATGTGCTGGAACCGCTCAGCGGCTACCTGCAGCTCGCCGGGAAGTTGTATGAAGGGAAACAGGAGTTTGCCGATGCCTGGAATTTCGGCCCGGTTCCGGCCGCCGCGATTACGGTGAGGGAGGCGGCTGCCGCGTTGCAGCGCGGCTGGCCTGACGTGCGGTTTCGCGCGGCCGGAGATCCGGATGCGCCGCATGAGGCCGGGCAGTTGCGGCTCGATTGCTCGAAGGCTCAGAGTCTGCTGCGCTGGCATGGCGTGTGGGATGCTGAGACCTCGTTTCGCCGGACGGCGGAGTGGTATCGGGATTTTTATCTGCACAATCAGGTCAATACCCCGGGTGATTTCGACGCTTATTTCGAAAGCGCCGCCGCCGCGGAGATGGAGTGGATGAAGTAGGGTGAAGAAGAAAATCACAGTCGTAAGCAGCTGTTTCAACGAGGTGGAGAACCTCGAAGAGTTCTGCCGCCGGGTGAAGGCTGCCTTTGAGGAGCTGCCGGAGTACGAATTCGACATGATCATTGCTGACAATTGTTCCACCGACGGCAGCCGGGAATTGCTGCGCCGCCTTGCCGCGGAGGACCGACGGATCAAGGTGATCCTCAATGCCGGCAACTACGGTCACATCCGTTCTCCGTACAACGCGCTGCTTCAGGCGGACGGTGATGCGGCGGTGATGCTTTGTTCCGACCTGCAGGAGCCGCCGGAGCTGATTCCGGAACTGGTGCGCCGCTGGGAGGAGGGGTACCGGTGGTCTGCGCCGTCAAGCCGCGGAGTCGGGAGAATTTTCTGATGTTCCGGGTCCGCTGTTTCTACTACTGGCTGCTCGATCTCTTTTCCGAACTGCCGCAGCTGCACAACTTCACCGGATTCGGGCTGTATGACCGCCGTTTCATCGAAGCGCTGCGCCGGTATCACGAACCCTATCCCTATTTCCGCGGGCTGGTGAGCGAAATCGGATTCCGGCGGATCGAGGTGCCCTACGTGCAGGAGAAGCGGAAACACGGCCGGACCAAGAACAATTTCTTCACCCTCTACGACATGGCGATGACCGGCTTTGTCAACCACACGAAATTGCCTCTCCGGCTGGCAGCTTTCGCCGGATTGATTCTGGCGGTGCTGAGTCTGTTGACCGCTGCCGGATATTTCATATACAAGCTGCTGTACTGGGACACCTTTCAGCTCGGTCTCGCACCGTTGGTGATCGGACTGTTCTTCTTTTCCGCGGTCCAGCTGGTTTTCATCGGCGTCATCGGCGAATATATCGGTGCGATCTGGACTCAGGTGAAGAACCGTCCGCTGGCGATTGAGGAGGAGAAGATCAATTTTAACGTAGAAGAAGGGCATGCAGCTCAGGATAATCCAAAGGAGAAACATTGAGATGGTGACATTGAAAACCAGCTGTGGCGACATCCGGATCGAACTGTTCGAGAAGGAGGCGCCGGAAACCGTGAAGAACTTCCTCGCCTACGTCGATTCCGGATTTTACCGGGATACCCTGTTCCACCGGGTCATTCCGGACTTCATGATTCAGGGTGGCGGCATGGACCGTGATTTTCGCCAGAAACCGACCAATCCGCCGGTGAAGAACGAGGCGGCCAACCAGCTTCCCAACCGGCGCGGCACCATCGCGATGGCCCGTACCAACGTGGTGGATTCGGCGACCAGCCAGTTTTTCATCAACCTGGTGGACAACGATTTTCTCAACTTCCGCGCCCCGACGCCGCAGCACTACGGCTACTGCGTTTTCGGGCGAGTGGTCGAAGGGATGGATGTGGTCGATAAGATTGCCAAAGTGAAGACCGGTGTCCGGGGCATGCACCGCGATGTTCCGGTCGAGGAGGTGGTGATTCTCGACGCAGTCCGCGATTGACGGGCGCATAGGAGACGAAAGCGCGCCCTTCCGGAGAACCGGAGGGGCGCGCTGTTTCTATGGAAGGGGTTGCCGGTCAGTCGCAGAGCGAGCTCACTTCGATCAACCAGAGCGGATTTTCCGCAGCGGCCCTGTCCCAGGCCTCGCGGTCAACGGAAGGAATTTCGTTGCGCAGTTCCGCCGCCAGCCTGGCCGTCGCAGACGGCGCCGGGGCCGTCTCGCGCCGATGTTCCGAGCCGATCAGCAGCAGCGTAAACAACGCCAGAATTGAGAAGAGGGTCAGGCGGCAGAGGCGGTCGCGATTGAACTTCATGGGCATTCCTCCGATCAAAGATTTCCTTTCCATTGCAGATCGGCCAGCATCTCCTGCTGCCGTTTGTTTTAAGATGCTCGTCGATGGCCGCCATTTCGTCCAGGTAGCGTTCTACCGACCAGATTTCCACTCCCACTTCGACGCCGATAACGCATGCTTCACCGCCCGGTGCGAGCCCGGCGAATTCCCGGAACTGCACCGGCAGGGTCACCCGCCCCTGCCGACTGATCGTCTCCGGTTGTGTCAAGGCTCCGAAGCGGCGGAGCGAACGGCGCACGACGAAACTTGAGGCGATCTCTCCGACCGCTTCAAGTTCGCGTTTTCGCATCTCTGCGTACACCTCCTCCGGATAGAGCGCAATCGCGCCTTCCGGCAGGCCGTGCATGACCACCTCACCGCTGCAGCGGCGGAGAAAATCATCCACAAAGTGCTGGGAGAGCCGTATCCGGCCGTTGCCGTCCACCAGACAGCGGTCCTGTCCGCAGAAAGATAACATGAGCCTCCGGAGTTGTGGAAATGATTAAAATAAATCCGTTAATTTCAATATATTCCATATTTTTCCAAAATCAAGTGTCATGTCATGTTTTTTTTGCGGGTTTGCGGACGGGAAAAATAAACCAGGCTGGAAATTGGAGGAGAAGAAAATGGCTCCCCGGAACGGAAAAAAAGATAAAGTTGCAGGCTTCGGGCTTGTTATTTGAATAATTTGGTGTATTAATATGTAAATGTGATTTGGGGAAACCCTGCGGGATGGAACTCTTTTCCTTCCCGGAAATCGGCGAATTGTAAAAAAATCTGATTCATATAAATGTAAGCGATGAGGTGAAAGAGTGGCAACCAACAGTGACATCAGAGCAGCAATCGACAACTCCAGATTGACGACGCGTTTGTCGATTTTCGGTGGAATTTCGGCGTTAATTCTGCTGATTCTCACCATTGTTCTCGGCGCGGTTCGGGGGCAGGCGGGCGGCGCGGATGTCTTCAGTCTTGCGGTAATTCCCTTTTCGCTTGCGCTGCTTTTCTCGCTTTCCTCATTGGTGTACGGGGTGCTTCGCACATCTGCGGCGCAGGAGGAGGAGGAGAAGCAGCTTCTGGAGAAGCGGCGTGACGTCAGTGCTCTGGACGTGGAGGAGGATGTCCGTTTCACCGCCGGTCGTTCCTTTGAGAACTACCGGCGGTTTGCTCCGTATGTGCTGGCGCTGCTCGGAGCGCTGATGATGGCGCTTTTTTGATCTATTTCTCCCGCAACTGGGCGGCACGGGCCGAGGCGGTGACGCCGGGGACTGTTTCTGGGAACGCGCTCAATGCGGCGTTGCTTTCCGCGATCATGATGCTGCTGAGTGTATTTTCCGGCGCCTTTTTCGTCGGGCAGTCGCGGGGGCGTTCGTTTCGCTGGCTTCGACCGGTCGGCGCATGGCTGGTGACCGGATTTGCGGTGATGTTCGTTTCGACGATCACCGCGCTGTTCGCCCACAACAATCATCTGGAAGTCGACGCATATGCTGCGCGGGTGATCTTCTGGATCTTTGCTGTGCTCGGAGTGGAATTCATCACCAATTTCATCATTGAATTCTACCGGCCGCGGACGATGCGGGAGTCCCGCCCGATCTTCGAGAGCCGGCTGCTGGCGCTCTTTACCGAACCGGGTGGCGTAATGCGCAACATCGCTTCCGCACTTGACTATCAGTTTGGATTCCAGGTTTCCGGAACCTGGCTTTACAGCTTCATGGAGCGCTCGTTCTTCCCCCTGTTGATTGTCTGGGCGGCGATCTTGTGGGGCTTTACGATGGTTCATGAAATCGGTCCAAGCGAGGTCGGTGTCAAGGAGAATCTGGGTCGGATTACCAGTGAGGAGCTGTTGGAGCCGGGCATCTACTGGACGCTGCCGTGGCCTTTCGGCACGGTGAAGCAGTTCAGCTGCACAGATCTACGGCAGGTGGTGATCGGTGAACTTCACGACAAGAACGAAGAAACGGCACAGCCTGCGGACGACGGGCACGGGCATACGGCGCCGAAGCCGACCAAGAAAACCGGGCTCAGCCAGGTGGTGCTGTGGACTACCGCGCACGGCAGTGATGACAACAATTTCATCGTGGCGGTTCCTCCGGAGGACGGCAAGGCGGTATCCGAAGCGGACGGCGCTTCGATCTCCTTTGTCCGGATGGTGATTCCGATCGATTACCGCATCCGGCGGGACGGGGTTATGGATTACGCCTACCGCAATGCGGATCCGGTGGCCACCCTCAAACGGATCGGCGAGCAGGCGGCGACGGAGTACCTGGCCAGCTCCTCGATGATGGAGATCATGTCCACTCATCGACTCCAGGCGGAAAAGGAGATGAAGGAACGGATTCAGAAACTGGCCGATCAGCATTCGCTCGGCATCGATATCGTCGCGGTGACCATTCTCGATTCTCATCCGCCGGTGGAGAAGGTTGCTCCCGCCTATCAGAATGTCATCGGGGCGATGGAGGAGATGGAGACCAAAATTCTCGAGGCTGAGACCTATGCGGTCAAGACGGTGCCCGAGGCGGAGTCCAGGGCGCTGCGAATCAAGGTGGAGGCGGAATCCTACAGCCACATGATCAAGACGGTTGCCGCAGCTGAGAGCAGCCGGTTCACCACTCAGCTTTCCACCTACCGGGTGATGCCGGCGATGTTCAAGCTCAAGACCTACCTTGATTTTCTTGAGAAGGAGTGCCAGGGAATCCGCAAATTCATCGTTGCTTCCGGGTTGAACGACGAGATTTACGAGCTGAACTTCGAACAGAAGGAGCGCCTCGATCTGATCGATACTGACATTACGACCATCAAATAAGTGCTAGAGAAGGCAAATCACATAAAAAAATCTGGAGGTTTCAAACTTATGGCGACGGGTAACTTTTTTCAAACATTGGCCGACGATGCTGCTCGGTCTCGTGGTGGCGGCGATCCTTCTGGTGGCGGTATTCTCCTACCAGCTCAATCAGACTGAAAGCGCGGTGGTGACGACATTCGGCCGACCCACGGAAGTAACCGAACCGGGCTGCACTTCCGCTGGCCGTTCCCGTTCCAGCGCATTTACCGTTTCGATCATCGGATCCGCTGCTTCGAAGGAGGGGCTGGAAAGCTGGAGGAGACGATGACCGCCGACGGGCAGAATATTCTCGTCGGAATTTACGTGAACTTCCGGATTAAGGATGTCAAACAGTTCTTCGTAACGCTGGAGAACATGACCAAGGCGGAGGATCAGCTCAACTCCTGGATGCGCGGATACAAGAATGCCGCTTTCGGCCGCTACAAGTTCAGCCAGGTGGTGAACACCGATCCGAAGTTGATGAAACTCACTGAGATTCAGAACCAGATCAAGGAGAATCTCGTGAAGATCAGCGAACCGTACGGGCTGGAGATTGTCAGTGTGGGCATCAATACGATCAACGTTCCGAAGGCGATCAGCGAGAAGGTATTCGATCGTATGATTCAGGAGCGTCAGCGCGCTGCCGCCCAGTTCCTGGCGCAGGGCAACAGCCGTGCGGAGAAGATCCGGATCGATGCCGACCGGGAGAAGGCGATCACGCTGGCCAACGCCGAGGCCCAGGCCAAGGAGATCCGGGCACAGGGTGATGCAGAGGCGGCCAAGTACTACGCTGTCTTCAAGGAGAATCCGGAACTCGCGGAGTTCCTGCGCAAGCTCGATTCTCTCCGTCAGATCATGAAGGGCCGGACTACGCTGGTGCTCGATACCAACGTCGCTCCGTTCGATCTCTTCAAACCTGGAGCCGAAGTTCTCGGCCCGGTTGCGAAATAAGCGGAGGAAGCGCGGACTATGGAAGCCAAAGACCCTAAAAGCGTGATCCGGGAGGATTTTGACCGCTCCGGCCAGTATGAAGCCGGCTTGAAGTCGCTGGTCAAGAGCCTCCAGTGGGCATTCGCATTTCTGCTGGTGGTGATCATCGCCATGCTGCTCTACTTCTTCACCGGCGGCGGATATTTCGCCGTGGAGCCGCAGCGGGCGGTAATTGTGCTCAAATTCGGGCAGATGCTCCCGGAAACCTATACCTCCGGCGGCCACTGGTTCCTGCCGTATCCGGTGCATCAGTTCATCCGCATTCAGACTAACCAGCAGTTCATGGACGTCAATTTCATCGCGGCCGAGATGCCCGGAGAGGGCGCGCCGCAGTCTCTGGAGCCCGGTCGGGACTCCTACCTGCTGACCGGCGATGCAAACATCATCCACGCCTCGTGGTCAATTGGATACCAGGTGACCAATCCCGCCCGGTACTACGAGACGTTGAACACGCCTCCTCGTCCGGTGGAGAACGGTCGGGTCATGCCGGATGAGACGGTGGTCGATGCCGGCGGTTTCAGCGGAACGCGCGGACCTCAGACACTGATCCGGAATCTGTTCCGTCAGGCGGTGATCCGGGTGACAGCAGGCCTCAAGGTCGATGAGATTCTCTATTCGAAACAGGGGCAGTACAGCGATGAGGTGCGTCGTGTCTTCGCCCGGCTGGTGCAGGAGGCGGATTGCGGAGTGGAAGTGGAAAACGTGACGCTCAACCGGGTGTTCCCCCCCTCGAAGACCAAATCGGCGTTCGACGAGGTCGCCGCCGCGAGCAATACGCAGTCCACGCTGATCAACAAAGCCAATGAATACGAGGTGGAGACGAAGAACAAGGTGCTGGCGCAGCAGGCGGAAATTCTGGCGCAGGCGGAAACCTATCGGACTTCGGTGGTGGCGGCCGTGAAGGCGGAAAGCGCCTACTTCTCCAGCATCAACAAGGAGTACGCCGCCAGTCCGGAAACCGTGCTGATGGCGCTTTACACGAGCACGCTTTCGGAAGTGCTTCAGTCGCAGGCGCAGGAGAGCAAGTTCATTCTGGGCACGAACAGTTCCGGCAAGGGGCGCAAGCAGCTCTGGCTGAAACTGAATCCCGAGCCGCGGACAAAAGCCGAGGCGAAAGGAGAGGAGAAGTAAATCATGGCGGAAGAGCTCGATATGAAAGATAAGAAGGTTGCCGGAGCGGTTTCCGGCGAAAATTGTTCCTGCGGCTGCGGGCATGTGCACTCTTCGGAAGAGCATGCCGCCTCCTGCTGCGGCCACGATCACCAGCATGATGCGGATGCGGAGCACGCCTCCTCCTGCTGCGGTCACGACCATGGGGAGAAGAAGGGGTTCTGCCCCTGCGGCCATGATACGGTGACCGGCGGCGTCGGACACGACCGGGCGATGGGGCGGATCTTTTTTGCGCTGCTTGGCGGTCTGTTGACGGTCAACTCCTTCCTGCTGGAGTGGCTCCTGCCGGGGCAGCAGTACGCGGCTAGCATGAGTGCGCTCTTCGGCGCTTTTATTCTCGCGCTGCCGATCATTATCACGGCGGTCAAGGACTTGATCAACGGCAAGGTGTACATGAACGAGCTGGTCGCGTTGGCGATTCTCGCCGCGCTGGCGAGCGCCGACTTCCAGACGGCTGGCATTATCGCGTTCTTTCTGCTACTGACGATCATCATCGAAACCAGAACCGCCAGCGGGGCGCAGCGGTCGATTGAAGAGCTGATCAAACTCACGCCGAATACGGCGCGGCGGCTTGAAGGGGATCAGGAAATTGAGGTGCAGGTGACCGATCTGGCGATCGGGGACCGCATCCGGGTGCGGCCGGGTGAAAACTTTCCGGTGGACGCTCGTATTGTCTCCGGCGAGAGCACGGTCAACCAGGCGTCGATCACCGGCGAATCGCTGCCGGTGGAGAAGTATGTGGGCAGCGACGTCTTCGCCGGTACCCAGAACCTGACCGGTCTGGTCGATCTGGAGGTTACCAAAGTCGGAGAGGATACCACGCTGGGCAGGGTCAAGGATATGATTCTCCAGGCGGAGGCGAGCCGTACGCCGGTGGTGCGGATCATCGACCGGTATGCGGGCTACTATACGCCGGTGGTGCTGATGCTCGCCTGTGTCACCTGGGGGGTGACCGGTGACATGAGCCGGGTGATTACGCTGATGGTGATCGCCTGTCCCTGTGCGGTGGTGCTGGCGACGCCGACGGCGGTGGTTGCCGCGGTTGCCGCCGCCGCGCGGCTCGGCATCTTCATTAAGAACGTCAGCCATCTGGAACTGGCGTCGAAGTTGACCGCCTTCGTCTTCGACAAAACCGGCACGTTGACCGACGGACTGCTGTCGGTGGTCAAACTCAATCCGTTCGGCGAGGTTTCTCCGGCCGAACTTCTGCGCGTCGCGGGTTCTGCGGAACGTTACAGCAACCACCCGACGGCGGTTGCCATTCAGAAGCTGGCCGCGGAGGCCGGGCTGGAACTTGGCACCGCCGAGGAGTTCCAGGAGGCGCCGGGTAAAGGTGTTTCCGCGAAAATCGACGGGGTTCCCTGTCTGATCGGTCGTGCAAACTGGATGCGCGAGATGAAAGTGGCGGTTCCGGAGCATGACAGCGACGAGACCGAAGGCATGAGTGTGGTTTACGTTTCCCGCGACGGCGTGGTCCTCGGCTGGATCGGTTTCCGCGACAAGCTCCGTCGGGAAGCTCCGGCGATGATTGCCGACCTGCGCCGTCTCGGCGTGCGGTTCTGTGCGATGGTGACCGGCGACCGGCCTTCGGTGGCGCAATCGGTTGCGGCGCAGTTGCAGATCGATGAGTTTCGCAGCGAGTGCCTGCCGGAAGGCAAGGTGGAGTTCGTGGAGAACATCAAGAAGACTGCGCGGGTTGCGGTGGTCGGCGACGGTGTCAACGATGCTCCCGCGCTGGCGGCGGGTGATCTCGGCATCGCGATGGGCGCAATCGGCAGCGATATTGCGATCAACAGTGCGTCAGTTGCGTTGATGACGAACGACCTGCGTCGGATTCCGATGCTGGTCTACCTGTCGCGCAAGTCACGGATGGTGATCAACCAGAATCTGTTGTTCGGAATGCTGTTTGTCTTCGGCGGCATGGTGTTGTCGGTGTTCGGCTGGATGACGCCGATCTGGGCTGCGGTGCTCCACGCGGGCAGTACGCTTATCATCATCTTCAACAGTGCCCGCCTGGTGCGTATCGGCGAGGAGCTGACGCTTGAAGAGGGCGGTGACGAACCGGAATACTGAACGGAAACGACAATGCAAATCAAGCAGCGAGGATTTTGAGATATCATGGCTGAGCAACGTGAACCGATCGTCCGGGCCGTCGGGCTGACCAAGGAGTTTCGCGACTTCTGGGGGCGGCCGAAGGCGAAGGCCGTGAACGATATTGACTTTGAGATCAATCCCGGGGAGGTGGTCGGACTGCTGGGGCCGAACGGCTCCGGCAAATCGACTACGGTCAAGATGCTGCTCGGGCTGTTGTATCCGACCGGCGGGCGGCTCTCGGTGATGGGGCGGTCGCCCCGCGCGGTGGAGACCAAACGGGAGATCGGTTATCTGCCCGAGGACTCCTATCTTTACAAATATCTGACCGCGGAAGAGACACTGGATTTTTTCGGGGCGCTCTTCAATCTTTCCCGCGCAGATCGGCGCAACCGGATCGATCAGCTGCTGGAAATGGTGGGGCTGGCGCATGCCCGCCGCCGCCGTGTCGGTGAGTTCTCCAAGGGGATGGCGCGCAGGATCGGTCTGGCGCAGGCGATGATCAACGATCCTGCTTTTCTGATTCTCGATGAGCCGACCAGCGGTCTGGATCCCCTCGGCTGCAAAGAGGTCAAGGATCTGATTCTTGCACTGAAGAAGCGTGGCAAGACGGTGGTGATCACCAGCCATCTGCTGAGCGATATCGAAGACATCTGCGACCGTGTAATCATCCTCTACGGCGGTAAGATTCGGGCGACCGGGAGTTTGAATGAACTTCTGACCGTCACGGATGAAAAACCGGATTACGACGCCCGCGCTGCCTCCGGCGGCGATGGCGCGGCTGGTGGAGCTGTTGCGCTCCAGCCTGGATGGTGAAAATTTCCGCATCGATCATCCGCGGCGGACGCTGGAAGAATTTTTCCTCGATGTGATTGCAAGGGCGAAGTCCGACAGTGTCGAAACCGCCGGTGTGGTCGGAGGCGGAAAAATCGCGGAATATCTGGCCAAAGGCGATGAGTCGAGCGCGGTGCTCGAAACGCTGATTCAAGAGGTCAAGGCTCCGGCGGCCGCTCCGGAGCCGGCCGCCGTGCCGGAGAAGACAGCGGAGAAGGCGGCTGATCTCTCCCGAAAAGCTGGAAGTGCTGACCGAAGGGGAGAAACCGCAGCCGGTTGCTCCGCCTCCTCCGGCGGAAACGGTTGAAGAGAAGAAGCTGGACGAAGTCAACGCCAAGCTCAACGACATTCTGGGTAACCGCAAATGAAGGCTTTCTGGGCAATCGTAAGGCTGACGTTCCGGAACGCGATCCGTTCGCACATCTTTCAGCTGCTGCTGCTGTTGCTGCTGCTGGGGGTGGTGCTGATACCCGGCACGGTCAGCGGGGACGGTACGGCGCGCGGGTTCATTCGGATCTCGTTGCTCTACAGTCTTTCCGCAGTGAGCTATTTGCTGGCGTTCTCGTCGGTCTGGCTCGGCTGCTTCGTCATGACGCAGGATGTGGATAATTATCAGCTGCACATGGTGGTGACCAAGCCGGTCTCGCGAATCACCATCTGGCTGGCGAAATGGGTGGGGGTCAACCTGATCCATCTGGTGCTTCTGGCGGTGGCGACGCTGTCGATTTACTTTATCATCCTGTACAAGTACAATCAGCAGGAGTTTTCCGCCGAGGAGCGGGAGAGAATCCGGAATGAAGTGCTGGTCGGTCGCCGGGTTTTCTGGCCGCAGGTGCCGGATTACGACAAGGCGACTCGGGAGCTGGTCCGGCAGCGGATTGAAAATCTGCGCAATCGCGGGCTGGGAGTCGACACCAGTCCGGCGACGCAGGAGAAGATGTTCGACGATGCGCGGCGTGAACTGGTTTCCGCCGGATCGGAGGTCAAACACAACACTTCGCGCGGCTGGATTTACCACAATGTTCCGGAGTCGAAAGGCAAGCCGTTGTTTCTGCGTTACCGGCCCTACATCGGGAAGGTCGCATCGGAGGGGCAGCGCATGACCCGTTCCTGGTGGCAGGTGGGGGTGCCGCGGGTGGTTGACAAGAGCAAGGCGACGAGCGTGTTCGATCCGGTGGCGCAGAGCGGTTACGAAGTCTATTTCTATGCGCTTTCCGACGGGCCGCGGCAGGTGATGTCCGGTGAATTTCACGAGGAGGTGATTCCTCCCGCGTGGAACGTGGTTACGCCGGACAATACGGTTCTGATCAGCTACGTCAATTTCGACGACAAGGGTGAGACGCAATACTTTCAGCCTGCGGACGGGCCGAAGCTGCTGGTGGAGGTTTGCGGATTTTTCGGCAACTATCTGCGGGCGGTTCTGATGATCGCGCTGGAGTTGCTGATCCTTTCCGGACTGGGGTGTGCATTCGGCGGATTTCTGTCGCTGCCGACCGCGATCTTCGTGGTGGTGTCCTACCTGCTGTTCGGCACGTTTGCGATTCTGATGAGCGGAATGAGCTATATCAGCGGAGCTGCGGATCAGTTTGCGCAGAGCATCGCCAAGGTCCTGCTCTGGATTGTGATCCCGCTGCAGGCATTTGAATCGACATCGCTGGTTGCCAACGGGGAGTTGATCGAATGGAGTTCCATCTGGCAGGTGGTGTGGTTTTACTTCCTCTGCCGGGCGCTGCCTCTGTTTGCGCTGGGCATCTACTTCTACCGGCGTCGTGAACTGGGATTGGTGATACGCAAATGAGCAGATTTCGTACAATCGTCATGTTTTTTGTGTTGGTGCTGGTTTCGCTGGCGCTGCTGTTCGGAATCAGCCGGGTGGAGAGACGGCTCGACACGCAGGTTGCGCAGTACAATCTGCGCTTCACCGGGCAGATCAAGAATGCGCCGCCCATGGTAGTTTTCACCACGGTGGCGCTCGGCAGTTTCCGCGGACTGGTTGCGGACCTGCTCTGGCTGCGGGCCGGGGCGTTGCAGGAGAAGGGGAAACTACTTTGAGATGGTGCAGCTGGCACGCTGGATCACCGATCTCCAGCCGACCTTCTCCGGGGCGACCGCCTATCTGGCCTGGAACATGGCCTACAACATCTCGGTGACCTGTTCGAGCTTCGCCGACCGCTGGCGCTGGGTCAACGAGGGAATCAAGCTGATTCGCGATCAGGCGATCGAATACAATCCTGAGGACCCGCTGCTCTACAAGGAGCTGGCGTGGATCTTCCAGCACAAGCTCGGCAACATCATGGACGACGCCAACTTGTATTACAAGAACCGGCTGGCCATTCAGATGACCAACATCGTCGGGACCGGCAATCCGGACTGGAAGGCTCTGGCCGCCGCTCCCGCGAGTGAAGAGGCGTTTCGGAAGGCCTATCCGCCGGACCACCGGTTCTGGCAGGCGGCGAAGGAGGCCGGATATGAGGACTTTGATGCAGTGTACAATGCGTTCCGTTCGGCGGAACCTGCCGCGCTGCCCGGCAAGCTGATCACTCTTCTGGGCGGGGCGGATTCGGTTCTGGTCGGCAAGCTGACCGATTTCTTCCGGGCGGAGTATCTGCGCCGTTCGCTCAAACTGGATCCTGCGTTGATCGTCGAAATCAACGAGAAGTACGGATTGATGGATTGGCGGGTGCCGGAGTCACAGGCGATCTACTGGGCGACGCTGGGGCTCAAGCGGACTCCCGGGCATGTCAATTTGGACTGCAACCGGATCATCACCCAGTCGCTCTATGAAGCGTTCCGCGCCGGAAAACTGCTGATGATCGACGACAGGAGCTTCGAGAGCATCATCGTGGTGCCGAATCTGGCGCTGGTGGATGCGGTGTTCGACACCTATGTGAAGGCGCAGGAGACCTTCGACAAGGGGAATTCGGCGTCAACCTTCCGGAGTGCGCGGATCAACTTCATGAAAGAGGCGGTGACGATTCTCTACAACTACGGCAAATTCACCAAAGCCGAGGAGTACTATCAGAAGCTGATCAAGGAGGATGGGAAGAAGCATCCGAACATCGAAGCCTTCATCATGGATGAGTGGGCGGAGGATGTGCGTGATGCGGCGGTCAAGAAGGCCAGTGAAATCATCAGCGGTCTGATTTTCCGGAGCATCAACTACATGGTCTACAACGACCAGGATGCGGCGATCGCCAATGAGCGGATCGCGCGGTATATCTACACGAAATACGCGGCCGATCTCGGCAAGGAGGATCGTACGAAGCTGCCGTCATATGCGGAGATGAAGAGATCTGTGGTGGAGAACTGCCTCAAGATTTTCCCGCCGGCGATGGTGGCGATCCTCAAGGCGAAGATCGCGGAAGAACAGGCGGAAGCCGCGGTGGAGCAGAAGACGGTTCCGCCGGTAAAAAACAGCCCGGACGGGCGGAAGTGAGTTAAATTTTGGAGGCTTGGTTTTTATTTTTCGGTAGTGTCGCTCTGGCGATGATCCTGTCGAACTTGTGTTCTCTCATGGAGGCGGCGATTCTCAGCATTACGCCGAGCCAGCTGGCGGAATTACGTCAGCGTTCCCCGAAGGCAGGGCAGATCTGTCAATCGCTGAAACGGGATATCGACAAACCGATCGCGGTGATTCTGATCATCAACACCGCCGCCCATACCATCGGTGCGGCGGTGGCGGGCGGGAGCCTCGCGGCAACCTTCGGCAGCCAGTACATGGGGGTGTTTTCGCTCGTGTTCACACTGTTGATGGTGCAGTACACGGAGATTCTGCCGAAGACGCTCGGTGTGCGGTTCAACCTCCGGGTGATGGCGGTGGCGGCGCGTCCGCTGCAGGTGGCGGTTTTTCTCTTCATGCCGCTGATCAAGCTCACTCACTTCATCAATCGTCCGTTTGAGCGGCGTCGTCCGGTACAGCCGAGTACGGCGGACGAGATTTCGGCGTTGGCGGCGCTGGCGCGCAGTTCGCAGGTGATTTCAACCCGGCAGGAGCGGATCATCAAAGCGGTGCCGCGGCTTTCGGAACGGACGGCCCGCATGGTGATGCTTCCGGCGGAAAACATCTCGTTCCTCTCCTCGGACCAGACGCTGTCGGAGGCGATTGCCTCGACCGGGACCGATTTTCACACCCGTTACCCGGTCTGTGAAGCGGGCAACCGCAACAAGGTGCTGGGGTACGTCAACTTCAAGGAGCTGGTGGCGACGTTCCGGGCGCATCCCGGAGCGATGAATCTCACCGACATTCTCCGCCCGATCGCGTTTGCCGAGCCGGACGATACGGCCTCGGAACTGTTGGAGCGTTTTGCCACGCAGCACTGCCATATGACGATCGTCCGCGATCCGGCATCCGGGCAGACGCTGGGACTGGTGACGCTGGAGGATATCGTCGAGGAGCTGCTGGGGGATCTGGATGACGAGTTCGATCCGCTGCCGCGGACTTTCTATTCGCCGAGTGAATTTGTCTGGGTGGTAGGCGGAGGCGTTCCGATGACGCTGCTTACCCGCGACACCCACCTGAATCTGCCGCGGCGTGCCGAACCGGTTTCGGTCTGGTTTGCCCGAATGTTGAAACGGCAGCCCAAAGTCGGCGACGTATACCGGCATGGAAACGCGGAATTCTACGCCCGCAAGATCCGCCGGGGGCAGGTGTGGGAATTCAATCTGAAACGGATCAAAACCGACACGGGGACGGCAAATGAGCCGGCGGCATATTTTTGCGGTGCTTGCCGCCGGAATCAGCCTGGTGGCCGCCGGCTGCATCGATCTGGAATATATCGGTCAGGAGTTCGAACCGACGCCGCAGTCGCGTCCGGTGGCGCTGTTCCAGAACCGGGCGGAAGTGCCTCCGGGGAATACCGGATCATCGGGCGTGCGACGCTCACAGCGCCCGACGGTACGCTTGGCTACGACATCCAGGAGAAGCTGCTTGATTCCGCCCGTGAGGCGGGAGCGGATGCGGTATGTCTGATCAGCACAGAGCGGATTCACGTCGGGACCTACACGATCGTGAATTCGGATTTCTCGCCGCCGGGATCGGTGCGGCTCAATCCGGGCAACCTTTCGGCGGATGGAAGTTTTCGTGCGGTCAACACGTTCGGCAGCGAGGTGACTTCGGTACGGGGAGAGGAACGCTCCCGGGTGGAAATCGAGGTCAAGGCGCTTTTTCTGAAGAACCGGGTGGAGCTGGCCCGGATTCTGGCGGAGCGTGGCCGGGAACTTGAGGAACTCGAATCGACCGGAGAGCCGGCCCGGCCGGAAACGGAAATGACGACCGAAGAAACCTCGGAGAAACGTGCGTCGGCAGAAGCGGACAAGACGACGGAGGCGCCGATTCCCGATCTTACGCCCGCAGATGGAACCCGTGACCGGGCGAAGGCGGTTCCTGTTGCTCCTCCTGCGATTCCCGAGACGCCTGATCGGGCGGTCAATTCGGTTTCAGCGAAAGAGTGACCTCTTCCGGGGTGAGCATACGCCACCGTCCTGGAGGCAGGGAGCCGAGCTCCAGCCCGCCGACCCGGACTCTCTTCAGTTGCAGGGTCGGGGCGCCTACTGCGGCGGTAATGCGGCGGATCTCCCGTTTTTCCCCTCGTTGAGGGTGATTCGGTAGTATGCGGAGCCGATCCGGTCGATGGCTCTGACCCGGAGGATATCGCCGTCGTCGGCGATTCCGGCGCGGATGCGTTCGAGTTCCGGTGCGGTGAGGTCGCGGGTGATCCGGACATGGTACTGCTTCAGAATTTCATGACGGGGATGGGTGAGTTGTTCGACATACGCCCCGTCGTTGGAAAACAGGATCAGGCCTTCGCTCTCCTTGTCGAGGCGTCCGGCGGAGAAGAGACGCACCGGCGGGTCAAGCCGGATGAGATCGACGGCTTTGCGTTCTGCGTGGGGATCGTTGTTGGTGCAGACATAGCCGCGTGGTTTATGGAGCATGAGGTAGAGCCGTTTTTCCGGCTGGCGGACCGGAGTGCCGTCCAGAGTGACCAGGTCGGCGGCGGAGATTCGCGCTCCGGGTTCCAGAATGGTGCGACCGTTGACGGTGACCCGGCCGGATTTGACCAGTTCACCCGCTGCGCGGCGGGAGGCGGCTCCGGCTGAGCTGAGAAATTTTACCAGGCGTTCGCGGTTGTCGTGATCCAAGATGGCTGCCTCGCTGTTTCGTTTGCATAGTGTACACCACAGGATGGGATTTTGCAATGGAGATCCGGCAGGGAAACGGAAATTGTTCCGGGAAACTTTATCTGGTCGGCACGCCGATCGGGAATCTGAATGACATCACGCTGCGCGCGCTGGAGGTGTTGCGCAGCGTCGACCTGATCGCTGCGGAAGACACGCGTCACACGCGGCAGTTGCTGGCGCACTTTGACATTCACACGCGGCTGATGAGTTTTCACGCGTTCAACGAACATCGCAAGGCCGAAGGTTTGATTTCGGAAATTCTCGGGGGGCTGTCGGTGGCGGCGGTCTCGGATGCCGGAACTCCGTCGCTGGCGGATCCGGGATTTTTTTCTGATGCGCGAAGCGGTCCGGGCCGGAATCGAGCCGGAGGTGATTCCGGGGGTGTCGGCGCTCACGTTTGCGGTGACGGCATCGGCGCTGCCGGTGGATAAATTCACCTTTCTGGCGTTCCCGCCGGTGAAATCGGGACGTCGCCGGAAGTTTTTGAATCGATCCGGAGCGAGGGGAAGACCGTCTTCTTCTTCGAATCGCCGCATCGGATTGCCCGGACTCTGCCGGAGCTGGCGGAGGCGGTCGGCCCGGAGGCGCAGGTTGCGGTGATTCGGGAAGCGACCAAGCTGCATGAAGAGGTGATCCGGGGGAGCGCCGCGGAACTGGCCGCGCTGGCCGGGAAGCGCGAATGGCGCGGAGAATTCGTCATCGGGGTCCACGCCTCCCTGACCGAAGAGGATGGGGAGGATGCGGAATCGTGAAGTGTCGCCAGGGGTGCGGCGCCTGCTGCATTGCGCCGTCGATCTCATCGCCGATTCCCGGGATGCCGGAGGGAAAGCCGGCCGGGGTGCCGTGTGTCAATCTGGACTCCGAATTGCGCTGCCGTCTTTTCGGGTGTCCGGAGCGCCCGGCGATCTGTTCTTCCCTGTGCCCGTCCGAGGAGATGTGCGGCACCTGCCGGGAAGAGGCGCTGCGATTCCTCGAACAGCTGGAACGCGAGACTGCCCCTCAGGGAGAGTACGCGGCTTTTCACCGTTGATTTTATTTTGACGTCACTGTCTTCGGTGTGGAAAATTCCCCCGGTTTTCCGTGTTTCGTGCCTGTGCGCGAAGTCGATGGAAAGTTTTTTTAAAATTTTACGTTCGGCTATTGACTTTCGCTGTTGTTTCAGGTATAATAATAACGTGTTAAGTTAACGTGTTAATCTGGCTGTATTATGGAAAAGCGCGGAAAGAACTGTACGATTCGTGAATTGGCCCGTTATGTCGGGTTGAGTACCTGTACCGTATCGAAGGTGTTGAATGATCCGACGGGAGAACTGGCGATTCCAGAAGGCACGCGCAGGAAGGTACGGGAGGCCGCGCGGGAACTCAACTATGTGCCGAACGTGAATGCGCAGCGTTTCTTCAAGCGACGCAGTCAGGTGATCGGACTGTTGGTTCCTCCGCAGGATGAGATGGGTCACAATGTGTTTCACGATACACATTTCGTGGAAATTCTAAGTGGAATCGAACGGGCACTGAGTACGACTTCATACAATTTGCTGCTGCTGTTCAACCGTCCGGAGTACAAGGAGGGAAATCGTTATGCCGGGATGTTCCGTTCCGGCTTCGTGGATGGCCTGCTGATCTGGGGGGCGCACCGATCGGAGGGGTACTGGCAGGAGCTGGTGGAATTGACGCAGCCGCGCATATTCCTTACGTCGACACCGGATTTTTCTCCCGACGAGCCTCTGCATTACGTGGCCAGTGACTATGAGCAGTCGGCGTACGGAGTCGTGAGTCGGCTCAAAGCGCAGGGGTGTCGTCGTTTCTGCTGGCTGGCGGGCATGCAGGATACGTCGATTATTTCGCAGCTTTCCGCCGGAATGAAACGCGCCGGGCTCTTGCTGGAGGAGTCGGCGATTCGTTACAGCGATTATATTGAGACCGATGGAGAAAGGTTGGCGGCAGAACTGCTTGATCAAGGTGAATTCGATGCGGTGCTGGCGACGGCTCCGCAGCTGGCGCGCGGAGCCGTCCGGTATATCGAGGCGCACCGTCTGCCGGTGCAGGTCGGCAGCTTTGACGGGCAGCGGGTTACCCGGCTGCCGTCGGACCACTACATTTCGGCGTTGACCAACGATGTGGAGATCGGTTTGAAGGCGATGGAGAAGATGTTTTCACTGATCGAAGGAAGTACGGAAACGGTTCAAATAAAGGTCCCGGTGGATTTCACTACAAAAGAAAGGAGCGAAAACCAATGAGTATTTTTATGCGGATGAGTCATTCCGGGAAAAGCGAATCGCCAGTTCCTTCTTCTGAGCGGATCCGCAAAATACATCGCCGGCGCATGAAGAAAGAGCGTACTGTATTTACGTTAATAGAGTTATTAATAGTTATTGCGATTATCGCGATTCTGGCGGCGATGCTGCTTCCTGCCTTGAACAAAGCGCGGGAGAGTGCGCGGGCCACCGCCTGTCTGGGGAATATGAAACAGATCGGGACCGCATCCGGCATGTATTCGGGGGATTCCAATGATTTCATCGTTTCGGATGAGCTGGATCAAAGTGGCGGCGCGGAACTCCGCTGGCAGTACAAGTTTTTCGACTATCTGGGAAAGAACGAGAAGGTATACCGTTGTCCTTCCGACACGCTGGTCCGGAAGAATGAGGCCGCTGCTCTCTCCTATGCGCTGAATTATCCGGCCCGGAAAGCGGAGCTTGACTTCGGCTACCGGTATGCGCCCGGCGGGAAGAAAATTTCCGCCGTGAAAAATGTTTCCGTCATATTGTTCAGCTGCGTCAACGTTGGATTTTCACGAGTCGCGGACGGCACATTGATCGGCCTGCTGCGCAACAAGGCGGGCACCTGGTCGACCAACAATCTTTCCTTCGGCTGGACGACGACTCATTACAGCCCCTTCGGAAATACGCTCGGCGTCTTTACCGATGGGCATAACCGCGGTTCCGTTTTCGCCAGGCTGGACGGGGGAACCAGGTCTTTGAAGCGCGGAACTTATGACGGGTACTGGCAGCCGCAGGGCCGTACCGACATCAGCAAGAAGAACTGGTGTCTCGACGGCATCGGGTTCTGATTCGGAACAGGGAAACGGGAAGACCGATTGGTCGGATGGCGGCTCAGGAGCGGCGGAATCTGACTGTTCCTGATTCCAATCCCGCGAAGCAACGAACAAGTGGAAGGAAATTTTTCCCATGAATTTGCTGAAAATACTCGGTGCAATTTTTGCTTTCGCAGTTCTGGCCGTGGCGGACGCGGCGGAAACCAACTGGCTCGGAGTTGGAAAAACAAAGATCGATGCCGTCGAGGCGATGCTTTCCGACGCCAACCGCGGTCTGAGCCGCCCCGTCTCCGACCGGGCGTTCTGGGAGCGTTATCCGGCCAGCAGCCATATCCGGCGGCGGGCGGAACAACACCGGACCGGAAAGGTTCCGGAGCTAGACGCGACGAAACCCTACGATCTGCCGGGGAATCTTGAACTCTCCCGCGGAATCTGCTGCATGACCATCATGGAGGCAAAGGAGAACCGGGGGCGCTATCTGCCGCAATTGACCAAATATCTGGAACGGCGGATCAATCAGCCGGCGTGGACGACTTCCGATCTCGGAATCGCCCGGGCGCACGGCGTCGATCTGCATTCCGCCCGGCAGATTCGCGATCTGGCGGAGGTGGACTGGATTCTCGGGGAAAAACTTTCTCCGGAAATCCGCAGGGCGATTCGCGACGGCTTGCAGACGTGGTGTTTTGACTACATGCTCCACGCCTGTTCCGCCCGGAAAGCCTCCGAGATCGGCGGTTTCAACTGGCTGCGAGCCACCACAAACTGGAATCCCTTCTGTTGGATTGGCGTACTCCACGCCGCCGATGTCATGCTGCCGAAGCGGCAGAGAGCGATTCTGTACGCGAATGCGCAGGCATCGCTCCGGTATTACACGGGAGCCTTTTCCGAAGACGGCTACATCGTCGAAGGTGCGGGATACTACGACATGGGGTTTTCCCGCTTTCTGGATTGCGCCGAACTGCTCCGCCGGGGGACCCGCAGGAAACTCGATCTGCTCGCCCCTTCCGCGAAGCTGGAAAAGATGATGCTGTATCCGCTCACCTACGCCATGGATCACAACCTTTACCCGCATTTCGCCGACAGCGGCACCGACGGCAGGGCGGATGGCATGCCGGTCTACTTGCTCGCCCAGATCGATTACCTGAGCAACAAGGCCAATTTCAAGGCGGACTGGCAGAACGGGTGGCCTGCCGGCCATGGACTCTTTCTGAGCGAAGACATCGGGCGTCAGCTGCTGCTGGACAAGATCCGCGGCTTCCGGCCTGAACGGCGGGACACGGTTCCCCTGACCACTCTGTTCCGGCAGCCGGCGGTTCTGGTCTGCCGGGATGACGCTTCCGGGCCGAAATTCAGTTTCGCGGCAAAAGGCGGACACAACTTCGAGGATCACAATCACAATGACCTCGGCTCCTTCTGCATCGGCTACGACGGCCGGATCGTTCTGGGAGATCCCGGGTATCCGCAGGTGGGGCCGGGATATTTCAACTCCGGCAGGCGCTACGAATGGAAGCTGGCCTCCTCCTGGGGGCATCCGGTGCCGGTGGTCAATGGATGCGTACAGGGCGCGGGGCGCCGGTTTCGCGCCGACATATTGCAGTTCAAGGAGAGCGCGGAGATTGTGCTTTTCCGTCTGGATTTGACGAAGGCCTATCCGGAGAAGGCGGGATTGAAGAGCCTTGTCCGGAGCTTTGAGTTTTGCCGCGGCAGACGGGTGCTGACGATCACCGATGAGTTTCAACTGAAAAAACCGGGCGTGTTCACCTCTGCTCTGGTGGGATTTTCGCCCTTTGTAAATCTGGGGAAAAATTCCGGCGAGAACGATACGCTGCGATTTGATGTCTCCACCGATGTTGCCGGATTGACTGTTTCCGCACAGAGGCTTGCCGAGCGTTCTCAGGGGGGAAAAAGGCGCTGTATCGTCTGGAATACGGTTCCGCCGTTCCCGCTGCCCGGGGGCGTTATCAGGTTGTGATCGCTCTGAAACCGCCGGAGAAGAGCTCCCGGGCACGTTGAACTTGCGGTCAGGCGACGCGCGGCGCCGGGTGCCCGAACTCCTTCGCATAGAGCCTGCGGGCGGCGCGTTCCACCCGGCGCCAGAACGTGCGGTCCTGCTGCAGCGTCACCCGGAGCGTTTTCCCAGTGTAGTTTTTCATAAATCGGAAGAGGTCGTGACGGGTGAGTCCGCAGTCCATGGCCGAGAAATAGATTCCCGCCACATCCTTGACCCGGTAACGGAAGGGGACCTCCGGCCGGATTTCGGCGCGGTGAAGATCGATGACGTGCAGCCGGGGCAGGGGTGTCTCCTCCGTGGCGCGGTCGAGCAGGAAGTGACAGAGGTAACAGTCGCGGTGATTGACGCCGCCGCGATGCATGGCGCCGACCGTTTCGGCGAGCGAGGCGGCAATGGCGATCCGGCGGCGGAACGGAGGCGGATTTTCCCGCCAGTCGCGGCAGTAATCTTCCAGACTGACCATATCGGGAAGTTCGGCGGTGACGAGGAAGGATTCCAGCTTTGCCGGGTTCCAGCCGCGGCAGCCGTAGGCGGTGATGGTCATGGTATCCACGCCGAGCTCCTCCAGTCGGCGGATTGCCCGGTATTCGTTGGCGGCGCTGAGCACCGGGCGCTTCCCCATCAGGAGGTTCTTGAAGATCTCCCGCCAGCCGACGCCGCGGTGTACTTTGGCGAAGTAACCGTGCCCATCGACTTCAAACCGGAAGGTCCGGCGGCTCTTGACCTGCCGGAAAATCTCCCCTCGGTTTTTTCCAGTTCGGTGAAGGGATCTTTCCTTCCCATTCCCGGCTGAACACCGGATCGAGTTCCAGGGTTTGGCTCATGGTACCGGCTCCTTGTTCCCGGGCGTTCAGATCCGGTCCAGAGTGGAATCGGCGAGAACGTTCCGGTAATCGAGTTCATCGAGCTGCCGCTGCAGGCGGCGGCGTGCCGAAGGTTTTGAAGTTTTCCTGTCGCCCGGCTGCGGGTTGAGAATCATCGTCGCATGATTGAGATGGCGAAGATAGCGGCCCAGCTCCTGCGACTCCAGAAACCGCATTTTGTACCCCTGTTGCACCAGCATCCGGTGGAGCGAATGGCCGGCGGTGTCGCCGTCGAAGAAGCCGTTGGTATGCTTCCGGATGAGTTCCGTGCGGTAGAGGGCGCAGTGGCTGCGCAGATAGCGCTCTTCGACCTTGGTCTTCTTGCCCAGCACCCGGCGGAGGAGGCTTTCGATCTTCTTGCCGAACTGCTTGCATGCGGAGGGCGGCTCTTCCAGCTTCCAGCTGCCGACTCCGGCGACGGTTTCGTCTCCGGAGATTTTCCCGAGCAGAAAATCGAGCCAGCCGTCATTGCAGATCAGTGTGTCGGTATGCATCACCAGCACGTAGGGGGTGGTCACCTCCTTGAGCGCGAGATCCAGGGCGCGGGCGTGCATCTCGGGCCCCTTTTCCTTCGCGGCCTCCGGGCGTTCGATCAATCGGATCCAGTTGACGCCGCGCAGATAATCGAGCGACGCGTCGCCGGAACCGTTGTCGATGACGACCACCTGTACGCGCTCAAGATCGGTGTGGCGGCGCAACAGCCGCAGACAGAGCCGGGTCATTTCCGGAGTTTTATAGTTGGGGATGAGGATCGTAACTTCTGCGTCTGCCATTGCCTTGCTCACGTTGATTTTGCCGAATTTTCGTGTAATATAAATATACACTCCCCCCGGGCGATTGACAAGCCGTCGAAACTGTTTTTTTCCCGGTTCGTCGGAGCGACTCCCTTTTTTTCGAGAAATATTTCCGCAGAAATATTGACACGTGACATTTTTTGTAGTATAATTGACACGTGACAACTTCAAAAGGGAGGGTTGAGCGATGCGCGAAAAATTCAAACTGGGTTTTCTGCCGACACGGCGGGTGTTTTTTTCGAAGGAGGAGTCCAACCGGGAGAAGTTTCTGATACATGAGAAGTTGCGCGCGCTTGTTCCGGAGCTTGAAATCGTCGGCCTGGATGGTTTGAACGATGAGGCGCTGTTGATTACGGAGCGTGAGGCGCTGGAGGCGGCGCGGCGTTTCCGGGCGGCGGAGGTGGATGCGGTATTTGCTCCGCACTGCAATTTCGGCAGCGAGGGCGCGGTGGCGCTGGCGGCCCGCGAAATCGGGCGTCCGCTTCTTCTGTGGGGGCCGCGCGATGCGGCGCCGGAGCCGGACGGCAGCCGGCTCCGCGACACCCAGTGCGGTCTTTTCGCCACCGGCAAGGTGTTGCGGCGCTTTGGAGTTCCCTTCACCTACATCGTCAATTCATCGCCGGAAGATTCGATATTCGAACGGGGATTTCTCAATTTTCTGGCCGCGGCGAATGTGGTGAAACATTTCCGGGGGGCGCGGATCGGCCAGATCGGCACACGGCCGCGCGATTTTTATTCGGTGATCGTCAATGAGGGAGAATTGTTGGAGCGGTTTGGAATTCAGACGATTCCGCTGGATCTCTCCACGCTGGTACGGGAGGTAAGGCGGGTGCTGGCTGCTCCGTCGCAAGCCTGGCGGGCGGAGGCGGCGCGTTTTCGCGCCACAGCCGACTTCTCCGCCTGTGACGACGGCACAGTGGAGCGGCTCGCCGCGCTGAAGCTGGCGATCGACCGGTGGCGGACGGAGGAAGGGTTGTCCGCCGCCGCCATCCAGTGCTGGGATTCACTGCAGGAGGAGCTGGGCATCTGCAGCTGTTTCGTCAACGCGATACTGGCGGGGGAAGGGTTCCCGCTGGCCTGTGAGGCGGACATTCACGGCGCGATCAGCTCTCTTCTGCTGCAGAGTGCGACGCTGACGCCGCAACCGACCTTTCTGGCCGACCTGACGATTCGCCATCCGGAAAACGACAACGCGGAACTTCTCTGGCACTGCGGACCGTTTCCCCCGGAGCTGGCGGAAGGAGCGCGTCGGGTGGAACGCCATTTCGTGCTTCCCAGTCATGCGCCGGGTGTCTGTTCGTGGAGGCTGCGCGGCGGCGAGGTGAGTCTGATTCGTTTCGACGGCATCGGCGGGGAGTATTCGCTCTTCTGCGGCGAGGGACAAATCATCGACGGACCTTTCAATCAGGGAACCTACGGATACGTCGAGGTTGAGGACTGGCCGCTCTGGGAGGAGAAGCTGGTCCGCGGTCCCTACATCCATCACATCGCCGGAGCGTACGGCAGTTACGCACCGGTGTTTGCCGAAGCCTGTCGTTATCTCGACGTGGCGTTCGACCCGGCCACGCCCGATCTTGCGGCGATCGAATCCCGGATGCGGAGGTGAACCATGCCGCTGATTACGGAACGCCGCGCCGCGCGGAAGGTGCTCGATTCGGTTGTGGAGCACGGCGCGGCGATGCCGATCTTCTGCACGGCGAGCCACTGGAATACCGAGGCGATCCTGCTTGCTGCAGAGAAGTTCTGCCGCAAATATGAGGTCGAATCGATTCCGCTTTCGGTGGCAATGACCTTCAATTATCCGTACATGCCGCAGGCGCAGCGGGTGACCCGAACCGGGGATGCGAAGTTTGGATTTCTCAGCATCATGGAGCATCTGGCGCTGCTCTGCGGAACGAAGGATGCTCCTTACGGCCGGGTGCAGGTGCTGCCGCACCTCGATCATGCCGATCCGTCGCGGGACCTCTGGGCGTTGACCGAAGGGACGAAATATCTCGCTTCGGCAATGTTCGATGCGCAGGTCTATCCGCGTGACGAGAACATCGCGATGACGCGTGACTACGTGAAACACTACGGCCGGGAATTGCTGGTCGAAGGAATCATGGAGGAGCTCACCGTTTCCGCCATGCACGAAGGGCACGGCAATACGGCGGAGGATGCGTATCCGACACTGGCGGCGGAGTATGTCCGTGAGACCGGTGTCGATTTTCTGGTCGCCGATCTCGGCACGGAACAGCAGTCGGCCGGCAGCGGCAACGTCCGCTATCTGCGCGAACGGGCGCGGGCGCTGACCGCGGCGCTGGGGCGCCCGATGCTGGTACTGCATGGGACCTCGTCGCTGAACCGCTCCCAGATGGAAAATCTAGCCGGTGACGGGGTAGTGCGGGTCAACATGTGGACGAAGATCGCCCGCGAGGCGGGCAAGTTCGCCGCGTTCCGGCTCTTCGAACACGCCGAGAACATCTGCGGAAACGAGTTCGAGGCAATCGAATCGAAGCAGTATCTCTATGACTCCATCGACAAGGCGTCTGAGATGATGCTGGAAGTGCTTGAAACGCTCAATTATGCCAATTTCGCCCGGAGTCGGTCATGAGTCTGCTGGGAATCGACATCGGTACGAGCTGCTGCAAGGCTTCGGTCTTTCGCGCCGACGGGGAGATGATTCACTGTGCCCGCCGCCGATACGAACTTCAGCGTGACAATTCCGGCGGGGTGGTGCTGCCGTCGGAGGAGGTGTGGCGGAAGATCCGCGAGGTGATTGCGGAAGCCGCTTCGAAAGTGGCAGGAAGCGATCCGGTGGAGGCGCTCTGTGCCGCATCGATGGGGAAGCGGTCGTGCCGTTCGACGCGGCGGGGCGCATCCTCGGCGACTCGTTGACCGGACTGGATTCCCGGGGAGAGGAGTTTCTTGCCCGGTTGACGGCGGCAGTCCCCGCGACGGAGTTCTACCGGATCACCGGGTTGTTCCCCGGGGCGGAATTCACGCTGCCCCATCTGATGTGGCTGCACGAGGAACAGCCGGAGCTCTGGCGGAAGTGCGCCTGTTTTCTGCCGTGGGCGGATCTGGTCGGCTTTCAGTTGTGCGGCCGGGCGGTGTGCAACCGTTCTCTGGCGGGACGGACGCTGCTCTACGATTCCGCCGCAGGAGAATGGAGCGAATCCATCGCTGCCGCGGCCGGAATCGATCCCGGCAAGCTGCCGCCGCCGGAGCGTTCCGGTGTTCCGCTTGGCCGTGTCCGGCCGGCGTTGGCGCGCGAACTGAATCTATCGCCGGAGACGGTGGTGGTGACCGGAACCCATGACCAGTGTGCCGCCGCGCTCGGAGCCGGCGCGTACCGTGAAAACGGGGCGATGCTCGGACTGGGCACCTTTGCCTGTCTGGTACTGGTTCACTCCGCTCCGGGAGAGGATTCTCCGTACCGGGGGTTGAAGCTCAACATTGAGGAGGGGCCGGAAGCGGGACGGTTTGTCAGTTTTCTCTACCACGCCTCGGGGGGCGCGCTGATTGAGTGGATGCGTCGCGAATTCTACCGGGACCTGCCGGAGGAGGGGGGTTGACGCGATGTTCCGTGAGATCAATCCGGAGTCCTCCGCTACGCCCTGCGTCCTGCCGTTCTTCGCCGGGACCGGCCCGCTGGACCATCTCGATGGGGGGCATGGTCTGTTCAGCGATCTGGATTTTTCCCATTCGCGCGCCTCGTTGCTGCGGGGAGCGCTGGAGGAATCACGCTCTACTTCCGCGAAGCGCTGGAGGTGCTGGCGAAGCAGAACCGTAAGGTGACGGAGCTTTGTGTGACCGGTGGCGGCGGTGAATCGGAGCTGTGGCTGCAGATGACGGCCGACCTGCTGGAAGTGCCGGTTCGGAAGAGGGCGCCGGAGTGCGGCACGCTCGGTTGCGCAATGCTCGCGGGGGTCGGCTGCGGACTCTTCGCCGACCTGAACGAGGCCGCGAAGCGGATGGTTTGCCCCGGGCGCCTTTACCTGCCGGATCCGGCAACTGCGGTTCGTTCGGCCGCGCTGTTCCGCCGCTATTGTGACCGGAAGAGGGAGCTGTTTTCATAGAACTTTTTTCTTGACATGACAAGGGGTTGGCTTCATAGTATGAAAGGAGCTGTGCAGAGCTTTCCAGCCCTCAGAAGGAGATGTTTTCGCCGAGTGCAGTGTTGGAACCTGGAACGGGAACCGGGAGAGACCTTGAAGCTGTTCCGCTGTGAGTTGAAAGGAGGACTGGATGACAAAATGACGGTACGCTATTTCCCTTGAACGTCTTTTTGCGATGTTCCGAAACCGTTTAGTTGGGGCTGGGGCGCCATGAAGAAATCGATAGTCCAATGTGGAGGATGACATGCGAAAAAGTTTTACTCTAATTGAACTCCTTATCGTCGTAGCTGTTATGGCAATTCTTGCCGGGTTGCTGCTGCCGGCGTTGAATCGTGCGCGGGAACGTGGAATGGGGGTGAAATGCATGGCAAATCTCAAAAATGTCGGCATGGTCATGCACGCTTATACCAGCCAGGCGAACGACACCTTCCCCTTTGCGGAGGAGGGAAGCGGCAATGGTATACGAATCCCGGTGGTTGGATCTTGAAGGACTATTTTCGCATGTGGGCCGGCGACCCGTCGCTTCCGGACTGGATTGAGTTTGTCCCGTTGCGCACGCTCTGCCCCAAAGTGGCGAATTATGGATATGACAGAGCGGAAAATTATCCGGGGTACTCCAGGTGGGCGGATTGGGCGAAACCGTCATTTTACGGTATGACCGGTGCGAGTTGGGACATCGGTAAAAGAATTCTGCAGAAGGAGAGCTGGTATCTTCACAAGTTCAACCTGGTTCGAACGCCTTCCGCCAAGGTGATGCAGGCGGAAACGAACTCACAGGCGGGCGGGGCCAATCACGGCTGCTGGAGACTATACGAGGCTGTCGCAGATGCGACGGCCGTCACCGGTATTGTCTACGCGCACAATCAGATGGCGAATGTCCTTTTCTTTGATCTGCATGTGGAGGCGAAAGATCACGTGACACTTCGCCACGCGTATGAAATCGGAAACAATTGGAAACCGTATGTGAGGTAATGGTCTTATGAGAAAACAATTTGCTTTTTCTTGCTTTTGCTCCATTGCTGTTGATGGCGGAAAGTCTGGTGGAGATCCCCGGTGACGGAACGGGGTGGTCGCCTGCCTCCGGAATCACCCGTTCTACGGGCGGCGAGCTGCAGATAGAGCTGAAAACACCAGGAACCGTGTTTACCAATAAGGAGATTGCGAAGGAAACTTGGGTTGGGCGGATTGTCCGGCTTTCCGGAAGCTGGAGCGGGGAGAACCTTGTCCGCACGGTGAAGGGGATGCACGGAGGAAAACTCAACTGCCGCATGTGGGTCAATGGGGCTGTCCAATGGGCGGCGTTGAATTCTCCCGTCGGCACATTTTCGCACAAAATGTTCGAGAAGACCTTTCTGGTGAATCCCGCGGCTGCTCGGCTGGAACTGGGAGTCGGCATACAGGAGGCTTCCGGTCGGCTTACCTGCCATTCCCTCAAGCTGGAGACTCTGGGAATGCCGCTGGATATCAGGCGGATCGGAAATCGCACATGGCAGGACGAAACCGCGGGCGACGGTTCGGGCGGGTGGTCCGACCAGGGCAGCGAGGACGGGCGGAATTTTCTGCGGCCGTTGCGTGGAAAGCTGTTGTTTCACGGAATTCCGTTTGCTCCGGCTGTCGACGGCAGGGCTTTGCTCGTCATGAAGAGTGCGAAACTGCCGTCGGGAGCGGAACGGGCAAAACTTGCCCTGCCGGCGAAGACGACGGGTAAATTTCTTTATCTCATGCACACGCTCTGCTGGGGCGTCGGCAGTTCGAATCAGCAGATCGGAACGGTCATCGTCACCGGCCGCGGCGGCATCGAACAGAAAATTCCGGTGATCCGCGGGATCGACGTGGGGGACTGGGCCGGCGGATATGACATGAAAAACGGCTTTATCGGGGTGTCTGCGTGGACGCCCACCCGATCCCGGGTTGGTCTGTTTCTCTCAAAATTTCGGCTGAATCCGGAACTTGGGGAAATCGCCTCGGTGGAATTTTGTTCTGCTCCAGATGGGGATCCGATCTGGATTGTCGCTGCGGCGACTCTCTCGGACCGGGAGTATCGGATCCCGAGCTGTCCCGTGAGTACGGTCGTCGAAAATGCGGAGTGGAAACCGGTTGCATTTGATCCGACGGTGATTCCTGCGGGAGTCCTGGATTTCCGAGGGCGCTTCACCGATGCTCCTGCGGGGAAATACGGTTTCCTCATGGTACGGAACGGAAAATTCTGCTTTGAACGCCGTCCGAATCAGCCGGTTCGTTTTCTGGGCGCGTGTCTGAGTTACTATGCCAATTTCCCGGAAAAAAAAGACGCTGCGGCGTTCGCGGATCAGCTTGCCTCCCTCGGATATAACGCCGTCCGGCTTCATCTGTTCGATGGAATTCTGGCGGATCCCGCTGATCCGTCCGGGCTGATGTTTCGCTCCGCGTGGCTCGATCGCATGGATTATTTCATCAAATGCCTGAAGGATCGCGGCATCTACCTCTCCATGGATCTCTACTGCGTACGTCCTTTCGCCACCGCGGACGGAAAAAAATTGCGGTTCAACGATGCGAAACTGTTCTTCATCCTTTCTCCTGAGGCCAGGAGTAATCTGCTGCGGTTCGGGGAAAAGCTCTTTTCTCACGTCAATCCTTATACCGGTCTGGCACTCCGGGAGGAACCGGCTCTGATTGGCGTAAGCATTCTGAACGAGGACAGTGCCACCGCCTTGTGTCGTGATTTTGAATGGCGTGCATCGCCGCGTCGAGATATCTTTGAACAGAAGTTCTCCGCGTTTCTGGCACAACGGAAGGCCGCATCCGTATCCGGCCGAGAACGTGCCCGGCTGCGCGCCAGTTTCATTCAGGAGGCGTGGCGTGATTTTTACGAGGAGTGTACGCATCGACTCCGGGCGATCGGACTCCGGGTGCCACTGACCGGGCAGAACCATCGTTGCCTGATGCAGCAGGCGGTCCTCCGTGACCGGTTCGATTTCGTGGATAATCATCTCTACTGGGATCATCCGATTTCTCCATTGCGCCAGTTCCGCCGCCCTCTGGCGTTCCAGGATGAGAGTGCACTGCTCTCCTGCGGCGGTGCCGTATTGCGGCTCATGCCGACGAGAATTGCCGGTAAGCCGTTCAGCGTAAGTGAATTCAATCATTGTTTCCCCAACCGTTTCCGGGCGGAGTGCGGCGCGTTGTTCGGCGGCTACGCGGCGCTGCAGGACTGGGATATCCTGTTCCGCTACCATTACGCCTCGTACTATCCCCCCGAAAACGCTGCACGAAGCCAGTCTGCCTTTTGATATGGCGCTGGATCCCATGCAGCTGCTCAGCGAACGGTTGATTGCTCTGCTGTTCCTGCGAGGTGATGTCCAGCGGGCCGAGCAGGCATTTCAGATCGGGTTGAAGCCGGATTTCCCGCTACGGAACCTGGAGGATCGGGAATATGCCGTCATTCAGCAGCTTCCGGGGTTGATCGGTCGGCTTGGGACTGTGGTGAAGCACCCCGCCGCGTCCGGATTCCCTGATACGGCTGCGGTGGAGATTGATGCGGAAGAAAATCCGGAACTGATACCCGGCCGGCTTCATTCCGCCGGGGTGCTTGGCGAAGGAAAATTGGATTGGGAACGAAAATTTTTCCGCAGTTCGACGGGAGAGATTGAACTTGATGCTGCCACAGGAACGATGAAAATCGTATCTCCTCGCAGTGAGGTCCTGGTGTTTTGCGGGGCTGGATCGCTCTCAGGAAAACGCTTTTCCGCGACCAACCAGGGAAAATTCGCCCTGTTGTCGCTCTCTTCGCTTGATGAACTGCCGGTGGAAAAGGCGTCCCGGCTGCTCCTGTTTCATCTGACGGATTGTTGCCCGGCTGGAACCAAATTCAGCCGTCGCCCAAAACTCTGGCTGGAGAAGGAGGGGAGCGGACCGCTGCTGGCGCGGCGCGGATGCGCCGACGTGACACTGCAGTTGGGGAAGGGCGAGTTCTTTCTTTATGCCGTCGATCTCTCCGGCCGACGGATCGGCACTGTTCCGATGCGGCAAACGGCGGATGGTCTCTGGTGTGCCGCACTGGACACCTTCGCGATGAAACAGCCATGTTTCCTGTATGAAATAGTGCGCCGGGAGACCGGCGGGAAAAATTGAGTCGATGGATAGACTCGGTGTCTGAAAAAACAACCCGGGGAGAAGCCTTCAGAAAAGGATTGCGAGCATTATGTATCTTAATTACAGAAATTTTTCAGTGGATTTTTCGGAGGAGACCGGTGAATTCCGGTGTCTTTATACCGCTCCGGGCGAGAAGGCGGAGAGCGTGTTTCTCCGAGAAGGGGCCATGTATGTCACCTCCGGCGGGCGACGGCATGAGATCGTCGCCTACCGCTCCCGCAGACGGGAGATCGTCCCGTCGCTCGAATGCCTCACAGGAACCGTCTCCTACTCGGGCAGTTCCACGGGGGGCCCGATCTGGCAATCACTTTTCGGCTCGACGAGAAGAGTCTGCGGTTCGGTATGATGGCCCGCGCCGAACTGCACGTGAGCGGGCTGCTCGTCTGGGGTGCGGAGCCGGAGCGTGCCACCTTCGGGGTACGACTCGACAGCGACGACCGGGTGCTCCGCGCCGCCTGCGGTCCGGCGGTCGCCTCCTGCGACGACGCCCTGTTCGACCGGCTCACCGACCGGGCGCTCGAATTCCCGCTCCGCTGGTTCGTTCCGGGTCTGCTACGACTGGGCGGCGGAGAACTACCGCTTCGACTACGTCAACGGGCTGGACTTCGGTCGTGAGTTCACCTTCCGTATCCACGAGGAGTTCTGCCGCCGGAAATTCAACATTCCCTACGCTCCCATTCGCAAAAGTCACGGCTTCGAAACGCCGCCTGTCGGCTGGATGAGCTGGTATGCGCTTCAGTTCGGTACCTGCGCCCGGAGCGTTCAGGAAAACGTCGAAAAACTCGTCGAACTCTTCGCCCCCTGGTCGGAGAAGCTCTGCTGCTGGGTGGACTGGGAGTGGAGTCACGACTCCTGGAGTGCGGCGGGCATTCCAGGAGTGGATTGTTTTCATCCGCGCCGCGACATCTATCCGGAAGGACTTGCTCCGGTCGCCGCCGGCATTCGGAAGCTGGGGGTGATTCCGGCGCTCTGGGTCGGGCCGACCAACGATGGCGATCTCATCGCAAGCTACCGCGAACACCCCGACTGGGTGCTCGGTGAAAAGAAGGAGTGGTGCGGTCGCTACTGGATCGACCCGACCCATCCGGGAGTACTCCGGGAGTACATTCCGGCGGTGTTCCGGCAGGTGCTCGACTGGGGGTTCCGCATGATCAAGTGGGACTGTCTGCCGGCGACGTTGAACGCCTGCGACGACTTTCACGACCGCTTCCACGATTCCACCCGGCCGACCGATGCGGCGGTACGCGATCTGGTCCGGGCCGCGCGCGAAACGGTCGGCCCCGACTGCTACATGCTCTCCTGCTCCGGCGAGACCGAGCGGGACATCTGTTTTGCGATGGACCAGTTCAGCGCGGCGCGGATCAGCGGCGACGTTTTCAGCTGGGAGAATTTTCTCTCGTCTGCGGTGGAACGGCTCTTCCACTGCTACGTCTGGCATAATGTCGTTCTCTATGCGGACGCCGACAATCTGGTGCTTCGCGAGGAGTTCAACACGATGGCGCAGGCGCGTTCCCGGGTGTCCCTCTACGGACTGGCCGGGCTGCCGGTCACGATGGGAGACGATCTGCGGACTCTGCCGCCGGAACGGTGCGGACTTCTGCGGCGCATTCTGCCGACTGTCGACATCCACCCGATGGATCTTTCCCGTAAACAGCGGGGAACGGAGTACGCGCTGCTGAACCTCGCCGTCTGCCGTCGTTTCGGTTCGTGGAACGTCGCGGCCGTGACCAATTTTACGGCGGAAACGCTCCGGCTCACGCTGCATCTTGGCGCCGACCTCCGGCTCGACTGCGGAGAGGGGAGACGCTATGCGGTCTGCGACTACTGGAACCAGAGTTTTCTCGGACTCTTCGCAGAGGCGCTTCCCCTGGGGGTTTCCCCCTGTGACACCGCAGTGCTGCGGATTACTCCGTTCGAAGGGCGGCCGGAGATCATCTTCACATCGCGCCATCTCACGCAGGGGGCGGTGGAGCTGCGCGACGTCCGCCGCACCGAAGACGGGTCACTCTCCGGAACCGCGCTCTGCGTGCCCGGCGAAGAGTGGCGCATGATGGTGCTTCTGCCGGAGGGGTGGGGGCTCCTCGGCGCGGATTCCACGATTCCGATGGAAATTTCCCGCGGGGAAGGCGGTCTTCTGCTCGACGTCGTCTTCCATCCGGAGCGGGAGAAGGAGGTGCGCTGGGAGCTTCGGTTCCGGCACTAGACCGTTGCCGGTTCGGCGGGGACGAGATTCGTCTCTCCGGCGGGACAGGTGTGACGTGTGCCGTTGTATTCCAGAGTGAAGGGGCGGGCGGCGGTGACGTGGATCCCGGCCGCGTCTCTGAGCAGCGAGACGGTGTTGCCGCCGAAGCGTAGGTTCCGGATGCCGTGCCGCCGGGGGGAGGTGCTCTGCCACCGGATGAAGTTCTCCTGCGCGGAAACTTCGCGGATGCCGACGAGGTTTTCGATCAGCATGGAGATCGGTCCGAGCGCGGACCAGCCGCAGAAGTCGGCACGACAGATTCTTCCCTTGCTGTTGAGGGCGGGTTCGGGCAGATCCGGCTTGTAGCATTCCCAAATGGAGTGGGGGGTGTATCCGCGCCAGGTTTTGACCATGTGGGTGAGCAGTTTCTCCGTCAGGCGGCGCGCCTCGTCGTCGTAGCCGTAGTTTCTGAGTGCTGCCGAGGCGACGTAGGCCAGCGGCACCCAGACCGCGCCCCGCCAGTAGGAGCCATCCGGCGTGAAGGCCGGATCGTTGCGGCTCACGGTCGGGCAGGGACAGGTTCCGCCAAGCTCCTCCGGATTTGTCAGATGAGCGACGATCTGCCGCGCCTGTTCCGCGGTGGCCATGTTTGCGGCCAGCGGCCAGAAGATCGCCGGGGTGAGCACCCGGCAGAAGGCGCCGTCCCGTCTGTCCTGAAAGGCGCCGGTCTCCGGATCCCAGTAGCGTTGAAGAAGTTCCGTTTTCTGCTCGAATTCCCGTTGAAATTTCCTCTTCAATGGTTCGTTGCCGATGAGGGCGGCGAGTTCGGCGATCGAGCGGGCGGCAAGCCCCCTGCTGGGCGACGGCGTCGAACCAGAGGAGACCATTCCAGTCGTCGCGGCCGCGCGGGGTGTTGTCCATGCCGGAGGAGTAGCCGTTCCAGCGGTATCCTTCCGGCGTTTTCCGCCAGGAGAGCGGGATGGCTCCCCAGGCGGGATCGGGGGTGTCGTCGGAACAGTTTTCCAGAAATTCGTAGTGACGCTCCAGCGTGCGATCCTGTTCCAGAAGGCGGTGAATTCGGGCGGTGTCGCCGGTGAAGCGGAAGTATTCGAGCTCCGCCCAGGCTGGCAGCGGCGGATTGTCCGGGTGCTGGATCTTCAGTCCGGCGGGGGCCCCCGACATGATCGCATAGAGATTGTCGAGACTCTCGATGCCCGGGAAGGTGTGCGCGGCGTAGCGGCAGAAGAAACTCATGAGCGAGGTGTCCCAGATCCACACCCGTGAGGTGGCGCACCCTTCGCCCATGTAGGGGGAGACCGGCGTCACCGCCGATTCATAGACGTGCCGCCAGGCGGAACGCCACGCTTCCATATAGAGTTCCACCCATTCGGGGTGTTCGTCGAAGATCACCTCCGGAATTTCCGCTTTCGGGAACGGCCGCCGGGTCGGGACAAAGAGCGCTTCGGAATCGAGGTCCATATTCTCTCTACTTTCGGATGAGTTCATAGGCGAAGACCGCCTCGGGATAGCGGGCGTTGTCGAGGGCGAGCCGGAGGGCGCCTTCCGGAGCGGTTTCCGGCGTGACCCGGGCGATCCGTTTCCCGGCGGTGTCGAGCGCGTAAAGCTCCCAGTTGCCGCGGGGGAGGCGGAGCGTGACCTGTGCGGTGCCGCGTCGGGCGAGGAAGGGGAGCTTGCCCCAGCTCTCCAGCCGGTCGAGATGGGCGTTGCCGAACTTCATGCCGGTCGCCTGCGTGTTGGTCAGGTGGAAGAGCGTCATTCTCCGGGCGCTGTCGAGCTTATCGCCGTCGACCGGAAGCAGGGCGAAAACGGCCGGAACGCTGGAGTGTTCCACCGCGAGGAGCCTGCCTTGAAGCGTTTTCCCGACCGCGGGTGCGAGAACTTCCCCGCCGGGGGCGGTGATGCGGAGCGTGCGCTGTTTCCGGTTCAGCTCCAGCTGTCCGCCGGGGGCGGTGAAGCGGCCGGAGGCGGCGTCGAAACACCCCTGCGGCAGCAGTCCGGCCCGGATCAGATCGGGAATCAACTTTTCCGAGGCGGTGAACGAGGGGATGTTCCCGCCTGCCGGAGCGGCGCCGGTGCCGATGTCGATCAAAGCCGCCACGCGGTTTTCGGGGAGGGCAGGGAGGTCGCCAGCCCGATGCGGGCGAGGAATCCGAGGTCGCTGAAGGGGAGGGGCGCTTCGGCCTCGGCCCCCTTGCGGAACGGCGATGTGGCGATGGCGGCGAAGGCGCGTTCGGCCGGCCGGATGCCGCCATGGAGGAAGAGCCGCGCGCCGAGCCGCTGGGAGAAGGTTTTGACCGGATCGGTGGCGATGTCGAAGAAGCCGCGGGTGTTGGCCGGATTGGTCACTGCGTTGAGGCTGTGGGCGTAGGCGAAGGGGAAGAGCCCGTCCCACGCCTGAAACGCCGCATACGCCGCCATCAGGGCCGGACCGACGGCGCGGAACTGATTGGGGTTGGCGTAGTCGAATTCGCTTACCGTAAAGGGCTTGCCGAACAGCCGGGAGGGCATGAGCTGCCCCGGAATTCCGGGGCGCGCCGCCAGCGGATGGGACTGCGACGGCAGCACCGGCAGCTGCCACGGCTTTTCGGCGAAACGGGGGTGATCCCAGTAGGCGTGGTTGTCGACGAAATCGTAGAGCGAACGACTGGCCGCGAGCGGGAGATTGCACAGAAAATTCTGATCGGTGAGCAGCGCCCGGCAGCCGAGACTGCGCAGGAATTCCGCCATCTGCCGGTACCGGCCGGAGGTCAGTTCCGAGAGAAATTCAACGAAGGTGCCGTTGGTGTGCGTCTTCTTCCATTCGGCGAAGCGGGCGTTGTAGAGCGGCATGGCCCGCGGGCTCCGGTTCCACCAGGAGTCGGGATTGCCTTCGTTGACCAGCGAAAGGGTGATGAGCGCCGGATCGTCCTTGAGCGCCAGACCGGTATGGGGATTGACCCGGGTGAGAAACGCCTTCGCCCAGCGCTCCCAGTCGGCGTAGACGTCGTCGTTGATGTAAAAGAGAGCCTTGTATTCGGCGGGGGTGGCGATGGCTCCAATGCTGCCGAGTTCGGCGGCGGGGATGTTCCGGCGCGACACGTAGACGTCAGTGGTGTAGTAGATTCCCCGCTTTTTCAGGCAGGCGAGCAGGTAGTCGAGCCGGTCGACCCGTTCCGGATCGATGCGCGAGGAATTGCTGCCGCTGCGGTCGTAGATCTCGTTGTCGTGGTGGTGGATGCGGACGACGTTGAAGCCGAATGCCGCCAGTCGGTCGGCCAGCTCCTCCGCCTGTTGCCGGTTGGGCAGCTGGGAGTCGCCGACGAAGTTCGCGCCGTAGAAACGGACCGGAATTCCCGGGCGGTCGCGGAAGACGAATTTCCCTTCCGGCGAGACGACGAGCGGACCGTATTTTCCCGCCGGGGCGTCGAGAAATCCGGAGAAATCCAGCGCGCTGTTCTTTTTGACGTTCCGGTGATAAGTGAAGGGCTTCCACTCCTTTCCGGCGGCGGCGACGACGGGGGGCTGGTAAACGTTGCCGAGAGCCGGGCCGAACGCTCCCGCTTTGCCGTGGCGGATTTGAAAATCGAAGGTGGTTTGGCTGACCTGCTGCCCGGTGTGGGGCAAGAATCCGATGCGGATGCCGAAGCCGGCGCCGTTCCACTTGCGCCCATCCTGAATACGAAGAAAGAAATCCCCTTCAAGCAGGATTTCTCCGGAGACGGTCGAGAGTCGGAACTGCTTGACCGGGCGGGAAATCACTACTTCCCCCTGGAACTCTTTCGGAAACGGAATCCGTTTGCCGTCCGCTTCGAAGGCGGCGGTGCTGTAGAGCGAAATCGGCAGAGAGCCCTGCAGGCAGAGAAATTTGATGGCGGAGGGTTTCGCAAATTTCGCAGTACCGCGGATGTGTGCTCCGCCATTCCCTGCGGGAGTGAGGGCGAGGGTGAGTTCTCCCGGCGCCGCGCCGGGAATCTGGAGATTGTACCGCAACTGCCGGGCGCCGTCCGGCGCGGTCCGGTTTTCTTTCAGCCGGAATATCATCGGCCTCGTGGCGGGCTGGAGGGTGTGCCATTTTTCGGTGAAGGTGGAGAGCGTGACCCGCCAGTTGTCGAGTTCCAGGGTGGCGTCGTCGAGCAACTGCGGTTGTGCGGCGGCGAGTGCGCCGCACAACAAAACGTTGGCTGCAAAGAGAAGAGTGTGTCGCATTATGAATGTTTCTTTCTTTTGGATACTTTTATTGCAAGTGAGATAGCTCTTGGCTGTGCAGCGTTAGTGAAACCTGCAATGTTGTTGGATCCATATAAAATCATATCGTATTCAGGTGTATGACATGATGTGGTATTCAAGGTTCCTCATCTCCATAGAAGAAGAACACTCTGTAATCAGCTTTTTCTCGGATTTCACTGTTGGACTGTGACGAGGCGTGAAGGTCAGGGAACAGTACGTTGGTTTTTCCTTTGTGGCATGCCCAATACCGACTGATATCATTACTGGTACTGGCGTAGATCGTTGCTTTCCCGCCTTTGCCCTGTATTTTCGCCGTAGGGGAGACGCTGCCTTCGCCCCGAGTACAGGCAAGCATGACAAAATCGGAAGGAGCTCTGCCCACTCGGATTATTTTGGTGTCATTGGTCGCAAAATTCAGCTCATCTGCTGCTCTGAAATGCCATCTTCCGCGCTGATTGCCATACCCATTTGCACTGCAATATCCTCCATAGCTGTGCCAACGACCATCTCCATTCATCCCATACGTATACTGTTGGTAGGTCCAATCGGCATCAGCTGGAATTTTCTGTTCCGAACAGGAAGTGATTTCAGAGGTCCCCGTAATATATCCCGCAGAAGCCAGCAGTCTTCCCCAGGTAGAAAATTTGTAGCCTTTGCCGCCGTTCAGATTCTCGTCATGGCACGGTTTAAAAAACCAGCCCTCCGCCGCGTTGATCTCAATGGGGAACCAATCGTTGAAATCGTTGGAATACATTCCGATACATATTCCGACCTGCTTCTGGTTCGAAAGGCAGGTCGACGCCCGCGCGGTGGTGCGCGCCGAGTTGAGCGCCGGCAGCAGCATGGCCGCCAGAATCGCGATGATCGCGATTACGACGAGGAGTTCGATAAGAGTAAAAAGTGAATTCTCCGGTTGCCCGGTGCGCCGCTGTTTTCCTGCATGGTCTCCTCCTTTGTGATGAATCCGAGCGATGATGTTTTTCGGTGTTTCTTTTTACATTATACTTGAAACAAATGCAAAAGTCAATATATTGTTTATTGGTTGCAGTATATCGTTTGTTTACTTGAGGCCGCGATGAAACATGTGCTCTGTGCTCTCCGGGAGCCGAATGAACTCTTGTTGAATCACATTTACGAATTCGGGCGTCAGCACGGCTGGTCGGTGGAGTGTTGCGGGGAGAAGATTCCGCGGCGCTGGTTCGGTGACGGGGTGCTTTCTGACTATCTGACGCAGAAGGAGCTGTCGGTGATCGACCGCTTCGAGCAGACTCCGGTGGTGTCGCGGATTCTGCTGCCGCGGCGGAAAATCCGAACGGTCCGCCCCGACACCGAACGGATTGCATCGATGATTGCCGATTACTTCATCGACAAGGGGTTCACCCGTTTCGTCACCACGCCGCCCAACGTTCCGGCATCGATGCTGGACGGCAAGCCGCGCCACATCCAGACCGCGTTGAAGCTGGCGCTTGCTGAACGGAATTTCGCGTTGATTCAGCCGAAGTTTTCGTTCGATGTGGAGTTGCAGAAGGACTACCGGCGCGGCTCGGAAAAATTGCGGGATTTTTTCAGTTCGATCGAACGGCCGTTCGCATTGATTCTGCCGAGCCCCCGCCGCCTCGCGCTGGTCTACCGGGTGCTGGACGATCTGGGCGTGCGGGTGCCGGAGGAGGTTGCCGTCATGGTCAACACCGACAATCCCATGATTACGGAGAATGCAGCCGTGCCGACCAGCTGCATCAGCGGCGAATTCGGCGAACTGGCCAGCAAGATGGTCGAGCTGCTCGAACGGATGATGGCGGGGAACCGGTGCCGGAGCGGATGGTCTATTCAACCAGCGCCGGGGTGATCTCCCGCCGCAGCACCGATACGCTCGCGGTCGCCGACCTCCGTCTCGCCCGCGCGGTCAGCTTTTTTCTGCAGAATTACATGAACTTCATCGGCGTGGAGGATGCCGCGGAAGTTGCCGGCGTTTCGCGTGGAATGCTGATCCGCCTCTTCCGGAACCATTTCGGCAAAAGTCCGAGCCGTTTTCTGCTGGAGATCCGGCTCAACCAGATCCGCCATCTGCTGGACAGCACCGATCTCACGCTTTCCGAGATTGCCCGGCGGTGCGGCTACGGCTCCGATATGGCGCTTTCGCTCGCGTTCCGTCGGGAGACCGGCATTCCGCCGGGCGAGTACCGCAACTCACGGCGCCATATGGAGCCGTGAGGCTTGCGGTTGAACTATTTCGGCTCGGAGAGCAGCGACAGTTTCCACGCTTCGCGCTTGCGGAACGGCGTACGGAACTTGCGCTTGAGCACCCCTTTCCGCTCCAGATGGATGTAACAGGCGGTGTCGCACGCCTTTCCGCAGATGCTCGCCGGGTAGCTGTGTTTCATCGGCGGGTAGAAGGTGATGTGCTTCATTACCTCGCGTGCCCGTTCCGGTGTGAGCTGCGCTTCGCCTGCGATGATCGCGAGCCGGTCCGGGTCGCCGGCAAGGAACTCCGCCGGCATGAAGGGGTTGTAGTGCATGTTCGCACCGATGTAGTAGGCGGCACACTGCCAGCGGTCGAGCTTCCCTCTTTGCTGAGCGCGTGGCCGGGGCAGGCCTTGACGCATTCGCCGCAGTGGTCACAGAGGTGGGGTTCGACGATCGGATCCGGTTCTATCTCGGCGTCGGTCAGCACGAAGACATAACGCTGGAAGGGGCCGAAGTCATCGGTGAGCAGTGTGCCGGAGAGCCCGCGTTCGCCGAGCCCGCAGAGAACGGCGCACGCTTCGAAATCAAGCTGTTTTTCGGCCGTTTTACCCCGGTAGATATCGTTGAAATCGACCTCCGGATTGGTGCTGTTCTCCTCCTCCATGATGGTCTGGTTGCGGCGCTGGGGGAGTGCCTCGAAGCCGTGATCCTCCAGAACCGCGCAGGCGCGGAGCAGGGCCATCGGCATGATGGTTTCCTCCATGGTTTCGACGCCGTTGGTGGTGTACTGATAGTAGGTGGATCCCTCTTCGATGCCGCGCCGGGCGCCGCGGAGCACGCGGAATGCCGCGCCGATCACGGTCTTTGTCCCCGGAAAAATCTCCCGCACCGCCTCGTTTTCGAACCGTTCGACGTTGCCGAAACGGACAAGGTCGGCGCCGTTCTTCCGGAACACTTCCACAAGTTCTTCCTTGAGCGTGTGATTCATAACAGATTCTTCTCTTTTAAGTGGTTGTAACAGGCGACGTCGCACTTCTTTCCGCACAGGCAGGGGGCGTACCCGGTCCGGTGGGGCAGAAAATCCAGCTCTGGATAGAGTGCCCGGGCGCTCTCGCGGTCGAATACCTTTGTGCCGTCGAGAATGGCTTCGCGCTCCGGATTCCCGGCGAGGAAATCCTTCGGCTGGAACGGATTCGACCGGTGTGCACCGCGGTAGTAGACCGCGCACTGCCAGGTGTTGACGCCGTTCTCCAGCGAAATCGCGTGGCCGGGGCAGGCTTTGACACATTCGCCGCAACGGTCGCAGAGTGACTGCCCGAACGGCGGATCGGTTTCGAGCGGCGCGTCGGTCACGATGAAGACGAAGCGGACGAACGGGCCGAACTTCGGCACGATGATGTTTCCGGCCGCACCCGCCGCGCCCAGTCCGCAGATCTGCGCCGCCTGGGCGAAGTCGATGATGATGTCCGGCGCCGGTTTCCCCGGAGCAACCGGCTCGGCGTGAACCAGTTCATAGGTGTCGATCAGCTCAGGATTGGTGGAGTGGTCCCCTTGATGCGCAGATTGGAGACGTTGCGCTGGAGACAGGCGTCGTATCCTTCGTCTTCGATCAGGCCGCCCATTTTGAGCAGAAAGATCTCCGCGAGTTCCTCGTCGATGTACTTGACGCCGAGCTGGGTGTAGTTGAAGAACTGCCGCTGCGAGTCCATCGCCCGGTAGAGGGCGCGCGGCACCCGGAAGCCGCAGCCGATGATGCACTTCGCCTTCGGCAGGATCCGCAGCGGGTCGCGCTGGGGGGTGGTTCCGGCGAAGAGGGTGATGTCGCCGATGCCGACAAGATCGGCGCCGAATTCACGCGCTTTTTGCTTGATGATTTCACTGTTCAGCATGATGATTCTCCTCTAGCGGTCCATGACCCAGGCTTTTCCGGTGCGGAGCGGTTCCTTGAAGCGGTGCTCCATGCAGCCGCCCTTTTTCTCCAGCATGCTCACGCAGGCGCGGATGCAGCCGCCGCACTTGGCCATATTATAGCCCACCCAGGTGGGGAAGTACTTCTCCAGCGCGCCGTAGACCTTCATGATCTCCTTTTCGTTGGCTGGCGCCTTGCCTTCGAGCAGATCGAGGCAGCCGTTCTCGTTTTTGTCGAACACCTCTTTCGGCACGAACGGGTTGAACTTCCGCCCCGCGTGGGTGTAGAAGGCGTAGCACTTCCACTCGTCGAGCTTGCCCCATTCGCACTTCTTGCCGCCGATGTTGACGACGATGCTTTCCTCCTTGCTCAGGCATTGGCCGGGGCACTCGCGCACGCAGGCCATGCAGCGGCGGCAGATCGGCGGACCGGAGTACATCGGATCCGGTTCGAGCGGGGCGTCGGTGAAGAGGAAGGCCACCCGCTGCAGCGGTCCGAACTGCGGCGTCAGGAACATCTTGCTCCAGCCGATTTCGCCGAGACCGCAGGCGACCGCCGCCAGGCGGAAGTGAAACTGCAGGTCGGGCGCGACGTTCCCCCTCGCGGACCGGACGGGTGAACTGCACCGAACGGTGATGAGCGGTCTTATCCTTTGCCTGCTCCATCACCTCGATCTGTTCTTCGGGCGAGAGGGTGTTGCCGGGCGAGCCGTCCATGTCGGAGACCACTCCCCGCGCTCCGGTGTTGCGGTAGACCGCCGCCTCGTAGCCGTGATCTTCGATCAGCTTGCCGAGCGAGTAGAGCACCGCGGGAGCGTAGATTTCGTTGGATGCCGCCGTAGGCCATCGACGGATACTGGTAGAACTGGGTTCCCTCCTCGATGCCGCGCTGGACGCCGCGCGGAATGCGGAACACCAGCCCGATCACCCGGGTCGCCTCGGGAAAGATGTACCGCGGGTCCATCTCTTTCGGGGCGCCTTCGAACTCGCGCCATGTCGCCGATGCCGCAGAGGTCGGCTCCGGCGGCCAGCGCGGCCTGCTTGACCATTTCGTTTGTCAATGTCATATTTCATCTCCGATGGTTGGAAGTTGGACCAGACTCTGTTCGAGCGCGGCGGCGCAGTAGCCGCATTTCGCGCAGTTTTTCCGGCAGTGAAGGACCCTCCTGCCGAAATCGGCGGGCAGGCGGCTGTTTTCGATCACTGCCGGATAGAACCGCTCGGCGTGGTTGGGTTCGAGCAGTTCCGGGAGATTGCCGGAGAAGCGTCCGGCGAGATAGGCCTCCAGCACGGCCACGGGATTGCGGTTGGTCCGGGTGGCGAGCTTGACTGCGTCGAAGTACGGTTCATAGAGCGGCAGATCCTCCGGACGGATGAAGTTGGTATCGCGCAGGAAGTTTCGCCGTTTCTCCGGTTTTGAGAGGTAGTCGAAGCAGACCCCGCGGAACTCGTAGGCGTTGTCCATTTCGGCGATTTCATGTTCGTGGGCGACGAGATTGTCGTGGAAGTTGTGCGCCGAGCAGAAGTTGAGGCAGCCGCTGTTGGCGAGGCAGTAGAGCTTTTTCCCGTTGTCGTCGCACCAGCGGCGCAGTTCGCAGAGCGTTGCAAAATCGCGGTTGAGTTCCCGTTTGAGATAGTAGCCGTCGAACCAGTCGGCGAGATACTCCATTCCCCGTATGGTGCCGATCTCCATATTGACCGAGGCGCGCACTTCGACCTCCGGGAAGTTCGTTTTTCAGAAACTTCGCGATCAGCGGCGAGGTCGTCGTCACCGACGCGAGTCCGAAACGGTTGCGGATCCAGTCGGCGGCGTCGCCAATCTCCTGAAAAGCGCCCGGGACTGGCTGCGCCGCCCGTAACAGTTTCCGTTGAGCAGCAGATTGAGTCCGATTCCTGCGGCGGAGAACTCCGCGAGCGCTTCGACCAGCTTGCGTCGCACTTCGAAAGGCTGTTCGCCCGGAAATCCGGTCAGCGTACCGCGTCCGTTCGGCAGTTCCCCCCACGGAAAGTACACCTCGGCAAGCGCCTCCCGATGCGCCAGAATTGCATCGAGAAAATCACGTCCCGGCCGCGGCTGGTATCCCACGGTGAATTTCATCTTCTTTCCTCCGATACAACGTTAGAGCAGGGTAATGTTTTCAACTGTTTCACCATATCAGGTTCAAGTGAGCGACAGGCGCGGTGGGATCGGCAGTCTGCTGTCGAAGAGTTCGCGCGGAAGGAACTCCGCTGGAAGCCGGAGGTCGGCGACGGGGCGCGCAGGATCTTCCAGCCGGGCGATCAGCGCCGCGACCGATCTGCGGATCAGGGCACGGCTGGAGCTGTGAATGACTCCGGCGACGTGCGGATTGCGGAGAAACGGACCGGCGAAGTTGCAGTGCAGAACAATCTCCGGGTGATATCCGGGGAATTCCCCTGCGAGCAGGTCGAGCAGCATCGTCGTGGTCTGCCAGCCGTTGGTGAGAATGGCGCCGGGGGCGGTGCGGCAGATGGTTCTCAGAGCTTCCAGCCGCGGCTCCTCCTCCATCGGAATGATTTCAATACGGGGGAGCAGTGTATTTGTTTCGCACGCTTTCCGGAACTCTTCCGGCCAGCTGGAGTGTTCAAAAGAAAAGTCCGGTCACCGTCTCATGGCTCCGCCGGCGGAACCACGCAGTCGCTTCACAAAGCGGTTGTCCGAGTTCGATGCCGGCACCGGGAATTCCTTTCTGCACCTGATCGGCGATTGCCAGCAGCGTGCCTCGTGCGCACAGCTCCCGCGCCGCCGGGTCCTCTGGTTCCAGATGCGCGTTGCAGAGAATCGCGTCCGCCTGGCGGTCGAGCAGACTCTGCAGGGCCATTCCGGTTTCTCCTTCTCCACAGAGCGAGATCAACAGCTGATAACCTGCCGCGTTCGCCTCGCGCAGCGCTGCGTCGGCAAAGTGGGCGAAGTAGGCGTTGGTCAGGTTGCCGATCACCAGCCCCAGCGTACGGGTGCATCCCCGGCGAAGCGAACGGGCCGCCGCCGACGGGCGATAGCCGAGTTCGGCGATGGCACGGTCGATGCGCTCGCGCGTTTCCGGAGTCATCCGCGCTTGCGGATTCCGGTTCAAATATTTGGAGACCAGCGTAAAGGAGACTCCCGCCAGTTTGGCGACATCTTTCAGCGTCGGCTGCATTCCGAATTGAGACCCCTGATTGCTCTATCGTTAGATCAACTCTGAAAATAAAATAACACCTGCTGGAATTTTTTCAACTCCGGCAGGTGATTTTTTCAGAAAAACTTGAGGTTCATCCGCGTTGGAGCTGCCGCTTGAGCTGGGTGATGGAGCGGCGGATGATCTCGTTTTCAGAGCAGAGCTGCGGCACCTTCTTTTCGGCGTGGAGGATGGTCGCATGATTGCGCCCGAACGCGGCACCGATCTCGGTGGAGGAGTTGGACGTAAGTTCGCGGCAGAGGTACATCGCGATCATGCGCGGCTCGGCGACGGTACGGGTGCGCTTTTCCCCGAGGATGTCGGAGAGGGTGATCCCGAAGTGACCTGCGACGGTGCGCTGAATCGACTCGATCGAAATGTCGCGGGCGGCGCACTCCTGGGCGAGCTGGCTGTGGAGCAGCTCCTCGGCCTGTTCGATCGTCAGCTTGTCGTTGCCGCTGAACGAGGCGTAGCTCGCCAGCCGGATGAACGCCCCTTTGAGGCGGCGGACGTTCGAGGAGATGTTCGCCGCGAGAAATTCGAGGAATTCGTCGCCGAGCGGAGCCTTGCTTAAAATGTCGTTGCGCCACATCCGCAGGATTGCGAGACGCGCTTCATATTCCGGAGCGCCGACTTCGGCGGTCATGCCCGACTCGAATCGGGATTCGAGCCGCTTGTCGATGTCGGAGATCTCACACGGCTGCCGATCCGAAGTGAGGATGATCTGTTTGTGCTGGCCGTAAAGCGTGTTGAAGAGGTTGAAGAACTCCTCCTGCATCTGCGTTTTTTGGCCAGGCTGTGGATGTCGTCGACCAGCAGCACATCCACATCGCGGACCGATGAGCGGAACTCGCTCAGGCTCTTGTGCTGCTGGAGCAGATTGTAGAAGTCGTTGAGCAGCTCGTCGCAGGTGGCGTAGCGGACGACCATCGCCGGATTGCGCTTGTGCACCTCCGCGGTCACCGCCTGAAGCAGATGGGTCTTGCCGACGCCGCTGGCACCGTAGAGGTAGAGCGGATTGTAGACGCCCGGCTCCTCTGCGGCGGTTTTGGCGGCGGCGAAGGCGTAACGGTTTTCCGCGCCGACGATGAAGTTTTCGAAGGTGTGTTCGGCGAGGCAGTTCTGCGGGCCGGGCCGCGGCACGAGCTTCTCACGGGGAGGGCGAGCCGGACGTTCCGGCGAGGCCGCCGTCGCCGGAACCCGGGCCGGAGCCGGTACCGGAGCGTGACCGGGTTCGAGCCGGTAGGAAAAATCGCTGCCGCCAACCCCTGAAGCGCATCGACCATGAGATCGTCGTATTCATCGGCAATGATGCTGGCGAAGAAGTCGTCTGAAACCCCCGAGCGTAAGAGTGTTCTCCTCCAGCCGGAGCGGAGTCATGTTCTGAAACCACTGTCGATAGAGAAGTTCATTCTTCTGCTTCAGGCGATCCGCGGCCACCGTCCAGATTTCCGCCGCGCTCCAGTTGTTTGCGTTCATCCCTCTCTTCACCCGTTTCTGCTGAATTCATTTCAAAACCGTCGTTCTGTTTCGTCGGCCGGGTATTGAAATCAATTCAACCGCCGGATTGCTCCGGTTTTCCCGTATCCCCTAAAACTCCCGATTTCCCGCACCTCCTTTCGGAACGGCGCGGATCAAGTTGTTAACATCATTTGTATCTTGCGGAATTGTCAGCTGTTTACAGCGGGAATCCCCGTTTCCACACCTTCGGCTTTCCCCGCCTCGCATCTCATTGAAGGTGCGGTATTTTGAGCTGTTTTACGCTCAAAATCGCATCGGAAGCGAGATACCGGCAGCGATCATCGGCGTGTCGTTTTGTCGTAATTTTCGATAATATTGCGTATTTTCGAAAGTTACGTAGAATGGCGCCTTTGATGCACAACTTATCAACAACTTATTAACAACCCTGTCCCGGTTCGCCCGGGGCACAACATTACACAATTTAGCCCGGTGTCTGCAAGAATTCAAATCGTCAAAACGATCTTTTCATAAAAAAAATACGAATGCCGACTTGACTTTTTTCACAACCGGTGGTATCACGCGTCCCGGAGGAAAAACTCCGCCCCTGTACACCGCCGTCACCGGTTCCCGGCGAGAGCGAGCATCTCCTCCGGAGCGCCCGGCCAGGCGTGGATGGAATGGAATTTTTCCGGAGGAACCAGCCGACCGAAGCGGGAGAAGAAACGGTTCTTCTCCGCAGTGTCGGAGAAACTGTTCTTCGCCCATTCGCTCAGGTAGCCGCGGCCGAGGCGGCCGAGCAGCGTATGTGCGGAGAGCAGGGCGGCGCCGTCCAGAAAAAGTTCGAGGTGCCGGGCGAGGGCGGGGTGTCGGAAATCGTCGACCAGTTTCTGGCCGGGAGCGTTCATCTCGGTGCCGACGACGACCGGCAGATTCCGCTTCCGGCAGGCGTCGATGATCCGGTCGAGTTCCTCGATGAGTTTCTTCTGTTTTTCGGGATCGGAGACGTTCCAGTTGCGGTCCGGCACGATGTTGAGCATTGCCGCCCCTTTGGAGATGTGGAGATCGAGCAGCCGGTCCGGATCGCTTTCGCCGGAGGAGAGACCGTTCAGCCAGGCGATCGTCGGAATTGCGCCGCTGGCGGCGATGAAGCTGTTCATCCGGTCGATCGGGGGAAACTCTCCGGACGGGGGGCGACGTAGCCGACGCCGCCTTTTTTCATGGTTTTCGAACGGATTGCCGCTTCAAGTTCGACTGGGGAGTTGATCAGCGATGCGGCCTTTTCCGGCGTGGTTCCCAGTTTGTCGGCCCAGAAGGCGGCGCGGGCCTCGGGGGCGGGAAAGCGTTGTTCCGCCTTTTCGCGGTATGCCTGGCAGAGGTGGCGTTCGGTGACGTTGGCGTTGGGGGTCAGCCGCACAGCATCGGCGGTGAAATCCAGTTCGGCCGGGGTGAGATGTTCGTTGACCAGAGCTGCGATTCCGCGGGTCCGGCGGTGCGCCTGCCGCCGCATTTCCGAGCAGAAACAGCTGCTGGGAGGGGGGCACATCGGAAACGGAGAAGCCAAGTCCGAGATGGTAGGCGATGCCCGGTTCTCCGGGCGAGTTGATCTCTTCGCCGGAGAGCTCCTGGATAAATGCCCGGCTTTCGACTCCGCCGGAGGCGCGGACGTTCAGCTTCTCCGCGGCGAAGAGAAACTCATCCAGCGCGTCGAGAACGTCGAAGTCGACGATTCCTGCGGCGAACCAGCCGTTCTTTCTGGCGAGATAGGCGATGTAGCTCGGGGAGTAACCGTATCCGTTGTAGGAGTAGCAGGTGTGACAGTGCATATTGTGGTCGGAGCTCTCGGGGGCGCACTTCGCTTCTCCGCTGCGGAAACGTTCGGCAAGCTGCTCCACCGCCTGCCGTCGGACGGCTGCATCGGTGCTGTTGAGTTCTACTTCGAGGGTACTGATTGCGTCGCTTCGGATCATCTTCCCGTCTCCCCGGTGATTGCCGTCGGCCGGCAGTTTCATGTTGCGATATGGTAAGGTAATATAGCCGGATTCTTTCCGGAATCAATCCTACATATCGGGGAATTTTGACAACTTTCCGTAATTTCAACTTGAAAGGCGGTCCGACAGGAGTATATTGTTATAGAATGATTACTAAAAGCAAAAAATCGGAGTGATGCCGCAATGAACAAGACCGTACAGCGTGACGCCATACTGGCCGAACTCCGTTCGGTGAAGAGCCATCCGACCGCGGATGAACTCTATGCCGCACTGCGCATCCGGATGCCGCAGATCAGTCTCGGGACGGTCTATCGGAATCTGGAGCAGATGTCGCAGGCCGGGATGATTCGCAAACTGGAGACCGCCGGTCGGCAGAAACGGTTTGACGGAGATCTTTCGCCGCATCACCATATGCGCTGCCGAATCTGCGGTGCAGTGAGTGATGTGCCGGCCGGAGAACTCGGCGGCGTGGATGTCGCGATTCGGAATTTGCTGCCGTCGCTCGGCTGCGATTCGTTTCATCTGGAACTCTGCGGAGTGTGCCGCAACTGCAAAAACAAATGACTCGTGCGAAATAAGAGAAAAACGTTGACTCGGCGACGAGCCGGAACCTGATTTGCGGCGGAAACGCTGAGAAAATTTTGTTTGGCGGTAAAAACGGCCCGAAAGGCCGGATTTGGTACTGAAAACTTGAAAATTTAGGCGTAAGCCATCCTGCATTGGCAACAATGCGTGTTGTTTGACAAATTTACTTTTTATGACAGGCGAAGCTAAGCGGCGTCGGCAAAAGTTTTGTAGCAACGGATTTTATCCGGTTGCTCCAGAACCAACGCGGCGGCCACGGCGGTTAAGCTCAGAGTCAAGTGCGCGATGGTCATCTGGTTGCGGATGGCGCGGTATTTGTACTGCGACATTTCCTCGACTTCGCGAGGCCCGAGGCGGGAGAAATAACGTTCCGCTTCAGTCCGGCATTTATAGGTGTCCTTAAAGCGTTTCGACTCTCTGGGCACCTGGCTGCGATGATCATCGGTAATGTCGATATAGGCGGTACAGCCGTAACATTTGCCGGTACAGAAATGGTCATGGTCGATTGGGCATTGCGGCGGTAAAGCGGCCTTTTCCCGTTTGGTCCCGGCGACAATCGGACAACGAAATTTCTTGCGGGTTCGGGCTCCATCCGGGCTGATGCCGTAAAATTTCATTTCCAGACCGGCCTGACACAGCGGCAGTCCGTGCGGCCCCACGGTTTTGTCCGGCTGCTGATTGCGGCGGTTCAACGGAATGAACGGTTCGGCTTTAAGTTTTTCGACAATGAAGTTATAAAGTTCGCGGTCATCGTATCCGGCATCGCCGAGAAAGATGCGCCCTTTTTTCTGACCGTAGATTCGCACGAACTTTTTCAGTAGCGCCTTGGCTACTTTGCCGTCGGTGCGGTTGTTCGGCAGGGTAACTTCGATAAGAGGAATACCCTCACCGCTGAGCAGGACGTGGGTACGGTAGCCCCAGAACCAGGTAAAGGTTTTCTTCTTATCGCCGCTCGGTTGTTTGATGTAGGAATAATAACTGAGCGTTGCCATGGGATTGCGCTTGATCTTGGTGGCTTTGTCGAGCTTACGGTTGGGATTCTTGGGATTGTTGTGCTTGGTGTTGGCCTTGATCGGTTTAGAATCGGCCATAATGACCTCCAGCGTGGCGATGCCTTTTTCAACCAGCAGTTTGCCGGAAGTATGAAAAAAAGTTTCGATTTCGGAGTTATTCGTATCGGTCAGGAAGCGCGAAAAACGGGACGCATCGGGAATCCGGCCTGGGTTGAAACCGCACATTTCGGCAAGGATCGGACGGCTTTCCAGATCCCGGACCAGGTCGGAAATGCATTTGATGTGAGCCGATTGTTTGTAGATCAGCGCCTTGAAATAGGCGGAACGCCGATAGCCACGGCGGCCGAGTTCGGGAAAATCCGGCTGGTCGTAGATCAGATCGAAAGCGCGGAAAAGTGCATCGTATTTTTTTCAGGAATGGGCACGAATCGATTAGGCCGTAGTAGTCATAAAACAGTGAATTTTGCATCATATTTTTCCTCTTTTTGAGTGGTTAATTGTTGTCCCGCAAGATATTACAATATATCACCAAGAGGAGGAATTTTCAAGGGCAAACGACTCAAAAGTCGTTAATTATAAAGCGTTTAACGCATTACGCAGAACACAGGCAAAAACAAGTGAGAGGAGGAAAGGAAAATGAGTACCCAGACTATGGAAATCTACAAGTGTGACCTCTGTGGTCTTCAGGTCGAAGTGATCAACGCGGGAGCCTGTCCGCCGTCCTGCTGTGGTCAGACGATGCGCCTGATGAAGGAGAACACCACCGACGGTGCCAAGGAGAAGCATGTCCCGGTCGTGAGCGTTCAGGGCAACGGCATTCTGGTCAAGGTCGGTGAAATGCCGCATCCGATGGAGCCCGATCACTACATCGAGTGGATCGAAGTGATCAACGGCTCCTATGTGAACCGGTATCAGCTTCGTCCCGGGGAAGCGCCGCAGGCGGCCTTCTACGTGCCGATGCAGCCTGGACTGGTGATCCGCGCCTATTGCAACAAGCACGGACTCTGGAAAAAGTAAGTAAAAATTTCGGATTCTGCGCCGGAATCGGTTGTCAGCAACGGATTCCGGCGTTATATTTCACCACCGTTGCGGCGGTGGGGGACATTCCGTTCCCGTGACTGTTTTTTGAGGGAGGAATCATGAAGGAAGTGTTCAAGGCGGAACAGATCGCCGAAAATGTCTACTGGGTCGGCGCAGTCGACTGGAATGTGCGGAACTTTCACGGCTATCAGACCGGGCGCGGTTCCACTTACAACGCTTTTCTGGTAATCGACGAGAAAGTGACGCTGATCGACACGGTCAAGGCGCCTTTTTTCGGTGAGATGCTGGCCCGGATCCGTTCGGTGATCGATCCGGAGAAGATCGACTACATCATTTCGAACCATGCCGAGCCGGACCATTCCGGAGCGATCGTCTCGGCGATTGAGGCGATTCATCCGGAGAAGGTGTTTGTCTCTCCGCTCGGGGAAAAGGCACTGCGGGCTTATTACGGAGCGGACCTCGATCTTACGGTGGTCAAGACCGGCGAATCCGTGAAGCTCGGCAAGGGAACTTTTTCCTTTATTGAAACCAAGATGCTCCACTGGCCGGACAGCATGGTGACCTACCTGGATACGGCAAAACTGCTCTTTTCGCAGGACGCCTTCGGCATGCACCTTGCCGGGAGCAAGCTCTGGGCGGATGAGTATCCTGAGTTTGTGCTTGACTACGAAGGGCGTAAATATTTTGCAAATATTCTCAACGTGCAGTCGGCGAAAGTGCTCGATCTTCTGAACGCGCTGCCGGGGCTGAATCTCGACATTGCGATCATCGCGCCGGACCACGGGCCGCTGTGGCGGAAGAATCTCGGCTGGATTCTCGATCTTTACCGCGACTGTGCCGAGCAGAAACCGACGTCGCGGGCGTTGGTGGTCTATTCGACGATGTGGCATTCGACCGAAAAGCTGGCGAATGCGATCGCCGACGGAATTCGTTCGACCGGCGTGACGGTCGAGGTGGCGGATCTTGCAGTGAACGACCGCAGCGCGATCATGACCGAAGTGGCGCGTTCCGGTGCGCTCGCTTTCGGTGCGCCGACGATGAACAACCAGATGTTCCCGGCGATGGCGGATGTGCTGACCTACATCAAGGGGTTGCGGCCGAAGAACAAGCTCGGTCTCGCGTTCGGTTCGTTCGGCTGGAGCGGCGAGGGGGCAAAACAGATTGCCGCTGAATTGGAGGCGATGAATATTCCGCAGCCGGTCCCGATGTTCCAGGTCAAGTACATGCCGACCGAGGCCGATCTGGAGAAAGCGTTTGAAAGCGGAGCTGCACTGGGGCGGGCGCTGCTTGCCGGTGTGGCGGAATCTACAACCAAGTGAAAAGGAGTGTGCAACCATGAAGAAGTATGTGTGTGACGTCTGCGGTTATGTTTACGACCCGGCGAAGGGTGATCCGGATAACGGCGTCCAGCCCGGAACCGCGTTCGAGGATCTTCCGGCGGACTGGGTCTGCCCGGAGTGCGGCGCCGGCAAGGATGAGTTTTCTCCTGCTGAATAAGAGCCTGAAACGGGCCGGTGGAATCCGATTTACGGATCCTGCCGGCCCGCAGTCAATCAGGAAGGAATGTGTGTGATGAGGGAGATTTTCCGGAAGGCTTTCGGCATCATGGCGGTTTCTGTGGTGCTGTTTGCCGTGGCAGGGTGCTCCACGCCGTGGAACGAGATCGAACGGAATGTGGACAACTCCAAGAATCTCCGGGTCGGCATGACGAAGTCCGAGGTGTTGGAGATCATGGGCGAACCGGTTTCGGATGAAAGTTACTGTACCCCCGATATCTGGTTTTACTACGTTAAGACCATCTGGCACGACGGACTGGTTACCGAGGATGAGTGTCTGCCGCTGGTGTTCCGCGACGGTCGTCTGACCGGCTGGGGCAACCGCTTCTACTCCGAATATCGGATCAAGCTCAAGGAGCAGGGACGGGCGGTACAACTTTGAGGCTGTTTGCGGCGGCGGTTCCGGTCAGGTGCCGCGCAGGCCGAAGGCGGAAAGATGAATGCTCTGATCGTGATTCCCACGTATGACGAGGCGGAGAACATCACCCGGTTGATTCCGGCGGTGTTCGAAGCTTTGCCGCGTCGCGATTTCTCGGTGCTGGTGGTGGACGACGGGTCGCCGGACGGCACCGGTGACCTGGTGGCGAAGATGATCGAAACGCACTTTCCGGAGCGGCTCCATCTTCTCCGGCGGGAAGGGAAGGGGGGCTTGCTTCCCGCCTACATCGCCGGATTCCGTTGGGGCATGGAGCGCGGGTTCGACGCCTTTCTGGAGATGGACGCCGATTTCTCCCACAAGCCGGAATATCTGCCGGAAATGTTCGCGAAGATCGCCGAATACGATGTGGTGATCGGCTCCCGCAATGTCCCCGGCGGCGGGGTGGAGAACTGGTCTCTGCTGCGGAAGCTGATTTCGCGCGGCGGTTCACTCTATGCCCGCACGCTGTTGCACTGTCCGGTTGCCGACCTCACCGGCGGTTTCAACATGTGGCGCAAATCCGCGCTTGAGGCGATCGATCTGGATTCGATCATTTCCCGCGGTTACTCCTTTCAGGTGGAGATGAAATACCGCGCTTACCGGCATGGCTGCCGGATCGTCGAATTTCCCATCCTCTTCCCCCGACCGCAAGGCGGGAACCTCCAAAATGAGCGGCGCGATCTTCCGCGAAGCGTTGCGGAACATCTGGCGTCTCCGTGCGCTGAATTTTCCCGAAAAATAGTTTTTGTCTCTTCTCGATCGGCCGGTTTGATCGACTTGGAGAATGCTGACCCGTTCTCCTTCGGTTCTCCGCATGGTGGAAACGAACAGGCGGTTGAAATGAAATTGGTCAGGAAACTGTTCTATTTTCTGAGTATTCCGGGGTTGTGCTGGTTCCGCCTTGTTTCTGGCGATATTGACGGTGGCTGGCCTTCTCTGGGGGATATACGAGCTGTTCTGCGGAGAGCCGGAATTGAGCGGAATCATTTTCCATAGAACGTCAAAGCAGCTGGCAATGCAGGCCGCTGTCTGCTGTGTCTGGGGATTGGGAGCCGGTATCGGATTTGTTTCCAATATTGTCGTTTTGCGCAGACTGATCCGAAATTTAAAATAACAGATTACAGGCATATGGAAGATGGAGACATGTATCTCTGCCTGTTCTCAAGAGCGATCGGTCTGGGATGGTGAAAAGATACTTTTACTGGAATTTTTGACTTCCAGAAAGCCGCTTCGGAGGAGGGGAATGTTCTGCTGTCGGAGAAAACAACCCGAAAGGGAGCTGGAGGGCCTGACGCCCTCCAGACCTCTTCGCCCGTGAGAAGTCTGAGCCGGGTTGATACTTATCCGCATGCGGCCCTGCGGGCTTTACTTGTCGGGCTTCGCCCGCCAACTCCTCAATCGCCGGAGCGGCTCCGCTCGACTCCGTTCGACTGCGTCGCAATCGCTCCTTGCTGCTTTGCGAAACGCAAAGCAGTCCTCTCACATGCGCTCGCGGCGCTGACCGCGCTGAACAAGAGCGCGGTCCAAGCCGTAGAGATATGCTTTGCGGCGCTGACCGCGCTGAACAAGAGCGCGGTCCAAGCCGTAGAGATATGCTTTGCGGCGCTGACCGCGCTGAACAAAAGCGCGGTCCAAGCTGTAGAGATATGCTTCGCGGCGCTGACCGCGCTGAACAAGAGCGCGGTCCAAGCCGTAGAGATATGCTTTGCGGCGCTGACCGCGCTGAACAAGAGCGCGGTCCAAGCTGTAGAGATATGCTTCGCGGCGCTGACCGCGCTGAACAAGAGCGCGGTCCAAGCTGTAGAGATATGCTACGCGGCGCTGACCGCGCTGAACAAGAGCGCGGTCCAAGCCGTAGAGATATGCTTTGCGGCGCTGGACGCGTACCCGGGGAAAGTCAAGGCAAAAAAAATGGTGCGCTCACGGGGACTCGAACCCAGGACCCAGTGATTAAGAGTCACTTGCTCTACCAACTGAGCTATGAGCGCACGTTGATCCGGTTTACCGGATGAAATTAAATATACCATCGTTTCCCCGGTTTTGCAAGCGTATTTTCTGGAATATTCGGGGAAAATTGCTCCCTTCCGACTCTTTTCCGCCTTTATAACGGAGGCAAAGTCAGTGCAGCAGTCCGGCGATGACCGGGGAAAGCGCATTGCTCATCCGGGCGAATCCGAGGTCGGTGATGTGGCAGCCGTCGACCGAACACTCGGCACAGTCGCTCCCGAGCAGTTCCGCGCCGGACTGAAAATGGGTGTTTTCATCCCCTTCCTTCCTGATTCTGCCGACGATTTCCCGGTGGAGCTGTTCGAGCCGGCGGACCGGCGGATTGTCGTTCCCCTCAAGCTGAAGGAGGAGATCCTCCGGGTAGGGGATTTTCGATACCGTGAGAATCGGTACCGCCGGATGGCTCTTCCGCAGCAGGTGGATGAATTCATACAGCGTGTCCCGGATGCCGGTTTCTCCCGCGTTGGGATCGTAGTCGAGCAAATAGAGCGCGGGGGTTCGGAATTGTTGCGAGAATCCGTGCCATGACCGCCTCGCCCCGCGCATTTCCGGCGAACCCGAAGTTGAGCACCGGACGGTTCAGTTTACGGCTCAGCTGATTGGTGTAACACATTCCCGGCCGTGTGGCGCATGCCCCCTGCAGAATCGAAGTCCCGTAGGCGACCAGCGGCCGGGCGTCGCACCACGGAGTCGGCGGCTCAATCCGGGCATCCCGGTCCAGTCCGATTTCGAGCTGTTCAACCTGGGCGTAGAGCGGAAAGAAGATCGTGAACTCGCGCATGAGCCGGCTGTGCTGCTTGAACACCGGCGAGGTGTATTCGAGATCATCCATGCCGAATGTGGTCACCCCGCAGAAGAGCTGCCGCCCGGGTTCGCCGACGTAGCAGTCAAACCCCAGCAGGCCGGTGAGGGCGGCCCGCACGATCCGGTGGGGACGGGCGAGCCGGGCACGGATCACCACCTGACTGGTGTCCGAACGGAAGGCGAGTTGTCCACCCGCCGCGTGCCAGGCGAGGCCGTCGACCCCGTCCGGGAGCGGAAGCTTTACGGAACGGAGCGGCAGCCGCCGGAATTCTCCTCCCGGTTTCCGCCAGTGAAAACCGTGGAGGCGGAACGGCGGTGTGTCAGGCGAGTGAAAAACGATCGTGTCGGTTCCCATGATGCAGTTTCCCTTGAATGTAACTGTTTTCGATGGCGAAATGTTTAACGGAACAATATAGCCGACAATGTGGAGGAATCAAGCGGAATCCGTCAAAAGCGGAGTTGTTCCCAGGCGCTTTCCAGCTGCCGCAGCGGGGCGCGGCGCTTGAGCGGAACTTCCGGCGCGAAGGTTGCCAGACGACATTCCTCAAAGAGCAGCCAGAACTCGTACAGCTCCGGCGAATCCGTGATCTCCGGAACTTCGGTGGCGGCGAGGCGAAATCGTTCCGCATACTCCGCGATGGTTTCGAGTTTTGCTTCGTCGCGGGCGGGGGCGGCGGCGGCCCGTTCGCCGCGCAGTTTGAGTCCACGCAGGTAGCGGGTATAGTCGGTCAGCACCGCCGGACGTTTCAAAAAGTGCTCCCGGAACAGCCAGTCGAGGTGCCCAGCGTAATCTTCGGCGCTCTCATCGGAACGGGCCGCGATTTTGCGGTGAAGTTCCCGGCAGAGTTCGTAGACCGGCAGCAGGCTTTCCAGCAGTTTCACTGTGCGGTCGACCGTTTCGCCGAGTTCGCCTCTGGCGTGTTCGGCGGCGATGCCGAAGTTGGTTTCGTCGCGCAGTTCCCAGGGATCCGTGTCGAAGGCCTCGAGCACCGCGCTGTCAAGCAGATCGTCAGCGTAGTCGCGGTATCTCATGAACCAGGTAAGTTCCGCCTGGCGCGAGAAGCGGATGGAGCGGCGGAGAAACTTCAGCTGTGCGCCGTTCTCCAGCCGGAAGAGCCGCAGAATCCCACGCCGATGGTGAAGCCGCGCCTCAGTCTCCTTCAGATAGAGCGCGCTGCCCACGCTTTCGCCTTCATCGCAGAGGGCTGGGTAGGCTTTTTTCCCGTTGCCGTTCGGCAGTTCCACCTCGAAGGGGGAGCGGTTTGAGTCCGGGGAAGGCGGTGCAGCCGGTGCTGGCGAACGGCGCGGCACCCGCCACCGCCCGGCTCAGGCGCGAACCGCTCCGCAGTACCGCGGGCACCTCCCGATGAATGTGAACCACCCGCCCGTCACGGTTGAGTTCAGCCAGTTTCATCAACAGATGTTCCGGCAGCCGGAGGTTGTCGAAATCAGCCGGAGCGACCGGTATGTCGAACCGTTCCCGCAACGACTCCGCCAGCAGCACCGCAAGCGGTTGTTCGGCGAAGAGTCTGCCCACCTTGAGTTCGCCGGTGAACCAGGCGACTGCGTCGTTGAGCGGCGCGAGCGCCTGCCGGACCGGTTTGGGCAGGGCGCGAAGCATCAGTTCGATCTTGTCGGGCAGGTAACCAGGCACCAGATAGTCGAGTGCGTAACCGGGCAGGCAGTTGAGCATGTCGGAGGGGACGAGCAAAGTGACGCCGTCCTCCTCCTCTCCCGGCGCGAACCGGTAGTGGAGGCGGAATTTCTGCCCGGAAAAGGTGAGCGTATCCGGGTAATCGGATGGGTCGAGCGGTCGGAATTGCTCCTGCATCACCTCGTCCCGGGCGATGGAGTAGTCCTGCGGATCGGTTTTGATCAGCTCCTTGAGCGCTTTGACCGAGTGGATTCCGGGAGGAAGCAAGAGTTTGTAGTGCTCGACCACCGCTTCGCGGTCGAGGATGCCGCCGGGGCGGCGCGCCTTCTCTTCCAGATGGAGCAGATCATCGATCACGGCCCGGCTGCGGACGGTCCAGCTGCCGGGAATCACCGGCTCTCCGTTCGCCAGCGCGTCGCGGATGAAGATCTCCCGCGCTTCAACTGGATGGCTCGCCGCATAGTGGATCCGCCGCCCGGCGTGGATCAGCAGACCGCCGAAGGTCAGCCGTTCGCGGGCGTAGACGAAACCGGACTGCGTGTCGTAATAGGGCTGATCGCAGATTTTGGAACAGAGGTGCGGCGCCGCCGCTTCCAGGTAGGCCGGCTTGATCACCGCGTTCTGCCGGGCGAAGAGGCGGCTGGTCTCCACCAGAGCAAAGCACATGATCCAGTCGGGCACCGGCTTTTTGCGGAAGAGTCCGGAGCCGGGAAAGAGCTGGAATTTTCTTCCGCCGGTGCCGAGATAGCGCTGCTCTTCCGGCAGGTATTTGGCGATATGGCGCGGAATCCCCGCCAGCAGCGACTGATGGATGAGGTCATAAGGGGATTCTCCGGCAGTTCCGCCGGAACGCCGCAGCGCCATCCCTGATCGGCGGCGGCTTCGGCGAGATCGGCGGCGAGGTTTTTCCACTCCCGCATCCGGACGAAGTTCAGAAAGTTCTCCCGGCAGAAGCGTCGGAGTTTGCTGCTTCCGGCTCCGTCGCGGCACATCGCGTTCCACAAATTGAGGATCGAAAAGAAGTCGGACTCCGGGTGGCGGAACCGGCGGTGTGCCTCATCCGCGGCCTGCTGTTTCTCCAGCGGCCGCTCCATCGGGTCCTGAATCGAAAGGTAGGAGGCGATGACGATCACTTCGGCAAGTACCCGGCGGCGGGCGGCTTCCGCAAGCATTTTTCCGATGTGCGGGTCGATCGGAAGTGCGGCGAGTTTTGCTCCTTCGCGAGTGAGCCGTCCGTCGAGATCGATCGCGCGGAGATCCTCCAGGGTGCGCATCCCTCACGGACCGCCGCGGCGGAGGTGGATTGATGAAGGGAAAGCGGGTGATTCTCGGCAGGCCGAGCGCCGCCATCCGCAGGATCACTCCGGCCAGTCCGGTCCGCTTGATTTCCGGGTCGGTGTATGGAGTAGAGCGGGTGAGATCGTCCTCGCTGTAGAGGTGGACGCAGACGCCGTCGGCGACCCGTCCGCAGCGGCCGCGCCGCTGACGTGCGCTCGCCTGACTGATGGTCTCGACCTGAAGTTCTTCGATCTGGGTGCGCGGATTGAACCGCTTGATCCGCGCCAGCCCCGAGTCGATCACGAAGCGGATGCGTGGAATCGTCACGCTGGTTTCCGCCACGTTGGTCGACAGGATGATTCGTCGCTGACGCCCGGGGTGGAACACCCGCTGCTGTTCGGCGGCGGAGAGCCGGCCGAACAGCGGCAGCACTTCCGGTGTGCGGCAGCTTGCGTCCGTTGAGCAGATCGGTCGCGTCGCGGATCTCCCGCTCTCCAGGCAGAAAGACCAGAATGTCGCCGCGTGGATCGAGTTCGGAGACGAACTCCACACCACGTGCCACCGAATCGGAAAGTTCTTCGTCGGCCTCCGGCGGCAGGTAGCAGTCCTCAACCGGATAGGTCCGCCCCTCGATCGAAACCACCGGCGCATTACCGAAAAAGCGGGAGAACTCCTCCGTGTCGAGCGTCGCCGACGAGATCGCCACCTTGAGATCGGGCCGGAGCGGCAGCAGATTCTTGATGTATCCGAGCAGAAAGTCGATGTTGAGGCTCCGTTCGTGAGCCTCGTCGATGATGAGCGCGCTGTACTGGCGCAGTTTGCGGTCCTCGTGCGTCTCGGCCAGCAGGATGCCGTCGGTCATGAATTTCAGAACGGTGCCGCGGCTGGTCCGATCGTCGAACCGTACCTGATAGCCGACGGCGGTTCCCGGTTCGCATCCCATCTCCTGCGCGGCGCGGCGCGCCATGGCCGAGGCGGCGATCCGCCGCGGCTGGGTGCAGCCGATCCGGCCGAAGCGCCCCCCAACCGAGTTCAAGGGCGACCTTGGGCAGCTGGGTGGTCTTGCCGCTGCCGGTGTCGCCGCCGACGATGATGAGCGGATGTTCCTGCCAGAGACGTCTGATTTCGTCGAGGTGCCGGGTGATCGGCAGCTCCTCCGGATAGGCGATGCGGAGCCGTTCGCTGCTTGCCGCGTACTCTGGATTCTCCGGGCGGATCATGCGCACATTCTCTTCTCCGCCGTCACCGGCGATTCCGGCGCGGCAGCAGCCATTCGGCGGCGATCAGCGCTCCGAGCAGGACGAAACAGCCGGGCACCAGGAAGAAACTGGCACGCAATCCGAAGTGATCCCCCGCCACCCCCATCAGCCAGGCGAAGAGGCCGCAGCCGGGTACTCCGGCACAGGAGAGCAGGATGTAGATCATCGTCGAATCTCCCGGAATCCGGTCCACACAGTAGCTCTGGATGCTCGGCCAGAACGGCCCGGTGGCGATGCCGATGAAGAAGAGCAGCACGAAGAGGATCCAGATCGAATGGAGCAGCGGCGGGAAGAGCGAGAGAAGCGTCCCGGCCGCCGCCATCCAGAGGATCAAATCCCGGAGGCGCCGCTGGCCGACGAGAAATCCGGAGACCATGCGTCCGACAATCATGCCGCCGGCGAATACCGCGGTACCCAGTCCTCCCAGCCACGGCGAACCCGCATAGTCGATCCGGATGAAGCTCGAGACCCAGAAGGTGAGACAGAACTCCCCGCCGCCGGCGAGGATCATCGCCGCGAAAAAAGAGCCAGAAGCGGGACTGTTTCATCAGCGCGGTCGCGTGGCCCCAGACCGTAGTCCAATGAAGTTTTTCCGGCTTGTCGGGGTGGCGTGCTCCGCGGCTGGGCAGCAGAAAGAGCAGGGCGGGCACCAGGGCGAGAACACCCGCCAGCAGCAGGATGAACCGCCATGAAACGCCCCAGGAGAGCAGCGCACCCGCCGCAAGCACCGTCACCACTACGCCGATCGACCAGAAGGAGTGGGCGAAGTTGATGTAGCGCCCCGGCTCCTCGTGTTCGTGGAGATCCTGCACGACTGGAGTGGCGAGTCCCTCGATCACCCCTTCGCCCAGACCGGCGATCGCGACGGCGAGAAAGAGCAGCCCGTAGGCGGGGGCGGCGGAGGCGAGCATGATTCCGGCGGCCATGATGAGGAGCGACACCCCCAGCGTCGGCACCTTGCCCCAGCGTCCGGCCGCGAACCCGCAGAAAAGCATGGCGAAGACCATCGGGATGCTGCGCCCGAGCTGGAGCGCGCCGCCCGCCCCCATTCCCCCGTCGGTCAGCGGGAAGTTGAGCGAACGCGCCAGCTCGATCAGCACGACCGGCACCACTACCGAGCAGCAGGCGTACCCGGTGAAACAGCTGAAGGCGGCATAGTCATACCGCCCGAATTTCATCTTTCGGCTTTGAGACATGATGGCAACCTCGAAAACGGTCAGAATTGGTCAGAGTGTTCCTTTGGTGGAGAGCACTCCGTTGACCCGGGGTCGAACCCGACCGCCTGGTCGAGCGCTTTGGCGAACCCCTTGAAGATCGCTTCGAAGACATGGTGCACCTCTTCACCGGCGAGCATCCGGACGTGCAGGTTCATCCCCGCCTTCACCGAGAGCGCCTGAAAGAATTCGTGGAAGAGCCGCACGTCGAGATCCTTGATCATCGGCGCCGGACTTTTGACGTCGAACACCAGCAGCGGACGGCCGGAGAGATCCAGCGCGATGAGCGCCAGCGCCTCGTCCATCGGCAGGAGAAAACTCCCCGTACCGGCGGATTCCCGCCTTGTCGCCGAGCGCTTTCCCGAGCGCTTCTCCGAGCGTGAGGCCGAGATCCTCCATCGTGTGATGATAATCGACTTCGAGGTCGCCCGTCGCTTTGACCTCAAGGTCGAAGAAGCCGTGTTTGGCGAAGAGTGTGAGCATATGATCCATAAAGGGAATGCCGGTGTCGACGGCGGCGGCACCGGTGCCGTCCAGCGTGAGCTTGACCGAAATATCGGTTTCGCGGGTAGTTCGGCGGATTTCCGCGAAGCGTTTCGTACTCATAAAAAACTCCGGGGTTGTGGTTGTGTATTCTGTATACTGTAGTGCCGCCGGAACGATTTTGCAATCAGCGGCCCGGATTTTTCCGGATTCCTCCGCCTCTTTGCCCGGTTCCTCGTCGGCGGGGCGGTAGGGGTAGGGCAGGTAGTCGAGCGTCTCGTCGCCGGTAGTGCCGCTGAGCGCCTGAGCGATGGTCAGCACGTAGCGAAAACTGTCGCTGTTCACAGCGCAGGAGAAGAGGGTCATCGATGCGTATCGCAACAGCATTCTCGGATCCCAGAATTCACACAGCCCGATTCCCGGTGCGGGACAGAGCTGCCAGTCGTGCGCCGGAACCAGCAGCCCCCCTCGCCGTCGTAGAGGGCGAAATCCCCCATGACCCGGACCATTCGGAATGGCGCGGCTGCCGCCTCGGCGGCGATTGCCGCGAGCAGAGCCGCGGAACCGGTATGATTTTCCAGAATCGGTCCGAGACAGTAGTTTTCCGGACGCAGCGTAGTCTCCGGCTGGGCGGCGAAACCCGATTTCCGCATGAAATAGGCGAGTTCCTCAAGCGTGTGAAGCGGACAGCGGGCGGCGTCGAGCCGGAAATCGTTCCACAACGATTCGAGTTCGGGGCGGGAGTCGTTGTCGTACCATTGCAGGTGGACATCGATCAACCCGTCGATGAGGTTGACCCGGGGAGCCCGGAGTTTGCGGATGAACTCACGCCTCCGCCGCCGGAGCGTAATCGCCGCCTGAAGCTGATGACCGCGGCGGCGGAAAAGCGGATTCGGCGACTCCTGCAATTCGGCCAGGGCGTCGCCGAGTTCATCTTCGCGCTGGAGCAGTTCCGCCATCGCATCCACGGCGATGGACTCATCCTCGTCGTCGAGCAGCGAAAGCAGATAACCGATCTCAGGACTCCGCGCCATTGGATGCGTTTCCCTTCCGGACCGGGAACTTGCCCATCAGGGCGTCGTTGGCGATGGTGCGCACCTCGTCGGAGAAGTCGGAGCGGACGATCCACCGCAGGAAGCCCGGATCGTTTTCCGCCAGGTCGCGCAGCGTCCGCCCGGCATTTTTGCCGAAGTTGACCACCACCTCGTTGTCCACCCACTTGAAGCGGCGGGTGCGGTCCACGGTATCCGGTCCGGTGAGGTCGCTGAATTCGGCGAGACCTGCCATGTCGCGCGGCAGTTCGGGGTGGCGCTCGAGCTGGCCGAGCAGCACTTCGAAGGTGGCGGCGGTATCGGCGGCGGCGCCGTGCGCACCTTCCAGTTCTTTTCCGCAGAAGAACTTATAAGCAGCTGTTAGCGTGCGCGGATAGAGTTTGCAGAAGATGTTGTATGCGTCGATCACCCGGCGCCCTTCCACCTTGAAATCAAAGCCGGCCCGCTTGAATTCCGCTTCGAGCATGGGGATGTCGAAGCCGGTGATGTTGTATCCGGCCAGATCGCAGTCTTCCAGGTAGCGGTAGAGTTTGTCGGCGATGACCAGAAAAGTGGGGCAGTCGGCGACATCGGCATTGGTGATGCCGTGAATCGCGGTGGCTCCGGCCGGGATCGGCATCTCCGGATTCAGACGGCGGACGGTGTTCTGGGTGTGCCCGTCCGGAAACACCTTGAGCACCGCCAGTTCGACAATCCGGTCGCGCTGCGGCACCACCCCGGTGCTTTCAATATCGAAAACGACCAGCGGCCGTTCCAGTTTCAGATCCTGCATCATGGAATCCTCTCCTTGCAGTGATGGGTTGCATTTGTTGGAATATACCACCGTTTTGAATGCATTGCAACGCGGACCGGCGAAAAACGCCTCCTCTCCGGAGGGGAGAAGAGGCGGAACCGTTTCCCGGTTGTTCCGAAAACGCGCGTGCACCGGAAGAAGGCTTCAGAGCAGACCAGCGGCTTCGTCGAGGCCGAAGCGGATGTTCATGCACTGAACCGCCTGACCCGAGGCGCCCTTGGTCAGGTTGTCGATGCAACTGGTGACGATCACCTTGTTGGTGTGGGCGTCGAGATTGTAGCCGATCTCGCAGGTGTTGGTCATGAAGACATACTTGGTGTCGGCGCACCGTTTGGGGGGGAGCACCCGCACGAACTGCTCGTTTCCGTATGCCTTTTCGTATACTTCGCCGATCTTCTCGAGCGTGCAGCCGGGGGGCGGCGTTCATGATGATTGTCGAGTTGATGCCGCGGTTCATCGGCGCGAGATGGGGATGAAGTTGATCGCCATCTCGGCGACTCCCGCCGCGAACGCCATCTCCTGTTCGATTTCCGGCAGGTGGCGATGCCCGACGACCCCGTAGGCCTTGAGGCTTTCGTTGCACTCGGGGAAGATGTAGGGCAGATCGACCTTGCGCCCGGCTCCGGTCACCCCGGAGCAGCTCGATACGACGATCCCCTCGGTGGAGACCAGTCCCGCCGCCAGCAGCGGCGCGGTCGGCAGGATCGAACTGGTCGGATAGCATCCGGCGCAGGCGACCAGATCGGCGGTGCGGAGCTGTTCGCGGTAGCGTTCCGGCAGGCCGTAGACCGCCTTGGCCAGCAGTTCCGGGGCCGGATGATCGACCTTGTAATACTCCTTGTATTTCGCGGCGCTCTTGAGCCGGAAGTCGGCTGAGATGTCGAACACCTTCACCCCGGCGTTGAGCAATGGAATCGCGTATTCGGTCGCCAGTCCGTGGGGAAGGGCGAGGATTGCCGCGTCACATTTCTTCGCCAGTTCGGCGGCATCGGGCGCGACGAAGTGGAGCGGCGCCCCGGTGAAGCGCGGGAAAACCGCGGAGACCGGTTCACCGGCGTTTTTACGAGAAGTGATCGCGACGATTTCGACGCCCGGGTGGCGCAGCAGAATGCGCAGAAGTTCCTCTCCGGCGTATCCGGAGGCGCCGAGAACGGCGACTTTGATCTTTTTCATTTCCAGCAGTCCTTCCTTGTGGAGGTGGTTGTTTTTTCGGTAGTTTCCGCCGGAACAGATCCGGCGGGGTTGTTTCTCAGGGATGCAGTTTCGCATAGGCGGCGTCGAAGCGGCGGAAGCTCTCCTCGAGCGGTTCCGGCGCCAGGAGTCCGGCGTTGAGGTATTCGTTCAAAAGCTGGCCGGGATCGGCCGGTTTTGCTTCAGCAGCGGCGCTGGATTTTGCGAAATTCCCGGCGATGGCCGCTTCGAGTTCGGCAGCGAGCGAAAGCGGCGCGGCCGCTTCTCCGGCGGGAGTGATTCCGGCGAGCTTCTCCAGCGCGGCGTTGATGCGGTCGTGTTCCTCCTGTGCGGCCGCTTCGAGGCGGGAGAGCTTCTTCAGCGCCTTTGCGTCTCCCCTGCGGCCGCCCGGATCAGTTCCGCCGCGGTGTGGAGGCGATGGAAGCGGTCGAGGTGATCGATTTCGAGCTTCTCCGGATCGACGGTTTCGCCGGATTTGAGGGCCTGCCACACTTCGGCCAGCGGGCGGGCGACGCTCTTGACCAGCGAAAGTCTGTCGGATAGCTGACGGCTGCGTGCGCTGCCGAGAGCGGCCTCGAATTTTGCCAGCGCCTTCTTTTCCGCGTCGAAGGTGTTGCGGCATGCCAGTTCGCGCAGTTCGGTGCGGATCTCCCGGACGCGCTTGTCCGCGGCGGCGGGGTCCGTTGGTCCGGCGGAAAGCGTCTCGATTTCAGCGATGAGTTCGCGGGCGCGCTTCTCCCGTTCGGCAAACGCCTCGCGCCGTCCCGAGAAGAACTGGTCAAGCGCCGCATTGAACTGCGCGAGCAGCTCATGTTCGGCCCGTCCAGCCGGTCCGGCGGCATGGTAGTCGCTGCGGAGCTGCCGGGCGCGGCGTGCCGCCACATCGCCGGGTTGATCCCGGAGGGCCTGTGCTTCGGCAATCAGGGCGCGTTTGGCTTCTGCCGCGGCATCGAATTTCCTGTTGCGTTCGTCGAAATAGGCGCTGCGTGCAGAGAAGAACTTGTCCGCCGGAGCGCGGAATGCGGCATAGAGATTTTTTTCTGCGTTTCCGGCGCCGGGAAGCTGTTTCCATTCAGCCTGAAGCGCTTTGAAGGCTTCTGCGGTGGCGTTCCATTCGGTGGAGTCCGCCAGAGCGGCTGCCCGTTCGACCAGCGCCTGCTTGGCGGCGGCCGCCTGCCGCTGCTCCTGCCGCAGATGGGCGTAATATTCATCCACGCGGTGCTGGAGTTTTCTGGTGGTTTCCAGATAGCGGGCATTGATCTCTTCGCTTTTCGACTTGGGAACGCCGCCGAGCCCCTTCCATTTGTCGCGCAGCTCGTGCAGTGTGCGTGCGGCCTTCGGCAGTTCCGCATCGGGCAGGGCAAGGAGCCGGTCGAGCTCGGCACAGAGGTCGAGTTTGAGCGTGTAGCTCTCCCAGCGGGCGAGATCGAGCGTCTCATAGTGCTGGGCAAGTTTCGTCCCCGCGGCACGGTGGGCGGCGTTGTACTTGTCGGCGGCTGCCTTCGGAACGCTGCCGAGCGCGGCGTATTCCGCTTCGATGGCGGTCTTGCGCTCCTGAAGGCGCGCCATATCCTCGCCGGCGGTGAGTTCGGCGAGTTCGGCGGCGAGTTTTTCCGCCTGTTCTCCGCGGATGCGGTCCGCTTCGGCTTCCGCGAGAATGCGGGCTTTCAGCGGTTCAAACCGAGCGGCGAAATCGGCGGCGCCCGCCGCTTCCGGATCGACCGATTTGAGGCACTCGTTCCATCTCTTTTCCAGTTTTTCCACTTCGCCGGGGGTGACCAGTTCGGCGCCGGCGATGAGGGAGTCGAGTTCCGCGGAAAGGCGGGCGCACTCCTCGAGTTTCGCGGCCCGCTGTGCGAGGCGTTCGGCATTTTTCGGCGGCGGCGCGTTCCGCCTCCTTCGTCGCGGCGGCAAATCGTTTCTCAAGGATTTCGGCATATTCGGGCGGGAGTGGCGGCAGCGCTTTGAATTCCGCCGTGATCCGGGCGATTTCCGCCGGGTAATCCTCGACGGTTCTTGCCGGAAGTTGCTCAAGTTCTTCGCAGACGGCTTCGTGCCGGTGGAGCTGTTCCCGGAGGGTGTCGGAGATACCGCCGACGGCGGACCGACCGGTCTGGAGAGTTTCGTTCTGTTCGCTCATGAATTCCTCATTCCCGAATTTTGCACAGCGCGGTTCCCGAATCCCGGAATCGCGCCGGAGGCTTGTAAACGCTTCCGGTTCATGACAGAGAAACCGGAACGTGTTAAGTATAGCTCATTTTCCGTTTTTTTCCACTGCCGGTTCCGGTCCCCGCGTGATTTTTTCGGGAAAAAATCCTTCTGTCGACCGTTGAAGGCGTCTGTTTGCGGAAGTTGCCGGGAGAAACTCCCTTACGCCGGCGGAAGAAACGGATGAAGTAGTTCGGATCGGTGAATCCGGCGGCCAGGGCGATCTCGCCGATGCTGAGCGATTCGGAGGTCAGCAGTTTTTCCGCATATTCCAGCCGTCGCTGGTGGAGGTAGTCCCGGACCGACATTCCGAGTTCCCGACGGAAGAGTTTGGTCAGGTGGTTGGGGTGACGCGCTGCTCCCGGGCGATGGCGGCGATCGAAAGGCCGGATTCGGTGAACCGGCTGTCCAGCAGACTTTTGGTCCGGAAAAGAGGGTGTTCCCCGCGCGTTCCGGTGCGGGGAGGGCTGTTCGCCCGCCAGCACGAGCGCGAGAAGGCGGAAGAGCAGGCTCCGGCGCAGCAGCGCCTCCTCCAGCGTTGCGCCGGGCTGCATGAAGTAACCGCGGAGCAGTTCGAGCAGAGGTTCGCTTTTTTCCGGGGGGATGTTCCGCCGGAGCGGAAATTTCAGGCCGGTTTCCGGCGGAGGGGGGCCGCGGCGAGGGCCGGATCGAACCGGTCGCCCTCCTCCTCGTAGACGAAGATCGGCTCACGTGCGGTGTGGGCGCGGCACTCCCCCATCCAGTCAAAATGGACGCACCACCGCTCCGCCGCGCTGTCCGCCACCGTGCAGTGCATCACGCCGGGCGGAATGATGATCGCGCTGCCCGGGGTACAGAATGTGCTCCCGGCTGCGGTAATCACCCGGCAGTTGCCCGAGGCGAACCAGACCAGTTCGTAGTCGTAGATCCGGCGGTTGCGTTCGACCGTGCCGGCGGGCCACAGGCCGTGCCATACCGGTCCTGGAGTGAGGTTGAGCCGGGAAAATATACTTTCAGGAGTGATCCGTGCTGTCAATGATTGATTCCTCCTATATCCATATTCCGCCATTCGGGTTATATTACAGCAATAATATAGCAGAAATCGCCGCTGGTGCAACTCGTGAGGAAAAAATGGACTGGATAAAAAATGCTACTCCCGTATGCTGATCGACAACCACATCACCGACCTCAACCCGAAGTTCATGTCGAAGTTCGACCCGGAACAGTACGTGGCGATGGTGCGCCGCGCCGGCGTGAAGTCTGCGATGGTCTACTCCTGCGACCATAACGGCAACTGCTACTACCCGACCCGCGTCGGACATATGCACGCAATCTTCACGGGCGGGACATCTTCGGTGAAACCGTCAGGCTGCTCCGCGAAGCCGGAATCGTTCCGGTCGCCTACTACACGACGATCTTTCACAACGATTCGGCGAAAGACCACCCCGAATGGCGGGCGCGCGACATCGACGGCGTCGACCACCACGGGCGGTACCACTACTGCTGCCCGAACCAGCCGGGATTTCTCGCGTTCACGATGGAGCAGCTCGCCGAAGTCGCCGGTTATCCGGTCGCCGGCTTCTTCGTCGACATGACCTTCTGGCCGCTGGTCTGCCAGTGCCCCGCCTGTGTGGAGAAGTTCGGCGGACCGGCTCCGGGAGACGATCGACTGGAACGATCCGGAGTGGGTGAGATTTCAGAGGTTTCGCGAGCGTACGATGGCGGAGTTCGGACAGCGGCTCACCGATCACCTCAAATCGCTCCGGCCGGAGTGCAGTGTGGTCCATCAGTTCTCGCCGGTACTGCACGGCTGGTATCTCGGGCAGAGTTCGGGGATTGCCGCCGCGTCCGACTACGGCTCCGGCGACTTCTACGGCGGGCGGGCACAGCACCGGCTCGGCGCGAAACTGCTCGACGCTTATACGACACATCCTCCCTTTGAATTCATGACTTCGCGCTGCGTCAATCTGCAGGACCACACCTCGACCCGCTCCGAGGCGGAGCTTTTTCAGCACGCCGCGACCACGCTGGCCAACGGCGGCGCCTGTTTTCTTCATCGACGCGATCAATCCGGACGGCACGCTGGAGGAGCGCACCTATGACCGCCTCGGCAGCGTGATCCGCCGGCTCACCCCTTTCACCGGCGTTCTCGAAAGGCTCCAGCCCCGGCTGGAGGCACGGTGCGGACTTTACTTTTCGATGGAGTCCTGCGTGAATCCGGCGCTCGACGGCGTGCCGCTCCGGCTGCTCAACGAGGGCAGTTCCAACATGGGGATCCGCTGTAATCCGCTCGCCGACGAGGTCTCCGCCACGGCGGAACTGCTCACCCGGATGAAGATTCCCTACCGGATTCTGACCGACCGAACGGAAGATTGGAGCGGCCTCGATGCCGTCATCGTCAACAATGCCCGCTACCTCTCTCCGGACGAGTGCGCCCGGATGCGGGAGTTCGTCCGCGACGGCGGAACGTTGATCGCCACCGGCATGAGCTCGCTTCAGAAGCGCGATGGAGAATCTTCCGGGAATTTCCAGCTGGCCGACCTTTTCGGCGTCGATTTCACCGGGGAGTTCACCGACACCGTGAGTTACCTCAAAACGCCGGAGGAGGGGTTGACCGCCTGCCTCAACAACCGCTGCCCTCTGGTGCGGGTTCGCGACGCCGAACTGCTCGGCACCGTGACCGTGCCGGACTACCCGGCGAACGATCCGGAGCGTTATGCGTCGATCCACTCCAATCCGCCTGGGATCGACACCGATTGCGCCGGATTGACGCTCCATCGTTTCGGGCGCGGACAGTGCGTCTATTTGTACAGCACGCTGCTGCGCCACCGGAACGCCTCTCAGCGGGAGTTCGGCGAACGGCTCTTCCGCCGTTTCGTTCCCGGGGCGCTCCGGAGCAATCTGCCGCCGTCGGCCGAGGTGACGCTGCTTCGGGCGGAGGACGGAACGCTGGTCGTCGCGGTGGTCAACGATCAGGAGGATCCGCCCAACATTCCGCTCTTCGATGTGGAGATCGAAATTCCCTGCGCGCCGGTGCAGTCGGTGCGCCGCGTCTCCGACGGGAAGCCGGTTCCGGTGATGATGCGCGACGGAAAACTGCTGTTGAATCTGGAGCGTCTCGACGACGTCGAGATGTTCGAAATCATCCAACAATAAAAGGAGAAGATGAACCATGCCGAACATTCAGAACGCCTTCGACGCCGGGGAGGATCCTCCGGCTCGCTCCGAACTGGGTCTCCCGCTCCTTCTGCATCCCCGGGCGGCGGATCAAGCTCCATCCGGACGACTACTATGCGCTCGGCAGCGCCCGCGGCGGCATCGACGAGCGCTGGTTCGCCTCGACCACCAAAGCGGAAAACGGTCCGCTCACTACCGAACACGAGGGCATGAGCATGGTGGTCGCCGCTGACGGCGAGTTTCTGCTCGCCGATGCGGTGCAGGAGCTCAAAGGACAGCTGATCGGCGACCGGCTGTGGAACGAGTATCACGGCTGGCCGATGTTCTCGAAGTTCTTCGACAATCTCGGGCCGCTGCCGCACCACGTCCACCACATGGACCGCCACGCGGCGCTGGTCGGGCAGCGCGGCAAGCCGGAGGCCTACTACTTCCCGCCGCAGCTCAACAACCACGGCGGACACTTCCCCTTCACCTTCTTCGGCTTCGAGCCGGGCACCACCCGCGAAGAGGTGCGCCGCTGTCTGGAGAACTTCACCCGCGGCGACAACAAGATCACCAACATCTCCCGGGCGTACCGGCTCGAACCGGGCACGGGATGGGATGTTCCGCCGGGGGTGCTTCACGCGCCGGGCAGCTTCTGCACTTACGAGCCGCAGGTGGCCAGCGACGTCTATGCGATGTACCAGAGCCTGGTCGACGACTTGATCGTGCCGGAGGAGCTGCTCTGGAAGAACTGTCCGGCCGACCATATCGGCGACTTCGACTATCTGGTCGAGGTGATCGACTGGGAGCTCAACGTCGATCCGGAATTCCGCAGACACCGTTTCATGCGTCCGCGCCCGGTGCACCCGGAAGCGGAGATGCTCGATGCCGGATACCGTGAAGTGTGGGTATGCTACAAGTCGAAGGGATTCAGCGCCAAGGAGCTGACGGTTCTGCCGGGCCGTTCCGCCGTGATCCGCGACAGCGCCGCCTACGGCATGATCATGATGCAGGGGCACGGCACGATGGGAGTCTGGAACGTGGAGACCCCGGCGCTGATCCGCTACGGCGAAAAAAACTGCGACGAGTTCTTCGTCTCCGAGGAGGCGGCTCGTCGCGGCGTCCGGATCGTCAACGCCTCGAAGTGTGAACCGCTGGTCATGCTGAAACACTTCGGACCGGAAAATCCCGATCTCGTGCTCGATTGAGTTTGCAATTCCGCCGCCGCTGAGCTACGTTAATCCGCGGCGGCGATGTTGCCCGCTGTTCAGGCAGGGAAGGAGTTTACCATGGCGGATTTTACCTCGTTTCTGGCGGATATGGATCAGGTTGCCTATGTGCGAAGTGCGGAGCTCACCGAAGGGGACGGCCGGGGATGCCGGATCATCGACGTCTTCAACGGCAGCGGACTTGCCTTCACCGTGGCTCCTGATCGGGGAATGAATATTGTCGAATGCTCCTATCGGGGAATTCCGGTCGCGTTCCGCACCCCGTCCGGACACGTCGCACCGGGGAAGTTCGGCCCGGAGGAGTGGCTGCGGAACTGGGAGGGCGGACTTCTGACCAGTTGCGGACTCCGCCACGCCGGTCCGCCGGAGGAGGGAGAGACGCTGCACGGCAGAATTTCCGGAGCATCCGCTTCCCAGGTGGGCAGTCGCGGCGCGTGGCGCGACGGGGTGTATGAGCTCACCGTCTCCGGCGTACTCCGCGAGGCGTCGATGTTCGGGGAGAATCTGCGCCTCGCGCGGACCATCCGGACCGCCTACCGGGAGAATTCGATCACCGTCTCCGACGAGGTGACCAACTGCTCCGGCGCGCCGGATTTTCTGCTGATGCTCTATCACTGCAACTTCGGCTGGCCGCTGGTGTCGCCATCGGTCCGGGTGGAGGCGGAGGAGCACGAAATCATTCCCCCGCACGCCGGAGGCGGCGGCCGGGATGGAACGCTGGCGCGAGATGCCCGAACCGGTGGTGGGGGCGCCGGAACAGGTCTTCTTTCACTGCTTCCCCGGCGCGGTCTCGCTGGTGAACCGGGAGCTTGGAATCCGGGCGACGGTCGAACGGGGGGAAGGGTTGCCGTATCTGGTTCAATGGAAGTCGTTCGATCCGAGCCGTTACGTGATCGGGCTGGAACCGGCGAACAATCGGCTTGAAGGGCGGAAAACCGCGCTGGAAAAAGGGATCGCCCGGCGGATCGAACCGGGCGAAACCCTCCGTTTTCAGATGAAGATTTCGTTCAGCGACTGCTGAGCGCGAGGTCGCGGACGCTCCGGTTCTCGCGCACCGCGCGGGCGGCGGCGCGTCCGGCCGCTTCGCCGGTGGTGACGCAGTCGCCGGTGACGCGGTAGGCGGCGTGAGCGGCGAAACTGCCGGAGATACAGCGCCCCGCCGTCAGGAGATTCTCCACCTTGAGTGGCACCAGCGAGCGGAACGGAATGTCGAATCCGGGGTGGGTCCAGCAGGTCTGTTCCGGCTTCTCCGGTTCGTGGATGTCGACGCCGAAGGTGACGCGGCAGATGCCGTCGGGCTGTTTCCGGCCGGTTTTGACATCCTCGTCGGAGATGACGTACTCCCCGGTGATCCGCCGGGTTTCGCGCACGCCGATGACGGAGGGGAGGTCGAGCAGATAGACCTCCCCCAGCACCGGGCGGATGAGCTCGAGATATTTCATCGCCTTGCGAATTTGCCTTCGTCCTTCGAGAACGGCATTGGTCAACTCTTCTCCGTCGCAGCCGAGGTGACGTTTGACGTGGGTCCACTGGAGGAGTGCTTCGCCGCGGCGGGGCAGCCGGATGATCGCTGGATAGTTGTAGGGAATCTCCCGCAGAAGCTCCTGTTCGTCGCACCGACTGACCAGCTCCTTGTACCAGCCGATGATGTCGTCGCGCGGATAGTCGTCGCGCACACCGCCGATCTTGAACATCATGGTCATCGGCTGAAAGACGCCGTCGCCGGAACGGCCGATTTCAAACGGCGCCCCGGCGCGGGCGGCGATGTCGCCGTCGCCGGTGCAGTCGATCACCACGTCGGCGGCGAGGACCGCCTGCGCGCCGGATTTGTTTTCGGCGATCACGCCGCGGAGGGTGTTCCCCTCCATGACCGGTTCGGTCGCCATCGTGCAGAACATGAGGTCGAGTTCATGTTCGATGGCATATTCGTCGAGCAGCATCGCCATGGCGACATGATCGAAGGAGTTGTTCCAGAGACCGCCCCAGGCGCCGCGTTCCTGAAGTTTCTGTTTGAGTTCGAGGTTGAGATCCTGCTTGTTCCAGTTGTCGAAGTAGGGGCTGAGCATGCCGAGCGTCCACATGCCGCCGAGCATGGCGCCCTGTTCGATCAGAGTGACGCGGGCTCCGGCACGGGCGGCGGCGATCGCCGCGCCGAATCCGGCGGGACCGCCGCCGACGACCAGCACATCGGTCTTGTTCCGGACCGGTACGGGATTGTTTTTTCGTGTGATGTTCATTAGGGAAACTCCTGCTTGAGAACGACACAGCCTCCGGACGACTCTCCGGTTCGGAGGCTGCAGCCGTGTCGATTTGCAATATGTCACTGAGTTTCAGCGGTTGGGCAGCCAGTGACGGGTGAAGTTGATTTTGGTATCCTCATTGCCGATGCCGAGAAGCTGCACCTGAATGCCGCCGGAGGAACCGGTGCCGCCCACGGATAGGCTTCGACGTGGCCGTCCACGAAGGAGTAGTTCAAGCGTCCGCCGTGGCGGGTGTAGAGGTCGATGTGGCGCGGCGCGGTCTCCATTGTCGAGGAGACCTTGTTGTAGAAGGTCCGGCGGCGTAGTATTCCGAGATCAGCACCTTGACGGAGGAATTCCGGACGCCGCCGGAACGGTATACCTTCTTTGGGGTGGGATTGTTGGTGCCGGCGAGAATTCCGGCTCCACCGCCCAGATAGGGATTGTAGCCGGTCAGCGAGGGAATGGCCGTGACGGTGCCGCCGGAGAAGGTGTAGGTGATCGTGCTGGCCGGACATTGCAGAGTCGGGGCGTATAGGTGCCGTAAAAGTAATCGACCTTGCCGTTTTCCGGATGGCGCGGCGCGTTGATTCCGAGGTAAGCAAGTGTGTTGCCGGCGAAGAGATATTTCCAGTAGGGATCGTTGCTCTCGCCGTAGATGCCGTTGCTGACCGGCGGAAAGAAGTCTCCGTTGTCGCCGGTGTAGCCGATGGCGGCGGCCGCCACCTGCTTGAGGCGGGCCTGGCAGCTGGCGTTCTTCGCCCGTGAGCGCGCCTTGTTCAGCGCCGGCAGCAGCATGCTGGCGAGAATCGCGATGATCGCGATGACGATGAGGAGTTCGATGAGGGTGAAAATCCGTTTTTTCATGGGGGTGTTTCCTCTTGTGGTTGAGGGAATTGACGGTTTGACCGAACAATGCGGCACGATGGGGAAATGGTTAGTTTTGCTCATGGATCAGCTCCTCCTTCCGGCGGGAATCCGGATTGGTTTGTTTTGATGGTTCGTTATTACTTTTTCCATTTGGTCCAGTCAGAGTGATTTCCGCGAAACAGGCCGGGTTGTGACTGTCGTAGAGCAGCGGAAACGGCGAGAAGTAACGGCGGTTGTCCACCAGAACCGCCATCAGATAGAGAATCTGCCCTGCTTCGGGCGCATTGCCCAGCTGGTAGTTCGGCAGGATCCGGAAGGGGATTGCCGCTTCAAAACGGAACCCGTCCGGCGTGCGGCGGACCGCAGAGCGGATTCCGGTTTCCCGGCGCCATTCGGGGTAGTCCCGGTAGCCGAACTGATTGTCGCGAACCAGCAGAAAAAGCGGTGGCCGGTTCGGCGGAAAGAGCAGTTCCCAGCAGACGCCGAGCGTGAGAGAGGGGAGGAGGAAGAGTTCGGCACAGGTTCCCTCCCACGGTTTTTTCCGGTGACTTCGCCGGAATTTCCGCCTGGAATTCCCCGGCGGCGTAGAACCATTCGCGGTCCCATCCGAAACGCCAGCGCGGCGCTTTCCGTTCGGCGGGGCGGGATCGTCCAGCCGGTAACAGGAGGAGAGTTCGAGCGCGCCCGCCCAGTCGCTGCCGATTTCCCCATCGATTTCCGGCGGACGGGGGAGAAAGGGGAGCCGTAGCCGGGGGCGTTGACGGTGCGGCCAGGCGCGTCCCCGGCGCAGTTCGGCACAGACCGCCTGAATCTCCCGGCGGGCAGCCTGCTTTTCCGTCGGAGAAACATGGAAGGCGTTCTGGAAAATCATCCACTGCGCCCAGAGATCTTTGCGTGGACGGTAGCGGCTCATGAGGAAATCCGCCGGATCCCCCGGCCGGATCGCGGAGCGGCATTCGATCATGAAGGCTCGAAGCGACTCATCCTGCTCCTGTTCCGTCGCGGCGGCGTGGAGCAGGAGCAGAAGAAGAAACATTGTGACCGCGCGATACTTCATTCCACGCTCCGGTAGAAGACCCCGCTGCCCCAGGTGGCGGCGAAGAGCCGTTTGCGGTTCAGCATGATTCTGGTGCCGGTGGTGATCGGAACTCCGTCGATGGAGAGGACGGCGAAGTGCCTGCCGCCGTCGCGGGAGAGCAGAATTCTGTCCGGCAGCAGGATCGCGAGCAATCCCGGGGTCTCGGATCGAAGGCGATGGAGTAAATCGTGCCGGTGACGAGCCAGTTGTTGTCGAAGCTCTTTCCGCCGTCACGCGATTCGAGCAGGATGCCGTTGCCGGCACAGAGGAAGCGCCCGGGAGCGAAGGGATCGGCGGCGACAACGCTGCGCCAGGGAACTCCCTCATCCGGCTGTGTGCCGGAGGGCAGGTTCCGGACGAACTGCCAGCTCTGTTTCTCCCGGTCCAGCCGGTAGAGCTGTTTCGACGCGCTGCTGAAGGCAACCGCGGAACCGTCGGGGGAGAGCTGGATCTGGCTGGTGCCGCCGTTCTGGAATTCGTTTTTGTCGAAGGAGAATCCGGGCTTGAATCCTTTCCCCATCCACTCCCAGTGGTCGCCGGCATCGGTCGAGACGTAGACTCCGCCCTTGCCTGGCGCGACCGGGCCGGAGACGCAGAGGTAGAAGGTATCCTCCTTCGGGTCGGCGGCGACGGTGTAGGCGGCCATGCCGCCCGGCTTCAGCGCGGGAAGGCCGAGGTTCCGGGGCGTTTCCCAGCTGGAACTGCCGGGCCGGAGCCGCCGGATCCGGATTTCGTTCTTGCCGCCGCAGATCATGGTGAGTCCCGGCGTTTTCCGGGAGAAGGCGATGGAATTGATGCCGATGAAGGGCTGTTTTTTCCAACTCTTTCCACCGTCGTCACTGCGGAGCAGCCCCCATGTCGGCGAGGCCGTAGAAGAGCCGCTCGGGAGTGTTCGGGTCGGCAGCGACGAAGTAGGAGACGAGAGGACTGATTCCGCGGATGGCGGAGCGCCAGTTTTCGCCACCATCGAAACTCTCCCAGATCGAGAACCAGTCGGTCAGGAGCCAGTGGCGGCTGTCGCGCGGGTCGATGACCAGTGTCTGTGCCGAGGCGCCGAACGCCCATTTCGGATCGAGGTGGGACTCCTGTTCGGGTTGTCCGAGGGTGACGCTCCGGCGGGGAATCTTCTCCCATTTCGCCGTTTCGCGCTTCCTGCGGTAGAGTTCGCCGCGGGAACTGCCCACGATGAAGAAGTCCGGTCCGGCCGCCGCCAGAGTCCAGCGGGAGGAGCTGAGCCGGTGGTTGATCTCTCTCCGGCGGGGGAGCCCTTCGGCGTACTCCTGCCAGGTTTCCCCGGCATCCCGGCTGAGTTTGACGAAGCGCTCCTCGAACACGCCGAGCAGTTCGCCGGTTTTGAGCTGAACCATATCCATCGGGCCGTTGCTCAGAAGCTGTTTCCAGCTGCGTCCGCCGTCGTCACTGCGGAAGAGACCGGCGTGGCGGCTCTTCTCTTTGCCGAAGATGGCACCCTTCTCGTAGACCGAGGAGCCCCAGCGGGGTGCGGAGGCGTAGACTCTGCCCGGCACTGCGCGGTCGTAGAGCACCGACGAGAAGTAACAGCCGTCGAGGCCGACCGGCTGCCAGCGTTCTCCGTTGTCATCGCTGCGGAAGATGCCGGTGGAGTCGGAGGCGGCGATGAGTTCATCCGGCCGGTTCGGATTGCGTGCCAGCACGAATCCGGTCCGCCGCCGAAGGCCGTTGCCGTAGAAGCGCGCCTCCTGCGTCTGCCGGAAACTTTTGCCGCCGTCGCGCGAGACGCAGATGCCGCCGACCCGCCACCAGGTGGAGCCGGAGACGGTCACAAAGGAGTCCGGGTTGCGCGGATCGACTGATAGGCCGCGGATCTGGGCGAGGCCGCGGCGGCGCTGCATCGCGTTGAAGTTGCCGTGGAGCGGAACCCAGTTTTTCCGGCGTCATCGCTGCGGTAAGGGCCGTCGACGTCGGCGTAGGTGTACCAGATGTCCGGTGACGAAGGGGAAATCTCCACGGTCTGCAGGTTGCCACCGCCCCAGATGGGAAACTGTTTCCACTCTTCCGCGGCGGAGAGGACGGTCGCGGTTGCCGCCGCAGCGACGATTGCTCTGAAAGGGAGGCTCATCATGTTCATAATCTGTTCATCCTGGTTTGTCGAGTACAAAAGATTTTTCGCTTTCGCTGCATTTGTTTTGTAATTAAGTATACCGGAAAATCGCTGATTTGACAATGCACGAACCCGCTGTATATTTATACTATCATGCTGAATTTTGACATATTGGATAATCTTGATCCCGGATCTCCGAAGGATTTTTTCCCTGCGGCGCTGGAGGAGTTTGAGGCGCGATGGCATGTGACGGTGACTGTGCACGATCACCGCGGATTGCTGTACGGTCCGGATGGGCGTTCGCTGCTTTGGGGACGCGATCACCACGGGCATCCGCTCTGTGAACTTCAGCGGTATTCGCGGAAGGAGTGGGATCGGAACTGTCTGAGGGAGTGTGGATTCCTGACCGAGTCGGAAGCGCTTCACCGGCTGCGCCCCTTCCGGCAGTGCTGCTGGAAGGGGATCGCCGAACTGGTGGTGCCGGTTGAACGGAATCATCAGGCGGTGCTTCTGTTTTACGCCGGGCCGTTCCGGGGGAATGCGGCGATGGTGGAGAATCTGCCTGAGGAGTACCGGTCCGCCTGGGCGGAACTGGTGGAGCTTGAGCTGTCGACAGCGGAGGAGATGGCGCGCGAACTGCTGCTGATGGGGGAGGGGATCCTCTCCTTTCTGGAGCGGAGCCGCCGGAGTGAGGAGACGTTGGAGAGCCGCAAGCTGCTGGTCCGGCGCTTCATAGACGATCATGTTCACGAGACGGTGTCGCTGGAGGATCTGGCGGAACGGATGAATCTTTCACCGTCGCGGACGAGCCATCTGGTGAGGAAATTTTTCGGTTATTCTTTTCAGGAGCTGGTGATGATCGAGCGGATGACCCGGGCGCGGAATCTGCTGTTGTCGACGGAGTATCCGTTGAAGACGATTGCCCAGGCGACCGGATTCTCGAATGAATTCTACTTCAGCCGCTGTTTTCGTGATTTCTACGGAATGCCGCCGGGAGAGTACCGTCGGAAAAATCCCCTCCGGCGGTGTGGTGGCGTTCCGTCGGAGCCGCCCGATGAAAAAGGCGAAGTCGCAGGCGAAACATCCGTTTGAAGGACGGAACGCGCTCTTCACCGCGGGTTAACCGGGCTTTCGAAACACGTGTGGATTTCGGGAATATGACAATTCCCCGTTTTTTGCATACGGGTCTCGTCACATTTCCGCTTTGATCGCCATTTGTTTCTGCAATGTGTGGAAAAGGAAATCTTTATTTTTGTTAGAAGAGGCTAATTGAAAATATTCCATTTAGTGCTACATTATTTTCAATGGGCGGGCGGAGGACGACGGAATTCAGAACGCGGCTATTTTTTTTTGAAAAAAGAATTAGTCATTTCTAATTAATGAGGTTGTTTATGCAAAATGATTTGATGAGTTCGAACATGGAAGACTATCTCGAGACCATCGCTCTTCTAATTGATGAACATGGGCATGCCCATGCTCGTGATGTCGCCCGGCGGCTCAATGTGAAAATGCCGTCGGTGACCTGTGCACTCAGACAGCTCGCTGTTCGCGGTTATCTGGATTACGAACCAAACATGCCGGTACTGCTCACACCGCAGGGACGATGTTTGGCGGAGAAAGTACTGAAAAACATCGTATTCTGCACCATTTTTTTCAGAGTATACTACTGCTGCCACCCGGGGCAGCCAACCGGTTGGCCTGTCGGGTTGAGCATGAAATGGATGAACGGGCAATTTTGCTGTGCAGATCTTGATTCATGCGATTGAATCCCGGTCGGATTGCATGGAGCTGCGCTGCTATCTGCGCGAGAGACTTACCGGAACGCAATCTGTTCCAGATAAAACGATTGTCAATCGTGAAACAGGAGTTTGAAAATGTCCAAATCGAAGAAATGTTCCTGCGGCTGCAGTCCTGCACAGGGGAGACTTCGGGAGTATCGCATCGGCACGCAGCAGAAGACGCTGGCCGATCTCCCCGGTCGGAAGTTTCGCCACAATCCTCCAAGTGATGCCGGAGTGGCGCGGACGGCGGAAGTTCGCCGACGTCGGATTGATTCCCGGGACGGAGCTGCTGATGGAGGCGCATGCCCCGTTCGGCGGCCTGCTCCGCATCCGGTTGCTGGAGACCAGCATGGCACTTCATCGCGATGACGCCGCCTGCATTCTGATCAAAGAGGAGGAGCCTGCACGATGAAACAGGTGTTCACTATCGGCCTGGCGGGCAATCCAAACTGTGGAAAAACTTGTATTTTCAATGCGCTCACTGGCGCACGCCAGCATGTCGGAAACTACCCCGGCGTGACGGTGGAGAGCAAGTCGGGCTGCTTTGTACTGAACGGCATGAAAATCAATCTGATCGATCTGCCGGGCGTCTATTCGCTCTCCTCCGGTTCGCCGGAAGAGGAGGTGGTGTTCCGGGAGCTGACCCGCCCGGGAATCGATCTCATATTGAATGTGATCGACTGCACGATTCCCCGGCGCAGTCTCTACCTCACCACGCAGCTGGCCGAACTGCACATTCCGATGCTGCTCGCCTTCAACATGAGCGACGATGCGGAGAAAAAGGGGATGAAATTTGATATCCCGAAACTGGAGGCCTGCTTCGGTTCGCCCATTGTCAAGACGGTCGGCAGCCGGTCGGGCGGCGTGCGGTTCCTGCTGGAAAAACTTGCGGAGACGCTGACGAAACTTGCTGATCACGGCTCTCCGCAGCTTTCCTACGGCCCGGATATTGATGAGGCGATTGCAGCGGTCGCGACCCGGATCGATGCGCTCGGCGTGGAGCGGTACCGCCACATTCCCGCCCGCTTCTTCGCGGTCAAACTGCTCGAACACGATTCCTGCGTCGGGCGGATGGAGGAGTTCGCCCCGTCCGCGACGAAGTGGAAACGCAGATCCGCCATCTCCGGCAGAAACACGCCATTGACACCGACACCTTTCTGGCCGACCGCCGTTATGCGATGCTGGCGGGGGCTTGCCGCGAGGCGATTTCCGCGACCAGTGAGCGGCGCCGTGAAATCTCCGACCGGATCGATGTGGTGATGACCAACAAATACGTCGGTTTGCCTCTTTTCTTTCTGATCATCTACCTCACGTTCTGGTTCACCTTCACCTGCGCCGATCCGCTGATGGGATACATCGAAGAGGGATTCGCCATGCTTTCCGGCGCGGTGAAAGACATCTGGCCGGAATCGGCGTTTCCGTATCTGCGTTCGCTGCTCACCGACGGGGTGATCGCCGGGGTCGGCGGGGTGCTGGTTTTCCTGCCGAACATCCTCTTTCTCTTCTTCGCGATTGCGATTCTGGAGGATTCCGGCTACATGGCGCGGGCGGCGTTCGTGATGGATGGCGTGATGCGCCGGTTCGGATTGCAGGGGCGCTCCTTCGTGCCGCTGGTGCTCGGCTTCGGCTGTACGGTTCCGGCGATCATGGCGACCCGCTGCATCGAGTCCGAGCGGGACCGCAAGACCACCATCATGGTGCTGCCGCTGATGAGCTGCGGCGCGCGGCTGCCGATCTACGCTCTGATCGTGCCGGCGTTCTTTGCCGCGAAGTATCAGGCGTTCGTCATGTGGCTGATCTACCTCATCGGCGTGGTGATCGCGCTGGTTGCGGCGCGGGTGATGAAGGCGACACTCTTCCGGGGGAGGGGGAGATCTACCTGATGGAGCTGCCCCCTTATCGGATGCCGACACTGCGCAGCCTGCTCCTGCACATGTGGGATCGCGGGAAAATGTATGTGCGGAAGGCCGGTTCGATCATTCTGCTGACCAGTTTGATCCTCTATTTCTGCAACACCTGGCCGGAGAAGCGGGAGTTCTCCCGCAACTACGACGCCGAAATCGAACAGGCGCAGAAGAACAACGATGCCGATACGGTCGCCGTGCTGGAGAATGCGCGGGAGGCCGAACAGATGGAGTACACCATTTCCGGCCGGGTCGGACACGCGCTGGAACCGTTCTTCCGTCCCATCGGATTCGACTGGAAGCTCACGACCGCATGCATCGGCGCGCTGGCGGCGAAGGAGGTGTTCGTCTCGCAGCTCGGCATCCTCTATGCGGAGGGAGAGACGGACGAGGAGTCGGCGCCGCTCCGGGAGCAGCTGATCCATAACTACACGCCGCTGCAGGGATTCTGCATCATGCTCTTCTGCCTGTTGTCGGTGCCGTGTCTGGCGACGCTGGCGATCATCCGGCGTGAAACGAACTCCTGGAAGATGGCGGCGGCGGAGGCGGGCGGATTGTTTGTGCTCGCCTATCTGGTGACGCTGATCGTCTTTCAGGCCGGTTCGCTGCTGGGAATCGGCACGGCGCTGATCGGCTGAACCGGCGGAACGGGAATCCCGTTCCGGTGAATTGTACGGGGGAGGGCGGTCCTGTTGCCGCCCTCTCCCCGCTTCGTTTTCCGCAAAGAGGCGGGGATTCGAACGAATATTGCGGAAAAGCAATTGAATTTTTGCAGACAAAGAGTATATTAAACACTTGGATATTGTATCCGGAACGGGAGTCGGCGCAAAGAGTCAGGCCGATCGGATCAATCGTGTTTAACTGGAGTTACACATTTTATGTCTTTGTTCAGCAGCGGGAAATATTCGACGTTGCGCATGCCGACCAGCGGCGAGCGCAAAATGGTGATCCCGGACGGTTCGTGGGTCAAATGCAGGAACTGCGGCCAGACGCTCTACACCGACCGGCTTCATGACAATCTTCTGGTCTGCTGGTACTGCAACTGCCATCTGCCGATGAGCGCGCATGCCCGGATCGTTTCGCTCACCGATCCCGACAGTTTCGTCGAGATGGACCGCAACCTCAAATCGGTCGATTCGCTCGGATTCACCGATTCGAAACCCTACAGTGCCCGGCTGGAGGAGAACACGAAGAAGACTTCGCTCAACGACGCGATCGTCTGCGGTTCCGCCCGGCTGGACGGGCACCCCTACATGCTCGGCGTGATGGACTTCCGCTTCATGGGCGCTTCGATGGGTTCGGTGGTCGGCGAGAAGATCGCCCGGATGGTCGAACGGGCCACGGAGGAGAAACTGCCGGTGGTGATCGTCACCGCGTCCGGCGGCGCGCGCATGCAGGAGGGAATTCTCAGTCTGATGCAGATGCCGAAGACCTGCGCGGTTCTGGAGCGTCACGCGGAGGCGGGGCTGCCCTACTTTGCGATTCTGACCAATCCGACCTACGGCGGCGTGACCGCTTCGTTTGCGGCGGTGGGCGATGTGATCATCGCCGAGCCCGGCGCGATGATCGGCTTCGCCGGGCCGCGGGTGATTCAGGAGACGACCAATTCGAAACTGCCGGAAGGGTTCCAGACGGCGGAGTTCCTGCTGGAAAAAGGGCTGATCGACCGCGTGGTGGAGCGGAAAAATTTGCGCAAAGAACTCGGTTTGCTGCTTGAATTTTTCAAAAAATAGAGTACTGTAAGAAGACAATCGAATCAACAGTTGTCGCCGGGCCGGACCCCGTGCGTTGTCAAAAGTGCCAACCGAGTCAGGTGGGGAACCAAGCAGCTCTACGCGATTTTTGACAGGCCACGGGTCATCTGGTCGGGCGACTCTTTTTTTATCCCGGCAGAACCGGGCTGCATTGGCAGGGAGGACTTTTTTATGACCCGTATCGACGGACGTGCGCCGGATGAACTCCGGCCGATGATCATCACCCCGAACTATCTTTCCCACCCGCTCGCTTCGGTGCTGATCTCCTGCGGCAACACCCGGGTGGTCTGCGCCGCCAGCGTGGATGCCAAGGTCCCGCCGTGGATGAAGGCGCAGAAGGTTCCCGGCGGCTGGGTTACCTGCGAATACGGAATGCTCCCGGCCTCCACTCATGAACGGATGCGCCGCGAGGCCAGCGCGGGCAAGCAGGGAGGGCGCACGGTGGAGATTCAGCGGCTGATCGGCCGTTCGCTCCGCATGTCGGTCGATCTCTTGAAAGTCGGGGGAGAACACCGTTTCGCTCGACTGCGATGTGATCGACGCCGACGGCGGTACCCGCTGTGCCGGAATCACCGGGGCTGCGGTGGCGCTGGCGCTCGCCGGACAACGAGGAGCCGGGACGCTCTTTCCGGAGAATCCCTTCCGGGAGAGCGTCGCCGCGGTCAGTGTCGGAATCGTCGACGGCGAGCCGGTGCTCGATCTCTGCTACGCGGAGGATTCGCGGGCCGAAGTGGATATGAATGTGGTGATGACCGCTTCCGGAAAGCTGGTTGAGGTGCAGGGCACCGCCGAGGGGAACCCTTCTCGCGGGCGCGGCTCAATGAACTGCTCGATCTGGCCGAACACGGACTGCGGCAGATTTTCGAAATCCAGCGTCAGGCGGTGGAAGCCGCCCGGGAAAGGGCCCGTTCATGAGCGAATATCAGGTCATCGCCCGCAAATGGCGTCCGCAGCGCTTCTCCGACGTGGTCGGGCAGGAGCATGTGGTGCGGACACTGCGCAACGAAATTCTCAGCGACCGGACCGCGCACGCCTATCTCTTCGTTGGTCCCCGTGGCGTCGGCAAGACCACGCTCGCGCGCATTTTCGCCAAGGCGATGAACTGTCTTGATCCGCAGCAGGGGGGAGCCATGCTGCCGGTGTGAATCCTGCCGGGCGATCGCCGAGGAGCGCAACCTCGACGTGCTCGAGGTGGACGCCGCCAGCCGCAACACCACCGGCGACATGCGCGAACTGGCCGAGGATGTGCTCACCCAGCCGGTCAACGGACGCTACAAGATCTACATCATCGACGAAGTCCACATGCTTTCGAAGCAGGCGTGGAACGTTCTGCTCAAGACGGTCGAGGAGCCTCCCCCGCATGTCAAATTCATCTTCGCGACCACCGAAGTGCACCAGGTGCTGCCGACGATCATCTCCCGCTGCCAGCGGTTCGACCTGCTGCCGATTCCGACCCGGCTGATCGCCGAGCGGCTGAAGCTCATCTGCGAAACCGAGAAGGTGGGGATCAACGACGGCGCGATCAACGCCATCGCCCGGGCCGCCGAAGGCGGAATGCGAGATGCGCAGTCGCTGCTCGATCAGATGATCGCCTTCTTCTCGCAGGGGGATGGTTCGACCATCACCGGCGAGCAGGTGTTGTCGCTCTTCGGACTCACCGACCGCGCCGATCTCGACGCGCTGTTGCTGGCGATGCTCCGGAATCAGCCCGGGGAGGTGGTCGCCATCATCGCCCGGCTGTCGAAGAAGGGAAAGAATCTGGAGACGCTCTTCGACGATCTTTTGAGCGCGGTGCGCGCGGTTCAGCTCTGCACGATCCTGCGCGATCCGGGCGAGTTGCTCGATGAGAGTCCGGAGGCGATCGAACGGTTCCGGCGGCTCGGGTCGCTGGTCAAACCGGACACCATTCAGATCCTGCTCGAAACAATCGCCCCGGTAGGGCGTATTCTCCACGACGCGCTGAATAAACAGGTTTATCTGGAGACGATTCTGCTCAAGGCGATGCGGGAGGCACATGCGGTGCGGATCGACGACCTGCTGGCCCGGCTGAATCAGCTCCGTACCGCGGGAGAGCTCAAATTCCTCGACCAGCTTCCCGCAGGAGTGTCGACCGCGGCTCCGGTTGAGATCGAACCGCTGCGTTCCGCACCGGAACCGGAACCCGCAGAGGAGAAGCCGCAGAGCGAAAAGCCGGTTCCGGCCGCCGTGAATGCGGCTCCGCCGGTCGAGCCGGAACCGGCTGTCGCGGAGCCGGAATCCACCCCGGCCACCGCCGCTCCGGCATCGGAATCGACTTACCCCGAAATACCGGAAGAGCCCGTGGCCGCGGAGCCGGAATCCGCTCCGGCCGCCGCCGCTCCGGCATCGGAATCGACTTACCCCGCAATTCCGGAAGAGCCTCCGGCTGTTGTGGAAGCGGAAGCTGCGCCTGCCGTTGCGGTTCCGGCATCGGAATCGACTTACCCCGCAATTCCGGAAGAGCCTCCGGTGCTGGCGGAAGACTCCGGGGCCAGCCCGGATCTCCCGGAAGAGCCGCCGTCAGCTGCGGCCGTGACGGAGACGGCGCCTTCGCGGACTGCTCCTGCCGGGCGGAAACAGCGGCACAGCATCGCCAACGATCAGCCGCAGGCACTGGTGGATGCGCTTCAGGATCCGCTGATACACGAGATCGTCGATCTTTTTTGACGGCAAGGTGGTCGACATCCACCGGTGAAATGGAAAATGCGCCGTTCCTCCCGAAAAGAAACGGCGCATTCGGGAGCCGGCCGGTTTCAGAATACCGGCGGGCGGAAATCTGATGCGGGAATGATTGCATCAAGTTTGTAGTAAATTACCCGGGTGGTCTGTTCCTGACCGTTCTGAATGACGGTGGTCTCCGCCGGGATCATCACCCCTTCATAGAGAGAGTAGCGCCGGATGGTCGAGTCGTAGCGGATCGATTGCGAACCGATCTGGAATACCGCTTTGATCCGGCGGATGAGGAAATCTTTCTTGTCGATGTAGATTGCAACCGGATTGTCGGAATTTCGGCTCTGCCCGGTGATCTTGTAAAACTCCTGCTCGCCGATCCGGCAGAGGCAGATGCGGATATCCCGGAGAGCGCGGGTGAGCGAGTTGTCCGGATTGGAGATGCCGGAGAGGATCTTGAGCTGATCGAGCTGCTCCGGAGTGAGCTCCACGATTCTTTCGCCGGAATAGTCCACCATCCAGCCGTTGTTCCCGCTGACGATCAGACCGGAGACGGGAACGTTGTCATCCAGAGTGGTGAGTCGGAAGTTGGCGGGCCGTTCGAACTTCACTTCGACGACCTGCTCCTCCGGATCGTCCAGAAATCGCTCCGTGGAGACGATCTGCCTCTGGATAAAGGTTTTCGCTTTCGCATAACGCCCGTCCGGATCCATTGCGGTCCGCATTTTCGTCTCCAGTTCGGAGACGGTGATGTCGGCTGGAGATTCGATCTCCGGTTCCGCTGTGGCGCAGCCGGCAAGGAGCGCCAGCAACGCGGAAAAAAGAAGAGTGGCAAACTGCGTCGATTTCATGATTCAACTCCCGGTTGATTCCATTCGTGGTGGAAGAACTCGTCCCGCGGGCGATCTTTTCGCTCAAAGGTGTGCGCACCGAAAAAGTCGCGCTGCGCCTGGATGAGATTGCTGGGGGAGTTTGCGCGTCGCCGGCTGTCGTAATAGCCGATCGCCGAGAGCATTGCCGGCATGGCTACGCCGGCGAGCAGCGCATCGGCGGCGATGAGCCTCCACCCCTCCTGACCGTTGTCCAGTTCTGCGCGGAAGTATTCGTCGAACATCAGATTTTCCAGCTTCGGATTGCGGTCATACGCCTTTTGATTTCGCCGAGAAAATCGGCGCGGATGATGCAGCCGCCGCGCCACAGCAGGGCGATCTCTCCGTACCGGAGCGGCCAGTCGAAACGTTGAGCCGCCGCTTTGAGCAGCTCAAATCCCTGCGCGTAGGCGCATATTTTCGAGCAGTAGAGGGCGGATTCCAGCGCGGCGACCACCTCGTCGAGCTCCTCTTCCGGATAGGGTTCGACCGCTTCCGGAGCCGCGAGAAGGCGGCTGCCGAGCAGACGCAGCTCTTTTGCCGCGTCGAGGTTGCGCTGGTAGACCGCCTGCGTGAGGGTCGGTACCGGAGTTCCGGTTTCGAGGGCTGTTTCGCTGGTCCAGCGGCCGGTCCCCTTCTGGCCGGGGGCGTCGAGGATGAGGTCGAGGAGCAGTTTCCCGCTCTCTGCGTCGCGGACCTTGAGAATCTCCGCCGTGATATCGATGAGATAACCGGCGAGCGGGCCGCCGCGCCAAACCTCAAAGACCGCCTGAATCTTCTCCGCGTCGAAATGGAGCCGGTCACGCAGATAGCCGTAGGTTTCGGCGATCAGCTGCATGTCGGCATATTCGATCCCGTTGTGAACCATCTTGACATAATGACCGGAACCGCCGGGGCCGATCCATTCACAGCAGGGGGTGCCGCCGTCCACCTTGGCGGCGATCGCCTTCAGCATCGGCTCCACTTCAGGCCAGGCGGATGCATCGCCGCCGGGCATCAGCGAGGGGCCGTGAAGGGCACCCTCCTCTCCGCCGGAAATGCCGACGCCGAGGTAGCGGATGCCGGATTTCGCGAGTTCTTTTTCCCGGCGCATGGTGTCGGCGTAGAAGCTGTTGCCGCCGTCCATGACGATATCTCCCGGTTCCAGCACGGGCAGAAGCGAAGAAATGCATGCGTCGACCGCTTCGCCCGCCTTGACCATCAGCAAAATCCGGCGCGGTCGCTTCAACGCGGCGGCGAACTCTTCGATCGAACGGCATCCGATCAGCGGTTTCCCTGCCGCACGTTCGGTCATGAAGGCGTCGACTTTTGCGGTGGTGCGGTTGTATACGGCGGTGGTGAAATTGCGGCTCGCAAAATTGAGCGCGAGATTTTCGCCCATGACTGCCAGCCCGATTACTCCGATATCGGCGGTTGGATTCATCCGTTCCTCCTCACTGTTCGTTCCCGGATAATATAGCACGCTTTTTGTCTTGTGCGAATGATATTTGCCAAAAAATATCCGGAAGGGCTTGACAAGTCGGGGACTTCGGCGTTAGAGTATTCCTATGTAGGTGCGTACGCGCGCGGGGAGCGCGCCGTGAATGTTTCAGGAGGGAAGTCGATTCCCCGGGAGTGATATGGAATGTCCAAGTTGTTGATAGTGGAATCTCCGACCAAGGCCCGCACCATCGGGCGGATGTTGGGGAAGGAGTATGCGATCATGGCGTCGATGGGGCACATCCGCGACCTGCCGGAGCGGGAGTTCGGCATCGACATCGCCCACGGTTTCGCGCCGCAGTATGTCGATACCGCGCGGAGCAGAGCGGTGGTTCGCGACCTGCGCGCCGCGGCGAAGAAGGCCGATGAAATTTACCTCGCCCCCCGACCCGGACCGCGAGGGGGAGGCGATTGCCTGGCATCTGGCGGAAGTGCTTGACAAAAGCACGAAGGCGCCGTTCTACCGGGTGAGTTTTCACGAGATCACCCGCGGCGCGATCGAACGGGCGATGCAGGAGAAGGGGGAGATCAACCGCAACCTGGTCGATGCCCAGCAGGCGCGCCGGGTGCTGGACCGGATCGTCGGCTATCAGGTGAGTCCGCTGCTCTGGTCGCGGGTGGAAAAGGGCAGCAGTGCCGGGCGGGTCCAGTCGGTCGCGTTGCGGCTGGTGGTCGAGCGGGAACGGGCGATCGGCGCGTTCACTCCGGAGGAGTACTGGGTGTTTTCCGCGGTGTTCCGGACGGAAACGGGAGAGGAGTTTTCCGCCCGGCTCTTCAAGATCGACGCGAAGGAGTTCCGGATCGGTTCCGCAGAGGATGCCGGAAAACTGTTGGAGGCGGTTCTGCACGGCGACGCGCCGCAGGTTTCTTCGGTGGCGGTGAGCGAACGGCGCCGTTTTGCGCCGGCACCGTTCACCACCAGTACGCTGCAGCAGGCGGCGAACGTTTCGCTGCACTACTCGGCGACCAGCACGATGCGGTACGCCCAGCAACTCTATGAGGGGATGGATATCGGCAAAGGCGGTGCGGTCGGTCTCATCACTTATATGCGTACCGACTCGGTGACCATCGCCCGCGAGGCGCAGATTGCGGCGGCGGCGTTCATCCGAGAGAACTACGGAGAAGCCTTTGCACCGCAGAAGTTCAACTATTACAAAAACAAGGCGGCCGCGCAGGAGGCGCACGAGGCGATCCGTCCGACCGACGTGCGGCGGACTCCGGAGGCGATGGCCCCCTATCTCGACCCGATGCAGCTCAAGCTCTATTCGCTGATCTGGCGGAGGTTCGTCGCCAGCCAGATGACGCCGGCGGTCCAGAATCTGACGACAGTGGATGTCGGCGTCGCCGGGGCGGATGCGCGGAACTACACCTTCCGGGCGACGGCGACGGTGCCGGTGTTTCCTGGGTTTTCGAAGGTGTACGAGGAGGTCTCTAAACGGAAGGACGAGACGCGCGAGGCGGAGGTGCTGGGGAAACTTCGGGAGAAGCAGCCGCTGTCGATCCACGATGTGGAGAAGGAGCAGAAGTTTACCGAACCGCCGCCGCGTTACTCGGAGGCGGCTCTCATCAAGGAGCTCGAGGAGAACGGCATCGGCCGTCCTTCGACCTACGCGACCATTCTGCGTACGATTCAGGATCGGAAATACGTTTCGCGCGAACAGGGAAAACTGGTGCCGACGGAACTGGGATTTTCGGTCTGTGATTTCCTGGTGGAGAAGCTTCCGGCACTCTTCGACATCGGCTTCACCGCCCGGATGGAGCAACAGCTCGACGAGGTCGAGGAGGGCAAGGTTGGCTGGACCGATATGATGGCCGACTTTTACGCGCAGTTCGTACCGTGGCTGGAGGCGGCGAAGAACTGCGACCTGCCTCCGGCGGACGAGGCGGCGGCACTGCTGTCGCTCTTCGATCATGTTACGTTCGAAGCGGCGCAGAAGGTGGGAAAACGAACCTACGATGATGGAAAATTCTGCCGTTCTCTGCGGGAGAAGTTCGACTCCGACGGCAAAATTACCGCCCGGCAGTACCAGGCGTTGATCAGTCTGGCGGCGAAATATTCCGCTCAGCTCGAGACCGGGTTGAAGGCACTGCCGGAGAAGTTGCGGAATGCGGTGGAGGCGGCGGCAATTCTCCGGGCCGAACGCGAGGAGAACCGGGAGCGTTCCGAGGCGGCGTGTGCTTCTTCGGAGTATCCCGCGTTGTTCGCCGCATTCGACAAGGTGAATTTCGAACCGGTGACAAAACGAGGCCGGTTCAGTTACGATGACAGGAAGTTCTTCGATTCGCTGCGGAAACAGGCGCTTTCCGGGCGTGCGCTCTCCGAGAAGCAGCTCGGTGCCCTGCGCAAGATGGCGCAGAAGTACCACGGCGAGCTGACCGATCCGGCGCTGGTCGACCGGATTCTCGGAATCGAGGCGGATGCCGCAACGGCGAAAGCGGAGGGAGAAGCCGCCGTTCCTGCCGCCGCCCCCGCTGCGTCTCCGGATACGGAGCGCCTTCTGGAGGGGTTGAAGGCGGTGACGCAGTGGGCGGAGCCGGTGAAACGGGGCCGTTTCACCTATGACGACAAGGCGTTTTATGAATCACTGGCCAAGCAGTACGCCGCCGGGCGTCGCTTCAGCGAAAAAACAACAGGCCGCTCTCGCGAAGATGGCGGCAAAATATGGAGTGAAGTAGTATGAAGGAAAATGAGGGAATCGAAAACGCGGCTGTTCCGGAAGAAACGGAGAGCGCCGCCGTGGCGGAATCGGGCAACTCTGCGGAAGAAAAAACGGGGAGCGGAAACCGCGACGCGGTCGGAAGAGACTGCTTAAATGGCTCGGCATCTTCCTGATCGGCCTGGTGGTTCTGCTGGTGGTTGCGCTGATCTGCCGGGATGTCATTGTGAAACATGCGGTGACCCGGATCGGTTCGATGGTGACCGGGACGAAGGTGGAACTGGACGCGTTTTCCAGTTCGCTTTTCGGCGGCAGTGCGGAAATTACCGGTTTCCGGGTAGGAAATCCCGAAGGGTACCAGAATCCGGAAGCGTTCCGGGTGGAGAAGGTGGTGGTTCGCCTGAACCCCGGTTCGATATTTACCTCGAAGATCGAGGTCATCGAGGTGAGTGTTTCCGGCATGCGGGTGGATTTCGAAATGCGGCTTGACGGCTCGAGCAACCTGACCGATATTCAGAAGAACGTCGAGCAGTTTGCCGGAACCGGCGGTGCGGAGCCGGCCGAAGAGCAGACGCCGGCCGAGGCACAGGAGGCGGAGAGCGCTTCGGAAAAACAGCTGGTGATCCGCCTCTTCCAGGTTTCCGACAGCCGGGTTTCGCTCTCGTCGAATGTGCTCAAGACCACGGCGGACATTCCGCTCCCTCCCATTGAAATGACCGATGTCGGTGAAGGAAAGACCATGGGAGAAACCTTTCAGGAGCTCTATGCTCAGCTGATCGTCTCCATCTCCAAAGCGGTGGCGGCGACCGATTACCTGAAGGATCTGGGCAGCTCCCTCCAGAAGAGCGGCGAAGGGCTCTCCCAGGAGATCAAGAGCGGAATCGACCAGTTCAAGGATATTTTCTCGCGAAAGAAGTAACGGATATTCCGCGTCGCAGGCGTCCGGTATTGCCGCCGGGCGTCTGTTTTTTTCTGGAGGAAGTGCGCCGGCGGATCCCGCCTGTGGAAATGTTCGAAGGGGCGTGATATATTATCCCTGCGGAAAGAGAGGTGCATCTTATGGATAGGATTTTCAATAAGTCCGCCTTCATCCTCGATATGGATGGCGTCGTCTACCACGGCAACCAGCTGCTGCCGGGGGCGAAGGAGTTTGTCGACTGGATGACCAGGCATAACCGGAAATTCATTTTTCTGACCAATGCGAGCGAACGCACTCCGCGCGAGTTGCGGGAAAAACTGATTCGCATGGGAATCGATCTGCCTGAGAACCGTTTCTACACCAGCGCCCTCGCCACCGCCGAATTTCTGGCGCGGCAGCATCCCGGGTGCACCGCTTACGTCATCGGCGAGGCGGGATTGTACAACGCGCTCTATGAACGGGGCATCTCGATGAACGATACCGATCCGGACTACATCGTCTTCGGAGAGACCCGCTCCTACAGCTACGAGCGGATTGAGAAGGCGGTCTTTCTGATTCAGAAGGGGGCGAAGCTGATCGGCACCTGTCCGGACCTGACCGGACCGACCGAGGCGGGAATCGTGCCCGGCAACGGCGCCTTGATCGCTCCGATCGAGCTGGCCACCGGGATGAAGGCCTATTTCGTCGGCAAACCCAATCCGGTGATGATGCGCCGCGCCGTCGGGCGGCTCGACGTCGATTCCGGGGAGGCGATGATCATCGGTGACCGGATGGATACTGACATTCTTGCCGGCGTCGAAGCGGAGATCGACACCGCGCTGCTCTTCAGCGGAGTGACTGCTCCGGAAGATCTGAAACGCTTCTCCTACCGCCCGAACTACACGTTTCAGGGGTTGTTCGAACTGGTGGAAAAACTTGCTGATTACGAAGCCGGGAGCGGGAAGTAGAGCGGCTCAGCCGAGTGTTTTCTCCAGAAACCCGGTCAGGATGGGCGCGTATTTCCGGAGGGAGCACTCCGCGGCGAGTTCGCGGGCGCGACGCCCCATGCGGAGCCGTTCCGCCTCGTCGTCGTGCAGCGTGCGCAACGCGGCAGCCCACTCCGCCGGAGTCCGGGCGAGGAATCCGGTTTCGCCCGGCACGATCATCGTGCGGTTTTCCCCAACCGGGCTGGCGATGGCCGGAATCCCTGCCGCGCGGTACTGGATCAGTTTGAACGCCGATTTGCCGCGGGCGAAGGGGTCCTCTTCCGGCAGCGGCATGATGCCGACGTGGCTGCGACCGAGCAGTTCCGCTTCGGTTTCAGCGCTCCAGTCGACGAACCGCATCGACACGCCCGGAATCGCCCGCGCTTCCAGCTGCTTCCCCGCGATGACCAGAAGTTCGAACTCCGCCGCCTGCTCCATCGCGCGCAAGGCGTCCGCCTGCTGTTCCAGATAGGCGTAGGTGACCGGCGTACCGATCCACGCCACGGTGAAACGGGGAAACTTCTCCGCCGCCGGGGGATACTCTTCCAGATCGACCACGGTCGGAATTTTGATTGTGACGGCGTTGAGCGGCCGGATCTGTTCGAGCAGAAAGTCGTTGGCGGCGATCACTCCCGCCGCATGGCGGCAGAGTTCGTCGAATTTCTCTGCCAGGCGGGGACGTTCGGTGTATTTCTCCCAGACGTTGTCGTCGAAATTGAGCACATACCGGCGATGGCCGAGCAACAGAGATTCCACGGAATACGGCAGTTCCGGGAGCAGTTCATATTCGATAAGCAGCCGTTCGGGGAGGAGGGGGGCGAGTGCCAGCCGTTTCGCGAGCGCCGCGGCGGCGAGCAGGCGCGACTTGCCGCCGCCGGAGTAGAGGTTTTGCAGGTAGCGTTCCGTGAAAAACGGATGGAACTCCGCTTCGAAGCCCGCTTCTTCCAGCGCGGAGGCGTACAGATGGTAGCGCAGGCGGCTGGAGGCCCCCTGCCGGGTATATCGGGTGCAGATGCCGAGTTTTCGTTTCATAGCGGTTTAACATACTCTCCGGGCGTCGCTTTGTCAACCGGAGCGCTGCGGGAACGGAACTTTTTGTTCCCGAGGCGGGGGACGCTGGCGACGCGGTTGTATTTTTTCTCCGGAGGTGGTACATTATTCCCGGACTTTGAAGCAACGATGAGGCCTGATGTGAACGATTTTGACGAAACCCGGCGGCTCTACCGGGAGGCGAAACGCGGTATGCTGCGTGATATGGGGGCGAAACTTTCCGGCTCCTGGCGCTGGGCGGCTCCGGAATTTGACGGGGCGCTGGAGCGGATTCTCACCCCCGGCGGACTTGACGGCGCGGAGTGCATCTGGAAGACCCGTCACAAGGAGGCATGGAAGTGCCGGGTGGAAACTCCGGCGGGAGCGAAGACGGTCATCTACAAGTGCAGCTACAGCTCCCGGCCGCTCTTTTATGCGTTCCACTATTCGAAGAACGCCCGGGAGGCGGCCAACTACCGCGGCCTTGCGGCGATCGGCATCCCGATGGCGAACCTGCTCGGCTGCGGAGACTTCCGCGACGGCCGGATTCTGCGGCGCTCCTTTCTGGTGACGGAGTTCGCGGAGGGGTTTCGGGACGGGCGCGCCTTCCTGCCCGGCGGATGCGCCGCGGAAGAGACGGCGACGCGCGACGCATTTCTGCGCGGCAATCTCCGGTATCTTGCGAAGATGCACGAGGCGCACTGTACCCACCGCGGCTTCCTGCCGAACAATCTGCTGTGGCGGAAGCGGGAGGGGAGGCGGCGCCGGAACTCCGCTGGATCGATGTGACCAGCGCCTTCTTCTGTCCGCTTCCGGAACGGCTTTTCGCCAGGGAAATCGTCCGGGACCTCGCCATGCTGTCTGCGGCGATGAGGCAGGAAGGCGAGCTCCGGGCGGAACTGCTCCGATTCTATCTTAAAGTGAACCGCAGGACGACGCTTTCGTTCGACGAGCTTTCCCGCCGGGTCGCCGACGCGGCCGAACGCCGCTGATCCTCCCGGCGGGAAGGCGACCGGTCAGACGGCGACGCTCTCGCACTCCGCGGCGTGTTCCGCCTTCGGATCGGCCTTGCGGAAGAGTTTCATGAAGAGGTCGGTTGTGGTGATCATTCCGACGATGCTTCCGCCGGAATCCTTGACCAGCAGCAGACGGGAGTCGAGCTTTTCGCTGTTCTCTGCCAGATGGAGCTGCGCTTCGTCCGCCGGGATCACCTGCGCCGGCAGAAGCAGTTTCCGCCAGTCGCCGTCGTGAAACAGCAGCTGCCGGAGCTCCAGGACGCCGATGAACCGTTCCGGCTCCGCGGCGGAGCGGACCGGGTAGCGGGAGTGCAGGCACCGGCGGGCCGTCTGCAGAACCTCTTCGCGCGACATCTCGTCGGTTAGGCTGACCATCTCCTCCCGGGGGACCATCAGCTGGCGGATCTTATCCTCCTTCAGGTCGGGAATCTGCTGAATCGCCAGCTCCTGCGCGACCGTGATGTGTTTCGCCTCGCGAGCCATCGAGGCGAGGGCGTCGAGCTCCTCTTCCATGGCCGCGCCGGTGTCCTCTTCCTCCTCCCTTCCCTTCGAACGGGCGGTTGACGAAGTGGACCAGCCAGATGACCGGCGTCAGAAGCGCGATGGAAAATTTGAGCAGACGCGCGGTGTGGGCGACGATGAAGGCGTTGAAACGCACGCCGAGCGTCTTCGGCAGAATTTCGGTGTACTGCACCATCAGCACGGTGAAGATCAGCGAAAAGAGCCAGATATAGTCGCTCCCGTAGAGGCTGTCGAACTGCGCTCCGGCGATCGCCGCGCCGAAGGTGTGCGCCGCGGTGTTCAAAATGAGAATCACCGCAATCGGCTTCTCGATGTCGCTTTTCAGCGCCTCGCAGATCTTGCCGACCTTCGGACGGCGCTTGCTCAGAATCGCCAGTTTCCCGGGATTCAGGCTGAGCAGAGCCGCCTCCATGATGGAGCATAAAAATGAGATTCCCATTGCGACCGCGACGGCGGCAACCAGTGTAAACATACGATTTCCTTCTGTTGATTGTTTTATTTCGCGCCGGTTGTCGGCGTGGTTTCTCTTTGGTTGGGGCGATGGTACGGGTTATTCCGATGGCATTCCGGCGGTCGAAGCGGCCTCTTCCTTCCTCCCGGCAAAGCGTTCGATCAGCAGTACCAGCGCGAAGCCGGCCGCACCGAGCAGAAGCGCCAGAAAAAAGGTGTTGTCGAAGGCGGACGGCAGGATGTTTTCGTTTTCGATGCTGTCGCCGAGTTTCCACGGCCACACCTTGCGCAGAGAACCGAGCATGAACCCGATCAGCACGGCGATGGTGAGGTCATGAAAGCGGCGCAGCAGGTAGCCGAGCAGCCGGATGAACCACGAGATGCCGAGGACGATTCCGAGAATAAACAGCGCCAGTGTGAGGAGATTTTCACCGAAATTGACGCCGCTCTTGAGCTCGTGGACCGCGTTGAGCACCTCGTGGTACTTCCCCATCAGAAGAAGGATGAAACTGCCGGAGATCCCGGGCAGGATCATCGCGCAGATGGCGACGGCACCGCAGAGGATGAGATAGAACGGGGAGTCCGGCGGATTCTGCAGCAGCGGCAGACCGACGATCAGCCAACCGGCGGCGGTTCCGGCGATCAGGGCGACGAACCGCCCGGCACTCCAGCGCTTGACCCGCGGCAAAACCGCGACGGCGGAGGCGAGCACCAGTCCGAAGAAAAAGGCGAGGATCAGCGCCAGCCGATGCTCCAGCATCCAGCGGATCGGGGTGGAGAAGAGCGCAATGGCCGCCAGAATTCCCAGCCCGAGAGTGGCGAGAAAAAGGCCACGGAAGTGTCTGCACCGCCCGGCGGAGCTGAAAGCGGAACAGCATGGAGAAGCACTCCTTCCCGGTGAAACGGCGGATCGATTCGATGAGTTCGTCGTAAATGCCGAGGATGAAGGCCATGGTTCCGCCGGAGACGCCCGGCACGACGTCGGCGGCTCCCATGATGAAGCCGCATGAAAGGATGCGTAAATACTCTTTTTAAGGAACGTTTGGGGGAGGAAAACTGTTCTTCCTGCATATAAAATCCCTGCGTGAATTCAAGATGGATCCGGAGTTTTTCTCCCGGAGTCCACTCCGCGGGATCGGATGCGGTGCGGTCAGGACAGTGCCGGGAGAGACGAAACGGGTCGCGCCACCACCGGTCCCGCCCGGACCGGGACCGAATCGTTGAGGATATCGGATAATGCCGGAATTTTAGCAAAAGTCCTTCCACATGAGGTAGTTGTGTTGTCTTTCTGAGCCGCGGCGGCGCGGAATTCTGCGGAAAACAGTGTACGCAGCGGCAAATGGGGACGCAACTTCAGCTTGAGCGGAGCCATCGTGCGGCTGGAACCGTTCCGGAGATCGCGGGGAAGCGCCTGAACATCCGGTTTCTCTGAGAAATCTGCAGACCATGCGGCAAGGGATGGAGATGGATCTGAGAAACAAGGCGGGGAGGAGGGAGCCGTCACCGGTTCCGGAAAGGGAAAAAGAGCGAACAGCAGAAGAAGGCAGAGCAGAGCCGCCGCCTTCCGGCTGCTTCGTCGGTCGTTCTCTTCGGAAACGGATTCGCTCAAGCGAAAATCTCCTGTTGAAAATTCAATTGCAGTCCATATAATATACCGGGGATCGACGGTGATGCCAAATCATTTCTGCAAAAAAACGAAAAATGTCTTGGACGGGGAGGAACGACGGAGGGGGCACGCAGGTTTACGCAGCGAGAGCAACTGTTTTCCGTCGGAAAGGTGTGAAGGGGGGGACAGCTCCGGCAACTGCTGCACCGCCGCCGGCCGTTCGGATGGGATTCGGCTGTTTCGCGGGTTTTTCCGGATGATTGATTGCATTTCCGCCGGATTGATGATATGTTGTATAGGTTGCATCGGTAGTTGAAACGGCGGTGGAGCTCCTGCGCCGTGTGAGTCGGGAACAAAACGCGTTGATGTTTTTTCAGAAATATTTCCGCTGGATCATGATCGCCCTGCTGGCGCTGCTTTATCTCGGCAGCGTCTGGCAGCGGCCGCTCTATCTGGGAGAGGAGTTTCGACAGGCGGAAATCGCCCGCGAAATGACCGTATCCGCTCCCGTTCCGCATCTCAACGGGGAAACTCTCGCCGGAGAGCCACCCCTTGGCCATTGGGGAAACGCCGCCGTGATGGCTCTGATCGGGGAACAGCCTGCCGCCGTCCGGCTCTCCGGCGCTCTGGCGGTTCTGCTTACCGCCGGATTGATTCTTCTGCTGGGGAGACGGTCCGGCATTCCCCGCCTGGGAGACGCTGCCGCTCTGGTCTGGCTCTTCTGCGGGGCGGTTTACGCCGCCGGAACCTGCGGCAGCGGCGATTCGCTTTTCGTTTTCTTCAACACCTTGACTTTGACGATGTTCTTCTTTGCGATCACGGAAAAGGCTCTCCTGCACCGGGCCGGCTATCTGGCGCTCTGCGGTGCCGGCTGGGGCTGGCATTTCTCTGCCGGGGCGCCGAAGCCATACTGCTGCCGCTGATTCCCGCAGTCGTTTTTCTGCTCTGGAGCAGGAGCTGGAAGGAGCTTTGCACACTGCCGTGGATTCCGCTGGTGACGGCGGCGCTGATCGTCGGAGCGTGGGGCCTGGCGCTTCACCGGGGCGGGGAGGCGCTGTTCGCTGCTTCGGGTATGGTTTGGTCTGGAGGATTTTCCGGAGACTGGCTGCTGTCGGCGCTGGCCGGGACACTGCCGTGGTTTCTCTTTCTGCCGATGGTGTGGCACGGGTACCGGATCGACTTCGCGGGAGCCGTGCGGACTCCGCTGCTCCGGTTTGCCGGTTGCATGCTGCTGATGATTCCTGTCGCGCCGTTTTTCTACGGTGGCGGAGCGGCGTTCCGGCTTCTTCCCTGTTTTCCCGCAGCGGCGATTCTCTTCGCATACGGCATGCTCCGGGCCTCGGACCGGGGGGATTACTGGTGGGTGAACCGGGTGCTCAACCTTCTGGTCTGGTGTCTGCTGCCGATTCCGCTGCTGCTGTTTCTGCTTCAGACGCTGGCGAAATTCACCCGGCGTGTCCCGTCGGAGCTGGTTCTTTACGGATTCAACGAGAACTATTATTTGCCGGTTCTGGCGTTGATGGTTATGGTGATCTGGTTCCGGATGGCGGCGCGGGAACCGGGAGGGGCGCGCAAATTCGGCTGTTTCTGCGTGGGGATGGCGTTTTTTCTGCTGGCCGTCCCGATTTCGCTTCCGTGGCGGTTTGTCCGGGATTTCGCTCCGGAACCGTTTCTCCGGCAGGTGCTCGTCCCGCGGGCGACGGAGGACGCCATCGTGCAGGCGGAAACTTCGCTCATGCCCGCCGTCGCCTGGACGCTGAAACGTACTGGAATCGACACACTGCCGGAAAATCCGACGGGGAAGAGGAGCGCGGAACTTTCCGGCGGGCGGGAGTTTTTCATCGTTACCGGTGATGAGGCGCGAGTGCGCCGTCTGCCGGCGCCGCGCACCACCTATCGGGCGGGCGGGCTTTTTGTCGTGCATTATCCGAAGAGTCCGGAGGAGTGGAAATGAGATATTTTTGGTTTGTCGTACTGTTTTTTATCGTGGCGTATCTGGTACCGCTGGCCGGACGGCCGCTGGTGACGCCGGACGAGTTCCGTTATGCGGAGATTCCCCGCGAGATGATTGCAAACGGCGATTATGTCACTCCCCCGGCTGCTCGACGTGCGCTATTTTGAGAAGCCAGTGCTCGGATACTGGCTGACGGCGGGATGTTTCAAAATCTTCGGAGACAACGCCTTCTCTATTCGTCTTCCCGCCGCGCTCGGCGCCGGGCTGGCGGCGCTGCTGATCTGGATTCTGGTCGATCAGGCGTTGCGCGACCGTAAGCTTGCGGCCCTTGCGGCCATCTTTTACCTCTCCTGCGGACTGGTTTACGGAGTCGGCACATTTGCCGTGCTCGACAGCCAGACGACCGCTTTCATCACCGGAATTCTGGTGACTTCCTATCTGGCGGCGGTGGAGCCGCACTTCAACCGCCGAAAGGTTCTGTTGCTGGTCTTCTGCGGCGTCTTCACCGCGCTTGCCTTTTTGGCAAAGGGATTTATCGCATTCGCGGTTCCAGCGCTGGCGATGCTGGGATTTCTGCTCTGGGAGCGGCGATGGAAGGAGTTTCTGCTCCTGCCATGGATCCCACTGGTGGTGGCGCTGGCGCTGATTGCTCCGTGGGCGATTGCGATTCACAAGGCGGAACCGGACTACTGGCGTTACTTCATAATGATTGAACACTGGCAGCGGTTTACCGCGGACGCCCCGGGACAGCATCCGGAGCCGTTCTGGTTTCTGATCCCGTTCCTCATCGGCGGAGTGTTTCCCGCGGCGCTGCTGCTGATTCCCGGTTTTACGGTCGGACGGGCTGCGTTGGAGCGAATTCTGCGTCAGCCGCTTTACCGCTTCTGCCTTTCGGCGGTGGTGCTGCCGTTTCTCTTCTTCTCGGCTTCCAGCGGGAAACTTGCCACCTACATCCTGCCCTGCTTCCCGCCGCTGGCGGTTCCGGCGGCGGCGGTCATTGCCGCCTATTTCAAGAGCGGCGGACACAATCGCTGTTTTCAGGTGATGCTCACGATATGGGGCGGATTGCTCGCAGTCGCGTCGCTCGGATTCGGTGTGGTGCTGTTCCTGCCTTTCATGGAGCGGATCTCTTACGGCTGGTGTTTCCCCGCGGCCGTCGCCATGGCGGTGGTCGGGCTGGTGTACGGCGCGGCGCTGCTGATCTCCCGGCATGCGGACTGGCGGATACGGTTTCATCTCTTCTTCGGCGGTATGGCGCTTCTGCTGGCGACAGGCGGCTGGGCGATCCCGGACGGGCTGCTCGGTGACAAGACTCCGGAGCGGGCGATGCGGGAGCTTCCGGCGCGGCTGGGATTTGATCCGGCGGCGGTGAAATTGTTTACGACGCCGAGCACGATGCATGCGGTTGCGTGGGTGTATGGCCGCAAGGATGTGCATACACTCAATTCCCGCGGCGAACTCGACTACGGAGATGATCGGGCGAAGGAGGAGGGCAGAACCGGCGTCGCGATCGATCAGAAGGAGCTGGATCGAATGCTCGCTTCCGAGGCGCATCCGGCCGTGGTGGTGATCGGCCGCGACCGGCGCAGTTTCTACCGTCCTCCCGCCGGAACGAACTGCCGGGAGGCGCTGATCAATGAGATTCGGGCCATCTACATTCCGGAAAAAGGGCGGGCCGGAGGGGTTCAATGAGTCGACAGACCCTGTTTCGGCGGTTTCTCCGCCATCCCGGGCGGGTTGGGGCGCTCTGGCCCTCATCGCCTTCGCTCTGCCGGATGATGGTCTCCCGGATCGGAGTGGAACAGGCGAAGCTGGTGGTGGAGCTCGGCCCCGGGACCGGTGTGATCACCCGGGAAATCATCCGGATGCTTCCGGCTGGGGGGCGTTTCATGGCGGTGGAGCTTGATGAACTGCTCTGTCTTCAGTTGCGCCGGAACTTCCCCGGTGTGGAGATTTTACACGACAGCGCGTCCCGACTGGCGGAGATACTCCGGGAGCGGCGGCTTCCTCCGGCGGATGCGATCATTTCCGGCCTTCCCTGGGCGGTGTTTCCCGAATCGCTCCAGCGCGAGATTCTCAACGCGGTTGCCGGGAGTCTCGCGCCGGACGGGTGGTTCACCACCTTCGCCTATCTGCAGGGGCTGATGCTCCCGGCCGGAATGCGGTTCCGGCGGCTGCTTGGTGAAACTTTCGGTGAGGTGCTGACCAGTTCGGTCGTCTGGCGCAATCTGCCGCCCGCCTTCGTCTATCGCTGCCGTTCGCGGGAGTAGCCGGGCGCATCACTGCGCCGCCGGAGCGAGGGGGCGCGTTCCCCAGAGTGTTCGCGCTTTTTCCGGAGGGAGATTGTATTCCGGCGAGGCGAAGCGCAGCTCCGGGGTGCCGAAGCGGTGATGAATCCCCATCAGATCGAGCATCAACTCGAAGATTAGATCGTTGGTGAAGAGTTTTTCCGCATTGTTCCGCAACGTCTGTTCCAGTTCGGGGCGCTGGTGCCGCAGCGTGTCGGAGAGGTAGAGGAACATCGGAATCTCCGCCATCTCCGGCTCAAAGAGATCCGCGGCGTGGCCGACCCCCGGAATTTCCGCATGGTCCGAGAGATAGAGCGCCGCCCGCACCCGAGGATTCTTCCGGAACATCTTCACCATCTCCCCCAGCAGAAAATCGGTGTAGCGAAGGCTCTTGTCATAGGGAACCATCTCCAGATCGCGCCCGAATTCCTCCGGATAACGTTTAAAGTAGGGTCCGTGACTGCCCATCAGGTGGAGGACCACCAGACTGCGTTTCGATTGCAGCAATTCCGGCAGTTTCTCCAGCAGCGCACCGTCCGGACGGGCCCGCCAGAGAAGGAAATCCTCCATCGTGTTGAGCCAGACGCTCTGTTTCGCCTCCGAGGCGAGAGCGGTGACCGGAGAGTCAAATCTGCCGTGCGGATACTGATTGCTCAGAAACGCGGTATCGTAGGAGCAGTAGTTCGCCACGTCGAAGAGGCTCGGCCAGACCGCCGCTTCCCGGGTGTCGTACTGGTTCCGTGCGGTCAGCAGCATGGTCAGAACCTGCATGGTCTGCACATGGCAGGAAAAGGCGTTTTTCATTAAAAATGCAGTCGGGAGCGTCGGCCGCGGCTTTCAGAAACGGCGTGGTGTCCAGTTTATAGCCGTAGGCGCTCGAATGGCGGCGGCTGTGGGACTCCCCGAGAATCAGCACGTAGATGCCGTCATCGCCGCTGCCGGGGTCCACCCGGCGCTCCACCTCAGCCAGCCGTGCGCCGTGTCCGGCGGCGTAGGATTCGATCACCTCGAAATAACCGAGACTGTCGGTGAAGAGAACTTTGGTGCGGTTCAGCGCTTCACGTCCGGCAAGTTCCAGCCATACCCATGGGACGAGTGCCAGCGCCAGCACGGCGCAACCGGCGGAGAACATGCGAGGTGCCGCATCCGCCTTTCCGAACCGGTTCAGAAACCAGAGTCCCGCTGCCGCCGCCGCTGTCGCCGCGATCAGCACCAGGCAGGTGGGGTCGGTGAAGGCGTAGTGGATCGCTTCGGCCATATCTGTCTGGTAAACAGCCTGAATCGAATCGTAGGTGAACTTTCTGCCCGAAGCGATATGGTGGGCGAGGATCGTGAGGGGGGCAGATAGAGCATTCCTCCGATCAGCAGAGTTGGCAGCCAGGCGAGAGACCGGAATTTCACGGCGATGGTTTCGCCGATTGCCGCATCGATGCTCCAGCACCAGGCTGCCAGCAGCAGCGCGAAGGGAATCTGGCCGGAGGCGTAGTATTGATCGATCGGGGCGAAATTCAGCGCCTCTTCCAGTACGAGCACGAGCGGAAAGGCGAAATAGATCAGCCGTGCCGGCCGCCGGTTCATCAGCAGTGCGACCGAGAGCGTACCGGAATAGAGCAGCAATGAGAGTGGAATTTTCCATCTCGCTCCCGGCTCCATGGAAAAGTCGCCGGGCAGAAGGCAGAGGTAGAGCAGAGAGGCGAGAAGCATTGTGCCGGCCGGCAGGCCGCACCGAAGCAGGATGCGGTATGGAAGATTGCTGAAGCGAAACTGCTCCATTCGATTTGTCTCTCCTGCATTTCGTTGTTTCGAGGTGGAAAATTTTTGTCCGAATTGAGGTAATATAGCAGAAAATCTCTCTTTTTCTCCTCGGGAAAATCAAAAAAAACGTTAGATTGCCATTTTGCAATGTGGCGGCAATCTGGCCGTAATTTCGCTGTGCTATATTGAGTAACATGTAAATTTGAAATTGCAAACCAATTTATTTTTGGAAAGGGAATTTCGAAACCATGGCCGGAAAATTCAAACCCGCTCTTGTCCTGCTCGATAAAAACAGGATCGTCACCCTGATCAAATACAGTACTTTCGTCCTGGTTGCCATCGTGCTGGCCACTGCGGTCATGCGTTTCTCCTGGGAGAGCTTTGAAGGACTTTTTTTCGCTGGAGTTCGTCATGTCCCTGGGGGCATCCTGCTCGGACTGAACGTTTTTTACTATGCGTTCCTGCTGGTGCTCGCCTATTTCATGTACAAGCCGCACCGGACGCTCAGCGATGAGGAGCTGCCGAGCTGCACGGTGATCGTCCCTGCCTACAACGAGGGAAGACGGTGCTGAAATCGCTCGACAGCATTCTGGCGAGCGATTATCCGGCCGACAAGCTCGAAATTCTCGCCATTGACGACGGCAGCGTGGATGACACCTGGTACTGGATCAAGCTGGCCGCCGCCCGTTCCGAAGGCCGGATTACCCCGATTAAACTGGAGAAAACGGCGGCAAGCGGCGTGCGCTGTACCGTGGAATTCGCCAGTCCACCTCCGAGGTGATCGTCACTGTCGACAGTGATTCGGTGGTGGCTGCCGATACGCTCCGGCAGTTGAATTCGCCGTTCATCGATTCGAAGATCGGCGGGGTCGCGGGCGACATCCGCGTGCTCAATATTCAGGATGGTATCCTGCCGCGGATGATGGATGTGAATTTTGTTTTCGGGTTCGAAATCATGCGTTCCGCGCAGAGTGTGCTGCGTTCGGTCTTCTGTACGCCGGGCGCGCTCAGCGCCTACCGGCGGACTGCGATGCTCCCCTTCCTGGATGAATGGGTCGAACAGAAGTTTTTCGGCGAACCCGCCCATATTGCGGAGGACCGTGCGCTTGCCACCTACCTCATGTCGGAAGGGCATCGGATCGTCTTCCAGCGGGATGCGATTGCTCACACGATGATTCCCACCGATTACCGCACCACCTGCAAGATGCTGATGCGCTGGGGACGCGGCGATGTGCGGGAAACCTGTTCGATGTACCGCTTTGCCTTCCGCAAACTGGACTGGTTCCATCTGGGAATTCAGTTCAATCTGCTGATGCAGACCATGTGGCTGTTCCTGCCGGTGCTGTTTCTGCCGCTGACTGTCATGGCGCTCTGTGCCGCGCCGGTGGCGTTCATTCAGGCGGTGATTCTCGGAATGATCATCTGGTCGAGCATCCCGGCCTTCGTCTACAGCACCCGTCGCTGCAGCAGCGAGGCGATTTTCGCCTACACGTTCGCTGTGTTCAAGTTCTTCTTCCTCTTCTGGGTGGATCCGTACTGCCTGGTGACGGTGCGCAATTCCAAGTGGATGACACGCACCCGGACGGTCCGGCCGCAGCCGGTGTTGCGCCGCAACTTCTCCTCCTCCAATCCGCAGGCGCTCTGATCGGAGCGTATTGCTCCGCAAACCGTCAAACACTGAAAACGGCCCCGGGCATGGAAATGCAGCGGGGCCGTTTCGTATGGAAAGGATGGAAGTCAATCGATCCGGGGGAGGGGGGCGGAGGCTCCTGCCGGGCGTCTCCGGTTCCGGTGTCTTCGGGAGCGCAGAGCGCAAAATCAATGTTGAAATCGTTCGGATCATCCTCTGGGGAGGCGGAAAGCAACTTGGCATCGATCAGCAGATAGACGATCCTCCCCACGTCGGAGGCGTATTTCAACCCCCACGCCTCCAGCACCATCGGCGCCATCGGGCCGTACTCCTGCCTGGCGAAATCGCGCAGCCCGTAAAGCAGCTCCAGTGCCGAGACATGGCGATGGGCGGGGAGCCTGCCCACCGTAAAGGTGACTCCCTGCGCCACGAAGCCGTAGGCGGCGCGATCGTAACGATTTTCCCTGTCGAGAATTTCGTCGATTTTGTGATCGATGGAGGATTGGTTCATGGCTGTTTCAGAACTCCGGGTTTTTTCTTGCCGGAAAGCAGAGAACTGGGGTCCTGATTGAGGTAATCGGCCAGTTCCCGCAGGGAGTCGAGCGCCTGGTTGAGTTTTTCCAGCGTATTGGCGAGCTGGCCCTGTCCGTCGACAAAGGCGTCTGCCGCGTTCCGGAACGCTTCTGTGCTCTGTGGAATCTTTGCTTCCCGTGATTCGGTGATCAGTTGACGAGTCAGGGCATCGATCGCCTGCAGATCTTTTTCAAGCAGGTTGAGAAACTGGTTGATCCGGTTCTCGCTGAACACCCGGGTGATGGTGCGGGTGCCGGATTCAAGATTTTCCGCGGCGTCGTTGATCCGGTTGATCGCCGATTTGAGTGCCGGATCGGCCAGCAGGCCGGAAAGTTCACTCAAACTCCGTTCCAAGCCGTCGGAGATTTCCTCGAACCGCACCCGTGAAATCCGTTCCAGTGAAGTCCCCAGCGCTTCGAGCAGATCGTGGAAGGAGGAGGGGACCGCGGGAATGTAGAGCACTCCGCTTTCCCGGGCGTCCGCCGGCGGCTCCCGCAGTGATTCCCCGGGTGTGGCGAAATAGTCGAAATCGATGTAGCGCAATCCGGTGATTCCGGTGTATTCCAGCCGGCAGCGCATTCCCTGTTCCAGTTCCGCCTGGAAGAAGCGGCGGAACTCCCGCTCCTGCTGGAGGCGGCCGTTCACCCGATTGTTGACGAAGGTGTCGAAGTCAACCTCCATGTCGACCTGGACGAGCTTGTCCGAAACGCGGATTACAATCCGGGTGACCGTGCCGATCGGCACGCCGCGGTATTTCACTGCAGAGCCGACGGTCAGCCCCTGCACCGATTCCGAGAAAAAGCTCTGTACTTTCGCCCGGTGGGTGAAAAGGTTGGAGAGTCCGAAGAAAAAGAGCATGGCGAGCAGCACTGCGACTCCGCCGAGCACGAAAAGACCGATTCGAAATTTCTGGGTCTGGTCATTCATGAGACTGCTCCGTTTCCCGTTTCTCCGATGCCCCGGCATCGCTGCTCTTCAGCCCGTCCCGGCTCAAAAAAGGCGCGCACCCATGGATTGTCGGAGTGGTCGCGGAGGTCCTCCGGATCCCCTTCCGCGACGATGGTTTTTGCTTTTTTATCCATCATCACCACCCGGTCGGCGATGGTGAATACACTGTCCAGTTCATGTGTCACCACGACGATGGTTGCGCCGAAACGGTCCCGCATTCGCAGGATAAGCCGGTCGAGTCCGGCCGACGTGATCGGATCCAGCCCGGCAGACGGTTCGTCAAAGAAGAGCAGAGTCGGATTCAGCGCCATCGCCCGTGCCAGTCCGGCCCGCTTGCGCATTCCGCCGGAGAGTTCGGCGGGCATGTAGTCGCCGAAGCCGCCGAGGTCGACCAGTTCCAGTTTTTCCTGAACCAGCGCTGCAATCTCTTTCGGGGATTTGTCGGTGTACTCCTGCAGGGGGAGGGCGACATTCTCCGCCAGCGTCATCGAGCCGAAGAGCGCGCCGCCCTGGTAGGTGACGCCAAATTCACGCATGATCGCCTGCCGTTCCGCTCCGTTTGCCTTGACGATGCTCTTGCCGCGGATCAGAATGTCTCCCCGCATCGGATTGTAGAGGCCTATGATGTGCTTGAGCAGAGTGCTCTTGCCGCAGCCGGAACCGCCCATGATGCAGAAGATTTCACCGGATCTCACTTCGAAATTGAGATGTTCCATCAGCACCTGCGAGTCATAGCCGATAGAGAGGTCCTGTACCGCGATTTCAATATTGTTCTTATCTCTCATATGCCAGCCCTCAATAACCGATGAACGAATAGAGTATCGTAATGACGACATCGGCGATCACCACGAGAAAGATCGATGCGACCACCGCGCTGGTGGCCGCCCTGCCGACGCCGAGCGCGTCGTTCTGTGCGACGAAGCCGCAGTAGCAGCCTGCCAGAGTGACGAGCACGGCAAATGCCAGACTCTTGAGTGCGCCGAGCAGGAAGGTCATGTAATCGAGTACTTCAAGCGAGCGGCTCCAGTAGGTGGGCACCGGAATGCCCATTGTCGTCGTGCCGATCAGCATGCCGCCGAGCAGGCCCGCGGCATCGCCGAATACGGTCAGCAGCGGCAGTGCGATCAACATGGCGATCAGTTTGGGCAGGACGAGGTACGCTTCCGGAGTGATCCCCATCGTCTCCAGGGCGCTGATCTCTTCATCGACTTTCATCGTGCCGATTTCCGCTGCGAAAGCGGAGCCGGCGCGCCCGGTGGCGATCAGCGCCACCATCAACGGTCCGAACTCCTTGAGCACGGCAAAGCCGACCAGATCCACCACGAAAATCTCCTGCCCGACTTTGCTCAGCTGAATCTGACCGTTGACCGCCATGACCACCCCCATAAGAAAGCAGATTGCCAGCACGATCGGCAACGATTTCACTCCGCACAGATCGAGGTAGTAGAGTGTTTCGCGAAGGCGCAGCCGGCGGGGGTTCCGCAGCTGGGGCAGTACGGAGGCGACTCTGCCGATGAAGACGATCGGCTCCATGGTCCGCGCCCCCGAGGGTGCGGATGAAGGTGCGAAAACTCTTCTCCCGCGTCACTCCGTGTTACCTCCCGCTCTGCCGCGGCGGACGTTCAGTAGCCCCTCACGACCTGCCGCTGCGGTTTGATTTTCGGTTCTTCCAGATAGAGGGAATACCATGCGTCGCCGAACCCGGCGTTGCTGAAATGTTTCAGTTTCCCGTTGACCAGCCGGTCGCAGTTTTCGACCAGCGTGGCGTTGTCGGAGAGTTTCTTTGCCGCGACGAGGGCGGCGACCGCCTTGTCGGGCTGTTCCTGCCTGAGCTTGATCCAGGCGTAGGTCGAGGCGACCAGCGCGCCGTCTTCACCCTTCAGCCTGCGGCACCGCTTCTGATAGAACTTGTCCAGACCGGGGTCTTCCGTCTTGTACAGGCGGACGAGCTTGATCGCCAGCGAGCGGGGATCCATCAGAAAGCAATGTTTGAGCAGTTCGTCGGTCTTTGAGAACTCCTTGAGCTGGAAGTAAAGCTGCATTTTCATCGTGTTGATCTGACGTTTGAGCATCGGATTCCACTTGTACCAGGGGGTGAAGCGCTCCGTCTCCTGAAGGGTTTTGCGGATCGCGTCGTTCTGGAGTTTTTCCAGCGTCTGCTGGGCCGCGCGCAAACTCCCCGGGGACGTTGCTGGTAGAGCTGCATCTGACGGTTGATTTTCGCCTGGGCCTCCTGCATGATCGTCTGCAGCGACTGCTGGATTGCATTGACTTTGCGGCGGATCACCAGCCCGATGAGGAACTGTACAATGAGAAAAGTTCCCACCATGCAGACGATCCCCCAGCCGGTGCCGAGGTCCCGCGAGGTGATCATGCCGATGATGATACCGGCGAGAATGGACAGGATGATACTGAGCATATGGTCGAATCCTCTGTTATTTGCGGCGCTTGCGCTGTTTCTGGCGCTCTTTCCGGGCGAGCTTTGCGAGCCGCTTCTGCGGTCCTGCTCCTTTTCGAAATCGGAGCGGGGCCGCCGAGCAGGCCGCCGAAGGTGCCGGGCGCCGGACTTTCCGGCAGCGGAGCCCCTGACATCAACCGCCCAAGCATGCCGTTGTGTTTCATCATTTTGCGCATCGATTCAAACTGTTTGACCAGATTGCTGACCAGTTCGATCGGCACACCGGAACCGCGGGCGATCCGTTTTTGCGCGAGAAGTCCATCAGATCCGGATTGGAGCGTTCCTCAGGAGTCATTGAGAGAATGACCGCCTCCATCCGGGCGAAGTGTTTCGGGTCAAGCCCGGAGAGTGCGCCGGCGATCTGGCGGCCGCCGGGCAGGAACTTGAGGATGTTCTCCATGCCGCCGAGTTTGCCGATCTGGCGGAACTGGGTAAGGAAGTCGTTGTAGTCGAACTTGTTCGCCCGGAGTTTCTCCTGGAGTTTTTTCGCCTCTTCCTCGTCGATTTCGGCGGCGGCCTTTTCCACGAGGGAGACGACGTCTCCCATGCCGAGGATGCGCCCGGCCATCCGTTCGGGATAAAACACTTCAAGGCTGTCGAGCTTTTCACCGAGACCGACGAATTTGACCGGCCGCCCGGTCACTTTGCGGATGGAGAGCGCGGCACCGCCGCGGGCGTCACCGTCGAGTTTGGTCAGGATGAAACCGGTGAGATCGAGAGCCTGATGGAAGTGTTCCGCCACTGAAACCGCCTCCTGGCCGAGCGCGGCGTCGGCGACCAGCAGCACTTCGTCCGGGTGGACCGCCTGCCGGATGCGCACCAGCTCCTGGACCATGGTGTCATCGATCTGGAGCCGTCCGGCGGTATCAATGATGACAACGTCGAAATTCTCTTTGCGCCCGACCTGCTCGACCGCGTTCAGGGCGATGGCGGCGACGTTGACGCTGGTTCGCTCGGTGTAGACCGGAACATTGATTTCCCTGCCGATGATTTCGAGCTGATCGATTGCGGCGGGGCGGTAGACGTCGCCGGCGACCAGCAGCACCTTTTTCCCGTCGCGGCGGAGTTTCAACGCGAGTTTTCCCGCCGTGGTGGTTTTGCCGCTGCCGTGGAGACCGACCAGCATGATGACGGTCGGCTTTGACTGGAATTCCAGTTCGGAAGCTCCGCCGCCAAGCAGTTCGACCAGCTTGTCATGAACGATCTTCACCACCTGCTGCCCGGGGAAACGCTGCGCACCACATCGCGGCCGACACACTCCGCCTTGACTCCTTCGATGAATTCGGAGGCAATGTTGATGTTGACGTCCGCCTCAAGCAGGGCAAGACGGATTTCGCGCATCGCATCAGCAATGTTCGCTTCGGTGAGCGTACTCTGCCCGCGAAGCTTGCGGAATACGTCGTGCAGTTTGTCACTCAGTGATTCAAACATCTTTTCCTTTTTAACCTTACTCATTGTTTTTATTGAAATAAATCATTTTTTAATATACCGTCTGCGTTGCCGAACTTCAAGAGTTGCTTTGAAAATTCACGCTTTTCAGTTGCTTTTGCCGCGACTTCATGGTAAATTAAATAAGTTCGATTCACCGAAACAACCAGGAGAATTCTGAAAATGCGCAGCGATACCATGAAGAAGGGGCTCGAACGCGCCCCGCACCGCGCCCTGATGCGCGCCACCGGGATTACCACCGAAGAGATCAAACGCCCGTTCATCGGCGTCTGCAACTCCTACACCAATATTGTTCCCGGTCACTGCCACCTGAAGAAGGTCGGAGAGATCATCTGCGACGCGATCCGCGAAGCCGGCGGTGTGCCGTACGAGTTCAACACCATTGCGGTCTGCGACGGCATCGCCATGGGGCACAAGGGGATGAAGTATTCCCTGGCCAGCCGCGAAATCATCGCCGACAGCGTCGAAACCATGGGAACCGCCCATCCGTTCGATGCGATGATCTGCATCCCGAACTGCGACAAGGTGGTGCCGGGCATGCTGATGGGCGCGATGCGTCTGAACATCCCGACCATCTTCGCCTCCGGCGGACCGATGCGGGCCGGAAAACCGCAGACGCCGGGGGGCCGGACACCGACCTCATCTCGATTTTCGAGGGGGTTGCGGCAAATCGGATCGGCAAACTCAGCGACGAGGGGCTCGAGGAGCTTGAATGCACCGCCTGTCCTGGTCCCGGCTCCTGCTCGGGCATGTTCACCGCGAACAGCATGAACTGCCTGTGCGAGGCGCTCGGCATCGCACTGCCCGGCAACGGCACCATTGCGGCCGATTCGCCGGAGCGGGTGGAGTTCTGGAAGCGTGCCGCCCGTCGCGCGGTCGAGCTGGCAAAGATGGAAAATCCTCCGACGGCGAAGGATTTCGCCACGCCGACCGCGTTCCAGAACGCACTGGTGCTCGATATGGCGATGGGCGGCTCCTCGAATACGGTGCTCCACACGCTCGCCATCGCAAACGAAGCGGGGACGAAACTCGACCTGCGCAAGCTCGATGAGATTTCGGCCCGTACCCCGAACATCTGCAAACTTGCCCCGTCGGTGCAGTATCACATTGTCGAGGACTGCGGCCGGGTCGGCGGCATCATGGCGATTTTGAAAGAGATCAGCAAGATTCCGGGGCTGCTCGACGGCAGTGCCCCGACGGTCTCCGGCAAGACGCTGGCGGAGGAGTACTCGACGGCGCCTGATCCGGACGGCACGATCATCCGGCCGCTCTCGAATCCCTACAGCGAGAAGGGCGGTCTGGCGATCCTCTTCGGCAACCTGGCCGAAAAGGGATGCGTGGTCAAGGCGGCGGGCGTCGCAAAGGCGATGCTGACCCACAAGGGCCCGGCGGTGATCTTCGACAGCGAGGAGGAGGCCGGCGAAGGCATCCTCGCGGGCAAGGTCAAGGCGGGCGACGTGGTAGTGATCCGCTACGAAGGTCCGAAGGGCGGCCCGGGGATGCAGGAGATGCTCGCGCCGACCAGTTACATTATGGGGCGCGGGCTCGGCGAGAGCGTCGCGCTGGTGACGGACGGTCGCTTTTCCGGCGGCACCCGCGGCGCCTGCATCGGGCATGTGAGTCCGGAGGCCGCCGCAGGCGGCCTGATCGGGCTGGTGGAACCCGGCGACATCATCGAGATCGACATTCCGAACCGGAGCATCCGGCTCGACGTGCCCGATGAGGTGATCGCCGAGCGGCGGAAGAACTGGAAGCCGCGGGAGCCGAAGATCCGGACCGGATATCTGGCGAAGTACGCCGCGCTGGCCACCAGCGCCGACACCGGCGGTGTGCTCCGGGTTCAGAAGTAAGCTGTGGTGTCGTTTCGCGGGAGCGGGGAGCCGCTCCCGCGTTTTTTATATTGCTTCAGCGCAAAAAACTACCGGCTGTGCCGGTATGTAGCCGAACAGCTTCAGCTTCAAGGCGAGAAAAGAAACTCCGTGCTATAGTATTGTAATTCGCCAATCACAAATAATAGAACGGAGTCTCAAATGTCAATTGACAAATTATCACACACGAGCTGGAAATGCAAGTATCACATTGTATTTGCCCCCAAATATCGTCGACAAGTGATCTATAATCAAATTAAAAAGATATCGGGAGAATTCTACGTCAATTATGTGAATTGAAAAAGGTAGAAATACTAGAGGCCGAAGCTTGCCCTGATCATATTCATATGTTGGTAAGTATCCCTCCCAATTTGAGTGTGTCTCAATTTGTAGGGTATTTGAAAGGAAAAAGTTCTCTGATGATCTTTGATCGCCATGCGAATTTGAAATATAAATACGGGAATCGGCATTTCTGGTGCAGAGGTTATTATGTTAATACAGCCGGAGCAGATACTCATGCGATTGCCGCTTATATTCAAAATCAACTGGCAGAGGATCAGGCAATGGAGCAATTAACGTTTAGGGAGTACATAGACCCGTTTACGGGTAGCAAGAATTAAAAGGCAGAAGAACTCTGCCTGCATAGCAGGGGGCCTATTTCTTTTCAAATAGGCTATTACAAGAAAAAGGTTGGTTGGCCGCTTTAGCGGCGGCCTGTGAATTTGTTGCGATTGGCGAATTTTTTCAAAGCCCGTGTCGGGCTGCCGGTAACATCGCCTTGAAGGCGTGGTGCATAGAGGCTGTTGCAAAACCTCATAGTTTTGCAGCCGCCCTTTTCCCATATTTATAAGACTCTCTCAGCATTTCATTTTGCCCCATTATTTGCTTCTTCATGAGTCTTTTCAGATTAGCTTTCTTTGGAACTTCCGGTTCAAGATCCGCAGGAGCAATCCAGTAATCCGTTTTGCCTTTTCCTTCGAAAAAAAGAAAATAATTTGCGGATGTTATATCCCAGACAAACGAGCATACACTCGGCACTGACATTATCGAGACCTTTTCGTCTGACCCTTTCATAATCCATATCCTGCTTTATTACGCCGAAAGCTCCTTCTACTTGGGATGAACGGTTGATGCGCATTTCAATTCCTTTCGGCGAAAGCAAATTTTGTACGGCTTGTTTCTTGAATTCATATAGTTCATAGCATACCTCAAAAACTCTATCTTGGCGTTCTTTATCAGCAACACATCTCATACAAAATGGTTTAAATTTACATTCGTTGCAATTTTCAATATGATAAAACTTGGTCTCTTTCCCTCTGGAGTGAGTTCTATACGTATCAAGTTTAACTGCTTTCCTGCCGTTCAAACAAATCAAGTTTTGTTCTTCATCGAAACTGTATAGATCGATATATTCTCCGCGAACCATCTTCTGCCAAATCTGCGGTTTGACATAGTTTTCTATGCCCTCAGCAGCCATATACCTGTAGTTATCCAATGAACCATATCCACTGTCTGCGCATAACTTTTCCGGAAAAAAGCCATAGTCAGCATGATAGTTGTCAAGTAGAGGTATAAAAGTTTTACTGTCGGATCTATCTTGTGACACAAAGGTAATCTAGAATCAGTCCTTTCGAAACTACAATTTGAAGAGAATACGCGGCATGCATGTTACTTCCGAGACCTGAATAATAATCCGTTTTCAAACACATTGCTGTTGCATCTTTGTCTGTTTTGTAATAAGAATTTCGTTCCGTGCCGCAAATCGCTTCAATTTCTTCATATTGCAATGTTTTCAGTAACATTTTCTCCAATGAATGATAATCTTTGACAATCTGCGTCTGTCGATGCCCTGAACCACTTACAATTGGAATGTTTCTATCTGTAATTTCCTGTTTGAGCATAGAGAGAAATTGAGCTACTTCTTTCGATATAAATTCTTTTTTCCCTGGCGGCAAATGAAAATAGGCAGAAATAATCAATCTGAGGCCTTCGTTTAGCTTATCATGCTTTTTTCTAGGCTTCCAGACGAATTTATATTTGTTGGCATTGGCTTCAAGCTTTGTTCCATCGATAAAGACTTCAGATATGTCAATGTTATATTTTTTGAACAATCTCTTTCATGATACATGAGAATATTTCCCGCTGTCTTGCAACAACTACGTTGTTGCAAAACCTGAAATTGTGGAATATGACGGAACCTTTTGTTCCATCAAATACATAAAACGTGTATCGAATCGAATGCTGTCTTCAATGCGCCGAAGACTTCCCGAATGTTTAGAAAATGCAAATAGTATGGCGGAAAATAAACGAAACGGATTATGAGATGGTCTTCCGCCTTTTTCGATGCTTTTAGTAACTGTTTCTGCTATTATTCGACCTACGCCTGAGTACTCTAAAATCCTGAGATAATTATCGAGTTTTTGCTTTTCCTCAGAGGATAGATCTGAGCAAAGAAACAAATAGTCCTGAAAATTTGTAAAATAGGCCATGGTCATCTCCCGATCATAGCCTTATTATACACAATTTTACCGAGATTCAAAAAAAAAGGGCTGTCGCATACCTTATGAGGTTTTGCAACAGCCCCTTTTGATTCGCGCGGGATTCCTCAGAAACAGACCGTCGGATAGCGGGAGGAGTCCTTGATCAGCATGCCTGGCGAGGCGGAGATCGCACTTTCCCGGCAGGTTCCGTCATTGTCGTTGACCAGGAAGCTGAACCGAAATCCCTCCAGGCCGATCTCCTCGGTGAGTCCGATGGCGCGGAAGGGAATGATCGCTTCGTAGACGGTTTCCCGGGCGGATTCGTTTCGCCGGGTGGAGAGACGGATCTCTCGGGCGCATTTCTCCGGATCGTACCCTTCGGGGTGGAGCCATACGAAGAGCTCCGGTTTCCCGTCGGCGAGGCGGGTGAAGCCGAGCTCCCACTGCCCGTTCTGGCGCGGCAGTTGCAGACCGAGCTGGATATTGTCCCCCTGCCACACTTCGCGCCCGGAGAAGGGCTGATGGTGGATGTCGTCACGCACGCGGAACCGGAGCCGCAGCTCCCGGTCACCGCGGGCGAGGGAGAGTTCGGCGCTCAGGTCCGCCGGACCCTTCCATTGGAGCGACGCCGTCGCATCTTCGACCGAAACGAAGGAGGTCACCTGTTCCGGCCGGTTCACGCGGAACTGCGGCTCCCCGGCTGAAGTTGCCTGCCGGAATCGGAATGACGGTTTCCAGCCGCAGCGGCAGGGAACCCTTCCAGAGAGTTCCCGCGGTGACGTCGAGTTTCAGTGCGTCGGCGCGGCACTCTTTCTCCGCGCGGAACGCGAAGGAAAGCGAACGGGTTTCTCCGGGAGGAATCGTCACCGTGCGGCTTGCTGGTGTGACCGCAAGTCCGGTCGGCGCATGGAAGGCGAGTGCGAGTTTCAGCGGGATTCGGGCGGGGTTTCGGCATTCGATGCTGCTCTTCACTTCCCTTCCCGGGAGGAGGCGGAAGTTCGGGGCAACCCGGAGCAGTTCGCCTGCCGGTTCCGGAGGCGTCGGCTGCCCCTTCACCTGCAGAATGGCCGGATGTCCGGTGGATTTCAGCAGGGCGATTCCGCCGGAAACGGGGAGTTTCTCCCGGTTGCCCCAGAGGTCGATCCGGGTGGCTTCGCCGCGGATGCCGGTGAAGAGCAGCAGGGCATGCCGGTTCCGTTCTTCCGTCGTGGAGCAGGGAATCAGCCAGCTGCCGTCGGCGGCGTGGAAGAGGGGGTGCTTTCGCTGTGCCGGACCAGTTTTGCTCCGCGAAAGTAACGGGCGAGTGTGTTGTAGGCGGCGTAGACCTTCTTGGGCTGAAAATCCCAGGTGAGCATGCCGTAGTTCGCTTCGGGGTCTCCCGGATCCTCCTTGATGTTGCGCAGGTTGTACCAGTTGTAGCCTGCCGCGCCGTTGTTCCAGGCGCAGAAGAGGTTCAAAAGAGCGTCTCGGCCTGATTCAGCTCGGAGATCTCGCCGAACGAGGCGAGGGCGGTCTCGTTGGAGTACCATGGGGTGGTGTCGTTGAGCTCCTGCCGAAAACGGAGCAGATTTTTGACGTAGTATTCGCGGTAGCGCTCTGGACGAGTGTGCATGTGTACGGCAAAGAGATCGTAAAGCCCCCCGGCCGCCTTCGACGCATTTACGCACATAGTGCGGATCGGCGGTGCGCTCCGGCGGATTGAGGTCGGGCGAGGCGAATCCGGCGCTGATGACGGTGATGCCGGGGATGGTTTTTCGTAAAACCGAAGAGCTGATCTTCAGCAATTGCAGATACTCCTCCGGCGTGAAGTTGGCGAATCCGATGAGGTCGGGCTCGTTCCAGACCTCCGCGAACCGGAGGTCGGAGCGGTAGTGTTCGGCAACCTTCCGCACATACTCCTCCCAGAGTTTATAGTCGGGGCGCCGCCCGCGGGTACTGTTGCTCTTTACCGCCTGACGGTAGTCGGAGGCGACCGCCCAGGAGGGGAGGCCGAGGAAGATGGGGGCGAATTCGATGTGATTCTCGCGCAGCAGTTCCGCGATATGGTCGTAGGTGCCGAAGGTCCATTCGCCATGCCGCGGCTGGAGCCGGTGTGACTCCAGCGAAACCCGCAGCAGCTTGGCCCCGCACAGTGCGGCGGCGCGCGCCATCATCCGCCGTTCATGGGCGGGGTAGCGCTGAAGATGGGAGCAGATGCCGAAGATGAAACCGTCGACGCCGCCTTGTGTCGTTCCGGCTGGATCGAGCCGGGCGTAGCGCAGGGTCTCATGACGGAGCGAATCCTTCTCTTTCAGCGTGAGTTTGACGGTGTAGACGCCGAACCGCTCCGGCGGGGGAGGGGGATGGCCTGTACAGCGGCTCCGGCAATCTGAAAATCTCCACTCTTTTCCTGCAGGAGCCGGTCGTCCGGATCGAACAGGCGAAAGGCGGCGGTGACGCTTCGGGGAGAGGTACCGGGATTGCGAAGCTGAAGGCGGACCTGTTTCTCTTTGCCCGGCAAAACCAGATGCAGTTCGTCACCGGTCTCCACCGACGCTTCCAGCGGGGCGGAAAGCGGATGAACCATGAGTTTTCCCAGTGCGATAGGGGTATCCTCTTTCGACGGCAACGAGTTGCATACGATACTCTGCAGGCGCAATGGAAAGGCAGGTGGATGTAACTTGCCGTTGATGGTTTTCGTGAGTTTCCGATGATCCATGGAAAAGCGGTGTGTCTCCCACCCCCCTTTCGCACGGGGAAGCGGGGCGTAGAGCGAGGTGTACCTGCCGTTTCGGTCGGAGACGGTGACGGCGACGCCGCCCGCGCCGGAACCGGTTTGGCGAAAGAGTTCCAGTGTGAGTTCCGCACGGTCGAACTCCGAAAGTTCGATCGCTTGCAGCAGGCCGATGGCGTACCGGGGGAGGCGGAATCCTTCCGGCGGAGGGCGAGGCCGGGGCGGCCGTCGAAGGTGTCGTGTCGTGCCGTCACCATTTTTCCGCTGCCGAGCCGGGGATTGATTTCAGAATCGAGAAGCGTGCTGAAATCGACCAGTTCCCTTCCTGGCGGCAGTACGGTGGCGGAGGGGCTGCCGCCGGGGAGCCGGGGGAGAGTTCCCACGTCAGCTTGCCTAGCGCGGCGGATTCGATTCCCTGCGTCGCGGCGTAACTGCAGGTGACTCCGACGATGCGGAGCGGGAAGTCGGGAATACGGTTCTTCTTTTTTCCTCCCCAGACATTCCCCTTGATCGCTTTGGGGTCAAAAGTGAATTTCACCGTTTCCCAGCCGCGTTTTCCGGCGGGAAGCGGCGTGGTGAGCTGGAAGACTTCGTTGTCACGGTCGGCCAGCAGAAGACTTGCCCGGCGGACGGTTGACTCCTGCGGGCGAAAAAACTCCAGCGAGAACTCTGCGCGGTCGAACTCCGGCAGGCGCGGGGAGCGTTTGTAGTTGAGGCTGAACCAGCGAGCCTCTCTGCAGTTCCACTCCAGGAGGAGCGCCGGGCGGCCGTCGGCGGTGTCGGCTTCGACACTCTGTCCTTTCGCCTGGAGCGGCAGGACAAGTTCCGCCGGAGACAGTTTGGCAAAGTCCAGCGTTCCGGCGGAGAGTCCGCAGGAAACGATGAGACAGGCGGAAAGAAAAGAACATTTCAAGTGCATATTGTTTCTCCATCCCTTCGAACTTACAGCAACGTTCCCACTCCATTGATCGCGCCTTGCAGGGCGCCCAGTTCTTTGGTTTCCCGCGGCGAGTGTGTCGCCGCATGCCCGTCTACAAAGACGATGTTGCAGTTTCCGGAGTGATGGAAGGAGATCGTTTCTTTGCCGTTCGGATCACGCAGAGGGCACATCCAGCTGCCGAGGGGAGGGGAGAAGTTGAGATTGACCGTGTCGGCGAAGTGAGGCAGTTGAGAGGGATTCTTTACGCCAGCAAGATGAAAAAACAGACTTGCACCACCGTCATCGATGATTGCGAATCGGCCGAATCCCCGTTCCATCCAGAATTCGTGATGGGCAGGATAGGTGATGTAGTGGTGCCCGTAGGTGCGCCATTGCGGTGCGCTGTTGTTCATCGATTGATCTTTGAGGGTCGGGCAGAAGAGGAACGGCTCCCGGAGCGTTCTGACGTAACGGTAGTCGACCAGCCAGTTCGGCCACGGTTTGTTATTTTGGCGGGTGACGCTGTAGTTCTTGTAGTCGTTCGCGTAAAAGTGCATGACCCGGGCGAGTTCCTTCTGATTGTTGAGGCAGTTGATGGTCCGGGCGCGGTCGCGTGCCTTGTTGAGCGCCGGCAGCAGCAGCGCCGCCAGAATCGCGATGATGGCGACAACGATCAGGAGTTCGATAAGCGTGAACATGACGGAACGGAAACTCTGTTTCATAAATTCAACCTCCCTGTTTTGTCGTTTGGGTCGCGAATCGACTTTTTGCTGATGTTTTTTATTTTTTATTTTAAAGGTTGCGGTAAAAAATGCCTTAACTCTCCTTGATTCTTGCGGGAAGCCGTTTGCAGACCGGCTTGAAACTTCGGTTTTCGATCTGGCGCAGAAGGATTTCCGCCGCGGCTTTCCCCAGTTCGGCAAGCGGCAGTTCCGCGGTGAGCAGTTTCTGGGGGGAGAAAACGCAGCAGTGATAGATTGTCGTATCCGGTGAAGCGGATTTTCGAATAGTCGATCCCTCTTGCGCGCAAAAGTTTCATAAGTTCCAGCGCGCTCCGGTCGTTGTGGCAGCAGACCGCGTCGGGGGCACCGGGGCCGGAGAAGCGGAGCAGAAACTCCTGTTGCTGTTCTGGACGGAGGCAGAGCAGGGTTTCCTGCGGCTTCAGCCGACAGCGGCGCATGCCGTCGAGGAAGCCTGCAAAACGCTCCTGCACCACCTCGACCGAAGGCGGAATATCGGTGAAGAAGGCGAATTTGCGGCATCCTTCGCGGTAGAGGCGCTGGACGATCCGGCAGAACTCCCGGCGATTGTCGATGATGGCCAGCGAACCGCTTTCCACGCCGCCGGGCAGACGACAGAGGAACACGGTGGGAATGGGACCGGAGGCCAGCTCCCGGTAGATCGGCAGATCGTTGTGGGTCTGGTCGGCGGAAACAGCGATGCCGTAAGGGGATTGCTCGATGGCGGTCCGGATGATCTGCTCCTGGGTGAAGGCGTCGCCGTCGAGCGGCACGATGGAGAGAAAATAGTTCTCCTGTCGCACTCTTGCGGCGAATGTCGAGAGGGTGGTGGAGTAGAAGTTGAGGTTGTTGCACAAAAAGATGAGTTCACGCCGCATGGCGCTTCTTGCGCCGATAACCACGCTGCCGATGCCGTTCTCCTTGGCGATGAGGCCGTGCTCTGCGAGCTCTGCGAGCGCCCGCCGCAATGTGGGCTTGCTCACGCCATATTCGTCGGCGAGTGCCTGTTCCGCCGGGAGAATGGTTCCCGCCGGCAGGCGGCCGATGCGCTGCTCCAGCTCTCCGAGAAGGGAATGGAAGATCGTTTTTCGCGCCATATGCGTCACTCGCTTCATTTATTTTTAAGGTAATATAGTAATGCTTTTTTCAGAATACAAGGCCGCAGCGCGATTTTTTTTCATTTTTTGAGGCGTTCTGCGGAGGGGGAAATGTCAATGAGCACGGAAGCTGCCGGGACTGACGCCGACGGCGCGGCGGATCACCCGGCAGAAGTAGCTGACATCGGAAAATCCGGAGCGATCAGCGACCTCCGCCAGCGGGAGCCGGGTCTGGTCCAGCAGCGAGAGCGCGTGCTGGATCCGCAGTTTTGCCAGATAGTCCGACGGAGTCATTCGCATCTTCGACTGAAAGATGCGGCGCAGCGTGGAGCGGTCCATTGCCAGCTCGTCGGCCAGGCGGTTGACGTTGAGATCGGGATCGGAGAAGCGTTCCCGGCAGATCCGGATCGCTTCGGTCACGACCCGCCCCTCCCGGGTGGTGTCGTCGTTCCTCCCCCCTGCGCGGGCGAGAATCGCGCAGATGACCGATACCATCTGCCGCCAGCTGTAGGGACTCATTTCACGCATCCAGGTTTCCAGTTCGAGAAAGAGCTCGTGCGGACAGCCGCCCGCGTGAAACGCGGTGCGCGGATACTGATAGGAGAGCATGAACTCCCGCGCCGCCGGGCCGTCGAACGCGATCCAGCGGTATTCCCACAGGTTCGAATGGGCGCGGTGAACATGCGGCTCCATCGGCAGGTGGTAGAAGCAGTCGCCGGCGCGCACCGTTACCGGTGTGCCCTCCAGCTCGAACTCCCCTTCGCCGTCGACGCACCAGAAGAACTGCACGAAATTCTTCGTTCCCTCCGGAACCAGCTCGACATAATCGCCCGGCACCAGGAAGTTCCCGAGGGAGCGCGGGTAGATCGGCAGCGGAATGTTCTGCAAGGTGTTGGGGTCCGCCCGATGGATTCCCATCCGACCCGGATGACGTTTCCGTTCCTGCATGTCTTTTGCCCCAAAAGTTCTATTTTTAACGCAAAATTTTTATTGTCAACTTGATGTTCTATGAGATATAGTATAACACAGGACCGCAAAAATGCAATTCCGCAATATAGGAAAAAGGAGAGCCAACCATGTCGAAAATTGTTCTTGTCGGTGCCGGCGGCGTGATTTTCGCGCAGAATTTCATGAAGGATATCCTGCTCGATGAGGAGCTGCGTCACCACCAGCTCACCCTGATGGACATCGATGCCGGGCGACTTGCCCACGCCGCCACCATCGGCGGACTGATCGCAAAGAAACTCGGCGTCGAATTCCATCCGGAAACCACCACTGATCTGCGGCAGGCGGTCCGCGGCGCGGACTACGTCATCACCATCTTCCGCTGTGGCACGATCCACCATCAGGAGCTGGAATACAGTATTCCGATGAAGTACGGCGTCGATCAGGTGGTTTCCGACACGCTCGGGCCCGGCGGCGTCTTCCGCGGGCTGCGCACGCTGCGCGACCTCTTTGAAGTGCTCGATGTGATGGAGGAGGAGTGCCCCGGCGCCTATCTGCTCAACTACGTCAACCCGATGTCGATGAACACCATCGCGCTCTCCCGCCGGGCGAAGACGGTCAAGGTGGTCGGCCTCTGCCACAGCGTGCAGCACACTTCGAGGCAGATCGCCAACTGGCTCAAGGTGCCGTATGAGAAGCTGCACTTCTTCGCCGCCGGGGTCAACCATCAGGCGTTCATGCTCAAACTGGAAGCCGACGGTCGCGACCTCTATCCGGAGTTGAAGAAGTGCCTCGACATTCCGGAGATCTACAAGCGCGACAAGGTGCGTTTCGAACTCTTACGCCACTTCGACTACTTCCCGACCGAGTCGAGCGGCCACGGCAGCGAATACATCCCCTACATCCGCAAGCGGCAGGATCTCATCGACAAGTTCTGCAGTAACGACTTCCCGAAGATCGAGGACGGGCTCGACTGGAACACGATGAGTTCCGGCGTCACCGGGGCGTCGGTGGTCCTCTGCAAGGGGCTTCAGGTCCGCAACGAAAACGACCTCAAGGCCTACCTTGCCGGAACCAAGGAGCTCGACCTCAAGCCGAGTGCCGAATACGGGGTGCAGGTGATTGCGGCGATCGAGAAAAACCATTCGTTCACCGCCAACCTGAACGTGATGAATCACGGATTGATTCCGTCGCTCCCGCCGGAGTGCTGTGTCGAAGTCCCCTGCCTGGTCAACGGCGGCGGCATCTTCCCGGGCCGGGTCGAAAACTATCCCGAACAGCTCGCCTGCCTCAATCGCGGCATGATCAACGTTCAGCTCATGGGGGCGCAGGGGGCGCTCAATTGCGACCGTCGGGCGATCTTCCACGCGATTGCCGCCGACCCGAACACGCAGTCGAAGCTCGGTCTCGATGAGATTCAGGCGATGACCGATGAACTCTTCGAGGCGCTCCGCAGCGAGATCGATCCTCGTTTCTTCCGGTAAGCTGACTGCGGTCGGTTTGCCCGAATCTCTCCTGTCTCCCGTCTGCCGGTTGAAAAAATGGCGGACGGGAGATATATTATGAAAAGATACCATTGAAGCGGATTCTTTCAAATTCCACGGGAGACGACGACGGCAGTGAAGAAGTTTATTCTTTTTTCCCTTCTTGCGCTTGCCGCTCTGTTTCTGGCGTGGGCGGGCAGTGCCGGCAACGCGGTTGCTGGATGCTCCTCCACGCCGGAATCGGTTGCCGTTGAATCGGCCGCATTCCTCCCGCTCTCCGAGGAGCCGCTCAACGGCCACTGGGAGTTTCACTCCCCGTCTGCCGGATCTCTCCAGCGTCGCCGGACTTCAGTTGCGCACGCAGCACCAGTCCCGCCTTCATCCGGCCCGTCTCTGCGGGGATTGCCCGACGGTTTGCCGGTTTCTCCGGTTCGACGCCGGTTGTCGTGCCGGATTTCGCGGTGACGTCGAAGGGGGCTCCTCCTGTCCGGTGCGGCTGGCGGCCGTGATCGAAGTTCGGGCCGGACCCTGCGCGTGAGCGCGGCGGCGGAATCCGGATGAAGTAGTCGATCCCTCCTTTTCTTCTTCGAACAGAACCCTTGCAACGGCACAGGTGATGTTTGCGCTGCCGCGAATTTTCCTGCCGGGCGCGATTGGCGCCGCCTCTTCTCCGATTTGATCATCCGGGCGGGATGGATTGCGGGATGCATCCTCTCCGCCGCAATGAATGAAGGCAACTGTCATGGAAGGAAAATTTCTGAAGCTTAGAACATTTGTCATCGTCGCGGTGATTGCGATTTTCGCACTGTCGATCCACCCGCTGACACCGCGCGATTTTTACGAAACATTCCGTAAGACGCTGAAAAACGCCGATGACCCGGTCGCGGCCGGACTGGTCGAAGATGCCCGCAAACTTCAGCAGCAGCGCCCTGATCTCAACCAGGCGGTCGCTCTGCTGGAGGCCGCCGCCAACGCGAAGGTGGACCTCGTGCCGCTGGTCAAGGGGAGCAACCTTGCCGGCAACGCCGACGTGATTGCGCTGGTCCGCAAGGAGGCAGCCGGTTCCATCCGTCTCGGGCTCGATCTCAACGGCGGCGTCGAATTCGTGCTGGAGCTGATTCCCGACCGGGAACTGCTCGCCGGTTTCGCGGCGGAGGGCGGTGCGAAGGACCGCGCCGAGATGGAGGCGCGCATGGAGTCCGAATTCAACCGCTACCGCGACCAGGCGATTGAAACGCTCCGCAAGCGGCTCGAAACGCAGAACATCTTCGAGTCGGAGATCACCCCGTTCGGCAGCCGGGCGGTTTCGCTCAAGGCGCCGATCGTCTCGCGCGATGAGAAGGACAAGCTGCTCGACCTGATCCGGATGAGCTGCAAACTAGCGTTCCGGCTGGTTCATCCGGAGAACGACACCCTGATGCGGAGCTACGACCCGGCTCATCCGGAAGCGTTCATGCCGCCGCCCGGATACGAGGTGATGGCCGCCCGCGACGAACGCGGCGCCGTGACCGAATATCTTCTGATCGCCCGGCGGCCTGAGATGGACGGCCGTTCGATCGCCGAGGCACGCCCGGTGCGCGACCAGTTCGGTCAGACCAAGATTTCGCTCCTCTTCAACTCCGCCGGTGCACAGCGGTTCGGCGAAGTGACCAGCCGGAACATCGGCCGGCGGCTGGCGATCGTGCTCGACGGTGAACTCTACTGTGCTCCGGTGATCCAGGGGAGCATCACCGGCGGCAGTGCGGAGATCTCCGGCCGCTTCTCCAACGAGGAGGCGCAGAACATTGCCGACGCCCTGACCAGCGGAAGTTTCCCCTTCCAGATCAAGGTCAACGCGGTCTTCGACACCGCTCCGTCGCTCGGCGCGGACAACGTGAACAACGGCATCTTCGCCGGAATCCTCGCGATGGTGCTGCTCACGGCTTTCATGTGCATCTACTACTTCCGGGCGGGGGTGATCGCGGTGGCGGCGCTGGCGGTCAACGTGGTGCTCATCCTCGGTGCGATGGCCGCGTTCGGTGCGACGATGACCATGCCCGGCATCGCCGGAATCATCCTCACCCTCGGCATGGCGGTCGACGCCAACGTGCTGGTCTTCGAACGCATCCGCGAGGAGCTGAATGCCGGCAAGACATTGGCCAGCGCGGTCAATCTCGGGTATGAAAAGGCCTTCTCCGCCGTGCTGGACGGCAATTTGACCACACTGCTCTGCGCGGTGATTCTGATGTACTTCGGCAACGGGCCGGTGAAAGGGTTCGCGGTAAGTCTGGCGATCGGACTTCTGGCGAGTCTCTTCACTGCGGTGTTCATGACCCGGCTGATCTTCGACTACATGCTCCGTTTCTTCCACTGGAAGACGCTGCGGATGTGCCACGTCTTTTCGCATCCGCATTTTCAGTTCCTGAAGCAGGCGAAGTGGGCGTTTCTCTTCTCCGGCGTGCTGGTGGCGGGGAGCATTCTGCTCTTTGCGGTCAAGGGCGAGCGGATGCTCGGCGTCGACTTCACCGGCGGCACCCGGCTGAGCTACTCCTATGCCGAACAGGTGCCGGTCGGAGAAATCGAGAAGGTGCTCTCCCCATCGATTCCAACGTAAGGATCGGTTACAAGTCGAATCCGTCGGCGGGGGACAACCGCAAGCTGGAGATCCTGATCCGCGACCGTTCGGCGGAGACGGGGACGGAAGGGGAGGCCGCCTTCGGCCTGAACGACCGGGTGAGCCGGATGCTCATGCAGGCGTTCCCGCAGCTCAAGCTCGCCAACGGCGAAGCGACCACCGTCGGCGGACTGGTCGGGCTGGAGGCGACGAAGAGTTCGGTTCTGGCGATTGTGCTGGCTTTGATCGGCATGAGCATCTACGTGACGCTACGGTTTGAACTTACCTTCGCGGCGGCGGGCACCATCGCACTGGTGCACGACGTGATCGTTTCGCTCGGCATCTTCATCCTGATGGGGCGCGAACTGTCGCTGCCGGTCGTCGCGGCATTGCTGACGATCATCGGCTATTCGATCAACGACACCATCGTGATCTTCGACCGGATCCGCGAGGATGCGAAACTTTACCCGGGAGAAAACTTTCACACTTTGATCGACGCCGCGATCAATCGGACGCTCAGCCGGACGCTGCTCACCAGCGTGACCACCTTCCTGGTGGTGGCGGTGATGTTCTGCTTCGGCGGCATCGTCATCAACGATTTCGTATTAGTCATGATGCTGGGCATCGTCATCGGAACCTATTCGTCGGTCTTTCTGGCCAGTCCGATGGTGGTGGCGTGGCATCGCAAAATAGGAGTGAATCATCGATAAATGAGACGTTTCAGAAACTGCTGGAGGACGCGCGCGGCCGGAATTCTTTTCGCCGCCGCGCTCGTGGGAGTGTTTTCCGCCGGCTGTCGCGACGAGAGCCCGGTCCGGGTGGAGCGGGTCAATGTCGTGCGGGGCGCGGAGAGTTGTGCTTTACCGGGAGAGATGTTTCCCGGGCCGCTGGTGATCGAACTGCAAGGCCCGCAGGAGCGCGGACTGCTCGGCGGCAGCGGCAGCCGCCGTCCGGCGGCGGGGGTGAAACTGCTCGCCGTGCCAGAGCAGGATTCCGATCTGGTTCTGGAGAAGAGCGAGTTTGAGAGCGACGCCGGCGGGACCATCCGTATTCCGGTCCGGGCGGGAAAACAGGTGGGGGATCAATATCTCCGTCTTATCCCGGTCGGTGCGGAAGATCGCGCGGTGACGGTTCGTTTCATTTCCGGCGTTTCCATCCGCGGAGACCGGCAGGAAGGGGCTGCCGGCACCATGCTTCCCGAGCCGGTTTCCGTGCGGCTTTACGATGCGGACGGCAAGCCGGCTTCGGGGCGGCGGGTCTTTTTCGATCTGGTCCGCCAGCCCGCGGCGGGTGGTTCCGCCCGGCTGACTTCGCCGATGGCGGAAACCGACGAGAGCGGCGTCGCCAGTACCGGCGTGATGCTCAACGGCGGCACCGGGAGCTACCGGATTGACGTCAAACCCGCCGCCTCCGACGGCGGACTGCTCTCGCGCGGCATTTCGGTCGAAGTGCTCGGCATGAACTTCTGGATGCTGATGCTGAATGCCTTCGCCGGGCTGGCGATCTTCGTCTGGGGCATGCAGATGATGAGCGACGGTCTGCAGAAGGTCGCCGGAGAGCGGATGAAGAGCATCCTTCGCTTTTTCTCAAGGAACCGGGTGGTGGCGTTGCTCGCCGGGGCGGGTGTGACCGCGGTGATTCAATCCTCCAGCGCCAGCACGGTGATGGTGATCGGCTTCATCAACGCCGGACTGCTGAATCTCTCGCAGGCGATCGGAATCATCTTCGGCACCAACATCGGTACGACGGTGACCGCACAGATCGTCTCCTTCGACGTGGGGGCGCTGGCGATGCCCGCAATCATCGCCGGACTGCTGCTCTACTTCATCACCTGGCGCGGCATCCGCGGCATCGGAGAGACCGTGCTCGGATTCGGCTTCCTCTTCTTCGGCATGTCGATCATGAGCGAAGAGCTCACCTCGATCGGGTCGTTCCCGTCGGTCATCCGGCTCTTCGAACGGTTCGACTGCACGCCGGTCGACGGGGTGATGCCGTTCGGTGCGGTGCTGGGGGCGCTGCTGATCGGACTGGTGGTGACGATGATCATCCAGTCGAGTTCGGCTTCGACCGGCATCATCATCGCGCTCGGCGCGGGCGGACTGATCAACCTCTACACCGCGATGCCGCTGGTGCTCGGCGCCAACATCGGCACGACGGTGACCGCCCAGCTGGCCGCGATTCCGGCGAACCGGGTGGCGAAGCAGGCGGCGCTGGCGCACACGCTGTTCAACGTCTTCGGCACGGCGGTGATGCTGATCTTCTTCTACGTGCCGTGGGGGGAGAGCGGCATTCCGGTGTTCTTTCAGCTGGTTGACTGGATCACGCCGGGCGACGCCTTCGCGGCGGTTGCACAGAATGTGCCGCGTCACATCGCCAATGCGCACACCCTCTTCAATGTCCTGACCGCGCTGATCCTGCTGCCCTTCGTGTCGCAGATGGCGCATCTCTGCGAGAAGCTGATTCCGGTTCGGAAGAAGAAGGTCAAGTACACCAAACTCGACCCCTATCTCTTGGAAAATCCGCCGGTGGCGCTGCAGCAGGCGCTCTTCCAGCTCCGCTCGATGACCCGCGGCGCATGGAATCTGGTGGCGAAGACCATGGCAGACGGCGTCTTCGACGGGCGGATCGATACCGCGCACCGTGAGGAGTGGCAGCGGCGGGAACATAAGATCGATAAAATGCAGGAGGAGATCACCGCCTATCTCACCTCGCTGATGCAGCACACGCTCTCCTCGCAGGAGGCGCAGGCGCTGCCGGTGCTGCTCCACTGCACCAATGACGCCGAACGGCTCGCCGATTATGCGTCGGGTGTCATCAATCAGGCGGACCGGCTGGCCGGATTCCACGAGAAGTTCGGGCGTAAACCGGAGAAGGAGCTGCGACAGTTTTTCCTGTCGATCGAGGCGATGGCGCAGGATGTGCTCGCCGCTCTGGATGAAATCTCTCCGGAGCGGGCCGATTCCGCCCGCCGTCGTGCCGGGGAGATCCGGCGACAGGCGGCGAAGCTCGAGGATTCCCATCTGGAACATCTGAGAAAGGGGGATTGCACCGCCGAGACCGGCGTGATCTTCATCGCGCTGGTCGGCGTGCTCCGGCAGGTGACCGACCGGCTGGACAACATCGCGGTACGTACCGCGCTGCTGCTCAATTTTGACATCGGGTTGAAGAAAAACCGCTGACCCTCCCGCCCGCCGGAGTGGCGGAACTCTTCGGATTCCGCCTTCCAGCGGGCTTTTTATCAGCGTACCGGGGGCAGGGAGGCGAGGAAATGTTCTGTTTCGACCGGGGTGTGGAATTCGTGAAGCGTGCATTCTGCGGGGCGTTTCGCCAGAATCCGGCGCATTTCCGGCAGCACGCGGCGGTTGAAGTTCCAGACGAAACGGAGGAATTCCCCGTCGATTCGTTCCGGGCAGCCGTCGGCGAGGTCCGGGCGGGTTCTGCCGCGGAATTCACGTAGCCGCCGGAAGATCTGCCACAGGCACCGGGTGCGCGAATAGGCGAGGAGGAGGACGGTGTCGGCGTATCTCAGCCGTTCGGCGAGGGTTCGTTTGTAGTTTCCGTCGATGATCCAGCGATCAAAGGCGAGTTCCTTTGCGAGCCGGGCGTCGAACTCCTCCGGGGAGGATTCGATCCAGCCGGGATTCCACCAGAGCCGGTCGAGGTGGACGACCGGGAGATTGAGCCGTTTCGACAGCACATTGGCCAGGGTGGTTTTTCCGGCGCCGCAACAGCCGATGATCAGGATTCGTTTCACTTCCGGGGAGCTGCCGGGCGGGCGCCTGTGTTGGAGGTGTGTGCGATGAATTTCGCCAGCGGCGTGCCGTCCTCGCCGAACAGCGTGAGGATTCTGCCGTCGATCCGGAAGGATCTGGCTGCGGCGAGCGCATCCAGATAGGCGCGTTCGCTCTTCAAGCCGGGGCCGGCCATGCGGGTGGTCGCCTGCGGACCGAACTGCAGCTTCCCTGGTCGAGGTCGAAGGTGGCGGTCCCGGTGTAGCGGTTGACTCCCGCATTGCCGGAAGTGCGGTTCTCCTCATTGATCTGCAGTGTGATCGGCCGCAGGGGGCGTGAGGCGGGGTCCGGCTGTTCCGGCAACGTGTAGAGGTCGAGCACCCAGGTCGTGCCGTTCAGAGGATATTCCGGGGTCTGGCTGGAACAGCAGCCGCCGGAATACAGTGCGAGAAGCGTGATGACGGCGCCGGCCGCCGCGGGAAGATTTTTGATTTTCATGATGGCAATCCCTTTCGAAGCAGAGGGTAAATGTGTGTCGGACTGGATCGGATCCGGCTCTCAATATAGCTGGATCTGCAACGGAAATCAAGCCGCCGACTGTTTTTTTCTGCACCTCCGAAAATGGGGCGGCAAGAAGAGGCGGAGGCCGGAACTGCCGTCGGCTCCGCATCGTCAAGCGCGATGAATCATGGGAAATTCTTGAGTTTTCATTGAAAAGCGGTTTTCTCATGCTATCTTACGGCAGAGCGGAGAGGAGTTGTTTTGGCTCCGGTTCTTGTTTTACAACGGTTTTCAAGCAGTTCAGGGAGGGCAGGCCGTGAGGTTGAGGAATTTCATGTCGCAGGAGAGTCTGGCGGAATTGTTCCGGCAGCAGGCGTTTTTCAGCCGTTTTCCTCCGGCGGCAGACCGGGAGGCGTGGTGCAGCAGCACAGATCCCTTCCGGCGGAAATATTTTCCGCTCCATGTGAAACAGGCGGAAACCCTGATGGAGCGGGACTATGCGGAAATTTTCCCGCCGTTGAAGGCGGAAAATTTCTTTTCCTATGTTCGAAACGGCAACCGTCGGATCTTCGAGTCCGTTTATTTTACCCGTCGAAGTCATCTGGTGCTCCTCTGTCTTGCGGAGGCGATCGAGTATCGCCGCCGGTTTTTCCCCATGATGGTGGAGGGAATCTGGCAACTGCTGAACGAGGTGGTCTGGTATCTGCCTGCACACGGCTATTATCGGGAGAATGACCCGATGCCCCGGTTGGATCTGCCGCGCACCGATCTCTTCTGTGCGGAAACCGGCGCAACTCTCGCCTGCGTGGTTCAGCTGTTCGGGAAAGAGCTGGAAACGGAATCGTCGGAACTGCTCAACTGGGTGCGTGAGTTCTGCATCGAGCGGGTCATCGTGCCGATCGAGGAGGAGCGCGTGCACGAATGGTGGCTGGACGGCCTCAACAACTGGGGGCCGTGGTGCGCCTCCAACGTCGCTCTGACCGCTTTTACCTTTCTGCACGATCAGCCGGCACGGCTTGCCCGGCTGATTTTGAAACTGGCCGAATGTTGTGATGCTTTCTACGATCGCTATGCCGCCGACGGGGGATGCGACGAAGGGCCGGGGTACTTTATGGCGGCGGGGATGCGTCTCATGATCTTCCTCGACCTGCTCAACACATACACCGGCGGCAGTTGCCGCTGGTTCTACGCGGAGGAGAAGTTCCGGAACATCGGCGACTACATCGCCAAGGTCCATCTGACCGGGCCGTGGTTTGCCAGCATGGCGGATTCGGTGGCGAAATTCGACCGGCTGAACGCCGGACTGCTGAACCACTTCGCCGAACTTTCCGGCAGTGCGCGCCTGAAATCGTTTGCCGCGGAGGCTGCATTCGGATTTCTTCCGTCGGGAGCCGGAGAGTTCCGGACCGATTCCCCGGAAAGGGGACATTTCTTCATCTTGTTCTTCTGGATGAACTTGCACAGATATTCTGGGCGCCGGATCCGGCGGCCAGGGGAAGTTTCCGGGGGAGAGGCGGACGGTGCTCCCGGAGCTTCAATTCTACCTTTTCCGGCAGAATCCGGAGAAGGAGGAGTCCGGTTCGATTCTCTGCATCAAAGGGGGACATAACAACGAAAATCACAATCATAACGATGTCGGAGAGTTCGAACTGTTCTTTGACGGGAAACCGGTAATCATCGATTGCGGTGCGACGGATTATACAAAGTTCACATTTTCGGAGCGTCGCTATGAAAACCGTTTTCTGAACAGTTCCGGGCACAACGTTCCGGCATTCAACGGAGTGCTGCAGGCGCCGGGAGCGGAATTCGCCGCCGGGCATCGGGAGCTGCTGGAGGACGGGGTTGCCATCGATATTGCCGGAGCGTATCCGAAGGCATCCGGCGTCACCTCCTGTGTGCGCCGGGCAGTGCTGAGACCTGACGGGGTGACTCTGATCGAGGATACGATTGGGGAAAAGGAGAGATTGCCGTGGAACTTCCGCTGTACTGTGCGGTGAAACCGGCACTGACTCCGGCGGGGATCGAAATCGGCGGGATGAGGTTGCAACTTTCCGGCATCGAGCTGGAGTATCTGGAGGAGATTCCGCTGGAAGATGTCCGGATGAAGCTCTCCTGGGGCGACAGGCTCTGGTGCATTCACCTGAAAACGGCGATCGAAGAATCGGGAACCTGCCGCCTGGAATTCCAGCCGCGAGGTTGAATTTGCAGAAAAATGCCTCCTCCCCGACAGAAAAGGAGATTCCGCTGGAAGATGTCGGATGAAGCTCTCCTGGGGCGACAGGCTCTGGTGCATTCACCTGAAAACGGCGATCGAAGAATCGGGAACCTGCCGCCTGGAATTCCAGCCGCGAGGTTGAATTTGCAGAAAAATGCCTCCTCCCCGACAGAAAAGATACCATGTATAGGTGACAAGCAATTGTCGGAGTAGAAAAGAACTCCTTTGTCGAGTAACTTTGGAAATTTACTCAAACCAAATTACCGAAAAAGGAGCTCAAAAATGCAGAGAAAAGGTAATGCCATTCGCAGTGAAAGTCAAGTCAAGAACCAGATAAGTGTCGGAATTGATATGGGAGGCAGTCTCTGGGCAACAGCCGTTCAGGACTGGGAAGCGGGAAAAATGAGTTATTACGGTCTGAAAGACAAGGTTGATCAAAGCAAAGAGGATCGCGTGTTTGAGCTGGTCACAAATTTGCTTCATAGTGGCAAACGCGTAGATGTTTTCTATGAAGCAGGTCGCTATGGCTACTGGCCAGCTCGTAAGTTGATTGCACTTGATGCGAATGTTCATATCCTTCCGATCAACAAGTTGAAAGTGATTATGAGTGGAAAGACGATCAAGACGGACAAACTTGATGCAAAATTCCTTGCCGCCTTGCACCCCTCGGATCATATACCAACAGTTTACATCCCGTCCTTGGAAGAGGAAGGTCGTCGGGATGCGGAACGAGAATGGGATCGTATCAAAAAATCAATAGATCGCGTAAACGCTCAAATGATTTCTTTGATAGAACGCACACCGTTGCCAGGTTTTAAATCACACCGGACGGCGGTAGAGTGGCGCAAGGCAATTAGAAAATGGTCGAAATTGCCGGAATGGGCAGAATGTCCCAGCTTGTTGTTGCTTCGGCTTCCCAATTTGCTTGCCGAACTGGAGTTGTTCGAGAAAGAACTGGCTGATTGGAAACAGACCATCCAGAAATTCCAGAATCACGATGAAGAAACTTCCAAACAAAATGGCAACACTGATTCGACGGCAGAAACGGTCAGAAAATTGCAACAGTTTAAAGGTGTCGGAGATCGTTTGTCACGGCACTTGCCTTGGGAGATCGGAGATTTTCACCGTTTTGCCACGGGAAAACAATTTGCCGCATTTTTCGGATTGACACCATGTCCATATGCCAGTGGGACAATGAAAAGAGATCAGGGAATCAGCAAAGCAGGACGCAAAAGTCTGCGAAAAATGGCGATTGAATGTGCATGGCTGTGGTATCGCTGGCAACCGGAAAGTTGGTTGACAAAAAATGGAAAGACCGCCTTGCGCAAAAGGACGTAGTCGGAGAACCGCCATTGTCGCGCTCGCGCGTCAGTTGATGGTTGCGTTGTGGCGATATGTGGTTAAAGGCGAAGTTATTGAAGGGGCGATTATTAACAAACCAATTGCAGCATAAGCTATGGTGAATCAACTCGTTTCACCTCCTGGTCTTCGAAAGATGCCGTAGGAAAGGTTGAGAAATTCACCGCCATTTTAAGGAGAACGAAAGGATATTTTTTGAACATAGAGGCTACTCGACAAAACTCTTGGTTGCGGATTGCATCCGACACCTTAAGACAGAGGCTTCGAATTCACAGTTTTTCGCATGTGGCATATTATCGGCGAATGTCTGGAACGTTCGCGGTCGATGGAAGGTTGGGAACGATGGCTTACCCGCTGCCGGTGTGAAGTGCTAGAAAATATCTTTTGAAGAACAGAAACAGAGATACAATAAGTTTTGATTTTAGCAAAAAACGACACCTATGGTTACATGGGTAAGGGGAATTACGCTTCGAATATAAGAAAAACTGGAAAAAAGTTACAAAAGTGGCTTGACAAAACCTAACATGGAAGGAGGTGTTGCAAACGGGGTCGGCTGGATTCCCGGTCGTCTTCACTTCGCCGTGTCGATGCTGTGTGTGAGATTTTCATCGTCCGGGAAAGCAGTTCCCGGCAGTAACTGCCGAGACCGATCACGTCGGAACCGAGATTGATGAAGCGGAATCCCTCCGCGATGAGTTTCGCCGCGTTGTCCGGACCGCCGACAGTTCCGGCGAACTTGCCGGCCCGGAGCGCGGCTTCTGCGACCCGACGGCGGGCTGCGGCGATCTCCGGACGATCAAACTCCCCCGGATGGCCGATCGACTGGCTGAAGTCGCCGGGGCCGAAGAAGATGATGTCGATTCCGGGGACGGCGCAGATGGCGTCCAGCTCTTCCAGCGCTTCCACATCCTCGATCTGGGCGATGACGAAGCGGTTGTGGTTGACGAACTGAAGATACTCCCGGAACTCCATGTTGCAATAGGCGCCGTCGCGGTTGCCGCCGTCGATGGCGCGGCGGCCGACCGGATGGAACCGGACATTGCGTGCCACGGCGCGGGCGTCGTCGGCGGACATCACATGCGGCACCATGATGCCCGCGGCATCCAGTTCGAGCGGCTTGACCAGATCGCTGTAGGAGCCGCGGGCCACGCGGACCACCAGATCGGCGCCGAGGCTCTTCATGGCGAGAATCTGGCTTTCGAGCACGGAATGGTCGTTGGCGACATGTTCTTCGCAGACCCAGAGGCATTCGAATCCGTTCATGGCGGCGATCTCCAGCGCACGGGGGGCAGGAGAGGTTGCTCTTGAAACAGAAGACGGTTTCGCCGCGTCTCAGTTTTTCCAGCGTTACACTTTTCCGGGGGTGAACATGATGGATTATTCTCCTTTATATTTGGCGAGATGGTTTCGCATGATGCCGCGGGCGAGTTCGAGGTTGTGAGTTTCCAGCGCGTCGAGGATTCCCTGATGTTCGGCGGCCGCGGCCTGGCTCATGGCGCAGGACGCTCTGCTGCGGTTGAAGAAGATTTCCAGGAGACGCGAGAAGGAGCAGAGCAGTTCATTTCCGCTGACGGCCAGCAGCGCCCGGTGGAATTCGCAATCGCGCTGATAGTTGCGTTCGATCTCCTCCGGGGTGTCGTCATAACGGGCGCAGTCGGCGAGTCCGCGCAGCTCTTTGAGTTGCTCCCGGGTGATTTTTCCGGCGGCGATATCGAGTGCGTTGAGTTCGATCGCCAGGCGCGCTTCGAGCAGCTGGTAGTAGGAGAGGTCGCTGACGGCGATCTGAAAGCCGAGGATCCGGCTCAGCAGGGCGAAGTTGACCTGTCGGATCCGGGTGCCGCGCCGGGTGCCGGTTTCCACCAGCCCGAGAAACTTCAATCCCCGCAGCGCTTCGCGCACGCAGACCCGGCTCACGCCGAAAAGCACGGTCATCTCCTCTTCAGAGGGTAATTTATCGTTTAACGTCAGTTTGTGGTCGATAATGTATGACAAAAATTGCATCCACTATCTGCTCTGTCTTGCTGGAATTCTTCATTGGCATCATGAATATCCCTATTTTGTAATACAAATTATAATATAACACAGCCGGGTTGAAAATCAATGCCATGAAATGGAAGATTGAGATTTCTTTCTTCCAGCTGGTTTCCGCCGCCGGAGAGGGGAAGGATTCCGGCTTGCGGCGAAAGCGCAGCCCGGACTTCAGTTGGACTACCGCCGTGTCGGAATTTCCGCTGCTCTGTCCCGGGCGGTTACTTGCTCCGTTCCGCCGCCTGCGCCGCGGCTTTGACGTCGTCGGCGAGCTCGCTGGAGAGGTTGAAGAAGGGCAGCCACGGAATCGCCGCGCGGGCGTTGTAGTTCAACAGACCGATCTGAACCGCACCCTGATTTTCGTTGTGATTGTAAAGTCCGATCTGCCACCCCCAGGAATTGCCGACCGAACGGGTTGCATCCACACCGGAGAGGTTCACCACGCCGAACATCGCACCGAGATTCTCGACAAAGATCGAAACCACGCCGATCGAAAAGCCGCGGTTTCGTTCCGCCGCGCCGAACCCTTTCACCTCCAGCCCGCCGACCTCGTTGCACGCCGCGAATGGCGCGACCGAAATTCCATAGGCACGGTACTGGTTGGTCAGCAGTGCCGCCAGATTGAGTCCGCACACCTCAACGTCGGAACGGAAGAACTGAAGGTACGGCACCAACGTCAGCTGGAACGGCGTCCAGGAACTGCTGATTTCGGTGTCGAATCCGTAGGTGTTGAAGAGGCCGGCTCCCGATCCGGCGAACGAGTCGCCGGCCTGCGTCGCCTGAATCCCGGCGAAAGCGAGGAACAGTGCCGCCACGGCTCCCAGACATGAATGTTTCATAAAAATTCCTCCTTGTTCCGCGGAAATTTCCACCGCCGGAATAAAAATATCTCATTTGCGGCGATTTTTCAACCGTGAAAAGCGCGGAAAACGTGGTATATTAATTCCATTGCGAAAAGGAATTCCGAAATCATGTTTGAATCGATCCACATCCGCGGCGCGTCACAGCACAATCTCAAGAACATCGATGTGACGATTCCGCGCAACAAGCTGGTGGTGATCACCGGACTTTCCGGCTCCGGAAAGTCTTCGCTCGCCTTCGACACCCTCTATGCCGAGGGGCAGCGGCGCTACGTCGAGAGTCTCTCCGCTTACGCGCGGCAGTTCCTCGACCGGCTTCAGAAGCCGAAGGTAGAACATATTGAAGGACTTTCCCCCGCCATCGCCATCGAACAGCGTACGGCGGGCGGCACACCTCGTTCGACGGTGGCGACCGTGACCGAAATCTACGACTATCTGCGGCTGCTCTACGCTCACGTCGGCATCGCGCACTGTCCTCATTGCGGACGGGTGCTCGAATCGCAGTCCGCACAGGCGATCGCCGAACAGCTGCTGGCGCTGCCGGCGGGGCGGAAGATGATGATTCTCGCCCCTTTCGTCAACGGGCGCAAGGGGGAACATCGCGACGTGCTCGAATCGATCCGTTCCGAGGGGTTCATCAGGGTGCGGATCGACGGGAAGATTCTACAGCTTGAGGAGGAGGAGCTGCCCGCGCTGGAGAAGAACAAGCGCCACACCATCGAAGCGGTAGTCGACCGGCTAATTTCCGGGAAAATCGATCCTTCGCGCCTGACCGATTCGGTGGAAACCGCATTGCGTCACGGTTCCGGGACCATCCATGTTCTGCTGGAGGAGCCGCCGGATGAAACCGGGAAACCGGGCGGATTTGCGGAAGAGAAGTTCAGCGAGAACCTCGCCTGTCCGGACTGCGGCATCTCCTGCGGCGAACTGCTGCCGCGCAACTTCTCCTTCAACTCCCCTTACGGAGCGTGCACCACCTGCAACGGACTGGGAATTCAGCAGGTGATGGACCCGGCCAAAGTGGTGCCGGATCCGTCGCTGTCAATCCGCAACGGGGCGATTCCGGGGTGGCGTCGCGGCCCGCGCCATCTCATCATCTACTACAATCTGCTGCTGCGCAAGCTCGCCGAATGGCTGAACGAACCGGATATGCTCACCACGCCGTTCGAGAAGCTCTCCGAACGGACGCGGCACATTCTGCTCTACGGCAGCGGCGAGGAGCCGCTTGAATTCGACTACTACATGCACGGAAAAAGTTCCACTGGAGCAAGCCGTTTGAAGGAATCCTCGAAACCTGCGCCGCCGGATGGTGGAAACCGAATCCGAATCGGTCCGGGAGCGGCTGAGCGCGTACCTGAGTCCGCGGGAGTGTCCCGCCTGTCACGGGGCGCGGCTGAATCCGGTCAGCCTCGCGGTGACGGTGGGAGGGCTGTCGATCGACCGCTTCAACGCGCTCAGCGTTTCGGCCGCGCGGGATTTCATTGCCGAACTCAAGCTCGACGGAGAACATGCGGTCATCGCCGGAGATGTGCTCAAAGAGATCCGGAGCCGGCTGACCTTTCTCTGCGACGTGGGTTTGAACTACCTCACGCTCAACCGGGTTTCCAGTACGCTTTCCGGCGGGGAGGCGCAGCGCATCCGACTCGCCACCCAGCTCGGCTGCGGACTGGTGGGCGTTCTCTACATCCTCGACGAACCTTCTATCGGACTGCACCAGCGCGACAACGACCGGCTGCTGGCGACGCTGGAAAAACTCCGCGACATCGGCAATACCGTGCTGGTGGTCGAACACGATCTTGACACGATCGAACGGGCAGACTACGTGCTCGACCTCGGTCCGGGGGCGGGGGTGCACGGCGGCGAACTGGTGGCGTGGGGGACGCCGAAGGAGCTGGTCAATTTCCCCGTTCGCTCACTGCGGACTTCCTCGCCGGACGGCGGAAGATCGAAGTGCCTGCCGTGCGGCAGAAGGGGAACGGGCACAAGCTGGTGATTCGCGGCGCCCGGTACAACAACCTGCGCAACATCGATGCGGAGATTCCGCTCGGCACCTTCACCTGCGTCACCGGGGTTTCCGGATCCGGGAAGAGTTCGCTCATCAATGGAATTCTTGTGCGGGCGCTGAACGCCCATCAGGGGATTCAGGACCTGCCGCCGGGACCGTGCCGCGCGGTCGAGGGGCTGGAGTTCGTCGACAAGGCGATCGTCATCGACCAGAGTCCGATCGGCAGGACGCCGCGGTCGAATCCGGCGACCTACACCGACGCATTCGGCGGAATCCGGAAACTCTTCTCGGAGCTGCCGGAGTCGAAGGTGCGCGGATATGGTCCGGGGCGGTTCAGCTTCAACGTGAAGGGGGGGCGCTGCGAGGAGTGCCGTGGGGACGGCATCAAAAAGATTGAGATGCAGTTCCTCTCCGATGTGTATGTGGAGTGTGCGGCCTGCGCCGGACGGCGGTTCAACAAGGAGACGCTCGGGGTTCACTACAAGAAGAAGAACATCGCCGACGTGCTCGATCTCACGGTGAATCAGGCGGTTGAGTTTTTCAGTGCGATTCCGTCGCTTGCGCGCAAGTTCAAGACATTGCAGGAGGTGGGGCTGGGATACGTGACGCTCGGACAGCCGGCGACCACGCTTTCCGGCGGGGAGGCGCAGCGGGTGAAGCTGGCGGCGGAACTCGCGCGGGTGCCGCGCGGCCATACAGTTTATATCCTTGATGAACCGACCACCGGACTGCATCTGGCTGACATCGACCAGTTGCTCAAAGTGCTGTTCAAACTGCGGGATATGGGCAATACGGTGATCGTGATCGAACACAATCTGGATGTGATCAAGACGGCGGATTATCTGCTCGACCTCGGTCCGGAGGGGGGCGATGGCGGTGGGACGATCGTCGCCGCCGGGACTCCGGAAGAGGTGGCGAAGGTGAAGCGCTCCCACACCGGGCGTTACCTCCGCCGCTATCTCTGAAAGAATTGCCGTTGTTGCAGTAGAGGAGTGTCCGAGCGACATTTGCTTTTCATTAAAATCTTTTTTCGATATCGCTTCCTGTTCCTCCTTCGGCAGCATGCCGCCGAAGGAGGAACCGTTCTCGCTTTTTTTCTTCTCAGGCCAGGTGGATTGTTTCTTGTGTCGGAGCAATTGTTTTTTCGGAACCGGTTGTGAATGCAATCTGCGCAGAATATTAATTGCGTGGTCGAAGGAAGCGATGAAAACAACCTGACAATGCGATTCATTGCGAAAATCCAAATTCCATCGGAAATCTACCCCCGTAAAAAAAAACGAAAATAATGTATTTGCCTATTGACACTGGAAAAAAAGGATATTTTATTTACGTAAATAAAAAAACAGGCCGGTGACCAGTATGCCGAAACATCAAGCCGTCAACATAACATGTATTGCCAGAGAGGCGGGACTCTCGATCGCCAGTGTATCCCGTGCGATGAACGGACGCAATGGTGTCAGCGAGGAGGTTCGTAAACGGGTGAATGAGCTGTTGAAGAAGCACAACTATGTGGCGTGCAACCATCTGATTCGAGAGAAACGGATAGCAATTCTTCAAAGCAGCGATTGTTTCGGCGGATATCTGACTGAGTTGTATCACGGATTCACGGAAACTGCGGAAGAGTTCGGTATTGATTTTTGCTCTGTCATCCATTCCGCTTCGGGGAAACGCACTTTGCTGGAAGAAATCCGGGAACTTCAGTGTTCCGGCGTGATTGTGCTTTTGCCGTTTCAATTTCAGAATGAGTTTCCCGCCCTCGCCAATTCCGAACTCAAGGTGATGCTTGTAGATAGTTATCCCACTGGGGAGGAAGGGAAATTCGGTTTTGTCAATCATGACGCCTATTCAGGTTCTCTCGCCGCTGTGAAACACCTCATTGAACTGGGGCATCGAAATATCGGCTATGTGCGCCATCCTCTGCGTACTGCCAACCATCAGGAACGCTTTCAAGCCTGGCAGGACGGCCTGGCTGAAATCGGAATTGTCCCGCCGCCCTCCTGGGTGATAGAGCCGGGAGATGCCTGTACCGAGGTGCGAAGGGAAACGGTATCGCTTCTTGAACGTCACCCGGAGTTGACGGCCTTGATGGTTACCAGTGACGAGGAGATTCCCGGCGTATTCCGGGCTGCTTGGGAAACGGGGCGAAAGATTCCAGATGACCTTTCGGTTGTGGGGTTTGACGATTTGCCGCAATGCAGTTGTTTCGTCCCGGCCCTCACGACTGTTCATCATCCGATCCGTGAAATAGCCTCTCTGGCCATCCGGGAACTGTCTCTCTGTTTAAAGGATTCCGATCGGCCGCTGCCGAAAAGCATCTTTCCCTGTCCGCTGATTGTTCGGGAAAGTACCGGGCATCCTTCCGTTACAACGGCCCAGATTTACACCCCTTAACCCCAGGAGAACAAGGTATGAATTTTTATCTGATCAGCCACAGCATGAACCAACGGGAGAGAAAACAGATGAGAAATTGTTTCACGTTGATAGAATTGCTTGTTGTTATTGCGATTATCGCCGTTTTAGCGTCCATGCTGTTGCCGGCATTGAACCGGGCACGGGAAACCGCCAAGTCGGTCAACTGTCTGGCGCAGATGAAGCAATATTCTTCCGCCCACGTCTCGTATCAGAATGACAACAACGGAGTGCTGGTGCCGTGGGAGATCTATCGAGGGGCGACCAGAATATCCCGCTGGGGAGGGCTTTTCATCAATTACAATCCGGCTGTAGTGACCTGGGCGACCTACCTGCCCCTGAGTGTAGCGGCCTGTCCCTCCTTTGGAGACAGATCCGGGAAGTTGATGACGTATGCCTACAACAACAGTCTGACAAGTATCGTCTCCGGAGTGGCAGTTCCCCGCAAAAACGTTTCGATTCGTCATCCTGCCCGCGTGATAGAATTCATCTGCTGCTATCGGGCACCTTCCGGTGGAGGGCCGAGCAATGCGTACGGAACATATTATTTTCAGGGCTTGATTGCTCCGGTGGGCGGTGACATGGGAAAGATGCCGCACAGCAAGGTGATGAACTTCACATTTCTGGATGGACATGGCGAGTCGTTCCGCTTGGATGACGTCGTTCGACATGCGGCATCTGATCCTTCAGCCAGCAATATGACCTGGAAGGCGGAAAACATCAGTTTTTATCGTCTGTTCTGAATCTGATCAACAACACAGAAAATTTCATGACTGAATCCTGAGATGGAGGAATTTCCAGAAAGGTACAATGATGCGTAAAAAACGGTTTTCATTTATCTTATACAGTTTGGTTGCCGTAGCGACTGCAGGTCCGGTATCTGCCGGAATTCATGTTACTTATCCGGCCTATTCAGCTGAAATTGTCGACACCGGACAGCTGCAGATCCGCCGGGGGAGGCTGGGCTGCAGCTGTTCAGGGAAATGTTTTCCGCTTTCCGGAATGGCGGGAAGGCTTTTTTCGAATACCGACGGGGAATGAATTGTGAATTGGAGCCGGACTTTGAAAAGGGCGGTTTGTCTGTAAATATGAAAAAATCGAACCAGTTTCGGCTGACGAAAGTCATTACGCTGCAACCCGCCCGGCTCAAGGTGGAGTATACTTTTACGAATCTGTCCCCGGAACGACTTCATGCTGTCGAATATTCCATTTTGCTGCCCGGAAATGTCTGGTGCGGAAAAAACTATTCCTTCAACCGGGACAAAATGAAAGGCCGATTGCCTGATGCGGAGACTTTTCCCCAGGGTTCTCTGCTCGTCCCCGGAATCATTCGCGGAACCGTGGATCACTTTCAATTCCATTTTGCCGGAGCTTCTGCCGCGCTTCTGGATGGGAGGAGAGCCCGTTGGAGCCAAAACAGCTTCCGCTTCCGGGGGGCCGGGGGAGGGGCGTTCATTCAGGATAAACCTGTCTCCTTCGGGTTTGAAATTATTTTCCCGCCGGGAGGGGAGAAGGCCGATTCGAACCTGATGAATGAGATGCAGGTCGTGAAATATTCTTCCATCGACCTGCGCACAGTTTCCAACATGGGATTTCAGGAAAATTCCAGGGCAAATGATGGTCTGGGCGGCTGGACGGATGAAGGGGCGGGCGGCAACGATCTACGCAACATTCCGGTTGGCCGGCAACTTTTCGGCGGAGTTCCTTTTTCCATCGTAAATCCGGCGGAAAACGGCGGCAGAAGCTGTATCGTTCTGGGCAATGCCGTGAAGCGTCATCTTCCCGATGCGGTGGAAATCCCGATGAACGCCCATGCGCGTTCGCTCTATTTCCTCCACGCCTCCGCGTGGGGGCCAAAGGGGAGAAAATCGGCAGCTACCGGATCCGCTATGCCGACGGTGACGGCTGCGATATTCCGCTGGTAATCGGAAAAACATCACAGACTGGTGGACTCCTGCAGATCTGGAGGAGGCGGTCGTCGGCTGGCAGGGGAAATCTGCCAGACGTTCTCCGGTCGGATTGGTTATTCACGGCTGGAACAATCCCCATCCTCAGAAAAAGATTCAATCGATTCTCTTCTCTTCGGTGCGCGCTCCGGGGATGCCGATTCTGGTTGCTCTGACCGGATCAAATCAGCAGGTTTCGCTGGTTCGCGGAACTGCAAAGCAGCATCGTACCGATCTCCGGGGCTGGGTGCCTTTTTCCGTGACGGAACTGCCGCTCTCCGGAGAAAAGAATCCATTGGACGGATCCCGGGAAATAACGCGCCACGCTCCAGCCGGAAAATACGGATTTGTCGGTGTCCGAAATGGACGATTTGAATTTAAGAACGGGAAACGGGCCAAATTTTTCGGACTGGCTCTGGTTGGCGCCGCCTGTTTCCCGGAAGTGGAACAGGCGGAGACTCTGGCGAAACATCTGGCGGAACTGGGTTGCAACATTGTACGGCTGCATCTCTATGACAACAATGCTTTCACTGCCCAGAACAAGCCACGTGTCAACATCTTCGGTGACGGAGCGGCTTCCAGTAACCTGTCGGAGAAACGCATGGCGCAATTGGATTACCTGATTGCAAAGCTGAAGGAGCAGGGCATCTATATTTACCTCGATTTGGACAGTGCGCGGGTTTATACCAGTCAGGATGGCGTCATCGTCGGAAAAACGGATAAATTCGGCAATTCGGAGGAGAAACGCGGCATCTATTTCGACCGGGCCACGATTGCCGCACGAAAGAGGTTTGCCCGGGAGCTGCTGCTGCACCGTAATCCGTGGACCGGTTTGCGCTACGTTGAAGAACCGGCCATCGCCCTGATCGATTTAGCCAACGAGAACAGCGTTTTCCTGCTGGATGTCTGGCGAAAACTCGACGGGCCGTATCTGGAAACTTATACGAAACTCTGGAATGCCTGGTTATTGCGCCGCTATGCCGATCAGCAGAAGCTGAAAGCCGCCTGGGGCAACTCTCTCGGTCCGGATGAAACCCTCGGCGCGGGCAACGTCAAGGCGGTGCTTCCCGTCGGAATGCCGTTGGGAAACTGGGGAGGACGGGATACCCCGCGTCTCACGGACGGCATCCGTTTCGCCACCGAGCTTCAAACGGCAGGCAACCGGGAGATGTGTCAGTACCTGCGTTCTCTTGGCGTAAAGATACCGATCACCGGTTCTCAACCGCTGTTCCTCAATCCGCCGGATTTAATGTCCGTTGCCGATCTTGATTTTGTTGACCTGCATCCCTATTTCTTCGGTGCAAGACCGATGCTGCAGGGGGATATCCCCGATTATGATACCATTACCCAGATTGCGCTGGCCAGGGTGAAGAATAAGCCGCTGACCGTCACGGAGTGGAACTACCACAATAAGGATATCTTTCCTTGGCGGAATGATGCACCAGTATTCGTAGCTGCTTATGCCGCATTGCAGGATGTAGATTGTCTGATTGCTCACAGCTACAGCGGAACCACTCGAAAACGCAGTCGGATCGAGTGGAGTCAGGAGGTACACAATGACCCGGTTTTCATCGGACAGTGGATGGCAGCATCGCATGTGTTTTTTACGGGGGGGACGTCGCACCTGCCCGCATTGCGGTTCCCGCCGCAATCTATGATAAAGACAGCGTCTATCTGCGGGAAACTCCGCAGCCATCCGTTGGATTCAATCCTTTCATTCATCGGCTGTATACGGAGTTCGATGCGACCGGAGTGACCGAAGCCGCTCCTCCAAATTTCAGTCAGAGGCTGGAGAGTGATACCGGGGAATTGATCTGGCACAGGACGAAGGGCGTGTTTCTGCTGGATTCACTTCGAACCCGGGCGGTGATCGGACGTCTGGACCGGGCTGAGAAGCTGCTGCCGGAAACTGCTCCTTTGAAGGTGTTTTCTCAAAGCGAAAATCCGCAGAGCATTGTCGTCACCTCCATGGACGGCGAGGCGGTTTCCCGTTCTGCAAACCTGTTGCTGACGGCATGCGGCAGATGTGAGAACAGCGGTATGGTCTGGGATGCTTCCGGCAGTCGGGCACTTGATCGAGGCCGAGCCCCCATTATGATTGAGCCGGTCCGGGCCCGGATTGAATTGTGGGGAATGGAATCTCCCGAATCGTGCCGGGTGACTGCATTGAACGGAGACGGTACGCTTCAAAAAGAGATCCCATGCCATGGGCGGGGGGAGGTTCTGACATTCTCATTGAGTGGGGATACGATATTTTACCGGATTTATAGAGTCAAAAAGGGTTGTGAAGAATGTATGGTTTTGATTTGGAAGGGATGCGGCGGTCGGGAGACTTCCGTCTGATTCCCCCTCGTTTTCAACGATATGAACTTTTCGGCGGCGAGCGGCGTGATTGGAGTGTATTCAATTGTTCCGTTTTTAATCATCTGCCCGGAGAATTTTCCTGGAGACTTTATTACACGGCCGGAGATTCCAGCATTTCCGGTTCTCAAGGCGCATTTGTGTGTGAGTCGGCAGACGGCATCACCTGAAATGAGGCGCGTCCGCTGCTCTTTTCCGGGATCCCGTCGACGGCAAAGTCTGCCATCTCTCCGTTCTCCAGCCGGATTGCGGGGATCGGAAGTGGCGGCTTTTCGGATGGGTGTTTCTTCCGGCAGAGAATCTGATCCGCTATTTGATGTTTTCCGGGGATGATGGTCTGGAGTGGCAGGTGCACGATTTCGACAATCCCGGCCTGATTCATCCGATGGATCGGGAAGCGGGCGGGAAGGCTGGTTTTGAGAGGTTGATTCCTCACTGCAGTTCTCTGCCAGACAGGGAGGTTCTGTCTCCGGAGGAGTTGTTTTCCCGACGATTCCGGCTTGCCAATGACGCATCCACTGTCAATCGACTCTCCGGAGGCGGCTTCGAGTTTTTCGGTGTCTGGCTGGCCGAGAATCCGATCGGAGGGTTGCATCGGGCCGAAATGGAAAATGTGCCGTCCGTTTATCGGATCATCCAGCGCCGGACCAGTCCGGATGGAATCAACTGGTCCGGTCCGGAAATCGTTCTCGCACCGGACGACGATGACCCGCCGCTTTTTCAATTTTACAATCTCACCGTTACAGATTTGCCGGAACTGCGTATCGGCCTGCTGGACCGGTATGAATGTGAAAGGCAGACGCTGGAACCGGAACTGATATTCTGCCGGGATCCCCGACGGTGGCATCGTCCGTTCCGGAGACCGTTTCTGCCCGTGAAAGGGGAGGGGGCGGATGCCGGCATGATTCACACTGCGCATAATCTGGTTTTTGAGGGGAACCGGGTGCGCCTTTATTACACGGTCAGCCATTTTCATCACAATAACAGCTTTCTGGAGAATCCTCTACCCCGGCAGCGCTCGTTGCGGATGGTGGAATTTCCGGCGGATCGTTATTGTGGAGTGGACGGCAGTGGGCGCCTGGATATTCCGCTGATATTTTCTCCGCCGGAAGATTGACGTTAAATGCGGAGGTTCGGGGAGAGATTCGTTATGAACTGCTCGACATCAATGGCGCTCCGCTTCCCGGGTGCGGTATCAGTGAAAGCATTCCGCTCCGGGGGAATCAAGCGAATCATTGCCTGCGCTGGAGGTCGACAGGCGGTCCGGTGATGAAGGAATGCACTTTGCGGCTGGAGATGCGCGACAGTACATTGTATCGGATCAATCCTCTTTTGAAAACGAAAAAACATTTTAATCTGGAACGTTGAAATGCTCTTTCAAAAAGAAATTGATGAGAGTGAGGTCTGGGATGTCGTTGTCTGCGGCGGAGGTCCTGCCGGGATTGGCGCCGCCTGTGCCGCGGCGCGAGAAGGGGCCGAAACTCTGCTGCTGGAGTTGTCCGGCTGCCTGGGAGGGGTGTCCAGCAATTGTGAACTTCCCTTCTGGCTCGGCGGTATAAAGGACGGCAAGGCTATCAATGGTGGAATTTTTGGGGAACTTGTTCATTGGCAAAAGGAACAATATGGCAGGAAGACCCCGGCGGAAAAATACCGTTTGGAGATGTTGGCGCTTCGAGATGAAATCATTTGCAGGAGTGACGATCTCAAATTGTTTTTCGATCGGCTGCTTCGTACGGCAGGCGTGAAGTGTCGTTTTTTCACCCGGGTCGTAGATGCTGTCCGAAAGGATAACCGCATCACGCACGCAATCGTTGCGGATAAAGCGGGCATTCACGCGGTACGGGGACGCTTCTTCATTGATTGTACGGGCGATGCGGATTTGACCAGTTTTGCCGGATTTGCAACTTACCGGGAAAAAAATCTGTGCTCCGGTCAGTGTGATCTGGCAGGTGGAAGGAATACAGTTGGAACAATTCCGACAATATTTTTGTACAGGGGGCAGATCGGCGTTTCCGGAAATTGATTCGGGAGCAGCGAGCGGCGGGGAACTGGCCCTGGCCGGATCCGATTCTGAGTATGTTTCCGCTATGGGAAGCTGGAGCCATGTTGGTCAACGGCGGTATGGCTCAGGTAAATCTAGATGGATGTTCTCCTGCTGATTTATCCAGTGCAATGCAAACAGGCAGGGAGATGATCGATCATATTCTGAATCGGATCATGAGGCCTCTGATTCCGGGAATGCGGAATGCATTTGTGCGAAAGACAGCGGCATTTCCCGGAGTCAGGGAAACGCGGAAAATAGTGGGGAAGTGCCGCCTGACGGAAGAGATGCTTCTTTCCGGCGCAACACCGGAGAAGATTGAATATGAAATTTAATTTTACAAGTTTCTTTTATATTTAACAAACATAATATAAGTTAATTACAACTTTTTTCTTGAAAAATGTATTTTGATAGTTTTGTCGCCTTTTGTTGGTTTTATTCATTTATATGGGTAATTAAGGGATAAAAAGCGGATAAAAAACGGGCGCCCCGCGTGGAGCGCCCGGAGGTCGGAGAAACAAAATCAATCGTTTTTTCTCCGTTTGCATTCTCGGCGGTCAGGCCGTCGGCGGCTGCCGTCACCGAAAGGGGCGAATTCGACGCCCGGACGATCTCCGCGGCGGCTTGTCCAGTCGCCCGGTCGCGCACACTCGCATACCAGACCTTCCGGCGGCCGAACCAGCATTCGAACCCCGGTACCGGGCAGTCTGCTGTCGCAGTCTTCGCCTCCACGCCGCCGCCCCAGGTGTCGCTGCCCGCGGCAATGCTCTTCTCCTTCGTCGAATCAGTGACGGCCTCCACCATCGCGCAGCCGGTCAGCACAGGGAGCAACAGCGCGGCCAGCAGCGCCAGCAGGACGCCGGTGACTTTGAAATGCTTCCGCTCTCGGAACTCCTCCTGCTTGCCTCTGTTCCAGTTCGTCACCGGGCGGAAGTAGCCGCAGCAGCGACTGTAGACTTCGCATTTTTCACCACATTTTCACTCATAGAAACCTCCTCCTGTTATTTTGCCTTCACGATCGGAACCCCGATCATCTCATGATACTGTTGCACCGCAGCGACAAACTTGCTGTTCTCTTCCACCTTCTTTTCCAGCTTATCCAACCGGTCACAGTGCTTTCCCATATCCTCCCGGCAGTCCGACTTCTCGACAAAACCCCGGAGAGACTTGTGCAGCAGCCGCAGTTCCGCCGCCACCCAAGTCAGCACCGAGGTCATCACCAGAAGAGCTCCGGAAAGCAGCGCAATCGCCCATCCTTCGCTCATTCGGACACTCCCTCCGGTTTCGTCCAGCCGGACCAGCCGAACAGTTCGCACAGGTTGCGGAACTGCCGCGCCTTGTTCCAGACCAGATAACGGCGGGGATCATACCATCCGTACTCCGCGAAGGCTGCCGTTTTTCCATTCCGATAGAAACGCTCGTTCGACGCAGTGAATTGCTCTCGCGTGCCTCCCTCATAATACTCAAGATCGTGGATCAACGCCACAACCTGAAGCGTCGGATGGAGCGTGTTCAGGAACTCACGCAGCGCCTCCGGGAACCGGTCCGGTCCGATGCCGTTGTAGATTACCGAAATTTCCTCAACCGAATACCGATCGAGGATTTCGACGTTTTCCAGACGCAACTTCCTCGCCTTCTGAATCAGCTCTTTGATCGTCATTGGCAACCCATCCTTTCCCTCAATGTTTTCTCGTGTTCTTCTTCTTTCTTTCTGCACATCCACGCGGTTGCGTCAAGCTCTGCCTGTTTCGCAGGTCGCTCCACAACCGGGCGAATGATTTTCAGCAGCATGTAGAGCAGAAGCCCGAACCGGTGCCGCTGGTAAGCGTGTCGGAGTTCATGGACGACGCTGCCGAACCAGACCGGAGCGCTTTTGTCCGGCGCGACATACAGACGGTTGAAGAGGGCCGAGTACATCGCCTGAACCTTTCCTTCGACACCGGTCATGCTTCTGACCTCAATGCTTCGCCACGGAGTTTTGCGTAGCCAAGCCCCGGAAAAAAGTCTGTTCGTATTCCGCCAAAATGGTTTTCATCGCTGGTTTCATCTGTTCTGGAATTCTCCGTACAGTTGCGCAATCTCGTCGGAGGAGAGAACCCGGGTGAAAATCTTCAGGTTTGCTAAATAAAATATTGCCCCTCTTACCGTTGCCTCCTCCGCCCCTATATACGTCGGTTTGCTCTGGATATTGAGGGTGAATTCCGTTTCGCTTTCAGCAAGCTTTTCCCCATCAACAAACATTTTGTAGCGAGAGTCATACGTTACCACATAGTGGTGAAAAATGGTTGGATCAGCAACCGGACATTCCGTCCAGTATTGAGCGTTTGATGCATCGAACCCTGAGGAACTATGTATTATAGAAACTATACCATAGCCACTGAAAACCCCTTGTCCTAACACGCACGGGTTTGAGGCCGATTCTTGCTCGGGACGTTTTCCCCAATAGCTGATTGTAAACGGATGGCCCTTGCTGAATACCGGATAGTCAACCTGGAATACAACGTTTTGAAGGTTGACGCACGAGACGCCATCCTCCATCACAAACTGCGGTGTGCCGATTTTGGTCATAATCTGACCGCTTTCCACACGTTCGGAGTCTTCCGAGAAGGAGGCGTAAAACAACTGTCCCGGAATGGTTTCAGCAGAGGTTGCTCCTCCGCCCGCCGTGAGGTTTTTCACCGCCTCCGCGCACTCCCCGCAGCGTCGCCGTGGCGGCAAGCGAACCGCCCTTGCCGTTGATCGCCGTCACCAGAGAATCCCGCGCGCCGGTGAGATTGTTCAGAACGTCAGACAGTGCCATGTTACGCCTCCCCAATTACTGCGTTTGCCACCGCTTCAAACGTGCCGAACTTCGCGTCGATCTCGGTTTTGGTGTAGTAGTTGGAGAGATCAGCATCTCCGGAGCCGCCTCCTTCCCCCCCGCCAACCGCCGCCCCGTCGAACAGCAGTTTCCCGTCAGCTTCGCTGAATTTATCCAGAACGGATTTATTATCATGCCGGTGGGCCTGCTGCTGCATCGCCGGGAGATCAACCCCGGACGGAAGGTCGGATTCACGAAGGTTACCGGTAAGTTTGTCAAGTTTCGCTCTCATTTAGTCCTCCGATGACAAAATTCTGATTGACGCTGATATATTCGAGATTCTCACGTTCGGACCAGATACCCCATGCCATTTTTCTGGTTCCGCCTGTTTCGGTCTCCTCGATTTTATGAATCGCCATCGGCTGGGTAACGTCACCTCCATAGCCGATGTAGGTCACGTTGCCCGTCGTCTCCCAGCGTTCTGGAACAGGTTCGCATTGCGCCGTCGTGATTACCCCATAACGATTTCTGAATTTCATATTTTACCTCCTGTTATTGTTTTTCCACAATGAACGTGGTGAAATCCCCCGTGATCGAATCGGGCTCCTGCGCATCCGGCGATGCCCAGTGAATACCGGTCCAGCGGTCAGAAACCGGCAATTCGCTGGTGAGAACCATTTTCCGGGTGCAGGTCTGCTCCGTATAGGTAACGTTATAATCGACTACCTCGCCGTCTCCTCCTGTTACCTCCTCAATGGATACGGGGACCTCCAGAACGTCCGGTTCCGTTTGCGTCAGAACCAGTTGCCACGTCATTTCCTCGATGTTCCACGAAAGAACGGCGTCAACAACTTTTTTCTCGGTAGTCGTCTGAACAAATGTTCCACTTTCTGCGTCATATTTTGTCTCGGTATGAGTAATCGAGCCGGTGCCGCACCAGACGCGCGAGTGATCAACCCCTCCGTATAGAGCAGCATCAGATCAGAGACCAAAAATTATGAATGTATGTCTCTTTTTCAATAGTCGGAGCCCCTGCTGGATTGCTTTTCAGAACCGGATGTTCACATTTGTAATTCAACGGAGAGGATTCACGATGACAAATGAAACGAATATCACCCGTCCAGGCGTCAATCACCGCGGTTCCGTGTGACGTATTGTACGGGTCATCGTCAATCGGACTGGATACAGGGTCATCGGTAAATTGATTTGGATCGTCCGATTCTCCACTGCTGCCAATTTTCGCAATCGCATTTGCGAGGGTTGTTCCGGTAGGGAGAAACACTCCGCCCATCACCACCCCCATGTCTCCGACTGCCGGAACATATGACTGCGTCAATGCGCCAGAATTCCCCGGGAAGAACAAACCGTTCCCGCCGTTCCAGAGCCATTCTGCAACCTGCGAGAACTCCTGATCGGTTTTAATTTCCGGGTCTGCCCACGAAACAAATTCATCGAGATCACCCTGGTAAAACTGCTCCATCGGGTAATTCTGCTGATTTCCCGTGTCCTGCCCCCAATGGCCGTCTTTCGGCATCGCGCCGATGCAGGTGTAGCGATGAATCATGCCGCTGTAACTGTAGGTGTCCCAGTAAATATACTCCTCATTCAGCGCCGCGATGGCAGGAAGAGATCCGTTATGTTCAATATTCCCCATCGAGACAACCCCATCCAGCGCCGCGCGGTAACGGGCCAGATCGTGGTCTGCCATAAACAGAACGTGGTGGTACGTACCATCGAACAGCGTGTTCACCGCATTCAGATCGACCGATAAAAACGCCGCAGCGCCAATCCCGTAATTGCCGCAGACGGTAATGCGGATTGTCGAGCCGATCTGCTGGATGCTGAACTGTCCGCCCATGTTTCGTTCATACAGCAACGTCTGCTGTTCAGTCGGTCCGTCCACCGCCGGTCTGAACCAGAGAGAGACCATGATGCGAATCCCGGACGCGCCGCCGGAATCCTTCGCCCGGCGCGAGCCGACCAGCAGCTGCGGGATGAATATAAATTCCTGCCCCCCGAACCTCCAGCCGCGCAGATGCTTACCGTAGCTGGCGCCGTGACGCATCTCCCCGGTGATGAACCCTGAATGAATCACCTCATCCGGAAGAAGGCACTCCACCCGAAGCGGAGGGTGGCCCCAGTTCTCCTTCAGCCCGTAGTAGTAGCTGCTCGATGAAATTCCAACGTTCCACCGGGTGTTCCAGCGATACCCGGTCTGCCCCTTGGTGTGACTCCAGACGGAGCCGCCGCATATCTCATAGGACCGGTCCACATCCGCCCCCCTTGTTGTAAAGGAGGGAATAAACATCGAAACTCACCGTCGGAGTAACCTCCTGCCATGCCAGCTTCGTGCAGTCCTCACTGCCGAACCCGAGAACGCAGAACGGGCGAAACAGCGCGAACACATTCGCCGGTTCGGCAGTCCGTAAATGGTAGACGGCGGGATATGGATTTCCGTTGAGATTCCAGCTGCCAATGCTATCTGACGCAAGCGTCAAATTCGTGACCTCGCACGTGAGTTTTGCCGTATCCGAGGCGCCGGTGACTTTTACTGGGAATGCCCCCAGCGGTTGACTGGAAATCACATATCCTGCTCCGCCGCCAACCAGCGGACCGGAAGAAGGTTCGTAATTTTCCTTGTTCTCATGCCGCCGAATCGTGCTGATCGTGAACTCGTCGAATCGCCCGGGACACCACTGTTCGAAGATTGCGGTCTGCACCCGGCCGCTGAACGTATTTGTTTCCGCCTCCGCCGCCTTCGGATGATACCCCCGGCCCAGCCCGATCCGCAAATCCCCGTAACTGGAAATCCTCCACGTAGGATAATCGTAGTAGGTTGGTGGAATGTACGTACCGTCAAGCCATAGCGCCTGCCCCGGAAGGGTTTTGCTGGTGAAATTGTCTCCCGGACGGATTCGCCACTCGACGAGGTGCCACGCGCCGTCGAACAACCCGGAAAGTCTGGCGTTTGCCCACATCACCCCGGAGCGTTGTTATTATTCCACATTTCAAACTGCAACAGACCGGGGGAAATCCATGCCATTGTCAGAACAAGCCGACCGTACAGATCACGGCTCCAGTAGTCAACACAATTTTCACTCCACAGCTCAAGCAGAGACCTGCGACGACCCTCCGGGAGAACCTCATTGAACCGGCAGCGGAAACTCACCGTGAGATAGTCCTCGGCGTTGACCGAATTGCTGCGGTTCATCGACCCGAACGAGCTCTCGTCGATTTTGAACTCTATCGCCTCGCTCTCCTGCGTGATTTTAAGGCAGCCCGGCGACCTCGCCCATCCCAGATCGATAAAATTTCCGCCGGTTCCTCCGTAGACCAGCGCCGGGCCGTTGTTGTAGAACAAATTGTTCGCGTCGTTGAATTCCAATACAACCCGGTGCGCCGAATCCATGGACCCCATCGGATAATTTGCGATGACCGGGTTCCCTGAATTTTCAGGCGTTATTTTCGAAACCGGAGGCATAAGACAATCGACATCGAGATTCTCGACCCGTTCGACGAGGTCCTCCAGATCACCGATTGCCGCAAGCAGATTGTCGATTCGTGTCAGGGAGGAATTAATCATTGACCCGATGTTTTCTGCGCCGTCTTCGAGGTCCTGCATGATTTCTTCACGCATCCCCTGCAATTCCTCGCGAACCTTTTTGATCTCCTCGAACAGCTCGACAAAGCGCTTGATGTAGTAATCCTCGTCAGAAGCGTTCGGGTTCGTCGCAGACCCCTTCACGCAGCGGCTCAACTCCTCCGCCAGCTCCTGAATCATCAAAATTGCCGCGTCGTAGTTGAAGTTGAGACTGGACCCGGGAATGCTGCCGGTTTCGTCGTAATCGCCAGAGCGCTCTTTCGGCGTGTCGCGCAGAATCGCAATAATCTCCCCCGCCGCAGGCGGCTCATTGAAAACCACCTGCTGATCGACGACCTGATAATCGCGGCCGAGCACCAGCAGCCGCGCCGTGGAGCTGACCAGTTTCAGGTGCGAAGGGTGGTTGAACCTCCATCCGACTGGAAATTCCGTCTGTTTCCCGTCGCCGGTGTACCGTTCAATCGGCGTAATTTCCGCAACCGACATTTCAAAACCTCCTTATTTGACAGTTTCCGCAATTCTGAAAATTCTGCGCAGTTCCCGGACGGTGGAGGAAACCGCGCCGCCGACCGCGGCCACCAGCCCGCCGGCCGGATGCATGCTTCCGGCCGCCATCGTAATATCCCCTGCCGCCTTGATTGTTTTCATCCAGTCGTCGGAATCAAAATCCCTCGAAATCGGCGATCTTCATCAATCTGTCGAATGCATTTATCGCGCTGTCCAGCATCGGCACAGCCTGATAGGTCTGCTGCCATCCGCCGGAGCGGGTCAGGCGGTCGCCAAGCGCCCGCGCGAGCTTCCCGAAGAAGAGAAATCCCTCGGCCGGCCCGAGCAGAAAGCCGGTGAGGAAACTGCCGAACTCATATTCATCCCATTCGAATCCGGCGCGGAAAAACTGCGTCAGCGCCTCCATCAGGAACGGGCAGACCAGATGGTTGATCAACACCACCCGGGCGAGATCCGCCGCGCCTCCGCCCGGCGCTCCCCGGTTCCGGCGAGCATCCGGTTCACCGCAATGAATTCGCGGTTCATCATCTGAATCGGCGCCGACATGAACACGGTAAGATACCGAGCCCATCCTCCCATCGACTGATAAAGGTTTTGATCCTTGAGCGAGCCGCTCTGCTGCGTCTCATCGGTCGAACGCCGCCACATGCGAACCGCAGTGTCCCACGCCTCGCGCTCGTTGCCGGTCCGTTTCAGCACCTCGTTGTAGTGGTACTGGAACACCGCGAAACCGCCGCGGACCGTGCACCATTTGTCGGCAAGCCGGGTCGGCATGGTGCCGTACTCGATAATCGCCGACGCGAGCGGATTGTAGTTCTCGATGTTGCGATTCGAATTCAGAAGGTAGCTCAAATCCCGGTCGAATCCGCCCTCCATCCGGTTGGCGAGATATTCCTGCACCTTGCTGTCGGCGATGAACCGCCGGAAAAGTTCGCTCTTCGTGTTCGCATCGGCAAATCCGCGGAAAAACGCGCCGGCCGGAATATCGTTCATGTAGTTGACCACACCGGCGATCTGCTTTGCCACGCTGGCATCGTTGATGGCGATCTGTGCAGGAACCCAAACCTTGTACAGCCGGGTCAGGATCTGCACGCCGTCCGGCGTCAGCCGTCCGCCTCGCGCGAGCATGTTGATCCGGTCGATCAGCTGTTCGAAGACGTCGCGGCCGTATTCGGCGATAATCCGTTCGCGCACATCCCGGTCGTTGTAGACGGCGCGCGCATCGCGGATCACCCGGCCGAAGGCGAGAAAGTGGGCCGCCTGCATCTGGTTGCTCAAAAACGACCCGATGGCCGTGCCGTCGGAATCCACGTCGAGCAGGTGGAATTTCCGCGCGATCAGAAAGCCGGGGGAGATGGGCATCTGGCCGTATTCGGAACCGAGCAGCGTGTCGGATTTGATCTCCTTCCCCAGCGATTCCAGATGTTTCGCCGGGAAATAGTTCGGATTCTCCGGCAGACCGGCGCCGTAGAACTCCTCCACTCTCGCATTGAGCTCCTGCCGCCCCTCCGCGATCAGCGAGCGAAGCCCCTTCGCGAGAGTGAGGTAGCGTTCCCCGAGAAATTTCTCCAGCTGCCGGATCGATTCCGCGCTCCAGCCGTTCCACTCCATCCCGGCGCGAACATCCGGCTGCTGCCAGTGAAGCCAGATCTGCATCGCCGCATCACGGGTGAGAGGAATCTCCACATCGATGGATTGTTCCTCCTCCGGGGACACCGGCTCGATCAGCAGGACCCTCTCTTCGGATTCCATATCCTGCGCCAGGCGGACGGAAGCGCCCTCTTCCGCATCCATCCCCTTGATTTTGATCTCCTTCTTGACCCCGGCATCGATGGCCGCCAGCTGCAGCCGCAGAAATTCCGCCGTATAGTGTGCCATCGGCGCTTCGCCGGAATCGTGGTCGGCGAGAAACTTCCGCGCCAGTCCCACCGTAATCGGTCGCCGGATCGACGGCCGCCGCCGGACGGCGCGCAGCGATTTCGCATCCTTGCGGAACGCCCGTTTGCTGATGTAGACCAGACGGTGGACGCCGGTTTTCTCCTCCTTCCGCCCCAGTTCGCGGAAGAACTCCATCTTCTCGCCCAGCGTTTTGACGCCGATCTGCTCCAGAAGCCGGTCGAACGATTTCTGCATCTTGCGAAGCCGGGTTTTCTCCTCCTCCGTCGCGTCATCCACCCGCCGCATCAGTTCCCCGGAAAAAGTGTCCTCGAACTTCTTTCCCGATTTCAGGCTGACCCAGTCGAGCAGCGTGCGCAGACCGGTCTGTTTGGTAACCATTCCGTCGGGGAGCGTCCGCGCCTTTTCCCCCTGATTGCCCGCCTCGTCGAAGGCGCGAAGCCGCATGTCTCCGATCAGCTCCCTGCCGTTTATCGAGCTTTTCCGCAAATCGCAGCTTGCCGGTGCTGATGACCAGTTCCAGCGCGCCCATCGCCTGTTCCAGCTCCTGCGGAGATTTACCGCCCAGATTGCCGAAGGTGGAAAGGACCATGTTTTCATGGTACAGCTGTTTTATCCGGTCAATCGAAACATCCGCAGTCTTCAGTTCCTCTATGTTGTCGGCCGAAGCTCCGGTCTGTTCCAGCGCCTCGATTGTCGCGGAATTCTCCGCGATCTTCAAGGCGACCGCCGCCGGGGAGAGCCGGAGCACCGTGCGGATTTCGTCGAGCTCTCGTTGCATGTTCTCCAGAATCGAAACCGGAATCCCCTTATAGTTGCGCTTTGCCGTGTAGCGGTCGGCGAGCGCGATGATCCGGCTCCGGATTTCGTAACTGTTGATGTCGCGGATGAGTTTATCCAGCTCGTAGGCACGGCGGCCCTGCGGATAGGCCGGGCTTGGCTCCGCGCGGAATTTCCCCAGTTCGGCGATCCGTTTCAGGAAGGCGCCCTGCAGCTCCTCCGGCAGGACCCGGCGCACCTCGCGGGTGGCGATCTCCTGCAGCGTGCGGATGTCGGTGGTGTTTTTGCGCGCCTCGCGCAGCCGTTCGCGGTACTCCTGCCGCCCCGCTTCGCGCCCCTCGAAGTACCCTTTGGCAAACTCCTGCGGATTCTCCTGCCCGAGCGCGGCGCGGACCGTCGCCCAGTCGGCGCGCGGCTCCCCCGGTTTCGCCGGGGAAACCATGTCGCGGACCATTTTCGCCACCCGCGGATTTGCGCCGATGAACTCATCGTCGAACAGGAATTCCCCCGCGAGAATCTGTTCGGCGAGCTCCATATCGTGAAGCCGCTCCTCCTCGCGCAGCGCCTCCTCCATCGCCCTGTTCTCCTCCCGCCGTCTGGCGAGAAGATCCCGCCGCTTGAGGTAGCGGAAATGATCGACCACATCGTCGTCGGTGATCTCCTGCCCGAATGCGGCGGAGAGGGTGCGGGCCGCCTCATCAGGGGCGACGCCGCCATCCTTGCCGATCCAGGTGCCGGAGAAATCCTCCGTTGCGTATTTTCCCGCGGTCGAGATTTTGAAATTTGTGCTGTAGACGTCCTGCAATGTGGCGATCCACGGGTCGGTGGCGCGAATATAATCATTCTCCTCGGTGAGGCGCAGCAGACTGCGGAACCGCCGCACCTGCTGCTGCGCGCGCTTGATGATCTCCTCAAGTTCCGCGTCGGAGAGGTCGAACCCCTCCTGCGAAAGCAGTGTCCGCACCTCCTCGCGCACGTCGGAATCGCGCCCGCCGGCGTCGCGGATAATCGGCGCAACCCGCTTGGCCATCAGGTTTGCCAGCTCCTCCGCCTGACCGGATTCCGAGAAGAGGACATCCGGATACATTTCTTTATATTTCAAGCCTAAAAGATCGACAATCGGCTTGAATTTTTCAAAAAAACGCATTAAATTGGATCACTGGCGTCTCAGCGGGTAAAGCCGGTTTCGCCACGCCACCCCCGGATGCTTCGGTATCCGGGGTTATTTCTTGTATATTGAGATCGTGCGCTTCCAGAGTATAAAAGACAGTATCGCCGTTTCGCTTTTCTCGTACTGTCAGTTTTACTCCGTAAATGGCTTCCCCCGTATCTCATGCCGACATAAAATCGGTGAATCTGCAATGCGGTTTCCCGGTTCACACCTCTGATCTGATTTTTGGCATGTACATGCCAGTCCCGATGGCTCACGCCGAGCCGGGCATGCTGCAGAAGTTCCTCCAGATTGCACAGAGCAGCGGCATGAATTTCCGGGAAGTTCCATCCGAAATCGTTTCCGATACCGCCTTTTCAGAACTCGCTTCATCCAGAGAGGCATGTGTAACAACCTGAATCGGCATTTTTTGTTCAGGTTGCTGGATGAAAAACTTTCCATGATTCTGTTTTTATTTTTCGATCAATCACGGCTTCCGCATCGGAGACGGTCATCCACTTTCTGGCAATCGTGACAACAGGAATCGGCGCATCCGCCGCAAGCATGGTATTTTCCTGATAGCGGGAGTGATCCAGCCATTCCACCTGCTTCACATCTTTTGCCGCACCCTCCTCCCTCGCGGGAAAGCGGGAGATCAGCCGTATTCTTTTTCCAGATAGATTTTATCCTGTTCGGCAACATCTTCGGTATTGGCGAGCAGAGTGCGCAGCCGCTCTTCCAGCGACAGGCCGGAGCGCTTCTCCGCATTCCTTGCCTCCACTTCTCCGGCAAGACGGCGATAAAGGGAAAATGCGTCCGGGTGTCCCTTCTTCGCCTTTTCCAGCTCCGATTCATAGATCTGCAGGAACGTTTCGCGGTTGCTCGAATCGTAGGCGTTGCGCATGAAATCAATCGCGGTCTCTCCGCTGCCCCAGAGTTCGCCGAGCTCCTCGCCCAGAACGTCGCGGAAGTTCCGGAAGGAATCCTCATGCAACACCCGGCCGATGTTTTCATACAGATCACCGGGAAGGAGCTTCACATTGTCATGGAATTTCCGGTAGGCGTCGGCAAGTTCGGTCGAACTGTAATTTCCGGTTGCCGCCAGCCGGGAGGCGGTGTTCAAATTTCCGCCGGGCGCGAATCCCTCCTGCTCCTGAATGTAGTGCTGAATCTCATGGATCAGTGTTTTTCTTCATTGCGGGAATCCCGTCCTGCAGCAGAACGAATTCATGCTCATCCCGGTCAAACCAGCCTTTCGACTGCTGCATCTCCAACGATGTGGAGAGCCGGACATTGAATTTCCGCAGATCCGGATAGGCGGAGAAAAGTTCCGTTCCCTCCTGAATACAGCGGTCAATCGGCAGCGATTCATACGATTCCAGACGCAGGAACTCCGGAGAGAACTGCCAGTTGTCGTCGGTTTCGGTGCGCCATTTGCCGTCCGCGCCCTTTTCCCAGCCGGTGGCAAGTTTGATGGTTTCGGCCTCCTTCCCGGCTTCCGCCATCCGTTTTGCCACGGAAAGATCCTCAAGCCTCTTTATGGCGTTTCCCTGCTGCGTGGAGAGATCGAGACCGAGCATTTTCCACATTTCAGCATCCTGCCTGCCGTACCACTCTGCCGCGGCGGCCGCCCCCTCCTCGCCGATGATGGAAAATTTGGATTTTTTTCTTCTTTTTTCAAGAAGTGCCCTTGATTTTTCCGTTTTATCGAGTAGCTTGTTATAGCTCCCGGCCACTGGATACTGCTTGGTCGTATCCGCGACGGTGTCCGGGGGGTCCCGTCGGCGGGGCGTGGTATCCGATCAGGCGAACCACCTTGGTTGACCGCTGACGGTTTTTTCAATTCATCCAGTTCCAGCGAGTAGATCCGATTCCCATCTTCTACAATTTCTTTTACCGTAATATACGCTTCCGCAAAAGTTTTCCCTGTATAGAACGGCGCGGCAAATCGCTTAATGGAACGAATATGTTCACTCCCTTTGCGATCTTCACGCCTTTCTACAAGAACTGCATTTTCATACAGACGATCAATGTTGGAAATTGCTTCAAAATGTTCCGCATTGGTAAAGCCATTGGCGTTTGATTTTTTCTCTTGCCTTGTTCGAGAGCAGTTTGTTAATTCCATTTAAAGAAAGTTTCGCCTCATCTTGGGAATCTGCATTTACAAAGGTCTTCCCCTGCAATGACCGCAAATGATTTCTCGCTTCGGCATAGGTGGATGCCTTCCGCTTGGGAAACGCTTTCCCTCCCTCCGGATCATTGATCAATGAACTGGAGAATCGCAACCAATTTCTGGTGCCGATCTCCGCATTTCTCCCGGCGCGGCTTCTCCGCCGCAGCGCCCGGGCGGAACGGCGCAGCAGCGCTTCGATTTCGCGGTCGCTCCAGCGGACGCGGTCGAGATAGGGCAGACGGCGGAGAAGCTGTTTCACCTGCGCCAGAAACTCCCGCCACCACGACGGTTTCAACGCTTCATTTCTCTCCTCGGCCAGATGAGCGATGTACTCTTCGGCCGCTTCGCGCCTGCCGTTCTCCGTATCGAGATCGAGATGGTAGCGCTCCGCGATCTCGCGGAAACGCGCCTCGCCGCCGTGACGGCTGCTGACCGAATCGAGCATCGAGTGGAACGCCTCCGGCGCGAGAACCTCCCCGCAGCCCCTTGTGCGCCACCAGCTCGTGGAACACCACCCCCGGCACCTCCGACGGCGACAGCCGCGCCGCATTGAAGTACACCGTGTCGCTGGCCGAATCGTAGAAGCCGCGCACCATCGAAGGAGAAAAACCGTGCCGCGCAATCGCGTCGAGCGCCGCTTCGCTGAAACTCTCCGGCCGGTCCACGATCTCCACATTGTCGAAGCGATAGAGCCGCATCACCTCGCGCAGACGCGTGACCGTATCCAGCGGATTGTGCCGGAGCGTTTTGTACAGTTTGAGACTGTTTGCCGCCGCCTCCGCCAGCTCCTCCAGAGAAAGTTCCTCCTCCGGAATCGGCGATCCGATCTTTTCGCGGTTCTCCGGCGCCGCCGCCTCCTGCCGCGCCGCATCCACCTGATTGACCACCTGCGCCGCCGCCTCTTCGTTGGCGGCGTCGAGCACCAGGTCGAGCGCGACCGCCTCCGCCTGCTCCTCCGGGGTGAGCTCCTCTTTGGCGGCGAGTTCGTTCCGCCGCTCCTCCGCCAGGTTGAGCAGACGGTGTTTCTCCGCATCGATTGCCCGCAGTGTCCGCTGTTCGCGGAATGCGGCAACTCCGCCCATCGGTCCGGCCGTCCCCATCGAGCCGACGATCGTCTCCGCCAGCCCTTCCAGCGCGAACTCCCGCACCTCGTCGGCGCTCATCTCCCACAACAGTTTGCCGCCCGGCGTATTGACCCCCTCGACGCCGTCCTGAACTTTCTCCGCAAGGAAGGTAACCAATTCGCCGCAAGTATCCTTCGTTCCGGCCGAGAGCATCTCCCGCCCGAGATTGGCGGCGTTCCGCCACAGTCCGCGCGCGATCTTCCCTTTCGGTGCGCCGTCGCCGAAAAGCCGCTTGAAAATCGGGATTTTGCCGAGGAAAAATTCAGGAACCGCCTCAGCAGCGCCATAGATAAGCGCCGAAGCGGTCACCCGCGCCGGGCTCCAGCCAAGTTCCGAAACCTGATTGATCCGGTCCCCCATCGAGGAGGAAACCAGCGTGCCCATGGAAAGAGCCGATCCGCCGAGCAGATAGCTGACAGACTGCGGGATCCAGGAAAGCGCAAAATTATCAACCGCAACCGCGAAGGATTCGGCGAAGAGATCCCCCAGCTCCCCTCCCGCCACTGTTCTTCCAATGTCTTTCCTGTATGGTATTTCTGCCGCGCCTCCTCCAGCCTTCGGTCGATATCCTGATTGATGTCGCTGTAGAATTGGCGGTGGATTTCCAGCAGCGTAGGCGCTTCCTTCTCTTCTCGGATTCTGGCGTCGTAGATCGACTGAACCGCGGCAAGTTTCCGCTCCAGCAGTCGCCGTTTCGCCTGATTCTCCTCCGGAACCAGTGCGAGTTCGCCGCGGATGCTGTTCAAATAGGCGTTGCGGAAAAACTCCATATCCCGCACCGCCTTCCCGCGCCGTTTTTCATACCGGCCATAGGCGCCGCTTACCAGATTCACCGTATCGACCAGCCCGAGCCCGGTGTTGTTCCAGTACCGGGCCCACCCCCACAGCGCGGCGCCGCCCACTCCGGAGAGATAGGAGAAGAGCCCGCCCGGCTGTTCCGGCTCTTTCTGCGGCGCGGCCGAGGCGCTTTCCGGGAGTTCGGAGAGCATCGAGGCGATGTCGGCAAACGACGCGTCAATGCTCATCTCCTTCCATGTTAGGTTTTGTCAAGCCACTTTTGTAACTTTTTTCCAGTTTTTCTTATATTCGAAGCGTAATTCCCCTTACCCATGTAACCATAGGTGTCGTTTTTGCTAAAATCAAAACTTATTGTATCTCTGTTTCTGTTCTTCAAAAGATATTTTCTAGCACTTCACACCGGCAGCGGGTAAGCCATCGTTCCCAACCTTCCATCGACCGCGAACGTTCCAGACATTCGCCGATAATATGCCACATGCGAAAAACGTGTGAATTCGAAGCCTCTGTCTTAAGGTGTCGGATGCAATCCGCAACCAAGAGTTTTGTCGAGTAGCCTCTATGTTCAAAAATATCCTTTCGTTCTCCTTAAAATGGCGGTGAATTTCTCAACCTTTCCTACGGCATCTTTCGAAGACCAGGAGGTGAAACGAGTTGATTCACCATAAACTTATGCTGCAATTGGTTTGTTAATAATCGCCCCTTCAATAACTTCGCCTTTAACCACATATCGCCACAACGCAACCATCAACTGACGCGCGAGCGCGACAATGGCGGTTCTCCGACTACGTCCTTTTTGCGCAAGGCGGTCTTTCCATTTTTTGTCAACCAACTTTCCGGTTGCCAGCGATACCACAGCCATGCACATTCAATCGCCATTTTTCGCAGACTTTTGCGTCCTGCTTTGCTGATTCCCTGATCTCTTTTCATTGTCCCACTGGCATATGGACATGGTGTCAATCCGAAAAATGCGGCAAATTGTTTTCCCGTGGCAAAACGGTGAAAATCTCCGATCTCCCAAGGCAAGTGCCGTGACAAACGATCTCCGACACCTTTAAACTGTTGCAATTTTCTGACCGTTTCTGCCGTCGAATCAGTGTTGCCATTTTGTTTGGAAGTTTCTTCATCGTGATTCTGGAATTTCTGGATGGTCTGTTTCCAATCAGCCAGTTCTTTCTCGAACAACTCCAGTTCGGCAAGCAAATTGGGAAGCCGAAGCAACAACAAGCTGGGACATTCTGCCCATTCCGGCAATTTCGACCATTTTCTAATTGCCTTGCGCCACTCTACCGCCGTCCGGTGTGATTTAAAACCTGGCAACGGTGTGCGTTCTATCAAAGAAATCATTTGAGCGTTTACGCGATCTATTGATTTTTGATACGATCCCATTCTCGTTCCGCATCCCGACGACCTTCCTCTTCCAAGGACGGGATGTAAACTGTTGGTATATGATCCGAGGGGTGCAAGGCGGCAAGGAATTTTGCATCAAGTTTGTCCGTCTTGATCGTCTTTCCACTCATAATCACTTTCAACTTGTTGATCGGAAGGATATGAACATTCGCATCAAGTGCAATCAACTTACGAGCTGGCCAGTAGCCATAGCGACCTGCTTCATAGAAAACATCTACGCGTTTGCCACTATGAAGCAAATTTGTGACCAGCTCAAACACGCGATCCTCTTTGCTTTGATCAACCTTGTCTTTCAGACCGTAATAACTCATTTTTCCCGCTTCCCAGTCCTGAACGGCTGTTGCCCAGAGACTGCCTCCCATATCAATTCCGACACTTATCTGGTTCTTGACTTGACTTTCACTGCGAATGGCATTACCTTTTCTCTGCATTTTTGAGCTCCTTTTTCGGTAATTTGGTTTGAGTAAATTTCCAAAGTTACTCGACAAAGGAGTTCTTTTCTACTCCGACAATTGCTTGTCACCTATACATGGTATCTTTCCGTGGTACATCCTGATGAAACTGTGGATGTTCTCATAGGCGAAACCGAGCTGATCCCGGCTTCCGTTGCTGAAATAGGCGGCCAGCGCCGCACGCTTGCGGCTCTGCTCCGGATTGGCGGAAAGTGCGATTGTTTCTTCCAGCCGTTTCCGCTGTTCCGGGTCCGTCTCGAATGCGAGCGGGTCACTGCCGAGAAACGACTGCCGAAGCTGGGGCCGGCCGAATACCGGCGCGCCGCCGCGGAACTCCTGCTCCGTGACGCAGTTCGCCCGGACATACTCCTCCGTAAGTTCCGGCTGCGCTTCATCAAGCGGAACCGCATTGTTTTTGACATACTCTTCGGTAAGCTCAATCGGCATAACGGTACCCCCCGTTTCGCAACTGGTAAATGATTCTGCCGTTGTTTTTGTCCCGCAGCTGGCGGACCGCGTCCGGCGGCATGGTGCTGGCCTGCGGCGTCAGAATCCGTTGGATTTTTGCGTCGTTGAGCAGTTCCACCTGCTGGTTCACCTTTTCAAGCACCACGTCGACGCTGTCGCCGCGGCGGAGCGCATCCTCCGCATAGTCGACCAGTTCGACATAGCGCGCCGCCTGAAATTCCGGCGAGTTCACCTCGTTGAAAAGCCCGTTCGGGTCGTAGGATAGCTTATTTTTTTCAAGCAGCGTGTCGAGATGTTTCTTGACGACCCGCCCGGCCGGAGTGGAAAACGGGTTGCTGTCGCCCTGAAATTTCTTCTTGAGCCGCTCATGCAAATTGAGCCGCTGCACGTCGTCGAGGTCCGAAGCGGCAAGCCGCTCCTCCCAGTCGGCGCGCTGGAGTTTCTGCTGGTCCGGCATCCCGTAAGGCTCTACGTGGAAGAGTTCCAAAGCGAGCTTGTCATACTCCGCCTTGCGCCGCGCCTGCGTCGCCTGCCGTGCCTCCGCCTCCTGCTGCTTCGCCTCCCGCCGTGAACGCGCCTCCCGCGTCGGCGAGCGAACGGAGAGACGCATTGTACTGGTTCGCGCTGATCGTGCCGTCGAGAAACAGCTCCTCGACCGTCCGCGCATCCAGCTTGCCGGAGGCGGTCAGCTCCGCCAGACGGTCCGCGCCCTGGTTGATCAGCTCCGCCCGCCGCGCGCGCAGTTTTTCGCGCAATCGGTCGGCGTCGCGCCGCTGGATCAGGGGGAATTGCTTCGAGCGCCCCTTGTCGTCGCGTTCGTCGAAACTTGTGATCTCCTTTTTCCAGAGCCGAAATGCCGAGCTTCTGAATCGCCGGGCTGTTGAAATAGCCGTTCGCCGCGGCGCGGAGAGGTAATCCTCCTTCGGGAATTTTTGGAAGACGCCGCGGGAAGCAAGATCATCGTACCACTTTGCCGTGGTTTCGACGTCGCCCATCTCCACCGCCTTGTCGAACTGCTGCTCCCCGTAGGCGAGATATTCGCGCTTCGCATTCTCGCGGATTTGCAGAATGCCTTTTTCGCGGTAGCCGCCGAGCGCGGTTTCCAGCAGAATCTCCGCCGACCGCCGCCCGCGGTCGCTCAAATTTTCGTTTTCCCGGATCTGTTGCGAGAACTCCTCCCGCAGCCGGGAAGAATTTTCATCAAGCTCCGAAGTGTTCCGAATCTCCCCCCATGTTCGCGAGCTGTTCGCGCCATGCGTTTTTCATTTTCAGCAGCGCTAGATCGTCGTTGTAGTCGTCGGTCTCCCGCTGAATCTGCGCGATATGCCCGGAAATTCGATCGAGCGCCTTTCCGGCGCGGTCCAGAACAGAGGATGTACCGAGCAGAGAATCCGCCACCGGAGACGGCGTAACCATCGTCCGGCGGAATGTGTTTACTCCGCGCGGATAAAGATTAGCCTCGGCCGCGTGGCCGGTTCCGGAAAATTTTTTGTCAATACGAATTTCCCCTGCCATTTTTCACCTGAATTTCCACGCCGTTTCCACACCTGCGAGCGTGCCGGAGACCGGCGCCGTCGCGAGACCGGTAATCAGCCCGTATTTACCGGAACTCTCGACCGCGGAGGACTGCGCGGAGAGCATGCTCGATTCCGCGCTGTACCGGCTGGCGTTGAGCCTGTGTTCAAAGGCGTTGAGTTCCCCCTGATAGCGGATGTTGTTCGCCGAATTCTCGCCGATCCGGCGGATGTCCAGCGCATTGATTTCGCCGTTGACCGCGTTGTCCACCGCGACCAGCAGACTGGAACCGGAATCAGAACCGACGCCGGATTCCCCGGCCACAGCGAGGTTGTAACTGCGCAGCTTGGCATTCTGTTCCCGTTCGAGCTGCTCTTTGCGAAGATACTCCTGCTGCTCCGCATCGGCCGCGGCCGCCGCCCGCGCCTGCGCCGCCGCCGCATTCAGGTTCTCCTGCTCCGCATTGCGCGCGGCGAGCTTCGAATTATAATCGAGCATATCCGCCTGCTGCTGCGCCTGCATGTAGCCGCCTACCGCGCTGGTGACCGCCGTCGCCGTAGCCACCGCCGCGCCGACCACACCGAGAATAATTGCCGTCAAACCCATCCCCGATCCTCCATCTTAAAAACCATTTCCCCCGCCGCCGGTCCGGATGAATCCGTGCCGTTCGAGCAGATTGTTCAATCCGCGCGGCGCAAATCCGCCGAACACCATCCGGCAGCCGCAGCGGTCGAGCTGATACAGAACCGCCTCCAGCGCGACGCCGAGCGCTTCAAAACTCATTTTCGCGGAGTTTCCCGGCTTGGTCACCGCCCAGCCGATCCGACCCGCCGGAACGTTTTCCCCCTTGTAACCCCACATCGCCGCGCGCGGGATGTTGTCCACGTAGACGACCACACCGAGCGTGCGGAAGAATTCCGGAGCAACCGCCGCCGCCTCACTGCGCCGCGCCGCAAGCCAGCTGCGCAGCATCGGCCAGTGTTTCGATTCTTCGTAGGGTCGAGCCTCCACCATGTCAATACGCCTCCAGATCGTTTACCATGCCGAGGATTGTCAGCGGGAACGGGTCCCGCTGAACCGCGATCACACTGCGCTCCCAGTCGAACCGGTCCGGCAGGACCACCTTGCTGGTGCCCGTCTTGAGTTCAATCGGGCCGTTTGCAAGGTCCTCCGCCCGCCGGAACACCAGATCGTGCTCCTTGCTGCTGCCGGAGTTGCGGAGCGAGCCGCCGGAAGAGCGATAATATTTCAACAGAACCGAGCTGTTTTTCTTCGAATCGGAGAAGGTCGATTCCGGCGGTTGCATGATCTCAAGAGGCAGCGTTTCCAGCGTAGAGACATAGGGAAGACCGACCGTGATCTCCTGCGCCTCCTCCGGGAGCGTCACCACCCCGGAATCGCTAACCTCAAGACCGGAGTATACGACGCCGTCCGCCACCGCCGAGACGGTCAGCCCGGCAAGGTGCGTCGCCGTCACCTGCGAGACCGCCTCCTCGAATAAAAACCGTTTCGCCGCGTCGAGCCAGATTCCGGAACAGGTGTCGCCGTCATCGCGGCGCGAGAGCTCCTCGATGTTCATACTCTCACCGCGGCGGACCGCCACGTACACCTTGTCGTAGCCGCTCGGGTCCTGCAGGACGGCGATCGATTCCACAATGCCGTCGGTCACCTGGCGTGCCCAGGCGGTCACCTCCTCCGAACGGTTGTAGGTAAATGTCGCAATTACCCCATCGTGGCGGAGGCAGTAGACAACCGGGTAGGGGAGTTGAACCATCGCCATGCATTTGATGCCGCCGCCTTCGGAGAGAATTTCCGGCCGGAGGATCGTCAAATCGGGCGCCTGATAACCGTCGGTCATGTAGTTGTAGGAGAGCTCCATCAGATTCTCGCCCCCTCGGCGGACGAACAGTAGAACATCGTTAATCGGCAGCGGCGGAAACTCCGCTCCGCCCGGGCTGGTCTGCGGAAGGTACTGTTTGTTGTCCGGCGCGAGCGGGTTGCTGTCGTCTTTCGGTTTCAGACTGCCGATCTCCGCCCAGCTGCCGATCACCAGCTCCTTGCGATTTCCGAGAAAACTGATGGCGTTTCCGGTTACTCCGCCCTGACCGTTTCCCGTTTTGATGGTGAGCAGCATCGCCTCGTCGGCGTTGGTTCCAGCTTCGAAATTCAAATAATCACCGACGGCGGATAGCCAGATTCTGGTCGGTTCCGCCGCGGTCCGGGCGAATACCAGACGGTCACCGCTGTAGAACTGCACCAGCGCGGGGAAGCCGTGACACGCATCCCAGGCGGAAAAACTCCATGTCGTGGTGTAGTTCGATGGAAGTGATTCCAGCACGACACCGTCCGCGGAGTAAGGCGAATTGACCTTCGTAATCCTTACAACCCCGTAATCTTCGTAAGCGTCCATGGAAATAGAAACTCTGCATTCGTACAGGGTTCCGGAGGGAGGATTCCCCCATCCGGAAAAACGCAACCGAAAATAACACCGGTCCTCACAATATCCGGTGTCCTGAATGTTGCGCTCCGCATTCACCGTGTAACTGCGGTAAGCGCCGAAATTTTTCCCGTCAGAGGATTTTTCCAGATGGATTGTTCCAACGAATGAGCCGCCGGTGGTGAGGGTCCACGCGCCCTTTACCCGCAGGACATGGGCACCGGTAGCGTCACCGGTGAACGTTTCCGCCATTGCGTTTCCGGAGATCGGGCTGCTCCATTTGATTTCCGCCCCCTCCATCGAGGAAACGAACAGCGCATCCGATGAGGAAATTGCGATTCCTCCGGAAGGGTAGGCGGTGTATGAAAGCGCGATTCCGTCGCTGTTTTCATCCATGAACGGCGCCCGGAAGGCGGAATGTCCGGTGATCGTCTCATAGCGGAAACTCGTCGTCGTAATCCGCGACAGCATCGCCGGAGGATGGTTCGGGTGCGCGAGAAAAAGCACATCGTTCGACTGCGTCCAGCAGAGGTCCTCCAGCTCGTCCGCGAGATAGGGTGTTGTGATATGACCGTCGAGCACCTCGCCGTCGCGGAAAAATCGGAACGCCCTGTCCGTCGCCTCGATAAGGTAAGCCTGCTCGACATTGAACTGGAACGGGATCAAAAGGATTTTCCCGGTTGAGCGCGCCGGCGCAAGATACACCATACCGGGGCGGTTCTCAACGCCGCCCCACGGCATGGGGAAGAAATTCTCCATCACCCGGCATCCGTTGCGGTACTTGGCCAGATCGACCCGGTAGCGCAGCCGGTCACCGAATTCCCCCTCCGGTAAAATTGTTGAGCGCATAACTCACCGTGCCACCCCCCGGGAACGGCCGGTCGAATTCGATCAGCCGGTTCGGCTGCGGCCGCGGAAAATTGTTTCGCACCTCCGCCGCCATCGCCCGCGGATATTCCGAGGCCCAGCACTCCTGCAGGAGAGAGCCGGAGACGTTCACGCCGCGCGAGGAGAGTCCCGGCACGATCCGCCGCGCGAGTTCGAGCGAGAGCAGTTCCGCAACGTGCGGCGAGAGCTCATGCGCGCCGACCGCGTTGCTGATGTAGATGATCCTGCACTCTTCCGCGTTGCTCAACAGTCGGTCCCCTTCGAGGACAAACCCCTCGCGGCGGGGAGAACCGTCGATCTCTACAATCGAATGAAAATCCGGAGGAAGCCGGAACGCTCTGGAGAATCCGAACGCCGGAGCTTCATCCATAATCGCCAGCGTTGCCCGCTTTCGCGCGCAGGCCCACGGGAAAAGCGAGAGGACCGCATCCCGCGCGGCCGGATACTCCCGTTCGCAGATGATGCGTTCCTGCGTGTCGTCGCCCTCGCTGCGGACCGCTTCCGAAACGCCGATCCGGTCGAGCGCGCGGTTGTAGATGTCAACAGTCGTTGTCGCCATTGCCGACCCCTCCGGGAAACCGCCCCGGATTTCCCGGGCGGCGCTTCTCTGTTACGCGTACACCCGGTACGCGACGTAGACAACGATCTCCCTCGCCTGCGGCAAGCGTGCCGCCGAGCGTGGCGGAGACAACCGTCTCTTTTTGTGAACTTCCCGACCGAACGCACCGCGGCGCTCCCGGCAACGGAAACCGGAGTTCCGGCGCAGGCGACCGCCGAAGCGACCGTCGTTTCGCCCGCCTTGAGGGTGAGCGGTCCGCCCGCTTCTCCGTGGACGACGCAGTAGTGCGGCAGAAGTTCCACACCGGCCGGAAGCGTGACAAGTTCGATCACGTCGCCGGAAGCGAGCTGTTCCGCGGCGACGTATTTCGCCGAAGCGATCCGCAGGTGGCCGCCGGTTTCAATGCCGTCGACAAGTTTGCAACCGACGCCTTCGGCCTGGTAGCAGCTGGATTTGACCGTTTTTGCCATGATGAACCTCTCCTCTTTTATTCCGCGCACGGAACCTTGTAGACCGCCTGATCGTAAAGCCGGACGGCGTCCAGAGCCATGGTGATTTCCAGACCGGGCTGGAAGTTCTTGGTCGGAATCTCGACCGGCCCCTTGACTTTCATCTCCTTCGAGATCACCAGCTGCATCGAGCTGGAGGACCAGGCGAAGCAGCTCCGCACGCCGGCTTCAATGTCAAGACCGTTGTAGATGATGAACTTGAATCCCATGAAACTGTCGACGCTTCCATTGCACAGCGCGCGGACCGCGTTGTAATCGGCGCTGGTCACATGGTCGTCGTCGAGCAGAGCGTTGATCTGCCGGGGGAGCAGACGAAGTAGAACGTGTCCTCCGGCGGGACCTCCGCCTCCAGCAGCCGCGCGCGCACCTCCTTGAGCTTGGCGAGGTTGAGCGGCTGATTGGACGCGCTGGAACCGCTGCCGAGCTGCACGTCGATGATGTTTTTCGACGGGAAAGCGACCGGGGTTTCGCCGTTTTTGCCGGTGTAGACGGTGGCGTCAAAGGCCTCTTTGATGACGACGTCCTTGCGCGCTATTGGCGGCCATGATTCCGGCCTTCATGATGTCGCTGGTCGGGTCGGTGAGCGCCGATTCAATATCGGCGAACTCATCGATCAGCACCGGGAAATCGAAGATCCGGCGGCCGACCCACCGGCTGTCGAAATCGAGGCTCTGCCACTTGGTGTCGCCGTTGGAATCACCGCGCTCAACCATGCTGGCTTTTCCGATGTAGGTGAAACGTTTCTTTTCACCGGTCATGCTGCCGGTGAGCAGACAGGGGAGAGGACACTCTGCCGCTGCTGAAGAGCGTGGCGGTAGTTCTCCTCGTAGGTGTCAATCCATGCGGGATCGATGTTCAGCATTTTGTGCTCCTTGATTGGGTGAATGAATGAAAAACCACATCCGGGTAGTCCGTTCACTTCTTGCATCAAGGTCGCACAAAGGCGGTGAGCTTTAAGCCTCGAAGAGAGTTCGGGTCCGAAAACAGCGCGAACGAAAATTTCGTTCTGAATCTTACAAGAATATGCAAAAAATTTTTGACAAGTCCGGTTCCGGAAAATTTTTCAATTTTTTTTCCGGAGACCGGAACTTCTCCGCCGCGTCAGTCGATCGAAGCGGGAGTGGAGCGGAGCGAACGGCGGCGGCTGGCGAGCTCATTCATCCGCTTCACCAGCCGGTCGTGTTCGGGTCCGGGGGTGTAGTAGGCCGGGTTGTTCCGGATGCTTCCCATCTCGGTTTCAATCGCATTCAGCGCCGCCGGGGCGTCGTTTCCGGCGTGAACCATCGTATCGTCGGCAATATGGTCGTAGATATCGGCCATCAGCCGGATGACGTCGAAATTGTCGCCGAGCGAGTGGGTTTTGATATCCCAGTCCGGACGGAGCTTCTGCCACGCCGCCTGCGCCTTGTTCATGTTGATATTGTAGTTGTCGCCCCAGTCACGCTTGAGCGAGGCGATGTTCCGGTCAAAGCTGGCCTTCCGCGCCGCCTGTTCCTCCGCCAGCTGCGCGAGGACATCGGCCTCCAGCTCCTTCATCAGCCCGGCGGCCATCGCCTCCGGAACGTGGTGCTTCGCGAACGCCGCGCGGTATTTGCCGAGCACGGCGTCACTGCGGAACAGCTCCGGCATGGCGTCGGAGAATTTGACCTTGTAATCCGCCGCGTCGGCGTGCGCGCCAAGCTGGCCGTAAAATTCGCTAACCTCCTCCGGGCTGGACTGTTCGGAGATCATGCCGACGGTCTTTTTGCCGATGGTCTTTTTGGCGTAACGATAGCTTTTGCAGAGGTCCTCCAGCGTGCGGAAGTTGGCGAACATCGGGTCGTTTCGGTACTCCTCCGGGAGTTCGAACGAAGCGCCGTGCGCCGCCGGCGCCTCCTGTTTCTGTTCTCCTGCCGCGGCGGAGTTCGCCGCTTCGCCGCCGGAGTTGCCGACATCGGCCAGCGCCCGGCTGAACATCGAGCCGGATTCCGGTGCGGAATTCTGGGGCGTCGATTCCGGAGCGGTTTCCGTACCGGTTGCGGGATTCTGCGTCTCCTGCGCCGCGGCCGCGGCGCCCTGTCCGTTCATTTCTTCGGGAGGCATTTTCAGCACACATCCTTTCGTTTGCCCAGCGGGCCGGTGAATTCAAACGCAAGACGGATGGAATCGAGCACATCGGCGTGATTCCTGATCCACGTCCAGAGTTCCGGGGTTTCGTCGCCGAGCAGCGGCGACATGGCGGGCGGCGGCTCTTCGACGAAAGCGGCCATTTCGCGCACCAGTTCGCGCACGGTCGAGAGTTTACGCTTCTCGACCGCAACGGCGGGCGGCGGCGGAACCTCCTGTTTCTGTTCCGGCAGGATGTAGAGCGCCAGACCGAGTTCGCGGTTGTAGCGGCCGAGCTCCTCCAGATGTTTGGTGATCGGAATCGCGAACCGCTTGAAATCGTCTTCGAGATAGTGGAGCGAACCGTCCGGCTGGATCTCCGCCAGCGGCGAATTGTCCCGGAACACGGTGTTGCCTTCAGTCGAGTAAGTCGTCATCGATTTTCTTCCTTTCTTCACAGAGTTCGAGTTGCTTGTTGAGCTCCTCCAGACTGGAGGAGGCGAATTTCTCCAGCCGGAAAACGGCATCCGCCAGACCGGCCGCATAGGCGAGTTCATGCGCATTCTGCCGGTACCGCGGGAGCTGATCCCCGGAGAGGCGCCGGAGCGAACGCAGCAGAAGCGCGCCGTCCTGCGTGGCGAGAATCCGCTTCACGGCGGCGAGCTCTTCAATCCGGTTGCGGAGCGTTTGGATATCGTCGTTGAGCTTTTCCATCAGGCACCTCCCGCCAGCTGCGCCGCCAGACTGCCCGGCTGCGGCGTCTCGTTGAGATTCTGTCCGCCCGCGAGCTTCGCCGCCTGTTCCATAAGCTGCTGCTGCTGCATCTGCTGCTGCCGCTCATCGCGGATCTGTCGAACCTTCGACATGGTGAGGATGTGGTCCGGATTGGCCCCGCGAACCTCCAGCATATCGGTGAAAAGTTTGTCGAGATCGATCATGTCGAGCACCTCCGGCTTGATCTGGAGAAGCGGCATGATGTCCTCGATGGCGGCGATCGTTCCTTGAATTTTCGTCGCCTTCGCCGCGAGGGCGAGCGGGCTGAAATACTGGAGGTTGATCGAGGTTTCCCCAGAAAATCTTCCAGCCCGGAGGGCGGCGGCCCGAAAAGCGAAGTGTTTTCGAAGATAATTCGGAACACTGTTTTCAGAACCGGCGTCACCAGCTCATCGAGGAACCGGGCGACCAGAGGAAGAATCTGCGAATTCTTTTCCGAGACCAGCTCCTGAATCTCGCGCGCGGTGCGCTGGCGGCCGGACTGCTCATTCATCTGCTGAATGATCGTGAAGAGATCACGGAAAAAGAACCGGTCGAGCAACTGCCTCCCTGATTGATGAACTCAAGCCCGCCCGGCAGATTGGACGGAGGAGTGACAAACTGCGGCGGATTGAATTTTCCGCCGCCGGAGTTATATAGATTCACCGAGCCGGGGTCAAAATAGAACTCCGGAGAAATTCCGTCGTATACGCAGCTATCCACGATCACCGACGGCCGGAGCGCGGCGTCGAGCGCATTGATGTAGATTGCGTACGTTTTGTTGAGCAGCTTCATCGTCCGGAGCGCCCGCAGCCCCGGGCTGAAGCCGTAGACGCCGAACGCCATGTTGTCGATCCCGCCCGACCGTGTAGGGGTTGTGGTCGAATCCGCCGCGGCGGATCAGAAGTTTTTCCTCCTTTTCGACGTAGAAGGATAAGAACCGCTTCCCCTCCGGCCCCTGGACCGGTTCGAGATGGTACGCCCGTTCCGTTCGACGGTGCGGAACTTCCGGTTCGGGTTGGGCGTGACAAAATGGATGATCGTGTAGAGCTTCTCCGAGCGCGAGACGTCGCCGCTCTTCGCGTCGTCGAGCAGCCGTTTCCCGAGCTGGTCGCCGCTCCTTCCGAACCGGTTCAGTGCCTGCCGCGCGGTGAGCGGAATCACCTCGTAGACGGTGTCGATCGTCGTGTCGTCGGAAGAAGTGCAGTAGATGTTCGACAGGTGATGGCATTTGAATTTGAGAATCCGCTCCGGGTCGAACACCACCGACATGGTAAACCGTGCCGGTGCTGGGGCACTCGCAGATTTCGCTCATTTCGGTGGTCCAGTTCGTCGCATACAAAAGGTCGTAGGTCGTCTGACTGGCCGAAGCGAAATAGCGTTTGAACTCTTCCGGGAGATTCTTCTGCTCCGGGTAGGAGAGCGAGTAGCTGAACCAGCGGACCGACGGAGGAAAGAGGTTGCTGAACAGCCCGCGCGTGAAGGTGTTCGCGGCCTCCTGCGCGAAGTCGCAGACGATCTGCCGCGGCCGCCTTTCCGGTTCATTGCGAGACATCGAGCCGGAACGGTCGATGGTCATTGCGCCGAATTTCGCCGGAGAGAGGAAGGAGGCAACCTGTTCGAGCTTTTCGTTGAGCCCGGTCCGGTTTCCGCGCAAAATTTCGAGATTTGAGATAATCGCCTGCGCGCTGAACTCCTCCATTTACGCACCTCCTCCGAGCGTTTTGCTGCCGGTACCGCCGGAACTGCTGCTGCCGGAGCCGGTAGAACCGAGACCGAATCCTCCGGCGATTACCGTCTTTGAGCTGCCGAACGATTTCTTTTGTTTCTTTTCTCCTCCGCCGCGGCCTGCGCGACCTCCGCGCTGGATTCCGTAATCGGCGGATTGGCCGGAGCGACCGGCGTCGGCTCCTGCACCTCCGGAATACTGGACGAACTTGGCGCACCTTTTCCCATTTCAACCCTCCTGAAACATGACATAGACCAAATCGGAGCCGTCCGCGGCTCCGGAACGAACTCGAAAAACCTCGCGAAAACCGACACGCCGGGCGATGCCGAGTGCGGCGCGGTTGCTTCCGGCGATATGCCCGAAGACGGCGGCGAGCCGATAGCGCGCAATCGAGAGCTTGACCACGGAGCGGAACAGCCGGTCGAATCCGCGCGGCAGCGCCAGCAGGGCGAAATAGCTGATCTGGCAGGTTCTCCCTTCGAAATCATGCAGCCAGAATAGCCCGGCGATCTCTTCCTCATAGAGGCAGAGAAACGGCCGGTTGCTGGTGAGCATGTGGCGCGCGAACTCCTTTTCCGTGCACGCCCAGCCGTCCGGGAACATCTGCGACCAGCGGCCGGAATCCCGGAGAAGCCGGGCGCACTCCTCCAGCTGCGGGGAATCAGGGATCACGAAACGGAAAATGCGAAAGCTCCATCGCTACACCTCCAGAATATCACGGTCACGCAGCCGGTTCATCCGGCGGCGGTTGTCATCCATCATCCGCCGGAATCCGTCGCGGACGGCGGTCGCCTCCGGTTGTAGATAGAGGCAGAGGTACTGATTGGCGTCGTGAATGTGGGAGAAAATATTTTTCGCGGGCTGCCCCCGATAGCGGAGGGTGCCGCCTTCGCCGACCCGGTTGATGAGTTCGAACATGTAGCCGCCGGTGAATCCCTGCCGGAGCATCTGACAGGAGGGATCGAGCAGATAGCCCGGTTCACCTCCGGCGAGATAGGTAAGACGGTTGATGACGGCGCGCCGCCGCGGCTCGAAATCGTTGGTTCGGGCGGCGGTGCAGGAGAGGCCGTTGCGGGCGAGCTCCGCATAACAGGAATCGTCGCGGTCGACCTGGCTGCGCTGCGCTCCGGCCGGGTCTCCGGTGACGACGTAGCGCATTCCGTTGAAGTCGCGCGACAGGTCCGGCAGCAGGAGATCACGGCAGAACTGCCGAAGACCCATGTTTTCCGAACACCATTCGCGCAGAATCCGCAGCTGACCGTTCGGCATGAGCTGCCCGGCGACGCAGGCGGGAGTGAGACCGAAATCGAACGCTAGGTAAAGTTCCCGGTTCCGATCGACCGGGAGCGGGGTTTTGGATACGTGGATGTTTTCATTCCAGAACGGCTGGTAGACCGGCTTGCCGTCGAACAGGCTCTTATAGTGGCAGAGCACCATAACGTCGAGCCAGTCGGGGTCGGCGCCGTCGACCATGTCGAGATAGTACCGCGCCCCCTTGGGCTGGTGCCGGATGTTCTCCGCGGCGGGGTTCGGCAGGTATTTTCCGTTCTCGCAGAGGAGAGAGCGGGCGGCTGGTCGAAAAAACTCCCAGTTCTCCGGGGTTTTCTCCACGGCCCGATGGTACCACCAGTGGAAAGTGTCCGGGCTGTTGGTGTCGGCGATGCCGCCGGACCAGTAGTGCGGCACGTCGGCGGAACGGGGAAACGGCCGCAGCGGGAGAGCCCGGCGGTGATGAAATTCAGCGGCAGTTCCCGCGCCTCATTGAACCAGATGCCGGTCAATTCGAGTGAGAGCAAGTCCCGTTCGGAACGCGGATGATCCATCGGCAGGAAGATCACCTCGACATCGAGCCGGGTGCCGTCGCTGAGCGGCGAATCAATACGGCCGGTTATGCGCGGACTGCGGGTAATGGTGCAAAGCTCATCCGGAATCCATTCGACGAACGTTTTCAACGTGGTGTCGCGAAGCTGCGCGGTGGTGTTGCGGACAATCGCCCAGCGGGAGCGGCGGCGGCCGCGGGAATCCGGAGGCATTTCAAGACAGCGCGAAATGATTTCCATGACGCAGGCTACCGACTTCCCGGAGCCGATGGGGCCGCGGATGCCGCGGAAGAATTTGTCGGAGGCATGGAACCGGGCGAGCGTCGGCTCCGGATCGTACTTAATGTCCATTGACCGCCCCCCGCGAGAAGTTGAAGAAATAGTTGACGGTTCCGGCGGTGACCGCTTCCGGTGATTTTTCGTTCCACCCGGCGAGCTTGGCCAGCTGCGCGATGGCGGCGACCGGGTCGCGGAGCTTGATTTTGCTGGAAGAAACTTCATCGCCGACGGTGCGGTCAACGGAGGCGACCTCCGGACCGGCGTCGCGCACTTTCCCCAGATCGATCTCGCCGCCTGGCGTGATGAAATTCCCGACCCGGCCGCGCATGATATCGCCGAGCGTGGCCATCGCCTCCTCGAGCGAGGGAATGCGGGATTTGAAGAGCTCTTTTCTTGCGGCGGCGATCACGGCGGAGACCTTGACATCCTTCTTGAGTTTCGCCGCGGTGACGTCGGCGCGGTGCGGCGAGTATCCGGCTTCGCGCACGGCGGCGCTGCCGTTGCCGGATTTGAGATAGGCAACGACGAAACGCTGTTGACGGTCCGAGAGGGAAGCCCAGCCGTCGAGTTTTTCGAAATCGATTTCCATGTCCATGTGATTATTGTGATATGCAAAAAAAATTTTGACAAGTCAAAAATCGAAAAATTTTCATTTTTTTCGCGTGATACAATTTTTGTTTTTCATTCTGTATCACAATGAAACGGCAAATTTTTCGAAACAGGACCGCGAATACGGAAACCACAGAAAACACCACAAGGGCGAATTGCGATGAAAAAAATGTGACAAATTACGCAACGCGAAACGGACAACAGCGGACGCAGAGAGACAGGAGCGGAAAGAGCGGGAAAATTTTACTAGTTTTTACGGTTCGCACATTTTGTCAAATAAATCCGGCCCGAAAAAACGAATTCCGGGCCGGGAAAGAGAAAAACGGACTGGGGGAGTTCAGAACTTCTCGTAGAGCTTGCACATTTCGGAGAGCCTGCGGAGAACGGCGGGCCCGTCCTGCGGCGAGAATCCGGCGAGCAGCCCGGAACCGTTGTCATTGGTGGAAACCCAGAGCTGCGCGCCGGTGCGGCGCTCTCTGGAGAGAAACCGGAACTCCGGGTCATCGTCATTCTGGCGGCGGCGGGCGATTTCGAAACCGATCCGGCGCCGGTCGATCAGGTTGAAAAAGGTACTTCGATTTCGCCGGGGTCATGATCTCCTTGCCGAGGTCGTCGATAATCAGGAGGTCAACGGCGTAGAGCCGCCGCATCAACGGTTCGATCTCTTTGCTGCGGCTGGAAAGCATCGCGAGCAGGTCGAAACTTGCCCAGTACTGAACACTGCGGGTTTTGAGCATTTCCCGGGCGTACTTCTGGAGCAGACGGCTCTTGCAGAGGCCGGTCCGCCCGGCGATCCAGAGCGAGCGGTAACGGTTCTCGCTGATCCAGCGGTCGAGCTCCGGATTCGCGTGCGGATGGTTCGGGTCGTAGTCGAGCGCATACTCGGCGAGGTTGGATTCCCGGTACCGGCGGCTGTAGTCTGCGGCGAGCGCCTGTTCCTGCTCCTGAATGCGGAGCTCGACGGCGCGCCGCGCCTCCTCCTCGCGCTGCTGGTGACTGCACTCCGGGCAGAGAGCATACTGCAACTCCGCCTCGCGAAGCGACGGGATGAAATAAACGTCACGGGCCATCAGGTACTGAAACGACCGGCCGCACTTGCGGCAGAAGGCGGGGAGAGGAAAAAAGTTTTCTTCCGGCATATCAACCTCCAAATTTTTCAAACAGTTCACGCATGGAAACCGCCTGACCGGCAGGCGCGGCGGGGACGGGGGAACAGGGCTCATCCTCCCACCGCCGGTGGCGAAGATATCGAATCGGGTCCGGGCGGAAATTCGGGTCCGGGTGCATCCGGAGGAATCCGTCGAGCCGGGGAAAGGGCGAGATCCCGGTCCCGCTGCGGCATCCGGTTCCAGAAAGCGAGGGTCTCTTTCCGACACCGCTTCCTGCCGTAACGATTCCAGAACTCTTCAAAGCACTCCGTCGCCCCGGTACGGGGGACAGTGAGCCTCTTCGTAAGAAGAGAGATCACGGGGGGATATATAGGGGAAGAGGGGGGATGAATTTTCCGCCTCCGGTACAATTGTACCTTGTTTCGGTACATTTGTACCGGATTTTTTATCATTTTCGCAGATTTTCGACCGATTTTCCGGTACAATTGTACCTGATTCCGGTACATGTGTACCGCTTTTTCGGTACAATTGTACCTTGTTTCGGTACATTTGTACCGGTTTTTTCTTCGTTTTGTGCAAACGGTTCTTCGCTGTTGCGGGAGTAGCGGGAGAGGACGGCGGCGCGCCGGGCGGAGTTGATTTCCCGCTGGCGTGCCTCGCTTTCATTCAGTCTGCGGCATTCGCGCTTGAAGAGGAGCCGGACGGCGGCGGGGAGGATTCCACCCGCACCAGCGAGCCGCTGCGGAGGCGCAGCAGCGCTTTCAAGAGCGCTCCTGCGTCGGCATCGGAGAGCGCCAAAAGCTCATCGTCGATGTCGAAAATATCATATTTTTTACCGTTTTCCGCGGCATCCGTAATTTTCTCCTGTTGCTGCTTCCGTTTCTCGGCCTCCTCGGCCTCGACCTCGGCGCAGAGGTCAATCATACTGCTCATCGAATCACCCTTAACTGTTGCAAAAAATGCAACAACTGAACATCTCATATCGAAAATTGTGGCGGAGGCGTCGATTGACACTGGGGCCGCCGCTCCCCTGACAGGTTTTAGGTCGTATTTCCGCCCGGCCTACCGGATCGACGCCGCGCCGGAGCATATGGCGGGAATTCATTCCAAATTTATCCCCTTTACCTCGAACCATCGTTTCAGCGCGGTATCGACAATCCGCGTGTTTACTCCAACCGGCCTTGTTATCGTCGCCGTATCCCAATTCTCAACTTTGCCTATCGCCTCCAGTACCTCCTCCAGCGTCGGGGCGGGAATATCGGCGTGCGGGGAAGACATTCTCCCGTAATCTCCAAATCTCACAGAACGTTTTACCCGTTTTTCAACATGCCACTTGTCAAACTTTCCGTGGATATCCCACACAAGCGCAGAATCCACGAACTCCCCCGCCGGAATGCGTTTGCACATAGCCACCGGCGGTACGATTGATTCAAGGTTGCTCATTTCTCCACCTCATTTTCCAGCCTATTATTTTTGATCCGTCTCTTTGCCGCACGTTCAAAACCTCGTAAAATTATGCAGAGGAAGCTAATAAAATAAGCCAATATCGCAAATGGGATTTTGTCAAACGCCCAAAAAATTAGCGCTACAACTTGATACAGGTCACTTTCATCAACTCCTTTCACTTCTCCACCTCCTTGCCCAATTCCGGTTTCTCATCTTTAATCTCCTCTGCTAAGTCGCAGTAGTCGTCATAATTACGATCAACCTTTATTCCCTTTACAGTGCAGTGATTGGGGAAAACAAAATACCGGCATTCCGTACATCTCCATGTTCTTTCACTCATTTCTCATCCTCGCTACTGTTGTACTCTCTGACCAGACGCTCTGCGTCGCATATCACACGGCTCACGAACTCCCTTGCAACTTCGAACGGTACGTTTGCCCGCCTGCCGTAAACCGCATTCAGCAGTTTCGTTTCGGGCGGGATATGCGGATGGTCCTCCGGAGGGAACAGAATATCGAACGTCCGATCCAGCAGATCAATCACCGCGCTCTCCCGTTTCAGGATTCGGTGTGCCTTCAGGTTTTCGATCTTCTTTTTCCGGTAAAACCGTTTCCCAGCAATGCGGGAGAGGAATTTTGATCGTACCTTTTTCAGCTCATGATTGATGTACTCCCGCGTACAATTCATTGATTCCAGCATTTTCCGGCTGCGCTCCAACTCCTGATTGAGTTCGCGTTCCTCATCGTTTGTCAATTCGTATTTCATCTCCCTACCTCCTGCTGTACATTGTTTGCATTGCTCAATAATTTCCATTTTTTGAGCATACTCCCGTTCAATTGCTCAACTGTTGCAAAAAATGCAACTACTCAATTTTTCTGCCTGTCTGCTCATCGATCCACGCCGCGCACGTCTCGCAGACGCGGTACACCTCCGGGTCGCCGCTGTCGTGCAGCGCGCCGGAAATCGTTTCGAGTTCCGATTCCGGAAACTCGCCTCCGCAAAAGTCACATTTCATTTTCTACCTCATTTCATCGATTTTTCTTGCTTTTGCCATTGCATCTGCCATTTCCTCCGACCAGCTGCGCGGCCTTTTTCGTATTTCTCGCAGATGATTCTCCCATGCCTTCTTTTTATGCTGCTGTTCCTCCCGGGTTTCAAAGTCACGGCACCCGAATCGGCCGATCTCGCATTTCCAATCCAACCGAATACGATTGCGGCACTCCACCGATTTCCCACGATTGACACAAAACGTGCATGGCGACACCTCGTTGATAAAACAGTTCCGCAAAAGTTTTTCGCGTTCCGTTGTCAGTTCCTTTCCCGTGTAGGCGCGGTCAAGAGCCGTTTGCAAATAATAGTTGATTTTTGATTCCAGATCGCAGTCGCTCGCAAAATAGTTCGGATTCATCCCCGGAAGATAATCGCTCATTCCTCCCCCTCCGCTTTATGCAACGCACCTTCAATATAACAAATGTCTTCGAATATTTTTTGCTCTGCCACTATGTCACCGTAATCTGCCCTTTGAATCAAGTCGAAGTAATGCTTGAGGGCATAGTACATCTCCGGCGCGGCGGCGATCAGCGACGCGTTGGCTTCACCACGTCCATTCCCCTTCGCCACTTGCGCTATGACGTGGCGGCTCTGATATTGTCCTCCCGGTTCGTCAAGAATAGTTATACGGGTACTTGAAACGTTAGTACTATACGGCGACCGTATTTCTTCGCTCTGCTTGATAAACCACGGCCCCGGCGTAAATTTTTCGTTCACTTCTCCTGCTCCTTGCGCTCGTTTTCCCGCCGTTCGATCTCTTCGACGACAAAATCTCTCGCCTCTCCCAGTCCACCATTGGACAAACTTCCGTATTTTTCTGCAATTCCGACGGAATATTCAAGAAATTTACTCAAAAACAAAACCAGTTGAACAACCGTGAACTCGATTTTGTCGCCCATTTTAATTTCGTTGCTCATCATTCACCTCACAACAATGTAATCGACCCCTCAACAAGAGAAGTTGTGAATTTTCTCCGTCTCGGAATCGAGAGGCAATAAAACAAATGATGACAATCGCCTCCCGCAACTCCTTGTCCGAACCTCTCTCGCCCGGCCGGGATTCCGGGTTGTGAGAAAATGCTCCTTTTTCCGGCGTGATACAGCTCTGAATTTTCAACTTGTATCACGGGGAGAGTGTTGCAGAGTTTGTCTCTCGCCGCGCGGCGAATGATTGTGCCGAACTCAACCCCGCAATAACTCGCAGTCCGATGAACAAGTGCTGCAAGGTCTGAATTAACCCGAATTGAATACATGGAAAACTCCGTGATACAAAAAAGTTTTTTTCAAACGGTATCACAAAAAAACTCCGTGATACAAAAATTATTTCTCGTCCTGTATCACGAAAATGACCGGGCGGCCATCTTCGCGACTGACGGGATCACAATCAACAGGCGGACAGAGGTGAAGATTTTCGAAATAACACCCGGTGCATACAGCCTCTTCCGATTCCTGAACGCGGAACCGCTTCCCGCAAAGCTCGATCGTCGAATTGATTTCAGGAGACATTTACCACCTCAAAGCGTTGTGACGCTCGTCGCCGAGCACAAATAAGATCATTTTTGCGATTCCGAGGAAGAGGCAGAATCCTCCGCCGAGACATCCGATGGTGAAAATGAATTCAAACATATTTTCCCTTTCATGAAATTTTTAACGGCATCGGCCGGAACGATCCATTTGCCGAGCACTTTCCCGCCGGGGAGGACGCCCCCTTCGATCAGCCTCCGGATGCTGCGCGGGCTGCAGCAGAGATAGCGGGCTGCCTCCGCAGCCGTCCAGTTTTCAGGGATGTTGCGTCTCATAACTGCCACCCCCGGTACAAATTGACCTGTGATTCCGCGCCGTCGATCCGGCCGAACCCGAGGTAATGCGCGCAGGATTCCAGCGACTTCCATCCTCCCAGTTCCTTGACTTTCAGGGAGAGGATCGACGTTGCGCCCCTTTGCGCTGCTGGTCGAGCCAGTAGCAGTAGGTCTGCGTCGCCCAGGTTTTGCGGGGGGAGTGCGTGCCGAAGCGGCGGAGTCCGAGTTCCCGGAAGGCGGAGGTGTAGAGGTAATAAACCTGCTGCCGGGTGAGGGAGCGCCCGGGGACGCGCCCGGGGAAGAGCGGCAAATCGGCGTGCAGCTGGCCGAGCTGTGACAGCCGGAGAACCCACGGCCGGAGATAGCGGCCGATCAGGGATTGCACGCTTCGATCTCGCGCGCGGCTCGGCCGTTTTGGTTTTGCGGAAATAGATGCTCTGCCGGAGACTGCCGTCGCGATAGAGCACATCACCGCAGAGCAGGAACAGTAACTCATGAATCCGCGGCCCGAGGCAGAGCTGCATGACAAACAGCGCCCGGTTCCGCTTGGGTTCTCCGATGCTGGAGAATGCGCGGCTTTTTGAGCACGCATTCGACATGCGAACGTTCGAGCGGCAACACCACCGGCATGGTCAATCCTCCACGCTGTCGAGGTGAAGCCGTTTCCGGACCGACGGCGGCAGGTGCTCCGCACAGTAGGGCCACCCCTGCGGAATGCGGGGAGCGCCGCAGATGATGCAGCGTTTCTCCGCAATGCGGCGGCGGGCGGCGGCGATCTTTTCCGCGCGTTCGGCGTCATACTGCGCCTTGAGCGCGACCGCCTGATCGAGGTCGTAGAGGAGGACCGGCCCGAATTTCCGCGCGGGCTTGAGCCGTTCGCGGCAGACATTTTCCGGGAGCCCGGTCAGGACACGGATGTAGGAGGGGTGTAGTGTTTCACGGCCGCGCCTCCGCGTATCCGAGCAGCTGCCGGACCGATTCCGGATCGACCCGGACGAAACTGCGGCTGGCGGAAATCCGCCGGAGCTTTCCGGCGTTGAGATAGTTGTTAACCGTTGCGAGGGAGACGCCGAGCAGTTCGGCGACCTCGCGGATGGTCATCGGCTTTTCGAACTGCGGCTGCGCCTGACCGTTGCCGGAATGCGCCTTGAGCGCGGCGACCAGATTCTGCGGAGAGAGTTCCGGAACAAACGGCTGGAGCATCCCGGCGGCCGCCGCCAGCACGGCGGGAGGAATTCTGTTACTGACGTGCATGGCGACCTCCTAATCAATCACGCGAGGGAGAAAGTTTACGCACCCGGCGGGCGGCCTCGAAAAAGATTTCCGCCTTCATGCGCCAGGGTGCTCTCATATGCACTCTGTTAAAATAAGCGCGTTTGCGTTCATCGGCGTCCGCTAACCGGGAGAGAGGATTCCCAATCGGGCAATCGATTTCCCAGAATGGATTGCTAGACAGAACATCCATTTTTTCTCACGAAGACAACGTTCAAACTCCTTGCGTGCCTCGTCCGGATTTTTTCTCCACCACCGTTTCCCGCAATCTTCGCGGGGATAGAATTCAAATTGATCAAAGCATTGATCATTCGTATGGAGAGAGCATGCCCCGTAAAACTCACAATGCTTGTCACAGCCGCCGCATCGGCCGATAAAACCAAAAGAAAAACATCCCTCATTGACCTGTACCTTCGTACCGTTCAAATTCATTAACATACCTTCCATCTTTTCAGTCTCCGTTTTTGCTGTTTCTGTTTTCTTCTATTTATTGTCCGCCGGTCTCTGTTTCACCGGCCTTCCGCGTTTTGCTCTTTGGAAATATTCATTTCCAAAATTTTTTTGTATTCCTGATTGATCATGAAGCGGATCATAGCCGCATCCTGATTGATCGCGTACTCCTCTTTTATCCTGTTGAATTTGATCTCCTCCTCCGGAGTTGCCATCAACACGAGCCAGCGTTTTTTGTTTTTCATAAACCCTCCGTTATTTCTAAAGTAATATAATTTCTATAGAAATATTTTTCAAGTCGAAAATCAAAAAAAATTGAATTTTTATTAAATGCAAGTTAAATTTAACTTAAAAACAGAGGTGGGAAACGGTAATGAACTTGTATGAAGAAATCCGTCGGGAGCTGAAACAGAAGATTGCGGACGGGAAGACGCAGGAGGAGATTTCCAGACAGGCGGGGATTTCTCAAAGCCATCTATGCCATCTGAAAAACGGTTCCCGGAGCATAGGTGGAATGACGCTTGACACATTCTTCAAGCTCTTCCCGGCGGCAACGGTAAAGATCCACGGGGATCAGGTGAGCGCGGAAAACAGCGGAATCAACAACGGAGTGATGGGGATCAATCACGGGACGGTCAACGCCGCCGACGCAGTTGCGATTCTGGACCGCTACCGTCTCCGTATCCAGGATGAAATCATCCGCTCAGACGTGGATCCGGAGTCGAAAATAAAGGTATTGAATATTCTGCTTGAATCAACGCGACAGTGACTTCCATAAGATCGGCTAAGTTGAAATTCATCGGAAAATATCCATTCAAGAAAAAATCCAATTGAGAAAAAATGGCTTTAATATTTGCAATATGTATTTTTGCTTTTTTTTTGATTCTCACAGCATACTTGTATAAAAGGAATAAACCTGATACTGCTGAAACATCTTTCTCCAATCCAACGGAGCCCATACAGACACCGTGCTCGCCTTTTGCTGTCGAAACAACATCAACACTGCCGCAAGATAGAAAAATCACCCCGGAATTTATGGAAGTCGCCAATGCGATAAAGAGGAAAGAAAACGTCATTCTGGTCACCGGCGGAGCTGGTACAGGCAAGACAACTCTGATTGAGTGGCTGGTGGAACAGGGACTTGTCGATGTTGTTCTCGCATTTACAGGAGCGGCCGCATTAAATTGCCATGGACAGACAATTCATTCGTTTTTCAGTTTACCTCTGACAGTACAGGACCCGAATGGTAGCTTTGATAAAAGTGTGAAAGATGCTGTTTATTCCATTATAGAACATGCTCATGCCATTGTAATTGATGAAATTTCGATGGTTCGGGCGGATTTGATGGATGCTGTTGATCGCCGGTTGAAAGAGGTTCGGGAAAACGCTGCTCCATTTGGCGGTGTTCAGATGTTGCTGGTGGGGAGACCCCTATCAGCTTCCTCCGGTGGTTACAGAAGGCGAGAAGAAATTTTTCAGAAGTTATCGTAAAGAGTGTATCTGGAATTCGGAATGGTTTTTTGACGCCCATATATTCAAGAACTGTAAAATCTCTCATTATGCGTTGACAACGGTTTTTCGTCAGACCGGCGAAGAAGTGGAATATATGCAATATCTCAACTATGCGCGTCGAGGAAAAAAACTCGAAAAAGTAGTGGAATATTTTAATTCACATTGTTATGAAGAAAACGAGGATGATAATGCTGTGACATTGACAGCCGATAATAGGGAAGCAAAAAAACGAAATGAGAGAGAACTGAATAAGCTTCCGGGAGAACTGTTCATGTCGAAAGCTAAAGCGCTGGGGGCGTTTGCCAAAATAATACACAACTCTCAAGAAAGAAGACAGGACGATCCAGATGAACTTGATGATGTTAAAAATTTACCTGCCCCGTATAAATTAAAGCTGAAAGAGGGGGGCGTGTGATGCTCCTTGTAAATGATCCCGACCGCCGGTTTGTAAATGGAAGTATTGGAATTGTCAGAAAAATTACGGGTCACGATCATACCAGTGCTGACAACGTTCAAAATGACAACTATATCACAGTACAGCTGACGAACGGAAATACGGTTACGATCAAAAAATATGAATGGAAATCGGAAAAGCTTAAATGGAATTCGGAAAAAAAGAAGATAGAACGAGATGTTGACGGAACATATATTCAATATCCGTTGACCCTGGCATGGGCAATCACAACACATAAAGCACAAGGGCGTACGTTGCCCAGGGTACAAATTTACTACTCACACGGAGCCTTTCAACCGGGACAAATATATGTTGCCTTGAGCCGTACACGCCGAATTCAAGATTTGAAATTGCTAAGTCGTTTATCGGAAGCGTATTTTTACAAAGATGACAGACTTGAAGAGTGGATTAAAGAAATAAAAAGGCAGAAAATAAAATCCGCCCGCGATGGTCAGGAATCCGCCTGAAACATCTGCAGGAGTTTGCGCACCTGATCGAGCGGGAGAGTGTCTGCCAGCCGGTGGAGCGCCTCCCGTTCCGGAGCTGGGGCAACCTCCGGCGCTCCGGAGTTCGGCAGCGTGAGACGCGCGGCGTATTTCAATGCCGCGGCGTCGCTGATTTTGGTGTAGTGCTCGGTCATTGCTGGGTTGGAGTGTCCGGCGTTTCGCTGAATGATGGCGGCCGGAGTTCCTGCCTCTGCGTTGTGGCTGATGTAGGAGTAGCGGAGAGAGTGAAACCCGTACTCGACCACGGCGTGACAGCCGACGCGGCGGATCTCGCCGGTTTCCGGATCGACGATTTTTTGTATCCCGGTCCCCGGTCGTTGCGTTTCAATGCCACACCGTTTAAAAATGACTGGAAATTCGATGCGAGACGGCGCCGGAATTCCGCAGATAATCCGCCGCGGTATCCGGCAGCAGGTACCCGGTCCGCTGCTCCGGCGGATAGGAGACGAGCATCTGGAACAAAAAAGGAGGAATTCCGATTTTAACGGTCGCTTGACCGCGGTCCTTGATGGTATGCTCCGTTTTGCGGGGAATTCGTTCGATGATTCCGCGGATAAGATCGACCTCCTCCCAGCGGAGAGTGCAGCAGTCGCCTAGCCGGAGACCGGTAAAATAACCGAGGGCGAATAGAACGCGCAGTTCACCGGATGCCTTGTCAATGATCCGGGCGATCTGTTCGACGGATAGCGGTCGTTTGCTGTTGTAATGCTGCGGCATCGCTTCAATTTCAGCGAATGGATTTTTCCCAAGCATTTTTCCCGCTTTAATAAGCGTATTGAAAATAGCGCGAATAGAGTTCAAGCATTGATTGAACGTTCCGCTGGACAAGTTTTCAAAACTCTGCATAAAATCTGCGGCGATTTCCGGGGTGATGTCGGAGAGGAGCCGGGCGTCCGGATAATTTTTTTCAATAAATTTTTGAAATTTTCCGAGGAACCTGTGATAATTTCCAACGGTTGTGTGTTCCGGAATAGCGTCGCTTGGAAACCTCCGACATCCGGCTGGTCGTTTCGGGCATGACATGAAGAGCTGCCATGCGCCGGAGATGGTGGCGCGGCTGTTGACGAGTTGAGCGGCGGCCTGTTCGGCGGCCTGTTCGGCGTCTCGGATATCGTTTTTAATGGTGCGGAGCTGTTCCGCGCGATTGGATTCCCGGATATGCGCGAGAATGCGGTCGGCGGCGGCGCGTGCCTCTTTGGGTGAGGTGATAGGTTTCCCTGCGAGATCGAGGAGGCGGAGACGGGTTTCTTTTCCCTCGAACCTGTACCGCAAATAGAAAAAATTGTTTTTGCCGCTGGTATAAAGTGTACCGCTGGTTTTTTCGCCCCATTTTGCCGCCTTGTTTCGTGTTTAGTCCGCTTTATTACAGTACCGGCAAAATTACAAAAATCAAGCGCTTTTATGGATAAAAAACGGATAAAATATCAACAATTGAGCAACTAAAAACAATGGAGAAGATTGCTGCACTCAGTTCCTACCATTTTGATCTCGGGCGCCCGGAACGTCAAACGGACGGCAGCTTTCTTTGTGAGCAGCCTAAACGGGATAAACGTGAACTGCCGGGGATGGCGATGATTCCCTTAGGCTGTCTGGAGGTTGCTGAAGCTGCAAATCTCATGGCGGCAGGACGTTGTATTGATGCGGAGGGGCAGGCGCTAGGACCGGTTCGAGTCATGGCGCCCTGCATGGCAATGGGGGAGGCTGCCGGACGCGAGGCTGCCAGGTGCCTGATTGCGAACAGAAGTTGATTTTTCTGTCTGCTTCATAAACGACTAGAATCGCAAATGGGGCCAGTTCATCGCCGTGAGCGGAATTCCCATAACGGCCTGCTTTCTCTCGGGCCCCAGCGTGTTTATCGCCGCGAGTGGAATTCCCATAACGGCCTGCTTTCTCTCGGGCCCAAGCCCGTTTATTGCCGCGAGCGCATGTCTCTACGGCTTGGCTCGCGCACTTGTTTAGCGCGTTTATCGCCGCGAGCACCTCCCTCTCTGCCTGGCCCGCGCCCTAGTCAAGCGCGTTTATTGCCGCGAGTGCATGTCTCTACGGCTTGGCTCGCGCTCTTGTTTAGCGCGTTTATCGCCGCGGCGCATGTCTCTACGGCTTGGCTCGCGCTCTTGTTTAGCGCGGTCAGCGCCGCGAGCGCATGTGAGAGAACTGCTTTGCGTCTCGCAAAGCAGCAAGGAGCGATTGCGACGCAGTCGAACGGAGTCGAGCGGAGCCGCTCCGGCGATTGAGGAGTTGCCGGGCGCAGCCCGGCAATGTAAGGCCCGTAGGGGCCGCATGCGGAGAAGCTGACAACCAGCTTCGGCCTTCTCACGGGCGAGGAGGTCTGGAGGGCGTCAGGCCCTCCAGCCCCGCGAGCATCAAATTCCCGCGGAAGTTCAATCTCCCACCTCCTCCCGACCGCGCACCACAGAAGTCGGAAATTCCCGTTTCAGTACCAGCTTCTCCCATCTACGAAAAGCCCCGGAGGGCGTCAGGCCCTCCAGCTCCCGCGAGCATCAAATTCTCGCGGAAGTTCAATCTCCCACCTCTCTCCCGACCGCGCACCACAGAAGCCGGAACTTCCCACCCCGGTACCGTCTTCCCCCTATCCGCGAAGAGCCCCTATCGTCGTTAAAGTTCTTTTTTCGCTTCTGTTTTCTGCGCGTGTTTGGCTGAAAGCGGAAGTTCCGGTTTCCAGTCGATGCGGATGCGGTATTCGGAGGAATTTTCATCGAATTGCAGCCGGATGACGATTTCTCCCGGCTCCGGCGCAGGCTCCAGCGTTGAGATTGAATTCTGCTTCGTGAATGTTTTTTTCGATCGAAACGGTTGCTCCACCATTCCCCGCTGAGAATGGTGTACCGGGTACTGAATGTCAGGCGGGAGAGTTCCGGGCGCGAAATTTTGGCCGCACTCCATTGATCCATGCGCAAGTTCAAGGTTTTGTCCGGCATTTCGGTCAGGCCGACCGCCATTCGCAGCAGTGGTTTCTCCGGAATTTCGAGATCGAGCAGCAGCCGCGACGGGAGCAGCGGAGAACGGCGGATGCGGAGTTTTTGAGTGACGATTCCGGTTTTGCCGGGCGGAGCGGAGAGTTGGAGACGTTCCCGGATCGGCGAGAGACGTTCGAGGAGGAACGCCTGTTTTTCCGGAATCTTTTTCGTGCTGTGGAGAAGGGTGGTAATCCTGTCGAGATAATCGGGATTGTCGAAGTCGTCGAGAACTTCCGCGGCAAGGTTGTGGAAGAAGCGGTCGAATTCCGGTTCCGAGTGCCCGGCGAGGTACTGCCAGATCAGGAGTTTTTCCGCCGGACAGAGCGGCTTGCCTCGGAGTACTGCCGCGAAGGTCGTACGCCGGTCAGCCGCGGAGAGCCGTCGAATCCCTCCCAGCAGCGTGAACGAGCGCGGATCGGCGGCGGCAAACCGCTTCAGAAAAGCAGGATCGATTTGTTCCGGACGGATTGTCGCGCGGCGGTAAAACAGTTCGCCGTGCGGGCGGCGGCAGCGGATTTCTCCGAAGGTTCCCGATGTTTCCGGAAACCGGAGCACGAGGTGGATGTTGGGCGGCTCTTTTTCAAACCGGATTGTTTCGCCACTGCTGTTGCCTTCCTTGCGGAACCCCTGTGATTCCAGAAGGCGGATGAGGTTCCGCCGTTCTTCGACACTCCGGGGCGGATCGAATCGATAGAGGGCGACGGTATCGGAATATTTCCCCGGCCGATGAAGAGCGGAGTCGCGTTCGGGAACCCGGAGAGATTGAGATCGGGAGAACGCGGGGCTGTTTTTTCGGGAGGAAAAGGCGGGAGTTTTACAGCGGGCTTTTCGCGCTGTGCCTTCCGGATGGCATCCCAGCGTTTTGCCATGAGGGCGGAGATGCTTTCAAGGGATTTTTGAGTATTTTCCGCCGTCGAGGTTGCGGCGAGGAAAGTTCCGGAGAAGAACAGATAGTTTTCCGTAAGAGAAAGTCCCTGCCAGAGAAAGGAGGTAGAATAATTTCCCGTTACGGTTTCGATGCGGAAACAGAGGATGGATTTCATTTTGCGAAGGAACACTTCCAGCAGACCGGCCGCTGCGGCTGCTTCGGGAAGAGCCGGCAGGGCGAATTTCTGTGCCTCGGGGATGGGGGCCGGCGGCAGATATTCCACGCGGGTGACGACGACCGGCAGTATCCGCAACAGGTCGTCAACGGGAACTTTTTCGCCGTAACGGCGGAGTTCGCACGCCGGACCGGAATCGGATTGGAATACGCGTGCCAGCAGCGTGCAGAGTTCGGCGGTTTCGCGGTCCGGCGTGGCGGGAATCAGAACCACTTTTTCAATTTCAAAATGGAGTGAACCATGGACGCCGCTGTGGAATGTTTCCAGGGTTGTGGAATCTTTATACCGGGTGTTCGATTGCGCGGAAAACAGTGTGAGTCCGGCGGTCAGGGCGGCTGCGGCGCAGATTCCGGAGATGATTTTTCCGTTGCGGGGAGTCTCCGCTGTTGCCGAAGAGATTTTCCGCCGGGCGTTGTGGCGGAAGAGCAGCACGTAAAGAGTGTAGATGCCACACCCGGCGGTCAGGATGCAGCAGAAGGCCGAGTCGAAGGGGGCGAGCATGGCCCGGATCAGCAGAAAATTTACGATCCAGCTGAAGATCAGAAAATTGCGGGCCCGGATGCTGCCGTGCAGAATTTTTACGGAGGCGATGAATTCCCCGATGGCCAGAGCGAAAACCAGTATGGCGCATGCGAGCAGAAACGGAAGTTTTTCGCTGTGAAGTTCGCTTGTTGCATCATTCCCCTGATTGCTCAGGTAGAGCTCGATTGCACCGAAGGTTGCGGCGACTCCGGCGAGCATCACGATTTTCATAACGCTGTAGATGCGGCCGAAGGCGGAAACGAGTTTCAGCGGCAGATCGGGCAGCGGAACGCTTTCACGCACTTCCGGCAGGACATGACAGCCGGCGAGCAGCGTTTCCGCGTCCCGGGAATCGATTGCTCCGGTTGCGACGAGAGTGCGGATGCGCTGCTCTTCGGGGGAGGGGAGGAGGGTAAGTTTGCGCTGGTACCGGTCGCGCCGGATCAGGATGGCAGTCCAGAATACTGCCACAGCGATGACTGCGGCAGGAAGCCAGATGGTCAGAAGATCCCAGCGCAATATATTGATAATCAAATTATTCATGAAGTGTTCCTCTCGGGAGTTTTTTAGAAAAAGGCCAGCTGCTCCGCAGCCTGTACGGCGGTGAGTTCGCCGCGTTCGACCCGGGAGATGATCTCCATGCGCTCATCGCGGCGATCGCTGTTGAGCTCCTGCAGGTTTGCGATTACCCGGTCAAGCCGGGCTCGGACGGTGGGGTAGGAGAGATTCAGAATTTTGCCGACTTCCTTGAGCGAACCGGCAGAAAGAACGAACAGTTCAACGAATTCCCGGTCTTCCGCACTCAACCGGGCGAGCCGAGGCATCTCGATCCGCCCTTCGAGCGTCACGCCGCAGCTTCGGCAGCGGAGCTTGTCGATGGCGAGTTCCCCACCGCAGTTCTGACAGACTGGTGAAAAGTGATCCCGTGTCATTGGCTTACCTCCATTTCATGATTAATACTACTACGTTTTTTATAAAATCAATAGTAAAATAAATAAAATTTAATATAAAATCAATTTTATTTATTATTTCTGAATGAATACTTGATTTTCATTTGCGTGGAATTGTTTCGAAACTCCGGATTTTCACGGGTACGCGTCCCGCGCTGCGGAGCATTTCACAGCGGCTTGGCCCGCGCTCTGTCAAGCGCGGTCAGCGCCGCGAGCGGAATTTCCGCAGCAGCTTTGCCTTCTCACGGGCACAAGCGCGGTCAGCGCCGCGAGCGCATGTGAGAGAACTGCTTTGCGGAACGCAAAGCAGCAAGGAGCGATTGCGACGCAGTCGAACGGAGTCGAGCGGAGCCGCTCCGGCGATTGAGGAGTTGGCGGGCGAAGCCCGACAAGTAAAACCCGCAGGGCCGCGTGCGGATCAGTATCAACCCGGTTTTGTTTTCTTACGGGCGGGGAGGTCTGGAGGAGTCAGGCCCTCCAGCTCCCTTTGGCATCAAATCCTTGCAGACATTCGAATTCCCGTCAGACTCCCGCTATTTTTTTTGAAGACAAATCGGCTTGAGGAAGAACCACCATTTGCCTGAAGGGAATCAACGCTTCACTTGGCGTCGCATTTCCATATCAGATTGTTTCCGGCGCAGGGTTTCCCGTTTGTCGCCGCGGTTCTTGCCCTGGCAGTAGGCGATCTCCACTTTGACCAATCCTTGTTTGAGGTAGAATTTGAGGTGGGATGATCGTGCCGCCTTTCGTGCCGAGCCATTGCGCCAGCTTGAGAATCTCATTGCGGTGCATCAGCAGCCGGCGTTGCTGCCGGACCTCGTGATTGAAGCGGTTGCCGAAGCCGTACTGCGCGATATGCACATTGAGCAGCCACATCTGGTTGCCGGAAATCTTGACGTAGCCCTCGTTGAGCTGAATCGCCCGTTCCCGGCAACTCTTCACCTCGGTTCCCACAAGCTGAATGCCCGCTTCGAACCGCTCGATGATGTTGTAGTCGTGAAAGGCTTTCTTATTGGTGGCGAGCACCGGATCCTTCGGAGTCTGCCTCGGCATGATTCACCTCGCGATGGGTTTCTACGCCTGGTCGTCGCGGAGGAAACGTTTCGCCCGCTCCCGATACGAGGCAATGCGGGGATGGTTCTTTTCTGTCAGGCTCGCGGCAAATTTCCGAAGCAGCTCCTGCTGTTCCGCGGAAAGGCCGGTGGGACTTTCCACCAGTACGCGGATGTGCAGGTCGCCGCGTGCGCCCCCCCGGAGAGAGGGCACCCCTTTGCCCTTGAGCCGCAGAATCGTTCCACTCTGAGTTCCTGCAGGAACCCGCATCTTCGCTTTGCCGGAAATGGTTGGCACCTCCACAACTCCGCCGAGTACACAGGTCTCATACGGCACCGGGATTTCGCAGAGCAAATCCTCCTCGTTCCGGGTGAAGATGTCGTTGGCACGAACATGGATGACCACATAAAGGTCACCGGGCTTTCCGCCGCGCAGTCCGGCTCCGCCTTTTCCCGGCACCCGGAGCCGCGACCCCGTATCCACCCCGGGTTGAATGTGGAGTTGGAAACTCTTTTCCACTTCGATACGTCCGGCGCCGCCGCATTTTCTGCACGGCTTCTCGATGATCTGACCGGTGCCGCGGCAGCGTGAACAGGGCTGGCTCATGCTGAAAAAACCCTGAGAAACTGTCTGCTGACCGGTGCCGCCGCATTTCGGACAAACTTTCTTGCCGGAGCCCGGTTCGCAGCCGGAACCGCTGCAATCCGGACAGTCCACCAGCCGTGGCATGGTGATTTTCTTGTCGGCGCCGTACATGGCATCTTCAAAGTCGATCTCCAGATCGTACCGGAGATCGTCTCCGTCTACCGGACCATTGTAAGCACGCCGCCGGCCGCCGCCGCCACCACCGCCGAAGAGGTCCTCAAACGATACGCCGCCCCCGAAAACTGGCTGAAAATATCCTGGGCATGACGGAAATCCGCTCCGCCGCCACCGCCGCCTGCGGTCCCGTGGCTGGTATACGCTTCGTGGCCGAGCTGGTCGTACTGGCGACGTTTTTCCGGATCGCTCAACACTTCGTAGGCGAGCGAAACCTCCTTGAACTTTTTCTTCCGCGGCTTTATCGCCGGGATTTTTGTCCGGATGGTATTTGATTGCAAGTTTGCGGTAGGCTTTCTTCAGCTCTTCCGCAGTGGCGCTCCTGGATACGCCGAGCGTCTGGTAATAATCCTGTGCCATGGTAAGAACCTACTCCTTCCGCTCTTCGGTCTGCTGCGGTGCCTCCAGTGCCGGACCGGAGGAGACGACAACCCGCGCAGGTCTGAGAAGTCGTTCCCCGAGTTTGAAGCCGCCCGACCATTCGCGGATGATTTTTCCTTCCGGCACCTCGTCGGAGGGTTCATGAGCCGCCGCTTCGTGGTACTTCGGATCAAAATCCGTACCGACCGTTGCGATCTTCTTGACGCCGAGCTCATCGAACGCCTTGTGAAATTCGCCGATGATCATGTTCAGCCCCTGACGGATCGATTCGATGTTGTCCGATTTTTCTGCGGCATTTTTCGCCATGCCTAGAAAATCGAAGACGGTCAGAAACGGCTCCAGCGTTCCCGCAGTTCCGCAGAGACGCGCTTCGAGAGATCTTTCACAACCCGCTTTCGATAGTTCTGGTAGTCGGCTTCCAGATACATCAGCTTCTCTTTGAGAGCTTGAAGTTCCGCCGCAAGTTTCGCCGTCTCCTCCTGCGGAGTGTTTGTTTCACCACCGGCTTCTTCTTCCGCCGGAATGGATTCCGGCAGATTTTCGTCGACCGGAATCTGCTCTCCTTCTCCCCGGAACGGCGACATTCGGCTGTTTTTTTTGTTTCATATGATAAATTGCTCCTTTGACTGTACGTTCAAACCGGAAAGATAAAATCCGGTTAATCTAATTAATATATAGGGAAAACGTCAAAAATCAAGGGATATCTTCCCCGGATTCTGCCGACGTCGGCAAAAGAAGCAGTCACCATCCGCTGTAACGGAGCGCGTTTTCCCTGAGATAGGCGCGGCGGCTCTCGAAGTCGGGACACATCCGCCGAACCTCTGCCCAGAAACGGTCGGAATGGTTGAGCTCAAGCCGGTGCGCCAATTCGTGGATGATGACGTAATCAATCGCTTCGTCCGGACATTGAATCAGACGCCAGGAGAAATTCAGGCTGCCGTCGCTGCTGCACGATCCCCAGCGGCTCACGGCTCCGTTGATGTGGACACTCCGATAGGTGAGCCCGAACTCCTCCGCCAGTTCCGAAGTCCGTTTTTCCAGATGAAACGCGGCAAGTTTGCGGTACAGTTTCTCCAGCGACTTCCGTACCTCCTCCGGTTCTCCGGCCGGCACCAGAAAGGCGTCGTCAAAACTGAGGATCCGGCGGCTGAATTTCAGCGGATACCAGCGGCCGCGCAGAAGAAAAAATTCCCCCTCCTCAAACCGGAAGCGAGGAAGCTGACGGCGAACCTTTCGCTCCGCTTCTGAAGCGAGGCGATCAACTCCGGATTGCGGGCAAGGACCGCCTCGATTCCGGAATGGGGAAAACCGACCGGCGCACGAACCTCCAGCACCCCGTCCTCTGGACGGATTGTCAACGAAAGCCGGGTGCGACGAGGCGAATGGACAACAACATAGGGGGGGATCACTGCCTGGATTCCAGATACCGCTCGGCATCGATTCCGGCGCGGCAGCCCATTCCGGCTGCGGTGATCGCCTGCCGGTAGTGCGGATCGGCGCAGTCGCCCGCGGCAAACACTCCGGCCAGGTTGGTTCGGGAGCTGTTGCCGTCCAAAATCACATACCCCTTGTCATCCAGGTGGATGAATTCCCGGAACAGTTCCGTGTTGGGCACGTGTCCGAGGGCGGCGAAGTATCCCTTGCAGGCAATCTCGGTGATGGTGCCGTCCTTGAGGTTGCGGACCCGGACTCCTTCAACCGATTTTTCTCCGAGGATCTCCTCGACCGTGCTCGACCAGATAAAGGTGATCTTCGGATTGGCTTTTGCCCGTTCCGCCATGATCGGCGAAGCGCGCAGTTCATCGCGACGGTGAATGACGTAGACTCTACTGGCGAAGCGGGTCAGAAAATTCGCTTCCTCCATTGCGGAATCTCCTCCGCCAATCACCACCACCGGCACATCCTTGAAAAATGCTCCGTCACAGGTGGCGCAGGCGGACACCCCGTGGTTGCGCAGCCGTTCCTCGGAAGGCAGTCCCAGCCAGCGCGGACTTGCTCCGGTCGCAAGAATCAGCGCCTGCGTTTCGATTTCATCGCCGGAGGAGAGGGTCAGTTTCTGCATGCCGCCGTCAGTAAGTTCATATCGTTCGACGACATCGTATTCCATCCGGGTCCCGAATTTTTCCGCCTGCTGCTGCATGGCGGTGACCAGATCGAAGCCCAGCACCCCGTCGGGGAAGCCGGGAAAGTTTTCCACCTCAGTCGTCTGCGTCAGCGAGGCCGCCGGGCTGCAGCCCGGCGAAGAGCAGGGCTCCAGGTTGGCTCGCGCAGCGTAGATGGCTGCGGTATATCCTGCCGGACCACTTCCGACGATGACCAGTTTTTTCTTGCTTCATGGTGACAGCCTCCTCTTCATTTGTTGCGGGCCAGGAACAAGGACAGAACCAGCAGGTTCCACAGGATGTAACTGAAGTCACGCCGCCCCGACTGGTGCGCCAGCCAGAGGGTGGTCAGCGATTTGGCGTTGATGTAGCTTTCGGCGATCAGCGGCCCGTCGAAGAGCGCTTCACGGGCGGGTTCCCGCCAGGCGTCACGCAGCCAGGGCGCAAGCGGCACTCCGAAGCCTTTCTTGGAGCCGTTGCGGATTACCTCCGGAACCTGATCGGCAAATGCCGCTTTGAAAATGTGTTTGCGCGAACTGCCCGGCATTTTGTAGTGTTCCGGGAGACGGGCGGTGAATTCCACCAGTTCGCGATCGAGATACGGGGCGCGAACCTCCAGACCGACCGCCATCGATGCGATGTCCACTTTGGTGAGAATGTCCCCGGGCAGGTAGGACTGCAGATCGAATTCGGCACAGCGTTCCACCTGATCCGGCGCGGTCATCTCCCAGCGGATCGCTTCAAAGGTGTCGCCGGAATCGTGATGGAGCGCATTCCGGAGCCGTTCCCCGAAGAGAGTGCGCTTGACCGAGGCCGGACAGCGGTTGAGCAGGTTGAAATAGCGGTTGTCCGCCGAACTGCCGAGCGCGGCGAACATCCGCCGCAGGCGCCCACACACGGAGCGCTCCCCGTTGTCCGGCAGGAGCGAGGTGAGAAACCGGAAGAACGGCCGCCGCAGCGCCACCGGGAAGAGATCTACCCGGGCGGCATACCGCATGGCCAGATACCGCTCATAACCGGAGAAGACCTCATCGGCTCCGTCACCTCCCAGCGCCACCGTCACCCGCTCCCGGGCGAACCGGCTCAACAGGTAGGTCGGCAGCATCGAGGCGTCGGCGAAGGGTTCCCCGTAGTGTGCGAGCAGTTTCTCCAGCAGGGAGAAGTCGCAGGGATCCACCACTCTTTCAAAATGGCGCAGCGCACCTCCGGTCAGGCGGTTGATCGACGCAGCCGCCTCCGCCGCGCGCCGGCGTTCGTCGTAAGCCGGATTCTCAAAACCGATGGTGAAGGCGTCGGTCCCTCCGGAAGAGGCGCGGAGTTTCGCCATGACCCCGGCGATGATGGTGGAATCAAGTCCGCCGGAGAGGAAGACTCCGCAGGGAACGTCGGACATCAACCGCTTTTCCACCGCCTTCTCGACGAGGCGCCGCACTTCGTGCGCCGCGTCCCGGAACGGGAGCTCCTGTTTCAGTGAATAGTCGATATGCCAGTAGCTGCGGATGGAGACGGTTCCGTCCGTACAATGCAGTTCAAGCAGATGGGCCGGCGGCAGTTTGCGGACATTCCGGTAGACCGTGTTGGGGCTGGGAATATACTGCAGCGAAAGAAAATCGCTGATCGAGTCGTGATCGAGCTCGCGGGGCATGGCCGGATGGCACCGGAGGGCTGAAAATTCGCTGGCGAAAACCAGTGTGTCTCCGGTCATGAAATAGAGCAGCGGTTTCTTGCCGAGGCGGTCGCGCGCCAGCAGAACCCGGCGTTTCTTCCGATTGTAGATGGCAAAGGCGAACATGCCGTCGAGCATGGGGAGGCATTCGCTCTCAAACTCCTCGTAGAGATGGACCACCACTTCGGCATCGGTTCCGGTGCGGAAACGGTGGCCGCGCCCCTCGAGCTCCTCGCGGAGTCTGCGATAGTTGTAAATCTCCCCGTTGAGCACGATGCCGATCGTGTCGTCTTCGTTGAAAATCGGCTGACGGCCGCCGGTGAGGTCGATGATCGAGAGTCGCCGATGGCCGAGCGCCACCTCGTCATCGAGGTAAACTCCGGAATCATCCGGCCCCCGATGCGCCTGCGCCTGATTCATGGCGTGAATGATCCGGCCGGCCTCCGGGTCGGCGTGATGGTTGATGATTCCGGCAATCCCGCACATCTTCAGAACTCACCTGGTTGAAATGGCGTAACATCTTCCCGCGCAAGTCGGCGGATCCGGTCGATGCCGCTCCTGCAACGGTCTGATTAATATAACGCCGCGGAGCGGATTTTGCAAGAGGAAACGAAGAGGCTTTCGCGGCTTTTCCGGGGGATTGTGTTTGCAATCCGGGTTGTGGTGCGGTATATTTTCCGGCATCATGTTGAACGAATGTCACATTCTGACGCAGCTTCTGCCCGGCCTGCCCGTTTCCGCTTCGGCGGCGGTCGGTCCCGGAGACGACTGCGCCGCGCTGCGCACCTCCGGAGGCGGTCCGCTGCTGCTCGCCGCAGTCGATCAGGTGATCGCTGAGGTTCATTTTGCCGCGGCTTCGACCTCGCCGGAACGGGCGGGGGCCAAGCTGGTGAAACGCAACTTGAGCGACATCGCCGCGATGGGGGGGACGCCCCGCTGGGCTCTGCTCGCCTTCGCCGCACGCAACCGCTCCGAAACGTGGATTCTGGAGTTCTGCCGGGGCGCCGCAGACGCCGGAATGCGGTACGGTGTTCCGCTGGTCGGCGGGGATATCGCCGAACTCGCTTCGGACGGGGTTTGCGCATCGCTCGCCATTCTGGGGGAGGTCGCGGAAAATGAGATCGTTCTGCGCCGGGGGGGCGAAGCCGGGGGACCGGCTCTACGTCACGGGGTGTATCGGCAATTCGTTTCGTTCGGAACACCATCTGGATTTCACTCCGCGCCTGGCGGAGGGGCGGTTTCTCGCCGCGCACCATTTCGCCAGCGCGATGCTCGACATCAGCGATGGACTCCTGCTCGACGCCTCGCGTCTCGCGACCTCGTCTCAGGTGGCGCTGACGGTGGAGCCGGAACGGATTCCGCTCCGGGCCGGAGCGGAGCCGGCGACCGCCTGGAGCGACGGGGAGGATTACGAATTGTTGTTTACGGTGCCGGCGGATGCCTGGCGCAGCTGGAGGAGCTGTGGCCTCCGGAATTTGCCCCGCTCACCCGGATCGGTTCCGTTTCGGCCGGTTCCGGCGAGGTGCTGGATCCCGGAGGAAATTCTTTGACGGAACACAGGAAAAGTGGTTATGAGCATTGAACGGGAGTTGTTGAGCCGCTCCGAAGAGGAGACGGAGGCGTTTGCCGCGCAGCTGGCACATGAGCTGCCGCGCGGCACGGTGCTGGCGCTGGAGGGGACCTCGGTGCCGGGAAGACGGTGTTTTCACGCGGGTTCGCCCGCGGTCTCGGAATCACCGAGCCGGTTTCCAGCCCGACCTACACGATCATTCAGGAGTATTCTCTGCCCGGCGGAGGGCGGCTGTATCATCTCGACCTCTACCGGATTGCGAACTCCGCTTCCCGCGCTCGCGTTCGGGGGTGGATGAGTTCCTCGACGATCCGGATTCAATCGCGCTGGTGGAGTGGCCGGCGCGGATTGCCGACATCCTGCCGCCCGGTACGCTCCGGGTGGAAATCGTGCATCTTTCCGAACAGGAACGGCGAATCGTTGTCCGCGGCTGAATCCGGAGCGGAGAGGGGGGGAGACGATGCGGCTGGAGCTGTGGGAATGCATTCGCCGGATTCCGTGGCGGCGCCGCGTTGCGCCGTTCCGGCTCGCCTTCGCCCTCGGCTGTGCGCTGGCGGTCTATTTCACCGTCTGCATGGCGTTTGGCGTGGTGCTCCGTTTCTGTGAAATCGGCGACCGGCAACTGCTGCGGACCGTCGCACTTGTCGGCGGCATTTTCGGGCAGATTCCCGCCGGAGCGGTGCTGCTGCTCTTCTGCTTCTCCGCCCCGCCCGCCAAACGCCTTCTTGCCGCAAAGCTCGGAATTCGCCCGGTAACCCGGCGGGACTGGAAGGTGATCGGCATTTGCGTGGCGGCGAATCTGCTGCTCTGCGGACCGGTTACCGAAGTATGGGAGCTGCTGCTTGATTTCTGCCGCATTCCCCATGCGGACAAACAGGAGCTCGCACAGATCATCGCCGGCGGTTCTCCGATTCAGATCGGACTGATTCTGATCGGTGCGGTGATCGTCGCTCCGGTGGTGGAGGAGATCGCCTTCCGTCGGGCGCTTTTCGGCATTCTGCGTCCGCTGGGCGCGTGGCCGGCGATCCTGATCACCTGCGCTCTTTTCTCTCTGGTACACCTCTTCCTGCTCGGAATTCCGGGGCTTTTTTCTGCTCGGTTTTCTCTTTCTGTATGCCTATTTGCGAACCAGAAACCTCGCCTCCGCCATACTGCTTCACATGGCGGTCAATCTGATCGCGGCGGCGGCGGCGCTGGTCGAACCGCTTCTTCGCTGACCACGGGGAGGGGGGGGGCGAAGCGGCCGTCGCCGTCACTTCTGACCGTAGTAGGCGTTGGCGCCGTGCTTGCGAAGATAGTGCTTATCAATCAGTGACTTCCGTAGTCTCGATGCGTCCGGGCGGAGCTGTTCGGTGAGCAATGCCATCCGGCAGAGTTCTTCGAGCATCTGCGCGTGGTAGACCGCCTTCGCCGCACTTTTCCCCCCAGGCAAAGGGGCCGTGGCCGGCCACCAGCACCATCGGAACTTCATCCGGATCGAAGTGATTTCCGCGCAGGCAGTCGACGATCTGCAACCCGGTTGCCGCCTCGTAATTACCCCGGATCGCTTCGTCGGACATGAATTCCGTGCAGGGAATGTCCGTCGCGAGATGGTCAGCATGGGTGGTTCCGTAGACAGGCACGGCGCGAGCCGCCTGCGCCCAGGCCACCGCATAGGTCGAATGGGTGTGCACGATTCCGCCGATGTGCGGAAACGCCCGATAGAGTTCGGTGTGGGTGTCGGTGTCGCTCGAGGGACGGAGGCGTCCGTCGACCGCTTTCCCGGATTCCAGGCTGATGATCACGAAATCTTCCGGACGGAGTTTGTCATACTCACGCCGGAGGGCTTGATTGCAAAAACTCCCGCTTCGCGGTCGATTGCGCTGACGTTGCCGAAGGTACGGATCACCAGGCCGAGCGCGGGCAGCTCGAGGTTGGCCTTCCAGCAGGTTTCCGCAGTTTCTCATACATGGCGCATCGTCTCCTCTTCGAGCAGTTTCCCGAGGGAGAGATAGCGATCATAGAGCTTTTCATACACCGGAACCGCCGATGGATCGGGTTGATAGATTCGGTCGAAACCGGATCCCATTTCCGCCATCGCAATTTCGAGATCCGGGTGGACTTTCGCCGCGACCGCCGCGAACATCGCCGCTCCGAGAGCGCAGGCCTGGTCGGCCGCCGCCACCTTGATCGGCAGCTGGAACACGTCGGCGCAGAGCTGCATGACGAAGGGGGACTTTCGGCTGATTCCGCCGACGGCCGCGACCGAGTTGACCGCGATCCCCTCGCTCCGGAACCGCTCGATGATCGCCCGCGCGCCGAATACCGTGCTCTCCACCAGCGCCCGGTAGATCATCGGTGCGGTCGAGCCGAGCGTCAGGCCGAAGAGTGCGCCGCAGAGGCGGGGATTCGCATCGGGAGTGCGGCGGCCGTTGAACCAGTCGAGCGCCGCCACGCCGGTGGAGCCGGGGGGCGATGGCGGCGGCCTCCGCCTCCAGCGCCGGGAGTGATACTTCGCCCGCGTATCCGAGCAGGCGGCGGAACCAGGCGTAGACGTCGCCGAAGGCGGACTGCCCCGCTTCCAGCCCCACCATGCCGGGGGATGACCGAACCGTCCACCTGGCCGCAGATGCCCCGCACACACTGCCGGAGATCCGGGGCGACCAGAATATCGCAGGTGGAGGTGCCGATCACCTTCACCAGTTCGCCGGGGCGGATCTGGGCGCCCACCGCGCCGAAGTGGCAGTCGAAGGCGCTGCCGCCGATCACCACGCGGGTGGAGAGGCCGAGCTTTTCCGCCCATTTCGGAGAGAGGGTGCCGACCGGAACGTCGGCGGTCATGGTTTCGGTGTAGAGCCGTCCGCGCAGTCCTGCGAGCAGCGGATCGACTCCGCGGAGGAACTCTTCGGAAGGCAGTCCGCCCCAGCTCGCGTGCCACATCGCCTTGTGGCCGGCGGCGCAGCGGCTGCGCGTCATCGTGACCGGATCGGTGCGCCCGGCGAGTTCGCCGGTGATCCAGTCGCAGTGCTCGACCCAGCTGAAGGCGGCTTCACGGACGCGGGCGTTGTTCCGGAGCACATGCAGAATTTTGCTCCAGAACCATTCACTCGAATAGATTCCCCCTCCATAAAGCCGGTAATCCGGCCCGCCCCAGTTCGCGGCATACTCGTTGATCCGGGCCGCCTCGGCGATGGCGGAGTGATCCTTCCAGAGCAGGAACATCGCATCGGGATCGTCGGCGAACTCCGGTTTCAGCGCCAGCGGAGTTCCGGCGCGGTCCACCGCGCACGGCGTCGAACCGGTGGTGTCGATCGCAATCCCGGCCACCCGGGAGGAATCCACCCTTCGAGCACGTTCCGATGACCGCTTCGGTCCCTTCCAGATAGTCCAGCGGATGCTGCCGGAACCGGTTCGCCGCCGGGTCGCAGTATTTCCCCTGCGCCCAGCGGGTGTATTCGTGAACGCCGGCGGCGAGCTGCTTTCCGTTCTCCGTGACCAGTACGGCACGCACGCTGTCGGAACCGAAATCCAGGCCGATCAACAGTTTTTCCATGGAGTCCTCCCCGGGGTGATGTTTGCGCTTTCAATCGGAATATAACGCCGATTCCGGCGGATGCAAGCGGATTCGGGGAGGTTCCACGGATTTCTCCGGAGTCAGCTCCGGTCAGGATCGATGCGCAGGTACGAGAGCGGCGCGACCTCCCTGCCTTCCGCCCGGCGGGGCGTGTCGGCGTGGTTGATCAGCAGCACGGTGCCGTTCGAGTACTCCACGCGGGACCAGTCCGCCGCCGAGTCTCTCGTGCCGTTCGATGAATTCGAACTGCAGGTCGCTCAGGCGGGAGAACTCCTCCGCGTTCCGTGCGACGGCATCGACGCTCCGGGCGAGCTCCTCGTCGGTTCCGCAGGCGCAGTCGTCTTCGCCCATCCAGTTGTTGGCTGTGAACTTCGAGTAGAAGTAGCTCAGCGGACGGCCGCCGCACTCCAGGTTGCGCAGCATCTTCTTCCGATCCGGGGAGATTGCCGCATTGACGGTGCCGCAGTCACTGTTGTAGGTGAGGATGCCGTGATAGACCAGATGCCAGATCGGAATCGCTTCATCGCAGAACTGCGGCAGCGGCATATCCGGCTTGAATACAGCATAGAGCACGTAATCCAGATCGCCGGCGCAGAAATCCCACGCCCTTCCGAACCGGAGGCACCGCAGCTCTCCCGTGCGAGTCGAAGCGTGCGGCCGCGCCATTCCCCGCCTCCCGCCGGTTGAGCGGATGAGCCGGGTTGAAACAGGCCTCCGGACGCAGGATGCTCAACACGTCGATGTAGTGCGTGCCGTAGAGATTCCAGCGGGAGAACTCCGCGAAATCCTCCTCCGCGAACCGGTAGGCCGCCTTCGGACAGAGCCGGCGGCAGCGTCCGCCGCCCCAGTTCCCGCCGTCGACCGGATTGCCGCCGCTGTCGAGCAGGAGATCCTCCGGCGAGAGCCGACTGGAGATGGAATAGGAATCCATGCTGTTGCTGTGCAGTGAAATAAGATAACCGTATCCGCGGGCGAGCCGAATTACTTCATGCAGTCCTTTTTCCCCGCCCAGCCGCGGTTCGACCGGAGCCCAGTCGGGCCAGCGTCCGTCGTGACCGGAACAATTCCAGCCGACCAGATCGAATTCCGCATGCCGGATGCCGCGGCGGTGAAATTGCTCGATGATCTCGCAGACCCGGGCGAAGGGAATAGCGACATGGAGCGGCGGTTCATTTTCCGGCGTCTGCTCAGGCACGGGAGAAGGAACCGGTTTCCACGCCAGCCGGAGCCTGACCATCGGACCGAGCGCCGCTTCCGCCGCCGCCGGGTAGCGGAGGCCTCGTTCCCGCAGTGGCCGGCAGGCGCCGCGTTCGAGCTGATACCGGCGGTAGGCGCGTGCAACGGCGGAGTAGGTGGGTTCCTCCAGAGGAATCCGCCGGAGTTCGATCGCCTCATACGGGGAACCTTCCCAGCGGAAGCGGGGAGTCATCCGGTAGACGCCGTCGCGCAGTGTGACGGCAAGTTCGTATTCCAGCGACATGCCGGAGACGACGATCAGGGTGCCGCCTTTGCCGCGGAGCACTGCGAAAAACGGCATTGAGTTGAACGGAAAGAGAGTTTCCCCCTCCGGACGCTGCCTGAATCGGATCACGCCGCCGGGGCCGAGGTTGTCCCCTTCGCGCTGCTGGATATTCGGCACGACGAAGCCGCCGTCACTGCCGACCGGAGCGGAAAATTCCTCCAGTTCGAATTCAACCTGCCGGATCTCTCCGGAAAGCTCCTCCTTCGGAATCCGGACGGTGCCGCCCTCTTCATGCGGAACGGCGGGTTCCCGCCGGCCGTCGGAAAAAAGTGAACCATGCTTTCATTCAAGTTATGCCCTCTGTTTTCTGTTGGTGGATACATTACTACAGTAGCCGGTCGGCATGGATTTGCAACGTCTTTCGACAAGATTCCGCCGGTTGTGTACAAAAGGCCGGATTTTGATCACCGAAAGGAGGACAGACAGGGCGCGGAGCAGTTCGGAAAGGAAAATTTTTCGGATTATTTTAAGATTATTACTTGAATTTTTTTTGCTTTGCGATAGTGTTTTTGACATATCATGGAGGATGCATGCAGAACAAGAAAACCTACAGCATTCCGGCGTTGAAACGGCTTCCAGCTTATCTGCGGGAGCTGCGCCGCCTCCGGGAGGCGGCGCGGGAACGGGTCTCCAGCCCGGTGCTGGCCAGGGCCTTGCGGATCGATACGATTTCGGCTCGCAAAGACCTCGAAATGGTCGGCGCGGTCGGGTCCCCCGGCGTCGGATACCGGGTCCGGGAGCTGATCGACAGTATTGAAACCTTTCTCGGCTGGAAGAATGTTTCCGAAGCGTTCTTGATCGGCATCGACGGGTTCGGGGCGGGGCTGCTTGGTTACGGCGGGTTCTCCGCTTACGGACTCAAGATCATCGCCGCCTTCGACCGTGAGGCGAAGGCGGGAGAGAGCCTCTACGACGTGCCGGTTTTCGGATTTTCGGGCTGCGCCATCTCGCCTCGCGGCTCAAGATCCGCATGGCGATTCTCTGCGTTCCCGACGACGAGGCGCAGGAGATCGCCGATCTCCTGGTCGACTGCGGCATCCTGGCCATCTGGAACTTCACCGCCCACCCGCTGCACCTGCCGCCAAACGTCATCTGTCAGCGGGTCAATCTCGGCGGCGATTTCGCGGTGCTTTCGGTAAAACTGGCCGAACGATTGCGCGAACTGGAGGATCAGGGCGCTGATTTGGAGGAGGATAAACTGTGAAACACTCCATCGTCATCTGCATGGGCAGCTCCTGCTTTGCCCGGGGCAACAAACGAAATCTGCAGATCATCGAAGAATATCTCCGGAAGCACGCGATCGACTGTGCCCTCTCCGGGCGCGGCTGCATCGGCAAGTGCAAATCCGGTCCGAATCTCTCCATCGACGGCGAAAATTTCGAACGGGTGGATTCCGAGTCGCTGATCGATCTTCTGGATGCCAAACTGAGGAGCTGACACACCATGAACCATTCCTATCCGGTCTACACCATCGAAGCGGAGTGCCAGGACTGTTACAAATGTGTCCGCCACTGTCCGGTGAAAGCGATCCGGGTGCGCGACGGCCATGCCGCGGTCATCCCCGAACTCTGCGTCGCCTGCGGCAAGTGCGTCGAAGTGTGTCCGGTCAAGGCCAAACAGGTGCGCAACGACACCGGGCGTGCCCGGCTGCTGCTGCAGGATACCGCTCCGGTCTACGCCTCCATCGCGCCGTCGTGGGTCAGCGAATTTCGCGATCTCGAGGCGGGAAAACTGATCCGGGCGCTGAAGATGCTCGGATTTGCCGGGGTCAGCGAAACCGCGCTCGGCGCCCAGCTTGTCTCCGCCCGGATGGCGGAAGAGCTCGACGCCGGCGCCGGTGGGCTGCGGCTCTCTTCGGCCTGTCCGACGGCGGTGGATTTTGTCCGTCGCTACCTCGCGCATCTGGCGCCGACCATCACGCCGGTCGGTTCGCCGCTCATGGCCCACTGCCGATTGCTGCGCGATACCTTCGGCAACGGAATCCGGGTGATTTTCATCGGGCCCTGCATCGGAAAGAAGAACGAAGCGGACCGCAATCCGGAACTGCTCAATTTGGCGCTCACCTATCCGGAACTGCGCCAGATGCTGCGCGAAGCGTCGATTGAACCGGAACGGCTGGTTCCGGAAGCGGAGGATCGGTTCCTGCCGGAGGCGGCGGAAGAGGGGGCTCGCTACCCGATCGAAGGCGGCATGAACGACACGATCCGCTTTCAAAGCGGAAATCACAGCGTTCATTATGCTACGCTGACCGGGCTGGAGAATTTGAAACTCGCTTTTTCCGGTATGGAGAATCTTCCGGGCGGCGAGGCGGTTTTCGTCGAAATGCTCGCCTGTCCCGGCGGATGTGTTCACGGTCCCTGTTCCGAACATGATTCCCCCGGCCTGCTGGAACGGCTGCGGGTGCTGCGCCACGCCCGGATGCCGGAAAGTCCACGCGAACGGCATACTCCGGGCAGCATCGCCGCCTCATTTCCCGCTGCTGAGGCCGCGCCCTCCGAGCCGGGCGACCTCATCGCCGCGCTCCGCAGCATAGGCAAGACCACGCCCGAGGACGAACTCAACTGCGACGGCTGCGGCTACGACACCTGCCGGAACTTCGCCCGGGCGATGATCGCCGGTCGCGCGGAGCCGTCGATGTGCGTCTCCTACCTGCGCAAGCAGGCGCAGAAGAAGGCCAACGCCATTCTGCGGAGCATCTCCTCCGGCGTGGTGATCGTCGATCGGGAGCTCTCCATCATCGAATGCAACCGCAACTTCGCCAAGCTCTTCGGCGAGGAGAACGTCGAGATGTTCGACGCTTGTCCCGGACTGGCCGGCGCGGATCTGCGCCGGATCGTACCCTCCTTTATCGGGTTGTTTGAGTCGGCACTTCAGAGCGGGCGCGACGTCCGCCGCGATTCGCTCAAGGTCGGCAAGCGGCTTTTCAACCTCAACCTTTTCACAATCGAGCCGGGGCAGGTGATCGGCGCGGTGATCTTCGACGTCACCAACACCGAACTGCGGCGTGAACAGATCGCCGCGCGCGCCCGCAAAGTGATCGACCGCAACATCGCCACCGTGCAGGAGATCGCCTGTCGCCTCGGCGAGCAGATGGCCGATACGGAACTCCTGCTCCGCTCGATCGCGGACGACTACGCCGACGACACCGACCTTATCGAGGCGGAAAATGCGGAGAACTCCGAACCATGAATTCGAAGAATACCGATCTCTTCATCGACACCGGATATTCCCAGTGCTGCCACTTCGCGGAAAAAGCGTGCGGCGACGCGGTGGCATTCAAGCGGATTCCCGCAGAGGAGCGGCTGCTCGCAGTCCTTGCCGACGGACTCGGTCACGGCCTCAAGGCGAACATTCTCGCCTTGATGACCACGACGATGGCGCTGCGGTTCAGCGCGGAGGATCGAGAAATCGTCCACTCCGCCGAGATCATCATGGACGCATTGCCGGTCTGTCAGGTCCGCCAGATCAGTTATGCGACCTTCACCATCGTCGACACCCGGCTCGGCGGTCTCACCCGGGTGGTGGAGATGGGAAATCCCGAATTTCTGCTTTTCCGCGGCGGCGAACCGTTTCCGGTCGAGGGCAGGGAGTTCTCCTCGCCCCGCTACCGCGACCGGACCATGACCGCCTACACCTTCGGCGCCCGCCCGGGGACCGGCTGCTCTTCTTCTCCGACGGCGTCACGCAGGCGGGGCTGGGGATCGCCCAGTTTCCCGCTCGGCTGGCGCAGTTCCGGGGTGCGCGATTACGTGAAGTCCACCATCGCCGGCCAGCCGGACATTTCGGCTCAGGAGCTCTCGGAGCGGGTGCTTCGCGAAGCGGTCGCCCACGAACCGGAACTGCGCCCCGCCGACGATATTACCGCCGCCTGTCTCTATTTTCGGGAGCCGCGACGGATGCTGCTCTTCACCGGACCGCCTTTCGATCAGAGCCGCGACGCCGAGTGCGCCCGGATCTTCCGCGACTTCCGCGGGACCCGGGTGATCTCGGGCGGAACCTCTGCTGAAATCATCTCCCGTGAACTTCATCGCCCGCTCACAATCGACCTTGCCGCCGCCGGAGATCTGCCGCCGCCGTCGCATATGGAGGGGGCAGATCTGGTCACGGAAGGTATCTTCACACTGAGTCGCGCCGCCCGCTATCTGGAGAACGGCGAGCAGTCCCATCTCGATCCGGCCGGGCGTCTGGCCGAGCTGATGCGTCGCCACGACGTGATCGACTTCCTGGTCGGCACCCGGATCAACGAGGCCCATCAGGATCCCAATCTGCCGGTCGATCTGGAGTTGCGGCGCAACATCGTCAAGCGGCTCGGGGATGTCTTGCGCAATCGCTACATGAAAGAGGTCAACATCCATTTCGTCTGACCGGGATGTCACGGTTCCGGGAGGCGCCGTCTCCGGTTCCGGCGGCTTTGCCCTCGCCGGGTGCACCCCGCAGTGCGAGGGAAAATCAAACAGGGCGATCGATAACTTTTTATCGATTGAGCGTAAGCAATTTACGGCTCTTCGAAAAAAATCGAAAAAATATTTTTTTATCAAGTTGAATTTTCTCCTGTGCGGGCCTATTCTTAGGGAAATACCAACCACAACCAGGGAGAACAAGATGAGTTGTAGGTGCCATGAAGGCTCCGGAGCCGGCGCCCGTTCGCCGGAAGACGCGGAGAAGTTCGACGAGCTCGACCGGTATATCACCTCGTTGCTCGACGGCCAGACGGCGGACCGCCGCCGCGGATTGCTGATTCAGATTCTTCACCGCGCCCAGCATCTTTTCGGATATCTTTCCGAAGAGGTTCAGAAATTCGTCGCCTCGCGGCTCAAGCTCTCCCGTGCCGAAATCTACGGCGTCATCAGTTTCTACAGCTATTTCACCGACCAGCCGGTCGGCCGCTATAAGATCAACGTCTGCACCGGAACCGCCTGCTTCGTCAAGGGTGCGCCGAAGGTGCTCGATGAGTTCAAGCGCCGGTTGAACATTTCCGAAGGGCAGAGTACCGCGGACGGCAAATTCTTCCTCGGCGCCCTCCGCTGCGTCGGAGCGTGCAGTCTCGCCCCCGTCGTCATGGTCAACGACAAGGTCTACGGAAACGTCACCGCTGAAAAGGTCGCCGGCATCCTCGCCGACTGCGCCGATTGAAATGCTACAACATGGAATCCACTGAGGTACTGCCGATGAAAATCGATACTCCCGCCACTCTGGAGCGGATCGCCGAAGAACTGGAAAACCGGCCGCAGCCGCCGGTCAAACTGCTCGTCTCCATGGGGACCTGCGGCATCGCCGCCGGAACCACTCCCGTCCTCAAAGCCATCTATCAGGAGATCGCCGACCGACGACTCGAAAACGCGATCGAAGTGAGCGAAGTCGGCTGCATGGGCCTCTGCTACGCCGAACCAGTAGTGATGTTCGTCGAACGCGCCACCGGCCGCCGCATGATTTACGGTGAGGTTACGCCGCAACAGGTCCCGGCCATTCTCTCCGCCGGAATCGACGGCGTCGCTCCCGGCACCCGCACACTGGAACGCAACTGGTACTATCCGGAGTTCGAAGAGCCCGCTCCCGGTGAACTCCAGGCGCGGATCGTGCTGCGCAACACCGGGCGCCTCAATCCCGAGAAGATCGAAGAGTACATCGCCGCCGGTGGCTACCGGGCGCTCGCAAAAGCGCTGACCACGATGACCTCGCAGGAGGTGATCGACCTCATCAGCGCATCCGGGCTGCGCGGCCGCGGAGGCGGCGGTTTCCCCACCGGCCGCAAATGGCAGTTCGCCGCCGACCAGAAATCGGAGGAGAAGTTCATCATCTGCAATGCTGACGAGGGGGACCCCGGTGCCTTCATGGACCGCGCGGTTCTGGAGGGCGACCCCACACCGTCCTTGAAGCGATGGCCATCGGCGGTTACGCGATCGGCGCGCATACCGGCGTCATCTACATCCGCGCGGAGTATCCGCTGGCGGTCAAGCGGCTTGAAATCGCCATCTCGCAGGCGAAGGAGCGCGGGCTGCTCGGAAAGAACATCTTCGGCAGCGGCTTCGACTTCAACATCGAAATCAAGTTCGGTGCCGGCGCCTTCGTCTGCGGCGAGGAAACCGCGTTGATCCATTCGATCGAGGGCAAGCGCGGCGAGCCGACCGTGAAGCCGCCGTTCCCCCGCCGTCGAGGGGTTGTGGAAGAAGCCGAGCGTGGTCAACAACGTCGAAACTTACGCCTGCATCGGCGCGATTGTCCGCAGGGGCGCGGAGTGGTTCCGTTCGATCGGTACGGCCGGTTCGCCCGGTACGAAGGTCTTCGCGCTGGCCGGCAAGGTCTCCAAGGTCGGCCTCGCCGAAGTGCCGATGGGCACCACACTGCGGCAGATCATTTACGAGATCGGCGACGGCATCAAGAACGGGCGCAAGTTCAAGGCGGTTCAGACCGGCGGTCCCTCCGGCGGTTGCATCACCGCGGCGAATCTCGATCTGCCGATCGATTACGAGGCGCTCAAGAAGATCGGTTCGATGATGGGGTCCGGCGGCATGATCGTCATGGATGAGGATGACTGCATGGTCAACATCGCCAAGTTCTTCCTGGAATTCACCCTCGATGAATCCTGCGGCAAGTGCACTCCGTGCCGGATCGGCAACCGCCGCATGTACGAGATGCTCGACGAGATCACCTCCGGCCGCGGCACGGTCGAAACCATCGAAAAGCTCAAGATGCTCTCCGCCACGATCAAAGGACACCGCGCTCTGCGGGCTCGGCCAGACCGCGCCGAATCCGGTGCTCTCGACGCTGGCGAACTTCGAGGATGAGTATCTGGCGCACGTCCGCGATTCCCGCTGCCCGGCCGGTGTCTGCGCCAAGCTGATTCGGTTCGAAATCTCCGACAAGTGCGTCGGCTGCGGCCTCTGCCTCCACCACTGCCCGGTCAACTGCATCTCAGGCGAGCGCCGCGCCCGCCATGTGATCGACCAGAGCCGGTGCATCAAGTGCGGCGTCTGCTTCCAGACCTGCCGGTTCCACGCGGTGGAGAAGCACTGAAAGTTATTTGAGAACAGGAGTTTCCATATATGAAAGTCAATTTGAAGATCAATGACCAGCCGGTGAGCGTCGAAGCCGGCTCCACGATTCTGGAAGCGGCGGAGAAGCTCGAAATCCGCATCCCGACCCTCTGCCATTTTTCAATGGATTGTTTCCATGTAGAACACCGTTGCGCTTCCTGCCGGGTCTGTGTGGTGGAGGTTGAGGGGCGTCCCAACCTCGCACCGGCCTGCGCCACGCCGGTGACGGAGGGAATGGTGGTCCGCACCAATACGCTGCGGGCGATCAATGCGCGCCGCACCATTCTCGATCTCCTGCTTTCCGACCACCCGAAGGATTGCCTGATCTGCCCGAAGAACCTGAACTGCCAGCTTCAGGCATTGGCGCAGGAGATGGGGCTGCATCACCTGCTTTTCAAGGGGGAGCAGTCCACCTACAACCGCGACCTCTCCAGCAACGCGATCGCCCGCGACCTGGACAAGTGCATCATGTGCCGCCGTTGCGGAAACCGCCTGCAACACGGTGCAGACGGTCGGCGTGCTCTCCGCGGTCGGCCGCGGCTTTCAGGCGGTGGTCGCCCCTGCCGGACTCAAGCCGCTCGCCGAGACCGAATGTGTCTTCTGCGGCCAGTGCGTGCAGGCCTGTCCGGTCGGCGCTCTGAGCGAAATTGACAACAAATATCCGGTCTGGCGGGCGCTGAATGACCCCTCCAAGACAGTGGTTGTCCAGACCGCTCCGGCGGTCCGCGTTGCCATTGGCGAGTGTTTCGGCCTTGAACCAGGTTCGATCAGCACCGGCAAGATGGTGACGGCGTTGCGCATGCTCGGTTTCGACAAGGTGTTCGACACCGACTTCGCCGCCGACCTCACCATCATGGAGGAGACTACCGAACTCATCGAGCGGGTTAAGAAGAACGAGAAACTGCCGATCCTGACCAGCTGCTGTCCCGGCTGGGTGAAGTTCCTGGAACACCAGTTCCCCGAACTGCTCTACATGCCGTCGTCGGCGAAATCACCGCAGCAGATGTTCGGCGCGATCGCCAAGAGCTACTACGCGCAGAAGATCGGCGTCGCTCCGGAAAATCTGGTGGTTGTTTCGGTCATGCCCTGTCTTTCGAAGAAGTACGAGGCATCGCGCGAGGAGTTTTCGCACGACGGCGTCCGCGATGTCGATATCGTCATTTCCACCCGCGAACTGGCCGACATGATCCGCGAGGCGGGAATCCGCTTCGAACAGCTTGAAGAGCAGGAGTATGATTCTCCGCTCGGCGAATCGACCGGCGCCGCGGTGATTTTCGGCGCCACCGGCGGCGTGCTCGAAGCGGCGCTCCGCACCGCGGCCGACTGGATCGCCGGGAAGGATCTTCAGGAGATCGAATTCACCGCGGTTCGCGGCCTTGAGGGCATCAAGGAGGCGACGGTCGAGATCGATGGTCTCAAGCTGCACGTCGCGGTCTGTTCCGGTCTGGGAAACGCCCGCCGGCTGCTCGAACGGATCCAGAACGGCGAAGCCGACTATCAGGCGATTGAAATCATGGCCTGCCCGGGCGGCTGTCTCAACGGCGGCGGTCAGCCTTACCATCATGGGGATACCTCCATTCTCAAAAAGCGCATGGAGGCGCTCTATCAGGATGACCGCAACAATCCGATCCGTAAATCGCACAAGAACCCGTCGATTCTCCGGCTGTATGAGGAGTTTCTGGGAGAACCCGGCAGTCATGCCGCTCACAAACTGCTTCACACCTCCTATGTAAACCGTCGCGACTGATGGTATTTACGATGTGAAACTGACGGCGGGGCCGGAGAAGAAAAATTCTCCGGCCCCGCTCGATTTTTTTCCTGTAGAGGAGGTGGGGTCAGAGCAGGTCGTCCTGGGCGACCGCATTGGGGACGCTGTAGGATTCGTCGTCGACGTCGGTGAATTTGAGCTTGCCACGTTCGATGATCGTGCGGACCAGCGTCGGAATCGGCAGTGTCGTGACGATCGACAGAATGATGATTGCATTGAAGAACTGATTGTCGAGCATTCCCAGGTCCTTGCCGATGGCGGCGGCGGCGAGCGTCGCGGAGAGCTGCGGCACGGTCATCAGTCCGGCACAGAGTCCGTGGGCGTTGCCGTAGCCGGAGAAGCGCATGGCGAGCCAGCCGGAGAAGACTTTGCTGCAGACCAGACCGAGCACGGTGAGAACGATGATCTCCACGTTGCCGGGGGCGCCGAAGGCGGAGAAATCGGTTTCCATGCCGATCGAGACGAAGAGGAAGGGAATCAAAAGTCCGTAACCGATGCTTTCGAAACGGTTGATCAGCGAACCGCCGTGGCTGAATTCGGACTTCACCAGCCGCGAGAGTGCGAGTCCGGCGATGAATGCGCCGACCACCAGATTGATTCCGAGAAATTCACCGACCAGCACCGTGGCGAGAATCACCAGCAGCAATATGGTGATGAGCATGTCCTCGCCGGGTTGGAATATCTTCAGCAGTTTGCGGCCGACACAGTAGACGATTACGATCGCCGCAAAGAGGTAGATCAGCACAATCAGCAGAAAGAACGGCGTGAAGAAGGCACCGAACATGGCCGGATCAACATAGTCGAAAATCGACAGCGTCCGCCGCGCCCCTTCCACCGGCACGCCGATGCTCTGCCGCTTGAGCTGTACGCTCACTGCGAGCAGGATGATGCTGGCAATGTCGGTGATCACCGTCGAAATCAGCACTGCGGCGCCGAATTTCGTCCGGGTGAGCTTGAGCTCCCGGATCACCGGGAAGACGATGCCGACCGAATGCGAGGCGAAAAGCGAGGCGTAGAGCAGCTTGCCGGGGAAGTCGTCCGGCAGAAAATAGGCGTAGACCAGATAACCGGCGATCGCCGGAATCAGAAAAAGTGAGCACACTCAGCGCCGCCACCGGTTTCTTTGCCGCGGCAATCAGTTTGAAATCCGCCTCCATTCCGGCAAGCGCCATCAGTAGAACCAGCCCGAGCGAACCGAGGGAATCGACCAGGGATTCGAAATGCGACGCGACCACCGCGGGATTGCTGCCGAGAAAACCGAGCGATTCCGAGATGCGCGGAATCAGATCCAGACAGTTCGGACCGATCAGCATGCCTACGATCAGCAGAGCGATGACCGAGGGGATATGAAAGCGGCGCAGCAGCAGGGGGCCGATGCCCATCAGGGCGATGAAGGCGATGAAAAGGATCAGAAAGGCGTCGTTGTTCATGAGATATTTCGGAACTCCATATATCTTTGTTTTTGAAATCGACCTAACCTAACGCACTCCCTGTCTGTTGTCAAGTCGGCGGTGGCAAAAAATGAAAAATATTTCTCTGGAGAGATGTTTCTTCTTCCGGTTCAGGTTCTTTCCCATTTCCGGCTGCGGTGTCGTCCGGCTATTGCAGCAGCCCCGCCGTCGCCGGAAGCCACAGCGAGAGCCACGGCAGAAAAGTGATGGCGGCGAGAGCGATCAGCATTGCGACGAAAAAAGGCAGCATCGGACGGGTCACTGCCGCGATGCTGGTTTTGCCGATCCCGCAGCCGATGAAGAGGCAGGAGCCGACCGGCGGTGTGCACAGGCCGATGCAGAGGTTCGCGATGATCATGACGCCGAACTGGAGGTCGCTCATGCCGAGTTCGCGCACCACCGGCAGGAAGATCGGAGTGAAGATCAGCACCGCCGGCGTCATATCCATGAAGGTGCCGACGATCAGCAGCAGCACGTTGAGCACACAGAGCAGAACGACCGGATTGTTCGAAACCGACACCAGCGCGCCGCTGATGGTCTGCGGAATGTTCGAAACGGTCATGATCCAGCTCATTGCGGAACTGACGCCGATCAGCAGCATGACCACGGCGGTGGTGATGCCGGTCTGCCGTAGAATGTCGGGCAGGTCGCGCCATTTGACCTCCCGATAGATCAGCATGGAGAGCACGAGCGAATAGGCGACCGCGACGGCGGCGGCTTCGGTGGCGGTGAAGACGCCGCCGAGGATTCCGCCGATGATCACCACCATCAGGAAGAGGCTCAGAAAAGCGCGACGGAAGGTGATCCAGATGGTCCGGAGAGAGGATTTTTTCTCCGCCGCGCGCGCCGCTGCGGAAGGCGTGGATCACACAGACCGCCATGATGCACAAGCCGAGCAGGATGCCGGGCAGCACTCCGGCGATGAACATTGCCGCGATGGAGACCGTGCCGCAGGCGACCGAATAGACGATCATGATGTTCGACGGTGGAATGATGAGTCCGGTGGTTGCAGCGGTGGTGGTCACCGCCACGCTGAACTCCCGGTTGTACCCCATCCGGGTCATCTCCGGAATCATGAAGCCGCCGACGCTGGAAACCGCCGCGGTGGCCGAGCCGGAGATCGAGCCGAACAGCATGCAGGTGAGGGTGTTGACGTAGGCCAGTCCGCCCGGAAAACGCCCCACGAGCGCCGCGGCAAAGTCGATCAGCCGCCGCGCCATGCCGCCGCGCCCCATCAGGATGCCGGAGAGGACGAAGAAGGGAATCGCCAGCAGGGCGAACGAGCCGACGCCGCCGATCATCCGGTCGGCGACGATCACCTCCGGCGCGATGGAGCCGCCGTTGGCGAAGACCGCGGCGAGCGAGGCGATGCCGATCGCCGTGGCAATCGGCACGTTCAGCAGCAGCAGGGCGAAAAAAACTGTGGTCAGAACGATGGCGACTTCCGTCATTTTATTTCTCCTCCTCTTCCCCCGATTTATTCCGCCTCCAGTCTGCGGTGAGATTGGCGACCTCGTAGATCAGGATGAACACGCCGCTCACCGGGAGCGGCAGATACATCACCACGTCGGAGATCTGCAGCGCCGGAAGAATGTTCCGATGGACCAGCGCCTGCCGCACCAGAATCGAACCGCCGAGCAGAAAGGCGATCACCACGAATCCGATCGTGCAGAGATGGGCGGCCAGTTCGGTTTTACGGCGGGCGGAGGGGGAAGCGCTCCGTAAGAAAGTCGATCCCGAGATGGGCACGCGCCTCGAACGCCGCTGCCGCACCGAGAAAGCTCACCCATATGAGCAGGATCGTCGCCAGCTCCTCAGTCCATTTGACCTGCGCACCCCAGAGGTAGCGCGAGGCCACCCCGAGCAGCACATCGAGTACCAGCAGGGCCACTGCTCCGACCAGAATACCGTTCAGGAGCCGGAGGGAACATGCCTTGAGTTGCCGCAGCATCTTACTTCACCTCCCGGATTTCTTCGACCAGTTTCTTCACCGCTTCCGGCTGGGAATCGTAGAGAGGACGGAGTTTTTCCCGCAAAGGCCGCCTTGTCGACGGGAAGGAAGCGGACGCCCGCCTTTTCCGACCGTGCGCGGGACTCCTTCTCCGCCTCCTCCCAGAGTTTGCGCTGGTAGAGGCTCGCTTCGTGTGCGGCCTCCTCCAGCCACGCCTTCTGCTGGGGATCGAGATGATTCCAGGTGTTGGTGCCGATGACCAGCATGTCAGGAACGCGGGAGTGTTCGCTCAATGTGAAGTTTTTGCACACTTCGAGGTGGCGGCCGGTGTCGAAGCTGGGCAGATTGTTTTCGGCACCGTCCACAGTACCCTGCGAGAGGGCGGTATAGAGTTCTCCCCACGGAATCGGCGTCGGTGCGCCGTCGAGTGCGCTCACCATATCCATCGCACAGCGGCTCTGCTGGGTGCGGATCTTCATCCCTTTGAGATCCTCCGGGCGGCGGATCGCCTTCTTCGTGGTGTAGAAGCTGCGCTCGCCGGAGTCGAAGTAGGTGAGTCCGCGCATGCCGCCGGGCAGTTCAGCCACCTTCCGGCCGATCGGACCGTCGAGCACCTTCCAGAAGTGATCTTTGTCGCGGAAGAGATAGGGCATGCTGAACGCGGTCATCTCCGGCACGCTTGATTCGAGTACCGCGGTGGAGGTCTTGCTCAGGTCGAGCTGTCCGTTCTGCGTCTGCTTGAGACACTCCGCCTCGGAGCCGATCATTCCGGCCGGGTAGATGGCGATTTCGAGTTTGCCGCCGGAGAGCTCCTTCACCCGGTCGGCCATGAACGCCATCGCCTTGTGGACCGGGTGTTCGACCGGCAGGCCGTGCCCGAGCCGGAGCACCTGCGGCCGGCCGCCGCCGCTCCCCTCCGGCGCTGAACGCACCACCCAGGCGAATCCGAATGCCGACAACAGCACTCCAACCAGAAAACCCGCGATGAAGTTGGAAATTCCCGGAGAAAATTGTTTTGCCATGGACACCTCCTCTGCCTCTTCGTATCTCAAAAGATACCGCATCGGAGCGGAAAATCAAGTCCTCTGCCGGAAAAAATCCTGACCGGGAGCGTGTTCCTGCACTCCGGTCCGCCGGGTTATCTGCCGCCTTCGATCCTTTCCCGCTCGGGCGGCGGATCATCGGGCAGGTCGACCGCCTCCACTTCAATGACCGCTTCGCGCGCCGGAACATCCGGTTCCGCTTCCTGTTCGGGGGCTGGGCCGGCCGGGGCCGGGAGCAGCGGTGGAACCGCCCGACGAACCGGCGGTCGATCAGCTTGACGCCGAAGACCGCTTCAAGCAAAAGAAAAATGATTCCGATGATGACGATCGGAAGAGCGAACACAAAAAGCAGCCCGAGCACGAGTATCCCCCGTGGCCAGGTAGAGCAGAATTTTCACCACATTCATATGGAAACTCCTTCACGGTTCTGCCGGAGCGCTTCGTAGAGGACGATGCTCGCGGCATTGGCGAGATTCAGGCTTCGATGAAATTCACCGGGCATCGGAATCCGGAAGAGGCGGTCGCGATAGCGGCCGTAGAACTCCGGCGGCAGGCCGCTCGACTCCCGGCCGAATACGAGGTAGTCGCCGGGACGGTAGGAGACGTCCCAGAAACAGCGCTCCCCCTTTTGTGGAGAGAAAAAACAGATTGGCCCGGGGATTGCGCTCGAGGAACTCCTCCCAGTTTTCGTAGATCGACGGCGCCAGGTGCTTCCAGTAGTCCAGTCCGGCGCGGCGGAGGAATTTATCCTCCAGCGAAAAACCGAGCGGTTTGACCAGGTGCAGCGCCGTTTCGGTCGAGACGCAGAGGCGGCCGATGGTGCCGGTGTTCTGGGGAATCTCCGGCGCGACCAGGACGATGTGGAACTTCTTCACCGCTTCTCCTCCGCTTTCCGGCGCATCCGCGCCACGAACATCGAGTCGCAGTCCCCGTCGAAACTGCGGATCTGAAGTTCTCCGGAACAGGGCTCCCCGGTGAGCGGGTGCTCAAACGGTTCCAGCGTGAACTCCGGATGGGTGGCGAGAAATTTCTCCACCACCATTGCGTTTTCCTGCGGGAAGAGCGAGCAGGTCGCGTAGACCAGCACACCCCGGGACGGACCGCCGGAGCGGCCGCCGACAGGATTTTCAGCTGAAGGTCCGCCGTTTCCGCCGGCTCCTCCGGGCGGAGGGTCCAGCGGCCGTCCGGGTTGCGCCGCCAGACGCCGGAGCAGCTGCACGGGGCATCCACCAGCACGCCGTCGAAGCGGCCCGCCTGTTTGCCCCGGAAGGGTTTGCCGTCCCACTCGCGGGTGATGATGTTGGGGAAGCCCGCCCGGCGGGCGCGGAGCCGCAGATCGTCAAGCTTGTAACTGCGCACGTCGCAGGCGACGACGGTGCCGCGCCGTTTCATGAGATCGGCGAGCTGGAGGCTCTTGCCGCCGGCTCCGGCGCAGGCGTCGAGCCACTGTTCGCCCGGGCGGGGCGCGGCGGTCAGCCCGATGCACTGGCTGGCGAGATCCTGCACTTCGAAGTCGCCGCGGCGGAAACTTTCGAGCGTATGGAGATTGACTCTGGGATCCTCCACCCGGAGCGCGGTCGGAATCCGCTCATGCCGCCGGACGGAGAGCCCCGCCTGCGCCAGCTCCTCCGCGAGCTTCCCTGGATCATCGCACTGCGCCCTGAGCCACATCGGCGGGCGGCGGCGGAGATCGTCGAGAAAACGGTCGAAGGGAAACTCCGGGGGGAGGGCGTCTGCCACCCACTTCGGCACCAGGTCGGCGAGACGGCATTCCACCGGGACTCCGTAGAGCTTCGCCAGCGCGGCGGCTCTTCCCTCCAGCGGATCGGCGGCGGGAGGGTTTTCGGCCACGGCAGATGCAGTTCATCCGCCAGCATATGCGCCGCCGGCAGGTCGCGGGCATCGAGATAGAGCGCGCCGAAAAGCAGTGCGTCGAGTTCGGTGCGTCCGAGTCGGATGGCGCCGGATTCGATTTCGGCGAGGCGGTCGGCGGGCAGAAAGCGCCGGAGCAGTCCCCAGTTGCGCAGCAGTGCATAGATGCTTTCACTGATGAACCGGCGGTCGCGGGAGCCGCAGCGGCGGTTTTCGCGGAACCAGGCGCCGAGCACCCGGTCGGCCGGTTTGCGGCTGCCGAAGACGGCGCCGAGCACGGTGCGCGCGGCGTTGCCCGCGGATTTCAGAAGCGAGTGAAATTTTTTCTGATCGAGTTCCAAAATGAGTCCTCTTTCCGGGATTGAATTTTTCTGATGTGGATTCATTGTTATAAGATAGCGCCGGAAGCGTGTTTTTTACAGTCCGCAACCCGGAAATCTTCACGCTTTGTTGTCCGATGCGGAAAGGAGGGAGATTTTCCCGCTCCCCGGTGGAAAAATCCACCGAAAGGTGTTATTTTATTAAAAGCAAATTCCCGGCGGAACTCCGCAATCCGGTTGCGGTTTCTCCGAGGGAGCAGGAAAACGAGGTGATATCATGGCGAAAATGGCGAAGGCTGCGGTGCTGGTCGCTCCCGGCAAGTTCGAAATCAAAGAGTTTCCGATTCCGCCGATCGGCGATGATGAGATGCTGGTCAAGGTCGAGGGGTGCGGCGTCTGCGGCACTGACGGCCACGAATACAAGCGCGATCCCTTCGGACTCTGCCCGGTGGTGCTCGGTCATGAGGGGTCCGGTTCCATCGAGGTGCTCGGAAAGAATATCACCCACGATTCCGCCGGTGTGCCGGTCAAGGTCGGCGACAAGATCGTCACCTGCGTGATTCCCTGCGGACATTGCAGCGCCTGCCAGAACACACCCGCCCGTACCAATCTCTGTGAACATTGCGGTGTCTACGGGCTCTTTCCCGATGACGAGATTCATCTCAACGGCTACTATGCCGAGTACCTCAAGATCCGGCCGAATTCGACCTTCTTCAACGTGACCGGGCTGACGCTTGACCAGCGCATGCTGATCGAACCGGCGGCGGTGGCGGTTCACGCGGTCGAACGGGCCAAAACCACCGGTCTCTTGAACTTCAACACCAAGGTCCTGGTGCAGGGGTGCGGACCGATCGGCCTGATGGTGCTCGCTGTGCTGCGGACGATGGGAATCGACTGCATCATCGCTGTCGACGGCAATGACAACCGTCTCGAACTGGCGCGCGAAATGGGCGCAACCAAAACGTTCAACTTCACCCGCTATCCTGACTTCAACGACATGCTCGCCGAAGTGAAGGCGGCCACCGACGGGCTGGGCGCCGGATTCGTTTTCCAGTGCACCGGCGTGCCCGCTGCGGCGGCGAATGCTTGGAAGATGGTCCGCCGTGGCGGCGGTCTCTGTGAAGTCGGCTTCTTCCTGCCGAGCGGCACCTGCACGATCGATCCGCATTACGACCTCTGCAACAAGGAGGTGACCGCGGTCGGTTCGTGGGTCTATTCGCCGCAGGACTACCCGATCGCCTTCGCGTTCCTGCGCCGTGCCGCCGGGATCGGTCTGCCGATGGAGAAACTGGTCACCCACCACTTCCCGCTCGAAAAGATCGGCGAGGCGCTGGAGACCAACGTTCAGATGAAGGGAATCAAGGTCGCGGTCGTGGTGGAATAACCACGTCTGCACGATCCGTTCCGGCTCTTCCGGCGGTCTGCCGGGTACGAGCCGGAATTTTTTATCCGGAGAGGAGAAATATCATGTTGACGCAACTGCTGGTCCGGCTTTTCGTCAAACAGTCGGAAAAGATTGATAATCCTGCGGTTCGGGAACGCTACGGCGAACTGGCCGGCACGGTGGGCATCGTCTGCAACGTCGGGCTCTTTGCCGCAAAATTGACGGTAGGGTTGATCTCCGGCAGTATTGCCATCATGGCCGACGCGGTCAACAACCTCTCCGACGCCGGCTCTTCGGTGGTGGCGCTGCTGGGCTTCAAACTGGCCGCCAAACCGGCTGACGACGAACACCCCTTCGGGCACGGGCGGCTGGAATATGTGGCCGGGCTGGTGGTCGCGGTCATCATCATCGCCGTCGGACTCAATTTCCTCAAGGGATCGGCGGAGCGGATTTTTCACCCGGTTGACACCGAGGTCTCCTTCTGGGGCATGGTGACGATCGCGCTCGCCGTACCGGTGAAATTCTGGATGTTTCTCTTCAACCGCGCCCTCGGGCGGAAGATCAATTCGACGGTACTTCAGGCGACCGCTTTCGACAGCCTGAGCGACATCCTGACCACCTCCGTGGTGCTGATTGCGGTCTTCCTCGACAGCATCACCTCGTTCCCCGCGGACGGAATCGCCGGCGTCATCGTTGCGCTGCTGATTATCGTCGGAGGCATCAAGGTGGTGCGCGACACGATCAATCCGCTGCTCGGGGAGTGCCCGGATCGCGAGCTGGTTGAGGAGCTGGAGCGCAAGATGCTGGAAAATCCAGACATCTGCGGCGTTCACGATCTCATCATGCACAATTACGGCCCCGGTCGCTACTTTGCCACCGCCCACGCCGAGGTGAATTCCGATTGTGACCCGGTGCAGATTCACGATTCCCTGGAGAACACGGAGCGACAGGTCGCAATGGCGCTGCCGATCCGCCTGACGCTCCACTGTGATCCGTTCGACCGCGACGATCCGGAGTTCAAGGAGTGGCGGCTCGCCGCAACCCGGGCTGCGGAGGCGATCGACGCCGGATTCCGAATCTACGACTTCCGCATGTTCCGGACGCAGAAGTATCTGCGGCTGAAGTTCAATCTGCTCGTGCCGCGCAGCTGTCCGCTGTCGCACCACGAGTTGCAGGAGCGTCTGCTTGCGACGCTCCGGCAACGCGATCCGAATGTGCTGATCGCTGTGGTGATAGACAACTCCTTTGTCTGAAGACTTTATTCGAACACCGGTTCGGAAACCGGATGCCGGACGCCTCCCTGTGGCGCATACGTTCTGAGCCAGTCGTCGCCGCCTTCCCGGGAGAATGCCCGGGTGCCGAACATCGGCCCGCAGGAGGTGTATCGCTCGACCCGGAGTGTCACCCGGCGTCCGGCGAACCGGTCGGGGATCCGCCAGGCGAACGGGGCCCAGGCTCGTTCACCGAGACTTTCGCCGTCGAGGAAGAGTTCCGTATACAATCCGTCGGTCTCCAGACGCAGCAGCGCCGCATCGGCGGGAATGTTCACTTCCCCTGCTGGATCAGTTTGCCGATGTAGTTCCTCAGACCGTCGCCGTCACCGGCATAGCGGTCAAGCCCGTCCTCCCCGTCGGCGAACGCTCCGGCGAGGAAGGCGACCGGCAGATAGGAGTAATCCCGGCATGGGGCGGCAAATTCGAGGCGGTGTTCTCCCGCCGGAAGGTCGAAGGTGGTACTCTCCCGGTAAAGTTCCCGGAACCCCTGCGGCAGGGGAACGGCACTCCTCTTCTGCGGCGACCGGCACGCCGTCGAGGAGAAGTTCCGCGTTTCCTCCGTAATTGCGCAGGGAAAGCGTCAGGCCGGAGAGCGTTTTTTCGTCGTGATCCGGCAGAGGCCGTTTTCGAATTCCAGTCGCTTCAGATTCGGGCGGTCAAGTTCGATCTTCCAGCCGCCGAACGAAGCGGTTCCGTCAAATGTGAGAGTGAAGGGGACAATCCGGCCGTTGCGGTGCAGCCGGAGTTTCCGTCCTTCCGGAGAACGGGAGAGATTCACAACTTCGACCGAGCCGTCGTCGTAGCCGCGCAAAAGAGATCCCGGGCGCGGCTGCCGTCGGATTCGGTCACGTACACCCGGAGCGGCGCCATCTCGTCGAAATCCTTCAGGAACACCTCGACCGAATTCCAGGTCCTGCCGGAGCGCTCTTCGGTGATGCCGTCACGTTCCATGCGGAGAATGAACGGGGCGCTGCCGGCTTCCTCTTCGCCGATCATGCTCCAGCTTCGCTGGCGGTCGACCAGCCGTATCAGCAGGTCCTTCAGGGGGCGCGGCACGCCGGGATACCGGATCTGAACCTCCGGTGAGAACGGCTTCCCGGCGATGTCTGCCGAGAGCGCGGCGTCTTCTCCAAGCAGCTTCAGTGCACGGAACCACGGTTGTGTGCGGGAGTAGGGGTTGAAGTAGCGGTCTTTTTCCACATTGCCGCGCATGTCGAGCTGGGCGACGGCGAGCACATAGTGATCGATGCCGAACATGCCGGTGAGACGAATCATCTTCTTCATGCGGGCGAGCGTCATATCTGACGGGCCGAGCGCGAAGAGTTCGGCGAGTCCGCCGTTACCGGCATGGCGGATGCCGTGTTCGGCGGTGGCGAACGTGAGCCACTCCATATTGTCGTTGAACTGGCGGGTGAAGATTTCATCCATGCCGGGCAGGGTGAACTCATCGATGATTTCGAGCGGACGGCCGTTCGCCGCGAGGGGATTTTCCGGTGGTGCTTTCATCCATGAGGTGACCGGTCAGGAACAGGTTGTGAGCAGAGCACCACTCTTTGACCGGACGCACGAAGGCGTCGCGGAAGCGGTTGCCGAGCAGCCGGTGGACAAACGGCTGCCAGAAAGGGTCGCCCCCCTGCCTGAGCGAGCAGATAAGGTCGTTTTCGAGCCGGTTTCCGGTCAAGGCCGTGTACTCCTCCTCCAGACCGGGATAATATGGGATCCGGAGCCGTTCCGAGGAGTTTTTTTCGCCATGCCAGATGTAGAGAAAGGAGGGTTCGTCGGTGAAGAATCCTTTGATCAGTCGGCCGAAGAGTGGAGCGAAGTGTTCGGCGTATTTCTCGTGAGTGGATTGGAGGAACGCGCGCATGGCGTCGAAACCTAGCACATCGGGGCGGACGGGATTGCGTCCTTTCCGGAGGGTGAAGCTGCCGTTCTCCTCGAAAACCTGCAGGTAGTGCAGCGCGTAGTCGGGATTTTCTCGCATGATTCTGCCGCCGCACTGGCCGCTGGGCCAGTTGAATTCGTCGTAGAGCCACATTGAGGTGAAGCCGAGCCGTTCTCCTTCCGCAAAGAAGATCCGGCAGGTGTCGAACCATTCGGGGCTGAGATACTCCAGCTCGCACCCGGAACGGGGATAGATCAGATACTGGGTAATCCCGACCTCCCGCAGTGCGGTCAGCGTTTCGGAAATCATTTTGCGGTCCGGTTTCCCGGTCACCGCTCCCATCGGAACAAGCGGACACTCTCGATTCACACTCATCTTATGCCTCCGGTTGGTTGAGTATGGTATAGAAATTTACAATAATATTGTTGTTTTTTTCAAGTGAGGGAGGCGAAGTATTGAAGATTTTTTCCGGACGGCAGGGCGAAAAGGGGCAATGGAAGGGGGGCGGAAGGTGTCGGAAGGCATCGGAAGGAGTCGGCAAGAGCGGTGGATTTGGAAAATTCATTGTCGAAACCGGAACGGGAAATCCGGTGAGCGGCATTTTTATGGTGAAAAAGGTGTTTCCGGACGGATGTTTTCCCCATTCACCAGCGGCCGATCCGGGCGGGAGAACGGGGAAGATGAGCTGGACCTGTTTTCTGAACCGATTGAAGCTCAGCGCAGATGAATGACCGGATAGCCTCCGGCATCCAGACGGTCACCCAATCCCGGCGCAAGAGCGATGTAGGATTCCCGTATTTCTCCGTCGTTGTCGTTGATCAGGACATTGAAGCGGAAACTTTCCGTCGTCTGCGGGTTCAGGCCGATTGTCTCGCAGGGGATCTCCACTTCGTAAACGGTCTGTTTCTTTTTTTCATCCCGGGAGCTCTTCAAGCGAATTTTCGTTGCCGCATCTTTGGGATTGAACCCATCGGGCGCCGACCAGATGAACACCGCTGACTGCCCGGGTGCAGGGTGGGACAGACCGATCTTCCAGATCCCCTTTTGATGATTCATGGCGATTCCGATTTGGACTCCGTCACTTTTCCAGGCCTCGTCATTGAAATGTTTCACCACATGGTGATCATCCGTGACGTTAAGCTTCAATTTCAGATTTTCGGAATCCCGGGCGAGCCGGATTTCCGCGCTGAGATCATCTGTGCCGTGCCAGAACAGATGGGAAGTCTGCGGCTCGTTCTCAATGAGAGGAGTGACTTGATCCGCATGGCGGAGCTGAAGCTGGGCGACTTCTGGGAATTTTTTCCAGGGAAGCGTGATCTTGCCCTGAAGAGGGATCTGCAATGTTTCACCGCCAAGTTTCAGCGAGGCGATTCGCCGGGACGAGGCGACAGACGAGAACTCTGAGGAAGTTTGCGCCTTGATACGGAGAATTTTTTCTTTTCCGGGACCGAGATCGATTTTCGAAGGGTACGATGCGGTGACGAATTCCGGCAGTTCAATGGAACATTTCCAGTGCAGCGGTCTCTGTGACGGGTTTCGGAAACGGAATTCCCAGGTGGATTCTCCGCCGAGTGTGACCGGCAGGACCGCCGGAGTGAAAATGAGATTTCCCAGCGGGAGAGGCCTGCCGGCCTGTGCCGGAATTCGCAATACCCGGGGTTCGGAAGAACCTTTGATTACGGCCATGCCTTCTTTGACGGGGATGGAACAACGATTCCCCATGAGATCAATCAGTTCCGCTTTGTCCGAAGCAATTTCTTCGATCGCATACAGGGATTCGGATATCAAGTTCGACTGCCAGAATGGAATGAGCAAATCTCCGTCCGCGGCACGAAAACAACCGGCGGTCAGTTCGGAGGCGAGAGGAAAGTTTCCTTCCCGTTGAGCGCCGCGGAAAAGCGTGGTCAGCGTGTTGAACGTGAGGTAAACCGGCTTTGCCTTGAAATCATAGGTGAGCATGCCGTAATGGTGTTCGCTGTCTCTGGGATTGTTTCCTTTTTCCCGGAGATTGTACCAGGTGTATCCAATCGAACCGTTCTCCCAGGCTGTGAAGAGCTTTTTAAACAGGGGAGGCTGCCTGCTGATATTCTCCGCAGGAAAGGGAGGAGATGGCGGTTTCGTTGGAATACCATGGCTTCGGATATTCCTTGAGAATTCGCCTGAGTTCTTTGATCTGCTCAAGATAGCTGCCCAGCCATCCGTGGCAGTGAAAAGCAAAAATGTCGCTTGTGGAACTCTGTGCAATTCGACGGAAAAGTTCTTCTCTGGCCGGAAGATATCCGGATAGACCGCCGCTGATGACTTTCAGATTGGGGAAACCTTCTTGATTTCCTGAAAAGCGATCTCTTGAAGCTGCAGGTATTCTTCGGTGGAAAAGTTGGCGAAACTGATGAGATCCGGTTCATTCCATATCTCATAGAGATGAATCCGGTCGGCGTAGCGGCGGACCGTTTTGCGGACAAAATTCCGCCAGGCGGCGTAATCGGGGCGGCGGCCCCAGGTCGGGCGCTTCGTCGCGGGATTCTTCGGCCTCCACTCTTTCGCAACAGCCCAATTCGGGCAGCCGGAAAGAATCAACTGGATGCCGACTCCCTTTCCGGAAAAAACATCAACGACGGAGTCGAGAATCTGATAGTCCCAGACATCCGGCTTCGGTTGAATCTGATACGTCCAGCGGGCATTCGTGCGGATGAGATGGGCTCCGCAGAGCGCCGCCGCTTCCGCCATCTTTTCCCGTTCCCGGGTGGAGTAGTTTTCCGGATGTGCGGCTATGCCGAACAGAAAATCCGCAGGCTTGCCTGTGGCCGCAGGACCTGCCGGAATCATTCGACTGAAGCGGTCCTCGCCCGTAACGTGATTTCCGGATTCATGATCGGTCAGATTCCATGCAATGCGCCAGGAGCCCTGTCGCTTTTCCGGAATGGGGAGCGCGATTTCATGGGTTTCGTGAGCGGGAACTTCCTGATCCACCTTTATTGTCCGGAAGGAGCCGTTATACGCAATCATCTGAATTTCTCCGGAGATTCGGAGCGTTTTTTCTTTTATGTTGCACAAAACAAGGCGCGGTGAGGGTGCTTCCTGTGCAGACAAAAACTGCACAGGCGTTGCAACCGGTTCCAGGAAAACCTGCCCGCGGGGAACCTGCACGTCGTCAATGCGCAGTTTCACCTCGGGAGATTTCGGCATTCTCATGGCGTTGATTTGAATGCTGCGATAGGGAAAAACCGGTTGTTTCCCTTTTTCCGCTCCCCCCAGCAGATCGGCCATTCCTGGTCCGGCGTGACGGAGAGAATATATTTTTCGTTTGCCTTCAGGGGGATCGCCGCCGTCTGCCGGTAGTGACCGTTCCTGTCCTGACAGCGGAGAGCGATCCGGCAATCGGTGACGGCCGTCAAATTGATTCTGGTTCCCGGGTTTGTGATTCGCAATTTGAGGGCCGCGGCGACATAGACGCCGCGGTCTTCAAATTCTCCTGAGAGCAGAAGCCCGCCGTCAGGCTCTTCCGTGAGTTTCCCGCGGGCTCCGGGAAATTCCGCGCCATGATAAACTCTCCAGTTGTTGACGGTTTGGGCCGGCAACAACGGTTGCCACTTTGCAGAGGCGGATTCCGCGCGAACAATTGCAGTGGTCAGGAGAAAGGAAATCAGTGCTTTTAAGAAAAGTTTCATCGGTGACTCATTTCTGTTTTTCATTCCACTGAGGCGATTTGAGTGATCGTTCCGTCAAAAAGTCTGACGAAAATGACAGGAACCACCTGGGAAGCAAGGGCAAATTTATCGAGTTCTTCGATGTGACCATCTCCAAACGCACAGTTGGCCCTGTTCATGTGTCCCAGCCAGAGATGTGACTGCGCTGAATCCTGGCTGTTGTAAATGAAAGCGTATCTTTCCGGAACTTCACTGGATGTTTTCGTGCGGGAGTCTCCCATGATGATTGTGGCCGACGGTCGTTTCATTTTTCCTGGGTAGAGATACCGTTCGACGCTGGCTTTATGAACAAACGAGCCCAGTCGCGGCTCCACGTGAGTTTTGTCGTAGCTGTTGATTTCGCCCCAGGCATTGTAGACTCCGTAGGAATTGTCATATTTCGAGGCTTCCGGAACAGTTTCCGGAGCAAACCGGAATTCCTTGCCGGTGGGTTGAATGGGACACTGCATTACCGGGCCGTAGGGAAGCAGTTTTTCCCGGTTCAACAGCCTTGCCCAGGACCAGTAGTTTGCACTTTTTCCGACAATAACCTTGTAGAGATCGGCATACATGAATTGAGCCTGGACACATTGTTTCAGATTGCCGGTGCAGGTGATGGCGCGTGCGCGTTCCCGCGCTTTGCCCAGCGCCGGAAGCAACATGGCAGCGAGGATGGTGATGATCGCAATTACGATAAGAAGTTCTATAAGAGTAAAAAGTGGATGATTCCGCTCTTTTGGCGCGCGTTTCCCGTACTCCGGAGAAAAGGGGGCTTCATGGATTCGATTTCGTTTGCGGCCTGGTTCAGTGACATCTGTCTTCCCTTTCCTGTTGCGTTTTAGTAGCGAGGATGCTACGATTTTGTCATCAGAGTTCCACGTTCACGGTCAATGCCCGATTGCAGGGGGAAAAACGTCGCAGAGAGGCGGGGGCTGCTTGTCGGTTCGGGAGAATGGTTTTCATAAAAAATCCTTTCACAGCGTGGTTTCATGGTTGCTTTTTTCTGAAAATATAATATATTTCCCTTTGAAAAACAATAGACGAATTGTTGTAACAGTTGTTATTTTGAAAGAAATGAAATGTATGAAGCAACTTCGCGGGCATTGAAAAAGGTGCCCCTGCACATTCCTCTTCCCTCTACGCAAGAAATGTTGGCAGACATGATAAGGCGCAGGAGTGTAACGGCGCGGTATCCGCGTTGCTTTCCGATTATATCGGCATGACGTTTTGTATCAAGGGGGCGCCGGAAAAGCTTTTCTGTTTCAGGAATCTTTTTCCATGCATGAAGGCGATGTGATCTTTTATTATCCCAACGAAGCGCACCGTTTCAAGCCGGAGACGGAAGATTGCCAGACTGCGTGGATCGATATCGATGGACCGCTTGCCATGTCTGTTTTTGCCAGCTATCGCTTCCCGCGGCTGATTTCTCTCAAAGACGGTTTCCCGTATGATATCTATCGCGATTTGCTGAAACTGGTTCCTCGCGAAGATCCGGTTTCTGTGCGTCAGGCATCGTTTTTAATTTTTTCTCTCTTCGAATATTTCGGGGAGTCGCTGGAAGAAAAACGGCTTGTTTCAAGGGATCCCGTGGTTCGCGCACTGGAGTACATTGACAACAATTTGTCAAATTTTAATCTAAACGTCAATGATGTGTGCTCGGTGATCTCTCTGAATCGCTCCACCTTTTCAGTGAAATTCATGGAGAGAATGCACCTTTCACCCAGTGAATATATTCGCAACCGTCGACATTCCAGAGCTCGTAAGTTGCTGACCGAAAGCAATCTATCTATAGGTGAGATCGGTGCTCAATGCGGATTCCCTGACCGGAGTTCTTTTGCCGCTTTTTCAAAAGTTATCCGGATTGTGAAGCCCCGAGCGAATACAGAAAAAATATATGTCCTGTTCCGCTGAATGAAAATTCCGCAGAGAAACGGCCGGGAGATTGTCATATAAGACGGTTTGGTTCGGCGGACCGGACCACGGGTGGACCGGTCCGCCGCGTGGGAACTACTCCGCCACGGTGAATTCGGCCTTCTCGCCGCCGACGCTCAGGATGAAGCGTCCGGGTTCGAACACCTTTTTCCCGGTGGGATCGATGTAGGCCAGATCGTGCATCCGGTCGAGTTGCAGTGTGAGGTGACGCTCTTCACCGGGAGCCAGATCGACCTGCTCGAATGCGATCAGACGGCGGATCGGCTGGGTCAGCGTCGCCTCCGGGTCGGAGAGGTACCAGAAGACCGTTTCCCGCCCGGCGCGTTTCCCCGTGTTGCGGAGCGTCACCTGCGCCGTGAGATCCTCAACGGAAATTTCCAGGTCACTGTACTCGTAGCTCGTGTAGCTCAAGCCGTAGCCGAAAGGATACATCGGGCTGTCGTCGAGGTCGAAGTAGCGGCCGCCCCATGCGCCTTTTTCATCGCGGGCGCGGTGATGACGGTTGTAGTAGATCGGAATCTGCCCGACACTGCGCGGGAAGGTGATCGCCAGACGGCCGCTGGGATTGTACGCGCCGGTGAGAATGTCGCAGCATCCGGCCGCCGCCCCGTGACCGCACTCCCAGATGTGCAGAATCGCATCCGCCAGCGGTTCGAGTTCGGGGTAGAGGATCGGGCGCCCGCTCGACACCAGCAGCACCACCGGTCGGCCGACCGCGGCGATTTTGCGCAGCAGTTCGAGCTGCTTCCCGGGCAGGGCGATGTTGGAGTAACTGCGGTTCTCGCCGGAACGGTCGAATCCTTCGCCGAGGGCGACGATCACGAGGTCAGACTTTTCGCCGCCGCGATCGCCTCGGCGAACTGTTCGGTCGAATCGCCTTCGTAATCGCACCCCGGTGCGTAGTGGATGGTGCTTTCCGGGAAATAGCCCGGCAGCACCTCCTGGAGCGACGGAATCGTCTGCGCATCGACCGCGGCGCGCCATGCTCCGGCGGCGGCCTCCCGGTCGGCGGCGCCGGGACCGATCAACGCGATGCTCCGGAGCGAATCCGGATTCAGCGGAAGGGTGTTCTTTTCATTTTTCAGCAGCACCATGGAAGCGCGTGCCGCTTCGCGGGCGAGTTCCAGCGCCTCCGGTTGAAGCGAGACCGTTTCCGGCGCAACCTCTTCGTGATAGGGATGCTCAAACAGCCCCTTGGCGAATTTGATCCGCAGAACCCGGCGGACGGCTTCATCGACGACTTCGATTTTCAACCGTCCGGATTCGAGGAGCTTCGGAATGTTCCGGTAGGCGGAGCTGTTCATCTCCATGTCGTTGCCGGCGGAGAGTGCCGCCCGGCACATTTCCTCTGGATCGGAGGTATAGCCCTGATAGACAAGCTGAACCACGCCATCCCAGTCCGAAACCACGAAGCCGCGGAAATTCCAGCGATTGCGCAGCACTTCAGTAAGCGTGTAATGATTGATTACGGCCGGAGTGCCGGTGATGTCGTTGAAGGAGCTCATCACCGTCATTGCCCCGGCCTCCACCGCCGCCTGGAACGGCGGCAGATAGGTCTCGTGAAGCATCCGGCTGGAGATGTCGGTGTAGGCATAGTCGTGCCCGGCCTCGCTGGCGGCATAGCCGACGAAGTGCTTGAGGCAGGCGGCCACGGTGCCCGGCTGCGACGGGTCTTCGCTCTGATAGCCGCGCACCGCTGCCGCGCCGAAGACGCCTGCGGCGAGCGGATCTTCTCCATATCCCTCCATGACTCGGCCCCAGCGCGGATCATGAGGAACGTCGAGCATCGGCGAGAAGGTCCAATCCACCCCTTCCGCGTAGGATTCGCGCGCGGCGACCCGGCATCCGGCTTCGACGATGTCGGGGTTCCACGAGCATGCCTGCGCCAGCGGAATCGGGAATCCGGTACGCCAGCCGTGAATTACATCGCAACCCCAGATGATCGGAATGCCGAGCCGGGTCTCTTCGACGGCGAGGCGCTGAAAGGCGTTGCGGTTTCTGGTGCCGCCGAAATAACTGAGCACTGAACCGATGGTGGGGCGGAAGCTGTGACCGCTGCCGAGATTGTTCGGATTGCTGTCGGCGCCGACGGTGATCTGCATGAGCTGGTCGACCTTTTCGTCGAGCGTCATGCGCTTGAGCAGATCATCGACGCGCTGCTCGATCGGCAGCGCGGGATTGCGGTAGGGGAATTCATATTCCGGCATAATCAGGGATGCTCCTTTTTTGCGTTGTTTTTTTGGGGGAAAAGATCCTGTGCAAAATGTACTTCGAAAAGATGTTTTTTCAAGATTTTCTGCGGAGAAAAGGATCTTTTTGCAAAGTTTGCACACGCGGAGCTCCGCCCGGATGAATTACTCAAGAGAGTATTCCAGATTGTCCAGCCAGACGACGGCGTCCCGATCGCCTTGCGGCAGATGAAACTGCAACCGCAGCATCTTTTCCGAAAGCGCCGGATAACGGTTGACCTCTTCCGGAATCGGATAGCGGAAGGTGAACTCCTTCCAGTCCGGTTCCAGCTGAAAACCGAACTTGCGGACCAGATGATTTCTGTAACCGTATTTCGGCCGGAAGAAATCGAGATAAAGAATTCCGGGGATGGTTCCCCGTTCGGTTCGTGCCCAGAATCGTATGGTCGCCGTTTTCCCCGGGAGCGCCGGAAGATCACGGGAAATTACTGCAACCATGTCTCCCGCTTTTCGTTCCATACGCAGGCTCCGGACACCGCAGAAGAAGCCCGGGGAATCCGCGATGGCAACCCGGTCGGCGAACTTCCGATGACGGGGCCAGAGAGCGGTGCCGTTTTCGAACTCTCCCTCGGGCAGAAGATTGGTGCGAAAGTCGGTAACCTCTTCAAGCTGAATGTTGCGAATGGTGTCGCTGCCGCCATCGCCGGTGAGCGGATAGAGTGCGAACGAGGTTCCCGGTGCCGGTTCGGCAACCCGGAAGTGGAAACTGTACCGCCGGGGACCGGCGGGCAGTTGAAGATCGTCGGCGTAACCGCGGTGTTTCCACTCCGTGCCGATTTTTTCCCGGATCAGGGCGGCGAAGGGGAGGGCCCCTCGTTCCGCTTCGAAGCTGAGCCGATAACAGGTGTCGGGTTTCAGCGTCTTCGGCCGGAGCCAGAGATAGGGGTGGGGGCCTTTGCCGGAAAACTCCACGGAACAGGTTCGTTCTTCTATTTTCCGCCACGGCTTCTGCGGAGCAATGGTAAAATCGACGACGGCAGCGTTGACTACGGCCGGAAACAGCAAAAAGAGAAATAATTTTTTCCGCAGATACATCATTTGGAACTCCCTGTGGTTTCATTGCCGTCTGCCGTCACAACCGGGAAACTGCAGCAGTTGAGATGGACTGGTTTCGGGACGCCTTTCAACACCGTCTCCCGGATCTTGCCGCCCTGCGCGTCGTTGAGTTTGACGCAGAATCCGAGCGCCGGACTGGAGTTCACCGGAATTTCGAGACGGAACGAATACCCGCTGGAATCGTTCCGGTTCACCGTGAGACGGCAGTTCGACGGTTTCACCGCGCCCATGCCGGAGAGCTTCTGCGCATCGCGCGGCGTGACGAAAAGGCGGAAGGCTCCCGGTTTGTTGATATGGGCATCGGGATGCTGCTCGGGAAGCAGGAATGGCGCGGGGTCGAAAAGAGTTCGACACAGTCGGTTTTCCAGAGAGGACGACCGGCGGTGGGGCCCGAGTCGGAGGTATCGCGCACGTTCATGGTGATGAGGATTTTATCCTTCTGAAGGTCGATCGTGCCGTCGGCATTTTCCAGCAGGAAGGTTCGTTTGATCGCTCCGGCGGATACGATCTTCACCGGGAGCCGGAAGGTGGTGCCGTTGGTGTAGAGCATGAGTTCAGCCGGCTGCCGGCCGGGGGAAACTTTCCTGACGGGGAGGGTGACGGAACTGCTGCTTTTCGCGGGCAGTGCGGCGCGCACCATGCGCAGAGCGCGTATGCCACCGCCGGAGACGCCGAGAACCACCTGCTGCTCCTCCGTTGCGGCGTTATGAAGCGTTACATGGAGCTCGTCGCCGACCAGTCGGGCAATCGGGCTGGTGGAGGGGTGACAAATCCGGAGCTTGAGCGATTCCAGTTGAGAGAGAAACTCCGCTTCGGAACGTGTGCGGGGGGTGAGGTAGAAGGGAGATTCGCTGATCTCCCTTCACTCCGGCTGTTTCCGGATTGCCGAAGAGATCCATGGTCTGGAACGGCGTGAGATCGGCGGTGATGCCCGGTTTCGCGGTGTAGTTCCAGAGGGCCGCAATCAGTTTGCCTTCCTTGCGATAGACATAGGCGATCACATCCGGCGACAGCCGGAGTTTCTTCACGGGTTTGGCCCCTTCGAAGTGCTGCGCCAGAGCATTGTACGCGACGAATACCTCGGAGGGAATCCGGTCGGTGGCATAGTTCATGAAACGGTAGGAGGGGGTGCAGGGGATCCTGCCACAATGTTTTCTCCACGATGGAGATGCCCTGTTTCAAACCTTCCCCCAGATCGATCAGAAACCGGCAGGCGGCGTGATGAGCTTTGACGTGTCGGTACTGCTGGAATTTATCGGTCACATCCGGCCAGTCATAGAGAAAATAGAGCTCCGTGTTGTAGAGCGGTTTGTTGCCTGTAATTTTGCGCAACTCGGCAATCTGGACGTCTGCAGGTGTGATGGAGCTGAGCTGGCGGGCGTCGTAGGGGTGAAAACTCACGCCGTCCAGATAGTTCAGTGCTCCCAGTTTTGTACAGGCTTGCACATATTCGCCGAGCCGTCCGTTCATATCACCGGTGGCGCAGATACCGAGGATCGTGGCATGCGGCGCCTCTTTCCGGATGATTTCTGCGGCGGGAACCATGTATTGCATATAGAGTTCCGGACTCATATTGAGGTTGGGTTCGTTCATGATTTCGTAGATGGAAATCCGTTTTCCGGCGTGTTTTACAATCGCTTCCACATAGCGACGCCAGATCGGCATCGGCGGGACCTTCACCACGAACTTGGGATCGGTTCCCGGCGGATTCTTCTCGATCCGGATCAGCTTCTTCTTCAGCCATTCCGGGCGGAACTCCGGCTGGCCGGGGGCCCAGTTCTCATACATCCGCCCGAAGACGGGGAGAATCTCCATGCCGTTCTGCCGGATCAGGTTGACACAGCGGTCGAAGACGCGGAAATCGAAGCGCCCCTCTTCCGGTTCCAGGTTCACCCATTCGGTCAAATACATGCCGCCCCAGTCGCGGATGAGGCGGCACCCCATCAACCCCAGCATCCGGAACCGTTCTTCGAAAGAGGCGCCTCTCACGACATATCCGCCGCGCGTCTCGCCCCGGAACCGTTCAAATGTGGATTCCCCGTCGACCGATACGCAGAAGGTTTCCGCCGGATGGATCGTCGCCGGACCGCGGTACCTCCCGATGCAGGCGAACATGGCATCGGCGACGGGAATGAGCTGATTGTTCCATCGGACCGTCGCTGTGAAGGCTCCTTTTTTCTGTAGAGGAACCTGAAAATCCCGCACCGTATTGCCGGGGGGCAGCGTAAGTGGCAGCGCCTGTCGGGCCGTCACTTCGTTGCGGGCGGAGTCGAGAATTTCCAGCGTGAGGGTGCCGCTCTTCGGCGTTGCGGTGGTGTTGGCGATTTCCGCCCGGATGCGGCAGGTGTTCTCTTCCTCCGGAATGTAGAGCTTCTTTTCCGTTCGGAGCGCGGCAAGCAGCGGTGCCTGCCGATTCCCGCCCAGAGTGAAGGAGTAGAAGCGGAAGGTGCCGGCTGGAGCCTCCTTCCCCTTGGGGGTAGATTACCATGATATACGGAATCTCTCCGCTGACGGGGAAAAATGAGATCTCCACCTGCTGTCTTTTTTCCGGAGAGGGCAACTCCTTTATGATGTGTAATATATTGATTGTTTTTGATACAGAGCATGGTGAACCCGAGCACACCGCCTGCGGGGCCTTCAAATTCGCTGCGGAAGGTGATTTTTTCTCCCGGTCGGCAGCAGACACTCCTTGCTGATAAGCTGAAAATATTCTCCGTTGGGATTTTCCAGCAGAAGGACGCCCGGTTCCGCCCGCAGGGCGGAAGCTGCAGCTCCGGATTGGTGTCCGGACGCAGCAGCCGCCAGACGCCGAATCCGGCGGTTCCCAGCCGGAAATCTCCGTTGAAAATAAGGTTTTGTTCCGCCGCATTCAGCAGACCGGTGATGGCGAGCAGTAGAAAGATTCCGATTTTGCGCATGAAATGATTCTCCGTTTATTGAATCGGTCAGTTTCTGTATTGATTTCCGTTCAAGTCGTAAAAGTATCCGTAATCGCTGCGTCCCGTATCGGGGATGAATTTGGATTTGGTGCGCAGTTCGGACAGTGTGGCGCTTTTTGCGTGCCCGTCAAGCATGCTGACATTGACGATGTTGGCGCTGTGAACCATCGTGGCATATGCCAGATCACCGCCGAAAAACATCCACGCCTGGTAGCCTTTGTCAGCATAGCGGATTGTATCGGCGAAAAGTACCGTGGCTGAAGGTGTTGCATAAGGAATGCAGCAGTTTCCGTCGCTGAAGGTTTCGCGCCCGGCCTTGGTGCGCTTGATCGCACGCCGCGTGATGAGTGCGCCGGTGAACGCATACCCGCCGTAAAGATGGAGGTTCATCCCGAAGACCTGATTGGCGGTATGTTTTGCGGTCGCATAGGTTTCCGGGCCGACGAATTCCAGCTTGGAACAGCGGAACGGCGTGAGCCGGCGGAGATTTTCCGGCTCGAACGAGGTGTTGGAGATCGTGTATCCGGTGGAATATTTGACCAGGTAATCCGCCCAGCGTGATTCGATTTCCGGGATGGGGCCGCGCGGCGGGACCAGCCAGTCATCGAAATCGTTGGCGTACATGTCCATGGTCATGGAGGTGCCCTTCAGATTGTTGATGCATTTGATCGACTTCCCCTTTTCCCGGGCCTGATTGAGCGCCGGCAGCAGCATGGCGGCGAGGATGGCGATGATCGCGATCACAATGAGCAATTCAATAAGGGTGAAAATAAGAGTTGTCGGAGCAGAAAAACGGCTGGGACGATCTTGGTACATGGAATTTTGATTCATTGTTTTCTCCTGTTCTGGATGTTTGGGTTTATGACGACGATATCCGTTGATTTTTCAAAAAACACAGCGGCGGATGATCCCGGCCTTATTTCTCAATATACAGTATTTCTGCGGGAAAACATTACGCAAAACTGTAGATTGATAGTACAATCCTGCAATTTTTTTTTACCGGCAGCTTGCAGATCGCTGCCTCGAAGGATATGGTATGGAATATGAGAAAAATCAGTTACAACGAGGTGGACCGTTTCGCCATATCCCGGACACTGAGCGGAACTCTGGTACCGCCGTTTCTTGCGGCATTTCTCTGCCGGTATCCCTCCATTGTCGAGTGCACGTTTCATCGAATCCGCAGTTTTTATTTCGCTTTGATACTGGAAGGGCAGATGGAGTATTGCGAGCAGGGGCGGAACCGTGCCTGTGCCGTCCGGGAACGTTCGTTCTGCTGCCGGCGGGATGCTGTTACAGCTGGCACGTTCTGGAGCCGGTTACGGCATTGCACTGCATTCACTCCGGATTTTCCATCAGCGAGCATGGGGCGCTTTCCACGCTGTTCGGGTTCCCGCTGCAGCGGGTGCTGACGGTGGAGCTGGGGTGGGAGTGGGTGGAACGGACCAATGAGGAGATTCGTCGTCTGCCGGAGATCGCGTTTGCCGGAGTTCAGCTTTCCGGCTTTATTCTGGAACTTTGCGCCGCTGTGCTGGAGAAGAGTTCCCGCATCTCCAATCCGTTGGAAAATGACCGCGATTCCGAACTCTTCAAACAGTGCGTCTATTTCGTGGAGGAGCATCTGGCAGAACCCTTTACCGTGCGGGAGATGGCGCGGAAATGCCGGGTCAGCGAGCGCAAGCTTTTTCTTCTCTTCCGCTCCCGGTTGAACATGGCGCCGTTCCAGTATGTCGCCATGCGCAAGGTGACGCTGGCGCGGCGTCTGCTCGGCAGCGGAATGTCCGGCGGAGAGATCGCCGAGCAGATCGGATTTTCCGGTCAGAACTATTTCGTCCGATTCTTCAAACGGGAGACCGGCATGACCCCGGAGGCGTACCGCCGGTCGCTGCGGCAAAACAGCTCGTTCTCCGGAAGCTGACCGGAACCTACTTCTTCCGCAGGAAGTAGGCCGGGGCACAGCTCCAGGCGTGACAGGCGCTGTTGATGCGCGGATCGTTGCCGTAGGGGGTCAGGCGTGGATTATCCGGCACGAACACCTCCGGAAAGACATTCATTCCTGCCTGAATCATTTTTCCCCAGTAGTTCCGCAGATGGCGGAATGAGGAGCAGTTGTTGCGGGGCGAGAACGCTCTGGCGATTCCGCTGGAACATCGGTTTTCCGGTCATTACCGGCGTGGATCTCTGTTTGATGAGACGATGCGTGAAATTGATCCGGATACATTTGCCTGGCAGACGGTGACGAAACGAACGATCTATGATCAGAACGCTGCGGCAGCTCAGATTCGGGCGCGCTTCGCCGTGGGTATGACCGAAAAGTTTTTTGATCTGGCCGCTGTGGTGGAAGATTCTGTGCATGTCGGTCACGGGGAGGATATGCAAGTATGGGGAGACGACAGCATTCAGTTTGCTTTTGACACCCGGGGTAACGGCAGAAACAATGACCGTGTTGAATTTGCGGCAGCATTGGAGAACAACGGCCGTTCCTCCCTCTGGAAGGTGGTCGCACCGGATCAGAAGGGGGAGATGATTTCCGGATTTACTTCTCCGGGAGAACGGGTGCGCAACGCCGTGTGCCGTATATCGCGCTCCGGAAACCGGACGATATATCGGATTCGCATTGCGTTTTCAGAACTGTTTCCGTTGACTTCCGAAGTTGGAAAAGGATTGAGATTTGCGTTTCTGGTGAATAATAACGACGGGGAAGGGCGGGCATTCTATCAGATTTGGGGCGATGGCATCGGCGATGTCAAGGACCCGGCGCTTTACGGCGATCTCTATGTAAAAACCGCAAAGAAGCGGCTGCTGGAGCAGAATAATCTGCGCACAACCGGTTGGGCGCGCGACTATTCGTTGCAGATTACCGGCAAGGGGAGTCCGAAGGAATCGGTACGGATTGAGATCGCCGGACAACGGGTGGCCGGGGTATTTTCAGATTCCTTTCCGGTTGAACCCGGTGTGCGCTATCGGGTGACGTTCCGGGCGCGGGGCACAACTCGTATTACGTTTGCCATTGATCCGGCGAGAGCCAGGCGAGGTGGCATGAAGCGGCGTGATCTGCTGCGGGTGCATCCGCTGACCCCGGAATATCGGGAATATGAGTTCGAATTTTCAGCCGGAAAGGAGGATCGTGAGTGTGGATTTTCCGCATTCGGCTGGGAGCAGCCCAATTCATGGTTCGAAATTACTGATTTCCGGGTAGTGGCCAAATAAGGTTTTTTGCAAAGTTCTGTTTATTTTCTTTTTGCCGTGTAGGTTTCTCCCCGCGAGATGGAATTGTTCCTTCAGATCTCTTTGTTCCATCCCCTGCGAAGTTCGGCGGAGGAGGATGAAAAAGGTCCCGAAATGTACGATGAGAAATACGATAATTTACAATAGCCGCGCCTCTCCGGGGATGCAAGCAAAAAAAGTTCTTCCGGGCCGGGAGGCGTCGCCGCTTACCGGGCGAGGTGCTGCAGAAGAGCGGCGGTGGACAGGATGACGGCCTTCACGTTGTTCTTTTCCACGCCGTGGCCGTGTCGGTAACAGCGGGCGAGGTTCCGCATGGCGTTCACATTTCCCTGCTGCGCGGCCTTTTGATACCACTTGACCGCCTCTGCGTAATCCTGCTTCACGCCTTCGCCGTATTCATAGCATACACCCAGGTTGTTTTGAGCCCCTGCATCTCCCTGTAGTGCAGCCTTTCGGTACCATTTGACCGCCTCCGTGCAATCCCGCGTTATGCCTTCGCCGTTATCATAACATAGAGCCAGGTTGTATTGTGCTTTGGCATGTCCCTGTTCTGCGGCCTTTCGGTACCATTTGACCGCCTCAGCATAATTTTGCTCCACGCCTACACCTTTGTAACAACAGACACCAAGGTTGTATTGTGCCTCTGCATGTCCCTGTTCTGCGGCTTTGCGGTACCATTTGACCGCCTCTGTGTAATCTTGCTTCACGCCTTTCCCGTTGTTATAACAGATGGCCAGATTGTATTGTGCGCTGGCATCTCCCTGAAGTGCGGCTTTGCGATACCATTGGACAGCCTTCGTGTAATCCTGTTTCACGCCTTCGCCGTATTCATAGCATACACCCAAGTTGTTTTGAGCCCCTGCATCTCCCTGTTCTGCGGCTTTGCGGTACCATTTGACCGCCTCGGCATAATCCCTCGTTATACCTTCGCCGTTATCATAACATACAGCAAGGTTGTATTGTGCTCCTGCATTTCCCTGTTCTGCGGCCTTGCGATACCACTTGACCGCCTCGGCATAATCCTGCGTTATACCTTTTCCTTTTTTATAACAGAGGGCCAGGTTGAATTGTGCTTTTGCATGTCCCTGAAGAGCAGCTTTGCAATACCACTTGACCGCCTTCGCGTAATCCTGTTTCACGCCTTCGCCGTATTCATAGCATACCCCCCAGGTTGAGTTGTGCTCCTCCATGTCCCTGTTCTGCGGCCTTTCGGTACCATTTGACCGCCTCCACATAATCCTGCTTTACTCCTTCCCCGTTGTTATAACAGATGGCCAGATTGTATTGTGCGCTGGCATCTCCCTGAAGTGCGGCTTTGCGATACCATTGGACAGCCTTCGTGTAATCCTGTTTCACGCCTTCGCCGTATTCATAGCATACCCCCAGGTTGTATTGTGCTCCTGCATGTCCCTGTTCTGCGGCCTTGCGATACCATTGAACTGCTTCCGTGTAATTCTGTTTTATTCCTCTGCCGTTATAATAACAGACTGCAAGGTTGAATTGTGCGCTGGCATCTCCCTGAAGTGCGGCTTTTCGAAACCACTTGACCGCTTCGGCATAATTTTGTTTCACGCCTACGCCTTTGTAACAACAGACACCAAGGTTGTATTGTGCCCCCGCATGTCCCTGACGTGCGGCCTTGCGATACCATTGGACTGCCTCCACATAATCCTGCTTTACTCCTTCCCCGTTGTTATAACAGATGGCCAGATTGAATTGTGCTTTGGCATCTCCCTGTTTTGCAGCCTTACGGTACCATTGGACAGCCTTCGTATAATCCTGCGTTACACCTTTTCCGTTATCATAACAGAAAGCAAGGTTGTATTGTGCTTTGGCATTTCCCTGCTGAGCAGCTTTTCGAAACCACTTTACCGCTTCGGCGTAATTTTGTTCCACGCCTTCGCCTTTGTAATAGCGGACGCCAAGGTTGAATTGTGCCTTCTGGTCTCCCTGTTCCGCAGCCGCGCGGAGTTCGGCGGGAGGCAGAGCGGAAAAAATCCCGCTTCCCGGAATCGGTACCGGCAAGCCGGGCGCAGGAGATGAGAACCGTGCTCAGCACGGCGGAAAAAATGGTCAGGAAGATTTTCTTCAATCGGTTTCCCCCCGGTTCGGCGTTTTGGAACAGTCCTGAAATGTACGATGAAAAATGCGATAATTTACAATAGCCGCACAGTTCCGGGAATGCAAGTAAAAAAGAGTTTTTCCGGGCAGGGGAGGGGAGATATCGCGGGGAGGAAAGCCGACGGCTGCCGGATTGCAATTGGTTTCACTTTTCCGGGGAGCCGGATTCCCGGTTGTACCGTTCAAGACGAGCCCGGGCGTCGGCATGATCCTGTTGAGCCGCTTTGCGATACCATTTGACCGCTTCGACCGGATCGGGTTTCACGCCGCTGCCGTTTTCATAGCAGAGCCCCAGATGGAATTGCGCGTCCGCGTCTCCCTGTTCTGCGGCTTTCTGAAACCACTTGACCGCCTCCGCGCAGTCCTGTTCCACGCCTTCCCCTCGGTAATAACCGGTTGCAAGATTGAATTGCGCTATGGCATCACCCTGCCGCGCGGCCTTTCGAAACCACTTCATCGCTTTCCTGTAATCTTTTTTTACCCCCCTGCCGTCAGCGTAGCAGACGCCGAGATTACATTCCGCATCGGGAGCCCCCTGCCGGGCGGCTCTGCGATACCAGCGGAGGGCTTTTGCATAGTCCTGCGTTACTCCCGTGCCGTTGGCACAGCAGACGGCAAAGTTGAATTGCGCTTTCGGATCGCCCTGTTTCGCGGCCTTTCGAAACCACCTGGCCGCTTCCGCTTCATCCTGCTCTACTCCCGTACCATCGTCATAAAGCAGGGCCAGATTGAACTGCGCATCCGCATCGCCCTGTTCCGCGGCTTTGCGATACCATAGGGCGGCCTGAGCATAGTCCTGCGGTATTCCCCTGCCGTTGGCGTAATACAGGGCGAGGTTGAACTGCGCATTGCGACAGCCCTGTTCCGCGGCTTTGCGATACCATAGGGCGGCCTGAGCATAGTCCTGCGGTATTCCCCTGCCGTTGGCGTAATACAGGGCGAGGTTGAACTGCGCATTGCGACAGCCCTGTTCCGCGGCTTTGCGATACCATAGGGCGGCCTGAGCATAGTCCTGCGGTATTCCCCTGCCGTTGGCGTAATACAGGGCGAGGTTGAACTGCGCATCGATACAGCCCTGTTCCGCCGCCTTGCGATACCATTGGATCGCTTCAGTATGATTTTTTTTCACTCCATTGCCGTTTGCATAACAGAGCCCCAGGCGGAATTGAGCGTCCGCGTGTCCCCGCCGCGCGGCCCGGAGAAACCATTTCGCCGCTTTGGTATTATCCTGTCTAACTCCTTCTCCGCTGGAATAACACACCCCGAGACCGAATTGCGCTTCCGGATCCCCCTGTTTCGCCGCCTTGCGAAGTTCGGCGACAGAGAGCTCCCGCACCGTGTCATGGATTGTCTGAAATCTTTTCTTCAACGGTTTTCTCCTCTCCGGCCGGGTCGGCAGCGCGAGACGTGCCCGGGCGTCGGCATGGTTCTGCGATACCGGTCAACGGCTTTCGCATGAAGAACTGACGTGACATCCGGCCATAAATCTGATCTTTTGAATTGTTTCACCGTCGGGGACATCGTTATCGCAAATCGGAAAAATTGAATGGTACAGGAGTCGAATCCGCTCCAATCGTATTGCAGAACTCCCCTATGTCAAATTCACGATCCGTTTGATTGGTCTCAAGGTTGCAGAGAAACGCAGATAGAAATTCCGGAGTCATATCTTGCCTGTAAAACTCAATACGATTGCCTTTGATATAATAAATACCGCCGAATCCCGGCTTTATGATGATGTCTGGTAATGATGTAGTGTGAAATACAATGTTGTTGTGTTCCGTTGAAAAGCCATAACCGACGCTGGTTTCGGCCGGGTTTGGGGCATCACTTTTTTCTGATTACAATGACCGAAAAATCATCATCACGCACAGCGCCGGTTATCCAATAGTTTCCATCTTGAAAAGCTACATCCCGATAGATGGATTCATTTTTTCGCTTTCCCTGCATTGTCACACCCGCATAGCAACAGCATTGCAATACAGAACAGCAATGAATATTTCATTTTCTCAACCCCCCGCTTTATCATTTGATGGATATCACAGGATGAGTTGATGAGGCAGACGCCGGATGCGGGCAGGAAATATCTTTTGAGGAAAGGTGCCTGCCTGCCCGGGCTCTTTCTTTTCCAGACCTGTTTGAACCGCGTTGATTCAATGGGGATCCCATTGTGGCAGTGCGCGCTTGAAAAATCGGCACAAAAACCGGGCAGATGCCCGCCGCAGTTTCCATCGCCCTGCGTGTCTCCCGCACCGCGTCAACGATCGCCCGAAACGCACCCATCCATCGCTCTCCCCGGTTCGGCGTTTCCGGAAGCGCCCGGAAACGCCGTGAACATGCGATAATTTACAATAGCTGCGCATTTCCGGGAATGCAAGCCGGAAAAGGTGGAATGCCGCTGTTTCAGCGGGCGCGATCGACGAGACGCTGGTATTCCGCGAAGTAACGCCTCCCCAGTTCGCGGGCGGAGGCGCTGGAGAAGTGCAGTTTGTCCCCCTTGTCCGTCAACCCCGCTACGGAGACGTAGCCCAGATCCGGCAGTTCGGCCGCAACCGCTTTGATGTCCGCGTCGACCGGCGGGAAGTCGTATTGGCTCCCCTTCAGGTACTCTCCCAGCCCGCCGCAGAGAAAGGGCACCCCGGCAAGCGGCAGGTCGGTGCGGAAATTCCGGATGACCTCCTTCAAATCTTCCGCATAGCGGCGGTTTTTCAACCGGGCGTCTGTTTCCCCTGATGCCAGAGCACCGCCGCGAAATCGCCCCGCTGCAATGCCGCGGTGGCCCGCTCGATCGCCTGATCGTAGGGACGTTCCCGCGGATCCCACGGGGAACTGCCGCCCCGCTTCCAGGCGGAGATCGGCGTGCCGCCGACCGCGGTCGGCACCAGCCCGACCGTGCAGCCGGGATTCGCCTCCAGCAGCAGCCTGCCGAAGGTACGCCCCGGGCCGACCCCGGCGAACGAACGGTCCGCCGTCACCGGCTCCACCGCCGGAACCCATTCGAAATTCCGATTGATCATCAGAAGTCCGGGAATCTCCTCCCGGTCTTCCGGCTCGATTTCGCCGCGCCCTGCCATATTGGACTGCCCGGCAAGCAGTACCAGCATCATTTTCTTTCCATCGCCCATCTTATGTTTCTCCCGCCGTTTTCCGTGTTTCCCATACGATACCACGGATGCGCGGAAAAACCATGCCAGAACCCTATTGTTTTCTTATATTTTTGTGATCGATTTCTGTCGTTCCGGAACCATTTCCCGCGCCGGATGCCGGGAGTTTCCCGGTCGAGAAGCTCCTCGGAACCGCGGGAAGAATGCCGCCCTGCGCCGACCGGAATCCGAGGAATGGCGGGGAGTTGAGGAAGATATAGTAATTCCACCCGGACGCAGGCGGACCGGCACGGTGATGACGGTCCGGTCCGCATTGAACGAAGGCTTGGCGAGGAAATCCGGAAAATTGTCGGCCCCCGCTGACAGAACGACCAGCTGTTCGGACTCATCGGACGGTCGAAGGTCACCTTGATCTCCGAAAGGTTGGGATCGACATCCTGCGCACCGTTCGCCGGTTCCAGTGCGATGACGTGTGGAATGGCTGCCGCCATCTTTTCATCCCGGAGCCGGCGGAAGAACTCGATCCAGAGCGAGATGCTTTGCCGACTTAACGGGAATTCGACGAAGGAAATTTTCCGGCCGGCGAGGTCGCGGCTGGTGAACTGCACCGTCTTCCGGAGAAACTCGATTGCGTCGGCTTTTTTTCTTTTCCGGCAGCCGGGCAGTGGCTTTTTCGAGGAGAAGTTCCGGGGTGAGATCTTTTGCCAGCTGCGGAGTGACCGGGAAGGTGAGCCGGTAGATCCCGCCCTGCTTGAACACCCGAAGTTCCCCGGGGAATCGATTCTGACAGCGCGCACAATATCATTCGGTCCGGCGGCGGCCTTTTCGCGCAGGTCCCGTGGAAGCCCCATTTCCTCTCCGTTTTTTTCCTGCTGACCGTGGAGAGCAGGAAGGAACCGTTTCCCAGCGCCTGAATGGATTTTTTCCTGATACCATTGCGAGGGGCCGAGAAGCATCTGGTTGCTGTCACCTCCGTTTTTAAGCAGGATATATTCCTGCTTCCCGGAGGTGAAAACCTGGTAAAAGAATCCTCCGGTTCCGGCGGTGGTCTTCATCAGCGAGAGCAGAGAGAGATAGGATTCCCCCAGCGGCGCGACAAACTGCTGTGCCGCATCGAGCAGCTTGATCCCTTCGGCGTCGAGTCCGGAACCGCGGAAGAAGAGGAGAGTTTTTGCATCGGCGGGCAGATGTTCCGCGACGAATTCCGGAACCGGTTCGCGGAGGGAGCCCGCCCGCAGTTCCGGCAGGAACAGGGTTCCTGCCGCGAAGAGGGTGCCGAACAGAAAGAGCCGTGTGAGACGCTGTCGTTTCGAGTGCTGCATAAATACCTCCTGTATCCTGAATTTTAAAGTTCGTGCGGAACTCCCGAGCGTGTGTCCCGGGAGGAGAATGCGGCGGTTGCTTTGCCCGGCAAGCAGGAGTTCGGCGTATTGTGCCTGCCCCTGCCTGTCCAGCGCCAGCACGGAACGAACCCGCTCGTCGCAGTCGAGTTCGGCGACCATCGCATACCGGGTGATGAGAAAACGCAAAAACCAGTTGGGGGAAGAGAAGATTTGCCAGAAGGGTCAGAAGAAATCCCGCCGGATTGTCTCCTCTTCTCAAGTGTTCCAGCTCGTGAATGAAGATCATTCGCAGTGCCGCTTCGGGCAGTGCGGCATAGTGCTCTTGTGGACAGAGCACCGTTCCGTGCCGCAGGGTACCGAAGCAGGCCGCCACCGGCAGCAGGCCGCCGCAGTCGCGCAGGGCAATCGGAAAACGCTCCACTCCGGCGAGACGTTTCGCCGCAAGGAACTGTTCGAATACCTCACCGCCGGTGATCGCGGGACACCGCCGGATCCGGCGGCGCCACAGAAGAAGCCGCCGCAGCTGATCTGCGGTCAGCAGCGTTGCTCCCGCGAGGTAAAAATCATCAGCCAGCTCGCCGGCCGGGATGACGCAACTTCCGGACTCTCTGTCTCAGCCGGGAGAATCCGCGGTGCGGTGCCGGATTTCTCCACGGCGTTTGCGGCTGCCCCGCCGGAATTCATCGATGTTCCCTCCGGGACGGTAGGCGGTGAAAAACGGTTTTCGAACGGCACTTCGATCGACTCCGCCAGTGGCGAGGCGGCGGAGCGGAATCCGGAGAGCTGTTCCAGCGGCAGCAGAACCAGTACCATTGCCAGAAGGTAAAGAGTGCGGCCTCCGGCAAAGAGCATCCGGCGGCGGAGAGCGAATTCCGCAATCAGCAGCATCAGGACGAGAATTCCGCCCCGCAGGATTGAATTCACCAGGTAACCGAGAAAAATTTCACTCATCGCTTCATCTCCTCAATCAGCCGGCTCAGCTCCTCGATCTCATCCTTCGACAGGTCGCCGCTGTGCAGGAAGAACGAAAGCATCGCGCCGGGAGTGCCGTCGAACATCTTTTCCAGAAAACGCTTCGTCGCGGATTTCAACACGGCGGCGCGGTCGATCAGCGGTTCGTAAAGGTAGCTGCGGCGGCTGCCGCTGCGGCGGACGCACTCCTTTTCACCAGTCGCCCCAGCAACGTTTTCACCGTGACCGCCTCCCACGGCATGGTGCGCCGGACATTCTCCACGATCTCCGGCAGGCTCTGCGGTGAACGCGCCCAGAGCACCTTCATGACCTCCATTTCGCTTTCCGGAATCAGGACCTCTTTCATCACTGCACCTCCTGTCTGTATTAATAAGTTACGATTGTAATCTATAAAGTCAACCCTCCGTCGTCGCTTTTTTTCGCTTTTTTTTCGGAAGTGTTTTCCGCCGAGCACCGGAGTCGGGAACTCGAAAATGCGGAAACACCGCGTTGACGCATGCTTTAGGGCCGGACTTCAAAAAACTTCATTTTCCCTTGACGCTCCGGGAAATCTATGAAGCAATTCAAGTTCCATGAGAAGGAAGCGCCCTGCCATGTCAGGAAAGAAAGAAAACAGCAACTCCTGTTGCGAATGGCCGATGCGGGTCGGCGACATTTGCATTCAGGGGCTGCTGACGCCCGGGATCCACGACCGGTGGAGAAATCCTGCCGGCGGCATGGGCGATGTGTTCAAACCGTTGCGGATCGAACTCGAACCACTCCGCCGCCTCCGGCAGACCGGCGTCAGGGACGGACTGATTGCGTTTGAATGCTTCGAGAAGCACCTGTTTTGCCCGGGTCGGAGCGGTGGTCGGCTCTGTCTCCTCCTTGTTGTCGGAGTGTTCGACGCTCCAGCCGGACCACTCGCGGAAGGCGTGATAACTCCAGTCCCAGCCGTACTCCTCGAAAAGGTCGATCAGATCGGCCAGATACTGTTCCCGACCGGCCGCCCAGCGGACTGCGGAGAACTCCCCGACGTAGATTTTTGCGCCATGTCTGAGTTGAAATTCCCGCACCGGCCGGAGCTGTTCGCGGAGGTAGTTCTTGTCGAGCATGATCTCGCTGCCTCCGGTGGTCCGGAACTTGCCGGGATAGCGGAATTCCGGGCGATTTTTTCGTCCGCCGACCCCCATGTGGGTGTATTCGGTGGGCGTGTAGAAGTGAAGCTGATAGATCACATCCTGCAGTGGAATAAGCTGCATGTACTTGTAAGTTGCCGCTTTGCACCACAGGTTGGATTCGACGATGATCGGCGTTTTCGGATCGATCGCGCGGACCACTTTCGCCGCTTCATATTGCAGGCCGAGGTAGTCGATGGGAGTTTTGCTCCAGGCGGTCGGCTCGTTGATGAGGTCGTAACCGTAGAGGGCAGGGTGCCCCTTCACCGCGGAGGCCAGAAGCTTCCAGGCCTCCAGAAAGGCGTCCGCGAACTTCCGTTCATGGAACATGTTCATGTCGCCGCGCTTCCGACGTCCCCCCGGCGGCACATGCAGATCGAGCACCACCTTCATGTCGTTCTCTGCCGCGAAATCCAGAACCTGGCGCACCTCCGGAATCCGGGCTTTGACCCATTCCTGATATTCTGCGGTGTCCTGATCGGTGCCGGTTTTTCCCCAGTTGCGGATCAGCTGCCAGCGGATCAGGTTCGCCCCCCAGCGCTTGAGTTCAGGCAGATCCTGTGAGATGGTGGAGTCCGGCAGGAAGGTCGAAGGCGACATCGTGCCCCGGCGGCGGCGCTCATCGAGCACCCGTCTGGTGTACTGCGGGCGATACCCGGCAGGAGCGTATGCCGGATAGAGGTCCGTAAGATTCATCACCCTTGCCTGTATGTCCCGAACATACAGCGTTCCGGTCGAATCTTCCAGCCCGATGGAGAAGGTTGCCTGCGGTTCAGCGCCGGGATCCAGCGGAGCGTAGATCTCCGCGTCGAACCACTCCCGGGAACCGTATTCGGAGCCGCGTTGATGGTATTGGAACTTGCCGTTCAGCCGGGTCGTGATCATGAACTTCACTCCGTTCCAGGGGCGGAGCGGTTTGCTGACATTTTCATATTTCAAGCGGGCGCGCAGATAGAGTACCTTTTCCGCGTGTTCCGGTTTGAGGGCAGCCGCAACCTCACGCCGGAAAAGGGACGCTTCTCGCTGCCGGTCACCTTCAGAGCGGCGGTGCCGTCCGGGAGTGTGACATGCTCACCGGAACGCCGGACCAGTTTCGAGGGGTGTCGCACCGCTCCTCCAGGAGAAGCGTACCGGAAGAATCAAACGCCGCCGCTGTAAGAGCACTCAGCGCGGCGACCGTCGCCGCAAACCATCCGCTTTTCATGAAAAACCTCCTGTCATCTGTTGTTTCAGTAATAGGCAAACCAGTAGGCGCGGCCCGGTGTTTCCTGCAGCGTGAACGTGCCGCTGGTTCGGACCGCGGGGTAATCCAGGGAGCTGACATTGCCGCCGATCATCAGAAAATTGGCCCTGGCCCGGTGACGGAATTTCTGCCTCGGGGTGGCCGCCCCTGTTAGAAAATCCGGCCCCCATGCGGTGTTGATCGGACTGCTCATCCAGTCATTCGCCTCCAGAAAGAGAATCCGTCTGGAAGCGGATTTTACGCGCGACAGTTGTAGCACCCGCTGGCTGTTCGCCCAGGTCGAGGCGCTTGCAGTGCCGCATCGGAAGTTGCCGTCCTCCGCGGTATGGATCGCCAGATTGTAGAAAACGGCATAGCTGTTGCCGATGAATTGCGCCTGAGACCCGAGTTCGCTGTTCTTCCGGGTGGTCTCCCAGTCGGGGCAGAGCAGGCCATGCGGCCAGTTGGTGCCGGTGGAATTGGCGTGAAAGCCGAGCGCCCTGGTGAACTCCGGATTCTGATACCAGTCGCGACCGATCGTGCCGCTGGAATAAATGATGAACAGTCCGTTGTGGCTGTCGGCGTAAAGTTGGACCGCGACGCCGAACTGCTTGAGATTGCCGGCGCACCGTATGCTTCGCGCCTTGCCCCGGGCCTGATTCAGCACCGGCAGAAGCAGTGCGGCCAGAAGAGCGATAATGGAAATTACGATAAGAAGTTCGATCAGCGTAAAATTTCCGCTATTCTTGCGGACAGCTCCGGGGAGTGCTGACAATTGTTTCATCCGGTCCTCCTTGTCTGCTTTCCTGCTATATTATACCATATTTCGAATTCAGCGTCAAGGGGGGGGAGGGGCGATTGGATGAAATAAAATGAATCAATCTGAAAAAAATGAATCACGGACGTCCCGGACCGATGCGCCGTAACGGAAAAGATAGTTGACCGATATGTCGCAGAGGCTCGAGCATCCGTCAAGCTGGCGTAACAGCAGCAAAGTGGCCTGCATGGCGATTTCGGCGAAATCTTCCATGATGCAGCAGGGCGGAGGATCGAGAAAGTCCGCATCCTCCGGGAAGGAATACGCGATAACCGACAACTCATCGGGCACACGTCGGGCGAGGAGCTTCAGCGCGTGCATGACCGGCGGAACACTCAGGGGGGACTGGATAATCAGTGCGGAAATCTTCTGATCCAGAAGCTGTTTGAGTTGTTCCATCATCGGGCTGAACTCATACCCGGCGATGGTCTGGTGCTCTTCGATTCCGTGCTGTGCGCAGAGGCGGCGGAAGGCGGCGTTCTGCCGGGTGCCGATCATGGTCATTCCGTCGTAGAGCAGCCCTTCGCCTGCAATCCGGCCGATTCGGCGGTGGCCGTATTTCACCAGCTGGTTGACGGCGAGTTCGACCCCCTGTTCGATGTGCGAGGAGACGCTGAAAATGCCGTCGATGTGATTGGAGAACTGATTGATGATGACCAGTGGAATGTTGCTGTTTTTACCCCACCAGCTCTCGATGCCCGGATTGTAGGTGATCGCGATGATGCCGCAGAGAGGAATTGCGTCGAGCAGTTCAAGGTCGCAGAGCGTGATCACAAGCGGACGAAACCGGTTGTTCTGAAGCTCCTTCAGCAGGGCGGAGCAGAGCCGCCCCGCGTAGCCGACCATGAAATGGGAGCTGATCAGAATTGCCACCACCCGGCTGCTTTCGCGGTAGTGTTCCCGGCGGGCGATTTCGAGGATCTTCTGCCGCAGCGGGGAACTTACGGTAACGGAGCCGGAAAGTGCGCGGGAGACGGTGGCTTTGGAACAGCCGGCAAGTTGCGCAATCTTTTCGATCGATATGCCCTTTTCCGCCATGGATCGCCTCTCTCTTGTTTCGGGTCTCGCCATATGCGCAGGTTCCGCTTCAGGAGGAAATCCCATGCGAAGCGGGGACGCGCACCCGCCGTTTCGCAGACTTATGCCGCACCTGTTTCCCGAAACGTGACGGAAGGTGGTGCCAGGGACGGGATTCGAACCCGCATGGTTTTTTGACCGATTGATTTTAAGTCAATTGCGTCTGCCGTTCCGCCACCCTGGCGCGAGGTGCGCAGTTTTCCCTCTTTCCCGCCGGGAACGGCGGATTTTCTCTTAAGATAACCGATGTTGCCTGCATTGTCCAGTCGGATTGCGGAAAATTCAGCGACTTTCCGGCGGATTCAGGCGACGGCGGAAGTTTCGCGGCGACTCTCCGGTGAACCGTCGGAATTCCGCGGAGAAGTAGAGCGCGTTCGAATATCCCAGCCGGAAGGCGATCTCCTTGACCGGTTCTTCCGTAGCAAGGAGCAGGCGCCGGGCAGCTTCCATCTTCCGGTTGAGCTGGTAGTGAATCGGAGAAACCCCGAGAGTGCGCCGGAAGAGACGGTGCAAGGTTGCCGCGCTCAGATGAAAGTGGCTGGTCAGCTCGTCAATCGTCGTCATTTCTCCGAGATGACGGTCGAGATAGCGCAGAATCGAGGTCAGCGGTTCCGGCGTATCTTCCCGCTGTAGATGGAGCGCGAGCAGATGCAGCAGCCGGTACAGCAGAAGCGAACTGCGTGGAGCGAACTCATCCGGTCGTTCCCGGAGCAGTGTGACCGCTTCATTGAAGCAGCCGGCCAACTCCTCCGGAGAGCGGACGGCAATCAGACCGGTCCGTTCCAGGCCAAGCGTTTCCAGAAGGGCAGGCAGCAGCGGTCCGGCGAGACAGACGGTCTCCTTGCGCGCATAATCGCTCTCACACATCATTTCCACATCGCAGCCGGGATGAATCAGAAAAACATTGTCCGGGCCGGCTGTGAATTCGGAATTGTTCCGGATGAACCGGAAGCACCCCTCACGGACGAATTCCACCGCGAAGATTTCCGAATGTTCCCGGTAGCGATAGCACCTTTGACCCATTCGTCGGTTCCGGCGAATTCGATCCGCAGCGGCCATCCCTCCTGCTGCGGTGCGTGATTGTAGAGAAAACGGTGGAGCGGATATTGCCCGACGTCGATTCCTCCGAGCCGGGTGACGGAGTTGTCGAGAATGATCCTGCTCTGCTGTTTGAGGGATGTCGTCGTCATGCCTGAGATCTCTTTGCTTTCTTCTCGGGTAATATAACGGCGGGATTCCGGAAATGCAACCGCGGGCCGACGCAGTTCGCTGCCCGTTCCGACAGTACCGGCCGGGGCCGGTGCGCAAATCAGCCCCGGAAGATGAAGAAGACCGCGCCGGCGATGCAGAATGCCGCGTAGAGGTAGTTCCAGGAGAGCGACTCCTTCATGTAGAGCAGCGTGAAGGGGACGAAGACGCTCAGCGAAATAACCTCCTGAAGAATCTTCAGCTGCCCGAGCGAGAGCGTGGTGTGCCCGATCCGGTTGGCGGGCACCTGGAGCAGGTATTCGAAAAGGGCGATGCTCCAGCTTGCCAGTGCGGCGACGTACCACGCCCGGTTCGAGAGATTTTTCAGGTGGCCGTACCATGCGAAGGTCATGAATACATTGGAAAGCACCAGCAGACCGATGGTCTGCGCCGTCGGAGGAATGTTCATCATATTTGCCTGTGGGTTGGAGAAGAAAGCGCCGACCGGAAGAAACGGAAATGCTTCCGCGAGGGACACCGCGCGGCCGATTCTTCGACCGCATGTGCGCAAAGGGGCTCTTTTTTTCCGGGCGATTGCATCTTTTCTCTCTTTCCGGTTTGAAAACATCGTTGTTCAACGTTATAATAGATACAATCAACGCGCCATTTGCAAGGCGCGGGAAAAAGAAAAAACGGAAATCTCTGGATCTGACATGCCCAACCGTATCGGAATCTCCATCGCCGGAGAGAGCAATCCCGGCCTGGTCCGGCACCACAATGAGGACAACTTCGTCATCATCGCCTTGCCGGAACGCTCCAGCGTTTTGGCAGTCGTCGCCGACGGCGTCGGCGGCCACAGCAACGGCGGAATGGCGAGTCTCATCTGCTGCCGCGATCTCGCCGACGCTTACTTCAATATGCCGGATGAAGAGCTTTCCACGCCGCTGCAGGCGGAGAAGTTCCTCCGCGACCAGATCCGGTCGATCAATCACAAGATATTTGAACGGAACTACTTCGAGGAGCTTCGCCGTCCGATGGGCAGCACCATTCTCGCGGTGCTCATTCTCCGCGACGCCCTGGTGATGGCGAGCGCCGGAGACACCCGGCTCTACGAACTCTCTCCGGAGGGAACACTCCGTCAGCTTTCGGTGGATCACACGCTCAGCGCCGCCTATCTGCGCGCACACGGGAGGAATCCGGAAAACCGCGCAGTGCTCCGGAACGTCATCATGCGCGCGGTCGGGCCGCGGAGGGAGCTGGCGCTCGATGTGCGGGTGTTTCGCAAACCGGCGGGGGGCGCGCTACCTCTGCTGTACCGACGGGGCGTACCGCTACGCCTCCAACCGACAGATCCGGGCGGCGCTGCTGGAGGCGGCGGTACCGCGCGATACCGTTTCCGCCGTCATGCGCACGGCGCTGCTTCGGGGAGGGCATGATAACATTACAGCGGTTGCCGCGTTCGTCGGCGGAGGAGCGTGATGGCGCTTCTGGAGGTGGAAAATCTCAAGGTGCACTATCCGGTGCGCGGTTCCTGGTTCCGGCCGAAGCGGTTCGTCCGGGCGGTGGACGGCGTCTCCTTTTCTCTGGAAGCCGGTGAGACGGTCGGCCTGGTCGGGGAGTCCGGCTGCGGCAAGAGCACGCTCGGGCGGGCTCTGGTCCGGCTGGAGGAACCGACTGCCGGACGGGTGTTGCTCGACGGAAAGGACATGGCGGCCCTGCACGGGCGTGAACTGCGCCGGGCGCGGCGGAACTTTCAGATGATTTTTCAGGATCCGTACGGGTCGCTCAATCCGCGGCTGACCGTGTGGGGGCGCACTCGACGAGGTACTGGCGCTCCATTCCGGGCTGGAACGGGAGGCGCGGCGGCGGCGCGCCGTCGAGCTGCTTGATCGGGTCGGACTGCCGGCAGAGGCGCTCTACCGGTATCCGCATCAGTTTTCCGGCGGGCAGAGGCAGCGGATCGGCATCGCCCGGGCGCTGGCGGCGGAGCCGCGCTTCATCGTTGCCGACGAACCGGTTTCCGCACTCGATGTGAGCGTACAGGCATCGATCATCAATCTGCTCGACGACATCCGGCGGGAGACCGGAACCTCGTTTCTTTTCATCGCGCACGATCTGGCGGTGGTCGAGCACATCTCTTCGCGCATTCTGGTGATGTACCTCGGTCACATCGTCGAAAGCGCTCCCTCCCGTGAACTTGTGGCCGCCCCCTCCACCCGTATAGCCGCGCGCTGCTTTCGGCTGTGCCGACGCTGGATGCGGCGGGGCGGGAAGCGGATCGTTCTGCCCGGTGATGTGCCGTCGCCGCTCTCTCCGCCTGGAGGCTGCCCGTTTCATCCTCGCTGCCCGCGGGCGCAGGAGCGTTGCCGCCGGGAGAGGCCGGTGTTGCGGGCGACGGCGGCGGACGGGCGCGCAGCTGTGCCTGTTTTTTCCCGGAAGAGAGCGCTTTTATGGCGTAATGAGTGGAATTTTCTGCGATAAATCTTCGATTCGATGTTGCAAATCCGGCTGGAGGGATTATATTTCGAGAAAAGAGTGTATCTTTGACAGAGCAACCGTTTTGAATACAGAGGGCGTGGCGTTATGGCGGACCATCCGAAATTGACCGTACTGTTTGAAAAGCTCCGGGGAAAGACCTTCGAGATCGACAAGGACCAGATGAGCATCGGTCGCCGGGACGGGATGGACATCTGCATCAAGGATTCCAGCCTCAGCGGTCACCACGCCGACATCATCCGGGCCGAACAGAACGGGAAAACCGTTTACATTCTGCGTGACAACGACAGCACCAACGGCACCCGCATCAACAATGTGCCGATCACCGAACAGGTGCTGAAGAATTCCGATCTGATTCTGTTCGGAGGAGTCGAAGTGCTGTTCGACAGCAATGAGGAAGGGGGGAATCGGGCAGTTTCACCAAGACCCACACCATCGACCTCTCCAGCATCGACAGCAATGTTTCGACGGTGCAGACGATGATCAACCTTTCTCCCTTCGCGGCAGTGGAGCGGAAGAAGCACGCCATGGTCCAGAAGGTGATCATCGGCGTTGTGGCGCTGACGGCGCTCGCCGTGGTCGGCCTGGTCATCTGGGTGTTGATCAATATGCTGAATATCGGCAAGTAAAGTCGTTTCCACCGGAAGGGGAGACGTATCATATTCGACCGTCCCGTCCGGCGGCATGAGTTCCGCCGGCAGGGCGGTGGTTTCGATTCAAGAGGAGTAATTTTCCGGATGCAAGAAAAAGAGAATAAAGATAAAAGCGAGATGGATCCGAAACGGATCGGCGAGGAGCGTCCGACCCGCGACAAGAGCAATCCGTTTCAGCGGGGAAAAATGCCGGCGCCGCGTTCCAGCCGGGCTGCCGTGGTCTGGCTGGTCCTGTTGCTGGCGATTGGTTCGCTGGTGCTGTTTCGCGGCTACGGCCCGTCCAAGGTGGTGACGCTTTCGCAGAGTGAATTCGAACGGATGCTGCGGGAGTCGAAGATTGTTTCCGCGATCATGACTGCGGAAAGCGACCGCATCTTCAATATCGAGGGCAAGTTTCGCGCCGCAGGCGGTACCGTGGAGTACACTCCTCCGGCGGGGAAGGCGGTCGAGGTGAAGTCTTCGGAAAACGGCAGGGGCAGCCGGGGCGGCTCCGTGCCGGGGCTTACCCCCTACAAGACGCGGGTGATCTACTCGGAACGTCTCGCCAGCCTGATGAATGGCATCCGGGTGCGGGTGGATTCCAACAATGCCGGATTCTGGAACTTCCTTCTGGTGGGAATCCTGCCGGTGATTTTAATTGTCGGGGTGATTTACTTCTTCACCGCCAGGCAGATGCGCATGACCGGGCGCGGCGCGATGGATTTCGGAAAGAGCAAGGCGCGGATGATTCCGCCCGATGAGTTGCACGTTAAATTCGACGACATTGCAGGGGCCGACGAGGCCAAGGAGGAGATCGGAGAGATCGTCGAATACCTCAAGGATCCGCTGCGTTTTCAGCTGGTTGGCGGTCAGATTCCGAAGGGGTGTCTGCTGGTCGGGGATCCCGGACCGGCAAGACGCTGATGGCGAAGGCGGTTGCCTGCGAGGCGGGCGTGCCGTTTTTCTCGATCAGCGGTTCAGATTTTGTGGAGATGTTCGTCGGCGTCGGCGCAAGCCGGGTGCGCGACATGTTTGAACAGGCGCGGAAGAGTACACCCTGCCTGATTTTCATCGACGAGATCGACGCGGTGGGGCGTTCCCGCTTTTCCGGGTGGGGAGGCGGTCACGACGAGCGCGAACAGACGCTGAACGCCATGCTGGTTGAGATGGATGGCCTGGAGAGTCGGGCGGGCGTGATTGTGCTTGCCGCGACCAACCGGCCGGATGTTCTGGATCCGGCGCTGCTGCGTCCCGGCCGGTTTGATCGGCAGGTGGTGATGGATCTGCCGGACATCGCCGGTCGTCGCAAGATTCTCGATGTCCATGTGAAGAAGATCAAGGTGGATCCGTCGATCGATCTCGACGTGATCGCCCGCACGACGCCCGGATTCAGCGGCGCCGACCTGGCGAACCTCTGCAACGAGGCGGCGCTGCTGGCTGCCCGTCGCAATCGCGAGGTGGTGACGCAGGCGGATCTGGAGGAGGCGCGCGACAAGGTCAGTTACGGGACCGAACGGCGGAGCCGTAAGATCACCGAGCGTGAGCGCCGCCTGACTGCCTATCATGAGGCGGGGCACGCATTGGTTGCGCTTCACAATGAGCACTGTACGCCGGTGCACAAGGTGACGATTATTCCGCGCGGGCAGTCCTATCTCGGCGCGACGTTTACGATGCCGAAGGAGGATGTCTACACCCGCAGCAAGCTGGAGCTGGAGGCCGAGATGGCGATGACCATGGGCGGTCGTGCCGCCGAGGAGCTGGTGATCGGCGATGTGACTACCGGTGCGGCGAGCGACATCAACCATCTAACTTCGATCGCCCGGCGGATGGTCTGCATCTTCGGCATGAGCGACAAGATCGGGCCGACCAAGTGCGGGGATTTCCCGGCGCATCCGCACATGCGGATCGACATGCCGCCGCCGGAGTCTTGCAGTCCGGAGACGGTGCGCGAGATTGACCTCGAGGTGCGGCGTCTGGTGATGAATGCGATGAACGCTGCGCGTGAATGCCTCAAGACACACCGCGACGAGCTCGAAAAACTCGCACAGGCGTTGCTGGAGCGCGAAACGCTCTCGATCGACGAGATCAATACGCTGCTCGGGTTGAATCCGGAAGAGGAAAAACGCGAAAGCGTTCCTGGGCAGGCGCAGGGAGATCAGGCCCACCACCGATGCCGGAACTGTCGGAAACAGCCTTTAAGCCGGTTGCCGGCGGCTGCCGGGTTTCGCTTCGGGTGCAGCCCGGGGCGAGCCGTAACGCGGTTTCCGGCAGTTACGGTGACTCTGTTAAGATCGCCCTGCAGGCGCCCCCCGGTGGACGGGCGGGCGAATCAGGCGCTCTGCCGGCTGCTCGCGGACTGGTGTGGAATTCCCGGGGGGCGTTGTGCTCAAATCCGGGCAGACCGGTCGAAGCAAGGTGCTGGAACTCTCCGGCGTCACCCCCGATGAACTTAAAGCAATTTTAACGCATCATATGGAAAAATGAATCGGAAAGCTATCATCTTTCTTGCGGACGGCATGGCCGACGAGCCGTTGCCGGAACTTGGCGGAAAAACCCCGCTGGAAGCGGCGCATACTCCGGCGATGGATTCCATCGCCCGGGACGGGGTCAACGGTACGTTTCTCACCCTGCCGGAGGGGCTGCCCACTTCGTCGGACGTGGCGAATATGTCGGTACTCGGATTTTATCCGGAACGCAATTACCCGGGCCGCGGCCCGATCGAAGCGGTCAGTCAGGGGATTGAGCTGGGGGCGGACGATGTGGCGTTCCGGTGCAATCTGGTTTACGTCTCCGACGATGGTGTGCTGCGGGACTATTCGGCCGGGCACATCGACAACGAGACGGCCGCCGTTCTGATAAACGATCTGCAGAAGCAGTTCGGCAACAGCGACGTTACCTTTCATTCGGGGGTGAGCTACCGCAATCTGCTGGTGCTGCACGGGAAGTGCTTTTCCGACCGGATTCACTACTTCAAACCGGATTCTTCTCAGGATATGCCGGTTTCCGAGTTGAAACTTTCCGCGGCGGATGATTCGCCGGAAGCCGCTTACACCGTGGAGTTTCTCGACCGGCTCGGTCAGCTCTGCACCGCGTTTCTGGCGGCACACCCGCTGAACCGCGACCGGAAGGCGCCGGCAAACTGGATCTGGCCCTGGAGTCCCGGGCGCCGTCCCCGTCTGGAACCGTTCAGCGTCTGCTATTCGGGCCGGCGCGGGGCGGTGATCAGTGCGGTGGATGTGATCAAGGGAATCGGCAAGAGCAGCGGCATGGAGGTGGTTGAAGTGCCTGGCGCGACCGGATTCCTTGACACCAACTACGCCGGGAAGGTGGCGGCGGCGCTGGAGGCGATCAAGCGCGTCGACCTGGTCTATGTTCATGTGGAGGCGATCGACGAATGCTCCCACCTCGGCGATTTGAAGCTGAAGATGCAGGCGATTGAGGATTTTGATTCAAAAATCGTCGCACCGATTCTTTCGGCGCTGAAGGGGCAGGGGATCACTTTTGCCGTTCTGCCGGACCATCCGGTGCCGATCAAGCTGCGCAAGCACACCACGACACCGGTGCCGCTGGCGATTGCCGGACCGGGAATCGAGCCGGACCAGGTGCAAAGTTTCAGTGAAACCCTCGCTCCCACCGGATCTCTCGGATTTCTGCGCGGAAATGAGCTGGTGAAGAAGGTGCTCGGCCTCTGAAAGCCCGGGTTACTCGGAATTTCCATCCCTTTGTTGTCTGCGGCGGTACTCGCCGGGGGAACAGTGTTCCCGGCGGGTGAAGAGCCGGGTAAATGAAACCGGATTGGGGTAGCCGCAGCAGCGGGCGATCTCGGCGATCGGCCAGTCGGTTCCCGACAGGAGGGAGACGGCATTCATCATGCGGACATTCCGGATGCAGGCGCTGACCGATTCATTCCGCCGTTCCCGGAAGAGCCGGGTGAGGGTGGAGCGGGAAACTCCGACATGTTCGGCGAGAAAATCGATTCCCAGCTCCGGCTCCTGATAGCGGTTGCGGATGTAATCCATGCACTCTTCAAAGATATCCTTGTGAAAGCTGGGATGGTGGCTGCCGATCAGCCGGGCGACGATCTGCCAGGCTGTGCCGGAAAGTTCCGCAAGCATGCCGGGGGAATCGGTGCTGATATTCTCCTCAATCCGTTGAAACAGAGCTTCCGGGAATCCTGAGTCGCAGGAGATTTTCCGGGGAAGGCGGCAGGCGAGCAGCATTGCGGCGGCGAGCGGGCCGTCGATGCAGAGCCAGCGCCAGTGCCACTCCCGGCTCTTCACCCGGTAGTGGTGGGTTTCATCCGGCAGAAAGAGAAAGACGTCGTTTCTCCTCATTTCGAACGGTTGGCCGTAATGGATGATCTCGCCGCTGCCGGAGATCGTCCAGCTGATCTCCAGCGACGGATGGCGAATGGCGCCTGAGATGATATCCGCTTCACCCGCTCTCATTGTGGTGCAGCCGATGGAACGGACGGCGAACGGCATCGGATAATCGTAGTTTGCCAGACAGTTCTGCCGGAAAAAAACCTTTTTGCCTTCATGGAACTCCTCTTCGCTTTTTGATCCGATTTATTAAAAAATATAATTCAAATAATTAAAAAAGCAACCTCGATTCACAGGCGATATTCTGTAGTGATTATCTGAAATATTGATAATTTCAGATAAAAATTTCTCACTTTACCATAAACCGAAATGATAAGAAAACTGGCTTTTGGGTATATTGACGCTTTCGCCGGAATCTGCTATATTGAAATCAGGCCAACCAGTAGATAACAACCGGGAGAATATGATGTTTACAGCCAGGATTGTGTGGGAAACCGGCATGGTGGAGGAGCGGGAACTCCCCGCCGGGAACGACGGCGTCGTGACGTTGCGGCGAAATTCTCTGCCGCAGACGGGAATCCGGCAGGTGGAACTGCATTCGAAAACATTCACAGCCAGGGCGGGCGAGGAGGGATATTTTCTGATTCCGAGCGTGGAGAACGATGGAGCGAGCGCTTTGACGCTGTTCCGTGAGCGGGAAGATACCGAGAGTGCGTTCCGGTTGAATATCATGCCTCTCTTCGCTGTCTCGACCGCTTCCGGCGCGGTGCTGGCGGTGGTTGAGGGGATGCCGTTCGAGTATGAGCTTGTGGCAGGAGTCCGGGGGGCAGGTACTATCTTTTCCCGCGTTTTCTCTTTTCCGGGGAAGACGCTGTGGATGACATCCGGCTGCGCCTTTTCCGGCTGCCCGCTTCCGAGCGGAGCTATTCGGCGCTGGCGCGCTGCTACCGTCGCTATCGGCTGGAAAGCGGTCAGTGTCGGCCGTTGAGGGAGCGGTTGCAGGAACAGCCGGTGCTGGCGAGGGCGGCGGCCGGGCCGGAGGTGCGGATCCGGATGGCGTGGAAACCGGTTCCGTCTCCGGTCGCCGAGCAGACAGAGGAAAACGAACCGCCGATCAAGGTGAAGGTGCCGTTCGAACTTGCGGAACGGATCGTGGAGAAATTTCATGCCGCAGGAATCGCCGAGGCCGAATTCTGCCTGGTCGGATGGAACAAGTCCGGGCATGACGGGAAGTTTCCTGACCTGCTGCCGGTCGAGCCGCTGCTGGGCGGCGAGGAGAAGATGCGCCACCTGATCGCACGGACGAAGGAGCTGGGCTATCTCATTTCGGCGCACACCTGTCCCTACAGCGGCTACACGCTGGCGAAGCGGTTTCATCCGGAAGATCGCCGGCTGGCGCGGGACGGTTCCCCGCAACTGGGGGCGAAGTGGGGTGGCGGACAGGCCTACCGTCTCTGCCCGGAGCGGGTGTATCATACGCTGATCGGAGAGGATGTGGAGCTGCTCCGGAATTTCGGATTCAACGGGATCCACTATCTGGATGTCTACAGCATTCTGATTCCGGAACCCTGCTGTGATCCGCGCCATCCGCTGACCCGGGACGAGGCGGCGGAGTGGAGCCGGAAGACACTGGAATTTTTCCGGGACGGTCTGGGCGGCGTCGCTTCGGAAGGGGGGTGGGATTTCTGTGCCGGATCCCTGGACTACGTTCTCTATCCGGTATTTCATCTGCGTCCGGAGCTTCCGGCAATCTGCGACCGCACGGTACCCTTCTGGCATCTGGTTTATCATGGCATTCTGCTCTACAACAGCGCCTGCGACACGGTGAATGCGGCGGTGAAATCCGACCGGCGGCTCTTTCTGCGGAACATGGAACTCGGCGGGCGCCCGCTCGACTACTTCTATGCGGATTTCGTTTCCAATGGAGAACACTGGCTGGGGTGTGAGGATCTGATCTGTGAAACTGAAGAGGCGCTGGAGCGGGGGGTGCGCGCGGTGAAGGCGGAGTTTGACCGGTACCGGGAGCTTGCCGATCTCCAGTTCGAATTTATCGAGGAGCATGAGGAGCTCTCCGGCACGCTGGTCCGGGTCCGGTATTCGAACGGCGATGAGCTGCTCATCAACTACGCGGAAAATGAGACGCCATACGAGGAGATCATGCTGCCGCCGCTTTCCGTGACCCGCAGGAGGAACGGCCGCCGCTGATTTCCGGAAAACATGGTTGCGCAAACGACAAATCCGTGGTATGTTAATACGATGGAAAGACAACCGGAAGGAGTCGGCGCAGCCATGGAACCACATTTGGAACAGTTGAAGAAATTATTGAATGAAGAGGATCGCTTCTGCCGGTACAACGGAATTCAGGTGGAGACCATCCGCCCAGGTTCAGCGGAGGCGGTCATGGAGGTGTGCGAGGAGTCGCTGAATGGACTCGGCGCGGTACAGGGCGGCGCAATTTTCACGCTGGCTGACCTGGCGCTGGCGGCGGCGGCGAATTCCCGGGGCAGCAAGGCGGTGACTCAGAATTCGACCATCTCCTATCTTCGGCCTGGTTCCAGTCGGAAACTGCGCGCGGTGGCAACCGAAGTGAGCCGCGGCCGCCGGACCGGATTGTACGAGGTGGAGGTGCGCGGCGAGAACGGGAAGCTGGTTGCGAAGATCATGTCCGGCGTATTTATTTCCGAAGAGCGGTTCGATTTTTTTTCCGGCGGAGAAGAAGGAGGCTTGAACGTCCGTTCCCGAAGAGGGAAGGGCGTTTTACAGAGAAAGGAGAGAGTCCCAATGAGAACGGCACTGCTCAGCGTCGCCGCGGTGGCCGCCCTGCTTCTGGCAGGCTGCTGCTGCTGACGAACACTCAGACCAACAGAACCGGGGGGAGGGGCGGCAGACGCACGCCCCCGGCTGTTTGTTGCGGGGGGAGCAAAAATAAAATCACTCCTCCCAGGATTGCGAAAACTCTCCGTCTTTGAAGAGCGCCGCCAGACCGGTGAGCTGCTTGAGCCGGAGAATTTCATCGACATCCATGCCGATATTTTTGGAGATCCAGGCGTCGGATTTGCCGATGGAAACCAGTTCGGCAACGATGCCGGACATGAGATCGACGCTGTGGGAGCCCCGGGCGCGGTTGTGGCGGATGGTGGATGCCATCCGTTCGCCGAGCGGTTTGTCGATGACGACGATCGGGAGCAGTCCCTTTTCCCGGTCGTAGATCCGCCGGGAGGTGCGCATGACGGTATAGCGGTGGAAGCCGTCGACGATGATGTAGAGATCCTGTTCCGGGTGTCGGTAACAGACGATCGGCTGAGTGAAGCCGTCCTCCCAGATGGAGAGTTCGAGCAGCCGCATTTCCGGCGGGGCGACGCGATTGGGATTGTAGTCGTTGGCCACCACCTTTTCCACCGGCACCGCGATGACGTTGTAGACCGGGCTTTGAAAGTTCAGGCTCATGTATTGCTCCTTCAAAGATTTCGATATTTCTCCATCAGCTCCTGCTGTCGCAGCGTGAGATCGCGGGTGACGCCGAAGGAGAGCGATTTGCAGATGTAATCGTTCTTGATGATGCACAGCGCCATCCGCCGCCAGGTGAGCAGGTCCTTCTTCGAATCCAGTTCCGGAATTTCGTCGACGATCCGCCGGAACTTGACCACCTCTTTGTCGCCGGTGCCGCGCCGGCTGAAGGTGTGGGTGTTTTCGATCGAATCGGCGTGGTGCTCCTCCAGAAACCGAATATACTCTTCGGTGAGCGGACAGCCGGTCCGCTTCCAGTAACGGATGAATTTGATGAATTTGCTGCGATAGTTCCGGGCGGTCTCCGGCGGCAGTGTCGAGAGCAGGAATTTGGTGAAGCTCTTCCAGGTGTGATTGGGCGGGAGCTCATAGTGGGCGTTCATCAGTCTGCTCCCGGAATAGAGGTTGCCGAAGTTTGCGCCGGAGACGCGGTTGACGACTCTGGCCCAGGTTTCCGGCTCGATGACCCGGAAGAGCTTCAAGCCCGCCTTGGCCTCGTTGCCGAAAGGCTCGTCGACCCGCATTTTGTGAATGCTGACCCCCGCCTTGTAAAAGAGATCGTACAGGCGATTGTAGTCTTTGCCGAACCGGCCGTTGTAGGTCCAGATATCCTCGACCCGCCAGTCGTAGAGGGGATAGAAGCTGTAGGAGTTCTCTCCGCTTCGCGTGGAGTAGTTCAACCCTTCGAATCTCTCTTTGCTGCAGGTGACGGCGCGGTAGCGATGAAGGCTTTCGTCGGTGCGGATTCCGACGAGGCAGGCGGCGGTGCGGCCGTGCCCGTACCAGTCGTTGTAGCCGCGGAAGAAGTTTTCGAACGGCATGTTCCTGCGGTAGAATTCGAAAGGATTCTTCTGGAGGTTGATCACGCAGTCGTGCTCGGGCATCGGTCGAACCCAGATGGGCTGCCGCGCCGGATCCCACCAGATCCAGGTCGGTTCCAGGTAGCTCAGAGAGTTCGGACTCTCCATCGGCAGGCAGACCCAGTAGGGGTCGAGAACGTCGCTGTTCCGGGAGAACATCCGTTCGACGAATTCAATGGAGATTCGGTAGAATGCTTCCAGATCGATGAAGAGTGCGCCGATGCGCCGCTTTCTCCTTCTCGCTTCGTCGATCGCCATGTTGAGCAGGACGCCGCTGTCCTTGCCGCCGGAAAAAGCGACGGTGATCCGGTCGAAGCGGTCGAAGATACCGGCGATCCGGCGGCAGGCGGCGTCGTAGACGTTTTCATTCCGGTAGTGTTTCATAGGTTGCTGATCCAGTTGGCCGGAAGGGCGTGTTCGGTTTGACGATCGATATGGCGGCGAAAATTGCATGCGAGACTGCTCTTCTTCTGGAGACACTGATGGATCTTCTCGTCGATGGAGTCGGAACAGATCAGATCAAAGAAGAGTACATTGCGGGGCTGCCCCGGTCGGAGGCTTCGTTTTTCCGCCCGGCTTCGCTCCGCATAGCTGAACGTGTTGTTGTAAAAGATCACCACGTCAGCGAAATTGAGGATTGATATCGTACCGGTTGAGCCGGAGACCGGCAAGCAGGATCCGGCCGTGCTCCCGGAAATTCGTCAGCTGCCTCTCCCGTTCCTCCCGGGACATTTCGCCGCGGAGCACAAAGGTATCCTGCGGCGGCAGGTGCTTCTGCATCGTGTCGAGGTCGAACTGGAACTTTCCCCAGATGACGATTTTGCGATGGGCGTCGAGGGTGTCCAGCAGCTTCATCAGAGCTTCCAGCCGGGGATTGTCGAGGAGAAGCATATCGTCATCCGCGCCCGGACGGAAGCCGGAAAGCACCTGCTGAAGGCGGGTGAAGAGCGTGAAAAGTGAATGGCTGTCGAACACCCCCCTCCCTGAGCACCTCCTCTTTGAGCCGGCGGTAGTGGTCCCGCTGGCGTGGCGTCATGGAAAACCTTCGAGAGGAGTAAAGCCGGTCCGGAAGAAGTTCGCACTCCTCCCGGGTGGACTGGAAGACGTAGGGGGCGATTTTCGCCGAAAGATATTCGAGGTTGTGGGCTCGAATTACTCTCTGCGGATGAAATCGGTCATATTCGAGGTGATTAGCCGAAAACGAGTAAAACGAGCGATAGCCGAGGATTTTTTTCGGAAAGAAACAGAATTGAGTGTAGAGGTCCTGCACCCCTTGCGAGACAGGCAGGCCGCTCATGATGAGCCGGTATTGCGCCCGGGCCGCCGCGCGGATGATGCGGTTGCTCCGTTTGGTCCGGTACTCCTTGATGTAGTGAGACTGGTCGAGGATGACGAAAGAGTGTTCGTTGATCCGATCGAGCGCGTCGGTGATGACATGCATGTTGCAGGACATGCTTTCGATGCCGATGATGTTCCAGCAGGGTGCGATCTCTCCGCAGTGCCTGCGAATTTCCTCCTGAATGGTTTCCCGGATGGCAAGCGGGCAGAACCAGATGATCGACGAAATTCTCCGGGCGCGACGTGCAGCCAGTTCGATGGCGGTGCGGGTACGTCCTGTGCCGATCTCCATGAAGAGAGCGCCCACCCGGAGAGGCAGGAGTTTTTTCGACCGCTTTCCGCTGGTGTGGAAACAGCTCAGTTCTGGTAGTGATCACGAAGCTCATCCGGGACCTCAATCGTTGTCGGGACAGGCAGTTTCGGCGGTATCGGGCGGACCAGCACATTGCAATTCAGATCGAAACAGGAGACCAGCCGGTAGTCGGAACCCGGGAGCGGCGGCCCGAAGAACGTGTGCTGGAGACAGAGGCCGCAATACCGGGCGTAGATTCCGTCGCGGCTGCCGAGGAGACTCTGCCTGCGGAATGAAAGGAACTGCCGGGCGGTCATCCAGAGGACATATTCATCCTCTTCCCGGAGAAAAACAGCGAACCCCGTATTTGCCGGATTTGCGGGAGTACCAGAGGTCGAGCACCTCGAGCAGAGCCAGGTCATAAAAGCAATTCATGCGGGCACAGCATGCCGGTCCCGGATATTCCGGCCCCCCCTCCTTCTCTCCGGAATGTGACTTCCTGTTAGCTGCTGCTTTAACATACATGCGGAACGGTTTTCTGTCAATCCCGAAGGGGGTGGGCCGGCGGAATTTCAGGGATTTTCCGCCGGCGTCGCCGTCTTCAGTTGCCGGTGCCGGCGGAGTTGCCGCCGCCGTTTTTCCGGTGTTTGCGATAGGTGAGGACCGCTTCCAGCTCCGGAATGGATTTGAGGCGCCGTGTGATCATTTTGTGCATGGCCTGGCGGCTGACGCCGCGCCGCAGCGCAAGTTTGCTCAGATTCAGAGTCGGATCGGCGAGCTTCTGGTCGATCAGTTCAAGGGATGTCGGATCGAGTGAGGCCATGAAGCCGATGACCTCGAGCAGATCGGCCCGGGTGTATCGGCGATCCTGTTCCATCGCTTCGAATCGATTGGCGCGGCTGGGCTGGCCGTAGGCGAGAATGGTCTGATTGACCAGCGGCGGCGGCGCATTGTCGGTCAGCAGCGGAGGATCGGCAGCCTGTGAACAGTATTTGCTCAGGCTGCAGTTCCGGCATTGTTCCAGTTTTCTGTACTGTTTCCCGTAGCATTCCATCATTCTTCTCCTTTTATTCCTTCGGAAGATTATTCTTCCGAATTAAGTTTTTACTTAATATATTTCCGGTGTCCGCATTCCCGTCACCTCTGGGATTGTTCCGCGGGGCGGATTCAGCGCTCCGGCAGCCGGAAGACCGGCGGTTCAGTGTATGCTTTAAATATAGTAAAGTAAAAAACTTAAATTCAAGCTGTTTTTTTTTTTTTTTGAAAAAACTCTTGAAGTTCCGTCGAAGTTGTGGTATACTGATTAACAGTTAAGTTTATTGTTAACAGAAGTTCGGCCCGGAGCCGCATGTCGGGGAGGCGGAGTGAAGAGGATATGAGTTTGCATGTGAACGGATGGGACATCATCGCGAAATACCTGGAGCGTTCGTCGATGCGGCAAGGGGATCTCGCACAGGTTCTGCACATTTCCAAGGCGGCGGTTTCGCAGATCAAGAACGGACAGTTCCTGCTGAACCCGCGGCAGTTGGCGGCGATTGCGGATCATTTGCAATTTGATGACGAAGCGATCACCGATTTCTATACTACGCTTTTCAATGCGCGGCTGGCGGCTGCGGATTCGGAAGAGGGACCGGCATTGCCGGAGGCGCTCGGACATCGGCGCTTCCGGGTGGATCTTGAGGGAGAGGGCGGGCGCACTTCCGGGGAAGCCGGCCTGCACCCGGCGCCGGTTGCAGGATTCAGTCTGCTGAGGGGTATGAACCGGCGTTCGAGCCGCTGCCGGAGTTTCTTCGTCGCAACTCCCCGGAGCGGAGCCGGGAACGTTTTTCGCAGCCCGACCTCTGCGTAATCCGGATTGAGCATGGGCGAAACAACACCGAGCTGGCGCCGGGCAGTCTGCTGATGATCGAAGCGGCCGCCTATCCGGCGGCGGGGGATCTGACGCTGTTCGGCACGGCTGATGGCAGGATCCTCCTGCGGGAGTTTCACCCGGAGGGGAGCAGATTCTGTTCCATCCCGTCCTGGCCGGGGGCGGTCGCGAATTGTGCTGGAAGCGGGCCGAGGAACCCGGCTTTATCCGTTGGATCCATCCGGTGCGGGAGATCGTGCTGAAGATGCACCGTTGAAAAAACGGGCTGATTTTTGTTGCTTTTCCGCTTGCGACGGTGTATAGTATGGCTCCATCAATGCAGAAGGAGCCTCAATGAGCGTAGCTCTGATCGATTACAACATGGGCAACCTCGGTTCGGTGGCGAAAGCGCTGGAATTTGTCGGCGCTTCGGCACGGGTGGTTGCGGACGGGCGGAAGCTGAACGGATTCGATTGCTGCATTCTGCCGGGGAGTCGGGAACTTCGGAGACGGCATGGAAAATCTCCGGCAGCGCGGCTTTGATCGTGCCATCCGGGAGTTTGTCGCCTCCGGCGGGTATCTGCTCGGAATCTGTCTCGGCATGCAGATGCTTTTCGAAGAGAGCGAAGAGGCTCCGGGCGTCGCCGGTCTCGGGGTGTTCCCCGGGAAAGTGCTTCGATTCCCCCGACGGGGAGGAAAAGGTGCCTCACATGGGCTGGAATTCCCTTTCTCCCACCCCCGGGTGTCCGCTTTTCGATGGGATCGGCGATGGGAGTTTCTTCTACTTTGTGCACTCCTACTATGTGCCGGAAAATCCGGCGTGGACGGCGGCATCCTGCCGATACATTCTGCCGTTTTCCGCCGCGGTCGGTTCCGGTCGCTGGTTCGCTACGCAGTTTCACCCGGAAAAGAGCCAGCGTCTCGGATTGCGGCTGCTCCGCAATTTTCTGACGCTGGGGGGAGGGTTCCGGTGATGACGGGCAGACAGGAGTGGCTTCGACTGTAGGACGAACTCTATCGGCTCTATGGCGACTGCACTTGTCCTCTGAAACATGCGACGCCGTTTCAGCTGCTGGCGGCGGTGATGCTTTCCGCACAGTGCCGCGATGACCGGGTCAATCAGGTGACGGAGAAGCTCTTTGCGCTGGCACCGGATCCGGCGGCGATGGCGGTGCTTCCGGTGGAGACGATCGCGGAAATCATACGTCCCTGCGGACTTTATCGCAACAAGAGCGAAAATCTGTCGGCCTGTGCGAAACAGCTGGTTGAGAAGTTCGGCGGAGAGGTGCCGCATACGATGGAGGAGCTGACCGGTCTCCCGGGGATCGGCCGCAAAAGCGCCAATGTGGTGCTGGGCGATGCGTTTCGGGTGCCCGGATTCCCGGTTGACACCCATGTCAACCGGGTACTGAATCGGATCGGGCTGGTGAAGACGAAATCACCTGAAGCGATCGAAGCGGCGCAGAATGCCGCGGTGCCGCCGGAATATTGGACGAATTTTTCCCATCTGCTCATTCAGCACGGTCGGCGGGTCTGTCATGCCGCCCGTCCGGAGTGCGGTCGCTGTACGCTGGCCGGATTCTGCCGGCGGCTTGGGGTGAGAAAAGAACGGTGATGGGATACTTTAAACAGAAATTTCGCAGTATCAAGAAATTGCCTACCTGGCTCTATTGGTTTCCCGCCCGGCTGATGGTGGCGATGCTGCATACGCTGTACCGTGTTCGGGTGGAGGATCCGTTTCACCACATAGAACAGACGCGGGGAGCGGTTGCCGTGACCTGGCACAACCGTCTGATGTTCTTCGCTGCGATTTTTCCGCCGGCGACTCGGCGGCGAACGGTTGCGGTGGTGAGCGCTTCACGCGACGGACAGTATGTCGCAGATTTCATAGCGAACCTGGGGTTGCGAAGTCTGCGCGGCTCATCGACGAGGGGTGGGGCGAAGGCACAGCTTGCGGCGCTGCATGCGATTCGGGATGGATTCAATGTGAGCTTTACGCCGGACGGGCCGCGCGGCCCCCGCTATGTGATGAAGAATGGACCGATTCAGCTTGCGTCGCTGACCGGCGGCGGCATCATTCCGATCAGTGTGAATGCCTCCCGCTGCTGGGCGGTGAAAAGCTGGGATCGCTTTCAGATCCCGAAGCCCTTCTGCCGGTTGACGCTGGTGATGGGGGAACGGAGTTGCAATTCCTCCGGATCTGGATGCGGAGGGGCTGGAGTATTATCGGAAGCTGGTGGAAGACGCGTTGCTCGCGATTACGGTTGATCCCGTCTCCTGACCGGCGAAATCATGGGAAACAACGAGGGAAATATGGAAAAACTCAACTATCAGGGGCTGTCGGATGAGCAGGTGAAAATCAGCCGGGCGGAGAATGGCGGCAATGTGCTGCCCGCTCCGGTCCGGGTTGCGTGGTACATTCAGTATCTGCGGAAGTTCCGGGATCCGGTGATTCGCATTCTGATGATTGCGGCGGTACTCTCCTGCCTGATCGGTGACTGGGTGGAAGGGGGCGGCATTCTTGCGGCGATTCTGCTGGCGACCTTCATCGCATTTCTGAATGAATATCGTGCAGAGAAGGAGTTCGATCTGCTGAACCGGAGCAACGACGATCTGCCGTACAAGGCGATTCGGAATGGTGCGTTTGTGATGGTGCCGCGACGCGATCTGGTGGTCGGCGACGTGATTTTCGTCGAACAGGGCGAGGAGATTCCGGCGGATGCGAAGGTTCTGGAGGCGGTGAACCTCCAGCTGGATGAGTCCAGTCTGACCGGAGAGACCGATCCGGTCGGGAAATTCCCCGCGGGGCACCCGGAGATCGCCCGGCTCGGAGAAACCACCTATCCGGCCGACAAGCTCATGCGCGGCACTCCGGTGGTCGAGGGGTACGGATATGCGGAAGTCACCGCGGTGGGGGAACATACGGAGATCGGCCACACCGCCCGGGAGGCCTCGCTGGAGACGGACGAGGAGACTCCGCTTCAGAAGCAGCTGGAAAAACTCAGTCGTCTGATCGGGCTGGTCGGTTTTCTCATTTCGGTGCTCACCTTCTGCGTTCTCACCGGTCGGGAGATTTTCCGCGGCGAGATGGTGCAGTCTCCGGCGCAGTGGGGCGTGACCGCCACCCTGGCGCTGGCGCTGGCACTGGCGTTGCTTCGCGTCTGGCTGCCGCTGATCACCGACGGGCTGGAGGTGATCCGCCGCCGGGTCTTCTCGCTGTCGGTGCGGACGTGGGTCTGCATTGCGGCGGCTGCGGTGGTAGCGGTGCTCGGACTCGGAGGAATCTGGCTCGGCGGAGTCTGGCCGGAACCGGCGATTTCCCGTGAAGTGATCGCCCGGCTGCTCAACTTCTTCATGATTGCGGTTACGCTGATCGTGGTGGCGGTGCCGGAAGGGCTGGCCATGAGCGTGACGCTGAGCCTCGCTTACAGCATGCGGCGGATGACCGCGTCGAACAATCTGGTGCGCAAGATGCATGCCTGTGAAACCATCGGGGCGGCGACGGTGATCTGTACCGACAAGACCGGAACGCTTACGATGAACCGGATGCGGGTCAACAGCATGCACTTTCCAGCCTTCCCGGAGGGAAGCGGTCCGCTGCTGGAGGAGAGCATTGCAGTCAACACGACAGGGAATCTCTCTCGGTCGGAGGAAACGGCGAAGCGGAGGCGGTCGGGAATCCGACGGAAGGCGCGCTGTTGCTCTATCTGCATGGGAAGGGGCTCGATTTCCGGCAGCTGCGTTCTCGTTTCCAGCTCAAGGAGCAGCTGACCTTTTCCACGGAACGCAAATTCATGGCGACCTACGGCCGTTCGGACGTGGAAGGGCAGATGATTCTCTATGTCAAGGGCGCGCCGGAGATTCTGATGAAACGGTGCGTAAAACGGCTCACCGCTTCCGGCGAGGAGCTGTTGACTCCGGAGCTGCTTTCCGGAATGGAGGGAGGAGCTCCGTTCCTGGCAGGGGCGGGGAATGCGGACGCTCGCGATCTGTTTCCGGCGGGTCGAACTCGCGGACGGCGCGGATCTGGCGGACGAGGCGAAAGAGCTCGTCTGGATGGGATTTGCGGCGATTTCCGACCCGGTTCGGCCGGAGGTTCCCCCGGCGGTGGCGTGCTGTCGCCGCGCCGGAATCCGGGTCAAGGTGGTGACCGGTGACAGTCCGGAGACGGCGCGGGAGATCGGCCGGCAGATCGGATTGGCCGGCGATGGGGATTTTGCTCCCGGGGAGATCATCACCGGGCGGGAATATGCGGCGCTCGACGACGAAGAGGCGATTGAGGCGGGGAGGCGGTTGAAGATCATGGCCCGCGCCCGGCCGGAGGACAAGCTGCGGTTGGTGCGGTCGTTGAAGCGTTCCGGCGAGGTGGTGGCGGTTACCGGCGACGGTACCAACGATGCGCCGGCGTTGAACAACGCCGACGTGGGAATCGCGATGGGCAAGACCGGGACGGCGATCGCAAAGGAGGCGGCGGCGATCATTCTGCTGGACGACTCGTTCGCCAGCGTGGTCAACGCGGTCCTCTGGGGGCGTTCGCTCTATGCGAATATCCAGCGTTTCATCATCTTCCAGCTGACGATCAACGTGACGGCGCTGTCGATTGCGGTGATCGGTCCCTTCATCGGTGTGGAGCTGCCGTTGACGGTGATTCAGATGCTGTGGATCAACCTGATCATGGATACGTTTGCGGCGCTGGCGCTGGCGACGGAGCCGCCGGATCCGTCGGTGATGGAGCGTCCGCCGCGCCGGAATTCCGACTTCATCGTGACGCCGGGGATGGCGCGCTGGATCTTCGGAACCGGAATCGTGCTGGTGGTGTTCTTTCTGCTCGCGCTGTTCGGGATGAAAGGGGATACGGGGGCGGTGGCGCTGCGGGAGCAGACGCTCTTTTTCTCGGTCTTTGTGATGATTCAGTTCTGGAATCTCTTCAATGTCCGGGCCTATGGCTCGGGGAAAAGGATTTTTCGCCCGGTTCCGCGGCAACGGCATGTTCTATGCGATTGCCGGAGCGATTTTGATCGGGCAGATTGTAATCGTCACCTTCGGCGGGAAGGCGTTCCGGGTGACGCCGCTCAGTCTGCTGGACTGGGTGTGGATCATTGCCGGCTGTTCGGTGGTGTTCTGGATCGGGGAGGGAATCCGGGCGCTTGCCCGTCTCTGGGAACGGGGATGAGTCCGGGGCGCTGCGGCGGAATTGAGGGATTTTCCGCGCGGGCTCTGGATTTTTGCGCCGGACGGATATATATTGGCGGAGAGCTACGTCAAATTTTCAACCGGGAGAGAAAATGCGGCAGAAGCTGTTGTTGCTGGGCGCGGTCCTGTTCGGTCTGCTCGCCTTTGTCCTGACCTACCGCCAGCTGGAGGCGGAAAAACGGCGGATCATGGGAGACTCCGAAACGGTGGTTCTGATCCGGATCACCCGCAATATGGTGGAGAACGAGGAGATCCGCGAAACCGACGTTGCCCGGTATCCGGTGCGGCGAAGCCGGGAGGGGCGGGGATTCAGCCGGGAGATCCCCTGGCGGGAGGTTTCCCGGGTGATCGGCCGTCGGCTGGAGAGCTCGATGACCGCCAATCAGATTCTGCTGAGCACCGATCTCAAGCCATTGACGCGTCGGCAGGGATTCACCGGTGTGATTCAATCCGGCTGGCGGGCGGTGTCGATTCCGGTTGATCCGGTTTCTTCGGTGAACAATCTTGTTCAGCCAGGAGACAATGTCGATGTGATCGGCACTTTCCGTTTCCCGGATGTGCGGGGGAGATGCCGCGCTCGACACGATTACGCTGACCATTCTTCAGGATGTCAAGGTCCTGGCTGTGGGAAACCGCTGGGGGGCGGCGGCGTTCGATCCTGCCGCGGCCGGTCGCAGTTACGGTACCGTGACGCTGCAACTCTTCCCCGAGGAGGTGGAGATGATCGTATTTGCAGCTCAGAAAGGGCGCCTGACGCTTTCGCTGCGCAACTTCGAGGATGAACGCATCGAACGGTCGATTGAGTCGCGCAGCGTGAACTTCAAGCTTCTGGAGAAGGAGATTCCCAATTACAACCGCCGCCGCGAGGAGCGTCGGAAACTGGAATAGAAGAAGGGATCGGCATGCTGGAGATCGTCATTCATCAGCCGGGCGGAACCGACGGCGTGGCGAAACTGGAGAGCGGCGCCTACCTGGTCGGCTCCGGTTCTGAGTGTCATATCCGGATAGCCCGACCGGAAGTTTCCAGTCGTCATGCCCAGTTCATCGTTCATGACAACCGGCTGACGGTGATGGATCTCGGCAGCCGGAACGGGACTTTTTCCGGGGAAGGGGTGAGTTTCTACCCCAATGAACCCTACGACGTGCCGGCTGGAAGTGTGATCCGGGTGGGGCGTGCGGAGATCCTGGTCCGGATTGCGGCGGCGGAGCCGAAGCGGGAGCCCGCGACCGGCGCGTCCAGGTCTCCTGTTGCGGCGGGAGGGCCGTCACTGCCTGCGCAGGAGAAGGAGCCGATTCCGGTGTTGGAGATCTCCGGTGTGCCGGAGCGTTATCGGGCGGCGGTCCGGGAGATCAAACGACAGGCACACCGGGAGCTGCTCGCGCGCCTCAATCTCAAGAAGCTGGCGGTTTCCGGCGTATCGCAGGAGGAGCTGGCGAGGCAGGCCGGAGCGATGATCCGGGAGATTCTCTCTCAACTCACCGTGCCGCTGCCGCCGGAGCTGCCCATGGCGGTGCTGGAAAAGGAGCTGATTCAGGAGGCGATCGGTCTCGGTCCGCTCGAATATCTGCTCGAACGGGACGACATCACCGAAATCATGGTCAACGGACCGGATCAGGTCTATGTCGAACGCGGTGGCGTCCTCTATCGGACCGACACCTCGTTTGCCGACAACAACCAGGTGCTTTCCGCGATCGAACGGATCGTTTCTCCGCTCGGGCGGCGGATTGACGAGAGTTCGCCGATGGTGGATGCCCGGCTGCCGGACGGGTCGCGGGTCAACGCGATCATTCCGCCGCTGGCTCTTTCCGGTCCGACGGTGACGATCCGGAAATTTTCGAAGAAACCGTTCACCGCTTCCGATCTGATCCGGTTCGGATCGGTCTCTGCGGACATCGTCCGTTTTCTGGCGGTCTGCGTGGCGGTGCGCAAGAATATCCTGATCTCGGGAGGTACCGGATCGGGAAAGACGACGCTGCTCAACGTGCTGAGCTCCTTTCTGCCGAACCGGGAACGGATTGTCACGATCGAGGATGCCGCGGAGCTGCAGCTTCATCAGGAGCATCTGGTACGGCTGGAGGCGCGTCCTCCGAATGTCGAGGGAGGGGGGCGGTCACCATCCGCGATCTGGTTCGCAACGCGCTGCGGATGCGTCCGGATCGGATTGTGGTCGGCGAATGCCGCGGCGGCGAAGCGCTGGACATGCTTCAGGCGATGAACACCGGTCATGACGGGAGTTTGACCACGATCCACGCGAACAGTCCGCGCGACGCGCTCTCGCGGCTGGAGACGCTGGTGCTGATGGCCGGATTCGATCTGCCGCTGCGGGCGATCCGCGAACAGATCGCCTCGGCGATTCATATCGTCGTCCAGATCAGCCGCGAGCGGGACGGCAGCCGCAAGATCGTCAACGTGAGTGAGATCACCAAAATGGAGGGCGATGTGATCACAATGCAGGATCTGTTCGCATTTCGCCAGACCGGCTATGATGCCGAGAATCGGATCACCGGGGTGTTCGAGCCGACCGGAGGAGTGCCGACCTTTCTGGAAGAGATCACGCGGGCCAAACTTGATCTGGACATCGGCATGTTCAGTCGGAAGGGAGCTTAGGCGGAATGGAGATGCTGCTCAACAGTTCGTTCTGGCCCGGCATCTGCGCTTTCTTCTGTGTGCTCTGTGCGGCGCTGGTGCTGATCGACTCCGGGTTGTACATTGCCGGACGCTATCGGGAGCGGTATCTGCGCGAGGCGACGACCGGGTTGGATGATGTGCTCATACAGATGCCGCCCGGCCGGGTCTTCGATCTCGGACTGGCGCTGAGCGCCACCGGCGGGTGTTCGATGGTGCTGCTGTTTGCCGCCGGGTTGGAGGATACGCCGTGGCAGTGGGGATTGTTGATCGGCGCCCTGGTGGCGCTGGTGCTCTTTCCGGTGCCTCTGCTGGTGTTGCGCTGGCTGAAACGACGTCGTCTGGAGCGATTCAACATTCAGTTGGAGGATGCGCTCGGAATGGTTTCAAGTTCGCTGAAGGCGGGATTCAGCATCAACCAGGCGCTGGAGGAGGTGGCGGCGCTGGACATCCGCCCGGTCTCGGTGGAGTTCCGGCTGCTGACGCAGGAGGTTCGGCTCGGCGTGCCGCTGGAGCAGGCGTTGGAGAACATGAATCGACGGCTGGAATCGGATGATTTTGCTCTGGTGTCGACCGCGATTCTGACCGCGAGGCAGACCGGCGGAGAGCTCACTGCGACGCTGGAGCGGGTGGCGAGGCTGATTCGGGAACGGGTTCGCATTTCGAACAAGGTTCGGGCGCTGACCGCGATGGGGCGGATGCAGGCGCTGCTGATCGGATTGATGCCGCCGGCGCTCTTCTTCGGGATGTACCATATCAATCCGGTGATGATGCGGTCGTTTCTCCACAGTCCGATCGGAATCATCGGGATCATTCTGGTGGTGCTGCTCGACATCGCCGGATACTGGATGATCCGAAAAATCGTCACGATTGAAGTATGAGGAGGCGGAAATGAATGGATTGATCGACTTCCTCGCCGCCGGATGCGCGGGGGTTTCCGCCGGATGCCTGATGCTCTTCTGTTTCCGTGCGCTTTCCGGAGTCGAGCTGCGCCGGAACGGTGAATTTCCCCGGTATGTTCCACTGCTGCTGCGGATGGCGGTGCCGTTTCTGCCGCTCACCCGCCGTGCGGCTGCGTCGCACTCCTTTGCGGGCTGGCGGGACGTTCTTGCTCCGCGCCTCTGGATGGCGGGATACGGAGAGCTTTTTTACGCCGGTCGATTTCGTCGGATTCAAGTTGCTGTTCTGGGGATTCGGATTTTTCTGTCTGGTGCTGGGCGCTTTTTCGGGGCACATCATCCTGTGTGCGATTCTGGCCGGATTGTTCGCGGTTTATCCGGGAATGATGCTCGATGCGGCGATTCGCCGCCGCCATCTGGCGATCATGAAGGCGCTGCCCAACATTCTCGATCTGCTGACGCTTTCGGTGGAGTCCGGGCGCGATCTCATGTCGGCGTTACGGGATATTCTGGCCCGACGCAAGCCGGATGAGCTCGGCGAAGAGCTGACCCGGGCGTTTCAGGAAATTCAGCTCGGGCGGAAACGTTCCGATGCGCTGCGGGATCTGGCGCAGCGGGTGCGGCAGCCGGATTTGACAGCGACGGTCAATGCGATCATACAGGCTGAGGAGCTGGGTGTAAGCATTGCACAGCTGCTCCGTATTCAGGGGGATGTTCAGCGCGGTAAGCGGTTCATGCTTGCGGAGAAGCGTGCCAATGAGGCATCGGTGAAGATCATCATTCCGATTGTGCTCTTCATTCTGCCGGCGGTGTTCATCATGCTGCTCGGACCGCTGGCCAATCAGGTGATGGATTTGTTTTCGAGATGAGGTAAGTTGTTGCGATGATCTACAATATCAATCAGCGAAAATATCTTGCCCGGCATCCGCGCTGGGCGGTGGGCTGGTTTGAGCGGCTGCGCGGCATGATCGGGCGCCGTTTCGTCGATGGCGAACTTGATGCGATGGTATTTGAGCGTTGCGGGATGGTGCACAGTTGCTGGATGTCGATTCCGCTGGATCTGCTTTTTCTGGATGTCGATCGGCGGGTGGTGGCGGTACGATGTGATTTTCGACCGTGGCGCTGGCCCGTCGGCTGTCGGCGTGCGGTTACTGTGGTGGAACTTCCTGCGGGGTGATTGCCGCCACCCGGACTCGGGTGGGAGACCGGTTGAATTTAAATTCGACTTTGGATGGAGAAACGATTGAAAAACTCCAGGAGAAGAGTATGTTAAAAGCGGAAATTTCCCCCTTTTCGAACGGGGCGGAGTGACGCCGCCGACAACCGGCGGCAGGGAGAGAGGGATGAAGATTTTTTTGTCAACGGCGTGCGCGGTGGCGACGAGGTGGAATTTGCCTTGCCGGAGATCACCATCGGCCGGGATGACGGTAATATTCTGCGGATTCCAACCGAGGCGGTTTCGCGGTATCATGCCAGATTGCGGCAGAATGAATCGGGCGTCTGGACGATCAGCGATCAGGGCAGTACCAACGGCGTGAAACTCAACCGGGTGCGCATCGGGGGCGAACGGGAGCTTGCCGAGGGGGACCTGATCGAAATCGGCGACCAGATGATCCGGGTGACCGGATTGAATGCGGAGCCGCCGAAAGTGATTTTCAATCCGATTCCGTCGGTTTCCCCGTTCCATGCCGACGGCGAGCGGCCGCTCGAACCGGAAGCGGCTCCCGGAACCGCGGTGGAGGGGCCGCTGGCCGCGTCGGAACCGCCACCGATTCCTCCTGCCGCGACGGGGGGAGCGGAAGCGAAATCCGATGCGGTTGAGAGCGGCTCGGCCGGAATGCGTCAGGATCTGGCCGCGCTGCTGGGGGGACGGGCCGGCGCATTGTTTGACCGCAGTCGGCGCGTGGAAGAGCAACCGGCAGGTGGAGCGACTGAGGTTGCAAATGAGGAGGGCGGGAAGTCCGGATCGCGCCGAAGGATTTCCAATTTAACATTTTACACGGTGATCGGAGTCGTAGCCGTGGTGGTGATAACCAGCATCCTGCGGTGGATGGGGGCGGGGGCGGGGCGCCAAGTGTCGAAGGCGGCCGCGTCGGAGCCTCCGCTTTCGGTTTTCTTTGAGAAGGAGATCAAAGCACCCGACAATGTATTTCGTTTTGCAATGCAGCTGGAAAATGACCGGGTAACGTTTACGCTGGACGATCTCAAGGCGCAGCGTCATTATCAACGGACGTTTGAGAAGCTTAACGCCGGCGCGGTTTCGATTCTGCGCAGCCGGATTCGTTCTTCCGGCATCCGGGCGATGGTTCCGCCTGCGGAGCCACGTACAAAAGGAGTTGATTACCCGGCGCCTGGTTATCGCCGAGAGGCCGGAGCTTCTGGAGTTTCGGATAACGGGGCGTTTTGTGCCTGCGGAGTTTGAAGCGGTGGAAAAGGCGATCGATGACTTCGCGGAGAGCTATGGGTTGCAAACGATATCGCTGACGCCGGAGGAGCTTCGCAATCAGGCTGCTGCCAGTTTTGCCAAGGCGGAGGATCTTTATTCCAACCGGGAGGCGCGGCCGGCCAACTTGCGCGATGCGATCGATCGTTACCGTCAGGTGGTCAACTACCTGGAGCAGTTTTCACCGCATCCGCCGCTGTGGGACCGGGCGAAACGCCGCCTGGCGGAAGCGGAGGAGTTGCGCAAGCGAAAGCTGGACAATTTGGAGTATGAACGGGTCCGTCTAGGTGGTATTCGGGATTTTCAGCGGATGCGTCAGGTATTTCTCCAGGTGATGGAGCTGGCGGATCAGGAGTCGCCCGAATTTGACATTGCTCGTCAGCGTCTGTTCAAACTGGATAATTATCTGGGGAAGATGAATCGATGAAAAGATTTCCAGAGCTTCTGCCGTGCTGCTGGCGATTGTTCTGATTTTGTTGTGTGCGGTGTTGTTTCTGTTCCGCGGGCGGCTGCAGAAAAATCCGCCGTCGGCGCGGTTGCGGATAGTGGGGCCTGCGGGCTTGAGGATCACGTCCGGCGGTCAGGTGTTTACGAAACCGCCGTTTCAGCTTCAGGTGAAGCCGGGAATTTACCTTTTCAAATATTCCGCTCCGGGGTTCCGGGAGAGATGGGAGAAGGTGGAGCTTCGAGACGGGCAGTACAGGCGGATTGAGCTGGAACTGGAACCGGTGACTGCGTCGGTGTTGATCAATACCCGGCCCACGGGGGCGGAGCTGGTGGTCGACGGGCGTGTCGTCGGTGCTACGCCGCTGCTGCTGGAGGAGGTGCGGATTGGGAAGTATTCCGGCCTGTTGAGAATGCCCGGATATTCGCAGCGAACGATCGAGTGGAGTGTGGAGGATGAGCGCCCCAAACAGATCCTGATTGATCTTGATGAGAATGTTGGAATGGTTTCCTTCAACAGCCGCCCGCAGGGGCGCAGCTTTCGATCGGCGGACGGGTGGTTGGAGTAACGCCCTATAAAGGGGAATTGAACGAAGGGAAATATCTCATTCGGCTGGAGCGGAGCGGATATGTGCCGCTGGAACAGACGGTGACATTGAGCCGGGGGGCAGCGCCTGGTGCGTGAGTTTGTACTCAGTGCGCGTCCGGGCGGGGTCAAGGTGGTTTCGGAACCGGCGGGAGCGGAAATTTTCGTCAACGAGACCAAGCGTGGCGTAGCTCCATGTACGCTGGGGGATCTTTCACCGGCGGTGTATACGATCCGTGCGGTAAAAGCTGGATACGAGCCGATGGAGAAGACGGTGGAGATTGTATCAGGCTTTCAAGATGAGGTGCGTTTTTCGCTGGTCAGGAGTACGGGAGTGCTGGAGTTGACGGTGCGTCCGGCGGGAGTGACAGTTTTGGTGGATGGTAAGCTGGTGGGGCGGACGAAATCGGATGGTGTGAGTGTGACGGGGACGGCCCCGATCGTGGTGCGTGAGATGGCGCCGGGAAATCATGAGGTGACGGTATCTCATCCGCGTTCCCGGCCTGAGAGTCGGACGATTACGGTGCATGTGGAGAAGGGAAAGGTATGCCGTCCCAAAGCGATCGACGTCTGGATCGCGAACTGTGAGATTCGTTATAAGACTGGTGCGGTGGAGCTTGGTGCGCTTTATGAGGAGAATGAGAAGAGCATTCTTTTCGGCCCGGAACCCGGGGTGAAGATAGCGATTGACCGGGGAAAGTTGCAATATGTGAGGAAGCTCGGTTCGGAAGATGGAGAATAATCGGTATTTGACTTGAATATCAACGGGGGAGAGGTTATTTTAAGCAATTCGCCAACCGGGGCGTAGCGCAGTGGCTAGCGCGTCTGCTTTGGGAGCAGAAAGTCGCGGGTTCGACCCCCGCCGCCCCGACCATTTTCTTGATTCTCCGCCGACCGGACCTCCGGTCGTTTTTTTCGTTTTTGGGGCTGATTTTGAGGTGGAATTGGTCCATTTGCAGCGCCGGAGAGAATCCACTGTTTTCGCATTCCCCTCTGTGTTTTCGATGATCTCCCGACAAATTCTCCGGTGAGCAGAGGGTAGTGTCCGATATTTTGCGCACATTTGTTTCTGAGCGATTACAGATGACAAACGTGAGTTGGCGCAGCCGAAGCAACCGACCGACCAGAGAGCTCCGGAGGAGCAGGTCGGTTGCGAAGGCGGAGCCTCCCGCCTTTTACCTTATACCACCTTCGTAAAGTTTGCAAATATTCATGTACTGCCGAGTGCCCCATTTTGTTGTGGAAATATGCCTGAGTCTGGCTCCGACCAGCATCATAGCCGAGTACCCATCCGGAAAGTTGCCGACAACCCGGGTTCGGCGGCGAATCTCTTTCATGATGCGTTCGAGACCGTTATTTGTCCGCAATCGGCTCCAGTGCTCATACGGGAAATCCATATACGACAACGTTTCCTCCACGCTGGTTTCTATAAAACTTGCGATCCGCTCCAGCTTCATGGCTCTTAATTTTTTCGGCCACGAGAGCGGCTTTCTGCCGAGCAGCTGCTTTATCTTCTTGAGCATGAATTGCCTTAAGCATTGCCACCACCTCGCGAAGATGTTTCCACGGACACATGGTGAAAGCATTCCGATACCAGTGGACAATGCAGCGTTGCCATTTGGCTTCGGGGAAGAAATCACCGATGATCTCATACAATCCCAGGCATTTATCCGAAACGATCAGCCTTACGCCTTTGAGTCCACGTTCTTTCAAGTAACGCAGGAAGTTGCTCCAGGATTCCTTGTCTTCACGGCTGCCTTCGGCTACGCCAAGGATTTCGCGGTATCCCTCGTCGTTCACTCCGACCGCAACCAGAACAGAAACGTTCTGAACCTCACCGCCCCAACTTCGCTTCAGATAGACTCCATCGACAAAAACATATGGATGTTCGCCGGTAATCGGCTGTTTACGCCATTCCTCAATTTTACCATAAATCTTTTGATTTAATTCGCTTACCGTACTGGAACTGACCTTTGCGCCCCAAAGGGCTTCGGTAATATCCTCCACGCGCCGGACGGATACTCCTGCCAGATACATTTCGATCAGGGCTTCCTCGACGCTGCTCTGCTTCGTCTTGTAACGCTCAATGATCTGCGTTTCAAATGGCAACGTTCTAAGACGGGGAACGTGAAGTTCCACTTCTCCCGCTTTTGTCAGGAGTTTGCGTTTATAGCTTCCGGCCCGCGTATCCTGCCGATCCGGACTGCGTTGATACCTCGAAGCCTGGCAGATCGGATAACGTCCGGAAAATTGCGCACATTTTGAGAGGGGGCACTTGAAAAAGGGCCTGTTTTCTGATTGATTATAGTGACCAAACCGTAATCAAAAGAAAGGAAAACAGGCCATGGAAAATGTAGCGCAAGAAAACGAAAAGGCAATCTCCGGAGCGATTATAGATAAGAAACAAAAATACTTGTAGAATCTCTTTGAACGTGCTATATTACCCGTATGGAACTTCGAGATGCAAGAAAAATCAATTCTAAAGAATTGTATGATCGTCGAAAGCAAGCGGTTTTGCTGTTCGAAAAAGGACTGAAGCGTTATGAAATCGCTCCGCTTGTCGGAGTGAGCGCCTATACTGTCGGCCAATGGATTAAGGCTTGGAAAAAAGGAGGCCAGGCCGCATTGAAGGTCGGCAACAAAGGGCGACCGCGGGGCTTTACCGAAAATTGCTTCCGCATGAAGAACGGGAAATTCGTCGTGCAATCACGGATCGTTGTCCAGATCAGCTGAAATTGCCATTTGCACTCTGGACTCGACAAGCGGTACAAACTCTGATCAAGCAGAAATATTCTGTGGATTTGAGCTTGCAGGCGGTTAGCAATTACTTGAATATGTGGGGTTTTTCCCCGCAAAAGCCGATTCGGCGGGCGTATGAGCGCAACGATCAGCGAGTTCGCATCTGGTTGGAAAAAGAGTATCCGGCTATTGCTGCTCGCGCCCGACAGGAAAAAGCGGAAATTCACTGGGGAGATGAAACTGGATTGCGCAGCGACGATGTAAAGGGGAGAAGCTATGCGCCGAAAGGAAAAACTCCGGTGCAATATGTGAAAGCTGCTCCCGAAAAATTGAATATGATCAGCACCGTCACGAATCGCGGATTGATGCGTTTTATGTTTTATCGTGAGACTATGACCGCACAGTTATTGATTCGATTCTTGAAACGGCTGATTCGCTCTTCTCAAAAGAAGATCTTTCTGATTCTGGATAACTTACGTGTTCATCACAGCAAACTTCTGCAAGAGTGGTTGACGGAAAACAAGGCTTTTATTGAAATCTTTTATCTGCCAAGCTACAGTCCAGACCTGAATCCCGACGAATTACTGAACCGGGATTTGAAAGCGGCCCTTTCCAAAACTCCGGCGGCAAAACGGAATGGAGAGCTTGAAGAACATGCAAAATCCCATATGCGAAGCATTCAAAAACAACCGGAGAAGATCAAAGCTCTTTTTTCACAAGGAGTCTGTCAAATACGCCGGATGAACTACAAGTATTAAACTGTGGGAGCAATAATATAGCACGTTCAAAGAGATTCTACAAGTATTTTTGTTTCTTATCTATAACCTCCAGGCCATATTGACTACAAGAGTATTCGAATTTGATAAATGGCGTTTATAGTTTATAGTAAATATTCCTGGGAGATTTTAAGATGTCTTTAAATAAATATTTCGAAAACTGTATGGCAAGGAATTGTTGCGTTGATATTTTCCGAGAAGAGATTTGTGATGAGACTATATTAGGAATTCCTTGCTTTATAGGAGAAGATATTATTGGATTAGCTAAATTCAGTGATTCTGGTTTTTTTGATGGTTATTGTTTTATAGAAAAAAGTGATATCAGTAGAGTTCGTCATGGCGGAAATGAACAAGACGCAATATTTGCATTGATTGAGAGAAAGAAACAACTCTCATTCATGAAAAAAGACTTTCATTTTCAAAGTATGCGAGATGTTATAGAACAATTTAAAACTGAAATCATAACTATCTTTATTGAAAATTCAAGTTTTCCTGTTTTTTTGAACTGCTCCCGCGAATCGAGAGAAGTTCCTGAATTTATTGTGCCGACCTTGATTGAAAAAAACACGAATTTTTTTGGCTGACCGGGGAAGCGCCAAGGACGGACTAAAATTGCGACTTCCCGCTCAAAAATCAATTTTAAGCCTGATTCCTGCCCTCCTGAGGCGCACTTGTCGCCGTTTTTGTCATTTTGGTGAAAATTTTGGTTTCATCGCTCACAGGCCCCTTTCCGTGTGTCAAATTTCCAACGTAAGTCGTTGATTATCAATGCCTGAAATGGCAACTCCAAAAGTCGATTGTGCTATATTACCACAGATCGCAACCAACTGGAGGAAACAGTGATGAAATTCAACGAATTGCTCGGTAAGGCAACCAACGAAATCCCATTTTATCGTCAACCCATTTTCCAAATCATCATCATCGGACTTGTCGCCGGAGTTCAACCCGGAAGAATCAGCTCGATATTCCGGTGTTTTTCCAATTTCATTCCAAGCCATTTCACGCTCAAACGGTTTTACAATTTCATCAATTCCGGAAAAATCCCGTGGCGCAAACTTTGGGATGCGTTGCTCCTCGAACTCGGCGATCCGTCTGTTGACGGGCGTATTCTTCTGGCGCTTGACGACGAGCTCAGCCCGAAAACCGGGAAAAAGATTCAGGATTGCGCAACTCATTTCGATCATGCCGCCAAAATGAACTCGGCCAAATACATCTGGGGAAACTGCCGAGTCGTAGTCGGGCTGCTTCGCTTTATCCACCACCGCTGGGCATTCCTGCCCCTCGCACAGGGGCTTTACAAGCCTCTCGCAAAAAGGTCAAATCCAGCGCCAAGTTGCCGTATGCGGAATGGCTCAAGACCAAATCCGGCATCGCCGCCCAACGGATCATCGGCATTGCCGGAAAGTTCACGCAGAACAGCATCCTTATCGTTTCCGATTCCTGGTTTTGTTCCGCTCCGCTCATCAAAGAAGTCCGGGCGCATATTTCCGGCTCCGTTCATATCCTGTCCAGGCTGCGGGTTTCCGCAGCCATTTTCGATCTTCCCGGCCCGCGCGTAAAAAGCGCGGGCGTGCTCCCAAGTATGGGAAAAGACTCCCGAACGTCAGAGAACTTTCCACTCAACTCCGAAATCAGGCGCGGACTGCTGAAATTCATGTGTACGGTAAGGAACGCGAGATCTCTTTTTCCGAGATCATCTGCATGTCCAAAGCATTGAAATGCCGGGTCAAAGTCATCTTCGTTTACTACCGCAACTTTGCTTTCCCGTTGGTCACGACCGATCTTTCGCTCCCTGCCGAACGGATGATCGAATATTATTCCGCCAGATGGAAAATCGAAAGCGGATTCAAGGAAATCAAGCACGAAATCGGCTCTCTTGATTCTCAGTGCCGCAACTTGTCCGCCGTCGATAACCATTTCCAACTTTGCCTTTTCGCTACTTCCATTGCCTGGGTTTACGCTTCCAAACTTCCACTCGCGCCGCCTCGAAGACATCCGACACGCCGATCCAATGCCTTTGCTTTCGCCGACATTCGCAGGAAAATCGCTTCCGAAATTTCCTCGAGTGACATTTTTGCAGGGTGTTGCAGAAAATCTTTCAGCTCCCACGGATTTTCTGCTTGCTTTTCCATTTTCTCCGTTGTATAATACTTCTCATCGAACCAGTTTCAGGAAAACTTTAGTTATTAAAATATTGCTGTGAGTTTTCCCAATCAGTCCCGTTCATTTTTATTTGCATATCATTGTTTTTACCATTACAGTGATAGGGCAACATTCGATCAACCTCAAATGCACATCCCCCTATTAGAAATAAAAAAATACAAAAATATTCTTTCATCTTTTTTGATTTCTCCATGCTTTTTCTGCCTCATTCCAGTGGTCGCCCGGGAGAGTCCCATGACTAGATCGTGTCGTCAATAGTTAAAAGACCCAAGCTGCAATACATCTGATTTGTACTGCAGCAAGAAACGAAGCGGTGTTTTTAGCATATCTGGTTGCGACTCCGCGCCAACGTTTTAATATCATGAATGCATTCTCGACAAAGTGCCGTAACTTGTACAACTCCTTGTCGTATTCACGTTGCGTTTTGCGATTCTTTCTTGGCGGAATAACTGCCTTCATCCCTGCTTTTTCCGCTTTCTCGACAATTGCGTCCGAATCATAACCGCGGTCTGCCAGAAGAACCTTCGCTTTGATGTTATCAATCAAGGCTTCAGCCTGCTTACAATCCGCCGTGGTACCTTCTGTAATAAGGATTCTGACCGGCATACCATGCGCATCCACGGCCAAATGTATCTTGGTGTTGAGCCCCCTTTTGTCTTGGCCATATCTTGATTGCCTCCACGAGCACCACTCCCATGTGCATGAACTTTGATATGACTTGCATCAATCATCAACAGCTCAAATTCTGGATTGTCAATCAATTCCTGCAATAATTTCTCCCAAACTCCTTTGTCACGCCAACGGCAAAAACGCCGGTGAGTATTTTTCCAATCTCCGTAACTCGGTGGCAAATCACGCCAAGGTGCCCCCCGTTCGTAAAATCCAAAATACCGCATTGATAAATTGCCGGTTGTCGCGAGCGTTGCCGCCCCAAGTTCCCTTTGCGCCCCGGTAGCAAAAATTCGATTTTAGCCCAAGATTCATCCGATATATCATGTCGTTCGTATGCATTCGCCATTTTCCCGATATCCTTTTTTTTGACGTTTGCATAATATAGCACAAATCTATTGACGACACAACCTAGAGCGGCCTCATGGTTTATCTCCTTGAACGTTAATTGTTCCAACGCCTGATCTTCCACCTGTTGCTGCTGAATCTACGCTGCGATTGCGCGTGTATCTGCTCCGGTCATATTGATATAGTGTCATTGAAACGCTCCGCCCCCCCCACCATGAAGGCATCAAATCCCCCAGTTTCACTGTATGGACGTCCGGATAGGAAACCAGTATTTCAATATCGCGGTTCTGCGGATCCAGTTGCATCAGAAACTCGCAGCATGCGCCACAGAGCATTCCGGGAGAACCGTTTCCCATAAGACATACCAGTTTCACAACCCGCCGCTCCCCGTTGGTAATCATGGATGCGGCGGCGTTGCGTTCCCACACATTCCGAGAGAACACGCTGTATCAATGCAGACACCGGCATAGGCATTTCCGGCTTCCGTCAGAAGAGCCGCCGCGACGCCTCCGGCTTCAACGAAGGGGGAGACGTTCCGCGGGAGAAGTTTCGTCTTCGCAGTCGTCACAAGAAAATCCCAGTCATTCTGCGTCTCCGCACAATAAATGCGGGAGGAACTTCCGAAGGGATCCGAAGAAACGCCTAGATACCTGAATCCGGATTTTTCGTAATAACCGACATGCTCGGTGCTGAGATGAAGTTTCCGGTAGCCGAGGCGCGCGGCTTCCCTTTTCACATGAGCAATCAAACGCGCCCCGTAAGCATGTCCGCGGTATGCCTCCTCGATATAGAGGGCGCAAAGCCACGGCCAGAGATCGCCGCGCGCCGTAAAATCGCTGATAATCAATCCCGCGCCGCCGATGATCTCCTCTTTTGCATTCAGAAGCAGATACCATTGCGGCAGGGGAGAGTCCGAATTCAGACACGCGGTCATGCAGTCCCGGTAAAGCGCCTCATTCCGCCAGCGGGCGGAAAAATACCGGATAAAACGTTCCAGCTCCCGAGGGGTCTCCCGCAAAGACAAAATTCTCAACACACATTCCTCCATGATACATTACCTGAAAGTTTCACAGCCGTCGAAATTCCATGCAATATCGCCTATGCAGGACTCAATGTCAAGCGCAAACCGGATGAAATCACGCCATTTTTCCGGAAGGTGTGTCAATCCCCAGAATCCGTCCTCCGACTCAGACAGAACTTTTCCCTCCACGGCAAATGCCGCATAACGGCAGAGGTTCAGGATTCCTGAAGCGTTCCCTCCTCTGCAGCATTCTGACAGATGCTGCCGCACCCCTCCGAAATATCCAGTCCGCAGGCGCGCCGCACATACGATGTCCGTTCTACTGATTAACACAAGTACAAGGAAACCGAGAACATCACCCGAATTGATCATATGATCAGAGAATTTGTTATGAAATCTTCAAAAAGACGTCATTGTTAATGATGGTTTCAAGTTTTTTTCATGGAATTGAAACAGATAAATAATGTTGCTGATAGCGGAACCAGGAGCAGGGACATTCAACCATATATCCGAGAAATTGTCTGGACATCCGGATTGCTTTAACGGAATTCATCGAAGGGAGTAAACGGCATACCTGTCGTTTTGCCAATGAATTACAGAATGCAAATATCTTACTGAGCCGCTGATCCCGAACATGACCGCACCTTGAGCAGATCCAACACTTCGGACAGCGTAGGGCCGTCGAAACCTTTTGACAACGCAATTTCTATGCCGTCAACTACCAGCCGAATCCTGCAAAGGCTTGATCTCTACCAGCTCCAGCGATTCAGGGTCGCTCGCATCATCCTGGCGTGCCTTTTGCAACACTCGGATCCAGCGGCGGGTACTTTCGTAAGGAAGTTCCTTCAGTTCGCTGTATTCTTGAATCGTCAAGCCGCTGTCCCAATATTCTGACAGTTGCGCCTCCCAATAATCTCGTCCTTCCCGTCCCATACCGTCCTCCCATTATTCCGGTTTGTGGCAGAACATACCACGCTGTCTGCCTCAAATCCAGATGGGGCTGGCTGGGCACTTACGTTCGCCGCGACATGCAAAGCGAACGGCATCTGCTTTCGCAAGTGGCTCGAAGACATTCTGCCTCGTTTGAATTCCACTCCGGCAGGGCAGATTGATTCGCTGATCCCAGGGGCGAAACAAAGTAGTCAATGAGCTCGGGCTCATTATTATTGCTCCCACAGTTTAATACTTGTAGTTCATCCGGCGTATTTGACAGACTCCTTGTGAAAAAGAGCTTTGATCTTCTCCGGTTGTTTTTGAATGCTTCGCATATGGGATTTTGCATGTTCTTCAAGTTCTCCATTCCGTTTTGCCGCCGGAGTTTTGGAAAGAGCCGCTTTCAAATCCCGGTTCAGTAATTCGTCAGGATTCAGGTCTGGACTGTAGCTTGGCAGATAAAAGATTTCAATAAAAGCCTTGTTTTCCGCCAACCACTCTTGCAGAAGTTTGCTGTGATGAACACGTAAGTTATCCAGAATCAGAAAGATCTTCTTTTTGAGAAGAACGAATCAGCCGGTTCAAAAATCGAATCAATAACTGTGCGGTCATAGTCTCACGATAAAACATAAAACGCATCAATCCGCGATTCGTGACGGTGCTGATCATATTCAATTTTTCGGGAGCAGCTTTCACATATTGCACCGGAGTTTTTCCTTTCGGCGCATAGCTTCTCCCCTTTACATCGTCGCTGCGCAATCCAGTTTCATCTCCCCAGTGAATTTCCGCTTTTCCTGTCGGGCGCGAGCAGCAATAGCCGGATACTCTTTTTCCAACCAGATGCGAACTCGCTGATCGTTGCGCTCATACGCCCGCCGAATCGGCTTTTGCGGGGAAAAGCCCCACATATTCAAGTAATTGCTGACCGCCTGCAAGCTCAAATCCACAGAATATTTCTGCTTGATCAGAGTTTGTACCGCTTGTCGAGTCCAGAGTGCAAATGGCAATTTCAGCTGATCTGGACAACGATCCGTGATTGCACGACGAATTTCCTGTTCTTCATGCGGAAGCAATTTTCGGTAAAGTCCCCGCGGTCGCCCTTTATTGCCGACCTTCAATGCGGCCTGGCCTCCTTTTTTCCAAGCCTTAATCCATTGGCCGACTGTATAGGCGCTCACTCCGACAAGCGGAGCGATTTCATAACGCTTCAGCCCTTTTTCGAACAGCAAAACCGCTTGCTTTCGACGATCATACAATTCTTTTGAATTGATTTTTCTTGCATCTCGAAGTTCCATACTGGTAATATAGTACGTTTGAATAGATTCTACAAGTATTTTTGTTTCTTATCTATATGAAGAGGGGAATGCCGTCGGGCGGTCATCATAGCCCAACGGCATTCATCTCTTTGGTAAATTCCCACTCAAAAAAATCCCTCTTCCTCCTCACCATGGGGCTCGCTGGGCGCATACCTTTGTTTTTCCAATTTGTAATGATGTTTTTGAAAATACTGGTTTGTTAAAAGAAATAAGTCAAGGTGTTACGATAAAACATTTAACAAAAAACACGTTGAATAGTATGTTCTTTCCGCTTCCCCCGCTTGCGGAACAAAAACGCATTGTCTCACAAGTTGAAAAGCTGTTCACTGTTTTGGAGACAATGCGCGGATAATTTACCAAGTTACGACTTTGTCCACAATCTCCCGCTGTTCGCTGGCGGTGCGGCGCAGATAAATGCGTGTGGTTTCAATGCTTTCATGTCCCATCAGATCGGCGAGCAAGGCAATGTCACTGAACTTTTCCAGAAAGTTCTTTGCGTAGCGATGCCGAAATGAGTGGGGATATACGACCTTTTTGTTTATTCCGTATTTCTCCGCATAGTTTTTCAACTGCTGTGAAATTCCCCGGATACTTATCCGGACTCCAAAGCGGTTGAGGAACAAATAACCGGAAGAGCGTTGCTGTCCCTTCAAATACTCCAAAGTTTCCCGTTGAAGAATCTTTGGAATATAAAGTCTGCGGATCTTGCCACCTTTGGTGTAAAGATCAAAATATCCGAGCTGTACGTGTTCAATTTTGATTTGAATCAGCTCGCTGACACGCGCTCCGGTTGCGGCAAGGTATCTGACCACAAAATACCAAGCAAGATTTCCGTCTTTCTTGAGCTGATTTTTCAAAAAATTGTAGTCAGCATTGCTAATCACATTTTCCAGAAAGTTTTTCTGCTGAACTTTTACCGCCTTCAAACAAAGCCGTTCTTTTTTCAGTATTTGCAGAAATTTGTTAATAGCCTGTATCCGTAAATTTACAGTTTTGGGTTTATAGTTCTCCAACAGGAATCCCTTATATGCAAGCAGATTTTTTCTTGTCGATTGCCGGATAATGCTCCAAATAAAACCTGACCGCATACATATAAGCGGATATCGAATTTTCAGACATATTGCCCCGTCTGAGAAGGGCTTCATACTTTTGCAGCATAATACCTCCTATGAGTTAAGGTTAGTAATGTGTTCTGCGTAATGCGTTAAACGTTTTATAATTAACGACTTTTTGAGTCGTTTGCCCTTGAAAATTCCTCCTCTTGGTGATATATTGTAATATCTTGCGGGACAACAATTAACCACTCAAAAAGAGGAAAAATATGATGCAAAATTCACTGTTTTATGACTACTACGGCCTAATCGATTCGTGCCCATTCCTGAAAAAAATACGATGCACTTTTCCGCGCTTTCGATCTGATCTACGACCAGCCGGATTTTCCCGAACTCGGCCGCCGTGGCTATCGGCGTTCCGCCTATTTCAAGGCGCTGATCTACAAACAATCGGCTCACATCAAATGCATTTCCGACCTGGTCCGGGATCTGGAAAGCCGTCCGATCCTTGCCGAAATGTGCGGTTTCAACCCAGGCCGGATTCCCGATGCGTCCCGTTTTTTCGCGCTTCCTGACCGATACGAATAACTCCGAAATCGAAACTTTTTTCATACTTCCGGCAAACTGCTGGTTGAAAAAGGCATCGCCACGCTGGAGGTCATTATGGCCGATTCTAAACCGATCAAGGCCAACACCAAGCACAACAATCCCAAGAATCCCAACCGTAAGCTCGACAAAGCCACCAAGATCAAGCGCAATCCCATGGCAACGCTCAGTTATTATTCCTACATCAAACAACCGAGCGGCGATAAGAAGAAAAACCTTTACCTGGTTCTGGGGCTACCGTACCCACGTCCTGCTCAGCGGTGAGGGTATTCCTCTTATCGAAGTTACCCTGCCGAACAACCGCACCGACGGCAAAGTAGCCAAGGCGCTACTGAAAAAGTTCGTGCGAATCTACGGTCAGAAAAAGGGCGCATCTTTCTCGGCGATGCCGGATACGATGACCGCGAACTTTATAACTTCATTGTCGAAAAACTTAAAGCCGAACCGTTCATTCCGTTGAACCGCCGCAATCAGCAGCCGGACAAAACCGTGGGGCCGCACGGACTGCCGCTGTGTCAGGCCGGTCTGGAAATGAAATTTTACGGCATCAGCCCGGATGGAGCCCGAACCCGCAAGAAATTTCGTTGTCCGATTGTCGCCGGGACCAAACGGGAAAAGGCCGCTTTACCGCCGCAATGCCCAATCGACCATGACCATTTCTGTACCGGCAAATGTTACGGCTGTACCGCCTATATCGACATTACCGATGATCATCGCAGCCAGGTGCCCAGAGAGTCGAAACGCTTTAAGGACACCTATAAATGCCGGACTGAAGCGGAACGTTATTTCTCCCGCCTCGGGCCTCGCGAAGTCGAGGAAATGTCGCAGTACAAATACCGCGCCATCCGCAACCAGATGACCATCGCGCACTTGACTCTGAGCTTAACCGCCGTGGCCGCCGCGTTGGTTCTGGAGCAACCGGATAAAATCCGTTGCTACAAAACTTTGCCGACGCCGCTTAGCTTCGCCTGTCATAAAAAGTAAATTTGTCAAACAACACGCATTGTTGCCAATGCAGGATGGCTTACGCCTAAATTTTCAAGTTTTCAGTACCAAATCCGGCCTTTCGGGCCGTTTTACCGCCAAACAAAAATTTTCTCAGCGTTTCCGCCGCAAATCAGGTTCCGGCTCGTCGCCGAGTCAACGTTTTTCTCTTATTTCGCACGAGTCATTTAAGGTTAGGTATATAACGTGCCACAAAAGAGCACAGTTTTCAGGTTAACTTCTGCCTTTGCCTGTTATTATGAGCAGTTTGGTAATGAACAGCGAATAATTGACAATATTTCTTTTGAAATTCCAGATAATTGGGCGTGGTGTCATTTAGAAGATACTGCTCTTTTACTTATGGGGCAGTCTCCGGCAGGTAATTCCGTTTCCGAAGGAGAATGTGGTATAGAATTCCATCAAGGGAAAATTTATTTTTCAGACAGATTTCTATTGCAATCACCACAAAGGACAGCAGAACCAACACGAATTGCTCCAGCAAACAGCGTTTTGATTTGTGTTCGCGCACCAGTAGGGACTGTCAATATTACTCTTCGGTACATATGCATCGGAAGAGGACTTGCTTCAGCAACTCCATTAGCCGGGATTTCTACTGATTTCTTGTTTTATTTATTAAATGCGAGAAAATCAGCTCTTGTAGAACAAGCGATGGGAAGTACATTTATTTCTGTAACCAGAGAGCAGATTAAAGAACTTTTAATCCCCCTGCCGCCCTTGCCAGAGCAAGAAAAAATAGTTTCTTACATCAAACAGTATGAAACTATTTTGAAATCAATTCAAGAATAGAATTGTATTGGGCTATTGCTTGAACAATACGTTGCTGTTCTGCAAGAGGTGGAGTAGGAAGTAAAATTTTCGCCATCTCTGCTTGTGTTAATTTATAACGCGTTGTTCCTGTGATAAAATTTGTATAATCTACGGAGTTTAAGCAATGGCATAAAAATTGATTATTTATTCCCTTGAGGACATGAGCATGATTATTTACCCAAGCCTTACCACAAATTATATAGGCTTTGGGCGTACAGGGATCAAGAAATGGTGCACCATCTTCGCCCAATAGAACAAACTCCCCATCAGAGATAAAATCATCTATCCATCCAACTTGTCCAGTTGCGCCATAATAAGGGTAAAGATTATTTGCCGACTTTATTCTTTTCTGTCGCTCTTCTGCATTAATCGGTTTTCGTAAATTATCGCATATTTCTACTACACTATACAACCGACACCAGCTCCAACTTTCGGGCAAGTCAAAGGGGATTTCAGCCGTAATATCAACAGTTTCACCATTCAACTGCTCATAATAACAGTTATCATCACCTCGGAAGATGTAGGATTCGTGCCTGTCTCTCTTAATTTTTCCGGCTCTAACAAGAGCTTCTTTTTCGGCTTTAATGCGTTTTAGAAGTTCAGACGCCGGTTCATCTGCCGTATTCTGCGGAACCAGTTTGCCACGGATCGCCAAATCAAGGACTTTCTGTTTTGCCAAGGACAGAGCAGATTCAAGGTCAGCTGAATCTTTGTCTATTTTATCCACTTCGGCAAACAAGACTTCAATTTGCGAAACAATGCGTTTTTGCTCGGTAAGAGGAGGAATAGGTATCAATAAATCAGATAGGATTTTATGATTTAAATTGCACATTGTCGTGCCAACCGCTGTACCTCCAAGTTGCTTTTTAGAATACGGAGTATGAATAAAATTAATAAAGTAATCATTGAAAAACAGGCTTGAAAAATGAAGAAAGAATGAACCCGTACCGCAAAGCCAACCTTGTTCTTTTTCTGTAATAGTTGCGGCTCGCCCCATTTCTCCTCGGCGTGCAATTACAATATCTCCTATAGAAAGTTTGTAGGCAGATAATCTTTCCGCTGTTTCTGGACTTATTCTTGCATTATCTGACGGTGTAATAATTGCTTTTTCCATATCAATATGCATCGGATTTATCAGGGGAATTCCACCTTGAACGTAATCCCGTTTGTGCAAAGCAGAACCAAATGGACCTGTTGACAAATAATGCAAAAGGGGCGCTAATCGACACCACTCCCACGTTTCCGGTATATCGAATGGTATTTCATCGGTGATATCGATGTTTTTTCCGTCTATCTGCTCATAATAATGTTTATATGGTGTAAGAAGAATCACAAAAGATTTTGTGTCCTAATGATTTTGCGGATTTTTGAGAAGTTTTTTAAGGAGCGCGAAGAAGGGATAAAGGTCGTTTGTTCTGAAAAAACGAATTTCGCAAAACTCTAAAAATTCTCTGAATCAAAAAGACTTTTGTTATGAATTGGGCGAATAGAGTACCGACCTCTGGATTTTTCGAACACATGACCTTTGCAAGCATATTTTTGCTTTATTTGTTGATTACCAGTATGTTACTTTAATAAAAGATTACAAAATGAATGTATGGCAGAGAAAAATTGACGATCAAAGGTCGGTTTTTCAACGTGTGTTTCCTTAAAAAAAGCTCTCCGGACCAAAAGACCGGTCTTTTACTCCCCGGAGAATTTACCGGGAGAGGGTCTGAAGCACACCTTCATAAGAGAAAAGTGGAGATTCTCCGCTGTCGGGGGAAACGGGGGTTGAGCTCAAATTTACCCCCGAAACGAAAAAACCGACCAGAAGACCGGTCGGTGGAGAATTTTGAAAATGGTGGAGGTGGCGGCTGTGTTCGGACACTCCGATTGCACCTCAAAATCCCGCGTTTTTAAGCATTCCCCGCTCACGTTTGGCACGTTATGACACTTCTTCCGCAGCTTTCCGACTTCTCATTTATGGGGAAAAAGTGGGGAAAAAACCGTTTCACGGGGAAGAAATGGGGAACTTCTGAAAGCCTCCAGACCGGGAACCAATCCGCCTCCTTGTCTGTTTGAGACTCGAAAACATGCCCTTTTTCCCGTTTTACGGGGAAGAAATGGGGAACTTTTGTATGCCAATCAGCCAATCTCCAAACCGGGAATCACACCGATTCCCTGATAGTCTGGGACTCAAAAATATACCGCTTTTTCTCCTTATTTTCAAGTCAAACGGGGAAGAAACGGGGAAGAAAAAAACGGGATCGATAATCACTCCTCTCCAGCTTTGCTGTTCCGTGTTTCAGAATGAAGAAAATCATGGAAGCGATGAATCAGGTATAGCGGGATATTCAGCAGACCGTCATCCCGTTTCAAGTTCTGCATGGAAAAACGAAGCGCCTGTCCTGGGTGGTACTTTTCCCGGTAGCTTTTCAGACTCTTGGCTTTGACGTTCAACCCGGACTTCACCTCAACAGGCAATATCTCGGTGGCATCCTGTATCACGAAATCCACTTCCGCCAGATTCCCGCTGGTCCAGTAATGAATGGGCGAAAGCTGCATGGCAACCATTTGCTGAAGAACGAAGTTTTCCGCCAGCCGTCCCCGGTACTCCCGGAAAATATCCGGATTCACCAGAATGGAAGCCGCCGGGATCTCCGCCAGTTTCCGAAGCAGTCCCACATCAGCGAGATAGAGTTTGAAGCTTTTGCGATCTTCGTAGGCACTCAAGGGGATCTCCGGTTTTTCGATCCGGGTGATTCTGTGAATCAAGCTGGCGCTCTCCAACCAGCGCAAAGCATCCTCCAGATCCTTGGCACGTGCTCCGCTTTTCACCTCTCCGTAAATGAACCGGGCGTTTTCACGCGCCAGCTGCTGCGGAATCGATTTCCACAACAGGAAAAGTTTGGGAATGTCTCTGACCGGAGCATGTTTGGAGAAGTCCAGTTCGTATGTCTTCAAAATGTCTTCCTGAATATTCTCCGCCTGCGGAAGATCGTGATTCGCCAGATAGGATTCAAGCACGGCAGGCATGCCACCGATGGTCAGATACTCATTCAGATATCTGGTTAGCCGCTCTTCAAAGATTCCCGGAATCGGTTCAGGGGAAACAAGCGAATTGGTATATTCAAATAACGAGGAATCCGCCGTCTGCAGATATTCCGCGAAACTGCATGGCGTCAACTCCAGAAAATTGACCTTACCCACTGGGAAACCGTCCGATGCAGCAAGTGCGATCCCCAGCAGGGAGCCAGCGGCGGCGATGTGAAATTCCGGAGTCTCCTCGCAAAAATATTTGAGTGAGGTCAACGCCCGGGGACACGCTTGAATCTCATCGAAAATGACCAACGTCCTGCCGGGCTCTATTTTCTGGTGCGCCAGCACACCGAGCTCAAGCAGAATTCGTTTAGGATCAAGCTCACCAGAAAAGACTTCTCCCAAACGATTCTGCCGCTCGAAATTGAAATAGGCAGTGTTTTCAAAATATTGCCTGCCGAATTCCCGGAGGATCCAGGTCTTTCCACATTGGCGCACTCCCCGTAGAATCAGCGGCTTCCGGTTGGTTGCACTTTTCCAGCCGATCAGATCTTTCAGTATGAATCGCTCGATCATTTCCATAACTCCAATTTTCTCTTATCACAAAAGATAATGCTCAAAGAATGGTTTTCAAGCAATGTATATGTGAAAAATGAAAAATATTTTGCAAAATTGGCACGAATGTTGGTTGTTCTCCAAGCGGAGATCAGAGGAAATCCCCTAACATCGGGATGGGTGGACACGGTTGAATACAGGGGGAGGGAGGAAACTGTTCCCGGTCGAAGATCAGTCGGTGGAGGAAAATTCGAGCTTCAGTTCATCCACGACATACTGATCGCTTCGACAGTGCAGATCGGCGATTCCGTCGCGCAGCTCCTGATAGGTTTCTGAACGATAGAAAAACTCCAGAGCATCTTCAAGAGAGAGCTGCATCTGTTCTGCGAACAACGCTACCACGCGGGCATACTTTTCTGCAGCAAAATACTATTGGCTTCCATCCGACACCTCTTCCGATGATTGGAATACCAGAAGCCGATCCATCAAATCCTGACGGCAGATACAAATCTGGTGATTCGGCTTTTCAAACTTCAGCCGCCCCAATGCCTCTTCTTCGGAAATCAAACCATCAAAAAACAGTTCCAACGTGTTGAATACCTTGTCATTGGCCACACCGCCACGAATGATGTCGTAAGATTCCGATACTTGCCCGCTGCGGTTCTCCATAATGAAACGCAGCCAGGAAGAATCGTATTCCGGGAAATCTTTCACCCGAACTCCGGCAAGAGCGCTGGAACTGTCATCGAAAAAATATGTGTTGACGACGGCTTTCTTGCCACGTCGTTGCCAGCGCAACGCCCATCTGACAGCCTGTTCCCGAAGAGGTGTGACATAAAAGCCTTTTCCAAAGTCAAGGGTTTGCCGCGAAAACGAGATGTCCGGCTTGCGGATTTCCATAAAAGAACCATGATACACTTCAATCACGGCAGCACCCCGCGTTCCCGCATCAATGACAGAATGTCATCGACGATATACTGCCTGCTTTGCGTATGAAGCACATCGAAAGAAGGAATCAGATAGGTATTCAGAATATCGGATTGCTTCGCAAGCATATCGTAAACCTGATTGCCGGGCACGTTCAGGCGTTGTGCCACTGCCTCTATGCAGAAGATAGCAAATTCAAGAGCGGACTTACTCATGCGTTCAACCTCGACATCTTCGTTTATTCAATATCAATATAGCATTTTACACCGGGAAGTCAATCCGGAAACAACATTCTCCCCAACAACTCATTTTCCCATGTGGAACTGATCCCGCTGATCAATTCCATATTTCCGGCAGAGATCAGGATGATTTTATGCAGATTCCAGGTTGAACTTTGAAATTGCATAAAACAGACCTTGAACCCAGACCAGCACAACCCGGCGGGATCCATCGTCTCAGACCTCCGAACCCCAATGCAGACGGGAGGGAAATCGGAGGTTGTGTGGAATCGCTGTTATCTGCCCTGCGGGTGAGCCTGAAGCCACTTCTCCCGTTTCTCCCGGGCGATAGCTTCATCTTTGGCGAACTGACTGCAGAAGAATTTCCGGGTACGGCTCGGCGTCACATCTCTTCCATCGACTTTGGCCAGATATGACAACTGCTGAACCATCTCCTCTTTCGTATCTCCGGGATCTCGGCGTTCCAGCAGGTAACTGTTCGGTCTCGGATTGCCCTGTGGATCGTGATTGCAGGGATATACCAGTTTGCGCTGATGAACCTCCTCTTCCGATATGCCGAGCGTATTCGCCCAATGCTTCTCCGCAGTTCGATTCAACGTATCGGCACAACGACGTTTATTCCCATCCACCATAAGAACCAGATGCAGATGAGGGTTATGACTCGAAACCTGTTCCCGTCTTGCGATGTATTGCGGATCACATCCCTGCCTTGCCAGTTCTCTTGAAAGTCCCTGTAATGTTTTCTGAAAATCCTGATTGCTTCCATCTGACTCCATTTCCTGTGGATAACGGAAATCCATTCTTACTTGAAATACTTTACTGTGACGAGAGGACATCGAATCGATCATTTGAATTCCTCTATCGAGATACTTTGTTTGAAAGGTATGTTCCTGTTGAGAGAGCTGATACCCCTGATACTCTTTTGTCTTGATGATGGTTTTCCCTGGCATGGTACAATTTCCTTTTCTGAAACAATGTTATACTCTTCTCACCGGTAGATACTTCATACATTTTTATATTCATCTATTTATGTATAATTCATCTATTTATGTATTATATATTTACCTGATGAGCACGAACAGCGGAAACGGGCTGAACCTTCCATGCTGCCGGATGCTTTCGCAGTCAATCGGAATCATCATGGCTGGTTGAGTTAGTTCCCATATCATGGTACGCGCTGTAAAAAAAAGAATCCCGGGATGGGGATTCTCCGTGACATGGAAGTCACTCTTCTTCGGACTCGTCCTCGATGGGAAGCGAGCCGAATTCACAGCCGCAGGAACAGCAGAGATAACCGTCGTCCCACGGGATCACCTGCGTGGAGTTGCAGTCAGGACAGTGTCTCATCGTCACACCCTCCACTGATAGGAACAGGAACCGCATCGGTAGCTGCGGATGACGTTCTCATCGATCAGCTTGCCGACGGTGTTCCCAGCCACGGCTCCGCTGGCGGCTCCGATCAGGATGCCGAGCGCTCTTCCGACAACCGTTCCCACGCCGGGACAGAGCAGCGTGCCGATGGCGGCACCAGTCTGACCTCCGGCGGTTGCGGCGACATAGCTTCCGGCTCCGGCGCCGAGCAAGGTCGTCGTTCCGCGAATCGCAGCAACCGGATAGGCCTTCTTCCCGCAAATTGGACACTCCATTTTTCCATTCCTTTCTCGTTGTAACTTACTTTCTCCAGAGTTCCGCCGGCTGACCATCCAGTCCGAAGAGCCGGGTCAGGCTGCGGTAGCACTGGTCGGCGCGGGCGGGACTGTACTTCTTCGCGGTCTCGGTGAAGGCGTTCAACAGACTCCACCGGGTCGGTTCCGCAAACTCCTCGTGCCGGGGATGCTTGAATTCATTCCAGACGGTCAGAATATCACACGACGGAATCGCCTGACGTTCCGCCGCCACCACCAGCGAAGCACGAACTTCATCATCATTGAGTTCATCGATCTTCAACTCCTCTGCTACATTTTCCAAGGTTAAAAACTCCAGTTCAAGCGAATTCACCGCTTCCAGAACCAGACCGTTCAGTTCGATCCGGGAGGTGTGGCGACGCTTCAATATCGTACTGCCTCCAAACATGAGATTTGAACAGACACGGACGCTCAAACCGGCACTCAATCCGAGTGCCAGTGTGCGATCGTGACTGTTGCGGATGCCGATGCAACGGCTCCACTCCGTGCTCGACGTGCGGTTGATCCGCATCACGCCGAACATCCGCTGACCGTCCCGGGCGAGACCGTACTGCTCCTCCAAAATCTGCCAGTTGTGAGCCTGGACCACCTCCGTCACCGCGTCGATCACGTCGCTGTGCGGAACCGGTTTCCAGCTCGCAGTCGCTTCCGGCGTCGGAACCAACGCGATCTCATCGCGTCCGACGAATTTTCCTTCACTCATCATCAGTCCCATATGTTACCTCCAGTTTTTGCAACGATTTTTATACGGGCACTCCGCACAGGCGAAGCTCGTTTCGTTCGGCAGAAACACGCCCTTTGTCCACTGCGTCCTGCACCCGCGCCGCCAGCGACTCGAACCGCAGGAACACGGCCTCATCGCGGCAGGTGTAGTGCGTTTCGCAGACCGGATTCTTCGCCTTGGTGATCACGTCGAACCGGAAAAGCGGCGTCGTGCCGTTCAACTTCTCGTAGGCATACGAAAAGACGGTCGCCTGTAAGTCACGGTCGGCTTTCCCGGCGGGCCAGCGGCTCGCGGAAGTTTTCCAGTCCACGATACAGACATCCCGCCCGTCCTGCACGAGAAAGTCCCATTCGCCGATCAGCGGCTTTTTGAGTCCGGGAACGTCGATTTTGAACGCCTGCGCGACGCCTTTGATCGTGTAGAAGTCCGACCAGTTCGCGAGCGCGGCATCGAGCATCCGGGTCGCCAGCGCGATCATCGAGTCGAAATTCTCGCCCTCCTTGTAGATCAAATTTGGCGCGATTTCGGTTTCGATCTTGAACGACTCTGCAAAGAGGTTGACGATCTCCTCCCGGGTCAGCGAACTCCCCATCAGACACTCCCACGCCTGCGCGGTCAAAGCCGCATGAAACGCCTTGCCGAACGGGAGGCAGACCGAAGTCCGTTCGATCTCCGGCTGCTCCACATAACGGAAGAAGTATTGCAACTGACAGACGTTGAGGTAGGTGTTCAACGCCGAATAGGACCAGTGCGGTTCCTGCCGCAGTTCATCGATGGTCGCCATCATGCCGCCCTCCAGCTGTTGATGAGTTCCGAACACTGCCGCTTGCTCAGCTGCCGCACGTCCGGCACACCATGCTGCGCGGCGATCTGCTGCGGAGTCACTCCGCGCTGACGAGCCAGATCGAGCAGATACGACAGCTGTTTCGGACTTGCCGGAACGTCGTTCTGACGACCTGCTGTCCGGTTGCCCTGCGGCGCGGTTTTACGCTCTTCTGCAGCGGGATACCCCTCATGATTGCGGGGCACATTTCCGTGCAGTTCCGCTTCGACCGAGTTACGCACGAGATCAAAGGTTTCATGAATACGGGCTTGGAGAGCTTCACCGGACAAGCCGTCCGGAAGTTCAACCTCGACCGATGCATGATAACTCTGGCTCGAATACTCTTCCCCGGCCGGAACCTTCTTCGAATACGACGCATTGAGTTTCAACATCATTTCACCTCCATAAATGAGAAGGGACGGAAGCGGTCAGGCCTCCGTCTCTTCGGTTGTATGTTTGTTTTGTCGATGTGATCAAATCGCCATCTTGATCCGTTCGATGGCGCGCTTGGCAAGGATGAAATCCCGCTCTTTCTGCTTCTGCTTGAGCACGGCTTCCTTTGACCTTGCGGGTCAACACGCCGGTTTCATCGAGCAGCAGCTTGAGTTTTCCTCGCAGCTCATCGATCCCGTGATTCAGCTCCTCCATCGGGTCGGAAGCTTCGTTTGCGGACTCCCGCCGGGAGTCGGTTTCTTTGATCTCGTTCGTTTCCATTTTGTTTGCCTCCTGGTTAGTTTGTGGATTGGATTTGGGACTAAGATGAATCGGCATCGCAACGTAACAGCCGGCGCCGCCCTCGGCCACGACCGGCATCCGCCCGTCCGAATGGGCGCGGAACTTCGTGTAACGCTGCTGAAGCATCCGCAACAGGATGTACTTGTTGAGCACCAGCACTGCCCGTGGCTGAACGCCCAGAAACTCCGCTTCCGTTTCGAACGACATCTCGGGAGTATCGACCGGAATGAGCGTGACACCGTTCGGTGTTACGTTGAGTTCGATTCCGTTCAGCGGTTCATGATCGGGAACCGTCTTCAGAAACGCGATGATCCGCTCCGGCTCAAAGAACTCCAGCGAATAATCCAAGGCATTGCCGGACGGAATCACCTGTTTCCAGGCGGGGAATTTCCCGGAGAGTACCTTGCCCTGCCACAGAAAGCCGTCGACCTCAATCCGGAAGAGCCGTTCGTTGCGCCGACTCCAGAGGTGGAGTACACCGGGAGCGGCGGTTTTCGCCATCAACAACGCGAGCGGAAACGGCAGCGTGACCTCCTCCGGAATCGCGAGCGGACAGGGGAGATGCAGCAGCTCCTTCCCATTCGTCGCAGTGATGCCCTCCGGCGAAAGGTTGACGCCCCGCAGGATGAGCCGCGCACCATCGCGATCCGCAACCGGAACCACCAGCGCAAGCAACTCCCCGAACATGGCCGGAAGTTCAACCGAAACCGCCTCCTCGGGAACCACCTCCAGCTCCGGCCATTCGAGCGGCTTCCCCGTAACCTCAACCTCACCGCCCCGCGTGGAACGGATCAGCTCCCGCAGCGCCCGATACTCAACCGCAAAATCGACCGCCTCTGCAACCTCACACTCCACACTTACTGCGACACACTCCACGCCGTCAGTCGCCATGAGCCGCAGCCGTTCTCCATCCCCGACAAAGCGAACTGACCGCACAACCTCTTCCGGCGAAGTCTGCGCCACGACCTTCCCCAGCACCTTCAACGCCTCCAGCAACACACTCTTTCTGATCTTCATCTTCATCACCTCCATGCGATTAAAACCAATCAGCCCCGCCGGTCACAAAGACCGACAGGGCTGATCACTCATTCAGGCCGATTACCTCAACCTGCCATCACAATAGTTATATATAGATGAAATCCGTTTGAACGGCACAAGAAGCAGCGGAAAAATCCCTTATGGTGCAGCACGCGATTGGAGCAGCTTTTCGCTGGAATTGTAAATCATACGAAACACCATGTCGGAAAGCCACTTTTTCAAAGTTGGATTATCGGTGAACTGTTTGTAGAGTTCCATGTCATCGGACATCAGACAGAACATTTCATTAGCCCTCTTCCTGCCGCTTACGATGCGGACATTTGTCTTGTTCTGGTGCTGAATTTTCAAGCTCACATTGATCCAATTGGAGTACAATTGAATCAATGCTACTCGAATAGTTTTGGAAGAGAAAGAGCGAGAGAAGGGAAAACCTTTCCTCAAAATTTTTTTCTTTCTCGCACCTGGCTGTTTGCATAATATCTATTTACTTAAGGGCGAAAATCGGACCGGCTTTCCAGCAGTTTCCGCGTATCGCCGCCGGCATAGTCCGATATCGATTTGCCTTTTTCGTTTTCACATCCAGTTTTGCGCCGTTATCCAGCAGCAGTTTTACAATTTCCACATCCCCCCCTGCCTGCCGCAAGGAAAATCGGCGTTTCACCATTCTTATTCTGACAGTTGACATCGGCTTTCTTCGCCAGGAGCGCCTTGACCACCACAAGATTGCGCTCGCGCGCGGCATAATGCAGCGGGGTGTCTCCGAACATATCCGTTGAATCCGGGCTGGCACCTTTTTCCAGCAGGTAACATGCCGGCTCGCCGTCGCTGAAGTTTTCAATGGCGAAATGCAGGATCTTCATTCCCCTGTCCATCACCTGGGTCTCCAGATCAGCACCGGAGGCGATCAGGAAATCACGCATCTCTTTTGCTCTTAATGCCAGAACCAGAGGAGTCGCCCCGTTTTTATCTTTGACGTTCAAATCAGCTTTTTTCCCGATGAGCGCCTGCAGCAGCGGAATATTGCCATGCTGAGCGGCAAACAGAACCGGACAGTTGCCGTCATTGCATTGTAAATCAGGATCGGCTTTGAATTTATCCAGCAGCACGCCGATCGCCCGGGCGTTGTCTGTCTCGACCGCCAGAAACAGCGGAGTCCGGCCGTGCTTATCCTGAAGATTCGGATTCGCCTTCTTCTCCCCGAGTGCATCTACCACATAAGCGGCTTTGTCCAGATTGGTACGGAACGCGGCGGCAATGTGCATGGCGGAATTGCCGTCCTGATCCTGGATATCCAGTTTGATTCCGGGGATGACGAGCATCGAAGCCGGAATACGCGGATCCGCCGCAGTGAACTTCCGGATGCAGAGCATCAATGTCGTTTCTCCCCGGCTGTTCTGTGCATTGACGTCCGGCTTTGCAGTGAATATGGCGCTGATGACTTCAGCATTGTAGCTGTCGGAACTGTTGACGAGCATGAAGGGCGTTGTCCCGCCGCGGTCCTTCGCATTGACATCGGCCCCGTTTTTCAGCAGCAGCGTGATGATTTCCGGCCGGGGATCTTTTCCCCGGCAGGCAAAGTGGAGGACGGTATTCTGCGCGTTATCCGAAGCCCTGACGTCAGCTTTCCCCGCAAGCAGTTTTTCCACCGCCGCAGTATTCCGGGCGCTGACGGCATGGTGCAGCGGAGTCATGCCGCTGCCATCCCTCGCTTCTATGTCGGCTCCTTTTGCCAATAACAGAGGAATCAGCTCGGCGTTGGCAATCGCCGCCCAGTGCAGCACGGTTCGATTGTAACGGTCCGTCTCCTCCAGATCCACACCGCCGGCTTCCACCAGGCTTTTTACCTGTTCATATCTCCCCGTCTGCATCAAAAGCGGCAGGTTCTCCGCTCCGCACAGGGAGAAGCCGACAGCCAGCCAGCAGCTCAATCCCGATAGGATCCGTTTCATGACCGTATTGCCTCCATGTTACACTATAACAAGCCGGAAACTGATTCTTTACCTGAACCAGTCCCGGCTTTTTCAATAGAATCGAGCAGACTATTTCGTTAATTCGACAGCCATGAACAACAACCGGGAACTGGTGAAGCTTCCGGTGAATGTCAGCAGGCAGTCCTTGGCATCGGTTGACGCACCGCGATATATCTTGTTGTCTTTGATGGTGTAAAGCACCTCGCCAGGCACATATTTCCCATCCTGCTGCACCTTGTATTCGGTGATGATCGTAATCCCGCCGGTTTCGCGTTTCTCCTCCGTATCCTTGAACGTGACGAATCCATTGTAAATCACGGCTTCGAGAACATTGCCGCGCTGCGTTTTCGTTTCGAACAGCGTAGCCAGGCAGTCCGCCTGGTTGATGGAGAATCCTTTGTAGATGCGGTTGCCCTGCAACCGGAAAATGCTGTTGTCGGGGGAGGCTTTCGGCGCTTCCTTGGCGACCATATTGCCCGGATGCGCGTAAAGAACTTCTTTCCGTGCCGCGTCGCGGTAAAAGTTTCCGCTCTGATAATAGCAGATCACATCTTTTTTATCGGTGGAGTCACCGCGGTAAATGGTTTCCGCCGCAAAACATCCCAGAACAAGGGGAGCTGAACAAAGCCAGTGTAAAACTTTTTTTCATTTTTTCCTCCAAGCTGTTTTCTTATATTTTAATTGATTGCCGAGCCAAACTTGTTCTCGTCTTTGTCTCCCTCTGGAATACACATGATCAGGAGGATCAACGCGCCGATGAATGGAATAAGGGTGATCAAAATTGTCCATCCGGATTTATTCCGGTCATGCAGGCGTCGCGCAGTAACCCCCAGACTGGGCAGAAGCATTGCCAATGTCCAGATCAAACTGAGGATTGATCCGATCTTGGGAACGAATCCGAGAACTGTGCTGACAATGAACATGACCAGAATCCAGAGCCAGAATTCCGTCCGTCCGGCCCGGCCGGTAAAGCAGAAGTATTTCCTGGTCAAGATGTTGATGAAGTTGCTGATTACTTTCTGAGGCATAACTGTTTCCCTTTTCGTTTAGATGGATTCTATTATGAAATCGATAAGCGCTTCACAGAAACGCTCAGCCGCCTGCTGCTGCCGGTATTCCCGTGCGTTCCGCTCTTCCGGAGTTGAGGCGCAACCTGCCGCAGACAGCATGCCGGCCAGCAGTACAACCCAGATTCCCAGACGACCCTTCCGGCGTTCTCTCATTGCCTCTCCTGAAGAGGTTTCTGAGCGCCTGCCTCCTGAACCGCACCGAAAAATTTAATCGCGCTGTCGAACGGATAAGGATTGGCGAACATGGATACCTTGGAGGTGATTTTCCCCTGTTTGTTCAATCCGAGCGCGGCGCGGAATTGATTCATCGGTGAATTTTCATCGTAATCGACCTCTTCGGAATAGGTGGCATTCAGGAATGCCTCCAGGTATTTCATGTCGATAACGTCTTTGAACAGCGCCGGATCCTTGAGTCCGATATTGTCTTTGACACTCACCATGCCATCGACATCACCCAGGTCGTCAAAACCATCGTCTTCCACCTTCATGAATTTAATCGACGGGCTGATGGTGATTGTCACGTCGGAGGTCCTGTTCAGAAAAAAGATATTGTTTTCCAGCCTGACCTGTTTGGTCTTGTCGCTGCCCTTCGTGTTGTCGAAGCCGGACATGGTGTTCAGACCGATGATATTGTGATGAATATTGGTCGACATATTGGCATTGGCCCGCACGCCGAATCCCATATCTTCAAACGCCTTTGTACGCGTCCATGTGAAAAGCAGCGTGTTGTTGGCGAATTCAAAATCCACCATCCCGGGTTTTCCGTTGGTGCTTCTCACGTCGGCGGCCATCATGCGATTTCCGATAAATACATTATTCAGAATTTTCACACTCCCTGAAAAATGAGCCGCCAGAACCGCGAAGTTTCCGCCATTGAGAAACAGGCAGTTTTGGATTGTGAATGTCCCATCCGTTTCCGCATTCAGCAGCGCTTTGTCGATCGATGGATTTTTTGTGGTCCCCTTGGCCGGCGGAATGGTCAGCATGCCGTGTTCAAATCCTTCCGGTTTTCCCTCCCGGGCATGATAGCTGTTGGCCAGGGTGTGATCGAATATGAAACCATCAATCAGAATGTTGGAGTCAGGGCCGAATTTGCGGGTTTTTATGGTCAGCGTTCCGAATGTCGGCTTTGTGGCGTTCTGTGCATTGGACGGACGCAGCATCGTATGATATATGAGCGGATTTCTCTCCGAAAAATCGGTCTTGTAACCTCCGATCAGGTTCACTGGTTTGTTCATGTTGATCCAGCCGCAGGACATCTTGCCAGGATAATTTCCCGCCGCGACATGAAGCGTGTCTCCGGGGATGGCTTTTTCGATTGCTTTCCAGATATTTTTGAAAGGAGCCTCTTTTGTTCCTGCGTTTTTATTGTTTCCTGTTGTCAAAGAAACATACCAATCCGCGGCCATACTCTGAGAAGTGCAGAGCAGGAGCATTCCTCCGAATAAACCCAGTTTACCGTATCGCATGACTTCACCCTATAAAACAGGCCGGCAATTTCGACCATTGCCGACCTGTTTTGTCCAAATGTTACTTGTTGAATTTCACTGCCGTTCCGGTCAGGGTCACTGTAACCTCGTTGATTCCGCAAATATTTTTCATGCTGTAATCCATCTTGACATCGACCAGATCCTGAGCTCCGGGGGGCCTGCTTGAGCGCTTCCCGCCTTGAGAGTCGCGAAGGAGACATCTCCAATGTTGACACAGGTGAAGTAGCTCATCAGTTTAGCGCTGGCTGTCACATCGCGCTTGACCACCGTGTAGTCACTTTCGGTAACCGGTTGGAGCATCGCGTTGGCGGAAACCTCTGTATAGAAGTTCGGGCCCGAGGAAATCGGTGCCACACCGCCGTTGTTGGTAGTGATGCCGGCGCAACCGGTCATGAGAAGTGCGGCGCAGAATGTTCCAGCGACAAGGAGGAGAGACTTTTTCATTGCATTCCCTTTCTTTTCTATTGGTGAAAGCAAGATCAATACCATATTGATCCGACTCTGTGAAATATTATATCATGACTTTGAAGGAAATCAAGGCGAAAAATCATAAAAAGTATAATTTTAATGATTTTTATGTTCGTCAAGTTTTGCCGGCTTTCTTTCTGAGCATGTTTTCAAGCAGATTGCGAATAAAACCTTTCCTCGCATCTGTTTTTCTTGAAAACAGTGCTGCTCATGATATATTACTCTGAAATTTATCTTTCAGTTATCCTGAAGTAAAACGGCAACTTTTCAGTTACACTTGTCCATATATGTCGAAAAAAAGTTTTCTCTGGTAGAGTTGCTTGTTATGCTTTCGATAATTCTCGTATTATTTGCAATGTTGATGCCGCTGCTGAATCGCGCTCGAGAAACCGCAAAATCGACTTCCTGCAAAGGCAATATGAAGCAGTCACTGACCGCTCTGGTCATTTATCTGGATACTTATGAAGTTGTATCCACACAGCGCTGGACCGATACCCTGATTGCAACCGGATTGGTGTCGTACCCCCAAATCTCTGCATTACGTTGTCCTTCATGGATCAGGGGCGAGATACCCATAAAAACGTATTTGGTATGCGAAGAATCATTGGAGACGCCCACACTCTGCATATAACCGGTTCTCCATCCGATTATGTACTGCTGGCGGATTCTCTGAATTTAGATACTCTTCAACAGTTTATCAATTTTTACGGCAATTGGGGACCCCATAAACTGGTTGTTCATTATCGGCATCACCGCAAAGCAAATGCCGGATTTCTGGATGGAAGTGTACGAAGCAGCTCTCAACGGGAGCTTTCTGAAAAGGGATGTCCGAGATATGTGTATTAGAACGGCACTTATCTGCTTTTTCCTGCAAAGCGTCATCTCTTTTGCCGCTCCAGTGATTGTCTTGCCGGATAATCCGGCAAAACTGGTATTTCCGCCGGGGAAACCCAGGCCTATGCCGCTGACTTTCTGAACAAAATCCTTGCCGAAGCAATCGGCCAGAAACTGGAAATTGTCCCGGAAAGCTGTTCTGAAAAATATCCGGAGCGGATTTTCATCGGCTCAACGGATGCCGCCTCGCAGCTGATCGGAGAGCTGAACAGTCTGAAGCCGGAAGCTCTTGTTGTCCGGTCGAAGGGCGGGGATCTCATTCTTTGCGGAGAAGTTTCTCCGGATGGAATTGACCGCGGAACCCTTTTTGCCGTCTACGAATATCTGGAACAGGCATTGGGGGTGCGCTGGTATTATCCTGACGATCGGCGGATCCACCCGGATGGATTTGGAACGATAATTCCCCGCAGCCCGGCTTTGAAACTTGACGGGTGGAATATTTATGACTGGCCCCGTTTCCGTTCCCGCGAAGGGGGTGTCAGTTACTATGCGTGGCCGGAGGAGCACCAGCGGCTCTGGCATCCGGTGCTGCGTTTCGGCAGTTCCGTGCCGTCCCGGAGAGCCAACCATACCCAGATCGGATGGTATGCGCTTTACAAAGATACCCATCCGGAATATTTTGCCGTCGGCAGAGATGGGAAAACGCATTTCAATACGAAACTTCCGCACCGCAATTACCTCTGCCCGAATCAGCCCGGAGTTCTGGAACAGATGCTTCGCAATCTGGCGGCATTCGATCAGGGAGAAGCTCCTCCCAATGCCTGGGGGCCGTGTCCTCCCTGGGAAAAGAGGTGTATTTTGCGTTCAACGACGGCATGACTCCGGAAAACAGCTGTCAATGTTCCGCATGCCGGCGGCAGTACAACCCCGCGCTTCCTTTTGAAAAACAGGCCTCCGGGTGGGCATTTCGCTTTGTCGCACGTTACGCGGAAGCGATTCGGGCAATTTGGCCGGATCGCCGTCTGGCGACTTTGGCCTACCAGCATTATCAGGCTCCTCCGGAGGGAATGCGGATTCCCGATAATGTCGACGTTACCTACGTCACAAAAATTGTACACTACGCTTCAGACCCGGATCTCTTCAACCAGGAGCTGGAAAAGGTGCATGCGTGGTCAAAGTTGCTGAACAACAAAACAGAGCGTTTCGGAATCTGGCTGAATATCGTCGACCCGGCCACATATACCTCCAAGGTCCCATTTATGTACCCCAATATTTTCAAACGCTGGCTGTTGGCAACAAGGGACGTAACTGACAGCTGTTTCATCAACGGCTTGAATTCCCGCCTGAACCGGTCGGGTGAAGAGGGGCGTTTGAACGCATTTTCCACCTATCCGATGGTCTGGCTGCAAAGCCGTCTCTTATGGAATCCGGAATACAGCGTTGATGAACTGTTGTGGGATTACATCAGGAACTCTTTCGGGCCGGCGGCGGATACGATGCGCAGATTCCACGATCTGATCATCTCCCGCTGGGAAGGAATTCCTTGGTCGCCCGAAACAATGGATGAGATCGCTTTCATTCATTGTGTCCGCTACGATGAAGACCGAGTGCGGGAATTAAAACTTCTGCTCAATCAGGCGGCTGCTCAATGTGAGCCCGGCTCTCCGGAACATCGGAGGATTGTTTTCTGGAGAGACCGGATCTACTCCCGTTTTTTCAGGAATCCGCGCGCTTCCATCAATATGCCGATCAGATTCCGGAATATTACTGCAGAAGTATTTCAGAGGAACCGGAGGAGTCCGACTGGAAGGAGCAGCCCGTGGTATCCCCTGGTGGAACGTCAATGGGGCGGTCCCCCGAAAAGACAGCGACCGTGCAGATGCTCCGCCGCGGCAGTGAGCTGCTTTTCCGACTGGAAATGCCGAATGCGTCCCCGGAAGATGAATTCCGCATATTTACGGTCGGTGATTCGGATGCCGTGCAGAAAAATTACGCGCCCAATGTCAATAAACGATGGACATTCTGGCAGGAGTACCGCGTGCGGAATGAACGTGACGATGGAACATTCCTTGCCATATTCCGTCTTCCGCTTTCCGGGCGGGGGAAAATTGCGTCTGCAAATTATGCGCTACGGCGGAGTCTGGAACCGTTCCGACCTCTGGAGCCCGACGCTGCGCCCGATCGCGGATTTCCCGGTCAAACGGTTTGGACGGGTGATCTTTGACAGAGGAGAGGAGTAAAACATGCCGGAGACAGCCCAGCATCGCAGGATGACCGCAAATGCCTTGAACCTTGTTCCGGAACTCCCCGGCCCCCGGAGCCGTTTGACGGAAGAATTCTGTCTTTATCCGGACCTGGCGCTCAATGCCCCGGAAGAGTTCGCACGGTATTGCCGTCTTCCCTCCGGAGAATGGTTCCATTATCTGCCGGATGTGTCTTATGCCGAACTGTACCGCTACCATACCGTCGATTGCGCCGGACACATCCGCCGCGCCCGTGCTTTCCGGAACGGGAATTATGACTTTGCGCTTCCCGGATTTCTTCATCTTCTGCGGCAGAGTGCGACTCTGCTTGGCGACGGCAAAGAGGAGGAGGCGATGAAATACCTCGGAGTTCTGCTGCATGTCCTGCAGGATGCCTGTTTTGGCATTCATGCGCTGGAGGGCCCCGGAGGGAGTGATCTGTTTTTCTTTGACCGCCTGAAAATCGGTGATTTTTCTCCGGCGGAAGTTCTGGCCCGGCTGGATTGTTTGGACTTCCCGTTTTTTTCAGCTGTGCCCCGAATGCTCGGCACCAGCGTCCCGGAGGCGGCTCTGCGGCTCTATGCCCATTACTGCCGAACGGCGCGCGCGGCACGCAGGAGCTGTATGGAGATTCTGCTTGCGCACTGGAACGGGAAAAATGAAAATACGGCCTCCTGTTTATCCATGTACCGAAACGCCGTCCAGCTTTGTGCGGATGTTCTGAAAACGGTGTCGGAACTGGCAACGGGAAAAACAGAAGCTTCTCCGGATATGCCTCTGGCGGAACTTGAACCATACGAGTTCCCGGTCGGAGGGTATGGCGCGTATCGTTTCCGTACGCTGGAAACTGACTGTTATTATACCCCCGACGGTCAAAAACAGCAGCTGGCCTTTCCGGAAGCAGTTTTTCACTCCGGACTTTCATTCGGGTTGTCTGCTGAACAGAACCTGCTCTACCATTTGCCGGAAAAAACGTTTGACCGTTTTTCAGGGACACTTCTTCTTTCCGGCGAAAAAGATGCAAGCGTGCATTGCAGGCTCGTCAATCGGGGAACTGCAGTCCGGGAATTTGTATTTGATGCCGACCACCCCGTTCAAACCGTGAATCTGTTGAATCCTGCCGGCGAGTTCGGTTTCCGCCTGACCAGTGAAGCGCCTTTCGGCATTATGGTGCTGGGAGACGGTCAAATTTGCGCCGGCCGATTGGCTTCCGGAGAAATCAACAGTGGAACAGACGGACGTGCTTCGGGCAAAGCATCCAGAAAATCACAGAAGAAAGAAGCCGCATCATGACCGATCTTGGTCGGTCCGAAACCGATGACCGGTAAGCCCATGGCTTCTATGAGGGGAACGACGGCGAGGCATTTACCAGAATCCGCTGTTCGGCGATCAGATTGATTCCCCGCTCCAAAAACACCTCATGGACGCCCAGTGCGACAAAGTCATCGGTAATCCAGAAAAAGCAGTCGGACGTTGACCCCTTTGCGAATAACTTGTTTGCCATACGGCGGCCGGTTTCGATGGCCGGCTCTGTTTGGTCGAGTTTCGGAAGATCGAACTGCACCAGGGAGGCCTGAGCCTCCAGATCAGGAACATGATAAGACGGATCCGTGACAAGGCGGACGATTTCGGGCATGTTCCGGCGCATTGCGAATTCATACGATTTCCGGAACTGTTCCCGAAAGTCATACCGGCACAGGCACACCTGAGGTGATGGCGCGATCTCTTGTGGCGGATTGATCAACATCAGTTTCGGAGACGCTGCGTTGCGAGGCAGCAGTTCCCTGGCCATACTGTTTCCGCCAATTACTCCAAGGACTCGCTGCCCCAGCAGATTGATCCTCTCCGGATTCAAATCCTCCCGGTAAATCGGCAGTCCGACATATCCCTTTTGGGCGAGCGTCTGAAGCAGTGAGCTCAGCCGCAACTCGAAAAACAGATTCGGCTGTTGTTTGTAATGATGGTGTGGAATCAGAATGATGCGTTCGAACGCATTCAGAGTGTTCAGCAGCTCCCGGTTGGCAATATAGATGCCGCTGGCGGACTTGCAGGAGAGAATACCGTTGTTCTCAAGGATGGATACCGCTTTCCCGTACGGTAATGATGGACACCTTGTATTGATCGCATAAATCTTTCAATATGCAGAAAAAATCCCCGGTCTTCAGATTTCGCCGGATAATGTCCAGTTCAATCTTTTCGACCAGCTTTTTTATACAAAGGTTTGAATGTTTCACTGCGCGACATATCACTCTCCTAAATTATATTATACCACAAAATCCAGTAAATACAATCACATCAAAATTCAACATCGGGATTTACCAACGCGTTTCAGAAAATTAAGGACAATCACTGAAATTCAAGATGGGGGAGTCTTATTTGAAAATATTAAAAATATTATTTTTATTATTTATTGGATTGAAGATGAGGTGAAATATGTTATTTTAACAGGGAGTCACACGATAGTTAACTGGGAAATCGCGATGGAAAAACGCCGGAAATCGTTGTTTTTGATCTACCTGGAGTTTGTTCCATTTTATTTGCTTTATCTCTTTGTCCGCCGTTTGTCATTGAAGCAAAGCTACTGGATTTCCCGCGTTCTTTTTCTGTTGCTCATGCGCGTGGACAAGCGGCATCGAGTCCGGACAATCCAGCATCTGCTCCATGCCGGGGCTGCAGATTCTCTCTCGGAAGCGCATAAATTGGCAAAACAGGTATTTTGTCAGTTCAGCAAACTTCTGATAGAAATTTTCAAAATGGATCAACACTATAAGCCTGAAAAAAATCCATATGGCCGGAAGTGCAGAATCCATGCGTTATCTGTTTGAAGAGCGGGGCAATGCAATTATTGTAACAGCTCATTACGGCAACTGGGAAATCGCCGGAACCGCTTTTTGTCAGAAAACAGGTTTGGGGATGGTATCCATCATGCGCCCGTTTTCCAATCCTCTGATAGGAAAATGTATTTTGAAAAACCGTCGCAGTCCTGCTCATGAGGTCATTTCCAAACAGGCCGGACTGCGGCCGTTGCTGAAGGCGCTGCATGATGGAAGACACATATCTATTCTGATAGACCAGCATGCATCAAGTAAAGAAGGTGTAGAAACGACTTTTTGGGGACATCCATGCCGGACTCACAAGACTCCGGCATTGCTGCACCTTAAAACCGGGATTCCTGTGATTCCGGCGGTGACTCGGCGTCTGAATAATAATTTTGAATTTGAATTTGTATTTGCTGCACCGATTGTTTATTCCCGGACTCAGGATAAAGAAGCTGACATTCAAACCATCACCCAATTATGTACCACGGCGTTGGAAGGACTGATCTCCCGGGATCTCACACAATGGATGTGGGCGCCACGCCGTTGGCTTGATATCAATCGAGGCCCCTATTCATGACATGGAACAGCGCTGGCAAAGGAGGAGTGCATGAAGGAAGCAACCCTTCTTCAACTTGAAAAACAACAAGCCCTCTACCGGTCGCGAAACCGGTAGAGGGCTTGACGTTATTCTACGGGAAAGTGTTGCCCTTGGTCGACATTTCTGCCCAAGTTCCCTTTAATCACCATTTGCTGTCGCAACTGGTCAGGGGGCAGGGCGATTCGCGTCAGGAATGTATGTCCGGGCATTCCTGAACGAACTCTTTTTCCGTCGCTTTGGTGATCTCCACCTGTCCTTCCTCGGTAAAACGATATCGGTTGATTTCGCTCGTCGCCATATCCTTGATCAGGAAACTCTGCCCGTTTTTCGGTATGCCAACGTAGAATTTCTGAGCCGCCATTTCTCGAACCGCCCTCAGGCTGGGTGTGTCATCGGACAGAAATAAGGCCGTCGGAACTCGGTGAACCAGGCATGCATCCAGCAAGATCGACATTTCCGTATCGGTCAGTTTTTCTCCGGATACGACGACCAACAGATCAAATGTTTCCAGCTGTTTGCCTAACTCATCCTGTGACTTCAATGCTCGGGAATCCAATCCGGTAAGGTTGTTTATGCCTGTAAACTGTTTCCTGATTTTCCCAATGGCTCCGTACGAGCAAAACAAGGCGATTTTTTCAGCGTCCTGCTGATTCGATCCCCGAAGGTATGAGAGCAATGGTGGCGCCAAGGTCTCTGCCTTTTTCCGTAAAACAGTGTGATTCCTCCTCGTGGCCAGAAGTACGGCAGTCTGGGGGTAAAGTCAAAGGGCGTCGATGGCAAATTGCCAGTCATTCATTTTGAGTATCTCCGGAATGTCGACCCCATACCTTTGGGCTTTCTTCAACAGATCAGCCAGTGGTATCGGTTCCGGAATGATGTCCTGAGTGAAAAATTCATGAACGCCTCGAACAAGACTAACCGTGATTGTCACTCTTTGCTGTCTGGCTGCTGCGATGATATCCAGTACCTGACTGATTTCCCGGTAATTGAACGTCTCGTTCCCCCGCAGCTCCCGGCATATTAATTGTACCGGTCGCGGCAACTTGTTCCAGTGTAAACTCGATAGATTACCCGCCGGAACAATCAAGGTCATCGTTCCCGGGTTGAGCCATGTCGTCATGGGGTCAAGGCAGAGTATAGTCGGTCCGGCCAGGAGGGGGAGGTTGTAGAAACCTGGATGATCCGGTTTGAAAAGGAATCGATAAACGCCTGGCTGATTCTTGAATTTGTAGTTTTTGAGTGTGAAGATCGCTCCACCATACCATACGTCTGTCCTGACAAACCGTTCGCCGTCTGAAATGGGAAATGCCGGGAAGGGGATTTCCCTCAAATCATCTCCTGGACCTTCCTCGAAGCATCGACCGAATGGGCCGTCGATCTCGTCGAAATCGACTTTATCCAAGTGCAAGTTATAAGAGAGATATTCGAAGTCAATAGAACTTCCTTTCAGTATTGACAGTACGTCCGGCAAACACAATGGTGACAGACTGTCTATTTTCTCAACGTATACGGTGTTGTATGGATTTGCTCCATTCCATTCCGGTGCAAGTGGAAACAAACTGGGGTAGTTCTGCCGGTACGGCAATGAAGAGAATGTCTGCATCGGCAGCAAGGCTGACGGCAATTTTTGTCTGAGCGTCAGCCCGAGATCCAGACTGATCCGAGCCTTGCCATCCCTGGAAATCATATGCCCGTCACAGATGGAGAAATCCCCTATCTTGGCAATCTCCGGCGAATTGATATGATTCAGTATCCAGACCGTCAGACGGGATTGGGCATCAATCGATCTGATCCAATCTGTGTTTTGAGGATTAAACTCTACCTTCATTTTCATATTCCTCCATTGCGTTCAGATAATTCTGTAAAATTGGTTGAATCGCGGCTGCACATTTGAAGTACTGTCCGTTTGCGACCAGTAATTTATGGCAATACAGCAGGTTGTAGAAATCTCCAGCATACAGAGGATACTCGATCAAGTGTTGGCACTCTTTCCTCAGTTCAGTTTCGTAGAAGTAACCAAACAGCTCTCTTGCCGGATTCGGTTGCCGTCGCGCCATCTCAAACAGTTTTTCCGCTGTGAGCGGAAATAGCCACGGGAGACGACTTGTTGAATGTGCCGAACCGGACTTTGATGTTTCCGACCGATTCTCGTGCTTCTCCTCATCGACAACCTCCCCTCGAGGACCTCATCCTCCGGCCCGGTCACTATATGTGCCGGGGCTATTTCAAACATTCCGGCTCCTCAAATGCTTCTTCTATTTCCCGAAGTTGCTGTTCTAACATTACCTCTGATGTTGTTCTTGCTTTCATTTTTCTCCTTTATTTTTCGACACCAACGACACCAACGACGCTATTTTTCCTCAGCCTTCACGCGCGCGTATATTCCCTCCCTTCGTTATTCAGTTTGAACCCTCTATATCCCCGCGTTCTCCCGTTGACGACCGTGTTGCATCCCGAAGCGTGATATCGCACTGCCATCGCCTTGGCAAAACGCCGAAAAAAAGCTCGTTCTTCCAGGTATTCATAATCGCAAACAGCCTGAATTTGTGTATAAAGTTGATATGCCTCCCTGGTCGAAAATTCACTTCCTGCAGCCAGGGTTACGAATTGATCTACGAATGTCTCCATTGAGAATTGGAAGTCGATCAGCGAATCGCGGCAAGCCCGCTGCTTTATCGAAAGTTCAATGTGCCAATCATTCCGTCGAACCCGCTCAGCTCCTTCAAGAAGCCAGTTTAAAATTCCGCTTCCCTCAGCGGTGATTAACTGATCAACGAGCGTGTGGTTCTGTTGCTCTTCCGGAATGTGGTGCTGAAAAAAAAACGGGAAGCATACGGTCTTTCCATTCCAGCCCTTTTCCTTCAAATTTTACCGACATTTTGTGGTTAGTAACTATAATCAACGAGAAGGTCCCATGATGTTTCTTCTTAAGGTTTTCGAATTTCTGGGCCGTCTGAAAATAGTCTCCGCCAACAGCTTTCTTGACGAATTCTCCTCCAGAAGAACACAAGGCTCCACTGATGGCTTCCGAGGCCGTCAACAGGGTCTGAGTCGTCAAGTCTGAAAAACCAAAAGGGCTGGAAATAGTTCTGAAATTTAGATCGAATACCCGTTTAGGGCCAAGTATTTTCGATATCAGTAGAACCAGTAAACTCTTCCCACACCCTCCTTCGCCTTGGAACAGCAGGAACTTTCTGGTCCGGTTGGCAGGAAAGAGCGAGGCCCCCTAGGTAGTCCTGAATAACTCGTCGGTCATCCGCATCCGGAATAATCTCCCGAATTTTTTCCTCAAACAATGGCGCTTTTGCATTCGGGACATAGGGAACGGTTAGGGAATCAAGAATCATGTCTTTTTGATTATAATCTCGAAATACGAATTCATGGCAGGTAGAATCCCACAATAGAATCCCGTTGGATAACGGGATGATATCTGGATCAAGTGGCGGGAACCCCTCGGCCCCATTTTCGAGTTGAACCATCTGCATAATTTCATGCAGCAAACTAGGCGTTATCTGCGAAAAACATGATTTAGAGGTTGATCGCATCAGCCGTAGAATTAGATCGCGAATCGCAATCTTGATGGCGGCCGAAGATGTACTATGCCATCGACCATTTTCCATTTTTAACCAGCCAACATCATGGAAATATTTTACCTGAGTGTCTTGCTGGAAGGCTGCTGCGAAGAAAATAGGATTGACGCGGGGATTTCTCCGTCCCTCCGTGGGGAATGGTTCTCCAAATTTCTCGATGATGGCTTGATACTCTTGCATGATTACTGTTCTCCTTCTGTTTGTTTTTCTGTTGTATCCGAGGAAGTTACGTAATCAAAGATGTCAATATTGCGGTAACGTACGGTCTTATTCCCTACACATTTTCTGTGAAAAGGGAATACTCCCTCACGCTCAAGATTTCGAAATTGGGAATAGCTTATGGCAAGTATTTCTGCCGCTTCTTGCGGAGTAAGTAGCCTAGGTGTAATAGCAGGAGCCAACTCTCCTGTCTTCGCAAGAGCGTGGAGATTTCTTGAAATAATATTGTATTCTTCCCTCGTGATCGTTCCTGAATCAAGCAGTACGCTTGCCAGATGGCACACTAAGCGTGCCGTCTGCGGTCGCAATCTGCTATGATTCAAATTGGGCATCTAATAATTCCTTTATCGATTCTTGCTTTTTCTGCATGAAACATAATCCATAAAAAGATGGAATCAACAACTATTTCAAAACTAATGTCATATTGTTTTTTTCTGCTTATTTTTGGGACAAAATGGTGCCTTATAAATGTCACATTGACAGATCGAACTGCGTGGCACTTGCACTAAGAAACATGGTGTCGTATATTACGAGAAGCTAATATGAGGAAAAAAAGTCTTACAGGGATATCAAATGCATAAGAAAAAGAATTACTAACAGGAAAATACCAATCTTTTTGAATTTGGTTCATTTTATTTTTGATAAACAGCGAGGTTTTGATGGCAACAGGGATTGTGGATCTGCTCAAAACTGGCAGAGCAAAACTACAAACACATAAATGTTACGATTTTCTTGAAGTTGCTCGTCCGGATTTTGATCTCGTAGCGGTTGAAAAATTTTTGGACAAGTTTCACCTTCCCATAGCAAAGGATGAACGACTTTTACTTTGCTATCGATTTCGGGAGGCCCCGGCATACTTGGAGGAATTTTGTAACCCTTTACAAAGCTGGTGGCTGAGAAACGAAATCGATGAGCACCTGCAACAAGTAGAAAGCCTAACAACAGAATTGATTAAGGGGGGTGCGATAAAAGAAGAGAAAAATGATCACATTTATCGTGATGTATTTGAGAAAAGTTTGTCTAAAAAACAAAAAATCAACTTGTATACTGAATGGGGGCAGTTACTGAAAGAAGGTAAAATTATTCAAAAATACGATGCTTTTAGGAAAGGATATAACCGTTGGTGTAAGAAAAATCCCAGTCCGATTCTTCGTAAAAAAACTGGCCTTCAAGGAGTTTTTTCGTTTCGTGGCCGCCGTTAGTGTACATTATGTTGTACATGATCAATCGGGAAGGAAAGAATTCTTTTTGTTGAAAAGTCCCAATACGGTTCCTCAAATCAATCAGATATTGAAACTTGCTTTGGGGCTACAATGTATACCAAACCGTGATGATGAAGCTAAGCGTGTAGAAAAAATCAAGAATGCACCTAAGCTTACCAAGGAAGAGAAAGAAGCGAAACTGCGAAGGCTCGCAACACGTAACAATATTCATGCAATTCAATGTTTGCTTGAAAGAGAAGGAAATTCCGATGAACTCACTTTACGGGCCGCAATGTTAATGCCGAATAAATATGGAGAAGGGCGTCAATGGGAGGGAAAATGGAATCTACCGCAACTTGAGCCATATCATCATTTTAATACTATCCGAACCCGTAACATGGAGTGGATAGGAGGCTCGAAAGTAATTCCTGCTAAAACGATTGTAAGAAAAATTTCTTTTTAATGTCAATCCCCATTCCGAAGAATGGCTTAAAAGCAAATTGGCCAAGCGCAAGTTGTCTTTATCACCATATTCTGATGCACGTAATAAACGCGACCAAACAAGCGAAAAATGTGTGATTGAGAACCCGTCACCACATGATTTTGACGAGATAATGAAAATCGGAAAGATAATCGGTAGCATTGAGCTTGTATTTACCTCTGGACTAAAACTTGACTGCTATAATGAAATAAACACTACTATACATTTGTCTGAGAGACAATATGCTATCCATGCCCTGTATGATTTAATTGATAAACTCAAAGATGGCGACCGCGAAGCGCTGCCTCCAGTGATACGCGAGAAATTGAATTCGTTACTAACCGAGGCAGAACAAAACGCCAAATCTCTGTCAGACGAGGAATATAGGAAAAGTCTTTAGCCACGTAATAGTGTTCGAATCTGTCGCAACAGCTCGCGGGTGGGCTCTGGATTATCATTGAGCAGGGTTAAAACCTCATTGATTTTATCTCGGTCGCTCTTTCCGTTCATGGTTCCGCTGACCGCATCAATCGCCTGTTGCTGGGCGGCATCACCGACGTGGGTGTAATATTTGTCTGCGATCTCAGAATCGGTCCCGAGAATAGAAAGTAGAACCGCCTTTGGCACGCCAGCCTCGGCACAGAAACTCGCGAATGCGTGGCGGAGAGAGTGAAACCCATATACCGTCATCTTTTTACTGCGTCCGGGAACAGCAACTGACGGTTCCAGGCCGATCCAGCGGATCACACGTAAAACGTCGATGTTGATCAGATTGACTCCTACGCTTTTGCCGTTTCGATCCACCTTATTGTATCTGGCGGCGGATTTCGGGCAGACATATTGATCCTCTTTCCAGGTCCGCGCTTCCTCAAGTACAGCATACAGCTCGGCGGCCATCGGAATGGTCACCTCCTTGCCGGTCTTGAACTGCTTTACCCAGATTCGCCGGCGTTCCATATCGACGTTCTGCCATTGCAGCAGAACACAGTCTTTCAGACGTTGCCCGGTGAACATGCCGATGTAGTAGATGACACGGATTTCCGGTTTGTTTATGACATGGTATTTGTCATCGGCAAGAACTTCGCGAAGCCGCTGCTCCTGTTCCTTGCTGAACGCCTGTCGCCTTACAATGGTGTCCTGTTCCTCTCTGGCATTACGTAACAATGTTTTTAGATCGAAACGGATTTTCTCCGGAGTAATAGTCTTTGAGGCAGTCAAATATCTTCCGCAAACGTTTGATTTTGCGATTATGGGTATCAACAGCTTGTGCTTGGGATTTCAGGAAGCTCGCGTATTCTTCTGCGATTTTGCTGTTCAATTCTGCTACAGAGGTAATGACTGTATGATGCTTTCCTGGAGTTGTAACAAATGCAACAAAATCTTCATACGTTGTCTTGTAAGAGAGTTGTTCGCTGACGGTATGCGGAGTTGCACGTTCCGGATGAATTTCATATTTAGCCCATCCTTCTGAAAGCGGCAACATTTGCGCTTGTCGGGAAAAACCTTTCATGGCGTTGATTTGAGCGACAGCCACATCCATTGTTTGTGCAGTCCAGATGGAATCCAGCTCTTCTGCGCGTTGAAGTGCTTCGAGTTCATCGGTTGTTTTCAACGCAAATTCTTTTCGTATCCCGTTGGCCACCGTGAGGCGGTAATAGAAAGGCCCCCGGTTATTTTTTCTTCTGAGTGTTCCGTGGAGTTTCTGCATCCGGTTTTTGATCCTGCTTCCTGCGTTCATTCTGATAACCTGTTCTGACAGATTATGGCGCAATATAGCACACAAAAGCCCGACATGCGAACTTTATGGGGAAGAAACGGGGAAGAATCCCCGTTTTTGAGCTTAAAAATGGTGGAGGTGGCGGGAGTCGAACCCGCGTGCCGACGAGGTCCAATGAGGACGTCTACATGCTTATTTCATCTTTGCTTTTTATCGTCCTTTGCCGAAGCCGATGAGCAGGCCTGGCTCCAGACTATTCTTTCCTTTTATCTCACTTTGAACCGAAAGACGATTGTTCAAAGCCAGAGCGCTGATTGACGCCATGATCCCCTAGCACTCCTCAGGGACGACAGCGTGGCGGGAATTAAGCCGCCAGAGCAAACTCTTCGTTCGCAGTTATCGTTTTGACCGATGTTTTACGAGGCCAACGATCATCCTCGGCATGCAGTCAACACCCAACCGGGCCGGTCGAATCCGGAACACCCCCAGATCGGTTTCTATCAATATATATCAAAAGTCCAAATATCAAGGTGAAATGAATCCGGAGGTGTCGGATTTCTCCGGAGAAATCAGCTTCCTTTGCATATCTTCAATCCTTTTTCTCAGTTCCGGCGTCAACCGACAGGACAGCGCGGTGCGGTAATGCAAAAACGCTTTCTCCTTGTTTCCCCGCAACCGCTCCGCTTCCCCCGGAAGAAGTGCAGCTTCCCCGCCAGTGGCGCAATCTCTTCCGGGCGGCTGGCCGCAAATTCCCCCGACGCCTCCGCGGGGCGCCCCCCCCAAGCAGACTCAAGCCCGCATAGTAGTGCATCAAAGAGTGATTGACTCCGGAGACTTCCAGCTCCCGCCGCGCCAGCGTCAGCGCCGCGTCAAACTGCCGCAGCCCGATCAGTCGCGTCAGCAGATTGACCGCCGCCGACTGGTTCCGGCCGCCGCTTCGCGCCAGCGCCTGGCCGAAGCTTCGCATCGAAAACTGCCGTCGGCCGTCCAGATGGATACTCCGCCGCAATTCCCCATGCAACAAAATCGGTGCTGCGCAGAAAAGAGCCGGTCCCCAGCGCCTGATTCGCTCCGAACACCGCCACCAGCACTCCTGAACCGATGACGATGCGCATCCGGCGCGGCAGCCGTCCCGGAAGGTCATCCAGCTGAACGCATACACCGCGAGAATCGCGAAATACGGGTAGAGCAGCAGTCGGTAACGCCCGACCGGATGCAGGCCGCAGAGAGGCGGCGCCAGTGTCGCAACAATCAGAAGCACCAACCCCTCCCGCCGCAGTATCCGACCGGAGCCGACCAGAAGAAGAATTCCGGCCACCGCGGCAGGAATCAGCAGTTCCGGCCCCGGCAGAAAACGAAGCGGGGGGATTTCCTGCCGGATGAAGTAGAAGTTGAGATTGTCCGGAATTTCATCCGAGCAAAAAAGCAACGGAATCCGCAGCAGCGCGTTTCTCCCGATACGCAGGAGCGGTTTCCAAGAGGGGAGGGGGAGGGGGGGGCGTCTCAGGTCCCTCCGTCGGCGGGGGGCGGAGACGGGAGCCGCCGGGGCTGCATTGACCGTTGCCGCGTAAGGAAATACGTTGAAGAAGGGATTGAAACTTCCGGTGTGAACCTGGTTCAGCAGTCCGACGGACAGCCAGAGCCCGACACTGCCCGCGGCAACCAGAAGGCCGCGCTGGATGGAACTCCCCCGCCGGAAGGGCGGAAAGCTGAACACCACCGCACAGCCCGCCCAGAGCAGGGCAGTCGGTCGCCCGATGGTGGCAAGTCCGAGCAGAATTCCGGCGGTGACGGCGCGGACGGGCACAAAACGCCTCTCCCGCGCCCGGAGCCAGCCCGCAAAACTGAGCAGAACCGCGAACGTGACGATGCTCTCCTGCAGCATCGTCACTTCGTACATCAGGGCCGGACTGTAGAGCGCGGTTACGATTCCGGCCGCCAGCGCCCAGCTCCTCTTCCCTGAGAGGTGAAACGTGATCCGGGTGACGAGCAGGGCGGAGAGAATGCCGAGTACACATTGTATCGCGGCGAGACATTCGACATGATGTGCGCCGCCGTTGGCGAGCCAGACACCTGCGACCAGCGTCCGGTGGAGGGTGAAAAGACCGATGCCGTCCACCAGGCGCCGCCCGAATTCCAGCAGCGTCTGCATGTCCAGTCCCGGCACCTGGTGGAACCAGCGCAGCGGAGACTCCAGCCAGGAGGCGTAGACCCACAGCCGCGCCGCGGCCGCAATCGCCGCGACCGGCAGGTAGAGGCGCAGCAGATTCCGCTTCGGCATCACTGTGCGGAATCCTCCGGACGGACGCCGGGGAAGGGGGCCGCATCTTCCGGCGCGAGCGGTGCGTAGGGGCCGGGTTTGACCTCCAGCGCGACCGACGGCTCCAGCGCAACAAAGTTGTGCCACACATTCGGCGGAATTTCCACCACCTGGACACCGTCGCCCAATGTGACCGTTTCGGTCACGCCGCCTTCGTTGTCGTATAAATAGACGCCGATCCGGCCGGAGAGCAGGGCGAAGAGCTCCCACTTGTCCGGATGGCGGTGCGGAGCGATGACGGTATCCGGCTGCATGGCGTTGAGCAGTCGGTTGGTCGGCTCTTCCGTGGAATCGTGGAGGTTGTAATTGGTCCGGCGCCGGGGTGCCGCAGCGGCCTTCTTCAGGAGTTCGGCAAGCAATGTGTCGTCGACGATTTTCATATGCGGAAATCCATCCTCTGATTGTTTTCCGTTAAAATAGCATGGCGCGCGGTCTTTTGCCAGCCCGGCGGCTGGTTTTCCGCAATTCTGATGCTATCTTATATGGGAACCTTTTTGATTCGGAGAAAGTACTGTGTGGAAATATTATGCCGTCCTCTCCGCGGTTTTCGCCGCGTTGACCGCAATTCTTGCCAAGATCGGCGTCCGGAATGTCGACTCCAATCTGGCCACCGCCATCCGTACTGCGGTGATCCTCGTCATCACCTGGGCGGTGGTCCTGGTTTCCGGCAGCAGCACCAGGATTCGGAGCGTCTCCGGATATTCTCTGCTTTTTCTGGTCCTTTCCGGCATCTCCACCGGTCTGTCATGGCTCTTCTACTTCAAGGCGCTCCAATCCGGGCCGGCTTCCAAGGTGGCGCCCATTGACAAGCTGAGCGTCGCCATCACCATTTTTCTCGGCGTCCTGATTCTGCATGAACGGCTGGACTGGCAGGTGGTCGTCGGCGGATTGCTCATCCTTGCCGGATCCATGGTTCTGCTGCTGTAATCGGGTTTCCTCTCTTACAGCAGATCCTTGAGCACTTCGCGGTCGTCGAGGTGATACCGTTTCCCGGCGATCTCCTGATAGTTTTCGTGACCTTTTCCGGCGATCAACACCACGTCGCCCGGTCCGGCCAGCTCTACCGCCCTGCGGATGGCTTTGCGGCGGTCCGGTTCCGTTTCGAACGCGGTTCCCGCCGGAATCCCGGCGACGATCTCCCGAATGATCGCTTCCGGATTTTCATTGCGCGGATTGTCGCTGGTGACGATCAGCAGATCGGCGAATTCCGCCGCTTTCCTCCCCATTCGGGGGCGTTTGGTCCGGTCTCGATTGCCGCCGGCTCCGAAGACGGCAAGCAGGCGCCCCTTCGCGATTTTTTCGCAGAATCGAGAGCACGTTGGCCAGCGCGTCATCGGTGTGCGCATAGTCCACATAGAACGCCGCACCGTTGGCGGCGGTGAATTTTTCCAGCCGCCCGGGCACCCGGATCGGACGCGACAACGCCCGGTCGATCTGGGCCGGCGTCAGTCCGTAATCGAGCGCGGCGAGAATGGCTCCGGCAAGATTGTGCACATTGTGTTCGCCGATCAGATTGGTGGCGACGTCGAACGCTTCGTTCTCGCTCTGGAGTCGGAAGCGGGAGCCGTCAGCTTCTAGCTCAATTTCGGTGAGATTCCAGTCCGCCGCGGAATTCTTCCCGAAGGTGAGGATGTTCCGCGTGGAAATTTCCCGCGCCAGCCGCCGGCCGTATTCGTCGTCGATGTTGATGACCGCGGTGCCGTCGACCGCCATCAGCCGGGTGAAGAAAAGTTTTTTTGCCTGATAGTAGTGCTCCATGTCACCGTGATAGTCGAGGTGTTCGCCGGTCAGATTGGTGAAGATGGTCGTCCGGAATTTTGCACCGTCCACCCGCCCCTGCCAGAGCGCGTGGCTGGAGAGCTCCATGGCCGCTGCCCGCATGCCGTTGCGCCGCATTTCCGACAGCAGTGGAAAAAGCACGCCCGCATCGGGCGTCGTGTGCGTTGCCGGAGTGACGATTTTTCCGTCGCGATATTCGACTGTCGAAATCAGTCCGCATGGCTCACCGGCGTTGCGGAAGATGTGTTCGACCAGAAACGAGGTGGTGGTCTTGCCGTTGGTGCCGGTGACTCCGATCAGTTTGACCCGCTCGTCGGGACGGTCGCAGAAGTCGCGCATCAGCCGGGAATAGGCCCGGCCGGCGTCGGTCACCTGGATGTAGGTGGTTTTCTCATGGTAGTGTTTCAGATTCCGCTCATGCACGATCACCTGGGCGCGTGCATTGATCGCCTGATCAATGAAGTCATGCGCATCAAAATGCGCTCCCGGAATTGCCACGAAGATATCTCCCGGCAGAACTTTGCGTGAATCATTGATCACGCGTCCCCGCGCTGGGCCGCCGAGACCGCGCGCAGTGATGAAAAGTTCTCCCAGCGCCTCTTCAAATGATGTAATCATGACCGTTTCTCCTCTCTCTCCAAACTAGCGCGCCGCTTCGGGCAGGGCCAGTTCCATGGCAATGCCGCGGGAACCCTTGGCAAAAACGAGATCTCCCGTTCCGGCCATTTCCGCAAGGCGCGGCGCGGCGTCGGCGGCATTGGTAAAATGTTCCACCCCGGTCATCGGAGCAAATGCTCCGCCGACCGTGAGAATCCGCGCTCCCGGAAACGTTCTCCGGGCCAGCTCCAGCAAAGCGGCGTGTTCCGCCGCCGAATTTCGCCCCAGTTCCCGCATTTCCCCGAGTGCGAGAATCAGTTTCTCCGGGTCAGCGAATTCCGCGAGCCAGTCGAAGCTAGCCCGCATGCTGCCGGGATTGGCGTTGTAGGCGTCGTTCACATAGGTGACGCCGCCGAGTTCCGTGATCTTCGTGCGCATACCAGGCAGCCGGGTGTCTGCCAGTCCGGCCATTATGACTGCCGGAGAGATCCCCGCCGCGAGGGCGGCGCACGCCGCGGCGGCGGCGTTGACCGCCTGATGCCGCCCGGCCAGCGGCCACTCCACCGTGAACCGCTCCCCCGCCGGGAAAGGTCAGTTCAAAGCAGCTTCCAGTGAGTCGGCCGCCGAGATAGCGGGCAGTCACGTCACAATCCAGCGTTTCTCCAAAACGGAGCACTTCGGCACACTTCTCCGCCGCCTTCTCCAGAATTTCCACCTCTGGGCAATTCCGCGGAATGACCGCGCAGCCGTTTCCCGGCAGGCCGTCGAAGAGATGGGCCTTTTCCCGCGCCACTCCCGCGAGGCTGCCCAGAAATTCGAGATGGCAGGGCGCGATGGAGTTGATCAGCCCGATCTGCGGCGCGGCGCAACGGCTCAGCGGTTCGATTTCTCCGGGATGGTTGGTGCCCGCCTCGATGACGGCGTACCGGTGGCGCTCCTCCAGCCGGAGCAGATTCTGCGGAACGCCGACCTGATTGTTGGTGTTGCCCTCGGTATGGAGCACCGCATCCCGGCCTGCCGCCCGTTCAAAGATCGCCCGGAGCATCTCCTTTACGCTGGTTTTTCCGACACTGCCGGTGACGGCGACCAGCCGAAGCGATGGAAAGCGGAGGCGGTGAAAATGCGCGATGTCGCGGTAGGCCATCAGCGTGTCATCCACCTCCAGCACCGGGACGGAGCACTCCGGCGGCAGCTTTGTCGCCCGTTTTTTTTCGATGCAGAGCGCGGCACAGCCGCCGGAGATCGCATCCCGGAGAAAATCGTGGGCGTCGAACCGTTCCCCCACCAGAGCCAGAAAGAGCGCCCCGGTCGCGGAACGACGGGTGTCGGTGACGACTCCCCGGACAACATTCGACGGGGAACGGTTTCCACGCCAGACACCGCCGGTGGCTGCGGCGAGTTCCGCCGCATGGAAGGTGGGCACGGCCATGGGGGTTATCTCTGTTTGTTGATGTTGAAAATGTTACGAATCGTGTCCCCGCGGAACACCACGCGGACCGTCTGGGTTGGCGTGATCCAGTAGAGCCAGCTTTCGTTGCGCAGGTTCGGCGTACGGCAGCTCGGCGGCGGACCATAGGCGAAAATAACCTCCTGCCGGTTCATGCCGGGAACCGCCTCGCCGCGCCGGATGCGTTCCCGGGTTTTCTCCGGCACATCGGCGAGCAGCTGTTCGACCGGTTCGGTGGTGAAGGTGTAGGCGATGAAGTCGCGCATGGAGCAGAGCCGGTATCCCGGATCAAACTTGATGGTATATTCGTTTCCGGCGGTATCCCGGAAGGTGATGGCGTTGCTCCACGCGTCGGTGCCGACCGGTTCGATTTCGGTCCCGATCGGCAGTCAGGGAGCCTTCCTGAATGTTGAGACAGCTGATGTTGTCCGGATCTGTGTACCAGAGGTTGTAGCGCGTGTAGAGCTTCTGCCCCTGCTGCTGCTGAAAGACCTCGGCGAAGACCACCGGGTCGGCACAGCCGGTCACGAGCGCCGCAAGACCGGCCAGAAGCGGAAGAAGAAATCGATACCGCATGGATTGAACTCCCGTCGTTGGATGTGAATGTGAAAACGAATCCTGTTATAATCTACCGTCACCCCGGTCGTTTGGCAAGCGGCGCATGAAAAAAAGCGGCCGGTTTTTTTCCGGCCGCTTCGGAGACAATCTGTAACCGGCGGTTATTTGCCGAGGAAAATCTTCTCCAGATCGAGCTTGGAATAGGCGTTCAGTGTCACCAGCGTCTTGGTATGAATGATGCCGTTGATATCGTGGGTCATGCGGGAGGCGATGATATCGGCCAGTTCGGCATTGCTCTGCACGCGGATCATCACGACCAGATCGTATTCGCCGGCCACGGCGTACACTTCGGACACGCCGTCGATCTTCATGAGGTCTTCGATCACGGTGCGGATCATGGCGCGTTCCACATTGACCAACACGATTCCAGTAACCATTTGCAGGGTCCTCCTTGCTTGTTGATGATCTTGCCGGAGCCGGGTCGCCCGGGCTCCCGCATTTCTCACTATAGCCAGCATCCGCCGGAATGCAAACGCATTTCCGGAATATTTTGAAAAAAATCCTCCAATTTTGTTTTTCCAGTGAATTTCTGCCGGTAAAATCAGACGGCAAGCGGGGTTTCTCACGAAAATCAAATCGCTTTTCTTCCGGCTGCGGTTGCAATCGGCGTGAATCCGGATATATTGATTCCAGAACCTGATTCAGGAGAATCGAGAATGAATGGATTGATGCGCTTTTTCTTCGTCGCGGTGCTGTGTTCGGTTGCCGCGTCTCTCCGGCCGGCTGCCGCGGCCGAACCGTTGCAGACTTTGCGGAAAGATCATCCGGCGGCCGCACCGGTCGACGCTGCGAAACTCGCCGCGATTCCGCGTGGGGGTGTGCCGCGCAACATTATCCTCATCATCGGCGACGGTATGGGGCAGGGGGCGATTAATTTTGCCTCACTTCATGCCCATGGGGCGCCGGGACGGCTCTCCTTCGAACAGTTTCCGGTGCGTGGACTGGCGCGTACCGCGTCGGCAGACCGCCGGGTCACCGATTCCGCTGCCGCCGGTACCGCACTCGCCTGCGGCCGGAAGACCTGCAACGGCATGGTCGGCATGACGCCGGACAGAAAGCGGTGCCGGAGTGTGGCCGAGCTGGCGCGCGCCACCGGCAGGGCTGTCGGAGTGATGACTTCCGACCAGCTTACCGGGGCGACTCCGGCGGCGTTTCTGGCGCATGTGCCGAGCCGGAAGATGACACAGGAGATTGCCGCCGACATAACTTCGAGCGGCGTACAGGCTCTGATCGGAGCCGGAGCTCGTCCCTTTCTGCCGGAAAAGGCCGGCGGCAGTCGTCGGGATGAACGCGACCTGATCGCGGAGCTCCGCGCCGCCGGATACATGCAGGTTGCCGTGCCAGAAGCGCTGCGGGGAATTCCGGCGGACCGGCCGGTGTTCGGATTCGTCGATGACTGGAGCGATCCGGAACTGCTTGCGGAGTTCACTGCCGTTCTGTGCGACCGGCTCAACGCCGATCCGGAAGGATTTTTCCTGATGGTGGAGGGGTGCGATCCCGACCGGGGCGGGCATGCCAATGATCCGGACCGCACCGCGCACGGTGTGCTTTCGGTCGATTTTTCTCGCCCGTGCGGCGCTCGATTTTGCGCTGGCGCACCCGGACACACTCGTGGTGGTCACCGCCGACCACGAGACCGGAGGAATCGCCGCTGCGCCGAATCAGGGAAAATCCCCGGCGTCCCTTCCTCTCCTATTCGTCTCTGGGGCATACCGGGACGGCGGTCGATGTATTCGCTTTCGGCCCCGGAGCCGACCGGTTTAGCGGTGTGATGGAGAATACCGACATCCCTGCGGTTTTTGCGGAATTCTTCCGTTTCCGGCTTGACCAGCCCTGAGCTCCGAACGAGCTTGGAAGGTGGTTCCGGGTTCGTCAGTCGAGCGGGAATGCGCGTACTTCCGCCGGAGCCAGAAGGCGGGAGGCGATTTCGACCCCGTCGCGACAGATCCGGATCCTGCTTGACGCGGTGGAACTGTTCCAGAGGCGGATTTCCCGGTCATTCTGGCAGAGAGCGACTGCCGACGGCGGTTCGATGCTCCAGACGGTGCGCCGGAGCTTCGTGCCGTCGGAGGCGGCGGTGATCTCCAGGTGTTCTGCGCCCCAGAGCCGTTCCCGGGCGGTGGCTGGCAGCTCCGCCGCGGGACGACCGTCGCTGATCCAGAACTCCTGCTCCGCTTCACCGAGGTCGGCATAGCCTTCGTCGCCATGGGGACGGTGGGGAAGGTGTTCCGCGTAGCAGACCGGCCGCAGCAGCGTGAGCCGCAGCTCTCCACTGCCGAAGGAGTCGTAGCTGTGGAGCGCCTCTGCGAGAATGCCGGAGGTTTTGCCGTCATTTCCCGCTGCGGCGACGAAGTCGATAAACGGCTGTTCGAACCCGTCCGGAGTGCGGGCGAGCAGGGCGGCGGCCTGACCGGTGAGAAATTCTCCGCCTTCGATCCCGGTCCGCCAGCTGAGTTTTACCGTGTCATCCTTTTCGCGCCATTCGGCGTTCCAGCGGGCGAAGAGTTCCGGAATGCCCGCATAGGCGAAGAGATCCAATTTGAATTCGGAGTCTTTCCAGCGGTAACGTCCGCGCAGGCAGCTGGCCGCCGGGCCGTTGTCGATCTCCTCGAATCCGACGAATTCCGCTTCGCCGGCAGTTTCTCCGAGGCGGGCAAGGCCGTGCCCCCAGGTGTCGCCGACGTCGGTGATGATCGGGAAGGTGATCCGGCGGAAAGCCGTTTGCTGACGCTCGAAGCCGAGCGTGGCGGCGGAGGTTTTCTCATACGTATAGGCGAAAGTCCGCAGACCGGAAGGCGGAAGATCCACCACTGCCGTGGCCCGGCCCCAGGCGTTGTTCGGGCCATAAGAGGTGGCGGGGCGGAGAAATTGAAGTGGAATCACATTGCCGTCGCAGTCGCGCAGCGCGTTGAAGTTCTTCCCGTTGCAGTTCGGATCGGAGAAGGTGTCGAACCCGAACACCGCCCGTACCGGAACCGGGAGCGGATTCCAGAGCAGAACGCCGCCCTCACTCAGAAAATCGCTTTTCGCCTGTGCAGCGTAACGGCCGAGCCGTTTCTCCAGAATCGAGGGAGGCGATCCACCGGGCGTACCCGGTGAGGTCGCGCACTTCGCCGTCGAACGCCCGCTTTACGGCAGTTCCGGGGTAGATGTCGTGAAAGTAGTTGAAAAGCAACTGATTCCATGCGTCGTCCAGCTTCTTTGTGTCAGCCGCGGCATCGGGCCGGGGATTCCAGAACCAGTTTCTCCGCTTTGAACAGGGTCCGTTCGGCGGAAGCGAGCTGCCGTTTGATCGTGGAGACCGCGGCGTAGCAGCCTGGGGAATGGTGGGTGAGTTCCCCTTCGCAGACCGGCAGATCCAGCGTCTCGATCACGTCGAAATAGTGTTCCAGCGTGGAGAATTCGATGGCGCGGGTTTCCGCGGCTTCGAGCAGCCAGTTCAACTGTTTTTCGTAGATGCCGCCACCGTGGTCGCCGACGCCGAAGAAGAAGGTCTGATGCTCGTCTCCCTCCGCGAAGAGCTGATCGATCCAGTCGAACAGCTCCTGTTTCTTCTGCCAGCCGGGCAGGGGTGCAGTAGGCCAGCCGGATGCGCAGCGTGAGCACTTCGCTGCCGTCGTCGCCGCGCCAGCGAAAGAGATAGGGCATGGTTTTCTCCTCCGCCATCGGACGCATGAAGACGTAGCGGTCGAAGCCGGTCGTTTTCAGGATCTTCGGCAGTCCCGCATTCTGGCCGAAGGCGTCGACGCTATAGCCGATCCTGACCTCTTTGCCGAACTTTTCCCGAAAGTACCGCTTGCCGAACTCCGCCTGCCGGAACAGAACTTCGCCCGGAGTGATGATGGTGTCGGACTGTTCGATCCAACCGCCGACCGGCTCCCAGCGCCCTGCGTCGACCAGTTCCCTGATCTCGGCGAAGAGCGCCGGGTCGCACGCTTCAAGCCACTCGTAGCAACTGCTCGATGAGCGGCAGAATTTGAGGAACGGATATTTTTTCAGCATCCGTACGACCGAGCGGCAGGTGTTGAGCCAGGTGGAGCGGCCCTCGCGCAGTCGCCAGAGCCAGATGGGATCCATGTGAGAGTTGGCGATGACGTACAGTTTTTTTGCGCTCATGATGACAGATTTTGTGTCCTTTTCCTGGGGGATGAGCGTTATGTTGATTTTTTTAAAACATAGCATCGAACCACAGGCTTGTCAAGGCAGGGGAACGCCGGGGAGGGTTTCCCCGGAGAACGTTCCTCGAGTGGTTGACAAACGGGGAAAGTGGTGTTACGTTTTATAGATGAATCATCCGCATTCACCCGCGGCGGATTCCGGCAGCGCACCGGAGCCGCCCGGAATTTTTTTTGATGGATACCGAAAGATGGAAACAACGATTCAGTCGCCGGAGCCGCCTCTTCCCGCCTCCTCCCGGTGGAAACTCTGCCGGGTGCTCTTCTGGGAGTTCTTCAAGATTGCCCTCTTCGTGGTAGGCGGCGGCTTCGCTATTCTGCTGGTGGCGGAGGAGGTGTTTGTCCGGAAATACCACTGGCTCCGTGACGGGGAACTCTCCGACATGCTCGCCCTGATTCAGGTGGTGCCCGGGTTGACGGCGGGGAACGTCGCGATCTACGCCGGATTCCGGGTGGCGGGATTCCCCCGGCGCGTTTGCCGCGCTCACCGGAGTGGCGACACCGTCGTTTCTGGTGATTTCGCTCGTGGCGATGGGATTCGATCTCATTCCGATCGGCCACCCGCTGCTGGCCGGGGCGTTCGCCGGGGTGCGGACCGCGATGACCGCGCTCACCTTCGTGGCGATGCTCCGCATCTGGCGCGGGTCGGTGGGCAATCCGGTGCAGAAGGTGCTCTTCTTCGCCTGTCTGCTGCTGATTCTGGTCGGCCACATGAATCCGGGCTGGCTGATCGGCGGAGGACTCCTCTTCGGCGTGGTCTACTGCATGCTGATCTGCCGGAAGATGCCGCCGGGCAGTGAACTGGGAGAGAAGGAGGCGAAATGATTCTGCTGAAACTTTTCCTGCTCTTCTGCGGTTTCGGACTGCTCTGCCTCAACGGCGGCGGCAGTCTGCTGCAGTTCTACATCGACGAACTGGTCACCGCCCGGCAGTGGCTGACGCTGGAGGAGCTCGGCAACTTTATGGCGGTGTCACAGATCACCCCCGGGCCGATCGGCGTCAACCTGGCCACGTTCCTCGGTTTCCGGCAGGCGGGCTGGGCGGGCGGACTCGCCGCCACCATCGGGCTGCTGACGCCGTCGATGATCCTGATGTCGCTGGCGACCCGTTTCTACCAGAAGGGGGGAGAAGAGCCGCCTGGTGCGCAGTCTGATGTTCGGTGTGAAGCCGGTGACGGTGGCTCTGGTGGCCTCCGCGCTGGTGGCCTGCCTCGGCATGTCGATCTTCTCCGAACAAATTCCGATCGACTACTTCGTCCGGAAGCTGGTGGGCAGTCCGGAAGCCTATGCCGGGGCGTTCTCCGTCTGCTGGGAGATGTTCCCGGTGCTGATCGGCTCCGGACTGGTGCTCTACTACCGCAAGATGAGCATCATGGGGGTGATCTTCTCCTCCGCCGCGGCGGGAATGCTCCTCCACCTGCTCTTTTCCTGACGCAGGCTCAGAGCTTGCCGAGCGCGAGCCGGATGCGGCGGAGCGACTCCTCTTTCCCCAGAATCTCCATGATCTCCGCCGGGCCGCCGGGGGTGACCAGGCAGCCGGAGACGGCGATCCGGACTCCCCACATCGGCAGTCCGAGTTTCATACCGTGTTCCGTTGCGTAGGTGGTGAAGAGGGCGCTGAGCGCTTCCGCACTCCACTCCTGCTGCGCTTCGCAGGCGGGGAGCAGATCGTTGAGGATCGTTTTCGCGATCTCCGGATTGGATTTGCTCTTCTTGTTGCAGAAGAAGTCGACGCCATATTCGGGCAGCGCACGGAGGAAGGCGATCTTCTCCGGAATCTCATCGAGTTTTTCGACGCGCTGCTGGAGGAGCGGTGCGATTCTGTTCCACTTCTCCGCGAGGAGAGTTCCTTCGAGTCCGCTGAAGGGAAAGCTTCTGCGGGCGAACTCCTCCGGCGCCATCGCCTTGATGTATTCGCCGTTCATCCACTTGAGCTTGCCGTAGTCGAAGACCGCGGGGGATTTGTTGAGCCCGTGGATGCTGAAGGTTTCGATCAGTTCCGGCATCGGGAAGATTTCGCGGTCGTTCTTCGGGGACCAGCCGAGCAGGGCGATGTAGTTGACGATCGCTTCCGGGAGGTATCCTTCGGCGACGAGATTTTCGAAACTCACCGACCCGTGCCGCTTGGAGAGCTTGGCGATGGTGCCGTCCTCGCTCCGCCCCATGATGAGCGGCAGGTGGACATACTGCGGAATCTCCCAGCCGAAGGCGGTGTAGAGCAGATTGTACTTGGGGGTGGAGGGAGGTATTCCGAACCGCGCACCACGTGGGTGATCTGCATCAGGTGATCGTCGACCACGTTGGCGAAGTTGTAGGTGGGCATGCCGTCGCGTTTGATGAGGATCTGGTCGTCAAGCACCTTGTTCTCGATGGTGATGCTGCCGAAGACGAGGTCGTCGAAGGTGCTGACTCCCTCCTTGTCGATCTTCTGGCGAATGACGTAGGGCTTGCCGTCGGCGAGGTGCTGTTTCACCACCGCTTCGGAGAGGTTGCGGCAGCGGCCGTCGTAGCCGGTGGAGGCGCTCTCCTCGTCGCCGTCGTGCTCTTCGGTCTTGTCGCAGAAGCAGTAGTAGGCCGCGCCGCGCCGGACCAGCTCCTCGGCGTAGGCGAGGTAGATCGATTTGCGTTCGCTTTGGATGTAGGGACCGAAATCGCCGCCGACGTCCGGGCCTTCATCGTGAGGAAGGCCCGCCTGTTCGAGGGTGCGGTAAATCACCTCGACCGCGTTTTCGACATAGCGGTTGCGGTCGGTGTCCTCGATCCGCAGGACGAATTTCCCGCCCTGCGACTTCGCCAGCAGGAAGGCATAGAGGGCGGTGCGGAGGTTGCCCACGTGCATGAAGCCGGTCGGGCTCGGGGCGAAACGGGTTCGGACGGTCTGTGTGTTGCTCATGACAGTAAAATCCATTATCGTTGTGGAGTTGTTGATTGAAGACAAATACCCAATGTACAGTCGGAATGGTCCGATTGCAAATTCCGACCGACGGAATCCGCGGGAAAACACCATTTTTTTTATCAAGTGCTCCTTGAAAGCGGGGACGGGTAGCGTTATTTTATGCGGAATTACTTTCCCAAAGACATTTTTTCAGAACACCCGGATTTTTCATGACCCAGGATATGACTGTCGGCAGCCCGCTGCGGCTGATCGTGATGTTCACCATTCCGCTGCTGATCGGCAACGTGTTTCAGCAGCTCTACAATATCGCCGACACGGTGATCGTCGGCCGCACGATCGGCGTGCAGGCGCTGGCGGCGGTGGGCGCGACCGGGCCGCTCTGTTTTCTGGTGCTCGGTTTCTTTTTCGGGTTCACCGGGGGCGTGACGGTGATCACCGCACAGCGGTTCGGGGCGAAGGACCATCGGGGAGTGCGGCGATCGATCGCAACCGCCACCATCCTCTGTGCCGGGGTGTCGCTGGTTGCGACGGTGGCCAGCGTGCTGCTCACCCGTCCGCTGCTGCGGATGATGAATACGCCGGAAGACATCTTCGACGGCGCGAGCGGATATCTTTCTGCCATCTTTATCGGCATCGGTGCGACGGTGTTCTACAATCTGATCTCCGGCATTATCCGTGCGCTCGGCGACAGCAGGACGCCGCTCATCTTCCTCATCATCGCTTCGGTGCTGAATATCGTACTGGATTTCATTTTCATCCTCTGGTTCGACATGGGGGTGGCCGGTGCGGCGTGGGCAACGGTGGTATCTCAGTTTGCGGCCGGATTCTGGTGTTACCGCTATGCCCGCCGCCATTTCCGGTTGCTTCATCTGCGACGCGACGACTGGAACTTTGACTGGAAATTCGCCTGGGAGCATCTCCGAATCGCCCTGCCGATGGCGTTTCAGTTCTCCATCACCGCGGTCGGTGTGATCGTCTTGCAGGCAGTCCTGAACCGGTTCGGTTCAACGACGATCGCCGCGTTCACCGCGGCGGCGAAGGTGGACCAGATCGCGGTTCAGCCCGGATTCTCCATCGGCATTGCGGTGGCGACCTTTGCCGCGCAGAACTACGGGGCAAAACTTTACAGCCGGGTTCGCCATGGGGTGAATGCCTGCATGAAGCTTTCGACGGTGTTCGCGATAGGAATCGGAATTGTCGTAATCGTGTTCTGCCCGCAGTTCACCGCTCTGTTCCTCGGCGACGGCCAGACGGAGATCGTCCATCTGGTCCGCATCTACATGGTAACCAACGGGGGATTCTACGTCCTGCTCGGATTGCTTTTTATCTACCGCAACGCTCTGCAGGGAATGGGATATGCTTTCGTGCCCATGATGGCGGGGGTGAGTGAACTTTTTGTGCGCTCGTTCGGCGCGCCTCTGCTGGGGGCGTGGTTCGGTTACGCCGGTGTCTGTCTCTCCAATCCCGCCGCGTGGATCGGCGCTTTGATTCCGCTGGCCTGGAGCTATTTCCGCCTGATTCGCCGCCTTTCCGGGCGATATTTCTAGCCCTCTTCCCGTTTCGGTGATTTCGAACATTGTGCCGCGGCCCGGGGAGAAGCTCTCCTCTGCGTCGTTTCGACCGCGAGGAGTGGGGCGATGGGGAGCGCTTTGAGCAGCGGCTTTTGTTTCCGCCGCATTGAAAGCGAAGGAGGTTGCGGTATACGGGCAGGGGCAAACTTCCGACCGTTCCGGGGATGAGGCTCTGTGCCGGAGAAACGGGACACATCGGTGCGGCCTCTGCGTTACAGCACTTCCCCGCGTTTGCTCCATGGCCGGTGCAACTTTGCCGGAATGTTGCTTTTCTCTCACAGCTTGCTGCAAATCGGGTTGCAACGTCCTCCTTCCTGTGGTATTTTGGATACGGATCGGAACCGCTGCCGTTTCTGCGATGGGGGGCGGAGAGAGGAGAGAGGTGCGATGAAAATGAAAATCTTTCGGAAGATGATTCCGGCTTTCGGTTCCCGGCTGCGGCGGCTGTCGGTGGTCCTTTCGATTCTTCTGCTGCCGCCCGCGGGGGCGGCGGAGGAGCCTGCTGCGCGGGGAACGCCGCGGGAAAACGGCAATGCATTTCTGCTGGTGAACTCTCCCGACGGGAGAGGCGGAGCCTTTTTGCCACGCTCTGGAAACAGCCGGTGATTCTCACCAGTGCCCGCACCTGGTTCGAACTCTCCTCTCCGACGCTATGCGATGCAAACGGGCGGAGTTTCCGGATTCGGGAGGTGTTGGAGTCGCGGAAGCGCGATCTGGTGATCCTGGGGTATGAACCGCCGGAAGGAGAGCCTCCCGTGCCGCTGGCGCTTCCGACGCGCACCGGGGTTCTGCCGCCGGGACGCGAAGTTTACGCCTGCGGCGGGGGCGAGGAGGCCGGCGCGATCACCGCGCGGTATGGAAGGGTGACGGGAATCGGGCCGAACCATCTGGAGACGGACATCCGGTTTCTGCCCGGGTTTCGCGGTGGTCCGCTGCTCACCGCGGACGGTCGGGTGGTCGGTGTCGTTGCCGGACCGGCGTCCCGTTCCGGTACGAGGTCGGGGGCGTCGCCGGGAAGAGGGGCTCATGGCCGTCAGAATTGACAATCTCACGGTGGATGAACTTGCTCGGGTGGAGAAGTCGGAGCTCGACGTAGAGCGCGGACTTTTCCGGCGGATCGTCACGGCGTTCGACGAGGTATCCGGGGCGAAAGACCGGGGAGACCGTCGCGCGTCTCTGTCTGCAGTATGCCGGACTTTGCTGGGAGTGCGGGGAGGAGGATTGGGGGTGTGATTACTTCCGGCGTGAGACGCTTCGGATGAGCAATCGACTCCGCGCATTGGCGGGGAGCCTGGGGCTGGAACGGCAGTTCCGTTTGGCGCGTCTCCCGGCATTTCTCCTGCGTCATGCTGCGGAACTGGAGTATCGTGCGATCAGAGAGACTCCGGTTCGCTGCTTCGGCTGTGCCGGCATCGGACGGGTCAACCTGGCACCGGTTCGAAAGATGAGGTCGTTTGTCGACTCCGCGGCGTTTCTGGATGAAGCCGCGAAACAGGAGTTTGTGTCCTGTCGTTTCTGCAGCGGCACCGGACGCCTTCGCAGCGGACCGCCGGAGTACCGCTTCTTTCCTGCGGAAATGGTGCGGGCTCGTGTGCTTGAACAACTGTCGCCGATTCCGGAGAAATTCTGCGATTTCACGCTCGGCTGCACGGTGTCGGAGTTCTTTCGACAGGAAAAATTCTACCGGAAGCGGTACAATCTGTTTCGGCGGTACGACAACATGTTCGGCGAAACTCTGGTTTACCGCGGCAACCACCGGGAACGCAATGTCGCAGCCACCACACTGGTGTTTCAGTTCGGACGGTTGACGGAGGTAACCCTGCTGGTACGCTGCCGCGGCGAGGAGGCAAAGTGTCTGGCCGCCGAACTGTGCGGGAGCGATGAGGGGCGGAATCTCCCGCCGACAGTGACCGTCGGACCTCTGCGGCGTGCCGAGGATATGCCGTGCGACGCCCGGGGAATCCGGTGGAACCGGTCTCCTACTTTGACTTCACCGCGGCCGGGGAGTATTTCCGCGGCGGTTCGGAGCCCTTCTGGGTGATTCGAGTTTCGCTGGAAGCGAAGGCGGGGCTGGACCAGGTCGACGCGAACGCGCTTCTGCGCGCAGGAGCAAAACTTCGGCCCGGGCGACCGGAGGAACGGCCGTGAACGGTCATCCGGCGGAAACTTCAGGGCGGGTTATCCTTTCGACGGAACGGCTGATTTTGCGGGAGATGACTCCGGCGGATCTGCCTGTGCTCCGGTCGATGCTGCAGGATATTGAAGTGATGCACGCCTGGGAGCACGCGTTTTCGGAAAGTGAGGTGCAAGGCTGGCTCGAGCGGACGCTCGCCCGCTACCGGCAGTATCGGTTGTGGACACTGGCTGGCGGTCGAGCGGGAGTCCGGGCGAGCCGGTCGGCCAGATCGGACTGATTCCGGAGGAGATCGAAGGCCGCTCCCATCTCGGCATCGGCTGGATGCTGCGGAAGGAGTTTCAGCACCGCGGCTATGCGACGGAGGGGGCACGGGAATGTCTGGACTTCGCGTTCCGGCGGCGGAACGCAGGGCGGGTGATCGCCGATATTCGCCCGGAGAACGAAAGTTCGCTCCGGGTCGCCGCTCGGCTGGGCATGCTCCGGGCGGGACGGTATGAGAAGCCGGTCGGCGGCGGGGTCATGGTGCACGACCTCTTCTACATCCGGGACCCTGAAGCCGAGCTGCCGGGGCGGCCGCCCGCATCTCCGGAACAGCAGGAAGAACTGCGGCATCTCCTCGCTCCGGTCGCCGCCCGCTTCGGCGGCTGTCTGGAGACCGGCGACGGTTCCGGGGCGGTGGCGCGCCTGGAATATCTGCCCGCCGGAGCCGGTTCGCTGCCGGCGTTGAAAGCCGGCCTGGCGGAACTGGGATTTTACCCCCGCACTGCCGGAGCGGGAATCGAATGGTTTACCGAGACGCTCCGTCTGCCGTTCCGGCACGACCTGGTGCTCCGCACACCTGACGAGGCGGCGGTGGCCGCCGTGCAGATTCGCCATCACCGCCGGGTGCGGGAGGGGGTACGACCGCCTCGCCGGATGGATCGCCGGGGCGACTCCGCCGGTTACGGACAGCAGGCGTTCGATGCCTGGATCGCCCGGCTCCCGGCAGGTGGTTCCATCTTAGAACTGGGATGCGGCTGGGGGCGCCAGACGCGGATGCTGCTCGACCGGGGATTCCGGGTGACCGGGGTGGATTTCTCCGGCGAGCTGCTGAAACTGGCGCGCCGGAACGCGCCCGGCGCGGTTTTTCACCGGTGTGACGCGATGGAGTTCCGATCGGAAGAACGGTTTGACGGGGTGCTGGCATGGGATTCCCTCTTTCACCTCGCGATCGGTGAGCACGGCGCGATGCTCCGCCGGATCGCCTCATGGCTCGAACCGGGCGGTTGTGTACTGATGACTGGCGGTGTCCGGGCGGGAATCGCCGCCGGGGTGATGCAGAACGTGGAGTTCCCCTATTCCTCGCCCGGCCGGGCGGGCTGGGAGGAGCTCATTCCGGAGGCCGGACTGCGGATCGTTTCGTTTTGGGAGGACCAGTCGGATCATCTGGTGATCGTCGCAGAACGGGAACCCTCGCTCACCAGGACAAAAAAATGGTGCGCTCACGGGGACTCGAACCCAGGACCCAGTGATTAAGAGTCACTTGCTCTACCAACTGAGCTATGAGCGCACAACAGTGTGTTAATATGCCACTTCTCCGGAAGAAATCAAGTCACATAACCGGGGGACGGCAAAAAAACGAAAAAATTGTGCAATGTCGCCATTCCGCCCCCCGGCGGATTTGGGTTTTTTTCATTTGCCGGGCTATATTAACGTCGAAACACAATCGACAGAGTTTATTTCTGGGGTGAAAAGATCGTATGAAAACATTTGACGGGCTGTTTCTGGAGTTGAAGGAAAAGGTGTCGTCCCATGATCCTGCTTCCGGGACGGTGAAGGAGTTTGACAAGGGCAAGCACTTCATCGGCAAAAGATCGTTGAAGAGGCCGGCGAAGTCTGGATGGCGGCGGAATATGAGGGGCGGGAGAAAACCGCCGAGGAGATCTCCCAGCTGCTCTACCACCTTCAGGTGATGATGATCGCCAACGGTCTCGAACTCGAAGACGTGTACAAATATCTGTAAACCAAGCACCTGAGACAGGAAAACTTTCAATGGCTCTGCAACTGGCGATCCCCAACAAGGGGCCCTTTCCGAAGATTCCGTCCGGCTTCTGCGCGAGGCCGGGTATCGCTGTACCCGCTCCGGTCGGGAACTGATCGTTTCCGATCGGGAAAATGAGATCGACTTTGTTTTTCTCCGGCCGCGTGACATTGCGCTCTACGTCGGCAACGGAGTGCTTGACCTGGGGATCACCGGTCGCGACCTTGCGGCGGATTCCGGTGCGCAGGTGACTGAACTCATGAATCTTGAATTTGGCCGGTCGCGCTTCTGCTTCGCGGTGCCGAAGGATTCCGGCCTCACGGTCGAGACGCTCAACGGGCTGCGTATCGCCACCTCCTATCCGGAACTGCTTCGGAAAAACCTCGCGCAGCGCGGACTCTCCTGTCCGGTGGTCCGCCTGGACGGAGCGGTGGAGATTTCGATCCGTCTCCGGTGTTGCCGACGCGATTGCCGACGTGGTGGAGTCCGGCGCGACGCTGCGTGAGGCCGGGCTGGAGGTGATCGGCGAGCCGATGCTCTTTTCGGAGGCGATTCTGATCGGGCGAAGCGCTGAACTGGGCGAGCGTCCGGCGGTCCGGAAGCTGATTGCCCGGCTCAAGGGAATCCTGGTCGCCGGAGCGTATGCGATGGTCGAATACGACATCCCGCGTCTCCAGCTGGAGGCCGCGTGCGCGATCACGCCGGGCATCGAATCTCCGACGGTCTCGCCGCTCTCCAATCCGGACTGGGTCGCGGTCAAGGCGATGGTGGCCCGCCGGGAGTGCAACCGGATCATGGATGAACTGTATCAGATCGGCGCACGGGGAATTATCGTTACGGATATCCGTTCCTGCCGGCTGTAACAATCAGGGAGATGTGTGGAATGAAAAAAGCGATTCTCGAACGTGCCCGGGAAGTATTCGATGTCGAGATCGAAGGGCTGGTCGCCGTGCGCGACAATTTAGGAGAGAGTTTCGAGCAGCTGGTTCACCGCTGCATGGATGTGATCAATGCAGGCGGGAAGCTGGTGTTCACCGGAGTCGGCAAGAGTGGCTACATCGGAAAGAAGATCGCCGCGACTCTCTCCAGCGTCGGTTCTCCCTCGGTCTTCATGCACCCGGTGGAGGCGCGACACGGGGATCTCGGAATCATTCAGAAGCATGATCTTCTCATCGCGCTCTCCTACAGCGGAGAAACCGAGGAGCTGCTGGTCGTGCTCACTCCCGCGAAGCGGCTCGGGGTGGAGCTGGTTTCCATCACCTCCTCCGCAGGTTCCACGCTCGGGAAAATGAGCGATCTGGTCGTGGAAATGCCGGTGCCGCGGGAGGCATGTCCCTTCAACCTCGCGCCGACGACCACCACGACCGCGCTGCTGGCGCTCGGCGATGCGCTGGCAATGGTGCTGCTTGACGAGCAGGGGTTCACCAAGAGCGATTACGGCCGGCTTCATCCCGGCGGCGCAATCGGCCGCATGGTGACCATGCGGGCGTCGGACATCATGCGCGATGCGGAGCATTCGGCGATCGTCGATCCCGGTACAAAGGTACGTGATGCGCTGTTCCGGATGAGTCACGCCCGCTGCGGCTCGGCGATCATTGTCGACGGTGAGGGGAAACTGGTCGGCATTTTTACCGATGGCGACTTCCGCCGCTGGGCGGAGAAGGACCTGTCGGTGCTTGAACGCGAAATGCGCGAAGTGATGACGCCGGGACCGGTCTCCATCCGGCAGGACGCTCTGGCTGTCGAAGTGCTCAAGGTGCTGGAGAAGCGCCATATCGACGATATTGTCGTAGTCGATGATTCCGGGCACGTCTGCGGATTCATCGACGTGCAGGATCTGCCCGGATTGAAACTGATGTGAGGTAACGCCTTGTCCAACCGCAAACAGGATGGATCGATGAAAAAGCGGATTCTGCTCTCCGTACTGGCGGCCGTTGCGCTGACGACGGCCGCTGACGACAAGGAGGCCACCAACTCCTACATGGCCGGTCGGACCGCTTATGAAACGGGCGATTACCGCGAGGCGGCGGAGAAGTTCGAGGATGCCGAACTGCTGGGCGATTCGACTGCGGTCAAGGCGAACTCGGTTCTGGCGCAGATCTCCGCGTGGCGGATGTGCGGCTTGCTTTACCGGGAGTTTGAGGCGATTGAAAAGCTGCTCGCCTCTTATCCGGAATATGCCGATTTTGCCGCGTTGATTCAGCGGGAATACGAGATCGGGGAGGCGTATTATCAGGGGCGGCGCGATCCGTCGTTCTGGTCGTTGCGCTGGATTCCGTGGCTGGTGGATGACGACAAGAGCATCGAGGTCTTCGAAAAGGCGCTCTCCCGCGCGCCTTTTTCCGAAAATGCCCCCGGGGCGCGGTTGCGGCTCGCTTATCTCTTCGATCAGAAGGGGGAGGTGAAAAAATCGCTGGAGCAGCTTCGAACGATCATCCGGGAGTTCCCCGACTCTCCGGAGTGCAAGTACGCCTATCTGGCACTGGGAACCGGTCTTTACGAGCTGTCTCTGCGCGGGGACGGTGACGGTCGCTACAATCGGGAGGCGCTGGACGTTTTCAAGACATTTCAGGAGAAATATCCCGACGCCAGCGAAAATGACTGGGTCAGGCGCCATCTGATTCTCGGGCGCGATGTTCAGGCGGCCCGGCTGCTGGAGATGGCGAAATACTATGCGAGGAACGGTCGCAAGGCGGCGGCTGAACGTTACCTGGCGCAGGTGTTGCGGGAGTATCCCGACTCGCTTTCCGCGGATGCGTCCGAAGCGTTGCTGGTCGAACTGGACCGCACGTTTGTTCCGGAGGATTTCCGCCCGGATCCGGCGGCGCGCCTGCCGCGGATCATCGCCTATCCGCTGCCGCAGGAGGCGGAGAAACTGCTGATCGCACCGGGGAGGGGAGCGGAAAATTTCTGCTGCCGATATTCGATCTCTCCGGACAGCTCAAATCCAACATGAAGGAATCGGCGCAGAAGGAGGGGACCAGATGAAGTTTCTTTCATATACGACTTTACTTTTTCTTGCGCTGCTGCTCAACGGCTGCGGTTATCAGGTCGGTTCGCTGATGCATCCGCAGGTGAAAACCATCGCCGTGGCTCCGGTGGTCAACGAGACGGCGGCCTACAATGTCGCGGCGGAGATGCGCGGGTTGCTCTGTGAATGCTTCATGACCGACGGTTCCCTCAAACTGGTCGATGAGAAAGAGGCGGACTGCATCGTCTATGCCCGGGTGCTCGACATTGCGTTTGCCGAATTGAACTGGTCATCGGTGGATGACGATGAGTTCGTGCCGAATGAGTGGCGGGTGCAGATGAACGTGGAGTTTTCGGTGATTGTTCCCGGCAGTGCCCGACCGCTCATCTCCACCCGGACGGTGTCCGGGACTGCAGAGTTCCAGACGGGTCCCGATATGTACATCGGCCGTCGCAACGGTATCCGGCAGGCTGCGTACGATGCGGCGAAGAAGCTGGTTTCCGCGGTGACCGAGGGGTGGTGATTCCGTCCCGGGAGGGGAGGTGACGGCATGCTGATCGGGGTGGTGAAAAAGGGACAGTCGCTGTTCATTCTCTCGTTTCTCACGTTTGTGTTCTGCGGCATGCTGATTCTGAAGCTGCCGTGGTGTTACCGGGCGGGAGAACTTGCCTGGAGCGACGCGCTCTTCATGGCGACCTCCGCGGTCTGTGTCAACGGTTTGAGCGTACTGCCGATTGAGAATTTCACCCTTTTCGGGCAGACGATGATTCTGCTGATGGTGGAGATCGGCGGCATCGGCATCATGACGTTGAGCGCTTCGATCCTGCTGATGCTCGGCGGCGGTCTCTCCTTCAGCGACACGTTGATGATCTCCAGTTTAAGCGACAACTTCTCCCTGCGTGGAACGGAGGGGTTGACCCGGACCGTTGTTACCTATACGCTGGTCAGTGAAGCGGTCGGCATGGTGTTGATGCTGCCGGGGTTTCTGGAAAAATACGGCTGGGCGGAGTCGCTCTGGTATTCGTTGTTCCATGCCGTGACCGGTTTCTGCAATGCGGGGTTGAGTCCGTTCGAAGACAGTCTTGCCGGGCAGTCGCCCCTGGTGCAGTTCGCGGTGGGAGCGCTGGTGATTCTTGGCGGGCTCGGGGTTTACGTGATCTACGATCTTCTGCAGCTGATCCGTCGGCGTGAGATTCATCTTCGGGTGCACTCCAAGGTGGTATTGCTGACCAATCTGATCCTGATTGCGGGCGGAGCGGTGCTGATCTGGTTTTTCGGGGTGATCAACGACCGTTGGATCGGCTGGTTCGATGCGCTCTTTCTGTCTGTTTCATCACGGACTGCCGGATTTACCACATTCGACATTGCTGCGCTTCCGGCATCGACCACGACGTTGATCATCATCTTCATGCTGATTGGAGCCTCGCCGGGGTCGACCGGCGGCGGCATGAAGACCAGCACGGTGGCGGTGGCGGCGGCGGCGATTTTCAACACCTTCAAAGGGAACCCGGAGGTGCTGATGTTCCGCCGTCGGGTTCCGGCGGCACAGGTGCTGCGTGCCTTCACGATCATCGTGATGTTTACGTTGCTGGCCTGTGTGGCGGCAATGGCGATTCAAATGATCACGCCCGGTTCCGCGATGATGGAGGCGTTTTTTCGAGGCGGCTTCTGCGCTGGGAACGACCGGGTTGACGATCGGCGGGACGGCCAAATTGACGACGGAGGGAAAACTGCTTCTTTCGTTTCTGATGTTCATCGGGCGGATCGGTCCGTTTACGATCATGCTGTTTCTGCTGGGGCGCGAGAAGACGGTGCGCTTGAAATATCCCGATGAACGGGTTATTATTGGTTAACGGAAAATTCAGGTGGGATATGGCCAGAAATCATTATGCTGTGTTCGGGCTCGGCTCCTTCGGTGCCAAGCTGGCGGTGGAGCTGGGCAGGGCGGGCAATGCCGTCGTCGTCGTCGACATTGACCGGGAGCGGGTCGACGAGCTGCGTGAAAAGGTGACCGAGGCGATCATCGCCGACGTCAGCAACGAAGAGGTGGTTCGCGAGTTGAACGTCTCCAAGTTTGACGCGGTGATCCTCGGGATGAGTTCCCATTTTGAAGATCAGGTGCTGGCGCTCACGCTGCTCAAGCAGGAGGGAGCGCGCAAGGTGCTGGCCAAGGCGAACACCGCCATCCAGGAGCGGATTCTCTACCGGTTGGGCGCGGATGAGGTAATCCAGCCGGAACAGGATGTCGCAGAGCGGATTTCCCGACGGCTTTCGATGGCGAACATCACCGATCTCTTTGAGTTCAAGGGATCGGCCATGGCGGAGGTGTCGGTGCCGGGGCGGATGGCCGGCAAATCGCTGCGGCAGCTTGATTTGCGCAACCGCTCCAATGTGACGGTGCTGCTGATGCACAAACCGGGATGTCCTACGGAAACGATTTTAAGTCCGGATACTCTGCTGGAAAAAGGCGATCAGCTGACCGTCTTCGGCAGCCGGGAGTCGATATTGAAACTTTTCAAGGAGGATTGAACCATGGCGAACTGCATCTTCTGTAAAATCATCGCCGGAGAGATTCCGGCGGTCAAAGTCTATGAGGACGATCTTGTGCTGGCGTTTCTCGACATCGGTCCGATCAATTTCGGTCACACCCTGGTGATTCCGAAGGAGCACCACGAATCGAGCGCGACGATTCCGGAGGCGACGGCCGGGCGGATGTTCCATATCGGGGCCCGGATCGGTGTGGCGCTTCGCCGGGAATTCGACTGGGATGCATTCAATCTGCATCTGGCGGACGGCACGGCGGCGGGGCAGGTGGTGATGCACGCCCATCTGCATGTGGTTCCGCGCGGCGTCGAGGATGGGTTCCACTGGAACTGGCGTCAGAAGCAGTACGGGGCGGGGGAGGCTGCCGCTCTGGCGGAGCGTCTGACCAGAAGGCTTGCCGCGGCCCTGGAACGGGAGCCGGAAGCGTGACGGTGGCGCGGATGCTGCGGTGGACGGCGGTTCTGCTGCTGTGTGCCGTGTTCCTGCCGCTGCGTGCGGCGGACCGACTGGACCGGCTTGAAGCTGATCTGGACCGGCTCGAGCCGAGGTTCTGGCGGGCGGCCGGAATGTCGCCGGATGAACCGTACTACCAGGAGACCGCCGAGCTGCTTGCCCGGCTTGAGTCGAACGGACGCGATGTACAGCAGATTCTGAGCCGCGCCCGTCTCGATCAGATGCCGAATCTGTCGGAACCGGTTTCCCGGCTGAGAAATCTTTTCCCGTTCGGTGAGCCGTCGCCAGGCCTCCTCCTATTATTTCCGGCTCAAGGGAACCGGCATGCGAGAGTACGAGAAGAGCTTCCGGCGCGGCCGGAGCCGAAGAACCGGAAAAGGTCGGCGGGAGGAGGTGCCGCCGCCGACACTGACGACGGTCGATCCGGAGGAGTATTCCCGATGGCTCTCTGAAGTGTGCGAAGAGAACATGACTCGCTTCAGCCGCAGAAAAGGGGAACGCAATTCCGGGCAGGACGATACGTTGCGGGAGCGGCTTGCGGAGTATTGCGGGGCGATTCAGAGTTTGCGGAACGCGCTGGTGGTGCTGCGCCGGAATGGCAGGGAGCTGAAATTCTGACGGGACGTCGGTCAGATGACGCCGAGGTGTTCCAGCAGAATCTTGAGTCCGATGAGGACGATGGCGCAACCGCCGATGACCATCATGACCCGCTCGCCGGCCAGGGGAGCCGAGGCGGACGCCGATCAATACGCCGACGGCGGAAGCCGCCGCGGTGACCACCCCCATGGCGAGGGCGGGGATCCAGATGCCGGACCCGGCAAACGCCAGCCCCGCGCCGACCGCCAGCGCATCCAGGCTGGTGGCGATTGCCGGCAGAAAGAGGGCGTGCGGAGCGAAGAAATCCGGTGGACAGCAGGGCTCCTCGCCATCTTTTTCCCCCTTAACCTCCTCCTTGTGGAGCCCTTCGAAAATCATTTTTCCGCCGACGAATCCGAGCAGCGCGAAAGCGAGCCAGTGGTCCATGGTGCGGACCACGTTCTGCAACAGCGCGGCCGCGGCGAATCCTAGGAGCGGCATGAGGATCTGAAAGCCGCCGAAAAAGAGGGCGGCCCAGGCGGCGTTGCGGATCTTTCTGCCGGTGCGGTCGCAGAGCGCGCCGCTCACAGAGACGGCGAACGCGTCGATGGAAACTCCCACCGCAATCAGAAGAACCGCAACGAACGACATGGCGTTACTTCATCAGCATCGCCATAATCGCCTTCTGGACGTGGAGACGGTTTTCCGCCTCGTCGAAGACAATGGAGCGGGGAGAATCCATCACCTCCGCCGACACCTCTTCGCCGCGGTGGGCGGGGAGACAGTGGAGAAATTTCGCATCCGGATTGGCCACCTTGAAGAGCTCCGCGTTGACCTGATAGGGGCGGAAGATCTTCATGCGGCGGGCCTGTTCGGCTTCGAAGCCCATGCTCACCCAGACGTCGGTGTAGAAGTAATCCACCTTTTCGGCGGCTTTCATCGGATCGGCTTCCCAGCGGATGTTCGGGCAGCCGGCCATCAGCGCCTCGCTCGGACGTTCCTCTTCCGGCGCGGCGATCACCAGCTCCATGCCGGTCAGCCGTGCCGCCAGCATGAGGGAGTTGGCGATGTTGCTGCGACCGTCGCCGTAGAAGGCCATCCGGATCGAACCATCCACCCGCCCGGAATATTCCCGGATGGTCAGGAGGTCGGCGATGATCTGGCAGGGGTGGTATTCATCGGTCAGCGCGTTGATGACCGGAATCGTCGCTTCGCGGGCCAGTTCCTCCACATCGGCATGCGAGAAGGTGCGGATGACGATGCCGTGCAGGTAGCGGCTGAGCACCTTGGCGGTGTCGGCCACGGTTTCGCCGCGCCCGACCTGCATCCTGGACTGATCCAGATAGAGCGGCCGTCCGCCGAGTTCGCCGACGCCCACTTCGAAGGAGACGCGGGTGCGGGTGGAGGACTTGGCGAAGATCAGCCCGATACTTTTGCCCGCCAGTGGGGTGAAGCTCACCTTGCCGCGTTCGGCCTTCAGTTTCGAAGCGAGAGCGAATATTTCATTGAGTTCCGGGAGGGTGATGTCCCTCAGCGTCAACAGATCTTTCTTCATAACGGTTACTTCTCCTCTTTGATCAGCCGGTCGAGTTCTTCCAGTCCGGCCGCGATTTTTTCAAGACCGAGGTCGGCCTCTTGGCGGGTGATGACCAGCGGGGGCAGGAGCCGGAGAACGGTCTCCCCTGCGGTCAGCACCACGAGATTCCGCTTGAGCAGGAGTCCGGCGAGAGTCGCCGCTTCGCGGTCGAGCACCACGCCGATCATCAGCCCCATGCCGCGCACCTCCTTGACGAAGGAGTACTTTTTTGCCGAGTTCCGCGAGTTTGGCTCGCAGGTAGTTGCCCTGTTCGACACAGTTTTCGAGGACGCCGTCCTGATCGAACGCCTCCTGAACCGCCAGAGCGGCGGCGCTGACCAGCGGCGTGCCGCCGAAGGTGCTCGCGTGGGTTCCGACGGTCAGGGTGTCCGCATATTTGCGCTGGACGATGAATCCGCCCATCGGCAGGCCGTTGGCGATCGCCTTGGCCATCGAGAAGGCGTCTGGCTCGACGCCGAAGCTCTGCCAGGCGAACCGGGTGCCGATCCGGCCCATACCGCACTGCACCTCATCGAAGAGCAGCAGCAAATTCTTCTCGTCGCAGAGCGCCCGGACCTGCCGCAGATATTCGCGGTCGGCCGGCAGAATGCCGCCTTCGCCCTGCACCGGTTCGAGCAGAACGGCGCAGGTTTTGTCGGTGATCGCGGCCTTGAGCGCGTCGATGTCGTTGAAGTCCACCTGTTTGAATCCGGGCGTCTCCGGTTCGAATCCTTTGCGGTATTTGGCGCGGCCGGTGGCGGCCAGCGTCGCGAGCGTACGCCCGTGGAAGGAGTTGTTCATCGAGATGATCTCGTTGCGCCCGGTCGCGTTGCCGATCTTGCGGGCGAATTTAATCATGCCCTCGTTGGCCTCCGCACCGGAATTTGCAAAGAAGACTACGCCGTCGAAGCAGTTGGTGATCAGCTTTTCAGCGAGGCGCGGCATCACATCGTTCATATAGAGGTTGGAGACGTGGACCAGCGTCGCGGCCTGCTTCTGAATGGCGGCGGTTACCCGCGGATTGCAGTGCCCGAGGTTGCAGACGGAAATCCCGGCGGCGAAATCGAGATATTCGCGGCCGTCGGCGTCCCACAGGCGCGCGCCCTGGCCTCGGACAAACAGAATCTTCGGGGCATAGGTGGGCATCACATACTTGCGGTACCGTTCGACGGTGGTTTCGTAAAGGTTTTCCATCTTTCAAGACTCCTGAATAGTGAAACTTTCCCTTTTTTGAAGTGGAAAATGATAATATAGAACGTTTTTAAAAAAAAGCAAGCTATTTTTTTTCACCGAGGACGGAATTCCTCTCGCAGGGCGTCGAAGGTGTCGTTTTCAATCGCCGTTCGGATCCGCTCCATCAGATGGAGGAAGTAGTGCAGATTGTGGAGCGTCACCAGCCTCACGCCGAGAATCTCCCCGACGTTGAAGAGGTGGCGGATGTACGCTCTGGTGAAGTTGCGGCAGGCGTAACAGCCGCACTCCGGATCGATCGGAGTGAAGTCGCGGGCGTACCGCCCCGCTTTGACCGGAATGGTGTCGCCGTTCCCCACGAAGGCGGAGCCGTGGCGGCCGAGACGGGTCGGCATCACGCAGTCGAACATATCCACGCCGCGGGCGACGCTCTCGACGATCTGCCGCGGCGTGCCGACACCCATCAGGTAGCGTGGAGCGTTTTCCGGCAGGCAGGGGCGGCCGCATCGATGGCGGTCATCATTTCCGGCTCGCTCTCGCCGACCGAAACGCCGCCGATGGCGTAGCCGTCGAAGCCGATTCCGACAATCTGCTCCGCTGCGCGGCGGCGCAGTTCGGGGTAGGTCGAACCCTGTACGATGCCGAAACGGATCTGCCCGTCGTTGAGCGGCTGTTCGCGTGACATTCGTTCCCAGCGGGCGGTGATGTTGAGCGATTTCTCCGCCTGTTCCGGCGTGGCCGGGTAGGGGGTGCACTCATCGAACGCCATGACGATGTCGGAGTCGAGCATCCGCTGGACGCGCATCGACTCTACCGGGCCGAGGAAGAAGCGTGTGCCGTCGATGTGCGAGGCGAAACGGACGCCATCCGGTTCGAGTTTGCGCAGTTTCGCGAGACTGAATACCTGAAATCCGCCGGAGTCGGTCAGGATCGACCGCTCCCAGTGTTCGAAGCGGTGCAGGCCGCCGGCGGCCTCGATCAGCTCAGGTCCCGGACGCAGAAAGAGGTGATAGGTGTTGCCGAGAATGATCTGCGCACCGAGCTCTTCCAGCTCCGCCGGAGACATCGCCTTGACCGTTGCGCGGGTTCCTACCGGCATGAACACCGGGGTTTCGATGGTGTTGCGCCGGGTGGTGAGCCGGCCGCGCCGGGCGGCGCTGCCGGAATCTTTTTTGAGCAGTTTGAACATGGTCGAATCAGAGGGTGACGAACATCCCGGCGTAGAGTTCTTTCGTATCCCGGCCGAGCGCTTTCGCCAGCTCCGAGGCGAAGGCGAAGACCGCGCCGGGGCCCTTGCCGGTGACCAGCCGTCCGTCCCGTTCCGCCAGGCGCCCGGAGGGAACCGCCCCTCCGAGTTCACTTTCGAATCCGGGGTACATGGTGAACCGTTTCCCGTTGAGCAGACCGGCGCGGGCGAGCACGATCGGCGCAGCGCAGATGGCCGAGACCACGCCGCCTTCAGCGTCGATTCGCCGGACCAGTTCAATCACCTTGTCGGAATCACGCAGGGTGGTCGCCCCGGGCAGTCCGCCCGGCAGAAAGACCGCGTCGAATTTCGCGTCGCCGCATTCGGCGAGCGTGGTGTCCGCCACCATCGGGATCCAGTGGGAGCCCATCACTTCGCGGGCTTTCAGCCCCGCCGTCGTTACATCGAATTCCAGTCGGCGCAGCACGTCGAGCACTGCGACCGCTTCGGTCTCTTCAAATCCGTCCGCCAGGACCGCGAGAATCGTTTTCATGGTGAAATCCTCCGTTTTTCCCTTGCAAAACCGCCGGGATGCACTATGTTTTCCGTTGTCATGCATATACTATATAACCATTCTTGAAATCTGGCAATCATGTTTTGAACGGGATTTGACCCTTTTTACCGAACACCTCGTCGCGGTACGGGGACTTTCACGAAACACCACCGGCGCCTACCTGGAGCGATCTGCATGAGTTCCGGGAATTTCTCGAGGGGACCGGCGTGACGAGCTGGCGCGAGGTGGACCGCGACCTGATGCTCGACTACCTCGACGGCGAACGGGAGAAGGGGATGCAGACCGCGACGCTGGCGCGGCGGCTGGTTTCGATCAAGATGTTCTTCCGTTTTCTGCACGAGGAGGGGCTGATTTCCGAGGATTTCACCGCGGTAATGGACTCGCCGAAACTGTGGCGGATCCTGCCGGACTTCCTCTCCGAACGGGAGGTGGACGCACTGCTGGCCGCCTACCCGAACTCGGCGAAATTCCCGCTGGAGATGCGAAATCGGGCGATCCTCGAACTGCTCTACGCCTCCGGACTGCGGGTGTCGGAGGCGGCGAAACTGCCGCTGACCGGAGTGGATTTCGACAACGAACTGCTCCGCGTGGTCGGCAAGGGGAGCAAGACCCGGATCGTGCCGGTGGGGAAGACCGCGCTGCGCACGCTGCGCCGCTATCTCGAGGAGGTACGGCCGCAGCTGGCTGAGAAGAATCCTCTGTGCGGCTGCGTCTTTCTCTCCAAAAGCGGGCGGCCGCTCAACCGCGAATGGATCTGGAACATGGTCAAAACCGCCGCCGAACGGGCGGGAATCCGCAAGAACGTCCACCCGCATACGCTGCGTCACTCGTTTGCCAGCCATCTGCTCGCCCACGGCGCCGACTTGCGGGTGATCCAGGAGATGCTCGGCCACGCGGACATCAGCACGACCGAGATCTACACCCATGTGGACCGGAGTCGTCTGGTGGCGGTTCACCGCAAATTCCACCCACGTGGCTGACCGCCTGCTGTTTTTTCTGCCGGAAGCTTTCCCCGGGTGGTTGAAAAGCGCTTTGAACGATGATATTATACACGCCGGACGCACCCGGGCGGAATCTGGGGCGCGGAACAGGGAGGCCGGAAAGGCTATGAAAATTTTTGAAGAGATCGGCCGCGTCGCATTCGGCGATATGACGGCGATGTTTTTCCGTGAAAAGGGGAAGATCTGTTTTACGTTGGTGCCGGCGGGGATGGAGGAGGAGATTCCGGAGCATTGCAAGCTCCTCAACGACACCGTCGGCTGTCGCGGCTACACCCTCTCGGGGACCGGAACGTTCTGGCGATCCAACCGGAGAGCGCGGTGCAGTTCAAGATCGCCGGTGATGCGTACTGGGATAACTTTTCCCGCCGGCCGCACCCTGCGCAATTCCGGCAGTGTCGACCAGCTCCTCTTCGACGGCCTCCGGCAGGAGGAGGGCAACGCGGTTCTGCTCTTTCACGATGCGCGCGGACTCCGGCTGGAGCAGACCATGCGCCATCTGCCGGGCCGCCCCTGGATCGAAATCAACACCACGCTCACCAACTCCGGCAGCGATGTTGTGACCGTGGAGATGCTCTCGAGCTTTTCGCTCGGACTGCTTTCGCCGTTCCAGCCGGACGACGGCGTGGAGTGTTACCGCATTCACCGCTGGAGTTCCAACTGGAGCGGTGAGGGGCGGCACGAATCCCGCAGCGTCGAGGAGCTGGGCATGGAGAGGTCGTGGAGCGCGTACGGCGTCCGGGTGCTCCGCTTCGGCGAGCGGGGATCGATGCCGGTGCGGGGATATTTCCCGCAGGTGGCATTTGAGGATACCCGTGCCGGCGTGACCTGGGGGGCGGCACTGTCCGCCGTCGGGTCGTGGCAGTTGGAGGTCAGCCGGTTCTGCGACTTCTTCAATCTCTCCGGCGGCATGGTGGACCGGGAGTTCGGTCAGTGGACCCGGAGGCTTGCTCCCGGCGAGTCGATCTGCGGTCCTGCCGCAGTGGTGAGCTGTACGCGCGGCGGCATCGACGAACTTCTGCCCCGGCTGACCGCGTATCAGGAGGAGGAGGTTGACACGCAGCCTGCCTCGGAGCAGGATCTGCCGGTAATCTTCAACGAGTGGTGCACCACCTGGGGAAAGCCGCTGCCGGGAAATCTGATGCCGGTGCTGGAAACGCTCCACGGCTGCAATGTCAAATACTTTGTGCTCGACGCCGGCTGGTTTCACGGCGGCGTGGATGCGCTATGCGGCATCGGTGACTGGAACGTTCCGCCGGAGAACTATCCGGATGGCGGTATCGGCGCTTTCACCGAAGTCATCCGCAACGCGGGATTTCGCCCCGGCATCTGGTTTGAGTTCGAGGTGGCGACGGAGGATTCCAAACTGGCAAACGAGCACCCGGAGTGGCTGCTTCACCTCGACGGCAAGGTGCTGAAGTCGGGCACCCGCCGCTTCCTCGATTTCCGCAACCCCGCGGTGATCGAATATCTCGGAGAGAAGGTGATCCGTTTTCTGCGCGACAACGGGTTCGGTTACATGAAGGTGGACTACAATGGTCCGACCGGCTTCGGCTGCGACGGCCGGGAGGTCCCCGCCGAAGAGCTGCGGCTCCACATGGAGGCGGTGGAGAACTTCTTCCGCCGAATCCGGCGCGAGCTGCCGGATCTGGTGATCGAAATCTGCTCCTCCGGCGGCCACCGGCTGACGGCGGGATGGATGCGGATCGGCGCGATGGCAAGTTCGACCGATGTGCATGAAGGGGTGGAGATTCCGATCGTCGGGGCGAATGTCGCGCGGCTGATCCCGATGCGGCACAATCAGCTCTGGGCGACGCTGCGCAGTTGGGACGATTCGAACCGGCTCCATTACTCGCTTGCGGCGGGATTGCTCGGGCGGCTCTGCCTCTCCGGCGACATCGCCAAACTGGACGAGGCGCGGCGGAAGATCATGTTCGACGGCGTGGAGTTCTACCGCGCCTGCGTCCCGGCAATCCGCCGCGGCCGCACCCGGCTGATCCGCGACATGGCCCCCTCGTTCACCCGGCCGCGCGGCTCGCAGATCTTTTTCCGTTCCGGCGAAACGTGTGATTATGCGGTGATTCACACCTTCGGGGGAGGGCCCGCCTCGCTCCGGGTGCCTCTGGAGGAGAAGCGCCGTTTGCGCCGCGTCTTCGCTCCGGAGGGCGTATCCTGCCGCGTCGACGGCAACGAGCTCGCGGTTACCGGACTTGTTCCGTTCACCGGCTGTGCGTTTCTGCTGGAGCGGTGAGGCAATTCAGCGCTCGGCGAGGTGCCACATGAAGGAGCGTCCGGCCGGATCGGTGATCCGGAGCCGGTCGCCGGGCGCGAGTGCGCCGACCCCCTTCGGGGTGCCGGTGAAGAGCACATCTCCCGGCAGAAGCTCCCAGTAACGGGCGACGGCGAGGAGAAGTTCCGGAATGGAGAAGATCATCTTTGCGCTGTCGCCCTGCTGGCGGAGTTCGCCGTTGATCTCTCCGGTGAAACGGAGCTGCGCCAGCGTCTCCGCCGTGCCGGAGAAGGGGGCGAAGTCGCCGATGGGGGCGCTGTGGTCAAAGCCTTTGCAGATCTCCCACGGCAGACCGTGTGCGAGCAGTTTCTCCTGGGTTTCGCGGAGCGTGAGGTCGAGTCCGACGCCGATTCCGGCGATGAAGGTGACCGCCTCCTCCGTGGTGCGCGGCACCCCTTTTGTTCCGACGAGCACGGTGATTTCGGTTTCGTAGTGGGGGAGTTCGCCGCAGCGGGGCAGCGGAATGACCGGTTCGGCAACCGGATGCAGCGAGGTGGCCGGTTTGGTGAAGATCACCGGTTGTTCCGGTCTTTCGTTGCCGAGTTCGGCGATATGTTCGACGTAGTTTCTGCCGATGCAGAAGACGCGCTGCGCGGTGTAGCTGCGCTGGTTGACGATCCAGTTCATCGTGTAAAAATCCTTTCCGGTTTCTGGGGGCGGTACGGAATTTTCGCCGCCCGCCGGATTAACGTATCACGGGAATCCGGCGATTGCAAGCGGCGGTTCAGAGCCATTTCTTCCATTTGAAGGCGGCCAGCATGAACACGCCGGTGATGATGCAGAATCCCCAGAACAGAAAGTATCCATAGTGCCAGCGCAGTTCCGGCATGTAGTCGAAGTTCATCCCGTAGATTCCCGCGGCAAAGGTGAGCGGGATGAAGATGGTGGCGATTACGGTGAGGATCCGCATGATGCTGTTCATCTTCTGGCTGAGCATCGCGAGGTGGAGCTCGAGCACGCCCGAGAGGTTCTCCCGGTAGGAGTCGATCGTCTCGGTGACGGTGAGCAGATGGTCGCGCAGGTCGTTGAGATAGGGCACGGTTGCATCTTCCCAGAAATCGCCGCCGTCGCGGAGGATTCCGTCGATCACTTCGCGCATTGGAGAGATGGAGCGCCGGAGCAGAATCAGCTGATTTTTTGCAGTTTCGAACGGCCGCCGGCAGGTCTTCGCCGGCGGAGGGATCGAGGGCGTCGTCGTCGAGCGGTTCGAGCAGTTCGCGCAGGTTGTCCAGCACGACGAAATATTGATCGACGAGCATATCCATCAGCGCGTAGGCAAGGTAGTCGGCTCCGGCTTTGCGGATTCTGCCGATGTTCTTGGTCAGCCGTTGCCGGACCGAATCGAAGACGTCTCCTTCGGTCTCCTGAAAGGTGAGCAGATAGTTGCGGCCGTGGATGAAGCTGATCTGCTCGATGTTGAGGCACTCCTCCGCCTGGTCGGCACGGATCATCTTCTGGACGTAGAAGAGATAGTCCGGACCGAACTCCACCTTGGGCCGCTGCCCGACGTTGAGGATGTCCTCCAGAAACAGGCTGTTGATGCCGAAGATGGCGCCGATTTCGGCGATGATTTCGGGCGCGTGGAGGCCGTTGACGTTCAGCCAGAGGATTGCATCGTCGCGCAGGAGCGCCGGAATTTCCGACGGCTTCTTCAGTTCGAAGCGTTGAATTTCCGTCGCGTTGTAACGAAATGCTTCCAGGGTGATCTCACCGACTTTCCGTTCGCCGGTGAAGACCATGGTACCCGGCAGGAGACCGGGTTTCTTCGGTTTTGCGCCGATGTAGAGATTCTGCATGGAAGGGGCCCTTTCGTTTCAGAAATCCGGACCGAGCGCGTTGCGCAGGGCCGCGATGGCTGTTTCCTTTTTTCTTGGCTTCCACATCCACCGTGAGCTTCATTCCGCGCCAGCACTCCGGGAAGTCGGTCGGATCGATCCAGTCGGCGTGGGGGCCGGTGGTCGCCGGGGACTCCCCACGGCAGTTGAGGGCTGGAGAGGTGGACATGGGGCGGAATCTTTCGACTGTGCCACGTCTCCGCCGCCGCCCGGGTCGCCTCTTCGATCGTAAGATGGTCGGGGTTGACCCGGTGGTGGTGGACGTCGTAGGTGAAGGGGATTTCCAGTTCCCGGCAGAGCGGCAGCAGGTCCGAAGGCGTGTAACTGCGGTCGTCATTTTCCAGGGTGAGCTTTCGGCGAACGGGATCTGGCAGGGCATTGATTTCGCGCCGGAGCCGGTCGAGCGCGGCGGACTTGTCGCCGTAGACGCCGCCGGCGTGAAGGTTGATCTCGGTTGCGCCGCACAGCTCGGAAAGAAGAAACTGATGCTCCAGTTCGGCCCGGGAATTTGCCCGCACCCGCGGTTCCGGAGAGTTCAAAACGACGAACTGATCGGGATGGAGACTCCGCCGCAGTCCGATCCGGTCGGCGCGGCTTCGCGCTTCGTCGAAGAGTTTTTGCAGTGTGTCGGTTTCCGGCAGCTCTTCCAGACGGTAGCCCACGTCGGCGTGGGTGGCCAGCATCAGCAGTTCGGAGTTGATCCGGAAGGCGCCGATGTGCAATTGGGCGCAGCGTTCGAAGGCCAGCTTCAGCTGTTCGGCGTTGCTCCGGATGAGGGCGGCGAGTTTCCGCAGCTGTTCCGGCCGGGGGAGGGGGCGCAGCGAGGCGGCGGTGGCGCGCCGGAACCGGATCGGCTCCTCGCGGAAAATGCAGCAAAGCCCCCATTCGATCATGACAAACGCGCTCCTCTCTTCTCTTACGGTAGAACTTCTGCCGGAAAAGTCAAGCCGGAATTCCGCCGGAATCCGCGTTTCGACGGGAATTTCCCGTCTGAATCACGCCTGCGCCAGCCGCGCTTCGACGGCGGCGCGGATGGTGCGCACCTCCGGCGTATCCGGCAGGTAGCGCGACAGGCGCCCGACATAGTCGCGGCGGCGGAACTCCCGCAGGCTGTGGCGGAAGTTGAGGTCGTTGATCCACAGCAGCTTCGCAACCAGGAAATCGGTTTTTGTCTTCAGGTCGCGCAGTTTCGGGCAGCGTCCGGCGAGCATATCGTTCAGCACTGCGGGAGTAAGTTCCGGAGACGGCTTTAAATTGAGGACGACCACCTCGTTGTCCGGCTGCGCGAGGTATTCCAGCAGGATCGGGAAGATGTCGAGCTTGTCCGCGTCGCGCACCGCCCGGGCGATGACGGCGCCACGCGGAGAAAGGTTCTCCGGCAGGGCCAGCTTGTTGTGGTGGCGGATCGCGTCGAGGATGTCGGTCTGCGCCGCGGCGTCGAGCCCGTCGAGCAGCCGCATCTCTTCGGCCAGTTCGGCGGAGCGGTTGCCGTGGTCGAAGCTGGCGAGGTCGTTGTAGGTGCGGAATTTCCGGAACTGTTCGAAGCGGCTGAGATCGTGCAGCAGCGCGGCGATTTCCGTGAGGTTCCGCGTTTCGGCATCGGGGATTTCGGCGGCGGCGAGCGCTTCGGCCTCCCGGAGCACCCGCAGGGAGTGGTCGCGCTTGAGCAGGATGTTCCGGTCGAAATCCGCCTCTCCGGCGAGAAAGCGGTCGGCATAGGCGGTGAAAAAGGATTTGAGCTGTTGTTTCATAGGGATTGTTCCGGTATTCTTCTTAATATAATTCCAAAAATCCGCGCTGCCAACTTGCACCGGCGGCAAACCGGCATTAATTTATATATTTTACAGGATATTACGCATGGGAGTCGTATGCATTCGCATTTCAAGCTGAAGCCGGAGGAGATCGAGCAGTATTTTCTCGATCTGATGGCCGGCCGCTGCCGCCGCTGGTATGACCGGGTGCTGATCGATCTGCTTTTCGTGGCGTCGCGTTTTTACCGCATGGCGGTGCAGTTTCGCCTCTGGATGTACGACAAGCGGGTGATCCGCAACCACGCGCTCGGCTGTCTGGTGGTCAGCATCGGCAACCTCTCCTGCGGCGGCACCGGCAAGACGCCGGTGGTGGAGGTGTTCGCGCGCACGCTCAGCGCGCAGGGGCGCAAGGTGGCGATTCTCAGCCGCGGCTACCGCAGCCGCAAGCGTTCGCTCGGTTACAAGCTCATGCACATGTTCCGCTCACAGAAGATTGAAGTGCCGCCCAAGGTGGTTTCCGACGGCCGCGACCTGTTGCTGGAATCCGACTATGCGGGTGACGAGCCCCTACATGCTTGCGTCGAACCTGCGCGACGTCGCCGTGCTGGTCGACAAGGACCGGGTGAAATCAGGGCTCTACGCGGTGGATCAGTACCAGACCGACGTCATCATTCTCGACGACGGCTTCCAGTACCTCATGCTCAAGCCGCACATTAACATCGTGCTGGTGGACTCCACCGATCCCTTCGGCAACGGCCATGTGCTGCCGCGGGGAATCCTGCGTGAGCCGATCAAGAATATCCGGCGGGCGGACTACATCTTTCTCACCAAGTCCGACGGAAGCCACAAGTTGAACCATCTGAAGCACTTTCTGCGGCGCCACACCCGGCGGGCCGAGATCATTGAGTGCTGCCACCGGCCGAAGTACCTGGTCCGGCTTTTTTCCGGCGGGCGGACCGAACCGCTGGAGAAGCTCCGCGGGGCGAAGGTGGCGGCGCTTTCGGCGATTGCGGTTCCGGCGGGATTCGAACGCTTCCTCGAGGAGCTAGGCGCCGAACTGGTGCTGCGCGACCACTACGCCGACCACCACCGCTATACCCAGCAGGAGATCATCGATTTCGTCAATCAGGCGAAGGCGGCGGGGGCGGAGTTCATCGTGACCACCGAGAAGGATGCGGTCCGGATTCCGAAGCTGGACCGTTGCGACGTGCCGCTTTACTACCTTCGGATCCAGATCGACATCCTGAGCGGCCGTGAAAGTTTTGACCAGTGCATTTCCAGAATCTGTTTCATGTAACATAATCGAAAAGGAGTTTTCAGTATGGAAAAGTTGATTCGCGATTTCACCGCTCTGTACGGTGCCGCCCCGACCGTGATTGCCCGCGCCCCCGGACGGCTCGAAATCCTCGGTAACCACACCGACTACAATCAGGGGTTCGTCCTCTCCTGCGCCGTCGAGCAGGATACTCGTTTCGCTCTGCGTCCGGTTGAAGGGAAGCACTGCCGCATCAAGGATTTCCGCGACGGAAGCAGCCGGGAATTCGATCTTGACGACATCGAAACGGCGATCCCGAAGGATTGGAGCAATTACGTCAAGGGGGTGATTGTGGAGCTCCGCAAGCGCGGAATCCAGGTCGGTGCGTTCGACGCGGGCATGGAGAGTTCGGTGCCGCTTTCGGCCGGCATGTCCAGCTCGGCAGCGCTGGAGACGGCGGCGGGATTTGCTTTCCGTGAAGCGTTCTCCATTTCGCTTTCGCCCGCCGACTGGGCCCGGGTGGGGCAGGGGGTGGAAAACAACTACATGGGGCTCAAGAGCGGACTGCTCGATCAGTTCAGTTCGATCTTCGGCAAGAAGAATTCGATGATTCTCTCCGACTTCCGTTCGGTGGAGGTGCTCCGGACGGTGCCGCTTCCGGCGGGCTATTCGATCGTGGTCATCAATTCGATGGTCAAGCACAACCTGGTTGATTCGGAATACAACGTCCGGCGGCAGGATTGTGAAAGCGCCGCGGAGAAGCTCTCGCAGATCTATCCGGATGTCAAGACGCTCCGCGATGTTTCGCTCGAACAGCTCTCCGACGCCCGCGAGGCGCTGACCGAGCGGGAGTTCCGCCGCGCGCTCCATGTGGTCGGGGAATGCACTCGCGTGCTGGAGGCGGTTCGGCTGCTCGAAGCGAACGACGTCCGCGGTTTCGGCCGGCTCTGGTTCGAGTCGCATGAGTCGAGCCGGGTCAATTTTGAAAACAGCACGCCGGAACTGGACTACCTCGTCGAACTGGCGAAATCGGTTCCCGGCTGCCTCGGCGCCCGCCTCTCCGGCGGCGGTTTCGGCGGCATCACGATCCATCTTGTTGAGGCGGCCGGCGCGGAGGAGTATGCACGGAGAGTGCAGGCCGGCTATCGGCAGAAGACCGGCATCGACCCGGAATATATCATCTGCGCCATCGGCGATGGCGCCACCTCGAAAAAAACTGTAGGAGCGGAACGTTTTCACCATGAGAATCCTCACAGGAATTCAGCCTTCGGGCACGCCGCACATCGGCAACTATTTCGGTGCGATGCGGCAGGTGTGCAACATTCAGGACAAGGGGGAGACTTTTCTCTTCATTGCAGATTATCATTCACTCACCACCGGGCCTTCGCCGGATGCGCTCCGCTCGCGTGTGCTCGAGCTGGCGCTGAACTACCTCGCTTGCGGGGTCGATACTGAAAAGACGGTTTTGTTCCGCCAGTCGGATGTGCCGGAGGTGTGTGAGCTCACCTGGATTCTGAACAACGTCACTCCGGTCGGACTGCTCGAACGGGCGCACAGCTACAAGGACAAGATCGCCAAGGGTTTTGCGCCCAACAACGGACTTTTTTCCTATCCGGTGCTGATGGCTTCGGACATTCTGATCTACCAGAGCAATCTGGTGCCGGTCGGCAAGGATCAGAAGCAGCATCTGGAGATCACCCGGGACATTGCGATCAAGTTCAACAACCAGTATGGAGAGATCTTCACCATTCCGGACGAGTTGATTCCTGACGAGGTGGCGATCGTGCCGGGAATCGACGGGCAGAAGATGTCCAAGAGCTACAACAACACGATTCCGATCTTCGGTAAGGAGAAGGAGATTCGCAAGGCGATCATGAATATCGTGACCGACTGCAAGGGGTTGGAGAAGCCGAAGGATCCCGATCACTGCAACGTTGTGGCGCTTTACAAACTGGTGGCGACGCCGGAGGAGCTCGAGGAGATGAAGGAGCGCTACCGGGCCGGCGGGTACGGATACGGGCACGCGAAGGTTGCGCTCTTTGAGAAGCTCTGGAATTACTTTGAGCCGATGCGGAAACGGCGTGCCGAGCTGGAGAGCGATATCGGCTACGTCTGGCAGATCCTTGCCGCAGGAGCGGAGAAGGCGCGGGCGGAGGCGACCCGGACGATGGACAAAGTTCGCCGTGCCGTCGGGTTGCGCTGACGTACATATCACTGCGAATGCCTCTCTCCGGCTTGGCCCGCGCTCTTGTTCAGCGCGGTCAGCGCCGCGAAGCGTGACTCGACGGCTTGGCCCGCGCTCTTGTTCAGCGCGGTCAGCGCCGCGAAGCGTGACTCGACGGCTTGGCCCGCGCCCTTGTTCAGCGCGGTCAGCGCCGCGAGCGCATGTGAGAGAGAACTGCTTTGCGAAACGCAAAGCAGCAAGGAGCGATTGCGACGCAGTCGAACGGAGTCGAGCGGAGCCGCTCCGGCGATTGAGGAGTTGGCGGGCGAAGCCCGACAAGTAAGGCCCGCAGGGCCGCGTGCGGATAAGTATCAATCCGGCCCAGATTTCTCACCGGCGGGGGGGTCTGGAGGGCGACCGGCCCTCCAGCTCCCTCGAGCATTAAATTCTAGCGGAAGTTCAATCTCCCCCTCTCTCCCGACCGCCTCCTGGCAGAAGTTGGAAATTCCCGTTTCGGTAGCGTTTTCTCCCATCTGCGGGGGAGGTCTGGAGGGCGACCGGCCCTCCAGCTCCCTCGAGCATTAAATTCTAGCGGAAGTTCAATCTTCCCCTCTCTCCCGACCGCCTCCTGGCAGAAGTTGGGAATTCCCGTTTCGGTAGCGTTTTCTCCCATCTGCGGGGAGGTTACGGAATGTTATTTCCGGCCGTATCCGGCAGTTCCCGGCAGATGCGCAGCGTTGTCCGGCCACAGGGACAGACTTCGCGACTGATCCGGACCAGGTCGCCGGTGCGATAACGGATTACCGGACACGCTTCGCGGGTGAGCGAGGTGAGAACCAGCTCGCCGACTTCGCCATCCGACACCGGTTCGAGGGTCTCCGGATCAATGCATTCGACACAGAAGTGATCCTCCTGGACGTGCATTCCACAACGTGCGGCACATTCGCCCGCAATACCGGGGCCCAGCACTTCCGGGGACCGTAGTTGTTGAAAACCAACACCCCCAGCTGCTCCTCCAGCGAACCGCGAACTTCCGGAGTCAGCCGTTCTCCGCCGAGGTGGAGAAGCCGGAGCGCCAGTTCGCTGCGGCGCATACCGGTCCGGACGATGGTTTCCGCCAGGTCCAGCGCGCACGAAGGGTTGCATACCAGGGTATCCGCCTGGGCGTCCTTCAGCAGCCGCAGCTGCCGGAGGGAGTCGCCGCCGGAGGCCGGCAGCACCGCCGCTCCGACCCGCTCAATGCCGCCGTGAAGGCCGAATCCTTCGGTCAACGGCCCGTAACAGAAGGAGACCTGGACCAGCTGGTCTGCAGTGAGACCGCCTGACACCAGAATCCGGGCGCAGAGCATGCTCCAGAGTTTGAGATCATTTTTCGTATATCCGACGAAGAGCAGCTGCCCCTCCGGACCTTCCGCCGTATGCATTCTGGCCAGCTCGCGTCGAGGCACCGCGAAAAAGCCGAAGGGATAGGCGTCGGCCAGATCTTTTCGCGTGGTAAAGGGAAGACGTCGGATGTCGTCGATGGTTTTGATGGCGTCCGGTGTTATGTTTTTCGTCGCGAATTTTCTGCGGTAAAACGGCACATTGTGCGCCTGCTCCACCGCCCGGCGGAGGTGGGTGGCCTGCAGACCGGCCCGGTCGGAGTGCGGCATGCATTCCGCGGCCGGGTCGAAAATCCGATTGGAAATCAGAAATCGAGACATTTTTACGCAGTCAACTTTTCCGTCAGAACAGTTCTTCCGCCCGTACCAGTTCAATCGGCTCGTCTTTGAGCTGCTCGACCGCCTTATCCGGATTTTCAAAGCGGAAGACGATGATCGCCTTGTTGCTGCGGCCGTAGGTGAAGGCGTACATGTATTCGACTGAAAGCGCATGCTTGTCGAGAATCGCGAGGGTGTCGGCAAGACCGCCTGGATGATCCGGAACCGTCAGCGCGAGGACGTCGGTCACCTTGACCACGTAGCCGGCCTTCTCCAGCACCACCCGCGCGCGGTCGTGCTCCTGAATCAGCAGCCGGAGAATGCCGTATTCCCGGGTGTCGGCCAGCGACAGAGTGCTGATGTTGATCCGGTTCTCCTTCAGCACCTGGCAGACCTTGCTCAGGCTGCCGGGCTGATTTTCCACGAAAAAGCGACAACTGTTTGATCGGCATGATTACGCTCTCCTGTTTATTTCTTCCGGGCCGCCTGCCGGCCGAGTTCGAACATTTCAAAGGTTCAGCTCGTGCAGCTTCTGCGGCAGAAAGTCCTTGATCACTTCGAGCCACAGCGCGTGATCGATTCCCAGATGCGCCGAGAGCGCGCCCAGCATCATCGTGTTGAGCGCCTTCGGATTCTTGAGCTTCTCCGTCGGCACGTCGGCAGTGGTGATCAGCACCCCGCCCGGCCGAAGCTTATACTGGTTGACTTCGACCTGCGTCGGCTCCATCACGATGAGATAGTCGCTCTCTCCTTCCGGAACCATCGGGCTGGCAACGGATTTGCCGAAACGCACCTCGCTCGAAACCGAGCCGCCGCGCTGGCTCATGCCGTGAACTTCACTCTTCTTGACGTCGAATCCGGCGCGGAAGAGCACCTCCGCGAGAATATCCGTAACCGTCAGAACTCCCTGTCCGCCGAGACCGGCGACGGTGACGTTGGTGGTCTTTTCCATCTTATTTCTTCTCCCCGTATGACTTGATTTTCGCCAGCGCGAGAATGCACGGGCGCCGGGCGATGATGACGCTGCAGTCGTTCCCCGCCAGCCGCTCCTTGACCAGCTCGCGGAACTTTTCCTGATCGGCGGTGGAATCGACCACATCCACATGGTCGACGCCAATACCGCGAACCACATCTTCGATCTTCACCTGCGGCGCGGGAGTGTGATCGAGCCGCCGCCCGGTTCCCGGATGCTCCTGAAGGCCGGTCATCGCGGTGGTGCTGTTGTCCAGAATGATCACCAGGTGCCCGGTCGCCGGACGGTTGTAGACCATTTCGACGATACCGTTGATACCGGTGTGCAGAAAGGTGCTGTCTCCGATCACGCTGACCACCCGGCGCGCCTCTTTTTCCGGCAGCACCCGGCGCATGCCCAGTCCCACGGTGATCGAAGCGCCCATGCAGACGCAGGTATCCACCGCTTCGAAGGGGGGCAGTACGCCTAGCGTATAGCAGCCGATGTCACCGGAGACGATGCAGCCGAGGTCGCGCAGCGTCTCGTAGGACTTCCGGTGCGGGCAGCCGATGCACAGCTGCGGCGGTTTGCCCGCCGGCGGCGCGCTCTCCGGCGTAAGATCGCCGGCGAGCAAATTGCGCACCCGTTTGACGTTGAGTTCGCCGAAGCGGAACATCTCATCTTTGCCTTCCACCGGAATTCCGGCGGCGCGGATTGCATCGACCAGCACCGGATCTCCCTCTTCGACCACGACACAGCGATCCACCGAGGCGGCGAATTTGCGGATTGTCTCCATCGGCAGCGGATAGGTCATGCCGAGCTTGAGGATCGACGCCTCCGGGGCGGCGTCGCAGACGTGCTGGAAGCTGATTCCCGAGGCGATGACGCCGAGTTCGCGGCCGCCCTTGACCAGACGGGTGAATTCGCCGCGCTCGTTGAGTTTTTCCAGCTCGTGCAGGGTGGCGCGGAGTTTACGGTGGGCGATCCGGGCGTAGGCCGGAATCATCACGTTGCTCTTCGGATCCCGGTCGAAGTGTCCCGCTACGGCTTTCCGCAGCGCGTCGCGCCGCTGAAGGATGCATTTGGAGTGGCAGACGCGGGTGGTGACCCGGAGCAGAATCGGCCGCCGGTACTGTTCGGAGAGCTCGAATGCGCGAATCGTGAAATCGTAGCACTCTTGCGAGTCGGCCGGTTCGAGCATCGGCACTCCGGCGGCGACGGCGTAGCGGCGGTTGTCCTGTTCGTTCTGGCTGGAGGCCATGCCGGGATCGTCCGCGCTGACGATCACCAGCCCGCCCGGCGTGCCGGAGTAGGCGATGGTGAACAGCGGGTCGGCGGCCACATTGAGCCCGACGTGCTTCATCGTCACCAGCGCCCGGCCGTTGGCGAAGGCCGCGCCGATGGCGACTTCGAGCGCCGCCTTCTCGTTGGGCGCCCACTGCGCACAGCCGCCCTCCTTGTTGAATTGATCGAGAATTTCCGACGACGGTGTGCCGGGATATCCGGTCCCGAGGTTGACGCCGCAGTCGAAGGCGGCCATTGCGATGGCTTCGTTGCCGCTCGCCAGAATTCGTTTCGCCATACTGTTTCTCCTGTCCTGTTCGCTGCCGGAAAGGCGGAGAAGCCCGCCCTCCGGCGTATTCTCATTTCTCTTTTGCAACGCTGGCGGAGAGTTCCGCGATCAGCGCCTCCTGATCGTCGGCCCGCTGTTCGACCGTTTCGGTCAGCTGATCCAGTTCCGTTTCATCCGGCGTGAAGCGCGGATCGTTCAGCATCTTCAAAATTTCCACCAGCTGCATCGAAACCTCCGCGAGGCGGTGGACCTTCTCCTCCGGGAGCTGGTCGAGTTTTTCGCCGGCCGATTCCAGAAAATCGAAGAATTCGAGCCGGTCTCCGACCAGTTCCATGATGGTCGAGCGCAACGGCGCCTTGAGTTCGTCGTCCATCCGGTTGTAGTTACCGGTCAGCTCTTCGAAGCGGTCTTCGATGTAGTTGTAGAAGACCGCCTGCTGTCCTTCGTCGACGAAGTGGAGCTTCTCCCGGCCGAACGCCCGTGCGAAGAAATCCTCGAACTCCAGTTCGCGGGCGTAGCAGTTGTCGAGAATGAAGCTGTCGATCTCCACCGGCGAAAGCGGCGAACCGATCTCCCGGAGCATGGCGGCGATTTCGGCGGTTTCGCCGCGGGAAAAGCGCATCCCGTCCGGCAGCTCCGGCTGGTATTCGTCGTCGTTTTCAGTCTGCCGCCGGTCGAGCACCGTGTGGTCGCCGTCACAGCGAAGTTCGATTGCTCCGGTGCGGTGCAGATATTCGTCGCACGAGGCGGCGTGCTCCGCCGGAGGGAGAAAATCCCGGCCGCAGTAACAGGCCCAGCAGAGCTGTTCCGGAATTTCCAGATAGTTTTTCGAAGCGGTCGATCACCTGGTCGAGCGCCTTGTCGAACTGCTGCACGAAGGCGGCCAGATCGCTCTCCCTGCGTTCGTCGCCCGACAGGTAGCGGAACTGCACGTGGCCGGCGTCATAGTCGGTCACTTTGCAGAGCAGCGCATCGCCCTTTCGAAAATCGTGTTCGCGGTAGAAGTCGCCGAGATCAAAGACGTTGAGCGTCACCAGGTCCGTCGGTTTCGCTGAGTTCCGGATTCCGGCATTTGCCGGGGAGTCGGCGAGGAAGAAGTCGAACACCTGCTCCGAGCCGAGCAGCAGATGGTAGTGAAACACCTGCGACAGGGGGGCGGTCACCTCGTGCCGCCCCGGTTCCGAACCGTCCGCGGCGGTGAAGTGCACTTCGCTGGGGAAGATTTCCGGCGCGATGAAGGGGGCGAACCGGTGACCGGGGAAAAGAATTCCATTCTCGATCTCCCACGCATCCGGCGTGATCGGGAACGCAAAGTTGCGGAAGAAACCGCTCTTCAGCCGGAAGCTCCCCGGCCGTCGGAAAAGAAGCGGCCGTCGCCGTCGAGAAAGCGTTCAATCCGCTCCTGCAGTTTCTGCGATCTGCCCGCTCCGACCGCCTTGAGCACCGCCTGCATGGTGAAATCGCCGCCTGCGGCAGCGGGCAGGAGCGATTCCACCGCCTCTTCAATCGCTTTGAGCGGAACATCGTTATCCGGCATGATTCACCCCCGCGATTCTGGAAAGTTTTTCATAGAGGAAGTTCCGGATGTGGATCTCGAGCGCCGCCTGATCGAACTCCTTGAGCTGATCGACCGTGATGGCGTCCTCAATGTTGAACTGTCCGCTGCGGGTGCGGCGCAGAGCCGCCAGCGTGCCGCCGCAGCCGAGTTTCTTCCCCGCGTCCGAGCAGAGGGAACGCACGTAGGTCCCTTTGGAGCAGTGCAGTGTGAAGTCGCAGAACGGCAGCTCGCAACGGGTGATGTCGAGCGAAAAGATGGTGATCGGTTTGCTCTCCCGTTCGACCTCCACCCCTTCGCGGGCGAGTTCATAAAGCTTTTCCCGTCCTTTTTGACGGCGGAGACCATCGGCGGCATCTGCTCCTGTTCGCCGACGAACCCGGCGAGGACGGCGCGGAGCTGTTCCTCCGTCACGCCGGACCAGTCGTGTTCGGCGACGACGGTGCCGTCGAGGTCGAAGGAGTCGGTCTCCAGCCCGAGCTGGAGCGTCGCTTCATAGGTCTTGTCCTCTCCGCTGAATTTGGAGCTCAGCTGAGTGAATTTCCCGAGCACCAGCACGAGCAGGCCGGTCGCCGCCGGGTCGAGCGTTCCGCAATGGCCGACCTTCGGCACGTTGAAACGGGAGCGGACGAAGTTCACCACATCGAAGCTGGTCCACTCCTTCGGCTTGTCCACCAGCAGCACGCCGGAGCTGGTGAAGGGGGGAAGACGGTGTTTTTTGGGATTGTAGCGCATCAGATATCCTTTGCAGTTCCACAGTCGAGCAGTTTGCCGACCTCCTCCCGGAGCAGAAATTCCACCGCGCCGGAATCGGGGAGGTCGAGCGTAATTCCCGCGGCCATGTCGTGGCCGCCGCCGCCGAGGGCGCGCGCCATCGGGCCGACCGGATAACGGGAATCCTTGCTGCGGAGCGAAACTTTGAACGCATCGCCGCGACGGTAGTAGAGGGCGACGATCACCGCGCCTTCCAGTTCGCGCAGCAGGTCGATCACGCCTTCACCGTCGCGCATGTCGAAGTGGTGAGCGACAAAGAGTTCCTCCGGCAGCCAGGCGTAGACGAATTTCCCGTCGAAGGCGAATTTTAGATGGTTTTGAAGCAGATCCGCTTCAAATTCCTGCTGGTTGCGCGGTTTGCTGAAGAAGACCGCGTTGTTGATTTTTTCCAGCTCCGCGCCGCAGTCGAGCAACCGGGCCGCAATTCGCAGCGCCCGGCCGTCGGTGTTGGTAAAGCGGAAGCCGCCGGTGTCGGTGATGAGCCCGAGCAGCCAGGCGGTCGCCGCTCCCGGGAGAGCTCCCGGCCGGACGCAAAGGCGATCTCTGCCGCGAGCAGGCTTGCCGCCGCCGCTTTCGGATCGACCAGATTGCTTCCCGCTTCGACCGTGTTCCCGCTGTGATGATCCACATTGAGCAGCGGAAGGGTCTGCAGAAACTCTCCGTCAAGTGCATCCCCCCCGGCGATACGGAGCGGATTTGCGCAGTCAAGCACCAGCACGAGATCACAGGCGGCGGCCTGTTCCCGGCTCAGGGCCGGGAGCGGCGCATTTCCATCTGTCATCCAGAGATAGCGTTGCGGCAGCGGTGCCGGGAAAAATGCGTCAGCCTGTTTGCCCGTATCGCGCAGAAATTTCTGCATGCCGAGTGCGGAGCCGACCGCGTCGCCATCCGGTTTTACATGGGTGAGGATCAAAATCCGTTCCGCCGCAGCGAGTTTCGCCGCCGCATCGCCGGGAGTGCAGAACTCATGCATCGCGGTTGGAATCCTCTTCGTTGAGCAGTTCCAGCACCCGGTCGCCGAGTTCGGTCCGCATGTCGAGCCGGAAATCCAGCACCGGCGTGTGTTTGAAAGCGAGAACACGCGCCAGGCGGTGCTGAAAATCGAGCCGCAGTTCATTGAGCTCGCGCATGATCTTGTGCTTCCGGGCGGAATCCGCGCCGAAAATGCTGATGTAGACGGTCGCGTTGCGCAAGTCAACGCTCGCATGCACTTCCGTTACGGAAACCAGAACTCCCGGCGCGGAGATCAATCCCCGTTCAATCGCCTCGGCCAGTTCCCGTTTGAGCAGTTCATTGACCCGGGTCAACCGGTCGACTTTTTCGGCCATGGGTCACCCCTTTCTGCTGAAAGAAGCAGCGCTCGTCAAAGCGTCGCCTTCTTGAGTTCGATTTCGTACAGTTCGATTTCGTCTCCTTCGACAAAATCGGCGAAGTTGTCGAGGCGGATGCCGCATTCGAGACCGGCCTTGACCTCCTTGACGTCGTCGTGGAAACGGCGCAGACTGGCGACCTCTCCGTTGTAGATCAGCTCCTTGGCGCGGCGGACCCGCGCCTTCGCTCCGACTCTGACTACGCCGGATTCGACCATGCAGCCGCAGATCTTCGGCCCCTTGGAGAGTTCGAAAATCTGAAGAATCTTCGCTTCTCCGATTACCTTCTCGCGCTTTTCCGGTTCAAGTTTTCCGGCGAGGGCGTCGGTGATATCCTCGAGCAGTTCGTAGATGATGCTGTAGAGGCGGATTTCGACATGCTGCTTCTTGGCCAGGTCGTTGACGCCAGGATTGACCCGGACGTGGAATCCGATGACGATCGCATTGGTCGCCGCCGCGAGCGATATGTCGTTTTCGGTGATCGGACCGACCGCGTTGGCGATCACTTCCGCCTTGATCTTCTCCGAAGGAAGCTGATTGAGCGACTGCGCGATGGCTTCGCCGGAACCCTTTACATCGGACTTGATGATGATGTTCAGCGTGTTGCGACCTTCCGCATTGAGCTTGCTGAAGAGATCCTCCGCGGTTGCAATCGCACTGGTGGCAAGCATGTGGCCGCGCTTGTCGGCGATCCGCCGTTCGGATTCGGCGCGCGCCGCCTTTTCCGATTCAAAGATTTCGAGACGGTCGCCCGCTTCGGGTACTCCGTTGATGCCGACCACCTTGACCGGCATGCTCGGACCGGCGGACTTCACCCGCTCGCCCTTGTCGTTGATCAATGTGCGCACCTTGCCGTAGTGTTCGCCGCAGAGCACGACATCGCCGACCCCTCAGGGTGCCGTCCTGCACAAGGACGCTGGCGGTGGGGCCGAGACCGTTCTCCAGCTGGGCTTCGAGGACCACGCCAGAGGCGGGACGTCGCGGATTGGCCTTGAGTTCGAGCATTTCCGCTTCAATGAGGATGCGTTCGAGCAGATCGGGCAGCCCCTTGCCGGTCTTGGCCGACACCCGGACGGTCCCGACGGTGCCGCCCCAGTCTTCGCTCGAAAGGTTGTGCTGCTGCATGTGGAGAAGCACCTTGTCCGGATCCGCATCCGGCAGATCGATCTTGTTGATCGCCACGATGATCGGAACTTTCGCCGCCAGTGCGTGATTCATCGCTTCGACGGTCTGCGGCTTGAATCCCTCCGTTGCGGAGACCACCAGGATGACCAGGTCGGTCACATTGGCACCGCGGGCGCGCATGCTGGTGAAGGCCGCGTGTCCGGGGGGTGTCGATGAAGGTGATGTTCTTGCCCTTGTAGTTGATGGTCGATGCGCCGATGTGCTGGGTGATCGCCCCCGCTTCTCCATCGGTCACATGCGTGTGACGGATCGCATCCTGCAGCGAGGTTTTACCGTGGTCGACGTGCCCCATGAAGGTGACTACCGGCGGCCGCTCCTGAGGAAAGCCGGATTGTCTTCCGGCTTCGGCTTGCCCGGCGGCGGGGGCGCGGCCGGTTTCGGCGGCGCGCCGATGGTAAGTTCGATGCCGTATCCGGCGCAGAGCTTTTTCGCATTCGCCTCGCTGATCGGCTGGTTGATTCCGGCGAGTTCACCGAGTTTGATCAGATCGGTGATGAGCTCATTCGGGCGCTTGCCCACCGCTTCGGCAAGGGTTTTGACCAGAATCGGAGCCGGCAGAGTGAGCTTGCCGTCGACGACGGCGGAAGAGCTGCTCTGCTGCTCCCTGCCGGAACGTCCCGCTGGCGCGGAGGACTGTCGCCGGTTGTGCGAGTCGTCCTTTCTGGAGGTGCCTTTCTTTGGAGCACCGCCCTTGCGGTTGGATTTCGGCATGGCGGCCTCATCCGCCTCGAAGAGGTCGGCGAAGTAGGATTCGACCAGTTCGACCATATCCTCCGGAATGACGCTGTTTTCCGCCTCCGGCGTCTCGATGCCCTGACCGGCCAGCTCTTCGAGAACGGTCCGGGAGGGGACTCCGTACTGCTTGGCGATATCTTTTACCTTCAAAATTTTACTCACAGTTTCATCCTCCTGTATCCCATCGTCCGCCTCAGTCGTCGAGCAGGTTGCGGGCGACGTTCACTTCATCCTGATCGATGCCTTCGATATCGAGCAGCGAATCGAGATCCGCCGCCTTGAAGTCATCGACGGTGACGTAGCCGTTGTTGACCAGAAGCCGCGCCGTCTTCTCGGAGACTTTGAGCTCCGCCGCAAGATTTCGGGCGGCGGCACGGAGTTGTTCGGCGATCGAATTGTTTTTCGGTCCGGCGCCGTCATCTTCGTTGCGGATGCTGATATTCCAGCCGATCAGCTTCGAGCAGAGGCGCACATTCTGCGCCTTCTTGCCGAAGGCGAGTTTCGACTGCTCTTCCGTTACCCGCACGATCAGTTCATGCTTCTCCTCGTCGACCTCAACCGACTGCACCTTGGCCGGGAGCAGGGCGTTGACCGCGTATTTGCGGATGTCCTCGTCGTAGGGAACGATATCCACCCGTTCGTTGCCGAGCTCATCGGTGATGTTGCGGACCCGCTGGCCGCGCATGCCGACACAGGCGCCGACCGGGTCGACCCGGGGATCGGTGCTCATGACTGCCACCTTGGTCCGTTTCCCCGGTTCACGGGCGATGCCCATGATTTTGACTACGCCGTCATGGATTTCGGCAACTTCGCGCTCGAAGAGCTTCTCAACGAATTCGCGGCAGGCGCGCGAGACGATCAGGCTCGGGCCGGAGGTGTTGATATCCACCTTGAGCAGCAGGGCGTTGATCCGGTCGCCGGGCATATACTGTTCGTCGTGGATTTTCTCCTTGGAGGGCATGATGCCTTCCGCCTTCTGGAAGTCGATGATAACGCTCCCTGCTTCGAAGCGGCGGACGGTGCCGTTGATAATCTGCCCGACGCGGTCGGCGAACTCCTCCTGCACGTTCTCCTTCTCCGCTTTGCGGAGCTGCTGAATGATCGCCTGACGCGCGGTCTGAGCGGCGATGCGCCCGAAGTTGCGCGGAGTGACCTCCCATTCGACGACGTCTCCGAGCTTCACATCGGGGAACCGTTCCCGGGCGCGGGCGATGACCAGCTGATCGCAGGTCGGATTGCTTTCGACCACTTCCAGCATGGCCCACGCCTGGATCTGCCCGGTGGCGGGGTCGATTTTCACCTTGAGTTCGCTGGCCGGATGAATGCTCTTGCGCGATGCGGTCAAAATGGCGCTCTCCAGCGCCCGGACCAGACTTTCGCGGCTGATTCCGCGTTCCTGCTCGATATATTCGAGAATCGTCAATAACTCGTTTGCCATCGAATACCTCCGTTGCTTGCCGCCGGGATGACGGCCCGGCAATCTTCCTCTTCCTGTCCCGACGGAATTCGATAAAGAAAAAAAGCGGGTAAATCGAACCCACTTTCCCGTCACCGTCCAGTTGCCCATTAATCCACCCGTAATATAAGGTGAAAGCGTCGATTTATCAAGCCGGAAATGTAATTTTTTCACGGAGAAGAGGGCTTAGCCGGGGAAATGGGAGAAATTTTCGCATTCCGGCAGGAAAATTTCCAGTTCCCGTGCTATAGTAAACAGATCATTACAACTGTGGAATCATATGAAAATGACTCACCCAGGACAACTTCGCGTGGCGATCGTCGGGCTCGGCCTGCTCGGCGCCTCCCTCGGCATGGCGCTGCGTGGCGGCCCTTACCGGCGACTCGGCTGGACCCGCCGGTCGAACATCCGCCGCTGGGCGCTCGACTGTGATGTAATCGATGAGACCTGTGACGATCTGGGCGAACTGCTTTCCCGTGCGGACCTCACGCTTCTCGCGCTGCCGATCCCCGGCATCGTCGAATATCTGGAGCGGTACGCCGGTTTCTGGCGTCCCGGCGCGGTGGTGAGCGATCTGGGCAGCGTCAAGTCGGAGGTGATGGCGGCGGCGCGGAAGTTTCTCACGTCGCGCGGAGTGCACTTCGTCGGCGGCCACCCGATGGCAGGAACCGAGAAGAGCGGTCCGGAATCGGCGTTCCCGGAACTCTACGTCAATGCGGATGTGTTTCTCTGCCCGTTCTCCGACACTCCGGAGGAGGCGGTGGTGCTGCTGGAGGAGTTCTGGCGCCGGGTCGGTACCCGGACGAGCCGGATCGATGCCGCGCGCCACGACGATCTGGTCGCGCACACCAGCCACGTGCTGCACATTCTGGCGTCGTCGCTGGCGCTGAGCATTCTTGACGCCCCCGACCGGCAGACCCGGAGCGAACGGTTTTCCGGCTGTGCGACCGGGTTCCGGGATACCTCGCGCATCGCGTCGAGCAATCCGGTGATGTGGCGCGAGATCATCGAGAGCAACCGTCCTGCGGTGCTGAAGGCGATGAGTGATTTCGAAACGTGTTACTACTCCATGAAGCGGATGATCGAAACCGGCGACTTCGACGGGTTCGAGCGGGAGTTCGCCCGCGGCAAACTGCTCCGCGACAGTTGGATCGAATACAAACAGACAGGGTTGAAAGATGTCGGACGAATTGGCGATTGATGTGAAGCACGCCTCGGTGTTCCTTGGCGGGCGGGAAATTATCCACGATATGAACTGGCAGGTGAAGAAGGGCGGCCGCTGCTTCATCCTCGGGGCGAACGGCGCGGGCAAGACCACGCTGGTCAAGATGCTCATGGGATATGCCTGGCCGAAGTTCGGCGCCGAAGTGAGCGTGCTCGGCAACCGCTTCGGGCGGACCAATCTGGTGGAGCTGCGCAAGCGGGATCGCCTGGGTCAGCCCCTGCATGCAGCAGTTCACCGAGACCGACTGGACCGGTCTGGAGATGGTGCTTTCCGGCATCGACGGCACGCTGGGGCTCTTCCGCAAGCCGCTGGAGGAGGAGATCACCCGGGCGCGGGAGCTGATGCGCCGTTTCCGCTGTGAACACCTGGTCGATCAGCAGATTTTCACGATGTCCAGCGGCGAGCAGGTGAAAATTCTGATTGCGCGCGCGCTGCTGACCCGTCCGGATCTGGTGATTCTCGACGAACCGAGCGTCTACCTCGACATGGCGGGGCGGGAGTTCCTGTTGAGTGAAATCAACCACATCGCCGAGACGCTGCCCGAGGTGACGATCATCTTCATCACCCAGCGGATCGAGGACATTCTGCCGGTGTTTCATCAGGGGATGATCGTTGCGCACGGGCGGATCGTCAGTGCCGGCGAGCGGGAGGAGATTCTGGACGAAACGCATCTTTCGGAAGCGTTCGGGATGCCGATCAAACTTTTCCGCAACCGGGCCGGCCGGTTCTGGGCGTTTCTGGAGTAGTTTCTCCCGGCCCGGAATTTTCAGACACTGCACTATGAAGCAAGGAGATTTTGCCGCATGATCGACCCGAATGCGATTGCCGCGCGCCTTGAGCGCGAACTGTTTGACTCGATCGTTCCCTTCTGGGAGAACCATTCGCCCGACCCGGTGAACGGCGGATTTTTCAACCAGATCGACCGTGACGGAACAGTGTTCGACACGGAAAAATTCATCTGGATGCAGTGGCGGAACATCTATATGTTCGCTCTGCTGGCCAACACGCCCGCCGCGCCGCCGCGCTGGTTGGAACTGGCGGAATCGGGATTCCGTTTCTGCCGCGACCATGCGCAGCTGGAGGATGGCGGATTTGCATTCAGCGTGACGGCGGAGGGGGAGATCTCCGACTATGATCCGCAGGTTGCGCCGATGATCGAAGCGATTGCGGCGATCGCTTCGGCGCAGCTGTTCCGCGCGACCGGGCAGGATGTGTATCGCACCGAAGCTCTGCTGCGGCTGAAGCGGGTGCGGGAGATGATCCGGGCGCGGGAGGCGGCCGGGCCGTTCCCGGGAGTTCCGGCGTTCCGTTCGCTGGGGGCGTGGATGCATCTGGTGAATGCGGCGGCGGAGGTGTTCGCCTGTGCGGGGAAGATGGATGGTTCGCCGCGCCGTTTCCTGGAAGAGGCGCTGGAGGTGCTGCCGGGGTTCCGCCATCCGGAGAGCGGGCGCTGGATTGAGAGGATCGGTTTGGACGGCTCGTTCCGGTTCGGGAATTCCGCCGGGCGGATGCTGATGCCGGGGCATGGATTTGAGACGCTCTGGTTCATGGCGGAGGCGGCGGAGCTGATCGGGAACCGCGAACTTCTGGCGAAAATTCCGGACTGGACCCGTTCGGTGTACGAAAATGCGCTCGACCGCGAACAGGGCGGACTTTTCCCGATGCAGGATGCGCTCGACCTGCCGCTGGTGCTCAAGGAGAGCGTCGGCTTGAAGTGGTGGTGGACGCACAGTGAAGCTCTGCTGGCGCTGGCGATGTCGTGGAAGATTTCGCGCGACGAATGGTTCCTTGCGCGGTTTGAAGAGATTGACGCGTGGTGTACGGCGCACTTCCGCGACAGCCGGAATCCGGAGTGGTTCGGCTGGGTGGACCGGGCCGGGAATCCGGTCTCGCTGGTGAAAGGAGCGCCGAGCAAGACCTTCTTCCACGTGCCGCGCTGTCTCTACTGCTGCGCGAAGTTTCTCCGCGGCGAATAGCGACGGTCGGTATCAGTTTGCGGGGGCGACGCAGGCGAGCAGCTCCCGGAACGGACCGGCGACCGGTTCGAGAAAGTCGTTGACCATCGAGAAGAGCCGGGGAGGCGACAGGGGAACCGGTTTGATCTGGAGAAATTCCCATTTCGCTTTCCCGGTCAGGTAGGGCAGCAGCAGGTGAAACGCCTGTTGGAGCGTCGCCTGTTCCTCATTGGGCAGCTGCCAGAGTTCCATATCGAGTTTGCGGGCGTAGGCGGCGAGCTTGCTCCATCCTTCGAGGTTGAATACGCTGTAGGAGAGCGAAAGGGTGCGGGTGATTTCGAAGGGCTGGAGTCCATTGTACAGGAACTGGATAGAGAGACGCGGAATCGTCTTTTTCCCGGAGGTGGCGCCGGGCGAGGTCGGGCTGTTCCAGAAACATCGCGATGGCGACGAACTGGGCGTCGTACCAGGTGGCGTGATTGGAAAATACCTTTTCCTCCTTGATCGGAAGCGGATTGCTGATATACCAGAAAAAATAGTCGGTGAACCAGTGTTTCAACGCTTCCCGGTCCGCCGGAGTCCATTCGGCAGAGAAGGGGAGGGCGGCGGCGGCTTCGAGCAGTTCGCAGAACATGTTGGAGTCGATCAGGCCCCAGGAACTGCCCTCCGGCCGGCCCGGCACGAACTGGGCGAAATTGAGGTGGGGCGTCATCGCGGTTTCGGGTTGGAGAAACCAGCATTTCAGGAATTTCCCGCCTTTTCGGCGTAGACGTTTTTCCCGGAGAGGCGCGCCGCGGCGGTGAGGATGCCGGTGGCGTGGCACAGTTTCAGCAGCGGCGGGAAATCATACTTCGCGTAATTCGGATTGGTGACGCCGTCCCGCTTGATCCACGGCAGGCCGTCCGGGGTATCCGGATTGGGCCAGTCGTATTTCGACGGGCTGACGTAATCATGCGGATTGCCGGTGAGGGACGGCACGGTTTTGAAAGTGACGCTCAACTCCGGTTCTTCGAGAATCCGGTCAGCTTCGGCGAAGAGTTCCGCCTGATATTCGGGAGGAAGATCTTTGTGTTTTCTTGTCCAGTATTCTTCATTGCAAAGAGAAAAACTCATGATGAAAAACTCCTTTGCCGCTTTATTCTTCCAGAACCATCTTGAGGAAAGAGCGGGGCACTTCATCTCGGTGATGCCGCTTCAGCGACACCCGGAATCCTGAGTGGTTCGGCGGGGTGGAGCTGGCCGGGAATCTGGTCTCGTTAGTGAAGAGAAAACGCGCCATATGTATACGTTTTCTTTTTTCTTCCTTATCCTTACTGCATTTTTTCCGTGAGGTCACTGTCAACATAAACGGTCAGATTTGTCGGAGATTCCTTCATCTCTTCCTTGCTCATGGGTTCCACATGCCCGTCGATGAAACCGCAGTTCGCGCGCTTGTTGTGTGAAAGGCCGACGCCGGAATTTTCTGCAATCTGCCCCGGAAAGAAAGCATAAAATTGTTTTCCCGCATTGGATCCGGCAAGGACGGAACGGAGCGTGTCAGCCAAAATGAATGTCTGACTGGGAGTTTTCGCCCGATTGGGCAGAATGGTGACGTTGTTCCAATTGGTTGAGGTGTCACTGTTTTCCATGAAGATCTTTCCGGTTCTTTCATACCGGGCGACGATACCTTTCTGGCGCCACATGCCATAGGTGCCGCTCCAGATGTTGATTGTACCGTCATTTTTCGGGTTGGCCGGGCAGGAGAGTACCGTGAAGGGAATGTAGGCTTTGGCGCCATCCTCCAGAGTCGGCATGGCGCCGGAACCGGTTGCGGCTCGCGATAAGACAGTGGCGAACGTTTCCAGACCGCTGCCTGTACCATACTGGGTGGCGACCACCATTTGGTCGTTATAGTCGGATGCATACTGGATTTGAGCCATCATGACCTGTTTTTTGATTGTTGATGCAGCTTGTTTGTTTCGCCGTACTTCTCGCATGGTTCAGTGCCGGCAGCAGCATAGCAGCCAGAATAGCGATGATCGCTATAACGACGAGGAGTTCTATCAGCGTAAAATTCTTCTTTTTCATAATCTTTAATCTCCTTATATTAAACGAGTTTGGTTGAGTTATCATCAGTGCTGTCACAGGTGGAGAATTTGAAATAACAGATCATTTTTTTCCAATGCGATTCCATGCCCCCAGGTTAAAAAGCCGGTTCGGACTCCCCTCATTCCGCTGTTAACGACGATGGATGCCGCCAGGATGGAACCTGATTTCAAATCGAGGCCAAGCTCTTTCCCGTTCAAGCGAATTTCATAGAGATAGTGATCATTGTTGAGCCGCTGAAACTTCACGGAAGATTTGCGCAGCAACCCCCGTCTGGGCCCGAGGAGGGCATAAAGCGTTTGTCCTTCGGCGCATTTCGCGGCGGTAAGCTCCCAGAATTTTCCAGTGGAAGCATCTTCGCTTTTTCTCTGTTGAACAGCGAGCTGTACCGAATCTCCACGCCAGGAGTCAAAAGCCGGATAGGAGTTTTCATGGGCTTTGTCTTTGACCAGAACTTGGAAAATCAGTTCTTCAGGGGTGTAGAAGGTACGAAAACGGGATTCAATGTCTGGAGTCGTTTTCTCCGATTGCCACGCGGTCCAATTGGCCTGACCGCTGAAATTGATCCAGTCGCCGAGCTGATTCAATTCCTGAAAGTTTTTCGGAGTTTCGGGCCTGGCCGGCACGGCAGGAACCGACAGTTCTGTGCGGCGGAAAACTCCGAACGTAAAGGCTATGGGAGTTGCGTTCCCGTTTTTATCCCCTACTCGCACCGTCTGGAATTTTGTTCCGGCGGAGGTCCCCAGTGCAATCCGGATCTGAAATTCGGCCAGGTTTTGCGGGGCTATTGTGACGGCCTCCGGCGCTTCGAGGAGCCGGCATCCCGGCGGCAGTGAAATATCCGGAACGAATGTGAGTGCTGTATTCCCCAAATTGTTAATTCGGATTCTGAAGATGGTGTTGTCGGCCTCCGGGACATAGAACCCCCGGTTGCACACGATGAAACCGGTCAAGTCCGTGATGGGTTGCAGCACCAGTGGCTTTGCTGCCCGCGGTTGCGGTTTATAATCCTTTGCAAGCCGATATAGCTTCATTGCCGGCGTGTCGGCTTTGACGAATTGCTGCTCTTGATTCTTGTCAAAAAAGAGATACGTGATGCCGTCTGCATTGGAAATTCTGCCGTCCGTTATCGCCAGAGGTCTTCCGTCGATACCGGCAGCCTTTCTCACTTTGAGAGCTTCCGGAAGCGCGATGGTTAGTTTGCGGTTTTCCTTTACGCCATTGTAAAGGACAGCGACAAGGTCGTTTTCTCCTTCAAAAACGCGGGCTCGAAAAGAGTTGATTCCCTTCAGATCTCCCACGTAAATACGATGAGAGAGAACCCGTATCAGATGCAGATAGGCCGCCATGCTTCGCATCGGGGTGCGATTGGCATCCATCAAGCTGAAGTTGTTGGTTTTTTTCCTGCCTGAATTTGAATTCGAAAGCAAAATAGCGCTGAATGCCGAGCGCCCGCAATTCCGCCGCTTTCCCGGTGATTTCGACGGCGCTGTATTGATCAGGAGCGGTGAAGCCGCGATTGATCCCGCTCCAGGGGCGTGGCTTGCCGCTCTCCGTGACCCAGTAGGGAACTCCAGCACGCCGTGAGCCGCTTTCGATCTCATTCCTGCGCAGAGCCGTAACCTCCGGTTCCATGGCGGAAACATCGGCATAGGTGTGATAACTGAGGATGTCGACATCTTCCAGCAGGCCGTTGTCGATATAGGAGCGGTAGAATCTGGTTTGAGGACGGGTGGTTGAGAACACGCCGCCAATAACCAGAGCATTGTTCCCGTTGTCGAAAAACACCCGGGAAACTGCTTTGGTGAATGCCGTTACATATTCTGCTGGGAACCGGTTGCCGAAATTCACGTCTGGTTCATTCCATACTTCGAATGCCTTCATTATTCCCCAATGTTTTACAATGGCATCCCAGCTTTTGGCGGCGGAGATGAGATTATCGGGATAAACATTTTCCCGGGAACCGGAATTTCCTTTTGTTACGGGGGCTTTATTCCATGCCGGTGTATCGTGAAAGGTATCGAGCGCTTTGATCCCTTCCTCTTCTGCGATGCGCCGGTAGAGTCCGAATCGACCGCCGAAGTTGAATTTGCCTTGTTCCGGTTCTATGGAACGCCAGCTCAGCCGGTCGCGGTTCCATAGAATTCCATTTTTTTCAGAATTCGCATGAAATCGCGGATACCCTTTTCGTCATTCGGAGGTGCGCCCCAGCTCAGGGAACTGTCCATGGCAAAATATTCGTCCACCTTCGCCGGCGGCGGATCATCCACCACGAGGCCCAGGCGGATGTCGAGAGTCGGCCAGATCAGCTCAAAGAATCCCCGGCCCGGCGGAGGCGGAGCCGAAAGCGTGCCGTTTCCGTGATCATATTTCCCTGTGCCGGAACAGATTTCCGCTCCGTTGTAATCCAGATAGCAGTAACGGGGAGAAATCGAGCCGGGAGTCGTCATCATTTGCGTTTGAATGACAACCGGAGCGTTGTCACCGATGTGCCGGAACAACGCCGCGGGATCGGCAATATGCCAGTCTGGACTCACTATTTTCACATTACTGGAATCGATGATGACGGAGGAAAACTCCGTTTCGCCCTGCCGGGAGGCTCCGAAATCCTTTCCTCGCACAACCAGCTCAAATGCGGCGAGAGGGCCGCGGAATACGCCGTCATTTTTCCGCCCCAATGGGCTTTTGAACCTGTGATATCAATTGATATCGTCTGCTCTTTCTCCGGATTTCCGGAGGCATTCAGCACGTGGCTGTGACACTGTCCAGCAGAATCGGTAAGGCGGACGGCAACCCGGCGGTTGCTGCCGCGCATGGTGAAAGAGAGTTTTTCCGCATCGATCGGTTCTTTGAAGCGATGGACTGCCGAGGCGTAATCGCCATGTCTGCTGGTGTCAACCTTCAGCTGAAGTTTCCGGCCGTCGGCTTCCAGTTTCGCATCAGCTCCCGGAGCGAATTCTCTTCCTCGATTCAACGTCCAGAGCCGGGATATGGCTGGAATCGAGATCCGGCGAGGCGTTCGATTTACTTCAACAGCCTTCAGGTCGGCAAGACGAACAGTGCCATTTTTTCTCTGGCAGATCGACACGGTGAACCACGATGCCGATCTGCTTGATTTTTCCTCTCAGAATACCGTCGTTTTTCCTCCCCAGTGATATTGGGATGTTTCGGTTACCGGCATTTCCAGATACTGCCACACGGCTGGATTGCCGGTGAGCGGGATGAAATACTGATGGGTCTGATCGGCGGAATCGGTGAGACGGACCGCAATGCGCGTCGCATCGCTTTTCAGCTGAAACTGCAGTTTTTCGAGTTCGCGAGGCGGAGTGAGGGTTCGATACGCGGCAACATAACTGCCGCCCCGGTTGAAATCACCCGACAATACCAGGGATTTGCCGCCTTTAAATGGAACATCGGCATTGCAGTGGAGGGCTCCACGGGCGCCGGGAAATTCGGATCCGTTGCTGAATCTCCATCCTTCCTGCGGCAGTTCCAGTGCCGAACCCCAGAAGCACAGCAACAGGCAAAGCGGAGATAGAGTCACCTTCTTCATCTGATTTCAGAACCTTTCTTATTAACGCTGATTTGATTCTCTCGAATGCAATCCACAATAATAACAATAATAAATTGGATCAATGTGATTTAAATTACTTATTCCCCTTAAACCAGTTCAAGATTCCTTTCTGCTGTTTTTCTGTTTCAGCAGCTGTGTCAATGACTTGGGTTCGATCAGGGAAACCATGGCTCCGTCGGGGTGTTTCAACAGAGAGATCGCCTTCTGAAGAACATCCTCCGCCGGGAAGGTGAAATATTCCGTGTTCGGATAGCGACGGGCGTCGGAGGGATAGTTGCAGTGCGCCGCCAGCAGAACGTCGCGCCCCGGTTCCAGCCCGAGCTCCAGCAATGTTTCCACCACCAGCGGCATGAAGTTCTCATTCAACACCGCCAGCGCGTCCGGGCGCCTCTTTTCCGGCAGGCTGAAAAGCAGTTTCAGCAGGTTCTTGTTCAACTGCGGACGGGCGTGGATGTGGTCCAGCCCGAGCACCCACTCCGGATGGGCCGGGTCAAGCTGTTTCTGCATCCGGATGATCCGCTCCGAAGAGGTGTTCTGGAGAATCAGCGCCGCCACCCGGCGCCGTCCCTGCTGTTGAAAATACTCCAGGCACCGGGCGAGCAGCGATTCCGAATCGAACTCCAGCGAGGGATACTGATGGTAGGAGTCGCTGCTCCGGCGCGAAATCACCACGCACGGGCAGGGGTGCCAACGCAGTTTGAATTTCGGGAGAGGGTGCGAAGTTGACGAAGATGATCCCCGCGAGCAGACGGTTTTCCGCATCCTCGATCAGCCGCGCCAGCTCCTGATGCAATCCGGAGTTGGTGTTGTCGACGAAGTAGTGCAGCAGACGCATCCCCGGCGTGCGGGTTTCCAGTTCCCGGCCGACGCTGCGCAGGGCGGTGAAAAAGGTGTCCACCGTACCGATCTGCTTCGGATTCTCCGGAAAGACCAGCGCATAGTGACAGAGGTGCGGCGGATATTCCGAAACCACCGTCCCCTTGATCCCCCGGGTCTCCAGAAAACCCTCTTCGATCAGTCGGTTGATGCTCTTCTGAAAGGTCGCAACGCTCAGCCCGTATTCCGCCAGGAGCACGTGACGCAGCGGCAGCGCCGCTCCGGGCGGAAACTCCCCGCCGGTAATGCGGCTTCTCAAGGTTTTGAGCAGTTCCGGTTGTCTCATCGTTGCCTCCTTGTTTTTAAAAAATAATATGATTTTTTTAAATATCAAGAAGGAAAATTAAAAAATTTGATTTTTTTGAGATTTCCGGAACCGGAGCGACGGTTTTACTGGAACTTGCGCATATCGGCGAGGAATACTCTCCTTGCCCCGTTCTCCATCGCGTTGAAGATCAGAAAATTGTCGTTGTCGCACCAGACCGGGTGCGGATCGAGGCGGAAGTTGTAGCTCTTCGCCAGCCCGGGCGTGGTAATGTCGACCCGGGTGAGGGCGCGTTCGGTGTTCGTTTCAAGATCGATCAGCCGGATCGGAATCGAACGGTCCGGCGCGGTGAAACACTCCTGAATGTAGCAGTCGGTGATCCCCCAGCGGCCGTTGTGGTGGAACGAAGGGTGCCCGGACCCGGTGAATTCCCCGATGGGGCGGAGGTCGGAGCCGTCGTATCCGCATTGGCAGAAGCGCAGTCCCTGCCGGTAGATGCCGAGGTTCATCGTGAGCCCTCTGCTGTCGCGCGTCCAGTTGGTGTGGTGGCCGCCCTTGTCCCACTCCGTCGCGGGGATGGCGTTGTAGAGTTCGCTGCCGTCCGGGCGGATGGTGAAGACGTCGAACCGGAGCGCCGGGCCGACTTTCGCCATCGCGTCGAACATGCCGCCGGTCTTCGGGTAGAAGCGGAGCGAGAACATCAGCCGCGTTCCATCCGGACTCCACTTGGTGTGGAAGTTGTAGACCTCGCTCGCTTCGTACTCCCGGCGCCGTTCGGCGGTCATGGTCCGCTCGACCGCTTCGCGGGCGGAGATCAGCAGCCGGGTTTTGCCGGTGGCGATGTCGGTGAGGTGGACGCCGTCCTCGGGGAGGGGCCGAAGTGTTCCGGCACCAGCTGGTCCGGCACCATCACGCCGTAGCCCCACTGGGTGCGGCGCATGGCGCGGAGATCGGCGGAGAGGGCGTAACGCCCGTCCGGCGAGACGTGGTAGACGCACTGCTCCAGTTTGCGGCTCGCCCCGGAAACCGGATCGAGCACCATACCGAAGGGAGTCCAGGTGGTGGTGTCCACATCGTTGAAGAGGAGCTGGGAATCATCCGCGCCCCAGTTGATGTTGGCGCCGAGCTGATATTCCCAGCCGGCGGTCTCCCAGACGACCCGTTCCCCGCCGGTTTCGGTGTCGATCAGCACGACTTCGGCGCGGTCGCCGGGACGGGGGAACTCCTCACGGTCGGGCAGACGGAGCAGCGCGACGAATTTTCCGGAGGGCTGAGAGGCGAGGTGTCGAAGAAGCGGTGGATGACGTTGCCTTTGTGCGGCGTCAGGCACCAGATCGGCACTTCGGAGTCATAAAGGGCGTAGCGGGGAAAATTGCGGGAAAAACGGTCCGGATCCATGAAAAACTCCCTCCTGTTCATCCGTATGATGATTCACTCAGGAGGGTAATATACACCACGGGAAGTCGATGTCAATCCATGGAAACCGCATTTTCGTCACGAGGCGGGGGAGACGCAGGCGAGCAGCTCCCGGAACGGACCGGGAACCGGTTCGAGAAAGTCGTTGACCAGCGTGAAGAGCCGGGCCGGGCGGTGCGGCGGCGGGTTGATCTGCAGGAACTCCCACTCCTTTTCGCCGGTCAGGAAGGGCAGGAGATGGTGGAACGCCTGTTCCAGCGTCGCCTGATCGTCGGAGGAGCTGCCAGAGTTCCATGCCGAGCTTGCGGGCGTAGGCGGCGAGTTTGCTCCACGCTTCGAGGTTGAAGACGCTGTAGGAGAGCGAGAGGGTGCGGGCGACTTCGAAAGGTTGCAGTCCGTTGTTCAGCAGCTGAACCGAGAGGCGCGGGATCGATTTCTCGCGAATCTGCCGCCGGGCGAGATCGGGCTGTTCCAGAAACATCGCGATGGCGACGAACTGGGCGTCGTACCAGGTGGCGTGGTTGGTGTGGGCTTTCTCCTCCTTGACCGGCAGCGGATTGCCGACGTACCAGAGAAAGTAACGGGTGAACCACTGTTGCGGCGCGTCCCGGTCCGCCGGAGTCCATTCAGAAGAGAAGGGGAGGGCGGCGGCGGCTTCGAGGAGTTCGCAGAACATGTTGGCGTCGATCAGTCCCCAGGAACTGCCCTCCGGCCGGCCCGGTACGAACTGGGCGAAATTGAGGTGGGGCGTCATCGCGGTTTCGGGGTGAAGAAACCAGCATTTCAGGAACTTCCCCGCCTTTTCGGCGTAGACGGTTTTCCCCGAGAGGCGCGCCGCGGCGGTGAGGAGACCGGTATTGTAACACATCCGCACCAGCGGGAAGAAGTCATACTTTGCGTAATCCGGATTGGTGACGCCGTCGCGCTTGATCCACGGCAGGCCGTCCGGGGTGTCGGGATTGGGCCAGTCGTAGCGGGAAAGGCTGACGTAATCGTGCGGATTTCCGGTGAGGGGCGGCACGGTTTTGAAGGTGACGCTCAGCTCCGGTTCTTCGAGAATCCGGTCGGCTTCGGCGAAGAGTTCCGCCAGATACTCCGGCGCAAGTTCCTTTTGTTTTTTCCGCCAGTACTCTTCATTGCAGAGAGAAAATCCATGAATGCTGTCTCCTTGAGGACGGGATTGGCGGGATGCCTCCGGAGGCATCCCGCCGGTCGGTTTATCGATGAAAGTAAATCCGGATGTTGCGGACCCAGAAATCAAACTCCTTCTCCCGGCTGCCCATGCCGATGCGGATCTTGTTGACGTCTTTCAGCTTGCCTGCGGGCAGAAGAACGACGCGTTCCTCCCAGTCGGCGGTCGGGCGTTTGTAGGAAAATTGCTCATAGCCTTTCTTTTCTCTGGAAACCTGGAAGTAGCTGTAGGGAAAATAGGGATTCCCGTCGGGATGTTTCGCCTTGATCTCGAACGATGCGGCATAGGCGTGTTCCAGGCTTTCTTTCGGCAGATTGAGCCGGTATTCCGGGTAGGACCAGTCCCCTTTGGCGCCGGTGAAATCGGTGTGCACATGAATGGCGTTTTCGACGGGGTCCTGCCGGATCGTCATTTTGCCCGCACAGTTCACTTTCCAGCGCGCGGCGGAGTTCAGTTCGAAGGTCCGGCTGTTCTCTTTGCGCAGGTTGAGGAAACTCATCGCAAGCGGCACGGCCGCTCCCGAACGATCGATCACTTTGACCGGGAAGTAGGGCAGGCGGCTTTCTCCCGTGTAATTCCACGTCACCCGGGTGCAGCTGTGCGGCGGGAGGGTGAGACTCCGCTTCGCCGGACCGCCGGCGGCCCGCATCCCTTCCGGCAGGATCAGTTCCGGCCCGGTCGTCTGCGGCTCATCGGAGAGGTTGAAGAGATCCACCTCGATCGCCTTCGGCGTGAACAGGTAGCTCAGCGTGTTCTTCTGCTGCCGTTCATACAGGGCCGACCGGTAGATGACCGGCGAAATCCTGCGCGGCACCGGGCGGTAGGATTCGGCAAGATCACGCAGCTTGATCGCTTCGGTTTGCGTATCGAGGAGCGCCGGGGAAAGGGGTGTCCGGTTTCAGCACAAAATAGATCATTCCGTCCGGGATGCGGTAGGAGCCGTCTTCTTCGGGAGAGAGGGCCCGTCCATCGGCACCGTATGCATTCTGAACCGGAAGACTGCTTGGATCATAGGCAACGGTGCCGGTTTTGCCGGAATAGAGTACCGCAACCGTCTCTTGCCCATCCGAAAAGAGCCGTTTCCGCGGGTATTCGCCCGCAAGTTTCAGGTCGCCGATGTAACGCTTGCCGGACAAAAGCTGGATGCTGAAGAAGTAGGCCGCCAGCGAACGCAGCGGAGTGTGGTAGTAGTCGCTCATGCCGAAATTGCTGTTCTTTTCCGGCCGGAACAGATAGCGGTAGGGATAGAATCCGGCAACGCCGCACGCTTTTGCCTCCACTCCCAGCATGGAGATCCAGCAGGCGCTCAGGAGATCTTCGCCGACTTTGGCCCGGTAGGCCCCGGGAGGACCGCCCCAGACGGATTTGGCGTGGATGCCCCGGTCCCAGGCTTTGCCGCATTCGGTAATCCAGATCGGAAGTCCGCGTTTTGCCGAATTTTTCATCTGATCGCGGCGGGTGCGGATGTGCTGCTCCATCTCCTCCGGGGAACGGTAGTGGTGGAAGGCCGCTACATCGATGAGCTCCAGAAAACCATTCTCGATGCAATCCTGAAAAGAGGCGTGCGATTTGGGGTGGTAGGCGATTGCTCCGCCGACGAGAGGGACGTCGACCTGATTCTGCGCCATGTACCACGAGGTCGCCGCCAGCATGGGAATATATTCATTGGCGGGCAGCGCTTTCAGCTCCATCTCATTATCCACCTGAAAGCCGTCCATCGCCGCTTTCCGGTTCCGGAAACGGGTTTTCATCGAGCTGCCCATCTTCAGCAGATCGAGCGGATAGGGCTGCCAGCCCGGCTTTCCCGCATCCGGCTGGCCGCCGACCCATGCGGGGGGATAACTGAGGTAGGACAGCACCTTGAGGCCGGTCTCTTCCGCATCCCGGTAGACCCGGTCATACCGGGGATCCCATTGGCCCTCTTTCGGTTCCTCCCGGTCCCAGCCGTGGAACTCCCGGATGTTCCGGATTCCGGCGCGATGGAAGAGCCGGTAACTGTCGAGGCGGGTTTTGTTCGACTGGCTGTAAAGGTCGCTCTGGAGTCGGAAAAACGGATCCGGCGTGCCGGAAAAAGGTTCCAGCGCGACGATTCCGAACCGCTGGCCGGAGAGGGACAGTTCCAGTTCGTGGAAGCCGCGCGAAAGCTGAAGAGTTCCCTGATACAGCCCGGAATCCGGCTGTCTGGTCAGCGTGACGCCGCCGGTTTTCCGCCCGCAGTAATCGAGCAGGTTGCACTCCAGCTGTTCCGGCGCGGAACCCGACTTGATTCGGAGAGTGACGGTTGCCGGCTGATCCGGCGTCACGTACCACTGAGCGAGTGCGGGCGATTCGAAATGTGCCTGCCCCGCCGCCCCGGCTGAAAATGACAGGGCGAGGGCGATTCCGCAGAGTTGAAGTGTACGCAGCAGCTTCATGGCTGGAGTTCTCCTTTCTGAATTTGAATCAGTTCGTGTTGGCGGGTTGGAGGTATTCCTGAGACCGGTAGCTCTGAGGATCGTGGGCGATGACCTCGGCGCCGTCTTCCACGAACTGTGTCTTCAGCTCGCGGGCGGTGTAACCGGCGACGTGGCCGTCAACCCAGAGCAGATTGGCGATGTTGCGGTGCAGAAAATGGAAGGCTCCGCGATTGGTGGAAGAAGGATAGCCGATATAATAATAGGCTTCTCCGGGATACTCTCCCATTGCCACGCAGTCCGTCAGCAGAAGATATTTGCCCGGATTTTTCACCCGGCCGAGCACCAGGGCTCGGCTGTCATTGGAATTGAAGAAATGAATCGGATTGCCGAACTTTTTTTCATACCTGTCGCCGAAGCTGTCGCGTTTGATTCCATATGTCTTGTAGCAGAGGGAATTTACATTGCTGGTGTCCCGTTTGGCCGACGGGCAGTAATAGATTTTGTCCAGTTTCAGATAACTGCTGGAATTCATCAGAGGGTGACACCAGGCATAGGTACGGTATTTCCCTGAATTCCGCAGGTCGATGTTTCCTTGATAATCGTTGGCGTAAAGCTGAAACAGTGTTCCAAGCTGTTTCAGGTTGTTGGTGCAGCTGATCGATTGCGCTTTTTCCCGTGCCTTGTTCAGTGCCGGCAGCAGCATCGCCGCGAGAATCGCAATGATCACTACTCTATAGACATAAAACCGGCGTATATAAGAAAATACGCAACCTTATTTTGAGCTTAATAATACACCATCCTAGGAATTTTCGCAATCTATAAATTGTTTTTTTTGATAAAGTTCTGTTACGCTCAAACTCCCTTGGTAAGAATACACAAAAAGCAAAAATAGACATAAAAATTTATTTCCAGAATTGAGCACAAAATCACACAGGTTGGTATCGTAATAATGCCTAAAAAACTGTTTTTTACCACATTATCCAGAAAAATCGATTCAACATCCAGATGTTATTCCGGAATCTCATCGACTTTTACAGCTAAACGAGTCCCATCTATTTTTCGAACCATTTCCATTTGCATAAGCTCATATAATTCCCGCAACGGCTCCGAAGAGGCAAAAGTTATGATTCCATATTCGCATTCAAAAACGATATTCAGAAAATCCGATGTCGCCCGTATCTTCTTCATTGTTTCCCATGAAATCAGCAAATTACCTTCCGGCAAGCTCAACCACAAATGGGGCGCATGCCCATCTCTCATTTCAACCCACGGATTCTGGTTCATAAAACCTCCATTCCATCTGAATACTAACGAGATATACCACGATTTTTATCTTCCAAATCCGGCTTCACAGAATCAGAAACCAATCTTGGCTGTATCTTCATAATTTCTGTAAAATCCTTCTGAGTCAGCGAAGAAAGCTGATCCGGCGACATCTTCGGAATTTTATGCTGCGCCATACGCTCTTGCAGCATGCGAATCTGAGACTCATGAAGCGGATCGTCCGCTACAGCCTCCTTGATCAACTGGTTCGCTGTCGTTTTCGAAAGATTTTCCGGAATCCTTTCGAGTTTGCCGGCCTCCTGAAGTTGCTTCAAAACATTGATCTGTTCTTGAGAAGCCGGAATAAACACGTCCTCCGGGACAGCTTCCAAATTTCCGGTATCCAATGATTCAGCAGCCATGTGGTCGTCGGATATTGCCGGCTCCCCACTCTCAATTTGTACATCCCTATTATTCGCCGCATCCGGAACTTCCGCCAATTCCACCCTGTCTTCCTCTGGAGCTTTCTTATCAAGATTTCTATCCGGGATTTCAGATTCATCCAAGGATTGTTGCGAGGCTTTCGTAACAGCTTTCAACAAAATATCATGCCGGGCAGTCTCCACTTGTTTTTCTGGTTCGACACGGTCTGGAATTACCTCCGTAGCCGGGACATATTGCGAATCGGTATCCACTTGTTCCAAATCAACAGCTTTTTCCGTGACAGCTGGAGCAATCTCCGGATTTTCAGATGCTTTTTCATGGTCCTGTTTTGAGGCTTGCAATTTTGCATACGCATCTTCCAAGGATATGCCTTCAGCTTCCGCCTTGATCGCAGCTTCAGCATCCATAGAAATTGGCATCTCATTCTCTTTCATCCATTTCGCCAGTTCAATTTCTTCCGGGTTTAATTTTTTAGGCCGCGTGGGAGCATTTTTCCATATATTGAACATCTCATCCAATTCCTCCAATGAAATTGTAGTTTGCGGAATTTCTCTCCTGACTGGCATCTTCTTGGTGAAAACAAAATCCATTTCGGCAATTTTCTGTTTCCGCTTTTCCATTTCTTGGTGAGAAATAACCGCTTTCCCCAAATTATGGGCAGGCTCATCCTCAAGCATTGCCTGAATTTCAGCTGTCAGGGTCTGATAAGCGGGGCGAGAAGTTTTAAATTGCTGTTTTTCTTCCATGATCTTGGCGGAATCAATTGCCGCATTACGTTCAATTTCAAGATACGTTTTCTCTGTAACAATGCCAAGCCCGTATTTGCTGTTCCGAGCGCGCCGCCCTGCAATCTTCGCACCGAAATCCCAGATTGACCTGGCCAACTTCTTCAAATCTTCCGCCAATTTCAACGCACGTCCTTTGATGGATTTGTAGGAAGCATCGGGAAGCATCCGCTCCCGGGCAGAACGGGCTTCCTCAGACAACGGCAGAATACTCCCCGGAAGAATTTCGCGATCCCGAATCAAATCATGCACGCTCTTGCGGTCGCCGTGCCGGAAACTCAACTGCTGTTTCAAAAATTCCTTTTCCGGACAATGCAGCGCCATATTCTTGCGTCCCCGGCTCAATGCCACATAAAATGCTTTACGGTCAAGAGCCTGCGCCGCAACCACTACATTTTCCGCAGTCCGCCCCTGTGACTTGTGAGAGGTCGTCACCCAGCCGTATTTGAACGCGGTATAATCTTCCGGAAGATCCGCTAGACCACGCTCCCGGCCATCGGAATACAGCAGCATGACTTTATTCGGATCGTCAGTAATCCGGGCGATACCTCCATTATAAATCTTTCTATGCTTTACATTGACATTGAACTGGATCAAATCGCCTTGACATAGTTCAATCTTCCGCATCTCTCCCACTTCAATATAGTCCGCCGCCGACTTCACATGGAGCAGCTTGCCGTTATCCAGATACAGCATCCCGTTCTCGACATGCTCAACCTTTGCAGATTCACCGGCATGAGCAATGTCTTTCATATTCCGGACAAAGGAGATTACTGTCCCCGGAACATAATTCTCCGATTGCTTCAAACGACTTTTTTCCCAGTTCCAGGAATGGAACACTTCCGCCATTCGCCCTGTTCCTGCAACTGCGCCGTGCTCTTTTAATTTTTTACGCACAGCTTCCGTCAGGTGATCACCCTCATCGTGGGTGGGGGCCACCAGAATCGCCTGATCTATAAACTTGCCGTTATCCGTATAATCCATATAGCTCTGCGCCGCCTCTTCCAGATACTTCGATTTCCCTTCATGAATGAAATGATTCTCGTCAAACCGTTCAAAAGCCTGCTCAAACTGCCCCAATGCACATTCCATAATTCCACGACGATATTCTTCATTCTGCTGCCGGTGAATATCTGTCAACGAGAACTTCTCAATTCCGGAATGTTCCTCAAGCAGCCGGAAAAAATCGCCGGACTCCACGGCAGTATGCTGCCTGGCATCGCCGACAAACAATACCCGGTAATTGTTTGCACGGGCAATCTTTATTATTTCCACACCTTCACGCAAGGAATTCAATCCCGCTTCATCAATAATCATGAAACTACCGGAAGGAGGCTTTTCCGAACTCAACAGAAAGCTTGCAACCGTCTGCGACTGCTCAAACCCCTCCTGTTTCAACACATCTGTTGCCGAATTTGTCGGCGCAATCACATAAATACTTTCCACTCCGCCAGAACGCAATCCTTTACAAAATTCCTGCAACGTGGAAGTCTTACCGGCACCGGCCACACCGCGGAACAGATTAAAACGATCCTTCGAATTCAGCATCCCATGAACCAGCTCCGCCTGTTTGATTCTTGACTCCACTCCTGGAAACGCCTGAAAATCCGGTGCGATCGCATCGAATACATTTTTCTGTTCTTCAACAGATTTTACCGCATACAACTCCCGGCCAATTACCTCTTCCGGAATCCCCTTGATATCTTTCCAGACAATCCGCCCTTTATCATCATAATGATTTTCCATCGTATAACCAAGTTTCGTGCACAACGCCGACAACTTGTTATGATAAACCTTTCCCGCATACCGGATTGCCCGATACATCTCCACACTCTCCAAGGCCTTGAACTTATTATCCGAACCCAGCGTCACATTCACCACCACATTATGCGTATGCAACTGAGGGTCAAGAGCACGACTCGCCGTATGATGAAACTCAGCATAAATAATCCGACCTGTCATTTCCAAATTGTTCGTAAAAACATTCTCACCTTTCCGTAAACGAACCGCCGCCAGTTTTTTCCAGCTCCAGCATCGCTTCAGTTACAGCCTCACGATGCGCCTCTTCCAACCTTCGGTCAAACAGACTCATGATAGATACCGACTTCGGTGCAGCACATTGAAAATCAAAAAATCTCGGCCCATTCGTCACATGCCTTTGAGTCAACTTCCCACCTGTTACAGGATTGATTCCACGCTGAAACATTGAAAAACTCTCCATATCAACTTCCCTGGAGACAAGATCGAAATCAAAACTCAGAATTCCCCTCCAATGCCCCACGATCTTTTCCGATTCCGAATAATAATCGTTGGCAGAAAGATGATTCGCATAGAACGATTTCCCCGCTCCATTCGTTGCCCTGATTTTTGTAACATTAAACATCCCTGACGCCTCCGAATTTCAACACATAAGAAAATGCACAATCCAATTATATGCGTAAGCCAGACGAAAGCAAGAATATTCGCAACCTAACCAGACGAAGCTCCATAAAAACGACAGGTTGGAAAAAAGAAAAACGCAATACCCCTCCCATGAGAGGGATTGTCAAGGGCTTGTTTGCAGAAATGTCTTTTTTCTTTCAAATGAAGGCTTTTGCCGATCTGAAAACGCTCGCTGTTTTGCTCCCATTCGCGTTCAAAAATAGGCTGCCAAGCCAGACGCATGATATAGTCCGTCGCGGACGCCGTAATCTAACGAACGAGTTTTTTACAGGTTTGGCATCCCATGACTCCAGGGGTATTCCACGGTCGCCGGACGGAACATTGAGCGATAAAATCGTTAAAATCTTCTTGAAAGTAAAATCAGAACTTTAATTTTCAATGCATACAGGTTTCAGGCAACTTGCTTTTTTTGATGGTTTTCTTTGTAATGTGGATCATAAGCAACATCACTTTGCCAAAGAGCATAGATTACGCCACTCAACTTTCGAGCAACGGCAACCGTAGCTTTTTTCTTTGCTATTTTTCCTCCACGCGCAGCGATACGCATGCCAAACGTTCGCAGATCGCAATCTTCTCCAAAGTGCCCCAAAATATAATTTGCCCCTTGGATCAAATAGCGCCGAACAAACGTATTACCATGCTTGGTAATTCCCAATTGTTTATCGATTTCTCCCGACTGATCGCGTTTAGGAGTCAGCCCTAAATACGAGGCCAAGCGCTCTTTGCTCCCAAAGCGTCGCGGATCTCCGATTACAAGACAGAACGCCAAAGCCGTGATGGGACCGACGCCTTTTACCTGCCTGATTTTTTCAGTTTCCGGATATTTTTGCAGAGCTTGGCGATAATACGATCATAATTTTTGATTTCCTGCTTGATACTGACCAGTTGACACAGCAATCCTTCAAGCGCGGGGCGAAGTTCCGCTGGCAATATTTTAGGTGCTTTCTGGGCAAAATTTTCCGGAGTCAATTCAGAAACATCGGTTCCATGAGAACGCATAAGACTGCGAACGGTATTGATCAACATGATTTTAGTTCGAACAAGGGTATCACGCGCTTTGATCACGCAAAGATCATCGCGATTTTGCGCTTGCGCATGTACGATCGGATGTAACAGCTTTTTATCAAAGCATGCCAGACGCGCCAGCATTTCCGCATCGCGGCGATCACTCTTTGCAGTACTGCCCCAAATCAACTGCAAGTCCCTGGCATTCGAAACGAGCACTTCACATCCAAAAGATTTGACGTAATCTGACATCCATGGAGAATCAAAGCCGGTTTCCATTGCAATCACCGTATCTTTCAAACTTGGCAGTTTTTCAAGAAATTCTTTGATGGAATTCTTAGAGTTTTCTATTTGCATAGACACTCCCTTGTCTTCGTCGGCAGTCCGGGCATAAACTTCAATCTTCTTACTGGATACATCAAATCCGATATAAAGTTTCCGATAATGATCTTTTTTCATTTCTGCCTCCGATTTTTTAGAATTTGACTTTTTGCAAGGAAGAGGCATATTTATATTTGTCTGGAAAAGCGGAGATCGGCTCTGTGGGGACACAACCAATCAAGGAATATCCAGACCGCATACCGAAGATGCCGGAGGATCCAACTCCGGCTCTTCTCTTTTATCTTCGGGTGCGAAAAATGCCTCCGAAAATCCCAGGGTGTGGGACAGAGTCCCACGTCTTTCCTCTTGATTACAAAACATCCAATATCACTCCTTTTCAAGTTTCTTTCGTCGCATGTCACTGATCTATTGGTTCCCTCTCATTATATCTAACTGCGTTAGGCCGGCAGAAAAAAGCGTTAAATTGCGTTAACTGATTTAACGCTTTGAAAACAGGTATACTGAGAGCATTAAATATTTTAATGCTTATATGGCGTAATTATCTAATCATAAATGAGAAAGTGACGATACTTGAAATCCGGAAATCAGCCTGTATAGTACGATGTTTGAGGGAGAAAACAGCTATGCCGGGAAAAGAAAGCACACCACCATTTCAAAGTAAACTGACGCCGTACCGGAACGAAATTCTGAAGGCATGGTTTCGGCGTCAAACCCTGCGGGAAATTCAGGCCATGCTGCTGAAGCACGGCATCACAATCTCCCTGCCGGGGATTTCCCTTTTCATCAAGCGGCACAAGAACAAATACGATCCGAAAGCAGAACCACAGAAGAAACGGGCACAATCAGTACAAGCCTCACGTTCATCGGAAAAACTGAATGCGCGGTTACAGGCATTGGAGAAGGTACTGGTCCGCGATTCTTCCGAAGTAGCCCGGGAATATGACCGAAAGCACAGTCGGCTGAAAAAAACTAACCGCATATAACTATCTGAAGTCGCTCACTGTCAATAAAGATTGAAAAATGATAAACATCGCTTGCAATTTAGGAATCCTTGATTATATTACCGTTATGCGTTGAACATTGAAGCGAAACTCAAAAAGTTCCTGAAGGATTCCCGATTGAACATCGACAACAATCCGGCAGAGCGCCTCAATCGAGGAATTGCGATCATACGAAAGAACTGTCTCTTTGCCGGAAGTGAAGCCGGTGGGCAGCGGCTCGCAATTCTGTATTCATTCGCCGCAACATGCAAAGCGAACGGCATCTGCTTTCGCAAGTGGCTCGAAGACGTTCTGCCGCGTTTGAATGCCACTCCGGCAGAGCAGATTGATTCTCTGATCCCCAAGGGAGAAGCAAAATAGTCAATAAGCTCAGGCTCATTATTATGAAGCGGGGAATGCCGTCTGGCGCTCAAACGCCAGACGGCATCATTTTTCTCCTGGCTCTAATTTTTTCCAAAGCTCTCCGCGATATCCCCCCTCACCATGGGGCTCACTGGGCATATACTTATGAAGAGGGGAATGCCGTCGGGCTATGATGACCGCCCGACGGCATTCATCTTTTGGCAATTTCCCCTTCAAAAAATCTCCCCTTGATCCCTCCATGGGGCTCGCTGGGCGCTTACTATCACATCAGCATCTATCCGGTATCGTCTGGGGGCACTCCAGAAGGATTTGGTCTCTACGTCAGTCCTTCCAACCAAAACACCATTGCAGAAAGTCCGGTCAGTATCATTTACTGCTCCAAATTCGAGCGTAATCCCTTTTTCAATACACAGGGGGAAAGGCAAATTCAGTTCCACACGAATTAAATATCGTCCCGGGACCGGCAGCTGAATTCCTTTTTCAGAATAAGAGCTTATCAACTAATAAATTGATTTTAATAGCTCCTTGTGCTATATTATCTTCACGCAAAAACAATGGAGGTAAACATGGCAACGACAAGGCTGAGAACATGGGAAATAACGGATGAATTTTGGGCAAAAGTTGAAACATATATTCCGAATGATTTACGTTGCCCCGGGGTAAATTATCGCCGAAAACCGGGAGGAGGGAGAAAATCTCGCTATGGAAACCGATTGTATTTTTTCGGCTATCGTTTATGTTCTCCGCACGGGAATTATTTGGAATGCATTGCCGCGCAAGGAATTTGAAAATATCACATCACAAGCGGTACATAAAAATTTATGCAATGGTCACGAGCTGGATTTTTTCAAAAGCTTTGGCACGCTGGTCTTATGGAGTATGACGAGATGGAAGGGATTGCATGGGAATGGCAGTCGGCGGATGGTTCTCATGGAAAAGCGCCATTGGCGCAAGAACTTGCCGGAGCAAATCCAACAGACCGGGGTAAGCAAGGAAGCAAAAAAAAATCTACTCGTAGACGCAGTTGGCATCCCGTTGTCGATCGTCGTAACCGGAGCCAACAGGCATGATGCAGCCGTTCTTGATGAATTACTCAAGGAGCGTATGAAGCCCCTGGATTTTGAGCATTATAAACACATTACTCAAAATGTTTGCTTGGATGCCGGATATGTCGGAAAAGCGGATGTTGCGTCAAGACATGGCATGGTGCCGCATATTCGACCTCGCGGAGAAGAAAAGAAGGCAATTGAACTGCATGGATTTCGTCCTAAACGATGGATTGTCGAGGTTGCACATTCGTGGTTCAACCGATTCAGAAAAATTCATGTCAGATACGAAAAAACCGCCTGCGCATACAATGCCTTGCTGTACTTGGCAGCTATGATGATAACGATGAATAAAATTATGGCAATTTATCCTCCGTTATGATATTATTAGTTGATAAGTTCTTATTCGCCTCAGGCCATCCGGGGCACATTATGTTCGCAGTACAAAAAATATAAAAATACTTGTTCGAAAGCGGCTGCCCCGTAGATCAGGATGCTTTTCTGAGGCCAGAGCAGACAGTCCATTTCCCTGCTGTAACAGGGAAAATATCGCTTCATCGATGAAACTATAATGATAGGTTATCAAACTCGAGGTGACGGGATGGATGTTTGGTTAGTTCGACCAGCTTCCGGAATTGGTCACTGGTATGTAACCGACCCTGCAATTTCGGGAGGATATTGAGTCTGCGCCAGTCCTCATCACTGAACTGATCGAGGCAGGGACAGGCCGTCAGCAGCTCCGCGGAACTGAAAAGAATGCTCCACCACATCGGTTTTGTGAACTTCTCCTTACAGGGGCAGAGAGTCCAAAGCCGTGGGGTATGCTTGACGACCCAGAACCAGTCCCCAAGCGTGAAGTCATGCGTGTCGATATCCCCTGCATAACTCCAGCCACTCGCCAGCAACCCGCTCCGTACAGCAGGGTGATCCGGGATTTCGCAGTAATGCAACAAGGTCGGTTGGTGTCGTAACAAATTCTGCCATTGATACGGAGTGAAATCCCGCCAGCATGTACACCGCCATGCAAGCGACTGCTGTTTTTCAAGAACGATGAGCCACTCGTCCGGGGTGAACTCGGAGAATGGACAAAACTCCTGAAGCTCCGGGTGTCGGGAGATGATGCGTGCCCACTGTTTCGGTGAGAGCGGAGCGGAAACAGATGCCTCCTCTGAAGTGAATGCGGCACAGTTCCATTCCAGGTCGAGGAATACGTTCAGTTCTTGTTCGGTCATGATGATTGCCTTTCATTGGTTCTTTTGAATGCGGGACGAAAATAGTTCTCGCTGATGCTTTGGAGAAGCGTCTTTCTGGTCGACCTTGGCGAGGTAGCTGCAACGTCGGAAACACTGGTCGTATTTGCGTTCATATTCGGGATCATCCTTTCGGAGCATGACACCGTTTTCCTGCGGTTGCCCTTGCCGGTTCCTCATACAATCGTCAATCAGTCCGTAGCTGGTTGCCCGCCCTGTATTATCACATTTCGGAGACAGGTTCAGCGTCTTCTCCCATAACCGTTCCGCTGTCTGGAGGTGATCGTGGATGCTCTGAGTCTTGTGTCCGTTCATCATCAAAGCAACGTGATAGTGCTGATGTTTCTCCCGGGAACACTCCCTGACTGCAATATACGCCGGGTCATATCCCTCACGTTTACGGTTCTTGATGAAGCTCTCCTGAAACTGGCTGAAGAGTTCGTTGTCATTCGGATAATCGTAGCCTTGCGGGAACCGGACATCATATCGCATGAAGAAGACCTTGCTGTGACGGTTGCTCATGTCGGTCATCAGTTGATCGATCTTCTGCAATATCAATTCCTTGCATCCAAGCGATCTCGCTCTATCGGTCATGATGGGATGTCCGTGATACTGCTCCTCGTAGGTGATTCTTTCGTTTCTCATGTTACTGTCTTTCTCTTGCTATTATTCTTCTCTGGTTACTGGTTATTCTGTTCTCTTTGTATAGAGGTAAGCCCCGGAGAGTTCAAAGCCCTCTCCGGGGCTTACCATAGGTACTACCAATTAACCTGCTTTTGATAACGTGAAACCTGCCTGCTGACGCAGGAGTTTTCGATCCGCGATTTCCAGCATAGTGCAGATATTACTTTGACCGGATTATTCCCCGCATAGGATATTGGATGCAGACAGATAAAAAATAACAAACTCCCGGTATTGCATATGGAAGGGCGATTTGAATTTTCTGATAAGGAATTTTTTACATGGAACTGAATGTGGAACAAAAAGAGGCGCTGGCATTGATGCTCTCCGGGAAGAACGTTTTTCTGCGAGGAGATGCCGGTACGGGAAAAACGGAAGTCATCAATGCGTTTATCGAAACGAATCCGGAAGGAATCGTTCGATTGGCACCGACCGGGTTGGCGGCCCGCAACCTGAAATCTGGCGGGATGACAATTCACCGTTTTCTGAAAATGCTGGAACGGAATCAGCAAGTCTCCCCCGAGCGTACCCGATCCTATCTGGAAGGCGTTTCCCACCTGATCATCGAAGAGATCAGTATGGTTCGCAGCGATCTCTTTGAGTGGCTTGATCGTGTCTTACAGTTTTGTCTGAAGCGGAAAGCGCCGTTCGGAGGAATTCCCATCGTGGTCGTCGGTGATTTTTATCAGCTTCCGCCCGTCGTCAAAACTCAGAAAGAATATGAGTTCCTGATAAAACATCTGTACGGGGTTTTCGCTTTTAATGCTCCGGTCTGGGCAAAGGCGGATTTTCTGAATGTGGAATTGAAAACGTCCCATCGTCAAACGAATGGGGAATTTCTGAGGTTATTGCGTTCTGTGCGCCTCGGGACCGAAGAGCTTGACACTCTGCTGCCATGGCTGAATTCCCGCGTAAAATTATTCCCTCACCCGGAAGCCCGCCATCTTTGCTGCTATCGATCCCGAGCAGAATATATCAACCAATGTTTTGTGGAACGCGTGCTTTCCCCGAACATTTTTTCACAGGGAAATGTGACGGTGATTATCCGGAAGAAGACTGCCCAGTCCCGATTTCTTTAAGAGTGAAAATGGGGATGTTCGTGCTTTTGACTGCAAATGAACCGAAGGGTTGTTATGTCAATGGCGATCTCGGAACAATTAGCGCCTGGGGACCCGATTACATCTGCGTCAATCTGCTGCGCGGGCCGTGTGTGATGGTCGCGCGGAACACCTGGCTCAACTACGAATATTCCATCGGGATCACCCCGTCCGGGGAGCCGTGCCTGAATGCCCGGATTATCGGAAGTTTCACTCAATTTCCGATTCTTCCAGCCTACGCCATGACGATTCACAAGGCTCAGGGGCAAACGCTGGACCGCATTTATCTTGATCTGCCAGTCTGGCCCTATTTTGCTTCGGGACAGCTGTACACGGCATTGTCCCGGGTGCGGAAGCTGGAGGATTTGTCTTTGAGTCGCTCCATCCGGCGGAGCGATATCAGAATTAGCGAGCACGTCCGACGTTTCTATGAGCGGATTTGAAGTCGCTATGACACGCATAAGCATCATCTTTCTCAAAAGGGATATGCAGCTCCTCCGACAGAATGGACATAACTTTTTTATTACACAGCCATCCCATGAGGAAAGAAAAAGTTGAAAGGTGATGGTTCTGGATGCAACTTATATTTCAACAAAAAACAAGGAGCATCCATGAAACCATCAAAGCATAAAATGACCGTGTTGTCGCAAATTTTCAAGTTGATTCCGCGAAATTTGATTCCGAAACTTGTCAATGAGTTCGGAATAGACAGGCAGTCTCGAGTGTTCAGCCAGACGAGTCATGTTCTGGCTTTGGTCTTCGGACAGTTGACGCATGCGCTCGGCTTGAACGACATTTGCGATACGCTTCGAAATCATTGCGGACTGGTGAGCAAAATTCGGGATTGCGTTCCCCGAGCCGGAATGGTCTGTCCCATGCGAACCGAAATCGTGACGCAGGTATGGCGGAAAAACTGTTCTGGGAAGTTCTTGCTCATTTGAATGAGATCAGTCCGAATTTCCGGATTCAAGGCAGGCGATACTGTGCGTTGCCGAGGCGCTTCAAGCGCATGATCCATGTGGTCGATTCGACAACGATTCAGCTGATCGCCAATTGTCAGGATTGGGCGAAACACCGCAGGCGGAAAGCGGCGGCAAAAATGCATTTACGTCTGGATTTACGTTCCTTTCTGCCGAATTTCATTCTTGTAAAAACAGCCGGGACTCACGATTCTGCGGAAGCACCGGCACTTTGCGAGGGAATCAACGAAGGTGAAATTGTCATCTTTGACAAGGCGTATGTCGACTTCAAACACCTCTGGCGGCTTTTCCAACGCGGCGTTTTCTGGATCACCCGTGCCAAGGACAATATGAAGTATGATGTTGTGGGACAGCACAGCGCACCCAAGTTCAATATTCTTCAAGATGTCGTCATCAGACTGACCGGGCAGCGCACTTCCGGCTGGTATCCTGAAACTCTGCGTCTGATCGAGGCAATCGTCGAAGTCGATGGAAAGCCCAAACGCATGACCTTCATCACCGACAACTTCATTTGGGCGGCAAGTTCTATTTGCGATCTCTACAAGGCTCGCTGGGCCATTGAAGTTTTTTTCAAGGAAATCAAACAGACTCTTCAACTTTCCGACTTCATTGGCTACAACGAGAACGCGGTGCGCTGGCAAATATGGACGGCTCTTCTGACATATGTTTTACTCCGCTTTATTGCATGGCAGAATGAATGGAAGCATACCTTTACAAGATTATTCACTGCCTTGCGCGGAGTCATCTGGCGCTGTCTGGATATGGGAAGTGTCCTCAGATGTTGTGGGACAGCATCTGATCCTGTCCGTATGCGAGGTGCTCCGGAACAGGCATATTTACCAGGATTCGCACAACTATAATCCAACTCAACGGAAAGGAAAAACAGGAAATGGGTAATTTTAGAAAACAACCGACGCAAGCTCAAATAGGGTGCTAAAAATGGCTATTTCAAAGAATTATGGGACGGCACTGTTTTTATTATAAATAAATTTATTTCGCCATCCTGTGCCAAAAACGTACAGGAGGCGAAAATGAACACCACTCAAATTTCCATGCAGACCGTTCGTTACTTCAAGCGGATCATGCGACCAATCGCGGAAGACGGAATCATTCCGCTGCCGGAATATCACGAAATCATCAGCCAGTTGACAAGTCTGGCCGAACACGGAACCCTGAAACCGACTGTTGTTCCGAAACTGATCGATCAGCGCGAAGCCGCAGAAATGCTCGGCATCGGACTGAGTAATTTTAAAAAAGCTCGAAGGGGAGGGGGCGTTCCCGTTCAAACGCAAGATGGTGGGATCATCCGTCCGGTACAGAAATACGGACATAATCGATTACATTGTCTTATCTGAAGATAGCAATGGAAAGGTTTCCTGACATTCACGCTGAGTGTGTCGTCTTGTTCGGGGCTTTTTCTCCGGTCTGTACGTCCGGAAGCCCCAGAACCGCTTCATGCTGGCCAGGGATGATTCGGTCAGCGGCTTATTCAATTCAAGATTACTGGCATTAATGGCTGCGACAATTTGTTTCGCATTCAGGCCAGCAGCCATCATTTCACGAACTGGTTCTTTAAGAATATCTTTTTTGTCCGGCGTGTAAGTCCAGCAGTTCTTATTCTCTTGGTAACACGCCTTACAATTTCGCTTGCCAGAATGAGTTCGAATCTCAGCGACCAAGTTGCGTTTTCCACAGTGATGCGTACGCCATCTTCTCATCGTGATAACGGTATCCCATATGGGATTACGAGAGATTCCTCGTGGCGGCTTTGGGGTTACGATCAAAACGGTCACTTCTTTCTTTTCAGACGCTTCATCACAGCATAGAAATCGGATTGTGATTCAAAATTCACCTGGCCCTCCAGAATAAGAATTGTAAAATTATTTCCCAATTCCACTGAACGATCCAAGCTCATTTCCAGCCAGGATACTTTTTCTTTGGAATACGGCCAATCTCTCCAGATATATCTTTTGCTAGACATAATAAGCCACATAAAATTTTGCGGAGGCGGGACCTCGTTAAGATTAGATTGTGTCGTCAATAGTTAAAAGACCCAAGCTGCAATACACCTGATTTGTACTGCAGCAAGAAACGAAGCAGTGTTTTTAGCATATCTGGTTGCGACTCCGCGCCAACGTTTTAATATCATGAATGCATTCTCGACAAAGTGCCGTAACTTGTACAACTCCTTGTCGTATTCACGTTGCGTTTTGCGATTCTTTCTTGGCGGAATAACTGCCTTCATCCCTGCTTTTTCCGCTTTCTCGACAATTGCGTCCGAATCATAACCGCGGTCTGCCAGAAGAACCTTCGCTTTGATGTTATCAATCAAGGCTTCAGCCTGCTTACAATCCGCCGTGGTACCTTCTGTAATAAGGATTCTGACCGGCATACCATGCGCATCCACGGCCAAATGTATCTTGGTGTTGAGCCCCCTTTTGTCTTGGCCATATCTTGATTGCCTCCACGAGCACCACTCCCATGTGCATGAACTTTGATATGACTTGCATCAATCATCAACAGCTCAAATTCTGGATTGTCAATCAATTCCTGCAATAATTTCTCCCAAACTCCTTTGTCACGCCAACGGCAAAAACGCCGGTGAGTATTTTTCCAATCTCCGTAACTCGGTGGCAAATCACGCCAAGGTGCCCCCGTTCGTAAAATCCAAAATACCGCATTGATAAATTGCCGGTTGTCGCGAGCGTTGCCGCCCCAAGTTCCCTTGCGCCCCGGTAGCAAAAATTCGATTTTAGCCCAAGATTCATCCGATATATCATGTCGTTCGTATGCATTCGCCATTTTCCCGATATCCTTTTTTTTGACGTTTGCATAATATAGCACAAATCTATTGACGACACAACCTAGGAGGCCAGTATTGTAGTTGAGTGCTGAAGTGTATACGCATGGTTCCCTGAGAACGATAAGCTCGCCTTTCTAAAAAATGCGGGAAAAGAACTTTGCTCAGGAAAATTGTCGGCTCGCAGATATAGTATTTTCCCTAAGTTTAAATTCATACAACAGCACGCAATATCAAAGGCCAAACCAGTAAGATCTCCCTCGCCGGTAATCAGCGTTATTCCTTTTACTGGGATGTTTAATTCGGGGTGTAAAAATTGGCGGTGCTCATCAGGAAAGCTCCAATTATTAAAAGGGATCAAATCTCTTGGCTGAATAAGGCATGGTGGTTCCGCCATTATTTTTTACTTTCTGTGTTAATCATAACAGTTTCCCCGAGTTCAAGAAGAATGAATAACTTGTTTACAAATATAAAATAAGCGTAAAATATGTAAAATCAAGTCGTTTTACATTAAAATTATATTTCTATATACAGTTAAATTATATTTGTTAAATGCTTAAATTATATTTGTAATTACGCATAAATATATATTTATAATTCAACGTTGAAGAGCGAGTGATGCGCTGTGAAATTTATGGAATTCGAAACAAAAACCACTTCGCCGACTGTTCTGAAAAGGATAGTCGGCGAAGTGGTTGGATAAGAAAAAATCCTATTACTTTTCGGTGAGAAGAGAGACGATATGAGAAACCTCCGGGCTGATGGTTTTTAATGAATTGATATATTCGAGGACCTGTTTTATCCGTTGTTTGGGAGAGGTCGAAACTCCACCACAGATCGCTTCGATGGCTGCACGTTGGGCCTCTTCGCCGACGTGGGTGTAGAAGCTGTCGATGATGTCGCTGTTGGCTCCGAGGATCGAAACCACCACGGCTTTGGGGATTCCGGCTTCGGCACAGAAGCTCGCGAACGAGTGACGCAGACTGTGGAAGCCGAGAACCGTGGTTTTCCGTTTGCGTCCTTCCACGGCGACCGAAGTCTCCACTCCGATCCAGCGGATGACGCGCATGACATCGATATTGACCAGACCGTCGCCGATGCACTTTCCCTGCTGATTGGTCTGTTTGTAACGCTGCGCAACGTTCGGAGAGACGTAGGCGTCGATCCGCCGCTCTTTTGCCTCCTCCAACACCTGAAGAAGCGGTGGCGCAATGGGAATGGAAACCTCTTTGCCCGTCTTGAATTGTTTGACCTGAATCCGGCGATGGGCGAGATCGACATTCTGCCACTGCAGCAATACGCAATCCTTGAGCCGCTGCCCCGTGTACATGCCGATGTAGAAGATGACCTTGATCTCCTCCTTGTTGATCAGATGAAACCGGGGATCGTCCAGTACTGCGCGAAGCTGTTCCTCCTGCTCCGCCGTGAATGCGAGACGCCGGACTGCTGTATCCTGCTCCTCGCGTTCCTTGCGCATCAGCACTTTCAATGAGAATGGATTATCATCCTTCCGATACTCCTGCAGCGTGGCGAAGATCTTCCGCAGACGGACGATCTTCCGGTTGTGCGTGGAGACGGAAATCTGCGTATGCCGCAGATGTTCGGTAAATTTGATCACATGCGCTTCCGTGATTTGCGAAAACATCTTGATTCCTGGGCCGAGAAAACGGAGGAACTCTTCCAGCGTCGCTTCGTAGGAGAGCTGTTCCCGAACCGTGGCGGGAAGCGCCCGATTCGGATGATTGGCGTAGGTTTCCCAGATCTTCGATACGGGCAGGGAACGGATTTGCGCGGCCATCTTGCGGGCGATTTTCACGTGGGTGGCGATCACCTCCGGATTGGTTGCCTGGACGATCGGAAGCAGTTCCCGCGCTTTGCGGATCGCCTCTTCCTGATTGGCGGTTTTCAAGCTGACGCATTTGCGTTCGCCGTTGATCTGATAACGGAAATAGTAGTTGCCGCCCTTGCTGGTCTGATAGACGGTCCCGGTTTCCAGTTTGATGCGGTGAAGTTCAGAATCCATTTTGCGCCTTCCCATGATCTGCTCCCGAATGACTGATTTGACTTAAAATAACCCGTCTGTCGGGAATTGGAAGCGTATATGGTAAAAAACGGCAACGATTGTTGCCGTTTTGAGCTCAAAATGGTGGTGGGAGATGGATTCGAACCAGATTTGATGAGTATAGAGTAATCTATTTACATACAAATTACATACAGCTTTCGGTCGGAATCTGGAATTTTTTGATTACAAGTGCTCCGGCATAGTCGGTTGAGTAAATATCTGTGATCTCATCGGAAACCTGTCCGACAATCCCACGTGTTGCAGTTCTTCGCATGCCGATTTTGTCGCACCGTGTGATAAAATTTTTTCGGAACGAGCCGAAACTTGCAATTCCACGTTCATCAGAGAGAACGCCAGCATTGCGAAAAAAGATCGCCGAAACTGCCGTTAAATGCGCCTCCAGATCGTGCCCGGCGGTCAAATCCCATGATGTAATCATCAACGCGTGGCAACGTTTGCAAATATGTCAGAAATTCATCATTAACAGGAACCACCACATGCCGATTGAATCGAGCTGTTTTCGGCGGAAGATGGAAAAAAATAGTACCCGTCATGTTCCTGGTCGTTTTGTAGTTCGCTCCACTTAAGTGCAAAAATCGAAGATTTGCGCAACCCCGTGAAGTATGCAATCATGATTGCAGTTTTCTGTGTTTGGTCTGCGAGTTTCAACAATCGAATAATTTCAGCGTCTGACAGATCTCGCCAGTGATCGCCAGCATGCGGACGTCTGGCAATTGCGTCAAATGGAGAACGTTCAATATTGGCCTGCAGCAACAAGCGTTTGAATATTGCATTTAGAGCAGTCTTGGCTTCATTGAATGCTTTTCCGCTCAATTCTCCATATGTATCGTCGAGGTAATCGAAAGCTATTTGAGGGGTGATTTCGTCGAAGTATGTATAACCAACATTTTGCGCGAATCGATTAAAATATCGTTTCCCGAAAATCGATGGTTCTCCATAGTATTTGCAATAAGGCGCGAACCAGTCGACTAGTTTTAATCGTTTTCGTTTGCGGGCAGGCTGTAACGATTCGATCTCTTTATCAGGAAACGTTTTTTCGTTTCTGATGTGATGAGCATGAATCCATGCCGGCGCCGGATTCGTTCGGCCTTTAACTGCGCCATCCATACACGTTCCTGAATGCGTGCTTTGTCCTTATCGGTTTCTCCTGTCGCGCGCGTTCTAACTGCGCCGGAAAGGTCCCGATACAAAATGTGGTAATATTTTCCTACTTTCCGCAGAGCCATAGCTTTTAGAATTGTTAATGAATTGGCATATCCAATTGAACTACAATCGTTTGACCTTCCTTCAGCTTTTTTATTTCATCGTCTTTTAAAATAACGTTAAACCATTCTATGTCTGGATGAAGCCGAAATGGCAATTTTGCGTCGGGCGGAAATGAAAAGCCATTTTTACGGGCAAGTTTCCTGCTTCAAGTTCGGCAAGATACCATGGCGGAGGACTGCCATGCAAATAAAAAGTCCATTGCCAGTATTTTGAACTATCGCTATAAACTTCGATAGGAAACAACCGAATGCAAAGTTTGCGTGCATAAGATAAATCAGGAGCAGCTTCCAATAGCTCACGAAGCAATAACGGTGACAAATATTCTCTCCGCTTTCCGGCGAGAATGGTCATATTGATCAACCAACATAAACCCGCAGGAGAACATTCGAGGTTTTTCTCATAAGGCGTAAAATTTTGAAACACGCCCAATGCTGCCAACTTGTTTTTTTCCTGGTCGGTTAAGCGAATAAAATAATTTATCTGTTGTTCTTGAAAAAGCTTTTCCGCATATTCAAAAACTTTGCCGGCCGCATCTTGATTCAGCCGTTCGAATATTTCAGCCATCAATTTTGTTCCATAATTCTTATAACTGCAATCAGGAACGTCGGCATGATTTGTGATTGTTGTCGTATCATTCTTTTTGTTCAGATATGATGCCAGAAAAGGTTGAACCAATTTCCAACTGTCATACCGCATGCTGCTGGCTTTTCCCGTAAACCACTTGTTGATTCCTTGAATGGAAAGGCCTACTTTTTCAGCAATTTCAGCTTGTGTCAATGAGCAATCATCGTACCATTGGCGCAATGCTTTTTCGAATTTCAGGTGTAATTTCTTGTCGTTTCATTGTTTACCTCAACTAACAAAATATCATATTTATATATTTTTTCTACTTATTTTATTTTTTTTCTTCTATTTTTCTCTTTTTTTCTTGAATTAGCGGATTTATCTTCTATTTTATAAATGTTGGTTGATTTTAAGTTTATGTTTTCAACAAGGAGGCCTCTTTTATGGAAGAACTGCTCAAAATTCGAGAAGCCGCAGAAATCTTACATGTTACCACTATCACCATACGAAACTGGATCAAGACCGGAAAACTGAAAGCACTTCGCAACTGCACGGGCAGAATGCGAATCAGACGATCCGATCTTGAGGCTTTCTCGTTTCAGGAAAAATGATTTGATAAAAAAGTAAGCGACCAAACATCATTTTTCCAACTGAACCAGAGGCCGCCAATTCCTCAACGGAGTTTTGAACATGCGACAACAGCACACCATTACGATCAAGTTTCAAGGAGATTCCCTTACCATTCTCATCGAAAACGGCCAACCGTTCGCGGCAATCAGACCGATTGCCGATTCTCTGATGCCTGGTTGGTCGCGTCAATTGCAGGTCATAAAAAGCGATGCCGTTTTGTCGTCAACCGTATCACTTAAGTACACGGTTGACGGGAAAGACGGAAAGCGGCGTAAAATGGTATTTTTGCCTTTGGAATACCTGCAGGGCTGGCTGTTTAAAATCAATCCGTCGAAGTGCCGCGCCGACCGCCGCGCGAAGATCATCGAATATCAGCGCGAATGCTTTCATGTGTTGCATGATTATTTCTGGAACGGTGGTGCAATCAATCCGGAAGCTGCATCGGTACAGTTGCAGGTATTGCAAGGCCGGATTGAATACTATCAGCAATTCACCCCGGCCGATGAAAAAGGTACGCGCAGTAAATTAACCGGAAATCCGCGAAAATTGCTGGTTCGTTCCTATTATCGTGCCCATCCGCGCAGAAATGCTGTCAATCTTCATCCCGACCTTTTGGAGATCTTGAACCGATGAACAGCCGAAAACTTCTGAAGGCCGCTCTTGATGGCTGCGATCGCGCCGACGTAGCGAATGCAATCGGGATATCGCTCGGCAGCCTGAATAATCAGATAGCCGGAGAACTCCCCTATTTCCCCAAAGGAAAGACGTTTAATTTTCTTGATCGCGTTTATCACTTCATCGATGCAACTTCCAGCACAACCGGCAAACAGATCGTACTGCAGGGATTGGCGGAGGAGTTCGGCTATATGCTGATCGCGAATCCGGCGATCCGTGTTGACGAAACTCCGGCGATCACGCAGATATCCCGGATTCTGGCAGAATTCTCAAGTGTGGTTGATGAGATCGGCCGTGCCAACGAGGACGGCAGGATCGAATCGTTCGAGGCGGAGCGAATTCGTGCCAGGTGGGAAATTCTGAAACGCATGATCGAAGAGTTTGTGCTGGCGTGTGAAAGCGGATCTTTCAACAGGTAAAGCAGTATGATGCGTTTTGTCCGAAATAAGCTGAAAAGCGTCCAGGAAGAAGCCTGTCTTGCCATGCTGGACAATACGATTGAGGCGGCCGCCGCCTCCGGTCGATGGGCTGCTTGCGAAGCTCTCCTGAACGGCTTGACGCCGGAGGACGCCGGCGACGCTTTGAAGATCATTCCGGTCGATTGGATGCAACGTAAAGGATGGCAGGAAATTATAAATCAGTTTTCCGGTTTGGTGGATGATTCCAGGGATGGAACAAAATAGGAGCAAACGATGATGAGAAAAATTTTTTCGACCAGCGACGGGCGAACAACGACGATCGAGCCGACGCGGGAACTCGACGAGGTTTTCGCGTTCATTCAGCAAAAAAACTGCGGAATGACATGCCTGGATATGTGTGTGATGAATGACCGGCACGGATGGAATATCTACCTGGTGCGGATGGAACCGGCTGCCTGGTGCGTCTGTTACCCGGAGAATCACCCGATGGCGCGGCAGATTGCCGAGATGTTTCGCCCGGTTCAACAGTTTACCGCGCCTGCATCGGAGGTTCTGGCATGAACAACACTCTTTGTTATTGTTCGGCGGTTTTCTCCAGCACGATCCGCTTGACGGAACAGCCGGCAGCCCGGAACAGCCTGGTCGCGGTTTTCCAGCTTGGAGAACGGCGGCCGCGCAGCATGCGCGACACGCTCGACTGCGTGGTTCCCATGCGGCGGGCCAGTTCTTCCTGGGAAAGGCCGGATTTCTCCACCGCTTCGAACATCGCGTCGATGATGGCGAATTCTTCCTGTGCTTCGGCGTATGCCAGGCGGCCCTCCTCCGTGGCCATAAGCCGTGCCATGGCGGCCTCGTGGTCGTGCGGAACCGGATTGTATTTCTCGTTACTTTCCATTTTTCACCTCTTTCATGCGCCGGAGCGCTTTATCAAGTTCGTGTTTCGGGGTTTCCTGCGACTTTTTCATAAAGCTGTGCAGCATCAGAAAAACATTGTCATTCCGCCAACAGTAGAAAATCCGTGCGGAACCGTCCGCCGCGATCGCGCGGATTTCCCAAAGTCCGTTTACCAGATGCCGCATGTGCGGCAGCCGCTGAACGTTCGGCCCGTACTTTTCCAGGCGTTCGACGATCATTTCATATTTGGCGAAAGTTCCCAGCGGAAGGGAGAAAATTTTCTCCCGCAGTTCTTCACTGTAATACTCAACTTTCCATTCCATGAAACCCGCTCCTTCCATTCATTCAATATAGCCAATTGGCTATAAACTTCAAGAAGGAATCTCACGAAAAATGAAACAATTTTCAAATACGCCGCTTGAAACTGCGACAAAAGCCGTCTATTGTAAAAACATGGGCGTGGAACCCCATGTAGCAAGCGGCAGTCGTACCGTCAATACGGCGGACTCCCGTAATCATTTACAGACCCATTGTATTTTGGGCCTGCAGGGCCGGTGTAAGCCGGGCGTGACTTGCTACACGTTTCCACCCCTGCGGGCCCTTTTTATTTCCGGCGTGGAAACCGGAGAGGGGCGAAAATCAAACGACCTAATAGCAAGGAGGTCAAGCATGAAGGACAAGTTTGTCCAGCTTCCGCCGTGCGCCGATTCCGGCGCGATCCGCCACCGTCTGCTGCAACTTGGAGGACTGCTCTGTTTGCTTGAGCGGGAACTCAAGGCCCCCGCCGATCAAAAGGAACTTGAAAAAATACTGGGCGTCGGCTGGGTGAACGAATTCGAAACGCTTGTCGTCGAACTGCATCGAGGCGTCGGCGACGCCCTGCTCGGCGGCCTTTGCCCCAACGCGGAATACTGCATGGACAGCGCGGTCTGCCATCTGCAGGGGAATTGCCTTTCTCAAGCCGAAAAAGAGACGATTGACCAAGCCCATCAAAGTTATTGGAACAACCGCCGCGGAGGTGCCCGATGAACCACGCTTATTCCGATGAAATGACTGAATCAATTCGCCGTGCTCTGCTTGCCGACAGCCGGTTCGAGTTTCGGCGCGAGGGGATTTTCTGCGGCAGGGCGTGTGTCCGAACTGCGGAAAAAAGACCTGCTATATCAAACTGACCGAACCCTACCGGGTGAGCTGCGACCGGCTGAATAAATGCGGCTGGTCCGCTTCGACGCGGGATCTCTACCGCGATCTCTTTGAATCGCTTTCCAGCCGGATCAAACCGAGCCGGGAGAATCCGAACGCGACCGCCGACGCTTATATGAGGGACATCCGCGGCTTCGACCTGGCGAAGATCCGCGGCATGTATCACCAGGGGGCGGTCTATGTGGAGGCCGTCGATCGATATTTCCCCGCGGTGGAGGTCTCCATCGGGCCGGATGTGGTCTGGAAACGGGTGATCGATGCCGAAGGCGTCAAGGCCAATGATGGCAAAAAGGCGAAGATTTTCGGCTCCTACAAGGATACCGGCTGGATTCCTCCGGGGATGACGTTCGACACGGGTGACACGATCTGGATCACGGAGGGATTTTTTAAATCGATGGCATTTCTGCACATCGGGAAAAAATCGATTTCCGGCCTTTCGGCGATCAATTTGCCGCGCAGCATCATCAAGGCCAATGCGGGGAAGAAGATCCGCTGGATCATTGCGCTGGATGCCGACCGGGCCGGGGAGCTGAACAGCAGAAAGTTCCATTCTGAATTGAAGGAGATGCACGAAACCGTCTTTGTCGCGTCTCCCGCTCCGGATGACGGCGACTGGGATGATCTGTACCGGGCGGGGCGACTTGATGACCACTATCTGCAGCAAAGCATCCGGCGCGGCTTCATGGCCATGGCCGCCACGGCCGGAGAGTATGCGTTTTATCTCTGGAGCGGCAGAAAGTTGAACTATCTGGTATTCGATTTTCAGGGGGCTTTGTACCGCTGCAAAATTACCGGAACAGAAAAAACGTTGCCGAACTATCCGCGGGCAGGACGCTTCGACCTGAGCGACGAGCTGTGCAAACACGAACAATCGAAGTTCCGCGACTGTTCGGAGATCGATAAAATCTGCGAATGCAATCCGCGGGCGGTATATACGCAGCACGAACGGGAAACCGGCCGGCGCAGCGCGGTTTTTCACATCACTTTTTCCGATCACCGGAAAACGCCGCGCCTGATGGAACTCGAAGGGCACAGTCTGCGCAGCGCCGATGCCTTCAATACGGAACTTCTGAAATCATCGGTCTATTACGCGTTCACCGGCAATAATCTGGATCTGGAAATCCTGCGCGGCCGCTGGGCGGAATCCGGTCAGCGGGAGGTATCGGTGATTCCCTATTCCGGCTATGAGCACGGGACGGAAATATACGCCTTTCCGGAATTCGCATATCGCCACGGCGAATATCAGGAGGTCAACGACTACGGCTATTTTGACTTCAACGGAACCTGTCTGAAAACCACTCACAAAACCCTCGAACTGATTGACCGGGAACGGATCGGTCAACTTCCGGAACATTTCTTTGCCGACTTTGTCAAGGTGTTCGGGCCGAACGGACTGATTCTGCTGGGCTGGTGGACGGGGACGCTGTTCGCGGAGCAGTTGAGGAAGCGTCAGGCGTCATGGTGTTTCATGGAGTTCACCGGTGAGCGGGGAGCCGGCAAGTCGACGCTGCTCCGGCTGCTGTGGAAAATGACCGGCGTGACCCGGGATCAGGAGGGGCTTGACCCGAACAAGAATTCCGACGTCGGATTTTTTCCGATTGATGGCGCAATACTCAAATCTGCCGATCGTGCTGCTGGAAGCGGATGGCGTGATGGGCGAAAAAGGCAATTCAAAAGGATTCAACTTCAACCGCCTGAAAGAGTTTTACAACTTCGGCGCGCCGACGCGCACAGTCGCGGCCTTCACGAATGGGCTGGAGCTTCGACAGGATATCTTCCGTGGCGGTCTGCTGGTGAGCCAGAACAACGAAATCGCCGGAACCGAGGACGGCGCCCTGCTGAGCCGGTTTGTTTCCTGCCGCTGCACGAAGGAACATTTCACCCCGGAGACGCGGTTGCTGGCGGAGAAGTTCGAACAGTTCACCGCGGCGGAACTCGGCGGTTATCTGCATGCGGTGCTCTCCCGGGAGCCGGAGTTCTGGGACGCCTATCTGGGAAATTACAAGACGGCCCGGATGGAGTTCGCCCGTCGCAACGCCGATGGAACGGTAAAGGATGACCGTGTGCTGAAGTGTCACGCCCAGGTGGCCGGATGGATCCGGACGCTGTCGCTGCTGTATGGATCGGAGCCGGAGTTCAAAGAATCCACGGCCAAAGCCGTCGATTTGCTGTGGGAACGTGCTCAGGCGAAACAGAAACGGCTTTCCGGCGAGCATCCGATGCTGGAGACCTTCTGGAGCAACGTCGACTATATCAACCATGCTTTGACGAGGCCGAGCGGCGATCCGGATCCCTTGAACCACTCCCGCAATCCGAAATTTCTTGCGATCCAGTTTTCGGAGTACACCGCCCAGTGCAAAAAGTTCTTTCTTGAGGTCCCTTCGGAACAGGAGTTGAGGGCCCTTTTTCCGAACAGCCGGACCTGCAAATTTCTGGAGAAAAAAGCGGTTCTCTCGAGGATTCAGAACCGGACGATCCGCTGTTACGTATTTTTAAAGGAACAGTCTGAATGAAAACGGTTTATGTTTTTTTTGACGATTTTCGGAAAATACAACGGTGAAAAAGGCCTGTTTTGGCGAATATTGTAATATTGAGGTTAAACAGGTTGAAATATCGTTGTAATAGCATTGCAATTAATTACAATTTTCCCCGGAAATGGATTGTAATGCGTTTTCCCCTCAAAATTGCGTTTATTACAAGGAGTATTTCAACGTATTCGCAAAATATTCGCGCCGTTTTCCCCTCAAAATCGGAAAATATTACGATATTTCAGGATTTTGGCCCTCCCGGCCCTGCAATTTAAACATAGGAGACGAAAAAATGGAGAAAAACAACCCTGTTGAAACTGATCTGATCCGTCCTGCGCTGGCCGCCGTCTGCGAGCGCATGACCATGCTGCAGCAGGCGCAGCTTCTGGTGGCGGCGCTGCGGATTGAACGCGGAGACCCGGAACCGGCCGGACGGCGCGGAACCGGGCCGAGGAGGTTGACCGCCGATGGCCTCCGGCTGTTGGAGCGTTTCTGGAATTTCTACGAGGCGCACGCGGAAAAGCTGAACCACTCCCGGAAAACGGGGGTGATCGCGCTGCGGCTGGATGAATGTGAAAAAGCGGCGGCGGAAGAGGGTTGCTTCCTGCCGGTTTTGGAACTGGCCGAACTTCTTCCGTTTTCGTTTCGGTACTTATTCATCAAGAAAAAAACGTTTTTTCCCGGTTGAGGCATCGGGCCGTGCGTTGTCTGACGTTCCGCGCCGGTGAGCCGGACCTGTTTCAAAATTGGGAGGCCGGCCGATGCGACTGATCGATGAACTGGCGGGGCGTTTCCCCGATCTGGATCTGGCGATGGTCCGGATTCTGCTGCAGGTCTACGAGACGCCGGGATACAGTATCGCGGATCTGGCGGAAATGCTGCGGCTCGATCATCGGTACACGCAGCAGAAAATCGCGCTCCTGGGAAAGGGCCGGAAAGGCCGGAACAGCGCCGCTTACGGCCTGATTGCCGATGACCACAATCTGGCCGACCGCCGCAAGCGATCGCTGTCTGTGACGTCGCGCGGGGAAGCTCTTGCAGAAAAACTGTTGTCCATTGGCCGCGGCTGATGGTCGGAATCAATCAGAACAACAACGAAAGGAAAATCATGGCAACAATCACAATCACTCTGCAGGATGTCGGGGACGAGGTAAAGGTATCCGTGAAATGCAGCGACAAGGAGGGGTTTTAAAGCGGAATGAACGAGGGCAGATGATTCCGGTTTCACCGGCCGCCGGTGTTGCGTGCGTAATGATTGCCATGATGAAGATCAAACGCGAAAACAGCAACAACTATGACCGATGAAAATCGGCCGCCGGTCTCGACCACCGGCGGCCAGCCCGGCGAACAAAGCATTTTCCGGGCTCAAATAACATACATCAACGAAAGGAACAAAGCAAATGGAACTTCACACATCACGCTCACTGGCCAACTGCCGCCGCCGCCTCGAAGCAGATGAACGTCGCCGCCGGATCCGCCGGATTTTTCTGCTGCCGCTGCTGCCGTTGCTGTTGCTCGCCGTTTTCATTTTGAAACTCAAATAGGAGATCTCGCAATGCCGTATTTCAAAACATCTGCCGCCGCCGCCATTGACGCATTCCGCAATTGGCGGGAAAGTATTCGAACTCACCAACGGGCCGCGATTGCGCTTTCAACGGAAATCGGCGCCAGCTCGAAACGCTGCTGCTTCTATCGTGATGGCCAATTTTGTTCGTTTATATTTGAGCATGGGATGGAGGTTCCTGCCTGTTTTCGAGAGTTCAAACATTTCCCCCGATGCGTATCTTCCACGCCGCAGTACCAGGGAGGGAAGCTGCTCTGGGAACGGATCAAGGCGCTGCCGCGGATCCTGTCGCCTGACGCATACACCCGGGCGATCGGGTTTTCCTGCTGCTTCATTTCCGGAATGCGCCTGTGTGAATTTCCGGCAACGGTTTTGCATGACGGTGTATTGTATTTCATGGTTCCCGATGAAGCGTCGTATACTCCGCCGGAACATGTGACAGAGATCCTCGGATCAGAATATAATCAGGCAATGTATGCCGCGGAAAATCAGAAAAAATGACTTTGCTTGATTTGTGTTTTGAATGCGAACAACAGGAACGGAAGGACCGGAATATGAACAGAACAAGACGCGAAAAAATCGATGGTCTGATCGAACAGCTCGACGTTCTCAAATCGGATATTGAATCCGTGACGGATGATGAACAGACCGCATACGACAACCTGCCGGAAACCATCCAGACTGGAAATCGTGGCGAATTGATGATGTCCGCGATCGACAATCTTGAAAGCGCCGTTTCCAGCGTTGAGGAGGCGATTGATTATCTGAATGAGGCCAGGGGGGAATAGCCCGTGTCCAATAACGGGAAAAGATCGAAAGAATGATTTTTTTTACTTCCGATGTTGAAAATGTGAACAATCAGGTTACATTGTAAATGTGAACGAAAAGGTTACGTCATGATTGAATCATTCAAACAGAAAGAGCTGGAAAAATTTTTTCTTGACAGGAAGAGGAAAAATCCCGCCGGTGGCGTACCATAAGCGAGTGGCTCGGATTCTCGACCTGCTGGATGCTGCGGTCTCCGCGGAAAATATGAATTTCCCCGGTTCCGGATTTCATAAACTGCAGCCGCCGACCGCCGACCGCTATGCGGTTTCCGTGTCGGGGAACTGGCGGATCTGTTTCACATTTCGGAATGGAAACGCCAGTCAGGTCGAATATATTGATTATCACTAATGGAGGTGAGAGCGATGTTGAAACGAACGCGAAAGCCGACCCATCCCGGCGAAATTTTTAAAGGAACTGTACCTGGATACGCTGAATATTGGAATTTCCGAGTTTGCCGACCGGATCGGGATTTCCCGGAAAACCGTTTCGGCTATTGTCAACGGACACCGCGGCATTACTCCGGAGATGGCGGTTCGATTCGCCATGGCATTACCGAATACGGACGCTGATATGTGGTTGAATTTGCAAAATGCCTGCGATCTGTTCGAGGCGCGTCAACGGCTTGAGCAGGTTGAAATTCAGCCGGTCGCGCAGCCGCAACCTGCTATGGCGTGAATACCCCAGCTGATTATGGCCGATTTATGGCTGAATTGTGGCCGGGGAGAAATCCCCGGCTTTTTTGTTTTTACGGAGCGAAGAGGGGCAGTTCGTCTTTGTACGGGCGGAACAGTTCGCGGCGCGTCCCCGGATCCATTTCGGCGATCTGTTCATGCAGTGAGTTCAACAATGTTTCCGCCGGCGGGGTGATGGTGTGCGCGTAAAACAGCCGTACCACCGTTCGCGCTCCACAGTGCGGATTGCTGCAGGAGACGTACAATTCCGTAACCTGGTCCGACAACTCCACGCTGTGCGTGATGATTGCCTTCCTGTGACAGTAGCGACACTTTACCCGCATGAAAATAACCTCCCCGATTGTACTAAATATAGTAGTATTAACCGTTTTTTCAAGTATGAAAACGCAATATGTTGTTTTATACAACATATGATGCGGGTTCCTCTTCATCGGGAAGGATCAGATCCTCGTGAATCAATGCGTGCATGATCGCCCAGGCGGCGTCAGCGTGTCCGGTGAGATCGGAGCGATCCGCAACATAGGTGATGTTCGCATTTTGCGTGGTAACGCGGCGGATCAGCAGGAATCCCGCCGCGATATCGGAGTAGGAGGAATCCCAGGCCAGGCGCTCCGACGCAATCACCTGCTGCGCTTTCAATACCAGCTTCGCCTTGATGTCAAGCGTGTAATTGATCGCCTCCGCAGCCGGGAAGAACCGCTGCACCTGTTCGAAAACTCCGCTTCCCGGGCCGGTGATGTCAATGCCGATGTGCTCGACGTTGTATCTTCTGCACAGATCGCGGATGGTGCCGGCCTGAAATTCCCAGGCGCAGTTCCGCAAACTGATTTTTTCCAGAACGAAGAATTTCCCGCGGAAGGTGGTCGGTGCAGCCAGTACCACGATACAGGCACCGTCACGCACGCGGGACGGATCGTAACCGATCCAGACCGGCCCGGAGTACGGACGTTGCCTCTCCGGGTGGAACCATTTCCAGCTTGAAGAATCCGCCAGGCATTTTTCCAGCTCGGAGAATTTGAAACAGCTCTGGCCGTCGTCGACGAAAACACAGTCGAAGAGCTGCCGGAACTCGTCCTCCGAATACTCCAGCATGAGTTGTTTCCGGTCGAACAAATTGCAGCCCTGGCGCTCGGCGTCGTCAAGCGTGATGATCCGCCGCCATTGCCCGTCCGGGCAGATCCGGCCGTCGGCGCGCAGTTCCGCGCGCCCCGGAAAAATCTCCACCGCCTGATCCTTGCGCTTGTTTCGCTCGTTGTATTCGTCCCCGCTCCAGAAGGGATAACCGGAATGGCTCTTTGCCGACGGGTGGAAAAATAGGTTTTCGTCCACTTCTTCTGGCTGGCCATCGCCGAGGCGACTTTTTCAGAACGTCGAACTTCGGGATCCAGAAATATTCGTCAACATACACGTCGCCGTGGTAACTCTGCGCCGTGCTGCTGTTTGTCGAAAGAAAGTAGAGCGTAGCGGTTCCGTTCGGCGTTTGCAGTTCGATGGTGTCCTTCCCGAAGAGCTCCACATCGAACCATTCCCGCGCAAACGATTTGATGTAGCCCCCGGAAAACATCCGCCTGCGCGCGCGATGCCGAGAGAAATATTTTATTGCGCCCGGTCTGCAGCGCGTCGCAAAACGCCTCCCGGGCGAAATAGAATGTCAAGCCGATCTGGCGGCTTTTCAATATATTGCGGTTCCGCTCGTGCCGGTGCTCCCAGAGATCAAGCTGATACTCGAAAAGGCCGTCACGGAATTTCTCCATGAGATCATCAACATCGATCCCGGTAAAATCGTTTTTCCGGGGTTTTCGCTGCTTCCGGTTCCGTTCCCGTCCTGTTCCGTCGCCGCCGGCGGTTCCGGAGGAGTCCGGCGGGGGAGTGTAACGCAGCCGGAGACGTTCCAGCGCTTCCAGGTGGCCGAGCAGGTTCGACAGCTCCTTCAGTTCGTTTTCCGTCTTGCTTTCGCGCTGGATCAGGCAGCCGATCCGCCGCCGGATCAGAATCTCCGGATCGTCCGGCCGGGCAATGCTCCAGTTCTCCGCGTCGCGCCAGTTGTAAAGCGTGCGGCGCTCAATGTTGAGTGCCGCCGAAATCTCCGGAATCGTCTCGCCCTGAAAAAAACGGTTCCTCGCCTGAAAACGTTGTTCATCGGTATATTTCATATCAAACATTATATCATCTTTTCCTGTTTAAAATAAAAGATTTAACGTGTTTTTTTGTGTTTTTCATCTATCACATGAAATCACAATAAACAGCCACTCCAACGTTCCGGAAATCGTTTATAATAGCAACGAAGCGGCAAGGTGCCGCCGCCGGATAACGAGACGTGCGGCCTTTCCGGCCTTCTTGTCTCGCCGGGGGGGATTCCCCGGGCCCCGGCCCGCAGTCGAAGGGCAAGCAACTTTTGGAGAAGAATCATGGCGCAGCTTTTGCTGACAGACTGGCTGACGATCTGCACCGCCGGGCCGACGGTTGACGGGCGGACGATTGAGGAAAAATGGTTGACCGAAGCCGCGAAAAACTACGATCGCGAAGAATATCCTGCTTTCGTCAACTGCGAACACTACTACGGCAACCTGGGGACGGTCTGGGAGCTGCGGACCGAACGCGACAAAAAATCGCGGCTCTGTCTGCAGGCCAGGATCCGCGTCAACAAATATTTTCTGCAGCAGAACGCGGAGGGATCCGCCTCTGCTACTCCGCGGAGTTTCTGCACAATTTCGCGGAAACCGGTGAAACCTATCTGGTCGGACTGGCCACGACGGACGCCCCGGCCAGCCTCGGCACCACCGAAACCCATTTCAAACGACGGGAAAAGGATCTCGTTCGCGCGGATGCGGTCGAATTTGAGAAAATCGAATTGTCCAGGAATGACGATCCCGGACTTTATGAAGCCGTGAAATCCGTTTTCAAGGAATTTTTTACCCATAAACGACAGGGAGATGATCGAAATGACGAAAGAAGAGTTTGCGGATGCGATGAAGCCGCTCCAGGAGGCGCTCGCGGAGCTTTCCGGCAAAGTCGGGAAGCTGAACGGCCAGGCCGGACAGAAACCGGATGGCGAACAGAAGCCGGAGCCGGAGAAGCCCGCCGACAAGACCGCCGAGGCGCTCGCGGAGCTTTCCGGCAAGGTCGAGAAAATCGCCGAAACCCTGAACAGCCTCACTCGGGAAATCCCGCCGAAAACCAATGCGGCCACCGCCGGAACCGGCGAGGCTGATTCCGAAGATCTGATTTAAGGGAGCACGTGCAATGAATTTTCTGAGCAAAGATCGTTTCGAAGCCCCTGCAGACCAGGCTGGCGAAATCCTACAATGTCCGCACCGTGAGCGAGATGTTCAACGTTGATGTGCCGAAGGCCGTCGCGCTGATTAACGCGGTTCAGCAGTCGATCGCGTTTCGCAGACGGTGTCTGTCATCAATGTCACGGATACGAAGGGCGATATTGTGACGCCGCACGCGCCGACTTCGATCGCCGGACGCACCGACACCGGCAGCGGCACCAAAGAGCGTGTCGCGCAGGTCGTCGGGAACAAGACCGCGCGAACCTATGAAACGGCACAGACCAATTACGATATTGCGCTGCGTTATTCCGATGTCGACGCCTGGCGCCGTTTCTCCGATTATGACAGCCGGATCCTCTCGATGATCTATCACCGGATGGGGCTCGACCAGCTGCTGATCGGCTGGTACGGCAAAGCGTGCGCAAAGGACACCGACCGCGAAACCAATCCGCTGCTGCAGGATGTCAATTTCGGCTGGATGTATGATCTCTACACCAACAAGCCCGAGAACTGGATCAAGGCCGATTCCGGCCAGAAGCTCAAGCTCGGCGCCGGCGGTGACTGGAACAACCTCGACCAGCTCGCCTATGAACTCCTGAGCCTGATCCCGGAGGAAAACCGTACCGGGAACGAGATGGTGCTGGTCGGCCGCCGGATCGTCGCGTGGGAATCCGGAAAGATTTTCGAGGCGCACGGGCAGACCCCGAGCGAAAAGACCAAATTCTCGCTGCTCTCGAAAACCTACGGCGGACTTCCTGCGACCTCTCCGGCCTGTTTCCCCGATACCGGCGTGATGGTGACGGATCCGGCGAATCTGCAGATCTACATCCAGGAGGGAGCCTCCGGCGGCAGCTGGTCGACAATCCGAAACGCGACCAGATCGAGCACTATCAGAGCCAGAACGAGTGTTACCGGATCAGCGATCTCGACGCGGCCGCGGCGGTCAACTACGAGGATATCGAGTTCGTTTCCAATTCGACCGGAACCGGAACCGGAACCGATGACACGGAACAGGGCGCGTAATCATAAACCATCCTTTCTCGCAGGTATGAGCATTGCAAAGCAAGCGCAATGCCGGAGAGCGGCAGTGGAACCCCGAAGGGGTGCCAGTGCCATACAAGGCCCCCGGAAAGTATTGGCTTGAAGCCGAAGGCTTTTCCGAGCCCCGCGGGCGAAGGAACCAAACTTTGAGGGAATCATGAAAGCCTGGGAATACCATAACCGGATTGTCCGGGAACGGCGGGCGCGCGAGGCTGCGGAGGCCGTCCGCGCCGGCCAGGCCGGGACAATCGCGAAAATGGCTGACCGGACCCCGGAATTCGAGCTGCTGATGACTGCCATCGAACAGGAGTGCCGCCGGCTCTCCGAGCTGCCGCGCGGATCTGAACGGATCGAGCGCAAGCGGGCTCTGCTGCTGGAGTTCCTGCCGGTCGTCGAAAAGTATGTCGTCACCGGTGAGGAATACCGGAATCCTGTTCTTACGCAGCTGATGGTGTGGGCGTTCGACGTCGGCGATATCGATCAGGCGATGCGGCTCGCCCGGGTGGCGATCGCGCAGAACCAGCCGATGCCGGAGCGCTACAAGCGCGATGTTCGGACGGCCGTCGCGGATCTCGTGATGGACTGGGTGGAATCCCGGGAGAACAGCCGGCCGAACCCTATTTCTCGGAGGTTTACCGGGCGATTTTTCCGGAGGAACCCGACGTGATCGGCTGGCAGATCCACGATGAGATCCGGCTGAAATACGTCAAGCGGGCGATTGTCGACGCGGAGAAGAGCGGCAATCTGCAATCGGCGCTCGACCTCTGCAATTTCGCGGAGAAGATCGATCCGAAAAGGCGCAGGTCAAAACCAGGAAGGCGAAGCTCGAAAAGGAGCTCGCAAAGCTGGCCGAAGCCGCGCGAAATGCCGGAAGGCAGTCGGATCCCGAAGAGAAGTAACTTTTCGGGGAACAGTGACCACCCCCCGCGGGCGCGGGGATTCCGGAACGGCGCCGGGCGTCATGGGCCGCCGCGGAACGAGGCCGAAACCCCGCCCCGCCTTTATAGGAAAGCACGGGAAAGCACAGGAAAACACATGGCAGGTTGGCTGGATGAAAAAATGACGCCGGATAATCGGACGATTCAGCGAGGGACGTTTTTCCCGCCGGTTGAGAGCGAGATCTTTTCCGGCAGTATCGGCCGCCGGCGGAGCTCCCGTTTGAAACGGTGATCGCGCATCTGGAAATGGCCGTGATCCAGGTTGGCCGGCAGCTTGACTTCTGGAGGCGGGAACAGACTGCGGCGACGATGGCGCAAATTCCGGCGGAGACGGTCAACGGGCGTTCCGAGCTGCTGGTTTTGTATGAACGCGCGGTCTATTGCGAAGCGAAGGCGGAAATCCTCAAGGAGACTCTGACCGCCGACCGGCGCAAGGCGGCGGAAAACAACGCCAAGACCGGCGAGGAAACGGAAGAAAAATACCGCGAGTTTTCGGCGGACGCGATCGCGCTGATCGTCGGAGACGAGCGGATACATGTGGGAAGCATTTGATGATGGAGAATATCAGATCGCGTTTCTGGGAGCTGGTGGACTTTCTGAAAGAGAGAGCCGCGGCGCGCGGCGTCCCCTCCGAAAACTTCGACGCGGAAACCGCGAAGATGGAACTTGCCTCCGGAGGGCATAATCTGACGGAAACCGGCTGGCACCTGGCGAATCTGAAATATACCGGCGCGATCCTGATCGAGCGCGTCAACCGCGCGGACGCGGTGATGCTGATGCTGCATGTCCGCGCGTGGCTGGACGATCACGACGACACCAGGGATGATTACAAACTGCCGGATCCGGAAGTCGCTCTCGTGCCTCTCGATGCCGGCGACCTGGTCGATCTGGTGATAAGCTGCGAGTTCGTCGATCCTGTTTTCATCGTGGAAGCGGATGACGGCGAACTGGTCTGGAACGGCAGGAAATTCGCGCTGATTGATTACGATCTCCGGGTGGTGGAGCGTGTCTGGGTCAATCAGGCGCCGGCAGTGCCGGAGGTGTAACCGATGACGCCTGATTTGACTCTTACCGGGCCGGATTTACGTCGGATCGCGGATGTGGTTCTTGCGGATCTGCTGCCGCCACGGCTGCGTCGGCTGTGGCTCTCGTATGGGGCGGATGGCCATCGCACAGGCGAAGAAGAATGTCCGGGAGCAGAAAACCGTTGACGGTTCGCCGATGGTTCCGCGAAAACGGCGGGATGTACGTAAGAAAATGTTAACCGGACTGGTGAAGAGCCGATGGATCGGAATGGATCTGCCGGATGAAGATACAGCACGAGTGAAGTTTTTCGGAATGCGGGTATCGTTGCAAGGAAACACCAGCTCGGCGGACGGGCGGCTGGTGCGACCAGAACGGAATCAAATATCCGAGGACGTTCGACTCCTCGAAGATTCCGGCCTCGTTGAAAGGGAAGCATTTCACGCTTGAAAGCGGGAAAATCGGGTGCTCGGCAAACCAGGCGGCGATGATGATCCGGCTGGATTACATTCCGCCGTATGTGCGTCGCGGGATGCCGTCCGGAGGTGCAGATGCGGTGGAATATCTGATGCAGCACATTTCCGGAAACTTGCGATTTTTCTGATTGCGGAAGGCGTGAAACGGGCCGGGAAGGCGAAGGTGCCGGACAATACTCCGGCGCGGCCGTTCCTCGGTCTCGATGAAGAGCAGAAAATCGCAATGGGTGATTCAATTGTGGCCGGCATTTACAACCGGTTCAAGGCGAAAAATCACGAAAATTTACTCAAATAGCCGAATCGGCAAAGCAAGGAGAAAAAGAGATGGCAATCGGCAGCGTCACAATCGTAAAGGTCGACGGGATGCAGGGCAATTTCAGCGAGGTCGAACGGGTGTTCCTTTATCTCGGGAAAATCGCGGATCCGGATCTTGCCGGGCAGATCATTCCGATCGGAGGGAACACGGATCTCGATCAGGTGCTCGGCGCCGGAGAGTCGGAACTGAAAACGCAGATCGGCGCGGCCCGGCAGAATGTGCAGAGTGAGCAGTTCGCCTGTTACGCGGTTGGAGTTCCGACCGATCAGGACTGGAAAGAGGTGCTCTATGCGGCGCTCGACAAGCCTGCGGATCTGAATATCGAGGCGGTGGTGCTCTGTACGCCGCTGGAAAGCAAACTCGAAGTGCAGGAGTGCATGGCCGCTGCGTCGGAGGTCCTGGCGCGGTTCGCGAAGTTTATCGCCGTGATCGGCTGCGTGACCGGGATCGATAAAAGTTCGGAAACCTGGGGGCAGTTACATCACCCGGATTTCCGCCCTGGTCGACGGTGTCGCCGCCGAGCGTGTCTGCGTTGTCCCGCTGCTGCACGGGAACGATCTCGGCTGTGTGGCCGGCCGTCTCTGCAATCCGGCGGTTTCCGTTGCGGATTCCCCGATGCGCGTCGCCACCGGCGCGCTGGTCGGGCTCGGCGTGAGTGAGGAAGATATTGAACCGGTCGACAGCGCGGGTGCTCCGCTGACCATGACCACGATCTCCGCGCTGGCGGCCGCGCGGTTCAGCGTCTGCCAGTGGTACGCCGGTTACGACGGCACCTACTGGGCGGATATGGCGACACTTGCCGCGGAGGGCAGCGATTACGCCGTCTACGAAAATCTGCGCGTCGTGGACTATTGTGCACGGCGGGTGCGGCTCCTCGCCATCGCCCGGATCGCCGACCGGCGGCTGAACAACACGGCGCAGTCGATCAGTGCAAACCAGACCTATTTCATGCGCCCGCTGCGGGAGGCGTCGCGCACGGTTGTCCTGAACGGCGTCGAGCTGCCGGCAATGATCCAGCCGCCGCAGGATGGCGATATCACGATCACCTGGATCAGCCGGACGGAGGTCTCGATCGCGATTTCCGCGCGGCCGTACAACTGCCCGAAAAAAATCACGGTCTATATGGGACTTGATCTTTCCAACGCGTAAAATTAAGGTGAAAACATGGCAACGACACAGCGTTTCAATGGACTTTCCTTTACGTTCGACCTCGGCGATTTCAAAGTCAAGGCGAAAAAATTCACGCTCGATATTACCGACAATTCGGCCGCTGCGATGCGCAACGGACGCCCGGACGGATTCGTTCAGGGCGACGTCTCCGCCTCCGGAACGATCACCGTCGACCGGATCGGACTGCGTGCGTTTGTCGAGGCCGGCAAGTCGGCAGGTGCGATCCAGGAGATTCCGCCGTTCGATATCAACAGTTATGCCGAGGCCGGCGACGACAATCTGAAGATCGAGGCGTTCGGCTGCAAGGTCAAGCTGTCGAAACTTCTCGACGTTGACAAAAACAGCGCCGACGAAACCGAGTTCGAGCTCCCCTTCGAGGTGACGAGCCCCGATTTCGTGAGCATTGACGGCGTTCCCTACGTGAAACCCATCAACGAGGATTGAGGAGGAAAATACCATGCGAACCAGAGAAATCATTCTGACGGTCGGAGAAAACGACCTGAAATTCAAGGTCGACACGACCGAATACAACCGCTATCTCGATGAAATGGGAATGACGGACAAAGGTTGTGCCGGCGGAAAACTTTCTCCGCCGCACCCTGAGTCGACAAGGAGCAGCGGCCGCTGCTCGATGAGGCGTGTGACGACGGCCTGACACTCGAACTGGCCGGCTGCCTGGTCAAGGAGTTCCGGCCGCAGGTGGCGATCACGGTAAAAAAGTAGAGAAGCGGCTCCGGAAGCTGCAGCGGGACAAGGGCTCGCTGCGGCTGCTGGAACTCTACGCCCGGCGGTATTTCCCCGGCCGGGAACTCGATGAGGAGTGCCTCGCCGAAGCCGCTTTTCTGGAGTGGGATTACTGGCGCAAAATGGGTGAAACCATCGCGAAGGTGCTCGGGGGTTAATCCCTGGTATGCGGAACCCGTTCCGTTATCCAGCCAATCAGCAGGCAGAAAACTGACGGAAACGCCAATATGCTGGCTAAAATCGGAATACGGTCAAGACGGAAAAGCCCGCATAAAAAGAAAATAGATCACGATCAGAAAGCAATACCAGCGGAAAGCCTGGTTTTTTCGAAGGCGGAAAAATGGCGCAATCATCAGATAACCAATGATGATAAGTGCAACGATGCAGAAAAAGAGAGCCCATGACAACCGCATTCCGTGATAATTGTAATCTTGTAATATTATAGCATTTTTTTGGAGATTTTCAAATGGCCGGCGCGCTGGAACAACTCTTTTTCACCATTACGCTTCTCGACAAGGTGAGCGGCCCGTCGAAGGGGGTTTGCGAATCATTCCGGGCAATGCAGCAGCGGGGAAAGGATGCGTTCCAGCTGATGGGGAAGGGAGCGCTGGGCGTTGCCGCCGCCGCCTCCAGTCTCAACGCATTTTCCGGACGCGGGCGGGAGTTCAACAAAGCACTCGGCGAAGTTGCCAGTCTCGATACTCCGACAGCGGAGCTGGAAAAACTCGGCCTGGCGAGTAAAAAATTTGTACAGCAGTTCGGCGGTGATGCTGCGCAGATCGCCGCGTCCGCCTACGATATTCAGTCCGCGATTCCCGGCCTGACCGAAGGCGCGCTTGCCGCGTTTACCTATCAGGGGGCGATGCTGGCCAGGGCGACCAAATCCAACGCCGCAACGATCACGAAATATCAGGGCACGCTTTACAACATTTTCGAGGCCGAAGCGAACAAAATCGGCCAGGCAAAATGGGTGGAGCAGCTCGCCGGGAAAACGGCGCACGCGGTGAAGATTTTCAAAACAACCGGCGACGATATGAGCGCGGCATTTACCAATCTCGGCTCGATCGGCCAGAAGGCCGGCGTTTCTCTCGATGAACAGCTCGCCGTGCTCGGCACGCTGCGAGGAACCATGGGGGGCGCAAACGCCGGAACCGCGTACAAGGCGTTCCTGAATACGGTCGGCCGGGCGCAGTTGACCACGAAATCAGGAGAAACTCTGAAATTCACCGACGAAAGCGGCAAGCTCCTGCCGATGGTGCAGATCCTGGAGAAGATCCGCGAAGCGGTCGGCCCCGGACAGCTGAAACTCGCAGACCAGACAAAGCTGATGCAGGCATTCGGCGACGAGGGCGGCAAGGCGGTGCTGAATCTGCTCGACAAAACCGAGAGCCTGAAGGGCTCGATCGGAGATCTGCAGAAAATTCAGGATTCATCCGGCACGGCCCGGATGGCCGCCGCGATGGTCGACCCGATGGATCAGTTCAAATCGTCTCTCGACGTGGTGCGGATCACGCTGGGGCAGGGGGTGCTTCCTGCTGTAAATCTGTTCCTCAATGCGCTTTCCGGCGTTCTTCGCGTGGTCAACTGGTTTCTGGAATACATTCCCGGATTGAAGTACCTTGTCGGAGGCGTGGTGATTGCAATTTCCGCACTGACCGCCGCGATGTCGACGTTCTACATTGTCATGGGCGGACGTAAACTCGTTACCGCATTCGTTTCTGAATTGCGGATCGTCTATGCCTGGTGTCTCAAAAACTCCGCGGCGACGCATTCGATGACATTTGCGCAGCGGTTGAACGCAATCGGGCAGATGTTCTGGACAAAGACGGTCGGCGGCTCAATCGTTGCGGCGAAACTGGCCGCTGCGGCACAGTGGTTGTATACGACCAGCCTGAAATCCGGCGCGTTCTGGCAGAAGCTCGGCGCCCTGTATTCGACAACACTCGCAATCTGTACCGGGCGTTATACGCTGCAGACCGCTCTGGCTGCCACGGCGACCGGCGGGCTCTCCGCGGCGCAGCTCGGGCTGATTCTCAAACAGAAAGCGCTCGTCCTCTGGACTGGGTTGACCAGGGCCGCGACAATCGGCCTCAATATCGCGATGGCGGCGCTGAAACTCGTGATGCTGGCCGGAGTGGTCCCTGCGGCAATCGCCGCCGGCGCCGGGATCCTTGCAATGAAAATCCCGATGCTGCTCGCCTCCGCCGCCGGCTGGCTTCTGTCGGGCGGATTCACGGCTGCGACGACAGCAACCTGGGCGTTTTCCGCCGCGCTCCTGGCGTGTCCTGTTACCTGGATCGTTATCGCGATTGCCGCGATCGTTGCAGCGGTTGCCGCGTTGATCTATTACTGGGACGAGGTCGTCGAGGCGCTGAAAACCGCCTGGGAATGGTTCCTGTCAGTCTGCCCCAACGTCGCCGGTGTGTTCGGTGGAATTATTGACGCCGGCCGCAAATTTTACAACTGGCTCGGGGAAAACTGCTTCCTCTTGTTCAGTTTTTTGCCGACGTGTTCGCCGGAGCCGGGAATATTGCAACGGCGGTCTGGGGTGGAATCCAGTCGGCGCTTTCCGGTGTTGACGGCTGGATTGGCTCGATCCTGCGCGGGCTTTCGAAAATTCCCGGCCTGGGATTTCTGGCACCTGCGGAGAGCGGAGGAACTCCGGTTGCCGCGTCCACCGTCGCGAAGTCGTCGGAGCCGGTGATTCAAGACGTTGTCAAAACACGGGATTACGACGTTCCGGCCGGAGGAATCCGGAACAGTACTGTCAACAACAACCGGAACTACAATGTTGAAGTTTATGCGCCGAACGGCCTCAGCCCGGCGCAGCTCGAAGAGTTTTTGATTCTGCAGGGGGCGTAATGGCAACGTATACGGATATCCTGATTCAAAATGATGATATCGCCATCGACGGCGACAATCAGGCGATCATCATTGAGGATCGCGCGGTGATCCTGCAGGATCTTGTGCACGCGATCCGGGAAAGCGGCTATCTGGTCGAAATGGTCGCGGAACGCGGCGCCGAACGGCGCGGACTGCTCCGGAATAAAATCATCGATCTCGTGGAAGAAGACACCAGGATTGTTCCGGGAACCGCCAAGTTCACCGGATCCGGCGGAGAGTGGACTCTGTTCGCTGACACGTATGAATTCGGGCCGATCAAAAGCCCTGTATGGATAAATTGAGGAAAACATGGATCTGGAAAACTTGACAGCACAGGAAAAGGAGTTCAAGCGCGCGCTGGATGCCTCCGGCATTCCAACCACGGATGAACAGTTCCGCGCCGAGTGGCAGCAGATGGCAGATGAGGCGAACGTGCCGATTGCAAACCCGTCGAAATTCTCGGCGTTCTGGGTGTTCGTGTCGACTGCGATCACGGAACCTGCCCGCTGGCTGATCGCATTCATGATCCGGCACGTGATGCCGAACATGTATGTGAAAACTGCAGAGGGAAGTTATCTGAATCTGCTCGGCTGGGCGTATGACGTTACGCGGAAAGAGGCGGGCAAAGCCCGCGGCTGGATCACGTTCCGGCGGAACAATACCGCGCAGCAGTTGCAGATTCCTGCCGGTACACGTGTCCGCACTGTGCCGATCGCCGGTAAAATTTTCCGCATGATCTCGCTCGAGGACGCGGTCATGGAGACCGGAACGGCGGAGCTTGAAGTGCTCTGCGAGGCCGAGGAGGCCGGAAGCGGTTACAACCTCGGAGCAGGTTACTACTGCCTGATGGATTCCGATGTGCCGGGAATTACCTCCGTCACCAACGGCGCGGATTACCTCGCCGAACCGGGCGCGGCGGAGGAATCGGACGAGCAGCTCCGGCTGCGGATCCGTTACCAGTTCGGCAGCGCCGGAGAGTGGCACGTTGACGCGAAATATCGCAGCATGATCGCCGCAAATACCGGATTCCGGCCCGATCGGATCTACTTCAAACGCTACGACGGCGACCGTTATCCATGCCGCGGGCCCGGCAGCGCGGACGCGTTTGTGCTGTTCGATGCCGGTGTCACTCCGGACGGAACGCTCGCAGAGGTCAACAGATACATCAATGACCAGGACAACCACGGCCACGGCGACGATCTGAAGGTTCTCGCGGTCCCCGGATCCACGCACAATGTTTCCGTCTCGGTGATCTTTCGTCGCAATACGACCTCCGTACGCCGCGCGGAAGTTCTTGCGGAGGTCGAACAGGTGATCCGATGTGCGTTCCGGGAAAATGAACAGTATCTCGACCAGGTGACACAGACGTGGCCATACAGCCGGTTCGCCTTTTCGCAGTTGAGCTATGAGCTGCATGATCTCTTCTATGAGATCGAGGCGCTGGAATGGGGGCAGGATGACATTCTTTCAGATCTCGATGTCCCCCGGCTCGGGAACCTGACCATTGAGGAGGGCGCATAATGCAGCCGCGGAAATCCATCCAACTTCGGTTCTGGCAGAACAAGGGGCAGCTTTCCTCGATCGCCGCGGTGGCCGATCGCTGGTTCGACCGGATCACGGAATACCTCTCCTGGCTGAACAGCCAGATCGACGCGGAAACCGCGCCGCTGGAACTGCTCGATCTTCTCGCCTGGCAGCGGGATATTGACCGGCTCCCGGGGAGGATGAGGAACTGTATCGCAGACGCGTCAAGTACGCTCTGGCGAATGCGAAGGATGCCGGCAGCAAAGCCGGGTTCGCGCGGATCTGGGAACGGCTCGGCCTCGGATCGATCATCCAGACCGAACGGTTCGACGCGGAGAACTGGGATGTGATCCGCCTGCAGATCGACGAGTATGTTTTCGGGAAATATGTCGGATTGTTCGACACACTGATCGAACAGTACGGACGCACCTGCCGCCGCTATGTGTTCGAATCGAAGGCCGACACGCCGTCGGAGCTTCGCGCGGCAGGCTTTGAATGTGAGGTTTTATTCAATATGGCAGAGGGCTGATATGAGCAGGAGACGAAATTTGCAACGATCCGGCGACGAGGTATGTTTTTCGTTCGGAGATCCGGAGCCGGTGCGCTCGGAACGGATTCTCGACTATCTCGGCGTTTTCATGGAAACCGGCGGCGAATACTATATCCCGCCGGTGCAGTTCTCCGGTCTGGCCAGGATGCGCCGCGCGAACTGCCAGCACGGCAGCTGCATTGTCGAACGCAGGAATCTGGCCGCGAATGCCTACCGGTGCGGGGCATTGTCGCTGCAGGATTTTCGCGCTGCCGTGACCGATTTCCTGAGTATCGGCAATGCGTTTTGCGAGGTGGTGCGCAATGGAATGGGGAATATTACCCGCCTGGTGCACATCCCCGCGATCAATATGCGCGTGCGTACATTCGGGAAGGGATTCCGGCGGCTGATGCCGGGCGGGAAGTACATCGATTTCGAGCCTGGCGAGATCGTTCACGTCAAGGAGTATGACGAAATCCAGCAGATTTACGGGATTCCGGACTGGCTCGGCGGGCTCCAGTCGGCTTTGCTCAACGAGGACGCGACGCTGTTCCGGCGCCGTTACTACGTCAACGGCGCGCACCTGGGATATATTCTGTACACCAATGACCCGAAGATGTCTCCGGCCATCAAGACCGCGCTCGAACAGAAGTTCAGAGAGGGGAAGGGGGTCGGGAATTTTAAAAGTTCCTATATCCATATCCCCGGCGGGCAGGAAAAAGCGATTCAGATCATCCCGATCGGCGATATTTCTCAAAAGGACGAATTTGCAAACATTAAAAATTTGTCCGCTTCGGATGTGCTGACCGCACATCGCGTGCCGCCGGTGCTGATGGGAATCGTTCCGTCGCAGGGATCCGGAGGTCTCGGCGATCCTGAAAAGGTCGAGCGCGTTTATTTCCGTACCGAGGTGAAGGCGCTGTGTCAGAATTTTATCGATATCAACGACCGGCTGCCGCCCCGGCTGCGGCTGAAATTTAATTTTAATGTGGAGGAATCACCCGATGCCGAATAGCATAATTACCGCTGCCGGGCTGGCGCTCTTTGCCGATGCGCTGTATTCCGGTGAAACAATCACGATCGACCGGCTCGTGTTTGCCGACGTGCCCGGGCTGGATCCGGCTGTAACGCCGGATGAAAACCAGTCGCTGCCGCCGGCCGGGCAGATCATGCTCGACGCGGAGATCTCGCATTCCGGAAAAGTCGACGAAAACACGGTTGTCTACAGTACGATCCTGACCGCGAACGACGGCAATTTTTACATCAACTGGATCGGTCTCTATTCGACGGAGCACGAAACGCTCGTTGCCGTCTGTGTGGTGCCGCGGCATTACAAATTCAAGACCGACGGTTTCCAGGCCGGAAACACGTTGTATAAGAATTTCGCGATCCAGTACGCGAACGCAGCGGCATTGACCGGGATCTCAATCAACCCCGAAACGTGGCAATACAATTTCGATACCCGATATGCGTTGAAGGACCACAATCACGATACCAGATATGAACCGCTCGGCGCGGTCAACGAACACAACAATGCAACGGATCCGCATCCCGGGAAATTCGAATCCGCCGGTGCGGTCAAAGAACACAACAATGCTGCGGATCCGCATCCCGGGAAATTTGCCGCAGCCAACCATTCGCACAATCTTTCCGGAAAGGCAAACATAACATTCGACAACCTCGATCTGAATACCGCTCTCGCCAATCTGGGAATGTACGGCTCGCACCAGGGAATCGGCTATCAGAGACTCCCCGGCGGGCTATTTATCCAGTGGGGGTTATTGTCTATTCCGGGCAATATACATACGTAACCTTCCCCGTTGCATTTCCAACCGGAGTAATGGCTGTAACGTTTGGTGCAAGCTCGGAAGCCGCTCCAACGGACAGAATAATTGTAACCGGTTCCCTGTCGAATTCCGGTTTCACCTACAAAAGCTCGGCACATTCCGGAACGTATTACATCGCGATCGGCCATTAATATTAAGGAGCGTTACATGAAATACTATTCCAATAACGGTTTTTATGATTCCAACATCCATCAGGAGATCCCGCCTGGTGCGGTTGAAATCTCCGATGACTACTGGAGCAAACTGCTGGAGGAGCAAGCTTCCGGGAAACGGATCATGACCGGATCGGACGGAATCCCGATTGCCGTGGAGCCACCGCAGCCGACACTGGAGGAACGCAAGGCAGCCGCCGTCGATCAGCTCTGGACAAATTACAAATCGCACCAGCAGGAATATGTCGATCCGGAGGATTTGACGCTCGCGACTGTGTGCGCCGCAAACGGCAGCGCAAAGGGCGCTGCCGTGCAGGCGTGGGTGATGCGGCTCTGGGCAGACTACTACCAGGTGCGCGACCGGATCGACGCCGCGCACGATATCGAGGAACTCGGCTCGATCAACCTCGCGCCGGACCCGGAAAATGTTCCTCCCTTTACGATACGAGAATTGAATGAAGAAGCCGCCGCGGCACTCGCCGCGCAGCAGAACAACCAGGAGGAAACCCCGTGAACGTCAAACTCTATTTGCCGCAACCCGCAAAAACGGAGTACAGGCTGACCGGCATCGGTTGCTCGGTACTCAACGACACCGCGTTCGCCGCCGGTACCCGCAATGTCGCCGGAGGCCATCAGCTCAAAATCTCAAAATTCGATCCGGAAACGCGAAAACTCACCATCGCGACCGATGGTGGAGAGCCTGGAAAACTCGCCGCCGGAATGTCGATCCATTTGTGGACGTGCGCCGATGACGAAAACAGCCCCCGCGAACTCTCGATCGTCGCTGTCGATACCGAGGCGCGGACCGTTACGATCGACCGGGATCTCTCCCTCAAAACAGAACAGCTGAAAACCGCCTCCGAATGGATCGCCGCCGTTCCGGACCTGACCAGGGGAGGCGACCGCGTTCGCCGCCGGGGATCTCTGTTTTGCCTCCGGCGAGTATTCGTTCGCCTCCGGATCGCTGACCATCGCCTCCGGATTCGGCTCCCATGCCGAGGGAATCCTCTGTGAGGCGCGCGGCGATATGAGTTTCGCCGTCGGCAACATGACACGGGCGAAAAATCTCGCAGCCGTCGCCACCGGAACCAATACCACGGCCTCCGGCATGTTCTCCACCGCGATCGGAAACAGTACCACGGCCTCCGGCGATTCCAGTATCGCCGCAGGAGCCGGCAGCGAGGCAGCCGGAGATTCCGCCGTTGCGATCGGATTCCGGAGCAGGGCGGCCGGACGCGGCACGTTTGCCGTCGGCGCCCTGGCCGAGGCGAACGCCGAATATTCCGTCGCCATCGGGCGACAGGTCAGAACCGATGCGAAATATTCCGCGATCGTCGGCAGTCATGGCGAATTGAACGACGCTGTCGAAAATCAGGGCGCCGTCGCGTTTTCCGCGGGAAGCGTCGACCGGAATTTTATCGCGATTCTGATTCAGCCGAATCGTGCGATCAAAAACCCGCTCTATCCTCAGGAGGGCGAGGCGGAGTTTATCCCGGAGCAGGATTTCAGTGTGACCATCTCCGGCCACCTGCTGCCCGGAACCGTCACTGCGTCCGGAAATACGCTGGTCCTCGATCACGGACACGCCGGACGCTGGAAATTCACCCCGTCCGGCAGCGTTACGCCGGTCCTCAAAAACTGGCGCGACGGCGACCGCGGCGAACTCGTAATTTACAACGGCGGAAACAAGATTCTCTTTCCTGCCGCCTGGCACTGGATCGGATCGCAGCCGAGCCTCAAGAGTTCCGGGATCGATCTCTTCACCATCTTTCAGATCGACGATAAAATTTTCATCAAACACGAAGCAACTGCATGAAAGGAACCTGTATCATGTCTGAAAACAATGAAATTGTACTCCGGAAATTCCGCGATGTGAAAACCGGCGAGGAATTTGATCTGAAAACCGCATTCATCGAACGGGTGATCCCGGTCCCGACCCCGGTAAGCGTGCCGCTTTACGTCAACGGCGAACTGATTCCGGAGGAGGAACTCCGAAAGCTCGATCTCGAAATCGTCGGTTATACGCAGGAGCAGCTCGACACGGTCTATTATGCAGAACTTTATGCCGGGAATCCGGATCTCATTCCGCGCGTTCGCCAGTACCGCGATTATCTCGATGATCTTTCGCTCCCCCTACGATGCGACAACCGACCAGATCGACGCCGCGCTGCAGGCCCGGGAAGATCTCGACGCCGCCGGTCGGCTGGAACTTGCCGCACGGATCCGCACCGCGTTCCAGGATATCGTTGTCAATCTCGAAGCGTGCGGCTGCATGACGGCAAATTACGAGGCCTGGCTCCAGATGCCGAAACTTGTGAAATACCTGCCTGTCGAGCCGCAGCTGGAGGAAACGGATACCGCCGAGCCGCAGCCGGAGGAGCCGGATACCGCCGATCCGCAGCCGGAGGAGCCGGATACCGCCGATCCGCAGCCGGAGGAGCCGGATACCGCCGAACCGGAGCCGGATACCGCCGAACCGCAGCCGGAGGAGCCGGAGACCGCCGAGCCGCAGCCGGAGGATGACTGATGTTTACCGTTTTCTCCCTGCGAAACAGTGTTCCGCTCTCGCCGGATGAATCCGCCGCGGTTTTTCGTGTGCTGGACGATTATTGCAGAACTCCCGCCGGGGAATGGCTGCGCAATTTTCCGTTCCGCCGCTTCAATCTGCGCTGGTGTCAGAGTATGACCGATTCGGTGATGGGGGGCATTCCTCCCCTGCGAAGCCGTGGACGATCTATCTGATGCCGGCCGACGCGGGGGAGGAATCGGAACCGGCAGCTGTTTCCGCCCGTCTTGTCGAACAGTCGAGGATCTCCTGGGCGCAGTTCATGACAGTGACCGTGATCCATGAGCTGCGGCACGCCTGGCAGTTCCGGAAATGCTGGTGGTTGTATGTGCTCTGCTCTCTGCCTCTGCTGCGGGCGTTCACGCTGGAACGAGACGCGGAACGGATTGCCATGGAGGCCGAGCAGATTGTGGAACAGACCATCGCCTGGCATGACGGCGTCGCATTTCAACGGAGATGGAGAAAATGAAACCAGTCCTCGCGGTAATCGCCGGCGGCGGATGCCGCCAGATCGAATGTGCGACCGGAATCCTCCAGGCAATCGATGCTGCGGGAATCCGGATCGACCGGTATATCGGCTGTTCCGCCGGATCGGCAGTCGCCGCGCTGCATGCTTCCGGCATAGACGGGAAGAAGCTGGAAGAAATGATTCGCGCGACGCCCGTTCGAACGCTGTTCCGCCCCTGTTGGCTGCACCAGGTTCTCTCTCTGTTCGGAATGTCGGTCGATCACATTTTCAACGCGGACGGCATGTACCGGATGTTGCTCGACAACATGACCGATGCAGCCAGGCACACGGTGCGGGTTGCCGTGACACGCCTCCGCGATTATGCGTCGCTGATGTGCGACGCAACCCCGAAACCGTCATGGCCTCCGCTGCAATCCCGGAAGTGTTTCGTCCCGTAAAAATCGGCGACGAATACTTTGTTGACGGTGGAGTGAAAAACCTGATCCCGACCCCGATGTTTTCCGAAATCGAGGAGTTCGAACATATTTTTCATTCTGCTGTGCAACGACGACACGCCGGGAGATAAACCGGCAACCAGAATCGGGCGCGGAATCGAGGCGTTCTATCAGACCATGGATCGCGAACGCTGCCAGCTCTGCGAATCCGGCTGGCACCAGCTTCCGAACGTGACCATGTTCCAGCCGCCGCCGTTCGCCTCCTCGCTGCTGGACTGGTCGGAGAATTACGGATTGATCGAACATGCGCGCAATTATGCCGCGGAAATTCTCAAAAACGGAGGAAAGATACCGTGAAAATGCTGATAAAAGATCTCTTTGGTGTTGTGCTCCTGGCCGGGTTCGGCGGGTTTGTCCGGACGCTGACCGGGAAAAACACGGGGAGCCGTACAACCTCAAAATCGGCGTGACCGAGGTGCTGATCGCCATTTTCGCCGGCTTGCTGATGCACTGGATCTGCCGGGAATATGTCGTTTCCGACAACCTCCGGACCGCCGCAATCGCGTTGGCCGGTTATTCGGCCCGTGGAATCATGTCGATCCTCGATGTCGCGCTGATTCAGCGCTGTCACACGCTGGCCAGGTTCTTTCACCGGCTCCCGCTGCTGCCTGTGATAATCACCCTTTCCGCCATTGCCGTCGGGATCTCCCTCTCCGGATGCCAGGAGCTGACGCACCGGGAATATTATGAACCATCCGATGTGAACATGGTCGAAATCGGCGGGCGGAGATATGGTCCGGTCAAAGTTGAAACAGTCAAAACCGGCGTACCGGACTGGTCGGAAGGCAAGTCGCTGAACGTGTCCGCGGTGAAGTAGGAGAGGAAAGATGATACTCTCAGGAGGAGGACGAACGATCACTGTCCCCGGTAAAAATGTCAAGGTGAGCGCCTCGATTTCCCTCGAACGCAAGGATCTTTCAGGACAGTCATCTGATTCGAGTTTCGCCAATGCCGGGGCGAAACCTCAAAAGGTCAACGTCTCCTGCCAGATCCCGATCACACAGAAAGAGGAGCTCGCCGAGTTGCTCGAAGTCGCCCGGGCGTGCGACGCAAATGATGAGCCGATTGTCTACGCCGTTTCCGATGCGTTGTGCGACGCGATGAGTATCCGTAACGTCATTTTTCCGGCGATCTCAGCGCCGCAGAATCCGATTCCATGCGCGTTTACGAGGTATCGTTCCAGCTGCAGGAGTTCCGCACCGTCGCGGAACGGCGCGAAGAACGTGCCAACGAAAACGCCGCGACGGCTGCTCCGAAGGTCGATGGAGAAATTCAGGTCGGCTCCACCGACGCTGCGAAAATCAACCAGATTGCCAGGGAAACCGCGCAGGAATGAAATACGTCAAAAAGCTGACAGTTTCAGGAAATGAACAGAAACTCGTCTCGGAAAGCGCCGTGCTCGATATGTCCGGCCCCGGGCGGGCCGTGTTCGTCATTCAGGCCGAGCGCCCGGCCGTCGGCGAGATCGTGCAATTTTCTCTCGGGCTGGACGGAGCCGTCTCGCTCTGGTTTTCCGGCTATATCGAGAGCTGCCGCCGGATCGATTCCAGGCAGTGGCGAATCGTCGCGCGTGAATATTCCGCGTTGCTGGCCCGCCGATGGACGATTTCGCAGCGGCACACCTCCGCCGCCCGCGTTCTGGAGGAAATTTCAAGACTGACCGGAATCGCGTTCCGTTTCGGCCCCGGCGCGGAAGAGTGGAAAGATACGCCGATCGCGTTTTTCTTTAACCTGGGCAGCGGATACGAGGCGCTTGATCTGGTCGGGAAACATCTCCGCATTTCCGATTTCGTGTGGATGAATCAGCCGGACGGAACCGTGTTCGTCGGTTCCGGATCGGAACTTGCCGGCGCCGGTTCCGTGCTGGTGATTCCGGAACGGTTCTTTACCGGCCTGTCCGCCGCGGGCGCGGATTGTCCGCTGCTGCCGGATCTTCGCCCGGGACGCCGGATCCGGATAGGGGATTCCGATCCGGTCCGGATTGAGAATATCACGCTGCAGGGCGAAAAAATGAGGATGAATTTTCAATGCTGAAAGAGCTCATCAGAAAAACGGTTTTAAAGTTGTTCCCGGAACTGGCTGCCGGTCTCCATCTGCCGATTCTCGCAATCGTCACCGGAATCCCCGACCCTCCGGCCGCCGGCGAGACCTGCGACGAATTTACCCCGAAATACGCGGTTGACTGCCGATTGCTGAACACGGATTTTTCAATCGATGAGGAGATGCCGCTCATGCGTGACGTTCCCGTTGCCCTCTCCGGTGCCGCTCCGGATCGAGGAATTGCCATGCTGCCGCAGCCGGGAACAATTGTCGAAATCGCGTTCGCATTCGGAATGCAGACGCACCCCTATATCCGTGCCGTGCTGCCGCATTTCCGGAAACTGCCGAAAATTGACGCAAGGACGATGCGGTGGCAGCAGACGGCGAAAAGCTATCTCGAAGTCGACGGACCGGGAAACTGGAATTTGTTCACCGATCAGAATGTTACCATAAACGTTCAGCAGAACATTGATTCAAGCGCCGGTATCGATATTTCGCGTTCCGCACTGCAGAAAATCAACGATTCCGCCGGGATCGAGTTTAACGCAATCGCTCCGAAAATCTGGCTCGGCAGCGCCGGAGACAATTTCCTTCAGATCGTCGCTGATTTCATGCTCACCGTCAATCAGGCGCTGATAACGCTTGCAAACCATACCCACCAGACACCCGCTGGAATGTCAAATAAACCAGAACAGGAAAATGCCATCTCCGGAAGCGCGGAGGAAGTCGCCGCGGAAAAAGTCCGGACGGAAATCATCAAAAATAACAAATGAAAGGACGCGATGAAAAAAACATTCACCGCGCCAGGAACCTGCAGCAGCAGGGCTGGAATCTCCGGCTCCGCTGCTGCCGGCTTCGGGCAGAAAATTACCCCGTTTTATTGGGACGAGACGACAACATTGTATTGCGGCGATTGCCGTGAAATCGTGCCGGAACTTCCGGAAATCGCTGATCTGCTGCTGACCGATCCTCCCTATTCGCAGGTTCGGCCGGAGGCATGGGATCGAATCAATCAATCGCAGCTTTGCAGAATGCTCGATGAACTGTTTCGAGCTGTTCGACCAATGCTTTCGCACAATGCAGCCGTTTATGTGTTCGCCTGGCCAACCAATGCCGGGATGATTGAGTACATCATGACACGTCATTTCAACGTCTTGAATCACATCGTCTGGTCAAAGCGAGATCAGAACGGACAAAAAAATCGGAGTCGTCAATAAAGCGCACCTGCCGGAACTCCGAAACTATTTTCCTGAAACGGAACGGATCATTTTTGCGGAACAGCGAGCCGCAGATGGTGAGTACAACCGGAACATCCAGGCATTGGAAAACGAGATTTTCCGTCCGATAATCGAGTATTTTCGGAAAGCTCGTCGTGATTCCGGATTATCAGGTGCGGAAATTCGGGCGAAAATGTTTGAATTGACCGGGAGACGATACGTTTTTGAACGTCACGCGTTCAGTTATTCGCAATGGGAATTTCCATCTGAAGAGCAGTTTCTTGCTGCCGCAACGTTTCTTCCTCTGGGAGACCATGGAGATGCGCTTCTGAGTTACCAGAAGGCCCGCGAAGCCTATGAGGCGTTGCGCGTAAAATATGAACACATTCGCCGGTTTCATCAGGCCAAGAAACGAAACTATACGGACTTCTGGCAATATCGAACAATAAAACCAGGAGATCCGGAACGGATTCATCCGTGCCAGAAACCGATCGATATGCTATGCGATATCATCGAAACCAGTACCAGGCCCGGCGCATTGGTTCTCGATTGCTTCGCCGGATCCGGCCAGACTGCTGTTGCAGCCAGGAAAACCGACCGGCGCTGTATTCTGATTGAACGTGATCCAGAATACTGCCGCGCAATCGCCAGGAGGCTTTCAAAATGAGATATGCAAGCGTTTGTTCCGGTGTTGAGGCCGCAACCATCGCATGGATTCCGCTCGGGTGGAAAGCCGTATTTTTCAGCGAAATTGAGCCGTTTCCGGCGGCCGTTCTCGCGCACCATTACCCGGAGGTGCCGAATCTCGGCGATATGACAAAATTACAGGAGAAGATTATATTGGGAAAATCGATTTGCTTACAGGTGGAACCCCTTGCCAGTCTTTCAGTTTTGCCGGTCTTAGAAGAGGCCTTGACGATCCGCGGGGAAATCTCTGCCTCAAATTCGCAGAACTTGCCCACCGCAGTAGTGTCCGGTGGATTCTCTGGGAAAACGTCCCCGGTGTCCTATCGAGTAACGGCGGAGCCGATTTTGCCGGATTCCTTTCATTGCTCTGTGGATGGAATGTCTCCGTCCCCGCAGATCGAAAAGGCGTCCGACGGTGGAAAAATGCCGGGATCATCAATCCTGCCGCAGGTGGTTTCGGCCTGGCGTGGCGAGTGCTTGACGCTCAATATACCAGAGTGGCCGGATTCCCCAGGGCTGTCCCTCAAAGACGCAGACGTGTGTTCGTTGTCGGATATCGTGGTGAATGGACACCTGCCGCAGCAGTATTATTTGACCGTTACTGCTTGTCGTGGGAATCCTTCACCGCGCCGCCAAGCGGGGCAGGGCGCTGCCAGAACCATTACAGCAAGCACTGGAGGCGCAAGTGCAAAGGAACAGCAATACAATTTCATCAATGAAAACGGAAAGCCTCTGAATCCACTCGGCGTGACCTGGTGGAACGGAAAGCACGTCGCTGATACTTTGACATGCACCAGCAACGGACAGCGAATGCCAGACAGTGGACGAATGCATGCCGTTATTGTCAACTCCAAGTGTCCGCCATCTGTCGCAAACGGCGGGCCGATGTGCTGCGGCTTCGATTCCAGCCAGTATGGATGCAATTGCAATCTTGCCGGAACTATTACGACCGAAGCAAAATATACCATTGCAGACCGTTCAAGCGTCCGGCGATTGATGCCTGTTGAATGCGAGCGACTGATGGGATTCCCAGACAATTACACAAGGATTCCGTGGCGGAATAAACCCGCTGAACTCTGTCCAGATAGCCACCGGTATAAGGCGTGCGGCAATAGTCAATGCGTTAATGTCATGAGATGGATCGGACAGAGAATCGATCACATTGATAAATTGCTCAAAACACGGTAAATTAAAAAAACGCTGCGGCAAGGGAGACCGCACGGCCTACCACACCGCAGCGCGTGTATGTGGAAAACTGTAACGGCATGGAGTAGCCCCTCCCGCCAGGCGGCAGCACCCGGTCTGGCGTGTCGTTACAGTTTTCGCCTGTAAACACGTCCAGGGGTGCTAACCCTGCTTAATGACGGCTGCGGGGCTACGCAGCGCCCATATAATACATCCGCAGCATGCAAGTTTCAAGCCCCCCTGATTTTCGATGCTCGTCTCTTTAACGTTAATCTGGCTAATTCACGACCTAAGCCGTGAAATGTGCATTTTTCTATGGGTTTGCCCTGCCTAATTTACGGCCTAGGTCGTGATACCCCCCCAAAAAATACCAAAACCCCCGAAAAAACTACTCACCCCCGCCTCCTATTTTTGTGTCTTTATTTTGAATTGTGAAATATGCGATGGCTGAATTTTAGGGGAGCAATTTTTCGCAAAGTGAAAAATTTCCCCTTACATACATTTTTACATACAAAATAACCGTTCAGGAGCTAGCCAGAACGGTTATCTAAGTTCAAGAAATGGTGGTGGGAGATGGATTCGAACCATCGAAAGCGGTGCTAGCAGATTTACAGTCTGCCCCCTTTGGCCACTCGGGAATCCCACCAGTCTGGAGCGGGTAACGGGGGTCGAACCCGTATAACCAGCTTGGAAGGCTGGTGCACAGCCGTTATGCCATACCCGCAATACGGACATTTCAACCAGCGTCCCACTGGTATTGATTCTCAAAGAATCAATATTGGTGCCGACGGAGGGAGTTGAACCCTCACTCCGGTGAAGGAACTAGGACCTGAACCTAGCGCGTCTGCCATTCCGCCACGTCGGCTTTTTTCAACAACCGTCGCTCACGCTTGCCGGTCTTGCGACCACCTCCCGTTTGCGATGTCATATACTGTACCTCAAAAAATCCTTTTGCAAACCCAAAATCTCAGAAAAAATTAAAAAAAACTGATTTTTTTACTTGGAGTTGGTGACTTTTGGCGTTATCGTATAGTATGAGTTATTAATATGGAAAGTGTAAAATGGGTGTAAAAAATTGGAAACTCGCCGGGAATAATCTGGAAAGCCAAATCGAAACAGTGCAGCGGAAGTTCTCGCTGCCCCGTCCGATCGCCGTCTACTTCGCCGCCCGCGGAATCGGTGAAGATCAAATCCAGAATTTTCTTTCTCCCCGCCTCTCTCAACTGAGCGATCCCTACCGTTTCCCGGGCATCCGGGAGGCTTCGCAACGTCTGTGGAACGCCATTGCACGTCGCGAACCGATCCTCATTCACGGAGATTACGATACTGACGGGATCACCGCAAGCGCATTGCTGGCGCTGGTTCTCCGTCAGAACGGCGCAATCGTGCATTCGTTCATCCCCCACCGATTTGACGATGGATACGGCTTTACCCCCGAATCCCTTCAGAAGGCACTCGATACCTACGGCAACTGCGGAGTCCTCGTCACGGTCGATTGCGGCATTACCAGCTGCGATGCCGTCAATGACGCAATTTCCCGGGGAATCGACGTCATCGTCACCGACCACCATGAGGCCGGCGCAGAACTGCCGAAGGCTCTGGCGGTCATCAATCCCAAGGTCTATCCTGAACTCGAGGATCTGCAGGTGCTCTCCGGCGCGGGCGCTGCGTTCAAACTCTCTCACGCCTTCATCAAGTACGGACGCGAAAACAATCTCGGCGGATTTCAGACCCGGCTCGAGGAGGTGCTTGATTACGTGGCTCTCGGCACCGTTGCGGATATCGTGCCGCTGCTCGGAGAAAATCGGATTATGGTGAAGTTCGGCATCGAGACACTGCGCAAACAGCTTCGCCCCGGAATACGCGCACTGATCGAAAGTTCGAAAATCCGTTCGGAACTCACTCCTGCCGACATCACCTTCCGCATGGCACCCCGGATCAATGCCGCCGGACGGGTCGGCGATGCCAATGTCGCGCTGCAGCTGCTGGAATCCGAGCATATCGTCGAGGCGTATCATTTCGCATCACAGCTGGAATCCTTCAACCGGATCCGACAGGACAAGGAACAGGAGATCTATCAGGAGGCCTGTGAACAGATCGAACGCCATCTCGCTTGGCAGAGCGACTATTCCCTGCTCGTTGCCGGGCGGGACTGGCACCAAGGGGTGATCGGCATTGTCGCCTCCCGACTGGCCCGCGACTACAACCGGCCCACCATCGTTCTCACCATTCAGGGGGATGTCGCCTACGGTTCCGGGCGCAGCGTGCCCAGCCTGAATCTGGTGGAGGTCCTCAGCCACACCTCCGGATTGCTCGAACGCTATGGCGGTCATCCCATGGCGGTTGGCATCGGGTTGCGGACCGACCGGATCGCTGATTTCTTCGAGGCGATGGACCGCGAAGTCCGCAAACAGATCACCTCTGCCGACCTGGAGGACTGCATCACATATGACGGAGAGGCGTTCCTGCACGAACTCACACCGGAATTTTTCCGATATCTGGCGCTTCTCTCGCCGTTCGGACACAGCAACGTTAAGCCGATCTACCGCTTCAACGATGTTCAAGTGGTGCGCTGTTCGACTGTCGGCGGGGCGCATACCCGCGGCACTCTCCGCAGCCATGCGGGGCAGATCGATTTCATCGCATTCAACCGACCGAGCCATCTGTTCCACGGGAAAACGCTGGACGTGCTCGCCACTCCGCAGCTGAATCATCATCAGGGGCAGGAGACCCCGCAACTCAACATCATCGATATGCGTGAAGTATATTGATGCTAATAACCATGAAATATACAGAGAAAATTCAGGAAGCTTTTCTTCTGTGGCTTTCTCTTTTTCCTGTATTCATGTGCTGACTGGAGTTGCCCGGTGTGATCTCGTGTATCTCTTTGCCGTTCCATCGGCAGAGAGCAGTCCGGTTGCGGGAGGCGTGGTTGCCGCAGTCGCTGCGATCGTTGCATTGTGGGGAGTGCGCCGAATCCCGGCGGAACTGGTGATCCGTTGCTTGGTGGTCTGGGTCGGAATGGTCCCCTTTCTGTTGCTGCCGAAGACACAGTTGATCTATGCTGCGTTCGCTCTGGTTTTCTTCAGTGGCTGGAGTGTCTGCCGTCTGCTGGCATGTTGCGGTGGCGGCCGCATGTTTCCACAATTTTCAAAACGGCACTGGCTGCTGCTGTTGACATTGCTGATTCTCCTCTTCATTGGGCAGGGGCTCTGGTTGTTCCGCGAGACGTTGAACCGGCTTCTCCTTTTCTGGGAGGACTGGGGTATCTTCAATGAGGTGGCGTGGAACACCTTGCAGGGGCGTTGGCTGCAGGTGGATGTTCATGGAGGGGAAAATTTCTTCGGCGACCATTTCATGCCCGGATTCTTTCTCTGGTTCACGCCGTTGCTCGGCGCGGTCCGTTCTCCATTTCTGCTGCCGGTTATCGGAGCGCTCTGCCTCTGGGGGAGTGCGGGGTTGATCTATCTGCTGGCGCGGCGCTGCCGGTTCTCGCCGGCGGAGTCGTTCTGCTGCGGTCTGGTGCTGCTTTTTTAATCCGGTCATCAACAATTTAAATTTGAGCGGCATGTACGGCACTCATGTCATCAGTTTTTTTATTCCTCTGCTGCTGCTTTTCTATTGTCTTCGCCGAAGCGGACACCCCCGATGGGCATTTGCCGTTTTTCTTTTTTCTCTGACCGTAAAGGAGTCGGTTGCGGTCTTCTGGATCGGTTGGAGTCTCTGCATGATGCTGACGCAGCGGCGGGAGTGGCGGAAATATGTACTCTCCGGAGGAATCGCACTCGGATATTTCCTGCTGGTGACGCAATGGATCATTCCGAGCTTTTCCGGTGGCTATCGATACGAAGCGCAGTATGCCGCGCTGGGAGGCAACATGCTGGAAATGGCGCTCTCTCCTCTGCTGCGGCCCACGGAGTTCTGGGGAAGGCTGGCACAGAAGAAAAATCTTCTTCTGCTGTTGTTTCTGTTGTCGCCGGTTTTTCTGGCCGTATTCCGGTGTTGGCGGCTGATTCCTGCCGCGTTGCTTCTTGTGGTGCTGAATATGCTTCGCGGCAATCCGGAAATGGTGAATTTCCTGATGCATCACAACACGGAATGCGCTGCGTTTCTGCTGGCTCTCTGCGTGACTGCGCTGGCGGAACGAGGAAACATGGTCAGCGATCGCTTGGTCTTTGTCGGGATACGGTTCCCCGGTGTGCGTCGGAAACGGCGTGCCCTGCTGGGGGTGTTCTGGTTTCGACACTGATGTCGTATTGGTTTTTTGCACAAGGAGTGACGGGGGCGGCGAATCTGCGCGCTCTGCTGGGGCGAAATCCTGACTGCTCCGAATTTTTTCCTGAAATCCGGTCTCAGATTCGACCGGGAGCCTGTTTTTCCGGTGACAGCTGGAGCGCTACCGTGCTGATGTTGCGCAACCGTTTCGTGCCATGGGGCTCCCCGTCGGCGGACTATTATCTTTATGGTACATGGTATTTGCGATTCGGTCAAGAGCGGCATCGCAAGATGCTCCGGAATCCGGAGTACAGTCTGGCCTGGATGAGAATTATCCGGCCCGGAATGGGGTTCTGGCTGTTCCGGCGCGGTCCGGCTCCGGAAGGGGGACCGCAGGTCATGGTTACCGAAGAGGCTTTCGCCAACTTCCCCGGCTATGAAGTGAACTCTCCGGATCCGGCATTTCAGATTCGAGTACATCCACTTTTTGCAGATACAGGGAAGGGGGAGAAAAAATCTCTTTTCTGATTCGTCGTACCATAGCTTCCGCCGGTCGGTCGGTATTTCTCATTACTCTGTCTTGCGGGCAGGAGACGCAGCGTTTCCGGCTTCCGCGCGTCTGGCGGGGGGGAACGCTGGAGAGCTGTTCGAGGTTACGCTGCAGCTCCCGGCCGGCTGGAATAACGTGACTGCCCTGAACATCGCAATGGAACCGGCGCGCTGATTTCTCCCGGTAAATCGTATTTTTTTCACAGGTCGGCCGAATTGTATTCTCCGCTTCTGCCGCCTATATTATGCGGAGTAGGCGGCTGTGCCCGCCGTGTCAACTACAGGAGTTTATTGCCATGATGCTGGAACAAGCCGCATTCCGGACGGCACCTGCCGCTCCGGAAAATGTTGTGGTCGCTCCGAATGTGCGTATCTCTCTTCTGACCGGCCGGATGGTTCGGTTTGAATGGAGCGCCGACGGAAAATTTGAAGACCGGGAAACCCTCGCGGTGCTCAACCGCGACCTCGGGCGGGTCAACTTCAAGACTTCCCGGCAAAACGGAAAGCTGGTTGTCACCACCGATTCCCTGACGATCGAACTGCTGCCGGACGGGAAGAGACTTTCCGCGGCAAACCTGAACGTCACGTTTGAACTCAACGGGAAAAAGGTCGTCTGGACTCCCGATTCGACCGATGACGGCAATCTGCTCGGCACCTGCCGGACGCTGGATTGCTGTGACGGCGACGAGAAGATCTTCAACTGGTGTACCCCGGAGGAGCGGCGTGAGAAGCTGCAACTCTGCAAGGGATTTCTTTCGCGCTCCGGCTGGAGTGTTATCGACGACAGCCGGAACGTCGCGATCAAACGGATCAACGGCAATCGCAAGTGGGTGACGGCGCGCGAACCGGGTGAGCGTCAGGATCTCTATCTGCTCGCTTACGGGCACGCCTATGTCGATGCGCTGCATGATGCGGCGGAGGTGTTCGGTTCCCAGCCGGTTCCGCCCCGTTTTGCCCTCGGATACTGGTACAGCCGCTACTGGGCTTACAGCGATCGTGAAATTGAACAGCTGGTCGACGGCTTCGACCGGGCCGGAATTCCGATCGACGTGATGGTGATCGACATGGACTGGCATCTGGAGGGGTGGACCGGCTACACCTGGGACCGCCGCTACTTCCCTGATCCGGATGAGTTTCTCGCCCATCTTCACCGGCGCGGCTGCAAAGTCACGCTCAATCTCCATCCTGCGGACGGCGTCGGCCGACATGAAGAGCAGTTCGAAGCGATGGCGCGGGCAATGGGGCTCGATCCGGAGAAGGTGGACCGCGTGCCCTTCGACATTACCGACCCGAAATATATGAAACACTACTTCAAGCTGCTCCACCATCCGGAGGAGAAGCGCGGTGTTGATTTCTGGTGGATGGACTGGCAGCAGGGGGAATCGACCGCCATTCCCGGTTTGGATACCCTGCCGTGGATCAATCACCTGCACTGGGTGGATATGCTTGGAAGGCGAAATCGTCACCGTCCGCTGATTTTCAGCCGGTTCGGCGGGATCGGGGCCGGGCGTTACGTGATCGGATTCTCCGGCGACACGGTATCCAACTGGGATTCGCTCAAGTTCCAGCCCTGGTTTACCGCAACCGCCGCGAACGTGCTCTACGGTTACTGGAGCCATGACCTCGGCGGCCATATGCCCGGCAACATCGATCCGGAACTCTATCTGCGCTGGATCCAGTTCGGCATGTATTCGCCGGTGATGCGGACCCACACCACCAAGAATGCCGATGCGGAACGTCGCTTCTGGGCCTATCCGGAACCGTTCAGCACCCTGATGGGCGATGTCGTCCGCCGCCGCTACGAACTGGTTCCCTACATTTACAGCGAGGACCGTTACGCACTGGAGAGCGGTGTCAGCCTCTGCCATCCGCTCTACTACGAATATCCTGAGGAAGAGAACGCCTACACCGCGAAGCAGGAGTACATGTTCGGCCGTGAAATGCTGTTGGCGCCGGTGGTGTCGCCGGTCGATCCGGAGAGCGAACTTGCGGCCGCCGATATCTGGCTTCCGAAAGGCGAGTGGTACGACGTTGCCGCCGGCAGCATGATCAAGGGCGGAAGGACGATTTCCCGGAAGTTCATGCTGAAGGAAGTTCCAGTTTTCGTCCGTCCGGGAACGGTGATTCCGGAGCAGCGCAATTGCCGCCGTCTCAACGACCGCAGCTACACCAATCTGGTGATGACGGTCTATCCCGGTGAAAGCGGCGCATATGATCTGTATGAGGATGACGGGATCACCACCGATTATCTCGACGGGAAATTTGCACGAATCGCCTTGTCCCATCGGAAGAAGGACGGTGTCCGCACGCTTTCGGTAGTCCATCGGGAAGGAACCTTTGCCGGGTTCCTCCGCCGGCGCGAACTGGAATTCCATCTGGTGGGAGTTGTCCCGCCGGAGCAGGTGGAGGTGAATGGGAAGAACGCCGCCTTCTGTTACCGGTTCGAAGATGCGAAACTGCCTGCCTGGCGGTATGACGGAGCGACGGCAACGCTGATGATCCGCGCCGGTTCCGTCGATCTTGAGGAAGGTGTTGAAGTCCGGGTGACCTACGGCGTGAAAGATGAATTCGCCGCGGCGGATGGTCTGCGCGGATTGTTCACCCGGCTTGACCGGGTGGCTGAGATTCACAATATGTTCAGTACCTGCCACGCCGACGGCGACCGGGAGCGGCTCGGGCAGGAGCTGGACTTCACCTCGGTGCGGATTTCCCGCCGCCCGGAGAGCTTCGAGAAGGAGCTTGCCGCTCTGCGTGTCGGCCTGCCGGAACTGCCGAAGGTGATCAAGGCGCAGACCCGGGTACGTTCCCGGAGTAACGCCGAGTGCCGTCGCCTGGCGAAGATCGCCGGCAATCTGCTGGCGGACTGTCTGAAGTAAAGGGGGTGTTCCGAGTTCCGGCAGAAGCGCCGGAACCCGGTCTGACACAGAACAAGATCCGGTATCGGAAGCACGCTCTTCCGATACCGTTTTTCTCTCGCAGTGAACTCAGTCGGCGGCGGTGCCGGAATCCCGGATCAGTTCGTAGGCGAGAGTCGCACCGGTTTTCCGGAACACCTCCGCCCGGAACTGGATTTCGCCGCCGGATCGCTGTTGAAACGGCACCTCTGCAGTGCGGCTGCCGTCTGTCGCGACCGCGTAGAGCTTCCAGTTGCCTCCCGCTGCGGTCCGGAGGGTGATTTTCGCTTCACCGCGGGCGGCGAGGAACGGCAGCGTTCCCCAGCGGGAAAGCAGAATCATCCGTTCGTCGCCGAAACAGGTCCGATCCGGCAGCGTATCCGTCAGATGGAGAAGTAAAATACGGGAGGATTTCTGCAGCGGTTTGCCGTCGGCTGACATGGCGGAGAAAACTCCCCGGCCGATTTGATTGTCGACGGAGAGGAATTTTCCGGCGGCGGATTGTTTCGCCGGCAGGATCAGAGCTTCACACCCCGGAGTGACCGCCCGGAAAATCCCGGTCCGGGGCTGGAGGGTAAGTTGCCCGGTTGAGGAGAGGAAAGTCCCGGTTTTCGCCTGATAACACGCCGGATCCAGAAGTCCGGCCCGGATCAGCTGTTCCGGCAGATCTTTCTTTGCCTCGGCGGGGTGGAACACCGGAAGCGTACTGTTGCCGCTGGTGAAATTTCTGCCGAGGTCGAGGAGCGCGGTGAACTTTCGCGGCAGAGCCCGCCCCGGGGGCAGCATGACGGTTCCCACCTGCGCGACCAGTCCGAGCCGTGCGATATCGGAGGGATATTCCAGGCTGAAATCCATCCCCTTGCCGCCGTTCAGCGCTACAGCGAAGGCGGGGGAGGCGGGGCGCAGTTCCCGATCGAGGAAGAGCCGCAGACCGATCCGCTGCGAGAGTGCTTTCACCGCGTCGGTGGAAGAGTTGAAAAAATTGCCGCGGGGATTGAATTGGTCGGAGATGACATTGTCGTCGGAGTGCGAGTAGGTGAAATGAAACAGCGCATCCCAGTCCTGCAGCGCGGCATAGGCGCCGGTCAGCGGAGCGCCTTCGGCCCGGAAGGCATTCGGCGCGGCGAAATCAAACTCGGTAATGAGCATGGGCTTCCCGTAGAGACGGCTGGGGAAGAGACGCCCCGGGCGGGGGACTGCTTCCGGAATCGCTGAACGGTTCCCCAGCGCGCTGGGCAGCTGCCACGGCGTTTCCGGAAAGTTCGGGTGGTCCCAGTAGAAATGGTTTTCGACGAAATCATACTGATCGCGCATCGGGGCGAGCAGCACCTTCGCCAGCATGTTCTGGTCGGAAAGCGGCACCGTTACGCCGAGCTCTTCCCGCAGAAAACGTTTCATTTCCGCGAAGGCCCGGTTGTAGGTTTCCGTCAGAAAGGCGGCGAAGAGGGGATCGTTGCTGTCGGCCCGCCCGCCGCGAAGTTTCTTTTCCTTTTTCCACGCTTCGAAACGTTTTTTGTAGATTTCCGCGACAAAGGGGGCGGCATTCCAGGTGTTCGCGATATTGTCTTCGTTGATGAGCGAGAGGGAGATCAGCACAGGATCTTCTCTGAGCGCAAGCCCCGTATAGGGATTGACATGAGTGAGCCAATTCCGGGCGAATGACTTCCAGTTTTCCATCGCCGAATCGAGAACGAAGACAAGCGGTTTGAAGGTCGGCTGCCAGGCGGCCTGACCGGGTACTTCCCGAAGTTCTCCGCGAACCAGCATCCGTGATACGTAGAGATCGGTTGTGATATAGATCCCGCGTTTTTTGAAACAGGCGATCAGATAGTCGAGCCGGTCCGCCATTTCAGGATTCAAATCGGTGCTGGAACCGTTTTTCCTGCTTGTCAATTCATTGTCATGGTGATGGATGCGGACTGCGTTCACGCCCCATGCCGCCATGCGGTCCGCGAACTCTTCGGCATGTTTGCGGTCCAGATACTGCGCGGAACGGCAGAGATTCACGCCGTAGAAGCGGATGGGGGTATCCGGGCGGTCCCTGAAAAACAGATGGCCGTCACGGATCTGGACCGGACCGTATTTGCCCGCCGGGGCATCGAGACGGGCGGAAAAGTCGAGAATCGAGCCCCGTTGGATGTTGCGGAAATTTTTGATCGGCTGCCATGCGTTTCCGGCCCTGATATAGTGGGGTTTTCTCCCGTATCTCGGCAGGGGGCCGTCGCCGACCGAGGCGGCGACAATTCCCCAGACCGCCTGGCCGGAGGTGTGAAAGGCGATACTGCGGATCGGTTTGTTTTCAATCGGGTAGCTGGAGCGATAAAGTCCGACATAGGAACTCCGGTTTCGCTGCTCCACACCACTTCGCCGGAGCGGCGCGGTACCGGTGCCCACCAGTTGCCGACATCGTAACTGTTCACCTTGAGTGTGGAGCCGGTTCCGTCGGTGTAGACCAGTTCGATTGTGCCAACCGGACGGTCCGGCGTGGGCCAGGCCGTGGCGTGCAGCAAATGGAGATACTCTCCGGATACCTTTTTCTTCTGCTCTGCCTGCGCCGTCCGGGGAAAGTAATGTCGGAATGGCCCCGCGAGCATGATACAACTTCTGCCGTTGTTGCGGGCGGGATCGATGATGTCGAAATTGACGTTGTTCCACCGTTGGCGGCCGGTCGGGAGCATGGAGAGATCGTTTTCGCTTCCCTGGTCGGTCCAGCCGCCTTTGCGGTCGTCGGCGGTTTCATCCGCGAATCCGGTATTGGCTGCGGCGGAGAGGTCGAGCGGCGTGCTCCGATAGGGCTGCACATCGATGTCGAGGTCGATGGAACTGTCGGTGACGGCTCCGCGGGCCGGAGAGAAATAGAGCCTCAGGGTGTAGACCTCCTTGCCGAAGGCGCGGTCATCCTGAAGGAGGAGATCCAGTTTCCCGCGGAAGGTCAGTTTGTACTTCGCCAGTGGCAGAATCAGGGTTGCCGCTTTGCCGCGAAACAGAGTGGAACCTGATTTTTTTGATGGGTGCGGGGCAGGACAATTGTTTTTTGCCGTCGATGAAAAGCTCCCGACCGGAGAATTTGCTGACCGGCAGCGCGGCGGCGGCGAAGGCGATGTCGTTGAAACGTGCCGGTGAACGAAAGGAAAGTTCTGCGCGGTAACGGTAATTGCCGCGCGGCTGCCGGGTGAGCGATTCGCGGAAACTCCCGGCGGGAAAGTCAGGATGACGAATTTCCGCTTCCAGCAGGTTGCCGGACTGCTCCTGCCGCTGCCGGGTTATCCGGAAGAAGGAAGATTCCTGTGTGAAATTTTTTCCATTTTGTGTCAAAGCAGCGGACGGTAAAAACTGTTTCCCCCGATTTTGAGTGATCCGCGCGATGTCATTTGAATCGGTTCGGATTGAACGGCAGCTTGCAATACAGGAGTTGTTCCAAGCAGGAAAATCGCCAGAAGAAGCATAAGACGCTGCATATTGTTGTTCTCCTTCTACCGGTTGTAATACCAGAATGGGTCATCGTTTGCAAGAATCGGAATGGAACGGGCTGTCCGGAATTCAACATGCCCGTCGCCCATTGCGATATTGACGCCACCGGTGTGGCGCCATCTCGCTCCGTTGATGATGTCCATTGTGAAATCAAAATTGCCGCCGGTTACGCCGCACAGTTCTCCGCGTCCGGCGAACACTCCGGGCGAGGCCCAGATTCCCGGCCGGTCGAGGTCGACCACTGCGGCAAGTTGCGAGGGGTGGCGGATCGAACCGATTGTCCGGTACCGGGTGGTGGTGTAACTGACATTCGGAAAAAATCCGCCGCTCTGGTCGCCGTCGAGGGTGCGTCCGGTGTGGGCATTGGCGCCGTAATGAATACCGCCTCCGCCGTTCTGGGGGAAAGCGCCTCCGTGGTCGCCGGACAGGCAAAGGGGGGATAGGGGCGGTTATCGGGGCCGAAAAATCCCCAGTCCGCCACTTTGGTGCCGCTCATATAGGCGTAGAGCAGGGACTGCCATTTTCCCGAAGAACCGTCGCGGCCACCGTTCCAGGGCAGGATTTTTCCGTCGTGGGCATCGGTATACAACGCGAGAATGGTCATGATCTGTTTCTGGTTGTTGATGCAGCTGAGCGTACGGGCCCGTTCGCGTGCCTGATTTAACGCTGGCAGGAGAAGAGCGGCAAGAATCGCGATGATCGCGATTACGATCAGGAGTTCGATCAGCGTAAAATACAGACGGTGCCCGCGACGGATTTTCATGATTTGTTCCCTTTCGAGTTATCGGATTTGCACGGCATGCCGGACAAATTCCCTTTGCTATTGTCTCCGGATGATGCTATTATAATTATAGCAGAAAAAACGAAGATAATACATCAAAATAATCAAAAATCATTGAAGAATTGTCATACTGGAGGCTCCGAATGAACAGGCGTTACGGAAATATCCCGAAGGAAACGATTCAGTTGTTTCTGCCATTGAATCTGAATCATCCTGCTGTTCTCCGGTTGCAGTCCGCCGGTATTGCGATGTGTGGAATCAGTGAGACGACTCCAGGTTTTCATATTCTCCGGCAGAGACCGGATTTTATTCTGGCGATGTTCGTGACTGGAGGACGTGGCAGCATGAAGATTGCCGATAAGAAGGTCGAACTTTGCCGCGGAGATTTTGTGTTGGTTCCTGCCGGGTGCCGTCAGGAATATTTTCATATGGGGCGAAAGCGTTGGAATTTTTTCTGGTTCCATCTGAAACCGGAAAATTCCTGGCAGAAGTCACAGATCAAAGAGATGGTACTGGGGCGCTGCAACAACATGAAGCTTCTGCAGGATGCCATGCTCGGACTTTTTACTGAAGTTATTTTTACGTTGCGGGCGGCACCGGAGGATGCTCGACGGTTGCTGCGATTTTATGAGGATTCGCTGCCACTGGATGAGACTTTAAACGCCTTCCAATTAAAAATTGCTCAGTTCCCTTTTTATTCCAATGAACTAGCGGAACTTTACGGAGGAATCATCGTTGCCTATTTGAAGCGGGAGGTTAAATCATTGTTGCAACAACTGGATGAGGATGAATATCGCTGTCGGCTGGAAAATTTGTGGAACATTCTCGCTGAACAGCTTGAGCAGCCATGGGACCTGAAACAAATGGCATCACTGGTCAGCATGTCGGTCCCATCGTTGATCCGGCATGTCAGGGCGGCATATCGCACTACTCCCGGGCAGTTTCTCGGGCGGATGAGGTTGAAACATGCGGCGGAATTGCTGCTTTCCTCGCGAATGCCGATTGGCATGATTGCGTTGAAAACGGGATATGAAAATCCCACTTCCTTTGCTGCTGCATTCAAACGAGAATTTCAATATTCTCCGCGAGAGTATCGGAGACGTAATCAGCCGGAGTTGCAGTAATCCGAAGTCTCTCGTCTCGGCAAGCTGGACAAATTCCACGGCTGCTTTTGTGGTAAAAAACACTTCTTCCGTCTGACTTCAGAGGAAGAAGTGTTCCGTGTTGCAGAATATAGATTGTCGCGAGCTGAAGGAATCCTCTTCAGCGGTGACAGTCTTACTTCTTGGTGAGCACGCTGTTGATGCGTTTGTGCCCGGTGGGGATCGGTGCGTCGTGCCCGCGGTCCGGGGTCGTGTCGATGTGCTTCTTCACGCCGTCTGGCAGCGAGTTGTAGACCGTGTAGACCGAAGTCGGCGCACAGGTGAAGTCAATGAAGCCGGTCGAGAGGTAGATCTCACACTTGATCCGCTTGGCGAAGTTGTTGTTGTCGAAGTATTCCGCCGTGGCGCGAACCTTTTCATCGCTGGGTTTGCCGTCCTTGACGGTGTAGAGCCGCGGCCATCCGGGCTGGCGGCCGGCCATCCAGCCGGCATGGTCGCCGAGAGCGGGGACACCGGCGACGCAGAGCGTCACATCCGGATCAAGTCCGGCGGCGGCGAGCGACTGACCACCGCCCTGGCTGCCGCCGCGCACGATCAGCGTCTTGCCGTCCCACTCCGGCAGGGATTTCACATAGTCGAGCGCACGCATGACCCGCAGATACATCCCCTTGAAATAGAAATCATCACGACTCTGCTTGCCGCGATGAGAGTAGTTTTTAAGCTCATTGGCGGCAAGATCACTGTAGAATTTGGCGTCCTTGCCGTTGTCGATACCGTGGGCGTTGATGTCAAACGTGATGGCATTGCGTCCCTGCCAGAGCTGCTTGTTGGCGCTGCGGACACCGGCTCCATGATAACTCACGATGGCCGGGAGGGATTTGGGCGCCGCCTTCACGGGCATTGCCAGATACCCGGAGACCGGCATCCCGCCGGCGCAATCGACCTTGACATCGTAGCAGACAACCTTGCCCTGAAGCTGCTTCGGAACCGAAACCTCGGTGCGGGTCGCCTTGACCGGAACCTTGTCGAGTTCCGCGCGCTGCGCCTTCCAGAAGGCGTCGAAGTCGGCCGGTTCGGTGCCGGAAGGCTTGATCTCCTCCGGGGCGACCATCGCACCGATGCCGCCGGAGTAGGCGCGATTCCAGCGGTCCTTCGGAATCCGGATCGGTTTCTTGTTTTCATCGAGCGCGGTGAGGATCATGGAAAACCAGCCCGGTTCATCGAGTTTGCCGGTGATGACGACCGTCTCCTCGCTCGGAACAACCTTCCGCCCCTTGCGCACCCCGTTGATGAAGGTATCGCAGCGCATGAATTTCCCCTTGACCGGTTTGCCCTGTTCGAGCATCTGACCGTTGAGGGTGATGGTTTCGCCTTTCTTGTAGATGGCGCCGGGTTTGTCCACGGAGGTCTTGAAGGAGTACGGCGGAATCTTCTTCTGGGGTTTGGAGGCCTTCTGCGCCTTTTTGCGCTTTATTCGCCTGTCCGGCGGGAGCCGCCGTCAACATGGCCGGAGTGAGGATGACTGCCGCCGCTACGAGGGCGAACCATTTCAGACTGCCTTGACGCATGGGAAATCCTTTCCTTGTTGTGCGTAATTCGGGGCGATAGTATTTACCATAGCAGTTTTCTTCTTCAAAGTCAATTGCTTCGCCGGAAAATGTTCCGATTTTCTGATGTGCTTTTCAGGAAAAATCATGCATGAAAATACTCCAGCAGGATTCCTGTGTGGGGCGCGATGGAATCCGGCCGCGGCGCTGCCGGCTGCCACCCGGCGGCACTTTTCAGATCACATGACAGTGTTTCGCTGTGGTTGTTCACGGCCACGATCCAGGCGTGCTCGGGGGTGTCGCGGTGTTCGGTCAGCGTAATCAGCGGATGACAACTTTGCAGGATTCGTTCCCCGATCTCCCGCTCCGCTGCTGTCTGATAGAAGCGGAACCATTTCGGTTCCTCCGGACGGTGGAATGCGCCCGGCCTTCCGGCCAGTTCCCGTTCGAGCGGCACGGTGAGAAGATAGACGGTTCCTCTGCCATAGGCATTGCGCAGGAAAACCGGGTTGCCGTCCTCTTCGCATGCAAGCACTTCCGCTTCCTGCGGGCAGAGTTCCAGCCGGAACGGAGCGTTCAGTTCGAAGAGCTCGCCGCCGAATCGGAAGCGGACCGGTGCACTCCGCATTTCGCGGCTCCGGACGCTTGCTCCGAATACCGATTCAAACGGGGCGAGCGCACCGTCGTCGATGGTGAGAAACAGGGTCGCTCCCTGCCGGACCTCTTCCAATAGCGCGAGGAATTCTTCTCGAAAACTCCAGCTGCCTCCGCGAATTCCGGGCACGAAGTAGAGAGAACTTCTGCCGACCCCGTCGGCGACGAAACGGAATTCCAGATCGAACCCCGCCTGCTTGGCCAGCAGAAACGAACTCCAGCCGTTCGCCATGAAGGCGTTGAAATCCTGTTCCCGGGTGAGCAGGCAGACCGCGTCGCGTCGGAACGGCGGCAGTTCCCGGAAGGGCAGAGCGTCGAGGAAGGTGCGGAATTTTCGCATTTCCTCACCGACCGGCCGGAGCCGGAAGCGGGCGTCGTAGAGGCCGAGTTCCCGCTCCCAGGCGCTCCAGCTGTACGGGGAGTGCTCCAGCATGGATTGCTCGAAGGCGCACCACCAGAGAAAGCGGCTCGAGCCGTGTGCCCAGGCGTTGAACATCGAATTGCGGAGAAATTCCGCCTTGCTCTGCTCGTTGCAGTAAGAGGGGGCGAAGGTGCCGATCTCCTCGACGAAGGCGGGTTTCCCGCCGAGATCGCTGTAGAAGCGCAATTCGACCGTCGCCTGAAAGGCCGCGCGAATCGAGGTGTGCGGATCCACCCGCGCCGGAAGTTTGCTCATCGAGTGCGGGTAGGGGTGGGGCGTCAGAAGATCGCACAGTTCCCCCTGCGTTTCGATGGTCCAGGGCAGTTCGCTCCCGAACTCCGTATCGGCGCCCGGCATGAGGCCGTGCATGCCCGAGGCAACCGGGCGGGTGGCGTCTTCGGCGCGAATTGCCGCGGTGATGGCATTGGTCCAGTTCCACGCCTCTTCCGGTGTCGCGATCTCTCCCATGCAGTTCGATTCGTTGCCCGGTTCCCAGACGGCGATGGCGGGAAGATCCCGCAGTTCCCGCACCAGACAACGAACCAGGCGGATCTGCCACTTGATCGAAAGCGGAGAACGCAGGGGATCGAGTCCGGCGAAGGCTTGCGGCAGGAACAGCTGCCCGCTCATCCAGCCGGTGACCAGACCGACGATGAGTTCGAGCCGGTGTTCGGCGGCGATTGTTGCAAGCGTCCGAAATCGCTGCACCATCTGTTCATCCACTCCGTCCCGGCCGCACGGCGTATCGGGCAGCGGCCCGCCGCGAAACTGAAGCAGGCGCGGCCGGTTCTGGCATCCGGCCGCAAGTTCCAGCGGCTGGAAGTCCGGCCAGAGCGGAAAGACCCGGACCGATTGAATTCCCGCTTCCGCCATCCGTTCGAAATCCTGACGGACAACCGTCTCGTTCCATTGACTCCACATCCGCACGCCGGCGTGCGAGGCCCAGTAGTTGCATCCGACTTTCATTTGTTCTGCTCCCGGATTGATTGGTTTGCTCCTTAAGGATAGAGCAGAAACGGTAAAAAAACAAATCCGGGCAGGGGGAATCCCGTGCAATCTTATGCAGCAACCGTGCAGTTCAGTGCATGATTTTCTGTGGCACAAAGACCGATCCCCGGGAAATCAGCCGGGCCGGGACCGGAACATCTTCGCCGGGAGTTTCTCCGTCGGCGACTGTTTCGAGCAGGTCGAACGCCTTCTTTGCCAACGTGTTGAAATCCTGTGCAATCGAGGTGAGCGGCGGAATGGCGAAGCGGTTGAACTCCGGTTGTTCCCAGACGATGAGAGACAGCTGTTCCGGCAGGGAAAAGCCGAATCGTCGCAGGGTGAAATAGACCTCCGCCGCGCTTCCTTCCCCGCAGACGATCATGGCGCTCACTTCAGCGTCGAGCAGTTTACGGAGCATGCCGCCCAGACCGTCGACCCGGGCCGGCGGCGGCGGAAAAAGTGCGTCGTCGACGATCATCCCCTCCAGCGGGAACCCGTGTGCGCGCATGACCTGTTCAAATCCTTTTCGGCGGTTGCGCGAGGTGTGAGTCGAGGCGCCGGTGAGCAGCAGGCCGATGCGGCGGTGGCCGAAGCCGGCGAGGTGATTGACCGCTTCGGCCATCGCCTGAAATTCATCGGTGAAGACGGAATATACTCCATCCAGATGGTGCGGCATGTCATTGACGCAGACCAGGGGAAGCCGGTGCGACCGCCCCCATTCGAAGGCGAGGCGGTTTCGAAAATCGAAGGAGATCGCCCCGCAGAGAGTGCGTTCATCGACCATGGCAAGGTGATCGGCGGCGACCGCTTCCAGCTGGAGATGGCGGATGCCACATTCCCGGCGCAAAGCGTTCAACATGCCGGTCGAGTAACTTTGCAGCGGAGTGTCGGTGTCGGGGAGGATCAGGATGACGGTGCGTTTTTCCGGTGGCGGACGGTAGCCGAGGCGACGCGCCGTTTCGATCACTTTCCGGGTGGTTTCCGGCGAGATCTCCGGGCGTCCGGCCAGAGCCCGGGAGACGGTGGAACTGGAGAGATTGAGCTCTCCGGCGATCCGACGAATGGTGACGCGTTCCGGCCCCGGCATGTTCCGACCTCCTTCCGATGCAGTGAAGTTCCGGCGAAACCATGGCATTTCCGCCGGTCGTGCTTCACAATAGCGCCTCCCGCGGCGGAATGCAAACGAAACCGCCGTTTTTCCGCTTCCGATTACCCGGAAATCCGGATCAGGGGGCCATGAAGGCGCCGCCGTTGAGATTGATGATTTCTCCGGTCAGGAATCCGGTCCGGACGATGTCAAAGGCGAATTCGGCAACCTCCGCCGGAGAGGAGCCGCGACCGAGCGGAATTCCCGCCATCTCCTTCTGCAGCATCTCCGGCGTCAAACGCGACGAAACCATATCGGTGAGAATCAGCCCCGGCGCGAGCACGTTCGAGGTGATGCCGTACGGCGCTCCGAGGTTGGCGAATCCCCGGGAGAGGGCATGCATCGCCGACTTCGCCGCCGCGTAGGAGAGCATCCGCTCGTTGGCGGGCTGGTAGGCCCATAGACTGGAGATGTGGAGCAGCCGCCCCCACCGCCTCTCTTTCATCCCCTCAAGAGCGAATTTACCGCAGAGATAGGCCCCTTTGAGATTGACTCCCATGACGGTGTCCCACCATCCGCCATCGCTCATCTCCGGCGTTCGCTTGTAAGGATCGACACGGGCATTGTTGATGAGAATGTCCACCTGTCCGACCCGGCCGAACATCTCGCGCACCGCCTCTTCACTGGAGATGTCGCACTGAACCGCTTCGCCGCCGACCGCTTCGGCGACCGCCTGTGCCGCCTTCTTCCCGTGGGCGTAGTTGACGATGACATGGCAGCCCGCGGCGGCGAACCGCCTGCAGAGCGCTTCGCCGAGACCGCGCGAACCGCCGGTGACCAGCACGGTTTTTCCCTTGAATTCCTCACACATGGCGTACCTCCTCTACCAGTCGCAGACCGCACCGTCAGGGCGGAAGAGCCGGGGAGTGCCCGCCACGATGCGCGGATGTTTGCGGATCAGTTCCTCATCGAGTTCGATTCCCCCAGCCCGGCTTCTTCGGCAGCTCGATGAACCCCTCCTTCACCTGCAGCGGTTCGGTGATGACCTCGTTCCGCCAGTCGTTGAGGAAGAGCCGCTCCTGAATGAGGAAGTTCGGCGCGATCGCGTCGAGGTGGAGCGAAATCGCCGTGATCACCGGACTCATAGGACAGTGCGGCGCGACGAAGGCGTCGAACGCTTCGGCGAGATGGGCCACCTTGAGCCCCTCATTGAAGCCGTGGCAGTGCGCAAGATCGGGCTGGGCGATGGAGATCGCCCGCTTCTCGATCAGCCGCCGGAACTCCTGCGGCCGGGTGAGCCGTTCGCCTGCCGCGATCGGAATGTTGACGCTGCGGGCGACGCGGAGCATTCCCTCCTCATCCTCCGGCTGGACCGGCTCCTCGAAGAACATGAGATCGTACTCCTCCAGCGCTCTGCCGATCTGGATGGCGAGATTGGAGTCGTAGCGGCCGTGGCCGTCGAAGCAGATGGCGGCATCGGGCCCGACCGCGTCGCGAACCGTCTCCGCCGCCTTGGCAACCCGGCGGACCGTTTCGGTGTCGTGCAGCGGCCAGCTTGGAATCGCCAGACTGAACTTGAACGCGGCGTAGCCGTACGCCTGCGCCTCCTGCGCCTTGTCGCGGATGACGGCGGGATCGGTCGCTCCGCCGCTCCAGCCGTTGGCATAGACGCGGATCTTGTCGCGGACCGCGCCGCCCAGCAGCTGCCAGACCGGTTTGCCGAGCGATTTGCCGAGGATGTCCCAACAGGCGAGTTCGACTCCCGAAATGGCGGAGGCCTTGACTACGCCGCCCTTCCAGAAGCGCTGGCGGATCAGCACCTGCATGAGGTAGCCGATCCGGGTTGGATCCTGCCCGACGATCAGATCTTCGAGATCGCGCAGTGCGCCGAGGATGGAGTCGTCGTGGCTTTCGAGCGTCGCTTCGCCGAGGCCGGTGAGCCCTTCGTCGGTGTGGACGAGAATGTAGAAGTAGTTCCGGTTGGAGAGCAATCCGCAGCCGGGCGTGGGCGCGCCCACGAGGACAGGTTCGATACGGGTTATTTTCATGCGTTCACCTCTTTCAGATGGAAAATTCTGCAATCGAAGTCACCGTAGAGTTCGGCCTGAATGCCGACATTGGCGGCGCCGCGGCCGGAGATCGGGTGATAGCGGAAGAGCCGCACGGAATCATCTTCCTGCGCCTTTTCGCCGTAACAGGTGATTCCGTAAAGCGCATCGGGCTTGAGGCCGACGAGTTTCACCGGCGGGAGCGCGTCGGCGAACTGCATCGAACCGCCGAGCAGGAACACCACCGCTTCGGAACGATCCCGGGCGACATATTCATAGATCGCCCACGGGTGTTCCCGATGGCTGGCCAGCCGGTAGAGGTCGCCGAAATTGGTGACGTGGCGCAGTTTCTTGTAGAGATCGGTATAGCGGCGGATCTCCGTAAGTTCCGCGTCGGAACAGCAGGTTAGATCCTTGCCGCAGGCCAGCGAGCCGAGCATGCCGCAGAACGCCTGGAACTGCAGCGGAGTTCTCCGGTGGTTGACGTGGTACATCGAGTCGCTGATGTGGCAGGCGCCGCCGGCCATGCGGGGCGGATTGACCATCGTGAACCCCTCGTGTAGCTTGAGCATGTCGAGTGCGTCCTGATTGTCACTGCGGTTCATGCGGCCGAAGAAGCGGGTCATGGCGAGGTCGGCGCGGGAGGCGCCCGACGAACAGTTCTCCATCAGAAGTTCCGGGAAGTCGGCGCTGAGCCGTTCGAAGATCCAGTGGAGATTGTGAACGTAGTCGATCCAGATCCGCCCCTGCTGTTCCGGCGGCAGGTCGCCCCAGCCGGGAGAGCTGACGAAGCAGTTCATGTCGAGCTTGAGGTATTTGATCCCTGTTTCGGAAACCAGCTTATGGAGCTGCTGGTAAATGTGTTCTGCCACGTCGCGCCGGGCGAAGTTCAACATCACCGAGGTGCGGTTGACGTCGGCGCGGTAACGGGTGAAGGGTTCCCGGTCCGGGTAGCGCATCGCCCATTCCGGATGGGCCTTGTAGAGGTCGCTGGCCAGCTCGTAGGATTCGATTTCGACCCAGAGGCCGAACTCCATGCCGAGCGATCGGACCGTTTCGATGACCGGCTTGAGGCCGTTGGGGAACTTCACCGGATCGGGGAACCAGTCGCCGAGCGCATGCTGCCACCCGTCGTCGATCACGAAGAGTTCCGCACCGATGCGGCTTGCGAGCTTCGCCGCGCGCAGAATGTTCTCCTCGTTGACGTGGATATTGATGCATCCCCACGAATTGAAGATCACCGGCATCGGTTCTGCGGCGATCACCGGCGGCAGCACGTGACGCATCTGGTAGCGGTGGAGCACCCTGCTTGCGCCGCTGAAGCCGGCCGGGCTCCAGCCGCCGGAGAAGACCGGCGTGGTGAAGCTCTCCCCCGGCTTGAGAATGAGACGGTTGTCGAAGTCATGGATGCCGCCGGTGACGGCGGTACGGTCAGTAAGGATCGCGTTCGACGGTGATCTTCCAGTTGCCGCTCCAGTGGAGCGCGCCGAAGAACACCTCGCCGGAGAGTTCGTCGGCATTCCCGCCGTCGAGGGCGAAGTACGGTACCGCGAAGGGGCCGGAGAGGCCGGTACGGCTCTCCATGGTGAATTTGCCCGTCGTCACCGGGATGCGGTCGATCATCGCTTCCTTGCCCCAGTGTCCGGAGAGATGGGTGAGCCGCCAGGGGTGGCGGCAAAAGGAAGCTGCCAGGCGGCGGAGGCGAAGTTTTCGAGTTCGACCGGAGTTTCCGCGTGGTTGGTGATTTCGCTCCAGCGGTCGATGAGTTCGAGTTCGGGCCAGACGCGGTAGAAGAGCTTGACGGTGAAGGGATGGGTCTCCTCTTCGAGAGTGATTTCCAGCAGTTCATGATCGAATTTCTTCTGGACCCGGCTGCCGGCAAAGCGGAACTTCGAGCCGCGCACACCGTCGGCGTACTCCGCCTTGATGGCGCATTCATGATAGTATTCTCCGAAAAAGGCGGGATACTCCTGCAAGCTCGCTCCCCTGCTGCCGGTCGGAATAGTGGCGGTGCCACTGCAGGTCGGCGGCGTCGGGGAGATCATCGGCGCGGTCGAGTCCGGCTCCCCAGTAGAGGTGGATCGGTCTGCAGCCTTCCTGTATTTCGAAGGCGTAGCTCATTTCCCCAGCGGTGAGCAGGAAGCGGGTTCCGGAACGGTCGATGGAAATGCTCATGATGTCAGATTCCTTTGAGGCACCCGTCGATGATTTCATCGAGATTGCCGGTTGCGAGGTTGGTGGTGGTGTCGGCGCCGCCGTAGTAGATGCGCAGTTCCCGGGTTTTGAAATCGGCGATCGCTCCGGTGGCGAAGACAACTTCGGGGATGACGCCGCAATGTTCATACTCCATCTCCGGAGTGAGGAGGTAGCGGTTCATGAGGCCGATGATCTTCTCCGGATTTTCAAGGTCGAGCATCAACGCGCCGAGGCTGTAGCGGAATCCGGTGAAGGTGTTCTGAACGCCGTGGATGATTTCGAGCCATCCTTTTTCGGTTTTGATCGGCACGGTGGGGCCGATTTTGAGGTTGTTCCACGCCATGAAGTCGCGCTGGAGGAGCGGCCGGTATTCGCCCCAGTGGATCAAATCGGGCGAGCGGGAGATCCAGATGTGCGCCCAGGATTTCTCATAGGGAGCGCTGAGGCTGTAGGGGCGGTCGAGCCGGACATACTCGCCGTTGATCTTCTCGGGGAAGAGGCAGGGGACGCGGTTGTGCGGCAGAGCGATGATCTCGACCGGCTCCGCGGAGAGAAAGTCGGTGGTGCGGTAGAGCAGTGCGCAGCATCCCCAGCCGGAGTTGGCGGGGCGCATGATGTAGTAGCACTGATCTTCGGGGAACCAGGTGACCCGGCAGTCGATCGGGTGGAAATCGAGGTTGCCGAACCGTCTGGTTTCATCGACTTCGAAGAGCGGTTTCTCGTGGATGTCGAAATGGATTCCGTCGCGGCTCTCGGCCACATGGCAGCGGGCGAACCTTTCGTTGCGCATCGTGACCGACAGCAGCAGGATGGTGCGCCCGTCCGGCGTCATCACCTGTCCGGATTGAAGACCTGTTCCGCTGCGCCGTACGGAAAGTCCTCCGGGCGGAACAGGGGATTGTGTTCACTTCGAATCAACATCGATTTGAAGTTTTTCGACATGATATTCCCCTTGATGGTTGGAGTTGTGACCGGCGACGGAATCTCCGGCTTTCGATATAGTGTAACAGGTTTCCGGGGAAAGACAAGCTGTGCCTCGGTTTCTTTTCTGCAAGAATAAGCAAAAAAATACAATATTTGCAACAATATGATGGAAATCCGGCGAATCCGGTGATACTTTATGAGGAAAGGGGAGGGAAGACGCTCCATGCGGAAAAAAAGTGAATCCGGAATCCGGCAGATCGCCGAACTGGCGGGGGTGGATGTTTCGACCGTGTCGCGGGCATTGAACCGCCGGGCGCACGTGCAGCCGGCGACGGCGGCGCGGGTGTTTGAGGCGGCGCGGCAGGTGGGCTACCAGCAGAAACCGCTCCGGCGGGTGATCGCCTTGATCCTGCCGGAGAGCCGGACCATCCTGAAATGGTACTCCATCAACGTCTTGAATGCGTTGCGGCTCGAGGCGGCGCAGCGGAACTGGTGGCTGGAGATCATCTCGGCGGATCAGATCGAACTCCTGAATGAGCGCGCGGTGGAGGGGGTCATCTCCTTCGACTTCAACAATCATCTGGCGGAGAAGATCGGTTCGACGCGCAATCTGCCGATGGTCTGCATCAACGATTCGGCACGACACATCGACCGGGTTTATTCGGTGTTTTCCAACGAGTTCCAGGCGGTCAACCTGGCGGTCAGCCATCTGGTCGGCTACGGACACCGCCGGATCGGAATGATCATCAACGGCGACCCGGAATCCTACTGCAACCGGACCCGGCACGAGGCGTTTGACCGGATGATGCGGGTGCACAATCTGAGTGCCTTTGCCGAGTGTGTGCATGGAAAACACAGCCCCGGGGATCCGGATTCGCTGGTGCGGCTGCTGCACGGGGCCGTATTGCGCATGGCGGAGTGCGGTGTCACGGCGATCATCAACACGGGGGAGAGCGAGGCGGCGTCGGTGCTGCATTCGCTGGAGGTGTGCCGCTTCCGGGTGCCGGAAGATTTCTCGCTGATCACCTGGGAGATGGTGGATGTCTCAAAGTTTCTTTCGCCGCCGCAGACGACGCTCTGCCAGAACTTTGCGGAGCTGGCGCGGCGGGCGTTCGACACGCTGGAGAAACTGGTGGCGGGCGAGCCGGTCTGCCGGGATACTCTCGTGGACTATCTGTTGTGCGACCGCTCCAGCGTCGCCATCCCGCCGCGCGGGCGGTGACGGCGACGCTATGAGCGAAGCGTTACGGCTGTTGCGGCTCAAAAGAATTTCCGTAAACAACCAGGTCGCTGACGGTTCCTTTGTCGAAAAAAATGGTTGGAAGCGGAAGTGTTTTCAATCTATGAAACTGATTGTTGATAAAATAAATATGGTTTGAATTGAAAATCTGAACTCCGCCGCGGTAGGACATTTGCCGCTTTCGTTCCGGCATGCTGGCGAAACGGTTGTTCTTAAATATGATGTTCGAACCGTGCGTGATGGAGGCGATCATTCCGGTGCTGTTGCGGAAGGTGTTGTTTTCGAAGAGGATATTTTGAAATACGGGAGAGGTGGATTGACGCGCTGGACCTTTCGCCGTATACAGGTTGAAGAAACAGTCCGCCTCCGGAGCACCGATGTTGCGGACTCCGCCGGCTGCACAATCGAACAGGCAGTTTCTGACAACCAGATTGTTGATACCATATCCTTCATTCCATGCCCGCAGGGTATAACCGGTTGCAAGATGAATGCTGGCAGAGGCGTTATTTCGGAAAATGCAATTTTCGATCGTGATGTTTGAGGCTTGAAACCGTCCAGAGCCGTCAGTGTTTTCGAAACGGCAGCGGCGGAAAAATTGCATTGCCCGAATTGAATTTCAAATTGAAGGCGATAAAAGTCCCGTCCGCAGTCCGGGGGAGGGACGGTCCAGAATGATTTCATATATCTTCTTGGTCTGGTCTCCCCAGGGTAGTCCTTCGGCGATTCTTTCGGCACCGATTTCGCCGGTTTTGACGACCTTCGCCTTGAAGTTCAGGATGCTGTAATCGGCCTCCCGGAGTTCCAGCGTGTCGCCCGTGGAAGGCAGCGGCCCCTTCAAGTTGATCGTCGCCAGGCTGTTTTCGGAGAAACGCCTCACGTAGATGCTGTTATCCTGCAGGTTCAGAAAATCATCGTTGCCGCAGGCGAATATGCAATCCTCCATCTTGAAATTGCCGTAGCAGCGTTCGTGGCCGTAGCCGTCTGCAGTGGAACTGACCACCCGTTCCGGACGGCCAGCGGGCGGCGCGCAGCGGACACGTAGCAACTGCCAGTTTTTCATGCCGCGGAAATGGAAATTTTTTCCCGTGGTGGAGTAGATGTTGAGATCTTCGAAGGTGAAGTCAGTGCAGTTTTCCGCCAGGAACATTCCGCCGTCGTAATAGGCGTGGAGCATGCGGAAGAACTGTCCTTTGCGGAAGTAATAGAGATGTTCCCGGTTCCAGTTGTTCCCCCCGGTCTTTCACCCGGAGCACGTTGCCGGAAAGCCATCTGGTTTCGGGAACGTACTGCCCCAGGTAGAATTCGAAATGGAAAACCGCTTTGTTCTCAACCGTGACCAGTCGGGTTTTCGGGTCCATTTCGGAAACCATCGCCACCCGAAGGTCTCGCTTGGGAAAGTAATCATAGTCGCAGAATCGGAAATCGATTTCATCGCCGTTCACATTGATGACTTCAACGAGACTGCCGAGAGGCATTTTATCCCAGTCCCAGTCGAAATTCAGGTTACGGATACGCACCTGTCTGCAATTCCGGAAGGAGAAATTCTCTTTCGCACCCTTCAGGTCGCGGTAATACAGGAAAAGAGCGCCGTTTCCGTCGATGTCCAGATTCTCCAGCTGCTCGATCCTGACCGAGCCGCTGAGACGGTAGGTCCCGCTGGAAAAGATTACTCGGGCAGGTTTCCGTTCCCGGCAATAGTCGAGGATTTTCTGAAGGGCGGCGGTGTTATCGGCAGCGGCGGTTGACATGCCGAAATCCGCGGCGTGGATTATCTCCCCCTTTGCCGTCGGGCAGTTTGACTTCGAATTCCGGACAGCCGGTCGGCAGGGGGCGGCAGGGGAGTCTGCATGCTGTCGGAGACGAGCGGAAGACTCCCGTCAGCCACCGCGCTTTCCTGAATCGTAAAATCAGAGATCTCTCCCGCTGCGGAGTTGTATAAATCGGCGGCAAAAAAATACTGGTCAGCTTCATCTCTGGTGATCAGCAATACTTTGCGTTCGGTTTTCTCTCTGGAGTTTGCATTGAATTTCAGCAGAGGATGGATATGCGGGGAGGAATTGGATTTACTGTAGAAATTCAGGAAGGCATTTGCAGGAGACTCCGAGGCGAGCTGATAACGAAAGGTGATGGTATAAATGGTGTTCTGTTTGAGATAACCGGGGCGGATATGAAACAGATGCTGGGAGGTGTAAGGCTCTTTTTTCCCGAAACGCAGGGTCATGCCTTCGGCGGAAACTTGGGCCACATTGTAATTGACGGAGAAGAAATCTTTATTGCGGAAGGATATTTTTCCTTCGGGAAGAGGTTTCGATACAGCGGTCTCCGGGGGGGCGGGGTGATGCCGTAGTCGGGTGCTTCCGCCCGGTAGAGCTTTGTAAGTTCACCGGTACTCACGACTCCCTGGTAGATCCGCAACCGGTCGGCTTTGCCCTGATAGGGGAAAGAATATTTTGCGGTGGGTGCGGTAGCGGAACCGAACCAGAAGGCTGATTGATTCGGTGCGATTTTTTCCGTCACGGGAGCTTTTCCGGCCAGTCTGCCGTTGATGAAAAGGCTTAAGTATTTTGCCTTCCTGTCGTACACTCCCGCAACCTGGGTCCAGTCGGTGGTATCCTGCGGAATTTTATTTTCAGCGAAGTATTTTTTGTTGTCCAAAGACCAGACGGTGAAGCGGAATTTCCCCTGCGAGGTGTAGGCCAGTTTGATGTGCCGCCCGGGACGACTGATGATCGCAGCTACCCCCGTTTCCGGTCTTTTCTCTGGTTTTACCCAGGCGTAAAAGGTAAAACTCTCTTCGGTTGACACTGGTGCCGAACGGGAAATGCGTCTGGAGTGATCCTGGGAAAAATTCAATACTTTCCGGCCGTTGTCCAGTGTGGTGCAGAACCCGGCTCCAGCCTGAGAGGCGTTGATTTCGATGATGGGCTCCGTTCCTCCGGAAACGAGGAAGGAGAACAGAGTGCAAAAAGGCGATTATGCCTGAAATTTTTCCGAACATGTGATAACTCCATTTTGTTGGGATAAAGCGGGAAAATCAGAATGAATACTCAATTTCATTTCGGTTGATATCGAGGTATTTTTTGATCTGATAGGCTTCGCAGTAAACCTCCTGCGGCTTGCGGAATGCCACATGACCGTCCGCAAAGGCGATATTGAAACCGCCGGAATGGAAGAGGGCCAGTTTCGGGGCCAGTCCGGTCGCATCCCAGCTGAACTGATACCCCATGGGAATTGCGGAACCGGCTTTGGCCGACACCGGCGTAGAGGTATCGGCGTGAATCATGATTTCTGACGGTTTTTTCATCCGGTTCAAAGAAAAGTAGCCGTTTTTACCGGTATCCCAGACACGGCATTTCCCGTACATCTTATCGAATCCGTCCAGGTATCCGCCGGTCCAGTCCGGCTGAGTAACGTGGAAAACCCCGTAATTTGCATATTCGTCCGAGATGGAGACACGGCGGTAAGTACTGACCGGACAACTGGTGATTCCCGCTTCTCCCACGCGCGGCGTCGGCAGGTAATTCCCGACGAAAAGGGGTTCGTACCAGTATCCCCAGCTTCTTCCTGTGTATGGACTTGTGTAAGTCCTTAAATTGGAATTCAGCAGCCCGAGACTATCGTTGCTGTAGGAGAGATGGGCCAGAATGACCTGTTTCAGATTGTTGACGCAGGTGATGGCTCTGCCGCGTTCTCGCGCTTGATTCAGCGCCGGCAGCAGAATCGCCGCCAGAATTGCAATGATCGCTATCACTACGAGGAGTTCAATAAGAGTAAACGATCTTCGGGAAGCCGGATGGATAGGCGGAAAATGTGCGCTGCTCATAATGAAATCCTTTCTGTTGAGGTTGTTGTTTCTTGCTCCCTGCATGGTGCGACACTGTCGCGCAGGATCAGATGGTTTTTCAAACGGGTCACCGGCGGCGGCGTGATGCCCCGGCGCATGTCGTCCAGCAGCTGCACCGCCGTCTCGCCCAGCTCCTCCGCCGGCTGGCGGACGCTCGAAAGCATCGGATTGGTGAGACTGCACAGATCGTCGTCGTTGAAGCCGAGCAGCGAAAAGTCCTCCGGGACACGCCGCCGGCCGTTGCGGATCGCCGCCAGCGCCCCCGGGCCCAGTTCGTCCCACAGCAGCAGCACCGCGGTCGGCGGTACTTCGCAGCTCATCAGCCGGTGCATCGCCGGATATCCGTACAACTCCAGACCGATGTCCTGCGGGCGCGCTTCCGCCAGATGCGGCCCCAGTTCCGTCACCCATTCCTGACGGAATACAATGCCGCGCTCTTCCAGCGCCCGCCGGTAACCGCGGTAGCGGTCGCCGATGGTGCCGGGGAGGGCGGCGTACTCCATCCGGTTCAGGATGAGGCCGATTTTCCGATGCCCCATGTCGATCAGCCGGAGCACCGCGTCATGAGCCGCCCGGAAGTTGTCCGTCGTCACCAGCGGTACCGTCACCCCCGGCGGAACGTTGTCCACGCAGACCAGCGGGACGCTCTCCGCCACCCGGCTGACCAGTTCGCCGTTGGGATGGCGCAGATAGGGCAGCAGAATGATGCCGTCGGCGCCGGTGTTGCGTGCCCGGCGCAGATACTCCGCCTCCCGTTCCGAATCGTTGCGCGTGTTGCAGGTGACCAGCGAGCAGCCGATCTGACGGGCGGCCCGTTCCACCCCCAGCAGCACCCGGTGGCCGAAGGAGTCCTCCAGATTGGAGCTGATGAAGACCAGCTGACGGCAGTTCTCCTGCGTGTTCCGCTTCCGGCCGTGGGTGACCGCGACGAAGGTGCCGCGGCCCCGCTCTGAGGTGATGACCCCTTCCAGCTTCATGGCGTCGAGCGCCTTGAGCACCGTCTGCCGGGCGACGCCGAACTGGCGGGCGAGATGCTCCTCGGTCGGCAGTTTTTCTCCGGAGGCAAACACCCCGGTGGCGATCTCTCGCGTCAGTTCCTCCCGGATCTGCTGGTATTTCGGTTGTACAGACATTGCCTTTTCCAGGTTGCTTGTTTGTTCTGCTTTAATTATAGGAATTCCGTCGACGGAAAACAACTCCGGAACGAAAAAAATTAAAAAAAGAGCTCGATTTTCTGAAGTTGTATGTACAACTTTCCCGGGCGGCGGAGAAAAGTTTCCCGCGCTTTCCGGGAATCCGGCTTGCAAGAATTTCGATGACACGGTATCTTATACTATGCTCATCGAGGAGACAACCATGGAAAAAGCAAAAGTATATTTCACCGATATGCGGGTTCGCCCGGAAGGGCAGAACCTCCAGCAGAAACTCGCCGCACTGATCAAACGGGCCGGAATCGATTCGATCGATTTTTCAGGATCGTTTCGCCGCGATTAAAATTCACTTCGGCGAGGCGGGCAACCTCTCGTTCCTGCGCCCCAACTTCGCCCGCACCGTCGCGGACGAGATCAAGAAGCGCGGCGGCCGCCCCTTCCTCACCGACTGCAATACCCTCTATGTCGGCTCCCGGAAACACGCTCTCGAACATATCGAGACCGCTTATCTCAACGGATTTTCTCCCTACGCGACCGGCTGTCACGTCATCATCGGCGACGGCCTCAAGGGGACCGACGATGTTTCCGTGCCGGTGCCGAACGGCGAACTGCTCCAGGAGGCGAGGATCGGGCGCGCCATCATGGACGCCGATATCGTCATTTCGCTCAACCACTTCAAGGGGCATGAAATGACCGGATTCGGCGGCGCGATCAAAATCTCGGCATGGGATGCGGTTCCCGCGCAGGAAAGATGGCGCAGCACAGCGACGGCAAGCCCTCGGTGGATCGCTCGCTCTGCATCGGCTGCCATGCCTGCGCCCGCATCTGTGCCCACAACGCACCGACCTTCCGCGACGGAAAGGCGGAGATCGATCACTCCCGCTGTGTCGGCTGCGGCCGCTGCATCGGTGTCTGCCCGAAAGATGCGATCCAGCCCTCCTGGGGGCAGAAGGAGGGGCTGATCGACAAGAAGATGGCCGAATATGCTCTCGCCGTGGTGCACGGCCGGCCCAATTTCCACATCAGCATTGTGATGGATGTTTCGCCGTTCTGCGACTGCCATCCGGAGAACGACGCCCCGATCGTGCCCGACGTCGGCATGTTCGCCTCGTTTGACCCGGTGGCGCTGGACCAGGCCTGCGCGGACGCGGTCAACCGCTGTACGCCGAATCCCGGTTCGCTGCTCGCGGAGAGCGCCGTTCACACAGGCGACCACTTCCATGACGTTTCGCCTTCGACCAACTGGAGAATCCAGCTCGAACACGCCGAGAAGATCGGCCTCGGCGTCCGGGAGTATGAACTTGTCCGGCTCTGAGACGACGCGGATCGAGCCGCTGGAGATCCTCCGGTTCTTCTACCCGGAGGATACCCCGCTCCGGCGGCTTCTGCTCAAGCACAGCACGCAGGTGCGGGAGAAGGCGCTCTCTCTGCTGGAACACTCTCCGTTGCGCGGGGAGGTGGATCCCGCTCTGGTTGCCGCCGGCGCGATGCTGCATGACATCGGCATCGTTCACTGTCACGCGCCGAAGATTCTCTGCACCGGGAGCGAGCCCCTATCTCGCCCACGGCATCATCGGGGCGCGGATGCTGCGTGAATACGGCGCCGCCCGCGGCATGGAGGAGCTTCTGGAGCCCTTCGCCCGGATCTGTGAGCGGCACACCGGCAGCGGCATCACCGCCGAGGAGGTGCGTCGCCAGCAGCTGCCGATTCCGGAACGAAACTATCTGCCGGAGACTGCTGCGGAAAAGCTGGTCTGTCTCGCCGACAAGTTCTTCTCCAAATCCGGCGACATGCGGGAGAAATCCCTCGATCGAATCCGGCATTCGATGGCGAAGTTCGGCCCCGGCCCGGCGGAGCGCTTCGAGACGTTGTGCCGTTTCTGCGGCCTCGCCTGACCTATTGCCGGTGATCCTTCCACCAGGACCAGCGGAGTTTTTCCGGCTCGGGGTGCGGATGCTCCGCAAAGTAGACGGCGAGCCGGAAGACGTAGAGCTGGCAGCGGTCCTCCTGAAACTTTTTGACCGCGCAGTCGTCCCGGTAGAGTTGTTCCGGATCCTCTCCCGCGAGGTCGGCAATCCGCCGGATGCCGATGCGGAAGAGATCCTGTTCGATGTTGGGCCCCACGCCGGGAATTCGTTGCAGATCGCTGCCGCCGCGCGGCGAGGGAGGGGGTACTGCGACATGTCAAGCCCTTCCAGCGCAAGGAGCCGGAACTTCCGCCGGAGTCCGCTCGCGAATCCGGTCAGGTTTCCGTCGCTGCCGACCACCCGGTGGCAGGGGATCAGAATGCCGATCGGATTGTGACCGACCGCGCCGCCGACCGCCTGCGCCGACATGCGCGGGATTCCCTGCTGCCGGGCGAGTTCGGCGGCGATGGCTCCGTAGGTGGTGGTTTCCCCGCGCGGAATGCGGCGCAGCTGTTCCCAGACCGCGAGACGGAACGGGGTGCCGGTCAGATGAATCGGCGGCGTTTCGCCCGGATCCTCCCCCGCAAAATAACGTTCGAGCCACTGTTCCGCCGCTTTCAGCACCGGCAGGGAGGAGCCGGTGTGTCCGCTTCCCGCGGGAAGGGCGGAGGGGCTCTGGTCGCGGAACTCCACTCCGGTCAGGAAGTCTCCGCAACCGGCAAGGGTGATTACCCCCAGCGGAGAGCGGAAAAGGCGGAACTCCGGCGGCGCAGTATCGGTTCGGGAACTCTTCTTCATCGCATCACTCCCCCTCTTTTTACAAAGTTCACCCCATACTATATCACCGGGAACGGGAAAGCGCCAGCCCGGAGAATCGTTTCCGCAGAGGCGCGGTTTTTGTTCACTTTTCCGACTGCGCCTTGAAAACGGCGTGTTTCTGTGGTATCTTTTGCAGCAGGATCAAGTGAAATCAACAAATTACCTTTTTGAGGTTGTCATGGCTGCGAAAATTATCGACGGCAAGGAGATTGCCCGGCAGGTCAATGAGGAGACCGCGCGCCGGGTGGAAGCGTTGAAGGGGCAGGGGTGCACTCCCGGGCTGGCGGTGGTGCTGATCGGCGACGATCCCGCGTCGCAGGTCTATGTCAACTCCAAGGTGAAGAAGTGCGCCGAGCTGGGCATCTATTCGGAGAAGCGGGTGCTTCCCGCCGATGCGACGATGGAGCAGGTGCTTGCTCTGATCGCCGAGCTGAACGCCAATCCGAAGATCGACGGCATTCTCGTACAGTCGCCGCCGCCGAAGCAGATCGACGAGGAGAAGGTGATCGCCGCGATCGATCCTGAGAAGGATGTCGACTGTTTCCACGAGCGGAACGTCGGCCGGCTGCTGATCGGTAAAAAGGATGGATTTCAACCCTGCACCCCCCCGCGGCATCCTGGTGCTGCTGGAGCGATCCGGCATCGAGACCTCCGGGCGTCACGCGGTGGTGATCGGCCGTTCGAACATCGTCGGCAAGCCGCTGGCGGCGATGCTGATGCAGAAGGCGAAGGGGGCCAACGCGACGGTGACGGTCGTCCACTCCGCCACACCGGATATTGCAAAATACACCCGTGACGCCGATATTCTGATCGCCGCGATCGGCAAGCCGGAGTTCGTCCGGGGCGACATGATCAAGCCGGGCGCGGCGGTGGTCGACGTCGGGATCAACCGGATTCCGGATCCGGCGACCGGGAAGAACCGCCTGGTCGGAGACGTCAATTTTGCCGAGGCGGTGGAGGTGGCCGGGGCGATTACGCCGGTTCCCGGCGGCGTCGGGCCGATGACAATCGCCATGCTCACGAGCAACGCGGTCACCGCCTGCGAGCGCCGGCGCGGATGAAATCCGCTCTTCCGGTTGCAGAAACGCCGAAGCGGTGTTATTGTATGAAACAGCAACGGGGATGGAATGCAAGGAGAAGAAAATGTCTGAGATTTTTCCGGAATTGGATGGCGTCGATCTGCCGCCAGAGAAACACTCCCGGGTCGGGATCGTGTCGTTCGCGTTGAGCATCCTGCTCGGAATCGTCTTTTTTGTCTCATTCTGCATCTGCGTTTCGCTGACGCTGGATGCGCAGCAGAACGCGTCGCAGGGGCCGAGTTCCCGGGCCGGAGCTGCTGCTTCCGGTCTGTTTCATGATGGGGCGCTCTTCGCGTCAATCGTGCCGCTTGGACTCGGAATCGGAGGGATCTGCGAGCCGAATTCCAGGAAACTGTTTTCGATTCTCGGCACGGTCTTTTCCGGGATCCTGTTGCTGATCGGCATCGCCGGGCTGGTCTGCATGATCGCATTTCACGGTTGATTTCGGGAAATTTTCGGAAAATTCGCGCAATCCAGCTTGATTTTTATATGATTTGTGATTCATTACTCCGGAAGCAGACAAACCATGCCGACCGGGCGGAACATTGTCATTCCCCGGGGAGAACATCAGATAGAGGAAGAAACGAATGAAGTATTACACCGAAGACCACGAATGGGTTGAAATTGTCGGCGATGAGGCGACCGTCGGAATCTCCGAATACGCCGCCGACGAACTCGGCGACATCACCTATGTCGAACTGCCGGAGGAGGAGGATGACTTCATCATCGGCGACCGCCTCGGCGAGGTGGAATCGGTCAACAGCTCTTCCGATATCTATTCTCCGATCAGCGGGACGGTATCCCAGGTCAACGAGGCTCTGACGGATGAGCCGGGGCTGATCAATGAGTCTCCGGAGGAGAAGGGCTGGCTCTGCCGGCTGATCAACTTCGACAGTTCCGAGCTGGACGATATGATGAACGAGGATGCCTATCACAAATACCTGCGCAAACTGAACAGGTGACGGCTGGCGGGCCTGCCTGCTTTCTCTTTGAAAACGGACGCACGATGAAGTGTTGTCCGTTTTTTCATTTCCTGCTTCCGCGGTTCGGCGGCGGAACGCGGATTTTCGATTGAAATCAACTGCGACCGACAATATATTATAAGAATTGTTGCAACACGATCGTGAAATGAAGGGAATCGGATCTTGAACTTCCATCAGGGCGACTGGGTCAAGGACATCAACGTCCGCGACTTCATCATCAAAAACTACACTCCGTATGACGGCGGTCCGGAGTTTCTGGCCGCTCCCACCGCTCGAACCCGTCGGCTGTGGGAGCTGCTTTCGGAAAAGTTGAAACTGGAACGCGAACGCCGCGGCGTCTACGACATCGACGAGAAAACCATTTCCACCATCACCAGCCACTCCCCCGGCTACATCGACCGTTCTCTTGAGCAGATCGTCGGATTGCAGACCGACGAGCCGCTCAAGCGCGCCATTATGCCGTTCGGCGGCATCCGGCTGGTCTACGGCGAACTCGAAGCCTACGGAAAACAGATGGATCCGGCGGTCGCCAATGTGTTCCGGTATCGAAAGACGCACAATGACGGCGTTTTCGACGCTTACACCGAAGAGATGCGGATGGCGCGCCACACCGGTATCATCACCGGACTGCCCGACGCCTATGGACGTGGCCGGATCATCGGTGATTATCGGCGGGTTGCCCTCTACGGTGTCGACCGGTTGATTGCGGCGAAAAAGCAGGCGCTCCGTACGCTGGTGTTTGATATCATGGACAGCCCCGCCATCCGGCTTCGCGAGGAGATCAGCGAACAGATCCGGGCGCTCGGCGAACTCAAGGAGATGGCCGCGTCCTACGGCTTCGACCTCTCCCGGCCCGCGACCGATGTGAAGGAGGCGATCCAGTGGCTCTACTTCGGCTACCTCGCTGCGGTCAAGGGAGCAGAACGGCGCGGCGATGTCGCTGGGCCGGGTCTCCACCTTCCTCGACTGCTATGCCGAACGGGATCTTGCCGCCGGAAAGTATACCGAGGAGCAGATTCAGGAGTTCGTCGATCACTTCGTGATGAAACTGCGGATTGTCCGCTTCCTGCGCACCCCCTCCTACGATGAACTGTTCGCCGGGGACCCCACCTGGATTACCGAGGCGATCGGCGGCATGGCGATGGACGGGCGCCACATGGTCACGAAGATGAGTTACCGCTTCCTCCATACGCTGGTCAACCTCGGGCCGGCGCCCGAACCCAACCTCACCATCCTCTGGAGTCCGCGGCTGCCGGAGGCGTTCAAGCGCTTCTGTGCTGGAATTTCCATTCAAACCTCGTCGATCCAGTACGAGAATGACGAGCTCATGCGCGAAAAGTTCGGCGACGACTACGGCATCGCCTGCTGTGTCTCGGCGATGCGGATCGGCCGCCAGATGCAGTTTTTCGGCGCCCGTGCGAATCTGGCCAAGGCGCTTCTCTACGCGATCAACGGCGGGAAGGATGAGCGTACCGGGGAACAGGTCGGCCCCGAACTCGCTCCGGTCACCGGAGAGTATCTCGACTACGATGAGGTGATGCGCAAATTCGACGCGGTGTGCGACTGGCTCGGCAAACTCTACATCAATACGCTGAACATCATCCACTACATGCATGACAAGTACTGCTATGAGCGGATCGAGATGGCGCTTCACGACGAGGACATCATCCGCACCTCCGCCTGTGGTATGGCCGGGCTTTCGGTAGTGGCCGACAGTCTCTCGGCGATCCGTCACGCCCGGGTGAGGCCGATCCGCAACGCCGCCGGACTGGCGGTCGATTTCGAGATCGAAGGGGACTACCCGAAATACGGCAACAACGATCCCGCGGCGGATGAGATCGCCGTCGATCTGGTCAAACGTTTCATGGGCAAACTGGCGCGCCACCGTACCTATCGCAATTCGAAACCGACCATGTCAATTCTGACCATTACCTCCAACGTGGTGTACGGGAAGAAGACCGGATCCACGCCGGACGGCCGGAAGGCGGGTGAGCCCTTGCTCCCGGCGCAAATCCGATGCACGGGCGAGATACTCACGGCTGCGTGGCGGCGATGAAGTCGGTTGCCAAACTTCCGTATGATTTCGCCGAGGACGGAATCAGCTATACCTTTTCGATTGTCCCTGCCGCGCTCGGCCGCACCGAAGAGGAGCGTGTTCGGAATCTGGTCGCTCTGCTCGACGGCTATTTCCTCGACAGCGGTCACCATATCAACGTCAACGTGATGAACCGCGAGGTGCTGCTCGATGCGATGGATCATCCGGAGAAGTATCCGCAGTTGACCATCCGTGTCTCCGGTTACGCGGTCAACTTCATCAAGCTCGGGCGCGAGCAGCAGCTCGATGTGATCCGCCGTACTTTTCACGAGCGGTTCTGACCATGGCGGAAATTCGTGGCCGGATTCACTCTCTGGAGAGTTTCGGGGCTGTTGACGGTCCCGGCCTCCGCTGCGTGCTCTTTCTGCAGGGGTGTCCGCTGCGCTGTCTCTACTGCCACAATCCGGATACCTGGGATCCCGACGGGGGAGGGAGGTTTCCGCGGCGGAGATCGTCCGCGAAATTGCCGAATACCGGAATTTCATTCGCACGGGAGGGGTAACCCTCTCCGGCGGGGAACCGCTGCTGCAGGCGACGTTTGCCCGTGAGGTGCTTCGCCTCTGCCGGCAGGAGGGGTTTCACACCGCGCTGGATACGGCCGGTTCCGTCACTCTCGCCGTTGCGGAACCGGTCCTTGCCGAGAGCGATCTCGTGCTGCTCGACATCAAAGCGGCCGATCCGGCGCTCTGCCGCGAACTTACCGGAAACGACGGCGCCAATGCGCGCGCCCTGCTGCGGTTCTGTGAAGCGACCGGGAAACCGGTCTGGATTCGTCATGTTCTGGTGCCCGGCATTACTCTTGTGCCGGAGCGACTCGAGGAGCTGGCCGATCTTCTCGCCGGATTCTCCTGTGTCCGGCGGGTGGAGCTGCTCCCTTTCCACAAGATGGGCGAATACAAGTGGCGGGAGCTCGGGATCGGTTACCGTCTGCGGGATACTCCTCCGGCGACACCGGAGGAGGTGGAAACCGTCCGTGCGCTCCTTTTCTGCCCGCGGCATATTGTCATAAATGTATACAATCATTTATAAAAATATTTTATTCATTGAATTGTGTCGTTTGCATATGCTGGATTCCCTGCTATATTAAAAGGGCCTGTAATGAAAGGGAACATCATGGATCTTCAGAGAGAGGCGCAGCAAATCGTCGATGCCGCAGTTGCCGACGGTTCGGAAAACAGCCTCCAGTTTTGTGTGTATCGTGACGGCGAGTGTATCATCGACGTCTGCGCCGGATGGAGCGACTTCGCCCGGACGAAGCGGATTGATTCTCATACGATTTTCCCGATTTATTCGACCGGCAAGGGGGTTCCGGCGGCGGCGCTGACCCGGCTGATCGGAGAGGGAAGAGTTTCACCCGATCAGCCGGTGGCGGATTTCTGGCCGGAGTTCGCAAAGAACGGCAAGGAGCATACGCTGGTGCGTCATCTGCTCAACCACTCCTCCGGACTGCGGCAGCGCTTCCCGGAGCAGAAGAGCTACGAGCTGGTCGCCGACTGGCCGTACATGATCCATGTGATCGAGGAGTCTGCCCCCGACTGGGAGCCTGGTACCCGGACCCGGTACCAGTCACTGACCTACGGCTGGGTGACGGCGGAGCTGATCCGGCGAATTACCGGAAAGGAGTTTCGCGATTATGCGAACGAGGTGTTTTTTTGAACCGGAAGAGATCACCGATTTCTATTTCGGCACTACCGATGAGGCGGAGGAGAACGCCGCGGAGTTCCGGCTGGCTCCGGATATGAAACCCACCAGTTCGATTTCCATCTGCGACCCGCTCGACGTGCTGATGCGGCAGCCGTGCATCCGCCGGGCCGCGCTGCCCGGATTCAACGGATTTGCCTCTGCCCGCGCACTTGCCCGCTTCTATCGGTCGATTCTGGCCGAACGCTATTTCAGTCGGGGAGATGCTGCGGGAGGCGACAGAACTGCACCGACCGGAACAGGAGCCGCCCCGGCTGAATTCATTCGACCTCTTCGGATATGGTTTTGCACTCTCGGGCCCGCGGGAAGCGATCGGCCGGGTGTTCGGGCACGGCGGCTACGGCGGCTCTGACGGGCTTGCGGATCAGCAGAAGAATCTGGCGGTGGGGTTCACCGCCGGAGTCATCGGCTGCCACCCATGCAAGACGGAACTTTTCCGGCTGGTCGGCCTGGAGCAGCGGAAGGGGTGGGAGCCGTGACGCGGGCCGGGATTACTCCCTAAGGCGGCACACCTCTACCCACGCTTTCGCGCCGGAGCAGCGCTCCAGCTCCGGAAGCGTGAGTTCAATGGCGCTGTTCGAACTCCCGCAGGCGGGGAAAACCGTTTCGAAGCGCTTCAGCGAAAGATCCAGATAGATTTCCGTTCCCGTCGCCGCGACGAAAGGGCAGACACCGCCGGGCGCGTGACCGGTGCGCGTTTCCACCTCCGCGGGCGGAATCATCTTCGCCTTGACGCCGAATCGTTCGCGGTATTTCCGATTGTCGATCCTGGCATCGCCCGCGGCGACGATCAGAATGGTCCTTTCGCCCGCCAGAAACGCCAGTGTCTTGGCGATCCGGCAGGAGTCGCAGCGGAGCGCTGCCGCCGCCAGTTCGACGGTCGCGCTGGAAACGTCGAATTCGCGGATACGTTCCGCCATGCCGTGCGCGGCGAAAAAAGCTTTTACCTTTTCAAACGACATTCTCCACCTTTTCGGAATTTCCGCCTGTTCAGAGCTGCCGGACAAGGCGCTCCGCCAGCTGGGCGAATCCGGCGTCGTTCGGATGTACCGCGACCGGCGTGAAGAACTTCTTCGCGTCATGGTCGATCAGCGCTTCGCCGTCGATGAGTTTCACCCGGGGATCCGCAAGCTGTTTTACCGCTTTTTCCACCGCCAGCCGGTATTCCGGGAGTTCGAATTTCGCGCTTTTCGGCTGCCACTTCGGGCCGACCCAGAGCGGAGTGATCAGGGCCACCGGGGTTTCCGGGCGGCGGCGGCGGAACTCCCGCAGGAATTTCACCACGTCGGCGGCATATGCCTCCGGCTTCCGGCCTCCCTGCCAGTCGTTGACGCCGATCATCACCACCAGCCGGTCCATCGGAATCGACGCGATAGCGGCCGGCTGAAGCCCGGCTGAAGAGATGCCGCCGAGGGCGGTATTGATGATCTGCCAGTTCTTTTCTCGCCGACCAGCCATGGATAGGTACGGTCGATCCTGCTTGCGGTATGCCCGTGCGTCACCGAGTCGCCGTGGAATACCACCCTGTATTGCGGGCGGGGAGCGGGCGCGGCGAATTTTGCTCCGTCGTTCACCTCAACTCCATCGATATCGACCGAATCGCCGTAGGGCAGAATGAGTTCGTAATCGTGAAACTTACCGTCGGAGGGGAGGGCGACCAAGACCTTTTCCGGCGCACGTTTGGTCCGCTTCTCCCTTGTGTTGAACTGCCACTCCGGCCTCCCTTTTGCGTCGATCCGCCAGACGCCGACGCCGTTGCGGGCGGAGGGTGAGGTGTGCAGTTCGTTGTAGTAGAGGTGGACGGTCAACATCGTGGCGTCGGTGCGGAAGCGGAGCCGCGCCCCCGGATTGTCCCTGCTGTAGTTCCGGTTATGCCGGAGCAGACGGTCGAAGCGGACCCGCGGTTTGCCTTCCGGCGTACGGATGACCTGCTTGTTGACGTAGTCGGAGTATTCGAGTCGGGGATCGTCGGCGTGGATGAATTCGCCGAATGCGGAACCGGCGGAAAGAAAAAAACAGAACAATGAAGCTGGAAAATTTCATCTGTATCGAGCCTTAGTCGTTTGCGATGAATTTTTTTCGAAATGCTCCCGGGTTGGAGCCGAATTTCTCGGTAAAACAGCGGTAGAAATAGGAGAGGTCGTTGAAGCCGGAGGAGAAGCAGACTTCGGAGATGTTCCGGTTGGTTCTGGTCAGCTGCTCCGCCGCCTCATTGAGACGGCGAATGCGCACGGAATCCATGATGGTCTGCCCCGTGCCCGCCCGATAGATACGGCAGAGCCGGCTTTTGTCGATGCCGATTTTCGCGGCAAGGGCGTCGAGGCGGAAATCTTCCGCGAAGTGTTTTTCGATCAGGTGATCGATGTAGTCCACCACCTGATCCGGCGTCTGTCGCCGGGCGGTCTGATTTCCCTTGCGGGCGAGAATGATGAGCAGTTCCAGCAGCAGCAGCTTGAGGCGGGAACGATAGTTCTGCGGCATCTTGTTGAACTCCCGCTCCATTGTTCTCACAATCCGGCGGATCTCCATGTCGCTTTCGGTGACGTAGAGCCGCTCCCGGGGGGCGTTCGCTGTTGCCGGGATGCCAGTTCATGATGGAGAAGAAGTCGAAATCATCCCTGAGCTCGCTCAGCCCGTCGGTCACCAGTTCCGGCATGAAGAGGATGTTGTAGATTTCCAGATGTTTCGATCTGATGCTGAAGGTGGTGATGTCTTCCGGATGAATCAGGAAAATGCTTCCCGGCTGGATCGGGTAACGCTGTTCATTGATGAGCTTTTCCCCGAATCCCTCGAGAATGTAGATGATCTTCCAGAATTCGCGCCGGAACCGCATGCTCTCATTGTAATCTTCCGGCAGATCGATTTCCCGCCGGATATGGAAGGGAAAATCCGTGTCGAAAAAAGAGAACTTGTGAAAGCATCTTGTGTTCTTTTCCGACGGTGTTTCCATTGAGCCCTCCCTGTGCCTCTCTCTTACAATAGCGCGGCCGGAGAGGCTTGTCAAGCTCTCCGGCCACACTGTCCAGCCGTCAGTTTCCGGTCGGAATTACGACCGCTTCGATGCCGAGCGCATCGGCGACCTTGCGGATCGTTTCCGCATGATGACCGATGCCGAGCGCGAAGTGATGGGTCGGACCCTCCGCCACCCAGCGCTCCAGGAATGTGCGCACGTCCGGCTGAAACCGGCCGTGCGTGTTGGTATTGCCGGTCGGCGGAATCGGTCCTGCGACCGATTCTCCTTCCGCGATGATGAATTTGAATTTGCCGTCCGCCTTGACGCCGATGCTCAGCATGGTGATCGGTCCGGTCTTGATGTTGAATTCCACACCGGCGCCGGAACCGGGCTTGCCGTGGTACTTCTTCAAGCTGCGGATTACCGGCCGGCGATCCGCGATGTTGAGGTGATGGGGGCCGTCGTGGCCGACCAGCACGGTGTCGTTGGTGAAGTCCACCGGATGAAATTCGGCGAAGGAGCCGCCGATCTCCAGCCGGTCCATGATCAGCATTGCCAGGCAGGTCTTGATGTCGAATTCACCGCACATCGGGAATCCGGCGCTGGTCAGCAGCGAATTGCCGACGATGAAGTTGGTCACCAGTTTCCGCACCGGGGAACCGGGTTCACCCTCGTAGTAGTAGGCGAGTCCGTCGAGCGATTTCTCCGCGATGTACTTCTCCAGGGTCACCGCGACGACGGCGGCGGTTTCCAGATCGGCGTCGGTGAGCTTGCAGGTCAACGGGTCGGAGACCGGATCCGGCGTGTCGAAGAAGTCGAGAATCCGCTTCTTCATCGCCGCGACCTCTTCTCCGGCCGGATCAATCGAGCGGTAGATCGGCATCATCTGGTCGGCTTCGCATTGGACGACATGGCAGCCGAACTGAGCTGTGACGGCGGTCGGGTCGGTCTGCATGTCGAGCATTGCTTCGAGCACGTGACCGAGGTGGCCGATCCGGGCGCGTCGCAGATCATGCAGTACATGGGCGACCCGGCACCATTCGTCGAGCCTGGCATCGGCGGCGGCGTCGCCTTCGAGCATGCCGAGAACCAGCGGCGGCGGCGTTTTGCCCATGCGGATCGCCACTCCGGTGAATTCTGGGACCGAGCAGAGGTCGTCGTTGCAGAGCTGCATATAGGTGGTGGCGTGGGCATAATCCAGCGCCTGGAGCGGCTGGAGGGCGACGAGCACGACCGGAATGTTCATTTCGCGCACGATCGCGCCGAACGTGGCGCTGGTGGCGTAGGTGAGCATGTCGACGAAGAGGATGTCCAGATCGGCCGCCTTGATTGCCGGCAGCGTCTCGAAGGCGCGCCGGGCGTTGTCGACCATGCCGAAGGAGATGACTTCAACTTGACGGGCGGAGAGTTTTCGTTCCAGGATCCCCATCTTCTTCATCAGCTCATCGAGCAACCCGGGGAACTGTTCCCAGTAGGTGTCCAGACCGATTCCCATCAGTCCGGCGCGTGCGGTAAGCGGTTTCCTGCGTGAGATTTTCATTGTTCTGCCTTTCCGTATGAGTTTTGGGTGAACTGCTGACGGATAGTATAGCAGGAAATCGGCAAATGTACTTGGGGGCGATTTCCGACAAAACGGATTCCTTCGAAAAGTCAATACAGTCCAAATAAAACTCAAAAATCCGCGTTTCTCCGCCTGCGGAGTGCCGATATGTGGAACCATTTGTTTGACAATAATTAAAATTTTTATTGTAAAGTATTTAAATGTTGAAATATTGATGAATGTTCGACCAGTTCAATATTTCTGTGAAACGGTTGATGTCGTGAGAATGCTTTTTATTGTAAATTAACAATTTAATAGCTGATTTAAAGCTTGACAAGCTCGGGAATATGGAGTATATTATCCCCAATTGCAGGAACTGGAGCTTGTCAACCCTCCGGAAAACGCGGAGAACGACGAGCTGAAAAATGGCTTAAATAGTTGTTTTTCAAAATATTTTTCCGTATGGTATACTGCAAGGTGCGTCATTCGGAATGTCGGGCGGATGCCGGATCCGTCCCGTGATGTGGAATAAACCATTCTGGATTATGGAGGTGGAATTATGGCGAGAAAAAATATGGCGAAAACCCCGCGCGCTCCACGCCGGGCCGTGACGTTCATCCTCGAGGATGCTCCGGGCAAGGATGTCCGGGTGGCCGGGTCGTTCAACGGGTGGAAGCCGGAAAAGCAGCTGGTGGATAAGGAAAACACCGGATTCTACAGCTGCCGGATGCTTCTGGAACCCGGGACGTACGAGTACAAGTTCGTGGTGGACGGCGAATGGAAGCTTGATGAAAGCAATCCCAATTTTGCGCCGAATTCACTCGGTTCGCTCAACAGCGTTCTGGTGGTCGATGTGAAGTAGGCGGAGCGCTTTTGCACGTCGGATGAGTATGAGTAACTGAAGTGGTGCCGGGGGGTGTCCTGCAAACCGGTGCCGGCGGGTGCGTCCGGCTTCATGGTCGAGAATGGCGGGAGGCCGGTGCGTGTATCTTTTAAGCCGCTGGGGAAAACGGCGGCGCAACAACCCTGAGACAACTATGGAACTTCAACTTTACAATGTGGCTCCCCGGATTCCGGATGAGCTCAAATTTCTGGAAACGCTTTCCAACAACATCTGGTGGTGCTGGCATCCGCTCGCCATCGAGCTGTTTGTCCGCATCAATCCGAATCTCTGGCGCGAGGTCTCCGGCAGCGTCAAGGAGTTTCTGCGGATGGTGCCGCAGAGCCGGCTGGAGGAGCTTGCCCGCGATACCGGCTACATTCGCCAGCTTCATGCTGTGCAGAGTGAGTTTGAGCGGCAGACTCCCCGGAAGGATGATGTAAAGAAGCGGACCGTCGCCTACTTCTCGCTGGAGTTCGGTATTCACGAGAGTATCCGTATCTTTTCCGGCGGCCTCGGTGTGCTCGCCGGCGACCATCTGAAGGCGGCGTCCGATCTCAAGCTGCCGCTGATTGCCGTCGGTCTGCTGTACCGTCAGGGCTATTTCCGGCAGGTGCTGGACCGCAACGGCTGGCAGACCGAGCATTATCCGGTCTCGGAGATTCACAATCTGCCGGTGGTTCGCGGCTGTGATCCGGAGGGGAAGCCGGTGACGATCAGCATCCGTCTGGTTGACCGCGAACTCTTTGCGGCGGTGTGGGTGCTCTGGGTCGGCAACGTGCCGCTGCTGCTGCTCGACACCGAGCTGCCGCAGAATCCGCCGGATCTGCGTGAAGTGACCTGGCGGCTTTACGGCGGCGACAAACGCATGCGGCTCCACCAGGAATTGCTGCTCGGCATCGGCGGATTCAAGGCGCTGGTGGCGATGGGGTACTCGCCCGCGGTATGCCATATGAACGAGGGGCACGCCGGATTCCTTTCGCTGGCGCGTATCGCTCATCTGGTCAACGATGCCGGATACGATCCCAATGTGGCGCTGGAAGCGGTCTGGCGTTCGAATGTCTTTACTACGCACACTCCGGTTCCGGCCGGAAATGAGGTGTTCGATATCGGGCTGGTGCGTCCCTATCTGGAGGTGTTTGCCAACGAGGCGCATCTCGATGTGGACCGGGTGATCCGCTGGGGAATTCCGATTGGCGATCGCAACCATGCCACCGAAATGTCGATGACGGTGTTCGGGCTCCGGCTCGCCAACTACAGCAACGGCGTGAGCCGGCTGCACGGCGAAGTGGCCCGGGAGATGTGGAAACATCTCTGGCCGCAGCGTTCGGTTGCGGAAATTCCGATCCGGCATATCACCAACGGTGTCCATATCGCCTCCTGGGTTTCCACCCGGCTCTGGGGGCTCTATGAGCGCTACCTTACGCCGAAATGGGCGAACAATCCGGACAAGGCCGTTCTGGCCGCCGGAATCCGCAGTCTGCCGGACGAGGAGCTCTGGATGGCGCACGAACTCTGCCGTCAGTCACTGGTCCGCCGGGCCCGTCGTCTGATGCAGAACAACTTCCGTTACATGGTCGACGGGGCGTCGGCCGGAGCGATCGCCAAGAAGAAGAATGTGCTTGATCCGGATATTCTGACGGTCGGTTTCGCCCGTCGGTTTGCGACGTACAAGCGCGGTACGCTTCTGTTGCGCAATCCGGAACGGCTGATTGCGCTGCTCAAGGACAAGAACCGGCCGGTGCAGTTCATTTTTGCCGGCAAGGCGCACCCTGCCGACGACGGCGGCAAGCGGCTGATTCAGGAGCTGATCCAGTTCGCTCAGCGCGAGAATGTGCAGGATCGACTGCTCTTTCTGGAGAATTACGACATCGGCATGGCCCGTGCTCTGGTGCAGGGGGTGGATGTCTGGCTCAACACACCGCGCCGCCCGCAGGAGGCCAGCGGCACGTCCGGTATGAAAGCCGCGGTGAACGGCGTGATCAACTGCAGCATTCTCGACGGCTGGTGGGCGGAGGCCTACAACGGCGAGAACGGCTGGGCGATCGAGGGGAACGACTACTACACCGAGGATGAGGATCGCGACAACTACGAATCGCAGGAGCTCTTCAACCTGCTGGAAAACGAGATCATTCCCAGTTTCTACGAGCGGGTCGGCGGCGATCTGCCGGTGCGCTGGATCAAGCGGATGAAGGAATCGATCGTGACCGGGCTGGGGGATTTCTCCAGCACCCGCATGGTGGAGGATTATGACCGCATGTTCTATCGTCCGGCGACGAAAGCTTATGAGGAGCTGACGGCCGACAACGCGGCATTTGCCCGTTCTCTTGTCGCCATCAAGGAGCGTTATGTGCGCAACTTCGACGGTGGCAAGCTCTACATCGAGCAGCCGAAGGTGGACGGCAGTTTGGATGACATGCATGTTGGCGACCGTTTCCGGGTCACCACCCGGGTGTATCTCGGCGAGTTGAAGCCGGAAGAGGTCGATGTGGAAGCCTACTATGGCACCGTCAACGCCCACAACGAAATCATCTCGAGCATGTCGGAGAAGATGCATGTTCTGGAGAATTTCGGCAACGGCAACTACCGGTACGGCTGCGAGGTGACCTGCGGCGTATCCGGGCGGTTCGGCCTGACCGGCCGGATCAAGGCCTGCGGCAAGGAGTGGGACAACAGTGTCCCGGGCTTCATGTGCTGGCCGAAGTAACTGAGCTGTGACAAACCGGCCCGCCGTCCGGAAGGATGGTGGGCCGGAGTGCGGAGAGGAGGGAACTTATGCAGAAGAGACAGGAAAAAGGCAAACCGAGGATTCTGGTCGTCACTCCGGAGATCACCTATCTGCCGGAGGGGATGGGCAATATGGGTAACATCCTGCGGGCCAAGGCGGGGGGATTGGCCGATGTATCCGCCTCGCTGGTGGGTGCGCTTTTCCGGCAGGGGGCCGACGTGCATGTGGCGCTGCCCCACTACCGGCGGATGTTCCACATCGACGTGGGCAAGCTCATCAGCGATGAGCTGCGGGTCTACATGAACCACCTGCACAACAGCCGGATTCATCTGGCGGAGGACCGGATTTTCTATTATCGGGATACGGTCTACAGCAGTCAGTCCGACGACAGTTTCCGGCAGGCGATGGCGTTTCAGCGTGAAGTGATCAACAACATCATTCCGACGGTGAAGCCGGATCTGATTCACTGCAACGACTGGATGACCGGGTTGATTCCGGCGGCGGCGCGACGCATGGGGATTCCCTGTCTTTTCACGGTGCACAACATTCATACGCAGAAGGCGACGCTTGACGCGATTGAAGACCGCGGCATTGATGCCGCCCCATTCTGGCAGAATCTATATTACGAGCGCCAGCCGATCAATTATGAGGAGAGCCGTTCGACCAATCCGGTCGACCAGCTTGCCAGCGGAATTTTTGCCGCGCACTTCATCAACACGGTGAGTCCGACGTTCCTCAAGGAGGTGGTCGACGGTCGTCACTCCTTCGTGCCGGAGAACATCCGCCGGGAGATGGCGGGCAAATACTATGCCGGCTGTGCGACCGGTATTCTGAATTCGCCGGACGAGGATTGCAAGCCGGAAGTGGATCCCTATCTCGAGGTCAAGTTCAATGCCGACACCCATGTGCAGGCCAAGCAGGTCAACAAGATCGCATTCCAGTCGAGAACCGGATTGAAGGTCGACCAGAATGCGCCGCTGTTCTTCTGGCCGTCGCGGCTGGACCCGGTGCAGAAGGGCTGCCAGCTGCTTGCCGATGTGATGTATGAGCTGATTCACCGTTACTGGGAGAAAAACCTTCAGATTGCCATCGTCGCCAACGGCAGCTATCAGAAGGTGTTCCGGGACATTGTCGCCTTCCACGACTTCTACGATCGTGTGACGGTCTGCGATTTCGACGAAGGGTTGTCGCACCTGGCCTTTGCCGCGTCGGACTTCATTTTGATGCCTTCGCTTTTCGAACCCTGCGGGCTGCCGCAGATGACCTGTCAGTACTACGGCAGTCTTCCGGTGGTTCACGATACCGGTGGTCTGCACGACACGGTTGATCCGCTCGACATAGCGAAAAACACCGGCAACGGATTCCGGTTTGAGACTTACGATGACGGCGGACTGCTCTGGGCGGTAGGGGGAGGCAATGCACTTCTACGAACAACCTGCTGAGATCAAGGAGAATATTATCAGCCGCGTGATGCGGGAATCCCGGCAGCGGTTTAACCACGATGTCACGGCGCAGGCATACATCAAGATTTATGAAAGCATGCTGGCGCGCCCGCTGGTTCAGCACAGTTTGAGCTGACAAACGGAGGGGGGGAGAGATGGGATTCCCACGGCTATCCAACGATCCGGCGACGCTGGAGAGTGATCCGTATCTCGCTCCGTGGCGTTCTGTTCTGGAGCGTCGCAGCTCCCGGGTGGCGGAGGCCATCCGGCGGCTGACGGGGGGGGCACGCTGGCGGACTTCTCATCCGGGCACGAATATTTCGGGCTGCATTTCCGGGATGGGGGATGGGTGATCCGCGAGTGGGCGCCACACGCCACCCGGATTACGCTCATCGGGGATTTTTTCCGCCTGGCAAAGGCGGCCGGGATTCTGTTTTCATCGTCTGGAACACGGCGTGTGGGAGCTGCGTCTCGACGCGGATGTGCTGCGGCACGGCATGCACTATCTGTTGTATGTCGAGTGGCCGGAAGGGGAGGGCACCCGGATCCCCGCCTACGTCCGGCGGGTGGTGCAGGATCCGGAAACGAAGCTTTTTCTGCGCAGGTGTGGCATCCGGACCAGCCCTATCGCTTTCGTTCGCCGGTGCCGCCGCGCCCGCGCGCGCCGCTGATTTATGAATCGCACGTCGGGATGGCGCAGGAGGAGCCGAAGATCGGCACCTACCGGGAGTACCGGGAGAAGATTCTGCCGCGGATTGCCGCCAGCGGTTATAATACCGTTCAGCTGATGGCGGTGATGGAGCATCCCTACTACGGCAGTTTCGGCTACCACGTGGCGAATTTCTTTGCGGTGTCGAGTCGTTTCGGCACGCCGGAGGAGTTCAAGGAGCTGGTCGATGCCGCGCACGGGTACGGTCTGCGGGTGATCATCGATCTGGTGCACTCTCATGCGGTGAAGAACGAGGCGGAGGGAATCGCCAGGGATCGACGGAACGCGCTGCGCCTATTTCCACGAAGGGGCGCGGGGAGAACACTTCGCCTGGGATTCGCTCTGTTTCGATTACGGCAAACCGGAGGTGTTGCATTTTCTGCTTTCGAACTGCCGTTTTTACCTGGATGAATACCGGGTGGATGGGTTCCGGTTCGATGGAGTGACCAGCATGATGTATCTGCATCACGGTCTCGGGCGCGCCTTCTCCGGTTACGCAGACTATTTTGGTGACGAAGTCGACGAGGATGCCATCACCTATCTGGCCCTGGCGAATCGGGTGATTCACGAAGTTCGGCCGGATGCGGTGACGGTTGCCGAGGATGTCAGCGGCATGCCCGGCCTTGCCTCCTCTTCGCCCCACGGCGGGATCGGGTTCGATTACCGCATGGCGATGGGGGTGACGGATATGTGGTTCCGGCTTTTCGACCTGCCGGATCAGGAGTGGAACCTCTTCCATCTCTACTGCGAGCTGACCAATCGTCGTCGCGACGAGCGTTCGATCAGTTACGTCGAATGTCACGACCAGGCGATTGTGGGCGGAAAGACGGCGATCTTCCGGCTGGCGGACGCGGCGATGTACGATTCGATGCATATCGGCTCGAATTCTCTTGCGATTGACCGGGCGGTGGCGCTGCACAAGATGGTGCGTCTGGCGACGGCAGCGACGGCGGGGCATGGGTATCTGAATTTCATGGGCAATGAGTTCGGACATCCGGAATGGATTGATTTCCCGCGAGAAGGCAACAACTGGTCTCTGGAACACGCGCGCCGGCAGTGGTCCCTGGCGGAAGCGCCGAACCTGCGTTTTCATTTTCTGCGCGACTTCGACCGGGTGATGCTGGCGCTGACCGGGCGGGCGGAGTTCTACCACACCAGGCCGCAGACGGTGCGGATCGATGACGTGGCGAAGGTGCTGATCTTTGAGCGGGATGGATATTGGTTCTGCTTCAATTTCCACCCGGAACACTCTTATGTGGACTATGCGTTCGAGGTGCTTCCCGGTGAATTCGAGACGGTGCTGGACTCCGATGCTCCCGAATTCGGCGGGTTTGCATTGCGGCGGCCCGGGCAGCACTACTACTCCCGTTATGAGAGTGGGGCGGAGAGGATCAGCGTCTATCTGCCCAGCCGGACCGCGCTGGTGCTGCGCCGCCTCGACTGAACGGAGAAGGCTGGAGCGACTGCGCACTTCCGCTCAGAGGTGCCAGTCGCGGATTTCGAGGGAGAGGCTGCCGGGAAGCGGCGTGCGTCCTTCGCTCTGATCGATCAGTTGTTGAACCAGCGCTTCCGCAAGTTCATGAATCCGGTTCTCCAGCAGCGTACAGGGGAAGGGCAGCACCAGTTCGTTTTCCCGGGTCTTGTGAATGTAGAGCCGGACATCTTCCGGCGCTTTCACGTTGTACCGGTAGAAGGCCATTGCCAGACCGCTGACCAGGTCGTCGGAAAACAGCAGCAGGGCTTCGGGCCGTTCTGACTGCTGCCAGATGGTCTGAAAGCCGGTATAGGCGAACGTGGTGCTGTCCAGCACCTTCGGTACTCCGAAACGGCTGCTGTCGAAGATCCACTCGGACGAATTTCCAGCTGCTGTTTTTTAATTGCCGGAACAGCAGGGAGTAGGTTTCCGTTTCTGAATTCTCCATCGGATGCATGATCTGATTGGCGGCAAGAACTCCCACCCGTTTCACTCCGTCATTGCGGAGCCGTTCTGCGATTCTCCGGATGATCTCTGCGGAGAAAAAGGTTACCCGGTTGGGAATCCGCATGGAGGTGATTGCAGAAAACGGCACCGGAAGCCGCGCAAAAAAGGATATTGATCCGGAGAGAGATTGCGGACGATCACTCCCTGAATCTGACGGTTTTCCGCCAGTTTTTTCAGCTGCTCCATCCCGTTTTGCGATGGGGTGTCGTAGATCACCATGCAGCGGATTCCCCGGGCGGAAAAGCTCTCCTCCAGCATTTCGATCAGCAGCCGGGTGAAGTTTTCTCCACGCTGAATGAAGAGCCAGCTCAGATAAATTGCCGCGCAGGTCAGTTTTTCCACGCCGTCCGTGACGACGGTTCCCGCCTTCGGGCGGCGCGCCAGCAGGCCTTCCTTGACCAGCGCCGCCAGCGCATGGTGCACATTCGCCTCCGCGGTACCGAACGCTTTTGCCAGCTCCCGGGCCGAGGGCAGGCGGTCACCCGGTTTCAGGCTCCCTTTCCGGATTTCCACCCGAAAGTGCTCCACAATCTGGGATCGGATGCTTTTTTGAGGATCAATTTTAAAATTCATCCGGAACTTTCCTTTTTCTCTTCTTCGTGGAATATAAATGAATTTTCTCTCTTTTACAAACGGAAAGATCAAAAAAAACATAAAATAATCACTATAATCACTATTTATATTTTGACTTTTTTAAAAAAGGATTACTTTTATAGAAAGCAACGGCAGAGGTGAATGGAAAAAGGAGATAATTACTGTTCATGGCTACTGGAATTCTCTTTGCGGTATTGACCGGCATCAGCTGGATCTGGGTCGGGATCGTCATCAGCTACGCGGCGCGGAACAAGGTGAACATTCCATACATTCAGCTGCTTCAGACCTTGACGGGGATCACAATCAGTGTCATTGTGCTGTTCGCCATGGGGATGCTGATGAAAGAGCAGCCGGAGATCTCCGCGCGGACGAAATGGCTCACCGCCTTCTGCATGATCACTTTTGGAATCCTCAACTACTTCATGTTTCTGGCGATGGGGGCGGCGATGCGGCGCGGGCCGAACGGAATCGTCTGGTCGGTGATTCAGTCGGGTATTGTTTTTCCGTTTCTGATGGGGATTCTGATATTTCACGTCGAGCCGACGCTGAGTCGAGTCGGCGGGATGCTGCTGATTGTCGGCAGTGTGATTCTGTTCGGGCTGGGGAAGGAAAAGAAAGCCGCAGCGAATGTGCCGGGTATGAGGAAAAACTCCTGGTATTTTTTTTGCCCTTCTGGGAATGCTGCTCTGCGGCCTGAATCAGTGTTGCGCGAATCTTCCTTCCTATCTGAGCAACGGCGAACCGGTCGGCAGTGTGTATCGCGCCTGTTTCTCGCAGGTGGGAATGCTGTCCGGATGGTTGATCGGGGCGGTGGCGACCCATACGCTCTCCCCCCGAAATTCCATCCGGGAGAGTTGAAAAAAGATCCTGTTTTTTGCGATCTCACTCAACGCTGTTGGGCTGACGGCGAACTATCTTTTGTTCTACAATGCGCTCGATTTTCTGGTGGAAGCTGGGGCGGGGTCGCTCGGGTATCCGCTGGTGGTGAGCTCCTGCATCATCGGATTTTTCCTCTACAGCGTGATCTTTCTGAGGGAAAAGACCGGAATTTTTCAGAAGAGCGGATTCATTTTCGGCGTCGCGGGAATCGTCATCATCTGCCTGTAGAGGAGCCGGGAAATTTGTCCGGGAAAAGGTTCGGGGATTACAACGGGGAGTTTCGGTTCGGACTATGAAAAAATGTCTTCTCTTCGGATTCGGCATGCTGATTGCGCTGCTGCTGGGGGTCGCGGCGGTGCGCTGCTTCTCGCCCGGTGGAGAAGAGAGAGACGGGGGGAACGGATCATCCGCGGCTGTGGCTTTGTGCGCGGCATCGGGCAGGTGACGTTGCGGAACAAATATGCCGGTTTTGTCAGCAAGGTCAATTTTTTCTCCCAGGACCGGGTGAAGAAGGGCGATGTGATTCTGGAGTATGATGACCTCGATCTGCGGCAGGAGATCGAGACACTCTCCAATCAGGTTTTGGAATTGACGGAAAGCGTTGCATTGAAAAAACTGGAACTGCAGCGCACCCGTCTCGATCCGCTCCCCTCCGATTACCGGTACGCCGAGTGGAAACTCAACGCCGCCCGGGTGCGGAAGGAGCGGCTCGAACATGAACTCAATGTGTTCAACCGTCTCTACCGGAGCCAGAGTGTTTCCGACCTGAGCCGTCTGGAAAAATTTCAGGAGTTCAAGGACTCCGAGGCGGAGCTGGAGAGCTGCACCCGGGATCTGGAAGTGCTCAACCGGGGATTGGGAGAGCTTTACATCTCCATCGCGGAACGGGAGCTGAAAAACGTGGAACAGGAACTGGCCAACCGGAAACGGGAACTCGCGCTGCTGCAGGAGAAGCGCAAATATTACCGTATCGTCGCCCCGTTCGACGGCCTCTGCATCACCAACTCCGACACGGTGAACGGCTACAATGCCGCCGGGACCGATGCGGCGGTGGTGCACTGCGACCGGAGCAAGCTGGTTTACGCCTATTTCGAGGAGCGTGACGTCGGCTTCATCGTGGAGAACCGCCCCTGCCGGTTCCGCAGCAATCAGTACGATCCGGAGCGGGATGGATATGCCACGGTCGTTCCCTACGAGGTGACCAAAGAGCGTTACTCCTACGGCGACCGCAGTCTCTTTCTGGTGAAGTGCCGGGTGACGAAGGAGCCGAAACCGCTGCGGATTCATTCGACCGGACAGGTGGAGATCGTCGTCCCGCCGGAAAAAGAGAGGAGGTGTGCCGAAAGGATGCCGCGGAGAATCGCCCGGGACGGATCGCTTCGACAGTGACGGGAAAATGAGTGCCGCAGGAGAAGATTTGGGAAAGGTGCAGTCGAAACGTGAAAACAGGAGAAAGAAGTATGCGAACGGAATGTCGGAAAGCCCCGGAGAGCCGCCACGTTTTTTTTACCCTTATCGAACTCCTCATCGTGATCGCGATCATCGCAATTCTGGCGGCGATGCTGCTGCCTGCACTGAACAAGGCAAGGGAAACCGCGCGGGGCATCGTCTGCGTCAATATGCTTAAAGGCATGGCCCAGGGGGCGATTCTCTACTGTCACGCATACGACGATTACTGGCCTGCGACGGCGAAGTGGGGGGTGAAAATCAAAGATCCGGTGGAGACTCCGAACAACAACTGGTATGATCTTGCCGCCTTCCGCGAACTGCTCGGCATCAAGGGCGTGCGGAGCAGGTTCTGGCCGAATAACTTTCTCTGCCCGAACTCCTACAGCGGAAAAACCGCTTTCTGGCACGATGCGATGTATCGATATACCCGGCCCGCTCAGTGCATTCACTGGAGCTACACCGCCGGAAACTGGGACTGGAGCCAGGATAAGAAACCCAAACTGGCCACGGTCAAACAGCCTTCGGCCCGGGTCGGCTGGAGCGACGCTCTGACGCACATCTTCTACAGCTCCAAAGCCAGCACCTATCAGAGTTACATTCTGGCCGGTGCGGACAGTCGTCAGGTGGATGCCGACGGTCCGATCGCCTAGCGTCACAACCGGACGGCGAAAATGGTGTTTCTGGATGGACACGTGGAGTCGCTGACCGATACCGCCGCCCGTGCTCTGCCCGGAAAACCGTTCCAGCCGTTGCAGAATGAGTGAAATTCGAGGATCGGGAACATATTGCAGGAAACATGCCATGAAATCTTTCGTCTTTACCGTGTTGTCTGTTGCGGGGCTCGCCGTTCTTTCGCTGCCGGCGGCGGAGACGTCTTCGGTATACCGGGTCGATTTCAGTTCGCCCGCGGTGAAGCAGGCGGTCAGGCGGTGTCCCTACGCCAGGATTGAAAAAGATCTGGAACACACCGACGTCCTGATTGTGGAAGTGCCGGAATCGGCCGGGAATTCCGTATCGGCGATGGTGGATATCCCCGTCAATCTGGCGAAGAACGGAATGGCCGGGAAGATGATCTACGGCGAGGCCTATCTGGAAAACGAAAACGTGAAGAAGCCGACGAAATCCTATCTGGGAATCAAATTCATGCTGCCGTACAACTCTCCGTCTCAGGGGCGGAGTTATCCTGAATTTCTCACACCGAAGCAGAAGTACGGCACCGCCCCTGGCGGAAACTTGGTTCGATGATCCAGATCCCGTCGGATGTCCGGCTCGGCCATCTGACGCTCGGGCTTCAGAACACCACCGGAAAGGTTTCCTTCAAGAACATCTGCCTCTATCCCGGCAGCGCGATGCCCCGTTCGATTTTCACGATGAAGGAGGTTCCCCGGGCGGTCTACACGGTGAATCCGCCGCGGCAACGGGGCGCGATGTGTCCGGCGAAGCCGGTGGAGAAGAACTTCGCCGACCTGAAGAAGATGGGCGGCAACTCCATGCGCTGGATTGCCAATGTCAATGCGAAGGAGGCCACACTGCCTGCAATCCGAACCGCCATGGAACGGCACCTCGCCAATCTGGATCAGGCCCTCGAACTTGCGGAAAAATACGGAATCATGCTGACGATCGATCTGCATGCCAACCGGAATTCCGGCGCGGTTCTACTGGGAACGCCTGCCGGACGTGACGCCGTGGTTGATTTCTGGAAACGGGCCGCGGCGAAGTGCCGGGGAAAGTCCGCCGTATTCGGCTACAATTTGCTCAACGAGCCGCACACCAGCTGCCTGAAGCATGACGATCCGCTCCTCGCCGCGCAGTATGACCGGATCATTCGGGAGATACGCGCGATCGACCCGATTACGCCGATCATCGTCGAGTCGGACTACATGTCACACCCGGATACCTTGCAGTATCTGCCGGTTTTTCCCTATGAGAACATCATCTACAGCGTGCACGTCTACGCGCCGATGGAGCTGACTCACCAGCTCAATCCAAAGCTCGCCTCCTACAACGGCTAACCGGACGCCGCCCGGAAGAGGGAAAAGGAGTATCTGCGGAAGTTTCTGGTGCCGGTGAAAAAATTTCAGGAGAAGACCGGCGCCCGCATCTACATCGGGGAGTTCGGCTGTATCCGCTGGGCGCCCGGCGCGGACCGCTGGCTCCGCGACTGCATCGAGCTCTTTGAAGAGTACGGATGGGACTGGGCGTATCACGCCTTTCGGGAATGGCAGGGCTGGTCTGTGGAGCACTCCGACGATCCCGGAAATATGGCGCCGGTCGAGATGACGGCGCGCAAGCAGGCGATTCTCGACGGATTCAAACGAAATCAGGAAAAGGAGAAATAGGATGCGACGTTTTGTTTCCTGTGACTTCAACACGCCGGACGGCAAGGTGCGTCGTCTCAACGGCGGCAATCTCGGCCCCCAGCTCTACCCCGGCAGCGAGGAGCTGCTCAAGGAGTACTATTCTCTCGAACTGTCGCTAGTCCGCCTGCACGACGCGCCGCTGGCCAACCGGGGAATGCGTCTGGTGGACATCCAGCACATCTTCGGGAACTGGAAGGCCGATACGGACAATCCCGACAACTACTACTTTGATCAGACCGACGAGTATCTGCGGCTGATCGCCGCCGGTTCGTCGGAAATCATGTACCGGCTCGGCACCTCGATCGAGCATTCGTTGAAGCATTACTACACCGCCGTGCCGGATGATTTCGATCGCTGGACCGATATCTGTCTCCACATCATCCGGCACTACAACGAAGGGTGGAACAACGGCTTCCATCTGGGGATCCGCTACTGGGAGATCTGGAACGAGCCCGACGATCACGGCGTCTGCATTCCTTCGAAGATGTGGGCGGGGACGGTGCAGGACTACTGCCGCCTCTACGAAACGGCGGCGAAACGGATCAAGCAGGAGTTTCCCGCGCTGAAAATCGGTGGCCCCTCCGCGACCTTTCTGGATGAACAGGCCAGTCCCCGGGTGGAAAAGGATTTTCTGCCCGTCTTTCTGGAGTACTGCCGGGAAAGGGAGGTACCGCTGGATTTCTTCTCCTGGCACAGCTATTCCGGGCCGCGGCAGCCGTTCGCCATTCTGGACGAAGCGCGCCGGGCGCGGGAACTGCTGGATCGTTACGGCTTCCATGAAACCGAACTCCATCTGACCGAGTGGCGCTATCTGGAGAAATGGGATCGGATTTACAACATCATGGGGAAGCATCCCGCCGGTGGAATCAAGGTGGCCTCCCATCTGATCCACTGTCTGATCGCATGGCAGAAGAGTCCGCTTGCCATGACCTGTTTCTATTCTGATCGGCCACGGTTCCTCCAGCTGGAGTCCGTGGTTTTACGGGAAGAAACAGAAATTGTACTACGCCTTCCGCGCGTTTGCGGAAATGGCGCACTATGAGAATCTGGTCCGATGCGCTTCCGATTCGGAGGCAATCCGTCTGATCGCGGGGAGGGACGCGCAGGGAAAGCGGGCGATCCTGCTCGCGGTGTTCCTGCCGGAAGGGGAGTCATGTGGCGAAATCGCCGTCCGGCTTCCCTCCGGAATGGAGTCGGTCAAGTGGAAGGTGCTTCTGCTGGACGAAGCGCACGATCTGGAGGAGATTGCGTGCGGAACGGGTGACAACGCTCTGATTCTGCCCGATTCCGGCGGCGAGTACCGTGTCTATTGGATTCGGGAAGCGTGAAGGAAAATTTCCCGGAAAAGGCGGGAGTTGCTGAAAGCAGGAAAACCGAGTCGATGAAATCATTTGTCAGTCGATGCTGCGGATTTGCGCTGGCCATGGCCGGCTGGAGCGAAGCAGCGGCGCAGGAGACGGTCCCCCGACTGGGAGGGATTTTTCCGAGAAGATCAAAACCGTTGCGCTGGTGGCGCCTGCCTGTCCGGCGCACTCCTCTGAAGCGCTGGACCGGGCGATTGCCGGATTGAAAAAGGCGGGGATCCGCGTCAAACTGATGCCTCACGCCCGCGAAGGGAACCGGCGACCCGGTATGAAACCATTGAGGTGGCAAAGCGGGTCGCCGATCTGGAACAGGCGTGGCTCGATCCGGAGGTGGATCTGGTCTGGTGCATCCGCGGCGGAACCGGCTCCCCCCGATGTCGTGAAGAAACTGGATTGGGAGAAACTGCGGCGGCGCCCCGATCTGCCGCTGCTCGGCTTCAGCGACATCACCGCGCTGCAGCTCGCCATGCTGAAAGAGCGCGCCGGACATCCCTTTACGGCACCGTCGGCGCTGGGACTGCTGACCGTGGATGCGCCGAGTCTGGAGAATTTCCGGCGTGCGATGCACGGAAAATCCGCGGAACCGGTACAACTGGTGCCGATTCGCGGCGGTGAGGTATCCGGTCTCGCGCTGGCGGGCCATCTGCGGCTGCTGGAGACGATGAACCGAACCCGTTTTCGCCCCGACACCGCGGGGAGGGTGATTTTCATCGAGTCGCCGGATTATCTCCCCGACCAGGTACGCGCCTCGCTCGGCCGTCTCCGCGAGGAGGGATTCTTCAAAGATTGCGCTGCTGTGGTGTTCGGCACGCTCAGCCGCTGCGGCGACCGGGAAGCTGCCGTGATCGAAGAGTTCGCCGACACGGTGAAATGCCCGGTCTATCGGGGATTTCCCCTACGGGCACACGCCGCGCAACCAGGTGATCGACCTGCGCGGGCTGATCACCATCGATGCACGCGGAGTGCTCCGCCGCTGAGGGCAGCCGTACCGGTCTGCATCAGAAGTAGAACTGAAACATCTTTTCTCCCATTGAAAAAACTCTATTTCTGCATCATATTTTCTAAAAGAAAAAGATCGAGTGAGAGCGTGGGAGAATGTCATGTATTTGCAGACTCGAATTGTTTCGTCACTGGAAAAAGTGTTCTGTTCCGACCGCCTCGATGCGGAGTCGATCGACCGTCTGACGCTGTTGCGCGGCGAGGTCGGGAGTTTTCAGATCGCCTGCCGATGTGAGGAACGATGCGAAGTGAGCTGCACGATCCGGGGGCGCGGCAATGCTCCGGTGTTCACGGTCCGGCATGTGGAATCCGTGCCGAGTTTCCTGCCGGCGATGCCGGATGATCCGTTCATTCTGACCAGTGAACCCGGACTCTTTCCCGATCCGCTGATCCCCGGGAACCGGCTGACCATGGTGCGGGGCAAATGGAATGCTTTCTGGGTGACGGTGGCGGTGCCTCCGGATGCCGTTCCCGGCAGTTACGAGGTGGAAATTTCTCTGGTCTGCGCCGCGACCCCGACTCCGTGGCCTTCGCCGCCGCCGCGGGAGACGGTGCTGTCGCTCACCGTGGAGGTGCTGGAGCCGGTTCTCGCCCCGCAGCGGCTGAAGAACACCATCTGGTTCCATGCGGATTGCCTTCTGAGCCGGTATCGGCTGGAGTGCTGGAGTGAACGCTGCTGGCAGGTGCTGGAGCATTACATGCGCGATCTCGCTTCTCACGGGGGAAACATGCTCTATACTCCGCTCTGGAGTATTCCGCTGGATACGATGCCGGGGACGGAGCGTCCCACCGTTCAGCTGCTGAAAATCCGCGACGAAGACGGCGTATATCGTTTTGATTTCTCCCGGCTCGAGCGGTGGATCGATCTGGCGGAATCCTGCGGGTTCCGATATCTGGAGTTCTCCCACGCTTTCACGCAGTGGGGGGCGGAATTCACGCCGAAGATCGTGGTGGAAACTCCGGCGGGCGAAGAGAAACGTTTCGGCTGGCACGTGGCGGCGGATTCTCCGGAGTATCGGAAATTTCTCACCGCTCTCCTGCCGGAGCTTGGTGCGCTGTTGAGCCGCCGGGGCTGGATGGAGCGCTGCGTCTTTCACATCTCCGATGAACCGTCAGTGGAGCATGTCGAACGGTATCGGTACGGCGTGGAGCTTTTCGCGGAACTGCTTCCGGGATTCCGGGTGATGGACGCCCTGTCCTCGCCGGAATACAGCCGTACGGGCGATTGCTGCTGCCCGGTTCCCTGCATCACGGCGATTGATGAATTCCGGGATCTGGAGCTGCCGGAACGCTGGATTTACTACTGCGGCAACTATCAGGACGGCCTGCCCAACCGGCAGTTCGGGATGCCTTCCGCCCGGTTCCGGATCTACGGCGTTCTGCTCTATCTGGAGAAGATCGACGGCTTACTCAACTGGGGATACAACTTCTGGTACTCCGCATTCAGCCTGAAACAGGATCTGGATCCCTGGCACGACACCGACGCGGACCGCACCTTCTGCGGCGGCGGCTCATTTCTGGTCTATCCCGGTGCGGATGGAAAACCAATTGACTCCATCCGCTTCGAGGTGTTCCGGGAGGCGATGCAGGATTTGCGGGCACTTGAGATGCTGGAGTCGAAGATCGGGCGACCGGCGGTGGAAGCGCTGATTCATGAAGGGCTCGACCGGCCGATCACCCTCCATCGGTATCCGCGGTCGGCACAATGGCTGCTGGAGCTCCGGAAGCGGGTGAACCGGGAACTCTGCCGCTGAACGGCAGCAGGGCGGGGCGCAGTTACGGCTCGTCCGGGCGGGGCGGCCGTTCGCGGAACTCCCGGGGGAGAGACCGGTAAATTTACGGAAGCAGCGCGAAAAGTAGTTGCTGTCGGTGAAGCCGGTGGCGGCGGCGATTTCCGAGACCGGAAGCCGGGTGTTCAGGAGCAGTGCGCGGGCATGGCGGATCCGGATTCGGTTGAGGCAGCTGATCGGGGAGTCTCCGATTCCCTTGCGGAACAGCCGGTAAAGGGTGACTTCGGAGACCGCCGCGTGGCGGGCGATCTCCGGCAGCGTCAGCGGGGGAGCTGTAATTTTTCTCCAGATACCCGAGCACCTGGCCGAGCCGGAACAGTTCCTGCCGTTCCGGCGGAACGGCAAGTTCGGTGAAGTAGTCGGCGAGCATGCTGACGATCCCCATGAAGACGGCCAGTGCCCGGAACTGGTGCCCCGGTTTGCTTTCCGAAAGCGTGTTTTCCAGCCGTTCGATTTCGATTTCGGCGCGGTGCAGCGTTTCCCGGTCGAGCCGGAGATGACGGAATTCACCTCCGGGCAGCCACTGTTCCGGCTCCAGCACGAAGAGCGCCTGATAGCCGGGGGATTTTGCCAGATCGCAGAGGGGCAGCAGATTGGGCGCATAGATGAGATTGACCAGAGAGAAGTCGGAAACTGCCTCATAGGCGTGTGCCGTGCCGGGGCGGATCAGAAAAATGTCTCCGGCGGAAATTTCGCAGCTTCCGTTCGGCGTCACATGCCGGGAGTGTCCCGAGGTCACCAGCACCAGTTCGAAAAAATCGTGCTGGTGCATCCGGCGGTTGCGGCGGTGATCGTAGCGAACCACCCGCAGTGGAAACCCCCCTTTCCAGAGATTGTCTCCACGCAGGGACTGGATTGTCCGTTCTTCCTCCATCAACTTCGCCTCCTGAATCCGGTTTGAAAGAATTGTACTATCTTTTGAAGAAAAAGTCAAGGATTTTTTTCGATTTTCCGGTATATTATATCAAAAAAAGGAGATGGGAATGCCCGAAACGTTTGCCGAAAAATTTGCCGCACCCGGCGCGGCATACCGGGGAAAGCCGTTCTGGAGCTGGAACGGCAGACTGGAGCCGGAAAAGTTGCGGCGCCAGATCCGGGAATTCAAGGCGATGGGGTTGGGCGGATTCTTCATGCATTCCCGGGTCGGACTGGCGACGCCCTACCTCGGGCGGGAGTGGTTCGACTGCATCCGCGCCTCCATCGAAGAAGCGAAGCGGTGTGGATTGATTCCCTGTCTCTACGACGAGGACCGCTGGGCGTCCGGAGCGGCGGGGGGCTGGTGACATGCGATCCGGCCTGCCGGGCGTGGATTCTCTATCTGCATGCCCATTCCGGTCCGGCGCATCCGGTGAGCTTCGGGTTCTGGAGTGCGCGTCTCGACGGCGCCGTCGCAAGGAATCTTCACCGCGGAGATCCGGCCCGCGGGGAGACGTGCTTCGAAATTTTCGCCGAAGAGGAGCCGTGCAGCGACTGGTTCAACAAGTACACCTACCTGGACGTGCTCAACCCCGGAGCGGTGAAGCGGTTCATTGAGGTGACCTACGACCGATACAGGCGGGAGCTCGGAAAGGATTTCGGTGGTGCGGTTCCGGCGATCTTCACCGATGAGCCGCACTACTGGCGCTACGCCAATCTGGTGCCGCTTCCTTATCCGGGGGCGGCGGATGCGGCGTGGACGCTTCGCCTGCCGGAACTTTTCCGGGAGCGTTTCGGATACGATCTTGCGGAACATCTGCCCGAACTCTTTTACGACTGCCCGGAGCGGGCCGCGTCTCCGGCACGTTACCATTACTGGCGGCTTTTGACGGAACTCTTCGTCGATTCCTTCACGAAACAGGTCGGAGCGTGGTGCGAAAGAAACGGCATTGCGCTCACCGGCCACCTGCTCTGGGAGGATACCCCTTCTTCGCAGACCCGCTGTGTCGGCGCCTCGATGCGTCATTATCCATACATGCAGGTTCCGGGCATCGATCAGTTGACCGAGTATGGCCAGCTCTACGACGCCTGCAAACAGCTTGCAAGCGCGGCACGACAGTTCGACCGCCCGGTCCGGGTCAGCGAGGTTTACGGCTGCACCGGCTGGGATATGAGCTTTGCCGGATACAAGGCGATGGGCGACTGGCAGTATGCGCTCGGAGTCAACCGGCGCTGTCTGCATTTGTCGTTCTATACGATGGAAGGGGAGGCGAAGCGCGATTATCCGGCCTCCTTCTCGCCGCACTCCAGTTTTCACGATACTTTGAAGTTTCTCGAAGACTATTTCGCCCGGCTTGGCGTGGTGCTCAGCCGCGGGCGCGAGGTGCGCGATCTGCTGGTGATTCACCCGGTCGAATCGGCCTGGGTTCTGCTCAATCGCAATCTGACCGCGGCGCAGGAGTTCGACCGGAAGCTGGCGCATCTGCGCAACGGCCTTCTCGACCGTGCGCTCGATTTCGATTACGGTGACGAGGAACATTTGGCGAAGTTCGGCCAGGTCGAACCGGGACCGCTGCTGAAGCTCGGTTCCGGAGTCTACCGTGCAGTGCTTCTGCCGGAGATGGAGACGATCCGCGGCACCACGCTGGCGCTGTTGCGCCGATTCCGGGAAAACGGCGGAACCGTCTGCGTCGCCGGGGAAGCTCCTGCGCGGGTTGATGGAATTCCCGACCCGGCGGCTCGGGAGTTCTGGCGCGATCTGCCACACGGCGTCGAGGTGGCGGAGCCGCTGGTCCGTCGGGTGCGTTTCACGGGGAACGATGGGACGCCCGTTCGGGGGCTGCTCTACCAGTTGCGGGAGTCGGAGGAGGGGCTGGATCTTTTTCTCTGCAATCCTGGATTTGAAACGGAAGTGCCCGACGAGCACCGCATCCGGTGCGCGGAGCGGCGGCGCGAAGTGCCGTTCGTCGCGGTGGAACTCTTCACCTCCCGGAACGGTTTCCTGTATGAACTGGTGCCGGAAAGCGGGAGGATTCTGCGACATCCGGTGGAAACGTCTCCCGACGGATACCGGTGGGAGACCTCCTTCAAAGCACTTCAGAGCAGGATCTTCCGCCTCTCGTTTCAGGAAATTCCTGAAGCGGAGAAGCCGGAGCGGTTCCGGATGGATTTCCGGATCAAACTGGCTCCTCGAAAGTGGGAAATTCAGCGCGATGAACCGAATGTTCTGGTGCTCGACCGGGCCGCGTGGAAACTGGGGGAGGGGATCCGGCACGAGCCGGACTTCATCCTGCGGATCGACGACGCGGTCCGCAGGTCGCTCGACGTTCCGGTCCGGGGCGGACGGATGGTTCAGCCGTGGGCGCGGAAAGAGGAGACGGTGGCGCACGCTCCCCTGGCGCTGGAGTATCGCTTCGACGTCGCCGCGTTGCCGGAAGGAGCGCTGTTTCTCGCACTTGAACGGCCGGAGGAGTGGCGGATTGAGCTCAACGGTGTAGCGTTGGAGAGCCGCCATGCCGACGGGTGCTGGATCGACGACGCGATCCGCCGGATACCGGTTCCGGCGGGAGCCCTCCGGGGCGGGAGCAATCTGCTGCGCCTTTCCCGGGAGTACCGTTCTGACTGCGTCGGACTGGAGGCGATCTATCTGCTCGGCGAATTTTGTGTGGAGAATGAGACGCTCCAGCCACTTCGCCGCACCCTTCCGCCGGGCGACTGGTGCCTGATGGGATTTCCGAATTATGCCGGAAATATGGTGTACCGCACCACATTTGACTGGAACAGGACGGAACCCGGCCGACTGCGTCTGCGGCTGGGACGGCACGCTTCCACCGCGTTGCGGATCCGTTTCAATGGAGAAGAGGCGGGCATCCTCGGGTGGGAACCGTGGGAGCTGGAGCTCGGGCGGCCGCTCCATGGTGAAAACCGGCTGGAGATCGAGGTGATCGGCTCCCGGCGCAATGCGCTCGGTCCGTTCTTCCTCACCGATCCGCATCCACTGCGGTTCGGGGCGAACGAATTCCGGGAGTACGCCCATCCGGAGTATCGCAATCTGACTCCTTACGGATTGTTCACTCCGCCGGAACTTTTGTGGGAGAACGCCGTTGGTACTGAAGCATCTTGTGTCCGGGACGGCACCGACTGACAACGGGGAATCCCGTGTAAAACCGTGGGAAAGTCACCTCCTCCGGTTTCGCCCGCCGGCGCGGCTTCCCGTCAATGCGGCAGGAGAGAGGTGTGAAACTTCATCAGAAAGGACTCTGAGTTCAAATGACAATTTTTCTCTCGCATCGGGGGGAGTCGGATGACGCCCCGGAAAACACGTTGAGAGCCTTTTCGCTCGCTATGAAACGCGATTCAGACGGCATCGAACTGGATATCCGTCTCACCGCCGACGGCGATGTCGTCTGCGTCCACGATGAAACCCTTGAACGGGTGGCGGGAGTGAAACTCGCTGTCGCCGACGCATCGCTCGCGGAGTTGCGGAACCACTATCCGGTGCCGTTGCTTTCGGAGGCGCTGGCCTTGCTCCGGCCCGGAAAACACATGCAGATCGAATTGAAGGGGGTGCAGCCGCTCGCCCGGCCTCTGAAACAGGTACTGGAGCAGTGGGGTGGCGACCGCCGTTCGCTGGCGCTGAGCTCCTTCGAGGAGGAGACGATTCGGAATGCGGCGGAGTTCTTCCCCGATCTGCCGCGGCTGCTGCTGGTCGATCTGAAAAATCGCTTCGGCGTGTTTCCATCGGCGGAGCAGGTGATGGACTATCTGCGCAAATTGCACTGCACCGGAGTCAGTTTCAAGGCGACGACCGAGGCGGATGCGGCGTTTGTCGCGGCACTGCACGCGGAGAAGTTCCGGGTGGTTTCGTGGGGCGTTTTTTCGGATGAACTCGGTCTCGCGATGGCCGCGCTCGGCGTCGATGCGATGACCTGCAATCACGCGGTGGCGCTCCGCCGCCGGTGGCGCGAACGGAGCTGACCGGTGTTGTCCGGTTTCTCCGGAGGCGCGGAAGTTCACCGCTCTTCCTGAACGCCGACCCGGTCGGCGATCCGCTGTTCCGGGGATTGCAGAGCTCCGATGTAGCGGAACTGTTCCGGCGCCCCCGGAACCGGAACAGCCGGTTCAAATTTCACCGGCAGAAAACGATTTTCCGTTTCGTCGAGCAGCAGTTTCTCCTGTGGCGGGCGCAGCTGGCCGCGCAGTTTCGGAATGTCCGAAGTCCGGGAGGCTCTCCAGCAGAAGCGGTTGTTGACGAAGTTGTAGTGCGTGGCTCCACCGTCGCCGTCGGCGGCACGGGGATGGCGGATATTGGCCGCGATTGCCAGGTTGTTGTAAAAGGCGATATTGTCCAGCTTCTGCGTGGCGCCTCCCAGCTCCACCACCAGTCGTGTGTTGGGGTCGATGATCGTGTTGTTGAAAACCAGCAGCCCGGGCAACGAAATATGTGCCGGATCGATCGCTTTCATGCTCTCTTTGAGTTGGGGAAATTCCACTGCCGGGACTGGATTCCGATTTTGAAGCTTCCGCCGCCTCCTCCCCAGATGAGATTTTCCCGTGTACGCGAAAAGAGGTTCTGATAGACGTAGACCGGTCCCGGCCACGGCGGCCCATCGAGCGGCTGTACCGAAATGCTCTGGTAGACGTCAACGAAGCGGTTTCTGCGGATGTGGCAGTTCCGGGCATGATTTTCGGTTTCGATGGCGTTGTCGACGCAACGTTCGAAAAGATTGTTTTCAAAGATGGTGTTTTCTCCGTAATTGAGATTGGCCAGACCGTCGAAGCAGTCGTGAATGTAGCAGTTGCGGATTGTCCAGTTTCGCCCGACCTGCCGGACGATGCCGGTCTCGTAGGAATTGGCGACGCCGTTGGCGCGGCTCTTGTGAACCCACCAGTGAAACAGTCGATCTTTGGGAGGAACCTTCACTTTGCCTGATTTTACCTCCTGAATCAGTTCCTTCACATCGTCGAAAAGCGGGAAAGCGTGCCACTCGCAGAATTCGACGGTGATCTCATTGCTGGCCCGCTTCAGGTTCGGTGCGGGAGAGTTCACTACCCTGCCGATCACACCGCCCGCCTGGCAGCCGAGAAAGAGCGAGTTGCGGACCGTGACCCGGTTGCCGGAGACGTAGATCGCCGTGCGTCCCGGCGTCTCGAAGGTAAGTCCGTCTATCACCACGTGGAGCTCTTCTCCGGCCCGGCCGAGCAGGGCGAAATTGTAGGCGCGGGAATCCGGATTTTCTTCGTCTCCATAGGGAGCCGTTGGCGGAGAGAGTGCCATGATGTGCCGGTTGGGATCGGCCGGACCGTATTTGCCGTCGGCACGAAGACGGACGAAGAGCTTTCCGTCACGCTGAAAGAATCCATGTTTCGGCCCCGGAACCCCCGGTTTCGCCTCGAATTTCAGGAGCGACTCCAGCGACCTGTAGCCGAACAGATCCGTTCCGCTGTAAAGGATTCTGGCCGGTGAATGATCGTAGTCGAGAACGTAGGTCCCGGTAGCGCGGTCGTACAGTTGCCACTTCCGTTGACCACGCCGGACCTCGGGATCCGCACCAGTGACGATCACCCGGTTCTTCCGGATTTTATCTGCCCGGAATGTGATCGGCGCATTCTCCCTGCCGAAGCGGCGAAGCCGGACCGTCTCGAAGTAGACGCCCGGCGCGATGATGACGGTGTCTCCCGGCAAAACCCGGTCGGCGGCCTGTTGGATCGTCCGGTACGGCCGTGTCGATGAACCGTCGCCACCGGGACGGGCGGCGACATCTACATGCAGTGTGGCGGCTCCGCAGCAGAACAGCGGCAGAAGGGAGTGGAGAGCTAATTTCAACATGTTGATTTTCCTTCGGAAATATGAGAGTTGTTTTTGGGTATCCTGTTTTCACACGCAGGGCAAGCGAAGGTTTCCGATCCGCGGAGAGGGGCCTTCCGAGCGAAGTGTGCAGGAACGGAACCTCATTCCTGTGACCGCCGCCGTCCGATCGAATTCTGTGTCGTTTGTTCTCTTCCGCTTTGCCGGCCGACTCCATCGTCCTCGTTTTCCAGCGGGCCCATACCGGGGAGCGGGCCGTGAAAACGGGAATCGCCGAGCGCGGGGGGGGCCTCAACAGATCCATGGGTGGTTCTCTGCCCGGTCAATCCATTTTGTAGTACCAGAACATTTTGAAATCCTGAGAGTTGGAGTTTACGCTCGGACCGGCGAGCCGCGGCGTGTCGGCGGGTTGTCCCACATGCCAGTCGAGGTAGAGCACATTGGGCTTGTTCTGATGGCGAAGAGCGCCGTAGAGCAGGTATTGACGGTAGGAGGCGGAGTACGTGATGAGATATGCCGCTCCGCTGTTGTCGGCGGGATCCCCGGCCGAATCGCCGATCACGCAGAGTCGGGAGGGGTGTTTGAGCTTTCCGATTTTCCGATAGTCGAGTATGCCGTTGTAGCCGTAACTGTAGTACCCTGGCGGATTGCTCAGACCGTTCGGAACGGGGGAGGCGTCGGCGGGGCAGATCAGCAGCGGTTCGATGGTCGCCCGGGGAACGTTCAGCCCGTTGACCATCGGATTGCTGTCGTAGCGGACCCAGATTCTTGTGCCGGAGAGCATTGAGCTCGGCATATTGGTGGCGAAAAGGTGACCGTCATAGTTGTCGGTATAGAGATTACTGTAGAATCCAAGTTGTTTCAACTGGTTGACGCATGCGATCTTCCGGGCCGCCTCCCGACTGCGTTGCAATGCGGGAAGCAGCATCGCCGCCAGAATCGCGATGATCGCAATTACAATGAGAAGCTCTATGAGCGTAAATAAATTGCGTTGTTTCTCCGAAGCTGGTCCCTGCATGAAGTGACGCATTCGGAAACGGTTAGAAATTCCGGTCATGAGAGTTCTCCTTCTGATGGTAAAAGGGGTTGTGTTCATAACGGATGATAGCGCGCAGAACGGCGGCGAGTTCGCCGGTCATGGTTTCCGGCGACTCCTGCAGAAGCCAGGTGCGCGGCAGTGCATGGTTGATCAGCACCTGAAGTTCCGGCCATGCGAAGTGGTTGAGCGGGTGGATTTTGGCCATTTCGGAGAGGAATACCATATCGCGCGGATCGTGTTCGTTGAAACTGCGGATCGCCGAACTGCGGCGGATTGGTATGCCATATCCCAGAGCCCCGAGACGGTCTTGCAGCTGCGGCGAAAACAGGTAGCCGATCAGCTTGCGGACGAGGTGGAAATCATTGACGATGCGGCGGACACAAAAGAGGTCTCCGCCGATGCGCATGCACTCCCTGCCGCCTGGAATCCGGGGCAGCGGTACGCATCTCCACGGATGCGGATTATGGAACGCCGCGTCCTGCCGGGTGCCGACGATCATGGCGGTCTCCTTCTTGAGAAAGGCTTCTCGGTAGTTGAACGGGGATTCCTCAACCTCTCCGATCGCGTCTCGGAGTTCGCGCAGCCGGTACAGGGCGTCGACGGAGGCCGCTCCATCGAGAAGGATGGGATAGCCCTCTTCCCGGCTTCCCATAATTTCACCGCCAGCGCGGAGAAAGAAGTTCATCCAGATGGAGGAGGAGGGAACCAGTCGAAATGCCCGGGAAGGGGGAAGGTTCCGTCGCAGGAGGCGGATCAGGTTGAGAAACTCCTCCCAGCTCCAGCCGGAGTGGGGTTCCGGCGCGCCTGCTTCGGCGATCAGGTCGGGATGGTAGCAGATCACCCAGGGGGAGAAGATCAGCGGAATGCCGAATAATTTACCGTGCCTCGACCGGAACTGTTCGATCTTTTCCTGGAAGAAATCGCTCTTGTCGGGAAATTCCGCCTCGAAAAATTCCGTCAGGTCGAGGTATTCGCTTGCATGAAGCTGGGTGTCGTTGCTGAAACGGATCTCAAACGCACCTTCGCAAAAACTGTTGCTCAAAAAGAGTTCGGGAGTTTCCGCCTTCAGCGGTTTCAGCAGTTCCAGCCAGACTGACCGGTAGGTCTGAATGCTGCCGGGCAGAATGCGACTTCGCCAGTCTTTGCGGACAAATGTCCCTTGCCGGGGAATGCTGTAGAGTATGCCGTCGCGGATCAGGGAGTTATAAGCAAGCTGCACCACCACGAAGGAGACGCCGATTGTTTCGCAGTACTTAGCCGCCGCCGGGAGCTTCGCTTCGGCGGGGAACTCGCCACACTCGATCCGGTGGAGGATGCTCTCTCTCGCAAATTGCAGTTTATCCATCAATCCATCACTCCCTGCTGTCGTGATTAATTATAGCAAAAATCGTAATAATGTCAATGGCAAAATGAAAAAAAAATATCGCTTTTTTTATTGATTTTATTGCAATAGCGTAAATATTTCAATTTGAAAAATAAAAGAGATTATCTTTTTTTATCTCGTAACATTGTTACGATTTTCGCCGGAGCAACGCGATTCTCCGGAGCGGGCTTTTTCCCTTAGTAGACGGAGTCTCGCCGTTCGAGGCGGTAGAGGCTGGGGCCTTCACCGAAGAAGGGCCCGACGGAGAGCCAGTAGGTGAGGTAGCGTCGGTTGAGATCGAGCGTCGCAGCGGCATAGCCAGGATTTTCCTGCGTTTCCGCCGCGATGGAGCCATCCGGCAGAATGATCTGTGCCGGCGTCGGCTCCTTCGCCTCCCCCTGCGAAATCGACGCGGCGAGAATGACGCCGTTGTCCATCGCCCGTGCAGGCCAGATGTGGCGCCAGTGAGTTTCATCGCCATCCCCGGCCAGCGGAAAGAGTACCAGTTCCGCTCCGTTGAGCGCGAGGTGGCGCACACTTTCGCTGAACCAGTTGTCCCAGCAGGTCGCGATTCCGACTCTGACGCAGTCCAGCGGAAACACCGGGAATTCGCTCCCCGGCAGAAATCCCGCTTCCGCTTCGCTGAGCGTCAGATGAACTTTGCGGTATTTGCCGACCAGCTCTCCATTCCGATCGAAAATGATTGCCGTGTTGTAAAGCGCGTCCCCCTTCCGTTCGACGAGAGTGGTGACGATGTACGACCCGAACCGTTTCGCCTGCGTCGCCAGAAATTCGCTCCAAGGTCCGGGCACCGGCTGCGCCTTCCGGGACGGGAGGCCGGGGGTGCTGCGCGTATTGAGATTTTCCGGCAGAAGAATGAGATCGGGATGCTCTCCGCTGCCGCCAGGCGGTCGAACAGTTGTTCCGCCAGTTGGCGGTTCTCCGCCTCGGAGGAGGGGCGCGGCGGATCGATTTTCGCTGTAATCAGGCGCAGCGTGCGTGGCGGGATGACACACCCCTCCATCGCAGGGTGGAAAAAACGGACCGGCTGATTCAGCCAGCGGCTGAACATCCGCAGTTCCGCCCGGATCGCATCCGCCGGACGCGGCAGAATCCGGTAAAAACGGCGCTTCTGCCCGGAAATTTCCCGTTCGAGATAGTCGCGGGCGATGAGTTTCCCGTCTGAGGTGAACCAGTCTGCCACCACGCCGACGCTCTCCGGCGGCGCCGCGGAATCGACCTCCGCTTCGGCCTGAAAGTGAAACGCCGGACTGTCGTCGAGTGAAAATCCGGCGATATGCGCCGCCATGACCGAAGAGCTGTTCGTCCGATCGATAACGAAAGCGTTCCCCTCCCGATACAGTTTCGGAGCGTGCCGGAGCTCCGGCGGAAGAAAAGGTGGAACAAGAATCCGGTTTGCGCATGGTAGCCTCCTGGTTTCTGCATGCATTGCCGTTAATGTACTTCCGCCGTTCCGGAATGACCAGCGGATTTTCCCGGAAAAAATACGAAAACCCCGGATTCTGCAATCCGGGGCTGCTTGACGCAGGTCAGCGGCGTCCGCCTCTGCCGCCTCCGTTTGGGCCGCGGGGTGGTGCGGGGTGCCCTGGACCCGGCCCGCGAAAATGCCGCGGGGGAGGGGGCGTCCAGCTCGGCGGAGTTACCACTACCGGAGCCGGTGTCCAGACCGGCGGCGTCACCACCACCGGAGCTGGGGCGGTCACCACCGGCGGCGTCACCACCACCGGTGCTGGGGCGGTCACCACCGGCGGCGTTACCACCACCGCAGGCGGCGGTGAGATGATCGTCTTGACCAGCCGGACGATGTCCGTAGCCAGGCCGACCCCCTCGTTGTGGTGTGGCGGACCTCCCGCGGAAACCGGCAGGGTGATCAAGGCGAGAGCTCCACAGACCGACAGGATTTGAATCGTGTTCTTCATGATCGTTTCCTTTCTCTATTGCAGATCCGTCCATCCGGATCGTTTCGAAAGAATAACGAGTCGGAAAATGATTTTATTATCCTTAATATATGGAATTTTTAAATAAATTTTATCAAAAAAACTCCGGCGCGGAACAGCCGGCCGGAGCGGAAAGTGGGGACGGAAAATCAGCGATTGGCGTTGGCGCGGTACCAGGCGACGGTTTCCGCCATGCCCGCCGTAAAGTTGAAAGAGGGCCTGAAGCCGGTCGCCATGATCTTGTCGGGCGCCGCCATCGAATGCTTCACGTCGCCGGCGCGTTCCGGCTGATGGAGGATTTCGGAACGGGAGCCGGTCAGACGGATGATCTCCTTCGCGAGGTCGTTGATGGTGATCCTGCCGCCGTAAGCCACGTTGTAGACGCCGGTGAACTCATGGGTCGCCATGAACACGTTGGCTGCAACGATATCCTTGACGTAGATGAAGTCACGGGTCTGTTCCCCGTCGCCGAAGATGGTGAGCGGTTCGTTGGCCAGCGCCTTCGCCAGAAAGATCGGCACCGCCGCCGCGTAGGCGCTCTTCGGATCCTGCCGGGGGCCGAAGACGTTGAAGTAGCGCAGACAGGCGGTCTGGAGACGGCCGGTTTCGGTGAACATCCGGCAGTAGTACTCCCCGTCAAGCTTGGTGATCGCGTAGGGGCTCTTCGGTTCGGGAAACATCGTTTCCACCTTCGGCACGATCGGATTGTCACCGTAGATCGCCGCGGAGGTGGAGAAACAGAGCTTTTTCACACCCGCCTTCGCCGCCTCCTCCAGAACGACGATCATGCCGGTGTCGTTGATGTCGATGCACTCGGTGATCCGGCTCATCGATTCCGGCACGCTGATCATTGCGGCGAGGTGGAAGACGTAATCGACTCCCTGCATCGCCGCGGCAACCGCTTCCCGGTCGCGGATGTCGCCTTCGATGAATTCGACTTCCAGTCCGTCGAGATTCTTCCGGAAGCCGCTGCGCAGGCTGTCGAATACCCGCACGTCGGCCTTCCCCTGAAAATATTCCGCAATATGGGAGCCGATGAATCCAGCTCCGCCGGTAATGAGAACACGCATTATTTCACCTCTTCTGCACGTGCAAAGTCAAAGTTTTTCAAATGTTCCGGCAGCGGCGGGACGGCGACCGGCATGCCGCCGGAGCGGATCGATTCAGCTCCGCAGCAGCCTGCCGCAACGCTGTTGCGCGCCGCCTGGGGCGAGGACCAGACCTCGTATTTCCCGCGGATCGCTTCCAGAAAACTGCGCATGATCAGGGGATCGGCGCCGCCGTGGGTCCCTTCAAAAGGTTCGACCCGGTAGGTGATGTCACCCTCCAGCCGGAAGGTGTCCTTGCGACGGGTCCACACCTGGATGTTGCTGGTGTGGTCCCCGTAGTTTTCCAGCCGCCCCTTCGTACCGATGACGGTGTAGTTGCGGGTGACGTCCGGCGTGTAGTGGCACTGCTGGTAGGAGGCGAGCACGCCGTTGTCGAGCCGCATGTTGATCATATTGAGGTCTTCGACTTCGATCTCCGGATACATATCCTTCTGCTCCATCGGCGGCCAGTGCTGGCTGTTCCAGACCGAAGTGATCCCCTCCTTGATCCGGGCATCGGAGGGAGCGCGGCGGGGGAGCTTGTTGTAGACCGAGAGATTGCCGAATCCGACGGTCAGATTGGTGTAGCCCCCCGCCAGCCAGTGGATGATGTCGATGTCGTGCGCGCCCTTCTGGAGCAGCAGGCTGTTCGAGTAGCGCTTCGCGGCGTGCCAGTCGCGGAAGTAGGCGTCACCGCCGTAGCTGATGAAATGGCGGCACCAGACCGCTTTGACTTCGCCGATGGTCCCGGCGTCGATGATCTCCTTCATCTTGCGGGTGAAGGCCATGTAGCGCATGTTGTGGCCGATGACCAGCTTGGTGCGCTGCCGATAGGCGGTTTCCAGAACGTGGTCGCATCCTTCAATGGAGATCGCCATCGGTTTCTCCAGATAGACCGGAATGCCGTGTTCGAGTGCGAACACCGCGTGTTCCTCGTGCAGAAAATCGGGGGTGGTGATGATGACGCCGTCGAGATGCTCCTTCTCGATCATCTCCCGGTAGTCGGAATAGACGTTCGGCGTGTTGTTGAGCTTTTCCTTCTGCCGTTTGAGAAAGCGTTCACGTCCTTCCGGATAGATGTCCGCTCCCGCGACCAGGGTGAAGCCCTCCTTCGGCAGGTGGGCATAGTCGGCGATGTTTCCTCTGCCGGCTGCTCCGATGACTCCGATTCGCAACATATCCATGGTGAAACCCTCCAGTGTGAGATATGGTTCTGCGCTTAATATAACGGGGTTCAACAACTCGGGAATGGAAAAAATTCCGAATTTTATGGATTTTTCGGCAATCGGTCAGGAAAATGTGAAAAATGGTTGAAAACTCATTCGGAGAGTTGAAAAAATCATGAATGTGGTGTAAATTCAGTAACATTATTTGTGAAGGCATGATTTGTATCTTTACCTTATAATAAGGGATCGACCTTTACTTTAATAACCAATGGAGGAATCATGGCAAAGAAAATGCAGACCATCGACGGCAATTACGCTGCGTCTTACGTAGCGTACGCCTTCAGTGAAGTCGCGGCGATCTACCCGATCACCCCCTCTTCGACGATGGGTGAGTACGCTGACACCTGGGCGAGCCAGGGCCAGAAGAACATGTTCGGCGAGACGCTTCAGGTCGTCGAAATGCAGTCCGAGGCCGGTGCCGCCGGCGCGGTTCACGGTTCTCTCAGTGCCGGTGCGCTGACCACCACCTACACCGCCAGCCAGGGGCTGCTGCTGATGATTCCGAACATGTACAAGATCGCCGGTGAAATGCTCCCGACCGTCTTCCACGTTTCGGCCCGTGCGCTCGCCGCCCAGTCGCTGTCGATCTTCGGCGACCACTCCGACGTGATGAGCTGCCGCGCCACCGGTTTTGCGATGACCTCCGCCGCGAGCATCCAGGAGACCCACGACCTCGCGCTGGTCGCCCACCTGGCCACGCTCGAAAGCGAAATCCCCTTCCTCGCCTTCTTCGACGGCTTCCGCACTTCGCATGAATTCCAGAAGGTTGAGCTGCTCGATTATTCCGATATGAAATCGCTGCTCGACATGAAGTATGTCGAACGGTTCCGCAACCGCGCCCTGCGTCCGGAAGCGCCCTACGCCAAAATGGCCGCGCAGAATCCCGATGTCTATTTCCAGGGTCGTGAAACCACCAACGCCACTTACGATGCTCTGCCGGGGATCGTCCAGAAGTACATGGACAAGGTCGCCGCGCTCACCGGCCGTCAGCTCCACCTCTTCGACTATGTCGGAGCGCCGGACGCCGACCGCGTCATCGTGGCGATGGGATCCGGTTGCGAAACCATCGAAGAGGCGATCGGATACCTCAATGCGAAGGGCGAAAAGCTCGGTCTGCTGAAGGTCCGCCTCTATCGCCCGTTCGCCGCCGATGTTTTCGTCAAGGCGATTCCGGCGACTGCGAAGAAGATCGCGGTGCTCGACCGCTGCAAGGAGCCCGGTTCGCTCGGCGAGCCGCTCTTCCTCGATGTCAAGGCTGCGCTGGCCGACCGCAAGGACGTCACCGTCATCGGCGGACGTTACGGACTCGCCAGCAAGGAGTTCACTCCGTCGATGGTGCTCGCGATCTACAAGCACCTCGCCGGCAAGTGCACCAGCAACTTCACCGTCGGCATCAACGACGATGTGACCCACCTTTCACTGCCGATCGATGAAGTGATCGTCACCGAACCGGCCGGCACCACCGCCTGCATGTTCTGGGGCCTCGGCGGCGACGGTACCGTCGGATCCAACAAGAACTCGGTCAAGATCATCGGCGACCACACCGACAAGTATGTCCAGGCCTACTTCGTCTACGACTCGAAGAAGTCCGGCGGCATCACGGTGTCGCACCTGCGTTTCGGCGACAAGCCGATCACCAGTGAGTACACCATCACCGCGCCGAACTTCGTCGCCTGCCATAACTCGGCCTATATCGGCCGGTATGACATGCTCGCCGGCATTGTCGACGGCGGTACCTTCCTGATCAACAGCGAACTCCCCTGCCGACAAGGTGTTCGAAAGCTTCACCCGCGACATGCAGGAGACGATCCTCAAGAAGCATGTCAAGGTCTACACGATCGATGCGCTGAAGCTCGCGCTTGAGATCGGCAGTGCGAAGTATGTTTCGACCATCATGCAGACCTGCTTCTTCAAGCTGGCCAACATCATTCCGGCCGATGACGCGATCAACTACATCAAGGCTGGAATCGAGAAGAAGTTCAAGAAGAAGGGCGACGAGGTCGTCAAGCAGAACCAGATGTGCGTCGATCGCGCGCTGGCGATGCTGCAGGAGGTTAAGGTTCCGGCGTCGCTCGACGGCGTCGCCGCCTTCGAAGCGGTCGAAACGATCACTCCGGAAATGGGAACCTTCGCCAACACGCTGATGAAGCCGATTCTCCATCAGCAGGGCGACAACATTCCGGTTTCGGCGATGAGCTACGACGGTTCGATGCCGACCGCCACTTCGCAGTATGAGAAGCGCGGCATCGCTCCGAGCGTGCCGAAGTGGGATCCGTCGAAGTGCATTCAGTGCAACCAGTGCGTGATGGCGTGCCCGCATGCCGCGATCCGCGCCAAGCTGATCCGCGAGGCGGACCTTGCCGGAGCGCCGGCCTCCTTCCAGGTGGTCGATGCGAAGGCGGTCAAGGAGCCGGGCCTGAAGTTCCGTCTCCAGGTCTTCATCGAGGACTGCACCGGCTGCGGCGTCTGCGTCGAGACCTGCCCGGCCAAGGAGAAGGCGATCAGCATGACCCACACGCCGGACGAGCGTGCCGCGGGTCAGGATGCCAATGTCGAATTCTTCCTCTCTGCCTGACAACGTGCTCGGTGGAACCAACCCCGCGACGGTCAAGGGTTCGCAGTTCCTGCGTCCGTACTTCGAGTTCAGCGGCGCCTGCGCCGGCTGCGGTGAAACTCCTTACGTCAAACTGGTCAGCCAGCTGTTCGGCAACCGCATGATCGTGGCGAACGCGACCGGCTGCTCCTCGATCTACGGCGGTTCCTTCCCGAGTCTGCCCTACTGCAAGGACAAGCAGGGCCGCGGGCCGGCGTGGGCGAACTCCCTCTTCGAGGACAACGCGGAATACGGTTTCGGTATGCGCATCGCGGTCGACAAGAACCGGGAACAGCTGATGAGCAACATCAAGCGCATCCAGGAGCTGGGCGTCTGCTGCGACACCATGAAGGGACTGCTGGACTATGCGGTCGCGAACTGGGAGAGCACCTCTGACGAAGCGATTGAAAATCAGAAGAAGATCGGCGAACTTCTGCCGACCGCCATCGAGAAATCCGAAGGCGAGCAGAAGGCGATCTATCAGAAGATGCTCGAGCTGAAGGACTACTTCGTCGACAAGTCGGTCTGGATCCTCGGCGGTGACGGCTGGGCCTATGACATCGGCTTCGGCGGCCTCGACCACGTCGTGGCGCAGAACCGCAACGTCAACATTCTCGTGCTTGACACCGAAGTGTACTCCAACACCGGCGGGCAGGCTTCCAAGTCCACCCCGATCGGCGCGGTCGCCCTCTTCGCCAACAGCGGCAAGCGGCTGACCAAGAAGAACCTCGGTTTCATGTGCATGAGCTACGGCAATGTCTACGTCGCGTCGATTGCGATGGGAGCCAACCGCCAGCAGGCGCTGACCGCCATCCGCGAAGCCGAAGCGCACAAGGGCCCGTCGATCATCCTGGCCTATGCGCCCTGCATCGCGCACGGCATCAACATGACCAAGAGCCAGACCGAGGCGAAGCGCGCGGTCGAAGCCGGTTATTGGCCGCTCTATCGGTACAACCCGGCGAATGAGAAGCCGTTCACCTGGGGAGACCAAGGAGGCGATCTCCAGCTTCCAGGACTTCATCCGCAGTGAAAACCGCTACAAGGCGCTCTATAAGACCGCCCCGGCGGATGCGGAAGACCTCTTCGCTCGTGCGGAAGCCGATGCGAAGCGTCGGATGGACTTCTACAAGAATCTCGGCGATGTGATGAAGTAATTCGTCAGTTGCGAAGCTTCGGAACACCCGCTCCGGATTTTTTCGGGACGGGTGTTTTTTCGTGTCCAGCCGGCAGAGGCGGCGGCCGTGGGGCCGCTTTTCTCCTTTTCTTCCATCGCCGGGCGGAATCAGTTTGAAAAGCTTCATTTCGGCGATATGGTAACAGAGGCGGGAATTCGCCGCGAACATCAGAAAGGAGTTGCGTCATGAAACGATGGATTTGCTCTCTGATTCTTCTGTTGACCGGAATCGTCTCTGGTGCGGCGGAGGAGGAAATCACCTATCCGCGAAAGCTCTCCTGCCAGATTTCCGTGGAGGAGACGTTTGAAGTGGTTCCCCGCCCCGGCTGGACGGTGTACCCGCAACGGGAGCTTGCTCTTCGGTTCTGGAGTTTGCTGATACGCGGACCGGAAGATCGGTTCAGTCTGCAGCTGAACTTCTTCTGCGACACGAAGGATCTCGCCCGGTTCGACACGCCGGAGAAGATGCGCCGGGCGCCCGGCGCACGATGGCGCCGCTCCTGCCCGGCGCTCTGGAAACACTGCGGAAGAGTCCGGCCGCCCTGCGCACCTTCGCGCCGCGGGGCCGATTCGGCTTCGCCATGCGGATTACCGACGCGAAATACGCGAACCGGACGCCGCCGGCGGAGGAGTGGAAGTTTCTGACCAGTGGAATCTTCCGGTGCGGCCGGGATTCCGCGCTGCTGTTCACATTGATGACCAATTCCATTGATGACGCCGAATATGCCGGGCTGCTCGATTTTGTCGCGTCGCTGGCGATTCCGGAGCAGGGGGAGGCCGGCTGGAAGGTGGCCTCGGCCGCCGACGCGTACCGGATTGCCGAGGCGGAATTCGCCCGGCGCTATCCCGGAAACAGTCTGGCGGCGCAGCGGCCGTACTCCGTCGAACGGAAGGGGACGCGGTGGATCGTGACCGGGAACATGTGGCGGCTCTCTCCCGGCGGCGTGGCGCGTGCGGAGATCGACGGGGAGAGCGGGAAGGTGCTGCTGGTGACGCACGGCAAGTGACGCCGGTTCGGCCGGGCGGGCGTTTTTGTGTCCGGACCGGATTGCATTTGCCGGAACCATGGAGTATATTGTTACATCGTTTTCACCGACCAGAAAGGATAGTGACATGCTGAAACGATTGATGCTTTGGGCGGCCGTGCTGTGTTGTGCGGCCGGAGTGCAGGCGCAGGAACTGAAGGTGCTGACGATCGGGAACAGTTTCGCCGACAGCGTCTTTGAATTTCTGCCGAAGATCGTCCAATCGGTTCCCGACTGCCAGCTGGTGCTGGAGCGGGCCAACATCGGCGGCTGCACGCTGGAGCGCCACTGGCGCGAGGTGGAGAAATCGGAAAAGGATCCAAACTACAAGCCCTACTACGGGAAGTACAACCTCCGGGAAAAACTTACTTCGAAGAAGTGGGACATCGTCACGCTTCAGCAGGCGAGCCATCAGAGCTTTCGGCCGGGGGAGCTATCAGCCGTGGTTCAAGAAGCTCTACGACTATGTGCGCAAGTATGCGCCGCAGGCGGAGATCGTCATTCAGATGACCTGGTCCTACCGGCCGGATCACCCCGGATACGGGAAGTGGTGCTGCAAGGATTACAAGGAGATGTATGAGAAGCTGTTTGCAAACTACGTCAAGACGGCAAAGGAGTTCAACTGCCGGATTATTCCCTCCGGATTTGCCGTCCAGATGGCTCGGGCGGAACAGCCGGTGAAGTTCAAGCCGAGCTACACGGCCGAAGATGTCAAAATGGCGGTTTATCCGAACCGTCTTACCGAACCGCAGGGCGCGTTCATCGGCAGCAACTATTGGCGCAAGGACAAGCAGGGCAACCAGAAACTGGTGGTCGATTACATTCATCTCAATGTGCGCGGGCGCTATCTCCAGTCGTGCGTCTGGTTCGCCGAACTCTTCGGCCGCAAGACCTCCGAAATCAAATTCGTCCCCAAAGGGATGAGTGCGGAGGAGGCGCAGTTCCTGCAGAATATCGCCCAGAAAGCGGTGAATGATTTCCAGCAGGTCAACACGAAGAAGTAACCTGCCGGCCGCGTATCATGCGGCGAGATTGCCCGGTGTGCTGGAAAACGGATGAGGATTCCCTTTTCGCTCACCGGGTGTTTTTTTGCCTTGAGAATGACCTTTCGTGAAAAAGGAAGAAATTCCCCTGACTCCGAGAGACCGGGGCAGGGGAGTTTCTGCGTTTCAACGGGATTTCGTCAGGTGAGGGAGATGGTGTTGCGGCTCCTCGCCAGTCTGCGGTGGAGGCCGCCGTCGGCGATGATGGTGTCGCCGCTGATGAAGCCGGATTCGGCCGAAGCGAGGAAGACCGCCAGATTGCCGACATCTTCCGGCGTGCCGACCCGCCCGAGCGGGATGTCCGCCGCGACCCCCTCCCGGTTGTAGGAGGGAGAGGCTTTCAGCCGTTCCACTTCGATGAATCCGGGCGCGATGTTGTTGACCCGGATTCCGAATTCGCCCGCCTCCAGCGCCAGCTCGCCGGTGAGCGCGTGAATCGCCCCCTTTGCTCATCGCGTAAAGGGTACGCCCCGGCACCGTCGTATCCTGCTGGACCGAGCCGATGTTGATGATGCTGCCTCCCGCCGGATTGCGTTTCATCAGTGCAATTTCCCGCAGCGAGGAGAAAAGCGTGCCGCGGATATTGACCGAAGCGACCTTTTCATACAGCTCCGGCGTGACCTCCTCCAGCGGCACCATGCCGGGATCCCAGCCGGCGTTGTTGACCGCCGCGTCGAGCGTGCCCCATTCGCGCTCGATCGCATCGAACATGGCGTTCAGATCCTCCAGTTTCCCCAGGTCGGCGCGATACAGGTGAACAGTTGAACCCATCGTCCGCAGTTCTGCGGCCAGCATTTCCGCCGCCGACGGGTCGGAGCGGAAGTGGAGGAAGAGTTCCGCTCCCGCCTCCGCGAAGGCGCGTGCGATGCCGGCGCCGATTCCGCGGGCGGCGCCGGTGACCAGCGCCCGCTTCCCTTCCAGCGCTCTCATCGGCCGAACTCCGGTTCAAGATCGGCGTAGAGTTCGTCGAAGAGCCGGTCATAGACCGCATCGCTGCGGAACTGCGGTGAACGGCAGCGGGCGCTTTCGATCAGGCCGCGCCGCTGGAGAATCCGTTTTTCGAAGTGAATGATCATCTCGACGTTTTGCCGGATGTGGTTCAACAACGCGTTGAGTTTGGCGTGGATCCGGAACGCTTCCGCATCATTGCCCGCTTCGAGCGCGTCCCAGATCTTCCGGTAGACGTCGAACATCGACGGGCCGGGCATCACCCCCTGCGCGCCGCGCCGGAATCCCTCGATCATCTGGAATCCGGCGTTGCCGACGAAGATCTCCGCCTGCTGCTCTTTCAGAAGCTCGGAGAGGCGCGAAATGTAGGCCCCCGGAGGCTTGCATTCGATTTTGAAATAATTGAGATTCTGGTGGCGGGCGGCGAGTCCGGCCAGCGCCTCCGGCGGAATCGTCACGCCGGTCTGTTCCGGCGCGTACTGGAACATCACCGGAATCGAAACCGCGTCGCAGACCGCTTCTACGTGGCGGGTGATCTCCGCCGCACCCGGCTTGAGGAAGAAAGGCGGCAGCAGCATCATGCAGTCCGCACCGGAAGCCTCGATCCGCTTTGCCCACTTCGTCGCCGATTCGGTCGAATGACGGGTGTTGGAGATGACTGCCGGAGCGTTGTTTGCATGGCACACTTCGACGGTGACCGGAATGAGCGCTTCCTCCTCCTCGCGGTCGAATTTGTAGTACTCTCCGGCGATGCCGAAGAGCGCCAGCGCCTGCGCGCCGCCCTTGAGCATCGCGTCACAGCAGTGACGGTATCCTTCGAGATCGAGACTGCCGTCGTGGTGAAAGACCGCCGGAGCGATCGGACAGACTCCGTGAACCTTTTTCATCGCAGAAAAATCCTTTCTGGAAAATATTCCAACTTATTGCAGATAACTGAAATCGCATCCTTCGTCGGCCTGGAGGACCGCTTCGGTATAGTGCTTGATGAAGCCGCGTTCAAACTTCTCCTTCGGCTCGAACTTCGTTTCGGCGAGCCGTCGGGCAATCTCCTCGTCGGAGAGTTCGACGTTGAGCGTTCCGGCATCGACGTCCATCGTGATGATGTCGCCGTCGCGGAGCGCGCCGAGCGGACCGCCAGCCGCCGCTTCCGGACAGACATGGAGCACTACGGTGCCGAATGCGCCGCCGGACATGCGTGCATCGGTGATGCGCAGATAATCCTTCACGCCGCGTCGGTAGAGTTTGGGCGGAATCGGCATGTAGTTGCCGAACTCCGGCATGCCCGGCGCCCCTTTCGGACCGTAACCGCGCAGAATGACCGCCTTGTGTTCATCCATATCGGAGTTCTCGTCGAGCAGGTATTTCTCGGCGTCGGCGAGCGTGTCGAACACCCGCGCCTCGCCCCGGAATTTCAGCAGTTCCGGCGAAGCCGCCGCCCGCTTGATCACTGCGCCGCGCGGAGCGAGGTTGCCGAAGAGCGTCGCGATGCCGCCGTTCGGGGAGAGGGGATGGTCGATCGGAGCGATCGCCTTCGGATTGCAGGAGTGTTCGACCTTCGCGAGATTCTCGCCGACCGTCTTGCCGGTGACGGTGAGCGCATCGGTGTGGAGACGACTTTCGAGCTCCTTCATCAGCGCGGGGACGCCGCCGGCCTGATGAAATTCGATGCCGACGGTATAGTCGCCCACCGGCTTGGTATTGACTAGAAGCGGTGTGCGGTCGCTGATTTCGCGGAAGAGATTCAGTGGCAGTGTGATTCCGGCCCGGCGGGCGATCGCGGTCAGGTGGATCAGCAGATTGGTCGAACCGCCCGACGCCATCAGCACGGTGATGCAGTTCTCCAGCGCTTCGCGGGTCACGATGTCGCGGACGCGCAGATTCTCCTGAATCATGCCGACGATCCGGCGGCCGGTCATCTCGGCAATGCGGAACTTCTCCGCCGAAACCGCCGGTGCTCCGGCGCTCCCAGGCAGACTCAGCCCGAGGGATTCGGTGGCGCACTGCATGCTGTTGGCGGTTCCCATGATCGGACAGGCGCCGACGCTGCCGTAAAGACAGCCTTCCACGTTCGAGAGGTCCTCCTCCTTGAGTTCGCCCGCGAGATACTTCGTCCAGAGCTTGAAGCTGTCGGTGCCGCAGGCGAGCGATTCGCCGCGATAGTTGCCCGGCAGCATCGGTCCGCCCGGCAGGTAGATGGCCGGCTTGTTCGCCGACACCGCCGCCATCAGCTGGGCGGGAACGTTCTTGTCGCAGCTGCCCATCAGCACCACGCCGTCGAACGGATGGCGTTCGATCAGCTCCTCGGTGGTCATCGAGAGCAGGTTGCGGAAGATCAGACTGGAGATGTCGAAAAACACCTCACAGATCGACATCGTGTTCACCTCCAGCGGAAAACCGCCAGCCGCCCAGACGCCGCGCTTGACCGCTTCCGCCAGCTGCCGGAAGTGATAGTGGCCCGGATTGGTCTCCGCCCACGTGTTGATGATTCCGACGATCGGCTTGTCGAGATCTTCGTCGGTGTACCCCATCGTCTTGACCAGGGCGCGCCGCAGCAGCACCTGTCTGGTTTTTCCGGAAAGCCAGCGCTTTGAGGTGGATTCCTTCATGTCCGCATTCCTGTTTTATTGTTGTAAAAAGTAAAAAATAGATTTACAGCAATAAAGTGTACTTCCGGAACGGGATTTTTTCAAATTAATTTATGAATAAAATTGAAAATAATTTTACAGCATTCCGGCGCCTCCCTGCGATTAAGACAGGGAAGCGCCGGAAACAGGAGCGGGGCTATTCTGCATCCTCCAGAGATTGCGCAGAGGGGCTGAGATGAAGTTTCCCTTTGATCTGCTCGCGGATCCGCTGGAACGCGGCGTAGAGCGCCGGGGTGAAGATGATGCCGACCAGCGTGGCGACCACCATGCCGGAGAAGGTGGTGATTCCGATGGCACGGCGGCTGCCGGATCCGGCGCCGGTGGCGATCACCAGCGGGAAGACGCCGAAGAGGAAGCTCCATGCGGTCATCAGCACCGCGCGGTAACGGAGGTTGGCGCCGTTCATTGCGGCCTCGAAGACGCTCCTGCCGCTTTCGCGCTCCTGCTTGGAGAACTCCACCATCAGGATTGCGTTTTTGGCGGCGAGTCCGATCAGCATCACCATGCCGAGCTGCGCATAGATGCTCATGGTTTCTCCGGTAAGGAGCAGTCCGAGCAGAGCGCCGATCACCGCAAATGCGACGGTCAGCATCACCGGAACCGGAATCATCCAGCTCTCGTATTGCGCGACCAGAAAGAGGTAGGCGAAGAGCAGCGCCAGTGCCATCAGCCAGAGGATCTGCCCCTGGTTCTGCTTCTCCTGATAGCTGAGGCCGGTCCACTCCACATGGTAGTTGGAGGGCAGTTCGGTTCCCTCGACCAGTTCGAAGAGCCGCTGGGAGCTGACGCCTGGTGCCGTCTGGGCATTGAGTTCGGCGCTGGTCATTTTGTTGTAACGGGTGATCTGACTGGGCCCGACCATGTAGCGGAGCGTGCCGAGCGAACTCAGGGGAACCATTTCGCCGTCGTCATTCGGTACCTGGATCTCGCGGACGTTGTCCAGCGTGGCGCGGTTGTCCGCGGTCGACTGAATTTTTACCTCGTAATTGCGACCGAGAAAAGTGAAGTCGTTGACGTAGACCGAAGCAAGTTTACTTTGAAGCGTCGAAAAGATCGTACTGGTGGAGACGCCGAGCGTCTCCGCCTTCTCGCGGTTGATGTCGAGGAAGAGCTGCGGCGTGTCGGCGTTGTAGGAGGTCATGGCGTAACGGGTTTCCGGCCGGCTGGAAAGGTCCATCGCGAATTTCTTCGCCAGTTCCGAAAGCTCTCCCGGATCGATGTCGCCGATGCCGCAGAGCTTGAACGTGGCGCCGCCAGTTGCGCCGAGTCCCATGATGGCTGGCGGAGTGAAGGCGATGACGGTTGCGTCGCTGATGGTCCGGGTCTTCTCCTGAATCCGCGCCATGATCGCATCGAGCTGAAGTTCCGGCGTTTTGCGCTGATCCCAGGGGTCCAGCCGAAGAATGCACATCGCCACGTTTTCACCCGAGCCGGACATCATGCTGCGTCCGGAGATCACCATGGAGGACCGGATTCCCGGAATGTCGGCGATCCGCGCGAGGAACTCCTTGAGCACCGCGTCGGTGCGGTCGACCGAGGCTCCCTGCGGCAGTTCGATGTTGCACATGATCTCTCCCTTGTCCTCCGAGGGAAGGAATGAGCTTTCGATCCTGCCGTTGAGCAGCCAGATGGCGGCGCAGACTCCGGCGAAAAGCAGCAGGGTGAGCAGGGCCCGCCGCACCAGAAAAGCGACGAAGAAGCTGTAAAGTTTCCGGCTGCCGTCCAGCACCCGGTTGAAGGGGCGGAAAATGACCGGCACGTGACCATCCGGCCTGCGCAGCAGGACGGCGCACAGCGCGGGACTCAGCGTCATCGCCACGACGGTCGAGAGGCAGAGCGCGATGCACATCGAAACCGCGAACTGCATGTAGATGTTCCCGACCATCCCGCCGTAGAAGGCCAGCGGCGCATAACAGGCGACGGTCACCAGCGTGGTCGCGATGATCGCGCCGGTGATCTGACTCATGCATTTGAAGGCGGCCTCTTTCGGCGAGAGTCCCTCGCGTTCCATCAGCGCCTGACAGTTTTCCACCACCACGATCGCGTCGTCGCAGAGGGAACCGACCACCAGGATGAGTCCGAACATGGTGAGCACGTTGATGCTGTAATCGAGCGCGTAGAGGAAGGGGAAGGTGCCGAGCAGCGCGACCGGAATCGCGATGGAGGGAATCAGCGTCGCCCGCCAGTCCTGCAGAAAGAGCCAGGTGATCAGCACCACCAGCAACAGCGCCGAAACCAGCGTGGTGACGATCTCCTTCATCGAAACTTTGATAAATTCTGTAGGATCGTAGGCGACGGCGTAACTTACACCTTCCGGGAGAAGTTTCCCCATTTCTCCAGTTCCGCCTTGATCTTGTTGACGGTTTCGAGGGCGTTTGCATCCGGAGCGCGATAGACGCCGAGGCCGACGGATTCGCGGCCGTTGAACATGCTTTTACCCGCGTAGGAACTGGCGCCGATCTCCACGTTGGCGACATCCCGCAGTCGGACGATGCTGCCGTCGGTATCGTGCCGGAGAATGATGTTGCCGAACTCTTCCGCCTGGATCAAGCGTCCTTTCACGTTGAGTTTGAAGTTGATGTACCGATTGGAGTGTTCGGTGCCGATGGAGCCGGCAGCAGCCTGAATATTCTGCGATTCCACGGCGGCGGTGATGTCGGCGGTGGAGATGCCGAGGCCGGACATCCGCAGCGGATTCAGCCAGATGCGCATCGAATACTCCTGCGAGGACATCACTTCGGCGGAGGAGACACCGTCGATCCGGCTGACCGCATCCTTGATGTTGGAGTCGACGTAGTTGTTGAGCTCCATCAGGTTCATCTTCTTGCCGTCGGTGAGAAAGGCGAACATGGCCAGCAGGTCATTGCCTCGTTTTTCTACGGTGATGCCGTTTTTCGTCACGTCGGACGGCAGATTGACTTCAGCACGGCTGACCGCATTCTGCAGATTGACCATGGCGATGTCGGTGTCGGTGCCGCTCTGGAAGGTCACCCGGCAGGTATAATTGCCTGAGTTGTCGCTGGTGGAGAAGAAGTAGAGCAGATCGTCGACGCCGTTGATCTCATCCTCGATCGGCATGGCGACGGTCTGGGTGATGACTTCGGCGCTGGCGCCGGGATAAGAGGTGGAAACCAGCAGGGTCGGGGGGGCGATTTCCGGATATTCCGCCACTGGGAGTTTGCCGAGGGAGATGACGCCGGTCAGCACCATGACCAGACTGACGACGACCGCCAGCCGGGGGCGTTCAATGAAGATTGCCGAAAACATGAGCTTATTTCTCCTTGTCGAATTCCGGCTCCACGGTCATTCCCGGCAGAACTTTGTGGGTGCCTTTGGTGATGACGATCTCGTCTTTTTTCAGGCCGGAGAGGATCATCTGTTGTTCGGCGGTGGCGTTGCCGGGGGGTGACATAGCGTTTTTCCACCTTGTTTGCCGAATCCAGAACATAGACATAGGAGCCGTTCGAATCATGCATCAGCGCCGACGGAGTGACGGCGGGGAGCATTTTCCCATTGGCGCGGAAGAGGGTTACCGTCAAGGTGTTTCCCATGACCAGCTTGCGTTCTTCATTCGGGAAGCTCGCATAGATCTGGATGGTATCGGTTCTGGCGTTGGCCTCGTTGTTGAGAAGTTCAATCGTGCCGCGTTCGGAAAATTGGGAGCCGTCGGCCAGCTTGACCTCGACGCTGCCGTTCTTCATCAGTTCCCGGTGGGAGCCGAACATGCTGAAGAGGTCGGCGACGCTGATGGAAAAAGCGGACCCGCATCGGCTGAGTCTGGATGATGGTGAGCAGCGTACCGGAATTCGGTGTGATGTAGTTGCCGGGGGTGAACGCGGAGACGCCGACGATCCCTTCCTGCGGCGCGATGATGACGCTGTTTTTGAGATTATCTTTGGCGGTGATCAGTTCCGCTTCGGCGGAAAGGAGTGCGGCTTTGGCGGCGCCGAGGGAGGCTTTGGCGCTCTCCAGCGTGTCGAGACTGGTGGCCTGCTTCTGGTAGAGCAGATTGAGCCGGTTGTAATTGCTCTGGGCATAGGTGAGTTCCGCCTTGCACTTTTCGATGCTGGCCTCGGCTCCCTTGACGGCGGCTTCGTACTGGACCGGATCGAGTTTGTAGAGTGTCTGCCCTTTGCGGACGACTCCGCCGTCTTTGAAGCCGACTTCGAGGATTTCGCCGGAAACTCGCGGAACGATGTTGACGATGGAACGGGAGACCACCTGGCCGGTATAGTGTCGGATGTCATGATCCTCCGCTTCGACAACCTTTTCCGCGCCGACGACCGGCAGCGCGGCTTCTTGACCGGGGCCGGCGGCAGAGACGGAAAAAAGCGGCAGGGCGATTCCGCAGACGACAAGGCTAAATTTTTTTCTGACCGTATTTTTCATCGTTCCTCTCCTGATATTGTGACAGTGTGAGCCCGCAGGGGCGGAATTCCGAAAAATTCCGTATTGTACACTCAGTACAACGGACGGCAGCGGGGAATATTGTACTTTGCAACATTTTTTAGAAAAAAAGTGCTCCATTGTCGTGTGTTCGTCCAGGAGAAGCTACGGAGAAAAATTAGACTCTTCGGAAGAATCGGCCGGGGCGGCCGGCACGATCGTGAATATGACGCCGACGGCGGAAAACTTCCATGAGGTGCTGTTCTGCATCGACCGTCGCGGGCAGGAGAATTCGATCGCGGCGCGCCTGCGCGATGTGTTGCCCCGGCTGAGTGAGTTCCGCGGGACAGCTTCCGGAGTCTGGAGGTGATTTTGAGGCGGTGGACATCCATCATCGTTGAGTGTCGCACCTGTACGAGGTCTATCTTCATCTCCGGGCGGAAGCGCGAATACTGCGATGCCGCCCGGGGATCGCTGGAACGCCGGGGCGATCCGAGTGCCGGCTGGGCGATGAAGGGACGGGCAGCTCAGCGTTCGAGCATGAATTTCGGGAAAAGTTCCGGTTTCTTCCCTTCGACGATGCCGGGGGCGATTCCGATCCAGTAGTTGCGCCCGAATCCGTTGTTGCTGCCGGCGATGAAATTGAATCCGAACAGGCGGCCGGGGCGCGGGACGGAGTCCGACAGTTCCTCCCAGGGAATGGCGGCGCGATAGATCACCTTGCCGTTTTTTCGAAGGATCCGCAGCGGTAGTGAGACCGGGGCTCCGGCGCTTTTTCCTGCCCGGGCATGCCAGCGCCACGCCAGCGGACCGCCGGGAGTGAGGGCAAACCCGAACTCACTGTCGTTCTGGTCATAGCCGCCAGGAATGGCGTCGCAGTCGGAGTCGAAAGCAAGTTGAATGGCGTCCCCTTCCAGATCTCCCGGCCTGAAAACGGCTGGCAGAACACCGGATCCGTGACGGTGCACTCAAAATAGAAAAAGCGGTCATCCCTGGCGATGGATGCGGATGCGCTGAGGTCCTTCGGGGAGTTCCAGCCGACGGCGGGATCGGCGGGCAATACCTGATCGCGGCGGTTCAGCAGAAACATCGGATTGCCTTTCAGGCCGTCATCGAGAAAGTTTCCGCCGCGGAACCGGGGAACCGCGGTGAAGCCGGGCAGCCGCCGACGAATTTCCGCCGTCTGTCCCGTCGTGCTTCTCACGAAAAAGCGGACCGGCGTGCCATCCGGAGCCAGGGGAGAGGCGAGGGGAAACTCCAGCGTTGCGCTGCCTCCGGCTTCCATCGCGAACGGTTGCGGGCGGAGCGATTCACCGGCAAGGTCCGGCTCGATGGTGCCGGAGAGCGGCCCGGTGAGATTGTTGTGCAGCGTCAGACGGAGCGTGCGGCTGTCGGGGGTTGCCGTCGCAATGCGGAGAGGCCGTCGTCCGGCAATCGCCTGCTCGATCCGCAGCGACAGCGCGGAGGCGGAGAGACCTGCCGGCAGCAGATAGAGCGGAGAGCCGGTGATTTTTACCGTCACCGGCTGGTCGGTTGCGCCGGTGTCGAAACGGAATCCGGTCATGGAGTGGATCTCCGCTTCTCCGGGGCGCACCGGAAAGCTCACCGGGTCCGTCGTATCGTCTGAGGTATCCCAGAGGGCGAAGAGGTTCCGGCCATCCGGCCGTTGATAGACGAAAACTTTGATTTCGCTGTCGCAGACCGGCTTCCGAGGTGTGGCGCCGTCGAGCAGCCGGGCGAGGGTGGCGTAAGCGGCCGCCGCCGGACGGGGACGGATCCCGTTGCGGCTGGTCCAGAGTCCGTACTCATACCGCTTTGCCTCGAGGACTCCGAGCGCGGTGAACCAGATCAGCCGTTTCACGGCAGGCTGGTTCCGGGCGATCAGACAGGCACGGGCCAGAAACTCGGCGTGTTTCCGGGCGTAAATACTGTCGAATCTGGTCTCTCGATCGATGCCCCAGCCTAGTTCTCCGATCCACAGTTCCTGTCGGTTGCCGTGACGGCGGATCCGGTCCAGCGCCGTTTTCAGCCGTCCGTCGAGGTCACCCTCTTCCGGTCCGATGGCGCTTCCCGCCACCGGACCGAGGTAACGAGGACTGGTGTAGGGGTGAGGTCCGTAGATATCGAAACTTCCGGAAGCGCGTCGAAAGATCTGTTCTGCAAATTCAGAACCGCCGCCGGACTCCCCGAAGAGCAGCTTCTTGCCCGCGTCGCGAAGGAGGGATGGACCGCTTGAAGCCAGGCCGCATAAGCTGCCGGAGAGGTGTTTTGCTTGAGATCGGGCTCATTATCCAGCTCGTAACAGGCGACCGTGTCGCGTGTGCCGCGCAGCACCCGGGCGAGAAATTCCGCCGTAACGGCAGGATTTTCCGGTTGTGCGCCGTTTTTTTTCGCCCAGGCGGGCGGATTGGCCAGGGTGCAGAGTTCTGCCATGCCGAGTGCGGCATAGTTCCGCCGGTTGGTGATCACACCGGAATTGAACTTTCCCGGCCGCGGTTCCGCATGCTGCCACTCGATGCCGAAGCGAATCCATTTCGCTCCGATCCGACGGAGCGCGGTGACCGGCATGTAGCCGGGGTGAATGCCGAAAAACGAGTCGGCGACCGCGGTGGCGGAAACCGGTCCGACGACGGCGAAAGGCGTCTCCTCGGTGGTGATGAGAGTGCCTTTTGCGTCGCGCAGCGTCAGCTCCAGCGGGTAATATCCGGGACGCGCTGCGGCGGAGAGGAGGAGCTCCCGCCGGAGGGTCTCCCCCGGGGCAAGGCGAAACTGTTCGAAAAAGCGGATCGGTTCCGTCCCGGCGGAGTGCCGGATCTCGCCCCGCAGCGAGAGTGGCTGACGGTCGGCGGGAATCGAAAAGTTGGCGACACGGAGTTCGAGGTTTCAACGGCTTCTCCGGATCGGCGGGTACGATCTCGCCCGGTTCGCCGGTGACGGCGTTTACCGCTGCCGCCGCCTTCCGGCGGAACGGCGTCGCCTGTTCGCCCGTTTCGAGCTGGATGGCGTCGAGCCGGATCTCGCTCTTCCGGGGATGTTGCGCGAAGATGATGTTGCAGACGGCATCCGCGGGCTGGGGCGGAATGGCCAATTGCACGCGCTGCCATTGGGGCGTGGTGGGGAACAAACGGAAGGCGAGGGTGTTCCAGCGGGAGTTTACCACGAGGCAGCTGAGCTGGTCCGGCCGGGCGGACTTCACGGAGAAGGAGAGTGTGTACGGCACTCCCTTGCGCAGGATGTTGGAGCAGTCGCTGCAGAACGGCCCAACGGTCGGTGCGATGCTGAGGCTGGAGCTTCCGGTCGCGCCGTCGCGGTCGGTAATCCGGAGTGGAACGCCGTCGTCATCGCTCCGCAAGACGATCCAGCTGCCGGTTCCGGTTTCGAAGTCGGTATCGCCGGGAAGCAGATTCGTTCCTGCGTCCGGAAGCGCGGCCGTTTCCGGTGCGGAACCGGTTGTGATGAATTCCAGAAGATCCACCTTGAGGGTGAAAGGGGCCGGATTGTGGAAGGAGGGAAGCTGATCGTGCCGATTTCTGCCGGATTAAAGGTGTCTGTCGGCGAGTTCCGGTTCAGATTGCGGAAGGCGGTAAGAGGCAGAATGATCCTGCTCCAGCGCGCCCCTTCCGGAACAGGAAGTCGCGTACCGAACCGCTTGATCCCGGCGGGGGTGCGCCGGGGATCGCTTTCGAATACAGCGAAACAGTTCGGCGTTCCTTTCTCCCGCTTCACCCAGAGCGACAGCGCATTGCACGAGGACGGAATGCTGCAGAGCCGCCCGGCGAACAGAGTTCCCTTCGCCTTCGGCATGGTCAGCTCCATGGCGGCGTTTCCCTCCGCCGCATCGCGGGTGAACCGGATCGAGGGGGCCGGTTCACCCGCGAGATGCCAGGTCCACCAGGGCGGCAGCCCGGAGGAGCCGCCCTGTGAAGCGGAATCGATCCGGTTGAAGTTGTCGACTACGCTGCCGGCTGCGAGCAGCGGAAGAAGAACGGCGGAGAAGAGTGGGAGTGTGAATGTTTTCATCGTAGAAGAGGAATCCTGTTATTTTGCCAGCAGGTAGTAGTAGTTCGGATCGTTCCAGCCGGTGCCGCCGTTGCCGCGGATTAGAGGGAGTTTTTCCATATGGGCGACGTGACCGTCGGCCCAGGCGAGATTGATTCCGCGGCTGTGACGAGAGCCGACCAGATAGATACAGCCGCCGACCGAATTGAAATTCGGCGGGTAGAGCAGGGAATAGGAGTTGATCGCGGTATCACAGCTTCCGGCATCCGGACCATCGCCCGCCAGAGCCGTGATGGCGGGTTTCTTCACCATCGGCATTTTGCGGCGGGAGAGCACTCCGGTGGAATCGAAGGCGTACCGACCTGCGAATTGGAAGTTCCAGCCGTAGCCGCCTCCTTGTTTCAGCGCGGAAACAGGATCGGCAGGGACCGCCTGCAGAAAAGAGGGGCAGTGAAACGGGCCGGCGTTGAAAGCCAGATGTTCTTCGGTCACCTGTGCATCGACGAGCTCGATCACCCGGCCGGCGATGCCGAGGTAGGGACCGAGTTCCATGCGCCATTCCCAGGCTCGCTGTCCGTTGCTCGGCAAGGTATTCGCCACCGGCAGATAGTCGCCGAAGTCGCCGGCGTAGAGGACAATTGCGCTGCCGATTTGCTTGAGGTTACCGGTACAGGTTGCCGCCTGTGCCCGAGCCCGCGCCTGATTGAGTGCCGGCAGCAGCAGCGCGGCAAGGATGGCGATGATCGCGATAACAATGAGTAATTCAATAAGCGTAAAGGAGTGTTGCGGTCTCGTTCTGTCGACGGGAAGAGGAGATGAGGTGGATCCGGTTTTCATGATAGCCTCCTTGTTTTCTGATGAGTAACGTTGAGTTTATCTTTTTGTTTTAAGGAATTACATGAGTGTCACGTCGTTTTTTCGGGAGAGGAGGAGGGTACGCTTCCGAATCGTCGGACGGAATCACCCGGAACCAGTTCGCAGGGCAGCATGATACAGTGGGCGGAGTCTTCGGTATAGGGAGTCAGCAGCCGCTGGACGATCCGCTGCGCCGCCTTGATGCCGAGTTTGCGTGGATGGGTGTTCCAATGGGTGAAGAGAAAATGATCCGGAAGCATTTTAGGCTGGTCGAAACAGAGAATGCTGATCTCATCGGGACAGCGCAGGCCATGGGCGGCGGCGATTTCCCGCAGCAGGCTCGCCGCCCTGGCATACGGCAGGATGAACGCGGATGGATGAACCGGTTCCGACAGCCACGCCTCGATGGCCTCCCGGATGTCGGCATCGTCGGTGCTCTTCGCCCGGCGGAAGTGGAAGTGATCGTACCCGAGCGACCGGGTCGTCTGGATCATCGCCCCGTTTAAGCGCAGTTCATGCGAGGAGATCCGGTCGGGGGAGGCGAGGAAGCCGATCTCGGGGAATCCGTTGTCGATCAACAGCCGGGCCGCCTCCATGCCCGCCATGAAGTTGTTGTTGGCCACCGAGTCGATCGGCAGAGTATTCATCTCATTGCTGAAGATCGCGATGAGGTTGGGGGTGAACTCGCGCAGCGCGAGGGTGAGTTCGACGGCGAGGTCTCCGGCAAGCATGATGGCATCGGCCCGTTTCAGCCGTTCCAGTCAATGCGGGGGGCAGGTCGGAGATCTGCCCCCATGAGCAGTCCCAGGTGACCAGTCCGGTCGTGATATTGCCCGCCTGAAGGAAGAAGCTCTGGATCCCGGTGTAGACGTTGCTGAAGAAGTTGAGTTGCAGCATGTCTTTCTGCTCCGGCTGCGGCGAAAGAATCACCTCGACCGTGTAACATTTTTCCCGCATCCTGGAGCGCTCCGTCGCCCTCCCGGTGATCGGGGCCGCGTTGTAGCCCAGCTGTTCCACCGCTTCGAACACCCGCTTCGCCGTCTGTGGATCCAGCTTGGGACTGCGGTTCAGTGCCCGCGAAACCGTCGCGACCGAAAGTCCCGCCTGTCTCGCTACGTCACTGATCGTCACTGCCTGTTTTGCCGGCATGATTTCACCTCCTTAATTTTTTCCATATTAATTTTACCACAGAGGATCCTCAATGTCAACAGCAGATGATAAAAAATGTAAAAAATACTTTGATATTGTTATTTTTCAACGTGAAAATATCGTTTATGTTTATGTAATATTACATTTTAATTTTTCTCAAGCGACTGTTTTCTGCTGGATCGACAGAAAAAATTCCGGATTCCATCGCAACGGATTTGATTTTTGAAGAAGGTGGTGTATCATTAATATGACACGTGACATATAAGGAGGCGTGCATGTCGATTCGCAAAGTGACGGCGCGGGATGTGGCGGAGCGCGCGGGAGTTTCCCGGTCGCTGGTTTCGATGTATCTCAACCGGAATCCGAAGGTGTGGATTTCGGAAGAGACGAAACAGCGGATCGACGAGGCAATCCGTTCGCTCGGATACCGTCCGAACCGGGCGGCACAGCTGCTGCGGGGTGGCAGAAGCCATATCGTCGGCGTGATTCTGGGGCGGATTTCCGGACCGGTCGCCTCCTGTTTTGCGGAATCTCTGATGACGCGGCTCGAGGATGCCGGATATCGCGTCATTCTCGGCATCACCCGGTATGAACCGGAGCGGGAACGGGAACTTCTCGAATCCATGATGCAGCTCGATGTCGACGCACTGGTCTACACGCTTCATCCGGAATATGTTGAAGAACCGTTGCGGCGCTGTGCCGCCGCCTGTCCGGTATTCCTCGCGGAATACCATCCGGACCATCCGTTTCACTGTGTCCGATATGATCTCGGGGGGCTTTGACGCAGACGGCACACTACCTTGCCGGGCGCGGCGTAAAGCGGGTCGCGCTGCTCACCGATTCCGGCGGTTACGGCGAACGGGAGTTTCTGTCGGTGCCGGAGTGGGAGGCCGCGGGGATGCGGTTTCGCTCGTTCCGCTGTGGAACGGCGTTGCGGCCGGTGACGGGGATCGTCGCCGAACTGCGGCATTTTCAGCCGGATGCGCTGATCTCGTTTGCCGGAATCGACGGCGGATCTCTCCGGGAACAGCTGGGCGGTTCCCCGCTCTGGATCGACTCCTGGAGTCTGCCGTTTATGCCGCTTGCCCGATCGGATGGATCGATCGTACCGGGATTTCGGGCGTATGTCGAGCTTCTGGCGGAAGCTCTTCTTGAGGTGATGGGCGATCCCGGCGGAGCAACGCGCGATTTGCTTGCTCCGGTTCGTTTTCTCGTGCCGGAGGAGCGAACGGCGGTCCGGGAAGCGATGAACAACGATCCTTTTTTTCAAACACTGGGACAGGGGGCAGTCACATGGCAATGTCGATGATTTCCGTTCAACCGATCTGGGGACGCATAGCGAAGGAGGCGTTTCTGCGGCGCCGCTTCCAGCTGACTGAAAGGCCGCGCCGCGCTGTGCTGCGGATTTTTTCCGATACCGGATACGAGCTCTTTCTCAACGGGCGGCTGGTCGCGGTGGTCGATGAGTGGAACAACACCCGCGATTACGAGGTTACGCCGTTTCTGCGTGCCGGGGAGAATCTGGCGGCGGTCCACGTCGTCAACCACTCCGGACACCGGGGGTGTTCTCTGGAACTCTGCTGCGACGGCGTGGTCAATCTGGTTTCCGACGGGAACTGGCGGGCGTCGGATTGTGAGAAGTGGGGGTGGATTCTGCCGGAGTTTGACGACCGCGGCTGGTCCGGGGCACGGATTGTGCCGCTCCGGCATGCGGGATTGCCGCAGTGGCGGGGCATGCCGGGGATCATCCGGAACGGGTGATCCCCTGTCTGCAAGGTTCACCGTTTTTCGTCGGAGAGATTCCGAAAGCGGTCGATTCGCCGTTCTTCCGGATGCGGAATCCTGCGGAGGAGGCGCCGCCGGAGCTGGCCGGTATCGTCGGTGACGGCTATCGGCACAGCTGGAATGACCGGCCCGCGCCGCTTGCGCACGTGGTTGCCTATCCTCAGGCGGAAGGTGTCGCCGCCGGTGCGGAAGGCGTGTTTCAGCTGGAGTGCTCCGGCCGGTATGAGGGGCCGTTCTTCCTGCTCGACTTCGGGGCGGAGACGGTCGGGTTTCTGCGGTTCCGCTGTGCGTCGCCGAAGGGGGCCCGGCTCCGAATCCGCTACGGAGAGAGCCTTGCGGAGTGTCTCGCCGAACCGGCCCGGGATCAGCTGCTCCACCGGATGCTGATTGAGGAGGTCATGCTCGGCGCGGGCGTGCAGGAGTATGAGAGTCGGCAGCGGGTGGGATTCCGCTTCGTCCGGATCGAACTCTTCGACACGCCGCAGGGTGCGGAGCTCTCCGAATTCTCCGTGCGCGCCAGCCTCTATCCGGTGTCGTACCGCGGCTACTTCCACTGTTCCGACCCGCTGCTCAACCGGATCTGGGAGGCGGGGCGGAAGACCCTTCACCTCTGCATGCAGGAGTACTATCTCGACGGTGTCAAGCGCGACCGTTTTCTCTGGGTGGGGGACACCCGGGCGGAGGCGCTTTACAACTACTATCTCTTCGGCGATCAGGAGCTTTTCCGCTTCTGCTGGGAGGAGATCGCCTCGGTGCAGTACGCCGACGGCGCGATTCCGTCGGCGATGGGGGAGGGCTCTTCCATCCTGTGGGATTACGTCGCCTGGTGGGTGATCGCGTTTCACGACTACCGGCTGTTCACCGGGGATGACGCATTTCTTCTGCGGCTGCGGCAGAATCTCTTCGCCGCGGTGGAGTGGCTCTCCGCACGGGCCGGAGAAGACGGATTGATCGACATTCCTGAGAACCCCATGCCGAGCTGGATGATCGTGCTGAACAAGGCGGTTGGCCGGTCTCCTTACTTGAACTGGATCTATCTTCGGGCACTTCGGACCGCGCTTGAGGTGGCGCTCCTTGCAGATGAGCCGGAGCGGATTCTCCATTACCGGGCTCTCGTCGAACGGACGGAAGTGGCGGTGGAGAAGCTGATGCGCGAAACATCGATCTTCGAGGAACCGGGCTTGCGACGTTCCTCCACCAGTCTCTATGAACTTCTGGAACTTCTCTTCGCCCGGGAGAGGCCGGGGAGGCGCTTGACCTGATCCGCCGGGAATGGGGCGCTCTGCTCGATACCGGTGCGGACACGCTCTATGAGGGGTTCTACGCTTCGCCGGGGAGTTATCCGGTCGTAACCGATCCGCGGGCCCGGGCGCTGTACGTCAGCTTCTGCCACGGCTGGACCGCCGGACCGTGTGCGCTGCTGCCGGCGGAGATCGCCGGAATCAAGCCGCTGGAGCCGGGATTCCGCCGCTTCCGGGTGGCGCCGAATCCGGTGGAGCTGGCGGAGGTGGAGGCGGTGGTGCCGACTCCTCACGGCGAGATCGCCCTGGCGCTCAACGGTTCGGAACTGCGGCTGCTGGTGCCGGAAGGGACGACTGCGGAGCTGGAACTGCCGGGAGCGGGAGCCGCTTCGCCGCACACTCCCCCCGGCGTGCACCGGATCGCGCGGTGATACGAGGAACGCGCCGGGAATCTATCGGGAGACAGTTTCCCGATTCTCCCGGCTCTGTTCCAGATATAGCCCCGCGTATCCGGCCGGAATCACCATCCGGTGCCGGAAGAAGCTCACCGTCCCGGGGAGCCCCGGAACCGTCAGCGAACGCTCTTTGTCCAGTCGCGGCCGGAGCGGGTCGCGGATGTCCAGAACCGTGATCTCTCCCGTCCGACGACTGGAGAGGACCAGCGTGTCGCCATCCACCGAAGGGATGCCGCCGAGTTTCACGCCCGGCAGACTGACCCGTTGCCAGTCGGCGGGGAGGCCGCCCTGATTGGCTTCCAGCAGATAGTATCCGCCGTTCGCGACCGCGAGACAGCGCGTCCCCAGACTTGCCGCGCCGTCCAGATGCGAGGCGAAGCGGAACCGTTTCCAGTTTGCCGGGACCGGTTTTTCTCCCGAGAGATCGTACCAGGCGTAGCCGCTGTGATGCCAGTTGAAAAAGAGATAACGTCCTCCGATCAGCTGCTGGGTCATGAGATCGGAATAGATGATCCCGACCTGATTGTGCCGAAACACCTCCTTCGCCTTTTTGCGGGTTGGAAACATCCAGAAAGAAAATCGATCCGCCGTGGTCCGATACGATGACCAGATCGCTTCCTTTCGGCGCCCAGACCTGCTGACAGCTCCGGTTCCACGGCATGGGAACGGCTGCCTTCCGCTTGAGAACGCCGTTGTCTTGAATTTCGTAAACGCCGAGTCCATCAAGATCTTCCGCCACATACAAGGTGTTGCCGCGGACCTTTGCGTCGAAGGCGAAGCGTTGCGGATAGTGTTGCAACGGGGTGATTTCCCGTTCACCGAGCCGAACACTGTGAATGCCGTCGTCTGAAGCTGCCAGAAAGGCGACAGCGCCGGAAACGGCCGCCGCGCGGACCATTCCCGCCGGACGAAAACCGGCGAATCCCTTCGGTTCCGGAAGTTTCTCCGGAACCGCCTTTGTCTCCGGAACCGCCTCTTCCTGCCGCGGGACGGCGATGCCCGGCAGTTCCGCGAGATAGAGGCCCGTCTTGATTCCGGTCGATAGACGACGCCGTTCCCGACGGCCAGACTGCTCACCGCGTCCGCCAGACGGGAGTCGGGCAGCTGCTTGCCGTGGGCATCGTACCGCTTCGGCTCGAGGACCTCTTCCAGTCTGGCATGGCCGATGCAGAACGGTTTTGCCGGATCGGCGATGTTCAGAACGAAAAAGCCGTTGTGGGTGTCGGCGCAGAACGCGTAATCCCCGGAAACCCGCACGCTCCAGTAGTCGTTGCCGAGATTGTAGAAACGGGGGAAAGGAAAAACGGGAGAGCCGCGAGGGGTGAAGCGGATCTTTGACATCCCACACTTCGAGGCCGTGCCCGTTGCCCGGTCGATCCTTCGCCGGACCGGATTTGCGATGATGCCCGGTCGAGGCGAAAACGAGAGTGCCGCGCACATCCAGACCGTCGCCGTAACCATCCAGCTGCAATGTTCCCTGTGGAATCAGGTGTGCCGGGTTCGACGCGTCCGCAATCAGAATTTTGCCCGCCGCCCAGTCGCCGATGAACACCCGATTGCCGTAGGCTTTGACCGACTGCGCCTCGCGGGTCAGCAGATTGCCGAGATGACGGGGGCGGCGCGGATCGGAGAGATCGACCGTCTCCCACACCGTAAACGCGATTGCTGACATAGGCGTATTTCGGCGTCAGGTCGATGCCGGTTGCCAGTTCGACGGAATGATAGCGGCTTAAAAAGTTCCGGACGGGCGGGATTGCGGACATCCACAAACGCGATTCCGTGCTGGCGGCCGGTGACCGCGGCAATTCCATTCCGGATCGCCAGCTGGCGGGAACTTTTCAGAACCCGGAGCTTTGAAATCGGCTTCGGTTCCGCTGGCCGGGAAACGTCAAACGCGAACAGGGTTCCCCGCGAACCCGCCACATAGAGGGTGTTCCGGTACAGTTCCGCGGCCATCGCCCCCTCGGTCACGCCGGGAATCCGTTTCAACGGAATCGGTTTCCCGTATTCGGCCCCGGGTGACGGATACGAGCCCGCAGAAGCAGAAACAGAGTATCGAGAGTTTCATTTTGTTTTTTTGTGGTTGCCTCTGGTTCATCGTCAGTACTCCAGCCGGAGGTTGCGGAAGTGCTTGACCACTTCGGTCTGGCGACCGGGGAAGAGGACGAATCCGGTGAGCGCGGAAACATCCTTGCCGCGCAGCTCCTTGAGCGGAATTTCGAATTCCATCCAGTGGTCGCCGTCGCGGTTGGCGGTGCAGTTGCTGATGATTCCCAGAGAGTGCATATAGAGTTTCGCATGGGAGCCGGGGGAAGACCATGGAGAGCCAGCTTAGATTGTGCTTTTTCCCGGTGGCGTCCCGGTCCAGCCGGACCGAGCCGCGCAACACCGCCCGGTCGATCTTCTCCGGCGTATCGAACAATGGATGCGGTTTTCCGTCCTGCGTGGCGAACTCCACGTAGTTCCGGTCGGAGCGGAATTCGTCACCGAACCAGCCGTTCCGTTCGTCCGGCTTCGGCTGCTTCAGGACCGGAAACAGCTCCTTGAACGGCACCGCGTGCGCATACTCCCGGGTGAAGATCGTCTCCAGCGCGGAGATGGCGCAGATCACCGCGGTCCCGTCTCCTTCACAGGAGAGAAGTTCCAGCGCGGCAACGGTTTTTGACGGGAATGGATTCGGCAGTTCGTAGAGGAAGAATCCATAACGTTCCTCATCGCTCCATACAGCGGTTTTCCGCAGCGCGGCGGGATTGGCGTCGATCTTCCAGTCACCGATCTCCACCCCTTTGACGGCGGTTTTCTCCTGAACCGTGCCGTCGGCATAGCGGATGCGGTATTTGAGAACCGCATCGCCCGGTTTGCCGCCGACACAGGTCTGCAGGATGGCGAAGTCGCCGCATTTCCGACCGACCGGAACGGTCACCTGGGCCGGATATTCCGGATTGCGTTTCGAACGCAGGGCGAGGCAGCTGCGGTTGTCGTTGAAGTCGAATCGGATGATGTCGAAGAAGATGTCGCCGAACCGCTGCGTGTGGAACGGCACGTTGCTCAGATAACGATGGTTCGAGTCGACGAGCGCGGAGTCGGTCGCCCACTTCTGGGCGTTGTCGAAGCCGGAGTTCGCCACCGCCTTCAGGTCGAGCGGAAACGATTTGCGGAACGGCGCCCGCAGACGCTCTTTCCGGACGAGTTGTTCCGTCTCTTTGCGGAGCTGTTCCGGGGACTTCTCCGTCGGCGCGGGGAAGCGTTTCATCCCACTTCGCCTTGTCGCCGGCGACCAGCACACGGCATTCGCGATTGCTCAGCCGAACGGTCACAAAACCGTTTTCAACAGGGTAAAGTTCTCCGGAAACCGGTTCGAACACCGTGTCTTGGATTCCCGGCGCCGCGATGCGGAAACAGCAGCTTTCCCGGTTCTGATTGAAGAGCAGATAGCCGTTCAACTCCCCGTGCGCGGTCCGCTTGCGGAAGGGGGAACACTTCGATGTTGGGCATCGGTTCCTCCTGATCCGGTTTGAGCACTGTGGCGTAAGGCCGGATGTCGCACTGTTTCAGCAGCGGGTCGAGAACCGCGGTGAGCGCATAGTCGCCGATGTCGGCGTTGAGGAACCACAGTTCCCCTTGCCGAACCGCTTTCGCAGAACGGCCGGAGCACCGTTCAATGTGCCGCGCACCTCCCAGCCGGGAGCGGTGGAAATCTTCCATTTGAGCGAGGCGGGGATGTCGAACTCCGGAATCCTGCCGTACATCTCCCGGAGCGGAGTGCGCCGGAAATCGATCAGGGGATCGGCAAAGGGGACTCCGTATTCGCTTAGCCGGAACTCTCCGCCCATGGCGACGAGGATACCGCCCTTGTCAAGATACTGTTTCAGTTGCTTGTGGGTTTCCTCGCTGATGTGGGTGACGTCGCCGAGAATCAGAATTTTGTAGCGATCCAGCTCCGCCGCCAGATTCTCCTCGAAGACGCCGGCAAAGTCGACGTGACGGAAGTGGAGCGCGGCGAGGAACGGCAGTGTGGCGAAGAGACAGGGGGCCTGATTTCCGGTGATTCCGGTGACCCGCAGCGTCGGATAGGAGTAGAGAAAAGCGACCTGCGGCGCGAAGAGTTTGTTTTTCCGGTCGAGAAAGAGGTCTGAGATCGGCTCGAGTGCTTTGCGGAAGCGCGGAATCGCCTCCAGCTCCTGTGGCTGCTGCACCCCGGGGTTGAGCAGGGCGAATTTCGGCATCCGTTTCCCCGGCGGCTCCATGCCGAACCAGCTCCAGAAGAGCACTTGCTGTCGGCCGAGGGCGAGTTCCCGCCAGAGAACCGCCTGAAAGTTATCCGCCTTGTTTTCCGCGATGTACGCTTCGGTGTTGAGGTAGACCTTGTCCTTCGCCAGCGGGTAGTAGAGGGCGTGGCGGAGCAGGGCAATTTTGAGATTCCGGGAAACGGCGAGCGTCTCCCGGAACGGGGTGGCCGCATTGTAATCTTCGGCGGCATCGAAGCAGAAATTTCCGGTGCCGGGGGTGATGGCATCCATGCGTGACTGCAGTTCAAAGATATTGCAGCCGTGCGCGATGCTCATGGCGTGTTCGCCGCCGAGCAGCTGGAGAATGACCGGTTTCCGGTCGATCGAGCGGACGAGTTGTCGCAGTTCGACGGCGAGATCCACCAGCTGTTTCTCCTGCAGTTTGGCGTATTCAATCGCCGCGCCGAAGTGGTACTGCGGCGATTTCGGGAGCGGGGAGGGGGCGCTGAACGATGGGTAGGTGCTGTTCCACGCCCGGTTCATCGCTTCAACCGTACCGAATTTCTCCTTCAGCCAGGCGGAGAGGTGTTTCACATTGTGCGGCGAGAAATTGCGGTAGTTCGGTTCGTTGAAAATCTTGTACATATAGGGACGGACTCCAGCGTTGCGGAAGAGTTCCATTTCCAGCTGGAAGACCTTTTTCACCGCCTCGCGTCCTGCGGGATGCCCCAGATTGTAACGGATCGAAAAGTAGGAGTGGGCGCCGGGGTCTGCCAGTGCCTCTTCCGGCAGCAGAGTGAGCGCGGCCTTTCGGTTCGATGTCAGTACGCCCAGAGCTCCGCTGTACAGGTCGATATAGTAGGGCATGGTTTTGAGTGAATCCACGACCGCCATGAAATCACGGTAAGGCTGAATGCCCCACATCTTTTTAATCGCACCGAGGTTATGTTTGATCAGCCCCCTCCTGATAGAACTCGAAAATCCGGCTCAGCTGCGCCGGTGTGTAGTCTGGGAAGAGCGCGGAGATCACCAACGGGAAACTGGTGATGTGCAGTGTGTTGAATCCGATGGATTCAAAGTACGCCTGACAGGGGCTGGTCTCGTAGAGATAGCGGTAACGTTCCGGGTATTTGCCGCGCCAGAGCTTGCCGTAAAGTTTGATTTTCCGCCGGCGACATAGCTGTATTCGGTTCCGGCGAGAAACTGCGGTGTGCCGTGTTCATCGGTCAGATTGGCGCCGCGGAACTGAATTTCCGTCGCCGACAGGCAAAGAGAAGAACTCAGGGTGAAAAATAGAAATAATTTTTTCATACACAACCTCTTAAAGTTTGTCGGTATGCTCGAAGGAAAGCCTGTTTTTGGTGAGCGGAAGCCGGATGGCTGCTGCTCGTCCATCGACAAAAACGAAGTTGCAGGCCCAACCATGGCGGACCGCGAGGCCGAATTGCGGTTCATCCGGGCCGAATGGCGGCTTGTTTTCATCCCAGAAGGTGAACAGGTAGCGTTGCGCGGATCTTCCCGATTCTCCGACCAGAATGATCTCCGAGGGGCTTTTGCGGACAACTTTGCCGTACCGGCAGCTTTCTCCGTTGCCGCAGGGGCGGCCGGGGGAGTAAATTATTACGCCGAATATAGTGTTCATAACCTTCCCGGTCTATTCCAATAATGCCTCGATTCGCTCCGTAGCTCAGGAAATCGTTGACCGCCGAAGTGCTGACGGTTCGGGGATCGGCATCGCCGGGATCGAGAAAGACGCCGTGCCGCAGTGTGGAGATCGCGTTGGGATCGGCGGTTCCGCTCGCGCGCAGTGTGGCCTCCTTTTTCCCTTCTCCCAGCACGCCGGTCAACAGCAATGTGCGGTGCCAGTATTTGCCGATATGGTCGGAGGAGTAGCCCATCGAGGGGTAGTAGTCGGCGTAACTGTCGGCGTAGAGATTGAATCCCATGCCGATGCTCTTCAGATTGTTGAGACAGGCGATGCTCTGGGCCCGGGTTCTGGCCTTGTTCAGGGCCGGCAGCAGCAGCGAGGCCAGAATCGCGATGATCGCGATCACGATCAGGAGTTCAATGAGGGTGAAAATCCGGTTGTCGTGTCGATTTGGCTGCATCATGTTCAATCATCCTTTCGTTTGAGATGTACGATCCGGCAATCCAGATCACCATGTAACTGCATATCGATACCGAAGACGGCAAGTTGACGCCCGAGACGTTCCGGGAGTTCTGTCGGAGTACAGCCGTCACCGGCGAGCGCGCCGTAGAGGGTCGGCGTGTAGCGGGACTGGTCATCCAGACCGCGAAGCCGGAAAGCGGGGAGCCGCTGCTGGAGCTGGAGGCCGTGGGCGAAAAGAAAACCACCGCTTCGGAGCGGTCCGGGGCGACGAATTCATAACAGGCGTACGGGTGATCGTAACAGGAGGCGATTCGATAGTAGAGGCCGTTCTGAACCGTCGGGCGAAGTTTCTTGTAGAGGGCGCCATACCGGCGAAGCGACTCCATGGTTTCCGGATCGGCCCGGGTGAGATCCACACCGATGCTGAGCGAACCGAGCATACCGGCGAATGCCTGAAAACGGCGCGGCACCTCCCGTTGATTGAAGTCGAAGAAATAGTGATCGCTGATGTGACAGCCGCCGCCGGCCGCTTTGGTCTGATGGAGGCAGAGGAACCCTTCGTGCAGTTTGAGCATGTCGAGCCCCTCCTGATTGTCGCTGCGGTTGATCCGGGAGGCGAAGCGGTCGAACCCCCAGTCGGAGCGGGAAGTTGCCGCAGGCGCAGTTCTCCAGCAGCAGGTTCGGATAATTCCGCCGGATGCGCTCGAAGATCCGGTAGAGCGCCTGAACATACCGCACGCAGAAACTCTGCGCTCCCTCCGGCAGAGCGGCAGGGCTGCCGGGATGAGTGAAGAGGCGGTTCATATCCAGCTTGAAGTAATCGAGTTCATTTTCCCGGATGAGCGAATCCAGCGCCCGGTAGAGGTACTCTTCCACCTCGGGGAGCGTGAGGTTGAGCAGCATTCTGCCCGAAGCGGAGTCGTCGAGTTCGTCGTCGGCCGGGAACTGGTCGGGATACTGCATGAACCACTCCCGGTGGTTGCGGAAGATCGAGCTTGCCCGGTCCGCGGACTCCAGTTCCGCCCAGACGCCGAACTTCATGCCGAGCCGGTGTGCCAGTTCCGCCTGGGGCCGGATGGTGCCGTGAAATTTCTCCCGGTGGGCGATCCAGTCGCCGAGCGTTTCCTGCCAGCCGGCGTCGAAGACGAAGAGTTCGGCGCCGATCTCTGCCGCCTTCCGGATGGCAAGCTCGGTGTTGGCGGCGTTCATCTTCTCGCCGGAGCGGAAGGCCCCGTAGGTGTTGCAGAGCAGCGGCATGACCCGGTTGCGGGTACATTCCGGCTCGATGCGGGTGCGGATGTGGCGGTGAATCTGCCGAAACATCTCTCCGAACCCGTGTCCGGTGAAGCCGAAGGTGAACGTCGGCGTTTCGAATACGGCGCCGGGGGAGAAGATTCCACTGAAAATCGAAATCGTTGATTCCGCCGGAGACGACGCTGTTGAGGCTGTCATTCCGCTCGAAGACGATCTTCCAGTTGCCGCTCCACTGGAGCGTGCCGAATACGAGGGAGCCGTTTCCCTCGGTGGCGGAACCGTCATCCGCCGCGAAGAACGGCATGGCGAAGGGGCCGGAGAGGCCGGTGCGGCTCTCCAGAACCAGTTTCCCCGCCTCCGGAACGGTATGGGCGATCTGCCCTTCCGCCGCCCAGCGCCCGTAGAGGTGGGTGATCCGGTACGGTGTGTCGCTCCAGGGAGGGGGAGCGACGCGGAGAACGCCTGTCGCAACGTGACCGGTGCAGTGCCGCCGTTGCGGATGACTGCCCGGCGGTCGAGCAGGGGCGAATCCGGGTAGACGGTGTAGACGAGTGTGACGAAAAGCTGATGAAGTCTATCGACAAGAAGAAGTTCCAGTGTTTCGGAATCCGCTTCTTCCCGCAGCCGGAATGAATCGAATTCAAGTCGCGTCCCCCGGGCGCCGGAGGAATGGAGCGCCAGCAGACAGCTTTCCGTATAGTGCGCCGAGTGGAACGCCGGATACTCCAGAAAAGTGTGCCGCCGCCGCGTCTCCCGGATACGGGGGAGATTCTGCACCTCCTCCGGGGCGGGCAGTTCATCCGGCGTACGCAGTTTTTCCCCGAAGTGGAGGTGGACCGGGAAGCCGGTTGCAGGAGAGATTCCCAGTCCGTACGAACTGTCCGACGTCTGAAGCAGGAACTTTTTCCCGGAGCTGTCGAATGAAATTTGTTTCATTTTGTAAAAAAATTTTTATGTTGCCGATTGCTTTTATCTGAACTTCTCTTTATATTATACTACAATATCAAAGAAACAGCAAGAGAATAAATGTTTCTGAAAAGTTAACTTATGTTACATACCAATGTACACAGCTGGTACACTCATTCCACTTCGTTCGGCAGTGCCCGCCCGTCGGTGGAAAACCTGCCGCGTCTGGCGCTGCCGTTCTATCCGCGTTCCTGCGGCTGTTTTGATTACGAGAGGGATTCCGGCGGGAGGAATCCGGCAGGCAGAAGCCGATGGTGCACCTTTTCTGGGGGTGAAGGGGCGGGGACGCTTCGAAACCATGTACGGAATATTCGATTTCAGAGAAGGGGATTTCTTCTATCTGCTTCCATTCGACAGCTGGGTGTCGGAAAGCTGTTCGTCGTCTTGGATCTACCGCTGGCTCACCTTCGACGGAGAGAGTGCTCGCACCTTCATGGAGTCCTACCGGATTCCTCATCACCCGATTGCTGCGGGGAGATGTCCGGAACGGCTCTTCGACGAATTCGAACAGGGGCTGCATGTCCGGACCGTTTTCGAGTGGCGGAAGATGGTGGCGCTGGTTTGCGACATTCTCGCGCACGCGGTGGAGTGCCGCGAACCGGAACCGCAGGCGGAAAAAAATAGCGGAGATCGCGATGGAACGCTGCCGTCTTTACCACAGCGACCCGGCATTCAACGTGAACGCGCTGGCCGAACAGCTGCAGCTCAGCCGGGTGACGTTGTTTCGTATTTTCCGTGTTGCGCTTGGCGTGACTCCGTCGGAATACATTGCGGAGCTGCGCTGCGGTCACGCGCTGGAGCTGATCCGCGGCACGAGTCTGCCTATGCGGGAGGTCGCCGCGCGGAGCGGATTTGCCGACCGTACCTACTTTTTCCGGGTGATCCGGAAGCGTTTCAACGCCTCGCCCCGGGAACTCCGGACGAGGCGCGCCGGAGGCAGGACGTTATTGCCGGAGTAAGGCACAGTGCTTCCCGCTCCGGCACTGAAACGAGAGATCGTTATTGTTCCAGCAGCAGCGTCACCGGCTTGCTGTCGGCAAAGACGATGCCGGGGATGGTCAGCGGACCATCGGGGACACGCATCGCGGTGGTTTTTCCGTTGACGGTCACTTGGATCGTGCTGCCCGGAGCCGGACGGAACTGCTGGCGGCGGCGCAGCGTGACGTCGGCATGGACCGGGTAACGCATTTCCGGATGCGCGGCGCGTAGCGTCACTTCGCAGCGGTTCGGTGTCTCCTTTACCTCGCCGAAGGAGAGTCCCCGGTTGATCCAGCCGACCGTGTCACCTTTTTTCGAGTCGCCGTCCCCATAATCCTTGTTGTCGCTGGAGTTGCTGAAGGCGACGAAGCAGCGGTCGAGCCGGTAGCGGAAAAGCTCCTGATTGAGGGGCGCATATCCTTCGGACAGGCGCGGGTCATGCCGTGGTCGCCGCCGTTCCAGAACACCTGAAACGCCTGACGCGCTTCGTTGGCCGCCCGGTAGAAGGGGGGATTGTTCCCCCAGGGAATGGACCAGTCGTTGCGGCCGTTGGTGGCGAAGATGGGCGGCATGTCGATTTCGGGACGCGCGATGTTCTTCCGCGCCGCTGCCGTAATCGAGCAGATCGCGACCGTCTGGCAGGCGCGCCGGATTCTTAGCGGAAAAGGGCCGCAGCTGCAGACCAGCCGGATGGCGCTCGGCGCTATTCGGTTGCTGCGCAGCCATGTGTAGCTGTAAACCGGCACATCGGCCCGGACTGCGGCGAACACATCTGGGAAATGGGTCGCCAGCTGTACCGCGCCGCTGCCGCCCATCGAACCGCCGACCGCATAAGTGCGCGCCGGATCGGTTCCGAGATATTCCTGCGCCCAGCGGATCAGATGAAGAATGATCCGCTCGGAGTAGTTGTCGACTCGGAACTCCGGCCCGAGGTTGCTTTCGCCGATGTTGACGTTGTAACCGAGCCAGAAGGTGGAGATGGCCGGAACCTTGTCGCGGGCGTCAGCAACCTCTTTTCCCTTCATGACGCGCCCGATCCAGACCCGGTCGAAGAGCTCCATCTGGAGGCAATCTTTGCGGAGCGAGAGGTTGAATTTGACCGGCAGTCCTTCGCGCCAGCCGAGCGAGCGATCCAGAAAGATCAGATGGGTGCCGCGCGCCCGCCCCTTCGAATCGACCCCGGCTCCGCCGCCGCGGCCGTGGAGCTGAACGATCAGCGGCAGTCCTTTGGCGCAGCCGGCGGCAAGTTTGCGGCCGCTGATTCGGATGGGAGCTGCCTTGCCCGGCGCGGTGACCGTGACCGGCGCAGCGAGCGGGAGCAGCTGTTCCGGCGCACCGTGAAAACCCTTTTTCCAGCTGACGGCATAGTGGAAGGTGCCCGGCTTTTCCGGGGTGTGGACATGCAGACCGGAACGGGGATCGAGCGGTTTGCCGTTCTCTTTGATGACAAATCCGGGGATGGTTTTCTTCTGCGCACCGGCTTCTGCGACGTCTCCGGCGAAGATCTCCTCGCTCTTCTTGTCGTTCCCTTTGCGGACGTAGAATGAGTCGACGTCCTGCCACCAGTCGCGCGCACTGCCGGGATTGAGCAGATCGGCGACGGGTTCTGCCGACGGGAGATTTTCCCGGGTGATCGGCGCAGTGCTGCGCCAGACGGTCAGCCGGGCCTCTTTCGACAGGTTGTTTTCCCGCCATTGCAGAAAGAGCTGGTTGTCGCGGTACTCCGCGCGCAGGTCGGCAAGTTCCCCGGCAGACAGAACCGCAGAAACGGTTCCGGCAGCGAGCAGGGGCAAGAACACTCTCTTCATGTTTTTCCCTTTCCTTGTTTCAGCATGATTCGCCGGAATCGGTCCGATTTCCGGCAGGGCGGCGGATCATTTCCCCGGAGAGAGCTTTGCAAATCCGCCAAAAATAAGTATATCGCAGGAGTGTGACATTGTCAACGGCGTTTCGTTAAAAACGAACCTTTTTTCGTCGCATTCGAAGCGGGAATGGTGAAATTCCCGCTTCAGACACTTCTTATTCTCTCAACTCGAAAGCGTAGTGGTTGTCGGTCACGGCGATGAGACCGATCCGGGTCGATTCCCGGGGGAGATGCGGAGCCGATGGCGTCCGCGGGTAAGATGAAAGGCGCTCCGGGTCTCCTGGTGACCGGAGGATTGCCCCACCATGTACCAGTGTTTGCGACCGGTTCTCGCTCCTGCAAAACCTCCGAATATCATCGGCTGGTCGTCAAAGGCATAGAAGAAGGAGTCATGCGCTCCGGCGGGGGAGGGGACGTCCGCCCGGACGAAGAGACCGTAGTATCCCTCTTTCGGCACTTCGAATTCGAATTCCAGAAGATACGGCGAGCCCGCCTGTTCCGGTTTCGCCCGGGCCGGAAATTCCACACAGCCATCCTCTTCCGGGCCGTGAGCCGGATTTACCCGGGGAAATTTCTTCTTCTTATCCGCCTTTTCCGGATTCAGGTAGATTGCCACGTCGCCCGGTTTATGCGGCTTGAGCGGCATCTCCCAGCCGGTTTCGGCGTAGACCGAGACCGGGCGCGACAGGCCATCCTCAAATCGGATCAGAAACGCGCCGTGCATCAGCGGCCGCTCCCGGAATCGTTCCGGCCGGGTCTGTATCGTGAAGGTGACCTGATCGCCCGATTTCAGCGTGCCGGAATCCGGCGTGACGGTGAACCAGTCGAAGTCATGGTTTTTCGCGATCCGATAACGGCCGGAAAAACCGCTTCCCGTCCCCTTTGCGGTGACCTTGGCAAAGGTTTCTCCCGCTTTGAACCGGATTTTTCCGCAGTCCAGCCGGACCGGCAGCGGACGTTCCGGCAGCGGAGCAGGCGAGGCGCTCTGAAACGCGCCGATATCGACCGGTCCCGGGCCGGTGAAATTGGGAATCACTTTGCCTCGACCGCGGGCAGGGGAATCCGCGGCAAGTTCGTAACGGCCGCGGGCGGCATCCAGAAACCGGGGCGCCGGACCGTCGGGAAGCAGGTTGCAGGCGAGTTCGGCCGTCGGGCGGTCCGCGTGGGCGATGCGGTTCCCCGCTCCGTCGAAGATGTTGTTGTACAAGATCAGCCGGTGATGTTCCAGCACATCGGTTCCTTTCCCTTTGCCGGAGAAAGTGTTGTTGAACACATACGAAGCTGCATATTTTCCGCTGCGGCGGGAAGCGGTTTTCAGAATCAGCTGGGTTGTTCCCTGCTCATCCCCCATCTCCGAAGTGAGATTTTCATAGAGGTAGCTCGGCCCGGTCATGCAGCCCTGAATGCTGACCCCGCAGAGCGCCCCTTCGAAACGGTTGCGGAAACAACGCACATTCTGTTGCCCTCCATCGAGTTCGATATTGTCGTCGTTGCAGAAGATCATGAAGTTTCCGTAGATTTCGGCATCGGTGTTGAAGCCGCCCTGCGGGTGAAAGTTCCCCATGCCTTCGACCGCGTCGTTGAACCGGTGTTCATCGCTGCCGATGAAGTCGTTGTAGCGGAGCACGGTGTTCCGCACCATCTGCACGGCGACCGCCTCCGGACCGGCTGGATGGGCGTACAGCCAGCTGTTGGCGCGGGAGAGCGGGTCGTGGATGTAATTGCGCTCGATGACCACGTTTGCGCTTTTTTGAGGTGGATCGCCGCGTCGAAGTTGATTCCGTAGTAGTCCTCCGGCACCGGAACCCCGACCGGGAAGAACCGTCCGTTCCGGTCGAACCGCTGCACGCCGACACGGCCCCAGCCGGCGATGTCGCAGTTGGCGATCCGGATATGCGAAGAGTTCTCCACGTGGATCACATGCGACATGCCGCCGCGCACCGTCAAGTTGTCGATCAGAATGTATTCGGCATTGCGGAGGTTGATCATCGCGTCGGAATTGTCGTGCGCGATGGTCTTCTCCTTGTTCGCCGCCTGCCGGGGATTGGTCAGAACGAAGCCCGGCTTCGCGGTGTAGCGGATCCAGCCGTCGGGACGCCCTTTCACCGTGATTTCCAGATGGCCGTCGAAGTTGCTTTCGTCGAGCACGACGGTCCGTGCGACCGGCACGGCGCTCTTCCAGGTGCGGAAGGTGCCGCGGCTCCCCGGCAGGAGCTTTCCCTTCGCGTCGCGCAGTTCGAACTCATAGGCGCGATCCTCCTCCAGATGGACGATACTGCCGCGGTACTCCTTCCGGTCGCGGTCGTGAACGGGCGGAATCCCGGCACTCCATCGGGTGGAATCAATCGCTCGGAAAAACGGAGTAACCGTGCCGGACGCCTCGCCGCGCCAGTAATAGGAGCAGCCGCGGAAGAGTGGCACCAGCCGCAGGGTAGTTCCTGCCTCCGCAGTGAGGAGAACGGTGCAGAACAGGGTGAACAGGAGTGCGGTTTTTTCATGGAAATTCTTTCTGTCTGGATTGTTGCAGATTTTATATGAAACAGATTGGTCATTTCTCGTGTTGCAGACACAGTGTTCTCACTGCAGCTCATAGGCACTGGTCCAGTTGCCGTTGGTGCCGTTGGTCAACGGCCGGCAGCGGCGGGAGTTGGAGACATTCCCTCCCGCGTAAAGGACATTGGCGCTGGCGGAGTGGCGGTAATGAATCCGGCAGTTGGCGCTGGCAGGATCCACCCACATGTCCGCTTCGTTCATCAGCACATTCTTGCCGGTCCCGTCGTAGAGGTTGGGAAAGCGCGACGGATGACGCAGCCGACTGATTTTGAAAGGAGGATACTGGGCATCATAGATTGTTCCGACTACTCCCATCGCATAGGGGACGTTGTAGGAGCCGTAGCGCAGCAGCGGGCCGTTCAGCGGAATGCCGATCGGATTGGTCGGAGTAGTGTTATGTTGGGCGTCCGCCTCCGGGCAGACCAGAATGGTCTTGGCCGTCCGGTATTTTTCTCCCGCGGTCGCCGCGTTCTTGTAGATGTAGGTATCGACGAAATAGGATTTCTGGTCGTAGTAGCAGCAGGGCAGACCGGTCTGGAGCTGGGTGACGCCCGCCGCCGCCGGACAGGCGTAATCTTCGAAATCCATCGAATACTGGGCAAAACAGTTTCCCAGCTGTTTCAGATTGTTGATGCAGTTGCTCGCCCGCGCCTTGCTCCTTGCCGCATTCAGCGCCGGCAACAGCATGGCGGCGAGAATGGCGATGATCGCGATCACGATGAGGAGTTCGATGAGAGTGAACGAGTGTCCGGAGGGGGCTGGACGTCGACTGAGGTGAGGGTGGATTTTTTTCATATGGTTCTCCTGTTTCTATGAAGGGCTTGTCGGGTTGACGAGATCTTATTTCGGAATGGGAGCGCGATAGGCGGCGTCGCCGCCGAACCTTCGATACTCCCTTGAGACCTGCCAGAGCAGTACCACACCGCAGAACGCCAGCAAGGCACCGATGGGGAAGACCCAGCGATAATTGTTATTCAGCAGATCGAGCATTCTGCCGATGACGGGAACCAGCAGCATGGAGGAGACCGAGGCGACGATTCCGGTGGCGGAGGCGAACTGGGCGAACAGTTCACGGGGAAGAGCCGCTGAGGCAGTGACGCCGTCAGCGTCATGCAGCTGCCGGAGACCACGCCGTGCAGAATGAGAATCGGCCCGAATGCGGCCGGATTGCCCAGCAAAACCCAGCCGAGGATCATCAGAGCCGCATAGAGCCCGAGGCAGCTCATGCCGGTGCGCAACGGATTGAACCGGTCGGCCAGAATCCCGAGAAAATAGCTGAGGAAAAAGGAACAGGCATAGGTCACGGCGATGTAGAGGCCGTAACGCTCCATGCCGATGCCCAGCTTGCCCGCGTAGAGGATCGAGAAGCTGTTGACCGGTGAAAAGGAGAGCGTGAGAAGGGTTTGAGCCAGCATGATCTTCCGGTAGTAGCCGAGGGAGAAGCTCTGCCGCAGGTAGTTCAGTGCGGCCTGCCAGACCGACAGAATCGAGGCGACGGCGGTCTGATTTTTCTGCTGTTCCGGCTGTTCCGGCGGCGGATACTCCCCCTCTTTGACGTTGAAACAGAGGGAGAAGAGACCGACTCCGTACAGGGTGCCGATGCCGACGAAGATCCAGAGAACGTAGTGTTCCACCTCTTTGAGCAGGAAAAGTTGAAGAGAATTCCCGCCCCGAGGCTGATCATGCGGAACAAGCCGTAAAACCTGCCGAGAAGCTCCCGCGGCACTACATCGTTGACCAGCGCGTTGAAGAGCGTTCCTGCCAGCGTGGTGCCGAAGTCCAGAATCACCCAGGAGATGCAGAAGACCAGCAGTCTTCCGCCGTGCAAAGTGAGGGCGGGGAAGAGTTCGTGGAGTTTTCCGCCCAGAAGCGGAGTGAGGCCCAGCCCGTACAGCCCCAGCACGATGAAGGGGGTGGTGAACAACAGAAAAGGGAATTCTTCTGCCGTGCGGCCCCCGATGACGGTCGGAGAGATAGCTGATGATCGGGGAGAGAAAGATGTTGGTGGAGCAGGGGAAGGCGATCACGATCAGCGCATAGAGGAAGTCCGATACGCCGATCTGCTTGATGAGCAGCGTGGCGGAGGGGCCGACGGCGCGATCCTTCATCGCCCAGGTGAAGTCCCCCCACAGCAGCCAGAAGAAGAGCATGGCAAGGCCGGTCGAGGAGTAAACCAGCGTTCCGGTTTTCCAGAGTTTTCCGTTCGTTTTTTTCATAGGGCAGACCGGATTACCATTTGGTGTTGCGGGTATATTTCAAGATGGCGGCCAGCGCCGGCGAAAGTTCCGCCGCGAACTCCTTCGGGGACTGGGTGCTGTAGAGGAAGTCCGCCATCGCTTCCTGGATGAGCTCGTTCACCGTCGGCCAGGCATAATGGGGAACATCGACAATCTGCGGCATTTTCGAAAAGAACAGCTGATCGACGGGATCGGTTTCGTCAAAGGACTGAATCGCCGCGCTTTTCCGGATGGGGATGCCGTATTTGCGATTGCCGATCTCCTGTTGAAGTTCCGGAGAGAGAAATTCCCGGATCAGTTCCCGGACCAGCTGGAAGTTGTTGACGGTTTTCCGGATGCAGAGCAGATCGCCCGCCATCAGAGAACCGGCTTTCCGGTCGCCGGGCACCCGGGGCAGGGGGGAGATAGCTGCCCTGCAACTGATACGAGGCGATGTCCTGCCGGGTGCAGAGCCGCAACGCGCAGACGGTGTTGTGCTGTTCGCTTCGCGGCAGCAGATGGTAGAGCTCCTGAAGACGATTCAAGGCGTCGAGCGTTTCGGGAGAATTCAACCGGCATTGAAACGTCCCGTCCTGTTGCTGTTCGAAAATCTTTCCTCCGAAGTGGGTCAGATAGATCAGCCAGCGGGTGGGATCTTTGTAGCTGGCGAGGATCTGGTTGGCGGGCAGTTTCTCCTGAAGTTCCCGAAGCAGATCGAGGAACTCCTCCCAGGTCCAGTCCAGGCCCGGCATGTCACATCCGGCCTTCTGAAACAGCTCCTCATCACAGCAGAACACCCAGGGGGAAAAACATGAGCGGCAGCGCGTAGAGCTTCCCGTCGTGGGAGCGGAACTGCTCGATCCGCGCGTTGAAGAAATCGCTCCGGTCGGGATATTCCTCCTCCAGAAATTCCGAAAGATCCAGATACTCTTTCTGCAGGGAGACCGCGTCATAGGTCACCCGGATTTCGCAGGCACCCGCCTGAAAGTGATCGACGGCGAGCAGTTCCGGAATCTGCGGCCGGATTTTCTGGCTGAAGAGTTCGTTCCAGACCGGCCGGAACGAGAGAAAACTCCCGGGGAGAATCCGTTCCGCCCAGTCCTTGCGAATGCAGGTTCCCTGCCGGGAGACGCCGCTTGAAAGAATGCCGTCGGCAATCAGGGTGTTGAACGCCATCTGGACGATGGGAAAGGAGATTCCGGTCCGCTCCGCCAGCTCCCGGGCAGACGGCAGTTTTTCGCCGCCCCGGAATTCGCCGGCATCAATTCTTCGCAAGATGTACTCTCTTGCACTCTGCAGTTTATCCGCCATAAGTCACTTCCTTTGTTTGTTTCAGGTATAATTATACTTCAAAATAATGACAATGTCAATAGGAGAATCAAAAAAAGAGCACTTTTTTTACCAAAGTCGGTACGGTGACAGCTGCGCAAGGGCGCTGTTCATACAGTTTGAAATAAAATAAAATATTGGAAATAAATAATATGAATTCATTTTTTTCTTTGAGGAAAGCCGAAACACAGTACGACTTCATCTTGTTCAGACGAAAAAGGGAATTTGAAAGAAAATAATTGGCATTGTCAAAATATGGAAGGGGAAGTCTGGTCCCGTCGCTTTCTTTCCGGCGGACCCGCGTTATATTATAGGATGTGAAGTTGCAAATGGTTGGATTGTTATCATGAAGTTTTATCGTTCCGGCCGGGACGCCATGGCACGCCTCGGCCTTGCTGCGCCGGAGGAGATGGCCGGCGTGGAGGCCCGTTTCCCGTCTACGTCAATGAGTACTATCTTGGATTGATCGACCCGGCGGACTGGAAGAACGATCCCATCTCCCGGCAGGCTCTGCCGGATGTCGCCGAACTGGCCGATCGCTCCTCCAGCTTCGACCCGCTTGCCGAAGAGGAGCAGATGCCGGTGCCGCGGCTGATTCACCGTTTCGAGGATCGGGTGGTGCTGCTCGCCACCGGGCGGTGCGCCATGCGCTGCCGCTTCTGTTTCCGCAAGCGGGAGTGGGCCGACGGCGCGGAGCTCGCCGATATCTCCGAGAGCGAACTGGCCGCGGCGGCACATTACCTTGCCGGACACCCGGAAATTCACGAAGTATTGATCTCCGGCGGCGACCCGCTGATGCTCCCGTTCCCCGGTTGAAACAACTGGTCGAAACCATCGCCGCGCTTCCTTCGATCGAAGTGATCCGCATCGGCAGCCGGATGCCGGTCGTCTGGCCGGAAAGGGTCACGCCGGAACTCTCCGCCTTCCTGGGCGAAATTCCCGGCTCTGGTTCGCCACCCATTTCAACCACCCCCGCGAAGTGACGCCAGAAGCGGCGGCGGCGTGCGGCAGACTGATCCGCGCCGGCGTTCCGGTGGTCAACCAGAGCGTGCTGCTCCGCGGCGTCAACGACGATCCCGCGGTGCTGGAGGAGCTCTTCCGGCGGCTGATCGCCATCCGGGTCAAGCCCCATTACCTCTTTCATGTCGATCCGGTGCGCGCGGTGCGCCACTTCGCCACCGGCGTGGAGCGCGGACTGGAGATTCTCCGCTACTTTCGCCCTCGGCTCTCATCGCTGGCGGTTCCGACCTTCGCCATCGATCTTCCGGAGGGGGAGGCAAGGTGGCGCTGCAGCCGCAGTACGGCTGCAACGGAGAGTATTACGACATCCATGAAACTCGCCGCATCCGGTACGAGACCGCCGCGCCGGAGAGCCCGTCAGAGTGATTCCGGCCTGTCGAGCAGCTCTTCGAGCGTCTCCGCGAACGCGGCCACATGGGCGCCGTCAACCAGCGAATGGTTGAGTTGCAGTGAGAGCGGAATCCGGCCGCGCCGGTCCATTCCGCCCCAGGCGAGAATGACGATGGTCTGATCGAGCCGGAGCGCCGCCTGCGAGAGCGCGAGGAAATGCACCGACGGCAGACAGCTTGCGCAGAGGTAGTCGTTTCTCTGCCGGATGGCCGGGTCGAATTGCCCCTCTTTCGCCGCCGCCACCGCTTTCGCTGCCCCGGGAATGAAGTCGCGGAAACGATCGGCGTATTCACAGAGCGCCATGGTGAACTCCCGGTCCGGGCGAAGGATCGGACTCAATGCGGCGAGATGCTCGAATTCGACCAGCCGCCCGTCGTCGAGCACTCGCATGCGCATCTGCGGCGTGGCGTCGACCGCGCGCAAAATTGCGTGAAGCGTGCGAAGAAAGAAAGACTCCCCGCGCTCTTTAGCAAAGCGGTAGAGTTTCTTCGCATGAAACTCCAGTGTGATGTTGAACAGCTGGTTTTCAAATGTCCGGTAGTAGCGGAACTGCTCCCGCCGGTGCCAGTGCTCCAGGTCGATCTCCGTGAAGGTGTTCACTGAAGCTCCTCCACGGAAATACGGTTGATGCCGTTCCAGGAACCGTGCGGTGCGATCGTCTGAAAACCGGTCTCCTCCGGGGAAGGGGGAGGTTGGGGGCATTGACCAGCCAGCTCATCGGTTCCGGGCAGAGAAAGCCGTCGGAGGGATCGTGATTCCACAAACACCAGTGGCGGAACTCCGGACCGCTCTCGTAACGGACCCGCAGGCCGTCGTAATCGAGCAGCGCCCCCCGGAACGGTTTCCCGTCAAATTCCTTCGTCTCCATCGGGAAGTGGCAGGAGATCGTCTGTTTCGAAGGATCGAACCAGTCGTTGGGGTTGAACTGGTCCCAGGGGAGTTTTCTGCCGCTCGCCAGAAAGCGGGGACGCACGATCTCCCAGCGGAACTCCGCCGCGGTCAGCCGTGCCCGGCGCGGAGAACGGAACACTGTGTGAAATCCGATTCCGAACGGCATCGGCAATTCTCCGCCGTTCCGTACGGTTGTCCGCTGAACCATCGTGCTGCCGGAAAATTCATAGAGAATTTCCACGTCGAACGGCACACCCAGGCCGGCAGACTCCTCTACGCCGCATCCGAACAAGACGGCGTTTGCGGAGCGATTCCGCAACTCCCACTCCCTGGTGGCGACTACGCCGTGCAGGTGGTTGTTGCGCCACGGTTCGTTGAGCGGAAGCTGATAGCGTCGACCGTGAAATTTGAAGGTTCCTGCGTCGATCCGATTCGGCGGCAGAAGAACCGGGATCCCGTAGACGTAGATTCCTTCTCGCAGCTGATCTTCCGTTTCCGGATGGCGCAGCAGATCGAATCCGTTCCAGCGGAGGCGGATCATCCTGCCGCCGAATCGGGGGCGAAATCGGCGGTCCAGCCGCCATGCTGAATGGTGATGTTCTGCATATTGTTTGATATCCCCGGGTGACTTTTCGGGAATATACCATTTCAACCGGAATTTTTCCAGTCGCGTGGAATGATTTTCACCGGCGCGTCGAAAGAGGAATGCCGCTATGTTTTGAGGTGCAGGAGCCGCGCTGCAATCGGCCGCACTCCGCTGCAACCCGTTCCCGGGCGTTTTGCGCTTGAAAAGCCCTTCCGGCAAAGTATATTAATCAGATTGTCATTGAAAATCGGGAAAGGCGAAAGAGAGAGAGCAAATGGATATTTTTGAAGCGATCATGATGGTCTGTTTCGGTGCGAGCTGGCCTGCTTCGATCTGCAAGACGATCAAGGTGAAGAATCCGGTGGGGAAGAGCATGATCTTCCTCTAGCTGGTCGAAATCGGTTACCTCTCCGGCATCATCTACAAGATCGCCAATCCGGACTGGGTGATCGCACTCTACATTCTCAATGCGGTGATGGTCGGTACCGACCTCGTTCTCACCTACCGCTATCGCGGTATGCGCGCCCGCGGTGAACTGAAGTAGACGCCAGCCCCCGGCCGATCAGGCGAGGGGGTGCGGCGGAAGCCGGTCAGCGCCAGGAACCCTGTTCCCACATGGCGCGGCTGTAGAAGGTGTTCCCCGAAATGGAGACGTTGAACACCGGTTTGTCTTTGTCGGCCATGTGCCAGGAACAGCGCACGGTCGGGAAGAAGCTCAGGATGGTGGAGTATTTGATGTCCTTGAACTGCCCTTCCTCCTTGCAGATGCCGGAACGGATGTCCTTGATCTTCTTCATCTGCCAGCTGAGGGTATCCGATGCCAGCTCCTCTTCGGTGCCGAACTGGCATTTTGCATCGCTGAATTCGTAGAAGTAGCTGATCTTGTTTACGGCGGTATCCGGCTCGTTGGTGACGTCGGTGTTGGGATTGATTTTCCAGTAGACGCCGAGGCTCCCCTGCCGGTCGTAGGATTTTTCATACTGGATGTCGTCGAGCCGCCGGGAACTCCATTTTTCCGGCGCGGTGTCCGGCGGATTGCCGTCTTTGGCGCAGTGATAGATGTTGCGGCTGCTCATGTAGGTGGGGGAAAAGCCGGGAGATCCACGGCGCCATCCAGTCGCGGTGATCCCCGCGGTACTGGGTCAGCGCCAGCCCGAACTGTTTGAGGTTGTTGAGGCAGGCGGTGTCGCGCGCCTTCTCCCGGGAACGGTTGAGAGCCGGCAGCAGAATACCCGCCAGAATGGCGATGATGGCGATGACCACGAGGAGTTCAATCAGGGTAAAATTTTTCTCATATTTTTTGTTCCTCTTCCGGCGAACCGGTCAAGCCGTGCCGGGTCTTTTCCCAGTAAAACGGTTTGGTGAAAATCTGCCACAACCCTTTCCACGCCGCCAGTGAAATCATCAGCCAGTACAGCGGCATGATCAACGCCGCCGGTATCAGAGCATAATACTTCCGCTTGACACAGGCGGCAACTCCAATCCCTATAAATATAAAGTTTGCTGCGAACATTATCAAGGACCCGGCGAAAAAAATCTGCGAAAAAATCGACCAGAAAGCATCTTCCCCGGGGCCGGCGTAAACCAGCGGCCACGCCCGCAGATGGAGCGAACCGAGCGGAATTCCCCGGTACCCGTCGCCGATGGAATGGGGGCCGACCACCTGGTCGAAAAATCCCAGTCCGTGCGCTGATCCGTGCAGAAGAAGTCCGGCATAGAGCAGCAGTACCGCCCAGAAAATCAGATTGGTGAGCATCATCAGCGCACTGCCGCCGACGGCGAGAAAGCCGCCGAACGCTCCGTACACCCCCCAGCCGTTTCATGGTCCGGAGGGGGTTCCGGTAGTGGACCAGATGGGTCTGGATGAATCCCTTGACCCAGCGTGACCGCTGGCGCATCCAGTTCCACAGCTGGGAATTGGCCTCTTCATACGTCGTGGAGTTCACCAGCCGGGTGCGGTAGCCCCGCTCGTAGATACGCAATCCCAGGTCGCAGTCCTCGGTGACGTTGAAGGGATCCCAGCCGCCAACCTCCCGGAGTCCCGAGGTACGGAAGTGGTTGGAGGTCCCGCCGAGCGGCAGCGGCAGACCGAACAGGCTGTAGCCGCTCAACGTGAGATCGAAATAGGTGGAATACTCCACCGTGAAGAGTCGGGTCAGAAGATTGTACTTCGCGTTGAAGTAGTTGAGTTTTGCCTGCACACAGAGCAGTTTTCCGCTTTTGTCGCGGCGGAATACCGCCACCGCCTTGCGGAGCTGATCCGGTTCCGGAGCGTCTTCGGCGTCGTAAATGACGCAAAATTCGCCGCGGGCGCGCTCCAGACCGAAATTGCAGGCGCGCGGTTTGGTTTTCGGCGGCGCGTCCGGGACGACGATCACTTCGCAGCAGGGAGGAATTCCCGCATTTTCCAGCGCTTTGCGGGTCTCCTCGTCGTCCGCTTCGAGCAGCAGCTTGATGTCCAGCTTCTCCGGCGGATAGTCGAGCCGCTCCATGTTGCGGACGATCTTCTCTGCGATGTTCGCTTCATGATAAAGCGGCAGCAAAATGGTGTAGACCGGCAGCTCCTCCGCCGGAATGGCGGCCGCCTCTTCCCCGCTTACCATCTCTTCGCCGCGCCCGAACCAGGAGAGCAGCGCAGCGCCGCCGCGGAAGAACGCCGCTGCGGCATACCAGAACATCAGGATTCCGGTGACCAGAAAGATGAAGTAATCCCAGCGGAACTTGAGCAGCAGCAACAGCAGCAGCGCGGTGGCGAGATAGTAGATTTTCTGCCCTCGCGAAGCCACTTTGACAGCACATCCGCCTGGGTGCTGTTCCATGAATTCGCGGGTGAGACGGTCGAGCTGAGTGCGATCCTGTTTCATGTCTTTCCCGGAGTATATTTTATTTACCATACAACCGGAACAGCTAAATGCAACCGTCCCGGGGGAGCGGAACGAATATTTTCTCTTGAAAAAAAAATGCACAGCTGAAAAAATCGGAAGTGTGTGCTATATTATGAGGTTTATCTGTATTCTGAATGTATCAACAGGAGTCTGCGATAGAAAATGAGTACGCAAGAACCGTTGCCGAGAGCCTATGAACCGGCTCAGGTCGAAGCAAAATGGTTCCCGAAATGGGAAGCGGCCGGGAATTTTCACGGGAAGCCGAATCCGGAGAAGAAGCCCTATTCCATCGTCATCCCGCCGCCGAACGTTACCGGCATTCTCACGCTCGGGCATGTGCTCAACAATACGCTTCAGGACATCCTCTGCCGCTACCACCGCATGAAGGGTGAGGAGGTCTGCTGGTTCCCCGGTACCGACCACGCCGGCATCGCCACCGAGGCGCGCGTTGAAAAGTACCTGCGCAAAGAGGAGAACACCGGCCGCGACGAGCTCGGCCGCGAGGAGTTCATTCGCCGCGTCTGGCAGTGGAAAGGGGAGTTCGGCGGCAAGATTATCCGCCAGCTCCGCACGCTGGGCTGCTCCTGCGACTGGGAGCGGGAACGCTTCACGATGGATGAGGGGCTTTCCGAAGCGGTCCGCAAGGTCTTCGTCGAACTCTACCATAAAGGCTACATCTACCGCGGCCAGCGGATGATCAACTGGTGTCCGGTCGCCAAGAGCGCACTCTCCGATGAGGAGGTGATCTACAAGGATGTCCCCGGCAAGTTCTACCACTTCCGCTATCCGCTCGCCGACGGTTCCGGGTATCTGGTGGTGGCGACCACCCGTCCGGAGACGATGTTCGGCGATACCGCGGTCGCGGTGCATCCGAATGACGAACGTTATAAACATCTCATCGGCAAGATGGTGCATCTGCCGCTCACCGATCGGGAAATTCCGATCATCGCCGATGAGCATGCCGATCCGACCAAGGGAACCGGCTGCGTGAAGATCACCCCCGCCCACGATCCGAACGACTTCGAAGTCGGCCGCCGCCACGGGCTGGAGGTGATCAACATCATGAATCCGGACGCCTCGCTCAACGCCCGCTGCGGGAAGAAGTTCGAGGGGCTCGACCGTTTCGAGGCGCGCGAACTCTGCGTCAAACTGCTCGAGGGGCAGGGGCTGGTCGAGAAGATCGAGGACATCCGCCATGCGGTCGGCTACTCCGAACGGGGCGATGTGCCGATCGAGACGCTGGTGAGCTACCAGTGGTTCTGCAACATGAAGGAGCTGGCCAAACCGGCGATCGAAGCGGTGAAGTCCGGCAAGATCAAATTCTACCCCGAACGGTGGAGCAAGACCTATTTCCACTGGATGGAGAACATTCAGGACTGGTGCATCTCCCGCCAGATCTGGTGGGGACACCGCATTCCGGCCTGGTACAATGACGAGACCGGCGAGATCTACGTCGGCATGGAGGCGCCCACCGCGCCCGGCAAGTGGCGGCAGGAGGAGGATGTGCTCGACACCTGGTTCAGCAGCTGGCTCTGGCCGTTCTCGATCATGGGCTGGCCGAAGGAGACCGAAGAGTTGAAATATTTCTATCCGACCTGCGATCTGGTGACCGGCCCGGACATCATCTTCTTCTGGGTGGCCCGCATGATCATGGCCGGATGCGAATTCATGAAGGAGATCCCGTTCCGGAACGTCTACTTCACCAGCATCATCCGCGACGAACAGGGGCGGAAGCTCTCCAAGTCGCTCGGCAACTCGCCCGATCCACTCGATGTGATCGCGGAGTACGGCGCCGACGCGCTCCGTTCTCGATCGTTTACATCGCGCCGGTCGGCATGGACATCCGCTACAGCAACGAGAAATGCGAGCTCGGCCGGAACTTCGCCAACAAGCTGTGGAATGCCTGCCGTTTCCGCCAGATGCAGGGGGCGTCTCCGTCGGATTCCGTGAGCTGGATCCGGCCGTTCTCGCCTCGCTCTCCTGCGACGAGCGCTGGATGCTTTCGCGGCTCGATGCGGCGATCAATTCGATTACGACGGCGCTGGCGGAATTTCGTTTCCACTCCGCCGCGCACGAGCTTTACGATCTGGTCTGGTCGAACTTCTGCGACTGGTTCATCGAAGCGGAGAAGGTTCCGATGCGCGCCGGTGGCGCGGAGAAGGAGCGGGCGCTGGCGGTGCTCGACTACGCATTGTTCCGGATTCTCCGGCTGCTGCACCCCTTCATGCCGTTCATCACCGAAGAGCTGGCGCACCAGATGGGTTTCGTCGGCGACGAGGCTTCGATCATGTACGAGCCGTTTCCGGAGACCGATGCGTGCTGCTCCGCCGATCCCGCTGAACTCGAACGGGTGGAGGGGAAGTTCGAACTGGTCCGCGGCGGCCGCTTCCTGAAGGCCTCCTACAACATTCCGGACGGGAAGAAGGTGAAGTTCTACGTCAAGGCGGTCGACACCGACGCTCTGGCATTCTTCCGGGAACAGGAAGCGTCGCTCCGCAGCCTGCTCAACGCCGAAGAGATCGAATTCTCGCTCGACGACTTCGACAGTGCCGCCCGCGGCGCGGCGCCCTCGCGGCTCTGCCGGTTCGGTACGGTCTACCTGCCGCTGGCCGATCTGATCGACGTCGCCGCCGAGCGGAAGAAGCTGGAAAAACAGCAGAAGGAACTGCAGGGCTGGATCGCCGGTTCCCGTGCCAAACTCAGCAACGAACGGTTCCTGGCCAAAGCGCCGGAACAGGTGGTTGCCGACGCCAGAACGCACCTCGCCGAGCTGGAGGAAAAGCTTGCCCGGACCGAGGAGATGCTCAACTCCTTGCGGTAAGTTCCGCTTGTGTCAAAAAAAATGAGCCGGAGTGCGAACGTGGCGCTCCGGCTCATTTTTTTCTTTGCAACGCACTCTCAGTTATCGAAGAGCCAGGTGGAGAGATAGCGTTCCCCGGAATCCGGCAGCAGGACGACGATCCGTTTCCCGGCCCACTCCGGCTCACGGCTGAGCTTCAGCGCCGCCGCGAGCGCCGCACCGGAGGAGATGCCGATGAGGAGCCCCTCCTCCTTCGCCGACGCGCGGGCGACTTGCCCGCCTCTTCTGCGGAGATTTTGAAAATGCCGTCGATCACGTCGGTGTCGAGCACCTTCGGCACGAATCCGGCGCCGATACCCTGCAGCTTGTGCGCTCCGGGAGCCTCACCGGAGAGCACGGCGGAGGTGTCCGGCTCCACGGCGAAGATCTTGACGGCGGGATTCTTCTCCTTGAGAACTTCCCCGACGCCGGTCAGGGTTCCGCCGGTGCCGACTCCGGCGACGAAGGCGTCGATTTCCCCGTCGGTGTCGCGCAGGATCTCCTGCGCGGTGGTCCGGCGGTGGATGGCGGATTGGCCGGATTGCCGAACTGCTGCGGAATGAACGAGCCGGGATTGGCCGCATGCAGCTCTTCTGCGCGGTCGATCGCACCCTGCATCCCGGCGGTGCCGGGGGTCAGCACCAGTTCCGCACCATAGGCTGCCAGCAGTTTGCGCCGCTCGACGCTCATCGTCTCGGGCATGGTGAGGGATCAGCCGGTAGCCTTTGACCGCGGCGGCAAGGGCGAGGCCGATGCCGGTGTTGCCGCTGGTCGGTTCGATGATCAGCGCACCGGGTTTGAGCAGGCCGCGCGCTTCGGCGTCCTCGATCATCGCGAGGCCGACCCGGTCCTTGACGCTGCCGCCCGGATTGAAATATTCCACCTTCGCCAGCACGTCGGCCCTGCCGTCGTTGAGGCGGTGAATGCGAAGCAGCGGCGTGCTGCCGATCAGTTCGGTGATATGATCGAAGATTCTGCCCATGGTGTCCTCCTCCTGAAGTTGCAGATGTAAGTTCTGGTCCTTACAATATAGTGCCCGGGAGAAAAAATACAAGCCATCCCGCGTCCGTTCCCGGCGGAAACGGATGCGGGACAGCTTCCGGAATGCCGATGTCAGCCCCGGAGAAGGTGTGGTTCCGGACGCAGCAGTTCATCCAGCAGCCGGAGGCGCGCGCGGCGAAAACTCCGACGACTCCTGTCTCTGCCAGCTCCGGCCGCCCAGCCCGCTGATCTCCTCGGAGGCGAGAACCGGTCTGCCGGGGAGGGGAGGCGAGTCAAGTAGAGCGCCTGTTCAAACACCGCGTTTCGGTGGCGGACGTTCTCCGGATCGAGCCGGTTTCCGGTCAGAGCAACAAGATCGACTTCGGCGGTGACGAGCGCGCCGCGCCGCCGTTCCTCCGGGAGCGCATTCCACTCGGCGGAGTCGAGGTGGGTGGCGAAATACTGTTCCGCTTCCGGAAAAAGTTCTTCGATATCCATCTTCATGATTCTCCTCTCAGGAAAAAGACGGCGCGGAAAGGCTAAATCCCGCGCCGTCTCGGGATCAGTTGCCCGCCTTGATGGCGGCCAGCGCCTCACTGCTCGCCTGCAGATTGGAGATGCGGCAGATCCGCTGCGCCGCATTCCGGAAGACGAAAGTGAGTTCGCCGAGCGCCATCCGTTTGATTCCATCGAACCCCTTCGGGGGGGCGTCGGTATCGGTGATGGCGCGCCCGTTCAGACTGGAGAGTCCGAACCCGGCAGGATCGAGCACCCAGACGTCGGTGTCCGGCACATCCGGATCGGCCATGATGGTCATGCCGCGCCCGTTGATCTCGTTGACCACGACTGCGACGTAGGCGCCGCGCCGGTCGTCGGAACGGAGGATCTGAAGCTGGTTCTTGTATTCGCAGGAGAGGACGCGCGCCTGTCCGGGCGAACAGAGAATCTGGGTCGGATCGCCGCCCGCGCCCATGACCGCCTGGGCGGCGTCGTTGACCAGTGTGCTGTCCAGCTTCGTCGTGAGCGCGTCGATCGCGGGCGAATTCGAACGGGTGCCGAAGAAGTAGAGGCCCCCCGCTTCTCCGCGGGTGGTCGCCGTCGCCTCGACCCGGCGGCCGAAGAGGGCGACACGGTTGAGGTCGCGGGCGAGTTCGCCGAGCGCGAAGGCGGTCTGACGGTTGAGCTGGTTGTCCGCCGAACCGAAGACGTTGATCGCCAGCGCGGTTCCGGAGAGGATGATGTCCTTGCGGAAGATCTGGCAGCAGTTGTATTCGCTCGCACCGGTGATGCCGGTTTCGTCGCCGTCGCCCGGGTTGCTTCCTCCGCGACCGGAGTGGAGACGATGTTGAGCACGTCGCCGTCCTCCGGCATCGTCTTCTGGGAACCGTTCGCGGCGACGAGGGCGACGGTGAAGGTGGCGTCGTCGAGCGCGGTCACCCGGAAGAGCGCCGAATCGTTCCGCACCACCAGCAGCGTACCGATTTTGATTCCGGAAAAGGAGGAGTCGGCGGGCGTGACCACACCGGCTTCGGTGACGGTTGAGGCGGTGACGCTCCGCCCGGCGATCTGATCTTCGAGCCATTCATGTTTCTGCTGCGTGGCGTTTTCCACCGGCTTGAAGTTGGAGATGAAGCGAGGCTCGTCTTTGATGACGGTCGAAAGGATGTCCGAGAGGTCGCGTTTCTTGTTCTGGAAGCTGTAGCTGTACAACATGTTCGATACTCCTTGTTTCTGGTTCAGTGCTGAAGGGATTCGGGGGCTGCGGCGATCATCCGGGCGAGTTCCGCGGCCGGATCGGAGGTCGTCGAGCCGCCGGTTGCGGCGGGAAGCGGCGGCTCCGGAATTCCGGCGCCGGGTTTGAGTTCCGTTTTGAAGAAGCGGGGCAGGCGGGTGCGCAGCTCCTCCATGAACGCTTCGGACTGTTCCGGTGAATCCACCTCGAGGGCGCCGCGTTCGCAGAGATATTCGAGGTAGTCGCGGTCGGTGAAGCGGTACCGGTCCGCCAGCTCATCCACCCGGCGGCGGAAGCGGAGTCCCCGGAGTTCCTTCTGCGCCGCGTCACGTTCGGCTCCGGTCTCTTCGGCTCGGCGGCGCAGTTCGGCAAGTTCGGTCTCAAATTTGCGCCGGAGCTGTTCCGCTTCGGGCAGAGAACGGGTTTCGAGCTCTTCGACCCGGGCGCGGGATTGTTCAAGCGTTCGGGTAAGTTCCCGGTTTCGCTCTTCCAGCGCCCGGTTTGTCTCCCGGGCACTGCGGAGCGAAACCGGATCGAGGTCGTCGGGGCGCAGACTGCCGAGGAAGGTTCTCTCCTCCTCCTGCAACGCCTCCCCCGGCGGCGGCCTTCCGAATGATCTCGGCAAGATGGATCATCGGTCCTGGTCTCCTTTCCTTTTTGGGGTTGTCGGCCGCGCATTCGGCGCGTACAAACTCAAAGGAAAATGTCAACCGGGAACGAATTTTTCAGAACGAAAAAAAAGCGGGGTGAGGAGAAAGCCGCACCCCGTTTCCCGTCTGTCGAATCCGACGTCTAAAGTTTCGCCAGACGGTGTTCGAGATCATCGAACACCTTGAAAAGATCGTCGTAATGGAGTGTCGCATATCCATCCAGCGGCGTGGGCTGGGCGTTGACGATTACGATCCTGCCGCCGCCGCTCCGGGTTGCCAGCGGCAGCGATGCCGCCGGCTGGACGGTGAGACTGCTGCCGAGCACCAGCAGAAGTTCGGCCTCCTCCATGTCGCGGAACGCCTGATCGAGCAGATCGCTGTCGAGGATTCCCCGTAGAAGACGATGTCCGGCTTGATGACGCCGCCGCAGGGGCAGTGCGGCACTTCGCCCGCGAGCACCCGCGGCGCGATTTCGGCATAACCGAACTCCTTCCGGCATCGCAGACAGTGGTGGTGGGCCGGGCTGCCGTGCAGTTCGTACACCTTCCGGCTGCCCGCCTTCTGATGCAGAAGATCGATGTTCTGGGTGTAAACGCAGTGCAGCATTCCGTGCGCCTCCAGTCCGGCCAGCGCCCGGTGCACCGCGGCGGGATGAAACTCATCCAGCCGGTAGATGAACTCCTGCGCCCATCGGTAGAAGAGTCCGGGATCCTCCAGAAAACAGTCGAGCGAGAGGATCTCCTCGACCTGCTTCCCGTGCCATGGCTGAAGGTAGACTCCGTTTGCTCCCCGGAAATCCCGGATTCCGGAGAGCGTGGAGATTCCGGCGCCGGTGAAGGCGATGGTGTTCCGGGACTCCCGGAGCAGTTTCCAGAGTTCGTCGTACATGGGTCACTCCTACTTCCCCGTCAGCGGCGGACCGTCGGACCGGGTTTTTGCGGACCGAATAGCCGAAGTGGCCGAGGCATTTGCCCAGCTCATAGTAATGGCCGTGGGCGTAGCCGAGCAGTCCGGCGTCGTCGATACGGAACTTGCCGCTTTTGTCGATCAGCTCCTCCGCCGCCTGTACCGCGACCACTTCGGCGAGGAAGAGCGTATGGCTGCCGAGGTCGATCGACTGCGCCACCTTGCATTCCAGCACGAGCGGACACTCCGCCAGAACCGGTGCGCAAACCTTGTCTCCGGCTACGGCTGTAAGATGCTGTTCGGCGATTTTATCGTGGTCGCGGCCGGAGACCACCCCGCACCAGTCGACCGTCTTCGCCAGCGAAGCGGGCGGAATGTTGACGGTGAAGACCCCCAGCTCCCGGATCGCCGGGAAGGAGTGCCGTTCCGGACGGACCGAAATCGACACCATCGGCGGATTGCTGTTGACGGTTCCCGCCCAGGCGATGGTGACCAGATTCCAGGGATACTTTTCTCCATCGCCGCTGCCGACCAGAACCACCGGCACCGGGGCGAGCTGTGTGCTGCCCGGCCAGACGGTTTTTGCGACTGAAGTCCTTTGCTTTCTCCATCTTCACTTTCCCTCCAGCGTTGCTCGTTTATTTTCCAGCTCCTCCCACCTCTGATAGAGGCGGGCAGCTTCGGCGCGGGCGGCGTCCCGCTCGCGCTGAAGTTCAGCGGAGCGGCTGCCGTATTTTTCAAAAAGTCGGGGTCGCCGAAGCACGCCTCGATTTCGGCGATCTTCGATTCGGCGGCGGTGACCGCCTCCTCCATTCCTTCGAGTTCACGATTCTCCTTGAAGGAGAGTTTCCGGGGCGCGCGCCGGAGCGGGGAGGGGCGGCGGAAGTTTTTGCCGTTTCCCGGACCGGAACCGGTTCGGCGGCGGCCCGTCTTTCCCGGCGTTTTTCCAGGCTGTAGTCGTAATCGCCGGGGGTGTAGACGATCTTTCCGCCGGGATCGAAGGTCAGGATTCCCGTACAGACCCGGTTGAGAAAGTAGCGGTCGTGGCTGACCACGAGAAGACAGCCCCCGTAGGAGAGCAGCGCCTCCTCAAGCAACCGCAGGCTCGACAGATCCAGATCGTTGGTTGGCTCGTCGAGAATCAGGAAGTTGCCTCCTGCTTGAGGATCTTCGCCAGCGTCAGCCGCGCCCGTTCCCCGCCGGAAAGGTATTTGATCTTCGTGTTGATCCGCTCGTCTTCGAAGAGGAACCGTTTGAGGTAGCCCCAGACCGAAATTTTTTCGGTGCCGAGCTGGACGTTTTCCACCCCTTCGCCGATCTCCTCCAGAACGCTTTTTTCCGGATCGAGCACCAGCCGGGACTGATCGATGTAGTTGAACTCCACCGTCGGCGCCGCAATCGCCTCTCCCCGGTCCGGGACAAGAGCGCCGGTGATGATTTTGAGCAGGGTGCTCTTGCCGATGCCGTTCGGCCCGACGATGCCGATGCGGGACCCTGCTTCGAATTCGAAACTGAAGTCGTCGATGATCTTCCGGTCCCCGAAAGAGAGCGAAATGTTTTTGAGTTCGACCGTCTTGTTGCCGAGCCGGGTGGCCGTCGGAATCAGCAGCTCCATGTCGGAATCCCGGATCGGGCCGGAACGGGCGGCGATCTCGTCGAACCGCTTCATTCTGCCGAGATTGCGCTTGAGCCGCGCCTTGGGGGAGCGGCGGACCCATTCGATTTCGGAGCGCAGAAAGCTCCGGCGTTTCTCCTCGGCGATGTCCTCGCGCGTCTCCCGCTCCGCTTTGGCGGCGAGGAAGTCGGCGTAACTGCCCTGATAGCTGTAAAACTTCCCGTGGGAGAGTTCGACGATCCGGGTGGAGATCCGGTCGAGAAAACAGCGGTCGTGGGTGATGAAAAGACAGCTGCCGCGGTAGTCGGCGAGGAAGTTTTCGATCCACTCCACCGTGCCGACGTCGAGATGGTTGGTCGGCTCGTCGAGCAGCAGCAGGTCGGGTTCGGCGACGATCGCACGTGCCAGCGCAACCCGGCGCTGTTCGCCGCCGGAGAGGGTCCCGCAGAGCCGGTCCCGGTCGGTCAGACCGAGTTTTTCCAGCACGAGATCAAGCTTGTTGTCAAGGTTCCAGCCGTCGTGCAGCATCAGCTGATGGTCGATGGCGGCGTGTTCGGGTGAATTGACCGAAATGGTTTCAAATTTGTGCTGGAGTTCCCGGAACCAGGCAAGTCCCTCAGCGACGTTTTCCGCAATGGTGCGGCTGCCGTCGAGCCGGAACTCCTGCGGCAGCAGCGCCACTCGCAGCTCCCGCGCGCGGGTGATCGAGCCGCCGCCGGGAAGCTCCTCGCCGGTGATCAGGCGGAACAGAGTGGATTTTCCGCTGCCGTTCCGACCGACCAGCCCAACCCGTTCCCCCGCCGGCAATCGAAAATTCCGTATTGTCGTAAAGTGTCTGCCGCCCTATGGAGAGCGACAGCTCTTCCGCGGCCCAGAGTACATTGTCAGCCATTCTGTTTCCTGCCGGTTTCATGCTGAGTCGCAGCTCATTTGCCGCACTGTTTCAGCGCTTCGGTGAGGCTGATGCCCAGAACCTGTCTCGTCCACTCCACGTCTGCGGCGGCGCGGTGGGCGTTCATCGATCTGTCGCTTTCCAGCTGAAAAAAGACCCGCAGGTTCTGCAGACTGTAGGAAGCCAGCCCCGGATGGGTCCTCTTCACCAGCCGCAGGGAATCGAGAGTCTTTCCTTTCCAGAGCGGCAGCCCGGTCCGCGCCAGACTCTCCTGCAGAAATCCGAGGTCGAAGAAGGCGTTGTGCGCCACCAGGGTGCTTTCCTCCGCCAGTGTCAGAAACTTTCTGCCTACTTCGGCGAAGCGGGGGCGCCGGACACCATCTCATCAGTGATATGGTGAACCGACACCGCTTTCGGTGGAATCCGCCGGCCCGGATTGATCAGCGACTGAAACCGCGTGAGAGTGCCATCCCGGTCGATCCGGACCGCCGCAAGTTCGACGATCCGGTCGTTTTCCGGACTCATCCCGGTAGTCTCCACGTCGAAAATCGTGAAGGGACCGAGCTCGTGCCAGATCAATTCGCGTAGCCTTCCGGATGCTTGAGCTGCCACTTCCAGGCGGATTCGATGATGTCGTGGGCCGACTCATACTTCGGCTGCCACTTGAGCATCTTGCGCGCCCGGTCGCTGCAGGCGATCAGCCGGGCGGGGTCGCCGGGGCGGCGCGGGCAGATGTCGTATTTGACCTTGAGGCCGGTCACCTCTTCCGCGGCGTTGATGATCTCCTTGACTGACAGGCCGTTGCCGGTTCCCAGGTTGTAGTGGCCGCTCTCCGGCGCGGAGAGCGCGAGTTCGTGTGCCTGAGCAAGGTCGAGAATATGGATGTAGTCGCGGATGCAGGTCCCGTCCGGCGTATCATAATCGTCGCCGTAGAGCATCAGTTTTTTCGCGTTTTCCGCGCGCGGTCTGGAGGATCAGCGGGATCAGGTGGGTTTCGGGCCGGTGGTCTTCGCCGAAATTCGGGGTTGCTCCCGCGGCATTGAAGTAGCGCAGCGCCGCGTAGTTCATGCCGTAGATTTCCCGGTACCACTTGAGAATTTTCTCGAAGCAGAGTTTGGATTCTCCGTAGGGATTGATCGGAATCTGCCGGTCATTTTCCCGGATCGGAATCGATTCCGGCTGCCCGAAGGTGGCCGCGGTGCTCGAAAAAACGAACATTTTGACACCGCCTTCGACAGCAGCGTCGGCGAGGTTGATGCCGTTGGCGATGTTGTTCCGGAAGTACTTCGAAGGATCCTTCATCGATTCGCCGACCAGCGAGAAGGCGGCGAAGTGCATGACCGCGTCGAATTTCCCTTCGCGGCAGACGCTCTTGATCTTCTCGCGGTCGGAGAGGTTGCCGAGGATGAATTTCGCGCGCGGATCGACCGCCTGGCGGTGGCCGGTAAGCAGGCCGTCGAAGATGGTGACGTCATAACCGTGGTCGAGCAGGTATTCCGAACAGGCGCTGCCGATGTAGCCGGCTCCTCCGGTGACCAGAACTTTTTCATTTTCAAGACTCCTGTGGTATGGGTGATTGGAAATTTTCCTCCTATATAAAAAAATACACTCAATCGCTGTTTTTTTCAACGTTCCGAAGCAAATCTCCGTCAAATCTCCGGAAATGTCGTTTTTTGGGTTGTTTTACTTGAAATTTCGGAAAAATGTGATATTTTCTTATACTCATGCTGATCGATGAAAAATCTATTTGATATAGAATCGAAAACGTAAGGAAAAAAAAAAAAATGGCTCACACGAAATCCGCTCTCAAGCGTCTGCGCACCAGTCAGCAGGCAAACCTCCGCAACCGCATGCGCACCAGCGAACTCAAAACCATTGAGAAGAAGCTGCGCGCCGCCGTCGCCGCCGGAGAAACCGCGACTGCCGCCGAACTGGCCAAGAAGTTCTCCAGCCGTCTGGACAAGGCTGCCAAGGTCGGGACCATCCATCCGAACCGCGTCGCCAACAAGAAGTCCCAGGCTGACAAGCTGATGAATTCGCTCGCGAAGTAATCGCTTCCGGCTGGTCTGGAACGGCGTCCCCCCGTTGTTGAGGCGGACGCCGTTTTCGTTTTTCCGTTTCCCCTTTTCCCGGATTTCCGGACGATGATGTACAAAGTTTTCGTCTCGATTCTCGAGACTTTTCTGATTTTCGGTTTCGGCGCGTTGGCCTGGCGGCTGCGGATGATCAAAACCGGCGATCTCGGGCGACTTTCGCGTTTGACGCTCGATCTCTTTTTCCCGTTGCTGACCTTTTCGACGATCACCCGTAATTTTGACCCCGATAATCTTGCCGAACTCTGGATCATGCCGGTGCTCGGTATCGCAATCATGTTGATCGGCGCCGTGATCGGGCACTACCTCAAACGTTTTCTGCGTGACCAGACTCCCGCCCGTCTCGAACGTTTCATCACATCTGCGCGATCAACAACTATGTGTTTCTGCCGATCATCATTCTGCAGAATGTCTGGGGGAGCGTCACGTCGCGCTGCTGCTGTTGATGAACGTCGGTTCGACCATCGGCTTCTGGACCATCGGAGTGATGACATTCACCGGCGGCGGATCGCTCGGTAAAGCGTTGCGCAGCATCTTTCGATCAATATTGCAGCGGTGGCGGCCGCACTGCTGGTCTGTTTCCTCGGCATTCCGATTCCGGAACCGCTGGCCTATTCGATCCGCTATCTCGGCGACATCACGGTCCCCTTCATGCTGGTGGTGATCGGTGTAGCGCTGGTCCACTGCTTTCAGGGGATGCTCAAGGGGTGGTTCGATATGCTCTACCTCTCCCTGGTGCGGCTGATTGCGATTCCGGTGGTGATTCTGCTGCTCCTCCAGCTGCTGCCGCTGCCGCCGGATGTCCGCGAAACCACCGCCGTGGTGGCGTTGATGCCGGCCGCGTCCAGTTCCGTGCTGGTGGCGAAACAGTACGGCGGTGACCACGGATTCGCCGGACAGGCGATTATCGTCACCACGATTCTCTCGCTGATTACGATTCCGCTGCTGATGAAGATCTTTCTCTGACCGTTACCGGAATGAACGCAGAGGCAGTGCGGCGAACTGCCACACTGCCTCTGCGTTTTTTGTGCGGAGCTTCAGGCGAGAGAATCGGCCAGCTTCCGCATTTCGTCGTACTGCTCTTCGATCGACCGGACCAGTTTGAGCTGGGTGCGGCAGCGGTCGAGATTGTGTTCCGGACGTTTGGTCTTGAAATAGACGTCGCCTTCCAGATAATCGGTGAGGAAGCGGATTCCGATCTCCAGCGTGATCAGTTTGCCGGAGAAGGGAAGGAGGGATTTCTCCACCGGATTGAGGAAGCTGCCCGCTCCGGCGAGGTAGCCGCGCAGCAGCGCCTCGAACATCGGGAAGCGCATGGTCACCAGGTCGAGGTTGGTCTCGTCCTCCGCCGCCGGACTGGTGCCGGTCCGCACCATGTCGCCGAAGTCGTAGTGCGGCAGACCCGGCATCACCGTATCGAGGTCGATGACGCAGCAGCCGGTTCCGGTAAGGTCGTCGATCAGGACGTTGTTGAGTTTGGTGTCGTTATGGGTGGTGCGTTCGGTCAGCTCTCCGGCGGCCTGCAGTTCGAGCAACCGCCCGGTCTCATTGCGGCGGGCGAGGATGAACTCCAGCTCCGGCGTGACCTGTTTGAGCCGTCCGGCCCGATCTTCCTTCACCGCCAGTTCCAGTGCGGCCAGCCGGGAGGGCGTGTTGTGGAAGTTCGGAATCGTCTCGTGAAGCCTGCCGTCGAGGTCGGCGAGGTCCGCCTGAAAGCGGCCGAACGCCGCCGCCGCCTGATAGGCCTGATCGGCTGTTTCGAGGATGTCGTAGGTGCGGGCGTTTTCGACGAAGACGTAGCAGCGGAAGAAGTTGCCCGCCGCATCCCGGACGAACGGCTTTCCGTCGCGCGCCGGAACCACTTCGAGGGTGCGGTGACGGGTTTCCGGGTGGAGCTTCCGTTCTTCCCGGATTTTCCGGCCGATGTGGCCGGTGACCCGCACGAAATTCTCCATCAGCGCTTCCGGATTGCGGGAAAACATTGGTGTTGACCCGCTGGAGAATATAATGCACCGTGGTGCCGCCCTGATCAAAAGTCACCTGAAAGGTGTCATTGATATGCCCGGTTCCATACGGAACTCCGATCAGATATTCTCCGTAGACGGAAAACTGTGACATTACGCTGTTCAAATCATATTTCATGGCTCTCTCCCTGCGCGGCGGGGGGTGAGACAAGGGGACGCACGCTCCCCGAACCGCGCTGTTTTGTACAATATAATGCCGGAAAACGGATTTATAAATGGAAAATTCCGCAACAGGTATGGATTTTTATGCAGTAAGAAGATATAGTAGAAAAAGATGATTGGAAGCGAGGTCAATGATGAGTATGACGCCGTTTGAACTTTTTCTCAGCGACGAAGTTCAGTCGTTGCTGGATCATTTTGCCGCAACGCTGGATATCCGGGTCACTTTTTTTTTCCGCAGACGGGCGGACGCTGCGCCGCGGTCGTCAGATGCGCAACAGCGATTATTGCCGGATGGTTCAGCGGGAGCTCGGTACACTGCGGCAGTGTGTCTCTCTCGATGCCGACAAACAGCAGGAGGCGGTTCAGCAGCGCGGAATCATCGATTACCAGTGTCATGCCGGCCTGCGGGAAGCGATCGCGCCGGTTTTCATCCACGACCAGCTGGCCGGATTTCTGATGATCGGCCAGTTTCGGATCAACGACGCGCCCCCGGAGTGCATGTTGGAGCGCTGCAGCAGCGAGGAACAGCGACGGAAGCTGGAACAGTCGTTCCGGGAGCTGCCGCGCATTTCCGCGGAAAAGCTGGAGAATGTACTGGGACTTTTCAAAATGCTGATCGACTACATCGTAGTGCGGGAACTTGCCGTATTGCAGGGGGACCGGCTGCGCAATGACATCGACCGGTATCTTGAGCGCCACTGTACCGAGCCGATCCGGTTGCCGGAGATGGCGAAGAAGCTGGGGAGGAGCGTTTCGACGATTTCGCAGTTTCTCCGCCGCAACTACCGGACGAGTTTCAAGGGAGCTGCTGACCGAGCGTCGTCTGGCGAAGGCGGAGGCGTACTGGATGGCCAATCCGGATGCGACGGTAGGGGAGACCGCTTTTGCGGCGGGATTCAGCGATCAATTTTACTTCTCCCGGGTATTCAAGCGGCACAAGGGAATGCCGCCCGGAGAGTTTCGCGCCCGTCTGCGGCGTCATGTGATTCGTTGAATCAGAAGATTTCGCGCGGCTTGAATTTGGACGATTTCCCGAAGAGCCGGAACACCGGACTTTCAAGAGCGCGGTTGTAAGCGGCAGCCCGGCTGCGGTACTGGCGGAGATTCTCGTGGAGGAGCGAGCCGCACTCGTCGAAATCTCTCTGGATGAGTTCATCGGTTTCGAGAGGGTTTCGATGCGGCCGGAGAGTTCCGCATCGAGTTTCAGCTGCTGTGAGATCTCCTTGGCATCTTCGAGCTCATCGGTAGCTACGCCCAGGGAGGCCGCCAGTTCACGGCGCCGTTTGAGCAGGGCCTCGATCTGCCAGCGGATACGGTCCACCTGATTGCGCAGAGTAATCATGGTATTGAAGAGGAAGATGAAGATGAGAACGATTCCGACCAGGAATAACTCAAGAACGAACATGGTACCTCGGCAACAGCTGATGAACTGGGTTGTAAAATTATTGATTTCCGTTATTTCCGGATGTAACTTCATAAACTATACCTGTTCGAGGTGAAAATTTCAATTTTTTTCGAAAAAAGACTTTAAATTCCGAAAAAAATGGCTATATTTATAAAACGTCGCCAATGTAGCTCAGTCGGTAGAGCAATTCACTCGTAATGAATAGGTCATCGGTTCGATTCCGATCATTGGCTCCAGTTTTGATATTATCAGCCAGTCGTTTACATCGTCTGGCCTTTTTTATGCCGGATTATCGGCACCCATCTTCCGCCACCATCGTTCCTCCTCCGGCACCAGATCATGGCCATACGGTGGAAGGACTGGAATTTCTCTCATCGGCAATTCAATTCAACGAGCCTTTTTCCCGTTATGCGGTAATGAGATCCGCGGTATCGACGAATTTGACAAATCGGGCTTCTCGATCGTCGGAGTCAGCTTTCCGGAATAGATCACAGCACCGGGGCAGGGGCGACGTTCGGTATCAGGAAACGGAACTTGTGTGAAGTCAGGATTGCAGCTCCGAGAGCTATTCGGGGAGTGTTGAAACGGACACTTCCGCAGCGTTGGACAGGTTGCTGAAGTTGATCAAACTGACGGGCATCGCGTACCGTACCGGTCATGTAACCGTTGCGATCTAACAGTTTCGGTTCAACATTGAAATCGTAGAGTACCGGCATGAATCCTTTGAAAAGGGCGCTCGCACGATCCATCATGATTCCTGCCTCGGCAAATTCCGGAATCGAAAGCGGGGCAGTTGCAGAATCGCCGTCCGACCTGCAGGAGATGGCGAAACTTCAACTCCGCTGAGACATTCCGAATTTTTTTCTTGCTCATGTTCATATTCTCCTTTTATCGTAAATATATTATGGATGGAACAAATTTAAAGTTCAACCAGAAGATTGTTCCGATTCCAGAATCTTACAAAATTTTTTATCTAGAACAATTTTTTCGATCGCTCTTTAACGCTGTTCCCATCCGGTGGTTTGCAATATCAGATGCGGATGAATCGTCTGTTTCGATGCTTGAAAACGGCAAACTCCGGGATATAGTAACCAGGGAGGGATTTTTACCTGTTCCCCGAAAAGAATTTGTACAATCAGGAAGTGCGCAATCCATTGAAAAACAGCAGATTTGCAAGTTCCTTGCGTAATTTTCAGACGGTATCGAAAGTGGCATGCAGATGACTTTGCAATCAAAACATTCAGGAGGGCGGTATGATTTCGTAAAAAATGCCGAAGACCGATTTGCATGTTCATCTGGAAGGAACTCTCGAACCGGAAATGCTGTTCCGACTTGCTGGACGAAATCATATCCCGTTGCCGTGGAAAACTCCACAGGAGCTGCATGAAGCTTTTCAGTTCCGTGATCTTTCCGGTTTTCTCGCGATCTATTATAAAGGCTGTGAAGTCCTTGTTACGGAACAGGATTTTACGATCTGACCAGTGCTTATCTTCAACGCGCTTCCGCCGATGGAGTGATTCATACGGAATTTTTTTTTCAATCCGCAGATCTTTCAACGAAAAAGACGCCGCTTCATGCAATCATGCGTGGTGTTTTCAGTGCCGTTCATGATATGCGGGATCGTATTTCCTGTCTTTATATGGGTACGGCAATGCGGACCCGCCCTGTTGAGGAGGCGTTGCAGGCTCTGGAACAGTTGGCTCCCTGGTATGATCAGATTGCCGCTTTCGGCATGGGCGGAGCTGAAATGGGAATCCGCCATGGCGTTTCAAACCATATTTCGAAGCGTGCCGGGAACGGGGGATTCCGCATCTGTGTTCATGCCGGGGAAGAGGGACCCGCTGAATATGTCCGTGAAGCGGTTGAACTCAATGTCGACCGCATAGATCATGGGAATGCCGCCATTCTCGATCCCCGTTTGATGCAAACTCTGGCGGAGAAACGTATTCCGTTGACGATGTGCCCGATTTCCAATCTCCGGCTGAATGTCGTGAAAAACTTTCGGAACACCCTCTGAAACAAATGCTCGCCCGGGGATTATGCGTTACGATCAACTCGGATGATCCCGCTTACTTTCTCGGATATGCCAGCGACAACTGGACCGCTGTACAGCTCGCCCTCGGCTTGACCTCCGCGGAAATATTTCAGTTGGCTGTCAACGGAATCGAGGCGTCATTCCTGCCCGAAGAACGAAAGCTCAGATTGCGAAATCAGATCAAAACGAATTTGCCGGAACTTGTTTAGAGCGGGTTCGATGACCTCCGGTATTCGTCTCCTGCCCGGCCCGGTCCGCACCTGGAGACGTGCCGAATACCTTGCGGTAGGCGCGGATAAAGTAGCTCGCATATCGGTAACCGCTCTGTCGGGCGATCTCTTCGATGGAGAGGTCGGTTTCCATCAGCAGCCGCCGGGCGTAGTTAAGGCGGGCGACGGTCAGATATCTGCGCAGCGTCATGCCGCTGTGTGACCGGATACGCCGGGAAACCGTCGCCGGTTGAAGTCCCGCCGCCGTCGCAATTTCATTGCGACCGATGTCGCGGGCCAGATTGAGGGTGATGAACTCCTGAAGAAGTTTCCACTCCTGTTCCCGGCGTGACAGCCGTTCTTCCCCGCATTTCCGCGTTGAATTCCTCCGACAACGCCTCAAAGAGAGGGGTCAGCAGATGGCGGCAGAGGGGGGTGTCCTGGTCGATGGCGAGAATCGCCTCCATGATCCGCGGCAGGGCGCGGCAGCGGATTGCCGCAGTATGGTAGACATGCTTTTCCTGGCCGACCCGCCGGATGAAGCGGACACATTCATCCAGCAGCACCATCGAGAAAAGGACGGTGTCGGAATCGGGGCGCTCTTCCGCCCAGGCGCCCGGATGGGCGAAGAGCACTGTGCCGGGCTGGAGAATTTTTCGTGCTGAGCTGTCCGCCGCGTGCGTGATGGATCCGGGTGCTGCCGGCGAGCTGAATCAGCAGCCGGGGGCAGGGGTGCTGGTGGACGAATTCCGACTGCGGCGGCAGAGGACGCACGTCTGCGAAAAACAGCTGTTTTACCGGCTGTTCCGCTGCGCGGCGGAACAGATCCCACATGGCTTCGAATTCCGTCATCATGAAGTTCATCCTCTTTCGTGCGCAATCCAAGCTCGTGCGCTTTTACATGTTCCGGTAATATATCACAAAATATCAAATTTTCTATTGAGAAACCCAAGATGAGTTTCTGCGGAGAAATCGAATTTTCGAAAACTTTTTCCGGGGGAGAGGCGAATTCCCGGAGAGAATCGGCTTCTGTTGAAAAAATATCACCGGAATCACTTTTTTATCATTGCCTTTTGTCAAGAAATCCTGTATAATTATAAAAGCAGTCAGTATCGGGAAATTGGAATTTCCGATTTCTGCTGAGAGCAAGAAATCATCAAGAAGTCAACTGGAGAGAAACGGCATGTTTATGAGGCGGAATCCGTTATGGAATCGAAAGCAGTTTCAGGCACAGCGGAATTTTTTTCACTCTGATAGAATTGCTTATTGTTATTGCTATCATAGCGATTCTGGCGTCCATGCTTCTTCCGGCATTGAACAAGGCCCGGGAGAAGGCGCGGGCGGCCCAGTGTGCCTCCAATATGAAGACGCTCGGAACCGCGGGCGCCATGTATGCCAACGACTACGAGGAATCCATGGTCGCCTTTCGAAACTCCGACTGGTCTGAGGTCTGGTACAACAACCGCAAACTGGTGATCCACTATCTGTGCATGTTCATCGGGAAAAAGTCCGAGCGAATGGAAGGAACCCTGGGTTCCCACAAAGTATCTCTGCTCGGAGGTGAGCCGCTGGACCTGCTATGAAAAACCGGATCTGAGCGGAGAAAACATCAAATACAAGGGCTGTGTACGCATCAGTTTTTACGGGATGAACGCCACGACGAACGATGTCCCTGAGGTCAACGGCTATTACGCCTACAATCTTCGCCGGATCAAATTGCCGTCGAAGCGTTTTCTGCACGTGGAAGCGCGCGGCGCGGACAACTCAACCAGTTCCGAAGGGAAGTGGAATCTTCTGCGCGACCAGGCGGATCCCACTCTTACCACAGGCCGGGTGGCATATACGCACGCCCTGCGGGCCAATGTGCTCTTTTTTCGACGGGCATGTTGCTGCGGTTGATCCGCTGACTCTCTGGAAACAGCTTGAGTGGAATCCGTATCGCTGAGAGGTGGTGAAATGAGACGTTTTCTGTTGTTGTTCGGGGGCTTTTTGCGCTTTTCTGCGGAGGGGCCGAACTGAAAACATGGACCTTCGAAAGCAGACGCGACCTGCTGGGGGACCGCATGACTTTTTATGCCGCAAGCGGGGCGGTGTTGACGCATGAACTCTCCGACGAGAAGACCCCGGCGGGAGAACCGGTTCTGAAAGCGGTGGTGAAACAGGTTCCTGCCGGAGCTCCGATACAATCGATTCAGATCTGTTTCCTCTATCGCGGCACTCTGGAAAAGGGACGCCGCTACCGGATTCAATTTCAATACAGAGGCAGTCAAAACGGAGAGATCCGGATTGTACCGGCGCAGGCACGGGCGCCTTTTGCACCGTTGGGCAAAAACACATCACCGGTCTTGAGCGTTTCGCCTGAATGGCAGACCTGCACGCTGGATTTTGTGGCGGAACGTGCTCCCGACGGCCCTTTACGCTCTGCCCCGAATGATGCTGGGGCACTATCCGCAGGGCGGCGTATTGTTTCTGGGGCCGGTGGTTCTTTCGGAAACACCCGAGATGCTGCCTCTGGCGCTTTCCCCATGTGGCGGTTGAAGCAGCAGGATGGTTCCAGTCGGACCATCTCGTTGAAAGACAACACCTTTCTGGTAACACAGAACGGGAAAAAATCCTCCGGTCGGAACACCTTTCGTCTTTCTCAACGAATTCGAGTCTCCCCGGGAGGATGATGCAGATCGGCGTCTCGGCGGACTGGTGGTTCACCGCTTCGATCAATGGAAAAAGGTGTACAGTACAGAGCGTTACGGCAATCAGAGCAAGCAGTTTCTGCCGACGGACCACATTTTCAACTTCCCGGTAAAGCCGGGCAAAAATACGTTTGCAATTACGGTTCGGGCCGGGAGCGATGGTTGTCGTCTGGTCTGCGGAGCGGTTCCGTTCGTCGCGGATCCGGATGCGGCCCGCCGCCTGTTCACGGTAACCGAGTCGGCGCGTTACCGTCCGCTGCCGAATGACCGCTATCTGGTGAAGAAGGGGACCGCGCTCGATTTTTCGGAACTCAACGGGAAGCGGGTTCCGGCGGGAACTCTCGGGCGGGTGATCGTCAACTCCGCCGGGAAACTGGCGTTTGAAAAGCGGCCGCATGTTCCGGTGCGGTTCATCGCGATGAACTATCTGTTGTGGTACTGGCGGCTGGAAGCGCACCGATGGACCAGAGGGGATATCGAGCGGTTCGCGGACGCCGTTGCCGCGCAGGGGCTACAATCTGATCCGGATCCACTACCTGAACCGCTATCTTGTCGGTTACAGGATTCACCAGCGGCCTCACCGCACGATTGCGGAAGCCGGACTGCCGCAGTCGGCGGAGGAGATGCCGATTGACCCGGGCAATCTGGATCGTTTCGACTATCTGCTGAAGTGCTTCAAGGAGCGCGGCATCTATGTCAACCTGGATCTGATGAATGCGCCCGGTTACTCGATGGCGTACCGGCAGGGGTCCCGGGGAGTCGTTCCGGGCGGATCTCTTCGTTTCCCCCGCTACCGGAAGCACTGGGAAGCGGCGGTCCAGTATCTGATGAATCACAGGAATCCATATACCGGCACCAGGCTGAAGGACGAGCCGACCGTCGCATTCGTCAACTTCTTCAATGAACAGGATTTCCGGCTGGCGGACAAGACTGCTCTAAAACGGTTTCAGAAACCGTTCCGGGAGTGGCTCCGCAAAAAGTACCGCACGGAATCCGCTCTCGCGAAGGCGTGGGGGCGGCCGCTGAACTGGGAGGAGGCCGGCAGGATCGATGAAGCGGTCCTTCGCCGGGGAGATGCGGCGGCGCGGGACACGGGCGATTTCCTGATCGGAACCATGCGGGAGATGACGGAGTGGTACTTCCGGACCCTGCGCGAAGCGGGATATCCCGGTTTGTTTCAACACTGGGACATGATCATGCGCACGATGGAGGTCCCGGCCCGTTCCCTGATGCCGGTCATTGCACAGCACACCTATTTCGCTCATCCCAACAAGTTGCCGACCCGGAATCTGGTGCCGAAATGCCAAGGGGGCGCTCTATCTGGGCGGGCGGGATGTCGATACCACCGTCTCACAGGAGAGTTCATTGAATTCCAGTTACTTCCGTTCTGCGGCGACCGCGCGTTTCCTCGACCGTCCGTATCTCATTACCGAGTATTCGCACAGTGCCTTCAATCGCTACCGGCATGAACGTGGACTCTATTTCGGCTCCTATGCTGCGCTGCAGGGGTGGGACAATCTGACTCCGCACGGACAGCTTCTGCGGCTCACCGTCGATCCGATCTGGACATTTGAACAGGCGATGGATCCGATCTCCCGGGCGTCGGAAGTGGCTGTCGCTCTGACATTCCTGCGGGGGGGATGTACGCGAAGCTCCCCATTCCGTCGGGCTGCTTCTGAAAAATGCCAATCTGTTTCCTGCCAATTATCTCGCCGCCGTCAGTGACGATTACGGCAAGCTTGCCATGCTGACGAAGGTGGGGCTGCTCTATCCGGAAGGAACGCCGCTCCTGCCGGTCGGAACGGTTCAGCCGACGCTGATGGTGGAGCCAAAGTCATTTTCCCCGCTGCGGGTGACCGACTGGTATGTCAGTGCGGACAACTCCGACGGCACCGATTTTCCGGCGCTGCTCGCCCGGCTGCGGGAAACGGGCATTCTGCCCTCCGGGAATCGAACCAGCTGGTCCCGGCGGATCTATCAGAGTGAAACCGGCGAATTGACGCTGGATGCGAAGCGGCTTTCGCTGACCGTTTCCACGCCCCGCCTGGCCGGAGCGGTTCTCAAGCAGGGGACAGTGTCGAACTGCCGGGGTTTGCGGTACGAAATGTTTCTGTGGCGGCGTCTCTGGTTGCCGCGTCACTGAATGCCCGTCAGACGCTGCATGAGGCGGACCGGGTCCTGCTGACGGTCGCGACCAATGCGTTCAACACGAACATGACGTTTGAAAATCCCTCCATGTTCTGTTGCGTGAATCCCGGTGAGCTGCCGGTTCTGATGGAGTCGATCCGCTGCACGATCGAACTCAAGACCTCCCGGGAGAGGGCGCCGCGAGTCTATGCGCTTCATCTGGATGGAACTCGTTTCGCCGAGATTCCCTGTGAATTGAGAGATAGCACATTGCTTCTGAGGCTGGACACCTCCGGACTGAAATACGGAACCCCTTTTTTGAAATCGATTACAAAGAAGGAAAGACTCCGTGATTTCAGGGAGAAGAAGAGTCCCTTTCCCTGAGGGCCGGAAAATCTGTTGGCGAAATCATGCATTTCTGTGATTTTTCAAGAAAGAACGGAGAAAAAAAACGAAGGAATTCTCCCCGCTCCGGCAGTACGTTAAAGAGAAAACCGGAGTATCTTGAAACAGCAGAAAAGGAGTTTCGATCATGGATTTCTACACCGAACCGGAACGGAAAATTGAAATTGCCGATCGAGCAGAAGTGCTCGTGGCGGGAGGCGGCCCGGCCGGATATTCCGCTGCCATCGCCGCCGCCAGAAACGGCGCGGACACCATTCTGGTCGAACAGTTCAACTGCGTCGGCGGAATGGCCACCAGCGGCATGATGTCGCACTTCACTGACGGTTGCGACTCACCGCTGTTCGATGAGATGATGGAGCGGGTGCGGCGTGAGAAGGCGGGCGTCTTCTGCCCCACACAGGGGGCCGGACGGTACCAGATCTGTCACGAACTCCTGAAAAAGGTGCTGCTGGATATGCTGACCGAAGCCGGAGTCCGGCTGAGACTCTACACCTTCGTCTGCGATGCCATCCGCGACGGCGGGGCGGTGTGCGGCGTCGTCACGGAAAGCAAATCCGGTCGGCAGGCTCTGATGGGAAAAATCATCGTTGACGCGACCGGTGACGGCGATGTCGCGGCGCGTGCCGGGGCGGAGTTCCAGCTCGGGCGCGAAGGGGATTCCCTCTGCCAGCCGGTGACGCTGATGTTCCGTATCGGCGGCGTCGATTACTCCCGGGCACAGCTGCCGGGCAGCTTCGAACACCTGCTCGATGTGCCGAAGGGGGAGATTCAGGCGCTGGCCCGGGAGCATCTGCCCGCTCCGGCCGGCCATGTGCTGGTCTATCCGACCTGGCTGCCGGGGGAGGTCTGCGTCAACATGACGAATGTCACCGGAATCGACGGCACCAGCGCCGACGACCTCACCCGGGCCGAACTCGTCTGCCGGAAACAGATGCCCGAGATCGTCCTCTTTCTGCGTGAATATCTCCCCGGCTTCGAACACTGCTATCTGGTTGCCTCCGCGCAGAATGTCGGAGTCAGGGAGACCCGTCATTTCAAGGGATTGTACACCGTCACGCCGGAGGATATCGTCTCCGGACGGGTGTTTGACGACTGGATCGCCACCCGCAACTGGTTCAACTTCGACATTCACAACGTCGAGGGAGCCGGGCTGGACCGGAACGGCGCGCAGAAACATTTCTCCGCCCGGGGCCGGTATACCATTCCTTACCGTGCCTGCGTGCCGGAAAAGATCGACGGACTGCTGCTCTCCGGACGCAACATCTCCGGCACCCACAAGGCCCACTCCAACTTCCGGGTCATGCCGATCTGCATGAACATCGGGCAGGGGGTGGGAACCGCCGCCGCGGTTGCGATCCGCAACGGGGTCGAGCCGCGCCACGCCGACATCCGCCGGATCCAGGAGGCGCTGCGGCGGCAGGGGTGACTCCTGACTCCGGACCCGGAGTCCCGGATACGAAAAAGGGCGGGATCCATGCAGACCATGGATCCCGCCTTTTCGTCTGAAGCGGCTGTTCCGGAAATTACCGGAACTGGATCACCGCCGGGTCGTATCCGGCCGGAGGTTCATATCCGAGCAGCTCGATGCAGGTAGCGGCCAGCGAGCTGATGCCGAGACCTTCCCGCAGTTCCGGCTTGTATTCGCCTTTGCTCTCCGGGTCGTAAATGATGCACGGAACAGGATTGAGCGAATGGCTGGTCTTGCGGCAGGGATTGCCTTCCGCGTCAAGCTTGACGTTCCCCTTCTTGTCGTGTTCGAGCATATCGTCGGCATTGCCGTGGTCGGCGGAGATCACCAGCACGCCGCCCGCTTTCTTCACCGCCTCCACCAGGCGGCCGAGGCAGAGGTCCAGCGCTTCCATCGCCACCAGCACCGCCTCCATGCTGCCGGTGTGGCCGACCATGTCACCGTTGGGATAGTTCAGCCGGATCATCCGGTAGGCGCCGCTTTCGATCGCTTCGATCACCTTGTCGGTGATTTCGGCGCACTTCATCCACGGACGCTGTTCGAAGGGGACCACATCCGAGCGGATCTCCACATAGGTGTCGAGCTTGTCGTCGAACTTCCCGGACCGGTTGCCGTTGAAGAAGTAGGTCACATGCCCGTATTTCTGGGTCTCGCTGATGGCGAGCTGACTGACGCCGGTCGCGCAGAGATACTCATCCATCGTGCGGTCGATCTCCGGCGGGTTGACCAGATAGAGCTTCGGGGCATGCAGGTCGCCGTCATACTCCATCATCCCCGCATACATCACCTGCGGACGGCGGCCGCGGTCGAACTTGTCGAACGCCTCTTCCTCGAACGCCGCCGTGATTTCAAGCGAACGGTCGCCGCGGAAGTTGAAGTAGATCACCGAATCGCCGTCCTCGATCGGGCCGACCGGCGTCCTGCCGTCGTCGGAGATGACGAAGGCGGGCAGATCCTGGTCAATGGCGCCGGTCCGTTCGCGCAGCTTCGATCGCCTCATGCGCGGAGGGGAAGAACTCCCCGCTGCCGTGCACGTGGGTCTCCCAGCCCTTGTGAACCATCTCCCAGTTCGCGCCGTAGCGGTCCATGGTGATGACCATGCGGCCGCCGCCGGAGGCGATCCGGTAGTCGACGCCGTCACGGTTCAGGCCGGCGAGAAACTCCTCGAAGGGGTCGATGTATTCCAGCGCGGAGGTTTCCGGTACGTCGCGACCGTCGAGCAGCGCATGGATGCGGATGCGCCGGACTCCTTCCTCCTTTGCCTCCAGCACCATCGCCTTCAAATGCGCAATGTTGCTGTGGACGTTGCCGTCGGAAAAGAGGCCGATGAAGTGGAGCGTCGAATTGTGCTCCCTTCACGTTGGCGATCAGCTTCTTCCAGGTTTCTCCGGCGAAGAGTTTCTTCGATTCGACCGCCTCTTCGACCAGCTTCGCGCCCTGCGAGAAGACGCGGCCGCAGCCGATGGCGTTGTGGCCCACTTCGCTGTTGCCCATGTCGGCGTCGGAGGGCATGCCCACCGCAGTGCCGTGTGCCTTGAGACGGGTGGTTGGACACTCCTTGAGCAGCCGGTCCAGCACCGGGGTGTGGGCGTTGAGCACCGCATCGCCGTCGGTGTATTTACCGAAGCCGACGCCGTCGAGAATGGCGAGCACCACCGGGCCGCGGCGCGGGTGAAATCCGGATTTTTTCTTCAAAGGTTCGAGCATGATGAAGTTCCTCTCTATCGTTAGTTGCGGTGGCCTTCCTTGTGCGGGGGAAGGACGCCGCGCTTGCTGCTTTCACAGAACTGGATGAATTCAAGCACTTCCGGAATTTGCGGCAGCTCCTCCTTGATTTTCGCCAGCGCGTTGGAGGATGAGACCGCTGCGGTAGTAGATCCGGTAGAGATGCTTGATGATGGTGATGGTTTCGCTGCTGAAACCGGCGCGCTGGAGGCCGATCTTGTTGATCATTTTGACTCCGCCGTTGCGTCCTTCCGCCATCATGAAGGGGGGGACGTCCTGCGAGAAGACCGAGCCGCCGGAGATGATGGCGAACCGGCCGATCCGGCAGAACTGGTGCATGCCGGAGAGCGCCGAGAGAAGGACGTTGTCGAACACCTCGCAATATCCGGCGCAGCCGGAGAACCCGACGAAGATGACGTTGTTGCCGATACGGCAGTTGTGGGCGACGTGGGTGGCGTTCATAAACATGCAGTGATTGCCGATCACGGTCTCACTGTCGGGCTTGGTTCCGGTGTGGATGGCGCACCTTCACGGAAAACGTTGTCGTTACCGATCTTGAGGTAGGTTTTTTGCCCCGGGGACGACTGCGTGGTCCTGCGCCGGCTGCCCGAGGGCGGCGAACGGGTGGATCACATTGCCGGTGCCGAGCGTGGTGTAGCCGTCGATGTTGCAATGACCGATCAGGCGGGTTCCGGCGCCGATCTGAACGTGCGGGCCGACATAGCAGAAGGGACCGACTTCCACGCTGTCATCGAGGATGGCGCCGTCTGCGACGATTGCGGAGGGATGAATTTTAGGCATACGGAAAACCTCTCATGTTCCGAAGATTAAGAAATGTTTCCGTAATATATCATCAAAATGGGCTTCCGGCAAGTTTTCGCACTTGCAAAAGCGGCGGAAAGATATAAATTTAATGAAATTTCGAAACAGGAGGTTTCCCGAAGTGGAACGGATCACCATCGTACTGGACCGGCTGCGCAGCGCGCACAACACCGGCAATATCTTCCGGATCGCCGAAGCGATCGGCGCGGCGGAGATCATTGCCTGCGGATACACGCCTGCGCCGCCGCACCCGAAGCTGGCGAAGACGGCGATGGGGGCGGATGCGATGGTCCCCTGCCGGGTGATGCCGGATTCGGCGACGGCGGTGCGAACGCCCGGGCGGAGGGGTATCGGATGATCCTCGCCGCCGAGCCGATGTCCGGCAGCCGGTTCGCCTGGGAGATGAACTATGAATTTCCGCTGGCGATGATCTTTGGAAACGAGGCGCTCGGTGTTGCACCGGAGACATTGGAACTGGTTGACGGGCTGGTCAGTCTGCCGATGTTCGGAGAAAAGGCTTCGATCAATGTCGGCAATGCGGCGGCGGCGATCCTCTATGCCATGGTGGCGGTGACGCGTTACGGAGTGAAGTTATGAAGATCAAACTGGTGGGTAAAAATCTGGAGGATATCCGTCCGCTGCTCGGCGAATTCGATTGGAGGAAACGGAGCGGGACTTTTCGCTGGTGATCGCCCACGGCGGCGACGGGGGGCGCTGCTGGGGAGCCGAGCGGGAGTTTCCGGGGGTCCCGAAGCTGCCGATCCGCGATGCCCGCACCGCGCCGCTCTGCCCGGAACATCGTTGCGACCTGCAACTCGCCGACTTCCGGGCAGGACGTACTCCCCTGGTCCGGCTTCCGAAGGTGGCGGGGATGGTGCGCGGCAGGCGGGTTACCGGTCTCAATGATGTGTTTCTGCACAATCTCGATCACGCCAGTGCGCTGCGCTACCGGGTGTGGATCGACGGAGAACTGTACGCCAACGAGGTGGTCGGAGACGGTGTCGGACTGTCCAGCGTTCACGGCAGCACCGCCTATTACCGCAGCATCACCCACAGTATTTTCCGGGTTGGAATCGGGCTGGCGTTCAGCAATTCGACCGAGGAGGTCAACCATCTTGTGCTGGCGTCGGATTCCCGGGTGGAGATCGAGGTGGTTCGGGGGCCGGGAATTCTGATCGCGGACAATTCTCCGGATCGAATCGAGGTCTCCCGAGGGAGAGCGGGTTGAACTTTTCGAATCGGATCTGTGTGCTTCGATCTATGGGCTGGGCAACTTCATGTGTCCCCCGCTGCCGGCTGCTGCGTCATCCGAACAAGCTGCCGTTCCAGGGATTTCACTTCTGACGGAGAGTGCGGCCGAGGCGTCTGGCGAGAGAGCCGTCGCGAAGGCCGTCAACGAACTCCGGCAGAGAGTAGTTGCAGCAGCGCAGGACGCGGTTTTCCAACGGACGGCTCGGCGAGAGTCCCATTCGCTCCTTGACGAAGAATTCGAATGCCCGGGCGAAATCCCCGCTCAGCCCCGGCGGGATGCGCCGTGCCTTGCGCAGTTCCTGGTAGAGTCCGGCGCCGAAGCCGCGGGCAATATGGACCGGCGGCATCTGCGGATAGACGCGGAGAAAACCGACCAACCCGCCGAAGGAGTTCCAGCCGGTTTCCCGTCTGGTGTCGGTCGCTTCAAACCGTTCCGGTTCGGGGAGCGGCAGCCCTCTGGTGGCAAACTGGGCAGCAGCAGCCAGGCGTGGGCACTGACCTCCCGGGCGGCCGACTTCCATTCGGCGGGAAAGTCGTCGGGATTAAGCTGGTCGAGCATCTGATCGAGTTTGAGCAGCCGTCGTCGCAGTGCATTGATGGAGACGCGCGGGCTGAAGACTCTTCCGGGAGGACGCGGTTCCGGTTGTTCCCGCACGATGGTGGAGGGGGGCCGGCTGAATCCGGGGTGGTGGAGGCGCGGATTCCGACTGTGCCGGCTCCGAAAAAGCAGATTTTTTCCGTGTTTCGGGCGAACCGTTTCGATCCACACGGGGAGGGGGCTCCTGCGGTGGAACCTGTGTTTCGGAAGCCGACTGCGGGGAAGTTTTCGCCGGTTGTTCCCGTACCGCCTTTCCGGAGAGCGCCACTTTCAGCAGTTCCCGCGGGGAGGCGGTCTCTTCCGAAGAGAGTGTTTCCGGCGGTTGCGGCGTGATCGTGATCGGCTGCAGCGTGGTGTCTTCCGTGAGAAAACGGAAGGCGGCATAGAGAAACGCCCCCGCCAGCAGGGAGATGGCCGCAACGGCAACTGCCGTCAACACCGCAGGGAGCAGCTGCTGTTTCGAGCGTTTCCGGGCGGAACGGGTGCGATCGGGGATTTTCCGGCCCGGGTGCGGCGGACGGCGGACGGTATGCCCGGGATTGTAGAGGCGTGTGCGGATTTTTTCGGAGAAACGCTCCGATTTCCTCCCAGTTGCCCGGCCGTTTTTCCGGATCTTTTTCCAGCATCGTCATGATGAACCCGGCGAGTTCCGGATCTACATCCGGCTTGACCTCGGCCAGCGGCGGCGGAGGCAGCCTGAGATGGGCCTCGATCAACGCATCGGTATCTCCCCGGAACGGCGGTCTGCCTGCCGCAAGTTCATAAAACATCACGCCGAAACTGTAGATGTCGCTGGTCTGCCCGGTTTGAGCGAAATCGCCGCGGATCACCTCCGGTGCGGCGTAGAGTGGGGTGACCATGATTTCATCGCTTCCCTGTGCTCCGCTGATGCGAGCAAGTCCGAGATCGGCCAGTTTCAGAAGCCGGTCTCCCTTGCGAATGAGCAGATTGCCCGGCTTGATGTCGCCGTGTATCATCTGGCAGTGTCTCCAGGCGTAGGCGAGCGCATCGGCGAGCTGGATGGAGATATCCAGCAGAAAGCGAAACGTCAATTCTCCCCGGACGGCGAACCCGGATCTCTTCCAGCGTTTCCCCGGGGACATACTCCATTGCGAAGAAGTAGTATCCTTCGGGGAGGAACCCGCATCGAGCGCCTGGACGATGTTTGGGTGAGTCGAGCCGTGCGGCAAGTCGGGCTTCCCGCAGGATGTTCCGAATGTAATCCGGTTCGGCCGCCAGTTCCGGCAGCAGGAGTTTCAACGCGACTTCGCGGTCGAGCGTCAACTGCCGGGCCAGATAGACGACGCCGTTGTTGCCGCGACCGAGTTCGGAGAGAATCCGGAACCCGGCGATATCCCGGCCGGTGAGGTGTTCAAGGGAAGGGGCGGCCATGGTGTATTCACCAGCGGTGGCGCCGGGCGGCATCGAGTCGGTATCCGGCCCTTCCGGTTTCCCGGCGGCGGAAAAGATGTTGGATACGGCTCATGGCTCAGCTCCGCGGTTAGGGTGATTCGATCGAATTGATATTCCGTCAATATAATCCTTTTTTGCGGAAATGCAATGGCCGGGGCCGGAAATCCAGAAATTCCGGGAATCGAAACGTTTCGGGCAGGGGAGGCTGCCGCGGAGAAGCAGGCGGCGCGGCGGATCGTATTCTTCCCAGTGCAACGGAATGTCGAGCGCATCCGGTGTGAAGCCGAACTCCACCGCCGGATGCCGGAAAACGGCAGCAGGGAGGCCACTTCACGCCAGCTTCCCGGCTTCGGGCCGAAGAGAGCGGCAAGGTGGAGGGTTTCCCCGTCCCGGAAACAGGCGGCGGCGAGACCGTCGCGGAGCAGCAGAAGGTGTTCCGCCCAGTCCCCGCAGAGAGACAAAAGTGCCAGCGGCGGCGCCTCTTCCACGTCGAACACGGCGGAGCGGCAGCGGTTGTTTTCCAGCAGAGGACGGGCGTCGTCCGGGGAGAGTTTCCGGGGAAAAGCGGGGTTGTTCAGCTCTGTCTTCAGCGTGGGCAGTTGGTCCCGGATGGGGCGGAACCCGAATTCCAGAAAAAGATCCGCAACGTCAGGAGGCGCGGTGAGCAGCGCCGGGGTGTCGGTGTAGCGCTCCAGAACTGCTTTCAGCAGTTTTCGGATCAGTCCGCGCCCGCGGTCGGCACGGGCGGAAGCAACGCACGCAAGTTCGATGGCCGGGTAAATTTCTCCGTCGATTCTGAGCTGCATGCGGAAAACTCCGGCATGGGCGGCAAGTTCGGAGTTCGGGCGGGCGATCGAATAGCTTTCGAACCGCTTGTCCCAGGCCTTCCAGCCGAACCACTGCGAGAGGTCGCGGTCGAAGGTTTCGCGCAGGAGCTTGCCCAGTTCGATGCAGTAGGCCCCGCGCTGGAAGTTGCGCATCCGGATGTTGCCGGGGGAGGGGGGCTTTTTTCTGCGCGTTTCGCGGAAAAAGGCTTCGAGCAGGCTTCGGCATTCGTCGGCGAGGACGCCGCCGGTCACGGCGACGTGCCAGAGCATGCCGGGGTGGCCGGTGATGTCGAGTGCGCCGCCGCAGCCGCCGCCGTGCGGATCGCCGGCGCCGAATACGACCCGGCGGACACGGGCGTTGACCAGCATGCCGGCACACATCGGGCACGGCTCCTTGGTGACGTAGAAGTCGACCTCATCCATCCGGCGGCCGCCGATCGCGGTTTCGGCGGCGCGGAGCAGTTCGAATTCGGCGTGTGCGGTGGCGGAGCCGGTCGCCTCCACCCGGTTGCGGGCGGTGGCGATGATTTTCCCGTCGCGGACCGCCACCGCTCCGACCGGCACTTCGCCTTCGGCCGCGGCCTGTTTCGCTTCCGCCAGTGCGGCGCGCATGAAGAACCGGTCTCCGGCGGAGGTATCGCTCATCTTATTTCTCGGTCACTTCGACCCGCAGTACGAAGTTGCGGAACATGAAGAAGCGGAAACGCACATAGTGGTCTCCGTACTGGTAATTGAAGGAGATGGTACGGTCCTCCGCGTCGGGAGAATCGATGATGGCGTCGCCGTAGAAGAAGATATCATTGATGGTTTTCGCTTCCCGGGTGAAGCTGAAGTCCACCTTCCGGATGATCTCCCGGGCGGCATCGTACTTCTCCCGACTGTTGGACGGCAGGTTCGGATTCTTGAGCACGGAGATGAGTTCCGGATAGAATTTGAAGATCTCAATGTCCTCCGACGGGAGCTTTTTTTCCTCCTGAAAGAGTGTACAGCCTCCGGCAAGAAGCAGGGCGACGGCGGCAAAAAGAGAGGAATCCTCGATGTTTTTTCATAATAAATCCTCCGATTTCTTGAAATTCCGGCTTGAAATCCCGCTCGATCGGGTTATATTTTACACCATTCAACCGATGCGGGTGTAGCAAAACGGTCATGCTCCAGCTTCCCAAGCTGGCGACGCCGGTTCGACTCCGGTCACCCGCTCCATTTTTTTGTCTGTTTCCGGGCGCGCAGTTTGATTGCGTGCCCGTTTCATTTTCACCGACGACGTCCTCCGCGCCCGCGCCCTGATCCGCCGCGATGACCACTGTGCCGTGCCGCATCCGGTTCGCGCCTGGGGAGTTTTGCTCCCTGCACCGGTTCCGGCAGTTTGAGCATCTCCTCGGTCGGCAGAATGCTGGAGAAGCGGACGTCGAGCAGCTTTTCAATATCCGGCAGGTAGTAGGCGCCATATTCGCAGAGAAAACTGATCGATTTGCCGGTATGGCCGGCGCGACCGGTGCGGCCGATGCGGTGGACATAATCCTCCGCGTGTTCCGGCAGGTCGTAGTTGATCACCAGCGAAACGTCGTCGACGTGGATGCCGCGGGCGGCGACGTCGGTGGCGATCACCACCTTCTCGGTGCCTTCGCGGAATCGCTCGAGGATCTTGATCCGCTTCTCCTGCGGAATGTCTCCGGAGAGTACCGGCACCTGGTAGCCGTAGCGCGCCAGATCGTACTGCAGCCGTAGATTGACATCCTTGCGGTTGCCGAAGATCAGCACCCGGTCGTAAGGCTCATGGGAGAGCAGATAGAGCGTCAGCGCAAGCTTCTCCTCCCGAAGCACCGAGTAGAAGGTCTGCTCGATGTTTTCGCTGACCATCTTTTCCGGTTCGCTTTCAACGATGACCGGTTCCGCCAGCCAGCCGGAGGTGAGTCGCAGAATGTGCTCGTCGAGAGTGGCGCTGAAGAGCAGCGTCTGACGTTCTCCTTTGCGCGGCAGCTGGGTGACGATCCGCTTGACGTCCGGGATGAATCCCATGTCGAGCATTCGGTCGGCTTCGTCGATCACCAGCACTTCGACCTGCGAGAGGTCGAGGCTGCCGCTGCGCGAATAATCGATGACCCGCCCGGGGGTTCCGATGATGATGTCGATCAGCCGATCGAGTGAACGACGCTGTTTTTCATGATCCATGCCGCCGAAGACGACCGCGTTGTAGAGGCCGGTGAAGACGCCGAGCTGTTCGGCGTCCTTGTGGATCTGCATGGCGAGTTCCCGGGTGGGGGCGAGTACCAGCGCCCGGGCCCGGCCCGGCTTGCGGTTTTCGACCGGATGATTGAGCAGCCGGGTGAAGATCGCCAGCAGGAAGGCGGCGGTTTTTCCGGTTCCGGTCTGGGCTTTTCCGGCGAGGTCGCGTCCTTCGAGCAGCGCGGGCAGGGTCATCGCCTGAATCGGCGTGCAGTATTCAAACCCGGCATTCTGGACGCCGAACTGCACCTCCGGGTGGAGCGGGAGATCAAGGAAGCGGGTCTTGCCTTCACAGGGCGGCACATCGCGCAGTTCTGCCGGGTGTTCCGGCTTCGGCGCCGCTGCGGGTTCGGGGCGGACCGCCGGCTTGCGTTCGCGCGGCGGACGCGCTTCCTTGGCGGCGCGCTCCCGTTTCGGGGCTTTCTCGCGCGCCTTTTCCTGCTCTTTGTTCCGCTCTTTGGCGCGGTTTTTGTCGCGCGTTTTCTCCCGGCGCTGGCCGGAATTCTTCGCCTTTCCGCTCTCTTTGGTTTCAATGGTGACGGTGACGGAGCGGGCATTCCCGCCCAGCAGGGACTTCAAAGCTTTTTTCAATGTGTTCAGCACGATGTATTCTCTCTTTCTGACTTGTGATTTTTCGCGCCTTTCTCAGAGGGCGCACCGGGCAGCCGCCCGGTGATTTCGCGCAGGAACGCGGCGAACGATTCGCGGAACTCCGGCCGGCGGAGACCAAATTCCACCGTGGCGCGGAGGAATCCGGTTTTGCTGCCGAGGTCGTAACGGGCGCCGGCGATCCGGCGGCCGAACATCGGGCGTTTCCTGACCAGTTTCCGCATGGCGTCGGTGAGCTGGATCTCATTGCCTTTGCCGCGCACGGTGTGCCTGAGCTCGTCGAAGATATCCGGCGTGAAGAGGTAGCGCGATGCGATGGCGAGGCGGCTCGGCGCCTCCTCCGGGGCGGGTTTCTCGACAAAGTCGCGGACATGGTAGACGCCGCTTTTCTCGATCTCTTCTCCGTCGATGACGCCGTAGCTGCTGATCCGCTCGAACGGCACCTCTTCGAGTGCGGTGACCGGTCCGCCGTACTCCTCGAAGGCATCGATGAGTTGGCCGATGACCGGGCGACCGGTATGGGAGTCGAGCACCGTATCGGCCAGCAGCACCGCAAAAGGCTCGTCGCCGACGAACGACTGTGCGCGGAGGACCGCGTCTCCGAGCCCGTTGAGCTGCTGCTGGTAGATGTAGTGGATCTCGGCGAGCGAGTCGATGGCGCGCAGCTGCTCGAGAAGCTCGGTTTTTCCTGTCGCTTCGAGCCGTGCTCTCCAGCGGGGGCGCCGGATTGAAGTGGTCCTGAATGGCGTTCTTGCCGGAGCTGGTGACGATCAGAATCTCTTCGATGCCGGAGGCTGCGGCCTCTTCGACGACATACTGGATCACCGGCTTGTCGATCAGGGGAATCATCTCCTTCGGCACGGCCCGCGTGAAGGGGAGAAATCGCGTACCGAACCCGGCGGCGGGAAGGACTGCTTTGCGGACTTTCTGTTTCACAGCACCTCTCCTTCGGTGACGATTTCCGGCTTGATGACGTTGATCCGGTTCCGCTGGAGCACCTCCTTGAGACGAAGGAACATCGCCTCGTCCTCGTAAGTGCCGATGATCGCGCCGCCGGATCCGGTGAATTTTGCGGAAGCTCCGGTGGAACGGGCCGCCCGCACCATCTGCAGATTTTTTTCGCTGATCGCTTCAGAACAGACTTCGCAGCGCAGATCGAAGTTCCGGTTGAGCAGCGCGGGCAGTATGCCGTAGTTATGCTGCTCGATCGCCTCGCGGACGCGGCGGGTGAGTTCTCCCCATTCGCGCATCGCGTCGAGCACCCGGGGCACGCCCGCCTCGAAGTCGCCGCGCAGGCGGCTGTGGAGCACTTCGGAGCCCTCAGCCAGATCGGTCCGGTAGGCGACGTAGAGGTTGAGATCCGCCGGAATGGTGATCGGTTCATAGCGTCCGACGCCGTGACGGAGCATGTGTTCGCGATCGAAATCCATGTAGACCGGGGTGTTATAGGCCTGCGCCACCCGGTCCTGCAGTCCGGCGGGGATGTTCAACTCATCCCGCTCGGTGGCGAGGACGAGGTTGGCCAGTTGCGCCGGTTCGACGGTGAGGCCGTAGAAGCGGAACATTGCGCGCATGGCGGCGGTGATGATCGCCGAGGACCCGGCCAGGCCGAGCCGGTTCGGGATCGTGCTCCGGTAGCGCATGGTGAAGTTCTTCGCCTCCAGCTTGAGTCTGTTCCGATGGCAGTGGTCGAGAAAGATTTTCGCCGCCGCCTTGAGCAGCCGGATTCCGCCGTAGTAGCCGTAGAGGGCGACGTCGGCGGCGAGTTCCTCCAGATTGCCAAAACGGTTGTCGTCGCGTTTGGCGGGCAGGAGCTCCAGCTCCGGCGTCTCATAGAGTTCCACCTCCGCCGAGTAGTTGCGGAAGACGAAGGCGATGGTCTTGCCGTGGTATCCGTCGGAGGGGTTCCCCACCAGAGCGGCGCGCGGGTAGGCTGTGGTTTTGATGATCATGCAATTCTTACCTGGTTTTCAATCGACGTCTGATAATATACTGCCGCTGCGGGATTTTTTCAACTTCGGCGCCGCTCTTTTCCCGGCAGACGAAACCCCGGCCGTTCCGCAGAGGACGCGGAACGGCCGGGGTTGAATCATGATTTCGCGGATTCCCGGTTCAGGCTTCGAGCCAGGCGGCATCCCTGCCTTCGGCTTCGAGATGGCTCCGGAAGTGGTGGATTCTGCGGTTGAGCGACTCTGCCAGCGCGGTTTCTCCGCCGCGTTCGGCGGCGAGAGCGCGGTTGGCGAGGTTGATCCAGTAGTCGAAATCGATGCCTTCCGCCGGAGACTCCCCAGACGACGTCGCGGAGCGGGAAGAATTCGAAATCGATCCAGTTTCCCTCCGCCATGGCCGCTTCGAGTGCGCGGCGGGCTTCCCCGGATTTCCCGCTGCTTCAAACGCTTCGGCGGCGAGCCGGTACGCTCTGGCGGATTTGTTGCCGGAGGGGCGGCCGATACCGATGTTTTCCGGGAAATCCGCGGCTTTCAGGAACCAGCGTGCCGCTTCGTCGAATGCGCGACGTTTCATCGCCTCCTTTCCGAGGGAAAAGCAGGCGTTTTCGAAGATGGCGCGGGCGGCGACTTTTCCTTCGCAGAGGACGAAGCGGTTGTTCTCCATCACTGCGAGAGCTTCGGCAGGACGTTCCGCCGCGAGCAGGGTTCGGGCGAGAGCGAGTTTGACGCGGCAGTCCTGCGGGAAGCGTTTTGCTCCGACTTCCAGCAGCGGCAGGAGCGTCTCCGGCGCGACACCGGGGAACTGGGCGAATTCGCTGAGCGTCCGGCCGCCGGGGGCGTCTGCGGCTGCTTCGCGGTAACAGCGTTCCGCGGAGGCGGTCTCTCCGGCGATCTTCCAGAAATAGAGCCCCAGGTTGCGTTGGGCGGCGGAACGGTGGTTTCCACGGATCGATTCCCAGAGCGGGACCGCCTCGCTCCAGCGGTTCAGACCGGCGTAGAGGCAGCCGAGCTGATAGGCGGCATTTTCATCCGCCGGGTTGTGTTCCAGCACGAAGCGGAGAATGTCGATCTCCTCGACCCGGAAGGCGAATTGTTTCTCCCAGGGCGTCTGCGGATCGGGCAGTTCCACCGGGAGTCCCAGTTTGTCGGCCAGCCAGGCGCGGTAGCAGGGGGTGATCGGCAGGGCTTCCGGCATCCGGTCGAGGAGTCGGTACGCCTCATCATAGAGGCGGCAGTTGAGATATTCGCAGACCGCTTCGAGCACGAATTCACCGTTAACCGCCCGACTGGAACCGCTCTCGGCCCAGACGACCGGAGTAAAGGGAAAGGCGTCGTCGGCCTGTTTGAGCGCAGCGGCGTTGTCGCGCCCCAGACGGCGTTCGGCAACGGCGAGCAGGGCGAGGCCGCGGCCGGTGGGACGCATGGCTGAGAGAACCTCCACCGCCGATTCGAATCTGCGTTCGCGCAGACAGCCGATGCCGATCTCCAGCAACGTCCGGTCGCGCAGCGCTTCGGTGTCGAGCAGCGGGGCGAGGCGGCTGTCCGGCGCGTGTTCCAGTCGGGCGCGGAGGAGTTTTCCCTCCGGCGGAAGCGGCTGGGCGAGTTCGAGCCGTTTTTCCGCTTCTCCGGAACGGCCGCTCATCGCGGCGAGCCGTGCGGCGGCGACGGCGCACTCCGGATCGCGTGGTGCTCCGGCAAGATACCGCTGTTCGGCTTCTCCGACGCGCCCCTGTTCTTCCGCATAGATGCCGAGACGGTATTCACGGCCGGTGACGGGAGGGGCGGCAGGCGTGTCCGCGTCCGCCGGAACGGTGTCGAGTTCACTGCGGCCGAGCAGGTTGCCCGCCGCATCGCGGATTTCGATTTCACACGCCTCGGTGTCGATGAACCGCAGTTCGGTCATACGGCAGGGAGAGGAGTGGAACTGCTGTTCGGCAACCACGGTTCCGCTCCGGAGCAGCCGGGCGGTGAGGAGCCCGAGTTCGCGCACCGGCTGGAAGCGGAGACTCTTTGCCGCGCGGTCGAAGCGGGCCGCGAAGTCCCGTCCGGCGAGGTTGAAGCCGCCGGTCTCCGCCACCGGGAACCAGCGGTCGCGCTGGATCAGCGTCCGCCCCGGTTCGAGCAGCCGGTAGTCGGACTGCAGCGAGAAGGGGCCGGTCTGGAGTTCGCAGTAGTCGAGGTGGTCGTCGGAAAGCTGGTCGATGAACACCCGGCCGTCGCGGGCGCAGCCGAAGGTCCAGACCTTCCGGCCGCGCACCAGGCGGTGATCGGCGTGGTGGACGACGCCGAAGTTGCGACTGTGGTGGTAGATTCCGAAGAAGTCCTCGTGCATCGATTCGGCGAAGACCGGGAAGTGCTGGCGGATGTTTCCGAAGCGGCTCACGTCGACGCCGCGGTGGATCGGATAGTCCAGCCGGTCGAGGCGCGAGGCATCCATCGGCGGGTGGGTGAGCAGCCGCCGGGTGGTCGGCGGGAAGATGAATTCCGACTCCTCCCAGACCGGGCAGGCGGCGTTCATCCAGTAGTAGAAGCGGTGCGGATCGGAGGTCGGGTTGCAGAGCTTCGTCTCGATGTCGATCGCGGCGACGCCGGGATGGAGCGTGATCGTGACCGCCCACGCCATCCGGCTGACCAGTTCGAGGTCGCCGACGGTCACCGAGGCGGAACCGTCCGGATGGACGGCGGTGCGGTGCTGGACCTTCTCCAGCGTCTGCGCGTTGTGGCTGTTGGGGAAGTTGAACTCCACGCCGACCGCCGGCCAGGCGCCGCGCACCGCGAAGAGGCCGGGGCGGATCACCGGGTTGCGGTAGAACATCTCCTGACGGTGGACCTTGTCGAACGCGGAGTAGATGCGTCCGCCCAGCTCCGGCAGGATCGTCAGCTTGAGAAATTCGTTTTCGAGCGTCAATGCTTCAAAGACGCGCTCTTCCTTCTCGAACTGAATCACTTCGCTGAGCGTGTAGGGGTAGACCGGCGCCCGCCGCGGCGTGAACTCCGCCACCAGCGCCGGTTCGACATCCTCATCGCCGGGAGCGTACCAGGGCAGGGGGGAGCGTCGTCTCTTCGATCATGACCGGATTCATTTTTCACCTCTTTTGAACAGAATGAAATCGTGGGGCGGCGTTTCACGCCCTTCATACAGGAATGGAGAATCGGTGAAGTTGGCTACCACTTCGGTGCCGTCGCCGAAGAGCGAGTGCGCCACTGCCCGGAACCCGTCCCGGACCGGAGTCAGGTATTCGTGACGGACCATCTCCGATGTGTAGGCTTCGCGCATTGTCCGCGAAAGGTAGAGCTCCTTCTCGTCGAACTGGGTGGGCAGCAGACCGTAAAAGCGCCAGAAACGCCAGATAGTCCCCTCCGGAAATCCGGAATCGTTCGGTGGTGTATCCGCCTTCGGCGACGTAGTTGAGCACCGAATCGTGATAGACCAGCTGCCAGAGCGGCACCGCGACCGGAAGCGGCGAGAGTGTCGGCGGGACCGCTGCCGGAAATCCAATCGAACCGTAGGCGCCGAGATCGACCTCCGCGAGATAGATCTCCGCCGGACTGCCTTCCGTCGCGAGCGATCCGAAGGTCTCCTTGAGGAAGTGCATGGTCTTCAGACGGGATGCGGCGTCGTCGCGGCGGCTCTGCGGGTGGGCCGGGTGATAACACTCTTCCAGCGGCGTGCAGCCGAACACGTCGGTGTAGATGCTGCCGCGGCCGAGCATCGCCGCCACGCCGGGCAGGTCCCGTTCGGCGTACTTCCGGCTCTGCGAGGTGCAGAGCAGCCGGGCGCGGCCGCCGCGCCAGATGCCGCCGGTCAGGATGGCGCCGTCCGGTTTCCGGGCGAGGTCCTCCTCGCAGTTCTCCGGGGAATCGGCGTAGCAGTCGCGGTAGTTGTCGTGGATCGAATAGATGTACCCCTCCGACAGTGACCGGCCATACTCCGCTGCCAACCGGAACTCCTCTGGCGTACCCCGCTTCGGGATTGGGGGCAGCCGGGTGGGATATCCGTCGTCAAAATCGAAGCGGTTCCAGCCGGTGTTGTAGATGCAGACCCGGTCGAATCCGGCTTCATGGGCCTTGTCGAACACCTCGTAAGCGGTCCAGTTGTTCGGTTCCTGCTCGATCTGGTTGAGACCGGGGGCGGCCAGGTAGTAGCTGGGGCCGTGTTTGACGCCGTTGGGGAGGCGTTTCTGCGAATAGACGTTGTGTTTCCAGATCACTGCACCGACCAGTTTTTCGACCTCCGGATGGGCGGCGATCTTCTCCTTGAGCGGGTGGAAACGCCCCTCTTTCCGGACGACGGAACGGTAATATTTGGCGAGTTCCAGATAGCCGTCGCCGGGGGCGAACGCCCGGAAGCGGAGTTCGCGCGGATAGTTTGCGAACCTCCGGTTGAACTCCCAGGTGGTGCGGTAAAATCCCCGACCGGGACGCCGAATGGACCAGCCGAACTCAGAGTATTGGTCGAAGGGATCGGCGATGACGACGCCGATCCCGCCGGAATGCCGCCGCATCACGCCGTAGAACGGCATGCCGTTGTGATCGTTGCAGAATCCGTAGCGGAATTCGTAGACGTCGTTGCGGGGAAATTCGAAGAGCGAACCGAAGCCGCAGGGGACCACGAGCGAGGCGGCTTCGGAACACTCCCATTCAACGAGATTGTCCGGAAAGGTCACGCGGCATGGCTCCTCATCCATTCCGGCGATGGGAGCGGTGCGGAAGCAGGCGGTTTCGCCGTCGAGTTCCACGGCGAATTCGAATTCCAGTTCCGGCCCCGGATCCGGCTTGCGGTAGCCGCTCCCCGGATAGCGCGCCCACCAGTCGAAATGGTCGAACCGGATGGTGAGACGCTGTTTCTTCGCCTCCGTCCGCATCCGGCAGTGGGCGGCAAGGTCGTAATCGTAGAAATTGCCGTAGTTGAAGTGGAAGGGGTGTTCGCTCCGCCACGCCGTTCCGTTCGCGCGGTCGGTCAGAATCAGCGCCGCTGAGTCAGGATCGAACTCCACCTGCCAGAAGCGGTTTTCCAGAGTCAGAGGTTCAGCCATCTTCAGATTCCTTTCAGGCAGTTTTCCACGATTTCGTCGAGGTTGCCGGTGGCGAGGTTGACGCAGGTGTCGGCACCGCCGTAGTAGATGCGCAGCTCCCGGCTTTCCGGCTCCACCACCGCACCGGTGGTGAACACCACGTCAGGCACGACGCCGAACCGTTCGTAATCGGTTTCGGGGGTGAGCAGATAGCTGTTCATGAGGCCGATCACCTTTTCCGGATTTTCGAGATCGAGCAGAACGGCGCCGATGCTGTAACGCCAGCTGGAGAAGCATTGCTGGACGCCGTGGAAGATCTCCAGCCACCCCTTTTCGGTGCGGATCGGCACGGTCGGCCCCACCTTGAGGTTGCACCAGCGGGTGCAGTTGCGCCGGAGCACCAGTCGGTGTTCTCCCCAGTGGATCAGGTCCGGAGAGCGCGACAGCCAGATGTTGGCGAAGGATTTTTCGTAGGGAGCGCCCGCGCTGTAGGGGCGGTCGAACCGGACGTACTGCCCGTTGATCTTCTCCGGGAAGAGGCAGGGCACCCGGTTGTGGGTCATCGCCACGATTTCGATCGGTTCGGCGGTGATGAAATCCTTCGTCCGGTAGAGAAAGGCGATGGTGCCGGTGTCGGTGTCTCCGCCCGGACGGATGATGTAGTAGCAGTCATCCTCCGGAAACCAGGTGATCCGGCAGTCGATCGGGTGGTTGTCCAACCCGGGGAACGCGGTGTCGTCGGCGGAGAAGAGCGGTTTTTCGTGAATGGTGAAATGGATGCCGTCGCTGCTCTCCGCCACGTGACAGCGGGCGAGCCGTTCGCCGCGCGGCAGCACCGAGAGCAGCAGGATTGTGCGTCCGTCCGGCGTCATCACCTGGCCGGGATTGAACACCTGATCGGCGATTCCGTACGGGAACTCCTCCGGCCGGAAGAGCGGATTTCCGGCAAAGCGGACCAATTGAGACTTATACTGCGGCATGGTATTACCCTTTCTGTTTGTTGTTCGAACTGATTGCCTGAGGATAGTGTACCAGTTTCCGGCACGGAAGACAACTCATTTCCGGAAAATCGAAAGGCAAAAAAAGCAAAAAGAATGCAAAAATAATGCAAAAAAGGTTGCAATTTCCAGTATGCCACGCTATTTTTGAAGAGGTGCCGGAAAGGTCTTCCGGCATTGAAAACAGGGATGAACTTCGCGGAGGAAGAGAGTGAAATCCGCTGGAATTCAAGCGATTGCAGAACGGGTCGGCGTGTCAATGTCGACCGTTTCCCGGGCATTGAACCACACCGGGCAGATCTCGTCGCAGCGTGCGGCGGAGATATTCCGGATTGCCAATGAGCTGGGGTACGCGCCGCGCACCGCCGGGCGGACCATCGCGGTGATTCTGCCGGAATCCGATATCGAACTGCGCTGGTATTCGATCAATCTGCTCAATGCCATCCGGCAGGAGGCGGCGGAGCGGGGGAGGCCGTTGGAGATCGTCTCCTCCGACCAGCTTCACGTCCTCGACGAGCGGTCGCTCGTCGGGATGCTCTCGTTTGATTTCAGTCGCCAGCTCGCCGAACGGATCGGACGGAGCAATGCGGTTCCGCTGGTCTGCATCAACGACTCCGCCCGGCATATCGATCAGGTCTATTCAGTCTTTTCCGACGAGGATCAGGCAATGTCGCTGGCGGTGGGGCATCTAGCCGGATTCGGTCATCGGAGAATCGGTCTGATCCTCAACGGAACCCTTTCCGACTACTGTAACAGCACCCGGAAAGTCGCGTTTGAGCGGGAGCTGGCGCGGTTCAATCTGGAGAGCAGGGAGGAGTTCATCGCTCACCCCGGCGACATCCGCTGGAAGCTGCATGGATCAGTGCGCCAGTTGCTCGATGCCGGCGTGACGGCGGTGATCAGCACGGGGGAGAGTCGTTCCGCCTCGGTCCAGAATTCGCTCCGCTACTGCGGCGCCAGAGTGCCGGAGGAGGTGTCGCTGATCGGTTGGGAGATGGCGGAGGTTTCCGAATACCTCGACCCGCCGCAGACCACGATCGGGCAGGATTTTCCGGCGCTTGCCCGCTGTGCGTTGAACATTCTGGAGTGCCGGATCGACGGCGGGCAGGTCGGAAGGGACACGCTGGTGCCCTGCCGGCTCAACGAGCGTGCTTCCGTCGCCATGCCTCCGCGGAATTGACCACGGCGCGGAACTCCCCTACGGATTGTGGTAACTGCCTCCACGGAGAATGGAGCAGGCGCGGAAGAGCTGCTCGAAGAGCAGAAACCGGGCGATTTCATGGGTGAAGGTGAGTTTCGAGAGCGACCAGAGCAGCTCCGCGCGGGCTTTGACCGCAGGATCCAGCCCGTAGGGGCCACCGATCACGAAGACCACCTTGCGGTTGAAATTGCCGAGCACCGAGGCGAAGGCGGTGCTGGTGAACTCCCGCCCCTCTTCCGAAAGCACGACGGCGGCGGCGCCCCGCTCCCGGTCGAGCTCCTTGAGAATCGCTTTGCCCTCCCGCTCGACGGTGGAATCCGGCAGTTCCCGGATTTCGAGTTTTGCATAGGGGCCGAGCCACTTGGCGAACTCATCGCAGCGCGCCTGAAGCGCGCGGTCCTTCAGCCGGCCGATGACGACGATCTTAATCAGCATGGTCGATCACTCCTCCGCCGAGCAGCAGATCATCGCGGTAGAAGACGGCGGACTGCCCCGGCGTGACGGCGCGGGCGGCCGGGCAGAAACACCCGGCAGCCGCCGGGAAACTGTTCGAGCCGGCACGGTTCGCCGGAAGAACGGTAGCGGATCTGCACCAGGAGTGTCCCGTCATCCTCTGGCGCACGCCCCGACTGCCAGTGGAGGTCGCGGAGGACGAAACTGGCGGAGAGGAGCGCCTCCGGGTTGGTCTCCAGCGTGATGTCCCCCGAAACCGGATCGATCGCCGCAACGTAGGCGGGGACGCCGAGCGCGACGTTCAGCCCCTTGCGCTGGCCGATGGTGTACTGGTGGATTCCGGAGTGACGGCCGACGATCTTGCCGCGATAGAGGAAAACTGCCTGGCCGGGCGGGCAGATGGCAGAGCTTCCGGAGCGTCTCGCTGAAACATTCGCCCGGCACCTGAAAACAGGCGTCTTGACTGTCCGGCTTGTCGGAGGTGACGAAGCCGTAACGGGCGGCGACGGCGCGGACCGCCTCCTTCTCCATGGCGCCGACCGGGAACTCCGCCATGGCAAGTTCCCGCTGGCCGAGCCGGTAGAGAAAGTAGCTCTGATCCTTGCGGCGGTCGTCGCCGCGGCGCAGCTCGCACACGCCGTCGGGACGGCGCGAAAGTTTCGCATAGTGCCCGGTGATGATCCGTTCCGCGCCGATGGAGCGGGCGAATTCGATCAGTTTGCCGAATTTGATTCCAGGATTGCACCGGCAGCAGGGATTGGGGGTGCGTCCGGCGGCGTACTCTTCGGCGGCGGGGCGGAGGATCTCCGCTTCGAATGCCGGATATTCGTCAAGATAGCGGTGGGCGATTCCCAGCGCCCGGCACACCTGTTCGACGGCGGCCTCATCATTTTTCGAAGCGCACACCTGGGCGGCGGAAAATTTCGGGTCCGGGTGGCGCAGCCGGGGCGTTGCGCCGACGACCTCGTAACCGGCCTCCAGGGCGAGTGCGGCGGCTGTGGAGGAGTCGACGCCGCCGGAGAGTGCGGCGACCGCTTTTTTCTTTTATCCGACATTGCTGAATCGTTCCTTTTTTTTAATATGCCGTGCGGCAGGCCGGATTTCAAGATTGACAACGCGGTTTTGCACTGTATATTACCGATATCGATGAGGAGGTGCAATCATGGCAAATCAGGAAGAAAACAATTTCGGCAACCTGACGCCCCGGGCGCGGCAGATCCTGCTGCTTGCCAAACAGGAGGCGGAACGGTTCAATCACGACTATATCGGCACCGAACATCTTCTTCTGGGCATTCTCGCACTCAACGAAGGGGTCGCGGTGAACGTGCTCAAGTCGCTCGGGCTCAATCTTCAGCAGCTTCGGCTCGAAGTGGAGAAGTGCTGCGGCGTCGGCGGTCAGACCAAGACCTCGGGCGCACTGCCGCTCACGCCCCGGCTCAAGCGGGTGCTGGTGCTGGCTGCGCGGGAGGCGGCGGCGATGAACTACAACTTCATCGGCACCGAACACCTGCTGCTGGCGATTCTGCGCGAAGGGGAGAGCCAGGCGGCGCGCATCCTTCAAAATCTCAACGTCAATCCGGAAGAGGTGCGCCAGGCGATCATCAAGACGCTCGATTCGGACTACCTGCCCGAAGGGGAGGAGGCGCCGGAGAATCCGCTGCCGCCGCAGGGGAACGCTCCCGGCGGCGCACCGGCCGGAAACGGTGCGGAACTGCCCGCATTGAACGCCTTCGGGCGCAACCTGACCGACCTCGCCGCCCGCGGGGGAGCTTGACCCGGTGATCGGCCGCAAGGATGAGATCGAACGGGTGATTCAGGTGCTCTGCCGCCGCACGAAGAACAATCCGGTGCTGATCGGCGAGGCGGGGGTCGGCAAGACCGCCATTCTGGAAGGGTTGGCCGAGGCGATCGTCGCGCGCAAGGTGCCCGACCTGCTGGCCGACAAGATGATCTATGCGATCGACCTGCCGCTGATGGTGGCGGGGACTAAATACCGCGGCCAGTTCGAGGAGCGGATCAAGGCGGTGATCGACGAGGTGCGCAACTCCGGCAAGGTGATTCTGTTCATCGACGAGCTGCACACCATCGTCGGCGCGGGCGGAGCGGAAGGCGCGATGGATGCCGCCAACATCATCAAACCGGCGCTGTCGCGCGGCGAACTGCAGTGCGTCGGTGCCACCACGCTCGACGAGTACCGCAAGGGAATCGAGAAGGACGCCGCGCTGGAGCGCCGGTTCCAGCCGGTGATGGTCAATCCGCCGAGCATCGAGGATTCGATCCGGATTCTCGAAGGGCTGAAGGAGACCTACGAAAAGCATCATCATGTCGAATACGGCCCCGGTGCGCTGGAGGCGTGCGTGCGGCTCTCCGACCGTTACATCTCCGGGCGTTTCCTGCCGGACAAGGCGATCGACGTGATGGATGAAGCGGGCGCCCGCGCCCGGATCAGCAGCGTCGTCCCGCCGCCGGACACCGCTTCGATCGAGAGCGAAATCGAGTCGGCGAAGGCGAACAAGGAGGCGGCGATCATCGAGCAGAACTTTGAAGCCGCCGCGAAGTGGCGGGACGTTGAACGGGAACTGCGTCAGCGGATTCTCGATCTGCAGGAGAACTGGAAGCGCCAGTGCTCCGAGAAGCGCACGCCGGTCACCCGCGCCGATATTGCGGCGGTGGTCGCCAAACTCACCGGGGTGCCGCTCCAGCAGATGCAGGAGGGTGAGAGCGCCAAACTGCTTCGCATGGAGGAGGAGCTGCGCAAGACGGTGATCGGGCAGGATGCCGCGGTGGAGGTGATTTCGCGGGCGCTGCGCCGGTCGCGGGCCGACCTCAAGAATCCGGCCCGTCCGATCGGGTCATTCATCTTCCTCGGGCCGACCGGCGTGGGCAAGACGCTGCTGGCGAAGGCGCTGGCGGAGTTTATGTTCGGCGACGCCGATGCGCTGATTCAGGTGGATATGTCCGAGTACATGGAGAAGTTCAACGTCTCGCGACTGGTCGGTTCGCCGCCGGGATACGTCGGGCACGGCGAAGGGGGCGAGCTGACCGAGAAGGTCCGTCGCCATCCCTATTCGGTGGTGCTCTTCGACGAGATCGAGAAGGCGCATCCGGATGTGATGCACATGCTGCTGCAGATTCTGGAGGAGGGGCGGATCACCGATACGCTCGGCCGCCGGATCGATTTCCGGAACACGATCATCATCATGACCAGCAATGTGGGGGCCGAACAGATCGCCCGCGGTGTGGCTCCGCTCGGCTTCGGCGGGGATACGCTCGCCGAGACCCGGAAGAACGACGAGCGACTGCTCGGCATCGCCAAGAAGTTCTTCAAGCCGGAGTTCATCAACCGGGTGGATGACATCATCGTCTTCCGCAGTCTGGACCGCAAGGATCTGATGGGGATTGTCGACATCGAACTTGCCAAGCTGCGGGAGCGCCTGCTGGGGCGGAAGCTCGAACTGCATCTCTCCGACGAGGTCAAGGAGTATCTGATTTCGAAGGGGTATGAGTCGGAGTTCGGCGCGCGTCCGCTGCGCCGGGCGGTCGAGCGCTACATCGAGGACCCGCTGGCGGAAGAGCTGCTGCGGGGGAGCTTCGAGCACGCGACGGGGGTCCGGGTGGAGCTGGATCAGCAGAAGATTCTCTTCTTCCCGGAAGAGGCGGAGAAGAAGCGCACCCGCCGGAAGAAGAGCGATTCCGCTGAATAAACAGCGCAATAGAGAAAACTGAGCCGTCCCGTTTCCGAGAGGGGAGGGGCGGCTCACTGTTTCCGGGGAGTGGAGATGCAGCGACATCTCCCGGATGGCGCCAGCCGGATCGTAACCGGGAACGAGGTATTTGCGATCGATCGTGAAGACCCGCCGGTTGCGGACGGCGGAGATTTCGCCCCAGCCGCTGCGTCTGGCGAGTTCATCGGGGAGGTGAAGCCGTCGACGACAAAGATCACTTCCGGGTCGCCGTGGATGATCGCTTCGGCGGAGACGGTGCCGGAGCGCTGCAGGGAGGATACGACGTTTTCGCCGCCGGAGAGGCGGAGAAGGTCGCCGGCGTAGGGATTCGTTGCCGGCGCTCCGGCAGGGGGAGTAAAGTTCGAGATAGACACGGGTGCGGCGTGCGGGGGCGTTTTGCTCCAGCTCGCGGATGAGGCGGCGGAACCTGGCGGCGATTTCCGCCGCTTTTTCCGCGCGTCCGATCCGTTTCCCGAGCGCCTCGACCACATCGGGATAGTTGTCGCAGCGCAGCGGCGGCACGATGAAGGTGGGGATGTTCATGCGGCGGAAGAGGGATTGCAGGCTGTGCTGGTAATACCAGATGACGGCGAGATCGATTTCGAGCAGCAGGACCCGTTCGGCGGAGAGGGCGCTGCCGCGGCCGACTTCTGCGGCGTGTTCGGTGCCGGGGACGATTTTGCCGTAGCGGTCGATGGCGGCGAGTTCACCGGCGGCGCCGAGTTCGATGAGGAGCGCGGTTCCGGCGGTGGTGGTGGAGAGGATCCGCCGGGGAGGCGTTCCGGATTCCGTTGCGGCGGCGAGGGGGAGCGCGGCGAGGAGCGACAGCAGGAGCCATGCCCGCCGGAGCGAATGAAAAAAATGAATCTGAGCCAAGGTAAAGAGAAAATCCCGATTGAAGTTGATCTGTTCCGGAAATGTTCCGCGTTGCCACTTCGGAAAGCAGCAACGCGCGAACTATACAGCGGAATCGATGGTTTTGCAAGTGATTTCGCCCGCTTCTCCGAGTTTCCGTGATTTGTTGCGGATCAGAACCCCGCTCTGTATTGTGAACTACCCAGCTTGATTGCCGCGGACATGACACCCAGATTCAGACCCATGAAAAAACCTCCCGATCTTTTCCAGATCGGGAGGTGTCAACAATGATTGTTGATTTTTTATTTCAATGGGGTTCCTGCCGCATCTTGCGAGGTGGTGAAAATTTCCCACAATATCCAGAGGGCGAGTGCTCCTAACAACACGCCACTTATATTATTAGCTGGCGGTACAGGTTGCTGTAATGAATTATGAGTAACCTTGTTAGAAAAACAAATTCCCAGGTTGATAAAACCGATGACCCCAACCAGTGCCTCACATAACCCTCTTACAGTTCTGCCGATATAAAAGTTATGTATCCCCAGACCGCCGAAGAACAACCCAAGCAGAATAAACACTGTCCGGCTCTTTTTCTGCACCGGTTGATTGGATTCGTCGAGGTATTCGCCGCAGTATCTGCACTTTTTCGCGATGGCGAGGATCTCTTCCCCGCACATCGGGCAGCGCTTGGTCGGTTCCGGTGCGGAGATCGTGAACGGTTTGCCGCAGGAGGAACATTTGACGCTCTGCCCGGCGAGTTCTTCTTCCACTTCAAAATGCTGGCCGCAATGTGGACAATTCGTTTTCATAAAAACACCTCCATGCAATTCCATCTTATGAAATATAGCATAAAGGTGTCAGATGTCAAACTCTTCCGGCTACAGCGCCGGTGATCCGTTTGAACGTATTCGAGCTGGTGTTCTCGACACCGGACAACTCCTTGCGGTACTGCGACACGTCAAGCCGGATTGCCGCGGACATGACACCCAGATTCAGACCCATGAAAAAACCTCCCGACCTTTTCCAGATCGGGAGGTGTCAACAAGGGATGGAATTTATATTATTCCGAAAAAATGCATATAAAAAACGATTGCTGCAAGTACAATGAAAATACCAAGCGCTATACATTGCCATAGCGTGGCGTTTTTTATGGACTCCTTATTATTGGGATCAGGAAAAAGTTCCATTATAACCCATACCCCATTCAGAAAAGCAATCATTGTACCATATCCGAATGCAATATCATTTCGTTGCAGAAAAAGAACATTTGCAGCTAAAAACAAAGCTATTTTTACCAAACCACGCCACATTTGCCCAATATAGAAATTGTGCGCACCGATTCCTCCCAAAAAAGGCAAAGCAGAACATACGCGGACCGGCTCTTTTTCTGCACCGGTCGATTGGAGTCGTCGAGGTATTCGCCGCAATGCTTGCACTTTTTCGCGACGGCGAGGATCTCTTCCCCGCACATCGGGCAACGCTTGGTCGGTTCCGGTGCGGAGATCGTGAACGGTTTGCCGCAGGAGGAGCATTCCACGCTTCGCCCGGTGAGTTCCTCTTCCACCTCAAAATGCTGGCTGCAATGCGGACAATTCGTTTTCATAAAAACACCTCCATGCTTTTTCGTACACTGAAATATAGCATGGAGGCGGTGGATGTCAAGTTCTTTCGTCGGCGGCGCTGGCGATCCGTTTGAACGTATTCGAGCTGGTGTTCTCGACCCCGGACAACTCCTTGCGGTACTGCGACACGTCAAGCCGGATTGCCGCCGACATGACACCCAGATTCAGACCCATGAAAAAACCTCCCGACCTTTTCCTGATCGGGAGGTGTCAACAATGATTGTTGATTTTTATTTCAATGGGTTTCCTGCCGCATCCTGCGTGGTGGTGAAAATTTCCCACAATATCCAGAGGCCGAAAACTCCGAAGACTCCTAGCATCAGACCGCCTATATCATCAAATGTAGCACCATTTAAAATTGGAATTCCAAAGAAAATGCAGCAAAAAATACCCGTCAGCGCTTCCCGTATCCCTCTTACGGTTCTGCCAATATAAAAATTATGGATCCCCAGACCGCCGAAGAACAACCCGAGCAGGATAAACACCACCCGGCTCTTTTTCTGCACCGGTCGATTGGAGTCGTCGAGGTATTCGCCGCAATGCTTGCACTTTTTCGCGACGGCGAGGATCTCTTCCCCGCACATCGGGCAGCGCTTGGTCGGTTCCGGTGCGGAGATCGTGAACAATTTGCCGCAGGAGGAGCATTCCACGCTCCGCCTGGTGAGTTCTTCTTCCACTTCAAAATGCTGGCCGCAATGCGGACAATTCGTTTTCATAAAAACACCTCCATGCTTTTTCGTATACTGAAATATAGCATGGAGGCGGTGGATGTCAAGTTCTTCCGGTGGAGGTTGCTTTCCCCTCAAATGAACTGCGATTTTGGCAGATGAACGATTGAAAAACGGCAAAACCATGCTACTTTTTATCCCGGATCAGAGAGAGGCCGGGCGGATTTCCCACGCCGGGCCGGTGAGAAGGGATGCAGGGTAAAAGCATGAAATGGAAACTGCCGGGTGAGCGCTCCGTGTTCCGGCTGCCGCTCAATTTTCTCTACTACCGCAACTGGACGGCCCCCGGATTCGAGAAGGGACTCGCCTACATCAACGAACACCCCGAACTGCGCTGCGAAGATTCCCTGCTGAGCCGGACCGGCGGAAAAGAGGTGTGGAAAATGCCGTTGCCGCAGGAGGCGGGCGGCATGACCGCGGTCTATAAAATCTGCCACGGCAAGAAACCGTGGCGCTACTGGTTCGATCTCTCGCTCCCGGCGCGGGAGTTCCGTAACTATCAGGTGCTCTATCAGCTCGACGTGCCCGCGGCGAAGGTGCTGGCCTTCGGGGAGCGGCGCACCTTCTGCCACCTGCACGACTCCTTCTTCATCACCGAGTTTCTCGAAGGCACCCGGGACGGTCGGAGCTTCATGCCCGGCGGCCCCTTCCGCGAAGATCGGAAACTGCGCGAAGAGTTCTGGCGCATCAATATGCCGATTCTGGCGAAACTCCACCGGAACAACTTCTTCCACAAGGCGATCCACCCCCGGAACATCCTCTGGCGGCTCCGTCCTGAGGGGACGATGGAGGTCTTCTGGATCGACGTCGCCCGCTGCCGGATCGTCTTCGGCTTCCGGATGAAGCGCGCGATCGCCTTCGACCTCTACACCATCCTCGGCGACATGCAGCTCCCGGCGGAGGAGGGGCGGCGGATGCTCGCCTGTTATCTCGAACACAATCCGGACTGCGGATTCACGCTCGATTCCCTCTGTGCAACGATGCGGAACTTCCACCGCCACTATTTCCGGAAGGGAGTGAACGTGCTCGACTGGTAGTGACTTGCCTGTGTCGAGGGAAGAAAAAAGCTGCGGCCGGTCCTGCTCGATGGAAGGCGCCGAAAGCCGCAGCCTGCTGTACTGCCGATGAATTATTTCTGCTGGTACTCGATCTCAAAGAACACCGTTCCGTATTGCAAGCGGGCGGTGTCGAGTTCAACATGGAGTCCGTCGGAATCCTGTCTGACCGGAATTGATTCCGCCCGGCTGCCGTTCAGATGGAGCGCGTAGGCTGTCGGAGCTTGGGCCTGACGGTTCTTCAGAGAGAGCGAGAGTTTCCCGGTGTGAATCAGCAGCGGCGCCTGACCGGTCTCCAGCAGACGTGTTCCCTCCCGGTTGGTCACCATGCCGAAATTGACCGCGTTCGTGGCGAAGATCAGCAGCAGACGGTCGGCGTTCTCCAGCGTCTGCGATTCCTTCAGGCTGATCATGGTAACGGCCGCGGGGACCGTGCATTCTGAAATGTGCAGACGGTTGATCGTGACCGGCTTGTTCTGCTTGATGACCGCGCCTTCCAGCCGGGGCGTGCTGACCTGCATCGTCCCCTGCGGAATGTTCAGCAGCAATTGCTTGTTGTCGCTTTCCAGAAGCGAGGCGTCGGCCCGACTCCGGTTGTCGGCGGAGAGAATTTCCTTTTTTCGCAACAGGGCCAGCAGCCGGGAATAGAGCTGCGGACGAAGTGCTTCGTTGGCGGTGGCGACCGCTTCCACGCCGGCTCCGTAGGCGCGGGAGAAAAAGGCGGGTTCCAGCGAAAGGCTCGGCTGAGGCCTGTCGGCCTGTCCCGGCGCGGCGAGGCCGGTATACCGGGTGCCGACTTTCGCCAGCGGAAAGAGTGCCGAGTATTCGGTCGCCAGCGCGTCCATCCGGTTGGGGGATGCGAGGATTCTCGGCGTGACCGCGAATTCGATGGAGTGAGCGGATTCCGCCACGTCGCCGCGCTGAAACGCGAACGCACTGACCGCGTCGCTCGCCCGGAAGATCGGATCGTTGAAACTTGCGTAATCGTAGGGATTGATGGGAGAAAACGGCAGCGGCAGCAGCGAGGCATGCGGACCGAGTCCGTCGATTCCGTTGAATGCGGCATACCCGCAGAAGAACAGTCCGTTTTCATGCCGGAAGGGATTGGGTGCCGTGTCGGCGAATTCAAGGATGAACGAGGGGTAGTTGAGTTTCCGTTTGACGAGGATTCGGGCAAGATAGTCCCCCTGTTCCCGGATGGAACTGCTGTTGCAGACGGCGATCTCCTGCTTCCCCCAGGCGGCGACCGGATATCCGGGGACACTGCCGGCCGGTAGCGGCATTCCGGGATGGCCGTGGTAGGTGTGAAGATCCGCTGCGGATAGCAGTTCTCGGCCGGGCGCGTCGATCATGCGCATGTACAGATTGGAATGGCTCACCAACCCCGGATATCCCGCTTCCCTCACCGACTTGAGATAGAAACGGATCATCTCCTCCGCCTTTTTCTGCATGAACTTACCGGCTTTGCGACCGGTGGCGGAGCTGCTCTTCAGCAGCCGCTCGGTGAGTTTCGGAGCTCCGGAGCCGAACTCCTTTTCCCACTCCGGCTGAAACGCGGCGAGAAACACCGGACTGGTCCGGAAATCCTGTTCATTCATGAAGAGAACGCAGGCGAAGACCGGATCATCCTTCCACTTTTTGCCGTTGACGGAGTTGGTGCGGTTCATGAGATAGGTCACTCCCTCCTTCCAGTTGCGGCGGAATGCCGGATTGACATAGAGTTGGGCGTGAAACTGCTGCCCTTGAAGGTTTCTGCCGACCCAGTGCGCGGCGGCGGTCGCATCCGTCCAGCCGCAGAAGCTGGACATGAGGTACCAGAAGCAGTAGATGCCCCGTTTGCCCGCTTCCGCGAGAAGGTAATCCAGCAGCCGGAGACGGTCTTCATCAAAATATTCCCGGAACTCCTGCTGATTCTGCGGGATGAATTTCGCCCGGTCGATGGTGACTCCGCTGCGTTGATATTTCGCTTTCCCTGGGATGTGCATGATCCGAATCATGTTGTAGCCCTGCCGGACGCAATCGGCGATGATCTGATCGACTTCCCGTCGGGAGGTCGGCCGCACCGTGCTTATCTGTATGGTGGCACAGCGGAAACGGACCGGGGTCCCCGGCTCCTTTTCGAAAGCGGCCTTGCCATTCCGGTTGGCGATGATTCTCCCTTTGCTTCCGGCGGGTATCCAGTGCACCTGCCGGGAGAAATCCAGCGGGGAGCCGGGAGCGATCGGAAGAAAACGGGGCTGAAGCCTCCCCATGAAAGCCGCTTTCCACTCATTCCCTGGGAAGAATTTCTTCACCTGGTCGGCGACGGGTTTGATTCCCGCGGTGTCGCGGTAGAGGGCGGCTTCCTCCAGCAGGATCTCATCTGTGCCGGAAAAGTTCAGTTCCAGCGTGGCGCCGGAGCGGTTCTCCGGCAGGAAGAACGGAATGTCGATCGCGGTCCAGATGTCGGCAATGCCGTACTCTCCGCCGAACGGAAATCGTAACCGCTTCGATTGCACGGAACACACTTCGTTCTTTTTCGCCCGGGCGAAGAAACGCAGGTGAAATACCTTGTTGCCGGCGATTTTCTCCTGAGGAATCCGCAGGGTCACGCTTCGGCGGGCGCCGGGCAGAATTCTGACCTGTTTTGCATTCGGTCCGAGCCGGTCGGAGGAGGAATCGTCGATTTCCTCCCAGTTCCAGCGGAAGAGCGGTTCGACTTTCCGGGAACAGGGAATCACCGCCGCGTGAGGCATGCCGTAGAGTTTGCCCACCTTCCCGTTGTGCGGCGGGATATCGACCCGGCCGGCTTTGAAATGCTTCTTGTAGACATCCTCCTCATTGGCGATGGTGGCGCCGATTCCCCAATAGGTTTTGATGGGGGTGAGAGTCCATCCGGGCAGATCCGGCTTCCCCCGTCTGTGGACGATGAGATAGATGTCGCACTCCCGGTCGATCTGAAAGGAGAAACCCCGCCCCGGTTCAAAGGCACTGCCGCGTGGAAGATAGACGGTTCTGGCGTTGCGGAAAATATCGGGATAACTGGTGTTCAGATAGCCCATGACGGCGCGCGACGGCTCGTTCTTGACCACCGCTTCACGGGAGAGGCCGGTGATTTTGACCTCGTCTGCGAAAACTGCCGCTGCGAGAAACAGAAATCCGAAGAGGGTGTACCATACGTGTTGCTTCATGAGAAAAATCCTTTTACAAAGGGAGCAGAACATCGTTTTTGTCGTAGTAGTAAATCGTCTTGCTCTCTTTGCCGAACGGCAGGAGCAGACTCTGGTCGATGGCCTCCTTGTACCGGATGGCGTTCATCGATTCCACGTGGCCGTCGAGCAGTACGACGTTGCCCAGACTGGAGTGGCGCAGGTGGAATTTCCCCATGTTGGTGGAATTGGTCCACAGATCGAAGGCACCGTACATCTGCTGTTTGATTCCGCCGTAGTCCCGCAGGGAATCGAAGAAGAGCGGCAGTTTGTTGTTGAGCTTTTTCAATTTCAGGTAGTAACCGGAATTGACCAGGATCAGCCATGGCTGTGCGCTCCAGTCTGCGGGAATGGCGAAGGTATCCCAGTAGCCCAACTTGGAGGCCAGTTCGTTTTTCAGGCTCGGGCACATTTTTACATCATGGGTTTTCAGGTAGTTGTACTCTTCCAGAACCGGTCCCCAGCTGTTGAGGCCGTTGTCCCGCCGGACGATTGCAAACGAATCCGAATCGCCGGAATAGATGATCATGGCAGTGGCGCTCTCCTTGAGGTTGGAGACGCAGGAGATGGCCCGCCCCCGTTCCATGGCTTTGTTCAGCGCAGGCAGGAGCAGAGCTGCCAGAATGGCGATGATGGCGATTACTACGAGGAGTTCGATCAGCGTAAAAACTGATATATGCCGGGAGATGCTGACATCGGGGGGGAACGGCGGCTTGTCGCATGGTTTTCATGGTGGAATTCCTTTTCTGATGAAGGGGTTGTTTTTCGGGTAAAGAGTCGAATGGAATACGCAGGCTGACGACGGAATTCCCGGCGTCCTGTCGGCTGCGGCGCAGATATGTGGTGGCGAGGATGGTACGGTCCGGCAGAATTTCCAGACCAGGATATCCGCAGTCCCCGTTGCCGGAATGGGAATCGGAGACATGGTGAAGCAGTTTCAGCATCCACTGGCCCGGCGTCTGATTTTCGAGATCCTCCCAGCAGCCGATCCAGCCGCAGAAGTGGCCGTAACATGGGGAGGTTTCATCCATGCAGCGGAATGCGGCGATGATCCTGCCGTCCGGCAGATAGCGGGCGACATGGCGGTCACCTTTGAGCGGCAGCGGCAGCGGCAGCGGAGCACTCCAGCTTCTGCCATGATCGTCGGAAAAGATCACCATGGAGTTCATTTTCCGGTTGTTTGCCCGCATCAGGCAGGCCCAGCGGGAACGGTCGGGGGAGGGAGAATCCACGGTTCACAGAGGTTGGCTCCCTGCAGGTCGGCGATGATTTCCGGCTTGCTCCAGCTTCTGCCGCCGTCACCGGAGAAGGAACGGATGATCAGATTTTGTTTCCCGTCTCCGGAAGCGGGTCTGGCATTGGTGAGCGCAATGAGCGTATGATCGCCATCCGGAAACGGGAGGATCGATGTCCACGGCATGACTGAAACGATATTCCCGCCGCAGGGCTCCATCGGACTCCAGTGGGAACCGCCGTCTTCAGAAAACGAGACCGCAATGCGCCGGGATTCCGGTTCCTGAGCGAAAACCGCCGTCCGTTCCGGATTTCCCGGAACCGGCAGGTGCCAGAGGGTCGGGCAGTTGATGTAGTTCTTCCAGTTTTCCGGGGTTGCAACTGCGCTCCATGTTCTGCCGCCGTCGGAACTTTTCGCCATCGGACCGCAGGAGCCGCCGTGTCCGATGGTCCAGGTGCAGAGGATGGTGCCGTCCGGCATTTGAAGTGTGGTCGGATGCCCCTGATAGGAAGATTTGCCGCTGGCGATGACGGTTTGCATTTCAAAATCCGCTGAAAAATCGATCAACGGCGGAATTCTGCTGGTGACGGCGATCATGAAACTTCCTTTTTATGACAGTGAGGTTGAAAATATTTGATTCTCTTTTTACATTATAGCATAGTTTCAACTCTTTGAGTAGGGTAAAATGATGGAAAAAGATACTTTCATGACAAATATTCATCTGGATTCCTTTTTCCAGGAGAAAGTGGATTCCATTATGAATTATACGTCGCCGAAGATCATCCATTGCCGTCCGTACCCGGCGATTGTGCGGCCGGGAGCCATTTCGCCGAACCTCTGGCGAATCAATCTGGTGCTTTCCGGCGCGAGAAAATATCAGTTCGGGGATGGAAAACAGATTGTGGAACGGATGCTGTCGCCGGGAGAGATTCTGCTGTTGCCGCCGGGGTGCGGCGTCTGGTGTGAGGAGCGGGGACAGTATGATATGCTCTCCGTTGTGTGCAGTTACACGACGGTGCGTTTCGTTTCAAAAAAGCGGAGCTGGAATGATCCGGAGAAACATGATCCCGACCAGTTTTTCCATTGCGGCGCTTTTCAGAGGGAGACGGTGGAGCTTCTGATGCGCGCTCTCGCCGACGCCCTCGATCACGGCGGAGCGGTCATGGAGATCTGGAGGACCCTGCTTCAGGAGTACGCGTATGTTCTGCATCAATCCGAGGCCGGACTGTGCGAGAGCTCCCATTATCTTCTGGAACGGCTTCTCGTTTATATTGAAGAGCACCTCAGCTCGGAACTCTCCTGCGATGTGGTCGGGGAACATTTCGGCGTGAGCGGAAACTATATCGCGCAGGTTTTCGCCCGGAACATGAACTGCGGGTTTTCCGAATACGTGACGAGACTGCGGATGGAGCTGGCGCGCAGTCTGCTGGAGTACTCCTCTTTGAACGTGGGGGGAGATCGCCGCCCGATGCGGGTTCCGGCAGATGAACTACTTCATCCGGGTGTTCCGCCGCCGTCATTTCTGCACTCCCCTGCGTTACCGGCTCAAATTTCGTTTCCGGAGCGAGCGGGGACAGTAGGAACGTCAGCAGGAGGTCGATCGTCCGCGGATTCAGAACTTCCGCAGGATCGTGCCGCCGCGGGCGAGATAACGGTCCATGTCGGCGTTGAGTTCCTCGCCGCCGGGGAAGCGGTAGTCGGCCGGGAAGCGGCGCAGTTCGAACTCCAGCGCCTTCCAAACCGGCGTGAGGTCGGACTGGGTGAGACCGGCCGCTTTCAGCACCTTGGAGTTGTCCAGCACCCGGTTGAGCATCCGGTCGTAGCGGAACTGGTAGATTGCCCACTGTGCCCGGTTCCAGTAGATCCCCTCGAACTCCTCCTGCGGAACGGTCCAGGTTTCCAGACCGATCCGTTCGCGGTAGGCCTCGGCCCATTCGCCCCAGGAGCGGTGCTCGCCGGTGCAGAGGGAGTAGGTCTCCCGGAAGGTGTCGGGCCGGAAGAGCAGGCCGGCAAAGAGTTTTGCGATGTCTCCGGACCAGGTACAGGTACTCTGTACCTCGACCGCGGTGTCGGCGATCAGCGTCGGCTTCTTCTCCATTGCCCGGTTGTAGATGCAGTTGGCGCCGAGCGAGGTCAGCGGCAGGCTGAACTTCGAGAAGATGATCGACGGCCGGACGATGGTCCAGTGGTCGTAAGGCATGGCGCGCAGGATCTCCTCATTTCGCGCCTTGCAGATGGAGTAGTCGTCGGAATTCCGGAATTCGAGATCGGGCGCGGCATCCTTCTGCAGCGGCGACTCCTCGGTGGTGACCGGGTCGAGATCGGTGTAGACCCGGTAACTGGAGAGGAAGAAGTAATGTTTGGTGTTGCGCAGGAAGAGTTCGCAGCGCTCCCGGTATTCGGCGGGCTTGTAGTCGAGGAAGTCGATCACCGCGTCGGGACGGGTTTCCAGCAGCCGGGTGAGGTTGCCGATGTCGCGGGCGTCGAGAATGAAGTATTGGAGGTCGGGGTGTTGGATTTCGCCGGGTGCGATGGCGGCGACCTCCACCTGGTAGTTCTGCTTGAGCAGAAGTTCGGTAAGATAGAACCCCATGGAGCCGGTTCCGCCGATGAGCAGGATGCGCTTTCGATTCATGGCAACTCCCTGTGTTGTGAAAAAATCAATGTTCCGGATTCTTCCATACTATACCATGATCGAGCAGGATTTCACCTGAAAAAAACAGCGCACTTTCTAAACAAATCAACGATTACCGCAAAAAAGAGCGGTGGAACGCCGGCAATCATCCACTCAGTTTCCGGAATAAAGCTGTCGTGAAACTGTCCATAGGCTTCACAATGTGAGACAATCGGAATTTCCTCCCCGGATTCAAGCGGTGGAATGAAAATCGACGGGTTCTCCAGTAAGCAGAGAACCCGCCGTCAGTCACGGAAGAGCATCCGGAATCAGCGGAACTCTTCTCCTTTGTACCGGGCGGTGATGCTGCCGTCGTTCCGGTTGACGGAGAAGCACAGTTCGCCTTCCGGCGTGGGGAGGGTGATGTGCAGCTGGTCGCTGCGCTCTTCCAATCGGGTATTCCCCGTCAGCGCTGTCCCTGCCCGATGCGGGCGCAGGAGTGTGAGAAAGAGTACTTTCCGCGCCGGTTCCGGCGTGTCGGCGGTCAGGTGGTACTGGCGCAACTTGAGGTGAGGCGGCGGTGGGGGATCAAACCGATCGGTCACTGTCAACTTGAGTCCCTCCGGCCGGAGAAATTCCACCTTGCAGGCCGCCTGATTGTTTTCAAGCAAGATGTCGTTCTGCCCGTTCACTCGGAACGGATTGAGCGCATGCAGATGCCAATTGAAAATGGCCGGTTCCGGTGTTTCGAGCGTGTCGGAAATCAGAATCACCGACGGCTTGACGAAGAGAATCCGGCGACGGAAACTTCTGATCCGTCCCTCGTAGGAGCCGGCGGCCTCTCCCTCGACGTAGTCGAAGGTTTTTCCGGTGACGAAACGGATGATTTCTCCTTTTGCGTCACGGGAGTGTTTTTCTGGCCGATGCCGTTGACCGTGATGTTGTTTTCCGATTTGGTCTCCCACATCCAGTTGCTGTGGAAGTTGCTCGCATACATGTCCCGGCGGCCGGAGCGGATCAGCATCCGTTCGCCGAAGACGTTCAGGAGAAAGCTGTTGTTGGCGTCGTATCCGTGGCTCCAGGTGCCGACCGGGCTGGATTTGAACTGAAGCTGAATGTTCTTCTTCCCGTCGAGCAACGTGGTGTTCAGCACCGCCAGTCCGTTCCCCGAAAACAGCGCGAGGTGGGCAGCGCCGTCGGCGGAACCGCTTGTACGCGGGGCCGTGACGCGCGCAGAAAATCGATGTAGATGGCCTCCTTCGCCGCCGCCGCTCCCGCCGGATCGGTCCGGCGCATGATGTCGGTGATTCGTTCCGCGTACCACTGAAGGTTGGGATCTTCTGCCAGCGAGGCGAGGGTCGACATGGCGCCGGCATGACGGCAGCGGTGGTTTTCCGACAGATCCCCGAAGCCGCCGTCACGGGTTCCCGGTACCGAGACGTACATGCCGTAATAGCCGGTCCGGGCGAAAAATGGTTTCCGGCGGATGTCGATCCGGAAGGTGTTTTCCAGGATGTCGGCCCACCAGAAGAAGCGCTCCATGTACTCCCGCCAGTAGGAGATTCCCTCATGCCAGCCCCCGTCCTCGTCACCCCACACCGGGTAGAGGCAGAAGTAGTAGTGCATGGCGCCGTCGATCCAGTCGCCCGCTTCCGGAATCTCTCCGAAGAACACCACCCCCGCTTCTCCGAGAAAGTGCCAAAGCCGGTTGGAATGACTGTCATAGGGACGGAAAAACAGCCGGGGATAGAGCGAATGGAATGCCTCGTTGCCGCGGATTCGTATCACCCTGCGGCACAGTTCCCGTTCCGATTCGGTCAGCAGCTCCTGCACATAGCTGTAGGTGCGGGAGAAGCGGGAGAGATAGGGCATCCCCGCCTCGTCGTTGTACCGGCGGCCAGTGGAGCCTTCCGGATCCCAGCGGGCGCACTCCAGCAGTATTTTCTTCGCCAGATTGCCGTACTCCCGCTTCCCGGTGATCTGATAACCGTATCCGAGTGTGGCTGCTCCGTCGAGCGTTTTCATGACATAGAGCCGGTTTCCCCACCAGATTTTGATCCATTCGGGGGAGGGGCGCTTCACCCCTTCCGGATATTTCGGCGGTTCTTTCGTGGGGGGCGGCGAGGCGAGGAGCGTTTCGCATTGACGGGTGAGTTCCGCGAGCAGTTCCGGTTTCGAACGGCGCAGTTTCGGCAGCTCCTCCGGACGCAGAAAGATGCGCGGGTGTGTCGACGGAATCCGTTTTTCCCACTCCGTGCGTGTCGGCATGGGATTGGCGGCGGCATCGGATGCGATCTCGAATTTCCGGACCGAACTCCATTGTGATGGTACTCCCCGCTGATCGACGAAACGGACGCGCCAGAACCAGACGCCCGGCGCCATTTCCGCCGCGGGGCAGTGGACATTCCAGCGGAGCGGAGCCGCCGTCACCGCATCATGAAACTCCGGGTTCCGGGCGTACTGCAGCTCGTAACTGCGGGCACCCCGCTGTTCCCGCCAGACGAAGGGCGCTGGAGTGACACGGAGCATTTTCCCGGCGGCGGGATGCACGCCCCATTCATCGCTGCGGGCGGGCTCTTCCCGGAACGGTGCCGCGGCCGATACGCTCCAGGCCAGAAGAAATCCGGTGATCAAAAAGATGGCAAGTGATTTCATGGTGGGTCGCCCTTTCTCTTCAACGGCTGTCACTGGTGGACCAGAAATACCCGGTGACACGGTTCTCCCAGTATGTGGTGGGAATCTTTTTTTCCTCCAGCAGGGCGACATGTCCGTCGGCAAAGCATACGTTGATGCTGTTGTGATTGCCGTGCCGCCACACGCCGATGCCGTCGGTGCTGGAGCAGAGCATTTGAGATTTCTGCATGGCGCCATTGGGCGGTTTGGTTTCCCACCGGTCGAGGTCGAACATGGCCGCACGGCGGCTGGGCGTTTTGATTCTGGAGATCTTCATGTCGAACTCTCCCCGCATATAGGATGCAAATCCCGCCCGGGTATTTGTCGCCATATTGATTCCGTAATGGCGGCAGGATTTGGCCCGGTCGTAAGCCCAGGAGGAGGGGCAGGCGAAGGGGGCGACGGGATATTCGAGTCCGTTTCCGGCGTCCCGCAGAAATTTGCAGTCACCAGCGAGGGCGTTCGGATTGGCGAAGTGATACAGAACATCCTGCCACTTGCCCGCAAACGCGTTGCTTTCGGTCGCCAGATTGCCGTCGTGTGACGGTATGATGCCGGCGTTCTGGTCGACATACATCAGCATATAGGCTCCCAGCTGCTTCAGATTCGATGAACAGTGGATCGACTTGGCGCGTTCCCGCGCCTGATTCAACGCGGGCAGCAGTATGGCGGCGAGGATGGCAATGATTGCAATAACTACTAAAAGTTCTATTAGAGTAAATAAATGTTTCATGATGGAACTCTCCTGCTGTTGTTGTCTAGTATTCCAGAATTTCAAAATCATTGCCGTCAAGGGAGTTTGTGGGCTGCGGAGGAATGGGGTTGAATGGCTTCCGATCATTGTGCCGGTCCTTCCGTTTGCGGCGGAGCGCAGGAGCCCGCGTCGACGAATTCATAATAGCGGGCATGGCCTGGTTGCGGCGTTTCGTTGCGGATCAGAGAGAGGAGATAGCGGACTCCTTCTGCGGAAAAAGCCCTGTACGTCGATACGGAAACGGGAGAGTTGCGGATGCAGATTTCGGGCGTCGTCATGCTCATCGATGCAGAAGACGGATAGTTCCCGTGGTACGGAAACGGAACATGCTTCAAGGGATCGGCACACTTGCGGTGCCAGCATCTGGTTGCCGACAATGACGGCGGAGGGGCGTTCCGGAGCGGTAAAGTACATACGGAGCCGTTCCGGAGTTGCATTGGAGGAAAAGACCCAGGCCGGATTCACCGGCAGCTGCTGCTCCCACATCGCCGTCATGAAGTTTTCCAGTCGGAGGTTGTTGGGCAGAGTGGAGGCATTGTCGATCAGAAAACCGATTCGCCGGTGGCCGAGTCCGGTCAGGTAACGGACCGCGTCCCGAATGATCTCTTCGTTGGAATACCCGACCGTGAATTCCGGGGCATTTTCCAGAACGGAGCTTAACAGCAGAGTCGGTGTGCCGTTTCGCCGCAGCTTCCGGATCAGTTCCAGCGGAATGTTGCTGCGGTTGTAGATCAGAACTCCATCCAGACGATAGTCGGCAACCGTCTGTTCGATCTCTTCCGGAGCACGGAAGAGCGGCACAAGGTCGCAATGGTGTTCCTCGCAGAAGCTCCAGAGCGCACAGAGCATCTGGCGGGTGTAACTGGATTTGGAAACCGTGGAGAAAAAACCGATTTTCAAGCGCCGATTCTGTTCCAGCGGATCATCGGTCACGAAGGTCCCCGCACCGAGCCGCCGGATCACCAGGTGACGGTGGAGCAGTTCGTTCATCGCCGCAGTCGTCGTGGTCGGCGAAAGATGGAACTGCTTCGCCAGCTGCCGGTCGCTCGGCAGCCGTTCTCCGGGCGAAAGCTCGCCGGAACGGATCCGGGCGGCAAACCAGTCCGCCAGTTGCTGATACTTTGCAGTTCCGGTTGCTGTGGCTTCAAACGGTGTCATCATGAATCATCTTTCCGGGAATACGGCTTTCAATCAAAATTTTTTTTCTGTTATTATTATACTATATTTTCAGTATAGTGTCAATAGTATGTATGCAATTAGTTAAAAAATAATTGTATGTATACAATTTGGGGAGAACCGCTTCCGCAGAACAAAAGACAGGGAAGGCAAACATGGAGCAGCCGGGGGCGGCTTGACAGACGGGAGGGGACAGAGTATAGTGAAATATCAGGACGGGAGGAGTGGTTTATGGAATGGAGTTTTCAGAAGATCACGCTGTTTCCGCGCGGCACGCTCGCCGCGCTGCTGAGGGATGCCTACTCCTTCGATTTCCGCTGGGAAGAGGCGTACGGCGGGAGCTGGCGGGAGTTTGACACGTTCTTCTTCGACCACCCGGAGATCGCTGACCGCTGCGGTTTCTTCTCCGTGCTGGATGGTGTTCCGATCGGGTTCGTCAGCTGGGATCCGCGCCGTCTGCCGGAGTCGGTCGAAATCGGCCACAACTGCATCCGTTCCGGCTGGAAGGGGAGGGGATTCGGGACGCGGCAGATGCAGGAGGCGATCCGTCGGATCTCCGTTGCGCGGCCCCGGAAAATTTTCGTCGTCACCAGTGCGCCGCTGCTTTCGGCACAACGGATGTATGAGCGGGCCGGTTTCCGGGAGTGCGCCCGGGAACCGGCTGCCGGATTCCCCGGCGACCGCATCCGTTACGAATATTTTCCCGGCCGGTGACGGCGGGGCCGCTTTCTACTTCGCCCGGCAAAACTCGATGTAGTCGATCATCGCTTTCGCATCGGTGCCGGTGTACTGGCTGTTGGAGGAGATGCTCAGGGCGAGCCCGTCCGGAACCTTCCCGAGTTTCTCCTTCAGGTCCTGATAGAGGTTGACCTCCTCGGTATACCAGGTGTTGAGCTTGTCCTCCTGATTGCGGAGCGAGCGCCAGTGGACGGTGACCAGCCCGTTGTAGACCGCCTTGCCGGTCAGGTTCTTCGGCGTGACCGTCTCCCAGGTATAGGAGCAGCTGGTCTGCCGGAAACGCCCGTACCCGACGTAGATGGCGATCCCCTGATCGTCTTTGGCCTTCACCCGCGCGTCGGCTCCCGCCGGGAGCTGGAGCGCTTTCCAGCGCCAGCGCATGATCGGATATTTCGCAAGGTCGATTCCGGAAATGTCCGCCATGATGACGCCGGTCGCCTTCGGGGATTGGATGACGAGCACCGGATGCCCGAGTTCAGGATCCTTCTCGATGGCGTAACGCACATCCGGCGTGCGGAATTTCCCTTTGTAGGTCCATCCGGCGGGATACCCGTCCTCGTCGAGCACGGTCTTCTGAAAATCGAAACGGATCGCTTCGATCTCACCATTTTTCCCCTTGACCGGTACCCCCTTGACATCTTCGGCCCAGGCTGCGGCCGCGAACAGGATTCCGGCCAGAAACAGGATTGTTTTTTTTATCGTTTTCATGCTCCTCCATTCCGGCGTCGGGATTCTCCGCAACTGCCCCCATTAATATATCGTCCGGACTGGAAAATGCAATCCGGAAATCTCAGCTGCCGGTTGAACGGAGATTTTACAGGAAAAGACGTGAATTTTCGGAAAAACGGTGTATATTATGAGTTCTAAAGGCAGATGACTGCATTTCAAGAAACAACCAACCAGGAGAACCAACATGAGTTGTCCGTATCAGTGCTCGCACGAAGTGGAGCAGATGTGCCGCGTCGCCAAAGGCGCCAAGCATGGTCCGGCCCCGATTCCGGAAGAGGGGAAGTGGGTTAAATCCAAACAGATTACCGATATTTCCGGCCTGACCCACGGCGTGGGCTGGTGCGCTCCCCAGCAGGGCGCCTGCAAGCTGACGCTCAACGTCAAGGACGGCGTGATTCAGGAAGCGCTGGTCGAGACGCTCGGCTGCTCCGGCATGACCCACTCGGCGGCGATGGCCGCGGAGATTCTCCCGGGCAAGACCATTCTCGAAGCGCTGAATTCCGACCTCGTCTGCGACGCGATCAACGTCGCGATGCGCGAACTCTTCAAGCAGATCGTCTACGGCCGCACCCAGACCGCGTTCAGCGAGGGCGGACTGCCGATCGGCGCCGGCCTTGAGGATCTCGGCAAGGGACTGCGTTCCCAGGTCGGCACGATGTTCTCGACGCTGGAAAAGGGTCCCCGTTACCTCGAAATGGCCGAGGGCTATGTTCTCGAAATCGGCCTCGATGAGAACAGCGAGATCATCGGGTACAAGTTTGTCCACCTCGGCAAGATGATGGAGGCGATCCGCAAGGGCGTGGAACCGGCGAAGGCTTTTGCCGACAATGTCAAGAGCTACGGCCGCTTCGACGAGGCCGTCAAGAAAATCGACCCCCGCAAGGAATAAGGAGTTCACACCATGAGCGTACAGTTTGAAGGATATGAACGCCGGATCAAACAGATCGAAAAGGCGCTGAAAGAGTACGGCATCGAGTCGCTTGAAGCGGCCCGCGACCTCTGCCTTGCCAAGGGAATCAATGTCGAGGAAATCGTCCGCGGCGTGCAGCCGATCGCGTTCGAAAACGCGGTCTGGGCCTACACCCTCGGCGCTGCGATCGCGCTGAAGAAGGGGTCGAAGGACGCCGCCGAGGCGGCGGAGAACATCGGAATCGGATTGCAGGCGTTCTGCATCCCGGGTTCGGTGGCGGATTCCCGCAAGGTCGGTCTCGGCCACGGCAACCTCGCCGCGATGCTGCTGCGCGAGGAGACCCGCTGCTTCTGCTTCCTCGCCGGTCACGAGTCGTTCGCGGCCGCCGAAGGTGCGATCGGTATCGCCAAGACCGCGAACAAGGTCCGCAAGGAACCGCTCCGGGTCATCTTGAACGGCCTCGGCAAGGATGCGGCCTACATCATCAGCCGGATCAACGGCTTCACCCATGTGGAAACCGAATACGACTACGCCACCGGCGAGCTGAAGGTCGTGAGCGAGAAGGCCTTCTCGCAGGGCCCGAAGGCGGCGGTGAAGTGCTACGGCGCGGATGATGTTTCCGAAGGAGTGGCGATCATGATCAAGGAAGGGGTGGATGTCTCCATCACCGGTAATTCGACCAATCCGACCCGCTTCCAGCACCCGGTTGCCGGCACCTACAAGAAGTGGGCGATCGAGCACGGCCGCAAATACTTCAGCGTGGCTTCCGGCGGCGGCACCGGCCGCACGCTGCATCCGGACAATATGGCTGCCGGTCCGGCGAGCTACGGCATGACCGACACGATGGGCCGCATGCACGGCGACGCGCAGTTCGCGGGTTCGTCGAGCGTTCCGGCGCACGTCGAAATGATGGGCCTGATTGGAATGGGCAACAACCCGATGGTCGGCGCTTCGGTCGCCGTCGCGGTGGCTGTTGCCGAGGCCAAGTAAGGCTTTGCACAGTAGGAAAAATCCGGCCTCTTCCACGAGGGGAGGCCGGATTTTTTGTTTGTGGAATTCTGATCTGCCGGAGGAGAATCGCGGAGAACGTGCATGAGCGAAGCCGCGAAGCTCATCCTCGCCGACCGTATGCAGCCCGGGGATCGCAGCAGTCTTTCGAAATTTCCCGGGCGTGGTTATGCGTGGACCAGCAGCGCGGTCTCCACGTTGCCGAAAGGCGCGCTCACCTGGATCCCCGCCACCCGGTCACGCACCGCGGCCGCACTTTCCCGGGCAATGGCGATTCCGGTTTCCCGCTGTGCTTCGCGGGTTTCCGCCGCCGCCATCCGTTCCATGATCGAATCCGGGACGACGACTCCGGGCACCTCTGTGCGCATGAATTCCGCGTTGCGCAGGCTGGTCAGCGGCCAGATTCCGGCGATTACCGGTACGTGGAGATGGGCAATCCGGTCCAGAAACGCGAAGAGCGACGTTTCAGCAAAGACCGGCTGCGTGATGATGAAATCCGCTCCCGCCTCCACCTTTTCGCAGGTGCGACGATACTCCCGCTCCAAATCGATTGCGCTCGGATCCGCTCCGACGCCGATCACGCAGCGGGTGACAGCGTTCAGCGCCTGACCGCCCAGATCCACTCCGCGATTCATCCGTGCCTGGATCTTTACCAGGCCGATCGAGTCGACGTCGAACACTCCGGAACTGAATGGATAATCTCCCAGCTTCGGAGGATCGCCCGTGATGAAAAGCACATTGTTGATTCCCGCTCCGGCGCAGCCAGCAGTTCCGCCTGCAGTCCGATCAGACTGCGGTCGCGACAGCAGCAGTGCAGAACCGTTTCGATGCCGGTTTCGCGCTGCAGGGTAATGCCGTCACCAGCGGAGAGATGCGGGCGCTGGCCCGCGGACCATCCGGCAGATTGACCGCATCGATTCCCGCTTCACGGCAGCGGCGAGCTCCGGCAATCGTTTTCGTGAGATCAAAGCCGCGCGGCGGAGTGATTTCCACCAGCTTGATCCACTCACCCGCGGCCAGTTTCGCTCCGAGCGCGGAACGCTCCTTGAGGGGAATTGGCTCCGAGAGTTCCGTCTTTGCGGATTCTACGGTTGGAATCCGCCGTTTTTCCGCTCGCATCAACGGCTTGATGGTTCTCGCCAGCTCTTCGATATGGGCAGGGGTAATACCACAGCAGCCGCCGATGGCAGCCGCTCCCAGGGAAGCGTAACGCTTGGCGTACGTGCTGAAATATTCCGCACTGGTCATGTAGATCATCCGTCCGTCGACCCCTTTCGGAACTCCGGCATTGGGTTGAACGATGATCGGCAGATCGGTTTTGCCGACCAGCTCCTCCAGCTCAACGAGCGTACTTTCCGGGCCGCCGCCGCAGTTCAACCCGATCGCCGTCGGCGCGTCTCCGGGGTAGCAGGCGAGCAGTTTCAGAAACTCGTCCAGGCTGTTTCCATGGCATCGGGACTGCGGATCGATGGCGAAGCTGAGTACGTAGGGACGCCCCCGGAACGATTTCATCGCCTCCAACGCCCCCCCGAGGTCAATGGTGGTGCGCAGTGATTCAAAAATGATGAAATCCGCGTCGGAAAGCGCGCCGATCTGTTCGATGAGCAGATCGCGGCGACTTGCGGTGTCGGCGGGGATTCCGGCTCCCCGACCGGGCCGACCGAACCGGCCACCAGCGCCCGCCCGTCGGCAGCGCGGCGGGCAAGTTCCACGCCGGCGCGGTTGATCGCCACGGTCTGATCGGCAAGGCCGAAATGGGAGAGACCTTCGCGCATTCGCGTTGAATGTGTTGGTGGTCAACACCTCCGCACCGGCCTTCAGATATTCGTTGTGGATATCGAGGGATTACATCCGGGTTGGTGACGGACAACTGTTCAAACGAGGCATTGATGAAAAAATTCCGACGGTAGATTTCCGTGCCGATTGCACCGTCGAAAATCACCAGCGATTCGGCAAGTTTCTCCTTGAGAGGATTCATTGTTTCTTCAATCCGGTTTCGATTGGGGTTGTTCTTACATACTTTCCCATAAAATATCACGGATTTTTCCGGATATCAATGCCGTTTGCTCTTTTTCCACCGGGAAAGCGTCGGCAGATCAAAACGGCGGCTCCTCCGGGGGAGGGGCGTTCCGCGTCGGGGAGGGGACGTCCGCTTCAAAGTTGCTCCACTGCCCCTCCTTCCCGTCATCACGGGTCAGCAGTTCGATCTTCCGCTCCAAGGCATCGAGTTTGCCGCGGCAGGCATTTACCAGTCGGCTTCCGGTTTCGAAGTCGGTCATCAACTCCTCCAGCGGCAGGCGGCCGGTCTCCATTTTCGCCACCAGACTTTCCAGTCTCTCCAACGCCTGCTCGAACGGCATGGCATCCAGCTCTTCCGGGGTAATCAGGGGTATCTTCCGGCATGATAGATTCAGCTCCGTTTGTTCGTTTTCAAAGAAATATTCGGGTCGATGGTTCGAAACTCACAGCACTCCCGGTCGTACCCGAACAGATGCCCGGTGGCAATCGCAAAATACCATGCATGCAGCGCAAGTTTTCCGGCCTCCACCCGCCGGCGGACCCAGGGGAAGGTGAGCAGATTTTCCAGCGCCAGAACCAGCGAAGCCTCTTCGCAGGCGTGTCGGCGGGTCATTTCGTCCGCATCCGGAAGTTTTTCCTGCACTGCGCGCCGCGCCGGTTCCGCCAGATCGAGCCACCGCTCCAGAAACTCTCCCGCCGGCCTTTCCGGCGTCCGCTTCATCAGCGCATGGATCCCGCCGCAATCGGAGTGACCGAGCACGATGATATGTTCCACTTCCAGAGCGGTTACCGCGTATTCCAGTGCGGCGCTGACGCCATGGTGCCGTGTATCCGGTTCGCAAGGCGGGACCAGATTGGCGACGTTACGGATGACAAAGAGATCCCCCGGCGCACTCTGCGTGAGCAGCGCCGGGTCCACCCGGGAATCAGAACAGGCGATCACCAGAATTCGGGGATTCTGACCATGTTTCAGCTGATCAAACAGTTCCGCGTCTCCAGAAAAATAGATGTTCCGGAAACTTCGAAATCCGTGGATCAGCCTTGCAATCGCATCATCCACCGAGTTTACTCCAGCATTCCAAGCATGAAGCGGTAGACCTTGTCTCCATCTCCCGGCAGATATTCATGCCCGAAGTCGGGATAGAACACCACCTCTTTCGGAGAAGTGATCTTGTTGAACGCGGCAAACTGGCTGGACGGCGGGCAGACCGTATCCATCAGCCCGGTCGCCATCCGCACCCGGCAGCGGATCCGGGGCGCCAGGTTCTGCACGTCAATGTAGCCGAGCCGTTCAAAGAACGCGTCTTCGTGCGCGTGCGTCGGATCCACCTGCCGGAAGTAATATTGAATATCCTCATAGGCCGCTTTGGCCAGATCCATGTTCCACACTCTCCGGTAGTCGCAGAGGAACGGATAGGTGGCTGCCGCCCGGTTGACCTCAGGCACCAGCGCCGCACAGGCGAGCGTGAGACCGCCGCCCTGACTGCCGCCCATTACACCGACTTTGGTCGCATCGACATCTTCCATCGCCATCACCAGACGGACCAGCTCGGCGGTGTCGAGGTAATTGCTCCGGAAAAGCAGCTTTTTCGGGTCAGGATCGGCCGCGCCGCGGACGATATGACCGCGCAAAGTCATTCCCTCAATCAGGGGAGACGTCCTGCGATTTTCCGCCCTGTCCGCGACAGTCGAGCGCTGCCACGGTGAAACCGGACTGCACGTAATTCAGCATTCCACTCCAGTCACCGGAGTGGCCGGAATAACCGTGAAACTGCACCACCGCCGGATGCGGCTGCGTCGCATTTTTCGGACGCACCAGTTTCGCATAGATGCGCGCTCCGCCGACTCCGCGGAAGTAGAGATCGAAACATTCCGCATTCGGCACCTGAAATTCCGCCGGAATCAATTTCATCTGCGGATCAACGGCGTTCAGTTCTTCCAGCGATTCCTCCCAGTAACGGTCAAAATCGGCCGGGCGCGGACTGCTGCCCTGATACACTTTGAGCTGTTCCACCGGCATGTCGATCAACATGATACAATCCTTTCTCCTATTTATACAGCAAAAGAACGGCGGAGAGATTCCGCCGCCCTTTCGCCAGTCTTCACTGATTATTTTTTGAGCAGATAGTCCGGCTGGTCCGTGCGGAACGGAGAAGCAGGGAATCCCTCTTTGTTGTAGAGGTTCGCGTTGCCGGGATAACCGGCCCAGGCATAGCGAACCGCCACCGGCTCCTTGACCGCATCCGACCAGACCACGACCTCGTCCCCATCGATCTTCGCCTTTGCCCAGACGAATTTTCCATCCTTCCCGGCAATTGCGAAGGGAGGCGAAACGCTCCGCCGTTGGCCACCAGACCGCTGCCGACGTTGTCGAACGAGAGGTAGACCTTCCCGTCTCTGATCTTCATCGACTTGTAGAGCGGCCCTGCGGAGATTGTTCTGCTGCCGTAGGCGATACGTTCCGCTTCCCTTGCCAGGCGGTAGGCCAGCGTCTGCTTGTCCGCCGGATGAATGTCGAAGGGATCGCCGATGTCGATTGCCACCGCCATGCCGGTGTTGGGAACCGCCAGCGTCGCCGTCTGCACTTCACGCAGTTTCGGCCAGTTGCTGTCCGACGGCTGCCGATTGACCCAGAAATCCGCCGGGCCGGGCTCGCTCGGAGAGTGTCGCTCAAACGCTGCCAGCTGGACAAACAGGAACGGCATTTCCGGATTGTTCCACTTGGTGCGCCAATCCTTGATCAGCAGCGGGTGCAGAATCATGTAGTCCTTGTAGCGGCCGGAGTTGGATTCTCCCTGATACCAGATGACTCCACGGATCGGATAAATTGTCCACGGGGCGATCATCGAATTGTAGAGCGTGGCGGGGAAGTGTGAGTTGCGTCCGACTGTCAGACTGGGCGGCTCCGGCCTTTCGCCGATCTTGGCGAGATTTACTTGAAACTCCATTCGGGATTTCCAGCCTTTTGCCAGGCTGATCCGACCTTCCGGAGTGGACGCCAGCCGCAAATAAACCTTGTCGGACGGCCCCAGCAAACCGCCGTCGCCGAACATGTCGGAAACGCGCACCGCAATGACGTTGCGACCGACCCGGACCAGTTTCCCGGGAATGGTGTATTTGCGTTCCCTTCGCCCAGTATTCCGGTGTTTCCGTGCCGATTGCACCCACCTTGACGCCATTGAAGTAGGTTTCGTCACAATCATCGATCGCGCCGAGGAAAAGCTGCAGATCCTTTCCGGCCCAGGCGGCGGGTAGATCCACCGTGCGGCGGAACCACATCACACCGTCGACATCGCTGGCGAATCCGGCGGGAATGGAACAGTCGGTCCAGTCGGAGTCGTTGAACGCGGGAGTTTTCCAGAATGCGGCCTCCGCAGTCTGTTTCGCGCCGTACTCATAGAAACGTTTCTCCCATCTGGCGAAATTCTCCGTATTTTTTCTTCCACAATTCCTGTATTTTCTTCTCGATTTCCGCCTTGGTCATGCCGGCGGTGGCAATCTTTTCCAGTTCGCGGGTGCGACCGGCGGAGCGGTAGCCGTCGGCGCTGATCCAGCTTTCAATCGGCGTCCCGCCCCAGCTTGAATTGATGAGTCCGACCGGCACATCCAGATCCTGCTGGAGACGCCGTCCGAAATAGTACCCGAGCGCACTGAATGGCTTGACCGCCTCCGGAGTGGCGATCGTCCATCCGGGGCCGGCAATTTCCTGCTGTTCAACCCCGGAGAAACCGAACGGCGCTGATTGGTGTTGAAGAGGCGGATCTTCGAGTTGTTCGCCCGCGCCGCCTCCCGGTCGCCGTTCAGGCTGTTCCAGAACTTCCTGCCGCTCCAGACCGGCATTTCCATATTGCTCTGCCCGCTGCAGAGCCAGACTTCGCCGATGAGCACATCATCAAAGCGAACCGGCTGCGAGCCGGGGCCGCCCTCGACAAGAACGGTATAGGGGCCGCCGGCATCCATCGCCGGAAGATCGGTCATCCATCGGCCGTTCTCATCGGCTTCCGCATAAGCGGAATTCTCTCCGATGGTCACCTTGACCGACTTGCCCGGAGCGGCGGTTCCTCCAATGCGGACTGGCATGTCGCGTTGAAGCACCATGTGGTCGCCGTACACATTGTGGACGGTGAATTTTTCCGCCATGTCATGGTTTGAGAACAGTGCGCAGGCGCTGAGAAGGAATGTCAGCGTCAGCGTTGCCGCCGGCAGAAACCATTTCCGCATAATTTTTCCTTTCTTTGAAGTTGGGTTCCGGGAACTCTGTTTTTTCTATTATAACCTCATTTTTCCGAATATGCAATCAGAAAAAATGATTTTTAGGCTTGAATTTTTTCCCGGTCGAGCACTACTTTAAATGCACGATGGAGTATTTCCATTACCCTAAAACTTCAAAAAGGAGTCTTTCTCATGGCGATCAGCTACAAAGATCTCGGCCTTGTGAACACCCGTGAGCTGTTCAAGAAGGCAATCAAGGGCGGATACGCGATCCCCGCGTACAATTTCAACAATATGGAACAGATGCAGGCGATCATTCAGGCCTGTGTCGAAACGGAATCCCCGGTCATCCTCCAGGTCTCGAAGGGGGCCCGCGAATACGCCAACCAGACTCTGCTCCGTTACATGGCGCAGGGCGCGGTCGAGTATGCTAAGGAGATTTCCGGCGGCAAAGGCATTCCGATCGTCCTCCACCTCGATCACGGTCCGGATTTCGAAACCTGCAAGAGCTGCATCGACAACGGCTTCTCCTCGGTCATGATCGACGGATCCCATCTCCCCCTATGAGGAGAACATCAAAGGAAACCCGCAAGGTTGTGGAATACGCGCACAAGTTCGACGTCACCGTCGAAGGCGAACTCGGCGTTCTCGCCGGCGTCGAAGATGACGTCAAGGCGACTTCTCACACCTATACCCGTCCGGAAGAGGTGGAAGATTTCGTCAAGCGCACCGGCGTCGACTCTCTGGCGATCGCCATCGGCACCTCCCACGGCGCCTACAAATTCAAGCCGGGCGAGAATCCGCGCATCCGTCTCGACATCCTCGCCGAAATCGAGAAGCGCATTCCGGGCTTCCCGATCGTGCTGCACGGCTCCTCCAGCGTTCCGCAGGATCTGGTCAAGATCATCAATGAGCATGGCGGAAAACTCAAGGATGCGATCGGCATCGGTGAAGATCAGCTTCGCGCTGCGGCCCGTTCGGCGGTCTGCAAGATCAACATCGATTCCGACGGCCGTCTGGCGATGACTGCGGCGATCCGCAAGGTCTTCGACGAGAAGCCGGAAGAGTTCGATCCGCGCAAGTACCTCGGCCCGGCCCGTACCGCGCTCAAGGAACTCTACAAGCGCAAGAACATCGAAGTGCTCGGCTCCGCCGGTCACGCCTACGACAAGTAATTGTCGTATAACGAATTAAAATTCGTTGATTCAACCGCTTCCGGCGTTTCGCCGGGAGCGGTTTTTCATGAGAAGGGTTGTTTTGTCGAAACGGAGGCCCCGGGGCAGGGGAAGTTATTGCCGGTGTCGGGGATCCAGTGCGTCGCGCAGGGCATCGCCGAGTACATTCAACGCCAGCACCAGCAGGAACATGAACCCTGTTGCTGCGGCGATTTCCCACCAGATGCCGCGCCAGAGACGGTCCTGACCGTCGGAGATCATCACCCCCAGCTCAGGCGCTTTGAACGCCGAACCCCAGGTAGCTCACAATCACCTCCAGCATGACCGCTCCGGCGAAGGTGAGGGTAAAGTAGATGATGACCAGGTGGAACACATTCGGCAGAATATGCCGTAGAATGATCTTCGGGGAACTCACACCGGCAACTTTCGCCGCAGCAACGTACGGCATGGTGCGCAACCGCATGGTTTCTCCGCGCACTACCCGGCACAGGGTCACCCAGCCGGTCAGTCCGATGGCGAGATAGACCGCCAGCATGCCCGGTTCCGCGCGCAGCAGCGATCCGAGGATGCCAGCGAACTCCATCATACCGGCGGAGAGAAAGTTCCGTGAGACCAGAAGGGCGAAGGCGAGAATGAAGAGCAGTGTCGGCATGGAGGCGAAGGTGCTGTACGCCCATACCACCCAGTCGTCGAATTTTCCACCGTAGAATCCGGCGATTGCACCGAGGGCGACGCCGATGAAAACGGCGATGAATCCAGCGATTACGCCGACCTTTACCGCGGTTGCGCTCCCCGCAGCGGCACGTAACAGGACATCACGCCCCTGATAATCGGTCCCCAGCCAGTGTTCACGGGACGGAGGGGCGTAACGAGACGTATCATCCGTGCGCTGAAAGATCGGTGTTACACCGGTCTGTTCGCAATAGATGGAATATCCTTCCGTCCCCACCGCCAGAAGAAGATAGAAAAGCACGACAACAAGCGATGCCACCGCGGAAGGCATCCGCAGCAGCATTCGCCAGGCGGTGACGCGGCGTGCCGTCATGAGTGCTTCTCCGCAAGAGTGTGCAGTTTGACCTGCAGCAGCGCGATATCCGCCGGAGTGACCCCGTCGATTCGTCCGGCCTGCGCCAGGGTGGTCGGGCGCACCTTCAGCAGTTTCGCGCGGGATTCGCTGCTCAGACCGCGAACCGCCTCATAATCAAAATCGGATGGAATCTCCAGATGTTCCAGCCGATGGAGTCGAACGATTTCCGCCGCCTCCCGCTGCAGATATCCGTCATATTTGGCTTCGACCAGCAACTCGCGCCAGACTCGCCTGCCCATCGGCGTGTCCGGAAGTTCCGGCAGCAACCGTGCAGGGAAGGGCAGGGGAGTCGCGGTTCCCCGTTCCGCAGGGAAGGGGCGGCCGGCCCCAGTTCGGCCAGATGTTTCAACAGCGGACGCCCGGCGGATTTTTCGCTCCGGCAACGGGTAAGCGTGGAATCAAGCATCTCTTTGAATTTCAAAAACTCCCGATATTTCGACTCGGGAAGAAGGCCGTTTGCTCTGGCAAATTCCGTCAACCGGAGATCCGCATTGTCCTGCCGCAGCGACAGCCGATATTCCGCTCGGCTTGTGAAGAGGCGATAGGGTTCCACAATCTCTTTGGTGGTGAGATCGTCGATCATTACACCGATATAACTGCGGTCGCGGCCCAGTTCGACCGGGGAATGGCCGGCGACCGCTTTCGCCGCGTTCATTCCCGCCACAAGCCCCTGTCCGGCTGCTTCTTCATAGCCGCTGGTGCCGTTGATCTGACCGGCCGTGAAGAGATTGTCGTAACGTTTGACCCTGAGAGAGCGCTCCAGTTGGTCCGGGTAGAGAAAGTCATATTCAATCGCATAGGCATAACGGGAAATCACTGCGTGTTCCAGTCCCGGCACGGAACGGACCATTTGCCGCTGTACCTCGGGAGGAAGACTGGTGGAGATTCCATTAATATAAAACTCGTCTGTCTGGGCTCCTTCCGGCTCCAGATAGAGCAGATGGCGCGGATGTTGCGGGAAGCGAACGATCTTATCCTCAAACGAGGGGCAGTAACGAGTACCGATTCCTTTGATAATTCCTTGATACATGGGAGAATATTGTAAATTTTCCCGGACGATTTCCGCCGTGCGCCCGGTGGAATAGACCTGATAGCAGGGCAGATCATGCCGAACGGCTTCCGGGAGGGCAGGGGAGAGCTTGCGGCTCCAGTGGCTGAAACGTTCTTCCGTTTCTTCACTTGGCTGAAGTTGCATGCCGGAAAAATCGATGGTCTTGGCAAGGATACGGGGAGGGGTGCCGGTCTTCAACCGGCCGAGACGCAGCCCCAGATTTTCCAGAGCCCCGGAAAGAGACGTCGCCGGAAAATCTCCGGCCCGGCCTCCCGGAAAATGGCGTAATCCATAGTGGAGCGTGCCCCGCAGAAATGTTCCTGTAGTAATGACCACCGCACCGCAGCGGATCTGATCGCTAAACTGGTTCTCGACGCCGACAATCCGCTCTTTTCGACGAGAAAACCTGTGACTTCCGCCTGCAGGATATCGATGCCGGGAGTCTGTTCGAGCAGATATTTCATGCCGCGCTGATAGCAGACCTTATCGCATTGGGAACGGGGTGACCAGACTGCCGGCCCTTTGGTGCGGTTCAACATGCGAAACTGAATCGACGCTGCATCGGTGACGACTCCCATCGCGCCGCCCATTGCATCGATTTCCCGTACCACCTGTCCCTTGGCAATACCGCCGATCGCCGGATTGCAGCTCATCTGGGCAATATGGTCCAGATTCAGCGTAATCAGCAGTGTTTCAGCTCCAAGCCGGGCTGCCGCAAATGCCGCTTCGCAGCCGGCATGTCCGGCTCCGATAACAACAACATCGTACTGTTTCATCGTGGTTGACAAATTTCCTTGCTATGGCAGAATGACATCTTATTAAAATAAAACATTCCGCACATTTTATCAAATCGGTTTAAAAGATACTCTCAACAAAAAATCGTGGCTTATCGACAATTTTATGATCAAGTTATTAACAAGCGTCATGTTTGCAATTCATATCTTTTTTATAATAAATGAATTAATCATGCTCCCTCACCTCGGAACAAGATTCGTATATTAACATAACATACATTATGCGACGTTAGAAATATACCGTAAAGCCACGAGAAGGGCCCGAAAATTCCGACGGGTATAATCACCCTGCCGGATCAATAACCGAGCCTCTATGACGTTCGGCGAAGTTTCGAGAGATGCCGATCATACGGCGCGCCAGCATCGCCGGGCAAAAGGCCGAAGAGACATGAAGTCTTTTTTCGGCGCTTTTTGCTCCGGCTGGATGCAGGCGCTAAGAGATTACTCCTGCATCCTTGAAGAACTCAATCGCCAGCTTGGAGAGCAGCGCGGAAGCCCGGTCGTAATCATTCATGGCGGCATAATTTCGAAGCAAAGCCTTTTCCGCCGTGGAGAGCTTGCGGAACCCTTCGGCGACAATATCCATGAACTTACGCAATTCCGGTTGCGCCGCACCTTCGGTAATCGCCAGATCAGAAACATCCCCGATCCCGAAATAGGCTTTCAGGCCGCGCGACCAGCAAAGCGAATGGATCCCGCGAGTTGCCCGGAAGAGTTCGCAGAAGCGATCAGCGGCCCAGTCCGCCCCGTCGGCGGCTTCGGCCAGAAGCTGCATCGGCGAAAAGTGCCCGGATCCCCTACCCTGTTTCAGGTTGCCGAGGGCCATTTCCGAGGAAATTTTCGTCAAATAGGTTTCGCAACTGCGAGCCTCGACAAGGTCGAACGCGATATCGGACAAGCCGGAAAGCCCGGAGGATTCCAGAGCGCCGAGCCAGAACCCGGCAAGTTTTGCCTGATCGAAATCGGCAACCCGGCAGAAAAGCAAAACATGCTGATGCGGATGCCAACCGTTTTTCCGTGAGTACTGAATCTCTGTTGCAGTAATTCGCCCTACCCTGCCGGATGCAACAAGAAGGCGCTTGATTGATCCTGTTGCCCAAAACCTTACAAGGGCATTTTTTAAAAGCCGACAGAAGCCCGGAAAGGCTATCAGAAATCGAGTGAGAGAAAGTAAATGTCAGCATATAACAGGTATTGCGCGAATCCCTGGCGAGCCATTGTTTAACCGCCTTGCCTATCTCCCCTCCCCGGACCCCCATAATTCGCGGAGAACAAACCGGACAAAGGAAGGCATTAGCGCAAGTAACCACGCCGTTATAATATGCGCGGGAGCTTTCCGGATTACGCATCAGAGAAGTAATAGAACCGAATGTAGCCCGATGGCATTTTGCAAAATTTGAATTTACCCGGATTGTTTCCCGTTCAAGCAATTTGTTTTGTGCGTAATGCTGGAGCTTAAACCGGGTGAATGTATTGACCAGATATTGCCGATCAAGTTCCGCTTTGCTCTTTTTTGCAAGAGGCGACTTGACATTATTCGATTCACGGAGTAGATTAACACCGTCTATTTGGTTTGAGCCTTGCGAATCGGTGCCCGCCGACCGCAAGGCGCTTTCTTTCGACCATACAAGCCCCCTGCCCCGTTTATTTTTCGACGAGCTCAAGAAACTTTGACGGCTCAAAAACCGTAACCGACCGCCCGAAGCGCACTACCTGAAACGGCTTCATCTGGAAAAGTGCCGTTACTTCCGATCCTTCCAGCGGCTTAAGCTGATCAAAAACGGCGCGATCAATCGGAATACTGATAGAACCGCCGGTAAAGAGGAAGTCGGCGTAATTGTTGCTTTTCTCATCCTTGGCCGCTTTGAGTGATTCAATCACCACCAGAACAGGCATCTTAAACATTTTTTTCTCCTTTTTTGTTGTAAAAAAACTATATCATGATAAAGTAATTCAGAATATATAATCTTAACGATGATAAAGCAAGTGCCCCAAAAAAGAAAAAATGCAATTTCTCAAAAAAGGAGTATACTATGAGCATCAATCCTAAAATACGAAGGAAACTGAAAATGCTTTTTCCGAAACGTCAAAGCGAAATATCATTTTATCAGTGGATGCTCGAAAACTGGGCAATAGAAGGGGGACTTATTCCGCAAGCAACAGCGGCACGATTAATCAATGTCAGTAAAGCTCGAATAACTCAAATGATAAAAGAAGGGAAGCTGAAAGAGTTGCGATTTGAGAATCAAATTTTCGTTCCCTATTCTGATACGATGAGGTACGCGAGAAAAAAATCTATCAGAAGATGAGAAAGGCAATGTCAGAAAGTCTCCAAGGGATCGAAAAGAAAGTATCCGATAATATTTTCAAAGAGATGGAACAGGGGATAGCCGAACTGCTCAATAAATCTCAAGACATTGTAAGCGATAAAAATTCAGATCAATAATCTGGCCTGTAATCTCGCGTTATTACCAAGCGCGCGCATAATGCGCACACGCGCGCGAGGAGAAAACAAGCTGTTTGAATTATAGATAAGAAACAAAAATACTTGTAGAATCTCTTTGAACGTGCTATATTACCCGTATGGAACTTCGAGATGCAAGAAAAATCAATTCTAAAGAATTGTATGATCGTCGAAAGCAAGCGGTTTTGCTGTTCGAAAAAGGACTGAAGCGTTATGAAATCGCTCCGCTTGTCGGAGTGAGCGCCTATACTGTCGGCCAATGGATTAAGGCTTGGAAAAAGGAGGCCAGGCCGCATTGAAGGTCGGCAACAAAGGGCGACCGCGGGGGCTTTACCGAAAATTGCTTCCGCATGAAGAACGGGAAATTCGTCGTGCAATCACGGATCGTTGTCCAGATCAGCTGAAATTGCCATTTGCACTCTGGACTCGACAAGCGGTACAAACTCTGATCAAGCAGAAATATTCTGTGGATTTGAGCTTGCAGGCGGTTAGCAATTACTTGAATATGTGGGGTTTTCCCCGCAAAAGCCGATTCGGCGGGCGTATGAGCGCAACGATCAGCGAGTTCGCATCTGGTTGGAAAAAGAGTATCCGGCTATTGCTGCTCGCGCCCGACAGGAAAAAGCGGAAATTCACTGGGGAGATGAAACTGGATTGCGCAGCGACGATGTAAAGGGGAGAAGCTATGCGCCGAAAGGAAAAACTCCGGTGCAATATGTGAAAGCTGCTCCCGAAAAATTGAATATGATCAGCACCGTCACGAATCGCGGATTGATGCGTTTTATGTTTTATCGTGAGACTATGACCGCACAGTTATTGATTCGATTCTTGAAACGGCTGATTCGCTCTTCTCAAAAGAAGATCTTTCTGATTCTGGATAACTTACGTGTTCATCACAGCAAACTTCTGCAAGAGTGGTTGACGGAAAACAAGGCTTTTATTGAAATCTTTTTATCTGCCAAGCTACAGTCCAGACCTGAATCCCGACGAATTACTGAACCGGGATTTGAAAGCGGCCCTTTCAAAACTCCGGCGGCAAAACGGAATGGAGAGCTTGAAGAACATGCAAAATCCCATATGCGAAGCATTCAAAAACAACCGGAGAAGATCAAAGCTCTTTTTCACAAGGAGTCTGTCAAATACGCCGGATGAACTACAAGTATTAAACTGTGGGAGCAATATCTAAACTAGAATCAAGAGACCCCGCAAAGGGGTCTTATGCCGAGCGGAAACAGACCACAGCGAGAAGAAAAAGGGAAGCCCTTCGGGCGCATGGAGGAGGGATAATAGAGCGAACAACCACCCGGACGGCAATCCCCTGCCCTGGCGTGCAAACGTGCTGATTTGCGCTCTGCGGCTTCGAGGGGCTCCGCCCCTACAGCTCACCCCGATCCGCTTCGCTCCACTCGCAGACGTTACGCCGCGCCCGGATCAAACGGCCGCGGCCGCATAATGTCCACTATGCCAAGCCGCCGGCTCAATAGCGGACCATGAAACGCCGTCGGCTTGACATAGCCTGATTCATTATGCGACGTTAGAAATATACCGTAAAGCCACGAGAAAGGCCCGGAAATTCCGACGGGTACAATCACCCTGCCGGATCATTAACCGGGCCTCTATGACGTTCGGCGAAGTTTCGAGAGATGCCGATCATACGGCGCGCCAGCACCGCCGGGCAAAAGGCCGAAGAGACATGAAGTCTTTTTTCGGCTCTTTTGCTCCGGCTGGATGCAGGCGCTAAGAGATTACTCTTGCATCCTTGAAGAACTCAATCGCCAGCTTGGAGAGTAACGCGGAAGCCCGGTCGTAATCGTTCATGGCGGCATAATTTCGAAGCAAAGCCTTTTCCGCCGTGGAGAGCTTGCGGAACCCTTCGGCGACAATGTCCATGAACTTACGCAATTCCGGTTGCGCCGCACCTTCGGTAATCGCAAGATCAGAAACATCCCCGATCCCGAAATAGGCTTTCAGACCGCGCGACCAGCAAAGCGAGTGGATCCCGCGAGTTGCCCGGAAGAGTTCGCAGAAGCGATCAGCGGCCCAGTCCGCCCCGTCGGCGGCTTCGGCCAGAAGCTGCATCGGCGAAAAGTGCCCGGATCCCCTACCCTGTTTTTCAGACGGTCGGCATTTCTCCAGAAATCAAGCTTTCTCACAGACTTTAAGCGCGGTCAGCGCATGCTTTGCATGTAACAGAACCTCTGTCTTCTCGCGGGCTTTAAGCGCGGTCAGCGCCGCGAGCGCATGTGAGAGAACTGCTTTGCGTTCTGCAAAGCAGCAAGGAGCAATTGCGACGCCGTCGAACGGAGTCGAGCGGAGCCCCTCCGGCGATTGAGGAGTTGGCGGGCGCAGCCCGGCAATGTAAGGCCCGAAGGGCCGCAATGCGGAGAAGCTGGCTGACGACTTTGCCTTCTCTCGGGCGAGGAGGTCTGGAGGGCGTCAGGCCCTCCAGCTCCCCGACCATCATCTTCTTGCGGAAGTTTTTTGATAATCTCCCTGCTCTCTGACCGCCTTTTCCAGCTCATGTTCCCACAGAAGTTTTGCACAGCCCCTGCCCGCTCGCTCCCGTTCTGCCATGACGAACAACTGCCATTGCCGTTCTGCAACTTGACGGGACTTCTACACTGCGGAGCCGGCACGGGGTTGCAATTTCCGACATTCATGCTAATGTAGTAAGGAGAGTCTTATCCATAAGAGAGACAAAAGAGATGGTATGATAAATAGCTGACGTTCGCGGTTTCTGCTTGCGGCGTGTAATTTATGGCGATTAACTTACACGTATGGAAGCGGACAGGTTGCAGACTGAATATTTATTTGAGGCGCCTCCGAGAAGAGGATGACCCCGGAAAGGAGATTAGTCAGATCTGCAAACCAGAGCGCCACCGTAGAGAGCGATGTTAATTCGACTACTCTGTATAGGAGGATGGTGAGGCCGTGACAGCAGTTCCGCTTCGATTCGTGAAAAACGAATGGAGGCTGACGATGATGACAAGTTTTGTGGGAGTGGATTTGCACCGGAACAACTTCACGTATTGTATCCGGGAAAACGGCGAGGAGAAGAAAATCGGCAAGTGCGAAATCAGTGAGTTGAAAGGTTTTGCTTCACTGCTCGGAAAGGATACTGCCATGGCGGTGGAAGCGACCGGCAACACATTTATGTTTTGCCGGTTCCTGAAAGCTCATGTGGGACGGCTCGTCGTAGTAAATCCCTCACAGTTCAAAGTGATCAGCACGTCCACGAAAAAGACGGACAAGCATGACGCGAAAATATTGGCGGAGTTTCTGGAAAAGGATATGCTTCCGGAGGTAAGAATGAAAGACGATTTACAAGCGAAGATTTCAAGTTTGACGCAGACCAGGGAAAAGCTGGTTCAGTTGCGTACCGTCTTGAAAAACAAAGTCAATAATCTGCTGGCTGCCAATTTCATCGTTTTGAAGCGGGAGGAGTTGTCCACGGAGACCGGGCTTCGGAAAGCTTTGAGCTTTCACTTTGACCCAATCACCGATACGGAACTGTTCGTGGTCGTCGAACAAATTCGCAGCTTGAATCAAAGCATTGAAAAAATTGGATAAGACGATTGAGGATCATGGCAGTAAGATGGACGGCTTCAAGAATCTGAAATCCATTAAAGGAATCGGTTCGAAAGGGGCGGCAACTCTGCTCTCGACAATCGGCAATATCCATGACTTCCGTTCTTCGAAACAGCTTGCGGCTTATATCGGAATCGTCCCGAGAGTAAGTAATTCAAATGATACGGTCTGTCATGGACGAATCACGAAGAACGGCAGCAAAATTGCACGAACCACATTGGTTCAATGTGCGCTGATCGCAAAACGATACAGCCCGTATCTCCATGCCTTTCATGAATCGGTTAAAAGTCGGCGGGGTGGAGCGAAAGCCAATATCGCCTTGGCTCGCAAATTCCTCGATATCGTGTATCGAACATTAAAAAACAACTGGATGTTTGAGGATTTTACTCAATTCAAACTCGTAAAAATTGAGTTTTTCCCGGCATCGAAGTGGAATTTTATCATAGGAGATATGATATGACGGACAGAATGGATTCCTCCGGTACAGCGAGACGACGCGGAATTCGACGTCTGTGCGCAATACTGTTTTCGCTGGTGCCGGCCGCCCTCCCCGCGTGGGTCGCCATCAGCGTGACACTCTCCTATTTCAAATGGTCACCACTGGGATATGAACCGTGCGGATTGCAGGGAGTGGCGTGGTTTTTATTGATTTATCCGATGCTGGCGGTGGTTTTTCTGATTCGGAGCGTCGTAATGACGGTATACCGGCTTCCCCGCAGATTTCTGCTGTTTCCAGTGGTGCTGGGCGTACTTTTTCTGCCGATGGCGCTGTTTTCCGGAGTGATCGTTCCGGCAATCAGCGGATGTGTTATGACGGCGCTGGTTTTTCTTGTGGCAATGATAACCGACTTTATGTTCTGGAACAGAACTGCAGACGCTGAAAAAACGCGACAATTGAAGTATTTTTGACTGAATATTTTCCTGATCGGTTGTCTTTTTCTGAACTGCATACTTCGTTCCTCCACGGGAGTTGCATCCCCCCCTGCCCTGTCAAGAGCGTTTGATTTTCCCCTCTCCCGATAGGATACTTCCCACTTCATTTTGGCGGCTTTTGCAGTGATTTTTCCACAAAACTTCATTTTTTGAACTTGAACGAATGAGTAACCGGCACTATAGTATGCCGTATTGGATCCGTAGCTCAGTCGGTTAGAGCAGGTGACTCATAATCTCCGGGTCCTCGGTTCAAGTCCGGGCGGATCCACCACTTTCTCGCTTCTTCTCAGCCGGTGCACGCTTTTTCCGCAAAAAAAAATAAGAGCTGCCATTGTATTTCCAATATCTCAGCGTTACATTACGGTACCGCTATGAAATCGTTTCATAACAGATATAACGCAAGAGGGAAAGATGGCTTTGATTCGCTGTGCTTCCAATCCGGTCCTGTCGGCTGAGGACATTCCGTTCGACGCGTCGTTGATCTTCAACGCCGGCGTGTGCAAATATCAGGGACGCTATGTCATGGTGTTCCGGAACGACGTCGGGTTCTCGCCGGACGGCAACTGGGGAAAAACCAGAACCAACCTCGGTATCGCCTGCAGCCGCGACGGCGTGAAATGGGAGGTGAAACCGGAACCGTGGAAAGCGGCAGCCGATCTTGTCGCCTCAGATCCGGAAATTCTCCGCATCTACGATCCCCGCTTGACGGTGATTGACGGCCGCTGCTATCTCTGCTTCGCCGTGGACACTCTGCACGGAGTGAGGGGCGGGATTGCCGTCACGGAGGATTTCGAGACGCTCGAAGTGCTGTCACTTTCGGCGCCGGACAATCGCAACATGGTACTTTTCCTGAAAAAATTCAAGGGGAATTTTGTCCGACTTGAGCGCCCCTTCCCCGAATACAGCCGCGGTTACAAGGAGAAATTCGACGTCTGGTCGAGCCTCTCGCCCGACTGCCGCTACTGGGGAGACACCCGTCTGGTGCTCGGTATGGAAGATGTTCCCTTCGCCAACGCCAAGATCGGTCCGGCGGCGCCGCCGATCCGCACTCCGGCCGGATGGCTGGCAACCTTCCATGCCACCATTAAAATCCTGACCGCCGTCTGAACGGCTGGGAGAAAAACGGCTGGTTCAAGGAGTATGTCGCCGGTCTGATGCTGCTCGATGCGGAAGATCCGCAGAAGGTGATCGGCCTTGCGCCGGAACCCTTGATCCGCGCCGAAGCGAAGTATGAACTGGAAGGATTCCGCGGCAGCGTGATCTTTCCCGGCGGCATGATTCTCGAGGAGAGCGGTGAAGTCAAGATCTATTACGGCGGCGCCGACACGGTCGAATGTCTCGCCTCCGCACCGCTGGAAGAGCTGCTGGCGATGATCCAGCCGGTTTCCTTCCGGCACTGAAGAAACGGTGTTTTTCAAGAAAGAAGGGAACCCTTTTCCGGGAGAATTTTCCGAAAAGGAGGTTCCCCTTCTTTCAATTCCCTCCGGATGATGCTATATTACCCCCTGGCAACCCGCACGGCAGGAGTCCTCGCTGAAATCATGGCTGCAAACAAATATCAGATCGATATGTGTCACGGACCGCTGTTCGGGAAGATCGTGCTCTTCTCGCTGCCGTTGATGTTCACCTATATTCTTCAGCTGCTGTTCAATGCGGCGGATCTGATTGTCATCGGCCACTACGCGCCGCATGAAGCGATGGCCGCCGTCGGAGCCACGATGAACCTGAATTCGCTGGTCATCAATATTTTCATCGGCATTTCCATCGGCGCAAATGTGCTGGCAGCACGCTACTTCGGGGCCCGCGACCGGCGAAGCATCACCCGGACGGTTCAGACCACGATGACCGTGGCTCTCTTCGGTGGAATTGTGTTGATGATCGTCGGTCTGCTGGTGGCACGACCGCTGCTGATTCTCATGGAGACGCCGGAAAATATCCTGCCGCAGGCGTGCACCTACATCTGGATCTGCTTCTGTGCGATTCCCTGCATCATGCTCTACAACTTCGGCTGTGCGATTCTGCGGGCGGTGGGCGACACCCGGCGCCCGCTCTTCTTCTGGTGATCGCAGGTGTCATCAACGTACTGCTCAATCTCTTCTTCGTGATCGTCTGCGGCATGGAGGTGGCGGGCGTCGCACTGGCGACGGCGATCTCTCACACGATTTCCGCCGCTCTGATTTTGCGCACTCTCTCCGTCACCCGCGAAGCCTACCGTTTCAACTTGAAAAAACTCTATGTCGACTGGAAAATCTTCTTCGAAATGCTCAAAATCGGCATTCCTGCCGGAGTACAGAGCTCCTGTTTTGCGATTTCCAACATGATCATCCAGTCGTCGATCAACTCGTTCGGTTCGCTGGCGATGGCGGGAATGACGGCGGCTCTCGGTGTGGAAGGAATCGTCTATGTCGGCTCCTTCTCCTTTCATCAAACCGCGATCTCCTTTGTGGCTCAGAATCTCGGCGGAAAGAAGTTCAAACGGATCCAGCGCAGTCTCTTCGACTGTTTCTTCTGTGCCTGTTTGTGCAACCTGATCCTGGGCGAAGGCTTCTACCTCTTCGGCGAACAGGTGCTCCGGATTTTCAATCCGAATCCGGAGGTGATCGCCTGGGGATTGCTCCGCATGAAAATCCTCTTCACCACCTATTTCCTCTGCGGCATCATGGATGTCGCCAGCGGCGTCTGCGCGGGCTGGGATACTCGTTCCTTTCCGCTGTCATCACCCTTTTTCGGCGCCTGCGTCTTCCGTGTCTGGTGGGTGTTCGAAATCTTCCCCCATTACCGGACGATGGAAAATCTGCTGCTCTCCTACCCGATCTCCTGGCTGCTGGTTGCCATCCTCAACAGCGCCCTGCTCTACTGGGTCTGCCGGAGGCTTTTCCGGTCACAGCGGTGGAAGGGCGGCCGAATCGGAGGCGTCGGACGCCCGGCATAACCTCAGAACTTCTCCACGCCGAATTCACGCCGTCGCCAGTTACGAATCCGATCGAGGAAAAGAGGAATGACGGTTGCCGCCTTGGCCGGCCCAATCCCCTTGATCCGCATTGCCTCTTCCACAGTCAACGGCTGTTTTTCCGCCAGCGCATTCAGTTCGGCATCCGCAAGCACCCGGAAGGCGGGAACACCCCGGGTGCGGGCAACTTCCGAGCGAAGCAGACGAAGTTCGTTCTTCAAATCGTCATAATCCGCAGCGGGCAGAGCTTCCGGAGAGGTCTCCTTTCGTTTTCCAATGTTTTCGACAAGCCAGGTGACGGGATCTTCCGGCTTGTCGTTGACCGGGAGCTTGTTTCGCGCGGTGCCGGAGTGACTCCATCTTCCAGAAGAGACGGCAGGGCAAGAAGCGGCTCGCTGTGACCGGCAAACACCTCATAACCACGCGCCGTTACCGTAAGACAGGGATACTCTCCCCGCTCAATCCGATCGAGACAGCCAGCCTCCTCCAGCGCGCGGATATAGCGGCTGATCCGGTTCGCAGTCAGAGCGGAAAGCGCACCGAAACTGCGACTGCGACTTAAATTGCGACCGGGCGCGTCCGTTCCGGAATCACCGGAAAGCAATTTTGCAATCCGGGCGGCGCCGAACCGGCCGTCGAATTCGTCGACCGCCTGCAAAACAGCCCGGATGATGACCGGTTCCTTCCCCTGTGGAGGACGTTTGGCATCGTGCCCCCGGCAGTTGTCGCAGCAGGAGCAGCGCCAGCTTTTCACCGATTCTCCGAAGTAGGAGATCAGTTCCGCCTGCCGGCAGCCGCGGGTGGAGGCGTAGCCGATCACATCCTCCAGACGCGACATTTCAAAGTCCCGCCTGGCCTGCAGAGCCTCATAATCAAGTTCCGCTTCCGCGGTCTCCGGGTGGAGCAGTTCGGTCGTTCGACCGGAGAAGGGAACATGCCAGTTCAGACAGGAGCCGTTGAGCGCCGCGAGGACCCGGCGGACCTGTTCCGGAGTGAGTTCCGCGGTTTCCGCCAGCTCCTCCAGCGTGCGGGTGTTCTCCCGTAGAAGTGTCTCCCCATAGCGGCGGATACAGCGGCTGATGAAACGGGAACGCTGGGTGTTCTCCAGCTGGTGGATCAGCCGGAGCTCTTCCAGATCTCCGGTAAAACGCAGAATTCCGCAACCGGAACGGCGGGTTCCGCGGGCGATCAGCCCCGCCTTTTCCAGAACTCCGAACGCGGCCGAGAGCTGGCTTTCCGCCCGCGCACCCGGAATCAGCGGCAACAGGTCGGCTGTGGTGATCTCGAGAGAGGTTGTCCGGTTCTTCTGTCCGAGTCGGAGCAGCGTCCGGTAGAGATCCCGGATCACCTCTTCCGGCGGATTCCCGAGATCGATCAGAAACTCCTGCACGAATTTGTCGCGGTAGGCGAAAAGCAACACACAGTCGGCCGGCGCACCGTCGCGCCCGGCACGGCCCGCCTCCTGATAGTAGGCCTCGAGCGAACCGGGTAGATTGTAATGGATCACCTGCCGGACGTCGGGGCGGTCGATTCCCATCCCGAAGGCGTTGGTGGCGGCGAGGACAGGACAGGGATCGTTCATGAAGCGCTCCTGCGCTTCCGTGCGTTCCCTCGTCGGACATTCCGGCGTGATAGCCGATCACTCCGAATTCGGTCATAAGCTGCTCCACCGCCTTCCGGGTGGAAGCGTAGAGAATGGTCGGCACTTTTCGGGCCAGCCGTTTGGCGACCGCCGCAAGTTTGCTGGCATCCGAAGAGCACGGCACGACGGAAAAGGAGAGGTTCGGACGACGGAATCCGGCGACATGCAGCCGCATGTCCGGCCGGTGAAGCTGGACGCAGATATCCTGCCGGACATGCGGTGTCGCCGTCGCGGTAAACGCGCACACCTGGCGGATGCCGAACCGGTCGGCGATCTCCCCAGCCGACGGTAGGAGGGGCGGAAATCGTGTCCCCATTGACTGATGCAGTGCGCTTCATCGACCACCATCGTTTCAGGTGGAAAACGTTGCAGAAAATCCTGAAAAAACGGTGCCTGAAACCGTTCCGGAGCGACATAGAGCAGTTTGACCGTTCCTGCGGCGGCGGAGTCGGTGATCCGACGCTGTTCCGGAAACGGCACGATGCTGTTGATGAAGGCGGCGGGGATGCCCCGTTCGCTCAAGGCGTCCACCTGATCCTTCATCAGCGAAATCAGCGGAGAAACCACGATGCCGTATCCGGGACGCAGCAGAAGCGGCAACTGGTAGCAAAGAGATTTTCCAGCACCGGTCGGCATGATGACGCAAAGGTCATCCCCCGAGAGTATCTCACGTACGATCTCCTCCTGGTGGGCGAGAAATCCATCGAAACCGAAATACTGTTTCAGTGCGGCTGTCACTTCATCCATAGGACGCGTCACCTGTTCCCCGCCGCCGGATTGTAACGGATCGAGCGGCGAATCAGCCGGTCGCTGTTCCAGAACTTCACCAGATCCGCAGCCAGCTTGCGGAAGTCCACCTGACCGAAGGCGACACGTGTCGCGGCGGCGGGATCCGCGGATTTCACAAGTTCCCGGTAATAGGCGGGAATGATTCGAGCATACTCCTGTTTCCCGGCGACCGGCGCGCCTTTTAACAGATAGTAGACCAGACCGTGTGCGAGCGGATAGTTGCGGTCGCGGTTTTCTCCGTAGAAAGTCTGATAATCCATCTTCACCAGGGCGGAGAGTTCGGAAGCGGTTGCCCTGCGAAACGTGCGGCGCAACTTTATCTCACTCCGCTCTGCGAGCCGCACCCTCCGGTTTCCCTCCGCGAAACTCGATCCCTTCGAAATATTGCGCAGCTCCCTCATTGAACCAGATCGAAATTGGAATCCGCCCCAGCGCGTAGTGGATGTACTGATGGAACCCCTCGTGAAATGCCACCTGACGAATAATTTCCAGCTGGACATTTTCCGGAGCTCGAGCGTCAATCGGGGAAATCACCAGCTCCTCCCGGGCGGGAACCCATACGCCGCCGGACCATTGCAACTCCTTGCCGACGTAAGCAAGATACTCATTGCGCGTTCCGAAAATCCGGACCACGCTGACCGCATCCGGTTTGCCGCGCATCGGGAAATGGGCGGCAAAGGCGCTTCGCGCCCTCTCCAGATCCCGCCGGAGCCGGATCATGCTGCGACGATCCTCCTGGTTGGAAACAAAGATGTAGTTCTCTGTCTCCAGATACCACCAGTCGCGGAAGTTGCGGATGTTGTCGATCACCCGGCGACGGCTCTCCTGCCAGGAATCGGAGGAGTTTGTCACCGAGGAACCGCCCCCTCTGCCCGCTTCAATCCGCCGTGCAGAGGCGTCCCGCTCCGGCCGGAAGAATTCGACGCTGCCGAGGGAACGGAGGACCGCGCGCTCCCACTCCGGAGTGAACGAACCGCTCTCCAGCTCGTAAACCAGCAGCATCCTCCTTGCCGGCTCCCGGTCCGGAGCAATCAGATATGCCCGGGTACGGCTTCCCGCCGCGCCGGTAAAAAGCACCCGCCGCCAGACGCAGTCATAGATCTTCATCGTCGCGGCGCGAAACCGGAAACAGGAGTTCCCGGTAAATGCGCGGATCCATTGCTTCAGCCGCGCATCATCCCATTCCGCCCGGCGGGGGGAGACTGGATAGCGCTTCTCCAGCTCTCCGGTCGTGGCGAGCTCCCGGTCGGAGGCGGGCGGTTCACAGAGCAGTTCCCCGATGGTCACCCTGCAGCCTGCACCGCCCCAGATCCCGGCGGTCTGGCGGCTGCGCCACCACTCCAGTTCGGAATAGAGCTTTGCCTGATCCGCCCGCCTTACGGCGCGGATTGCGGGCAGCGGCTGCGGCTGCGGAAGCATATTCCGGAAAGCCCGGAATTTCATTCCGCTTACCGGTAGAACATTTTCGCCGCCCGGCGAAGGGGCGTCCGCCAAAACGGAGGACGCCAGCAGCAAGACGGCAAGCAGCCCGGCTCCCTTCAACACGCGCCTCCTCAGCGGTCGACGCGGGCGCCGCCGCCCTTCATCAGCTTTTTCACCTCTTCAAAGGTCGCCATCGATGTGTCGCCCGGCGTGGTCATCGCCAGGGCGCCGTGAGCGGCGCCGCAGTTGACGGCGTACTCCACATCACCGGTGGTCATCAGCCCGAAAATCAGGCCGGAGGCGAAGCTGTCGCCGCCGCCGACGCGGTCGAAGATTTCGAGGTTCGGCCGGTTGACCGCTTCGGCGAATTTGCCGTCCTTCCACGCGATTGCGCCCCAGTCGTTGAACGAGGCGGAACGCACCGCGCGAAGGGTGGTCGCCACCACCTGGAAGTTCGGATAACGCTTGACCGCCTCTTCGATCATCGCCCGGAAGCTGGCGGTGTCGAGTTTGCTTAGATTGGCGTCAACCCCCTGCACCTCAAGACCGAGACAGGCGGTGAAATCCTCTTCGTTGCCGATCATCACATCGACATATTTCGCAATTTCGCGGTTCACTTCGCGGGCCCGTTCGACACCGCCGATGCTTTTCCACAGGCTCGGCCGGTAGTTGAGGTCGTAGCTGGTGATGGTGCCGTGCTTCTTGGCCGCCTTCAACGCTTCGATCGTCACATCGGGCGTCGTATCCGACAACGCGGCAAAAATGCCGCCGGTATGGAAGTGACGCACCCCCTGCCCGAAGATCGCATCCCAGTCGATATCACCGGCCTTGAGCTGGGAAACCGCCGTATTGCCGCGGTCAGAGCAGCTCTTCGCCCCGCGGCATCCGAAGCCGCGCTCGACGAAATTGAGACCGTTGCGCACTTCACGGCCGACACCGTCGAACGGCACCCAGCGGATGAACGAGGTGTCCACGCCGCCCTGCAGGATGAAATCCTCCACCAGACGCCCGACCGGATTGTCGGCAAAGGCGGTGACCACCGCGGTACGCAGACCGAAACAGCGACGCAAACCGCGGGCGACATTGTATTCGCCGCCGCCCTCCCAGACGTCGAATTTGCGGGTGGTGTGAATTCTCCCCTCGCCCGGATCGAGCCGGAGCATGATTTCACCGAGGCTGATTTCATCAAAACGGCACGATTCCGCGGATTTGTACTGCAGCATGATTATTTCCCCTCCTTGAGTTCGACCGCCTTTTTCACCGTTGCGCGGATTCCGTCCCAGTTTCCGGAGGCGATTTCGTCGGCCTTGCCGAGCCAGGTGCCGCCGACGGCGACCACTTCCTTGATGGCAAGATAGTTGAGCACATTGTCCGCCGTGACGCCGCCGGTGGGCATGAAACGGATGCCGAGATGCTTGTAGGGGGCGATCAGTGATTTGAGCATCTTGACGCCGCCCGCGGCTTCGGCCGGGAAGAATTTCAGGAACTTGCAGCCGAGTTCATGCGCCTGCTCCACTTCGGAGGGCGTGCAGACTCCCGGCGCGAACGCAAAATCACTCTCGACCGCGGCACGCACCACCGAGGGATTGAAACCGGGGGCAACCGCGAATTTCGCACCGGCGTCGAAGGCGCGCTTGAGATCGTGGACATTGAGAATGGTTCCGGCGCCGAGATAGAGAGTCGGGGAAGCGTTTTGCCGCCTCCTTGATGATCGCCTCGGCCGCCTGGGTGCGGAAGGTCACTTCGGCCGCAGGAAGACCGCATTCGACCAGAACTTCGCACATCTTCAACCCCGATTCCACATCATTGAGCACCAGCACCGGCACGATCCGGATGCGGGAAAGTTCATTCACCACCTGTTCCGATTTCAACGCAAAACTCATGATCCACTCCTTCCCTGGAATATTAAAGTTGCGATGCTTTGGTTTGTTTCTCTGTATAGTATACGGCAGGCGCGCTCAATATTCAAGTTATTTGCGGGAATATTGTCGATGGAAAACCCAAAATCCATTTGCATTCTTCCCCGGAACCACTATACTATAAAAGTCAGAACCAGGGAGGAACAGAATAAAATGGATTTCGGACGTTGGATCACCAGTTCGCAGCTTTCACGCAATTGCGTTTCCGCGGAACCGCCGTCGCCGGCGCCGCATTTCCGCCACACCTTCGAATGCAGCGGGTTCACGACGGGGCGGGTACACCTTGCGGGGGTCGGTTATCACGAACTCTATCTCAACGGTCGCAAGGTCGGCGATCGGGTGCTCGATCCGACCGTGAGCTGCTATGAGAAGCGGGTCCGGTTCGTCACCTTCGACATCACCGAATATCTCCATCCCGGCGTCAATGTCGTCGGCGTCATTCTCGGCAACGGCTGGTACAATCCCTCGACCGCCGAAGTGTGGAACTTCTTCAAGGCGCCCTGGCGTGACTGCGTGAAATTCACCCTGCAGCTGGAGATCGATGGTGAAACCGTGCTCGAATCGGACGAAAGCTGGAAATGCGCCTCCGGGCCGATTCTCTTCGATGCGCTCCGCAATGGAGAAACTTACGATGCGCGTCGGGAACTCGACGGCTGGCTTGGCGAACGGTACGACGATTCCGCCTGGGGCAATACCATGTGGATCGCCGGCCCCGGAGGGGTGCTTGACGAACAGAAGATGCCTCCCTGCAAAGTGTTGCAGACGATTCCCGCCGTTCTTCATCCGGCGGGCAAGGTGTACGACGTCGGGCAGAATCTTTCCGGCTGGGCCCGCATTGCCGTGCAGGGAGAGGCCGGTGCGGAAGTAAAACTTGAATATGCCGAGCGGATCACCGAAGACGGGGACCTCGACACCAGTTTTCAGGATATTTTCATCCAGTCCGGGGACTTCCAGACCGATCGCTACATTCTCAAGGGCGGCGGCATTGAGAGCTGGGAACCCCGCTTCACCTACCATGGATTCCAATATATCCGGGTAACCATCACCGGCAATGCGGAGCTGCGCGGCATTGAAGCACGCTTCGTCGGTACCGCCTTCGACTCCATCGGTGGAATCACCACCAGCGACGAGACGCTCAACCAGCTTCAGAAAATGACCCGCTGGAGCTTCCGCAGCAACTATGTGGGCATTCCGACCGATTGTCCCCATCGGGAGAAAAACGGTTGGACCGGAGACGCCGCCATTGCCGCCGATACCGGGCTCTACAATTTCGACGTCGGGTCGAGTTATGCCGAATGGCTCCAGCTGCTCGCCGACTGCCAGCGCATGAACGGGCAGCTCCCCGGCATTGCGCCCACCGGCGGCTGGGGCTTCGACTGGGGCAGCGGTCCGGCGTGGGATTGCGCATTGTTTTCGATTCCGTACGAGATCTATCTGCACACCGGTGACGATACCGCGATCCGGCAGAACTATCCGGCGATGAAGCGCTATCTCGACTTCTGCGGCACGATGGAGAGCGATGGCATTCTCGCCTTCGGTCTCGGCGACTGGGCCGCTCCGGAGCCGTGCGGGAACGCCCCCTCGCCCGCGTTGACGTCGACCGGATATTACTACATGGATGCCAGAAGAATGGAGTATTTTTCCAAAGTGCTCGAAAAGCCGGACGAAGAGGCGCGTTACCGCGACCTTGCCGAGCGGATTCGCGCGGCGTTCAATCGACGGTTCCATCTCGGAGACGGTCTCTACGGCGACGGCCGCGGCAGAGGGGAACTTACTTCGCTCGGCTGCGCGCTGTATCACGAGCTGGTCGAACCGGCATTCCGGCAGCGTACGCTCGAACGGCTGGTCGCGCTCTGCCGGGAAAACGACTGCCGCGCATACTTCGGCATCCTCGGCGCGAAATATGTTCCGCGGGTTCTTGCGGAAAACGGCCATGCCGATCTTGCCTGCCGCTTCTTCACGCAGCGGGAATGCCCCGGCTGGGCCCACTGGATCGATCTCGGCCTGACCACCCTCGGCGAACACTGGGATGGAACCGCTTCGCGCAACCACATCATGTTCGGCGATCTTGGCGCCTGGTTCTTCCGCTACCTCGGCGGGTTCCGGCACGATCCGGAACGGCCGGGGTTCCGCCATCTGATCGTGGCCCCCTGCCCGGTGGTGAACTCCTGTCGTGCGGAATATCGCGGCTACGTCTCGGAGTGGGAAGTGAAGGAGAAGGTCATGACCATCCGTCTGACCGTGCCGCCGAATTCGACCGCTCTGCTCCGCCTGCCGGGCAATGAGAGCTTTGAGCTCGGTTCCGGCATCTATGTGCGAAGCGCGAAACTCTGACTCACAACCTGGAAAAGGTGGTGTGATTATGGAATGCGTACAACTTCCCCTCTGGCGGGATTCCGCGATAGAGTCCCGCCTCGACCGCTATCCGGACTCCGATCCCGGAAAAAAACCGGCATTGCTGGTGATTCCCGGAGGCGGCTACGGAAATGTCTGTGAAACGACCGAAGGGCAGCCGGTTGCAGAATGTTTCCGAAAATTCGGATTCCGGACCTTCGTTCTGCGCTATCGGGTTGCGCCGCACCGTTATCCGGCCCCTCAGCAGGATGCGCTCCGGGCGATCAAGCTGATCCGCGCCCATGCCGACGCCTGGGGAGTGATTCCCGACCAGCTTGCGGTCTGCGGCTTTTCTGCCGGAGCCCATCTCGCCGCCTGCACCGGAACGCTTCACGATCGGATTCCGGCCGCGGACGGCGACACGGCGGACACCTTCAGCGGCCGGCCGGATGCGATGCTGCTCGCCTACCCGGTCATCTCCTTCACGAACAATCCCCACCAGGGGGAGTGTCACGAACCTGCTCGGTCCCGATGCGGCATGGGAAGATATGGAACGGCTCTCGCTGGAACGGCAAATTACCGGCGATACACCGCCCGCCTTTGTCTGGCATACCGCGACCGATCAGATTGTGCCGTTCCGGAACAGTCTGCTTTTTGCCGATGCGATGTGGCGGGCAAACCGGAGATGTGAACTGCATCTTTTCCCCTACGGTCCACATGGCATGCAGCTCGGCTACGGCCGTGACGACATCCGGCGCTGGCCGGAACAGGCGGCCGCCTTTCTGCGGACCGGGTGCGGCTTCGATCTCGATCTGCCCGCTCCGCGGCGAACGGTGGTGCTGACCTTCGACGATGCGGTGAAGAACCATCTCACCTTCGTCGCTCCGCTGTTGAAGGAGCACGGGTTCGGCGCGACCTTCTTCCCCTGCCGTTTCTCCGATGAGTGGCGGGGGAAAAACGAGGCGCATCTGCTGACGGGGGCGGAACTTCGACAGTTGCACGATATGGGATTTGAAATCGGGAATCATACGTGGAGCCATCCTGATATGCGTACTCTCCCTGCGGAAGATGCCGGGAGGGAAATCGACCAGCTCAACCGTTTTCTCGCAGATTCGGGCATTCCTCTTCCGAAAAGCTTTGCGTATCCTGGTGGACCGTTTGCGGAGAATATCGTGCCGCTGCTCAAGGAGCGCGGGTTCTCTGCCGCACGAACGACGGCGCAGAGGCCATGGAGAAAATCTTCCGACGACCCGATGCGGATTCCGGCATTCCCCGTCAGTCAGGATGATCGGCTCGGTTTCTTCAGGGCTCTCAGCTGCTGCCGGGAAGATAACGCGGTGGTGCTGGTTTTTCACGGCATTCCGGACTCGGTCCACCCGTGGGTGAACAACTCTCCGGAGTGTTTCCGGGAGTACATGGAGTATCTCGACAATGAGGGGTTCCGCGTCGTCTCCATGGCGGAATATCTCGCTGAATGATTTTTTGCTCATTTGAGACGATGAAAAACAGGCGGCAATCATGGTAAAGCGATCAGTGGCTCTGGCGGCATTCCGTGGCGGGGAGTTCCTTGCCGCACAGCTGGACTCCATCCTGAACCAGAGCCTGCCGCCGGATGAGATCATCCTCTCAGACGACTCCCCGGACGAGGCGACCCGTCAGGCGGTTGCGCCGCAGCTTGCCGCACATCCGGAAATTCGTTATGTCCGCAACCCGGTTCCGCTCGGCCCCGATCGGAACTTCGAACAGGCGATTTCCATGACGACCGGCGACCTGATTTTTCTGGCCGATCAGGACGATGTCTGGCTCCCCCGGACGGATGGCTGCACTTACCGCCCGACTGCCTGATCCCGACGCGATTGCCGGCGCCTTTTGCGACAGCGAAAGCACCGACCGGGAACTGCGTCCGCTCGGGATTTCCCATTGGCGGAACCGCGGCTTTACGGAACGGGAGAGAACGGCCTATGCCGACTGGACGCCGGAACAGCGGCTCGCACTTTTTCTGCACCGGGTTCCCGCGGCCGGGCACGACATGGCGTTCACCCGCGCCGCCCGGAAGCTGCTGCTTCCCTTCCCCTCCCTTGACGGTTGTTACGACAGCTGGATCGGGCTGATTGTCGCCGCCGCTGGGAACTGGGAGTGCATTCCGGATGCGTTGACGCTCTTCCGTCAGCACGGCGGCAACCTCTCCGGCTCCGGCAGACCGAACAGCTTGCGTGATAAACTCCGGCAGGCGCGGGAGTCCGCGGCCCGCGACAGTTTCGGCTGGACTGCCGAACTCTATCGGATGCTGGAGGAACGGCTGACCGGGGAAGTGCCCGCCCCGGTGCTGCGCCGCCTGGAGGACAGACGGCGACATTCGGAGGCGCGGGCGGCGATGACGGGCTCCGGAATTCGCCGATTTCGATTGATTGTGAATGAACTTCTCTGCGGACGCTACTTCCGCTACGGCCGCGGCTGGCTCAACGTGGTGCAGGATCTGCTGCTCAGAACTTGAGGTTGAAATGATTTCCCTGTTGAATAAAATCCGTCAACTGCTCTCACCCCGTGACAAAAAGATCATGGTTCTGCTGGTTCTGATGATGGCTGCCGGCGCCGTTCTGGAAATGATCGGCGTCTCCATTCTGATGCCGATCATCGCCGTGGTCACCCGGCCGGAACTGCTGGAGCAGAACCGGTATCTCCGACTCATTCATCAGTTCATTGCTCCGTCGAGCGAACGGGAATTTCTACTGACGATGTGCGTTCTGGTGATCCTCTTCTTTCTGTTGAAAAACCTCTTTGCCGGAATTACCATCTACTGTCAGTCGCGCTTCGTCTACGCCAAGGCGGCGGAACTTTCCCGACGGCTCTACGGCAACTACCTTGCGGCTCCTTATCTCTTTCACTTGAACCACAACTCGGCGGAACTCATCACCAACATCAATCAGCTCGGACTGCTGGTCAACGGTGTGCTGCTGCCGCTGATGCTGGTTGCAACGGAGTGTTTTGTCATCGCCGGTCTGTGCGTTCTCCTGCTGTACTTCTCCCCCGTCACCACCATTGTCGCCGCGACCGCGACCTGCGGAATGCTCCTGCTGCTCTATTATCCGTTCAGAAACTTTCTCTATCGGATCGGAGCTCGTTTGCAGGAGGTGTATCAGCGGCAGCTCAAATTTCTGATGCAGGGGCTGGGCGGCATCAAGGAAACCAAGGTTCGAAATGCCGAGTCAAGTTTCCTGGCGGGATATGGGCGGAGCGCCGAAGAACGGGGAAATCTGGAACTGGCCAACTATGTCACCGGGCAACTACCCCGGCTGTGCCTCGAGAGTTTTGTGATTCTGGCCGCCGTCGGCGCTCTGGCGGCATTTGTAGCGGCCGGGATGGCATCCGGAACCATCATCCTTACCGCCGCACTTTTCGGAGCTGCGCTGTACCGTCTGCTGCCGTCGATCTCCAGAGTACATTACAACCTGGTGCAGATTCGTCAGAATGTCTGCATATTCAACCTGTTGTGGAATGATCTGGTTCAAGCGCCGACTCAGCCGGCCCCCTCCGCCGGAGCGCCGATCGAATTTCGACATGAATTTTCCGTGGAAAACGTCACCTTTCGCTATCAGGAGAACCGCCCCCCGGTGCTGGAACACTTTTCGATGACGATCCCCCCGTCACAGCAGTGTCGCGCTGATCGGTCCGACCGGCTGTGGAAAAACCACGCTGGTGGATCTTCTCCTCGGGCTGTTGAAGCCGCAGTCCGGAAAAATCACGGTGGATGGCCGAAATATTGAAGAGAATCTTCCCTCCTGGCAAAAGAAGATCGGTTATGTCCCGCAGTTCATCTATCTTCTGGATGACTCCATTCGGGAGAACGTCGCATTCGGCGTCCCCCCGGAAGAGATCGATGACAATCGGGTCTGGCAGGTTCTGGAACAGGCGCAGATCGCCGATTTTGTGCGCAGCCTGCCGGGACAGCTGGCGGAGCCGATGGGGAACTCGGCTCCCGTCTTTCCGGCGGTCAGCGACAGCGGATCGGCATTGCCCGTGCCCTCTATGCGGCTCCGGAAATTCTCATTCTCGATGAAGCCACCAGTGCGCTTGATCTCGAAACCGAGCGCGCGTTTGCCGACGCTCTGGCGAAACTCAAGGGAGCGCTGACCATTCTGACCATCGCCCATCGCCCCGCAACGGTTCAGATGTGCGACCGGGTGGTACGTCTGGTCCCTGCAGCGGGGAGCTCTTCCGCCCGGAACGAAACGGATGTCAGCGGAAATACGCGGGAATGACTAGGGATTCCGGGTGTCGTTTGCCCGCAATGGCCGCGACGAGCAGTTCCGCGGTGCGCCTGCCGCACTCCCGACGCGGTGCGACCACTACGTGACGGTCTCCGGGCAATCCCGGGATATTGAGACCGTCACAACCGATCATCGGGAGTTGCAGATTGTGTTCCGCAAGCATGGCAGCGAGTTCCGGCAGCTGGTGATCGTAGGCGGCGAGCAGCGCATCAGGCCGGCTCCGGTCGAGAACGGCGGCCAGAGCCGGAGCTCCCCTGCCCGGTCAACGGCCGGGCATTCTCCGCAAGGATCGGATCCGCGGCTCCGCAGCAGTGCTGGACCGCCTGCCGGTAGGCGAGATACTTCCGGGGCGACTGGAGAGGAGACGAAGTTCTGGTTTCTCCGATGAAAGCGATCTTTCTGCACCCGTCCCGGTAAAGCAGTTCGACCGCCTGCCGGATGCCGTCATCGAAGTCGAAGGTCACCTGCGGAATTGCCGGATCTTCCAGCGGATCGCAGGCGGTGATGAAGGGTACTCCGGCGGAACGAACCTGGTTCAGCAGTTCCGGGGAGGCGATTCCGAGCACGATTCTGCCTGCGGCGGCAGACAGGGAAAAGTGAGTCAGGTCGAGCGTACCGGAGGACGGCTCCGCCTCCAGCATATTCAGCACCGGCCGAAAGCCGGCGGCGGCGAGCTGTTCGACCATGCCGGACCAGATATCTCCCCAGAAAGGATGGGTGAAGATCGTCGTGAATCCTTCGAAAATCACTTCGATCAATCTTCCGTCCCGGGGTGGCGGAGAGCAGACTCGTGTGCCGCTGCGGCGGCGGCGTTCGAGCAAGCCTTCCGCAACCAGACGGGCGATGGCCTTGTTCATCGTCTTGGGATTGACGTCGAATTCCGCAGCCAGCTCCAGCGTGGTGGGCAGCGTGCCGGAATAGATTCCGGTGCTGATCCGCCGCCGGAGTTCGTCGACAAGGGCTGGCTGTTTGAATTCAATCATGAAATGGGGCTTGCTGTTTTTTCGTTTAAATTAAATATAACCATACTTGTATTTTGGAGAAAATGCAAATAAAACGGCACCGGAAAAAAGAGTTTCTGAAACTTTTTTAACGGGAGACGTCAATTTCCGAACGTTTTTGACGCTGCGGAGAATTTTTCTCTCCGCAGCGCTGCCGGTGTGGTTCCGGTATGCTTTCGGAAAAAACGGATAAAATAGTTGACGCTGGAAAATCCCAGCTCTCTGGCGATCTCCTCCGAATCGGGGCGCCGGCTTTCGATCATCCGGATGGCGAGGCGGATCTTCTGCCGTGCGATGTATTGCACGGGGGATGTGCCGAGATATTCCCGGAACTGCAGGAAGAGCTTCCGGCGGCTGACGTTACCGATCCGGCGCAGATCCTCTACGCTGATATCGGTGTGCAGATGACTTTCGATGTAGTGCAGATAACGCTGAATTTCAGAGTGTTCCGGACAGTGATCCTCCCAGCGACCGCTGCGGAAGGCCTCTCCCAGCATCCGGAAGAGTGCGAGCGAACCGTGAAAAGCGGGGAATTCCGATTGCTCCGCCTCGTCAAGCTCTTTTTCGAGCACATGCAACACCTTCTCCTCCAGAGGGATTTTCCGGAGTTTTCCATCATTGAAGCAAAGGAACGGCGAAAGGTTGCTGAAGTTGTACCCATCCGCCGCCAGGTATCCGCCCTGAAACGTCCTTGCGGGTTCTGCTCCGGTGCGCCAGAGGTAGGGATGTTCCCCCGGCAGGAGAACCAGGTCGCCGCGCCTGCAGGAAACCTCTTCCCCGTCCGGCGTACGGAAGAAGATCTCTCCGATGAGCATGACCACCACCGTGCTGTGAATGACGCTGTGGAAGTCGCATTCCACCCCGGCGGGCAGATTGCAGAAATGCAGCAGGTGAAACGGCGGCAACGCGTTGTAAAATTCCTTCGTTTTGACATACCGGGACACGTTCCGGAAAGCAATTTTCTGTATTTCCTCCATGAATCCGTCTCCGCCGGGATTTGCACAATTATATCTTTTTTTTCATCTAATACGTTCCAGCAAGCAATATATCACAAGAAATATGAATGATCAAATGAAGTTGCACTATTATGCTATTATTTTTGCATTTATTTCTCCCCGATCTCTCTTGCAAAAAGAGGAAATTTCCGGTATACTTTATTCTGTCGCAACCGTCAAGGAAAGGAATAATGACATGGATTGCTTGAAAAATGCGCGGCGGGTCCACCGTTCCGCCGCGGCCGCGCGTCTGCGGCTGCTGACACTGCTGTTCTCAATCGCCGCCGGGACGGTATCCGGAGCGGAAACGGCGGATGGCTTGAAATTCCGGGAATGGCGCCTGGCCGCGCAAGGAGCCAATGCTGTGATGGTGGCGGAGTTCACCGGCCGTTCTCCCGCGGTCCGGGTTGAATTTCCCGGAATTCCCTCCGGACAAACCGATCTCAATGACAACTCCGCCACCGCTCTGAAAGTCAAAGTGGATCCGGTTTATTCGAAACCGAAGCCCGCCGCCTCCGGCCGGACCAGTGCTGCGATCATGATGGCGAAGCATGAACTGGCCAACCCGTTGCAGGCTTGGATTCCTCCCTACATCGGCATTACCGCGGCCAAAGTGGCGCTCGCCGTCTTCCCGCAGGAATGCAAAGGCGATGTGCGGCTGTTTCTGGAAACGGTCCAGCGCGGCGCCGCGCCGAAACCCCGCCGCACAGCCCGTCGGGAGATACGGCTGCGCGAATTTCCGGCCGGGAGATGGTCTGAAGTGGAGTTTGTCGTCGATACCGACGCAGCCCGGCGGCTGGCGGAGGTCCGGCTGGTGCTCTCCGGTTCCGCTGAGGCTGAGTGCCGCTTCCATTTTGCCGATGCCCGGATCAAACGGCAGGACGGCTCGGAATATGCGCTGCTGAATCGCGACTTTCCCGACTATCTCGCCGGCATGAAGAAGCCGCTCGCCGCGGCTCCGGCGAAGAATCTCCCGAAACGAAATCAGTTACAGATCGGCTACCCTAACAACTGGCATATTCTCTATGACGCGAAACACCTGCCGGAAATCGGACGCCTGATGAAGCAGTATCTGCCGGAGTATGACGTCGTTCTCTCCTGCGGGCAAAGTCCGGAACCGGAACTTGCCGCAGTCCTGCCGCAACTCCCGGAGAACCTTTTCTACCAGTTCCAGAAGGCTCAGCACGGCATCCAGTATCCGATGCTGTACGACGCCCTTCCCGCGACTGGCGCGGCAATCAGCAGAATAAACGGTTCAACTCGATCGTAGCGACCCATCCGCTCATGCAGAGAGCGCTGAAGAATCAGATGGACTACGCCGCGACTCTCGGCGTCAACAATTTTTTGAGCTACGACTACGTCTGGCCCTACCTCGGCGGCCGCTGGGGATACGACAAGGCCACCGTCGCCGCTTTCCGGGAAGATCTCAAGGGAAAGACGAAGGGCTGGAGATGGATTTCGAAACCGGCGGTCCCCGGCGTACCATCCACTTCCACGACTATTTCGAGGAGCTGTACGGAAGACGTTTTCACCCCCCGCGATCTCGGGCTGAACAGCTGGGAGGAGTTCTTCCCCGTCACGGAACGGGCGGCCGCAGCACCGGCTGCGACGCTGGAGACACAGCGCAATTTCACGCTCTTTCTCGTGCTCTGCCACTACGAATGGCTCCGGCAGGCACAGCGGTTCAATCAATGGGCGCAGTCTCATGGCGGAACATATGACTATATCCTCAACGTCGAAGTCTGGATGAACGGCAACGACCATATCGGGTTGCTCCGGCTCGCCGGGACCGGAATCGTCGCCCCGGAGTTCTTCATGCACACGCCGGAGAAGCTCGAGACCATCTATCGGGGGCTGGGACGCTACGTCCGGGCGGGAAAACGGCTGAACAAATCCCTCGGCGCCTGTTTTGAAGTCTCGCTCGGCGGCAGCGGCCACCCCTACTGGGACCTGCGTACCGGCTACCTTGTCGCCTATTCGATCGCCGCGCTGGGTGCCGCCCCGCTGCATCATGATTGTCAAAGAGCGTGGGAACGGAACAATCCGCTGGACAAGACCGCTTTCCACCTCATGATGGCGCAGGCGCGGGCGTTCCGGCAGGCAAATCTGGACCGGACGGAGAAGGTGCCGGGGAACGAGGTGCTTCACGTCACGCTTCGCTCCGTCGGCAGACGGATTGACGGCCTGTTCAGCGACTCGCGCATCCTGCGGATTACCCGCCAGCAGGACTCCTGGGTTCCGGCGCTGATCGACCATGAAATCAGATACGAGCAGACCGATCCTTCGGAGCTGCCGCTGCTGCTCGATTCCGCACGGATCGTCTTTCTCTCCTCACCGGTGACGACACCCCGCTGCGCCGCACAGCTCGAACAGTGGCTGGAGAGAGGTGGAAAAAGTCTGCTGCTCCACACCACATTGCCCTTCCGGCAAGACGAGGGAATCTACAACTCCGGGACGAAGCCGGGGAAAGCGCTGTTCCGGGGGTTCCGGAACGGGAAACCAGCGGGACACACCCTGTTGACCGATGCGTCGGGAGCTCCGCTGCTCACCCGGATCGACCGCGGCCGCGGCAGTGCCGTCTACTATCTGCACGCAAGTCCGGTGCGGAGTTCCTCCGCGACGATGAAGCAGGTTATGACTTCGCTGAAAAAAGAGCTGCGCCTTCCTGTCGTGCAGCTCGCGGAACACGGAGAGAATGCGGTCGTACTCCCCTATCAATCTCCTGACTGCCGGATCGTCGCCGTCTGGAACCGCAAACTGCGCGATGAGGCGGCCGCAGGGCTCACGAACTGGATCAAGACCCGCTGGCGGCTGAGACATCGCTTCTTCGATCCTGCTGCCTATGCGTTCCGGTATGAACAGCCCGGCGCCGCCTGTTCAGCCGCCGTCAGAGTGGAAAAGCCGGGCTCCTACCGGGTTTACCGCTTCCTGGCTGACCGGGAGGAGTTGATTCCGGCCGGCACGGACTGCGTTCTCAAGCTGGAATTGCACGATGCGCTGGGAGAGCTGTTCTACGTGGCGGAAGACACCCCCGCCTTCCGGAAGCGGTTGCAGAAACTTCGGATGGAACGTGCGGAAAGCACGCCGTTTCTTACGGAACAGAACGAAAAGTGGAACAGTCGGAAATGAAACAGAAGAAAGTACTGGTCCTCGGCGCCACCGGGGCAATGGGACAATACCTGGTTCCGCTGCTGGCGGAACGGGGATGTCAGGTCGATGCCTGTGCGCTCGACGCGTTGGAATTCCATCATCCGAACGTGCACATGGTCGTCGGGAATGCCATGGAGTGGGAGTTTCTCGCGGAACTGCTGAAAAACCGCTATGACGGCATCGTCGATTTCCTGATCTATTCGACGAAGGAGAATGCGCTCCGTCTGCCGCTGCTCGCCTCGCAGACCGGCCACTACCTCTATCTCTCGACCTACCGGGTGTACGACAACAAGGAGGTTCCGATCCGGGAGAGTTCGCCGCTGCTGATCGACACCGCCGACGACCGGCTGCTGCGGCTCTCCGACGACTACAGCATCTACAAGGCGCGCGGCGAAGCGATTCTGAAACTTCAGGAAAACCGGAACTGGACGATCGTCCGCCCCGCCATCACCTATTCGCGGATGCGTTACCAGCTGGTGACGCTGGAGGCGCCGGACACCGTCGGCCGCGCCTTCGCCGCCAAAACCGCCGTCCTGCCGGAGCAGGCCAGATACAAGCAGGCGACGATGAGCTGGGCCGGCGATGTGGCGCAGATGCTCGCCCGGCTGCTTTTCAACGAAAAGGCGCTGGGAGAAACCTACACCGTCGCCACCGCCGAGCATCATACCTGGAACGAAATCGCCGATTACTATCGGGATATCTGCAACTTGAAGACGATCTGGGTGGACAAGGCGATCTTCTCATCGCTGATCGGCTTCAAACAGTTCCCCAATGTTCCGCCTTACTGGCAGCTCGAATGCGACCGTCTGTTCGACCGGGTGATCGACAACTCCAAAGTGCTGGAAGCAACCGGGCTGAACCAGCAGGAATTGAAGCCGCTCTACGACGGTCTTGCCATGGAGATCGCCCGCTGCCCGAAAGATTATCCGTTCCGGGTCAATCACCGGATGGATCAATATCTCGCCGAACGCGGCCTCGTCTGACACGACGGAATATCATGAGAATCAATTACAAACAGGGAGAATCATCGATGAAAAGGCAACGCGATTCCCGCTCCGGCTGCGAAATGGGACGAAACCGGAACAATTTTACCCTTATCGAACTGCTCATCGTGATCGCGATCATCGCCATTTTGGCGGCGATGCTGCTGCCGGCACTGAACCGCGCCCGCGCCAAGGCGCGCGACAGCGGTTGCAAAAACAATCTCAAACAGATCACGTTGACCGAAATCCAGTACAGCGCCGATTACCAGAATTACATGGTGGTGTTGATGGAACAGAGCTTCGCTTCCGGAAGCAGCGCAGTTCTGACGTGGGACAAGCTCTTTTCCAGTCGAAACCCCTCCGCGGGACGCCCCCTTCTTCAGCAGAAAACTCTATGCCACGCTTCCCGTCTCCACCTTCATCTGTCCGGAGGCGGAAGACAGTCAACGACAGCTCAATGAAGGCTCCTTTTCCTACGGCATGCTGGTCCCCAACAAATACCGCGGTCTGGTCATCGGCAACAATGCGACCGATTCCGTGGATAAAAAACGGGTGCAGAACGTCGGCTCCTTCGTGACCGGTATCGACACGGCAAACGGCCCGATCACCTACTTCACACCGAAGATGAAACGCCCCTCCGGCGTACCGATTATCGCCGACACGATCAACGGATTGTTCGGGACCTCCTCCTATCGGCAGGGAACATGGTTCTTCGATCCCACCGCTCTCTTCAACAACGCCTACGGCGTCTATCTGCGCCACGGGGAACGGGCCAACTGCGGATTCGCCGACGGCCACGTGGAAGGCAGCTCCCGGAACGAACTCTTCGAACTGCCCTGCCCGATCCAGGGGATGTTCAGCGCCAATCTCACCCCGCTGACCATGCCTTGAATAAACGAAGCGCCGGTTTTCCGGAAACATGATCCGGTTCGACTTGACATTCCCGGTTTGCGTGGTATAATATAACCATATAAAAACCACACCTAACCAGAGAGAGGTGAATATGTCGAACGTCAAGACGATGGCAACCGTGATCGAACGCCCCGGCGAAGCGGCGTTCCGGGAAGTGACCCTCACACCGAAACGGGAGGATACGGTCGTCGCGCGGACCATGTTCAGCGCGATCAGCACCGGCACCGACATGAAGACCTACCACGGCATGCAGCACCCGGAACAGTGCTACTACCCGCTGGTTCCCGGGTATGAGAACATGGGGGTCATCGTCGAAGAGGGCAGCTACGCCCCCGGCCTGCACAAGGGCGACCGGGTCATGATCAACGAATGCCGCAAATACGGCGACTGCTGCGCCGCGTGGGGCGGCGGCACGCTGCTGGTCCACAAGGACTCCGACAACGCCGGCGGCGCGGGCGACCCGCTCTGCAAGGTGCCGGACAACGTCTCCGACACCGACGCGGTGCTCGCCTATCTCGCCTGCGTTCCTCTCAAGGGAATTGAACGCTTCCATCTGCGTCCCACCGACGTGGTGCTGGTTTTCGGCGCCGGAATGGTCGGATTGAGCGCGGTCCAGATCCTGAAGATCAAGTGCCCCGGCATCACCGTGATCAGTGTCGAGCCGAATCCCTTCCGCCGCGCCATCGCCGAGAAATACGCCGACTACGTCATCCCTTCGGCGACGAGGGAATCCGCCAGCTGCTCGACATCACCAACGGTAAAAAGGCCGACAAGATCATCGAATGCTCCGGCAACCCGATCGTGCCCGGCGTGCTCTGGAAATACATCAAGGACGGCGGCTGGAACGACGATGACGAGCCGGGACACATTCACCTCAACGGCGATTATCCGGAAAACTGGTTTTCGACCACTATCACCGCTGGTTCGTCAAGAACGTCAACATGTCGATGACCTGCGCGATCAAGTGGCGCGGCAAGCCGGAAATCCTCAAGTGGATGAGCGAAGGCAAATTCGTCACCAAGCATCTGCCGATCGAAATCTGGCCCGCGGCCAAGGCGAAGGAGGCGTTCGAGTACCAGTCGAAACACGGCGCCAACGTCTTCAAGATCCTCTTCGACTGGAGGGACCTGTAAATGCAGCTGGGCAACGCCGCCTGGGGGCTGCGCGAGACCCCGCTGGAACAACAGCTCGCCATCACCGCCGCGATGGGGCTCGATCTGCTCGAACTCTCCATCGCCGGGTACGACCGGGATTACCTCCAGCTCGACGCGGATGAGAAGAAGATCGCCGAAGTTGCGAACCTCTTCCGCAAGTACAACGTCCGGCTGGAATGCGCCTGCACCGGGAACGATTTCACCGGCGACGATGCGTCGGAGCAGCTGGCCAGGGTCAAGACCGTGATCGACATCGCATCGAAGCTCGGAGTGAAACTTCTCCGCATCTTCGCCGGATTCCGGTCGGACAGCGAGGTCGCCGGTCCCCGTTTCACGCGGATGCTCGACTGCCTCCGCGCCGCCGCGGATTATGCGGCACCCCGCAACGTCACGCTCGCGGTCGAAACCCACGGCGGCGTCATGAACAACGGCGACGCGTTGATCCACTTCGCCAGCGCCACCACCCGGATCGACTGGTGGGATGACATCCTTTCCACCGGCGTATCGATCAACTACGATCCGGCGAATTTCGCCGCCGTCGGCGCAACCGATCCGGTCGCCTTCCACGAGCGCTTCAAAAAAATTCGATCAAGTATGTTCACTTGAAGGACTTCCGCAGTGTCGAAGGTGGTGTTCTTCCGGCGGCCTGCGGCGAAGGCCGGCTGGACTGGCCGAAGCTGATGGCCGCGCTTGGCGATTACGACGGCCCGGCTCTGATCGAATATGAACTTCCCGGCGACGTCGAGGATGGACTGCGCCGCAGTCTGGCGTTTTTGAAAGAGTTCCGGTAAAATTGCAGTAAAAGTCCAACGTAACAGGAGATTCACTTATGTCGAAGAAACCGCAGATTATCTTCATGCCGCATGCGAACATCCAGTATTCGCAGCTCGATCCGGCGCGCCGCGCCTGGGTGTGCGAGAACTGCTACCGGCCGCTCTTCGAGCTGGTGCGCGACGGCGACTACCGGATCGCCTTCGAAGCCTCCGGGCGGACACTTGAAGTGATGCACGACGAGGCGCCCGCGGTGCTGGATCTGCTCTCCGGATTGATTCGGGAGGGGAAGATCGAACCGATCGGTTCGCCCTTCATCCACGTGATGCTGACCAACATTCCGCCGGAGATCGGCGTCGACACGCTGCGCCACGGACTGGACGCCTGGGAGAAATACACCGGCGTGCGCCCGGAAACCGGCTGGAATCCGGAGTGCGGCTGGGCCGGGTGGCTCCCCCGACGCCTATCTGGAAGCGGGCTTCAAATCGCTGGTGATGGATGCCGACAGCTTCTTTCTCTCCTTCCCGGAAATCCGCGAAGCGACGGACTCAAGTACGACGTGCAGGGCCACAGCAACAAGAACCACCTCTTCAAGATTGAGGAGTACATCAAGGAGAAGCCGGAGTTCCTGCGGTATCTCACCAATCCCTCGGTTGCGCCGAACGGGCTCAAGATGATTTTCCGCAGCGACTGCATGGCCAATCCGATGCTCTGGTATCTGATGGGCGCGACGGAGGGGATGCGCAAGGATCCGGTATCGCTCGACGAAATCCGGGAAATGTTCCTCAAATGGCAGCCGCGGATAGCGAAATCCGGCAGCTTCATCATGCCCTACGCCGAGGACGCCGAGTACATCGGCAGCTCCGCCTACTTCTACGTGAAGCAGTTCAATCAGGCGCGCTTCTTCGAGCCGGAACCGGCCAGCGTCAACCGCTTCCGGGAATTGCTCGACATGGCGAAGGAGGTGGGCTATGAACTCTCGACCCCGGCGGACGTGATCCGTTCGGCGGAGACGGTGATTGAAAACGATCTCATCGAGAACATCGAAAACGGCGCCGCGTGGCATGGCGGCACCGCAAAAGCCTGGGCGAACACCAGCTATTCGCGGATTCTCGACCCGGTCTGCCGCTCGATCTTCGACGGCGTGGTTGCGCTGCGGAAGCGGCTCGGCAACACGCCGGAACTGGAAAAGGCGATGAAGGCGGTCACCAGTGCCTACGTTTCGGATTCGCGTTGGCCTCCGCTGCCGACCAGTCCGGGGCGGTTCAACGTCCGCGAGACGCTCGACGACCTCTACCTCGCCAACCGGATGCTGGAAGAGGCGATGGCGAAGGGCGGAATCGCTGAAAAGCGGGCGATCTACTCCGCGCCGCTGATGCTGACCCAGATCAGGTTGATCGAACAGATCCTGATGGAGCAGAAATACTTCGGCGAATGACGCCTAGATGTGCCCCTGCCCGGCCGGAAAAGTTCCCGCCGGGCTTTTTGTTTCCGGAAAGCGTGAAACGCCGGCAAAATCATGGAGCAACAAGGAAACGTCCTCATCAGGATCGGAACATTTCACGCTTTGCCGACGTTCCACGACGATGACTCGGGGGCAGTGGAACATTCCAGTCGAAAGAAGTCAGAAGGATGCTGCGACACCGGTTCGACCTGATCGGCCCCCCTTTCCTGCTTTTCTCTTCTCGCACAGACATGAAGAAGCCTTTTTCCCGTATGAAACAGAGAAAAAACAGAAAAAACTGTGATTGTCCCTTGTAAAATTCTTTTCTCGGCGTCATGGTATAACAGGCAGGAGTTACATTTCTGCCCCAACCCGAGGAGGAAAGCGGTATGAATGAAGAGATGTTCTGTTTCCAGTGTCAGGAGGCCTGCGGAAATACCGGCTGCACCGTGCGCGGCGTCTGCGGCAAAACGGCGGAAACCGCCAACAAGATGGATCGGCTGATCGCGGAGCTCAAACGAATCGCCCTGCTTCTGGATGACCGGCATGACACGCCGGATTCTGAACTGGGACTCTTCATGATTCAGGCTCTGTTCGCAACCATCACCAACGCCAACTTCGATCCGGCCCGAATCGATGAACTCATCCGACGTGCCGAGAGCCGTGCCAGGCGACTGGACCCGGAAAGCCTGCTCCCCCCGGTCGGTGTACTCAGCGAAACCGATCCGGACAAACGTTCCCTCAAGGAACTGCTTCTCTATGGCCTCAAAGGGCTGAGCGCCTATGCCGATCATGCGGCAATGCTCGGTTACGAAGACAGCTCTATCTACGCCTTCGTCTGCAGGGGCACTGGTGGCGACCGTACGTCCCTGTACCGTGGAAGAGTTGACCTCCATGGTGCTCGAGTGCGGTCGGACCGCGGTCGGCGCAATGGAACTGCTTGACCGGGCCAATACCGCCACATACGGTCACCCTGAGATCACCAGAGTGAAAACCGGTGTCGGCAAAATCCCGGAATCCTCGTTTCCGGTCACGACCTGCGCGATCTGCGCGAACTTCTGGAAGATACCGAAGGGCTCGGCATCGACATCTATACCCATTCGGAGATGCTCCCAGCCCACTACTACCCGGAATTGAAGAAATTCCGTCATCTGGTCGGCAACTACGGCGGAGCCTGGTATCGGCAGGATCGGGAGTTCGGTCCCTTCCACGGCCCGATTCTCATGACCACCAACTGCATCACACCGGTGAAGCCGGAGTATCGTGACCGCATTTTCACCACCGGCGTGGCGGGGGTATCCCGGAGTTCCGCACATCGCCGACCGCCCGGCGGGGGGGCGCAAAGATTTTTCGCCGCTGATCGCACTTGCCAGGAAATGCCAGCCTCCGGAGGAGCTGGACAATCTGGAAATCGTCGGAGGATTTGCCCATCATCAGGTGGGATTGCTGGCGGACAAGGTAGTGGAGGCGGTCAAGTCAGGTGCCATCCGGCGCTTTGTGGTGATGGCCGGCTGCGATGGCCGGCAATCCGCGCGAAAATACTTTACGGAAGTCGCAGAAGCATTGCCGGCAGACACTGTTATTCTGACGGTCGGCTGTGCGAAATACCGTTACAACAAGCTTCCGCTCGGCGACATCGGCGGGATTCCGCGGGTACTGGACGCCGGACAGTGCAACGACTCCTATTCGCTCGCGCTGATCGCCATGAAGCTTCGCGATGCATTCGGTCTGGACGACCTCAACAAACTGCCGCTCTCCTTCGATCTGGCCTGGTATGAACAGAAGGCGGTCGCAGTGCTGCTGGCGTTGCTGGCGCTCGGATTCCGGGATATCCGGCTCCGGACCGACGCTGCCGGCTTTCCTCTCCCCGGGGGTGGCAGAAGTGCTGGTGAAGAATTTCGGCATCAAGCCGATCGCGGATCCAGCGGGCGATGTCGAGGCGATGCTGGCCGGTCGCTGATCCGCCCGGACCAAGGGGCGTTGTCCGAATTCAGCAAGATGACCATCGCCCCGTTTCTCCGACAAACACAAAAAACTCCCGGTTTTCGCCAAGGCGGATTCCGGGAGTTTTTTCAAACGGACCGGTACGGTCAATCGGCCAGCGACTTGACGATCAGATCGGCCACCTTTTCGCCGGAGAGCATCATGCCGCCGAAGATCGGTCCCATCCGGTAGCCGCCGGCCACGTTGTTCGCGCCTCATGCCGCAGGCGAAGAGGCCGGGGAAGTATTCGACAGTGTTCTCGACCGTCGAAGCCTCGCCGGAATCCACCCACATCGGTTTTTCGCCCATGATGCCGCCGGTCGGCGTGGAAAGCTTGATTTGCGCCTTTTCGCAGGCGAGATGCATGATTTCGCTCGGATGGCCGGTGCCGTCCAGCACCGCGCGCGCGATCACAGTAAGCGGGTCGACGTGCATGCCGAGCCGTTCGACCGGAGTCCAGTTGATCACCAGTCCGTTCACCTTGCCGTCTTTGAAGACGATGTCCTCGACGCTCATCGCGTTGAAGATCTTCGCTCCGGCATGAACCGCGCCGTAGATCAGGGCCGACGCCATCTCCACCGAATCGAGCGTATAGTATCCCGGATTTCCTTCTATCGGCTGATGACGGATTCCGAACTCCTTGAGGATATGAACAGCCGACTCCTGCACCACCACTTCATTGAAGAGCATGCCACCGCCCCAGGTTCCGCCGCCGGGTGCAAGTTTGCGCTCGAAAATCGCCACCTTCAAACCGGCGTCGGCCATGTGCCTCGCAGCGACCAGCGCCGACGGGCCACCGCCGACAATCGCGACGTCGACGATCAGGTTGGAGAGCAGTTTTTCGGAAAATTGCCGCACAATCGCGGCGGAGATCACATTCTCAATCGGCATTTTGCTGTTCCTTTCCAAAATAAAAAAACGGCCCCTCCGGAGCCGGAGCGACATTCTATTAATATTACCTGAAAAAGAGTTTTTCAAGCATCCATGCGCTTGATTCCGGAAAGAAAAAACCGCTCTGCCGGTCCCATCCGGGCTCCGGCAGAGCGGCCAACCATGGAGATCTCTTGATCCTACAACGCCGCTTCCCGCCGGAGCTGTTCACACCAGCGGTCAATCCGGTCGGAGGTTTCACCGGGTTCGTTGTCGTCATCCAGCGCAAGTCCGGAAAAATAACCGCCCTCTTCCGCCGTGGACAGCGAATGCATATAGCCTTCGCTCGGCCAGCGACCGACGATCTCCGCCCCGCGCGTCACGACTTTTTTCGGCGAGCTCGCCCATGGCGTTCAGATAGGTATCGCCGAATCCGACCGCGTCACCAAGCCCGAAAAGCGCCACCTTTCTTCCGGAAAGGTCGGCGGAATTCAGCAGTGCGACGCCGTTCATCCAGTCGTCCTGCAGCTCCCCGCATCCCCAGGTCGAGGTGCCGAGAATCAGCAGATCCGCCTGAAAGTCCGCGGCGGAAGCGTTCCGAATGTTGACCGCCCTGCCCCCGAGCTTGCCGGCGATCAGCTGCGCGGCATGTTCGGTGTTGCCGGTGCTGGAACCGTAAATTACCGTAATGATTTTGCTCATTCTGCTGGTCCTTTTCTTTTTTATGCTGCTGTTTCAGCATTGTGTATCTGTCGCATCAGCTCCGCAGGGGCGACATTTCCCCGGAGCAGCCGGGTTATCTCCGCCTCGGCGCAGCGAAATTTCTCCATCACCGCCAGGGACTCCGCCGGATCCCCCGCGACCCGCCACAGGCCGCGCGGAACCGGGCGACAGGCGGAACGATCCTCGATGAATCCCCGAACATCCTTCAGCGGGTAGCCAAGAAAAATTCCGATCTCATGCGGAAAGTTTCCTCCACGGCGGCACCGTGCCGTCAACTCCTCCAGAATCGCGGCCATACCCTCCCCGGATGGATAGCCGCATTCCTTCAGAAATCCGGCCGCCTCCGACGACGCCAGTGTCCTCTCCAGCACGGCTCGTCGGAAAAAAAGCACGACCAGATCGATGCCGTCATTGCGCAGAATCCGGCACTCCAGATGCAGAGCCTCCAGGATCTCCCGCTGATGCAGGCAGAAAAGGTCGCACTGCGCGCCTCCTCCAATCCGTCCGCAGTTGGTCAATCGTACCATTCCTGCCGGCTTCACGCCCAGGAGCACCGGAGCAAGTTTGATCATCAGATGTCTCAACAACAACTGATGGCGGTCAACGCACTGCATCTTCTTCCTCTTTTTAATTAGATTCAGCTAATTACATCCCGAAATAAAAACAGCCTTGGCTGTCTGATTGATAAAATAAACGGAAAATTAAAAAATCAAGGCTGAAAATTAGAAAAGTCTAATTTTTTTAAAATTTCTTTCGTCAGAAAGAGGTTGAAGAGAATGCGGCAGATACCGTCAGAGATCGAAGTCGTCATCCAGAACGGACATCTCGTCTTCGACGAAATTCAGCGCCAGCTGAAAGGCCGCCGCCCGGTGGCTGATGCGGTTTTTCAGCTCCTGCGGCATCTCACCGAAGGTCTGATCGTAGCCGTCCGGCTGGAAAATCGGGTCGTAACCGAAGCCGTCGGAACCGCGGGGGAGCATCGACGATCGTCCCCCGGACCTCCCCTTCAAATGTCTCGATCACCTCACCATTAACGGCGATGGCGATGGCGCAGACGAAGCGGGCCCGCCGGTTCTCTTTGCCCTTGAGCTCGCCGAGCAGTTTGGCAATGCGTTCAGCATCCGTGGGCGCGTAGCGCGAGGAATAGATGCCGGGGCGGCCGTCCAGCGCCTCCACCTCCAGTCCGGAGTCGTCGGCAAAAGCCGGAACATCGCAGTATTTGCAGGCCGCCAGCGCCTTGATCCCGGCGTTTTCCCGGAACGTCTTCCCGGTCTCCTCTACCCCGGGGAACGCCGGATAATCCAGCAGAGACTTCAATTCGACCTTCTGTCCTTCGAGCAGTTTCCGATACTCATCCACCTTGTGGGCGTTGGTGGTAGCCACGACGATATATGCCATACGACGGTTCACTCCTTGCTTTTCGTTGTTCGCCACATATATTATAACGAAATGCGGACGATTACAAATGCAACTTGAAGAATGCGATAAAATTTTTGCTCCTTTTGCCGGCCATCATCTTCTCGTCGGCTTTTTCCGGCGGCGCTGACAGCACCGTCGCACTGCTCGCCTGTCTCCATGCCCGCAACCGGTTCGGCTGCCCCGTTACCGCCATCCATTTTGAACACGGCCTGCGCGGCGAAGAATCCCGGCAGGACGCCGCCGCCGCCCGCGACTTCGCTGAAAACAGTGACGTTCCCTTCCGCGAAATCCCGCTCGGTCTCTCCCCCGGGCCCGGTCTGGAGGAACGCGCCCGAGCTGAACGGCTCGCCGTCTGGAGGCAGCTTGTCACCGAAATTCCGGAAGCTGTCGTAGTGCTCGGCCACCACGCCGACGACGCGGTGGAAACACTGTTTCTCAGACTGGCGCGCGGGGCCAACGTCTCCGGGCTGGTTGGAATGCGACCGGTCTCGCGCCTCGATGGAATGACGATCCTCCGCCCCCTGCTCGCTTTTGCGCGCGCAGAAATCGAGGCGTATCTTCGCGCGCGTGACATCCAGTGGCGGACCGACTCCAGCAACCAGGAAAATACTTTCAGCCGCAATGCGTTGCGAAATATCATCCTGCCGGAGTTCCGGCGCCGGATTCCCGGTTCCTCCGCCGGTCTGCTCCATTCCTCGAACCCCTCCGGCAGGATGCCGAATTTCTGGAAGAGGCAGCCAGGGAAAGGTTCGCCGCCATCGCCGGAAAGAGCGAAACCACGGTGGAGTTCTGGCGTACGCTGCCGCAGGCACTTCAGATCCGGGTGCTCCGGCACCACCTCTCCGAACTTGCCGGCCGGGAGGTGCTCCCCCCTCCGGCATTTCTCGCCCGGCTCCGTGATGCCTGGCTCGCCGATCCAGCGGAAGCGGTGCAGATTCCGCTCAGCGGCATGTGCACCTTTCTCGTCCACCGCGGCCGGATGCATCCGGTAAATGGAGCTCCCTCCCCGGCCCGGCGATCTGGCTCTGGCGGAGCAATCCCCGGCTGCACTGGGGAAAATTTCAGCTGGAACTCCACGCGCTCAGGTCCTCCGACGCGCCGCCGACGCTTTTTGAAGCGCGCTTTGACGCCGCACTCCTGCCTGACGAACTCATCGTGGATCGTCGCCGCCCCGGCGACCGGATTCTCCCGTTCGGCCGCACGACCGAACTCTCATTGAAGAAACTCCGGATCGACCGCAAACTCCCTTCGACTACCCCTGCCCGGTTCTGCGCGAGCCGAGCGGGCGGATTCTCTGGGCGCCGGGCATCCCGCCACAGCGCCTGCGCTCCCCTCTCCGCCGCGACCACGCAGGCAGTGGAGTTTCGCCTGCGCCGCACGGATGGCACCCCACTCTCCCCGGAGGTGTCCGCTTAAATCTGCATCTTCACACACGGTCCGAAATCACGTTGCGCCTGGGAGCGGACCATCGTCTCCCCGAGCCCCTGGGTTTCGAAGAGAATAATTTCGTTCTCTCCGCGCCGGAGCAGCGGTGCCGGCACGTAAAGCGTCCGCTGCGGCCCGATCTGCCAGTAACGGCCGAGATTGACTCCGTTGAGGAAAAGAGAGCCGCGTCCGCCTCCCGGCACCGCAAGAAAAGTGTCACATGGCTCGTCCTCCACCGTAAAACAGCCGCGGAAAAACGCCGGAACCGGCGGAGGAGCGCCGTTTAGCGAACGAAAGCTCATCCGGGAGAGATCCTCCAGCGGCAGCGGCCACACCTCCCAGCCGAAGAGATGGAGATATGCGAGGAACCCGGCTCCGGTGATCCCCTTGCGTTCATGCTCCATCTCGTTGCCGTAGTTGATTCTCCCCATGTTTTCGACCAGAATCTCCAGCTGTGCCCCGCCCGGAGGCACGGAGATCTGGCAGACGCAGGGAGAACTGTTCCGATCAAGGATTCCGGCGATACGGCCGTCGACCAGCACGATCGCCCGGTCCCGGAGCTGATCCAGCCGGAGCGGATAGACGCCCGGGCTCACCTCCACCCGGGTCCGGTAGAGGATGAATCCATACGCCTGACCGAAATACTCCATCGTCTCCGGTGCGGCGACCGGAACCGCCGTCGAAAGCATGGGCAGCGCTTCGTCGAGCGTGACAAACTCCGTCAGACGGATTTCGCCGTAGGCACGTTTGGGCAGTGAGACCGGTGTGCCGGTTTTTGCCTCGGGGTGAAATCGTTTGATCTCCTCCTGAATCGCAAAATATTTCGGTGTGGGATCCCTTCCTCGCGCAGCGCGGCATCGACGTCGTAGGTGGAAAGCATGGCGCCGTAACGACCGCCCCACTCATTTGCTCCGTTCATGAATCCGGGATTGCTGCCGCCGTGAAACATGTAGAGATTCATATGGAAACGGTGTTCCAGCACCTCGCGGACATCCTGTCGCACCGCTTCGGCATCGTGTTCCGGATAGAGATTTCCCCAGTGATGCGCCCCTCCGTCCCACAACTCCATGACAAACGGCGGGTCATCCGGCCGGAACTCTGCAAGTCGCTTCAGGTTTTTCACCGGATGATTCCGGAAGTTGACCGTGGCCGGCACATCCGGCAGCGTCCCGCAGTGGAGCATCGTATCATCCGCCCCGTCAGAGGTGAACAGCGGCACGGTAATGCCGCCTTCCCGGTACTTCTTCTGCAAAAAGCGCAGATAATCATGGTCATTGCCGTAGGCTCCGTACTCGTTTTCCAACTGAATGGCGATCACCGGCCCTCCAGCGGTCCACTGAAGGCGGCGAAGCTGTGGAATGATCGCATCCAGATAGTGCTCCACCGCATCGAGATAGGGCTTGTTCATACAGCGAAGCCGCATTCCCGGCTTCGCCAGCAGCCATGCAGGCAGTCCGCCGAGATCCCACTCCGAACAAATATAGGGGCCGGGGCGGACAATCACCATCAGCCCCTCTTCCGCGGCAAGCTCAAAATACCGGGAAAAATCTTTTTCCGCCGGTGAAGTCGAACTCCCCTTCTTTCGGCTCATGCACATTCCATGCCAGATAGCTTTCGAGCGTATTCAGTCCGCACTGTCGCAGTTTGACGATCCGGTCGCGCCAGTAATCCGGATGAATCCGGAAATAGTGCATCGCCCCCGACAGAATCTGCACCGGATTGCCATCCACCCGAATTTCACGCTTGTCGATCTCGACGGTTCCTGCCATATCTTCCTCCTATTTGCAAAAAACTGGATTTCTGTATATAGTATACCAAGGGACAGCATATTTGACAATGAAATTTTTGTCGTCTTAAAGGTGAATTATGTCGCATACCATTCGAATTCTCATCACCCGGCCGGACTTTCGAACTTTGCCGGCCTGGAAGTTGCCGGTCTATCCGCGTTCGGCCGGACTTTCGGAGTATCACGAGGGTGATATTCAGGATTCCACGCCACGGCCGTTCGTCCAGCTCAACTGGTGTCTCTCCGGCAGGGGTGACGTCATCCAGGAGGGGAAGGAGTTCCAAATCGAACCGGGCGGCGTCTGGTTCACCTCCGCCCGGCCTTCGCTGCTTCACCCGGCAGCGGGAGGGCGTACTGCGCATCCGCTGGATCACATTCGACGGGCCGGATGCGGAACGGTTTCTGGATGGGTACGGCTATGCCCGCCACTCGCCGTCTCCGGCGAATGTCCGGAAGAGGCATTCCGCCGGTTCGAAGGGGGCTGCGTGAAAACACCGCCGAGGCAATGCGCCGCAACATCGCCGTCCTCTGCGAAATCCTGGCCGCGGCGGGAGGCACTCACTCCGACGGCAGCCGCGAGGGGAAGCTGATCGATGCCTTTCTCTCGCTGGCCCGTCGGGAATTCCGCAATCCCGAGGTCAATTTCAACACCCTCTGCGACCGGCTGGGAGTTCACCGCGCCACGTTGACACGCATCTTTACTTCGCGCATGCAGATATCCCCGGGGAAATATCTCCACGGTCTACGCATTCAGCACGCTCTGCACCTCCTGCGCAGCAGCCGGATGCCGATACGGGACATCGCCCGCGAAACCGGCATCCGGGATTCCGGCTATTTTGCCCGGGTCATCCGCCGGACAACCGGTCTCACGCCGGGAGCATATCGAAAGGCCCGCTGAACTCCCTCCACACAAAAAAACGGGATGGAGCATTGCACTCCACCCCGAACGGTGATTCTTTTTTCTGCTCAGCGGGCCAGCGAACACGGTCCGCCGACACAGCCGCCGGTACAGGCCATGACCTCCACAAAGTTGCCGGGCAGTTTCCCCTTGGCATACATCTTGAGCATGTTCACCGATTTGCGGTCCAGCCCGTTGATGAACTTGCCGTCGATCTTCGGCCGTTTGGGATCAGGCGACTCCTCGCTCATCTCCTGTAAAATCGCCTCCGTCACGCCGCAGCTGTGCGCAAAATTGCGGGCATAGGAGGTCGCCGGCGTCGCCAGCGGTTCCGCATTGAGCGAAATCACGTCGATCTCCAGCGCGGCGAAGAGCGCACCGAGCTCCTCGAACGTCATGACGAAATCCGTGTTGGGGTCGGACTGCGCTTCCCGCCGTTTGGCGATGCAGGGACCGATAAATACGTTTACCGCGTCCGGATACTTCTCCCTCGCCAGACGACCGGCGTATCCCATCGGACTCGGCGTCGAGGAAACCATCGGTACGATATCCGGAATGTGCCGCTGCGCCGCCAGCACCCATGCCGGACAGCAGCTGCTGGTCATAAGCTTGTCACCGCGGGCCATTCGCTCATAGAACTCCTCCGCCTCGTTTTTGGTGGTAAGTTCAGCGCCCAGAGCAACTTCAATAATGTCATGAAAACCGGCCATCTTCAACGCCGCGAACAGCTGTTCCAGCGTGCCGGGGAACTGGTCGGTGATGGAGGGGGCGACCATCGCCACCACCTTGCGTCCGCTTTTGAGCGTATTGAGGATGTTGATCAGCTGCGAACGCTCCATGATCGTGCTGAACGGACAGGCACGGAAACATTTCCCGCAATAGATGCATTTGCTGAAATCCAGCTTGACCCGCCCATCCTCCGCTTTGCCGATCGCGCCGACCGGACAGACATCCTCGCACGGAAGCGGATTGCGAATGATCGCGTGATACGGGCAGACTGCGATGCATTTGCCGCAGTTGATGCATTTCGAGCGGTCGATGGTCGAACGCTGGTTGATGACGGTAATCGCCTGACGCGGACAGGTCGCCACACAGGGCCGGGCAAAACATCCGACGCAGCTGCTGCTCACCTGCACATGGCTGTCGACACAACCGTGACAGCCGACCGTACAGACCGAGAGCACCGCGGCAGTGTGATTTTTCCCCGCATCGGCGAGTTTCAGATACTCCCGCAGGGGCATTGTTTCATCCCGCTCCTCCTCCATGCCGAACCCCAGAAGCGCCATCAGCCGGTACTTAAGCATGGCGCGGTCCTTGTAGATGCAGCAGCGGTTCGGCTCCGCTGTACGTGGCCGCATATCGATCGGAATCCGGTCGATGGTATCGGCAAGGACGCCGTCGTAATAATCTTTGATCGCCCGGATCATCAGCTCCCGGCGCGTTCTCTCCGCATTGTTCATGCTTCTTTGCCTCCCGCGTTGACCTCTTCCCGAACCGCATCGATCACCTTTTCGATCGTCGCGTTGTCGACTATCCGGCTGTCATTGATCCGGACGAAGGGGGCGTTGCCGTAGTTGCGGTCGTGGCAGAGGTCCAGGCATGCACTGCCGACAACGTCAACCTTGTCGCGGAGCTCCTCCGGCAGCTGCTCCTCCAGCGTCGACAGCCGGAACGAACCCAGCACGTAACAGGTGGTGCCCAGACAGATTTCCACTTTGATCTTGCTCGTTTCGCTCATGGTGGGAAATATCCTTTATATTATGTGAATGGATCTTAAAAATAACGCATCAGTACACGCTTTCGATACTTGTTCTCCAGAACGGTCTTGAGTCGGCGGACGATGTTGCGCCGGATCTCCAGATCCATCGGCAGGCTGGGGTCCTGATGTGCTTCGTTCACTTTGGTGCCGACGATGAATTCGATTTCGTCACTCTCCCGGAAGAGTTCGATCATCTGTTTCGAAACCAGCGGCTCCGGCGTCGAAAGCGGAGGATCAGCCTCCAGGCGCTGAACCACGTCCGTGAGCGTCAAAATGCCTTCCGAAACCAGATCCACTCCTTCCATACGGGCCGGCGGCGGCAGATTTCCCGCCTTCATCACCAGCTTCATGTCGACATCGATCGGCCGCTTCAGTTCTCGGGAAACGATGTTCGCCGTGGTCCCCCGGAGAGAATGATCTTGCCATCGAAATTCCGCACCAGTTCCGCATAGGCCGCATCGGATTCCGGACGGAACGGCGGCCCGGTAAGCAGCCGCAGCCGCCGAGGCTTGCGCAGATAGATCACCATGCAGCTGATATCGTCGATACAGCGATTGTCCTTGTTGTGATTCCGCGCCGCATATACCACCCGCTGCGACAGTTCACGGGCGGAGATCGCCGGATCCTTCGCCACTTCGGCTTGAATGAATTCAAGCGCCCCCTCCCTTCTCCAGCCGAACTTGCAGCCGGGCTGCCCAAGTCCTGCCTGCGCGACTCCATCGGAGAAGGCGATCAGCCGGTCACCGGTGATGGCGTAAATTTCCGCCAGCTGCACCCGCCGATCCGGCCAGCGGTCGGAAACCATGCTCTGCCGGCTCACCTTGAGATCCTTCCCGTTGCGAAGATGAATGAACGGCGGGTTGTCCATCTCGATGATTCGGGATTTTCCGCCGATCTGGAGGTCGAAAATGGAAAATGTCGCATAACTGATCCTGCGCACTTCACAGACCGGCAGGGTATCCATGATGGTTTCCGCAGAGAGCAGAACATCCATGTTCGAACGCACGAACTCCAGCGCCATCGTCGTGGTCATGCAGGCGAGCAGATTCGCCTTGATTCCGCTGCCCAGACCGTCGGAAAGCACGGCCAGATGGCGGTTTTCCTGCTCAATTCGCTCGAAAAGAAAATCGTCTCCGCAGACAATCTCCCCGTCGTGACAGAGCTGAAAACACTCCATTTCAACGAAAACATCGTTCGGCATCTCACTTCTTCCCTTTGATCTCGGTGTAGCTGCCGGCGACTTCACGCAGCAGAATTTCCGTTTCCGCCATGTGCTCGCCGAGATTTCGTGCAATTTTCTGAACGGTGATGATGTTTTTGCGAATCACCGCCCGCGCCTTTTCCGACACCTGCTCCCGGTGAAGCTCGAGGCTGGTGACATCCTGGATGATTGCACCGACACTCTGATTCGGAGAAATCGTAAAGACGCTGATGTTCAAAATCTTGTCTCCACACACCTGATTGTGGCGCTCAACCTCCCCGCCGGAAAGCAACGCCGCCGCCATCAGATCGCTGAAATCGGCGAAGGCGCTCAGTTCCCGCTCCGGTCAGGCCGCCGCAGGAGTCGTAGGCGAGCACCGTATCCTCGTCGAACAGCTCAGCGAACCGGCGATTGCATTCGACGATCCGCAGATGGCGGTCGACGATCACCACCCCAGCGGGAATATAGCGGATCAACGCGTTGCTCTTCTTCTGGGCCAGCTGCCGCAGGTGCGAGACACACATCTCCACTTCCGCTTTGTTCGCCACCAGCGCCCGGGCGAAGTCGCGACAGCTGAAATAGCCGCATCCGCCGCAGTTGAGTTCGTCGGCCGGAGTGAATTTGCCGACCGAAGCAAGTGCGTTGCGCAGCTGCTCCTCCGTGACTTCGGGGGCGATTTCCGGTTCCGCATGCACCGGCTCTTCGATCGGCAGATCGGTCGGCCGGGCCAGACTGTTGTTGCCGTCATATTCCCGGGCAACCTCGATGACCGCCCCCAGTGTCCCGCCCTGCCGGGCCGGCATTACCGGACCGTTGACACAGCCGCCGGGACAGGCTAGGCATTCGATGAAGATCTTGCAGGCCTTTGAATTCGCCGCCTCCGGGTCTTCACACAGCAGCCGGTTGAGATTGACCAGACCGGAAACTGCAAGATAACGGATATCGGCCGAAGGCGCACGCAGCGTGTCGTTCATCCCCCCCTCAATCGCGTAAACCCGCCCCTCCTCGGCTGATTCCGGAACCATGTTCTGATAATCACTCGGATTGATCGAGGCCGGATCGATCCCCTCCTCCGTGAGCCACTCTTCCAGATCCGCAAATGTGAGTGCAAGATCCAGCAGTTCCTGATGGCGGTCGGATTCATTTTTCTTGGCCACACACGGACCGAAAAACACTACGCCGATCTCGTCGCCGAACGTCTGGCGGAGGATCTTGGTATGAGTCAAAACCGGGGAGAGCACCGGAACCACGTTTTTCGCATAGTCCGGAGCGTATTTTCGGACAAAATCCACCACCGCCGGACAGGCGCTGGACAAGTAGACCCCCCGGCTCCGCCTTGGCGAGAAACGCTCCGGTTTCCGCACTGACCACCTGAGCGCCGAGCGCGGTCTCGCTGACTCCGGCAAATCCGAGCCGCTTGAGCGCCGCCACCAGGGCACCCCGCGGCACATTGCGGAAATAGCTGACAAACGAGGGCGCCAGCGAGGCATAGACCTTTTGCCGGTACCGAGAAGATAACGCGCCCGGGCTAGATCGGGCCGGATTTTCTTGGCGTGTGCCGGACAGACTTTGACACACATGCCGCAGGCCACACAAAGCTCCTGAATCACGCCGGCCCGCCCATCGACAATGCGGATCGCCTTGCAGGGGCAATGGCGGATGCATTTGTAACAGTCATGGCAGATGTTTTCGGTGGTAAACACCGGGAAATGCAGATTCATGGTGAAGACTCCTCCGTTTTTTCTGATTTCCGGCTTCAGCTGCGCGGCGGCAATGTCCGGCGCAGAATGTCGAGCATCACGCCGGGATCGACCTTGCTGTAGATCTTCCCGTCCACAATCACGTTCGGCCCCTCCGCGCATCTGCCCTGACAGAGCGTGCCGGAAAGCTCGACATCGACATCGTCCTGGTAAGAGTTCTCCTCAAGATAGGCTTCGACCACCCGGATGTTCTCCTCATTGCCGCGTGCAAAACAGGAGCTGCCGAGGCAGACTACGATCTTCGGTTTCGCCATCAGACGTTCCTTTCCATGGTTATGCGGCAATCTACATTGAATCCGTTGATTTTTCAAGTGAAATCCACGGAAAAAAGACAGAAAAGAGAGGACTCCTCCCGCAGGAAGAGCCCTCCTCATTCCGTTTTTCCGCCGATTATCGGCCGTAGTAGACGTTGAGCAGCATCTGCTTGATCTCATCGATCAGCGGATAGCGCGGATTCGCGCCGGTGCACTGATCGTCAAATGCCTTGACCGCCAGCTCGTCGAGGTTGGCCAGGAAGGTCTTCTCGTCGATCCCGTAAGCCTTGAGGCTCTTCGGGATCTCCAGCTCCCCTCTTGAGCTTTTCAATCGCTTCGATCAGATTTTCGACCCGCTCGTCGTCGTCGCGCCCGTCGAAGCCGCAGTAGGTCGCCAAATTAGCATATGCCGCCTTGGCATGCGGATACTTGTACTGCGGGAAGGTTCCCTGTTTCGCCGGGCAGTCGGTGGCGTTGTAGCGGATCACCTCGCAGATCAGCATCGCGTTGGCGAGGCCGTGCGGGACATGATACATGCCGCCGAGCTTGTGCGCCATCGAATGGCAGACGCCGAGGAAGGCATTCGCAAACGCCATGCCGGCCATGGCCGACGCATTGTGCATATGCTCGCGCGCCTCTTCATCCATCGGACCGTCATGATAACAGCGCGGCAGATTTTCGAAGACCAGCTTGGCCGCTTCCATCGCCAACGCGTTGGTGTAGTCGCTCGCCATCACCGAAACCCGCGCTTCGAGAGCGTGCGTCAGAGCGTCGATGCCGCTGTACGCAGTCAGCTGCTTCGGCAGCTTCATGACCAGCTGCGTGTCGATGATCGCCATGTTCGGCGTCAGCGCGTAGTCGGCAATCGGGTACTTGTTACCGGTGTCGGCGTCGGTGATCACCGCGAAGGGAGTCACTTCCGAACCGGTTCCCGAGGTGGTCGGCACGGCGACCATCATGGCCTTCTTTCCGAGTTCCGGCAGCCGGACGATCCGCTTGCGGATATCCATGAAGCGCATGGCCACATCTTCAAAGCTGATCTCCGGATGTTCATACATCAGCCACATGATCTTGGCCGCGTCGATCGGCGAACCGCCGCCGACGGCGATGATCACATCGGGCTGGAAGGAGTTGATCCGCTCCAGACCGCGCCGCGCGAGCTGAATGGTCGGATCCGGCTCGACGTCGGCGAAGACATCGTAGGCGATGTTCATCGCATCGAGCTTGTGCAGCAGGTCCGCAAGAATCCCGCTCGAATAGAGGAATTTGTCGGTGACGATGAACGCCCGCCGGCGGCCTTCAAGATCGCCGATCGCGGTGGGCAGGCAGCCGTATTTGAAGTAAACTTTCTGAGGAATTCTGACCCACAGCATGTTCTCTCTCCGTTTCACGATGGACTTGATGTTCAGCAGATGCTTCGGCGTGACGTTTTCACTGACCGAATTGCCGCCCCAGCTGCCGCAGCCGAGTGTCAGTGAGGGATTCAGCGCAAAGTTGTAGATGTCGCCGATCGCCCCCTGGCTGGAAGGCATGTTGACCAGCGTGCGGGAGGACATCATCATGTGCCCGAAGTATTTGGCACGCTCAAAGTTCTGTGAGTTGGTGTAGAGCACGCTGGTGTGGCCGAGACCGCCGTATTCGAGCAGCTTCTTCGCGTTTTCGACCGCATCCTCGTAGGTTTTTGCCTTGTAGAGCGCGAGAACCGGAGAAAGTTTTCCCGGCTGAACGGATAATCCGGGCCGACGCCGTCCGTCTCGCCGATCAGGACCTTCGTCCCGGCCGGCACTTTGATCCCCGCCATCTCGGCGATGTGGCAGGCGCTCTGGCCGACGATCTTCGGATTGAGCTTGCCGTCGATCTGGATGACGTCGCCGACCTTTTTCGCCTCCTCCTTCGACAGAATATAGCCGCCGCGGTAGGTGAACTCCTTCTTGACGTCATCGTAGATCGAAGCCAGCGCAGTCACCGACTGCTCCGACGCGCAGATCATGCCGTTGTCGAAGGTCTTGCTCTGAAGAATCGAACTCACCGCCATGCGGATATCGCAGGTGTCGCCGATCACCACCGGCACGTTGCCGGGACCGACGCCGACCGCGGGAGTGCCGCTCGAATAGGCAGCCTTGACCATGCCGGGGCCGCCGGTGGCCAGAATCAGACTGATGTCCGGATGGCTCATCAAATGGCCGGAAAGCGCCACAGAGGGTTCGTCGATCCAGGCGATGATGTTCTCGGGAGCCCCCGCCTTGACTGCGGCATCGAGTACGATTTTCGCAGCGGCAACCGTGCATTTCTTGGCGCGCGGATGCGGACTGAAGATGATGCCGTTGCGGGTCTTGAGCGCCAGCAGGGATTTGAAGATCGCGGTCGACGTCGGATTGGTGGTCGGAACGATGCCGGCGATGACGCCCACCGGTTCCGCAACCTTGGCGATTCCCATCGCTTCGTTTTCTTCGATCACACCGCAGGTTTTCATATCGCGGTATTTGTTGTAGATATACTCGGCCGCGAAGTGGTTTTTGATGACCTTGTCTTCCACCACGCCCATGCCGGACTCCTCAACCGCCATCTGAGCCAGCGGAATCCGCGCATTGTTCGCGGCGAGCGCGGCGGCGGCGAAAATCGCATCCACCTGCTCCTGAGTATATTCCGCATACTTAACCTGCGCCGCCTTGACTTTGGCGATCAGCGTGTTGAGCTGTTCCCGCTCCTGCTCCTCGCCGGGAACAGCGGCGGGAGCCGCAGCCTTTGCCTTGCTCTCTTTCGTGCTCATAATTCCGTCCTCCTGAAATCGAGTTGAAGATTCTGATGGAATGCCGAAAACTTCGGTACCGGAATATCGATATTTAAACATCGATATTTTTTTATCTAGGCCTAATATACCATTTCCCTCGGGGAATGCAAGAGGATTTTTTCAAAAAAAATACAAATTTTTCTTGAAAAAAAGAGGAAATGGAGAAATAGTAAAGAATACCAGAAACGCCAACCCATGGGCTTTCAGCTCAAAAACCTTCGGAATCAATATCATGCCGCAACTCAAACTCATCGTCGAATCTGCCCGGGAAACCATGAAGAACGACGCGGTCATCCTCACCGCGGTGGAATGGCGGAATCACCGTGCGACCCGGTTCCAGGTGTACTTCTGGGACGAGCATCAGGCGGTCATGGATATCATTCGTCGCAACGATCTGCTGGAAAACTGGCCGGACGCCGGTGTCTACGTGCTCGACACCGCCGCGGCCGATCCGGACGAAGTGCTTCGACCGGTCCGCCGGTTCGAAGGGGAGGAGGAGATTTTTCTGCGCACATCCGACGAAGACGCCGAAGCGGACGAGCTGGGGGAGCTTCCGAGCGTTCTCTTCATGGAGGCGGTCGAGGCGATCTGTGCGCTGAAGGATGAGATCAAGCTGTAAGCAGTTCCCGCTTCTCACGCCTCGGGTGCGGCGGAAGGCAGCATCCTCAGCCGGCGCCCTCCGCGCGGAAAACGGATCTGAAACGCCGCCCCTTCCCCGGAACCGAGACGATGCCGAACTCCGCGCCGTGTTCCCTGCAGACCCGTTCGATGATCATCATGCCGATGCCGTTTCCTCCCGCCTTGTTGGTTTTGAAGGCGGTGAACATGGTGTTGAGCTCCTCCGGGGTGATCCCTTGCCGGAGTCGGCGAACTCCAGCACCAGGTATTCGGAATCGGCATAGCCGAAAATTCCCAGATCGCCGCCGTTGCTCATCGCCTGAACTGCGTTGCGGATGATATTGTAAAACGCCTGCTTGAGCTGGGACGCATCTCCCGAAACCGGAGGAAGTTTTTCCGCCCCCCAGGTGCAGGTCACCGTCACCTGCCGCGCTTCAATTTCCGGACGCATGAAGTTGAGAACGTCGACGATCAGACTCTTGACGTCGACCGGGGCGAACTTCGGTTCTCCCGGCCGGATCGCCGTCAGAAAACCGTGGATGATGCTGTCGAGCCGCTCCACCTCGCCCTTGCAGCTTCGGACCATCTCGGCCATCTCTTCCGGAGGAATCTCCACCTTGCCGATGAACGAGCGTTCCAGAAGCTGAAGATTCAGGTAGAGACTGTTGAGGGGGTTGCCGATCTCGTGCGCCACCCCGGCGGCGAGAAGCGAAACCGCGGAAGCGGTCTCCCGCTCCAGTTCGGACATGGTGCGGCTGCGGCTCTCGGTCACATCCCGGATAATCGCCGCGGCGAGCCCGGCATCCTCCGGGAAAGGAACCAGATAGAATTGAATGAACCTCCGGACCGGGTAGAGAATCTCCACCTCCTGGCGGGCAACCCGGGTCCACTCCTCCTCGTCCTCGCGGAGGATGCGCCGCCAGTCCACGCCCTGCAACAGCTGGGAGACGCGCAGATGGGAGAGATCTTCCGGGAGGGCGAGCATCTCCTTCGCTGCACGGTTGAAGTAACGGATCTTCAATCGCCGGTCCACCACCAGAATTCCCTCTTCGACCGCATTGAACACCGTTTCGAAGAATCCGCGCTCCCGGGCGAGGCGCAGAATGTAGGCCTGGCGGCTGTTGGTGTCGAGATCTTCGAGACGCTCGCTGAAACGATCCAGAAAATTTTTATTGACGCCCATTGCATTCTCCCCCATATCGTGTCATTAATATACAATAGCACAACTCAAACCGAAACTCAACCGGAGGTTCCCCATGGCACGGCATTCGTTCCGAATCCTTCCGCTTCTCTTGTTTGCGGCAACTTGTGCGACAGCAGGTCTGCCCCCGATCATCGACCCCGATGCAGGACGAAAACTGCCGCAGATTCAGGAAACTGGCAGCCTGCTTGCCATCGACGCTCCGGGAACCGACAACCGTGTCGGCACGCCGCCGGGCATGCTCGCCGCCCGCCTGGCGGAAAACGACAAGCTCTTCCGCTGGACCCCCCCCCCGCGGTGACGAGAGTCACCGGCGGAGCCGCACTCGCTGCGGCAGCGCTGTCGCCGGATGAAAGCGTCCTGGTCGTTGCGGAAACCGTAGGCGCCCCGACCGGCCCAAATTCAACCCGCCTGCTCTACTTCAACCTGCTCAACGGAAAACTGGTCAATGCAAAACTGCTGGAAGGTCGCCGTCTAACCAGTCTGGAATTCGCCGGCTACGACCGGTTGCTGGCAATTGAAGCGCCTCAGCCGGAACTCAACCGCCCGGAGAGGTTGCTGCTCTTCGACCCGGCGGACCCGGCGGATGCGGTGGAATCGGTTCCGGCAAAAACACCGATTCTCTCCGCGGTTTCGGATGGAACCCGCACCTGGTTCACCTGCCGCAACACCCCCTACTTCCTGCGGTTGGAAAACGGCGCATTTCAGGCCGCTCCGCAACGTCAGCGCACTCTGATTTCCGATCCCCGCCTGCTGATCACCATCGACCGGAAACATCTCCATCTCTTCGGTCAGGGGCGGGTGGAATTCTACAGGCTCACCCTGCGGGGAGCGGAACTGGTCTCCTCAACGGAACTGCCGGCCGCGACCATCCCGGAGTGGGGCGCCGCAGCCTCGGCCGACGGCAGCTGGCTGGTGCTGGGTACACCGAATCGTCCCGCCTGGCTGGTCGGGCGGAACACGGTCCGGCTGCTGGCCGACAAATGCAGCGGCATCGGCTGCCTCCTGCCGGACGGGGAGTTCCTGCTCGGCATACCGATCAACGAATCGCTCGCCCTCTACCGCCTGCCGGAGAAAAGCACCCCGTCCGCAGTTGTTTCACCACGCAAGCTCAAGCCGGTCAACCGGAACGACAACTACCGCGTTTTTCCTCTCTCCGGCGCTCGGCCGCGAGTGCTTCAGATCGACCACCGCGGCAACCTGTGGCTACTGGAAATTCGTCCGCGCCGCTGGGTCAAGACTGCGCTGTATGCGGTGGAATAAGCCGGTCAGCGGGCGGGAAACAACTGCCGTGTAAGTTCGATGTACTGCTGGACAGTGAGCTTGTCGGGCCGGATCTCCGTCGGCAGATGGAGCGCTTCAAGTGCGGCAAGTGAACGCTCGCGGCCGTAGTTTGAAGAGAGAACTTTGCCGAGCTGCTTGCGTCTCTGGGCGAAGACGGTCTTCACCACACCGGGCAGCAGGCGGAGTATTTCCGGCTCCGGCGCGCGATCGTGAAGCCGGAAGGAGACCACCGCGGACTCCACTTCCGGCGGCGGGAAGAACACCTCCGGCGGCACCAGCTTCTCGATCTTAACCGTATACCTGAGCTGAGTCCGCACCGAAAGCGCCCCGTACTCCTTCGTGCCGGGCGCGGCGGCGAGCCGCTCGCCCATTTCGCGTTGAAGCATGAAGAACATCTCTCGCGGCGGGTCCGGAAGATCGAGCATCCGGGCGATGAAGATCGTGCTGATCGAATAGGGCAGATTGGCGATGGCCCGGAACGGTTCTCCGGGAGGCAGGAGTTCCTGATAATTCACCCGGCAGGCGTCCGCCTCGGTCAGATGAAAGTTTTCCTGCGGCAGGTTTTTCCGCAGATACCCGGCAATGCGGTGGTCGAATTCGACGGCGTACACCTGAGCTCCGGTTTTCAGCAGTCGGCGGGTCAAGGCGCCGAAGCCGGGACCGACTTCAAGGATGATCTCCCCTTCTGCGGCTTCCCCAGCCGGACAATCGCGTCGAGCAGGTTCCCATCGAGTAGAAAATTCTGGCCGAGACCGCGCCCCGGACGCATTCCGATCGATTCGAGCGCGGCCAGCAGCTGCTGTTTGTTCATGATCAATGCCCGCCGTGACAGCAGCATCCGCCGCCGCACTGGTGACTTCCGGCCGCCGAGCAGTCATGGCGGGCGGCACAGGAAGCCGGGCCGGTTTTGTTGACGGCGGCGAACACACTCAGCTGCTTTTCCATTTCAGAAGAGCCGCAGGAGGGACAAGCCGCGGGAGAGTCGTAACGCGGCAACAGAAGTTCGGCGTCTTTACCGCACTTCCGGCAGTGAAATCGAAAAATCGGCATACATTCACCTCGATCTGGAATATTCTGAACCTATCTGGTAATGTACACCCGGTTCGGGTGGAATTCCAGTAAAAAACACCATTCAGTAAGACAAAACGGCGGATTCCCCGGAGATTTTCCGAAGGACCCGCCGCCTCGCGTCAAGGCCGCTTATTTCAGGAAAAGTTCGATCACCGGAACCGTGGAGCCGGTCGGCAGCAGAACCGGCAGATCCAGAATCAGTTCGCCGGCACCGGCGGTCTGATGGAGCGCCTCCTCCTTCCGGGGATGAATCCGGATCTCACTGCCGTCGGCGAGCAGCTGCGCGTAACGCACCTTGTCGGCAAGGTTCGGCAGCGTGACGTGTTTGAACGGCCATGCAAAGCAGTGCAGATAGAGCCGGCGGGTCTCCGGATTCCAGGTGTAACGGCAGTCCGGCGGAGCCGAAACTCTTCCGGCGCGGCGCCGCAGCCGTAGATCGAGCGGGAGTTGTATTTCATCCACTCCGCATATCCGGCGAGCCGGTCGAGCGCGCGCCGATCGATGTAGCCGCGCGAAGTCGGCCCGACGTTCATCAGCAGATTGCCGTTGCGGGAAACATGGTTGACCAGCATCTGGATGCACATTTCAACACTCTTCCAGCTGGTTTCGTCGCGATGATAGCCCCAGGAGCCGGAGAAGGTCTGGCACCCCTCCCACACCACCGGGTTGCCCTCCTCGTCGGTCATGCCGCGGTCCGGGGTGAACTGTTCCGGGGTGACGATGTCGCCGGAGCCGGGCAGATCGAGCCGGTTGTCAACGACGATGTCAGGCTGCAGTGACCGGACCAGCCGGATCATCTTCTCCGACTCCCAGTCGTCATGCCCCTTGCCGCGGGAGGGATAGGAGAAGTCAAACCAGAGCACGTCGATCTTCCCGTAGTTGGTCAGAAGTTCGGTCACCTGGTTGCGCATGTATTCCGCATAGCGGCGCATGTCGCGGCCCTTGTTGAACTCCTCATGATCGACCTTATCCCAGAGCGGATGAAGCATGTCAATGGTGAAATCGGGATGGTGCCAGTCAATCAGAGAGTAGTAGAAGCCGACCCGCAGTCCCTCGGCCCGGAACGCATCCACGATTTCGCGCAGCAGATCGCGTCCGGCCGGCGTATTGGTAACCTTGTAATCGGTATATTTCGTATCCCACAGACAGAATCCCTCATGGTGCTTGGTGGTGATGACGAAGTACTTCATCCCCGCTTCACGCGCCGCCTTGGCCCACTCTTTCGGATTGAAGAGATCGGGGTTGAAGAGATCGAAATAGACCTGGTAGGTTTCGTTATCGATCTTCTCGTTATGGCGAACCCATTCGTGCCGCGCCGGCATCGAATAAAGCCCCCAGTGAATGAACATGCCGAAACGATCGTGCGTGAACCAGGAGGTGTCTCCCTTGCCGTAGTTGCCCATACTTCCATCCTTTCCTGTAGTTGAATCCGGGAACTGCAGTAAAGATAAACCCGATTCTCCGTCAATACAATCAAACTCCTATGAATAAAAAATCAGAAAGTATGAATAAAATCATCAGATTAGATTGCATTACCTGAAATTTGAGCTATATTTTTCGCCGAAAAACCACTCGATGATATGAACGAAATCACACAATCCATCTGGAATACCGGCGTTCCGATCCGCGTCGACGCCATCCGCACCGCCCAGCTCTACAATGTGTGGAGACACTGCATTCTCGGCGGTCCGTACTGGCGGCTCTATCTCCATTCCGCCCCCGGTGCCGGAATCATTGTCCGCCGGAAGAAAATAGAGTTTCAGCCGAAAAAAACTCTACCTTCTCCCGCCTCACGGCGCGATCAGAACCTGGTGTGACAACCCGGAAACCCGACAGTTCTATCTTCACTTCGAGATGCGCCAGTTCGGCGGCGCCCCCCGGTTTTCTCTACCAGGAACTGGAATGTACCCCGCTGCTGCAGGAACTGGCGGATCGCGCCCGGAGTGCGGATGAGCTGTTCAGGGAAACCGCCGCCGTCGCTCTGGCCGCAGCGGCGGTAACAGAACTCCCCCGTGAAATTCTGATCGAATTTCACCGGGATCACCGAATGGATCGAATGATCGATTATATCCATGATCGTTTCCGTTCTCCGCTGAGTATTGAAAAAATGGCGACGGGATGCGGCATGGGCGTGAACAATTTCATCCGCCGTTTCCGCGAGTGCACCGGCTGCACTCCATATCACTATCTTACGCAGGTTCGCTATGCCGCCGCAGCCCGCTTGCTGGAGGCGAAAGAGCTCTCGATCGATGAGATTTGTGCCGAAGTCGGCATCCGTGACCGGTTTCATTTTTCCCGAACCTTCAAACGGCTTTACGGTCAGGCGCCGGCGGCTTATCGAAAGGCCGCCGGAAAGCGTTGATCGCCGATGCGGGATGAGTTAGCCGGGAAACAAGGTTTTCCCGCTCCTGCCGATCGATGAGACGTCTGTCCGGCGGAAAAAATCCGGAAAAATCTTTTCCGCCGGACAATAACCGCTGATTTCCGGCCGTTAATGAAGCAACAGGACAACCTTTGCAGGGAACGATTGTTATGAAAAAAGATTCCGGGAAATTCACGCTTATCGAACTGCTCGTGGTAATCGCGATTATCGCCATTCTCGCCGGGATGCTGCTCCCGGCGCTGAACCGGGCCCGGGAGTCCGGTTACCGCAGCACCTGCCAGAACAACCTGCGCCAGATCGGCATTATGATCAACGCGTATGAAGGCGATTGCAAGGTCCGTCCCTTCGCCTACATGATGCCTTCCATCGCGAAAGATGCAGGGGCGGACTGGCCGATCGGCATCGCAGAAGCGCTCGCCAATTACGGCGGCGGCGAAGGGAGCAAAGTTTTTCAATGCCCCCGGACAACCGCCCCAAAAAGACCTACGACTACGAACAGTACGACGATTACGATTATGATGAAACTTACGCGGAAAGTTCCTTCGACAACGAAACGTTTTTCGGTACGGAATCGACCAGCTACCTCTATTTTCCACCTCGCTACGGCCGCCGGAGCAATCCGCACTGGGAGTCGCGCCGGGTGATTCTGGCGGACTTCCGCTACTTCCACGGCAAGCCCGGGTCCGCCGGTTCGATCAACCATCTGTTCGGCGACATCCACGTCGGCGACTATCAGGATAAATAATCGAAAGGAACGGCCAATGGCCATCATACCCGACATTGTCAAGCCCGGTTCCCGCCGGAAACGATGGATTCTGATCGTCATCGCCGCTGCCGTCGTTCTCGGCGGAATCATCGTGGCCGCCGTCTACTGCTGGCCGGTGACGCCGCCGGATCCGGAGAAAAACCAGGAAGAGGCAGCGAAATTTCTGGCGAGCCGGAGTTTCCGCCGCATGAATCTTCAGGAACAGCGCGATTATATCCGCTCCATCGGCGGACCGCGGGCCCTGTTCCGCAACCGCAACGCCATGTCGGAAAGCGAATGGCGGCAGGCGATGGAGAGCATGCGCCGCATCTTCGCGGCGGAACAGGCGGCAAGAATGCGCAAATTCTTCGCCGCAAGCAAAGAGGAGCAGAACCGCATGCTCGACGAAGATATCGCCCGCATGAAGGCGCGGCGTGCCGAATGGGCCAAACGGCGGGCAGAACGGGAAAAACGCGAGGCGGAGCGCCGCAAACAGGCCGCGGCCGGGAATCAACAGGGAACTCAACAGCAGCAACCGCCACGCCGCACCCCGCCGTCAGCTCAGGAACGCCGTCAGCGCGAGGCCTCCTCCAACCCGACCACGCGTGCCCAGCACCAGGTTTATCGGCAGTTGATGCGCCAGCGACAGGCGGGCAAGCGTTGAATCCGCCCCTTTCTGCACGGAGGCCGGAAGATGAAAATTTTCCGCCTCCGTTTTTTTTCGCTTGAAAAATTTTTTTCCGGCAGTATCTTTGAATCCATGCAGATGATACCGGAACAATTCAAAACCATCGCCGTCGCCGCTCCCGCCGGACCACTTGCGGTCGAACGGTTCACTGACGGCGTCAATTGGCTCCGCGCGACGGGGAAAATGCTCAGAATCATGCCGCATGTGAACGGCCCCTCTTCCGCGCGCTATCTCGCCGCTTCCGCTGAGGCGCGCGCGGCGGATCTTTCCGCCGCCTGGCTCGATCCGGAGGTGGATCTGCTCCTCGCCGCCCGCGGCGGTTTTCCGGTTCCGCTCAGCTGCTCGAACTTCTGGACTGGAGGAGACTGGCCGCCCGCCCTCTTCTGCCGGTGGTCGGATACAGCGACATCACCGCGCTTCACTGGGCGATGATCTCCCGCAATGCCGGTTCCCCTCTGGTCGGCCCGATGCTGGGCAAACTCTCGGAAGCGGAACACTCATCCTATACCGTCCGCACGTTTCGCGCCGCGTTGGAGCGGATTCCCATGGAACTGCCGCCGGCACCGGAATTCGGCCCGTTTCAGGTGTGGAACCGGGGAACAGCTTCCGGCCTTCCCCTGCCCGGCAATCTCGCGGTGGCGGTGACGCTGTGCGGAACTCCGTTCTGCCCCGATCCCGCCGGGAAAATTCTTCTGTTCGAAGATCTGAATGAACCAGCCTACAAGCTGGACCGCTATCTCACACAGCTTCGACAGAACGGCTTCTTCCGCCGGGCGGCGGGAGTGATTTTCGGGCAGTTTCTCGACTGCGCCCCCCGGGAGGAGCTGAACCGGCTCTTTCAGGAGGTGGCCGATGAGGTCCGCGGGCCGGTGCTCTCCAACTTTCCCTTCGGGCATCTCTTTCCGCTGGCCTGTCTCAACTGCCGGATGCCGCTGACCGTCGAAGGAGATCGCGTCTTCACGGGAAGCTTGATCGTCACAGAACCATTCCGGCGATCCAGCCGGCGGCGAGCAACGGCAGATTGTAGTGCAGGAAGGTCGGTATGACCGAGTCGTAGATATGATCGTGCTGCCCGTCCGCATTGAGACCGGCGGTCGGCCCCAGCACCGATTCGGAAACCGGAGACCCGGCATCACCCAGCGCCCCCGCCGAACCGACAATCGCGATCGTCGCCGCAGGCGAGAGCCCCATCGCCATGCACAGCGGCACATAGATTGCGGCGATCAGCGGCACCGTCGAAAATGAGGAACCGATTCCCATCGTAATCACCAGCCCGATGAAGAGCATCAGAAAGACAGTCACCCCCCGGTAGTCGCCGGCGAATCTGGCGACGCATTCCACCATTGCGTCGACGCCGCCGGTGGCACGCATCACCTCTGCGAAGCCGGATGCGGCAATCATCACCAACCCGATTCCGCCCATCAGATAGACGCCCCGGGTGAAGATATCCTGCGTATCACTCAAACGGAAAACGCCGGAAATTACGAAGACCAGCACTCGAGCACCGACGCCACGATCAGCGAATCCATCAGAAACTGCCCGGCAAGTGCAATCAGAATTGCGACAATGCCGACCAGCACCGCCCGGCGCTCGATCTTCACCGGTTCTGTTTCGCGCACCTCCCGTTCCGTCACCGTCCGATTGTAGTCCCGCGGTCGACGGTAGGAGAAAAAAACAGCAATCAGCAGTCCGACAACCATCCCCAGTGCGGGGATCAGCATGGCACCGGGCGCTTCCGAGGCGGTCACCGCCATCCCGCTTTTGCGGATGCTGCCAAGAACCACCTCGTTGATGAAAATTTTCCCGAACCCCACCGGAAGTACCATGTACGGAGTTATCAGCCCGAAGGTGAGGATGCAGGCGACCATCCGCCGGTCGAGCCGGAGCCGCTCAAACACCGGCAACAGCGGCGGAATCAGAATCGGAATGAACGCAATGTGCACGGGAATAAGATTCTGTGATGAAATTGACGCCAGCGTCAGAAATCCGATCAGAGAATACTTGAACCAGAAGACCTGACGGGGCGAAACCTGTTTCCCGATCCGCTCAAACAACTTCTGCGCCAGCAGTTCCGTCATGCCGGAACGGGAGATTGCGATGGAAAATGCGCCGAGCATCGCATAATTCATTGCGATTCCTGCGCCGCCGCCGAGACCGCGGTAAAAGGCCTGTATCGACTCTGACACCCCCATCCCCGCCAGCAATCCTCCGGTGACCGAAGCGAGAATCAGCGAAAACACCACATTGAGCCGCAACGCGGAAAGCAGCAGCAGCAGCGCGACCGACAACAACACCGGATTCCACAGCAGCGACCAATCCATCCCCGAACACCTCTGTTGTTTTTTCTCTTAATGTGTCACCGGTTTACGGATTTGTCCAGTTCCGGAAGATAAAAAACGCGAGGGCCGATAACGGTCTTCGCGTTTTCTTCGGAACGCAGCGGTTCGTCAGGGCTGCAGAACTTCCGGTACGCCGGCGGCAGGAGCCGTCGTCTTCTGAGAAGCCGGAGGCGCTGTCGGCGTAGCGGGAATCGGCGCGACATCGGTTTTGGTCTTCAGTGCCGGAAGTCCGGTTTTCTCCGTGGATTTTTCATTTACCGCCGGAGCCTTCACCGCCGGGGGCCTTCACCGCCGGGGCCTTCGGTTCAGCAACCGGAGCCGTCGGAGCCGTAGCATCGGCGGTTCCCGGAATAATCGAAGTATTCGGAGCTGAGGCAGGCTGAGTCTGTTCACTCTTCTCCGTCATCTCTTTTTCGCTCAAACCGGGAGCGGGCGTGTTCTCCAGTTTCCCGGGGCGGGTATTGACCGGATCCTTGTAGTAGTCCGCCTGATTTGCATAGACGGCCGCATCAAGCTGTGCCTTGGCGTTCTGAATGGCCACATAGCTGCTGGCGAGGTTGGTTTCCGCTTCCACCAGGTCGCGCTGCGCCTCGTTGAGACGGGTCAGCTCGACGTTTCCGGCGCGGTACCCCTCATCGACCAGATCGCGCTGTTTGGCGGAAAGATCGCGGGTTTTCTCGTAAATTCTGGTCTGACGAACACTCTGAATGTAGTTCGCATATGCCGCACGGACCTCGCCAACGACATCGAGCCATTTCTGCGCCACCTGGAAGTCGGCGACGGCGACGGCTGCCTGATACTCCCGCATCTTGTTGTAGCGGATGAATCCGTTGAAGATCGTCCAGTCCGCAGTCAAGCCGTAACCGATCGCCGGCGACTCGCTGTAGGAGTGGGAATAGGGACTCTGTCCGCCGGAGTAGCGGCTCAGATTCGTCCCGTACGAGAGATCGAGAAATGCGTTGACCGTCGGTGAGTAGGCGCTGTAGGTCTGGTACATCTGGTAGCGGGCGACCTCGAGCTGTTCGCGGTACCCCTTGAGGTCCGGCCGGTTGGCCAGCGCAGTGTCAAGGTAGATATCGACCGACGGCAGGTCGCTGAAGTTGGTTTTGAAATCGGAGGGGAATTTGATCTCCGGCGGCAGAGTACCTTCCGGGTAGCCCATCAGCACGGCCAGAGAATAAATCGCAGTTTCATACTGGTAGTCGGCGGCAATCAGATCGCCGTCGGCGGCGTTCATCTGAATTTCAAAGTTCAGCACGTCGCTGAGCGGAACCGCTCCTGCCTGGAACTTCATCTGAGTATCCTTGAGCGATATCTGCTGGAAGTTTCTGTCCTCCAGAGAAATTCGCTTGTTCTCGATCGCCAGGAGCACATCGTTGTATGCGTAGGCAACCGCCCGCATCAGCGTACGGCACTCGTCCTCTTCGAGCAACCGCTGATAATCCAGGCTGTGCGAAGCAGCCTTGATGTTGAACTCACGGGCCAGACCGTCGAATACCAGCCAGGTCGCGGACACTCCGGTCGACGTGGAGAACCTGCGGGTGCGGGTCGGACCGGAAGAGTTCTCCTGACGGCGGCTCCAGGAGTCATTCTCCTGCAAGGTGAAGTTGGCCGACACGACCGGCGAATAGGCGCCCCATGCCTGATAGTAGCGCATCCGTGCGGCATTGACCGCATGACTGGCCGCGATATAGGTCGGGTTGTTCAACACCGCGATCCGCTGCGCGTCGGCCAGCGTCAATTCGGTAATTCCATTGAGAAGCTCATCCGCCTTGTCCCGATCACGCCGGGTGTAGGTTTCCCCAGAGTCGCGGCCGGAGGGGCCTTATATTCATAACAGCCGCCGATGGCGATCAGCAACAGGCCGAACGCCCCTCCCCTAGCAAACTTCTTCCATTCCATAAAACTCTTGTCGCTCCGTTGATGAAAATTGGAACTCTCTAAATTTCTATTTAGGTGATCCTAAATATTATAGCAGTATTTTTATTTTTTTCAAGTAATCCTTTTTAAAAAAACGTGGAAAGAACCGCTTTTATTCTCTTCCCGCGAAAAAAATAAAAAATTCTGTCGATCGCCTCTCCGCCTTCAAGACTTCGATGGCTTTTTTTCGGCGAATTGCTCCGGACAGCTGGACTTATTGAGAATGCCGGGTTATCTTAATGAAGAAGAATTAAAATTGAGAAAGAGTTCTGCGCCATGAAAAACAAATCGATTCTGGTCACCGGGGGCAGCGGGTTCCTCGGCTCTCATCTCTGCGAACGGCTTCTGGAGGCGGGCAACGAAGTCCTGTGCGTGGACAACTTCTACACCGGTGACAAACGCAACATCTATCACCTGCTGAAAAATCCCCGTTTCGAGCTGATCCGTCACGACATCACCTTCCCGCTCTATCTGGAGGTGGATGAAATCTACAATCTCGCCTGCCCGGCCTCGCCGATTCACTACCAGCGGGATCCGGTCCAGACGGTGAAGACCTGCGTACATGGCGCGATCAATCTGCTCGGCCTGGCAAAACGGCTCGGAGCAAAGATCCTTCAGGCTTCCACCAGCGAAGTATACGGAGATCCGACGGTTCATCCCCAGGTGGAGGAGTACTGGGGCAACGTCAACCCGGTTGGACTCCGCTCCTGTTACGACGAGGGGAAGCGGTGTGCGGAAACACTTTTCACGCCTACCGGATCCAATGCAATCTGCCGGTCAAAATTGTCCGTATCTTCAACACCTACGGCCCCCGGATGCATCCGAATGACGGGCGGGTTGTCAGCAACTTTATCCTTCAGGCTCTGAAAAATCAAAATATTACCATCTACGGAGACGGCAGCCAGACCCGGAGCTTCTGCTACCGCGATGACCTTGTCGAAGGATTGATCCGCATGATGGCGACACCGGACGAGGTAACCGGCCCGATCAACCTCGGCAATCCGGGAGAATTCACCATCCTGGAACTTGCGGAACTGGTGATAGAGCTGACCGGATCCCGGTCGAAAATCATCCGCCGGCCACTGCCGGCGGATGATCCGAAACAGCGCCGCCCGGATACGGCAAAGGCCCGGCAGCTGCTCAACTGGCAGGCTGTCACGCCGCTGCGGGAGGGACTGCAGCGCACGATCGCCTACTTCGACCAGCTGCTGCGCGAAGATCCGGATTTCTGCAAATAGTGATACAAACAGGAACATCTCATGATTCGAAACATTCTCTGCATTGGGGCCGGCTATGTCGGCAGTCCGACCATGGCGGTCATCGCCGACCGCTGTCCGCAGTACCGGGTAACCGTCGTGGATATCAACCGAAGCCGGATCGCCGCGTGGAATTCCGACGAACTGCCGATCTACGAACCCGGTCTGGAAGAGGTGGTGAAGCGCTGCCGCGGCCGCAATCTCTTCTATTCGGATGATATTCCGAAGGGAATCCGCGAGGCGGATGTGATCTTTGTCAGCGTCAATACTCCGACCAAGACCTTCGGTGCCGGCGCCGGAAAGGCCGCCGATCTTCAGTATCTGGAAAAGACCGCCCGCGACATTATCGAATACGCCGACTCCGATAAGATCGTGGTGGAGAAGAGCACCCTTCCGGTCCGAACGGCGCAGGCGATGAGCCGGATCCTCCACTCAAACACCAAGGGACTGCACTTTCAGATCATCTCCAATCCGGAATTTCTCGCGGAAGGCACCGCGATCCGGGATCTGGAGAATCCCGACCGGGTGCTGATCGGCGGAATGGAGACTCCGGAAGGGCAGCGGGCGATCGAAGAGATCGTCTCCATCTATGCGAACTGGGTTCCGCGCGAACGGATCATCACCACCGGATTGTGGAGCAGTGAGTTGACCAAGCTGGTTTCCAATGCGCTGCTCGCACAGCGGGTTTCTTCGGTGAACAGCATCTCCGCCCTCTGCGAAAAGACCGAGGCGAACATCGACGAGGTGACCGGGGCCGCGGGACGCGACAGCAGGATCGGCCCGAAATTCCTGAAGGCGGGAATCGGCTTCGGCGGCTCCTGCTTCAAGAAGGACATCCTCAATCTGGTCTATCTCTGCGGCTACTACGGGCTACCGGAGGTGGCGGAGTACTGGGAACAGGTGGTCAGGATCAATGACTATCAGGCGCGCCGCTTTGTCGGGAACATGCTTGCGGCAATGTTCAACACCGTTGCGGACAAGAAGATCGCGATTCTCGGCTTCGCCTTCAAGGCTGACACAGGAGATACCCGGGAGTCTCCAGCCATTTCGGTCTGCCGCCAGCTGCTCGAGGAACATGCCAGAATCCGCATCCACGACCCCAAGGCGCTCGGCAATGCCCGGATCGACCTGGAAGAAGCCGAAGGTGACATCACCTACTGTTCCGACCCCTACGAAGCGGTGGAAGGAACGCATGCCATCGCGGTGATGACGGAGTGGAAGTGCTTCCGGGATCTCGATTTCCGCAGGATTTTCGAACGGATGGAAAAACCGGCATTCATCTTCGACGGCCGCAATCTGCTCGACCACGCCGCACTTTACGAAATCGGCTTCAACGTCTATCCGCTCGGCCGCAAGCCGATGACCCATTTCTGAGGAGAAGCGGTTGTATGAAACAGCTGTTCCGCCACCTCGCCGCCGCACTGCTGCTGCTCGTGTCGGGGTGTTCGCTGTTCCGCGGCTCGATCTCGCCGGAATTGCGTTCGCTCGGATTCCGGACGGCAGAGCTCCGGGGAGAACAATGCATTCTCACCGCAACGAACGGCAGCACGCTGACGCTCACGCCGGGGAGCACCCGGACGCTCTTCAATGGAACCGTCGTTCATCTGCCGGAACCGGCGCTGCGCGATGAAAACGGCGTCTACACCGTTACCCCGCTCTCCCTGCGGCAGACGGTGGAACCGCTGCTTCGCCGCCGGACCGACAACGCCGGACCGGTGAAGCGGGTTCTGCTGGATCCCGGGCACGGCGGTGCGGAACTGGGCGCGGTCGGAAAGAAATATCAGGAGAAGGCAATCAATCTCGCGCTGGCTTCTGCCGTGAAACTGGAGCTGGAAAAGCGCGGCTACACGGTGCTCATGACCCGCACGAAAGATCAGGCCGTTTCGCTCGACCGACGCGGCAGGCTTACCGGGGAGGTTGCGGCGGATCTCTTTCTGTCAATCCACCACAACGCCTCCTCCTCCAACCCGAACGCGACCGGCATTGAGACCTACGCGCTGACTCCCGGAGGAGCGGCCAGCACATCGGGGGGAGCGTTGGGCGGAACTTTGGCGGCAAACCGGTTCGATGCGGCCTCGATCAATCTGGCGGAACGGATTCAAACCCGGCTGGTGCGGGCCACGGGCGGGGTGGACCGCGGGACGAAGTATGCGCGGTTCCGGTGCTGACACTGGCGGAGTGTCCGGCCGTTTTGATTGAAGCGGGCTTCATTTCAACGCCCGCGGAGGAGGAGGCCATCGCCTCGGCGGCACGACAGCGTAAAGCTGCAGCGGCAATCGCAGACGGAGTTGCCGTCTACGACGCCTGGGTCCGCCGGAATGCGCTCCGCTGAACCGGTCGCGGCGACGGGAAGATTCCGCCGTCGGATGACACGTTTACGAGAAGATCGCCCGCGCCGCTTTGCGAAGACGGGAGTCTCTCCTCAGGCGAAGGAGAGTGCGTCGGTTCCGCCCTCGCCCGCGCTTACCGGTGCGCCTCGAGAAATTCGACGATGGGCGCCGGATTCTCCAGCGAGTGCGGGTGGTGCCCCACTCCCGGTTTGTGTATCATTACCACCTCTCCGCCGAGCGCCCGGTAACGCTGTTCCACGATCAGGGCGTTCTCTTCCGGAGGCACAGTCTCATCGGCATCCGAGCAGACGATCAGCAGCGGGATTTTCGCCTTCGCCAGCGGTGCGAGGTTGTCCACCGGATTGCGCGGGTACGCCAACGCCTCCTCTTCCGTAAATCCCCAGGCGGCAAGGCAGCGTCTCCACTCCTCCCCTGCCCGGCGGTAGGGCCAGCTCTTGAAATCGCAGACCGGATTGTCCAAGTAAAGGCAGGCGATTTTATCGAGATTTTTCACCGCCCAGTTCACCGTGTCCAGTCCGCCGCGGCTGAAACCGGCCAGCGCACAGCGCGGCGCAAATCCCAGCTCCGTCAGAAATGCGTAAAGGAGGTCGAACCGGCGGTTCGACTCAGGCGAGCCGTACAGCTCATTCACCCGGATATGGGCGATATGCCAGCCGCGCCGCAGCAGTTCCAGGTCCGCATACGGGAACGCTCCGAAGAAACGCGCCCGCCACAGCCACGGCTTCCCCGCCGCCGGCTCGCAGTTTGGTTTCACCAGAATGCACTGTTCACCGTTCAACATGAAATCGTATCGGGCAAACCCGTTCCAGTCGGAGCGCTTACCTGGGAAATCGGTCTCGAATTTGCCCCCCAGCTTCAGCGCGGGATTCCGTCGGGCTAGCATTCCACGCAGATAGTCCGCCACCAGCTCCGCCTGACGTTCGACCCCGGTTTCCCGATAGTGGAACCCGTCGGGATTGCGATATTCCGGATGATCTGCCATGGCCGAATAGAGATCGAGCACTGGAATGTTCCGTCCGGCCATGATGTCAAATGCAATGGCGTTCCGGCGCAGCACGACGCCATTTTTTTGTGGATCCGGTTCCGCGGGATTTCCCGGCATCGTCACCGGTGTGGAATTTCTCCATGCCAGCGCGGCAGATGTGCTGTGGCGCAACGTGTCTGTGAACAGCTCCAGCCCGGCACGGTAGAAGTCATCGGAACAGTCCAGCCCGTGCAGACCGTTGTTGAACAGGATGACGTCAATCGGTTCATCCGCCAGAGCCAGTGCCAGTTCACGGTAAATCGCCGGATCCCCCGCAATCTTCGATGTGGCGTAAAAATCCGACCGTCGCCACCCCCTGCAATCGTCGCGCGACCGCCTGCCCGTGACCGACGACGATCGAATCGCCGATCAGCAGAATGCGCGGCAGATGGCGCTCCGGCGTATCGAACCAGTAGAACTGGCACCACTCAATCTTTTCCCGTTTCATTCCATATCCTCCCAGATGTTGTATTCCGCTGAATGCGCAAAGAGCCTTTCCCCACCGTATCCCGTTCAGAAACAGAACCAGCCGATTCGGAGCAGCAGTGCCGCCGCAGCCGCAGCGGCCGTACCGCCGGGCAGCAGGATGCCGATCAATTCGAACAGCAGAGCTCCGGCAAACAATCCGGCTCCGGACCAGAAAACCAGCCCGGATGAAGCGAGCCGGGATTCCGGACGGACGGCAAGGCGAATCCGCACCATCCCGGCGGCCAGAGCAGCGCAGACCGTCACCAGCAGGTATCCTGCTCCAAACAGGAGGAAACGCCACGGCAGCAGCAGGGCAAAAGGCATCAGGGCGGCAACGGCGACAAACCAGCGCTCAACCCGGGGGCGCAAGACGGAGTCGAACAGCAGCAGGCCGCCCGCTGCAACCGGCAGCAACGAGGAATGCCGGTGAAAAGTTCCCGGCGATCGAACCCCTGCCACGCGGAAAGCAGAACCAGAGAGAAGACCGCGCCGTTTTCCACCGCCAGCACGCGGGCCAGTCCGCTCCCGCTGCGACCGCAGACCGTCCTGAGCAGCAGCCAGGCCGCGAGGACGCACCACAGCAGCAGGCGCGGCAATCCGGCCGGCAGATGGAATCCGGTCGGAGGAGGATTCACAACAGGGAACGAGGTGGAAACCGCAAGGGACTCTTCCGTGGCGGCATACAGGGCAGCGAAGATTCCCGCCGGCATGAAGAGGTTGTCCTCGCTGAACGCGCGCTGATGCCCCTGAAGCCGCCGATCCAGCACGCCGAGGTCGGCGGTCAGCGCAGCGTCCCGGGAGGCGGCGAGAAAGCGACCGTTTCCGCCCGGAAGCTCCGCAATATGCAGATTTTCCGGAAGCATTTCCCGGAACGCGGCCGGCACCACCAGCACTCCCCTATCCGGCCTGAGCAGTCCCAGTGCGGCCTCCAGGAAGCTGCGGAGCGCCGCGGCCGATACCGGAGGGAGATTCTCCAGATAGACCAGATCGTAACGACGGGACAATTCCGGCAGGATACGCCCGGGACGCCCCTCATACGAGTTCACCTTGAGCGAGGCCTCTCCGAACCGGGCAGCCGCACGCGGCCAGACGCAATCGACGCTCGCCACGTAGGGCAACGCCGCCCATACCGCCGGCAGCGGAGAGTGCAGGTCGGAAACGAACAGAAAGTGCATCCCCTCTCCGACGGCCGGCATCAGCGAGGCGGGCAGTGCCGGTGCGATCGAAACCTCCTTGAGGTTCCGAGGTGGCCGCCGAAGACTTTCCGCGGAATAGATTGGCGAAAAGAGAAACACCGCAACCGGCAGCAGCAGAATCGGCAGCAGCCGCCAGGGGCCGCAGAGCGGCAGGGCGCAAAAGCACCGCCAGCAGCAGGACCGGCAGCAGCAACAACCCCGGAACACATCCACCATGGAAACAGAGGATGTCCACGGCGAACCCGGCGGCGAATCCGGCCCCGCCGGCGATCCGGCAGAGGGCACCGCCGGAACCGGCGGGCAGCATGGAGAGAACCCCTCCGGCGAGGAGTCCGGCCGTCGCGGAACGCCAGGGCGTCCCCGGCTGAAGCAGCAGCAGAATTTCAAGCACGAGAAGCCCGATCGGCTGCAGCAGTCGCTGCGGCAGGCAACGTGCCAGCAGAGCCCCCGCGGCAAGTCCCGCTCCCCACAGCGCGGGAACCGGCCAGAATGAGAGGTTCCATCCGGAAGCGGTGGAGGCAGCGGTCAGGGAATATGCTTCGGAAGCGCCGAAAAACGCACCGCCGGCAAGTATGATAAAAAAGAGACTTTTCCGGCAATTCGACACGCAGTGTTGCTCCGATCGATCCAATTGCAAGTGCCCCTTTCCATCCGACAGTTTTGAAATATATCTCTGAAAGTGAAAAAAATCCACCATTTCCGGTTGCTATTTTGCCGCAACGTGGTTATTTTACTGCGAACAGGGATGAAACAGAGGAGTCTATTTCCGATGAAAGCAGAAGATTTTCAAATTTCCAGGCTCGGCAACGCGACGATCGCCTCCCCGATCCAGCAGATTGAATTCATTTCCGACGATGCCGCGGTGGCCTATGATGCCGATCCGAACCTTCTGGCTCAGTACCTCCGGCACGGCAAGCAGATTCCGGCATTTGAACAGGCCGGCCCCCGGGCGAAAATCTACCACGATCCGGCCTGGTCCAAAGCGGCCATTCTCACCGCCGGCGGATTGTGCCCCGGCCTCAATGATGTCATCAAATTTCTCACCCGCACCCTGCGTACACAATACGGAGTGCCGCTGGTTTACGGCATCCGCTACGGCTATCGCGGTCTCAATCCGAACCACAAACTCGAACCGCTCCTGCTCGACGACGCAAACACCGATGACATCCACGAATCCGGCGGAACCATCCTCGGCAGTTCCCGCGGTGCGGAGGATCCCGCGGTAATGGTCGATACTCTCGCGAGAATGAACATCAACCTTCTCTTCTGCATCGGCGGCGACGGCACGGCGCGAGGCGCTCACGACATCGCCCAGGAGGCGGCGCGGCGCGGTCTCTCCATCAGCGTCATCGCCATCCCCAAGACCATCGACAACGACATCGCCTTCATCGACAAGTCTTTCGGATTTGAAACCGCCGTCTACATGGCCGGAATGTTCGCCACCGGCGCCCACAGCGAAGCCAAGGGAGCCTACAACGGAATCGGCCTCGTCAAGGTGATGGGGCGGGACTCCGGCTTCATCGCCGCCTATGCGACGCTGGCAAACTCCTATGTCAACTACTGTCTTGTGCCGGAAGAAAAATTCACTCTCGACGACAACGGCCCCCGCGCTCTGCTGCCACACCTCGCCAACCGCATGGAGCAGAAGCACCATGCCGTCATCATGGTGGCGGAAGGGGCCGGCCAGGAGCTCTTCGAAAACGCTTCCGCGCAACGCGACGCTTCCGGAAATCTGCTCAACAAGGACATCGGGCTGCTGCTCAAGGACAAAATCAACGGTTACTTCAAAACCAGAGGAATTGAAGTGAACGTCAAATACTTCGATCTTGCTTACACAATTCGGAGCGTCCCGGCTCACGGAGCGGATGCCGTCTTCTGCGCCATGCTCGCTCAGAACGCGGTCCACGCCGCGATGGCCGGCCGGACCGATACGGTTATCGGGCACTGGGGCACCCATTTCACCCATGTGCCGATCGCACTTGCAACCCGCGAGCGGAAAAGATCAAACTCAATAGTCCGCTCTGGACAAGCGTCAAGGCAACCACGGTGTTCTGAATCTGCTACATGAAAGGGGACTCCCATGATCGACCAGCTCAGAAAAATTGCCGAAAACATCGATCAGCTTCTGGAGGAGGATGAATTTCCGTTCTCCATCCGGCCGGATTATCTTGCCGAGGCGGTCCGCGCCTACCCGGTTCATGGCGGCAAGCGGCTGCGGCCGGCCCTCCTGATCTGGAGCTGCGGCCTCCTCGGCGGCGAGGAAGAAAAGGCGCTCTATCCAGCCGCTGCCGTCGAAGTCTACCACAACTGGACTCTGGTTCATGACGACATCATCGATCAGGACGACACCCGGCGTGGCATGCCGACCGCCCATGTACAACTGGCCACGGTGATGAAGGAACGGTTCGGGCTGCCGCCGGAGGAGGCGGCGCACGCGGGACGGGATTTTGCAATTCTCGCCGGTGACCTTCAGCAGGGGTGGGCGAACGACCTGCTGCTGCGTTCGACGGAACACGGCGTTTCCGCCGAAGTGGCGGTGGCGCTCTCTCGCAACCTTCAGAAACTTGCCAACTGCGAGCTCATCTGCGGGGAAGCGCTCGATGTGGAGTTCTCCCTGCGTGAACTCGCCGAACTGCATCCGGATTCTCTCCGCCGGATGCTCTCCGGCAAAACCAGTGCCCTGCTGGAATTCTGCACCCAGACAGGCGGCATGATCGCGCTGAACGAGAGCGATCCCGAACGGGAGGAGATCGTCCGGCTCGGTCAATTCGCCCGGGCCGCAGGAATTGCGTTTCAGTTGCGGGACGACTACCTGGGGATCTTCGGCGATTTCCACTCTCTCGGGAAGCCGCTCGGCAACGATCTGCGCGAAGGCAAGGCGACCATCCTGCTGCTGGAAACGATGCGCATGGCCTCCCCCGCGGACCGGGAAGAACTGCAAAGCCTGATCAGCCTGCCGGAATATCCCACGGAAACCCTCGAACGAGTTCGCCGGATCATGCGGGATTCAGGTGCCGCCGCAGCCACCGCTGCCGAAGCGGCGCAGCTGGCGGAACAGGCGAAAAATATCCTGCGTGGATTTCCCGACACCCCCGCCCGTCAGAACATGCTGGATCTGGTCAACTTTCTGATCAATCGCGAACGCTGACCGCAACCGTGACAATTTGTCCCGCCGTGTCCCGCACCGTGTCGAAATGGCACGGGCGGACATTTTTTTATCGTTTCTCCCCGGAATTTTCAAGTTGGCACGCACCATGCTTTCTCATCAGGCGAAGAGCCGGTGAGAACCGGATAAGAGATTTTTCAAGGAGGTAAATTATGAATATGATTGCAAGATGGAATCACGGAAACGGTCTGATCCCGGTGACGCTGCGTGGCGTGGATGATCTCTTCCGCGCAGTGCTCGATCGGATGAGCACCGATTTCAGTCCCGAACTGATGTTTGACAACGGCAATTCGCCGCGGCTTGAGCTGGAGGTCGGCAAGGAGGCCGTCACCGCCAGTCTTCCGATTGCCGGTTGCCGACCGGAAGACATTGATATCGAAGTGGTTGGTGACAATCTGACGATCCGCGCAACGCGGAAGATGGAAGAGCCGAAGGATGAAAATGCGCACTATCTCCGGCGCGAACGCTCCTATGAGGAGTACGAGGAGAGCGTCAAACTTCCGGTGCGCGTCAAGGGCGGCGAAACCAAAGCGGAGTACGTTGACGGCGTTTTGACCGTCACCCTGCCCCGTGAAGAAGAGGCCCAGCCCCGCACCCATGTGGTCAAAGTGAAGTAACGCAAGAGGAAATAGAACAGGAGGTACCATTATGAGTGATGATGTCATGAAAGTAACGGATGCCGAACTCCAGCAGGAGACTCTGGAGATCATGCCGCTGGTGGATATCCTCGACGGCAGCGACGGCGTGACGATGTGGTTTGAAGTGCCCGGCGCGAATTCCAAGAGCGTCAACATCGAAGTGAAAGAGGGCGTGATGACCATGACGGCGGCCAGTTCGCTCCGGCGCGACGGCAAAAACTGGTGTTCAAACGCGTGTTCCAGCTCGCCGACAGCGTCGATGTCGAGAAGATCACCGCCAAGACCCAGGACGGCGTTCTGACGCTGAACATTCCGAAGTCGGAAAGCGCCAGGGTCCACAAGATCAAGGTCTGCTGACGCGAAACAGCGTCTCATTCTCCGGAAACCGGCAGGAGTTTTTCTGCCGGTTTTTTCTTTTCCGGCACGAAAGTTCCGCTTCCGGACACGGAGATCTCCGGAGCGAAAACCGTCGCTTGCGGAACCGCCTCCGAAGGACTATATTAATAGAATCGTTTCACTGCCGTCCCATAATTCTTTGAAATCGTCATTCTAACCACCCTATTTGAGCCTGAGTTGATTGTTTTTTTAAATTACCCATTTCCGGTTTTTCCTTTTCGTTGAGTTGGATTATAGTTGTGCGAATCCTGGTAAATATGCCTGTTCCGGAGCGCCTCGCATACGGACAGAGTCAGATGCTGTCCCACAACATCTGAGGACACTTCCCATATCCAGGCAGCGCCAGATGACTCCGCGCAAGGCAGTGAACAATCTTGTAAAAGTATGCTTCCATTCATTCTGCCATGCAATAAATCGGAGTAAAATATATGTGAGAAGAGCCGTCCATATTTGCCAGCGCACCGCGTTCTCGTTGTAGCCAATGAAGTCTGAGAGTTGAAGAGTCTGCTTGATCTCCTTGAAGAAAACTTCAATGGCCCAGCGAGCCTTGTAGAGATCGCAAATAGAGCTTGCCGCCCAAATGAAGTTGTCGGTGATGAAGGTCATCCGTTTGGGCTTTCCGTCGACTTCTACGATTGCTTCGATCAGACGGAGAGTTTCAGGATACCAGACGGAAGTTCGTTGTCCGGTCAGTTTGATGACAACATCTCGAAGAATATTGAGCTTGGGTGCGCTGTGCTGTCCCACAACATCATACTTCATATTGTCCTTGGCGCGGGTGATCCAGAAAACGCCGCGTTGGGGAAAGCCGCCAGAGGTGTTTGAAGTCGACATACGCCTTGTCAAAGATGACAATTTCACCTTCGTTGATTCCCGCAAAGCGCCGGTGCTTCCGCCGAATCGTGAGTCCCGGCTGTTTTTACAAGAATGAAATTCGGCAGAAAGGAACGCAAATCCAGACGCAAATGCATTTTCGCCGCCGCTTTCCGCCTGCGGTGTTTTGCCCAATCCAGACAGTTGGCGATCAGCTGAATCGTTGTCGAATCAACCACATGGATCATCCGCTTGAAGCGTCTCGGTAACGCACAGTAGCGTCTGCCTTGAATCCGAAAGTTCGGACTGATCTCATTCAGATGAGCAAGAACTTCCCAGAACAGTTTTTCCGCCATGCCTGCGTCACGGTTCCGGTTCGCGTGGGACAGACCATTACGGCTCGGGGAACGCAATCCCGAATTTTGCTTACCAGACCGCAATGATTTCGAAGCGTATCGCAGATGTCGTTCAGCCCCAGGGCATGCGTCAGCTGTCCGAAGACCAGAGCCAGAACATGACTCGTCGGGCTGAACACCCGAGACTGCCTGTCTATTCCGAACTCATTGGCAAGTTTCGGAATCAAATTTCGCGGAATCAACTTGAAAATTTGCGATAATACGGTCATTTTATGCTTTGATGGTTTCATGGATGCTCCTTGTTTTTTTTTGCTGAAATATAAGTTGCATCCAGAACCATCATCTTTCAACTTTTTCTTTTCCTATGGGATGGCTGTGGAATCGTTTCATCACCATTCAGCCCAGACAGAGAAATATCATGATATCCACCGACGCCGGGTGGATGATGCCGATTCTCGGTTCGGCTCTCGCACTCGGTTTTTACGATTTGTGCAAGAAGCACGCTGTCCGCAACAACACCGTCATGCCGGTGCTCTTTTTCGCCACGCTCACCGGAACCACACTCTTCGTAGCGGCATCGCTGGCGAGCGGCCGTTTTGCCGAAATCGCCGCCTGCTCCAGCCGCGATTGGTGGCTGATCGCCGCGAAGTCCGTACTTGTCGGCTCCAGCTGGACCTGCGTCTACTATGCGATGCGGGATCTGCCGATCTCCATCGCCGCGCCGGTGCGCGCCTCCGCTCCGCTGTGGACCTTTCTCGGCAGTCTGGTATTGTTTCACGAAATTCCCACCCCTTGGCAGGGAGTCGCCATGGTGACGATCTTCGCGGGATATTACGGCTTTTCCGTGCTCGGCAAGCTCGAGGGATTCTCGCTTCGCCACCCGAGCGTCCACCTCATCATGGCCGGAACGCTGCTCGGAGCCGCCTCTTCGCTTTATGACAAGTATCTGCTGGGCGTGCTCCGGATCCCCCGCAACACCGTTCAGCTCTGGTTCTCAATCGACATCGCCGTGCTGCTCGGCACGGCCTATCTGCTCTGCCTGCTGCTGCTACGGAAGAAGGTGCGGCGGGAATTCCAGTGGCGCTGGAGCATTCCGCTTACCGGAATTCTGCTGATCGTCGCCGACTGGCTCTATTTCTACACGGTCAGTCTGCCCGACACCCACATTTCGATCATCTCGCTGGTGCGCCGGTGCAGCTGCATTGTCACCTTCGCCGCGGGAAGCTGGTATTTTCACGACGCCAACATCCGCGGCAAGGTGATTGCACTCAGCCTCATTCTGCTCGGGGTCATTCTGCTCGCCCTCGCCTGAAGCCGGAACTCCGGGCGGTGAAACCGCCCGGAAAGCGGAAAAACTCAGAAGGAGTTCCCCATATCGACCTTGGCGGTCTTCGCTTCCTTCTTGACGTAACGGGAGTTCCTGATCAATTCCTGAAGCATGGCGTCATATTTTGCCGTATCCATCGGGATCGGCACCTCGACTCCCTTGAGACCGGAGTAGAGCATCGCATTGCCGAACTCGACCGACCGGATTCCCTCCTCTCCTTCGGCGACCATCTTCGCCTTCGGATCGAGCACCGCGCGGGCGAAGTCGCGGATCACCTCCTGATGCGCCTTGTGGTTTTTCTGCTCCCGGTACGGCACTTCAATCTCCCAGGTGGTCATCGACGGGAACGATTCCGGAGTGGAGCGGCAGAAGTCGTTAACATCCTCCTCGGTACGGCGGAAATGGATCACTCCCTCCTCAAAGACCATCCGCCCCCGGGTGCCCATGATCTCCAGCCGGTTGGTCCCGGGATACTCCCCGGTCGAGGTGACGAAATTGCCGGTCGAACCGTCGGCGAAACGGCAGAAGGTGTTGACGTCGTCCTCCACTTCGATATCGTGATATTTGCCGATCGAGACATAGCTGCGGACCATCACCGGCAGTCCGAAGAACCATTGGAAAAGATCGAGATTGTGTGGGCACTGATTCAGCAGCACGCCGCCTCCCTCGCCCGCCCAGGTTGCGCGCCAGGAGCCGCTGTCGTAATAGCTCTGCGAGCGGAACCAGTTGGTGATTGTCCAGTTGACCCGCTGGATCCGGCCGAATTCGCCGCCGTCGATCAGTTTCTTGATCTTCTTGTGCGCCTCGTGGGTCCGCTGCTGGAACATCAGACCGAAACGCAGTTCCGGGTGCTTCGCATGTTCATCGATCATCTTCTGCGCGTCGCTCTTGGTCACCGCAATCGGCTTTTCACAGAGCACGTGAAGCCCATGCCTGAACGCCTCTATGGTGAGCGGCGTATGCGAGTAGTGAGGCACGGCGATGAGAACCGCATCCACGCAGCCGGAGGTGAAGAGCTCCTCCGCATTGTGGAAAGAGCGGACATTGTACTCCTTCGCCTTGTCGTCCGCCTTCTTCGCATCGATGTCGCAGACCGCTGTCAGCTCCACCTCCGGAATCTCATTGATCCAGGTCAGATGCAGTCCGCCCATATTGCCCAGGCCGATAATTCCAAATCTCACTTTATCCATCTTACCTTCATCGCCTCCTTTATGAAACGCTTTCACATCAAATATTCATAAGATACCGCGCATGCGGAAAATGCAAGCTGCAAATTCGATTTTTGCCGATTCCGGTGCTATATTATGGAAAATTGAAATGCTGAACTTTGAATACCGGAGAAACATCATGCTCAATCCGCTGATCGTCAATGCCGCCAAGGTGCTTGACGGCGCTGAACTTTCCCGGGCGGAAGCGCTCGAACTGGCCCGGTCGATCGAAGGAGCCGACATCCTCGATCTTGCTTCGCTGGCCAACAAGGTGCGGGAGAAGTTCTCCCCGAGATCATCCCCTGCTCCATCCTCAATGCCAAGTCGGGCGTCTGCCCGCAGAACTGTCGATTCTGCGCCCAGTCGGCCCATCATCATACCGGCATCGAAACCTATCCGCTGCTGCCGAAGGAGAAGGTGATTGAAGCAGCGAAACGGGCCGCAGCACACGGCGCAAACTCCTTCGGCTACGTCACCAGCGGTTACGGCTACCGGAGCGTCACCCCGGAGTTCGAACGCATTCTCGAAACGCTTGACGCGGTGCATGAAGCCTGTCCGGAGCTGAAGCTCTGCGTTTCGATCGGCATTCTCAGCCGCGAGACCGCCCGGCTTCTGGCCGAGCACCACACCTGGCGCTACAACATGAACCTGCAGACCAATCCGGCGCGCTACGCCGAACTGATCGCCGACACCCACACCATCGAGGAGAAGATCCAGACGATCCGCTATCTGCAGGAGTTCGGCGTCACCATCTGCTGCGGCGGCATCTTCGGTCTCGGTGAAACCTGGGAGGACCGGGTCGATATGGCCATCGCCGTCCGCGAACTCAAGGTGGAGGGCGCCCCGCTGAACGTGCTGCTGCCGATCGCCGGAACCCCGCTCGAAGGGCGACCGGTCATGAAGCCGGCGGAAGTCTCCAAGTGTTTCTCCATCTTCCGGCTGATCAATCCGGCGATGGAGCTCAAATTCGCCGCCGGGCGCGAGACGGTCATGAAGGATTTCCAGGGGCTGCTGATGCTCTCCGGGCTCAACGGCATGATTACCGGCGGGTACCTCACGACGCGAGGCGCAGCCCGGAGGACGACCTCAAGTTCATCGATGCACTCGGCATCTTCTGAAAGGCGGCGGCTATGACCTGGCTTGACGAACTTGCCGCCGACACCGCGGCGCTCACGGATGCGGGAAGAGTGCGTTGCCTCTGGGAAATCGCTCCCCTGCCCGGCGCCCGTGCCAGGCTTGACGGCAAAGTCTACCTCAACTTCTCCAGCAACGATTATATGGGAATCGCCGGAGATGCGGAGCTGCGCCGCCGTTTCTACGAACAGTATCCGGACTGCTCCACGCCGGAGCTCGCCCAGTCGAGCGCTTCCAGCCGTCTGCTGACCGGGAACACGCCCGCCTACACCCGGCTGGAGGAGACGCTGAGCCGCCTCTACGGCGGACGGGCGGCGCTGGTCTTCAACAGCGGCTATCACGCCAACATCGGCATCCTTCCGGCGCTGGCGCACAGCGGGGATCTGATCCTCTCGGACAAGCTCAACCACGCCAGCATCATCGACGGCCTGCGGCTGGGCGACGCCGAATTCCGCCGCTATCCCCATCTGGACCTCGCACAGCTCGAAAAACAGCTCGCCGCCCGGCGCGCGGCATACCGGCATGTTTTCCTCGTCACCGAATCGGTGTTCAGCATGGACGGCGACGCGGCAGACCTGAAAAAACTGGTGGAACTCAAGGAGAAATACGACTGCATCCTGGTGGTGGACGAAGCGCACTCGGTCGGCGTCCGCGGGTCCCGGGGAACCGGACTCGCCGCCGAACTCGGCGTCGCGGACAAGGTGGATGTGCTGATCGGCACCTTCGGCAAGGCGTTCGGTTCCACCGGAGCCTTCGCGATCATGGCACCGGAGGTGAAACACTATCTGGTCAATCACATGCGCCCCTTCATCTTCACCACCGGCCTGCCGCCGGTCATCCTCAACTGGAGTTGTTTCGTGCTGGAACACTGCGCCGGAATGGATGCCGAACGGGCGAAACTGCGCCGGATGGGGAGGAAACTGCGCGAACTCTTCGGAGAAGCGACCATGCCGGGCGACTCCCAGATCGTCCCCTTCCTCGTCGGCGAGGACGCCGACGCGGTCGCCGCCGCCGAACGGTTCCGGGCGCACGGCATTCTGGTATTCGCAATCCGTCCGCCGACGGTGCCGGTTCATACGGCGCGGCTGCGTTTTTCGCTCTCGGCGGCGCTGGAAGAGTCCGCCGTCGAAACGATCCGGGAGGCATTGTGAATTACGCCTTTCTGCACCGCGGAGGAAATTCCGAACTTCTGCTCCTCTTTCTCGGCTGGAGCATGGATGAACATGCCGTCGCCCACCTCGCCTCCGGCGGGCTGGATGTGCTGGCGCTGTGGGACTACACCGCGCCGGACATCGCTTTTCTCTCGAAACGGTCGGATACCGGAAAATCCATCTGGCCGCCTGGTCGCTCGGCGTGTTCACTGCGGCGCAACTGCTGGCGGGACACGATATCGATTTCGCTACCGCAACCGCGTTCAACGGCACGCTCCGCCCGGTGGACGCCGACTTCGGCATCGCGCCGGAGATCTTCCTCGGCACTGCCGAACACTGGGGGAGGAGCGGGCGCGAAGCCGCTTCTATCAGCGGGTCGCCGGCGGGCGCGCCGAACTGGAGACGTTTCCCTGCCCTGCCGCACTCCCGCGTCGCAGCAGGAGGAGCTTTTCGCGCTGGAGCGCTCTGCGCGGGAATCGATTCCGCCCAACTGCTTCCGTCTCGCGGTGGTCGGGGAACGCGACCGGATCTTTCCGCCCGAAGCCCAGAAGGCGTTCTGGGAATCGGCGCACACACCGGTTCTGTCGCTCGACCTGCCGCACTACCCCTTTGCCGCATTTCACAGCTTCCGCGAGGTGACCGATCTTGGCGAACATCGATAAACAACTGATTCAGACCCGCTTCGCCCGCAGTGTCGCCACCTATCACGAGGCGGCGAAGATCCAGCGCGACATGGCGGAAACGCTGCTCGACCAGCTGGCGCTTGCCACCGGCGGCGAACGCCGTTTCGACCGGATTCTCGAAGCCGGATGCGGTTCCGGCATGCTGACCGACCTGGTGGAAACCCGCCTCGAATACCGCAAACTCTATCTCAGTGACCTGGTGCCCGAGTGGGAACGCTTCCACCGCGGCCGCCGGGCGGCGGAGTTCCGCGCCGCGGATATCGAAACCATGCCCCTGCCGGAACATCTTTCGCTGGTGATCGCCAACGCGGTCTTCCAGTGGGTGGAGGATTTCGCCTCGCTGCTCATCCGGTTTCACGCCGCCCTCGACACCGGCGGAATCCTCGCATTCACCACCTTCGGACCGGAGAATCTCCGTGAAATCGCCGCGCTCACCGGGCGTGGTCTCTCCTACCGGGCCCTCGCCGGACTGCACGAACTGCTCACACCCGGATTCGACATCATCGCCTGCCACGAGGAGCTCATCACCCTGGAATTCGCCACGGTTCGGGATATCCTGCGCCATCTCAAAGCGACCGGCGTCACCGCCTCCGGCGGCAGGAGTCGCTGGACCCGTTCGACGCTCGCCGCTTTTGAAGCGGACTACTCCGCCCGTTTCCGGAGCGGGAACCGGATGCTCCCGCTCACCTATCACCCCATCACGTTAATTGCAAGAAAGCGACCGGAATTATGAGTATCTACTTCGTCAGCGGAATCGACACCGGAATCGGTAAAACCATCGCCGTCGGCATGATGGCGCGTTATCTGGTCCGTCAGGGAGTCAACGCCGTCACCGTCAAGCTGGTGCAGACCGGCAACGATGGCTTTTCCGAGGATCTCAACCGTCACCGGGAGCTGATGGGCACCGGGAAACTGCCCGTGGACGAAGCGGGGCTGACCGCGCCCGCCATCTTCCACTTCCCCTCCTCTCCCCATCTGGCGGCGAAGCTGGAGCACCGGGAGCTGGATCTCCCCGGGATCGAATCCGCCATCGCCGAACTCGACAAACAGTTCGACATCGTGCTGGTCGAGGGAGCCGGAGGGCTGGCGGTGCCGCTCACCGAGGATCTGCTGACCATCGACTTCGCGGCGGAACACGATTATCCCCTGATCCTCGTCACCTGCGGCCGCCTCGGCAGTCTCAACCACACCATCATGTCCATCGAAATGGCCAGCCGCCGCGACATGAAGATCGCCGGAGTGGTTTACAACTGGAGTCCGGAAGCGGACCCGCTGATCGAAGAGGATTCCAAACGCATGATTCTGAAATATCTGCACCGCTATTACCAGCCGGAGGTTCTGGTGGAACTCCCGGAGGTGAAAGAGCCGCTGCCCGACCCGGATTTCTCCGCGATCTTCGACAGTGCGGCGCGGCAGCGGTAACCGGCAACGATCATCCCGATTCAGGAGGGACTTATGGATACAGCTCAACTTCTCGCATTTGACCGGGCACATTTGTGGCATCCCTACGCATCCACCACCAATCCGCCGCCGGTCAATCCGGTGGCCTCCGCCCGCGGCACGCGCATCACGCTCGCCGACGGAACCGAACTCATTGACGCGCTCTCGAGCTGGTGGTGCATGTGCCACGGCCACAACCATCCGCGTATCGTCGCGGCGATCAACGCCCAGCTGGAGAAATTCGCACAGGTGATGTTCGCCGGATTCACTCACGAGCCCGCCGTCCGCCTCGCTCAACTCCTGCTGGAATCCACCCCGGCCGGAATGGAGCAGGTATTCTTCGCCGACTCCGGTTCCGTCGCGGTGGAGTGCGCCGCCAAGATGGCGATTCAGTACCAGCTCGCGGCCGGGCGCTCCACCCGGCAGGTGCTCGCGTCGGTCCGGGGCGGCTACCACGGCGACACCGCCGGTGCGATGGCGCTCTCCGATCCCGACGGGATGCATCAGATGTTCCGCGGCATCCTCGCCCGGCACCATTTCGCGCCGCAGCCGGTCACACCGTTCGGAGGGAACTGGGATTCCGGTGACTTCCAGCCGATGGAAGAGCTGCTCGACCGGCACGGCGACGAAATCGCCGCGGTCATTCTCGAACCGGTCTTCCAGGGTGCCAACGCGATGCGTTTCTACCACCCGCAGTACCTGCGCGAACTGCGTCGCGCCTGTGACGAACGGGGCATCCTGCTCATCTTCGACGAAGTCGCCACCGGCTTCGGCCGGCTCGGCAAATTCTTCGCCGCTGAATTCGCCGGAGTCTCCCCGGACATCATGTGCGTCGGCAAGGGGCTGACCGGCGGAGCGATCACGCTCGCCGCCGTCGCCGCCACCGGGAAGGTCGCCGAAACGATCTCTTCCGGGGCCCCGGGAAAATTCATGCACGGCCCCACCTTCATGGCAAATCCGCTCGCCTGCGCCGCCGGATGCGCCTCTCTGGAGCTCTTCCGCGAATACAACTGGCAGGGGACGGGTGCGCGCGATCGAATCCCAGCTCAAACGGGAACTCACCGCACTGCGGAATCTGCCGAATGTCCGGGATACCCGGGTGCTCGGCGCAGTCGGCGTCGTGGAACTCGCCCGCACGCCGGAGCCGGAAGCGGTCCAGCGGGTTGTCCGGGAAACCGGCGTCTGGCTTCGCCCCTTCGGCCCGTGGCTCTACACCATGCCGCCCTTCATCACCGAACCGGAAGAGATCACCCGGATCGTGCAGGCGATGGCGAAGGCCGCCGCACTCCGCTGCTAGCGGAGAAACCGTTCGCAGAACGACCGGTGCAGCGGTTTGTCGCGGTAGGGATCGGGGGTCCCGTCGGCCAGTTCCTCCGAGGAGTAGCCGCTGCCGACGGAAATCACCAGAATCCGCCCGTTCTCCCGCATGAAGCGGATTCTCCAGGTGCGGAAGGCGAGCTCCCACTCGCCCCGCTCCGAATCGATCGTGCGCAGGCGCTGGCGCTTCGGATCAGGCTGACGGGTGGCGAGCTGAACATGCGCCACCTCTTCAAGGTCGGGGCCGCCCTGATCGCGAATCCACGCAACCGCTACGGCTGATTTCGGAGAGAGCTCCAGCGCAAAAAGCGTCTGCGGCACGGCATCGCGCCACCCCGCCGCCGATTCCGGAAAGGCGTCGGCCGCCGGAATATAGGGCTTGATGTCGAGCACAGGCGTACCGTCGAGCAGGTCGAAGTTGCGGATAAAGAGACGCAGGCCTTCCACCTTTTCCAGTTCAACGGCGGAGATTCCGATCGGGTTCGGTCGGTGCGGCGACCGGGTGGCGAAGAGCCCGATCTTTCTTCCCGCACCGTCCGGCGGACGGACCATCGGCTTCCAGGTTCCGGCACGGTCGAAGAGAAAGATCAGCCAGATCCGTTCAAATCCGGCGAGATCAGCCAGCGCCGTTTCAAACTCCCTCCCCCGGCAGCAGTTCCACCAAACCGCGGTTCCGGGCGAAGACACTCTGCCGGGGCGCCTCCTGCGGGTAGCGGCCGCCGCCCCGCACAAAACCGATCGGAGAAAACGAAACCGCTTCCATTGCGCCTCCGTCAATTTCCCTCCAGCGCCGCAATGACCGCAATCACCTGCGGCAACAGCTGCTTCTTGCGGCTGAGCACGCCGGGCAGCGACCAGAGACCATCTCCGAGCCGGGCATACGGCAGATTGCGGAGGAGCTCCGGGGAGCCGGTCATCAGAAGTTCCGAAGACTCCCGCACCGCGTCGGTCACCAGCAAGCCGAAGAAATCGAGCTTCTCCCGCTCCATCACACGGTTCATTTCGGTGCGAAGTTCCTCCTTCCGCTGATGGAGTAACTCCAGATTGCTCTCCTCCACCTGCGCGAGGGCGAAGTGGAAACGGCCTTCGGTGTAATCCTTGCGGTCCTGCCCGATCACTTCAGAAGCGGACTTGGAGGCCAGCGGAGAATCGATCCGCATCAGCTCCTCCATCAACTCGGCTCCGGTGACACCGGAAACCTTCTCCAGCCATTCACACATGCGACGGTCAAGGTCCGCGGTGGTGGGGGATTTCAGGAGCAGGGTATCCGACACGATGCCGCCCAGCAGCAATCCCGCCATGTCGGCACCCAAACTTTCCCCGGAGCTGCGGTACATCGACGCCACCAGCGTACAGGTGCTGCCGACTACATCCCCGGTAAACCGGATCGGAACCGCCGTCGGCATCATGCCGATCCGATGATGATCGACCACTTCGATCACCGGAATCTCCTCCACGCCGGGCAGACTCTGGTCGAGCTCGTTGTGATCGACCAGGATCATGCGGAACGGCGGCGGACTGCTGCAGACACTCTTGAAGACCGCTCCACGAAAAACCCCGGAAGCATCCACCACCGGAACCACATCCTCAGGCTGATTGAGAATCCGGCTTTTCACATCCCGAAGACGATCCTCCGGGGCAAGCACCAGCTCCGGCACCGGAACCCGGCTGAACTCCACCGGCACGCTGAACTTCAACCGACGGATCACCGAGGCGGAATCCAGTTTTGTCTGCAGGATCGACACCCCGTCGCGCGCGGCGCTCTCCAGAATCAGCGGCTCCACCGGACGGTTCCCGGTGACGATCAGCAGCCGCAGGCGGCGGTTCAGCGCCCGCAGGTGGATCTCCGGCCGGTCGCCGACGATCACCGCGAGCTCCCGGTTGTTTCCCTGCGGCAGATGCTCCTCGAAGCTGTCGAGACTCATCGCCGCGACGTAAACCTCGAACTCCTGTGGGGAATCCTGATCGAATCCGGTCAGCTCCTCCGCCTCCAGCACCCGTTGGATCAGCCGGAGCGACGTGCGAATCCGCCGCCCGGTAAGGCTGTTACCGCTGTCGCTGCCGACGCCGAGCAGTTCGGAAAGCAGGGCCAGACTGCTGAGCATGCCGAGAAAGCGCCCCTCCCCGTCGGCGACGGGAAGCCGGGGGCGCCCCGATTCGCGCAGCATTCCGACGGCGTCGAGCAGCGTCGTGCCCGCACGCACCGCAGGAACCGGCGCCATCACATCACGAATGCGCGTATAGACGTCGTTGCATCCGACCGGCGGTTTGAGATGAAAGCGGCGAAAGAGCGCGGCCGCCCGTTCCGGCAGCACGCCCGGACAGAGAGCGGCGATATTGGAATACCCCTGTCGGCGGCGCAGTTCTGCCAGCGCAGTTGCGGCAGCGAGGCTGTCGATATCCGGGTTGCGGTGGCCGCTGACCAGCACCCGGTATTCGGAATTCCCTCTGGAACTCATTGCTTTTCTCCCTGTATTTCCCATTCAAAGTGGATGGTGCCATCCGGACCGTCTCCACCTCCTTTTTACAGTACCCTTCCTTCGGGGAGTTTGCAAGCGATTCCCCGATTTCCTGACGATCTTTTCACACGTCAATCCGCCTGTTTTTCCGCCGGCTGGCGCAGAAGACACGCCGCCGACTCCCGTCTCATGAGAATACAGGCACTCGAATGCGTTTCCCCGCAATACCGCTGCGGCTACATGATCCGTGTCATCCGATGCCGGAACTCCCCGGCGGCAGCCCCAGATGCCGTTTGAAAAAGCGGGAGAAATAATATTCGTTGTCAAACCCCATCTCTCCGGCTATCTCCTTGACGGACATGTCAGTGCCGGTAAGCAGCCGAACCGCGTGTTCGGCGAGAATGCGTTCGAAAAAACTTTCGCGGAGAAATGCCGGTGTCTGCGGAGAAACGTCTGGCAAAACTCTGAACCCCCATGTTCATCACCTGAGCCATCTCCGTCACGGAAGTATGGAATTTGAGATTCCGGTGCAGATAGTCTGTCAATGCGGCATAGCGGACAAATCGGGAATAGACCTGTTCCAGTTCAGTGAATTCATCGCGAAGAGCCTCAAACAATACCCGGCGGCAAAACAGCTGGACCCCGTTGAGGAACGTAAGGGAGCCTGCGGCGGGATCGATCAGCGACGCCGCAAGCGGTGCCAGTTCCGGCTCTTCCCCGCAGAGGAGCGGACGCCCGGCGAGCAATTCGGTGCCGCGCAATACAGAAAAGCTGAAGTGGATCGACAGATGTGTACTCTCCTCGTGAAAGTGACGGACACGGCGAAACGGCGGAATTAAAAGCCACATGCCGCGCCGGAACACCACCGCGCCCGCCTCGTCCTCCAGCACGGTCTCGCCCCGGCTCCCGAAGGAGAAGAGAAGCCTTGCGTAGGGATATTCCGTGATGAATTTGCCGCAACTGGTTCCATAGAAAAAATTACGGAATTCCAGCTGAAGACAGTTGCTCAATGGCAGAAGATTGTTCCTCAATGTGTTCATAATCCGTTATTATCATAGAACGCATCTTAAAGTTTTTCAACGCGAGATACAGAAAAATATATCTTTTTCCGGTTTCGTGCATTTTCATCCCTCGGAAAATCGACTATACTTAATTGCAGAAACAGGAAAGGCGTTACCCGTGCAAAACAGTGATTTTACCAGCGAAAGAAATTATCTGGAGCGGAAATTCGTCGATCCCTCCTTTTACAACGACGCGCCAGGAGTGCCGCTGGATATTTTGACGGCTTCTCTCAACCGGCGTTTTCTCAAGGGACAGGCCCTGCCCCGCCGCTGGCCAAGGCCGGAGCGTTCGCCGAAATCCTCGCTAAAGTACAAATCAAACTCTCCACCTGTGACCGTTTTCCCGGCATTGCCGCCTGTCCGGCAAAACCACTCCTCTCCACCTTCGTAACCCCGTCGGTTCAAGCGGGGATGACGGAACTCTTCACACCGGAAGAGAAACAGGAGATCGACCGCTGCAACGCGACCCGGCTGGCTCAACTCCGGGCCGATTATGAACACTCCGTGCCGGACTGGGATGCCGTACTGCAACTGGGCTTCTCCGGCCTGCTCAAACGGGCGGAACGCTATCGACTCCACCACCGGGAAACCGGGCCGCTCTCCCCGGAGGCCGATGCGTTCTACGAATCTATCCGCATCGAATACCGGGCCATCCTCCATTTTCTCGACAGACTCCTCGCCGAAGCGGAAAAACTCCGCCCGGTTCCGGTCGCGCACGAACTCACCGCCGCATTGCGGCAGCTGCGGGTCGGAGCCCCGAATACACTGTACGAGGCTCTGCTGCAAATCTGGCTCTATTTCCAGCTCTCCGAATATGTCGATGTCATTCAGACCCGTTCGTTCGGGAATCTCGATCGGGTGCTCTACCCTTTCTACCGCCACGATCTGGATTCCGGGCGCCGCACCCGGGAGGAGGTCAGGGAGCTTTTTTCGCTCCTTCCTCTACCAGATGACGGCGATGCATTACCGAGTCGGCCACCCGTTCTATTTCGGAGGAACCAATCCGGACGGCTCCTCCGCAATCAACGAACTCTCCTTTCTGATTCTGGATGTCTATGATGAACTGGAAATTTTCGATCCGAAACTGCAGATCAAGGTTTCGCCGCAGACTCCCGTCACCTTCCTCGACAAGGCGCTGGACATGATCCGCCGCGGACGCAACAGCATCGCTTTCGTCGGCGAACCCTGCATTCGGCGGGCGATGATGCACCAGGGCTACTCCCGGCGCGAAGCCGATACGGCGGACATCAAGGGGTGTTACGAATACTGTGCCCGGGGCGGAACGGTTGAAACCGCCCCCGTCACCGTAAACACCGTCAAGGTCCTCGGCCTCACCCTGCACAACGGCGTGGAACCGCTGAGCGGGCGGCAGCTGGGCCCCCAGAACCGGTGAGCCGGAACAGTTCAAAACGTTCGGCGCATTCTACAAGGCGTTTCTCCGGCAGCTCTTCTATCGCTACGATCGCCATATCGCCTTCGCCAGGAAGCTGGAACGACACCTCGACCGCTTCAATCCGGCGCCGATGCTGTCCGGCACCTTCGTTTCCAGTCTGGAACGGGCCGAAGACGGCTACGCCAGGGGCGCCCGGTACAACAACACAAACCTCTGGATCTGCGGCCCCGCCACGACGGCGGATTCGCTTACCATGATCCGGCGTTACGTGTTCGAACGCCGGGAATTGACCTTGCCGCAGCTGGTCGCCATGCTGGACGCGGACTGGAACGGATTTGATTTCTGGCGGCGAAAACTCCGGAACGATCCGGAAAAATTCGGCAACAATCTCGACCTGCCGGATCAAATTGCACGTCACTTCACCGAAGCGATCGCCCGTCGCTACCACGGTACCCCCAACGGCCGCGGCGGCATCCACACGGTTTCGCTGCACTCTTCCAACCGTTTTATTGAGTGGGCCGGACAAGTCGAAGCAACAGCCGACGGGCGGCACCGCGGTGACGAGCTGAGCAAAATATGACCGCCAGTCAGGGAACGGCATGGAAGGGAGCCACCGCGCTGGCGGCCTCCGTGTTGAAACTGGATTCGCGGCTGTTCATGGCGGACCTCTCCGTGGATATCATGCTGCACCCCTCTGAGATCCGGGGAGAAAACGGCCTGCGTGCCATGCGTGCGCTGCTGATGACCTATGTGAACCATTTCGGACACGCCATCCACTTCAACGTGATGGATGCCGACCAGCTCCGGCAGGCGCAGCGCGAACCGGAAAAATTCCGCGATCTCCAGGTACGCATCTGCGGATGGAACGTGCTATGGAATTCCCCTGTCCCGCAAAAGAACAGGATGCATACATTCAACAGGCGGAACGATGATGGAAGGCAATCTGCTCAAATTGGAACATTTCGCCACCCACGACGGCCCGGGAATCCGGCTGGTGGTCTTTCTGAAAGGATGTCCGCTGCGCTGCCGCTGGTGTCATACGCCGGAATCGCAGAATACGGAGCCGGAACTGCTTTATCTCCAAGAGAAATGTCAGCACTGCGGCGCCTGCGGAAACATCTTCGAAAAGACGGCTCCGCCGGTCCGTCAAACTTATGTGGAGAACTGCCCGGCCGGAGCACTGAAGATTGCCGGATTGCGGATGTCGGCGGAGGAGATCATCACGGAGGCGGAAAAGGAACGAATCTTTTTCGACGAGAGCGGCGGCGGTCTCACGATTTCCGGCGGCGAACCATTGTTTCAAAAGGAGTTCAGCTTCTCCCTGCTCCGCCTTGCGGCGGAATGCGGCATCCGCTGCTGCGTGGAAACTTCCGGATTCGGAGATCCGAATGCGCTGAAGAGCTGGATCCCGTACGTGGAATGGTTTCTCTTCGACTGCAAAGAAACCGATCCGGAACTTCACCGCCGGTTCACCGGAGTGGACAACCGTTTGATTTTAAGCAATCTAAACCTGCTCGATCAATGGGGAGGCTCCATCATTCTCCGCTGCCCATTAATTCCGGGAGTCAACGATCGGGCGGACCATCTGCAGGGAATCGCCCGACTTGCGGAACGACTTGGCCAGATAAAGGAAATTCACATTGAGCCATACCATCCTCTGGCGATGGAGCACTACCGCCGGCTTCATCGGAAAATTCCTTCGCTGCCGAAAGAGTTTCCCTCACCCGCCGTTGTGGAAGCATGGCGGCAACAGATCGCCGAATTCACTGCCAAACCGGTAATCATACCTTAATCGCAACAAGAAAAAACAGAAGGAGGCAATATGCATCGAAGAGTTCTCTGCGCCCGGAAGATTTTCAGAAACCAGCCCCCCTGCAGGCTTCATCCGGCGATGTGGATTTTTCTCGTCGCGCTCCCCATGATCTTCATTGCGGGCAACGTGTTTCCGGACTGGAATTCCGCTTTCTGCGTCATCATGCTCGGCCTGACGGGTTCCGCCCTCCCCCGCCTGCTTCCCAAAGCGAAATGGCAATCTTTTACTCTTATTGAACTTCTCATTGTCGTAGCGATCATCGCCATTCTGGCGGCGATGCTGCTGCCGGCCCTGAATCAGGCACGGGAACGGGGACGGGCCGCCAGTTGCATCAACAATCTCAAACAGCTGGGAACCGGCGTTCTCCTCTACACCGCCGACCACGCCGATTTTCTGCCCCCCGATTCAGGAAGCGCTTCCGGGAGCTACCCCTGCTGGACCAATGCATTGATGGGGCCGAATCTCAAAGTTTCCGCCTCGGCCATCTATACCAGCGGCGTCTGGATGAAAACCGGTCGCTATGCGCAGAACACCCTGTTTCACTGCCCGTCGATGACTGGCCGCTACGATCTGACCGGAACGGAAACCGGTGGAGGCGCCGGCTGGTGGATCATCAAACCGCACTACGGAATCAACAGCCATTTGTATCAGGTCGCCCGGCTGCAGTCCTTCAAGCTCGGCTATTTCAAATCCCCCTCCCTCAAAATCCTGCTGGCGGACACCTGGCAGCAGGAGGCCTCAGGTCTTGCCATGGAGGAAAACGGCTATTTCCGCTGGCAGGTCGACCGTTTCCAGAATACCGGTTTCGGCATCGTCGCCGGTCGCCATCAGAAATCGGCCAATGCGCTCCACCTCGATGGACACGTTGCCGCATATCACCTGAACGACACGATTCATCCATTTGAAAATTCTCCATTTACCGATGGAGAGGACGACAGAAAATATCTGCATTATCAATATTGATGGTGAGGGAAGAAAGAAAATGATGAAGTATAAGAATCTCCTCTGCAACGTGATTCTGTTTGCCGCCCTTGCGGGGAACGCGGAATCTTTGAATCTCAAGTGGAATCTCTGTCGTGAAGCGAAACTCTCCGAGGGGCGTTTCCTGAAGTTCTCCGTCTCGCCGGAGAACAAGAGCGGCCAACATTGCGCTTCTGCGGAGTTCGATCTTTCGTCCAGCGCCGATTGCATGATCGAATTCTCAATTCGTGCCAGAGCGAAAAATGTTTCCAGACCGCCTCAGGAGTGGAACGGAGTCAAGTTCATGCTGCACTACCGCGATTCGGCCGGAAAAGATTTCTGGCCGGGAATCCGGAAATTCTCCGGCACGTTCGACTGGCAGGAACTCTCCTTTTTCGCTCTCGTCGGGAAACCGCAGGGCAAAGCGTTCCTGAAACTGGGCCTGCAGGACAGCTCCGGCGAGGTGGAATTCGATCTGGCCTCCCTCCGTTTTCACAAGCTGTTCTCCCCGCCGAACCGGCAGTTTACCGCCCGTTACAGCGATGAGATCCGCGCACACCGCCGCTGCGGGGAATGATGTCCCCCGCGAGAAATCTTACGAAGGATGATTTCGCCACGCTCCGGAGCTGGAACGTCAATCTGGTCCGCGCTCAGATTATCCGCAACTGGCACAAGGTGGGCACCGACCGCGATCTGGAGGAATTCGACCGCTGGATCAATCGCAAACTCGATCATTTTGAAACCATGTTCCGCATCGGCTACGAACAATACGGCATTCGTTTTGTGATCGATCTTCACACCTATCCGGGCGGCAGATACGCAAACCGTGAGATGGCGATGTTCCACGAGACCCGCTATGCCGAATATTTTGTTGAGCTCTGGAAGAAGATTGCGCTCCGCTTCCGAAACAATCCGGCCGTGTGGGGCTACGGACTCATCAACGAACCCAATCAGAAACGGTTTGCCCGACACGACTTTGAGACGTTGCAGAAACAGGCGGCGGAGGAGATTCGCAAAATCGACTCCACCCGGCCGATCATCATCGCCGCCAATCTCTCCAATTCGCCGGATACCTTCCACCTGCTGAAACCGGTCGATCTGTTGAACATCATCTATGAAGTTCACATGTATCAGCCGTTTCAATTCACCCATCAGCGCGTCTATTCGAAGGATGGAAAGCTCCGGCCCGGAGAAAAAACCGGTCGTCTATCCCGGTCTCATCAACGGAGAAGAGTTCGATCAGAAGAAATTGCGGCAGATTCTTCAGCCGGTCCGCGATTTCCAGCTGCGCTACGGCGCCCGCATCTACGTCGGAGAATTCTCCGCCATCACCTGGGCGCCGGGAGCGGCGCAATATCTGCACGATCTCATCGAAATCTTCGAGGATTATCACTGGGACTGGAGCTATCACGCCTTCCGCGAAGCCTCCGTCTGGGATGTGGAAAAAGCCGGTCCCGATCACAGGAATATCCGTCCGGCCCCGAATACCGACCGGAAGCAGGTTCTGCTGGAAGGATTCCGAAAAAAACAGGCGCTGAGACAGTAAAAGCAAAAGAAGATGTTCCGTGTAACCGCTTTTCTTTCGCGAAAAATGTCTGGTAACACAGCCATAATTTCACAAAAAGGGAAGAGAACCCGTCAGCGGAACAACGAAACACCGGTCTGTAATTTCCGCATATTGCCTGCCCGGTCGACTATGTGAGGAATATATCGTTCCGGTCCGCTGAATGCCAGCCGGATTCCGGAGAAAATGCGCCCTCAGCCAACGCGGTTCCGCCGGTACTCCTGCGGCGACAGTTGAAACGCTTTCCGGAATGCCTTGCTGAACGCGAACTGATTTGCAAAACCGGTCGCATCGGCCGCTTCCGCGCAGGAGACCGATTCATCTCGCAGCAGCTTGGCCGCTTCGGCAAGACGGCTGTTCAACAGGAATTTTCCGATGGAAACGCCGAACGCCTTCCGGAACTTTTTCTCCAGTGACGAGCGGGAGGTGCCGAACTCACGGGCCAGCCGATCCAGACCGGGGGATTCCGCCAGATGCGCCCGGATATACCCCAGAAGCGGGAGAAAGTCCAGATAAGCCGTCCGGAAATCCTGCAGCCCGAGACGCGGTTCGCTCTGTTCGAGAATGAGTTCCAGCAGTTCGAATTCCGCCCGTTTCAACCGGCAGACCTCCGACAGCGTCTCGTGTCGGTTCTCTGCCAGGATCCGGACCAGCCCACAGATCCGCTCCCGAATCTCCCCCTCCAGCAGCCGGGGAACCCGGTAGAAACGGAGGATGTTCCAGTTGGGCTCCAGAAAGAAGTTGAAATGGCCCCAGATACTCAGGTGGCCTTCGTCCAGGGCGAGAAACCGGTGGCGCACCCCCGCGGGAATTACCCAGCAGGAAGCGCCCTCCGCATGAATCTCCCCTTCGTCCTCGAAGATGCAGCTGCTGCCGTGGTATGGAAAGCCTTCAAGTCGCTCCTGACAGGTCACCACCGTAAACGGCAGAGTGCGCACCGTTCTCAGATAATCGGAAAACACCGGGGTCACATCACCATCCAGCCGCTCGACGCGAAGATGCCGAAAATATTCCGATCTTCCGTAATATGACATATTATTTCCCTGATTCAACATACCAATTTTCCTCTTTTGTAATATAATATAGAAACAAAGAAAAACAATACTTCCACTGACAAAATGATTTCAGGAATCGTTCTGCTCATTCTCGCCGGGATCTGCTGGGTTGCGATCGGCATTGCCGTCAGCCTCTGCGCATCGCATCAATTGAACTATAACATCATCCAGATGATCTCCTCAGCAGGAGCCGCTCTCATCAGCATTCCGATTCTGTTCCTGCCGGACGACCGGCCGGAACTCCCGGCGAAAATTCTGCTGACCGTTTTTCTGCTTCACTTCGCCGCAGGCGTGGCGAACTATTTCAATTACGTGCTGACCGCACGCGCCATGCGGTTCGGCCACAACGGCGTCGTCTGGGGAATGATGCAGTCAGGACTGCTGGCTCCGTTTCTGATGGGCGTACTCTTCTTCAATGTCCCGCTCCCCCTCTGGAGACTGCTGGGAATCGCTGCGATTCTCTGCGGAATCCTGCTGCTGGGAGCAACCCGGAATCCCGGCACGGGCTGTCCCCGCTCCGCCCGGACGCGCTGGCTCATCCCGGCATTCGGGGCATTCCTGCTCGCAGGCATGACGCAATGCTGCAACAGCCTGCCTTCCTACTGGCAGATCACGGCGGATTCCGGGAGCGTCTTCCGTACCTTCTCCTGCATGACCGGCAATGCGGCGGGTTTTCTGCTCTGTCTGAGGTTCGATCCGGCGCTGCGGCGGCCCGCCAGACCCGCGGAATGGAAGATCGGCCTGCTGCTCCTCCTGCTGTTCTGTCTGAGCAACTATTTCTTCTTTTACAATGGGTTGAATCTTGTCGCAGAAGCGGGTGCAGGTTCCATCGGGTATCCGATTCCGATCGGTGTCTGCATTATCGGCTTCACCATTTACAGTACCGTACATCTGAAAGAACGGTTCCCGTTCGCGGGATGGATCGGGCTGATCGCCGTCACACTGGGCATTGTCGGCCTCAGCCTGAGATGAACCGGTCCGCCGGCGCGCCGGCCTCGGGATCGCACAGGCAATCAGCCCGGGAGGAAGCGCAGGAACAATTTTGTATCGTGAAATCGCATCCGGAAACCAATAAGGAAGGGCTGAAAAATGGATTCTTTCACCAGACGGGACAGTTTTGTACAACAACTTTTCGCTCAGAACAGAAGGCGGAAAAGGCTCTTTTCGTTGCTCTACGACGGAAAACTGCTGACTTCCGATACCCTCAACTTCCGGGAATCCGTCAGTAGAAAGGAGCACTGGGAAGAACGGGAAATCGTCTATGATATCGATCCGGGCAAACTGGTTCTGCGCCTGAATATGCGCATCTACCGAACGTTTCCCATCATAGAATGTCTGCCCTGGTTGGAATACTCCGGTTCGGAACCGGGCGGACTGATCGAGGAGTTCCACTCGCTGGATCTGCTGGAGGATCTTCCGCCGCAGAACCTTGTAATGCCGGACTGGCAGGACGGCACCCACATCACCGTCCGTTACAATCTCGGCTCCTGCGCCGACATCAATGACTTCATTCCGCAGCAACGCGAGCTCTGGACCCGCACCGGATCCAATCGTTTCGTCATGGAGTCCAGCGAGGGGCGGCCAAGTTCAACTTTTCTCCCCTATTTCGGCATCGACACCGGAGAATCCGACGGCATGAACATCGGCGTCGGCTGGGGCGGAGCGTGGAAGGCGGTCATCGAGATTCCTGCAGAGAATAATTCGGTCTTCTACAACCTGCACCACTATCGAATTTCTCTCTCCATGCTGCGCACCTGCTTCCGGATGCTTCCCGGCGAGAAGCTCCGCCAGATCGGTTTCTTTCTTCATTTCCGCGGCGAAAAGAGCATCCGCGACGCGCAGAATGAACACCGTCGTTTCATGATCGCCCACCATGCCCCGCGCGATTCCGCAGGGAATCTCCTCAAACCTCCGGTCTCCTTCGTCACCTGGGGCGGTCTCTCTTCCGAAAAAATGCTCGACCGAATCGCCGCAATCGAAAAGCATCAGCTCCCTTACGAAGTATTCTGGGTGGATGCCGGGTGGAGTGGCTACCCCGGCCCCTGCCCCCACTTTCTCGATGAGAAAGAGCAGCAGAAAAGAGGCCGCTCCGACTGGCCGCGACGGGTCGGAAACTGGGAGATCAACTCCGTTCCGCATCCGAACGGCCTCAGGCCGGTCAGCGACGCCGCGCGAAAGGCGGGAATGAAATTTCTCGCCTGGTTCGAACCGGAACGGATCCATCCGCTCTGCCGCGGCACCATTCTCACCGAACACCCGGAATGGCTCAAAACCTTCGGCGACGGCGGCATTTATATGCTGGATCTCGGCAATCCGGACGCACGGAACTACATCTTCGATACGCTCAGAACGCTGATTCAGGAGCAGGGAATCGACATCTACCGGGAGGATTTCAACTTCAATACCCTCCCCTTCTGGGCTGCAATGGATGCACCGGACCGGATCGGCGTCGCGGAAATGAAATATGTAGCCGGCCATTATGAACTGTGGGAACGGCTCCATCAGGAATTCCCGGACATGCCGTTCGACAACTGCGCTTCCGGCGGCCGGCGGCTCGATTATCTCGCACTCACCTACAGCTGGCCGCTCTGCCAGAGCGACTACGCCTGCCTGTTGAACTATCTCCGGGAATACATTCAGGTTCAGAATCTCTACCTGCACGACTGGGTCCCGCTTCACGCGGGATTCACCTGGATGCCGGAACACGACCCCTACGACTTTCTGAGCTGTTCCGGGACCGGCGTTTCCAACAAGATCTGGCAGTACGACAGTCGAACCGTTCCGGAGGATGACGCATACGACTGGGAATATCACCGCACCATGCTCCGCCACCAGAAACGGCTCCGCGACCTGCTGATCGACGGCAATCTCTACCCGCTGACGGAACGACCGGACAATCCCGCCGTCTGGTGCGCATATCAGGTTCACGTGCCGGAAAGCGGGTGCGGTTATGTTCTCGCGTTCCGACGCCCGCAGTGTCTGGAGGTGCAGATGAATTTCCCCCTCTCCGAAATTCATCCGACGGCGGAATACGAACTGGAATACTTCGACGGCTCTCTCCGTCGCGTCAGGGGCAGTGAACTCTCCGCCGGGCTTCCGATCGTCATGAATACCCCGCGTTCCGTCACTCTCATCTACTACAGGGAAGTGAAATGAATCACATCAAACCGTTCAAAATCTGCGGCAACATCTACTTCGTCGGAACGGAACCGGCCTCCTCCCACCTGATCGCGACGGAAGAGGGTCTGATTCTGCTGGATTCCGGATACCCTCACACGCTGCATCACGTCATCGAATCCATATGGGAACTCGGATTCGACCTCCGGGACATCCGTTATGTGATCCATTCCCACGGCCATTACGATCATCTCGGAGCAACCGGGCACCTGCTCGAACTCACGCATGCCGAGACCTTTCTCGGCGCGGACGACATCGACTACGCCAACGGCACGCTGGATCTCACATGGGCGCGGGAACTGGGCTTCGCCTACACGGAGACATTCGAGCCGGATCACGCGCTTCACGACGGAGATATCATCCGCCTCGGCTCCACGGAAATTCTCTGCCTGTCGACCCCGGGCCATACCCCCGGAACCATGTCCTTTTTCTTCGACACCGAGGAAAAAGGCGTCAAATACCGGGCGGCCATGCACGGCGGAGTCGGCGTCAACTCCATGACGGCGGAGTTTCTGAACCGCTATGGCCTTTCCTTTGACTGCCGGGAGAAATTCTTCACCGGTCTTGAGCGGCTGAAACGGGAGCGGGTCGACGTTCCACTCGGCAATCATGTGCAGTGCAACGACACGCTCGGCAAGGCGGCCCGCATCGGGCCAGATACGGGAAACCCCTTTATCGCACCGGAAGAGTGGATCCCGTTTCTCGACGCCTGTGCGGAACGTCTGCGCAAACAAATTGCGGCCGAACAAGAGAGTCGACCCGTTTGAAAAATTCTGCGATACAGGTTTTCTGCCCGTTTTCATGCCTCCCAGTCCGACCGGAAGCCGACACAACGACGGCGGTTGTGCGGAACCGGCTCCGGGCTGGAAAAAACGGGGAAGATGTTTTGCGGGATTGCTTTTCTTTCATCGGGAGTGTATTGTAACGCAACCGCAATCTCAAAAAAGGAAAATCCGTTTACGATGAAAGTGACATTTCTCGGCACGGCGGCGGCGGAAGGCATTCCGGCTCTCTGGTGTGAGTGCCCTCTCTGCGCCCGGGCGAAAAAGTTGGGCGGCAAAGAGTTCCGCAGCCGGTGCAGTTACCTTGTCGACTCCGACACCATGGTCGATTTCGGTCCGGACGCCTTCCGGCAGGTCGCAGAGTTTCAGATCGACCTCACCCGGCTCGAACGGGTGATCTTCACGCATCCGCACGAAGATCATCTTTCCCCGGCTGAATTCTGCTGGCGGCGCTCACCGTGGTACAGTCAGGTGACGCACGACCTCACAATCATCGGCGCGCCCAGCATCTTCTGCGCCATTCTCTCCTTCGTTGCCTCCCACAGCAACAACATCTACGATCTGCGCGATCTGCGCCTCCAGCCGCTTCCAGCCGCTCCCGGAGAGTGGCTCCGTGACGGAGAGATCGAACTTCTGCCGCTGCGCGCCAACCACTGTCCCGGGCTCAATGGTCTGATCTACGTCATCCGCCGTGGCGGAAAAAACTTCCTGCTCGCCAACGACACCGGCTATCTCGCCGAATCGGAGTGGGAATGCCTGAAAGGAGTCCGCCTCGACCTGGTCTCACTCGATTGCACCTGTGCCCTCGGCACGCCCGATCTGCGCGACGGCCATATGGGAGTCAATACCGTCCTCGCATTCCGCGACCGCCTTGCGGAGCTCGGCTGCCTCACCTCCGAAACCAGAGTTTTCGTCAACCATTTCTCCCACAACGGCAAAGCGCTTCATACCGATCTCGAAGCCTTCTTCGCCCCTCATGGAATCGAAGTCGCCTTCGACGGACTTTCCGTAGAGGTGTGATCCTCCCCGACAAAAAACGCCGCACCCGGCAGAAAATCCGGATGCGGCGCACTATCCATCAGAAGCTCAGAAGTTGTGGCAGACCAGCCCGTCACGAAGCTTCGGTTCGAACCAGGTCGATTTGGGCGGCATGATGGCCCCCGCGTCGGCAATCGCCATCAGCTGTTCCACCGTAGTGGGATACATTGAAAAAGCGATCGCATACCGGCCGGAATCGACCAGTTTCTCCAGTTCACCGATGCCGCGGATTCCGCCGATGAAGTCGATCTCCCGGCTGGTGCGCGGATCCTCGATGCCGAGAATCGGCGCAAGAACATTGTCCTGCAGAATGCTGACATCAAGACGCTCAATGACGCCGAGCGAAGCGACATCGAATTTCGGCCGGGCCAGGTACCACTCATGCGCCATGTAGAACTTGAACTCCCCGGAACGGGCAACTTCCCCATCCTCGGCCGGCGTGATCTGGAACTTCTCGCCCACCAGCGTTAAAAATCCCGCCGGACTGTTCCCGTTGAGCGAGCGCACCACCCGGTTGTAGGGCAGGATCCGCAGCTGCGTCGCCGGAAACGCCACCGTCAGGAAGTAGTTATAATCCTCTTTACCAGTGTGGTTCGGATTCTTCGGCGCGCATTCGGCGGCGGTACGCGCCGCAGCCGCGCTGCGATGGTGCCCGTCGGCGATATAGAAGACCGGCACGAGGTCGGCGAACAGCTTCGAAAGCTCCCGGCTGGCCTTTTCATCCAGCCGCCAGAGCGTATGCTGAATCCCGTCCGGCGCGGTGAAGTCGAAAAGCGGCTTTTTCGCCGTCTCCCGGTCGATCAGGGCGTCGATCTCCTCCCTGTCCCGATAGGTGAAGAAAGCCGGGCCGGTGTGCGAACGCAGCTCCATCACGTGGCGGGTGCGGTCGTCCTCCTTGTCCTGCCGGGTCTTCTCATGCTTTTTGATGATGCCGGGCGGTACTCCTCGGCGGAAGCAGCGCCGAGCACTCCGGTCTGCGCCCGCCCGTTCATCACCAGCCGGTAGACGTAGAGGTGTTCCTCCTTGTCCAGTGTCAGCGGCACTTCGCGGCAGAGTCTCTGAAACGCCGCAGCCGCCTGCGCGTAAACCCGTTCATCGTGCAGATCGATCCCCGGTTCCAGATCGATCTCCGGTCGGGAAACGTGCAGAAACGACCAGGGATTGTCTTTCGCCAGTTCCGCGGCTTCGCGGGAACTGACCACATCGTAAGGGAACCGCGGCGACGGCGGCAACCCGCTCGACCGACGGCAACAGGCCGTGGAACGGCAGCAACTGAGCCATATTTCACCTCATTTCCGTTATATCGTTTATCCTCTCCCCGCCCCGGGGAAAGTGTCTTCCAGTTTCTGCAGGGTGCGGTTCCAGTGCGCCATCCTGACGATCCGGCTGTGAACGCATTCTCCGCCGCCGAGTTCACACTCTCCGCGGGGACGGACTCCGCCGCACGGTCCGTTTGACAATCGTTTCGGGCAGTTCTCCGTGCAGACATATTCCGTGAGCGGCAGCCGGCAGTTCGCACACGAACGGCAACCGGCCAGCAGCTTTTTGAAGAGCCGCCCGCTTCCGGCGCGCTGCCGATCGGCATGGGCGAAGAGAAATCTGCGCAACCGGAATCCGAATTTCTCCCCGCCGGAAATCTTCGCTTCGCCGATGTCGTTGGGAACCGACAGCTCACCTTCCGGATACGGTCGATGCAGTGTCCGGTCGTACAGATAGAAACTGCTGGAAAACGGCGCCATTTCGGTCCGGGCCAGATAGGAGTTGTATTCGTCGATCCACTGTTCAAAACTGGTGAACTCCCGCAGAGCCCCGGCGATCCGTTCGGCGGCGATTTTCGCCCGGCTCGGCAACTCCGCTCCGGCAAGCTGGATGCCGCTGAATCCCAGCAGACGGCAGCCGGCGGCCTGAAGTTCCAGACGGCGGAGCTGAGCGGATTCAAACTGATTGACCGAATAGTGAAGCTCCTTCTCCAGAATCTTCCGGAAATCGCCGGAAATGTTGATCCCCGGATACTCTCCGGCAAGAATGCGTTCCACCTTGTCCGGAGTCAGCAGCACCAGTCGCGCGATCATCGGGTAGAAGAGACTCCGCCCGATGAAATACCAGCGCAGAGACTGGAGTTTGAGCATGTCCCACCCCGCCTGCGTCACGATGAACGACGCTCCGCAATTGATCTTCTTGACCAATTTGAAATACTGCCCCATCAACGTGTAAGGGGTATACTGAAAGGGATTGACGGTCGCCCCTGTGAAGAATCCGACATCCCCGGTTCCGCCACCGAGCATCCGCAGAATTTCGACGCTCTCGGTGAAGGTACGGCGGCGGCACTCGCGCGCGGTATCGCCGGGCAGCGCGCTGCCCGTCACCGGAACGATGTTGCAGTTCCCCGCATTGCCCGCGATAACCGCGAGATTGTGCACCTCCTCCGGCGAAGTGTCCCGTCCGGAAAGGTAGATCACATGCCGGTCGCGATTCTCCGGAGAGAGCGCGCTGGCGTACTCCGCCGCCCGCCAGACGTCGAGATTGTGGTAGCGGTCGGTGATCGCAAGCGCAGCGTTGACTCCTTCGATGCCGAGGACGGCGGACTCCAGTGCGGCCAACCGGTCGGCGCTCGCCGCCGGATCGTTGTCCCGCCCCGGAGAGGCGTTTTCGATCAGCAGGACGAATTCCCCCGATTCAGCGCCTCGCGAAAACGGTTGCCGTGTTTCGCAAAATTGATTTCAAGTTGCAGGTCTCTCATGATTCACTGTCCAATTCACGTTCCAGCAGCTGTTCCGTTTCCCGGCGGCCCGGATCGATGAGGAAGAAAACCCCGCCGATCAGATTGAAAAACAGCACGATCGCCGTGTAGATCAGCTGACCGGTCTTCGCATCGCCCGCGGCAACTCCCCCGGCAACAAGTATGGTGATTGTCGCCACGTCACGCCCGCCGACTCCGGAGGGAAAAAGCGGAATCAACCCGACAATGTTCCCGATGGTCGTCGCCACGATCAGTGCAAAAAGCGGCACTTCGATGCCGAGTCCGATCAACAGAATGCAGAAGGTCAGCGAGGTCATCAGGTGGATGAAGAAAACGCTGAGCACCGTCAGTATCGAAAGCTCCTTCCAGGAGTGGCGGTAGGTGTCGGTCGCACGGGTGAGCCGCGTCACCATACCGCCGGAAATCCGATCGCCCCAGTGCATCAGACGCCCGAACAGCGGCAGCCGCTCCAACAGCCGGTGGAAGAAGATCACACAGCTCGCTCCGAGGCCGGCGACACAGAGGCAGCCGAGACCGAGAATCAGAATCTCCCGCATCCCGTCAGTAAGATTCAGCCCCGGGACATCGATCCGCATGAGCAGCGGTACCGCCGGCCCGAGCAGAATCAGAGCGAGCATGAAGAGCGCAATCATTCCGACAATGCGGTCCATCAGGATGGTGAATGCGCCTTCCATTTTCTCCCCGGCCCGCGACCGTCGGGTAAGCACTCCCATCTTCACCACATCCCCGCCGATCGCGCCGCCGGGAATCACCAGCGAAAAGAAATACCCCTGCATGGTCAGCGAAAGCGCCTCGAATCTGCCCAGCTGTACATGCAGAATGCGGGTGAGCCGGTACCAGCGCCAGGTGCACACCAGCATATGAAAAGATAGACCGCCAGCGCCGGCAGAAGCCAGGCATACCGGAAATTTCGGAAACCGTCGAGAATTTCCGTCGGATTGCGCAGCACCAGATAGACGACAATTCCCCCCGCGATGGCGAGTTTGGCGAAAAACCAGCAGAATTTTTTCAGTCGTGCAACGTAACTCATTTCCCTGACGAACGCGTTTATGCGTCTTATTAAAATAGCACATCTTCCCCGCTTCGGCAATCCCCGGCGGCGAGTTTTCCACCACTTTCCCGAAGAGAGTCATCGACTGACAAGTTCGGAAATGTCGGCACCGAGCCCCGTGAGCTTCTCCACGAGGTTTTCATAGCCGCGGTAGATCACCTCGGCAGAATGGATGGTACTCTCGCCGCGGGCGCAGAGCGCAGCGATCACCATCGCCATGCCCGCCCGGATGTCGGGACTGGACATCGTTACCGCATGAAGCTGCGCCTTCCCGGTGATCACCACTCGATGTGGATCGCAGACGATCGCGTTTGCCCCCATGCTGATCAGCCGGTCGGCGAAATAGATGCGGCTTTCAAACATCTTTTCGAAGAACATCACCGTTCCCCGGCTCTGTGTCGCGGCAACGATCGTGCAGCTCATCATGTCCGACGGATACTGCGGCCAGGGGCCGTCCGATATCTGCGGAATGTGACCGCCGAAATCACACTCGATGTGCGGCTCCTGGCCGCCCGGCAGAAAGATCCGGTCGGTGTGCAGCTCCATCGACACGCCGAGACGCTCGAAGACGCGGCGAAGCATCCAGTAGTGACGCGGCACCGTTCCGTGGACGGTAATCTCCCCTCCCGTCGCCGCCGCAAGCGCAAGAAAACTGCCCGCCTCGATGTGATCCCCCACAACGGTGTGATCTGTGCCGTGCAGTCGTTCGACACCGTCGATCCGGATGGTGTTGCTCCCGGCGCCGGAGATCTTCGCCCCCCATCGAATTGAGCAGCCTGGCAAGATCCAGCACATGCGGCTCACAGGCGGCGTTGTACAGCGTAGTGCGCCCCTTCGCGGTTGCGGCGGCGATCAGAATCTGCTCCGTGGCGGTGACGCTCGCTTCGTCGAGAAAGAGCTCCCGCCCCTTCAGGCCGGCCGTGGCTTCGAATTGGTAGGTGTCGACGGCGGACATCGCAGCGCCGAGCTTGATGAGTCCGTAGAAATGACCGTCGAGCCGGCGGCGTCCGATCACATCCCCGCCCGGCGGATAGAGTTCGGCACGGCCGCAGCGGGCCAGAAGCGGCGCGGCGAACAGGATGCTCGTGCGGTTTCTTGCACACATTTCCCGCGGCACGCAGGTGGTCCGGATCTTCGTACAGCGCAGGCGCAGAACGTGGTTTTCAAAGGTGAATTCCGCCCCCAGTTCCCCGGCGATATCGAGCATGGTGCGGACATCGAGAATGTCCGGCACGTTTCGCAGCACCGTCTCCTCGTCGGTAAGCAGCAGCGCCGCAATCATCGGCAGAGCCGCGTTCTTGTTGCCGGAAACCGTCACGGAGCCGCTGATCCCGGCTCCTCCCTTCACCACCAAACTCCGCATGAATCCTCCCTGTTCACATTGCATTGTTTCTCTGCTAACTATAGGACGCCGGGAGCAAAAATGCAACCCCGGCGGTCGAGATTTCCGCAAATTGGGAAAACGTGATAAAAAAGTTCGCTCCGGATTTGCAAAAATATCAGGGAAGTATTAAGTTATTGGAAACCTAACTTTTTTCTGCGGGAAAACACTCTATGAAACGCGAAGAGACGACCAGAGTATGGCGGACGCTGTTCGAAGCGACCGACTGGATGCGGAATATCAACGCCGGTCTGATCGATCAGACCTTTCTCAATCTCACGTTCAATCAACTGCGGATGATCAAGATCGTCTACGTCCTGAACCGGGAATTTCCTGAGGGCGTCACACTCAAAGTACTCGCGGAATCACTCAACATCACCCCCGCCGCAGCTTCCGAAATGGTCGACGCGCTGGTCCGCAAGGATGTGCTCTGCCGGGATCACAATCCACAGGACCGCCGGGCGGTGGCCATCCGCCTCGCAGAGAACTGCCGCAAGCGCTTTCTGGAAGGGGAAAAGAACTTCGACCATGTCACCGCCGACTTTCTGAATACTCTCTCGGAGGAACGGCGGAACGGATTTCTCAGCGGTCTGGAAGCGCTGCACAACTTTCTGGCCGCCCGCAGAAACTGAAGAGTTGCGGCGCGGCGGGCCCCTGCGTTACCGCCCCTCCTCCGTTGCTGCCGGCATGGCGTTCCTCCTCATCTCGCCCGGGACGCAGCCGAACTCCTCACGGAATTTCCGGTAGAAATATGAGAGATCATTGAATCCGACCGCATAGCAGATTTCCGAAATGCTCCGCAACGGAGCCTCCTGCAGGAGGCGGCAGGCGACCATCAGCCGATGTCGACAGAGAGCCCGGTTGACGGAACAGCCGTAAAATCGGGAAAAAATCCGATGCAGATACTGCCGGCTGACTCCGAACTTCCCGGCCAGCTCATCGGCATTCTGAAGTTCCCGATAGTGTTCACTGATATAATCGGCAGCCTGTTTTGCCATCATCTCGCCGTTGCTTCGGCGCAACATCCGTTCACTCCGCCGGGCCATCCGGCAGAGAAGCTCCACCAGCTGAAGCCGTATGATGCTCCGATAACCGGGTTTGACCTGTTCGAATTCCCGTAGCATGGAGCGAATCAGATTTCCCGCCACCGGTTCCGCATCCTGCATGTAGAGCCGTCTGCGCTGAGCCCGGTTGAGAACCGGCTTGACCGGCTTGAAGAAGTTCATGAATTCCACGTGGGATTCCAGCAGAGGCCGTCCGAATTCGATCAGTTCCGGCGCAAAAATGACATTGCAAAGTTCCAGCTTCTCCCCCGGAGGCACCTCGAAACGGGTTCGCTCCTCGGGATGTACCAGCAGAAGCATATTCGGCCGGACCTCGTAACTTTCACCGTCGATGAACTTGCGGCAGCTGCCGGAAAAGATGTAGATGATTTTCCAGAAATTCCGGTAATAAAGCTTGCCAGGATCATCCTCGCTGGTATGACTCAAGGAAAATGCAGAAGCGGAAATCATATCCGCAATACCGGTTCAACGTGAGATGAATTGTGTTTTCCGGCACTTTTTCTCCCGGCATACCCCCTCCTGTGTTCAGCAGAACGGCAGAGATTCCAGCCGGAAGGAATCGCGCTCCTCCGGCGAATAAAACACCTTCATCAGAAACAATCCCTGCGGAGGCGCGGTTTCCGGTGCGGCAGCGCGGTCGCACGCGTTCAGAATCCTCCGCACATCCCCGGGCGTGAGTTTCCCTGCGCCGGCCGCCTCCAGGGTCCCCATCAGACAGCGGATCATCTTGTAGAGGAATCCATTTCCGACGAAGGTCACACAGCAGAATCGATCGAACTCCTGCACGTCGATTCGATAGATGGTCCGCACCGCCTCCTCGATCATGCTGCGTTCCACGACGAAGCTGGAGTAATCATGCGTCCCGGTCAACACCGGCGCGGCGGCGCGGAGCTTTTCCACGTCGATCCGGTGAATCGGCCGCCAGGTGTAACGGTCGGAAAAGGGCGACGGTTCGCCGAGGTTGAGCACGTAGGTGTAGGCCTTCCCCAGCGCGTCGTAGCGGGCGTGAAACTCCAGCGGCACCTCGCGGATGCTCCGGAGTTTGATGTCCGGCGGCAGCAGCCGGTTGGACGCCCGCAACACCTTCTCCGGCGGAATCTCCGGCCGCACCGGCGTGAGATAGGAGGCGGCGAACCGCTGCGCGTGCACGCCGGCATCGGTGCGGCTGCTGCCGATCAGATGGATCGGCAGCCCGGCATACAGTTTGGAGAGCACCTCCTGCACCCGCTGCTGCACGGCGACCCGGTGCGGCTGAATCTGCCAGCCGCTGTAACCGGTGCCGTCGTAGGCGATCTCCAGAAGATAGCGGCGCGACGGCTCATAGGGGGTGGATTCCAGACTCATATGATACTCTCCGCAACCGAGTTCCAGAAGAGCATCCCCTCTTCGGTCAGCCGGATCCGATGCGATGAGATTTCGAAGAAGGAGTCGGAGGTCTTCGACGCGGCCTTCCGGGCAGCCTCCACCCGGCGGTGCCAGGAGTCGGCCTCCGGAACGGTTTTCCAGAGTTTCGGTGTCCATCCGTTCGCGGTCCGCAGATTGATGACGAAGATCTCGTTGAGGCGATCCCCAGCGGAATCTCGTCGAACTCGGGCACCGACCGGCGCAGCCAGCTGCGGATCGACTCCGGCTGGATCGAACGTTTTCTGCCGTCGAAACTCGCGGCAGCCGGACCGAATCCCTTCAGCAGTCCGCCGCGCCAGACGTTGACGTTGTGCCGACACTCGCCGTTCTTCTTCGCGTAGTTGCTGATCTCGTAACGGTGAAATCCGGCCGCTTCGGCCAGCTCCCCCGCCTTTTTCCACATCTTCACGGAATCCTCCTTGTCCGGGATGAGCCGGTCGCTGAGCCTGGCCCCCTCCTCCGGAGTCAGATTGTAACAGGAGACATGGTCGGCGCCGGTGGCGAACGCCTCCTCCAGATCGTGACGGAAATCCGCCCCCTTCTGCCCGGGAATCGCGTAGATGAGGTCGCAGTTCCAGTGCGGAAATTTCGCCTCCGCAATGAGTTCAATCGCCTGCCGGAGCGCCTTCTGGCAGCAGTCGCGACCGAGCGTGTCGCGGAACTTCGGCCGGAACGACTGCACGCCGAGACTGATCCGGTTGGCGAAGCTGCGGATCAGCTGCACCTTCTCCCGGTCGAGCGTCTCCGGATTGGCCTCAATGGAGATCTCGGTCGTTTCCTCCGGTTTCAGCCGCTTCTCGATCGCCCGGAAGAGCCGTTCCAGCTGGGCGGTGGTGAGCAGCGTGGGAGTGCCGCCGCCGAAGTTGATGGTTTCACACGGACCCTCCGGTTCATACGCCTCCAGATCGGATTCGATCCGTTCGAGGTAGCGCCCGATCATATGGGTGGAAGGTTTCGGTTCGGAATAGAAAGCGCAGTAACCGCACTTGCTCCGGCAGAAAGGGACATGAAAATAGTAGTTCACTCTGTCATTAATCCGGCTGATGTAAAGTTGACCAGGTATTCGATTCCCGCCGCCAGTGCGGCATCGGGGAAATCGAACTTCGAATTGTGCAGCGCCGGGCAATCCTCTCCTGTCCCCAGCTTCACATAGACGCCGGGATAGCGCCGCAGATACCAGGAGAAATCCTCCGCCCCCATCGACGACTCGGCAAGTTCGATGAACCGCCCCTCCCCCACCGTCTCCCGGATCACCCGGCGGGCAAGCGCCGTCGGCTCCGGCGCATTGAACGTCACCGGATAGGAGAGTCTGTAATCGATTTCACAGCTTGTCCGGTGTGCCCGCGAAACCGCGTCGACCACCTCGCGCAATCCCGACTCCAGCGCGGCGGCGACATTCATGTCGAGCGCGCGAGCGGTGCCTTCGAGCACCACCTCGTCGGGAATCACGTTGGCCAGTTCGCCACCGGCAATCCGGCAGACGCTGAGCACTGCGGCCTGCTGCGGATCGATCCGCCGGGAGACTACGCTCTGCAGTTCGACAACAACCGCCGCCGCCGCCACCACCGGGTCAACCGCCTGATGCGGGCGGCTGCTGTGGCCTCCCCTGCCCCGGATCGTCACCTTGAAGTGAGCGCACGACGCCATCATCGCTCCATTCCGCAACGCCAGCACACCGACCGGCAGTCCGGGCATGCCGTGAAGCGCGGTCACCAGATCGGCGCGCGGATTCTCCAGCGCACCGGCCTCGATGAGATCGCGCCCCATCGCCCGATTCTCCTCCCCCGGCTGCCAGACGAAACGGACACTGCCGTCAAAACTGTCGCGCCGCGAGGCGAGCAGCTCCGCCGCCCCCATCACCATCGCCGCGTGGCCGTCGTGGCCGCAGGCGTGCATCCTGCCGTCGTGACGGGAGGCGTAGGCGGCGCCGGTTTCCTCATGGACCCGCAGAGCATCGATATCCGCCCGGAGTGTGACGTTCCGCCCGGGCCCGCGTCCGTGCAGAATCGCCACGACATCGGTCCCGAGAAACGGAGGCAGCACCTCCAGATCCAGTCTGGCCAGACGCTCCCGGATGGCGCGCGACGTTTCGAACTCCGCCCCGCCATCTCCGGTATCCGGTGCAGGGCGTGGCGGAATTCGATGATTCCGGGGAGGATTTCCGCAAGAGTCCGCATCATTCGTGATAGACGATCTTTCCGCCGACCATGGTCAGCTTGACGCGGCACTGAACTTCCCAACCGTCGAACGGCGTGTTACGCGAATTCGATTTGAACTTCTCCTTGTCGATCGTGTAGCGCTCCTCCGGGTCGAATACGACCAGATCGGCGGGATTCCCCTCCGCCAGGCTGTAGTTCTCCATACCGAGAATCTCCGCCGGTCCCGCGGTGAACTTCTTCACCAGTTCCGGCAGGGAGATCACCCCTTTCGCCACCAGTTCGCCGTAGGTGAGCGGCAGCGCGGTCTCCAGCCCGATGATGCCGAACGGCGCTTCGTCGAACTCCACCATTTTGGCGGTCATCGTATGCGGCGCGTGATCGGTGGCGATCGCGGTAATCGTGCCGTCGGCCACCCCCTCGATCAGCGCCAGCCGGTCCTCTTCGGAGCGCAGCGGCGGATTCATCTTGTAGTTGGTGTCGTACTTCTTGATGCACTCATCGGTCAGCGTCAAATGGTGCGGCGTCGCCTCGCCGGTGACCGGAATTCCCTTGGCACGGGCGTTCCGCAGCAGTTCGACACTCTCCTTGACGCTGACATGCTGCATGTGGATCTTCCAGCCGACGTTGCGCGCGAGGATGATGTTACGTGCAACCATCAGCTCCTCCGCCGCGCCGGAGATCCCCATCATGCCGAGCAGAACCGACCACTTGCCTTCGTGCATGACGCCGCCCGCGGCAAGGCATTTATCCTCGCAATGGTCGAGAATCGGCAGATTGAACGACTTCGCATATTCCACCACATGGCGCATCAGCGCATGATCCTGAATGCAGCGGCCGTCGTCGCTCAGGGCCACCACGCCCGCCGCCTTCAGCGAGCCGATGCCGGCCATCTCCTCTCCGGCATAGTTCTTCGTCATGCAGCCGCAGGGGAGGACACGCACCACCCCTTCTGCGCGGCGGTCTGGCGGGAGATATTCGATCGCGCCGGCGGTATCCGCAGGCGGATTGGTGTTCGGCATGGCAACCACCGAGGTAAATCCTCCGGCGGCGGCGGCGGCGGTGCCGCTGGCGATGGTTTCGGCCATGTTGTTCCCCGGCTGCCGCAGGTGGACGTGCAGGTCGATGAATCCGGGGGTGAGCACCTTGCCGGCGAGGTCGATCTGCTCCGCATTGCGGAGGGAAGCGGGTTCGGCAAAACGGCCGTCGGCGACGCCGATGTCTCCGGAGGCGTCGATATTGCGGACCGGGTCGATGACCCGTGCGTTGCGGAAGATGTAGCTTTTCATTTTTTCACGCACCCCGATACGAGAAAGAGCACCGCCATGCGCACGGCGAGCCCGTTGGTTACCTGTTCGAGAATCACCGAATTGGGCCCGTCGGCCACTTCGCTGGTGAGTTCGACGTCGCGGTTGATCGGCCCCGGATGCATGATCAGGGCGTCCGGCTTCATCAGCTTGAGCGTCTCGCGGTTGATGCCGAAGAACTTCGCATACTCCCCGGTGCTCGGGAAGAATCCCGCCGTCTGCCGTTCATGCTGGATGCGCAGCAGATTGACCACGTCGGCATCGGCAAGCGCGTCGCGCAGATTGTGGCAGACCCGCACGCCCACCTCCTCGAATTCGCGCGGCACCAGCGTCGAAGGTCCGGCGAAGGTGACGTTCGCGCCGAGCTTGAGCAACCCCCACATGTTGCTGCGGGCGACCCGGCTGTGAAGGATATCGCCGACGATGGCGACATTCAGCCCCTTGATCCGCCCCTTCTTCTCGCGGATGGTGAAGATGTCGAGCAGCGCCTGGGTCGGATGGCTGTGGGCGCCGTCGCCCGCGTTGACCACGCCGCATTTGAGATGTTTGGCGATGAAGTCCTGCGCACCGGGGGCGGAGTGACGCATCACCACCAGATCCACCTGAAGCGCTTCGATGTTGCGCACGGTATCGAGCAGTGTTTCACCTTTGCGAAGGCTGCTCACGGCAGCCTGCATGTTGACGATGTCGGCGCTGAGCCGCTGTTCGGCGAGTTCAAACGAGACCCGGGTGCGGGTGCTCGGTTCGACGAAGAAGTTCACGACGGTCATGCCGCGCAGCGCGGGCACCTTCTTGACCTTGCGCTGCGAAACCTTCTTGAACTCTTCGGCGGTGTCGAGGATGAAGGTGATCTCCTCGGCGCTCAGATCATAGAGACTGAGCAGGTCTTTTCTGGTCCACTCCATTTGCCGCGTACTTTCGTTTATGACTGTTTCCAGTTGACTTCGTAGATTCCGGCCTCGTCACCGTCTTCATCGAAGAGGACGGCGACCTTGTGCTCCTCCGGCAGGGTGAGCCGGCGGCCGACGTAATCGGCCCGGATCGGATACTCCGGATTGCCGCGGTCGACCAGCACCGCGAGGCGGATGAGTTCGGGCCGGCCGTAATCGGTGATCGCATCGAGGGCGGCACGGATGGTCCGGCCGGTGGAGAGAACATCGTCCACCAGAATGAGCCGGGTTCCGGTGACGTCGAACGGGATCACCGTCTCGCGGATCAGCGGCAGACCGCTGCGCAAACCGACGTCGTCGCGATACATGGAGATATCCAGCTTGCCGAGGCGCGGGCGCCGCCCGGTGCGGTGTTCGATCACGTCGCAGATTCGTTCCGCCAGCGGAACCCCCTGCTTGTAGAGACCGATCAACGCGAAGGAATCCGGTTCCCCGGCGCCGAAATCGTGCTGGATTTCCGCCGCCATGCGGTCGATGTCGGCGCACATGTCGGCCGGCGGATAGAGCAGTTTTTTGAGCGTCATGAATCACTCCGGTTTATATGGAAATCGCTTTGCAGAGAATATACCACTTTTTCGCGGCAATTGCAAAACGATTTCCGCCGATTTCTTCATCGGAACCGGATGACGCGGTTCAGCCGGAAATCTCGTTCTGCATCGCGACCAGATGATCCGCGCCGTACATTTTGCGCAGTTTCGGCTTCTCGATCTTGCCGGTCGGATTGCGCGGCACCGGAGCGAAGAAGATCTTCCGGGGGCGCTGGTAGCGCGGCAGGTCGAGGCAGAACGCCGCAAGCTCCTCTTCCGAGAGGGAGCTGCCCTCCTTGATCTCGACGATCGCCGCGGCGATTTCACCGAGCCGGGGATCCGGCAGGCCGATCACCGCCGCATCCTTCACCGCCGGATGACGCCGGATAAAGTCTTCGATCTGAACCGGATAAAGATTCTCACCTCCCGTGATGATCACATCCTTCTTGCGGTCCACCAGATAGATGAAACCATCCTCGGATTCCTGCGCCATGTCGCCGGTGAAGAGCCAGCCGTCGTCGAGGACCTCGCGGGTGGCCTTTTCATCCTTGTAGTAACACTTCATCACCCCGTCGCCCTTGACCGCCAGTTCACCGACGGCGCCGCGCGGAACGGGCCGATGTTTCTCATCGACGATCTTCGTCTGCCAGCCGTACCCGGCCACACCGATGGCGCCGACATGATCGATATTCTCGATTCCGAGATGGACGGCCCCGGGGCCGATCGACTCGCTCAGTCCATAGTTGGTGTCGTAGTCGTGATGCGGAAAAACCGCTTTCCAGCGCTTGATCAGGCTCGGCGGCACCGGCTGGGCGCCGATGTGCATCAGACGCCACTGATCGAGCTGGAACTCCTCCAGCTTGATGTCGCCGCGTTCAATCGCGTCGAGGATGTCCTGCGCCCAGGGCACCAGCAGCCAGACCACCGTGCAGTGCTCCTCGGAGACGGCGCTTAAGATCCATTCCGGCCGGGTGCCGCGCAACAGGACCGCGCGCCCGCCGACCAGCAGACTGCCGAACCAGTGCATCTTCGCTCCGGTGTGATAGAGCGGCGGGATGCAGAGAAAGGTGTCCTCGCGGGTCTGCCGGTGATGGTTCTGCTCAACCCGGCAGGCGTGCATCAGACTGCGATGGGTATGGAGAATCGCCTTGGGAAACCCGGTCGTCCCCGAGGAGAAATAGATCGCCGCATCGTCGTCGTCAGAAAGCGGAATCGCCGGAGATTTGCTCGAACAGTAGGAGGCCAGGTTGTAGTAGGGCTCCGCGAAGGAGGGGCACTCCTCGCCGACGTAAAGCAGCGTCTTCACCCGGGGATCCGGTCGCAGATGTCCTCGATGCGACCGACGAATTCCAGCCCGAAAACCAGAACATCGACATCGGCAAGATCGAGACAGTAGCGGATCTCGTCGGCGGTGTAGCGGAAATTCAGCGGCACGGCGGTGGCGCCGCATTTGAGGATGCCGAAATAGATCGGCAGCCATTCAAGGCAGTTCATCAGCAGGATCGCCACCTTGCTTCCCCGGTGGATATGCCGGGTCAGCAGCAGATTGGCCATCCGGTTCGCCTTGCGATCAAACTCCTCCCAGGTGAGTTCGGAGCGGAAGGAGTCGGTCCGGCTCGGTTCGATGAGTGAATACTCGCGCCAGGTGACGTGCCGTTTTTCCAGTTCCTGCGGATTGAGTTCGACGAGAGCGACGTCGTTCCCGTACAGTTTTGCATTCTTCTCCAAAATATCCGTAATCGGCATCGCCTTTCCCTCGCTTTCCCGCCGGATTCTGCCCGTTGCGCAGCCGCACGGCAGACCTTGCAGTTCCGTGTCCGCCGCCGCTGACGAAAATCTGTTAATATATCATGCCGCGGCAGGAAAATCAAGCCGAACCGATCTCAGCCGGGAATCGGTGACTTTTCCCGTCCCTCCCCTTGATTTCCTGCGGGAAAACTGTATTGTAAACAAAAAGCATTCCGGAGGGAACAGGATGGATCTGGTCAACGTCGCAAACAAGGTAAAACAGCTCCGGCACCAACAGAAGCTCACCATCGACCAGCTGGCCGCCCGCACCGGGCTGAGCAAAGGATACATCTCCCGGCTGGAAAATTTCCGTACCGGCGCCTCTCTTCGCGCACTCAACCTGATCGCCGCGGCGCTCGGCGTCGAAATGATCGATCTCTTCCGCAGGGAGAACGCCTGCCCGGAATATGTGTTCGGCCGTCTCGATGACGGGGAATTCATCGACCGCAACCAGGCCGGAGAGTACGGGATCAGCTACTTCGCCCTCGCCTTCGAGAAAACCGACCGCAAAATGGACCCCTTTCTGATCGAATACCGCCCGAGCGACAAACAGCGGGAACTCCTCCAGCACGACAGCCAGGAGTTCTTCGTCGTCCTTGAGGGAGAAGTCGACTACTCCATCGGCAGCAGCGAAAACCGCCGGCGGATGAAGAAGGGCGACACCGTCTATCTTGACGCTCATCTGCCGCACGGTGCAACGCTTGCTCCGGGCTGCGATTACGCGGCGGTACTGGTCATCTATCACTGAATACAGAAAAGGCGGCGTTTCCGCCGCCCCTTCCGCTGGCCGCCTCAGTCGAGCAGATGCTCTTCTTCTAGCAGACTGATGACCCGCTCGCCGATCTTCGCGGCGGGAATCACCTCGTCCGCCGCCCCGCCAATGGCGGAAACGGGGAACTCCGGATTGCGCCAGAGCTGGAAGCAGTCGGTCAGCACGCCGTCAATATTCTTCCGGCACCCCTGGAACCCGAATCGGGACACCTCGTGCGCGGTGCAGGAGTTGGGGCAGCCGGAGAAGTGCAGCATCTCAATGAGTTTCGTCGCAAGAACCGGCTTCTTTTCCGGATGTTCCGCGAAATAGCGGTCCAGCGCTTCCGCAACGAGCGCGCCGTACTTCGGCGTATCGAGCACGCCGATCTTGCAGACCGTGGCGCCGATGCAGCAGTCGAGCTGACCGGCAAAGGTGGAGAAGCAGAGGTCGAACGGCAGCTTGCGCAACGCACGGTAGAGGTGCGGCAGCGCGGAAACATGCAGCGCCGGCAGAATGACGTTCTGCTCGAAGGTGAGCCGGATCGCCGGAAGTCCGAACTCCTCGATCACGCCGGTCATGGCGGCGAACTCCTCCGGGGAAAGTACGCCGCGCGGCACGAACAGCGTGACCATGACGACATCGGCCCCGAACCGGGTCGGAGCAACCGCGATCTTGCGCCAGGCGGCAAATTCCGGATCGGCCTCCAGGGAGTTGTCCGCATCGAACGGGTTCACCGTCTTCCCATACGCCCAGTCGGCCGGAAATTCCGGCGGAACCGGATACGCCCCGGCATCGATCTTGTTGTAATATTCATGATAGAGCCGGATGAACTCCGTTTCCCCGAGCCGCTTGACGATGAAGCGGATCCGGGCGCGGTTCCGGTTGGTGCGGTCGCCGTGCTCGCTGAAAAGTTCGACCATTGCGCGGGCGGCGGGCACGATTTTTTCCGCAGGCAGAAAGTCGAAGAGCTGGACTCCGGTGGTGGACTCCCGCCCGAATCCGCCGCCGCCGTAGACGGCGAATCCCCGCCGGCCGGTCTCATCGGTCGCGGCGACAAATCCGAGGTCCTGCCGGAGCGCGAGCGCAGCGTCCTCCTTCGTGGAGAAACCGATCTTGATCTTCCGCGGCAGATGGAAGGCGATATCCCAGTCGAACACCGCTTCCGTAAGGAAACGGGCGTAGGGCGCCAGATCGAAGGAGCCGTCAGCAGCAACGCCGCTCGCCGCCGTGATGGCAATGTTGCGGAAGGTGTCGCCGCCGCCGCCGCGGAACGGCAGCCCGTTGGCCGTGCAGCGCCGGATCACTTCGATCGAGTTGAGCGGCGAAACGTCGTGGAGCTGGATGTTCTGGCGGGTGGAGATGTGCGCAAATTTCGCTCCGCTTTCCCGAACCAGATCGCGGAGAAACCTCAGCTTATTCATCGGAATTTCTCCGCCGACCAGACGGATGCGGTTCATGAACTCGCCGTTGCGCTGCTGGTAGACGCCGAACGGCGCACCAAACGGCTTGAATGCCGCGGGCTCCAGTTCCCCTGCGGCGAATTTCCCCAGTGCGTCAATCAATCCGGATTGTGCTTCAATGATGTGTTCGAGATTCATATTGCAAACTCTCCTTCTCGAGGTGCCGCGGAATGCGGAATTATCCTGTTATATTAATGTAACAACATTTTCGTAAAAATGCAACAGAAATCCACCGTTTTCAGCGTCAACAGGTACCGCCTCCCAGTCCGGTGGAGATGACGCGGGCGGCCGCGACCACCTCGTGCGCCAGTTCGTCCACATGGTCGCGCAGATAGAGTTCCGAACCGGAGACGCTGATCCCGGCGAACACTCCGTTCGCGGCGTTGAAGAGCGGAGCGGCGACGCAGAAGACGCCGCGTTCATGTTCACAGTCGTCGACGGCAAAGCCGTCATGGCGGATCTTCTCCAGTTCGCGGCAAAGCCTCTCCGCCGAAGTGATTGTCGCTGCGGTAAACGCCTCGAAGCGGACCGCCTCCAGCAGCAGTCTCCGCTTCGGTTCCGGTAGAAAGGCGAGGATCACCTTCCCCACGCCGGTACAGTAGAGCGGCCCGGCACTGCCGACCAGCGACGCCATCCGCACGGAGCGGCTGCCCTCCACCTTGTCCACATAGACGATATGATCCCCCTGAAGCTCGGCAAGATGAACCGTCTCGCCGGTCCGTTCCGAAAGGGCGGCAAGTGCCGGATGCGCCACCCGCGCCAGAGGGTTCTGCCGTTGCGCCAGTGCGCCCAGACGAAGCGCCGCCGCCCCCAGCGTCAGGCAGCTGCCGGAACGGCGCAGATATCCACGCTCCACCAGAAACTTCACCATCCGGAAGAGTGTGCTTTCCGGCATTCCCAGTTCCGCCGCCAGCGCCTTTGCCGCCACTCCCTCCGCATGCCGTCCCGCCGTTTCAATGATGTCAAAAACCTTGCTCAAACTCTTTTCGCCGTTTTTCATCGCAGCCTCCTCTTGTATTTCTTCACAAAATAAGATATATTAAAATAATGAGAATTCAATCCTACAATGTGAGAATTTTTTTTTTTTCAACCCAATCCAAGGAGAAAAAAATGAAGAACGGCTATCTGGTTGGTTTTGGAGAGGTGATGCTTCGCCTCTGTCCTCCGGAGCGGAAACGGTTTGCGCAGGCACTTCCGGGGCAGCTGGAAGCGACCTTCGGCGGCGGTGAGGCGAACGTCTGCGCGTCGCTGGCGATGCTCGGGGCGAAATCCCGGTATCTCACCGCACTTCCGGAAAATCCGGTCTCTGCCGCATTCGCCGCGCAGCTCCGCGGCCTCAAGGTGGATGTGGATCACATTCTCTACACAAAATCGGGCCGGATGGGGGTCTACTATGCCGAACACGGCGCGGCCCAGCGCGGATCGAACGTGGTGTACGACCGGGAGAACTCGGTGATCTCCCTGCTGGGGCCGGAGGCTTACGACTTCCCGTCAATGCTGGAAAACGCCGCTCATCTGCACATCACCGGCATCACCCCCTCTCTGAGCGAAAAGGCATATCTTACCACGCTCGAACTGGTGAAATACGCCTCATCGCAGGGAATCAACATCTCCTGCGACCTCAACTTCCGCAAGAAGCTCTGGAAATGGCGTCCGGGAACCGCGCCGCGGGAACTCGCCGCCGAATGCATGGGGAAAAATCGTCCCCTATGTCAACTGGATCATCTGCAACGAGGAAGACGCCTCCGACGTCTTCGGCATCGCGAGCGAAAGCAGTTCGATCGAAGAGGGAAAAATCGACGCGGAAGGCTACTGCGGTGTGGCCCGCCGCCTGCTGGAACGATTCCCGAAGGCGGAGTATGTCGCGATCACGCTGCGTGAAAGCTATTCGGCCAATCACAACAACTGGGGCGCGATGCTCTACGGCCGCGCGGAAGGCAAAGCGTTCTTCGCGCCGAACGACGCGAACGGCGAATACCATCCCTACGAGATCCGGAACATCGTGGACCGGTTCGGCGGCGGCGACTCCTTCGGTGCGGGATTGATTTACGCGCTGCACAGCGAAGAGTACCGCGATCCGGCGACGGCGATCCGCTTCGCCGCAGCGGCAAGCTGTCTCAAGCACACGATCCACGGCGACTACAACTACGTCTCGCTCGCCGAGGTGGTCAACTTGATGAACGGCAGCGGTTCCGGCCGGGTCATGCGGTAACGGTGCAGAAGGAGGAAATACGATGAGTTTCGCAGAAAAATTGCAGGAGTGTCCGCTGATCGCGATTCTGCGCGGGATCACACCCGCCGAGATCGAACCGGTCTGCGAGGTACTGTATGAATCGGGATTCCGGATGCTGGAGATTCCGCTCAACTCGCCCGATGCGCTCGAAAGCATCCGACGGGCGGCGGAACGGTGGCATGTCGGCGAAAAGATGCTGGTCGGCGCCGGAACGGTCCTCAGCGCGGCGGATGTGGAGCGCGTGGCGGCGGCGGGCGGAAAGTTCATCATTTCGCCGGACACGAATCCGGAGGTGATCCGGGCGACGAAACGGGCGGGACTCGTCTCGATGCCCGGCTTCTTCACTGCGAGCGAAGGCTTCGCCGCACTGCGGGCGGGAGCGGATTATCTGAAACTCTTCCCGGCCGGTGCGCTGGGGCCGGGGTACGTCAAGGACCTGAAGGCGGTGATCAAGGCGCCGATCATGGCGGTTGGCGGGGTGAAGCCGGAGAATCTGCACGACTTTCTGAAGGTGTGCGCCGGAGCCGGAATCGGTTCGAATCTCTACAAACCGGGCCGAAGCCTGGAGGAGATCGGGGAGACCGCCCGGCAGCTGGTAAATCAGCTCTGAAGAATCCGACAGGGAGAAAAATCGTCGATTTTCGTATCGGAAATCGCGATTTTTCTCCAATTTGAGCTTGACAAATCCGCTTTTCGCCGCTATATTAGGTGTATCATCAACGTTGCGGGGTGGAGCAGTGGTAGCTCGTCAGGCTCATAACCTGAAGGCCGTAGGTTCGATTCCTACCCCCGCTACCAATTAAGAATTCAGCCGTCCTAGTGACGGCTTTCTTTTCTCCGGAAATTCCCCACCACTCCGGCAGCAGTTCGCGAAGTGTGACGATGCGATTCTCGGAAAGGAGAAAAAGAAGCTTGCCGTTCTCCGGCGCAAGCTCTTTCAGAAACTCCCGGTACGCGCCGCAGGGCGGCAGAAAGTCTCTGTTCCAGTTGATGCAGACGATCTTCGCAATGGCGGACTCCCCGCAGGTCAGCATATGAGCGGCGGCGTTCCGCTCCGCACACATGCCGAGCGAACAGGCCGAATCGATGCAGATTCCGGTGTAGATGTTTCCGCGAAGAGTCTGAATCGCCGCCGCAACGCCGCCTGCCTCAATGAATTCCGAAACGCGGCGGGATGGAGCACCGCTTTCGCCGCCGTTATCAGAGCTTCCCAATCCGTATCCATGTTTCTCTCCTTCGCATTGTATCGGCCGCAGACCTCACACCCCGCCGTTCCGGAGCGCCCGGAACTCCAGCCCGAACCGGGCAAGATACTTGCTCAGCCGGTCGGAATCGTTGACGCTCCGCTTCTCCAGCCGGGATACCGCGAACAGTTTTTTCCCCGCTTCCGCCAGAGTCGAAGATTCACGGCAAACCGCGACAACCTCTTTGAGCTGCGCGAGTTCAAACAGGTCGAACCTCTCCCGGAAATCCGCCCCCAGCAGTGCGGCAAGTTCCGGATTCTCCGGCGACGGCCGTTGCTGCCGGGTCCCCGGGCAATCTCCTCCTCCACCGTCTCCAGTTGGATCCGGCCACCGGCGGCGAGCGTCGCCATCCGGGTCACCATCGCGTTGAGATCGCGGAAGTTCCCGCGCCACAAATTGCCCGGATCCAGAGCGAACCGCAGAAACCGCTCCCTCGCCTCGCGATTGAAGGTGACATGCTTGCCGTTCCGCTCCGAGAAACGGGTCAGTTCGTAATCCAGGTTCGGCTCGATATCCTCCCGCCGCTCCGCCAGGCCGGGGAGTTCGAAATTCCAGAGATCGATGCGGGCAAGCAGATCATCGCGGAAACGTCCTGCGGCCACCTCGGCATTCAGGTTGCGATTGGTACCGCAGATCAGTTGGAAACGACTCGAATCCTCCCGGTCCGCTCCCAGCGGCAGAAAACTCTTCTCTTCCACTGCGCGCAGCAGCATCGCCTGTTCGTCCAGCCCCAGTTCGGCGATCTCGTCCAGAAAGAGGATGCCGCCGTCCGCCCGCTTCAGCAGTCCCGGCCGGTCGGCAACCGCCCCGGTGAACGCGCCCTTCCGGTGTCCGAACAGGGCGCTCATCGCCTGATCGCCGCGAAGCGTGGCACAGTTGACCTCGATGAAGTCGCCTTTGAGCTGGTTGTTCTGCTTCTTCAGCTCGTAGATCCGCCGGGCCAGCCGGGATTTCCCCGCTCCGGTCGGTCCGGTCAGCAGAATCGGCTCCCCGGAACGGATCGCCACCCGTTCGATGGTTTCAATCAGGGCATTGAACCGGGTGTTCCGCGTGGCGATGCCGGATTTCAGGAAATCCAGATCGTTGCGCCGCTCCACAGCAAAACGCTGCGCCAGGAGATCGTAACGGGCAAGATCGAGGTCGATCAGCGTGAAGGGAACCACGCGCGCAGTTGCGCCTGGTCGGATGGGTCTGAATCAGCGTCCCCGGCAGATGATGGGATTCATTGAGCAGGAAGAGGCAGATCTGCGCAACGTGCGTCCCGGTCGTGATGTGGATGAAGTAGCGATTATTCTCATCTTCGGCGAACTTCCCGGCACGGCTGAAGTCGTAGAGACGCGCGTACACCTCCTCGAAATCCCACGGGTTGGCGAAATGAATCGCCTCTCCGATCACCTCGGTATCCGGAGAGCAGATGAGGATGTCCTCCCGGATCCGTCTGTAAAGGCGCTCAAACTCCGGCTGGTAAAGCAGATAATAGCGGTCGAAATGAAGCTCTTCCTGCATCGCCAGCGCCACGGCGGGGCGCCACACGTTCCAGCGCCCCTCCCCGCGGCCATGATCGTCCAGCGTACTGCCGAGCAGTGAGATCAGGATATTCATAGGATTATAATATTTTATAATTTATATTTATTTTTCTATAATATACAATATCCCGTCCTCGACGGATTGCAAGCAAAAATCGTTTCTCTCGCTCGAAAAAACGCGATTTCAAAAGTTGGCACGCAGCTTGCTAATGTCAAAAGCGGAACAAGAACGAAAAAGGAAAGGGGAAAATGATGCGTTCGAGAGCATATCGCAGGTTCCAGGAGAAAAAAGCCAGACGCCGGACTTTGGAACTGCTGAAACAGCGGCATTTCGCCACGTCTGAAATTTCAGCGCGGGAAATCGGCTTGATGACAAACTGCCACCGCAAACCGTGTTCCTGCGTCCAGTGCGGCAATCCGCGGAGATACGGCGAGCTGCCTCCGGCGGAACGGCGGGCCGCATTGAATCAGCGGGATACCGGTGAAGAGGACTTCCCGGCGGCCTGAGTGAAGTATCCGAGACAGAACAGAAATAAATGATAATCGTGGAGATGAAAATGAAAGTCACCCTGGCGAAAGCACTGAAAGAAAAAAGTCGTCTGGCCGGAAGGCTCAAACGGAACTTTGAGATTCTGTCACAGGAAAACTCTAAAATTTCCGGCAGCATCCGCAGTTTCGATCTGAAGGCGCTGATGGCGGAAACGATGCAGATGCATGCCGCGATCATCCGCCTCAAACAAATCATCGCAGAAACCAATGCCCCGATCGCGGGCAGACTGGCGGAGATGGATGAAATCAAATCCATCATCACTCAGCTCAACAAGATCGACGTGACCGAGGGGATTCAAGCCCGCTCCTACGGCGAAACCGCCACATTCGACGTGGTATTCCCCGGGCGGAGATTCTGCGGTATGTCGAAACGATGCAGAAAAGAGGAGAAGCCATTCAGGATGAACTGGATGAATTCAATGTAAAGACCAAGGTTGAACTGCCGGAATTATAAAAACGGAAAACCGCCGGAGAACACAGATCCAGATGCTATCTCAGATACGATATCCGGGGCGCTTTTGCCCGTTATAATTTATCTGACAGATTGGTAAACCTGAAAACGAAAGCAATAAAAGGAAAGCGTTATTTTCTCCGGTTCGGCAATCCGTTTCAGATGGAGAAATTCCGTTTCGGCTCTTTCTCCATCTTTTTTCAACAAACAGCGGGAGCCTCAAAAACCGCTGAAATAATTCACTTAAAGAGGAATACCATGATTGAAATCGATGGAAGTTTCGGCGAAGGAGGCGGGCAGATTCTGCGTTCGTCGCTCTCACTCGCCGCACTGAGCGGAAAGGAGGTCCACTTCCGCAACATCCGCGCCCGGCGCCGCAAACCCGGGCTGATGCGTCAGCATCTGGCCTGCGCCCGGGCGGTGGCGGAGATCTCCGGCGGTACCCTTTCCGGCGCGGAACTCAACTCGCAGGAGCTCACGTTCACGCCCGGCACGATTCGAGCGGGCAATTACCGTTTCGTCGTCGGCAGCGCCGGAAGCACGATCCTGATCGCCCAGACCGTCCTGCCCTGTCTGCTCCGCGCAGACGGGAGTTCCACGGTCGTGATCGAAGGGGAACCCATGCGGCGAACGCCCCGATCTTCGAATTCTTCGACCGGGTCTATCTCTCCTGTCTCCGCCGGATGGGGGCGACGGTTTCGGCGACGCTGGAGACGGTCGGTTTCTATCCGGCCGGAGGAGGCCGGATCCGGCTGGAAATCGAACCGGTCCGCCGGTGGGAGCGGTTCGAGCTGCTGGAATCCGGCCCGCTCCGGAGTGCGCGGCTCACCGCGCTCAGCAGCGGAATCGCTCCCGCCATCCGCGATGACGAGGTGCGTTTCTGCATCGAAAGGCTGAACTCCTCAGACGGATTCACCGCCGAAACGCAGGAGGTCCCCTCCCCCGGCCCCGGCAACGTGATGTTCGCCGAACTGCGGATGGAGAAGATTACCGAACTCTTCAGCGTCTGCGGCGACGTCGGCATCTCGCGCCGCGCGGTTGGGGAACGGGTCGCCGACATGGTCAACCATTACCGGCATATGCAGATTCCGGTCTGGCGTTTTCTCGCCGACCAGCTGCTGCTGCCGATGGCGATCGGCGCCGGCGGCGCGTTCGGGACCGTGTCGCCGAGCCGTCATACGCAAACCAACATCGCAGTCATCGAGAAGTTTCTCGAGGTGAAAATTTCAGTGGAAAAGAGAGTGAATGGATACTATCTTATCGAGGTGAAACAATGAAGTGGATCAAACAGGAAGAGTCGTTCCGCATTCCGGTCAAAAGCTGGTGTGAGGAGGTGGAACCCGGTGCGATGGCGCAGGCGGCCAACCTTGCCGCCCATCCGGCGCTGGTCCGCCACGTCGCGCTGATGCCGGACTGCCATCAGGGGTACGGCATGCCCATCGGCGGCGTGGTCGCGGCGAAAGACGCGATCATTCCGAGCGCGGTCGGCGTCGACATCGGCTGCGGCATGGTCGCGGTCGAAACCGGCGTCCCGGCGGAAAGGCTCGCGTCGATGGAGTTCCGCCGGGCCATTCAGGAGAAACTCAAAACCCGCATCCCGGTCGGGGAAGGAGTCTCGCACCCGGTCGCGCAGGAGTGGGAGGGATTCGAATCCTATCTGGATCACAACGGCCAGGTGTCGGACTTCGCCAACACGCTGGACCGCAAAAATCTCGGGACGCTCGGCGGCGGAAATCACTTCATCGAAATCCAAAAATCCGACGCGGGTTTCGTTTGGCTGATGATCCATTCCGGCAGCCGCAACCTCGGGAAGCGGATCGAGGAGTTTTATCACCGGCGGGCCCGGAAACTCAACGAACGCTACCGCATGAAGCTGCCGGATCCCGATCTGGCGTTCCTGCCGATTGAGGAGGCGGAGGGGCATGGCTACTTCCGCGACATGCTCTTTGCGCTGCGGTACGCGGCGGAAAACCGCCGCCGGATGATGGCGGTGATGAAGGAGACCTTCGCGGAGTTCGTACCGGAGTGCCCCTTCCTGCGCGAAGTGAACATTCACCACAACTACGCCGCGTTCGAAGAGCACTTCGGTGAGACGCTCTGCATCCACCGGAAAGGGGCGACCAGCGCGAAACTCGACGAGATCGGCATCATTCCCGGTTCGATGGGAAGTGCCAGCTACATCGTCCGGGGGCTGGGGAATCCAGACTCCTTCCATAGCTGTTCGCACGGGGCTGGACGGCGGATGAGCCGAATCGCCGCCAGTACCCGCCTCACGGTCGAAGAGTGTGACCAGGCCATGGAGGGCATCGTCTGCGAACGGTGGCATGCGGTCCGGAAGTTCGGAAAACACCGGAATCTGCTTGACCTTTCGGAAGCGCCGCAGGCCTACAAACCGATCGATGAAGTGATCGACGCCGAGCGGGATCTGATCGAACCGCTGGTTCGCCTGACTCCGCTGGCGGTTTTGAAAGGCTGATTCCGGCGGCAGAACCGCCGGGAAACAGCTCCCGGCGGCAACTCCCGCAATATTTTTTCGGTTTTGAGCAGAAAAACGCTTGAAATTTTTCCAAAATGTACTATTGTATATGACACGTTAAAAATGGTGGTTGTAGCTCAGTTGGTTAGAGCGCCTGGTTGTGGCCCAGGAGGTCGCGGGTTCGAGTCCCGTTTACCACCCCATATTGAACGCTCTGCTCCGGTCAGCCTGCTGATTCGGAGCTTTTTTCTTTTCCTGTAAATCCTGTTTACACAGAGGAATTCGCATTATGCATCCTTCACGCCGTTTCTCTCCTGCAATCCTCCGCTTCCGAATTCGGACGAGGTCATGAAAAGAGCAGCTGAAACTGCCTTCATCCCCGGCGGCCCGGATTTTTCTCTCTCACCTGCCGATAAAAAAGGAAAAATGTCTTCGGGGAACACTTGCAAACCGCCTCAATGGGGATATAGTGTAAAAAATGAACCAGTTTGAAATAACCTCCGCCAGAGTTTCCCGGGGAAAGCGTGGCGGCATGCTGCCGGCAGGTAAAATCGATAATACCAGTATGAAACCGCTCATTTCCGTCATCATCCCGGTCTATAATGCGGAAAAATATCTGCGGCGCTGTTACCGCAGCCTCCTCCGGCAGACGTTTCAGGAATTTGAAATTCTGTTCGTCGATGACTCCTCAACCGACCGGAGCGTGGAAATACTCACCCGAATCGCGGCGGAAGATTCCAGAGTACAACTCATCCGGAACCGGGAAAATCTCGGTCAGGGCCGTTCCCGTGACGCGGGAATCTCCGCGGCAACGGGGGAATATCTCTTCTTCCTCGACGCGGATGATTATCTCGCGCCCCGGACATTGTCGGAACTTTTGACGACAGCCCGGGCGGAACAGGCGGATATCGTCGTTTTCGGCATGCATCATCTTTACCGCTTTTTCGACCGGGTCTATCCGCGTTACACCCGGCAGGTGGTTGCGTGCGGGAAAGATCTGGTGGAACCCTTTCTCCTCGGATTTCATCCGACCTCTCCCCTGCAGAATCCGGAAGGGTATGAGTGCAACAAACTGATCTCCCGGAAACTGATTCAGGAAAACGCCCTGCATCACGGGACCGGCAGAAAACTCGGCGAAGATACGCTGTTTGTTGCCCGGCTGCTCCTTCTCGCCGGGAAAATCGTGTTCCATCCCGGCGTATTTTATTTTTATGAACGCCGCAATTCCGCAAGCATGACGGCGTCCCGCAAAACGGAGCTGTTCCTGACGCAGCTGGAGACCTTCGCAGTCATGCGGGATCTCCTGTTTTCGGCTGCCGGGCCGCAGCAAGCAAACTGGGAACGCCTCTTCCGGGAAACCGTCTGCCGGAGACTCTATTTCGAGTTCATGGATCGGCTGAGCTGGTGCGATGATTCCCAAAACCGCGCCCTCTTCCGAAGCGTTGCCGACCGTATGAAACTATATGCGATGGAATGGGATATCGACTGTGGACACAACGGATATAACCGGTTCCGCGCCGCCATGCGCGCCGCGATCGAGCCCCCGGAAAAAACAGTGGAATTCTCCTCGGCGGTAAAACCGCTGAAATGGTTGAAGTTCAAAACGCTCTACATCCCGCGCTGGGTGGCGGCGTCCAAACATGCGATCGAAAGGATTTTCCGATGACTGGTCTATTCAAACACCTCCTGCCTCTTCTCCTGCCCGGCCTGGGATACCGATTGAAACTGGTCTGGCGGGTCCTGCGCGGCGACTGGATGTTTCTGCCGGGCGATGGCTCCTTCCATCATGCGTCTGCCGCAGAACTGGCAGATGTTTCCGATGAAGAGATTCAAAGCAGAATGCCGACTCTGGACTCTGTCTCCCGCGAAGATATTTCCCGATATCTACGGGTTTGTCGCCTGCTTGCAATTCCCATGAAACATCCGGAACTCTTCGGAAACGCCATTATCCGGGGGGAGTTGTTTCTCACTGCCCGGGAACGGAAACGGACCATTCGGGATCTGCACCGATTGCGACTGGCCCAGGTCAGAAGCGGAAATTATGCGAGTTCTGAAGTGCTCCTTGAACACCACGGCCTGAAACATGAGGTTCCTCCGGCAGTTCATGATTACATCCGCGGCAAGATATTTGTCGATGCAGGTTCGTTTTACGGCGAGTCCTCCGCCATCTTCCTGAACTATCATCCCGGCTTCATTCATGCATTCGATCCGGATCCGATGACGGAACAACCTTATCGGAACACGATGAAAAAATACGATTTCTCAAATTATGAATACCATCCCTGCGCCCTGGGCAGCACCGTAACTTCCGCAGATTTTCAAAATGTCTGCCGGGACAAAAATGCTCAAGCCATTTCCGGAGAAATGACTACTCTCGATATCGTTTTTCAGGAACAGCCGCGCTCCCCTCTCGGTGTCATTTCCGCCGACGTCGAAGGCTGGGGCGTGGAATTGCTTAAAGGTGGGAAAAAGGTGATTGCCCGGGATCGTCCGGTTCTTCTGCTGGCGAACTACCACAATCGTGAAGAACTGTTCGGAATGTATGAGTTTCTGATGGCGCAGAAACTGGATTACAGGATAATAATGCGAGCACTCTGCGGGGGTGTCTTTGAGATGACCATGATTGCATATCCTCAGGAACTGGAAACACTGTAACCTCTTCACCTGCCATGAGTTTACCCGGAGAATTCCTTCAAACACTTCTGAGATTTCCGTTTCGGGTTCCGGCGGCCAGGACCACTCCCCGGAAGATCGCCGTCTTCCGGCTCGATGAGCTTGGGGACTTCTTCCTGTTTCTTCCCTGCGCCGCTGGATTGCGCAGGGCCTTTCCCGAAGCGCATTTCACGCTCATCGGCAATGCCGTATGGATGGAACTCGCCCGGTCTCTGCTCGATTTCGACGCATACATTCCAGTCCAGACGAGAGAATTCCACACCGACCGGACCTACCGTTCGGAACTGTTGAACACTCTCCGTAACGAGCACTTCGACCAGACATTCAATCCGCGCATCAGCCGATACCTCTTTCTGGATGACCTGATGCAGCTCGCCTGCCGGGCGCCACGGAACGCGGCTTTCGCCTACTCCCGGCAACAGGCTTACCATTGGAAGATCGGCATTCTCCAGAAACTAGTCAACCATCTGCCGCATTTTCTCCTCGTGCCGCATCGAAGAGTTCACGAGCTGGAAAATCTCAATGCCTTTCTGGCTGCAGCAGTTCCCGGTGCCGCCCCCTCCTCCCGTTACCGGAAGCCGGTTCCGCCCCGCCGGGAACGCCCCTATGTGCTGCTCGCGCCGGAGGCGGGAAGGCATTCCGCACCTGGCCGCTCGACAACTTTCTTTTCGTCGGCCGCCACATCGCCGTACAGACTGGACTGGAGTGCATTCTGTGCGGCAGCGTTCCGGGTGAGAACGGCGGACTGACCGACCTGCGCGGCAAGACTTCTCTTCCGAAACTGGCTTCTCTGATCGCCGGGGCGCAACTGGTCATCGGCAATGATTCCGGCCCCGTCCACATGGCGGCGATTCTGGGAATTCCCTCCATCGTGCTGGTCGGCGGTGGCGGATACGGACGTTTCTTCCCCTATCCAGCACAAGTTCCGCCGGGAGTGGTTCCGCCGGTGACGATCCATGGTGAACTCTGCGGAGAAGGGAACTGCAACTGGCAATGCCGACGCCATCCGGAACCGGAGCAGCTCCGCCACTGCGTGGCCACCATCGACCGGGAACAGGTCCTTGCGTCAGCACTCGCGCTGCTCAAACGTTGACCGCGACAATTCTTCTGCGAGAATGCGGCGGAACGTCTCCGCGGCAAACCGTTCCCGCCACGGCGTATGACCGCACTCCGGCAGCAGGTGACTCCTCAGTGCCACCCCGCTTCCCCGCAGCGGCTCCGTCACCCCCTCGGCCGGATGCGGATCCATCTCCCCTGGATCAGGACAACCGGAATCCGGAGCGACCGGAAACGACGGAGCAGGTCCCCGCTTCGTCGCAGTTCCGCCGCTTCTTTCCACACTGCGGCATACTGTGTTCCGTTCACTTGAGAGGTCGAATCTCCCGGCAGAAGAGAGCAGGAATCGGCTTTTCCCGCCAGAATCCCCCAGTTTCCGCAGCAGCATGGAATCCGGCGGAGCCCTCCCCCGCTCTCCAGTGCAAAAACGAGCCGGTCAAACTCCCGTCGGTCCTCCGGAGAAAGCATGGCGCGGCGGCGCGATGCGATGCAGGGCACGAAACGCTCCTCCAGCGGCGGACAGCCGATCAGGATCAGACCGGAAATCAGTTCCGGGTGACGTTCCGCCGTCAGTGCCGCCAGCCATGCCCCCCAGGAGTGCCCGGCCAGCACCATCGGCGGCCACCCGTCCTGCCGAAGCACTCCGGCAAGCTCTTCGATCAATTTTCCGATGGAGTTTTCTGTCTGCAACGGCTCCAGCGTGCCACACCATCGCGCCATCTCCCGGGCAAGCCCGGCAGCCGAACCCGGTGCCCCGGGCCCGCCGTGTACCGCCGCGGCCCGAAATGGCGCCCCGCCGTGAAAGCGGACGGTCCCGGTCACTTTCCCCCGCCTCCCTTTTCATCCAGCCGACGCAGGTTGAATTCGATCCGTCGATCCTCCGGACGCAGTTCCCGCGCCCGAAGCCACGCCTTGCGCGCCCCGGCCCGGTCCCCTTCCAGATAGCAGCGAACTCCGGCGGCAAAAAGCAGTTCCGCTTCGGAACCGATCTTTTGCTCCGCTTGAAATTTCAGCAACCCCAGCGCCTCGTCGCGCCGGTTCGCCGCCAGCAGCAGTGTGACGGCATTGCCGTACCAGCCGCCGAGATACTGATCGGGAGCGAACATCGGCGGAACCGGCGTTACCGCCAGCGGCTCCAGCAGGTGTCGAGCCGCGCGCAGCAGATCCCCGCGCCGCATGGCCGCCTCCCCGGAAAAACAGCGACCGGTATTCTCGTAGAGCGGTCGAACCGTTTGCGGCACCTCCTCCGCCGCCGCCAGAAATGCATTCCCCGCCCGTTCAATCAATTCCGGGTCGTTGCGGTTGTATCCGGTCAGCGCCAGCCCTTCCATCGCCTTCGGATTCGGCACCTCTGCCGCCCCGACGGCGTATGTGAAGAGTTTCGCCGAATCCGAAAATGTCGGCAGATAGTGAAATGTCACGCCGGCACAGAGTAAAAACCAGCATCCGGCGCCCACGGTCATCCGGAATCCCCAGCCGGGATGGCGCAGCAGCAGACGCTCCGCAATCACGGCGATCATCCCCCAAATCACTGCGGAAGGGAAATAGCCGTACCGTTCACAAAAATCGGCATTGGTGAAACTGCCGCTCGCCTCGGAAGGCAGCCACATGCCGCCGAAAGCGAAGGCGAAAAACAAAATTGACCGCCACGACATGCCGCATTTCCGCGCCGCGAGCACCAGCCCCAGCGCGATTCCCACCGCGACAAGCAGGCCGGGCCCCCAGCTCTCCTCCCATCGGAACCGGGGATGGAGCGGATTCATCCCCGTCGGCAGAACCGAAGCGGTGAAGTAACGACAGAACCGCACCACGGTTCCTGTCATGCCGCTCCCCCTTCCGGCGGCGGCGGTTCCGCCGCAAGATCGGCCATCGAAATCCCCACCGTCGCCACGGAGGCAATCACCGCAGCGGCAAACTGCGGAAACGCCGGGCGAAGAGCGCTCCATCGGACCCCGGAACGGCAGAAGAGATAGAGGATCATCAACCCGAAAAGAGGCAGGGCCGATGGCTTGCTGATCCCGGCAAACAGCAGCAGTACCGCACTCCCCCAGGAGAGTTTTCCCCGGTCTGCGGCGCGGAGAAATAACCATACTGCCCCGAATGCGAATACTCCGGCGGTCAGATCCTTGCGTTCGGTGATCCACGCGACCGACTCCACCCGGGCGGGCAAAACCGCCCAGAGCAGCGCGGCGGCGGCGGCGATCCAGGAACGTGTCTCAAGGCGGCGGAAAATGCCGAAGAGCAGAAGTGCCGCCACACCATGCAGCAGCAGATTGTGCCAATGGTATCCAGCGGGGAGCGTGCCGAAGAGCAGACGATCCACCATCAGCGAAAGCATCGGCAGGGGGCGTGTAGAGCGTCTGAAAGGTGTGGGTGGCGAGATGAAACGCGTTCTCCCACGACGGAATCAGCCGGTCGTTGAACAGTACAGAAACGGCCGTCATCCCATTCGATCAGAAAGGGATATCCCGTGGAGGGAAGAAACGGCAGAACGGCCAGCAGGAAAACTCCGCCCCCCACCACCACATCGGCGGGGAAACGGCGGAAAATGTTTCGCAGATCGGACATGCCGGGCGATCGATCAATCCACGCCGGTCTTGTCGAGCTCCTGAACAATATCCAGGCTGCTGCGATCCGCCGTCGCATCCTCCTCGCCGCCCAGAGTGACCGTAACACCGGTGATCATGTCGCGGAGACGGTCGCTGAAGTTGGCCAGCACAAAAAGCGCACCGAGGGCGATGATCACCACCAGAATAATGTATTCCACGATGGCCTGCCCGCGCTGAATTCTCTTCTTCAGGTTGCGACGAATGACTCCCATCTCTCTTTCCTCCCGCTCTAATGTGGTTCAGGGAATATCGAAACTCACCAGTTCAATCAACCGGCGGCCGTATCTGGACACGCCGGAACACAACGCCAGAAGCGCAATGGCCAGCAGAACCGCGCACGCAAGAAACGCAACATACTCCGTCAACACCTGTCCGCGCGCATTTGCCATGGCCGCCAGCCTCTCTGCTCAATGTCGTGCCCTGCCCTTGCGCATGATGATCTCGTTTTTCTTATCAAGCACGATCACCGTCGGCGAAATCACCGACGCCTCCGTCTCGGAACAAACGCTGAACGCCATGATGGTCACCACGTCACCGACGCTTCCGCAGTGAGCGGCCGGCCCGTTCAGGCAGAAGACCTTGCTCCCGGGTTCCCCGGGAATCGCATAGGTTTCCAGCCGTTTCCCGTTGTTCCGGTTCACTACGAGAATTTTTTCATACGGGAGAATTCCCGCTTCCTCCAGCAGTTCAGGATCGATTTCCAGACTGCCTTCATAATCGAGCATGCAAGCCGTCAGACGGGCATTGTGAATCTTGCCGCTCAGCATAATTTTCTGCATAACGCTCAACAAACTCCGCTGTTGATTTTCTTACAAATGCACTATTAATATACTACCGTTTCCGAATTATCCCAATCCGCGCGGAGGAATTTATCGAAAATTCCCCGAAATCCAGTTTTCGGCAGCAAAAACGACGGAGAGGAACCCCGCCGCACCCTTGTCGCAACGCCTTCTATTCGGTGTTGATGTGCCCGCCCGACCGGCAGCGTCGATACTCCCCCGGCGTCATGGCGGTCCGCCGGAAAAACTGGCGACGGAAATAAACCGGATCATTGTAACCGGATTCAAAAGCGATCTCCTTCACGGAAAGATGGCTGTTCACCAGAAGTTTTCTGGCGCATTCTATCCGCGCATCGTTGATCGCGTCGATCACGGTGCACCCGAACCGCTCCCGGTAGAGCCGCCCGAGATAGTCGGGATGACAGCCGAGCTCCCGGGCCAGAGTCGCCGTGGAGATCTCCTCTTCGAAACGGAGCCGGATCAATGCCTCGGCCTGTTCCGGAATCGTCCCCGCCGCATCACGGCTCACAACACGCTCCTGCGGGAGCGCCGCTTCCGCCAGCAGCAGTTCTCCCAGCAGGTCAATGCACCGCTGATGCTCCCCCGGGTTGTTCCGCGCCGCCTTCAGCTCGGTGAGCAGCTGGGAAAAAGCAGTCCGCAAACCGCTCCGGCCGGGCCGCCGGAGCAGAGCCGGCAAGAGCCGCAAGCCGTGCCTTCCCCTCTTCGCTCCGGGCCAGGAAATGGCACCAGAAGAATGACAAATCCGCACCGTAAGCACCGATTCCTCCATGGCGACGGCCGGGGAAAGCACCAGATATTCCCCCGCCGCCACCCGGAAGCGTCGCGACTCCTCAAACATCTCCAGCACTCCGGAAACGACCAGAATCAGTTCATAGGAATCGATCACCCGGGTGATGTGACGCCCCTTCCCCCGGAGATGAATCGGCCGGCGCTGATCATCCGGCAAATTGTTTCATCAACGGCAGCCATATCGGAATTGTCCTCTGTTTATGATACTTTATCCCCCTTCCGAAAAAAAGCAAACGACGCTATAATAAAAACAGACAGAAAAATCCGTCACGAGAGAAAGGAGTTTGAGATGAATCACTCATTTTCCGCAACCATGTGTGACCCGGTGTTTGCGCCACGCATGGAAAGCTGCCGCAGCGTCACCATTCCCGCTTCCGTGAAGAGATGTCGGGAAACCGGCCGGATCGACTGTTTCCGGCTCAATTGGAAACCGGGCATGCCGAACCAGCCGCACCGCTTCTTCGACTCCGACTTCGCCAAGGTGCTCGAAGGAATGGCCTACATGTTGGAACTTCATCCGGAGGACAAGGCTCTGGCGGAAGAGCTCGACCGCTTCGTCGATCTGGTCATCTCCGCACAGCAGCCGGACGGCTACCTCAACACCTACTATACCTGCGTCGAACCGGAAAACCGCTGGAAAAACCTGTTCGAAAGTCACGAGCTTTACTGCGCCGGTCACCTGATCGAAGCGGCGGTCGCCCATTTCCGCGCCACGGGAAGCCGCAAATTCGTCGACGCCCTCGCCCGTTATGCCGACTATATCAGCACCGTATTCGGCCCCGGTCCGGATCAGAAACAGGGGTATCCCGGGCACGAGGAGCTGGAGCTCGCCCTCTGCAAGCTCGCCGACGTCACCGGCGAGAAAAAATATGTTGAACTCGCCGGATTCTTCATCGACAAACGCGGCACGTCGCCGAACTACTTTGTCGAAGAAGCAATTCGAAACGGTTCCCAGCTGAGTCAGGAACAGCTGGCAAACCGGCAGGCGGACCGACCGGTCCGCGAAGAGCTGAATGCGACGGGGCACAGTGTCCGCGCTCTCTATCTCTATTCCGGCATGGCTGACGTCGCAGCCGCCACCGGCGACGCGGAACTTTTTGCGGTCTGCGAACGGATGTTCGACAGCATCGTTCAAAAAAGGATGTACATTACCGGCGGCTGCGGCTCCACCCCCATCCAGGAACAGTTCACCGTCGACTGGAACCTGCCGAACGATACCTCCTATGCGGAGAGTTGCGCGACAATGGCTCTGGTCCTCTTCGCCCGCCGGATGCTGGAATACACCGGACGAGGCAAATTCGCCGACGTCATGGAACAGGCCCTCTACAACGGCGCACTGAGCGGAATCAGCCTTCGGGGCGACCAGTACTTTTACGCCAATCTGCTCGAGGTGGATGCAAACACCTTTGTCCACAATACCACCTGTGCAAAACGGCAGCCGTGGTTCGACTGCTCCTGCTGCCCGACCAGCTACTGCCGTTTTCTGCCGCAGCTTGGGAACTTCACCTTCACGGTGCGGCAGGGAGAGTTCCGGCTTGACATTCCGGCGGCCGGGCTCTACCGGTTCTCAGGGGAGAGCTGGAAATCGGTGGTCAATACCCCTACGGCGGAACGATTCCGATTACGATCCGGCGCGGCGGCGCGTTCCGCCTGGCGTTGCGCATTCCGGGCTGGTGCAGAGAGTTCCAGCTTCTGCTCAACGGTTCTCCGACTGAGGTGAAACCGGCGGAAGGATACGTCACGCTGGAACGCGAATGGCAGACGGGAGACCGGCTGGAACTCTCTCTGGAGATGCCGGTCGAGGTCGTCCGCGCCAACTGGCATGTCACCTCCGATGCCGGAAGGATCGCCTTGATGCGGGGGCCGCTCGTCTATGCGCTGGAGAGTGTCGACAACGGCGACCGAATTCCGCGGCTGATCCTTCCCGCCCGGCAGGAATTCACGCTGGAGGAGGCGCCGGGACTTCCGGCCGGAACCGTCGCCATCCGGGGCCGGGCGCTGGAGGAGCAGGATTGTTCCGGCGGCGCGCTCTACTTCCGAGGAGAACCGCAGCGGCAGGAGACAGAATTTCTCGCGGTTCCCTATGCGCTCTGGCAGAATCGCGGACCGGCACACATGGCGGTGTGGATGCGGACGGAATAATCCGGAAAACATTTGACCGCGCCTCCCTGGGGACGCAGCACTGCCGGAAATCAGCGCAGGAAAAAGCGTTCAAGAACATCCATGCTCTCCCGCAGGCCGCCGGCGCGATTGCGCGCAAGCCACAGATCGCGATGGCGGCCGATGACATGGCGCAGGAGATCGTTCCAGGCGGCCCGGTCGATCCTCCTGCCCTTTCGTGCGGCCATCGACTCCAACGCGAAGCGGGCCAGGGAACTTGCGTTGTCGAGTTCATCGAGGACGAGGCGCGGCGCCCGGGGCGGACACTTCTCGATTCTGCGGCGCCACGAGACAAGTTTCCGGACGGCGCAGGCGATCTCCCGTCGCGTCGTCTGCTGCAGAAGAGAGCGGCTGATGCTCCACTCCGGACGGTTCATGACCGCCCAGAAGTTGTTGCAGTTCACGCCGGGATGAGAAAAAGCCTCCGGAATTCTCCCGAATTCAAGCAGGCAGCTCCCGAGCGTCCCGTCCCCATCCGGATTGAACGCGAAATCGACCGCATACGGAATCAACGTCTCGATTTCGGCATTCACGTTCCAGCTCCAGCCGGAAGCGGCGGCAATGCCGGGCCATGAAACCGGCCAGTACTGGTGGTGACCGCCGTCACCCCAGTCGGTCAACAGAAAACCGTCGGCTCCGGCATCGTAACCGCAACGAGCGGCGGAAGCGATGTTGGCGAGCATATTGGCGGTGCGACCGGTGATGGAGTTCCATGTCGAAGTTCCTGGACAGACGCGAAACGGGATCCCCCGCCCGGCGAAATTTCGCGCACTGTTCCCGGAACGGATGGTCCGCCTCATAGCCCCATAACAGGGCGGTCACCCCTTCCGGAATCTCCGGAATCAATTCCGGTTCATGCAGGATGATGTCTCCCCAGAACTGAATTCTGCGACCGTAGCGGGCAGCGAGTTTCACCAGAGCGGCAAGATGATCGAGATAAACCCGGTGGACGCCCCGGTCGGCGCAGAGTTCCCGACTGCGCCCCCTGCCCGAGCTCGAGCGTTTCGTCACAGCCGACATTCAGAGAGTTTCCGGTAAAGTTCGGCAGATATTCCGCATAGAGGCGATCGATGAAGGAGAGAGTTTCCGCTCCCGGCGTCAACGTGGCCTGATACCAGGTGTCGTTCCCGCTGCAATACCACGGCTCCGGAGATTCGGCAAGCGGACGATATTCGTCGAATTTGAGCCAGCGTTCGAGGTGCCCGAAGCTGTTCAGATTCGGAACCAGTTCGATGAAACGATCGTGGCAGTAGCGGTCAATTTCCATGATTTCCGCCGGCGTGAGCGGGGAAGAATCGTACCAGACCCGTTCCTCTCCGGCAAATGCGAACGAATGTTCCATATAGAGCTGCAGCTCATTGTAACGGAGCAGACTCAAACTGTCGATCAGCGCCTTGAGCGACTCCATGGTCGGCACTTTGCAGCGGGAGACGTCGAGCATGTACCCGCGGTGCGGCATGTCAGGAGCATCCTCGATGAGGATCTCCGGCACCCGTGACGGTTTCACGAGCAGTTGACGAAAACACAGAAGTCCATAGAAAAATCCCGCGTCCGTCGCGGCGGCGAGCACGCCGCCTTCCGGGGAAGTTTCGAGCCGGTAGGCCTCCTGCGGAAGTGCGGGATTTCGGACCATTCTGAGCAGATTTCCGCCCGCGCCCGGAATCCCGGCGGTCACCGCCGGCGGCACCAGAAAGCCTGTCGCCAGCAGTGTGGCGGTCCTTCGGGCGGCCTCTTTGAGTTCGAACCCGGCTTGAGGAGGCAGAATCAACCAGCGAAGGCCGGAGAAATCCAACAGCCTCCCGCGATCACAAACATTGTGCGGCGGTGGGAAAAGTATCATCATATACCTCTGAATTTTGGAAGTTCGCCCGCATACTATAACGAAGCAACGCCGCTTTGCAAGTCTTGTCCGGTTATTTTTCCCGGAAAAGGATCACGGGATACGAAATCTCGAAGTACCTGTCACCTCCCCCCGCCGGGCATGTCATGAACTTACCAGTGACGAACCGGCAGTTCGAGAAGCGCCGCGATCCTGTCCCGCAGCGGATGGCAGGGATGAGCGGGATCCACCTTGTTCTTGGTGAATCCAAGTGCGATGTGCCGACGGCGGTCCAGCAGTCCCTCCGAACCGATCGCGCCGCCGTGACCGATCACGCCGGAAGGATCTCCCGGAAATCCGGCGACCACGTAACCGAGCCCGAAGCGCGCCCAGTCCTTCTCCGGAACGAACGGATCGTCGGCCGCCCGGCGTGGAATCGCCGCATTCTCCAGTGTTTCGGGCCGGAGCAGACGCACGCCGTCGATCTCCCGCTCCAGCGCGGCGTAGTGCCGGGCGACGGCGCGGGCGGTCATCACACCGTTGAACGACGGAATGCAGCTGCGGAGAATTTCCGGCGCCGCGATCAGGCGCGCGTGTCCGTACGTTTCCCCTACCCGGGAGATATCCAGCGGCGCCATCCGCGTTTCCGCCTCATCGGATATGCCGAAGAAGATCTCCCGCTCCATGCCGAGCGGGCGGATGACCTCGTCGGCAAGGATCTGTTTCAACGGCCGATCATCGGCACGCACCAGCGGTTCACCGGCCAGCCAGGCGTAGGAAAACGACTGATACCGGCAGCGGGTGCCCGGTGTCCATTCCGGATGCATGGCGGCCAGGCGGCGGCACATCAGCTTCCAGTCCGCCAGTTCGGCAAACGAGGCGTGTTCCGGGGTCATGAAAAGGCCGGAACGGTGGGTCAGAACATGCCAGAACAGCAGATGCTCCTTCCCTTCGCAATCGAATTCCGGCCAAAGCTCCCCAGCCGGGTGGAGTAGGAGAGCGCCCCCTTTTCCACCATCCGGTGAATCGCCGTGGTAAAGAGTCCCTTGCCGACGGAGAAGACCGGAAACAGCGTATCAGGTTCCACCTTCCGCCGCCGGTCCGGCGTGGTATAACCCGAACAGAGATCGGCGACCAGTTCGCCGTTTTCATAGATCGCCAGCTGACAGCCGCACTCCAGACCGCTTTCCGTCGCCTCATCCAGCAGTTTCTGCAGTTGATGAATCGTTGTTTTTTTCATAAATCCACCTGGTATGAAAATTTCAGATATTTCGCCATACAATATGCGAATACTGAGTGAATTGCAAGCGGGAGAGCAGACATTTCATCACACGATCTACCACAGGAAGAGAATGCAATCAAAAATTTCCCCTCCATTTTTGGTCAGGGGTTCTCACATCCCTTCACGAAGCGGAGCAAGTTTAATAGAGTTAAAACGAAAAATCGGGGTTAAAATAAACTGTTTTTTTGAGTATTCTAGATAATGTAATATTCCTCAACCCAACCGCCTCAAAGGACATTATTGAGGGAAACGACTTCCACCTCAATTCTTCACAAAAACGATTCTTATCTTGCAAGATTTCTTTCACACGTGTATAAGTTCGCAGCAATGATGCACCATAAAAATTCGTTTTCAAACCCTTCAAAACAAAAGTTGAATGCAGTTCAAAAAAAAATTACCGCAATTTTCAACACACTGAAACTGTTCACGGCTCTCCCTTTCCTGAATTTTTCACCTGATACACGACGAACAGGTCCAGCGGTTCGCTGCGCGGGGCGATCAAAATTCTTAATTTCTCCGGAATCAATTCACATTCATCGACAATCTGGAAATAGTTCGCCCTTCCCAGGGAATCCCAGTAGTACAGCTGCACATTTTTCCTCTCGTCCTTCTGCCAGGAGTTGGTGTTCAGAAATACTTTTCCCTCGGCATGTTTCGGCGATACCACCATGATGTCCACATACCGCCGTTTATCCGACGGCTTCAACTTGATCACGACAGTCTGCTTTCCGTTCATCAGGGTGGAAATCCAGGGAATTTTTTCCTGCCAGCTGCATTCCACCTTGAACTGTAGCCCTTCCGTCAATATCCGATAGTCATGCTGCGCCTCTTTGACGTGCGGAACAAGCAGGGCAAGATTCCGCAGATACGCTTCGGTGCTGAACAATAGTTTATTATCCCGCAGCAAAGTATATGCGCCATGGAGCATTTTCTTCCTCTTCTTTTCATCTCCCTTCGTCCGGATCCCCGCCCAGTAGAAATAAAGCCATCCCCGCTCCCCCGCTGCGCAAATTGTTCATGCAGTACTGCAGCGCCAGCTCTCCCCTTTTTCCGCGGTGTCATGGATGATCTTATTCCGCAAGTCAGCCTGTTCCTTCGGAAGATTCATCGCTCGGATATAGTCGCAGTCGAGTTCATCATTCCGCTGGAGCAACAGCCGGTTGATCAGGTTGAATTTCATTCGATCAGCCGTCGTGAATCCTGTCGTCTCCGCCCATTGTTTCAGCAGCTCCTTCGTCGACGCTTTTTCATTCGGGATCACCTGCAGAAGCTCTTCCGCGAATGCCTTCTCCACTCTACCGTGCCGGCAGCCGATTTTTTTCATACCGTCCACACTCGACGATCGATTCCTGAATCAATTTCCGGGCACGCGGAATATCCGGCTCCACATAGGAATAATTGCCCAGCAAAATTCTCGCCACTCTCAATTTTGCCGGCACATACCCCAGCTCAGCCGCACGCACAAGTCCGAGGAACTGTTCCGGGGAAACGTAAGGGCTACCGGTTCTCAATGTCCACGTCGACGCTTCATGCCGGAATTCAAACGGAACAAACGGGTCCGCCCACGCCTCGGCACAACCGCGCTCCCGCGCCATGGCGATCAATTCCGGTTCGATAAGCACGGACAGGGCTTTGCTCCCTTCGTAAAGAGCCCGGGCAGCGACTCCACCGATATTGCGCATCTTCTCTTCGTAGCATTCCCGCAGAGGGTACTTCCCCCCGCAGCGGAATCACCTCCTGCATCGTTTCATATCTCCACCAGGCGAGCAGAGTCACCTTTTCATTCGGAACGGTCGGCATGAAACGGTATTTTTTCCAGAGATTGTAGTATTCTACAGTGTGAAACCGGAAATCAAACAGCATATCGAAGTATTTCGCCGCCGTCTGGTAATCGACAGGAACTCCGCAGTATCCCCGGCTGTAGATCAGATAGAGCATGATTGCCGCGAACCGGTTTCCCGGTACAATTTTTTCCGCCTCGATCACGGCATTGGGATAATCGCCGCGATCCGCAAGACGCAGAACCGGCAGAAATTTCTCCAGTTCCGCCCGGACTCTCACCGCTTCCAGAGAGAGGGTTTTAACATCCCTGCTCAGGCTGGAGTGTCTCGGATATTCCTGCCGTGGCGGCTGATAATCGGGATCGAGACGAACCAGCAGTCCGGAAAAAGAGTCTTTGCCGCCTGCCTGATCGGTTTTTACCGGAAATGCCGTATTCAATGTAAACGGCGAGATTCTTATGCCCGTGTGTTTCGACTGCTGACGCACAGCGTCTTTCGGACACCCTTCCAGATAAAAATCGAGAGAGAAGAGGGTACAGTTCACCATCTTCCCGCATTGAGGGCATATGAGATCCTCCGGCCGGATTTCCAGAGGGAGTCGGAATGTTTCCTGTTTTCCGATGACCGTGGTGGAGATTTTAAAAATTTATCATTACGCATGCCCTTGCAATGGTCGGCCCCGGAACAATGTGTGACGCGCATGGAGATACACGCACTGATCGTATATTTCGAAGCACCTTCCGCACGGGCCTGAAAGGTCATCACATTGCCGGTGGACGGCTTGACATGAGCAGTAAAACAGCAGGAGATTCCGTACCGGAGCTTTTTGATGAGAAGCTCCTCCTGATCCAGCTCGTAACATTCCGGTATCGCGGCTTCGCAGTGATCCCTGCGCCGGGTAATCTGCATGAGATCGAACCCCAGTTTCGTGGTGAAAGGTTCCGCGGCAAACTGAGGGATGCAAACTGTCAACAGCACCCAAACCACACCTGGCTTCATCTTTTCTCCTGCGCAACGTCTGAATCTCAGCCAGAGTTTTTTCCATAAAAATTCATCTTATGTACTATACATGACTCTCTCCCACTTTGCAAATGAAAGCACTGACGTCATTCTCCAGGTAGAAAAACATGTACGCAAAACGCTTTGATGGAAGGGAAAAAGCTTGTCATTTTGCACATTGATGAATTCAACCGTTCTCGAATCTTCCATATGTTCAGACGGCAATCCGGAGATGGAGAGAAAAAAAGTAACGGCATCATAACCAGCCACAGCAATTTCGAAATTTATTTCAGCTCGCCTTCGCCTACAATGAAAAGCATTTCATGACAAAAAGTTTACGAATATGCAAAATCCAGCTATACCGCCAACGGTCAGAAGAATCCCCTTTGCTTGCTACTCCACCGACCTCGGGAGTAACAAGCAAGAGCAATCAGAGAATTGAAAAGTCGGGAAACCTCTCAGTGCGAACATCAATATGTATCCCCGAAATCAGCATTCCGGCATCAGGGCGCGACGCACCACCTTTGACGCAACCCGGTAGGCCTCAAAGGTCCAATGAGTGCCGTCCGGCCGGGCGTATTCCGCCGCAAGCTGCCCGGTCGAGTCGCGAAGCACCGAATGCAGATCGATGAATCCGGCGAACTCCCGCTCGAAGATCTCCCGGTTGACCCGGTTGAGCTCCACAATTTTGTCCTGATACTGGAAACGATTCCAGGCATCCGGACTGCGCAGCGGCGCGATGCTGTTGAGCCACACCTCGATGCCGCGCTCCCGCATCAGTCCGGCAACATATTTGAGCCGGTTGACGGAGTCGTTGAACTCCCGCTCGATCCCGTTGATGCCGATGTTGATCACCACCCGCCGCGGAGAATTCGGGAAGATATCCTCATCCAGCCGGAAGTAGAGCCCGTTGATGTTGTCTCCGCCGATCCCCGGTTGAGGTGCGACAGCTCCGGAAACGCCTCCGCGGTCGGCCAGATCTCAAAAATCGAGTCCCCGTAGAAGATCGTATCGACCGGACCGTGTTCCAGCGTCCGCCAGCGCACGATATCGTGCCAGCGCTCACGCGTTTCAAAAAAAGCGTAGATTGCATCCCGGTCCTGCTCCGAGAAAAGTTCGTTTATCGGCATCATTTTGTCACCTCCATAATCCTTGCTTCTCCATAGGCGCCGGGATCTTTCCCGTCGGCGATTCCGCCGAACCACTCCAGCCAGTGACGCCCCGCGCGGTCACGGTCGTTGACCAGAATACTCAGCCGCAGCCCGAGGCCGGGACGGTACCGGATGTTCAGCGTCTCCCAGGGAATTGCCACGCGATACAATAGCACACCATCGGTGATTTTGCTATGGGAAATCATTCCCGGCACCGGCGCAGCCAGTCCCATCCGGTTGAGATTCATGCTCGCCCAGACCCACGAACGGTTGTCGGCGGAAACACCGAACTCGGCGTAGGCGGTCTCCTGAATGCCGTCGTTGTTGGCCCGGAACATATCCGCCTGCGGCACACTGATGCCGATCTGAAGGGAATCCCCGTTCCAGAGCGAAGCATCGTCCCCGGCGGGCAGAAATTCCCGGTCTTTGACCTCACAGTCGAGATAGAGGTACTTTTCATCGCAGGCCAGATGGAGCTTCCCGGCAGGACGGTCCACCTCTCCCTTGAGCGTGTGGCGGCTGAAAGTCCCGGTCTCCAGCACATAGGCTCCGGCTGCCGGCCACTCTTCGACCGGAAGCGACACCGCATCGCGGCAGTAAGGAATCCGGACCGGCAGCGGATTGCCCGGCAGCGCCACCCGGAACGGCTTTCCGGCCGCCGGAGTGAGGCGCGCTTCATACCGGGTCGGCCGAGCGACAACCGCCGCCTGCGGAAGCGCAAGCTCCGTCCGCTCTCCCACCCGGGCAGAACCGGAACCGATCACCTTGCCGTCCTCGGCGACAATCTCCACATTCGCCTGACGCTCCTTCGGATCGTTGGCCTGCAGCACGAAGGAGAGGGCCGGAGCTCCGTTCTTTTCGGTCGGATTCACCTCCGTCATGGTCAGCTTCGGCAGGACCTCCAGCGTCTTCTGCCAGATGTAACGGGTGGAGCCCTTCTGTTTCAGCATGAGGAAGAGATCACACTCTCCCGGAGCGGCCTCCGGAGAAACCGAGAGCCGCATCGTCCAGTCGCGCCCGCTGCCGGAGAGCTGCGCACTGCCCGCCCGGAATGGTTGAAGCTGCAGTTTCGCCCCTGCGGCAAGATGCTCCGGCAGCCGAATCTTCACCGACAGCGTGCCGCCGGGCACCACGGCGAGTTTCTCCGGAGTAAAAACCGCGTCGAACTTGCCGGCGGCGAACTGCTCCAGAGTGCCGCCGAAGATGTAGGAGGGTCCTTCGCCGAGCTCCAGACGGAGGATTCCGTCACGGCATTCCACGCGGGAACGGCGGCCGCACACATCGACGATCTCCGCCTCGGGAGCCTGAAGCGCCAGCTGCATCCGCACCGGCTCCGGCACCAGGGAGTAAGCGACCAGCATCGGACGGCCCTCTTTTTCAAAGAGCCAGACCCGCACGGCCTTGCCGACGTTGAGTTCACGCAGAAGTTTCGCATTGTAAAGCATCCGCGATGCGGTTGCCCAGGCGGCGAAGGAGGGTTTCGGCTGGTAGACCTTGCTGCCCGGAGTCTGTTTGCGGATCAGCGCGAAGTCCAGTTCGCGCTGTGAAGTTGCCTCGTTCCAGAGGCCGATGTGCCAGACGCACGCCTTGAGATTGGTGATCGTGAAATTGAGGATCATCACCCGGGCGAGATAGGCGGCCTGCTGATATTCGGTCACCTCCCCGCCCGGCTTGGCGGAATAGCCGATTTCGCTGATGTACATCGGCACCGGATGCCCGGCGATCGCGGAGAGCTCGCGGTTGAGCCGGTTCAGCGTCTCGACGTAGCCGGCAAGGTCGGGATTCTGCGCCCCGGGGATGTAGGGGTGAAGCATGACCCCGTCGATCAATCGGTCGATGCCGTGGTTGCGGTAGTAGCCCAGGTACTGGTTGTACTGATTGGCGTTCATCGGATTGATGCAGATTCCGGCGATGGCCGCCTCCGGATTGATTTTGCGTACGATCCTGCTCTCGAAGCGGATGATGTCCATCACATCATCCATGGTGCCGTGAAAATTCTCGCCGACCATCGGTTCGTTCTGGGTCTCCCAGACCTGCACCAGTCCTTTGCGGGAGAGGATTTCCTTTTCCAGCTTCGTTTCAAGCTCCGGCCACTCCTCCGGCTTGACCGGCACCATCTTCTTGAAGGGATTCAGGATGTTCATGCAGCGAATGATGTTGATCGGTTCGCGGGCGGCGATCTTCTCAGGAGTCGGCTCGACCGCCTGAAAATCCTTTTTCTGGAAAATGGTGAAAAAAAGCTGGCGATCCCATTTGGCACCGCCGAGCCGCCGGAGTTCCGGGTTCAGCCCGCCCCACACGCCGAAAGCCGGCTGCGGAGTCGAATAGTAATCTTCCGGGAGAGGCGTGGTGACTGCGAAAGTGGCCGTGGCCTGCTTGACGCATTTGCCCTCTTCGATCACCTCGGCCGAAACAGCATAATAGCCAGGTTCGGAGATCTCGATCGAGAGTTCCGGACTGCCCGGTTGTGATTCAGCGGAAAAGAGTTCCCGGCCGAGAGCGTCGTTTCCTCGAACCTTCAGGATTCCCGTTCCGGCTCCATGCGATATCCGCAGAAAAAAACCCTTTTCGAAGATCCGGATGTCGCCGGGAAATTGAAAACTTATTCCGTTATTTTTTTTTGAACCGCGGGTGCGGTTTCAATCTGAAGGTTGTCGAGGGTAATGGATCCGGGATTCGCCCCGGGGTTTATGTGCCAGTAGAACATCAGGTTTTCCACCTTCGTTCCCCGCCAGTCTTCCGGCAGGGGGCCGACCTCATACTCGAAGGTTTTGTATTGGCCCTCCACCGGAACCGGCTCGGCGAACCGTTTCTGTTCGCCCTTCGGCGCGAAGTAGGCCAGCGGCGTCTTGCCCCGCATCAGGATGCCGAGCTTCAACTGCGGCCCGTTCTCCGGCGCGGAACTCTTCGCATCGAAACGGATCGTGTACACCTCGCCCGGCTTCATCGGAACTCCCTGCACCAGATCGACGGTTTTGTCCACCGGAGTGACCTTCAGACTCTTGCGGCCGTGGCTGGCGTCGCCGGAGACCACTTCGGCGCATTTGCGGCGGTTGACCCAGTACTGCGCCAGCCCCTGCTCGAACGAACCGTTCTTCAGAATGGATTTCTCCGAGGTTTTCGCCGCCTCCTTGAGCTCGACGGAAAGGTTGTCGAGATTGACCTTGCCGCCCTCTTTGCCGGTGACGTTGAAATAGATCATCAGCTTCCTGACCGGATTGCTGCCGATCGATTCGGGGAACGGTCCGAGTTCGATGCTGTACCGTTTGAACTCATCAGTGAGCGGAAACGGCTTCTTGAGGTCCGGATCGCTGAAGAACTGCAACGGCTTATTCCCCTGCAGCATGATCTGGAGCCGCAGCTCGGCATCGCTGCCCTTGGCGTCGAAACTGATCTTGTAATACTGGTTCGCCTCGTAGTTGAGCCCCTGCACGACGCTGACCGTCTTGCCGGGCACGGCCCGGATCCCGAGACTCTGCTTGCCGTCGGAGGCTTCACCGGGCTCCACCCGCGCGGCGGAAGCGTTGTTGATCCAGTAGCCGCTGGTTCCCTGTTCGAACGAGGGATTGCTGAATGCGGGCGCCGCCTGCAACGCCGCACATGCGAACACCGCGCCTCCGGTCATCAGGAGATTCATCTTCATCTTCTACATCCTTTCTTGTTATACTATATGCTCTGGAAATCAAATGATTCAGTAATCGGATCGGATGGGAACGATATCATTGATATACCACTTGTTCGGCTGAGGAAAGATTTGATGCATTTTTTCCGAACTGATTCCTCGTGCGCTGCCGTCGATGAATCCCAGATTGGCCAACCGGTTGTGATGACAGGAGATGAATCCTTCGCCCTGAATGTTCCAGCTCATGACTGAATAACTTTTCCAAGGTTCTGAACCGAGTTTTTCATCCCCGGCACGGGTGTCAACACCATCGCCCAGCAGCCAGACCTTGGAGGGAGAATGCTTTCGCACCCTTGGATTGGTATAGATATTGATATATAAACCGCCGGGATTTCCAATTTTCGAGCCGTCACGGGTAATATCCCGGTTGAATCCGTAACTGTAGACAGCATCTGCATCGCCTTTCCAGGGACGTTTCACCGTCTGGTTCGGACAGAGGAAAACATCGCTTACCGGCAGAAATTTTTCATCAGCAAGCAGATTCGACCAGTAGAAGTTGAGCCGGAGCTGCGCCGCCATCATGAATCCGCGATAGTTGTCCGCATACATCAGGCAGGCGGTCGTGCACTGCTTGATGTTGTTGAGACACTGCGTCGCCTTCCCCCGCGCCCGGGCCTTGTTCAGCGCCGGCAGCAGCATGGCGGCCAGAATCGCGATGATCGCGATCACGATCAGGAGTTCGATGAGAGTAAAAAGCAAACCGTTTCCGGACTGCAGAAGAGCCTCCGGAAACCCTTCTTCCGTTCCGACTGTCAACCTTCTTCACAAGAGCGCATCCTTTCATTTTAGACTCCTTACCGGGTTGAATTACGGGAAATGACACGAGTTGGGATAATGATATCGCGACGCCCCGGATTTCCAGTACTTGAAATCCCGCTCCAGCAGAAGCCGGGCGGCGGCAACGCCGGTATTGAACGGAGACTGTTCCACTGTCGTGAGGCGGGGGCGTACCAATTCACACAACGGCAGGTTGCCGAAGCCGGTCACTGCGACCTCTTCCGGCACTCGGAGTTGAAGATCCCACGCGGCATTGAGCGCCTCACGGGCGAGATAATCATTGAAACAGACCAGCACCTCCGGGCGGTCGGAACGCTCCATCAGCGCGCGTGCGGCATCGTAGGCCCCCCGGAAGGAGCCGTCGGCCACGGTGAGCAGAGAAGCATCCACCGGGAGCTTGTGTTCGAACATCGCCTCCAGAAACCCCTGGCGGCGCTCCGCACCGGAACTTGTTTCCGGAAAGGAAATTACTCCCAGACGACGATATCCTTTCCCGATCAGAAAAGCCACCAGATCATGCATTCCGCGACGGTTGTCGCAGCCGACATAGTCGAAGTCAAGCCCGGGCCAGCGCTGATCGATCACCACGATGGGGCTGTGGAAGTTACGCAGTTCCGCAAGCCGTTCACCGGGATCGGCCGACTCCGGCGGAAAGAGCAGCATGCCGTCCACCCGGCGCCGGGCGAATCGCCCGAGCAGGCCGATCTTATCCTTGACCAGCTTATCCCATTGAATCACAAAGGAGTCGTAATTGTTCTCGTGAAGAACCTGCTGAATTCCCTCCATCACCTGACCGGCGAACTGGCAGCAGAAGTTGTTGTAGGCGATCCCGATACTGCGGCTCTGCCCGGTCTGCATGCACTGCACCGCGGCATTGGGCTGGTAGCCGTATTTGCGCGCCACCTCCGTCACCCGCTCCACCGTCGCACGCCGGATCGCCGGATTTCCTTTCAACGCCTTGGAGACGGTTGATTCGGAAAGTCCGCAGATTCTTCCAATCTCTTTCAGGGAAATCATCGTGCGTCACCTGCCCTTTTTCTCTCTATTTTAATTATACTCAAAAAAATAATATTTCAAGTACTTGAAATTATTTTTTTCAAATTTTTTGATTTTTTTCCGATACCGGCAGACCGGTCAAAACAAAGCTGCCGATGTGACTGCGACACGTTTCCTGACAAAAAAAAGAAGAAGGCGACACCCCGCGTCTTGAAAAGCGCTCCCAACCCCTGTAAGTTATAGCGGAGACAAGACAATGAGCGAAGAGTTGATTCCGGAATTCCAGCGGAAGAAGGCTCCGCACTCCGGCATGCCGATGACACCGGAGGAGCGGGAGGCGGCGATCCGCGAACTGCTGCCCGCCGAACTCCGGCAGGCGGCCGAGGCGGAACTGGCCGCGCGACGGCCGCTCACCGCGGGAACGGTTCTGCTTTTTCTCCTTCTTCTGACCCTCACCGCTGCCGCCATGCTGCTGACCTTTCCGCGCGAACGGTTCACCCGGCGGCTTACGACACCGGAATTCGCCGGCGAAGAGAGGGTTGACGACGGGTACCGCGAACGGCTCGAAGCCGCCATTGCCGCCCGCGATGCCGGAGAATTCCGGAAGTACGCCGCCCTGCTGCTCCAGCCGGGGCGGGAAATCCTCGCCTCGCGCTCGCCGGAGAAGGCGCGCGCCAACGAAAGGCTGCTCGAACTCTATTTCAACTACTACCGCGGCAATCCCCGGAAACTGCTCGCCGAAACCGGCAAACTGCTCGCCTTCGACCCGGATTCCCTGCTCGGTCGCTCCGCCCGCGCCGGTGCCTTCCTGCCGGGAACGAAGTTCGCCGCTCTGCTCGTCACACCGAAGGAGGAGCTGAAAGAGCGTTCCGACCAGGCTGCGGCGCTGGTTCAGCCGCTCGTCAATCTTGCCGGACTTCGGCCTGCCATGCGCAACCGGGTCACACGGCAGCTCGCCCTCGCGCTCGCCGGACAGTGGATCGCCGCCGGATGCAAGGATGATCCGGGAGAGCCCGGCTTCGATGAACGGGAGCACGCCCTCGCGCTCTGCCGCCGGTATCCGGCGGACCGCGAACTGGTCCGGCTCCGGCACGACATCCTCCAGCACATCTGGAGCTTCCCGTGGTTCTGGCGCACGCAGGTGGTCGAGGGGAAACGCATCACCGCCGGAGAACTGAAAAAAGAATTCTCCGATCTGCAGACCCTGCTTGAACGAGGTGAACCATGAACATCATCCAGCGTTTTCTCCGCACCGCCGTACCGGAACGGTTCCGCCCGCACACCGGGGTAAACGGTTTTTCCGACCCGAATTTCTTCCTGGTGGTACTGCTGCAATTTGCCTCGTGCGTGTGCTTCATCCGCGATCCGTGGTTCGGCAGATTCTTCTTCACCTTCGAAACCAATCTGTTCATCGCCTTCCTCGCGCTGGTGATCGTCGCCTCGTTCGCCTGGGAGGAGTCCGGGCTCGGTTCGCCGCGCGGCGCCAATCTCCTGCTTCATTTCACGCTTCTCGTTCCCTTCACGATGTTTCTCACCCGGCTCTTCGGAGCATCACCTGCCCGCGCCTTCGACAGTTCGCTCTTCGGCCTCTTCCGGGAACGGGCGGCAGAACTGGGCAGCTTTCTGGGAATCAACCAGCGGATACCGGAAGTCCTCAAAGATCTCTTCGTCTCACCGCTGCTGCCGCTGACGGTGCTCGCGGTGCTCGCCGGCTGCTGTTTCCGTCGCCCCGCACTACGCTTCGGTTTTCTCTTTCTCGTACTAACTGTCGGATTCCTCGCCGCCCTGAAGGCGCCGGAAGGGAGCGCGCTCTATTGTTTCGCAGCCACGGCGGCACTCGGCGCGGCACTGCTGCTTCAGAGCAATCCTGCGGCAAAGGCTATCGCCTGCAGTCGGATTCTCCGCGAACTCGAGGGTGAAACAGACCGCGCCGCCTACCGGGCCAAGCTGCGCATTGCAACGGAAACACTCCGGCGCGGGGAGATCGACGCCGATACCGCGGTACAACTGATCCGGCAGGAGTTTCCCGATGTCTCCGCCCCGGAAATCAGGGCAATCGCCGCCCGGCTGACCGGCGACCTGGTCACACTTCACCGCCTGATCGAACTGCGCGGCAACCGCGGCGGAACCTTCCTCACACCCTGCCCGGAACTCGGTGTGGAAAATACGCTTCTGCGAGGTGTGGCGGAAGTTCCCCGGCTGCTGTTTGCGCTCTTCTTCGCCCTGCTCTGGATCGTCTCGCCGGTGGATCTCATTCCGGACGCGATCCCCTTTTTCGGGACGCTCGACGACGCAGCCGTCGCCATTCTGGCGGCACTCTCCTGCGGGCGGACGCTCCGGCACTGAACGACGGAATCAGCAGAAGATGAAGACCAGCACCAGCGCGAGAATCACCGCGCCGGCCAGCAAAAGAGGCCTGTCGGCAGCGCCTCCAGAAAGAGGCGGCCGAAGTTTTTTTCTACTGGAGCCCCCTCCCGGCCTTCCCCGCAACCGTTCCGGAATGGAGTCCGAAGGCGGCAGCCCGCCCCGAAGCCTGAAAATATTCAATCCGGAGCCGCTCCAACGCCTTCGATTGATCCGGCGCAGAAGAGAGAAGTTGAAACTCCCCGGAGACGTGATTGAGAACATCGAGGAATTTCTCAAGCTCACGAGAACGGGCTCCGAGCAACTCCAGTTCAGCGGAAACCGCCGCCAGATCGCGTGCAATCCGCCCCTGCAGATCGCGACGCCCCCTTTCAAACTCCTCGCTCCGGACGGCGGGGGACGGATGGCCGTCTGCACCGGCGCCGGCGCCGAAGCCGAAGGAGCCGGATCCAGTTGCGGATCGGTCGTCGTCTCCGTCGGTTTCGCATATTGTTTGAGCCGGTCGCGGATATCGACCAGATTGTCGCTGATGTAGTCCCGTCGTGCCATAACCCTATTCCGTCGGTTGAACGTTCAAGTTCCTCGTCATCGCTTATTAATATAGTGCACCGGCTGCTCAAGTGCAAGAAAAGGAACCGTTGCGGGTTGAAAAATCCGTTTCCGGTTTTATCTTATGCGGAGGAAATGGGAATCTTGATTTTGGAAAAAAACCGCTTACATTCATACGCTCGGCTGCCGCCTCAACTCGGCGGACAGCGCCCTGCTGGTCTCCCGGCTCGCCGCCGACGGCTACGAGATCGTCGACTCCGCCCGGAACGCTTCGCTCATCGTCATCAACAGCTGTACAGTCACGGCGGAGGCGTCGCGCAAAAGCCGCCAGGCGGTCCGGAAATTCCGTCAGCAGGCCGGGAGTGCGACCATCGTGGTCACCGGCTGCAGTGCCGAACTTGACCGGGCGGCCTTTCTCGCCGACGGCGCCGCCGACCTCGTTCTCACCAATCCGGAAAAGCGGGAGATCGTGCCGTCGATCGAAGCCTTTCTGCGCGAAGGGAAGAAGCGGGGAGGAATCTGCCGAAGTCTGGATCAGCCGATCGAGCCGTTCGCGGAACACGCCACCGGTCGGTTTCCCTTCCGCAGCCGCGCCTTTCTGAAGATTCAGGAGGGGTGCAACAACTTCTGCACCTACTGCATCGTCCCCTACGCCCGGGGGCCGGAACGCTCCCGCAGTTTTGATGAAGTACTCACCGACTGCCGCCGCGCGATTGAGGCCGGATACCCCGAACTGGTGTTGACCGGCGTCAACACCTGCGCCTATTCCGATTCGGGCCGGGATCTCGGCGCGCTGGTGCACGCGGTCGCCGCGCTCGACGGGGAGTTCCGCATCCGGCTGAGTTCGACCGAACCGCATCCGGCCAACCGTTCGCTGCTCGACGTGATGGCCTCGGAACCGCGGGTCTGCCGCTTCCTCCACCTGGCGCTCCAGAGCGGATGCGACCGCACCCTGCAGGCGATGAACCGCCACTATTGCCGGAGCGACTACGCGGAATTCGTCGAAGCGGCGCGGAAACGGATCCCGGGCATTCACATCGGCAGCGACCTCATCGTCGGATTCCCGGGCGAGACCGATGCGGATTTTGCCGAGAGTCTCGCCTTCGTCGAATCGATGCAGTTCGCAAACCTTCATGTCTTTACCTACTCGCCCCGCGGCGGCACCCCGGCGGCCTCACTCCCCGGACGAATTTCCGCCGCAGCCGCCAAAGAGCGCCACAGCCGGATGCAGGCAGTGGCGGACCATTCGAAACGCCGCTTTGCGGAATCCCAGCTTGGGCAGACACTGCCGGTGATCTTCGAAACGGTGGACCGCGACGGATTCGCGCACGGCTGGAGCGACAACTATCTGGCGGTACGCCTTCCGGCGGAGCTTGCCGGAGGGGGGAGGAATCCGACAGGTTCCGGCCACGCGCGAGACGCTGACGCTTCTTGCGGGCGCCGAAAGGGAAGCGGTCGAAGAGTGACGGCACCCTCACTCGCTCCGATAAAATTCCCGGCGGTAGGCGCCGGGCGACACCCCGTAGCGCTGTTTGAAGAGGTGGGAGAAATAGTATTCGTCACCGATTCCGACCGCTTCGGCGACGGCGGCGAGCGTCTCACGGGAGGAGATCAGCATCCGTGCGGCCTGTTCCAGCCGGAGCCGGATCAGGAACTGCTGGGGCGATGAGCCGAAGTACTGCCGGAACAGCCGCCGGAAATGAGTCAGCCCGACGTGGAGCCGGGTGGCGGCGTCGACGAAGTTCCACTCCTGTTCCGGATGGCGGCGCATCGCGTCGCCGAGTTCGTCGAGCAGCGGCAGCTGCCACGCCTGAAGCCGCCGCGCGGGGGCCTGTTCGTGGAGCTGGAGCAACAATCCCTCGAAGAGCCACGCGGCTCGCGCATGTGAAGCAGGACCGGCATGAATCGCCTCGCTGGTCTCCTCCATCGCCTGCCGGAAGCGGTCGACATGGGTGATCCGGATCGGTTCCGGCGCCATCGGCAGCAGGCCGTGCTCGATGTAGCGGCCGACGGCGGCGCCGTTGAAGCAGATCACCCGGTAGTGGTGGGGCCTCGCTCCGGCAAGTTCATATTCGAAGCGGCAGCCGGGATGGGTAATGAAGACCCAGGCGCCTTCGAGGTCGAGCATTTCGCCGTCGCCGATGCGGAGCCGGAGCCGGCCGGAGCGGTTGAACTGGATCCCGTAATAGATCGGCACATGGGTGCGACGGTGAAAATCCGGCACCGGCGTGGCAAGGGCGAAAAAAGAGATCGTCATAATAATCCATTCCGGCATTCCCTTTCGACAAAAAACAGACCTGTCCTGCTCAAGTTATAATAGAATACCGGATCGCAAAAATACAAGTTCACTTACGGATTCCCGTCATGAAGAGCGCCTGCCCCCCAGCCGCAGCCCAGACACATTCGCCGGTCGGCAGCCGCTTCCGCCGCACATAACCGGTAAATGACTCGTGCGAAATAAGAGAAAAACGTTGACTCGGCGACGAGCCGGAACCTGATTTGCGGCGGAAACGCTGAGAAAATTTTGTTTGGCGGTAAAAACGGCCCGAAAGGCCGGATTTGGTACTGAAAACTTGAAAATTTAGGCGTAAGCCATCCTGCATTGGCAACAATGCGTGTTGTTTGACAAATTTACTTTTTTATGACAGGCGAAGCTAAGCGGCGTCGGCAAAGTTTTGTAGCAACGGATTTTATCCGGTTGCTCCAGAACCAACGCGGCGGCCACGGCGGTTAAGCTCAGAGTCAAGTGCGCGATGGTCATCTGGTTGCGGATGGCGCGGTATTTGTACTGCGACATTTCCTCGACTTCGCGAGGCCCGAGGCGGGAGAAATAACGTTCCGCTTCAGTCCGGCATTTATAGGTGTCCTTAAAGCGTTTCGACTCTCTGGGCACCTGGCTGCGATGATCATCGGTAATGTCGATATAGGCGGTACAGCCGTAACATTTGCCGGTACAGAAATGGTCATGGTCGATTGGGCATTGCGGCGGTAAAGCGGCCTTTTCCCGTTTGGTCCCGGCGACAATCGGACAACGAAATTTCTTGCGGGTTCGGGCTCCATCCGGGCTGATGCCGTAAAATTTCATTTCCAGACCGGCCTGACACAGCGGCAGTCCGTGCGGCCCCACGGTTTTGTCCGGCTGCTGATTGCGGCGGTTCAACGGAATGAACGGTTCGGCTTTAAGTTTTTCGACAATGAAGTTATAAAGTTCGCGGTCATCGTATCCGGCATCGCCGAGAAAGATGCGCCCTTTTTTTCTGACCGTAGATTCGCACGAACTTTTTCAGTAGCGCCTTGGCTACTTTGCCGTCGGTGCGGTTGTTCGGCAGGGTAACTTCGATAAGAGGAATACCCTCACCGCTGAGCAGGACGTGGGTACGGTAGCCCCAGAACCAGGTAAAGGTTTTCTTCTTATCGCCGCTCGGTTGTTTGATGTAGGAATAATAACTGAGCGTTGCCATGGGATTGCGCTTGATCTTGGTGGCTTTGTCGAGCTTACGGTTGGGATTCTTGGGATTGTTGTGCTTGGTGTTGGCCTTGATCGGTTTAGAATCGGCCATAATGACCTCCAGCGTGGCGATGCCTTTTTCAACCAGCAGTTTGCCGGAAGTATGAAAAAAGTTTCGATTTCGGAGTTATTCGTATCGGTCAGGAAGCGCGAAAAACGGGACGCATCGGGAATCCGGCCTGGGTTGAAACCGCACATTTCGGCAAGGATCGGACGGCTTTCCAGATCCCGGACCAGGTCGGAAATGCATTTGATGTGAGCCGATTGTTTGTAGATCAGCGCCTTGAAATAGGCGGAACGCCGATAGCCACGGCGGCCGAGTTCGGGAAAATCCGGCTGGTCGTAGATCAGATCGAAAGCGCGGAAAAGTGCATCGTATTTTTTTCAGGAATGGGCACGAATCGATTAGGCCGTAGTAGTCATAAAACAGTGAATTTTGCATCATATTTTTCCTCTTTTTGAGTGGTTAATTGTTGTCCCGCAAGATATTACAATATATCACCAAGAGGAGGAATTTTCAAGGGCAAACGACTCAAAAGTCGTTAATTATAAAGCGTTTAACGCATTACGCAGAACACATAACCGGTAAAATACAGGAGGGGAATTCCCTGCATTTCATTTCGTCCCCTGCCCCGGGAGCACGGGTGCATCATCCATGCTGTTTTGCCCGGTCCGCGGCGGCTGCCCGTTGAACTGTCCGGAATTCGGAGGGCGACGTGCCATTCATGTCGCGGAAGAATTTTGCAAAGTAAAATTGATTGCGGAACCCCAGTTCCTTCGCGATGTCGCCAATTGTCAACGTACTCTCCCGCAACAGGTAAAGAGCTTCCGAATTGCGCAGTCTGCGCAGATATTGAATCGGGGAGCAGGAGTATTGGCGGCGCCATTGACGCTGAAAGGTGGAATAGGACCAGCCGTAATCCTCCGCAAGCAGACTCAGGTCGATATCGCTGCGGAAATGGGACTGCATGTATTCCGTGATGCTCAGGATGATCTTCTCATTCCGGTTCAGATGCTCCTCCTGCTGCGGATAGACGGCTTCCAGCAGCAGCTGGATCGTCAGTTGATCGATCCGATCGGCCGCGCCGGGGAGAGTGGGTGTATTCATCGCCTTCTGCAGTTCAGTCAGATGGCGGATGCAGTCGGCAGGGCGCGGAATCGGCAGGATCCCCTTCCGGAAAAATTTCGGTGCGAAAAAACTTCTCAGCTCCTTTTCCGCCCCCTCCCGGAATCCGATGTACAGCTCATCCCACACCGGCGTCGGCCAGTATCTCTTATATTCTCCCGGCCAGTTCCATACCAGGAAAGGCGCCGTCAGATTCACCCGGGTGCCGTTCTCCTCCAGAATGCCGCAGCCGTCGAAGATGAACAGCACGCTGGGCAGGACGAAGCAACGGTCGATCAATTCGGTCTTGTCCTGAATATAACCGATGCGTTCGACGTGAAGCGGCGTCTGCAGCACCCGCGGGATGTATTCCAGATTATTGACCGATTTTTGTATAGTGGAGACTGAATTTTTCATGCGATCTCTATTGATTAATTTTTAAAATCATATATAATATAACCGGAAACAAAAACAATTCAAATTCCGGGAAACAGGAGAAAAATACGATATGAACCGCGGCAAACTCCTGACCGCATATTGTCTGAGTTACGGCAACTGGACAGTCATTCCGCACCAATGGGCCGAATGTTTCGGAGAAATGGAAGAACTCGGCTTCGACGCGGTCGCCCTCTCCTTCAGCGAGAGTGAAATGCGCTACGCCAGACGCACCTTCGAGATGCAGATTGCGGCAGCCCACCGGGCCGGTCTCAAGGTGTTCGTCGTTCCGAGCCGACTCGGCGGCCGTCTGGCCGGCGCGCCGCTGATGAGCAGCCTGTGGCTGACCGCCAATCCTGCGGCAGCTCTGCCGGAAAATCCGGGCGTCGCCTGTGTCGAATCCCCGGAATTCCGCAAATGGAGCCTCGAGTTCATCCGGACGCTGATGCGGGAATATGATCTGGACGGCATCATCTGGGATGAACCGAAGGAAGCCGACCGGATGACACGCCATCCCGCCACACTCGCCGCATTCGGAGAGGAATACGACGTCGAGTGTCTCTGCCGCAGCTTCGCGGAGTTGATCGGGGAATGGACCGACGCGGCGCGCGAAATCCGTCCGGAACTGATCGTCACTCTCTTCAACATGCCCGTAACCAACCCGCTGTTCACCCGTCTCTGCTCCGCCCTGCCCGGGCTGAATTATACGGGATTCGACGGCGGGCTCTGTCTGCAGAGCTATTTTCATGAAGCGCCGACCAAGCACAAACCATACCTCTGGGAAAGCTGGCCCAGAACCCGGCAGGAGGCCGCGGAACATCACTGCGGCACCTTCGCTCTGATTGAAAACATGCTCCTGCCGGCGTCGCAGCATGACATCTTCGCCGAAAATCTGGAACTCTTCCTGCTGTCGGCCCAGCCGGACCATCTGGCGTGTTACTACTACGCCCACAACAACGAACAGCCGGAAACCGCGCACCGGATCACCATGGAGGTCATCCGGAAACTCTATCGGAACACTTCATCGAAACCGGTCAAGAAAAAAGAGGAGGAACTCCAGCCGCTCTAACCGCAATGCTGCCATGATGCATTCCAGAGAAAATTTCGCCGCTTCCAGAAATCAAAATACAGGAGAAATGATGGTACAGCAGAAAGAACAATCTGAACATGTCGTGTCCGACCGGAGGAAATCCCATGTCGGAAACGGAAGACGTGCATTTACGCTGATAGAACTCCTGATCGTTATCGCGATTATCGCGATCCTCGCGAGTCTGCTGCTGCCCGCGCTGAACAAGGCAAGGGGGAAAGCGCGAACCATCAGCTGCATGAACGCGATGAAAACGCTGGGAACCGGCGCAACGCAATATGCCTCGACCTACAATGAATTCTGGGTCCCCTACCGGAAGGATTCGCCGCTGGCGGGAGAGTCGTCGAAGAAGTGGTTCTCCTCCAACATGGCGTTTGCCGAACTCTGCAATTTTCCGCGCGTGAAGGATTATCCCCAATACGTTCTCCGGTCGGCCGTATGCCCGGAGAATACGCAGAACCACAACGATCCCAATCCGAACCTCTCCAAGATAACCTGGGTGGATATCTCCATGATCTACGCTCTGCCCTGGGGCGGAAACGGCGAGAAACAGCAGGGCAGCAGCTCCAATCCGGCGGAGTGGACGATCTTCCGCCTCAACAAGATCCCCAAGCCCTCCGCCGGATTCGGTTTTATGGAAGGCACCTCCAACGGACGGGTCGGCAGAAACGTCAGCTCCTATCTGCAGTGGCTCAACAACACCGGGGAACGGGTGGCCTACCGCCATGCCAACGGCGACACCAACATCACCTTTTTCGACGGACACGTGGCGCGGCGCAGTTCACAGACGGTTGACGGCACCGCCTACTCCACCAACCACCCGAGCACACCGGGCTGGTGTCCGTATTGATCCGGTGACCGGTGTCGGGAAATGGGAAAAACAGTCATCGCCGGAGAGTATACATGGATTGCATTCAGATCAATTTCGCCGAACAAACCGGAAAAACCATCAAACCGCTCCACGGAGTCAACCGTCCGGAACCGAAGTATGACGGGCGAATGGACTCCCCTGATGGAGACGGGCGCCCCCCTGCGTACGCCTCCATGACTGCGGCGGCGCCTACGGGCGCAACACGCTGGTCGATATTCCGAATCTGTTCCGCGACTTCGATGCCGATGCCGACGACCCCGCCTCGTATGATTTCGCCTTCACGGATGCCTACCTTCAGACAATCCACGCGTCGGGAATGGAGATTTTATACCGACTCGGCGTCACGATCGAAGGGTGGCACAAGATCAGGGCCTACCGCATTCAGCCGCCCGCCGATCCGCTGAAATGGGCGAAGATCTGCGAACATGTGATTCTGCATTACAACGAGGGCTGGGCCGACGGATTTCACTTCAACATCACCTGCTGGGAGATCTGGAATGAGCCGGACAACCCCGACTGCTGGCTCGGCAGCCGGGAGCAGTTCTTCGAACTGTACCGTACCAGCACAAACTATCTGAAACAGCGCTTCCCTCATCTCCGTTTGGGCGGCTATGCCGGATGCGGATTCTATCACCTCACCCGGCCGGAGTCGGAACTGAATGCGTTGATGAAGAGTCTGCCCGCCTGGTTCGAGGCCTTCCTCCGGTATGTCAGCGCCCCTGAAACTGCCTGTGTGATGGATTTCTTCTCCTTCCACCTCTACTCGACCGATCCGAATGAAATCGGCGTCCACGTCCGCTATGCCAGAAGACGTCTGGATGAGGCGGGATTCCCCGACACGGCGCTCTTCATCGATGAGTGGAATTATGCCGACCGGCACCTCCCGGGCAACATCAACGGCGTATTGCGCAAGGAAATGCCGGGTGCGGCTTTCGCCGCAGGGAACTTCTGCGTCATGCAGAGTAACGCGGTGGAGAGCGCCTGTTATTATGACGCGGCACCGAACGGGCCCCTACGGAGGACTGTTCTATTTTCCCAGCCTGTTCCCGGCGCCGACGTTTTATGCGTTCAAGGCGTTCAACGAAGTGTATAAGCAGAAACAGGAGGTTTTCTCCGCGGCGACCGGGGAACAGCTGTTCGTATGTGCCGGGCGCGGCACGTCGGACTCCGCGGCAGCCATCCTCGTCAACAATCTGGAACAGGAGCGCACCGTTGAACTGGAATTTACCGGAGTTCCCGCCGCAGAGGCTCACTTTTACCTTCTGGATCAGACCCATTCCTCCCTTGCGGAGATTCCTGCTCCCGGCAGCAGCGTCACATTCCGCGGCCGTTCGGTCCTTCTCTGCCTCTACGGCACCCGGCTCCCGCCCGGAGTCACAATTCCGGACAACCTCTCCGGCGGTTTCGCCGGGATGCAATAACAGCAAGCGACAGGTGAAAAATTGATTGCGAACATTTCTCTCTCTCCCGGACACGGCAACTCGACCGGCATGGCCGCGGCAGCATACAGCGGCAGGAACCGGTCGGCTGAGATGCGCCGGTTGAAATTTCTCCCGGCAGGACTGGCCCTCTTGTTTTCGTGCTCTCTCACGGCGGCGGAGCCGGTTTTCTACATCCCGATGGATGATTCGGCGGATGTCATCGGGCCTGGAGGGCGGAAGATCGCGGCCGGCGTCGTACACGGTCCGGCCGGCTATCAGCCCGGCGTCGTCGGCAGGGCGCTCGATGTAAAAGCGTCACGCCTACGATCAGGTGACGGCGGTCACCTTCACCCGGCTGCCCGCCATGAACTGCAGCAACGGCACCGTTTCATTCTGGTTCAAGCCGCATTGGAAGGAGAGCGATGCGGCAGAATACCGGATCCTTTCGGGGCGCGATTCGCGGTGGAAAGGATTCCGCTTCAACTTTCTGAAGACCAGAACCCACATGGAACTGAGCGTCTGCGCCCCCAGACAGGTGCAGATTCTCAGAAAAAATCTGCTCCGGCAGGAGGAATGGGCGCACATTGCATTCAGCTGGGAACAATCCCGGGGAGAGGTTCGCCTTTACGTCAACGGGAAGGAGGTCGGGAAACGGGTCATCGACGGCGCCATCGCAAAGCAGGAAACCCCGATCAGTCTCAATCTGTATTGCGGCCTTGAATCCACCGACCGCTTCAAGGCACAGGTGGGGAACGGCGTGTACGATGAAATCAGAATTTTCGACCGGGTGCTGACTCCCGGGGAGATCTTCGCGCTCGGCTCCCGCGGGGTGGAGGAGAAGCGTGTGGAGATTTCTCTCACTCCGGCCGAACGGAGCGAAGGCGGCCTCGCGTTTGCATTCGCCAACCGGGAGGAACGTCTGCCCGCCCCGAAGGAGCTGCTGCGCCTGCAAGGATCAAGTGCGGAGAAAAGAATTCTGTTCACCGCGACGGGAGCCTCCGGGAAACTCTCCATGATTGTGGAAAACGACGGGGAAACCCGCACCGTCGAGACCAGTTACACCCTGAAGCTGAACGAGCTGCACAAGATCGAACTGCTGCAGAACGGGAATATCCTCACCTTCAAGCTGGACGGAGCAATACAGGGAATCCTCGCGCTCCGTGCGCCGTTCGGCACCGTGACACGTGCGGAAGCTGCAGGGGGCGTCACCCTGACCGCTCCCGCCGCGGTGCCGAGCCGGGAACAGAGCGCGCGGCTGGCCGACCTCTCCGAACACCCGGTCGAGGAACCGCTGTGGGAGCTCGCCGACGCGCAGCGCCGGGAGGAGGGAGTGCGCCGCGGCGTAACGCTGAACGGCTACTGGCGGGTGATGCCGGTCAATGATTACAGCTATGCGCCGCCCGCCGGTGAATGGGGATACATGCGCGTTCCGGGCAGTTTCCGTTCGCCTCTCTATCAGATTTACCGCCGGGGCGGCGACCGGCTCGAACCGGCGAACTGGCGGTGGAACAACCGACGGCTCATCGAGTACCGTGCCGCGTGGTATCAGCGCGTATTCCGGGTGCCCGACGATCTGCGGCAAAGCGGACGAATCTACCTCAATTTCACCAATCTCAACGGCGATGCCGGGCGCGTCTACCTCAACGGCAGGCTGATCGACGAATTCCGCCAGGATCTCAAGTGCTTTCCGGTCATTCCGAACCAGCGGCGTCTGGACGTGACCGATCAGCTCTCACGGGAGGGGAAAAATGTTCTGACCCTGTTCCTGGACCGCCACTACGTCAACCTGTGGCAGGGAACACCGAGCATCGGCGATCACAACGAGATCGCGCTGGACGACATCTGGCTGGAAAATGCCCCCGCCGGACTCTTTCTGAAAACGGCGGTCGCCCTGCCGTCGTTCCGGAAAAAAAACGGTGACAATGCGTGCCCGGATCGAAAACCCGGCGGGGCGGCGGGGGCGGGCGGCAGTCCGATTCGATTTCCAGCACCGCGGGACGGCCGGACAATCCTTCTCGAAGCCGGTAATTCTCGATGGTTCGGCGGAACAGCTCGTCGTATTCACGGAAAGCTGGGAGAATCCCGTTCTCTGGGATGTCGAACATCCCGAACTCTATCGGATGAGCGTCACGCTGCGGGAGAACGACCGGATTCTCGACACCTTCCCCGCCCGGGATTTCGGCTTCCGCGAGGCGTGGGTGGAAAACGGAGAATTCCGCATGAACGGCAATAAAATGCGCATGCGGATGTGGTCGAGTCCGGCCCTCAACCGTCTGCGTTACTACTACGGAAATCCGCGTGCGGTCGGGCAATATGTCGCGCACATCAGAGAGATGAATTACGACACCGTCCGGTTCGATCCTTTTGACAAGACCTCGCAGGTCGCCTGGCAGGGATACCTCGAGGAGTCGAACCGGCAGGGATTGTACAATCTGTTCCAGATGATTCCATACGAAGATGAGGAGCGGGACGCCTATGCCGCAGATGTCGCGCGCTTTCTGGACCACTACGGCAACCACCCGTCCATCCTGATGTGGTACACCGACTTCAACACCTGCAGCTACCCGTGGAATCAGGATCCCGGAAAATTGAATGACACGAAGTACATTCCGCTGCTTCAGCAGAGCGCCCGCAAACGGGCGCAGGTCGCGGAGGCGGTGATGCGGTCGCTTGATCCGAGCCGCGAACTGTTCCAGCACGCCGGAGGCAATTCGGGAAAGATCTTCACGTCGATGAACTATCAGTCGTTCGGCACTCCGCTGCAGGAACAGGAGGACTGGCCGAAACAGTGGTCTCAGAAACACACGCAGCCGCTGATGGTGGTGGAGTCGGCGTTCCCGTATCCGGCCCAATACTGGCACTTCGACAAACCGGCGCTCGGCTCGCTCGCGGCGGAGCACGCGGCCCGCTATTTCGGCGACGCGGTGTTCGCCCGGGAGGAACGGCCGATTCCCCACGCCAGCCGCTGGATGAATTCACCTTATGCGAACTGGAACCGCAATATGCTCGATCTCGGCACGATGCTCTACCGCAACGTAGTCCGGGCATGGCGGGCATACGACGTCTCCGCACTCGGGGATTTTCCCGGCGAACGCGACATGGTCCGGACCGGCAGGACCTACGAGAGCCACAACGTTGTATACGAAGTTGACGACAATGTCAAAACCGCCGGACTCAAACCCGATCTCCCGGTCGGCTGGAGTGAGGCGCAGCGACACATGGTGACCGATTACTCCCAGCCGGAGGGATTTCACGACGTGATCCGCTCGGCATTCCAGCCGCTGCTGATCTTCCTCGGCGGAATGCCGGAGGATTTCACCAACAAGGATCACGCGTTTTTGCCGGGGAGAAATTCCGCAAGAGCGCGGTGATCGTCAACGACCATACGACGAAACAGACGGTGTCACTCCGCTGGGAACTGCTGCAGGAAGGACGCGTCATCGCACACGGTAAAATGACCGAATCAATCGACCCCGGCGCCATTCGAAAATTGCCGATCAACCTGACGGTGCCGGAGATCTGGAAACGGACCGATGCGACGTTGCGCCTCACCGCGCACAAGGAGGGAGCGCTGATTGCGGAGGACTCGTTCGCACTTCAGTTTTTCCCGAAGCGGACGCAGCCGGATTTCCGCGACGTCGCGGCGGGGCTGTACGATCCGGACGGTGCGACCGAGGCGATGCTGAAACAGGCGAAGTTCCCGTTCCGCAAGATACGGACGCTCGATGATGTGAAGCAGTGCCGTCTGCTGATTATCGGCTGCCATGCGCTGAAAAAAGCCAATCCGGAACTCCTGAAACAGGTCGAAGAGGCGCGGTTGATTGAAAAGGGCCTGAAAGTGCTGATTTTCGAGCAGAAAGAGTGCAATCTGGCGAACTTCGTCTTCGAGTCTCCGAGTTGCCGCAACGCGTTTCTGCGCCTCCCGGCCAGTCCTTACGTCGCAGGGTTGAAGGAGGAGGATTTCAGCAACTGGCGCGGTGCGGCAGGCTCGGTTCCGGCCTTTGTACTGTCCGCGGAAAACAGTCCGCACTATCCGCGTTCCAAGTGGAAATGCGGCAACGGCGGCATCGTCTGCGGCAACGGGATCCGCAAACCGAGCTACGGCAACTTCCGGACGATTGTCGACTGCGGATTCAATCTGATGTTCGCTTCTCTGATGGAGCTGCGGAAGGAACATGGCCTGATTCTCTTCTGTCAGCTCGACGTGACCGGCCGCTATCTCAAGGATCCGGTCGCCACCCGGCTGGTGGACAATCTGCTCACCGAAATGGGCAAACGGTTCGTCCCGGTCGGCCCGCAGCGCGTCGGCTTCCTCGGCGGCCCCCGGGAAGAGGCGATGCTGAACCGGATGGGCATGATCTATCAGAAGCGGAATCCGGAGCAGCTCGATGAACTCCGCTCGGATCAAATTGTGATCCTGGGCGCGGATCCGGTGCCGGAAAACCGGCGCGGCGCGCTCAAAAAAACGCTGGCCCGGGGCATGACAGTGATCGCTCTCCCCGGAGCCCCGCTGGATCTCCTGCCCGGGAATCTGAAGCGCGGCAGAGTGGAGCTGTTCCGCGCCTCCGTGCCGAAAAACGATCCGCTGTTCGCGGGAATTCCGGAAGCGGACCTCTACTTCCGCGAAGCTGGAACCTGCCGGTGCTGACCGCGGCACCGGACTGGATGGTGACAACCCGCCCCATGCTGTTCGGCAAACTGGACGGCATCCTGACGACAACCGTCGTTCTGAATCTGGGGCCGGACGGAATCGACGGCCTCTGGAACCGGGAGAAGGTGGCGCGCGTCTGGTCGACGATTTTCACCAATATGAATATCGGCCTCGGCCGGGATCTGCGGCTCTTCACGGCACAGAAGTCCCGCCACAATACGCTCCGTTTCCGCCACGGCACCGCGACGCCGGAGAACTGCGGGCTCCGCTTCGATCCGGAAAATAAAGGGAAGCCGACCGACACCGATGGATTTATTCCGATCCGGCTCGGACTATCCTGGGAGAGTCAGGGGCAGCTGCAGAAGAATCCGCATCACCGCTATCCGGCCGATACGCCGGAGAAGTTGAAACGCGCCTACGACGGCTATGCCTGGTACCGCTGCACCATCCGGATTCCGGAATCGTGGCGCGGCTGCCGACTCCGCCTTGTCGGCGGACCGATTGATGACTGCGATTGGACCTACTGGAACGGAACCCTCCTCGGGGAAACCACGTTTCAAAACAATCCGCAGCCCTACCGCGCGCAGCGGAACTATCCGATTCCGGAGAAACTCGTGCGGTTCGGTGAAGCGAATACGCTGATGATCCGCGTATTCGACCGCTGGGGAGAAGGCGGGGTAACCGGTCCGCTCGAAGTGATCGCGGAAGACTCCGACGCCGAGGACGCCTGGTCCCCCCTACATCGACAGGCTCGATTTCTACGACGGAGACGCGTTCCACAACTGGTGATCGGCGGTGGCGGCGGGTTCCGCCCCGGTGTCACCGCTCGAGTTGGAAGAGAGCGAAGCGCGGGTGGTCCGGCAGGAGCAGCGTAACGCCGCCCGGAACCGGTTCGGCACGCCCCTGCCCCGCGACCAGACGCCAGCGCCGCCCCTCCGCTTCCGGGAAGTGAGACAGTCGGAATTCCCCCGCCTCCGGCGCCCCAGCTCCCGGAAGGCGATCAGCCAGCCGCCGGTGGAAACCAGTCCGGTCAGCGCCTTCCCATCCGGCGCCGCGCCGACCGGATAGATTTCGCCGCCCAGAATCGTGTCGCGGTGGCGCCGCCACAGCTCCAGCAACGGACGAATCCGGCCGCAAATCTCCTTCGGCACCGTCGACGGCGCAAACCAGAGCAATGGATTGGCGAAAAGCGCAATCGCCGCCCAGTATTCGACCGGATAGAGGTCCGGCTGCGACATTCCTTTCTTCTCGTAGAAGGAACGGCGGATGTCCGACGGGCTCGGAATCTCCACCTGCAGCAGCTGCGGACGCATCACCCGCGCCAGCTGCCAGAGGCTCCGCAGCGTCTTCTCCGGATGATATCCCAAGCCCCATTCGTGGCAAACGTAGCGGTTCTCGAGAAAGATGTTGCCGTACTCCACCATCCGGAAATAACCGGGCCGCTGTCCGGCGGTGGTGTCGAGGTTGAAGTAGACCAGCCCACCGGTCGCCTCACGCACCGAACGAAGCAGCGTCTCCAGATTGCGTTCCGCCTCGCAGGTGCGGATCTTCACCCCGTCGATCTTAAAGAAACGGAAGTTCCACCTTCGATGAAAGTCGAGCAGGAACTCCCGAAACGCCTCCCAGTCACGGAACTCGACGTTGCTCGACGGCGCGCACCAGAGCGCAAGCTCCACCTTGGACTGCGCCGCAATCGGCAGCAGTCCGGCAAAGGTGCCGCGCAGTCTCGTCTCGGAAATTTTCCAGAACGCCGGCGTCAGGTGTTCGTTGACGTTGATCAGCCGCCCCAGCCCTTCCCCCTGCTGCCAGGTGTCGTCGATCTGGTAGCACTCGGCTCCGCAGGCGGCGGTCGCCTCGATCTCCCGGCGGAGGAACTCCTCCTCGACCAGCTCGCGGAACCGGCCGCATCCCCACGGGTTGACCATCGCCACATGGGTCTCCGGCGCAGTCCGGAACCGCCCCCGCAGATAGGCTTTGAGGCGGCAGTCTCGCTCAACTTCGTCGGCGGCAAGAATCGTCACGCTGCGGCCGGATTCGATCTCCACTTCGGGAGAAAGCTCCCACGGCGCCGCATTCCACGCACAGGAGCGGAGCCTCCGGTCGCGCACCATAAAATCGAACTCCGCCCAGTCGCGTCGCTCACCGCTCGGGGAACTCTCCTGCAGCACCAGCACCCCAGCTCCCGCCCGGTTGCGGCACCAGAGCAGATTGCCGCGGAAAAACTCCTCACCGGGCAACGCCGGGTGATCGAGCAGGAGATCGTCATGCACATCGGTCCGGGCGACCGGTTCAAGGGAACACTCCGGAGCGAAACCGGGCGCAAGCCGGAATCCATCCACCGCGCCGGAACGCTGTTCCACCGGCAGAAAGTCGTTGGCGGTGCGCATTTCATCTCGATTCGACCAGTAGAGGTTCGGCGTCACCCGGCTCGTAATCGCGGCCCGCACACCGACCGCCGGGAGCTCCGGATAGAGGAAGTAAACCACCCGGAACCGCACCTGCTGCACGGCTCATACATCGTCACCTCCGTTTCAAGATGGGCCGTTTCCGCCCAGCTTGCCGGAACAGTTCCTGCCGTGACGCCCTCCAGATGGAACGCGATGTCGTACACGTCGGGCGGAGTGATTCCGGAGAAGGAGACGCCGCACCCCGGCTCCTCCGGATCGGCGAATTCACGGTCGAGGTCGATTCGTCGAAATGAAACCGTTTCCGGATATCCTCTGAAAAAAATCGATCGTTCTCGAGACGAGGTTGTTCTCCATCGTCAATCTGCGGCCGTCGAAGCGAATGGCGGCATCATTGAGTACAGCAAGCGTTTTCTCCGACATCTTTTCCTCTCTCAGCGGGATGAAACACGAATTCTTCTCAATATACATGCCGCCCGAAACGAATGCAAGACTCCGAAACAGATTTGAGTTTCGTCCGGAACCGCCGGTACCGGCTCAATCCATTCGATCCGGCACGGCGGAGTCGGAAACGGTAAAGGCTTTTCTTTTCCGGTACTCTGCCGGGGAACAGCCGTGCATTTTGAGAAACCGCTGGTAAAAGTAGACCGGACTGCTGAAACCGCAGAGGTCGGCAATCTCCTGAATCCGCATATCCGTGGTGGAGAGAAGCTGTTCCGCCGCAAACATCCGCCGCGCCTGGAGCATCTCCATCGGCGACTCGGTGTAAAAACTGTTCCACAGCCGGTAGAAGGAACGCGTACTCAAACCGCTGCCCCGCAGCAGCTCCGGGATGGAAAGCGGTTCCTGAAAGTGCGCCGTCAGCACCGAGGCGATTCGGCGCACCTCCCGCTCCTCCCGGCTCACCAGCTGCTGCTGTTTCTGCATTTTGATCTCCAGAAGCATCTGAAGCACCAAGAGATCGAGCTGGTCCGCCCGCCCCGGAGCATGGAGATCATTCAGATTCTCAAACACCTCGTCCAGCAGCTTCCGGAAACGCGGCGTCATGACGAAAGTCTCCCGACGCTCCACGAAATAGTTTTTCCAGAACGAGATGCTGTCCTCTTTGTAGATGAAGAAAAGCTCATCTTTTTTCAGTGTGTGAATCGTGGTCATGACGCTCCCAGGCAGAACAACAGAAACACGTGGACTACCCCCGTTGTAGGTACACACCCTGCCGTTGATGATCGTGCTGCTGCTCCCGGCCTCCTCACGAAGAACAAAACAGATGAACAATGCATTGATCTGATGCTCGCGGTGCACATAGAGGTGATCCGGCATCCAGCCGACCGTCTGAATCAACGGAAGTGAGCCGGGAAGCCGCGGAATCGTCGCAAGTTGGTAGAGTCCTTTTTTCATTCAGGCACAAAATCTATATTTTTTGGCACAATCTGTTCTAGGTATCCATCTGTTTTTCAGGTATAATATAGTAGGTCACCTCCAAAAAACCATCATAAAATCGAGGTTTTCATGAAAAAAGAATTGCTGAATGCGGATTTCGGTCAAAGTGTGGGAGTCATCCGTCGCCTGAACGGCGGCAATCTGGGGCCGATGCTGAGCAACGGATACCGCAACGATGGAAAATTCATCGGGGAGTTCGCCGAACTGGAGGTGCCGATCACCCGGCTGCACGATGCGCCCCTCAGCAACAAGGGAATGCGGCTGGTCGACATTCAGCACATCTTCGGCAACTGGAAGGCCGATGCGCAGAATCCGGACAACTACTACTTCATTCAGACCGACGACTATCTGCGCTCCATCCGCGCCGGCGGCTCCGACATCCTCTTCCGGCTGGGGACCTCGATCGAACACTCGCTCAACAACTACTTCGCCTTCCCGCCGGATGATTACGAAAAATGGACCGATATCTGCATCAACATCATCCGCCACTACAACGAAGGGTGGAACAACGGCTTCTCCTGGAACATCCGCTACTGGGAGATCTGGAATGAGCCGGATATCACCAAAAAAATGTGGAATTCTTCCATGGAGGAGTACTGCCGCCTCTATGAAATCGCCGCGAAGAGGATCAAGGCGCGCTTCCCCGGCGTCAAAATCGGCGGTCCGGTGCTGGCACAGGTCCGCCCCGGCAGCAACGATGAAAATGCGCGCATCTTCCTCGGCTACTGCCGGGATCATCAGGTGCCGCTGGATTTCTTCTCCTGGCACCGCTACGCCGGGGCTCTCGACGAAATCATCTCGGAACCGGCGGGAGTACGGGCGCTTCTGGATGAGTACGGCTTCCCCGATACCGAACTGCATCTTACCGAATGGCACTACTGGTTCAAAGGGTTTGTGAAAGAGGCTTATTGCGACATGATCGACGGCCTCCCCGGCATCAACGCCGCCGTCTTCGCGACGGCTCTGCTGACCGCATGGCAGGACTCCCCGCTCACGATGGGGTATCACTACACGATCGGTGAACTCTCCAACGCCTGGGGAGCGTGGAGTTACGGGGAGCCGCTCAAACTCTTCTACACGCTGAAGGCGTTCGCCCGGACCGCCCATTGCAGAGAACGGGTGAAAACCGAAACCGGCAATCACAACTGCCAGATTCTGGCGGGGATCGGGGAATCCGGCAAACGGTCGGTGCTGATCTCCAACTTCAAATCCGGCGCGGACACTCTGGAGCTCCAGTTGCGCGGCGCCGAAAACGCCCGCTTCCATCTGGTGCGGATCGACTTCGACCACGACTGGGTTGAATCGGAATGTACCACCGGAGCGGACGGGACGCTCATTCTACCCGGAACCGATCCGGATAAATCACAGGTGTTTCTATTGGAAGAACTGTAAATTTCCGCCCGGATACAGAAGGAAATGGTGATTCACCGCTGATACCAGTCAACCAACGCAAAGGAGAACCGAATGTTGAAAAGTAGATTTTTCACCCTTATCGAACTTCTCGTCGTGATCGCGATCATCGCCATTCTGGCGGCAATGCTGCTGCCGGCACTGAACCAGGCGCGGCAGACCGCAAAGAAAATCAAGTGTACCGGTATTCTGAAACAATACGGAGCCGCCGCCATTCTCTATTCAAACAGTTACGATGACTTCATGGTTCCCGGAAACCCGGGTGGGGCCGCCTGGTACCGCAATCTGGCATATATCAGACTGCTCGGCAGCGGCTATGCCGCCAGCAGCGAGCCCGGCGATCTCGCGGTCAACAAGACCTCCGGACACATCGGAGCCGATATGATTTGTCCCAATGCCATTTCGGCTTTCGCCCCGACTTACCTCAAGAACGGAATGCCGAGCATCCAGCGCAGTTACGGTGTTACAGCGGAAGATTTTCCCACGTGGTCCACGGAAGACAAAATCTACGCGTACAAGCTTACCCGGGTCCAGCAACCCTCGAAGCGGATGGGGTTCGTTGACGGTTGCGACTGGGCGTTGTTATATATGAAAACAGCTCCTTCTGTTTATCGACTCCAGGGGAAAACGGAGGAACCAATTATGTTGCCTACCGCCACGGCGGCATGAATCAGTTGAATGCCGCATTGTTCGACGGCCACGTCGAGACAATGGCATCGGCCGAGGTTCGCAAGGAGCGGCGCTGGAAAAAGTTCTACGAAGCCTACACCGAATGACGCCAGCGCATGAAAATTATCGGCGACGTCGTCATCGGCGTTGGAAATTACCAATGTATTTCACCCAATTTAGATACCATGTATAGGTGACGGGAAATCGGAGAGAAAAAAACTCCTTTGTCAAGTAACTTTGAATAACAGCAACTAAGCGACAAAGGAGGCATGGAAATGCAGAGAAAAGGTAACACGATTAGTGAAAAAATTCAAACTGGAAACCAGGAAACTTTCGGAATTGACATGGGCGGGACGCTGTGGGCGACGGCGATCCGAGATTGGGAAAGCGGAAAAAACAGCTATTATGGCTTGAAGGACAAAGAGCAATTAAGCAAAGAGGAACGTCTTTTTCAACTGGTGGCGGATCATGTTCAAGACGGGAAAAAGGTTGATGTGTATTACGAAGCAGGTCGCTACGGATTCTGGCCGGCACGGAAAATGTTGGCAATCGGGGCGAGGGTTCACATTCTTCCGATCAACAAATTGAAGGTGATTATGTGCGGTAAAACGATCAAAACAGATAAGTTGGATGCGAAGTTTCTTGGCGGACTTCATCCTTCGGACGAAATCCCGGAAGTTTATATTCCGACCTTGACGGAGGAAGGCCGCCGGGATGCGGAACGCGAACTTGGCCGGATCAAGGAATCAATCAATCGGGTCAATGCGCAAATGCTGGCCCTGATTGACCGCACACCGTTGCCGACACCGGATTTTCACCGAACCAGCGCCGCATGGCGCAAGGCCATTTTGAAGTGGTCGAAAATGGTGGAATGGAATGAATGTCCGGAATTGCTGTTGCGACGATTGCCGAATATGATTTCCGAACTGGAACTTTTTGAAAAGAGCTGGCCGACTGGGAAAAAATCATTCAGCAGTATCAGGATCGCGACCGTGACAATAGCCGCAAATCGGCGGGAGAAGATCATACAGCGGAAACGGTGATGAAACTTCAACAATTCAAAGGAGTCGGCGAACGGTTGTCACGCCATTTGCCATGGGAGATCGGTGACTTTCGACGCTTTGGCAGCGGCAAGCAGTTTGCGGCGTTTTTCGGACTGACACCGTGTCCGTTTGCCAGTGGAACGATGAACCGGGATCAGGGAATCAGTAAAGCCGGTCGAAAAAGTTTACGAAAAATGGCAATAGAATGCGCTTGGCTGTGGTATCGCTGGCAACCGGAAAGTTGGTTGGTAAAAAAATGGCAAGACCGTCTGGTACAAAAGGGGCGGATTCGCCGAACGGCAATTGTGGCATTGGCGCGACAGCTGATGGTGGCGCTATGGCGATACATCGTCAAAGGCGAAGCGATTGAAGGCGCGATTATCAATAAACCAATTGAGGTATGATATATGGTGAATCGACTCGTACTTGTCCTTGGGGAAAAGCCCGTTTGTTAGGTTGAGAAATTCACCGCCATTTTTTAAGAAAGGTATTGCAAGAAGGAACTTTTGAACAGAGAGACGACTCGACAGACATCCTGGTTGCGGAAAGCCTTCGACACCATTAGATTGAGGTCTCTAATTCACACGGTTTTCGCATGAGGCATATTATCGTCGAAAGTCTGGAACTTTCGCGGTCGATAGAAGGTTGGGAACGATTGTTAACCCGTAGCCGGTGTGGAATGGGATGAAGTTTCTCAAAAAGAACAGAAAACAGACTGGCGTTAAAAGTAGATTGCTTTACAGCTCATGAGTGCATGGGTAAGGGGAAATTTGCTTTGGAAAGGAAGAATTTTTAAGAAAAAGTCAGAAATACCACAAAACGACTTGACAAAACCTAACATAGAAGGACAATAACTATGATTGGACAATTCGTCCGTCTGGCCGCCATATTGTTCGGCGCCGTCTGCACCACTCTTCCTGCGGCCTCGCTGCCGGAGCCGCTGCCGCTCAAATTTGAGGCTTCAAAGTGGCGACTCGGTAAATACGCTTCGATCAAAGATGGTATTCTGACCATCGATGTGCCGAACACGCCGGAGAAGAACAGGCAGAATTTCGCCACCTGTCCGATCGACCTCACTCCGTTGCGCAACCAATCCATCAGCGTCACGGTCAACACGAAAGGGACCAATATTTCGATTCCGGCTCGGAACTGGAACGGCGGCAAGATAATGCTTCACTACCGGGATGAAAATGGCATGGACCACTGGCACCATCCCACCCGGATTACCGGTTCATTCAACTGGCGTGACATCGGGTTCTCCGCACCGATCTCCGCCGGAGCAACCAAAGGGCAGTTGCACCTCGGCCTGCAACAGAGTTCAGGTAAAATCGAGTTCAAACTTGATTCCATCAAAGTTTACACGCTGTTTCCGCGAGTGAATAAAGACTACAAAATCGCCTATCCGGATCGAATCCGCAACACCGCTCCATTGCGTGGAGTGATGTCGCCCCACAGATTCAAGGAAGATGACTTCAAGACGTTGAAAGAGTGGAATGTGAACCTTGTGCGCGCTCAGCTCACCCGTGCCTGGGGAAAGACCGGAACCGATCGCGACCTCGCGGAATATGACAGATGGCTCGACCGAAAACTTGACCACCTCGAAGAGGCACTCAAACTCGCAGAAAAATATGGCATCAAAATGGTCATCGATCTGCATTCGCCCCCCGGAGGCCGGAGTACTGGGCGCGACATGAACATGTTTTACGAGAAAAAATATGCTGACCACTTCATCGAATGCTGGAAACGGATTGCGCAACGTTTCAAGGGAAATCCCGCCGTGTGGGCCTACGACCTGATCAACGAACCGGTCCAGAACCGCCCGGCAAAATACGACTACTGGAATCTGCAGCGGATGGCCGCCGAGGCGGTTCGTGAAATCGACCCGGACACCCCCGATCATCATCGAGTCAAACAGGTGGGCGGCTCCAGCGTCCTACAGTTACCTTTCGCCGCTGGCCATGGATAATGTGATCTATCAGGTTCACATGTATGCGCCCGGCACGTTCACCCATCAGGGAGTGAACAACACGTTCGGAGAACAAGGCAAGGGAGTCGGCGTCACCTATCCGGGCTTCATCGAAGGCAGGCAGTGGAACAAGGAGATGATCCGCCAGACCCTGCAGCCGGTCCGCGACTTTCAGTTGCAGCACAACGCCAGAATCTTCGTCGGCGAGTTTTCGGCGATCGCCTGGGCTCCCGGTGCGGCAAAGTATCTTGCCGACTGCATCGACGTTTTCGAAGAGTACGGCTGGGACTGGACCTATCACGCATTCCGGGAATGGAAAGGCTGGAGCGTTGAACATGAAGGTACCGATGCCGGCAGCCTGAAACCCTCCGCCGACAACGACCGCAAACAGACGTTGCTCAAGGCATTCCAGAAAAACAAGCGGTAAAATTCCACCGTTCCGCCCGGTGATATGCCGGGCGGGATTCTCTCCCGGCAGGGAAAAGAAAATTCCCGTTCCGGGAAATGGTTTCGCTGATGGAGACGGCAAAAGTTTCGGTCTCGCTGAAACTTCCAGCAGGAGAATACACGCTTTACCCGTTGAGTCTAAGCGGCATACGCCGTTCTCCGCTCCCGCTTGAACTTCGGGACAATGCTCTGCATTTTCAACTCGACACGGCACAGCTCCCCGACGGCGTCACCCCGTTCTTCGAACTGGTCCGCCGGTAACGGCAATCTGCTCTTTCGCCCGGGAAGTGTCGCGAACGTTTCGCGACATTTCCCGTTTTTTTCTCTTCCCATATTTCAGGGGGCGAAATCTTCGTCGTTACGTGCTATAATAAGAAAATGACACGAAACGATTGCGAAGAAGAGCCCTTTCCCGATGAAGGATCATATCGAAGTCCGCGGCGCGCGCGTCCACAACCTCAAGAACATCGATGTGGATGTTCCGCTCAATCAGATCGTCGGCATCGCCGGCGTCTCCGGCTCCGGCAAGTCCTCGCTGGCGCTCGGCGTGCTCTATGCGGAGGGGTCCCGCCGCTACCTCGAGGCACTTTCCACCTACACCCGCCGCCGGATGACTCAGGCGGCCAGAGCCGACGTCGATGAGGTGCTCTACGTTCCGGCCGCCCTCGCGCTCCACCAGCGCCCCGGCGTCCCCGGAATCCGCAGCACCTTCGGCACCGGTTCCGAACTGCTCAACAGCATCCGGCTGATGTTCTCCCGGCTGGCCTGCCACCGCTGCCCCAACGGCCACCGGCTCGCCCCGTCGCTCGCCGTCGCTGCCGGGCACGAACTGCGCTGCCCCGAGTGCGGCGCCCTCGTCATGCCCCCTTCGGCGGAGGAACTCGCCTTCAACAGTCAAGGCGCCTGCCGTACCTGCGACGGCACCGGCATCGTCCGCACCGTGGACCGCTCCACACTGGTTCCGGATGAATCGCTCACCATCGACCAGGGCGCCGTCGCCCCGTGGAAGACGCTGATGTGGTCGCTGATGGTCGACGTCTGCCGGGCGATGGGGGTCCGCACCAATATTCCTTTCGCCGAACTGACACCGGAAGAGAAGGAGATCGTCTACAACGGTCCGGCGGTCAAAAAACACATCTTCTACCATTCGAAAAACACCGATTCCGCCGGGGAACTCGATTTCACCTACTACAGCGCCATCCACACCGTCGAAAACGCCCTCGCCAAAGTCAAGGACGAAAGCGGGATGAAGCGGGTCGCCCGCTTCCTGTGCGAAAGCCCCTGCCCCGACTGCGGCGGCTCCCGGCTCTCCGCCGCCGCACGGATTCCGGAGGTGCGCGGCATCTCCCTCGACGCCGCCTGTCGGATGACCCTCTCCGACCTCTGCGTCTGGGTGGACGGCGTTCCCGCCTCCCTGCCGGAGGAGATGCGCCCGATGGCGGAGAGCATCTGCGACTCGTTCCGCACCGCCGCCCGGCGGCTGCTCGATCTCGGGCTCGGCTATCTGACGCTCGATCGGGCCGCCTCGACCCTCTCGACCGGAGAACGGCAGCGGATGCAGCTGGCGCGGGCGGTCCGGAACCGCACCACCGGCGTGCTCTATGTGCTGGACGAACCTTCGATCGGCCTGCATCCGGCCAACCTCGACGGACTGGCCGGCGTCATGCATGACCTGATCGCCGACGGGAATTCCGTGGTGCTGGTCGATCACGACACCCAGCTTCTCAACGGAACCGGTCACCTCATCGAAATGGGTCCGGGCGCCGGAGTCGCGGGCGGACGCGTTCTGACTCAGGGAACGGTCGCGGAGCTGACGGCGAATCCGGCTTCGCTCATCGGACCCTTTCTCTCCGGCAAGGCGGAAACAAAAGTGCGGCCGCGCACCCCGGAGAACGAACTCTTTTCGCTCGGGAAAATCCACCTCGACACCGGCGCCATCCATACGGTGCAACCGCTTTCGGTCGATATTCCGAAAGGGCGGCTCACGGTGGTGACCGGCGTCTCCGGCTCCGGCAAAACGACCCTGATTCTGGAAAGCCTGATTCCGGGGCTGGAGGCCGCCATCGCCGGGAAGCCCCTGCCCGCTCACGTTCTCGCCGCCGATCCGGGGAAGATCCGGCAGGTGAAGCTGATCGACGCCACGCCGATCGGCATCAACGTGCGTTCCACCGTGGCGACCTACGCCGACGTGCACGATGAACTGCGAAAGCTCTATGCGGCGACGCCCGACGCGAAGCGCCTTGGCTACAAGGCGGGTGATTTCTCCTACAACACCGGCAAACTGCGCTGTCCGGGCTGCGACGGCACCGGCACGATCAGTCTGGATGTCCAGTTCCTGCCCGACGTGGAGATCCCCTGCCCCGACTGTCACGGCGCCCGGTATGCGGCGGCGGCGGGAGCGGTTCACCTCGCCAATCGCCGGGGTGAACTTCGCACGCTCCCGGAATTGATGCACATGGACATCAATACGGCGGTGGAGTTCTGCGACGGCTGGAAAACGGTCCGCCAGCGGCTGGAGACGCTCCGGAATCTGGGGCTCGGCTACCTGACGCTGGAGGAGGAGACGCCCGGCCTCTCCGGCGGCGAGGCGCAGCGGCTGAAACTCGCAGGAGAAATGGGCCGGACGCAGGAGGATTCCCTCTTCGTCTTCGACGAACCCACCATCGGACTGCATCCGCAGGATGTCCGTGTGCTGCTCGGCGTCTTCCAGAAGCTGATCGAAAACGGTGCGACCGTCATCGTGATCGAGCACGATCCGGATGTGATCCGCAATGCGGACTACCTGATCGACATGGGGCCGGGCGGCGGAAGCGAGGGCGGCCGCATCGTCGTCGCCGGTCCGCCGGAAGCCGTCGCCGTGACGGCGGAAAGCCGCACCGGGCAATATCTGCGCAGAATCCAGTTTCCCGCTTCGCGATGATTCCGGACGAGATCCGCTTTCTCCCGGATTTTCAGCGAATCGATCGAAAACACCATTGAAAAAGCGGGAAAACGGGATTATTTTGCGGAACAGGAGGTAGATATGGCATCCCGTTCCATCCGACAACTGAAGTTTCGATCCTGTGCGTTCGACGACGCCCGGGCGGGTCTGGCCGTGCTCCATTTCCGACACCCTTTCGGCCATTATGCCGACCCGGAGGGGCACCGTTCCTCGCGGGATTTCTTCAAACTCACCTGGATCGTCTCCGGCGAGGCGGAGTGTTACTGCAACGACATCCACTTCCCGCTGAAACCGGGATATCTTTTTCTGGTTCATCCGAACGATCAGACCAGCTACGACATCCACACGCCGGTGCTGGAGATCTTCGATCTCATCTTCTCCGCGACGATCGCAGCCGAATGTCAGCGGGGCATCATCGATCGCGCGGGCCTGCTGTGTTCCTGTGCTCCCGGATTCCAACCGAAACAGGAAGCTCATCATGTCCAGCCGTTGATGGCGGGCGAAGAGGCCGGGCCCCTGATCCGCAGAATGTTCCGGGAGCAGCAGAACCGCGATCCCAATTCCCCGTGGATCAATCTGGCATATTTGAAAATTCTCCTCGCCCAGCTCTGCCGGTTTCAGGAAAAGTTCACCCGCCGGGACCGGCATACCCGGCTGTCCGAAATCGTCGATCAGGAGATCGAACAGCAATTTGCCGGCAGGTTTCAGCCGCGGAAAATCGCGCTCGCACTGCAAATCACCCCGGCTCATCTGAGCCGCAGTTACCGCACTCTGACCGGTCTGACCATCACGCAGGCGCTGCGGAAACGGCGGCTCAAAGAGGTGCTCCGTCTGCTTGCGGAAACGGAACTGGAACTGGTGGAAGTGGCGAAACGATCCGGCTTTACCGATCTGTCACACTTCCACCGGCTCTTCCGGGCTGAGTTCGGAACCACTCCGGTGGAATATCGGAGAACTCTGCGATCCGACTCCCGGAATGGCTGATTTTGCTTTTTTCAACTTTTTCAAATCATGTTGTTTTTCGCCCTTCTAAAACTCTTTCTTTCACGGTATAATATGACCAGACGAGATCCCGTAAAACAGCGGAAGGAGAGAACATCCATGGCGAGAAAATCGTTACACCACAGGGCGACAGTTTTCCATTCATTCACTCTGATCGAACTCCTCATCGTGATTGCGATCATCGCGATTCTGGCGGCGATGCTGCTGCCGGCGCTGAATCGGGCACGGGACCGGGCTAAAAGCATCAGCTGCACCAACAATCTCAAACAACAGGGACTTGCCTTCGCACTTTATGCCGGGGATCACTCGGATATACTTCCTCCTGCCGACTACAATATCGGTAAAGGTTCCGTCATGCAGTGGCCCCGTTCTCTCATGGGGCCCAACCCTCAGGCGGACAACGAATGGGATGATACGGAGGGTATGATGCAGGGTAAATATCTCTCTATCCATCAGTTCCTCTGTCCTGCCCAGCCCGGACAGTTCAATCTCTCCGGCACTGGCAGCGGCAGCGACTGGTGGATTCAGAAACCGCACTATGGAATCAGCTGGTATTACCGACTTCTTCAGCGCTATCGCCCGGAGCCGCAGAGCGACAGTGGAATCACCCGTTTCAATCAGGTCAAACGTCCGTCTGAAAAAGTCCTCCTGTTCGACATTCAGGCAACCGATACTTCCGGGAACTGGCTCGAGGCCGGTCATTGGCGCTGGCTGAAAAACCAGACCTCTCGCGGCGATCAGTATGGAGAACTCTCCATGCGTCACGGAAACAGCCTCAATGTTCTTTTTCGCCGCCGGAAACGTCTCCTCCGCGCCGTTCGTTTCCGGCACCCTGCCGTGGGTGGTCATTCCGCCTCCGTTCAACGAAGTGAAAAAATCTCTGGTACAATCAGTAGAGGTAATTTCAAAAAGTTTTTTAATTTGGGGGGATGAAAAAAAGAGGCAGAAGGAGGTTCACACACAAAAAAATCGATTTTTTACGGCTTTTTTGAAAAAAGTCGTACTGGATGTGTCAAGATGGGCTTGGCACATGAGAAAAAAGAGTTATTTACAGGAAAAAAGCCAATCTTTTTGAAATTGGCTCAGTAAACAACTTTAAGGGAATCACGATTCATGCGCAACATTTTCCTCACCACATTTCTGGCTCTATCGGCATTCTCCGTCATGGCCATCCCCCTGCCCTCTTGGCTCGACGTCTCGAAAGACGGCTCCTTCCGGATCGAAGGACACACCTTCCGGCTGGTCAACTTCGATCCATCCTTCGCGTATAAGAAGTTCCAGGAGAAAAAACTGGAAAAACAGGCGGATGCCGTGCTCTTCCGCGGCACCTTCCCCGATGCCGCATTTCAGGCGGAATTTCAACCGCGTTCGGCCGACGCCTTCCGTTACCGCGGCACACTCACCGCCACGGGAAAGCAAATTGAGATTACCGGACTGTTTCTTGAATTTCGCATCTCCGGTGCGCCGCGCATTCTGATGGTTGACGGAAAACCCTGGCGCTTTCCAGCCAAACCGGCGAAAAAACAAGGTGGATCTGTTTGCCCGGAAGTGCAACAGCGCCACCATTCCGCTCGACTCCGGGAGCCGCCTCACCTTCACCGGAACAACAGTGCTCAAGATCCGGGACAACCGCGTCTCCGATCAGGATGCCTTCACTATCCGGCTCTTTTTCAGGCCGTCGCCCGGACTCTGCAAAGAGTCCGCTCTCTCGCTCGACATCGCCCGGAAACCGCTGACCGGAACTGCTCTCGATCTCAGCCGCGCAGCCAACATGGGCTTCGCCGACGAAGTCGCCGGCGACGGCAAAGGCGGCTGGACCGATCAGGGGCCGCACAACGACCTGCGCAGCTTCACACTCAGAAATATTCCGGTCGGCGGCACGGAGTTCCGGCTGATCGACCCGGCAAAGAACGGCGGGAAGACAACGATCGTGCTCGGCAAACATTTTCCCCGTGAAGTTTCCCTGCCGGTCTCCGGACGCGGCAGTTATCTCTACGTGCTCCACGCCACCGGCTGGACACAGCCGGAGAAGGCGGGAGAGTTCGAAATCACCTACGCGAACGGTTCCAGACAAAAAATTTCCGTCGTCTCGAACCGCGATGTCGGCAACTGGTGGAATCCGGATCATCTCCCCAACGGCATCGTCCTCTGGCGGGGAGACAACCGCACTTCCGGAATCGGCCTCTTCTTTTCACAGTTCAAACTTGACCGTGACGATCCGGTCAAGCTGACGCTCCGCGGTGTCAAAAAGCCAGCTCTGGCTGATCCCCGCACTCACCCTCGCGAGCGGATCGATCCCGTTGCAGGGCAATGACCGTCCGATCATCATTCAGGAAGGGAAGGAGTGGATCCGCCTGAACGTCTCCCGTATGATCAAGCCGGGCAGTCCGCTGGACTTCTCCGGCATGCTCGATGCGCCTGCCGGAAAATACGGCAGGGTTGTCGTCGCGCCGGACGGCCATTTCACGTTTGAAAAAGCGCCGGAGAAACGGATCCGTTTCGTCGGCGTGAACTTCTGCAACCGGGCGCAGTATCTCACCCACAAAGAGAGCGACGAACTTGCCGAACGACTGGTGCGGCACGGTTACAACGCAATCCGCATCCACCATCACGACAACTTTCTGGTGAAACAGGATGCGCCGGACTCGCTGACCATCGATCCGGAGATGCTCGACCGGCTGGAGTACCTCTTCGCAGCCTGCCGCAAGCGGGGAATCTACGTCACCACCGACATCTACGTCAGCCGCAAACTGAAGGCGGGGGACAACATTCCGGAGTGGATCCCCAACGGGAATGGCTATCAGATGAAAGCGCTGCTGCCGATCAGCCGCGCGGCGATGGAGAACTGGAAGGAGTTCGCCCGGCGCTGGCTCGGCCACCGCAATCCCTACACCGGCATGACCTGGGCTGAGGATCCGGCGCTCTACATCGTAAGCTTCACCAACGAGAACAACCTGTATGCCAAACTTGCGGAAGAGCCGGGAATCGCCGAACAGTACCGCAATCTCTATCCGAAGTGGATGAAGCAGCACTATCCCGGAGAAGATCCGGGCCGGCCGCTGATGAACAACCGCCGCTTCCAGGAGTTTCTCTACACACTTCAGCATGAGAGCATTCTGGAACAGGCGAAGTTCCTCAAGGAAGAGCTCGGCCTCAAGGCGCTGCGTACCGATGTCAACATGCACAACAGGATTCCACTGGCTCTGATCCGCGACGACCTCGACACAGTCGATGACCACAAGTATCAGGATCACCCGAGTTTCCCGATCAACCGCTGGAAACTGCCCGGACTCTACCGCCAGCGTTCCAGCATCAACGACCTCGGCAACGAGGTGCCGGAACAGCTCTTCGCCGCGCGCCTCTTCGGGAAACCGTTCAGCATCACCGAATACAAGTTCTGCGTTCCCAACCAGTTCCGCTCCGAAGGCGGGCCGTTGATCGGCGGATACGCCGCATTGCAGGGATGGGATGCGCTCTATCAGTTCGCCTGGTCGCACTCCGACTGGGCGGTCAAGCAGGATATTCCTCTCGGAAGCTTCGATTTTGCCAATGAACCGCTCTCCTGGCTCTCCGACCGGCTGGTGATGCTGCTTTTCCGCCGCGGCGACGTGTCGCCTTCGAAGGAGCGTTTCGCCTGGAACGTGCCGAAGAACTTCTGGAACTCCGACATGCCGCTGGAGTATCCGCTCGACTTCAGCCGCCTCGGGCTGATCGCCGGAATCGGAACCGTGGTCGACAACCGGCAAGTTCCCGGCGTTCAGGTCATTTCGGCAAACGCGGCGGCGGGGAAAGCTCCCTCCCCGACCGAAAGATTCAGGCGCTCCGGCAGACGCTGCTCCGGACCGGAGTCGCAGAGAGTTCCACCGGAGAGCTCCGGCTCGACTCCCGGAAAAACACGCTGGCGATTCAAACGCCGCGCACCCTGAGCGCCACTCTCGCCTCCGGCAATCTCACAGCGGGAGCGCTGACGGTAAGGCAGGTTACCTACCCCACAACGGTGAGTGTAAGCTCGCTCGATGACGCTCCGGTCGCCCGCAGCGGAAAGCTCCTGCTCTTCCACCTGACCAATGTGATTGACAGCGGCACCACCTTCAAGGGGGAGAAGATGCAGTATTTGCTCAAATGGGGGAAACTGCCGCACCTCGTCCGCCGCGCACCGGCGAAGGTCTCGCTCCGACTCGACGGAGACACGGTCCCGAAAGTGGAAGCACTTCACTTCGACGGGATGGTGCGCGGCGAGGTGAAATCCTCTTTCGCCAACGGCGTACTATCCTTCACCGCCGATCCCGGCTGTTTCCCCGGAGGCGTCATGATCTACTGGATCACCCGCGACACGAAACCGGGGGGTATAAAGCGATGCGAAACGGTTTTCTATTGAAACTCCGCCCCGGATGCGCCGAAGAGTACCGGGTGCGCCACGCCGCCATTCAAGCCGATGTGCTCCGCGCCCTGCGCAATGCCGGAGTGACCGATTACACCATCTGGCTTGATTCGCACAGTGGCCTGCTCTTCGCCCAGCGCCGGATCGATACCCGGGAACGGCTCGCAGGTCTCCGTCAGGATCCGGCATTCCGTCGCTGGCAGGAACATATGGCCGATCTGCTCGAACAGGAACCCGACGGCGGCGGTCCGGTTTCCATTCCGCTGCAAGAGCTGTTTCACATGGAGTAAAGGCTCTCCTTTGCTCTTTCCATATTAGCAACCACAGATTGAAAAAATGAAGCAAGAACACTCCCCGATTCTCCTTGAACAACTTCCCGTCGACAACGCCTGGTCAGGGCACAAAGTCAATTTTGCACTGCTGACCACGCCGATCCGACAATACGTCGGTTATTACAACGCGGACAGGCAGCTGGTGCTCGCCTCCCGGCCAACCGGTTCCCGCCAGTGGGAGTACCACCCGCTCGATACCGCGGTCGGCTGGGATTCACACAATACGATTCAACTCTTCTGTGACTCGACCGGCTGTCTGCACATTGCGGCAAACATGCACGCCGCGCCTCTGATCTATTTTCAGATGACGCGTCCGCACGATCCGGACTCCCTCGTCCGGGTTCCCTCCCTGGTCGGAAATTGTGAAGAAAGGTGCACCTATCCCCGGTTTCTCACTGGAGCAGATGGGCGGATGATCTTCCACTACCGTTACGGCGTGAGCGGATGCGGCAATGAGATCTACAATGTGTACGACGCGCAGACGCGCCGCTGGTCCCGCCTGCTCGATCAACCGCTCACCGCCGGCAACGACAGGATGAACGCCTACTTTTTCGGACCGGTCGCCGGGCCGGACGGATTCTTTCATCTCGCCTGGGTCTGGCGGGATTCCGGGGACTGTGCCACCAACCACGATCTCTGCTATGCCCGCAGCCGCGACCTGCTCCACTGGGAAAATGCGGAAGGCAGGCGCCTTGCTCTTCCCCTCACCATCGACTCTCCCGGGGTCATCGTTCTCCCGACCAGCGCCAGCGGCAGCGGATTGATCAACATGTGCGGCAGCATCGGCTTCGACGGGAGAAAACGCCCGATTCTCTCCCTTTCATCTGTACGATGGTGACGGTGCGAGCCGAATTTTCACGCTCCGAGTGAATCCGGATGGACATCATCAGCTCGTTCCGCACGGCAACTGGCCGGCGGCGGAGCGGTGGGAATTTTCCGGATACGGTTCCATCCGACAGATGGTGTTCGCCCCTCCTGTGCAGCTCCAGCCGGACGGAACACTTCTGCAGGAGTTTGAATTCATCGACAGAGAGGCCGGATGCTGGCGTCTCAACCCGGAGACGCTCAAGACGCTTGAGACACTTCCTCCCCGTTCCAGCTGTCCGCCGGAGCTGCGGAAAATGGAACAATCCTTTCCCGGACTCATTCGAAACTGGCTGCCGGATACCGGGAGTTCCGGAGCTGAAGGAGTGCAGTGGTTTCTGCGCTGGGAGACGCTTCCGGCCAACCGCGACCGGCCGCACCCGCCGCCGTTGCCGGAGCCGACCCGGCTGACGGTCTGCAAGGTAGCCCTCTCCGATCGCTTCTAAAAGAATTCCGGACTGGCGGCCGGGGAAAACCGCGCAGTCCGGAATGAGGGGAAAAGCAGAAGAGTCCGTCAAGAGTCTTCCCTTTTCATATATCTACAATATAAATCCGAAAAATGGCCGGAAGATTGCCGAGAAATTGCAATCCGGTAATATCGCAAAGAAAAGCGCCTCCCGCGGTGATTTTCCGTGGGAGGCGCTTTCGTCGGCAGGAGAGTCAGCGGAGAATGTCGAGCAGTTCCACATCGAAGATCAGAGCCGCATTCGGCGGAATGGCCTGCCCGGCGCCGCGCTCCCCGTAGGCGAGACGAGCGGGGATGTAGAGACGGTAGCGGCTGCCGACCGGCATCATCTGAAGCGCTTCGGTCCAGCCGGAGATCACCTGATTGACGCCGAATTCGGCGGGTTCGCCACGGCGGACGGAGCTGTCAAACTCGCGGCCGTCGAGGAAGGTGCCGGTATAGTGAACCCGGACCCGGTCGGTAGCGGAGGGTTTCGCACCATTGCCCTGTTTGACGACCTCGTACTGGAGACCGGACGGGGTGACCGAGACCTCTTTACGGGCGGCATTTTCCGCCATGAACTTTTTTTCCGCGGCGGCATTGGCGGAAGCGAGCTGTTCGGCCTGCCCCTGAGCGGCCTGCTGCATCCGGCTGCGGAGGGTCTGCATAGCGGCGGCATACTCTTCAGCGGAAAGTCGGGCGGAACCGGCGAAGAAGTCGCGCATTCCGGCGAGGGCGGCCTCCCGATTGATTTCGACGGGGGTATGGGAGAGATATTCGCCCATATTCATTCCCATGGCGTAGCTGAGTTTTTCGAGTTCATCGGAGAAAGAGTTCATGACGGCTCCTTTGCAGATTTGCTGATTTTTCCGGAAAATGAGCTTTTACCATACTCCCGGAACAGGTATTTGTCAAGCACCGGAAAAGGTCCGTTCCGGATTGCTTTTCGGCAATCTTTCAAAAAAAACAGGAAAAACCGGGGCTTCCTGCGGAAAAATCATGAAAAAAAGGGGAAAAAGAGGGGGAAAGGGCATTGAAAAAATTCATCCGTTATCATATAGTACAGGCAGGTGAGGTGCAGAAGCACCGGAAAAATCTGGAATATTGAGATCGCCGGAAAGAAAAAATGATCAAGCGGACAAAGACGAATTTTACCCTTATCGAACTCCTGGTCGTCATGCTGCTGATGGGCTTTTGATCACGCTGATGCTGCCGGGCTTCAACCGGATGATCAGCGGGAACAAGGTTGATCAGATGGCGTCGAACTTGAAACTGGCGCTGGAACAGGCGCAGTCCCACGCGATCACCAGCCGTCGGAACGTCGCGCTGGTACTGCCGAGCAATTCCTCTGACAGCTCCTGGCCGGACGAGGAAAAGGTTCACTGCCTCGGCGGTTACCGGCTGGCCTACGTGAAGAGCACCGGAGACAAAAAAGTCTGGGAATTTGTAAAATGGGTTCCGGATTCGGTCTGGAAAAATGCTCCGGACGGCGCCATGCTGGTGGAGGTGGTCGGCTCCAATGACAGTAAATACGATGACCTGGCAGAAGTTCAGGAGAAGGGGCTGGCCGGAACGGTGACGAAAACGAATGAGGAGCTGGGCAAGAACGAACTGGTAAAACTGCGCAAATACCCCAAGACGGAAACGACGACCATTACCACGCCCACCGGCAGCGCCGTGGTGTTTTCTCCGTATGGCGGAGTAAAATTGGACGAAGATCTCCGTTTCGTCGTTGCCGAAGCAATCCCAAACGGGAATAATTTACTGTTTCCCTCCCGCGGGAATAACGGCCCGACCAACTACCTTGTACTTGATCTGAACCGGATTACCGGAAAAGTTGATTATTTGTCTATCCAGTAACGAGGCTTTCTGATGAAAAAAAGATTCGCAGACATCCATTCAACATGGTTGAGATTGCGCTGGCGATGGCGATCATCGCCATCGGTCTTTCGGGAATTCTGGTGCTTTTCCCGGTCGGCATCAACGCCAGCAAAAACGCCATCGCCGACAACAATCTCGCCGACATCGCCGAATACATCATGGGTTATCTGCAGGCGAGATGCAATGAAGAATGGATCAAAAATGCGAGCAATCCGCCAACCAACTTGACCAGCCTCAACAATTATGACTCCACCTATTATCCTTTTTCCGCAAAACTTCCGGACACCGCTCCCACCGGCTCAGATTCCACAGTGGGAGATAATGACGGGGTTCCGCTGGAAGGAGAACTCGGTACCAACAGCATATTCGACAAAACCATTCAGGGCATCAGTATCAGCACCAGCGATCCGACGGAAAAGCGGCGGGTCAAACAGGCCACCCTTTTTATCGGTCCAAAAGGAACATTTCTCTATCGGCAGATGACCAATGACACGGTGGATTTTGCCGCCGTCGTCAAAGTATGGCGCGAAGAAATCAACTGCTATGTTCCAAAAATCACCGCCGATTCGGTAACAGCTCCCGCTCTTATCGATGAAAATATCCCACAATATGCGCATAACCTTGTCCTCGAAATCAGCTGGCCGGCCGAATTTCCATATGCCAATCGGGAAAACGGGTTTTCCGTCTGGAATTTTTCAATCAGGCCTATGAAATTCCTGCGACGACGACGACACCTTAGACTGGAGCAGAACGAAGAATGAGAAAGACGCGTCAAAAATCGAAATTTACCCTGGTCGAACTGATCGTCGCGATGGCGGTGTTCAGTATTTTACTGCTGCTGATGCTTCAGTTCTTCTCCGGAGCGCAGCGGATCTGGAACGGCATGGAGAAGCGCAACGAGATTTACGCGGATGCCCGCATCGCCATGGATCTGATGACGACTCAGCTTCAGAACCTCTTTTACACTCCAGAAGTGCCGTTCAAGATCTACACGGATCTGAGTGAAAATCCTGAGCCTTCCAAAATCTACTTCGCCACCCGGACTGGTGATCAGTTTCCGGGAGACAGCTCTCTCAAATTCATGACCTTTCAATGTTCCAGTGCTGATGAGAATCAGCTCCGTGTAGCGGTATACTGCAATGATGAGTCCAAATTCAACGACCTCTTTCCTCCCCACGAAATTTACGGCAGTTATGAGAACGCTGTTGACAAACTGGTAAGCAGCGACTACTTCAACCAGGACCGAATCGACAAGGGGACCAAGGCTGGCTCAAGTACAAAATACTCGACAGTCCTCGCTGAGAATGTCACCGGATTTCAAATCGTGCCGTACAAGCTGGAAAATGATGAAATGAAGTTGGAAACCGGGGCAACCGAAATCATTTATGTCCCGTATATGCTGGAACTGAGACTTTCGGTGCTCTCTCCGGAAGATTTCGAACGCTGGAAAACGATCACGGATACCACGGAGAAAGACAATTTCCGCAAACAGCATGAATACACGTTCACCCGATCTGTTTTTCTGGGAGACAGGCGTGCCAGATAGGATAACGATCAGCCTTGCACATAAGGATTAACACCATGTTCCGTAAAGCCGTACACAAAAATGAATCCGGGGTGGCCCTGCTGTTCGCGCTGGGCATTCTCTCGCTGCTTCTGGTTCTGGGCCTCGCCTTCGCCTCCAACGCCCTGCTGGCCCAGAAGGTCGCCCGCAACAACAGCAACCGCAGTCAGGCGAAACTGCTCGCCCAGTCCGCGATCAGCCGGATCGCCACCGCGATCATGTATTACCAGTTTCAGGCGGCGAATTGGAGTCCGGCAATTATCCCGGTGGATTACTCGGACATTTACAGCTACGGCAAAGACAAAGACAACAAGGTGTTTGCCGACGGGCTGTTCAGCAAGGACGATTCGCTGTTGACACCGCCGTCATCCGTGTCGACGGAGCAACCGACCACGGAAACATTTCAAAAGCCCAAATGGGCGTTTATTTTCGACAAGCCCGAGAGCAAGGCTGACCGCAAGATCGTCGGGCGGATCGCCTACCAGCAGGTGCCCGGGTCCAACGGAGCAAGCAAAATCACGATGGACAGCGTCCTGCGAGGCGTCTATAAGCAAAAAAGCCATGCAACAAGCAGTACGTCAGGACCCGAAAATCATAAGCCGTGGGAATACCGCTGGGGAAAACCATCAGCGAACTGAATTTCAATACCTCCACTCCGCTGAACAACTGGGACAGCAACGCGCCGGATGAAGAGACGACATTTTCAAGCATTCCGGCATTTTTCACCGCCTATGGGACGACATACTTCAGCGGTGAATATGCAGATGAAAAAAAAGCGTTTTTCGAACGGTGGTTTACCGGCGGAACGGAACCGGTGGAGCCGGAGTTCTACCGTTACGAGACCGTCGCCAACGGCGTTACGACCGAATACAAGCTGTATCATCGTTTCAACTTGGGTGACATCGACAAATGCGATCTCAAAGAAGATCAATGGTATGACCGGTTTCGCAACGATACCAGCGTGACGTTAAGCCAAAACAGCACTGCCATCCTCGACAAACTGGCCGGAAGCAGTGCGGAATTCAAACTGACCGATGAGTTGACTCCGGCGGATACCGGAATCCCGTTTCTGAAGCTGATCGCCAACGAGCAGGAAACCTTCAGCACACTGGAAGCGCGCCGCAAGCAGATTGCAGCCAATCTGAACGATTACTGCGATTCCGATTCCAAACCGACTTCTGACGTCGATGCGACCAACTGGAGCGTCGATGAAGACAAAGAAGAACCGACCTTCACCGGCAACGAGCGAACCCCCTATATCTATGAACTCGGCTATAAGCTTGAAATTTATCATCAGGCTGATGGAGCGACAAAGACAAAAGGATTTGAAGTCGATGTAACCAAAAAAGGAGTTAGGGTTTCAGCTGGCCCTTTTTCCCCGCTGTTAAACTTGCTCAGATTTACGAGAATATCCCGGATGATTTCCAGAAATTTATCTTTAAAAACAGTGTAAAAGCAATCAGCTTAACAGGGGAAATCATAGAAGCAAAATATAACGACATTAAGTACAAATACATAAATGGCGAAGGCAATGAAGTTGAAGCTTCGGCATCCGGTACGATCGAAGTTGCTAAGGTTGCTGATGAAAAGATAAAATTTGAACCGAAGTGGAGTATTACCCCATCTACCGGGACCGGAGAGCTGCTGTTAAACAAACCGAATGATGATGATAATAATATCTCATTCGACCTCCCACTCAACGGTTATCCTTTTGGAGAAGCTAAAGACTCAAACAACTGGCATGGTGAGAAGTATCAGACTAATGTCGATAGATTATTTGATAAAGAGACTCTAATAAAAGTGGTGGTTGAATTGACGACTTCTCTTGATCCGAAGGATATTGTTTCCGTTTCCGGGCCGACCAGTGTCGAAATAACCAAAGTGAATGTTTCAGAGGTCACGGTAAAACGGGGTGCACTGCTGCTTCAGGGGCAACTGAAAGATACTTCAAGTCCGTTTGGCGTAGACTTTGTCAGGGCACCGCAGAAAGAAGAAAACTCTCTCAAGTTTAATCCAACGGACTCCACTTTGAGCCTTAGCCAGGCGGAGGATTTCACGTTTCTGTTGGGAGGAATTCAGGGAATGGATCCCCGTCAGAATCTGAATGAAGACGACTGGCACGTCTCCGCACGTGCAACCGCAGGAACCTCCCCATGGGATGCGGTGATGGATGTCTCTACGGGACCCCCTGTCACTGGGAAAGCCAATGTATCGCATGGCCCAGATGCACCGGACCATCCGTTCGATCCGGGCGCGGCAACCGACACCGGCAAGTACGACCAGGAGAAAAACGTCGATTCCAACGGTCCGGCATGGACCGATACCAAACATCTGTCGACGGCGTACATCCGGAACGCCCTGATGCAGAGCCTCTGGGAGCTGGGGGTGATCCACCGGGGAGCGGCCTGGCAGACGCTCAATCTGAAGGCGGCGGGAGCTCCGAAAGATCCCTCCTCTCCGGCTGCGGCAACCTCCATCTCCCCTGCCGATATGAAGCAAAACCTCGCCTGGTCCAATGCGGAAGGCACCTCCTATTCCAGTGGAGACGGCGGCATTCTGGAACAGGTCAAACTGACGGAAAACGCCTATTGCTACGGCAAGATCGACATCAACATGCTCTGTTCCGACACCTCCATCAACAAGGGGTACCAGAGCAAATATGACGATGAGATGGGGCCGGTGTTGTTCAACAATATCCGCTATGGACAGGAAATCAGCAAATTTGAAACGGATACGGCAACAGGCTCGACACTGAGCTTCTCGTCCATCTCGCCGCTCTCTCAAGTGGTGACGGCCATGACCTCCTCCAACAAGCGTCCGTTCGCCAGCCGGACCCAGTTCCTTGACTGGACCACCGGCGGCAACAGTCTCGCCAACGCATTCGGAGCAGCCACGCTTACCAGCGCCTCCGATGCGCAGCTGGAGGAGATTGTCGGGAAAACGATCAATCTGCTCAAGGCGGAACCGTCGGCCTCCAACGTCATTCAGTTCATCGTCGTGGCGCAGACCATCCGGGATTTGAGTGGCACAGTGGCCCGGGTCAGACCGGATGATGCCAAAGTCGTCACCAGGAACTGCGCTTACGGCCAGTTTGATGTGGCCAGGTACATCGACAAGGATGGTTCCAAAATTACCTCCGATGCTTCCGGCAACATCAGCAACGACGGCAGTGACAACCCGTCCACACCGGATTCGACGCAGAGTCCGGATGACTTCATCTACTTCGACGAGATTACCGGTGAAGTCAAGATGCTGGTCACGCTGGAGAAGGTGAGCGAAATCACCGGCCAGCTCATCGTCACCAGCATCGAATACATCGACTGACAGACGAGAAAAAAACAGGAGCCGCGCGGGATGTCTCCCGGTCGCGGCTCCTGTTTTTAAGATCGACGCGTCAGGCGAAGAGAATCGGCGACTGATTCTTCAACAGCAGAAAGTTGCGAAGCGCACGGTACTCTTCCACCGGATAGCCCCAGGCGTTCACCTCGGCACGGATGAAATCCATCTCCCGCCCCGTCAAATCCCCGTCACACATCGCCAGTTCCAGCTGGTTCGCAATCAGGCAGGTCAACTGCTCCCGCGAGAAGGTCGATTTCACGGCAGATAGAAACGCGTCAAAGCCATTCGACTGCGTGTAATCCACCCCCGCCTCCAGCGCTGCCGGAGGACAGAGCTTCCGCAGCATCTCCTCCTGTTCCGGCGCGAGATTGCCATCCGCCCGCACCGCCCAGAGCAGTCCGGCGGCGAAAAGTTTCGCGTTCTCCGAAACCAGTTCCGCCGACGCGGCGGCGGATTCCACCATCGAACCGGCTCCAGCCTCCAGACTGTCGAGCAACTCTTCCAGCGCATCGCCTTCCGAAAAAGAGGCGCAGCCCGTCAAAATCGTGCCGTCCGGCAAGGCGATTTCCACCGAGACATTGTTCCCGTCGACTTGGCGCTTCCGAGTCGACACCTCGGCAACCGGGCAGCTCATCCGCCGGAATTCCGAACTGCCGAAACCGCGGTCAATCGCCGCAAACTCCCGGTCAGTCAAGAAGAAATACCCCTCCCCCGACTCCCCGGAAAACTTCCGACTGAACCCGCACCGCATGGCGCACCGCGCCCGAAATCCCGCCCGAAGTCAGCGCATCCCGGAGATTCCCGGGAATAAAGTTGACATCCACGTTCCGCCCCTCCCCTTTCGCTTCTATTTCAACTGTTCCGCCAGCGACGCGGCAAGGTTGACACAGGCCGGACACGGAAGTCCCGAACCGCCCTTGATCTCCCGGCAGGTCAGTGCCCCCCTGTGTCTTCTCCCCGAACTTCCGACAGAGCTCCGCGAATTTCTCTTCGTCGTTCAGCACGACCCGCGCCGCATGCAGCGCGCCGCACAACCCGCCGGGCGCCAGCCCGCCACCGGCGGCGCGCCAACGCCTCAATCTTCTCCGGCGGGAATTCAAAGTAGCGCAGAACCGCCTGCGCACAGTTCAACTTCTCTTCCGTCCGAAAAAAATCCGATGCACGTTTCATCCGTCTACCTCTCCGATTTCCCGGCGAATCCCCGCCGTCCCGCCCCTTCCACCGGACGCGGGACGGGAATGCCGGAAACCTCTTTCTCCACTGCCGATTTTGCAACCTACTATAAATCCGGTCCGCAGGGAAATCAACCCGAAGACCATCGCTTTCCCCGCAAAACACCCCCCCGTCGTCACCCCCGGACCTCCATGTTCCGGTAAAACTCCCGGTACTGTCGCGGCGGAATACCGGTATTCTTGTGAAAGAAACGGGAGAAATAGTATTCACTGCCGAACCCCAGTTCCGCCGCCACCTCCCTTGACCCGGCTCCCGGGCTCCAGCAGCAGCTCCGACGCCCGCCGCAGCAGGAAACGGGTCAGAAATTTCTTCGGCGTCACGCCGATATCGGCGGAGAATTTACGCGAAAAAACATCCGGCCGCATCTTCATGAACTCCGCCAGCTGCTCCACCGTGGTGGAAGCCGAAGCGTGCGCCACAATGAAATCGATCAGCGGCCGATACTCCCGCCGGCGCAGCAATCCGGTGACCTCCGGCCCGAGCCGCATCAGAGTCCGGGTGCAGAATCCGTAGACCGCACTCTTGAGCTCGCACGCCGCGTACAGCGCCCGCCCCTCCTGCAAACCGCTCCACGCCTTCGCGGCGAAATCCGGCGCCGGATACATCGCCACCGGCTGTTTCTGGAAAATGTCGGTCCCGCCGAAAAGATCCAGCGTGAAGTGCACCGACAGAAACTCCAGTTCCGGCGTGAGATGGACTTCAACCTCGCGGAAACAGGGCATGAAGTAAACCATTCCCGGACGCAGAAGAAACTCCGCCCCCGCCTCCCGGTCGCTGATCCGGCTCTCTCCGGCAGTATCTTGCCGGATGAACAGCAGCCGGTTCACCGGGTGCAGCGAATGCAGTTTGTCGCACCGGGCGCGGTTCACCGTGAAGTGCGTCACCTGCAATGAGAGTCCGCCGCTCAATGCGAAAAAGTCGCGTTCCGAATCCATTTGTCAAAAAAGTATATTTTTTCGTACAGATTTATGCATTCTCTTTTTCCCTTTTTAAAGTATAATATGAAAAAGCAAAAATACAAGACACCGTCAAAAAAAAATCTGCCCGGGAGGCGATACATCATGGAACGGTTCAACGATGCCAGACCCCGTCTGGAAAAACAGTACGAATCAGTGCAATACGATCCGGCAAGCGGGCTTTCTCCGGAAGCCCTCCGGAAAGAGTTCGAAACGGAGCTGCGACGTCACCCCGGCGAACCGCGCATCCTCATCCGCGCGAGATTGATGCGCCTCATCTGCGAAAAAGCACGCATCGCGCCGGAAAAGGACAACTTTTTCGCCAGCAAGGTGGATGGCGGCGAACTGTTCCTGCAACTGCGGCGGCAGTGGGGCAACGAAATGTGGCGGCAGGAGTTCGGCTTCCAGGCCGACGGCTGGTGTTCCAAGACCGATCTGGAGGAACACGCCTGCCACTACTGCGTCGACACCAGCCACACCTGTCCGGACTGGGAGTCGATCCTTTCTCTCGGATTTCCCGGCCTCAAGCGCCGGGCGGAACAGGGTGGCGACACCCCGTTTCACCGCGCCGCCGCCATGGTGTGCGAAGGGGCAGCCATCCTCTGCGAGCGACTCGGGCGGGCATCGGACAACCCCGCGCTCGAAGCACTCGCCCACCGGCCGCCGCAGACCTTGCGTGAAGCGTTCCAGATCGCGCTGCTCTACCACGACCTGCAGGAGATGGAGGGCGAAGAGGTCCGCACGATGGGTTGGTTCGACCGGCTCTACTTGAACTTCTACCGCGATGACCTCGCCGCCGGTCGGCTGACCCGGGAGTCGGCGAAGGAGCTGATCAAATACTTCTGGATCGCCTTCTACGCCAAATGGCAGGGAAAGCGGTTCGGTAAAATTTCTGCTTCGGCCCGGAAATCAACGAACTCTCCATGCTCGCGCTGGAGACCTATTATGAACTCAATACGGTGGATCCCAAACTTTCGCTTCTGCTCACGCCGGAAACGCCGCAAGCCTTCCTCGAACTCGTCGCTCGGAACATCCGCGACGGCCGTACCGCCATCGTCTCGCTCAACTATCCGCTGGTCGTGGAAGGACTGATCCGCCACGGACGCACTCCGGAGGACGCCCGGCGCTGTATTCCGGTCGGCTGTTACGAACCGGCGGTCTTCGGCCGGGAGATCTCCTGCTCCGGCGCGACCCACTTCTTTCTGCCGCAGGCGGTCGCCCTCTTCCTCGAAGAAAGAGGCGCATACGCCACCTTCGAGGAGCTCAAACAGGCCTGTTTCCGACGGATCGCACGGGAAATCCGCTACATGGAGGAACAGCAGCGCCGCTGTGAATCGATCTGGCCGGAAATCAATCCCGCTCCGTTGCTTTCGGCCACTCTCGCCGACTGCATCAGCAAAGGGCGCGACATCACCGAAGGTGGAGCGAAGTACAACTCCACCGCCTGCGTGGTGAGCTATCTGCCCGAAGCGGTCGATTCCCTCGCCGCCGTCGAATATCTGGTCTATCAGGAAAAACTCTGCACTCTCGACGAACTCCGGAAAGCCCTCGCCGCCGACTGGAAAGGGTATGAAACTCTTCAGCTTCTCGCCCGGAACCGCGCGCCGAAGTGGGGCAACAACGATCCCGCCGCCGACCGGCTCGCCGTCGAACTTACCCGCTTCGTCGCACCGCTCATCAACGAGGCACCCAACCGGCGCGGCGGCCGTTTCTTCGCCTCACTCTACGGCCAGATGGTGGTCGAACGGGGCAAGCTGATCGGCGCCCTGCCCGATGGACGGAATGCCGGAACCCCGGTGGCGAAAAAATCTCGACGCCTGCATCTCCATGGACCGCAACGGCATCACCGCTCTGATGGAATCGGTGGTCAAGCTCGATCTCGCCGCCTTTCCCTGCGGCACCTGCCTCGATCTGATGCTCCACCCGAGCGCCGTGCAGGGCACTGACGGCATCACGGCAATTGCGGCAGTCATCCGCACCTTTATCGCCGAAGGCGGTTCGGGGCTGCAGTTCAACATCTTCGACGTGGAGACGCTCCACGATGCACAGCTTCATCCGGAAAACTACCGCAACCTGCAGGTGCGCGTCTGCGGCTGGAACGTCCGTTTCACCGATCTCCCCCGAGGCACAGCAGACCTTCATCGATCAGGCGGGAGCGATTGCAGGATGAACGCGACACTGGTGGATATTAAACGGTTTGCCGTCCACGATGGCCCGGGCATCCGGACAACTCTCTTTCTCAAGGGGTGTCCTCTGCGCTGTCTTTGGTGTCACAATCCGGAGAGCGTCCGGCCGGAACCGGAACTCGGTCTGCTCACACGCCGCTGCACCGTATGCGGCCGGTGCGCCGCCGCCTGTCCGAACGGCGCCCACCTCTTCACCGGAGGAATTCACCGGATCGACCGGACCCGGTGCACCGCCTGCGGAAAGTGTGTTCCCGCCTGTCTCAACGATGCGCTGATCCTCTACGGCCGGTCAATTTCAACGCAGGAGGCGGCACGCGCCGCACTCGAAGACCGCGCCTTCTACCGTCATTCCGGCGGCGGCGTCACCGTCTCCGGCGGCGAACCGCTGTTGCAGCCGGAGTTCTGCGCCGAACTCTTTCAGCTGCTGCATCGCGAAGGGGTCTCCTGCGCGGTGGACACCTGCGGCTGCGTGCCGTGGAGCGCCTTTGAAACGGTCCTGCCGGTCACGGATCTCTTTCTCTACGACCTCAAAGAGATCGATCCGGAAACGCACCGCCGGGCGACCGGCGTCTCCAACTCCCGGATCCTCGAGAATCTCCGGAAACTTGACGCCACCGGCAAGCTGATTGAAATCCGCATGCCGATCATTCCCGGCATCAACAATTCCGACGCGGCGATCACCGGTGCCGGACGATTCCTCGCCGGCCTTGCGCACCTCTCCGGAATCCGGCTGCTGCCCTATCACTCGCTCGCACATGACCGCTACCGGGCGGTGGATCACCCCGACACGCTGCCGGACGTCCCTCCCCCGCCCCGGCGGAGATGGAACATATCGCCGGAATTCTCAAGTCGTTTCACCTGAATGTTATTCATTAATTCATCACCAGCAAGTTCAAAGGAGGACCCCATGCCCACACAACGTTACCGGAAAGGCGCCGCCCGGAGAAAGGGGCTTTTCGACCGTTCCACCATCGTGCCGCGTCTGAAAAAAATTTCCCCCGCGCTGGCCGATGCGATCGTGGAGTTCGCCTTCGGCGACATTCATTCCCGCCCCGGCCTCGACCTCAAGACCCGTGAGCTGGTCATCATCTCGGCGCTCGCCGCCCGCGGCGGGCTGGAGACCGAACTCGCCGGCCACATCCGCGCCGCCCTCTGCGCCGGATGCACGAAAGAGGAGATCCTCGAAGTGATGCTTCAGCTCGCCGTCTACGCCGGATTTCCCGCCGCCGTCAACGGAACCTTCGTCGCCAATCAGATCTTTCAGGAAACCCATGAGGAGGAGAAAAATGATTTCGAAGCATTCCGTTCTTTCTCCGGCCCGCCCCCGAAATCGACCGCTTTTACCCTGATCGAACTCCTCATCGTGATTGCGATCATCGCCATTCTGGCGGCGATGCTGCTGCCGGCGCTCAACCGGGCGCGTGAGGCGGGCAGACGCGCCACCTGTATCGGCAATTTGCGACAGGTCTACAACGGGTTCATGCTCTATGCGGGGGACTACGGCGACTGGATGCCGCAGGCCAACTACGCCGCCAGCTGGAGCCGGGACATCGAACCCTATCTGAAAACCACGCCGGATCACACCTGGAATTTCGCCAACACCGATACCGGGATTCCGTATTCCGCAGGCGCCTACGACCAGCCCCGCGGGATCCTCTTCTGCCCCTCGATGAGCGCGTCGCCGGTCGCTTCCCCGTCCTGGAATGGTGGTTCCACCCCGGCGGCCCTCCCCTTTCTGCCGAGCTATTCCCCGCTCATCGCCGTCTACGACGACAACGGCGGATGGCTCACGGCGGAGATGCTCGGAACCTCCAAGAAATACCATCGCCGCCTCAACCGCATCCTCAACAACGCCGCCATCATGGTGGATAAAGACTGGAGCAACGCGACCGGCAACTGGATCCGCTCCAGCCTCGCCCAGCTTTCAAGCGTACAGATTCAGCTGGACAATGAGAGTTCTTTCGGCTGGAACCACAATCGAAGCACAAACATTCTGTTCAAGAACGGCAGTGTGAAAACCGCGCCTTACACCGGAACCAAAGTGCTTTCCTTCGCCGGAACCTGGGAATGAGACTGCGGTACAGTTTTTCGTCGATTCTCCCGGCTACTCGCGGTAGAATCGGCGATATTCCCCCGGCGGAATGTTGGTGTGCTTCCGGAAAAAGCGGGAAAAGTAAAATTCGTTCCGGAACTTCAACCGGGCCGCCACCTCCTTCACCCGGATGTTCGGCGTAAGCAGGAGATCGGAGGCGCGCCGCAGCAGCATCCGCGTCAGAAACTCCTTCGGCGCGACCCCGAAGTCCGCACGGAACTTGCGCGAGAAGATCTCACGGCCCATGTTCATGAACGAGGCAAGCTCCTCCACGGTCAACTCGGCGGAGAGATACTCATTTACATAATCGAGCAGCTCCCGGTAACGGGCGTTTTTGAGCATCGGGTTGCGGGAACTCTCCTCGCCCCCTCCAGCAGGCCGGCGATCAACTCGTTCAACACCGCGTTGAAGCGGCAGCAGTCCCGGACCGACCACGGTTCCGCGGGCAGCGCCGCCACCGCCTCCGCCATCCCGCAGTCCAGTTCGCGAACCGGGCCGCCGGCAAACAGGTCTCCGCCCCCGAACAGCTCCAGATTGAAATGGATCGAACGGTACGCGAGATTCCGTTCCTGAAAGATGTCGATCTCCCGGAAACAGGGGTAGAAGTAGAGGCGATGTTCCCGCATCAGGAATTTGCGGTCGGCCCGATAATCGTAGATGTAGGCGGAGTTTCCGGCATATTCCCGGATGTAGAGAAGGCGGTTCACCGGATGGCAGGAGTGAAAATTATGCACGGCGGAAACATTGTCGTGAAAATGGCTCAGATGCAGCCGCAAGCCTGCGTGAAGCCGGAAAAACTCCTTTTATCCTCCAGAATCATAAAAGTATAATCTTTCGACTTGTTTGTACATTCCCTGCCGGAACTTTTTCATGTATAATTAATATAGAAGCAGGAACGACGGAAAACAAGAATTCGAGAAAAAAATGACGCCACTCCCCCACTTTACCGCTTCCTTCCATGCAAGGCGAAAACTTTCTGCTCTTCAGAGTATCCCGCCGGAATCATAACAGAATAAAATTTAATCACTCCGAATTCGCTCTCCGGCCCCCGGCTGCCGAAATGAATCCTCCTCTTTCCGGGTATCATTCTCCCGGGGGTGGAACGCAGGAGAAAAAATGATGAAACGGTGAAACCATTCGTGAAGTACAAATTCGCCCGTCACAAAATCAAATTTCCACAGGAGTAACCCGCCGCATGAAAAAACATCCTTTTACCCTTATCGAACTCCTCATCGTGATCGCAATCATCGCAATCCTCGCCGCGATGCTGCTGCCGGCGCTGAATCAGGCGAGGCAGCGCGCCTCCGCGATCAGCTGCATGAGCAATCTCAAGCAGACCGGATTCGCCTTGACGGTCTATGCGGACAGTTTCAACGACTACTTTCCCGCACCGCTCTACTTTCTGGACGACCCCTATCGGGTTCCGTGGGTCGGCACGATTCTGCTGACCCAGTCCAACGATATGACCCGTAAAGAGGTCGCCGTCGACGAGTCCCTCCGCTCCTACAACGTCGAAAAAAACGTGAGCAAAACCAAACCCTACCGCTGCACCGAAGATTTCAGACTCGGTAGCGGGTACGGCATGATCGTCCACCAGACCTTCGGACTGAGCGCAACGTACGGCGGCCGCCGCACCCCTGGTCGAAGCGACCAAACGCAATTCCATTCTACGGGCGGACGATTCGCTCGGCTACATCGTCAAAGGCAGCAGCCGGACCATCATCGCCGGTGACTCCATGCAGGGAACCAGCCGTCATGCCTACTGCGTCATCAACGACAATTATGCGACCGACACCAGCGACAAGGGACTGTTGATCACCCGCCACGGCGGCAACGCCAATGTTCTCCATCTGGATATGAGTGCTTCCGCCCGGGACCAGTCCGAGCTGGCTTCGCTCTTCCACATTAAAAAAATGTACGATAAAAACAAATTTTTCCGTCAGTTCCTCTGATTATTTCCACCTACCTAACAGAAAGGGTTTTGCATGAAACAACGGTTCCTTTTCCTTGCCGCATTTTTCGCGCTCCTCCTGCCGGCGGAGAATCTTCTGCCGAAAACAATGAACTGGGAGAGCTGGCGTTGCTGGGTTCATCCGGAGTTCCGGGTAAATACCCCGCGAAAAGAGTACTTCCGCAACAACGCCCTGCGCCTGAACATTCCGCTCCGGAAGGCGGAATGGGGCAGAGTGCTGCTCTACAAACTCGTCCCGCTCGAAGAAGGGCAGGACTACCGCCTCACCTTCACCGTGGAGACCGGCCGCGCCGCCGAACTTGTCGTCGCCGCCGGAATCCGTCAGAAGCCGCACTATCCGAATTTTCATAGTAAAAAGCTGACGATTCATCCCGGAAAACGCCAGTACGACTGGTCGTTCCGCTTCACCCGGAAGCCGGGGTACCCCGCCGATGCACCGACCGCACTCTCCTTCTATCTCGGCAACTTCATCGACACCACGGTGACGGTGAGCAACATAAAGCTCGCCAAAGTGGGAACCAAGTCCGCTCCCCGCCGACCGCTGGACTGCCTTTGTCAACGCCTCCGTCTACCGGGAAGCCCCTCCACGATTCCGGACAAATGGTTCTACTCCGCCAACGGCCGCGAGGGAGACGGAAATTTTCCCGATCCAGGTGACCGCCGTCAATGGGAAAATCGACTGTCTGCCGCTGATGCCGAAGCATGAGCCGCGCAGCTGTATTCTTCTGATGACCGAAATCGACAGCGACCGCGACCGCACCGTCCGGCTCGGATTCGCCGCCGACTGGTATTTCACCTTCTACTGCAACGGAAAGGAGTTCTACTCCACCAGCCGCCTGGCCAAAGCAGGCAACGGCACCCGGCGCTTCTCGCCGGACAACCACCCGGTGGACTTCGAACTGAAAAAAGGCAAGAACACGCTGGCAATCAAAGTCTTCCCCGGTTCCGGAAAGCTGGTTTCTCCAATACGGTGCCACGAAACAGGCGCCGCGCCATCAGGCGTGGCAGAATCTCGCGGAGTGCTATCTGCCCACCGTTACGCTGAAAGACGGCAACGGCTGGAACCGCGCCGCGCTCGGCAAACTCGTCGTTCAGCCCGGCACTGCCCTGGACTTCTCCGCCTCGGTGCCCGCCCCGCCGGCAAGTTCGGCCGGTTGATTCTCGACGCCGAGGGACGCCCCGTCTTCGAAAATGCCCCTGACACGCCGGTCCGCTTCTTCGGCTGCAACTTCCCCTTCCGGGGACTCTATCCCTACGCAACCAACAAGCGGTGGGATGGCGTACATCTCAAAGACAGGCCAGCGATGAACCGGGATGAATTCGAACGGTTCGCCCGGGAATACGCCCGCGCCTTCCGCGCTCTCGGCATGAACCACATCCGTTTTCACATTGAATCTGAATGCTGGCACGGCACCCGCGAGGAACGCGACCGCCACTGGTTTCTGCTGGCCGAGCTGAAAAAACAGGGCTGCTACCTAAACATTTCCTCTACGATCATCAGGGCAGCGCTCGTAGTGATTCCCATCCGCGCCGGATCGGCCTGCTCCTTCTGACCGATGAGGCGAAAACGCGCTTCCGGGAGAACGCCCGACCATCCTCGACACCGTCAATCCGTACACCGGATGAAACTCAAGGACGATCCCCAGCTGATCGGTGTCGAATTCAGTAACGAGGAAGAGGGTTGCATCCTCTGGCCCAACCTCAAGGGGACCAAAGTCGGTCCGAAGGAGTACGCCCTCTTCGATCTCCGTTTCCGGGAATTTCTGAAGAAGAAATATTCCGACATCGCCTCCCTGAACCGGGCGTGGAAGAGCAATTTTACCGATTTTGACGCCGTGCACGTCCCCCGTTATCTGCTCTCTGAGTGCGCCAAAGACTCCCCCGTTCCCGCGATTTCATCGAATGCTGTACCCGCCTCCAGATGGCGATGATGGAGTTCTGCACCCAGGTGGTACGCGAACTCGGATACACCGGCCTCGTCGGCCAGTTCGACGTGCCGGTCTGGTTTGGCGACAACGCCGTCCGCAGCCGCTATTCACAGTTTGCGCTCGGCCACAGCTACTGGTCGCACGCGATCGGAATCAATCTGTACCAGCAGCGGGACGCATTCCGCGGCTCCCGGGCCGCCACCATGCAGAGCTCGATTGAAAGCTCCATCCTCTACTGGCGCAACCTCGCCGCGGCGAAATTCGCCGACCGCCCCTACTTCGTCACCGAAACCAACCATTGCATCCCCAACCCCTACTCCTACGAATTCGGCCTGGTCATGGGGGCCTATTCCGCCTTTCAGGGATTCCGCGCACTGCTGCCGCACAGCTACCCGGTCTTTCTGGAGCCGAAACGGCTGGAACCGTTCGCAATCGGCAGCAATCCGGTGGCGAGAGCGTCGAACATCCTCCTCTACTCGCTCTTCATGCGGGGTGACGTTACGCCGAGCCGTCACAATGTCTCGCTCGAAGTCGCGCCGGAACTCCTGCGCTATTTCCAGCCGGTTTCACCGGAACAGACCAAACTTGCGCTGATGACCGGATTCAGCCTCTCCTTCCCCGGCACGGAACGTCCGGAAGGGGTGCGGCGCGACGTACCGGTCACCCTCGCCCTCCCCGCCACACGCACCGACGGACTTTACAAGCCCGAACTCGACGACGCCATCGGCGCCGGAAGCGGCCGGGACCGCAAGTTCAGCGCAGCGGGAATTCACCCGACACTGCGGAAAAAAGGCGTGCTCCCCCGGGAAACCTCTCCGATCCGCAACGCGGCGTCTACCAGAGCGATACCGGGGAACTCACGCTCTACGCACCGCAGAAGAAGCTGGAGGTCCGCACCCCGCGCACCCAGGAGCCTGCCTCACCGCGGGAGATTCGGCGAAACTCGGCGACTTCACCATCGAATCGACCAGCACCGATGGCTGCATTGCGCTGACTTCGCTGGACGGGAAAGCGCTCTCCTCGAGTCGGAAAATGCTGCTCGTATTCTCCACTTATCCGGCCAATCGCAACGGGAAGATCTCCTACACCGGCGGCTTCTGGCACGGCTGGCGGAACGGCGACCCCGTCCCCATGCTGCGCAGCGGGAAGTTCCGCGCCACGCTGAAACACCCGCAGGCTGACCGCTTCAAGCTGCACGCTCTCGCACTGGATGGAACCCGGCGGGAAGAGATTCCGCTCCGGGTGGAAAACGGCACTCTGCTCTTCGACGTCGACACGGCGAAACAGCCGGAAATTTCCGTCTGTTTTGAGCTGACCGCCGAATGACGGAACTTCGTCAACTCTCCGCCGCGCCCCGCTGAACTCCGGGGGAGCGGCAGAGTTTTTTCAGTATCGCCCGGCGAATTCCCGGCGATATTCGAGCGGCGAAATCCGGTATTTCGCCTTGAACAGCCGCGAAAAATAGAATTCATTGCCGATCCCCACCCGTTCGGCAATCACGCCGACCGGCTCCCCGGTGCCGACCAGCAACGAGGCGGCCTGCTGCAGGCGGCACTGAATCAGAAACTGCTGCGGCGGAAGACCGGAGACCGCCTTGAACAGCCGCCGGAAATGAGCCGGAGTGAGGTTCCGCTTCCGCGCCTCGACGCAGAACTCCCACGCCCTTTCCGGATGTCGGCGTACCTCGGAAACCAGGTGGCCGAAGTACTCCTCCTGAAACGCCGGGACCGGCGGTCCGTCCGGCTCGGACTCCTGTATCTGCAGAAGCAGATCCTCATAGAGCAGCACCGCCCGAGGCGGCACCACCGGCGCCGCATGACGCAGAAGCGACATGATCCGCAGCATCGTCTCGAGAAAACGCTCCGGATTGCGCACCTTCCGCAGCGGATGCTGATTGTCGATCGGCAGCAGCCCGCTCTTCACATACGCCTCCACCCGCTCGCCGTAAGAGCAGATAAAGTTGTGATGCCGTGTCTCCCCCGGGCATATTTCCATATTCGAAAAATGCATCCGGATGGCTGATGAAGACGTATGCCCCTTCCACTTCGAAGCGTTCCCCATGATCGATCCGCAGCCATAGCTTCCCGGCATGATTGTACTGAATCCCGTAATAGATCGGCACATGGTGGGACTCTCCGCGGAAGTCCGGAGAGGAGTGGTACAAGCTGAAATAATGACCGTCAAAAAAATTCATACTCTGAAAATCTTCGTTTTGTGCAAAAAGAGGTTGTTTTTCTCCATTTGAAATCAGATTTTTCGACGTACTTTATGATAAAGGGAAAAATATCCCCCGTTCAACCAAAAGTCAAGGAACGCAACCATGGAAACAATGAAAATCGGGTACATCGCCATCTCCAAAGCCAGCTGGATGACTCCCAAAATCGACGCCATCGCCAAACGGACGTTCGAAAATCTCCAGACGCTCCCGGCGGAAATCCTCTACCACGGCGTCACCACCACCGAAGGGAAGCCGCGGCCCGGGCTGAAGAGTTCGCCCGCGCCGGCGTTGACGCGGTCGTGATGCACTTCGTCACCTTCCCGGTCGGAGCGACCATTCCGGCGGCGGCAACCCGTCTCGACGTTCCTTTCGTTCTGCTCGCCAATCCGGAAGAACCCGGCCCGGGCAAGATGTGGGAACAGAACTCCTTCTGCGGCGCCAACATGGCGGCCCACGGCCTCAACCGGCTCCGCAAACGCTACTGCTTCGTCATGGCCCGTCCGGAAGAGACGGCCGAAGCACTGAAAAAACCGCTGGCCGTCGTCCGCGCCGTCAAGATGCTCCGCAATCTGCGGATCGGTCTCGCCGGCGGACGGGTTCCCGGCTTCTACACCTCGAATTTCGATGAGCTTCTCCTCCGCCGCGAATTCGGCGTCGCCGTCGAAGTGCTCGACCTGCTCGAAATCGTCAAGACCGCCGACACCCTCACCGAGGCGGAACTCGCCGCCGCCCGCAAGGTGGTCAAGGAGAGCGCCGCCAAAGTCAACGCGGTCTCCGCTGCCGACCTCGAACTCGCCGCGAAAATGTACGGTTCCTTCCGCAAGACGGCGGAGAAATATCAGCTCAGCACCTACGCGGTCCGCTGCTGGCCGGAGTTCTCCGACCTCTTCGGCATCGCGCCGTGCGCCGTGCTCGGCATGCTCTCCGACACCGGATTTGCCACCAGCTGCGAGGGGAGACGTCACCGGCGCCGTCACCATGAAGCTGCTTCAGGCGCTCGCCGGCGGCGGCATCCCCTTCTTCGTCGACCTGATCCAGTATGACACGCAGAAGAACACCGGCGTCATCTGGCACTGCGGCGCCGCGCCGAAAGGCCTCTGCCGCAATTTCGACGAAACCGAACTGCGCCTGCACATGCGTGTCGACGGCGGCGACAAGAAAGGAGTCACCAACGACTTCTCGCTCAAAGCCGGCCGCGTCACCGTCGCCAAGTTCGACACCGACGCTGACGGAAAAATGCGCATGCTGATCGCCCCCGGAACCGCAATCGACACCGACCCCTTCCTGCGCGGCAATCCGCTGACCATCCATTTCGACGGTGCAGTGCCGGAGCTGATCGACACCATCATGAAGAAGGGCTTCGAACACCATTACGCGGTCATCCACGCCGACGTCAAGCAGGAACTGCTCCAGTTCTGCGAATGGTTCCACATCGAACCGGTCGTCGTCGGCTGAAAGGAAAGGAACTTCCATCATGCAGAAGATCACCATTGCCGCCCAGATGTTCAGTTTCCGCAACTACATCAAAACCCCGGCAGGAGTGCGCGACACTTTCCGGCGGCTGAAACAGATGGGGTATGACGCGATCCAGCTTTCCGGCTCGATCGCCCCGATGCCGACCGCCGACCTCGCCGCGATGCTCCGCGACGAAGGGCTGACGGCACCGACCAGCCACTCCTTCGCCAAAACCATCGTGGAAGAACCGGAAAAGGAGGCGGAACGGCTTCTCGAACTCGGCTGCCGCCACACCGCCTACCCCTTCCCGCACTGGCGGCCGACCGGCGAAGGTGAAGTGATCGAACTGGCCCGCGAGCTCAACGAGGCTGCAAAACGTTTCCCGCGCCGCCGGTGTCACGCTGGCCTATCACAACCACTCCATCGAATTCGAACGGTTCAACGGCCGCACAATGCTGGAGATCCTCTACGCTGAAGCGCCGGAGCTCGACGCCGAACTCGATACCTACTGGGTTCAGAAGGGCGGCGCCGATCCGGTCCGCTGGATTGAAACACTCGCCGGGCGCCAGCAGGTCCTCCACCTCAAGGATTACGGGATGAAGCCCTTCTGCGACTGCAACGGCTCGGTCATGATGCCGGTCGGCGAAGGCAACCTCGACTGGGAGCGGATCCTCGACGCCGCCGACCGGGCCGGAGTCACCTGCTGGGTGGTCGAACATGACGGCGACACCAGCGATCCCTTCGGCTCCTTCGCTTCGAGCATCCGGTTCCTGAAAGAGAAATTCAGCAGGTAAATTGCATGAGAAAAATCCAAGTCACCATCTGGAACGAATTCGTCCACGAGCGGGAGGAGGGGCCGGTCGGCGACCACATCCGCACCCTCTATCCGGAAGGCATCCACGCTTTTCTGGCAAAAGCTCTCGCCGCGGACGATCTCGAAATCCGCACCGGCACTCTCGACGAGCCCGCCCAGGGGCTCCCCCGACGAGCTGCTCAACCGGACCGAAGTCCTGATCTGGTGGGGGCATTGCGCCCACGACCGGGTCGATGACGAACTGGTCGAAAAGATCCGGCTCCGTATCCTCTCCGGCATGGGGCTGATCGTGCTCCACTCCGGCCACTATTCGAAAATTTTCCGCCGGATGATGGGCACCAGCTGCCGGCTGCGCTGGCGCGAGGTCGGGGAAAAGGAACGGCTCCGCGTCGTGGCGACCGGACACCCGATCGTCGAAGGGGTTCCTGAGACCTTCGCTCTGCCGCACAGCGAAATGTACGGCGAACGGTTCGATCTGCCGGACGACGGAAAGATTATCTTCATGTCCTGGTTCGAAGGCGGCGACGTCTTCCGCAGCGGAATGCTCTTTCAGCGCGACGCGGGGAAGATCTTCTACTTCTCGCCGGGCCACGAAACCTACGCGATCTATCACGACGCCAACATTCAGCGCGTGATCGCCAACGCGATCCGCTTCGTCGCGCCGGCGGCGATTCTGCCGCCGCGGGTCACCCCCTGCCCCGAGCCGTCGGAACCGATCCGCACGCCGAATCCGCTCGCGGCGCTCGACACCAGCGCCCTTCACGCCAAACAGTAAGGAAAGGAATCCATTCCCATGTCCAGAATCATCAAAGTCGGCATCGTCGGTCTCGGGCGCGCCGGGATCGGCATGCACTCCTCGGAGGTTGCCGAATATCCCGACCGTTTCGCCATCGCCGCCGCCTGCGACCACGCGAAGGAGCGGCTTGAGAATCTGCCGGATCGCTTCAAGGGCGCCAAACTCTACACCGATTACGGCGAGATGCTCAAAGACGACAATGTGGAGCTCATTTCGATCGCCACCCGCCATCCGGAACATGTCCCGATGGCGCTTCAGGCGCTGGAGGCGGGCAAATACGTCAATATCGACAAGCCCTACGCGCTGAACAACCGGGAGATGGCGATGCTGGCCGAGGCGGATAAAAAGTATCCGGGGAAGCTCTTCCTCCGGCACAACCGCCGCTTCGAGGCCCCGTTCCAGAAGGCGATGAAGCTGATCGCCACCGGCGTGCTCGGAGAAATCAACACCGTCAAGCTCTACCGCAGCGTCGGCTACTGCCGCCGCAACGACTGGATGACCATGACCGAATTCGGCGGCGGGCTCTTCACCAACTGGGGGCCGCACATCATCGATCAGGCGTTGCAGTATCTCGATTCCCCGGTGGTCGATCTCTGGGCGAACATCCGTTCGGTCATCAGCATCGGCGACGGTGACGACCACATCAAGCTGCTGCTCAAGGCGGCGAACGGGCGGGTCGCCGACATCGAGATCTCCGGCGCACACACCCTCCCCGGGCGCGAACTCGAAGTGCAGGGTTCGCGCGGCACGCTGATCTATCCGGTCGACGGCAGAATCAAAATGCGCTACGTCGACCCGGAAATCGAATTCAAGCCGCTCAAGCCGCATCCGGAAAATCCGCCGATGAAATACGGCAACTTCGATGAAACACTCACCTTTATCGAGCAGTTCGTCGAAATTCCCCCGGTTCCGATGTCGGAGATCTGGAAGCACATCTATGACGCCATCGTCAACAATGTCCCCCTACCCGATCACCATCGAAAACGGTATCGCGGTGACGGATATTATGGAAAAGGCGTTCCGCCGGAGCAACTTCAAGCCCGCGGAACGGTTTCTGTAAAGGAAGCGTCTCGATCGTCGGGCGTACACCGGAAACGAGAGTTCCGTGGACGCCCGACGTTTTTCTCCCGTCAGGAAATGACTCCCCACGCCCGGAGATCGGCTTCCAGTTCCGCTGCATCGAATACCTTGCCGGGGCGCCATTTGCCGTTATATTCGAGCGTCGGCACCACCCAGTCGTCGCCGCCGTTCACCTCAACCACCTTCCGAACGACCTCCGGCGGCTGCTCCTCGATTTCGAGATATTCGTAGGGAACTTCATGCGCCTTGAGCCACTCCACCGTCCGCCGGCAATGCGGACAGACATTCCACGCATACACCTTCAGCATGATGCCACAACCTCCTTTCTGTGATATTTCCGGTACCATATCACGAAAAATTCGGGTTTCAAGTGGATATTTTCGTTTCCCGGAGTACATTACCTGCAGGACCCGCGGCAAGTGAAGAAGGAGGAGAGCACTATGCAACGATTTCTGATACCCGTCCTGTTACTGCTGACATGCGCCGGCCTCTGTTTCGCCGCTCCGGAGGACTCCTCTCACGTGCGGAAGAGGGAGAGACGACCGTGAAAACCGGGAATGACACAGACCGGAAACCGTCGGCAGAAAAGAACGACAGACAGGAGGAAAGCGAAATCGACCGGATTCTTTCCGGAGAAGAGACCATTCCGCTCGTTTCCGAAGAGGAACTTGCCCAGACGCTCGGACAGAAGGTGGATGCCGTGCTCGACTGGTTTCATCGGGAACGCCATGCCCTTTTCGTCCTGCTCGGCGGCACGGTTCTGACGCTTGTGATCGGAACGGGAATCGGTTTCGGCATGCAGAAAATCATCAGTTCACAACGCGCCGCCAAAGAGAATTCCCTGCGCTGGCAGCTCATCTGGGCGCTTTCCCTGCCGCTGCTGCTCCTGGCGATTCTGGTGACGCTCTTTATCCTGATGCTTCCGGTGTTGCAAACGCTGCCGCGACTTTACAAACTGGATGCGCGGCTCTTTTTCACCCTGGTGACCCTGATCGCCACCTGGGCGGGCATGCGCCTGATCTCCGTTCTGAGCATGCGCATGTCCCAGTATGCCGCCAGCGCCGACAACAATCTGGATCTACTGATGGTGGAGATTACACGCAAGGTACTGAAAATCAGCCTGATCGTCATATCGCTCCTCTTCATTGGCCAGAGCATCTTCAATCTGAACATCACGACGTTGCTCGCGGGCGCCGGCGTCGTCGGCCTGGCGATTGCTTTCGCTTCACGCGAGACACTTGCAAACTTTTTCGGCACCCTGGTCATCATCATGGATCGACCGTTCCGATGCGGCGACCGCATCCAGGTCAACGGCGTCGACGGGCTGGTCAAGTCGGTGGGCATGCGGAGTACCCGAATCCTGACCGCAGATGAAAGCGTCTACACCATTCCGAACAGCCGGATCGCCGAATGCGATATCGAAAATATCAGCAATCATGGAGTCATCCGTTTCGCCTTCACAATCGGACTGGTCTACGAGACTCCCGGAGGCGACATCGAAAAGGCGATGAAACTGCTCCACGAGATCGTCGATGATTTTCACGGCAAGGATCCGCAGTCCCGGCAACCGCGCGTCTTCTTTGAGAATCTCGGCGGCTCGGCGCTCAACCTCAAGGTCATCATGTGGTTAAAAACCACCACCTACGAGACCGAAGAAAAATGGAGAAGCGAGATCAATCTCGCCATCGTCAACCGATTCAACGAGGCCGGCCTCAACATGGCCTACAACACGGTAACCAGCTATGTGCGCGGCGACCCGGCGTATCCCTTCCGGCTGGAATCGGCCCCCGCCGCAACGGAGCAGAAGGGGTCGTAATCATCCACGTCGAATCGGCGATTTTTCAAGGAATTTCTACCCGGCGGATATTGACTATTCCATTTGTCGGGCTATGTTAAAGATACGAAAAGAAACCGTTTCAAACATCAACAGAAGCGAGGTTACAGATGTATTACACCGGATTTGCGGACGAAGCTTCGGTCGGTCTGGCCGGACAGATCAAGGCGACGAAGGAACTCGGCTGGCAGTGTATCGAATCGCGCGCCATCGACGGGGTGAACATCCACGATCTGTCGGAAGAGGCGTTCGACCGTGCGGCTGGGATGCTGGAGGATTCCGGCGTCAGGATCAACTGCTTCGGAAGCGCAGTGGCAAACTGGAGCTGGAGTGCGCTCAAGGAAGAGGATTTTCAGAAGACGCGCGAACAGCTCAGCCGGGCGCTTGTCCGGATGAAGCGGCTCAACTGCACCATGCTGCGCGGCATGAGTTTCCGTGCGGAATGGAACCGCCCCGCCTTCGATCCGGAGGTGGAGAAGAATGTCTTCCGCAAGGTCAATGAGCTTGTCCGCATGTGCGAAGAGGCTGGCGTGCTCTATCTGCACGAGAACTGCAACAACTACGGCGGCATGTCGTGGAAACACACGCTCAAACTGCTCGATCATGTCAAATCCCCGAACTTCAAACTGGTCTTTGACACCGGCAACCCGGTGATCAACTTCGACCGGAGCAACGGCGACGCCCTCGAACATGTCCAGAGCTCGTGGGAGTTCTACTCTCATGTAAAGGAGTTCATCTACTACGTTCACATCAAGGACGGGAAGTTCATCGGCCGCGGGGAGAACGGTTTTGCCAAGGCGGAATTCACCTTCCCCGGCGAAGGAGAGGGCGACGTCGCACGCATCGTCGAGGATCTGCTGCGCAATGGTTATGACGGCGGATTCTCGATGGAACCGCACATGAAGCTGGTGTTCCACGATTCGACGCCGAGCGCAACCGCCGATGCAGAGCGGTATCAGAACTATGTCGAATACGGTCGGCGTTTCATGAAGCTCGTCGACGGCATCAAGGCAAAGTGCGGCAAATGATCCATCTGCCCACGACGAAGAGGCGTCCGGTCGAAAAACCGGGCGCTTTTTTTGTTCCGGGGGCTCCAGATTATTGTCTGACTCCGGATGAGCCGGGACCTGTCCCGCGAAGAAACGGAACTCCACAGGATGATTCCGTCAGAGGGGGATACCGCGAAAAATCCACTCTCCCGGAGGATGAGGTGGAATTTTTATTTGCATTTCTCGGCTTTGAAGCTATATTCATCCGACAGATAAAACGGCCCGTCGGCCTCATCCATTCGCCGATGTGACGCCGAAAAGGAGAACCTTTTTGAACCGCCGGCAAACCAGACAACGCCGTCGGCAGGCAGTTCCGACAATTGTCCTGCTGCTGCTGCAAATCTTCAATGGCGTGGACTGGAATTGCCCGGCCGGCTCCCACCACCCGTGCGGCGATGCCGGCTGCCGCCAGGAACACCTCACCGAAGCCATCTGCCAGCAGGATGAGAGCAATCTTTTGGAAGCGGTATGGATGCAGATTCATCTCCGGCCGACTCCGTTTTTCCTGCCTCCGCTCTTCCCGGACGGTATGATGTCTGCCGGATTTTCAAGAGAGCAAAAACTGTCGGCGAAGCGAGATCACGCCCTCCGACGGAGGAACTACAGCCCCCTGCGATGTTGAAACCGGCCTTCTCCGTATGCACATTTCCCAACCTCACTTTTTTCAAAAAAGGAATTTTCATATGAACGCATTTCGCAAATATCTGGTCGAATTCATCGGTACCTTTTTCCTGATTCTGACGATCGGTTCAACCAGCACCCTTAACAGTTCCGGCGTCATTCCGCCGCTGGCGATCGGAGGAATTCTCATGGTGATGATCTACGCCGGCGGTCCGATTTCGGGAGGCCATTACAATCCGGCGGTCACGCTGGCGGTGCTGCTGCGCGGTGCAATGCCGAAACGGGACGCCATCCCGTACATGATTGCCCAGGTGCTCGGCGGCATCGTCGGAGCTCTGGCGGTCTTGGAATTCAAGCATCGTCTGGATCCGGTTCCGCCGTTCAACTTCCGCATTCATGACCTGCTGCTTTCGGAATTTCTCTTCACGTTTGCACTGGCCTACGTGGTGTTGAATGTCGCAACCCTCAAAAAAGCTGCGAACAACTCCTACTTCGGACTCGCCATCGGCGGCACAGTGATGGCGGGAGCGTTTGCTGTCGGCGGCACGGTTTGTTCCGGTGCATTCAATCCGGCGGTGGAAATCGGGCTTGCCTGCATGAAACTCACGCCGTGGAATAATATCTGGCTGACCATTCTGGCCAATCTGGCCGGAGGCGCCGCCGCAGCCGGGTGCTTCTATCTGATTCATCCGAAAGCGGACCGCGATTGAGGTGAAAATCATCCGGGCCGGGAGCTGGAGGGCCGGGCGTTCTCCAGACTCCCTCCCCCGGATTCGATCGCATCACCGATTATCCGTAACGTCGTGATACGCAAATTCAGCGCCCCTCTCACGCGAGGTCCGCATTTCGTGATCAAAGTCACCGATCCGGAAACCTCTTCCTGCGCCGGAATTGTGTCGGAGTCACGCCGTGTATGCGACGAAATTGATTGCAGAAATAGAAGGAGTTGCAGAAACCGAGCTGAAATGCAATCTCCTTAACCGAAAAACCGGTCTGAGTGAGCAGTTCGCAAGCGGCTTCCATGCGGCGCTGCATCCGGTAACGGTGGGGAGACTGGTTCATCTGCGCCCGGAACAGCCGGGAAAAGGTCCGTTCATTCATTCCGAGCGTCCAGGCAATTGAGGCGATACTCTCCGGATGTTCAAAATTCCCGCTCAGCTTTTTCACATGCCAGCCGCAGAAAAAGAGACTTCTCCTGCGGCCTGGGAATCGCCTCTGACAGTGTCATCAAAAGTTCCAGGGTCAAACCGGCATTCTGCAGAATGTGCCCTGAAGGACGGCGGCGAATCAATATCCGCAGAAGCCGGAGTTTCCGGGTCAGCAGATCGGTCTGCGGCAGTGAGAGCTGAATCGGCTGGTTCAGTTTCAACGTCTCCAGAATCGACGGCAGATTCACACCTTGAAAAAATGCCACAAATTTATGATATCCAGCATGTTTCGTCGTCTCAAAATAGTATTCCGTCCCCGGCGGTATGAAAAGCGGCTGCCGGGGAAGCACCAGATAATTCTTTTTTCGATCCGGTAACTGACCTCGCCGGAGATCAACCAGACCAGCAATCCATGCCGCGCATGATAACTGTGATACCATGTGGAAGAATTTCGAAATGCCTCTTCGATGCCGTTGGTGTAGAGCGGATAGTCTTCGTAGGAGCCGGAATTCAGAAAAAGTGTGTCCGCATCGCCCGGCCGGGGAGCGAGCAGAAGATGGTCGGGCGGCATGTTTTCGTCCGGCTTCGGCAGATGCGGGATCGGCTGCTCCATCGTTTCTCCTTTCTGAGCTAAAGTAACACAAAAACATATTTTTTTCAACCATTGTTGTATTATTTTTGTCTGAAATCCATATTTATGAATTGCAAAAAGGTTGTTTCTCGAGGCAGAATACGGTATAATATCATCCAGGCAGAATGGATAACTTTCAAGGAGAATGCAATGGTTGACATTCAAAACTGCGGCGCACGTCCCGGCGGAGAGTTCGACAACACCTCCGCAATTCAGCAGGCGCTGGACAGCTGTGCAGCGGCAGGCGGCGGCACAGTCAGGATCGGCCCGGGCGTCTGGATGAGCTACACGCTGTATCTGCATGACAACACGACGCTCCATCTGGAAGAAGGCGCGGTGCTCCTCGGCGGTCCGGATCCCTCCGCTACCCGGAGATTGGGGACAATCCATGGTGGATCCCCGCCCGCTGTTCCCGCCTGAACCGCCGCACGTTGATCTATGCGGAACATTGCCGCAACGTCGGGATCACCGGTCGGGGAACCATCTGCGGCAATGCACATGCCTTTACCGAGGTGGCGATGGATGCGCCGCAGGAGCTCCATTTGGTCTGGAAACGGAAGGATGATCGGAAGATCCCGGGGCGAGCGCTTCTCTTCGTCGCCTGTTCCGACGTTCTGCTCGACGAATTCAAGATCGAAAATGCCGCCGGATGGAGTTTGTGGATGCTGGACTGCGAACGGATTCAGATCAACAAGCTGCGTATCGACGGAGAAATGCGCCTGCCGAACATGGACGGTATCCATCTGAGCGCGTGCCGCGACGCCGTGATTGCAAACTGCATCATCCGCAGCAGTGACGACGCCCTGGTGCTGCGCTCCCATCAGGAACAGCTCTTCACGCCGCGGCCGTGTGAACGGGTGACGGTTTCCAACTGTGTGTTGAAAAGCGGCAGCTCCGCAATCCGGATCGGCTGGAGCCGGGATTACGCCATCCGCAATTGCAGCTTCAGTCATCTGATCATTGAGGAGAGTTTCGCCGGTATTTCGATTTATCTGCCGGAGATTGCGCCGGTTCAGTTCGATCCGCCCCGTGGACCGGACTGCCCGCCTCCTCCGGAAAAGGCGCTGCCGTTCTCGGTGGAGAACATCGTCTTTTCCCACCTCATCATGGAGACGCAGAACGGCCCTTTCATGATCCGGCTTGCCGACGATGCCTGTTGCGCGGGAGTCCGCAACATCCGGCTGCGCGACGTGGATGCGGTCAGCGGCGGCTATCCCTTCATCCGGGCGGCGGCAAAACACGGGGTGCGGGAAATCCTTTTCGACCACTGCAAATTCTCCATCGATCCCGGTCACCGCAATCTGGAGCGTTTCGCCGAGTTCAGCGACTCCATGATTTTCGAGACAGTGGAAAATCTTCAATTTGAACATGTAACATGGGAAAAAGCTTGTTCGGTAAAATGTATTCCAAACAGTTCTTCGCATTCAAGAAAAGGAGGAAGAAAATGAAAAGAGAGAAACGGACATTTACTTTAATCGAACTCCTCGTGGTCATAGCCATTATTGCGATTCTGGCCGCCATGCTGCTGCCGGCGCTGAATCATGCCCGCGAACGTTCCCGCTCGGCGAACTGCCAGAACAACCTCAAACAGATCGGATACGGATTCTCCATGTATACCAACGACTTCCAGGATCGTCTTCCGCCGTATCAGAACCATCCGAGCGACATATGGGGTAACTACAACTGGGTCAGCACCATGACCGGTTCCATCGGCATTTCCCAGTCCTCCACCGACACCAGCACCAAGTACGGCACCAACGGCTACATCCCCTACAAAATCGTCAGCTGCCCCTCGATGAAATGGGAGGACGCCAAGTGGAAGTGGAACAACGCCTACGGCGTCAACAAACAGATGCTCTCCTCGGGAGGCGCCAGTGTGGTGAACAGCAAAAGATCACCATGTTGACCAAACTGTCGCAGCGTTGTCTCATCGCCGATACCTGGCAGTGGGCCGACGGCGTTCCGAATCTGGAATTGGGGGTCTGCTGGTTTGATCCTTCGACCTCGCCATCGGCGGGAGCCGGAATTCCGGCGGCACGGCACTCCTCACAGGCCAACGTGCTGTTCCTCGACTGGCACGTGGGCAGTGAACGGATTCCGTTGCTGACGGATCCGTTCGGTTCTTCGGATTTCTTCAACCGCGACACCGAAGTCGGCAAGATCGCCATGATCAACTGGGAAAACTGAAAGCAAAGGAACTTATTTGTAATGAATAAAATACTCCTTCTCTCCGCAGTCGCACCGCTGTTGCTTCATGCGGCTGTGATTTACGAGACGGACTTCGCCTCGGCAGAAGGCTGGACTCCGTGGAAAGTATCGAAAGAGGCTCTCGCCTTCGGCAAAGACGGTTTTTCACTGGAACTGGGACAGCGGAACAGCGGCTTTTCCGGCATCCGCAGGAGATCCCCCGCCGGCCGCTGTTCCGGGTACCTGAAATTAAGCGCGACCTTCTCCGCGGACAATGTCCTGCCGGGCAAACAGGGGCCGAAAATTCAGGCGTTGCTTCAATTTCCCGGCAAAGCGGAATATCCCGGGGTGAAGACTCCGGCGGGCAGCTATCCGGGCGTCGGGCGGAGAGGGTCTTCTTCTGCGGCAACAATCTGCGGAAACTCTTTCTGAACATCGGCCTTCAGGATACTGCCGGGAAGTTCCATGTCCGGAGTCTGCGGCTGGAGCAGCTTGGAGTTCCGCTGGATCTCTCTTCCGTCGCCGACCGGCTGCTCAATGACGACGTGGCCGGCGACGGCAAGGGCGGCTGGAGCGATCAGGGGCCGCTGCAGGACGGCCGGAAATTCCGTCAGCTGGTCTGGAAGAGCCCACTCTTCTCCGGCGTTCCTTTCCGGGTGAAAGTGGAGGAGAAATGTGTAGTTGCCATGCATTCGCCCCACCTTCCCGGCGGCCGGAAATCCGCAGCCGTCTCCGTTCCGAACAGCAGCAGCGCCCGTTATCTCTATCTGCTTCACACGCTGGCATGGGCGCCGAGAGACCAACGCGAAATCGGTTCCGTCACCGTTACTTATGAAAACGGCGAAACCGTCGGAATTCCGATTGTCAACCTGGTCGATACCGCGGACTGGTTCAGCGTCCGCAACTGTTCCAACGCGGTTCCGCAGAAGGTCAACACGCCGAACGGAGGCAACGCCCTCTACGTTTCGCGCCATGCGCTCAAGCCGGAGTTCGGCAAGATCCGGCAGGTGGAGTTTCACGCCGGATCCACCGAGGCGATCTGGCTGATTCTCGGAGCTACCCTGAGCGATTTGCAGATCAAATTCCTGGAACCGTCGAAACCGGTCACCATTCAGGCCGGTCCCCGCTGGCTGCCGGTGGCGAGAGAGGAGCTCAACCGCCGGGAAAAAGGTTCGGCCCTGGATCTCTCCGGCTTCCATCAACCGGGTCCCGCGGGGAAATTCGGACGGGTCATTGTCAATCGAAACGGCAAGCTGGCATTCGAGCAGAAGCCGGAAACAACGGTACGATTCTTCACTGCAAGCGGCGTCTTTGAAACTCTGGACACCTGTTATGAGATTGACAACGCCGTTCAGGAACTCCGCAAAAACGGTTACAACATGGTTCGCTTTCACTTCCTCGATCAGGTCCTGATGGCCGGGATGACGAAGGAGGCGGAGTTCAACGCGCACCGGCTTCAGCTGTTTGATTACACCGTTGCAAAATTAAAACAGAACGGGATTTACATCTTTCTCGACCTGATGACCAGTCCGGTCGGCTATCATCCGTACAAACTCACCTACTGGGGCAGCGCGGAACTCCCGGCAAAGGAGCACATAAAGCTGAAAATCTACTTCGATCCGGAGGCGCGCCGCAACTGGGCCGAAGGAGTGAAAAAGCTGCTGACTCATGTCAATTCCTACACCGGCAGGAAGTTGGTGGATGATCCGGTTCTCGCGTTGACCCTCGGATACAATGAACAGGCGATCACTTTCCGCCAGCCGATTGACGCGGCGCTCGTCAAACCGCACTGGCACGCGTTTCTCAAGCGGAAATACGGCACCGTCGAAGAGTTGAACCGGACCCGCGGCAGCCGGTATCGCTCGTTTGACGAAATTCCGTCGTTCACGGACCGGACGCGGGATCGCGATGCGATGCTCTTCTTCCGCGAAGTGGAGGAGGATATGGCCCGGTTCTACCGCGATACCCTCCGGTCGCTGGGATACCGCGGACTCTTCTCCCAGTACAACTACTACAAATTTCACCATTACGACCTGCTGCGCAGAAATTTGGATTATGTCGTCCTGAACAACTATTTCGCCCATCCGACCAACTGGATGCAGGCCGGGTCCACTCTGGTCGCCGAAAGCTCCCTCGCCCGGAGCAACAACTTCTTCCGGGAATTCGCCGCCGTACGCCAGTTCGGGAAGCCGATGGTGATCTCCGAATACAACCACACCTTCTGGAACCGTTACCGCTACGAACAGGCGTTCGAAGTCGGGGCCTATGCGGCGTTTCAGGATTTCGACCTCCCTGACCGCACACGGATCGCCGATCGCCGTGAACAAAAAAGAATTCGATGATTTTCCGGGATACGACCTACATGGCCAGCTTCCGGCTCTATTCGGACCCCATTGCGGTCGCGTCGGAGTTCCTCACCTATTTCCTGTTCATGCGGGGAGACGTCAGCAGGGCGGCAAGCGCCGTCCGCGTGGAGGTCAATCCGGAGGATGTCTACACGCAGAAGCTCTGGACAAACCAGATGAACGCCCGCCAGAGTCTGCTGGCGCTGGTCTGCGGTCTCGGAATCGACGTCACCGGCCCGGAAGGCAAACTCCTCCGGCCCGTGGAGAAAAATCAGCTTGCTGTGGCGCTGGACAACACCTCTTCTTCGACTCTCTCCCGGCTGAAGGCGCAAGGCGTCGTGCCGGGCGCCTCCACCTGGGAGATGCTCCAGCTCCTGAAACAGAAGAAACTGCTGCCCGCCGCCAACCGGAGCGACGGCGAGAGTCTATTTGAGAGCTCCACCGGCGAACTCCTGCTGGATAACAGACGCAGTTTCATGCGGGTCAATACCCCCCGCCTTCAGGGTGTCTGCGCTCTCGCCGGAACCCGGGAGAAACTGGATGATTTCGAGATTCAGGAGATGAGCACGAACGGCAATCTCGCAGTGGTCAGCGTCGATGGGACCCGGCCGATTCGCGAGGCGGAGCGGCTTGTCGTCGTCTACGCCACCAACGCGCTCAACAACGGCATGAAATTTGCCGAGGAGGAGATGAAAACGATCCAGCGCATGGGTTGGACGCCGTCACTGCTGGAGGCGGGAAAATTCCGGATCCGTCTCCGCAACCGCCACGCAGAAAAGCTGAAACTCTATCCGCTCGACCTCTCCGGCAGGCGGCTGAAGCAGATCGAGCCCGACCGAAACGACGCGGATACGGTCAGCTTCTCGGTTGATACTGCGAGAGATGGTGCCGCGGTTTTCTTCGAGATTGCCGGAAAGTAATGTTGGATTCCCCCTCTCCGGCTTTCAAAACAGCCCGGTTTGCAGTATATTACGAAATACGCAGAAAGAGGGGGCAACCTGATGAAGAGAAAAATCCGCCATGCAGTGCTCATCCTGTCGGCTGTGATGCTGACGGCCCACGCGGCAACCGCCGCGGTGTCGATCCGCATGTCCGCCGACGATCTGTTCCGCATCTCCCCCGGGAGAATGGCGGATGAAAGTGGTCAAATATGTTCCCCGCCGCACCGCGGTCGTCGTCATCACCGGTCCGGGGGAATCGTTTCGCGCCCGGCTCGCCTTCCACGCCGACAACGACGGCCGAGAGCGGTTCAATTCCCCGGAGAAACTCGAACACCAGGTCCGCCTTGCCGCACGTTCCACCCTGCGCGAAGCGGTGGAAACCCATTTCCATCTCCACCCCTTCTCGGCGGGCGGCCGCTACGGGACGCTGCTCTATCTCACCCGGGCGAAGTTCGCCGCCGCCGAACCGCCCGCCGGAGAGTGGCGCTACCACACCGTCGGCGCCATGCGGCTCTCTCCGGACAGCGCACTGATCTTTCAGCTCGACACCAACCGGATCGGCGACCGCGACTTCGCCCGGCTGCTCGATTTCCTGAACCGTTTCGCCCGGCCGCGCCCCGTTCCGCCGGAACAGGAGAGCTGGACCATCTCCCGCCCCGACCTCGCTCTGAAAGCCGCCCTCTCCGCCTTCGGGGAAAAACTCGATCCGTACCGTCCACTCTCGGTCACGCTCGAAAACGACACCTGGTTCGTCACCGGACGGCGGCTCGCCCACGAGGAGAATGAGGAATCCACCGCGACCGTCAAACTCAACGCAGCCGACGGCAAAGTGCTCGGCGCTTCATTCTGAAACTTGAGGAGGTGAAAGATGATCCGAAAAACAATCGTTCCGGCTCTTTTAGCGCTCGCCGCCGTGCTCTCCGGGTGCCGCAACGCGGAATCGACCGCCTCCATCCCGGCGGTCCGCCCCTTCGATGCGGAACGCTATCTCGGCACCTGGTACGAAATTGCCCGGCTGCCCCACTCCTTCGAACGCGACATGACCCGGGTCACCGCGGTTTACACCGCCCGCAGGGACGGCGGCATCGACGTGCTCAACTCCGGCTGGCGCGACGGAGAACACCGCACTGCCCGGGGACGCGCCCGCTTCCGGGGGGATTCCAACGTCGGGGAACTGGAGGTCTCCTTCTTCGGCCCCTTCTACGGGCAGTACCGGATCATCGCCCTCGCACCGGACTACTCCAGCGCGATGGTGACCAGCTCCACATGCGACTATCTGTGGATTCTCGCACGCGAATCGACGCTTCCCCCGGAGCTCTTCCGGCAATACAAGGAACAGGCGGCGAAGCTCGGATTCAACGTCGCCGCCCTGGAATATCCCAACGGCCGCCCGGAGTGATCCCCGGGCGGCACGCGCACTTCAGATCCGCCGATACCGGAGCACCGCACCGGAGTTCCGGGGCAGCCGCAGCACCCCTTCCCCGTCGGGAGCCGGTCCGATCGGCGCCTCGACCAGTTTCCACCCGGGGGCGCACAGCGTATCTGCCAGCTCTTCCGGCGTGTTGTTCACCGCGACCACGAGAAGCGTGTCGGCGTCAACCGCATGTTCGGTCAGCGTGAGCGCGGGGTTCCGCCGGGTCACGTTGCGTTTCACCCCGGCAAGTTCGGCGAGAAGCTGATAGACCCGGTAGTACTCCGGATTCCCGTCGGCGATGACGCGCGGCATTTCGACCAGCGCGGTTTCCAGCGGCACATTGCAGCAGATCAGCAGGCCGCGGCCGTAGCGGTTGCAGACCAGAGCCGGATTCCCCTCCCCGTCTTCGGCCAGCACTTCGCCGCAGCGGTTACGGTAGCGAACCAGAAACTCCGCCGGCGCCGCCAGATCCAGTCCGCGCGCCGGATTGACGATCCGCGCCGGCGCCACGGCTTGGGCGACATATTCGATATCGACGCCGAACGGCCCGTTGAATGGTTCAAGCGAACCGTTGTCGCTGGAGACGTAAAGCACCGCACCCTCCTCCACCGCACGGAGCAGCTCCAGCCAGCGGTGCCGGGAGATGATCCTGGTGCCGCGGACCGAAGGCAGAAGATAGAATTTCGCCGGTTTGAGCGGCTGGTCGGCATACTGAAATTCGATGTCGAAGCCCGCCTGTTTGGCGAGCAGGAAACTCAAATAACCGACGCCCCACTGATCCTGCTGCTGCGAGAGAATGCAGACCGCGTCCCGCCGGAAAGGCGGCAGCTGGAGCTTTGACACCATCCGGCCGAACTTGCCCAGCTCCTCCATGACCGGCTTCGGAGAGCGGTCGGTACGGAGCAGTCCGAGACAGCGCTCCATGCCGACCCAGTCATAGGGCGTCTGCGGCAGTTCGGTCTGGTCGTGAGCACACCACCAGAGCAGTCCGCGGCAGTCGTGGGCATAGGAGTTCCAGAGCATGTTCCGCAGATAATCCGCCGCGACCCGCTCGCTCGAGAGGCCGGGGCCGAGCGACCCCGCCTCTTCGACGAAGGCGGGAACACCGCCGACATCCCCGTAGAGCCGGGTCTCCGCCGCCGCGTGAAAGGCGTTGCGCATCGTGTTGACCGGATCAATCCGGCAATGCGGCGTGAAGAGCGGGTAAGGATGCGTGCAGAGGATATCGGTCGTCTCCGCCTGATCGTCGATCAGAATATGCCGCTCCGGCCGGTCTTCGCAGAGCAGACTGTGCATGCCGGAAACCACCGGCCGATCCGGATCCGCCAGGCGGATCGCCGAAGAGATCGCGTTGCACCAGTTCCAGAATTCATCCGTCGACTTGACGATGCCCATGCAGTTGCATTCGTTCCCGAGGTCCCAGGCGGCGATGGCGGCACAATCCTTCAGCGTTTCAACGAAGTAACGCACAAATCGCACCTGCCACCGGATCGCCTGCGGATCGGTCAGCACGTTGATCCGTTCGAACGCAGGCGGCACGTGCATGCGGCCGGACATCCACCCGGTCAACAATCCGACGATCAGTTTGATGCCGTATTGTTCCGCCAGTTCGGCGAAGCGGCGGAACCGGTCGATCATCACCTCGTCCACACCGGCCCGCCCGGCGGGCGTGTCGGGCAGCGGCTCCTCGCCGAACCGCATCTCCACAAAGGTCTGCGCCCAGGTGGTGTGCGCCGTGAGCGGCTGAAAATCCGTCCAGAGCGGGAAGGCCCGGATCACCTGCACCCCCGCCCGGGAAAGCGCAGCCAGATCCGCCTCGACCGAAGCGGCGTCCCAGTTGCGCCACATCAGAGTTCCGGCATGGCTCGCCCAGTAGTTGCATCCGACAAAAACGGCTTCCCCGAAGCGAAGATCCCCGCATCCGGCCGACGATATTCCACCTGACTCATCGTTTTGAATCCCCCGTTGCTGAATGGTTCTGCAATAGTATACCGGAAATCCCCGCCAAAAACAACCGGAAATTCTCCTTTCCGTGTGGAATATGAAAAAACAGCTTGCAAAATGTGGAACAGGGAATTATACTATCTCCCATGATGCAGAACCCTTCGAAAACCACGCTGCGGCAGCTTGCCGCCGCCGCCGGATGCGCCGCCTCCACCGTGTCGCGGGCACTGACCGGTTCCGGGTACGTGTCGCCACAGTTGCGCAACCAGATCCTGAAACTCGCCCGCGAATCCGGATATTTTTCCATAGAGCAGCGCAATGTTGCCGTATTGATTCCGGAGACTGCGGATTTTCACGGCTATCTGGGGCTGATGCTGCAAGCTCTGCTGGGAGAACTCTCGCGGCAGAAGTTCTGCCCGGTAATCCTGCAGGAAAACAACGACGTGCAGCTCGACGAAACAATTTTGCGCGGCGTCATCACCCTCGCCTATCGCCCCGGAGCGACGGCGGGCTGGTGCAACCGCCACCGGCTGCCGCTGGTTTCGATCAATACCGCTCCGGCGCTGCGGGAGAACATCTACTCGGTCTGCTCCGACGACAAACAGGGGATGAAGCTGGCACTGGAATACCTTTTCCGCCGCGGCCATCGCCGGATCGGATTGCTGACACTCTGTTTTCTGTCGCCGGAGGGTAACCTCATTCAGGCGACCCGGTTCCGCAGCTTTCTGGAGCTCTGCGACCGTACGCCGGAGGTGACTGGATTTCACCGCAATCTGCAGCAGCGAACGGAACTGCATCGGATTCTGCGCGAACTCGTCGACGAGAACTGCACCGCGATCATCGCAGCCGGAGAATCCCTCGGAGCAATCACCGCTCAGGCGCTGCGCGACTTCCGACTGCGGATACCGGAGGACATCTCCCTCATCTCCAGCGAAGACTCCGGTATCTCCAGCTGCCTGACTCCGCCGCAGACCACAATCCGCCAGGAGATGGGGAGGATCTGCGCGGAAGCGGTCAACATGCTGAACCGGCAGATCGCCGGGCTGCCGGTCCACAATGTCACCGTGCCGTACAGCCTGCTCGAACGGAAAAGCGTCGCCGATATCACCCGCTGAACAGAGACGAAAATTTGCCGTCCGGCCTCGGAGAAAGTTGAAACTTCGCCGGGAAGCGGTATATTCCTGAAGATTCAAACCAGACAGGAGCTCCAATCATGCAGGAATTTACCGTCGTCACCCGCCGCAGCTGCGAACTTGCGGAGATCACCGCCGAAATCAACGCCCGTGTGCCGAAAACGCTCAGAAATGGCCTCTGCCACATTTTCTGCCCCCACACAACCGCCGGATTGACCGTCAATGAAAACGCCGATCCCGACGTGCGGCACGACCTGCTGGCCAAACTTGCCACTCTGATTCCGGCGCAGGAGGAGTTCTATCAGCACGCAGAAGGAAACAGCGCCGCACACCTTAAGGCGATGCTGACCGGCTTCTCACTCACCGTTCCGGTCCGGAACGGTGCGCTTCACCTCGGCACCTGGCAGGGAATCTACCTCTGCGAATACGACGGACCGCGCACCCGGAAAATCCAGCTCACTTTTCTGACGGAACAGTGACCCGGGCGGCCGCATGCGCCGCCTTGCGGTTCCGATAGCGGATGACCAGATTCTTCACGAACCAGTAGGTGAGCGGGGTCATGATCACGGAGAGCAGCGCTCCGCCCAGAAAGAAGGCGGCGACCAGCTCCCACCCGATCTTCATCAGCGCCTCGTAGCTCTGCTCCTTGAGCACGTCGGCCATCGCGGTTTCAATCGCGTGGTACGAAAGGGTGCCGCCGAGCAGGTGGCTCCCGGCCCAGCATTGTGCAGGATAGATGATAAAAATTGTGAAGTGATTGGTAATCAACGTCCCCAGCGTTGCGCCGATCTTGCTGCCCTTCAGCAGAAACGCCGTGGGAATCGAACAGACAAGCTGCAGGCCGAATGGAATGAAACAGCCGAAGAACATGCCGATCGCCCAGCCGCGGGCGATATATTCCGGCGACGCCTTCTCGCGGACGATCTTCGAATAGAGCATCAGCCATTTCCGGTACAGATATCGTTTGACAGTCATAACTCTGATGCCCCCGTTCCGCATCGTTTTCCCAGTCAGAATCCCCACGCCCCCGGTCTGTTCCGGAAACGGGGGAACACCCCTGCCGCTCCTCGTTTTATAAAAGGCGGATTGCGTTAATATAACATGCCGGAATACTTTTTTCAAGCTCCCCGCCGGCCAAATTATGCCGGAGTTCCGCTCTAGCGGTCAAATTTCGAATGGAGCAGCGCACAGGCCTGCGCCACCGCACCGCTGGCCGGCGCGCTGTTGCGCAGGGAATCCAGCAGCAGAAAATCGTGAATCGCCCCGTCGAAACGGACCGATGCCACCCCGACTCCGGCCCGCATCAATTTACGCGCATAGGCCTCCCCCTTCATCGCGCAGCACATCGTTTCCGGCGGTGACGATCAACGCCGGCGGCAGTCCGGCGAGCGCCCCCAGCCGGGCCCGCAGCGGCGACACTAAATCTCCCGGCGAAACGCCCGGATTGGACAGTACGTGCTCCAGAACCGCTTCATCGCCTTGCGGGTCAACCACGGTCCGTCGGCAAACCGGTGATAGGACTCCGTGCCGAAGTCCGCATCGGTCGCCGGGTAGAAGAGCAGTTGAAGGTCGATCCGCGGCGTGCCCCGTTCGTGGGCGAGCAGTGCCATCACCGCGGCCATGTTTCCGCCGGCGCCGTCCCCCGCGACCGCGACCCGGCCCGGATCCACCCGGAAAGCGTCCGCATTCTCCAGAATCCGGGTGAGCGCGGCGTACGCCTGCTTGATCGGGACCGGGTACTCCGCCTCGGGTGCGCGAGTATACTCCACGAAGACGAACACGCATCCGGAACCGGCGACCAGCTCCCGCACCAGCCGTTCATGCGACTCCCAGCCGCCGAGCATCCAGCCGCCGCCATGGAAATAGAACACCACCGGCAAAGCTCCCGTCACCCCCGCGGGGCGGATCAGCCGCACCCGGAACGGGACGTCGACCCCTTCCGAGAAACTGCGCTCCTCCATCTCCACCGGGAATTCCGGAATGTGTTCGCCCCGGACTTCGGCAAAGACGCGGCGCGCCTCCTCCAGCGACAGTTTGTGGAACGGCGGCCAGCCGCGGCTCTCCTGATCCCGGACAAAGCGGCGGATTACCGGCGTGAATACATTCGACGTGGAGTTGGATTTGCTCATGATGACAGCCTCCTCTGCAAAGCGGATCACCCGGGGGCCCTTTGCGCCCCCCGGAACTCTTCCTTACCGGTAATAGAGCACAGCTTCCGGCAAATGCAACCCGGAGGAGAAACAAATCGGCAAATTCCGGCCGATACGCCTAACCGCGTTCCGCCGCCTCCGTCTGCGCGCGTCTCTCCATCCGGTCGGCAAAGAACAGCCCGGCTTCGAACAACAGCCAGGTCGGCAACGCCAGCATCACCTGACTCACCACATCCGGCGGCGTGAGGATCGCCGCGACCACCAGAATCGCCGTCATGACCCACGGCCGCTTCCGGCGCAGCGATTCCACGGAGATCAGACCGAAACGAACTGCGAGCAGCACCACCAGCGGTGATTGAAACATCACGCCGAACGAGAGCATCAGCCAGCCCGCCAGCTCCAGGAAGTTCGCCAGCCCGAGCATCGGCTGAAGCTCCGGCGTGGCAAAACCGCCGGAGAACTTCATCAGCATCGGCAGAATCAGTACCCCGCAGAAGGCAACCCCGCAGAAAAACAACACCGACGAAACCACGATCCACCAGCCGAGCGCCCTCCGCTCCTCCCGATAGAGTGCCGGCAGCAGAAAACGCCAGACTTGGAGAATGTTCCACGGATACGCCAGCGCCATAGCCAGCACGAGCGCCAGTTTCAGCTGCACCCAGAACACCTCCATCGGCGCAAAATAGTGGAGTTTCCCCGCCTCGGGCGGGAAACTCCAGCGCACCAGCGAGGAAATGACATACGGCGACGCCAGAAACGCGACAGGATAGAGCAGCGCGGTCGCAATCAGGCAGGAGAGCAACGTTCGGCGCAGCGCCTCCAGATGGCCGATCAGGCTGTTTTCCTGGTCACTCATGCCTGTTTGCCGCCCTGCTCCTCTTTTTCGCCTCGTTTTCCCCCGCCTTCTCCGCGGCGTCCATCAATTCACGCCCCTCCTCGGAGAGCGCGGTCTTCGCCTTCTTGAACTCATACGAGGCGCGCCCCAGCGCCCGGGCAAGTTCCGGAATGCGTTTTGCCCCGAAGACCAGGAGAACAAAAATAACGATCAGAAGAATTTCCGTGAATCCGATTGACATGGCGACGACTCCTTTCCGGTTGTGCTTCCCGACTTTGCGCGATCCATGCTTCCGGAGCGGAAGCCCTCCAGATCGAGCGTGATATAGACAAATCCGAGCTGTTTCAGCCCGGAGACAATCGTTTCCCGCCGCGCCACCACTTGTTCCAGCTGCGGCAGCGGTACTTCAATGCGGGCCAGCTCTCCACAGCTCCGGAGCCGCAGGTCACGCGCCTCCGGAACCACCCGCCGGAGCACCGCCTCCGCTTCCGCAACCTGCTGAAGCGCCTCCTGTGTCAGCATCGTTCCGTACGGGAAACGGGTTGCCAGACAAGGAGAAGCCGGTTTGTCGGCCTCTTTCAACCCCAGCTCCGCCGCGATGGCGCGCACCTCCGCCTTGGAGATGCCCAGTTCGGCCAGCGGAGAAAGAACTCCCAGCTCCCGCAGGGCCCGCACACCGGGCCGCCAGACGCCGAGATCATCCGCGTTGGTACCGTCCACCACCGTCCGGAGCCCCCTCGTCGCCGCTTCGGCGAGAACCGAGGAAAAAATACGGCGCTTGCAACGGTAGCAACGATCCGGCGGATTCTCTCGGACAACCGGATCCGCCAGCAGATCACAGTCGATCCTCACCCATTCGACGCCGGCCCGCGCGGCGGCCTCCCCGGCCGCCGTCGTCTCCTCCTCCCGGTGGAACGGGGAATGGATGGTCATGGCCGTCAGCGGAAACGGCCTCTCCCGATGCAGCAGGCGCAGGACCTCGAGCAGCAGCAGACTGTCCACGCCGCCGGAGAACGCGAGCGCAATTCCTCCCGTCGCCCGCGTGCTGAGAAATTCCTTCAGGCCTCGGTATCCGGACATGGCTCCGCCTCCCTCTCCGCGCTCCTCTCCTCTTTGCCGACGAATCGAAGCAGCGCAATTTCCGACGGTACGCCGAGCCGGACCGGAAATCCGCTCCAGATTCCCGTTCCGTTGGTCAGGTAAAGCGTCATTCCGCCCACCTGATAGAGCCCGGAAACAAAACCGCCGTTGAACAACGCCACCAGTCGATCGACGCCCCGGACCATGCCGCCGTGGGTATGCCCGGAAAGCTGAATATCCACCCCCGCCTCCGCCGCCCGGTGCGCCAGTCCCGGCTGATGTGCGAGCAGCAGTTTCAACGCTCCGGACGGAATTCCGGCAAGCGCCTTTTCAATATCCGGCGGAGTCTCGCCCATCCGCGCAGCGGCGGGATCGGTCACTCCGGCGACAGCAACATTCCGTTCCGGCAGGAAGCGGTGTTCATTGCAGAGCATTTGAATCCCGAGCGACGAGAGAAACGCGATCCACTCGCGGCTGCCGGAGTAATACTCGTGATTTCCGGGGACGCCGAATACGCCGTAGCGGGCGGAGAGTTCCCCAGCGGCCGCAGTTCCCGGTTCCGCACCGCGACCCTCCCATCGACGAAATCCCCGACGAGGGCGATCAGATCCGGTTTGAGCGCATTGGTCCGGTTCACGATCTCCCGGATACGGCGGCAACGGGTCACACCGTCGGCGTGAAGATCTGCCAGTACGGCGACTGTCAGCCCCTCCCGCTTCCGCCGGCAAGCCGGCGACGGGAATGGTACGCTCCCGCACGACGGGCAGCTTCGTGCCGCAGAAGATGCCGATGCTCGCCAGGACCGCCGCCAGTGCCAGAAGGATCAGATTCACCGGATTGCCCGCGATGCGGAAGCTCTCCGGAACTCTCCGCCGCTTCACCGACAGAACGAGCAATACCGCCCCCCCGCGCCAGATCGGCGGCGACCAGCAGAAAGAAGAAAAGAAACAGCACCGCAAAAAACCACGCAGACGCCAACAACACCGCCGGCGGCAGCTCAGGAGCAAAGAACATCGGTCCGCCGATCAGATGAAGCAGCTGAAACTTGAATGCCGTCAAAAGCAGCAGAACAGAGAGCGGCCCCTTCCACCGCCAGCCGGTCCGCAGCGGAAGAATGCCGCGCCAAAACACATATCCAGCCAGAACTATTCCGAAAAAAAGCATTTCATTGTCCCTGTTTTCTAATCTTACCGCCGCAACCGTTCCGCGTCAACCGTGAATCGAAAAAAATCAAAAAAATCATTCCGCCTTCCGCGCCGCGCGGGCGGCACGGATGCGGTCGCAGAACAGAAACAGCCCCGCCAGCAACGTCCCCGAAATCGAGTGCCAGACGCAGCTCACCGCCGAAGCGATCGCCGCCTCCGGCAGAGTGGGAAAGTGCCGAGTGGCGAGATTGGTTGCCAGCCCCGCATTCTGCATACCGACCTCGATGGCGATGGTCCGTTTCTTCGCCATCGACATGCCGGTACAGCGACCGACAAGGTAGCCCGCCGCATACCCCAGCGCATTGTGAAGAAACACCGCCGCGAAGATCATCGCGCCCGAGGTGAAGAAGTGTTCGCCGTTCCAGGCGATCACCCCGCCGACGATGCAGGCGAGGCCGATCACCGAAACACCCGGCATGACGCCGCAGAGCTCCTGATACCCTTTCCGGCGGCCGAAAAAGAAATTCGCAAATGCGCCGAGCGCCACCGGGATGATCGTCACGATCAGGATCGACCGGAACATCCCCATCGCATCGACGTCGATCTCGCTTCCGGAGAGCCAGAGCACCAGAAGCGGCGTCGCCACCGGCGCCAGCAGCGTCGAAGCGGTAGTCATCCCCACCGAGAAGGCGACGTCGCCCCGGCAGAGAAACGACATGATGTTCGAGGAGACTCCGCCCGGACAGCATCCGACCAGAATCAGTCCGGCGGCGATCCCGGGCGGCAGCCGCAGCAGATGAACCAGCGCCCACGCCAGAAGCGGCATGATCGTGTACTGCGCGCACGCCCCGATGAAGATGTCGAGCGGACGGCGGGCAAGGATGCGGAAATCTTCCGGCGTAAGCGTCATCCCCATCGTCAGCATGATGACCCCAAGCACCGCAGTCTGCACATCCCCCCTCACCCATCGAAAGAGTTCCGGCTCGAAAAAGGTGAGCACCGCCACCAGAATGATGAAAAGCGACGTCTGCGACGAGAGCAGACGACTGATTCCAAGTAGAAATTTCATGCGATCTCCCTGCCGGAACCTCAAAGAATCACGATTTCGGCAAAATTCGAAGGTTTCTTCACAAAAGCATTCGTAAAAAATAACCGCAAAACTTCGCCATTGCAACTTATTCCGCCGATTTTTTCCGCTAATCTTCCCTCTTTTCCGTCGATGACGCCCCGGAGATGGATTTGCAATTTTCCCATATGGTATTATCTTATAGAACCAAAAACAGCGGGAGGTGTGCCATCAGCGCCGGGGATTTGACTGAACAGGTCCGGATGCGGGTCGTCAGCGGTCTGCTTTCCGGAGAATATGTACCGGGGAACGGCTGCCGGCGGAACGGGATTTCGCCCGACTCGCCGGTTGCAGCCGGATCACGGTCCGGCGCGCCTTCGCCCGACTCGAAAGCGCCGGCATCATCACCCGCAGTCCGGCACGCGGCACCCGGATCAGCAGCCGCTTTTCCGGCAACACCGCCCCGATCGAGAGTGTCGGCATTCTGACGACGCTCCATGAAACTTTCGCCGTCGAATTCATCGACACGCTCACCCGGCTGCTGAACGAACGCGACATCCTCGCCATTCTCGTTGCACAGGAGCAGCGAAGCTCCCTTCAGGCGGCGACCGCGGTCCGGCTTTTCTCCAAAGGGGTGCGCAATCTGATCGTATGGGGATTCGACCGGCGAATCGATTTCTCCCTCTTCGAAAAACTGCGGGTGCTCGGCGTCAATCTGGTCTTCTTCGACCGGGTCGAACCCGGCCCCTTCGCCGATTTCGTCGGTCTGGACAACCACGACGCGATCGAACAGCTTTTCCGCCACACCCTCGCCCGAAAACCGCGCCGGATCCTTTTCGTCAACCGGGCCGATCTCGCGGTGGACGCTCTCGCTCAGAGGCGCGACAGCTGCCGGGAATTGTGCCGACTGTACGGAATCGATTTCGCAGAGACGCAACTTCCCCACCGGTTTTCACCGGAACAGGCCCGGGAGACAGTCCGGAGTCTCGACAGCGGAACCGTACTCTTCTGCGGCAACGACGAGATCGCCCTCCCCCTCAAGGCGGCGGCGCCTGAACTGGAGTGCTGCAGCATCGACGGCACCGGGGAAGCGGCGGCGGCCGGCATCGTCAGCATCCGTCAGCCGATGGCGGCGATGGCGGCCGCGACACTTGATGCGCTGGAACGTCAGAGAAAACTCGGCCTCCGCTGGAACGCCGGGCGCAAACTCTTCCGGGGAACTCTCATCGATCCGAATTCATCAACAGGAAAGGTCCTTTTTTCATGAAGCAGCTCCTTCTCAACGGCCGGTGGCTCCTCTGCGGGACCGGCGCAGTCAACGTGCCGGAAATGCCGGCCGAAGTACCCGGCAACATCGAACTTGATCTCTACCGGAACGGAATCATTCCGGACCCCTTCTTCGGAGAAAACGTCGATCTCCTGCGCCCATACGAATTCAACAACTGGGTTTATGAGCGCCATTTCGAACTGCCCGCCGATTTTCCGGCGCATGCCGACCTGGTGTTCGACGGCATCGACTGTCTCGCCGAAATCCTGGTCAACGGCCGGACGGCGGGAAAGGCCGACAACGCCTTTCTCCGTCACCGGTTCGCAGTGGACGATCTGCTACGGCGCGGCGAAACCAACACCGTGACCGTGCGGATCGAATCGCCCATCCTCGCCGTGAAAGACATCCCGCTCGACCATCACAGCAAAGCGCAGGCGTGGAACTTCGAATCGCTCCGGCTCCGCAAACCCGCCCACAGTTACGGCTGGGACATCGCCCCCCGGATGATCCTCGGCGGACTCTGGCGCGACGTGCGGCTGGAGGAACGCCCGGACCATGCTCTGCAATGTTGCTATTTCTGCCTGCAGGACACGCAGAGAACCGGGGAAAAACAGCTCTGCTTCTCCTGGAGTTTCCGCACTTCGCTGAACTGCTGGGACCAGTTCGACCTCGACGTAACCGGCCGCTGCGGCGAATCGGAATTCCATTTTCAGCGCAAGGCGAAATTCACCTCCGGATTCGACGTCATACCGGTACGGAATCCGAAGCTCTGGTACCCGGCCGGATACGGCGAGCAAAATCTCTACGACGTGGAAATCCGGGTGAGTCACCGCGGAGAGGAGCTCTTCACCGCGCACCGCACGATCGGCATCCGCTCCGTCAAGCTGGAGTACGATGAAACGCCGGAACACTTCAAATTCCGCTTCCGTGTCAACGACATTCCGATCATGGTCAAAGGGTCGAACTGGGTTCCGGCCGACGCGCTCCACAGCCGCGATCGAGAACGGACGATTCCGATTCTGGAACTCTTCCGCGAACTCGGCTGCAACATGCTCCGGGTCTGGGGGGGCGGCGTCTATGAATCTCCGGAATTCTACGACTACTGCGACAGGCACGGTATCATGATCTGGCAGGATTTCATGACCGGCTGCGCCTTTTATCCGATGGACGAAGAGTTCATGGGCCGATTCCGCACCGAGGTCGAACAGATCGTGCTCGAACTGCGTCAGCACCCGGCGCTCATCCTCTGGGCCGGCGACAACGAGGTCGATCAGTTCGCTGCCCACATGCACGATGGCCGGAAGCCGAGCCATAACCGGCTCACCCGGGAACTCATTCCCCAGGTACTTCACCGGCTCGATCCGGCCCGTCCTTATCTGCCCAGTTCCCCCTACATTTCCCCTGCCGTCGAGGCGCGCGGACAGGATGATCTGCACTCTCCCGAACAACATGTCTGGGGACCGCGCGACTACTTCAAGAGCCCCTTCTATGCGGCAAACCCGGCCGCGTTCATCAGCGAAACCGGCTACCACGGCGCTCCGGCCGTGGAGTCGCTCCGCAAATTCCTCTCGCCGGAAAAACTCTGGCCCGGACACGGCAACGCCGAATGGATCGCCCACTGCACCACTCCGGTCTACGCCTACCGGATCGAACTCATGTACCGGCAGATCCGTGAATTTTTCGGCATCGAGCCGCAAACGATCGAGGAGTTCGTCGCCGCCAGTCAGATCGTTCAGGCGGAAGCGAAGAAGTTCTTCGTCGAAAACGTCCGCGCTCACAAGTGGCGGAAGTCCGGCGTCCTCTGGTGGAACGTCATGGACTGCTGGCCGCAGTTCTCCGACGCGGTGGTGGACTACTACTTCAACCGCAAACTTGCGTTCGACTACATCCGCCGTTCCCAGAAGCCGCTGCAGGTCATCCTCGGCGAATGGGCCGACTGGGGACATCGGGTGATCGTCACCAACGACACCCTCGCGCCGGTGAAAGGATCCGTCACCGTCAGCGACGCCGACACCGGCGAAACGCTTTTCGACGGGAATTTCGAGGTTCCGGCCAACGCCAACGCCGAAGCGGGGAGATTCGACCTGCCCAACGGGGAGCAGCGCCTGCTGCTCCTCCGGTTTGAAGCAGGCACACTCTCCGGCGCCAATCACTACCTGACCGGTCACCCGCCCTACTCGCTCGAACAGTACCTGGGGTGGCGGGAAAAGATCGCCGCCCTCGGCTAAGTCCCGCCCGCGCCGCCCGGGGAAGCCGGTCGGCTCTCCGGAATCTCCGGCGGCGCGAACGCCAGCTTCTGCTCCGGAGTTCCAAGCAGACGGACCGGGCCGAATCCCAGCTCTCCAAGCCGGACGACGGTCCTTTCGACCAGCTCCTCCGGGGCGCTCGCTCCGGCGCTGACGCCGATCGGCCCCGGCCAGGAAGCCACCTCCGGCGGCAGCACCTCCGGCCCGTCGATCAGAAACGCGCGACAACCGCGGGACTCCGCTATCTCACGCAGCCGGTTCGAGTTCGAACTGCGTCGGGAGCCGATGACCAGCACCATGCCGCAGAGCGAAGCAAGTTCGCACATCGCACTCTGCCGGTTGGTGGTGGCATAACAGATTCCGGGACCGCACTCCAGCGCGGGATAGCGCTGTCGCAGCAGCCCGGTCAGGGTTTCCACCGTTTCACAGTTGAGCGTCGTCTGCGCAAGACGGCTGATCCGCCGGGCTCCGGAACAATCGGGAAGCGCCGCAATATCCGCTTCCCGTTCCACCACCAACACCCGGCCGCCGCCGGTACGGCCTGAGCACCCCTCCACCTCCGGATGACCGCGGTGACCGATCAGAATTAGAACATCGCCGGGATCACTGCTGCGCCGCGCCGCCGCGATCTGCAACCGCTTCACCAGCGGACAGGTCGCATCAACGATCCGGAGTTTCCGCTTTTTCGCCTCCCGTTCCACCGCGGCGGAAACTCCGTGGGCACTGAAGAGCAGCACCGCCCCCTCCGGAACTTCCGCAAGGGTTTCGGCAAACCGCACTCCTCTCCGCCTCAAGTCATTCACGATAAAATCATTGTGAACAATTTCATGCAATACGTACACTGGCGTGCCGCACCGGTGCAGCACCGATTCGACCGCCTCCAGCGCACGCCGCACTCCCGCGCACATACCGTGGGGAACGGCAATCAGAATTTCCTTTTTCGGGTCCATTTGCATATCATACCCTGCAACGGATTTTTTTCAAGCGTGAAAAGTACGGAAAAAATCCGTTTTTTTTCAATTCGAATGTTGAATTCACGATAAAAAACGATAGTTTATAGCGCAGTACAGGCTGTGCAGGGAAAAAATCCCCCGGAATTCATGACAGGTTCCGGGAATTTTGAGTCCTGCCTTCTTTTTATTGTCAATTTTCATGATAAGGCAGACGCGTTATGGCAAGTCAGCTGAATGAAGCCGCCGTCCAGGTGCAACAGACGGCCGGAAGTTTCGGTCTCTCCGCCGGAGACAAACTCACGCTGTGGATCGGGATCGGCATCTATATGCTCGTCCTGATCGGCATCGGCATGTGGTCGAGCAGACGAGTCAAGGGGATGAATGACTTTCTCGTCGCCGGGCGCCGACTGCCGCTGTGGATGTCCACCGCCACGCTGCTGGCCACCTGGTTCGGTGCCGGTTCCAGCATGGGGGTCGCCGCCACCGTCTATGCCGAAGGAATCGGCGGCGTCCTCGCCGACCCGTTCGGCGCCTCCGCCAGTCTTATCATCTCCGGCATCTTCATCGTCGGCATGCTCCGGCGGCTGAAGTGCCTTACCGTCACCGACATCGTCGAACGCAAGTACGGCAAGTGGGCAGGTGTCTACACCTCGCTGTGGATGATCCCGGTCTACATCGGCTGGCTCGGAGCCCAGCTGCTCGGCATGGGGACAATTCTCCACGTTCTCACCGGCATGAGCATCCTGCACGGGACGCTGATCGGCGCGGTGGTCGTGCTCATCTACACCTTTGCCGGCGGCATGTGGGCGGTGACGCTCACTGACGTGGTGCAGGTTTCCCTCATCGTCATCGGCCTCTTCCTGATCGTACCGGGCGCCCTCGGCCAGGCGGGCGGATGGGATGCCGTGGCCGCCCGGCTCACCTCCGACGACCTCTCGCTCTGGATCCGCACCCAGGCGGGCGCCGCCCCCACCACCACCGACTGGGTCTACTACATCGGCAGCTGGATCATCATGGGACTCGGCTGCACCATCGGGCAGGACCTCATTCAGCGCTCGCTCGCCAGCCGCAATGAGAAAATCGCCGCGAGCAGCGCGGTGATTTCCGGGTTCTTCTACGCCGCGATCGGCCTCGTGCCGATCACCATCGGTTTTACCGCCCGCTATGTGCTCGCCGCCCACGGCGTCACCGCTGAAGCGATGGGGGGTGACATCGAAAATCAGGTCCTGCCCCGGATGGCCATCATCATTCTGGGCAGTATGCATCCTTTGATTCTCACGGTCTTTCTCGCGGCGCTGATCTCGGCGATCATGAGTTCCGCGGACAGTTCACTGCTGGCCGGCTCCTCGCTGCTGTGCAACAACGTGATCGGCTCGATCTGGCCGCGGCTGAGCGACCAGCGGCTGCTCTGGTTCACCCGTGTCACCACTGTGCTGCTGACCATTATCGCCCTCTATCTGGCGACCAATGTCGAAAGCATCTACAAACTGATGATCAACAGTTGGGCTTCGCAGCTGGTCGTGGTGTTTCTGCCGGTCATCACCGCGCTCTACGTTCCCAAGGCGAGCAAAAACGCCGCCTGGGCGACCATGGCAGTTTCAACCGGTGTCTGGATCGCCTACACGTTCGTCAACTCCTGCGGAACGGGCCTGTCGTTCACCGAGCTCATGAACAGCGATGAATTCGACCGGGCTTTGACCTGCGGAGCCGTCTACGGATTCGCCGCCGGAATCGTCGCCTTCCTCTGCAGTTACCTCGGCGAACGCATTCCGCACTGGATGCTCGATCAGCATGACGAGGCGGAGGAATGAATCCGGTGATCGAACTTGCCGCAGCGGGGGTGGCCGACACCGCCCGCCGCGCGGCAGCACTTCTTTGCGCCCCGGGAACGGTCCTGCTGTTGCCGACGGAAACGGTCTACGGCCTCGTCTGCCGCGCCGATGATGAAACGGCGGTGCGCCGCATCTACGAACTCAAGGGACGCGCCGCTGCGAAAAAACTCGGCTGGTTCGTCGCCGACTGGCGGAAACTGCCGGAATACGGTGTCGTACTCGATGGACTCCCGGCAAAACTCGCCGAACGGTACTGCCCCGGACCGATCACCATCATCGCGCCGCTGCAAAACGGTGACACGGTTGGGTTCCGGGTGCCGGATCATCCATTGCTCGCAGAAATTCTGAAGCTTGCCGATTGTCCGCTGGCGCAGACCAGCGCGAACCGTTCCGGAGAACCGGATGCGCGCAATCTCTCCGCGGCTCTTGCCGGTCTGACCGGAGAGGTGACTCTGGCGGTCGACGGCGGAGCGATCGCGGAAAACGCCCTTGCCTCGACGGTGGTGGACGCCGCCGGAACGGAGTTGCGCATTCTTAGACAGGGCGCTCTTCATCTGGAGGATTTTCAAAACCGCTGACTCCTCCGGGCGAAATTGTGCCGGGATTCTTCTTTCCGCCTTGAAAATCCTTTCCGGCGTGCTATTTTTAACTCCATGCTCACCTATTTGAAAATCACAAATTACGCCCTGATCGAATCGGCGGAGCTGGAATTCGGTCCGGGATTCAACGTCGTCACCGGCGAATCGGGAGCGGGAAAGTCGATTCTAATGGGTTCGGTCGAGCTGCTGCTCGGAGGCCGTGCCTCCCGCGGCATCATCCGTACCGGCGCCGACCGCTGTACCGTCTCCGGCAGTTTCACCGTCCCCCCGCACCTGGTCGAAACGATCGGAGCCCTGCTCGACGCGGCAGCCATTCCGTTCGACCGGGAGATGGCGGAACTTCAGATACGGCGGGTCGTCACCGCCTCCGCCGTGCGGAATTTCATCAACGACACTCCCGTCGGCGCCCGGCTGCTGGCAGAAATCGGCGGCCAGCTGGTCGATCTGCACGGAGCCAACGAACAGCTTTCGCTCACCGTTCCGGCCCGTCAGCTTGAACTTCTGGACCACTACGCCGGCAACGGCGAACTCCGGAACCGTTGCGCGGAGCTGTGCGCCGCACTCGAACGGCTCGACGAAGAACGGCGCGAATTCGACCGATCTATTCCGGATGAAGCGGAACTTTCCCGGCTTGAACTGCTCGCCGAAGAGATCGATCGGGTCAATCCCTCCCCCCGGTGAGGATGAAGAGCTTTCCGCCAAACACAAGCTAGCCTCCAACTCCCGGCAGGTGATCGAAACCGCGGGACGGCTCACCGAAGCGCTGACTGACGGAGAAGACTCCCTCGCCGACCGCCTCGGCGACGTCTACCGCAGTCTGCAGGAGCTCGCCCGCATCGATGAAACCCTCACCGGTGGACTCCTTACCGAATGCGATGCCATCCGGGACGAAGTGAATACCCTTTCCGAATCGGTCAGCGCACTTGCCGACAAGGTCGATCTCGACGCGGAGGCGCTCGCCGCCATCGAAACACGCCTCGGCGAACTCTTCACGCTGAAACGGCGCTACGGACCGTCGCTGGCCCAGGTACTCGACGCCCGCGCCGAAGCGGCGGAGCGCCTGGAAAATTACGCCCGCACCCGCGAACGGCGCGAGGAGTTCGATGCCCGCCGCAGAGAGTTGAATGCGGAACTCGCGGCAACCGCCCGCCACCTCTCGGAACTGCGGCATGAGCGCGCCGCAAAAATTCGCTGACGAGGTCCGCGCCAAACTCGGCGCCATCGGCTTCGGCAAAAGCCGCCTAGAAGTGGAGTTCACAACGGTGGAACCCGGCCCCTCCGGCATGGACCGGATCGAACTCATGTTCTCCGCCAACGCGGGCGAAGCATTGCAGCCGCTGCGGAAAATCGCCAGCAGCGGGGAACTCTCCCGCCTGATGCTCGCGTTGAAAACCGTACTCGCCGATGCCGACTCCATTCCGGTGGTGGTCTTCGACGAGATCGACGTCAATATCGGAGGAGAGACCGCCAACCGGGTGGGAGAAGAGCTTCACAACCTCGGCCGTCATCGCCAGATCCTCTGCATCTCCCACCTCGCCCAGGTGGCCGCCCGCGCCGACCGCCACTACCGGGTAGTCAAACATACCGAGGGCGACAGAACCTTCTCGGAAAGCCGACTCCTCAACGACCGCGAACGCGCCGCCGAGATCGCCCGCATGCTCGGCGGCGGCGATTCGGCGCTCATCCATGCCCGTTCCATTCTGCGCAACCTCCGCGCCGCGCGCGATTGAATCCCCTTTCCCCCCGAAAAAACAATTTTTCACTTGCTTTTTTTACTTTTTGTTTTATATTCAGTAAACAAACAAGTAAACACCGTAAACCGGGAGCTCGCATATGCGGACTTTGAGTGACATTCGCCATCTTTTTTCTCGATATGGACGGAACCATCTATCACGGCGGCAGACTCTATCCGACAACGCTGCCATTTCTCCGCTTTCTTGCGAACCGCAAGATCGGCGTCACCTTTCTCTCGAACAACTCGTCGTACAGCACGAAGCAGTATGTGGAGAAACTCCGCGCAATGGGGATCGACGCGGAACCGGAACAGTTCTATCTTTCGACCGACTACACGATCGATTATCTCCGGAAGAACCATCCGGAAATCCGACGGATCTTCCTGCTCGGCATGGCGTGCATGCACCCGGCATTCGAGGCGGCGGGATTTCAGTTTGACGAAATCGAACCGGACGCGGTGGTCGTCGCCTTCGACCGCGAACTGGTCTACGAACGGCTCTGTCGCGCCGCCTGGTTCCTGAAGCAGGGCGCACCCGGCTTCGCCACCCATCCGGACCGCTTCTGCCCGACCGATCAGCCCACCTGGCTGCCGGACTGCGGCGCACTGACCGCCTGCCTCGAAACCGCGACCGGAGTCCGGCTCAAGGTGCTGGGCAAACCCGATCCCGGCATGTTGCTCGCTGCGGCCGCCCGGAAAACATGCCGCTCAAAGCCTGCCTGATGGTGGGGGACAGGCTCGCCACCGACATTGCCTGCGGCATTGCCGCCGGGACCCTCACCTGCCGGATCACCGGCCCCGGTGCGGATCTCACTCCCGCCATGGGAATCAATCCCGATTACCGGGTCAACGACCTGGGGGAGCTCCAGCAGCTCTGGCTGCAGGAGGAGAAAACAGCTACGCCGCTGATCCCCTCCTGACGGCGGCGGAAACTCAAAAGCGAACGGCCCAACTTCTCCGCAGCGGCAGAGGCGCCGGTACCGGTGATATCACCTGGAAGGTTGACGTTCGGCACCAGCAGTCGGCCGCGCTCCTTCCACTTGAGGTAGGAGTTCATCAGCTCAAAGGTACGGACGACGCCGTCGAAATCCCGCATCTCGCCGGTTTCTGCGGTGACCAGCAGGAGGGATTCCCGGATCTTCCACTCCCGCTCGCCGACCAGCAACGCGTAAAATTTGTCGATCGCCGCCTTGATCTGCGCCGGGAAACTGAACCAGTAGAGCGGGGTGATCAGCGCCAGAACCTCCGCCTCCTCCAGCATGGGAGCAAGGCGGTTGAAGTCGTCGTGAAACACACACGCCTGCCCCGTCCGGTAACACTGGTTGCAGGCGCGGCATCCCTGAATCGAAGCCGACGCGGCATCGAACCGCATCACCTCATGCCCGGCGGCCTCCGCCCCGCGGATAAACGCTTCGGCCAGTGCGAAACTGTTGCCGTTCCGCCGTGGACTTCCGGTCAAAATCAGAACTTTTTTGCCCATGACACAGCCTCCTTCCATGTTAGGTTTTGTCAAGCCACTTTTTGTAACTTTTTTCCAGTTTTTCTTATATTCGAAGCGTAATTCCCCTTACCCATGTAACCATAGGTGTCGTTTTTTGCTAAAATCAAAACTTATTGTATCTCTGTTTCTGTTCTTCAAAAGATATTTTCTAGCACTTCACACCGGCAGCGGGTAAGCCATCGTTCCCAACCTTCCATCGACCGCGAACGTTCCAGACATTCGCCGATAATATGCCACATGCGAAAAACGTGTGAATTCGAAGCCTCTGTCTTAAGGTGTCGGATGCAATCCGCAACCAAGAGTTTTGTCGAGTAGCCTCTATGTTCAAAAAATATCCTTTCGTTCTCCTTAAAATGGCGGTGAATTTCTCAACCTTTCCTACGGCATCTTTCGAAGACCAGGAGGTGAAACGAGTTGATTCACCATAAGCTTATGCTGCAATTGGTTTGTTAATAATCGCCCCTTCAATAACTTCGCCTTTAACCACATATCGCCACAACGCAACCATCAACTGACGCGCGAGCGCGACAATGGCGGTTCTCCGACTACGTCCTTTTTGCGCAAGGCGGTCTTTCCATTTTTTGTCAACCAACTTTCCGGTTGCCAGCGATACCACAGCCATGCACATTCAATCGCCATTTTTCGCAGACTTTTGCGTCCTGCTTTGCTGATTCCCTGATCTCTTTTCATTGTCCCACTGGCATATGGACATGGTGTCAATCCGAAAAATGCGGCAAATTGTTTTCCCGTGGCAAAACGGTGAAAATCTCCGATCTCCCAAGGCAAGTGCCGTGACAAACGATCTCCGACACCTTTAAACTGTTGCAATTTTCTGACCGTTTCTGCCGTCGAATCAGTGTTGCCATTTTGTTTGGAAGTTTCTTCATCGTGATTCTGGAATTTCTGGATGGTCTGTTTCCAATCAGCCAGTTCTTTCTCGAACAACTCCAGTTCGGCAAGCAAATTGGGAAGCCGAAGCAACAACAAGCTGGGACATTCTGCCCATTCCGGCAATTTCGACCATTTTCTAATTGCCTTGCGCCACTCTACCGCCGTCCGGTGTGATTTAAAACCTGGCAACGGTGTGCGTTCTATCAAAGAAATCATTTGAGCGTTTACGCGATCTATTGATTTTTTGATACGATCCCATTCTCGTTCCGCATCCCGACGACCTTCCTCTTCCAAGGACGGGATGTAAACTGTTGGTATATGATCCGAGGGGTGCAAGGCGGCAAGGAATTTTGCATCAAGTTTGTCCGTCTTGATCGTCTTTCCACTCATAATCACTTTCAACTTGTTGATCGGAAGGATATGAACATTCGCATCAAGTGCAATCAACTTACGAGCTGGCCAGTAGCCATAGCGACCTGCTTCATAGAAAACATCTACGCGTTTGCCACTATGAAGCAAATTTGTGACCAGCTCAAACACGCGATCCTCTTTGCTTTGATCAACCTTGTCTTTCAGACCGTAATAACTCATTTTTCCCGCTTCCCCAGTCCTGAACGGCTGTTGCCCAGAGACTGCCTCCCATATCAATTCCGACACTTATCTGGTTCTTGACTTGACTTTCACTGCGAATGGCATTACCTTTTCTCTGCATTTTTGAGCTCCTTTTTCGGTAATTTGGTTTGAGTAAATTTCCAAAGTTACTCGACAAAGGAGTTCTTTTCTACTCCGACAATTGCTTGTCACCTATACATGGTATCTTTCCTGGGGATCCGGAGGCAATATATACGAATTATTCCGAAATATCAAGCGGGCACGGGACTCATCGTCTCCTTGGGGGCACTCAGCCGAGGTTGCTCTTCGCCTCCACTATGGCGAGCAGTCGGCGCGGCAGCATCCGTCTCCACCCCAGACCGGCGGAACGGACCGGCGGCGGCTCTCCGTCCCCGGGCAGACGGCGGGTCATCTTCGACGCGAGGAACCAGCCGATTCCACCGGCGAGCAGGTCCGCCGCCAGCCGCGCCCAAAAGAGTCCGGCAAGACTCCCGAACCAGAGCGCCAGCAGGGAAAGCGGAATCATCAGCCCGACAATCCGCAACGCATTGAGCCATGCCGCAATCGACGGCAGGCCGCAGCCGGTGAAGAAAAAACCGCTGTAGCGGTGAATTTCGATCATTCCGAAACCGAAGGGAATGATCCGCATGTAGACGATCATGATCTCCTGCACGCCGGGATCGGCGGAGAAGAAGCGCACCAGCTGCGGCGCGAAAACAAAATAGATTCCCGCCATCACCAGCAGAAACCAGAAGGCGAACCGCATTGCAAACCGCCGGCATTGATTGATCCGACTGTAAAGACGCGCTCCGTAGTTCTGACCGATCATCGGCAGCAGCGATATTCCCAGCGCCATCGGAAAGATGAAGGCGACCATCTCCAGCCGTCCCGCCGCCGCAGTCGCTGCTACCGCAGTGTTTCCGAATTCAGCGGTGATCCGGGTGATGACCGCGCTGCCGATGGGCATCAGCAGCATGCCGAGCGCGGCCGGAATCGCAAAGCGAATCATCAGCATCCACGCCGACCGGAGCTGCCGCCACGGCATCACCTCCGGCACGATCAATCCATGCCGTCGGTAGAGCAGCCAGAGCAGCGTCACCGTCGCAAGCAGCTGAGAGAAAATCGTCGCGAGCGCCGCGCCGCTGATCCCCATCGCGGGAAACGGTCCCACACCAAAAATGAAGAGCGGGTCGAGAATTACATTGATGATCATGCCCGCCATCATCATGCCGCTGGCGACACGGGAGTCGCCGGCCGCGATCAGCAGGTCGTTGCCCACCATCGAAAGCGAAGCGGTCGCACAGCCGAAGTACCAGATATTCATATATTTCTTCACTTCAGCGAGCGCTTCGCCCTGTGCGCCGAAACACTCGAACGTGCCGTTGATCGTCACCATGCCGAGCACCGCCAGCACCACGGAAAAGAGGAACACCAGCACCAGCCCGGAGGTCGCCAGCCGCGCCGCCCGGCCGTGTCGCCCACCGCCCAGCGCCTGCGCCGTCGTGGTCATCACTCCGACGCCGAGCCCGCGGAAGACGCAGCCGATCAGCATGATGACCGGAAAGGTGAACCCCATCGCCGCCAGCGGAATCTCCGAATGAAGCTGACCGACGAAGAAGGTGTCCGCAATGTTGTAGCCGGACATCGCCAGCGTGCCCGCCACCATCGCAAACGCGGTTTTCATCATTGTCCTGCCGATGGGACCACGCGTGTAGATCGCCTGATTTTTCTTCACGCTCATTGCAGGATCCCTTTCTGATCGAACTCGTTCAAAAGAAGACCGGCAATCCGGTCAAATTCCGCGACATTCCCGGGGGAGCACTCCCGAAGCTGTTCGAGAAACCGTTCCCGGAACAAGCGGTCGATCTCCTGCACGGCGCGTCGGATTCCCGGCTCCATCGTCAGTACAACGCTGCGGCGGTCGGTTTCGCTCTGACTGCGGATCACCATTCCGCACCGGACCAGCTTCTCAATCGCCGCCGATGCCGCCGGCGCCGACAGCCCGGTATGACTCATAAACTCCTGCAGCGAGCAGGGTTCGCACAACATCACCGCAAAAGATGAATCCGCTGCCGCGGCGTCAGTCGGGCGATCGGGTCACCCCCGCCGCATTTTTCCCAGTAGCTGTTCACACAGCCCCGCCGGAAGTGATCCACTCGGCGAAACAGTTCAAAAAATGATCACTCATGATAATTCCATTTTAAAACATTTCCATTTTGGAATCATTAATATAGCTCCATCTCCCCTGATAACAACTCCCACTTTGAAAAAAAAAGCGAGCTTTTTCTTCTAATTTCCGCTTGAAAATTCCACTGAACGAAGGTATAGTTAGCTTTGAAATAATAAGCAAGCAAACTAATTTCCCTGAAACAGAGCGATGAAACTTCCCTTCAATTTACTGGTTCTGAAAGTATACCATGCACAGAAAAACCGGGTTCGTCCGGAGATGGCGCAGATCGGACTGTCTCCAGGGCAGCCGAAGCTGCTGACCTTTCTGGCCTTGAACGGCGAGTGCCTTCAGAAAGATCTCGCCGCGGCGTGCGACATCGAAGCGGCGACAATCTCCAAACTGCTCAACAGTCTGGAGGAAAACGGCCTGATCCGTCGCGACACCCTCACCGGCGACCGCCGGGCGACCCGCATCGCACTCACCGAAGCGGGCTGCTGGCTCTATGAGACGGAAATCCGTCCGCGGATCGGCGCGATCAACCAGCGTTCCCTCACCGGTTTCACGCCGGAAGAATCGGAGCAGTTTCAGAGCTTCCTCAAGCGAATGTACCGGAACCTGACCGGAATGACGCTGGACTAGGAGGCACGCTGATCGATGGAACACACCGATGCCGAACTCCGGCAGTTCCGACGGATGACCGAAACGCCGGTACCCGGTCTGGTCATATCTCTGGCCATTCCGACCATTTTCACCATGTTGATCACATCGTTCTACAACATGGCCGACACATTTTTCGTCGCCCGACTGGGCACCAGCGCCGCCGGCGCGGTCGGAATCGTCTTCGCCATCATGGCCTTCATTCAGGCGATCGGTTTCACCGTCGGAATCGGCTGCGGCAGCATGGTCTCCCGCGCCCTAGGGCGGCAGGACCGGCGCACCGCCGACCGGGCGGTTTCCAGCGCCTTCGCTCTGGCGCTGCTGCTCGGCGTCCTCCTCTCCGCCATCGGACTCCTCTTCAGCCATCCGCTGCTCAAACTGCTTGGCGCGACTCCGACCATCCTCCCCTACGCAAGGGATTACGCCCGCTACATCTTCCTCGGCACCGCCGTGCTCTGCTGTTCGATCGTGCTCAACAACACGCTCCGGGCGGAAGGGAAAGCGATCTTTTCCACCGTGGGACTCGGCTTCGGCGGCGTTCTGAACATCGCGCTCGACCCTCTCTTCATCTTCACATTCGACCTCGGCATCGCCGGAGCGGCAATCGCCACGCTGATCAGTCAGTGCGTCAGTCTTCTCATCCTGCTCGGATTCTTCCTCGCCGGACGCAGCATCACCCGGCTGAATCCCGCCTATATCTCCCGTGACCGCGCGCTCTATTTCGAGATTTTGAAAATCGGCGCCTCCTCCTTCTGCCGGCAGGGCCTGGCGGGAATCTCCACCGTGGCGCTGAACGTCAGCGCCGGAGCCTACGGCGACGCGGCGGTCGCAGCCATGTCGATCGTCGGCAGGATCTTCCACTTCCTCCTCTCGGCGCTGATCGGCTTCGGTCAGGGATTCCAGCCGGTCGCCGGGTACAACTACGGGGCACGGAAGTTCGAACGGGTCCGGGAGGCGTTCTTCTTCGCGGTGAAAAACGGAACAGTCTTTCTCAGCTGCCTTGCTGTGCTCGGTTTCTGTTTCGCCCCGGAGATCATCTCCGTCTTTCAGCCGGACGATCCCCAGCTCATTGAAATCGGTGCGACCGCGTTCCGCGCTCAGTGTCTGGCGCTGCCGCTGCAATCGACGATCGTGCTCTCCAATATGCTTTTCCAGTCGGTCGGCAAAGCATTTCAGGCGCTGTTCATCTCGGCCACCCGCCAGGGCATCTATTTCCTGCCGCTGATCCTGATCCTCCCCCGCTTCTTCGGTCTTGCCGGAGTACAGTACACTCAGACCTGCTCCGACCTCTGCGCCTTCGCCGGCTGCCTGCCGTTCCTCTGGTTCTTCTTCCGCGGAATCAACCGCGAAAAAAATTGCGGCCGGCGCCATTGACAAGTCGAAATTCCCGGATTATATTATCACCATTCCAATGATATAACGTTTGCTCAACGAAAAGAAGAACGCAACAAATGGAGCGAAAAAGGGCGACACTCAAAGATGTGGCGCAACTGGCGGGAGTCTCGTTCCCGCTGGTATCCAAGTATGTGAACCAGGATCCGCGCGGCAGGATGTCCGCCGAGACAAGGAAACGGATTGCCGACGCCATCCAAAAGCTCGGCTATCGCCCCCTCCTCCGCGGCGCGCGCTGCGCGGCGGTCACACCGGCATGCTCGGCCTGGTGGTCAGCAACTTCACCAACCCCTATTTCGCCCATTTTGCCGACGCCGCGCTCCAGGAGGCGTCACGCTACGGCTTCCAGCTGCTGATCTCGCTCTGCCATCACGGTAAGGAAGAGGAGATGCACGCGCTCGAAGAGTTGCTCTCCAGGCAGGTGGATGCGATCCTCTGTTATGAAAACCTTTCTGAAATCCTGGAGCAGAATCCTCCACCCGGTCTTCGCCACGATATGCTGTTGCTGATGGAACAACATTCAGAAGAGTATGTCACCGCCTCCATCGACCTCGCCCGGAGCGTCGATGAGGCGGTCCGTTCCCTCGGAGAACGGGGGGCGGGCAAGGTGACGCTGGCACTGAGCTCCTCCACCGGCTGGGTCCGACCGGCGGAAGCCGGCTGTATCCGACATCGATTAAGCTTCACCCGCCTGCTGATCCCTCCCCCGGGAAGAAGCGACGGAGGCTTTGCGCCGTCTCTGCGAGGCTGCGCCGCCCGCGGTGCTGCTCAACGGCATGCGTAACGCGACCACCCTGCTCTCGTTGATTCGCCGGGAGTTTCCCGGGTATCGCCCGGCCGTGGTTACCCACTGCAACTTCTGCACCGAACTTCTGAATGATCCCCTGCTCGCGGGCGTAATCTACAGCGACACCGCCGAGCTGGTCCGTCGTTCCGTCGCCGCTGCCGTCGAACTCGCCCGCTCCGGCCGGATTGAGAATGTGGTCATTCCCTCACAATTTATTCCGCAATCGGACTTTCACCGCATTCGTCTTCCCGAAGGACGTATCGGTCTGACCGGCTCCGCATGATTTTTTTGCCACATTGGGCAAACGTTATATCAACCACAGAAAGAGAAAGGATTCCAAGATGGCAAGCTGTGCAATTCCCCATTACACGGAGGAGATTCTCCGCAATCCCGGCTGCGGTATCTTCTACCTTCAGCGCGGGAGAAACAAGGTGCGGTTCGACGAGGTTCCCGCCGACGCCTGGTTTCTGCGTGAGAACCTGACCGACAAGATCTCCTTCAGTCTCGCCTGGAGCGTGATCGAGCCGGAAGAGGGCAGGTTTCTCTGGGAGCATCCCGACTGGGAGGGATGCATCAATTCGTGGATCGATGCCGGGTTCAAGGTTTCACTTCAGATCCGCGGCATGGACACCTGGGGAACGCTTTACAACGACGGCGTACCGCAGTGGGTCTTCGACGCCGGCGCGAAATACATCGATGAACCGATGGAAATTTACCGCCACAGCTTCACACTCAACTTTCTCTCCGACGATTCCGGGAAACCGGTACGCTACCCGGTCTACTGGGATAAGGTCTACCTCGAAAAGGTCCGCAACCTCGTCGATGCAATGGGAGAGCGGTACAACGGGCGTTCCGAGGTGGCGAGCGTGAGCATCGGCCACATGGGGCGCTGGGGGAAATGCACCTTTCCAGCCACAGTCCGCTTCAGCCGTGGTTCGATGCCGGATTCACGCGCGAAACCTACATCAGGGCGCACAAGGAGATCATCGACATCTATCGCAACGCCTTCCCCGACACCGAACTTGTGCAGGAGATCTGCGCGCCCGTTTTCGCCGAGGAGACCGGCCGCGACCTGATCGGCATCGATGAAGTGCCGGAGATCTACGATTATCTGGCAAAACATCACATCAGCATCAAATTCAACGGTATCGGCAAATCGTGGCGTCCCAGCTCCGACCCCTATCTCGACCGGGATGTGGCGGGAATCTTCGACCACTATGCGGGAATGACCAAAATCTGCTGTGAAAACCTGGTCACACCTGCGGGCCTCAACAGCGTATTGAAACACCAGATCTCCTGCTGGCAGCGGGGTGGAGAGACCGAGGGACTCGGCATCCTGATGGTCGATCGCGACCTCCCGCTGAAAGAGAAAACGGATCTACTCCTACCTCACCTTCTTCCCGGAAGAGTTCGCCGCCCTTACGCCGGACGGCGAAAAGAAGCTCTGGCGCATGATGGCACGCCGCTGCGGTTACCGGCTGGTGCCGGAGGCGGTAGAGCATGACGGGAACGGCAATCTTGCCGTCTGCTGGAAAAATATCGGCACCGCTCCCTGTTATGAACCGCTGCGGACGGAACTTCTGCTTCCGGCCGGACGCACCCTGTCCCGGCGCCACGTTTCAACCATCCTTCCCGCAGGCGGGCAGACGGTCTGCCGCTTCCGCCTCCCGGACGGCGCAACCGGCACCCTCCGCATCCGACTGGTCGCGGAACAGTATGGAGAAGTCATCGAACTTCCGTTGGATCAACGGGATTCGGAAGGGTATTTCAAGGTCGAGCTGTAAGCTTCCCCTCCTCCCCTCCGGCAGTGGACAAAAAAAACCGGCTCTCACTGACGGGGGGAGAGTGAGAGCCGATGATTTCAAAGATGTCCGGATGCCGCAGTCAAAACCGCTCATTCGTACTTCCTTGTATTTGGAATATCAATATATCATTTCAAGATAACCGGAATATTGCCGGAACATTGCATTTTAGCAATGTTTGAAAAATATCATCCTTTTTTCTCCCCGGAAAATCGACAGTGAACACGGTTCCCTCCCCGGGGTGCTCTCCACCTGGATCGTGCCGTGGTGGGCGGTGATGATCGCATGCACCAAAGCCAGTCCAAGCCCGTTGCCTGGTCTGGTCCGGCTGGCGTCGCTGCGGAAGAACCGCTCGAAGATGTGGCCGAGATCCTGCGGCGGGATGCCACATCCGGTATCGCAGACCTCCAGGCGGATTCCGGTTTCCAGCCGCTCCAGCCGGATCGTCACCCTGCCCTGCGGCGGCGTGAACTTGAGTGCATTGTCGATCAGATTGGAGATCATCCGCTGGAGTTTCAGCCGGTCGCCCCGCATCATAACCGGCCCGGCTTCGGGAAGGACCAGCCGGAAGTCGATCTCACGGTCCTCCGCCAGCGGCAGAAAGAGTTCATGAGCCCGGTAGAGCAGCAAAGCAAGATCAATCTCTTCGAAGTCGAGTTTCTCCAGTGAAGATTCTGTCCGGGTGATCTCCAGCATAGTATTGATGAGCTGCAGCATCATGGCACATTCATCCGCAACGACGCCGGCCAGCTCCTTGTAACGGTCGAGTTCGGCCGGACCGCTCACCGTCACTTCAGCGAATCCGCGCATCCGGGTGAGCGGAGTGCGCAGATCGTGCGCGACATTGTCGGTCACCATCCGGAGCTCGTCAAAAAGCCGTTCTGTGTTGGCATTCATCATGTTGAATGTGGAAACCAGCTCCTCAATTTCCACACCGTCGTTGCAGCTGGGAACACGCTTGCTGAAATCGCCGCCGGCGATATGACGGGCCGCCTCACTGACACGCAGCACACCGGAGATGAACTTGCGCGCGATCAGCCATCCGCAAACCGTACCGAGGCAGAGCACCACCGCCAGAATCGAAAGGTGAATCAAGCCGTATCCACGCAGCAACGCCTGCGGCTGTCGGAGGTTGCGGCCGATTTCGAGTACGCCTCCATCAAACAGCGGCAGCCGGAGAATGCGGAAATCCTCCCCGCGGACCGCCTGAATCCGATAGTTCACGCCGTCCACTCCCGCCGGGAGCAGACGGGCGCTCTCCGGCGTGGCCCCCAGTACGCGCCCATCCGGAGAAATCAGGCGGAACAGCACGTTCCGACTCCCTTCACCGGTCACGCGATCCTCGAAGGTCTTGAGCAGCGACTGCACGTGGTTCTGCGGATCGATCCTGCGGAATAGACCGACCCCCGGATTCCAGTCGCAGTTCGTACACACTGCCCTCCTTGCCTCCGAACACGGTGAAGAAACGTTCGCGCGGCGTATCCATCTCGAACGCCGTCAGCAGCTTGATTCCGGGGACGCGCGCCTTGAACGCGGCCAGCTCTTCGGGCGACACCTGCTCGAGCGGCACTTCCCGATCGAACTGCCGGTAACGCTTTCCGGTCAGATATTCGTGAACCAGTTCGCGAGAGTCGGCGGCGAGCCGTTGATCGACCGACAGGAACAGCCCATGCCGCATCATGAGGAAGGCGATCAGCAGGCAGACTGCCCACGAAACGGCGAACAATGTCGCATACCAGAGAGCGATTTTGAACTTAACGGTGCCGAAAATCCGCTTCCGCGCTCCATGACATATCCGAACCCCCGGACGGTGTGAATCAGTTTTTCGGGAAACGGCTTATCGATCTTTTCACGCAGGCGGCACATTCGCGTTTCCACAATATTGGTCTGCGGGTCGAAATTGTACTCCCACACATGCTCCATGATCATGGTCTTGGAAACCACTCTGCCCGCATTTCTGGCCAGGTATTCCAGAAGCGAAAACTCCAGCGGTTGAATGTCAATCCGTTCGCTGCCCCGATAAACTTTGCGCGACAGCAGGTCAATCACCAGGTCCCCTACGGTCAACGTGGAGGATTCCGCGCTGGAACCGGCCCGGCGCAGCAGCGCCTGAATCCGCGCGACCAGTTCGGAGAATGAAAACGGTTTGACCAGATAGTCGTCGCCGCCGTTCTGGAGACCGCGGATCTTGTCGGCAACGGAATTTTTTGCGCTCAACACGATGACCGGCATGGTGATCCGGTCGGCGCGCAGCTTTTCAATCAGGGTAAACCCATCCATGCCGGGCAGCATGATATCGATGATCGCAAGATCACACTCCTCGGTCTCCGCCTTGAACAAACCATCCGGTCCGGTCGCGGCATGGACCGTCGAATAACCGGACTGTTGCAGGCCTTTGAGGATAAAATCCGCCGTTCTGGCATCATCCTCCACCAACAGAATCTTCATAAAAACCTCCACCGAAAAAGGAGGCCGCCGACCGCTGGGGAGGCGATCGACGGCCAATCAGGGAAACGACACTATTAGTTTAATGTGCTCCGCCTGTTTTTTCAACCCGGATTGCCAAATTGCAATCAATTTGCATTCTACCGGGCCGGCCGCCCGACCGGCTGCACATACATGGGAAGCTGAGTTTTCTCAAGTTTCAGCAGACTCTTCAGCACGGAAGCGTTGAAGCTGGCCTTGAATACGGTAGCAAGGTTGTTCGCCGCACAGTAAAGATAGATATTCTGCCCGATAAAACCGGAATCCACCGCCGCCAATTCCCGTTTCTGCCGGCCCAGATCAGCAACGATGACAATCATGAGCGGAGCATTGTTCGCCACTTCACAGCGACCGGAATAGATCTCCTTGAGTACATTTTTCTTCGCATCGTGAAGATAGGCGCCGTTCGGCATGACCACATAGAGCGAAAGCTCCTGCCGGTTCATCGCGGTCGGGGCGGTGCGTCGACCGTCCTTCCGGGTAATGCCGTTCGCGGCCCAGAGCAGGTTGGAAATCTCAGCAGGGGAGAGCGGCGCATTCGAAATGGCACGTTCGCTCCGCCGTTTGGCAAGCGCTTCCATCAGCGGCATTCCACCACTGGTCTCCGGCGCAGGCAGCGCAATATCGGCTGCGGCGACCGACGCGGCAGCGAGCAATGCAACAGGAATCCAGGAAAATTTCATCATTCTTCCTCCTCGTTTCATATTTACGAAAATCCGGATCAGCCGACCCGGTAACGGACACAGATTCCGGCAGGCAGTTCCCGGCCGGTGCTCTCCGGCACGGTCATCTCCCCGGATACAAATTCCCCCCCGGCGCCGAATGCCTCCAGCACCAGCCGTTCCAGCACCAGCACCGAAAAACCGGGCGAGTGGCAGCTCAGCACTACGGTAAACGGCCGCGACCTGTCGCGCAGTTCGGCACATCGGGCCAGCAGTTTCGGCAGGTCCTCCTCGATTTTCCAGACCTGTCCGCTGGACCCGCGGCCGAACGTCGGCGGATCCAGCGCGATGAGATTGTATTGCGAGCCCCGGCGCACTTCGCGCGCCGTGAATTTGGTAACGTCGTCGGCAATCCAGCGGATCGCATCGGGTACCCGGGGATTGAGCGCCAGATTCTCCCGCCCCCCACTCAATCATGCCGCGGGAGGCGTCCAGATGACAGACACCCGCCCCCGACTGCGCCATCGCCATCGAGCCGACGCCGGAGTATCCGAAAAGATTCAACGCCTTCGCCCCCTGCCCAGCCCGGACGCCTCCGAGCGGAAAATCTCCCAGTTGCGGAACTGCTCCGCAAAAAAAACCGAGGTGGCCGAAGCCGGTCGGCTTGACCTTGAGGGTGAATCCGCCCCACCGGATCTGCCAGCTTTCCGGCAGCGGACGGCGGAAACTCCAGCGTCCGCCTCCGGAACTGTCGCGCGTAAAAACAGCATCCGCCGCAGCCCACTCCGACTCCGGCAGCGCCGGTTTCCAGAATGCGTTGAGAGCGGGCCGGATCAACCGGTATTCCCCCACCGCTTCGAGCTTGCGGAGATTGCCGCTGTCGAGGAGACGATATTCCATATTCACGCCTCCGCCCGGTGGACGATGCGCCCGTTGCAGACGGTAAGCAGCGGGCGGTTGGTCTTCTGTTCAAACACCGCGAGATCGGCGCGACGGTTCGGCTGAAGCAATCCCCGGTCGGTCAGCTGGAATGCCGCCGCCGGATTGCTGGTTACCGCCATCGCCGCCTGAGTTTCCGCCAGGTGACCGCAGCTCATCAGACTGTGCCAGCCGGCATCAAGCATCGTGGTCGTTCCTGCCAGCACACTCTGTTCGGTCTGGGAAAATCCATCTTTGACCCGGATCAGAGAAGGCCCGATCCGATACTCGCCGTTGGGCATTCCCGCCGCCATCGTGCAGTCGCTGATGCCGACCAGTTGCCGCTGAGACTTGCAGCGGCAGGCGAGATCCACCATCCTCGGGTGAATGTGCCGCCCGTCGATGATGAGTTCCACCGTCACCCGGTTGTCGGTAAGAGCGATGCTCGACAGCCCCATCTCACGCTGATGGAGCGGCGGCATGCCGTTGAAGAGGTGCGTGCAGTAGCAGGCGCCGGCGTCGATGGCGCGCATGGTCTGCTGCTCGTTGGCGATGCTGTGCCCCATCGAAGGTTTGACACCGTTTTCCAGCAGAAATTCCACCAGTTCGGTCGCCTTGTCCAGCTCGGGCGCAAAGGTCATTACCCGGATCTTGCCCTGCCCCGCCTCGATGAGCTCCCGGGCAAACCCCAGATCGATCGGCAGAATTGATTCCTCCTGCTGCGCTCCCCCGTTTGAACGGATTGATGAACGGCCCTTCGGAATTGATGCCCACCGCCTCCGCTCCGGGCAGCTCCCGAGACATCTCCGCGGCGAGCAGAGAAAGATTCTCCAGCATGTCGGCTGCTGGAGCTGCCACCACGGTGGGAAAAAAGGAAGTCACGCCCCGTTCGGCAAGGATCCGGCTCATTGAATCGATCGGATTGGGCGAAACCGTCAGGGAAGAGCAATCGAAACCGCCCGCCCCGTGAATATGCGTATCGATGAAGCCCGGCGTCATGTATGCGTTCTCGAACCGGAACACCTCCAGCTGCGGCTCCATCTCGAAAGCGGAAAGTCCGCCGACCGCCAGAATCCGGTCGTCTTCGCAGAGCACGGCTCCGTTCTCCACCCGGTGATCCGGCGTAATCAGGTGGTCGGCGATAAAGAGCCTGCGAACCCGTTTTTTCATATCATCCCCCATCAGGAAATCAAGCGCGTTTTACAGATAATATACGCCTGAACCGGATTTTTGCCACAGCACAACTGTTTTTTTCATGTTTCCCGCGGGGGAATTCAATCGGCGGAACCATTTTCCCGGCACGGCACTTGACAAATGCTGTTGCCGCATTATATTGTTTCATCAATTACTGGGGAGTAATTTTCGGTATTTGGACGGCACGAGGAGGCTGAACCATGAACTTTATTCATCCACAATTCTTCTACGCAGTGCCGCTGCTGCTGGCAGTGGTGATCATTCTCTCCCTGGCGGCCGCGGCGCGACGGCGGAAAAAACTGGCCGCCCTTCTGGGAAGCAGCGCCTCCGATCCGGACGCGGTGAAGCTCTCCCGGGCGGAGGCGTATCCGGAACGGCTGTCTGCTTCTGGCGATGCTCTTTCTCGTCGCGGCGGCGGCACGGCCCTTCTGGGATTCGCAGCTGGTTCCCTACGAGCCTCACGGCAGGGATCTCATGGTGCTCTTCGACGTTTCCAAAAGCATGCGGGCAACCGACATCGCGCCGTCACGACTGGAGCATGCGAAATTTCTACTCCGGCAGCTGGTGGAAGCCGATCCCGGGGACCGATTCGGCCTGGTCGCGTTCGCAGGAACCGCCTATCTCGCCTGCCCGCTCACCTCGGATCAGCTGGCGTTCAATCAATACATTGACGAGCTCTCCACGGATACGGTTCCACTCGGCGGCACCAATCTGGAGCTGGCACTCAACACGGCGATGACCGCGTTCAAGGGCGGCCGCCGGCAGCAACCGGGCGATCATTCTGATGACTGACGGCGATGAGCTTTCCGGCGACAGCAGTCGGATCATCGGGGAATTGAAGAAGAAGGAAATTCCACTCTTCGTGATCGGCCTCGGCGATCCCGAGGTCGGCGCACCGGTGCCGGAAGAGGACGGTACGCTGAAACGGGACCGCGACGGGAAACTAATTACCACCCGGCTCAACGAGATCAATCTGCGACGGCTGGCTGCGGAAACCGGAGGCATCTACGTGCGCAGCTCGGTAACCGACACCGGACTGGCCGCGGTGGAAAACCGGATCAAACGGCTCGACCAGGCCGAACAGGAGGGAGGAAAACGCACGGTCCCGATTGAAAAATTTCCGCTGGCTCTGATCGCGGCAGGAGCTTTGCTGCTGATCTATTTTCTGATTTCCGAACGCCCCTTTGAGTCCCGGCGACGCATTCCGAAGGCGTCGCTGCTGTTGCTCGCCGTCCTTTGCGGGCCGGGGCTTCAGGCGGAAAATCTTCCTGCGGTTCCTCCGATTCCGATGCCGGTAAATGGTCCGGCGGTTCCGGCAATTCCGGCAAAACCGGAAACCCGCACGGAGGGGCACTGTCAATGTCGAACCGGAACTGCCGGATTCTCCGGAAGAACTTTACAACACCGCCCGGGAAAAACAACTTGCCGGCGATGAGAAAGCCCCGCAACTCTACGAGGATGTCATCCGCCAGGCGGAAGGGCGCCCCGACCTGCAGGCTCGTGCGTTTCATAATCTCGGCACAGGGGAACACCTCGAAGTCCGCAAAGGATTTTCCGGAGCTCTGGCCCAGGTCAAAGCGCAGCAACTAGACCCGGCGCTTCAGGCGCTGAGTCAAGCGGAAAGCCGGGCAAAAAGCGCCGAAGAGCTCTATGTGCGCAGTCTCTCCATTCCGCAGAATGAAGCGGCTCTCTCCGCCTCCGCCGCCAATCTGCAGCAGCTTGCAGACGACCGCAAAAGAATCGAAGAGCTGAAAAAGAAGATTGAAGAGCTGAAGAAACTGCAACAGCAGGCAAAACAACAGACTCAGCAGGCAAAACAGCAGAACAAGCAGGATCAGCAGAACAAGCAGGATCAGCAGAACAAGCAGGATCAGCAGAACAAGCAGGATCAGCAGAACAAGCAGAATCAGCAGAACAAGCAGAATCAGCAGAACAAACAGAATCAGCAGAACAAGCAGGATCAGCAGAATCAGCAGAATCAGCAGAACAAGCAGGATCAGCAAAACAAGCAGGATCAGCAGAATTCTGCTGATCAGGCGTTGGATCAGGCAAGACGAAGCGCCGATGAACTCAAGCAGAAGGCGGATGAGCTGGATCAGAAAGATTTGAGCAAACGTGCCGAACAGGCGAAAGAGGAGCTGGATCAGGCCAAGCGTTCCCGGGAAGAAAATCGGAAGGAGGAAGCCGACCGCCATCTGGAAAAGGCTCTGGAAGCCCTCGGCGATTCCTCCGGGGACCGAAAAGATCAGAAGGACGACAACAGACGGCAGGACCAGAAAGATCAAAAGGATCAAAAGGATCAGAAGGACGACAACAGCCAGCAGGATCAGAAGGATCAGCAGAAGCAACAGAATACTCCGGAAACTCGTCCACCTCAACCGCAGCAGACTCCGCAGCAGCAGGAGGGGAAAATGGATGAAAAAACCGCAGCTCAACTGCTGGACATGATGGCGGATGAAGAGAAACAACTTCGCGATGAATTGAAGAAACTCCAGCGCGGCCGCCAGCCCCGCGTGGAAAAGGATTGGTGAGAGCTATGAAATATGTGATGAGAATACTTTTTTCTCGCGGCGATTTCCGCATCGCTGCACCTTTCGGCAGCGGCCCCCGAGGTCTCCGCAACGGTCTCGCCCTCCTCTGTCGCGGCGGGAGAGCTGGTCACCTTTTCCCTGAAACTAGACCGGCGCCTCACCGAAGGACTCCGCCTGCCTCCGCTGGAAAACGGGCAATGGATCACCAATTCAGTCAGTCAGCGCATGGAGAGCATCAATTTCAACACCTCCTACACCTATGAGATCCCGATCCGGGCGGAGCGGGAAGGCACGCTGAAAATTCCGTCGTTCTCCTTCCGACTCGACGGTCAGGAGGTCACCACCCGGGCTCTCGAAGTCAAAGTGCTCCCCCGGGCTCCCAGCCGGCAGTGCAGAGTTCCGGAGACTCCGTCACAATGAAAGAGGCGGCGTTCGGCACCATCCGCATTCCGGAGAAGCGGCGCACCTTCTTTGTCGGCGAGGAGATACCGCTGGAACTTAATCTCTGGCTGCTGCCCTCCTGCGCGCCCGCCTGGCAGAATACCCGGAGCTTTCCGGCCTGGACAATGTGGTCTTTCGCGACTACTCCCGAAACAATCCGCAGATGCGTCGTTTCGACCGCCCCGCCGAACGGCGGGAACTGCTTGATGGCCGCTATTACGGAGTGCTCTCCTTCCGGACCGCCTTCCGCGCCACCGTGCCGGGAAAGCTCACGCCGGGAGCGAGCGCCACAGTCAGCATCGTCCGGGACGATGGACGGCGGGCACGCCGTCCCCGGTCACCGTTCGACGACGATTTCTTCGATTCCTTTTTCTCGCGAGAGAACCGCGTCCCCCTACCGGGTAACCTTCGAACCGGGGCCGGAAATCACCATCAAAGCCCTGCCTCCCGCTCCCGCGAACTGCATCAACCTCGGACTGGTCGGCGACTGGGAGATCTCCTGCCGATTCGACCAGAACTCCGGCAAAGTGGGCGAGCCCCTCTCTCTGAGCATCACCGCCCGGGGAGAGGGCACACCGGAGACGTTCGCCACGCCGAAACTCGAGCTGCCCGGATTCCGCGTCTACCCCGGCGAAGTGAAGAAAAGTTCTCCGGACAACAGCAGTCTGGTTGAACTCAAATATGCCGTCATTCCGCTCGAGCCGGGCGAAAAAAACATCTCGTTGAAATTCGCCACGTTCCGCCCGGCGACGGGAGAGTATGTCCGGCACGATTTCGACTTGAAACTCCCGATTGTCAAGAGCGAACGGAAACTCTCCGCGGCAGTCTCCGACAGCGCCCCGGCCGCGGAAACGGCACGCGCCACAGTGTCCGAACCGGAGGTGGAGAAGATCCCCGCTCCTCGCGAAGAGCTCTTCTACCTCAAGGCGGCACCGGGTTCCGGCGTGGCCCTGCCGCTGATCCGCAACCGGATCGGCTGGATTCTGCTCTTTCTGCTCGGCGGCCCGCTCGCGGCGATTCTGATCGAATGGCGCTGCCGGCGGCGGGAACGGCTGGAACATGATCCGGAGTTCGCCCGGCGTACAGCCCTCCGGAAAAAACTCCCGCAACTGCTCAGGCAGCTCCGTGGCGACGGCGACGTCGCCCCGGTGCTCCGCGAAGAAGCGGTTCCCTACCTGGCGGAAGCCCTTCACCTCCCTCCGGGCGCGGGGGCTGCCGAAGTGGCCCGGAAACTCGACGACCCTGAGCTGGCAGGCCTTTTCGACTCCCTCGAAGCGGAGAGCTTCAAACCGGTCGGCGGTGAACGCTCCCCGGTTGTATTGACGCAGAAACTCCGCAGCCGCCTGGTGAACCTGCTCAAACGGGTATCCCTCTTCGCCCTCTCCATTCTGGCGTTGACTGCGGTCGCAGCGCAGGTTTCCTCCACGTTCAACGCCGCTTTCGAAAAGGGGGATTTCAAAGCGGCCGCTGCGGGTTACGAGAAACAGCTCAATCCGGCGGCCCCGGCCCCGAACGTGCTCTACAACCTCGCCTCCGCCCACTATCGGCTCGGCGATCTTCCCCGCGCCCGACTCGGTTTCGAACAGGCACACCTGCTCGCGCCGCGTGACTCCGAAACGCTGGAAAATCTCAACCTGGTCAACCGGAAACTCGTCCTGCCGGAGATCGGCACGGCCGGTACGCCGAAGGCTCTGCTGACCTGGTGCCGCGACCGGCTGCGACCGGATGACTATCTCACCATCGCCGCGGCAATGTTCGCTGTACTCTGTCTCACATTCGGGCTGCGACGCACTCTCCGACGCAACACGCTGATCGTCGTGGAGAGCGTCGCGACGGTGCTTCTGATGCTCTCACTGGCGGCAGCCACGGCACAGGCGGTCGGCCCATACAATCCGGACCAGGCGATCATCATCGGCAGCACGCTCGAACTGCGCACCCTTCCGACGGCGGCAAGCGGCCGGGTCGAGGCGACGATTCCGGGCGGCAGCACCGCCTTTGTGGTGGAGCGCCGCGGAGACTGGGTCAGGCTGCGGGTCAACGGTCGGGACGGATGGGCGCCGGCCGATCAGGTGAAACTCATCTTCCCGGGAGGAATCTTATACTGATTTTCCGTCCCCGGAAGAAAAAAACATAAGGGAATATCATGCCAAACATCATCGGTACCGCTCTGACGAAGTCCGCCACCAGAGTTCTGTTCTGCGGCGCGGGGAACTGGGCAAAGAGGTGGTCATCGCCATGCAGCGTCTCGGCGTGGAGGTCATTGCGGTGGACCGCTACCACAACGCCCCCGGCATGCAGGTTGCCCACCGCGCCTACACGATCAACATGCTCGACGGCAAAGCGCTGCGGCAGGTGATCGAAAAGGAGAAGCCGGACTACATCGTTCCGGAGGTGGAAGCGATCGCCACCGACACGCTGGTCGAACTGGAGAAAGAGGGATATCATGTGATCCCGACCGCACGCGCGACGAAACTTACGATGAACCGCGAAGGGATTCGCCGCCTGGCCGCCGAGGAGCTGGGCGTGCCGACCAGCCCCTACCGCTTCGCCGCCACCCGCGAGGAGTTCGACGCGGCGGTGAAGGAGATCGGCATTCCCTGCGTGGTCAAGCCGATTATGAGCTCCTCGGGCCACGGCCAGAGCACGATCAAATCCGAGGCGGATATCGACGCGGCATGGAAAAACGCACAGGAGGGCGGCCGCGCCGGGGCCGGCAAAGTGATCGTCGAAGGATTCGTCCCGTTCGACTACGAGATCACGCTGCTGACGGTCCGCCACACAGGCGGGACCACCTTCCTCAAACCGATCGGTCACCACCAGGTCAACGGCGACTATCAGGAATCGTGGCAACCGCAGCCGATGAGCGAAGCCGCCATCGCCGAAGCGCAGCGAATTGCCGGACTGGTGACCGGAGCTCTCGGCGGTCGGGGGAATCTTCGGCGTCGAACTTTTCATCTGCGGCGACAAGGTGCTCTTCAGCGAAGTGAGTCCACGGCCGCACGACACCGGCATGGTAACGATGATTTCGCAGGATCTCTCGGAGTTCGACCTCCATGCCCGCGCCATCCTCGGGCTGCCGATTCCGAACATCGCGTTCCACGGCCCCTCCGCCTCGAAGGCGATCGTCGCCGAAGGAGTATCGGACCAGGTCGCCTTCGAAGGGGGTGGATAAGGCGCTGGAGGAGCCCGACACGCAGGTACGTCTCTTCGGCAAGCCGGAACTCAAAGGGCATCGTCGTCTCGGCGTCTGCCTCGCCCGCGCGGAAAACGTCGATGCGGCGGTTAAAAAGTGTTCCGCATGCGCGAAAAAATTTCGATCAAGCTGTGAAGGTCAGAGCCGAAGATTACCGGTTCAGCTGGTCGCTCCGGCGGCGCCGTCTCTGGAACGGATGCCGCCGGAGATACTTTCACCTATTACGCTCCACGCGGCGGTCACGATCCGGCGGCGGAAGCGACGCTGCGGCAAATCCATCTGGCGAAATCGCTCCTCTCCGCGACAGTTACTGCAATATCCTTCTCCGAACGGCAATGCGGGAACTTTTCTATCGCCGGAATGAAGAGGAAGACAACGGTTCCGGCATGGAGTTGCGCTCCCGCGTCATGCTCACCTTCGCCCGGGAATTCAACCGGATGCTGCTCGGATTCTGGCAGGAGGACCACCGTACGCCGATGTTGCGGGCGCTGCTCGCTCCCGCCGTCTCCTGCGAAACGGTGCGCAACGAACTTGAAACACGCCTGAAACGCTCCGTGGAAGCGCTGGAGCAAAACGGATGGGGCGAATTCCGACATATTCCGCCGGAACGACGACGCCCCCCTCCCTCGCCGCTGGAAGTGCGCATCGGGGAGCTCCCCTGCTGGTGCTCCCCTGCTTTGCCCTCTCCTCCGGACGCGAACTCTGGATTGTGGAAACGGAATCCGACGCTTCGGACGAAGTCGCCATGCTGCATAAGTTTCACGCGCTCAACACCAGTCGCATTCCGCCGGAACTGGTTCGTTCCTTCCGGCTCGACTGCCGTGACGGGTCGGTTGCCGAATTCGGAGCGAACCTCAACATCAGTGCCGGACTGGCCGGAATCCGGGCTGACGCAGACGCCATGCTGCGGATGATCCGGCCGGACGGTTCCATCGCGGAAGAGGATTTCCCCGCCGACACCACCCGATGTGCAAATTGTCCATTCACCGGCAGCTGCGCGGCTTTTTTTGTCCGCCACGCATTGAAAACCAATCCGGGAGAGGCTATATTATGAGAGTAACAACCAATCAATGCCCCTCCGGCAACACCCTCGGGACCGGAGGAGAAACGCATCGGAGAATAGAATGGATTCGGTCGCCTTTGAAGAATTGCTGGTATCCTGTCTTGAACAGCCTTCCAAAAAAAATCTCGACAACCTGCTTGCCGCGCTGCGCACCGCCGGCAACCCGATTCCGGCAGAGATCATCGAACAGCTCAATCTGCTCTGGGAGGCCTGGGGCGATGATGAACTTGACGATGCGCAGGGAGCCTTCTGTGTCGGCCTGGCTGCACTGCCGATGACCGACAGCCCGATCTTCCGGAAAATGCTGGTCGCCGGCGTCAAAACCGCGCTGCCGCCCTATCTCGGTCGCAATCCGGTGATGAAGGCGCTCGGGGTGCGCGATGAAAACGTCCCGCTCGCCGAAGTCAGTGCGCGGCTCCAGCGGCTGCTCGCCCTCAAGAGCGGTATGGTGCTTTTTCTGCCCTCCTCCGGGCGCTGGTGCACCGCCGGAGCGATCGACAACATCAACGCCTCGCTGGCGGTCTCCGCATTCGGCCTCACCGGCGGCTCCGCGGCGATTCCGCTGGACATCATCCTGCGGGATGCGGTGATTCTCAGCCCCGGTCCCGAACTGAGCCGGCTGGTCGGCGCGCTGAAAACGCCGATCAGTTCCCGCGATTTCCGCGCCATCGTGGCCCGGCGCGCGGTAGTGCCGGTTTCCGATGCGGTGATGCAGCAGATGGCGCAGGCCGGCTGCGTGCGCAACCTCGACAAAGCGGCTTTCGACAAGTATTGGAGTTCGGAACCCCGGCGGGGCCCGTTGCCGGCACCCGCCGCTCCTGCGACGGACGCAGTCTCAAGGAGGTCGATCTGTTGCTCACCAACGAGGAGGAGCGCAACGCGGGGAAATTCTCCGACGAGGAGGCGTCCGGTTTCCGCCGCTTCTTTGAAAATCTCAAGCCCGACACCGCGGTTCGCGAAGCAAAACTGCTCGCCTCCATCATCTCCCGGCTCCACCTGCGCTCCACGCCGGAACAGCTCCGCGAAATCTGCACTCCCCTGCTGGCGAAGGCGCCGTTCTGGCCCGCCAATCCGAGTCGGGTCCCGCTCTCGCAGCTGAGCGTCTGGGGAGAACTGCCGGCCAAGCAGCTGGAAAGTCTCGCCGCCGCCACTGCGGTGGTATTTCCGGAGGAATATCTCGCGGAGTGCGCAATGCGCCTGCCGCTCAAATCGCTCAACAGCGTCTGTGCCGGTGTCTCCGAGGAGCTGCTATTCGACTGCTGCTGCGAACACAAGGTGTGCAGCGCCGATCTGCTGCTCTGGATCTGGAAAAACCGCAAAAAACGCCCCAGCGAAGAACTGCTTGGCCTCATCAATGTGGAAAATACCGCCCGCGCCCTTTCGGCGGACAACCTCCCGAAAGCATGGGGAGCGGCAATCCGGGAACTGCGTTCTCTGCTGCTTGACAACGTCGATTTTCAGAAACAGCTGCTGGAAGCGGCCCACGGCGACGCGATGATGTTCGCCGCAGTGCTTCAGGGCGCGCTCTTCCTGAGTCCGGGCGAACGGCAGAGTCTGATGGTGAAACTGTCACGCATTTCGCCGATGCTGCGCGATTATCTCGAAAACGGCGCGGGGCAGCGGATCCTCAAAGCCGGAATCGGCGTTGCTGAAACCCGCGAACCGGTCACCACGGAACCCAATTACACCAGCGTCAAATCGCACAAGCGCCTGATGAAGGAGCTGGATGACATCATCAACATCCATGTTCCGGAAAACCGCGAAGCCCTGAAAGTTGCCCGGGCCCACGGCGACTTCCGGGAGAACTCCGAATTCGACGCGGCCAAGGAGCGCCGGAACTTCCTCAGCCGCCGCCGCTCGGAACTGGAACGCGAACTTGCCCGCATCCAGCCGATCAACCTCAGGGCGATCAAGGTGGAAGACTCCGCCGTCATCGGCTCGGAGATCGAACTGCGCTACGACGACGGCGAAGCGGAAGTCTATCAGCTCCTCGGCGCCTGGGATGGAGATCCGGAGCGGAAATTCCTTTCCTACCGCACCCGTCTCGGCGCGGCGGTGCTCAACCGCCGACAGGGCGAAACCTTCGAGGTGCCGGGCGGCCGCAAATGCACGCTGGTTGCGGTTCGTCCGCTCTCCGCGGAGATCATCGCGGAGCTTGACGAGTGAACCGACGGCTTCATCAGCACTACTTTCCCCTGACCGTTCCCCATCCGGAACGGCTGGTCAACTGGCGGCAGGTCATTTCCTACCGGCAGGCGAGAGTGAAACCCGGCAGCCCGGTGTCGGAGGTTTTCTACAAGATCCCGGCCCCGGAAGCCGCCGGAAAAAAAATCGCGTTTCTCGCCGATGTCCATTTCCGCGGCACCCGTGAGGATTTCCTGATCGCGGAAAGTGCGGCGGCGGCGATTGCGGCATTTCAACCGGATCTGCTGCTCACCGGTGGAGATCTCGTCGCGGACGGCTGTGACGTGGCCCGGCTACCCGAACTGTTGAAGATTCTCTCCGCGGCCGCTCCTGTCCGCCTCGCCGTTCCCGGGAACTGGGAAAGAGGCAAGGAATGGATTCCGATCAGCCTGTGGAACAAGCTGTTTGAAGAGGGCGGGTTCCGCTTCCTCTGCAATCAGTCGTGGCGCGACGATATGCTCTATGTCTTCGGCTGCGACGATGTCGCCCGCGGCACACCGCGTCTTCCCGGACTCTGGCCGACTCATCAGACCGTCATTCTTCTGGCTCACAATCCGGATACCGTCATCGCGCTCGATACCGGAGACGCCTTCGATGGCGTCCGTCTGGTCTGCTGCGGTCACACTCACGGCGGCCAGTTGCGCTTTCCCCTCGTCGGCCCGCTCTACACGCCGAGCTGCTACAACCGCCACTTCGCCTACGGGGAGTTCCGGCGCCGCAGAACCGGCACCCGCATGATCGTGACCTCCGGGCTGGGCAACCTGTCGCTGCCCTGGCGCCTGCGCTGCCGTCGCGAAGTGGTTTTCATCCGCTTTACCGGACGCTGATTCCTTGAAAAACCCCCCTCCTGTGTGGTATATTAGGATATTGTTATAACGACAGCATAAAATGTCCGTAACCACATGGAGATATCATCATGCGCAAAGTTTTGATCCCCACAAAATTAGACAAGTTTGCCGCCCAGCTTCTCTCCGAACGCGGCTATCAGGTGGTGCTCGACGCAGCCACGCCTCTCGCCGATCTCATCAAAGCCAACAGTGACGCGGAAGTGCTGATCGTCCGCAGCGAGAAGATCACTCCGGAGATCATCGATCAACTGCCGCAGCTCAAGCTGATCGTCCGCGCCGGCGCCGGCTTCAACACCATCGACATCAAGTACGCCCGCAAGCACGATATCGACGTAATGAACACCCCCGGGCGAACTCCAATGCGGTTGCCGAAGAGGTGATTGCGATGATTCTCGCCTCCTGCCGTCACCTGATTCCGGCCGATATCTCCACCCGTGCCGGAGAGTGGGAGAAGAGCAAATTCATGGGCCGGGAGCTGACAGGAAAAACCGTCGGCATCCTCGGACTCGGCAACATCGGCCAGCTGCTGGTCAAACGGCTTGCCGGATTCGAAGTGAAAATTCTCGGGTATGATCCGATTCTCTCCCCGGCCCTCGCCGACAAACTCGGCGTCGAACTGACCAACGTCGACCGCATCTTTTCGGAATCCGATTTCGTCTCGCTGCACATTCCCGAGAATGACGAGACACGCGGCATGGTCAACCGCCGCCTCTTCGACCTGATGAAACCGGGCGCCACCCTGATCAACTGCGCCCGCTCCGGCATCGTCAACGAAGAAGATCTGCGCGCGGTCAAGGCGGAAAAAAAGATCATCTTCTGCAACGACGTCTATCCGGAGGATGCAGCCGGGCCGAAGAGCGTCGCCGACATCGCCGACATCATGCTGCCGCATCTCGGCGCCAATACGCATGAGGCGAATTTCACGGCCGCCCGCCGCGCCGCTGAACAGACGATCGCCTACTTTGAGCAGGGGATCACCAACTGCGTGGTCAACAAGGCGCTTCCGGACGGTCTCGACGCCAAGTACCAGAAGCTCGCCTACGTTCTGACGGCGCTGACCAACGCCTATCTCGGCAAGGACAACAATCCGACCCGGATTGAGACCAGTTTCTACGGCGATCTCGCCAAGTATGCCAAATGGATGACTCCCGCGCTTGCAGCTGGAATCGCCGCCGACTTTGCCGCCGACAACGGCCCGAAGGATGCCGAGCAGTTCCTGTCGGAAACCGGCATTGAGCTCATCAACCGCGAAGTGGACAACTCCAAACATTACGGTCAGGCGATGAGCATCGATCTCTTCGTCGGCGGCAATCTGATCTACAAGGCGGGAGCGCGCGGCACCATCACGGAGAATAATCTGATGATTTCGCGGCTCAACGACTTCGACCAGCTCTATCTGGAGCCTACCGGGCACCATCTGTTCGTCGAATACAAGGATGAACCGGGTGTCATCGGCCGGATCGCCGGCATTCTCGGCGAGAAGAACATCAACATCGTCGACATCCGCGCTCCGCAGGACCTCAAGTCCGGTCTTTCGCTCACCGTGGTAAAGACCAATGTGGAAGTGCCCGACATGCTCGTACAGAAGATCCGTGAAGCGGTCAAAGCCAGCAAGGCGTTCCAGTTCACCTATCTGCCGTAAGTCAGAAATACGCCGCGTTTCCGAACGCCGGAGCGCGGCGGTCTCCGCAACAGGGGAGTGGTTCATGAGCATGAGTCTGCCCAATGAAATCATCAGCCGGGTCAAGCGGACGTGGGATTTTCTCCGTCCCGGGGCTCCGCTGCATAAACCGCTCCGCAATGCAGACCCTTTGATCAAGATGAACCTGCCGCCGTTGATGGGGCGGCGCGATGCCGCGTACGACTGTGCGGTCAAGCTCTTCTCCGACGATCTTTTCGCCAGGGAGGAGGCGGAACGCAGCCGTCTTTACACCATCGGCAACGGCCTCATGCAGCAGGCGGCGGAAGACACCCGGGCGATTTTACGGATGCTTTCCAGTCCGGACACCGAGTCGCGTGAACGTGGCATTCTGCATTTCGTCCTGCTGATCGGCAACATCTCCCAGACGCTGGGAGATTCTCTGGAGCTCCAGGATGAACTGCTGCAGGATGAGGCCGTTTCTCCGCTCAAGGAACTGGGCGTCACCCAGACGGAAGCGGAGCTGGTTCGTTCCGAAAAGTTCCTCGGCGACTACGAAGTGAGCGTAATTAACCAGTTGCGCATCTATTTTGAACGCGCCTCGCTCAAAATCAACCGTTACCGCGGCTACACCCACAAGAGTTTCAGCCCGGCCAACGCCTCCCGCTATCGCAAGGCCTACGAGGCTTATACGCGAATTTACAGTGGAGAAGCCTGATTCCGATCGCGAAGTATTTTCCGGAAAACGCATTGATTTCCACCCGGGGCGACGCTATATTAATCGGATTACCACTGGAGGTTCCGAACTATGAAACAACCGCAGCGGGTCAATTTGCACACTCATACCCGCCGTTGCAAACACGCCCGGGGGAAATTTCCGATTACTGTGCTAAAGCGGTGCAGCAGGAACTGTCCGTACTGGGATTCTCCGACCACTCCCCCTTTCCCGGTGGAGAATACGCCTCGTCGCGAATGGATTTTTCAGAACTTTCGGCCTACTGCGAGGACATCCGGCGCGCCCGGGAGGAGTACCCGAAGCTCAAGATCCTCGCCGGTCTGGAAGCGGACTATCTCCCCTCACTCGGTCCCTCGTTCTACCGGGAGGTCTTTCTAGGAGAATACGGCCTCGACTATCTGATCGGCGCCGTCCACTTCACCCGCCGTGCCGGAGAACTGATCTGGGTCGGCGACATCACCCCGGCGGAACCGGAACTGGTCCGCGGCTGTATCGAGGAGTCGATCCAGATGATGGAAAACGGTTTCATCGCCTGTCTCGCCCATCCTGACATGGCGCTGGTCCGCTTCCGCGAATGGACGCCGGAACTCGATGCGCTGTACCGTGATCTCATGCAGGCTTCGCTCAGCTTCGATGTTCCGCTCGAAATCAATGCCTACGGGTTCCGCAAACCACCGGTGGTGAACGGCAGCGAAACCCGGCGGCAATACCCGTGGAATCCGGTGTGGGAACTGGCGGCGGAGTGCGGCGTCAAGACCGTCATCGGCGCGGACGCACACAAACCCGTCGATGTCTGGAGCAACATGCCGGAAGTGTTCGCCTACAGCGACTCCTTCGGCTTCGCCAACTGCAATCGGGAAACCGCCGAGAAACTCCTTTCGATGCGCTGACAACGACGCTTTCCGGAATTTTTTTCATCTTTTTATTGAAAATCAGGATTTCCGGACTATATTACGCGTTTAACAAATCAGACAGATCGACTCCCATGCGTTTTTCAGCAATCCAACAACCATTCCGAACCTTCGCCGGCTACTTCAGCCGGCGGCAGTTTTTCGAGCCGGGCGGCTACCTCGAAATCTGGCGGATCGCCTGGCCGCTGATCATTCTGAGCGCCAGCAACACCATCATGATGCTGACCAACCGGATTTTCATCGCCAACGATTCCCCGGAGGAGATTGCCGCCGCCATGCCGGCCGGTCAGATGTTCTTCACGCTGATGGCCTTCTTTCTGATCACCACCAGCTTCACCGCGACCGTCATCGCCCAGTTTCACGGGGCAAACGACCGGGTCGGCTGCGTTCAGGCGGCCTGGAACGGTTTCTACTTCGGCACGATTGTGGCGGTTCTGCTCACCTTCGCCCTTCCGGCCGGCGGCTCATGGATCATTGCCCACAACGGCCACCATCCGACGATTGCGGCATTCGAGGCAGAGTATTTCACCGCGATGTCCCCCTGCGCAGGCTTCACCTGCATGGAACTGGGGTTTCTCTCCTTCTTCACCGGTCGCGGGAAAACCATGCTTGTCGCCGCGATCAAAGTGGTCGGCTGCCTCATCTGCGTGCCGCTCAACTACATTTTGATCTTCGGAAAATTCGGACTGCCTCCGCTGGGAATCCTGGGCGCAGGGACCGCCAATTCCCCTGGCGAACCTCTGCACGCTGCTCATTTCCGCGACGGTCTTTCTCATGGTTTCGCAGTCGGAGTATGAGACCCGCCGCCACCGCCGGCCGGAATGGCGTTTCTTCCGCAAGCTGCTTCTCTTCGGGGCTCCGGCCGGTCTGCAAACCTTCATCCGCAACGCCGCGTTCGCCATCGTCGTGATGATGATCGGCAACCTCGGCAACGAAGCATTGACAGCGACCAGCATCGCATTGACCATCAATATGTTGGGCAATATGCCGATGATCGGCCTCATGGATGCGACCAGCATCATCACCGGCCAGTACATCGGCAAGCGGCGTCTCCTGGTCGCCGAGCGAATTTCGGGCCGCTCATGGCGCATGCTCGCCTGCTGGATGCTCGCCGCCTCCTGCTTCTATCTCTTCGCACCTGAGCTGCTGATCAATCTCTTCGGCTCGAAAAATGCCGGAACTACAGGTATCGATTTCAGACAGGTTCACGAGAACGTGGTCATCATTCTGCGCTGGGCGATTCTCTTCAATTTGCTCGACGCCACACGCTTCATCGCCATGGGCAGTCTGCGCGGCGCGGGAGACACCTGATTCCGCTCGCCATCGGCATGGCGACTTCGTGGCTGATTCAGATTCCCGGCACCCTCTATCTGATCTACGTGATAAAGACGGGCATTTCCCAGGTGTGGGCTTTGATCACCTTTTACATGGCGGTAGATGCCGCACTGATGGTGTGGCGGCGGCGTTCCGGTGCCTGGAAAAGATCCAAGTCATCGATCTCCCGCCGGCCCCGTCGGAAGAGGAGGAAAAGTCGCGGAGGCGGCGGCGCTCCCCTGACCGGATACGATTCAGAGCCGAATTCCCTCCGCCCCGGCAATCCGCCGCATTTCGGCGATCACCATCCCGGGCGTCACCCGGCGAATGCAGCGAGCCTCTCCCTGCGGACATTCACGGCGGAAGCAGGGGCGCACTCCACCTTGTCGAACAGCAGACTCCATTTCGAACTGATCGGGCCGGTCGCCGTATAGTCGGTCGGCCCGAATATCGCCACTCCCGGCCGCCCCAGAGCTGCGGAGAGGTGCATGATTCCGGAGTCATTGGCCACAGTGAGCACCGAACCGGCGAGAAGATGCATCAATTCCGCCAACCCGGTCTTTCCGGAGAGGTTGAACGCCCGGTCACGCCTCAGCCCGGAGATCACCTCATTGCCGACTGCACGTTCCGATGAGGATCCCAGCACCACCACGATTCCTCCCCCTCGACCCAGGCGCCGGCGACTTCGCGGAACGACTCGCCGGGCCAGCGTTTGGCGGCTCCGTAAGCAGCACCGGAAGCGACGGTCAACATTCGCGGGTGTTCACAGAAGGCGGTGATTTCCGGCGCCAGTTCGTTGACCGCGGGGCGAAGTCGGAATACCGGCAGGGAACCATCCCAGCGCGGTGCGCCGAGAGCAGAAGCGATCGCAAGACATTTATTGGTCTGGTGTATTTCGGCAAGCTGCCGATCCCTGCGCGGCGGAAAGCGGAAACTGCGCGCCAGAAGCGGAGAACGCCCTCTGGCCGCAGCGCCGAACAGGCGCGGAACCCCGGCCAGACGCATGAGCAGCGCATCCCGCAGTGAATTATTGAAAAGCACACCGATGCCGAGCCGCTGCTGCCGGAGGGAAAGCAGCTCCTCGATCGACCAGCCGCGATGAATCTCTGCCAGAGGCAAAAACCATCCACATCGGGCAACGATCCGTAGAGGGCGCGCTGCCCGACAGGAGCAATCACCTGGAGAGAACAATATTCCGGCACGATTCGGCGGAGCATCTGAAGCGCGGGGAGCGCCATGACCGCATCGCCGAGATGATTCGGCATACGCAGGACCAGCCCGTTCCGCCAGGCTTCCCGCGGGATTGTCATCACAGGGAACTCCGGCGCCGGATAGTCGTGCAGAAGATCGAGATGGTGCACATAGCCCGGAGGGCACACCGCATTGTCACAACTCATTTTTCTCCCAAACTCCCCGGAGAAGCAGACGGTGGCTTCAAAAATCCCCGCGAACAGCCGGCGGCCTTATCGTTCGATCCGCCGGAAACTGGGGGAAACACGTGCTTTCTCTCCGGTTTTCAGTTCACATACAATATCACCGGGAAGAATGGTTTTCAATCAACAGGAGAGGACAAACCGGCGCTTTTTAAAGGTTTGTTGGACAATATTTGCCGGATTTACTTGCAATTTCAGAAAAAAAAAGTCTATTAATACAGCAAAAGAAAAGAGCGTTTCGAAAATCAGAGATTAAAGCTGGGATATATTCACCGTAGGTAGGGGGGTCCATGAGTACTCAATGCTTGGCCAAAATGTTTTCCCACCGATATCGGCATCGACCTCGGAACCGCCAACTGCCTGGTGTATGTGCGTGACAAGGGGATCGTACTGGCGGAACCCTCCGTCGTGGCCATCAAGGAGAGCACCCGTCAGGTGCTCAACGTCGGCAGCGAAGCCAAAAGCATGCTGGGCAAATGCCCGTGCAACATCCGGGCGATCCGGCCGATGAAAGACGGCGTCATCGCGGATTTCGAAATTACCGAAGAGATGCTCCGCTACTTCATTCAGAAGGCGATTCGGACGGTGCCGTGGCGGAAACGTCTGCTGCATCCCCCGGGTGCTGGTGGCGGTACCGTCCGGCATCACGGAGGTGGAAAATCGTGCGGTCAAGGACAGCGCCAAGCGGGCCGGAGCCGGGGAAGTTGTTCTGGTGGAAGAACCGATGGCGGCCGCCGTCGGCGTCGGTCTCCCGGTGGCGGAACCGGCGGGCAGCATGATCGTCGATATCGGCGGCGGAACCACGGAGGTGGCGGTGATCTCTCTTTCCGGCATCGTCGGCTCCAAGAGTGTCCGTGTCGGCGGCGACGAACTCGACGGTGCGATCATTCAGCACCTCAAACGGGTTTACAACCTGATGATCGGCGAACTGACCGCCGAACAGATCAAGATACGGATCGGCAGCGCCTATCCGGTCAAAGACGATGAAAGTCTCGAAGTCAAAGGCTTGGATCTGGTCTCACGGGTTCCCAAAACGGTCCGGGTGAGCGCGGCGGAAATCCGCATGGCGCTGCAGGAGCCGATCACCACGATCATCGAAGCGGTCCGTGCGACGCTGGAACGGTGTCCTCCGGATCTGGCGGCGGATCTGATCGATCGCGGCATCATGCTTGCCGGCGGCGGCGCGATGCTCTCCGGACTCGATAAATTATTAACCGAAGAAACCGGGCTGCCCGTCTTCATCTCCGAAGAACCGCTCAACGCGGTGGCGAAGGGGACGGGGGTCATGCTTCAGGAAGACAGTATCTGGTTGGCGTAGAATGAAAATTGATTTCAGCACTCTCCGTCCGGTTACCCTTGCGGACCGGAAGTTGTTCGACGAAAAACTGGCCATCGGGGCAAGTCAGAGCTGCGAATGCAGCTTCCCCAATCTGTTCATGTACCAGGAGCCGTACGGACTGGAGTTCGTCGAGGCCGGTGACCGGCTGGTGGTCTACGAGCGCAAGGCCCGCACGATCCATTATCCGATCGGTCGCTGGACGGAACCCGAGGACCTGAAAGCGATCAACGACGCCTTTCTTGCGGAAGGCCTGACCGACGGTGGAATTTACGATGTGCCGGAGGAGTTTCTCGATCGCCATCCGGAGTGTGACGACTACTTTGAACTGGAGTTTGACGAAGGGGCGATCGACTACCTCTATTCGGTGGAAAAGATTGCAACGTTCACCGGTCCGAAGTTGCGAAAGAAGCATAATCTGGTCAAACAGTTTCAGACTAACTGGCCCTACGCGGAGGTGCGCCGGATCACCAAGGAGGAGATTCCGGTGGTGGCGAAGCTCGCCGCCGACCTGAACTCCAGACTGGAACCCTGTGAATTTCTCGAAGAGGAAGCGCTGGCCATGAACCGGGCATGGAACAACTTCGACGAGCTAGGGCTGGGCGGGATCATCCTCTACGCGGAGCCGGATTATCCGGCGGGATTCTCGGTCTACAGTCTGCTGCCCTCCGACACCGTGGACGTGCATTACGAAAAGGCCGATCACGCGGTAAAGGGAGCACCGCAGACCCTGACCTGGCAGCTGGCGATTGCACTTCGCGGCAAGGCGAAATTCATGAACCGTGAACAGGATATGAATGAGGAGTCTCTCCGCCACGCCAAGCGCTCGCTGGATCCGGAACGTTTCTTCAAGCGTTATTTTCTGCGCACCAAATAATAGGATTCTCCTGCTGTACCTGTTGAAAGAATGAGGCACGGAAGAGAAAAATTCCGGGCCTTTTCCTTATCGTCTTTCTCCTGCTCAGAGCTGCCGTACCGGCAAAGCGCCGGACTGGGAGCTCCAGTTGCGGTTGAACCAGGAACGCGGAGATTTGCGCACCTTCACCTCAACATCCATCTTCCGTCCGGAACGCCAGATCTGCATTTTGATCGTCGAATCGGGGGCCGCGGCAAACACCACACCCTGCAGATCATGTGGCGTATGGATGGGGATATTGTTTGCTTTGAGCACGACATCGCCCGGCCGCAACGCTTCCGCCGCCGGAGAATTCCGGTAGAGCTGCGCAATCAGCACACCGTATTCCAGGCCGACCTTCCGCCGCTCCTTGCGGTCGATCTCCTGCAGAATCACCCCCAGCCACGGGCGTTCCACCCGGCCGTTGCGGATCAATTCCTGCGACACCTGTTCTGCAATGTCCGAGGAGATGGCGAAACTCAGCCCGATGTTGCCGCCGGAAGGCGACAGGATGAAGTCGTTTACCCCGATCACCTCCCCCTGAATGTTCAGGAGCGGACCGCCGGAGTTGCCCGGGTTGATCGAAGCGTCCGTCTGGACATAGCTCTCGTAGAGGTTCACTCCGACGCCACTGCGCTTCTTGTTCGAAACAATCCCGACGGTGACGGTCCGGCTGAGGCTGAAGGGAGCGCCGATGGCGATCGCCCAGTGACCGATCTGCACCTTTTCCGCGTCGGCGAAACGAAGCACCGGAAATTTCTCTTTGGAATCGATCTTCAACAGCGCGAGATCAGTCGGAGGATCGATGCCCACCACCTGCGCCGGGAACTCCCGTCCATCATGCGTCGTGATCCAGAAGGAATCCTGGTCACGCACCACATGAAAATTGGTCAGAATATAACCGTCTTCTCTGATGAAAAATCCGGATCCCTGCCCCGACGGCACATCGAGATAGTCAATCTTCCGGCGACGATAGTCGAAGAGGTTGGAGTAAGGACTGACGACACCGATCCGCTTCTGCGCGGTGATCAGCACCACCGCGGGCATCGAATTGTTGATCGCCGCGGCGAACTCCCGCTGCAACCCGGGAGGCGCTTCCCGGCGGCACCACCACCGGTTCCGGAACCAGAGCGGAGCCGGGAAGTGTGCTCCCCTTTCCCACGTCCGCCGGCGGTGCGCTCTGCGGACGCGGTCCGACGAAGCAGAAAAAAAAGCATCAAGGCAATCACCGCACCCGCCAGTGCGGAGACGGTGAAAGAAAAATCATCTTGATATTGTTCATTGGCAAACTCCTCGCAGTTCAGATGGAAAATTCGAATTCAATATAAGATGATTCCTTTAAATATCAATAATGATTCCTGATTTTATTTTCTTTTTTACAAAATTCTTACAGAGCGATCTCCATGACGAAATCGTCCATAAAGTAGCCGCCGCCGATGTCGATCTTGACCGCTTCGACCTGCCGGAATCCGTTGCGCCGGTAAGCGCGGAGAGCGGTTTCATTCTCCCTTGTTGACATTGAGCCGCAGAAAGCGATATCCCTGTTCCCGGGCTACGGAGATGGCATATTGCAGTGCCATCGACCCGATGCCGCGCCCGTGAAGGGAGAAATCCAGATAGAGTTTGTGAAGTTTCATCGTCGGCGGCTCCCTCCGATAAGGACCGTAGGAGAGGAAACCGACCGGCTGATTCTGCTCGCAGATGAGATCGAACGAGATTCCTTCCCGCCGTTCCCGTTCAAGAACCGGCTGCGCGTACATCATTTCGATCATATAATCAATCTGCGCCGGAGTGAGAATTTCCCCGTAGGTATCCGGCCAGATCCGGAGGGCGAGTTCCTTGATGACCGGCAGTTCGGAATCCGTCGCGGGACGGATGGAAATTCCATCAACATTCAACATACAATCCAACTCCTGTTTTCTTATTTCATCGAAACCGCGAACACGGCGGCGGAACCTTCCGTCAACGCGACGCCGGACGGTAAACCTTGCCGAACACCTTCATCACCTGTTGCAGATCGCTCCAGGCCAGCCGTTTTCCGGAGGGATCCCGCAGCAGGTAGGAGGGGTGGAACGTCGGCATCACAGGAATGCCGTTGTACCCCAGCCAGTGGCCGCGCAGCCGGGTGATTCCTTCGCGGCGCTGAAGCAGGAAACGGGCGGCAACCGCACCGAGCACCACAATCACCTCCGGCTGAATGAGTTCCACCTGCCTGGCAAGATAGCCGCGGCAGGCATCCGCCTCGTCCGGTTCGGGATTGCGGTTGTGCGGCGGGCGGCACTTCACTACATTGGCAATGTAGACCTCTTCGCGCGTGAACTGCATCGCGAGAATCATCCGATCCAGCAATTGCCCGGCCGGTCCGACGAAAGGGCGCCCCTGCAAATCTTCCTGTTCGCCCGGTCCCTCCCCGACGAACATCAGCCGCGCGTGCGGATTCCCTTCGCCGAACACCACCGAATGACGGGTCGGCGCCAAACGACAGTTCCGGCATTGCAGAACGATTTTGCGCAGCTCATCGAGCGATCCTGCCCCTGCGACCGTGTCGGAACCCTCCGGTGCGGCGGCAGCCGGAGCCGGCCGGACCGGCTTCGCGATCGCCGGCCCCGGAGCAGCATCGATGGCCGGAGCGGGTGAAGGCGATGCCGCTTCAGGCAATCCGGCGGAGGTGTGCGTTTCCGCCATGAAGGCGCGGAGCGTCTCCTCCGTTGCCAGATGTCCGGGATGACGCTTGGCCTCCCGCTTCATGCAATCGATCAACTGCTGAAAAAACTCATCCGCCATAAATGCAGAAATCCCCTGCGTTTCCCAACCATTTTCCACAGCAAAATACAGGGTTTTTTGCGGAGGACGGTTGTTAAAAATCAAAATCGAGCTATTTTAATATAAACATGTATCCGTTTTTTTAAAAGTGGCAAATCCGAAAGTTTTGCAAACATTGTCGAAAATTCATGCGGCCGGCTTCCGGTCCGCGCCGTTTTTTTCACCAACAAAGGAGTGCAGCAAATGAAAGTAGTCGTCGCTTACTCGGGCGGTCTGGACACCTCCGTGATCGTCAAGTGGGTCAAGGAGAAGTACAATGCCGAAGTGATCGGCTTCTGCGCTGACGTCGGCCAGGAGGAGGAACTCAACGGCGTCGAGGAGAAGGCGATCCGCACCGGCGCCTCCAAGTGCTACGTCGAGGACCTCACCGAAGAGTTTGCCCGTGATTTCATCTTCCCGATGATGCAGGCCAACGCCATCTATGAGGGCAACTACCTGCTGGGCACCTCGATCGCCCGGCCGCTGATCGGCAAGCGGCTGATCGAAATCGCCCGCGCGGAAGGCGCCGACGCAATCTGCCACGGCGCAACCGGCAAGGGCAATGACCAGGTCCGGTTCGAACTCACCGCCTATGCGATGGAACCCAATATCAAGATCATCGCCCCGTGGCGCGAGTGGGATTTCGCCGGCCGGATGGATCTGATCGCCTACGCGAAGAAGAACGGCATTCCGGTCACCTCCACCGCGGAAAAGCCCTACAGCATGGACCGCAACCTGCTGCACATCAGCTTTGAAGGCGGCATCCTCGAAGATCCCTGGAATGAATTTCCGGAAGAGATCGCCGTAATGACCCGTCCGCTGTCGCAGGCCGCCGACGAGCCTGAAGATGTGATCATCAGCTTTGAGAAGGGCATTCCGAAGAAGGTCAACGGCGAAGAGCTTTCTCCCGCTTCGCTGATGCGCAAGCTCAACGCGCTCGGCAAAAACCACGCCGTAGGCCGTGTTGACATCGTCGAAAACCGTTTCGTGGGCATGAAGTCCCGCGGCGTTTACGAGACTCCCGGAGGCACCATCCTCAACATCGCCCACCGCGGACTCGAGGAGATCACCATGGACCGCGAGGTCATGCACCTGCGCGACAGCTTCATTCCGCGTTACGCCGACATGATCTACAACGGTTTCTGGTATGCGCCGGAGCGCGAAATGCTCCAGGCGGCGATCACCGAAAGCCAGCGCTTCGTCACCGGCGACGTGCGGGTGAAGCTCTTCAAGGGGGCCTGCCACGTCACCGGCCGCCGTTCGAGTACAGCCTCTACGACGATCACATCGCCAGTTTCGAAGACAACCGCGCCTACAACCACAAGGATGCGGAAGGCTTCATCCGGCTCAACGCCCTCCGGCTCCGGGTGCTGGCCAACAGCAAGCAGCGCCGTTACTGATTCGTTCGTTTCGGCAGGGCGGCGCCATCCCGGCAGGGAGCGGCGCCGCATTTTTTTCCCGGGAACGGGAAAAATTTCGGAAAATCCCGCTTCTCCGGGTCCGGCCGATTGAAAAAGAGCCGTCCCCGTGGTAGATTATGGGATCGTTGATCTGGATCCATGAATCAGGAGTTATCATGTCGAAAAATTACAAAATCGCAGTGCTGCCCGGCGACGGTACCGGGCCGGAAGTCATCGCCGAAGCGGTCAAGGTTCTCGACGCCGCCGGCAAAAAGTTCGGATTCACCACCGACAAAAAATATTTCAACTGGGGCGGCGAGCACTACCTCGCCACCGGGGAGACTCTGCCCGCTGACGCCAAGGAACAGCTTTCGAAGTTCGATGCCGTGCTGCTTGGCGCGATCGGCCATCCGAAGGTGAAACCCGGCGTGCTGGAGAAAGGAATTCTGCTCAAGCTGCGTTTCGATCTCGATCAGTACATCAACCTCCGCCCGGTCAAACTCTACCCGGGAGTGGAGACTCCGCTGGCCAACAAGAAACCGGAGGATATCGACTATGTGGTCGTCCGGGAAAACACCGGCGGCGTCTACACCGGCATGGGCGGCAACGTCCAGATCGACACGCCCGACGAAGTCGCCTGCCAGAACTGGGTCTACACCCGCAGCCAGGTGGACCGCTGCCTCAAGTTCGCCTTTGAGCTGGCGGCGAAACGGCATACGAAGGAGAATCCGTGGCGCGGCCTCTCCGAAGAGGATCGCAAGGCCGGCTATACCTCGCAGCTGACGCTGGTCGGCAAAACCAACGTGCTGACCTTCGTCTGCGGCCTGTGGGAGCGCGCCTTCAACGCGATGGCGAAGAACTACCCGACCGTCAAAACCGCTTATTGTCACGTCGACGCCACCACGATGTGGATGGTCAAGAATCCCGAATGGTTCGACGTCATCGTTACCGAAAACCTGATGGGTGACATCATCACCGACCTGGCCGCGATGACTTCCGGCGGCATGGGCGTCTCCTCGGGCGGAAACCTCAACCCGAACGGCGTGAGCATGTTCGAGCCAATCGGCGGATCCGCGCCGAAGTACACCGGTCTCGGCGTCATCAATCCGCTGGCCGCCATCGGCGCCGCGGCGATGATGCTGGACTTCCTCGGAGAAAAGGAGGCGGCCGCCGCCATTGAAAAGAGCATCGCCCACGTCACCGGCACCAAGCTCAAGTCGATGGCCGCCGGAAAGATGGGCTACTCCACTTCGCAGGTGGGAGACCTGGTGGTGGAAAATCTCTGAGCAATGCCGAACTCTGCGATGGAACCGGATATGCCGGGAATCCTTGATCGCTGCCGGGAATCCGGCGGCCCTTACCTGCCGTTCCGGAGACGCGGCCTCTCCGGGCTGGTGCTCCGGGAGTGGCAGGAGCGGGGCGGCGATCTGGAAGAGCTGCTGTCGAAACTTGACGGACAGGAGACGAAGATCTTCAAGGCACGCAAAAAGATCCGCGCCGCGATGATCGGTGAGCTGTTCGTCAAGCGGTACAACTACCGCGGTTTCGGCAACGCATTCCGCCGCATGTTCAAAATGCCGCGTCCCTACCGGGTGCTGGCCGGTACGATCCGGCTCCGGGAGTTTGAAATTCCGACTCCGGAGGTGATTGCGTCGCTCCGGAGCTACCGGTGGGGGCTGCCGTACTGCGACTATCTGGTCACCCGCGGAGTTTCTCCACTGAGAATCTTCTGCGACAAGCTCGCCGGGGAGTTCGCCGCCGGCGACCCCTACCGACAGTTTGTCTCCGGCATCGTCTCGCTGCTGGTCAAAATGCACGGAGCCGGGGTCGAACACGGCGATTTAAGTCTGCGCAACATCTTCTGCCGCAAGAGTCCGATCGGAATTTACTCCGACTGGGGCGTGATTGATCTCGACGGATGCAAGGTGTGGGCGGAGGATTTGCCTGAATCACGCCGCCGCCGCGAACTGGCCAGGGTGATCAGCTCTTATCTGCGCTGTGTCCGCGCCTTCGACAAGTCCCTCACGCTGGATGTCAACACCATCACCTTCGATTTCACGCGGAAATACCAGGAGCTCTCCGGCTGGAATCTCGCAGGCAGTTCGCTCGACTCGCGGATCGCCTACCTCGCCGGACGGCAGAGAAAGGATGTGCGCAAATGACCGGACAATGGCTGCTCTGGCGCGACGGAGTCCACGATCCCTGGTTCAACATGAGCGTGGATGAACTGCTGCTGGAAGCGGCCCCTCAACTCGGCGCGCCGCTGCTGCGCACCTACCGCTGGGATCGCCCGGCGCTTTCGATCGGCTGTTCGCAGAGTTATCCGGAGTCACAGGAGGCGCACTATGCGATCGTCCGACGGCCCACCGGCGGGGGCAACGTCTTCCACGACGTGGATCTGACCTACACCGCAGTGATTCCGGCCGGACACCCGATCACCGCGCTTGACCGCATGGAGAGTTACCGCATTTTCCACGAGGCGATGCTGCCGATGCTGGAGGAGCTGGGAGCACATGCGGCGCTCAAACGTGATGAATCCGCACATGTCGACCGCCGGACCATGCAGTGCTTTACCGCGCCGAGCCGGTTTGACGTCGTCGCCGACGACGGAGCAAAATACGCCGGAGCCGCTCAGCGCCGCACCCGGAACGGAATTCTCCATCAGGGCAGCATCCGGCTCACGGTGGCCGGCGGAGAGTGGGAGAAGCTGGAAGAGGCTTTGTTGAAGGCACTGAAACACCATTTTAACGCGGAGCTGATCCCGTTCACGCCTCCGGCGGAACTGCTGGACCACGCGGAACTGCTCGCCCGTACCAAATATGAAACCGCAGGGTGGAACTGTGGCGCGCAATCTTGAGGAACTTAAACGGACTCTGGGATTTCCCGGCCCGTGGAGCAGTCGGCTCGACGAGGCGCTGACCCACCGCTCCTATGCGGTGGAAAACAACCTCGCCTATGACAACCAGCGGCTGGAATTTCTCGGGGATGCGGTGCTGGAAATCATTCTTACGGAATACCTTTTCAACCTTTATCCCGACGCTCCGGAAGGGGAGATGACCAAGATGCGCTCCGCACTGGTCCGGGAAGCGGCGCTCGCCCGGCTCGCCCGCAAACTGCGGCTCGGCGACTATCTGCGGACCGGTCGCGGAGAACGCGACGCCGGCGGTGCCGACCGGGATTCCACACTGGCCGACCTGTTCGAAGCGGTGCTGGGAGCGTTCTACCTGGACGCCGGATTCGATGTGGTGCGCGACTTCATACTCCGATTGGCCGGAGAGGAGTTCCCCGACCCGCGTTCGCTGCTGACCACATTGAATCCCAAAGGACTGCTTCAGGAGTACTCCCAGCGGCGCTGGGGAACCACACCGGAATATCAGGTTCTGCACACCAGCGGTCCAGAACATCTGCCGATCTACGATGTCGAAGTTCATCTGCACGGCTATATTGCCACCGGTCGCGCCGCCAGCCGGAAACACGCCGAAAGCGAGGCGGCGAAGAGTTTGTATCATTTTCTCGTCAATCAGGAGAAATGCCGATGATGATCCCTGTCAACCTTCCTGCGGAAATTCATTTCGGCCGCGGCATCCGCAGCCGCCTTGTCAAGGCACTGCCCCCGGGACCGGTGCTCTTCATCGCGGGGAAACACTCCCGGTCCCGAATTGAAACGGAAGTGATTCCCCCTGCTGGAGAGGCGGGAGTTCCGGCTTTTCAGCGGCGTTTCCCCGAACCGCCGCTGGAGGAGGTGGAGCAGGCCAGAGAGCTGGGCCGCGAAATCGGCGCGGTTTCCGTCGTCGGCTGGGGCGGCGGCAGCGCCATCGACGTGGCCAAAAGCGTCGCGGTTCTGCTCCCCTGCCCCGGAACCGTCTCCGATTACTTTTATGGACGCCGTTCCATTCCCGGGAAAGGAGCTTTCTTCGCGGCGCTGCCCACCACCGCCGGAACCGGCGCGGAACTCACGGCCAACGCGGTACTGCGCGACCCGGCCACCGACATCAAGCAGTCGCTGCGCGGCGGCGACATGCTCGCCGACATCGCGCTGATCGACCCGGATCTGGTCCGCGACTGTCCTCCGAGTGTGACGGCGGCGAGCGGGTTCGACGCCCTCACCCAGGCGGTGGAGAGTTTTCTCTCGCGTAAGGCGACGCCGGTCAGCCGTCTGCTGGCGGGTCAGGCCGCGGAAAAACTGTTCTTTCATCTTCCGCGCGCGTTTGAAGGAGTTCCGGCTGAGTTTGACCCCGTCACTGAAGGGAGTATGCTGGGGGCGGCGGCATTCGGTCAGTCCGGCCTCGGCGCGGTGCACGGACTGGCGCATCCGATCGGCAGCATTCTGCATGTGCCGCACGGGGTGTGCTGTGCCATTCTGCTGCCGGAAGTGCTCCGCTGGAATCTGGAGGCTGCGCGCGACAGCTTCACCGAACTCGCAGGTCAACTCGGCTGCGTGTCGCCGGAAGAGCTGATCGACCGCATCGAAACGCTGCGCAAAACCCTTCATCTGCCGGAAAATTTCCGGGAGTACGGCCTTGCGCCGCAGCACTATCCCTTCATTCTGGCGAACTGCCGCTCCGGGAGCATGAAGTGCAATCCGCGCGCTCTCTCCGACGCGGAGATTTCCAAACTTCTGGAGAGAGTGTCATGAATACAATCGTCGCACTCGGTCCGAATCCCGCCTGGCAGAAAACTCTATTTTTTCAAGGAGTTTCATTATGGAAAAGTCAACCGGGCAGAGGAGATGCAGACCTTTCCGGCAGGGAAAGGGATCAATTTCTGCCGCGCCGCCGCCTGCCACGGGCGGATGAGAGGTGTATTGATCCAGTTTACCGGCGGAGAGAACGGTGACCGCATCCGGCGGGAACTCGAACGGGAAGGGATGCCGGTCCGTTCGATCATGACCGGCGGCCCCACCCGATGCTGCACCACCTGCCTTGACCGTGCCCGGCAGGTGATGACCGAGGTGATCGAACCATCGTTCGCCGCCACGCCGGTCGAGGTGCAGGAGATGCTCGCCGCCTTTGAGGAGGAGCTCTGTCGCGGAGCCGCGGGCGCGGCTCTCTGCGGCACGTTGCCGACCGGAACCGAGCCCGACCTCTATCCGCGCGCAGCGAGACTGGTCCGGGATGCGGGAATTCCCCTGCTGCTGGACTCCTTCCGCAATACGCGCGACGTATTTGAATCGGGAGCCGAAGTCTGGTACAAGGTCAACCGGGGAGGAACTCCGCGAAATGACCGGGGAAGCGGATGTTGAATCCGGCTTGCGTCAGGTGTTCCGTTTTCCCGCGGTGAAATATGCCGCCATCACCGACGGCCCCGACAACGCCTATGCGAGCGACGGGCGGACTCTTGCCGTCTATCATCTGCCGCCCCCTGAAAGAGGTGGTCAATCCGATCGGCTGCGGCGACACCGCCAATGCCGTATGGATGAGTGAAATACTCTCCGGAAATGGTTCGTTTGAAGCATTTCGGAGCGCACTTGCGGCGGCCAGCGCAAACTGCCTCACCGCCTTTCCCGGCAGTTTCTCCCCGGCGGAAGCAGATCGGATCGCAGCCGGAATTTCCGTCGAATTGACCACATTGTAACATGATTTTACCGAAAAGTCCATAGTTTGTCTGAATTTCTCCATTGGGAAATCCTGCCGTCGGCAGTATACTATACAGAAGAAGAATTCCACTCTTCAACCGAACAGGAGAACAGAAACCATGGAAGTGATCATCCGTCCCACCACACAGGAAGCGGTTCATCTGACAGCCCGCCTCATCGCCGACGCCATCAATGCCAAGCCGGAATTCAAGCTCGGTCTCGCCACCGGCGCCACGATGGAAGCAGTTTACGCGGACCTCGCGGCAATGAATCAGCGCAAAGAGGTCGATTTCTCGCTGGTCAAGACCTTCAACCTCGACGAATACATCGGCCTGCCGCCGGAGGATAAGAACTCCTACCGTTACTATATGAATCACCACCTCTTCAGCCGCATCAACATCGACATGCGCAACACCAATCTGCCCGACGGCATGGCGAAAGATGAAATCGCCGAAGGGGAACGTTATGAAGCTGCCATTCGTGACTGCGGCGGCATCGATCTGCAGCTGCTCGGTATCGGCAGCGACGGCCACATCGGCTTCAACGAGCCGATCTCCTCGCTCGCCGGACGCACCCGCTCAAAGGCGCTGACCCCGGCTACCTACGTGCAGAACAGCATCTACTTCAATCCGCCGGAGTCGATGCCGCGCCGCGCCTTCACCATGGGTGTCGGCACCATCCTCGACGCAAAGCGGATCATCATGCTGATCACCGGCGCGAAGAAGGCGGGAATCGCCGCGAAGGCGATCGAAGGTCCGGTCACTTCGATGGTGACTGGAAGCGCGTTGCAACTGCATCCGCACACCGTAGTCATCCTTGACGAGGCGGCCGCAGCCGCCCTCACCCAGAAGGATTACTACAACTGGGTCTTCGCCAACGAACCGGAATGGGCACGGTACCGCTGACCGGCAGGAGAGGATATCATGCAGGACCTTCAGCTCTCTCCCCGGCACCTGCCGGAACTCGACCCGGGCTTCGTGCCCGCCGCATTGTGGAACCGGGAATTCCGCCGCCAGGCGGAGGCATCCGGCGCCCCGGTCAAACTTGCGCTCGTGCTGGAACGCGCCAACGGCACCCGTTCCCGCTTCGACACCGTGATGCTGCCGGACTGTGAGGAAAATTTCGAACTCAACTTCCGCTACGTCGAACGAATCGTCAAATTCCTGCTCTGGTCGCGGGGCGGCTGGAAACTCACCGTCGGCGGCAGCACCCGGATCGGCGACGCGCTCCGGCGCGCCTACGCCCCCGGCGGCGAACGCGCGTTCGATTACGACGTGATGGGCCGGAGAATCTACGACCGGCCGTTCACGGTGGAAAACACATCGTTCGAGGCGGCCCCCGCCGCCGGTGAGATCGGCGTCAAACTCGGCGGCCACTTCGACGGCTGCCGGATCGGCTTCGACCTCGGCGGCTCCGACCGCAAATGCGCGGCGATTCAGGACGGGAAAACCCTCCACAGCGAAGAGGTGGTCTGGGATCCCTATTTCCAGAGCGACATCGAATACCACCGCGCCGGAATCCTCGATTCCCTCCGGCGGGCTGCGGCGAAACTGCCGCGCATCGACGCGATCGGCGGCAGCGCCGCCGGGGTCTATGTGGACAACCAGCCGCGCATCGCCTCACTCTTCCGGGGAATTCCGGAAGCGGATTTCGCCACAAAGGTCCGGCCGATCTTTCTGGAGATCGCAAAGGAGTTCCCCGGCGTACCGTTCGTCGTGCTCAACGACGGCGAAGTGACGGCGCTCGCCGGTTCGATCAGCCTCGGGAAAACAGCCTGCTCGGGGTTGCAATGGGCACCAGCGAAGCAGTCGGCTACGTCACCCCTTCCGGCTCGCTCACCGACTGGCTCAATGAGCTCGCCTTCGCGCCGGTCGATTACCGGTGCGACGCGCCGCGCGACGAATGGTCCGGCGACCTCGGAGTCGGAGCGAACTATCTGTCGCAGCAGGCGGTCGGCCGTCTCGCCCCGTCGGCCGGATTTGAATTTCCGGAGGGGGACCCCGCTGCCGGAACAGCTCAAACTCGTCCAGAAGGCGATGGCCGAAGAGGATCCGCGCGCGGAGAAGATCTACCGCGCCGTCGGCAGTTACCTCGGCTACGCGGTCGGCCACTATGCCGATTTCTATGAGCTGGAACATCTGCTTCTCCTCGGCAGAGTCTCTTCCGGCAAGGGCGGTTCGATCATCATCGAGGAGGCGCAGGCGGTGCTCCGCGACGAATTTCCGGAACACCATGTCGAATTTCACATTCCCGACGAGGCGTTCAAGCGTCACGGCCAGGCGGTGATCGCCGGAACTCTGCCGGAGTTAGGTTGATCGAAATTCTTGACATTTGCCAAACCAATGATATATTACGCGCATATCTTCGGAACATCCGAAACAACCAACCCCTGAAAAGGAGAAGAAAAATGGCGGCGAAAGTCAATGAGGAAGCCTGCAGCGGCTGCGAAACCTGCGTCGGAGCCTGCCCGGTGAGCGCGATCGCGATGGACAACGGCAAGGCCAAAGTCAACGAGGCGGACTGCATCGAGTGCGGCGCCTGCGTCGGCGAGTGCCCCTGCGAAGCGATCTCCCTCTAAGAGCATCCGCAGACGGGAAGCGGGCCGGAGTCGGTGCATGCCGACAACCGGCCCGTTTTTCATGCAGAGTCAAGGAGAAGGACATTGAGACAGCGTTCCGGATTTTTTCGTTCCGCTGACCGTGCTGGCGGTACTGCTCTGCTTCGTCCAGGGCTATCTTTTTCGTGACTTCTGGTTCGACGAAGCGCTCACCGTGCTCAATTTCGCCCTCAGTGAACCGGTGAGCAACATCTATTTCAACTACCCGATTCCCAACAACCACATCGTTTACACACTGCTGCTCCGTTTCTGGATCGAACTCCAGCCGGCCTCGATCGATCCGGTCGTCTGGATGCGCCTGCTCTCGGTGATCTTCGCCGGAGCGACGCTTTTTCTGCTTTACCGGCTTTTCCGCAGTCAGTTTGGCGGAGTGTTGATGCTTCCGGTGTTGACCGCCACCGCCGCCTCCGTGCCGTTCCTCGTCTACGCGACCGCCGTTCGGGATACATGCTCAGCGCCCTGCTGGTCACAATTGCACTCCGGTTCGCCCTCGACTACGCCCGTTCCGGTTCCGGGAAGACGCTCGCCGGATACGCAGCGGCCTGCTTTCTCACCACCGGAGCGATTCCCAGCAATCTGGCCGCCCTCGGCGGAGTGGTCCCTCTACGCCCTGCCGCTCTGCGGAAGCAAATTTCTACACCGGCGCCGCTTCTGGATTCTCGCGCTGACGCCTGCGGCAATGTTTCTGCTCTTCTATCTGCCGTTGGCACGGCAGTTTTTCGGAGTCCTCCGGCTCGGGGAAGGATGGGACAACGGGTTGGCCGTACTGCGTGCCGTGCTTGCGGCTTTTCTCTACAGCTACGCCATGCTGCTGATTCCGGCGACGGGCTCCATCCTCGCCTTCGACCGTGACCGGTACAACTGGCTCTGGTCCGCGCGGGCGATGATCTGGCTGCTGCCGGTCCCGGCGGCGCTGCTGCTGCCGACGGCGCCCTTCCCCGGATTTTCCTGCCCTTCTTCCCGCTCTGGGCACTGTTGCTGGCGGGCGGAATCCGCGACCTCTCTGCGCTCAACTGCCGCTGGCGCCGCCGCTGGCAGCCGGCAATCTGGATCGGTGCGCTGACCCTGGCAACCCTCGGCTGGGGCTGGACGGCGCAATGGCCTGAACTGCGACAGGCCTTCTCCCGCCGTTGCGGCGGCGCGCCGTCGGACGATTTTTTTTACGGGTACTATCTCCGGCCGAACCACGTTCCCTCCCAGACGATCGCCGCGCTGCAGAAGCGTTTTCCCAACGGTGCACCGCCGGTCTACATGAGTTTCTCCGCCGACCCCTGGCCGCTGATGTTCTACAGTCAGCTCTACGGATTCGCGCCGGGGAACTATCTCTTCGACGGTCCGCGCGGCCCGGTCCCCGCTCTACCCCGTGGGACGCTGGTGATTCAGCGCCGCGGAGAATCCGCCGGGGAGCTGGAAAAACGTTTTCAATGTAAGCTGAAACCGGTGCTGGAAAACGAAAACCACGAGGTGCGGCAAGTTGAGTGACTCCCCTCCGCTGCTGGTTCTGATGGGGCCTACCGCCTCCGGGAAAAGTGCGCTCGCGCTGGAGGCGGCACGCCATCTCGACGGCGAAATCATTTCTGTTGATTCCATGCAGCTCTATCGCGGACTGGAAATCGGCACCGCCCAGCCGACTCGGGAAGAGCAGAGAGCCGTTCCCCACCATCTGGTCGGCGAATTCGATTTTCACACCCGGATCGACGTCTTCCAGTTCTGCCGCCTCGCGGAACGGGCCATCGAGGAGATCCGTTCGCGCAACCGGCTGCCGATCCTCGCCGGTGGAACCGGCTTCTACCTGAAAGCGCTGCTCTACGGAATCGACGACCTCCCCGCCGACCGGCAGCTGCGCACCGAACTGGATGAGCAGTATGACTCCGAAGCAGGAGAAATCCTGCTGCAGGACCGGATGCACGCCCTCGATCCCGCCGCACTTCAGCGCTGGGGGAAAGTGTCGAAGACGGCTGATCCGCGCCCTCGAAGTGAGACTGCTCACCGGGAAATCGATTCTGGAGCTGCAACAGAACCCCGGCGACACGCTGCGCTACGCAGTCCGCGCCTGGAAGCTGGAAATTCCGCCCGAACTCCTCGCCGAACGGATTGCCCGGCGCGCCGAAGCGATGCTCGATGCAGGCTGGATCGACGAGGCGCGCGCCGCCATCGCCGACGGGCTGCTCGACACCCCCACCGCCCACCAGGCAATCGGCTACCGGCTGATCGCCGAACATCTCGCCGGACACCTGACGGAGAACCAGCTGTTGGAACGGATCGTCACCGCCACCCGGCAGTTCGCCCGCCGCCAGCGGACCTGGTTCCGACATCAGCATCCGGAAGCACGCCCCCTCCCCTGCCCGGCTGGAGCGCCGCCTTCGTGGGAAGCGCTTATGGAATCTCCAGAAAATCCTCCGCTTCCGTGAGGCAGCGTGCGGCCCCGACAGGCGAGACGTACATCAGATCTTCCAGCCGGATGCCGCCCCACTCCGGATAGTAGAGTCCGGGTTCAACCGTCACGATTTCGCCGCCGCGCAGGGGCGTGTGGTTGCGCGGAGATAGACGCGGCGCCTCGTGGATATCCAGCCCGACTCCGTGGCCCAGGCCGTGGAAGAAGCCGAAATCCGCCTTGTCGCTCCGGCCGGTACGGAACCCGGCCTCTTCCATCTTCCGCGCCGCCGCAAGATGAATCTCCGCCGGGTCCGCCCCGACCTTGACCAGCGACTTGCCCAGTTCACGGGCGGCGAGGACCGCGTCGTATGCCCGGCGAACCAGTTCCGACGCCCTTCCCTTGACCACGGTCCGGGTGAGATCGCCCCAGTATCCGGTTTCCGCGGAGCGCGGGAAGATATCCATCACAATCGGCCAGTCGGCCCGGAGCGGTCCGGAACCGGTATTGTGCGGCTGCGCCGCCTGTTCCCCCGCCGGCGCAGATGGTTCCGGTCGGCAGCATTCCGAGCCGCACCATCGCCACATCGATTTCCGAACGGAGAATTTCGCTGGTAAGAAGTTTCCCTCTCCACCGGATCAGCCGATCGGAAGTAATTTCACTTTCGCGCAGCACTTCAACGGCCCGCCGCAACCCCGCCTCCCCCGCCCGCTGTGAGCGAACCACCGCCTCGACCTCGGCGGCTGACTTGAACTCGCGCTGCGGGAAGAACACCCCCGATTCCACCCGCATCTCCAGCCCGCGTCCGCGCAGTTTATCCGCCCACAGCACCGGGAAGTCAGAGGGCACAAGGTATCCCGCCACGCCCAGAGATGCCGCAAGACGGGTCAGCATCTCCAGCCGGTCCGGCCCGCCGAACTCCGCCTCGGCATGGACGGTCACTCCGTCGCGCGTTTGCGCAACCGCCCGGCTGAACTCCAGCGGGGAACAGATGACGCCGCGCTCCCGGTCGGTGCTGAAGTAGAGGAACTCGTCCGGCGTCGAAAATCCGGCGGCGTAGCGCATATCCGGCGAGCTCTCTCCGGAAGCGAGAATCAAACGTGCAATTTTATTCATGAAACCCTCCCGCAACGGTTGAAAAACATATGGATTCGAGGCATATTTTATACTGGATATAAAATAATGCGGCTCGACCGCCGTTTCAATCAGAAAAAGACAGGTTTTTTATGAACGCATGGCATTTCGCGGTTCCTGTGGCAGCCTATTTCATCGGAGCCATCCCATTCGGCTTTCTGATCGGCAAACTTCACGGCATCGACATCCGAAAGGTCGGTTCCGGAAATATCGGCGCCACCAACGTCACCCGTTCCGTCGGCAAAACCGCGGGCAAGCTCTGTTTCTTCCTCGACTTTCTCAAGGGAATTCTGCCGGTCTATCTCGCCGGACTCCTCTGCCCCGGGGAACCGGTCGTGGCCCTCGCCGCCGGAGCCGCCACCATCGCCGGACACATGTTCCCGGTCTACCTCGAATTCAAAGGGAGGCAAAGGGGTCTCCACCGCCGCGGGCGTCGCCCTCGCGCTGGCGCCGTATCCACTGCTCATCGCATTCGTCAGCTGGGTGATCGTCTTTCTCGTCTGGCGCTACGTTTCGCTCGCCAGCATCGTCGCCGCCGTCGTACTGCCCTGTACGGCAATTCTTCTCGCCCTCTGCGGCATCGGCGGGGCGACCGCGACTTCCGGCGTCACCATCGGATTCTTTCTGCTGATCAGTCTGCTGGCGATCTATCGCCACCGGAGCAATATTGCGCGGCTGCTGAACGGTACGGAAAGCCGCTTCGAAAAGAAAAAACACGGAGACGCCAAATGAGAATCGCCGTACTCAGCGACGGAGCGTGGGGCACCGCGCTCGCGTTGAATCTTGTTGCCAATGGTCACGAAGTCACACAGTGGGGCCCCTTCTCCGACTACCTCGACGAAATGGCCCGCACCCGGGAAAACTCCCGGTTTCTTCCCGGGGTAAAACTGCCTCCGGAACTCCACTTCGAGCCGGAGATGGGCAAGGCGGTCAGCGGGCGCGAACTGCTGCTGCTCGCCACACCGACCCAGTATCTGCGCAGCGTCTTGAATCAGCTCCGACCGCTCCTCTCTCCGGAACGGCAGCTTCTGGTCAACGTCGCAAAAGGGATCGAAGTGGAGAGCTGGCTGCGCATCAGCCAAATGGTCACCGAAGTGCTCGGGCGCACCCGGTACGCCGTCCTCTCCGGCCCCAGCCACGCGGAAGAGGTCTCGCGCCGCGTTCCAACCGCAGTGGTGGCGGCGGCGGAGAATCCTGCCGACGCGGCGCTGGTGCAGCGGATCTTTCTCAATGACAATTTCCGGGTCTACACCTCCGCCGACGTGGTCGGTGTCGAGCTCGGCGGCGCACTCCAAGAACGTCATGGCCATCGCCGCCGGAATCATCGACGGAATGAAGCTCGGCGACAATCCCAAAGCCGCCATGATGACGCGGGGCATCTCCGAAATGGGCCGTCTCGGCGAACTTCTGGGCGGCAAGGCGCAGACCTTCTCCGGGCTGAGCGGCATCGGCGACCTGATCGTCACCTGCACCAGCGGACACAGCCGTAACCGCCACGTCGGCGAAGAACTAGGACGCGGCAGAAAACTTCCGGAAATCCTCCAGTCGATGGGGATGGTGGTCGCCGAAGGAGTTCCCACCGCGCGGGGCGCCTTCACCCTAGCCCGGAAAACCGGTGCGGAAACTCCGATCATCGACGAGATCTACGCGATCCTCTACGAAGGACGCGACGTGCCGACCGCCATCCGCAACCTGATGTGCCGTTCGGCCAAACCGGAATAAGAGCTTATGAGGCGAGGCGTTCGGCGGCTCTTCATTCTCCTTGTCGTCGCGGGCGCGGCATTTGCCGCGCAGGCCGGACGCATGGTAACGGTGGAACCGGCGACTCCGATCTTCCGCGCCCCCTCGTTCGACGCCCCCTGATCGGAATCGCCGGCCGGGCCTTTCAGGCGGAGGAAAAAGCGGAAAAGCTCATTCTGGTTTCACGCCATCCGCTCGCCCGCTACCACCGGTTCAGCGAACTTCTGCTGCCGGATGGTCAGACCGGATATGTCAACTTTCATCTCACCGCAACCGAGCGGGGAACGTTCCGCTCCGGCAACGTCGTCGAGTGGTGGCGGCTCACTCTGCTGCCGCTGCTCGCCGGCGGAGTGCTCGCAGCCGCTGCCGCCGCATGGAAATTCCGGAATGAACCGGGATGTCGCGGCTGTCTTTTTCTCGCACTCACTCCCATTCTTCTCCGCCAGTTTCTTCTGCTGTTTCTGGTCAACGCCGGACAGAACATGATGCCGAATCCGGCGGATGAACCGGGGTACTACGCCAACTTGACCGACTTTCTCGCGGGCGATTTCTCTCGGCGCTGGCACTTTACGATCGGCACCAGCCTCTTCTATCTGCCGTTTGAACTCCTTTCCGGCACCCGCAACCTCACCGACATTCTTTTGCCGCTCTGCCGGGTGGAGGGATTCCTTCTCGCGCCGCTCTCGCTCGGACTCGGCTTCCTGATCGGCAGGCGGCTCACCGGCAGCTCCCGGATCGCCTTCGGGGCCATGTTGCTCTGGGCGGTTCTTCCCTTCCTGTGTCACCATCAGCCGGATTTCGTGCACAGGGAATTTCAATCCTGGCTCGGCATGCCCAGCACCGGGTTCACCTATCAACACTACATCAACCTGATCGGCTGCGGCTTCAACGCTATGAGCGACACCCCGTCCACCTTTACCGTGCTCCTCGCCATGACCGCACTGCTCTATCTGCCGGTTTCATGGAAAAGCGCAGCGCTCTCCGCGTTTCTCTTCGCAATCGCCTGCCTCTTCCGCATCAACAACATCCTTTTTCTGCCGGCCTTCGCCGCCGTGGCATTCTTCCACCGGCGGGACTATTTCACCCGAGCCATGCTCCCCGCCGCGCTGGCGGCAGGATTCACCGCTTTCCTGGTCGGCTTTTTCCCTCAGCTGCTGGTGAATCTACATGGGTTCGGCAATCCGTTGCGTTTCTCCTATACCAATTACGCGGAAGGCTCACACACCTATCTCGCCTGGATTTTCGTCGAGCTGACCAGCATCTTCTACATCAGCGCCAACAGCACGCTCTGGAGCCTCGCACTCCTCTCGCTCCTGCTGATGCATGACCGGAAACTGCGCCTGGAACTGCTCCTCTGGATCATGCCGGTCACGCTCTTCTTTTTTCGCCTACAGTCACGGCACCGATGACCCGGTCCGCTTCATTCTGACCGCATTTCCCGCACTCTGCCTCGCCGTCGCCGCCTCGGGAATCTGGAAGAACTTCCGGCTGCCGGACGCCGCCGGCACTGCGGCGGTCATCGCAGGATGGTTTGTCGCCCCAAGCAACCTCTCGGCGGGAAACTGGAGTTTTTACCTGGAGGAACCGTTACGGATGATTCTGCGCCACAACGGCTTCCACTGGCCGGAAACCATTATGCTGCTGCTCGCCGCAGCCGGAGTTGCCCTCCTGGCGGCGCGCGGACGCCGCCGGGCCGCGCTGCTCCTCGGAATCACCACCCTGCTCCATCTCTTCGGAAACGCCTGCTGGCTGCTTTGTCTCTTGCCGGCACTGATTTTAATCGCAATCTTCGATGCAATCGATCCGGAACGGAAGATATTTCGCAGGATGCCGCCCGCCATCTCCACCGCGCAGCCTTCCGACAGTCGCCCTAAGGCCTGAGTCAGGCTGGCAGATGCAGCGCGAGCAGGATGCCGACCAGCAGCAGCAGCAATTCGGTCACGGCTCCGGACAGCGTAATCAGATCGGAAGTAACTCCGCCGCAATTCTTTTCGAAATACCTGGCCAGGCCTGTCGCGCAGAAATAGACCACGGCCGCCGCGCCGATCATGCCGACGGGAAAGGCAAGCATCAGCAACACATAGAGCACGAGCCAGAGACGCCACAGCCGCATCCGGTTCTCCGGCGCGACCGGAAGCAATGGCGGAGCACCGTCCGCAGACGGTTGCATCGCCAGAAACGCCTGCACGAAAAATGCGCCGGAAAGCACCGCGACAATCCACAGCTTCGCCTGAAAAAAGCAGAGCAGAAACAAAAAAGAGAGTTTCAACGCTTCCAGAATCCCCAGGAAGAGCCCGGCCATCACATTATTCAGCCCGACGAGATCGGAATTGAGTCGCGGCAGCGCTTCAGCCGCCGGCACTCCCCGCTGCCGAAGCAGAAGGAACGACCCGAGCAGCGCGGCGCCCCGCCCAGAATCCTTGAACTCCAGAAATGCCGCCGCCAGCAATGCGAAAACGATGCCCCCCGCCCACCGGATTGAACACCACGGAACAAAATCCGGCGGCAATCGCCAGCAGGATTCCCACCGCCACACCGACCAGAGGAAATCCGCATGCGGTAGAGAGAGAATCCGCCCCACGCCCGAGCTGCCGACGAAAATATTCCGGCAACGGAAAGTCGATCAGCATTCCCCAGGCGGACAGCGTACCGCGGTAAAGCTTTTCGATCCTAGACATCGTCTTTGACCCTCCAATACTCTTTTTCCATCAGATCGTGTACGCGAAGCGCCAGCTCCTTGCGGTTCTCGCCCGATTTCGGATACACCACCGGCAGAACGTAAACCCGCATCCGAATCTCCTTCAAACCGAGAATGCGCCAGACATGCGGCAGCAGCTTCTGGTCACCATACCAGGCGAGCGGCTCCGTCTGCTTCGGCACCCCTTCGTAAAAAGCAAGGTCGGCTGAATCGGCAACGAGAGTTCCGCAGCAGCCTCAAACGGCGTCGATTTGAACGGCAGCAGTCCATGCTGCCCGTCGGTACTGGTTCCTTCCGGATAGACCAGCATCGCAATGCCGTTCTGCATGGTCGCCACCATCTCTTCAGCCGTCTCTTTCGATTTCTGCCGGGATTTCCGGTCGATCCAGACCGGACGGTTCAAGCTGATCATAAATCCGAGAAACGGCCAGGAACGAATCTCCTTTTTCGGCGCGAAACGTATTCGGAAAATCGACGCATGCGCCACAATGTCAAGGTATCCCTGGTGGTTGCCGACAATCAAACCGCCTTCAAACGCCTCCGGGTCCCCCGTACACGGTGATTCGATGACCGGCAATCCGCGCGCTGCCACGGGCCCAGAGCCGAGTCCAGGCCGCCGCTTTCGCCACACCGTCCCACCCCTTTTCCGGTTGATCAGAGCCACCCAGATCGTCAGGATGAGAAACCAGCAAAAAGCAGCAGCGCCCGCACCAGCCGTCGAATCAATGCCATGAGTTCCCGACTCTCACACGTTGAAATGTTTTACATATTTATCCGGCAATTCGGTGAAATCAAACCAGATCAGATAGTCGATCGAACCGAATTCGCGATCCAGCACCGGCACACCGGCAACTTTTGCGCCGATCCGGAGATATCCCTTGAACAGTGGAGGAATTTCTCCTCGCAGATTCACCGCAGCGATTTCCCGCTCCGACGGACGCGCCAGCTCGAATTCCGGCCTCGGCAGAGTGGAGATCGCCGTCGTAAGCTGCCCGGCACGCCGCAGTTCCTCATAGAGCGCCCAGCCGATCGCACCGTTGGTATGTTCCAGACTGACGCAGCCGAGCATGTAACGGAATCTCGCCCGCCGGTGAGCTTCCGCAATCCCTTCCCAGAGCATGGCAACCACCGCCCCGGAACGAAAGGAGGGATCCACGCACGAACGCCCCACCTCCAGCACCCTGGACGCCAGCTCCCGGAGTCCGGTGATCTCATACTCCTGCTCGGAGTAAAAACCCCGCCCGGCCAGCGCGGTTGTACCGAACTGCATCCGATAGGTTCCCACCACCCGGCCGGAATCGCGATCCACCACCAGAAGGTGAGAGCAATAGTCGTCGAACTCGTCACGATCGATCCGGCTCGCCAGAGAAGCCATCCGCCCCTGCTCCAGTTTGAACACATCATACCGAAGTCGAAACGCCTGCTCCAGCTCCGCCGCATTCTCCGCAAGTTTCACCAGAAACCTGCGGCTTTCCGCCAGGACCGGACCTCCTCGCCGCAACTCCTTCTCCGCCGTCGTCTCCAACTGCATTTCTCTCCTCATCGCCCCGTCCGCCGGGAACGTTTTCCCACCTTCTCGCCAACAACCGGCAGTCTGCCGGAACACCGGATTTCCACAACCGGGGAACCGCCTCACTGAGACACGGCTTCATTACCATTGATAAACGATAGCACTTCTTAGCGCTTTTTGCAAGAATTTCTCTGCTTAAACTTCGTAAAAAGGCTTGAGAAGATTCCAATTCGGCACTATATTTGTAGAAAGTGACAGCCCGGTTGAAAATTGTCCGGGCGCAAAAAAGGATCCACAACATCAATTCCAACGCAGGTTATACTATGCCGTTTCGCCACCGCTTCGCCGGCGTCGCCGCCCTACTGCTGCTGCCCTTCATCGCTCTGCTCTCCGGCTGCTCCGACGGCAGAGCACGCTCCGTCGATCTGATCCGCGTCATGCAGGGAGATGAACAATGCGCCCTCCCCGGTCGCGAATTCCCCCGGGAAATCCGGGTCGAACTGCTCGGGCCGCAGGTGCCCGGCCTGCTCGGAGGCAAAGGCAGCCGCGCCCCGGTCGAAGGAGTCCGGGTGCTCTTCGTGCCGGTCGACGGCTCCGACCTCGCCGTCCTCCCCTGCGGAAACGATCAGCGACGCCGGCGGTCTGGCCGCAACGAAAGTCCGCGCCGGACGCAAAACCGGAGATCAGTACCTCAAAATTATTCCGGTGGGGTTCGAAAGCAAAGCATCACGCTCCGTCTGATCTCCGGCATGCAGATCAAAGGGAGACGAAGAGGAGTACCGCACCGGAACAGTCGGCGACAACTCCGTCGAGGTCAGACTGCAGAAAGATGACAAACCAGCCGCCGGAGTTCCGGTCAACTTCAAACTGCTCGCCACCAGCGAAGGGGCGACCAGCAACGCCTCCATTCTCTCGCCGACCGTCATCACCGATGAGAAGGGAGTCGCCAAAACCAGCGTCAAACTCGGTCAGAAAACCGGCATCTATCAGGTCGGCATCGAAGTGGTCGATCCGGACGCCGGGTTCCTCATCCGGAGCAAAACCATCAAGCTGCTCGGCTTCAATCTCTGGGCCGTCGTCATCGCAGTGCTCGGCGGACTCACCCTCTTCATCTTCGGCATGAAACTCATGGGCGACGGCATTCAGAAAGTCGCCGGCGAGAACATGAAGAAAATCCTCCAGTTCTTCGCCCGGAACGGCATCGTCGCCGTGCTGGCTGGAACCCTGGTCACAGCGGTGATCCAGTCCTCCAGCGCCACCACCGTCATGGTGATCGGCTTCATCAACGCCGGACTGCTCACCCTCACTCAGGCGATCGGCATCATCTTCGGCGCCAACGTGGGGACGACGGTCACAGCCCAGATCATCTCCTTCAATCTCTCCGGACTCGCACTCCCGGCAATCACTCTCGGATTTCTCATCACCCTCTCGAAAAAACGAGAAATCAATGGATGGGGAAACCCTCCTCGGATTCGGACTGCTCTTCTTCGGTATGACCATGATGAGCGATGAATTGCGGGTTCTCGGAGACTTTCCAAGTTTCAAGGAGTTCTTCAAGGCATTTGACTGCATGCCCGCCGAACCGGGCAACTGGATGCCTCTCGGCGCGGTGCTGGGCGCAATCGGCATCGGCATCGCGGCAACGGTTCTGATTCAGTCCAGCTCCGCCGCGATGGGTATCGTCCTCGCGCTGGCGGGAAGCGGACTCATCAACTTCTACACCGCGGTTCCCCCTGCTGCTGGGCACCAACATCGGCACGACCATCACCGCCATGCTGGCGGCTGCCGCCGCCAACCGGGTGGCCAAGCAGGCGGCGCTCGCCCATACCCCTGTTCAACGTCTTCGGCGTGTTGTTGATGCTGATCCTCTTCTACGTTCCCTACGGTCCGGAACGGATACCGGTATTTCTCTATTTCATCAACGCCATCACCCCGGGAGATGTGTTCGCGGCGATTCCGCAGAACGTCGAGCGTCATATCGCCATGGCGCACACCTTCTTCAACGTCACGGTGGTCATCGTGCTGCTGCCATTCCTGAAGCAATTCGCCGCGCTGTGCAACTGGCTGCTGCCGCTCCCGCAAGATTCCAAGATCAAGATCAAAATTCTTGAACCCGGCCTGCTGAACACCCCTCCATCGCCCTCAAGCAGACCGTCAGCGCCATCCGCAAGATGGTCAAGGACGCCTGGGCGATGGTCGATGAAGCGGTCAACAAACAGTTTCTTCCTGCCGTTTCGGATAAGGAACGCTGCGAAGCTCTCGCCGCCGCCGAGGAGCGCATCGACGCCATGCAGGCCGACGTCACCGCCTATCTCGTGCAGATCACCCGCAAACAGCTTACCGAGCCGCAGTCTGAACTCGTTCCCCTGCTGATGCACTGCACCAACGACGCCGAGCGCATTGCCGACCATACCGAACTGATCCTTCAACTTGCCGCCCGACTGATCAAAAATGACAAGAAACTCTCCGAAGCCGGGAAAAAAGACCTCCGCAAAATGTGGGAAGTCCTCAACGACCAGGCGAAGAACGTCATCGCCGCCCTCGGCAGCGACAATCCGGAAATGGTTAAATTCGCCCTCAAGGATGAACGCAAAATCAACAAGATGGCCGACAAGTTCGAATCGGCCCACATCGATCGGCTGCGCAAGGGGAACTGCACGATGGCCAACGGCGTCATCTTCATCGAAATGCTCGGGGAACTCGCCAAGATCGGCGACCACCTCTCCAACATTGCCGAACGCACTCCGGAAATCCAGAAACATTATGTGAAGTTGTAATGTGAGGCGCATCACCATCATGAATCCCATTCGAATTCTCTCTTTCGACGCCGTCGCCGACGCGGTGGCGGACCTCTGCGGCAAGGCCGCCTGCGACCTGCCGTCCGATGTTTTGAAGGCTCTCCAGTCCGGTCGGGAGAAAGAACGCGGCGAAACCGCGCGAGACTTTTTCGACCAGTATCTGGAAAACGCACGCATCGCCCGCGAGGAACGGATGCCGCTCTGTCAGGACACCGGATTCGCCGTCTTCTTCATCGAACTCGGTGATGCGGTGCGCCTCGACCGCGGTACGCTTACCGAAGCGCTCACCGAAGGCACCCGCCGCGGCTACGGGGAACACTACCTGCGCAAATCGATCGTCAACGATCCGCTTTTCGACCGGAAGAACACCACGGACAACACACCTCCGGTAATCCATCTGGAACTGGTGCCGGGCGACCAGCTGCGAATCATCCTCGCTCCCAAGGGCGGCGGTTCGGAAAATATGAGCGCCGTGCGGATGCTCAAACCGTCGGACGGCAAGACGGGAGTCGTCAACTTCGTCGTCGAAACCGTCCGGAATGCGGGAGGAAACCCCTGTCCCCCCCACCATTGTCGGCGTCGGAATCGGCGGCACCATGGAGAAAGCGGCCCTGCTGGCCAAACGTGCTCTGCTGCGCCCGCTCGGTCAACCCAATCCGGATCCGCTACGCGGCTCTCGAGCAGGAGATCCTTGAAAGATCAACGCCACCGGCGTCGGTCCCCCAGGGGCTGGGCGGCGACATCACCAGCCTCGCGGTTCACATCGATTTTCATCCCTGCCACATTGCCAGCATGCCGGTGGCGCTCAATCTGAACTGCCACGCGGCAAGACATGCGGAGGTGACGTTATGAACACCATTTCTCTTTCCACGCCATTCACCGAAGAACAGGTTCGCTCACTCCACTGCGGAGACCGGGTCCACCTCTCCGGCGTCATCTGGACCGGCCGGGACGCTGCGCACCGCCGGCTGGTCGCCCTGCTCGACCAGGGGCGCCACTCCCGGTCGAGCTGAATGGGCAGACTCTCTATTTCGTCGGCCCCTGTCCCGCTCCGCCAGGGCGGGTGATCGGCAGCGCCGGTCCCACCACCAGCGGTCGGATGGATGCCTATTCGCCCCGGCTGATCGCCGAGTGCGGGCTGCGCGGCATGATCGGAAAGGGGGAACCGTTCGACGGCGGTCGTGGAAGCAATGAAGCGGTACGGCGCGGTTTACTTCGCAGCGACGGGCGGCGCGGGCGCACTGATCGCCCGATGCATCCGCAGCTGTTCAATCGTCGCGTTTCCCGAGCTCGGCCCGGAGGCGATCTACCGGCTGGAGGTGGAGAACCTCCCGCTGGTGGTCGCGATCGACGCCGCCGGCAACTCCCTCTACCGCTGAACTGCAGACCGCTCCGGCTGAATCCAGAACCATTCCCGGCGGGGCACACGCGGGGAAACGGTCCGATTCAGAGCTTCTTCTTCAACGCCTCACGCTCGGCGCGGCGGCGCTGAAAATCTTCGCGGGACATGCCGAGGAAAGAGTAGATTACCGGTTCACGACCTGCGACGATCGCAAACCCGCAGTGGAGCCAAGTTTGAGTTTACGACCGCGCGGCTCGATGCGGATCTCGACAGGATATTTGGTCCCGGCGGCATTCTGTCCCTCTTCCGGGGTATCGTACACCCGTTCGACCGTGCCTTCGAAGCTGCCGAATTCCAGCCGGTTGAAGACGCCGCTGGAAATGCGCACCTTCTGACCGGGGCGGACCTTCCGCACCACCCCTTCATTGACGTAGGCAAGTCCATGAATCTCTTTCCCGGAGGACATTTTCGCCACGACTTTTCCCTTTTCCACATACATGGTGAACTTGCAGGGGATGCTGACCAGGCGCCCGTCCGACGGAGCCACAATCCGGCAATCATCCAGATGACGGGCAGCCAGCTTCAGTGCCGCACGACGACCATCGATCTTCGCCTGCACCAGTGCAATGTCGCGGCGCGCCTTTTCGATGTTCTTCTCCCCCAGGCCCGACTTCACCTTTTCGAAATTTTCCCGGGCCCGGGCGACCTCCGCCTGCGTTTTGATGTTTTCGATCTCGGTATCTTCGAACTCCTTCTGTGAAATGGCGTTGGTCGAACGCAACCGCTGAAGCCGAATCAGACGTGCTCCGGTTCGTTTGGCACGCTCTTCAGTCTCCCGCAAATTGGTCTCCGCATACCAGAGCTCCTTCGGCAGCGGATTGCTTTCCAGCGCAGCGAGCTCCGCTGCCTTGACGTCTCGCTCGGCCTCATACTCCCGGATCGCCGACTCGATGGCGACGTACTCCTCTTCGTACTGCATCGAATCGATCTGCGCAATCACCTCTCCAGCCCTGACATCGGCGCCTTCTTCGAAATTGAGCCGGATCACCCGCCCGTCCACGTGGCTGATGATGTCGAACGGCAACTCGGAAACAATCTTCCCGTCGGCGTAGATCACATCCTCAATCTCGACCACGAAAAGCGCCACCACTCCGCCGAGAATCAGCACCAACAGACAGAAACCGACCACGGCAAAAGATGCAGCGTCCAGCGAAATCCGGACTTATGAACCGGTACCGTCATGAGGTTGCCTCCTTCCCCGCGCTTCCGCGGAGTGTTCCGAACCGGCCCGCCTCATAGCTGGGCGAATCATGCTCCTTCTGCTCCTTGAGCTGCATCGCATAGAGACTGCGGTAGGGGCCATCCTGAAGCAGAAGCTGCTCGTGACGGCCCATCTGGAGCAATCCGCCCGTCCTTGAGCACCACGATGCAGTCGGCGTTGCGCACCGTCGAAAGCCGATGGGCGATGATGATCGTCGTACGGTTTTCCATCAGTTTGTCCAGCGCCTGCTGCACCACAGATTCGGAAATCGTATCCAGCGCACTGGTCGCTTCGTCAAGGATCAGTACGGCCGGATTGTGAAGTACTGTACGGGCGATGGCCAGTCGCTGCTTCTGACCGCCGGAAAGCGAAACGCCGTTCTCCCCACCTCGGTCCGAATCCGTTGGGCAGCTCACGGATGAATTCGTAAGCATTGGCCATTTTCGCGGCTTCCACCACCTCTTCGAAGGAGGCGTCCGGCTTGCCGTAGCGGATATTCTCTTCAATCGTACCGCTGAACAGAAAGGACTCCTGCAGCACAATGCCGATATGGCGGCGCAGAGACTCCGTGGAGAGATCGCGGATATCGATTCCGTCGAGCAGGATCCGCCCCCGGCTGACGTCGAAGAAACGCATCAACAGACTCGCCACCGTCGATTTCCCGGATCCGGAGGGCCCGACCAGCGCCACCTTCCGCCCCGGTTCGATATCCAGAGAAAAGGAGTCCAGCACCGGACGGTTCGGCGCATACTGAAACCCCACCCGGTCAAACACCACGTAACCGTCGGAGTGCTGAAGATGAACGCTGTGTTCACGCTCCTTGATCTCCGGAACGGCATCCATCAGATTGAGCAGACGTTCGGCACTGACGCTCCCTTCGCTGATCGCCGGAGCAAAGTTGGTCAACGCGGCCACCGGACCGAAGAACATCTGCATATAGGTGTAGAACGCCACCAGTTCACCGACCGTCATCTCCCCTTCCGAGACCATGTAGCCGCCGAACCCGAGCACCGAAACCAGACTGTAGATCATGAGCTGATCCATCACAATCGACAGGGTGATGCTCCGCATGGAGAGATTGAGCGACATGTCGAACGTCGGTTTGAGTTTCTCCATGAAGTTCCGGTTCTCGGAACGCTCCTTGCCGAAGGATTTCACCACCTTGATGCCGTTGATGACTTCCGCGAGGTTCGCCGAGACTTCCGACATGTGTTCGCGCAACATCATCGAACGGCGGCGCAGCGAACGCCGAAACCGGGAAAACACGAAGTACACCACCGGCAGCATCACCGCACAGATCAGCGACAGCTTCGGGCTGAGCACGATCAGCATGACGCTTACGAAAAGCAGAGAAAAAAGATTGGAGGCCATTCCGACGATCACCGTCGAAATCATCGCCTGAAGTGCCGCCACGTCGGTCAGGATGTTGGAAATCAGTTTCCCCGTCCGATATTCCTGGTAGAAACGCAGCGACAGACTCTGCAGATGCTTGAAAAGCTTGACCCGCAGATCAAAGAGCATCCGCTGCACCGGATAGTTGGTGAAATAGTTGCTCGCGTAAAAGAAGAACGCCCGCACCCAGTAGAGCAGGATCACCCCGCCGAGCAGCACGAAGAGAAGACTGTGATCGGCTCCACCGAGCGCTTTGTCGATGATGACCTTGAGAACCAGCGGCATCAGCAGCCCGAGACCGGTGCTGCACATGTGGAAGATAATGCTTACTCCCAGCAGTCCGCGATACGGTTTGACAAAACGGTACAGCTCCCCTGAATCGCTCCATAATCCGACCTGTGATGGTTTCCCTATGGGTTTCGCAGTATGCTGTGGTTCCTGATGTCTTTGCCGATTGCGTTTTTTATAGCATACCGCATTCCGGAGAAAAAATCAATGACAACTCGCAGGATTTTTCCATTTTTTCAGAGTGAAACGGGCGGGACGCTCCGAAAACGCAATGTTTCGCCGGGGTTGGCGGCATCACCGCAACGCAGAAAAAGACTCGGGGAGACGCCTGCAGAAACACCAGGTTCTGCGTCGGCCGTCTGCTCAAATGCGCCGTTTTCAGTGAGATTCCAGACGATATTCCGGTGATTTTCTCCTGTTTTTTGTGATAAAGTTCATGGAAAAAAACTGAAAATCCGGTATAGTGACGGAAGAGCGGGCCGAAATTCCTCCGAAGATGTTCAGCCCCCGGCAACAATTCGTTCAAAGGCAGAGAAAATGAATTCATTTCAGTACCGCAAGAGTTATCAGCCCGTCCGCCGTATTGTGGGGAGTTCCGGCTGCGACGGCAGTCGGTTGATCGGCAGAGAGCAGTGCCAGTGTTCGTTTCGAGCGGATCATGACATCCAGCTCCCCGCAGGAAGCGCTCTCCTGCTCGACTTCGGCTGCGAACTCGCCGGCGGCGCGGCAATCGTCACCCGGTCGGCCGGACGCTGCCGGTTGCGGTTCGGAGAGTCCGCGTCGGAGGCGATGGGGAGCCCGGACCAGACCCACGCCATCCACGACACCGAACTGCAGCTTCCCGCGCTGGGGACTTTTGAATACGGCACGACCGGGTTCCGCTTCCTCCGCATCGACGCGCTCGAACCGCTCACGCTCCAGAACATTCTCGCCGTCTCACTCGAATGCCCGGCAGAAGAGTGCGGTTCCTTCGAATGCAGCGATCCGCGCCTCAATCTGATCTGGGAGACCGCACGGCGCACGGTGCGACTCTGCATGGGCAACTACCTCTTCGACGGAGTCAAGCGAGACCGGCTGGTCTGGATGGGCGACCTCTATCCCGAACTCAAGAGCGTAATCGCCGCCTATGGCTGCCACGAAATCCTCCCCCGGAGCCTCGATTATGTCCGCGACGACACCCCCCTGCCCGCGACGATGAACAACATCACCAGCTACTCACTCTGGTGGATTGTCTGCCAGAGCGAATACTTCCGCGTCTCCGGCAGACTGGATTACCTGGAAGGAACAGCACTCCTACCTCCGCAATCTCGCGAAACAGTTCGCCTCCTATATCGATGAAGCCGGCGCAGAACACCTTCCGGGACGGCGGTTTCTCGACTGGCCGAGCAACGACGACGACGTCGCCAAGCACGCCGGTCTGCAGGGGCTGATGGCGTTCGCCTTCCGCCGGGGAGCCGAACTCGCCGCCGCCCTCGGAGACAGACAGCTTCTGGAACTCTGCCGCACCACCATCACCCGGCTTTCAAACCATCGCCCCGAATGCACGGGAAACAAAACCGCCGCCGCCCTCCAGATCCTCGGCGGAATCGCCGACCGGAGCGAAACCCTCCTCCTCCCCCCCCGGGAAAAACATCAGCACCTTCGGCGGAGCCTTCGTGCTCGACGCCATGGCCCAACTGGACAAAAATCGAGGAAGGAGTTCAACTGATCCGCTCTTACTGGGGCGCGATGATCGACCGCGGCGCCACCACCTTCTGGGAGGATTTCAACCTCGACTGGCTGGAGAACTCCGGCCGCATCGACGAACTGCCCCCGCCCGGAGTGCGCGACCTTCATGCGGATTACGGCAACTATTGCTACAAGGGGCTGCGCCACAGTCTCTGCCACGGCTGGGCCTCCGCGCCCTGCTTCTGGCTGAGCGAGACTCTCTCCGGCGTCCGTTTCCTGTCGCCGGGCGGCGGCGAACTCCGGTCACCCCCCGGCTTGCCGGGCTGCAATGGATGCGCATAGGCATACCGACGCCCCGCGGCCCGGTCACGATCGAACAGGAAGCGGGCAAAGCGCCGGAAATCCGCCTGCCGGAAGGGGTCCGGCTGGTGCCGCAGGAGCCCTGCTGCTGAGAACTCTTCCGCGAAAAAAGTTGCAATTCTTTCCCCGCTGATGTATATTAATCCGTTACCGGTATGGAACAAATCAACTCATCGGGGAAGGTAATCATGTTGCTGTTTCTTCTGGGGCTGGCGATTCTGATCGTCGGGTATTGCACGTACGGGAAATTCATCGAGAACATCCTGGAGCCGGACGACCGCCCCACTCCGGCGAAAAACCCGCGCTGATGGCGTCGATTATGTCGAACTGCCCCACTGGAAGAACATGCTCATCCAGCTGCTCAACATCGCCGGCGTCGGTCCGGTGATCGGCGTCATTCTCGGAATCAAGTTCGGCGTGATCGCCTTCGTCATCATCCCGATCGGCAACATCATCGGCGGCGCGGTTCACGACTTCACCGCCGGCATGATGTCACTGCGCCACGACGGCGCCAATCTGCCCGCCCTCATCCGGATGACCACCGGAAAGACCTTCTATTTCATCTTTTCACTCTTCATGATCTTTCTGCTTCTGCTGGTGGTTGCAGTCTTCATCAACATTCCGGCCCGGCTGATCGACGGCTTCTGGCCTTCGGACGCGCTCTTCTGGACCGCGGTTCTCTGCATTTTTCTCTACTACATCGCCGCAACCCTCTTCCCGGTGGACAAGATCATCGGCTCGGTTTATCCGCTCTTCGGCGCCATGCTGATCCTCGGCACACTGGCGATCTTCGGCGTGCTGATGTATGAGGCGATCGGCAATCCCGCCCTGCTGGAAGAGAGCGCCGCCTTCAAGGCCGCGATGTTCACCCCGGAGAACAACATGCCGATCCTGCCGATGCTCTTTGTCACCATCGCCTGTGGCATCCTCTCCGGATTCCATGCCACACAGTCGCCGATCATCGCGCGAACCATGAAGCATGAAAAGCAGGCGCGGTCGAGCTTCTACGGCATGATGGTGGTCGAGGGGTCATCGGCATGATCTGGGCCGCCGCCGGGCTGGCGATCTACAACCTCTTCCCGCAGATGATGGCGGAGAATCCGACCAACGTCCTCACGGAAATCACCACCCACTTCCTCGGGCGCGGCGTCGGAGCGATCACCGTCATCAGCGTCATCATCCTCGCCATCACCTCGGGAGATACCGCCATGCGCAGCATGCGGCTCAGCCTGGCGGAGATCGTCGGCGTCGATCAGAAATCGATCCGCAACCGGATTACGCTCTGCCTGCCGCTGATTGCCATCGTCTCCGGATTGCTCTGGTGGTCGAACCAGAGTGCCAAAACATTCAACCAGCTCTGGAACTATTTTGCCTGGGGCAATCAGGTGCTCGCCTCCTGTACGCTGACCGCAGTCACCGTCTGGCTGGTTTCGCGCCGGAAACCGGGCTGGGTCACCGCGGTACCCGGGGCATTCATGACCTTCATTGTGGCAACCTACATCCTCTGGATCAGCCCGGCGCACGGCGGCCCGGTCGGCTTCGGTCTGAACCTCGACTGCGCCTATTTAGTCGGCGGCTTCATCGCCCTCATGAGCGTAATCTGGGCCTACCGCCACGGCACGGAACTCACCGGAGCATTCGATGTGCCGCCGGTGAAGCTGCCGGAGACCAAAGCAGAGAGTGAAAAATCCGCATCCCGGAATTGATTTTTCCGTTTCTGGCGGTATAGTACGGAAACTTTCTCCGCTGCGCGGCTGGCGAAATTGGCAAACGCACAGGATTTAGGTTCCTGCGCCGCAAGGCTTGCGGGTTCGATTCCCGCGCCGCGCACCACTTCCCCTGCGATTTCTCCGGCCTGCCGGCAGGAAAGAGCGGAAAATCTCACATCAGGGACTTGAGCTTTTCCGCAAGCGGGTGTATATTTTTGATTAACTTTATTATGAGGATTTTGAAATGGGTTCGCTTTATTTGAATGATGATCTGAGCGCCCTGGATTTCGTACGGCAGGACTATCTGCGCGAACTCCAGCTGGAACGGCTTCGCAAAGTGGTTCAACATTCTTACGATCATGTCGAACTCTTCCGCCGACGGATGGAAGAGCGCAAACTCGTTCCCGCCGACGTCCGGTCCCTCGCCGATATCGCCAAACTGCCCTTCATGGTCAAAGCCGACCTGCGTGACACCTATCCCTTCGGCCTGTTCGCAGTCCCGATGTCGGAAGTAGTCCGGCTCCACGCCTCCAGCGGCACAACCGGGAAACCGATCGTCGTCGGCTACACCCGTTCCGACCTCGAAGTCTGGATGGAGGTGGTCAAGCGCGCCATGGCCAGCTGCGGGCTCAACCGCACCGACGTCATTCAGGTCTCCTACGGCTACGGTCTGTTCACCGGCGGACTCGGCGCACACTACGGCGCGGAGGCACTCGGCGCGACGGTGGTTCCAACCTCCGGCGGCAATACCAAACGGCAGATCATGCTCATGCGCGACTTCGGCACCACCGCCATCTGCTGCACCCCCTCCTACTTCAACTTCATGATCGAGCAGGCCGCCGCGGAAGGCATCGACATGCGCAAGCTCCCGATCAAGGCGGGCCTCTTCGGCGCAGAACCGTGGACGGAGGAGATGCGCAAACGGATCGAAGCCGCCTCCGGCATCAAAGCCTATGACATTTACGGACTCTCCGAGATCATCGGCCCCGGCGTCGGCATCGAATGCCGCTGCCAGAAGGGGATGCACATCTTCGAAGACCATTTCTACCCGGAAATCATCAATCCGGAAACCGGCGAAGTGCTCCCCGACGGCGAATTCGGCGAACTGGTGCTCACCACGTTGACCAAGGTCGCCATGCCGATGATCCGCTACCGCACCCGCGATCTCACCCGGATCATCGCCGAGCCGTGCGAATGCGGCCGCACGCTGCGCCGGATCGAACGGATCAGCTCCCGCAGCGATGACATGTTCATCATCCGCGGCGTCAACGTCTTTCCGTCGCAGATCGAAACTGCGCTCCTTTCGATTGAGGGGACGATGCCGCATTACAACATCATCCTCTACACCGAAAACGGTCTCGACAACATTGAAGTGGACGTCGAAATCAACGAGGAGCTCTTTCTCCGATAAAGTGCGTTCCATGGAGGACCTGCAGCACCGCCTGACCGCGGCGGTCGAAGGACTGATCGGCATCCGGGTCCGCGTCAAACTCGTGGCACCCAACACCATTCAGCGGAGCGAAGGCAAGGCCCGCCGGGTTATCGACCACCGCGAACGCTGATCCGGCAGCACGCGAGGGAGAGCGGGGCATCCCCCTCCCTGCCGCCGGCAGAAAAACGGGACCGTTTTCCAACTTCGGAAAACGGTCCCGATCTGTTTCCGCAGAGAGTTATTCCGCCTCAGTCTCCTGCTGATGCTTCGCGATCACCTCGGCGGCGACGTTGGCCGGCACCTGTTCGTAACGGACAAACCGCATTTCAAACGAGCCGCGCCCCTGGGTCATACTGCGCAGTTCGGTGGCGTACTTGTGCATCTCCGCGAGCGGAACTTCCGCCTGAACCACCTCCATGCCCTCTTCCATATCCATGCCGAGAATGCGGCCTCGCTTGTGGTTGAGGTCACCGGTGATGTCGCCGGTGTAGGCGTGCGGAATGTGCACTTCAACCCGCATCACCGGTTCCAGCAGAACCGGTTTCGCCTGATTCATCGCCTCGCGGAAGGCCATTCTGGCCGCAATCTTGAACGCCATTTCATTGGAATCGACCGGGTGATATTTGCCGTCGTAGACCGCCACCCGGACCCCTTCGACATGGCAGCCGACCAGCGGCCCGCGGTCCATCATTTCGGCGACCCCCTTCTCCACGGCAGGAATGAAGTTCTTGGGAATGGTTCCGCCGACCACCTCGTTGACGAATTCATATTCGGGTGCCGGCGAGATCCGCAGGTAGACCTCGGCGAACTGGCCGGCGCCTCCGGTCTGCTTCTTGTGACGATAGTGTCCTTCACCGTTGGCGGTAATCGTCTCACGGTAGGGAATCTTCGGAGGGAAAGAACCGCCTCGACCTTAAACTGATCCTTGAGCCGTTTCGAGACGATCGCAAGCTGCTGGTCGCCCATGCCGGAGAGGAGCAGTTCATGGGTTTTCGTCGTCACGCCCGAGCCGGACCGTCGGAATGCATTCGATGATCTTGTGAAGTCCAGCCGTGATCTTTTCATCCTCACCCGACTTGGCGGCGGAAACTGCGTAGGACATGACCGGTTCAGGGAAGACGATTCCCGGGAGGACATGTTCGCCCTGACTGTTCGAAACAGTGTCGCCGATATGGGTGTCCTTGAGCTTGGCAATTGCAAAGATCGATCCCGGCCCGGCCTCCGTGGTGTTGACCTGACTCTTGCCGTTCATGAAGAAGAGCGTGCCGAAACGCTCCTTGCCCCCCCGGCCGGGAGAGGTTGTAAATATCGGAATCCGCCCGGAACACGCCGGAAACCGTACGAACAAAGGTGAGCTGCCCCACGAACGGGTCATTGATGCTCTTGAACACCACGCCGATTGCGTCGGTGTCGTCGGCGATCTTGCGCTTGGCACCGTCGACGGTGACGTAATTGAGCGGCGTCGGGAAAAGCTCGACGATCGCATCCATAAGTTCGGTAATGCCGATATCCTTGACCGAACTGCCGGCGAAAACCGGAATGGTGCGCCCTGTCTTGATCGACTTGCGAAGCCCGGTGCGGATCTCCTCGTCGGAAAGTTCTTCCCCGTCAAGGTAGCGCATCATGAGGTCGTCGTCGGTTTCGGCGATGGCGTCGAGCCAGAGTCCGCGGCATTCGGCGACGTCATCGGCGATCTCCGCCGGAATCTCCTTGTCGAAGAGAACGTTGACCACCCGGGAGAAGTTCGCCCCCCCCCCCGACCGGCCAGTAGAGCGGAATGATGACGTTTTTACCGTGATTTTTGCGCATTTCTTCAAGCGTGCCGCGAAAATCGGCGCGATCCTTGTCCAGCCGGTTGATCAGGCCGAACCGGGGAATGCCGCGCTGTTTGGACATCTTCCAGGCCCGGGCGGTACCGACCTGCGGTCCGTCGATGGCGTCAAGCACCACCAATGCGGCGTCGGCGGCGCGTACGGCGGCGGCGTACTGCCCGATGAACTCGCCGTATCCGGGAGTATCCACGAAGAAGAACCGATTCCCTTTCCAGGTGCAGTTCAAGCAGGTCGAATAGATGCTCGACCGCCGCTCCTGCTCTTCGGCCATGAAGTCGGAGACGGTGGTCCCGGCATCGATGCTTCCGGCACGCGGAATGACACCACCCTTGACGAGCATGAGTTCGCACAAGGTGCTCTTTCCGCTGCCGGAATGGCCCGCAATGACGAAATTTCTGCACTCGGTTGCCTTGGTCATAAGATTCCCCTTCCAGGTTTGAACGTTGTTGTTTCTCGTGAAAAACGAAATATCCCCGATTCCCGGCGAAGATGACAATATCTGGAGAAGGGCGGCACGGAACCGCCCGGCTCGGCGTTTTCCGCCGGCTCCGAATTTGAAACAGCTCCGCGCAAAATCCGGGTGAATCCGCTCGACGCGGTTACTAATAGCAGAGAATTTTTAAAATTGCAAGCCCTTTCCAGAAGTTTTTTTCACCTTTGCGGCAAAACAGCACGGAGTGCGACAGGGGAATGTGACATCTTTCACATTTTATTCCGGATTTTCCCATTGCAAACCGGCGTTTTTCCTTCTATGTTAAAGACCGGAAACTGAAAGGAATTCCGATGAGAGAGATCGATCGTTTTGCAGGGTTTCGCCGTGGCATGGGCATCGGCGGGTGGCTGACCAATTACAAACGTTTCAACGTGCTCCCGGAAGCGTGGCGCCACCCCATCACCGTCGGCGACATGGAGCACTTCGAAAGCTACATCACCGAAGAGGATATCCGAAGAATCGCCTCGTGGGGGATGGATCACGTCCGCCTCGGATTCGATCAGATCGTGCTGGAATCCGCGCCGGGAGTCCCGCGCGAACCGCTCTTCCGGAAAATCGACGAATTTCTCGGCTGGTGTCGGAAATACCGTCTGAACGCCGTACTGAACCTCCACAAGGCGATCGGCAACTACTGCGACATCGCCGAACCGGTCACCCTGCTGGAAGACGCCGCGCTCCAGGAGCGCTTCATCAATCTCTGGCTGGAGATCGAACGGCGCTGGCATCAGGCGGATTCCGTCGCCTTCGAACTGCTCAATGAAGTACGCGACGTGCCGCCGGAGCAGTGGAACAACCTCGCGCAGCGGACGGTCGCGGCAATCCGCAGGGCCAATCCCGAACGGCGGATCATCGTCGGAAGCATCCGCTGGAACAGTCCGGAAACGCTCTCAGCCCTGCCGCAATTTGACGATCCGGCGGTTGCCTGCACCTTCCACTGCTATGAACCGTTTGAATTCACCCATCAACAAGGTGTGCTTCAGCCGGGGCCGCTCTACTACAACCGGAAGATGTGCTATCCGGGCGACGCCGCCCCTATCGGGAATACCGGGCACTCGTCGACGGCAACCCCGCCCGGTACGACGGATTCGACCGGATCGACCGCGCCTACCTCGAACACCTGCTGGAACCGGTATTCGAATTTCAGCGGCAACGGCCGGAAACACCTCTCTGGTGCGGCGAATTCGGCACCATCCGCCACTGCCGCCTGGAGTACCGGGAGAACTGGATGAATGACCTCATCGGCCTGCTGGAGGAACACGGCATTCCCTGGTGCGCCTGGAACTATCTGAGCACGCCGAATGACGGCAACCGTTTCAGTCTGGTCGACGACGACAGCCGGGAAATCCTCTCTCCCCGGCTTGCAGAGATTCTGCAGGGGAAAAACCACGCGGAGGTGACGATGGAACGCAGAACCGGGAGTCTCAACGTCAACTTTCGCGAAATCGCCCGGGAGCTGGGCGTGAGCGCCATGACGGTCTACCGGGTGGTCAACCTCGATCCGGCAGTCAGGCGGGAAACGCGCGAACGGGTCACCGACGCGCTCAACCGCTGCGGCTTCTTCACCCACCGGCGCGGGAAACGCTTCAAAGTGCTTTTCGACTTCATCGATCATCCCTATCTTTCCCACTATGGGGAGAAACTGCTGGCCAACATCCGGGAACTGGGCTTTCACTGCTGCCGGACCTGCCACCGCACCGCACGGACGGAGTTTCTCGATACGGCGGCAGTCTGCGACGTCGCCGTGTTCCTTTCGGTGCCGGACAACGCCATCATCGATGAAGCGCGCCGGGTCAATCCGGATCTGTACACCGTGACTCTCTCGACCAGAAGCAACGCCGATGTGACCCTCTCGCCGGACAACACCCGCGGCGGAGAACTTGCCGCATGCCATCTCGTCCGTCACCGCCACCGCCACATCGCCGTCCACCTCGCCGAACGCCATCCGACCCGCATGGAGCGGTGCAAGGCGTTCTGCGGCGAAATGCGCTTTCTCGCACCCGAATGCCGCATCGATTTCATTCATGAAGGGAAGAAGGAACAGACCGCGCCGCTTCTGCGCCGCTACTTCGACACAGTGGACCGGCTCCCCCGACAGCATCCTCTTCCTCGCCGGAGAGTTTGCCGACACATACCGGCGCGAACTGCTGGAACCGGAGCCGGAACGTTTCTCCGGAATCGGCGTATTGACCTTCGACCATCCGCAGGACCAGCGGTTCGCCCATCTGGACTACCACTTCGACTGTATCGGCTTCCGCTCCGAAAATCTGCTGGAATGGGCCGAATACTACATCACCAACCGGCCGATGATGAAGAAGCGCAGCCCGATACATACGCTGATCGATGTCAGGCTGGTGGAAAACGGCTCCATCCGGATGAAACCATGAATGAAAGACGAAAATCCGAGTGGAAAGCGATTCTCTCCTCCTGCTGCGGCTTCACCGGAGAGGTTGTACTCACCGACAGCGCGGTGATCCTGCTTTTCGCCGCCGGCCTCGGAGCCGGTGACGAACTGGCCATGCTCACTACCTCCCTGCTGCCGCTCTTCAACGGGCTGCTGCTGATTCCGATGGCGGCGCTGGCGGTACGGTGCGGTGGTAGGAGGCTGCTCAACATCGCCTGTTCAGCCGCCGGGTGCTGCTACTTTGCCGCAGTCGCCGCCCCCTGGTTCGGCAGAGCCGCGATGCCGGTGCTGATCGGAGCGATCGCTGCGACCGCCTTCTGTCTTACCGGCTTCATCGCCACCTGGTTTCCGCTTCTGGAAAGTTTCCTGCCGCCGCGCCGCCGAGCCGGATTTCTGAGCCGGATGCGGTTCTGCCACCAGCTCAGCGGTGTAATTTTCCTCTGTCTCGCGGCGGTCGCGGCGGGGAAAAATCCCTCGATCGGACGTCTCCAGCTGATCCTTTTTTCTCCGGCATCCTCTTCTGCGGACGGCTCTTCTGGATCCGGCGGATCCCGGACTACCCGGTCCCGGTACGGGAGGTTCCGGGAGATTGCCGCCGGCTTGAAACACGCTCTTGCCAACCGTCCGCTGCGGAAATTTTCTCTCTATGTCTTCGGGCTGAATCTCTTCGGCTACGCGACGGTTCCGGCGGCTCTGCTCTATCTCAAAACTGTTCTGAACGTGGAAGACAACGTCCTCATTCTCTTTTCCGCAGCGAGCCTCGCCGGCATGCTGGCCGGTTACCGGGCGATGCCGCTCCTGATCCGACAAATCGCCTCTCCCCCGGCTGCTGCTGATTCTCCATCTCGGCTATGCGGCGGCGGCACTGCTCCTCTTCGCCATCCGTTCCGGAAACTGTGCGGAACTCGTCCTCGCCGGAGCAGCACTCTTTCTGCACAGTTTCGCCACGGCGGCGATTTCGGTGATCGCTTCGGCGGAGATGATGAATCTGGCCCGTCCGGGCAACAAAACCATGGCGATGGCATTCAGCGGCGCCCTCTTCTACGGTGGTTACGGGCTGTCGCGGGTCATCGGCGCCTTTCTGCTTGGCACGAGCTTCTTCACGGGTGAAAACTTCCCCCGCTTCTTCCTCGCCGGCGTCATCGCACTGCTGGGAATCATTCCATTCCGCTATCGGGAAACTTGACGTGCGCCGGATCCGGAGATATTTTATCTCCATGAATCGATTTTCCATGCCAAAACGACTCTGGATTCCGGCAGCGAGACCGGTTTGCATCGCCGGGGCGGTTCTGTGTGTGCTGTACACCGGCTGCACTCCTTCGCCGGTGGAAATCACCCCCCGACCAGCGGAAATCGGGACGCCGCGCAGAAGTTTCACCGTCGTAAGCTACAACATTCAGGCGCGCCCGCTGCTCGATGACTGTGGCTGGAAAAGCCCGCTGATCGGGGAACGGCTTCGCCCCTTCGACCTGGCCGGTCTTCAGGAAAGCTTCTGCGGTTACCAACAGCTGTTTGAACAGAACGGGCTCCACAGCGGCGCCCGCTTCGGCCGTCGCCGCCATCTGCTGAAACCGACCAACTCCGGACTGGCAGTGCTTTCGCGCTTTCCAATCACCGGAGCGGCGGCGGAATACTTCGAAGACGAAGGCTCTCTTTGAGAACCGGGCCGCATCGAAAGGAGTGCTTCTGGCGCGGATCGAACTGAACCGGCAGAAGCTCGACGTTTACACCACCCACCTCGCTGCGGGGACGCCGGCGGTTTCCGGGGAGGCGCGGCGGAACCAGCTGAAACAGTTTGCCGTATTCATCCAACGCAATTCTCCGCCGGATCACGCAGTCATCGCCTGCGGGGATTTCAATCTGCAGCCCGCCTCGCCGGAACTTGCGGAGTTTCTGGAACAGGCGGGTCTGCGCAGTTCCACGCTGGAGCTGGGCTTCAGCGGCTGGCCGCCGATCGACCACATATTTTACCGCCCCAGCGCGGCACTTCCCGCTCCGGCCGGTCCTCCGCCGGCTGCTGAAAAAGGAGTTCACCATCGAGGGACACGGTCCCCTGAGCGACCACGCGCCGCTGCTGGTGGAGTTTCGCCTCGACCCTCCGGCGGAACCGGGCGCCGATCAGCCCTGACCGGCACGCACCCCGGTGGCCGTTTTTTCGGGATTGCGGAGAGCCGCGCCGACGGCAGCCGCGGGCCGCTCTGCAACCTTGACTACCGTCGCGATCCTGACGCCGCCTGGGTTGCGCTGATGGAGACCCATGCCGAAGTTGACCGCAAGCTCTCCCGGATGACGGAACAGGTCCGCCCCTTCGACAAGCGTCTCGCAATGACCGAGGGACACTACTCCCTCGTCGGGCGCAACCGCGGAGACATCCTTTCCACCTGGGCCGCCGGAGTGGCCTACGCCAGAATCCTGAACACGATCCACCGTCACAGCGACCTCCTCGATATCGCCACCTGCGCCGACTTCTTCGGGAACCGCTGGCAGGTCAACGCGATCCTGCTGCCGACGCCGGTCTGGTCCGGCACCCCCTTCCTCATGCCGGTGGGGCAAGTCATGGCGCTCTTCGGCGGCCATACCGGAACATGTGCAATCCCGGTATGCTGTTCCGACCACAACATCGACGTGACCGCGAGCCTCGACGGCGACCGGATCTTCCTGCATCTCATCAACACCTCCGCCCATCGCTCCGTCCGGCTGCCGCTGGCGGTGCAGGGCAGAACCATTCGAAACGCGACCGTCTGGGAAATTGCCGCCGATCCAATGTTAGAGATCATGGAGCACACCGCCATGCAGCAGGAATCGGTCCGGCGTCCACTTCCGGACGGTGTCTATTCCCTGCCCGCCGCCGGAGTCGCCGCAATCGAACTGGATCTCGCGCCCGTCTCATCCCTTTCCGGAACCGGCTCGGGAACCACATTTCCGACTCTACAACGGTATGCAGGGCGGAATGTACCTCTTGGATATCCTGTGCAATCCGGGCGAACCGGGGCTGCTCTCCCTCCGGGCAAACGAAATCACCACAGGCGCCCGCCTCTCCGAACAGCGGCTGGCCACCTGCACCGCCAGAATCTTCGGCAACGACCGGCCCGGCGAACTCTTCCCGTGCAAGCTTGACTTCACGATCTACGAAGGCAACTGGGAACAGTATTACGGAGCGCACTTCGAAGTGTGGTTCAAACCCGATTCCGGCGGCCCGGAACGAAAACTGTTCGAGGAAAACTACAGAATCCAGGGCTGGATGCGCTAAAACAGATTTCTCCGCGGAAAACTAGTTCTTCTCCGGAATTCGCTCCGGCAAAGTTTCCTGAAAGATCCGGTTGGCTTCCCGCAGTTCTTCCACCGCCTGCCAGCCGGGATCGTCGCAGCCGGAGTTGGTCCGCGGCGCCCAGGCGATTCCGCCGGAACGCGCGAAACATTCCGCCACGTAGTTGACCAGACGCCAGTACACCACCGAGCGCTCCTCCCAGCCGAGCGCTTCCGCTCCACAATAGGTGGCTCCCTCGGTCATCGCCAGCTGCGCCTCCGGCAGATATCGGCGGCGCAATTCCAAGCGCCCGCGCCAGAGCCTCATCCGCCCTGCCCCGGTAGAAGTTCTCATGTTCCGTCAGCTCTCCGGCAAGAAGCGCGTCCAACTCCGGGAGCCGCTCCGGACGCAGATTCGCGTAAAGCCAGACCCGGCGGTACCAGTCCTCCGCCGCCTTTCGCCGCCCAGCCCGGGAGTCCCTGACGGCGTCAAAAGGCTGCTCCACATCCACGAACCGGGCCTCCGGCGCTCCGCAGTCCGGTTTCTGCGATACCCAGCCGCGTTCGAGCAGATCGTACACCGGCCAGCAGTAATAGGAGTGAAAGTTCCAGAGCGCCGCATTCCGCGGCATCAGCTCCGGATCGGTGAACGGTGTGGCGGAGCTGTATGCAAACGTCAGCTCCGGATAACGCCTTCCCAGCTCCGCCAGCGCCTCCTCGTGCTCCTCGCGGAACCTCCGCCGCTCCGCTGCTGGATAGTTCAGCACGTTGTCGTAGCCGCCAACGAACGGCAGCCCGTCCGCCTCATTGAAAATTTCGGCAAACGCCAGCTGCGACAGAAGATCGTGCGCCCCCAGCTCTTCGAGAATCCGCGCCAGCAGTCCGGCGAAACGGCGGAACCGTTCATGCGGCGGAATGGCAAACAGTTCGTCGTTGACCGTTTCCGCCGCGTACCAGTAACTGTGCAGATAATAGAAGCTCGAAAGAATGATCTTCACCCCGTGACGCTTCGCCGCGCGGAACAGTTCCAGTAACCGTGCCCGGTAATCGCATTGTCCGGCCCCTCCTACCGCAAACTGCTGGCGGATTTTCCGGCTGAACCCGGGAAACGGTTCAAGCACCTCGATCGCGCCGCGCGGCCTGCCTTCCAGATCGAAGGCGAGTCCCGCCCCGGAATCACAGGCGATGCAGTTGAACCCCCTCGCCCGGAGTTCCCGCATCCGGGCATCCAGATCGTGATAGCAGCCGCCCGGAGGCAGATCCTGCAGCGCCCAGATCCAGAAGGATACCGAGAGTTTTTCCGTCAACCTCATTTTCGCCCTCCCCGCCCGGCACCGTTTTGCGGCCGGAGAACATACTCCCGTTTCTCCGGCTCGAGAGTGAATTCGTAAATCAGACTCCGCCCGGCGGCAGTCTCCGCTCGGAGCCGGTATGTCCCGTAGAACCCTCGCCCGGTGAAACAGCCCTTTTCCGAGGTTTTCCCCTCCAGCGCAGTCCGCCATTTCCGATGCACCAGATCCTCAAACACCCGGCCGGACGGCTTGAGATTCCAATCCTTGTCGAAGATCGGCGCGCTGCCGCACCAGTGGTTGCCGTCCCAGAATCCCCACATCAGGAATCCGGTCATCGCCGGATGGCTGAACGCCACATACAGCATGTCACGCAGATAATCGGCCGCCAGAGCCTCGTCGGTGGTGCGGAAATCATATTCGGTGATCTTCAACGGCACTCCGTAGACGGCAAAGCGGTCCAGTTCGCGCAGGACGTTCTCCGGTGCCGCGAACTTCGCCATCGAGGCGTGGCACTGAAATCCGATACCGCCCAGCGGCGCACCGGCCTTTTTCAATCCGTCAATCACCCGGCGATACGCGGCCGCGGTCGGATTGTCCGGCGCATCCGCCGCGGTAAGAATGCCGGTGTCGTTGAGATAGAGCCGCATCTCCGGAGCCACCCGGTGCGCCAGACGGAACCATTCAGCCAGCTCGCTTTCCCCTCCGGCGATTTTCAGCACCGCGTTGTGATAGAGCACCTCGTTGACCAGATCCAGTTCCGGCATTTTTCCCCGCACCGTGAAGAGCTGATAGGCGATGTGATCCCGAACCACTTCCCGCAGCGCCGTCGGCTGCTTTTCCAGACGGCGGAGCCAGTGCGGCGTCCGCTCCCACGACGGCCAGACCGTACAATGCCCGCGAAAGACGATCCGGTGGTCAGCGAAGAACTTTTCGAGAAACTGCAGCTCCTCATTCCAGCTCCAGCTGTGCCGCCAGCACCATTTCATCTCATACTCCGGCGTGCCGCAGTTGAAGAGCCTCACGAACTCGCGCGCAAACCGCGGATTCTCCCGGATCGTCCGAGCCGGTACACAGCTGCCGAAGAGAAACGCGTGACGTTCCAGATTCAGCTGCACCGGCACGCCGCCGAGCACGTTTCCTTCCTCATCGAGCAGCCGGAGTTGAAAATCCCCTTTTCGCAGCGTTTCAATCCGCTCCTCCGCCTGCTGCCGCCAGGAAGCCGACGCCTCCCGGCCCCGGTAATCGGCGGAATTGCCGGGCTCCCGGTCGCGAATTTTCCGATAGTCGGTCACGCCGTGATCGATCAGCTCAATTCCACCGATCTCAAGCGTCTGGATTCCATAACCGAGATGGAAAACGAAGTTCAGTTCTCCCGGGGCGAATACTCGAGACCACTTCCCCGCGGGCTTCCAGGTGACGACCCGGTACCGCCGCCACTGTTTTCCCCAAATCCGCACACCGCCGGAGAAAAGTTTGTCATTGGGCGGCGTCGGCAGCTCCACCATCACGGTGAGCGACGCGTAGTCCCGCCCCGGCAGCGGCTTCAGGCAGCGCGCCAGGAAACGCACCTCGAACACATGCCCGGCGTCCCATGCCAGCGGAATCCCGGTGGCGCTCCGAATCGCGGTCCCCCAGACATTTTTCGCATTTCGGCTCACGGTAATGCGCAGTGCGGAGGTGATGTCATTGCCACCGTCCGGCACTACGGTTTCACATTTTCCGCCGTTGCTGTTGAAGCGGAATTTCGTCACATCGCTGAAATCATCGGTCACCGCCGATGCGGTCGCGGGAGCGGCCCCGGAAACACCTGGCCAAAACAAGGCAAGTCCCGTAAAAATTCCGGCCATCCGATAATATTTCATCGCCGTCCTCCTCTTACAATATTCCGCCACGCATAGCGTAGAATCCGTTGATCAGCGCCCGGGCGGGCTTGCTGTATTTCAGCAGTTCGCCGCTCGACTTCGCCGCATCCATCCGGTCATTGGCCGGCACGTTCAGCAGTGTCTGATAATCGGCGGAGGATACCCGCCCGTCGGCATACAGCAGATTGGCCCGTCCCGGCCTGGACAAGGCGAAGTCGGACGCTGGAGTTTCGGGAATCCTGCCACCGCCGTGACGAAACGAAACGAACTGCACATAGTTGAAATAAACTTCAAAGCAGCGGTTGTTGTCGCCGAATGAGATGGCGGAACTTGCCGAATACACCATCGAGCTCTTCTTGATGAACTGATTGCTCACTCCGCCGTGCAGAATGGAGTTGGTTCCATAATGGGTCTGGCCGTAGGAGACGTCCTTGACGCCGATTCCGTCATAGAGAGAAAACGGCAGCGGTTCCGCAGGACAGGCCAGCGGACCGACAGTCTGATTGCGCCGGTGGGTGATTCCACCGTAAGCGGGCCCTTTGCGGTTTCCTTTCGCATCCGGATAGCCGGTGAGAATCTCCCACCACCATTTGCCGTTCATCTGCGTTGGAACAATATAGTCGCCGTTCTCCTGTGAATAAAGCGCTTCGCCCATTCCGAGCGTTTTCAGATTCGCCGCGCAGGCGATGGCTTTGCCTTTCTCCCGTGCCTTGTTCAGGGCGGGCAGCAGCATCGCGGCAAGAATGGCGATGATCGCGATTACGATGAGCAGTTCGATAAGAGTGAAAAAACATGCCTCATCCGCCGGACCACGTTCTCTGCCGCCCCTCAACCATATCACTGAATTTCTCAACCTCATGGGATCCTCACTTCCTTTCTCCGCCCGGCAGACCGGATCATTCATTATTCTGTTAAATGATGTGACATCCATCTTATTTGGCAAAAGACACCAGCAGAATTCCGGCCAAAATCATGGCGATTCCACACCAGCCGCCCAGTGTCAAAGATTCCCGGTAGACGGCGAACATCGCCAGCTGATTGAGAAGGAAAGCCCCCCGGTGGCGACTCCCAGCACCACCCCTGCCGGCCAGACGCGGTAGAGATTGATCAGCATGACGATACTGGTGACACCGAACAGATTGCCGCCGACGAAACCGCCCCAATAGTGCCCGGACGGTGATCCGCTCCACTTGAAGAGCAACGCGGCAATGACCTGAAAGGCGAAGAAAAGAATTAGATTCAGCGCCGTCATTACAACTCCTTGAAAATTTTCGATCCACGAGTATTATTATACTGTGACTCAGCCGGAACCGCAATGGACAGGATTACCAAAAACATGAACAATATTACTGAAATGTCATTTCGGGCATCATGGGATGATGAATGTTCGAAACATCCCCTGCCCCTGACCGTACACTTCAGTTTTCTGGAAGGGAAAGTGACGGAAGTCAAAATACCTCACCGGCTCGGATGGCGGACGATTCCGGTCAACGTCTGTTGCCTCTCCGAAATGCCGGCGGGAACCAGCGCTCTCATCGAACTGGTCGATCAGCCGCCCATCTGCTGCCAAAACGGCGACATCACGTTCATCCCCGCCGGGCTGTCACATCGATTTTCCTGCGACGGTCCTCGCGCCTACCATTCCAGCTGGCTCCATTTCAACGCCTTCATTACGGGGAATCTGGAGATTTTCACCTTCTATGACATGCCCAACCTGATCCCGGCAGCCAAAGCAGAACGAATTGCCGGGCTGATCCGGGAACTGCTTCGCCAACCCCGCAATATGAATTTGCTGGAATCAGTGCAGCTCCAGTTGACCGGCAACAGTCTGGTGCTGGAATTGCTCCGTTTCGGCAGGATCAGAGACGCCGGAACGGTCCACAGGAAAGATCTTATCCGGATGCTGCCGGCACTCAATCACCTGCAAAGCTGCACCGAACCGCCATCGACTGCTGCACTTGCCGGAATGGTCAACCTTTCCACCTCCCGTTTTCTGGCCCTCTTCAAACAACTTACAGGAATGTCACCCGGGCATTATCGGGAACAGGAGCGCTTCCGCCGCGCAGCAGTCCTGCTCAACTCGTCTGAAATGACCATGGCGGAAATCGCCGCAAAACTCCGCTACAGCGATGCATTTCATTTCAGTCGCAAGTTCAAGGCGCTCTCCGGTGTCTCTCCCCGGGAATATCGGCGAATGATGAAGATGTAAGTTCGGCAGGTTCATGACCAGCGTCCCCGTGCCGGCCCGTCAACTGCCGCGGCAGAACAGCAGTTCCGCAAACGCCATCTGGCCATCACTTCCCGGACGTCGTCTATTGCCTGCCCGCCGGAGTCGCGAAATCGAACTGGAGCGTGTGCCCGTCCGCTTTTCTGTCGAAACCTATTCCCCTGTCAGCGTCCTGGCGTAGGAATAGAGGCACATGGAGCAGATCATCACTACCGCCATCAGGAACCGCCGGCACCACGCCTTGCGGCCCACACGAGGCTCCAGATGTTCGTATCCGCAATGGAGCAGCCACACACCGAGCAGAACCGAAATGATCCCCCCTGCTTGCCTGAATGATGTTCCCGAAAACCGCACCGATCGAACCGTAACAGAGAAAAAGAAGAATGATCGCACAATACCAGGTCAGAGCGTAGGGCAGCGCATCTTTGCACAGCGAAAGACGGAACCGACACTTCAACAGACAGGGAAGCGTCAGAATCCCAAGAATGAAATACATCAATCCGGCAACGGCGGTGGAATCGGCAATCAGAGAACTTCCGCGCATCTGCAGAATCAGTTCCGCTTCGATCATATCACAGATCGAATAGGTCACCAGCATGAATGTCAGCCAGAAAGCCGCCCTCCAGGAGATCCGTCCACCGGTAAAATTCATGCCGATCGCCGCGACGGAGCAGAGAATAACCGCAATCCACTGCAGGAAATGCAGCGGCGTCCGCGTCAACAGCATGGTGAAAAACGCCAGTATGACGATCTTCAGCCCCAGAAGCGAGGAGAGACGCGACGCTTCCACCTCACGAAGCGTTTGAAAAAAACCGTACTGTCCGGCGACAAACGAAAGCACGCACAACAGCATCAACAGGGCAAAGTTCCAAGTTCCCGGATATCGGGTGAACGGCATCATCAGCGGAATGGTCAACGCCCCGAACACCCCCCATAATCAGCTGCGAAAACACCACCAGCGTAAAAGATCCCCGGTGCCTGTGTATGAAAACACGGGAAAATACATACGAACCCGACTGCAGCAGTGCGGAGCAGAGCCCGCCGACAACTCCGATCAACATGATGACTCTCCAGGAATTTCTTCCAGCCCTCACCGATTTTCCGGGGAGTTCAGGGGCCGGACAACGTTCCCGCCTCCCCCCCTTCCTCGCCCTCCTCGCCGGAGGAAGGCGGACGCAGAACGTTTTCTTTTGCACAATATACAACAGCTTTTTTCAAACGACAAATACTTATTTTCTGCATCTGTTATGCTTGACAGGTATAACAAAACGGAGTATACTTCCATCGATGACAAAGGAGAACTCATCGATGGAACTCAGAGTATTACGTTATTTTCTGGCGACGGCGCGCGAAGGCTCCATTCTCGGCGCAGCCCGCTTTCTTCACGTCACCCAGCCGACCCTCTCCCGCCAGCTGCAGGAGCTCGAAGAGGAGCTGGGACAGAAACTTCTGATCCGCAGCAACCGGCATATCACCCTGACGCCGGAGGGGAAACTCTTCCGCAAACGGGCGGAAGATGTCATGGAGATCATCCAAAAACGGAGGCGGAATTCCGTTCCATGGGGTCGGCCCTGCGCGGCGATATTCACATCGGCAGCGGAGAAACTGACGCGATGAAGCAGATCGCACGCATCTTCCGGGAACTGCATGAAGAATATCCCGGCATCCGCTATCATCTCCGCAGCGGGAAATCGGAGGAGATCGAAGAGCTGGTCGACAAGGGAATATTGGATTTCGGCGTTCTGATCCAGCCGGTCAACATCTCCAAATATGACTACCTCAAGCTGCCGTTCAAGGATCTCTGGGGCGTCATCATGCGCAAAGACAGTCCCCTGGCGGCAAAACGAGCCATCGGATATGACGATCTGCGCGGTCTGCCGTTGATCTGTTCCCGGCAGATTCCGCAACAGGGAACCGGCAAAAGCGGTTACCCGGAATGGTTCGGCAAATCCTTCTCCCAATGGAACGTAGTCGCCACCTACAATCTCATCTACAATGCCGCGCAGATGGTCGAAGCAGGTCTCGGCTACGCCATCGGTCTCGACAAGACCATCAATACCACGGCACACAGCGGTCTCTGCTTCCCGCCCGCTGACTCCCCGGGTGGAATCCGAACTGGTCATCATCTGGAAAAAATATCAGATCTTCTCCAGCGCCTCGGAGATCTTTCTCAGCCGGCTGTTGAAAGAGTTCCCTTCCGCGCCGGCGGATGAGTGATTCCTCTTGTCTTCCGACAGGGGAGTTCCGGGCATTGTCACCTCGCGGCAAAGCGAAGAGAGCCTCCCGGTCCGGAGGAAAAATTCATTTTTTCCATAAGAATCACTTGACAACAGAGGGAGTCCGAAGTATAATATCTAACAGATGCCGCAAAATGCCTATCAAATGCCTACAGAAGGAAGTGGCAATGCAGGAAAATCCAACATCGGAATACAGGAAGATCAGGCAGTACGTTCACGGGCTGATCTTCAAATCCAACGGGCAGTCTGTGCAGATTCCGACGATTCTTGAACTGGCGGAGAAGTTCGGCGTCTGCCGCCAGACGGTCAGCAAGGCGATGAAGGAGCTGACCGCCGAGGGATATGTGATCGGTCGCAAAGGGGTCGGCACCTTCACCAATCCGGCAAAATTCATGGAGCATCAATTCGGGGAACGCTTTCCGGTGATCGGTATCTTTTTCCGGGACGGACACGGCACACATCTTTCCACATACGATGCCCACGTGGCGGCCGCCCTGATGAAAAAAGTCACACTGCTGCCGGCGATTGTCCAGCTGGCGACCGCCGAAGGCACCTCTCCGGAAGAGATCAAATCCGCCGTGGAAAGCAGGAATCTCGACGCCGTCATCTGGGAACAGCCGGATGAAAAGAGGCTCTCGGCGCTGCGGCTGCTCACCGCCGAGACCAGCACTCCCGTCGTCACGACCGGCGAGGTGTACGACGGCTTCCCGGGCGTAGCCATCAATCTGGAAAAAGCCGGGTATGACTGCGCGAAACTGCTGATCGCCGAAGGGAGAAAAACACCCGGTCTTCATGGGGAATTACGGCCCATGGCTCCGGCAGGTAAGAGGGATTCCGCCGCGCCTACGAGGAGGCGGGAATTCCTCTCAACGACAAACTGTTTCTGAAACACCAGAATCTGGATGCTCTCCGCAATATCATCGAACTGGGCGTTCCGGTGGATGCGGTGTTCAACCACCCCAATCTGATCCGGAACGAGATCTTCCACCTGATGCAGGAGATGCACATCGACGTGGAAAACGAGTGCCGGTTGATCTGCAACTCCCTCGCCGCTTCCGTCAATCCGGAGTTCCGCGGATATGTCTATCAGATCGATTTCGATCAGGTCGCAGAAGCTGCTGTTCGTATGCTGCAATCCGCCATGCGGGAGAAGAAAATGGAGGAAACGCACCAATGGGTCGATTTCAAAGTCATCAAACAACTGTAAGAAAGGAACATGCCATGTGGAAGAAAAGAGTTGCCGGATTTACATTGATTGAGTTGTTAATTGTTATTGCGATCATTGCCATTCTTGCCGCGCTTCTTTTGCCCGCCTTGAACAAGGCCAGAGAGAAGAGCCAAAGCATCAGCTGCCTCAGCAATCTGAAACAATGCGGCATGTTGCAGCTGAGCTATGCGCAGGACAACAGAGACATGTTCACCAAACCGAGGGATCTGCAGAGCAACGGAGAATATCGGACCTGGTTCGGCGTCCTCTGGCATGGAGGCTATACGAAAAGTCTGCGAAGCGGTTTCTGCCCGGCATCCTTCCGGGAGTTTTCGTTCCAGAACAGTGTCTGGGGAGATCAAACTTCCGTCTTCGGCATGCTTCTCTGGGGGAAATATGCGTCCCACGAGACCAGTTATAAACTTTCTTATCAAGGAAAGAAAAAATCTCCCCCTCCGCCCGGGCGCTTCTGATGGATGCAAACCGTATGAAGGACTCCGGTCTGTGGCAACCTGCCTACGCCGTTGAAAGCGTGCAGTATGAAGGCAGAGGGGATTCGCCGCAACCGGTTCCGGACAATTCAAAGTACGTCGGATACATGCGGCACAACGACGCAGGGGTCAACACGGTTTTCTTCGATGGACATGCCGCCTCGTTCCGCCCGACTTACGAAAAAAATGAAATCTGGTATATCCGCCGCAAGGATTGTGTTCCGGTGTTTCTGAATTAACCTGCCTCCGAGAAAGGGTTTGTGCATGTCAAGTAAAAAACAGCAATCGTCCTCGCTTTTCTGGCCGCACTGGCGGTGATCGGAAAAGAGAGCGCCATTTCGTCAATCCCGGATGCGTGATCCGGGTTGAAGAGATTCCGTTCCGGCTCTATCACTGGGGACGCGGCTGGAAGAACGGAACCGTGCAAAATTCCGGAAACGTCACCTTCCCGGGAGAGGGCGGCACGCAGCGGAACGGAACGTTCCAGGCATGGCGGCAGTTTCTCCTATAAGGAATCGGTGAAACTCCCGGCGGAAAATGAAGCGGAACTGAAACTGGAACTCTCCAACGCCGACGGCATCGAAACCGAGAGTCTGGTGCTCACCGCGGAACTGCCGTTCGAAGTATTGAAACAACGTCCCATTCTGCTGAACGGGAAAAAAGTTCTGTTCGGCGAAACATGGGACACCTCCAATGCCCAGCACCGGATCTGGGCGAAAAACAAGGTAAATACCGTCGAAGTCCCCCTGAATGGAGGAGTTCTGAATATTTCCGGAATTTTCTCCGCGCAACTGCTGGACAACCGGAGATACAAGCGCCAATCCTGCGGACTCCGGCTGCTGTTCTCCGGCGGTTCCGGCAAAGTGAAACAGGCCGGCCTTGCATGCAGAATGAGTTACCGCCCCTATGAATCCACGCCGCTGGATATCTCCGCGGCGGCGAACCGGGCGTTCCGGGATGACCGTGCCGACGATCGGCAGGGAAGCTGGAACGATCAGGGGCCGGGCAACGATCTGCGCATGCTCCCCGCCGGGAAGCAGAAATGGGGCGGACTCGATTTTCTCCTTCTGGATCACGCGGCAAATCACGGCCGGACCTGCATCGCTCTGAAAGGGAAGGCCAGACCGGAACTGCCGATCGAAGCATCGGTCCCGGTCAACGGCAAAAGCGGGCGCTACCTGTACCTTTTGAATGCGCTCGGCTGGGAACCGGTGAAGGAGACGCCGGTGGGGAACATCACGGTCCGCTATGAGAACGGGACACAGGATATTCTGCCCGTCGTCAGCGGGATCCACACCGCCAACTTCTGGAATCCCCGGGAGCTCCGCGAAGGCGTCGCGGTCTGGCGCGGCGAAAACGACAGCTCCTCCGTCTGTCTGTATGCGTCGAAATTCAAGCTTTCCGGCGCCCCGATCCGGCAGATTACGTTTCACAGTGACGGAGACGCCGTCTGGATGATCGCCGCCATGACGGTTGCGGAAGAGGACATCGTACCCGAAATCCGGGGGCCGGTCGTCGCCAGGGCGAACATCGACTGGAAACCGATTCGAAATCTCAAGGAGATCCTTCCGGGCAGCATCATTGATTTTTCCGACCTGCTGCACAAACCGGCCGGAAAATACGGATTTCTGAAGGTTTCCGGCAATCATTTTGAATTCGAGAAACAGCCGGGGCAGCCGGCCCGATTCTATGGAATCAACAACATCGGCAATACGAATTTCATGGATCATGCGCTGACAAGACGGATGGCGGATGAATTCGCCGCCACCGGCTACAATCTGATCCGTCTTCACCACTTCGACAACCTTCTGGTGAAGCGGGAAAACGGCACGTCCACCTCCCTTGATCCGGAAAAGCTGGACCGGCTGGACTACCAGCTCGCCGAGTGCAGCAGGCGGGGCATCTACACGACGCTCGACCTTTTCACCGCAAGGACGCTGGAAAAGGGCGAAATCCCGGAGTATCCCGACCGCGCCCTTTCTCCGACCGAATTCAAGGCGCTGGCCTTCATCAATGCGAACGTGATGAAGAATCTGGAGACCTTTTCCGCCAATCTGCTCAATCACGTCAACCCGTACACCGGTCTGGCGTGGAAGGAGGATCCGGCCATCATCACGATCAGTCTGATCAATGAAGACACCCTCACGCAGGTGCTCCGCAACTCCTCTTTCGCCCGCGCTCTCTACGAGAAGGAATTCGAAAAATATCTGAAGCGGGAAAAGATTGCGGTCGCGGCCGCCGACAGAAATCAACAGTATCAGCGTTTTCTGAGCGAAGTGTATCTGCGCGGCTGGCGGCACCTTTCCCGCTTCATGCGCGATCTCGGCGTAAAGGTGCCGCTGACCGATCTCAACTACATCAACGACATTCCCTCCGCTCTGCTGCGGAACAACCTTGATTTCGTCGACGTTCACTCCTACTGGGCGCATCCGCAGTTTCTGGGGCCCAACTGGCGTCTGCCCGCCGCGGTCAATCCGGAAAGCGCGATCCCGAATTATGCCGGAGCGGTTTCCGCCATCTTCGCCGGCCGCCTCTTCGGCAAGCCGTTCGCGATTACGGAGTGGGACTATGCGTTCCCGAATCAGTTCTCCGTCGAGGGGGCGTTTCTGACCGGCGCCTACGCGGCATTGCAGGACTACGGTCAACTTTGCCGGTTCGATTACTCCTGGACGCCGGAAAAGGTGCGTCACGGAGAGAGCCATCTGTGCTTTTTCGACATCGCCAACGATCCGCTGCGACTGCTTTCCGAACGGGCGGGAGCGCTCTTCTTCCCTGCGCGGCGACGTGGCGGTCTCCCGGACCAGTTACCCGTTTTACGTGAGTCCGGATGCCCTGAACCGCCGGGGATATCCCCGCTATTACTCCCGTCTGGTCAACCGCATCGGATTGATCGGCAGAACCGGAACCGTTTTTTTCCACCTCCGCCCTGCCCGCGGGAACCCGGGCAATTCTGACCTCCGTGCCGGAGAAGATCAACGCGAAGTCGCCGGTAATCGTCTGCCGATCGATCACCGAAACATTCGGCGAGTTGCTCAAGAGCGGCGCGGTTACTCCATCGGAATATGATGAGAAACAACAGCGATTCACCAGCTCGACCGGAGAACTGGTGCTGAATCGCCGGGAAAAGAGTTTCCGAGCCGTAACCGCGTGCAGTGAAGGTTTTGTCGCGCCGCCCGGAGTCCGTCAGAACGGGGTGTTTGCTTCGGTGACCAACCAGCACGCCTTCGCGGCGGTTCTCGTCGCCGCCCGGACGGAAAAACGCTCGCCGAAAGCGGACGCATCCTGATTCTGCACCTGACCAGTTTGCAGAATACCGGGATGAAATTCTCCAACCCCTCGATGTCCGTTCTGGAGCGTTACGGTACGACACCGCTGCTCATGCGCCGCGGAAAGGCCGAAATTTCTCTTCGCACCACCGGGAAGATGAAACTCTTCGCCTGCGCCTTCAACGGCAAACGCCTGTTTGAAGTCAAGACGACCAGCCGGAACGGGCAGCTTCATTTCACCGCAGAAAACATCACGCCGCACGGCGCGGTTGCGGTATATGAGCTGGTGAAAGAGTGAAAACAAGCAACTTCATGGAGATCATACGATGTTCAAGCAATTGTTCGTTCCTTGCGGCATCTGCCTGGCAATCCTGACTCTGAATGCACAGGAGGAATTGAACCGCAAGGCGGACGAGGTCAATCAGGTGATCTGGAGCCGTTTCATCGGCAAAGACAACATCATGTACGACTACACCGGGCTCAAAGGCGAGGTCGTGTTGCCGACGCCGGAGGAGTGCGCCGCCGATCTGCCCAACGCACTCGGCTGGTGGACGCCGATCGAGAACGGCGGCTTCTTCAACGGCATGTATCTGGTGGCGCAGTGCGACCGGTACGAGCGGAACAAGACGCCGGAAAACCGCGAAAAGGTGCGCCGTCTGGTCGCCGGACTCTACAAACTGCAGGATGTGGGCTCCACTCCCGGTTTCATCGCCCGGGGGTCGGTTCCGACGGTAAGTGTCATTATGCCGCATCGAGCAACGACCAGAATTTCCCGTGGTTTCTGGGACTGGGACGGTATCTCGATACCGACATCCCGACGCCGGAAGAGCGTCAGGAGTGCATTGCACGGCTGGTCCGGCAGGGCGAGGCGCTCAAAAAACTGAACTGGAAAATTCCCGGCGACCGCCCGAATTTTGAACGCGGCTGGTGGCTCGGCAGCGAATACACCGCCTGTGTTCATATCGCAACGGCGACCCGGGTTCTATACGAAACGACCGGCGACGCGAAGTGGAAGAGACTCCACTATGAATTGATGCGCGGCAGACTGCCCGACGGAAAAAGAACGCAAGGTCTGCATCGCTTCCGGCCCGATGAACATGGCCGGCTGGTCGGCATGGTTTCTCAGCAACTGCCAGTACGCAGTGCGAATTCTCTTTCTGCGGGAAACGGATCCGGAATTGAAGAAGTATTATGCCGCCTCTCTGCGCAACACCGCCCGGCGGGCCGTATCGCTCATTCCTTATTACAAGCGATTCAGACCATCGCCGGAGCAAACGGGATTCACCCCCGACTGGCACGTGATGATGCCCCCCTTTGCTCCGCAGAAGAACGGTACGGAGGCTGCCGCGCTCGCGCTGGAACAGAATAAAGTGTGGTCAAAGAAATCCCCGGCCGTCGCGCAGGAGAAAGTCTGGCTCAAACCGGCTCTCTGCGCCGCCTGGATTGTCGTTCTGTCGGAAGAAACCGAACTCAAACGCAACGCCATGCCGGAGATTCGCCGGATGATCCTCGGGCTCGACGGCACCCGGCTGTATTACGCCACCTTTTTCTATCTGGAAAATCTGGTGGAAACCTTGAACAAGAGCGATTTGCAGAAGATTTGAAAAAAGCCGGAAGTTTTTTCATTGATCCCATTCCGGATCGTTATAAAAGATATCACTGGTGAAAATGAGCTCCATGGACTGGATTCGAGTCAGCCGGAAAAATCCGCACTATTTTGAACACGAAAACGGCGACACCTTCCTCCCCGTCGGCGTGAACCTCTGCTTTCAGCGGTTTCTGCAAACCGATGAGGAGTGTCTGGCCGCCTATCGCCGGCAGATTGTTGCGTTCGCCCAAAACGGCGGCAATTTCATCCGCGTCTGGATGGGGGTCCCGTTCCTTCAGCTGGAGCCGGAACACCCCGGCCTCTTCTCGGAGCACAAACTCGCCAACCTCCATGCGCTGGTCGACATCGCCAAAGCGAACAACGTACGGATCAAATTCACGCTGGAACATTTTCGACGCCTGGATGCCGGGCCGGACGCAGAACTTTTCCCCGGAGCGGCAAGCTTTGAAAACCCGGTCTACCGGAAAGATAACGGCGGGTTTGCCGACGATATGACCGAATTCATGAGCTCCGACGCCGGCCGGAAGCACTTCATCGGCAAGCTGGAGCTGTTGAGCCGCCACTTTTCGGAGGAGCCTGCGGTCATGGCGTGGGAACTGTGGAACGAGGTCAACACGGTCAGTGCTCCACGCGCCATCTGGCAGGAGTGGTCGCAAATCATGCTCCAGGAACTTCACCGCTGTTTCCCGCACCAGCTGTGCCTTCAGAATCTGGGCAGTTTCGATGCCCCGCGCCAAGTCGATCCCTACCGCTGGCTCTGCACCCTCGACGGATGCGATTACAGTCAGGCGCACCGCTACCTCGATCCGGGAGCGGAACTGGATGTCTGCCGCGGCCCGATGGATCTCCTCTGCCGGGACGTGATCGAGGAGCTGCGGCGGAACAACCCCGCCCGCCCGGCGATTCTCGCGGAGACGGGCGCGGTCGAAAGCCGGCACAGCCGTCCCTCTCGTCTCTATGACGTGGACACGCACGGCATGCTGCTGCATGACGGAATTTTCGCCCCTTCTTCTCCGGCTCCGCCGGATGCGGACAGTTCTGGCACTGGGATCAGCTCTATCTGGAGCGCCACAACCTCTGGTTCCATTTCAATCGGTTCGTCAAGGCGACGGCAGGATTTGACCCGGTTCTCGAGGAGGCAACTCCGTTTTTCCAGACCGATCGGATGCGTTCGCCAATATGGACTTCTCGGAAAATTCCATACCCTGCTCTGGCTGCGCGACGCACAGAGCACCTGGGAGAGCGAACTGGCACGGGGCCGCACGCCGGACGTTCGGGAAAGGGTGAAGCTGGACCTCCGTTCCCTGCCCGGCGGGGCATTCCGGCAGGCCCGCTGCTATCTGCCCTGGACCGACGCCTCCATCCATATGGAGCTCCACGGAACCGAAATGGAACTGCCGGAATTCACTCGCTCCATGGTGCTTCTGCTGAACCGATGACCGGAGGCCCCCTCCCCCGAAGTGAAAAACGGATACGGAAAATGCTTCCCGTATCCGTACACAAAACTCCGGCGGTCGGAAACCGCCGTTTTCTGAAGACGTCAGACAATCGCCTTCTCTGTCTCGCCGTCGAACATGTGCGCCTTCGGCAGCAGCACAGCAAGATCGACCTCCTGACCGACAAAAACATGCTTGTGAGGATCGATCCGGGCGATGAAAGAGTTCTCTCCGGTGTTGAGATAGACAAAGGTTTCGGACCCCATCGGCTCAAGCACTTCCACTTTGGCGTGAACGCGCGGCATATTCGGATCCTCCTCCGCCTGTTCCGCACCGATATCCTCCGGACGGACTCCGAAGGTCATCTTCTTGTCGACGAAAGGTTCCAGTTTTTCCTTCCAGGCGGGAGGAATTTCAAAATGGAAACCGGGCTCCACGAAGGTAAGTTTTCCTTCCTTGTGAACCAGAACACCGTCGAAGAAGTTCATCGGCGGCGTCCCGATGAAACCGGCCACAAACTTGTTGCACGGATTGTCATACAGTTCGATCGGCGCGGCGACCTGCTGAATCACCCCATCCTTCATGACACAGATCCGGTCGCCCATGGTCATGGCCTCGACCTGGTCGTGGGTCACGTAGATCATCGTGCTTTCCAAGTGCTGGTGCAGCTTCGAAATTTCGGTCCGCATCTGAACACGCATTTTGGCGTCGAGGTTCGACAGCGGTTCGTCGAAGAGGAATGCCTTGGGTTTGCGCACAATCGCCCGCCCCACCGCGACGCGCTGCCGCTGGCCTCCGGAGAGCTGCTTCGGACGACGGTCGAGATACTCCTCAAGCCCGAGAATGCGGGCGGCCTCCATCACGCGCGCCTGAATGTCCTCTTTCGAGAAATTGCGCAGCTTGAGGCCGAACGCCATGTTGTCGTAAACCGTCATATGAGGATAGAGCGCGTAATTCTGAAATACCATCGCGATATCGCGATCCTTCGGCGCGACGTTGTTGACGACGCGGTCTCCGATCCGATCTCCCCTTGGAAATCTCCTCGAGCCCGGCGATCATGCGCAGCGTGGTGGATTTTCCACAACCGGAGGGGCCGACCAGAACCATGAACTCCCGGTCCTTGATTTCGAGATTGACGTCTTTTACGGCGGCAACTTTGCCGTCGTAGATCTTCCAGACGTGTTCCAGAATTACTTCTGCCATTTTCGAACTTCCTTGTCTTGTGGTTCTCAATGCCGAAGCAGCCACTGACGACCTGCGGGTTGTTCCGGTTCCACTCGAACCGGCCCGTCTCCGGGCACATTGAAAACCGACCTCGAATTCAGCAATATAGCGATATCGCTGATTTTTTGCAAGCGTGGACAGGAGTTTTTTTTCTCTTTTTCACCACTCCATCCCCTCGGGCGTTCAAGGGGAATCCGCCGCCCTCCCCTATTCCCGAATCCGGGAATATCTTGAAAAAAAATTCCATTTTTGATTTGACAAATCCGAAACTCTCAATATAGTACCGAATGTTCGGAAAGGCGATCAATTCATACCGGGAGGTAATTTATGGCAACTGTATGTCCTTACTGCAATATCGAAGTGAGCGAAAGTTCGATCGAGGCGGAAGACGGGTGCTGTCCGGAGTGCGGTTCCGTCATCAGCGCCACCTCCTCCCTTCCTCGGGGAAGATGAGGATGAGGACGGGCTCGATTACGACGATACCGAAGAACAGGACATCTTCAGCGACCTCGACGACGAAGACGAGTTTGAACGCGACGAATTTGACGACGACGTGTTCGACGATGAAGAGTTCGATGACGAGGAATTCGACGACGAGGAGTTCGACGAAGAAGAAGAGGAGGAGGAGTTCTGATCCTTCCCTCTTGTGAAAAGAGACTCCGGTACGCTCTGGTGTTCCGGAGTCTTTTTTTTTCCCGCGTTCCCGGTTCCACTGGCAATCCGCAGCCACTTTATAAAAATAATAATTATTTTTGATTTTCCTCTTGAAATATCCGGATTTCATCTTATATTGGCAGTACAAATCATCAATACGCCGCAGAAGCGGCAGAAGAAGGAGGAGGAGGAATGATGAAGAGATCGAACTGGCTTCAGGCGGGCGGTCGCGGTATAGCTCTCGGAGCGGCCGGGCTGATGACGATACTTTCAGCAACGGCGGCAGAGACCGCTGCGGTGAAGGCTTCGCCGGAAAAATCAGCGGAGAAGGGAGAAAAGAAGAGTCTCTGGATGAATGACTTCAGAGCGGCAAAGGAGCTGGCGGCCAAAGAGAAGAAACCACTGCTGGTGTCGTTCAGCGGCTCCGACTGGTGCGGCTGGTGCATCAAGCTGGACAGCGAAGTGTTTCATCAGCCGGAATTCGCCGATTGGGCAGCGAAACATTTTGTGATGTTTCAGGCGGACTTTCCGCGCCGCACCCCGCAGAGTCGCGAATTGAAAATGCAGAATGCCGCCCTTGCCGAGCAGTTCCGCGTGGAAGGCTTTCCGACGGTGGTGCTGCTCCGGCCTGACGGCAAGGCGTTTGCCACCACCGGGTACCGCCCCGGCGGAGCAAAAGCCTACATCGCCCATCTTCAGGAACTTCTGAAGAACGCAGGGGCTTTGAAATCTCCTGTCGGCGTACCCACGCGCCGACATTTCCCAGTCCGCCCGGACCTCCCGCCGGGCGGACTTTTGGCGTTTAGGGCAACATCCGGAAACCGTGCTGCAGCCGCCACGGACAATGGCGGCAGGTAGGCAGAGCATTCTCCCGTACCGCGGCGCGGAAGAGTTCCGCACGTTCGCCTTGGAAAATCTCCTCGAGCGGCTGCTCCACAATGTTTCCGGCGGAGAATCCGAAATAGTCCGTGCAGAAACCGACTGCGCCGTCATGGCGGATGTGAACCCGGCAGAGCGGCGCTTCACAGGGCGGCGCCTCCGTCAGCCGGGGGTAGACATGGCCGGTAAACTCCACCGGAACCGGATATTTCGTTTCGCGGATTTTCACAAGTTCCTCCTCCAGGCGGGCAAGATAATCGGAATCCGCGTCACGGCGCCACGCCTCCAGCTCCGGATAATCGCAACCGAACGTTCGCAGGCTGAAGTCGCGATAAGCTTGAATTTCCGCCTGTGACAGATACATCAGCTGCTGGAGGATGATCCGATCCGGCCCCAGTTCAGCGAGCCGGAAGGGCAACTCCGCGAGTCCGGCGACATTCGCGTCGGAAATCGTTGTGAGAAAAGATCAGTTTTCCACGCCGGTCGCGCAGCAGCTCGAGATTGCGGCGCATCCGGGCGAACACCCCCGGCCGCGCACACGGTCGTGCGCCTCCTCCATGCCGTCCACCGAGACATGGATCACATCCAGGAACTCCCGCAGAACCGGAGCGAAACGGTCGATCAGAGTTCCGTTTGTGACCATCCCGACCCGGAAGCCACGGCGTGAGACGGCTCGGCAAGTTCAGCAAATCCGCGATAGAGCAGCGGTTCCCCGCCCCAGAGCATCACTTCGGGAATCACGCCGGCGCCCCTCGCGGACTCCTCCAGCGCATCGGCAGCGGTCCGCCAGGTTTCCACCGGAAGTTCGCGCTCTTCCGCAGCGAGCATTCCTTTCGTCTGCCCGCAGAAGCGGCAGGCGAGATTGCAGCGCCCGGTCAACTGAAAGTGCGCCGCGAAAAGTGTCGGTTTTCATGATCGAATATTTCCTGTTTTCAGCACGAGGCCGCGTATCGTTTCATCCAATATAACGCCGCCTGAAGGGGATTTCAACATTCCGCGCCGCTTCGCATTGATTTCACGCTGCCCGGCGCTATTTTATAGGAAAGACAATACGGTAAACAAGGAAAAACGCCATGACCAGAACCCGCTTTCACGCCCTGATCGAACAACGACTGATCCAGCTGGACGGCGCAACCGGAACCGAACTGGTCAAACGAGGCATGCCCGCCGGCGTCTGTCCCGAAAGCGTGGGTTCTGGAGCACCCGGAAGCGCTGGCCGCCGTTCAGCAGGCTTACGCCGCATCCGGTTCCGATTTGGTATATGCGCCGACCTTCGGTGGAAACCCGCTCAAGCTTGCGGAATTCGATCTGGAAAAACACACCGGGGAAATCAACCGGAAACTCGCGGAAATCTCCGCCGCGCCGTCCCCGGCAAACTGGTCTTCGGCGACATCGCCCCCGACCGGCCAGCTGGTCGAACCATTCGGCCCCTCCCTTCGAGAAAACGGTCGAACTGTACAAGGAACAGGTGCGCGGCCTGATCGACGGCGGCGTCGACGGCTTCGCCATCGAAACGATGATGGATCTGCAGGAGGCGCGCGCCGCCCTGATCGCCGTGCGCGAGCTGTGCGACCTCCCGGCGATCGTCACCCTCACCTTCGAACCCGGCGGCCGGACCTTGACCGGAGTCCATCCGGTTTCGGCACTGGTCACACTGCAGGCGCTCGGGGCTGACGCCTTCGGCTGCAACTGTTCGACCGGCCCGGCGGAGATGGCCGAAGTGATCCGGTACTCAAACCATATGCCGCCATCCCGCTGGTTGCCAAACCGAACGCCGGAATGCCGCATCTGGTTGACGGCGAGACCCGTTTCGACCTCGCCCCGGAACCGTTCGCCGAAGCGGCGGTCGCGCTGATCGACGCGGGAGCCAATCTGCTCGGCGGCTGCTGCGGCACCTCTCCGGCCCACCTGGCAGCTCTTCATAAAAAGATTTCCACAGGGAAGCCGCTGCCGGTCCGGCAGGAAAGAGCGGCGTGGTCTCCTCTCCCTCCAGCTTCCGTCGGCTGGCCCCGGAGGAACCGTTTGCGATCATCGGAGAACGGATCAATCCGACCGGGAAAAAGGCGCTTCAGGCGGAGCTGCGAGCAGGAAAATTCGACCTGGTGCGCGATTTTGCCCGGGAGCAGTCCGCGCAGGGAGCGGCGCTGCTCGACGTCAACTTCGGGCTTTCCGGAATCGATGAAACCGCGATGATGCGCACCGGCGTCACAGAACTGGTCCGGATCGGCTCGACGCCGCTCTGTATCGACTCCACCCGGCCCGAGACGGTGGAAGCCGCACTCCGGCTCTACCCCGGGCGGGCACTGCTCAACTCCATCTCGGCGGAGAAGGAGCGGCTCGAGAAGGTGTTGCCGATCGCGGCGAAATACGGCGCCATGCTGATCCTGCTGCCGCTGACCGACGACGGCATTCCGGAGACCGCCGCCGAACGAATCGAAGTGCTCAACCGCATTCTCGCGGAAGCGGCCCGTTACGGTTACACACCGGCCGACTGCGCTGCCGACGCCCTCATCATGACCATATCCGCCGACCGTCATGCGGCGGCGGTATCGCTCGACTTCATCGAACATTGCAGCCGGAAACTGAAACTCAACACCGTCTGCGGCCTCTCCAACGTGAGCTTCGGCCTTCCGGCCCGGGCAACAGTCAATCTCACCTTTCTCGGCATGGCCATCGGCCGCGGTCTCAACTGCGCCATCGCCAACCCCTCTGCTCCGGGAGTCGTCGACGCGGTGATCGCCTCCGACGCCCTCTCCGGCCGGGATCCGCAGCTGGAACATTATCTTGCACACCACGCCGCCGCGGCATCCGGCGACACGCCGCGGCAGGCGGCGCAAACTCAGGCTCCGGCGGCGCAATCGCCGGAGGAGCTTCTGCGCGATGCGGTTCTGCGCGGAAAACAGGAGACGATTCCCGCAGTTCTTGACTCTCTCATCTCCGCCGGGAAGAAGCCCGGCGAACTGGTTGACGGAATCCTGATTCCGGCGATCACCGAAGTGGGTAACCGATTTGAACGCAAAGAGTACTTTCTTCCGCAGCTGATGCAGAGCGCCGCGGCGATGCAGCTGGCGATGGAGCAGCTCGAACCGTTGCTCCGCAGCGGCGGAGCGGACGCTGCCGGACCGGTCTTTCTGCTCGCCACCGTCAAGGGGGACATCCATGACATCGGCAAGAACATCGTTGCACTTCTGCTCAAGAACCACCACTTCCGGGTAATCGACCTCGGCAAGGATGTGCCGGCGGAAACCATTGTCGACGCGGCAATCAAGCACGATGCCGCCTTCATCGGCCTCTCCGCATTGATGACCACCACCATGCCCCAGATGAAGGTAGTGGTGGATCTCGCCCGCACCCGCGGCGTGAATGTGCCGGTGATCGTCGGCGGCGCGGCGGTCGATGAAGCCTTTGCGAAATCAATCGGTGCGATCTACGCCGCCGACGCCATGGCCACGGTACGCCGGGCGTCGGAGTTGCTCCAGACGGGGAAAAACGTTGAAAAAATCCGTAACAACCCTCCGTTTAACAGCTTGAACTTTTCAAAAGGCAAGATACATTAGAAGTGCAACGCCACAATTGACGCAACGTTGCAGAAAAAAACAAGAGAGAGGGAAAACAATGCAAGAATTTTTGGACAACATCTGGAAAATGATCGTGGAGAGCAACGTTCTCCATCTGATCTGGGCGCTTCTGATCCTGCTGGTCGGCTGGCTGCTGGCGGTGGTGATCTCCAACCGGGCCGGGATCATCCTGCGCAACTGGGGGGTGGGCAAAAAGCTCTCCAATTGTCTGCCGGAAGGGGCGCACAGCTCCGCCGTGCGGGTGGAGACGGTGATCACCCGCATCATCTTCTGGCTCATTCTCCTGTTCACCGTACTCGGCTGTCTGAGTGCGCTGAACCTCTCGAAACGGCGGAACCGATCCGCAACTTCGCCGATTCCATCATCGGCTACGCGGCGAACCTGATCGGGGCGGCACTGCTGATCTTCGTGGCGTGGATCGTCGCCTCGGTGCTCCGTTTTGCAACGCTGAGCGCAATGAAAGCCTGCAAAATCGATGAAAAATTCGCAGAAACCGGAAAACCGGTTTCCACGACCATCGGTTCAACGGTCTACTGGCTGGTGTTCTTCTTCTTCATTCCGGCCATTTTGCGGGCTCTGGAGATCCGCGGCATCACGGAACCCCTGGAGCAGATGTTCGCCAAGGTTCTCGATTTTCTGCCCAACCTGCTGCTGGCCGCCGCGGTTCTGGTGGTCGGATTGTGGGCGGCAAAGATCGTCCGTCGCGCCGTCTCCGGGCTCCTCTTCGCGGTCCGGCTTGACGAAGTGGGGGAGAAGATCGGCTGCGGCAAAGTGTTCGGCGAACAGAAGCTGTCCGCCCTGGTCGGCCTGGTTGCCTACGTGCTGGTTGCCCTTCCGGTGCTCATCTCCTCGCTGACCGCGCTCCGGATTGAAACGTTGTCGAACTCGGTTTCCGATTTCTTCAACATGATCCTCACCGCGGCAGGCAATATCTTCGGAGCGGCCGTGCTGATCTTCGCGGCATTCATCGCCGGCAGCCTCGTCTCCGGAATCATCACCCAGCTTCTGGAAGGTTTCGGATTCGACAAGCTGCTGGCCCATGTCTGCGGCGAAGCGAAGTCGGAACGGGCCAAACCTTCGGTGGTGGTCGGCAAGCTTTCGCTGATCGCGGTGATGTTCCTGGCGGTCATCGCCGCCTGCGAACTGCTCCATTTCCGGGAACTCGCCAATCTGCTGCGTGATTTCCTCCACTTCGGCGGAAACATTCTGATCGGAATCGTCGTCCTGCTGGTCGGCATCTACCTGGCCAACCTGGCCGCGGGGGGCAATCCGCAGCCGTGGCGAACACTCCGAAGCACTGGCGCTGACCGTCCGGATTGCGGTGCTCGTCTTCACCGGTGCGATTGCGTTGAGCAATATGGAGATCGGCAGCGACATCGTCCGCACCGCCTTCGCCCTGCTCCTCGGAGCTGTCTGTGTGGCGGCCGCCCCTCGCCTTCGGGCTCGGCGGACGTGAATTCGCAGCGAAGAAGCTCGAAGAGTGGAACAAGCGGTTCTCCGGAAAATAGTCCGGATCATCTCTTCAAATCAATACCAAAACGGCGGCCCGAAATCGGACCGCCGTTTTTCTGCCGCAGTTACCGCCCGAGTTTCCGGAGTCGCTCCCCGGCCAGTTTCCGATAGTCGAGCAGGGCCTGCCCGGCGGAACTTTCCGGCTCCACCCCGTCGGCCAGTCCGGAAATCTGCCGGAGCAGCTCCGCTTCGTTGGGAGCGCCGGCAGAGAGCTCCAGCAGAATCTCCGCAAGCGACACCCGGACCATGGAATCCCCGGGATCCTCCTCGTAAAGCTCCTGCAGGAGGTCGAGCGTGCCGTCGTAGTCGCCGAGCGCCTGATAAGCTTCGACCAGAGCGAGCATCGCGGCGCGGCGCGACGGCCGCGTGATGTGCAATTCCACCTCGTCAGTCACCGGAAGCGCGATGTCCAGTTCGATCTCATACCGGTCGAACAGAGAACCGAACTTGTCGGCGTCGTCCAGCGCCCGGCAGAGCAGATCGGCGGCCTCCGCAAAGCGCTCCAGCCGCAATGCGATGATGCCGCCGACGAAAGCACCGTCGGGGCACTCCGGAGAGCGGGAGAAAAAGTCGAGAGCCTTCTCAAGCTCCCCCCTCCAGAAAAGCTCGCAGTCCGTCGATGAAATTCTCCTCGTTTTCCGGCGTGACCAGCCGGTCGAAAAAATCCCAGCGCGAGCTGCGGCTCCTCCGCGGCGCTCTCTTCTTCCGCCGCACTTGCCTCCTCCGGCGGCGGAGGCGGCGTCTTCTTTTCGACTTCCAGGAGGAGTGCGTCGTATAGTACATCCCGGTCCCGGGCAGTCCGACCGTCTTGCGGATGCCGCGCGGCCCCAGCGTCACCTTCGCCCCGCGCGGACCCAGCGATGCGGAGACGCCGGAACGGCTCAGGTTGATCGAGATCCCCGGAGCAAGCTGAATCCGCTTGAAAAAACGAAAGCCCATACTCGTTACCCCTGCTTGTCGGCATCGGCCTGCGCACATTCGTCGCAGCAGCCGAAAAGCAGATGAAACAGCTCCCGTCCGGCGGCGGTGGTCACCAGTTTTTCACAGAGCTCCCCTGCCCGCTCCCGCGGGTAGTATCCCTCCAGCAGATTGACCGCGAGGTCCGCTTCGAACAGCGGTTCGAATCCGAGACGTTTTGCTTCGGCGAACTGGTGGTGGCTGCCGACCGCCTCCTCGATGAAGGTCTTCTCATCTTCATTCAGTTCGGGGCATTCCCGCAGCCACTCAGCCACGATGCGCGCGCCCTCCTGCTCCTGGTGCGGCGGTTTGCTGTCACCGTACTTCGCCCGGGATGCGGGACAGCCGATGTCGTGCAGAATCGCGGCAAGTTCCAACAGGGCGATCCGCCGTTCCGCACAACCGGAGCGCGCGGCGAGCACCCGGGTGTAGTCATGGACACTCTGGGTATGCGCAATCTGTGCGGGATCCTCGGCGGCAAAAAGCTTCATCATCCTCCAGTTGATACGGCTGATCAGATATTCCATACGTTACCTCCTCAAATTGTTCTCGGGGCTCCGGTATAACATAACACGCTCCGGCGAAGTTTCAAACCCTGTTTCAAACCTCCGGAGACATCCCGGCAATCCCTTGATAAAAATGCGGGAAAGATGTATATTATATGATCCAAATTCCGGAAAGGAACTCCCGATGACACGACATTCTCTCGCATTTCGTCAGCTGGCAGTGCTTACCGCCGTGCACTTCATGGTGGATATGCTTTCCGGCACCCTGCCCGGATTTCTGCCGGTCCTGCTCGAAAAATACACGCTCTCCATCGGCATGGGGACCGTGCTCCTGACCCTGTGCGCCTTCAGCTCCAACACGATCCAGCTCTGGGCGGGAACGCTCCGCAAGAACGCCACCCGCCCCCTGCTCCCTCAAACCGGCCTGTTGCTCGGCTGCATCATCTGCTTTATCGGACTCATTCCAGCCGGTGCCGGAGCGATGTGGATGTTGACCGCGCTGGTTCTGATCCTCGGCGTCGGCGTGGCACTGGTTCATCCGGAAGGGCTGCGCGCGGTCTGCGCAATCGACGGGACGGCAATCTCCCCCGCGGTGGCGACTTCGATCTTCATGCTTTCGGGATTTCTCGGCTATGCGGCCGGACCGCTGGTCGGCGGCACGCTGGTGGAATTCGCCGGCTTCCCGGGCTTGTTCCTGCTGATCATCCCGGCTCTGCTGCTGGTGCTGTTCCTCAGTACGCTCCGGCTTCGGCTGGCGAAGGACGGCGCCGGGGCGAAGAATGCGCCCCGGCTCCCCGGAGGGACATTCTGACCTTTAAAGAGGTGTTTCTGGTCGCCACGCTGATCAACACCGGCTGCACGGTGATCCAGGGACTGCTGCCGACCTGTCTGAACGAGGCGCACGGCTTCTCTCTCGCCTTCGGCGGACTCAGCGCCATGTTGTTCGGAGCCGGTGCCGGAGCCGGCGCGCTGACCACCAGTTTTCTGATCCGGCGGTTTCACGTCATCAAGTGCATCCTGTGGGGAGATCACAGCAGGGCTGCCTTTCCTGATCTGGTATTTGTGCGCCGCCGGTTCCGCCTCGGCGCTGCCGTTGCTCTTTCTTGCGGGCGCGCTGGTCGGCGCCGGATTTCCCCAGCTGGTGGTGCTCGCCCGCACCGCGCCGAACGGTCCGTCGCTCGGCGCCCGTATGGGGCTGATCGTCGGCGGAACCTGGGGCGTCGCCGGACTTTTGCTGCTCGGCGTGGGATTTCTGGCGGACCGGATCGGCATTCAATCCGCGCTGTTCGTCAGCCCAGCGGCGTTTCTGGCAGTCCTGCTCATCACACTCCGCCTGCTGTGGAAACACCGCGAAAAAAAAGACGGTTTGACTGGAAGAATTTCCTCTGGAGTGTTATGTTATGAAATCACCGAACAACGAGGTTTTTGATGAGATTGCTTTTTATCGGCGACATCGTCGGCAAAGGGGGCCGTGAAGCGGTCAAACAGCTTGTGCCGGAACTGCGCCGCGAATTCAATTGCCAGTTCGTCATCGCCAATGCGGAGAACTCAGCGGCGGGGAACGGACTGACCGCCGGCTGCGCCCGCGAACTCCTGACCGTGGCGGACGTGCTCACCAGCGGCGACCACACCTGGGATCAAAAGGATTCGACTCAGACATCCGGCAGTTTTCCCAGATCATCCGGCCCGCCAACTTTTCGAAGCGCCAGCCCGGCCGCGGCTGGGGCGTCTTCCGCAATCCGGCCGGCGGCGACGTTGCCGTCATCGCGCTGCTGGGCAAGGTGTTCATGCGCGAATCGGCCTACTGCCCCTTCGAGACGGTCGAGCGGATTCTGACGGAAATTCCCGCCTCGGTCAAAAACATCATCGTCGACTTCCATGCCGAAGCGACCAGTGAAAAGCTCGCCATGGGCTATTTCCTGGACGGCAAAGTGACTGCGGTGCTCGGTACCCACACCCATGTGCCGACCGCCGACGCCCGTGTTCTGCCAGGCGGAACCGCGGTGCAGACCGACGTCGGCATGGTGGGTGCCTCGGTCAGCGTCCTCGGCCGCGACGTCGCCGCGGTGCTTCAAAAGTTCACCATCGGCATGCCGAACCGGCTTCCGGTGGTCGAATCCGGCCCGATCCGGTCGATGCGGCGGTCGTCACCTACGATTATCTCACCGGGAGAGCCTCCGCCATCGAATCCATCTCCCGCGAAATCGTCATTTAACTCTCCAACAGTTGAGGATAATTCCTGATATGAGTCAATTCACATTCGATCCGGTTGAAGATCTGGTCGCCGATATCCGGCAGGGAAAAATGGTGATCGTCACCGACGACGAACACCGGGAAAATGAAGGCGACCTGGTGGTCGCCGCCGCCCACGCCACGCCGGAGGCGATCACCTTCATGGCCACCCACGCCCGCGGCCTCATCTGCGCCCCCATTACCGCAGAGCGCGCCGCCGAACTCAATCTGACCACCCCGGCGTCGCTCACCGATCCCTTCGGCACCGCCTTCACCCAGAGCGTCGACGCCCGGCATGGAACAACGACCGGCATCAGCGCCTTCGACCGGGCGAAAACGGTACAGGCGCTGATCGACCCGGCCACCGCGCCCGGAGATTTTGTCTCACCGGGGCACCTTTTCCCGCTGATCGCCCGTCCGGGCGGCGTGCTGCGCCGGGCGGGACACACCGAAACCGCAGTCGACCTCGCCCGGCTGGCCGGACTCGTCCCAGCCGGAGTCATCTGCGAAATCATGAATGACGACGGTACCATGGCTCGGCTGCCTCAACTGGATGAGTTCCGTAAAAAACATCACCTTAAATGGGGTTCCGTCGCCGATCTCATCGCCTACCGTCGCCATCATGAACGGCTGATCATTCCGGGAGCCAGCGCCCGGCTTCCCACAGTGTTCGGCGAGTTCCGCGTCATTCCCTACCGGACCAAGGTGGACTCTTTCGAACATCTCGCACTGGTCTACGGTGACGTCAAGGATCAGGAAAATGTCCTTGTCCGCGTTCACAGTGAATGCCTCACCGGAGATGTCTTCGGCTCCGAACGGTGCGACTGCGGCGAGCAGCTGCACGCCGCAATGCGTCAGATCGTCGCCAACGGTTCCGGCGTTCTCGTCTACCTCCGGCAGGAGGGACGAGGCATCGGCATCTTCAACAAAATCCACGCCTACCAGCTGCAGGACCAGGGCTGCGACACGGTCGAAGCCAACGAGAAGCTCGGCTTCCCCGCCGACCTGCGAGAATACGGCATCGGCGTGCAGATTCTGCTCGATCTCGGCGTGAAATCCATCCGTCTTCTGACCAACAATCCGAAAAAAGCTGGTCGGAGTTTCCGGATATGGGCTCAAAATCACCGAACGGGTTCCGATCATCATCGAACCCGGCAAGGAAAACGAATTCTATCTGCGCACCAAAAAGGAACGGATGGGCCACCTGCTTTGACCCGCCCCCGGAGATTGACAGGAACACCGTGAGCAATTCGGTGACTGGCTCCGATTCATTAACTCCCCTCCCGGAAATTTCCGGGGAGGAGTACGAAGCGCTCAAGCTCCGGCTGGCCGCCTCGAAGTTCCGTTCACGTTTCCGGCTCGGAGAGAAAGAGGTGCGCATCGTCGCCGAAACCGGATTCCCGGTTCTTCGAGGGCAGTGCCGGAGATTCATTCAGGAACGGCTAGCTCCCGCACACCCTCGGAATGACGGACGTCAGACTCCCATGCGGGGACATCCCTGTTTCATCGCCCAGCATGCGACCGGCTGCTGCTGCCGCGGATGCCTGGCGAAATGGCACAAAATTCCATCGGGCAGAAGCCTGACCACGGAGGAGATCGATTTCATCACCTCGATTCTGATGCGATGGATCAACGAACATGCCGACGGGGCGGAAAAACTGCCGGTGACGCCTGATCTCTTCTGATCAGGGACGCTTGCCGATTCCGAGGGAACCGCGCAGTTTTTCATGCAGTTCGAGCGCATTGTACTCCCCTTCGTACTCCTTCGCGCCGACGCCGATGGCGAAAACCGGCGTAAGGGAAATGGTGACGGTGCGGGTGAGCCATTCGACCCCTTCGTGACGATCCCGCTGATGGAGAAGTCGATCCAGCCAGGGGGCAAAACTGCGCGGCAGCGGAGACTCCGCCAGCCGGGAATAGCTGTCGAGCACCGCGGCAAGTTCCCGGGAGTTCGAGCGAAGAGTTCACCTGCGCCGGCAAGTTTCAACGCGTCACGACCGCTCAGCCGGCCGGCGGAGAGACGCTCAAGTATCTCCGGTCTGGTCAATCCCACCGGAAAATCCTGAGAAACTGGTCTGGGCAGCTGCAGATCTCCGATGTCATAGAGCGACACGACGACGATCAGCGTCCTCCCGGGAGCCGCTTTGAAAAAATCGAGCGCACGACAGAGCACCCGGTCAAACCGCCACAATTCACGGATCACCCCCGCGGTATCGTTGACGGCGGCCGCCTCGCCGGGCGGGAACAATCCGCGACCAGAAACATTCCGTTTTTCCCCGGCAGCAACCGAAGCGCAGTATCCATGTAGGAGAGCAGAGCGGAAGGCTCCGCAGCGGGATCATGCGTTGCAAAAAGACGGCGACCGGCGGAAGCGGCACGCAACTCCCCGGGGGTGCGCGCCAGCTGGTATCCGAGCCGGCTCATCGGCATCTCCAGCGGTTCGAGCGTCACCGGCTTGGAACGAACCAGGGCTCCCCCCAGAAAATCGATGTCGCAGAGCGGAAGCCACGCCTCGATCCGGTCCAGTCGCGGCAGCGGATTCTCGCGGGCGAAAAACGCTCCTCCCGGCCAGTCGTTCAGCGCCCCGTCCGTGATGAATCCGGTCCGACGCCCCTGCAGCCTCGCTTCGCCGAGCAGCGACTCCAGCTCGTCACCGGAAGAGGTCACTCCCAGTGTGGTATCCCCTGCATATCCGGAAGCGAGCGCGTTAAGAGCGGCGATCTGCTGACTCCGGTATCTGCCGGTCAGAGGAAGCAGCGTTCCGGCAGACGGCAACGCCGCCATGCCGGACAGTCCGGCCTGCCTTATCCCCGCCTGTCTCGCCAGCTCCAGCTGCGCGAGATTGACCCCGTTGCAGAGAATGAGAATCACATTGCCGGGCGCCGCCGAAAGCGCAATCGTACAGGCCAGCAGTGTCGAAATCAGCCAGAGCCGCAAAAAGCCGCCTCATGAGTGTTTGAATTCCACGTCAAAGGTCCGAAGCGGTTTTGCCGCGGGAACGGCGACGCTCCAGTTCCGTCAGGAAAAACTTGCGCAGTCGGATGTTCTTAGGCGTCACCTCGACCAGTTCATCATCCTCGATATATTCGAGCGCCTGTTCGAGCGACATCTTCCGGGGCGGCGCAATCTTCATATTGCGGTCGCTTCCCGCAGCGCGAAGGTTGGTCAGCTGCTTGGCCCGCTGTACATTGACGACCAGATCACCCTCTTTGCAGTGCTCGCCGACGATCATTCCTTCGTAGCAGTCCACGCCGGGTTCGATGAAGAATTCGCCGCGCTGCTGCAGGCCGTCGATGGCGAAGGGAATCGCCTTGCCCTGCGCCATGCTGACCATTGTACCGTTGGTGCGCGACGGAATCGGCCCCTTGAACGGTTCGTAATGATCGAAAAGGTGCGAGACGATCGCCTCCCCCTGGCTCGCGGTCAGCGCTTTGCTCCGCAGTCCGATGAGCCCGCGGGTCGGGATGAAGAAATCCAGCAGCTGCCGCTGTCCGCGCGACTCCATCTGAATGAGTTCGCCGCGACGCATGCCGACGATTTCAATGATCTTTCCGGCGAACTCCGAGGGACATCGACCGAAAGCCGTTCGATGGGTTCGTTTTTCACGCCGTCGATCTCCTTGCAGATGACCTGCGGCTTGGCTACCGCGAACTCATACCCTTCGCGCCGCATCGTCTCAATGAGGATCGCCAGGTGCAGCACTCCGCGCCCGGACACCTTGAACGCCTCGCCGTTGACATCCTCCACCCGAGAGCGCCACATCTCGCTCAACCTCCTTGAAGAGACGCTCCCGCAGCTGGCGGCTGCCGACATATTTCCCCTCCCGCCCAAAAATGGGGAGTCGTTGATGCGGAACAACATCGAAATCGTCGGCTCGTCGATGGCAATCGCCGGCATCGCCTCGGGATGCTCCGCGTCGCAGATGGTGTCGGAAATGTCGATGTCGGAGATTCCGACAATTGCACAGAGGTCGCCGCACTCGACCACGCTGGTCTCCTTTGCGGCCAATTCCTTCAAAGGTGAAAAGCTGTTTGACCTGCGCCGGCTCCTGCCGCCCATCCCGCTTGATGATGGTCAGCGGCTTGCGGGTGTCGAGCGTACCGCGGTAGACCCGGCCGATGCCGATGCGGCCGACGAAGTTCGAATAGTCAAGCGTGGCGACCTGCGCCTGCACCGGGCCTTCCACCTTCTTCGGCGCCGGAACATATTCCAGGATGGCGTCGAGCAGCGGGTAGATCGATTCGCGCGGATCGTTGAGATCGCGAACCGCCCAGCCATCGCGCCCGCTGGCGTAAAGGGTCGGGAAATCCAGCTGTTCATCCGAAGCGTTGAGCTCGCAGAAAAGATCGAACACTTTGTTCTGCACCTCGTCCGGTCGCCCGTCCGGTTTGTCGATCTTGTTGATGACCACCACCGGGCGCAGGTTGAGCGCCAGCGCCTTGTCGAGCACGAACCTGGTCTGCGGCATCGGCCCCTCCGCCGCGTCAACCAGCAGGATCACACCGTCGGCCAGTTTGAGAACCCGTTCGACCTGACCGCCGAAGTCGCTGTGCCCGGGAGTGTCGATCACGTTGATCTTCACTCCCTTGTAGCGAATGCTGATGTTTTTGAAAGGATGGTGATGCCGCGTTCGCGCTCAAGGTCGTTGTTGTCGAGGAAGCACTCCTGCGACCACCTCGTTGTCGCGGAAGACCTTGGCCTGCCGAATGAATCTGGTCGACCAGAGTGGTTTTGCCGTGGTCGACGTGTGCGATGATCGCAATATTTCTGATTTCGCTCATGAGACTGTTCCGGATATTTGATCTGTACGGTTTGAAAATGATCTATTAATATAGCATCCTCCCCCGCCGTTTTCAATGGATCTGCCGCTTGCCAAACCGATAAAAAGGTGTATATTAAAAAAGTGCGGCGGAAAAATATGCCGCAGTCACCCAACCCTATCGAGAAAGTGCGGTTTCTATGAACACAACCAATTTCGTACACCCGCGCGACCAGATCGTTGAGATCATGAAGCGTATCTACGGCTACGGCATGACCACGACTTCCGGCGGGAACCTGTCGATCCTGGATTCCGAAGGAAACATGTGGATCAGCCCCGGCAGTGTCGACAAGGGAACGCTGCACCGCGAAGACATCGTCTGCGTCAAACCGGACGGCACGGTGATCGGCCGCCACAAGCCCTCGAGCGAATTTCCCTTCCACCGTGCGATCTACAAGATCCGCCCCGACGTGAAAGCGATTCTGCACGCGCATCCGCCGGCGCTGGTCTCTTTCAGCGTGGCCGGCAAGATTCCGAACACGGCCGTACATCCGACGGCGAAGATGATCTGCGGCACCGTCGGCTATGCCCCTACGAGGTCCCGGGCAGCGAGGCGCTCGGCAAGAACGTCGCGGCGGCATTTTTCCGCCGGGCACAGCACGATCCTGCTGGAGAATCACGGAGCCTGCACCGCCGGTGCGACACTGCTCCAGGCGTTTCAGCGTTTTGAGACACTCGATTTCTGCGCGCGGCTCATCAACCGTTCCACGCAGATCGGCACGCCGCATTACCTTTCGGATACCGACATCGAATTCAGTATGCTCGACCGCAACACGGATTTCCGCCCCTTCGATCCGGAGATCCGGACCAGCGAGGAGATGGAGCTGCGCTATCAGATGACCGAACTGATCCGCCGCGCCTACCGGCAGATGCTCTTCACCAGCACCGAAGGAACCTTCGGCGTACGGGTCGACAAGGAGCGCTTTCTGATCACTCCGCGCGGCGTCGACCGCGGCACCATCCGGCCGGAAGACCTTGTGCTGGTCAAGGGATTCCGTTACGAATCCGGTCGGAAACTCAGCCGGGCGGCATGGTTCTTCAAGGCGATTTTCGACGCTCAGCCGGAACTCAATTCGCTGATCATCGCCAATCCGCCGCACCTGATGGCATACACGGTTGCGCATGAAAAATTCGATCCGCGGGTCATTCCCGAAAGCTACATTCTGCTGCGGGAAATGCCCACCTTCGAATACGGCACCAACTATCGCGACCTCAAACGGATCACCGATACGCTTTCGCCGCGCTACCCGATCATTCTGATTCAGAACGACTGCATGGTTTCCAGCGGCAAGACGCTGCTCGAAGCCTACGACCGCATGGAAGTGGCGGAATACAGCGCCAAGGCGACGGTCAGCGCCCGCAACCTCGGCGGCATGAAGCCGATCACCGACGCGCAGATCGCCGACCTGGTCAAGGCCTTCAAGCTGATCCCGTAAGTGACGGCGGCAGAACAATGCGAAAGGCAGCGGGCTTCATGCCCGCTGTTTTTTGCCATGAAGCGGGATTTTTGCGGATTTTTCCCGAAACGGAATGGAAAATATCCGGATTTGTGGCAAATTAAACCAGGGAAATCATTCATCAGGAGAATCGTCAGAATGCTTTTACGCACGACACCGGAATCCGTCGGAATTTCCTCTTCCGTCATCAGCCGCTTTATCGACTCTCTCGCGGAGCTCGACAGTGTTCACAGCTTCATGCTTCTCCGTCACGGCAAAGTGGCGGCGGAATTGTGGAACGCACCCTATCGCCCCGATGTACCGCACGAACTCTTCTCTCTCAGCAAGAGTTTCACTTCGGCGGCGATCGGATTCGCCCGGCAGGAGGGGAAACTTCAACTCGACGACAGCGTAGCGGAATTCTTTCCGGAAAAGCTGCCACGGGATCCCGATCCACGCTTTCTGCGCATGACGGTGCGCCACCTGCTGACCATGTCCAGCGGACACGACCGCTGCGCCCTCTGCTATATGATCAACCAGCATGAACCGGATTTCGTCAAGAGCTTTTTCCGCAGTCCGCTGGTCTACGAGCCGGGCAGCCGGTTCGTCTACAACTCCGGAGCGACCTACATGCTTTCGGCGATCATCCGCCGCCTCACCGGAGAAAATTTGACCGATTACCTGCGTCCGCGACTGTTTGCTCCGCTCGGCTTCGGCGAGCGGGAATGGGAAAAAAGATCCGCAGGGAACCGAACTCGGCGGATGGGGGTTCCGCCTCACGACCGAAGAGATCGCCCGATTCGCCCAGCTGCTGCTCGACGGCGGCCGGTGGGAGGGACAGCAGATTCTACCGGCGGATTATCTGGAGCTGGCAACCTCGTTTCAGATCGACAACTCCATGAATTCACAGCCGGACTGGCAGGTCGGTTACGGGTTCCAGTTCTGGCGCTGTCGACACAACGCCTACCGGGGAGACGGCGCCTTCGGGCAGTACGCCTTGGTGATGCCGGATCAAGATGCCGCGCTCGCAGTCACCAGCGGGATGCGCAACATGCAGTCGGTTCTCGACCGGGTCTGGGATATTCTTCTGCCGGCCATGCAGCAGGATCCGCTGCCGGAAGCGACGGTGGAACAGCAGGCGCTTCGGGCGCGAATCGCCTGCGCCGCCTTTCCAGTTCTGCCCGGTCCCGGCCGGGAGTGCCACTGGCACGCAACCGGATTCGAACCGAACAGCATCGGAGCAGAGGCGCTTCGGGTGGAATCGACCGCCACGAGCTGCCGCCTGATCCTGCGCCGGAACGGTGTGGAAGAGTTTCTCGAAGCCGGATTCGGCCGTCGAATCGACAATCATACCCGTTTCGGCTGTTCCCGGCTTCGCCGGATCGCGGCAAGCGCGGCCTGGCAGGATGACGGCACGCTGGAAGTGCTCGCTCACCTGTATGAAACGCCCTACCGCCTCCGTTTTCTGATCCGCTGTGAAAACGGCACAATGACGCTGGAACGAAACGCCAATCTGCTCTTCTTCGGACTCGAGGAGTGGCCTCTTCTTCACGGTCGCCTGAGCAATGCGTGAATTTCCCGCCCTGCCGCGGAGGACCGGCCGGGAAACCGGCACATCGCCCTATCTGGCTTCGCGCTTCCGCAAAATGGCCTGAAGCGCCCGGGCGAGCTGATCCGGACAGGAGGTCGGTTTTCCGCCACAGCGGATTCCACTGAGCCGCTCGATTACCTCTTCCGGCTTCATGCCGGAAACCAGCTTGCCGATCCCCTGCAGATTGCCGGGGCATCCTCCGGCGAATTCCACCGAGCCGATGCGCCCGTCCTCCCGGATCTCAATCCGGATCGCCTGACTGCAAACCTGACCGTCGGTACGATATTGATACGTCATTTTTCTTCGGTTGCCTTTCTCTGAATCACCTCGATCAGCATGGTCGATTCAATCCGGTTGATTGCCGCAGGATCGTAATTCCATGCAAGAATCAGCCGGCTTTCTGACTTCTGCCGCTGTTCAAAAACCCACGGGATGGAAAATCCCGCAAACGTAATTTCCACTGTTTTTTCACCCACCGGCACAATCAGCCGACGCGGCGGTTCGCCGACCGGTCGAACCCGCGGCCCGCCGGACAGAAGCAGATCCAACTCCACATGCCGCGCCGCGGATACTCCATTCCGGAACCGCATGCTCCAGACGATCCGGAGTCTGCCATCCGGCAGAGCTTCCACACACCGGGTCATCGTGGAAGCGCCGTCCGTCCACGTGGAAACCACACTCCCGTTCTCCTCCCGCCCGGCGGGGGTTGCGACCGGAAACTCCGCAACACTCTTCCAATCGGCGTCGACCATGACCGGTGCTTCGTCCTTCAGAACCCCCGCCCCGTCCAGCGTGATGCTCAAAGCTCCCTGCCCGTCAACGGAGAATTCCGGCCCGGCACCGAAAACCGCACAACAAAATCCGGCCATTCCGGCAAAAATTCCTGCAATCGTTCTCATCGTATTCTCCCGGCACACCGGTCGCTTTCCGGCGCCGTTTTCATATTGTAACCCCAAAACAAGAAAAATCAACTCATTTTTCCGGAATGACTGGCAGGAAGCGGCATGCCGTGGTATATTACCGGGAATATACTGTAACAGGAAAGGGCCTCAGACTTATGGCACACTCCAGACATGAAAAATCAAAATTCCGGATCTATCTGGAATATGTTCCTTTTTACTTCTTTACAAGGTCCTGCACCTTATGCCGCTGAAGTGGGGTTACGCTTTCAGCGATTTTCTGTTCCGCATGCTCTTCTTTATCGACCTGCGCCACCGCAGACGCTCCATTCAGCATCTGATGCACGCGGGAATCGCAGCAAACCACCGGGAAGCAGTTCGGATGGCCGCCGCCTCAATCCGGGAATTCGGCAAACTTCTCGTCGAAATCGTCAAGATGGACCAGCTCTATTCGCCGGAAAAAATAACCGTCTCCGGCGATGCGGAAGCCTTGGACTACGTCCTCTCTCCCGATCATGAAAATCATCAGGTCATCATCATTACCGCTCACTTCGGCAACTGGGAGGTCGCCGGCGAAGCGTTCTCCGAAAAAGCACGCCGTCCCATGCTCTCGATGATGCGCTCCTTCGGCAATCCGCTCATCGGCAGAATGATCCTTGCGCACCGCGCGGGAAAAATGCACGAACTCGTGGACAAGACGGAGGAATCCGCCCGGTACTGCGAGCCATCAACAAGGGCAAGAACGTCACCATGCTCATCGATCAACACGCCGCCGGCAGCGAAGGCGTCGAATGCGCCTTCTTCGGCCATCCCGCCCGGGTTCATATGACCCCCGCCCTGCTCCATCTCAAGACCGGGATTCCCATCCTGCCGGAACTGACTTTCCGCACCGGGAACAATTTCAACTTCGATCTCCGGGTCGGGGAAGCTGATCCGCTACACGCCGACCGGCGACAAGGAAAAGGATGTTCAGATCATCACCCAGCAATGCATCTCCGCACTGGAAAAGATGATCCGCGAAGAGCCTCTCCAGTGGCTGTGGGCTCCCCGTCACTGGCTTGATATCAACCGCCGCCAGGCTCCTCTCTACAAAAAACTGGAAACCGCCGGTCCAACCCTGACCGGGGGAGCACGTCCCCCGGTCACAGCCGATCGAGCCGTTTACGGCAGCGTCGCGTCCTTCCCGTTGCTTCCGGCAAGCAGTCTCGCGATCAACCTCAGCACGGCCGTCCGGTTCAAAATGTCGCAGGAGGAAATCTCCTCTTTCCAGCCGGCCGGGGGCGCGGGAATCCACCGATACCGATCGAGCAGGAAAGAATAGGGAGGAAATTGAAGCCGGACCAGCTGATGGTAAAATGGTTCCGCCAACTTCGGCGTTCGATTGCGCAGCACCAGACCGCCCGCCAGAGAGGCGAGAAAAACGGAACGAAGGTTCCGACGAGAGTTCCCCGGCCTGCTGAAAATATCCGGCCTCCCGAAGCCGGTAATGAAAACGAGGCAGAGAGCGGTTCATCCGCTGTTTGATCGGATATTGGTCATACTGCCCGTCACAGATGAAAAAGTCCGGTGAGAGTTCATATCCGAAAAGAGCGATGTCATGCCGCAACATGATCTGTCCGAGCCGGAAGTTTGCTGCGGCGCGCCGCTCGGCAGAAAGAGCCGGATCCTTCGCCGCGGCCGCCTGTTCCGCAAAATCCCGCCACGCAGCCCGAAGATCGGCGGGGAAATATCTCCCGGCCTCCTCAAAACGCCCCTCGCGCATCAGCCGACGAGCCAGCAGATGACGCAGTTTCCGGCTCATCCTTTCCGGCAGCCGGGGATTGTTTTCATGAGCGTCGACAAATTCACGCAACCCGGTGACATCGAGGTGTTCTTCGGCGACCAGCGCGGCATCGCTCCAGGCATTTCCCAGGAGGAAACTGTACAATGCCTCCTGAAAGAGACGTTTGCGGTAGAGCATCGCACCGACCTCCCCCTGACCTCTTCCCCGATCCCCCTGCCGGACGGCGAATCTCTCCGGCAGGATTCCCGCCAGAAAATTCCCCGCCACTCGGGGAAAGAGGAAAACTGTGCCCGGCGGGAGTGAAGCAAATGGAGCGCTCCGCCGCCTGCGGTTCCTTCCGGCGGCGATCAAGTTCCAGCCATTTCCGGAGCAGTTCGGCTGCCCGGCCGCCATCCCCATCACGCCTGGCCAGTCGAGCCTCCAGAAAGAGGCGGACCGGTGAGTCGGAACGGCTCGCGGCGAGAAGTTTCCGGCAATCGTCGAACGCCCCCCCGCTGAAACGCGCGCATCGCAAGCCGTTCACCACATACGAACGGCCCGGAAACGTGCCGGATCAGTTCCGGCCGGAACAGGACCGCCACTTCGGCGGTCAAGGGATCCCGCAGGAACCGGTGCGGATTTTGTCGGATCATGGCGCAAAGTTCCCGCCAGAGTTCCTGTCGAAATGGACAAGGGTTCCACGGTCTCCCGTCCGATACCTCCGGAGTTCCGGCGTCGGGACAACTCCCGAACGCGGCGGCGAGAACCAGATAACGCAGCCGCTGCACCGGATCCTTCGCATAGAAATAATTGGTGCGGAAACTCCCCGCAGCCAGCTGCCGCGGGTCGGGCAGCCCGCGATTGACCGCCGCGCGCAGCTTCTGATACCAGCCGTAAGCCTCCCGGGGATTCTCCTGCGCCTGCAAATTGCCCAGAAGATAGAGCGTCTGCGCCGTACGCGAGCGCCGTTCCTTCTCCGGCAGCGACAGAAGTTTCCTCCACGCGGCCGGAAAGCGCTCTTCTGGATTTCGCTTCAGCGCCTCCCACCCCGCTTCGAAGAGCCGCTCTTCCGCTTCAGTCGGTTCCGGCGGAGAAGCGGCGGGGGTGTTCCGGCGGAGTTTTTCGTCAGCACCACACAATCCGGGAAATAGTGCCTTGCCAACGCACATAAATGAAAGTGAATGTCCAGCTCCGGTGAGTATGCCTCATCCTCCAGATCGATGTAGCTCGGCGGAAACGACACACTGCACGCGGGAGCGGAAACCGCCCCCGACATCAGCAGAGTTACCAGCATGATTTTGATTCCGGTGGAATCCATTGATTGATCTCCCAATTTTTAAAGTTTCCCCGGGACCGGGAATCGGTCCGCAAATCATCCGGGGTACACACCCGGGAACGACCGGAATAACGGGATGAACGCCGTGGAAGAAGAACGCCTCCCCGGTTCCGCCTCCCAGAAACTGCCGAAACTCCTGCTCGCCCAGCACTCCATGATTGCGCCAGAAAAGTTCGGTTCGCACGCCGATGCGACGGGAAAAACATTCGATCACCACCCGCGGCGGCAAGCCGGCATCCAGTCGCCGGAGATTCTCCAGCTCCAGACAGAGCCGGTCATTCTCCATCGCCAGACGAAACCAGACCACCGGAATTGCGGCGTATTTTTTTCGGAACTGCAGCAGTTTTTCCCAATCCGGGACGGCGAACCTCACCTCTTCCCCGCGACCCTCCGGGGAGCATTCTCCGCGCTTAGCCGCCGGAAACGCCCCGTCCGCGCCTCGTAATGCAGCCGGTACGCGTAAGTCGGCAAAGCCATTTTGAACTCCTTGCGCAAATCGACTGCCGCCGCAACAGCCCGGTCCGCGGCATCCGGATCGAACAGCAGGTATTTTCCCGGCAGGTCCCCGGGAGGTTCCAGCGCGTGCAGTTGCAGCACATAGAATGCCAGATGACAAAAGAGCGCCTTCAATGCCGCCGGGTGCCGCAGATGGCAGGGCAGAAGCGTTGCCGAAAAGCGTTTCCCCGGCACCAGACGCCGCAACCTCTCCAGAAAGGAACCGTATTGCAGCAGTCGGGACTCCGGCACATCACAATCAAGTTGAACTTCGGGAGCGGTTTCAGAGCGCAGAATCGATGCGAATTTTTCCACAAATTTCTCGTCGTTCCAGACCAGTGCATCCAGTCGGAAAACGGGAACGGCGCACACGGCAGGCAATCGCAGCAAAACCGCCGGAGCTCCCTTTCGAAACTCCCCGCGCAGAATGTATAGCTTCCAGTCGGCACAGGCGGCAAGCACGCGCTCGCTTCTCTCGTTCCGCTCCCGATGCCAGAAGTAGACACCGCTTTCCGCAGCACAGAGCGGAGGCAGTCCGCCCCACGCGGACAGCAGAAGGAGAAGCGGGAGGCGTCCCCGCCTGGGAAAGAGAATCAGTGAGTTCAAAAATTTCCGGAACATAGGGCAGCCCTGGTGAAATTCGCTACGACCGTCAGACGGTCCGTCGGCGGATGATACACTAGCACACCAGTGCGTTTTTTCAACTGCCGCAGCGGGAAATCAACGGAAATAATCGACCGTCGTCAGAAAGGCACTCCCGGCCGGGAGCAGATGCAGCTGGAAGATGACCACGCCGTCGATCAGATTTCAATTCACGTACCGTCGGGTCAGCTGCGCACAAATCGACTCCCCTCTTCAGCAGCGGGATGTGTCTTCACGCCAACGTCGGAGGCACGTGTAACTTCATGCTGCCCTCTTTCAGTTTTTCCGCAGGGTTCCTGTGAATCTGCCGCAGCGGAAAACCGGATCGTTCTTCACGATGTCTTGTTTTCGTGATCCCGGAAAAGGACGCGAGGGACCTCCTGTTGTGCGCACTCCGCATAGCCGGCACCCGTGACGATGCGCGCCGATTCGGCAAGCCGGACCGGAAAAATGTTGTCGACTCCTGCGATCGCAATATTCCGCGCCCCTTTTTCCCGGGCACGGTATTATGAGTGACGGCTGCCGGGATGTGATACTTTCCCTTTCCATACCGGAAACAGCTTGGTGGCGGTGATTCCGCCGCCCGCTCTTCCACGGTGCTGATCATCCCCCGGAATGTGCGGGCGGATTGTAATGTCATCAAGCAGATCGTTTTTAACCCTGATTGCAGACGCGGTCCCCGTGGTTTCTTTTTCGCATTCATGAAAAAGGCGGTCCGGAAAATCCGGGCCGCCCCATGCCTCCAGCTGGCGGGAATGTTTATTTCACCCCCATCGCACGGAGATTGTTGTAGGAAATCCGAATCGACTCAAAGATGTCGCGATCCTTGAAAAGCGCATCCTGTTCAATGGAATACCACCGGACGCCAGTCTCGCGGCAAGCCAGCAGAATGCCGCCCCAGTCCAGATTTCCTTCACCGATCTCGCAGAATACCGGCTTGTCATTGTCGATAATGGTGAAATCCTTGAAGTGGATCACCGGCATCCGGTGCCCAAGACGGTGAATCCAACTCACCGGACTGCCGCCGCCGCGGGTGACCCAGTGCACGTCCACTTCTGCAAACACCGTCTTCGGATCCGTGTTCGCGTAGAAATATTCAAAATAGGTCTCACGACGCCCCGGCAGACGTTCAAACTCGAAATTGTGATTGTGATATCCGAGACGAATGCCGGCTTCGAGCAGTTCGGCCCCCTTCTCATTGAAGATATCGACGATCTTCTGCGCGTTCTCGACCGTTCCGCGCAGTTCCGCCGGCGGCGCGCCGAGCGCGACAAAATCGCACTCCAGCGTCTTCATCCGGTCGATCAGAGGAGCGCTCTCCCCGGAAATCGTCGCAATGTTCTCATGGGTGGCGCAGCAGAAGAGCGCATGTTTGTCAAGCTGCTTCTTGATCACCTCCGCCGGAAGCGGCACCGCGGAAACCTGCACTGCCTGGTAACCGATCTCGCAGACCCGGTCAAGCGTACGGTCGAGATCGCTCTCGGTCTTGCAGTACTCCCGCAGATTGAACAACGTCACGGCAATTTGGGAATCGGGCATCTTCATTTTTCTGCTCCTTCAGCTGTTATTTGACCACGTCGATGGCGCCCTGCTTGACCTGATCGATCACACGGACCACTTCGACCGCCTGTTCCATTGTTATCGGATACGCCGCATGATTGCGGATCGTCTGGTAGAGGTAGTACCAGATCTTCTCCGTCGTATCCCCCGAAGCGGGCGCGACGCCGAGTTCATCCTCCACCCAGACCGGACTCACCTGCCCGCCGAAGCCGCCGTCCAACGGCGGGTTGGCGTTGGTGGCGTGAATCTCCGGCAACGGAATCGCCGGATTGAGGTATTTCAATTTGAGTTTCTTCTCATCGTAGCTCACCAGCGAGCCGCGGCTGCCGCGCACCACGTACACCGGGTCAGGCAGGCTGACCCCGCCGGAAATCTCGACGTCGACGATCCGCCCGTTCTCCCCTTTGAAAATGATCTTGAGGTGATCCTCCGCATCCCCCTTGGCCGCAACCAGTTTCAGATCGCTCCACAGCTCTTTGACCGGAGACTCCAGGAACTGGAGCGCGTGATCCACCAGGTGCGGCCCCCAGTTGAGCAGCTGGCCGCCCCCTTCGGAAAGAATGGTCTGCCAGTCGGCCCGCCACTGAAAACTGTGACGGCAGAGCTTGATCTCGAAAATCGTGCCGAGCCTGCCGGTGGCGATGATCTCGCGGATATGCGCAAACGCCGGTTCAAAACGACGGTTGTGACGAATGAAAATCTTCCCGGGAAACCGTTCGGAGGCCTCCTTCAGCTTCAACGCATCGGCATAGGTGCAGGCAATCGGCTTCTCCACCATCACATATTTGCCCGCCTCAGCCGCCTCGATCGCATGTTTCACATGATCCGGCGAACGGGTGGCTATCGTCACCAGCTCCACATCCGGATTCTTCAGAAAATCCGCACTGTTGTCGTAGACATGGAGCGACGGAATCTTCTTCACCGCAGCTTCACGACGCTCCACGTCAATATCGCACCCGGCAACCACTTCGTACAGGTCCGGATACAACCCAAGTTCATAGAAATGCATTCCGTTCCCGGCCCGACCGAGTCCCCAGACTCCCACGCGAATCCGATCCGCCATTTTTATTTGCTCTCCTTGTCTGCAACTTGGTGACAATGTCGAAAAAGAAACCGTTTCACAATGTTTAATATAACCAGTGAAAACGATTTTTCCATAGAAAAAACAACTTTTTTACCAGATAATTCCTCTCCGGCGTCAGTGAGTTCCACGCTTCACGACGGAACTGCCGCCCCGAATATGCTCCGCCAGCTTCGCCGCAGCCGGTTCATAGTCGCGCTTGAGCAGAAGTTCAAAAGGTCAAGCCGTTCGCGAACCGGGTCGAATTCGTCCCCGGGCGCGACGCTGCAGCTGCGCAAATTGCGGAACGGCGCAGTTCGCCGGATCAGCCGGGCGGCGATTTCACCGAGACAGCGGTTGGTGCAGTATTCCGTAATCAGGGAGTGCAGAGAGGCGTCCGCGGCGAGTGCAACCGGAATCCGCTCCTCCGGCGCCGCCTCCTCGAGGCGACGCTTCCAACCGGCCAGCTTCGCCTCAGGAATGCGGGAGATGGCGCTCTTCAGCGCCAGCGGCTCAATCATGGCGCGGCAGGCAAACAGCTCCTCCACCGCTTCCGGATCGGGACGGCAGACCTGATATCCCCGTCGAGGAAGCGCCTCAATCAGCCCCTCCTCGGCCAGTCGCCGCAACGCTTCGCGCACCGGAGTACGACTGATGCCGAACTCCCGGCAAAGCCCCTCTTCGGTCAATCGAGCCCCCGCCGTCGAGCCGGCCTTCCATAATCTTCCGGACCAGTTCAAGATAGGCCTGCTCGGCCAGCGATCGTTTCATCAGCCCCATCGGCACCTCCTGCAACCGCATACAATACCACGTCGCAGGGGATTTTGCAACCGCCGGGGTTTACAACGCCCCTTAATAAGAAAGCCCCCGGAGAATCAACGAAAAGGAGACGACAAAATGAATTTTCAGGTAAAACACAAGCGCTTCATCGACAACGGCGGCAGCATGCCTCTCCACGGACCGCGTCCGGTTCTGGAGTATGCGGTCAGCGAAATCATGTCGTTCTCCTTCGACTTCGATCTCGCGCCGGAGACACGTTACACGCTCTCCGGCGACACCGAACCCCTTCGTTCCGGCGAACCGATGTTTCTGGCAGAGGGGACTCTCTTGGAAGGTCGGAGCCTCCGGTTCGAAGTGAATACTCTGACCCGGAGTTTTCATGATAAATGCCGGAACTTCCACCAGAAACTCCATCTGGAGATCGCGGCCAAATCCACCGACGGGGGAACGACTCCTGCTTCAGGACTGGATCGAATGCTCTCCACGCATCAACGTCTCGGAAACTCCGCCGGAGCCGCTCGGCGATTACTACACCGCCGCGGAGATTGACGCCAAATTCGCCGCGCTCCCGGAGGGGAACCAGCCCCCGACCTGAGTGAATATGCGAAAAAAACCGACCTGCCCGGAAAAATCTCCCAGCTGGAAAATGATTCCGGCTTCCTCACCGACGCTCCTGCGGACGAAACCGCCTATGCCCGCAGAAACAGTCAGTGGACCGCCCTGGTCGACACGGAGGAAAACTACTCCACAGTGGAAAAAACAAAACTTGCATCACTCCCGACCGCTGCCGAACTGGATCAGCGCTTCGAAGAGGCCGCCACCGGCGGAGTCGACCTCTCGCTGTACTACACCGGTGAAAAGATTGATGCGCTCCTCGCGGGGAAGCCGGACGCTTCCGACATACCGGACGCCTACACAAAGGCGGAAACCGATGCGCTCCTCGCGGAGAAGCCGGACGCTTCCGACATACCGGACGCCTACACGAAGGCGGAAACCGATGCGCTCCTCGCGGGAAGCCGGACGCTTCCGACATACCGGACGCCTACACGAAGGCGGAAACCGATGCGCTCCTCGCGGAGAAGCCGGACGCTTCCGACATCCCAGATGCTTACACCAGAAGCGAAATCGACGCGATGTTCGGAACATTCGAAACCGCCGCAGCCGCGATCATCGGAGAAACGACGGTGTGATCACAGCTGCCGTTCCAGCACCAGCAGTGCGGCTCCATTCTCCGGCAGAGCAAGGGAGCCGTCCTGCAGCACCACATCCGGGGAGTCCGAATCGCACCCGGTAATCCGCCATCCCGCCGCCGGATTCAGTGCGACAACCCGCGCCTCCGGCGAACAGTTGGCGATCACCGCATAACAGCGGCGTTCCGATTCGGGGTGTTCGCTGATCAGCACTTCGCGGCAATCGGCATGAAGCAATTCGCCGGAAAGCGCTTCCGCGCCGCAATAGCGGTAGAATTCGCATGCGGGAAACATCTGGAAGGAACCGGGCATTTCGAGCATCAGTTTTTCCAACGGCAGGGCAGCGAGGATCACCCGCCCCCGCCCCCGCCGAAACTCCATGAATGTTCCACTCTCATCGAGCGGGGAGGCCCCCTGGCAGCCAGAGTAAACTCATGAGGCGGAGCAAGTCGCAGCACAATCGGCTTTCCGCCGAGTTGCAGCGAAAACTCCCGTGGTCCCCTGCCCTTCCGGCGACTGACGATCTCTGCACCGAAGAACTCAGCCATCTCGACCGGGGAAGCGTCGCTGTCCAACGTGACGCAGAGCGTCGCACCCGCCTCCACCCGGCGCGACAACTCCCGGAATGCGGCGCGGTTCAATCCCCCTTTTCGCTTCAGACAGGGGAGAAAGTAGCAGGGCGCCTCCGGAATCTCCTCTTCACAAAAGGCGAATTTCAACGTCAGTCCGGCCTGTCGCGCCAGAATGTTGGACGCATTCGCCAGCTCATAGTGCTCCTGGTCGCGACCGAAGATGCAGACCGCGGTATGCGCTGCCGGCGGCAGTGACTGCACGGGGGAACGCCGGAGAAAGTCGCCGAATGCCGCAATCGCCTCCCCGGTCGGGTTGAGACGGCGGTCACCGGTCAGGATTCCGTGTTCCATCCCTGCTTCGTCCCAGTCATAAGGTGGAAACTCCATACCGGTCTGGTCGAAGGCGCACCACCAGAGCAGCGCCCGCGCATCCGACGCCCAGAGCAGCCAGAGAATGTTGCGAAGCTGCCGGCCCAGCGCCGGAAAATCTGAAAAGGTGCGCCGCAGCGTGCCGATCTCTTCGACGATGGCGGGTTTGCCGCCGATGTCGGCGTAAAGACGGTTCTCCGTCGGCGCAAGCATCACCCAGCGGAGCGTATTCGGTGAATCGCAGTTGACGTAACTGCGCCACATCTGATAGGGATGAGTAGTGAGCATGTCACACAGCTCCGCCTGATCGGCAAGCAGCCACTTGTTCGGCCGAGTCTCCCACTGGCGGTCGTGCAGCTGCAGACTGTGCATCCCCGAATAAACCGGCCTGGAGGGATCCGCCAGCCGGATCGAAGCGGAGATCTGCGCGGCCCAGTTCCACGCCGCCGCCCGGGTGTCGGCTACGGAAAGACAGTTGCTCTCGTTGCCCAGCTCCCAGGCGAGTATCGCCGGATGATGTTTCATCCGCTTGACGAAGTAGCGGACAAACCGGTTCTGCCAGAAGAGAGATTCCGGATCGGTGAAGGCATCCAGCCCGTCCATCGCAGGCGGACAGTAGACTCGAAAGGTCATGTGCCCGTTGATCAGCGGCACAATCAGTTTCATCCCGTGCCGCTGCGCCAGATCGGCCAGCGTCTCGAACCGCTCCATCATCGTCTCATCCACCCCGGCGCGTCCCGCCTCGGTCGCCGGCAGGGGCCGCTCCCCGGTAAACGCATATGCCCGCGGATAGCCTCCCTTCGCGCAGTTGCTGCGCAGCACCATCACCGGTTGAAAATCCGGCCAGATCGGAAAAACACGCAACAATCGGCAACCGATTTTCTCCAGTGCGGCCAAATCCTTCTCCACCACGGCGGCATCCCACTGCGTCCACATCCGCGTTGCGGCATGGCTCGCCCAGTAGTTGACCCCGAGCGTCATCGTCCCTTTTTCCAGCATCTGCTACATCCTTTCCTCGGTTTCTCCTATTATACCCGGGAAACAGTGCAAAGCAAGGGCTTCTCCCCATCGTCTGTTTGAAACTTATGAAAAAAACGACAGAGAAACTGAAAAATATGAAACAGAAGTTCAGATCAGCGGAACCGCCTCCGAAACCGTGCGGCAGTCGGGGAACTCCCGCCTGAGGCGCTCGACATCCTCCTCCGCCATCCGCCAGCCGGCGGCACCGACATTTTCCGCCAGGTGAAGCGGATCGGACGCCTTGACGATCGTCACCACCCCCCGGCTGCGAGATCAGCCAGTTCAACGCCAGCTGCCGGGGAGTGCGACGGTACTTTTCCGCCAGCTCCGCCAGCAGCGGCACGGAACAGTCGACACCGCGCAGCGGCCGCCACGCGATCACCATGACTCCCGTCCCGCGGCAGAAATCGAGCAGTCCGGAGAGCTCAATTTCACGAACCTGCAGGTTGTAATGAAGCTGATTGGCGACAATCGGCACTTCGGAGAGCGCCTGCGCCTGCTTCAGCCGTTCCAGTGAAAAATTGCTCACACCGATATGGCGTGCCAGTCCCCTGCGCTGAAGCCGGTTCATCGCCCGTATCGTCTCCTTCAGCGGAACCTCAGGGATTCACCTGGTGTACGAGGTAGAGATCGAACATGTCGACGCCGAGCCGCTGAAGACTCGCCTCCGCCGCGCGCAGCGGTCCGTCGCCGCCGAGATGGGTCTTCCAGACCTTTCCGGTGAGAAAGAGCCGTGAACGCTCCACCCCCCGTATCGCTTCGCCGACCAGCTCCTCGGCGTGACCGCCCGCATACATTTCGGCGGTGTCGATGTGAATCAGTCCGGCGTCGAGCGCACGACGGATCACGGCAACGTCCCGGGCGTCGTCATTGCCCGGATCCCGCTCCGAAACGCCGCCCAGCCGCCAGGTGCCCTGCCCCAGCTCCGGCATCGAAATGCCGCCGGCAAGGGTTTTCCACGGAATATTCATCGGTTCCGCTCCTCCTCTTCGAGCCGTTTCCGACGAAGACGCTCCCGGAGGAAAAGTTTCCGCTTCCGGTAGTCATCGAGCAGCACCGCGATGCTCAGCAGCCCCGAGATGCAGAATCCAAGCGTGCCGATCACCGGAATCTCACCCCAGAAAGGAGGAATTTTCGCCACAATGATCAGGGCGGAGCCGATCAGCAGGGCGGAAATGAGCAGCGAACGGGACATCCGCTCTCCGGTCACGTAGAGCGTCTCCTCGATATCGTTGAGCCGGTGATGCTCCACCCGGAGCGTCAGATCGCCCCGCTCCAGTTTTCCGCTGATGTTGCGGATCGCCTCGGGCATGTTCTGAAGCGATGTGATGTTCTCACCTAGCGTGTCGAAAAAGCGCCGGAGGTAGGGAACCGGGTTGAGCGCGCGCATCTTGAGCTTCTGAACGAACGGCTTGACCATTTCCACAATCCGCAGCTGCGGGTAGAATGTCCGCCCGAGATGTTCGATCGTGATCAGCGCCTTGAACATCATGTAGAGATTCGGCTTGAGCGAAAGCTCATATTTGCTGAACATCTCCATGAGCTCTTCGAGAATGTGCGAAACGCTCAATTTATCCAGCGGCAGGTTGATGTTCTCATCGACCAGATCCCCGACATCGCGCTCCAGCTCCAGCCGGCTGCCGGTGAAGTGGCCGGAGATCGTCATGCGCAGCGCCGTATCGGTCATCAGTGAAATCTGTCCCCGCAGCATGTAGTCGATGATCTTGACGAAGTCCTGCCGCTCCTCCTCGCTGACCCGCCCCATCATCCCGAAATCGATGAAGGCGAAGCGATTCCCTTCAAGCAAAAAGATGTTCCCTGGATGAGGATCCGCATGGAAGAAGCCGTATTCGAAGATCTGGGAGAGCAGTGAATTGACTCCAAGCTCGGCAATGCGCGGGAGATCGTATTTCTGCCGCACCTCCTCAACGGCAAGCACCTGCGTGGCGGAATCTCCGAACAGACGTTCCATCGTCAGCACCCGCATCGTGGTGTAGTCCAGATAGAGGTGGGGAATGACCAGCCCCTCACTGCCGGACATGTTCCGGGTGAACCGGAGCAGGTTGGCCGCTTCGAACTGATAATTCAGTTCGCGACGAAGCGAATAGGCGAACTCCTCGACGATCCGCACCGGCCGGAGACGGGCGAGTGATGCGTTGAAATTCTCCAGCTTCCGGGCGATATAGAGCATGATCTCCAGATCGGTGGCGATCAGTGCGTCGACTCCGGGCCGCCGCACCTTGACCACGACGGCGGTGCCGTCCTTGAGTACCGCGGCGTGGACCTGTCCGATGCTCGCCGCTGCCAGCGGCTCGGAAGAGAATTCCCGGAAGATCTCCTCCGGCTCCCTCCCCAGCTCCCGCCGGATGATCTCCCGCACCTTCTCCAGCGGAAACGGCGACACCTTTTCGGTCAGCTTCGCCAGCTCACGCGCATACTCCGGTGTGACCAGGTCGGGCCGGGTAGAGAGAATCTGCCCCAGCTTGATGAAGGTCGGCCCTAGCTCTTCAAAGAGCATGCGAAGTTTCTCCGGCCGGCTTCGACCGGTAAGCGCATGCTCCTTCCACAACCGCTTCTTCAGCGGGTGAATCTGTTCAGCCAGGTCGTGAAAACCGTACGCGGCGGTAGTCTCCAGTATCACCAGAAACCGTTTGAAGGATCGATAGTCGCGGGTGATTTCCGACGGCGCCTTGAAACGCATGGAGTTGCTCCTCTCTGCTCCCCCGGAAAGGAACACGGCACCGATCCGCGTCCTCCGGAAGCAGGTTTATTTCCCCCGTTCAACCGGCAGGTCACTCCGCCGCGGCGAACGTACCGCGATCGCCGCCACCGGACTCTCCGCACTGACCGAATGCAGATTCAGCACCGCCTTGATGAAGTAGCGGCGTTCGCCCTCCGAAGAGACCGCCAGCTTCTCGACAAATGGAAGCTCCTTGGTAATCAGGACGTTGTTTCCGGGAACAATCTCCAGCGGATAGCGCGTTGACGGCTGTTTGACATCAAACGAGAGCGGAATCCAGAGCCCTTCATCCGGCTCCGTGGTTCCCGGCAGCCAGGGCTGGCAGTAGATCAGCAGATTGTCCGGTTCATTCGAATACCACTCGACCAGCCGGAGCGGACGGTCATCGATGTTCCGGAGCGAGAAGGTTACCCGCCCCGGCTTTCCGGCGGTCAGAGTCCGGTCGCTGACCAGCTTGAGCGACAGTTTGTAGCGCGCCAGCTGCGGATACTCCGGCAGTTCGGCGATGACGCCCACTCCCAGCTCTTCACGCTGCTCGATCTCCTTCACGCAGCCGGAACTCATCGCAAACGCGATTCCGGCCGCCACCAGCAGAAAATGACGTGACGGTTTCATCAACATGAGCACTCCTTTTTTTATTTCCGGTTCAATTCCACCAGTTTCATCAGAATCGCGGTTCTCTCCTCCGGTGAAGCAGCCCGCCGCAGTTCGAGCGTCAGCTCCCGGCGCTTCTCCTCCCGGCGAAGCCGGCGCAACTCCCCGATCGAATCGAGCACCGCCCGGTTGACGTCGGCGTAACGATGCTCGCCGACCAGCAGACGACTGACAGCCGGAGACGGGTGTTCTATGAGCATATCGGCAATCGCGCCGCCAGCCTGATCGAACTCTCCGTTCAATGCGGCATTGACCGCCAGATTGATCGCACGCTCCGGCGGAGACTCTCCGGAAAGCTCTTCCGGCGGCAGAAGTTCCGCGATCTGCCGCGCGGCTTCCTCGTAGTTCACCGCCAGCGCCAGCAGCGTCAACAAAGCGGCGGGATAACTCTCTTCAGCGGGGCGGACCTCCGGCTTCTTCCCGTCCTCCCCGGAGAAGCGGCTGCGCCGTTCCTCTTCCATCCGCAGTTTCCGACGGCTCTGCCCGAGCTCCGCGCGGAAAGCGTCCTCGCTCACTCCGAGAGCGATCGAAGCCTCGCGCACGTACAGCTCCAGCTCCACCGGATTGGTCACCTTCTCCAGATATTCCGCCACTTCGGCGGCGGCCTGTCCCCGTCCGGCGGGCGAACTCATGTCATACCGTTCCGGCAGCGAATCGCAGAGCACCTGAAGCCAGGAGACCGCCCCCTCCACCGCCCTGCGAACCGCTTCCGCACCACCGTTGCGGAAAAGCTCATCCGGATCCTTTCCTCCCGGAATTCGGATCACCCTGATGTCAAACGACATCGGCAACAGAATCTCCAGGTCGCGCCGAATCGCCTTCTGACCGGCGGAATCGGAGTCGAGCGCAAGAAAGATCCGCCCCGCATAGCGGCGCAGAATCCGCCCCTGATTTTCTGTAAAACTGGTTCCCTGCGGCGCCACGGCGCATTCGAATCCGGCCCGGTGAAAGGCGATCGTGTCAAGCTGCCCCTCGCAGATGATCGCCATGTTCTTCTCGCTCATCATTCGCCGGGCCTGCGGCAGCGCGTAGAGCAGATTGCCTTTCTTGAAAATCGGCGTCTCGGTGGTATTGATGTATTTTCCGCCGGCAGGAGTCGCTTCCAGGGCCCGGGCGCTGAAACCGACCGCCCGGCCCTGCTCGTTCTCGATGGTGAAGGTGAGCCGCCCCTTGAAGTGATCGTAACAGCGCCCGGTCTCCGCCTTTCGGCTGACGACGCCGGAATTGACCAGTTCCGCATCGGTAAATCCGATGCTCCGCCCGTAGTTAAGACAGGCGGTCCAGTCGTCGGGACAGGCGCCGATCCGGAACTTTTCGGCTACGTCAGACGGAATCCCCCGCTTCTGCAGATACAACGCCGCAGGCGAAGCGGGATTCGAAACGAGAGTTCGACGGAAAAATTCGGCGAACGCCTCGTTCACCTGAAAAAGCCGTTCGCGCTCCCCGGCCCGCCGCCGCCCCGCCCCCGGGTCCTCGCCGGGGAATTTTCCGGAATCACCACGCCGACCCGGGAGGCGAGCATGTGAAGGGCGTCGATGAAACCGACGTTCTCCTTCTCCATGAAGAACCGAAAGACATCCCCCCCCTTGCCGCAGCCGAAACAGTGAAAGGTCTGCCGCGCCGCATCGACGTGGAACGACGGAGTCTTCTCCTGGTGAAAGGGGCACAAGCCCTTATAGGTGTTGGTTCCGGCGCGGCGTAACTGCACGAACATCCCGATCAGCTCCACGATGTCGCATCGGGACCTGATATCTTCGATGATCTCCTTGGATATGCCGAACGCCATGGCCGAGGAGTCAGTCCAACTGCCGCAGCCGCGCTTCCACCCGGCGCGCAGCGGCATATTCCGGCTTGCCCCCGGTCAGCTTGAGGAAGAATTTGTAGAAGCCGCGGGCATTCGCCCTGGACGTGGTGTAGCGGTCCAGAAAAGCACCCATATTGTAGACCATGCCGGGATTGTTCTTCGAATTGCGGCAGGCATCCATGAACGCCTGTTTGGCGGCATTGAAGTTTCCGGAGTGAACCAGGGCCACTCCGAGCTGATTGTCCAGCGCCGGATTTTGGCAAACTCCGGCCGCCGTTTCAGCTGCAGCAGATAATTCACCGCCTGCCGGGAACGCATCGCCACCGCAACGTTGCAGAGCAGAATCAGCGTATTCGTATCATCCGGTTTGAGGCGGTAGGCCTGTTCCAGCGCATTCAAAGCATCGGCATATCGGGCGGGATCCGCAGAATACAGCCTGCCCAGCGTGTACTGGGCGGCAAAGCTCTCCGGATTGACCTTCACCGCCTGAAGCGCCGAATCGAGCGCGAGATCCCGTTCTCCGCACTTTTCGCAGGCCGTCGCCCGGAAAATCAGTGCCGCGACGTTGTCCGGCTCCAGCTCCACGGCACGCCGGGCAAGTTTCAGCGCCCCGCCCCAGTCTCCGCCGGACGCCCGCTCCGACGCCTCCGCCAGACAACCATTCGCCGTACGGCTGCCGCATCCCGCCGCAAGCAGGAAGGCAACGCACAGCGCCGACGCCGCAATCTTCATGCAAAACCCTCTCATTTCCGCCTCATCTCCGTTGGTTGCGTCCACGCCATGCACTCACGGCCAGACCGGCCACATAGACCACCCCCGCCAGCATCACGATCGCCGGTCCCGAAGGCATCCGGTACCAGTAGCTCGCCAGCAGACCGCAGGTGACAAAAAACCAGCTCAGCACCGTGGCAAGCACCATCGTCGACCAGAGGTGCCGCGTAAAACAACCCGCCGTCGCCGCCGGAAGCGTCAACAGCGCGATCACCAGAATAATTCCAACCACATTGATCAGCAGCACGATGGTCAGCGCCGTCAACGCCAGCAAAGCCAGATAGAGCAGCCTCACCCGTACGCCGCGCAGTTCCGCAAAGGTTCCATCGAACGACATCGCCAGCAGGCTGTTGTAGAAAAGAAGCGTCGGAATCAGCACGATCGCATCCAGAATCAATGTCATGTACACTTCCTGCTGCGAGAGCAGCAGAATATTACCGAACAGATATCCCTGCCAGTCCACATACCCCGGCGTCCGGTCAAGAAAAAGCAGACCGATTGCCATCCCGAGCGCCCAGACCACATTGATGATCGTATCCTCCCGCTCCCGGGCACAGAGACTCACCGCCCCCACCAGCAGAGCGGAAGCCACCGCCCCCACCACCGCGCCGAGCGTCGGAGTGCACCACCCCCACAGGCAGACCCGCTGCAGAAAGAGAGCGACGCCGACGCCGCCGAGAGCGGCATGTGCGCTGGCTCCGGCGATCGACGAGATCCGGCGGGTCACCACCATCGTGCCGATCACACCGAGCGCAATGCTCGACAGTGCGCCGATCAGCAGGGCGTAGCGGAGAAACACCATCTCCGGCAGAAAGAAATCCCGCAGCAGTTCCATGCTACCGCCCCTCCTTCCGGCCGCAGTCGGCATGTTTGCAGTTGCAGAAGCAGTCGTGATCATGCTTGATGAGGTTCACTTCGTGATGATAGACCGCATTGGCCGCCGCGGCGTCGAACCGCCCGGCTTCATGGACCGTCACCCGGCGGTTGACGCAGATCACCAGATCCACCTCGCGATTGACAAATCCCAGATCGTGGGAAACGGTCAGCACCGTCATGCGGCGGCGAAGAACTTCCAGTGTGGCGTAAAACTGCTCCTCCGCACCGGGATCAATATTGGCGGTCGGCTCATCGAGCAGCAGCAGTTCCGGTTCGCAGGCAAGGGCGCGGGCGATCAATACCCGCTGCCGCTGACCGCCGGAAAGAGCGGCGAAACTCCGCTCCGCCACCTGCGGAATCCCCATCTCCTCCAGAGCCGCACGCGCGATTCGTTTATCCTCCGCGGAGTAGCGCCCGCAGAATCCGCGGCGGAGCCGCCCCATGAGCACCACTTCAAGCGCCGTCACCGGAAAGGCTCCGTCAAGCTGATGAAACTGCGGCATGTAACCAACCTTGGGACGGGCTTCGACCGGAGAGACACCGAAAATCCGGATTTCGCCGCTCTCCGGAGTCAGCAGACCGAGCAGCAGGCCGAGCAGCGTGCTTTTGCCGCCGCCGTTGGGGCCGACAATGCAGCCGGACTGTCCGCGGTTCACCGTCAGGTTGACCGAATCCAGGACCCGACGGCCGGGCTCGTATCCGAAGCAGACATCCCGGAGTTCAATGATATTTTCAGTGGCGTTCATCGGCTTGCCATTTCTCCTTCCGGGCCGCGAATCCCTGTTTGAGGACCCGCGTCATCTCCCGGATGTTGGCAGGGAGATCGGCAGCCAGTGGATCCATGCCGACCACCTCGCCGCCGATCGCCTGCGCCAGTGCCCGAGCGCTGGCCGGATTGAACTGCGGCTGAACGAAAATCACCCGAACGCCATGCTCCCTCGCACGACGAATGATTCCGGCCAGATGGGCCGGGGTCGCTTCCCTGCCGCCAAGTTCAATCGCCGCCTGTCCGAGTCCGGTCATATGGGCAAAATACCCGAATGCCGGATGATAGACGTAGAATTCCGCGCCGGCATAAGGAGCCAGTTCCCGTTTCACCTCCTGCTCCAGGGCGGTAAATTCCCGGGAGAGCGCTTCCCGGTTGGCCCGGTAGACGGCTGCATGGGCGGGATCGAGCGCGGCGTAGGCCTTTGCGATGTTCTCCGCAATACGAACCGCGTTGTCCAGCGAAAGCCATACATGCGGATCAAGCCCGTCATCGCTGCACGATTCGCCGGGCGCATGCGCGTGGCCGGCATGAGGATCTTCGGCATGCTGATGATCGCAGTTCACGCCGAAGGGAATTCGAGAAATGCCTTCCGAGACATCCACCACCTTCACATTTCCATGCGCAAGGGGGCGCAGCAGGGTGTTTTCAAACGGCATCCGGGTGGTGAGAAACAGCCGGGAAGCGGCGGCCGCGCGGATATCGTGCGGACCGGGAGAGTAATCATGCGGACTGCGCCCCTCCGGCAGCACCGATTTCGCGTGGATGAAATCGCCGCCGATCCGGTTGGCGATGTATGCGATCGGCGGCAGCCCGGCACTCACCGTAATCGCGCCGCCGGGAGCGGTGGCCGGTTCGTCGCCACACCCGCAGAGCAGCAGTGCCGCAACGATGGAAAACAGTGCTGAAAAACGCGCAAAAGGCATTATTGAAAAACTCCCGTTGACAAGTTGCATCCATTTCAGATAAAATACCCCGGAATCATGTCAAAGTCAAGGCTCCGGCGGCGCGATGCCGCTTTTTTGGAGAAACTGCTTGCAATTCCATAAAAAAGGTGTATAGTTAATTCTTCGTACATTAAGTTCGTAAAGAAACTGTTCAGGTGTCTGATGGAAAAGATTTTTCTGACCGGGATCACCGGTCTGGTCGGCAGTGCGTTTGTCGTTGCGCTGCTTCGTGAGCGGCAGGATTATGAAATCGTCTGTCTTGCCCGCAAAACTGCGGTAAAGAGCGCACAGCAGAGAACCGAGGAAGTCATCCGCGACGAGTGCAGATTTGACGGATGCCCCGAGCTCGCCGACCGGATCCTGAAATCGGTCAAAGTGATCGAGGGGGATGTGACCACCATCAATCCGGAAGAGCTCGCGAAAAATCCGCTGCTTGCCGGGACCACGATCATCTTCCACTGCGCCGCCGACGTCAACCTCGGCAAAGATCCGACCGGGCGCACCTACCGTATCAACTACAACGGCACCGAAAACATGGTCAAACTTGCCCAGCTGCTCAAGGTGAAAGAGTTCCATTATGTCGGAACCGCCTATATCGCCGGGAAGCTGGTCGGGACCGCTTTTGAGAATATGCCGATCGACAACGGATTCAACAATCCGTACGAAGAGAGCAAATTCAAGGCGGAAATGCTGGTCCGCAATTCGGGCATTCCCTTCACGATCTACCGGCCGGCGATCATCACCGGCCGCCGTTCTGACGGCCGGATCCGCAAGCCGCTGGCCTTCTATCGAATTCTGGAGTTTCTGGGCAAACTCAAAAGCCACTACTGCACCAAGCACCATATCGATCACACCGGCTGGGCCAATCTGCAGATCAACTTTGCCACGGTGCCTTCCGAGCACGTCTATTTCGTACCGATCGACTACGTCCAGGAGGCAATTACCGCCCTCTTCCAGCAGCCGGTCAACAATCAGGCGTATCACATCACCGGCGAAAGCCCGCTTTCGACCCATCAGATCGAAAAACTCCATCTGCCGGGTGCTCCGCCTCGATGGAACCACCGTCAACGGCGGCCCGGTCGCGGAAACGATGGACAACAAATTGATGGCGCGCTTCCTCGGCGACCTCTTCCCCTATTTCTCTTCAGACATCGTTTTCGATCAGAGCAACGTCCGCAAGGCGCTCGGCGACAAGATTCTCGACTGGGAGTATGGCCAGAAGGGGCTGGAGATTCTGATCCGTTCCTTCTACAAGGACTACTTCCCGAATGTCGAATGGCTCCAGACGCTGGCCAATGCGCCGCTTGACCGCGAACCGCACTGCTGAAAACAGAGAGACGCCCGGGCGGGAACCGCATGGAACCGGTTCCCGCCTTTTTGCATGATGGTTATTGACTTCCACACTCACTGTTATCCGGAAAAGGTCGTTGCCAAGGCGCTCAGCGCGGTACAGGGGCGCCTCGAGCCCGCGACCGACGGCACACGCGACGGATTGATCGCCTCAATGCGCGAAGCCGGAATCGATTATTCCCTTTGCGCTGGGACTGGTCACCAACCCCGCAAACAGCCCTGGGGTGAACCGCTGGGCGGCCGAACAGAATCGAGCACCGGTCTTCTTCACCGGCTCCATTCACCCCGACGATCCCGATCCGGAAACAACTCTGGATTTCATCGCGGACTCCGGGCTGAAGGGGATCAAACTCCATCCGGAATATCAGCGATTCGAATTCAGCGAGGAGCGGCTGTTCCCGCTCTGGGAACGGTGCTGCGAACTCGGCCTCTTCGTCGTGACTCATGCCGGCTACGACATCATGTTCCAGCCGCCGTGGCACACCGATCCGGAACGACTGGCGGCATTTCACCGCCGCTTTCCGGAACTCCGGCTGGTACTGGCGCATCTCGGCTCAATGACCTTGTGGGATGATGTGGAGAAGTATCTGCTCGGTCTGCCGGTTTATTTCGATCTCGCTTTTGTCACGCCGGAGTACATCGAGCCGGAACGGCTGGTAAGGATCATCCGCCGCCACGGTGCCGAATGGATCCTCTTCGGGACCGACAGCCCATGGTGCAGCCAGAAAAAAGCAGCTCGCCTTCATCCGCTCCCTGCCGCTCACGTGTGAAGAGCGGGAACAGATCTTCTGGAAAAATGCGGCAATGCTGCTGGACCTGCCCGACACCGCCCCCAGTGACGTGCCGGATTCGACTGCGAATTAGAAGAAAAGCTTGATCGCTGTCGCCACCACAAGAACCTGAATGATGTTTTCGAAAAGTTTCTGCGGCATCTTCGAAAGCAGCAGAATTCCGAGCGCGGCGCCGATCAGCAGGAACGGGATCATCACAAGGTCGATCTTCAACGCCTCCATCGTGATCCGCCCCTCCCAGAGAAAGATCGGCAGCTTGGTCCAGTTGATGATCAGGAAAAACCAGGCGCTGCACCCCATGTACTTCTCCTTGGGCAGCTTCATCGCGAGAAAATAGATCGCCGCCACCGGCCCCGCCGCATTCGCCACCTGCGTGGTAAATCCGAGCGTCACCCCGCAGGCGGCCGCCACCGCCGAACCGGAAGGAATTTTTTCCGGCGCCAGCCTGGCGCGCAGGAGATTGAGCGCCGCAAGAATCAGAACAATCGCTCCCAGCAGAGGCCGCATCGCTTCATCACTGACATAGCGCAGTGTCCAGGAGCCGAGCGCCAGACCGGCAAATGCCCACGGAAGCAGCCGGAGCACAATCTTCCAATCCGCATGACGTCGATACCAGGCGACCGCCAGGAGGTCGGTCATCGCCAGCATAATCAGCTGCAGCCCAGTCGAAAGACGGGCTGGAAACGCCATCGTCAGCAGCACCACCGGCAAGACGCCGATTCCGGGAATCGCCGTCTTGTTGATCCCGATCAGAACGGCACTGACGATCAGTGTCAGCATCTGGAGAAAAGTGAATTCATTGAAGAGATCCGGCATGAATCAAAAACTCCTGAAACAGAAAGGGCGGCCGGCCAACGGCCGCCGCCCCAATCCCGACCGACTCCCTACCGGAGAGAGCGCCCGGTGAGCATCCGGTACGCGTCCAGATACTTCCGGCTGGTCTTTTCGACGACGTCGGCGGGAATAACCGGCCCGGGGGCGGTCTTGTTCCAGTCGAGCGTTTCGAGATAATCGCGCACGAACTGCTTGTCAAGGCTGACCGGACTGCTGCCGACACGGTACTGATCCGCCGGCCAGAAACGGCTCGAATCGGGCGTGAGCACCTCATCGACCAGAATCACCTTCCCGTCGACTTCGCCGAACTCGAATTTGGTATCGGCGACAATGATCCCCCGTTTTTCCGCATAATCGCGCGCCGTGGTGTAGATCTTGAGAGAGAGATCACGGATTTCCGCCGCCTTCTCCGCGCCGATCAGTTCCACAACCTGTTCAAAGGAGATCGCTTCATCGTGTTCGCCCGCCGCCGCCTTGCTCGACGGGGTAAACAGCGGTTCATCCAGTTTCGACGCCTGCTGATAGCCGGGACGAAGCCGGATGCCGGAAACGATGCCGCACTTCTGATAATCCTTCCAGCCGCTGCCGACCAGATACCCCCCGGACGATGCACTCCACCGGAATCACCTTCGCCTTGCGGACGATCATCGACCGCCCCTGCAGATCCTTGACATACGCCTTCAGTTCCGGCCGGGTGGTGACATCCGCGGAAATCAGATGGTTCGGGACATCCCGCATCAGGTCGAACCAGAACAGCGAGATCTGCGTCAGGACTTCGCCTTTGCGCGGCACACCGTTGGGCATGACCACGTCAAACGCGCTCAACCGGTCGGTCGCCACAAACAGCAGCGCATCGCCAAGATCATAGACGTCGCGCACCTTGCCGCGATTGACGAGTGGAATCCCCGGCAGTTCCGTCTGCATCAGGGCGCCGTTGGCATCGTACAACATCGCAATTCAACCCTTGATTTCGCCGATTTCGACGCGGGTCAGCCCCTGACGATGCCCGCGGGTACGACGATATCCCTTGCGGCGCTTCATCTTGAAAACCACGATCTTCTTGCCGCGGAACTGATCCTTGACCACCGCCTCGACCGAAGCGCCCGCGACGAGCGGCGAACCGACATTGAGCTGCCCGCCCTCTTCCCCGACAGCGAGGACCTCGGAGAAAGTCACTTTGCCGCCGACTTCGGCGTCGAGCTTTTCGACCTCGACGAGATCGCCGGTTTTGACCTTATACTGCTTGCCGCCGGTTTTGATGATCGCATACATTCTTTTTTGCTCCTTCAACTGGTGATTTCAAAAAACTTTCATTCAGTTTCAACCATTCGCACATAATCCTGATAATATATCCCCTTTTTCCCGCTTTGCAAGGAACGGAAGTTGCTGTTTTCACAAAAAACCGGCGCAACCACCAAGCCGCGGGTTCGTTTTCCGGAAGCGGCCCGTGATTTTCGCCGATTCCGCCCCGCGCAACATTCCGGTTCGGATTCAGAACGCTTTCCGAAATAAAAAAGTTAGATATTGGAAGTAATTAGGATTTGCAAAATATTAAAAAGGTGGTATTTTATATGCCTGTCAAACAGGAGAAACGATATATAGTATGGAAAGAAATCAGTCAGCAGACGCCGCACTCTGGCGACTGCTTTTCCAGATCGTGGACCGTCTGCGGGAGTCCGCGCTGGACCAGCAGCGGCCACACGAAATCGAACTCGCGATGAACCTCACCCTGCGCCAGCAGCAACTGCTGCGCAACATCTGTATTCTGACCGAAGCCAGACCGGAAGGGGTCAGTCTCAAAGAACTCGCAGCCTCGCTTTCGCTCACGTCCGGAGCTGCTTCGGCAATGGTGGAAATGTTCGTCCGTCGGGAGCTGCTGGAACGCCGCCAGGATGAGGAGGATCGCCGGGCGGTCCGAATCCGGCTTTCCGAAAGCGGACGCCGCCTCATCCGGGAACTGGAACAACGTTTCAGCCACATGACCGGACGCTTTCTCGCCCGCCACCCGGCCGAAGAGAACGCTCATCTGATTGAGCTGCTCGATCAATTCAACTGCGAACTGCAAACCAATTAAGGAGAACAATATCATGCATCAGACAACCTACTGCAAAGCGGCCATTCTGGGAATGGCGGGGCTGCTCACACTGAGCGCCGCCGCCGCAGACAAACCGGCGGGGAAACCCGCACAGCCGGTCGCCAGCGTCCTGGTCGAACCGGCGGTCGAAATCTCGGAATCCTCCACCCGGACCATCCCGGGGCGGCTGGAGGCGATCGAAGAGGTCTCGCTGATTCCACGCATCTCCGGCAACATCAACTCCATCAAGTTCAGCGAAGGCGACATGGTTAAAAAGGGCAGCTGCTCTACGAGCTGGAGGACACCACCTACCGCGCTCAGATGCTGGCGGCCAGAGCGAAGGTGGATCAGTGCAAGGCGGAACTCAACTACGCGAAGATCAACTATGAACGCCAGAAGACGCTCGAACAGCAGCAGGCTGTCTCCAAAAGCACCTACGATGACGCCGAACGTCTCTACAATCTCAACAAGGCGAAATTCGCCGAAGCGGAGGCTTCGCTGCTCGATGCGGAAAACAACCTGAGCTACACCCGCATCTACGCCCCCATCACCGGCCGGATCGGCAAGGTGACACTCACGGTGGGCAACTATGTGACTCCCTCGACAGGAGAACTTGTCGACATCGTTCAGATCGACCCGATCTATGTAAACTTCGCCATCAGCGAGCGGGATTTCAATCGATGTTCGGCGATATCGAGACGATGAAGCAGAAGGCGCAGATCCGCCTGAAGCTCGCGGACGACACGGCGTATCCTCTGAACGGTAAAGTCGCTCTGGTGGACAACAAGGTCGATACCGACACCAGCACCATGCAGATCTGGGCACGTTTCCCGAACCCCCGACGCCAAGCTGGTTCCCGGCGGTCTCGTCACCGTCATGATTTCCAAAGTCGCGGACAAAAAATATCCGGCCGTCAAGCTCTCCGCCCTGATGACCGACGCCAAAGGCAATTACATCTACGTCGTGACTCCGGCAAACAAGGTCGAACGCCGCGATGTGCGGCTCGGCGCGATGATCGGCAACCTCCAGACCATCCTCGAAGGGGTCAAGCCGGGCGAAATCGTCATTGTGGACGGCACACACAAGGCGGCGCCGGGCGCGCAGGTCAATCCGGTTCCGGCGAAGTAAAGCGGGGAAAGGTTTTCGATCATGATTTCCAGAATCTTCATCGAGCGCCCGAAGCTCTCCTTCGTGATCTCCATCGTCACGGTGATCGCCGGAGTGCTCTGCCTCTTCCAGGTGCCTGTCGCCGAATATCCGGAGATTGCGCCGCCGCAGATCATGGTTTCCGCCAGCTATCCCGGCGCCAGCGCCGAAGTGATCGCCGAAACCGTCGCGACGGTCATCGAATCCGAAGCGAACGGCATCGAGGATATGATCTACTTCTCCTCGCAATCGAACAACTCCGGCAGCTATCAGCTGAGCATCACCTTCAAGCCGGGGACCGATACCGATATCGCGCAGGTCAACGTGCAGAACGCCGTCAGCCGCGCCGAACCCTCCCTCCCCGCCGAAGTGAAAGCGCTCGGCGTTCAGGTCAAGAAGCGGTCGAGCGACATTCTCGGCATGTACGCCTTCACCACCGACGGAACGGAGGTCTCGCAGCTGGAGCTCTCCAACTACGTGCGAATCCACGTCAAGGATGAACTCGCCCGAATCGACGGCATCAGCGATGTCGCCATCTGGGGGTGAGCGCAACTACTCCATGCGTGTCTGGCTCGATCCCATGCGCATGTCCGCCTTGAAGATCAAGCCGGAAGATGTCATCTCCGCCATCGAATCGCAGAACGTTCAGGCCGCCGCCGGAACCGTCGGCGCCGAAAGCAGCAACGAATATCTCCAGCTCAAGGTGAACACCCTTGGCCGCCTCAAGACGACCGAACAGTTCGGCGACATCGTGATCAAGGTCGGCAGCAAGGGTCAGCTGACCAAACTGCGCGACATCGCCCGTCTGGAACTCGGCGCGGAAAACTATTCGAACAACAGCCGTTTCAACGGCCGGGAATCGGTCTCCGTGGCGATCTACCGCAACGACGACGCCAACGCGCTCAACGTCATCAATGCGGCCAACGCGCGGCTCAAGGAGCTCTCCGAACGCTTCCCGAAAGGAATCAGCTACGAGCTGGGCTACGACCCGACCGAATACATCCGTACGACGATGGCGGAAATTGTCGAAACGCTGGTGGTCGCACTGATCCTGGTGGTCGCGGTGACCTACCTCTTCCTGCAGGACTGGCGCGCCACGCTGATTCCGACGCTGGCGATTCCGGTCAGCCTCATCGGCACCTTCGTCGTGCTGGTGCCGCTCGGGTTTTCGATCAACGTGCTGACGATGTTCGCGCTGATTCTGGTGATCGGTTCACTGGTGGACGACGCCATCATTGTGGTCGAAAACTGTATGCGCATCATCGAAGAAGAGCATCTTCCGCCGAAAGAGGCGACCATCAAGAGCATGCAGCAGATTACCGGGGCGATTCTCGCCACCACGCTGGTGATCGTGGCGATCTATGCACCGGTCGGCTTCTACGGCGGCATGGTCGGAACGATCTATCTGCAGTTCTCGGTGACGATGTGCATCGCTCTGTGCATTTCCACAATCAACGCGCTGACCCTCAGCCCCGCGCTCTGCTCGCTGCTTCTGCGCCCCTACAATCCGGATAAGAACATCGTGTTCCGGGGCTTCAACCGGGTGCTCAACTTCAGCCGGAGCGGCTACATGCTCTTCGCCGGACTGCTGGTCCGCCGGGTGATCATCATGCTGATCCTCTTCGCCGGAGTGCTGGCGGCGAACTACTGGTTCTTCGAAAACACCGAGAGCTCCTTCCTCCCGCCGGAGGACAAGGGCGCCATCATGTGCGACATCGAACTCCCGCCCGGGGCGACGCTCTACCGTACGGAGCAGGCCATTCAGGAGGCGTATGAGAAGATCTCCAAGATCCCCGGGGTGCAGGACGTGCTCTCGGTGAGCGGCTTCAGCTTCATCGGCGGCGAAGGGGAGAACGTCGGTCTGATGATCGCAAAACTCAAAGACTGGTCCGAACGGACCACGCCGGATCTTTCGGTCGAGGCAATTCAGGAGAAGATCCTGCAGGAGACCGCCTCGATCCCGTCGGCGAAGATCAACGCCTTCCTGCCGCCGGCGATCATGGGTCTCGGCGTCACCGGCGGCGTCAGCTTCGTGCTTCAGGCGACCGGCAACCAGACGCCGCAGGAGCTGGCGAGCACTCTGAACGGCCTGCTCGCCAATCTCAACAACAAACAGGTGGCGCCGGAAGCGCTCTATGCGTTCAGTTCATTCAACGCGAACACGCCGCAGCTCTATCTTGATCTCGACCGCAGCAAGGCCGAATCGATGAACATCCCGATCAGCCGGGTGTTCACCACGCTGCAGAGCAAGCTTGCCTCCTACTATGTGAACGACTTCAACCTCTACGGCTACAGCTTCAAGGTAAAGGTGCAATCAGAGGCGGAGGAACGCTCGCGGCTCTCCGACATCAGTCAGATTCAAGTGCAGACCAACGACGGCAAGATGGTGCCGCTGAGCGCCATCGCCAGCGTCTCCTACATGATCGGACCACGTCAGATCGAACGGTTCAACCTGGCGATGGCCGCCGCGGTCAACGCTCAGGCGATGCCGGGCGTGAGCAGCGGCGCACTGATGAAACGGATCGAACAGATCGTGCGGGACAAGATTCCGCATGACTATCAGATCAGCTGGACCGACATGAGTTACCAGGAGCGTGGCAACGAAGGGAAGATCGTCGGTCTGATGCTGCTGGCTCTGGTCTTCGGTTACCTCTTCCTGGTCGGCCAGTATGAAAGCTGGAGCATTCCACTGCCGGTGATCACCTCGATCGCCATCGCGGTGCTCGGCGGCTTCATCGGACTGCATCTGTGCGACCTCTCATTGAGCATCTATGCCCAGCTCGGCCTGGTGATGCTGATCGGATTGGCCAGCAAGAACGCGATTCTGATGGTGGAGTTCTCCAAACAGGAACGCGCCACGGGGAAATCGGTCAACGAGTCCGCGCTGGAAGGGTTCAAACAGCGCTACCGCGCGGTGCTGATGACAGCCTGGAGCTTCATCATCGGCGTCTACCCGATGGTGGTGGCGACCGGAGCCGGCGCGGGCAGCCGACGGGCAATCGGAGTGACCACCTTCTACGGAATGCTGCTGGCCACATTGATCGGCATCGCGTTCATCCCGGCGCTCTACGCCTTCTTCCAGCGGATCCGGGAGTGGGTCAAGCGGGGAAAGAACTGCTACTGACCTGATGAAGAATGGAGGGCGGAATTCCGGAAACGGAGTTCCGCTCTTTTTTGCAGCCGGGGGTTGAAAAAGCCGGAATCCGGTCTATAGTGCAGAGAGACACCGCAACCAGGAGGGAGTTCCCGCATCATGAAACATCTTCATTCCGTACTGTTCGGGCTGGCATCCGCCGCGCTTCTGAGCGGATGCTCCGCCCCTTCCGCCGTCGTCATGAAAGCCGCTGTCGCCGACCGGGCCGCACCGATGGTTCTGGCGGAGACCGCCCCGCTGAACAAGGCGGTTTCCTACGAATCCGGCGCATCGGCCCGTAATTTCCGCGGCGAAGCCGGACGTAAGATGGCCTTCACCGCTTCGCTCACGCTCAATGTCGACGACACCGGAGCCGCGCTCGCCCAATCGCAGGAGATCGTCCGCAAAAGCGGCGGCTATACGCAGGACATCAGCAACTACCGGACCGTGCTGCGGATTCCCGCAGCCCAGGCGGAAAGCGTCGTGGCGCAGATCGAGAAACTCGGTACGGTTCTGGCGCGCCGCATCACCGGCGAGGATCTGACCGAACAGGTTTCCGACCTCGGCATCCGGCTGGACAATCTGCAGAAACTGCGGCTTCGCCTTGCCGAACTGCTCAAGCGGAGCGCAAAGGTCGAGGAGCTGCTCAAGGTGGAGCAGGAGCTCGCCCGCGTCACCACGGAAATCGAGCAGCTTCAGACCCGCCTCAAGCAGGCGGAGAACCGGATCAGTTATGTGACGCTGACGGTCACCTTCCAGAACTCCGGCTCACGCCCGGTTCAGGCCGGACCGGTGATTCCGCTCGACTGGGTGAAGCAGCTGGGCAGTTCCGCCGGAAAATCCTCGATTCCGGTGAACGGGAAATCCACCCTTCCCTTCGACCTCACGCTGCCGGAGGATTTCGTGACGGTTTACGCGGGGAACTCCGGCGAAGCCCGTGAAGCGGTTGCCGTCTCGGCGAACGACTGCGTCATTCGGCTCACCCGGCGCGACAATCTCTCCGGCGGCTCGCTCGCCTTCTGGGAGCAGCTCATCCGCCGCGCGCTCACCGAGACCAACAACTACACCATTGCCGAGGACCGTGAGTTCCAGACCGTCGAAGGGCTGGACGCCCGCCGAATCCGTGCTGGACGCAGCGTCGGCAAAGAGAATTTCCACTACCGGCTGGTGATCGTGCCGTACAACACTCTCCCCTGGGGGAACGGCGAACTCTTTCTGATCGAAGCGTGGGGGCCGGGCAAGGCATTCGAGCAATTGATGCCGAAACTGGAGAAGATGGAATCGACGCTCGATCTTGCGCTCTGGCGCTGAGCCTCCTCACCGGGAACCGGCCGACGGACCGCCCGTCGCCGGGCTCCCGGGCGCGACCGGCTCGAGGTGAAATTCAATCTTCATCGTCCGCATCCGGCCGCGCAGATAGAGTTCCAGCGCCCGGCCGACTTTGGCGGCGGCAAGCTGTTCACGGATATAGGGCGCAACCGCCTCCAGAGGAACGAAGGAGGAAGGCGTCCGTCCCCGCAGTTTGACGATCACCCAGAAATCATCCACCCGGAACGGGCGGCTGATGCCGCCGACCTTCAGTTCCGGCTCCTCTTTGCGGAGTGACGCGGCAACACGCAGGGCGTCGAGAGTGACGCCCTGTGGATTCACCTCGCGGGCAACCCGGTCGAACGCCTCCCCCTGCAGCAACCGGGAACGCACCGTCTCGGCCTCCTCCCGCGCCGTTGGGCGGGACGCGGGGAACTGGATGATTCCGAGATCGAACTGTTCCGGCAGCAGGAACTGTGTCTGATTCAGGCGGTAAAAGGTTTCTACCTCCTGTTCGGTCACTTTGATCTGATCCGGCGCCATCCGGGCGAAACAGCGGTGAAGCGCCGCGTTGAGCTGAAACTGCGGTTGAGACGCCAGTATGGAGAACCGTTCCGGCGGTGTACCGGGAATTCCCCGCGGCAGCAGGGAATTCAACTGCTTGAGATACTCCAACGCCAGCTCACGGCTCGGAACGATTCCCGCGGAGTGAAGCAGCTCATCGATCAGAGAAAGGCAGATTTTCGCTTCCACCGCGCCCCGCATGAGAGAGACCAGCGCCGCGCGATCAGGAACCGCTCCGGCCGGAAGGTTGACCGAGAGCTCACTGCGGCGAATCGGTTTGCCATCAACGGTCGCGACCACTTCAGGCAGAAAATCCCAGATCCCGCCGCTGGATTCTCCGGCGGAAGCGATGGCGATGGAGAGGAGGAAAGCCGCGACGCTTCTTCTCCACATGGCGTCACCGCGCAGAAGGACTCTTCCCCGGCGCGGCGGATTCGGGAGCGGCCGGAGCCTTCGGCGCGGGAACCGCCGGTTCCGAAACGGCCTTGCGGCGTTCACGCTCAGCCTGCGCGGCAATACCGGCGCGATAGGCGTCGAAGTATGCGGTCAGCTCCGGGGTCATATTGCCCGCAAGTGCAGTGCTCGCCGCGGAGAGTGCCGCACTTTTCGCCGCCGAACTTTCGGCGCTGCGCATCGCCTGAATCAGCCCCGGGGCCTGTTTCAGTATTCTCAGATTCGACCGCAGCTGCGTCAGCGTATGATTGAGCGGATAGAGCTTCAGCCCGGCCTCCACGGCGGCTGTCGCTCCGGAGACATCTCCTGAATTGAGCGCCTTCTGCGCTCGGTCCACAAAAAGATTGCTCTGTTGAATGGTGACCAGCTTCGACACGTAATCGTTGCCGGAATCCATCGCCTGAAGCTTTCTGCCCTGCTCGGAAGCGGCGGCGGCATCGTGGTTCTTCATGCTGTCGAAGAAGCGGATGACCAGCTCGTTGCGTTCAGAAGGCGGCGCCGGATGCTCTTTGCCGCACCCGGCGAGAAACAGCGACGCCGCGGCGACGCACAACCAGTGTTTTTTAAGATCATTTTCATCATGTTCATAAGATAGCGCCACATTCTGTTTTTTTAAAGTCAGAGGGAGAATTTATTACCGAAAAAACACCGCTCCTCCTCGTCCGCGCCCCGCAGAGCGGCCGCATTTCCCCGGTAATGCAGCGGAGTGCAGTGGAAGCGCCCGCGAAAAACCCGGATGAAGTAGTTCGCATGGCGGAATCCACAGCAGGAGGCGATCTCCCCGACATTCAAATCCGAATGCAGCAGCAGGCGGCGGGCGAGTTCCAGCCGCTGGCCGGTCAGATATTCGGAAAAACCGCAGTGCATGTGCCGGGCGAAAAGCTGGGAGACGTAGTTGCCGCTCACCCGCAGATGACGACCGACATCTGCACAAGTAACCGCTTCCCCAGATGACGTTCCAGATAGTCAAGCGCCTCTTCCAGCATCCGGTGCGACGCATTGCCGGGCTGTTCGCCGGGAGCCTCCAGCGCGAATCGAACGAGGCTCCAGACCGCGTTCAGAATGTCGCCGGCGGTTTCCTCGTTGCCGTTATCGACGACCGCGGCAAGCGCGTGCAGAAGCTCTTCAAGTGAGTCACGGGAGGCCGCCCCGCAATGGAGGACCGCGTCCGGGTCATATCGCACGGGATCCCCTGCCCGGCGTCTCTTGGAGACGAGCCGGATGAAGTTGTAGCTCACCACCACCGACAATAGCTCGTACTCCCCTTCCTCCTCGTTCCACAAACTGGCGCGCGGTTCGACCAGCAAAACATCTCCCGGCACGATCCGGCGGTCGACGAACCGCTCCCCGTCCCCGTACCGACAGAGGCGGCTGCCGGAGAGCACCAGCACCAGCCGCCGGAAAAAGGTCCGAGTAATCCGGGGATGCACCTGCTGTGGAAAGGTCCGACAGAGCAGAACGCGCGGATGCTCCCGCGTGGCGGCGGAGGCAATGTCGATTTTCCCCGGAAAAAAGCAGTACTTTCAATGTTTGTCATTTTTTTATCATTTTTATCAGAATTCTACTCTTTGCAACCGGCATTCATTGTCGTATAATATAAACAGATAACCTAAAAATTCAAACCAGTTATGAAAGGGACTCCATGCTTCCGCCGCTTCTTGATCTATCAAGTCATACGGAGATGCAAACCATCATTTCCGATGGCAGAACCACCTATCAGGGGCACCCGACCACGGTGCTGATGCCGGATGGGAAGACGCTCTTCTGCGTCTGGACCATCGGCCACGGCGGTCCCTGCGGCCCCTTAAAAAAAGCACCGACGGCGGCCGGAGCTGGAGCGGACTTCTGCCGACACCGGCAAACTGGCGCGATTACGTCAACTGCCCGACCATCTGGCATCTGCCGACGCCGGAAGCGCCGCTCCGGCTGGTGGTCTACGCGCAGGAACCGGGGAGCCGCCGAATGGTCTGCTCGCTCTCCGAGGACGGCGGAACTTGCTGGACCCCGATGAAGCCATGCGGCGGCGACATCGTTTCGGTCATGCCGTGGACCGCGATTCTGCCGACCGGGGACGGGCGGCTGGTCGGGTTGACCAACGCCCGCGATCCGGAGAGCGCAGAGCGACTCAGCAACCGGATCATCCGCTCCTACTCCGGCGATAACGGATTGAGCTGGACTCCCCCGAACCGGTCACCCATCTTCCGGAGGCGAATCTGTGCGAACCGTGGGTGCTCCCCTCCCCCGACGGGACGGAGTGGGCCTGCCTGCTCCGGGCGAACAACCGGGAATATCCCTCAATGGTGATCTTCTCCCGCGATCACGGAACGAGCTGGAGCGAACCGCGCCCGCTTCCGGAGGGGTTGCGGGGAGACCGTCACATCGCCCGCTATCTGCCGGACGGTCGGATCCTTGCCGTCTTCCGCAACGTCGCCCCCCGATACCGCCGGATTCGGTCACTTCTGCGGCTGGGTCGGCCGCTGGGAGGATCTGAAGAACGGCACCCCGGGAGAACTTCAGCTGAAGCTGTTGCACCACGCCCCGGCCGAACCGAAATTCCAGTTCGACTGCGGATATCCCGGGCTGGAACTTCTGCCGGACGGCACCGTCGTCGCCGTCACCTATCTCCACCGCCGGGCGGAGGACGCCGGCAATTCGGTGGTTTCCATGCGCATTCCCAGTTCACAACTTACACAGGAGTTTTCTTATGAAGCAGCGAAGTAACACATCTTGTCATCGCAGAATTTCACGATATTTTACCCTCATCGAACTCCTCGTGGTGATCGCAATCATCGCCATTCTGGCGGCGATGCTGCTGCCCGCTCTGAACAAGGCGCGGGAACGGGGACAGGGTGTCCGCTGCATCAGCAATCTCAAGCAGTGCATGTCGGGCGCCCAGCTCTATGCGACCGACTATCAGGATTATTTCATCGTCCGTTACGACGCAAACCACTCCTATCGGGAATACCTCGCCGACCGGCACTATCTGAGCGACGGGGTGACCTACTGCCCCAAACAGCAGCTCACCATGAAACAGGATGAACCCGCGTATAGCCGCGAAGCCTACGGCGTCCTCTACGCGTTCCCCAGTACCACGTGGGGCTGGGACGGCAACGTCAACATCAACATCAGCGGCGATTCCGACGCCTATTTTCTGAAGCTCCGCAGCCAGAAGTGGAAGCCGGCGGCTCCGATCTTCTTCGATTCACTCCGGATCTACAATAACATTATCCAGCAGTGGTATCAGGGTGGCGATCTCCGCAACAGCGACATGAACAGCACCGGGGGACACGCCCATGCCCGCCACGGCAACCGGATCAACACCGCGATGCTGGATGGGCACGTGGCAGCATTTCAAATGCCGAAGTTTGCCGAGAACTACGTAAAGGGCATCTCCTGGAAGGAAATGGGGATCACCGCCTCCGCCGTCATCTACAGTTTCAACGAACAGCTGGCCCTCATTCCCAGCACGGTAAAATAAGCGCAGGAGTATGTTCGGATGAAACAGTTTTTTCTGCCTCTGTTCGCATGGGTTCTGCCGCTCGCTGTCGCTGCCGGAGAGACAGTCAACGTAACCGACCTCTCCTCGCCGGGGTTGAAGGTCACGCGCGCCCCCACCCGGATGATCTTGGGCAACATCAAAATTCAGGTGCCGGAACAGTTTGAAAACGCCCTCTACGTCGTCGCACCGCGCGGTCCGGCGGGGGAGCCGGGCATGGGATACCGTTTTACCATCGACCGCCCGGCGACGGTCTACATCGCCGTCCACAGACGCGGAAAACCCACCATTCCCGCCGGCTGGATCCGCACCCCGCAGATTCTCTACTGGGGACATGTGGGACATGGCTCCATGACACCGGATACCGTTTACCGGAAGGATTTTCCGGCGGGCGTCGTGAACATTCCGCCCCACGACGGGTTTGACGGAAGAATGTACGGCATTCCGCACGTTGCCATCATCCCGCATGGCACCCCGCCGAAACCGCTCACTGAGTGGACTCCGGAACAGCTGCAACCAGCTCCGAAAACGGAAAAAATCTCCCCCAACGGCCGTCCGCTATTCCCTGTTCCCGTCGGGGAAAGCGTCTCATGCACCGTTCCGGCCGGAGTTCTGAAACCGGGGAAAGTCTATCTCTACACCGTTTCCGGTTCCAGCCATGACGGAAGCTGCCTCACCCTCTCCGCAAACCGCAAACTGCGTTTTCCTTTCGGCAGCAGGAATCGTCTTTCGCAGGAGTTCTCCCGTGTGCAAATTCCGTTTGTCGTGGAGGACACCGGGGAACTGCGGCTTGCCCTGGAGATCGACATGGGCTCTGCACAGCTAAAAGCACCCCGGCTTTTCGAAGACCGGAACGGCATCCGGCCGCAGAATGGGCAAATCATCAATTACTACCCGTCGCGCGACTGGAAGCCCGTAGAAATGAAGCGTGCCATTCGACTCCCTGAGGCAGGAAGTGCCCTCGACTTCTCCCGGATTGCCGCCCGCCCGCCTATCAGTGAAGGGGATCGTCTCATCATCAACGCCTCCGGGAAATGCGCGCCCCGACAGGATCCAGCCCGCCCCCTTCGGTTCCGCGGAGCGGGAATGAGAGTCACAACCGATCTCAGGAAAATCGACCGCGATATTGAACAGATGAAGCGGCTCGGCATCAATCTTGTCCGGTTCCACGGGCCGGACTTTGTGAAAGAGAAATACAGGCGGCTCGGCGTCACCATCGATCAGGCGAAAATGATTCCGCAGTCGCATGAAGAGTTCCGGAACTATTTCGACGAGAAGAAACTCCGTGCCTTCGATTATGCGCTGAACCGCCTTGCGGAAAACGGGATCTACATCTTCTGTGACCTGATGGCCGGATTCTGCGGCTGGACTGATGCGAACCAGCCCGGCCACTGGGTTGGGAAAGATCTGCTCGGCAGAGAGTTTCACGCCCAGCTCTACGTCAACGAAACCTTCCGGCGCAACTGGGCCGAAGGGGTGAAGTATCTGCTGAACCGGGTCAATACCATCAACGGCAGACGCTACGCCGATGATCCCGTTCTGGCCTTCCTGCTCTTCATGAACGAACAGGACTTCCGCGTCACCCCGAGTTACCTATCGGCTTTCACGCCGGAGTGGGAGAAGTTCTACGGTCCCGGCGCGCCGAAACTTTCGGAAAAACTCCTCAAAAGCGACACTCCCGCCGGTCGAAAAGCGGGCGAGTTCATGCAGAAGAAGATTCAGGAGCAGACCCGCTTCTACCACGACGTCGTTCGCTCCACCGGCTGCAAAGCCCTGCTCACCAACTGGGACCTCTATATGCGCATGATCGACGCCCCCGGGCGGGAGCTGCTCGAAGTCTCCACCCTCCACACCTACCACGGACACGCCGGGCTGCCGCTTCCGGCGAAAAGCGTTCCCGGTTATCCGGTCCAGACCGCATTCGACGCCAGAGAGGTTTTCCGCAACAACACCAGTTCACTGCGCTCCGGCGGCCACTACCTCGCCCGCATCCTCGCCAAGCAGAGCCTCAACCGGCCGGTGGTGGTCACGGAATTCGCCGACTGCGCCCCCAATCCCTACCGGCATGAAATGGGACTTTTCTTCTCCGGCTATGCGGCTCTGAACGGAATCAGCCTGCTGCTGCCGCATGGAGAGCTGTTGCCGGGGAACAACTTCCGGCCGGTGGCACCGCACAACTACGCCGACTTCAGCGACCCGATTTTCCGAGCGAGCGACGCGGTGAGCGCCTTCGCCTTCCTGCGCGGCGACGTCACCGAAAGCCCGCATTCGGTGGAGTTCACCGTCACGCCGGAAATCCTCCGTTCAGCCCATCGGCTCGACGCGCTGGCTGCCGAGTACACCATGCTCGGCTTCCTCACCCGGATCGGCGTCCGCGCCACCGGAGTGAAACCGCTGGACCCGGTGGGGAACGTCTCGCCGAGTCTCTCGCTCACTCCGCAGATCTTCTCCCGCGCCTACGGCACCAGTGTGGAGGCGGTCACCTCCGACGCCCGGCGCGACCGCCCCGCCATCTACGCCGACATGATCCGTCGTCTGCGGAAACAGGGGGTCCTGCCGAAAACGAACCGGACCGATGAAAAGGGAACCATCTTCGAAAGCGACACCGGCGAACTTCTCTTCGAGCCGAACCGCGGCACGCTCCGTGTGGTCACGCCCCGGCTCGCCGGAGCGGTCCTCAAAGAGAACCGGCCAGTCACCGCAGGAGCGGTCCGGATTGAAAATTGTTCGGTCCCCGCCGCAGTCACGCTCATTTCGCTCGAGGCGGAGAAAACACTCCCTGAAGCGAACCGGCTTCTTCTGGTCTTCGCCACCGACGCGGTCAACTGCGGCATGGCCACCACGAAGGACGGAAAACGACTGCTGACCCTCGGCGGCGCCCCGCTCCTGATGCGCACCGGGAAACTGACCATTTCGCTGGCCAACAAACACGCCGCGCCTCCCGCCGTCTACGCACTCCACCTCGACGGCAGCCGGGCGGAAAAACTCCCGGTCCGGCAGACTGCGGAAGGGCTGAAGCTGGAACTCGACACCGCGAAACTCCAATACGGCACTCCGTTCTTCGAGATTCTCTATCCGGAGAAACGTTGAGCGTCAAGCCACCGGCGGCGGGGCGGTACTGGAACGAACCCGGAAGTGGTAGTCCACCAGAATATCCCCCGCCACCGGCTCGCCGTTGAGCAGTTTTTGAAAGATTTCACAGCCGCAGCGGACCAGCTCCGTGTAGTTCTGCTCGAGATTGGTGAGCGACGGTTCGAGAAAGGGGGCCACCGCATCACTCGACCAGCCGACCACCGAAAGCATTTCCGGCACCCGGACATTCAGCAGCCGGAGCGCGTGCATCGCCTCCAGCTCCATCCCCTCGTTGAGCAGAATCATCGCAGTCACTCTCATATCGAGCAGCTGCCGGACCGCCTCGGGGACACTCTGCGCCTCGACTGCCACCCGCAGCTCCGCCGGGGAGTCCATGTTCGGCCATCAGATCGCGAAAGGCCAGATCGCGGGCATAGCTGTTCCAGTTGGTGCGGTCGCCGAACGAATACCCCCCGCCCAGCCGCCCGATCCGGCGATGGCCGAGCTGAATCAGATGGCCGACGGCACTCCTCATCCCCTGCACATCGTTCGAACCGACCGTGAAAATGCCGTCCAGATGACGCGGGCGGGTGTTGATGCACACCAGCGGAATCGTATGCCGCGCTCCCCAGTAGGCTTCCAGGCCGTTGTGCGCCAGAAGTGAAATCGCACCACAGAACTGCATCTTCTCCAGCACATGCAGTTCCAGCGTGGAGAAGATCACCGGCACGAAGCGGTTCCGCCTCAGCTCCTCCTGAAGCTGATGCAGCAACGTCCCAAAATAGGCGCCGTAAGGAACGTCCGGCATGATGACCGCCACTTCGCGGCACACTTCATCCCGATAACCGGTTTCCCGGGCGCAGGCCATCACCTCGCGGCGGGTCCGGGCGGAAATGAGCGGCGAACCCGCCAGCGCCCGCGACACCGTCGCAATCGAAAAACCGGTCCGCTCCGCAATCTCCTTCTGTGTGGGATGTGCCATTCAATCGTCTCCTTTCCTCCTCAATATAGCGTGAAACAGCCCGTTTGCAATTGATTTTTACATTTTTTGCACAAATTCTATTTTTGTTGCAAACAATCGCTCCGGTTTCGTCTTGATTTTGACCAGCCGGCCAATATATTCTATGAAAAACAGGACAACATGAATGTTGCAAGGATTGAGCAAAAATGAAGAATTTCATCGATTTAAGCGGCGAATGGTCGCTGAAAAGCCCCGAATGGGAAAACGGCCGTACCATTCCGGCGACACTGCCCGGCGACAACTACTCCGCCCTGCTGGAAGCGGGAGCGATTCCCGATCCCTATTTCGGCAGCAACGAAACCATCGTTCAGGAATTCCGCAAGTATGAGTGGGAGTTCGAACGTGAGTTCGAGGTTCCGTCCTCCCTGCTCGAATACGACAGCGTCTACCTCAATGTCGAACAGCTCGACACCTTCGGGACCATCTTCATCAACGGCCACCGGGTGCTCACCGGCAACAACATGTTCCGCCGCTACCGCCCGGAGGTCAAGGCCGCGCTCAAGGCCGGACGCAACGTCATCCGGATTCACTTCAAATCTGCGGAACTCGAGGCAAAAAAGAGGCGCTCCGCCAGAAGCGGGAAATCCCGATGAACAGCTGCTCCAAGGTGCCCCACCTCAATCTGATCCGCAAAGTCCACTGCCACGGCGGCTGGGACTGGGGCATCACGCTGATGGTTACCGGCGTCTATGCGCCGCTCACCCTCACCGGCGTCAACCTCGCCCGGATCGATTTCGTCCACGCCGTCCAGAAGCATGAGAAAAACCGTGTCGCCGTCACCGCCGTCGCGGAACTCTCCGCTCTGCGCTCCGGGCGGAAAACGGTCACCTTCACCTTCAACGGCGAAACGAAAACCGTCACCGCAACGCTGAAAAAAGGAGAAAACCGGGTCAAGGCGCTCTTCATCGTCGAAAATCCGAAGCTCTGGTGGCCTAACGGTCTCGGAGAAGCCGTGCTCTACCCGCTCACCGTCTCGACCGACGACGAAAGTGTCGAACAGGAGATCGGGTTGCGGACGATTGAGGTCGTCAACCAGCCCGATGAATACGGAGTTTCCATGTATTTCCGCGTCAACGGATTCGACGTTTTCTGCAAGGGTGCCGACTGGATTCCCGCCGACGCGATGCCCGCCCGGGTGACGACGGCAGTGCTCGATGATCTGCTCGAATCCGCCCGGCTCGCCAATATGAACATGCTCCGCGTCTGGGGAGGCGGCCAGTATGAATCCGAAGAGTTCTACCGCCTCTGCGACCGCAAAGGGCTGCTGATCTGGCAGGATATGATGTTCGCCTGCAGCCTCTACCCCTCCGACGAGGAATTCATCGAAACTGTCCGGCAGGAGCTGAACTTTCAAATCCGCCGCCTCCGCCATCATCCCTGCCTCGCCCTCTGGTGCGGCGACAACGAGGTGATCGGCGCCACCGGCTGGTATGGAAAGGACAAACGCCTCGTCAACACCATCCACTACGACCGGCTCAACCGGGAACTCGCCCGGATGGTCGCGACACTCGATCCGGAACGGATGTTCTGGCCGAGCTCCCCCTGCGGCGGCCCCAACAGCTTCAACGACGGCTGGCACGACGACTCCTGCGGCGACATGCACTACTGGGAGGTGTGGCATGGCGGCCGGGAATTCAGCGCCTACTATTCGGTCAAGCCGCGCTTCTGCTCGGAGTTCGGCTACCAGTCCTTCCCGTCGCTCGAAACGGTCAAACGCTTCTGCCCGCCGGAGCAGTTCAACGTCTTTTCTCCGGTGATGGATCACCATCAGAAATGCGTCCGCGGCAACGCGCCGATCATCGGCATGTTCGGCAAATACTTCCGCATGCCGGAGAGTTTCGAAAACTTCCTCTATCTGTCGCAAGTTCAGCAGGCGCTGGCGATCAAGACCGGCGTCGAATTCTGGCGGAGCCTCAAGCCGCGCTGTATGGGAACCATCTTCTGGCAGCTCAACGACGACTGGCCGGTCGCCTCCTGGGCGAGCATCGAATACGGCGGCAAATGGAAGCAGCTCCAGTACCATGCAAAACGATTCTTCGCCCCGGTTCTCGGCGTCCTCTACCAGGATGAGACGAAAGTGCTCCGGCTCCATCTGGTGAGCGATCTGCCGGTCAAGGCCACGGCGACCGTGACCGCCGTGGCATACGACTTCGACGGGAAGGAGCTCCGCCGCTTCGAACTCTCCGCCCCGCTCCGCCCCAACGAGAACCGCCGGCTCAAAAGTTTCAAGGCGTCCGAACTGATCGGCCTCGATCCCGACGCCAGCTTCGTCGAACTGGTCACCGTCGCGGAAACGGCCGACGGAAGGCGCTTCCGGCATGAAAACACCTTCTTCTTCGCCCCCTTCAAACGGTGCGATCTGCGCAAAGCGGCCCTCCAGGTCAAGGTCGACGAGAAGGGCGGGCGCTATTTCTGCCGCCTTACCACCGACAAACCCGCGTTCTTCGTCACACTGGATACGCCCGGAATTCCCGGTATCTTCAGCGACAACAGCGTGACGCTGCTCCCGGAAACACCGGTGGAACTGGAGTTCACCCCGAAGCGGAAAACCTCGTTGAAGGAGCTGCAGAAGACTCTTGCCGTCAATGATCTGCGCAGCACCTACAACTGATGAAAAAAGCGAACGCCCGTTCTCCATAGTCGGAGAACGGGCATTTTTTCTTTTGATCGGAAACGCCGATCAGTTTCAGCTTTCGAGAATCTTCCGCAGCGACACGGCGATCTCCTGCCGCTTTGCTTCCGGCAGCGGCAGGAACGGCAGCCGCGGATTTCCGCACTCGATCCCCTTGACCAGCATCATCGCCTTGCCGGCGGCGAGGCCGCCATGCCGGTTGAGCAGATCGACCCCTGACAGATCTTGTGCATTCCCGCGATGACGGCGGCCCGGTCGCCGGCTTCGAAGGCGCGCCATACGGCGGTGTACAACTCCGCGGAATAGTTGTAGGTACTGCCGATAAAACACTCCGCACCGACCGCCAGCGCACCCGCGAAGAACTCATCGACGCCGTAGATGACGTCGTACTTGCCGCCGCCGCAGGCCCAGCGGCAGTTCTGATACTCGTAAAGATTGTGGTGGTTGAATTTGATTCCGGCGAGGTTCGGAATCCGTCCGTCCGCCTTCTCGAGAAATTCCACCATCGGGAGATTCACGCCGGAATTCATCGTGTGGTAGTAGTAGAACGGCAGCTCAGGAGCCGCTGCGGCCGCCGCCGCGCAGAACTCCACCAGCGCCTTGACACTGCCCGGCTTGAAGTAGCAGGGCGGCACCACCGAAGTCGCGTAGAATCCGAGCCGCTGCGCCTCGCGGCCGAGCACTTCCACGTCGCCGAGCGCAAGCGCGCCGGTGTGCGCGATGAGCTTCAATCGGCCGCGCGACGCGGCGGTCCACGCCTCCATGATCGCGATGCGTTCGGCGACGGAACAGGAGATCCCTCCCCGTGGTGCCGCAGATGTAGGCGCCCTTGACGCCGTCGGCGACGAGGAAATCCGCCTGGCGGGCGATCATGTCGCAGTTGAGTTCACCATTGGGATGAAACGCCGTGAAGGGCGCGGCGATCAATCCGGAAAGATGTTCGATTTTCATGATATGCTTCCTTGAATTCATAGAAATGAAATAACTCTATGGTGCTGCTCAGGGGAGGAAGAAATCCGACGGCTGGAGCGAACACCCGCGAATCTGCCCCCCGGTTCACCGCGTCATCGACGATGTAATAGACGATGTAGATCTCCCCATCCGGAAATTGAACCCAGCCGGAATATCCGAGGTCAGCGTGAGGGGAACGGTCGAAATCGATCGGCAGAATTCGGGCACGGGACTCCCTCCGCGAAGTCGCCAGCACCGAATTGCGATCGGTCAGCGCGGCGAAGAAGTTCTGGGTATTATTTCCAAATCCCCCCATACCTCCCTGATGGAAGCGGTAGGTGATCAGGATCGAGCCATCCTGAAGCATTCCGGCGACGGGACGATGGCAGCCGGGCAGCGGGAAGTCGATCAGCGGCCCCCAGCTTTCACCGTTGTCGAAGGAGAGCGTCTTCTTGCAGTCCAGCCCGCGCCCGCTGTTTTCACGCAGGAAGGCGGCGATCACGCCGTTGCCCAGCGGCAGCAGGGAGACTTCACAGAGCTGAAACGCGGGATCCTTCGCAACGACGACCGGGTCGCTCCAGCTCTTTCCCCGATCATCCGACCAGCGGAGGAACTGCGCCAGAGCGCCATCCTGAGCATGGTGCGCGGAGATGATCCAGCGGCCGTTGTCCAGTTCGAGAAGTTTATCCGGCACGATGCCGACGAGCGGCGTCTTGACCGGTTCACTCCAGGTGGCGCCGTCATCGCTGGAAAAGCAGAGATAATTTCCGGCCGTCTGCGTCTCTTCGCCGCCGGCCCCCCACGCCATCTGGTCGAAAATAATCACCAGCCGCCCGTCGCGCAGCAATGTAATGCGGGGGCAATTGTAGTAGAGTTCCGGCTTCCGGGCCGCCGGGGTCAGTGGCCGTTTGGGAGACCATGTCCGCCCGCGGTCCGTGGACTCGGTCAGCATGATCCGCGTATAGCTGCGATCAATATGATGGGTGCATTCGTTGAAGACCGCAATCATCTTGCCGTTGGGAGTCAGCGCGACATCCGGCCAGGCCTCATAGAGAACCGGATCACGGCTGATGGGAAACTTCTGAATGGCCATTGCAAACCTCCTTGGCGTTTTGATTACTATATCCGGAACGCTTCTGGTCGTCAATGATAAAAATCAATTTTGCATGATACAAATTTAACACTTCACGCTCTCGCGGCGGGATTTTTCGCCATCCCGGAAATGCGATTGGAAACCGGCCCGCTGCCGTGTTATATTCTCTGTCGTTCCCGCTCCGGAGATGTGGGAACGATGGGAAATAACGTTATCCGGGAAATCAGTCCAGCGGGAGCTGCCATGACCGTTTCAAAACGCCGCATTCACCGAGTGAATTTCGAGCCGCAGTCGGAAGTCGTCCGGAAAGGTGTCCCGTTCCACATGAACTCCGAATCGTGGGACTACGGCCGAAACCACGCCATCCCCCTGTGGACCGAATATATCATTTACCCTGCCATCCTTTCGCGTGGATACAAATTTCTTCAGCTCCACCAGACCATGTCCTCCTTCGAACTGGTGCTCGAAGGCAGCATGACATTTCAGCTCGACGACACCCGGCTGGAGGTGAAAGCCGGCGAACTCTGCCTGATCCCCGCCGGAAAAACCAAGAAACTGGAAGTTCAGGAGGATTGCCGAAAAAATTGTCTTCGGCATCTGCGGTCAACTCCACCTGCCGCTGCTCGCCACCACCGGCATCCTTTCGAAAAGTGTCCTGAGGCTCGGCAATCTCGATCCCATTCTCTCCATTCTCAAGGAGCTTCACCGGCTCCTCAAGGAGAAGTCCGAACGCTCCATCTCCCATATCTCCGCCCTGACCATGGAGCTGGTCATGGAGCTCAGCCGGGAAGCCGGCAAAGTTCCCGATCCTCAGCTGGCGGACGCGCTCCACTTCCTCGAATACCACCAGTCGGAACCCTTTCACGTCAAGGCCCTCGCCGCAGAACTCCACGTAACGCCGGATTTTCTCAACCGCCTCTTTCTGAAAGAGCTGGGCATTCCCCGAAACACTACCTCATCGAACAGCGGATGCTGCTGGCTGCCACACTTCTGGCTTCCACCGCATTGACCGTTCAGGAAATTTCTTCACGGTGTGGCTACAAGACGCAGTTCTCCTTCTCGAAAGAGTTCCGTAAACGCTACGGCCTCTCCCGCTGGCGTTCCGAAAAAACAGCCGGCAACGCGAATGCATGAATATGACATGATTCTTCAAATTCAGGACATATAATCTCTCTTTTTCGTCTTGCGGATTGCCGACGTTTCAGGTATAATATTACAGAAACCTGGAAAGGATGCATTCCGATGAAAAAACGTCGCATTTTTACGCTGATCGAACTCCTCATCGTGATCGCCATTATTGCGATTCTCGCCGCCATGCTGCTCCCCCGCCCTGCAGAAGGCCCGAAGCAAAGCGCATGAAATCGCCTGCAAGAACAATCTGAAAACCCTCGGGATCGCCGTCAGCGCCTACGCCGTGGACAACAACGACTGGATGGTCCCCAGTCAGACACGACTTTATGTGCAAACCTACGATCCGGAATATCAATGGGTCTCTCTGTTGATCCCCTACGGCGCCCCCCCTATTCGCGGAAACGAACCGCCACCACCGTCCACCACTGCCCGGCGGAAACCCGCACAACGGTCCACACCGATTACGGCATCAACACCTGGGTGGATGGCAGTTACGACCCCGATCACCCTCAGCCTTACAAGCATATGCTCCGGCGCTTCTCGCAGTTCAAGAACGGCAGCCGCCTCCCCTTCATCGCCGAAAACGGCGGCCGCTGGCTGGCCCGCTACCAGAAGGTGACGGAGTTCGCGTTTGTCCACGGCGGCACCGATGATCGCATTCTGGATGAAACGGTGACAACAGAATGGACCGTCGGCCGAGCTCTCGGCCTCAAGGGGCGGGCCAACATCATGTTTGTGGACACCCATGTGGAAGGCCGGAACTTCCGCGAAGTGTACGTCAAAAACAGTGACGAACTCTTTCTGCACGACAACAACAATGTTCCCGGGGAACACTCCACTTTTAATCAGCAACCAAGTCAGGAAGTTCAATATGAAGCACCTCTCCAGAGTCCTGCTCTGTTTCTCCGCCCTGGCAGTGGCGGACGCGCAGGCGGAAAATCTCTTTTCAACGGTTCGTTCGAGCTGGGCAAGTGCGGCTACTCCTTTGACCGCTTCTACCGGCCGAAGGTCAATCCGAAGCTGGAATCCCATCTGCCCGCCATCGACCCCGGGACGAAATCCGAAGGAAAGGTCTCGTTGCGGATCGACAATCCGTTCGGCGAGGAGTACCGGTTGCAATGCCGGGATTTCCTGCTGCCGGCCGACGCGGAAATTCATGTCTCGTTTCAGGCGAAGGGAAGCGGCGCCGTCAACGCTCAGACCGATTTCCGCGCGCCGGGAAAACCGCTCAATCTGCGGGGCAAATACTGCCGGCTCACTCCCGAGTGGAAAAATATGAGTTTTCCTTCCGCACCGGGAAGGATCAGGGGGCGGATACATGCTCCGATTCGAGCGACAGCCGGGCGATAAAGGCAGCATCTGGCTGGACGATATCCGCGTCTCCGTTGCAGACCGGGGCGACCAGTACAGCGGGCTCGAGGCCGGCGTCGAACCCGGCGCCCCCGTCTACGACCGGGGCGAAACCGCTTCGGCAACGCTCCACATCCGGAATACGACAGACCGACCGTACTCCGGAAAAATTCCCGTGGTGCTCCACGACGACTACTTCAAGACGGATCAACCGGTCTTTGAGGCGGAGGTGAAGCTTGCTCCCGGAGAAAGTGCTGCACTCCCCTTCTCCTTCCCGACGGAACGGATCGGCGCCTTCTCCCTCTCGCCGCAACTCCCCGGCGGCCGTTCCTACCACGGGAGCATCGCGGTCCTGGGCAGGTATACGCCGCGCAAACTGGATTTCACCCGCGATGCCTGCGTCGGCTTCAACGGCGGAACCGCCAGCCGGTTCGTCGGCAACACGCAGGAGCTCTGTTACCCGGCCACCAATATGAATCCGGACCAGCGTCTCGGCCTGATGGCCCGCCTCGGCATCCGGCTGCTGCGCTCGCACGACAGCGGCTATTCGATCGGCAGCTGGTATCTCTTTGAACCGGAACGCGGTGTGTACAACACGGAGAAATTCGACTTCGATCTGCCGCTGTACCGCAAGCATCACATTGAAATGCTGGCGGTCCCGCTCAACTCCGACTTCATCGAGCGGCGGTACGGATTCGAAACCTACCGCTTCCGCGACTGGCTGCTTCCGCTGTGCGAAAAGGTGAAATTCGGCAGACACAACCAGCTCTATCCGCCGAAGGAGGAGTTCCGCCGCTTCATCCGCGAATACGCCCGGCGCTCGGCGGGCCGGATCCGCCTCTTCGAAATCTTCAACGAACCCCAGTTCTGCATGGAGATTGGCCGCTATCTGCAATACCTGAAGATCGCCCACGAGGAGATCAAACGCGAAATTCCGGATGCCTGCATCATCGCCTTCTGTTCCACCAGTGACAAGGGAGAAAACATCGCCAGGTTCACCATCGAAGGATTGAAAGCGGGCGGTGCCGCCTGGTGCGACGCGATCAGTTTTCACCCCTACGCTACGCCGCAGATCGGCTCCCCCTACCCCGCGGATGAGCAGATCCGGGAGTTCCACCGCCAGATCGCCCCCCTTTCACGCGCCGGTGACGTGGAACACCGAGCTCTTCTATCTCCGGCAGGCGGACTACCGCGACCACTACACCTCGTCGCTGTTCGAAGCGCACCACGCGGCAACCCGATTCCTCACCGATCTGGGCGAAGGGGTCACCCAGAGCTGCCCGGTCCATATCGATTCGGTCTGGAAGAAAACCATCCACGAACGGTTCCGCGCCTTCGTCTCCCTGAATGGAACCGACGGCACCTTCTCCGCAATCGGAGTGGCCTACAATCCGCTGGCCCGTTTCTTCGAAGGAGCGAAACCGGTCGACAAGATCCGTTATCCGAACGGCGTCATCTGCTACGTGTTCACCCGCGACGGACGCGAAATCGCCGCACTCTGGAACTACGCGTCGCGCCGGGATCTCTCCGCCGACCTTTCCGCGTTCGAGGTGATGGATCTCTTCGGCAATCCGATTCCGGAAGCGAAGGCGCTGCACCTCTCGGCCGCGCCATATTACCTGCGGCCGAAAAACGGCGAAAAGAGCTTCGGCACCCTGCTGAAGAAACTGGAAATCCGAATGGATCAGCTCATTCAGGTACAGCGGGCCGCCCGGCTCATCACGGACCAGTCAGGCCGATCGATCCTCCGGGTGACGCTCTTCAACACCGGGAACCGCGAGGTCAAATGCAGCGCCAGCCTCGGCGGCCGCCTCGTCTGTCCGGAGGGAATCCGTTCCTTCTCGATCGCCGCGGGCAAGTCGTTCACGCTGGATCTGCCGTGCAACGTCAAAGGAGCGGCAGGCGAAGCCTTTCTCGGGCTGGTCGCAGACGGAAAATCCCGCCGGATTCCGCTCGAGGTGACGGAGAATCCGGCGGCGGGAGCGGGGAGCGAACAGAGCTTCCGGAGCAAGGATGGCAAACTTGACGCCTCGTTCCGGATCGAGCGGAAGGCGCGGAAGGTGGAACTCGTCATCCGCGTCAGGGACACCACCGATTCCGGCGCCGCATCCAACGGACGCGCCCTCTGGGAGCAGGACTGTGTCGAGCTGTTTTTTCGACCGGAATCCCGGTCACTCCGCACTGGAACACCCAGAAAAGTACACCCGGGATGTCTTCCGGCTGTTCATTCTGCCCCGCTGGAAGACGAACCGGGTTCATTTCATGGATCATCCGGTCCGAACGACCGCGACCGACCTGCCCTGCACCGTGGAGACGACTGCGGCGGGATACACGGTCAGGCTGAGTCTCCCGGACTCCCTGCTTCCGGCGGGCGAAAAAGAGCTGGGGTTCGAAATCAAAGTGGACGATGCGGAAAATGCCTCCGGCAAACCGGTGCGTGAAGCGTGCTGGGCGAACGGAAAGCAGCCGTTCCGCAACCGTCTTGCGTTCGGAATCATTCAAGGATTGACACAGGAGGAGAAACAATGAAATCATGTAACCTGTTTGCCCCCCGCTCTGTTGTGCGGGATCGCCCTCGTGGCGGAGACCCCGGTCGCGCCGCAGATCACCCCCCAGCGGGAGTGGAAGAAGAGTGCGGAGAACACCTTCGCGATTCAACGCACCGCCGCCATGCAGGGGACCGCGTCGCTCGTCGTCAAGGCGCCGCTCAAGCCGGAAACTTTTACGTCATCGACTGGGAAGCGCGGGGCAGCCTCCCTGGCAGCGACGGCCAGGGACAGTTCATTCTGGAGCTGGACAACAAGGTATTTCCGATTTTCGAAGTCGGCAGAGAGTGGAACCGCTACCGAAACTGGTTTTATTCCGGCAAAAAAGTTCCGGCAATGTTCTTTTTTACCTGCGCGGCGGCAAGGAGCAGTCGCTGGAGTTGCGCAACATCACGTTGACGGAGCTTTCGCCGGAAGATTGCGGCAGAGGATTCCTTATCGATTTCGAGAAGGACAACACGCTCCCCGGCCTCTGGAGCCGCTCCTGGGGACAGAAGAAATTCTCGGCCAGTGTGGTGAAATCCGATTTCATCAACGGCGAAATGAGCATGAAACTGGTTTCAGACGGGGAAACGGCGTCGATCTCCTCCGTCCCCATCCCGATGATCAGCGGGACGAAATACAAGGTCAGCTTCTGGGCGAAGGGTTCGGCAAACGGCAGTCTGCTCTTCATCTTCAACTCGAACAATCAGCGGCTTTCCGGCAACCATCCGCCGATCAATCTGCTGCGCAAGGATTGCGCGATTGAGACGCAGTGGAAGGAGTATTCGTTTGAAGTGACCTTCCCGACCGATCTCAAAAAGTATCCGAACGCGGTCATTCCGATGGCGAATCTGGCGATCTCCTCCAAAATTCCGGAGGTCCTGCTGGACAACTTCAAGGTGGAACCGGTCAAATAAGCAGAAACCATCAATACATCGTACCAACTGCCCGGGACGGAGAAACGCATTCTCCTCCCCGGTTTTTCTTCATCCTTTATTGTATATTCTTCAATAACGTCTTACAACTTTTCTCGCTCCCTCTTCCCTGACGGCGCCCCCCCTGGAGCCTCATGATAAATTCCCCGCATCGATAATAGACAGGATATACTTATCCAAATTAAGGATATATAATCGCTGTTTTTTCTCTTGCGCTTTTCTCCGGTTTCAGGTATAATATATGACAAACCGGGAAAGGACGCGTGCAGATGAAAAAAATCATTTCTTCACCTTGATCGAACTCCTCATCGTTATTGCGATCATCGCTATTATATTGACCTCAAAAAGCTGATTTCTTAGGTCATTTTATGCCAATACTGTATTTATAAAGTTTTTCACTGCCGTCCCATACATCTTTGAAATTGTCATTTTTGTCCTCCTGTTTGAGCTTGCGTTGATTGTTTTTTTAAATTACCCATTTCCGGTTTTTCCTTTTCGTTGAGTTGGATTATAGTTGTGCGAATCCTGGTAAATATGCCTGTTCCGGGAGCGCCTCGCATACGGACAGAGTCAGATGCTGTCCCACAACATCTGAGGACACTTCCCATATCCAGGCAGCGCCAGATGACTCCGCGCAAGGCAGTGAACAATCTTGTAAAAGTATGCTTCCATTCATTCTGCCATGCAATAAATCGGAGTAAAATATATGTGAGAAGAGCCGTCCATATTTGCCAGCGCACCGCGTTCTCGTTGTAGCCAATGAAGTCTGAGAGTTGAAGAGTCTGCTTGATCTCCTTGAAGAAAACTTCAATGGCCCAGCGAGCCTTGTAGAGATCGCAAATAGAGCTTGCCGCCCAAATGAAGTTGTCGGTAATGAAGGTCATCCGTTTGGGCTTTCCGTCGACTTCTACGATTGCTTCGATCAGACGGAGAGTTTCAGGATACCAGACGGAAGTTCGTTGTCCGGTCAGTTTGATGACAACATCTCGAAGAATATTGAGCTTGGGTGCGCCGTGCTGTCCCACAACATCATACTTCATATTGTCCTTGGCGCGGGTGATCCAGAAAACGCCGCGTTGGGAAAGCCGCCAGAGGTGTTTGAAGTCGACATACGCCTTGTCAAAGATGACAATTTCACCTTCGTTGATTCCCACGCAAAGCGCCGGTGCTTCCGCCGAATCGTGAGTCCCGGCTGTTTTTACAAGAATGAAATTCGGCAGAAAGGAACGCAAATCCAGACGCAAATGCATTTTCGCCGCCGCTTTCCGCCTGCGGTGTTTTGCCCAATCCAGACAGTTGGCGATCAGCTGAATCGTTGTCGAATCAACCACATGGATCATCCGCTTGAAGCGTCTCGGTAACGCACAGTAGCGTCTGCCTTGAATCCGAAAGTTCGGACTGATCTCATTCAGATGAGCAAGAACTTCCCAGAACAGTTTTTCCGCCATGCCTGCGTCACGGTTCCGGTTCGCGTGGGACAGACCATTACGGCTCGGGGGAACGCAATCCCGAATTTTGCTTACCAGACCGCAATGATTTCGAAGCGTATCGCAGATGTCGTTCAGCCCCAGGGCATGCGTCAGCTGTCCGAAGACCAGAGCCAGAACATGACTCGTCGGGCTGAACACCCGAGACTGCCTGTCTATTCCGAACTCATTGGCAAGTTTCGGAATCAAATTTCGCGGAATCAACTTGAAAATTTGCGATAATACGGTCATTTTATGCTTTGATGGTTTCATGGATGCTCCTTGTTTTTTTTGCTGAAATATAAGTTGCATCCAGAACCATCATCTTTCAACTTTTTCTTTTCCTATGGGATGGCTGTGAAAGTTTTTCTATTACCAATTAACACTATGCAAGACAAATCGGTATTATTATGCTTTCCTCTCTCGCGCTCTGGCTGCCCTTTCCCGGCAATATCACAACTGCAGTAAGTCCACCATTTGCTGTGCGCGCTTGCCCCCAATGTGAATTGGCATGTTTCCCTGTGCCTTCGTCCTGCATATGCACTTTCCGGCCGTTTTGACTACCTTGTCGGCTGTTTACCCGGCATTGGCGCCCTTTCCTCAACGGACTATTGTTTCAAAGCGAGCGACAGGATATTCTTCATATTCTCCAGAAACAGGAATTGTTCCTTCGGGATGTTCTACCCGGATATTCAAACTGTTTCCGTCTTTGCGCCAAGAAACTCTGATCACCCCGAATGGAGTCGGCACTTCCCCGGATACATGCGTGAGATCTGCACAATACGGTTTTACCAGAAAGCGTTTGAATCCCTCATCCAAAGGTTCAATTCCCAGAAGATAGCGTCCACAGAAGTACGGCATGACACTGCTCCAGCCATGACAGAGACTTCCTGCTCCGCCAAAGTCATCACTTCCCAGTCTTGTTTCCCAGAGCGATGTTGCGCCCGCGTAAACAATTGGTTCGAAGATTGAACGCAGCTCTGTCATCAGAAAGCGACGCGCTTCTGATCCATTTTTCATCGTTGCATCAATCAACCAACGCAGAGCACTCAATTCGATTGTTCGCATCTGTTTTGTGAAGAAAAGTTTCAGGAGGGCATTTTTCTTCTCTTTCGGAACCAGATTATGAGCAAGCATCAGACACTGAATGTGCTCGTAAACAAGAGGATTGCTTCCCGGCGGAAATGTACCGTAACAGGAAAGGGCAGAATCCCAGAAGATGTTCTCTATATCGCGACCAAGTCTTTGTGCTGTATCAAAGAGATATTTCGCTCTTTCTCGGTCACCATCTCTCTCATGAAGTTTCGCCGCTTTTTCTAACGCTTCATAGAGATAGAGATTGTATGGAGCCTGCTGTGCTCCTTGCAGATTACGTAACGTACCGTTCCACTCGTAGAAATTCCAAATTCGATTGCCTGAACCCGGATTGTACAGTTCCGCCGCAGATGGCTCTTTTTCAGAAAGAGCTCTGTCCAGAATCTGATTGATTTGCCTTTTCCATTTTTTAAACAAATCAAAGAACCACTGTAGAGAAAATGCTCATAAACAGCAGAAATCCATGCCATTGTAAAAATAGGAATTGTCTTCGAGCATTTTCCCGGCGCAGTCAGCTCCAGATAACGTTCTTTGTCGAAAGCATATCCCAGCAGATCAAGATTTTCTCCGGCAAATGTGTAATTGCCCCAGATATAATATCCATAAAGAATTTGACTGCGGGGAGTCGTAAGCATAAAGACTTTGTTCCCGCCATGGGCAGTCTTCATAATGCTCATGCATACAGAGTTTCAGAGTTTCAGTCGACAGAGTGTTGAGATGTTTCAGAAAGTGGTCTTCCGTGAGAAATGTTGCACTTTGCGGCAACGGCAGTTCCAAAGGAATGATTCCGGCATAGAGCAAATTGACTTCACCACTTCCCACTTTTGTAATGTGAAGCTCAAGATAACGAGCACCAATACGCCGATGCAGATAGAGAAATTCATTAAGTCCTTCGCGGCAAATAAAACGGTCGGCAAAATTTCGTTTCCCGATTCGTGCGCGTATTCGACCGTCATCAAGATGTTCGCCATGGCAAAGATCAATTATCGTTCCTGAAGGCGCACAAATTTTCAGATATGGAAATCCGACTTGTTCTTTTGCAAATCCAGAATCAGGTAATATCCGTCAGGGGAGGATGCAGCAGGAAGAGGGCGCAAAGAATAGCAAAATTCCCTCGTCAGATTCAAAATTGGTTTTGTCCATGTCCGTCTGTCATAAAACTGTTCGGGGTTCAGTTCCTTGAACAATTCTTCGCTGCGGCATGAAAGGAGATAATCTCGTGAACATGTCTCTGCAAAAGTCTGACCTTCGTTTTCACGTTTCAAATAACCTGCCTGAATAACTCGGACAACAGGCGGGGAGAGTTCCAGAAGCTGAGGAATATTTCTACGCTTCATCGTCTCCCAGGGTAATGAAGGGTATTCGACAGCATTTTCCCAGCTGGAGTCATCGAAAGAAATTTCTTTCCACGGAATTTCTCGACGAGCATCATATTCGAAAACATATCCGAGTTGTGGAGTTTCCTGACAATTGAGTCCGGATGTAAATGGTGTGTTGGCAGAACACTTCCAGGAGCTGTCAGTTTTAATATAATATCTTGTCCTTCAATCAGTGCAGCCTTAAGAAATGGTACTCCAGGAGCATAAGTCAGAAATTCTTCCCCAAAGGAAATGAACCTCTACCGTAATCACATTTTCGCCATGATGCAGAAAATCAGTGATATCAAATTCTGAATATCTTCGATTCAGCGGGAAGTCTGCCGTTTGTGAAACAGGGCAACGTCTTCCATTGAGATCCACAGCGCAGGTAGAATCTGCAGCAATACAGAGAGTGACTGTTGTCGAACTTTTGGGATTCCAGTAAAATTTTTTGCGGAAGCGTCGATAAAGATCCGTTCCCGATTCGAACGGTGTTGTCCAAATATAGCATGCCTGATTCAAAAATTGCTTCATCTTTGCTTTCCTATTTCTCTGTTCGTAAAAAATTACTGCTCATTCCGGTCATTTTAATGCAGGCGAACAATTTTTAAGCCTACTTCGCTCTGTCTTCTGCTGGCGCAGGATTCTTTTCGGCACTAAGAATGAATGTCGCATATCCAAATATGTTATGCCCATCGTAGAGCAGCGGAAATGGAGCATAGGCTTGTCTTTGCCGCGGTTTGGTCTTTGCATCGATGCGAAGAAGTCCCGCTTGAAAACGGAAGCCGGGGCCTGGTGAATCATCGAGATCCATTTCATTTAAGTCTTTCCATGGAATGAACAATTCGACATGGTAGCCCTGCGGAATGTATCGAACAGATACACGTTCCCTCTTTTTCTTCAGCGGGAACGCCAGTCGTTTACCATATTCAGCCCGGATGTGAACAGCCCGATACGTTTGTCCTTCTGGATTGATAACATATTCTCGGTAGATCGGAATTTCTGCAGGTATGCGCAAGAAAACTTCCACACAATCCCCTTTCCATGGTTCAGGGAAACAGGCGTCAATTGAAGTATCTTTGCAAACTACAGAAAAATGAAGTCCTTCCGAGCTCCAGCGAATCTTCCATTGAGTTCCCGTCGAACGCTTTTCTTGTGAGCCCAAGCGATACTCGTCGTTCAGCTCTAATGCGTCAGACGAAGAATTTTCAGGAATTTGGAATGTCGGAGGCGTTATTTTCCAGAGAAATCCAGTTTGCGCATCCTTGAAATATTGCTCGATAATCCTTTCAGCTTCTTGGTGAGAAAACACCGGAGACGGAGGAGCAAGAACTGCAAGAGCAAGGCAAACCGGGCGATCCAGAAGCTGATCCGTCAGGAACTGAGCCGGAGTTCCTCGTCCCCGAAGGTAATATTTGTCATAAGCTTTTGAAATATCGGGATTTATATTTTTACAACCACAAATTATAAAAATACTTCCCATGCAGATCATTATGCTTGTTTTCATTGCATCTCCAGAATAAGATCTTTTTCATCTCCTCCCGGGCAGCGAAACGAGCGTAGAGAGTATGGAGCCAAAGAAAGTTTCAGCACCCCATGCTGGAGCTCTTTGGGCGTTTTCCCATCCGGGGCATTGAGAGTTCCGCCAGGTACTCTCAAGCGAAGTTCTCGAACGGAATCACCCGTGTTCACTACATAGAACCAGAGGGAGCCTTGCCATACCAATGTACGGATTTTTACAATTTCATCTTTCCCTGTCTCTTTGAAACGACGCGGAGGAAGGACAGTGAATTGTTCAGCGAATGAAGCAAGCTGCTTCTCAGTTCCATAAGAGCCTATCAAGAAGCCTCCTTTCGAAAGTTGAATGGGATCTGCCCAGCGAAATGGATAAACATAACTGCGCATAGCATGAATTCCACCGGGATTCAATGTGCTGACACGCCATGGTATCTCTCGTAACCATGGAGCCTTCAAAGGATCGCGCTTTCCAAGAGGCGATTCCCAATATTTATCATGCAGATGAATGGCTGTAAGAGGTGCATTGCTCAAGATGGAGAAAGTAGCCTGAGTTGTATCATATCGTTTCAATGCACTTAGATATGGCTGTTTCTCTGGCGCACGGGAGTGAAACTTGTAACGATAGATTGCAGGTTGAGTCGTAATGGTTAAAATAGTATTGGGCAGAAGAGCAATTCTCTCTGGATCAATTCCTGCAGCAAGACAGTTTTTACGAACAAAATCAGGATCATTCCATGTTGAAGAATCATTTTCCACAGGTTGAGTTAGAGTCATGTTGATTCGGAATACCAGATCACTGCGCACCGCACGCAATTTCTCTGCAACACGGCGATAAAATTGCTCCAACTGCCTGCATCGCCACTCGATCCATTGCGGTCTGACATTCGCAAGCAACCAATCTGCGTACAATTTCCCGCGAAGAGGTGCTTTTCGATCAATGGGTATTTGAATTCCCGTATCGCGCTCAAAACTTTCAATCATAAAATCATTATATCCCGCCGATAAATTGCCGAGAGCAAGAAGCGAATGTGTTGTAATGGTAAATTCAATTCCCCGGAATGAATGATGACGCGCCCCTATTCGGCAGAGATCATCGACCCATTGCATCACTTTTTTTGCAGAGCCGGGTGTAAGATATTAAAGTTTGGCGGACTTCCGTGCCATCGACCTGGATTGGGTTTGCCTGTGTCATAGATCATAACCGGTGTATCATGTAATCTGCCGTCCTCCTGAGCCGCCGCAGTCAGATGAACGGCATCCACACAATCCGTGTTGTGCGGATTAAAAGCACCAATGAAACTTAGATTTTCCCGGTCAAAAAAAGTCATGAGACCATCATAGAAATTCAATGCATGAGGACGTGGCTTATAGTATTCTCCAAGTTCACCTTGATACCAGACAAATGGATAGATCAACATATTCTGCCCGCTGAATTTCATATAGGAGCTCAGTCGGGCCAGAAACTCCTCAAATTCCGGCATAGAATCAGCTTTGTTTTGTAAATACGGAAACGATGCATACAGGGCAGGATCTTCGTAATAGAGAGCCAATGCCCGTTGATTTCCCCAGGCGTGCGGCAGGAAGTTTTCCGTCGCAAATTCTGTAGATCCGAATCGCAGCGATTGCACCGGGAGCGCCCATTCTTCGTGGTGTTCGAAGAGTCAAGGCATACTCCAGGGGCTTATCCGATTTGCGCGGGTAGAGGATTCCTCCCTGTTTCAGCAGTTTCCCCGAGTTGGGATATTCATCCCCGATGCTATACCCGACACAAAGCCCATAGTCCGGACGTTTTGCTTCATGGACAACAATTTCCGCATTGCGAATTTTATCATCAGGATATAACCATTCTACGTAATAAGGAGTTTTACCATCCGGCAATTGAAAACGAATAGAAAAGCGTGCATCAGGGATTTCTTCCGTTTCCAGATAAACCATTCCCTCGCAGGTGCCCAAATGAATATTGCCATGAGAAACAAACCGTTCAGAATCAAGCGGCTTTTCGAATCGAATCTCATCTATCTTTTCAAGATCCAGTTTTCCAGATTTCGAGAAGGATGTCGACGGAGAGAAAAATATAAGAGTCTCAGAATTTTCCACTCCACGGCTCCGAACGAAAAGAGTATAATTGCCCGGTTCCAGCGGAGGAAGCGGAATATCAATGTTTCCTGAACCAGTCTTTCCGGAGAGTAAAGTTCGTTTTCTGAAATCGACAAGTTTCCAATCTGCATCTGGCGAAGCGGAGAAATGAAGACTTTGCTGCTCCGTATATGGCAGAAAATAGCGACTTTCTAGATGCAAACGCGGAACGTTTGCTTCGTGAAATATTCTTTGAAGTTCTGCATCATCAAGCATTCCACTATAGATGCGAAGCTCGTCAAAAATTCCCTCAGCCCCTTTGCCATCTTCTCCTCCTCCAACAAAAAATCGATCAAAGGAACCTGGATTGGAAAAATGCATAATAGATGAAATTTTTTTGAACGGAGATTCACTGTCCCCTCCCGGAGCTTTGACTCCATTTCGGAAGACCTCTACACCCGCGGGCCCCCAGCGGAATGCGAGCCATTGCCATTGTCCAGAGATGATATCGCCGCCACGTTTGTAGGAATCCTTGTCGTCGGAGAGATCGGCTCGAAGTATTCCATCTTGTATCCAGAACCAGAGCCAGTTGGACCCTTGCCGCTTCTCCCCCGGCCAATCACGATTCAAGACAAACAGAGGATACCAGGCTCGCCGAGTCCATTCCGGTTTGTACCAGAAAGTAACCGTTCCTTGATCCAGCATTAGATTTCGCTTTATCGGATAGCTCAAACGAGCTCCTGTGCGGGCAATTCGCACACCGTTACCGGAGATTCCAGGAACGGACACCAGATTTTCTGCTTCAAGTGGGCCGGGGTCTCCCATGGCTTTTTCTGCATTCCAGCCGTTGTCAAATGACACAGAGAAGAGCAGTTCCGGTTTGCGCAAAGCAGGTATATGAATATCTTTATAGAGTTTCGCATTGAACAGGGTGAAATCTGCTCCTGCCGGAAGATCCCCGATCCAGGCTGCCGGAAGACGGAGTTTGCGACCTGCATCTTTCTTTTCAATAGTAAATGCCATGGAAAAGAAATGTTGGGTTCCTTTTTTAAGGGCTGCTTTTTGTTCTACCAACCAGTCTCTAGGAGGTCCATCAAAATGAAGCCCCAGTTTCTGGACAGTGAAATCAACAGAGCATTGCACGCCAAAGTCCAGGCGATACTTTCCCTTCTTCTAAAGCCTCTAACATGCCTATCTGCCAAGTACCCGGAGCTGCTGACGGGGCATTGGCTCGTTTATATCCTTTAATATATGAAACAAGCCTCTCATTTCTAATATCTTCCGGCTTGGAGGACCACATGACGCTTTTCTTGGGATCAAGAGTTTTATACAGCAGCATCTCCGCCAGACAAGATTCTGTAACCGCCATACTGAAGATAATACACGAAATGTAAAAAGCGCGCATATGAATTCTCCACTTGGTTTAGTTTCTGCCAAGACTATTATTGCATTTGATACGCAAAACAATCATTCTGTAAAAATTTATTGTTTTGCGTACATGAATTATGTTACTTTGAATTACACGCAGCAAGTAGAACTTGAAACCAACTACTATGCATCAATCGTTCCTTTTTACCAGGGCAGCGCTTTTTATTATCTTTTGATAACAGTATCAAGACCATTTTGTAATGCTTCTTTTGCACACATTTTAAGAAAAATCGCATCTTGGAGATCCATTTCTGACGGTTTCCAACGGATCGTTTCCGGATCCTTTTTAAACAGAAAACCATACCACACACAAGCTTGAAGATATTTTCCCCGTTCATTCAAATGCATACCGTCGAAACGCGCATTCATAGAAGAATTCGTTTTTTTCCATATCCATCCTTCGTGTAACGCATATGGATCAGGCACAGGAGTTCCTGCCGGAGAAAGAGACTGTTCTTTTGAAAGAGGGCGGAATACTCCGGCCTGTTTTGCCAATGCAAGTTCTATGGCGGCCCCAGCCGGGATAACCCGAAGACTCAGCTTCGTTGCCGCTTCTCGATATGCATCAGTCAGGCGTTCATACATGGTGAGGGGAGATAATTTTCCATTTTTATATATCCCATGATCTTCACGGTAACGCCATGTCTGCTGGAAGATGATTTCAGCCTGGGGCGCATAGCGCCTGATATAAGCAGAAAGCTCTTCCGCCCAGGGGAAATAAGTTTCCGGCATGTAACTGATACGACTAAATTGTTGAATGGTGATAATATCCCATTTCTCCATAGTTAGAATTTCCCGCATTTTCGCTTTTTTTGCTGGTGTAAGCTGGTAACAGCGAAGTTCAGGGTTGGCTTCTTCTTGCTTTGCGTTCTTGAGATGCACTTCCATAGATGCTCCAGGCAGACAGGTAAAAGCGAAAATTTTTAACCTGAATCCGTGAAATAATTGGTGAAATCGACGATAAAATAGAAGAAAAGATGTTGAGTCGCAGTATATTATGTATGTGTTTCGAGACATGGATAAACTCAACCCGACGGGTGAAATGAATGGCGACTCGGTTTAAAATAACTCAAAGCAATGAAGATATTATAGCCACTGGCGGTATCGCCATGGTTGGAGCCTTGCTGAAAGACAATCGCGGATTGGCACGTGTGGATAAAATGACAACGGATCGCATCAAAAAGGTTGGATATCCAACAGCGGAATCATCAAATCGGTGGTCGGGCTGTTCACGCTTGCGCGCACTGATTTTGCCGATATCGAGTTGTTCCGGGATGAGTTGGCGTTTCGGCTTGCGCTGGAACTGGAACGTGTTCCGTCTGAAGAGACCTTGCGTCAACGTCTGGATTTAATCGCGAAGCTCAATTCCCGGCAGACGTTGTTGGATTATGCTATGCGCGATCTTCTGCGCAAGGTCGAATCGTTTGGAACGGTAAAAATCGGAAAACACAAATTGATTCCGCTGGATATCGACGTTGCCGCATTGCTGAATCCCGGCTGCAAGAAAGAGGGGATTGCCCGAACCTATCATCAAATTGATGGATACGCGCCAATCTTCGCCTATCTCGGGAGCGAGGGCTATATGCTCGCCAATGAATTGCGGATTGGCAGTCAGCACAGCGAGAATGGAGCGGTGGAATTTCTCCGGCGCTGCTTGGAACAGGTGAAAGCGTTGAAAATTAATCTCCGACAAATCGTTGTCCGGGTTGATTCCGGTCACGACGACCGGAAATTCATCAAAGTTCTGGATGAATACGGGGTGAAATTCATCGTGAAACGCAACCTTCGCAAGGAGCCTCGGGAGCGTTATTTGGAACTTGGGAAACAGTATGGTGAAAAACAGCCGTCCCGTGATGGAAAAAATGTCTGGCATTATTCATGGGGAAATGTTCCTGTCGACAAGTCGGCTGAACTGTTCGAGTCGGAAGAAGAATCCATGCGGGGAACCATGACGATGGTGGTTGCCGCGACCGAACGCCTGACCAATGCGAAAACCGGGGAAGTTTTCCTGTTTCCGGAAATCGAAATTGATTCATGGTGGACAAATATTGATTGCACGGAAGAAGAATGTATCGCGGGATATCACGATCACGGAACCAGTGAACAGTTCCACAGTGAGCTGAAGACTGATATGAACATTGAAAAACTGCCGAGCGGCAAGTTTGCGACGAATGCCTTGATCTTAAATATTGCGGCCTTAGCGTTCAATTGTTTGCGGATCATGGGACAACGTTTTCTGAACAAGCCGCAGTTGCTTCATCGGGAATATAAGGTGGCCCGCCGCCGGTTGCGCTCCGTGATGCAGGACTTAATCTATATCGCCTGCAAGGTGGTGAAACACGCTGGATATATTTGGCTCTCATTCGGTCGCGGTAATCCGCATTACCGGATTTTTAAGGATTTGTATGCACGATGTTGAACAATAAAGCAACCTAAATTGGATATGAAATGGAGGTGATTTAGAACATCTGTAGATGACTATGGCCAAAAATCGGGATTTTCGAATCATTTAAAGCGTTTTTTTTCGTGAAATCGACAATACATGGCGATGAATCGGAAAATCAGCGGAATCAGGATCGGAAATCAGAACAAAAAACACCGGGAAATCCGGCAAAAATCAACATTTGAATCCGAATGAAAAATACATCAACAAAAATTCACGGATTCAGGTTTTAAATTACAACCTTCCGCTCTTGCAATAGCACGTAAATCTTTTATAACACTGGAGGCAAAGCTATTTCCAACACACAGAACCTTCAATTCCGCAGCTTCAACCATTGCGGAAAAGAAGATGAAAATTGAGAAAATTGTAAGGATCATTTTCATTGTAACACTCCTGATCTAAACTGTTTTTTCACCGAGACCGCCAACCTTGGCGATCAATATCATTATTTTTAAGACATGCAACTCCTCAATCTGTATCTCCTGTAGTATATTGATCGGTTTAAAATATTTATAAGCGCCAGTTTTGTACACGCTGCAGAAAATTGAATGCAGTTGTATTAAATCCACCGCAAGCCTCGTTCAGCAAACCATGTTCGACATGACCATCGACACAAACACTCGGTCGTCGTTTCGAATCCTGATGGTTGTTGCCCATTTGAACTGTACCATTGACAATAACTTCTCCGTCAGATTGAGCAACCCCTACTGCCGCAAGGAGCAACTCGCCGTTTGCGTTATTCGTTTCGGTAAACAAAAAGTCCACGGGATGTTTTTTTAATTTGCTGCGGCTTCGCCGGGACATCATTATTTTGAATCCAGCCTTTGGGAGGAGCATAGCTGCGGAGCTGATAGTTTAGATGCTTGGCTTCACTCCTTTTGTCCGAAGGGCAGAAAAAATACTTTTGTCATTTGGTTTTTCAATGGCGAAATTCGGGAGAGATAATGCTTTAAGAAATAATAGTCCCAATGATAATGTACGGTATACCGACCTATACCGGTATTCATTCCACATTGAGGTCCGGCAAAGCCATCAAAATCATTTTGATACAGACAGGAAAAAACACCCATTTGTTTCAAATTTGAATTACAGGAAATCATTTTCCCTTTTTCTCTTGCGGCCTGAAGTGCCGGCAGAAGAAGAGCAACAAGAATAGAAAGCACAGATACGATAATTAATAACTCTATCAATGTAAAGTATGAATTTCTTCTTTTCATTTCATCTTCCCTCTTTCTCCTTAGCCCTGCTCATTACATAATCCCTCTATAAATCACCTCCCTCTTCAATGAATACGTTATCATTCTTGCAACTGCGATTGCCCGGGATTTTATACCTTGATTTCGCATAGAAATAAGAAAAACTTCATTTCGAGACTGCGTTTGCCATAAAATGCATATAGCAAACAGAAATCACGAGTTTGGTCATTACTAATATCGTCTCTTTGCTTATACGGTTTTCACTGAAATTTTCTCTGGAATAAAAATATTCTTTTCTGGTATTTTTTTCTTCTCCATGATTTGAAATAAAAGTTCGGCAGCGTATGCTCCCAATCCTTCGAACGGGAGTTCCACCAAAAGCAACGGAGCAGTCAGGGCACGAGGTTTATATGTTGCTGATATCATTAGACAATCTTTCCGGGGATCGATTCCATAGCGGGAAAGAGTATTCATCAAATACATACCAGCTTCTTCTCTAAAAAAAACTGCATTGGGTTGATATCCGCTCTGCAGGAGAGCTTCCACATTTTTATGTCCATTTTGATATCTCATCAAATACTGGTTACAGTTCTTGACCCCTGCTTTTTGAAAAGCATTCATTATGCCATTCCAAATTTGGAGATTGGAGTTGCTGGATTCCAAATAAAGAAACCGAAAAAGTTCCCGTCGCACTAACTCTTCGCCAATCTGATATCCCACTGGAGTAAGATCCCAGCAGGCACAGGGAACTCCAGGAACCGTTCCCTGAAGAACAAGAACGGGGATTTTTTCGGCAATTCTGCGAATCAAGGAATACCGAGATTCGCAGGGAGATATCCAGACAAGTGCATGTGAGTTCAATTCGGTTAACTCTTCATACATCTGGTCTTCTGTGCCGGAAGAAAAGAAAATTTCCTGAATTTTCGCCGGATATTTTGCAACTTCTCGCTCAAATGCCCGTAAGACACTAATTGCGGTAAATCGACGATAAACATAGTCGCCACTCCCCCAAACAGTAGTAATGGCCGGAACATTTGAAGTATCAGAATCTATGCTTCTGTTTAAATTCGCGAATGTTCCGATTCCAGGACGCGTAATGAGGTAGCCTTCATCCACCAAGGCTTTCAGCTCCAATTGTGCCGTGCTTCTTGCCATATGGAATTTTTTGGCAAGAATGTTATATGATGGGATACGGATTTCTTCATCAGGATGAGCATTCAGAAGGCCGAATACATAGTGGCGAATTACCATCCGTAAACTGCGACGCTTAATCATATCAAATCAGTTACCTTTCGGTTAAGTTAAATTAATATATATCTGTTTTGTAAAAAAGTCAAACAGCAAAAATTTCAATCAGAACATTGCGTAAGACATCCCTATAAGAATGAAATGTTTAGAAAAAATTCGGATGTTTCATTCAGGCCATCACCAACTGTTCTGATTGCATCCCGATCATTGCCAATTTTGCAACAACCTCTGAGGTTTCTGTTTATCCAATACCACTTGAAAGGCATAGTGATTGCAATAGAAACCGGCTTTGATGGATAGACAACGTCCGAGAAAATAGGTCTCTCGGGAGAGTCGAAGGCATTTGAAAAGAATCCGATTGCACCTCTCTCTGGATTATTATGGAAAGCTTTGTATAAAAAGCCTTTGAAATACTATATTCCAGAGGTTGGCGATTGCAAGTTCTCCGACAAGATTCATCGACTGACCGACATCTCGATTCTTCCGGTCGTAAAAATGCCCACTGACTTCCGGCCCCCCAGTCGCGTTTGTCTCCTGCAATCATTCAAAGCGAACGTGCGCAATTTTCCGGGCGTTACTGAAAATTCAGCGGCAGGAAAAGTTCCGGAACCACACCTGTCTAACAATTTTCAAAATGGCGTAATTTTCTGATTACGCCCCCTCATTTTCATCTATTTCACACCAATTCTCAAAAGTAGCCCCCCTTTGTTGTAAATCAGCTGTCCTAAAAAGCGAACTCTGGTTGAAATGATTCCGGCTCCGGTGGTTTGGTAAATGGTTGATCCAGCCATTGGCGCAAGTCGCGGTAAACAAATAGATTCCATTTCAGGAAAGTGACCAGGGTTGAAAAATGCCATTGCGCTTTCGACAAAAACTTCAGGTACTTGGTCAGTAAAATAGCGATAAGCGCTGTCCAAACTTGAATCCGAACCGCATTTTCGCTGGTGCCGATGAACGTTTTGATCTTGAAGTTCTGCTTGAGCATCTTGAAAAAGCTTTCGATTTGCCAGCGAGCCTTATAGATGTCGCCGATCGTTTGTGCGTCCAGCTCAAAATTGTTGGTTAGCAAGGTCAATGTCCGATGGTTTTCCACATCGCAGACGACCACTTTGCGGAGACGTTCCGGATATTTGTCTTGCGAACCACGCAGAAAAATGACTTCATCGCTCAAAACGGTTCCGGGATATTGCTTGACATCGTATTCCGGGATGTCGTAGGTCGCATTGGTCTTGAGGCGCGTGACAAAATCCACACCGGAGAGATTCCATTTATACAGCATGGAAAAATCGACGTATCCGCGATCACAAACCACCATGCTGTCACGCGGGAGTTCCATTCGTCTGGCGCTGTTTACCTCATGAACATCTCCATTGGTGAAATCAACGAACACGGGAAGATGACCATCATGATCCAACAGCATATTGAGCTTGATTGCCCCTTTGGTTTGCCGATAGGACAGGTGTGAGGCAATCATATATGTTCTGCGCACAGGCATTCAGTGGAAAGCCCTGTCGAAAGAATATGGCAGTTCCAGCAGTGTGCATCGTTATTTCCGAAAATGGGAATCACTCGGATTTTTCCGTAAACTCTGGAAGAAAGGACTTGCTGAATATGATGAAATGGAAGGAATTGCATGGACATGGCAAAGTATCGACGGAACAATGATAAAAGCCCCGACTGCACAGGAATCAGCAGGGCCAAATCCTACTGATCGGGGAAAAAATGGAACCAAACGACATATTCTTGTCGACGAGCGTGGGGTCCCGTTGTCAATCGTCGTAACCGGAGCTAATCGGCATGATGTCACACAAGTGGACGAGGTTCTGAAAAATCGAATCAGAAAACCGCGAGGACATACCAAACAGCATCTTTGCGCGGACGCAGGATATTCCGGTGAAAAATCCGAAGAAATCATGAGGAATCATCGCTATATTCCGCATATCCGTCCACGCGGTGAAGAAAAAATTGCAATTCAAAATGGTTGTAAAGCAAGACGCTGGATTGTTGAGGTTGCGCATTCGTGGTTCAACAGATTTCGCAAACTGCTCGTTCGATATGAAAAGAGCAACTCGTCATATGAAGCTTTGCTACACCTTGCCGCAACGGTTATAATTTATCGAAAACTTGCTGTTATTTAGGGATAGATTCTTAGAATACGAAAAAGAATCAAGTAGTTTTACTTCCCCCTTTGACAAACCTTCTCATGGAAGATATAATGAGAGGGAACCAATAGATCAGTGACATGCGACGAAAGAAACTTGAAAAGGAGTGATATTGGATGTTTTGTAATCAAGAGGAAACGTGGGACTCTGTCCCACACCCTGGGATTTTCGGAGGCATTTTTCGCACCCGAAGATAAAAGAGAAGAGCCGGAGTTGGATCCTCCGGCATCTTCGGTATGCGGTCTGGATATTCCTTGATTGGTTGTGTCCCCACAGAGCCGATCTCCGCTTTTCCAGACAAATATAAATATGCCTCTTCCTTGCAAAAAGTCAAATTCTAAAAATCGGAGGCAGAAATGAAAAAAGATCATTATCGGAAACTTTATATCGGATTTGATGTATCCAGTAAGAAGATTGAAGTTTATGCCCGGACTGCCGACGAAGACAAGGGAGTGTCTATGCAAATAGAAAACTCTAAGAATTCCATCAAAGAATTTCTTGAAAAACTGCCAAGTTTGAAAGATACGGTGATTGCAATGGAAACCGGCTTTGATTCTCCATGGATGTCAGATTACGTCAAATCTTTTGGATGTGAAGTGCTCGTTTCGAATGCCAGGGACTTGCAGTTGATTTGGGGCAGTACTGCAAAGAGTGATCGCCGCGATGCGGAAATGCTGGCGCGTCTGGCATGCTTTGATAAAAAGCTGTTACATCCGATCGTACATGCGCAAGCGCAAAATCGCGATGATCTTTGCGTGATCAAAGCGCGTGATACCCTTGTTCGAACTAAAATCATGTTGATCAATACCGTTCGCAGTCTTATGCGTTCTCATGGAACCGATGTTTCTGAATTGACTCCGGAAAATTTTGCCCAGAAAGCACCTAAAATATTGCCAGCGGAACTTCGCCCCGCGCTTGAAGGATTGCTGTGTCAACTGGTCAGTATCAAGCAGGAAATCAAAAATTATGATCGTATTATCGCCAAGCTCTGCAAAAAATATCCGGAAACTGAAAAAATCAGGCAGGTAAAAGGCGTCGGTCCCATCACGGCTTTGGCGTTCTGTCTTGTAATCGGAGATCCGCGACGCTTTGGGAGCAAAGAGCGCTTGGCCTCGTATTTAGGGCTGACTCCTAAACGCGATCAGTCGGGAGAAATCGATAAACAATTGGGAATTACCAAGCATGGTAATACGTTTGTTCGGCGCTATTTGATCCAAGGGGCAAATTATATTTTGGGGCACTTTGGAGAAGATTGCGATCTGCGAACGTTTGGCATGCGTATCGCTGCGCGTGGAGGAAAAATAGCAAAGAAAAAAGCTACGGTTGCCGTTGCTCGAAAGTTGAGTGGCGTAATCTATGCTCTTTGGCAAAGTGATGTTGCTTATGATCCACATTACAAAGAAAACCATCAAAAAAAGCAAGTTGCCTGAAACCTGTATGCATTGAAAAATTAAGAACTTATCAACTAATAATATCATAACGGAGGATAAATTGCCATAATTTTATTCATCGTTATCATCATAGCTGCCAAGTACAGCAAGGCATTGTATGCGCAGGCGGTTTTTTCGTATCTGACATGAATTTTTCTGAATCGGTTGAACCACGAATGTGCAACCTCGACAATCCATCGTTTAGGACGAAATCCATGCAGTTCAATTGCCTTCTTTTCTTCACCGCGAGGTCGAATATGCGGCACCATGCCATGTCTTGACGCAACATCCGCTTTTCCGACATATCCGGCATCCAAGCAAACATTTTGAGTAATGTGTTCATAATGCTCAAAATCCAGGGGCTTCATACGCTCCTTGAGTAATTCATCAAGAACGGCTGCATCATGCCTGTTGGCTCCGGTTACGACGATCGACAACGGGATGCCAACTGCGTCTACGAGTAGATTTTTTTTGCTTCCTTTGCTTACCCCGGTCTGTTGGATTTGCTCCGGCAAGTTCTTGCGCCAATGGCGCTTTTCCATGAGAACCATCCGCCGACTGCCATTCCCATGCAATCCCTTCCATCTCGTCATACTCCATAAGACCAGCGTGCCAAAGCTTTTGAAAAAAATCCAGCTCGTGACCATTGCATAAATTTTTTATGTACCGCTTGTGATGTGATATTTTCAAATTCCTTGCGCGGCAATGCATTCCAAATAATTCCCGTGCGGAGAACATAAACGATAGCCGAAAAAATACAATCGGTTTCCATAGCGAGATTTTCTCCCTCCTCCCGGTTTTCGGCGATAATTTACCCCGGGGCAACGTAAATCATTCGGAATATATGTTTCAACTTTTGCCCAAAATTCATCCGTTATTTCCCATGTTCTCAGCCTTGTCGTTGCCATGTTTACCTCCATTGTTTTTGCGTGAAGATAATATAGCACAAGGAGCTATTAAAATCAATTTATTAGTTGATAAGCTCATAATGTCAATAGAAAAAACAAAAAACTTTTACTTTTTCAATTTTACTTTCGAAAAGTAAAATAACAATTATGAAGTAAAAAGGCTTCGGACGTCACCTCCGGCACCGAGCGGGAGGTGCTGGGATGCTATTTCCTGATGCTGTCGCTGATATCCGGCATTCAGGCGCCCATGGCATTCCGGGGATCATCCTGCCGATCTACACGATCATCGACATGATTGAAACGGCGGAAAACGTGTGGCCCGACTCCTGCGTCTGCGCCATGGTGGACAAGTCGTTGTCAAGCGGCGGGACGCATCCGGGCCAACCTGACCCGTCCACATGCAGAGAGTGACAGTTCAAACGGATATGTTCGGAAAACAGCCGCAACTCCCGCAGATGGCCCTCATTCTCCGCAGGCGTTCTTCCGAACCGTGCCGGGGAGGCGCTCCCGGCAGCTATGCACGGTGTGCGGAGCCGGGATTGCGTTTTCCGGTAACTGAACTCACCGTCATTTTTAGAATGGCGGTATGGCGCAGGAGTTCCTCCGGCACTTCAAACGGCCGCTCTCCAATGAAGTGTTTCATCAGCAGTTTCAGTGCGTGAAATTTCTCTTCCGGATCGCTCACCTCCACCACGGTTCCTTCCGCCGCGACCGAGGAGTAAAACATCGTCCAGTATTTCCGACCGTTTTTTCCCCTTCGTAAAATTCCGTATCGGTTTCCGCAAAGAAATATGCAGCGGAATTGCGTCGGATGCAGTCAAGTTTCCTCCCCTCAGGCGCCGCGTGAAAATAAAGCAGAAGCATCCCGTCCTGAACCTCATGACCGAAATTCAGCGTGACGCCGTAGGGTTTTCCGTTATCGCATAGGGCAAGGTGCCCGTAGTCAAGTCGATCGAAAATTTCCAGTATGGAGGAAAACTCTTTGATTTCACGATCTTTCCTGCGCATGAACTTCTTCCCTTCTTCCGTAAAATCCGGAGAACGGCTTCTCCCCCCGCAAATTATTCGAAGGAACGCCCCTCCGCAACCGTCCAGTGTCGATGCGGCCTCCTCCGCCACCAGACAAGCGCGGCACCGGACTTCAGCAGACGATACAACAACGGGAGGCCGGCGGACGCCGCCTCCCGTTGCCGCTGAACTCCACTTATTTTGCCGCTTTGGCAAAGAGTGAAATCGTATAGCTTTTCCCCCGCTTCCACCTTCACCCCCTGCCCGATCCGGTTGTCATGATTGATCTTCATCGCCTTTTTGCCCTGCCTGGCATCATCCACCAGACAGGCTTTGCTTTTCGGCGCGAGGTTCCAGATGCGCGGAGCTGAAAGGTCTGGCTTCAACGTTTCAAACCCGCCGTTCGGCGCCTCCTGCCCGTTGAATTTGATGTCGTCCACAAGAATGAAAGCCCTCGCCCCCCGGCGCCGCAGCCCAGCCGCCCCCGAACGCGAGCCACAGAAAGCCATCCTTTTCCGCGACAAAGGAAAACTCTATCGGCGTCCACTCCTCGCCGACCTCTTTGCTTACCACCAGATAGCCGGGCCGTTCGGCGGCGGAGACCCAGGCTGCCCGGTCGAATTTCACTTCGCCGCGCCCGGGTGTGAGCACATTGTCCCGACCGCTGATATCCAACCGGAACTCCGCCGCCGCCAATGTCATGCTCAGAAACGCGAAAAGGAAAAATTGCACACTGTCTCATACCCATGATTCTCCTGTGATAAATGAACGGCCGGGCCGCAATCTTCCGGAAATATAAGTTCGGTTTTCCCAAAATTCAAGTATTCGGCAGGAAAAAGTACAGGAGGAGCAAGGAAACATCCTCCTTTCAGGCAGACAGAGACACCGCCCAACGCCGCATTTTCCCGGAAAATCCGGAAAATGAGCTTATTTGACGTTCAAAACACTGTTGAGTGTTCCGAAATCATTGGAGGTGAAATTCGGATTGCCGTCGTCGAGCACCCACTCGCCATCCACGACGAATTTGTACTCATAGCAGCCGGGAGCAAGGCGGAGAGTACAGCGATAGACGCCGTCGCCTTTTTCATCCGTCATCGGATTCAGCTTCGGCTCCCAGTCGTTAAAGGAGCCGGCGACAGCCACATTCCTGCCCGGGGCAAGTTTGCAGGCCAGCTCCACATTGCGAAATGCGCCGCCAGATCTGACCTCATCCGTCTTTTCCATTGACACTCTCCGTTTCCCCTGTTCAATGCTGTTCCTTACTATACAACTGATTCTGATAAAAATCAACTGCCGGAGCAGGATTATCCGTTAAAAAAATCCTGCGCCCGACCTGTTGTCAGTCTTTGTGGCGCAACAGAAAAAAATCAAAAAAAACGGAAAGTCATTCGCCGATTTCCGCAACATGCTGTATATTATCCCATATGGGAAACCTCCGTTCGGAATCCGCAGCAAAGCGATCAACAGACGATTCGGAAAATGACCACTTCAACCAGTCAAAACTCAGATATGATGTTCCGACGAATCGGCGGAGCCGGTCAGCTGGCACTGCACGATATCGACGACCTGCCACATGTACTGGAACTCGATGAGGCCCACTGGGCTCTCACCGGCATCGACATCGACTTTCTCCGCACCGACCGCCAGTTTCTCGACTTCATCGATGAGGATCACAACGGCATCATCCAGGCGGACGAGGTAAAGCGCGCCGTCGCCTGGTTTCTCGCTCATATCCGCCCCGAGGCCCGGCCTGAACTCGGCTCCCCGGAACTGCGCCTGGACTCCATCGACGTCTCCGCTCCGGAAGGAGCCGCGCTGTTCGCCGCCGCAAGGGTGGTGCTCCGCAATCTCGGCATTCCGGACTCGCCGGTCCTCTCCCTCTCGCAGATCAGGAACGATGACGGCATACTCAGCAACGCCTGCTGCAACGGTGACGGCGTCATCACGCCCGGCTGCTTTACCGGAGACTGCCGCGAAGGGGCTTCCGCCATTCCGGAAAATCCACATCTGGCGGAGATCGTCAGCCGTATCATGGAGATCATCGGAAGCTGCCGCGATCTGACCGGGGCCGAGGGGATCAACCGGGAACTGCTTGACTCCTTCCGGTCAGGAGCGGAACAATATCTCTCCTGGTACGAAGCTCCGGAAAACCGGCCGGAACTGCTCCGTCCCTGCGGAGAGCGGACCGCCGATTTCGCCGCCGCGGTGGAGAATCTCCAGGAGCGCATCGACCGCTATTTTCTCCACTGCGCGGCGCTGGATTTCCTGCCGGGTCTTTCCTGCCGCCCTCCGCTCGTCGAGGGCGACGGCGATGTTCCGGAATCCGCCCCGATGCAGGAACTGCTTGAAAAACTCCCCCATCGCCACCCCGCGCCCCGACCGGGTTCTGGACTTCTCCGCACCGCTCAATCCTCTCTATGAGAAGGAGCTGCACGCCCTTGCCGCCCATCCGGCCATGGCGGAATTCCTTACCGGCAGCGTGCTCTCCGAAGCGATGTGGCGGCGTCTGACCTCCCTGCTGACCCCCTGCCTGGAGTGGAAAAACGCCGAACCCGACAAGGCGTATGAGAAAATCGAACCGGCAATCCTGAAACAGTGGCTCACCGACGGCAGCCTCGAAGAACTTCGCAGGAGGATCGACGAAGATCTGACCATCGCCCGCGAACTGACCGCGTATCACAGCCTGATCAAGCTGACGCTCTTCCAGCAGTATCTGCTGGAGTTTCTCAACAACTACGTTTCCCTCGGCGCTCTCTTCAATCCGCGTGCGGCCTCCATGCTCCAGACCGGGAAACTGGTCATGGACGGTCGTCACTACACCTTCGCGACACCAGTAAAAAACCTCGCGGAACATAAACGGATCGCGACGATGAGCGACATCTGCGTCCTCTACGTCGAAGCGACCACCGGAAGAACGGAAAACGCCCGCAGGATGACGCTCGCCGTCGCCGTCACATCCGGGAACATCCGCAATCTCTTCATCGGCAAGCACGGCATCTTTTACGCCGTCGACGGCTCCGTATGGGATGCCCGGATCATCGACCTCATCCAACAGCCGGTCTCCATCAGTGAGGCTCTCAAAATGCCGTTTTTCCGTTTCGGAGAGTTTGTCGCCAGACTGGCCGACCGCTTTTTCAGCACCAAAAGTACGGAAGTACAAAAGACTCTGGAAAAAACCATCACTACCGGCGCCGTCCTCACACCGCCGGCACCGGCGCCGGCCGCCAAGCCGCAGACCCCGGCGGTGAGCGGCTCCATGATGCTGATGGGTGGCGGTATCGGCATTGCGGCAATCGGCAGCTCGGTTGCCTTCATCATCAAATCTCTTCAGAACATCTCGATACTCAATGTTCTGGCCGTGCTGCTCGGCATCATTCTGATCTTCGGCGGCCCGATGGTAGTAATCTCTCTGGTAAAACTCTACCGCCGCAACATTTCGAGATTCCTGGAAGCCAACTCCTGCGCGGTCAATCGCCCCATGCGGCTGTCTCGAAACTGGGACTGGTCTTCACATTCGCACCGCCCCTGCCCCGCGCCGGCCTGCTCAAGGAAGATCTGGTGGATCTCTTCCGCAAACCGACCGTCAGCAAGGGAATCCGTTTTTTTCCAGATCGTTCTTCTGCTGCTTGCCGTCGCAGCGGCCATTCTCTGCTGGCTGCTGCAAGTGCTGTAGAATTTCAGCCGAACAGCATGTTGCGAATTCCGGTAAAAATCAGCTGGGAGGCGAGCGCAGCGAGAAAAAGTCCGGTAAGTTTGCTCAGAATGTTCAGTCCTTTCTTCTTGAGCAAGCGCTCCAGCGTCGCGGAAAAGTAGAGCAATGCCCCCATCATGAAGACGGCAATCACGATTCCAGCGAGATGGGAAATGCGGATCGCGGCGGATTCCGCCGACGCGCCCATGGTCAGCAGGGTACCGATCGTACCCGGCCCGACCGTATAGGGAATCGCCAGCGGCACGACCGCGACGTCCCCGTCATCGTCGCACTGCCGGGTTCCGGACGGAGTGCCGGAGGAACGCACCACTTCAATGCCGCTGAGCAGCAGCACCAGCCCGGCACCGATCCGAAATGCATCCAGCGTAATGCCGAGGTAACCGAAGATCCGGTCTCCCAGCAAATAGAGTATCACTACGATAATCAGAATCGCCAGCGTGGTCCGAACCGCCAGTTTGCGCTGCTCCTTCAACGTCATCCCGGCGGTCAGCGAAACAAACAGCGACAGGACGAAGAACGGCGTCAGCAGAAAGAAAAACTGCACCACCATCCCGATGAATACATGAATGTTCATACCGCGCCCCCCTTTCTCCCGTCGCAGAATGTCACCGCTCCTTGAGCTCCTCCTGAAGCTCAGCGTCGGCCGTGAGGACCATTTCCCGCTGGTCCGCGCGGTACTCCCGGAGCCGCTCCGCCAAAACCGGATCGCTCAGGGCGAGAATGGCAATCGCGTAAAGCGCGGCATTCTTCCCGCCCGCCTTGCCGACGGTCACCGCCGCCACCGGAATCCCCGGCGGCATCTGCACAACCGAATACAGCGCATCAAGCCCGTTGAAGGGTTCGCTCGCCACCGGCACACCGATGACCGGCAGCGTCGTATGCGCCGCCACGACACCACCGAGATGAGCGGCCATTCCGGCGGCACAGATCACCACCTTGTATCCTTTCGCCTCCAGGCCGGAAGCAAACTCCGCCGTCTCATCCGGAGTCCGGTGGGCAGAAAGAACCCGCGCCGTAAATCCGACGCCGAAATGATCGAAAATCTTGAAGGCGTTCTGCAGAATCGGCAGATCGCTCTTGCTGCCCATGATGACAGCCACGGAAGGCTTATTCATAACTTTCATCTTTTCCACTCGCTTCGGTCAGAAACAAAAAGCCCGTGAAACGTTCCACGGGCCGGAAGGCAGCGGAGTCTCCCTCCGCTGTCCCGACTCCGGTCACTGCGCATCCGGATTCTGCGCGGCCTCATCGGTCGACGCAACCGCCGGTGTCTCCGCCATCGGCGGCAGTCCGGATGGCACTTCACCCGGGGTGCCGAATTCATAGCTCAGCAACCCCTCGGCGATTTCGAGCAGCGCCACGTCGAGCAGATTTTCGGAATCACACTTGATCATCGGGCGGGCGCCGAACGCAAGCTGCTTGGCGCGCTTCGCGGCGACCACCGACAGAATCTGCGGATCGGGAATCATCTTTTGGCTCGAGCCAGATAACTGTTGTTCATGCTCACACTCTCTTTCTCTCTAAATCAGCGAGCGAAACGCACCGCTTCCGATGCGTTTCGCCTCGTTTTTTTGCTGAAACCGCGCAAAATCAGTAGTCGATGATGTCGCGGTTGTTGTCGATCAGAGTCACATCGCCCGAGGTTACACGCATGAAACGCTTCCGGAATTCCGGAACCGAATCGAGCACATACCGTTCGGCGATCGCCGCACGGTCCTCACACTTCGCCGCATCGCGCAGCAGCAGCAGACCGACGAAGACGTAGGTCTCCATCTCGACCAGGCTGCGGGCCATGAGGTCGTGATAGGCTGGATCCTTCTTCTCCGCAACGTATTTCACCGCCTTGAGCTGATCTTCGTAGAGCTCCATGACCATGTCGCGGAGCCGCGCCAGCTTGCCGGTGAATTCCAGACCGGCCAGCTCGTGAATGCGCTGATCGTTGTCGCGCTGAATCACGCCGCCGATCGCCGCCACCACCTGAAGCTGCGTCGTGCCTTCGTAGATGTTGGTGATGCGGGCGTCGCGATAGAAACGCTCGGCGTTGAAGTCCTTCATGAAGCCGGTACCGCCGTGGATCTGAATCGCATCGTAGGCCACCGAATTCGCCACTTCGGTTGCCAATGCCTTGCACATCGGGGTAAGCACCGCCGCCGTCTTGTTGTAGTACTTCTGAAGCGCGCGCTCCTCGGCAGTCGGATTCTCGCCGTGTTCGACCAGATGGGTGTAGGCGTTGCGCAGGTCGACGACACGGGTCGTCTCATAAAGCAGCGCCCGTGCAGCGGTCAGCCGCACCTTCATGCTCGAAAGCATATCATAAATCGCCGGGAACTTGTCGATCGAACGCTTGAACTGCTGCCGCTCGGACGCGTACTTGCGCGCTTCGCGGTAGGCCGCCTCGGCAATGCCGACCGCCTGCCCGCTGATCGCGACGCGGGCGCCGTTCATCAAGCTCATCACATAGCGAATGAGCCCCATCCGGCGCTTGCCGCAGAGCTGGGCGGGTACGTCGTTGTACTGCAGCTCGGTCGTGGCGACGCCGTGGATGCCGAGCTTGTTCTCGATCCGGCGGACCACCAGCTGCGGACACGCCTCGCAGATGAACATCGAAAGTCCGCGGCCGTCGGTCGTCCCCTCCTCGGAACGGGCCAGCACCAGGTGCACCTTGGCGCAGCCGTTGGTGATGAAGCGCTTCATTCCGTTGAGGTACCACTGACCGGTCTTCTCATCCTGCCAGGCGCGCAGTCGCACCGACTGAAGGTCGGAACCGAAATCCGGCTCGGTGAGGTCCATCGAACCGTCGTATTCGCCGCTCGCGAACTTGGGCAGGTAAGTGTTCTTCTGCTCCTCGCTGCCGAAGAAGTTGATCGTCTCGGCGATGTCCTGCAGACCGAAGATGTTCTGCAGCGACGCATCGGCACGGGAGACCATTTCAGTCATCATTGTGTAGACCGAAACCGGGAAGTTCAGACCGCCGTACTGATGGCCGAGCATCACTCCCATCAGTCCGGCCTGCGTCAGATCCTTGAGATTCTGTACGGTCAGCGGGTGATAGGTGACCACGCCGTCGGCGAAATGCGGCCCCTCGGCGTCGACCGTGCGCGAGCGGGGCTCGATCCGGTCGCCGCAGATCTCGCCGACCACTTCGAGAACGCGGTTGAAGTTGTCCAGCGCGTCGGCGTAATCGACCGGCGCATTGTCATAGGTCTCGGCGTATTTATAGCCGTTCTCCTGCAACTTGGTGGATTCCGCCAGATCCAGATGATTCAGCGTGAACATCAAATCCGGGTTGTCTTTGAAAAAGTTCGCCATCTTGAATAATCCTTACTGCTTGGCCTTGAATGCTTTGATCATCTGCGGAATCACGGTGTTCAAGTCACCGACGATCGAGTAGTGCGCGATGCTGAAAATCGGCGCGCCCGGATCGGTGTTGATCGCAATGATCTTCTTCGAATCCGACATGCCGGCGCAGTGCTGAATCGAACCGGAGATTCCGCAGGCGATGTAGAGGCGCGGACGCACCGTGACACCGGTCTGCCCGACCTGATGGTCGTGATCGATCCACCCGGCGTCCACCGCGGCGCGGGAAGCGCCGACTTCGCCGCCGAGCGCTTCGGCCAGATCGTAGATCAGCTTGAAGTTCGCCTTGCTGCCGACGCCGTAACCGCCGGAGACGATGATCTGCGCCCCCTTGAGGTCGACCTCCTTGTCGGCACGGACCCGTTCAAGCACCTTGACCACGGTTTCCGCATCGGTGATCTGCGGCTTCACGCGGACCAGTTTTCCCTTGCGGGAGGGATCCGGAGCATCCATCTTCATGACCCCTTCGCGGACGGTCACCATCTGCGGATCGTCCCAGGTGTTGACGATCGTCGCAATGATGTTTCCGCCGAAGGCCGGACGGATCTGCATGAGCTTGTTGGTGTAGCTCTTGTTGTTTTTCTTGTCTTCGAAGTCGTCGATCCGCAGCTGCGTGCAGTCGGCAGTGAGACCGCCGAGTTTCTCGGAGGCGACGCGCGGCGCAAGTTCGCGCCCCCTTGAGCGTGGCGCCGAAGAGAAGAATGTTCGGTTTGTGCTCGCGGATCAGGTCCATGATGACCTTCGCGTACGGCAGAACCGTGAAAGGCTCGAGCCGCGGATCTTCCGCGAGATAGACGGTGTCGCAGCCGTAGCTGTAGAGGGTATCGACGCACTTTTCGAGCTTGTCGCCGAGCAGGAGCGCTTCGGTCTTGACGCCCAGTTGAGCGGCGAGTTCACGGCCTTTGCAGACCAGTTCAAGGCTCACATCGGCGATCTTGCCGCCTTCCTGTTCGATAAAACCCAGACGTTACCAATTTTTTCAGCCATGATGACGCTTACCCCAGAGTGTGATCGCTAATGAGTTCATGAATCAGTTCATTGATTCCCTCGGCGGTGGCCGGAACCGACTTCGCTTCGCTGGCGGTCAGCACCACGCTCATGACCTGCTTCACCTTGGTCGGGGAGCCCGGGAAACCGATGCGCGCCGGATCCGCGTTGATATCGGTGGCGCTGTACTCCTTGATCAGCAGCCCCTTGGTCTCGAGCGACCGCAGACGGGCGTCGAGTTCATTGCCCTCGGTGTAGTTGCTGTTGGTAAATTCCCTTGCCACTTCGGAAGGAGTCCGGGCGCGCTTGTACTTCATGATGAGCTTGGCGTTCATCGGACGCGGCTCGTTGGAATCGATCACGGTCATCAACGCCGGCAGGGGGGACTCGAGAACTTCGTATCCACCGTCGATCGCGCGGCGGGCCACGACCTTCCCTTGCCGAGCTCGACGACCTCTTCGACGTAGCAGATCTGCGGGAGCTTGAGTTTTTCCGCAATCTGGGGCCCGACCTGGGCGGTGTCGCCGTCGATGGCCTGCCGGCCGCAGAGGATCAGATCGACCTTGCCGATCTTCTTCGCGCAGCAGGAGAGCGTGTAGCTCGTTGCGAGCGTATCGGCTCCGGCGAGAGCGCGGTCGGTCACCAGAATCGCCTCATCCGCACCGCGGTAGAGCGCCTGCCGGAGAACCTCGGCGGCAGCCGGCATTCCCATCGTGGCAACCACCACGCGGACGCCGTAACGGTCTTTGAGCTGCAGGGCCAGTTCCAGCGCATTCAAATCCTCCGGATTGAAGATCGCCGGGAGCGCGGCCCGGTTCACGGTCCCTTCCGGCGTCATTGCGTCGCCGGAGATGTTCTGGGTATCCGGAACCTGTTTGACGAACACGAGTACGGTATAACTCACAGTTTCGACTCCCATTTTGGTTAATGGTTGATGTTGCATCCGTAAAAATTTTACAATCAAACGTGATAATATATCCTAAGCGCGGGAAATATCAAACGCTCCGGGGAATTTTTTCCGCAAATCCGGCAAAAAATTCCGCGCTTCCCCGGGAACTCCGCTTGCAACCGCCTGCAAAACGCACTATCTTATATGTATGGTGAAAATGGCGGAAAAACTCATTCAGATTCAGGAATTCGACGGCAGCAGGGTTCCCTTCGACGCCGTGGAGCTGCAGACCAGGCTCATCCACTGTTTCCTCGCGGCGGGACTGCGCGACTCCAGCTATATGGCGGAGGATATCGCGCTTGCCGTCGAATATACACTGCTCAACAGCAACCGGCCCGAGCCGGTCTTCGGCCAGGGCGAACTCGGTTCGGCGGTCGTGCGAATGCTCGAGGAGACCGGTTTCCCGGAGGTGGCCGCCCTTTTCCGCCGGAACGGCAGTGAACGGCTCGTCACCGTCAGCACCCGCCCGGAGTCGGTCTCAGGTCTGCTCGCAAAATTCCTCGCCTGTCCGCCGGAGCGGTTCGAGCGGATCGTCCGCCAGGTGTGCGAAGCGGCACGGCTGCTCCGCTTCGACGCGGCCTCGCCGCACCTGCTGCTGGAGCTTGCCCGCCACTACGAACAGCTTGCGGAAGAGGAACCTATTCCGCAAGAACTGGTTGAACCGCCTCCGGCGCCTGCCGCCACGCAGAGCGAACTCTACCGGGTTCTCCCGAAGGAAGCGCAGGAGCTGATCGACGACGGCATCCTGCGGGTCAACGGCATAACCCCGATTTTTTCCAGAATCAGCTTCTTCTTCATGATGAAGCCGTTTGCGGAAAAATTCCACCTTGCGCCCCCGGTGACCGAACTGGAGGTGGAACCCCTGCTCTACCGCATGGCGGAGATTCTGGAAAGGGCGCGGGAAGCAATCGAGCGGCACCTTGCCGTCCCGGAACCGCTGCCGCTCTACCTTGCCGTGCCGGATATGCTCGACTTCATCGTCGATTATGAGCGCGGCGAGCGGCTCCGGGTCGGAAAAAGCTCGGCCGGGAACTTGCGGAAACCCTCGCCGCAGGATTCCGCTGCGACGTGAACCGGATTTCCATCAGCTGAACCGGCGGCGCTCACTTCCATTCATTGGAATAAAACGGCTCAACGCCATCGTCGCTTTCCGGAGTTTTCCCGGCGGCAAACAGCAGGGTCACGCCGGATTCCGGATCCGGCGCCACCCGATATCGGCGCCCGCGTTCGTCCCGCCACTCGCCCCGGGCCGGGAGAACCGCCCGGGTGACCAGCAGCGGCACCGGCCCGACACACCGCAACAGCGGCAGCGGAGAAGCGGTCCGCAACGCAGCCAGCGATTGGCGGTCCAGTTCAGCGAAGGGTTCCGCCGCGCACACCCCCTCCTCCTGGAGCAGTTGCGCGGCGAGCGAATTGGTAACCGGCAGCGGAAATTCGGCAATGATCTCAATTCCGGCAAACGGTCGAAGCAGTTCCAGCCCGTGGATTCCGCCGATCCGGAAACGGCGGCCCCCGGCATCATACGCCAGCTGAATCCGTTCCCGCCATTTCGGCAGCTCCCCTTCCGGCAAAAAAGCGGGAATCCGCAGTTCCGCCGTTTCATTTTCCCGCGGGAGCGGTTCCTGAGGCTTCGGAGGATTCCGGCGGAACACGCGGAATCTTTCCAGCGCGGCGGGAATTTCCGGATGAAGTTCCCGGCCGGCGAGGCGCGCGGCCGCCCACTCCCAGAAATTCCGCCGCAGTTCACGACAGGTGCTCGACGGTACGAAAAACGCCCCCTCCACCTCCGCGTGGACCGGTGCGGCTTCCCACGGTTCAGGAACTCCGGCAGCGAACTCCGCCTCGACGGTCGCGGCATCCAGGGGGCGCTGCCTGGCTGGAGCAAAATCGACAGACGCCAGCCAGCGTTCCTCCACGCCGTCGATCCGCCCTTCCCAGCGTACGGCGGAACAGCGGAGCGTCACCGTCACCGCCCGACGACCGGCCGGAAGCGTCGACGCCCGACGGCTGAAATCAAATCCGTTTTCCCCGATTTTGTAGAGCAGCGAACCGGGGACGGCGGAAAACGAGCCGGGCAGAAAACACTCCGCACCGGCCCGCACCCGAACCGTATCCATCCCCCGGAACCGGAGTGAAATCAACGAAAAGGTGCTCCCTCCCCGCCATCCGGCGGCACCAGCCGGAGCCGGTCGCCGAGATGAAGCCGCCCCTCCGTCCGCACCGACAACCCCGCCCGCGAAACCTTGCCGACCGTGCCGACCCGCACCCCGAATACGCCGGGCCGTTCGAAGTCGATCAGTCTCCCAAGTTCATCCCGGCGGAAAAATCCGTTCGACGGACGGCGTGTCGCGGTCGAACGCAGCAGCTGCCGCGCCTCCTCCTCGACCGTTCGATCTCCCGGAGAATCGAGCAGCATCCGATAGGCACGGACCGTTTTCCAGACATATTCCGGTCCGCGCAGACGCCCTTCGATTTTCAGCGAAGCGATGCCGAGCCGCCGGAACTCCGGCAGCAGCTCCACGCCCTCAAGATCTTTCGGAGAGAGCAGAAATCCATGCCGTTTCCCCGCTTCATAACAGCGTCGGCACGGCTGTTTGCATTTGCCCCGGTTGCCGCTCCAGCCGCCAAGCGCCGAAGAGAGCAGACACCGGCCGGAGAGGCTGCAGCAGAGTGAACCGTGGACAAACACCTCCAGTTCCACCGGGGAAACCGCGGCGATCCGGCGCAGTTCCTCGAGCGTCACCTGCCGCTCCAGAATCACCCGACGGATGCCGAGTGCGGCCGCGGCGGCCACCCCGGCCGAATTGTGAATGCCCATCTGCGTGGATGCGTGCAGCACCAGTTGTGGAAAATAGCTCCGGCACAGCTCCACCACCGCCAGATCCTGCACGATCAGCGCGTCGGGACGCAGCCGCGCCAGCCCGGCCAGGAATTCCGCGGCCTCGTCCAGCTCCTGCTCCCGCAGCAACGTGTTGAACGTGAGGTAGACCCGGCGTCCGCAGCCATGCGCATACGAGAGGAGCTTCCCCAGCTCTTCGGAGGAAAAGTTCGCAGCGCGTTCTCTGGCATTGAATTTCACCAGTCCGCCGTAGACCGCGTCAGCCCCCGCATCGAATGCGGCCAGCGCAGTTTCCAGATTTCCCGCTGGGGCAAGCAGCTCGGGCAACGTTGACTTTTTTTCCATACGGCGACAGCCTCCCGGAACCAACAAATTCGAATTATTCGCATAAGATATCACCGCAACGGCTCCGCCGCAAGCAGAGCCTCCTCTTCATTGCGGCAAAAATTCGCGACATGCGGACTTGCAATTTATCCAAACAGCAATATTTTATTCACCGAAAGGCGCACCATGACCGATACACCGTTTACACTGCCCGAACTCCACCTTGCCGATGCCGACCGGGGCCGGTCGGAAGAGTGGTTTCTGCCCGCGCTGGATGCGTTTCTCCGCCAGGGAAGCAGAACGATTTTGCCGCGCAGCGAGGGGATGTGGGAGAAAATTCCAGGCAGCGCCTATCACCTTGAACCGGAACTCTTTCTTCAGCTTCAGGGTGGCTGTGAATTCCGCTTTCCGCGCCAGACCGTTCTGCTCCGTCGCGGCGACCTGCTGCTGATTCCACCGGGGCTCCCCATGCGGAGCGGAGCAACAACTGCGACGGCACTCCGTTCGCGAACTTCGTGTTGATGACCCGCAGCAGTCATGCCTCGCTCCATCTGGCCTGCGCCGGCCGCGACCATCTCCCGGTGGTCTACCATGTGCTGCCGCTGGAAGAGCCGCCCTTCTACTGCGGAATCCTTCAGGCGCTCTCCGCCTGGGCCGATCATCGCGACCGGCGATGCGAGGAAATCCGGGATCATTTGCGCCGGGCTCTGCTGGAAAAACTGCGGCTGGACATCGAACTGCGCCTTGCCGGTCCGCGCAAAGGGCAGACTGTGCACACGGTAATCGAATCGTTCCATCCGCTGGCGCACCGGGCCAAACGGTACATTGATGAAAATTTTCCCAACCGGTTTCCCGATGTGACGGAGACGGCGCACGCGATCGGCTGTTCGCCCAACTACCTTTCCAGCCTCTTCCTCCGCGCCCACGGAGTCACCGTCAAGGAGTATGTCAACACGTTGAAATTCAACTATGCCCGCCGGATGCTCGAGGAGAGCTCCTACAACGTCTCGGAGATCGCGGGCAGTTGCGGATTCAGCGACGTCATCTATTTTTCCCGTCAATTCCGGGCCCGCTTCGGCTACACGCCGTCCCAGCTGCGAACCCGGCCCGCAGACGGCGTCAAGTTTACAGAAGATAAACGAATCTACAAGGAACACGACTCATGAAAACCGCAGCCATCGGAGAGCTCCTTTTCGACCGCTTTCCCGACCGTGACCGCCTCGGCGGCGCTCCCTGCAACGTCGCCGCAATGCTCAGCCAGTTCGGACTGGATTCCCATCTCATCTCCGCAGTCGGGCGCGACCGGCTTGCGGGACGCGCCCTCGCCGAACTCGCCGCTCTCGGCGTCGACACCTCGGCAGTTCAGGAAAACGAACTCCCGACCGGCGAAGTCCGCGTCACCCTCGATTCACACGGGAAACCGACCTACACCTTCGCGGAAAAAATCCGCCTGGGACCAGATCCGCTGGACGCCCGCCCTCGCCGAACTCGCACCGACCTTCGACGCGGTCTGCTTCGGCACTCGCGCAGAGAAACGGTTCGGGGAAACCATCCGCACCTTCCTTCGCCACACTCGCGAAGACGCCCTCCGCGTCTTCGACCTCAATCTGCGCGCGCCCTTCTACAACCGGGAGGTGGTTCTGGAGACGCTTCAGCTGGCCAACATACTCAAACTCAACGATGAGGAACTCCCGATTCTGGCGGGGTTCTTCGGCGTGAAACCAGAGGAGGTCATCCCACGGTTGCTCGCAGGGAACATCGAACTGGTCGCCCTCAGCCTCGGCCCGGAAGGTGCCGAACTTCACCGCCGCGGCGAATGCTCCCGCGCTCCCGCCGGAGAGCTGGAGAAGATGGTCGACTCCGTCGGCGCCGGAGACAGCTTCACGGCGACGCTGATCGCCGGTCTGCTCCGCGGTCTGCCGCTCGACCGAATCAACCGGCACGGCAACCGCGTCGCCTCCTATGTCTGTTCGCAGCATGGAGCGACTCCTGCGCTGCCGGATTCGCTCAAGGAGTTTTGAACCGGCAGCGCAGGAGAAAGCCTCACCGCCCCGTGTCAGAGCACTGGCGTTTCAAAGAGGCGGCAGCTGTGGGGGGCCAGCTCCAGTTCGAGCACACCGTTCGGGAACACAACCGGTTCATCCCGCCAGAAATCGCGCATTTCCGTTCCCGGGATGCCGTACTCGGCGAGACTCAACCGCACCCGCTTCGGGCTCTCTCCCCAGTTGACCGTCATCAGGCGCCGGCCGTTCCCGACCCGCTGCAGCCAGAGTGACGGACACTCTTCCGAGAAGAGATCCAGCGGCTTTGCCGCGTCGCCCGAAGGAGCCGCGACCACCTTGCGGGCCAACTCCAGACCGGCCGCATTGAGTTTCGTCATGTCGTCGGAGAGGTTGACCGCACCGGCCGCCATCAAAACGACTCCGAGCAGAATCTCCACCTCGCTCTTCGTCGCCGTGGCAAGTTTCATATCGCGTTCCGCATCATAGGCTGACCCCGGCTCGACGAAGACGAGCAGCGGATTGAGCCGCCAGAGGTTCGGATCGTCGCTGGTTTCCACGCCGCGGCAGACCGCGAAATCCGGATCGTTCAGCCAGAGCCGCTTGTTCGCCCAGAAGCGGGCACCGGCCGCCAGAGCGTTGCTGTGGATATTCGGCCAGCGGGCATGGATGTCCGCGCCGATCCGGACCGAATCCACCATTCGATTCCCCGCCAGGAACGGGTAGTTGCAGCCGAGAATCCGGGCGCGGCCGTCGATCCCCTCATAGACCGGTTCGAGCAGCCGCCGGACGATTTCGCTCCGCGGCACCATCCCGTCGTGGAAACGGGGCGCGTTCAGCGTGGAGTTGAGAAAGTCCAGCTTGAAGTATTTGTACCCCATTCCGGCGTAGCGCGAAAAGAGTTCACGGAGATGTTTCCGGGTCTTCTCCACCGTCGGATCGAGCACGAACCCGAACCGTCGCATGCATTCATAAGCGAGACAGGGCTGGCCGCCGAGGGAGAGCGCGAGCATTTCCGGCGCCTGCTGTGCAATGAAGCAGTGCGGTTCGATGATCGACGGCGCGAACCAGAGGCCCGGTTCAAACCCCATCTTCGAGAGTTCCTTCGCCAGAAATTCCATTCCGCCGGGGAAGTAGGGATTGGCCTCCCACTCCCCGTAGCAGTACTGCCAGCCATCGTCGATGATGATCCGCTTGACATGTTTCGAGAGCACCGGGTCCCGGGCGATGAATTCGGCGTTTTTCAACACCTCCTCCTCGGTGATGGTCCAGCGGTAATAGTCCCAGGAGTTCCAGCCAGCCTCCGGCGGAGTGGAAAAATCCCGGGGACATTCGATGTTGCCGCCGGTCCAGTTTTCCAGCAATGCAAAACCGTCTCCCGCCTCAATCGTGACCGGATCAAGTTCCACCTTGCGGCCGCTGTAGCAGAGCAGTTCATAACGCGCCCGGACCCCGCCGAGCCGCTCCCCTTCGAACCGCCCCCGGAACGATCCCGGCTGCCGCTGGCGAAGCGGCATCGACAACATCAGCGTCTTTCCATCACGGGTGATCATGCAATGGTAGAAACTTTCGAACTCCTTCTCCCGACGGCAGGGCAGCTTGACCGCTTCGCAGCCGCCCATGCGCAGCCCCTCGGCAAGCAGATGGTCGGCCGCCAGCTCCGGGATCTCCAGCACGGTCACCTCGACCAGATCGGCGGGAGCATTCAGCGTTCCGTTCAGCCGCAGCTCGATCCGACCGGCCTGCTCGGAAGCGGAAAACGACCAGCTGCCGGAACGGCTCGTTCCGGAAAGCTCTCCGGAAGCGGCGGGAGTCCAGCTCACCTGCTCCTCCACCCGGTCGACGCTGATTTTCGCCCGGCAGTGTTCCAGCCGAAACTCTCCCAGTACGAGGTCAAAAGTACCGTCGGGATGAATCTGAATCATGTTCTTACTTTCCTTCTTCTCTTTTCACATCCGGAACTTTTTTGCTTTCGGCGCAGGAAGCGGCCGGTTCCGCCCCCTCCGCCGGGATTTCATCATATGGCTTGAGCAGAGTGTCGAACTTTCGGTACGGCACGAATCCGGCCCGTCCGGTGTAGGAACGCACAAACGTTTCCGAAGGGCGCTCCGCCTGGTCGATCAACGCATTGGCCGCCGTTGACACGAGCCCGTCGAAATCGCATCGGATCACCCCGGCTATTCTCGGGTCATCGACCAGATCGATCGGGAAATGATAAATTGTGATGATGCGCGGGCGGTACGCCGCCCCTCCCCGTCGATCGCGGCAAGGAGCGTTTCAGCAATTCGGCAGGAACTCAGAAACACTGTCGGGGGGCGTTTCCGCAGAATTCCGCGAATCAGCGCCGGCACCTGTTCGCGGCCTGAGAGATCCGGATACAGCTCCAGCGTTGCGCCCCATTCCCTCCCGGCCTCTGCAAACCATTCGGCATAACGGGAGAGCTGATATCCGGCAAGAAAGAGCTCTTTTTCCCCGTCGCGGCACACCTCGCGGACGGCATCGCGAATCGCCACGCGGCAGTCGCTCCACGCCGTCGCAAACTGGGAGCTCCGCTGTCCGAACAGAATCAGCGGATAGCGGATCCGGCACAACTCCTGCGCCAGAGGCAGATCGGGATCCAGCTGCGGCTGATAGAGCACCCCATCCACCTGGGAACGGATCAGACACTCCAGACAGCGCCGTTCCTTTTCCGGCTGACCGCGCGTCACAAAGAGCATCAGCTGATAGCCGCGCCGGTCGGCGGTGTCGAGAATTACATCGATCATTCCGGAAAAATAGGGATCCCGCACACCGCCGACTACAAATCCGATCATCTTCGTCCGTCCCTGCGCCAGCGCCTGCGCGGCAAAACTGGGACGGTAGCCGAACTCCTCGATGGCGCGATCGATCCGTTCCTTCGTCTCCGGCTGAAGCCGGGCCGCAGGATTCCCGTTGAGATACATCGACACCAGTGACTTCGACACCCCTGCCCGCACAGCGATATCCTTCAGCGTAACCCGCATGGCTCCCCCATTGCTGAACCGGTTCAGCGTTTCTGCGTATTAATATAGGCCGGAATTGGGAAAATGCAAGGGGGTATCCGGAGAAGAGGTGCCGTCATTGGCAACGGGGCGGGGAAAATCCTCTGGGGCGAAGAGGTCTCAGTACTCAGCGTGCGGCGGGATTGCCCGGATGCCGTTTTAGATCGAGGGCGGCGCCGCGGAAACAGAACCAGACGAACGCGACCAGCCAGACAATGACCAGAGCTGCACGCAGATGGTGATGCGTCAGAAGCAGGATCACCAGCAGCGGTACCGTGGAGAAGAGAATGACGAGAACACAGCGTTTCCCATGGGCGAAATTCAGCGTCACCCCCAGCCATTTCCACTTCGGGTGCTTGTAGACGAACAGCCGGGGATCCTCCCGGTTGACATAGAGAAAACTCCGGCATTTCATCGACATTTCTCCGCATTCCGGCCCTTTGCCTCTCGCGGCTTACTATAACCCGCATCTGCGGAAAACGCAAGAAAGATATTTTCCCGGAATGTTCCGGGGAAGCGGGGAAGAGTTCTTCTTCCCCATGTTCCTCCATTATTTTCCGGGAATGATCCGCAGATTCCGAATGGAATAACTCACCGAATCCTCCCGCGGATTCATTCCGATTCGGAGAAAGCGGAACTTTCCGGCATCCAGCTGATGCAACGGAATGAAGTTGTCACGCCACTGCGTTGAGGGCGGTGCGTAGGTCAATCCCAGATACTCGCCGAGCGGCTTCTCCGAAAAACATGGCAAGCATGAAATTGGCGGTCAGCTTCCTGTTGGCACGCAATTCAAATGCAATTCCCGCCGCACCGCGCAAAGATTCACGATCGAACGAAAATTCCGGTAAACCCATTTGTCTCTTTGAGGATTGAACGAAGCATCGATCGTCATGATTTGTTGCTTTTCATCCGGTGTGAATGTCATGTTTTTCCCCGCGGAATTCTTCTTCCATCGATTGATTTCCCAGACCGGAAGCACAATACCGGGACGATCCAGCCGGGCGATGGGAATCGTTATACCGCTCATCTCCTTTCCATTAAAAACTCCACGCAGAACGAGAGCTGAGAAATCCCGTTCCTCGGGCTGGATTTCCGCCGTAAAATCCACCTGGGAAAAGGGCGGAAGCTCTATGATTTCCGGAAGCCCCCTCAGTACGCCTGAACTGTCGATAGATCCGCTCTTCCGCTCCGGTGAGATTCGCCACCCGAAGCAGCACCCGGCAGCGGCCATGATCCGGATGAATCTGCAGAGCCGTATTGGTTCCGCTCAGCTCGCAATGTTCCAGCGGATGCAGCGCGACAATAACAGAAAGATCTTTCCCGGTGACATTCGTCACCGTCTTTCTGACCGGAGCCGGAACAGCTGGTTTCAACGCCGCCAGACCATGCAGATACACCGGATAACGATTGATCCTGACAGAAACATGACTGCCGTCGGTGGGTAATACAAACGGCGTTCCGAAAAGATTGCTTCCGCGCAACTCGCATCGGGAAGGAATCCGCAATGTGATCTCACGCGACGACGCCTCCTCCCGGTCCACATTGGAGTCCGACCAGCAGACCAGACTCAGAGAACCATCCTTCTGCCGGAAAAGCAGCGCTTCCGCGCCCGGACCGGCCTCCCATGTGCCGAGCAGTTCCGCATTGCCCAGCGAATGAATCAGGGAGGCGAATGCGAAATAAACAGGCTTGGCGGAGTAGTCACGCCTCAGAAATCCCCAATCCTTGGTTCCCCCGCGCTCATTGTAGGGCGGCAGAACAAAGGCAAACGTCCTCCGTGCCCCCAGTGCCTGCAGTTTCAGCTGCGCCTTCACCATGAATTCCGCCTGAAGCAACTCCTGGTCCGGTGAGTGGGCGAAGACTCCCGGCACCGCTTCTGCCGGGGCAGAGACGGCCTTCCCTTCCGCGTTGGTACCGTTTTCGGTAACCCAGATCTCCGCCCTGCCCATTCCGCCGGAATTCATCCACTTTCCGGCCTCCTCCATCAGAACTGGATAGCGATCGCACGGTGCATACAAGTGGATGTTGAAAATGTCGGTGTAACCACTCAACTCGTTCTTCATGAGGCATTCGATGTAGGGCGTATCCTTTCCAATGGTGGCGAAACTGCCGGGAGTGAACCGCAATGAGGGATCGACACTCCGGGCCCCCAGCACAAATGCCTTGAACATTGCGGCAAAGTTCCAGACGGCATCCCGGGAAAGTTCGGTGCAGTTGAGTTCCTGCTCATTCCAGAACTCCCACACCTGAATCTGATTTCGGAATTTCTCCGCTGCCGCCTTGCCGAATCTGTAGACTGAAAGCGGAGAATTCGGCAAACTCCCCCCCATTCGCGTTCATGTTTCGGCGCGTTATGAAAGGTGCAGGAAATTTTGATTCCCCGTTCGGCAAACAGTTCCGCGGCAAGCGGAAGTGTGCGCCCCAGTGGTACTCTCCGGGGTTTTCAGCGGAGGCGCTCCACCAGAATCGTTCCCGAACCATGCGGATTCCCGCCTTTGCACAGAGATCTGCAAAAAACTTCAGCGATCTGCGCAGGTCGTTCGGATCATAGCGGGGAACCGTCCCGATCGCCGAAGCGAAATCCACGCAGTACGGCATCTCCGGGGAACCTGAGATTTTTCCCGACGGCAGAATTCCGAAATTTTTCCGGAGCGTTTTCCCGGCCGATGAAATTTCCAGACTGTAATATCCCGGAAGAAGAGTCTCCGGCAAGGAAAATTCCCCCGGGCTGTTCCGTTTGTCAATGTCTTTCCTTGCCAGTCAAGAATGGACCAGTGAAACGTCCTCCCTCCCGGAGTTAGAGTTGCAACTATCTTCTCCCCCGGCAGCATCACCGAACCAGGAGCATGAAATCTCAGTTCCGGCAGACTCTCCGCGGAACACAGCATTGCGCTTACGAATAGAACCGGATAAAGTTTCCACATGACAAAAAACTCCTTATTGCCATTACAACACAAACGACTGTCCGTTGGCGATCCATGCACTGATGTTGTTCTCCCGCAGCCAGTTGATCTGGACATTCTCCACATGGCCGTCGAAAAAACTCATGTTTGCGGTATTCCGGTGATTGAGGCCGAGCGCGCCGTCTGATTCAAACAGGCTGTTCGGATACCAGGCCCACCAGGAACGATCCTTCCACACTTCCCGCAGTGTCCAGGTATCCGCAATGGCAAAAACCCGCGAGGGGATTTTCATCTTCTGAATATTGTACATGGAGGAGGTCAGTTCAGGCGGCATAAAAGACAAAATTTCCCATCAATTTCCTGTATTCCACCGTGATGAACGGATGGTTGGGAGTGGAGAGTGAAAACATGCCGTAGGAACACCAGATTTCATTGGAACGATCCGGTGGAATCCGGTTCCGGGCGGGACACTCCCACGTACCTTTCGTCATATACCCGCCATCCCGCATCACTTTGCTCCACGGGGTGCTGGAGCCGTAATCCACTTGATAGTAGGTGAACATATAGGGCCCGTAATCCACGCCGTACTGCTGAACGCCGTGCATATTCTGCTTGAGATTGTTCGAACACTGCACCGCCCGCGCCCGTTCCCGGGCGGAGTTCAACGCCGGCAACAGCAGTCCCGCCAGAATCGCGATGATCGCAATAACGACAAGCAATTCAATGAGCGAAAATCTTCTTCGTTTCATGGCTTTTCTTCCTTTCTGCGGGACAACGGGTTGACGAGTTCTTCACGCAATACACTCCAGTCTTCGGCGGATGCCTCCCGCGGCCGGGTAAACATCGAATCGCGGGCGAAGAGCAGATGACCGACATGCACTGGAATTTTCCGTTCCGCTGCCGCTTTCAGCCAGGCGGAACGGTTGGAAACGTAAAGATGCAGATCCAGCACGACCGGAGTGCCGGGGTCGTAGCCTCCAGCATCCGCGCCCGGTTTAAATGTTCCTGCACGTCGTCATTCGCCACATCGTAGGTACGGTTGATGTCGATCTCTCCGGCAAGGAAATAGTTCCCGGAACAGCCGATGTGGACGGCATCCGGCTTGAAGGAGCGCATCGTCTTCATCAGGAACGGATAGAGATGAGCCATATAATTCTCTTCTCCGCGCCACGCGGAATCTTCCGGCGGATATTCGCAGAGAATCTTCTCCATCTGAAAATCGGTCTTGATCCCGTCGAAATCCAGACAGCCCGGCTCCGACGAAAAGAGTCGTCGGAACAACGGAATCAAATACTCCTCCCGCGTCGAGCGTCGGGAGAAATCATACTGCAACTCCCCATCCGGAAGCCGTTTGCCGTTCGCCAGCAGATGCTCCCTCCGGAGGAATGGTTCCGCATTTTTCGTGATCTCCGACCAGACCCACCAGATCACGACCCGGAATCCTTCGCGGTGCAGGTCGTCCACCAGTTTCCGCATCTCGGGAAAGCGTTCCGGATGCGGCTCCCACAATCCCCGGGCAATCTGCCAGCCGTCATCCAGCAAAATGGTACGGATCGGCAGCCTCTCCCGACGGATGATTTCCGCCGCACGGCGGACCAGCGGCTCGTTCAACGTCTGAAGCACGGGAGCGGCGTCACCGCCTTCAAAAACGGAATTTTCCGGCACATCTGGCGGCAGATTCTTCATTGCAAGCGCACATTGATCGCCCCAGGTGCAGTAGACATTTTCCCGATGCCAGTCGAAACGCTTTTTCCATGCGGGATCCGGAATCTTCCCTTCCCGGATTAGCATTTCTCCGAAAGTGCGGAAACAGTCGAACGGCGTTCCCTCCGCAACCGAAAACAGCCGGAATTCAGGCAAGCGGAAAACTTTCCCGCCAATGAGCGGCAATCCATATCCTCGTGACCCGAACTCCAGCGTCCATTGTTCCAGTCGATAATGAGCAGCCCGGAATTTCATGCCGAAAGATCCTGCCACCGGTTCGGAAACACCACAAAACAGATTGTCGGAACCGGCAGTCAACAGCATCGCGGCAGGATGCGGCGCAAACTGACGATCCGAAGAGTCCGTCGAACTTTCACACTCCATGCCGGGCAATAGTTCCGGCCAGACCGCCGAAGTGTGATGGCGATTTCTGAAGTTGATCAGCTGATAAAATCCGAGAGCAGTTCCCCGCGGCAGAATATGCAGCGCATTCAGCTCACAATCCCCGGCAGGAACGAACTCTCCGGAAAGAGTGAAACCCGGCGCCGCCGGCCGGATCCGAACCCAACCGGAATCAATTGCCGGGCTTGCGAAGCGAAGCTGCAATTCCCCGTCCTTCTCCACGGCTTCCATTTTGCAGGATCCGGCAAAATCCGGCACGAGCAGAGCACTGCCCGGAATCTGCAGCAGAAGCCGTTCGGAACGGACGCTGTACAGTTCCATCCTCAAAGGATCGTCAACAAGCCGAATTTTCAGATCACCACTCTTTGACTGTATCATTCTTCACTCTCGTCTCAATCGTCTCACTCATATTTCAATAGAACTTTGGCGGTTTTCCCCTGCAGCAAAGAGGCAATAGGCCTCCGCCACGTCGTCGAAGGAAAAACGGTGTGATATCAATGAATTCACGGCAAGACCGCTCTTCCACAACGCGTACATCGCATCGAATTCACAGAAGTGGTAGAACCAGGAACCGGTCGCCGTAATGTCCCGCCGGATGAAATCATCGCTGATCGAAAACTCCACCTTCCCCTGTTCGCCGTTGAAGATCACCTGCCCCCGCGCCGGACTGCGGCAAAACAGCTCTTCGCCGTCGAAGGCTGCCCCGCCGCTTCAATGCAGAGATCCACCCCGTTCCCGCCGGTGCGCCGTTTCAGTTCAGCGATCACGTCGCACTGCTGCGGCTGAAATCCCTCCGCCGCACCGAGGCGAAGCGCCAGCGCAAGACGTTCCGCAGAGAGATCCACCACGAAAACGTTCCGCTTCAAATGGTTCTGCATGATGACGCTCCCCAGGCCGATCGGTCCGGCGCCGAAGATCGCCACACTCTCCACCCGGTTGATCCGAACATTCTGCGCGGTGTTAAACGGCACCCCGAAGCCGTCACCGGTGAGCAGGACGCCGCTCTCCCAATCCAGATCGTCCGGGAGCGGACGACACGCATTCGCCGCGGCAAGAAATTTCTCCGCGTGCATGCTGCCGTAGAACCGCCAGTCCGGGCACCAGGTGAATTTCCCTTCGCGGCAGGCGGGGCAGCGACCGCATCCGGCAACCGGACTGGCCCCCACCCGCTGCCCGGGAGCAAGATGTTTCACCCCCGAACCCACCGCGACGACGGTTCCGACCGCTTCGTGGCCCGGATTGCCCCCCTCCATCCCCTCATTCCGATAGGCGTGCATCTCGCTGCCGCAGATGGCGGAACAGGCAGTGCGGATCACCACCTCCCCCGCCTCCGGCACCGGATCGGGCACCTCTTCGAACTGCAACTTGCCGTTTCCGCAGAACTTCAAACGCTTCATCGCTTTTCTCCCATCACAATGTAATCGGAAATTCCCGGCCGAGATTCACCCGGCGGCCGGTTGCCGCCGAACGGCGAAGCGCCGCCTCCAGCTGAAGCTCCCGCACCCCCTCCATGCCGCCGACCGGTGCCGGACGCTTCATTCTCACACTTTCGAGGTACGCCGCAAGCGATTTCTCAAACGACGCGGCATACTGATCCCAGCGTGAACGGTTGGCGCCCAGAGTGAAACTCTCCTGATACGCCTCCCCGGCAGATCGAACTGAAGCGAAACATCCAGATCGGAGAACGACACGGTGCCGCGCTCGAACTGCAATACCGCCCGGTAGAGCGGCAGTTCGAACGCCGCCCCGGCAGAGCCGACGATCGAACCGCATCCGCCGTTTTGCATCGTGAAGGCGCCGGCCAGATCCGCCCCCCGCAGGGAATCGCTGCCGCAGCATTCCCGCTCACGGAGAGACCTCCGCGATCTCGCCGCCGAACCAGCGGAGCAGATCGAGGCAATGACTCCAGCAGGCGTAGTGGACCAACCACGAACTCTGCCGGAGCGGTCCGAGATCCCGTTCCTCCACCAGTCGGCGGAGGCGGATCATCTGGTCGAAGAAACGGTAGTTGAAGTTCATGGCGATTTCAGTTCCCGCCCGCTTCGCCCGTGTCCAGCAGATCGAGCGCATCGAAGAAATCCTGTTCGCAGACCTCCGCCTGTCCGTTGCGCGCCACCAGCGGTTTCTCGATGAAGAGCCGCTTCGGGAGAACTCCAGCAGCCGGCAGGCGGTCCCGTAATGGAACTGCTCCAGAGTAAGGATAAAAACTGCATCGAGGTGCATTCCGGCCAGCTCTTCCAGCGTGGTGCAGGCGTGGATCCCGAAGCGTGCGGCGCACGCCTTCGCCTTCTCCGGATCCCGGGAGCAGCAGAAGAGCTCCACATTCTCCTGGCGGGAGAGGTACGGCAGATAGTTGTTCTGTGCGACGTTGCCGAGTCCGACAACGCCAAGTCTTATTGTGTTTTTCATCTCTGCGGTCATGCTTTCTTTTTTGTCAGGCATCGCTTGATTTCTCTTATATTATATGCTATTCTAACTCAAAACACAATGGGCGCTTCAGTCGAAAACATAGAGGATTCTGCTATTTATGATCTGCAAACTTTTTCCGGAAGACTGCATCGCCGGATTTACAAAATTCAGCTACCATCACCCTTCCGGACGCATCTACCGCCCGGAAGGGGTCGACAGCTGGATTCTCAACCTGACCCGGGAGGGCGGAGGGCTGATCAATCCGGACTCTCCCGCCCCGTTCGAGGTCAATCCGGGCGATCTGCTGCTCTTTCCGCCGGTGATCGTTCACGACTACACGTCACAGCCCGGCAAGGACTGGATTCACGACTGGATCGTCTTTCAGGAGACGGAACATCTGCACAACCTGCTCTTCTACGGTCCGAAGGAGCAGGGCGAAGTCGGTCTGATCCGGCTGTCGCCGGAGCTGTACGGTGAGATTGCGCTTCTGATGAAGAAAGCGCAGAAACTGATGACCTACGTCGGCCCCTACAAACTGCGGCGCCGGCTGATTTTGAATGTGATCGAGGAGATTCTGCTGCTCTCCCTGCCGGAACGGGAGAAAGTTCTGCCGGGGAGACGCTGGGTCCGACCGGCGGATTCAGGAATCGCTGGAGTTTCTGCACGAACATTTTGCGGAGAAGATCACCATTCCGGATCTGGCGGCGCGCGCCTACCTTCGGTCTCCCGCTACTCGCATCTCTTCCGCCGGATGAAAGGGGTTCCGCCGGGGCAGTACCTCCAGCAGTTCCGGATCGGAAAAGCGCGGGAACTTCTGATTTCCAGCACGTTATCAGTGGGAGAAATCGCCATGCGATGTGGATTCGACGATCTCTTCTACTTCTCCAATCTTTTCCGCCGTCTGACCGGAATTTCTCCCCGCGGCTACCGGGCGGGAATCCGCAGCATTGCACCGCTCTTCGACAGCGCCAATCCCTGCCCCGCTGACGCCGCCCGCTCCCGCCTGCCGATAATCCGTACAGAGGGACCCGGGAGGCTCAGAAATCATCTTCCGGGTCGGAAACCGGAATCCGGGCAAATTCTGCGGCGGGAACAAAGTCCGCCGGAATCTCCTCCATCCGCGGCGAAGCATCCGGCTCCCGCACCAGCTCGATCAGCGAACGAACCGCCCGCCGGGCTGTCTCGCCGGCCCGGCTCAGCACCGCACCGAGGAAATGCCCGTCCTGCAGCGACCGATCCCAGTAGGCGACGCTCATGACCAGATCAGGATGGTAATCCGGACAGTCCGTGCGAAGCTTCCGCAGCAGCCGCCCGTTGGTGAGGTGGCCGTTCACCACCAGCGCCGGGTAACGGAGACGGCAGAGCTCCTCCACCGTCGCCCGGCGCTCTTCGCGGTTTCCGGTTGGGAACGGACAGAGTTCCCCCGATACCGCCGCATGGCCGCAGGCATCCAGAAACGCCTCCGCCTTGGTGTGGGAGGTGCCGAACACGCCGCGAATCACCCGATGCCCCCGGTCGCGCAGCATCGTCACCGCCCGGTACATCGCATCGCGCGAATCGTCACAGATCGAGTGACATCTGCCAAATCTCTGGTTGACAAGAAGAAGAGGCGTATTTCGCCGAGCGAGCCGCACGGCGAATTCAGAATCTTCCCGGTAGAGCGGGCAGTAGATCACCCCCGCCAGCTGCTGCCCGAGAAAACTTGCCCACATCGGGCCGGTTCCCCCGGAGTCGCGCTCCACCGCAATCACCAGCTGATAGCCGCTCCCGGCCGCCTCCTCCAGCGCCGTCTCGGCGAAGTGGGAAAAGTAGGCGTTCGAAATCTCCCCCACCACCAGTCCGAGCAGACTGCTCCGCCCGGTGCTCAGCGCCCGCGCCGCCGCCGAAGGATGGTAGTCCAGCCGGCGCACCGCCTCGTCGATCCGCCGCTTCGTCTCCTCCGCGATCCGCTTCGCCAGCGGATGGCCGTTGAGGTGCATCGATACCAGCGAAGCGGAAACATTCGCCGCTTTCGCCACATCGTTCAGTGTCGCGCGCATCTCTTTATCTTCCTCATTGAAGCGTTTCAATTCCAGCATAATGTGCCATCGAATCGATGCTTTTCAAGTTCACCGCCTCTTTTTCTCCGAATTTTCATTCCAGTACCGCTTGACTTCCTCGAAATCGATGGTATAATAAAAGTGTTGAAGCGCTTCAACAACTCAAATTTCTCAACCTTTCAGCAGGAGGAACCAGGATGGAAAGGATTCATGAACCCGCCCGGGAACTCGATGTGATCGCCGATGCCGACGTCGTCGTAATCGGTGGCGGCCCGGGGGAATTCCGGCGGCGGTGGCGGCGGCTCGCGCCGGGAAGAAAACTGTATTGATTGAACGGTACGGCGTACTCGGCGGTCTGGCGACCACCTGTCTCATGGGACCGTTTTTCGGCTATTCGCCGGTGGAAGGGCGGTACGCGCCCGGAAAAGTCAACCATGTGAACCCGGCTGAACATATCCTTCTGGGAGGAATTCCGGTGGAACTCGTCCGGCGGCTGCAGAAGATCGGCGGAGCTCTGCCTGACGGCAAAATCGACTGGTCCGCGATCAGCTTCGATCCGGAGCTCTTCAAGAAGGTGTGCGACGACATCGTGCTGGAATCCGGCGTGAAGGTCTTCCTCCACGCCTGGGTGGTCGATACCATTCTGGAAGAGAACCGGATCCGGGCGATCGTGATCGAAAGCAAATCCGGCCGGCAGGCGATCACCGGAAAACTGTTCATCGACGCCACCGGAGACGCCGATCTCGCGCACTTCGCCGGAGCCCCGTACACCAAGGGGGCGCAAGGCGGACGGCCTGACCCAGTCGATGGGCACCCGCTTCCGGATCGGCGGAGTTCGCCCGCGCACCCAGGAGGAGATCGACCGCGGCAACGAAATCGTCGCAGAAGGCATCCGCCGGGGCGAGGTCCACTCGCGCGGCACCAACTGGATCGACGAGGTCGGCTCGACCGTCCGGCTCGACGAGGTCTCCCGGACACCACCCGCGCCGCCGGCGACGGCACCAGCATGCCGGACCTCACCCGCGCCGAATTCAAGATCCGCCGCGACACCTGGGAGATGTTCGATTTTGCCAGAAAGAACGTTCCGGGGTTCGAAAATGCCTATCTGATCGACTTCCCGTTCGTCGTCGGTGTCCGGGAAACCCGTCAGATCACCGGGCTCTATCAGCTCTCCGACGAAGATGTCATGGAGTGCCGGAAACATCCCGACACCACCATCGCCCGCGGCTGCTGGTGGATCGACATCCACTGCCCGCTCGGCAACATCTATCCCGGCCGTCAGCGCGACTCGCTCTGCTCGGCGAACTGCAAGGTCGAGCAGTTCCAGAAACGGCGGTGCATCATGAAAAGCCGCTGCTCCGACCAGCTCCCCGAGAACCCCGTTCCTGCCGGAAAACGACTTCTACGACATCCCGTACGGCACTCTGCTGTCGAAAACGGTCGAGAATCTGATCGTCTCCGGACGCTGCATTTCGGCGACCCACATCGCAATGGCTTCGGCGCGCGTCATCGGCACCTGTTTCGCCATCGGCGAAGCAGCCGGAACCGCCGCCGCGCTCTCGCTGGAAAATAAGGTTTCTCCGCATGAACTCGAACCGGGCCGGATCCAAACCGCGCTCCGGGCGAACGGCGTACCGCTGTAAAAACCTCCATGTTCCGGCTCCGGCAGGAGGAGTTCCTCGCCGGATCCGGAACATCCCTTTTGTACAAATCATTGTCGATTTTCTGCATTGTCATTCCACCGGGACGTGGTATATTATTTTTCAGCCTCGATGTCTGATGCTCTTGTACAGCCAAAAGGAGTTGGAATGAAGCCGAAAATCAAAGTCGGGATCTGCGGCCTCGGTCGCGCCGGGCGCCAGATGCACATCCCGGAACTCGCCTCTTATCCGGACCTCTTCGAAATCACCGCCGGGTGCGACACCGCCCCCGACCGTCTTCTCGATCTGCCCCCCGCAGCGGCGGGCATCCGCACCTTCGCCACGCTCCCGGAGCTGCTCGCAGCCCCGGAGGTCGAACTCGTCACCATCGCCACCCGCAATGCGGACCACACGCCGCAGGCGATTCAGGCGCTGGAGGCCGGGAAATACGTGGTCATTGAAAAACCGATCGCCGTGAGCGTCGAACAGGTCATGCGTCTCAAGGAGGCTTCCGAGCGTTATCCGGGCAGGCTCTTCCTGCGGTTCAACCGCCGTTATGAACCGGAGTTCAACCACATCCGGCGGATTCTCTCGCAGGGAATTCTCGGCAGAATCACCATGATCAAGCTGTACCGGCACCCCATCTACTGCCGACGGCGGGACTGGCAGACGCTGAACCGTTTCTGCGGCGGAATGCTGAACAACTGGGGCCCGCACATTCTGGATCAGGCGCTTCAGCTGCTCGGCTCGCCGGTGGTCGACGTGTGGAGCGATCTTCAGCACAACTTCTCCGCCGGCGACGCCGACGATCAGATCAAGATCCTGCTGAAGGCGGCAAACGGCTGCGTCGCGGATATCGAAATCTCCTCCGCCTGTGCGCTGCCGGGGAACTTGTACGAGGTCTGGGGCGACCGCGGAGCGCTGACTGTGCCGAACGAAGGCAAGGTGTTGCGTCTCAAATACCTGAAGCCGGGATTCCAGCTGCCGGAAATCCATGCGGAAGAGGGGAAATTATCCGCTGTTCTACGGCAACCAGGAACATCTGGAACTGATCAGCGAGGAGATTCCGGTCGAAGCGGGCCGTGGTCACACCCTGCAGAAGGGCGCGCGAAAGGAGTCCGGCGTCGGCACGCAGGCGACCGGTTATTACTCGCAGGACACGATGTGGCTGGATGTCTATGACGCCATCCGCAACGGAATCCCCTATCCGATTACGATGGAGGATGGCGTCAACGTGGTCAAGCTCACCGAACTCATCCACCGGCAGAACTCCCTGCCGATCGGCGGCTGAACCTCCCCGTCAATCGTCGTATTCGATGCGCAGGAAACGCAGTTTGATCGGCGCCTTGATGAAGCTGGAAAACATCAGAGAGGTCAGCTCTTCCAGCGGTTCAATACCCTCACCGGTACAGCTTGCGTTGTAGAGGCGGGATTTCCGCCTCAACCCATTTCCCGGTGCTTCCCTTGCCCCGAATAAACGGTGACAGTGTGTTGTCGGTGAAGGTCCAGGATTTCGGTGAGGGCTGCATTGCACGACCGTTGCGCAGTCCACGCGGCCCCATTCCCATCCGGTCGAACGCGAGCCGTACGCCGTACTCATTCGGCTCCATCGCAATGGAGAAGCGGACAACCGCGTTCTTCCACTGTCGTTCCGTCAGCGGGAGCGTCTTTCCTTTCGGCGTGAAGATCCAGACGAAATTCGTCTTCGAACGGAGGATGTCCCCATCCCACTGCATCCGCTCCGGCCGCTCGGTGCGCGGCATCGCCTCGGAAAGCTCGATCCGGTGCCGGTAACTCTTCCGGTAGACCGAAGGAAGCGCCGTAATCGCACAGATTATCGGAGTAGTCTCCCCGCTGCGTGAGATAAGATTGATGGAGGCGAGCGGCTTCGCCGCCTCCGGATTGAACCACTCGAAGACGAACAGTCCGCGGTTATCCCGGTTTTTCCAGACGCAGTTGCGGTTCAGTTCTTCAGAGTTCTTCTCGAGCATCCAGCTGCCGAAATCCTTCCCCGCCACCACCGGAACCGTGATGGAGCTGCCGTCCTCAAAGTGAAAGCGGATCTCCAACGCCGTCTCTCCGGGCCGGACATGGGTACCGCCAAGCAGGAACGCAACCGAGGCGAAACGCCCGGTCAGCGGAATGTTCTTCACCGCGGCGGGATACTCCGGGCTGTTCTTCGACTTGAGCGCGATGCAGCTCCGATTCTCGTTGTAGTCGAAGCGGATGATCTCAAACCGCAAATCGCCGAACGGATTCTCATGGAACGGCAGCTGGACGAGATCCCGTTTCCCATCCTCCTTCCAGGCGGTATCGGTCTCCCCACTTCTGCGCGTTGTCGAATCCGGCATTGGCAAAATTTTCGATGCTGACATGGAGCGAGGGGCGAATGTTCCGCCCTGCCTTCCGAAGCCGCTCCATTTCCGCCTCATACCGACGGGAGATCTCCGCCGGTGAAACGGCCGGCATCTCACCGAATCGCCGTCTCAAATCCGCCTCCGGTCCGGTGACCAGAATGAGGCAACTGGCGGAATCGACCTTCAACAGAACGGAACCAGCCTCCACCGCATAGCGTTCCCGGGCAATGGGATCGACCACCGCCATTCCGGCAAGTTCGGGCGCGGAGAGGCGGATCTGTTTCGCCGTCGAATTGACGTTGTTGATGTACCACGCCGTGAGCGAACCGGAACGCGCCTTGATGATCTCGATGTTCGGCACCTCTTCGTCCCGATCGACGGCACGAACCAGAGCGAGTTTCGCCACCGGCGCAAGCACCTCCTTCAGCAGCACCGCCCGGGCGTAATCCTGCATCTCTCCGGAGAAGGCGTACACCCGCCCCCCGGCCGTAGTCGCGCACCGCAAGAATCGGCGAACCATTCACCTCGGCGAGGGATTTCCAGGGCGGAGAGAGTTTCAGGGACCGGGAGTCCTTCGCCACGATGCCGAGCGGCTTCACCAGCCCGAGTTTACCGTTCGCGCGGTTCCGGAAGGTGATTCCATCGGAGAGCGGATTCCGAATCGGCACACCGTATTCGTTGCGGTCCATCGCCGCGCCGGAGAGGACCAGCGTGCCGCCCTCCTTCACGAACTTTTCCAGCGCCGGGAGCGTGGCATCATAAGTTCCGGCGACGCCCGCGGCGAAAAGGATCCGGTACCGGCTCAGGTCAGTTTGCGGAATCGCCTCCTCGAACACCGCATCGTATGCGTAGTGCTGAAAGGTGAGCGGTACCGCAAGTTCAGTCAGAAACGCGGTGTTGCGCTGCCGCATGGCGTGATCCAGCAGCACGGTCGGGTAGGAGAAGAGAAAGGCGATCTCCGCCCGGGGCCGGTTGCCGCGCACCGCAAAGAAATCCAGCAGCGGCTCCGCCTCTTTCCGCATCGCCCGGACCCCGGCAAAGGATTCCGGAGGAGCGGCGTTCGGGTTGAGCAGCCTGAAGCTGGTGGGATTCTTATTGGCCGGATCGTCCCGCAGCCCTCCCCACTCATGAAATTCGACCGCGGCGTGACCGGTGGCAAGTTCCCGCCAGAGAACCGAATGGAACGATTGCGCCGAAACCCTGGCCCCGGCACCGTACGCCTCCAGATTGACCAGCAGCTTGTTCCGGGCGAGTGTGCGGTAGAACGCTTCGCGGATCAGCGACTCCTTCAATTCCTCCGACACTGAGGGAGCATCGCCGAACGGGGTTTCATCGGAAACATTTTCCAGATTGTTGAAAGTGTAGTTGCCAGTTCCGGACGAAACAACCTGCAGCGGCTGATTCATGAGGTAAAGGTTGAAGTTGCAGGTGATGTCACGGTACATGTGACGCCCGAGATTCTGCACTGCGATACCATACGAGCCGGGGTCAAGCTGTTTCACCAACTTGTGAAGTTCGGCAAACGCAGATGCCGCCTGCTCCTGCTCCATTTTGCTGAATTCAACCTCTGCCGGAACGGGAGTAGTACTGTTTCGACTCCGAAAGTTTCGCCGCATCGCCGAACGAAGCGTAACGGGTGTTCCACGCGGCGTTCATCGCCTCCGGCGTTCCGAATTTTTTCCGCAGCCGCTCTTCGAACCGTTTCCGGTTGCCGTCGGAGTAGTCCCGGTAGCGGTTCTCGGTAATCATCCGGTAGGCCAGCGGCGAAACGCCGAGTTCCGTGTAACTCTTCACCATGTAGGTGTAGAGCCGGAACAGCCGATCACGCCCCTCAGGGGACCCGAGCTGAAACGGAATGTCCCGCGGATGCGAAGTGATTCGGCGTTTCGTCAGCACCTCCGGAGGGAACAGCTTATCCAGATCAGGACGATACCCGCCCGTCGGCTGGTAACAGTCGGCGAAGAACGGAAAATCCCGGTAGCTCCGGAGCAGCGTTTTGAGCTGTTCCACCGGCTCGGAGCTCCAATGCAGCCGGCTTTTCTTCAATCCCAGTGTACGGATGCCGCGGTCGTAGTGGGTGTAGGGATCCATCGACCGATTCTGCTCGTAATCGGGGAAGAAGATCCGCAGGGCATATCGGTCGTTCATGGAGATGACGGAGTTGAAACCGAGCTTTTTCCAGTACTCCACAGTGGGCAACGTCTCATAGATCCAGCGGTATTCTTCCGGGTAACAGCCGCGAAATTTTTTCCCGAACCGGGTGATTTCTGCCGTCGTCTGATGCGACATGACGACGCCGGTCAAAATTGCGGCTCGTGCTTCTCGTTCCGAAGCGTCCCGTCGGAATCGATCAGCAGACGTCCGGCCGATACTGCCGGCAAGATGGAAAATAACATGAACACCAGAGATAATTTCATCAACAAACTCCTTTTTTCAAATCCTAAATCCGTAAATTTCCATCACTTCGTATAACCGAGCAGTGATGCCTTATCCTCAGAGCGTCTCAATCCCGGGGAGAGATAGGGTGCACTCTGATTGAGAATTCTGATCTTGCCGGTATGGCCATCCAGATGGAGGGTGTTGGTACAGCTGGAATGGCGTCCGCTCGGGATTCCCCAGCCGGAGGAGGAAGCAGGAGCGCCGGATGTATTCGACATCCACCGGTAATACCCCAGACGCGGCTCATACAGGCCGCCCCCGTAACTGTAATTGGCGTCGGTCAGCCACAACTTGAGCGAGGGGGCTGCGGTAATACCCCAGACGGTAGCTCCTCGGCAATTCCGTCGTACTTGCCGTTGGATAGAGATCGATATTGACCCCGTAATGAGAGTAAGAATTCCACCAGCCCCACCCGGACTGCTCCGGCTCGTTGATCCCCGGCGACGCAACGTTCCGGCTCGTCTCCTCCGGTTTGATCATTGATTGCGTCGGACAGATGAAAAGAGCCACATTCAGATAGGTTCCCTTGTAGTACATGCTGTTCGCCTTCGTGGGCGTCTTTCCCCAGAGCAGCACGGTCCAGCGCCAGCTGGTTCCGGAAACATCGTCCTTGTAATACCATGGCACCAGCAGATCGTTGTTGTCCGCGGCATAGAGCGCAACCGCGCTGCCGATCTGGCGCATGTTCGAGGTGCAGGAGGTGGCGCGGCCGTTCTCCCTCGCCCGGTTCAACGCGGGCAGCAGCAGCGCCGCAAGAATGGCGATGATCGCAACGACGACGAGAAGTTCGATCAAAGTAAAATTCCGACGGGACCGGACCGGACGAACTGCTGACGATGTGGGAAAAGGAAAAAAGGAAGCCGGATGTCGTGGATGGAATTCTCGGGGAAAGAATCGGTTGCGCATCGTTTCACCTCTCCTTTTTTAAATGGTTGAAAATAATGATAAAAAGCTCTTTTCAGAAGGATTGCGGTGCAGGTTTGCTTCGATACGAACCTGTGTGCAGAATTCCGTTCGTACCGCCTTTTCCGGAGCCATGTCGAACCAGTTTTCCTCTATCGCCAGGCCGTCGGTGTGCGACACCGCCACCTCACCCCTAATGCGGTTGTGGAAAATCCGGATGTTCCGGTAGCGATTCCGAACCCGCTCCGGTTCCGGTTCGCCGATGCGCACCCATACCGCCTCCCGGTGCGTCTCGACATCCAGCGGATCCCGGGTGCAGAAAAGATCGTTGTCGTGGATGGAGATGTTTTCCACAATTCCCGCCTCAGCCCAGCGCCGGAATGAGCAGCTGATGTAGATCGGCGCCTTGAATGAGCACATATCGAAGTAGTTACCGGAGAATTCCGCCCTCTTCGCCGCCTCGAGGCAGAAGCGGGAACGGCAGTTGACCGCGACACAGTTCCGCACCGTGATCTCCGGACAGTAGGCGGTATTCAGGAGGTAATCCCCCACCTGTACCTCGTCCGTTCCGGCGGAGGATTCCACCGTCAGGCGGTCCTGCGTGATGGAGCGGATCACCACCGGCGTTTTCCGCCGGAAATTTTCTCCGTCATAGACCGCGAGCAGATCCCCCCCTCCCCCCACCGTTCCGGGAAACGCGCTCCTGGTTTGTCCAAACGCAGCCCCAGCTCCGCCCCGTGCCTTGCAACCACATGGAGCGGCACGGCGTGAGTGTTTAGAATATCATCGCCGACCCCTTCGAAAGAACAGTTCTCCATCAGGAGCTTTCCGCCGAGGCCGGTGGTGTGGATCGCGTCGAGCGTGCAGGAGTAAGGCTGCCGTTCCCGGTCGGGAGTCCGGCAGCGGAACCGGCGGAAAGTGAAATCCCGGCAGCGCGGCAGGATGACGCATCCCATGCCGCCGAAGTCCTGAATCTCCACCGATTCGATCGTCACCCCCGAACAGTCCCGGAAAACGAAACAGGAGAGTCCGTAGTTGGTGTGAAGCAAGGTGCCATGCATCCCCGGCCGGAGCCTGCCGGCGGATTCCCGGGGGTGGAAGATCCGGAACCGGTTGCCGCCGAGCGGCTGGTGCGGCGTATCCACCAGCTCCGGAGCCGTGGTGGTCAGCTCATCGGCCAGCACACTGCGAATTCCATCCTGATTCGGCGTGGAAAACCAGTAGAGTCCGAGCGGACGGCCGCTTTTCCCGAACATTGCAGTGGCGATGAACTGTTCTTTTCCCGTCAGCGGAAACGCGGAGAGACACTGAATGTCAACATGTTCCGGCGTCACCTCCAGCACCCGGTAACCGGTATTGGAGGGATATTGGGCGCGGATCAGGAAATTGGCGATGGTGATGTCGCTGCAACGCTCCACATGCATTCCATCGGTACTGTACCGGTAGTTCCGTTCGCGGTCGTTGCGCAGGACGAGCGTCGCCCCCGCCCCGTCGAGAAACAGCTTCTTCCGGTCACACAGCAGGAGTTTTTCATCGATGAGATACTCGCCCGGTTCAAAGACGATCCGGGAACCCGCCGGCGCCTCCCGCAAAACCCGGTTGATCTGCCGGGAACAGGCCGTTCCCCGCTTCGGGCATCGGATTGCAACCTCCATCATGAAACCATCCCTTTATGTTGCTGTAGAATCAGTTGTAATTTCAATCCATCCCGGGCACAAATCCCCCGTCGGAACCAATCAGATTGCCGGCGAAACCATCAATACTTCAGGAATGCGCAGTCATACGGCTGAAGATAGAGTTCGAGCATGCCGTCCGGCCCGATGGAAACCGGGTATTCCCCCAGATGTCGTACAACGGCGGAATGGTCGCAAACCCGAGCTGCGCAGCGAGAGCTTCACCCGCCGTGCATCGGCGTTGACGCTGAAAATTCCCAGCCAGCCGTGAGCGGAATCACTTTTGCACGGCGCTTTGCGGACGTCGATGTGACGCATCAGACTGACCCGCCTGCCGACGACGCCGTTCCGGTTGCAGCGCAGCACCTCCGGATGGGTCGCCAGCGCGATGTCCTCCTCCGGCGTCTGCGGCAGATCCCCGCCGAAAATCAACGGCGAACAGCTCATCGCAAAGATCGTCATCATCACCTTTTTTCCGATCGGCGTCAGCCTGCTCTGTCGCGCCGATCCCTGCGGCAATGCGAGTTCCGGCGGAATCGTCACCTGCAGCGCCCCCAGCGGCAGCATGTCCAGATCGGCCCACAGCGACGGACCGCTCAGATCCTCGAACTCATACCAGCGGCGCAGTTTGAGCAGATTGGTCCGGTCGTCGTCCCAGGCGTCTGGCGTCACCCGGATCATGTTGCCGCAGGGGACATACTCCCTCCAGCTGCCGCGCCAGATATCCTCCGCCCCCCGGCGAGAGACTCAGCAGCACCGGGCGGGGAACCGAATCCAGCGCCTTCCCGAACAGCGCCACATGGTCCGGATGCTCCACCACGTCATCGAGCTTGATGAAATCCACCGTCAATTCTTCGGTGAGGTACTCCACCACGCTCCGGTAATAGGCGAACGTGCCCGGATGCGAGGCGTCGGTCGCCACCCAGTAGCCGCACCACGAACAAAAGTTGTCGGGGTCGTAGATGTCGCGCGCCCGGAAATTCGTCCCCTTGATCGGCGTGTTCCGTTCGAGCGCCATCCGCGGCATCCCCCGCATGATGTGGACGCCGAATTTGACGCCGTTCTCATGGCAGCGGTCGGCGAGAGCCCGCAACCCGTGCGGAAAGTTCACCGGCGACGGCACAAACCGCCCATAAGGATCCAGGTGCATGTTGCGGAACTGCCCGACCCGGCGCAGCCGTTCGTTGCACGCCTGATCGCCATCGGCATACCAGGCGGCGTCGAGGCAGAAGTATTCGTATCCGGCCGGCTTCAGCTTCTTCACGAACAGCTCCAGATTGGCCAGCGCCTGCTCCTCGTTGATCGAACCCATATAACAGTCGAAACTGTTCCAGCCCGCGGGGGCGTCTTCGTCTCGGCAATCAGCATCGTCTCTCCTTTCCCGGTTATTCCGTCCACGCTACATAGTATACCAGACTCCCGCTTGAAAAATTCCGGAGAAATGGTATTTTAGATAGGAAATAATGTAAAAAATATATGAAAAACATCATATGCGCCCGATTTTCGATCTGTCACCGTTTCTGAATCAGAAGGTTTCCGTCGAACGCTATGACGGAAAAGGATACGTCGTCTACGCCTGCGGGGCGGATAAATGGATCGAAAAATACTGGAAACACTTTCACTCCGAACCGCGCCCGGTCCTCTATGCGACCTTCTGCTCCATCATGCTGTGGAACGAGTTCCGCTACATCCGGCGGGTCCACCAGCCGTTTCTTTCGATCGAATACGTCATGGAGGGGAGCTGTGGTTCCGGAGCGGCAAACGCGCCTTCGCGGCCGAAAAGGGCGACCTCTGTCTGCTGCACCGCAACCGCAATCACGATTACTACTTTCAGCCCGGGAAGCCGACCCGCCTCATGACCTTCGTTCTGCACGGCTCCGGCCTCACCCCGCTGCTCGAACAACTGCACCTCGACCGGACCGACGTGTTCCCGCTGGCCGACGGCGAACGGCTGCAGGAAATCTTCGACCGCCTGAAACCATTGATCCATGAAACACTTCAGGATCCCCGCAGCGGAGAAGTCAACTCGGGAATCTGTTTTGAACTGCTGCAATTTCTCGCGAACGCCCACCAGCCCCGGCCGCTGCCGCAGGATCTGTGCGCCATCCGCGACTTCCTCGAGGAAACCGCCGCCGAACCGCTGCTGATGGAGGAGGTCGCCCGCTGCTTCCACCTCTCACTGCCCACGTTGAATCGGAAATTTCAGCAGACTTTCGGGATGACCCCGTACCACTACCGGCTGGAACAGCGCATGAAGAGAGCCGAAGAGCTGCTGATGCAAACCACTCTTCCGGTCAAGGAAATCGCATTCCGGCTCGGATATCAGAAGCCTCTATTTCTCCGCCGAATTCCGGAGACTCCGCGGCATCTCCCCGGGAACTTCCGCAACGACCGGCGCTGACCCCCTTCCGTTCCGCTCAATCCACCCCGCTCTGTTTCCGGTAGGCAACCGGCGGCAGCCCTGTTATGCGCCGGATCAAACGGCAGAAATAACCAGCATACGGCAGACCGCATTCCGCAGCAATCGCCTTGATCGGCAGTTCCGTCTCCCGCAGCAACGAAAGTGCATGCTGGAGCCGCAGCTCCTGCAAATAGCTTCCGGGCGTCATCCCCATCTCGCGCAGAAAAAGACGGTTGAGTGTTGTACGATGCACTCCCAGTTTCCGGGCAACCGCGGAAGCGCTCAGCCGGGTATCCAGCGGGGACTCCTGCGCAATCTCGATGAATCTCCGAACGATGTCACGACCGCCGCGCTCGTGCAGCCGCCCGCCAGCAAGCGCGAGAATTTCCGCCGCCACCGAGACCGCGTGACGAAGGGCGTAGGGCGTGCGTTCCTGCAGAAGCAGTTCCAGTTCGAGGAACAGCTTCACCGGACACTCTCCGGCGTAGTGTGATCCAGCTCCGTAACCATAGGAGGTGATGAAATCCGCCGCCTGCGCGCCATCCAGCGTAAACCAGTAGTAATGCCATTTCCGGCCGATGGTGAAATGATTGTGGTCCTCGCCCGGCAGATGGTGAAACACCTCCCCTTCACAGGTAACGAACTCCCGGTCCGGCAGGACGATGCGTCCGCTCCCCGCCACGGTCCAGAAAAGCTGAACAAACTGTTTCTTCTCTCCGGGAACCGTTTCCTTCCAGCCGAAGTCGCTGTCATTGCTCCCCCACCGAACGGACATGGAACGGCAGCGGGAAATCCGGCAGAGTATTCGGTTCCGGACGGCTGAGAATCCTGATTTTCCCCATATTTCCCCCAATTGCGTCATTTGTGACAAAAAATGCATCAATTTTATTATTTTCTTTTTTTAAAATACACGCTTATAGTATCATTGCAACCGGAAACATCGAAGGTCGGCGGAGAATCATCCGCCTGCCCCATGAAATGAAAAAAAAACGGTCCGGGCGGAAATCCGGAACAAGGAGGAAAAACATGAAACGTTCCGAAGAAGTGAGAAGAATCCTGGCTCTCTCCGTGGAAGAACTGGTCCAGGAAGCCGCCGGGCAGCTCAAGGTGTTCGAAACGCTCGACGAGGTCTATGAGTTCCTCGCCGACGAGATGGTCCGGGAATTTCAAAAAGCGGCTCAGGGTGATAAAATTGTATCATTCATCATGCCGGTCGGACCAACTCAGCCCTATCGGATCATGGCGGAGAAGATCAACTATCTCAACCTCAGTTTGAAAAACGTCCGCTTCTTCTTCATGGATGAATATTGCGACGACAACGACCGGCTCATCCCGGAGACCCATCCGCTGAGTTTCCGCGGCCAGATCGGCCCGCTCCTCTTCAACCGCATCCGCCCCGATCTGCTCATGCCCCGCGAACAGATCATCTTCCCCTCACCGGAGAACATCGCCGCACTCCCCCGCATGATCGAAGAGGCCGGCGGGATCGAAGTCTGTTACGGAGGAATCGGCATCCACGGTCACGTCGCCTTCAACGAACCGGAACCGGGCGTCCGCGACTCCGACCCGCGCATCCTCTCGATCAATGAATTCACCCGCACAATCGACGCAACCCGCCACAAGGGGGTCGGCGGCAATCTGGAAAACTTCCCCCGCCGCGCCATTACCCTCGGCATGAAACAGTGTCTCGGCGCACGCCGTATGCTGCTCATGACGCGCAACGAATCACAGGAGTTCTTCTGGGCGAACACCGTGCTGCGCATCTCCGCACTCGGCGAACCCGGCGACGACTATCCGGTCACTCACGCACGGCACCACCGGAATTTGCTGATCGTCACCGACGTCAAAACCGCCACCGCCCCGAAGTTCAATATCTGACGGGAGACCGGTATGAAACTGATCGACGCGCACGCTCATCTCGCCCATCAGGCGCAGGGAATCGACCGGATCGTCGAGTCCGGCGTCTTCGAGCAGATTTGGCTGATGGATCTCTCCGGGGTGGGTTCTCTCGACAACATCCGGCTGGCCGACCGGCAGGAGCTGCTCGACACGGTCAAGCGTTACGACGGATTCTTCCTCGCCTTCGGTTTCCTCGACCTGGACCACGACAAACCGGACCGGATCGATGCACTCCGCGAGATGGGCTTCGTCGGCCTGAAACCGTACAAACAGCTCCATCCTTACAACTTCGAGGGATACTATCCGCTCTACGAACGGGCGCAGAAGCTCGGCATGCCGATCCTGTTCCATACTGGTCTCATCGCACACGGCTCTCCCTACGATCCGGCACGGCCGCACGGCTTCGGGCCGGAAAACATGCGTCCGCTCCATCTGGCGGGAATCGCCGAAGCGTTCCCAGAGCTTCAGATCATCGCCGGCCATCAGGGCTATCCCCATCTGGAGGAGATGCAGCACAACCTCTACTACTACAGAAACATCCGCTGCGATGTGAGCGGGTACCTGCGTTCGGTGGATGCCCTGCGGGAGATTCTCGACCGACGCGCCCACGACGGCACCAACCGGTTCTTCAACGACAAAATCCACTTCGCCACCGACGAATTTTACGGAGTCGAAGCCTGCAACCGGCGCGCACTGCGCCTGGCGGAGTTCTGGCAGCTCTATTTCGAATTCGTCGGCAGTCTCTACTATCGCTGGGGCCTGCCGGAAGAGCAGGAGAAATTCTTTCGCGGCAACGCCATCAAACTTCGAACCGAATTCATGCAAAAACAGGAAGGTGCGCAATGAAAAGACCGGCATCGGACTGATCGGCGCGGATTTCTCACTCCGCGCGGCTTTGATTGAAAAAAACTATCCGCGCGATACCGCGGAAATGAGCGCGGTCTGTGACCGCAATCCCGCCATGCTCGAACGCTACCGGGAGGAACATCCGGACAGTCGGGCATATCTCTGTTCAGACTGGAAGGAACTGCTTGCCAACCCCGACGTCGACGCCGTCTGCATCATGGTGCGCGACCAATACCACGAGGAGATCGCCGTCGCCGCACTCGAAGCGGGCAAGGCGGTTTATCTGGAAAAGCCGATGGCGCTCTCGGTGGAGGGGTGCGACCGGATTCTGGAAACCGCATGGCGGACCGGATCCAAGCTGTTCATCGGGCACAATATGCGTTACGTGCCGTCGATTCTCAAGATGAAAGAGATTATCGACTCCGGCCTCATCGGAGAAATTCAGAGCGTCTGGGTGCGTCACTTCATCAACTACGGCAGCTGCTACTTCCGTCACTGGTGTGCCCGCCGTGAAACCTGCAACGGCCTCCTGCTGCAGAAGGGCGCACACGACATCGACGTGATCCACTGGCTGGCTGGCGGTTACACCACCCGCGTCGTCGGCATGGGGCGGCTCTCCGTCTACAACCGCACCACCGGCCGTCTGGCTCCGGGAGAGGCGCCGGACCGCAAAATCTCCTGGGATCCGGGGTGCTGGCCGCCGCTGGAACTCAAGGGGCTTGATCCGGATCTGAACGTCGAAGATCACAACATGATGCTCATGCAACTGGACAACGGAGTGCAGGCCTCCTACGAACAGTGCATGTACACGCCGGACGCCGAACGGAACTATACCTTCATCGGCACCCGCGGCAGGGTCGAGAACATCGGTGACTTCGGCGACTGCCGGATCCACGTCTGGACCCGGCGGGGCTCGCGCAGCGAACCGGACATCATCTACCATCTCAAAGCCACTGACGAGGGCCACGGCGGCTCGGATCCTGAGATCGTCAACGCGTTCTTCGACTTCGTCCGCACCGGCAAAAATCCGGTCGTCTCCCCGGTTGCGGCGCGCAACGCTGTTGCGGCGGGAGCGATGGCCCACCATTCGATGCGACACGGCAACATTCCGATGGATATCCCGCCGGTCCGGCCGGAACTTCTGGAGTATTTCGCCAACGGCCAGAAACGGAACTGACCGCCGGGCGGATCAATTCAGCAGCCGGGCGGCGGTCAGCCCCTGCCCGTTCCGGAAGGAGCGCGGCGGAGTGCCGAACCGCTCCCGGAACTGCCGGTTGAAGTTTGACAAGTTGTTGTAGCCGCAGCGCTGCGCGATTTCGAGGATCGACGCATCCGAATTCTTCAGCAGCGCTGCGGCCGCGTTGAGCCGGAGCCGTTGCAGATAGGGCTGCGGCGCACATCCCATCGCGCGGTGAAACAGCTTGCGGAAGTTCGATTCGCTCGCGAAACAGAGCTCCGCAAGCTTCGTAATGCCGACATTCTCGTTGTAGTGGTCGTTCAGAAAACGAAGCGCCGGCATGATGCGTTCAATATCCCGGTAATCCTGCCGGGGATCGATCGACTCGTTGACGTTGTAATAACGGTTCAGCAGCAGCATGAGCCGCCAGGTCAGGCTGCGGACCATCGAACGGTAGTGTTCCGGCCGGTCGCGGACCTCCAGCAGAATCTGCAGAATACACCGGGTGATTTCCGGATGGGTCTCGCCGTCGATGATGTTGCGGAACGATGCGCCGCAGTAGTGCGACAGTTTCAGATTCTCCGAATAGCTGCCGAGATTGTCCGCGAGCAGGCGGACCGGATCGAGATGCAGAAATCCCCAGCTGGTGGTATTGCCGGGGGTGCCGCGCGCGATGTGCACTTCGTGCGTGTTGATGACAACGGCGTCTCCCGCCTTGAAGGAGAGGATCTTGTCGCCGATCAGAAAGAGTCCGGTTCCATCGAAGCAGTAGCCGATTTCGAACAGGTCGTGAATATGCGGACCGATATCGGGATGCTCGTCCCGCGTGTTGAAATCGGGCACTCCCACCGGGAAATCTTCGTTCACCGGGATCCGCTGAAACTGTTCCGTGCGGTACGGATTCTCATCTTTTGATTGAAAACGCATAGTTTTTTGATTGTTTTCGAGAAGTCATATTCTTTTCCGGAAAGTATACTATAAACAGACGAAATGCAAGCGGAACTGCGGACTAAATTGCAGGAAACACGTCCTGCGCGTACGCTTCGTACCGCGAAAACGGCCTTCAACCAGAAAAAGATACCATGTATAGGTGACAAGCAATTGTCGGAGTAGAAAAGAACTCCTTTGTCGAGTAACTTTGGAAATTTACTCAAACCAAATTACCGAAAAAGGAGCTCAAAAATGCAGAGAAAAGGTAATGCCATTCGCAGTGAAAGTCAAGTCAAGAACCAGATAAGTGTCGGAATTGATATGGGAGGCAGTCTCTGGGCAACAGCCGTTCAGGACTGGGAAGCGGGAAAAATGAGTTATTACGGTCTGAAAGACAAGGTTGATCAAAGCAAAGAGGATCGCGTGTTTGAGCTGGTCACAAATTTGCTTCATAGTGGCAAACGCGTAGATGTTTTCTATGAAGCAGGTCGCTATGGCTACTGGCCAGCTCGTAAGTTGATTGCACTTGATGCGAATGTTCATATCCTTCCGATCAACAAGTTGAAAGTGATTATGAGTGGAAAGACGATCAAGACGGACAAACTTGATGCAAAATTCCTTGCCGCCTTGCACCCCTCGGATCATATACCAACAGTTTACATCCCGTCCTTGGAAGAGGAAGGTCGTCGGGATGCGGAACGAGAATGGGATCGTATCAAAAAATCAATAGATCGCGTAAACGCTCAAATGATTTCTTTGATAGAACGCACACCGTTGCCAGGTTTTAAATCACACCGGACGGCGGTAGAGTGGCGCAAGGCAATTAGAAAATGGTCGAAATTGCCGGAATGGGCAGAATGTCCCAGCTTGTTGTTGCTTCGGCTTCCCAATTTGCTTGCCGAACTGGAGTTGTTCGAGAAAGAACTGGCTGATTGGAAACAGACCATCCAGAAATTCCAGAATCACGATGAAGAAACTTCCAAACAAAATGGCAACACTGATTCGACGGCAGAAACGGTCAGAAAATTGCAACAGTTTAAAGGTGTCGGAGATCGTTTGTCACGGCACTTGCCTTGGGAGATCGGAGATTTTCACCGTTTTGCCACGGGAAAACAATTTGCCGCATTTTTCGGATTGACACCATGTCCATATGCCAGTGGGACAATGAAAAGAGATCAGGGAATCAGCAAAGCAGGACGCAAAAGTCTGCGAAAAATGGCGATTGAATGTGCATGGCTGTGGTATCGCTGGCAACCGGAAAGTTGGTTGACAAAAAAATGGAAAGACCGCCTTGCGCAAAAAGGACGTAGTCGGAGAACCGCCATTGTCGCGCTCGCGCGTCAGTTGATGGTTGCGTTGTGGCGATATGTGGTTAAAGGCGAAGTTATTGAAGGGGCGATTATTAACAAACCAATTGCAGCATAAGCTTATGGTGAATCAACTCGTTTCACCTCCTGGTCTTCGAAAGATGCCGTAGGAAAGGTTGAGAAATTCACCGCCATTTTAAGGAGAACGAAAGGATATTTTTGAACATAGAGGCTACTCGACAAAACTCTTGGTTGCGGATTGCATCCGACACCTTAAGACAGAGGCTTCGAATTCACACGTTTTTCGCATGTGGCATATTATCGGCGAATGTCTGGAACGTTCGCGGTCGATGGAAGGTTGGGAACGATGGCTTACCCGCTGCCGGTGTGAAGTGCTAGAAAATATCTTTTGAAGAACAGAAACAGAGATACAATAAGTTTTGATTTTAGCAAAAAACGACACCTATGGTTACATGGGTAAGGGAATTACGCTTCGAATATAAGAAAAACTGGAAAAAAGTTACAAAAGTGGCTTGACAAAACCTAACATGGAAGGAGTTGAATTCATGAAACAGATCGTCATGACCGGTCCCCGCAGAAGTAAGATCATCGATGTTCCGGTTCCGGCAATCAACGACGACCAGCTGCTGGTCAAAGTCACCTACACCGGGATGTGCCATTCGGAGTGGTATCCGTGGTCGACCGCAAAGCCGGGTGAAGTGTTCGGCCACGAGACGGTCGGCGTCGTGGCGAAGTGCGGACGGAACGTCGCTGACTTCAAAGAGGGCGACCGGGTGACCGGCCTAGGCGGCGGCGGATACCGCGAATACATCGTCATGGAGCCGGAGAAGACCTGCCACGTGCCGGACAACCTCAAGGACGAGGACGCCATCGTCGAACCGCTCGCCTGTCTGCTCTCCGCCGCCCTGAAAATGCCGTGGACCACGCTCGGCGACCCGATCGCTGTGGTGGGTGCCGGCTACATGGGGCTGGGCATGATCACCCTCTTCCGGGCGATGGGCTACGGTGACATCGTCGCGATCGACAAGCGCCCGGAGGCGCGGGAAAATGCGAAGAAAATGGGGGCGACCGAGGTGCTCGCGCCGGAGGAGATTCCGGCGGAATACCGGCTCGACTGGACGGCGATCGGCACGCCGGACCTGACCCGCGACGGACACAAGACCGACATCTTCGGCATCGGCTTCCCGCACGTGATGGAGTTCACCGGCACCGAGGACGGCTTGCAGCTGGCGGGCGAACTGGTCTGCGCGCACGGCCGAGTCGGCATCGGCGGATACCACAACAACGGGCCACGCACCATCGACTACAAGCTGTGGAACTTCAAGGCGATCGACACGATCAACTGCCATGAGCGCAGGATCATGTACGAAGCGGGGCTCTGCCGCCGCTGTCTGATGTTGCTTTCGCGGGGGATCTGGAAGTTCACCGGCATGACGACTCACTACTATTCCATGGAGGAATTTGACAAGGCCAACGAGGATATGGAGCTCCATCGCGGCAACTTCATCAAGGGCGTGGTCCGCTGCTGAAACTAGTCCCCTGAAGCAAAAGGGCTGTTGCCCCCCTCATTACGGTATGCGACGGCCCTTTTTTGCATTCATTTCGATAAATTTGTGTAGAATAAGGCCATGATGCCGCGGCCGGAGGGACGCGCTCTTCGAGAGCTCTCCTACTCGCCGGGAAGATGCTGGAGTCGGCATTCCGGCTGAATGATCTCGCCTCCCTATGGAAAATTGCCGGGAAAAGTGGATTTTGAATGCAAGTTCTTATGTGGTTTCTTCCGGAACCCCTCCGCCCTCTCTCCCGGACGCGACGCATCATGAGCCATTGTTGCGCCGGCGTTCAGCAGCATGGAATGCTTTTTTTCCGCCGTTCGCCTGCATTTCGGGCAAATCGATGAATTTACCGATTCAGAAACTCACCGTACAGCTGTGCAATCTCCTCGGAGGAGAGAACCCGGGTGAAAATCTTCAGGTTTGCTAAATAAAATATTGCCCCTCTTACCGTTGCCCCCTCCGCCCCTATATACGTCGGTTTGCTCTGGATATTGAGGGTGAATTCCGTTTCGCTTTCAGCAAGCTTTTCCCCATCAACAAACATTTTGTAGCGAGAGTCATACGTTACCACATAGTGGTGAAAAATGGTTGGATCAGCAACCGGACATTCCGTCCAGTATTGAGCGTTTGATGCATTGAACCCTGAGGAACTATGTATTATAGAAACTATACCATAGCCACTGAAAACCCCTTGTCCTAACACGCACGGGTTTGAGGCCGATTCTTGCTCGGGACGTTTTCCCCAATAGCTGATTGTAAACGGATGGCCCTTGCTGAATACCGGATAGTCAACCTGGAATACAACGTTTTGAAGGTTGACGCACGAGACGCCATCCTCCATCACAAACTGCGGTGTGCCGATTTTGGTCATAATCTGACCGCTTTCCACACGTTCGGAGTCTTCCGAGAAGGAGGCGTAAAACAACTGTCCCGGAATGGTTTCAGCAGAGGTTGCTCCTCCGCCCGCCGTGAGGTTTTCCACCGCCTCCGCGCACTGCCGAAGCGTCGCAGTGGCGTCAAGCGGACCTCCCTTTTCGTTGATCGCCGTCACCAGCGCATCGCGCGCACCGGTCAGGTTGTTCAAAACGTCCGAAAGTGCCATGTTCATCCCTCCATGATTGCCAGAGTTACACCCGCAACTTTTCATGCGGTCATATATAAAAGGAACGATGTCAACGTTTTCTCTCATCACTCCTGAGACACTGCCGTTGACACAAGAAAACATTTTTGCAGTATCTCATGCCAGCTTAATTGGAAAAGGTAAGAAAAAGATGACAGCTCGGTACGCTTGCATGCGGAAAATGCTTCTGATCCTTCGCTCCATGGTCGTTCATAATACCCCTTTCAATGACAAATTTCCAAATAATCAGCGAAAGGAGCTTGACTTTTGACACACTATCTTTTTACTTTATTTTTTCAAAATACCATATATAGAATCAAATTATTCACTTGACAGAATTATTTTTTGATGTATTCTACTTTAATAATATTTCAGCTTAAAGTTGCAACGATCCGCTTGGGGTAATACACATCAAATAATGTTTTGACATCGCAGAAAAAAGTGTGCTGTAAACTGAAACCAGGGAGCTTCGATCGGATAAAAAAGTCTCTCAAAAAAACAACCTCTTGCTCGTTTCACCATGGAGATTACACGGAATGGTACAGTGGGAAACGAGCTGTCTATTGAGAATCCATGTGATCTTGAATTCAACTTATCATTTGGAGTTAACATGCGAAAAAAAAGGATCCTTGTCTGTATTCCGACAATCGAACCCGGCGGAGCAGAACGCAGTGTCTGCGTTCTGAGCAACGGATTGGTGAACGCTGGATACGATGTCACTATTCTATTGGATCATCTTGCTGATCCGAAAAAGGCATATATCCGCTGGATTCCAGGATTCAAATTGAAAACCTGCCTTTGATGAAATATTCCGACGGATTGTTGCAGCTATGGGAAACTCGCCGCAATTTTTTGAAATATAAGGCGGATTGCGTCATCGGTTTTCTCTGGAAATCCAACGTTGCAATCGCAATGAGCCTGCAATTCAGCAAAACTCCGATCATATTATCGGAACAGGCAGACATGAATTATGATCTCAGCAGTTTCAACAAAAAAGGGCTCTTTTTACTGCGGAGAGGCTTCCGACATGTCAGTGCTTTCGTATTGCAAACTAATGCAATTAAACAATTGTTGCTGGAAGCTCCCTGGAGTATTCCAGAAAAAATTACTCATGTGATTTCCAACCCCGTCCGACCGTTTCGTGTGCAGCAAAGCTGCCCCGATGCCAGTATCCGCGACTCATTGCCGTCGGTCGGCTGGCACATCAGAAAGGATTAGATCTTCTTCTTTCGGCATTTGCCGAAGCGGCAAAGGATTTTCCGGAATGGAAACTGGACATCTTCGGACAGGGCCCGTTGCGGGAGGAGTTGGAAAAAGCAGCGGAATCAGCTCGGCTTGGGAAATCGGGTACATTTTCGCGGAATCACCACTGATGTTTATGCGGAACTGGAACGATCGGACATTTTTGTCCTGCCTTCCCGTTTCGAAGGCTTGCCCAATGCATTGATGGAAGCGATGGCTGCCGGTCTGCCGGTTATTGCGGCGGATTGTAAATTTGGTCCAGCGGAACTCATTACCCATCAAAGCAACGGTCTGCTGGTTCCTGTAGAAGATATCCCGGCACTTACGGAAGCGTTAAAGCAGCTCATGGGGGATGCCGCCCTCCGCAGGAAATTGGGTACAGCAGCCAGCGAAATTCAAGAATGGTCAGGAGAAGAAAAAATCGTGAATTGCTGGATAAACCTGATCGAAGAGGTGTGCTGAACGAGCAACAGAACAGTTTTTCCCTTTGCAATTGAATTTAAACGTATCATTTTTCTATGTGTGGAATTGCCGGATTTCTCAATTTTCCGCAATACGGCGCGGAAGTCTGTCGGGAGATGACTGATTCTCTGGCCCATCGCGGTCCCGATGATTCAGGGATTGAGGCGGTTTCCGTCGGAAAATTTTCCGGCTGGTTCGGTCACCGGCGGCTCGCCGTACTGGATCTCTCTCCTGCCGGTCACCAGCCGATGACCCGGGGAAAATGGACCGTGGTATTCAATGGAGAACTCTACAACTTCCGGGAGATCGCCGCACAGTTGCGTGACCGGGGATATCAATTCTCCACTCATTGTGATACAGAAGTGCTCTGTCAGGCGCTCAATGAATGGGGGATCGAAGCATTGGAGCGTTTCGACGGCATGTTCGCCCTTGCCGCCACAGACGGCGAGTCCCTCTATCTCGCCCGGGACCGGTGGGGGGTGAAACCGCTGTACTATTATCTGCAAAACGGAGGGATCGCATTTGCCTCCGAAATGCAGGCGCTGGAGAAACTCCCCGGTTTTGAACGCCGGATTGATCCTGATGCGTACTATGAGTACCTCATGTTCGGTTACATTTCGGCTCCCCGGGCCATCTATCGCAGCACCTTCAAATTGAAGAATGCTCATTTTCTGGAATGGAAAAACGGTGCAATCGTACGAAATCGGCCGTTCTGGCAGATCGATCTCGATGCTACCTCGACCTTCCGAGGAACGGTAGAAGAAGCGGTGGAACAGCTTGACGAACGGCTTCGCGACTCCGTCTGCCACCGTCTGATCGCCGACACACCGATCGGCACCTTTCTTTCCGGCGGAATCGATTCCACGCTGATTTCCGCTTTGACGCAGGAATTTACCGGCGGAAAACTTCAAACCTTCTCCATCGGTTTTGAAGAGGCCGCATACAACGAAGCGCCCTATGCCCGCGCAATCGCGGAATATCTGAGGACAGATCACCATGAGTATACCATGTCTGTCAAGGAGCTTTTCGAATATGTGAATCAGATTCCGGAAATCTGCGGAGAGCCATTTTTCGACTCCTCCCTGCTGCCGATGCTGCTGCTCTCCCGCAATACGCGCCCGCTGGCAACAGTCGTTCTTTCCGGAGACGGCGGCGACGAGCATTTCGGCGGATACCTTCATTACCGGAATTTTGACCGGATTGTCGGCAGGCACCGCATGCTACCCGGACTTCTCCGCTATGCTCTCGGCCGTCTGCTGACTCCGGTATCAGCAGAACGCGGCAGACGGCTGGCCTGGCTCACATCGACCGAACTGCACACCTGCAACAGCTACGTATTTTCCTATCAGGATTTCGACCGGATTGCCGGACGACGGTATCCGATTCGGAAATCAGACTTCTACCGCTGGGGAAAGAAGCTCGACGGCAGAAAACTGTCGGGAGGACGCATCTGGCAGTATCTGGACCAGGTGTACTACATGAACAGTGTGCTGACGAAAGTAGACCGGGCAAGTATGCACTATTCGCTGGAAGTGCGTACTCCGCTGCTGGCGAAAAGCGTCACGGAATTTGCCAACACGCTGCCGGATTCCTTCATGATCCGCGACGGCGACACCAAGTTTCTTCTGAAAAAGCTGCTGGAGAAATATGTTCCCCGTAAACTGTGGGAACGGGAGAAGAAAGGATTCGGAGTTCCGATCGCCGGATGGCTACGGAATGAACTGCGGGAAAAGGTCGAAGAGCTGCTGTTCTCCGGCCAGGCGGAAAAAGAGAATCCCTTCTTGAATTTCTCCTATGCCAGAACACTGTTCAACGGTTTGTGCGATCTGAGCTGCAAAGATCGAGAACACTCCATCTGGACACTTTTTATTTTTGAACTGTGGCGGCAGCAGAAAAAGGCGTATTTCAGCTGAGCCGATCATATCCGAAGAGAATATGAAAATCGTTTTTCTGATTTCGTGCATCAAAGACGGCGGAGCCGAACATGTCATGAGCCGGCTGGTCAATCACTGGACCGAAGCCGGCCATGAGGTCGCGGTCGGCTGTTTTGAACCGTTCTGCCGGGAAAACAGTCAGTGGATTCTGGACAGCCGCATCCGTCTCCTCAAGCTGTGGGAGCTGCCGAAGGGAAGAATCGCCTACCGACTTTCCGTCCGTCGGATGCTCCGGGAACTGAATCCGGACGTCATCATAAGTTTTCTCTGCGGCGCCAACATTTTCGCCGTTACCTACGGCAAACTGCTGGGGCGGTACCGGGTGATCCTGTCGGAACGGGGGAACCCGGCACAGGACACACTCACCCGGGGAATGCAGTGGAAACGAAAACTTCTTTTCCGTTTGGCCGACCGTTTCGTCTGCCAGACCCGGCAGGCCGAAGAGTTCTGCATTCCCTACTATCACCTTGACCGGGGCCGGTGCACGGTGATTCCCAATCCGCCGCCCATTCCGCCGCAGCGGCCGGAAACCGCTCCGCGGCTCCTGCCGAAAAAAGGCGATCGTCGCCGCCGGACGCCTGATGTGGCACAAAGGGATTCGACAATCTGATCGACGCCTTTGCCGTCGCAGGCGCGAAACATCCGGAGTGGACACTCCACATTTTCGGAGAAGGCGAGGACCGACAAATGCTGCAGCGGAAAATCGACAACTCCCCGACAGCAGGAAGAATATTTCTTCCGGGAAATACGAGAAAACTGGCGCAGTTGCTGCCGGAAGCGGAAATCTTCGCCCTCTCCTCCCGCTCGGAAGGCATGCCGAACATTCTGCTTGAAGCGATGGCGGCCGGTTGCGCCTGCACCGCCTTCGACTGCCAGTTCGGGCCACAGGACCTCATCCAGCCGGAACAGGATGGCCTTCTTGTGCCGGCAAATGACACGGCGGCGTTCGCTCATGCGCTGGACCGCCTCATGTCCGATGAAGCATTGCGACACAAACTGGGCGAAGCCGCCGCCCGAAAAATTCGCGCTCTATCCGTTGACGACGTCTTCGCCCGCTGGGACACCCTCCTTCAGGAGGTGACCGGAATCACTGCGCCGCCGGTTCCCCGCCGACCGTGATGGTGCCCTTCTTCTCCGGCGCCGGAGCTTCAGCCGGGTCCTCACCGACGGTGATGGTGCCTTCGCCCGGAACCAGCTCCTTGAGTTTCGAGACATCCGGCACGTCGAGACTCTTCATCTGCGGCGTGCTGTCCACCGCCTTTTTCGCAATGAAACGGCCGCCGGCCAGCTTGTCCAGCAGGGCCCGGGGACGCTCTCCGGCATAGGTGAAACGACGGATCTCCTGCTGTCCGCCCTCCTTCGGCGCCGCCACCAGAAAGACGGCGAAACGATCCACCGCGTAGCGCTTGATCAATTCATCGCAGAAGGCCTTCTCGCGAGACGACATCTTCGAGGTGTCCTGCGGATAGTCCACCAGCAGCAGCACATAGTTGTTCTCCACCACCTTGAAACCGGGATCGGGAAAGATCGATTTCTTCAGCTTGTCGCTGTCCGCATGCCCCTCCTTGAGAAAGGCGATCACGATCTCCTTGTTTTCGCGGCGAGCCTTGTCCCCTCCGGTGCTGATGTCGGTCTTCCAGTTCAATCCATACGCCTGACGGTCATACTGCCGCTGCGCCTTGTAGATCAGCCAGTCACGATTCTGCCAGCACCACCACGCTCCAATCGCAAGAATCACCAGAATCACCAGCGTCACGATTCGACGCATCAGGACCCGGGCACCGGTAATCTTCACCAACCCCATGACATTGCTCCTTTCGCTGTTGCCGAACTGACCGCTGCGGGAAAGAGGGTTCCACAGCACTTTATGCTAATATAACCCGGATTTTTTTGCTGTCAAGTTATAAAAAAACTTCCGGCACTGGCATTTGAAAGGGCGATGTGCTATTGTATGAAATGATGAATACCAGTGACAACATCGCAGCGCCCGCGACCGGGATCGGCGGAGCGATTTCCATCCTCCGCATCTCCGGCCCCGACGCCCTCGCCATCGGCAACCGAGTGTGGCACGGCAAGACTCCGCTCTCTCCGGCAAATGCCCGGACGATGTTGCTCGGACACGCAGGCAGCGACAGCGCGCTCGCCGTCTACATGAAAGCCCCCGCCAGCTACACCGGCGACGATGTGGTGGAGCTTCACTGTCACGGTGGAGCGGCGACTGCGGATGCCCTGCTCCGGTTGCTGCTCTCCTCCGGCTGTCGGATGGCGGAGCCGGGGGAGTTCACCTTCCGCGCCTTCGTCAATGGCAAGATGGATCTTGTTCAGGCAGAAGCGGTCGCCGATGTCATCGGCGCCGGGAGCGAACAGGCGTTGAACGTCGCGGAGCGACAGCTTGCCGGTTCGCTCAGCCGCCGCCTCGATGCGCTCTGGGGGACTCTGAACGAACTTCGGGCGGAGTGTGAATCCCACCTGGATTTCCCAGAAGAGGAGCTGGCCTGGGATCCGGACGTGGCGGCGAAAATCAACGCCGTCGCAGCCGAACTCGGTTCACTGCTCGAAACCCGTGAACTCGGCGCGACACTTCGCGACGGTGTCAGCCTGGTGCTGGCCGGGCGCCCCAATGCCGGGAAATCCAGTCTGCTCAATCGGCTGGTCGGCTACGACCGGGCGATCGTCACGGCGATTCCGGGGACGACCCGGGATACCGTCGAAGTTTCAACCGTCCTCCGGGGGCTGCCGGTGCGACTTACCGACACGGCCGGACTGCGCCGGAGCGACGACCCGATCGAACAGGAAGGGGTTGAACGAAGCCGCCGTTCCATCGCCGCGGCCCGCGTTACCTTCTGGCTGCTCGACGCCTCGGCGGAACAGCTCGACGAGGAGCTTGCCGAGCTGGAACACTCCGCGCCTCCGGGGAGAATCGCCGTCTGGAACAAGATCGATCTGGTTCCGGACCGGGAGCTGCCGGAACTTCCGCCGCCGGTGGTGAAACTCTCGGCGAAAACCGGTGCCGGGCTGGATTCTCTGCTGGATGCCTTCGCCGCCGCCGCAGTGCACGACCCGCACCCGGCGGAACCGGAAGTGGCGGTCAATGCCCGCCATGCGGCACTGCTCCGGGAAGCGCTCGAACTGCTTCCGGAAGCGGTTCGCAACGTCGAATCCGGCGATTTTGAAATCGCCTCCGCCCAGTTGAGGGAGGCGCGCCGTCTGGTCGGCGCGATCACCGGTCGCAGCGTGGAACCGGATATTCTCGATCACATTTTCAGCCGTTTCTGCATAGGAAAATAGTGTTATGGGTAAAAAAGCCAAACTGTTCCGGAGAGTTTTGCTGATTCTCCTGTTTCTTCTCGTACTTCTCCTGCTCGCCGGCACCGCTGCCGGACTGATCGCCTGGCACTGGTATCTGCCGGAGTGGCTCTCCACCAGACTTCTTCCGCAGCTCGGCCACAACTTCGGTCAGGACAAGGTGGAGCTCAAAATCCGCCGAATCGGCCTCACCGGGTCCGACCTGGAGGGTTTCCGGCTCACTGATACAAAGGGCGGCATCCTCTCGATCGATTCCATCCGCGCGGATTACGCGCCCCGCCTGCCCCGACGCGGAGCGGAGATGCTCCGCGTCGAGAACCTTACGCTGAGCGGCGCCGAGATCGGCCTGCGCTGGCACGACGGAAAATTCGAACTCTCCGGCGTCGATCTCGAACGTCTCCGGCAGGCGCTCGCCCGCTCCGGGAGACGCAGGAAACGGCCGAACCCGCGGCGAAAAAAAGTGTCGCCGGCCAAATTCTCTTCCGCCGCATCACCCTGCGCGAAATACGGCTCCGGATCGACTATGAAGGACGCGTGCTGCTGATTCCGGTCGAAGCGGTCATCACGCCGCAGGATGCCGCCTGGAACAAAATCGAAGCTCAGCTCACGCTTTCTCCGCGCGGCCAGACGCTCTACCTTCAGCTCGACTTCGACCGCACCACCGGCAAGCTCACCGCCAAAGTTCGCACGAAACTGCGCCTCGAATCGCTCGCCGGATTCACCGGAATCCATCCGGAAGGCACGCTGAAATTCGACCTCGACCTCTCCGCCGGAATCGGTTCCGAAGCGATCGAACTTGCCGGATTCAGCCATTTCGTGCTCGATCTGACGAAAGACACCACGCTTCCGGCCCGGTTCAAACAGCCGATCACCGGCGAACAGCGGTTCAGTCTGCGCTGGAACAAACAGGACAATCTTCTCAGCGCGGTTGCTTCCGGCGGCCTTCCCTTCCCCGCGTTTTCCGCTGCCGGGGTCGACGTGAACGCCGCTTCCCCCGTGGAGTGGAAACTCACCCTCGGCGGCCCCGCCGACGCAATCCGGCTCACCGACGCCGAACTCACCACCGGGAAACTCACGGCCGAAGCCTACGGCTGCACCCTCAAGGCTCCGCTGCTGCGACTCTATCGCGCCGGCGGCATCTTCCTGCTCTCCGGCAGCGGCATCACCATCGACAATCCGGCGCAGAAGCTCGCCATGCGGGAGATCACCTTCACGCTGCCACTGCCGCCGACGGAAACCAATCCCGGCACACTGACCGCGGAAAGCATTCAGCTGGACCGGTCGAAAATCGGTTCGGTCTCGAGCTCCATCCGACTCAAGGGACGCGATTTTCTTCTCGCGGGGACCTGCCGCTCGCCACTCGCACCGAAAGCACAGCTCAATTTCCGCGGCACCTTCGAGCCCAAGAGCGGAGCGGCTCCGGAAATGCTCTTCGAATTCAATCTGCCGACCTATACGCCCGATAAACCGCTCCGGCTGGGGACTACGTTTCCTCGCTCGGCGACGCTGCCGCGAACGCCTCGCTCTCGCTCGGCGGCGCTGTCCGGCTCGAAAACGGCAAACTCACCACCGGCTTGCAGGTCATGCTCCGGAACGGGACCTTCCGGATGCCGGATTCCGATCTGGAACTCTCCGGTCTATCGCTAGACCTCCGGTTCGACGACCTCTTCAAACTGACCACCCCGCCGGCACAGAGACTTAAAATCGCCAAAATCCGGGCAGGCAAGATCAACATCACCGACCTTGAGGTACATTTTGAAATCGAATCCACATCGCAAGTGACCATCGAAAACGCCGGATTCCATTGGTGCGGCGGCGAACTCTACATGCGCCCGCTCCGGCTCCGCACCAATCAGCAGGTGTGGAACACCACCTTCTACTGTGAAAACATCAACCTCGCCACCATGCTGCTCGAACTCGGCATCGCCCCCCGCCGGAACGGTCGGAGACGGCACCGTCTTCGGGAAACTCCCGGTGCGTTTCGACCGGAAGCGCGGCTTCTTCTTCGACCGCAGCTATCTCTATTCGCGTCCGGGAACCGAAAGCCACATCGCGGTCTCCGAGCCGGACAAGCTGCTCGCGGGCGGCGGCGCGGTACTGAAACAGACTCAGCTTGAATTCGCCTCGGAAGCGCTCCGCGACTTCAACTACAACTGGGTGAAATTCCATCTGCAGACCGAAGCGGATCAGCTGGTGATTTCGCTTCAGTTCGACGGCCAGCCCGTCGGCCCCCTCCCCTTCGGTTACGACGAGGAGAGCGGCGAGCTCCGTCGCGACCCCACAGTCAAAGCTCATTTTCAGGGGATCCAGCTCAACATCAACACGAGGGTTCCGCTGAACCTTCTGCTCAATTTGAACAAACGGCTGCAATCCATCATTTAAAGGAGAAAAGAACATGAAACTTCATCGATCCGTGACCCTGTTCGTTCTCGCCGCCGCGGCGGGATGCACCCCCACGATCAAAACGCAGAACGAGATCACCGTCAAGCCGGTCCAGGTCACCGTCGACGTCAATCTGAACGTCAAGGTGGATCAGGCGATCGCCGAGGAGATCGCCGCCCCCGCGCCGGCACAGAAGAGCAGCACCGACGACGAACGCAGCCTCCGCCGCAAACGGTTCGCCGAGCGGCGCGCCGCGCTCAATTCGGCACTCAAGGAGCAGCTGATCGGCGAGAACAACCGCGGCTTCCTCGAACTGCGTGCCGATGACGCAAAAGTCAGTGCCGAACTGAAGAAACTGGTCGAGGCGGAAAACGCCGACCGCACCACCATCTTCACCAACATCGCCCGGCGGCAGAACAGCACGCCGGAATTCGTCGGTGAACGGTTCGCCGCCCGCATGGCCGAGCGCGCGCCCTCCGGCATTCCGATTCAGAATGTCCAGGGCGAGTGGAACGTCAAACCCTGACCATGACCGGCCGTTCCGTCGCTCTCAATCCGGAGCAGACCGCCCACTGCCTCAACTGTGAAACCGGCTGCTGCACCCTCTTCGAAGTGCAGGCCACGCGGGAGGAGGCGGAAGCGATCATGCGCCTCGCCGTGCCGGGCGCGCCGAAGGAGTTCGAGCAGTGTTTCACTCCCTCGACCGACCGCCCCGGAGAATTCGTCATGCGCAAAGGGAGCGACGGGCGGTGCGTCTTTGCCGACGGCCGCCTCTGCGCCATTCACAAACGGCATGGAATGGCGGCCAAGCCGTTGAGCTGCCGCATCTTCCCGCTCCACATCCAGCCCTGGGCGGATGGCGGACTCTCGGCGGAACTCCGCTTCATCTGCCCCTCGGTCGGGCTCCCCGGCGGGACACGGCTCAGCGAACGAACCGACGAGATCCTCCGTTTTGCCCGGCAGCTCGGACTCCGGCGCGGCGTCAACGACTGCGTCTACTCCCGCGCCAATCCGGCGCCGCTGGCGAAGGTGAGGTTGATTCACGCCGGATTCCGGCAGCTGCTCCGCAACCGGGAGCTGCCACTCAAACTGCGGCTATACGCCGCCGCCAGAATCCTCGATTTCCACGACCGGCAAGAGATGTTCGGGGCGATTCAGAATGCGGACGCGGAGTTCGCCGCCGACCTCGCCGCATTCGTGGAGAAGGCGCGGCCGGAACTGGAGCGGGAACTCGGCCGCGGACGGTGCGACGCGCTCGTCCGCTCCGAATTCCGCAGTCTGCTCTGCGGCTATCTGCGCGACGACCGCCCGGAAGATGCGGCGCTCTCCCCGGCGGCTGCGCCGGGCATGGAGCCATCTGCGCGTCTTCTCCGGCTTCGGCGCGCTCACCGAACTCAATCCAGCCGCGCCGCCGGTTTCGATGCTGCTCTTTCCCGCCGTCGGACGGGTTCCGGAATTCTCCCCGGAAGCGATCGAACTCTTTGAGATGTTCTTCTTCGGCAAGCTCGATTCGATGCACTTCTGCGGAACGAAGATTCAGCGCTTCGACTACGTGACCGGACTGCGCCATCTGCTGCACAGCGCACCGTGCGCCTTCGCCATGGCCGCCGCCTTCGCCGTGGCCCGCGACCGGAAGCGGGTCGAATTCACCGACATGCACCGGGCGGTCCGGCTGCTCGACTTCACCTTCGGGCGCTCGCCGTTCTTCCGGATGCGCCTCGCCCGCAAGTGGATCGACAATCTCGCCCGGCCGCGGCGGTTCGCCGGACTCCTGAATCAGGTTTTCCGGTAAAATCCCGCCGCACCGGTGAAACGCGGTTCAGCCGCGGGTGCAGACCTTGCCGGGGTTGAGGATCCCGGTCGGGTCGAACACCTTCTTGATTCCGGCCATGAGTTCGATGAGGTCGTCACCGAGCGATTCGACCAGGTAGGGCTGTTTGACGTAGCCGATGCCGTGCTCTCCTGAAACCTGTCCGCCGAATTCCCGCGCCTTGTCGTAGAGTTCGCGGAAGACCGCCGAAAGGGTCGATTTCCACTTCTCCTCCGGCAGGTCGTCGCGGAGCACGTAGATGTGCAGATTGCCGTCTCCGGCGTGACCGAAGCTGCGGATCCGCGCGCCGTACTTCTCTTCGAGCGAAGCAGAGAACTTGATAAAATCCGCCACCCGGCGGCGCGGCACCACCACGTCGCACTCATCCATCTCGGTGGTCGAACTCTTGATCGCTTCGAGGAAGGCGCCGCGCGCCTTCCAGATCGATTCGTTCCGCTCGGGTGTGTTGGATATGAGCACGTCGAGCGCGCCGTTGTCGATGCAGGTCTTGGCGACCGCATCGTAGGCGGATTCGATCTCTTCGCGGCTGTTCCCATCGAAGGTCAGCAAAAGATAGGCGTCGGCGCTCTTGTCCGGATAGGCCCGGCCAAGAAACTCCTCCGCCGCCAGAATCACCGATTTCTCCATGAATTCGATCGCGGTCGGAATCGCCTTCGATTTGATGATGAGCGGCACCGTTTCGATCGCCGAAGCGAGGTTCGGGAACGGCACCAGCAGGCTGATCGCCTTGCGCGGCAGCGGCAGCAGCCGTAGAATCGCCTTCGTAACGATGCCGAGCGTACCTTCGGAGCCGACGATCAGATTGAGCAGACTGTAACCGGAGCTGTTCTTGACCACTTTGCCGCCGAGCTCGATCACCCGGCCGTCGGGCAGGACCACCTCCAGGCCGCGCACATAGTCGCGGGTGACGCCGTATTTCACCGCGCGCATGCCGCCGGCATTGGTGCTGATGTTGCCGCCGATCGTCGCGGACTTTTCCCCCGGATCCGGCGGATAGAAGAGCCCCATCGGTTCGACCAGCGCGGCGATCTCCATCAGAAGCACCCCCGGTTCGAGCGTCAGCGTCAAATTCTCCTCATCCACTTCGAGCACCCGGTTCATCTTCGAGAGGTCGAGCATGATTCCGCCGCAGCGGGCGACGGAACCGCCGACCAGCCCGGTCCCCCTGCCCCGGGGGTGACCGGCACATGGTGCTCATACGCATACTTCATCACCCGCGAGACCTCTTCGGTCGAACGGGCCCGCACCAGCACCTCGGGGCGGCAATGGATTCCGGCGAGTTCGTCGTGACAGAAATCGTCGTGGATCTCCGGACCGGGAATCACCTCTTCGGCGAGACCGCGGATTTCGGCAAGCATTTGAGGAGTGATCTTCGTGAATTCCATTTCAGCGCGCGCCTCCCTCGGCAATCAGTGTCTCCAATCTCGGCAGAATTTCGTACAGGTCGCCGACGATTCCAATGTGGGCGACGTTGAAAATCGGCGCGGCGGGATCGGTGTTGACGGCGATGATCTTTTCCGCCCCTTCATCCCCGCCACGAACTGCACCGAACCGGAAATGCCGCAGCAGAGGATCAGTTTCGGACTGACCGTCCGACCGGAGAGTCCGATCTGGCAGCGGTGGTCGAGCCAGCCGTTTTCAATCAGGCAGCGGGTTCCGGCGAGCTGCCCGTTGAGCTTCGCGGCGAGCCGCCGGAAAAGTTCGAGATCTTCCTGCTTCTTGACGCCGCGCCCGACGGCGACGATCACCTCGGCCTCCTCGATGCCCACCTCCGGAGACTTCGGTTCGACGGCGACCACCCGGATGTCGCTCGTCAGTTTCGCCGGATCGATCGAACAGTGTTCGATCACGCCGGAAGGCTTCTCCACCGGCTCCGGCAGCGCAAAGATCTTGTAACGTACCGTCGCGAACTGCGGCCGGTGGTTTGGGGTGTTGATGTGCGCCATGATGTTGCCGCCAAAGGCGGGCCGAATCTGTTCAAGATCGGTGTTCTCCTTGATGTCGAGCACCGTGCAGTCGGCGGTGAGTCCGGTGCGGAAGCGGGCCGCCAGCCGCGGCGCCAGCGTCCGGCCGATCGGAGTGCCGCCCGCGAGCAGAACCGCGGGATGGACCTTGACAATGAAATCCTCAATCACCGCGCTGTAGGGTTCGATGCGGAAGTTCTCCAGCTCCGGGTGCTCGTAGACGTAGACGCGGTCGGCACCGTAGGCGACCAGCTGCTTTGCAGCCGCTTCACAGGAGGCGCCAGGCAGGACCGCATAGACCTCCTGCCCGACCTTGGCCGCGAGTTCCCGCGCCTTTCCGAGCAGTTCGAGCGAAACCGGATGAAGCGCACCGCCGGAGAGTTCGGCGTAGACCGCAATTCCCTTCCACTTCGACTTGTCGATCACCGGGCGCGGAGTGTCTTCGAACCGGATTGCCCCGCCGGTGTCGCGTTTGAGGCAGAGCCGGCACATCCGGCAGCTGCCGTTGATGATGATCTTGCCGTCGACATACTCCATCGCGCCGAACGGACAGATTTCGACGATCGCCTTCGCCCGCGCGGGGGTCGAGGTTTGCCATGTTTACAACGATTCGCGCCATTTTGAACTACCTCGGCTGCTGCAGGAATTTGTGATCGGCCAGGTACGAATAGAGCTTCCCGGCCAGTTCCGGGCCGCTCCCCTCCCAGATTTCCCGGTCTCCTCCGGTCTCCGGCGGAAAGATGCGGATCACCTGCGTCGGCGAACCATTCAAACCGTAATGGTTCTCGTCGCTGTCGGGCAGGTCGGCCAGCGAAAGGCGGCGGATCTCCGCCCCGGCGGTCGCCAGCTTCAGCCGGTAGGAGGGCAGCCGCGGTTCACCGACATTCTTTTCCACGCAGATGAGAGCGGGCAGCGGCAGCGCCAGCGTCACCTCCTCCAGCGGCAGATCACAGCGGAGGATGAGCTCCGCCCGATTCGCCCCCTCGATCCGGATCACATTCGCCACATGGGGTATTCCGAGGAATTCCGCCAGCTCCGCCCCCCACCTGCGCGGTGTCCCCGTCAGTGGTCTGGCGGCCGCAGATGATGAGGTCGAACGGACCGGCCGCCCGCAGCGCCTGACTGATCGCGTAACTGGTGGCGAGCACGTCGGCTCCGGCAAACTTCCGGTCGGAAACCAGTACCGCGTCGTCGACGCCCATCATGTACGCCTCGCGCAGAATCTCCTCCGCCTGCGGCGGCCCCATGGAGAGCGCGGTCACTTCGGCTCCGAGCTGTTCCTTGAGCCGGAGCGCCGTCTCCAGCGCGTAGAGGTCGTACGGGTTGAGTTTCGACTCAACGCCGTCACGTTTCAGCGTGCCGGTAACCGGATCGACCTCCACCTGCGTGGTTCCCGGCACCTGCTTGATGCAGACTGCAATCTTCATCCCTTGTTCCCTGTTTGATGTTTCCCCGGCAGCGGAAAGCCCCGATACCGGCTTGCATTTCCCTTATCCGTTAAAGTTAGCATTCCTTGGCCCTCTCTGCAAGCGCGGAACGGCAAAAACGGAAAAAAACCGGACCGCGGCCGGTCCGTTCACCCTCCGGACTGCTCCATCTTCATCCGGGTGCGGGTGGTCGGGAGCGCCTCCGCGGGATTCTCCGGCCAGAAGTGTTTGGGGTAGCGTCCTTTCATCTCTTTCCGGACCAGCGGCCAGTTCCCCCGCCAGAAGCCGGGCAGATCGGTGGTGACCTGAACCGGACGCCCGGCGGGCGAGCAGTTCCACCCGCAACGGTTGCCGGGAGCGCCCCAGCATCGGATGAACCTTCACGCCGTACATCTCCTGCACCCGGACCGGCAGGGTCGGCACTGCGCCGGAGTAGTCGATCTTATGGGAGGCTCCGGCAGGGGACGTGAAGCTTTCCGGATAGTCGCGGTCGAGCTTCCGTAACCGTTCCGCGCCGAGTTCCGCGCGCAGCGCCGTGAAAAAAATCGGCGCGACCGAGGTCGGAAAAGCTCCGCATCTCCGGAAAATACGGCGCGGCAAGCTCCGGCAGGATCCGGCGGAACTCCTCCTCCGACCAGTCCGGATAGTGTTCCGGTTCCAGTTTTGCGGCGTAGCGGACCCGCTCCAGCAGCCGCCGGGCCGCTTTCTGCTCGGGCGGAGGAAGTTCCTGCTTCCGGTCGAGCGCCGCCTCCAGCACAGCGCGGGGAGTGCGCCGGGCGGCGGTTCCACCGGAGTGCTCTTGAGCAGCAGAGCCCCGAACCGGAGCTCCTCCCGGGCGACCGCGCGTTCCCGCTCAGGATCGAACTCCACCGCCACGCGAGTGGTCAATCCATCGGAGAACAGCAGCTCCAGATCCGTTTCGTCGAGCGGAGCCGCCAGCCGGATCACCGTTTCGCGCCCGGCGACTCCGTCGAGCCGGGCGACGGCGAGAAACTCCTCGCGACAGAGCGCGTCCTCCTCCTCCAGCCGGGCGCCGGAGCCGCCGCTCAACAGGTATCCCGCACTGTGGCGGCCGCGGGCGCGGCCGATCCGGCCGGGATAGGCAAACGCGGTGAGAAGTCCGCATTTCTCCACCGGAATTTGCGCCTCTTTTTTCATGGAGCAGCGACAGAAGCTGCCGCTTGATCACCAGCTGGTTGCGGAACTCCCCGGGGTGACGGCGCATCCGTTCGACCCGCTCGCGCAGGTCGGCGCCGGAAAAGCTCCGGCGAACATCACGCTCCTCCAGAAGCGCGGCAAGTTCCGCGCCGAGCGGGGCGAGCCCGAGTTCAGCGGCGCGCAGCAGCATCATCCCCAGCCGCGGATGGACCGGCAGAGATGCCAGTTTCCGCCCGCGGGGCGTAAGCGCACCCTCCCGGTCGAGGGCGCCGAGTTCGGTGAGCAGCTTCCGCGCGGCGGCGAACCCCGCCTCCGGCGGCGGATCCAGCCAGGCGAGATCGGCGGGAGAAGCCCCCCACGCGGCCAGCTCCAGCGCGAAACCGGCCAGATCGGCGTCGAGAATCTCCGGCCGGGTCCGCACTTCCAGACTCCGGTGCTCAAGTTCGCTCCAGAGCCGGAGGGCTGTTCCGGTGCGGTCCGCCCGGCCCGGCCGCTGCGCTGGGCGGCGGAGGCCTGCGAAATGCGCCCGAGTTCGAGAAAGGAGATTCCCGCCGCGGGCGAATAGCGGAGTCTCCGTTCCAGTCCGGAATCGACCACCAGCGTCACTCCGTCGATGGTGAGACTGCTTTCGGCGATGTTGGTGGCGAGCACCACCTTCCGCCGTCCCGGCGGGGCGGGCTGAAGCGCACGGTCCTGTTCGGCGGGGAGAGCGAACCGTGAAGCGGCAGCAGCAGCGCCTCCTCCGGCAGCATCGTCTCCAGCAGCGCCCGGGTCGCTTCGATCTCCGCCATGCCGGGCAGAAATACCAGCATGTCACCGGCCTTTTCGCGGTAGAGTCCGGCACAGGCGCGGGCGACCGCGGGGGCCGGATGGAACCGGTCGAGCGTTCCGGCGGCGCTCCAGCGCTGTTCCACCGGGAACTGACGGCCCGGCGCCTCGATCACCGGCACATCGCCGAGCAATCGGGCGACCGCCTCCGTCTCCAGCGTCGCGGACATCACCAGCACCTTCAGCTCCGGACGGAGCGCATTGCGCAGATCGAGCACCAGCGCCAGCCCGAGATCGGCATCGAGACTGCGTTCGTGAAATTCATCGAAGATGACCAGCGCGGTATCCTCCAGCATCGGGTCCTCCTGAATCCGGCGGATCAGCACCCCCTCGGTGACCACCAGGATCCGGGTCTCCTTCGTGTAACGGGGAGTCGCCGCGCACGATGTAGCCGACCCGGCGGCCCACCGGTTCGCCGAGCAGTGAGGCGATGCGGCGCGCGGCGGCGCGGGCGGCGACCCGGCGGGGTTCCAAAAGCAGGATGCGGCCGGAGGCGAACTCCGGTTCATCGAGGCAGGCACCCGGCACCAACGTGGTCTTGCCCGCACCGGGGGCGGCGGCCAGAACGGCGCCGCCCGCCGAACGGAGCGCGGCGAAAAGTTCCGGCAGGACGGCGCCGACCGGAAGAAGCTGTTTCTCATCATCCATCATATCCGGATAATATACACCCGGAGAAAAAGATTCTCAAATCCGCCAGGCAGTCCGGTCGCGCAGTCTCATCGCCCCGCCGAAGACCGCGATCGATGCGAGCGCCAGCACCGCAAATACCGCAAGATAGGAGTTCCGCGGATAAACCAGCGTTTTGCCGACCGCTTCGGGCGGAAAGGTGTTCAACAGCCAGCCGGAGAGATTCCCGAAGAAGGCGACCGCGAGGTAGAAGCTGAAGTTCATGAAACAGACCGCCGGTCCGGCGAGGTCACGCGGATTGGTTTCATGCAGCAGCGGAATCGCGATCGACGACATGCTCCCGGTGGAGGCAAGCAGGCAGAAGAGCAGCGCAATCCAGCCGCTGCGGAGATCGAAGAGCAGCAGGAGCGTGATGAGGCCGAATACCGAAATGCTGACCGCCCCCGCGATGCGGCAGAAGACGGCCCGCCGGTTTCCGGCCAGACGGCTCAGTACCGCGAGCAAGGTTCCCGCTACCGCCGAAATCAGTCCGGTCAACGAAAGGATCCACGCCGCGTCCGGTGAGGAGAACCGGCAGAAATCCTCCAGAAATTTCTTGCCGATCACCGTCTGAATCACATAGTAAAGCCCGAAGTTGAGGCCGCTGAAGAGAAACACCATCCGGTTGTTTCCTCGGCCCAGCACCTGAAGGAAAGGAGAGAGGCGGAACGGCGCGCCGCGATGCACCGGCGGCAGTTTCCGCAGGGAGGAGACTGCCGCAAACAACAGATAACAGAGAATCGTCAGCCCGGCAACGCCGAGCAGCGCCCGCTGCCATCCGGTCATCCGGACCAGCGCAACCAGGGGCGCGTTGGCGACGATGCCGCCCGCGTATCCCGCCGTGATCACCAGCGAAACCATGATGGCGTAGTTCTTCCGGCAGGCGCGGATCGTCTCGTCGATGAGCGCGAGATAGAGCGAACTCGCCCCGAATCCGGTCAGCGCCCGGCTGACGTAAAGCCAGCCCCCCGAGGAGAGCGGAAAGAGCAGCGAACCCAGACAGAAGAGCAGCGCGCCGGGCAGGATCACCCGCCGACCGCCGTACCGGCTGACGAAGAGTCCGATCAGCAGCTGGTTCAGCGCGTAGACGTACATGAAGACCGAACCGAGCGCGGTGACGCCCGGCGCGGAAAGGTGCAGATCCTCCTGCAGAAGATCGAAGATCGCTCCCGGAATCGCCACCCGCTGGATGTTCGCGAAGAAGTAAAGCCCGGTTCCACTCCAGAATCAACCAGAGGCAGAACCTCCGGCGGAAGACGAGCGGCTCCTCCGCCCGGCCGCGGAACACTCCGGAAGCCATCTCAATCGATCTCCAGCACCACCTTGCCGATGTTCCCGTTGCGCTGCAGAATCGCATGCGCCTCTTCGGCCCGGGCAACCGGCAGCACCGCGTGGATCACCGGACGAATCTCCTTCGATACGAATTTCGGCCAGACCTTCTCTTCGAGCTCGTGCAGAATTCGCGCCTTCATCTCCGTCGGCCGGCTGCGCAGCGTGCTCCCGATCAGCCGGATTCCCCGCTTGAGAATCGGCCGTAGGCTGATCTGGGCGAACTCTCCACCGAGAGTCGAGATGAGGATCCAGCGGCCGCCGGGCGCGAGTCTCTCGATGCAGTTCCCGAGCACCTCACCGCCGACGCAGTCAAGCGCGATATCCACCGGATGCGCCTCAAACGCCGCAGCCGGGTCATCCCGGCGGCGCTCCAGCACCCAGTCCGCGCCGATGCGGCGAACCGCCTCCGCCTTTTCCGGCGAGCCGACCGAAGTCATCACCTTCGCGCCAAACGCCTTCGCCAACTGGATCGCCGCCAGCCCGAGCCCGCTCGCCCCCGCCTGCACGAAGACCGTCTCCCCTTCTCTCATATGCGCCTCGAGAAAGAGATTCAGATACGCGGTCGCGAACACCTCCGGCAGCGAGGCGGCCTCCGCCATCGACAACCCCGCAGGAACCGGCAGGACCATTCCCTCCGGCACAGCGATCTTCTCGGCGTATCCGCCGCCGCCGAGCAACGCGCACACTTCGTCGCCCGCTTTCCAGCGGCTCCCCGCCGGAGCGGGAGAGAACGACACCCGCCACCTCCAGCCCCATCCACTCGGGCCATCCGGGCGGCGGAGGATATTTCCCCGCCCGCTGGAGCAGGTCGGCCCGGTTCAGCGCGGCCGCGCGAATCTTCAGCAGAACCTCCCCCCCTTCGGCACCGGATCGGGGACCTCCGTCCAGTGCATCGCCTGCGCATCATCCACTTTCATCGCATACATGACTTATTCCTCCTGAAATGGATTGCCCGCCCCCGCCGACGCCAGCAGCGAGAGGAGATTGCCGGAGTAGAGCTTCTCCCGCACTTCCGGGTCGGGAAACGCGTGGCGCGACCGCAGAAGAAACGACTCCGGCTCATAAACCGTGAAATCGGTTCCGAAAAGCAGCCGGTCCGGGCCGAACTCCCGCAAGGCGTACTCCATCGAATTGAATCGGAGCCCGCCGGCAAACCCGCTGACGTCGAGCATGACGCCCGGACACGCCGCAAGCTCCTTCAGCAGCGGAATTTCAACGTGAGAGTTGACGATCTTCAGTTCCGGCAGCCGTTTCGCCAGCCGGATCACGCTCGGAGACACATGGAGCTGAACGATCATGCCGAGCTCACAGGCAAGTTCGAAGAGCCGGATCCACGCCGAACTGTCGTAATCCCCCCGGTTCGCCCGGTAGTGAACCAGCTCCCCCACCCAGACGAATCCCCGCTCCCGGAATGTCTTCAACCACTTTTCCGAACACTCCGGGAAGGCCGGATGGATGCTCACCCCGGGGTAGAGCCGCCGGTCGCACTCGTGAATCGCCAGCGCCTCCCGGTTGGCGGACTCCAGCTCCTCCTCCGTGTCGGCCCACACCCCCTCCCAGGTGGTGAAGATCATCCCGTCGATTCCGGCCCGGCGGGAGTAGTCGACCGCGGCGAGCCAGTCGGGGAAGTAGGAAATAAAGGCGCCGTCCGCCTCCTTCGCATGGTTGGCGGAAGGCAGATGGGCATGAGAATCGAGGATCATTTTGCTTCTTTCTCCTGTTTTTCCAGGGGATGTTCCCGTTCCGCGAGCGGCAGCGGAATCACCCGCCCCGCCAATTGTGACGCATAGGCGCCGTTGATCATCTCCAGTGCCGTCCGGGCGTCGTACGCGCTCGCCAGCGGCTGCCGGTTCTCCTTGATCGCACGGATAAAATCCCATGCGGCGAAGCGGTTGTTCTCCCGGAAATACCAGAAGTAACCGAAGTCGCGCAGCTCCTCCGCCCCCGGAATTTTCCGCGTCTCAACCAGCGGCACCTCCTCATAGGCGGCCTCGTCCTCCGGCGGGTACGGCGTGCGGCTCAGCCGCAGCTTCCGCTCACCATCGTAGCGGACGCTCAGAATTCCCCTCGGTGCCGACCACCGAAACGCCCATCCGCACCTGTTTCCGGAACAGCCCTTTTGCGGCTTTCGAAGATTCCGCGGACGCTGTTCGGAAAGCGGTAGAGCGCAAATACATTGTCTCCGGCGACCGGGCCGAGCGGCTCCTTCGTGACGGAGCGGTCCTCCCGGCGCAGCGGCCGCCCTTCGACCGTGATCTCCGCGCTGACCGACTCCGGAGCGCCGAAGAGATAACAGCCCAGATCGAGGATGTGGGTGCCGAGCACCACCATGTCCTCGCCGCCGCCGCGCTCATCCTCCCTTGCCCCCGGCCGTAGAAGGTGAGCGGCGTGCCGATCGCCCCCTCTTCGATCATCCGCTTCATCGTCTGAAACACCAGCGCATGACGCGCCAGATGAGCGACGGCGATCTTCACGTTGTGCTTCTCCGCAAGGGCGATGAGTTCATCGGCGACACGCAGATCGTTGCTCATCGGCTTCTCGCAGAATACGTGAATGCCCCGCTCCGCCGCCGCCCGGATCTGAAAATCGTGATCCTCCGGCAGCCGGGAACCGAGCACGACGATCTGCGGCTGCTCCCGGTCGAGCATCTCCAGATAGTCGTCATAATGGCGGTTCGCCCCAAGCTCTTGCATGCGCTTCTCCAACCCTTCGTGATTGGAGTCCGCCAGCGCGACATGCTCAACTCCGGGCAGACCGACGAATGCAAGGTGGGTGCCGTGCTCCTTGAGAAAGATCTGTGTCGTGTCGAAAGCGACCGCGACGCGCCATTTCTCCGCCATGATTCACCTCCCCGATCCGTTTCGATCCATCGCGGCGAGATACTCATCCATCGCGGCGTTGACCGGCCAGACGGTATCCTTCGGACAGCGGCCGATCTCCAGCTTCAGCCCGTCGTAGAGCGGCAAAAGTTCGCTCTGTTTCATCCCGACCGCGGCGAGGATCTTGCTGTTGTCGGTCACCCGGGTGAAGAGCCGGGCATATTCGAGCTGCCAGCGCGGCCCCATGTTGTACGGATCGGGCGAGAGAATGCGAAGGTAATCCTCCTTGTCCACCCAGACCGCGTCAAGGTTGCAGATATCCTTGTAGTAGGCGGCGATCTCCTCCCACGAATGGTGCTCCCCGGTCGCCATGTTGAAGTCGTCGCCGAGCGCACGGTCGAGGAAGAGAAGTCCGGCAAGCATCCGGGCGACGTCGCCGCCCCAGCTCAGCGTCGCCTGTTTCTCCCGCGCCTGCTCCGGCACGACCACCCGCTTCCCGGCGAAAGCGCGCCCGACGTTGTTCGCCGCCTCCAGCGTCACCAGCTGGTAGCGCATGAAGGAGTAGGTGGTCGCCGGGCGGACGATCGTCCAGTTCCGCCGGGCGGAGGCGCGCAGAATGTTTTCGCCGCGCGCCTTGTAGATGCAGTAGTCGTCCGAATTGCGCAGCAACGCGTCGGTCGACGAGTCGATCAGCCGGGGCGAACTCTCCCGGACCGGGTGCTCGAGATCGTCGAACACCCGGCAGCTCGAAAGGAAGATGTAGTGATCGGTGTGATTCAGCGCCTGCGGCAGATACCACGACAGTTCCGCGGTGCTGTAGGTGAGGAAGTCGACGATGCCGTCGTAGTTCTTCGCGAGAAGTTCCCGGTAGACACTCCGGTCCTTGGCGTTTGCGCGGATGTACGAAACACCCGGCAGCGGATTTTTCACCTCATCCAGCGAAACACCGTCAATCCGGTACCCCCGACTCCGCCAGATGTGGGAGAAGATACTGCCCCATCGCACCGGAGGCACCGAGCACCAGCACTCTTTTCGAAGAGTTCATCATATATCCTTTCTTTTCGTCCTGGAAACGACATTCATCCCATTTCGCAGCTCAGAGGCAGCCGGAAGCGCGCAGCAGCGCCTCCTGAACGATCAGTTCATGCGGGAACGGCCACGGATTTTCCATCTCATTGCGGATGATCTTCGCCAGCTCGATCAGCTGGTTGTCGTACCGCCCGTTCATGACGCCGACATCCACGATATGGGTTCCGGCTTCGAACATCTCGTTCCCCTCCAGCAACGTCAGCCGCAGATGGAGCGGATCCAGCCGGTAACGGTCCGCCGGATGCTCCAGCGGACAGATTTCGATCGATCCCTTCGTGCCGCAGACGATCAGCCGCCGGTGCTTCATGCCGTCCACCTCGGTGACGCCGGTCCGCACCGTGGCAACCGCGCGCGGATACTCCAGCACGGCGAGGCCGGTATCGTACAAATTGTCGTCGCGCGTCTTGGTGAGGTACGGCGTCACCCGCAGCGGACGGCCCAGCAGCGCCACCACCAGATCGATCATGTGCCCGGCGAAAATGTAGACCGCGCCCCCCCTGAAACTGCGCGAGCCAGCGGCGGTAGGCCTCATCGTGCCCGTCGTAGCGGTTCATCACCGCGTGCACTTCGAAGATCTCCCCCCAGCCACCCCTTGCGGACCGCCTCAAGACAGTACTGAACCGCCGGATTGTTGCGGTACATGTACCCGAGCTGAATCGTCAGGTGTTTGCGGCGGAACTCGTTCAGCAGCTCGCGGAACGGTTCGAGCTTCTCCCCGCCGGGTTTATCCATGTGGATGGCAAGATTCCGCTCGACGCAGCGACGCGCCGTCTCCAGGAGTTCGAAGCCGTCGGTTTCCACCGCGACCGCCTCCAGCCCGGGGGTGTTGAAAGCTCCTCCTCCGTGAGGCGCGGAATCCCCTGATACACCTGCAAACCGCCGCGGCGGCTCCACCAGGAATCATCCTCCTCCACGACGCCGACCACCTCGTAGAAATCGCTGAGGCGGCGCAGCGCGGCCATCTTCTCCGAAGCGTGGTTGTGGCCGATGCCGATCTGTCCGATTCTGATCTTCCGCATACGTGTAACTTCCTATTTCACCGCAAAATTCTTCCAGTCGAAAATGACGCCGAGCAGCTCCGGGTCCCCCGGGCAATCCGTTCGAAGATCGCCGGAGCATCCGACGGAGAGATCACTTTGTCCACCAGCGGCTCCGTCCGGATCCGACCGGCGGCGAACAGTCGCAGCAGCAGTGCCATATCCTCCCTCATGGTCCAGTAACCGGGACGACCATCGTGAAGCGGCCGCGCCATGTTGTGTGCCCCGATGATGCTGATCCCGGGGCAGTGAACCTTGTGGTAGAAATCGATCTCGTGCGTCGGCGTCCGCGAGCAGCCGGTGAGCGTGATCCGTCCGTAAGGCGCGGTAAAATCGAGCGCGCCGTTGAGCGCCTCCGGATTGCCGGTCACTTCGACCACCACATTCACACCCTTTCCTCCGGTAAGATGCCGAATTTTCTCCGCCAGTTCCGGTTCGTCGGGCGAAAAAGCCGCATCGGCACCGAACTCCAGCGCGAGCTTCCGCCGCCGTTCGTTGAAATCGAGCGCGATCACGGGAAAAAGTCCGTCAAGATATGCGCAACGGACCGCGAAAAGTCCCAGCAACCCCAGCCCCACCACTGCCAGCGACTCCCCGAATTCCGGCCGCGCTTTCCGAACCCCCTGCAACCCCATCGAAGCGATGACGGCGAACACGGCGGCATGGGCCGGCAGGGTGTCATCCTCAATGCGGACCAGATCCCGGGCCTGCTTCACCAGATGGGTGGAGTGTATGCTGTGATAGACCAGAACCCGTTCCCCGGCTGAAATCCGGCTTCCTCTCCGGCGCGCAGAACGTTCGCCACTGCGCTGTATCCGAGATATTTCGGGAATTTTCCATCGGTGAGCCCGAGCAGACACGCCCGTTCGGTTCCCGGGCTGATCAGAGTACATTCCGTCTCCAGAAAAACCTCGTCCCGCTTCAACTTCGGCTCGGTCAATTCGCAGTTTTCCAGCTCCGCCCGGCCCGGCGCAGTGAATGCGATCGAATATTGTTTCATTTTCCGATTCAGCGCTCCTTTCGATTTTCCGCTTTCCGGATACTGTAGCAACGCGGCGAAATTTTTACAAGAATTCCAGACGCAATCTTTTGAAAAATAAGTTGTAAAAAGAATTTGTTTTCAATAAAATTCAATATATATTGTAAACAAATCAATCTTATTGAAAATACAGCCAGCTCTGAGCGGGAGAATAGATGAAGATTCAGGAGATAGCGAAAAAGGCGAAAGTTTCCACCGCAACGGTGTCGCGGGTATTCAGCAACCATCCGAACATCCGGGAAGAGCTGCGGAACGGGTTCTCTCGGTGGCGCGGGAAACCGGGTACCACCCACGACTTTCCCAGAAACAGCAGAATGTCGTCATCATCAGTCCCTTCCGGGAAATCTACCCCATCCGGAGCTACGTGGAGATGGTGACCTCGGAGCCTCGCGCTGACGTTGTCGGCGCGCGGCTACCGCATTGAAATGCTGCCGCAGGACAATCTCCGCCAGCTGGAACATCTCCGCTTCTGCGGAGCGGTTTCCATCGGCATCGATGTGGAAAGGTTCAGAAACTGGGAGGAGCGCTTCGCCGCACCGCTCGTCATCATCGATCGCGATGTGCCGCCGGGAACCGGCGAAATCTATTCGGTTCGCTCCGACGAACCCCAGGCGATGCATCTGGGCATCGACTGTCTCGCCCGTCACGGCTGCCGCAAAGTCGGCGTCATCATCTATGGAGAGGCGGGGATCGGCAACACCGGAATCCGGCGGGAAGCCGTGCTGCTCGCACTGCGCCGACACCATCTGCCGGTCTCGGAACGACTGGTGCGTTTCGCCCTCGCCGACTCCTACATGGAGGAGATAGGCAAACTCCTGAAGCTCGGCATCGACGGCCTCTTCTGCCCCGGAGGAAACGCCGGAATCATCGCGGCTTACGTGCTCTCTCTCTACAACCGGCGCATTCCGGACGACATCTCGCTGGTCGCCTCCGAGCGGAGCCTGTACTCCCGCTACGCCATTCCGCCGCAGACCACGATCTCACAGGACTACGCCGCACAGGCCGCCGCGGTCGCCGATCTGCTCGACGCCCGGCTGCGCGGCAACGCCTTTCCCCGCCACACAATCATCCCCTATCAGCTCATCGAACGGGACAGCGTGCGGAAGTCATCGCATCAAACGCCGCTTCCGGAGCTTGAGCCGGTGAAATTCCGGCACGCGCCCGGCAACGCGCCGGCGATTCTTCACCGGGGAACGCAACTTCCGCCCGGAGGGGTGCCATTCTGCATTCGGGAACCGAAGACCATATCCAGATAGAGCGTGCCGGTCCAGCCGTAGTCGAAAAAAACCTGATGGTACGGGGAATCATCCGGATCCAGCGACCGCTTGCGCAGCAGCTGCGGCGGATCACACTGTCTTCGATCATCGTAGAATTCAAAGAAGGTGCCGTATTTCAGGTAGAATTTCTCGATTTCCCGCATGCTCTCCCGCTGAAGACGATCCGCTTCGGCCAGGTAACCGTAGCGTCTCAGCCCCTCGCAGATCAGGTAGTTGATATTGATCCAGACCGGACCGCGCCACATATCCTTCGCGTAGGCCGCTTCCGAGAGTCTGCTGATCGAAGGCACCCCGAACGGCGTCCCGAACTTCGCTGGATCGGTGAGCTGCTTCACCATCCGCGCCGCCTGCTCTTTTTGAAGGCGTTCCGGAAAGCAGCGGCAGAAACCCGGCGGAACTGTATACATTCGTCCGGCGATCGGCCGTCACGTCGTAATCGGTGTACAGCCCCTCCGCGTCCTCCCATAGGCGTTCATTCATCAACCGATTGAGCCGGTCATGATGAGCCTGCCAGTACGAAATGTCCGCCGGGAAACCGTAATGCTCCGCAAATCGCGCCATCAATTCACATTCGTGGGCAAGGTAGGCGTTGAAATCCGGCGCATCCAGCTGGATTGCTCCGTCAAACCGGGGAGAATTGTCCATGCCGCTCTCGCCGCTCCTGCAGTCGGCGTGCGCTTCGATCGCCCACTCCATCAGCCCGGCACCGTCGCTGTCGCGATGGGTGAAAATCCACTCCAGAAAACGCTTCAGCCGGGGATAAAGCCCCTGACCCACTCCGGATCAGACTCCATTTCCTCGACTTTCGCGATGCCGTAAGCCAGAATCGGCGGCTGCGTGATCTCCGAACTCCCGAGGGTGATGCCGCATGCGGAATGAACCCATCCTCCCGGCTGACATCGAACACCGCACTGATGAAGTCCCGCGCCAGCCCGGGATCCAGCCGCCGCATGCCGACGGCATGGAAAACGGAATCCCACAGCCACATCCTGCGATGCGGCCAGCGGTCCGGCGTGCTCCAGAAATGGTTCAGCCGCCCTTCCGGCGAACAGACCTGGGTTTTGAGCATGGAACAGGCCTTGGCCGCGGCACGACGCGAAGCCTCGGAAAGCGATTCCGGCAACTTCAGGCCGTCCAGCCAGCTCCGGCGGGCGGCGAAGAGGGAATCGAAGTCGGAATCCAGCAGCCCGGGCCGGAATCTGCTCCGGACTCCGAGCAGTGTTTTCATCCCGTCGCGACGAATACGAAGAGCATCCGCCAGGCCCAGAACCCGGCAATTTCCCTCCAGCAGCAGATGATATGCGTCAACCATCGCCCCCCGGACGACCTCGTCCCGCCCCGTCACAATGCGGAAATGATCTCCAGCAAGGAAACACTCCGCCGGCGCCGAATCCCCCAGCAGCACGATTCCTCCGGCGGCCGGCAGCTTCACCTCGAACGCGGCAACATCGGCAACCGTGCGCAACACCAGCCCTTCGTCGAAATCGGTTTTGCCATCGATACCGGAAAAGCAGAAGAGCTGCCCTCCCCCCAGACGTTGAGCAGAGCTCTTTCATTCATAGCCGGAATTCCTTTCTGACATTTTTCACCCGATCAATAAATTACCGCCGACTCCATGAAATATCCAGCGGAATCCCGGGGATAAATATGTGAAATTCTATCAATCACATATGAAATCGAACAAAAAAAATCCCGGTAACATTATCCCGCCGTTTTTGCGGTTGCACCTTGCAGAGTTACCGACTGCGGCTATATTAAAATAAGGAATGGAGTAATTTGAGGCACGGATTCCGAAGGAGATCAGGCTCGGCCGCTTCTTACGGAATCTACTGCAACAGGAAGTTTTTTTCAAAATGTCGATTCATCAATTTTTGGCGATGGTGGCAGTCGTGCTGCTGCTCGGTGTTTTTTCCAGCAAACTTTCGAGTCGTTTCAATGTGCCGATCCTGCTGATGTTCCTCGCAGTCGGCATGCTGACCGGCTCCGACGGCCTGGGCTGGGTTTCCATCAACAGCACGACCCATGCCGGTCCGATCAACTTTCTCGGCACGGTGGCGATGTGTTTCATCCTGTATTCCGGCGGGCTCGACACCAATTACCGCTCCATCAAAGGGGTGCTCAGCTACGGTGCGCTGCTCGCCAGCGCAGGCGTGCTCATCACCGCGCTTCTGGTCGGTCTGGGAGCCTGGCTGCTGTTCGGTTACGATCTGAAATGGTGCCTTCTGCTCGGCTCGATCATCTCATCGACCGATGCGGCGGCGGTATTCGCCATTCTGCGTTCCAGAAGCGTCAGCCTCAAGGGAGAGTTGCAGCCGCTGCTGGAACTCGAATCCGGCAGCAACGACCCGATGGCCGCCTTCCTCACTCTCTTCATGATCGGCATTGTGCAGGGAACCGGCATGTCGCTCTGGACATTTCTCCCGGTCTTTCTGGCCAAAATGTCCATCGGAATCGCCGGCGGCTACCTGGTCGGCCGCGCCGGCTGCTGGCTTTTCAACAAACTGAAACTGGAATACGAAGGTCTCTATTTCGTCACCGGAGTCGCCATCATCATCTTCGCCTACGGGCTGACCGAATCCCTCTTCGGCAACGGCTTCATGGCGGTCTATGTCTGCGGCCTCACGATGGGAAATCGTCGCTACAATTTCAAAAGGGGCTGATCCGGTTCAGCGACGGCCTCGCCTGGCTGATGCAGGTCACCCTCTTCACCACGCTGGGAATGCTGGTCAATCCACATGAACTTTTGCCGCCAATGTCTGGAGTCTCGGACTGCTGCTGGCGCTGGTGCTGATGTTCATCGCCCGTCCGGCATCCATTTTCCTCTGTCTCATCGGCAGCCGGTTCACGCTGCGCGAGCGGACACTGGTCTCCTGGGTCGGCCTGCGTGGCGCGGCGCCGATTGTGCTGGCGACCTTTCCGCTGGTTGCCCATGTGGAACGGGCAAATATGATGTTCAACATGGTCTTCTTCATCGTTCTTGCTTCGGTGCTGATTCAGGGGCGGACGCTGATGCCGGTGGCGAAATTCCTCAAGCTGGACCGTCCGTTGTCGGACAAACCGCGCATTCCTCTCGAACTGGAGGAGACCGACAGCATCAACAGCGAAATGCACGAATTCGACGTCCATCCGGATGCCGAATTCGTCAACAAGAGCCTGGCGGAAATGAACCTGCCCAACGGAGTGCTGGTCATGCTGATCCGCCGGGGCGGGCACTTCATCCTCGCCCGCGGCAACACGATCATTCAGGCCAATGACGGCATGCTGATGATGGGAGACCGGCAGACTCTGGCCAAGGTGGCGAAGCAGTTTTTCCCCGACAGCGATTATGAACCGGATTGATCCGATCCGGAGAGAGATTACAACGTTATTCGCAAAAGAGGAGGTGCGGAGATGAAGAACATCAAAGTTGCGTTTTTCGACACGAAACCCTATGACCGGGAATTTTTCGACAAGGCAAACGAGAAGTTCGGCTTTCAGCTGACATATTTCGAAACCCGTCTCGGACCGGCCTCCGCGCGGATGGCTGCGGGATTCGACGCAGTTTCCGCCTTCGTCAACGACGATGTCGGCGAAGAGACGGTAAAGGAGCTGATCCGGCTGGGCGTCAAGGTGATCGCCATGCGGTGCGCCGGGTACAACAACGTCAATCTCGCCGCCGCCTACGGGAAGATTCTGGTCATGCGCGTGCCCGGCTACTCCCCTATGCGGTCGCGGAGTACGCGCTGGCCATGCTTCAGACATTGAACCGCTCGCTTCATCGCGCCTACAACCGGATCCGCGAGAACAACTTCTCCATCAACGGACTGATCGGATTCGACCTGCGCGGAAAAACCTTCGGCATCGTCGGAACCGGAAAAATCGGCCGGGTGTTCGCCGAACTGCTTCAGGGATTCGGCGTCCGGCTGCTGGCCTACGACGTATTCCCGAACCGGGAGGCGGCAAAGGCTCTTCATATGGAATACGTTTCTCTGGAGAAACTCTATGCGGAGTCGGATGTCATTTCGCTCCACTGCCCGCTGACCCCCGACAACATCCACCTGATCAATGCCGATGCAATCGCACGGATGAAGCAGGGAGTCTACCTCATCAACACCAGCCGCGGAAAACTGGTGGATACCGCCGCATTGATTGCCGGATTGAAGAGCCGGAAAATCGGCGGTGCCTGTCTCGACGTCTACGAGGAGGAGAGCGACTACTTCTTCGAAGACCGTTCCGGCAGCGCCATCGACGACGACATCCTCGCCCGGCTGCTGACCTTCCCCAATGTTCTGGTAACTTCGCATCAAGCGTTCTTCACCCGCGAGGCGATGACCAACATCGCGGAGGTGACGCTGCAGAACGTCAGCGACTGCATGGAGGGGCGCGAACTGGTCAACTGCATCTGCTATCAGTGCGACGGGAACCGGCAATGTCCCGGCAAGAGCCGGATTCCCCCGCCTGTCACGCATAACGCAGTCGCCTTCCGCCCTCCCGGCTCCGATGCACGGGAAGGCGGAAGAGCGTTTTCTTTATCCACCAGGAAAGAACATCATGTCCGATTCCGGGTACGTTTCATCAGTGCTGCCCGTTTTTACGGCAGCCGCGCGGTACAAAGCACTCCCATGCCGGAGCAGAGCTGGTCATGGTGACGAAAGGCGCCTGCCGCTGTCGCTTCTCCGGCGGAATCACGCTCGACGCCGCCGAAGGAGACGTCTACATTCAGCCGCCGCATCTGGAGCACAGTCAGTTCAACTTCGGCGTATGTGAAACCAATTATGTGATCGCCTCGATCCGCTCTCCGGAATTCGACACCTCCCTGCGCGTGGTCCACACCGGCGGTGAGGCGGCGGTGCGGGAACTCTTCCGGGCGCTCTGCTGTTTCGGCTCCTCACCGGGAGATGCGGCATCCGCGGCAACCGCTGCGCTCTGGCTCCGCCTACGGGAACTGGAAATCGGCGGGCAAACGGAGAAGTTCCGCCACCCCGCCCTGCGGCGGGCACTGGAACAGATCGAACAGAACTTCGCTTCGCCGCTGAGCGTGGAGCAGATCGCCCGCCACGCGGGAATCGGTCCGAGCCGTCTCAACCAGCTTTTCAAAGAGCACTGCGGTCGAACCCCGATCCAGCATCTGCTCACGCTGCGGTTGCAATGCGCGGCCGGGCATCTCCGCAATCCCTACTGGAACATTTCGAAATCGCCCGGCAGTGCGGCTTTGAAAAACGCCAACTATTTCTCCCGCAAATTCCGGGAGGTCTACGGGGTCACTCCCGGAGAATTCCGCCGCAGGGCGCTCTCCGCCGCGGAGAACTGATCTCCATTTCCCGATGATCTTGCCGCTTTCCCCGGTATTTTATTTGCAAAATACGACACGATGCAGTATATTTATAAATTCTCACAGAACGACAATCCATTCAACAAGAGAGGTCCATCATGGCAATTTATAATTTTGCGGCCGGGCCGGCGATGCTGCCGAAGGAAGTCATGGAGCGCGCACAGGCGGAATTCACCAACTATCAGAATTGCGGCAGCGGCATCATGGAGCTCTCCCACCGCGGCAAACTCTTCAAACCGGTGATCGACCGCGCGGAGGCGAATGTCCGTGAGCTGCTGAACATCTCCGACGAGTACGCCGTGCTCTTCATTCAGGGGGGCGCCAGTCTTCAGTTCGCCATGCTGGCGATGAATCTGCTCAACGGCGGCACCGCTGACTACGTCGACACCGGCGTCTGGAGCAACAAGGCCTCCAAGGAGGCGAAGCTCTACGGCAACGTCAATATCGTCGCCTCCAGCCGCGAAACCAAGTATGATCACATCCCGGCGGAATCCGAATGGAAGCGCACCGCCGACGCAGCCTATTTGCACATCACCAGCAACAACACTGTTGCCGGCACTCAGTACCACGTGCTGCCGAAACCGACCGCCGGCGTGCCGATGATTGCGGACATGTCCAGCGACATCATGTCACGGGTGTTCGACGTCAACGATTTCGGTCTGATCTACGCCGGAGCGCAGAAGAACCTCGGGCCCAGCGGCGTCGCGCTGGTAGTGATCCGCAAGGATCTTGCCGCCCGCACCAACGAAGCGGTGGTGCCGACGATGCTCCGCTACAGCACCTACATCGAGAATGGTTCGATGTTCAATACGCCGCCGACCTTCGGCATCTACATGCTCGCCCTGGTGACCGACTGGCTCAAGGAGAAGGGCGGCGTTGCGGCGATTGAAAAGATCAACAACGAGAAGGCGGCCTGCCTCTACAAGTTCCTCGATGAGTCGGAGTTCTTCCGCAGCCCGGTCGCGGTGAAGGATCGTTCCCGGATGAACGTCGTCTTCCGCACTCCGTCGGATGAGCTGGATGCCAAGTTCGTGCAGGAAGCCCGCGAAAACGGCCTGACCGACCTCAAGGGTCACCGTCTGGTCGGCGGCTGCCGCGCCAGCATCTACAACGCCATGCCGATGGAAGGGGTGCAGGCTCTGGTCGAATTCATGAAGAAGTTCGAGCTGGCCAACAAGTAATTCCCGCTTCGGAAACAAAACTCCCGGAACCGCCTCGATGCTGTTTCGGGAGTTTTTTTATCTGCTTTCCACCCTCCCCGCCCGGACTGGCGGAGAGGAAAATTCCACCGTGCTCAGTTGGCGGCGGGAACCTGCTGCTGCATCTGCTGCTGTCTTTTCTGAATCTGCCGCGCTCTCTCTCGCGCCTGGTTCAGCGCCGGAAGCAGCATGCCGGAAAGAATCGCAACGTTGCTGACGGTCGGCGTAGCATGCCAGTTGGAGCGGGTGGTCGAGGCGTAGCCGTCCTTCTCGCGCGTGGAGAATCCGGCAAAGATCGGCGGCGGAACCTGCTGCAACAGCGCGGCGAAAGTCGGCTCCTGAACCTGCATGAGTAAGAGACTCCAGAGCTGCTGATTGACATTGAGATAGAAGAATCCGAGGGATTTCTCCGGCATTCCTTTGAAATAGCCGCCGTACGTCTTCGACTGGATCAGTCCCCCCTTGAGCACCTGCTCCACACGGGCGTCGCTGTAGATGGTGAGCAAACCGTTTCCGGTCGTCAGTTCCGGCAGGATCGGCAGCGGAAGCCCGACGATCGAATAGCGCCCCTGCCCCTTTCCGTCAGCTGGAGACCGCTCTTCTCCTGCAGCAGTTTGAAGAGCGCGCCGTTCTGATCCGGCACCGAAAGCCGGAGCATCGGCAGCGGCGACACGGCCGGATCGGCGGCGACCACCACCATCGACCAGGTGCCGGAAGTCGTCTTCAGCAGCGTGTCGAGTTCCACTCCGGCGGCGCGGCAGGCTGCCTCAAGATTGGCGGGAACGTTCTTCGCCTCCGGCGGCAGTTCAGGAGATTCCGCCAGCGCCTTGCAGAAAGAGTTCCACGCGGTGGCGAAATCCAGCCGGGTTTCGAACGCCAGAATCGTCGACTCCGGCAGCCTGGCCGGAAGCGTCAATGAACGGTTTTCCCGTCCGGCAAGATCGAAGAGAACCCCTGCAATGCGCTGTCGCCGGTGTAGACGAAAGAGCGGTAGTTGGTGAGGCCATCAGGCATCTTTTTACACTGGAACCCATCGCATGAAGCGCTTCAAGATTCAGCACGCGGGAGAACACGCGGATCAGCTTCACCACCCGTTCCGGCGTCAGTTGATCTTCCGAATTGGCCGCCGGAATCTTTGCCATGTAATCGAGGGCGGTCTGGATCTGCTCCATGCTGTCCTTGATATTGGTGTAGTAGAGCGTGGAGCCCCCTTTGTCGAGTTGATTCATCGTGGCGTCGAACGCGACGGCACCGGCATCGGCCGGAGCGGCGAACGCGGTCGCACAGGCAAGACTGCCCGCGGCGCAGGAAATCAGAAACCTTCTCATTCACATCCTCCTGTTTTGGTGAATTACCGGGAACTCTGCCCGTACAATATCAGTCTTTCGGAGGTTTGCAAACGGGAGTTGGAAAAATTATCGAAGTTTCAGCCGCATCGGCGTAAAACGGACTCGGATTCGACCGTTTCCGGGCCGTCGACCGTGAATCCGAGATGGCGGTAAGCTTCGACGGCACGTGGAGCGGCGAACACCGTCAGTTCCGCGAGTTCCGGGCGCGCTTTTGCGGATCAGCGTCACGGCCCGGGTCAGCAGCCGCCGGCCGATGCCGCCGCACTGGAATTCCGGATCGACGAAGAACATCGAAATGTGTGAGAACTCCCGCAGCTCCAGCACGCCGATCAGCTCGTTCTCCCATTCGGCGACAACGGCGGAACAGCCGTCGCTCTGGCGGGCGGCGATCGCATCCGGCAGAATGTAAGCAAGAAACGCCTGGCACCCCCTCCGGTTCATAGCAGGGGCGGATGGAATCCTCGAAACAATTCACCGCCACGCGGCAGATGCCGGGGGCGTCGCCGGGGCGGTAGACCCGGATCCGCGGTTCCGCAGCCATTTCAGCGCTCCTCCTCCCCCGCGTCGCGCGTCTCTTCACGATCATCGGCAAAGGGACGGTGCTGCGGCTGTTCCGGCGCGGTGAAGACCTTCAGCGCCTCGCCGGTGGCGCTCCGGCGGTCGCGTTCGGCGAGCTCTTTGATGTACCGGTAACTGTTCGCCTGACTGCGCGCTCCGGTGTAGGCTTCCACCGATGGACGGGTGTAGACGCCGGATCCGAGCAGGCGCCGCATCTTGTCGGTGTCGGCAAGCTGGAAGCGCAGCAACGTCATGAGTTCGGCCCGGATCGTCTCGTCCTCGACCGGGAAGAGCAGCTCCACCCGGCGGTCGAGATTGCGGTACATCCAGTCGGCGCTGGAGAGGTAGAACTCCTCGTCGCCGTTGTTGAAGAAATAGAAGAGGCGGCTGTGTTCGAGATACCGGTCGACGATGCTGATGATCCGCAGATTCTCCTGCCCCGGACGCGGCTTGTAGCAGCAGATGCCGCGCACGATGAGATCGATTTCCACTCCGGCGTCGGCAGCCTTGTGTAGGAGCCGGATCATTTTTTCGTCGGAGAGACTGTTCATCTTGGCGATGATCCGTCCCGGGCGGTCGGGGGTGGAATTGCGGATCTCCCGTTCGATCATCCCATCACCCGCCGCCGAAGATCGAAGGGCGATGCGGCGATCTTGCGCCATTCGGTCGGCGGCGAGGAGTAACCGGTCAGCACGTTGAAAAGGTTCGCCACATCGAAACAGAGGTCTGGATCACAGCTCATAATGCCCAGATCGGTGTAGAGTGCGGCGGTTTTGTCATTGTAGTTTCCGGTTGAAAGATGAACATAACGTCGGATGGCGCCCTCCTCTCGGCGGACCACCAGCAAAGCCTTGCAGTGCACCTTGAGTCCGGCCACTCCGTAGACGACATGCGCGCCGGACTCCTCCAGCGCCCGCGCCCAGGCGATGTTGTTTCCCCTCGTCAAAACGAGCCTTGAGTTCAACCAGCACGGTCACCTGCTTTCCGTTTTCAGCAGCTCGCTGAAGTGACCGCACCACCGGAGAGTTGCCGCTGACCCGGTAGAGGGTCTGCTTGATCGCCAGCACGTCCGGATCATCCGCCGCCTCCTGCAGCAGCCGGAGAATCGGTGCAAAGGGAGTGAAACGGCGGCGCGACGAGAATCGTCCCGCGGGCCGAAACCGCCTCAAAGACGGATTTATGCTCCGTGAAGGGAGCCGGCATGATCGCCGGCCATGCCGGTTCGAGCAGTTCGGGCAGTCGGGCACGGCCGACCAGCTCAAAGAACTGCTTGAGGTGCAGCGGAGCACGGCTCGCATACCGGAACTGATCGTCGAGCCGGAACTGATCCGCCAGCCACTCCGCCAGCGCTCCACGGGTGTTGACCGGCACCTCCAGCCGGATCGGTTCACGATGGCGGCGCTGGAGCAGTTTCTTTTCGATGCTCTGGAGAAGATCCTCAGCCCCTTCATCCTCAACCGAAAAAATCCATATCGCGGGTGATGCGGAAGGGAAAAAACTCTTCCAGTTCGCAACCGGTGAACAGGGAGCCGAGATTGTCCATGATGAGCTCTTCGAGCAGGACGAAGGTGCGTCCTGGCTGATTGTCCGGCACCTCGACGAACCGGGGCAGCCCCTCCGGCACCTCGACGAAGGCGTAGACCAGCTTGCCGCGGTCCGCCGGGCGCATGCTCACGGCGATTTCGATCGCCCCGGAGTTCAGAATCGGAAACGGATGCGCCTGATCCACCGCGAGCGGAGTAAGCACCGGGAGCACCTGCAGTCGGAAATATCCGGCAAGTTCCGCACGGACGGTTGCGGAGAGTTCCGCCGGCTTGCGCAGCCGCACCCCGCAGCTCTCCAGGGCCGGAAGAATTTCATTGCAGAGCGCCCTGCTCTGCCGTTTCAGCAGCCGCTCCAGCTTCCGGCGCGCAGCAGCGAGCTGTTCCGAGGGGCGGTTGCCCGCCGGATCCGGGCGATCCTGATCCATCTTGACCAGTTGCCGCAATCCGGCGATGCGCACCATGAAGAACTCATCGAGGTTGCTGCTGAAAATGGCGATGAATTTCAACCGCTCCAGCAGCGGATTGGCGGGAGTAAGCGCCTCGTCCAGCACCCGGGAGTTGAAATCGATCCAGCTCAACTCCCGGCTGATGAAGAGCTCCTGATCCGGAGTCTTTTCTCCGTTTTTTTCATTTTTTCCTTTTTCATGTCAACAACGGCGCCTCTTCTATTTTCAACTCCAGACCGAATACCTGATTGAACAGCCCGCCCTTCCATTCCAGCGAAAGCCGTTCGAACGGAAATCACCCGACTCGGGAACCACCACCGACATCGTGTGTCCGCGCAAAACCAGCTTCATTTTGTCAAACCGTTTCCGGCGGGAACAGTCGAGCGCATCCGCCACGCGGAGGATTGCCGCAAGTTTCAGTGTGGTGACCTTGTCCTCCGCGGAGAGCGCCGTGTATTCCGGGTGGGATTCACGGGGCAGAGCTTTCCGGTGGTAACGGCAAACGGTCGCCACCACCCGCTGCTCCGCAGTGGAGATGCCGGGCAGCTGCATGTTCGAAACCAGGTAGTAAGAGTGCTTGTGATGCTGCCTAGTATCGACGAACCTGCCGATGTCGTGAAGCCGTGCCGCCGCTTCGAGAAGCAGAGGCGCATTGGGGACGAAGTCAAAAGTGCGTTTGAGCTTTTCCAGAAATTTGAGACTGAGAGCGGCCACCTGCGACGCATGAACCGGATCGAATCCGTACTTGCGGCCGATCGCGTCGCAGACGCCGAGCAGGTCATCGTAGAACGGATCCGGCGCGGTCGCCTCCACGCTGCGCCGCACCAGATCTCCGATCAGCGCGGTACGGGTCGTCGTGCCGAGACAGAGGAAACGTTCGAAGTGAAACTCCTCCAGAAAATAGCTGATGATTCCGGCGCACGCTCTGACGCTGGAGGCGACCTCTTCCGGCAGCTTGAACTCGGCGACGAGCCGGTCCGGCGGCGTGTCGATCAGCCGCCGGGTGGCAGGCGCCACCGCACCGGGATCGATCGAGACGCATTCGTTTTCGTCAAACTCCTCAATCGCGCCGCGGATGACTCCGGCGAGCACCCGTACCGATGCGCCGAGGGCGATCAGAGCCACCGGTTCTTCCGCCTGTCGCCCGACACATTCGGCAAGCCTCTGCCCGATATCCTGCGACCGGAGTGTCTCGATGACCTGTTCAATCGAAATCGCAGACCGGCCGAAGGCATCGAACAGCCGGGTGGTCCCCAGCGGAATCTCCTCGCAGAAACGCATCAGTCCATGGGCGAAGTAGAAGATCTGCAGTGACCCGGTACCGATCATCAAGCCGATTCCGGAGAGCATTCCGAAGTCGAACCGGCGGCGGAGCGCCTCACGCATCGCCAGATAGGTGATTCGGATCTCCTCCGGGGTCTCCAGCACCTCCAGTTCCAGCCCGGCGTCGTTGCGGATTCGGTTGATGACCAGGTCGCGGTTGAACGCTTCGCGGATGGCGCTGGTGGCGACCACCCGGCAGAAGGTGATCCGGTATTCCGCCAGTTTGAGGGCAAAGTCGCTGAGCATCGAGGAAAGCCTTGCCAGAGTCTCCGGAGAGACCTGCCCATGGCGGAACACATCGTACCCGAGGTTGATCGTCCGTGACAGGCTTTCCAGCAGCGAAATGCCGTTTTTCTTCGACACTTCGAAGATGTCGAGCCGGATCGAATGCGCCCCCACGTCGATGATGCCGGCCTGAAACGGCATCCCCATATGCCTGATCTTCTTCATCTTTCCCTTCGGCGAATTTTATTGTACTAGAACCAGGATTTGGTATCCGGGTTGTAATAGATGTAATTTGATTTCGAGAACTTGACCACCCCACGGGCAGTGGCCGGATCGATTCCGACCCGCAAGGTCACCCACTCCGCGTCCTCCTCCCCGGCCTCCGGATAGAAGGAGCCGAAGTAGACACCGTCGATCACCAGCGCCACCGGCTCGTCGAGATGGCGGGCGGAGAGCACCTGCCACTGAAGTTTTCCCAGCCGGTCGATGCGAAACTGAAGATCGCAGAGATCGGGATTGCCGGGGCGGGAAATCATCCGCGCCTCCCGGATATTCTTGCTGCTGAAGTTCTGGTTGGTATTGATCCACACGGTGCGCCCGTCGAGCGCCTGGATCTCCTTTTCCAGCTCCGTGGCGCGGGGATACTTCACAATGGAGAAGATGCCGACGATGTAGCGCGGCTGGTAGTTTTCGCTGTTGGGATCCTCCGAGCGTGTGCTCTCGCCGGACATCGCTTCGCGGAACGCTTCCCGGAAAGTATCGCAGCCGGTCAGGGCCGCGGTCAGAAACAGAGCGCAGACAAAAACGTAACAGGTGATGCATTCTTCTTTTCCTCATGCTTGCGGAGCTAATATAGCGCCTGATTTTTTCGTTTTCCATTGGCAAGAATGGACTATTCATGTATATTAACACTATCTTAACCAAAATCCAGCACGGAACGATAAAAATTATGATAAAATACATGGTAATCGGCGATCCCGTCTCCCACAGCCGCTCGCCCGGCATGCAGAATGCCGCCTTCGAAGCGTGCGGACTCGGCTCCCCCCTACGGGCGACGGCACGTCACTTTCGAAGAGTTGCCGGAGTTTGTAAGGTTCGCCCGGGAAAGTCTCGCGGGAGTCAACCTCACCGTACCGCACAAGGCGGCGGTGATTCCGCTGATCGACCGGGTCGACCCCGAGGCTGCCGCGGCAGGAAGCGTCAACACGCTCGTGATTGAAAACGGCGAAATCTTCGGCACCAGTACCGACGGCTACGGGCTCGAACACGCGCTGTTGGCGAACTTCCACCGGCCGGTGCGGGGGGCGGCATTCTGTTTCGTCGGGGCCGGCGGCGCAGCCCATGCAACCGCGTTTCATCTGGCCGGATGCGGCGCCCGGGCGATCCGGCTGGCCAACCGGACAGTTGCCAAAGCCGAGGCGCGCCGACCGGCTCCGCCGGCGCAATCCGGAACTGCTCGTGGAGACCGCCGGAATCGACGACACCGAACAGCTCGCGCGGTGGTTTTCCGACACCGATTTTCTGATTCAGGCGACCAGTCTCGGCCTGCGTCCGGACGACCCGTCCCCCCTTCCCGCTCGAACTGCTGCATCGCGGGCTGAAACTTGCGGTATTCGACACCATATACCGCGAAACACCGCTGCTGAAGCGGGCCGGAGAGCTCGCCCTTCCCTGCGCCGGAGGAATGGATATGCTGATCTATCAGGGGGGCGAAATCCTTTGAAATCTGGACCGGGCTCACCGCGCCGATCGAGGCGATGCGCCGCGGCTTTCTGGAGGCCCGGCCATGCTGATCCTTACGGAGGGCAGTTTTCCTTGGTGGACCAGACTGGGGCTGGAGTATCCGGAGCTTCTGACCATCGCACTGGTGGCGGTCTTCGCGGTCGGGAGCTGTTTCGGCAGCTTTCTAAACGTCTGCATCTGGCGGCTGCCGCTCGGGGAGTCGATCGTTTCTGTCCCTTCGCACTGCACGAAATGCGGATATGAGATCCGCTGGTACGACAACATTCCGATCATCAGCTACCTCGTTCTCCGGGGGCGCTGCCGCAACTGCCGCGAACCATATTCGCCCCGGTATCTGATCGTCGAGGCGCTGACCGGCCTGCTCTTCGTGGCGGTCTTCCTGAAAGTCGGCCTCTCCGCCCAGCCGCCGGCAACACTGGCGCTCTACTGGGTCATGGTGCTGCTCTGCGTCACCACCAGCTGGATCGACGTTGAACACCGACTGATTCCGGATGCGACCACATATCCGGCGCTGCTGTTCGGTCTGGCGGTCGGCACAGCGTTCCCCTCGGTGCAGGGATGCGACACCTACCTCCGCCGCACTGCTCCGAGCGGTGCTCGGCGCGGCGGTTCCCGGCGTTCTGCTGGCGCTTTTCGCCGTGGCCGGACGGCTGGCGGCGAAGCGGGAAGTGCTCGGATGGGGCGACGTCAAGTTCGCGGCTGCGGCCGGGGCCCTGCTCGGAGCCGCCGGGGCGTTGTTCAGCGTCGCCGCCGGAGCGCTGGCGGGAACAGTCTACGGCATCGCGCTCGCACTTTCCCGGAAACGGTCGATGAAGCATCTCACGATTCCTTTCGGCCCGTTTCTGGCGGGAGGGGCGCTGGTCTGGATCTTTTCGGGGAGAAACTCCTTCGCGGGTATTTGTCGCTTCTGCGGCTTGCACAATAGAATCGCGGTGTTATATTAAAATTTCGAAAATACGGTACAATTTGACATTGAACGTATAAAATCAGGAGAAAAAATGGCTTCCATGTTCGATGCGGCAAAAAAGGTGTACGGCAATCTCGGCGTCGATGTCGAGGCGGCGTTCCGGCGGCTTGACGAGATCGCAGTGAGCATTCACTGCTGGCAGGGGGACGACGTCGCCGGTTTCGAAAACGACTGCGGACTTGACGGCGGAATCGCGGTCACCGGCAACTATCCCGGCCGCGCCCGCAACGCCGATGAGCTGCGCGCCGACATCGACAAGATGCTCAGTCTGGTTCCCGGCCGCAAACGGCTGAACGTTCACGCCATCTATGCCGAAACCAACGGGAAGAAGGTCAGCCGTGACCAGATTGCTCCGGAGCACTTCTCCCGCTGGATCGACTGGGCGAAGACCCGCAAAGTCGCGCTGGATTTCAATCCCTCCTTCTTCTCGCACCCGATGGCGTCCAGCGGATTCACGCTGAGCAGTCCGGACAAGGCGGTCCGCCGCTTCTGGATCGACCACGGCATCGCCTGCCGCAAAATCGCCGAAGCCTTCGGCCGTGAACTCCGGCAGCTGCTGCATCACCAACTTCTGGGTGCCGGACGGGTTCAAGGACATCCCCTTCGACCGGCTCGCCCCGCGGGAGCGGCTCCGCGACTCGCTCGACGAGATCTTCGCGGTCAAGATCGATCAGAGCTGCAACCGCGACGCGGTCGAGAGCAAACTCTTCGGCATCGGCGCGGAGAGCTGCACGATCGGTTCGCATGAGTTCTACATGGGGTATGCTCTGCGCAACAACAAACTGCTCTGCCTCGACGCGGGCCATTTCCACCCGACCGAAGTGATCTCCGACAAGCTCACCAGCTGTCTGCTCTTCCTGGACGAGGTGCTTCTGCACGTGAGCCGCGGCGTCCGGTGGGACAGCGACCATGTGATCATCATGAACGAGGAGCTGCGGGCCATCGCCGAAGAGGTGATCCGCCACCACTACGACAAGCGAGTCCACATCGGGCTGGACTACTTCGACGCCTCGATCAACCGGATCATGGCGTGGACCATCGGTGCGCGCAACATGTCAAAGGCACTGCTGATGGCGCTGGTTGAACCGGCGAGCCTGATCGACGAGGCGGAAAAGCGCGGCGACTTCTCCAGCCGTCTTGCCCTCTTCGAAGAGTGCAAGACCCTCCCCTTCGGCGCCATCTGGGACGAATACTGCAACCGCTGCGGCGTCCCGGTCGGCACCGCCTGGATCGACGTGGTCAAATCCTACGAAAAGAACGTGCTTGCCAAGCGCAAGTAAACGGTCAAGCTGTCTCTTTCCGGGCGTGACGGAAACACGGGGCACGCCCGGGGAGATTTTATTTACAACCAATTCAGAGACAGGATCTTTTCTCATGTCAAACCTGACCATCATCCGTGAACTCTCCAACCGGTACGGCTCCAATCCTGAATTCGTCCTCGCCGGCGGCGGCAACACCTCATGCAAGGACGAAAAATATCTCTACGTCAAACCCAGCGGTGTCGCGCTGGCGAAAGTTGCCGAAGAGGATTTCGTCAAACTCGAACGCGAGGCGGTACGCCGCTGTTTCGAGATGCCGGAGAACCTTTCGGAGCGGAACGCGAAGCGCTGGCCGGACGGTTGCTGAATTTCGCTGTAGTGAGCACCACCGGGCGCCGTCCCTCGGTGGAGGCGCCGCTGCACGAACTCATGCCGTTCACCTTCGTGGTGCACCTTCATCCGGCGATGGTCAATGGACTCACCTGCGGCCGCGACGGGGAAAGCGGTCTGCCGGGAGCTGTTTCCGGAGGCGCTCTGGCTGCCGGCCACCGATCCCGGCTTCATCCTCGCCAACGCGGTCTATCAGGCGAACCTCGCCTACAGGGAACGGACCGGCCACCCGGCATCGGTGATCTTTCTGCAGAACCACGGCGTCTTCGTCGGCGCCGACACCGCCGATGAAATCGAGAGAGTTTATGCAAATATCATGGGAAAACTGCGGGCACGCTATCAGGCTGCCGGCATTCCGGCGGAACTGGAGTGCGGCGAACTCGACCGCAAAACGGTGAATGCCGTTGCACCGCTGTTGCGCGGCTGGCTCGGCGACGGGGAAACCCCCGTCACCGTCAAATCGCTTCCGCCGTTCCGCACTGCCCGCGGCCCGTTGACTCCGGACCATATCGTCTATGCAAAATCCTTCGCACTGGTGACCGACAATCCGACGCGCGAAGCGATCGAGGCGTTTGAGCGACAGAACGGCTATAAGCCGCTGGTGGTGGAGGTTCCCGGCAAGGCGGTCTTCTGCGCCGGGAAAAACGCGCCCGGGGCGAATACCGTCGCCCTGCTCGCCCGCGATGCGGGCCGGGTACAGCGCTTCGCCGATGCGTTCGGCGGAGCGGCGTATCTGAGCGACGAGCGGCGCGGTTTCATTGAAAACTGGGAAGCGGAGTCCTACCGCCGCAAAGTCGCCGGCGGAGCGAACGCGGTATTGACCGGCAAAGTTGCCGTCATCACCGGCGGAGCGCAGGGCTTCGGCTTCGGCATTGCCGAAGAGCTGGCGGCGGCGGGAGCGACCGTCGTGATCGCCGACCTCAATTTCGCCGGAGCGGAAAAGGCGGCTCAGACCATTCACGCGTCCGGGGGAACCGGAGCGGTCGCCGTCAACATCGCCGACGAAGAGTCGGTGGCGAAGATGGTGGAGGCGGTTGTGGAATCGTTCGGCGGCATCGACCTCTTCGTCGCCAATGCGGGCGTGCTCAAAGCCGGATCGGTCAAGAGCTTCGAAAAGAAGGACTGGGATTTCGTCACCAGCATCAATTACACCGGGTACTTTCTCTGCGTCAAGCATGTGGCTCCGGTGATGGCGCTCCAGAACTCCGCCTGCTCCGGCTGGACCGACATCGTGCAGGTCAACTCCAAGAGCGGCCTGGTCGGCTCCAACCGGAACGGCGCCTACGCCGGCGGCAAGTTTGGCACCATCGGACTCACCCAGAGTTTCGCACTCGAGCTGGTGGCCGACCACATCAAGGTCAACAGCGTCTGTCCGGGGAACTTCTTCGACGGTCCGCTGTGGTCGGATCCGGTACGCGGGCTTTTCGTGCAGTATCTGCAGAGCGGCAAGGTGCCGGGCGCGAAAACGGTGGCGGATGTCAAGGTCCACTATGAGAAACAGATTCCGATGCATCGGGGCTGCTATCCCGCCGATGTGGCAAAGGCGATTCTTTACGCAGTGATGCAGCCTTATGAAACCGGACAGGCGATTCCGGTGACCGGAGGACAGGTGATGCTCAACTGAGCAGAGATTGATGAGAGAGTTTAGAATGCAGGAAGAGATCAGAAACATTCTGCTGGCCATCGGAGAAGATCCCGCCCGCGAAGGGCTGCGGGATACCCCGAAACGGGTGGAAAAAAGTTTGCAGTTCCTGACCCGAGGTTACCGGCAGAGTCTGGAAGAAGTGGTCAACGGCGCGCTGTTCGATGCGGAATCGGATGACATGGTGATCGTTCGCGACATCGAATTTTTCAGTATGTGTGAACATCACATGCTGCCGTTTTTTCGGCAAATGCCACGTCGGTTACATTCCGAAGAAGAAGATTCTCGGAGTCAGCAAAGTCGCGCGCATTGTGGATATGTTCGCACGCCGTCTTCAGATTCAGGAGCGGCTCACCCGGCAGATCTCCGGAGCGATCATGGAGATTCTCGATGCGGAGGGTGTCGGCGTCGTCATGGAGGCGCGTCACCTCTGCATGCAGATGCGCGGCGTCGAAAAACAGCATTCGGTGATGACCACCAGTTCTATGGTCGGCTCCTTCCGCCGGGAGCTGGCAACCCGCAACGAATTCACCCGGCTGATCCGATGAGAGCGCTGGTGCAGCGGGTGACGGCGGGCAGCGTCGCAATCGACGGGGAAACGGTCGGTAAAATCGGTCCGGGGCTGGTGATCCTGCTCGGTGTCGCGCCGTCCGACACGGCGAAGGATGCCGCCTGGCTCGCCGCCAAGTGCGCCAATTTGCGGATCTTCGAGGACGATGCGGGCAAGATGAACCGGTCATTGCAGGAAGTGGGCGGAGCGGCGCTGATCGTTTCGCAGTTCACGCTTTACGGCGACTGTACGCAGGGGCGTCGCCCCTTTTTCGGCGGCGCGGCGGAACCGGCGGTGGCGATTCCGCTCTATGAGACATTCATAGCTGAGGTGAAGAAACTGGGAGTGCCGGTCGCAACCGGCAGATTCGGGGCATATATGCAGCTCGAAATTCACAACGACGGACCGGTAACCTTGATGGTGGAGTCAAAATGAAGCGGAAAAACGTCGTCGTCCTCGGTTCGACCGGATCGATCGGCCGCAGCACCGCCGCGGTGCTGCGGGCACATCCGGAACGCTTTCACGCAACCGGGCTGGTAGCCCGGAACAGCCTGCGGGAACTGGCGGCACAGGCGGCGGAATTCCACCCCGGCACGGTGATCACCACCGATCCCGCCCGGCTGGCGGAACTGAAGGAACAGCTTCCGCCGGGGCAAAGCCTGCGGCGCCGGATTCGAGGCGGTGCAGAAGCTCGTCACCGCTCCGGAAACCGATATCGTCGTATGCGCCATCGTCGGAACCGGCGGACTGGAACCGGTGATCGCCGCACTCCGCGCCGGGAAACAGGTTGCGCTCGCCAGCAAGGAGGTGCTGGTAATGGCGGGCGAACTGGTCCGGCGCGAGCTGGATGCTTCCCCGGGCGGCTCGATCGTACCAGTGGACAGCGAACACTCGGCGATTTTCCAGTGCCTTGCCGGACGTGATTCCGCGGAGGTGAAGCAGCTCTGGCTCACCGCTTCCGGCGGACCGTTTCGCGACTGGAGCGCGGAACGGATCGCCGCCGCCACGCTTCAGGACGCTCTTGCGCATCCGACCTGGAACATGGGGCCGAAGGTGACAATCGACTCCGCTTCACTGATGAACAAGGCGCTGGAGCTGGTGGAGGCGCACCACCTCTTCCGGATTCCGCCGGAGCGTTTGAAGGTAGTGATCCACCCGCAGTCGCTGATTCACTCGATGGTGGAGCTGTGCGACGGCAGTTTCATCGCGCAGATGTCGAAGCCGGATATGCGGTTCGCCATTCAATACGCGCTGACTTTTCCGGAGCGTTCCGCGACGGGCGAACTGCCGGAACTGGATTTTTCCGCCGGCTTGCACTTCGATTTTCAGCTGCCGGACCGGAAGCGCTTCCGTCCCTGGATTTCGCCGAGGAGGCAATGCGGCGCGGCGGCACTCTGCCGGCAGTGATGAACGCCGCCAACGAGGTGGCGGTGGAGAAGTTCCGGCGCGGCGAGATCGCCTTCTCCCGGATCTGGCGGATCATCGAAGCGACGATGAACGCCTGCCGACCGGAACCACAACGTGACTTGGAAACCATCCGCGAAGCGGACGCCGCCGCGCGGCGCTTCGCCGAAACGATGCGATGAAGCCAAACCAGGAGAATCCGGAATGCCCCCTCCCCCGACACCTCGAAGAGAAAGGTTTTCCGGCTGCTGTGGTTCGGCGTTCTGCTGATCGGAATCGCAGCGCGCCTCACGCTGCTCAACGCCGGGCTGGAGTATGATGAGATCTGGACGCTGTGCAACTTCGCCCCGCTGCCGCTTTCACGGATCTTCACTGACCTTGCGCTGCCGAACAACCATCCGCTGAACACACTGGGTGTCAAGCTCTGCGCCTCGCTCTTCTCTCCCCCATGGACGATCCGCCTCCCGGCGCTGCTGGCAGGAATCGGCTCTCTCCTGCTGATGCCGCTGATCGCCTTTCTGTGGAGCCGGCGTCGAATCACCGCGTGGATTGCGACACTGATCTTCGCCCTCTGCCACCCGGCATTCCTCTATGCCCAGCAGGCCCGCGGTTACAGCCTGCAGCTCTTCTTTCTGATGCTTTTTCGCCGCGGGCTTTCTGCTGGCGGGGAAATTCCGGCCGAAACGTCACCGTTTTCTTCCGGATGCGATGGTGTTCCTCGGCGGCGCCGGATCGATCCTGACGCTGCCGACTTCGATTCTCTATCTCGGTGTCATCACATTGATCGGATATTTCTTCTGCCGGACCCTCCCCTTCTTCCGGCTGCCGCTGCGGAAGGTGTTGATTACCGGAATGGTGCTTGCTTTTCTCTGGTATGCCATGAATTATCAGGCGCTGCAGGCGGCGAGAGTCTGGGGAATTCCCGTCACAGGAGCGCGGCAGTTGCTGGAAGCGGCATCCGAATCGATGCTGCAATTGAATGGTCCGGTGGTGCTGCTGCTTGCCCTCGCCGGAATCATGTTCCGCTCCCGGCGCGCATGGCCGCTTCTGTTCTTTTATCTTGCGGCGTTCGGTTCGGCGTTCGCGACCAATGCCGGAGGCGCCCGCGTTTATCTGCCGCTGACGGTGCCCACGGCGATTCTCGCCGGAATGGGTGCGGAGGCGATCTTCCGCCGCTTGAGAACATGCTTCCACAACCCCTCATGGCTCACTCCCGCCCTCGTGCTGCTGCTTGCCGCTCTCTTCGCCTGGAACTGGCATCAGAATGCGGCAAGCTGGCCGGTGCGGGACTGGCACCGGCTCCATGACGAGATCAGCCGCATGCCTCCGGAAACCCTGTTCGCCCTCGATGCGGGAGACGGCTATCCCTACAGCTGGAACAACTATCCCGGCGCGACCGAAGATTACCGACTGCGGTTGCTCGACCGCTCCCGGGAGCGAAGCCTGATTTCGTTTCTCCCGCCGGGGATGCTGAATGGAATCGGTCCGGATGGCGGCAGTCGTGCGCTGGTTCTGGAGGCTCCATCGGTCGAGACGGAGTTCCGTTCCGGATTTTCCGCCTGCCGGTACCGTTTGTCCGAACTGCCGGGTGTGCCTCCGGCGGGAAGTCGGCTGCTGGTTCTGCTGCGGCCGATCCCGCAGGAAATGCTTCAGGCCTGCATCGGGTTGATCCGGGAGAGCTATCCGGAAGCCCTGCTTCTGAATCCCTGGCTGACCTCCGTCAACATGGCGGACGGCCGCCGCTATCGAGCTTCGACATTGATTCTCGCCTGCGATGATCCGGCACGGCTTGACTGGGATACCCTCCGGAATCGGATTCCCGGAGCGGTCAGCATCTACCGCATTCTCCCGGCGGAGGAGGAAAAAACCGGCAAATAACAGAAGATATTCCGCATTTTCCCTTGAAAAAGACAAATTTCAACTATGATATGGATTCGAGGTCTTTTTTTGCGTAGTTCATTCCCGGCGGTACAACGCCGGATTATCATGGAAAGAACCCTATGGAACAATTGATGGACATTCTGCTGTCGATCGGGGCGTTGTTTTTTGTCTTCATCGCGATCGGCTTCTGTATTTTCTCCCACGAACTCGGCCACTTTCTCGCCGCGAAATGGCGGGGAATGCACATCGACGCCTTTTCACTCGGATTCCGCCCCTTCTGGCGGAAGAAGATCAACGGAGTCGAATACCGGCTGGGATGGCTTCCCTTCGGCGGCTATGTGGAGCTGCCGCAGGTGGATGCCACCGACGCCGTCCCCAAAGCCGCCGACGGCACCGAACTGCCGCGCGCAAAAGCGATCGACCGGATCATCACCGCGGTGGCCGGTCCGTTGTTCAACATCCTCTCGGGTTGCTGATCGCCTGCTTCGTCTGGTGGATCGGCATGCCGCAGGACAGTCCGAAGATGCGGGAGATCACCGTGCTTTCGGTCGATCCGGCCGGGCCGGAGTATGCGGCGGGCCTGCGTCCCGAGGACAAGATCGTCAAGATCAACGGCGAACCCTTCTTCTCCACCTGGGCGCAGTTCGTCAGCAAAATTCTCTTCTCCATCGGCAAGGTCGAGCTGGAGGTGATCCGCGACGGGAAACCGGTCACGATCTCCTACACGCCCATCGACAATCCGAACGCGCCGGGGCGGCTGCGCAGCGAGAAGATCGCCTGGCCCTTCTTCCAGCCGCTCATCCCGCTCGAACTGGTGCCGGAAAAAGGTTCACCGGCCGAAAAAGCGGGGATTCAGGCGGGCGATTATGTCGTGGCGATCGACGGCATGCCGATCATCGACTTCGACGAGTTCCTCTTCGGGATCAACCTGGCCGGCGGCAATCCGATCAAAATGACGCTGCGGCGCGGCGATCAGACGGTCGAGGTGACGGTCCGCCCGGAACCGATCACCCCCTCTCCGGGGCCGGAGTTCAGCCGCTATATGACCGGCATCTATATGCAGCCGGCCGATGCGAAAGGCGGAGTTTCCATCGCCGGTGTCATGCCCTATTCCGCCGCTCGCCGCCGGATTGAAACCGGGCGACCGGCTGCTGGAGGTTGACGGCAGAAAAATCGCATCTCCGGCGGAGTTCAGCGAGACGATTTCCAAGCTCAAAGGGAACCCCGTTTCAGCTGACCTATGAACGGGAGGGAAAGATGCATACGGTCACCCTGGCGGCCCGGCTGATCTCGCCACACACCATTGGCGTGACGATCTCCCTGCTGGACCATCCGACGCCGATCCAGCAGTTCGTTTCGACCATCGACATGAGTTACAAGTCTCTGCGCGGGATTCTGGTCCGGCTGGGCAACCGGCTCGGTTTGACCGAACAGACCAGCACGCTCAAACCGAGCCATATGTCCGGACCGCTCGGCATGGGGCTGGTGCTCTTTAACTCGGTGCGGAGCGCCTCGCTCATCAGCGGCATCTATTTCGTCGTGGTCATCTCCTTTGCGCTGGCGATCTTCAATCTGTTTCCGCTGCCGGTGCTCGACGGCGGTCACATCCTCTTCGGCCTGATCGAGATCGTCTTCCGGCGACCGTTGCCGGTTGTAGTGGTAAAAAGTGCTCTCCACCATCTTCGTCACACTGCTGATCAGCCTGATGCTCTACGTCACCTTCTTCGACGGAAAAAGAATTTACTATTCGATCTTCCCGAACGGGATGACGTTCCGACTGCAACGGAATCTGCCGGAGAAAAAACCCATGTCAATCCAACGCCGAATCAGCCGTAAAATCCGGATCGGCACCGTCGAAGTCGGCGGCGACGCACCGGTGTCAATCCAGTCGATGACCAACACCGACACCCGCGATGTTGCCGCAACCCTCGACCAGATCAACCGTCTTGCCCGACTCGGATGCGAGATCATCCGGGTCGCAGTGCCCGATGAAGCCGCAGCGGATGCCCTTGCGGAACTTACAGAGAAAAAGTCCTCTTCCGGTCATCGCCGACATCCATTTCGACTACCGGCTCGCCCTGCGCGCCATCGACCGGCACGTCACGGCGATCCGCCTCAATCCCGGCAATCTTGATTCGCCGGAGCATATCCGGCTGGTCGCGGAATCCGCGGTTCGCCACGGAGTGCCGATCCGTGTGGGGGCGAACACCGGCAGCCTCCGCCCCGCTGTTATCCGCAGCATGATGGAGCGGGGGCTGTCTCATGACGACGCGCTGGCGGAAGCTCTGGTGATCTCCGCAATGAAGGAGTGCGCTCTGCTGGAGAAATTCGGCGTTACGGAGATCAAGGTGGCGCTGAAATCCTCCAGCGTGCCGGTGACGGTTGCGGCTTACCGCAAATTCGCCGCCAGGACCGATTACCCGCTGCACATCGGCGTCACGGAAGCGGGTACGCCCGGTCGAGGCATCGTCAAATCCGCGGTGGGCATCGGTGCTCTGCTGCTGGAGGGATCGGCGATACCCTGCGGGTCAGTCTGACGGCTCCGCCGGAGGATGAGGTGATCGCCGGGCGGCGCATTCTGGAGGCGTGCGGACTGCGCGACGCCAGTCCGGAGATCGTCTCCTGCCCGACCTGTGGCCGCACGGAAATCGATCTCATCGGCCTGGCCAACAAGGTGGAGGAGCTGGTGACGGAAATCAAAGCCGGCGGAGCGACGATCCATCTGCGCAAAATTGCGGTGATGGGTTGTGCAGTCAACGGTCCGGGGAAGCGCGTGACGCTGACCTGGGGGTAGCCGGGAGCAAGGCCGGGAAACTGGTCATTTTCCGATTTGGAGAAGTGGTCGGAGCATTCGATCCTGAGGAAGGATTCGAATACTTCCGTATGGAGATACTCAAACATGTAACCCAGGGGTGAGGTGGCTCAGATGTATGAATTCAAAAGGCTGCTTCCAATTTTCGCAGGTGCGGCTCTCGCATTTGCGGCGGAAGCGAAAGTGGAACTTGCGCCGGTTTTTACCGACAACGCGGTGCTTCAGCGCGGCATGGAGGTTCCGGTATGGGGAAAGCCGCTCCCGGCGAGGAGGTCACGGTCAGTTTTGCCGGGCAGAGCGTAAGTGCAAAAGCCGGGGAAGACGGCAAGTGGATGGTGAAACTCGCCCCAATGAAGGAGAGCAGCGAGAACCGCACGCTCGAGGTCTCCGGCAAAGAGAATAAACTTTCGGTCGCCAATGTTCTGGTGGGCGAAGTTTGGCTTTGCAGCGGGCAGTCGAATATGGAGCTCCCGCTCTGGGGCGGAAATCCCCGGTTCCGTCACTATGACGGCGACAAGGTTGCGGCGCAGTCGAACTTTCCTCTCATCCGCATTGCCCAGATGCGCCCGTATGGCTGGTCCACCCTGCCCCGGACCGATTTCAAAATCACCTGGCAGCCGGTCCGCCCGGACAACATCGCGCCGTTCTCCGCCGCCGGATTCTTCTTCGGTCGCGAGCTCTTCCAGAAACTCAACATTCCGATCGGCCTGATCAGCTCCCCACTGGGGCGGCACCCGGATCGAGCCGTGGACTCCTCCGGAGGGGTTCGATTCGGTTCCGGAACTGGCCGGCATCGCCAAGAGCGTCAATGCCAAACTGCCCGGCACCGCCGCCTACAAAGAGGTGAACGAGGCGACGCAGAAAGCCTACGCCGACTGGATGGGAAAATGCCGGGAGGCGCTTGCCAGAGGGGAAGTGACGCCGCCGCCGCCGGTGTATCCGGATGAGCTCAAGGCGTACACCAACCATCAGCAGCCGACCGTGCTTTACAACCGGATGATCTATCCCTTCGTGCCTTACGCGATGCGCGGCGCCATCTGGTACCAGGGAGAAGCCAACCTCGGTGACGGAGCACTCTACACGCAGAAGATGCAGGCGCTGCTCAACGGCTGGAAAAAGGTATTCCTCAACCCGGACTTCAAGCTCTATTTCGCCCAGCTCGCCCCCTTCACCTACGGCGGCGACAAAACCCGCCTGCCCCGGATCTGGGAAGCGCAGCAGAAGTTCGCCGACAACGAAAAGGATGCCGGGATGGCCGTGATCAACGATGTCGGCAACCTCAAGGACATCCATCCGAGCGACAAGAAGACGGTCGGCGAGCGGCTTGCCCTGCTCGCACTCAAGCGCGACTACGGGAAAAGCGATCTCAAGGCGGATTCCCCCACGCTGAAATCCCACCGCGTCGAAAACGGGAAATTCATTCTCGACTTCAACGATGTCGAACAGTGGACCACGAAAAACAACAAGCCTGCCGCCAACTTCGAAATCGCGGCAATTGACGGAGTCTACTACCCGGCAGCCGTCGAAATCCGCGGCACCAGTCTCGTGGTCGGCTCGGACAAGGTGAAGGCTCCGAAGTCGCTTCGTTACATGTGGGAGCAGACCGATGAAGCGACTCTCGCCAATGAGGCGGGGCTGCCGCTCGGCGCTTTCCGCATCGAGCCGCCGGTCGTGCTCGATGAACTGATCGCCTACTTCAAGGGGACCTCGAAACTGGTCTATGAATACGATCTGCTGAGCGGTTCCGGTTTCGGCGACCGTACCAGAGTCAACTACATCGCCGACCACAGCAAAGAATTCCAGGGCATCCTTACGGAAATCACCTACCTGGCCGTGCTTACCGGCAACGACGGCAAAGTGCAGTATGTGGCGGTCACCATGGATCCCTTCACCGGGGACGCCAGGAAGATCGGCGTCCCGGTCAAATCGGCGAACGCCGTATTCCAGACCCGCGTCCGCAACATGCGGGTGCTCTCGAATGTCCCCGGCATCAAAACCGGCATCATCGGAGAAGGCAACATCGAATTCTGGCCCGGCAATTACGGCACGAACAATTCGGCCCGGATTCCCGGCGCCAACAACAGCACCTATGATTTCGGCGATCAGCCGAATCAGGGCGTCGGCTACGGTTCGATGCAGATCCACAACTACCGGGCGCGCCAGACGGTGTTTGCCTACAACAAGTTCGATTCCGGAAAAAATTCCGATCTCGGCATCGGCAACGCGCCCGGCCGGAATCCCGACTGGACCTTCACCAGCTCCGGCAAGAACTACAAGGAAGCCCGGCTCTATGTCTTCGTCAAGGAGCGTCCCCGCATGAGTGCGGATGCCGTGATGAATCTGGTCAAGGCGAATGTTCCTGCTGCCGCGGCCATGAAGCCGCTCTACTGCTGCGATCTGCGTTCCGGCGTCAAGGGCGAAAATGTCACCTATGAATTCGACGATTCCGCCACGCTCTCCGGCAAGGTGCGGAAAGTCGGTTATTACCTGCAGCTCACCGGAAACAACGGCAAGGAGTCGTGGGTGTTCGTATCGATGGACGCCTTCTCGCCCGATGCGAAAAAAGCTCGGCGTTCCTGTCTACAGTTCCGGCGCGGTCTTCCAGACGATCGTGAAGAATCTGGAAGTCGCCAGCAATGTTCCGGGAATCAAGACCGGGAAGTTTGAAGATGGCAACATCGAGTTCTGGCCGGGGAATTACGGTCAGCTCAATGAAAAATCGATTCCAGGGGCCAGCAATGCCGTATTTGATTTCGGCGACCGCCGGCAGGATCCCGCCAATGGATACGGATCGATGCAGGTCCACAACTATCGGGAGAAACAGACTGTATTCGCATTCAATCAGTTCCGCGGCGGAGCGAAGGCCGACTGCGGTATCGGCAATGCGCCGGGAAAGAATCTCGACTGGACTTTTTACCGGTTCGATGGCGAACTACAGCAAGGCGTTGCTCTGCGTAGTGGTCGAACTGGAATAACAGTTCAAGCTCCCGAAGGCTGCTGCGAAACCTCACGGCTTTGCAGCAGCTTTTTTGTGTGAACGCGGAGCGCGCCAAGCGGAAAGAACGGTGACGCACGCCCTCCGAACATGGATTGCGAAAGTCATCACAATCTTCTGAAAAATGACTTTTTTTTCGAAAAAAAGCAAGATCGGGATTGACATTTCACTGTCTTTGTGGTATAATTAAAGCGTAATGCTAACAAATGCTAACAACAGGTCGTTTTTCAAGCATGAAAAAGAGAAGTCCCCCGTTGCGGAATACATGAAAATCCGCCGCTACATGCTCAACTTTGTCGAGCAGGCGGGGGAGAAATCCGTACAGGCGCCGACCATTCTGGAGCTGTCGCGGAAATTCGGAGTCAGCCGCCCGACAGTCAGCAAGGCGATGAAGATGCTGACTGATGACGGCTATATTATCGGGCGCCCCGGTCTCGGTGCCTTTACCAATCCTGCGAAAATCAACCGTCTGCAGGTGACGAAATATAAAAATGTCGCTCTGATTGTCGGAGACGGCATGATGGTTCATTTCGAGCCGTACAACCTGGAGCTCCTCGGCCGAATTGGAATCGGAATCGCCCGGCGGAATTTCAAGCTCACCCTCATTCAACTGCCCACCCATCAGCCGGAGGAAGCCGCGGATGAGGTTGCGGCAACCCCCTGCGACATTCTGCTCTGGATCACTCCGCCGGAGGAGCTCTTCCCGGCAATCCGACAGTTGCGGGAGAGAGGAAAACGAATCGTTGTTCTGGTAAATGATCCGGCCTGCAAGGATGGAAATTTGTACTTCGATTACGAATCCTTCGGATACCGGATCGGGAAAAAACTTCTTGCGGAAGGGCGGCGAAATGTTGCCTACCTGCTGAACACCGTCGCCTGGTCCCGGCCCCTGATCGGCCTGCAGAAAGCCTATCAGGAAGCTGGAATCGCGCTGGATTCCAGCCTGTTTTTCCCCGATATGATCAATCTCTGGGAAAAGCTGGAAAAGCTGATGAGCACTCCGGGCAGAGTTGATGCGATATTCAGCGCAGTCTGCCCGACGAGCGTCTTCCTGCCGTTCTATCACCGTCTCCCCGCAAGTCCGCTCGCAGGCGCGCTTCATCGTGGAGGAGGACGGGCAGCTGGCGGAATCGTTTTCCCGGCTGGATCTTCCGTACCCCTTTTCAGAAAATGGCGGACGAAATCTGCCGCCTCCTGGCTCTGGAATGTAACGGAATCCCTCAGGAGCAAACCAGAATCGGAATCCCCATTGTGGAACAAGAGATCAAGGATGGAGGGTATCTATGAGACATCAAGACAAGATTCCTGAACACTGCGGTCCGGCGGAAATAAAATTTACATTGATTGAATTGCTTATTGTAATTGCGATCATTGCAATTCTCGCATCGCTTCTGCTTCCGGCACTGGAGCGGACGCGGTCGAAGGCACGAGAACTCAGCTGCGGCAACGCGATGAAGACGCTCGGTCTCGCCGCGACGCAGTATGCGGCGGATTTCGACGATTACTGGGTGCCGTACAACTATCCCGGTATCAGGAAATGGTTCGCGAATGAGACATTTCACCGGTATGCCAATTTTCCGCGAAATATGGAATCCCCGCAGTTTGTGCTCCGCAGTGCCCTCTGCCCGGAGCCGTTCGCAGAACAGGTGGACAGCTGGATTGACCCGCGTTACGCAAAACTGGAAAATGTCTATGGAATCCCTTACAGTGGGAACGGTTGCGACTTCTATCCCGGGGGGAGCGGGATGGAGTACTCCCTCTTCCGGCTCAATAAAATCCGAACTCCGTCGAAGCGGTTCGGCTTTTTGGAAGGCTGCTGCGGTGGACGCATATATAACTACAGCAGTTCTTTGAATCACTGGCTGGCAGCCCCGCAAACCCAGGCTGAAGGCCGCGATGGAATCATCGCCTACCGTCACGGCGGCGGCGTGCAGACCAACTGCATCTTCTTCGATGGCCATCTGGAAATGAGGTCGCATGCCAACGTCGACGGAACGAACTATTCCTCATCTCATCCGAATTTTTTTCTCTGGAGACCATACTGGTAAAAATAAAAGAAAGGAGATTCCTTGCCATGCAGATTTCAAAACTTTCAATTCTCTCGGCCGTGCTCCCGCTCTTCCTGAGCGCGACCGAACCGGTACTCTACATGCCGATGGACGGCTCTGCCGACATCCTCGGCAAGGACGGGAAAAAAGCTGTCCGCCGGAATCGTTCACGGCGAGGCGGGGTATCAGCCGGGCGTGATCGGTCAGGCGCTGGATGTGAAACGCCATGCCTACGATCAGGTGACGGCGGCCACCTTCACCCGGCTGCCGGAACTCGATACCGGCGACGGCACGATCTCCTTCTGGTTCAAGCCGCACTGGAAGGAGACCGATCCGAAGCATATCCGATCATCACCGGCCGGGATGACGCCTGGAAGTTCCGCTTCTATCTGCTCAAGCTGAAGAACGGCACGATCGAACTCTCGGTCTGTGTACCGGGACAGGTGCAGATTCTCAAAAAGAACCTCTTCAAGCAGGAAGAGTGGCACCATGTCGCCTTCACCTGGAGCCGCGACAAGAACGAGGCCAGACTCTACATCAACGGGAAAATGGTCGGCAACCGGATCCGCCCGGGGGCATATCAGCAACTGCCGCTCCGGAAATTCAACATCTTCTGCGGCAAGGAGAATACCGACCGTTTCAAGGCCGAGGTCGGAAACGGGCTGTACGACGAAATCAAATACTTCGACCGCGCCCTGGACGATGCGGAGATTTTCAAGCTCGCTTCCGGCGGGAAAGAGGAGAAAAAGGTCTCTCTTTCTCTGAACCCGGCCTGGAAGGAAGGAAATCGTCTCGCATTCGCGTTCCGCTACCCCGAGGCACGCCTGCCCGGACCGAAACAGCTCCTCGTTTTGAATGGAACGGAGGCTAAAAAAAAATTACTCTTTCCGCCCTGGGAGCCTCCGGCCGAATTGCTTTGATCGTGGAAAACGGCGGCAGGATGCAGACGGTGGAATCCTGCTACACGCTCCCGCTCAATGTTCCGCATAAAATCACGCTGGAACAGAACGGGAAAACGCTGAAGTTCCAACTGGATGACGCGTTGCAGGGCTGTTTCGCGATGCCGGAGCCGTTCGGCGAGATCGTCTCGGCGGAGGGGGCGGAAGGAATTTCGCTCCTTCCGCCGGAAACCGTTCCGGCCGCGGACGAGACGAAGCGCCTCGCCGATACAACGGTCCGCCCCGTGGAACAGCCGCTGTGGGATCTCGCCGATGCGCAGAGAACTGCCGACGGCGTCAGGCGTGGCGTCTGTCTGAACGGGTACTGGCGTGTAATTCCGGTCAATGATTACAGCTATGCCCCCCCCCGCAGGAGAGTGGGGGATACATGCGCGTTCCGGGCAGTTTCCGTTCACCGCTCTTCCAGATCTACCGCAACCGCGATGGGAAACTAATATCCGCAAACTGGCAGTGGAACAGCCGGAAATTGATCCAATATCGCGCCGGCTGGTATCAGCGGGTATTCGAGCTTCCGGCCGACATGCGGCAGTCTGGACGCATCTATCTGAATTTCACCAATCTCAACGCCGATGCCGGACGGGTCCTGTTGAACGGGAAACTGATCGACAGCTTCCGACAGGAGTTCAAAACCTTCACCGCAGTGCCGAACGCCCGCCGGATCGACGTCTCCGATCTGCTGGCGAAAGAGGGGAAAAATGTGCTGACCCTGTTCCTTGACCGTCATTATGTCGATCTGTGGCAGGGGGTGCCGAGCATCGGCGACCACGGGGAAATCGCGCTGGGCGACGTCTGGCTGGAGAACGCACCGTCGAACATCGCGTTGAAGAGCGCGGTCGCCTTCCCCTCCTTCCGGAAAAAAGAGCCTCACCCTGCGCGCCCGGATCCAGAATCCGGCGGGGGAAAAGGGCGCGTGCGCCGTCCGGTTCGATTTCCGGCGCGACGGAAAGACGGAGAAATCCTCCTCCGGGAATTCACGCTGGACGGTTCCCCGGAACAGCTGGTCCTGTTCACGGACACCTGGAACGATCCGGTTCTCTGGGATGTCGAAAACCCGAATCTCTACCGGATGAGCGTCTCGCTGATCCGGAACGGAGAAGAAGCCGATACGCTGCCGGCGAAGGATTTCGGTTTCCGCGAGATGTGGGTGGAAAACGGCGAATTTCGGTTGAACGGCAACAAGACGCGCCTGCGGATGTGGACGAGTCCGGGCTTGAATCGTCTGCGCTACTATTACGGGAATCCGCGGGCGGTCGGCCAGTATGTGGCACACATCAAAGAGATGAATTACGACACCGTCCGGTTCGATCCATTCCGCAAAACCTCGCAGGTGGCCTGGAAAAAACTACCTCAACGAATCCGACCGTCAGGGACTGTACAATCTTTTCCCGATGCCGCCCTACGAGGATGAGGAACTGACCGGCTATACGAAGGAGGTGGCCCGTTTTCTCGAACATTACGGCAATCATCCGACCATTTTGATGTGGTACACCGATTTCAACACCTGCAGCTACGCCTGGGGCCAGGATCCGGCCAAACTGAACGACACGGATTACATCCCCCTGACCACTCTGCCGGCACGGAAACGGGCACAGACAGCGGAAACGGTGATGCGCGCTCTGGATCCGAGCAGGGAATTGTTTCAGCATGCGGGCGGCAATTCGGGGAAAATTTTTCACCTCGATGAACTATCAGTCGCTCGGCACGCCGCTTCAGGAACAGGAGGACTGGCCGAAGCAGTGGTCGGCAAGACACACCCAGCCGCTGATGGTGGTGGAATCGGCGTTCCCGTTCCCCGCCCAGTTCTGGCATTTCGAGACGGGCGGCGCCGGCAGGACCGGATTTGAACTCGGTGCGGAACATGCCGCCCGCTACTTCGGTGACGCGGTGTTCGGCCGGGAGGCTCGACCGGTCCCCCATGCGAGTACCTGGCTCAATTCGCCGTATGCGAGCTGGAACCGCAACATGTTTGATCTCCACGCGCTGTTCTACCGCAACGTGGTCAAAGCGTGGCGGGCCTACGACATGTCGGGGCTCGGAGACTTCCCCGGCGGCCGTGACCTGAACCGCACCGCCCGCACCTACAGCGATCACACGGTCGTCTACGAGGTGGACGACAACGTAAAAACCGCCGGGCTCAAGCCGGATGTTCCCGTCGGCTGGAGCGAGACGCAGAAACATCTCCTGACCGACTATTCCCAGCCGGAGGGGCTTGACAAGATCATCCGCGCCTCCCTTTGCGCCGCTGTTGATCTTTCTCGGCGGCATGCCGGAAGATTTCACGAACAAGGATCACGCGTTTTTCTCCGGTGAAAAATTCCGCAAGAGCGCGGTCATCGTCAACGACTGGACGACTCCCCGGACCGTAACCTGCCGCTGGGAGCTGGCACTGGGAGGCGAAATCGTTCAACGGGGAGAAATGACGGGAACCGCCGCTCCCGGCGCCATTCTCAAGCTGCCGATCAACCTCACCGCACCGAAGGTCTACAAGCGCACCGATGCGGAACTGCGCCTGACCGCGCTCAAAGACGACGCGTTGATTCTGGAGGATTCGTTCCATCTGCAGTTCTTCCCCGAAACGGGTCCAGCCGGAATTCCGCGACGTCTCCGCCGGACTCTACGATCCCGACGGCGCGACGGAGGCCATGCTGAAACAGGCGGGCTTCCCGTTCCGCAAGGTCCGGACGCTCGACGACGTCAAGCAGTGCCGCCTGCTGATTATCGGCAAAAACGCGCTGAAGGAATCCAATCCGGAACTCCTGAAGCAGGTGGAGACCGCCCGTCTGATCGAACGCGGCTTGAAGGTGCTGATTTTCGAACAGCAGGCGTGCAATCTGGCCAATCTGGTCTTTGAATCGCCGAGCGCCCGCAACGCCTTTCTGCGGCGTCCGGAGAGCCCCTATGTCGCCGGGCTGAAGGAGGAAGACTTCAGCAACTGGCGCGCGCGGCGGATTCGGTCCCGGCATTTGTGTTGTCGGCGGAGAACAGCCCGCACTATCCGCGTTCGAAATGGAAATGCGGCAACGGCGGAATCGTCAGCGGAAACGTGATCCGCAAACCGAGTTACGGAAACTTCCGGACGATCGTCGATTGCGGTTTCAACCTGATGTTCGCATCTCTGCTGGAACTCCGCAAGGAGCACGGTCTGGTTCTCTTCTGCCAGCTCGACGTCACCAACCGCTATCGCAAGGACCCCGTCGCAACAAAACTCGTGGATAATCTGCTCGTTGAAATGGGAAAACGGTTCGTGCCGATCGGTCCCCAGCGCGTCGGATATCTCGGTGACGCGAAGAACGAGGCGATCCTCAAACGCATGGGCATGCAGTACCGGAAGCTGAATTCGGAACAGCTCTGGGAAATCAGCGGCCTCCAGGTGCTGATCCTCGAGCGGATCCGGTACCGGAGAAACGGCGCGCCGAACTGAAAAAACTGCTTGCGCGCGGCAAAACCGTTGTCGCCCTTCCCGGTGCACCGCTGGAACTGCTGCCCGGGAACTTGAAACGCGGGACGAAGGAACTCTTCCGCGCTTCGGTGCCGAAACATGATCCGGTGTTTGCCGGAATTCCGGAAGCCGATCTCTACTTCCGGGAAGCGAGGAACTTGCCGGTGCTGGTTTCCGCTCCGGAGTGGACGATCGCCACACAGCCGGCGCTGTTCGCCAAACTGGACCGGATCACCACCGCGACCGTGGTATTGAATCTTTCCCCTGACGAAATTGACGGACTGTGGAATTCGGAAAAGGTGGCGCGCGTCTGGTCGGCCATCTTCACCAACATGAACATCGGTCTCGGCAAGGATCTGAAACTGTTCACCGCGGCGAAGTCGCGTCACAACACACTCCGTTTCTGTTACGGAAAGGCTGTTCCGGAAGCGTGCGGACTCCGTTTCGACCCGAAGAACGAGGGGAAGGTTGCCGATACGACGGGCTTCGTTCCGATCAAGCTCGGCCTCTCCTGGGAATCGCAGGGGCATCAGCAGCCGAATCCGCACTACACCTATCCCGCCGACACGCCGAAGAATCTGAAGCGTCCCTACGACGGCTATGCGTGGTACCGCTGCACGGTGAAGATTCCCGCCTCGTGGAAGGGGTGCAACCTGCGTCTCTCCGGCGGCCCGATCGACGACTGCGACTGGACTTACTGGAACGGGACCAAAATCGGCGAGACCACCTTCCAATCCAATCCGAAATGCTACATGGCCACGCGGAATTATCCGATTCCGGAAAAGCTCGTGAAGTTCGGCGCGGAGAACACGCTTGTCATTCGGGTCTTCGACCGCTGGGGCGAAGGCGGCGTCACCGGTCCGCTCACCGTGATCGCCGAGGAGGCGAACGCCACCGATTCCTGGTCTCCCTACATCGACAAGCTCGACTTCTACGATGTCGACGCATTTCATAACTGGTAAGAAAGGAAAGTAACGAAAAGTATATTTTTACAGGATGATCCGTCTCCGCCGAAACATTCCCCGGGATGGGGTCGGCGGATTTTTTCCCAAAATTCAAAATGGAGATTCAGTATGCTCGGTATTTTTTCCATGAAAGATGAGATCCGGTTTCCGGAGAATTTCGTCTGGGGTTCGGCGACCGCCGGCCACCAGATCGAAGGCGACAACATTCACAGTTCCAACTGGCACCGGGAACAGGCGGAGCACTATCCGGAACCCTCCGGCAAGGCGTGCAACTTCTGGAACCTCTGGAAAGAGGATTTCGCCCTCCTCGACGAACTGGGCCACAAGATGTTCCGCATGTCGATCGAATGGTCGCGGATCGAACCGGAGGAAGGGCGGCACGACGAGGAGGCGCTGAAACGATACCTTGCGATGTTCGAAGAACTCAAACGACGCGGCTGCCGGCTCTGCCTCACGCTGCATCACTTCTCCCACCCCCAGTGGTTTCAGGAGAAAGGGGAGTTCCGCAAGCGGGAAAATATCGGCTATTTCCTCCGCCACCTGGAGTATCTGGTACCGAAGGTCGCCCCGTATGTCGATCTGTGGAACATCTTCAACGAGTTCAACAACGGGGATTCGCTGGAGCTGTACGACCGGAAGGCCAACTGCCTCGTCGCGCACGCCCGGGCGGCGGCCCTGATCCGAACTGGTCGAAGGCGCCGCTCAGCACGGCCCATGCGATGTGCCCCTACCAGCCCCGTGATCCGGAAGATGAGTTCGACGTGACGCGGACCCGGATCCGCAACTGGGTCATCAACGATTTCTTCTATCACGCGATCCGAACAGGGGAGATTCTCTTCCCCCTACCGCGACGGCGAGGTGATCGACGGACTGAAACACTCCTGCGACTTCTGGTCGATCAACTACTACACCCGCCACTTCGTCACCGCACGGACCGCCGATGGAAACGCTCCCCGATACGAATGCCACCGGATCCGTCCGATCAACCGGGAGTTCTATCTAGAAGAGTTCTATCCGCAGGGGCTGGTCGACGGACTGTGCAGACTGCGCGATCTGCCGATCCATATCACCGAAAACGGCTTCTGCTGCGACGACGACCGGCTGCGCATCCTCTATCTGGCGCGTCACCTGCAGGCACTCTCAGAGGCGATCGAACGCTCCTGCGATGTGCGCGGCTACCTCTACTGGTCATTGCTCGACAACTACGAGTGGAGCAGCTTCGTTCCCCGGTTCGGCATGGTCGGGGTCGATTTCAAGAGCTTCCGCCGCACCCCCAAACCGAGCGCGTATTTCTATCGCGAGATCATCCGACACAACGCTTTGAGCCGCGAACTTCTGCTCGACTATCTGCCGGAATTCCGCGACTGGACCATCTATTCCGCAGATCAGCAGGTTCGGCCATGAAGCGGAAACCGTTTTCGCCTACCGTTCGTTCCGCAAGGAGCTGCCGACGAGGAGGCGGTTCGCCGAACTTGGGATCCGTCAGTTCTGCCTCTTCCCGGCCAATACGGTCAACGCGCTCGGGCAGCCCTATTCGGAATATCCGCCGGTCTGGCTCGGGGACCGCTGTTACGATTTCGAGGCGCTCGACCGGCAGTTCGACGACATTCTCTCCTTCTGCCCAGATGCGGAATTCCTCCTGATGGTGGACCTGAATTCGCCCCCCGTGGCTGGTGCGGAAGCTGCAATGTCTTCGGCAGCCCGGCGACAGCTTCTGCGAAGTTTCCGAAGTGCTGTGCAGTGATTTCTGGCTCGACACAACCCGCCACTGCCTCGAAACGCTGCTGGAACGTGCGCAGGAGAAATATGCCGATCACATCCGCTGCGTCATCCTCGCCTGTGGAGCGACCGACGAGTGGATGGACTATTCGCTCGGAGCCGAATCCGACGACAAGCGGCGGCGGTTTCTCGCCTGGCTCCGGGAGAACGGGCTTCCGGAACAGAAATCAATCCCTGATTTCGCCCGCCGCTACCATGCGGAACGCTGCAGCGGAATGCTCCGCGACCCGGCTGAGGACAAGGAGGCGCTGACCTACTGGAAATTCCACAGCGAACTCATTGCCGACGGCATCTGCTCCCTTCGCCGCGGCCGCCCGGAAACATCTGCGCCCGGAACAGGAGATCGGTGTCTTCTTCGGGTATCTGATGGAGCTGGGCGAGAAGAGCATGGTCAGCTGCGGCCATCTCGCTTATGAGCGGGTAGTCGGCTCGAAGGAGGTGGACTTCTTTATCGCGCCCGGCGATTACTGTGACCGCGCCATCGGTGGCGGCGGCGGCTTCCAGAGCCTGCACGGCACGCTCCGGTTGAACGGCAAACAGTTCCTGCACGAGCTGGACCATCACACCCACACCGCCAATCTGCAGCTGACGCCGCACATCCGGGTCACCTGGTGTCGTCCCTGGCCGAACGCGAAGGCGGACATCGCCGGGCTCCGCCGGGAGTTCTGCCGCACTCTGCTGCATGGCGCTTCGCTCTGGTGGTTCGACATGTGGGGCGGATACTATTCGGCCCCCGAGGTGCTCCGGAGCATCGGTGAAATGCGGAAGCTCTGGGAGCACCTTGCCGACGCCGACCGACTGCCCGATGCCGAGGTCGCGCTGATCGCCGATCCGGAGAGCGTCCTCTACTGCAACGATCTACGGAAGGGAAATCCGCTGTGTCATATTTTTCAAGAGGCCCAGAAGGTCTGCAACCGTTTCGGTGCGCCGTACGCCCTCTATGACCGGGCGTCGCTCCCGTTGCTCCGCCGGGTGCCGAAAGTGGCGATTCTCCCGCTGTGGGTCGAGCTGGATGACGCGCGGCGACAGGAGCTCGAACGCTGTCTGCCGGGAACGCGCCTGATCTGGCTCGGCCCCTGCGGTCTGAGTGACGGCTCCCGCTGGGAGCAGCAGCCGCTGCCGGGACTTCATCTGCCGGAGTACACGCAACTCACGCCGGAGCTGCTGCGGAAAGAGGCGGAGGAGGCCGGAGTTCATCTCTACGGCGAGTGCAATCTGCCGCTGTGGGCGACGGAGGATCTGCTTTCGTGCCATTCCGCGGAGTCGGGGGAACGCACCTTCCGTCTGAAACGCAAGGCAGCCGCCGTCGTCGAGCTCTTTTCCGGAAAAACCGTAGCGGAACATACTGCGGAATTCAATTATGAATTCGACGGCCCGGAAACCGCGCTGTTTCAACTGCTTCCAGAAAAATGACATATTTAGGGTGTTTCAGGGCGGGGATTCAATAAAACCACCTGAAACACCCTGTTCCAGAGGATGAACCCTCCGTCTCGAAGCCACTTCGTCTTTCCAGCAGCCGTAACATACGATTGCTGGCAGGTGGCTCTTCCTTTTCAAAAGGGTGTCAGGACGGGAGTGAAAAATCCAGTAAAATCGCAGCTTGCTGACGACACCTTTCCGCCCGGTAACGTCAATCCATCACCCGGTTAAAAAGCGGTAGAGGGCGCATTTTATCGTAAATAAAATTTTAAAGACACCCCTCCCAAATGATAGTTGCGTCGTGAAGGCTCAAATTTACATACCCTGCGGCAGTTACAGCTGTCGAAGAAGCAGCGGCGGAGCATCCGCCGTTTGCACTGCGTCGGACCGGCCGCCTCGAAACCTGCTTCGCACCTCATTCTTCTTCCCTGTTGCCATTGCAGGATACGCGTCTCAATTCCTGAACTGTCTTGCGCCATATCGCCTCACATGTTTTGATTGCAGGAAATCAATTGGCAATCCGTTTTCATTGAGATCTCGGGACAGGTTCCACGCCCGCTCTTTCCGTTTCCGGAGCTCATTTTCGACTGGCCGGAATGTATCTGCCGGCAGGAATCCATAGTCATGCAGCCAGTTCAGCAAAGTACCGAACATGAAACCGCGTCAACACCGGAGGAGGCAGCCCAAGCGGGAATTCTCCGGCAGGGAGCTCCATTCTCCCGCAAGAAATAACGCTTTCCCCCGAAGAAAACATACCAGAAGACAAAAGAGGTACAATTCAATGTCATGATCACCCGTCCGGTTCCGCATCAACCCGGGAAACCACAAGAGGGAGCAGCAACGGGAAGAGAAACCTGGCTCATTTCTGCTCGAAAAACAGAATCAGAGCTGATGACGGATCCTTACTGTCCACAAGTCCCCGGCTCATCTGAAGCGACTTCTCATATCCCTTGAGCTTCGGCATTCGGCTGATCTCCGGATTGCCGTCGTTGTCGCTGACAGCAAGGTTGAATCCGGGATTCACCGAATTGTCGGGCCGGAACCCCTTGCTGAGAGTTTCCCAAGGAAGCGCCAGTTCGTAGAAGGTCTTCCCATTCCGGCGCACAACAGCGACTTCCGCCCGGGAGAAATCGAGCTTCTGTTCCAGGAGAGTTGTGCTGATCCGCCCCCCCTGCTTCGTTCCGGTGACCGCCAGCTCCAAAAGGTCGCGGGAAGAAAGTTTCGACCGTTTTCCGGACATTACAAACAGAAGCTGGAGCGCGTCATTCGCCCAGTACATGTTCGGCTGCTCGTGCGGAACCTGGTGAAGATCATCCACCACTTCCGCCGCGATGTAAAAAGAAGGAATCGTCGTACTGAAAATACACGACAGCCCCTAAATCGGCGGAATTCCGGATTTTTGCCTGATACAGAGAAATTTGCTGTGCAGCTCCCAGGCGGATTCCGGGAAGATGGCGGAACTCCTCCAGATTTCCGTCAATACGCGGCCTTCGTTCTGCCTTGCCGCAGAACAGTGGACGAATTTCGTTTGAACGGAGCCGTTCTCCATCAACTTGAATCTCCGCCTGATACGCCGTCAGAGAGGTCCGATTGTTCCACGGGAAGTCGAAGGAGCACTTCCCGCCGGGGGGAGCTGGAAATCCCGGCTCATTCTGCTCGGAGAAAGAGTCAGGGTTCCCGTCAGTTCCGAAGAGGTATCGTTGAAAACCTCCGCAGTCAACGAACCGTTCTTCCCGATTTTCAGAGAGACGGTAGGATTTTCCACCTTGATGTTTTTCAGCGCAGCAATGAACTCCGCCTCCGGAACATTTTTCGGATACAGATAGAGAGCCCCTTCACTCAGAGTTAAAAGTGTGTTCGCCCCGCCCCGCAGTCGGATGGGTTCGCCGACCAGATTGTACGCCTGAACCCGGTCCATGGAGAGCGGCAGAACGGCTTCCCGTGTCCGGTGATCCGGCCGATAGATCCAGAGCACGGCGAACAGAGTTCCGTTTTTGCGGAAATAATATCCCTGGAGCCCGTTTGCATCGCGCTGCTCGAACTCACCTTCCGGAACGGCCCCGGAGAGGCGGCCGATCATGTTCGCCGTTGCGGGAAAAACCGTTTTCGGATAGATTCCGTTGTCGGCGATCACAAAATGGTACATGCTGTTGCGGCTTGACACCTTGCCGTTGTAGGAATAGAAAATGGCGTTTTTCTGGAACATTCCCCCCGCGAACATCAGAATGTTGGAACGGACAATATACTCCGCCTGCTCAAGCTCCGTCACATAGCGGTCGTAGAAGAGGGATTCCGAGTTGATGTCGTCATAGTAGAGGACATCGGAGGCGGCACACCCGCCCTCGGTTCCGAAAATTTTCTTATTCTTCCCCCGGTTATACTTCCGGATCAGTTCCGCGAACTTGCGCATGGTCTCATGGGAGTTTGCACTCTTCCCGAGCTCATACGGATGCAGAGAGATGAAATCCATGCTCTCCAGTGTGCCGTGACGGAACAGCTCCTCCATTTTTGCAAGGAGCATGCCCTGATCCATCTTGTTTTCTCCGAGCGCACAGAACACAGCGTCCGGATTGCCGTCCTTGATGCCCCGAAAAGCGGCCCGTATCACCCGGTCGGCGGCCGCAGCCTTCTGTTTCAACGGAGATTTCAGGTACTCCGCGAAGGTCTCGAAATAACGGATCTTTCCCCTGAAGCGCGATGCCAGCTCCCGGTGATACTCGTATACATCCTGTTCGATTTCCGGCGTGACGATCTCTCCGCCTTCCGCATCCAGCTTTGTCCCGACGGGGAATGGCGCATAGTTGGTCAACAGCGTTTCGAATCCGTACTGACGGTTGAAATCCACGACATTCTCAATTATCCGCCACTGGGGGATTTTCCTTTCTCCACTCCTTCGGAGCACGTGACTGATATGCCGTATGGTAATTCACATTGAAACTCATGCCGAGACGCTTGTTCAGTTCCAGAATGTCCAGCAGGTTGGGCGGATTGTCCCCCTCAATCGGACATCCGCCGAAAAACTCATTCCCCTTCAGCTGTTTCAGATCATCAACGACCGAGGCGGAAACGGTGCAGCTCTGCAGTTTCTGCCCCGGCGCCTCCAGCACCGCCGAAAGCGTACAGTGACGAAGCCCCGCCGGAGCGGAGATCCGGAACGAATCCCCTGTTCCCGCATCGAGTTCCACGGTTTTCGCCCCCTTCGCGACCACATCACGCCGATAGTTTTTCATCTCCCAGCGCAGAATGGAATGCCGTTTTTCCGACGCATCATTGAAGAGTGTGACTTCAAATTCCGGCGTGCTCCCCGGAAGATAAAGCCCATAACGGTTCCGCGGTTTCGCAGCAAACTGGACGATGCCGTGTCCGCGGTATTCAGTCAGCGGGGCCAGCTGGAACTGAATGGCGTCGAACTGAAGGTCCGCGTCATCCTCATTGGTGAAACTCAACTCAAAACGTCCGGGGAACTTCTTTCCGTTCCAGGTCTGATAGCAGGCGATGCGGGGCAGAGAGACCACGCAGCGCTGCCAGCCGCAGGCAAGATTCACGGGCCGGGAGTTGACCCGCAGAATAGTCGGCTTTGACGCCCGTGCATAAAAAAGAAAGCACATAATCCTTTCCATCCTGAATTTGAAGCGGCAGAGAGCGAAGAGTCACACAGCTCCTTTTTCCGTTCCTCGCCACCTTCAGGACCCGTTTGCCATGAGGCGCGTCACCCGGAGTGACAATCCGGAAAATCGCCGCGGGATCGGGCAGCTCAATCCGTCTGCCGGTTCTCTCATGCTCCTTGCTTCGCTGGATCATCGGGAACCAGTCCTTCAGGCCAAGTTCAAAACTGGAATTAAAGGCTCGATTCGGAGCCGCCTCCGGAACCTCGCGATAATAGGAGAGATAGCTGACTTCGTAAGGATTCCGGCTGAGGATATCGTGTCCACGCACCACGCCGTCCCCGGTCACATTCACGGAAGGGAGCGAATCCGTCACCGTAATGTCGTCCAGATACAGTTTCACACGCTGGCCGTGAAAAGCCCGCTTCGAGTGAATGTCAATCATCCATCCGGTCATGACCGCTCCCGGGAAGCGTCCGGTCACCAGTTTGGAAACATCTTCGCTGAAAACCATCCACCCCTCAGGGTCGATACCACGCCGGGGCAGACGCAGCGAACCGCTGCTCCTCCTTCCTGTTTTCGGATCTGTTGTCTCGAAAATCACCCCGAGCGAGAGCACTATATCCGGCGGCAGGACCTCCGGATATACATAGCCGGTCAAATAAACCGGTTTATCCAGAGAAATCCGCAGAGCGGGACTTTGAAACATGCACGTGCCGCCCCATTTTCCGGTACTTTTGTCCACCGTCAGGTCCAGCACATAAGACATCACGCCGGAATGCGACTTCTCCCCCTGCTCGCAAAGTCCTTTGCGATGAATCTTTACATGCCCCTGACGTTCCGCCGTCTTCAGATCCCCCGATCCAGCGGGGGCCGAAGGAGCCGCGGAAATTCAGCTTTCCCAGCGCTTCAAAATCATTCTCGTATAAGGTTGCCGCAAAACGGTATCCGCAAACAGAAGGGCGGACAAGACCGGCAGAATCCATGTTTTTGTGTTCATTGATTTCCTCTCTTTCCTGTCACGGTTACCAGGGGTTCAGACTGCCGCCTTCCGGCCAGCCAAGAATATAAACACCACTGCGCATTACCGGCAGCGAGGCATAGGGAATGTTCTCCACGTGCCCATCGATGAACGCGGCATTGGGTTTCAGTTGATGGCGCTTGAATTTTTCCGGCGGGCAGGAGCCAAGATAGCTGGGAGTGATCGCATCATATTTTCCCTCCGCGAGATCCAGCATGTATCCGGTCACGGATGGAAAACGACATTTTGAGAGACGCTTCATAGTATTTCTCTCGCACCAGTCAAGTTTCGCTCCCATGCGGTTGGTCCATGCATAATTCGACATCAGCATCTCCGGGACATCGGCGCTGACGAATACCTCCTCGGGCGCCGCCGAGCACCGATAAACCTGATTTGTCGGAGCACCCCACACGACCTCCTTCCCCGTATAACGGTGTGTAGCGTACAGCCAGGAGTAATTCAGAAAACGATAATTCGGCGCGGGATTCAGATAGTTGTCATTGTAGGTGGGAGGCATGAAATCATTGTTGTCGCCGGCATATTGAATGCTCATCAGGGCAATATTTTTTCTGATTGGACGCACAGGAGATCGTCTGCCCCTTCGCCCGTGCGGAACTTAGAACTTATCAACTAATAATATCATAACGGAGGATAAATTGCCATAATTTTATTCATCGTTATCATCATAGCTGCCAAGTACAGCAAGGCATTGTATGCGCAGGCGGTTTTTTCGTATCTGACATGAATTTTTTCTGAATCGGTTGAACCACGAATGTGCAACCTCGACAATCCATCGTTTAGGACGAAATCCATGCAGTTCAATTGCCTTCTTTTCTTCTCCGCGAGGTCGAATATGCGGCACCATGCCATGTCTTGACGCAACATCCGCTTTTCCGACATATCCGGCATCCAAGCAAACATTTTGAGTAATGTGTTCATAATGCTCAAAATCCAGGGGCTTCATACGCTCCTTGAGTAATTCATCAAGAACGGCTGCATCATGCCTGTTGGCTCCGGTTACGACGATCGACAACGGGATGCCAACTGCGTCTACGAGTAGATTTTTTTGCTTCCTTGCTTACCCCGGTCTGTTGGATTTGCTCCGGCAAGTTCTTGCGCCAATGGCGCTTTTCCATGAGAACCATCCGCCGACTGCCATTCCCATGCAATCCCTTCCATCTCGTCATACTCCATAAGACCAGCGTGCCAAAGCTTTTGAAAAAAATCCAGCTCGTGACCATTGCATAAATTTTTTATGTACCGCTTGTGATGTGATATTTTCAAATTCCTTGCGCGGCAATGCATTCCAAATAATTCCCGTGCGGAGAACATAAACGATAGCCGAAAAATACAATCGGTTTCCATAGCGAGATTTTCTCCCTCCTCCCGGTTTTCGGCGATAATTTACCCCGGGGCAACGTAAATCATTCGGAATATATGTTTCAACTTTTGCCCAAAATTCATCCGTTATTTCCCATGTTCTCAGCCTTGTCGTTGCCATGTTTACCTCCATTGTTTTTGCGTGAAGATAATATAGCACAAGGAGCTATTAAAATCAATTTATTAGTTGATAAGCTCTTAGAGCCGGAAGAAGCATTCCGGCAAGGATCGCGATGATCGCTATGACGATAAGAAGTTCTATCAAAGTAAACCTTATCCAATTTGTATTTCTCGAGAGAGTTGTCGGATAGTGATTCATAGCTCCTCCCCGCTGTTTATGTTTTTCACCGTATTGTTGACGACCAGTTTCGGCCGGATCAGCGTATGCACCGGATTTCCCGCCGTATCCAGCGGCCGGTGAAGAATGAAATAGTTAGCCCATGTGACAATTTGTTCCGGTTCGAAAACGATCGAATCCAGAGGGAAGAGTTCCCACGTCGATGTGGAATGAAAATTGGAATCCCGGGGACGGTTGTAGCAGACCAGACTGATATCCTCAGGGATCCGGATTCCGTATTTTGCCGCATAATAGGGGAGATGATAGGCAATGCCGCCCATCGTACAGAAAATGGCCGTCGGCAGATTCCTTTCCGCAGAGAAATAGCGATGCCAGAAGAACGGCGCATCGTCCCTGCCGGGCACGAATTCCAGAAAATCGACCTGACAGGCCGGATTCAGAAACATCATTTCCGCCCGAAAACTTTTGCAACGATCCACATGATTGGGCTGATCAAGAGCCGAAGCCACCAGTACATGCCGATGGCCGTTCGCGTAGAGATGGCGCGCCGCTATGGCTCCGCCGAGATAATCATCGGAATCAATGGCAACATCACCACAACTTCCACCCAGAATATTGATGACCACACAATCCGGATTTGCGAATTTAATCTCATCAATAAGCCGCTGACCTGGGAAGGAGCACATCACCACAACGGATGCATCGGAAACCGCCGCCATGAATCGTTCACGATTCTCCATATGATTAGTGGGAATACACTTGAAATCCTGCATGGAAAGCGACTGCATCAACTGAATGCCGATGCGTTCGACAAATTCATTTTTGCAGATGTCAAAGACGATGTTCTCGCTTTTGCGCTGTCCGGCGCAGAGATAGCCGTAACGGTTCAGGGCGTTCACCACTTTTTTCCGGGTGGAATTGGAAACTGCGCCGTTGTTGTTCATGACACGGTAGATTGTCCGAACATTGACACCGACTTCATTGGCGATTGTCTGAAACTGAATCCGGTTCATAATCCCTTTCTTTCCCTCGATTTCCTCTATAATTATACGATATTGCACATTCGGATTCAAGGAAGAAAGAGGGTTCTTCCCGACAAAAATTGTCCGATTTGCGACAAGGACCTTCCTCCCCGGAACAATTCATCACATTCCGTTTCGAGCGGTCGTGCTTCCATGCTGGTGCTCAAGGTGGTACATGTGGATGCTTTTAAATTCCGCCTTATTCAGACCGAGGTACAGGAGGGAAATCCCCCGGAGGCAACATTCCGGCAACCGTGTTGAATTCACCGCAGGTATCCCGATGCCAGGAACCGGCCGTTCGGGTACCTGATGGATTTCGGAAAAACCATCTTCGCCGGATGTTCGTTACTCGCGTTGCTGATGGAAAGCAGTGTCTTCGTCTTCGCGAAGCAATTTCCGGGCGCGCACCTTCCTCTCAGATCGTTTCACCCGAACATTTTGTGGACCGTACAGACTCTCCTGCCGATTACCGGTAATACGGGTCCCGTGACAACGTCCGGGTAATTGCGCTCTTTCCGAGGGAAGACGCGTGGGAACGGGTCTGCTTTCTGCAGGATTCTCGTGATCGAACTCTAACCGGAGAAAGGAGAAACGGCCATGGAAAACGCAGAGGCGGTCTCGGCGTTAAGCCGGTCAAAAAATGCCTTCATGAATGCCGCCCGTTCCACAGCGAGCCGGCGCCCTGGACCCGTCAACATGCATTCCGGCAGTTTGCAGAGCTTCACCAGATATTCACGATAAGCGGTATCCTCCCGGCTGTAAGCCTCCGAAGAGAGCGCCTCTTCCGCAGTATTATGAAGCCGGGCGCCTTCACGGCCGGCAAAGAGAAAGGCACGCCCGATGCCGACAGCGCCGAGCGAATCCAGTTTGTCGGCATCGTAAACAATCTCCGCCTCCAGAGTGGCAGGACGACGACCGGCACGGTAACGGTGGGTCAACACCGCCCGGGAGACCTTCTCCGCAACATCCGCGGGAAAACCGCACTCCTCCAACAGCGGCCGGACCAGCTCAGCCCCAAGCAGCGCATGGCAGATACCGCCTTTTGACGCCATCTCCTCCGGCCGGGCAAAATCGTGCAGCAACGCCGCGAGCCGGACAATTTTCCGATCTGCCTCCGGCAGTTCCGCTGCCAAAAGTTCCGCATTGTGAAGCACTCGCAGCGTATGGTCGAAATCGTGACAGCCGGCTGCATTGCCAAGTTTGTTCTCCACCCGGCGCCGCACCCGCTCAAACCGCTCGTCGAAATCCATCTCTCAACTCAGAAAAGTCGTGCCGATTCCGAAAAGCAATCCGATTCGGAAGGCGATGAACGTCATCACATAGGCAACCACCGTATACAACCCCATCTGGAAAAACGTCAGCTTCCAGGAGTTGGTCTCTCTGCGGACAATCGCCACCGTCGCCATGCAGGGGATCGTCAGCAGACAGAACAGCATGATGCAGAACGCCTGAAGCGGCGTGTACGCCTGCCGGAGCCTCGCCTGCAAACTGTCCGCGGAGGCCTCGGCGTCCTCGATCGAAAAAAGTACACCGAGCTGCGCTACAAAAACCTCCTTGGCGGCAAACGCGCCGATCAGCGCGGAACTGACCTTCCAGTCAAATCCGATCGGCGAGAGAACCACCGAAAGCGCCCGTCCGAGCCGGCCGGCCGTGGAATACTCCAGTTTCTGCGCCTTGATTTCTCCGTTCAACTCCGCGAGCTCCACCTTTTTCTCCTCGGCGGAAAGTGTCGTGCTCTGTTCCACGGCGGCCAGCTTCTCACCAGTCGCTCCGAAATCGGTCTTCTCCGGGAAGGTGTTGATCAGAAAGAGTATGACCGAAGCCCCGAGAATCAGCGTCCCCGCCTTGTGCAGATACATCACCGCACGCTCCCACATCTGAATGAGAATGCTGCGCCCCGTCGGCAGCCGGTAGGGAGGCAGCTCCATGACAAACACCTCCCCCCTCACCCCGGAACAGCGTCGATTTGAGCAACAGCGCACAGAAGAGCGCAACAACGACGCCGATCACATACATGATCCACATCATCAACGCCTGATACCGCACCGCAAAGAAAGCCGGAATGATCAGAGAATAGATCGGCAGGCGGGCCCCGCAACTCATAAAGGGGATAATCATGATCGTCGTAAGCCGGTCACGCTCGGATTCAATGGTTCGAGTCGCCATGATCGCCGGAACTGAACAGCCGAACCCCAACAGCATCGGGATGAAACTCTTGCCGTGCAGTCCGAACATGTGCATGAAACCATCCATCACAAACGCCGCCCGCGCCATGTAACCGGTTCCCTCCAGAAAGGCGATCGCCATGAAGAGCAGCAGAATGTTCGGCAGAAACACCAGCACGCCGCCGACGCCACCGATGATTCCCTCCACCAGCAGCCGTCGGAAAAACTCCGCCTGTCCGGTCGGCCAGATCGCATTGATCCCGTCCGCCAACGCTCCGAAAAGGGCGTCCAGCCAGTCCATCGGATACTGTCCTATGACGAAGGTGAACATGAACACCAGATACATCATCAGCAGAAATATCGGGAGGCCGAAAAAACGGTTGGTCACCACCCGGTCGATTGAGTCGGAAAGCTGACGCCGCACATCGTTGCTGATCCGGATCGCCTCCCGACAGGCACCGGCAATGACGCCATACCGATAGTCGGCCATGAGCACTTCACTGTTCAACCCGTTGCGGTTGGTAATCGCCTGTCGCCATTCGGCCGCCTCCGGCAGCAGCGATGCAAACTCCGGTCGGGAAGAGATTTCACTGTCGTTCTCCAGCAGCTTGATCGCAAAATAGCGGGGAGGAATGCGACGCGTCTCAGGACGCTGAAGTTCACGGATCTTTTCCGTCAGCGCCCGAATCGCCTGATCGGTTTTCGGCCCGTACTTCGGCTTGACCGGACGCTGCGGATTTGCCTCATGCGCAATGCGATAAATAATGTCTCGAAGCTGGTCGATCCCCTGGCCGGAAAATCCCACCGTCGTGATGACCGGTGCACCGAAAAAATCCGCTGAACTTCTCAAAATCAAATTCCAGCCCGCGTTTCTCGGCGTCATCGATCATATTGAACACCAGCACTATCGGCAGATCCAGCTCGGCGAGCTGCGTGGTGAGGTAAAGATTCCTCTGGGCGTTGCTGGCATCGATCACGTTGAGTATCAGATCGATCTCTCCGTGCAACAGCTCGCGGAAGGCAACTTTCTCCTCAGGGGAAGAGGAGGAGAGGCTGTAGATACCCGGCAGATCGATGAGCTCCACGGAGAGATCCTTGATCCGGCAGGTGCCGCATTTCCGCTCGACCGTGACGCCCGGATAGTTTCCGACATGCTGTCTGGTACCGGTCAGCGCGTTGAAGATGGTGGTCTTGCCGCAGTTGGGATTCCCGGCCAGAGCCACCCGGCAGATACGTTCGTTCATGATTAGGAGTATCCTGTAAAATAGTTAGATAAAGCTAAAACTGATCCGCAAAAAAAAGCTCCCATTCAGGTGAGCTTGACCCAGATATGCATCGCATCCCCGGCGCGCATGGAGAGACTGCTGCCCATCACCTTGACCCGGAGCAGGTCTCCGAACGGTGCGCGCCCTTCCATCTGAAGAAGTGTGCCGGGAACCAGCCCCAGGTCGGCGAACTTTTTGATGCCGCGCAGGTTTTCCGCGACATGAACCACCACTCCGGACTCTCCGTCCGGAAGCTGATCCAGGGAAAGCAGCTCCTCTCCCGGCTCCGGACAGATCTTCGGCATCGTGGTTTCAAGATATTCGCGAAGCGCAGCGCAATCCTCTCGCCCGGCAATCGCCTCCGCCAGAGCGACAATGCGCGACAACACCGTTTCGCCGATCACGTGTTCGATCCGGCAGGCGGTGGAGTCGGAGCACTCCGCGTCCAGCTTCAGCACCTGAGAGAAAAACTCCTTGAGCACCTTGTGCCGATGGCGGATCACCGCGGCGGTTTCCGCACCGACAGTGGTCAGTTCGACCGGCGTATGAGACTGATAATTGATCAGTCCGCGGGCGGACAGCGCCTGAAGCGCATTGGTGACCGACGGCATTTTGACTTTCAGACGGTCGGCGATGTCTTTGGTATGAGCATGTCCCTTCTGTTCGATGATCTCGGCGATCGCTTCGAGATAATCCTCGAGACTGCTGGAAATATCTACGGTTGTGGCCATATGGAATACCCTCGATGTTTTCGTTATTAATATACTCGACATTTTCGACGGTGTCAACCTGTTTTTCCTCATTCCCGGCTTGCAAACCGTGGAAAGCGGAGCTTTATTATAACGCTGTCGAATTTCGGAACCTGTTCCAACACCATGAAAACACCGTTTCTGCTCCTTTTCTTCTCTCTCCTCCTCACATCTGCGGCGACGGAACGGGTGATTTCACTCAGCCCCAACCTGACGGAAGCAATCTGTCTGATCGGCGGGAAATCGCTCCTGGCCGGACGAACCGACTCCTGCACGACCCCTTCTTCCGTCACCGGGATTCCTTCGGTCGGGAAATTTCTCTCCCCCTCCCCGGAACGGATCGCCGCACTCGCGCCGACGCTGGTCGTCTCCACTCCACAACCCGGGCGCGGAACGGCGCAGCTCCTGGCTTCGCTCAAGATCCGCTTCGTCGAACTGCCAGACCGTACGCTGGAGGATTACCCCGCTTTGCTGCGCCGCCTGGGCCGGCTGCTCAATCTGCCAGCAGGGGAACGGGAAGCTCTTCTCGCGGAAAAACGACTTGCCGCTCTCCGCCGCGACGCCGCGACCGTTCCGGAGAATGAAAAAATTTCCGTCCTGTTTCTCGCCGGAATCGATCCGGCGGTCGTGGCCGGGCGGCGGAGTTTCATCCATCAGATGATCGAACTCGCCGGAGGGAGGAATCTCGCAGGCAATCTCAACCGCGCCTATGTCACCGTCTCTCCCGAATGGATTGCGGAACAGCAGCCGGACCTCGTTCTGATTGCCGGGAACGCCTCCGTACTGCCGGAGTGGCTGCGGGCGCTCCCGGTTCGCCCCCTCCCCGATCCCGATCTGGTCTGCCGGCTCGGCCCGCGCCTATTTTCGGGAGTCGAACGATTGAAGAATATTCTGAAAAACACCTCGAAAGGAAATGGATCATGTCATTGAAACTGCTCGCCGCCATCGCCGCCGCCGGAGCGGTCGGAACGTTGCTTCGCTTCAGCTGCATCCGCCTCGGAACGATTCTGACGACAACCGCCTTCCCCTGCTCCACGTTGATTGTGAACGTCATCGGCGCTTTCGCCGCCGGAGCGGTCTGTTCGCTGATCCGGGGGCGGTTTCCGCAATTCGCGCCTCTGCTTCCGATCATTCTGGTCGGATTTCTCGGAGCCTTCACCACCTTCTCGACCTACGCGCTGGAGTGTGCGGAGCTGTTCCATCGCGGCGCAGCGGCAAAAGCACTGCTCAATCTGCTGCTCCAGAATGGGCTCGGCATTCTCGCCGCGTGGGGAGGTCTCGCCGTCGGCAGTCGCTTCCCCGCCTGACGGCATGGGGAAAGATCAGGAACGCGGGGCGTTCTTCCGTTCCCGCAACCGTTCCCAATAGGCGAGACGGCGGAGAATCTCCCGCTCAAATCCCGCTCCGGCGGGCGGTAGAACTTTTTGCGCGGCATCTTGTCGGGAAAGTAGTTCTGCCCGGAGAACCCCTCCGCCGTATCGTGGTCGTATTGATACCCCTTTCCATACCCGAGCTCCTTCATCAGCCGGGTCGGAGCATTGAGAATGTGCGCCGGAGGCGTCAGGGAACCGAACTCCTTCGCCGCCCGCTGCGCCTCAGTCCAGGCGACGTAGGCACTGTTCGACTTCGGAGCCGTCCCGAGGTAGATCACCAGTTCGGCAATCGCCAGCTCACCTTCCGGAGAACCCAGCCGCTCATAGGTATCCCATGCGGCAATCGCCAGCGGCAACGCCTGCGGATCCGCCAGACCGATATCTTCCGCGGCAAACCGGGTCAGACGCCGCAGAAGGTAGAGCGGATCCTCGCCGCCGCCGAGCATCCGCGCCGCCCAGTAGAGGGCGGCATCGGTATCGGAACCGCGCAGCGACTTGTGCAGCGCACTGATGAGATTGTAATGCCCCTCCTTGTCCTTGTCGTAGATAGGAGCCCGCTGCTGGACCATCTTGAGCACCGCCGCCGCATCCAGAATCTCCCCTTCCGGCGTGAGGTCGAAGACGCTCTCAAGCAGATTGATGAGATAACGGCCGTCGCCGTCGGCCAGCTCCGCAAGCGTCCGCCGCGCCTCCGGCGTCACCGGCAGTCTGCGATCAAGTTCCGCCTCGGCCCGGAGGGTGATCTTCTCCAGGGCCTCGGCATTCAGCGGATTCATGACAAACACCTTGCAGCGGGAGAGCAGTGCGCTGTTGAGCTCGAAGGAGGGATTCTCCGTCGTGGCGCCGACCAGAGTAACCGTACCGTTCTCCACATAGGGCAGAAAACCATCCTGCTGCGCCCGGTTGAATCGGTGAATTTCGTCGATGAAGAGCAGAGTCCCCTCTCCATATTCGCGCCGCTTGGCCGCCTCGTCGAACGCCTTGCGCAGATCGGCGATTCCGGAAAACACCGCCGAAAGTGCGGCAAAATGGAGGCTCGTGCGGGTCGCCATGATCCGGGCCAGCGTCGTCTTGCCGCAGCCGGGAGGCCCCCACAGGATGAAACTGGTCAGATGGCCGGAATCGATCATCCGGCGCAGCGGGGCCCCTTCTCCGAGCAGATGCTCCTGCCCGACAATTTCATCGAGTTCGGACGGGCGGAGCCGATCCGCCAGCGGGCGGTTGACGTTCCGCGAAAAAAGAGATTCCTGATATTCCATGTCTCCTGTGCCGTCCTCCGACAAAATCTTTCGCTTTTCTCCGCCCGGCATTTGAAAACGGAGCTGTTCCGCGCCATATTATCCGGATGAAATCAATCATTTGCCATCATAATATGGAGCCGTTGTATGAAAATTGCAACCGAAAACGGGAGCAGATTGCGGATTTTGTCCGCCCGTTCCCTCTTCCATCCCCTGGGGGCGTCGTCTGAATCATGACCGCCGTAATGTCCTTCTGTGGCCTTTGCCTCCTGCTGGTGCTCGGTAAAGCGGTCCGTACCGCGGTACCGCTTCTGCAGCGTCTCTATCTGCCGGCATCCGTCATCGGCGGCCTGATCGGTCTGGCCTGGATCAATACGTTCGGAAAAAATTTCTCCTCCGACTGGTATGCCTGCTGGAACGCCGTTCCGGGATTTCTCATCAACATCGTCTTCGCCTCGCTCTTCATCGGCTCCGCGCTGCCCCGCCTGCGGGAAATCTGGGGACTTGCCGCCCCCCAGCTCTGCTACGGACAGCTGATCGCCTGGGGGCAGTATGTGGTCGGGCTCGCCCTGGCCGGACTGATACTGATTCCGCTCTTCCACGTCGACCGGGCATTCGGCACGCTGCTGGAAATCGGCTTCGAAGGCGGGCACGGCACGGTGGCCGGCCTCTCCGCCACCTTCGATCACTTCGACTGGTCGCGCGGCCGTGACCTCGGTTACACGATGGCGACCGCCGGAATGGTGCTCGGCATCGTCATCGGCATGGCGCTCATCAATCTGGCCGTCCGGCGCGGGTGGGTCAGGAATGTCCGCCTATTCTCCGAACAGAAGGCGTATGAACGGCGCGGCATCTATCCGCGCCATGCCCAGCCGCCGGCCGGAAAACAGACCGTCTTCAGCGATTCGATCGACTCCCTGGCGTTTCATGTCGCCGTCCTCGGTATCGCAGTGCTGATCGGCTACGGACTCAAGGGAGCTGCTTTTCCTGCTCAATCAGGTCTCTCCGGAAGGGGTGCAGAAGCTCAAGGTGCTGGAGAGTTTTCCGCTCTTTCCGCTCTGTCTCATCGGCGGCCTGATCCTGCAGAAACTGCTGGTCTCCGTCCGTCTCGACGTGATCGTCGATCACGGTCAGATCCAGCGGCTCGGAGGCGCCGCGCTTGATTTTCTGGTGGTCGCCGCGGTCGCCTCGATTCAGCTGGACTTCGTCGCGGCAAACTGGCTGCCGCTGCTGCTGCTCATCCTTGCCGGGACCCTCTGGAACGTCTTCTGCGTCCTCGTTATCGCACCTCGGCTTTTCCGTGAAGCCTGGTTCGAGCGCTCCATCGCGGAATTCGGCCAGTCGATGGGAGTGACCGCGACCGGGCTGCTGCTGCTCCGCACCGCTGATCCGGAATCCCGCACCGTCGCCGCTTCCGCGTTCGGTTACAAACAGCTGTTCCACGAACCCTTCATGGGCGGCGGAATATGGACCTCGATGGCACTGCCGCTGGTGATCACGCAGGGCAATCTTTTCGTCTGGCTGATCTCCGCCGGCATGATGGTGTTCTGGCTCCTTTTCTGGTTCCTTGTATTGCGCAGGCAGAGAAATGTTTGACCGCCCGCAACAGATATTCCGCCTCAGACTGACGATCGGAACTGCACTGCTGCTGGTTGCGGCAGTTGCGGCAACCGCCTGGCTGCTCCTGCCGGATATTTCACCGGAGGCACTCCGAATCTGCCGGCAATCCGGCAAATTCATCGAACTCTACCAATCGGAACTCCTCCCGGAACCCCGGGAACGCAATACTTTTCTGCTCACGCTGTTTGCGTCACCGTTCCTCGCCGGAGCCGCAGTCTGGCTCATCCACCGGACGAGGCTGCCGGCGCCGTCACCGGTCGCCGGTGCGCTGATCGCCGCCGCCTGGGCACTGTTCGCCGAGGTAATGCTGTTCGCACACGGCCTCTGGATCGAGGATTTTGCGACGAACTCCTTCAGTCACCCGGCGTACTTTGTCAGCTCCGTGCTGACCGGACTGGTCATCGGTTATCTCCTCTGCCGATATTTCATCCGGGGAAACGGCTGGATCTACTGGGCTTCGCTTCTGCTCCCCGTCACCGGCGTCCTCTTCTGCGGCCTCTACCCGGAACAGTTCGTCATCCAGATGTGGACGTTTCACTTCGAACCGGTCTGTTATGCGGTGTCCCGCGCGACCGCGGGGCAATTCGAAAATCATCTGTACGGACTCTATCCACGTTTTCTGGCTCCGCTGTTTCGGCTGATCGGGCTTTCGGTATTCAAACTCTCGCTGGTGATGGCCCTGCTGCACGTACTGACTTTCGCCCTGATTTTGCGCGCCTTCTGGATGTGGAGCAAAAACCGTCTTCTGACGCCGCTTTTCGCCCTGGTGCTGACCTATCTCGGCGGCCTGTGGGGTTTTTTTCCGGCTGAAGGAATTCGACCCATATTACGAATATCACCCGATCCGGTCGCTGTTCCCCGCCGCAGCGCTCCTCGGCGCCGCATATTACTGCCGCCTGCCGGATCAATACCGGTTTGCCGGAACCATCGCAGCCGGAATCCTTTCGGGGACAGCGATCTGCTGGAATCTCGACTCCGGCGTTCCGGTTGCCGGAGCGTTTTTCTGTCTTTTCGCCCTCTCCGCCATCGCGAACCGCTCCAGACGGCAGGAGTGGCTTCGGCTGTTCGGATTCGTCTTTTCGCTCTTCGTCTCCCCTGTCGGTCTGGTGGGGGAATCCTCTCGCTCCAACAGGGGGCGCCGCTGGCAATTCTCCCGCTGGTAAAATATCAGCGGCTCTTTCTGCAGGAAGGTGTCAATCTCTTGCCGATGCAGCCGTTCCCCCGCCGCCTGGGCGCTGATTCTCGCCGTCTATCTGGCGGCGATGACACAGGCGATCAGAGCGGCGTTTCTGCCGCGACTCCAGACCCCCCGCCGCCAAGCGGAAAGCGGAATGGATGTTCTTCGCCGCCATTCTGGGTGCGGGGCTGTTCGCCTATTATCAGGGACGCTCTCACACCTACAACCTGGCGCCGGTCAGTTATCCGGCCTTTCTGCTCCTTTTCGTCTGGCTGGATGAACTGCTCCGCACCTCGAAATGCAGAGAAAAAGAACGGCTTCCGGCCTTGCTGGCCGTCTGGCCCGCGTTGCTCCTCTCCGGCCTGATCGTCATCTCCGTCGCGCTCGGCGGAAACCGGATCATCACCAATTTGAACTATTTTCTGACCAACTGCTTCTTTCACGATGCGGAAAATTCCCTGCTGAAACGGCATGCCGCCTTCATCCGCTCCGTGGCGCAGGGGCGGCCGGTCAACATCTACGGCCGGAATCAGGGGCTCTATTACGCGGAAACCGGACTGCCCGCCGCCATTGCGGACTTCAGTCAGATTGAACTGTTTCTGACGGAAGATATCGCACGAGTCCGGGAAGCGTTGAAAAACTCCGATGCTCCCCTGATCCTTGCCCCGGGACTGGGAATGGGGTTCGATCTCGATTTCGAATTCGTCGAGAAGAATTTTGTCTGGATCAAAGCCAGTCCGGACGGTATGCTTCATCACTTTGAACGGCGACGCGAACATTCCCCGGAACGGAGATAAGACCAGAGCAGCAGCGCCGCCGCCAGAGCGCAGAACGTCAGCAGCAGCCCCGCTTCATGCAGCCGCGGGAGATAATAAAAGTACCCCGAGCCCGCCGGAACATCAACAAGAAACGGCTTTGCCTCTTCGAATTCACGATATTCCGGGAAGAGCAGTTCCCCCCGTTCATTTCGCCAGCCGTTGCCGGGATTCTGGTTGATTCTCATCCGGTCCGGAACAGGCGTCTGAAAATCAATCCGGTTGGGCGACCAGCCCGTCAGCTCCGCCGCTCCCTTCTGCGAATAAAATTCGCCCCGATACTTGGGGGTGTCCCGCAGGAAGACAGGCCAGAATGGAATTGTGAAAATATCCCTGCACCGCCTCATAGCCAATCAGATTATCAAGATTTTTTTCGTCGCAATATAACAGGAAATCTCCGGAGCCACTACGGCCAGCAAACGAGGTTGTGAAGGCATCTGCCGGTAGGCGGCCAACAGCGTTTTCTCCGACATCCACTCCCCATTGACCAAATAGATATGCCACAAATTAGCCGCCATTGCCGCACAGGAAAGAATCGGAACCATCAGCAGGATTTTTCTGTACTTCGGAAACTGCCGCAGACACCGGGCAAAGCCGACGGCGGCACCGGTCGCAAGAAAAAACACCAATAGAAAACGCCAGCGGGTAATGACGAAGAAACTGGTGAACGGCGGAATCTGCCGCAACCAGTAGCCCGGCAGGAATTTCGAAGTGGAGTCCAGAATCAATATCACCGCAATCAGAGCCCCCCAATGGTACCAGCGCCGTTCCCGGACCAGCGAGAACAGAAAAAATCCGACCGCGAGAATCCCGACATAACTGCCGATTTCATGCCATTGCAACCCGAGCCTGCCGCTCTGAACCACGGGCGTCGTAATCGGAACAAACGGCCGAATCAACCCCGCGATCAATGTCCCGACCGGAATCGACAGAAGCTCCTCCATCTCCCGCGGGAAACTGGCGAGATAGTCCAGCGTCTGCATGATCCGGTAACCACTGAGCGCCGCGGCAACACAGACGGCAAGAGTTACCAGCAGCCAGTATCGCAACTGCCGCCGGAAGCGCCATGAGAGTTCCAGCCCCAGCACCGCCATCACCGCGCAGTTGACCAGTGTGAGATAGTGCAGAGACTGATTGAACATCAGCCCGGTGAAAATCCCCAGCCCGACGGCATACCGTGCACCCCGGTTGATTCTCTGTTCAAAATAGAGCAGCCAGGGGAGAAATGTGATGCAGGTCATACCGGGATGGCCCACCATGGAGTGCAGAGCAATACAGCTCGACATGCCGAAAATCGCCGCTCCCCAGAAGCGGGCCGCCGGGTTGCGGGTGCAACCGTGAAGAAACAGAAACATCCCCGCCGTACCGAACAACATGTACAGATAGATCGCCACCCGCCAGCCATACCAGGTGCCGAAGAGCAGGAGACAGGGGAACTCCAGCCCGAAGATCGTAATCTGCGGATTGGCAAAGAGCGGCACGCCGCCGTGATTCCAGGCTCCCCAGAAGGGAAACTCGAAGAATTCCAGAACGCTCCGCCGCACCATCTCCAGATAGCCGAGTGTCCAGTCCACATCGCCGGCAAAGGAAAAACGGTCCGGGCTCATTACCAGCGGGAACTGAGCCGCCCCGACCAGAATCAGCAGCGCAATCAGCTGCCCTCTTGCTGTTTTCAGAAAATAATACACAAAACCTCCCGGCGTAGATATGGTAACATACCACGCCGGGAGGGGTTTTACAATCGCCGCAATGCGATTTTTCAGCGAATCCGGAAAGTCCGGATTTCAAACGGCTTGAGCGGAATCTCCACCACGCCGTCCTCCTGATTGAGCGTCATGCCGGAACTCCACTCCACCAGATTGGTCTCAACCAGTTTCCGCCCCGGCTCCAGCGCCAGACGGGCGGTCGAATTGCAGCCGTCGGTCTCCACGACCCGGATGATCCGTTCATCCCGCTTGTAAGCGAGCTTGAGCACTTCAAGCGAGGCTCCCGCACCGCCGACCAGCCGACAGGGCAGCATCAATGCCTCGCTCCGGCCGGGCAACACCAGCGGAGCACGGTTGAGGCAGGCGGCCTCCTGTATCACCTCGGAGCCGACCAGCCCGCCTTCATGCGGCAGAAAACTGTAGGTGAAACTGTGATGCCCGAGGTCCGCCTCCGGGTCCGGATTCTCCGGAGAGCGGAGCAAATTGAGATCGAGCACCCCATCGAGCAGTTTGTAACCGTATTTGCAGTCATTGAGCAGCGCCGCGCCGCCGTTCGCATCGGCGATGTCGACGTAACGCTGCGCCGCCACTTCAAACCGGGCGAAATCCCACAGGGTGTTCCGGTGCGTAGGCCGGGTGATGTAACCGTACTGGATGTCACAACGCGCCTCCGCCGCGCGAATGGCGGTCGGGAACGTGACGCGCAGCATCCGATGGTGCTCATTCCAGTCAACTTCCGTGTTGAAATCAAGCCGCTTGGAGTTGGCGGCCAGCACCACCTGCTGACGAATCTTCGATTTGTCGACTGCAAGTTCGAATTCCAGCACCTGCCGAACCGGTCCGGCGGCAACCTTCTCCGCCCGGCTTCCGGTCACATAGACCGGCGGAACATCCTGATAGGTGAAATCGACATCCCACGCATCCCAGTTGTTCGGTTCGTCGACGTAGAGGCCGAGCAGATTGCCGGCCGCACCGCAGACCACCTCGCGATTCGCGGTCTTGTCGAAGGCACGCAGCAGCCGGGCATCCGAATCGAATTCGTAACGGACCAGATCGTTCTCCAGCACCAGCGCCTTGTCGACTCCGGCTTTCACGCTTCCGGACGCCTTGCCGCGGGTCAGCGTGGTGAAGCTCTGTGGCGGGAAGTTGCCGAGCGCCCACAACGCGCCGTTCTCGGTCTGCGTCAGAATTTCGCGCCCCGACTCATCGGTCACGGAGCATCCCGCCCACTCATCCGGCAACCGGACCGGCGAGGTGTAGTCATAGCTCAGGGTGTTGAGCACGGTGACCGCATCCTTCTCCTGCCTGAGCAGCTTTTCCGCCGCCGTCTCAATCAATGCGGCACAGCGCTTGAGCACTTCGGCGTGTTCCGCCTCGGTATTCTCGTAAACCTTGTGGATGGAGGAGCCCGGAATGATGTCGTGGAACTGGTTGAGCAAGACCTTCTTCCAGAGCGCGTCAAGCTCATCGGCCGGGTAGTCCGCCACCGGCAGGCAGCTGCAGAGGAATTCCGCAGCGGTCAACATCTGTTCGCACTTGCGGTTGTTGCGCTTGGTGCGCGACTGCGTGGTCAAGGTTCCGCGATGAAGCTCAAGATAGAGTTCCCCACCCACTGCGGGAGTTTATCCGCAAACTTCGAAAGCCGCTCCAGGAATTTATCCGCCCGTCCAAATTTGACATGCGGCACCCCTTCGAGATTTGCCGACCGCAGGCCGTACTCGATGTGTTCGAGCTTGGGACCGCCGCCGCCGTCGCCGATACCGGTCAGAGTGAGAAATTCCGGCAGGAAATAGTTCTCATTGAAGTTGTCCTGCGCTTTGCGCAAACCGCCCGGAAGCATCCAGGAGTTGTAGCTATCCTCCGGCGGGAAGTGGGTCAGCACCTCCGTATTGTCAATGCCGCGCCAGAGGAAGGTGTGATACGGGAACTTGTTGAACTGACTCCACGAAATCTTCTGCGTAATGAAGTAGTCACAACCGGATTTTTTGATGATCTGCGGCATCGAGGCGGAATACCCGAAGACGTCGGGAATCCACAGGTTCTTCACGTCAAAACCGAACTCATCCATGAAGAAGTTTTTGCCGTAGAGGAACTGACGCACCATCGACTCGCCGGAGATGATGTTGCAGTCCGCCTCGACCCACATCCCGCCCTGAATCTCCCAGCGGCCCTCTTTGATCTTCTCCCGGATCTTTTCATAGAGCTCCGGATAGTACTCCTTGACAAAGGCATAGTGCTGTGCCGCCGAAGCGCCGAACACGTAATCCGGATAGCGTTCCAGATTATAGATCTGACTGGCGAAAGTCCGCGCACATTTACGGATCGTCTCCCGCACCGGCCAGAGCCAGCCGGTATCGATGTGCGCGTGGCCCACCGCAATGGTGGTGAGCGCGGATTTTTCCGCCGGCAGCGCAAGCTGCTTCGCCAGGCAGGCGCGGGCGGCGGCGGCATTGGCCGGATTGTCGGCGTAGGCGCTGACCGCATCGTTGAGCGCCATGTTGATCTGCACAGCCCGGTAATCGGTGGCCGGCATGCTCTCCAGCAGCGAGTAGAGCACGGCGAAGTCGTTGCAGAGCTCCCACGCGGCAGTATTGAAGTGCCCGAAGCGCATCGTCCGAATCCGGCCGAGCCCGGAATCCTCGGTGATTCCCTGAATGCCGAACAGCCCGTTCGCAGCCAGCTCGCCCCAAAGATCGATTTTACTGCCGGGCTCCGCCGTCTCGGTAATCGGGAAGAGGTCCTTCCGGTAGCTGGAGTCGTAAACGCTCATATGGGTGAGTCCGTAGAACGGCACTCCCTGCGCATCGCAGATCAACAACTCTCCCCGAGGTAGAGCCGGCACCAGACCGGCCGACCGGCCCATTCCGCCGGAACAGTGCCGGTCAGATGAATCCAGGCGCTGTCCCACGCCTCTCCCCAGCTCTCCCCCTCCCGGATCTCCCGGTAGTTTCCAGACAGCCGATCAGAAAATGCAACCGGTTGTTTTGTTGTGTAAATTTCAGCTTTCAGAGGCAGCGACTCAAAAAAGAGATTTTCTTTGAGCCTCTCCAGGAAAAGCCGAGCTCGGTCCCGGTAGATGATGAACTTTTTTTGATCCATTTCTTTCTCCTTCAATTGAAATATCTTACAACATTTTTCTCCGATTTCGACCGTCGAAAGCAAACCGCCTTCGAAATGATCACAGCTTAAGATAGCCCGTTTCGACGGGAATTCAAGGCGCGAAGCAGCGCATAACAGCTTTCCATGCGCGGAACCTCGACCTGATATCTTCTTGCGAGCCTGACCGGATTGCCCAGAATCGCCTCGACTTCCAGCGGCCGGCCGGCTTCATAATCCTGCAGCATGCTGGTCCGGTAGGCGGGGAAACGTCGCGTATACTCCATCGTGTCGACCGCCTCCTTTTCCCGCAGACAAATCCCGCAGGCACCGGCCACCAAAATCACCTCATCCATCAGTTTCCGGCAGAGATTTTCCAGCTCGGTATCCTCCACCATTTGCCGGGTATCCACACCGCCGGCGAGGACGGAAACCGGGTTGAACGCCAGATTCCACAACAGCTTGCACCAACGCACCTGACGGATATCCCCGCAGAGTTCGCACCGGACGATTCCTCCAGCTTCAAACGCCGCCGCAAGCCTGCGGGCAGCCTCGGAAATTCCCGCCGGATAGACCCCCCATTCGCAAAATTCCGCTGCCGAAGTGGTGCACCAGCCCCGGCGACGGACGTGAAACTCCGACGTAGGCGATCGTGCTGATGAGCTCGCGATCCGGAAATGCCGCACGGATCGGCTCCTCTATTTCGACCCCGTTTTGAATCAGTACAATCACGCCCTTCGGAGAACGCTCCAATGCCGGACGCAGCAGCGCTACCGGATCCACTTCCAGGCAACACCTTGGTGGCCAGAATGATGTAATCAGCTCCTCCAGGAAAATCCTCCACCGAACGAAGCACCCGGTCCGGATGGAAGGCGAAATCTCCGGCGACGCTTTGCACCTGATAACCGTTTTTAACGGCGGTCTCATATTCACTTCGGGCGACGACGCTCACCTCCGCACCGCCGCCCTGCGCGAGTCGGCCGCAGAAGTACACACCGACACCGCCGGCGCCGATCAAAAGCACGTTGAGTTTTTTCATCACCCACGCCTCCCGAAAATCGCACTGCCGATCCGCACCAGTGTCGAACCGCAGCGGATCGCAGTCTCAAAATCGCCGCTCATTCCCATCGACAACAGCGGCAGGGGGGAGACCGAATTTTTCCTCCAGCAACGTCCGGAACCCGGCCAGTCCGCGAAAGACCCGTTCCAGCTCCTCCTCCGACGCCCCGGCCGGCGCCATCGTCATCAGTCCCTGAAATTTCAGATTGCCACACCGCACCGCCACGTCAGCCAGCGGAATTAACTCCGCCGGCGTACATCCGGATTTGCTCGCTTCGCCGGAAACATTCACCTCGAGCAGCACCACGGGGCACCGGTTCTCTTCTCCGGCAATCCGGTCAATTCTCTCCAGCAACGGACGCGAATCGACCGAGTGGATCACCGCCGCCAGCTGCACCGCTTTTCGCACCTTGTTCGACTGAAGCTGCCCGATAAGATGCCACTGGATATCATCCGGCAGAACCGCCGCCTTCTCCGACAGCTCCGCCACCCGATTCTCTCCGAATCGGCGAACGCCGGCCTCATACAGCTCCCGGATCGCCGAAGCGGGAAAGGTCTTGCTCACCGCGAGCAGTTCCACATCGGACGGGGCCCTGCCGCTCTCCTCCGCGACCGCGGCAACCCGGCCGCGACGGCGCGGTATTGTTCCAGAATCGTGCTCATGACCGCTCGTTTGCAAACTTCATCCGGTGTTCCGGCGGACGCGCGGTGATTTTTGTACCGGCGGGAAGGCTTTCGGTCAGCCAGACGTTGCCGCCGATCACCGAATTGTCGCCGATAGTGATATCACCGAGCACCGAGGCGTTCGAATAGATGGTGACGTTGCTGCCGATGGTGGGATGACGCTTGTTCCCTTTGATCAGCATGCCGCAGGCGTCTTTGGGGAAGTTCCCGGCGCCGAGCGTAACTCCCTGATAGATCCGCACGTTGTCGCCGAGGACCGCAGTTTCGCCGATCACCACACCGGTGCCGTGATCGATGAAGATTCCCTTCCCCAGCGTCGCCCCCGGGTGAATGTCGATCCCGGTCAGGCTGTGGGCATATTCGGTCATCATGCGGGGAATCAGCGGCGTCTCAACGGTATAGAGCACATGAGCCAGCCGCTGAATGGTGATCGCCTTGATGCCGGGGTAACTCAAAATGATCTCGTCGTAGGAAACCGCGGCCGGATCCCCCGCGTACGCGGCCGCCACGTCGGCCTTCATCGTCTCCCGGATCTCCGGCAACGCGTCAAGCAGGGCAAATACCGCCCGGTTGGTCCGACGGGAGACGCCGAACTCGCAGCACGCCTCCTCCTTGTAATGGTAATGGATCGCCCGGCAGATCTGATCGAAGAGCTCCGAATAGATCTCCCGCAGCAGCAGTGCGACATCTTCGCCGATCCTGGCTCGATGGTACTGGCTGCGTCCGTCAAATCCGGGAAAGATCACCTCTAGCAGCTTGCCGGTAATCGCCACCACTTCCGAGCGACGCGGCAGATTCTCCCCGTCGACGGGATTGACCCCGACTCCGTCCCGATAGGTCTCCCCCGATGCGCTGCTCCAGCTTCGAAAGACGGCTGGACAACTGCTCCGCCGAAGGAGCCGCCTTGCTGCAGCACTCCTGTTTTTCCTGATTGGAATTCAATTTATCTACTCCACATTCTGGATTTGTTCACGCAACTTTTCCAACTCGCTCTTGAATGCCACCACCAGCGGCGAAACCGCCGGAATTCCGGCCTTGTTTCCCAGCGTGGTGATCTCACGAAACAGTTCCTGCATCAGAAAATCGAGACTGCGGCCAACCGGCTTCGTCTCGTCAAGAAAACGCCGGAACTGCCCGAAATGGCTCCGAAGCCGGGTTATCTCTTCGGTGACATCGGACTTATCCGCATAAAACAGTACCTCCTTGAGCAGGCGATCGTCATCCGCGGCGGCGGGAATCTTCTCCGCGGCGAGTTTTTCCAGCAGACGATCCCGAATCGTCGCGGCCAGTCCGGCAACCTGCGGCTCGATCTGCCCGAGCAGAGATTCCAGTTCGGCGAGCCGGGAGAGGAAGTCCCTCCGCAGCGCTTCGCCCTCCACGGTGCGCATCTCCTGAAACTTCTCCAGCGCAGCGCGCAACGCCTTCTCCAGCGCCTCCGCGGCTTCCGGAGCGTTTTCCTGCGAAATAACCGACGCGCCGATCACCCCGGGAAGGCTCATGAGAACCTCCACCGCCACACCTTCCGGCAACCCAGCCTCCCGACGCATCATCTGCGCCTCCCGGATCAGACTGCGAAGCAGCTCCCGATTGACACTCCCCTGCCCCGCATTTCCGCCGGAATTGACGCTGACCCGCAACTGCACCGCTCCCCCGGCTGATGTACTCCTGAACCGTCCGCCGCGCCGGAATCTCCTGAGCCGCCAGCTCCGGCGGAAATGACGTGCGGATTTCCAGCTGCTTGCGATTGACCGAGCTCACTTCCACCACAAAGCGATATCCCGCGCCGAACGGCGCCTCCCCTTTCCCGAATCCGGTCATGCTGCGCATCAGCGGACCTCCCCGCCAGAAACGGCTTTCGTCTCACTTCCGCCGGAAGCTGCCGGAGCGGAGTCGACCACGTCGGAGGCCGCCGGGAGCTCTTCCGGCTCAAGTTTCTCTTCCGGTGGAACCGGTGCCGGCACCGGCGCAAAATCCGTGAAGGAGTCCTTCGGCGTCTTCAATACCTTCACCGTATGCGCATTCAGTTCCGAATCCGGCATGCGCCCGGCAAAGTTGATCGACCAGCCGCTCATATCGGAGGCGGCGGTTCCACAGAATACCATCGATTCTCCAGACGCCGGATCCATCTTCCAGGCCAGGGAGAACTGGTTGAACGCGGCCAGACGGCGCGCCTCCTTTTCACACGCTTCCGGCGGAAGTGTCCCATCCGGATTGACCGCCAGGTCAAAATTCGTAAGCAGAAGATAGGGCAGCGTAAAGCGCACCGAATTGAACTCATGCGTGTCCATCCGGGGAGAAAAGTGCGTTCTGCGCGTAAGCGCGGGCCGCCCCCACCGCAGCCTCCAGCTGGCGGTTCGGCAGAGTGAACACTTTGCGGATCAGGCGGTTCGGATACCACTGATCCATTCGCCCGGAAGAGACGCCGAACACCATGTAATACCGGTCCATCCCCGGAATCGCCCAGGTGACACAGATCTGCTGCTGACGGCTGCTCATCGGCCCTTCCAGCGGCATGCCGCCGTACCCCAGGACATTGGCGGTCAAAAAGAACGGATTGTTGAATTTGACGAAATAGATCTGATCTGCCGTCAATTCCGGGGATTGTTCGAGAAGGTATGCGCGGGCGCGCCGGACCGCAATATCCTGATAATATTGATTGGAACGGCAGCCGGCAAGCAATACCGCCAGAAATGCGGGCGCCGCCCATATGAGCAGGCGGCGGCCGAAGCGTTGTTTCTCCATAGAAGCTGTTCTTCCCCTGCACTGTAACTTTTGTACGATGTTAACTATACCGCCAAATTCCGTCCGCGTCAATCCGCAAACGGCACTTTTCCCGAATATGACATTGAAAATCGGCGAAAATGCTCTAATTTAATGAAAAAAACAACGGGAGAGAACCACTCATGCGACTGGCATTTTTCGGCGGCAGCTTCGATCCGCCCCATCAGGGACACCTCGGCGTCGCTCTGGCCGCGGCGGCTTCCGGAAGAACCGACCGCGTCCTGCTCGCGCCGGCCTATCTGCCCCCGCACAAAGCGGGCAGACGGCGCGCCCCCTATGCCGACCGGCTGGAGATGGTGCGTCTCCTGGCGGGCTCCCGCCCCGCGCTGGAACCATGCGACATCGAGGGCCGTCTCCGGCTGGTCCCGTCCTACACCTTCGACGTGCTCAAGGCGCTCTCCCGGGAACGACCCGGGAACCGGATTCAACTTCTGATCGGCGGAGACAGTCTGATGACGCTTCACGAATGGTACCGGGCAGGAGAACTGGCGGAACGCTACGAAATCCTCACCTATCCGCGTCCTGGTTTCGCCCCATCCGAGGCGGCACTTTCCCGCTTCTGGCCAGCGGAAACCGTCCGGAAACTGCTCGCGGGCATTCTTCCGGGCAGTTTTTTTGAAATATCTTCTACGAATGTGAGAATTTCGATGGCAAAAGCGCGAAAAATGGAGCATATTAATAACGAAGTGCCGGAAGTGATCGAGGAGTATATCCGGCGCCGTCACCTGTACGAAGAGGAGGAAGGAGTAGAAAGATCATGACGGATGTGAAGAAACCGGCCCCGCTGAACTCGCCGATCTCTGCGGCAGGCTCGCAGAGGAAAAACTGGCCGAACATGTACTCAAAATTCATGTCGGCCCGCAGTCCTCGGTCGCAGACTGGTTCGTAATTGCCACCGCGAACTCCGAACCTCAGCTGCGTGCGCTTGCAAATTTCATCGAGCGCCAGCTGCGCGATCTCTATAAGATCCACCCCTCTCTGAAAACGGGGAGACCGCAAGCGGCTGGATTCTGCTCGATTTCGGCAGCGTCATCGTACACCTGATGCTGCCGGAAACACGCGACCGTTACAACCTGGAAGGACTCTGGGGAGAAGTCCCCAGCGAAGAGGCGATCCGCACTCTGGCGGAAAAACATTGAAGGCTCGGGAGCAATGGCAGAATCCCATCATCGACCGCAGGACAACTGGAACGAGTTTCAGTGGGAGCACGAGATCCGTCGCGATGAGCGCAGAATCAGCTGCTACTACCGGGAACTCCCCGCCTGTCTCGACCTGCCGGGCGAGGAGGAGATGATCTTCAGCCCCCTGCTCTCACGGCCGGACTTGGTTCCCATTGCCCAGAATCCCGATTCTCTGCGCGCGTGGCACGGCTCTCCGGAAGAAGATGACGAGGAGTTTGACGATGAGGAATCTCCCCGCCGTCCCGGCAGTGAAGTGGTCGACCAGCTCGATCATCTCGCGGCAGAGTGGAACATGCTCGCGGCCTCCCGGCTCCGTGCCGACCTGGAATTGCCTGGTCTCGGCGTCAGCTGTGCCTACGCAAAACTGCTCGCCCGCGTCGCCGACTTTATCGACACCGATGAGACACGCGACCGGGCATTGAAACTCAGCCTCGGCAAACGTTCCCTCTCCGACCTCAACGAACTGACCGGAGAACTCTCCAGACTTGCCGGGATCCAGCATTCCCTCCGGGAGATGCTGGAGCTTCACATCGAACTGCTCGCGCATGTTCGCGAACAGCTGATCGACCTGCTCACCCGTCTGCGCACGCTTCGAGCAAATTGACCCGCCGCCGGCATTTCATCGTCCAGGCCGGACATCCGGAAAAAGGCAAAAAAATGGAGCGAGTGACCGGATTCGAACCGGCGACAATCACGTTGGCAACGTGATGCTCTACCAACTGAGCTACACTCGCACCTGCGCGGCTGATCGAAAAATGGAGCGAGTGACCGGATTCGAACCGGCGACAATCACGTTGGCAACGTGATGCTCTACCAACTGAGCTACACTCGCATTTTCTCTTGCCATGTCATTTAATATATGCCGGTTTATTGCGCTTTGCAAGCTCAAAAATGCAATTTTCATAAAAAAATTCCGCAGAAGAACCGGAAGGAATTTTCCGGACCTCTGCGGAAAACCGGCAGCTGCCGCAACCAGCCCCCGCCTATTCGTAACGGAGCGCTTCAATCGGATCCAGCTGGGATGCTTTCCACGCCGGATAAAATCCGAAGATCACTCCGACCGCAGCCGACACCAGCACCGCGGCTACCACCGCGCCCGGACTCGACTGGATCGGCCAGTTGAGATATTTCTCCACCAGCAGCGCGGAACCGTGCCCCAGAAGAATTCCGACAATTCCGCCCACCAGACAGAGCACCATCGATTCGATCAGAAACTGCTGAAGAATGTCCTGCGAACGCGCCCCCACCGCCATGCGAAGCCCAATCTCCCGGGTCCGTTCCGTCACCGACACCAGCATGATGTTCATAATGCCCACCCCGCCGACCACCAGCGAAATCAGCGCCACTCCCAGCAGAAGATTGGTCATCACCGTCGAGGTGCTCGATAACATCTTCATGAATTCCGCGGAGTTGCGAATCCGAAAATCGTTGGGTTGATCCGGCTTGAGCCGATGACGTTCCCGCAGCAGGGCCGTGACCTCGTCCTCAACGTCTCCGACCCGGTCCGGTGAAACCGCCGTCAAAAGAATCATATCCACCTGAATAAACTTCGGCACCAGCAGCGTGTCGGTTTCCGCGTTTTCAGTGGGCTCCGGATAGAAGGCGATTCCTTCCGCCGGATAGAGATCGGAGGGGCTGGTGGCCGCCGTACTGGTCGTATCGGTCGCGGTTCCGGTCTTCAAGCCGGTCAACCGCAGCCGGACCGTCGTCCACGGGGCGATGATCACATCGTCCTCATCCGCCCCCATCATATTCGCCCCCCTTGCTCTTGAGCACGCCGATCACCTTGAAGGCGGTATCCTTGAGCCGCACCTCGCTGTCGATCGGCGAACGGCCGCCGAACACTTCACGCACGATCGTCGAACCGACCAGACAGACCCTGGCCCGGGATTCCACCTCCCGCTCCGTGAAGTTGCGCCCCTCCCCGATCTCCCAGTTGCGGATGATCAAAAAGTCCGGCGCGCTGCCGACGATCTGCCGCGGCGCATAGTTGACGTTTCCGGAAATGGCCTGATATCCCTGCGCATTCACCATCGGCACGGCGCGACCGACAGATGAACACTCCCGCAGAATCGCTTCGCAGTCCTGCGGTGTCAGCGTCATCCGGCTCCCGGAGCCCTGGCTGACGCCGCCGCGACGGGACGCTCCCCGGAATCACCAGAATGGTGTTCGCCCCCATCTTCTCAATGGAGGCCTTGATCGAATGCGAGGAGCCGTTGCCGATCTCCATCATCGTGATGACCGCTGCGATGCCGATGACGATCCCGAGCGTCGTGAGCAGCGCCCGGTGGGATTGCGCATCAATGCCTTGAGCGCGACATTGACAGTACTGCCGAGTTTCATGACTGCACCGCCTTTCCTTCATAGGTGCCGCGGACAATCTGCCCGTCCTGCACATGAATCGACCGTTTGGCAAAGCCGGCAATCTCCACGGAGTGAGTGACCAGAATGACGGTGATGCCTTCGGCATTGAGTTTGCTGAACATCCGCATGACCTCCTCGCTGGTGCGCGAATCGAGGTTCCCGGTCGGTTCGTCGGCAAACAGCACCGGCGGGTGGTTGATCAGCGCGCGGGCAATCGCCACCCGCTGCTGCTGGCCGCCCGACAGCTGCGAAGGATAATGATAGACTCGATCGGCAAGACCAACCCGTTCGAGCATCTCGATCCCCGCTTCCGGCGTTCCCGGCGCGAGAGACCGCCGGCGGTATAGGCCAGCGGCATAATGACATTCTCCAGCGCAGTCGTGCGTGGAAGCAGATTGAAGCTTTGGAAAACGAATCCGATCTTGCGGTTGCGCACCTGCGCCCGGCGGTCACCGGAGGCGCGCCCCACCTCTTCCCCCTCGAGCAGGTAATCCCCGGAGGTCTGGCGGTCCAGGCAGCCGAGAATGTTCATCAGCGTACTCTTCCCGGAACCGGACGCTCCCATGAGAGCGACATACTCCCCCTGGTCGATCGACAGGGTGATCCCCTTGAGAACGGGCACGTCGATCTCCCCGAGAAAATAGGTTTTTGTGATATCCCTGAGTTCAATGAGTTTCATTTACGATTTCTCCGCTGCGGCGGTTTCTGGCAGGAAGGGACTGCCGCCGGGATTGTCGGCGGCCGCCTGCTCCGCCGAGATGACGGAGGTGCCGGTCACGACCTGCATTCCCTCTTCCAGACCGTCGCCGGAAATTTCCGTGACAATTCCGTCGTTGAGTCCGGTCTTGACCCGGAGCGGCCGCAGCGAATCCCCTCCAGCACCCAGATGATCCGCTCTTTTTTGCCGCGCAGCTCGGCGGCGGCGGCGAGCTCTTCGCGATACTGCTCCGGCACCTGTCCGACTTCCGGCAGGTAGGCAGCGCGGCATTCGGGATGGTGAGCACTCCGGAACGGCTGTCGCGAATGAACTTCACATTGGCGGTAAGATAGGGCAGCAAAACCCCGTTGGAGTTGTCCGTCGCGACCTCCACCACATAGGTGACCACGTTCTGAGACATGGTCGCGTTAAGACGGATTTTAAAGACCTCCCCCTTGAACACCCGGTTCGGGAAAGCGTCCACAGTGAACTCCACCGGCATGCCCGGCTTGATGCTGCCGATATCCGCTTCATTGACCGAAACCCACACCTGCATCCGCTTCAGGTCCTTGGCAATCAGAAAGATGCTCGATGCACTCATATTCGAAACCACGGTCTGCCCGATGCTGACCCGGCGGTCGATGATGACCCCGTCAACGGGCGAGCTGATCACACAGTAGCCGAGGTTGCGCGACGCCTTGTCCAGCGATGCTTCGGCGGTGGCAAGCTGCGCCTCCGCCTGCGCCAGAGACGCTTCGGATACCAGTTTGGACGCGGTCGCGGCGAGAAATTCCGCTTCCGCATCATCATATTCACTCTTCGCCATCGCCTGTTTGGGATAGAGATCCTGCGCACGCTCCCAGTTGTTCTTCGCCAGCGCGAGCTTCGCTTCCGCCTGCTTGATGCTGGCTTTAGCACTGAGAATCGAAGCCTGTGCCTCCTGCTCCGCCGCCTGGGCGGAACGGACCTCCGCCGCATACAAAACGTCGTCGATGTTGGCAAGCACCATTCCCTGCTTGACCGGAGAACCGTAATCGACGCTCTTGCCATTCGCATCGATGCCGAAAGTGACGATCTTCCCATTCACCTGGGCTCCGACGTTGACCAGCTCCTCCGGCTCTACGGTGCCGGTCGCACTGATGGTGCTGGCGACGTCGGCACGCGTCACGCTCTCGGTATTATATTGAATGATGTCGCTCTTCTGCAGCCAGGTTCGATACGCCCACACCCCGCCAGCGGCGAGCGCGGCCAGCACGATCAGAACCAACAACAATTTTAAAAAATTTTTCATCCGTTTCAACCTCCGTTATCCCTGACTGGACAAAACCCTTTCCCAAAAAACGTTCCGGACAATCTGTTTATTGCCCGTCCCCCGTTGATTTCCACAAAAATAATGCTAAATTATTCGATACTTCAGCAACCCTCTCCAAGGAGTCTTCGCAATGAAACTGAAACAGAAATGCGCCGTCATCACCGGCGGCGCCAACGGAATCGGCCGCGCCGTCTCGGAACTCTTCGTCGCCGAGGGCGCACGAATCGTCATTCTGGACTGCGACCGCGAAAACGGCCGGGCGACCGCCGCCGCCTGAACGGCCAAGCCCTGTTCCTCCCCTGTGACGTCTCCGACAGCCGGCAGGCTGACGAAGCTCTCAAAACCGCGGCCGACCATCTCGGAACCATCGACATCCTGGTCAACGACGCCGCCAGCCAGCTCAACAAACCTCTTCTGGAAACCTCCGACGAAGAATTCCGCCGGGTGCTGGACATCAATCTCACCGCAACCTTTCACTTCACCCGCGAAGCGGCAAAAATCATGATCGCGCACCATCATCCGGGCGTCATCGTCAACTTTTCCAGCACCTTCGCCTTCGTCGGCTCCCCCGGTTATATCGCCTACCACGCCTCAAAAGGCGGCGTCGCAGCCTTCACCCGGGCGGCCGCAATCGCCCTGATGCCCCATAACATCCGGGTCAACGCAATCGCCCCCGGCACAACCGACACCCCCGGCCTCCATGCCGGAGCGCGCGACACCGGCGACGAAGCGCGCGGCATGGAGTCCTTTCTCAAACTTCAACCGCTCGGTCGCTTCGGCCGGCCCGAAGAGATCGCCCGAGCGGTACTCTTTCTCGCCTCCGACGACGCCGGATTCGTTTACGGAGCCAATCTGCTCGCCGACGGCGGCTACACCATTCTCTGACCGGTCGGATTACGAAATCCAGCCCAGCGAATTGAGGTAGATCGACGCAATGGAAAGACGATTCGCCTCCGTCGGCGCCTGTTCAAGCAGACCGGAGAGCGACGGCGTCTGCAACGTCAGATCGACCAGACTGTCCACGTCGTCCGCAGTGAACCCGAAATCCGCCAGCTTTTCGGAGACGCCGACCGAAACCAGCCACTGCTCCACCCCCTTTGCAGCCTTCTCCGCTTCTCCCGGCACCCCGGTCAGCCCCGGCACAATCGGAGCGAGCAGGTCGGCGAGGACGACGGACCGGGCAGGATAGATCGCCTTTACGACGGCGGGCAGCAGAATCGACAGCCCCAGACCGTGTGCCAGATCCGGACGAACCGCGCTGAGCGGATGCTCCAGTGCATGCGTGTAATGCAGCAGGCTGTTGTCGAAGGCGACGCCGGCGATCATCGCCGCGTAGGCCAGGAAGTAGCGTGCCGTCAGATTTCCCGGTTCGCGAAGCGCAAGCGGCAGATACTTCGCCACCAGCCTCACCGTCTCTTCGGCCAGCATCACCGCCAGCGGATTGGCCGAACGGCTGGTCGCCGCTTCAATCACATGGTTGACGGCGTCAATGCTCACGAAGCGGGTCTGCTTCTCCGACAGGGTCGCCATCAGCGCGGGATCGTCGATCGCCCAGGTGGGATAAATGCAGTCAAAGGCGATCACCGGCTTGAAATTCTTCTCCGTATCGGTCACCACGGCAAAGCGGTTCGATTCGGAACCGGTTCCATGCGTCAGGTTGACCGCCAGAATCGGCAGAGCTTCCTTCGGAGCAAATTCGCAGTTGAACAGTGAGGCGGCTGTCTTCCCCGGATTCCGAAGCAGAATCGCCGCCCCCTTCCCCCGCATCGATGGCGCTGCCGCCGCCGATGGCGATCACCGCTCCGGCTTCGATGTCGGCTCCGAGCGCCACGGCGGTGTCCACCTGCCCCGTCGTGGGATTCGGCGTCACGCCGTCGTACACCGCGTAGCGGATCTTCACCCGGTCGAGCGCCGGCGCGATTTTCGCCCAGGCTCCGGTCACCTTATAGGCGCTGCGGCCGGTGACGACCAGCGCGCTTTTGATCCCCCGGGCCGCCATCTGCCCGGCAATCGCATCGATGGAATCGATGGCTCCCACGCCGAAATACACGTCGGTACGAGTCCGGATTACCTGCACATCACGAATATCCACTCCGACATCCCACATGATAAAACCCTCCTCATTCAGATTGGAAGAGACCCCTGTCGGGCCATTGGTTCTACCATACCACAAAACCGGGATTTTTTCAAGCTCCGGGGTGCCGGAATTCTCAACTCTCCCGGCTTGCAACGGATTCCCGTTCGATCAGCGTGTAAGGGACCTGTCGCGAATTGCCCTGCGCCGGATCGCGGATCACGAGCTCGAGCAGTTCAAGGGATTCGAACGCGATCCGGCGGAAATCCTGACTCAGCGTCGTATGGGGCGGCGTACAGAATCGGGAACAGCCGTTTTCAAAGGAGATTACGGAGAGCTCTTCCGGAACCCGTTTCCGATAGAGATTCAAAGCAAAATCAACCCGGTACCCGCTCGATTCCCCACAGCAGATCAACGCGGTCGCGCCGGCCCGGATGATCCGGCCGATCTCCTCCAGCCATGCCTCGGAAACTCCGTTCTGGATCAGCCCCGGAGCCGTCTCGCAGCGAAATTCCCGGAGCGCCTGAAGGAATCCGGCCCGCCGCCGTTGTTTGAAATCGTCCGCTCCGGTGAGCCGTCGATCAGGAGTCCGATTCGGCGGTGCCCCTTCCGGACGAGATGCGCCACCGCAAGACGCATTCCCTGCTCCTCGTCAGAGGAGACGCAGAACGCGTTCCGGAGACGGCCGCCAAGATTGTTGATCACCACCAGCGGAATCGCAAAACGATTGTCCCAGTTGCGGGCGATTTCGCCGCTGGCGGCGCAGGCAATCGCTCCGACGGGAAAGGCGCGGCGGAGCAGACTCAGATCGTTCAGCGGCACCAGCACCGCCTGAAACCCGCGCCGGTGAATTTCCGCAAGCAACGGAGGAAGAAGCTGATCGTGGTAGTTGCCCAGCGCCGAACTGCCGGCAAGTTCCGGCAGGATCACGGCTATCGCGCCGCCCTCCTCCGACAGATCAGGATGGTATTGCAGCATTTCCGCCGCCTGAAGCACTTTGAGCCGCACCGGCTCGCGAACGCCGGGATGCCCGCGCAACACCCGCGACACGGTGGCAGGAGAGACGCCGCTTTCCCGCGCGACCTCCCGGATTCCCACCTGCGCCTTCGCCCGACTCATCCCCGCCTCGTCCTCCCGACCGTTGTTCACTGTGCCAGTGAATGATGATATTTGATGACTCCGTCGGCGATACCGCGTGCAAGTTTTTCAATGTAGGAGGCGCTGTTCAGATTCCGTTCCTCCTGCAGGTTCGACAGGAATCCCACCTCGATCAGCACCCCCGGGCAGCGGATGTCGCGCAGCACGGCAAAGCGCGCCCGCTTGACTCCGCGGTCGGTCGCACCGGTCCGCGCCAGCAGTGAACGCTGGACATTGTAGGCCAGAACAATGTTGTTGGGATCGAAAGCGTTGCCGTTGTATTTCGTCCAGATCGCCTTCCCGCCATTGCTGGAGGGAGCTCCGGGGGCGTGAGGCAGAACGTCTCGATGCCGCTCACCGAACGGTCCGCGGCGGAGTTGATGTGCAGCGAAAGGAAGAGATCCGCTCCATATTTCCGCTGAAGGGCGCTGCGCTTGTCCAGATCCAGATAGATGTCGGAGTTTCTGGTCAGGATCACCCGGTAGCCGCAGGCGCGGAGCACCGCCGCCAGACGCCTGCCCAGCCGGAGCGTAATGTCCTTCTCCAGCGAACTCCGCCCTGCCGCCCCCCGGTCTTTTCCGCCATGCCCGATGTCGAGCATGATTGTACGGATCGAATGCCGGAATCCCTTCCGGGAGCCGAGCAGCGGATCGATTGTCTTGTTCAGATCCAGGGAGCTTACATAGAGCGTTCCGGCACGCAAAATCGGACTGAAACACTGCGAAATGCGCACCCCGTTGAGAAACATGTACCGTTTCTCCTGATAGATGGTCATCCGGTCGGTACGACTGGAGAGAACCCGCGCAGTCTTCGTCCGTGCAAAACGCATGTTATGGCGCATCGACACATCGTACAAATTGGCGTAGCTGCGACCGGCGGCAGTGACGGTCCGAACGCTCGCCGCCCCGCTCTCCGCAGCCAGTCCGGCCGCAAGCAGAAGGATTGCCAAAACTCGAAAAAAACACCTCAGTGCACCTCCGTCGCCGGTTCCAGCCGCACCTGCCCCACGCTGTCCTCCACCGGCGGATACATCGCCGGAATCTCCGGAGCAATCCACACCGCCTCGCGCAGAGAGCCGAGAACGAACCCTTTCGCTTCACACAGCGCCTGCTCCCACGGCAGCTCCAGGGCAAAGGCGGCGGCGAGCGCCGCACTCAGTGTGCATCCGGTGCCGTGCGAAGCCGCCGCCGCATCGGGAATCCGAGGAGAGCTGAGTTGGTAGACCTCCCCATCCCGGCAGACAAAATCGACCGCGGATTTTCCGCCGCCGCGAGCGTGGCCGGTCTTCAGCAGCACCGAAACACCCCAGCGTTCGTAACACTCGAGCGCCGCGTCGCGGTAGTCATCCGCTCCGGCAAGGCGACGGCCGAGCAGAAGCTCCGCCTCCGGAATGTTCGGGGTCACCCAGTCGGCGGCCGGAATGAGCCGGTTCCGCATCCGTTCGACCGCATCGTCCGCCAGCAGCTTCACTCCGGAAGTGGAAACCATCACCGGATCGCAAACCAGCCGGAGCCCGCGCGCCTCCACCACCTCCGCAACCACGTCGACGATCGCTGCGTCGCAGAGCATGCCGCTTTTGGCGAAACGAACCGGTATCCGGTCCATCACCGTTTCGATCTGACAGCGGACTCCCGCTGCTGGAACGGGATCCACCCGCCGCACTTCGAGCGGATTCTGCGAGGTGACCGCAGTGAGCGCCACGCATCCGTAGACGCCGAACGCGTTGAACGTTCGCAGATCAGCTTCGATGCCCGCCCCGCCGCCGGAATCGCTCCCGGCGATGGTGAGCGCAGTCGGATACAATTCAATTTCCCGGTTATTTCTGCTCATGATTTGTCTTTGCCGCATTTCAGGATTATATTTTCAATAAACTACATCGCCAAACAGAAAAAAACAAATCCCGGTTCGATGTTTATTTCGGATATCTTGAAAACAGCGGCGGCGCTGCTGTTCGCAGCCTGCACCCTTCACGCGGCCGGAGTCGTCACTTCCGACGGCGTCGAACTTGCCGTAAGCGGCGACGATGCGGCGGAAACCGCGGAACTGCTCAAGGCGTTCGACCGGCAGCTGTGCACGGTGTTCCGGGTGAACTCCCGGCGCTCGCCGATCCGGTGCCGCATCACCGCCTCGCCGGAAGCGCCTCCCGGCGGGGTGCTCTTCCGCACCCGCCGCAACAACTGGTTTCTGGAGTTCAACCCCGCCGTTCCCGGCTGGCGGGACGACCTGGAGCTCTGGCGGCGGCTTGCAGGGAGTGCTGCTGCTTGCCAAGCGCGGCGGTCCCGCGCCGCAGAATCCGGCCTATCTGCCGATCTGGATCGCCGCCGGAATCCGGGCGGAAATGGAAGAGCAGCTGGGGCCGGAACGGCTGCTGCGCAGCAACCGCCAGTATCCGATCACCCGGGCGCTGCTGGCGGCGGGACTTTCCCTGCCGGATTTCCGCTATATGACCGGCGGCCTGGATCCCCTCCGGTTCGCACCGGGAGAGCTGAAATGGTATCGGGAATTTTCCCGGCTCCTGCTGGAAATCCTCTACGGCCTCACCTCGCCGACGGATAATGCCCTGTTCGACTACGCAGTGCTTTCCGCCGACCCGGCGCATACCGCGGAACATGTCCGCGCCTCCACGATCGACCGGGTACTGCGGAACGCGGCCGCGAAATCCGGTTCCGCCGACAGCAAAGAACCGGTTGACATCCAGCGTTTTCTCGAGCAGTGCGCCCGTCGCACCGTCTGGCACCTCTTCGCACCGCGGCCGCCGGAAATCGCGGAGGCGGAGTTTCGAAAAAATCGACCGGCTGGTGCTGCCGCTCCTGGACGCCGACGGAAACGCCACTGGAAAAACCGAAACAGTTCCGCTCGACACCCTCCCCGAACGGATCGCCGGAAGACCGGATGCTCTCGATTTGCGCAACGGAAAAATCAACGAAATCCACCGTCTTGCGCCGGGAAATTCTCCGGAAGTCGTCTCCCGTTATCGGGGAGTTGATCGAAGCGCTCCAGCTGCTGCCGCTCAAGCCGGAGGATCCGGCCGGTCCCGCCGCGGCCGGACGCTTCCGGAATGCTCTCTCCGAAGTGAAACGCTATTTTCCCCCGCCGTGCCCGTCTGGAGGAGAAACTCGACGACTATGCCCGGCAGGCGGCGACGCCCGCGGAACGTTACACCGACCGGGTGGAAGCGCTCCGCGCAACGCCGTCGTATCTCTCAGAAAAGGCAGGCCGACTGCTCGAACGGGTCGAACAGCGGTATCTTGACGAATAGGAGAGTCCAAAAGAACTTCATTGCAATTTCTTCGGCCGGGTGTTATATTATGGATTGCCGATTGACTTCCCGTCGGCAGGAGAGTCCGGGGAACGGATCAAGGGAAAAGAGGAAAACAACCAAAATTTACAGAGTCTGTCAGTTATGGAAGAGTATGCAAATGTCCGGCCGCTGCTGAAACGCGGCAGCGAATTTCTCGGCGTCAAATATCCGATCATCTGCGGTGCGATGACCTGGGTTTCCGAACCGAAACTGGTCTCCGCGGTTGCCAACGCCGGAGCGTTCGGCTGCCTCGCCGGCGGCAACGCCCCCCTCCGAAGTGCTCCGCGCTCAGATCGCAGAAATGAAGGAGCGCACCGATAAGCCGTTCGCAGTCAACCTGATCACTATCGCCCCGGCCTATCATTCCCACTTGGAAATGCTCGCGGAGGTGAAGGTTCCCTACATCGTCTTCGCCGGCAGCTTCCCCCGCGAAAAAGAGATCGCGGCGGCCAAGGCGACCGGGGCAAAGTGCTCTGCTTCGCCTCGACCATCTCGATTGCGGAACGGATGATCCGTTTCGGTGCGGATGCGATCATTCTTGAAGGCAGCGAAGCCGGCGGCCACATCGGCCACGTCTCCACCACCGTCCTGGTTCAGCAGGTGCTCTACCGTTTCTGCGACCAGATTCCGATCTTCGTCGCCGGCGGCATCGGTACCGGCAAGATGATGGCCCATATGCTGCTCATGGGCGCTGCGGGCGTCCAGCTCGGCACCCGGTTCGTCATGACCGAAGAATCCAACGTCCACCCCGCCTTCAAGGAGGCGTTCATTCATGCCAACGCACGCGACGCGGTCTCCACACCGCAGTATGACTCCAAGCTGCCGGTGGTCGCGGTGCGGGCGCTGCGCAACCGCGGAACCGCTGAATTCCGGAGCGCTCCAGCTCCGACTGCTCCGGGAACTGGAGGCGGGAACCATCCATCGCCAGCAGGCCCAGGAAGAGGTCGAAAAGTTCTGGATCGGCGCCCTGCGCCGTGCCGCCGTCGAAGGGGATGTGGAGATGGGTTCGCTGATGGCAGGGCAGTCGGTCGGTCTGGTCGACAAGGTCATCACCATCCGCGAACTTCTCGATGAACTGCTCCGCGACGCGGATCGCGAACTCATCGAAATCAAGCGGAAACTCTCCTGCTGAAACGCCGTCACAACGACGGGAAAGAGGTGACGCAAACCGATGGCAACGTCAGGACACAAGTTCGACCGGCGGCTTATCCTCATCGCCGCCCTTGCGATCGTGCTCCTGCTGGGATTCGCCGGATACCGCTCGCTCCGCCTCGGAGCCGGGCGGCTGTTCGGCGACTTTTTTTATCCTTACCTCGAACTGCTCCGTTCCGGCGTGGATGCCGTTTCCGACCAGTCGCTGCTGCTCTACAGCCGGGCCCAGCTCGCCGCCCGGCTTGAACAGCTGCAGGAAACGAACCGGCAGCTCGCGGTTCAGGCCGCCGCATCCGGGGAGCTTTTCCGAGAAAAACACCTCGCTGCGCAGGCTGCTCGACCTACCGATCCCGGCCGGCTGGAGTTACTCCGCCGCCGAAATCATCCTGCGCGACCCTTTGCTCTGGAACGAACGGTTCTCCATCAATCGCGGCAGCCGTGACGGCATCACGGCGGGAGCGGCGGTTCTCACCGTCACTCCGGAAGGGCGTCCCCTTCTGGCAGGCGTCGTCGACCGGGTCGGCGAACATACCGCCGACGTAATCACGCTCTACAGTCCGAATCTGCGTTTGTCGGTACTGTTTCCGGCCACCGGAGCAACCGGCATAACCAACGCCGGAGAGCGCCATCCGGCGCCGGGCCGCATTCCCGTCGGGTATCTCCCCGCCCAGTACCGCTACACCCTTCACGAAGCCGCGCTTACCACCGGATTTGAAACGAATATTCCCGGCGGGATCAAAGTGGGAGAACTCAGTTATGTCGACGAAGCGCCGAACCGCTTCTCCAACGCCCTGTATCTCTCCGGACTGCTCCGGCCCTCCGCCGAATTCGACAGCATCCGTTTCGTCATCGTGGCAAAACGGAGCAAAGAGACGCCATGAAAGCCGGCTTCGAAATCACCATGACGGCCTTCGCGCTGCTCCTGGAACTTGTCGCCGGCAACGCGGGATTCTCCATCCGCCTGACCGCTTATGTACTCTTCTACTTCGCCTGCGCGGATTCGTTCCGCAACGCTCTGATCGGAGCCGCCGCGACCGGGCTGGTTCTCGATCTGCTCCTCCACCGACCGCTGCTTCTGAGTCCGTTTCTGCTGGCGGCGGCGCTGGCGGCAGGCTGGGGACTGCGACGCAAACATATGGACCATCTCCTGGATGCGGCGATGCCCGGCATGGCGATCGGCGTGATCAACACGCTCGGCGATGCGCTGTTCATCCGCTGGGCGGGAGGAAGCGGCGTTTCCTCCGGAACACTGCTCTGGGAACTTCTTTTCCACGGCGCGGCCGGAATGGTTCTGCTTCCCTGTGTGGTCTTTCTTTTCGACGCGCTTTCCGGCGCGCTCGACCTGCCCCGGTTTCTCGGTAAAAACCAGTCGCCGCTGGAGCGCCGCCGCTGGGGAAGCCGACCGCGCACCGTCAAGGAACACACGGTCAATCCCGGTCGCAGGAGGAACTCATGAAACAGGAAAAAGCCCCCCTGCTCCTGGCCGGCATTCTCGCCCCCGGCCAGCTCCGCGTTCTGCTGCTCGGATTGTTTTTTCTTGCCGGATTTCTGCTGCTGGCCGGCAAGCTCTACCTGGTCCAGATTCAATCCGGTGACGAACATCGAAAGAAGATTTCCAGCCAATCGATCCGGCGAATCCGCATTCCCGCCCGGCGCGGCAAGATCTTCTCCGCCGATCTCAGACTGCTCGCGTGCAACCGCGCGGAAAACAATCTGGTTTTCTATCCGGAAGAGATGCGGCTCGGACGCCGTTCGAAATCGGTCCGCTACATGCTTGACGCGGCGGAGGCGATCGCCGCCGCCATCGGCAGAAAAAATCCGCTCACCGAGGAGACCGTAAACCGCCATTTGAATACCCGGCCCGGACTGCCGATCACCGTCTTCAAGCAGCTCTCTCCGCGGGAAACCGCGCGTGCCCTGGAGTGCGCCCGCGCATTCCGCGGCATCGACATCGAACCCGGTGAAACCCGGATCTATCCCTGCGGCAGACTGGCAGCGCATCTCATCGGTTCCACCCGCCCGGAGAGCAGAGAGAATGCCGCCGACCGGCGCGATTTCTTCTATTACGTGCCCGATCTGGTCGGCCGCGACGGCATCGAACGGGAATTTGACCGGCTGCCCGACAGCGCGATCGATCCCCGGGCCGTTCCCGGCTCGCCGGCGGCGCCGCTGGGTCTGCTCGGCCTGCCGGGCTACTCCCTGGTTCAGGTGGATCATCTCGGTTACATTCGCCAGAGCCTGATCGAAAAGATTGAACCGCTTCACGGCAACAACGTGATCCTTACCATCGACTCCCGTGCTCAGGAGATCGCAGAATCACTGCTCGTCGGCAAACGGGGAGCATTCGTTCTGCTCGACGCGGCCAACGGCGACATTCTCGCCGCCGCGAGCAATCCGGCCTACGATCTGGGAGAATTCACTCCGATCCTCCGCCGGGAATACTACCAGTCTCTGCTCAACAACCCGGAACGGCCGCTCATCAACCGGGCGTTTCAGGGCGTCTACACCCCGGGCTCCATCCTCAAACCGCTGGTCGCGCTCGCCCTGCTCAACGCAGGCGTCAAGCCGGAGAGCACCCTTTTCTGCGACGGCGGTATCTCCGTCGGGAACGCCACGATCCGCTGCGCCTCCTGGCGAAGCGGCGGCCACGGCGAAGTGAACCTCATCTCGGCCCTGGAAAAATCCTGCAATCCTTACATGATCGCGCACGGACTCAAAACCGGCCTCGGCCGGATCGCCACCGTGCTCGCCTCCGCTGGAATCGGTCGAAAAACCGGGGTCGAACTGCCGGAAGGAAGCGGCACCTTCCCTCCGATGCCGCAAAACGGCGCCTTTATCGCACCGGCTGGAACGCCTACGATACCGCGCTGCTCTCCATCGGCCAGGGAATGGTCACGGTAACGCCGCTGCAGGCGGCCCTCTTCACCGCCGCCCTCGCCAACGGCGGCGACGTCTGGCAGCCGCATCTCGTCCGACAGGTGGTGGATCCCTACGGCAATGTGGTGCGGGAACGCAAACCTCTCCGGCGCAGCCGGCTCGCAACCACTCCGGAGCATCTGGAAACCGTCCGTCAGGGCATGTACAACGTCGTCAATTCTCCACACGGCTCAGGCCGGGAAGCCGCTCTGCCCGGATTCGACCTTTACGGGAAAACCGGTTCCGCGGAAGTCGGTCCGCGCAGCGACCGCCGCCTCACCACCTGGTTCATCTGCTTCGTCACCCGCAATGGGAAAACTTATGCCGCAGCCATCATGATTGAAGAAGGACGTTCCGGCGGAAAAAGCTGTGCTCCTCTGGCGGCGGAGTTCTTCAGCCGGTATTTTCAGCCCGCACCGGAGCCGCCGGAAAAAGAGCGAATCCGGCGGAGTGACCGCCTCTCCACTTGAAACGAACCCCTTTCCATGCTATTTTAACAAATCAGGTTATCAACGGAACTCTGGCAAATATTCAGGCGAAAAAAAGATGTTCAATGCTGCAATCATCGGCGTCTCCGGCTTCGGAGCGGTTCATTATCAGGACTTCGTAAGAGAGCACGCCGCGGGCCGTATCCGGCCGGTCGGCGCCACTGTCATCAATCAGGCGGAAGAACCTGAGAAATGCGCCTGGCTGCGCAGCATCGGCTGTCCCCCTCTTCACCGATTACCGGGAGATGCTCCGGGAACTGGCTGGAAAAATCGACATCTGCTTTATTCCGACCGGAATCGCGCTGCATACGCCCATGACCGTCGCCGCACTGGAGGCGGGTGCCAACGTCTATGTGGAAAAACCGATCGCGCCGACCGTGGCCGATGCGGAAACGATGCGGGAGGCCGCGCGACGCACCGGAAAGTTCGTCGCGGTCGGGTACCAGACCATGTATCAGCCGGAGACCCGCCGAATCAAGGAGATGCTTCTCGCCGGACGGATCGGCAGGGTGAAAATCCTCAAATCCTACGGTCTCTGGCCCCGCGATGTCGTTTATTACCACCGCAACAACTGGGCGGGCAAAATCGGAACGGTGGAGAATCCGATTCTCGACAGTCCCTACACCAACGCCCTCGCCCACTATCTGAATTTGCTCTGCTTCTATTCCGGAGACCGCTTCGACACCACCGGCACTCCGGAAACCATCCGCGGCGCGATGTACCGGGCCAATCCGATTGAAAGCTGCGATACCGCCGATCTTGAAATCACCACCCGGGAAGGGAAAACCATTCTCTTTTATGTAACCCATTGCAGCGTGAAGAACGACACCCCCTATTCCGCCATCATCGGCGAAGAGGGCTCGATTGAGTACACCACCAGCCGGACCACGGTTCGCCTCAACTCCGGCGAAGTGGTCGAAGAATTCGCCTCCACGCAGGGCAGTGACATGCGTGTTCACATCTACGATGCGCTGGAAAAGCGGCTCAAAGATCCCACGGCTTTCATCTGCACGCCGGAAATCGCCATGTGCCATACCCTCGTCTGCAACGCCGCCTTCGACTCGATTCCGGTTCGACCGGTTCCGGAGGGTGGCTTCCATGCCGCCGTCACCCCGCCGGCACCAGTTACCAGGTGATTGACGGCATCGACGAAGCGATTCAACGTGCCTATGCGGAGAACCGGCTGATCGACGGTCGCGACTTCCCCTGGGTTGTCAATTCCGAACCGTTCCCGTTCACGGGTTATCACACGTTTACCGGCCGATTGCTGCAGTAAAACATATTTTTAATAATAATTACTGATTTTTGATTTGCTTTTTCCGCTTTTCCCGCTATGTTAAACAACGAGACGGATCCGCCGGAGAGGCGGAACGCAAATACAACCGAAGGAGAATGAAAAATGGCAGATCTCAAGAACAGCAAAACCGCCGCAAACCTCGCATACGCGTTTGCCGGTGAATCGCAGGCCCGCAACAAGTACACCTATTTCGCCTCGGTCGCCCGGAAAGAGGGCTACGAGCAGATTGCCGCGATCTTCGAGCAGACTGCGAACAACGAGAAGGAACACGCCAAACTCTGGTTCAAGGAACTCGGCGGCCTCGGCGACACCATGGCCAACCTGACCGCCGCCGCGGCCGGGGAGCACGAGGAGTGGACCGAGATGTATAAGAACTTCGCCAAAGAAGCGGCGGAAGAGGGATTCGACTCGATCGCCCGCGCCTTCGAACGCGTCGCCGCGATTGAAAAGCGTCATGAAGAGCGCTATCTCAAGCTGCTTGAAAATGTCAAGAAGGGTGAAGTTTTCGTCAAGGTCGGCGAGAAGCGCTGGGAGTGCCGCAACTGCGGTCACATCTACATCGGCGAAAAGGCACCGGAGGTCTGCCCGGTCTGCAAGCATCCGAAGGCCTTCTTCGAGATCGAGGCGCAGAACTACTGATTCCGAGCGCAAGTTTCCGAAATCCCGCAGAAGAAATTCCGCGGGATTTTTTTGCCGTCCCGTCAGCAGAAGAGGAGCAAGTCGCCGCTTCGCCGAAAACGGTGGCGGAACAGGACGCCGCAATCCCCCGCCCGAGCCCCATCGATTTCCTGTCTCCACCAGACGTCGATTTTTGCCGCGGGATTTCACGTGGAAGCGCTCATTCGCACTTGCCTGCTCCGCCGTCATCAGCAAGAGCTCCGGATGATCCGGTTTCGCACCCTCCCATTTCCTGTTTGAACAGGGCGACTGCCCACAGGGCCATTCCGACCGAAGGCATGTCATACTCGCCGTTCATCACATGGTGAATTCCGCCAGGAATTTGCGGCGTACTGGGGAAGAACTGCCCGAACACCGGATTGCGTTTCTGGTTGTAACCGACACCGGTAATGTAGCTCGCCTCCTCCGGATTGGCCCCGAAAATCCAGTCGAAGCAACGTTGAGCGTACTCCCGGTATTTCGGTTTCTCAAGCAACCGGGCGGCGCGCAGCCAGAAGATCGCCGAATGCAGTGCCCGCACGGAACCGCTCCCCCTGCTGCGTCCTGTTTTCTCCCACGGAACTGTCGAAGAAAAAAGCGCGGAATGGATTCCCAACCGGCCTCCGCCAGAAGCCGCTCCTGAAAAGCAGCGCAGGCGGCAACGGATTCGACAAGTTTTTCCGGCTGGTCAAATCCCGCTTCAAGCAGATCGAACAACACGAAATCCCCTGTGCCGGCGTGGCCGTAACTGCAATCGGAAAACCCGGCTTCCGCGCTTGCCGCGTCCTGTCGGAAATAGCCTTCCGGCGTCAGCAGTTCCAGCAGCTGCGGCACCAGGGCAAAGGCGATCTCACGCGCTCCGAGCGCCAGCGCCGCCGCGATCCGCCCGCAGAGGCCGCCCGCGGAGTCGCGCGTACTCTGAAAATAGAAATGTTCCCCCTGCGTTCCTCGGGGAAGATTTTTCACAGGAGGAACGTAAGGGGTCCGGAAATTTTCCGGGTCCTCAAGAAAACGATGGATTTTTCGCGCACCTTCCTCACAATGCCGGGCAAAATTCGGATCAAACTCCCGGAAACAGCGAGCCGCCCCGGCCAACAGCAGCACCGTGTTGCAGTGCGCCCCCAGATTTGCCGGCACATTGTAATAGTCACGTGGCCCCCAGCCGATCGGAACAAACTGAGAATCGTACAAAAACCCTTCCGGCGCGATCAGTTTCAGGAAGTATTCACATCCCCAGCGCAGTTCCTCCGCAAGCTGCCCGCGATCCCATGGCGGATGTTCCCGTTCCGCGAAGTGAAGAAGTCCCAGCAAGCTCAGCGAGATGCCGTCCGACCAGCAGCGAAGATCACAACTCTGATGGTAACCGCCTCGCATGTCGAGAAATCGTCCAGTCCCGACCAGCGGAACCGGATCCTGATGACACCGCCCGGCCCAGCCCAGTTCCGAACCGCAGCGCTGCCAGCGAAAATATTCCGCCATCAACCGCGCCGACGGATCGTATACCTCCGGACGGATGACGAAGTAATAACTCTCGTATCCATCTCCGGAATTCTCCCGATAGTCCCCGCCCCGTTCGCCGCAGACGACGCAATAATCTCCAGGAGCCGTGATTTCGCTGAAATCAGCGACGGTTCGTCCGTCGCATCGCATCAGCTTCTTTCGCAGTACCGTTTTCCAGATGACCTCTTCCCCGATGGTACGGAGTTCAAATTCTTCGACCGGAGGAGCTTCCACCACCGCCAGCTTCGGGGCGCGCGGCAGATATCCCGCCTGATTGATCCGGATTCCCCGGATGCCTGTACGTTCTTTTTTCATTGATCTCCTCGAATCACAACAGGTGCAATTCCGCATTCGAACGATGGATCGCCGCCGGCGGACCCGGCATCGAAATTCCCCGCGCACTCTTTCCCCGACGCCGGCATCCGACCTGTCGATTCCCGCAGAATAACGCTCGTCGGAATACGGCAGCTTTCCGCCGGGACACTCCCCGTCTCCAGCCGGGAAATCAGCTTTTCCGCCACACAGAGGCCGATCTGCTCGTAGTTCTGCGAAACGGTGGAGAGTGTGGGGACACAACACTCGCGGCCGAAACTCAGATTGCCGAATCCGATCACCGCATACTCTTCGGGTATGCGGAATCCTCGACGTTGCGCTTCGATCAGAAAGTGCAACGCAACGCCGTCGGAAGAACAGATCACCGCACGCGGCGACGGAGCAAACTGCAGCATCTCCTCAATCTGCCAGCGCGAAAACTCCCTGCCGACAGGGAGCTGCAACTCCTTCATCACATTCAGGAACCCTGTCCGCCGCGGAATGACATAATGCCGTTCCGCCTGCTGTTCTGAAAGGAAAGTGAAATCACGCCAGCCGAGCTCATAGAGGCGGCGCACCGACTCCTCCACGCCCCGGCAGTCGTCAGAATAGACACAGACGTCATAACCGGCATCACTTTTGCAGTCGGCGCACCCCACCGGGATCTGCAGCTGCCGCGCCGCCTTCAGCAGATAGTCGATTCCGGGCAATTCGTTGACGGCAATGATGGCGTCCTGCCGGTTTTCCAGCATCCGGTCGTAAACGGCTTCTGGATTTTCCCGCGGGACACGACAGATCTTGACCGAATATCCCAGTTCATCAGCCTTCTCCATGACGCCAAGCAGAATTCCGGTGACATATTCCTGCTCGAGCATTGCGCTGGCAAACGAGAGACTCCAAGTTTTTTCCGGTGCGGATCTGTCCGGCCAAGGCATTCCGACGGTACCCCAGTTTCCGCACCGCAGCAAGCACTTTCTCGCGTGTTTTCTCCGACAGCGGAAGTTTTGTCTTCCGGTTCCCCAGAGCAACAGATACCGTCGAGTAGCTTACCCCGGCCTCCCGCGCAATATCCTTGATCGTCACCATGACAAAGAATCGCTTTCCTCAAATAACAACGTTGTTATTTTTTTATTATACCTATTTTTTCTCAATGTCAAGGGAGGAAATGAAAAAATCGTTGACAGTTCATGTAGAAGATTGAATCCGCGATTTCCCCTGTTCGGAAAGATGGACAGGCCGACGTCACTTTGGATCAGAACAGCCTGGAATCATCATGGCAAACAGTCGGCAGGAGCTCATCCGTGGAGAAAGGAGGCCGTCGGCAAAGCCGCAGTTGCCTGCAACAGCGTCCCTCCGATCTCTCAACGCAGCGCAGTTTCCCGAAATTCCGATGGAGTGCAGCCAACCTGTTTCCGGAAACAGGAAGAGAAGTAATTGCTGTCGGCAAATCCCACCGCACGGGCGACTCCGGAAACCGGCATCGGCGAATTCAGCAGCAGCCGCCGGGCGTTATTGATCCGCAGCGCATTCAGGAAACGCATCGGCGACTGCCCCGTCCCCCGGATGAACAGCCGGTGAAGTGTGCTCACAGAAAGAAAGGCGTAATCAGCAAGCGCCGCAAGAGTGATCTCGTGCATGTAGTGCTGCTCCATGTAGCTGAGAATCTTCTCCAGCACGACCGAATCGGGCCGCCCGGCCCGCGGTCCGAGGGAAGAAAAGTAGTCGGCGAGCTGAAAAATGATCTCCATGAAACGGGCGACACCGAGAAAGTGGCGTCCTGCCAGGTCGGATTCCAGAATATCGTGAAGTTGTTCGAGTTTCAGAGAGATCGCCGCCAGTTCCGGCTCGTCGAGCAGCAGATGCGCCGTGGGCTCCTCATGCAGAAACAGCGCCCGGTATCCGGAATTGGTTTCAATATCGTGCAGCGGCAGGACCGCCGGATCATAAAGGATGTTGTAGATGTGAAAATCCTCCACCTGCTCGTATCCGTGCAACGTGCCGGGTTCGACGGCAAACACCTCCCCTGGGAAACCCGTGTACAGGAATCCCCCACCCGGTGCAGACAGCTGCCGGAGGCAACCACCACCAGTTCGGTGAAGTCGTGCTGATGCAGCGGTTCATCCATCCGGTGGCGGGTACTGATGCAGCGCAGCGCAATTTTCTCCTCGAAAAACTCCCGGCGGGAACGGAACGCCTTATGTGTCCGGACCCGCGTGGTCCGCCGTCTGGAATACAACGCCATGGCAATCCTCCTGTTCTGCGGCGGAAGAATACTCCGGCGGAACAGTTCCCCAATCGGAGAATCTCTCGCGACAACCGGATTTCTCATCCGTCCGGCTTCTCTGCCGACGCTACATTGAAAATCTCTTTTTTGACAAAAAATATAGCCGCATGAATATTTTTTCAAGGTTTTTCCGTTGAATTCATCTATATTATCCACAGAGAAACCAAAGACGGAAAGGATTTGACGATGGAAAAATCTGCAACACACCCCGCCACCTCCCCCTCCCGGCTCAAGTTCTGGAGTTGTATACATTTTACCTTGATTGAACTCCTCATCGTAATTGCGATCATCGCCATTCTCGCCGCCATGCTGCTGCCCGCACTCAATCAGGCAAGAGAGCGCGCCAGAACCGGAGACTGCCTCTCCCGCCACAAGCAGATCACGGTCAGCCTGCTCATGTACGCCAACGACTACCGCAACTGGGTGGCAGTCTCCGATCAGAGCACCGCAGGAAAAGGTCTCTTCGCCCCGTTCTACCTCAGAAACAAGTACATCAACAATTTCGGCCAGTTCCAATGCGCCTCCGCTCCTCTGCCGCTGGATTATACCTCACAGCACTTTACGACAATCTCCGTGTTTCTCTACAATCAGGGAAAAAAGCACCTATTATACGCCGAAGATTCCGGAACAGGGCAACTACGCCAAAGCCCCGCAGGATGCGGTTTATTATACTCTGAGCAAAATGCGCGCACCGACGAAGACCCTGATTCTCTCCGATGTCCGGCGCGGCCAGCACAGCACCTCACGTCCCGGCATGGGCTACTGGTGCTTCGCCCCGACCGCCGAACTCAACTACAGCGGCACTGTACTAGGACACGCGTCCGGACATTTGACCAATCTCTCCTATATGGATGGTCACGCCGCCTCCGCCAATTTGCGGGAACTGCATGAGATCGGCTACACCGTGGTGATCTCCGGCGCCGGTCTCCTTCTGCCGGCGCCCTGAGCGGCAATGGAAAAAACAGAACCCCCTGTACAATAAAAATCTCTCACAGAAAATCCCGAGGAAGCTCTCCGTATGAAACATCTCCTGCCAGTTCTGTTGCAACTGCTTCTCCTGACCGGCGTCTCCGCATCCGCCGAAGAATTTTCCATACAGAAAGACGGCGGTTTCTCCATCGGCAATCTCGGATTCCAGATCATCCATTTTGCGCCGGGCTGGCGCGCCACCCGGGTCTCGCCGGAAAATTTCCTGCTGAAAACCACCCCTTCCCCGCCTCCGGACCGATGGTGTTCGACGGAGAATTCAACGTCCCCGGCGGCCCCTCTCTCTCCGGGAGGAGCTGCGCCGCACCGCGGCTCAGTCGCTGGAATTTTCCGCGACAGTCCGCTCCGCCGGCGGAGTGCCGACGGAACTTGTCGCGCTCACCGCCCGGCTGCCGCTGAACCTTGTCCGGCAGACCGGTCTGCTCTGCGACGGCCGCAAAGTGAGCCCTCGGAAACAGGAAGGGACCTCCTTCGCCTTCCGCTTCCGCAAAGTCGTACTGATGCTGGAGACAGGAACCCTCCACATCGAGTCGGATAGGGTCCGCCTGCAGATTCAGGACAACCGCAACTGGAATTCCAACTCCATCTCCCTCCGTTTCTGGTTTCACAACAATGGGAAAATGCTTCAGGAGGGGGCGCTCAAACTGCGATTCCGCTTCATCCCCTATCAGAGCATTCCGGTTGACCTCGCCGGAATCGTGAATATGGGACTCAGCGACGAGACGGGAAACGACCGCCGGGGCGGCTGGACCGATCAGGGCAAAGAAAACGACATGCGGCTGCTCCCGGCCGGTGAAATGAACGCCAACGGCGTCCTCTACCGCATTCTCGACGAAAGAAAGAACGCCGGCCGGGCAACCATCGTATTGCGCGGCCGGCAGCGTCCCTGGCTGCCGGAAGCCCTCGCGGTCAGACTGCCGGAAAACCGGCAGGTTCACCGCTACCTCTACCTGCTCAACGGCTGCGCCTGGGTCGACCGGAGCGCCCCGGCGGGAAACGTCCGGGTGGAGTACGGCGACGGCAGCAGCGACACCTTCTCCGTGACGCCCGGCGTCAACACGGAAAAACTTCTGGGGATACAAGACGGTTCCCGAAGCGGAAACCGGATGGCGCGGCGAAAATAATTCCGGCCGGGTTTCGCTCTACTCCACTGCGTTCAAGCTGGCGGAGAAGCCGGTGGTTCGCCTGACCTTCACAAGCAACGACAGATCGGTCTGGATGATTCCCGCGGTCACCTTTTCCGACCGTCCACCGCTGCCGGGAATCGAACAGCGGAAGCAGGTCGGCAACCAGCCGGTGACCATCCAGGCCTCTTCGGAACTCAAGCCGTTTTCCGACAAAAAAATCAAGAGCGGAACCCTGCTCGATTTCTCCTTCCTCAACGACGCCCCCGCCGGAAAATTCGGCCGGGTGATCGCCGACAACGACAAATTCGTTCTGGAAAAACATCCCGGGAAAGCGATTCGTTTCTGGGGCACCAATGTCTGCGGCCAGGCCAACATCCCTTCCGCCGAACATGCGGTGTTCGTTGCGGACGACCTGGCCAGGCGGGGGTACAATCTGCTCCGCATTCACCACTTCGACAACTGGATCGTCCGGCGGAACGAGGGCGGCGGCGGCACCTCGCTCGATCCGGACGCGATGGCGAAGCTGGACTTCTTTCTGGCTGAACTTAAAAAAACGCGGCATCTATGTCACAACCGATCTCTTCATCTCCCGCGCCATCCGTCCCGGAGACATCCCGGGATGCGGCGGCAGGGGATTCCGCGGCATCGAATACAAGATGCTCTGCTTTGTCCATCCGCCGGCCCGGGAGAACCTCAAACGGTTCACCGCCAACTTCCTCAACCACGTCAATCCCCATACGAAACTGGCATACCGGGAGGATCCGCAGTTCATCACGATCAACCTGCTCAACGAAGACACCCTCATCGGAAATGAACTCGCCCGTGACGCGCGGGAAAACAATCCGTTCCTGAAAAAAAGATTTGCGGAAGAGTTCTCCGCCTACTGCAAACGACGCGGCCTGCCGGAAAAGCAGGAGCACTACAATGGATTTCTGGAGGAACTCCATGACCGATTCTACCGCGAAATGCACACCTTCCTCCGCTCGTTGCCCTGCAATATTCTGCTGGCCGACCAGAACATGTGCCACAACTACAATTCCGTTCTCCTCCGGCGCCGCTATGACTACATCGACAATCACGCCTACTGGGGGCATCCGAGCTTTCCTGGCAAACGCTGGCAGATGCCGATGCAGATCATGCCGCAGGAAAGCATCATTCCCCACTCGATGGGCACTCTCGGCATGATCGCGACCACGCAGCTTCTGGACAAACCGTTCACGGTGTCGGAGTGGTGTTTCGTCAATCCCAATCCGACCAGCAGCGAAGGCTCACTCCTCACCGCCGCCTTTGCGGCGCTGCAGGGATGGGATGCGCTGAACCGCTTCGCCTACTCTCATGTCGGAGATTCCGCCTATGCGAAGAAACAAGGAGTGCGCACCTGCTTCGACGATGTGCACGATCCGCTGGTCCGGCTCGGCGAACAGCTCGGCGCACTGCTGTTCCGCAGCGGTGCACTCCGGGAATCCCCCGACTGCTTCGCCATTCAGCTGGACCGGGAACTGAATCGAGAGCGGTCGCAGATTTTCCACTCCGCCGCCCGAACCCGTCAGCTCGCCCTGCTCTCCCGGATCGGCTGCGCCGTCAACGAGGAAGACGGCACGCTTCCCCTGCCCCCGCAAACCCGGGCAGTAATCCGCAGCAGCGGCAGGCGAATCAGCCGCCTGCCGGAAGCCGGTGACGACTGGCAGGTACTGCACAGTCTCGCGGCGCAGAAGGTCGTCAGCCGCCGTGTGATCGAGCAGGAAAGTTCCAAAGCTCCACCGGGGAGATGGAGTGGGATGTCAAAAACGGCACGTTCCGACTTGCCGCGCCGACGGCGGAGGCGTTTGTTCTCCCGGCGGGTAAAACGCTTTCCGGCAAAACATTCTCCATCGCGTCGGACCGGCAGTTTACGACGGCTGCGGCTGTTGCCATGGACAATCGTCCGCTGGCGGAATCGGAGCGGATACTGCTGTTTCACTTCTTCCCTGTGTTCAACACCGATCAGCGATTCCGCGACGGCAGTTTGTCCATCGTCGAACGCTGGGGGCGGCCGCCCCTGCTGGCGGAACGGAGCAGGATCACGCTGGCCTCCCGGCGCGATTTGACGGGCTTCACCCTCTTTGCCCTCGATTTCGACGGAAATCGTCTCGAACAAGTGTCCTTTACCGGAAACCGGATCAAGCTGGAGAACTTCCGAGGAGAGCGGGTAATCGCGGTCTACGAGCTGACCCGGCGCCTATGATTGCCGTGGAGACACGATTTCTCATCGCGTCACAAAAGAGATTTGTATTTCCTCCGGATCATGATATGTTAATTAAAATTTATCCACTTGGTTGTGAGAAAAGAGGATTTCATCATGTATCCGGTTCCGATTACCTATCTCTTCGACTACGAATTCTGCACGGAAAAAAATGCGTCCCTTCATCATGGAGGAGTTCGCCGCAAACGGCGCCCGCCACCTGGTGCTCTCCGATGTGCTCATCAGCCAGTGCATGCAGAATCCGCGCCTGAAAACCCAACTCAAAGAGGAGATTGCCCAGGCCGGCCTGACCTTCGTCGACGCGCACGCGCCATTCCGGAACCAACGAAGACCTCAACGTACCCGATCCCCGGCTGCGCAGTGCCATGCTCGACCGACTGAAACTCGCACTCCGCATCACGGCGGAATTCGGCGTCGACAGCATCACCATCCACACCGGCAATGCCGTAAAGGAATGGCGGGGTTATTCCCTCCAGCAGCTCCATGACGCCCTCCTCGCCTCACTGGAGGTTCTGCTGCCGGTCGCGGAGGAGCTCGGCATCACCATCGCCATCGAAAACATTTGGTTCCCCAACAACACACCGGAAAAACTGCTCGACGCGGTTCATCACTTCCATTCCCCCTGCCTCGGCATCTGCTACGACTCCGGCCACGCAAACCTCATGAAATGCGACCGCGGTTTCGCCGACGACTGCGCCCCCGTCGGCGGCTGGAAGGATTGGGCGCCGCTTCAGTGGGATGACCACATTCTGGAAAAACTCCACCCGGAGATCACCACCTGCCACCTCCATGACAATATCGGACAGTACGATCAGCACAAAACCCCGGGGTGCGGCAATATCGACTGGCCACATGTCGTCGGTCTGCTGAAAACCGCTCCACGCCTGAAGTGCATCCAGTGTGAAACCATCCTGGTGAGAACCCACAGCAGCATCGCCGACATCTGCCGGACAATGCAGCGCCTCTTCGCGTAAATCCCCGACGGGGAGTGCTCCGATACCGGATTTGACAAAACTCCCGGAATGTGCCGACACGGATGGTTTTCCATCCCGCATTCCGGGAGGCTCCGGGCAGAGTGCCGCCGTCGCTCCCCCAAAACGGCATCCCGGAAGCCATCTCACGCCGCCAAACCTGTCGGCACTGAATAAAAAGCGTTCCATTTGCGATCGTCCTCTTTTCCCCTCCCCCACTTCTCCTCGCCGAATTCGCCCCTTTTCATCCCGGAAAATTTAAATTCCATTTGTTTTCTATCAAGTTTCGTGATATAATATACAAAAGTAAAAAACGAGGTATCCCATGAATCCCATTCCGATTCCGCCGGGGATGGAAACCCGGCTCTTTCTGCTTGAAGCGGATGCATTGAGCCAGCTGCCTGAAGCAATTCACTCCCTCTGGGGCAGCCAGGCCCGCCCCTGGCTGGTAGCCGACGACAACACCTGGGCCGCCGCCGGAGCTCGCGTCGCGGAGATCCTCCGGTCCGCCGGACTGGATGGTCCCGCCCCGTTCCGTTTCCCCGGCTCACCGATGCTCCATGCCGATGAATCGAATGTGAACCTTCTTCTGGAGGCCTTCCCGGAAAATGTCGTGCCGGTCGCCATCGGAGGCGGTACCGTCAACGACCTGGTCAAACGCGCTTCCGGCGTCCGCCATGTCTCATACTGCTGCGTCCCGACCGCGCCGTCGGTCGATGGCTATACCTCCAGCGGCGCCGCCCTCACCGCCGCCGGATTGAAACAGACCCTGCCCTGCCCAGCCCCGCTCGCCGTCATCGCCGACAGCGGCATCCTCCGGGCGGCGCCCTCCGAGATGTTTGCCGCCGGTTACGCCGATCTCATGGCGAAGATTCCGGCCGGAGCCGACTGGATCGCCGCCGACACCCTCGGCATCGAAGCGATCGATCCGGCGGTCTGGGCCCTGGTGCAGACACCGCTCCGCGACAACCTCTCCGATCCCGCCGACGTGCGGAGAGTCTTCACCGGACTGGCCGCCACTGGGTACGCCATGCAGCTCTACCGCGACTCCCGACCCGCATCCGGCGCCGATCATCTCGTCAGCCACATCTGGGAGATGGAGAACCTCTGCTGCGACGGCAAGCCGGTTTCCCACGGTTTCAAGGTGGCGATCGGCACAGTCATTTCCACCGCACTTTACGAGGCGCTCTTCTCCCTCTCGGAGCAGGAGGCGCGACAACTCGCCCGCCCCGGTCTCAACCGCGCCGGACGGGAAGCGGAAATCGATGCGCTGCTCTCGGTCGGCTCCTACGGCGCGGCCGCCCGGACTAAGCAAAGTTGCATAAATTTATATTGTAATATTGAAAAGGTGTGGTATGTTATCTGTAACTCCAACAGAAGAGGAACAGATGAAGACAATTCGTATTCAAATAACGGACCAGGAACGTCAAAGGTTGCTGGAATTGCGCCAAAAGTCAGGAGACTACCGCAGTGAACGAGCATTGGCGGTTCTTCATTGCGCGGATGGTAGGCGTCCGCGGCAAATTGCGGATATGTTGAAACGTTCATCACAGGCGGTTTGCCAGTGGCTTCACGCTTACGAACGAGATGGCATTACCGGATTGTCCAAAGAGTACTCGCCGGGACGCCCAAGTACCAGAAAAACCAAACTGATCCCCAATCTTGAGAAATATCTTTCTCGCTCCCCTCGCGATTTTGGTTGGGGAGAAGATGTGTGGAGTGTGAAAGTTTTGATGGCTCAATTTGAGAAAGAAAATGGTTTCCCCATCAGTCGTTATACGGTGATTCGCGCGCTGAATGATGAAGGTTTTACGGCAAAGAGATCCAAGAAGAGCACACCTGAACATGCGCCATCAAAAGAGGAGAAGCTACAGCGGGTCAGAGAAATTGCCAACGAAATCGCAAAACTCCGAACTACCCAGGAAGTCGAGGTGATGTTTCTTGATGAAAGTCATTTTTCTACCGACCCTTATGTGATTCGCGGCTGGAGCAAGCGCGGACAGCCTTTTTTCCCTTGCAACACCGGCGAAACGCGAGGGGTGCACGATATTTGGGGCATACGCGCCGGAAAACGATGGTTTTTACTGGAAAAGCGCAAAGAAGAGCGGCAATAAGCCGTTTCGGGATTTTCTCCATCAACTTCGTGCTCATGCAAGCGGAAAAACTTTGGCACTGATTCTCGACAATGCCTCTATTCATCATGCAAAAGCACTTCGAACATTTGCCGAGCGTCATCCCGAAGTGAAATTCTTCCATCTTGCACCATATTCGCCCGAGTATAACCCGATTGAACAAGTGTGGCACTGGCTGAAACCGCTTGTTCATGCAGCCAAGACGATCAACGGCGGAATTTCTGAGCTTCTGAGCCGCGTCAGAAAAGTCATGTCGGCAAGAATCAACGGACGCTTGGCAACGCCTCTCAATGTCGGGCTGGGTATCTGGAATTTATTGATATAGAAATTTATGCAACGATGCTTATCGCGCTCGACAAGTTCCGCGAGGGGCGTTCCCTCGCAGAGCGGCGGGAACTTATTTATCACAACTGGGAAAAACTGCGGCAAAGGATTCTCCATCAGCTCTATCCGCTCCAGGAACTGACCGCTCGTCTTGCCGCCGCCCGCTGTCCGGTCAAACCTGCCGACATCCGACTCGGCAGAGAGCAGTTCCTCCATGGAATCCGCACCGCGCAGTTGATCCGCAAACGCTACACGGTGCTTGATCTGGCCTATGAGCTCGGCCTGATGGAGGAACTTCTCAAACGCATTCTTCCGGTCATGAAATTCCAAGCGCCCCAAAAAATCTCCGGCACCACTTGAAATTCCGCTTCTGTCATGCTATACTTCTAAAATTTAAGAAAAAGAGAAATCAAGAGATGAAACCGACACCCGCTCCCGGGGTATCGCGTTTCATTTTCCCCCAGAGAAAGGAGATTGTTTCGGCATGATAAAAGCGACTGATGTGCAAAAGCGATTCGGCGCCATCACCGCCGTCGACCGGGTGAGCTTCTCGGTCGAAAAAGGGGAAGTGCTCGGCTTCCTCGGCCCCAACGGTGCCGGGAAATCCACCACCATGCGGATGATCACCGGCTTTCTGCCCCTCTCCGGCGGCAGGATCACCATCGGCGACTGCGATATCGAAGAAGATCCGGTCGGCGCAAAGCGGCTCTTCGGCTACCTGCCGGAAAACGCCCCCGCCTATCAGGATATGAGCGTCACCGGATTTCTGAACTTCGCCGCCGCCGTCCGCGGCCTCTCCGGCAAGGCGAAGGCCGATGCCGTCGCCCGCGCGGTGAAGATCTGCTACCTCGAAAACGTTACACACCAGACGATCGACACCCTCTCCAAGGGATACCGTCACCGGGTCTGCTTCGCGCAGGCGATCCTGCACGATCCGCCGGTGCTGATCCTCGACGAACCCACCGATGGACTCGATCCCAACCAGAAGCACGAAATGCGCGAGCTGATCCGCGAAATGGGGAAGAACAAGGCGATCATCGTCTCCACCCACATCCTCGAAGAGGTCGAAGCGATCTGCACCCGGGTCATCATCATCGACAGGGGCCACCTGGTCTTCAACGGCACGCCGCGGGAACTTCTCGAGCGAGCCCCGCGGGAAACTCGACTTTCACTCATCCTCACCGGCATCTCCGGCGCCGACGCGGTCGCGGCGCTGAAAAAAACTTCCCGCCGCCACCGCCGTCGAAGTGCGAGATGAAACGACGGGCAGAACCAGGCTGGAACTTCGCTCCTCCGCGCCGGCCGACGAATTCGCCGCCGAAGTCAAGAAGTTCCTCGACGAACACCGCTGGAACTTCATCGAACTGCACGCGGAACCCGGGAAACTTGATGAGGTGTTCCGCGCATTGACCACCCCGGACAGCCCCGCCGGAAAGGAGGCGAAATAATGAGAAACATTCTGACCGTCGCCCGACGCGAACTGGGCGCCTACTTCACCTCTCCGGTGGCCTACGTCTTTCTGATCATCTTTCTGGTGCTGACCGGATTCTTCACCTTCATGATCAGCGGCTTCTTCGCCCGCAACGAAGCGGATCTGCAGGGCTTCTTCTTCTGGCTTCCGTGGCTCTACATCCTGCTGGTGCCGGCAATCGGCATGCGGCAGTGGGCGGAGGAACGCCGGATGGGCACGCTTGAACTGCTCTTCACCATGCCGATTTCGGTGACGCAGGCGATCCTCGGGAAGTTCCTCGCCGGGTGGATCATCCTCGGCATCGCACTCCTGCTGACGCTGCCGATGGTCTTCACCGTCTGCTACCTCGGCGATCCGGACGCAGGACCGATCCTGACCGGCTACACCGGCAGTTTTCTGCTCGCCGGAACCTATCTGGCGATCAGCGGCATGACCTCCGCCTTCACCCGCAATCAGGTCATCAGCTTCATCACCGCGACGGTGATCTGCCTCTTGCTGGTGCTGATCGGATTCCCGCCGGTGACCGGGCTGCTGCTCCGCTGGGGCGCTCCGGCCGGACTGGTGGGATTCTCGGCGGATCTCAGCGTATTCTTCCACTTCACCGGCATGCAGCGCGGCGTCTTCGATCTGCGGGATATCGTCTATTTCCTGTCACTGATCGTGCTGGCGCTCTTCATCACCGGCGTCGTCCTGAAAAACCGCCGGAGCTGACCCGCAACGAGAAGGAGTTCTATACAGCATGAAACCTGATTTGAAAAATAAGAAAACCGCCGCCGTCGCCGGTTCCCTCGTTGGAATCCTCATCGTCGCGGCCATTCTGATTCTGCTCAATGCCATCCTCAAACCGGTCAACCTGCGCTGGGACTGCACCGAAGGAAAGCGTTACACGCTCTCCCGCGGAACCGGCAATATCCTGAAAAACCTCGACAAGCCGGTGAGCATCCGCTTCTACTATTCGCGCAATGCGGCGGATATGCCGGCATTTCTCAAGACCTATGCCTCGCGCGTTGAGGATCTGCTTGGCGAATTCCAGCGCGCCGGCGGCAAGAAGGTCGAACTAAGGAAACTCAATCCCACCCCCGATTCGGATGAGGGAGGATTCCGCCGTGCTCGACGGCATCTCCGGCCAGGCGCTCGACGCACTCGGCACCGGCGAACCAGTCTACCTCGGCGTCGCGGTGAGTTCCGGCGGCAAGACGGCTGTGCTCCCTTTCCTCAACCCGGAAAACGAAGCACAGCTTGAATATGACCTCTCCCGCGCCATCACTGAAGTGACCGCGACGAAAAAGGTAAAGCTCGGAATTCTGAGCGCACTGCCGGTCATGGGCGGCTACGACACGCCGCAGATCATGATGATGCAGCAGCGTCAGGCGCCGAAGCCGCCGTGGTGGATCATCACCGAACTCAAGCGGAACTTCGATGTGGTGGAGATTCCCGCCACCGCCGATGAGATTGCCGCCGACATCGATGTGGTGCTGGCGATTCATCCCGGCGAGCTCGGCGATGCGACGCTCTACGCGCTCGATCAGTTCGTGCTGCGCGGCGGGCGGCTGCTGGCCTTCCTCGACCCCTTCCCGCTCTCCGGGATGAACCAGCCGTACATGAAGCCGGCCGGCTCCTCGCTCGGCAAGCTCCTGTCGCGCTGGGGAATCGAATTCACCGCCGACAAACTGGTCGCCGACCGCAAGCTCGGCACCCGGATGCGCGGCGGCTACGGCACGGTCGAAACGATGCCGACCGTCCTCTCCCTCACCCGGATGAGATGGACTCCGCCGATCCGGCGGTCGCCTCGCTCAACAATCTGCTGCTCTTCTGCGCCGGAAGCTTCTCCGGCAAACCGGTCGAAGGGATTCAGCAGACCACGCTGCTGCACACCTCCGACGATGCCGGCTTTGCCGATACCTTTGCGGCACAGCAGCCCGGGGAGATGATCCTGCGCAACCTCAAGACCGACGGTAAAAGCACGCGCTCGCCGTCAAGCTGACCGGGACCTTCCCGACCGCCTTCCCGAAGGGAAACCCGGCGACGCCACAGAAGCCGTCGAGGAGGAGAAAAAGGCGGACTCCGCGAAAGATGCCAAGGACGCGAAAGAGGTCAAAACGGCGGGTCAGGATGCGAAGAAATCCGATGCTCCGAAAAAGGAATCCGGACTGAAGAAATCGGTCAAGCCCGGCTTCGTCGTGCTGATCGGCGATGCGGACATGCTGTATGACCCCTTCTGCGTGCGCGAGATGAACTTCCTCGGGCAGAAGGTCGCGCAGCCGATCAACGACAATCTGAATTTCGCGCTGAACATGGTCGATCAGCTCAGCGGCGACGACAATCTGCTGGAGATCCGGGCCCGCGGCACCGCGTCGCACCCCTTCACCGTAGTGCGTGACCTGCAGGCGGAGGCCGAAAAAGAGTTCCGGGACCACATCGTCAAGCTGGAGAACGATCTCCGCGACGTGCAGCAGCAGATCACCGAGCTGCAGAGCAAGCGCAAGCCGGGCGAGAGCGAACTTCTGAGTTCCGAGCAGCGTGAACTGCTCAAGGAGTTCCGCCAGAAGGAGGTGGAAGCCCGCAAGGAGCTCAAGCAGGTCCGCAAGCAGCTGCGGCAGAAGATCGATTCGCTGGAAAACACTTTGATTTTCGTCAACATGGCCCTGATGCCGCTGCTGGTCATCCTCGCGGGGATCGTCGTCGCGGTCGTCCGGCACAGAAGAGGAGCGCGCCGATGAAACGCAAACATCTGATCCTACTCGCCCTGGTCGCAATCGTTCTGGGAGCGATCTACCTGCTGCGGCAGGAAACAGCAGAAGAGAACTCCCCCGCCGACACGCTGCTGCTGCCGGAGGAGTTCAGCAGTGACAACGTCTATTCCGTCCAGCTGGAAAAGGATGGCCGATCCATCACGCTCGAGCGCACCGCCAAAGGCTGGCAGGTGAAGGAGCGCGACGGATATCCCGCCGATTACAACAAGCTCCGCGAACTCTTCGTCGCCCTGTGTGACGCCCGCGCCGCCCGTGAACTGACGCTCGACGACGCGCAGGCCGCGTCACTCGAACTCACCCCGGCGAGCGGAGCGGTTTCCGTGACACTGTCGGATAAAGACGGCAAAGAGCTGCGGCGTCTTCTCTTCGGCAAACTGTATGAAAAAGCGGGTTCTGCGCCTGCCGCGGCCGATCCCTTCGGCATGGGCGGCGGCATGGGAGCCTCCGGGCGTTACCTCCGCCTCGCGGACGGGCGCAGCGTTCTGGTATCGAAAACCTTCTCCGAAGTCGATTCCGCCGCGTCCGAGTGGCTGGACCAGGAGTTCTTCCAGGTCTCCGGCCTGAAGCGCGCCGTCCTCCGGAAGAACGGCAAGACCGAGTGGGAACTTGTCGAACAGGGGTCGCCCGCCGCACTCGCGCCGACCGGAACCGTACCTGCCGGGAAGGAGGTGGACACCGGCAAGGTGGACTCCTTCAAGAGCGCCTTCTCATGGCTCCGTTTCTCTGATGTGGCGAAAGCCGCTGCTCCCGGGAAAGAGGTTCCGGAGCTGGAGCTGACCGATGCTGACAACTTCGTCTACACGCTTCGCCCCACCGCCGACAAGGACGGAAAATGCAATGTGCAGATTGCGGTCCGCTACGACGGTCCGGTGACCCGCGAAGCGGGCAAGGAGGAAAAACCGGAAGAGAAGGAGAAGCTGGATCAGGAGTTCGCAAAGAACCGCACCGACCATCTCGAAAAGGCGAAGACTCTCAACGAACGTCTTTCCGGCTGGGCCTATCAGGTCGATCAGAGCGTACTGGAGAATGCCGAACTCAAACGGGACAGCTTCTTCCGTGAAAAACCGAAACCGGAAGAAAAGAAGAACGATTCCACCGCGCCCGCCACGGCGCCGGGGGAAAATAGTCCAGGCGGGGAACCGGTTCGTTCGGTCCCGGCAAAACTGCCGGGGCCGTTTTTTTTCAGCTGTGTTTACCGATGGATTTTTGGGAAAAGAGCTTGCGGGAGCCGGAGCACGGGGACGACGGCAACGTGACAATGGAAGCGGCCAATTCTCCGTCACCGCAGGTGGAAAAAAACGGGGTTTCGGTGTACATTATGAAAAAATTAAGTCGTCAATCCCTTTTGAGGAACGAATGGAGCATTGCATCATGCATTTCACCAGCACCAGAAGCCCGCGGAACGTCACCTCCGCGCAGGCCATCGCCCGGGGACTCGCCGAAGATGGCGGACTCTTTATTCCGAGTGAATTTCCGAAAATCTCCGATGAGTTGATCGATCGGATGATCGGGATGAACTACAAGGCGCGCGCCCGCGAGATACTCCCCCTTTACCTGACTGACTTCACCGCCGACGAGATCGCCCGCAGTGTCGAAGCGGCCTACACCGGCACGTTCGACAACGAGAATCCCGCGCCACTGGTGGAACTCACCCCCGGCTTGAATATCCTGGAACTGTGGCACGGGCCGACCTGCGCCTTCAAGGATATGGCATTGCAGCTGCTCCCGCATCTGCTCACGCTCTCGGCACGGAAAGCCGCCCCCGGACGCACCATGGTCATTCTCACTGCCACATCCGGTGATACCGGCAAGGCGGCACTCGACGGCTTCGCCGACGTGCCCGGCACGAAGATCATCGTCTTCTACCCGCAAAACGGCGTAAGTTCCATGCAGAAACTTCAAATGGTCACTCAGAAGGGGGACAACGTCGCCGTCTGTGCGATTGAGGGAATTTCGACGACGCCCAGAACGGCGTCAAAAAAATCTTTTCCGATCAGGAGATGAAGGAATATCTGAACGCACGCGACATGGAATTCTCTTCGGCGAACTCGATCAATTTCGGGCGTCTGGTGCCGCAGATCATCTACTATGTTTCGGCATACTGTGACCTGCTCGGTCAGGGAAGCTGCGCCGGGGCGAACGGTTCAACGTCGCAGTACCCACCGGAAATTTCGGCAACATTCTTGCCGCAGTCTACGCCAGGGAAATGGGCATTCCGATCGCCCGGCTGATCTGCGCCTCCAACCGGAACAACGTACTTACGGATTTCATCCGCACCGGCATCTACGATCGCAACCGGCAGTTCTTCACGACGAGCAGTCCATCGATGGATATCCTCATCTCCTCGAATCTTGAGCGGATGCTCTCGCTGCTGTACGACGGAGATTTCACCGCCGTCGCAGGACTGATGGAACAGCTTGCAAAAACCGGATGCTACTCCATCGCTCCGGAAGCGCGAAAAAAACTTCAAGCGGAGTTTTTCGGCGGTTTCTGCGACGATGTCGGCACAGCGGAAACCATCGGCGAGACCTTCCGGAACCATCGATATCTCTGCGACCCGCATACCGCAGTGGCGCTCAATGTGTACGAACAGTACCGGCATGAAACCGGTGACGGCGCACCGTGCGTTCTAGCTTCGACCGCATCGCCGTTCAAATTCGCGGCAGCGGTGCTGCCGGCAGTTCAGCCGGGAACGCAGCCCGCGGACGAATTCGGCATGGTGGAGAAGCTGGCGGAAGTGACGGGAGTTCCAATTCCGAAGCCGCTGGCCGGCCTGAAAAAATCTCCCGGTACTTCACACCGGCTGCGTCACCCGTGAAAAAATGGGGCTCTTCATCCGGGATTTTCTCAATCGCCGGTGAGTTTCCCGGACGCTGTCGGCCCTCTCCCCCCCGGCGGTTCAAATGTATCCGCCGTGCTGAACCTGCGGAGGATGTCGTCAGGGGAAGAGGCTCTCTTCGCCCGCGGGAATCCGGCTGGATCAGATTTGAGCGGGAAACCTGCCGCTCCCGAAGACGCCGCTGGGCAGAGTCGGTCCTTTTGCAAAATCGCCAGGATACATTGCTCGGCTTTCCGGCTACGCCACCCCGGGGAAAATCTCTTTTGCCTTGCGGGCCACCCTTTCTCCGAAGATGCGGAACATGGGCTTGCTCGCCTCGAAATTTTCCTTGAGCGCAACGGCGCCGAGGTGGATGTAGGGCTGCCCGCAGGCTCCGCCGCCGGAATAGACCAGCATTCCCTTGACCAACATGTGGGTCAGCAGAGTCTGTATGGCAATATCCGCTCCACCCTGCGCGAAATTCGCCGTGGCGAATACCGCGCCCAATTTACCGCCGAGCGAACAGGGAGCGGGCTCGTCAAACCACTTCTTCCACTGCCAGCAGGTGCTGGCAAGATAGGTTGGAGTTCCGAAGAAGACCGCGCTGCTGGCGGCGAGAAATTCCTTGTCGATCGCGTCGAGCGGGAAGAGTTTCACCTCACATCCGGGAACCGTGCGGACTCCTTCGGCGATCACTTCCGCCATCTCCCGGGTGTGTCCGGTCAAGCTGTAGTAGAGAATGGAAATTTTCATAACAGGTCTCCTGAGCTGTTTTGCATAGTGTATCACACTTCCGGATAAAAAGCAAATGCGACGCCCGGAACATGCCCGGTTGAAAACCGTTTTTTCCGTGATATATTACCAGCTTTCCAGAAATAATTACACTCACGAAGGGGAGATTCATGAACTGGGTATGGCTGTGCATCGCCGGAATGTTCGAGGTCTGCTGGGCGGTCGGGATGAAGTACTCCCACGGCTTCACCCGGCTCTATCCCTCTGTATTCACCGCGGCGGCCATGCTTGCCAGTCTGGGTTTTCTTGCTCTAGCCATGCGAAGCCTGCCGCTGGGGACCGCCTACGCCGTCTGGACCGGCATTGGAACTGTCGGAACCGCCGTTGTCGGAATGGTTCTCTTTGGAGAATCGACCACCACTTTGCGGCTTCTCTGCCTTGCGTTGATCGCCTGCGGCATCATCGGACTGAAGCTACTCCCCGTAAAATGAGCGCCGTCGTCCGCGACATCAGAATGCCCACAACTCATTGATTCATTTCCGGTACAGGAAGAACGCCTGGCGACATGTTCCACAGAAAAAACGGCCTTTGAGGCAGGAGCCAAAATAAGTCCGCCAGGACCGACAGGAAAATCCGACTGGTTCCGCGGTTTTACGGTTCGCGGTAGAGGATGAGGTCGATTCCGCTGCCGAAACGGGCGGGCAGCAGCAGCGCGGAACGGCAGCCCGGCAGTGCCGGCGGCGACTCCCGCAGAACCAGCTGGATCATCATCTGCAGCGGCAGCGGATTGCGACGAAGCGACTCAACCCGCAAATCAACCGGAAGTGCGGGATTTCCCCGGCGCGCCGCTGCCAGCTGCCATGACACCTGCCGGAAACTGTTCAGCGTCGCGCCAAACCAGGGAGAGTTCCCTCCTCGGCAGAGATTGACGGTGTAAAGAAACTGCCCGATGAAAAACAACTCTCCGGCGATCAACAGCACAAGCACACGTTTCCCGAAGCGCGGATACTCCCCAGAAGAAATCAAATCCCCGCCACCAGAGCAGCAGCACGGCGACGAGCGCCGCAGCGGAACAGGCGGGCAGCTGCCGCAGCAGCAGAACTCCGGTGAAATGGCAGAAGAGCACTCCCCAGCTGAAGAGCGCCATCCGGTCAAAAAGGAACAGCTCCTCTTTCTTCCGCATGCGGCGACAGAGCGCGACACCGCCGAGAATGACCCAGAAGAGTTCCGCCAGCAGCACCGCCCCGAAAAAGAACTGCCAGCAGACGCCGGAGTATGAGCGGAGATCGAAGAAATCCGGCATGTACCGTTCGAGAAACCAGAACCCGCCAGGAGTGGTGAAAGGAGTCGCGAGCTCCGTCAGCAAAGCATCGCCGAGCGCCCTCCCCTCTCCGGCCAGGAATGACAGCGACGCGAGCACCGCGGCCAGGAGCGTGCCGATGACAATTCCACGGCATCCGCGGAACCGCAGCAGCAGTTCCGCGACGAGGACGAATCCGACCAACGAAACCGGAACCAGCCAGAATCCGCTCCCGAGCCGCCGGAAGGCGAACCAGAGATGGGGGGCGGCGACGAAGAACGCGGCGGCATACAGGAACTCCCGGTGAAACTGCCGCCCGAGCCGCCACAGCGCGCCGATGGAAATCAGCAGACAGCCCGCCGCCCCGACGCAGGCGGCCATGGCCGGATTGGAATGGATTCGGAGCCAGAGCCGGAGCATCCAAACGGGAACAGCCCCCCCTCTTGCGCCAGAGCGGCGCGGAACAATTCCGCCTCCTCCTCCCGCCATGGAATATCTCCCGGCAGCACCAGTGTCAGAATCACGCCGATTCCGAGCAGAATACCGAAGAGCCACGACACATTCCAACGGATTTTCAACACACCTTCCTCCCATCCGGATTCGTCAGTTTCATACAATACCCCGAAGCTGGCGGAAAAACAAACGCACCTTTCATACTATCCCGGGGCAGGAGGGCGATATCACGGCCGGAACTCCGCCTCCAGCTTGTTGCAGCCGATTTTTTCACCGCGGTCAATCGCGCGCAGCAGCAGCTTCGCGGCGAGCCTGCCGCACTCCCGCCGCGGTGCGAAAACCGCATGGAAGTCCGTGGGAACCCGGTCGAGCCGGATCCCGTCGCACCCGATGATCGGAATCTCCAGAGAGTGAGCCTCCAGAACCGGCAGGATTTCCAACACCATCATATCCGTTCCGACAATCAGGGCGTCAGGTGTTGTGCGCTCCAGCAACCGCTCCGCGGCGGCGCGCCCCTCCCCAGCCGGGGCCAGCATCCCTCCATCAGGCGGCGATCCACCTGCATGAATCGCTGAACCGCGTAAACATAGGCGTTGAATTTCTGGAGCAGTCCCGGATTAATCCACGCCTCCACGTGCCCGATAAATCCAATTTGCCGACATTTCCGCTGCCGTACCAGGTATTCAACCGCGTCGTTAATGCCGCGAAAAAAATCGAAGCAGACCTGCGGCACGTCCGGCCCGTACACCTCGTCGCCGACACAGACCATCGGCCGATGCGACGCGGCAATCAGGTCCAGCAGCCATTTCTCACCGGGGCCGACCGTCATCCGTCCCGCCGCCTCGGAAAGCGACACGGCGTTCCGGTCGAACAGATGGGTCTCCGGATCCGAAAGAATATGGTTGAGAATAATCCGATAACCACTGCGACTGAACACCTCGTGCGCCCCTTCCAGAACCTCGCCCCAGAACGGATGGAGAAATGCTGTCGAGAAACCGGAAAAAATGATTTCAATCATTTTTCCGCCACTGGTTCCGTCACTCGCATTCGGCAGGATCACAGTACCAATCCGCCGTCGCCGTTCCACCAGTCCGGCCGCTGCCAGCCGATTCAGCGCCTTGTTCACCGTCTTGATATTGACGCCGAACTCCTGCGCCAGCTGTATCGCGGGCGGCAATATCTCCCCCGCAGTGCCCTTCGCAATACGCTGCTTCAATTCCGTCAGCAGTTTTTCCTGACAAGAAGTGAACATTCTCTTTCTCCGTCAAATTTTCTCTTTTCGTTAATACCATATAGCCAGATATGGATATTTACAAATTGAATATTAATTTTCTGCGAGATAATCAAATTAAACTTGACATTTTTTCCTTTGATACGGTATAATTATACCATATAAAACCATAAATAAACAATGGATAAATATGGGGAATTTATTGTAAATGCAACGCGAAAGAGGATTCAAAATGGAAAAGAAACGAAATATTTTCACGCTTATCGAACTTCTCGTGGTAATCGCGATCATCGCGATTCTGGCGGCACTGCTGCTGCCGGCGCTGTCACAGGCACGGGCCCGGGCGAAAGATATTCAGTGCACCTCCAACCTGAAACAACTCGGCACCTACATGGCGATGTACGTTGACGGCAACAACGGCGTCATTCCTGCCGGGAACTGCAATATCAGCTACAGCCAGTGGTACGGCAAATGGCAGGATATGCTCATGCACCTTCACGCCCCGAACCTTGAAGTCACAAATTACGTTTATCTCATCAAGCTGGGGTCGCTCCGGCTTCCCATCGGTCCCTTCGCCTGCCCCGCCTCTGCCGCATATGATCCGGCGAAAAGCACGCGTCATTATGCCATCAACGATCCGAAATCCATCAATACGGGACGCGGATTCGCGTCGAACCGCGACGGCTCCTGCGATATGAAAATCACCCGGATCAAACGGCCGAGCCGACGCGCGGCGATGTTCGACACCGACCAATGGGGAGCTATCCCGATCCGCAGGCCTGCACCCGGGAAGGCTCCACCGCCGGCAGCATGGTGGTCTCCGGCGCCGGTGGCATCGGCGAATTCCGGCACGGAGGGCGCCGGGCCATGAACGTCTGCTTTGCCGACGGCCATGTGGAACAGCGCACCCGGGAGAGCATTCCGCAGGACTACACCGACGAGACCAATGGTTACTTCTGGGGAACCGCAGCACGCGACTGACCAGCCCCCTGCCTCAAAACAAGCCAGAGAAACTATTATGAAGACAACTCTCTTTGCATCGGCTCTGTTGTTCATGACAACAGTTTTTTCAGCGCCCCTCTCACTGGAATGGAAACTTTGCCCGGGGGCAGAACTGAAGAAATCGAACGGTACCTCGATCCTGCGTGTCAGCGTTCCGCAGGAGAAAAATCCCGCACCCACTGTGCGTCCGCCAAGATTGATCTCACGCCTTATGCGGAGAGTCTGGTGATATTTTCCATCCGTGCGCGTGCACGGGAGGTATCCAGACCTCGAAACTACTATAACGGCGTTAAATTCATGCTCCATTTCACCGATGAAAACAACCGGGAACAGTGGAAGAATGCTGTGCGAATTGACGGCACCTTTGATTGGAAGGAGATCTCCTTTTATGCGATGATCGGCCGCCCCGGGAACCAGTCGACTTTGAAACTCGGCCTGCAGGAGAGCAGCGGCGAGGTAGAATTCGATCTGAATTCCCTGCGGGTTGTGAAACTTTTCACCGCACCGCAGGAAAAATACACGGCGCGTTATTCCGATGCCGTACGAAACACGCCCCCGCTGCGCGGAGTGATGTCGCCGGTCCGGTTCAAGGCGGAGGATTTCGCAACGCTCCGCGATTGGAACGTCAATCTGGTCCGGGCCCAGCTGGTCCGGAACTGGGGAAGACCGGCACCGACCGCGATCTTGCGCAATACGATGCGTGGCTCAATGACATGCTCAACCATTATGAAGAGATGTTCCCGCTCGGCTGGAAAAACGGTATCCGCTTCATCATCGATCTGCATACGCTTCCCGGCGGCCGCAACGATAAACGAGAACTGACGATGTTTCATGAGAAAAAATATGCCGACCACTTTCTCTCGGTCTGGGAAAAAATCGCCACCCGCTTCAAAGGACAATCCGGCCGTGTGGGGTTACGATCTGGCCAACGAACCGATTCAGATCAGCCAGGCTCCGTACGATTACTGGAATCTGCAGCGCCGGGCGGCGGAGGTGATCCGTGCCATCGATCCGGAACGGCCGATCATCGTCCAGTCCAATCTGATGGCGGCCCCGGAAACCTTCCGTCTGCTCGCGCCCTTCAAGCTCGACAACATCATCTATCAGGTCCACATGTACAAACCGGGAACCTATACGCATCAGCGGGTGAAAATTCAGGCGGGGAAAGTGCAGATCGGCCGGGAAGCGATCACCTATCCGGGCAAGATCGGCGGATTGCACTATGACAGGGAAATGCTTCGGCAGGAACTGGCTCCGGTGCGCGACTTTCAGAAAAAATACGGAGCCCGTATCTACGTCGGTGAATTCTCCGCCGCCGTCTGGGCACCGGGGGCGGCGGATTATCTGCGCGACCTCATCGAAATTTTCGAAGAATACGGCTGGGACTGGAGCTACCACGCCTTCCGGGAATCCCCGTCTGGGATGTGGAAATGACCGGTACAGACCGGAACAATCTGCGCCCGGCCGCCGACACCGACCGCAAACGGGTGCTGCTCGACGCATTCCGGAAAAACCATCGCCCCGCGGCGGAATAGCAGCCGTTTCCCGAAAACCAACCTCTCGCGCCCCCCATTTCCCCGCACCGGCTCATGCCGTCCTGCTCACGGCCGCGGGGAATTTTTTCTGTTTTTTCACCCGCACCTCTTGACTAAGTTACGAAGTTGTGTCATAATATAGTGCAGAAAGAACAGGAGACGGCTCTGACATGAGCGAAACGCGGAACATTCAGGTACGACACTACATTCTCTCGCAGCTGGAGAACGGCGAAGAGACGGCGGGAAGCAAACTGCCCAGCGCCCTGGAAATCGCCGGGCGGCTGAACATCTCGCTGCTCACGGTCCAGAACGCTCTGGCGACGCTGGTGAACGAGGGCGTGCTCAGAACGGTGCCGCGCCAGGGAACTTTCATCGACAATGAATGGCAGAAAAGGATTCTGCAGACCAATATCGGCTTCTACGTCCCCTGCGAAACACTGCCGTGGGGCCCTTCTTTGCCGATCGGATTCGCTCGAAACTGCCGCAGATGCACATTTCGGCAAAGATGCGCAACGCGGTGTTCGAAATCCGTCCGACGCTCGATGTGCAGATGAATCATGAACAGTATATGGATCTGGCCCCCCTCTTCAAGGCGTGCTTCCCGGATTGCTCGCAATTTTTCGAAGCGCCGCTCGATGCGTTTTATTTCGGCAAAAACTGGCCGGCCTGCCCTTCCTCTTTTCACCCCGCGTGATGTTCATCAACACCGCCATGCTGCAAGCGGCCGGCTGCGCAATTCCGTCGGAAGAGTGGCAGTGGGAGGATTTTATCGCGCTGGTACGCAGGCTTCGCCGCCGCCACCCCGGCTCGGAAATCTTCGCCTGGAATACCTCCTACTACCTCTGGATGAATTTCGTGCTTCGCGCCGGCGGCGCCCCTGATCGATCCGACGGCGCCGAATCCGGTGCGGATCGATTCGGAAAAAACCCGTCTCGGGCTTAAGCTCTTCCGCGAACTGCGGCACGAACTCTTCGACAACGGCAAACCCGCTCCTCCCATGCCGTTTCAGTTCGAACGAGGAAAACTCGCTTTTCTGGTCGACGCGCGACAGGCGGTCTGCCGGCTCCAGCAGACCGGCATGAAGGAGGTGGGCGGTCGTGCCGCTGCCTCACATTCCCGGCGGATGCGATCTCTCCATGCAGGCGACTGAATTGCTCTGTGTGCGGCGGGAGTGCTTTTCGCCCGACACAGCGGAGTTTCTGGTCAAATTCCTGCTTTCCGAAGAGTTTCAGAACCACCTCGCCGATCTGGAATACAGCGTCCCGATACGGAAAAGTTCCGCCTTCCGCTCCCTCCACTCGAAAACGCCGGGCAACGCCTTGTTCCAGCGGGAGATCGAAACAATGTGCTCTCACTATCACCTCAACTCCGTCGAACTTGCCCGACTGGTCACCTCCGGCATCAGCGGCCTCCTCGCCAACGAAGATGATATCGACGACGCAACCGCCGAACTCGCCGAACTGGTCGCGTCCTATTTGAAAATTCACCAGCGCATCGCCCAATATCAAACCGCAACCGAAGAAAGGTAGCCGCTCCATGAGAAAAATTATTCACGTTGATTGAACTATTGATTGTAATTGCGATCATCGCGGTTCTGGCCGCGCTACTGCTCCCCGCCTTGAACAAGGCGCGGGATCGGGCGGCGAAGATCTCCTGCGCAAATAACCTCAAACAGATCGGACTGGCATTTCTGGCTTATGCGCATGACAACGGCGACAACCTCCCTCCCGAATCGACCGGGACAAAAAAATGGTCTCTACTTGACCGAAAATACGGCTTTCTGACGCCGTATCTCGGAGAACAATCCGTATCGCTGGCGGCAAACTCCCCGGAGAACAAATTTCTCTGCCACACCTACCGAAATGAAACCGAGGGAATGTTTTGCTACGGTTACAGTTCTCACTTCTTCAACTCCTCGTTGATGGGAGGCCCCGAAGTACGGAAACTGAATCGGATTCTCCGCCCCTCGGTCACTCTGCTGGTCGGCGAGATTTCCAACGAATACGGCATCATCAACTATTATGATCCATTGGAGGAGAACCCTGCTGGACGTCCGATGGATCTGCGACATTCCAGCGACAGCGCCAACACGCTTCACTGCGACGGACATGTCGGCGATGCGACCTACCATTCCGTGCCGTGGCGTCCGGGCGGCTACAAAAATCTCTACTGGTATCCGCGCCCCCAGTGACCGGAATCGAAGCAATATTTCACTTTCACAACTCAAAACCCTGGAGTGTTCATCATGACCGGAATTTTTTCCACCTGTTCCTCCCGCATTCTCCGCCTGCTGCAGCCGGGATTGCTCCCGCTCTTCCTGGCCGGCGCCATTCACGCCGCCGCGTCTGAAGCAGCTGTCACGGCGGAACCGCTTCTGGAATCCTGCGGACTGAGCCTGATCGCCTCGCCGGAAACCACACAGGTGACGGTCAGGTTCCGGGAAAACGGTTCGCCGGACTGGCGGGAAGGATTCCCGATGACGAAACTGCCTTACCTCTATCCGGCAAAGAGCGGCCCCGGCTGGAACCGCGGCCCGCTGGAACCACTTCATGTGGATCCGAACGAGTGGCGGAGCATGCTCGGCGAACTCCGGGAAAACACCACTTATGAGGTGGAACTGCGGGAGATGCCATCGGGGAGAATCACCCGTACGCAATTCCACACGGTAAACCCGGAGATCAAAATCGCGGAAACCGTATACCTCGACGACCTGCCGGAAGGCAGAATGATCCGCATTCAACGCAAAGGCTCCCCCGACGGCTGGATCCGTTATACGACACGGCATCCCGGATTCGTCATCAGCGACCGGAAACGGAAGCGGCTCGAACTGATCCGGCTTCAGGACGCCGAATACATCCTGCTGGACAATCTGACGCTTCGAGGTGCCACCCTGCACGCAATCTCCCTGGACAACTGTTCGCATATCCGAATCATCAACTGCGACATCGCCGGGTTCAGCCGCGTCGACGGGCAGGATCTGGAAGGAGATGGGAAATTTTTCCAGACCGTCAATGGGAAAAAACGTCCCTCCTGGAACAACGCGGGCATCTCCGCCAGGGGATGCAGCAATCTGCTGATCGAACGCAACTACATCCATTCGCCCGCCTCCAGTGCAAGCAGCTGGTTCTATTCACACACCTGCGGCCCGATGGCGGTATTCATCCGGGATGCCCGCGGCAGCACGGTCGTACGCTACAACGATTTCGTCGGCAGCTGCCACCGCCGGTGGGACGACGCTCTCGGCGGCGCCTCCAACGGCTCGCCGGTCGGAGGGTTCAACCGGAACGCCGACATTTACGGCAATTTCTTCTTCAACACCAATGATGACGGCATTGAAATCGATGGCGGCCAGTCCAATGTGCTGATCCACCGGAACCGTTTCGAGTGCAACATGGTGGGAGTCAGCACCGCCCCCTGCATCGTCGGCCCCTCCTACCTCTACCGCAATCTGATGGTCAACCCGGGGGACGAGCTCGGGAATATCGGCACCGGCATCAAGAATCTGTTCGGCGACACCGGAACCGGCACGGTTCACGCCTTCAACAATCTCGTCTGGTCGATCAACGGCGGGGCGCCGATCAAAAAACCTGGCAGCATATCCGGTTCATCGGCAGAAACAATCTGCTCTACAGCGACGAGACGGTTGCGAACTCCTGGGCTCTCTATCTCGTTCCGCCGGGAATCCGGATGGACCACTCCCTTGCCTGGCACCGGGAACCGATCTCCTTCACCTTCCTGAAGAAAGGGATCGCCCAAACCGTCGGGCCCGGTTTCGGTCTCTTCGAAAAGCCGCTTTCGTCGATCCGGAGCGGCAGAACTACCGGCTGGCGGCCGGCTCTCCCGGAAGCCGGAGCGGAGTAAGAATCCCGAATTTCATCGAATTCGAGAATCCGGACATCGGCGCCTTCCCCTCGCCGGAACTCCCGGACCTGCCGGGACGCCCCCTGCCCGTGCGGCTGGACCGCAACCAGGCCATGCTGAGCCGGAAGAAGCCGCAGGAAACGGTGACGGCGATCGCGGAAACAGGGTTCTCCTCCCCGTTCCGGATCCGGATCAACGAAGGGGTGGAGTGGTTCCGGGTAAGCCCGATGGAAGGCACGCTTCAGGGCTCCTGCCGCTTCACGGTCACGCTGCACCCGGAGAAGATGCAGGCACCCCGGCGGTATCACGACGCCTTTCTGATCCGCCTTCCCAACGGCCTGAGCCGGCCGGTCACAGTGCATGCAGACATGCGGGACTGCCGGGAGTTGCGGGAGCGGGAAAAAGCATTTTCTCTGGAGTTCGCCGCAACGGCTCTGGAAAACTCGTCAAGCTATCCGCGTGAGGGAAACGCGCTGCTGCTGGACCGCCGGAAGGAGGCGATTCCGCTGATCTGGAAGTTCGAAGTTCCGGCTGACGGCATCTACTACCTCTTCGGGCTGTGGGAAACAAATGGGGTCGAACGGGATCTCTTTGAATTCTCTGTGGACGGCGACAGGATGGATGTTCACCGCAATCCGCTCATGGGCGGCAATAACCAGATCAGACAATGGCGGCATATCCGCCGCGGTATCCCGAAGAAGGACAAATACTTCGAAATCTTTTCCCTGAAGCGGGGCAAGCATGAACTCCGCCTGGTGCCGAACCGCCCGCTCCGGCTGGAACGGCTGGGAATCACCGACACACCGGCGGTATTCTGCCGCCGCTGAAGCACAGGCGTCCGGCGAGGGACGCGCCTCTGCGCCGGACCGCCCCTCCCGGGAATCAATCAGCCGCGGGAGTCGTCGACCATTCCGCCTTTGCGGGCGACGATGTAGTTGCAGACATTGTCGCCCGCGACGTTACAGGCGGTTTCGAACATGTCCAGCAACGGATTGATTCCAATGGCGAGCGCGACGATCATTGCCGTCTGCACGTCGTCGAGCCCCCATGTTCGCCAGCACCATGAAGAGCAGGAAAACCGATCCGCCGGGGATTCCTCCCGCGCCCACCGAGGCAAACACGACCGAAAGCACCAGGATCGCCAGTTTCGTCACCGTCAGATCGATGCCGAAGATATTCGCAGCGAGAATCGCGAACACCGGCAGATGGATGCATACGCCGTCCATGTTGATCGTCGCCCCGAGCGGAAGCGCGAAGCCGGAGAGTTCCTTACGGATCTTCAGCTCCTCCGCAGTCTTCATAGACACCGGCAGCGCCGCGGCGCTGGACCGGGTCAGAAATGCAGTAATCACCGGAGAACGGATTTTCCAGATGAAACGATAGGGATTCTCCCGGCAGATCAGCGCCACCAGCAGCGGATAAATGACGAAGATCATCAGCAGGACGCCGGTCACCACGCAGAGGACAATCCGCATATAGGGGCCGAAAAGCTTCACGCCGTAAAGGGCGAAGTTCACCGTGGTCAGCGCCAAAACACCGATCGGGAAGTATTCGATGATCCAGTCGATGATCCTGAAACAGACCTTGGCTGCGGCGTCGAACATCTCGATGAGCTGTTCGACCGGATGGCGCCCTCCCGTCTGCTGCTCCCGCTCAACCACAGTCCGCGCCGCGATGCCGAAAAGCATGGCGAAGATGATGACGGGGGAGAAAGTTGCCGGAGGCGAGCGCCTCGAACGGGTTGACGAAGAGTCCGTTCACGAACGCGGAGACTGAACCGCTCCCCGTTCCGGCGCTCCTCAACTGCCCAACCTGCATCAGGTGCCGCCCGGAGAGTTCCGCCGCATTGCTCATGTGCGGATTCATCAGCATTGCCAGAAACACGCCGAACACCGATGCGGCGAGCGAGGTGAAGAGATACCAGAGCAACACGCCGCTGCCGAGTTTGCCGAACTTCTTGACCGAAAGGCTGGAGGCGCCGCAGACAAGCGAAAAGAAGATGATCGGAATCACGATCATTTTCAACATGGCGATGAGCACGGTTCCGAAGGGGGAGATCCATGCGACGGCCCGGTGCAGCCACTCTTCCCCCATCGATGAGCCGGCACAGGAGAGCGTCATTCCGGCAAGAATGCCGATGACGAACGCGGCTCCGATTCGATAGATCAGCGGTGTGGAAAAGTATCCAGAACAAATCTTTTTCAGCATCACAAATCGTCTCCCGTGAATGAAATAATCGTATTAATGTATCAGTTCCCCCTCGTTTTACAAACGGAAAATATGAAATAAATGCGCTTCCCGGGAAGAAACCCGGTCTTTCTGAAAGAGGCGCCGCCGTCGGTTTCCGGTATATGCCCAGTGAGCCCCATGGTGAGGGGGATATCGCGGTGGAGCTTTGGAAAAATTAGAGCCAGGAGAAAAATGATGCCGTCTGGCGTTTGAGCGCCAGACGGCATTCCCCTGCTTCATAATAATGAGCCTGAGCTCATTGACTATTTTGCTTCTCCCTTGGGGATCAGAGAATCAATCTGCTCTGCCGGAGTGGCATTCAAACGCGGCAGAACGTCTTCGAGCCACTTGCGAAAGCAGATGCCGTTCGCTTTGCATGTTGCGGCGAATGAATACAGAATTGCGAGCCGCTGCCCACCGGCTTCACTTCCGGCAAAGAGACAGTTCTTTCGTATGATCGCAATTCCTCGATTGAGGCGCTCAGCCGGATTGTTGTCGATGTTCAATCGGGAATCCTTCAGGAACTTTTTGAGTTCCGCTTCAATGTTCAACGCATAAGAAATGGCTTGCGCGACCGGTGAAGATGGACGCTCCGACTCCTTGAGAACCCGGCACTGCGCAAAAAATTCCTGGACCAGCTTCTGAGACTGCCGGCGTGCATTTTTCCGCTCTTGAAAGAGGGCGGTTTCCGTGCCCTTCTTTTCCGCCCGCTCTTTGCAACACGCTCAATTTGGTAGAGTTCCTGTATAATTTTCAACAGAGGCTCAGCTTTTCCATATCCGTTTTCAACGGCTTGCAGAAAGCGCCTGCGGGCATGTGCCCAGCAACATGCAACCTCGCAGTCCAGTTTTTCATAGGCCGCGTAAGAGTCTCTGATGATTGTTCCGGAGTAATCTCCGAGCAGACTTTCTGCGACATCCCGGGATCGGGACGGCGAAAAGTGATAGGCAATCATTGGCGGTCCGACTCCCGTCAATCGGCACCACAAATACGCTTGCCTGCACTTCTTTGCCCCCTTGACCAACTGTTTGATGAACGTCTCATCCACATGGAGAATATCGCATTGCATAATCCGGTCAACCATCCGTTCATAAAGGGGCAGCAAGGCATCCGCCGTGCGCTTGTAAAGATCTTCCAGAGTGGATGGAGCCACCGGCAATCCATCGTTGCTGAACATCCGAGCCTGACGTTCCAGAGTGATAGCATTCTCCACCTTGTCCGCCGCCACTTTTGCTACGAAAGAAATGTCATAACGAGTTCTGCCGCTGACCGAATCGAAAACATCTCCCGGAGCCGGAGCCGTAACTACACCGCGCAACGCATCAGAGGGATCGGCATATTTAGCTCGCTTGAAATGAATCACATATAATCCGGTGCGGTAAGCGATTCGTTCGCTTTCCTCGTAGCCGATCAAAGTCATTCCCTGCCGCTTCTCTTCCGGAACATCAATGATGCGTTCCTCGCGCGGCAGGTCAGATGGAATTTCAGAAAGAGCATTCGGCTGCCGGACTCTACGTTCGTGCTCCGACACCTTCTGAGGTGCTTTCTCAATCGGCGCTTCCTCCTCTTCTTCAGGAAAAAGCGATGGAGTGTCATCCTCCGGAATATAATGTTCCGTTTTGGAACCGAACATCTGGCGTCTGAACCAAGACAATTCGTTGCTGAGTTTTTTCAATTTTCTCAGCTTGATCCCGAATAACCTGCCGGGCTTCGTCAAATGTTGTAACCACCGGTAATACCATAATGAGAATATACCGGATTCCTACTCAAATTCAAGTCCAGTCAAGACTTTTTCGAGTATCTTTTGTAATAGCGATGCGGTTTGATCCCGGACAGGAGCGCTGCAAGTTCTCGACTGGACAATTCAATCCGCCCTTCCGCCGATTTGGGAAGGTGAAAGGCACCGCTTTCCAAGCGCTTCATCCAAATCGTAAAGCCATCTCCCTGCCATTGCAAAATCTTCACCATTTTGCGACTGCGACCGAAAAAATACGAAAGCGTGACCAGATTCCGGCTCCTGCTGAATATATTCTTCCACCGCTCCCGCAAGGCCGTCAAACGATTTGCGCATGCTGATCGGCGTGGGGCAGTAGTAGAACTTTATTGTTCCGCTGAAACCGAACATGCCAACGTCCTCAATACCGTCAAAACATTGAGCAAGGTCGCTTGATCGAAATCACACGTAACTTGAATTTCAAAACCTGCGGTGTGAAGGCTTATTCCGCTGTCGGAACCGTTCCTGGCTCCTCCTGCCGCCAAAGGAACTTCTACAAACTCCAACTCTCCAGAGGCTGGGGATTTTCCCTCACGCTCCTTCTTCAAGATCCCTATCCAACGACGTACATTCTCATACGGCAAATCTTTCAGCTCGCAATATTCCTGAATCGTTAAACCGCCATCCCAATATTCCGACAACTGTTCCCGCCAGTAGTCACGACTACGCCTTTCTCGTTCCATTTGCGCCTCCCGGTTTCAAGTTACGGAGGCAAGGTAATCTCACTTCGGGAGGATTTCTAGATGGGGCTCACTGGGCATATACGGTTTCCGGTGAAAACAGAAGCTCCTCCGTCTGCCTTCCCTTCTCGGCAGGCCCTTCTCCCGAAAACAACGCTGACCGGGAGAAGTTTGCAAGATTGTCACGCCGCAATGCAGACCAGTTCCATGAAAAAAGTGAGAAGCTGGGAAATATCGCGAAATCCATATCCCGAAAAAAGAGTGCTGCAAAACCAGAGAGGTGTTACAGCACATTTTTTCTTCCATCGGCGGGAACCACCCGGGCTGCGCGTCCGCCACCGCCCAGTCAGAGGCGGACGGCCACCCCGTTTTCCCGAAGGTAACGCTTGAGCGCCGGAATCTCAATCAGCCGGAAGTGGAACACCGACGCCGCCAGCAGGATCGTCGCTCCGGCTTTTACCGCATCAAGAAAATCCTCCATTTTTCCCGCTCCGCCGGAAGCGACAATCTGTGCACGGCAAGCGCCAGCCATCGCCCGGATTACCGGCAGATCATAGCCGGTTCTGGCACCGTCTCCCGCCTTGCTGGTGGGAAGAATCACCGGAACCCCGAAAGCATCCATCCGCTTCGCCCATTCCAGCGCATCGCAACCGGTGGCAGTACGTCCTCCATCGATGTAAACCTCATACCCGGAGGGGGAAGTGCCGAATTGACGTCGACATCGATCGCCACCGTCACCTTATCCGCGCCAAACTCACGGATCAGCTCCGGAATCAATTCCGGCCGGCGATAGGCGGCACTGCTGATCGAAACCTTGTCGGCCCCCGCCTCCAGCACGGCGGCGGCAGCCTTGACATCACCGATACCGCCCCCCACCGTGAAAGGCACCGTACAGACCTCCGCTACCTGGCGAACCACCCGAACCAGCGTCGGACGATTCTCCACCGTCGCGGTAATGTCAAGCATCGCCAGCGCATCAGCTCCCGCGGCACAGTAGGCCCGCGCACACTCGACCGGATCCCCCGCATCGGCGATATCCACAAAGTGAACCCCTTTCACCACTCTCCCGTTCTGCATGTCCAGACAAGGCATGATCGAAACCATATCAGCCATTCTCTCTGTTCTCCCTGGTTAAAACAACTCTTTGCGGCGCTTCCGCACCTCGGCCACGGCAAGATCGGTCAACTTGATTAGCTCTGTCTGCCGCCCCTCCGGCGAAAGCTTGAGAAACGCCCCCCATAATTCGATTCTCCGCCTCAGTAAGACTGGAGTACGTGGAAGGTTCATCACATCCGGCGGCGGCGATCATCGCCTCCGTCGCCCGCTGCTGCAATTCCGGCGGCAGCACATCAAACTCATCGAGCAACACTTTCTGATCGCTGAACATCTCCACCAGTTCATGATGACGCCGATAGGCCGGGCCTATCCGCGGCGGAGGTTCCTGTTCCGGCTCAGGTCCGACCAGAAACGGCTTGAGCGCCGGATAAATCTTGTCCCAGGTCTCACTGCGCGCACGCCGTGTTTTCCGGTTGATAAAGCGGCGCAGCAACTCAATTCTCACTCCGGTAACACGGGACAACTCATTGAGCGACAAAGCTTCCGCGCAACTTTCAAATGCGCGGGCAATGTCATCGCTGATCTTCTTTACGGACGGCTTTTCGTCAGGCTGTCGGGAATTCATTTGCATCCTCACTCCAATTCAAATTGTTGGTCCAGCCGGGAGGCTTTCCGGAAAAGTTCCCGAAACTCCTTTTCGCTGTACTGGTAACGCGTCTGCAAAAACTGGCCACCTTGCGGCAGTTTTCCGCATCGGCGATTTTAAGCGTTTCAATCGTGCCGTCCACCAGAATGACATTGACCGCTCCGGTGTGGTTGAACGGCCAGTCGATCAGCAGCGGCAGCTTCGGATTCGATCGCCGGGTATATCCCTCGAAGTAGAGATAGGAGCAGTTGTCGAACATAAATTCCCCCCGCGCTGCCGCCGCCTCATCCTCGCTGCCGGGACAGATCAGCGCCGCCGGCCGAAGACCGTTTTCCAGCAACTCCTTCAAGCCGCCGATCCCCGCCTGCGCCGGGAAAGCCCCTTTGTGCGAGTCGGCGTATTTCATCAGCGCGTCACGGACGGCAACAAGCCTGCTACGGCACTCCTCCCGGTATCGCCCCTCAAGAATGGTATTCTGCCGGGCTGCGAACTGATCACTCAACGACGAGACAACAGCGAAAAACGGCAACGCCAGCTCCTGGAGGAATTCGATCTGATTGTAATCGACCGTGGCGCGGGCGATGGTGGACCAGCCATCCGGTTCACAGCGGGTCACCGCCAGCCCCGCCACTGGCCGGCCGGCATCGAAAACGATCCTGTCGTCGAACTGCCGGCTCAGCAACGACGCAAGAAATTCCGACAGCGGCGAACCGACGTAGAAGAAGCCGCTTCCCTCGGCGGGAAGCCCCTCCGCCAACTCCCGGAACTCAGGCGTCTCGGCCAGCCGGGCGGCGCCCCCCAGCTTCTCCATGGTATCCGCACCGAAAGTGGCAAAGAGCATGGAGTCCTCCTGGGAAACCCGGATAATCAGCCCCGGATAGTCCTTCGTCAGATCGATGCTGAAGGCATTTTCCTCCATCTTCGTACCGGGGAGCAGCTGTGCGAGTCTCCCCAGTTGCCGGAAGAGAAAACGTTCCCGGTCATTGAGCACGACAAGCGCATGGACTCCCTGCAATGTTTCCGGATCGGCGCCGTCATCCAGAAAAAGCAGCACCCCGATTTCTCCGGATATGGAGCGGAGCAGCTTCTCCAACGGAATGTTCAACAATTTCCGGGAAATCCGATCCAGCTCCCCGGCACTTCGATCGGTCTTGCAGAGAGCCTCCCAGATGGCTTCCGGATGAAATTCGAAATCCGCCGCGAAAGCGGTCCCGACCGGAAGCGCGTCGAACTCCCCGCTTAACGGCCGGTTTTTTCTGCCCCACAATGCCCAGAGGGCGCCCTCCGCGCCGGGTTTGAGCAAAACGGTGCTGCGGTTGGTGAAGAGCCGTGGCCGACCGTTCTCATCGCGCCGGTACACGCTGGAACTTCTGCCGTACCCGGTTAATTCATCGACACCGGAGAGGTGCCAGCCGATCTCGAACGCGGAGGAAAACAGCAGAAAAGGATCCCGAATCTCCCGTGGCAGATCGGATTGTGCCATCATTGCAACCAAACGGCTGCCGTCCCGCTCCAGTCTTTCCAGGAGATAGCGGGGATTGGCGACCATGAAATAACTGCCGTCGGCGTCAAGCCGGGATGCGACGCGTTCAAAGGTCCTGCCGTCTTCGGAGGTTGTGCCCGAACGGCAACCGGACAATGTCACCGCGAGCGTCAGCAGCATGGCGGCAAGGACGGATAAATTGAAATTCATCTTTCCCATTCCTCTCTTTTTCTTCTCCTTTAAATATAAGAGAGAAATGGCTCTGCCGCAACCCCGCAAACTTTGTTTTTTCAATTTTTGTCGAACGACCCGGTCTCGAGGAACCGCAGAGTCAGCAGCCGAGCTTCCGGCTGATTCATGATGAATGCGTGACCGGAGTCGATCGTCACATGCGCCCGCTCTCCCCGCAGATGAGTGGAGGAGAGGGAAACTTTATTGTCGAACCGCCCGGCGATGATGCCGATCTCATACCCCGTCGGAACCGGGAGCGTGTGAACCGCCGCCTGCGGCCGGTCTGCAAGATCCGGCAGAGGACGCACCAGCAGGGGCGACGGAGCGAAATGTTCCACCCACGCCGTCGCGACCGCCGATCCGCGATGAGGCGGAGCGAGCATGACCACCCGGTGTATGAGTCCGCTCTTCCCCGACGCGGCGAGTTCCGCCAGCGCCACCCGGGCGAGCAGCCCGCCCATGCTGTGGGTGACCAGGTCGATCTGCGGTTCGCCAAGCTCCCGGAGAAACCTGGCCAGTTCGAGTCCATGTTCGAAGATATGGTGCCGGGTGGTCCGGTAGTCGTAGAGGATCGCCCGCCGCCCCCCGGCGGAAAACCAGCGCGCAAACCGCCGCATCATGATGCCGCGATGAAGCAGCCCATGCACCAAGACGACGGGGAGCGCCCCCGGGGTTCCGGGAAAAATTTCGATGTGCCGAAGCCCGGCGGCATAGCGAATGAGCGAATAAATCATGTCTCTCCTGAATTCATTTTCGGAACGACGTCATACTATATACGCGATTCCCGAAAAATCCACCCTCATCCGCCGTCCGGCGGGGCCCTCGTCAGGAATGCGCCACCGGCAGCCGGAGCGTAAACGTGCTTCCCTCGTCCACACGACTCTTCACCTCGGCACGGCCCCGGTGAAGCTGCATGATATGCTTGACGATGGCCAGCCCGAGCCCGGTTCCGCCCGCCTTGCGGCTGCGCGCCTTGTCCACACGGTAGAACCGTTCGAAAAGTCGGGGCAGATGCTCGGCGGGAATGCCGCAGCCGTGATCGGACACCTCGATGAACGCCTCGCCCTCCTCCTCGCCGACCCGGATTCGAATCTCCCGACTTTCTCCGCTGTGCTTGATCGCATTGTCGATCAGATTGAGCACCGCCTGTTCCAGCAGCTGCACATCGGCCTTGATCTTCGGATCGGATTCCACCGTGCAGACCAGTTTGATCCCGGCACTATCCGCTCTCGCCTGCGCCAGTTCCATCGCGGTACTGACCGGCAGCGCCGCGCCTACGGTCGTGAAATGCGAACCATCGCCCACCGCATGACACTCCAGCCGGGAGAGACTCAGAATATCCTCCACCAGAGAAGTCAACCGTTCCGAATGCAGTTCGATGATCTGCATGAAGCGTGCCGCACTCTCCGGTTCGTCAATCGCTCCGTCGCGAAGCGTTTCCACCGCGCCGCGGATGACGGTCAGCGGCGTCTTGATTTCGTGCGAAACATTGGCGACGAAATCACGGCGGAAGTTCTCAAGCCGCCGCAGCTGAGTCATATCGTAAATCACCAGCAGAATACCGCTCTGCCCCCCCGCCCAGTTGACCAGAGTGCCTCTGAGCCGCAATTGCAGCGTACCGTCCGGCAGGGCGAGGGTGAACTCCGCTTCGGCAGGTTTTTTCTCCTCCCGAAGCCGGTGGAGAAAAATCGGAAATTTCAAGATTTCTCACCACGCCTGCCATCGGAGCGCCGAGCGGATTCTCCCGGAGGTGAAACATCTGGCGGGCCGCGGCGTTGATGTCGATGATGTTCTCCTCCAGATCCAGCACGATCACCCCTTCGGCCAGGGCGGAGAAAATCGCGTCGCGTTCACTCTTCTCGCGGGAAATGTCGTTGATCCGGTTTTTCAGCTCCTCCGCCATGCGGCTCACGCTTTCAGCCAGTTCACGAATGGCCCCGCGCTCCGGAATCGGCAGCCGTGTATCAAGCTCGCCGGCGGCGATTTTCGTACTGGCGCGACAGAGAGCCAGCACCGGTCGGCTGACCGTCCGAAAGATGATGTAACTCAAACCTCCGGCAACCAGCGCGGTCAGAAGCACGGAGACGATGATATCCAGCCGCACCTGGCCGAGCACCCGGTCAGCCTGATGGATTGAGAACGCAGAGCGGAAGATATAGAGCGACTCGCCGATCCGCATCGGATACGCACAGTAGATCAGCCGCTGCCCCTGGGTGGAACTGAAACGGACAATCGGCGAACTCTCCCCGCCATTCCGAAACGCTTCGAGCGCGCCGAGAATCTCCGGACGCATCGCATGATTGTCCATCCTCGCCGGTTCTTCCTCGGAATCGGCGAGCACCCGCCCCCGGGCATCGATCACTGTAACACGCGATCTCACGACACCGCCCCTCTTCCCGGCAGAGCTTCTGCACTTCGTCAATCCGCCCAGCCTCCAGCAGCGGACGGGCAGCCAAAGCGAGCAGCCTCGCCCGCCCCAGCAATTCCATCTCCGTCTGACGGATATAAAGCTTCTCAAATGAGCTGAACTGAAACCAGAAGAAACAGAATAAAATCACCGCCACCGGTAGAAAGATCAGCGGCCAGGACTGAATGAATCCGTTTTTCATAGCCGCCTCCTCATTCTTGAACGAACCGGTAACCGACGCCGCGGACCGTTTCAATCAAACTGCCGTACTCCCCGAGCTTGCGGCGAAGGCTGACCATCTGCACGTCGATCGCCCGCTCGGTGACCGGGTAATCATCTCCCTTGACTTCGTTGACGATCTGCCCCCGGGTATAGACCCACCCCGGACGACGGGCCAGGAGATAGAGGATTTCAAACTCGGAAAGGTCAGAACGAGCGGCTTCCCCTCCAGAAGCGCCTCACGCGTGCCGCGGTTCATGGAGAGCGGACCGCGTTTGAGGGAAGCCCCGGCCGCCTCCGCCTCCGGGTGGTTCACCCGGCGCAGCACCGAACGGATGCGGGCAATCAGCACCTTCGGACTGAACGGCTTGGGAATGTAGTCATCCGCCCCCATCTCCAAACCGACGACAATGTCGCTTTCCTCGGATTTCGCGGTCAGCATGATAATCGGCACCGTACTGGTGCGCGGCTCGTTCCGAAGTTTCCGGCAGACGGCAAGCCCATCGATTCCGGGCAGCATCAGATCCAGGAGGATCAGATCAGGAGCAAAATCCAGCGCCGTCTCCAATGCCTTCTCCCCGGAATCACAGCAGCGGACACGGTCGAATCCCTCCTTGTTGAGATTGTACCGAATCAATTCCTGAATCGCCTCTTCGTCTTCGACGATCAGGATTTTTTCCTTACCCATAGCCACCTCCTTGAGCTCTTTGCCGGATAAGATAGTCCGGCAATATTCAATTCCGGTGCATCCGATGTTAGAATTCGGTTAAATCAGGCTTTCTTTACGCGAAACGCGCCGCCGGGAACATCTTCCACGACATAACCGAGCCGGGAGATTTCTCCGCGGAGCCGATCGCTTTCCGCGAAATTCTTCGCTTTGCGGGCTGCGGCGCGGGCTTCCGCCATTGCCATGACCTCAGCAGGAATCTCCGTCTCGTGAACCCGATCCGGTTCAAGGCAGCCGATGATCCGGTCGAACTCCCGGAATGCGCCCAGAATCTTCCCGGCTCCGACGGCGGAAAGAGTTCCGCAGTCCGCGAGTTTGTTTCCGGCGCGAAGCAGTTCAAACATCGCGGCGAACGCCTCCGATACATTGAGGTCGTCAGCCATGGCGGAGGCAAACGCCTCCCGGGCAGCCGCGACCGGAGCTTCCGCCTCTGCGCCGTCACCGGGGGCGGAGACTCCGCGCAGCCGGGCGAAGAACTCATCGAAGCGGCCGAGCGTTTCACGCGCGCCTGGCCGAGGGCCTCCAGCGTGAAATTGAGCTTTTTTCCGGTAGTGGGCGCCGAGCAGCACCCAGCGGATTTCGCGGCCGCGCCACCCCATCGCCTCCAGATCGCGCAGCGTGTAGAAGTTTCCGAGCGACTTGGACATTTTCTCGCCATTGACCATCAGATGGGCGCAATGAAGCCAGTAGTTGACCCATTTTTTTCCGGTTGCGGCTTCGCTCTGGGCAATTTCATCTTCGTGATGCGGGAACATATTATCGATGCCGCCGGTGTGGATATCGAAGGAGTCGCCGAGATATTCGCTCGACATTGCGCTGCATTCGATGTGCCAGCCGGGACGTCCCCTGCCCCACGGGGAATCCCAGGCGACGTCGCCGTCGAGTTCGTCCCACGCCTTCCAGAGGGCGAAGTCGGCGACGGAATCCTTGGCATATTCATCATTCTTGATCCGCACGCCGGAACGCTGGTTCTCCCGGTCGATCTTCGCCAGCTTGCCGTAATCGGGGAACTTTTCGATGGAGAAATAGACCGATCCATCTTCGGCCCGGTAACCGAACCCCTTTTCCATCAGAATGGAAATCAGCCGGATCATCTGCGGGATATGGTCGGTCGCCGCAGGATACACCTCGGCCGGTTCAATATTGAGGGTTTTGAGATCCTCGAAAAAGGCCTGTTTGTATTTCTGCGTGAAGTCGCGCAGGGGGATTCCGGCGGCGCGGGAGTCACGGATGGTCTTGTCATCGACATCGGTAAGGTTCATCACCTGCCGGACGCGATATCCGAAGAACTCCAGTGTACGGCGGAGCAGGTCCTCGAACATGTAGGCGCGAAAATTCCCGATATGGGCATAATTATAGACAGTTGGTCCGCAGGTGTACATGCGGACCTCGCCGGGGTTGATCGACCGGAAGGGTTCGACCCGGCGGTTCATCGTATTGAAAAACTGAAGTTCCATGAGCTGCTCCTGAAAAATAATTTCGCGGCGTCCGCCCCTTTGCGGCGCCGTCCTGCCGGAGATTCCGGCTACATATAATCTAACAGCAAACCCTGAATTTACAAAAAAATCAAAAAAAAGTATAAAATCTCTCAAAAAAATTTTACCTTTGCAAAAACAAGGGCTATATTAGAAGACATCACCAGCGGAGAGATGGCTGAGTGGTCGAAGGCGACGGTCTCGAAAATCGTTATACCCTCACGGGTATCGAGGGTTCGAATCCCTCTCTCTCCGCCATTTATTTTCCCCTTCCGATTTCTGGTAAAAAGAGAATCTTTTATTCAAAAGCGCTAAAAGTCGTTGGCAAAAAGTGATTTGCGTAAATTGCTGAGGTGTGTTTGAAACACACTCAGAATCTGAAAAAAAGCCTTTTTCAGAGAAAAATCACGACTCCGGGGTCTGAATTCTGAGTTTTGCTGAAAAGGTCAAAAATTCAGTCAAAGTAGCAAGTCGTTGATTATGAACGATCTTTAATTTTTGTAGTGTAACTGACATGGGTGGGGGGTATCGCACTCGATCGAAATGAAAAAACACCCTCTTTTTTCTGACCCGGATTTGAGTTCAAAAATTATATTGCTCCCACAGTTTAATACTTGTAGTTCAGCTGGCGTATTTGACAGACTCCTTGTGAAAAAGAGCTTTGATCTTCTCCGGTTGTTTTTGAATGCTTCGCATATGGGATTTTGCATGTTCTTCAAGCTCCCCATTCCGTTTTGCCGCCGGAGTTTTGGAAAGGGCCGCTTTCAAATCCCGGTTCAGTAATTCGTCGGGATTCAGGTCTGGACTGTAGCTTGGCAGATAAAAGATTTCAATAAAAGCCTTGTTTTCCGTCAACCACTCTTGCAGAAGTTTGCTGTGATGAACACGTAAGTTATCCAGAATCAGAAAGATCTTCTTTTGAGAAGAGCGAATCAGCCGTTTCAAGAATCGAATCAATAACTGTGCGGTCATAGTCTCACGATAAAACATAAAACGCATCAATCCGCGATTCGTGACGGTGCTGATCATATTCAATTTTTCGGGAGCAGCTTTCACATATTGCACCGGAGTTTTTCCTTTCGGCGCATAGCTTCTCCCCCTTTACATCGTCGCTGCGCAATCCAGTTTCATCTCCCCAGTGAATTTCCGCTTTTTTCCTGTCGGGCGCGAGCAGCAATAGCCGGATACTCTTTTTCCAACCAGATGCGAACTCGCTGATCGTTGCGCTCATACGCCCGCCGAATCGGCTTTTGCGGGGAAAAACCCCACATATTCAAGTAATTGCTAACCGCCTGCAAGCTCAAATCCACAGAATATTTCTGCTTGATCAGAGTTTGTACCGCTTGTCGAGTCCAGAGTGCAAATGGCAATTTCAGCTGATCTGGACAACGATCCGTGATTGCACGACGAATTTCCCGTTCTTCATGCGGAAGCAATTTTCGGTAAAGCCCCCGCGGTCGCCCTTTGTTGCCGACCTTCAATGCGGCCTGGCCTCCTTTTTTCCAAGCCTTAATCCATTGGCCGACAGTATAGGCGCTCACTCCGACAAGCGGAGCGATTTCATAACGCTTCAGTCCTTTTTCGAACAGCAAAACCGCTTGCTTTCGACGATCATACAATTCTTTAGAATTGATTTTTCTTGCATCTCGAAGTTCCATACGGGTAATATAGCACGTTCAAAGAGATTCTACAAGTATTTTTGTTTCTTATCTATAACTGACACCCTGTTTTAACGGGGGAGGCTCTATCAAGCTTTTTTCCGCACCCTCAGTCTGATTTGAAAAACGTTGCCTTTTCCGCCTCAAAAATCGTTCTATTTTAACTGGCAAAAAGAGTGCAGTTGAACACATGGCTGCCATTTTTCATTCAGCCCCCGTTTTCTGTGAAATTTTCTTTAAAAAACATTTCACTTTTTCGTCTTTTATTAACTCATAAAGCATTTTTCTTCTTTCTCTACTTTGCAATTATAAATAAATGGTGGTATAATAACCTGTAAGAACTTGATACTAATTTTTCAACAAAGGTTGTCCTATCTAGGGAAGATGTACAGGTAAAGTCCTTAAGTAAATGGTAGATAGGCTATTTTATAAAACATATCTGATTGGACAAATCAAGGAGATGAAGCAAATGAGCCAAGACAGAAAAATAAAAACTGAGAATCAACGAACATACCAGTTTTGTGCACCTTTTATTCATAGTAATAATTTTATAGATCAAATACAGAAAGCTCTTAATTTGATAGAGAAATGGCTTTCAGATATTGTTCCATTTCAATTAGAGTCTTTGGAGTTACAAAATAACTTTACAAAAGAAGAAGGAGGTCAACGTGTAGAATATTTAACTCTTTGCGAAACGCTCAGTGCAAATGCTGAATTTATTGCTGCTTTACGTTATACTCACCCGGATTTGGGGTTAGGTGAAGAATCTCAGCCTGTTTCTGGTCGAATGTTTATGACAGATATATCGATACAAAAGAATAACCAAGAGGTTGTTTTTTCCTACAAATAAATTGTTCAACACCAACTCAACTTTTTTCTCATCCACCACTACGGATCCGTCCTCGAATAATAAAATTACTTGCAGAAAAGATCGGCTTTATAGACGGAGAGCAACTTTTAACTGATACAATAGAAACATTATCCACAGATGATGATGTTGTTCGATTTTTGATTTCCTCTGTTCAAAGAAACGCAGAATTCCGATTGTTGTGATATCAGCGATCAATTATAAAACATGGGGTTTAACAACGACAAAACCGCCGGAATATATTTTAAGTGAACAGCAGTTAGGATGGCTACAAAAAGATGTTTTTCTTATGCAAAAATTTATAAAGCCACATTCCAGGCAGGCTGTGCTATTAGTAATCTTCTGGGAGAATGTTTTAGTGTATTCGATGGTGCTATCCGTATATATTATCCATCATTTTCTTTAGATGATGATCCTTATATTCATCCATTTTTTTCTTAAAGAATATATTTGGTATTGCAAAAAGATAATTTTTCAGGGCCTAGGGGCTTTGCTTCAAAGTTGTTTTCTATTCTTCGTTTTTATAATGTTTCTAATTTTGTATTTCAAGATAGTCTATTTATTCCAACTCTAAGAATGCAAAAAAATTCATCGCTTTTTAGATAAGGAGAAGAAATCACATACCGACATTAAGGAGCTGCAAGATTATATTTCACTACTTGAAAAACAAATAGATGATCAAAAAAACGAGATTGATAACATTCGTTTAGAAAACAAAAAATTAACTGATGAAATTTCCTGTTTACGGAGTGATAAAGATAGACTCATTGCTTTAAATGATAAATTGAGAGCTCAACCAGAAAAATCTTTATCTCAAATATCACTTCCGTCAAAATACAAAGACTTCTCTCCATGGATAGAGCAATTATTGGTTGGCCGCTTAAAACTGCATCCTCGAGCATCTCGGAATTTAAAGGATGCCGACTACCAAAATCCCCAACTGGTTGCCAAAGCAATATTGTTGTTAGCTAATGAATATCGGAATATGCGAATTGGTTTATGCGAACCAAAAGTATTTGAGGAAGCATGTAACAAATTAAAACTTCGATATGGAAAAGCAATTACAGATAATCGTGCGGGAGAAGAAGGGGAATCCTATTTCGTTGACTACTTCGGATGTAGAAGAAGATTGGACTTTCATTTAAGAAATGGGTCTAGCAAAGAAACAAAATATACACTTGCTATTTACTTTTTTTGGGATGAAGACAATAAAATTGTTGTTATTGGAGATCTCCCAAAACATTTAGATACACGAGCAACATGAATAGCATCTTATAATGGTATAGATAAGCGTATTCTCTATTTTGTGCGCGTTTTAGAATGGTAAGGATGTTTGTATGAGAAATGTTGGATAACGTCCGCAAATTCGTGTATATTCCCCAAGGAGGTTGAGGTCTGTTTCGAAAAGTCGCTCAGTTCGGTATGCCCCCGCAGCCGGGGCGATCTGCTTATTTCACTTCCGGGAGCTGATTCCAGTCGGTGGTGTAAGACGGGGTCAGCATATCGCGTTTCATCGTCCAGGGCCTCTCGATCCCTTCCGCAAGATGGAACAGACTTCCCTTGCCGAAACGTCGATTGATTTCATCCATCACCACCGATAAGCGATCCTGTTTTTCCGCGTTTCCGTGATCCGCAAAAAGATCCATCTGACGGTGTTCGGCAGATTCCAGACCGAAGAAGAGCACACCCGCCTTTTTGTAACGACGGCCTTTCTGAAAAATCCCGTTCAGCTTCGGACGAATCGCATGAAGCATCTCCGACGTGCTGGAAGTCGGCGTCTCAAAGGGAATGGTTGTCGCATGAACCCCTCCCGGCAGTGCGACGGGGGTATATTCCGGGTAATACTGGAAATAAACATTGACCCCGGATGCAAGCTGTTTTTCCCTGCGGAGTTTTTCCGCCGCCCGCGCGGTGTAGTTCGCCACGGCTTCGGTCAGATCCGCAAGATCAACGACCGGATACCCAAACGAACGGGAGCAGCTGACGCTTTTCGAGAGTTCCGCCGAATCCTCCTGTTCGAAAAGAGATTGTCCCCGAAGCTCAAGGGCGGTCTTCGCCAGTGTCACATTGAATTTTCGCCGCAGAAACCCCTCGTCCGCCGCTGCAAGCTGCCACGCGGTCTGTAACCCCAGGGCGGCAAGTTTCGGCGCGAGACGGCGTCCTACGCCCCAGACTTCCCCCGACCGGCAGCGTCTCCAGCACCGGACGCGGATCGTCCGGCATGACGAAAACGCCGGAAGGACGCTTTTTCCCAATATGATTCGCGATTTTCGCCAGCGTTTTACTCGTCGCAAATCCGATGCCGCAGGGGATGCCGACCCATTTCAGAACCGCCTGGCGAATCCGGGTCCCGTATTCGAACATGTCCGTGCCGGAGGGCGGATTCACATGGATGAAGGCTTCATCGATCGAATACTGTTCCACCTCCGGCGCGAACTCTCCGAGCGTGGCGATCACCCGCCGGGAAATGTCGCCGTAAAGCTCATAGTTGCTGGACTTCAGGATCAAACCGCATTGCGCCAGGCGCGGCTTCAGTTGAAAGAACGGCGTTCCCATGGGGATCCCGAGATCCTTGCACTCCTGCGACCGGCTGATCACGCAGCCATCGTTGTTGGAAAGCACGGCAACAGCCTTCCCTCGAGCGAAGGATCAAAGATCCGTTCACACGACACATAGAAGTTGTTACCGTCCACCAGCCCGATCATATCAGTTTTCTGCCGTCCTGGAAGGCGGTGCCGACCACCGGGCCGAGTTTCCGATACAGATGATGAACCGGATCGAAGGTAATCGGTTCGAACTTCTCCGGATCGATTTTACCGTCGGCGTCCAGAATCCGCTCGTCCGCGCTGACATTGACGATTTCCCCGACCGTGCAGCCGGTTGCCGGATCGTAACTGACGAGCCGGCATTCCAGCGTCATGGGAAGTTCGTCGATCACCGGGGCGTCGACGAATTCCGCCTTGCGTGTATGCAGCCCGGATTTCGCCATTTTGTCCGGTTCTTTGTTTCCGGAAACGAGTCCTGCGAAGTCGCACTGGACCACATGGGCAGCGTCGCCGATACTGACGGTGAACGCTTTTTTCGCCAGCAGATTCTTCGCCGTTTTGTGGCCGGGATCAATGCAGACGCCAATCTGATTCGTATCATGAATTCCGCCCCAGGCGGCATTCATCGCATCGGGAGAACCGTTCTCGTCATAGGTTCCGACAATCAGAACCGGCATCGGATAAAGCCATGTCTGTGCTCCGAAATTTTTCCGCATTTTATTTTCCTTTCCCATTTGAGAGTTTGGCAAATTGATGAATGACCGCCGTCACCACACCGAAAATCCGGAGCTCCATTCCTTCGGAAAACGTGATGGGTTTGTATTTCCGGTTGGCGGGCTGGAGATACCAGCGTTCCCCGTCCGAACGGAGAAACTTCACCGTGAATTCATTATCCACGCAGGCGATCACGATGGAGCCGTCGCACGCTTCGAGGCTGCGGTCGACCACGAGAATATCGCCCGGGCGGATTCCCGCTCCCGTCATGGAGTCGCCCGCGGCGCGGACGAAAAATGTCGCGGCCGGCCGGTGAACCAGCAGTTCGTTCAAATCCAGCGGCGACTCGATATACTGCTCCGCCGGTGACGGAAATCCCGCCGCGACAGGTGTTGCCATCAGGGGCGGGTTGCCGGATTCCGTTTGTTTCGCTGTTTGCTTCTGATGCATTGTACGTTTATTTTCCAGATCTCTTCTATGCGTAAGATAGCACTGCGAAACAGGGTTTGCAAGGGCATTGCAGAAAGAGGTTGCCCCGGAGAGTATGCTTTCGGATCGTCTTTCCTTGAAAGCCGATCTTCCTGTGTCTGCCAATTTGCTTTGTGATTCAGAAGCTCCTGATCGCTCAGAAATACCACGGACAACACGGTATCACCCTGCTATTCCCGGAAAAGTCTTTTCCGGGCGGCAGGATCATCCTCCAGTTTCCTATCTGACAGTTCTCTTATGCAATCTGCCCTGCAGCTTCGCGTCTTTCGTCAGCGGCGCGGAAATGACCGCTGCAGTTTATTCTGATAAAACGCAAGTTGTTTCATATATGAAAGATCGGTTTCCGGATGCTGGAAATCCATCCCCATAAGCAAACCGGCGATCTCCCGCCACTCCTGCGCCGAATATTCCAGACTGCGTTGATCCCGCAGCAGTTCCTCCTTCGAATACTCCCGCCCTTCAGCAGCCATCAGGTCCGCGGCGAAAAAAATTGAACTGCAACCGATGAAAAGCAGTATAAGTCCTCTCTGCCGAATATTCATTGAAACTCCTTTCCGGGATTGAACAATTTTCAGCCCCCCGATCTACCAATCATTGCAGATAAAACAGCTCCCGCTCGGAAAAAAGCGACGGAAAACCCCCTCCTCCGGATAGACGGCCGTCACCCCGCCATGAATCCCCCGGAAACCGATCTTCCATGCCGTATTCCAACGCCATGTTTCAGCCTTCTCTGATTTTGACCTCAGCTCAAAGCCGTCTTTATTCCAGCGAACCTCAAACTCCTTTCCCGGAATCCACGAAAAAACAGCCGTATTCTTTCCCATATCCATCTTCAACATCTTATTCCCGTTTCTTGTTTGAAAAACGAGAACTCCACTTTGTCTGTGTTCCACTTCCACCGGCAACAAGTTGGCCGGCGAGCTTAACCAAGGACGATCCAGCTGAAGAACAAACTTATCACTTTCCTTCACGGCTCTCCCGGAAATCGTCATGACAAAATTAAGTTTTCTTTCTCCGCTCTCCGACAGGTCCACCATCAGGCGTGTGACCCAACGGTTTTTTGACGGCTTTCCGGATGTCGAAATTCCCACATATTCATAACCCGTATCATTCCCATGATTTTTCTCCGAAACCTGCAAAACTGAAAAGCCGTTGTTCCCGGGATACACCGCTACCAGAAGCTCCCGGGGATCGGAAAAGATTCCCGGATCCTGTCCGACCAGACGAATCGCCGTAAGAAAAACAACTGCAACTAGACATCTCATAATGATCCTCTTGTCTGTCTGATATGGGTTGCATTTCCTTTCCGACATAAGTATAACCCTCTGCCCTCGCATTTACAAATCTTCCGGCAACTATGTACGCGATAGTTCAAAAACGTCGACTGTGGGTGCCGATTCTCGGCCGGAAAAATCACAGCGGGAATGTCCCGCAAAAATCGGCGAGAATAATATCGGAGCGGAATTTTCCAACTTCTGCGGGGCGCGGATGGGAGGGGGGGCGAAATACACAACTTCCGCAAGAATTTGATGCTCGTGGGAGCCGGAGGGCCGGGCGCCCTCCAGACCTCACCCGAATGGGCGGAGACGGTACTGGAGCGGAATTTTCCAACTTCTGCGGGGCGCGGATGGGAGGGGGGGCGAAATACACAACTTCCGCAAGAATTTGATGCTCGTGGGAGCCGGAGGGCCGGGCGCCCTCCAGACCTCACCCGAATGGGCGGAGACGGTACTGGAGCGGGATTTTCCAACTTCTGCGGGGCGCGGATGGGAGGGGGGGCGAAATGCACAACTTCCGCAAGAATTTGATGCTCGTGGGAGCCGGAGGGCCGGGCGCCCTCCAGACCTCCTCGCCGGCGAGAAGTCTGGGTCGGGTTGATACTGATCCGCACGCGGCCCTGCGGGTTTTACTTGTCGGGCTTCGCCCGCCAACTCCTCAATCGCCGGAGCGGCTCCGCTCGACTCCGTTCGACTGCGTCGCAATCGCTCCTTGCTGCTTTGCGGAACGCAAAGCAGTTCTCTCACATGCGCTCGCGGCGCTGACCGCGCTGAACAAGAGCGCGAGCCAAGTTGAGAGGAAAGCTATCGCGGCGATGAACGCGCTGAACAAGAGCGCGAGCCAAGTTGAGAGGGAAGCTATCGCGGCGATGAACGCGCTGAACAAGAGCGCGAGCCAAGTTGAGAGGGAAGCTATCGCGGCGATGAACGCGCTGAACAAGAGCGCGAGCCAAGTTGAGAGGGAAGCTATCGCGGCGATGAACGCGCTTCTGACCCAAACGGTGGCAAATGTCATTCTTCGGGCGAAACAGCCTTTCCCGCCGCGGCAGAAACCACGCCATGGTTGCGGAAGGCGGTCGGGGTGAGACCGGTGTAGCGACGGAATACCGTTGAAAAATAAAGTGAATTGCGAAATCCGAGCTGTTCCGCAATCTCCTTGAACGACAACTGTCCCGCCCGGACCAGCTGAACCGCACTTTCCATCCGCAGTTTATTCCAGTAAGCCTGCGGCGAAATTCCGAGAAAGTTGCGAAACATCCGGGTCAAGGTCGCACGGCTGGTTCCCAGATCCGCCGCCAGACGACTTACTGACTGGTGGCAGCCGCGGTCGGCCTCCATCGACCACACTGCGCGCGTAAGTACCGGCGGCAGCTCTGTGCCGACTGAAAGGCTGTATTTCTCCGCCAGTCCGAGAATGATCGCGTAACCGAGCTGCGAATTTTCCGAAGCCTGTTCCCGGCGCCGCGCCGCCAGCAGTTCGGCAATGCGTACAAACCTGCTTCGCAACTCTTCCAGCTCCCCCGGACGCCCAAATACCACTTTGCGGCACTCGGTCATGCCCAGCGACTCCACCAGCAGCTTCACCATTCCACCTGAAATCACCAGCTGAAGCTGCCGCCCGAATTTCGACGGCCCGCTGCCGAAACGCACGTCCCGCCCCGGCAGCGTCACGTAAAGCTCTCCAGGATACAGCACTTCGCGACGACCGTCGCTCTCATAGACCGTCTCCCCTTCCACCTGAAGTTCCAAGCCGATGCAGGCGTGATTGCTGCGCAGAAACCACCAGCTTCCATTCCGCACGATGTCCGCATAACGGTGAGGCCAGACCGCCAGCGAATAGGGATGGATATCGTACCACGACTCATCACGCAGCCAACGGGAAACTTTCATGTAACCGGCAGAGGAAAATTCCCTCGAACCGGGCGTCCGACAGTAAACCGTCACATTGCCACGCATCGAAAACGACATTTCTCCACCCTCCGGCGAATTTGAATATCTATGCTACAAATTTATATATCTTTCCCATTTTTACAAGTTGGAAAATCGATTTTTTTCTGGTAAAATATAGAAAAAGGATTCACCGCAACAGCAACAAGGAGGTTCCATGAAACACTCATCCGCCCGACATTCCGAATCCCGTTCATTTACGCTTATCGAACTTCTGATCGTTATCGCGATCATCGCCATTCTTGCCGCCATGTTGCTGCCGGCGCTCAACAAGGCGCGGGAACGGGCGAAGACCACCACTTGCCTGAACCAGCTCAAACAGGCCGGCAGCGCCTGCATCCTCTATGCGAACGATTATCAGAGCGTGTTTCTTGCCCGCGGCAGAAACGCCTCCGGCAGCGGTGCCCTCCCCTACAGCAAATACCTCATTCAGCTCAAATATCTTCCCAGTCACAAGGTGACGGTAAAAGGTGAAACCGTCTCCATTTCGGAAGTGCTCTACTGCCCCACGGTCAGTCAGCGCGTCACACCGTCGGAAGGTGGCGGCCAGCTGCTCTGGCGCGTCTACGGCATCCCGCAATACAACTACAACTGCCCGGCGGAACAGGGCAACTTCGTCAAACAAGTGAATAAGTGGATCTTCTATGTCCTGCCCCGGGCGAAGAAACCCTCTGGAACCATCCTGATGACCGACTCCGGCGGCGATACCACAAAAGGAGAAGCAGCCGGACTTCAACATGCCGACATCCACCTGCGTTACTCTACACCGGGCGGATTGTGCATGTATCTCCGGCACAACAATCAGGCCAACGCCGTCTTCTTCGACGGTCACGCCTCCTCCGATAACGCGGCCGGCTACCGGCTGACCCCGTCGCTCTCCGCGGGCGTGCAGCACTTCATCGGTGCCGATAATGTCTATTTCAAACTGGATTGAGGAAAAAATGAAATTGAAAATTCTCGCCACTCTGCTTCTGTTCTCCGGCATCGCCGCCGTCGGCGCACCCCTGCCCGAATCGTTGAACATCCAGAAAGACGGCACCTTCTCCTTTCATGGAGCGACCTTCCAGATCGCCGTCGGCGACGCCCGCTGGCGCTTCGTCTCCAACAAGAACTGGAAGGAGCAAAAATCCCGGGTCGCCCCCTCCGGCGCACAGTTCTCCGGTACCATCCTGCCCGGCAGCGGCCGGGGCTCTATCACGGAATCGATCACGCCCGCAGGTACGGAGAGTGCGGAGCTTCATGCGGTGCTCACGATGCAGGAGCCGGTCCGCCTGAACCGGATCAGCGGCAATTTTTTCCCTGCCCGCCGACCGGTGCGCCATCCTCGTTGACGGCAAAGCGGTCAACGTTCCGGAGCGGCCGGAGAAAGCCCGGCTCTACGCCGGCTGGTCAAAGGAGGTGGTGCTCCGCACGTTCGGCGCGGAAGAGCTGGTCATCCGCCCCGCCGGCGGACGGGTGATCATACAGGACAACCGCAAAGTCAGTCAAAAAAACGATACCGTCAGCGTGATGTTCTGCTTTCAACCGGAGGGAGGAGAGGTTTCCCGGGCGGAACTCAAACTGAACATGACCGTGCGGAAGATCGCCGGTGTCCCGGTCCCGCTCGAAAAATTCGTCACCCGCGCCTTCCGGGAGGAACCGGGCAATACGCTCCCGGTCTGGACCCTTCAGGGGCCGGAGGAGTCGCTCTACATGATCCGCCCCGGCACGATCTCCGCGCTCGGGCTCGATTTCACCGTCTCCCCCCGCGGCGCCGCTGCCGTCGGCGGTGAGAAACGCGGCGCGCAACCCGAACTTACCATTCCGGTCAAGGTTCCGGCGGGCATGCGTTCGCTCAATTTCCTCCACACCTCCCGCGTGGACGCCGACGGAGAAGTTCGGCGAACTCGTCATCCGGTATTCCGATGGAAGCGAGAGCCGTTACCCACTCTCCGGCCTGCGCGACTGCGGCAACTGGACCGGCTCACGCAATCTGGAAAACGCCGTCGTCGCCTGGCGCGGCGACCGGGCGGACAACAGCGTCTCCGCCTATCTCTCCACCTTCCCGCTGCAGGAAAACCGGACGCCAGTCGCCGTCACGCTGCGCGCCACCCATCGGCAGGTGATCTGGTTCGTGCTGGGCATGACCTTTACGCCGGAGAAGATCCTGCTGCCCTCCCGCAAGAATCTCCCCACCCGCATCGCCGCCGGAGCTGACTGGTGCCGGCTGGACTTCCGCAACGAAACCGTGCCGGGCAGTCCGCTCGACTTTCAGCCGATGCTCGACGCTCCGGCGGGGAAATACGGCTTCGTCCGCCCCGCTCCGGACGGCACACTCCGGTTTGAAAAGGCGCCGGCAAAGCGGCTGAAGCTCTACGGAACCAACCTCTGCCAGAGCGCGAACTTTCCGTCGAAAGAGGAGGCGGAGAAGATCGCGGACCAGATCGCCCGCAACGGCTACAATTCGGTCCGTTTCCATCACCACGACAACAGCCTCGTCGATCCTGCCGCCGCCGACTCCACCACGTTGAACGCCGAAATGGTCGACCGGCTCGATTTCTTCATCGCCGCGCTGAAAAAGCGGGGCATCTACATCACCACCGATCTCTTCACCAGCCGCAAACTCAAACCCGGCGACCGCCTGCCGGAAACGAATCCCCCGCAGCACCAAGGCCTGGTTCCAGAGCGACTCCGCCGCGCTGGAGAACTGGAAGACCTTCGCCCGCAACTGGCTCACTCACCGCAACCCCTACACCGGGCTCACGCTGGCCGAGGAACCGGCGCTCGTCTTCGTCAATCTGGTCAACGAGGATGATCCGCTCGTCTTCTGGAACAACACACTCGCCTCCCGCGAACGCCATCTCCAGCTCTTCGAAGCGTGGAAAAAGAAAAACAACTGTCCCGACGCCCGCGCCGATGCCGGCGACCGGAAGTTTCTCAAGTTCCTCTTCGAACTCAAGGGGAACAGTCTCGCGGAAATGGCCCGCTTCGTCAAGGAGGAGCTCAAGCTCAAGGCCGCCGTCACCAGCGTCAACCACCATCAGGGGCTCCACTTCGTTCCGCTGCGCGACAAGTTCGATGTGGTGGACGACCACGGCTACCACGACCACCGCTCCTATGTCAAAATCGACGGCAGAACCGTCAACGGACATACGCAGAGCTCCGCCATCGCCACTCTTTCCTACATGCCGCGCCAGATGATGACCACCCGGAATCCGGGCAAGCCGTTCTTCATGACCGAATTCAATCACTGCCGCCCGAACCGCTTCCGAGCGGAAAGCGGTCCGATGATGGGCGGATACGCCGCGCTGCAGAACTGGGACGGGCTCTACCGCTTCTGCTACTCTCACACCATCGAACGCATCCGGAAAAACACCATCTCCGTCAGCTGTTTCGAATCGGTCGCCGACCCGATCATGCAGCTGTCGGACCGGATCATCGCCATGCTTTTTCTGCGCGGTGACGTCCGCCCGGCACAGGAGGTGTTCTCCATGGCGGTTCCGGGAAACGTGCTCGACAGCCGGCTTGCGCTCAACTTCCCGCTCAAGTTCCAGATGCTCGGCTTCGTCACTGGAATCGGCTCCCACGTCGCCGGTCATTCCCTCCCCCCCGGCGTTGCACCGGTCTCCCCCGAGGTCGATTTCAATGACGTCGGGCGGAACGCCGCCCTGTGGAAGGAGATGATGGAGAAACGCCGAACCGTCAGCGCCACCGGAGAACTCAAAATCGACGCTCCGTCAGGAACGCTGGCCATCTGCACCCCGCGCTCGGAATCGGTGACGCTTCCCAACGGTGATCTCGCCACCGGAGGCGTGCTCTGCGTCAGGGAAGTCTCCACCCACGCGACGGTTGCCGCCCTCTCCCTCGATGGGAGGAAACTGACAGAAAGCCGGAGCATCCTGCTGCTCCATCTGACCGACGTTTCCAACAGCGACGCCACCTTCTTCGACTCCGACTGCCGTCTCGTCAACCGTCAGGGAAAACTGCCGCTGCTGGTGCGGCGGGGAAGCGCCGAAGTGACGCTGAAGGTCGCCCCGGGGGCGCCGCTTCAGGTACAGGCGCTCTCGGCTGACGGCGACGTGCTGGGAAACTCCCGGTTTCCGGCAACACCTTCACCATCGCGACCGACCGCTTTCCCGGCGGCGTCCTCGCGTGGCACGTGACCCGTCAGGAGTGATGCTTACAGGAACCAGCGCCGGAAAAGCGCCGTCAGAAAAAGTCCGGCGATGAAGAGCGGAATCACCACGCAGACGTAATACCGGGCACGGTTCGGGAACTTGAGGCCGTGCCCGGTATTCGCCTCGGCAATGAAATTCTCCCACCCCCACGCGCCGCGGAAGCTGCAGAAAATTACCACCAGCAGTCCGCCCAGCGGCAGGATGTTGTCACTGACGATGTAATCCTCCAGATCGAGGATGGTGGAGTTTCCGCCGAACGGGCGGATGTTCCGCAGCAGGTTGTAGCCGAGCGCGCACGGCAGCGAAAGCACCGCAATCACCGCGCAGTTGATCCACGCCGCCCGGCGACGGGTAAACTTCCACTCATCGATCATGAAGCCGATCAGGTTCTCGAACACCGCCACCACCGTGGTCAGCGCCGCGATGCTCATGAAGACGAAGAAGAGCATTCCCCACCAGCGGCCGCCCGTCATGTGGTTGAAGACGTTCGGCAACGAAACGAAGATCAGCCCCGGACCGGAATCCACATCCACGCCGTAGCTGAAACAGGCGGGGAAGATGATCACGCCGGCCAGCAGTGCGACAAGCGTATCCAGACCGATGATCATCAGCGACTCCTTCGCCAGCGAGTGGGTCCGATCGACGTAGCTGCCGAAAATGGCGATGCTGCCGATCCCGAGGCTGAGCGTGAAAAACGCCTGCCCCATCGCCGCGACGATCACGTTGAACAGCCCTACATTCTGAATCGATTTCAAGCTCGGCTCAAGATAGAAGCGCAGCCCCTCCCCCGCTCCCCGGCAGCAGGCAGGAACGGATGCAGAGCCCGAAAAGCAGCAGCAGCAGACAGCCCATCAGAATCTTGGTGATCCGCTCCACACCGCGCCGCAGCCCGAGCGCGCACACCAGCGAAGAACCCACCACCGTAATCAGCATATAGCCGACCATCTGCTCCGGCGAAGCGAGGAAGTTGTTGAAGAAAGGCCCGACCTTTTCGGCCGGGAGACCGGCGATGCTGCCGGTGAGATATTTGCAGGCGTAGGCAATCATCCAGCCGGTCACCGAGGTGTAGAAGATCATCAGAATGATGTTTCCGGTGAAGAAGAGCATCCCGATCCGGCGCCAGTTCCGCTTCCCGGAGGCGGGAAGAACCGTGTAGGCTCCGACGATGTTCCGGCGGCTGGCGCGCCCCAGCGCCAGCTCCATCACCATGACCGGATACCCCAGCGTGATGAGAAAGAAGAGGTAGATCAGCACGAAGATCGCGCCGCCATACTGCCCGCAGATGAAGGGGAAGCGCCAGATGTTCCCGAGCCCGATGGCGCACCCGGCGGTGAGAAGAATGAACCCGAGCCGGGAACCGAGGTTTTCACGTGTGGAATCGTTCATGATGATGCACTCTCCTGTTCAGTTTTCCCGGTGGGAAATCTCGTTACGATTTTCGGACAAGAAACGGCAGAAGTTTCTCCTGCAGCAGACCGTTGGTCGCCGCCACCCCCTTCTCTGGATACTCCGCTCCGCCGGAATAATCGGTGATCCGGCCGCCCGCCTCCTCCAGAATCAACGCTCCGGCGGCGATGTCGTAGAGCTGAAGCCCCCACTCCCAGTAGCCGTCGAACCGGCCCGCCGCCACGTTGCAGAGGTCGAGCGCCGCCGAACCACAGCGCCGCACCCCCTGAATCGACCGGACCAATTCCGGCATCAGATCGAGGTTGTCCGGACGGACTCCGGCGCGGACGCAGGCGAATCCAGTCGCCATCAGCGCGCTCTTCAGCTCCGCACAATCCGAGACATGAATGGTGTCGCCGTTGAGCTGCGCCCCCCGGCCGCGCTCCGCGCGGAACAGCTCGCCGAGCCGGGGAGCGTAAACCACCCCCGCCTCGGTCCGTCCCTCCTTCCGGCAGGCGATCGAGATGGAATAGTAGGGGAAACCGTGAATGAAACTCGTGGTTCCGTCGATGGGGTCGATCACCCAGCACCAGGTGGAACTCCCGGCGGTCCTGCCGGTCTCCTCGCCGAAGATGCCGTGTTCCGGATAACGCCGCCGAATCGCATCGACCAGAAACTCTTCGACCCGGCGGTCGATCTCGGTCACCATATCGGTCGGCGTCCCCTTGGCGTGAATCTGCCCGGCAGTCAGATGTGTGCCGCCTTCAACCGCAATCCGCCCTGCTTCTCGGGCGATCTTTTCGATGAATTCGAGCATGACCGGCCCCCCACTACTGTTCGGTGCGGAGCTGATCAAGCCGCCGTTCGCAGGCGATCATCAGGATCTGGTCCAGAATCAGCCCGAACTCCCCCCTCCATCAGCTTCGGCAGGTCGAAGGTGCTGATGTTGAACCGGTGATCGGTCACCCGGTTTTGCGGGAAATTGTAGGTGCGGATCCGTTCGCTGCGGTCCCCGGTGCCGACCTGCGACCGCTTGTCGGCGGCCTGCTTGTCGGCCTCCTCGCGCTGCTTGAGTTCGAGCATCCGGGCGTAGAGAATGCGCAGCGCGATCTCCTTGTTGCGATGCTGGGATTTCTCCTGCTGGCTGGCGACCGAGAGGCCGGTCGGAATGTGGGTCACCCGCACCGCCGAATCGGTGGTGTTGACGCACTGCCCGCCGGGACCGCTCGACCGGAAGACGTCGAACCGCAGATCCTCCGGGCGGATGTCCAGCTCCACCTCCTCCGCCTCCGGCATGACCGCGACGGTGACGGTCGAGGTATGAATGCGGCCGCCCGCTTCCGTGGCGGGAACCCGCTGCACCCGGTGCACGCCGCTCTCGTACTTCATCAATGAATAGACATCCTCGCCGGAGAGCGAAAACGAAACATTCTTGATGCCGCCGAGGTCGGTGTCGCTCTGATCGAGCAGCTCCACATGCCAGTGCTGCTTTTCTGCGAATTTCAGATAGGCGCGGAAAAGCTCCCCGGCAAAAAGCGCCGCCTCATCCCCCCCCGCGGCCGGTTTAATTTCGACAATGATGTTCTTGGAGTCGTTCGGATCCGGCGGCAGAAGAGAGAGCTGAATCTCCCCTTCCAGCTGCTTCGCCTTCGCTTCGAGGTCGGCAATGTCGGCGGAAATGAGGTCGCGCAGCTCGGAATCGCTTTCGCCGGAAAGCATTTCCCGATTTTCCGCCATCTGGTCGAGCGCGCCGGTCCAGGCGTCGAATTTTTCAAAGAGGGACTCGAGCTTCCGGTGCTCTCGTGAGATCCGGCGGCACTCCTCGGTCTTCGCGTAGATCGCCGGATCGGCCAGAGCGGTTTCCAGTTCGCGGCCGCGCACCCGCAGTTTTTCGATATATCCGGCGATATCTTCCGGTACCATGTCAGTCGTTTCCGTTTACGGTAAGGTTGAATCTCTTACAATTGAAAACGGCCCGCCCCGGAAACACTTTCCGCGGCAGGCCGTTTCTGCGAACAAGCCGGTGAAATCAGGCCTGCTTCTTGTAACGACGGTTGAATTTGTCGATACGACCCGCCGTGTCGACGAACTTCTGCTTGCCGGTGAAGAACGGGTGGCACTTCGCGCAGATGCCGACCTTGTACTCCGGACGGGTGGACTTGATATGCCAGACTTCGCCGCAGGCGCAGGTGACGACGGCATCTTCGTATTTCGGATGGATATCCTTTTTCATTTTGCACAACTCCGTTTTCAGGTTATATTATATTTCTGTTAAATTAAATTTCGATTTCAAAGTCAAGTATAAAAAATATCACGGTTCCGCTGATTTTCAAGTGCCGGTTCCGAAAAAGAGAGAGAAATCCCTATGACTTTCGCCGCGTTTCTCACCGCATTGCTGCTCCTTCTGGCGCCCGGCGTCATCAGCGCCCTGTTCACCGCTGAACTTTTCGACCGCTGCCTGTGGGCGGCGATTTCGGCAACCGTTGGCGCGGGAACAGTCGCCTTTGCCGCTTCTCTGCTCCCGGCAACGTGGAAACGGCGGCGCGCCCTCCTCACCGGATGCGTCATGTTCCTCATTCTGCTCGCCGCCATCGCCGAGGGCGGCGCCTGGATGATCAGCGGCAAAACCTTCAGCTACGAATTCGCCCTGCACCTCTCTCTCAACACTCTGCGCTACGGCATGTCCGGCTACGAATGGGCGGCGCTCGCCGCCGTGCTCTATCTGGCTGCCGCCTCCGTCGCGGTCGGCTTTTTGAACCTCCCGCTCCCGGACAGCTCCGGAGGAGGATCGGCAACTGTGCCGGAGCTGCCGCGCTGATTCTGCTCGTTACTCTTCCCACGCCGACAGGCGAAGCGCTCTCCTTCTGGGTTTACCGCCCGCTGACCCATAAGGAGCGGACGGTGACCGAGACAGACTACACCCGCTTCGGCATCAAGCGCAACATTCCGGACCGCGACGATGTCACCGCCATCCCGGGCAAGAATCTGGTCCTCGTCTATCTCGAGAGCACCGAAAACAGCTATCTCGATGAAGCGCGTTTCCCCGGATTGCTCACCAATACCCGCAAACTCATGGAGGAGGCTATCGTCTTCGAAGAGGTTCAGCCCGCCGAATACGCGACCTTCACCTTCGGGGCCCTGTTCGCGTCACAGTCCGGCTACGACCTGACCGACCTCCAGCTTGCCGGACGGCTCGGCAACGACGGCGTCAATCCGGCGATCGGCAACCGCCTCAGTTCGCTCCCCGGAATCCTGAAGAAAGCGGGATACTTTCTCAGCTTCATGAACAGCGCCTCACTCACATTTCGCCGGGGCCGGTGTCATGCTCGCCGAATTCGGTTATGATGACCTTTGGGCTGCAGAAGCACTGCCACCGGAGATCCGGAAACGCTTCGGCTTCGAAGGCGAATGGGGGGGCTGTCGCGATACGATACTCTTCCGCATCGGAGCGGAAAAATTCCGTATTCTGAGCGAACAAAACCGCCCGTTCCTGCTGACACTGCTGACCATCGACGCCCATCATCCGAATGGATTCGTGGCACCGGAAGGACCGGTCTACGCCCGTCCCGGCGAAGCCCCCTCCCAGCTGCTCACCGCCATTCACCGCACCGATCAGGCGCTTGGGGAATTCGTCGAGCAACTCAAGCGCCACCCGGCCTGGAAGGATACGGTGCTCTTTGTCGTTACCGACCACCTCGCCATGAACGGCGCGACCACCACCGACCTCCTGCGGGAAAATCCGCGCCGGCGACTGCTCGCCTTCGCCCTCAATGCAGGAACTCCACGCAGGATCAAAGTCAAGGGCAAGACCTTCGATCTGGCGCCGACGCTGCTGGACCTGGTCGGAGTACGCCATAACTACCTTTTTCCGCTCGGAGAGAGTCTACTGGGCAATCCGAATCCCAACCGGTTGCGCGGCGACTCCTCAACCGCGAAGCCGGCACTGGAACAGCTTCTGCTGGAAAAAATCCGGCGCACCGGCGGGAAGGATACAGGATGGCACAGTCCGGGTCACCGCCGACCCGTATGCGGCGCTGGTGATCGATGGCATTATGATGCCGCTCTTCTCGCAATCCTACGGCATTTTGATTCTGCCGGAAGGAGACGAGTGCTTCGCCGTTCATCTCTCGCCGGGAAACCGGGCGGAGAAGTGGCGCCGCCTGGAGAGCGCCGCGGCTGTCGCGACATTTCTGGAAGAGGGAAAACGCAATCTGCTCTTCGGACCGGCATCCGGTCCGGCCGGCGTGCTCACCGGGCTCGTCGATTTGCCGCCCGACAACTACATTCTCGCCATTCTGGAAAACGGGCAGTTCCGTACCGTCCACGGGCCGGATCCGGAAAAACTGATCCTGCCGCTGATGAACGAAGTGACGCAATGTCCCGCCAGAATGCACCTCCGGTAGCCCCTTCCATGCCGGGTTGCCCACCGCTACAACCACCGCGGCTAAATTGCTCCGGCGACAAACCGGCTTCCTTACTTTCATTCCAGACAGCGCCGATTGTGTGAATTAACATCTCCCTTCCCGGATTGTACCAAGCTGGATGATCTCCTTGGATTGATTCCGCCGCAAGCCGCAACGAAAAGAATTCCGATTCAGATTCCGGCTTCACAATTGAATTATTTCAAACAACAACAGCTTTTTTCATATTCTCACTATTGTCCTTGACAAATTAACTTTTTTACTATACTTTAATAAGGTAATATTTTTAACAATTTCTATTTCACCCCATGCTGCAGAAAAAAATTTACACTGACGCCATTCATCTGCTTCAGAGGCAAAGTTCATTTATTGCATTCATCTCTGCATTGCTGGTGCTTCTGGCCCCCGGCATTACCAGTGCCTTTTTTACATCATCACCAGTGACACGCTGCATATGGGCGATGCTCTCCGCCATTGTGGGAGCGGGAACAGTCTCCTTTTTCAGTTTCCTGATTCCCGACCGATGGAAACGGCTGCGAATGATTGTTTCCGGACTTGTATTGTTTTCACTTCTTCTGTTCACCATTCTGGAAGGCATATCTTGGATAATCAGCAGCAAAACCTTCAGTTATGAGTTCTCTCTTCACTTATCCATCAATACATTACGCTATGGTATATCCGGCTACGAATGGGCGATGACGGCAGCGGTGTTCTATCTCGCAGCCTCTGTTGTCACCATTGGGTATTTCAATAGTTTTCCCGCTTGCACCAAAGGTCGAATGGTGGGCAGATCTGCCGGATTTATTTCCTTGATTCTGTTGCTGGTACTGCCGACACCATCAGGAGCTGCACTTCGGTTCTGGGTGGTCCGCCCTATCGAACAGCAAAAGAAAATAGTAGTAACGGATGAAGATTATTACCGCTTCGGAATCAAACGCAACATCCCGGACCGGGACAATATCAGAGCAGTTCCCGGTAAAAACCTCGTTCTCGTCTATCTGGAAAGTACGGAAAACAGCTATCTGGATCAAACACGATTCCCCGGATTGATGCCGAACACACGGGCGTTGCTAAAAAGAAGCTGTGGTTTTTGAAGAACTTCAACCTTCGACGAATGGAGTGTTCACCATCGGAGCTCTGTTTGCATCGCAGGCTGGTTATGATCTTACCGACCTTCATCTTGCCGGACGATTTGGTAATGACGGGATCAATCCGGCGGTAGGAAACCGTCTCTGTTCGATGCCCGGAGTTTTGAAAAAAGCGGGATATTTTTTGAGCTTTATGGCCAGTAATTCACTCAATTTTGCGAGCACAAAAGTGATATTGACAGAATTTGGATACGATGATTTATGGGCAGCAGAAGACCTGCCGCAGAAAATCCGTCAATATTACGGCTTCACGGGAGAATGGGGAGGTTGTCGAGACTCCATGCTGTTTCGCATCGGGGCGGAAAAATTCCGGACCTTGAGCGAACTTCATCAACCTTTTCTGCTGACTCTGATGACCATTGATGCACATCATCCAGATGGAGTTGCAAGTTCGGCCGGCCCTGTTTATGCGTTGCCCGGCGAAGAGCCATCTCAACTGCTCACTGCTATCCACCGTACCGATCTGGCACTTGGCGAATTCGTCGCAAATCTCAAACGCCATCCCGCCTGGAAAAATACGATCCTCTTCGTCATGTCCGACCACCTTGCCATGAACGGAGCTTCCACCATCCGCATGCTGCGGAAAAATCCGCATCGACGGTTGCTTGCCTTCGCCCTCAACGCAGGAATGCCCCGCCGAATCACCGTCAAAGGAAAGACGTTTGATCTCGCCCCGACGTTTCTGGAACTTGCCGGAGTACAGCACAACAATATTTTTCCACTGGGGAAAGTCTGTTGGGACAACCCAACCCGCGCCGTCTATACGGAGATATCAAACTGGCCCAACCGGCTATGGAAACTCTTCTGCAAAAAGAATCCGGTTACTCGTCCACAGGGAAACAGGATGAAGCAGTTCGTGTCGTAACAAGCCCCTATGCCGCATTGAAAATCAACGGAGTTCTGATGCCGATCTTCTCGTATTACACCGGAGATACGACTCTCCCCTCAGAGAAAGAGTGTTACACCGTTCGTTTGTCGCCAGAAAACCGAGCCGTTCTGTGGCAACGCTTCAAACGTGCCGCACCTGTAGCAACCTTTCTGGAAGATGGTCAAAAAACTCTACTCTTCGGACCGGCATCCGGTCCGGCCGGCGTGCTCACCGGGCTCGTCGATCTGCCGCCCGACGACTACATTCTCGCCATTCAGGAAAACGGGAAGTTCCGCACCGTCCACGGGCCGAATCCTGAAGAACTGGCCCTGCCGCTGTAAAATCGGGAAAATTCCAGATAGCCCCTCTTCATTTCACGGTAGCTCCGTCGCGGGAAGATACAGGCAACCTATCGCGTCGTCGCCTGATGTTCATCCCTGCTTTCCTCCGGTCGAACCAAACCGCACAATTGTTTTTTTCCTGTACGACCTCTCGGTTACATCGATGTCTGGATCAGGATTCCTTGAGCTCTGCCGTCTGTTATATATAAAAATATTCGTATTTTCTTTTGAAATTCTGCCATTCAGGTATATATTTAAGACTGAAGTAATATGAGAAAACTCTTTTTTTATTAGAAATCAGGTAAAATTTCTCTTAATGCGGTCATGATGTCAAGAATGAATCAGTTTGCCGATTGTCGCTCATTTTTTCATGAAAAAAAATTTTTTGTTGCGTTTGCTGCAACATTGCTGCTCTTCTTAATTCCGGGCTTGACCTCCGCTTTTTTCACGAGAACTCCATTCTCCCGCACCCTCTGGGCCTTTCTCTCTGCATGTACCGGCGCCGGTACCGTCCTGCTTTTCAACTCCCTCCTGCCGATTCGCTGGCGATGGCCGCGGGCTATTCTTACCGGATTCGTATCATGCCTCCTCATGCTGCTTTTCTTCATGGAAGCTTCCGCCTGGGCAATCAGCGGAAAAAGCTTCAGTTACGAATTCACCTGGCACCTGTCAATCAACACTCTGCATCACGGAATGGCAGGGTATGAAAGAACGACGATTGCAGTTCTGTTTTATCTCATGGCCTCCTCCATCATCATCGGCTTTCTCCATCGGAACATCAGCAGTTGCACCAATAAGAAGCTAAGCATTCCCGCAGGGGTTGCCGCTCTCGTGCTGCTGTTGATTCTTCCAACTCCCGCTGGAGCGGCGCTGCGCTTCTGGTTCATCCGTCCAGTGAAACAACGAAAAATCATTGTAACCGACAAAGATTTCAAACGTTTCGGAATTAAACGCGACATCCCGGACCGAAACGATATCAGAGCATTTCCCGGAAAAAACCTCGTCCTCGTCTATCTGGAAAGCATTGAAAACAGCTATCTGGATGAAACACAGTTCCCAGGATTGATGCCGAACACACGGGCGCTGATGAAGGAAGCTGTCGTCTTCGAAAACATTCACCAGTCAACAAACGCGGGATTCACCATCGGCGGACTTTTCGCCTCTCAGGCAGGTTACGACCTTACCGATCTGCAGTTTTCCATGGGATTCATCAACAATGGAATCAATCCTGCGATCGGCAACCGCCTCTGCTCCCTGCCGGGAGTCATGAAGAAAGCCGGCTACTTTCTGAGCTTCATGAAGAGTGCCACTCTCAATTTTGCAGGCGCAAGGGTGATCTTTACTGAATTCGGATATGATGAACTCTGGGCCGCAGAAGAGCAACCACAGGAAATCCGGGGACGCTACGGATTCACAGGCGCCTGGGGTGGCTGCCGGGATTCCATGCTGCTTCGTATCGGCATAGAAAAGTTCCGCGAATTGAGCAAACGCAACCAGCCCTTTCTGTTGACCCTGCTGACGGTAGACAGCCACGGTCCGGATGGGGTGATCGAACCCCAGGGATCATGCTATACCCACCACGGTGAAAAACCGTCTCAATTACTCACTGCCATTCATCGCACCGACCGGGCACTGGGAAAATTCGTCGAACAACTGAAAAGGCATCCGGCCTGGAAAAATACGATTCTCTTTGTCGTTTCCGACCATCTTGCAATGAACAACTCCACGACAATTGATATTCTGGAGACAAATCCCCGCCGCCGCCTGCTTGCCTTCGCCCTCAATGCCGGGTCACCGCGCCGTATTGCAATCGAGGGAAAGACATTCGACCTTGCTCCGACGCTGCTGGAACTTGCAGGGGTACGACACAACAACATCTTTCCGCAGGGAGAAAGCCTGCTGGGGCAACCGAATCCGCGCCGCCTGTTCGGTGACATCGAACTGGCCCAACCGGTTCTGGAAGCCCTTCTACAGGAAAAGTCCGGTCTCTCCTCTCACAAGGAGCAAGATGGAACGGTACGGGTCATAACCACTCCATACACCGCGCTGGATATTAACGGCATATTATTGCCGATTTTCACTTTGAGGTCGGGGCATACGGTTTTTCCTACCGATCGAGAGTGTTTCATTGTCAGCCTCTCCCCGGAAAATCAGGCAGAAAAATGGCAACGCTTCACCCACATTTCCGCCGCCAGATATTTTCTGCGAGATACGCCCAAAGCGCTGTTGCTCTGCCAGGCATCCGCCCTGGCTGAAAAGTTTCCTGAATTCTCGAAACTTCCTCCTGACGCCTTCGTGCTCACCCTGAAGGAAGACGACGAATTTCATACCGTTTACGGACCGCATCCTGAGAAGCTGGTCCTGCCGCTCCCCGAGGAAGAAGACTCCTTCTCAATACTGTGAACCTGCGGAAAGCCCAAACCGTGCTGAAGTCTATCTATCCGGAGCCGCCGTCACTCGAATTCCAGATAACAGACTGAATTCAACGGGAGCGCCAGCCGGAAACGGAGTCCCTCCACACCACTCCGAAACGCTTCGAACCGTTCCGGCACCAGCCGGGCGGCCTCCCGAAGCACCGCATCCGTCGCGGGAGATATCTCCGGTTTGCCGAGACTGCGCCACTTCGCGTGGGAGTTCGCGTTCTTCCGGTCGATCCGGAAGAGCGTGCAGCGGGAGAACAGCCGGGTGTCCGACACCTCCGCCTTCACCTCGATCGTCCCAGCGCGGTCGAAACGCGCCTCGTCGAAGGTGGTCAGCAGAAGCTTCAGCTTCGCGCCGTCGGCGACGGCGATTCCATCCAGCGGCTCGTTGGAGGAGTCGAAGGCAATCCGCCGTCCCCCGCCAGGCGGTTCAACAGCTGCTGGCTGCCGAAGGAGGGCTTCGGAATTCCGTTTTTGGTGAACATGCCGAGATCGCCGGTAAAATATTTCGTCCGGGCGGAATACATGTAATCGACCGGTCCGAAGTAATAGCCCCGTTCCACCCCGGTATCCAGAAACACCCGGCAGGCCTTCACATAGAAGGCGGCGGCAACTGCACTGTCCGTATACGGATTGCCCATCGAGGAGCCGTTGAACTCCGTGATCAGCATCGACGCATTGCGCAGTTCCGGATAGCCGCCGGTAGAGGCGCGGATCGACCGGATGCCCCGCTCCAGCGCGTCGAAGGAGTTCACGAATCCGGCATAGATATGACTGCTGATCACATTGACCACGCCGAGCTTTCCCTTCTCCTTCATGCCGTTGAGCACCACAAGCGAAATCGGACTTTCACCGATGCCGCTGAAGGTACCGATCTTCAGTCGGCAGCCGTACTTCTTCTCGATCGAGGTCAAAGCATCGGCATACGCTTCGAAGATCTTCAGAAACTCCTCGTTGCTCCCCTGATAGTAGCGCTGCGCGAACGGTTCGTTCCAGCATTCGAGCTCCCACTCCTTCACCGTCTCCAGACCGTAGCGTTCGATCCAGTGCTCGATCGTGTCGCGCACCACACGCCCCCACAACCGGAAGTCGCGCGGCACGGAACGGTTGCAGAAGACGCGCGGATTCTTCGCCGGTTTCGTCGACAGCTGATTCGGCGTACTCTCCATCGTCGCGGTCAGCTTGAACTTCTGTTCCCGTACCGCCCAGTCGATGATGGAGTCGAGCATCGTCCAGTCGTAGATGGGATTCCCAGCTTCATCCAGTCGGGAGAGGATGCGGCATCCCTGCAGGAACTCCCGCAGCCGCAAGTGCTCGACACCGTTTTTCCGCAGGTCGGCCAGCAGATTCCTGACCACGGGGAAGCGATTTTCTCGGCGTAGGAGATGTCCGTGCCGTTCCAGACCGGCCGGATCGGTCCGGATTTCGCTTTTCCCGGATCGATCCGGAGTGTTGCCGCAGAAGCGTCGTACCGTCTCCGGGTGCCGTTCTCCGGGTTGAAGCGGAGAATCTGCACCTCGTCGAAGAACGACTCCCCCTTCGATCCCTCGAAGCCCCGTGCCCAGATCTCGAATCCCGCCGTGTCGCGCCGGAAACTCCCCTCCGGAATGAGGGTGGAGAAATAACGCCACGGCAGTTCGCCCCGTTCCAGCGGTGTCAGATCCCGGTGACCGATCTTTTTGCCCGCTCTGTCGAAGAGCACCAGCTGGAGATTCGACCACGCCCACTCGCGGCTGCCGCGGGTGCGGTTGGCATACTTCGCCCAGCCGCCGAAAAGCAGCGCCTCGCCGTCATAGGCGTAACGGGAGGTGCGGAAGGTCGCGTTGCCGGTGATCTTCAAGCTTTTTCCGCCGTCCGGGAAAGCGCCGGTCACATATTCCGCCCTGCCCGCCGGACTCTTCAGCGCCAGACCGTCCCAGTCAACTCCCTCCCGAACATAGTGCCAGTGATCCACAGCGAAATCCCCCGGAACCCGGGGTCGCCGCACAGAGCGCTGCCGCCCGGCAGCTCCAGCCGGATCGATGCCCGGCGGACCCGAAGCACACCGCTCCGCCCGAAATTGCGGAACGACACCTGAAAGAAGGCGGCATCGCGCCGCAATCCGGCCACCTTTATGCGGTACACCTTCCAGCCGGAGGGACGCCCGCAGTTCAGGAGATCCCGGTGCCCGAGAGCCTTGCCGTCGGCGTCGAAGAGATCCACCGAAACCCAGCCGACGTGATAGGGACGCGCGCCGGGGGCGATTTCGGTATTCTCCAGCTCCGCAGCAACATGGATTTCGCCCCGGTGATAAGGGAACTTCACCGTCTGCAGCGAGGTTCCGGGCGGAAGTTCCAGCGCCTTTCCCCGATCGGTGGGAACAATCGCAACCGGTTTTCTGCCGCTCTGCCGCAGCAGAAACTCCCGCCAGGCGTCATTTTCAAAATTGATTTCGAGATTGAGCAGCGACGCCGCTCCGGCAAGCAGCGGTACGAAAAGCACCGGCAACAGAATCATTTTCCACAGGAATTTCATGATCGCATCTCTCCTTTTTTCATCGTGCGACCGAAATTCAGAGCGGGTCATCCATCATGTCCTTCTGCATTCCGTCGATGGAAAGTCCCTTCACATGCCCGTCGGCGAACAGGCAGTTCATCATACCGCCGGGATGGTAGAAACCATATTTGCCCACTTCCACCGGAAGCCGCTGTCCGTAATTGAACGACGCGCCGTTGTTGGTCAGCACTTCCGTGGCGGTCGCGGAGTTGTAGAACGCACTCTCCCCCACGATGATCTGATTCCCCGGCCGGGGAAGACGGCGGATCGGAAAAAATCCGTTGGTCCCCAGATAGCTGCCGCCACCGCCTGCCCAGTCGGGATAGTGATATTTGCTGTTGGAAATCCGCGCATAGGTAATGACTCCCGGCTTACCGCCCGGCGCCCGGTTTCTCGCCTCCGGACACGAAGTGATTCCACGCAACCCGACCGTCAGATACCGGCCGCTGTTGTTCAGGCTCCACAACCACCATTTGGAACCGCTGTTCCGGGTGTCGCAGGCGGCGAGGATGAATCCGTCGAAATCGTCGGTATACAGCACGAGCACCTTGCCGATCGAACTCAGATTGTTTGTACAGGCGATGCTCCTCGCCCGGTTCCGCGCTTTGTTCAGCGCCGGCAGAAGAAGCGCCGCCAGAATCGCAATGATCGCAATAACAATCAAAAGTTCAATTAAGGTAAATCTTTTTCGCCGCATGACTTCCCTCCCTTCCAGTTAACGGGCAATAAATTTTCTGACCGGCTGCAGGATGATGCGCTCAGGCCCGCAGTTCCCGGTACGGATGAACTTGTACAGAAGATCAAATCCGGCCCGCACCTTTTCCCGATATGGAAAAAGCAGCGCGGGAAAACGCTCCGGATAATCCTGAATATCCTCCAGGGTGAAAAGCAGTTGAGAATGTTTCTCCAGATCGATGCCGCGCCTGGCGAACTCGTCGAGCAGAACCTCGCCGGAAAAACTGCGGATGATGATCGCATCCGGCAGTTCCGGCAGCTCCAGCAGATATCCGACCGCCTTCCGGCTCGCCGCTTCCAGAAAAAGGCTGTCCATACTGCCGTCGCATATCGTGCCGGGTGTCGCGGGCGATGAAAAGACGCTCGTCGAAACATCCTGCCGCTTCCAGCTTCTCCCGGTAAATTCTCCGAAGTTCGCTCTGGAAACTGCCGAAATCCACTTTGAAGTCGATGTGGGCGATCCGCCGATATCCGGAGGCGAGCAGGAAATCGAGCGTCTCGGCCAGACTCCCGGTGTTGTCATAGTCCACCCACGAAACGCAATCCAGATCGAGCCGGTTGAAGGAGACAAACGGAATGTGCGCATGAGAGAGCGCCAGCGCCGTATCCTCGGTCAGCGAACTGTGCATGAAGATGAAGCCGTCCGCATTCAGCTTGGTCAGAAGCTCCGGCAGATACTGTATGCTTTCCGCCGCTTTGAGAGAAAGCACCCCCCATGTTCTTCTCCCGGGCGTAGCTCTCCAACGCCTCAATCGCATGCAACCCTTCCCAATCCCCGATGAAATTGTGGATCACGGCAATGTCGTTCGACCGGGGCCGCGCCGAGACATCCGCCTTGATGAACGCACCGCGCGTTCCCTGAATATCCACCACGTTCTCCTGCTGGAGGAAATTCATCGCCTTGGAGATCGTCACCAGAGAAACATTATATTCCTTCGCCAATTCCCGGAACGAAGGAAGCCGGACGTTCCTCCCCCAAACCGGCCGTTCCGGATGTCAAACCGCAACGCATCCACCACATCCGTATATTTTGCTTCGAACATTCAGGCGCTTCTCCCTGCTCAAATTCCTTTCTGTTATGTATAATAATATCTATAACAATAAAAAGCAAGCCCGCATTTGCATTTTTTTTCAAAAAAGTGCGGAACCGGAAAAGTTTCCTGCGCGGCGGCGCCGTTTCCCGTTGAATTCGAGCTTCCGTCAACGGAGGAACTCCCGCAGGTCATTCCGCTCTTCGCCGGCTGCGGGAATTACCGCTCCGTCGTTCGCTTTTTCCACATCACCCGCGGGTTCTGCTCCAGCTCTTCCAGACTCCGGAACAGCTCCTGGTCACCGGCGGTTTCAAACTGTTCGGCAAGGCAGTTCAGATTCCACCGGTAGAACGCATTGCGGTAATGGGAATCCACCTGATGCAAAAACCATATCACAAGAGCGGCATTGCAGAGAAGCACACTCAGTGCGAGCGTCAGTTTCAGGGTACGTCCCACTCGCTCTCCCCCGTATGCAAGCGCCAGCAGCGGCAGGGCGGAAGGCAGCATGATCCACAGGAAATACCCCAGCAGCTCCTGCAGAATTCTCATCGGCCGCCCTCCGCATTCTGAACCGCTTCGAGAAAGGCTCCCGCGATCTCGTCAAACCCCAGCCGGGCCGTTCCTTTCTGCCAGTCCCGTCGGAGCGCCTCCTCCAGCGCGGCGCGTCTGCCGTTCCGAATCATCTCCGCCGCCAGACGGCACGCCGCGGCATTCCGGGAATCTCCTTCGATCTTCTCCCGCAGAGAGGAGCCCCCCACTCCCGCCAGAAGCAGTACAGTCGCTGCCAGCAGCCCTCCGGCCGCCCACCGCTTCCAGCGGCCCCGGTCCGGGATCAGCAGAAAGGCCGCAACTGCCGCGACTTCACCCACCAATACGATGATGCAGATAACCGGAAGCATCACAAATCTCCTCTCTGCGGTTGTGAAGGAAATATATCCCGTTTTTGAAGAATTGCAACTTTGAGGCGCCTCCTCCTCTTTTCCCTGGCAAAAAAAACTGGCTCCTGTTGCAATCGGAGCCCGCCGCCGGTATAGTATACAAATACCACGATACGGAGGACTCGGATGACGGAAAAAGAGAAAAGAGATCTCGGGATGATCTACAATCCCAATTATGACCCTGAATTGCAGAAGGAAATGTTGAAATGCAAGGACATCTGCTTCGCCTTCAATCAACTGCCGCCCTCCGAAACCGAGCAGCGGAGCGCGCTTCTGCGCAAACTCCTCGGCAGGAGCGGTAAAAACTGTACCATTCTCTCCCCCTTCTGGTGCGATTACGGCAGCCAGATCGAGGTCGGGGACAACTTCTTCGCCAACCACAACCTGGTTGTTCTGGACGGAGCGAAGGTCCGCTTCGGTGACAACGTCTTCATCGCGCCGGACTGCGGATTCTACACCGCCGGACACCCCGTGAAGGTCGCGGAACGCAACGAGGGCCTGGAATACGCCCGCCCGATCACCGTCGGCAACAATGTCTGGATCGGCGGCGGAGTCCGGGTCCTGCCCGGCGTCACCATCGGCAGCAATGTCGTCATCGGCGCCGGAAGCGTCGTGACCCGGGATATCCCCGACAATGTGATCGCCTTCGGCAACCCCTGCCGGGTACACCGTTCCCTGACGCCGGAAGAGCTCGCAGCCGTCATGCCGAACCCCGAAGCGTGACGAAGCGGGCGACCGGACCGAACCTTACTGCCTGCCGGTACTGCCGAAGCCGCCCGCGCCGCGGCCGGTTTCGGAGAGCTCTTCGGCGGGCACGAGTTCCACTTCAGGCAGTTCCGCGATCACCATCTGGGCGATCCGGTCTCCGCGATGGATCGGGAACGGCTCCGGCCCGGGGTTGAACATGATGACCCCGACCTCCCCCCGGTAACCGGCGTCGATCGTGCCGGGGGAGTTGGTCAGCGAGAGGTTGTGCTTGAGGGCGAGTCCGCTCCGAGGCCGCACCTGCGCCTCGAATCCGACCGGCAATTCAAGAAACATGCCGGTCGGCACCAGCGTACTCTTCCCGACGGCGAGCTCCATGTCACAGCGCGAACGCAGGTCGTAGGCGGCATCGTCATGATGGGCTTTCGCGGGGAAAAGCTCCTCACAGCCGGCCATCATCCGAACTTTTACATCAATTTTTTTCATAAAGAGGGGTTCCTGATTTGGTTTTCTCGTAAAATGGTATTAAGGTAATGTCCGGAAGCAGATTTTTCAAGTCCGCTTTCCGGCGGACCGCCATTGTTTTCGGAAGAGGAGCCTTATGCAAATCACAGAAATCTTCGCAAACGCTATTCGCAGCAACGCCTCTGATTTGTTTCTTTCCGCCGGGAAACCACCGGCATTCCGCCGCTACGGCGAAGTCGCGCCATGCAGCGAACAGATCATCACAGGAGAGGAGCTCGATCGATTCCGGAAGAGCGTGATTCCGCCGGAACAGGAACAGCTCTACCTTCAGACCGGCAGCACAGACGCCGCTTACGCGCTCACTCCGGAAGCGCGTTTCCGAATCAACTTCTTTTCCGCCAGCAACGGACCGGCGCTGGTCGCCCGACCAATCCGCTCCGGAGACGAACTGGATTTCGCCGACCTCCATCTGCCGGACACCCTCGCGCAGATCTGTTCGGAATCGCGCGGCATCATCCTGATCGTCGGCGCCGCAGGCAACGGTAAATCCACCACGATGAGCGCCATGCTCAACTACATCAACGCCAACTTCAGCAAGCACATCCTCACACTGGAAGACCCGATCGAATATCTGCACCACGACGCCAAAAGTCTCGTCACCCAGCGTGAGCTGAACAGCAATGCCGACAGCTTCAGCTTCGCCCTGCACAGCGCCATGCGCGAAAGTCCCGACGTCATCGTCATCGGAGAAATGCGCGACCTCGCCACGGTCCGCGCCGCAGTCACCGCCGCGCTCTCCGGTCACCTGGTGCTCTCCACGTTGCACACCAGCGACTCCATCACCGCGGTCGAGCGGATTATCGACCTCTATCCGGAAGAACAGCGCGAACAGGTGGCCGCCGATCTCGGAATGGCGATGGTCGCGGTTGTCGCGCAACGGCTGCTGCCGCGGCAGGACAGGAGCGGCATGATTCCGGCAGTGGAACTTCTCCTCGGCACTCCCACAGTCAGAAAACAAATCGCCGCCCGCGACTTTCAGGCGCTGGAAGACTCCCTCCGGCGGGGGACGGAGGCCGGTATGCTCCCCTTCAACCGTGCGCTCTTTCAACTCTGCCGCGAAGGACTGGTCTCACAGGAGGTCGCCGAACATGCTTCGGGCAATCCGGCGGAATTCCGTCTCTATCTGCGCGGCATGGAATCCGGCGTGGACACCTTCCGCAACTACTACAGCGGAACGCCCAATGCCGTCGACAACGTCACCATTGATATGCGGCGCCTGCTCCGCAGCTCAGTCAAGCTCGGCGCATCGGATCTCATCCTCTCCTCGGGAACGAGTCCGATTCTGCGCATCAGCGGCAGCCTGCGGGCCATGGAGCTGCCTGAACTCACGCCGACGGATACTCAGCGGCTGCTGTTCAGTCTGCTCTCTCCACGCCAGCGGATCGAATTTGAAGAGAAGCGGGAGATCGACTTCGCCATCTCCCTTTCGATGACCCTCGCCGACACGGATCCTCTGCCGAAAACCTACCGATTCCGAATCAACGGATTCTTTCAGCGCGGGACGGTCGGCATCGCCGCCCGCGTCATCAACAACGACATCCCGCGGCCGGAAGCGCTCAACATTCCGCCGCAGCTGGTCAAGCTGGTGGAGAAGCAGCAGGGACTGATTCTCGTCACCGGTCCCACCGGCAGCGGCAAATCCACCACGCTGGCCAGTCTGATCGACCACATCAACCGCACCAGCTCGCGGCACATCATCACGATCGAGGACCCGATCGAATACCTTCACACCAATCAGCTTTCGCTCGTCGAACAGCGGGAGGTCCACTCCGACACCCTCTCCTTCGCCACCGCGCTCAAGTTCGCGCTGCGGCAGGATCCGGACATCATCATGGTCGGCGAAATGCGCGATCTCGACACAATTTCCGCCGCCCTCACCGCCGCGGAAACCGGCCATCTCGTCTTCGCCACGCTGCACACCAACAGCGCGCCGCAGACCATCGACCGCATCGTGGACTCCTACCCCTCCCACCAGCAGAATCAGATCCGACTGCAGCTTGCCGGCGTCCTGCTCGCCGTCGTCTCGCAGCGGCTGCTCACCCGGCGGGACGGGAACGGGCGCATCGCCGCCTTCGAGATCATGGTCGGCACCCCGCCGGTTCAGTCGATGATCCGCGAGGCCAAGAGCGGCCAGCTCCCCTCGGCACTCGAAACCGGCTTCAAGGACGGCATGATCACCATGCGACGGGCACTGGAAGAGCTGCTCCGCAAAAATCTCGTCTCCGGCAAGGAGGTGGAGTCCCTCTCGCTCGACGCGAAACAGGTCAATCCCTTCTGAGAAAAAGAGAACACCGGGCCCGCTCTCGCCGCGGAACCCGGTGAAATCCCGGCAAACCAGACCGTTCCAATTACAGATGCATTCCGCCGGTCACCGGCAGTTCAATGCCGGTAATGTAGGCGCCGGCCTCGCCGCAGAGCAGCAGCGCCGCTCCCGCCATGTCGGAAACACTCCCGAACCGGCCGAGCGGAATCGAACTGCGAACCGTCTCCCGGAACGCTTCATTGCGGAGAATCTTCTCGTTGCGGTCGGTCAGAATCACGCCGGGCACGAGATTGTTCACCGTGACGCCGTCGGCGGCGAACTCCTTCGCGCAGCAGACGGTGAAATTCTCCAGTGCCGCCTTGGTTGCGGAGTAGATCGACAGCCGCGTCGCCGGACGGAGTTGATTGACGCTGCCGACGCAGACAATCCGCCCCCAGTGCTTCCGACGCATCGCGGGGAGAACTCCTTTACCAGCCGGAACGCCGCGCCGACGTTCGCCAGGAACTCCCGCGCAAACTCCTCCGGCTCGTAATCGGTCACATGCCGATACTCCTGAACGGAGGCGTTCAGCACGAGAATATCCACCTCCAGCCCCAGCGCCCGGCAGGCGTCGGGAAGTGCGGCGGCGGCCTTGTCGTCCGTGAGGTCGGCGGTCACGCATTCAACCCGTCCGCCGATTCGCTTCACATGTTCGGCGGCTTCGCGGAGTTTTTCGGACTCCCGCGACCCGTGCAGAATCACCGTCGCCCCGGCCCGGGCGAGCGTAAGCGCGATCTCCCGGCCGATCCCCCGGCTCGAACCGGTCACCAGCGCGGTATGACCGGTGAGGGAAAACAGTTTTTCCAATGCTTCATCCATCGCGCACACCTTTTTAGAAATAACCGCCTTTTTCGATGATCTCGGAGATGGTGTCGCCCTGCCGGACCCAGGAGAAGATATCCAGTTCATTGCGTTCGATTCCCTCGGCGCGCAGCAGCACGTCGCAGGCGATTTCGCGCGGGATGCAGAGCACTCCGTCGATGTCGCCGAAGATGATGTCGCCGGGGCGGACCGTCACCTTGCCGATTCGGATCGGCACCTGATAGTGGGTGATCATGCAGCGGCCGAGCGAGCCGTTGCTGGTCCGGTACTTGTAAAAGAGCGGAAATTTCTGTTCGAGAATCTGTTTCGTATCGCGAATGCCGCCGGAAATCACCGCGCCGCGGATTCCCTTCGAAATGGCGGTGGCGGTCATTACGCCGCCCCAGAGCGACGCTTCGGTATCCTCCGAGGTATCCCAGACGACCAGCCCGCCCGGTTTCATCTCATCGAGCATCTGGGCGCGGAAGGTCATTTCACCTTCGATCATCACATTCGGCGCACTCTTGACCGTGAACGCCTCGCCGCAGACCACCATCTCGTCGCGCAGCGGTATGATCTCCGACGGCAGATTCTGGTTGAGCAGGCAGAGCTCCCGGAGTACATCGTTGATGCAGCCGGTGTAGAGTTTCTCGTACCGGGCGCAGAGTTCGTCAAGCGGAATGGCCAGTTCGCAGTTCGGAATGCGCTGCCGGGTGGCGATCAGCCGGTCAAGTTTCATCAGTCCGGCTTCCTTGGCTTTCTGCTTCATGTCCTGAAGGGACGGCATATTCATATCTCCTATGATAAAATTCCACTTCGATGCCGGGAAAAACTCAATTTTTTACGAGTTTGAATTGAGTAAAATCCTCAAACATCCAGTTGTTTTTTAATGTTCGATACACGATATCGAGGAATTTGCGAGCCAAGGCGATATTGGCTTTCGCTCCACCCCGCCGACTTTTAACCGATTCATGAAAGGCATGGAGATACGGGCTGTATCGTTTTGCGATCAGCGCACATTGAACCAATGTGGTTCGTGCAATTTTGCTGCCGTTCTTCGTGATTCGTCCATGACAGACCGTATCATTTGAATTACTTACTCTCGGGACGATTCCGATATAAGCCGCAAGCTGTTTCGAAGAACGGAAGTCATGGATATTGCCGATTGTCGAGAGCAGAGTTGCCGCCCCTTTCGAACCGATTCCTTTAATGGATTTCAGATTCTTGAAGCCGTCCATCTTACTGCCATGATCCTCAATCGTCTTATCCAATTTTTCAATGCTTTGATTCAAGCTGCGAATTTGTTCGACGACCACGAACAGTTCCGTATCGGTGATTGGGTCAAAGTGAAAGCTCAAAGCTTTCCGAAGCCCGGTCTCCGTGGACAACTCCTCCCGCTTCAAAACGATGAAATTGGCAGCCAGCAGATTATTGACTTTGTTTTTCAAGACGGTACGCAACTGAACCAGCTTTTCCCTGGTCTGCGTCAAACTTGAAATCTTCGCTTGTAAATCGTCTTTCATTCTTACCTCCGGAAGCATATCCTTTTCCAGAAACTCCGCCAATATTTTCGCGTCATGCTTGTCCGTCTTTTTCGTGGACGTGCTGATCACTTTGAACTGTGAGGGATTTACTACGACGAGCCGTCCCACATGAGCTTTCAGGAACCGGCAAAACATAAATGTGTTGCCGGTCGCTTCCACCGCCATGGCAGTATCCTTTCCGAGCAGTGAAGCAAAACCTTTCAACTCACTGATTTCGCACTTGCCGATTTTCTTCTCCTCGCCGTTTTCCCGGATACAATACGTGAAGTTGTTCCGGTGCAAATCCACTCCCACAAAACTTGTCATCATCGTCAGCCTCCATTCGTTTTTCACGAATCGAAGCGGAACTGCTGTCACGGCCTCACCATCCTCCTATACAGAGTAGTCGAATGTGTTCTGCGTAATGCGTTAAACGCTTTATAATTAACGACTTTTGAGTCGTTTGCCCTTGAAAATTCCTCCTCTTGGTGATATATTGTAATATCTTGCGGGACAACAATTAACCACTCAAAAAGAGGAAAAATATGATGCAAAATTCACTGTTTTATGACTACTACGGCCTAATCGATTCGTGCCCATTCCTGAAAAAAATACGATGCACTTTTCCGCGCTTTCGATCTGATCTACGACCAGCCGGATTTTCCCGAACTCGGCCGCCGTGGCTATCGGCGTTCCGCCTATTTCAAGGCGCTGATCTACAAACAATCGGCTCACATCAAATGCATTTCCGACCTGGTCCGGGATCTGGAAAGCCGTCCGATCCTTGCCGAAATGTGCGGTTTCAACCCAGGCCGGATTCCCGATGCGTCCCGTTTTTCGCGCTTCCTGACCGATACGAATAACTCCGAAATCGAAACTTTTTTCATACTTCCGGCAAACTGCTGGTTGAAAAAGGCATCGCCACGCTGGAGGTCATTATGGCCGATTCTAAACCGATCAAGGCCAACACCAAGCACAACAATCCCAAGAATCCCAACCGTAAGCTCGACAAAGCCACCAAGATCAAGCGCAATCCCATGGCAACGCTCAGTTATTATTCCTACATCAAACAACCGAGTGGCGATAAGAAGAAAACCTTTACCTGGTTCTGGGGCTACCGTACCCACGTCCTGCTCAGCGGTGAGGGTATTCCTCTTATCGAAGTTACCCTGCCGAACAACCGCACCGACGGCAAAGTAGCCAAGGCGCTACTGAAAAAGTTCGTGCGAATCTACGGTCAGAAAAAAGGGCGCATCTTTCTCGGCGATGCCGGATACGATGACCGCGAACTTTATAACTTCATTGTCGAAAAACTTAAAGCCGAACCGTTCATTCCGTTGAACCGCCGCAATCAGCAGCCGGACAAAACCGTGGGGCCGCACGGACTGCCGCTGTGTCAGGCCGGTCTGGAAATGAAATTTTACGGCATCAGCCCGGATGGAGCCCGAACCCGCAAAGAAATTTCGTTGTCCGATTGTCGCCGGGACCAAACGGGAAAAGGCCGCTTTACCGCCGCAATGCCCAATCGACCATGACCATTTCTGTACCGGCAAATGTTACGGCTGTACCGCCTATATCGACATTACCGATGATCATCGCAGCCAGGTGCCCAGAGAGTCGAAACGCTTTAAGGACACCTATAAATGCCGGACTGAAGCGGAACGTTATTTCTCCCGCCTCGGGCCTCGCGAAGTCGAGGAAATGTCGCAGTACAAATACCGCGCCATCCGCAACCAGATGACCATCGCGCACTTGACTCTGAGCTTAACCGCCGTGGCCGCCGCGTTGGTTCTGGAGCAACCGGATAAAATCCGTTGCTACAAAACTTTGCCGACGCCGCTTAGCTTCGCCTGTCATAAAAAGTAAATTTGTCAAACAACACGCATTGTTGCCAATGCAGGATGGCTTACGCCTAAATTTTCAAGTTTTCAGTACCAAATCCGGCCTTTCGGGCCGTTTTTACCGCCAAACAAAATTTTCTCAGCGTTTCCGCCGCAAATCAGGTTCCGGCTCGTCGCCGAGTCAACGTTTTTCTCTTATTTCGCACGAGTCATGAGTAGTCGAATTAACATCGCTCTCTACGGTGGCGCTCTGGTTTGCAGATCTGACTAATCTCCTTTCCGGGGTCATCCTCTTCTCGGAGGCGCCTCAAATAAATATTCAGTCTGCAACCTGTCCGCTTCCATACGTGTAAGTTAATCGCCATAAATTACACGCCGCAAGCAGAAACCGCGAACGTCAGCTATTTATCATACCATCTCCTTGTGTTGTATGAGTGTTATTTCAGATGACATTCCATCGACTCCGCCTTGCCTTCCGCGGATGTCCAGCTCAGACGGTAACGGCCCCGGAATCCCCGGAACACCGCCCTGCCCTCGCGGTCCGCGCGGCACGACATACTCGTGTGCCATTCGTGATGGATGAGATCGTTGAGCGCGAAATAGGAGAGCTTCGGCTCCATATCGCGGGTGAACAATCCGGAGACCGCCGGCTCGCCCGGCGCGCCGCAGCCGTCGACCACGTTCCACCAGGTGATGCCCATCATCGGAGCGAGGCTGAACCAAAGCCGGTAGAGGTTGCGGGCGATTCCGGCCTGAACGATCTCGCCGCGGCGATCGCCGCCCGGAGAGGTGATGGTGATCTCCGACAGGTGGATCGGCAATCCCGCCCGACCGATTCGCGCCATCGTTTCGCGAACCGTCTCCGGGCTCTGCCGCAGATCTTTTCCGGCGGCGATATCCAGACAGATCTGCGGATTGAAGAGATGCATCTGCGCGCCCATGATGTCAACCTTGCAGCCCCGGCGGCGGAGGTCGCACACCTGTTGAAGGTAATCTTCGGAGAGGTTATAGTCGTTGATGTTCAGCTTCGCCTTTTCCGGGAAAACGCTCTCGGCGATTTTGAATGCCCGATAGGTATAGTCGCCCGGCATCGGGCCATACCAGCTCTTGCACAGCTTCGAACCGGGGACCATTCGCCCCTTCCCGAAATCGGTGGCGCTCTCGTTGACCACATCCCAGCTGTCGATCTTGTCGCCGTACCGTACGGCGATCTCCATGATCCGCTTCGCAGTAAGAACGTTAAGCAACGTGGTGTATTCCGGCATCGCCTCCGCCATCTCGTCAGCAGACATCTCCTCAAAGGGGTACGCGGTAGCCTGACACTCCAAAGTGCCATCCGATGGATTTTGCTCCAGATTGGCCTTCTTGAGAAAATGGAGAGGCATCCGCCCAATCAGCCACTCTGGAATCTGCCAGCGGTTGTTGCCCCAGACCAGCGTGTGTCCATGAAGCCGGATTCCTTTCGAGAGACAGAACTCCACCACCGGATCGGTGGCGGGACGGCGCCAGTGCGGCTGAGAGTTCGGATTCGGGCAGTGGTTCCAGAAATCGGCGGTGTCACGGTATTCGGGCTGGAAGCGGGGATGCCCCTCCTCCAGCTCCAGCTGCTTCCAGTAGAAGGCGATCGTTGCGGAGTTGAACAGTGTCCCATACAACTCCTTGTAACGGCGGTTGCGCTCATCGGTTCCCAGCTGATCGAAGTTGAAGATGTGAGCGCCGAAGATGAAATCGTGCGAGATCTGTTCGACCTGAATCTCCCGCCCGGCAGCGGAAGCGGGCAGCGAAAACTCCCCTTCCGCTTTGCGGTTTTTCTCGATGTCGGCATCGATCCGCTGCTGCAACTTGTCATTCCACTGTTCACGATAGGCGGGGCCGAATGCTTCGTTGATTTCCGCTTGCGACACGTTGGGTTTACGATATTCTGTCATCATTCCATCCCTTTATCTTTCAATGGTTTTCAGTGCATCCAGAATGCCACGGATATATCCGACGGCAAATAGATTGCCCAGCATGGCATAGCCGGGTTCACAGTTCTCCTCAGTCGCCATCGTCGGCGTATGATCCGGGCGGAGAATCCCGTCAAATCCATTCTCTTTCAAAAGCTTCAACAGCTTCGCCATATCGGTCGGTCCGTTGTCATGGAAGGTTTCGCGGAAATGCTCCGCTGTTCCTTCGATATCGCGGAAGTGGAAGAAGAAAAGTTGCTTTTTTCGGCAGAATTCCTCGATCAGCGCCGGAACATCCTCCCCCATCGCCCGGAAGTTCGCCTGACAGAAGGTCACCCCCAGATTGGGACTTTCCGCCAGCGCCAGCGCGCGCCGGAATGCCGCGGCACTGGTCAGAATACGCGGGTAGCCGCAGAGCCGGTCGATCGGCGGATCATCCGGATGCAGCCCCATTTTCACCCCGGCCTCTTCCGCCGCCGGAATCACCGCGCGGATGAAATACTCGAAGTTGCTCCATAACTCCTCATGCGAGAGCTTCAGTTCCGGTTCCGGCGGCATTGCGGCGCGATCAAATTCACTGGTCAGCGCCCCTCCCCGCTCCGGCAGATCCACCCGGGTGCGGTACCAGCCGACTCCGGCCATGAAGTTGAGGCAGAGCAGAGGAATTTCGAGACGGCCCATATTCTTCAGCATCATACGGTAATGCTCGATATCCTCATCGCGCCCGGGCAACCCGAGCTTGATCCGGCTCATATCGAATTCATCCCCCCTCCAGCGCCCACAGCCGGAACCCCTGCTCCGCAAATCGCGCCTTCACGCTGCGCAGCGATTCGAAGTCCCACGGCGGCAGCTGGCCCGACAGCTCGGGGGCGGCCTTGGTGATCGCATATTCCACCCCGACCTGCCGCGCCAGAACCCAGCGGATATCCGGTTTGACCGGCAGCATCAATCCGAGTTTCATTTTGCGTCCGTCCTCTTTCATCAACTCCACTGGCGGTCGTTGGCCCACTCCTTGTCCCACTCCGCCGTCGGCGCCCACGCCTCGGGGAAGTCGGGGTGGAGCTTTTCGCTGATCAGCGACTCATTCAGCGCTTCGATGCCGAGACCGGGCACGTCGGGCACCGCGATGAATCCATCGCGGATCTCCAGACGCGGCGCGATGAGGTCGGGCCACCACGGCACATCCACCGAATGAACTTCGAGCGCCATGAAGTTCCGAGTGGCGGCGGCGACGTGAACCGCCGCCAGGCAGGCGATCGGACTCTCCGCCATGTGAATCGCCATCTGCACACCGTACTCCTCGGCCATGTCGCCGATCTTGTGTGTCTCAAGAATGCCGCCCGCGGTAAGCACATCCGGATGAACCACCGCCAGCGCGCCGGATTCCAGCAGCGGCCGGAAATTCTCCTTGAGGTAGATGTCCTCTCCGGTGCCGAGCGGAACGGTGGTCGCCGCCGCGATGCGCCGGTACTGGTCATGCCACTGCCACGGCACCGGGTCCTCCATCCAGGCGAGATTGTACTTCTCCAGCCGCCGGGCCAGCCGGATGCAATCCTCCACCGGAATGTGTCCGAGATGGTCGATCGCGATCGGAATCTCGTATCCGGTCACTTTGCGCACGTCGGCCATATACTGGTCGAGATAGTCCAATCCCTTCTCGGTGAGATGGATGCCGGTGAATCCGTGCGCGGTGTTGAAGAGGTCGTAGGCCTCGCCGCGCATCGCCCGCGGATCGATCGAACCGTGCGGCGTGGAGAAGACGGTCTGCTTGTATTCGCGCATCTTCTCCAGGAAACCGAGCGGCGCGGAGAGACACCCTTCCAGCTCCATCAGGAGTTCGATTCCGAGATCCATCTTGAGGAAGGTGTATCCCTGTTTCATCCGGTCGACCAATGCCCGGCCCATGTCGCGCCCACCGCCTTCGGAATCGGTGTCGCAGTAAACTCGCACCCGGTCGCGGAATTTCCCGCCCAGCAGCTGCCAGACCGGGACCCCCCACGCCTTGCCGGCGAGGTCCCACAGCGCAACTTCAATGCCGCAGACGCCCCCCGCCTGTCGGGACGGCCCGCCGAACTGTTTGATCCGACGGAAAATCTTGTCGATGTTGCAGGGATTCTCACCGAGAATGCGGCTCTTGAGCATCGCGGCGTAGGTGCGGCTGGAGGCGTCACGCACCTCACCGTACCCGATCAGTCCCTGATTGGTGTAGAGTTTGAGCAATGTACACCGCTTCGGCGCGCCGTCGATGTCGGCAAACCGCATGTCGGTGATTTTCAATGTTGCTGGATCAATCTTCTGGCTCATGGTTCCTCCTGAAAACGCTGAAATAATATTCAACCGCAAAGTTTTGCACACTCCCGTGCGGCGCGCCGCACCGCGGAAGCAAGCGCCTGTTCCTGGTCGCCGGTGAAGTCGGCGTCACTGCCGAGCAGCGTCAGCGCGGCGATCACATTTCCTTCCGTATCCCGAACCGGAACCGAAAGCGCATCGACCCGCCAGCGGTTCTTCCCGGCGTTGAAACAGTAACCGTGCCGCCGGATTGCCTCCACCCCGCGAGCACCAGTTCCGCGTGATTTCTTTCGGCCACCGGAACGGCGCAGCCTGCGGCGAGCTCCCGAATCTCTCCCGTCGAAGCATCCGCCAGCAAAGCCGCCCCGACCGATCCCTCGATGATCGGAAAGTGCACCCCGATCTTGCCGGAAACCGCCATCGGCCGCGGCGACTCCGCCCGCAGAATCGAAACCTGGTCCCTCCCTGCCGAATCGAGAGTTTGCAGCAAAGTCCGGTCTCCGCCGCAAGACGGTCGAGCACCGGCTGAACCACGCTGAACCGTGCCGTGAAGTCGGAAAGTTTGCGCACCACCGGCGCAAGCCCGTTGGAGAGATCGTAACGCCCCCCCGCCCCCTTGCGGACGAAATCCGCCGCCAGCAGCGTCTGCAGTATCCGATAACAAGTGCTCGGGGGTAATGTCAAGCTCCGCCGCAAGTTCCGCCTGTGTCGCTCCGCCGTTCCGATTGCCCAGATGGTTCAAAATCGCCACCGTTTTCTCCACGGCAGGAATGATGTTGTTTTGCATTTTATTCACATTTGAATAATTGTTTTTATTATTTTAAAATATAATATCAGTTTTCGCAATAAAATCAAGAAGGAATTCAGAAAATGATCAAAAAAATCTCCGGCGAAACCACGCACCGCGTTCCGTCGGAGAAGAGATCCGGTAAAATCGCCGACTCAGCAGCTCTGCCTGCCGGTCCGGAATCCGTAGAGAGCCACCACCACAAAGCAGAGCAGCGGCAGCAGAAAGGAGAGGTTGACCGCGGGGAATCCGCCGACCGAACCGAGGTCGATGATCAGCGCCTGCAAGGGCGGCAGAACCGAACCACCGAGAATCGCCATGATGAGACCGGCGGCACCGAATTTCGCATCGTCGCCCAGCCCCTCGAGCGCAATGCCGTAGATGGTCGGGAACATCAGCGACATGCAGGCGGAGATCGCCACCAGCGAATAGAGCCCCAGGATATCCTGAAACACCACCGTGCCGAGCGAAAAGATCCCGCCCGCCACCGCAAGAATCATCAGCAGCCGGCCGGGGTTGAGGTAGCGAAGCAGAAAGGTGCAGATGAACCGGCTGACGCAGAAGATCAGCATCGCGGCAATATTGTACTTCTGGGAGAGCACTTCAGCGGCCCGCTCCTCCATCCCCTGTCCGACGAAGATCCGGGTTCCGTACTGGATAATGAAGGTCCAGCACATGATCTGTGCTCCCATGTAGAAAAACTGAGCGATCACACCTTCACGATACCGGGGCAGTTTCAACAGTCGCTTCAGCGTCGGCAGAAAGTTGATCTCATGCGACTGGTCGTTGTTGGCGGGCATCCGGGCGAACCAGATCACCAGAAAGAGCGCGAAGATCACCAGCCCGATCAGAAGATAGGGGCGGATCAGCACCGCGAGGTCGGCATTCTTCACCGCCTCAAACTGTGCATCGCTGAGCAAAGCGCGCTCGGCGGAGTCAAGCGGATTCATCTTTGCCTGAATGAACTGCATGGCAACGAACATCCCCAGCAGGGACCCCATCGGATTGAAGGATTGAGCGAGATTCAACCGACGGGTCGCGGTCTCCTCCGGCCCCATCGAGGAGGATGTAGGGGTTGGCGCTGGTCTCCAGAAACGACAGCCCGCAGGTCAAAATGAAGTAGGCGAGCAGAAAGGGATAGTAGGCGCCGGTCATCTTCGCCGGGAAGAAGAGCAGCGCGCCGAACGCGTACAGCCCCAGTCCCATCAGAATCCCCGCCTTGTAGGAGAATCGGCGGATGAACATCGCCGCTGGAAACGCCATCGCGAAATAGCCGCCGTAGAAGGCGACCTGCACCAGCGCTCCGTCGGTCACGCTCATGCGGAAGATCTTCGAAAACGCCTTCACCATCGGATTGGTGATGTCGTTGGCGAAGCCCCACAGGGCAAAACACGAAGTGATCAAAATAAACGGCAGCACGTAACTGACGCCGTTCGACCGCAGCAGTGACTCATTTTCCTGGCTCATCGTTCAATTCCTCCGGATTTTTCCTGCCGGCGCAATGCGCGTTGTTTCCATACTCTAGCCGCTGTTTGCGCTTTGTCAAACCGAAAATCGGAGAAAGCTCCCGCCAAGGCCACTTTTCCCGGAAAAAGTGGAGCATTTTTTCCGCTTTGCTGTCGAAATCGGCCCGAACCGGTGCTATGTTAAGGAAAAGTGTTGTTATACCACATCACAACTGTTAAGGAAAGCCATGGTGAAAGCATCCAAAGAACGCTTCAGCAGCCTGACTCTGCTCTCCGCCTCCGAGCGGAAATATCCAAAATCCCCCGACGAAGCGAAACTCGAATCCTTCGACAATCTTTACGCCGACCGGGATTACATCATCGAATTCGACTGTCCGGAATATACCTCGCTCTGTCCGGTGACCGGTCAGCCCGATTTCGGCCACATCATCATCCGGTATGTGCCGGACAAACGCTGCATCGAAAGCAAGTCACTCAAGCTCTACCTCTACTCCTTCCGCAACGCCAGCACCTTTCACGAGGAATCGGTCAACACCATCCTCGACGCGGTGGTGAAGGAGTGCGCCCCCCGGCGCGCCGAGGTGATCGGCCGTTTCCGGCCGCGCGGCGGCATCGCCATCAACGTCAAGGCAACCTACGGAGATCCGATCCATGAATAAATTCCAGTTTCTCGAAAACGGTTCGATCACCAGCACGCCGGGCTTCCAGGCGGCGGGGGTCGTCGCCGGGTTCAAGCGGAGCGGCGCGCCCGACTTCGCGATGATCTACTCGGAAGCGCCCGCCAACTTCGCCGGCGCCTTTACCAGCTGCACCTTTGCGGCGGCACCGGTGCAGGTCTGCCGCACGCGGGTGCTGAACTCCCCCTTCCTGCGCGCCGCGGTCATCAACAGCGGCAACGCCAACGCCTGCACCGGAGCCACCGGGCTGGCCAACGCGGAGTGCACCTGCGAACTCGCCGCCCGCCGGCTCCGGAATCCGCGCCGACGAGGTCGCGGTCTCCTCGACCGGCAGAATCGGCGTGCAGATGCCGATGGACACCATCCGGAAGGGAATTGAACTTGCGGCGGCGGCGCTCTCGCCGGAGGGCGGCAGTGCGGCGGCGCAGGCGATCATGACCACCGACACCGTTCCCAAATCGGTGGCGCTGCAACTGGAACTTGCCGGCAAGACCGTCACCATCGGTGCGATGACCAAGGGAGCGGGCATGATCGACCCTGCGATGACGGTGCCGCATGCGACGATGCTCTGCTACATCACCACCGACGTCAAGGCGGACAACGCGCTGCTGCGCGAGATGCTCGCAACCAACGTGGCGGACTCCTTCAACCGGATCACCATCGACGGCGACATGAGCACCAACGACACGACGATCGTGATGGCGAACGGCCGTTCGAAGTGGAGCTCAAAGCGGGCACTCCGGAGGCGGAGGAGTTCCGGCTGGCGCTGCTCGAAGTGATGCAGCGTCTCGCCCGCGAGATGGTCATGGACGGCGAAGGGGCGACCAAGTTCATCCACGTGGAGATCGAGCACGCCCGTTCCGTGGCGGATGCGAAGCTCTGCGCCGAGGCGGTGGCCAATTCGCTGCTCTGCAAGACCGCTTGGTTCGGCGGCGACCCGAACTGGGGCCGGGTGGTGGCGGCGCTGGGCTACTCCGGGGCGAAGTTCGATCCGGAGAAGACCGACATCTACTACGACAACATACCGGTGGTGCGCAACGGCGGCGATGCCGGAACGCCGGAATCGGCGCTCTGCGACATCGTGAAACAGCGTGAATTCACCGTCCGGGTGAATCTGCACGACGGGGACGACAACTACTGGGTGTGGACCAGCGACGTCTCGTATGAGTATGTGAAGATCAATGCGGATTACCACACGTAAAATCCGCTCCGGGCCGTTTTTTCGCGCTTGAGACAACGAAACAACTTCTTACGGATGCAATCATGAAAAAATCTGATGTCAAAGTTCTGGTGATCACCGGCTTCGGATTGAACTGCGAACGGGAGACCGCCGCGGCGTGCAAACTGGTGGGAGCGACGCCGGAACAGGTTCACCTGAACGACCTGATCGCGGGGCAGCACAAACTGGAAGAGTACCATTTTCTGATCTTCATCGGGGGCTTCAGCTTCGGCGACCACCTCGGTTCGGGGACGGTCTTCGCGAACCGGGTGAAGTTCCAGCTGCACGATCAGCTGGCGAAGTTCATCGCCGACGGCAAGCTGGTGCTCGGCGTGTGCAACGGCTTCCAGACGCTGACGCGCCTGGGGATGGTTCCGGCGCTCGACGGGGATTACTTCACCCAGCATGTGGCGCTGGCGCACAACGACTCCGGGGTATTCCGGGATGACTGGTGCTACCTCAAGGCGGATCCCGCCTCGCCGTGCGTTTTCACCCGCGGGGTGGATCTTCTGCGGCTGCCGATCCGCCACGGCGAAGGGAAGTTCGTCGCGGATGACGCGGTTCTCGCGGAACTGGAGGCAAAACATCTGACGGCACTGCGCTATGCCAATGCGGATGGTTCGATTGCGACGGAGTTTCCGGCCAACCCGAACGGTTCGCTCCATTCGATCGCGGGGATCTGCGATCCCACCGGGCGGGTGTTCGGGCTGATGCCGCACCCGGAAGCGTTTCTTTCGCCCTACAATTCGCCGAGCTGGACGGCCGACAAGATTGCCGGGAAGCTGCCGAAAGAGGGGGACGGCGTGGTCCTTTTCCGCAACGCGGTGGACTACATCGCCGACACCTTCTGACCTTTCCTCCCGCAAAAAACGCCGCCTTTCCGAATGGGGAGAGGCGGCGGTTTTTCATTGAAATGAAAACCGTTTATTTCCGATTTTTCCGGAAGGCTTCAAGCAGGACCGTTTTCCGTCGGGTCTCCGGAACCGGAGTCATGACAGCGGGATCATCGCTGTGTTCGACGCTCCAGCCGTTCCATTCCCGAAAGGCGTGATAGGTCCAGTCCCAGCCGCACTCCTCGAAGAAGTCGATGGAGTCCCTGATGTAGTCCGCCGCGCCGGGCGCCCAGCGGACACAGCTGAACTCACCCACGTAGATGCGCGCGCCGGTTTTGCGCTGGAATTCGCGGACCGGTTCCAGATAGGCGCGGATCGCGGTCTCCTTATTCATGCTGCCGTCTGGATAGCCAAGATAATTTTTCTCTTTCGAGTTGAGCTGGTGGGTGATGGAGCCGGGGTTGTAGGTATGGATGCTGTAAATGATGTTCTGGTACGGAAAAATCGGCAGATACTCCAGCATGTGGGGATTGGCCATGTGGTCCGGCTCCACGATAATGGGAGTGACCGGATCGATCGCGCGAATCTCCCGAATCGCGCGTTCGGCGAGTTCATTCCACGACGGCAGTCCCGGTTTGATGTTACGGGAATGTGGTTCGTTGAGCAAATCGTAGCCCCAGAGTGCGGGATGATCCTTGTACTTCGTTGCAATCTCCTTCCAGAATTCGATCAGAAATTCACCACCCTCTTTTGAAGAAAGCACCGGCCGGCCGGCAGATGCGTGCAGATCGATCAGCACCTTGATGCCGTATTTTTCCCCGGCGGCGAGCACCTGTGGCAAGACCTCTGCCCGCGTTCTCGTCTCTTTGATCCATTCAGCTGGAGAAAGCCTGACCGGTACTTTAATTTGCCAGCGGATCAGATTGGCTCCCCACTTCTGCAGATCAGCGAAATCCTGTTCGCGAAACATGAACGGTGACATCACGCCGCGCATTCCCGGCGACGGCGGGATCGTGTATTTCGCCTGTGGAACCGGATTCTGTTCCAGCGTCGAAAGCGGCAGAGAGTCCCCTTTAAAGAGGCGCAGATTGCGGAATTCGATCACGCCGGCGGATTCCTGAAGCCCGAGATTCAGAGCGGCCAAAGCGGAAGCGTTTTTCCGAATCTGGATGGTGGTCCGGAAGTGAGTCCATTGCGGTAGCGAACCGTAGCGAACCGTTGCCGTCGGTGTATTGTAAAACTCCTTCCACTTCTGCTGCGACCCCTCCCGGTAGGCAAGTTGGCACTTGATGCCGTTGTAATTGCGCACCGGTTTGGTGACGTTCTCATAGCGGATGTCGCCCTCCAGGATGAGATACTGCCCGGGGACACCGAGTTTCCGCAGATTCAACGGGATGGCGACAACGTGCAGCGGCTGCTGTTTCAGCGCCTCAGGCGAGACTTTCACCGTCAGAACATCGGTGCCTTCGAAGTCCTTCGTCACACCGGCACCGGGACACTTTTTACCAGCGTCAGAATTGATGGGCTGCTCAAATCGAGTACCCACACCAGTTCCGCAGCGGTTGTGCTGCCGACAATTCCCATTGCGGCCAATACGAAAAGTTTTTTCCATTGCATGGTTTTACTTTCTTTCTTGACTGATAAACTAATCTCATTTATTGATAATAAAGATTCCAGGGATTATCTTCTGTCCAGACGCGGAAAAAAGCTTTTGCCGCAGGCAAGGTATAAATCTCTATATAGGTATGCGCTTTGATGGAATTTACGTGGCCGTCTATAAAAAGGACGTTGGCTTTCGAAAGGTGCCACGGATTCAATACGCCATTATCTCCGGTATTAGTCCCCATCAATACATATGGACTCTTCACTGACGGTCTCAAGGCCGAGTCTCCGCCATATATTTTTTGCGATGCCTTGCGGATCCGGTTCGTTTTAACTGCTCCTTTTACGCCGATGACATCACTTGACAGATAATTGATTCCATATCCCATATTAATGTAGGCTTCCATTGGGTTCGCCGGATACATTCGGCAATGGCTTATTATTGTCATAGTAGGGGCGAAGAATTCCCGTTGGGGGGACTTCCGGACAAGTAACCTGTTTCATATTCAAAAGCTTATTAGTCACGCAATACCAGTTCCAATACGATCCGGCAGCTCCGCCAAGGAAACGAAAACGACATGGTAAAATATAATCATTAAACTGCGAGGAATACAGTGAGGCAATCAGACCGACCTGTTTCAAATTATTCACGCAACTGATGGCGCGAGCCTGCATCCGCGCCCGGTTCAAGGCAGGCAACAGCATCGCCGCCAGAATCGCAATAATCGCAATAACGATTAAAAGCTCAATCAGAGTGAAGGTAACAACATTTTGTTTTGTTCTTGCTCTGCTGGCTTGTAGCATCATCATCGACCCCTCCCTGTTGGTTTATTGGTAGTTTATTCTCTGCTGCAACCGATTCTTAATACAGTTGCTCATGACTTGGAAGCCGGAAAAGTTGCAATTGCTGTTCCTCTGACTGAACTGTTGCCGCTGGATCGGAAAGCTGCTGCGCCAGCATCTTCACGGCCAGGCGCATGCGAATTCTGTCATCTGTTTCTATAGAAACCCCATTCCAGCCCGTATCGGGACACCACGAATTCCAGAATATCCAGAGAATCTCTCTGGTTCGTTTTTTCTCCGTACAGTTCTCTCAAAATCGCTCGAATTTCCTCAAACTGCGCATTGTCGATAAAAATCCAATCCGGTATGCGCGCCATCAGTTTTTCTCTTAACTTCCCCTCTATCAGATATTCCCTCCGCCTTCCTGCCAGAAGTGACATACCACCTCCGGCATTGCGGAAAGCTCTCTGTAGAAAGGATGACGCTTCGGAACTTTACAAAAAAATCGACTTCAATATGGTCTTTGCAACCGGTAATTTCCCTCAATTTATTCAGAACTGGGCGAGAAGCGGAATATACGCAGGGAACTCCTTCTACATCAAAGTTCAGATTGACGGTCGGCAGAATCTCCGCCGCCTTCTCCGCTACTCCCGGCTTGACCGAGAAACAGATCAAACCATCCAGATAGGAGTGGCGCAGCACCTCTTCCGTCTCCTCCGGAGAAGCACATCGCTCGGTAATAAACCGCACATTCCAGTTCATCTGCGCCAGAACTTCCGTCGCCGCGCTGATAAACTTCAATATCGACGGCAGGTAGAAAAAAAGATCGCCGGTCAGCAGCAGCAGCCCGATCAACGGTTTTCGTCCATTCACGCCGAATTGCGACGACTTCACCGGATTGGTGTAGGTGCCGCTCCCCCTTGCGCATGACAAGGTAGCCCTCCTTCTCCAGCTTCTTGAATGCCAGTCGCACCGTCGAGGGGCCATATTGAACTCCCGCGCCAGTTCGTTCGACGACGGAATCTTGACCGCCCGGTTCCCCGACCGGTAGTAGATCGACATCACCCGAAACCAGATCTTCTGTACCTCCAGAAGCACTTTTTCCGATTTATTCCGCATATTCCATCTTTTTTTGCTAACCACTGCTAACTTTCTATATTATGCATCAAAAAGAGCTTTTTGTCAATAGAGAAAGCGAAAAAAGATAATTTTTCTACAACGATCACGCGACAGCATGCTCCAGTCGGGCCGCGACATCCCGAAAAGAGCGCCCTTATCAAGAAAAAGAGTGGGGAAATCCAGCCCGTGACTTTCGGTTCTCCTCAAAGAGGATATCGTTACTCATAGGAAACGGCAAAAGAGGGACTGTCAACATACAGTTCTCCCCACTGGATGCGATAAGAATTCCCCAGCTCCACCAACTGCGGCTCATCGGAAACGGCGGCGGACGCCGGCAGAATTTCCACCCCGCCGCCGACAACAGTGGAAAGGGTATCATCAAAGACAACTCTCCTTTCCTGCCCTTCGTACAGTATCGCTTCCACCCAGCCTCGGTCCGCGTCACGTCCGCACTGCCAACGAATCGAACCGCCGTCAAATCGGCCGGGCAGTTCATGGATCACCGCCTTGAACATGCCGGAAAGCAGCGTGTTGCCGTCCTGCAGCGTCACATCCTCTGCGGCAAGTTCAAAGCGCAGCGTCAGTTTCGAAAAAGAAAACGCTCCTTCTGTGGGCCGCCCCAGCCCGATATGCCAGTCGCCGCGATCGGTCAGCATCAAAAGAGCGAATACCGCCCGGTTCTTCGCCTGGGCAATTCGCACTCCGGCGGAAGAGAAGTCCCGCCCGTCCTTGAGAAAACGCATCCGGAACATCGCAGGCAGCGTCCCTCCCCCCGCCGGCCAGTACCCGAGCATCGGACGGCGCTGAGTCCAGAAACACTCCCGGTTGATCGAACCGAAAATCAGTTCCGGCGTAATAAACGTTGTCCCCTCATACGAAATTCCGGATATTTCACGCTTGATGTAACGCTGCCGGATCTCCTGTTCCAGACAAGAAACCTCCGTAAAACGCGCCCGGAATTTTTCCGGACAGGGCAGATGACGAAGCGGATCATAGGAAAACACCACCGCCTCCTTCTTTTCCCGCTTCGGTTCCGTCATCCGCAACGGCAAGCCGGTCGTTTCCCGCAGCAGCTCCACAGTTTTCCGCGGCAGAAATTCCGCGTAGGCGCGCGACTGCGCGCCGCCGAGCTGACCGGTGGCGGGATGATATCGCCTGGCGATTTCACCCCAGATGAACTCTCGGAGCTTCCCGGCACAATCGATCAGCGGGCGATTCGAATGGACCAGCTGCAGAATCCGTTCCGTCTCCCGCAGTGCGACAAAGGTGTAGGTCGGACTGTTGTATTCGTTCAGCCCGCCTTGCTCCTCGGTATAACGGAGAAAGGCAGCAAGACGGCTCGCCGCATACTCACTCAGCAGCGAATTATTCAGAATTTCCCCCGCGCACCCAGTGACGGCCGCCCCCATGATCGCGATGTTCGTATAGGCAGAACGGACGTTGCGCCGGAAAATCGACCACGCCGCCCGCTCCAGCGCCGCAGTCACCTCAGCGACAAGTTCCGCATCGATCTTCTCCCGGTGTTCCTTGAGCATATGGCAGAGTGCCGCTCCGATAAAATCCGCCCAATTCCAGTCCGGCGGCGCCATTTCCGGCACCGGCTCCTCGTAATACCACGGCCAGATTCCGTAGGCCGCATCATACGGATCAGTCACCTGCAGTTTCAGAACGGCACGCGTAACGGCGGCTGCCCGTGCGCACTCCTGTTCACCACCGAGCTCCAGAAGTGCCAGCGCATAATAGATGTTCGTTTGAGTTGCCGAAACCCGGGCTCCATCCGGAATGCGGGTGTGATATCCCGGGGAATGCGCAATCTCTTCCAGCAGATTCGTCCGGGAATTAAAGTTCTTTTCTTGAACTTCAATTATTTCATGAAGAGTCATAATAACTGCCTCCTTTGAAGTAATCTATTCTTTTCAGGGCGAAAAACGACGTCGATCACAGCCGGCGCCGGGACCTGGCACAGCCAAGGAATTCGATGCGGAAAACCACTAAGCGGCCTGTCAGAAAGCTATTCCTGTCCTTTGTTAGCAAACTGATAGCTAATATCGTCGTAGTTACACGCCAGTTTAGTGACATTCTCACAAAGAATATCGTTTCAACAGAAGCCCTCCTTCTCCAGCTTCTTCAGAGCCAGCCGAACCGTCGAAGGCGCCATGCCGAACTCCCGCGCCAGTTCGTTCGACGACGGAATCTTGACCGCCCGGTTCCCCGAACGGTAGTAGATCGACATCACCCGGAACCAGATCTTCTGCACCTCCAGAAGCACTTTTTCCGATTTATTCCGCATATTCCATCTTTTTTTGCTAACCACTGCTAACTTTCTATATTATGCATCAAAAAGAGCTTTTTGTCAATAGGAGAACACAAAAAAATAGATATTTTACGCTTTTACACAGCATCCGCGCAAAAACAAAAGGATTCCCGAAGGGTGATCGGGAATCCATCCGCGCCCGGCGTCCTTGCAGGCGCTTCATTTACCGGTTCGGAAATCCTCCGCCGATTCACCTGCCCGGAAAAATCGGCGGGAGCGTTTTATTTCACGGTATCGTATTGGACATCAGAAGCATTCCAACCTATTTCCGACTTTCCGTGCCATCGCCGGAGCGCAGTAGAACCATGTCCCGGAACAGCTGCGGATTGCCGTGAGGCTCCGTCCCCGGCGGAGTCAGGGTGATCCCCTGTTTTCGCCCCTCTCCGTCATTATCGTTGATCAGCATCGAAAATCCCAGTACGGTTCCTGATTTGAACGGCACCTGATACAATGTTTCACGGGGAAAGAAAATACGATAGCGGCGCCCCTTTGTTCCTGCCGGGGGCAACCCCAACCTCAACTGCGGAATCAAGACCGGTCGTGGCGTTGTTTGTGCCGATATAGCGGGTTCCCTCCGCAAATTCGAGAAAGGCGAACGGCTGTTTCCCCGCCAGCTCACCGACCAGGTAGGTGAGATCGTCGGAACGGTTCGCGTTGCTCCCCCGCCGGCTGGAATCGTTCTTCATATCAAAATAGATCTGCAACGAATCCTGCTTGTAGGCATCGCCATAGGTCGTCGGCGGAACAAAACGGTCATCCTCCGTTTCAACGGAGAGCATCAGCCCGCGTTCATTCCAGAGCGCGCCGACGCGGGCGGAGCAATCGGCATCCCCCGGCAGGGACGCCGATGCCAGTCCGGACCGAGATTCCGCACTCCATAAAACGCATAATCCTGCGGCCGGAATTTGAAATCCGCACTGTAACGGACCGGAAAGGCATTCAGACGGCGCAGAAAATCCTGCTGTCCCCCTCTGCCCGGAGAGCCAAAATCACCGACTGTTCACCGACCCGGTTCAATGGCATTTCCCGCATGGGGAAAAGAAAAAGCTTCTCCTCCTGAGGAGCGATCCTCTGCGTGCAAATGGAAGTCTTCGCAATCCAGTTTCCCGGCAGTTTCTTCAGCTGAACCGAGAGCTCCCCGGGCTTTCTGCCGCGATTGCGAACCTTCACCGCCAGCGTATTCACATCCCAGATGGTCAGAGATGCATCAAACGGAAACGGCAGCCCATCCAGCGGCAGATCGTTCAGAATTTTTTCCGCGTCCATTCCGGGAGCGAACTTCAGGTAGTGGATCGCCGAAGAGAGTTTCACATTCCGGGAGGAGATACGATTCCCGAAGAGATCGTAAATCTGAATCCCTTCCGGCAGATGCGCCCGGATGTCGACGGAGTTTCCGGAGGGAATGACTCGCAACGTGGCCACCGCCCCTCCCTGCGCCTGCGGGAACAGGAAGCAGCGGATCTGTGAGTCCAGATGGAGAATCCTGCTCTCCTCTCCGCAATTCCCCAGAAGTTCAATCGCCGCATTGAGCGCCGCACCGGAAGCAAGCACATAGTGCTGCGGCGTATTCGGAACTCCGCCGCAGAGCCAGGATGGACTGAAGGCGGAAAAAGGCACCCCCGATGCCGCCGAATTCGCGTAGAACGCGGCGTAGACGGCGGCATGTTCCAGTTCAGAATTCTTGAAGTAGGCACGCCGACTCTCTTCATCGCTTGCCGATTGACTGTGATCGCGCACCCCGTAATAGATCTCCGTATTGATCACCGGCAGATCCGGCCGGAAGCGGGCAACCAGTTTTTGAGTTCCAGATTCTGCTCGGCCACATGGTCTGAGTCGGGATCCTCATTGTAGGAATGGAAGGTGAAGGCGTCAATGTGATCCGCGCCGCCCGCTTTCAGAAACCGCTCATTATACTGTGTCTCCTGAAAATGAGTACACGGTCCGAACACCTTGAGCTCCGGCGCATGTTGCTTCAAAATCGGATACGCCTTCGCGTACAGTCGCGCGGTCTTTTCCGGCGGCATGGATGCCGAACCGATATTGTTGCCGGAACGAACTTTCCAGAGATGGGGCTCATTGAAAAGCTCCACTCCGTAGAAGTTGCATTCCCGCGCGATTCCGGCAAAACGCTCCAATCTGGCCAGAATCTTTTTCTCCAGTTCCGGAGTCAATTTGTTTTCGAGCCAGGTGTCGAATCCCGATTCGTGCAGATCCTCCCATCTCAGGCAGATCACGTTCTTGAACGGAAATGTGCGGTACTGTTTCCGGAATGGTTCCGTTTCCATCAGTCGCAACGCCTCTTTCCCTCCTTCCATGAAGAAACGGTTGATGTTCGGAGAGATCGGCAGATACCGCTCGAAGAGAGAGAGATCCGGACTCTGAAGCGGCTGAAGATGACCCGCGAGCATATTCTGCGAAAAAGTTTTTCCCTTCAGTTTTTTCACGACCGCGTAGCGGGCTTTGGCAGTGTCGCCCCCGAATGAGAGAGTGACAAAGAATACGCCTCGCAGCGAGGTATCCACCGCCAGCGGAAAAGTGAACTCCTTTTGCGCGGGGACTGCAATCTTTTCACTTCGTACAATTTTACCGAATGCATCGCGAACCTCCACCGCCAGAAAGTCCGCACGGGGAGTCTCATTCTGCAGCAGACGAATATTCAGCTTCGCGCCGGTGTCTCCGGCGTCAAAATTGATATTACCGGTGACACCCAGTTCGACGGAGGGACGCGGCAGAAACTCTTTCCGGGGACCTTCCACAAGTTGCAGGCGGCTGATCTCCACCGTGCCGTCAAGCGCATCCACTCGCAGAGCCATCCGGTTGTAGCGCGAGGGAGGCAGCTCTCCCTGCACCACATAGGTACGGTACTCATCCTCAAGCGGAAACTCTCTCTGAATGAAGCCCCTGTAATGAAACGGCAACAGGATGAGACGGGCGGTGGCCGGTTTTCCCTTCACGGCGCGCTTCATCCGCGCCACCGCCGTATAAACCGTTCCGGGTCGATAGGTGAAGGCGTCGCTGAAGAGAAAGTACGGTCCGGCAAGAACGCAACGGTTGTCCTGAAAGACCGGGGCCGTTTTATCCAGAACGATGCGATTGTAATATTCCCGCTGGAATCCGGAGGCGCCGAAATGAAATTCGCCGTTCGTCAGAATGTTTCCGGTCTGTCGGGCGACCTCTACCGGCGGGAGCAGTTCCGTTTTCACCTTCGCGATCAGAAAATCGTTTCCGGTCGGGGGCGCGTCGATCCGGAACCAGAATGTGTTGCTCTTCAAGATCTTCACAGGAACCGGCATTTCGACAGTAACGCGCTGAAACGTCTCGGTCAACCTCGCCTCCCGGGTCCGGTACGATCTGTAGCTGTCGCCGACGATCAGCAGCTTGATTCTCGCGTTGTTGACGGTTGCGCGAGCCCAGACGGAAAAGCGGAGGATCCCCTTGGACGGGAACTCAAAGGTGCCGGAGTGGATCACCGCGGTGTCTTTACCGGAAACAATTCGAAACACCGGGTGTCCATCCCACTGAAAATTATTGGTGAGTCCGGTGCCGGATTCCGCATTCTTAAAGTTTATCCATCCCTGCGGCATCGAGCCGGGGGAGCCGGAGAAGCAGGATTCCATCGGGGTGAATTCCGGAGCAGCTCCAAAGGCGGGAAGCCAGCAGAAGAGGAGCAGCTTCTGCAATGCGGTTCGCAAGCGGGCGTGGTGCATGAGAAAAGATCCTTATACAATGATTTTCATTGATGTTCCGATTCTCTGAATGGATCAGAAGACATAATTGAGCTTGTAATTGTCCAGTCGATAAACCAGCGGGTGGGTCAAAAAGCCGTTGAGCGGCGCCTTGTTGCGGATAAACTCATTCCAGAGCGCCCGTGGATTTTTCCCTCCGGAATGGCCGTCCGCATAGAGCAGATTGGCGCTCCCCCGTGGCGGAAATGGAAACCGATTTTTCCGCTTTTGTCATTCATCTGCAACGCGGAACGACCGGTGGTCGTATCGATGGTATCGAAGCAGATCGGGAACTTCGAGGCATGCCGGAGCCCGGGCAGATTCAAAACCATGTATTTCTCCGATTCGGAAACCGTCACCAGCTTGTATGCGTTGTTGAAGTTCTTCTGATAATCCAGATCGACCCCCGCATGGAGAGAACCGTATTGCTGCGCCAGAGCGGTGTATACCCAGTCATCGGTCATTTTGACTTCAAGAGCGGGACAGGTCAGGGTCTCGATCGATTTGCCGTCGACATTGCCGAGCATATTCGAGTAGTACAGCAGGTGTCCATAGTAATGGGGCCCGTTTTTCTCCCAGATGTTGATGGTGCCCTTGTAGTCGTTGGTATAGAGCCCCACCAGTGTGCCGATCTGCTTCAGGCGGTTCAGGCAGGTGATTCCCCGGGCCCTCTCCCTCGCCCGGTTGAGCGCCGGCAGAAGCATGCTTGCCAGAATTGCGATGATCGCGATCACGACGAGGAGTTCGATAAGAGTAAAAATCCGGCGGTCTCTCATGTTCAACTATTCTCCCATCTGATTGTCGGACGCAACAACAGGAAAAATTCCATCCCTGACGGGCAGAACGAATGGCCCCGACTCCAAAAAATCACTTTGGCATCCGCCGCCACCGCAACAAGCAGCTGCCACCGCCGCAGGGAACAGGCTACACCCCAATCTCATCCAAGCAACCTCCTTTTCCGATTCCATTTTCCTTCCACAGTCAAGATGTCGTTCCAGATCTGACCGTCTTCTCAATTGTCATATTAATTATGGACCGGATTGAACAGAAAAGCAATTGCAGTGATGTTACATTACCTATTGAAATATCACCTTTTTATACTTCCCCCCCGATGGGCTGCTTCAGAAGAAAAATATTTCTGGAGATTCCGAAAGTTGGAAACGGCTGTTGCCTGCTGCGGGAGGCGGGGCCTGACCGGCAACGGGAAACGGCGTCACCGGCGCAGGAAGAACGAGCGGGAGGGAATCCGGCATTTTCATGCTCCGTCACCTCCCGGGATGATCTCGGGACGATACGAACTCAGTTCCGGAAAAGCGCGCGCAGTTCGCGCACCTTGGCGGCGACATCCGGCGCCTGGGTCACCTCGGTCACCATCGCGATGTGGCGGGCTCCCGCGGCCAGAAGTTCGGGGATCTGCACCGCCTTGATGCCGCCCATCACCGAAAAGGGCAGATTCACCTGCGGGGGCGATGCGGCGGATCGCCTCCACGCCGAGTGCGCCGCAGGAGACGCTTTTTGTCCGGGTCGGATAGATCGGACCGATGTTGATGTAATCGGCCCCGGCTCGCCGCGCGAGCGCCTCCTCCAGATTGTGGGTGGAGTTCCCGAGCCAGAGTTCGGGCGCAATCGCGCGCGCGGCCTCGATCGGCAGATCCTCCTGCCCGAGATGGACTCCATCGGCTCCGGCGGCGAGCGCCACATCAACATGGTCGTCGATCATCAGCAGAATTCCGTACCGGTTGGCCACCGGGCGGCAGGCCACCGCGAGATCGTACAGGAACTTCTTGCCCTTCTCCTTCTCGCGGAGCTGGATCAGCGTCACTCCGGCGGAGGCGGCCGCTTCGAAGATCTCCATCACCGGCCGCCCGAGGGTGAATTCCGACGAAATGACCACATAAAGATCGGCCGCCTCGAATGCGGCGGCCCGTTCCGACTTGTTTTTTGAAGCAGGAGTCCGGCATGGAAGATTCACCTTTTTTTTACAAATTCGCCGCACTCCCCCATCGGATCGGCGGCCCGGCCGTCTCTGCCGCAGAGCGGCCGGAACGGGTGTTCGATGAAGTGCACGCAGTTCCGGCAGAAGCGGCCGTAGTTTTCATCCGGGGAAAGGTCCGCCTTCGGCGCGGCTTCGGCGCCGTCGCCGAGCAGCGAGGCGAAGCGGTCCGCGGCGCGTTTCGCCGACGAATCGGCTTTCTCCTGCGCCTTTTCCGGAGAACCGAGTTCGCCGCCGCAGAGAACACAGACAAAACGGGTTCCGGAGACGCGCCACCCGTCGGTGACGGTCTTCGTCTTCACCACGGTCCGTTCCCGCAATGAGGGCAGACCACCGATTCTCCGGCTCGCATTCGATTTTCCTCCGGCAGTTATCCATTCAATCCGGCATTAATATACTCCGCCGGAGGGGGAATTGCAACAGCCGGAAACGGAATTTCCGGACACTCCGCCGCTTATTAAAAGCGTGGAAATAATCTCTCTGGATTAATTCAGCTTTCCGGAGGAATGCAGGCCAGTTCTTCTCCGGGAGTGAACTCTTCCAGCGGTTCGAGAAAATCATTCACCAGAGCAAAGAGTCTGCGTGAATTCGGCAGGGGGCCGATTTGAGGATGTTCCCATCTTTGCTTTCCGCACAGAAACGGAATCAGCAATTGAAATCCCATTTTCAATGTGGTTCCGTCACAGCCTGGATGATTCCAGAGTTCGACGCCCAGCCGCTTCGCATACGCGGCAAGCCGACTCCACCCCTCCAGATTGAAAACACTGTAGGTGAGAGACAAGGTGCGGCCAAGTTCGAACGGCTGGAATCCCGGATGCATCAACTGCACGGATAAACGCGGGATAGACTTTTCCAGAAGCTGGCGCCGGGCGATTTCCGAATGATTCAGAAAAACCCGCAGTTGCAACGAACTGAACATCATACCATGTCCCATGATTGTTCCGGAGAGCCTCTTCCTTTCGCGGAAACGGATCTCCGATCAGCCAGAAGAAGTAATTCGTAAACCAGCGGCGCAGCTGCGCCAGATTTTCCGGAGTCCACTCTTTTGTGAACGGCAGAGATGCCACAGCTTCCAGCAGTTCACAGAAAAAATGTCCATCGATGAGTCCGGCTGGATGCCCGGAACAACTACCGGGGGTGAATTGCGCAAATTTGAGATGAGGAGTCATCGCCGTTTCCGGGTCTAGAAACCAGCATTTTAAAAATCTGCCGGCTTTTTCCGCACACTCCATGCGATCGGAAAGGCGACTGACCGCGGTCAGAATTCCGACGTTGCGGCACATCCGTATCAACGGAAACAGGTCATATTTTTCATACTCCGGATTGACAATTCCGTCCCGGTAAATCCAGGGAAGACCATCAGGCGTATCCGGATTCGGCCAGTTGTATTTTGAGAGGCTGATGTAGTCATGAATGTTTCCCGTGTGCGTGGGCACCGTCCGCCGGGTGACACTTAATTCCGGTTCAGCCAGAATCGCATCCGCCCGACGATTCAGGCCAAGACGTACATCCTCCGGCAGGGTAAGTTTCTGCTTTCGCCAATACTTGTCGTCGCAGAGAAATATGCTTCCATTCATATCGCTTCCACTCAATTGCCTGAACCGAATTTATTTTTCTGAAAATAGCGCAGGAGGACTTTTTTCCGATCCGTATCCTGTTTCGTCGGCGCGATGTCATTGATGTCATCGCTGTGCTCGACACTCCAGTAATCCCATTCCCGGAAGGCGTGATACGTCCAGTTCCAGCCATACTCTTCAAACAGAGAGATGGCATCCTCCAGATATTGCGCCCCTCCTTCGGCAAAGCGTATGACGGAGAATTCCCCGACATAGATTTTCGCTCCATATTTCAGTTGAAAATCCCGCACCGGTTTCATTGAAACGCGCATCTGTTCCCGGTCAAACCAGTAACCGTCATATTTCCCCGGATAGCCTTTGATCTTCCCCTGCTTCGCCTGCTTGAACTGATCGGCGATTCCCTGATGGGTATATTCTCCGGGCGAATAGAAATGGAACGTGTAGAGAACATTCTTCAACGGGAGCGGCCGCAGCTTGGGAAAAAGTTCTCGCTTTCGCCCATTCATCGCAGGTGACGATCAGCAGTTTTTCCGGATCGATCTTCCGGATGGCTTTCGCCGCCTGCTCCTGAAGCCAGAGATAGTCGTATTTGGGCATGCTCATGCTCTGATCCGGCTCATTGACCAGATCGTATGCGACAATGATATCCTGATCCTTGTAGCGTTCCGCAATCTCTTTCCAACAGGAGAGATACAGATCTTTATACGTATCTTCAAAAAACATCCGGAATGCGCTTTGCGGGGTCGCCTGCGCCCGTTTTCCATCGGAGGCGGTTCCCAGCAGCTGCATCTTGCCGTACCGCCCGCCCGGCGGGGTGTGCATATCAAGAATCACGTAAATGTTTTGCTTTTTTGAACTCGGGGAGCAGATTGTCCAGATTCTTCAGGCAGCGTTCCAGCCAGTTCCGGTATTTCGCCGGATCGCTGGCCAGACTCCGTGGAACATTCAGTTGGTATCGCATGACATTGGCCTTCCATCGGCCAAGTTCCGTGATATCTTCCATTTTCAGTTTCAACGGTTGCGGGCTCATCACACCGCGCAAAGTCGGAAGCCTTTTTGCGGATTCAGTGTATTCGCATCGGAAATTTTCCGGAAGTTCCGGAGAGTAGTGTTTAATTTCCTGAATGGAGAAGTTGCGAAATGCCGCCGTACCGGACGTTTTTTGGAGGCCGACAACAAGTTCTGCTTTTTTGGCAATGTTTTCCGGTACGGAAAGCATGATCTGAGTGGTTGTCCAGTCATAGGTTCCGTAACGCAAACCGGTCATCCGCGTTTCAAAATACTGTTTCCGCCCGTTCTGCCGGAGAATCAGCATGAATTTCACTCCATGGTACATCGTGTTTTTAGGCTTTTTTACATCGTTTGCCCGGATATCCACTTTCAGAAGGATATCCTTCCCGATGTAAGGTGTCATGTCGATGTTCTGTATTTGAAACGACTGTGAAACTGCTTCAGGAGCGAAAACCGTGAGGATTTTTTTCCCGTTCTCCGTTTCCCATTTTGCATTTTTATCAAGCCGCCATCCCGCCTGGGGAGCCGCCGAGACGACACTGCACAGCAGCCCCAGAACGGCTGCGCAAAATACAATTCTCCGTTGATCCATGGAACTTTTTCCTCCTGTTCAAGTTAATAAAACAATTCACCGGAATTGTCATTGATTTTATTCATGAATTTGTATCGGTTTATCAGTGTTGAACTCCCATAGGATCCGACATGCCCATCCAGGACAAACGCATTTGCTTTCCGGTTATGCCGCATATGGATCTTGTAATTGCCTGTTGACGCATTGGGGAAGAAGTAAAACATCCAGCTTTGCCTCCATGCGTTTCCGTCGGCATCGAAGTCCGCGGAATCAGCCAGATAAATAACATCGGATGGCTTTTTTAATGGAGGAGGTCCATTTATAAAATTTAGAAATCCGTTTCATATTCAAAAATGGAAAATAGGTTTGGTCCCAAAACGTGGAATCCGCCTTGTAATAAGCAACCATGCCATAAGTCCTGGACATGCTGGAACCAGTGGGTGACGGCGCCATGGACGGACACTCCCGAATGCCTCTCGGATCAAGAAATTTCAGGTTGAGCAATGTTGTGCTCCATGGTGTCGGAGCCAGGTCCAACCCTTCCCAGCCGGTCGGACAGAGATAACCATCAAAGCTGTCACTGTAAGTGATGGCGGCTATCCCGCATTGCCGGATTCTTGAGACACAATTTATCGCCTTGCCCCTTTCTCTCGCCTTATTCAGAGCAGGCAGAAGCAGGCTTGCCAGGATTGCGATGATCGCGATTACAATGAGGAGTTCGATAAGAGTAAATTTCTTCTTCATGGAAAGTCCCTTCCGTTGTTTTATTCTCCATCGAAACGGTTCGTATTGATGACCATTGAAGTGTACGGGCCGTCGATCTTCCACTCCCGCGCCGTTTCCCTCCACATTTCGTCAGGGGAGCGGCTCCACTCCCTGCCGTTGACGAACAGCATCCAATTTCCAGCGAAATTTCTCATATTCCTCATTAGAATCCTCCAAGAACGTTTTCGGATTTCCTGATTCCGAAACCGTTTCTTCCTCGCGGAACATCCGTGCATCACGGCAATAATTATACCGTAAAACTCCCGGACTGACAAGGGCCGCAGACCGGAAAATACTGAAACAAAATGAACAATGACTTGAAAAGTCGCCCCACCTGTGGCACCTTATCTGCCGGGAGGCCGAATCGTGACGAACAAAATCACCATGCAGGATCTGGCGCGGGAAGCGGGTTGCTCGCGTCCGCAGGTGTCGCGGGCTTTCAACGGGCAGCCCAACGTATCGCCGGAAATACGGGCGCGGGTGCTGGCGGCGGCCGAGCGGCTCAACTATCGGAACACCGCGAACCGTCACAAGGTCCGGATCGTCGTGATCGTCCGCGATACCAGCGGCATGTACGGCCCGCTGATGCTGGATGCCCTGGTGAAAAACGCCTGCGCCCGGAAGTGGGTCTGTCACACCGTCTTCGAACAGAATATCCATGAAATTCCCGACTGCTTCTACGACGGCGCCGTCTCCCTGATCTTCAACAAGAGCTGGGCGAGAAAGTGGGTCGAGGAACGGGCGACGCCGCTGGTCATGATCAACAGCTACGGTACCGCATTCGATAAAATCTGCTCCATCGACCCGGATTCCAGCGACGGAAGCCGGATTGTCCTGCAACATCTGCAGCAGCTCGGCCACCGCCGGATCGCCCGAATCCATTTCGTCGACGCCGAAGAGGAGAAATACCGGCGCGGCCAAGAGGAGTTTCTGCGGGAGGCGGCCCGGCTCAAGCTGGGCGATTCGGTGCGGAACTTCCAGTTCGTCCTCTCGGAGACTTCGCTGGAGGACGGCATCAAGGCGGTTCTGTCGCAGGGCTTCACCGCCATTCACATGATCCATCAGTCGCTGGGAATCCCGGCGGCGAAGATCATTCAGGACGCAGGGTATCGGATTCCGGAGGATGTCTCACTGGTCACCTTCGAACTGCCCCGCATCTCCTGCTATCTCACGCCGGCGCAGACCACGATCGATTTCGACTATCAGGAGCTGGCCCGGCGGGCCCTCGACGAACTGCATCTGCGAATGCACGGGAAAGGTTCCGGCGGCGGAGCGATTCTGGTGCCGAACCTGCTGCATATCCGCGACTCCACCGGTCCCTGTCGCGCGTGAAGAGTAAAATGAAAAACGGGAGCCTCCCATCATGGAAAAGCTCCCGCTTCCACCTGTAACGGAATCCCCGTACAGGCTTATTCCCACTCGATCGTGCCCGGCGGCTTCGCCGTGATGTCGTAGACCACCCGGTTCACGCCGTCCACTTCGCGGACGATTCGATACATCATCGTTTCGAGCAGCTCCCACGGCAGACGTACCACCTGCGCGGTCACTGCGTCCACGCTGTTGATCGAACGGATCGCGATCACATATTCGTAGGAGCGGTGGCCATCCTTAATTCCGACCGTCTTGACCGGCACGAAGATCGCGAAGGTCTGCCAGGTCTTGTGGTACCAGCCGGCTCTGGTCAGCTCCTCGGTCACGATCGCGTCGGCTTCGCGCAGCATCGCCAGCGTGTTGCGTTCGATCGGTCCGACGTGGCGGACGCCGAGCGACGGCCCCGGGAACGGATGGCGGTCGATGAGTTCGGAGGGCAGCCCGAGCATCCGCCCGACCGTGCGCACCTCGTCCTTGAAGAGCCGTTCCACCGGCTCGACCAGCTTGAACTTCATGTTCTTCGGCAGGCCGCCGACATTGTGATGGCTCTTGATGACGCCGTTCGGATTGCCGTCCAGAGGAATGCTTTCGAGAATGTCCGGGTAGATCGTCCCCTGCCCGAGGAACGGCGCGTCAATCTTCGCCGCCGCTTCCGCAAAGACGTCGATGAACTCCTTGCCGATGATCTTGCGCTTCTGCTCCGGATCGGCGACGCCCTTGAGCTTGTCGAGGAAGCGGTCGGAGGCGTCGATGTAGCAGAGGTTCATGTCGAAATTGCGGGCGAAGATCTTCTGCACCATCTCCGGCTCATTCTTGCGCAGCAGTCCGTGGTTGACGAAGACGCAGGTGAGCTGTTTGCCGATCGCCTTGTGAATCAGCGCCGCCACCACCGAGGAGTCCACGCCGCCGGAGAGACCGAGCACCACCTTCTGGTCGCCGACCTGTTTCCGGATGTCCGCAATCGCCTCCTCAATGAAGCGTTCCATGGTCCAGCTGCCGGTGCAGCCGCACTTCGCACGACAGAAATCGACCGCCTCATCGACCTTTCCGGCCACTCCGCCGCAAAGATCGAGCGTCGGCAGCTTCAGGGCGTCGAACTTCGCCCGCAGCTCCGGTCTGGCCGGAGTTCCGGCATCGGCGCAGAGAATCAGCCCGACCGGCGCTTCCTGCATCACACGTTCCGCCGGAACGGTGTACGGCATGACCATCGTGTAGATGTGCCGGTCCCGGATGGCGCGGGCGAATTTCTGGATCTCTTCACAGCCGAAATTCACCAGCACTACTGTTTCAGGTGTCTGTTTCATACTCTCCTTCCCGGTTTGGTTGAGAATGAGGTAACATAGCGCCCCTTTCCCGGAAATGCAATCCCAAATTTCTCCCCCTTTGCCGGAAAAAAGAAACGGGAACAGCTTTTCCCGCGACTTTTTCCGGCTTTCGGTTGCAAAAGCGCGCAAGTCGCGCTATTTTTGAAAAAAATCCGGATACGAAAGCACTTCCATGTACAACAACAAGAAAGCCGTAGTGGTCATGCCCGCCTACAACGCGGCGGAAACTCTGCTCCGCACCTACCGGGAGGTGATCGCACAGCCCTTCGTCGACCAGGTGGTGGTGGTGGACGACGCCTCCAGCGACGAAACCGCCGCCATCGCCCGCACCCTCGACGGAGTCATCTTCCACCGGCTCGAACGGAACCGCGGCTACGGCGGCAACCAGAAGACCTGCTACAAACTCGCCCTCGACGCCGGCGCCGACATCATCATTATGGTCCATCCCGACTACCAGTATACCCCGCTGCTGATTCCTGCAATGGCGTCGATGATCGGCAGCGGCCTCTACCATTGTGTGCTCGGTTCGCGCATCCTCGGCGGCAGAGCCCTGGCCGGAGGAATGCCGCTCTATAAATACATCAGCAACCGCTTTCTCACGCTGGTCGAGAACGGCTTTCTCGGCATCAAGCTCTCGGAATACCATACCGGGTACCGCGCCTTTTCCCGGAACTGCTCGAATCGCTCGATCTTTCCGGCAACTCCGACGACTTCATCTTCGACAATGAGATGCTCGTCCAGATCGCCTGGAGCGGCGCCATCATCGCCGAAGTGAGCTGTCCCACCCGGTACTTCCCGGAAGCATCGAGCATCAATTTCCGCCGCAGCGCCGTCTACGGCCTCGGCTGTCTCCATGCCGGTCTCCGCTACCGGCTGGCCCGCTGGAACCTGCTGCCCTGGAAAAACTTCCTCCCGAGCGGCGCGGCTTGATGAAAGGCTCCCGCAACGGTGAAACTCCCTGATTTTTTCCGCCGTCCGGCAAACGCAATCTTTCTCGCCGTCCTGCTCTGCTGCGGCTGGTTCTACGCGCAGGGCGGCTGGAACCAGAACGCCCGCTACGACATGATCTACTCTTTCGTCGAACCGGGTACGCCGGACTTTCTCTCCTTCCGGATCGACCACTTTCTGGTTGACGCGCAGAAGACTGTCAACACCGGCGACTGGGCATTTCACGACGGCCACTACTACTCCAACAAGGCGCCGGGCGCAAGTCTGCTCGGCATTCCGGTCTACGCGGCGCTCTACCTGCTGGAGTATCCATTCCACCGCGGCGCCGTTCCTCCCCGGCTGGATATGTTCAACGCCTGGGCGATCAACCTCTTCGTCTCGGTCCTGCCGGTCGCTGTCGCCGCCGTTCTGCTTTATCTGACGCTCCTCCGCCTCGGCTGCGGCGAACGACGGGCGGCCTTCTGGGCGCTCGCCTCCGCTCTGGCGACGCCGCTCTGGCCCTACAGCACGATGATGTGGGGGCACCCGCTGGCGGCAGCAACGCTGATCTTCGCCCTCTTCCACCTGGTCCGGAACGGGAAATACGACCTCTTCTTCTGCGGCTTCTGGTGCGGGGCCTCCGTTCTCGCCGACTACCTCGCGCTGCCCGGGACCGCGGCATTCGGGGTCTATCTTCTGCTGCGCTCCCCGAAGACCATCTGAAAATTCATCGCCGGCGGCATGCCGATGCTGCTCCTCTTCGCCGGATACCACGCCTGGTGCTTCGGCGCCCCGTTCACCCCGGCGACCATGTTCAACAATCCGCAGTTTCTGGAAGCGGAAAAAAACCGGCGGCGTGCTGGGAACCTTCTCTCCCCTGATCGCCCTGAAACTTCTCTTCGGCTCCTATCGCGGACTCTTTCTCGCCTCCCCCCTGCTGCTGGCGGCGATTCCCGGCTTTCTCCAGCTGCTCCGCCGCGACCGCGCGGCGGCATGGTGTGCCGCGGGCGCGTTTCTCGCCGGAGTCTGGATCAACGCCGGATTCAACGGCTGGCACGGCGGCTCCACCACCACGGCCCGTTATCTGATCCCGCTGGTGCCGTGTCTGATTTTCCTCGCCGCGACGTGGCGGCCTCAAAACCGCCTCTTCCGTCTCCTGCTGCCGGCTCTCGCCGCCCTCTCCTGCTTTAACATGCTCGCCATCGCTTCGGCGACGCCGATGGTGGCCGAACAGTTCCGCAATCCGCTCTACGGCATGACCTGGGAACTCTTCTTTCAGGGGGGGATGCGGCTCTTTCCGCTCAACGGAATCCGGACCTATTTTCTGAATCCGGAGGTGTGGAAAGATCTGTATCCCATGGCCTCCTTCTCACTCGGCACACTGCTCTTGGGTCTGAAACAACCAGGTTCGCTTCTGCTGCTCGGACTCCTCGTCTTCGCGGCGCTGTGGCCGCTGCGCCCTTGCCGGGCGGAACTCCGGGCACTGCTGCCGGAATCCCTTCCGCATCCGAAGTCGCTGACGCTGCTGGTCGCGGGGGCGCTCCTGCTCTGGCTGCTCTTCCCCGGCGATGTGCCGTGGTCGGCTGCCGAAGCGAAGATTCATGCCGCGGCGCTCGCCGCCGACAAGGCCAACGTGTTTTACAGCGGCGACCTTCCCGGCCTCGATCCCCGGGCCGTTCGCCTCACCCAGCTTCTGCTGCTCTTCACCGTCGATCCGACCGGTGAGGTTCTGCTTCAGAGCCTGCTTTGCGCGGCGGTGATTCTCTTTTCCCTCCGGAGAATCGGAACCGCGGCGGGATTCGACTGGCGTTACCCGGCGGCATTGCTCTTCGCATCACCGGCCGTCCGGCACCTCTGCCGGATGCCGGACGGCACCGGATTCCGGCTTCCGCTCCTGCTGCTTTGCGCTGCACTGGTTCTGCCGGAGCTGCTGCGCAGTTCCGGACGCCGCAAGCGGTTGTGGTTCTTCGCCGGCTGCGTGCTGATTCCGCTTCCGCCGCTGCTGCTCACTCCGCCGGAAAACGCGGAGAACGTTTTCCCGGACGGGTTGCGGCTGCTCGGAGGCTCTCTGTTCGCGACAAACTGGCTGCCGGAATATCACAGCCTTCTCGCCGCAACCGCCGGAATCGTCGCCGCTCTCGTGCTTGCCGGATTCGCGTTGACGGGAATTTTCCGCCTGTTCTGCCGACGGGAGTTCGACACGCCCCGGACGACGCTCCTGCTGTCGGCACTCTGGATCGCCCTCCTTCTCGCCGCGGCGGCCCTTCGGTTCCCCCGTTTCCGCGCTCATGGTTCTCCCGGCGCTTCTGCTGGTCTGGATCGGCATCGAATCGACCGGAGAACCGGGGAAACGGATCGCCCGCTGGACCGCCGGATTTCTGCTGGTCACGACGCTGCTCCTTGCGATACGGATCCACGCCGCCGCCGGAACCCGCGACGGCCGGCACGGACCGACGCTGAGCTGTCAGTGGGAGGTGGTGCAGGCCATCCGCCGCCGGGGCGAACAGGTCGGGAAGCTGGAGCTGCGCGACACCACCGGCCGCCCGCCGGAGACGCTGCGCACGCTGCTCCATCTCGCGGAAGAGGGACGCACCACCCTGCCCCCCACCGCCGGAAGACCGGCGCAGCTGGGTGGGCGAACTCTCCTTTGAATCGGACGACGATCCCGCCTCCGGCTGGCTGCGGGTCGTATTCTCTCCCACAGAAGAAAAAACGCAGCCGTGACCTTTCCGGACCGGCTGCGCCTTTCAGTCAGGAGTTCAGCGTTCGACCGCGATCTCCCGGCGAATGTCCCGTGAACTCGCGCCGAGGCGGAGAAGGTAGCGGCCCGGCTCGACGAACCACTCCCGTTTGTCCGGATGGTAGATCGCAAAGCTCCGCGCGTTCAGGCGAATCTCCACCTCCCGGCTCTCTCCGGGCTCCAGCGCGACCTTGGCGAACCCCTTCAGCTCCTGCGCCGGACGCAAGAACACCGACTTCGGCGGCGCGATGTAAAGCTGGACGGTCTCCCGGCCGGAACGGCTGCCGACGTTGGCGAGTTTCATCCGGAGAACCACCTCGTCGCCGTCCGTCTCGACCATCGGCTCCCCCGTATTCGAAGGCGGTGTAACTCAAGCCGTGGCCGAAGGGAAAGAGCGGCTCGATCTGCTTCGTATCGAACCAGCGGTACCCCATCAGCAGATCCTCGGCGTAATGGCAGATCAGCGGCTGGTAGTCGTCGAGCGCATGGGCCGGACTGTCGGCAAGCCGCTTCGGGAAGGTGAAGGGCAGCTTGCCGGAGGGATTCACCCGGCCGAAGAGCACATCGGCAATCGCATTGCCCGCCTCCATCCCGGCGTACCACATCTGGACCACGGCGGGCACCTCGTCGATCCACGGCATCTCCATCGGAGAGCCGCCGACCAGCACCACCGCGATGCGCGGATTGATCTTCGCCAGCGCGGAAATAAGCTCGTTCTGTCCGTCGTGCAGCGCCATGTCCTTTCGGTCGCTCCCCTCGGCGTCGAAGGTGTGATTGAGTCCGCCGAAGAAAAGCACCGCATCCGCCTCGCGGGCAGCCGCGAAAAGCTCCTCATCCTTCACGTCGGCGGCGCCGACTCCGCCTGGAACCGCGGTCAGCCGGACCGGATAGATCGGCATTCCGACGTGGAGATTGACCGGAATTTCCAGCTTGTAGCTGCGTCCGGCCTCAAGCGGCAGAGTTGCCGTACCGCAGACGTTCTCTTCGCTCTTGCAGTTCTCCACAAAATTGACCCCTTCGCAGCCGAGGCACGCCTGCGAACAGCCGTCGAGCACAAAGGTCCACGCCTCGCTCTTCTTCGGGGTGAGGACTCCTTTGATCATGACGCCGAAGTCCTTGCCGCGCAGCTCTTCCGGCAGATCCTTCGCCGGGTCGAACTCCGGCGACTCCAGCGGCAAGCTGCGCACCGGCTCCCCGATACGACGGTGATTGTCGTAGATCTCGCAGCTCCAGCCGCGGGTCCCCGCCCCGGCATCGACGATTCCCATCAGGGGAGCTCGGGATCGGCAGTCCGGCCCCGCTCCCGACCGGATACCCGCGGAAACTCCGGATCTCGACTCCGGACCCCTCCAGCAGGCGCTTCAGCCCCTCCAGCGGCGTCACTTCGTACAGCGCCTTGACCGCCGAACTGTGACCGCCGAAATGGTGGCGGCAGTCGGCATTGTCACCGACCACCAGAAGTTTGCGGATCTTCCCGGCATCGAGCGGCAGCAGGCTCTTCTCATTCTTCAGCAGCGTGATCGCCTCCGAAGCGATGGCGCGGGCGGCGGCCTGGTGCGCCGGAGTGTTGCGCTCGCCCGCCGGACGCCTGCTCCCGTCACCGATCATGCCGAGCCGGAACATCAGCCGCAGGATGCGGCGGACCTTGTCGTCGAGCACCGTCATTTCGATTTCGCCGTTCTCGACCGCGCGCAGGAAGGGATCGGCGAGATAGTAGTTGTGATACTCTTCGCCGGTACCCATTTCGATGTCCATGCCGTTCCGGGCGGCTTCGAAGGTGTCGGTCACCCCCGCCCAGTCGGAGATGACCACCCCGTCGAATCCCCACTCCTTCTTGAGAATCTGGTTGAGCAGGTAGTCGTTCTGGCAGCACTTCTGCCCGCGGAAGCGGTTGTAGGCCCCCATCAGCGTCATCGCGCCGCCTTTCACCACCGCCGATTCGAACGCGGGCAGATAGAGTTCCCGCAGCGCCCGTTCCGAACAGGTGGCGTTCACCTCATGCCGGCGCAGCTCCTGGCTGTTGAGCGCAAAGTGCTTCACGCAGGCGGCGGTCCCCTGCGACTGGATTCCCTGAATCGCCTCCGCCGCCAACTCGCCGGCCTGATAGGGATCCTCGCCGTAGTACTCGAAGTTGCGGCCGCAGAGCGGACTGCGCACCATGTTGACGCCGGGTCCGAGAATCACATCCTTGCCCCGGTCGCGCGCCTCGGCGCCGAGCACCTCGCCGAACAGCCGGGCGCACTCCCGGTTCCAGGTGGCGGCGAGTGCGGTTCCGGTGGGCAGATAGGTGGCGTAATCCTGATCACCGCCGACGGCGTCCCAGCTGTCCGCAGCGATCTCTTCGCGCACGCCGTGCGGACCGTCGGACATCGAAAGCGGCGGAATTCCCAGCCGCGGCACGCCGCCGGAGGTGAACTTGGTCACCGCGTGGCACATATTGACCTTTTCCGCCGGAGTCATTTCCTCCAGCAGGGCTTGAATCTGTTTTTCGATCTGCGCTTCCGACATGAAACATTCCTCTCATTACGATCTTTCGGAGAAAACTTTTTCAAAAAGTACTTCTTCCGCCGAGAAAAAGCAAGCCGGGATTCGGAAATTCACACGAACTTCTCCGAAAAAAAGGAGCGGGCGCCGCACACCTCCCGCTCCCCGCCGCAGATTCCCCCCTACCGCGCCGGCTCCGTCTGAAGCGCCGCCGCAAAATCCTCGTCCGGCACACTTCCCAGCCGAAGATTGAAGAGCCGCTCCATGATCTCCCGCATTTCCGGCGTGACGAAAGCCGGTAGAACCGGTCCAAAGCGAACGTCGCGAAATCCGGCGGCAAGCAGAGCCAGCAGAATCGCCACCGCACTCTGCCCGTGCCAGGAGAAGAAAACGGAGAACGGCACCTGTTCCGCCGGGAGATCCAACGCCGCGCCGAGCGTATCCAGCAACTCCATCACCGCGACGATATCGGAACATTGCCCCACATCGAGCAAACGCGGAATGCCGTCAATCTCGCCGGACACCTCCTCGCGAAGCCGGTACTTCGCACATCCCAGCGTGAGCACGATGCAGTCCGCCGGCACCGCCCGGGCCAGCGATGTGCCGTAATCCTGGCCGAGCTGCGGACTGTCACAGCCGCCGATCAGGAAAAGGCGCCGCACCTTTCCGGAGCGGAACAGTTCCGCCAGCTTGCCGGCAAGCCGTTCCAGCGCCGCCCGGCCGAATCCGACGCGGAGCTGCTCCCTCCCGGAGAATCCTCCGTAAATCCCGGCAGAGCGGAGGCTGCCTCGAGGAGCGGCGCATACTCCCCTTCACTCAGGTGGCGAATTCCGGCCAGATGAGCGGCTCCGCAGGTGAAAAGACGGGGCGCGTACTCCGGCAGCGGCGGCATCACGCAGTTGCCGGTAACCAGGATCGGGCCGGGAAACTGCTGAAAATCCCGCTGCTGCGTCTGCCATGCGCCGCCGAGATGTCCGACAAGGTGAGCGTTTTCACGTAATTTCGGATATCCATGCGCGGGAAGCAGCTCCCCGTGGGTGTAGACGTTGATCCCGCTCCCCCCAAGCGCGGCAAGCAAACCGGCGAGTTCCCCAGATCATGCCCGGTCACCAAAATTCCCGCCCCTTTCCGCGGTGTGCTCCGCACGAGAACCGGTGCGGGATCCCCGAATTCCGCCGCCTGCACCCGGTCGAGCAGATCCAGTGTCGCGCGGACGGCACCCCCGCAGTCGAGCAGCAGCTTGAGCATCTCCCGCGGTTTGAGGTCCGGATGCAGCGAATAGGCGAGCGCCCGCCGCAGGTAGGAAAAGATGAAATCCTCGCGACCGCCCAGCCGAAGCGCCCGGCTGTAGAAGACCGCGATTCCCCGGATTCCGGTAAAGAGCAGCGCCAGACGGGCGGCCAGTTCGTTCCCGAGCCGCAAGCGCCCTCCCGCAATGCCGCTGCGCTCCGCAATCTCCAGCTGATCGAACCGATTGTGGGGGAAATGGATGCCGCATGCCGACGCCACCTCTTCACAGAGCCGCCGCAGCTCCTCCTCGTCAAAATTGATCCCGGCGGCCGTCGCAGTCAGCGCCTTGACAATCAGGCGGTCAAGCCGCTCTGAAGAGCAGCTTCTCTCCACCATCTGGCGCGCCAGTTTCCGGGTGAAGTCCAGCAGCAGATTCTGAAATGCCGCGACTTCGGCACTCCTGCCGCAAACTCCGGCTCTTCCGCTCGAACAGCCGATGCCGTTTTCCGCCAATTCGCAATCCAGACACAACATGCCGCACCTCCCCCTCTTTCAGGTGAGCCAGGCTGGAGCGCTGCGTCTCCGCCCGCTCTGATGAACCCATGCCGGGTGTTTTCATTTCAAGTATAGGGGTCAAATTTGATTTTTTCAAGCGGTCTTATATGAAATTCACACTTTTTCCCCGCCGCGGCTTGAGATATCGCCCCCGCCGCGGTACATTACCGGAAACACAATTTCAGGAATTTCCATCATGGATATCGATCGTATTGCCGACTATCTCGGTACCTTCTACCGTCCGGAAGAGCATCCGGCTCTCAACGCACAGATCCGCCTCTGGGAAAAAAACCGTCCCTTCGCCGGGGCAAAACTGCTCGACGGCACCCCCGGTCTTCCGCAACACCATCGTCAAGTACCTCGCACTGCTCGCCAGCGGCGCTGACCTCACCGTCTCGGTCGGCCGGGGAATTCCGCACGATCCGGCGATTCTGCCGCAACTGACACGGTTCGGCCTCCGCATCGCCGATGACGCGGCCAGACACGAAACATACGATGTCGTGCTCGACTGCGCCGGAGTCCACGCCGACACGCCGGTGCGGCGCGGTTTTGTCGAACTCACCCGTTCCGGCATGTACCGCTACCGGAACGCGGCGCGCCCGGTCTTCCTCGCCGACGAAAGCCGGATCAAGGTGATCGAAACCGGCCTCGGCACCGGCGACGGATTCCGGCGCGGCATGGCGAAATTCGGCTTCGGCGACTTCCACGGCAGAAGAATCGTTCTCTTTGGATGCGGCAAGGTCGGGCGCGGCATCGCGCTGCATGTGCTCTCCGGCGGCGCGGAGCTCACCGTCGTCGACCGCGAAACGGTTCCGGTCCCCGCCGGAAGCCGCCTGATCCTCCTCGACGACCGCGCCGGGGTGGAGGCAGCGCTCGACGGCGCGTGGTGCGTGGTCACCGCCACTGGAATCCGCCACGCCCTTGCCGGGAAGTTCGACGCGGCGAAACTGGCCGCTTCAGAGACAATTCTCGCCAACATGGGTGTGGAGGATGAATTCGGGCCGGAGATTCCGGAGGAGCGCGTGCTCAACCGCAAGCAGCCGCTCAACTTCGTGCTGGAGGAGCCGACGCTTCTCAAATACATCGATCCCACGATGGCGCTCGACAACTTCGGCGCCCTGCAGCTTCTGACCTGCGACCTGCCCGCCGGACTCAACCTGCCGACGCCGGAGCAGGAGGAGGAGATTCTCCGCACCGTCCGTGAAGCGGGCGAAATCACTGCGGAGCTTGACGGTCTGGAGGCGATGCGCTGAATCATGAATTCCACTCTTCTGCTCAAAGACATCCTGCTCGAAGGCGAACACCGCGACATTCTGATTGAAGGAAACCGCATCCTTCAAATCGCCCCCCGCATCACACACACGGCGGACCGGGTGCTCGACGGCGGCGGCCGCCTGGCCGCAGTGCCACCCTTCTTCAACGTCCACACCCACGCGGCCATGACGCTGCTGCGCGGCTACGCCGACGACATGGAGCTCTTCACCTGGCTCAACGACTACATCTGGCCCGCGGAAGCCCGGCTCACGCCGGAGGACATCTACCACGGCACCCGGCTGGCCATCCTCGAAATGATCCGGACCGGTACCGTGTTCTTCTCGGATATGTACTGGCATCAGAAGGAGGCGATCCGCGCCGCCGTCGAAATGGGCGTGCGCGCCGCCATCGGGCTGCTCTACATCGCCGGGCCCGACGGCCGGCTGCTCGAACGCAACCGCCGTGCCAATGCCGAACTGCTGGAACTTGCTCCTTCCCTGCCGGAGAGGATCACCATCACTCACGCACCACACGCGATCTACACGGTGCCGGAGCCGCTGCTCCGCGAAGTCGCCGCGGCCGCCGCCGCGGACGGGCGGTGGATCCACATCCACGCGTCGGAGACCGCCCGCGAAGTCGAAGAGTGCCGCGCCGCCCATGGCGGGATGACGCCGATCGTCTACCTCGATTCGCTCGGACTGCTCGGCGAAAAAACCATTCTCGCGCACTGCGTCCACCTCACCGACGAGGAGATCCAGCTGATCCGCGGGCGCCGGGCGGTGATCGCGCACATGCCCTGTTCGAACATGAAACTCTGCAGCGGCTGTTTCCGCTTCCACGACGTCTTTGAACGCGGCGGCTGCCGGGTCGCCATCGGCACCGACGGCTGCTCGTCGAACAACAATCTGTCGATGCTCGACGAGATGAAGTTCGCCGCGCTCTCCGCCAAGAACCAGTCGGGGCTGCCCACCTCCGGGCGCGACGGCGACATCTTCACCCTCGCCACCCGGGCGGGTGCGGAGGCGTTCGGCATCGACTCCGGCATCGTCGCCGAGGGAAAACTCGCGGACATTCTGCTCGTCGATCTCGACAATCCCCTGCTGGTCGGCGACTACAACCTCACCGCCAATTTAGTTTACTCCGCCGATTCGAGCTGCCTCGATTCCCTGATCTGCGATGGAAGAGTGCTGATGGAAAACCGCCGCGTCCCGCACGAGGCGGAGATTCTGGAGAACGCCCGCCGCGTCTGCCGCAAGATCGGCCGCCGCGCCTGATCCGCCCCGGTTCAGTCGTCGTTTGCCGCCGAATTCCGGCGGAGATCTTCGCCGCCGGCACTGCGCCGCCGATAGGCCGCCGGCGATATGCCGTTGCAGCGGGAAAATACAGCGGAAAAGTGGTACCGGTTGGCAAACCCGAGTTCCAGTGCGATTTCAGTGATGGAGCGTCCGCTCGAACGCAGCAGCATCCTCGCCCGGTCCATCTGCGAACGGTTCAGATATTGCTGCGGCGTGATTCCGACGCACTTGCGGAAGAGATGGGCATAATTGCTCTCCCCCATGCAGAGTTCGCGGGCGATCATCCCGTTGGCACACCGGTTGCGAGGCAGGGGAGTCCAGCCGGATGATCGCCTCCTGGATGCGCGGATCCATACTCTCCCGGGCGCCGCCGCGGCGGCGCGGCAGATCAGCCAGCACTTCGAAGAGGAGCGCGAAAAGGCGCAGCTCCTGCCGTTCCGCCGGATCATCGGAACGGATGATCGTATGCAGCATCTCCGGCGTCGGCAGGGCAGTGACGCGCCGTTCCAGATCGGCGAAACGCGCCCCGGTCATGAAGTGGATGAAGAAATGTTTCACCGGTCGGGCAAGTTGGGAGGAGAAGAAACTGTAGGGCGGCAGAACCACGATATGTTCCGGTTCGAGGAGAAAGGTTTCGTTGTCGCAGGAGAGTGTCGCGCCGGGGGCGTCGTTCCAGTAAAGCCGCCAGAAGGGGCGGATCGGCCACTGGATGTTCCAATCCGCCAGTTCGAGGAACTGCCACGCCGCGATTTTCAATTCCGGAATTGCCATCGCCGGGCGATTCTGATATATTTTGCAGGAATCAATATATCATCTCCTGTTTCAGACATTGTTTTCAAACGGTTCAGGAAGTATAATGTATCGCGTAAACCTGAATGAGGCAAGTGATTCCAATGAAAAATAAAAATGATCTTCCGGAATGGTTCCGTAAAAACGGCTGGGGTTATTCATACACTGGGGCATCTACGCCGTCGGCGGCATCCACGAACAGGAACTGTGGCGGTATCGCACTCCGTGGGGCAGTATCGCCGCTACGCGGAGAACTTCCGCGCGGCGGCCTTCGATCCGCGCCGCTGGCTGGACGTCATTCAGGAGAACGGGTTCGAATATCTAGTCTTCACCGCCAAACACCACGACGGCTTCTGTATGTTCGACAGCCGCCTCACCGACTTCAACGTGACCCGGACCCCGTTCGGGCGCGACGTGTTCGGCATGCTCGCCGAAGAGTGCCACAGGCGCTCTCTGCCGCTGGTCGCCTACTACTCGGTGGTCGACTGGCACCACCCGGCCTACCCAAACCGCGGGAGACATCACGAACTGGTGACCGACCCGGCGCGCCACAACCTCGCCGAATACCTCGAATACATGCGCGGCCAGATCCGCGAGCTCTGCTCCAACTACGGCACGCTTCACGGCATCTGGTGGGATATGAATACGGCGGAGCTGAACGATCCCTCGCTCAACGAAATGATCCGCCGCCTCCAGCCGGAAGCGGTCATCAACGACCGGGGATGCGGTCCGGGCGACTACCTCACCAGCGAACGCTGCGCTCCTGAGGAGAACCGCGGCGCACTCAAATACGAAGGGTGTGACTCGGTGGGGCGGTTCAGCTGGGGATTCCGGCGCGACGAGGACTATTACTCCAGCAGCTTCTTCCAGTCGAAGGTCGCGCTGACGCTGGCGCGCGGCGGGAACTTTCTCATCAACATCGGCCCGGACGGCGACGGCCGTTTCCCGGAACCGGCGGAGAAGATTCTGATCGAAGCGGGCAGCTGGTACCGGAAGGTCCGCGAGGGGCTGACCGCCACACCGGCGCCCGACCTCTCCACGTCCCGGCAGCCGGTCACCGGCGAGCCCGGCGGCGACACCTTCTACTGGATTCTGGAGGAGCCGTCCGCCTCCTCCCGATTTGTCCTGCCGGGGAAGCAGTTCCCGGATATCGCCGAAGCGGAACTGCTCAATACCGGGGAAAAACTCCCCGACCGCCAGCCGCCGGATTTTCCCGGAATTCTTCACCGAACCGTATCGAACCGTATTCGACGTGCCGGTCGACGCCGGAGAGATCCGCGTTCTCAAACTCCGCTTCCGCACCCCGGTCTTCCGGCAGGAAGCGCCGGAAAAACCGGTTCTGTAGCAGAATTTACGGAGAGCAGTATGGGGCTGGATGAGCCGCACGGCGCGATTCTGCCCGACGGGCGGATTCTCGTTCTGCTCCGGGCAGGAGCACGGCTCCCCGGCGACGGCATTCCGGGTGTGACATCCGGGAAACTGTATTCCATTTCCCGCGACAACGGCGCACACTGGAGCCGACCGGAGTTTCTGCGATACGACGACGGCGGAACCGTCTACTCCCCCAGAAGTTTTCAGGATCTTTTCGTCTCCCGCCGGAACGGGAAAGTCTACGCGGTTCTGAGCATCTCCCCGGAACCCTGCTGGAACTGCGATCCGCGCAACCTCCTCTCCCTCGGAGAGATCGATACGGAAACCATGACCCTGAAACGAAAATCGATCGTCCCCGTCGAGGAAATGTGCCCGGACCACCACCCGCTGGTGCGCTTCTCCAACTGGCAGCAGCTGGAGGATTCCCGGGGGCGATCTCCTGCTCTTCATGACCATCGGCGCCGCCGAAGGCTGTTTCGTCCGGGACGGATGGGATAAATCCCTCTATTGCTACCGGGTGGAATTTCAACGCTGACCACGTTCAAAGTCAGCGACGAAAAAGCGCCCCCGGCTTCTGCCGCGGACGCTCTCTCTTCTTCCGGAACCTTACGGAACGTGTCAGAACTCCGGCACCTCCGCCCAGTTCCCGGTACGGGCGGATTCGTAGACCGCCATCACCAGCGCGGCACTGCCGCAGGCGTCGGCAATCGTCACCTCCGGAGCGCGGTGCTCCCGGATTGCATCGACCACATCCGCCAACTGGGCGGTGTGCCCGACGCCGTAGTACTGCTTGCCGACCACCTGCTCCTTGATTTCGAGCGATAGCGCCTCTTCCACTTCACGGGCGCGCGCCGCATCGAGCCCCTCGACGTGGACCGGCTTCTCGTTGACATACTCCAGGCAGAGTTCCGTGCCGGTGACAGAGAGCATGCTCCGCCACTCCTCCGCGGCGGAGTTGGTGGCGTTGACCGTCCCGAAGACCCCGCTGCGGAACTCCACCACAAACGCCGCGGAATCCTCTACCTCAATCACCCCCTGATGGGTTAAATTGGCGGTCAGCGCCGAAACGCGGCGGATTCCGCCGAAGAGGAAGCGCAGCTGATCGAGGTGGTGTATCGCCTGGTTGATCAACACGCCGCCCCCCTCGCCCGCGATGGTGCCGCGCCAGGCGTCCTTCTGATAATATTCGTTGGTTCGGAGACAGTTGAAAACAAGATTCACGCCGACGACACGCCCGAACTTCCCCTCTTCGATCAACCGCCGGAGCGTGCGGTTCGCCGGCTGAAACCGGTGCTGGAAGATGCCGGAAACCACCAGCTCCGGATGGCGTTTCGCCGCTTCCGTCATCCGTTTGAGATCCTCCGGAACACGGCCGGGAGACTTTTCGCAGACCACATGCTTCCCCGCCTCGAGCGCATCGATGACGATCTGCGCATGGCTGGCATGGTCGGTACAGACGCTGACCAGCTCAACCTCCGGGTCGGCGAGCAGCTCGTGGTAGTCGATGGAACGGCGGGCAATGCCGTACTTTTCGCCGAGTTTCTCCATTCGTTCCGGAATGAGGTCGCTGAGGTGCACGATTTCGACATCGGGCAGCGCGCGGTAACCCTCCACGTGGGTAGGAGCAATGACGCCGCAGCCGATGATCCCGCATTTGATCATGATAAGACTAATCCTATTGTAGAAAAATTCGAAAACGGAGAACCTGTTTCTCCCTATTCAGTTTAATATACCGGACGTGAGAACTTTTTCAAGTTCAAAGCGGAGCAACCTTGTTCATTTTCACGGCCGTTCCGCCGCGAATTGAGAAAAATCGGCGACGCTTCTTCTTGACTATCCGCACGGCGATGTTATATTAAACTGTTCCATTGTTTTCCGAAAAATTAAAGATATGGATGGATTTCATGAAAAACATCGCTGAAAGCGGATTGAAGCTCTTGAAAAGAGCGAGACGGAAGTGAAAAAACTCTTGCTTCTGAGCCACGACAAGGTCTCCATCTACCCGGACTCCATCCATAAGCTCGGCGAGAGCCTGGTCATGCTCGGGCGGGATGAGACCCGGCGGTTCCTGCTGGTGGTCGCCGACTGCCCGAAAGCGGTTCCGGAAGGATTCGAAGGCGAGATGCTGAAGCTCTCCGACGGCGGAGCCGCCCTGATCGGCGACCTCTCCGGCGCCAATGCGGCCGCGCTGCGCCGCCACTTCCCCTGGACCGCGCCGGTCAGCCTGCGCAACCGCCGCTCCACCATCGGCTGCGGCGACCGGCTCGGCCTCGCCTCCCGCAGGCACATCCGTGCCGCGCGCAAATTTGAAGTCTCTCCCGTGCTGGCCCAGCAGTCGATGCGCGAACTCTCGATGACCGGGCGCACCTTTCAGAACGTGGTCGATGACGCGGTGTTCATGGTTTACGAATGCGACTACCGCGAAGGGTTCGGCGCCGACGGCGACCACCTCAAAACCATTCCGGATATCGATACCGCCCTGGCGGTGGGGATGCCGATGATCACACTCGACCTCTCCGAAGTGATGAATGCCGCCGCGGGCGACTGGCCGGCAACTCAGGTCGATGACGCCTTCGCCTCGCTCGACCCCGCCTATCAGGCCCGGGTGCTCGACGAGTACGCCGACAAGAGCTTCGTCGTCGGCTGCTGCGAAGTCAAGGTGGACGCCGCAACGGCGCGCCGTTGCGCGGTGATGTACACCGCCGCAATCGATTTCGCCGAGAAGGTCTACAACCACATCCGCTCGAAGCGGGGTGACGAATTCGATCTGGAGATTTCGATCGACGAGACCAGTTCGCCGACGCTGCCATCTCACCATCTGTACATAGCGCGGGAATTGCGCAAGCGCGGCGTGGAATTCTCATCCATGGCGCCGCGGTTCATCGGCGAATTCCAGAAGGCGATCGACTACATCGGCGACCTGGCGGAGTTCGACCGCCAGTTCAAGGTTCACGCTCAGATCGCCCAGGCGTACGGCAACTACAAGGTGTCGGTCCACTCCGGCAGCGACAAATTCGCGGTCTACCCGACCATCGGGCGCAAAACCAACGGCTATCTCCACCTCAAGACCGCCGGCACCAGCTGGCTGGTGGCGGTGACCGTCATCGCCCAGCGCGATCCGGCACTCTACCGCGAAATGCACCGCTGCGCGCTGGCCAACTTCAACGACATGCTCAAACTCTACCACATTACCGCCGACATCAACCGGATTCCGAAACTGGAAACCCTCTCCGACGCAGAACTCCCGAAGCTCATGGAGATGCCGGAAGCACGTCAGCTGCTGCACATCACCTACGGGCCGATTCTGCGCAGTGAGCTGCGCGAACGCTTCTTCGCAACGCTGCACCGCGAAGAGGAGGCCTACACGGCGGCGATTGAGAAACACTTCGACAAACATCTGTCGCTGCTGGGGCTGCCCCGGCGCTGAATCAAGTTCGCACATCGATTTCAACATTCAATCAGAACCAATACCAAGGAGAAAACATGAGTCTGATGAATTTCTTTGCTGTCGCTGAAACTGCTCCGGCCGCCGCCCCGGGGTCCGTAACCGTCAACGCCCAGCCCGCCGCGGAAGCCGCCGCCGGTGCCGCGACGCAGACCCAGCCCCCGCAGCCGAGCATGCTGACCGGGATGCTGCCGATCATCATCGTCTTCGCCGTGATGATCTTCTTCATGATGCGTTCGCAGAAGAAGCAACAGCAGAAACGCCAGGAGATGCTCGACAAGATCGTCAAGGGCAGCCGCGTTCTGCTGAATTCCGGCATGCTCGGCAACGTCGTGGAGGTCCGTGAAAAGACCTTCGTCGTTGAGATTGCCGACAAGGTCCAGGTCGAAGTCGTCAAGAACGGCGTCGCCGATGTTGTTGAAGAGCAGGCCGCTGCGGAGAAAAAGGCGTAATCAATTCCGAATAAAAAGGTTGAACGTATGAACAAGCGACCGTTGAGTTTGCGCACGCTGATCACCGTGGTGGTGCTGCTGGTCTTTACGCTGGCGATCCATCCGCTCTTCCAGCGCGATTATTACGAGACCTTCCTCGGCATGCTCAAGGACAAGCAGGATTCCGAGGCACACCAGGTGGTGAAAGAAGCGAAGGCGCTTCAGGACGCCAATCCACAGCTCTACCAGTCGCAGGCGCTGCTCCAGGCGGCCGATTCCAAAGGGCTGGATCTCACCAAAAAAGTGAACGGCAACGACCTTCAGGACAACCGCGACGTAATGAGCCTGATCCGAAAGAATGCGTCAAGCTCGATCCGTCTCGGACTCGACCTCAACGGCGGTGTGGAGTTCATTCTTCAGCTGGTGCCGGATCAGGAGTTTCTGGCGATGTTCAAGGAGGACGACACCAACGCCGCCTCCCGCGAGGAAATGCAGGCCCGCATGGCGTCCGAATTCGACCGTTACCGCGACATCGCGATTGAAATTCTGCGCAAACGTCTGGAGGGGCAGAAGATCTTCGAAGCGGAAATCGCCCCCTCCGGCAGCTCCTATGTCGCGCTCCGCGCACCGGTGGTCGCCAAGGATGAGAAACTCAAGCTGCTCAACCTCATCAAGATGAGTGCGCGGCTGAACTTCCGCCTCGTCCACGAAAACAACGCCGAGCTGGTCAAGCAGTACCTCGCCGACAAGACCAACTTCGTGGTTCCGGTCGGCTATGAACTTCTGACCACCAGTGAATTCCGCCCCGGCCAGGAGCCGAAGGTGGAGTACTACTTCGTCAACAAGATTCCGGAGATGACCGGCAAGGGAATCTCCAACGCGATGGCCACCAAGGATGAGTTCGGTCAGCGCAAGATCCAGTTGCGTTTCAGTCAGGCGGGCGCCGAGGATTTCGCCCGGGTCACCTCCCGCAACATCGGCCGCCAGCTCGCCATCGTACTCGACGGCAACCTCTACTGTGCGCCGGTCGTCAATCAGGCGATTACCGGCGGCAGCGCAGAAATCTCCGGCCGCTTCTCCGATGAAGAGGCCAAAAGCATCGCCGATGCGCTGGTCAGCGGCAGTTTTCCCTTCCAGATCAAGGTGGACGCGGTCTTTGACACCGACCCGAAGCTCGGCGCCTCCAACGTGGCGAACGGCATCTGGGTCGGAGCGATCTCCCTGGTGCTGGTCGCCATCTTCATGTGCGTCTACTATCGCGTCGCCGGAGTGATTTCGGTCGTCGCTCTTGCTCTCAACGTGGTGCTGATCCTCGGTGCGATGGCGGCGTTCAATGCGACGCTCACCTTGCCGGGCATCGCCGGTATCATCCTGACCATCGGCATGGCGGTGGACGCCAACGTGCTGGTCTTCGAACGTATCCGGGAAGAGCTCAAAAGCGGAAAAAGTCTCATGAACGCCGTCGACTACGGTTATCAGAAGGCGTTCTCGGCGGTATTTGACGCGAATCTGACCACCCTCATCACTTCGATCATCCTGATGAGCGTCGGCACCGGCGCGATCAAGGGATTCGCCGTGACGCTGAGCATCGGTATTCTGACCAGTCTCTTCACCGCGCTCTTCGTGACGCGGCTGATCTTCGACTACCTCTTCCGCTACACCCACCTGAGCGCGCTGCCGATGTTGCAGTTCTTCAAGAAGACGGAGTTCAACTTCAACCGGATGTGGAGCAAGGCGATGACCATCTCCGGCATTCTGATTCTGCTCTCGATCGTGGTCTTCTTTGTCCGCGGCAGGTCGATGCTCGGCGTCGACTTCACCGGCGGTACGCAGGTCACCTTCACCTACGCCGAACAGATTCCGCAGGAGAAACTGGAAGCCGCGCTGAAGAAGGCCGGTTACGACGCCACCGTCACCTACAAGTACAACGCGGCGGCGGCGACCGACAACAGCAAGGTGGAAATCCTTGTCCGCGGTGACCTGACCAAGGCGAATGCCAATGAAAGTCCGATGGATCATCTCGCAACCCTGCTCAACAAGGAGTTTCCGACGGCGAAACTCTCCAACGGTCTCGAAAGCAGCATCGGCGGCCTGATCGGCTGGGAGTTCACCAAGGCGGCACTGCTGGCCATTGCCTTCTCCATCGTCGGCATCGGCGCCTACGTGACGCTGCGGTATGAGTTCACTTATGCGCTCACGAGCATCCTTGCCCTGCTCCACGACGTGATTATCGTGACCGGCATCTTCCTCGCGCTGGGCCGGACCATTTCGCTGACGGTGATCGCCGCATTGCTGACGGTGATCGGGTACTCGATCAACGATACGGTGGTGATCTTCGACCGCATCCGCGAAAACGCGTCGCTCAAGACCTGCAAGACCTACGAAGAGAACGTCAATCTTTCGATCAACCAGACGCTGAACCGCACGATGCTGACCAGTCTGACCACTTTCATCGTGGTCTTCGTGCTCTTCCTCGGCGCCGGGGTCGCGATCAACGACTTCGTGCTGATCATGATGCTCGGCATCATCGTCGGCACCTACTCTTCGGTGTTCCTCGCCGGACCGATGGTGGCGCTGATGCGCCGGATGCGGTCGAAACGGGAAAGCATGGCGAACGCCCCGGCCGTTGAGAAGCGGTAACCGGGCAGTGGACCGATACCGGCCCGGGAGCTCCCGGGCCGTTTTTTCAATGCAACGAAAGGTTATTCTATGTTTGGCAATCTGGCCGAAATGGCGAAAATGATGTCGAAGGCGAAGGAGATTCAGGCGAACCTCAAAACCTTCAAGGAAGAACTTCCGACGATGGAGTTCTCGGCGACCAGTCCGGGCAGCCAGGTGAAGATCACCGTCTCCGGCGACTTCCGGGTGAAGAAGGTGGAACTCTCCGAAGAGGCGCTCAAAGACCGTGAACTTCTGGAGGACCAGATTCTGGTCGCGACCAATTCCGCAGTCGCGGCGGCCAAGGCCGCGGCGCAGGAGAAGATGAATGAGATCACCGGCGGGCTCGGCCTGAACCTGCCCGGGATTTTCTGAATCTGGAGATTTCCGTATCATGACCGCGCCACAGCACTATCCGGATGCAGTTGAAGAGCTGATCGGAGCATTCCGCCAGCTTCCCGGCATCGGCCGCCGTGGCGCCGAACGGCTGGTGCTGGCGATGCTCAACTGGGAACCGGAAAATCTCCGGCTGCTCGGGAAATTGGTCGCCGGCCTGCCCGAAAGCGTGGGGCACTGCCCGGAATGCGGCATGCTGGCCAACGCCGGAGAGCTCTGCTTCATCTGCCGCCAGCCGGCGCGCGACGCGACAACGGTCTGTGTGGTGGAAAACGCCTCGCAGGTGATTGCGATCGAGTCGAGCGGCAATTTCCGCGGGCGCTACCATGTGCTCGGCGGCAAGCTCTCTCCGCTCGATGCGGAGAACGGCTCCGGCCTGAATCTTCCCGCGCTGATCGACCTGGCCAATTCCGGCCGGATAAAGGAGATCATTCTGGCGCTGAGTCCGGATGTGGAGGGCCGCGCCACTGCGATCTATCTTGCCGAACTGCTGAAAGATGCGCCGGTGAAGGTGACTCAGCCCGCGCTGGGACTTCCGGCGGGCGCCAATCTCTCCTTCGCCGACGGCGCCACCATCACCGCCGCACTCAACGGCAGAACCGTGCTCGGAGGCGGACGCCATGACGAATGACCGACCGACCAGTTACGTCACCGCCGTCACCGCGGAACAGGCCGAAGCGCTGGAAACGCTGCTGCAGAGCCGGGGCTGCTGGGAGTTTTCCCCCCCCCTACGCCCGCTGGAAGGCGGTGAACCGGCAGGAGAAGGTATCCGTCGCGGCCTACACCTCCGGCAAACTGGTGGTGCAGGGCGGCGGGACCGCCGATTTCGTAAGTTTTCTGCTGGAGCCGGAGATTCTCCACACCTTCACCTTCGGGCTGGATGACGGCGGCGCGGCGGCGGAACCGGTCGATCCGCACGGCGGCATCGACGAAAGCGGCAAGGGGGATTTCTTCGGTCCGCTGGTTATCGCCGGCGTCTACGCCGACGCGGAAACCGGTCCGGAACTGCGGAAAATCGGATGCTGCGACTCCAAACTGATCCACAGTTCAAAACGGATCATGGAGCTGGCGGGAAAGATCCGTGCCGTCACCGGCGGTCGGTACGCGGTGGTGACTCTCTATCCGGGTACCTACAACCGCCTCTACCGCGAGATCGGCAACCTCAACCGACTGCTCGCCTGGGGGCATGCGCGGACCATTGAGAACCTGCTGGAAAAAGTGCCGGAATGCCCCCGGATGCTCTCAGATAAGTTCGGCGACGAACGGCTGATTCAGCGCGCTCTGCTCGCCCGCGGACGCACCGTGCAGATGGATCAGCGTACCAAAGCGGAATCCGACGTGGCGGTCGCGGCGGCGAGCATACTCGCCCGGGAACAGTTCCTGAAGGGGATGGCGAAACTCTCGGCCGAAGTCGGAGTTCCCCTGCCCGCGGCTGCGGGGCGGAGGTACGGGCCGTCGGGAAAAAACTGTTCGAAACGCACGGAGCGGAAATTTTCCAGCGCTGTGCGAAAACACACTTCAAAACCTGCAATGAGTTGACCGGAACGCCGGTCGGAGAGGAGTGATCATGGAATCCAGAACATTTTTCAATCTGCCGGACGGCACCGAAGCGCGCCTTTACTCTCTGCGCAATCGCTCCGGATTCGGGGCGGACATCACCGACTGGGGCGGCGCGATCGTGCGGTTGCTCACTCCCGACCGGGACGGGAAGTTGACCGATGTGGTGCTCGGCTTCGCCGAACCGTCGGAATATATCGAAAACGGACCGTTCTTCGGCGCGCTGATCGGCCGGGTGGCCAATCGGATTGCCGGCGGGAAATTCGAGCTCGACGGCAAGCATTACCAGCTCGAATGCAATGACACCGACCGCCCCAACACGCTGCACGGCGGGCAGAGCTACGGCCGCCGCCAATGGCAGGCAGCGATCGTGGATGACGCCACGCTGGAACTCACGCTGACCAGTCCGGACGGTGACGCGGGCTTCCCCGGCAAGGTGGAAGTCAAAGTGACCTATCATGTCGGCGAAGACAATTCGCTCTCGATCGACTACCGTGCGGAAACCGACAAAGTCACCGTGGTGAGCATGACCAATCACGCCTATTTCAACCTCAACGGAGAGGGCTCCGGCAGCTGTGCCGGCCACACCATCCGGATTGCGGCAGACCGCCACACCGAAGTAAATGCGCTGCTCCAGCCGACCGGACGCAATCCGGAGGTAAAAGGCACCGTCTACGATCTGCGGCAGCCGGTTTCGTTTGAAGAGATCCATCGGCAACTGCCGAACTGCTTCGATGACAACTTCGTGCTTGCCGACCGTGACGGGGAGTTCAAGGAGAATGTCGCGACTGCCGTTTCGAAACACACCGGCATCACGATGAACGTCTCGACCACCGCGCCGGGAATTCAATTCTACATGGGCTTCTTCCTCGACGGAACGATCCGCGGCAAGAGCGGGATCCACTATCCGCAGTTTGGCGCATTCTGCCTGGAGACGCAGGCGTGGCCGGATGCGGTCAACCATCCGGACTTCCCGAGCATCCGGCTGGAACCGGGCCAGCTCTACCGCCAGACCACCGTCTACCGCTTCGAGTCGAACGCTGAATGGGCGTTGAAATCGAACGGAAATTCCTGCTCCGCTCCGACGCCTGGCGCGACGGAGCGGGCGAAGGCGTACCGATGAAGCAGGGCTATTTCGCCGGAGTGCCCGGCGAATCGCCGACGGTCCGGATCCGGATCGCCGGGCCCCGCGCTTTTCTCACGATCAAAGGGACGCCGGACGGCCTTGCTCGAAGTGAATTCGAATATGAGGTTCCGGTTGCGGATGCCGAGGCAATGCTGCGGGAGTTCTGCGGCAGCCGGGTGGTGGAAAAACGGCGCTACACCTTTTCTGCGGGAAACGGACTGTTCTGGGAGGTGGATGAGTACTTCGGTCTCAACGCAGGACTGTTCACCGCTGAAATCGAGCTGCCTGCGCCGGATACGCCCTGCCCGCATCCGGAGTGGCTGGGGGCGGAGGTGAGCGGCGATCCCCGTTACACCAACGGCGCCCTCAGCCGCAATCCCTGGAACCGGTGGCACTGATGCCGGTTCAGCGGCGGAGCGGAGAATTCCCGCCCCCGCCGTTCTCTCCGTCACACCAGCTTCAGCACCAGCGGGAGCCGGTGATCGACCTCCCGGCGCCAGACGATCGTCAGCCGGTTCTCTTTCGCGTTCAACTCGACCGCACCCTCCGCCGCCAGCCAGTCACCGTCGGCAGAGAGATACAGGATGCGGGGAACCGGCTTCGACCAGTAGAGATCGAAGATACTCTCGCGCCACGAATCGAGATTCAGGTTGAAACAGCCGACCACCGTGACATCCGCCATATCCCGCCGCCACGCCAGCGGATAGGCGCCGTCGCCTCGGAAGGTGATTGCCTCTTTCCCCTTCCCGAGGTACCGGACGACATTCTGCAACTGTTCCCGCCGGAACGGGTGGTTGAACGCCACGCCACAGCAGCTTTGATATTCCATGCCGTGAACGATCACCCGACCGCCCTCGGCATTTTCAAAAGCGATCATCGCCGGCGCCTTTCGGCTGGTGTCAGGATCCACCCAGGAGGAGATCACCTGCGCAGAATCGGCGGCCTCCAGGAGGCAGATCCGCCCGGACGCACTCAGAAAGGGCAGCGTCGCAGTCAAATACTTGCGCGGAGCGCCACCGAATTCCGTATTGTGAAACTCCTCGGCGGACACCACCCACGGGAGCTGACGGCGTTCCATCGGCTCCCCGACCCGCTTCAGACCGATCTGATCCCCGAACCCGCGCTCCAGCAGGACCTTCGCCGCGACGCCATCCAGCAGCATCCCCCCGGTCAACCGGCGTCTCAGTTCGTCCTCAGGAATGGCCCGGGCACTCTGCCCGTTCAGGGCAAAAATGTTCGATTCATCGTAGGTGGTGGGAATTCCGGCCGACTCCAAAGCGCACATCAACGGATAACCATCCTCCTGCAGATCGCGGTACGCGGCGCCGGGTTCCAGCTCCTTACAGAGGCTGTAATCATCGCGGTAACATAACTGGACTCCCGCATAGCTCCCGGGCTGCTGTGCCACGACGGCCAATTCATTCAAAAACGGTTTCCTTTCCGCCAGCATGACGCCGAAATGCGCTTCGTCTTCCATCGGACTTCCCGCATGGTCGAAGAGATTCAACGTGATTCCGGGGGAACCGTACGCGACGGAAACCGCCAGCTCCAGGAAGGTGAACACCACACTCTTGGAGTACCGGGTGAACGGGACATTTTCACACTCCGTCTGCTCGATCGTCCCCTGCGGCAGAACATGGCGGGTTAATTTGATGGAATCCTGCGAATAGTAAAATCCGCGCAAAGAATCCTCACAGTAGTTGCCCATCGGCGGACGGCTGTACAGGGGACGGCCGTCAGCCAGCGCCTCTCCCAGACGCTTCCACGCCCTGCCCTCCACGCAATGGAGACGCGGCCCGCTGGACATCAATCCCATGCAGGTCTCGGGCGAGGTCTCATGGGTAACCTTCGCGAGGAACGCGACGGTTTCGATCATGATCTCCCGCTGCATCAAAAGGTATTCCCGGCGCCACGGATGGGGTTTGCCCGGCTGGAGAATCGCCCGCACCAGTTCCTCGCGGCTCACTTCGCGACCGACCCGTTCGCTGAAACGCTTCATATGCCGGGGGCAGAAGCAGCCGAATTCGACCGGCTCGTGGTTGAATGTGCGAATATCATCCTCCACCCACATGATATGGGGATGCGTCTCCGCGTAGATGGTCCACAATTTCGGATGTGCTCCCGCCAGACCGGCGAAAGGAAACAGGCGCAGTGCCGCGCTTCGGCGCCGTCATGCCCGACGGCGCATTCGAGCCCGGGCAGACGTTTGCGGTCGTCGCGCCCGCGGTCGGCGTGGCCGACGGTGATCCACGGATTGAGGGAGTAGACGATCCCCAGCCGTTCCAGCTCTTTTGACGAGAAAAGTTTCGGCTGATAAGCACGGGCCCACTCCAGCGTGGGGTGTCCGTGGGAGAACTCCTCCGTGTCGATTTTGACGATCACCTCGTCGATCCTGAATCGGGGAGCGAGACGGCAGAGCTCATCCAGCATCTGCTGAAAATTCCATGGCGGGAGGGTACGGCGCAGCGAATACCACACCTGACGGGAGTTGATGTTGTCCATTGCAGTTTCTCTCTTTACTGTTTTTTTCAACTGTGAATTTTCTCTCTTGTCACTCGAAGTGCTCGCGGGGCAAAGGCGATCTTCTCCTGTCGGGAGGGATGGCTCCCTTCCGGCAGGCTTTCGATCAGTTTCAGGCGGGAGAGCAGCCCCTGACCGTTGGCGATCTGAATCGCCAGCCCCGGCCGGGCATTCAGCTCCAGCAGCAGCGGTCCGCGCCGCCGGTCGGTGGCGATATCCGCCCCGAAGTAGCCCAGCGGTGTCATTTCGGCACAGCGGGCGGCAAGATCCAGATGACGCTCCCAGTCGGCCACGCGCAGCTCGGAGAACGGTGCACCGGTATCCGGGTGATGGGTGATTTCACGGTTGTGCCGCGCGGCGAAGAGAGGACGTCCGTCGCGGATGCTCAGTCCGACCCCGACCGCCCCCTGATGGAGGTTTGCTCGCCCGTCCGATTCGCGAGTGGCCAGCCGGATCATCGCCATCACCGGATACCCCCGGAAGACGATCAGCCGCAATCCGGCACCCCCTGATAGCTGAAACGGCTGTAGATGTCGGAGAAATCGATGCACCGTTCGATCAGGGCGTAATCCACCTGTCCGCCGAGGCTGTAGAGACCGCTTAAAATATTCGAAATGTGTTCGTAAATCATCTCGTAGTCGCAGAATGCGCCGTTCGCCTTGCGAAAACAGATTCCGTCGTGCTCCTTGATCACCAGAATTCCCGCGCCCGCCGCTGCCATGCCCCGGCTTGATGACGAAATCCGGCACCGGCGCGACCAGTTTGCCGAACTCCCGCACCTCGAACTGGAACCGGATGCATCCAACCAGTTCAGCAGTGGTCACTCCGGCACGGATCGCCAGTTCCTTGGTGCGCAGTTTGTCGTCCACATCCGGATAGTCTGCCCGCCGGTTGCAGCGCATGATGTAGCTGTAGTTGCGCCGGTTCATGCCCAGCACCCCCGCCGCGGCAAGCGCACGCGGAGAGACGAAGCGCGGCAGTTTCATTGCTTCACCAGCGGTTGAAAGCGGAACAGTTCCGTCACCCGGTAGCCGGTGTAGGTGCCCAGCAGCAGGATGACGCCGAGAATCGCCAGATTGAGTTCGGAGAAACTGTAGAGCAGATATTGCAGATAGCCGTTCGACAGAATGAGGTAGCAGACCGCCGCGATCGCCAGACTCGCGCCGAGCTGCATGAGGGTGTTCCGGGCGCCGTCCTCCTCCCACGTGGTGGAGGCGCGCTCGATCGTCCACGCGATGATGATGAGGGGAAGAAGGTCACCGCCATGAAGTCGCGCAGCCGGAACGCGTTGGCGACCACGCTGATGAACTGCATCAGCAGAATCACCACCACCACCACCGCGGAAATTCGCGGCACCATCAGCAGATTGAGCTTCGACAGCCAGAAGCGGATCGCCAGCCCCACCGAAAGGATCAGCAGAAAACAGACGATGCCGGGCAACAGTTTCATCTCCAGAAAGGCCATCGCAATCAGCACCGGCATGAAGGTCCCCATCGTCGGAATGCCGACGATGTTGCGCGCCACCACGATCAGCAGAATCGCCAGCGGCAGCAACGCCAGCTTCTGGAACATGTTCTGCGTGGCCGCAGGCAGCGCGAACAGCGTCAGATTCGGGAAACTCCGCTCGCCGATGATCCGGGAGCGGATCCGGTTCAGACGCTCCGCCCCCGCCGGGACCCGGGTGACCGAATAGCGGATCGAGGAGTGGCTTCCGCCGGAGAGTTCGAACAGAGATTTGCCGCCCCGCTGGAGGATCAAAAACCCCTTCGGCAATCCCGGTTTGCCGGTGCTGGCCCGGAATATATGCCATTCGCCGTCAAAGTAGACATCGAGAAAATCGACCGGCTGCTGCTGCAGACGGCGGTCGTCGAGGCTGATTCCGCGCAACAGACGCGCCGGTATGCAGCAACGGCCGAGCACGGTGATTGCGGCGGCAAGCGTTCCCTCGCCGCTCCGGCTCTTCCCGGCGAGCAGTTTCCGCTCTGCCGGAGAGACGCTCCCCAGCTCCCGCAGCAACGCAGGAATCAGCTGCTCCGGGGCGAGCCTCCGGTCGGGATCCGCTTTTGCCAGCACCGCATCACAGGCCGCCGCCGTCGCATCCGACAATACCGGGAAACGGTGTTCCGGCGGCGGCAGCATCGGTTCCGGCACACTGCCGGGCACCACTCGGAACCGGCAGTTGACCGTCTGTCGACCCGACATCGGCGGAAGATTGAGCACCGCCCGCCGGTCGCCGTCTTCCTCCCTCATCTGAAATCTCCGCCCTCCCGCCGGCACCAGAGAGAAATAATATCCCGGCGTCAGCTCCGGCAGAGAGAGAGAAATATGAATCGGCTGCCCCGATACCGCCTGGAAGGAGACGGCCGCGTCCAGCTGATAAAATACGGAGGACCGGTCGCTCAAGCTGAAATCCAGATAACGCACCTTTACAAAAACCACTCCTGCCGTCAGCAAAAAAAAGGAGTGCGACGACGAAAAAAAGCAGACGACGATGGCCATGATGATCGGTCATGAACGGAAATCCTCCGGAAATTACAATACATTGCGACGCGACGGATCGACCGCCGCCAGACCGTTGATGACATTGCGTCCCAACAGCACAGGATATTCAAAATGGCTCCGGTCGGCCAGCGTGAACTCCCGCTCCAGCGTGAGATGACCGATTCGGAACGTCAGCAGCACCGTGTAACGCTGCATGGAACCGGCGCCGTGTCGCTTGATCGAAGCGACACGCTCCACGGGCAGCTCATAACTACGGCTGAGTTTCTCGCCGCGGCTGACGATTTGAAACGCCACCCATTTTTTCCCATCTCTCTCGAATGCGCGGATGTTCCTCGCGTCGATCGAGCTGGTCGCCGCTCCGGTGTCGACCCGCGCCTCGAATGGAACGGCGAACCCTTCCAGATAAACCGCCTCGCTCTCGCCGATGATGCCGAGCGGCAGATCGCCGAGCATGGACGCCGCACTCTGCGGCACCGCCCCGGATTCCGATTTTGCGGATTCACATCCGGCAAACAGCAGTGCCGTCGCCGGGAAAAGCAGAAAAAGCCATTTCATTTTCAGAACCTCCTCAAACAATTAACGCTCCCCGGTCAGAAAATATCTTATAATATACCACAAAAAACACTTTTTTTCAATTCCTCTTTGGCCTTGACTTCCTGCCGGGCGACGGCTATATTAATTGCATATTTAGAAATTATAATTTCAAATAAAGCAATTATTTTGAAAACACTGCAGAAAGCACTCGATCTTCTGGAATTAGTTTCCACCCGGGACGGCGAAGCGGTCACCCCGAAAACCGCCTCGGAAAAGCTGGGCATCAACCAGAGCAGCTGCGTCCGATTGATGCAGACCCTCACCGACCGCGGTTATCTTACGCAGGTTTCGCGGCGGGCAGGCTACACCGGCGGCCCAGCGTTGACCGCCTACGGCTGCCGGAAAACCTGCTGCAACACGCTGGTTGCGGCGGCCGGAGAGCAGCTTCGAAGACTCTCGACCGAACTCGGCGGCCGGATGATCAACCTCTCCGTGGCGCACCGTGACCGCCGTTATCTGATCTTTCAGTGCGGCCACACACAGGGGAGCCCGGGTGGGCGATTTCATCGGCCACACCTGGGACCTGGAGGAGAACGCCACTGAACTTCTGCTGCTTGCCGCCGCACCGGAAACGGAACGTCTCCGGATTCTCCGGCAGACGAAGATACCGAAGCGCTTCTCCACGGAAAAAGAATTTCTGGCGGAACTGGACACCCTCCACGCATTGCGCCACACCGTGTTTTACAGCGAACGGCAGGCGATGTGGATCGTAGGCGGACTGGTGGAGCCACCCGGATTCCCCGCCGCCACCCTCGGCTTCGGCATGGAGTCGCGCACCACGGCGGAAGAGACGCTCCCGGCGGTGCACCGCTGCATGGAATCCATCCTCCGCCGCCTCGCCCCGCCCGTTCCATTCAACTGTTAAGGATGAAAAAATGAAAGAGACTGTCAAAGCCGCCGCCCGGAACTTCCTCGAAAACGAAACCGAATTTCATCTCGGCTTCCTGCCGACGGAACAATCCAACCCGATCACCCGCAACCTCGACCGTGCCTTCTCCGCCGGAACCGCGGAAGGGGTCCGGCTCCTTCAGCGCGCCGACCGCGAAGTGCTCCCGATGGCCCGGAAGATCTTCGCCTCCGCGGAATTCCGCCGGATGGTCGACGCCGGAGAAAAACGGTCAAGGGAGGCGGCCGGATCGTCTTCTCCGGCTGCGGCGCGACCGGCAGGCTCTCGATCCTGCTCGAATCGATGTGGCGGGAGTTTTTCGCCGCCCGTCCCGGCGACTCCCGGGCGGACTCCGTCGCCAGCATCATGACCGGCGGCGACTACGCGCTCATCCGTTCTGTGGAGTTTTTGAGGACTATCAGAGTTTCGGGCGCCGGCAGGTCGCCGACCTCGAAATGGGGGAAAAGATATGCTCGTCGCCATCACCGAAGGAGGAGAAACCAGTTCAGTGATCGGCACGGTCAAAGAGGCGGTCGAACGCGGCAGTGCGGTCTTTCTCCTCTTCAACAATCCGGCCGCACTGCTGCGGGAACGGCTGGTCCGGTGCCGCGAAGTCATCGACGACCCGGCGGTGACGGTGCTCGACCTCTGCTGCGGCCCGATGGCGGTCGCCGGTTCCACCCGGATGCAGGCGACCACCTGCGAACAGCTGGTCGGCGGAGCATTGCTCGAAACCATCCTCGCGGAACGGAACCAGGAACTCCCGGCGCCGGAAAACTTCGCCGACTCCTTTGAGCGTGTGCTCGACCATCTGGAGTCCGCCGACTCAGTTGCCGCCATCGCCGGAGAGATCGACTTTGAGGCGGAAACCTATTCCAGACACGGAAAGGTCACCTACTTCGCCAACGCCTATCTGCTCGACCTCTTCACCGACACCACGGAACGCTCTCCCACCTTCATGCTGCCGCCGTTCCGCCGGAAGGACGACCCGGCGGCGGTACCGTCATGGGCGTTCGTCAAAACCCCCTGCTACTCCACCCGGGAGACCTGGCGTCACATGCTCCGGCGCGCACCGCGCTGTCTGGAGTGGACCCCCGCCGATTACATCACAATGGGGGCGCAGGAAAAAATCGTCGCCGCTCCACCGCGCATCAGTGTCGAGGACCTTTATCAGATGGAGGTGGGCAATGAACCGGCGCCGGAACGGTACACCGGGAAAGACGACGCCGCGGTGCTCGTGCTTTTCCCCGGAACGTCCGGGAACCCGGAGCTTTCCGCGGCCTTCGAAACGGCGTCCGCGCCGTATCCGGTCCGCCGTACGCTCGAACTGCGCTCCGGAGCGACGGATTCGCCGCTCGGCCTGATGCATCACATGGCGGTGAAACTTGCGCTCAACACCATCTCCACCGGAACGATGGTCAAGCTGGGCCGGGTGGCCGGCAACTGGATGAGCTATGTGGACATCTCCAATAAAAAGCTGGTGGACCGGGCGATCCGGCTGATCTCGGAGCTGGGCAAGCTCCCGTATGAGGAGGCCTGCTACGCGCTTTTCGACGCGGTGGAGGCCATGGCCCGGGAAGATTGGAGCAACCGGGAAAAACCCTCCCCGGTCCAGTACACCCTCGCGCGAATCGGCAGAAAATAGAACTTCTTCAAGGCTGAAGCAGTGCGGCAATCTTGTCGCGGCCGTGCTCCGCGGCGATCTCCGCCGGAGTCCGGTCGCGTCGGTCGCGCAGTTCCCGCGACGCGCCCCGTGCCAGAAGTGCCTTGAACAGTTCCGGATCCTCCGAATACTCCGCCGCATAGTGGAGTGCGGCCCAGCCGGAACGATCCCGGGCATTGATCCGCGTCGAACGGCGGAGCAGAGGTTCCCAGACCGCGCTTCCACGCCGATGGCGAATCGAAGCCATCAGGGGGTCATCCCCCCGGGCGGCCCGGTTGCAGTCGGCCCCCGCTTTCAGCAGCAGAACGACCGCTTCGGCGTTTCCCGCGGAAGCGGCACAGAAGAGGGGGGTCATCCCACGGCGATCCGGCACGTTGCACGGTACCCCGAGGGCAATCAATCTCCCGGTCATGGCGCTGCCGGGCCGGGATGCCGCTTCATGCAGCGGGGTCCGGCCGCTGTTCGGCTCGGCCCGGGTCAGCGGATCCCCCGCCTGCTTCAACGCATTGAGCGGAGCCGGATCCCGTCCGAAACGGGCAATCCGCCAGGCGCTCTCTCCAGGCCAGGCGCTGAAACGATCATACCGGTACCCCATCCGGATCATTTCGATCATCAGGTCGACACGGCCGCAGGAGAGCGCCAGGCGAAACGAATCCCGGTTACCGTATCTGCCGATATAGGCCCGCACGCCGCGCGGCAGTGTCCAGCGGCCGCAGAGATCGACCAGCACATCGCGCTCCTCAGCCGTCCACTGCCCGGCACGGACCAGGGCGGCAACTTTTCCGGAACATCCCGTTTTCCCCGAAGGAATTCCCGCTCCAGCGCCTGAAGCGCGGGACCGCTCTTGCCGGTAAACAGCTTCAGCAACGGAACCGGGTCCTGAAATTCGGCAAAACCGGGCAGCCAGCCAGGCGCCGGCAGCTCCCAACGTGGAAACTCCACAAGAGAGGCGAGTTTTGCGTCATCGAGCGGAATTCTCTTCCGGGTTGCGAGCGCCCGGTCGTACCGAAGCGTGGCCATTTCAAAGCTCATCCGGTTCAGCAGAAGGAGATTTCGCGCATCCGTCGGGAGTTCCGCCGCCTCAAACCAGTCGAACAGCCGGTCGCCGCTCCGGGCAACGCCGGGCAGCAGAAAACTCTTCTTCCAGCGGTAATCCCAACGCCTCAACCCGGGCAACACGAGCAGTTCGAAACCGAACAGCGGAATGCCGGTGTCAATCCGCCCGGAGTCCATCGCGGCGCAAGCCAGCTCCGCCACCGGAAGCGGATTCCCGCCGCCGACGGCAAGCAGAGATTCCGCCATTTGCCGATACGCCGCGAACTCTCCGGGAGAACGTCGAATCAGCTCACGGAAAACGGCAACCCGCTCCGCCGCAGATCCGTCGGAGAAGCGATCGGACCGGACCAGGCCGAGAAGCGGTTCCGGCCGCTCCGGAGCGAGCGAAAGGGCGCGAATCCATGCCTGCCGTGCCTCCTTCGCCGCCGCCACGCTCTTTTTTTCGACGCGCTTCGAGTCCCCGCTTGCGGACCGCTCCACTGCCGGAAACCGGAGTCGAAGCGGCGGCCACGGCACGATCAAAGGCGACCCGGCCGTCAATCATCGCCGCCAGCCACGCATCGCGATTGATGCCGGGCACGGCCGCAAGCGCGGCGAAATCCCGTGCGCTCAATCCCTCTTCCAGCCAGAGCAGAAACCAGGGGCCATCCGCCTCCGCCAACACTCCTTCGCGGTAGAGATGCATCAGATTCCAGCGAAACCCCTCGGTATCCGGGCGGCGCCACCGCTTCGCGGGCAAGGCGGCGACCACCTCGGCAACAAGCGTCCGGGAAACCGGCCCGAATTCAAGGGAGAGCTCCTCAATCATCCCCTCCGCCACCCCCGGTGGAATCCTCGTCGTATCGGTCGAGGCGAGAATGCGGAACAGTTCCTCCATCGGTTCCGCCAGCGGCTCTTCGCCGTCAGGGGCCATTCCGTTCACCGCCTCCAACGGCGCGTGGCGATGGATGAGCAGGCGTCGTAGCGACTCCTGCTCCGTTTCGGGAGCTTCTTCCAGAACGGCACGCTCCAGCCAGTCAAAGAAACCGATCCGGCGCTCCTCCTCTCCGGCCGGCGTTTCGCCGATCGCGTCGAAGAGGCCGTCGAACAGGCCGTCTCCGGGAGGAAACACGCCGGTCCCGCCGGCGTTTCGGATGATGGCTGCCACTCCCGCCACGGCGGCGGCAACCGCTTTTTCCGCCCGGACCACCTCCGGAGTCGCGCGAAGCAGTTCCCTCAGTTTGCGGGAAGCGGCGATCACGTCGCGATTCAGGTCGGGATCCTCAACTCGTTCCGATAAACGACGGCGGGCCAGCAGAAGACGCGCCCACGCACTCCGCACCCCGGGATGCTTGCGGCACGCCTCGAGAACGGAGTCGGCCGCGCCCCCGACGTGCCCGGCGCAAAGCATCGACCGTGGCCCGATATTCCGGCTTCCGCGTCAGATTCCGCCGGAGAAACTCCTGCTGCGCGGTAAAATTTCTCCACACGACATCCGGTTCCGCAGCTGAGACAGACAGCAGCCAGCCGGCACAGGCAATGACCGGCAAAGCCGGCCAGAACGGCATTTTCATTTCCAATCCTTCCCGATTTCGCTTCTACAATACCATTCAAACCGGATTTTTCAACCGGCGGCGAAAGGGAAACCGGAAGATGCCGCTTCGCTCCTGCCCGCGGAGAAGTTTCAGCGAAGATTCAACACCCCGTAGTAGCGCCAGCCGGAACCATCCGCAATTCCACCGAAAAGCGAAAGCGTCCTGCGCGGGCTTTTTGCGCCGTCGCTGTCGTTGACCAGCACGGAAATCCCCAGCTCTTTTCCGGCGACCGCCTCCTCCGGCGCGAGTCCGATCTGCCGCCACGGCACACGAAGTCTGTAGAAGGTCTTCCCGCCTTCGCGCCGGATGGAGCACTCCACCTTTCCGGTGATGTCGCCGGTCGGCAGCACCCGCTCCTGAAAGGTGAGATAACGGTACACCCGAACCCCTTCCGGCGTCAGAGCAGCTCCGATCGAGGTCACTTTCTTCGAAAGGCGGGCCGTCAGCTCATCGTATTCATAGACATTGTGCGGATCGGTGTCGAACGCCACCTGAATGGAATCCTGCATCCAGATCGAATCATCCCGTTTCTCCTGATGAAATTGATCATCGGCAAGTTCCGCGCACAGCGTCAGCGCCTCCCGGTCGCGGAAGAAGGTCAATCGGCAGGAATCGATTTTTCCGGATGCCCCTTCCCCTTGAGCACGACCGAGTTCCGATACAGCTCGCCCGGCGTTTTCCGCGTTCTCTCCCACGCCGCCAGAAAAGTGAAGGAGAACGGTTTCACAAAATCGTAATTCGCAGTCGTCACCCGGAGCGTTCCAGCAAACGGAGCAAGCGGGTCAGGATTATCCGCGCTCCGAAACGCAGGAATCCGCACTTCCCCCGGCTCGCCGCGGGGAAGCTCCGGGATTCCCGGTACACCCCCGCCGGCGAGGTCAGCGCCAGCTCCGCCCCCACCGGAGAAGCGGAATTGTTACGGACCGGGAAGTACAGGGAAACCATGCCGTTTTCTTCGCGGAGACTCCCGTTCCCCAGTTCCAGCGGCGGATTGATCCGGGCGAACTGAATCCGGGTTCGCCCCTGCTCCGTCACCCGCAGCGGCACGACGCCCGGCAGGGCATTTTCCGCCACCGCAATACGAAACACTCCTTCGGAGCCGGAAAGATCGAGCGCGTTTTCCGCCCCCTCGGCGGAAATCCGTTCCACCCGTCCGGGCAGTGCGATGCTCCTGCCGCAGTAAAGTTCCAGCGGCTGGACGCCGTTGTCGGCAGTTTTTCCGGAAATCTCCCCCAGCCAGACATCGGGATCCATTCCAAACAGCCAGGTCACATCCGGCGAAAGGGTAAGCGTCACCATGCCGTCCTTCACCGGCAGGCGGCATCGCCGCCCCATGATGTCGACCTTGACGATCTCGTCGCGCGCCCCCGCAGGGAAGTGGATCTTCTGCGAACGGCGGGGATTCCATAATGCGATGACCGGCTCTCCGTCACGCTGGAAGAGATATCCCCACACCTCGGGATCGATCCAGCGCAGATGCATCACCGGCCGGGCGCCGCAGAGCAGCGAGGCGGCCACGGCATAGGCGGGGACCACCGGCTTCGGCATCAGGCGGCGGGGTGAAAAATCCCCGTTCTTCCGGTCGGTGAAGAACATCCCCCAGGTGGTGTATTTCTCTCCGCTGAAATCGAAGAGATAGAAGAGCAGCAGCAGGTCGAGCCCCTCCCCTGGGAGATCAGGGCGTAGCGCAGGTCGCGGCGCGCCTGTTCGGTCAGATCATTCACGCCGAGCACTTTGGAGTAATATCCGCCCTCGGTGTTGCAGAGGCGCATTTCCCGCCCGGTGAACTTTTTCACCAGTGCCCGATATTCGGCGAACTTTTCCGGCAAACCGCCGTCCTCGGGGAGCGGTGTGGTGTAGAAGTGTCCGGAAACGCCGTCCAGATACTCCCCCAGGCCGGCTTCGAACAACTTCCGGATCCACGGCAGGTTGAAGGTCGCCTTGGGGCCGTAGATCAACGCATCCGGATCGAGGCTCCGGATCAGCGGCACCACCCGCTTATAATAGGCCAGCACGTCGTGGATGGTGGCGCCTCCGGGACGGCAGTCGAGATCGGGTTCCCAGGTGATCTCATAGATCCGCTTCTTCATATGGGAATACTGGTACTTGTGAAGCAGAACCGCACTCCGGATGAACTGGAGATATTCGGGCGAATCGATTTTCCCGTTCGCAAACGCGCGGAAGTCGTACTTCCCGCGGGCCCACGGAGGGATACCCCGGTTTTTGTGCGACAGCGACAGAGGGGAGAAGAGATAATCCGGCCGCTTCGGCTGCTTCATCTTCCGCGCCGCCCACTCGGAAACGCCGTCGATCACCGGTCCCGGCCCCTTGTTTTCGCACCAGATCCAGCGCGACCCCTCCAGCGCCCACGGGGTGCCCATCCGCTCGTGCGCCTCGAACTGATGGCGGGAGTTCATGATGCCGTAAAAGCCCGCCATGCCGTACTGCCGCATCCGGCGCAGATTCTCCTCCTTCCGGCAGGGCATGACCGCGAACGAGACCATGCCCGGAATGTTCTCCCATCCGTCCGCCTTGATACAGCTCACCCGGGAGAAAGTGCCGTCCGGAAGAGCCGGGAAGATCCTGACTTCATAGTACCCCGGCGGAAGTTTTCCCGGATTCAGCCGGGAATCGGCACGTTTCAGCACCCCGGAAAAAACCTCTTCGCCGAAGTAGTTCCGGATACTGCACCTTGCCGACGCGACCTCGTCCGGGAGGCCGCCTTGCAGGCGCAGCACACACTCCTGATCCGGCTCGAACAATCCGGCCGTGTTGCCGCATTCGGGCAGTATCTGCAAGGTTTCAGTGCTCTTTTTCTTCTGCTCCGCCTCCTTCCACCTCCGTATGCCGCGGAGCGAAAGGGAGTCGGTGGCGTTCAGCACGAAGACCAGCGCAATTTTCCGGACCTTCTCCGGCGCGACTTTCGCTTTCGGCTCCTTCACCGACTTCATCCGCCGGAACGGGAAACGGAGCACCCGGTATTCCGGCGAAAGGGCGACATGCTGCGCCATGACGAAGGTCCGTCCCAACTCCTCCACCGCACGAATCTCGAAGTAGGTGTTCTGCGGGATACCCCGCTTCACCTGAAGTTCGACGCCGTCGCAGTCGGAAAGGCCGGACTCGCCGACCGGACACTCCGCCAGAACCCACTCCTCGCTGCCGCGGTGATTGAGCGGATTCTTCTTCCGGCAGGAGAACACCGTCTCCCGCCCCTGCGGCTGCCACTGCATCTCGCAGAACACCCGCCCGCCGTGTTTCAGGCTCCAGGAACTGCCGTCCGGAGAGAATTCCGCCGGTTTTTCCGGGGTGAACACTGTAAAATCGGTCACGGTGACGGACTGTTCCGACCGGATCGGCAGAACCAGCCGAAGCTCGTTCGCGACGAAATCCGCCGGACAGGTTCTGCCCGCACGGTCCTTGAAACCGTCGAAGGAAAAGCTTAACGGCGATACCGTGTCCTGCAGTGCCACCTGCCAGGTACGGGAGAACAGCTCTCCCTCCGAACCGACCACCGTGGCGGTCAGATAGCGCGTCCCCGGCAGCGTGGAGCTCCATTGCAGCGTGACGAACCGGTGTTTTCCCTCTTCCGGAGAGAGCGGCCGCGCCAGTTGCAGCCAGTTATCCGAATTTTTTCGTATTGGCAGGGTCACGGAGCCGCAGGTTGACCTGCAGCGCTTCGCCCGGTGCCTTCACCGCGATCAGATTGCCGCCGCGGGGGACCCGCCACTCCTCCGCGGCCCGGACCGGGAATGTTCCGGCAAAAAATGCCGCAATCAACAAAACAATCGGCATAAAAGTTCTCATATCATCCTATCCTTTTCCAGATTTTTCCGTTCAAAACACCAGAAAACCGGCCTAATACTCCGCCCAGACGGAGTATTGAGAGTAACCGCGCCGCTTGCAGTAGTAATAGTGCCCGCTGCCGCTGGAGCCGCTGCCCTTGAATTCCTGCACGACGTTTTTGCCGTATTCGTTTTCATCCCATTTGGCGACGTGCCCGTCCCAGCAGGCGGTGTTGAATCCGGTGGTGTGCGCGCCGACCCAGAACAATCCTCCGGCGGTGGAGGCGTTGATGCCAAGCTGAACGTAGTAGCTTTTGTCTTTGTTGTCCGTCCGGATGGCATCCCCCAGAATCGAGTAGGTGGAGGGACGCCGGATCCCCTTGAAGTGATGAAAGGTGTCGCCCGATACCTTGCGGAGCATTGTCCTGGGAGCGCTGTCCCACGCCCGGATGCCGTAGGTATAGAAGTAGGAGTTGTGGTCCACAAACGCCCGGGTACCGTAACTCTGACAGAAGAGAAGCTTCTGCGCTCGAATCAGTTTTTTGTTGAAAAACCAGCGCCCCCACGGCATGCTGTAACCGGCGCTCCCCGACGCATCGATCAGGAGCCATTCGTTGAAGTCACTCGTATAACTCTGGAAAATCTGCACAAGCTGTTTCAGATTGCCGGTACACTGCACCTCCTGTCCGCGCTGCCGCGCCTTGTTCAATGCGGGCAGCAGCAGGGCAGCCAGAATCGCGATGATCGCAATTACAATGAGCAATTCAATTAAAGTAAAATTATGTTGTTTCCTCATTTTAATTCCTCCATGTGTTGAAACTGATTTCGGAACTGATAATTTTCCGGCTGGTACGGCTCGAGAGAAGCGCATGGGCGGCGACCCGTGCCATCTCGTGGTAATCGAAGCAGAAACAGGGAATATGCGGCAGAAAGTTGCGGTTGTACGGATAAGGGAAAATGGTGATGATACGCACATCGGACGGCAGTCCGAGATTCCTGTGCAGCGTCTGCCGGTAGTTCATCGGAATTTCATCGTGGATTCCGAAGATCAGCCCGTCAAACGGCTGTTCCCGGTATAATTCGGCCAATGGTTCCCGAAACAGCAGCGGCTCTTCCTCATAGCCGCCGATGTCACGACAGATCGGATTCTGCCGGGGATTGCAGCGGTGGAGCCCCTCCAGATAGCCCGCTTTCGCCGGATTGTACGAATCGTCGAGAAACGAAGTGGCGATCGCAATCCGGCGGCAGCCGTTTTGATGCAGCTTCTCCACCGAAGCGGCGACCGCACCGGCGATATCCGCCTGACAGGTGGACCAGCCGGAGAGATATTCATTGTCCGGCAGCCCTTCGAATGTCAGCGGATGAATGCAGTACACCCGGCAGCGACGCGCCTTCAGAAACGGGAACACCGGTGCGCACCAGTGGCTGTAGAAAATGACCCGGCTTCCTTCCGGAAGCTGTTCCAGAGCCTGTCGGTTCAGGTGGCAGGGATTGTTGTCCTTCGTGATCGGCAGGGTGACGACATGAGCGTTCCGACGGTTCGCCTCGGTCAGGCAGCCGCAGAGGATTTCCCGGAGCGTGGTGCGCGTCTGGTAATCGGAAATGACGAAATAATCCGGACACGGAATCAACAGATACAGCTCCCGCGCCCCCTCCTCCCGTCGGCGGACGTACGTGCCCTCCCCGGGAAACGCTGGATCAATCCGCGTTTCTCCAGAATTTCAAGAGCTCCGCGCAGCGTCTCGCGGGCGACCCCGAACTCCTTCGCCAGCATCGGCTCGGTCGGAATGCGTTCCCCGGTGGAATAAATTCCCGCTTCGATCCGCGAGGAAATCGTCCTCAGCACCTGTTCTCTTTTTGCGCGGCAGTCTCACGCCGGTCTCTCTCCCTGTCTGGAAAAACTCCGCGCTTCCAGCCCCTTGCCGGATGGTTGATTTATCCAGCGGAATTCTCCGCTACTTATTATACGCCCTTGTCTAGTTATGGAAAAATGGAATTCCGAAAAAAATACGTTTTTTCGTTTCGCCCGTTCCGCCGGCGATCGCACGGGGTTGAAAAAATTTGTCCCGTCACCCGTGTTGCGGGAAACAGCGCTCTGCCGGCAGGAGGGCAAAGGGGAAGAGACAAAGGCGCCGCCTGTGCAACCGCCCCGAGCCTTCGGGGTTCTCCGGCAGGCCAGTTGCTTCGGGCCGCGCCAAGTAATGTTTGTCATCAGGAACCGCGCTGAACACAAACAGATGCGGGATGTCGGACTCCATCCAATATCAGCACCATGTTTTCTGATTCAACGCTGTCCCTCTTTTTGTTCAATTTTCTCCATGATTCCAGTTGTAAGGAATCTGTTTTGTTTGAACTCCTCCACAAATTCAGTTTTTATCGGATTCCGCAAAAGCCATGCCAGCGAGTTGCAGAGCAGTTCCGCATTATCATACAGCTCCAGCCGGAACGGCTGGAGCCAGGTCAAATCAGACGAAACCAGGATTTTCCCTTTTCCGTAAGTGCCGACCGCAACAATTCCTTCTCCTTTTGCTGTCATGACAACATTTTTCATCGTTGAATTTTTGCCGATCCGAATGGCACGAAGAGGGAAAAAACAGCTCTCCTTGATATTCCGGGTGATCGGATGTTTCTCCATTTTCACACCCTTAACTTGAAGAGGGTCGCCGAAAGCGCAATTCTTTTCATCCATGGCAAGCCCTCCCAAAGAAATCCCGACATGACGCCCAAGTTCATTCAACAGGCGGGCGTTGGCATTCGGTGTCATTCCGGAATATGTAAGAAGTATCATGGAACCGCCGTTTTTCACGTATTCAGCGACATCTGCAATCAGTTTTTAAGTCTGATATTGCCCATGCGTGATGGGGCATACGGATTACTGCACGCTTCACTCAATACGACCAGCTTGTATTGTTTCAGGTTTTCCGGAAGCCATTCGGCTTCCGGCCGTTCAATTGTTCCGAAGCCCATACGCTGAATCGCATCTACCATATCCGGATATAGAACACGTCCCACATTTCTGTGAAAAACGGCAAGTTCACTCATAAAAAGGACATTTCCCTTTTCTCCATTTTTATCGGTATTGAGCTCCGTGATTTTTTTCAGAATGGCAGTACGCTTTGCGACAGTATTTTTCAGAGGAAGTGGCGTGACTCTGCCCGAGGAAAGCTGAAGAACTACCGGAGAACCTCCCGGAATGTTCACTTTGAACTTGCCGCCGGCAAGATTTTCAAATTTTCCGAGGACAGGTGTGGCTGTAAATGTCGACAACTTTTCAGGCAGGGAGATTTCCACCTCCTGTGTTGTTCCTCCCCAATGTGTTCTGCGTAATGCGTTAAACGCTTTATAATTAACGACTTTTGAGTCGTTTGCCCTTGAAAATTCCTCCTCTTGGTGATATATTGTAATATCTTGCGGGACAACAATTAACCACTCAAAAAGAGGAAAAATATGATGCAAAATTCACTGTTTTATGACTACTACGGCCTAATCGATTCGTGCCCATTCCTGAAAAAATACGATGCACTTTTCCGCGCTTTCGATCTGATCTACGACCAGCCGGATTTTCCCGAACTCGGCCGCCGTGGCTATCGGCGTTCCGCCTATTTCAAGGCGCTGATCTACAAACAATCGGCTCACATCAAATGCATTTCCGACCTGGTCCGGGATCTGGAAAGCCGTCCGATCCTTGCCGAAATGTGCGGTTTCAACCCAGGCCGGATTCCCGATGCGTCCCGTTTTTCGCGCTTCCTGACCGATACGAATAACTCCGAAATCGAAACTTTTTTCATACTTCCGGCAAACTGCTGGTTGAAAAAGGCATCGCCACGCTGGAGGTCATTATGGCCGATTCTAAACCGATCAAGGCCAACACCAAGCACAACAATCCCAAGAATCCCAACCGTAAGCTCGACAAAGCCACCAAGATCAAGCGCAATCCCATGGCAACGCTCAGTTATTATTCCTACATCAAACAACCGAGTGGCGATAAGAAGAAAACCTTTACCTGGTTCTGGGGCTACCGTACCCACGTCCTGCTCAGCGGTGAGGGTATTCCTCTTATCGAAGTTACCCTGCCGAACAACCGCACCGACGGCAAAGTAGCCAAGGCGCTACTGAAAAAGTTCGTGCGAATCTACGGTCAGAAAAAAGGGCGCATCTTTCTCGGCGATGCCGGATACGATGACCGCGAACTTTATAACTTCATTGTCGAAAAACTTAAAGCCGAACCGTTCATTCCGTTGAACCGCCGCAATCAGCAGCCGGACAAAACCGTGGGGCCGCACGGACTGCCGCTGTGTCAGGCCGGTCTGGAAATGAAATTTTACGGCATCAGCCCGGATGGAGCCCGAACCCGCAAGAAATTTCGTTGTCCGATTGTCGCCGGGACCAAACGGGAAAAGGCCGCTTTACCGCCGCAATGCCCAATCGACCATGACCATTTCTGTACCGGCAAATGTTACGGCTGTACCGCCTATATCGACATTACCGATGATCATCGCAGCCAGGTGCCCAGAGAGTCGAAACGCTTTAAGGACACCTATAAATGCCGGACTGAAGCGGAACGTTATTTCTCCCGCCTCGGGCCTCGCGAAGTCGAGGAAATGTCGCAGTACAAATACCGCGCCATCCGCAACCAGATGACCATCGCGCACTTGACTCTGAGCTTAACCGCCGTGGCCGCCGCGTTGGTTCTGGAGCAACCGGATAAAATCCGTTGCTACAAAACTTTGCCGACGCCGCTTAGCTTCGCCTGTCATAAAAAGTAAATTTGTCAAACAACACGCATTGTTGCCAATGCAGGATGGCTTACGCCTAAATTTTCAAGTTTTCAGTACCAAATCCGGCCTTTCGGGCCGTTTTTACCGCCAAACAAAATTTTCTCAGCGTTTCCGCCGCAAATCAGGTTCCGGCTCGTCGCCGAGTCAACGTTTTTCTCTTATTTCGCACGAGTCATGTTCCTCCCCAGTTCTGAATATACAGCAATTTGTGCTGACCTGTTCCGCGAATCTTCCGTTCAAGAGCGGGGAATTCCCCGGTGTCCCTGGTTGTTCTCAGTGTAAATTCCGGTTGCGGGAGATCATTTTTCAAAATTTCCGTCAGCGCTCTGGAATCCAGTCTTGCACCGACGAATATCACTTTCCCTTTCCCGATCTTCCGCACTGCAACAGCAGGTGTTCCATCCTGCCAGACAGCCCTGATATCTGCGCCGGGAGCAATCAACGAATAACCGAATTTTCCACACACATCTCCCCGGTTGACATGAAAGAACTTGTTGCCGATCCGGATTTTTTCACCGCTTTTTTCTATCCCGGTTTTTATGTTTGCAAAATCCTCAAATCCTGTATCCTGATATTTTTCAAAGGTTTGAACCAATGAATCAAATGTTACGACAGCCGTACCGCCAGTTCTGATATAATCCAGCAGATGATCATATGTATTTCCATACAGATAGGTGGCATAAGGGACAACCGCAACATCATATTTTTCCGGAGTCACATCCCTGACAAACGTTTTTTCTCCCATGATATCCGGATTGTGCCCGGCAAAAAGCACAGCCTTGTAATATTCCATAAAATCATGGAATCTTTTTTGCTCGCGGAAATGGCAGGCCTCTGGCGGAATAATACGGATAAAGATATGCAATACGACTTTTCGCGTTACGCGCATTCGGCAGGATTTCTTCCGTAAATGAATTGATCTCGTCAGCGATCGAGGGCATGTAAGGACGATACAAGGTATTCCAGTTCCACAAATTGACCGCGGAATATCCATTCATCATATAGTTCCAGAGCAACGCCCTGTATTGTCTCTCCGCGAACGCGGTATTTGTGTGCATCATGCTGTCTTTGAGAATGTGAATGAAAAAGCGTAACCCGTGACTATGGCTGGTTGTTCCATCCACAAGAATCGCAATCCGATTGCTGCCGCCGAAATTCAACAATCCGCCGATATCAAATCGATAATTCCGGCTCCAGCCCTTCACCTCTCCCACGTATGTTCCATTCAGATATATTTTGCCGGATTGTGCAATCCCTTTGCCGACAAGGTAAAATTTTCTGCTGCCGTCACGATAATCCTGCGCGTGCCCCCCGGACACCGTGAAATCCTTGCAGTACCACGCTTTTTTGACTTCTTTGAATTCTTCGAGCGAATCCCATGTGCCGGGAACAGACATGGTTTTCCAGTTTGTTATGGAGGTTTCCGGCTTCGCAGGGGAAAGATCGTTCTCAACAGCCTCCTTTGAAGTGCCATCTTCCAAGCAGCCGGCCCAGATCCGCATCTTTGTAATCAGCCTCTTTCGTCGGATTGATCACGTCACTGACAATCAATTCCGAATTCATCAATGCCTTTTTCGAAACCGTACGCATAAAATTCATTGCAAAAGTTCCGTCATCGTATGATTCAGAAATTCATCAGGAAGCACCTTGCCCTTTGTATCATACATCGTTGTCCCGATGTGCAGGAAGGTCATATCGAATAAACCTTCAAGAAGCTCCGGATTGCTGGTCATATATTTTCATCTTCCAACTGATGAGAGCGCATGTCATGAAACAATCCAGCCCTGGTCCATTTTCTGTAATCTTCCGCCATGGAAGCAAGAAGTCTTGTCAAATCTTCAGTACAGCAAATCAGCCAGTCATAATACATCTCCGGAAATTGCTTCAAAGCGTTGCTTCGCAAACGCATAATCGCGGCGTATCCGAGCATCCCACTCGTCAAGATGTGGAGGATAAACATTTTTCCAGTCTTTAAAGTCTTTGTGCCAGACCCGGTTCGCCTCCTTCAGCGTTCCGTATTTTTTCTTTGCAAAGCTGCGGAAAACTTCCAGAGCACGTGGATGGTTCGGATAATACCCGAGTTCTCTGTAATCTTCCACCCCCATAAACGGAAAATCTTTTGTATAACGCAGGATAAATGCCTTCTGATATTCCAGCAGTTTTCGTCCGTTCGGATCGCCGGGTTCACAACCAAAAAATGATTTCCAGTTACGAATGCCTTTGCCAGTTCAGGATATTGCTCTCTATATTTTCGAAACGGGGAGTACAGATACCAATCCTGAAAATAAATCTCAGAAAAATTTTGTTTCGATACAGTTCACGCATCAGCGAAAACATGCTCATAGCTGTATCATAACGCGGCACAACTTGCAAATTGCCGTGGGAGTCCTTCTTTACGCTTCTTGGACTTGGCGGACTTATTGATGCAATTGTGACTTTCAGGAGTCGGCCAAGCCATGCTTCAGCCACCCCTGACTGCCCTCCGCCGACAGGGTCGCCATCACTGATCCAGAAATAGGGTTTCCCATTGCGAAGGCAAACAGTTTCCGGAATAATCCATCCGAAGTCCATTATCCGGTAACGGTTTGTACATCGTTTTCTCCTTTGCGGACAAAGGGAGCACCGGCTGAATCACCAGTTTGTTTTTCAGGGGTTGTATTATTCCGGAATCCTGCAGCGGAATAAGATGCATATCATCCAATGCCAGATATCCATCATTCCAGACCGCCGAGTAGATTGTAGCATACATTTGTTTGCCGGATGCCTGTTCCGGTATCTGAATTACATATTCTTGTTTGGTCCAATTCGATTCCGCCTTCAGCGACCGGCCAAAGGTGAGAGCCTCTCCATTGACGGTCTTTGCTACGATAATTTTCCCGTCTTTCTTCTCCTTGAAACGTACAGATACCACCCCCGGCCTTTATATTGAAAAAGAAAATTTTAAAGAACCTTTGTCAGGAATTCCAAAAGGTTGACTCAGCAGCTGAGTTCCTCCTTTGCCTTTTTTTGGGTAAGGTAAACGGCTTTTTTTTCCTCTGCAACATTTTCCTCAATGATGGATATACCTCCTTCTCCATCGTTGAATTTTCCGCCGAACCAACCGGGACGCATTCCACTTTCAAAACCGCCGTTCGGAATCAGATTGCTTTCCGCCTCTCCGGCAAGCAGCAGAATGGGGAATGAAAAAAAGATCTTCAGTATTTGTTTCATAGTTTATGCCTGCCACCTGTGAGAAATTAAAAATTATAGCATATGAAGCTCTTATTATATCGGACAGAAAGATAGTTGGAAACTCCACTTACCGCCCCGTCAGTCCAGCCTACATTCATGATGTTTCCTCCATGATTGTAATTCCATGCAGCCTGCGCACCATGACGGTAACGAAGGTTATTCGAAGGATCCGATGGAAGTTTCGCATATTCGTTGTACCCGAAAACTATTTTACTGGTATCAACCCACATGGCTCCTCGGGCTCGAATTCTGGAAATCTTTTTGCACCGAAGCGGTCCAATTATCCTTGGTGCAGCCGGGGAGTCTGGAAAAAAGCAGAATGTTGAATCCATAATGCTGTCCCAAATCATGGCCCATGGAAGGACATATCATGATTTTTGTTTTAGGAATCAATATGCCTTTTTCATTATTCCACATCCCGTGACTGTAACCGTGCATACCGAAAGTCGGCCCCAACTGAATCATGCCGAGGTAATGGCAATTGAGGGAATCGTTTGAAACATTCATGAAATAACCATCGTTATTGTCAGTGTATATCGTTGTATATGTCACCGATTGTTTAAGATTTGATCTGCACAATGTCTCATGAGCTTTATTTCTTGCCTTGTTCAATGCCGGAAGAAGCAGCGCGGCAAGGATGGCGATGATTGCGATTACAATAAGCAGTTCTATAAGCGTAAAAAGATGACCGGCGAGAATCCGCAATGGTTTCAGCTCCCGCGATGCGAACAAGTTTCTCATGATTGTCCTGCCTTTCATTTTATGTTTGTCGGTTAACGGTTTTTGCCGATCAGCGAACCATATTCATTGCCGGCGCATGATCCGGATAATCGATAAATTCCACCTTGTTTTCCCGGAGCCCTTGAATTTCGAAAACAATGAGCTCATTTCCGCCTTTTTTCAACAATCCGGCGGGAAATGAAGAGAGCATACTGAGGCCCTTCCACGCGGTAGCGGCCGAGATTGAATCCATTCAGAAAAACCTGACCGTGCGTTCCGCAGGGAATCCGGAGATAGGTATCCGCCGGGAAATCGATCGTAAATTCCGCCCTGTGGAAGCACGGCCCCTGAGGCTGTGGATTGTACGGTCCGAACTCAACTCGGGAAAGATCTTTCATCGGGAGCGGATTCACCTGCCAATGATAAAGACGGCGGCGGGGATCCAGCAGGACGCCGGTCAAGCCCTTGTTCCATGATGTCGTTTCCCCCATTCCGGTGTTGATGCGTCCCTGATTTTCCACCAGGACCGCCAGTTTCCCCGGCGGGACCACGGTTCCCGTATTCCGGTTGGAATCGGTCGTGCCATACAATTTTCCATCCAGATAAATCCAGCCCTTGTCTGCCAGATTCTCCAGAGAGACGGTTCCGCTTTCACCGATAAAATCCAGATCGGTGCGGTAGAGAATGAATCCGTAATTCTGTCCGTAATATTCCATCGGTTCCGGAGTGACGGAGTCAAACGTTTCTGAAAGAGCATCGAGCTGCGCAAAGAGTTCCGCCGACTCGGCAAACTTCACCGGGGGAATTCCCGCAGTCGGGAGGGCGCGGGAGTTCCCGTTTCCGCATCCGGGCAGTATTGTTTGATCAGTTTCTGAATGGCAAAATATTTCGGGGTCGGATTCCCCGCCTCGTCGAGCGGCGCATCCACATCGTAGGTATTGAGGTAAGGCTCGAAATGTCCGTTGGAACACACTGCTCCGGGCATGAATCCATAACTTGTTCCACCGTGAAACATATAGAAGTTGAAGGAGTTGCCCCGCGTGAGCATCTCCTCCCACATCGTTGGCCACATCATCGACATTGTGTTTGAGGTAAGGGGTATTCCAGCGGTGGGAAACCCCGCACCACAATTCCATGATGAACTCCGGAGTGTCCGGACGAAATTCCCGTACTGCATCCAGATGTCTCCCGGGGTGACTGGGACAATTCACCGTAATCATCGTTTCCGGTATGGAACCGCATTGCATCGTATAGGAATCTCCCCAGTCCGAAATAAACAGCGGGACATCGATTCCGGCCTCCCTGAAACGCTGATACAGATGCTTCAGATAAGCGGAGTCATTTCCGACGACGCCGTATTCATTTTCAATCTGCATCAGAACCACCGGCCCGCCCTGGGTCCACTGAAGCCGCTTCAGCCGGGGCAGCAGAACATCGAAATAACGGTCGACGGCGTCCAGGTATTGTGGATTGCTGCAACGTATCCGCAATCCGGGCTTGCACAACAGCCAGGCCGGCAATCCGCCGAAATCCCATTCCGAGCAGATATAAGGGCCGGGACGCAGGATCACCATCAACCCCATCGATCCGGCAAGGCGTACAAAACGTTCCAGATCGCGCCAGCCGGAAAATTGAACTCGCCTTCCTCCTCCTCGTGAAAGTTCCACGCGATGTACGTTTCGACGGTATTCAAGCCGCATTGTTTCAGTTTCCGGAGCCGGTCTTTCCAGTCGTCGGGGTGAATTCTGAAATAGTGCATGGCTCCGGAACGGAAACGCATCTCCTTCCGTCCACAAGAATCTTTTTCCCTTGAATGCAAACACTGCCCATGCACAGATCTCCTTTTTACATCTCAATTCACAATACTGTCTTTTTCACGTTTAATTATACCGTAAAACAGAGAAAATGTCAATATTTAAAATGTAGCATATTACAAATATTATGTCGCATCGTTTTTTCGAAGAACCAGTTTTGAATTTCATCATTTCTTCTCCACTCTTCTCAAACTCATCCTGTTGCCCCATAGCTGCATACGAACTATTTCCCCAATGCCTAGAGAAGCCGCCTCCCCGATCGAACAGGTGCGCGTTTTTTTCGGGAAGCGGAGAGCAGCTGCCACGAAAGACGACCAGAATTCAGAAAATCATCCTCCGATCATAATGCGGGCATCGCACAGACAACCACCCGATAGAAACCGGGTTGCTTTTTCTGTTTTTTGTGGTACAGTACAGATGAATGATATGCAAAATAAATATAATCGCAGGAGATTTGTCGGATGAACAAGTACGAGATCTACACCCGCGCAAACCATGAAAGCTTTGAAAACGTGCCGCGTCTTCCCGTATATCTGCGTTCCGCCGGATATAAGAAGCTGGAAAGCGGAACACTGGAAAGTTCGCCGGAACTTCACAGCCCTTTTTGAGATCATCTGGTGCAAACGCGGGGTTGGAGAAGTCTTTCTGTACAATGAAGCCTTTTCCCTGCTTGCGAACGACATCTTTTTCTATCATCCGAATGAACGTCATAAAATGCGTTCTCTTTCCGACGATTTTGAAGTTTACTGGGCCACGTTCAACGGGCCGTATGCCGTTTCGTTTTTTGACGGTTACGGATATCCGCGCAAGATGCACTCCATGGAGAAGTGTCCGGTTGAGCTGTTTGAAAAAATAAGGCATCAGATCAGTGATCCCTCTCCATTGGTTTTCCGGTCCATGCTTGCTTTGCTCTGTCAACTTCTGGCATTTGCCGGGGGAACAGATAAAACGGAAAAGGATCCCGTTCAGGAAGCGTTGAATCTGATTCGCAAGAATCTGGACAACCCTCTGCTCAATGTGAATTTTCTCGCGGAAGAACTTCAGTTGCATCGATCCACGCTGGTGGATTTATTCAAAAAAAGCTGGGGCGCCTTCCGGGACAGGCGATTCGGGACCGTCGGAGAGCTCTTGCGGAAACACTTTTATCCGGCACCAATCTGCCGGTGAATGAGATCGCCAGGCGCTGCGGAATCGCCGATGTGAGCTCTTTCTGCCGTTTTTTCAAGGATCGGCATAAGATGACTCCTCTGCAATACCGTCTCCGGGAGAAAAAGAAAAACTGAAACGCCGAAAAGTCCGCGCTTCATTCACCGACATTCCTTTCGACAGGTTGTTTTTTATCCGAGGATTGTTTCAACCGTTCGAAACAGGATTCAGTGACAGGAAGAAATTCGACGTCTTGCGCACAACGGGTTCTGCGCAATTTCAGCTTGCAGAGGCGGGCGGCAGCCTTGTCTCGGTCTGGCGCCTGCTTCTCCCTTCCCCCGTCAGGAGCTGAGCCGCTCCCAGAGCAGACGCGCACGCCAGGCGCGCTCCTGCGCCGTCTCCCGGCTCTTCGCTTCGGAAATCAACCGCAGCGATCCCTCCGTCGAGGAGAGGCGCAGACTCAGGAAACCATCCGGCCAGTCGAACCGCAGCCCGTCACAGTCGTTCACCTCCGCGTCGTCATCGAACTCCTGACGCAGGCGCCGCAGCAGCAGATAGGCGTGCGGAGAGTCGCACGGAATCGTCTGCTTCACCATCTCGTAACGGGGTAACGCCGCCACCAGTCCGCTGAGCGGCATCCGACGCCGGGCAACCGCTTCCAGCAGCAGCCCCGCCATCAGAAATCCGTCAAATCCATGCAGACCGCGGATGGTCATCGATCCGCTCCCCTCCCCCGCGGCCACCGCGTCGGTCGAGCGCATCATGTCAATGACGTTCGCCTGCCCGACCTTTCCCTTCTCCAGCACATCACCGTGCCGGGAAACCACATCGTCAACCGTGCGGGAACTGCAGATATTCGTCACCACGCGGGAGCCCGCCGGGAAACGCTCCAGCACATAGTCCAGCAGCAGCGGGAAAGTCAGCTCCTCGCTGAGCGGCTCGCCGGTATCACTCACCACCCCCATGCGGCTCAGATCGCTGTTGAACACCAGTCCCGCCGTCGCCCCGAGCGGCGCAATGATCGACCGGATCGGCGACTCACTCCGCGGTCGCGGTTCCGGATCCCGGGGCAGCACGCCGGAAGGCACATCGTTCACCGAAACCAGATCCAATCCGAGCCGCGCGGCAAACGTCCAGGCATGCGCCGCGCCGGAACCGTTGCAGAAATCCCCCACCACCCGGAACTCCGCGGCGGCAATCGCCGAAACATCCAGTGTTTCCGCAAGATATCCCCAGTAGGCTTCCAGCATTGCCGGCTCCATCGATTCAAATGGATGGACCCCCGCAGCAGCCGCAGAACGAAACCGGCGGCCATGGTATAGATCGAAAAGTTCCCGCTGCCGCAGCGCGTCGAAATAAGAACCGTCGGCGGCAAGCGGAATCAGAGCATTCCACCCAGCAGCCTGATGACCGCCGGTGATCAGCATTCCACCGCCGAAACCGAAGTGCGGTACCAGAAAGTGCATCATTCCGGCAGTGAGTACGCCGCCGTCCACCACCCGGCAGCCGCAACCGGCCAGCGAAGAGATGACCGCACTCCGCAACATTTCCGACGAGGTGCGCGGATCGCAACCGACCAGAACCGGTGCATCCTCCTCCATCATCGATGCGAAAGCCGCCGCAAAATCACACGCCGCCCCCGGCGTCAGCCCGGGCCCGACCATTCCGCGCATTCCGGCCGCGCCGATACTCAGTTGTCTTGTACTTCTCTCCTGCATCGCTGGAAAACTCCCTGCCGTTGCCTTTCTTTCAACATAGCACAGAATCCAGCGTTTGGCAATCGCTTCCCCGGAAAACCGTACGGAATCCACTTCGGAAAATACAGTTATTTTTCAAAAAAAAACGAGAAGATATTGAATTCGCACCCCTTGAGTGATATAGTGATGGATTACCAAAGGAACAGGATCACAACCATGAAATACAAAACCATCTTTCTCTGCAACCATCCCGAACAGGTGAATTATGTCTACTCTCCGGACCGCAAGGCCCGGCTCGCCGAGCTCACCGACCTGCGCGAAGGCACCGTCACCGCGGAGGAGCTCGCCAACGGCGGCTTCTCTGATGTGGAAATCGTCTTTTCCACCTGGGGGATGCCGTCGCTCTCCGAAGAGGAACTGGCGAAATACCTGCCCAACCTCAGAGCGGTCTTCTACGGCGCCGGCGCCACCGACGCCTTCGTGCGACCGCTGCTGGCCCGCGGCGTAAAAAGTGCTCAGCGCCTGGCAGGCAAACGCAATTCCGGTGGCGGAATTCTGCGTCGCCCAGATCCTGCTGTCACTCAAGGGATACTTCCGCAACAGCCGCGAAATCCACCGCACCGGCGACTGGCAGAGCGGCAAGCCCTGCATCGGCCCCGGCGTCTACGGCGAAACCGTGGCGCTGATCGGCGCCGGAGCGATCTCCACCAAAGTCCGGGAGCTGCTCCAGGCGTTCCAGATCAACGTCGTGGTCGTCCCCTCTCGTCCGGAACGGCGGACCGTCTCGCTGGAAGAGGTGTTCCAGACCGCCCTGGTCATCAGCAACCACCTGCCGAACCGTGATGACAACATCGGGGTGCTGCACCGGGGACTCTTCGCGTCGATGCGCCCCGGAGCAACCTTCATCAATACCGGACGCGGCGCTCAGGTCGACGAAGCGGGCCTCGTGGAGGTGCTCGAATCGCGTCCCGACCTTACCGCGTTGCTCGACGTGACCTGGCCCGAACCGCCGCCGGCCGGCTCGAAGCTCTACACACTGCCCAACATCCGCCTGTCGAGCCACATCGCCGGCTCTGTCAACGATGAGGTCCACCGCATGGCCGATTACATGATCGAGGAGTTGAAACGCTTCCTCGCCGGCGAACCGCTCCGTTACGAGGTGAACGAATCCATGCTGCTCACCAGCCGGAAGTAACGCCGCTTCTGAACACTTGCGATATCGACTCCGCCGAACCGGGACTGCGTCTCCCGTCTTCGCGGAGTTTTTTTATTTCCGGTCGATGCAGAACGACGGTACACGCCCGTCCCCCTCCCCATCTGGAAAAAATCGTAATTACCGCTTCTCCTTTTTTACATTTTCCGTACTTTCCTCCAGACAACCTCTACAGGTCGCGGAAGTCAAAAAACATATATTTCATTTACTAAAAAGATATTACATATATTTAAAAACAACTTGGCATGTTTCATGCTTAATCCCAGGCAGGCGTGATCTTCCAGGTGTCACGCGATAACAACCGCGGCGAACTCAATTCGCCGGAACACAGGAGGATAGCAGATGAAACTTTTGCAGAACATGGTACCTGCTGGCGCTGCTCTGCGCCGTTCCCGCACTGTTTGCAGCGGACGGAGACAAACAGCGCACCATCGTCTTCAACGAGGACCGCAATCAGCACTACATGACAACGAAGGTGTATGAACTCAAGTACGTGCGGGCCCACGACCTGTTGCCGTTCATCCGCGGCGCGGTCAAACGGTTCGACAGCCAGTCCCTGGTGCAGAGCGTCGACTACTCCAGCGGAGGCAAACAGTTTCTCGTCGTCTCCACCGGCAGTCTCTTCATGCCGTGGGTGGATGAGATGGTCAAAATGCTGGACTATCCCTCGCCGAAAGTAGACGCCTCCGGCGCCAGAATCGAAGGCGACGGCATCTCCCGCTGGGTTTACTGCCCCGTGCACCGCGGCAGTGACAACATGCAGAAGGCACTGGAACAGGTCTTCACCTCCGCCGGCGGAGAAGGAGCCTCGTTTTACCATGCCGGAAGCAATACGTTCTATTTCAAGAGTTCAAAGTCACAGGGCGAAGCGTATCTTTCCCTGTTGAAGATGCTCGACCGTCCGGTACCGCAGCTTGAGGTGAAGTTCAACGTCTACGTCGTTGCCGACAACGACTTCCGTGAACTCGGGCTCGATTACCTCGCCTGGAAAAACGGTCCCGGCGCTCAGCTGCTCTCCACCGGATTCAACTTCGGAGATATGAGTATGGATTTCGATTCGCTCAAAGCGGATGCGTTTGAGAAGATCCTCGGCTTCATGCCGACGGCGACAAACGGCGTAGGCGGCATCCTCGTCGCACCGAACATCGATGCGACGTTCCTGCGGATGCTCGCGCAGAAGGGACGGGCGTGGACCGCCTCCTCCGGCTCGCTGACGCTGATCAACAGCTTTGATCCGGCGGCAAACGATACCGGGGAAGGGGTGTTCCGGCTGAAGTTCTCGCCGCAGTTCCAGAACCTGGTCAAGGACGCCGATCAGACCGTCGTCATCGGCGCGCTGGCGGAATCGACCTTTGAGTTCGAACTGTTCGCCCCGTCGATCAACTTCACCGCCGATCCGTCGGAAGGAAAACTCACGCTCATGAGCAACTGGAGTTTGACCATCAACTCCCTCGCCGAAGTGGACAACGCCGGCAATGCCTCGATGGAGAGCAACAGCTTCTCCGGCGGCCTGACCCTCGACACCGGAGTGGAACGACTGATCGGAGCATTCGACAAGCATGTGAAGGTCGAACAGTACATCGGCATGCCGTTCCTGGGTGACATCCCGATTCTGAAGTACCTCTTCGGTTCGGAAAGCACGGTGGACAGCAAACTCAAGGTCTTCGTCACCATGACGGCGATTCCGGCAGGAATCGAACATGTTCCAACCCCCCGCGGCGGGCAAGGTGATCGATACACTGACCGCCATGCACAGTGCAAAATAAGGAGAATTTGAAATGTCCGCAAATCACAGAACAGTGCTGCCTGGAATCGCCGCCGCACTCTTCCTCGCGGGGAAGCTCAGCGGCGGAACCATCGATGTTCCGACCCCGGTACCGCTGCCGACGCAGGTGCAGCCTCAGCTGAACGTGGCGATCGACAAGTCGACGGAGGAGATCACCTTCATCAACACGAACAACGATCCCTACGTTTACACCCGGGTCTACAAACTCAAGCATGCGGATCCTTACGAGATCCGGCCGTACCTCATGGCGGCCATCCGCTCCCGGCGGATCGACACCAATGAGACGAAGGTCGAAGCGATCAAATATGCCGACGGCACCGGAATGGTGATCGTCTCCGCTGAACAGTACCGCTTCGAAAAACTCGACAACGGCATGACGATCGACCAGGTCGTGGAAATGCTCGACCGCCCCGATCTCTCGGCCCAGGCCGGACGGCGCTTCTTCGTCTACTATGCGAAGTATTTCGACGCGACAACGCTGGCGAAGCTGATCGAACAGGTCGGTATCATGCGCGCCGACGACTCCCTCGAACTCGACGGCGTCGACACGGTCCGGGCGGACAACGGCATGAATGCGCTGGTCTTCTTCTGCACGCCGATTTCGCAGAAGAATATCGAAGCGGTTCTTGCCCAGTATGACTGCCCTTCGGGCGAAGCTCTGTTCCACTACACGATCTACGAGATCGACAGTGAGAACGACGGCAATCTCGGAGTGGACTTCCAGGCGTGGAAGAACGGCCCCGGCCTTGACCTCTTTGCCGCCGGAGCGACCTATCTGAACGGCTGGGATCCGCTGATCGGCACGATCGGCAATGCGACGGAAATGGTGAAGGACGCCCATGTGAACTACATCAACTTCAATCCCAAATGGAATTCGAAGTATCTGGATTTCCTGGTCAGCAAGAGCAAGGCGAAAGTGTTGACCAGCGGAACGCTGGATGTGTGGAACAAGGCGGTCGGCACCATCGAGAGCGTCACCCGTTTCCCGATCATCGGCGACGGAGAGGAGGAGATTGCCGAGACGGCCACGGAGAATTCGGAGATCACCATCACGGTTCCCGGTCAGCCGGAACCGCTGATCCTGACGGCGAACAAACCCGGGGAAACGACCGTTACGACGGTGAAGAACAGCAAGTTGCGCAAGAGCAGCAATGCGGAGTTCGGCTTCCGGATGTCGCTGCTGCCGGAGGTGTACGGCAAGTCGACAATCGTCCGGGTGTCGATGGAGAACACCAACCTGCTCGGGTTCCACAGCGACGGTACGCCGCGCACGAGCAAAACCGAACTGGAAACCACGCTGCAGGTGAGCAATGAAGGCAGTGTCTTCTACATCGGCGGACTGGAGAAGTCCGATCTGGTGCGAAGCGTGAACAAAGTCCCGTTTCTCGGCGACCTGCCCGGTCTGGGCTGGATCTTCTCCGGCGAGAGCGAGATCGTCAAGAAGAGCCGGATTGTCGCGGTTTTGACGATTCAGCCGGTGATTCCGACCACCCGCGTCACCGGGGAACAGACGAAGTTCATGAAGGACACCCGGGGAACGCATCGACAATTTCGGTTTGAAATCGATCGATGAAAATGAATATGGATTTGACCAGCTGTTGGTCGATCCCGAGCGCCGCTGAACCGGCGCATCCCGGAAAAACGCCGGTCCGCAGAACTGCTGGCCGGCGTTTTTTTCATTGCTGCGGCGCAGCCGTGTTGCCGGGAGAATCGTTTCCGGCATTCACTCCGCCGGCTCCCGCCGAGATCGAGAGCGGTGAGTTCGACGCCCGGACGATCTCCGCGGCGGCCTGCCCGGTCGCCCGGTCCCGGACACTCGCGTACCACACCTTCCGGCGACCGAACCAGCACTCGAACCCGGGTACCGGACAGTCCACGGTCGCCACCTTCGCCTCCAGGCCGCCGCCCCACGTGTCGCTGCCCGCGGCAACGCTCTTCTCCCTGGTCGAAGCGGTGACCGCGTCCACCGCGGCACAGCCGCCGGTCAGCGCCACCATCAGCGCCATTGCCGCCGGCACGGCGGCGACCCGAAACTCTTCCGGTCGCGAAACTCCTCTTTCTTGCCCTTGTTCCAGTTTGCCACCGGCCGGAAATATCCGCACACCCGGCTGTAGACCTCGCATACTGCGCCGCACTTGTCACCCATCGCCTGTTTTCTCCTCTGTCAATTCTGTTTCGAGACGGGGAATTCCGCCTCTCCGAAATAAGACAGTCTGTCAACCCTCGAAGAACGCCGATGACGGTTGATTTTTTTCTTTCAGGGATTATATTGAATCCGGGAGGGCTGGAATCATGTGGAAATATCTTGCAGCAATTCTTCTGACCGGCTGCGTGGCAATGGGAGCAGGAAACACCACCTACCGGGACGCTTCCGGCAGGGTTTCCGGCAGATCGACGACCAGCGGCAACCGAACCACCTACCGGGACGCTTCCGGAAAAATCTCCGGCAGCGCCGCCACCAGCGGCAGCCGCACCACCTATCGCGACGCCTCCGGCAGAGTCACCGGCTCCGCCACGGAGAGCGGCAGTCGCACCACCTACCGCGACGCCTCCGGGAAAATCTCAGGCAGCGCAACGGTGAACGGCAGCCGCACCACCTATCGCGACGCCTCCGGCAGAGTCACCGGCTCCGCCACAGAGAGCGGCGGCAGAATCGTCTATCGCGACGCTTCCGGCAGAATCACCGGAACTGCGACAAAATAGCCGCGTCGGCAAGGCCGTGCCGACGACGCCTCCGCTACCGCAGGAACACCGCCGCCACCGCGGCCACCGCGATCAGCGTCGTCACCAGCCACTGCCAGTCGATCTTGCACTGGCGGTGTTCGGCGTGATGCTGTTCGACGCTCTGGGCAAGGACCCGCACCTCGGCCAGCAGTCCAGGTTTGCCGTTGCCGTAGATCGCCTCGTGAATCCGCCACAGCGTCTTGTTGTTTTCCGAAGTCAGCGATTCCAGCGCGGTCATTCGTTCATTGATGCTCGACACGGTCCTTCTCCTCTCCCCGCCAGGCGACTTTTCCGAAAAGCCGCAACAGCAGATAAAAACATTCTGCCCGCACCATCGCGAGATACCGCAGCGGATGGTACCAGCGGTAGCACTTTTTTCGCCGTGATGACGATGTTGTCTCGAAACTGCAGGTCGGCCATTCCGCGCTCCCTCTCCGCTCCCCCTTCGAAATACTCCACGTCGTGAATCACCGCCGCGGGTTCCGCAAAGGGCGAGAGTGCAGTCAGCAAATTCCGCATGATTTTCGGCATCCACTCCGCCCCGATGCCGTTGCAGAGCCGACACAGTTCCGCATACGTATAGCGGTCGAGTCTGGAGCGGCCCGACAATTTGAACTGCTCCACCTCGAAACAAAGCTCGGCCATTTCGTCGAGGGTGTAGGCATGCGCGGACTCCACTGTTTCTTCTTCCATAAAATTTTTCCTTCCCGATCGTAACCTTGCCTTCACGGAACCGGCAGGGTACGGCGAATGCCGCACCGCCTTCCGTTTCAGTTAGGAATTTTGTCAATTCCCGACCGGAATCCTTTCTGAGGAAAAAAGGAAAGGGCGCCCACGCCGGAACGGCGGGGCGCCTTCACTGAAGACGAGCGGGAAATGTTACAGCTTCAGATCATCCAGCGCATCCCAGCAGGAGGGCCCGGACGAAGGCGGCTCACAGCCGCAGTCGGTGCGGTTGCGGTTGGCGCCGCAGACCGGACACAATCCCCGACAGTCGTCGGAGCAGAGCAGCGTCATCGGCAGCGCAAGAAGCATTTCGGAACGGATGTCCTCGGAAATATCCATCTCCTCCTCGTCTCCGATTTCGAGAAAGAGACAGATATTGTCGGCGACGACCTCCTCTTCGACCGGTTCGAGACAGCGGCCGCAGGCTCCGGAGAGGCGGGTCGAGACCGTCCCCTCCACCAGCGCGCCGCCGGAAACCGATTTGACCACGAGATCGTAGGAGACCGGCGCACTGACCGCCAGCAGTCCGGTGGGCTCGATCTCCAGAAATTCAGCCGGTTCGCTCCCGACCAGTTCGATCGGCTCCTTCTCGAGCCGGGCGACGGAAAAACGGATCATTCCCTCACCTCCTTCGCGGCGAGTTTTGCTTCAATGGCGTCGGCGACGACGGCGGGGACGTAATGGCGGAAATCCCCGTGCAGTGCGGCGACCTCCTTCACCAGCCGGGAGGCGACAAACGAATTGTTGAGCGTCGGCATCATGAAAATGGTTTCGCATTGCGGACGGAGACTTCGGTTCATCAACGCCATCTGCAACTCATATTCGAAGTCGGAGAAGGCACGGAGTCCGCGAAGCACCGCCTGGGCGTGATACTGCTCGATCGCATCGACCAGAAGGCCGCGGAAAGCAACCACGCGAACATGCGGAAGCTCGGCGCAACTCTTCTCGATGAGTTCCTTTGCGCTCTTCCAGCGTAAACATCGGCGTCTTCTCGGAATTCACGGCCACCGCAACGATCACCTGATCGAAGAGCAGCCCGGCGCGGACCACCAGATCCAGATGGCCGTTGGTGAACGGATCGAACGATCCGGGATAGAGTACGGTTTTCATCGTGTTTCCCTGTTGACGGAAGGTTGATTTCAGTGTATTTTAATATAGTGACATAATGGAGCAATTTCAATACCGGAGCATTCGGGAGTTGAACGATATCTTACATTTCAGCATGGCGGGCAGCTCTCCGGCTCTGCAGGGGGAACGGCGGAGGCTGGTGCTCGGCATCGGCGTATTCGACGGCGTCCACCTCGGGCACCGCAGAATCATTGAAGAGGTGGTGAAGCTGGCAGAACGGGATGGCGCGGTACCGACCGCCCTCACCTTCGATCCTCATCCGCGGGCGGTGCTCCGCCCTGAGGAGCCGCCGGCGTTACTGGTTTCGCTTTCCGAGCGGGTCAGGCTGCTGCGGGAGGCGGGAGCCGCCCAGGTGTGGGTAATCCGGTTCACTCCGGAATTCGCCGCGCTGGAGCCGGAGGACTTTCTCTCCCGGATGCTGGAGTGCCCAGAATTCGAACTCTGCGGCATCTGCGTCGGAGAAAACTGGCGGTTCGGCCGCGGCGGCAGAGGAAACCGTGAACTGCTCGACGAGTACGCCCGGAAACGGCGGATCGATTTCACCGCCTGTCCGGAGCTCCGTCTGAACGGAGAGGTGGTCAGTTCGAGCGCGATCCGGCGTTCGATCGCCTCCGGCAGGCTCGACGCCGCCGAAGCGATGCTCGGGCGTCCCTATCGGTTGGTCGGCAAGGTGGAGTACGGCCACGGAGCGGCGACCAGCCGGCTGGACTGTCCAACGGCGAACGTCTCATTTTCGACGGGCGTCCTGCCGCCGGACGGCGTTTATGCGGCGGCGGCGATCCGCGACGGGCGTGCATATCCGGCGGCGGTGAATGTCGGATTCGCGCCGACCTTCGGCTGGAAACAGGCGGTGCGGCGGCTGGAGGTTCACCTGCTCGACTTCTCCGGCAACCTTTACGGATCGGAACTGGGAGTGGAATTTCTCACTCATCTGCGGGAGGAGCGCAGTTTCAACTCTCCCGAAGAGCTTAAACATCAAATCGGCCGGGATATCGCCCGTATCCGCGAGTATTTCTCCCGGCGTTACCATCAACCGGAGGAGTGACACGATGACGACAGAAAATCGGCGCTTTCTTGCGAGCGACCTTTCGCAGGAGCTCGAACTGCCGCGCAGCACCATCAACGACTGGCTGACCCGCTACGCGGAATATCTCGAATCCGAAAACCGGGGCAAACGCCGGTTCTATTCGGAAAAGTCTCTCAATATTCTGCGCGAGATCGCCGAACTGCGCAACGCGGGCAAGAGCTCCTTCGAGATCGAGCAGCAGCTGGCCGCGCGATACGGCATCCGCCCGGAAGTGGCCCATCCGGAAGAACCGGAAACCGCCGTGGCGGAAGCGCCCACCGCCCCCCGGGATCCGGAGGAAAATTCAGCCTCCGCCCCCCGGCGAAGGGGGAAACCCCTGCCGATGCTGCGCCCGGCATTCGATGAGATGAGTTCGCAGTTCACCCGGGAATTCACCGCGCTGGCCGCAAAGTTCGAGGAGCTGGAGCGGGAACGGCGCCGGATGTTCCGCCGGATGTGGTTTGCCGGACTGGCAATTATGGCCGCGGCCCTTCTTCTTCTGCTGCTGCTCGGAGCGGCACTGTGGACCCTCCACGGGAAATTCGAGCGGAGCAAGGCGGAAAGTACCGCTGCGATGGCAACCCTGACCCGGGACGGAGAAAAACTCTCCGGGCAGCTGGAATCGATCCGCGCCGAACAGCGGCGGGAGACGGAGAAACTCGGAGTCATGCTGGATCGCTCCCGGGCGGACTTTCAGCGGAACGCTGAACGGCTGGGCAGCGAACTTGCGGAACAGCGCAAAGGATTCGAGCACCGCATTGCGGAGCTTTCGGCAGATGCGGAAAAAAGCTCCAGACGGAAACCCTCCGGCTCAAGGAGGAGTTCGCCCGGAAACAGCAGCAGGAGTTGCGCGAACAGGCCGCTGCCTACGAGAAGAAACTCCGGGAAGCGGAGGCCGGTGTCGCCGCGGCGAAAGGGGACGCCGACCGCGCCCGTAAGGAGAGCGACGAACTTCGCCATCGGCTGGAGCAGCTGGAAAAATCCCGGTCCGCCGAAGTAGAGAGTCTGGGAGCGGCAAAATGATTCTCGGAATCGGAACAGACATCGTGGAAATTCAGCGGGTGGCGGCCTCTCTTCAACGATTCGGCAACACCTTCCGGAAACGGGTCTTCACTCCTGCGGAACGGGAGGAAGCCCGCCTCCGCAACGAAGCGGCAGCCTTCTATGCCGGGCGCTGGGCCGCCAAGGAGGCCGCCGCCAAGGCGCTCGGCTGCGGTATCGGCGAACAGTGCGCCTTCACCGAAATTGAAGTTCTCTCCGGAGAACACGGCGCTCCTCAGCTCACCTTTCATGGACGCGCCGCCGAAACCGCCGCCCGGCTCGGAGCAAAACGGTTCCATGTCTCCATCAGTCACGAACGTGCCTACGCCGTCGCCTTCGTCACATTGGAATAATTTTTGTCTCAAATGCGCATTTTCCACATCGAATTGTCAATTTTATTCATTTTACAACCGCCATTTTGATCCTATATTACAACAAAGACACCCAAAAGAGGGAGGATCAAAATGAATTCTGTAGAATCTGCGCCGCTACGCGCGCCGGCCGTGCCGCTGATCGTGCACGATCCCTATTTCAGCATCTGGAGTTTTCAGGATGAATTGACGAAAGAGTGGCCCCGCCACTGGACCGGGATTGCCTACGGAATCAGCGGTCTGCTGCGCATAGACGGAAAAATGCCGGAACTTCTGCGGTTCCAACTCCTTCGCCTCGGCGATGAAACAGCGTTCCGTGGAGATCCTCCCCACCCGTACAGTCTACCGGTTTGAAGCGGAAGGAGTGGCGCTGGAGCTCAGTTTCCTCACTCCGGCGCTGCCGCACCGGCTCGACGTGCTCTCCCGGCCGCTCACCTATGTGATCTTCCGCCTCTCCTCGACCGACGGGAAGCCGCACAAGGCGGAACTCTGTTTCGACTGCGGCGCGGAACTCTGCGTCAATCTGCCGACGGAAAAGATCGTCTGGGGCAAAGCCGGCTCATCCCGATATGAGCTGCTCTACGCCGCATCGGCCAATCAGCAGCCGCTGACAATCGCCGGAGATGATCTGCGGATCAACTGGGGAAGAGCTGTCTCATCGTTCCGGCTCCCGCGGAGGAGACCGCGATCGCGCCTAGCTGGCCGCTGCGAACGACATTTGCGAAGACCGGAGAACTCCCGGAGGCGGACGACCTCGATTTCCCCGATCGAGGCAAAAAACGAAATACCAGACACTGGCGGCGAAACTGACCTTCGACGTTCCGGCAGAGGAACGGTGGAACGGTTCGTGGCGGTCGCCTATGAGGATCCCTCCCCATCGAATATCTCGGGCAGAAACTCCGCCCGTACTGGCGGGAATCGTTCTCCAGCTTCCGCGAAATGGTGGAAGCGGCGCTGGAAGAGTTCACCGCACTCCGCGAGGAGTGTGAGCGCTATGACCGGATGCTGCTGGAGGACGCCCGGAAGTGCGGCGGAGAAAAGTACGCCCGGCTCTGCGCGCTCGCCTTCCGACAGGCGATCGGCGCCCACAAACTCACCGACGACTTCGACGGCAGTGCACTTTTCTTCTCGAAGGAGAACTTCTCCAACGGCTGCATCGCGACAGTGGATGTGACCTATCCTTCGGCGCCGCTCTTTCTCCTGACCGCGCCGGAGCTGGTCAAAGGGATGCTCCGGCCGATTCTGCGCTATGCGGAGAGCCGCCGGTGGAAATTCCCCTTCGCCCCGCACGATCTCGGAACCTATCCGCTCGCCAACGGCCAGGTCTACGGCGGCGGCGAAGAGCGAGAAGAGGACCAGATGCCGGTGGAGGAGAGCGGCAACATGCTGCTGCTCGCCGGAGCGCTGGTGGTATTCACCGGAGACACGGCCTTCGCCGCCGCGCACGAAGCGACGCTGCGCAAATGGGCGGAGTATCTGCTCGACAAGGGGTATGATCCGGAAAATCAGCTCTGCACCGACGACTTCGCCGGGCATCTTGCGCACAACACCAACCTTTCGCTGAAGGCGATTCTCGCTCTCGGCGCCTACAGCCGGATCGCCGCGGCGCTCGGCCATGCGGACGAGGCGGAAAAATTCCGCAGCACCGCCGAAGCCGCCGCCCGGAAATGGGTGGTCGACGCAGCGGATCAGGATCACTACCGGCTCGCCTTCGACCAGCCTGGCAGCTGGAGCCAGAAGTACAATCTGGTCTGGGACCGGCTCCTCGATCTGAACCTGTTCCCGGAGGAGGTGGCGGAAAAAGAGCTCGCCTTCTACCGCGCCCATCAGAACCGCTACGGGCTGCCGCTGGACAGTCGCCGCACCTACACCAAGCTCGACTGGATTCTGTGGAGTGCGACGCTGACCGGCAGGGCGGAGGATTTCGCCGCGCTGCTCGATCCGGTCTACCTCTGGCTCAACGAGACGCCGACCCGGGTGCCGCTCACCGACTGGTATGAGACCACTGACGGAAAGAAGGTCGGCTTCCAGGCCCGGTCGGTGGTGGGAGGTGTTTTCCTGCGGATGATGTCCGATCCGGAACTCCGGAAAAAGTATCTCGCTCTGTAAGCGACGGAACTTCAGCGTGCCCCGCAGATGTTGCAGGGCACGTTTTTACCGTCTCCGCAACAGCCGCGGCGCGATGGTGATCCCGAAGGGAGCGAGCCGGTACTCGGTGCTGAACCGGTCCCCGACCGTCCGCCACGCGGCGGGGGTCATCCACGGCACGCGGAAAGCCAGATGTACCGGCCCCATGCAGTTGTTCCGGCTGCCGCAGAGCGAAAGCTCCAGCCGATGTTCGCCGGGCTCCACCACCCCCAGACTGCACTGGTACGGAGCGAAGGCGAGGTCGCCGCAATGACGTCCGTCGAGGGAGGCCGAGAGCATCACGCCGCGGTAACCGCAGTCGGCCACCTCATACGCGAAGTCGGCACTCCGGCTCCACTCCGGGGTACGGGTGACCCGGGAGGAATCCGCAACAGCAGCTCTTCCCGCTGTTCCAGCCGGAAGGAACAGCAGAAGGTGAGCACTCCGCCGTAAAACGGCAGTCCATGCTCCGTAACATCGCACCACGGCAACTCCCGGACCGGTTCGATAATCCGCACCTCACCGCCCCGGCACTCCACCCCGAAATCGCCGAGCAGAAAACAGCGCTCCAGCCCGACCGCTTCGGAGAAACCGATCCGCAGTGTCAATTCATGTGTCCCGGCAGGAATGGGCGGCAGTGCGGTACAGCGCAGCGCCGGATCGATCCAGCAACCCTGATCCTGAAACGAAACCGGCCGCTCGTCGAACCGGAGCTCCACACTCTCCGGTGACTCCAGCGCCAGAAGCGTATCGTACAGATCGACCCGGCTCTCGACACGGTAGGAAAGCTCCACCGTTCCCAGCGGCTTTCGCGACAGCCGTTCCGCCCACGGCTGAGCGCCCCGCCCATGCCGTTCGTTGAGATGAAAACGACGGCGGAGCAGATTATCCAACCGCAGAATCTCCTCCTCCAGCCGCCACGCCGTCTCACCGGAAAAGCGCCAGCGCGGGCGGTCGAGCAGCAATACATTGGGTTCCGAGAGCCGCACCGGCACCGGTCCGGAAAGTTCCTTCACCAGAGCGGCCTCATTCTCCTCGTCGCTCAGCAACGGGATTCCGGCCGTTCCCCCCGGCTCTCCTCCGCCGGAACCAGCTTCAGCAACAGATGGCCGTGCGGATAGAGCGGCGCACGCAACCGGGTCCAGCCGGACTCCTGCCGGGCGGCGAGCGGCGACTCCCCGCCGGTGGCGGTGTCAAGTTCGAAGAGCTGCCAGCTGCCGCGGAAGGAGAGAAGAAGATCCTGCGCCTCACCGATCCGTTCGGTATTGACGAGAAAACAGTACCGCGTCCCCCCCTCCTCGCGCATCTGGTAAAGCAGATGGGGAACGGCACTGAAATCGCGCGCATTGCGCACCTCCAGCTCGCGGCAGGGAGCGAGTGCGTCGAGCAGTGCGGACCGGGAGAATGCAATCCGCTCCGAACGCTCCGCAAGACGCAGCACCCGATCGGAACGCTCCGCGTCACAGCAGGCGGCAACCTCTCCGGCGAAAATCAGCCGGCCACCGCAATCGCGGAAGGCTTCCAGCCGCTCCAGTGTGCTCTTCCGCAATGTAAGTACCGGCGGCACGACCACCACGTCATACTCCATCATGCCCACCGCGAAGCGAGAGCCGCGCGGTCCGGCATTCTGCCCCGGCAGCAGCGACTCCGCTAGAAAATCGAAATCGATCAGGCCGTGCAACAGCCAGTGGAGCAGCGAATCGAAGTTCTCCTCCTGCGCGGCGCGGCGGTCGGCGGTCCGGTCCAGCGGTCCGGCAACCAGCCAGTAGGATTCAATCGGATGAATCACCGCCACCCGGACACACGGCCGCCCGCGGCTCATCGCAACATTGACCCGGGCAAAATGGTCGGCAATCAGCGGATAGTTTCGCCACCAGCAGGATTGATAACTGATCGATGCGGGGTAGTCCCGCTTCGCCTCCCCCGCCATCGACGCCCAGGCCAGATGCGGCACCCGGACCGTGACACCGAGCGCCGCCTGCCAGTCGCCATGCCCCTTGTGCCCTTTGAAATCCCAATCCCAGCCGGTCTCTCCGTCGACCTCCGAAAGCACGCCGCCGCAGCCGTTCTGGCGCGAGACGCTCTGTGCCTGCTTGGCGGTAGCGAATTCAAACCGGTCGCGCAACATGTCGATTCCGGGCAGCTGGAAGGCGCGGTAACTGCGCATCGCCTCCCCCAGCAGCATGGTCTGCGTACCGAGTGTACCCTCGCCCACCACGTGGCCGGTGAGCCGGAGGTTGTGGCGGGCACACCATGCTCCGAGCGTATCGGCGAACGCGGCGGCGAACCGTTCCGCCACATGGTCGTGATACCGGTAACGCGCGACGGAACAGCCGCCGCCGGCAAGCTCCCAGACGACCTCGGGGAACGTGTCGAAAAGTTCGCACCCCCAGGCGCGCCGATAGCTCTCCGGCAGATCGTCGGTGTAGGGATAGCGGCCGGGGTTGTGCTCCCGGGCAGAATTCGGCGCGCCCTTCCAGGAGAACTGCGGCTCATCGGTGAAGATCGCGGGGATGGTGTGCCCGAACTCCCCGCCGACCTCCCGAAGGTAGGCCTCATGTGTCAGCTCGACGAACCGCTGAATTGCCCGCGGATTGAGCGTATCCACGTAGGTACGACCGTTGAACCACGGGTCCGGTTCGGCGACCATCCGGTAGGCGTAGAACTTCTCCATTCCCGGCATCGGCGGCGCGTCCTCTTCGATCCGGTGATACTCCAGCAGGTCGCCGGCTTCGTCCAGCCGAACCGCCCACGCCGCGAGAAAACGGCCGGAATCGTCGTTGGCGGAGTCCGGAGGATCGCTCCGGCGGAACGGCGTGAACAGAAGATGACGCGCCCGGAACTCCGGATTCTGCGTCACCAGCCCCCTGCCGCGCCGGAGGGCCAGCGATCCTCGTCGTACAGCCAGGCGAGCATCCCCGAATTGCGCGCCTCCCGGACGCAGTCGCGTACCCGCGCCATGAACTCCGGTCCGAGATAAGGGGTTGCCAGACCGGTCCGCGCGTGCATGTGGAATCCCCCATCCCCATGCGCCGGAAAATGGCGATCTGACGACGGAGCTCCTCGCTTTCGAGAGCGCAGTTCCAGCTCCAGAACACAGTATCCCGGTAGAGGGACCGGGCGAACGGAACAGGAAGCCGAACTCCAGCCCGGCATCCTGTGCATACAAATTTTTCATCTTGAAATCCAGATTACAATGTTTTTCCAGACGCGGAGAGCGCGTTCCGTCAATAGGTGAGAGAGCCAGTTCTCCGGTGTTTCACGAACAATCCACTCCTTGCTGGTGATGGCGTGTCCGTCGGCGAATCCGACGTTGGTCTGTGTCTCATGCCGCAGGAAAAGGTATCCGCCGGCAAACAGGTGCGTCCACTGGTCCGGAACGGTGATTTCGAACAGCGGACTGCCCTTCGCATTCTGCGGCGTATCGCCGAAGACCGCCACCTTCGAGGGGCTCTTCAGGCGGTGAATCTTCGCCGACACCCCGTAACCGGAGACCGCCCGCGCCGGCCCGAGCCCCGGACACTGCCCCTCATACCGCAGCGACGGACACATCATGATGCCGCCACCGGCCTTGCCCCAGTGCTCCATGGTCCAGCTCGGAACAGAGATCAGTTTGAGCATCTCCATGACATTGGTCCACCAGAGGTAATTCCCCGAATTGCTGACCAGATTGGCCGGGCAGAAGTAGCCGTTGTAAGAATCGGTATAGAGCTGTGAGACGCGGACCAGCTCCCGCACCTGCCCAAGACACTGGGTGATCTTCGCCCGCTCCCGCGCCTTGTTCAGTGCCGGCAGAAGCATCGCCGCAAGAATGGCGATGATCGCGATCACGATGAGAAGTTCGATGAGGGTAAAACTCCAACTCCGCCGATCTGAAATGTACCGGATATGACTCATTTTTTCTCTCCTGTTCCGTTTTGTTCCGTAACGCCGTTGTGCAGATCAAAGGCTCTGCCGCACTGTTCGATGCGGTTGTTCCGCAGCACAATGTTGCGGAGGCAATTCACCCGGCCGCCATAGCCGCGTGCGGTCTGAACGGCGGACCGGACCCCGATTGACGCGCGCGAAATCCGGTTGTCCTGAATCCGGATGTGGCCGGGGTGGAACCCCTCCCGCCACTGGAGCAGAGCACCGATGTTGATGCCGATCCCGTTGAAGTTGTCAATGCGGTTGTTCTTCACCAGCACCGAAGAGGCCTGCAGGACCAGCCCGTTGTTGCGGCATCCGGAAAAATGGCTGTCGCGGATCACCGTGCCGACGCCGCCACGGCCGTCATGCGGGAAAATGATATCCGGCAATTCGAGTTTCCGCAACCCGCTCTGCATCTCCTGCAGCTGCCGGGCGGAATATTTCTTCTCCAGACCGGCGTAGGAAACGATCCCCTCCGGCAGCGGACGGTCGATCCGCATCATCGGCAGGGATTTCGCCCCGGCCTTCTTCGCCGCGGCCCCCTGGGAAGTTCCCTCCGCCCGGATGGAACCGTCCTGAAGCGAAAGGATCGAAAAACCGGTTCCGGCCGGAACCGGACGCCGTGTAAGGATTCCATCCGGCAGCACCTCTTCGACAAACCAGCCCCGGTTGTAGGTGTTGAAGGCATCGTCGCCGAGATTGCGGAATTCACACCCGGAAACGAACGCTCCGAACCAGGCGCTGTTGCAGTGGATCCCATCGGCGTTGGAAGAGAGCAGCGCGCCGCCGGCGCGATCGGGAAGAACCCGGCACTCCCGGTATTCCTCTGCGAAATTCCCCTCACTCAGAAAGGCCGCCGAACGGGAGTTGAGCACCGTGATCTTTTGAAAAACGCAGAGTTTGCTCCGGGAGAGCAACACCATGTAACAACCATTTTTCCGCGCCGGGACGATCAGGGTCTGTCCGGGGCGAAGGCCCGGTTTGAAGGTGAGAAAATAGAGCTTCCAGCTTCCGTCCGGCAGTTTTTCGAAACGACGGTTGTAGAAGAAGTGCGACGCGTCGCCGATCAACGTGCCGGTGGCGGCGTCATAACTCTGGCAGACCGGGCGCCCGCTCCGGTAGAGCGGGTCGTCCGGCGGGAGAAAACGGGATCAGCCTTCACTTTCAGCGCCTTCTCCTGCGGGAAAACCTCCACGATCTCCCCCTGCAGGAAGGGGGCGCGAAGATTCCTCAACGTGAGATTTTCCAGCCGGAGATTGTCGCAGCCCGCGATGACGACGCCGTTCTCATTGTCGTCTCCGAACAGCAAAGTCGCACCGGAATCCTCCCCTTTCAGCGTGACGTTCCGAAGGCCGTTGAGCAGCAGATGGGCCCGCCGCGTTTCCGGAATCCATCTACGCTCCCGGTTCTGAAAAAGATCGACGGTCCGACTGCAGGAGTGAAGTTTGCGGAAGAGATAGCGCCCCGCCGGAATCCGGATTTCCACCGGAGCCCCGTCCGCCTCCGCCGCGGCGGCCACGGCGGCAGCGAAAGCAGTGGAGTCATCTGTCACGCCATCCCCCTTCGCGCCGAAGTCGTGCACCGAAATCGCCCGCGGTTCCCCAGCGGTGCGCATTGCGGCGTACAACGCCTTCTTTTCCGTGAAAAAACGGAGAAAGGCGGTGAAATCCGCCATTCCCCGGCGGGCGTGCAGCAGAGAATCCGCACTTCCTGCCGCAATCTGCTCCTTCAGAATGCCGGCCAGCTCCCGCGCCAGTTCAAACCGGTCGGAAAGTGCCGGATTTTTTGGACCGAATTCGCCGGAATCATACGCTTCTTCCGCCCGTTCCAGCTCTCCGGAAAGCCGGGAGAACTCCTCCCGCAGCTGTCGTGAGAGGGAATCCGTCTCCCCCGGCGTCAGAATGGTTTCCGGATACACCGGTTCCGCCGACAGCGGCAGTGCCGCAAGCACGGTCCAGCCAGCCAGCAGAAGGACGATTGTCCACCCTGTCGGAAATTTTGCCAACATACTCATGGTTCTCCTTTCCTGAAAATCTGTTGTCGGTTGCTTCTACCTTTATTATACTTGACTTTTCAAAGAAAAAACTGCTCATCAGTGACAAAAAACAGCCTGCCAGTGCCACAAAATTCCTTATCGACGATGCCGCTTGCAATCCCGGCAGAACAGGATTATTGTAAAAAAAAGAGGAACTCCGGACATGGCAAGTTTCGTCACCAACCATCTGGAACAATATCTGCCCGAATACACCCTGCCGCTGTATGTCAAAGAGATGATCACCGGCCGCCATCCTGTGCGTCAGATGCACGGCCACACCTTTATGGAGATTGTGCTGATCCACTCCGGCCAGGGGCTGCACCTGGCCGGAAAAAGCGCGGTGGAGATTCGCGCGGGCGACCTTCTGCTCATTCATCCGGGTCTCTCCCACGGATACGACAATGTCGGTTCGCTGGGGTTGATCAATCTCATCTACGACCCGGACAAACTCCCGCTCCCGGTTCTGGACGGCAGTCAGATGCCGCTCTTTCATCAGTTTCTGACAGTTCATCGCGCGCTCTCTCCGGAGGCGGTTGCCCGCCCGCTGCTGCGACTCTCCCCCCCCCGAGGTGAAAAACGTCACCGCCAGAATGCGGAAACTGCGCCGCGAACTCGACTCCAACCATCCCGGCCGGAACTTCTCCGCTCTGGCGCTCTTCATGGAGATCCTTACGGCCCTCTGCCGGAGCAAAAAATGCCGCGACACTGCACGGCCCGGCGCAATTTCTCATCGATGAGGCCATCCGCTACATGCACGATCATCTGAGCGAACCGATCGATCTCGATGTTCTGCCGCAACTGGTCAACATGTCTAGGCGCAGTTTCTTCCGCCGGTTCCGCCAGGCGACCGGAACTCCGCCGGGAGAGTATCTGAAGGAGTTGCGATTCTCCCGTGCAATGGATCTCTTGCGTCGCACCGATCTGCCGTTGACCGACATTTCGATCCGCTGCGGCTTCTGCGACGGCAACTACCTCTGCCGCCTCTTCCGCCGGAGAATGGGAATCACCCGCGGCAGTTCCGCACACTCGGCAGCCGATAGCGAAAAATTGCCGCCTCCGGCAGAAATTTTCTGGCAAAAGTGCCGGTCATGTGATATAGTATTACGATTTTTTCTGTCGGATTACAAAAAACGGGGCGGCCGGCGAACCGGCCCATGTTCAATCAGCATAAGGTGCGACACGAGGAATGATTTCCGCGAGCGACATTTCGATGCGTTTCGGGCAGCAGACGCTGTTCGAAAACGTCTCCGTTAAATTCAACCCGGGCTGCCGCTACGGCCTGATCGGAGCCAACGGCTCAGGCAAGTCCACATTCATGAAGATCCTCACCGGCCAGCAGCAGCCGACCACCGGCTCCGTCGCGGTCGACAAGGAGTGCCGGATCGGCTTCCTTAAACAGAACCACTACGACTATGAGGAGATTCCGATTCTCGACGTGGTCTGCATGGGCAACGAAAAACTCTGGAGTATCCACCGCGAGCGGGAGTACCTCTACAGCAAGGCGGATCTCACCCCCCGAGGAGGAGGAGCGCGCCAACGACATCGAAGGGCTCTTCGCCGACGCCGGCGGCTACACCATGGAGTCCGACGCCGCCAAACTGCTCGCCGGGCTCGGCATCGCCGAGGAGTTCCACACCCAGCCGCTCTCGACCCTCACCGGCGGCTTCAAGCTGCGGGTCCTGCTGGCCCAGGTGCTCTTCGACAATCCGGACATTCTGCTGCTCGACGAACCGACCAACCACCTCGACATGAGCAGCATCGACTGGCTCTGCAACGTGCTGCGCAACCATGAGGGCACCGTGGTGGTGATCTCCCACAACCGCTACTTTCTCAACGAGGTGTGCACCCACATCGCCGACCTCGACTATCAGGAGATCCGCCTCTTCACCGGCAACTACGACGCCTTCATGACCGCCAATGCGATCGCGCTCGAGAACATCCGCCGCGAAAACCAGAAGAAGGAGAACCGGATCAGCGAGCTCAAGGGAGTTCATCAACCGCTTCGGCGCCAACGCCTCCAAGGCACGGCAGGCAACCAGCCGCCAGAAGGAGCTGGAGAAGATTCAGCTCGAAGAGATCAAACCCTCCAGCCGGGTTTCGCCCTTCATCCGCTTCCGGTCCGAAGTCCGGCTCGGCGAGCGGGTCATCGAAGGAACCGATCTGGCCAAAGTCTACGACCGGCCGCTCTTCGAACACCTCAACCTCTCCATCGGCAACGAGGAGAAGGTCGCCATCATCGGAACCAACGGCGCCGGCAAGACCACGTTGCTCAAAACACTGCTCAAACGGATCGAGCCGTGCAGCGGCGACGTCGTCCACGGCGAAACGGTTAAACTGAGCTATTTCCCGCAGGACGCCGCCGAAGTGCTCAACATGGAGGAGCGGGCAATCGACTGGCTCGCCCGGTTCGCCCCCGAACGCGGCCTCACCGAAATGGAGCTGCGCTCCTACCTCGGCAAAATGCTCTTCAGCGGCGACGAAGTCTACAAGCCGGTGCAGGTGCTCTCCGGAGGAGAAAAGGCGCGGCTGATCCTGGCGAAGATGATGCTCGAAGCAGGCAACGTCCTCGCACTGGACGAGCCGACCAACCACCTCGACCTCGAATCGATCGAGGCGTTGAACTACGCGCTCACCCTCTACCCGAACACGGTGATCTTCGTCAGCCACGACCGGGAGTTCGTCGGTAGTCTGGCCACGCGGATCATCGAGATCAGCGATGGGGTCGTCACCGACTACCCGGGCACTCTCGCGGAATACGAGGAGTTCAAACGACGGCGCGCCCGGAAGAAATGAGGTTTTCTCCGGCAGGAGAACGGGAGAAAATCGGCATTTCCTCCGTTCTCCGCCTTGCTTTTTTCCTCCGGGAACTTATACTAATAGGCTGAAACAGTTTCTACAAACCAGATCAGGAAGATTGGATATGGATTACCTTGTCAGTGAAAAGAGTGGCGCCGCCATCCAGCAGGCGATTGAACGTGCCGCACAGGCCGGCGGCGGCCGGGTGGTGCTTGAGCCGGGCGTCTACCTTTCCGGCACACTCTATCTGCGCAGCAACATCGAACTGCACATTCCGGCGGGAGCGAAGATTCTCGGGGAATCGATGCCGGAGCGTTACGACGACTTCCGCCACCCCGGGTTCGACGCCGTCGCTCCGGAAGGGAGCCGCAAGTGCCTTATCGCCGCCGCGGAATGCGAAAACATCTCCATCACCGGAGGCGGGGAGATCGATGGAAACGGTCCGCTCTTCTACGATCGGAACGTGCCGCCTGGGAAGTTCTTCGTCAAACCGCCACACCCGCGGCCGCGAATGGTGCAGCTCTACCGCTGCCGGAATGTGCTCATCGACGGAGTTTCGTTCCTCGATTCGCCGGGGTGGAGCTTCTGGTTGATCGCCTGTGAGGATGTCCACATCAGCCGGATCCGGATCATCGGCTGTCAGCAGATGATCAACAACGACGGGATCGACATCGACAGCTGCCGCCGGGTGACGGTGAGCGACAGTTTCTTCCGCACCGGCGACGACTGCCTGATTCTGCGGGCAATCCGCCGCTCGCCGGCGGAGCCTTCGATCTGTGAGGAGGTCACGGTGACCAACTGCGTACTCGACAGCGCCTGCCAGGGAATCCGGATCGGCTGCCCGAGCGACGACACGATCCGCCACTGCTCCTTCAGCAATATCGTTTTCCGCGGGAAAGGGAACGGAATCGTCAGCGTCCACCCTTACCGCTATCTGCGCAAGGAGTGCTGCGGCTATCTGCAGGTGAGCGATCTTCTCTTTGAAAATTTCGACATCGTCTCTGAAGGGGCTCCCGTCGTAATCCTCTGCGAAGGGGCAATTCGGCTGCGGGGGCTGGAACGGCTCACCTTCCGCAACTTCCGCGTCCGCGCCAGACGACCGTTCCAGCTGGAAGGCAATGCGGTCACGCCACTAGCCGATCTGCGTTTCTCCGGCATATCCGGAACGATCGGAGGGGATGTGCCGTTCATCGCGCGGCATGTGTCGCGGTTGAATCTGAACGAAATAGAACTTTCCGGCAATACGGGGGAGCTCCCCCGTTCGAACGCCCGGAGAGTGACTCCTGGGAGTCGAAATTCTGAAAAAATCCCACCGGAACAGCGCGGTACGGAACGTCTTCGCATCGCACTGTTCCGGCAAAAACTTCCCGGGCGGCTCCTTCCGTCGCTCCGGCGGAACAAAAAAGAGAAATATCAAAGAGAAGCACTAAGAGTTCATCCCCCCCGAGCGTCTTAATCGGTGGACAAGAAGAAGCCGCTGTCTCAACTCAAGACCGTCGGGCACGGAATAACGATCTTTCCGGCCGATGCCTGCGGCAAGTATGACGGTTTCGCTGAAAACGCAAAACAAAGAGGACGGAATCAAGCGATGAAATTTCTTTCCCGCTTCTTTGCAGTGTTGCCGTTTCGAAATGCGAAACTTCCCGCGGCGCTTCTCCTCTGCCTGACGGCGTGGATGCTTTCCGCGGCAACGCAGGCCGATTTCAAGGAGTTTCTGCCCCCCGCCCGGCTGGTTCACAACGGCAGTTTCCGGGAAGGAATCGCCGCGCTCGAACAGATCGCACCACGCAACCCATTCGCCACTGCGGCGCTCTACCTCATCTACAGCCGTGGCTACTGCGGCGAATCGGTCAACTACCGCAAGGCGGCGCAATATCTTGATTCGCTGTTCGGTACCCACTTCCACAACAGGGAATGGCTGGTCTTCTGGTCGCAGAAACGCTTTCCCCAGGTCGACGATCTCAGCGGCGTAATTCTGCACGACGAACTCGGCCCATCCAGGTATGAACTCAGGGGCGACCATCCGCTCAAGGCATGTTATACCGAACAGATGTTCGCCATCGGCGGTGTGATTCCCCGGGTGATCTTCGAGATGTCATGGCCGGAAAAACCGGCCCCGTGGAATCAGCAGGCCGTCGAAACCGCCCGCGTCATGGGCAATCCGGCCGCACTCCTCTGGCTGCCCGATCCGAACATCAGCCGGGAATCTACGGAATTCGCCGCCTATCTCAAGCGTCTTGAACAAGCGGCCGAACTCGGTCATGTTCCCTCGATGATCGAGCTGGCAGGTTATTGCCAGAAAAACGGATTCGGCTTTCCCGTCAATCATCGCCGGGCGGGAGAAATTCTGCGCACGGCCAAAAAGAAGCTGCTGCGCTATTCCAACGTCGGCTGCAAACACGCCGAATCAGATTTGAAAACGGTGCGTCGGATGCTGCATTCCGTGCCCGATTTCACCCGGTCCACCGTCGGACTTCTCGAGGATATGCAGCGCAATCAGAGCAGCCCCCGGCCGGATCTGCTCCTCGATGCCGCCCTGGCGGATGAGATCGGCAGACGCAACGACCATGTGGAATGCGCCTTCTTCCGCCTGCGTCCCCGCCTGTCCACAGGGAACATATCCGATGAACTGCGCCGGAAAGTGGAGACCATCGCCGAAGCCGGCAGCAGCCACGCAATTTGTTACCTGTATGCGCGGCAGTCCGATCAGTTCAGACAGTATTACTACTGTTATCTGGCCGGAAAATACGCAGTTCCGCTGCCCGGTCTCGCCACGCCGGAAGCCTGTTACCGAAAAGCCTTCCTGCTGCTGCAGGCGCGAAAATATGCTCCTGCGGGCAATGAATACGTCGACGGCCTGAAACTGCTCGCCCCGGTCCTGGCCGCGGCACGGGAGGAGTATGAACGGGAGTTCGGCCGTGCGGAGAAGGAGGAGGCCGATACGACGATCCGCATCGCCCGTCGGGAGTTCGCCCGCCCGGAGTGGGAGACGCTCCAGGGACGCCGGCGACTGAAAATCACCGTCCGCGCCAGCGATCAGCCCAACTATCTGGACTGCACTTTGAAACCGGTCCCCGACGAAGGATATTATGAACTTTCGGTCCATTCTCTGACCAGCCTGCCGAGCAACGAGGTGTGGGTCGATCTGCTTCTGGCGGACGGCTCCCGGAAGAGATGCTTCGTCAACAATCCATACCACGGGAAACGGCCGGTACGGTTCCGAATCAACATCGCCCCGACGCAAAAGAACTTTGAACTCACGGTAACCGGATTTTGACGACATGAACTGGAGAACCCTTTTCCGTTGCGGCCTGCTCCTCTTCTCCGTCACACTCGGCGCCGCGGAGAAGATCGCCCTCGCCGCATATGGCGCAAAAGCCGGTTCACTCTCGGATCTCTTTCTGGCGGAATTCGGCGAACGGTACGAATTCGTCGACCGCGACCAACTTCCCGCACTGGAACGCGAACAGCTCCTGCTCCGCTTCGGCGCGGAACAACATTCGCGCCGACTCCGCCTCACCGGAGCATCGCTGTTCGCGGTTCTGCGGGAAATGCCGGGAGGCGATGTGCATGCCACACTCTTCGAAACAAACTGCGGACTCCGGCTGAAGACGGCGACACTCTCCGGAAATGATCCGGCTCAACTCAACGCATTGCTGGGAAAAGCCCTGGCGATTCTCCATTCACCGCAAAGTGTGCGTTATGTCTCGCTCGCCGCAATCCGCAACAACCTGCACTACTCTCTGCAGCCGCAGGCGGAGCGGACGACGGAGGCGCTGACGGAACTGACCGCCGGACTCGATGTCGTGTTTCTGGAACGCGATTACCTGATCGAACTGCTCCGGGAACGGGAGCTGGCCGGAGAATGGGCAAATGCCCTATTCGCTTCGGAGATCCTTCATTTCGAACTGAATCCGGGTAAATCTCCGGAGCGTTTCACCATTGCAGCCTATCTGACGGACGTCAGAGAATCGGTCCTCTTCCGCTGTCAGATCGAAGATCCCCGGCACCTTTCCCGGCTGTTCGCGGCGCTGGAAGCACACTGGCGGCATACCCCCCGCCGGCCAGGAGGAAACGCAGTCGAGGAAGCGGCCCGTTTTTTTTCGGGAAGCCGAAGCGGCACGGGCACAGGGGAAACAGCGAAGCCGCGGTGCGGCTGAGCTTCGCCGCGTTTGCGCTCGACAACTCCAACGTGCGCTATCTCAGTGAGATTGCGGACAATGGCCGTCAGAATATTTCCGCAACAATCCCCTACTACCGCGCCGCCCTCGAATATCTGGTGAAACATCCAGAGCTGCTCAACCGTTTCGACCTTCACAACACGGCGATGCTGCTCTGCCGCATCATCCGGCAAAGACAGAACAAACTCTCACCGGCGGAACGGCAAAAATTCCGTGAATTTCTCGCCAGTCACCGCGACCGTTTCCAGGACGCGGAGTTTCCGATTCGACATCCCCGCGGCAGGCTGGAACGTGAACTGAACCGTTTCCCGAAAATTGTTCCCGAACTCTATTCCTCCGCCGCAGAATGCAGGACGGCTCTGCTTCTGTCCTGGAACCGCCTTCTGACCGCAGTACAGGAGGGCAGATCACAGCAGATGCGGGAAACGTGCTGGAATCAACTTCTGAGAGAGAGAATTTACGAAATGACCGAAACGCTGTTCCGCCTGCAATGTCTGCTTCCCCGCCGCGAACTGCCGGAGTGGACCCGTTCCACCTGCCGGAAGCTGGAAGCCATTCCCGCACTGCGACCGCTGAGCCTGCTGCTGGCCGCCAACGCCCTGCTCTATTCCGCAGAGTGCACCGATGAAAAAGTACTGGCGCTCTACCGGGAATATTTTCTCCCTTTCCGGGAACTCCACGCGGGGCTGCCGGGGCAATGCGCCTATTACGATCCACAGAAACTTGTACAGTACCCGGGGCTGGAGAAGGCGATCAGAGAACTCCGGATGCAGATCGCGCCTCCCCGCCGTGCGCCGAATCCGTTCCCCGCGCCGCCGCCTCGGCCAGCCCCGCCCCAGACGACTCGGAATCAGCTCGCCTCCTGCACCTCGCCCGATGGAAAATTGTTGTATTATCTGACCTTTGACGATTTCGATTACAAGGTGATGCGATGCAACCGTTCCGGCATCCCTGAGGAAACGGCCGCCTTTCCCCGCGGCTATCAGGACGCAACTCATGCATTCTGGCGGATGGGGAGCGATGGAACCCGCCTTGCGGTAACCGATTCTCTGCATCTTTACACCGGAACGGGAGGAATTCTGGTCGAAAGCGGCAAATTTCCCTTTCTTATTCAGGCGGTGGCGGTCTGCGGCGGCCGGGTCTTTCTGGCGGGGGAACGCGAACTTATGAGTTGCGACATGGCCGGCAGGGAGCGTAGAATTCATCTCTCAGCCGGCCAGACCGGGAAAACTCTGCCTCTCTCGACGCCGCGTCCCGGCTTGAAGATCCGCGCACTCAAGGCGGATGAGAAAAGCGACGCTCTCCTCATCCTTATGGAGGACGGCAGGTCGCAGGAGCACTTCCGGCTGGAGATGAAATCCGGGCGAATCACCCATCTATCCCCTCCGCCTTCCCCGGACGAAAACGGGAAAAGCCTCCGTCAGCGTCTCCGGCGGCCATAGGAAACCATTCCGTACCTCCCTTGCAAAATCGCTCCGGGCTATGTATATTATACTTCACACACGAACCGGCCGGAGCCTGAACCGAGATCTGCCGTCCCGCCCCGCTTCGACACGAACCGTACATGAGGAATACCATGCTTTATCTGCTCGATACCGCAAACGTCAAGGAAATCGAAAAGGCGGCGGAAGTGTTTCCGCTGGCCGGAGTCACGACCAACCCCTCCATCATCGCGCAGGAGAAACGCAGTTTCTTCACCATCTTAAAGGAGATCCGCGCCATCATCGGCGACCGGATGCTGCACGCCCAGGTGCTGGGCGAAACCTGCGAGGACATCATCCGTGATGCCGAAACGCTTCAGGAGAAGATCGGCGGCAACCTCTACATCAAAGTGCCTGTCTCCATCGAAGGATACAAGGCGATGCCGAAACTCAAGCAGATGGGAATGAAAGTGACCGCCACCGCCATCTATACGCCGGGCCAGGCCCTGCTTGCCGCGCAGGCGGGAGTCGACTTCACCGCCCCTATCTGAACCGCATCGACAACATCAGCGGCATGGGAGTCACAGTCGTGCAGATGATCACGACGCTCTTCCGGCTCCACAACATGTCCGCGCGGGTGCTGGCCGCCTCCTTCAAGAACGTCCAGCAGGTCAACGACGTCTCGCTCGCAGGCTGCCAGGCGATCACCATCAGTCCGGACATTCTCTGGCACCTCGCCGAGCATCCGCTGACCGACATGAGCATCGAACAGTTCAACCGCGACTGGACCGGCGTCTACGGCGAGGGTAAGTACATCTACAATCTCTGACCGAAGGCGGTTTCGCAGCAGTCAGGCAGAGACGGCTGCGCACGGCGCGCGTGGATTCCGCTCCCCGCAGAGAAAAACGCTCTTCTCCGGCGGAATTCCCGCGTTTTTCCCGGCTCCGGCACCTCAGTCGAACCGGATCCGACTGATGAAGATCGAATTCTCGCTGCCGTAACTCATACAGCGCCTCCAGTCGGAGGGATTCGGCGGATTGGTCTGCATCCACTCCGAAGCGATCACCCACGACTCCCGGTCGTTGAGATGGACGCAGCCGAAATTGCCCAGCCGCGCACCGCGCCTCCGGCACGGCGATCCGTTCTGTCGAACGGATTACCCGGAGCGTCTCCCGGTCAACTTCCGCCACGAACAGCGGCGCCCGATGGCGGAACACATGATCGTTCCCCGCTCCCCCGCCGGGTATAGACCAGGTAAAGCCGTTCCCCGGCCGCGAGCCAGTGCTGCTGGGTGTTGTAGCTCCCCAGTTCGCCGCCGTCGTCAAACCGCCATTCCCGCGGCGAGTCGAAATTCAGGCCGTCGCGGCTGTGCGCGACATACCCGCGCTCGTCGTTGCGCATCGTCAGGTAGAAATCCGAACCGATCCGGATGAGCGACGGTTCGGCCAGGCCGCGCGGCACATCGATTTTCAGCGACGGCCCGATTTCGAGAACCCGCATGGTCTCCCCGGAGAACGAACAGCGGACCACAGCGGCGGAAAAGGAGTTTTTCTCCGGCGCCATCGACTCCTCGCGTCCCATGAAGTAAACCGGCAGCAGAATGTCGCCGTTCTCAAGATCAACCCGCTGGGTGCATCCGGCGCCGCAGTTGAAGTAGTCCCCCGGCATCTCCAGCTCCTTCGGCACCGACCACCGCCCGGCGGCGGAGTCGAAGACGCTGTACATGGTGTAACGGGGCCGCGGCGGCGGATACAATTCGTCGTTCCGATACAAAGCGCTGTGTCCGGTCAGCAGAAACCGCCCGCTCGCAGCATGCCAGGCGGGAGTGGCGTCGCACATCGCGATTTCCAGCCCTTCGCCGCAGGAGTGTCTCCGCAGTTCCGGCTGTTCCACGATCTCCGACCAGCTCCGGCCACCATCGGTGCTCCGGAGCATGTACAGTCCGTAAAGACATCACAGCCGCTCAGGCGCAGCGGCTGGGTGGTGATGACGATCTCCCGCCCGTCCGGCGAAACACCGCCGCGGGCGTGGACGAAACACCGCTCTCCCTTGAAACCGGTTTTGAACTCCTGCAAATCGATCTTCATCTCTTCTCTCCCGAATTTTTTCCGCAGAATACCCGGGCCATGCCGCCGTCGCCGGCGGGGCGGCCCCCCTTCTCACGCCTCAGGTTTCTCTTCGGAAATCCGCCGGATCAGGTACGGGAGTTCCCGCTCGAACTCCACCCCGTAGAAGACGTGATCCGGCGACTTCAGAGTCCGGTCGATGCACTCGACCGTGTAGTCCGCCGCCAGCGCCAGCGCCTTTTCCAGAGAGAATCCGCGCATCAGCGCACCCACTGCGGTACTGGAGAAAATATCCCCGGTTCCGTGGAACGACACATCGATCCGCCGGTGAAAATAGTGGAAAAACTCATCGGCGGCACCGTCATACCCCATCACGCCGATCTCATTCTCCGAAAAACGGACTCCGGTCAGCACCGCGCTCTTCGCGCCCAGCCCGGCCAGCCGCTTCAGCAGGTCGCGGATATACGCTTCATCGTACCCCTCGAGCCGGCAGGGGCGGTCGAGCAGAAACGCCGCCTCAGTGAGATTGGGTACGATCACGTCGGCCCTGCCGCACAATTCGGCCATTGCCCGGGCGTATTCCGGCGTGAATCCGGGATAAAATCTGCCGTTGTCCGCCATCACCGGATCGATGAAGACCAGATTGTCGGCGGTGCGGAACTCGTCGATGAAGCCGGAAACCAGCTTCAACAGTTCGAACGACCCCAGGTATCCGGTGTAGATTGCGTCGAACCGGAGCTTTTCCCGCTTCCAGTGCGCCGCGACGGGGGCGAACTCCCCCGGAGAGGTCGTGGAAGGTGAACTCCTTGAACATCGTGTGAGTGGAAAGCATCGCAGTGGGCAGGATGGCGCACTCCACCCCGAACGCGGAAATGATCGGCAGCGCCACGGTGAGCGAACACTTGCCGACGCAGGAGATATCCTGTATGGTGACGATTCGTTTCATTTTTCTCCCGAATGGAAAAGTTCCCGGACCGCCGGGAGGTGCGACGGAACGGGAGTTCATTGCATCTTTCCGTTTGTAGTATACTCCGCCGGGACCTCCAATGCAAACCCGGCGGCGATTTTTCCGGTCGTATCCTTCTCCCCCCGTCTGCCCGGCGGAGCGGCCGGCGCTCATTCCAGCAGGAACTTCAGATCCTCGATCGAAAGGTTGTCCATCGCACCGTCGATCACCGAATCGAAGATCTCCCGCTTCTTCTCCTGCAGCTCGAGGATCTTCTCCTCGATCGAATTGCGCACCACCAGCTTGAGCGTGCTCACCGGTCTGGTCTGCCCGATGCGGTGGGTGCGGTCGGCCGCCTGAAGCTCCACAGCAGGATTCCACCACGGATCGTAGATGATTACCGTATCCGCCGCAGTCAGGTTCAAGCCGGTCCCGCCCGCCTTCAGACTCAGCAGAAAGAGCGGAATCTCCGGGGAATTGTTGAAGTGATCCACCCGCTGCTGCCGGTTCCGCGTGGCGCCGTCGAGATATTCGAAGGGGATCTTCTCCCGCTCCAGCTCCGGAATCAGCAATCCGAGCAGGCTGGTGAACTGACTGAAAAGAAGCATCTTGTGCCCGCTGTCCAGATTTTCGTGCAGAAGTTCGGCCAGAAGTTCGGTCTTCGCCGACGGCACCCCTTTCCGGCGCCGTCCGGCAGCAGTGCCGGATGACAGCAGATCTGACGCAGGCGCAGCAACGTTGTGAAGATCGCCGCATTCTTCCGAACATCCCCCGGACGGTAGTCTCGCAGCATGGCGCGCCCCTCCTCGCGCACCTTCTCGTAGAGGGCGCGCTGTTCCGATTCCATGTCGCAGTAGAGCGCCAGTTCCGACTTCGGCGGCAGATCGGGTGCGACCTGCGCCTTGGTCCGCCGTTTGATGAACGGTCCCACACGGACCGCCAGATCCTCGCGCCGTGCCGGATTCTCCCGGATATCCGCATAGGCGCGCCGGAAGGCCGGCAGTGTCCCGAGCATTCCCGGCTGCAGGAAGTCCATGATGCTCCAGAGGTCCTCGGGCGAATTCTCCAGCGGCGTGCCCGAGAGCACGATCCGGTGCTGCGCCTCGATGCTCTTGCAGTTCTTCGCGTTGGAGGAGCCGGGATTCTTGATGTGCTGCGCCTCGTCGAGAACCAGGTAGCTGAACTTGCGGTGGCGGAGCTTTTCCGCACACAGCCGCGCCGCTGCGTAAGAGAGGATCAAAAGATCGTAATCCGGCGCCCCTCCCCGTTTGAACAGTTCGTCGCGCTCCGCCCCTGCGGCGCCACCACCCGGAATTCCGGAATGAACCGGTGCGCCTCCCGTTCCCAGTTGGTCACCAGCGACGCCGGACAGACGATCAGGGCCGGCGGCATCTCACGCCGTTTGCGCGACGCCAGCAGCGCCAGAAGCTGCACCGTCTTGCCCAGTCCCATCTCGTCGGCGAGAATCACGTTGAAGTTCCGGTCGGTCATCCACTGCAGATACCGCACTCCTTCGGCCTGGTAACTGCGCAGTTTTCCGGTAAAGCGGAAGTCCGGAGCGGCAAGATTGTCCTGCGCCGGCATCTCCGGCCCGGCGGCGATCTCCGGCACCAGCGCCCCGGAATGTGCCGTACCAGATGGGTGTAGTAACCCGCGGCAAAGAACGGCACTTCAAACGTCCGGGCCACCGGATCGAGATTGCGCAGCACCGTCGAAGCCGCGGCAAAAAATCGGCCAGCGGCGCGCTGATCTTGACCAGCCCCGCTCCGGAGAGCGCCAGAAACTCCTGCCCGCCGCGGACCGCCTCCGCACAGCTCTTCCAATCCGCCACCACGCCGTCTCCGGAGAGCTGGTAACTCACCACATACCGGTCCGTGGCGGTGCACGAAAGCCGGCAGTTCAATTCCAGCCCCGGCAGACCGGCGCTGCCGCGGATCATCCGGGCAAGCGAACTGCCGAGGGCAAGACCTGGCCGGGTGCGCAGCATCTCCGGCAGGGCGCAGTCGAGAAAGGCGCCGATGCGGTCCGCCCCGCGCAGGACCGGTGTATCGCCGCTGCGGTCGAACCCAAACAGAGCGATCTCGTTTTCAAACTCATGCTCCATCGCTTCGTCGCGCTTCCAGAAGTGATTTCCCTCCCGGACCAGATAACCGGAGCCGGTTTTTCCAGCACATGCCGTCCGTTCGATTCGTAGAGGAAATCGACAGTCAGATGAAATGTGTCCGGTTCCGGGAAACTTCCGTTCAACAGAATCCCAGCCTCCCGCGTCTCCAGCTCAAAACTGCCGACCGGCACCACCGGCAGCGGAAAGGAGCGGAGAAACTCCTCCACCGACGTTCCTCCGGCGGCGTCTGCACGCTGGAACGAAAAAAATTCCGCAGCCAGCTGATCTCGCAGGTTGCCGGCACAAAAAAGTACTCCCCTTCCCGACCGACCCAGCAGCCGGAACGCCCGGTAATCACCTTGGCGCCGGCGATCGGCAGCGCCGCTCCTTCCACCCGGATACCCGGCGAAAGACGCACGCCGCCGCGGTTCTCCTGTTTCAGCAGCACCGCCTCGGCGGCATCTCCCCGTATCTGAAGGCGCTTGCCCTCGCGAATGAAACGGGGAAAATTGATCAGGCAGTGGAAAAATTCCGCCGTCAGCTCGGCATTGAGCAGAATCTGGGAGTTCTCCGCCTCGCCGTTGATCGCCAGAAAACGGATGATCTGCTGGTCGTGCAGAGAAAAATGATCCAGCTTGAGCGTCACCGTCAGCGATTTGTCGAAGTAGAGCTGACGCAGATTATTCAGATTCCCGAGATACTCCCGGTCGGCGGTCCGGAGCTTCACCGCAAGCACCGCGTTCTCCCCACTTGCTCGGCACATGGGGAAACGCGGAAACCGCCTCCATCGTCAGCCGGGCCAGCGGCGTACGGGCACGGCTGACCAGCTTCGGCAGACTCTCCTGCCGCAGACCGCCGTAGTAACTGGACTCCTCCTCCTGCACCGAACGATAGGCAGGTCCGCGAAACCTGCCCGAATACATGAGAAGCGCCACCGCATGCTCACAGAGCGCCTTCCCGTTGCCGCAGCCGCCGCAGCTGCATTCGCCGACCGGCGCCTCCCCGGTGCGCACTCGGACATCGAAGGTCGTCGTTCCAACGCGGAAGCGCCCGCACAATCTGCCGTCCGCGGCGCGCCACGCGCCGACGATCCGGTTATTCTTCAGCAGCTGTTTCGCATTCTTGAGCTCAGCCGGCCCGGAGAACTCGATCAGCCGCTCTTCAAAACTCTTCTTCATGTATTTTCCTGCAGTTTGCCCATCAGAACTAATTAAGATAGTCGCAAATCAATGGATTTTCCAGTTTTTAATCAAGGATATTGGAAAAAACTCACTTCCGGGTGTATAGTAATGATTATGAATCTATATTAAAAAGAACCGTCTGGAGCAATCCAACCTGTTGAAAAACAGTGAATAATAGTTCCCGACAAGCGAGACAGGCCACCCGTATATGGAAAGATTGTATCTCGGCATCGATATCGGCTCGACCACCTTCAAAGCCGTCCTTATGAACGATCGCGGCAAAGTCCGCCAGACCCTTTACCAGCGCACCAAACCGGTTGACACAGGCCGGGTCCGGTGTGCCGGCGTGTGCGCAAAATGCGGCGCCTGCAACTTCGGCAGACTCCGCCAGACGGTCGACAAGTTCCTGCTCGACGCCGGGCTCACCGGCCTCGAACAGATCACCTGCACCGTCGTCACCGGCAGCCAGATCGTCGAAGACACCGCGGACTTCGTTCCGTATGATTTCCGAGTGAGCGAGGTTACCGCACACGTCGCCGGCGCCCGCCACTACTACCCCGACTGCAAGGCGATTCTGGACGTCGGCGGGCAGGACAGCAAGGCGATGGTCTTCAACGACGCCATGCGCATGTGGAACTATAAGATGAGCGGAATCTGCGCCGCCGGTACCGGCGCGTTTCTCGACAGCGTCGCCGCCAGGCTCAACGTGCCGATCGATCAGATGGCCGACCGGGTCAATTACGACAGCAACCTCGAATTCTCCTCGGTCTGCGCAGTGCTTTCTGCTACCTCGATCAACAAATTCAAGAACCGCTTTCCGCTGGGTGACATCATCGGAGGCGCCTGCCGGGCGCAGGCGCGCGACGATCATGTCCGGCGTGGGGAGCTCTTCCTCGGCTACCACGGCGACATCGTTTTCCAGGGCGGCGTCGCCTACAACCGGGCGGTCGCCTACTACCTCCGGGAGATCACCGGCAACAACATCATCATTCCGGAATTTCACAGCGTCATGGGGGCGCTCGGAGCCGCCAGTCTCGCGTTGCAGTTCTCCACGCTCAAGGGGAAGCTCGACCCGCAGGCGGGGCTGCCGCCTCCGACCCGGCATCTCGCCTCGGTCGATCTGCGCGCCCGCGCCACCAGAAAGGATTTTCTCGGCCACGGCAGAGAGCCGCTGGTCTGGCGCAATCTCTTCTTCCCGAGCGAAGTGCTCAATGCACTCGGCGCGCGGTCGCTGACGCTGGAGACCTATGCGGCACTTTTCGCACGCAGCCAGCACAAGGTGAAAAAAGCGTTCGACAAGGCGGCCTGCAAAGGATTTTCCGGAGAAACCTGCTCCTTTCTGCGGGTGTTGGAGGGGTGCAGCTGCCGGCGCCAGCCTTCAGCGTCTCCACCTCGCAGCCCTGCCAGCAGGGGGGGAGCGGATTTTCCGCGACCTCGCCAGGAGCTACAACATTGAAGACCGGTTTTTCTCGCTTCAGACTCCGGCGATCGGCACCGGGAACGACATCTCGGTCGAACATCTCGCCGAAGAGCTGGAGCGTTCCGTGTTCCTGATGGAAAAAGCGCTCGGTCTCAAGATGGATCCGAAAAAACTCTCCGAAGCGTGTGCCCATGCCAATGACGCCAGACACTATTCGATTCTGTGCAACGAGCTGCGCTACAACAGCCCGCCGCTGATCCGCGGAGGCCAGGCGATCTACTTCGCCTCGATTTTCAGCCAGCTCTGGGGCCGTCCGGAGCTGACGGAAATTCAGAAGACGCTCTATGAGGAGCTGCTCCGGATCCGAGACGAGATCGGCGATTCGGTCAAACTTGAGGACACCCATCGGCTGCTCTGGCTTCATCTGCCGCCCTTCTACGACAGCTCGTTGCTCGACTACGTGGAGGTCAAGTGCCGCGCGCCGATCGTCTTCGAGGAGGTGAACTTCATCGGATGGGAACCGCTGGATGTCAACGATCCCTACCGGGCACTGGCGAAGAAGCTTCTCACGGTCGGTTTCATGGATCCCGCGTTGCGGGTCCGTTCCATCGTGGAGGGAGCGAAGGATGTCCACTACAACGGCTGCATCCTCTACAACCACGGCTTCGGTCGCTGTTCGATGGCGGACAGCTCCTTCATCAAGCATCTGCGTGAAGAGTTGAACAAGGCGGCGGTTCCGCTGCTGGTGCTCGACGGTGACTGCGTCGACACCACCATCGACCCGTGCAGCACGGAAACCAAGATCAGCGCCTACGTCGAAGCGCTCAATGAAAAGAAATACGGCAACATTTTCGGCCGTCTGAAGCAACAGGAGGATTACACCCATGATCCGCAGAACCGGAGAATTCCGCACCGAACTGCGCAATGAGATGCGCGGCGGGCACGGCACCGTGAAAATCGAACACTTCTGGGAACCGAAGAGCGAGATGCGTTCCCACAACCGCATGTTCGCCAAACTGACCCTTGAGCCGGGCTGCTCGATCGGCTTTCATCCGCACGACGCCGAGGAAGAGATTTTCGTCGTGATCCGCGGCAGGGCGGAGGCCGATGACAACGGCGAAATCGTCGAACTCAACGTCGGTGACACCATCCTGACCGGCAACGGCGACGGTCATGCAATCCGCTCCATCGGCGACGAGCCGCTGGAACTGCTCGCCGTCATTTCGACCTACTGAGGAGGCAAGTCATGCTGGAACGTGAATTGCTCCTGAAACTGGCGGCAGAGTACGGCACCCCGCTCTTCGTCTACGACGGAGACATGGTCGTGGAGCGTTACAACGATCTCTTCCGTTTCATTCCGTGGGAGCGTCTCCGCATTCACTACGCTTTGAAAGCGAACTACAACCCGGCTCTTCTCACGCTGCTGCGCGACGCCGGAGCCGGGCTGGACACCGTCAGCCCCGGGGAAGTCCATCTCGCCCTCAAGCTCGGCTTCTCCCCGGAGAAGATCATCTATACGGCCAACAACATGACCGATGCCGAGGTCGAAGAGGTGCTCGCCACCGGCGTGGTGATGAACATCGGCTCTCTCTCCCGGCTGCGCAAGCTGGCGAAGAGCCATCCCGGGCTCGATCTCTGTCTGCGCTTCAATCCGGATGTCCGCGACGGCGACAGCGAGAAGACCATGACCGGCGGCGATCTGACCAAATTCGGCATTCTGCTGGAGTCGGTCGACGAGGTGCTGGAGATCGTCCGCGAAGGGAAGTTCCGGATTGTCGGTCTGCACGAGCACACCGGCAGCGGACTTCAGCATGCGGAATCGGTCTATCAGAGCATGGAAAATCTGATGCGGATCGCCACGAAGGCGAACTTCCCCGATCTTCAATTCCTCGATTTCGGCGGCGGCTTCAAGGTGCCCTACCGCCCGGATGAGAAACGGATCGACTACGTGGCGATGGGGGGCGGAGATCGCCCGCCGCTTCCGTGAGTTCTGCAAAGAGCGCGGCGAAGAGCTCGCGATGTGTTTCGAGCCCGGCAAGTACATGGTGGCCGAAGCGGGATATCTGCTCACGGAGGTGAACACGCTCAAGCGCAACCGCAGCCGTCTGATCGCCGGCTGCAACGCCGGCTTTCCGCAGCTGATCCGACCGGTGCTCTACGGTGCATATCACCAGATCTGGAACCTCAGCAATCCACAGGGGAAGCCGGAGGTGTACGACGTCTGCGGCAACATCTGCGAAACCGGCGACCGCTTCGCCGAGCAGCGGGAGCTTCCGGAGATCCGGGAGTACGACATCCTCGCCATCGGCAACGCCGGCGCCTATTGCTATTCGATGGGCGGAGTTTACAATCTGCGTTCCATGCCCGGCGAAGTGGTGGTCTCCCATGGCCGGGTAATTTCGGAGCGTCCCCGGATGAGTTCCGAAGAGCTGGCCGGGCGGATTCTGGCGGAGTGCAGGTCAAAATGAGCGAAATACTTTCCGCGGCCGTCGATCTTGCCGGACGCACCGCCGGATTCGCGCTGATGCGCGGCGAGGAGCTTCTGCTTGCCCGCACCCGGCCGATGCGAGGGCGGGATTCCGCCGGTCTGGCCCCGTGGATTGCCGAAGAGCTGGGGGCGTTCAAGCTCACCGTCAACGATATTGCCCGCTGGAGCGTCGGCTCCGGACCGGGCAGCTTCACCGGAATGCGGCTCGCCGCCGCCCTGGTGGCAGGCTGGACATTCGGCAAAACCGGTGTAAAAACGCGCTGCATCCCGACCGCGACCGCCTATGCGGTGCGGGCCTCCGCCGCGGAGGGGGAGAAGATCGGCTGTCTCTTCGACGGCCGCAACCATGAGCTGATCTATTTCGGGATGATCTTCCGCAACGGAGAACCGGTTCCGACCGGCGAAGAGCACGTGCTCAACCGGGAGCAGGCAGGGCCGTTTTTTCGCCGCCGCTCCGGCGGAGCACCTGGTCGCCCCGGCCGGGGAGCTGCCCGCGCTCGGGCAGTTGCTCGATGAAGCGGTGCTGCGTCGGGTGCTTCCGGTGGAGACTGCCGACTTCACCGCGCTCATCCGCGCCGGATTCCGCTCCTACGACAACAACCTGACCGATCTGGTCTACATTCGCCCGGCGGTGTTCACCACCCCGCAGACCGGAGCGTGACCAATGGGGAAAACGGCAGGGGAAAAAGAAAGCTCCCGTCAAACGTGCGGCCACGGCGGTGAAGCGGGCCGCCGGCGGCGCCAGAAAGGAGGGCCCCGGAGGTGTTCCCCGTTTTCTACTCTGGTTCGGGGCCGGATTTGCGGGAATTCTTCTCTGCCTGTTCCTTGTTGCGGCCCTGCTGTTCCGTCCGCTGCCGGAACTGCCGCCGGTTCCGCTCACCTCCGACGATATCGCCTTCCAGAACGAATTGCTCATGCGGATAACGAAAGAGGTGTTTCAGGGAAAGCCCGAGGAGTCGGAACTGATCCTGACGCCTGAGAAGCTAGATTCGCTCCTCCGCATTGCCGACAACGGATTCGCACTCACGTCGCTGTTTCTCTCCAAACCGGCTTTACCGCCGCGCTACTATGAACCGGCGCTCCGCAACGGAGCGTTGGAGTTGACGGTACCGGTCGTCACGCCGCTGCGCTGGCTTTTCGGCGGCGTCATTCAGCTGGCGATGACGGTAATTCCGGAGAAGGAGGGGGAGTTGATCGATCTGGATTTCCGCCGTTTCCGCCTCGGCAGCATACCGATTCCAACCTGGCTGGTCGAACAGATTGCAGCCTCGGAACTACGCAAGCGTCGCACAACTGCCCGGTTCCGCAAATTGGACCGCGCAGTGAAATCGCTCTTCATTGACAACGCGGGGGCGCTCCATATCCTCTACCGGCCGGCGGAACTGCGCGGTGCCGTCCTGAACTTCTGAGCCGGCATGGGAAGCGCCCCGGTTTGCGGAGCAGCGGGAAGGCGGTTTCGTTTCTTTCCGCCCCCCGCAAAAACGGAGAGGCCGAGGAGGCGCGGTTCAGCGTCAAGCGTCTACCGGGGACCGAAGAAACGCTGTTCCGCCGCAAGAAGTGTTTCAAGCTGTTCGTCCGAGAGTTTTCCCCGGTAACTTTCGACCGCCGCTTTCGCTGCGGCGACCTTTTCCGGATCGAGGCGGCGCTCCAGCTCCATCAGGCGCAGTTCCGCTTCGTCCCGCCGGGCCTGCAGTTCCTTGATCTCATACAGGGGAGCGATTCCGGCTTCGAACTTCACTTCAGCGTCGCGCAGCAGCGCGTCATAACATTTCGCGACAAGATAGGTATCGGCGAAGGAGGAAAACGCGCGGCGCCCGTTTTTCAGCCGCATCAGGTTCAATCGCCACTTCTCCCGCTCCAACTCCCGAAGGCGGAGTTCCTTCTCCGTCACATTGCCGATCTTGACCTCGTTTTCGAGCATTCCGCAGAGATCGTCGAGCAGCTTGATCTGCGCCTCGTATTTCTGGAGGTATTCCTCCGGCAGCGGAGCACCGCGCATCATTCGCCCCCCGCCGCCGGATCGGCGTGCCGGAGAGGGAGCAGCTGCGCCGGCACTGCCGGAGAAGAGCGTGCCGGAAGGTGCAAAATAGTTGAAGATCGTGATGACAAGCGCCAGGATCGACGCGATCAACGCTACATATACAGCGACCTTTTCCGAATTCTTCTCACTGAGCATACGGCAGGATCCCTTCTGTTTTCCGATTCCGGTTGGTTGCAACATACCACTGACGCGGATCATTTTCAAGAGAAAAAATACTTTTTCTTCAGAAAAATACGGAATTCCGAAGATACTGTCCGGAAATCGCCTCTTGTTTCACGTCCGGCGGCAGAGAGTTGCCGTTTTTCTCCCCGCAATGCCGGAAACAGGCGGAAAATCGGGAGAACGTTCCGGCATTGCGGTTGATCTTTCGAAACCAACGGTATATTACCGCCAGGAAGGAGACAACTGTCAAATGAGCATACGATGTGACAACTCCATCGCCGTCAGATGGTACGGTCTCAACGCGCTGGAGTTCCGCCACCGGAACGGATCATTCATGATCGATCCCTACGTCAGCCGCAGCCCGGAAAAGATAACCATTCCGGAAGAGGTGGAAAATATCTGGTCTCCCGGCCGGATTTCGTCCTGATGACGCACTCCCACTGGGATCACCTGCCTGATATGCCCCTCCTCATCCGCAGGACGGGTACCGTGTTGTATGCTTCGAGAACCGCTTGCAACATCATGCGCAGCCTGGGCGTTGCGGAAAAAAATCTGCACGAACTCTCCTATGGCGAACGTCTCGAACTTCCCGGGGCGTCCGGGTCACCGCGCTGGAGTCACGTCACATGGGTGATCCCGCCGGAGAGATCTTCTATGACGGACCGCAGAATCCGCAGACATTTTCCAGACTGGAAAACTGGCGGTGCGGCGAGGTGTTTGCGTTTCTGATTGAAATCGACGGAAAAAAACTCCTGAACATCGGCTCGGCCAATCTCCATGAACCGACCATGCACGGCATGGAGTGTGATATTTTCTTCTGCGGAATCAGCCGCTGGCAGGCGGGATTTCCGGAACTGCTGCGAAAAAACATCCGATTTCAATGGCTGATACCGACCCATCATGATGAATACACCCGCCCGCTTTCGGATTTTCACCTCCGCAACGATCTGGAGCGCTTGAAAGAGGCGATGCCGGAGCTTCCGACACGGGAACTGCCTGTTCTACGGTGGACGGAACTTTTCCCCTGTTCCGGCGGAGCCTCCGTCGAAGCAGGGTTGATCTTTCCCGCGACACCCGGCCCCCGTTCGGCAGATGCTCCGCGACACGGCGTCGAATGAGGAAAATCGCGGAGCGCACATGCCGTTCGCAACAGGTGGAGATGTTCCGTCCTTGATTTTCATCATTTTCATTTTATATTGTTGTTTGACTATCAGTATTTCGAAATATTCACTTTCAAATTCTGAATGACGCCAATCATGAAAAAAACGGTACTTCTCCTTTCCATCGTTGCCGCTGCGGCACTCGTCGCCCTGGCGGGGATACGCCGCGGCGGGAAGCTCCACCGCGGCGGAAGCATTGTCCTCCCCGGAGGCCGCCGCAATCGCACTCGAAGACGATGGGGTGCTGATCGAGGTTCTGCACGCCCGTCTCTGCCCCGCTCATCGCCGCCACGGGGAGTCGCGCTTCATTCAGGAGATTTCCGGCCGGGTGCTGTCGACCGGGAAAAAGGTACGGGAGTTCCGTCCGGGAGCGTACGTCGGCTTTCTCGGAGAAATCGTCCCCTGCGGCCGATGCTCTGCCTGCAGTGCGGGCCACCGGGAGAGCTGCCGCAATGCCGGCCGGGTATGCGACTCGACCTGCCGCGGCCATGACGGCCGTTGCAGGAACCGGATCATCACGCAGGAATGCAATCTGGTCAAATTCAATGAAGACGAAGCCGCATCCGAACAGTTTTCCCCGCCTCTGCGGAACGCCCGCGCCGTGCCCACAGCTCCGGTGCCACGTCCCGGCGACGGACAGCGCCGCCGTATCCGGCGGCTGCCGCAGTCATACCCGCAGACACCATTGCCGGTAGGGATGAACAGGGTGTCGCCGACCCGAAAGAGCGTCTTTTTCCAGACTTCGCCCCCTTTCCCGGAGCGAACTTCCGAGAAAGGAATGGATGTCCATCTCTTTGGCACGATTCTCCATTTTAAATTGCCGGGTCTTCATGTATACTATCCCGGAATGAAAAAAAGGAGTTCGTTCAGTGAGTACAATTCAGAATTTTCGGAACAAGGTGCTGGCCTGCTGGATGGGGAAAAATATCGGCGGAACCCTCGGCGGGCCATACGAGGGCTTCCCGTTTAAAAACCATCTCACCTTTTATGATCCGGTCCCTCCGCCTCCATGCCGAACGACGACCTTGAGCTTCAGGCGATGTACGTCGCCGCGCTCGACCGGATGGAACATCCGGAGATCAATCGGGAGATTCTGGCGGAAATCTGGGTTCGCCACATGAATTTCCACTGTGACGAATATGCCGTGGCAATGCGGAATCTCGCCCTCGGCATCCGGCCGCCGTGGTCGGGGAGCTACGATAACTTCTACATCAATGGAATGGGAGCGGCGATCCGCAGCGAACTCTGGGCCTGCCTCGCGCCGGGCAACCCGGAACTTGCGGTCCGATTCGCCCGTGAGGACGCCTGCATCGACCACGCCGGTGACGGCGTGGATGCGGAGGTGTACCTTGCCGCACTCGAATCGCTCGCATTCGTCGAAACCGACCTGCGAATGCTCATCGAAGCAGCGCTGTCCTATCTCCCGAAAGAGTCCCTGCTCGCGGAAGGAATCCGCTCCGCCTGCACCCTCTGGGACACCTCCGGAAACTGGGGAGCGGGTGCGCGATACGCTCTTCGAGCGTTACGCCACCGAATTCAAAACCGATGTCCGGATCAACCTTCCCTTCACCACGCTGGCGCTGCTCTCCGGCGGCGGAGATTTCGGAAAAACCATCTGTGACGCGGCAAACTGCGGCATGGATACCGACTGCACCACCGCCACCGCCGGAGCAATCCTCGGCATTCTGAATCCGGACGGCATTCCGGAGAGATGGCTCCGTCCGGTCGGTCACGAGCTGGTGGTGCGCAGTTCCGCGATCACCGGCCTGGAGTTCCCGGCGACGATCGAAGAGTTCACCGATCAGATTCTCGCACTCCGGGAACGGATTTCGGACCGGATTCAGGAGGTCAAATCTCCGGAACCGGATTACACCCCGTTCCGGATTCCGGTCGAAGTATCCATGGAAACCAATCCCCGCTGGTACCGGGTCCGGCCGAATGAACTGCAATGGAATACCGTCTACCGCGATCCGATCTGCGGCACGCTCGCGATTCCGGAACAGTTTCGCGGCAACGGCGGCCAGATTGTGCTTCGTTTCCGGTTCGAACTGGAAAGCCCGGGAGAATACACGGTAATGTTCAACAGTCCGACCTCCAATCAGGTCTACCTGGATCCGGAAGTGGCAGAGTTGCACGACGACATCCACATGCTCTTCGGCCGCCAGCGGCTCTTTCTGGATGTCGAGCAGGCGAACGGCGGGTTCGCCTGTTCAGAGCGGCCGGTGATCTTCAGTCCGACGCTGGGGGGGCTCCGTTGAACCAGTATCGCCGCCACCTTCCGCTGACGAAGGGGCGACACACGCTGATCGTCGCGCTGGAACCGCAGCCGTTCGAACCGGTCGTCCGCTGGGGACTGGGGATCGGCGTCGGAAACCGCTTCCTGTCGGGGAATCTTCCGCTGAACGCGGTACAAAAAGATGGGGAGCGGCCGTTTGACTCCCGAATGATTTCTGCTATATTAATTTCAGTTATCGCCAATCTTCGGAAACCAGAGGAAATTTTCCATGGGAATACATGTATCCACGCTGATTCTCGGCGCCAGCTGCTATGGATGCGGCATCGCCTTGCGCCGGCCTGATTCGTTGATTCTGGAACCGACAATTCAACCGGGAGCGGAGTTCACGTTGACCGGCTGCCCCGCCGGCAACCTCGCTTTCGAACCGGAAAGCGCCGCGGGGCGTTCCTTCCTCGAGGAACTGCGACGGCGCAGCGTCATCTGCGACGGCATGCTGCACAATGCCGCCCTCGCACCGGTGCTGGCGAACTGGTGCCTCGATCACCGCCTGCACATCCTGTTCAAGGCGCTGCCGGTGCGGCAGGAGGAATCGCGTGTGACCGTTATGCAGGCGGATGGGCTCAGGGAATATTCCGCAGACGAAATCATCGACGCGCGTCCGAAAATCACAACGCCTCATCTCTGCACTTTTCTCGCAAAAGCGGTGCCGGGAGTGTTTGGCGATTTCGTCATTTTCCGCACTCTCATGAAAGATCTTTTCGTGATGCGGCAGAGACTCTTTCCCGGCTGTGGGTACGCATCGGCACGCAAGCGGCTCCGGGAGTTCTGGGAGGACCGGCCGGAGTCTCTGCGCCAGGCGGCACTGCTCTGGTCCGCAACCCGCTTCTGCAACGACACCATCGACAATCCGGTCTTCGAGCTGGAACGCGGAATTCGGAGGGGAGAGGAATGAACCATTACGACTGCATTGTAGCCGGCTTCGGCACTGCCGGTTCCGTCGCCGCCATCGCCGCGGGACGTCTGGGAGCCTCCGTCCTCGTTCTGGAATCCGGCACCGCCCCCGGCGGCACCCATACGGTCGGCGGAGTCGGGTGTTATTATTTTCAGCAACCGGTACCCGGCAGCCTGATGGCGGAGCTGGACGCTGCGTGCCGTCATCTGATCAGTCAATCCTGCTGGTCGACCAGCCTCAGTGAAACCAAGAAACACGTCATCGAGGAAAAAGCGGCCGAAGCTGGAGTGGAAGTCCGTTACGAGGCGGTCATCTCCGCCTGCCGGGTCGAATCGGGAATTCTCCGGGAAATCCGCTGGAGCGATCCGGAAGGCGAACACACCGCCACCGCCGCCTGTTTCATTGACGCCACCGGAGATGCATTGCTCTGCGATCTCGCGGGAGCGCGCCTTTCCCATGGGCGCACCTCGGACGGTCTGTTTCAGCCGTTCAGCAACTCCATGCTGCAAGTCAACGGGCTGGATGTCGGCATGTGCAACTTCGACGCCGGGCGGATCGACCAGTATTGCGAACCTGCCTTCTCCCGCATGATGCTGACCAGCTCACACCTCCACCTCCGGGAAGATTTTTCCCTTTTCCGGAAGCTGATCGCCGCCTCGGAACTCCCGGGAGTCCGGGAGGGAAGACGTCTGGAGAACGGAAATCCCTACACGCTGGCGGAATTCTTCGCCTCCCCCGATCTCTGCGAAGAACCCATCTTCTACGTCTGGAGCAACCTGGACACCCATACGAATGATATCGCTCTGGAAAGCGATCTCTTCGGGGAATGGCTCATCGCCTGCTCCATGTGGGGAATCAATCTCGGAATTCCGGTTCCCCGGCGGGTGCTCTCCGCCGCTGGGGCCGGAGTGAAGAACCTGCTCGCGGCCGGACGCCATCTCGCCGTCGACCACGATCTCGGTCATGCGCTCCGGATGAATGCCCTGATGGGGGGCGGTCGGAGAGACGGTTGGCGTGATCGCCGCGCAGGCGGCGGCCAACCATGTTCTGCCGGATGAAGTACCGTATTCCGAACTCAGGGAACATCTTGCACTCACGCCGGAGGTAACGCGGGAAAATGGCTGCTTTCAAATCGAAAACGAGGAAGAGATCCGCCAGGCGCTGGATTCCGACTCGCCCGGCTGCGCCCAGTGGTCGGCGCGGAATCTGCTCCCCGATGCGACGCTGATCCGCTGGATGAACGAAGCGCCGGAAGGCTCCCGTCTGCGCTGTCACGCGGCGATGGTGCTGGCAATGAAACGCAATCCGGCCGGTCTTGCCGTGCTCTGCGCGATGGTCCGCGCCCGGGACCCTTACACTCCGGTTCACAGCCGCCTGTACAACCACAAGCGCGGATACGCGGCGCTCTTCTGCCTCGGCCTGCTGGCCGAACCTGAAACGTACACGCTGCTCCGTGACGTTCTGCTCTCCGATACGGCGGAATGCGCCTATGAATACCAGACTCACGCCCTTGCGGCGCTGGTCAAGCTGGGGGACCGCCACCCGGAGTTGCGGCATGAGATTGCCGGAACGCTCCGGAAACGGGCGGAAGATCCCGGGTGGGCTCTCCTGGCGCAGCTCAAGGGGACGCGCGACACTCACAAGCGGATGGATCCGATCTTCCGCGCCTTTCTGGCCGCGACCCTGAAACGCTGGGGCGAAGAGAACCGCATCGTGGAGGTGATGGAAATGATGGAGCTCGATCCCTTCGAACAGCTGCTGCGTGACCGGGTCTGACCGGGAAATTCTGCTACGGCAGTCCGATCCCGGGGACCGGCTGCCGTCGGCAGAAGCGAATGAAGTTCCCGGCGAAGTTGAGGTCGCCGCCCGGGAGATGGAGGAAATTGAGTTTCCGGAAAATCCGCCCCTCGGCAAAACGGCCGCATTCGAGCACACCGGAGGCGAGTTCGTCGCGGACCGCCAGATGAGAAATCACCGTGATGCCGATCTTCTCCCGCACCAGCAGTTTCACCGCATCAAAGCTGTTCACTTCCAGAAGTTCCTGGACTCCCGGCGGCGTCACGCCGCACTCCCGGAGGAACCGGTCAAAATAGTAACGCGTTCCGGATCCCTCCTCACGCAGAATCAGCCTGCCGCCCCGACCGATGTACTCCGCCAGCGAGAACTCCGGAGGACACGTCCCCGGAGCGAAGACGGGAAGCAGTTCGTCGCTGCAGAACTCCTCCGCCAGAAAAGAGTCCGGTTCGAATGGCCCTTCCACCAGCGCAAGATCCAGTTTGCGGGCGATCAGCTGTCCGCTGATTTCCCGCGTATTGGCGATTTGCAACCCGAGACGATGCCCGGGATGGGAGTTCATGTAGGCGGCAACCAGCCCGGGCAGCAGATATCCCCCCCGCAGTCATGGTGCCGCCGATGCAGTGGTAGCTTAATTTTGCCGCCGCGCACTGTACCGCCCGGAGTATCTTCTCCGATTCCGCAAACAGTTCCTCACACTGAACGCAAAGCTCCTTCCCCGCCGCAGTCAGCCGCACCGTCCGCCCGTCCCGAAGGAACAGCCGCACGCCCAGCTCCTCCTCCAGCCGGGCGAGTTGATGCGTCACGTTGGGCTGGCTCATCCCCAGTGCCGCCGCAGCTTCCGTGAAGCTCCCCACCATCGCCGCCATCCGAAAAATCTCCAGCTTCCGGTCGATCATCCCGCCTCCTCCCGCTGAGTTCACCTTCCGCCGTCTAATATAATCAATCAATTTTATTTATCAATTCATAATTATCAATTATTTTTATTTTTCAAAACAAACGCCTATATTATAGACATCATCCCAAACCAAGGAGAGTTTTTCATGGAAATCGAGATTCCCGTTCCGCAGGACCCCGCCGAGAAGCTGATCCGGCTCCGGCAGGGTGTGTTTCTGGTTTTTGCCGCCGCGTTTCTACTGCTGCCGCTGTTCTGCCCGCCGCTCCGGAATCACGCTCCGGGCGTCGCGGTCATCTGCGGCGTCATCTTTTCGGTGGCATGGGGGAATCCGTTTGAAACGATCACTTCAAAACTGACCGCGCCGCTGCTGGGAGCGGCGATCGTCGGCATGGGATTCGGCATGAATCTCACCCAAGTGCTGCGGGCGGGGGCGCACGGCATCGTCTACACCTGCGCCGGAATCGCACTCGGGCTCGGCCTGGGCGTTTGGATGGGTAAAAAGCTCGGCCTGCCAAAACACACTCTCTACCTCATCAGCGTCGGCACCTCGATCTGCGGCGGCAGTGCCATCGCGGCGGCGGCTCCGGTGCTGAAGGCGAAGGCACACGACATCGCCATCGCATCGGCGGTGGTGTTCACGCTCAACGCGGTGGCGCTGCTGGTGTTCCCGGCGGTCGGACACGCACTGGGAATGAACCAGTATCAGTTCGGCTGCTGGGCGGCGCTCGGAATCCACGACACCAGTTCGGTGGTGGGCGCGGCAATGAGCTACGGCCAGGAGGCCTTGGAGGTGGGTACGACAGTGAAGCTGGCACGGGCGCTCTGGATCATCCCGGTGACGCTCTTTCTTTCGATGTTCGTTGCGGATGCCGCGCCGGGAGAGAAACGGAAGATCAAATTCCGGGTTCCATGGTTCATCCTCGGCTTTCTGATCGCCTCGGCACTGGTGACCTGGGTGCCGGGGACTGCGGAGGGGGGGCGGTTCCTGAAGGAGTTCTCGACCTGCCTGATGATTCTCACACTCTTCCTCATCGGCGCCAATCTCAACCGGGCGAAATTGCGGGAGCTGGGTCTACGGCCGGTTCTCCACGGCGTGGCGCTCTGGATCATCCTCGCCGGGATCTGGTGCGCGGCGATTCACTTCGGCTTCGTGCGCTGAAGCAACCTGCCTTCCCCCGCCCTCCCCTCACGGAGGGCGGATTTTGTTTGCCGCGCCCCCCGGAGTTCCGCTGGTTCAAACCCCATCGCGGAGAAGATACTCCCGGATAGCCCCGGCGGTCGGCGTATACGGTGTGAATTTCCTGTTGAACCGAATCGCCTTCTCCGCAGGATAGAACCGGATTTCCATCGCTCCGAACTTTCGGCACGCCGCCTTACGACAGCATGAATCTTTTCTTCTATAAAACCGGCCCCGGGCCGAAGTTACCGGCAACGCCCCTCCCGGGAGGGAACCCCAGCCCTGCCCCGGGTGTGCGGCTTCGAAACAGGACGGGGAGACCCGTCGATGGTCCGGCGTCATCCATTTTACAAAACGGAAAAAGTACTGCGACGCCTCATCCGTCATCCCGCCGCAGTACTCCTCCCCTTCTCCGCACGGCATCGGGTGCCCGGGATGAAAAAAACTCCACAATATGAAATCCGCAGCGGTTGACGTAAAAGTGAATGTTGCGTTTTTCAAAGTAAGGCGTGAAGGTCTCCCATGTCTCGGTCTCCGGGTAAAGCGCTTCGATGCGTTCCCAGATCATCTGCCCGACCCCGCGGCTCTGGACGCCGACCTTCACAAAGAGCAGTTCCAGCTCGTTGTGCCGGCGGTCTGGAGCGATTTTCACCACGGCACCGCCGATGAGAGCGCCGTTCCGCCGGGCGACATAGGCGGCCGCTCCCGCAGCGTTCAGCGAACGGTCGATATCCTCCGTCAGAATAACCGGTTCGGAACAGGGGCCGAACTCCTTCTCGTATCCGACCTGAAACGCCCGCTGAAGTTCGTACCGAAACTCCGCCACCTGTTCCACACCGAGCGGCGCCAGCTCCAGCTCCTCCATCATGTCTGTTCCTCCCCCGGGATTCCGGCGGACCGGTTCGGCCGCCACATCCCGGCACGGAATTACTTCGCTCCGGTGCCGAGCACCTCATCCCACGGACGGATGAAACACTTCGCGTCGCTGGTGAAGACGTTGTAGTGCAGAATGTGGCAGAACGCCGCCACTCCGTCGCGCCAGCCGATCTTCTTGCCTTCGTCATACCGGCGCGGATTGTAGGAGATCGGCACCTCCCAGATCCGCAGCCGACGCGAACGGGCCAGCTTCGCGGTCAGCTCCACTTCGATTCCGAAACGGCGCGACTCCAGTATCAGATTCTGAATCACCTCCCGCCGGAACGCCTTGTAACAGGTCTCCATATCGGAAAGATGAATGTCGGAGAAGAAGTTGGAGAAAAACGTCAGAACCTTGTTGCCCATCTCGTGGCGGAAGAAACGCACCTGCCCCGGCGTCCCCATGAAACGCGAGCCGTAGACCACGTCCGCCTTGCCTTCCACCAGCGGAGCCAGCACCACCGGATAATCCTCGGGAGAGTATTCGAAATCGGCGTCCTGTACCATCACGAACGACTTCTGCGCCTCCCGGAATCCCCGGATCAGCGCTGCACCCTTCCCCTGGTTGACCTCCTGGTTGAACAGCCTCACCCGCGGATTCCCCCCGGTAGGCCTGGAGTTTCTCCCATGTGCCGTCCTTCGACGCGTCGTTGACGATCAGCAGCTCGCCCACCTCGGGACGGGCCAGCACTCTGTCCACGATCTCACAGATCGTCCCCTCCTCGTTGTATGCAGGCATCACCACCGACAACAGGCCGGCGGCACCATCCAGCGTATTCATATCCAACCTCCCCGCCGCAGGTTTCCCCGCGGCATCAGTTCTTCCCCAGCTCTTCGGAGCGTCTCGCACAGGCGCGCACCGCGGCAATCACCGCACCGGCAAATGCCCGCTCCTCCAGCACCTCCAGCGCCCGGATGGTCGTCCCTCCCGGACTGGTCACCTGATCCTTCAGAATCGCCGGGTGAATTCCGGTCTCCTTCGCCATCGCCGCCGAACCGAGCACCGTCTGAATCGCCAGCTTCGTCGCCACGTCGCGCGGCAGCCCTCGGCAACGCCGCCGTCGGAGAGCGCCCGGATGAATTCAAACACATAGGCCGGACCGCTTCCGGAAAGCGCCGTCACCGCCGTCAGATATTTCTCATCGACCTGCATCGCCACACCGACCGCGGAGAGAATCCGATTCGCCAGTTCGCCGTCAGCGGCCTGCGCCTCCGGCGCGAGGGAGTAACCGGCCGCCCCCTCGCCCACCAGCGCGGGAGTGTTCGGCATCACCCGCACGATCCGCCCCGAACCGGTCAGTCCGGCCAGACGATCGATCGGCACCCCAGCCACGATCGAGATGACCGGCTTCCCCGCGAGGCATCCGGCCAGCGGCTCCAACGCCGACGCCAGCACCTGCGGCTTGACCGCCAGCAGCACCGCATCCGCCTGTTCAACGATTTTCCGCAGCGCGCCGCCGCACTCCTCGGCGCCGTCCTTCCCCGGAACAGGAGAGAATCCGCCCCACCCCAGTAACAGCGGACGCCGGTTTTCTGCTCAAATTCAGCGGCGGCCTTCGGCGACACATCGAAAGCGGCCAGCTCGGCCTTTTGAAATACCTCCGCCTTGACGATGCCGCCCGCGATCGCGGTCGCCATCTTGCCGGCCCCCAGAAAGAATAGCTTGCTCATGATTCTGTTATCTCCTTGCCATGACGGCGATCTGCCAGAGAATAACGGCGATGCCGACTGCATATAAATACCACGAAAATACCGACAGCCGACCGCGCCGGATCAGCCGGATCAGCCACGCCAGCGCGAAAAAAACTCACCAGGCCGGAAATCAGCAGTCCGGCCGCCATCATCGGCAGAGTCACGCCCCCCTCCTCCACCGGAAGTCCTTCGCGGCACAGGCTGAGCAGTTCGAGAAACGCCGCGCCACCGATCGCCGGAATCGCCAGCAGAAATGAAAAGGTCCCGGCAGCACTTCGCTCCACCCCCGTGAGAATTCCCGCCGTTATCGTCGTGCCGGAACGGGAAAGTCCCGGCAGAATCGCAAACATCTGGCTCACCCCGACCACCAGCGCCTGACGCAGGGTAATCGCTTCCAGACCGGTCGGCGGCAATCGCGCTCCGCCTCCGGCCGGACGATCAATTTCGGTTTTTCCGACAGCCGCAGCAGCGTGGCGGTGATCAGGAACGCGAGGCCGATCACCACCGGATCCCCGAAAAGTTTCTCATCCAGCCCGGAGAGTTTCAACGCCACCCCCGCCAGTCCCGCCGGAATCGTTCCGGCGATCACCATCAGCAGCAGGTGAAACTGCTCCCGACGGAAGAATCCCAGCAGCGTTCTGAAATAGAAAACCAGAATCGCCAGCAGCGACCCCGCATGCAGCACGATTCCGAGCGCGAGACTTCGATCCTCGCGAAATCCGAACAGTGCCCCCAGCACCGCAAGATGCCCGGAGGAACTGACCGGGAGAAATTCGGCAACTCCCTGCACCACGGCAAGGATGACAACATAGATCCAGATATTCATAAAACAACTGATCTCTTCATGGTTGAACTACCGGAACCGGCACCACCGGCTCCGGCGGAGACACCGGCTGCGCGTTCGGCGCGCCCTGCTGTTTCGCACGATCGAGCGTGTCGTCCACCCCGGTTTTGACCTGTGTCCAGGCGCTTTCCGCAGCGTTCAGCCCCTCCTGACGGGCCGTCGGATTGAAGTAGACATACAATCCGAAGCCGACTGCCGCCACCAGCAGAATTGCCGTGAGACATCCTGCCAGCACACCGCAGCAGCACCCGAAACCACCTCTCATTTTCCCCCCGCTTTCAACGGACGCACCGTAATTTCCAGCACCGGAAGCTCCCAGGCCACCTCATCAAACACCCGGCGGCTTCCAGCCAGCCGAAACGCCTTGCGACGCCCCCGGCGCATCTCCTGGATCAGGTATTTTCCCGAAACGTCACGGCAGAGATTCATCTCCCGATATCCTTCCGGCCGCCGATCGGCAACCAGCACCAGCAGCGAGCCGGGCAGTCCGAGCGCCAGATCACGCCCCGCCGCCTGCACCGCCACCGGCTCCTCCGCCGTCACACCGGGAAGCTCGATCGCCCGGGTCGCCCGACGGCGGGCAAACGACGCAAACGACTCCTTGCCGTCATACGCATCAAGATCGACCAGATTGAGCAGCGGGATAGGCTGTTCGGCCCGGTAGGAAGCCTCCCCCCGTTCCGCCACCTCGCCGAACGCGCTGTTGTACGCGTCAGCGACATTGCCGGTCAGACCGCCGACTCCGGCACTCTGCAGCAGTGCAGCGGAAGTACAGCCCAGTATCGGCGCGATCTTCTCGGCTTCATCCAGAGTGGGAACCGCTTCGAAACAGGTCTCAAACACTTTGAGATGCGACGCCGGAACTCCGGAAAGATTGGCCAGCTGGCGCAGGGGAAAGCCCCCGCTGGCAACGCAGGGCAAATACCAGCTGGTTGAAAGGTGACAGCATATTTTCAGCCCCGGTCCGGATCCGCGAGAGCATCGAATTGAGCTCAAATGCCCGTGCCCGGTCAAGAGAAAGCATCTCACAGATCAGATCAAGCTGCTTCTGATTCGGCACAATCTTCCCATGAATCATCTGCGAAACCGCAGCCGCGGAAACATCGAGCCGGACGGCAAGATCCTTCTGCCGGATATCAGCATTGCGCAAATAATCCTTAATCAGCTTTCCAAACTTGGTTTTCAGTGGAGTGACCGCCATATGATTACCTGCAGGTTAAAATTACAATTGCACATTTAAGGTAATATACATAGGGTTGCGATTATTCCAAATCTTTTTTCGAATATCTCGCACATTTTTCGCAGTTTCCGCGGATTTTTCAACGGAACGTCCCTCCCCCCGCGGCAGAAGCTCACCCGCCATCGACCGTCATCCGCTCCAGAATGAGCCGGAAATCCTCCGGAAGCGGTGCGGTGAACTCCATCATCACGCCGCTGACCGGATGCGGCACCCGCAACTTCCAGGCGTGCAGCATCTGCCGCTCCACCCCCGCGATCGTCACTCCGGCGCCCCCGTACAGAGCATCCCCCAGCACCGGATACCCGATCGAGGAAAGATGAACCCGGATCTGGTGGGTCCGCCCGGTGAGGATCCTCACCTCCAGCAGCGAAACAGGGACTCCGTCGACCGTGCCGGCACGGTCGAGCCGGTACCGGTGACCGCAAGCTTGCCGCATCGTTCCACCACCGCCATCTTCTTGCGGTTGACCGGGTGGCGCCCGATCAGATTTGACAGCTCGCCCGATGGGCGCTTCGGCACGCCGCGCACCAGCGCGAGATAGGTTTTCGCCGTCTCGCGCCCGGCGAAGGCACCGGAAAGTTTGAACTGCGCCGATGCCGTCTTGGCGATCACCAGGCAGCCGGAAGTGTCCTTGTCGAGCCGGTGAACAATGCCGGGGCGGGAGTTGCCGCAGGCAAGCTCCTCCGCCAGTTGCGGATAACGGCCCAGCAGAGCATTGACCACCGTTCCGGTGGGATTTCCGGCGGCAGGGTGAACCACCACGCCGGGCGGTTTGTCGATCACCAGCATCGATTCGTCTTCGTAGAGAATCGGGAAGTCGAACGGTTCCGGCGACGGCTCCGCGGCGGCCTCCTCCGGCAGATCGACCTCGATCCGCATGCCCGCCCGCACCGGGTAACGGGGCACGTCGACAGCAGCACCGTCGGCACGGACCATTCCATCGCGAATCAGCTTCTGAAGAAAGGAGCGCGAAGAGTCCGGAATCAGCCGCGAAAGACAGCGGTCAAGACGGGTTCCGGCCTCTCCGGAGGTGATGACGAATTCAAGCTTTTGGTTCCCATGACGCAGAAAATGGACCAGCAGCAGCACACCGGCCGGAATGATTGCCAGCCCGATCAGCTGGGCCGGAGTGAAAAGCTCGAACACCCGGGGATTATCCCCCGCAGCAGTTCGTTGAGAAACCGGAATGTTCCGTAGAAAATCAGATAACAGGACATCGCCACGCCACGCCGGGTGTGCCGCACCAGGTAGAAATAGAGAAAACAGAGCAGAAACTGCCCTCCCGCTTCGTAGAGCTGGACCGGATGCAGCGCCTCGCCGGGATAGCGGAGCGCCGCCTCGCTCCCCCGCCGGATACCGGACGCCCCAGAAAAGTCCGGTCGGCTTGCCGTAGCAGCAGCCGTTGAGGAAACAGCCGATCCGTCCGCAGGCATGCGCCAGCGCAATGGCGGGGGTGCAGACATCGAGAATGCGGATAATATCGAGCTTCTGCCGGTGAGCGTAAACCCAGAGAGCCGCGATCGCCAGCAGAAAGCCGCCGTAAAATACCAGCCCCCCTGATCGATCCGGACAATCCGCCAGAGGTGATCGCGATACTGGTCGAAAAAACTGAACAACGTAAAAGATTCTCGCGCCGACAATCCCGGCAATCATCGCGATGAAAAGCGCCGCGGAAGCCTGGTCGGCGGACATCTTTGCGTAACTGCGGTTCATCCCGAGCAGCCAGGCGGCGGCGAGAAATCCAATCGCGGCCATCAGACCGTAGCTGCGGAGCGTGAAGCCCCCGATTTGCAGAAGGATCGGATGCATGAAGCTACTTCTCCTCTCCGGAACGTTTCTTCTCCAGTTCTCCGGCGATGGTTTCAAGCACGATCACCAGTGCGAAACCGAACACCGCCAGCCCGATTGCGGCCATGACGCCGGAGTCAAAACTCTCCGGCAGAACGTTGCGCAGTTCATCCGGCCCCTTCCACGGCCACACCTTGCGGAGCGAACCGCCCATAAACCCGATGAGCAACGCCACGGTCAGGTCGTGGTATTTGCGAAAAAGCCAGCTCAACAGCCTGACGAAGGAGGAGATGCCGATCACGATGCCGCAGAGAAAGACGCCGAGCGTCAGCAGATTCGGCACGAGTTCCACACCGCTTTTCAGATTGTGGACCGCGCCCAGCACATGTTCGTACTTGCCCATCAGCACCAGGATGAACGAGCCGGAGATGCCGGGCAGAATCATGGCGCAGATGGCGACCGCGCCGCAGACGGCGATATACCAGAGTCCGTCGGGGGGATCCTGGAGCAGCGGCAGCCCGACGATGATCCAGGCGCCGACGGCGCCGATGAGCGCGGCGATGACACAGCCGCCGGTCCAGCGGGAAACCCTCCGGAACACGGCGAAGATCGAAGCGACCACCAGCCCGAAGAAGAACGCCCAGATCTGCGCCGGGCGGTTCTCCAGCATCCATTTGATGTGCGAGGAAAGCAGAAGAATCGCGCTGCCAATGCCGAGGCAGAGCGAGAGCAGGAACGGCCAGGGCAGCGTCCGGAACGCCTGCCCGATCCGGAAGGTGACCGCCATTTTGACGGCGGCGGGGGTGGTGAATGCCCGGATCGACTCGATCAGCTCCTGATAAATGCCCAGAATAAAGGCCATGGTTCCGCCGGAAACACCCGGCACCACATCGGCAGCGCCCATGATGAAACCGGAGCAGTAAATACGCAGATAGTGTGTAAACGACCGCCCCGCGGGAGGGGCCTTCCGACTCTCTTTTTCCATACAAACTCCACCTCCGGCAACCGGTCCGGCCGCCGGGAATCTCCATTCCTTCCGAAAAACACCGCAAAATCCGCTTAAAAAAATCCGCCTCCATTCCCGGAAACAGTGCGGCAGACCGGAACCGGAAGCCGCAGGCAGCAGGCGCGGTATTCTGAAAAAACACCTTTTATATTTATACATCTCCATCGGCTTTTATGCAAGCGGGAATGTCGTTTTTTCCCGATAAATCCGGTGACGGAACATCCTTCCGGCCAGAGAGCGGATCCGGGCGGGAGTCCAGCGCATACCGATCTTTGGAATCGTTCCGCATCGGAAACAGCATTCGCGCGGAAACCGAAAGGTGGAGAGGCCGCAGGAGCCGCGAAGCAAACTCCACCCTCCCTACCAGGACTCCGGTTCCCGATATCGAAATACCGCGCGGAGTTTCTCCGGCCGGATCACCTGCGCGGGAGTCCCCCCGGCGAAGACGGCGCCCTCCTTCATCAGCAGAGCCTCGTCCAGATAGTGCGGCGCGATAAAGAGATCGTGCGAAATCATGACAATGCACTTTCCCCGGCGCGCAAACTGCCGAAGAAGACGGTAGAATTCGTGCTGAAAGCCGATGTCGAGCGAACTGGCCGGTTCATCCAGCAGCAGGATCGACGTGTCCTGAGCAACAGCACGGGCCAGCATCGTGCGCTGGCGCTCCCCGCCGCTCAGGTGCGAATAGGGCTTCTCCGCGAGCGGAGCAAGCTGAAGTTCGTTCAAAATCTCCTCAATGTCAGATGACACTTTTCTTCGCCTCATCCAGGGATAACGGCCGAGCGCGACAACCTCACGGACGGTCAGCGGGATGCGTCCGGGGATCTCCTGTTCAACCATCGCCAGGCGGCAGGCCCGCTCCAGCGGATCGTTCCAGCGCGGCGAAATGCTGCCGGTATCGGGGAGCGAGTTCTCCGGTAATCAGCTTGAGCAGAGTGCTTTTCCCACAACCGTTCGGCCCGAATATTCCGTAAAGACGGCCGGATTTAAAGCGGGCTGAAACTCCTTTCAGAACGGGATTCCCCGGGAATAGGCGAACGAGACGTTTTTCAGTTCAATCACGATCCGCCCTCCTGCGCAGCAAAAGATAAAGAAGAACGGCCCGCCGGCGAGCGCGGTGAGAATTCCGACCGGAATCTCGTGCGGCGCGGCGACCGTCCTCGCCAGCAGATCAGCCAGGAGCAGAAGAAGTCCGCCCCCCAGAATGCATCCCGGCAGAAGTCTGCGGAACGTGCCGCCGCAGAGCATCCGCACCATGTGCGGAACCGCCAGCCCGACGAAACCGATCACCCCGCAGCAGCTGACCACGGTTGCGCTCAGCGTCGCCACGGTCAGCATCAGCAGAGGCTTGAGCCGTCTCATCCGCACGCCGGAAAGCTCAGCGGAGCGATCCCCGAGCAGCAGCAGATCCAGCTCCGGCGCGAGACGGAACAGGACGCCCCAGCTGCTCAACGCCACCGTTGCAAGCAGGACGACGTCGCCCCAGGTGATCCTCCAGAATCCCCCCAGCAGCCAGAACACCAGCGAAGAGAGCCGCTCATCGGCGAGATAAAGAGCTCCGGAAGTCAGGGCGGACGTAAAGGCGTTGACCGCAATTCCCGCAAGAATCAATGTTGCGCCGTCCCAGTTCCGCCGTCCTCCGGTCAGGAACAGGAGTCCGAGGGAAAGAGCGGCGGTCACCATCGCCGGAGCGGTCAGCCCGATTGCGGGCAGAAACAATCCGAACACCGCTCCCCAGCGCCGCGGCATTGACCACTCCCAGCACATGCGGGGAAGCAAGGTCGTTGCGGAAAAGATTCTGAGTTGCGCCTCCGGCCGCCCCCAGCATTCCGCCCGCCAGCACGGCGGCGAGCAACCGGGGCAGCCGGAGTTCCAGCAGAATCGTCCGGGCGGAATCGGATACCGTGCCGCCGGAAACGAGGCGCAGAAGATCCGCCCACGAAGCGCTTCCCGCCCCGATCCCCCACGAGAGAAGAAACAGCGTGCCAAGTGCAGCAATCAGCAGTTTCATCTCATTATCCTGCAATGGTTTTTACTTTGAACCGGTCATCCCGAGCGGAGAGGTTGAGCGCCTCTTCCGAAGTCAGATGGGAGCTTTTTACATGAGAGAGATAACGTTCCGCCAACTTCCGGGCCTCCTCCATCTCTTCATCGGTCGGCCTTTTCCACGGCAGTCCCGGAATCGGAATATAGCCGTCGATATGAAACGGGATATTCCGGTCGAGTCCGGCGAGAAAACGTACCACGCCTTCCATTTCGTCGAGTCCGACCAGCCCCGGGATGAACACCAGATTGGCCGCCATCTTCATGCCGGAATCGAACGCGGTGCGGAAGTTGTCGTAGATCTGCGACTTCGGCTTTCCGGTAATCGCAAGATGAAGCTCTTCGCTCCACGCCTTGAGCCCCACATTGGCTCCGTCCAGGCCGGGAAGCGGCAGACGGCTGCCGTTGGTGTGCCCGAGCCGGGTTTCCGCGCCAAGTTCACACTTCGCGAACGCGATCATCTCTTCGAGCTCTTTCGCCACGGTCGGCTCTCCCCCCATGAAATAGACCTTCCCGGGCGAGACGCGGCGCAGCGCCTCCTTCATCTCGTCGACGGAAAGAAAGCGTTCCGGCTTCGGTTCGGCGAAACCGGACGGCCGTTTTCTCCGCTTCGCAGTTTGTAGCTGCAAAAGGGGCAGCGGAAAGTGCACCCCCAGTTGTGAAGGGTCGCAAAATCGTATTTCTCATTCCATGTAATCCGGTAAAATGCCATTTTTCACCTCATATAGTGTTTCAGAAAATCGATAGTCTCCAGCGGAGCGACCCCTCGACGGTCAGACGGCGGGGAACGGCGCAGATTCGGCCGTTGCGAACAGCAGGCGTGCCGGCGTAAGCACTTCGAGCGGCAATTTCCGCGGCGTTCCCGAAGCCTTCAACGTAAAAGATCACTTCGGGAGCGGCCTCGATCACGGCTTCCGCCGAAATCAAACCTGTTTTTGACACGATGCTTTTCCCGCCCGCCGCCCGGATGAGATCGCCGAGATACGACGCGTCTCCGACGATTTTTCCGGGGCTGTACAATTCAAAGCAGACCCGGCGCACCGAAACTTCCTCTGGAACGGAGAGCCGTTCCAGTTGACGATGGAATGCTTCGGCAAGTTTCCGCGCCCGTTCCCTCTTTCCCGTCACGTCGCCTAGGCGCAGAATCAGTTCAGGATATTCCGCAAGGCGCAATGCGGGAACAATCGTCACCGACAGCCCTTCGTTGCGGAAACGTTCCGCCTCTTGCGTCTGATAGTACCAGACGATCACGCCGTCGATGCCAAGCTCGGCGATCTTCTCCCGCGAGACGGCCCCCCTTGCCGATCACGGCCGGAGGCGGAGAGCCTGCCGCAATCCGCCCGTATTCGTCAATGGCGCACGGCGGGAGTTCGAGTTCCGTCAGGATATGCGTCGCCGCCGTCGAGAGCGAGAGGAGCCGCTGCGGCGTTTTCGCGTTCCGTTCCGGCGCGCACCCCGCAAGCAGACAGAGTGTCAGAAGAAGAAAGACAGGCTTAAAAACCATACCCGATACTCCTGTAATCCCAGTAACGATCCGGCGTTGCGTCGAATTTCAAAGTCGCGGCGTGTCCGTCGGCAAACGCCGCATTGAATTCCCGCCTTCGGCCATGCCGGAACGCCAGATATTTGCAATAACCGCCGTCGACATAGGCTTCCCCCGTTCAACGTTCCGAAGAACGGAACTGCAACCGTGGTGCCGATGTAGTAGCTCCCCGCATCCGCGAGCGTGATGAATCCGGCGGGATTCCGGATCAGAGTTGCCCCGATCCCGTTCCAGAGAATGGGGGTTGCACTCTCCCGGTTCGATGGATAGCACTGGTTGATGCCGTAACTGAGTTTGTTGACATCGCTGGTCCCGTAAACGACCTTCTTGTCCTCCGGTCTCCGATCGGCGGGGCAGACGAACACATTGCCCGAACTCCGTTCGCTCTTTTCCACAAAATAAGGTTCCAGGCAGTCGATCCAGCGGATGCCGGACTTGCTGACTGGCGGCGTCATGTTCCAGTCGGAAACATAATTGAAATATGCCTGGCCGATCTGCTTCATACTCCCCACGCAGCTGATGGTGTGCGCCCGGTTCCGCGCCGCATTCAGTGCCGGCAGCAGCAATCCGGATAAAATGCCGATGACTGAAATCACCACCAGGAGCTCCACAAGAGAAAAATATCTTCTGTGAAGTTTCATCTGAATAGCCTTTTTCTTTCAAGTTTCATCCGTCATGAGTATTACGTTTTTTATTTTCGTAATACTAAAAAATTCTTTTCCCGGCCGTTTCAAGCAGAGGGATCTTCAGCTTTACCGGAGCGCTTTCCCCATGCTTCCGGCCGTCAACTCGGCCTTCAGAACTCCCTTGAGACGTTTCAGTGAGGAGGCGAGCTTCTCAATTTCATATCCGCGCCCCCGGATCATGATCATCTCCGCGCAGATTTCGTGACTCAGATGAACATGCGTCGAAGCAAGAACATGAACGGAGGAGTGATGCTGCAGATCAATCAGTTTTTCGGCGAGCCCCCCGATGATGGTGGTTGTAGATCAGTGAAAGCGTACCGATGACTTCCTCGCCGGAAATCCACTCCCGGCGGGCAATCCGGCTTCGGATCAGATCCCGGAGATATTCCGAACGGTTTTCATACCCATCCTGCTCCTGCAAACCGGAGAGCTGCTTCAGCAGGGATTCCTCCAGCGACAGACTGATGCGAACCAGTTTTGTCATACTCCTTGTTCCCGTGTCAAAGACGATTTGTTCATGCTGTACTTTAACACCTCCTCCGTTTTTTTCAAATGCCGAACAATCCGCGGACAGTTTTATCCTGCCCCGGACCGGAACGGCAAAGGGAGGCCGCTCTTCCCATACGCCGCGCTGAACGCATTCCGAAACATGGCGCCGCAAATGTCGATCGCTGTCTCAAAACGGCGCCGGGAGTTTCCCCCCGGGCTGGCGACAGATTCATGGATGTCCCCAGCGTCCCCCCCTCACAGCCGGGGACGTTGTCAGCTCTGGAATTCCGCACTGATCTTTGCAAGCTCCCGCGGAATGTTGATTTTCTGCGGACAGTGTTTCACGCATCTGCCGCAGTTGACACAGGCGGAGGCTCTGGCATCTTCTGCAATTGCCTTGTAGTTATTGCTGAAAAGCCATTTGTTCCCGGAGATTTTGTACTGATTGTAAAGTCCGAAAATTTTGGGAATTTCCACTCCCACGGGACATGGCATGCAGTAGCGGCAGGCGGTACATGGCACCGCCAGATGCTTCCGATAGGCCAACAGCGCCTGCGCCAGGGTCTTGCGTTCCACCTCGGTCAAGGGCTTCAACGGCGAAAAGGTCCTGAGATTGTCCTCCATGTGTTCCGGCAGGGACATTCCGGAGAGAACGCAAAGGACATTCGGCAGACTTGCCACATAGCGGAGCGCCCACGCCGCATTGCTGGAATCCGGATCGGCTTTCTTCAGAATTGCGGATGCGTCCGGAGACAATGTAGCAAGCGCTCCACCGCGAAGAGGCTCCATCACAATGACCGGAATCCCGGCTCTGGTCAGAATCTCATACTGTTCCCGCGACCGGTAAAGTTCCCAGTCCAGATAATTCAACTGAATTTGCGCGAAATCCCATTCGCGGGCGTTGACGATTTTCTGCAAAAGTTCCGGAGTGTCGTGGAACGAGAAGCCGAGTCTGCGGATCTTCCCTTCCTTCTTCATTCTCGTAAAGGAATTCGTATGCCTGAAACTTCTGAGCCAGTTCCCAGTTCACGGAGTCCAGAGAATGAAGCATGTAGAAGTCAAAATATGTGGTCCTGCATCTGCGCAACTGTTCCATGAAGATCCGTTCGATGCCGGCCGCGTCCTTCGCAAACCAGACCGGCATTTTATCGGTCAGATAATACGAGTTGCGGGCATATGCCTGCAACAGATCGCCAAGGCAGCGCTCACTCTCGCCATCATGATACATGTATGCCGTATCGAAGTAGTTGCACCCGGCCTTCATCGCAAGATCGATCATCTTTTTCGTTGTAGAGCGGTCAATCTCCGGTTTATCCGGCGCAAGCAGAGGCAGCCGCATGCAGCCGAATCCGAGCAGGGGAACCGTCAGCGCACTGTTCCTGTAACGGCGGCGGGTAACCTGCACACCTTCGGTCACATCGGATGTTTTATTGCCGTCTGGTCCCTCTTTCGCAGCGATCCGCGTAACCGGAGCAAGTGCTGCAACAGTCAGGGCGTTTTTCAAAAATTCTCGTCGGTTCATTTTGTTTTCTCCCCGTTTGTCCATGATGTTTCATCAGGGTCCGCCCCCGATGAAATGATCCTGTTTCGTATCGGCTTCCCCCGGGCGGCAGCGTCGATCTGCCGGATTTTCCGCCGGAGATTGAAGTTTCTCTCCTTGAAAGCGACTTCAGCGCCCCGCCGATCCGGCTGCCGGATGCCCCTCGAAGCGGGAGCGAACAGGCGTGAAGCCGTAAATTGCATCGTTCATTTAACATAACCGTCATCGCGGCGGTAAGTCAAATCGCAATGTCGCCGGTATCGAAAGATTTTTCACTCTTTTCCGCGATCAGGCCTCCAGCTCGTTCCGAACCCGCTTGAGCAACTCCGGGATGTTGAGTTTCTGCGGACATTTTGCGAGGCACTCCCCGCAGTTCACACACGCCGAGGCCGGAGCACCGCGCTGAATCGGAGACATCGCAACCGTATAGTCCGCGATTGCCCGCTTCTTATCTTGGTGAACCAGATAGTTGTTGTAGACGTAGGCGAAGATGTAGCCGATCGCCACGTTGTGCGGACACGGGATGCACTGATAACAGCCGGTGCAGTCGATGTGTCCGGGGGTCTCCCGGAAGGCGCGGATCGCATTCCCGAGCGCCTTGCGTTCATCCGGGGTGAGCATGTTCGGCTTCGCTTTCGACGCATAGCGCAGATTCGCCTCGACGTCGGCCATCGCGCCCATGCCGCTCACAGCAACGCTGACCTCCGGAATATCCCAGAGATAGTCGAGTGCCCATTCGGTGTCCGGCTTTTCAACTCCGGTCGAACGGAGCGCGTCGCGCATAGACTGCGGCAGACGGGCGAGCAGTCCGGTGCGGACCGGTTTCATCACAGCGAGTCCCATCCCGTTGGCGGCGGCGTACTTCGGGCCGAGACAGCCCGCTTCGTACTCATAGTCCAGATAGTTGTGCTGGATCAGGCAGAAATCCCACGGCGCGGATTCGACCACCTTCTTGAACAGTTCGAGCCGGTCGTGGAACGAGAAACCCGCGAAGCGAATCTTCCCCCTGCTCCTTGAGCTTCATGATCTTGTCGATCAGCTTGAACGGAATCACCTTCTCTTTCCAGCCGCGGTGCATGATCATGTGGATGTGGTAGAAGTCGATGACGTCACACCCCATCGTCCGGCGGGATTCATCGAAAAACCTCTCGAAATCCTCCGGTTTTTCCATAATCCACCACGGGGATTTGGAGGTGACGTAAACGCGGTCGCGCCACTTTCCTTTGAGCGCCTTTCCGGCGACCGCCTCGCTCTGTCCGCCGAGGTAGACGCGCCCGGTGTCGATGTAGTTCACCCCGCCCTCGATCGCACGGTGGATCATCGCAACACTCAGATCTGAGTTCACGGTTTTCCCGTCAGCGAGCATCGGCAGCCGCAGCAGCCCGAATCCGAGCGCGGAAACATTCACCCCGGTCCGTCCCATCGGACGGTACCGCATCTGCGGATTGAAGTTCAAAACCGGCCCCGCCGGTTTTCCGGCAGACGGCGCCGCCGCGTTCAGGACACTCCCCTTCCCCAGTACACTGCCCGCGGCCGCCATCAGCGCCGCCGATTTGAGAAAATCACGTCGATTCATGCTTCCAGCCCTTCTGCTTTTTCCTGAAGTCCGATCAGATACGCCGGATTATGCCGTACCATCCGGTCAATCTCCTGCTGCGGCACCCCGGCGTCGAGCAGTTCACGGATGCAGGTGCGCATGCCGTCGATCGGATTCGGATTGCCCTGCTGACCGAGGTCCGTAGAGATGAAACTGCGTTCCGGCACAGTGGTTACATAGTGGAGAAACTCCTCACGATTCTGCCGTTCGAACTGCGGATTTCCACTTCCCGGCCCCCAGAGCCGCGGCAGATAGCAATACTCCACAAACGCGCCGAGGTCGATCACCTGCCGAATCTGGTCGCGCGTCAGCTTCCAGATCAGTGAATTGACGTGGGTGACGACAAATTTCCCTCACCCCGACCTCCTTCGCCTTCCGCGCCAGAATCAGGCTCTCCTGTGGCGAACTGTGTCCGGATGCAAAGATGATGTCCGCTTCGGCGCAGAGTTCCATCACCCGGACCACTTCGGGGAGGACGCGCCCCCGGGAATCCAGCACCGGGATTCCGGGGCCGGGCAGTTGTCGCACCTGTGCTGGTACGCCGCAGAAAGGGTCGGCATCCAGATACAGCGGCAGAGGGAACCGGTCGTTTTGAGCGCCTGCTCCGCCGCAAAGACGTTGACCTTGTCGCCGTGGACGCGATTCATGCAGAGACTGCCGAACACCTCGAACTCCGGCACAGCCCGCCGGATCAAGTAAGCCCGGTCATGACAGCTCCAGTCGTTCGATTTGTACATCAGCGCCCGATATCCAGCCTGTTTCGCCTCTTCGGCGAGCGTCAGCTCATCGACACAGCGCGCCCGGGTATCCGGATGACAGTGGATGTGGATGTCGCACACTCCGGCCAGCAGAGGGTCGACGGAACTTTCACGCCGGAGTTCCGCCTCGTTCCGGCCGGAGACTCCGGCCGCTCCGCCGACCAGCACCACCCCTCCGACGACACCGAGAGTCTTGATGAACTCCCGCCGGTCCATGGTTACACGCTCTTTCCCAGCTGATACGCCAGCTCCGGATACTTCGTGCGGTTGACTGCGCCGACCGGCCAGACCCCCGGCGCGATGATCTGGCCGGCGTCGCTCCAGCCGAGATAGTCCAGCAAAACCTCGTAATGGTCGATAATCGCTTTTTCTCTGCGCCTGTTGTTGTCGGCGTAAGTCATCAGCAGAGCGGCCTTCTTCGGCACATGGATCGAGCCGTTGACCGCATAGAAGCGATCAATCACCGCCTTGATCTGCGCGGAAATTCCGAAGTAGTACATCGGAGTGGCGAAGACAACCATTCCCGCGTCAACGATATGTTTACGGACAAATTCAAAATCGTCTTTGAACACACACTCTCCGTTCATACCGCATTTGTTGCAGGCGATGCAGGGGTGGACCTCCTTGAATGCGGCATCGAAACGGACCATTTCGTGTCCGGCCTCCTCCGCGCCGCGAATGAAATGGTCCGCGAGCGTGCTGGAATTTCCATTTTTCCGGGGACTTCCCGTAATGACCAGAATTTTCATTTTTCCACCTTGTCCTTTCCGTTCCGCCGGAGCAGCGGCGACACTCAGCAACGATCCTCCCAGGAATACGCTTCCCGCGGTGGCAACTGCCGCCGCCAGAGAGGTTTTGAGGAAATCACGTCGATTCATGAGAACTGTTCCTCCGGCTGCGGATTCATCATTTCATCTTCATTTCCGGAACGAGCGGATTCTGGTCGAGCAGCTCCAGTTTTTCGACCATCTTCAGCGTCGTCCGCTTATACTTCTGAAAATGCGGCGCTTGAATATGATGTTCATAGGCGGCGCGGTCCGCGTAGATCTCGAGGATCGTAATCCGTTCCGGATGCGCCTTCTCCTGCATCGAATACATCATGTAGACGCCCGACTCCTTCGCCATGGATTCGCGTCCACATTCGGCGACGAGCGCGAGATATTCCGGTAGCCGGGCGGGATCGACTTCAATCCGTGAAATCCGGACAATGCTCTCCGGCATAATCCTGTTTTTCATGGAAGCATTCTCCCTCCCTGATACGGCCGCAGGGAAATACGACCAAATTCTCCGTTCGGCAACCGGCGAGTTCTCCTCCTGAAGCATCATGCCGATGCGAACGCTCTTCTGCCCCCGGAAGTCCTCCCCGGTGGCAGCGAACTCCGCCTTCGCGGTCTCTTTCCGCATCCAGGCCGGACGCACGGCAGAAAACGGCATGGACTCCCGGCAAAATTCCTGTGCGGCAACAGGAAGAATTCCAAGCGCAATCAACAACCATAGAGACATCTTTTCCCAAAAATCCTCATGGGGACTCCCCTATTTCCGAATAACAACCACCTCGTTGACCCACTTGGACAACGCGTCAGCCGCATTCCGGATACTTCCGCCGGAGAACGCGCCGCCCTTTCCGAATACCGCCTTCGGGCAAACCTTCCGCATATCCCGTTCACAGCGCGCCATCCCCCCGCCGCCGTGGGTGACGAAGGGGATCACGGTCTTTCCGCTGAAATCATACGAGGAGAGAAAACTCCTTACCGGCGGCGCCATCGTGCTCCACCAGTTCGGCGTGCCGACGAAAATGACGTCATACTTCGAAAAATCATCGACTTTCGTTGCAAGTTCCGGTTCGAACTCGTCGCGGCACTCCCGCTTCGCCTGCTCTACGCACGCGCCGTAATCGACCGGATATGCCTTGACCGGCTTGATCTCAAAGAGCGTTCCCCGGTCAGTTTCTGAATCCGCTCCGCGGCGAAACGGGTGTTGCCGCCCCATGAATAATAGGCGACCAGCACTTTTCCCGGCTCCGTTTCGGTCTTCTGAAGTTTGACGTTTTCCGCCGAACACCCGGCCGCTCCGAAGAAAGAAGCCGCCATCATCAATGCCATCGTTCTTTTTTTCATGATTTACCTCCCGGAACTGGTTCCTTTTTCCTGTTTCACATTGAATATGAGATAATCCAGACAATCGACCTTTTTCTGGGTTGCGTGAACTTTTTCCAGCAGACAGCAGCGTTGGGCGGCCAGCAAACGCAGCTCTTCCCGGAGATTGCCGCTGTCATGCAATGCAATGATTTTCTCGATCAGCGGCGTTCCGCACCCCGCATCCTTGAGATTGCGGACCAGATAGAAATGCTTTCCATTCTCCTGGTATGTCGAATTTGTCGTCGTTTTCATTTTTCTGCTGTCGCCTTCCGGTAATCCGCATCGGAAACCGGTTCGAGCCAGGTATTTTTGTTCTTTTCGGATTGCATTCGATCGCGAGATGCGAAAACCAGCTGTCAGGTGCGGCGCCGTGCCAATGATCGACATCCGGCGGAATCTCCACCACATCGCCAGGCAGAAGTTTTCGAGCCTCTTTTCCGCGTTCCTGATAGAAGCCGATGCCGCCGACCGCAATCAGAAGCTGTCCACCGGTATGCCGGTGCCAGTTGTTCCGGCATGAAGGTTCGAACGTCACATTGGATACCGGCACGTTGAGCCGTTTATCCTTCGTCAGCGGAGCCAGATAGGATTTCCCGACAAAATATTTCGCATAGGCGGTATTTTCATCGCCGCGCGGAAAGACGCTCAGGGAACTGCCTTTCACATTTTCCAGAATCCAGTCGATCTGAGAATCGGTCACACCATTGTGCCTGCCGATGGCGATGTGACTGGCAAGCTGACTTTCAACCCCATTCATCGCGGCGAGAGCGGCGATGGTGGCAAGTTCCCGCGTCCGCCAGTCGAGAGTATCGCGGGCGAAAATGTCGCCGAAAAGATGCGCCTTCAGATATTCATCAATCGCCGGAGCAAATTCGAAGAGCGCCCCCTTGACCGGCGCGCCACACAGCTTCGTCTGATTTGCCGTTCCGAAATCGATGCTTTTTCCCGCGGGCAGCGCTCCCGGGAGCTTCCCCTGAGCATCCCGAACGCCCTTCTCCCTGCGCTCTTCGAGCAACCTCATGAAGTTGCCGAGCGCGTTCAAACTGCGCGGGAATCCGCAATACGCGTAAAGCTGAACGAGAACTTCCTTGATCTCATTCACGGTCAGCCCGGCGTCGAGACCGTCGGCCAGCGTCTTTTTCAGTTCCGGCATATCCCCGCGCCGTGTACATGGAGATTTCGACCAGTTTTTCTTCCTTTTCCGTCAAGGGTTGCATAACTTCCTTCGCCTCCGGTTGATTGACAAAACTAAAGAGAACCGACAACACCCAGAAAAAAAACAACTTGCGCATCCTTCACCTCGTCCTTCCGGTCTGCCTGAAACGTCTGCAAGAACTCCACAATTCAATGCGTCCGCCCCTCCGTCCTGTTTCCCGCTATTTATTATAATTGTTTTTCAATAAATAACAAATACTTATTTATTATACACTCCTATGCTTGACAGGCATTTACTTTCATGCTATGTTAAGAGAGAACAATGCGAAGAGGTTCCCGATGGAAATCAGAGTGTTGCGTTATTTTCTGGCAGTTGCGCGAGAGGGAACGATCGTCGGAGCGGCGAAATTTCTGCACGTGACCCAGCCTACTCTGTCACGCCAGCTGCAGGATCTGGAAGAGGAGCTCGGGCAACAGCTTTCCTGCGGAGCAACCGCACCATCACGCTGACGCCGGAGGGGCGTTTTCTGCGGAAACGCGCGGAAGAGATTCTGGAGATCGTCAACCGGACCGAAGGCGATTTCAATGCGATGGGGAAAACATCGGCGGCAGCGTCCACATTGGCGGCGGAGAGTCCAAGGCCATGCGCCTCATTGCCGATATGATCGGGGAGCTGCGGGGGGGAGTATCCGGATATTCATTACAGTCTCTACAGCGGCAATGCAGAAGATGTCATGGAGCGTCTCGACAAGGGCATTCTCGATTTTGGAATTCTGATCCAGCCGGTGGACATTTCGAAGTACGACTCTGTCGCGTTACCCGTCCGCGATCTCTGGGGAGTGGTCATGCGAAAAGGCTCCCCTCTGGCGGTCCGGGAAACGGTAACTCTCCGAGAACTTCTGCAGCTGCCTCTGATCTGCTCGCGGATCAGCATTCGCCAGAGTGGAGTGAGGAACGCATATGCCGAGTGGTTCGGGAAAAGTTTTGAAAAGCTCAATATCGTTGCCACATACAATCTGATTTACAACGCGGCCCTGATGGTGGAATCTGGGATCGGGTATGCCCTCGGATTGGACGGACTGATCGATGCAACCGGGAATCGAGAACTCTGCTTCCGCCCGCTGGAACCAAGACTGGAATCCGGATTGAACATCGTCTGGAAAAAATACCAGGTCTTTTCCAAAGCTGCGGAAATTTTCCGAGAACGGCTTCTGGAACGATTTTCCGAAACGGAAGGTTAGCTGAAAAAGTTTCATCGACGTTTCCTGCCGGAACGGACTGCGGGGAGAGATCGATACCGCCCGGGGAGGCGAGGGAATTTAATCAACAGATTGCCGCTTTACGGCACCAGACAGCCCCAGCGCTTCGACCTGTTTGGGAGCATCTCATCAAGAGATGCGGCAGGCTTCCAAAAGAGAAGATCAAAGCTGAATATGAGGCTTAATCACGGAAAAAACGGAAGTAAAATGGCTCCGGCAGCTGGATTCGAACCAGATTCTACGCTACTTTTAATCTGCGCTCGAACTCAAAAGCCCTTCGTGAAGCCATTTTCAAGGGTGAAATTACCTTGAACATTATTTAATATATTGCCATTTGATGATTCTTCAAATGCTTTGACTTTAAAAAAGGTCGCAAAAGGTCGCAAAAAGCTTTCCTTTCCTTGCCGTCCGTTCTTCTGTTTTTATTCTTTCGGTTTCGACAAAACTTTCCTTAAAACAACAGAAAATCGCCGAGATTTCACACCCAAGTTGAAAGATTGAATCAATCTTTCAACTTGAGGAATTGCAAAACACCAGCAGCTACATAAATTATTTTGTAGCCAAGTGATATTCACTGTTTTAGCTTTAGGAATCATCATGAAAAAATAATTTCAGACATCATCAGAAGGAGGACAGTTAAATGACAAAAATCGACACGATTCCTGCATCAGTTATGTCAATCGCGGTCAAATTGCTTCAGGAATATATTCCGGAACTGACAACGGACGGTTTACGTACTGCAATTTCACAACATTATAATGACGATGGTCAATCCCCACCTATTCAGAAGGGCCTGACCCGTCAGGAATGTGCAAATATTCTTGGGGTATCGATCACTACCATCAACCGTTACATCAAAAATCGGAAATTAGAAGCGGTCAATATCAGTCCTCGGTTAGTACGGATCAATCCCAATAGCATACATGAACTGCTGAATCGCGGAATTCCCCAGGAGGAAGTTCTGACTCCCCCGTGCCTCGGCAAAAGAAGGGTAAACAGATGAAAGCCGGTGCCATTATACCACAAAAAATTGTTGAAAACTCCGACCTGCCTTGTTACGTCAAAATTGTATATGGCAGAGTCTTTGTCATCACCAGCAAAACCGGCTCTGCGGTCCTTACGACTGATGAACTGGCCAAACAGTGTGGTATTACCCGACGGGAGGCCGCCAAATCCTTACGGTATCTGGTTTCTCTCGGCTTAATCCGATTCCATCGTTCTCTGGAAAACAGATCATATATCCATGTTATTCAATCTTCTGTTCCACAGTGAACTCCAAAGGCCCCCTTGTTATCTTCAATGATATTTTGATCAAGTTGAAAATCTTTTTCAATCTTACCGAATTCTTTCTTGTTTCAATCACCATTTTCAGGTTAATAACTACAAATGTTCCCAATGTTATAAGGAGTAGCAAATGATTCAGGAAAAGACAATCGACCTTTTGACCCAACTGGCTCGCCCGCTTATTGAGTGTGGAGTGCTTTCCCAGGCAGAATTGGATGAGTTAAAAGAAATCAACAAGCAGCAAACGGGCAATCCGGATATGGTCGTGTTTCCCCGCCTGGTGAAACTGAAAGAAGCGGCAAAAGTATCTTGGCGTTTCTGCAACCACCCTTCATGGCTACATCAATGATGGAAAACTGAAACGGTATAAATTCGGACGCCGCAATGCCAGAATCACGGCGGAAAGCTTAAAAAATTTATTGCAGGACTCCGAACACTAAGTTTTTCCCGGATACGAAACCTCAATGGCCTTTTATGTCCATTGAGGTTTTAAACTAATCTGAAATTCTATATTGTATTTTGAAAAATACGCAATGTCGTGTATTTTACATATACGATCCAAACAGGGGAAAATAATGATTTTGGGCCAAGAGAAATGTAACGAACAGCATGTGGCAGAAACGTTCCCCTTTCATGTTCCCGTTGTTGAATTCAGAGCATTTTCGATTTTTCCGGAAATCAATTCCAATCATTCCGATTCCCCTGCAATTCTTGCTCTTTGCGCCCGCAATTTAATTTCATATTTAACGTATTGTACAGTCCAGACTTATCCGGAAATTCACCAGAATCAATACCAGCCGGAACTTGAACAATACTTCAACGAACTTTCAAAGTTTTTGCTGAGTAAAAAAAATCTGAAATTATTTATTCAAACTACGGATTCGTATGCAATCACGGAGGAAGATACGGCATATATTCTTCAACAAATACCGGCTTTCCCTGTTCCTCCTAGCTGTTGCCATGACGACATCCTTTGGATCTTTAATTTGCTGAAACAGATCATATGTGCAGTAAACGATCCTTCGTCTGATTATTGGAAATTATTATACAATCTGTCCGCACAGTGGCAACTTCGCTTGAGTTCTCATTTCCCTATCCGTTCTAAAAGCAGCAGCATGGAATTTTGGCTGCTTTCGTCTTCCAGACAGTATGAATATCTCAGCAAAAACTATCAGAATGCCTTTAAATGGGGCCGGGAATTTGATCAATACTATCGTGATTTTCTGGCGCAGGGATTTTCTGACATATCGGCGCGCGGAAGAGCAAGAAAAAAATTTATCGAGAATCATCCGGTGCCGAAAACAGACGACGAATTGCTGAATGTTCCTGAAGACTCTCCGGGTTTGACCGCTCCCGCGGTAAGACGTTATCATCGCATCTACCTCGACATAAAACAGGGCAACTTCTCTGAGCTTACATAACATACCAGTATTGAAAAGGTACAGATCAAATGAGTTCTGAAAATATAAAGACGAACATACCGGCGCAGCCGGTAAAAAGCATTGAAGATATGATAAATTGGCGTACACATGTACAAAACAATTATCCTCTGAAGCAATACATGTTTTTCGCCCTCAGTCTGGACACCGGAATTGCTCCCGGCAAATTACTTCATCTGACTTGGAATAGAATCCAAACCTTATTGGGGCCGGGAGTTCCAAAAGATAAACGGAAACTTTTTATACAAATTCCATCTGATGTATTTGAAGAAAATAGTATTGTCGAAGTACCACCGGAAGATGTTGAAGGCTTATTGCAACTACGAAATAATAACCCGGCTGATGTGTACGTGTTCCAAAGTGAGTCCGGTCGGGCCGCTAAATCTCAGCCTTGGGCCCGGCAATATGTGACAAAATTTCTGAAGGATTCAGCGAAAGAAGCAGGTATCGCTGAAAAAATCGGTTTTTTATCACTCCACAAAACATTTGGTTATCAGCTTGTCGTCCACGGCAAATTCACTTTGGTTGAAATTCAAAGTATTTTCGAACAACATTCTTTGGCTGCGACTCGAAAGTATTTGAATATAACCGACGAAAAAATCCAAATCCGCTGATCGCTATACCCCAATCAACAATATGATCTGGAATTATCTGATTTTCTGTGAAATCACAACTTGACTTGAGTTTGAGAAGTGAACCAGAAAACAGATAGTGAAAGGCTTCCATTTTCCACCATACATTCGTATGCGCCCAATGAGTCCTATGGTGAGGAGAATATCGGTGTTGGAGTTTGGGAAAAACTTAGAGCTTAAGATAACGTCCGGAAAATTGCGCACATTTTGAAAGAAGGCACTTGAAAAAGAGCCTGTTTCCTGATTTATGGAGAGGCGGTCGACCATGTCGAGCCACAGCAGTTTTTCAAAGTATTCATCGTCAGTGCAAAAGATGACCGTCGCGTCGGGATTGCCCTGCTTCAATGTAAACTGGCTGGCTGGAAACATAAACGCCATAAGAACGTCCTGAAATTTCGACTTTGAACTTTAAATTGGCCTCAGTTGGCGGAATTGCAGTTACTTCTTTTACAAGGTAATCATAATATGACTCTTCTTCTGGAACATGAGAACCGCCGCTCCAATATCCGAGAGCCGGATATCTGCTCGCAACGATGGGGCAGAAAGGCGCCTGATAACGGCTTGCTTCAGTTGGACGCGGCGTGAACCGTACTCCTTTGTAATCTTCACGGAGCAGAGGAGTCAAGGTTTCCACAATTTTGCGCTTATGGCTTTTTTCAGGAGATGTATAGCTTTTGACAGTCGGCATCAGACCGTCAATAAGCAAAATGACTGCCAGAATGAACAGAATTATATTGAAAGCAATTCTCCCCCTTGGACACAGCAAACTTTTGAGGTGATGATGAAACTCGGCAATTCCCCACGCACACCAGCCGAACAGCAGCGGAGCGCAGGGTAACAGATAACGTCTGGACATATATAGCGTCCTGGCTCCGATCAGAATTTGCAACGCTTCAAATACCAAATGCAGGATGACGAACAATAAGAGCAGACTTTCCGACCTGGTCCAGAGTTTCTTTCGGATTCGATAGATGACAATGATGAATGCGGGGATGGCAAAATACGGATAAAATCCTTTCAGAGAAGAAATGATAAATTCATTCATCTTTATTTCCATTTCCATATCGTTCCAGTAATTCCGCATGCCGGGCGGAAACCACGGGATAGCCTGTCCACTTCCATGTCAGATAAAGTTGCGGCAAGATCAGAAGAAGAAACAGCAGTATCGCACAGATGCTTCTCCAGCAACGTAATCCATTTTGTCGCAAATCTGCGGCAAAAGCGATAAACAATGCGACAAGCGCAAACAAAAGTCCATCCGCCCGCAACAATGTCAGAATTGCTCCGCCTGACGCGATGAGCCACCAGGCACGGTTTCTTTTTCCGGAAGCAGAACGATCAGTCCCAATGCCAGTAAGGCCAGCCCCAAAGTTCTGCCGTTGTCGCGGAGACCGTCGTAAATATAACGGTGTAACTTGGAACACAGCAGATACAGACAGCAACTGATCAAGGCTATTTTTCGACTCCAGAGCTTTTTGAATAATTCATACAACGGGAAGATCGATACTGCCCAGAGAAAAAGAGCTGCAATCTGACAAGCCCGGAAACCATTCAAATGAAAAAGCCGGGCGATCATTCCGCTCAATGACGGAAAAAGCACTCCGTACATCGGATGAAAAGCATATTCCCAATATCCTGCCGCGAAGGCTTCCGCCATCGGAGCGTATCGAGTACAGGTATCATTTGCAGGAATTCGATTGAGCCAGATCAACATTCCACCAGCCAGCATCGCACCAAGAAAGAGCATCCACGGGATAAAAGTTCTGATTTTTGTTTCTGTATATCCATAAAGAAAGCCGGTGTATTTGCTTAACAGGCCTCCGGAGAAGCGCAGGAAATCCCGAATACAGATATGCCTGCGGACACAGTTTTCCGGGTGACCGAATTTTTCGTAAAGCCATGGATTCTGCCCGTGCATCCGACCGATCGCGACGCCGCGAGTCCATAATTCCGGCAGGGAGCCGGAATGTTCATGATGACAGATACTCTCTGCACAATATGCGACTCTTTCCCCATCCAGAATCAGTCTTGCCGCCAGCAACATGTCCTCCCCGAAAGCTGTTGCGGGGAAACCGCCCGCTTTCATCACCTTGTCAATATTCCATACAGCAAGCACATTGGAACAAAAAGCAGTCATCAATCCCAGTTTCTGAATATCCTCTTTCCTTCTTACCGATGAAACCGGAGGGTAGTTGCGCAAGCGGAAGTACCCATCCATTGACTCCGGGTTCCACGGAACCTGCCGGGCATAGGCAACCGCCGCCCCGGTCGCCTGAAAATGTTCCAGAAGCAACTGAATTGTATCAGATGTCGCCGGGCACGCGTCTTGAACCGCGAATACGACCGCGTCGAAACCGGCTTCCGCCAGTTTTTGAACGATTTTCTGTCTGGTCGCTCCGTGGTTGAAGTCATGACGATGCACGGGCATGATTTCCCAGCCGTACTCCTTCGCATCGGCAACGGTCGAATCGGTTGACCCGCTGTCCGCCAGCAGATAGAGAGCCGGCTGGACGCTCTGCCTGGAATAACTCTCCAGCACGGCGATCCAATCGGTTCGCACGGCTGCATTCAAAGCAGGAATCGCAACGGCAAATTTCATAACGCCCACCACATGCCCAGAGTTCGCAGCCAGGTATTTTTTCTGAAATGATATTTCCGGCAGCAAGCAATTTTCCCGGATTTGCTCTGTCGGTCAATTTCCCCCAGGCGGTCAGAAGTTCGATATCGGAACCGGAGAGCAGATCGCCATATTGCTGCAGAAATGCCGCAGCCTGTTGTTGCGTTAACCGTAAACGGTGTTTCAGCTTGTTTCTCCCCTGTTTCAACATCCTCAAACAGGCTCCGAGAGAATATTGCTGCGGGCCAAATACATTGTTATTGTGTTTTCGGTACTCAATCCGGCAGTCGTTCATAAAAAATAACTCTGCCGGTGGCTGAAGCCAGTAAAGCCAAATACCAGTCATGGCAAATAGCGGCCTCCGGAAACGGGAAACGGATTATTTTTCTCAAAGCCTCGTTTATTATCATTGTACAACCGGTAATATGGTTTTGTATGATCAGCTCCGAAAGCGTACTCCTTTGAGGAGATAAACGCTGATATTGCATCAATGAATCCGCCAGCCGTTCTCCTGATGAATCGCAGACATGCAGATCCGAATGGAGGAGCAGCGGAGTGGAAATTTTATATGTTTCCTCGGCTTCCCGGATTCGTTTCACCGCAACGGTAATTTTTTCAGGCAACCAGATGTCATCCTGATCGGCGAACATCAGGTAACCGGGAGGAGCGTCCCGCAGCAAAAGCCCATAGGATTTCACAACTCCCAGAGCTTCGCCGCTGGAAGGATGCCGGCGGATAAAGTCATAACGGGCCAGGAGTTCTGCCGAACGATCCTCGGAACCGTCGTCACGGGCCAGAACTGAGAAATCCGAATAGGACTGCCTTTTCAGCGATTCCAGAAAAATCCGCAGATAATCGCCTCCATTTTTCACGGAAAGCAATATTTGTACCGTCTTACTTCTTGACATGGTTATACCGCACTTTTGATTTTTCCGCATTTGCGCAAAATCTGCCAGATGAACTGACGGCTGCGGATGAAATATTTACCGGAAGCGGCAATCGTTCCAGCTCCCCATAGTGACCTGTTGACTGTCCGCCAATAATTTCTGCAGCCGGGAACGGTTGGGGAAATTACTGCTGTTGACTCGTTTTTTCCAAAGTCGGCACTGCGATCCGGGACCAGCAGGCAGTTGACTTCAGCCGGGTGCGGATAACGGATCAGACGTTTCAGGAGATTCAAAGAACAGGTGGATTCTTTCAGAACCGCACTCAATTCCAGAGAGTGCCTGCTTTGGAAATAATCCTTGATTCCCTGCCAGATTTCTTCTTTTTCCGTTCCGGCCACCCGTTCCGGCCAGTCATCTGTTACTGCATTGTTTTTGCCGTCCGCGGTAAAATATTCAACGCTGGGCAACCGTGGCTCAAGCACTCCTTCCAGCAGATGGTGATACTCCAGCAGGATATTATTCAGGCCGGGGGGCGGAAAAACCTTTCGCGTCAATAAACAGCCCGATCACATCGGCAAAATACCACGGTGCCTCGGCCCGATAGTTCCAACGCCCGAAATATAACGCATCCCAGTTCCAATTCCGGCAACCGGTTTGCAAAGCTCCCAGAATTGAGCCGAACCAGCCCGTATCGACAACATGCAGATTTTCAAAAGCGGCAAACTCTCTGTTCAGATAATCATGCCCAAGTTCATGCTGTTCGGCAAAGTGTTTGCGAAGAGTCCGGGAATAGGAACAACTGTCATAATATAAATTGAAAACATTTGTCCGGTCCACCGGAGTTTCCGCCAGTTTTTCCGGCAATGAACTTAATAAATCCATCTTGTCCGGATACAGTTGCTCCGGCAGCAACGCCTGCGCAAGCCTTCCGCAGCTGGTATAACTGAATTCCCGGACAAGGCACGAAACTACCAGCTCAGGATTTTCTTCAAAAATCATTTTCAGGGCGGCGAAACGCGAGATCCAAAGCGGATGGCAGGAAACTGCAGCTTTCAACCCATTGACTTTCAAAAATAATTCATACAGAAATTTCAGGCGCAATCCTCCCCGCGACATGAAAAGAAGCGCATCGTCCTTTTGTCGTACAACGAGGAACTCCAATGCAGGCGGCAGCAAAATTCAAACAGAATGCTTCCGAGCAACTGCCCCGTTTCGTATTTTGAGTGGACGGTGTTCATCACTGTTCCTTCCATTTCCGCCAATAGTACTTGCTCTTCAACTTGAACTTCCGCCACCATGCCATCCGGCTGTATTCAATGTTGTATTCATCGCCATAATACCGGACTGACTCAGGCGGATTTTCCTGCCGGTAACGCCAGGCGTCCAGCAGAGCATAGAAGGCGGGTTTGTCTTCTTCAAAAAGCTCTGGCGGCAAATGGTGATCGCGGGAGCGGACGCAACTCCACAAATACATTTCGGGATGTATTTTCGTCAGCGGCTTGCCTGCTGCGTGAGGTAAATGAGAGTACTTCGCCTGATAGACTTTTTCGTTGACGAACAATAGAATATTCTGCCGATACCAGGGGCATATTTTCCCGTCAAACCAGAAGCGATCCCGCAGAATATCCAGCGGAATGTACCCTTCCTTCTGGAAAAGCAATGCCCAATACTCCGGATAATTCTCATTGACATGTCCGGTCCCGCCCTGATAGGGGAATGCACTGGAAAACAGAACAAGTTCGGAGAGGGAAGTCAATTTCCGAACGAAGTTTTCTGCCTTCTCCGGAGCAATATGTTCCGCGACCTCCAGACTCATGGCCAGAGAATACCGTCCGGTGAAATCAATCTCTCCCGTAAGATCTGCGGCATGAAAATATTCTGCCGGAATCTGCAGGTAATCCCAGGGCACGTAATCGCCGTCATAGCCGGCGACATCAGATACTCCGTTGGCAATAAAACAGGAAAGCCAGGTTCCAAGACCGCAGCCGAGATCAACGACACTTTCAATTTTGAATTGTTCAAGCAGAAATGGAACAATCTGTCTGGCTGAATTCAAACTTCCCAGACACTGTTCTTCATAGAAACTCTTATCGTACGCCATTGTATATTCTCTCTTTTTTGCAATTGGTTGATATTTCGCCGGTTTCTCCATCGGATATATCGGTTGTACAGCGCAGAGCGCAACAACAATACGGATGTGATTCCGCAACGGATATAAGGCATTTCAAAATCCGCGACCGGATTGTCGCCAAGATGCAGGATTGCCTGCGGTGAAACCTGTTCCCGTCGTAATAGTTCGTCCCAAAGTAAACCGGAAATCTTACTGATCCCGAAATCAGCACTGCTGTATATTTCATTTATCATGCCGGGCGGCAGAAAATTGTTGATGATCCGGGCCAAGGCATCGCGATTCAAATACATATCGCTGACGGCAACGATTCGGAGATTCCGCATGCGGGCAATTTCAAGCAATTTGCGGATATTCGGGTTGAGACGCAGATGACTGGTTTCATACGAAAGCTCGATTTCCTGCATCGCCGCCAGTCTGATGGCGTCATGCTCCTGCAGAATTGCGCCGATCAAACGGTAGATGGAATCAAAAGCAGCTTCCCGACAGCCTTGAACCGGTTTGGCGAGCTGATAGGCCAGACGATGAGCCAACGCTCTGGCCTGAAAGAAATTTCTGCTGCTGATTTCCGGAAACGCCTGATGGACCAGTTCCGCAATTTCCCGGAAACGTGTAATTTCACTTTTATATTCCCGCAAAAGCAACGTATCGAAAACATCGATTGAAAAAACATGAATTTCCGATGTATGCAATAACTCCGCAATTTTATGTAAACGACAACGGTTTCGCACTCCGTAGGGCAACAGGCAGTTCCATTTTTTCGCCGTGCCAGCGCCAGAATATGTCCGGAGTCCGAAGCAGCAGACTCCGGATCTTCTGCCGGCTGTTCCATAATTCTCCTTCAAGTTCCCTGCCTCTGGCGGCGGTATGAGTGATCTCGTTGAGAAGTTCCTGGCATCTGTGTTCTCCATGGCGAATAAGCTCCTCCAGTTCCAGCCTGTTCTTTTCCAGTTTATTGCAATTGCTTTGCCATCTGTTTCGCTCCTGCTCCATTGCTTTATTCTGTTCCTGCAAAGAACAATTCATCTTTGATAGGTGGTTCAAATCCTGTTGGAGAACAGTATTCTTGCCTGTCGTATCGACCAATTGTTGTTTGCAGACATCTAAACTCGTTTGAAGTTCAGCAATATAGGATTGGTTCCGCTGCCGTTCTTCGGCATTTTTCTCCAAATCCAGTTCCTGTTTTTCGAGCTTGGTCTGAAGTTCGGCAATATAAGATTGTTTTTGCAGTCGTTCCTCGGCGCCTTTCTCCAAATCCAGTTCCTGTTTTTCGAGCTTTGTTTGAAGTTCTGCAATATAGGACTGGTTTTGCTGCCATTCCTCGGCGCTTTTCTCCAAATCCCGCTCCCGGTTCCCAAGCCTCGTCTGAAGTTCAGCGATATAAGATTGGTTTTTCCGCCATTCGTCAGCACTTTTCTCCAAATCCCGTTTTTGTTCTTCAAGCTGTGCTTCCTGTTCAATTAAACGGTATTGGGTTTGCTGGTGTTCTTTTCTATTTGCTTCCAGAGTCTTGTCGCGCTCTTTCAGATTTGTTTCCAGTGTTGTGATGTAGGATTGATCCCGCTTCCATACCTCGCCGGCACGAACGATATCCAAACGAAGGGCTTCAATCCGGCAAAGATTTTCAATCCGGTTCAATTCCAATACGGACATTAATTCTCTGGAACTGAGCTGCTGATGCAGCTCCGTTTCAAACGCGTTCAGCTCTTTCAAAGAGAAGTTTTCAACATAGTACAATACGCCGATCCCGTATAAAACCGGAAAACTCTTGAAGCGCCATCGGGGGCCGGTTGTTTTCAGGAAGTTTTCAACGGCACATAATACTCCGTTGTTTTTTCCTCCTTCGGCAAGCGCGGTGGCGTAATTACCGGAAGACAGCCCCTGTTCGGACCGTTCTTCTTCATATGGTGAAACCCGGATATTATAGTCGCAGGGATGCGGCGCTTTTATCCGTTCCGGCCCATAATAAATATCCCGATATGCCCACGGCCAGCAGACATCATGCAGGAAAATCACTTTAATGCAGTTCTGTTTCCGTTTCCGGTCGATGGTTTCCAGATCCGTCAATACGGTTTCGTAATTATGGTCACCATCCATAAATATGACATGATACCTGTCGTTTCCGGCCAGATATTCCCCGGAGACGGTCTGATGGAATTTGAATTGCGGGGATTGAAGCAGCTGCTTCGCATTTTCCGGCAGAGAAGGATCGACTGTATCCAGAAGAATATGGCGCCTTACCGCATAATCCAGCAGGGCGCTTGTATTGTAACCGTTTTCTGCGCCGATTTCAACGATTTTGGAAATGTTCTCCAGTCTGTTCATCAACCGTTCCGCAAGCGGAAAGAAATTGACCATGGAACAGATATTCTCCGCTCGCTGAGCGAAAGGCGGCAGCTCAAATAAAGAAGCGGTGAGTTTTGTCAAGGGAGCGGCAGTCATTATTTTCGGCCTCCAATTCCCTTTGAGCTGCTTTTTTCAAACTCCGGCACCAGGCAAATTTTGCCAGCATGTAATCAATCACCCGATTGGAGCCTTTTACCAGGGAGGAACTGCTGATCCGATCGATTTTACTGTTCTGCCAGTTCGACATCACGGCAAAGTTCGCCAACAGACCGATCGGACCGGGCGATTTCCCGGAAGCCTGTTCCCGAAAATAGCGGTTACGCAAAATGGCATCATATTTGACATGATTGTTGAGTCCGGCGTTCACCGTATTACCATATGTATCGTGCGGATCGGCAATCGTATCACGATGATGATAGAGGGCAAGCAGCTCCGGAATGACTCCGATATCGTATTTTTCCAGAAAACGGATATTGAAATCCCAGTCGCCGAGCACCGGTAAACTCTCATCATATTTGCCGACTTCGTTGTAAGCGCTCCGCCGATACAGGAAGGAGATCGGCGGGAAAGAGTTGACCATCAGAATTTCCATCAGATAGACGGACTTCAGCCAGGTGTTGAAACCATAGCAGGATGTCGTATGCGGGACATTGTCTTTGATCGTTTCATTCACCAGCAGCGTATGAGTGATGACCCCGGCGAACAACGGTTCCGAATCCAGGAAGGCAACCGTCTTTTCGAGAAACGCCGGTTCCCAGCTGTCGTCGTCGTCATGAATTACGACATATTCGGAATCTCCGGCAGCAATTCCGGCGTTGGATGCGGCTTCCATGCCGAGGCTTTTTTCATGATGTACGACGACTGCCTCACAATTCCTTTTTCTCGCCTCCTCCACGATCCGATCGACCTCCTCACGGTCGCCGCCGTCATTCACGACAACCCACATGAAATCCTGAAAGGTCTGGCCGCAAACGCTTTCCAATGCCCGCCGCAGCAGGATTTTTCTGTTTTTCGTTCGGGTGATTACCGCTACTTTCCTATACTTTGCCAACATCATTCTACTTCCTTTATCTCAAAATGATCCATTTCCACATTGAATACCCCGTGGACGATTCCGAGCGGCATAATGGAACTTACCGCATAAAAATCGGTCGCCCAGCAACATACTTTCTGCGCCATGATATCCCGGCCGTCCCCGATTCCCAGAGTCAGCGTATACTCCTGCGGCGCCACTTCCGGCCAACGGATAACGAAGGAAATCCGGCCGTTTCCCGGCATCAGGCCATGCGGGAGTTGCCGGCAATTACCGAAAACACGCCGGCCGAATTTATCACTGAAGAAAAATCCGATGATTGGATTTTCGCATCTCCTGTTCAAGGCAAAGGAAGCGGTAATTTCAAGCAGATCTCCGGGCTTGCAGATATTGGACGGAGCTTGGTTGACCGAAATTCCGTAGCCGGTGACTCGGCCGCCGTTCCCGGTGCATTTTTCCGGCGGAACCGGATACATCTCCGCCGGAATCTCCTTTGCGGCAGCGGAAACTTTACCGGGATAAAGCAAATGGGTATAACATTCAATTCCCTCGTTTACCGCCCCGGCAAATGCAACCCGTCCCTTGTCCAGAACGATGATCCGGCTGCAGAGGGAGGCGATGGCATTCAGATCATGTGAAACCAGAATCACCGCTTTCCGGGCGCGCTGTTCTTCCAGATAACGGTAACACTTCTGCTGAAAGAAGATATCCCCCGACCGCCAGAGCCTCATCAATCAACAGGATTTCCGACTCGACATGCGCCGCCACGGCAAAGGCCAGACGGACGAACATGCCGCTGGAATACTGTTTTACCGGCTGATCGATGAACTCACCGATTTCGGCAAAGTGAATGATGTCTTCCAGACGTTCGGCGATCTGTTCACGTGACAGTCCATGCATCAATCCGGCCAGAAAGATGTTAGCCCGGCCGGTGAAATCCGGATTGAAGCCGAAACCGAGTTCAAGCAGGGCGCTGATTTTCCCGTGAAGGACGATTTCCCCGCATGTCGGCTCCAGTGTGCCGCAGAGGAGCTGCAGCAATGTGCTTTTTTCCGGCGCCGTTGCGTCCGATAATCCCCAGACATTCTCCGCGTTTTACGGTAAATGATATTTGCTCCAGCGCCTGGAAGGTGGAATAAAACTGTTTCCGTCCCATGCAGAGTGTTTGCAGCAGCCGCCGGGCGGGCGTGGAGTAAATCTGATAACTCTTGCCGACGTTGCGGACTTCGGCGAGAATGTTTTCACAGCACATCGGCAAATCCCCGTTTGGTTTTGGCGAAAAAGAGGAACCCCAGCAGGAAGGATATGCCGCCGGCCAGGTACAATACCGGCAGCGTCGGCCAGGACAGGGCTCCGTCGGTCGTCAGGATAACCCCGCGGATGCTTTCCACATACCATGACAACGGGTTGAGCCGGATCCAGCCCTGATAAGCCGCCGGAACAATTTCGGCAGGATAGATGATCGGGCAGAGGAAGAACAGCCCCTGCAGCAGCAGTTGAACCAGCATCGGCAGATCGCGCAGAAATACGCTTCCGGCGGCAGCCAGAAAGACACATCCGCAACAGAACAGCATGTAGGCCGGCAGCAGAATCGGCAGCCACAGGCACTGCAGACCGGTTCGGCCGGAAATAAGACCTGCCGCCGTTGCGACCGCCAGCCAGATTCCGCCGGAAAACAGACTGCTTCCAAACGACGAAAAGGGATGACTTCCAGATCGAACAGTGCTTTTTTTACATATCCCGGCTGGGAAACGACGGAATAACAGGCCGCGGAAACGCTTTCGGAAAATATATTGTAAACCGCCATCCCGCAGAACATCGTCAGCGCATAGGGAGTTTCTGCATTGCCTGCATGACTGCGCAAATTCAGAATCAATCCGAATGCGAGGTAATATACCAGCAGCAGGAATAACGGCGTCAGAAACGCCCACAGAAAATTGAACAGGCTCCCCTTGTAACGGCTTTGCCAGGTTCGGAACGCCAAAGTCCCCGCCAGTTCCCGGTTGGCATATAAAATGCGCCAGGGAAGAAGCGAAGACAACAGCAGCTCCGGAAAACTTGTTTGGCTTTTTCTTCTCATTGGTCTCATCAGATTTCGTTCAGTTCTCAAGCGTGGGAACCTGAAATAGTATCGTAAAATACATTCATGAAAAGGCGGAGGAACCATTTGGGAAAAATCGCTCCTCAAACGTTCCCCACGCCTTTTTTATTTTCTACTTATGTTGCTTCAGGCGATGGCGATTACCCCGGCCGCCTGACCGTCCTTTATCTTCCATGCGGCCAGATTGTTGTCTGGGTCGGCGAGCAGGATGTCGTCGGTTCCGTCGGCGTCGAAATCCCCGACACCGGCGAACTTCCACCCGTCGGTCAGCGAACCGAACCACAGATCCTCTGTGCGCTGGCCGTTTGAAACCTGCCATCCGGCGAGATCGGTGCCGTTCGATATGACGACGTCGTCGATTCCGTCGCCGTTGAAATCGCCGAAACCGACCACGTCCCAGCCGTCGGTGGCACAGCCGGTATAGACGATCCCCTCCGCCGGACGGTTTCCGGCGATCACATTCTCCCGCGTGTCGGTCAGGAAAACGAACACATCACCGGCGCCGGTGATGGTTTCGCCGTCAACGATATCCGGCATGGTATTGCGCAGCATGACATCATCCTTGCCGTCGCCGTTGAAATCCCCGACGCCGACGAGTTCGTACCGGTAGTTATTGGCGTTGATGACCTTGTTGCGCTCATCGCCGGTCAGCTCCTGAAAATCTCCCTTGAGGGAGTTGAGGGGGCCGGATTCTTCCCATGTATTGACCAGCGCCCCCAGATGTCCCGGTTGCATTTTACCATCCTGTTCCCGCGCCCAGACGGCCAGACCGTAGTTTAAGGAAACCGTCGAGTTTCCAACTGCCGGACCGAGCAGCAAGGCTCCGTCGAAACCGGTTCCGAAGAAATCGCCGGCGGCCTGAACTTCATAACCGTCGCTCGCAGTCCCCAGACAGTTGCTCTTATTGGTGACTTCCGCCATACTGGACAGGTTGTCCTGCATATAGACGTTTCCGGTGGCTTTTTCCAGCCAGAGCAGACCGTCTTTCCCGTCGCGGTTGAAATCGCCCGAATCCAGCAACGTCCAGGCGTTTGGATCGATCCGACCGGGAGAGGCGACGCCTCCGGCGGTATGAATCTTCACCGTCCCGTCCGCCATAATCTGAATGGCATTGCCGCCGGTAATCACCGGCTTCCCCTGCGGAACTTCAGATGGTTCCAGACCGCCCTGCACGGTTAAGGTCAACGTGCCATTTTCCGTCTTGCCTAAGGTATAGGTGTAGTCACCAAAGGCGATTACGCCGCTGCCGTCGGTAAATGTTCCGATTGTAATCCCGTCAACCGTGATGATAGTGATGTCTTTGTTGAAGTTCGCCGCACCACCTGCCAGTTGATAAACTCCGTTCCATTGGTTCTGATCAACGGTAATGGTATAAGAAGCTCCTTTATCAGTAATCAGACTCCAATCATTGACCTGAACATCTGCAGTAGATAACTGGTCGGCGATCCGGAAGTCAAGAAAGGCTCCGCCTGCTAGGATGACTTGCGCCCCCTTGGCTATTTGGAGGTTATTTACGCTACCGCTGGAAATATACATCCTACCACCGGCGCTCACCGTCGTTGCAGTTGCACTGCCGGCCCAGTAGACCATCATATAGCCGCCGGAATTCACCGTCGTTGAGGTCGCACTGCCGAAAACCCACATAGAACCGCCGCGGTTCACCGTCGTTGACGTTGCACTGCCCCAGTCGACCCGCATCTCACCGCCGGAGTTCACCATCGTTGCAGTTACACTGCCGCCGGAGGAAATCTCCAGCCTACCGTCGGAATTCACCATCGTTGAGGTTGCACTGTCTTCGACCACCATACGACCGTAGTTCACCGTCGTTGAGGTTGCACTGCCGAGAACCCACATCTCACCGCCGTAGTTCACCGTCGTTGACGTTGCACTGCCGAAAACCCACATAGAACCGCCGCAGTTCACCGTCGTTGACGTTGCAGTTTGTCCTCTGTCTAGGTAAGCATTATCATTCACATAGGCATTTGAAATATGAATACCTGAGTCATAATAATTGTCTTCTTGAACGACAAAACCATTGATCTCACCACCAGCTTTCACTGTCGTTACTGTTGCACTGCCGTCAACCCACATAGAACCGCCGGAGTTCACCGTTGTTGTTGTCATATTGCCGCCAGAGGAAACCTGCATCTCACCGCCTGTCTTCACCGTCGTTGAGGTTACACCACCGCCCCCCCCAGACCGTCATCTTACCGCCGGCGTTCACCGTCGTTGAGGTTGCGGTTTGTCCTTTGTATAGATTAGCACCTCCATTCACATAGGCATTTGAAATATGGAATTCTGAATCGAAATACTGATCTTCCGAAAACATAAATCCATTGATTGTACCGCCTACGTTCACCAGCGTTGAGGTTACCCTGCCGGAAACCGTCATCTTACCGCCGGCGTTCACCGTCGTTGACGTTGCACTGCCGAGAACCCACATATGACCGCCATAGTTCACCGTCGTTGACGTTGCACTACCGCCGAAGGCGACTCCCATATAACCGCCGGCGTTCACCGTCGTTGACGTTGCACTGCCGGAGTTGGCAACATACATGCTACCGAGGGAGTTCACCGTCGTTGCCATAGCACTACCGCCGGAGTCAACCGTCATAGAACCGCGGGAGTTCACCGTCGTTGATGTTGCGCTGCCGTAGACCCCCCATCCTGCCGGCGGAGTTCACCGTCGTTGATGTTGCATTGCCGCCAGAGTAGATCGTCATATAACCGCCGGCGTTCACCGTCGTTGCCGTAGCACTGCCGCCGCAGTAGATATGCATGAAATTACTACAAAGTTGAATACCGGAACTGATAACACCATTGGATATAAGATATGCATATGTCATAATTCAATATTCTCCTAATAAAACTGCATTATAAGAGTTTCACCTGCAGTGATTTAACTGCGTGAGCCGATTGCAGCAGAAAACTCCTGCTTCTGCTGTCCGTGGCAGGATGATTCATTAAAGTTCCATGATATATTTGTCTATTTCACTCTGTGAAAAGCAAACACACGTGATGCTTTTTTCATCAATGCGACACTTCCATTGAATGGATGTTTCATTCTTGAAAAAATCCCCTGTGTATTCTATCGGTTTTGCATCTTTCGTTTTGGGAGTATAGGTTACAGCCTTTTCGGCACACCCTTCATCAAAACACTTAAATTTCTCTTCCGGCAATGCAAAAAAGCATAACGAATGCTATTTACCCCATGTTCACTTTGACCAGCTGAAAGTGCCAAAAGGTCATGTTTCAACTTTTGATTGCTGTCAGGATGTGTGACGGCAAAAACTTCGGCAATGACATGGGTATTATCTTTCAAAAAAACTGTAAGATCGCGGCCATTGCTTTCTCCTAAGCAAAGAGAGAATTCTGTTATTGAGTCTTTGTATTTCTCATTCAACCACTCGACAGCTTTATAGGAAATCGCTGTGGTATAAAGTTGATTGATAAATTCCATAAAATTAGTGGGAAGTTCTTCATCATCATTACCTCCATAAGGAAGAATTGCTTCCCGATTGAATTTCATCATCGAAAAGAGTTCAATAGCTTCTTCTTTTGATTTTATCGTTGAAAAGTTTCTTTCAAGTGCCTTTTGAAGAAAACGTTTTCCGTTCTTGATATAATCGGTTGCATTCTCAAATCTTTTGTTTGGCATAGTACTTATCCTTTGCTTTTGGGTTACGCGATCGCGATTACCCCGGCCGCCTGACCATCCTTTACTTTCCATGCGGCCAGATTGTTGTCTGGATCGGCGAGCAGGATGTCGTCGGTTCCGTCGGCGTCGAAATCCCCGACACCGGCGAACTTCCACCCGTCGGTCAGCGAACCGAACCACAGATCCTCCGTGCGTTGGCCGTTTGAAACCTGCCATCCGGCGAGATCGGTGCCGTTCGATATGACGACGTCATCGATTCCGTCGCCGTTGAAATCGCCGATTCCGACCACGTCCCAACCGTCGGTGGCACAGCCGGTGTAGACGATTCCCTCCGCCGGACGGTTTCCGGCGATCACATTCTCCCGCGTATCGGTCAGGAAAACGAACACATCACCGGCTCCGGTGATGGTTTCTCCGCCAACGGTATCCGGCATGGTATTGCGCAGCATGACGTCATCCTTGCCGTCGCCGTTGAAATCCCCGACGCCGACGAGTTCATACCGGTAGTTATTGGCGTTGATGACCTTGTTGCGCTCATCGCCGGTCAGGTTCTGAAAATCTCCCTTGAGGGAGTTGAGGGGGCCGGATTCTTCCCATGTATTGACCAATGCTCCAAGCCAGCCGGGAGTGGTTGAACCGTCCTGTTCACGGGACCAGGTCGCCAGACCGTAATTCAGCGATACCGTCGAATCTCCGAATGCCGGACTGAGCAGCAAAGCCCCGTCGAAACCGGTTCCGAAGAAATCGCCGGTGGCCCGGACTTCATAGCCGCCGCCCGCAGTCCCCAGACAGTTGCTCTTATTGGTGACTTCCGCCATGCTGGACAGGTCATTCTGCATATAGACGTTCCCGGTGGCTTTCTCCAGCCAGAGCAGACCGTCTTTCCCGTCGCGGTTGAAGTCCCCTGAATCCAGCAGCGTCCAGGCGTTTGGATCGATACGGCCGGGAGAGGTGACGCCTCCGGCGCTATGGATCTTCACCGTCCCGTCTGCCATAATCTGAATGGCATTGCCGCTGACAATCACCGGATTCCCCAGCGGAACTTCGGACGGCTCCAGACCGCCCTGCACAGTCAAGGTCAACGTGCCATTGTCCGTCTTGCCTAAGGTATAGGTATAATCGCCTGAGGTGATTACGCCGCTGCCGCCGGTAAATGTGCCGATCGTGCTCCAACTATCAGTCATGATGGTGATGTCTTTGTTGAAGTTCGCCGCACCCCCCGCCAGTCGGTAAACCCCGTTCCATTGGTTCCGGCCGACAGTAATGGTATAAAATGCTCCCTTATCAGCAATCAGGCTCCAATCATTGACCTGAACATTCGCAGTAGATAACTGATCGGCGATCTGGAAGTAGAAACGGCTACCCTCATCCAGGACGACTTTCCCGCCCTTGTCTATTTGGAGGCCATTTACGCGACCGCTGGAAGAAACATACATGTAACCGCCGGAGTTCACTGTCGTTGACGTTGCACTGCCGTAGTCGTAGATCGTCATATAACCGCCGGAGTTCACCGTCGTTGACGTTGCGGTTTGTTCGTTGTATAGGTAAGCACTCCCATTTACATAGGTGTTTGAAACCTGGAGGGCTGAATCATAATACTGATCTTTGGAAACAGTAAATCCATTGATTGTTCCACCTGCCTTCACCGTTGTTGATGTTACATCGTTGTAGTCGTCGACCACCTGCATATAACCACCGGAGTTTACCGTCGTTGAGGTTGCACAGCCGCCGTAGGCGACCTGCATAGAACCACCGGAATTCACCGTCGTTGATGTCGCACTGCCACTGTAGTCGACCTGCATAGAACCACCGGAGTTCATCGTCGTTGATGTCGCACTGCCGCAGTAGTCGACCTGCATATAACCGCCGGAGTTCACCGTCGTTTCCGTTGCATAGCCCTCGTAGACTGTCATGCGACCGCCGGTCATCGTCGTTGAGGTCGCGCGGCCGCCGGAGCTGACTGTCATACTGCCGCCGGAATTTACCGTCACCTTGTTTGCGATACCGCTATCGTAAACAACCATACAGAGATCATCGGCAATCACGACATTTTCCGCAATATCAGCTTTACCGATTATTCCAGAAACTTCATTCCCCCAGTACACGTTGGCATCCTGATCCAGATAAGTGACAGTCGCTCCAGCCTCATAATTTATATCCCCCCAGTTTCCCTGCCAGGGATTGAAGACAATACTGGCGGTTCCCCCGCTATATATATAGATGCTGCCTCCGGACTGGATCATTGTCGATATCGCACTTCCGCCGTAACCAACCTCCATGTATCCTCCAGACTGAATCATTGTCGATATCGCACTGCAATTCTCTCCCTGATACCTTCCTGAGATACCAACCTGCATGACTCCGCCTGATTGAATCGTCGTTGAGATTGCCCTGCAGCTGGCATTATTCCCCATGTAATACATCGTCATTGTGCCGGCAAGTGTTGTCGAATATGCACAACAATCAGCGGCCCAAATATCCATAAACCCGCCAGCCTCAACCAGAGTCTGAGAAACTATGCTGTTTTTTCCGACCATCATACATCCACCATCCTGAATCGTCGTCAAAGTTGCCGAACCATCAAAATGGACCTTCATATATCCGCCGGATTGAACCGTTGTTGAAGTTGCACTGCCAACCACGCTCCACTCTCCACCACTCAAAACCGTTGTCGCGGTTGCGCTATCACCTCTGGAGAGTTTCAGAAATTTACTGATCCTCAAATTGTTATAATGGGCCATCATATCCCCCTTTCTATATTTTGAAAGATGTAATTGTGTTACGAAGCCTACTGTTTTCAGGACATCACTTATAGCCGTTTCTTATTCCTTACTGCGAAACGCCGGTATTTTCTTGATGGTCGTAATCACCTGTTCCGCGGAAATCAGCCGGGTACATTCAAAATGCCGATCCGTCCCCTTGTGGCGCGGACACCAGAGAAAATCGAAGTGGTCGAAGTCCAGCCGCATGTCGTTCCAGCAGCTGTGGCAGGTATGGTAGTTGATGACCCGGTACGGCGTCGCGAATTCATTGGTCGGATGCGTAAAGCCGGAGATCATCACCACCGGCACCTTGCATCCCCAGGCCAGCCAGCTCAGGCCGCTTGAGAGTCCGATGAAGAAATCCGCATCCTTGATGAGATCGATCCGTTCCTGCAATGGCTTGTCGCCGGTTTCGTCTTCGACGCCCCACGGCATGTGATTCCAGACAAGTCCGGCGCCGTGCACCCGCTCCTTGTCGATGCAGATCACACGGTAGCCGTTTTCCTTCAGGAATTTGATTACGTCGTACCAGCCGAATGGATTGTTCCAGTATTTCGCCTGACTGGAACTCTGGGCTGCGATGCACACATATTTCTCTTTGATCCGGCGTGGAGCGGAGAGGTTGAAGCGCGGCGGTTCGTCCGCCGGATCGACGCCGAGGATATATCCCGCCGTCCGGTGCAGGCCGATGTAACGGAAATCAATCGGCTGATGATCCACATCGCCCCGGAAAAACAATCCCATGTAATAACAGGCATAAGGCTTGTAGTTTTTCGTTTCCTCCGGCTTGATGAACGTAATATCGGGATACTGGTCACGCACCACGTCGGCGATCCACGGAGTCATCACGCAGATTATTTTGCAGTGGTGCTTTTTCTGGAAACGTTCCACATAGCTGAACCAGCCGATCGAATCGCCGATCGTCCCGACCGGAAGTTGAATCATCACTTCCTTGCCGGTCGCATCGTAATCATGAGTGAAGATCGGCTCTTTGCCGCCTTTCTCGTGGATGATCAGCCGGAAACGGATGAAGAACTTCTTGATGCTGGTCACATAAGCGCCGGGAACCGTATCGTTGCTGAAGAGAATGATTCCGGTATCGATGTCCGTGAATGTGACATGATACTCCTTGCCGTTATGCGGAAACAGGATTCTGATTCCGTCATTGAAGTCAAACTTGATCCCCTCCACGGCATCCAGAGTCGGAATCTGCGGAACCTCGCCGTAAATGCTCGGCTGTTTCGGCGGCTCCGGAGCGGAAGCTGGCGCCGGCTGCACGGCGTTGTTTCCGGTAGGCGCTCCGGGAGTTCCCACCCCGATTACCAGATCTTGATTGGTGGCGGGAGTGATCGTAAAATTGTCATTGTTCATGAGTGAAATCCTTCTATGATCTGAATTTTCAAGCCAAAGTGATGATTCCGGCCGCCTGACCGTCCTTTACTTTCCATGCGGCCAGATTGTTGTCGGGATCGGCGAGCAGGATGTCGTCGGTTCCGTCGGCGTCGAAATCCCCGACACCGGCGAATTTCCACCCGTCGGTCAGCGAACCGAACCACAGATCCCCCGTGCGCTGGCCGTTCGAGATCTGCCATCCGGCGAGATCGGTGCCGTTCGATATCACGACGTCGTCGATTCCGTCGCCGTTGAAATCCCCGAACCCGACCACGTTCCAGCCGTCGGTGGCACAGCCGGTGTAGACGATCCCCTCCGCCGGACGGTTTCCGGCGATCACATTCTCCCGGGTGTCAGTCAGAAAGACGAACACATCGCCGGCGCCGGTGATGGTTTCGCCGTTGACTGTGCCGGGCATGGTGTTCCGGAGCATGACGTCATCGATTCCGTCACCGTTGAAATCCCCGACGCCGACGAGTTCATACCGGTAGTTATTGGCGTTGATGACCTTGTTGCGCTCATCGCCGGTCAGGTTCTGAAAATCTCCCTTGAGGGAGTTGAGAGCCCCGGATTCTTCCCAGGTATTGACCAATGCGCCAAGCCAGCCGGGAGTGGTTGAACCATCCTGTTCACGGGACCAGGTCGCCAGACCGTAATTCAGCGATACCGTCGAATCGCCAAATGCCGGACTGAGCAGCAAAGCACCGTCGAAACCGGTTCCGAAGAAATCGCCGGCGGCCCGGACTTCATAGCCGCCGCCCGCAGTCCCCAGACAGTTGCTCTTATTGGTGACTTCCGCCATGTTGGACAGGTCGTCCTGCATATAGACGTTTCCGGTGGCTCTCTCCAGCCAGAGCAGACCGTCTTTTCCGTCGCGGTTGAAGTCCCCTGAATCCAGCAGCGTCCAGGCGGAGGGGTTGATGGAGCCGATCTCACGCATGGCAGCCGAAGTATGCAATATGACTTTTCCGGTGTCGAGAAGTTGTACGGCACCGGAGGAGGAGGAGAATCGGCCGGTTTGCGTTTTGAGCGGCGATTCAATCGGAGCTCCCGTCCTTTCCACAGTCAGTGAAAGCGTTCCCTCCGACTTATTCAGCGTGTATTGATAATTTCCGGCGCTTAAGGTTCCGTTTACGGTAAGTGCCCCCAGCGCTTTCCCGGTGGTGTTCATTACCGTGATGCTGCCGGTGAAATCCTTCGCGCCATCTGCAAGGCGGTACGTACCGCTTTGCTGTACGGCGGAAACCGTTACAAAGTAGGTTGCCCCCATGATCATGCCGAGATCGGTGACGATGCTCTCGTCGGAAGCCGTCCGTTCGGAAACAAGGAAATTGATTTTGGCTCCATAGGCGCGAATGACATCCTCCGTTGCCGAGGTTCCGGCTCTTGTCACTGTGACCTTTCCGCCGACATTGGTTTCGCCTTTCAGAATCGCCCCCGCATAGAGCCGCATATAGCCGCCGGAGTGCAGGAGGGTCGTATCCGCCGTGCCGCTGTCCTGCACGGTCAGATAACCGCTGGAGTTAATGACGTTGCTGGTGGCCGTGCCGCCCCAGTACACATGCGCCCAGCTGTTCGAGGAAATCGTGTTGCTGGTGGCCGTGCCGCCGGAATAAATATGCAGCCAGCTGCTGTTCAGGATATTGACGGAGGCATGAATATCTTCGGTATACACGTTGCTGGTCGGCATACCGCCGGTTCCGTCGTAATCGCGATAGGCGCTGTCGCCAACGTACATGCTGCCGCCATTCAGGACAGTATGATGCGCTACGCCCAGCATGGTGAACTTTCCTTCTTCGTCGAGGGCGGTCTGATAGGCGGAGCCGCCATTTTCAAGATTCAGCGTTCCGGCCTTGCTGACGATGGCGCCGGAAATGGAAGTGCCGCTGGACATGGTGATCTGACCGTCCGAACGTATGATCGCCCCGAAATCACCATTCGTCCTTCCTGATAAGAACGGCAGTTCAGCCGCCCGCTGGAATATACGTCCGCTCGGAAATAATAACATTGGAAACCGAAGCCGATCCGCGCGAAAGCAGCGCCAGATTGCGGATCGTTCCGCCGGAAATATAAGCGGAGCCGCCCCGGGAAATCGTCACATTCTCCGCGAGCGCGTTATGAAGCTGGAGAGAACCGTTGGACTCAAGCAGAAGCCCCGACGCACTGCCGCCGCTGAAAACAGACATGGTCCCGTGGCCATTCACCGTCGTATTGTTCGCAGTGCCGCCGTCGTAAACCAACATGCTGACCCCGCTGGAGATGATGACGTTTTCCGCGATGTCTCCCCAACCGATTGTTCCGGAAGCATTGTTCCCCAGTACACGCCGGCTTCCCGGTCCAGATAAGTAACCGTCGCTCCGGAATCGGAAACCACATTCCCCGCGGACCAGGGGTTAAAAGCGATACTGGCCGTACCGCCGCTGCTGACATACAAAACTCCGCCATTGTTCACCATAGTTGAAACTGCATGAGCGTTTCCGTAAATCGTTATTTCCCCGCCGTTGTTCAGTGTCGTCGATGTCGCACTGCCGTCGTTGTAAACCAACATGCTGACCCCGCTGGAGATGATGACGTTTTCCGCGATGTCTCCCCTGCCGATTGTTCCGGAAACATTGTTTCCCCAATACACGCCGGCTTCCCGCTCCAGATAAGTAACCGTCGCTCCGAAATCGGAAATCACATTTCCCGCGGACCAGGGAGCAAAAGCGATACTGGCCGTACCACCGCTGCTGACATACAAAACTCCGCCATTGTTCACCAGGATTGAAGTCGCCTTAGCATCTCTGTAGACCATCATAGAACCGCCGGAATTCACAGTCGTTGAGCCTGCAACGCCGTAGACCAATATAGAACCGCCGGAATTCACAGTCGTTGACGTTGCACTGCCGCCGGACGAGACCGCCATATAGCCGCTGGAGTTCACCAGCGTTGAGGTTGCACAACCGCCGGAGGAGACCGTCATATAACCGCCGGAGTTCACCGTCGTTGACGTTGCGGTTTGTCCGTTGTATAGGTAGGCCCCACCATTTACATAGGCGTTTGAAACATGCAGTCCAGAATCCAAATACCGATCTTCTGAAAAAGAAAATCCATTGATTGTACCGCCAGAGTTCACCGTCGTTGACGTTGCACTGCCACCGGAGGAGATCGTCATATCACCGCCGGAGTTCATCGTCGTTGACGTCGCATAGCCGCCGTAGAAGACCGTCATATCACCGCCGGAGTTCACCATCGTTGACATTACACTGCCTCCACTGGAGATGTGCATATAGCCGCTAAAGTTCACCATTGTTGAGACCGCGCTGCCACCACTGTAAACCAGCATGCTGATTCCGCTGGAGATAATGGTGTTTTCTGCGATGTTCTCCCAACCGATTGTACCGGAAACACTATTCCCCCAATATACACCAGCCTCCACTTCCTGATAAGTGACCGTTGCTCCGTCTGCGGAGACTATATTCCCCGCAGACCAGGGATCGATGATATTGGCACTGCCGCCGCTATCAACGTACAGGACTCCACCTGGCTTCACCATTGTTGACATCGCACTGCCTCCATTGGAAATGTACATGTGACCGCCGGAGTTCACCGTTGTTGAGAATGCGCAGCCTTTGTTATCAACATATATGCTGCCGCCGGAGTTCACCATCGTTAATATCGCACTGCCTCTACTACCGGTGATGTACATACTGCCGCCGGAGTTCACCGTCGTTGATGTAGCTCTGCCCCAACTGTTTACCGTTATATAACCGCCGGAATTCACCATCGTTGAGGTGGCACTGCCTGTACCGGTGATGTACATGTTGCCGCCTGCGTTCACCGTCGTTGATGTGGCATCGCTCCACTCGGTCACCGTCATACCACCGCCGGAATTCACCATCGTTGAGGTGGCACTGCCGTAGATGACCTCCATATAACCGTCTGCGTTCACCGTCGTTGATGTGGCAACGCCGCCGGAGAAGACCGTCATATCACCGCCGGAGTTCACCGTCGTTGACGTTGCTCTGCCGCCGGAAGAGACCCTCATCTTACCGCCGGAGTTCACCGTCGTTGAGGTGGCAACGCCGCCGGAGAAGACCTCCATATAACCGCGGGAGTTCACCGTCGTTGAGGTTGCGATATCTCCGCTGCTAACCTGCCAGTAATTACTGACTATCATTCCACTGTGAATTGTCATATTCGAATTCTCCGTTATCGTTGTTGATTTTTCCGAAGCGATCCGATGGAAGCGAGTTCGTTCTTATAGATACACAACAGGTTTTCAATATGATATGCGGGAAACGCTTCTGTGAGTTCTTTCGCCAACTCACTTGTCGCCACATGTCCATCAATCTCCTTTTTCTCGCCGGGAAGCTGTGCTCCGGCATGTAAGTAGACGCATTCTTTCGGCGGAAATCCGAGTGCATACCCGATACGTTGCGCCGTATCATAACAGGTCAATGGTCCAACACCTTTCAAGCGCTTCTTTTCAAGCAGTCCATGAAGCTGTTCGAAAGAACGGCACCGGTCGATTTCCGCCGTTGAGCGGTGAAGCACCTCCACCCACTGCTGCAATACGGCATCGGCAGGGGAACGGCGCTGGTGAGGCATCTTCCGGCCGGTTTTCGGATCTTTTCCGCTGGCGGCAGCGCGAATCAGTTCTTCCAGCCCCTTTGTTTCATAAACCTTTTTGAATTTGCCAAGTTCATCTTCCAGAACGCTGCAACACTCTTTCCGGTAAAGGCGGATGACATCCGTCAAGGCGGAACAGTCCGCCTTTTCCCGGTTCTGACGGCAACACTTTTCTGCAATGTGTTCTTTACAACTCATTTTCAGCCCCTGCGGTTCTGCATGTTTCCTTGCCATTGCCTGATTGCTCGCTCCGCCGGTTAGGCCTCTGCCGGTGTCTGGAGCGCGTCCGGATTTCCTGCGTGTTTTTGAAACGCCGGTATTTTCTTGATAGTCGTAATCACCTGTTCAGCAGAAATCAGCCGGGTACATTCAAAATGCCGATCCGTCCCCTTGTGGCGCGGACACCAGAGAAAATCGAAGTGGTCGAAGTCCAGCCGCATGTCGTTCCAGCAGCTATGGCAGGTATGGTAGTTGATGACCCGGTACGGCGTCGCAAATTCATTGGTCGGATGCGTAAAGCCGGAGATCATCACCACCGGCACCTTGCATCCCCAGGCCAGCCAGCTCAAGCCGCTTGAAAGTCCGATGAAGAAATCCGCATCCTTGATGAGATCGATGCGTTCCTGCAATGGTTTGTCGCCGGTTTCGTCTTCGACGCCCCACGGCATGTGATTCCAGACAAGTCCGGCGCCGTGCACCCGCTCCTTGTCGATGCAGATCACACGGTAGCCGTTCTCCTTCAGGAACTTGATTACGTCGTACCAGCCGAATGGATTGTTCCAGTATTTCGCCTGGCTGGAACTCTGGGCTGCGATGCACACATATTTCTCTTTGATTCGGCGTGGAGCGGAGAGGTTGAAGCGCGGCGGTTCGTCCGCCGGATCGACGCCGAGGATATATCCCGCCGTCCGGTGCAGGCCGATGTAACGGAAATCAATCGGCTGATGATCCACGTCGCCCCGGAAAAACAATCCCATGTAATAACAGGCATAAGGCTTGTAGTTTTTCGTTTCCTCCGGCTTGATGAACGTAATATCGGGATACTGGTCACGCACCACGTCGGCGATCCACGGAGTCATCACGCAGATTATTTTGCAGTGGTGCTTTTTCTGGAAACGTTCCACATAGCTGAACCAGCCGATCGAATCGCCGATCGTCCCGACCGGAAGTTGAATCATCACTTCCTTGCCGGTCGCATCGTAATCATGAGTGAAGATCGGTTCTTTGCCGCCTTTCTCGTGGATGATCAGCCGGAAACGGATGAAGAATTTCTTGATGCTGGTCACATAAGCGCCGGGAACCGTATCGTTGCTGAACAGGATGATTCCGGTATCGATGTCCGTGAACGTGACATGATACTCCCTTGCCGTTATGCGGAAACAGGATTCTGATTCCGTCGTTGAAATCAAACCTGATCCCCTCCACGGCATCCAGAGTCGGAATCTGCGGAACCTCGCCGTAAATGCTCGGCTGTTTCGGCGGCTCCGGAGCGGAAGCCGCCGCCGGCTGCACGGCGTTGTTTCCGGCAGGCGCTCCGGGAGTTCCCACCCCGATTACCAGGTCTTTATTGGAGGCGGAAGTGATCGTAAAATTGTCATTGTTCATGAGTGAAATCCTTCTATGATCTGAATTTTCAAGCCAAAGTGATGATTCCGGCCGCCTGACCGTCCTTTACTTTCCATGCGGCCAGATTGTTGTCGGGATCGGCGAGCAGGATATCGTCGGTTCCGTCGGCGTCGAAATCCCCGACACCGGCGAACTTCCACCCGTCGGTCAGCGAACCGAACCACAGATCCTCTGTGCGCTGGCCGTTCGAGACCTGCCATCCGGCGAGATCGGTGCCGTCCGATATGACGACGTCGTCGATTCCGTCGCCGTTGAAATCGCCGAAACCGACCACGTCCCAGCCGTCGGTGGCACAGCCGGTGTAGACGATTCCCTCCGCCGGACGGTAGCCTTCGATCACATTCTCCCGCGTGTCGGTCAGGAAAACGAACACATCACCGGCGCCGGTGATGGTTTCGCCGTCAACGGTATCCGGCATGGTATTGCGCAGCATGACGTCATCCTTGCCGTCGCCGTTGAAATCACCGACGCCGACGAGTTCGTACCGGTAGTTATTGGCGTTGATGACCTTGTTGCGCTCATCGCCGGTCAGGTTCTGAAAGTCTCCCTTGAGGGAGTTGAGGGGCCCGGATTCTTCCCACGTATTGACCAATGCTCCAAGCCAGCCGGGAGTGGTTGAACCGTCCTGCTCACGACTCCAGGTTGCCAGACCGTAATTCAGCGATTCATTTCCGAATGCCGGGCCGAGCAGCAAAGCCCCGTCGAAACCGGTTCCGAAGAAATCGCCGGCGGCCTGAACTTCATAGCCGCCGCCCGCAACTCCCAGCAGCTTGCTCTTATTGGTGACTTCCGCCATGCTGGACAGATCGTCCTGCATATAGACGTTTCCGGTGGCTTTCTCCAGCCAGAGCAGACCGTCTTTCCCGTCGCGGTTGAAGTCCCCCGAATCCAGCAGCGTCCAGGCGTTTGGATCGATTCTGCCGGGAGAAGTGACGCCTCCGGCACTATGAATCTTCACCGTCCCGTCTGCCATAATCTGAATGGCATTGCCGCCGGCAATCACAGGATTCTCCAGCGGAACTTCGGGTGGTTCCTGACCGCCTTGCACGGTCAAGGTCAACGTGCCATTTTCCGTCTTGCCTAAGGTATAGGTGTAATCGCCGGAGGTGATTACGCCCCACCCGCCGATAAATGTTCCAATCCACCCCCCACCCTCAGCCCAGATGGTGATATCTTTGTTGATGTTGAAGTTCGCCCACCCACCTGCCAGTTGATAAACTCCGTTCCATTGGTTCTTGTCTACAGTAATGGTATAAGAAGCTCCCTTATCAACAATCAGACTCCAATCATTGACTAGAACATCTGCAGCAGATGACTGGTCGGCGATCCGGAAGTCAAGACGGCTACCCTCATATAAAACGACTTTCCCCCCCTTGGCTATTTGGATGTTATTTACGCAGCCGCCGGAAGAAACATACATGCAGCCGCCGGAATTCACCGTCGTTGACGTTGCACTCCCGTACTCGTAGACCGCCATATTACCGCCAAAGTTCACCGTCGTTGAGGTTGTACTGCCGTCGTCGACCCGCATAAAACCTCCGGAATTCACCGTTGTTGATGTTGCAGTTTGTCCGTAGTATAGAGCAGCCCCACCATTCACATAGGCGTTTGAAACATGGAGCTCTGAATCATAATACTGATCTTCTAAAACAGTAAATCCATTGATTATACCGCCTGTGTTCACCGTTGTTGATGTCGCACTGCCGTAGTTCCCGACCCACATATGACCGCCGGAGTTTACCGTCGTTGAGATTGCAAGAGTGCTGAAGACGTGCAGAGTACCGGAGACCGTCATATAACCGCCAGCGTTCACCGTCGTTGAGGTTGTACTGCCGCCGCCAGAGACCGTCATGGAACCGCCGGAGTTCACTGTCGTTGATGTTGTACCACCACCGGAAGAAACATATATGTGGCCGCCGGAGTTCACCGTCGTTGAGGTTGCGGTTTGGTCGCTGTATAGGTAAGCATTCCCATTTACATAGGCGTTTGAAACATGGAAGTCTGAATAATAATACTGATCTTCAGAAATAGTAAATCCATTGATTGCACCGCCAACTTTCACCGTTGTTGAGGTCGCACTGCTGTCGGAGTAGACCCATATAGTGCCGCCTGCGTTCACCGTCGTTGAGGTTGCACTGCCGCCGGAGGAGACCCATATAGTGCCGCCTGCGTTCACCGTCGTTGAGGTCGCACTGCCGCCGGAGGAGACCCTCATAGCACCGCCGGAGTTCACCGTCGTTGAGGTTGCAGTTTGTCCTGCGTATAGGACTGCCCCGCAACTCACAGAGGCGTTTGAAACATGGAGGTCTGAATCAAGATACCGATCTTCAGAAATAGTAAATCCATTGATTGCACCGCCAACTTTCACCGTCGTTGAGGTCGCACTGCTGTCGGAGTAGACCCATATAGTGCCGCCTGCGTTCACCGTCGTTGAGGTTGCACTGCCGTCGGAGGAGACCCACATATCACCGCCGGAGTTCACCGTCGTTGAGGTCGCACTGCCGCCGGAGGAGACCCTCATATAACCGCCGGAGTTCACCGTCGTTGAGGTCGCACTGCCGCCGTTGGAGACCCTCATATAACCGCTGTAGTTCACCGTCGTTGAGGTTGTACTGCCGTCGGAGTCGACCCACATATGACCGCCGGAGTTCACCGTCGTTGAGGTGCCGCCGCCATAGACTCCCCATAGAACCGCCTGCGTTCACCGTCGTAGAGGTTGCACTGCCGCCTGAGGAGACCCGCATATAACCGCCTGCGTTCACCGTCGTTGCTGTTGCACTGCCACCGGAGGAAACCTTCATATAACCGCCGGAGTTCACCATCGTTGAGGTCGCACTGCCGCCGTAGACCGTCATATAACCGCCGGAGTTCACCATCGTTGAGGTCGCACTGCCGCCGTAGACCGTCATATAACCGCCGGAGTTCACCATCGTTGAGGTCGCAGTTTGTCCTGCGTATAGGGCTGCCTCGCGACTCACTGAGGCGTTTGAAACATGGAGGTCTGAATCAAGATATTGATCTTCAGAAAAAGTGAAATCCATTGATTGCTCCGCCAACTTTCACCGTCGTTGAGGTCGCACTTCCGCCGGCGCAGACCCATATAGTGCCGCCTGCGTTCACCGTCGTAGAGGTTGCACTGCCGCCAAAGTTGACCGACATAGAACCGCCGGAGTTCACCATCGTTGAGGTCGCACTGCCGCCGTAGACCGTCATATAACCGCCGGAGTTCACCATCGTTGAGGTCGCACTGCCGCCGTCGACCGTCATATAACCGCCGGAGTTCACCATCGTTGAGGTCGCAGTTTGTCCTGCGTATAGGGCTGCCCCGCGACTCACTGAGGCGTTTGAAACATGGAGGTCTGAATCAAGATATTGATCTTCAGAAAAAGTAAATCCATTGATTGCTCCGCCAACTTTCACCGTCGTTGAGGTCGCACTTCCGCCGGCGCAGACCCATATAGTGCCGCCTGCGTTCACCGTCGTAGAGGTTGCACTGCCGCCAAAGTTGACCGACATAGAACCGCCGGAGTTCACCATCGTTGAGGTCGCACTGCCGTCGGAGGAGACCCACATATCACCGCCTGCGTTCACCGTCGTTGAGGTCGCACTGCCGCCGTCGACCGTCATATAACCGCCGGAGTTCACCATCGTTGAGGTCGCACTGCCGCTGCGGACCGTCATATCACCGCCTGCGTTCACCGTCGTAGAGGTCGCACTGCCGCCAAAGTCGACCGTCATAGAACCGCCGGAGTTCACCATCGTTGAGGTCGCAGTTTGTCCTGCGTATAGGGCTGCCTCGCGACTCACTGAGGCGTTTGAAACATGGAGGTCTGAATCAAGATATTGATCTTCAGAAAAAGTAAATCCATTGATTGCGCCGCCAACTTTCACCGTCGTTGAGGTCGCACTTCCGCCGGCGCAGACCCATATAGTGCCGCCTGCGTTCACCGTCGTAGAGGTTGCACTGCCGTCGGAGGAGACCCACATATCACCGCCTGCGTTCACCGTCGTAGAGGTTGCACTGCCGCCGGAGTCGACCCACATAGAACCGCCGGAGTTCACCGTCGTTGAGGTTGCACTGCCGTCGGAGGAGACCCACATATCACCGCCTGCGTTCACCGTCGTAGAGGTTGCACTGCCGCCGGAGTCGACCCACATAGAACCGCCGGAGTTCACCGTCGTTGAGGTTGCACTGCCGCCGCTGGAGATATACATGTAACCGCCGGAATTCACCGTCGTTGACGTTGCGATTTTCCCAGAGGAAATATAAAAGTTGCGATTGGTGATTATTTGTCCACTATAAACTAACATTTGGGTGTTCTCTGTTGATATTTGTATTTAAGAAATCAATCTCCGGAGAACTTTAGAAAGACCGACTTTGCAATGTCTTTTTTCTGCAAAGATATAGAGACTTTCAACTCAACCGGAAGATATAAACGTTATTTTACACTTTCGCCTCTTTCCCGGAATCCGTTCACGGATTCCGTAAAAGAGGCTTTTCTGATTTCCGAACCGGCAGCCGCCGTATTCATATCAGACTCCGGCGGCAATCAAACGGCAACGCATAAAAACGACCGTTGAGAACGTTATGCTGGATTGTCGCTTGACTGACGACTGACACGGAGATGTATCTCATATCCTCCACAAATTCCAGTGAAGAATTGCAATTCATTGGGCTACTTTGATGATTTGTCGGTGCCGTTCCGGTAACCGTCGATCAATTCGTCCCCCAGATAGCGCATCAACAATCTGGCGCTCTGCTCATAAGTGCACAGTCCAATCGGTCGCTTGAGGTTTGCCGCCAGTTCTTCCGTGCTCCGGCGCAGTTGTTCCGTACTTTTACCGGTGGAAAAGATCAACCCGGCATCTGCATTATAAGTAAGAACCGCCTTTTCTATATCTGACACCGCCTGCAAAGAGTAATGCTCTCCCTCATACGACTTGACCTGAATGACCAGTTTTTTGGGGGTGCAGAGTTCAGGGATGGCAGCAAAGCCGTCAAAATATGTGACAATAACATCCGCACCATAATCGGAATGGGAACCGGTGGCATTGACTGTGGCCGTTTCCACATTGGGCATATGGTTGAATGCTTTGCACACCAGCTCTTCCAGCTTCTTCCCGGATAGTTCTGTTGGATCAATACTGCAATTTCTTCCCAGACCGGCTGTAAGGATCGGGACAGAAATTCGGCAGGACTCCCATTCCGGGTAAGCTGTTCTCCGGTCGTTAAAGCGTGTTGCAGCTTGAAGAAATCCTCTTCCGCATTAATTTTTCCAGAAACGTCCCTGTAACTTCAGGCGCGCCTGCAGATATGGGGTGACGTTCACTCCGTTGCGCTCAAATACCCGGATTGATTCCGGGTCGACGCTCAGGCAATGATTACCGTCGTATCCCCAATCATATTTGAGATCAGTATGAGCTTTCCAGTAATATTCACCGGTCACACGGGCGGATGTGCATTGCCCGTACTGGGGAACATTAATATAAACGACATAATCATCTTTTTTTATGTTCAGAAGGAAGGGCTGATAGTAATCCTGTTCCTTTTCCGGCAGCTTTCCCTGTTCCGCCAATTTCTGCAGCCGCCTCAGGTCCTCGTCTTCGCCTTCCCGTTCATAAGCGGACCAGCAGAAACGGGCTTCGCCGTTTCGGAGCGAGTCGAAGATCGCTTCTGCACATTTGGGATCACTGTTGACACGCAGCGCATAGATACTCATTTTTTCACCTCGTTAATTTAAATGGTTTGGTTAATAAATATATAATCAGGTTGTTTTAAACAAAAATGGCTGCCGAAATCCAGAATGGATCTCGCAGCCGTAAATTTTGAATGGTCAAATTTCTGCCCGAAACAGAAAAACTCCTGCTTCTGGAGAGTGGGGAAAAAACGAAAAAAGTAAGGGCCTGAAGAATTTCGATCTGGTAGAAGCAAGCCTTTATGTAAACATAAAGGCTTGCTTGCTTGCTTGCTTGCTTGCTTGCTTGCTTGCTTGCTTGCTTGCTTGCTTGCTCGCTTGCTTGCTTGCTTGCTTGCTTGCTTTGCTTGCTTGCTTGCTTGCTTGCTTGCTTGCTTGCTTGCTTGCTTGCTTGCTTGCTTGCTTGCTTGCTTGCTTGCTTGCTTGCTTGCTTGCTTGCTTGCTTGCTTGCTTGCTTGCTTGCTTGCTTGCTTGCTTGCTTGCTTGCTTGCTTGCTTGCTTGCTTGCTTGCTTGCTTGCTTGCTTGCGGATACCGGACTCACAGACAGTGCGGGCACTGGAATGCCAAACGGCCTCCGGATCGCGGTTGTTACTGTCTGCATTTCCATAATCGGTAACCTTGTTTATTTTTTATAAGTCTGTCGATTTCCCGATTGCGGCGGCGAAACCCAACAATGCCTGGAAACATTCTAAAGAACCGAACGCTTCCAAACACTACGTTGAAGGCCCCGCCAAGAGCCCGCTATCATCATGCCGGAAAGCGCCCGGTAAGATGTAAAGACACAATCTCACCGGATACATTTCACCTAAGATGATAGCAAATGACTTTTTAAACTTGGCGGGTTTTCAACGTATTTGCTGAAATATAACGGTTGTCAAATAACACATATCCCATAGGAGAACAATCCCATGAAATATCATTTGTAATATATACTTTTTGCCGGGAAAAATCAAATAAAAATCATCGTATATATATGAAATTCCACAGATTATCAATTTCAGGAAATTGCAGTTGAAATCAGCTTGCCTCCGGAAGTCAAAGGAGAGGCTTTCCCGCTGGAAGATACACTGGTTGACTATTCTTTGTGCTCCTTCGGTATCGAAGCAAAGCCTTTCTCCGTGTCTTTGGAGAGCACCGAATCATTGAACGATCACCGCTCGACTTCGACGCGTACGGATAAGATGTTGACTTCGAGAGCGCGAAAGTCCGGGAGTTCCAGATGGGGCAGCTGGGCCATCGGGAAGAGGTGCAGCTGTACGCGGCGGCAAAGCGCGCCAAAGAACACGGTTCAAATCTGCCTGAGATGTTCAGCTTTGCCTGGCAAATTTTCTTTTCTTCAGTTATATATGCGGTATAATTACTTTAGTTCCAGCCCCTCAAGCAACGGAAGGAGGATATGATACAACCGAAATTCTCGATACGAAATCGTTTTCAGGTTTTACAGAAGAGCTATACGTAAATGAACAACAAAGGCAATGTCCCGTCTGCCGCCAAACCGGTCAGAGACCTGCGTGATTTCATTCTCCGCAGTTGTTTTTTCCTGAAATCATTGTATATTGACGTACATAAAGGTGTTTTAATGAAAACAACAAATACTAAAAAGTAACTCTGCCCAACGGCGAAGTCATTCCTGTTATCTTTTCCGCCGAATCAGAACATTCAGCGGGTATGTTACTGTTGCGTAAAGTTGCAGCCAAAGCAGGTGCGCGGGCCGTACAGGAAGCCTTTTTCCCGCGGTGTTTCGGTGACTGTCACCAAAAACGGTAAAATTGTAAAGATTCCCCTGATGGCACCGAAAGTATCATCGGAGTCCTGTAAAATCATGACACCACGACTAAGAATGCTTGCCGGGCCGAATGGTTCCGAAAAATCCACTTTGGCCCGGCAGTTAACTTCGAACTATGCGGTCAATCTGTATAAGTTTCTGAATGCCGATTTGCTTTTTGCGGAGATTTCCGTAAGAAGGCTGTGTTGTCATCGGCACGATGCCTCAGGCAAGATGAAGATGTTATACCATCCCTGGAACGCATTGAGACTGTAACTGATGCTTCTGACCTGGAAGATGTATATAATACTGAACGCTATTTGTTGTATGTCGCCAGTACCAGAGCGCGTGAGAATCTCTTGATAACTGCTGTCGATCCAGGTTCTGAATTTTTAGATGATTTGATGGCAAAATAATATATAATAAGAAAGACAGAATCATGAAATTATATCATGGAAGCAATATGGCTGTACAAAAGCCTCAAATTCTGACATCTGACCGGAAGTTGGATTTTGGTACCGGCTTTTATCTGACATCCAGTCTTGAGCAGGCGGAACGTTGGGCTGAATTGACTACAGAACGGCGTAAAACTGGTACTCCAACTATTTCAGTCTATGAATTTGATGAAACAAAATTAGATGAGTTAAAAATTCTCAAGTTTGAAAAAAGCAAATAAAAAATGGTTGGATTTTGTTGTCGCCAACAGAGATAACACTATTGACGATCATAAATGGGATATGGTTGTTGGTCCGGTTGCAAATGACAGAACAATGCCGGTGATACGGTTGTTTATTGCAAAAGTATATACAGCCACAGAAACTTTGCGTCGTTTATTGCCCCAAAAATTGCACGATCAATATACGTTCAAGACACAAACCGCCTTGCAGTTTTTGAAATTTCAGGAGGTTATTGAAAAATGAATTTAAAAGATGATATGATCCTGATGCTGGACTATTACGATAAAGAGATTGTTCGTCTGATTTGCAATAAATATGGCTATCCTCAGAAAGAAGCATTGAGAAAATTTCTTGCTTCCGAGACATATCGTATGCTTCGAGATCCACAGCTTGCAATGTGGGAGTTCAGTCCCACTGGAGTTTTTGATATGTGGGAAAGTGAACAAATCACCGGAAATCCAAGAAACTCTCTTTACATAAGGAGGGATTGAAATGAATGAACTTGATAAAGAAATGATATTTTTCATTTATCTGTTGGAAAATTATGCAGCGTACAAAAACTCCAGCGCAGATAAAATTCTGAAAGAATGGGATGATGCCGGGATAACAGATTTCATCTATAATATGTATGAACGTTATCACAGTGAAGAGTTGCAAAACGCTTTTACCGACATAGAATCTTTGCTTGCGGCAAAGAAAAAGTCATTGTAATATACATTCCGGCATTTTGTTCTTGAAGAATGACCTGACCACTTTCCTGCTCCATTCTATTTGCGGTGAATGGCGAAGAAAATAATCAGAGAATATCCGGGCTATTGCCTGCCTTGATCATTTTTCAACCGGTATTCTTCGGCCGCCTGCGCTTTTTGAAAAGGAAGTGAGCGATTGCAGCAGTAATCCAAACCAGAATATACGGCCAGAAATTTTTTGCAGCATATATGGCATTTTGAATCAGGACCGCCAGTGCAAATGAAAATGCAAGATACATCCAGGTAAACGTAATCAACGGCACCTGATTGATTCGTTTCTGCCGCATTCTGACAGTTCCCCTGAAAAGAGCATAGCCAATCTCACAACCGATCCGAACCACTTCCAGGCCCGCATCCAGAAAGAACGCTGCAGTCCAAAGTAAAACCGTTGCACCAGTGACAATGCCCTGTTCAGGAATCGCCATGAGAAAGCAATCGTTGTCGGTATAAATCAATGCGATCCCGATAAGCGGCATAACCCCGGTGACAGCCATCACTGAGATGATTGCATAATCGTAACCATAAAGCCAATGAGACTTGCCAGTCGCTTGGGTTCCTATTTCGGGAATCGGCGGGCAACGACGAGTGAAACGCGCTCCGCATATTTTTCGACATTTCTGCTCGAAAGCGCCGATCAGAAAAACTTTTCCGTTATTTAAAATCCGGCCGCTCTGCCAGAATACATATCCGACTTTACAATGCCCGCGCGGACCGCCGGCCTGCAGGGTAGTGAAGGAAACGATATCGACCATGTAATCTTTCTGTTCCGACCAACCTTCGCTGAAACTGTCCGATTTGTTGTAATCTCCCTTCATACCTCCGGACTTACTGTCGCCGATATTCTGACTTCGGCGCCTGATGATTTCCTGACCGATCGAATCCGCGGCCCATTTGTTCGTTTCATAATCACCGTTCTTGCAAAAATATTTTCGTACCGAGATTGCCAAGCAGTGAAGCGGATTTTTCTTTTCCGTAACCTTCCTGAAAATTACTCGTATTCTGCGTAGCATAGACCGTCAGGGTGCGTGACGACCGGGCGGTAGTCTGAAACACCTGATCGTTGTCGAGGGCGAAATACTGCGCCTCATCAGCCCATAAAAAGACCGGCAGAGCTTCATCACGGGTGATGTCCTCACGCCGTTCGATCATCCTCTCGAAACAGAGTTTGATAATTGCGGCGGTGATTTGTCCCACCAGCCCGTAACGTTTCACATCCTGATCGACAATCAGAATCTTGCCTTCCCGGTAGAGGCTTTCCAGCCGAAACGACGATTCCGGAGCACCGAAACAACGCAGAAATTCGCCGCGCAGCATGGAATCGGCCAACACAGTAAAGGAACTGATTGTATTGCTCCGGGTTCTTTCATCAAGCTGCGGAAATTCCGTCAAAAAATAATTGAATCCCAATTCATAGTCCGGTCCGGAACATTTGCCGTAGTATATTGCTTTGGATATCAACGTGGAAGAATATTCATGGGCCGCATTGAGCAGCTCGGCATTCAAAACATCTCCGTTGTTCTTTTTGTATTCCTCTTCGAAACGGTTCAGGATTTCCTCATATCCGGTAGAATCCTGCCTCCGATAAAACTCCATATCCCGGTACTGGGCACAATAGCCCCGGAACTCCTTGAAATATTTTTTCAGCCCCTCGGCAACAGCGCTTTTCTTGATTGTGGTGTCAATGGTCTGTTTGATATTCGGTAAGGTGATCGCTTCTCCGGCCATAAGAAGCAACGAGATGGTATTACGTAAAAACTGTTTAATGGCATTCTGCCAATATTCGTCGTTGGTGCTGCCGTTTCTTTTGTCCTTGCCGATTTTCGTAACCTCAAGAAAAATGCCGACAACATTTTCAATCTGGCCGCCTCCCGCTTCCTGCGGCCGTTCCAGTTCGTAATTCAAGAAAGCAAATGTTTCCCGGCTCAGTTTGATCAGGTCGTTGCTTCGTCCGGTTTCGCGGGCATACCCCTCCCATGTTTCACATTCATCCGGTTTCGCACAAAACACGATGCCGCCAAATTTCAATTCCAGAAAACGCAATGCGATGCTTCGGAGCGGCCCTGAGCTTTTTCCGCTGCCGGTCATGCCGAAGCACATCGTGCCGCAAGCTGCGTCACGAACCGTCCAGGAATTTCCCTGAAGATTCAATATTTCCTGATCGAGTATTGACATATTACGCCCACAAGGAATATATGAAAAACGTGCCGAGTCCGGCAAGGACGGACAGAATCGTCAAGGCACATACCAGGATGAGACGATTCATAAATCGTTCCCTGTGCAGTGCAATCAGCCTGCGGAACTGGGATCGGCTCATCAGATTCTGCTGCATAACCAGCGAAAGAACAGTCTCATTGTTTTTCTTCATGAATTGTTCAATCCGTTTCTCCAGCAAGTCAGTTCGCTGACGGTTTTCCTGATGAATACGTTCCAGGAGATAATGCAAAACTTCCAGTTCAAAAACAATTGCATAAACAATATCGTCCTTATCGCCGTTTTGCTCATACAGGGAAAACAGCTCCAGAGCCTTGACACGGGATGAACCGGCACCTGCCAGAGTCCGTATTGCGAGTTCCCTTAAAGATTCTTCTTTTTCTGTCATACCAACCTCCGGATGCCCCGCACCGGAAATGGAATTCCGGTGCGGGCTATCACCTCATCGACTCATACCGGCGTGTTCCGGAGCTTTCTCCTTTGCCGCCATCTCCTGACTCTTGTTGTCCAGATTCTGAAGATTCATCAGGTGCTTTTGGCGCAGGGCGACATAATCGGCCTGCGTCATTTTCTCAGGTTTCGCCAGATCTTTGGCCTTCAGGGTGCCGTCTTTGACCCAGCCGTTCAGGATTTCCAGTTGTTCCGGAGTGAGCGGCTGCTTGCTGTTCTCCTGCGTAATCAGGCTTTCCGCCTGACGGTACGTCATTTTTTCCGGCATAGTGATATCCCGGCCCTGCTCCTGATAGTTCCTGATGATCTCCAGTTGTTCGGCGGTTGCCGGAGGATCGATCTGATTGACCAGCTTCTGCACTTCGGCAATGTTGGCTTTTTTATTTCTGTCTCTGATATTGAGCAAATCAATCAACTGGGATGCCTGTCCCCGGTTCATACCGGTCTGCACGAATTTGGGGATGAAATCGATCTGGTTGATCCGTGTCAGATAACCAATCATCCTGATTTGCGACTCGGTCGGTTCAAGACCGGCGATATATGCCCGAGCCTCGCCATGAGTCATTGCCGTGATATCCTTCGGCAATTGCCGGGAGGCGTCCTGAGCGAGAGCATCTTTGAGGGCAGCGATATCGTTATCGGTCAGTGGGGCGTTGTCCGCGATGGTCTGACCGCGCATCGTAATTCTGCTGATCAGATCGCTGGCCTCTTTGGAGGTGAACTTGCCCGGGTCCTGAGGTTTCAGGGGATGATTGTCCGACATATTCTGCAGGAACTCGATCTGCTTGGGAGTTGCCGGACATTGTTCCAGAATGGAACGGGCCTGAAAATAGTTGAGTTTTTTAAACTGCTCCGGCCCGATCGTGGGTGAAGAAATAAATTGGGCAGCTGTTTCGAGCGGCAGAGTTTTGTCGGTAAGCGCCTGGCACAGACTGTTGAACTGTGTATCCGTGATTTCCCGGCGAACCTCGATTTCCTGAATCGCCTTTTGAAGAGCCTCCTCCGAGATATGATCCCAGGTGAATTTGGAAAGCCGGTTTTCCTGGGAGTTTCTGGTGAGAAACCGGTAACGGTTCCGGGTCTCTTCCGTAGCAGGCCGTTCCGGAACCATTTGCGCGGGCGTCAATTTGGGCGTCGCATCGATGATCAGGCTGGCTTCCTGCTTCGTCAACGCCGAAATTCCTCCGGGCGGCAGCTCGACGCCGTTCAAATGCCCGGCACGATTTTTCATGTCCAGCATGAACTTCTGGTCGGCGGTAATCAGATTCGATTTGTCTTCGCTGAGAACGCTTCTCAGGACATTCAGCGACATCTTGTTCAGAATGCTTTCGTCGATAGGCATCATCTGTTTGTTGTTGATCATTCTCCTGATCGAACTGCGGAGATAATCCTCTCTGTTTTGCTGTGTGATACTCATGGTACTTTTTCCTTTCTGGGGTTTGGGTTTCTGGAAAACGGTCTTTACCGCCTCCCCGGTCAAATGATATTCCGACAGCTTGAAAGCTGCTTTGCAGACGAAACATGAAATTCGGATCATCCGGCAATGGCTGCTCGAACAGTTTCAGCCAGTCACTCACATGACTCTGTTCCGCCAGAAGCGGCACTTTTCGAGCGTAGAGTTCGGCTGTACGGGAATTCATGGCGAACCACTCTTCTTTTTCGAAACGCGGGATGATTTTGGCCTCCGTCAATTTGAAAAACAGCGAACGATAGAACATCATCCGGGCTTCTTCCCGGTTCCGGGCGAAATCCGTTTCAAAGCCGGCACGCCAATTGACCGAATATCTGACCGGATCAAGTTCCCAGTTGGAGAAAGCTTTCTTCAGGCGATCAAAAAGCGGCTCTCCCTGTGAGTTCATGGGAACGGCGCTGCTGAAGTCCTGATTCAGAAAATCAATCCAGGCATATCCGCCCTTTATGGTCAGGCCATGTTTCTCGAATTGATTCTCTTCGGTCGGATTTTCAGAAAAGAACTTGCTGATCTGCATCTGCAGACTCTTGTTATTATCAGTCACTCTGGTAACGGCACGCTGTAACGGTCCCGGCAGCAGTTCCGTGACATCCTGCAGCTCATCCTCTTCCTCCATTTCATCCGTATAACTCGGATACAGCTCGGAATCGAAACGATTGTTTCGCGGGTCATCTTCAATCGGTTTCTTTTCATATTGATCGTCATTCAACCTATGTTTCCGAAAGGTATATTCGGCGATATTGATGAAACGGATCCGCTCAGTCTCCCGAACGCCATCACCGCGTGTCATATAAACTTCCACCAGCGCCGGCAAGCGACCGATAATCTCCCGGGCACTTTCGGGAGTGTAGTTGATATACTCCAACGGTGATATGATTCCCATTCGGGTCAGCCTTGCCAGCAGGTCTTCGCGCATCTCATTGAACAACTGTTCGGCCTGTGCAATGACTGAAGCAGTATCCTCCGAAAATCCGAGAAACACCCGTTCCCGGTCATAATCGATGTCCCAACGATATAAACTGTCCCGCAAAATCTCCTGGTTGACTGATGAAAAGTCATGATGCAGAAAATGAAACCAAGCTTCCGGCGAATATTCGATGCCCGAAAAAATCTTTTTGCGGCATCTCTTCAAGAGTAAGCCTGTTGATCTCTCGAACCAGCCTTTCTTCAGCTCCGGACTGCGTAACATCAAATTGCCATATACCAGTCAGACCGATACCCCGCTCCCGGACGATTGTGTAGGCCCGGTAAAGAGTCGGCAGTCCGGCCACCATCTCTTCGGCTTTCTCGTAGGAAATCTCGTCCATATACGCAGGAGAAACCGCCCCCATGCAGACCAGCCGGGCAGCTAATTCCCGGAGGTCATCCGAAGACAATTCCGCCGGGTAAACGTCAACTGGCATGCTCTCCGCCATGGTTCATCTCCTGTTTTGCATCCAAGCCTGAATCTGCAAAAAATCCGGTGAATGCATTCTTTAAATTTTTATACATCATCCGGATTCTATGCACGTCCATGAAACCGAAAGAAGCGATCTGTATTTTTGATTTGGCCACTTGCCCGTAACTTGTTTCATAATCCTTGATCCGGTTCAGATGCCGGGTACTCAAAGCCGGCAGATGAATTACGACAGTCGACCGGAGCTCTTCCTCCAGAAAAGACTTCATGGTGTCATCGTAAAATGCGAAATTATCTCCTGCGATCTCATTTTTGATGATGATGAACCGCAGTTTTTCCTCCAAAGCCGGTTCCGCGTATTTCTTTACCCACACCGCCCAGGTCATGCCGCTGTCGATATCGGAAGTCAGACAACCGGCGACATACACCTCAACAGCAAGCTCCTTCATCCGGTCAAATGGAAATGCTTCAAGCCATTCCAGAGTAGAACAACTGGTCCCCGCTTTCATATCCAGTATATAAAGGTTATTCAGCCTTTCATTTTCTTTTTACGGTTTTCCATTTCTTCGATCCGGTTGATAATTTCATCAAGCGGATAATCCATCTCTCCATGGAAGTCCACGTCAACAGCGACGGCCTGAATGGCGGCGACGCTTTTGTATGCGTTGCAAAGAGACTTATTTTCATTGTCACAGTCAAACAGGACCGGACAAAAGCCAAATTCCTCTGCAAAATCAGCAAACAGCGTCGCCGTCAACGATTTGCCGACGCCTCCTTTCGTTCCTGCGAAAATTATTAGTTTTGACATTTGAAGGAACCGCTATCCTTTCAGTTGAAGAGAGGCTTTTGCCGTCCCTTCCTCTATCAGTTTCTCTGCCTGTTCATACTGCAACAGGCAGATTTTCCAGTTAGGCATATATGCCAGGAACCCCATCAGAATCATCTTCCTGATTTTCCGGCACTGCAGTTCGGAGGCGACTTTCCGGTGCCGATCCTGTCGCGCAGCAATCCACATCAGACCGTAGGCCGTCGCCATCGTCATGTAATCCAAGTCAGATTCCTCTAACTCAATCACTCCTTTCCGTGAAAGTTCTTTCAGGTGAGCACGGATTTCATCTGAGATCGGGACATAAGTTCCCGGAGTGACCTCTCTGGCCTGATTGATTTTCTCTTCCGCTTCCGAATCACTCATGGCCGCAATATATTTCCCGGGGAAGCCTCTCAGACGCCCTTCGAGAAACAATTTGTTCAACTGATCAACTTGTGTATTCGTAATGCGCTTCATATACTGCTCCTCACGTAATTATTCCTGCAATCTCCCGATAAGCAGACACCTCCCCCCTCCATTATACGGGGGGAGCGCGGATACGTCTTCTCCTGCCGATCCGAATAATTACTCGGCCATCTCCTCCAGCCTTAATGACACCTCCGAGACCGATTCCGCTTTATCCTGTTTCGTTTTTTCCGTCAAAAAACGTATAAGAACAGTATTGACCGCCAATATCTCGGACTGTTTCAGCAGGATTCCCGCCTGCCGATCCTGTTCCGAAAGAACTTCGGGAACGATTTCCGTCCGATTGTACAAAACGATCATGCCGACAGTCAAAACGGCAAGCCACAATGAGACCACGATACGGAACCAATATTTTCTCACGGCTGCACCTCGGAGGAATGGATTGCCGGGCGATTGTTGTTCCGAAGCTGGAGCTTCAGCATTTCGTTTTCCCCTTTCAGCTTTTTGACCTCCTCTTCGAGTTTTCTGGCGAACTCGGAGGTCCGGAGGATATTTTCCGACAGGACGCCGTAGCGCTTTTTCATCGCCTCAAGGCTGCTGACCAGTTCCGCCGCCTGTTCCTTCTGCAGCGCCTGTCCCTCAATCAGAGAATTCACCATCCGCTGCGTACTGCGCACCTCGGCGGTCGCACGTTCGATCTGGCCGGTCGCGGCATCCGCATACCGTTCCTGCCGCATCTTCTGGGCTCGCAGAACCGGATCGGCATCGGGCTGCGGAATCAAATTCCATGCGGGCATCCGCTCCACCCGATAGACGGAGTGCTGTTCGTGCATCACGCGAAATCCCGGATCGACGTATCGCCCGATGGCGTATGCACGAAGATTCGGATTGGACATAACCTTTTCCTGACTGTCGGCAGGAATGGCGCCGGCGACATACTGGATCGGGACGTTGATATATTCCCGGGGCGGTTCCGGCAATTCTTCCGTTTTGCACCCGCAAAGCATTCCGGCAATCGCCGCAGTTCCGATAACCATCATCATATTCATTTTCATAGCAGTTTCCCCTTTCATTTTACTGTTTTTCCACCGGAAAAGGCGTTCAATACATTTTTATACGAAGGCTTCTGCGGCCCCTGAATCTTCTGTTCTTCGAGTTTGTTCAGCAGGGTATCCGCGATCTGGGCGTCATCGAGATTGATGACCTGCTGAACGAAGATGTAGAATTCAGTTCCGCTGGCGACCCGGATGTAGTAGGATTCTTTCGCAATCATCTGCGACACATCCTGCAGCATCACCTGCGCCAGCGTTTCGGCGCCGCGGGCCATCGCGTTTTTCGTCGTTCCGTCCTGAGTCGTAATCGTAACGCCGCTGTCGGTATAGACCTCGTTGGTCTGATATCCCTGCGCCAGTCCCTGGCCGAATGCCAGAGTGTACATCAGGAATTTCGACAGGTTTTCGTTGGACATGACCTGTCCGGGGATTCCGGCCGACATATCGGTAATCGCGGCCAGCATCCGGTTCTCCGGATGGGTTGATTTCTCAAGAGCAACCCCTTTGAGTTGAAGTTCGAAACCGACCATATTGGAAGTTGCCTGCCAGACCAGAATGAAATTGTTTCCCGTGGTCAGGCGGTTCCGCATCGGTTTGGCGCCATTGACAGTTCCGTACACTTCGGTCCCCGCCGGAATGATCAGCTTCTTTTCACCTTTGGCATTGATCCACCACAAATCCTCGATCACTACCGCAATCAATGGAGTATCGGTATCGCCACTCTCGACAGTATTGACCATCTTGCACGCGATCAGGCGTCCGTATGGCGCAAACCGTTCCGATACAAACTCTTTTTTGCGCACCGGCCGATTCGCCATCGATAATGAGAATTTTGGCAGTCGGAACGGAATTCCGGGAGCTTTCGACCGAACGCCTGTCACTGGAACCGGAGTTATATCGATTACCGGAGTTTGTACGGGCTATGGAAGACGGCGGCTGCGGCCTGCCTGAACCATCGATTTTCGAGGTACTGTCAGCAGACGAGCCGGATACTCCATCAGAAGGTGGCAGAGGCTTATCGGGCGGTACTGCCGAAATCGCTTTGACGCTCCCCGGAATATCCAGTGTCGCGTCGCGGCTGACGCTCTCGTGGATCGGCTGCAGTTTCCCGCCGTCCTCCCGGATCAGGAACGGTACCGCTGAGAACGCCAGAGTGACGATTGCCGCCAGGAAGATCAGGGAAGTTCCGAGCGGACTCCGCAGCTTTTTGAAAAATTCACGCAAGTTCATAACGGCTCCTTATCAGAACTTTATCCAGTTGATCAGAAATGCCAGATTGCCCGGAAACTCGGAAAAATCCCACCAGGCGACATCGCTTCCGGCATCCGTTTCCGGGGTGTTCTCTTCCCCGTTTCCATTTCTGTTTCCCGAACCGGATCGTCAGCGGCACTCTCCGCGGCAGCAGATTCAAGGCTGCCGGCCGCCTCCCGGTTCTCAATCTTCGCCAGCGTCTTTTCCATATTGGCGATCAAGGCTGCAAGACGCTTGTCATATTCAGCTTCCACCTTGCTGATTTTCTCTTCCGTTTCCTTCTTCTGTTCCGTTGTCTGCGATTCCGGCACGGCTGCCTGTTGCTCCATATATTGGGCTGTCACTCCAATGCGAAACTCATTGTCCGCCGCCAGATTGTTCCGGCGTCCCTCCGGCGTACCGGTAACGGTGAAGAACGCATAGGTCGAAGATTTCGGAGGCATGACGCCTGTTGCGTCGGCGGCGCTCATGTAGTAAGTGTGATTTCCGGCCTGAACCGAAAAACTGAACTTATCATACAGAATTTCCTCATCCGTATCGTTTCTCAGCAGCAGTTTGAATACCAGCGTATCTTCGTGGTTGAAACGGATCACTTCGAGCAGGTCCATCTGGAATTTCTCGAACTGGAACGTCGCCTTCTTCGCGAAACGGGTGGAATCGCGCAGCTCAGTCGGGTAGCGTTTCGACAGCACATCGTATGCTTTCGCCATATCGATCAGCGACAGCAGCCGGGCCGGAGTGACCGCGCCGCCGCCCACCACCGAAACGCTGCCGCCGCCGGAGCCTCCGGTGAAGTTCACGGCGGCGAACGCCTTTTCGTTATCCTGAACCAGATAGAGAATGTAGGTTTTCCGGTTGAACACCACGGTCAGCGTCCCGGTCGCCCCCTCACGCAGTGCGACCAGGTTGAAATAGTATCCTCCGGGCTGTGCCGAAATCTGAAAATCGGTGCTTCCATCGGTGGAGACGTTAACTCCCGCGATTTTGGAAATGGCCGACGGAAAGGTCACGGTCGTGGCGCCGTCGTCTTTCTTGACGAACACCTTGTAAATCTCGCCCTGGGCGAGCGTGTACTCCTTGAACTGGTTCATGTTCAGAATCTTCTTTTCATTCACCGGCTCTTCGGCGCTGACAGCCGCTGCAGCTGCAAATACCGCTGCCGCGATTGAAACACACGGGATCAGCTTTTTTCCCATAAACATTGCATTACCTCCGTTTTCTGATTGTTTCTTGTTGATAGTTAATGTCGGAAACGACAAATGGAAATACGGCATTCTTAGCGAGATCATAGTTGACCGAAAGATTCATGGACATCTCAAAACGCAGCACCTCAACCGGAGTATCGGCATCCCGGCGGCTGCGAATCAGTTGTCCCGATATTTTCAGAAAGGAAGTCCGGCTGTCGGCCTCCAGCACCTTGATCCCGAGGATCTCGACTTTCTGGTGGATATCCTGCCGATTGAAGATATCCCCTTCCTGCTTGATCAGGTCCAACGCCGTCTGCCGCGCCCGGCCCACATACATCTCGTCGAACAGTTCGGCGCGGTCCAGACCGTTCGGATTCCGCATCAGAAAGGCGTCGGTCGCCAGACGTGCGGTGTATTCGTACAGTTGTACCAATTGCTCCTGGGATGCATATTTCGTGATATGATAGGTGTTCCGGCCGTCGATCACAATCAACCTGTTATTATCCCTGAACTGATACATCAGAATCGGTGTCAGAAACGACAGCAGCACATAGACCAGCATTCCACGGAACATCCATTGGTTCATATTGCGATAACTGTGATCATTCATCCCGATGTTCCTCCTCATAAAGCTTCATCCCGGCGACCTTGAACGGCAGCTCGAAATCGTCTTTGGAGCGTTCCAGCCGCATCAGCAGTGCGAAATCCCGTTTCTGCGAATACGGATACCCGAAATAGATTCCCGTCAGTCTGGCAGTACCCTTCACCAGCGAGAAGTATTTCCCGTCATTCGCGGAGTATTCGACTGAGCAGTTCTCGATTTCCTGAAACTGCATACGCTTTTCAAAAAGCTCCTGGGTATCGTTCAGATACGCCTTGGCCTGGCTCAAGCCCCGTGGCGTACAGACCATCTTCAGCTGCCGGTCGTCCTGAATATCGTAGCGGCGGGAAAGCAGCGCATAGGCTGTCCGCAGCGAAATATCTTCCAGCACGACCTTCGATTCCACGGGAGCGGAATTGCCGACGTAGAGATTCCGATCCCTTCCCAGAATCAATACCCGGTCCGGCATCACCATGTACTGAATCGCAAAAAATGCGCCGATGACGACTGCCGTACAGACGATTGAATGGTAAATGATCCAGAATACGAATATGCGGCGTTCCCGACAGACCAGTTCATAAGCATTCATCTGTTTTTCCGTTTCAAAAAGCATAAATGCCCTTTCCGGTCTGCCCGTCCAGTCGGATGAACGGGCAGACCCGTTTTATATCACAATCCCTTAAAAGAAAAGGAACAGCCATGAAGAAAACCATGATTCTCACCACCCTTATCGCCGGAATCCTGCTGGGAACAATCTGCAGCGGCTGCGGTGAATCCGATGAAACCAAGGCAAACATCAAGGCGATTGCGGAAGCTCAAAAAGCCCAGGCCGCCGCCGCCGCAAGGACCGAAGCCGAAAAAGCGGCGCAAGATCGAAGAGGCTTACGAGTTCCATTTGAAACAGATGGAAACTCTGCGCCGGCACCGCTCCCGGCCGGGAGTGAACCCGTTTGCGCCTGACGGCACTCAGATGCCTGTCGAAGAAAAACAGTAAAAGCTCCATCACTCCTCCCTGCCTCCCGCCGGTATGTTTTTCAGTTCCGGAGGAGCTGCGGGAGGAGTTTCCCCGCCTCTTCCCGAAAGGACTTTGGAAATCGTACTTACACCGCCTGTCGAGGCTTTCCCGGCAGCCCGACTGTTTTTCACTACCGCCATCACATTGGAAGCGGTATTGAGCGACATCGCCAGGGCATTGCCGATTCCCGCTCCGCGAAACAAACTGAGACACGCCCACGGAATGCCGATATACATCACGATGCACAGCAGCAGGAAGATGCAGGCAAAGGAAACCAATGCCCCGAGTGCTCCGGTGGCAATGACAATCGCCCCGGGAGGACTGGCCGCCAGAGAGGTTAAGGCGGCTGCTCCGGCTCCGCCCGCCACACTCGCCCCTGCGGCTCCGGCCGCCGCCAGCATTCCGGTCTGTTCCCACATCTGGGACGCAACCCAGATCATCGTCAGGTCTCCGAACAACATGCACAACGGTGTCATGATGAAACCGAAAACCAGCGTCAGAAAATTGATTCCGATGCTCTTCAGCTCCGGTACGGCCATCATTGCAATGAAAATCGGGGAGAGCGTTTTCAAAATAATGAAGAGGCCGCACAGGACTACGATCATGATTTCCCGAATCGCCTTTCCGAGCCATATCCCGCTTTTATAGACCATGCCGCCGATTCCGGCGATGAGGGAGTCGTACCAGGAACCGTCCACCTCCACGGCCAACAGGGTTTCCATGATGGCCTCGACCTTGCCGGTCGTCTGACGTCCCCACTGAAGCATCCCCTTGAACAGATAATCGCTCACAGTCGGAAACAGGGCAAGCAGAACGATCGTCAACAGCATTGCAACCATATACTTCAGGCCGAAAAACTCTCCGAACTGGCTGTAATTCCGATAGATCGACAACAGAATGATCAGGAATGCGAAAACCATGCAGACCATATACATCCGGTCCAGGGTCTCCAGCATCACCTGCATGATGTTTCGTAATGTTGCTTCCGGTGTCATTTGAACCTACTTTCCGAGAACCGCATCGATAAAATTGCCGGATACGGAACCTTTGTTTTTCGTCGCTTCCGCGCCGGATTCTGAAACTTCCCGATTGTCATGGATGGCCTTGGCCCGCTTGTAATCCGTAAGATCCAAACGCGCGTTTTCCATGTAGAGCTGCTGCGCCACCATTGCGGAGTAGGCGGTCTGCGCTGCAAACATCTGCCCGAGCGTGTTGGACTGCCAGATGCCGTTCCGGTAAGCTGCGTACTGCATTTCCGTCAGCGAGGATTCGCGCGGATTGTATTTCTGGTCCTCCCGGTTCAGATCGGCCAGTTGAATCAGCGCCTTCGGCCCCCATTCCGACATGAACTTGTGAACCGCAATCGCCCCTTTCTGAGTTTCCGCCAGATTCTCCGACTGCTTCAATTGAACATCGGCGACCGCGTAATCGACCTGATGCAGCATCGATTCGATTTCGCCGGTATAGGCGACGTCGCCGTCGGCCATTTCCATCGCGTCGCGGGTGATGTTCAGCGCGGCTGAGATCTCGTTCTCGTGCCAGAAGCGCGAATTCAGATAGGAAGTCAGCTTCATCGGGTCTCCGATGTAGCCGGAGATATCCATAGCAGTATCGTAGGTGTCCTTGCAGACATCGAAAGTATCTTTGGTGACTTTCAGCGTGTCCACGCTGGTTTTCAGGATTTCGCCGGTCGTTCCGAGCTGGTCGGCGCCGATATCCAATGCCATCTGCTGATAGGCTTCGTCCTGAATCGCCTTGATCGTGTTGTGCACATAGATCACGCTGTCATGTACTTCCTGCAGAAACGCCATCGCCGGCGGCGGGGCACAGAGAAGCGCGGCAAACAGGACTGCAGCGGTATATTTCGCCATTTTCATCGTTGCATCTCCTACTTGACGACCGGCAGATAGACCGTATCCGGGACATACTTCGCGCCATCGGCCGGGTACTGCACCGGCAGTTCATACATCTGCATCTGCGGCTGATCGCCATCCTGCGCACGGTGGAAGCTGCTGCGTCAGCCAGTACAGTTCCTTGATGGAGTTCGCCCGGCCGAGGTCGTAACCGGCCCGGTACTCTTTGGCCTTCTCTTCCTTGAAGTCGTTCTCAATGAACTGGCCGAGCAGGAAAGCTCCCGCCGCGGCGGCTCCGGTCGCCGCCAGCTGCGTGCCGACATCCTCGTCCTCGGTCGCATACAATCCGGCAAGTCCGCCGCCAAGGCCGAGGGCCGGGGCCAGCAGGCCGGAAGCTGACGTATTCGCCAACTGGCTCGACGAACAGCCGCACAATGCCGCCGTTCCGATCGCTCCCGCACAGACCATCATCATAATTCGCTTCATACTCAGTTCCTTCCATTAAAGATTTTCCATTTCAAAGGGTTTTATCGGGACTTACCCGAAGATCGCGATTATCCGCCGGCACTTCTTCAGACTCGATATTCGGCAGTTGATAAGAGTTGCGCTCGTAAAAGCCGCCGTTGGAGTATCGCTGCTGCAGCGCAAGGTCGCTTATCGTTGTCCGGAGATTGTCGTACTGCTTGTCCTGCTGGACCTTCAGTTCCTCCAGACGGTCTGCAAACTGCTGTTCCAATTTCGCCAGCAGTTCCTTGTGGGAAGCGTCCAGTTCCTCAATCAGTTGTTTCAAGGCGTCGTCGCCTCCGGTCTGGCCGGCCTGCAGTTTCTCAATCAGTTCGAGAACCTGTTCCTTGAACGCTTCCAGTTCCTGCCGGAGTTCCTGATTCTCATCTGCGGCGCCGGCCTTGATTTCCTCGATCAACGCCAGCAGTTTCTTCTCCGTGTCGATCAACTGCTGCTGCAGATCCTTGATCAGAGCGTCAGTCGAATTTCGCAACGCAGCCAGTTCTTTCTTCAGTTGGAGGATTTCAGCCTCATGAACCGCAAACTCAGACTCATCGTTGCGAATTACGATCGCAAACTCGATATCCTTAAGTTCATTCCGCAGCTTTTCGAGTTCCGTGAGCGCCCGGTTACGCTGTTCGAGCAACAACGCAACATCCTGACCGGCCTCCTGCTGTTTTCTGATTTCGATATCCAGCGTGGCGATTTCCGCTTCCTTTTCCCGGACTTTCTGCTCGTATTCTTTCTTCAGTTCGGCCAGCTTCTCGTCCGAATAGACGGAGTAGCGAATCCGGTTTTCAAGGTTGGCCAGCCGCTCGTTGATCGCCGCGTCCAGCAAAGCAATCTGCTGCTGAATGCGGTCTATCGCCTGAACCACTTCCTGCTTATGATTTTCCATCGCCTCTTTCTGAACCGCGAGTTCCTGATAGAGAGTTTTGATTTCCTCATTGAGTCCCTGCGCGGCCTCATCGATTTCCGCGCGGATAGCCGCAACATCCGCCTCGTGCTTCTCACGAAGCCCTACAATATCGGTTTCGATGTCGGCAATCCGGGAATCGAGTTCCGCCTTGTCGGCCTGATATTTGGCGTCAAGTTCGCGGTATTGTTCCTCAAGAGCGGCGATGTCCCGTTCATGGGCGGCCTTGACCGCTTCCAGTTCGGCCTGATGTCCCGCCAGCTTTTCGCGCAGAGCGGCGATCTCCTTATACAGTTCCCGATCGGCGTCGCTCAGGCGATCGACTTTGGCGTCCAATTTCGCTTCCAGACCGGCAAGACGGTCATTCAGCTCCCGGGCCTGTTCCCGATACCGGTTTTCGGCGGCAAGCTGCTCCTGACGCAGATCGGCCACGGCGCTGTCGATTTTGTCGTTCAACGCCGCATTCTTCTCGTTGATCTGCGACTGCAGCGAGGAAACATCACGCGAATGTGTCGCTTCCAGATTCGCAATCCGGCTGGACAGCAACAGTTGATCCAGCTTCAGAGCATTGATTTCGCTTTCAAGTTCCCTGTTGCCGGCCGCATATGCCTTTTCCAGTTCTGCCAGCCGGTCATTGGTCCTCTCCAGTTCCGAACTGAGCCGTCCGGATTCGGCTGCATATTTGGAATCCAAATTGGAAATCGACTGTTCGAGCAGTTTGATATCCGCCTCATGCGCGGCTTTCAGCGCGGCGGTTTCCGAATCGATCCGGCTTCGGATCGACGCGATATCGCTGTCATGCCTGATCTTCGCAAGCTCCAGTTCCTGCCGGAGTTGATTCTGCTGTTTGCTCAGCTCGGAAATCTCGCTGCGAAGCGCCTCCGTTTCCTCATCCAGCCTGTTTTCCAACTCCTGCTGCTGTTTTTCAAGTGTGTCAAGTCTGGCGTTGAGTTCAGGATTGCCTTCGGCGATCTCCTGCCGAATTTCTTGTTGCTCCTTTTCAAGCTGTTCGATTTTATCTTTCAGTTCCTCGTCGGTCGCGGAAAAGCGATCTTCAAGTTGTTCCATGTTCTGCGTGAGCTGCGTGATCATGTTCTGAATCTTGGATATCTCGGCTCCGAACTTGGAATCCAGTTCATTGATCCGGGCATTCAGTGCCGCAATATCCTTTTCATGATCCGCACGAAGCTGATCCTGTTCCGCCTGCAGCTCGCCTTTGGCTTTTTCCAGCTCTGCAATCCTGGCTTTCAGCTCCGTTTCCAAGGCGGAAATCTCTTTCTGAAACTCTTCGAGCTTCTTCAGGATCGCCGCCTGATCCGCGTCGTGTTTGGAAATCGCGTCATTCAACTGCTTTTGCAGCTCGGTGATTTTACCCTGCAGCTCCGCAGTCTTGGAGTCCAGCTCGCCGCTCAGTTCGTCCTTGAGATCATCAAGCATCTGATTCCACTCCACCTGCAGATTGCCGATATCGTCGCCGGGGGCGTCCCAGTCGATCGCCGTCGCCATCACCATCTCGCCCCTGGTGGGATCGTCGCCGTTGCCGGTTTCTGCAAGGACGTAATTTCCCTCAATTAGCTGCGTCGTCTTGATCAGGCTGATGCTCGCCGTCACTTTCGTGTCGAGGATCGTCTGGCCGAGCCGGGTTCCCTCCGGATCAGTCAGGTAGATCACGATGTGCAGATAATTGTCGTTGAACCGCTGGGCGCATCCGAGAAAAGTGGCGGTATGGCCGACCTGATCCGCCGTCACCGGAATCTGGTAGCTCCGTGCCGCCTCCTCGGACTGGTAAAATACTCTGGCTCCATGGCTGCAGAGCATGATTCCGGTAAGAGCTGTCGCAAGCAGTGAGTGTTTTAACATAATGCCTCCTGTAAACTGATTGATATTTTGATGCCTTCATTGAGAACTGGAATTTTCATTTCAAGCTCCGACGATTGTCTTGGCCGTTTTTCATATCATTGTTCCTTTCTGTAAAGTTTTAAACTCAATTCTGGCGTCGATCACCAGAGATTTGATCTGCTCATTGCCGAGTTTTTCGATCCGGTCGAGGAGCGCAAACAGCGTGTTGTCGACCGTCGCGATCTCCATTGCCCTCAAAAGCAGTTCGGCAAACGGCAATCCCGCATTCTGAGCCTGAAGTTCTTTCATCAGCCGTTCCAGCCGGTTGTGCAGCCCTCCCGAGGTCGCCGCGGCCGCCAGAACCGCCGAAGAAGCGTAATTCCGTCCGACGCCGCACAGCGGCCAGCCGGCCCGTTGCGCAACCAGCAGGAACGAGGAAAACTTCCTGCCCGGCGGCAGATGTTCCGGCGTCGGGAAATTCCGGATGTTCTGTTGAGCATCCTCCGAAAGCGGCACATAATTCGTGATCAGCCGCAGTTCGGCCGCATCGGTATTGCGCAAAAACAGAAACTGCTTGCTCTGCGTCATCACGATCTGCCCCACACCGCTCTGCGTCATCTGGGCGGCGGACTGCGTGATCGTGACCGCTACGCACTTGTATTTCCGCAACTGGGCATAAGACTGCTTGACGATCTCCGCCGCTCCGGGAACCGTGGCGAGCAATCGGGCCAGCTCCTCAAACAAATACAGTTTGGCGCTGCCGCGCGGCATATTGATGATCTGATTCATCACCAGATTGTTGATCACAATCCCGACCAGATTCCGCAGTACGGAACCGCTCTGTGCGATTTTTCCGAGTTCGATGTGAACCCACCGTCTGCCGAGGTCCACCGTCGTTTCTCCGTCGAACAGACTGCCTTTGCCGCTTTCAACGGAATAGACCGCCAGCCGGGCCGCGACCCGGTTCAGGTCGGAGCGATCCAGATGCAGCAGCGAAGTTTCGCGCAGCGCCTCCACCAGCTGACTGTGATAGGGCATATCCGACTTCGCCATATACGCATACGAAATATTGCGCAGCATCTCCGGATCCTCGATGATATAGTCATTGAGTTCCCGGATCGTCCACGAATTGTAAAGTTCCAGCAGCCGGCGCCGGGCCTCATCCGGACTCTCCGCCGGGGCAGCCAGCGTATCCCGCAGTTCGATCCAGGCGTCCAGCGCAGTATTCCGGTCGATCGGCATGGACGGAATCAGTTTTTCCACGGACAACGCCATCCGGGCAGCCTGTTCGAGCCCTTCGCGGTTCCGGTTGCGCCATTCGACATACGCATCCGTATAGACTGCCGCGACGAACGGGCTGATGAGAGCGGTCCGGTCCTGAATCACCTCCAGGTCGCTGCTCTCGCCGCACATGGCGGTCAGGAACGCCGTCACAAATTCAAGTTGTCCCGAGAGTCAGCGGCAGACCGCCGGTGTCAAAGTAGTTCAACGTCTGGTTGGCATTCGGGTCGATCACAATATATTGTGCCTCATTCCCGCGAATCCGCGTCAGGTTGTAGTAGCTGCCGCCTTCTTCGATGATCACGACCTTGGCAAACTGGTAGTATGCCTGCGAGAGAATCGATACGAAATTGACCGACTTCCCCGATCCCGTCTGCCCCAGGCAAAGCGTATGCTGCGGCGTGTCGCCGTCGAAAAACGAAAAGGTCATCAGATTGCAGTGATCGCCTCCGAACAGAATATTTCCCTCCGCGCCTTTCCCGACAAATGAACAGGAAAACGGCAGCATGGCCGCCAGCGGGCGGTGCATACAGTCCAGTGCCGCATCATGCCGCTTATACCAGGTGTACCCCGGCAGCGTCTTCAGGAAATTGTGCATGGACTGCAGTCCGAGTTCATAAGAGTCCAGCGAGGTCAGCATTGAAGTCGCAGCCTGCCGCAGAATCATGCTGTCGCTCTGAAGTTCAGCGGCATCCTTATTCCAGGTATGGATCACATACTCAATCCGGAAAGGCGAATCCTCTCCCTTACCGAGCCGATAAATATGTTCGGTCAGCTCATCCAGCCCGGCCGAAGCCGCAACTTCGCTCTCTTCTTCCAGCAGGTCCGCCCGTACCCGGCGCCAGTGCTTCTGTTTCTGCTCAATGACCTTTTCCGTGTCCAGCGGTTCAATATTGACTGCTATCGTCAAATTCTGAATATCGTTTCCCAGCAGGCGGTTGCCGGCGAACGGCGTCAGGTCGCTTTTCGGAAAGTCATGGAGTGTAAAAATATTGTGATAATAACCGTCTGAATGGAAACTCGCGGTGCCTGGATCGCGGGAAGTTTTGGCATACTCGCAGAGATAAATCTTCGACAGATCGGCTTCGAACTCATTTTTGTAGTCGATATCAAGCTCAAATGCCGATTTATTGACCGCCCGGTAATACTCCCGGAACAGCGCGATATGATCCAGGGGAACTACCGGCAGATTTAAAAACTGCCTCAACTCCGTCCTGTCCGCCTCAAAAGCTGTGACGACTTCGCGCTCAAACTGACGCCGGTCCTGCTCCTGTTCAGGCATGAAGTCCGAACTGATGAACTGGCGCAGCTCCCTGCTGAAATATACAGAAACATATTCACGATACAACTGCCTGGAGGCGATTTTCCGCATGAAAGCATGATAGTTTTCCGTGCGGATTCGTTTGCTCCACGCATCCTCGGCAGATTTCTCCGTATCATCCCGGTACTTTTCCAGAATATCACGGTAATCCGCATCCCGCGTATAGCGGATTTGGATGCGCTTGTCGAGGCTCTGCGAGGCCAGCCAGCCGGACAGACGCATGAACAGATCGTTCTTCAACGCATTCCCGGCATTATGCAGATTCGGAACCTCCAACCGGAAACCCTTGCCGGCAAATCCCTTTGAGTTCAGCTCGCCATATACCAGAAAGCTGTTCTGCGGCTCTTCGGTCTGTACGATATAAGCATTAGGCAGACGCATATTATTTCCCTTTCCCGCAAGGTTTTCCCAACCGCGCTCCCCGAAAACATTCTTCGATCCAGAAATGAACGTAGTTACGAGGTTTGTTGACGATGAAAGACCGAATGAACATCACTGACGCAACAGGCGGTAAGAGCAACACGATTCCCGCCAAGACAATGCTGATCCGGTAAGCGACGATTGCAGCCAGAATCCCGCACAGCAATCCGACGAAAAATACGTAAACGCTATTTCCCCTCACACGGAACCCGAACAGCTTTACCACAGAGCTGACGCTCTGGGCCGGATTGCGAGCAATGATTACAGGAGTGTCATCGTTCATTCTTTCACCTCAGAGAGTCGGCGCGAAGGTAAGATCGATTTTCAACACATTTTTGAAAATCCAGTGGACCACAGCGAGAAAAACGGGAATCAGGACACCTGCGGCAATCGTCATTTTCCCTTTGCCCGAATCCTGGCTGAGCTGATAGCCGCCCACGCCGATCAAAATCAGCGAAGTCAGCATGATCATGCCGATCACAAAATAACCGACGAATCCCAGCCCCTGATCCAATGTCACCTGCTGGATGGAGGAAGCATTCAACTGCCGCGTCATCGCCAGCATGACGCCGATGGCCACGGCTTTTTTGAAATTCACAAAAATTTCATACGGCTTTTCATTTCGCAACTCCTATTTGATAGTTTTTTATTCATCGCAACAACGTTCCCATTCAATTGCATTACGATGTGTAAAAATAATTTAATTTCACTATTTTCTATAAAAATTAAATATTAAAAAAATTTTGTTAAAATACTAGAAATCATCTTGTAAATAAAAATATTCCGGTATAATTTAAAGCAAGTTAGATTCTCTATTTTCCTATATAAATAAAACATGGAGACAAGAAAAGATCAAGCCGATTTTTATAAATTTTCAATATTTTTATACTTTAGTTAATGATGAGTAAAGCAATGGAGAGCAAGATGCTAACGATGGATAAAGCCATCCGGAAAACCTCGGAACTGGAAGCATATCTCAGTCGGGAAATCATTGGACAAGAGGCTGTCATCAAGCCATTGGCAGAATGTTTCAAATATGGCTGGTGTCATCTCAGTACGCCAGAGCGCCCGCGCGGTAATCTTTTTCTGCTCGGTCCCACGGGAGTTGGAAAAACCGAGTCAATTCATGCGGTAACCAAATTCATGTACGGAAATCCGCATACCGGGATATTGCGTCTGGATATGTCGGAATTTTCAAGGCAGGCCGGCGAAGAGGCCCTGATCAATTTACTCGGGGCACCGGGGGAAAAAGTGTCGGACGGTTTGAACGGTTTTTAGAAGAAAACGATGAAGGTATTATCCTCTACGATGAAATCGAGAAGGCTCATCCGCAGCTTTTCACCATTTTATTGCAGCAGCTGGATGCTGCACGGATTACTCTCAGCAACAACCGGACGTATGACCTCAGTAATTTTTTTCTGATTGCCACCTCCAATATCGGCGCGCAGATTTTTCAGACGGCGAAACACCTGAGCAACCGCCGCCTCCAGCAAAGTCTGGAGATGCAGTTGAAAGAGAGGTTCTCTCCAGAGTTTGTTGCCCGGTTCGGAAAATTTGATCACGAAATCCTTATTTTCCGGCCCTTGAAACCTGAACATCTTCGACTGATCGCTCGAAAATTTTATGCCCAGCTCCTGCCGCAATACCGCAATACTCACGGGATTACTGTTTCCGGTTTCTCCGCCGAACTGATAGAAGAGACGCTTCGAACGATCGACAATACCAGAAACGGCGCCCGTGAACTGCGCAGTTCGGTAGAGAGAACCATTCGAGGATTTATGTTCGAGTTGCTTTGCACTCCCGAGGCGCCACGAGCCGGCTGGCTTGATTTGAAAACGGACGAAACACGTCAATTAACCCTTATTCCCCAACCCGACAACACAAAGGAGTTCTACCCATGCTGCTGATCAACGATTGTTTCATGACTCATACGTTCACTCCGAAAATCCAGGAATTTCTGGCAATGCTGAAACAGAAAGCCACAAGCGGAAAACATGCCCACGGCGGCTTTCCAGGAAGCCTGCCTGGATGAATTATACGGTATTCTGCCGCCATTGGAACTCAAATGGTATATGGCTCCGGATAAAAAGTATCATCGGCAAATCAGGGAATGGGGACTGACCGGCGTTCTGGAAATTGACAATGATTGGGATCGGCTTCACATGGTATTGTGGAACCACGGCAATAAATTTCACTGTGTGCATATCAATCTATTGGAAACAGAGTTGACAATACTGAATGAACCGGTTTTTCTTCCGCGGCTGTTCATCGATATTTTCCGGCAGGCGGAAAAACGTCTTCAACTGCTCTACTCCGCATTCACCAATCCACTCTTGAAGGTTGTCGGCGTCCGTAAATACATCAATGACCTCATTCTCAGCGAGGCTGATCTGGAAAAACGCAATTTCCTGTTGGAAGTCTGCATTACATTGCTTTGTCTCAAGCTGGAAAAGGATGAAGAGACCAATCTGGAATATTTTCAGAACCGGGCCCGGCATTATATTCAAAACATGATCCGTTACCGCGTTGAAGCGGCAGTCGCGTCAGCGACGGTACGCCAGATAGCAGGCGTTATGGCGTTGCGCGGCGGCATGAAGCTGGAAGAAGAACTGCTGAATCCGATTTCGATGATCTGGGGATTTCAGGTAAACCAGGATTTTTACCGCGACGAAATCGAAAAATCGCCGGAACCGGCCTGTTTTTATGAGAAATACTACACCAACGGGCGAGTGGATATCGGAGAAATTCTGCCGGTCGTATCTTCCGGGGAAAAATCGGAGATGATATCGCGTCCTCGCTGCGACTTGTATAAACAGGTCTTTCCCGACTATGAAACTGCAATGATCTGCCGGAATGTCGCTCTTGGCATTCTTCGGCATAATAAAAAACATAACCTGGAGGAATCAAATGGAACACTATCGGAAACTGGTCAACCGACTTACCGGTGAACTGGGAATGCACGAGCAGGCGGACGGCTTTCCGTCGGCGGAACTTCGCGGCCGGATTCTTTTGCGTCTGGCTGATCTCCGGCTTCCTGCGGGGGATGGTAAACAGAAAAATCATCCGCAGATGGATGCCGAGGCAAACCGGCGGCTGGACTATCTGATGCTGGCCCGAAGAATCGGGCGGAAGTGACTCAATCTTTCGCCAGGGAAGAATTCGCCATGCTTTCCTCTCACTATCTCTTCGGCGGAATTCTTGCCGGTGCCGAACTGATCGGCAGAGAAATCGCCCGGGAATATGCGATCGCGCTTTATCCGGCGATTAAGCATCTCTATGACGAGCACATCGACCTGCCGTTTTCGGAACCTGCAAACGGAAAAACGGAGTTTCAGAAAGTATTCGCCTTCACGGTCAAAACCCATCCCTATTTTATCGACGTGGGTAAAATCGAAGAGATTATGTCCGATGTCACCTGCCGCATCCTTCATGGCGAACAGGAAGAGAGCTACTGTGAAACATTCATGTTTCCTACGCGCGAAGAAGCGGAAGAAAAACGGAAGCAGTGGCTCCGTTACCGGGATGGCCAATCGAAGTCTTCTCCGGCAAGATACGGCGTTCAGGTTGGAAACCGCGGCGGAGGGAACCGTTACGATCGGAGAAATCCGCCACCTTGCTCCGGATGAAAAAACGGAGGTTTTACACCATGGCAACGGTGGCGTTTCCGAACTTCATACCTTTGACTGTCTTGAAGACGCGATCAAATATCGTCAAGAGCTAGAAGGTCGAATCATCTATGATTCAGCCGATCAGGATATGAATCTCGACGGAGGGCCGGGAACTCTCCTTCCCGGCGAAATTCCGTTTTCGGAAAATCTGGAAATGGCAGTGGTGCCGAATCAAGAGGTAAAACAGGCAGGACACGCCTTCGGTAAGTAAAAGTTCATAAAGCCGCTTCTTGCCGATCGCCTCAGGAGGCGGCTCATTTTACAGGAGATATCATCATGACAAACGATGAAGTGAATGTGAGACTTCGAGATGCAATGGCTGCTTGTCTGCTGGTGATTATGACGGCAAGAGCGGCGGTACGCAGAAAAACGGGAATTTCACTTTGGGATAAAATCATGCTCTCTCTTACCATGTTGATCTTCCGACTGATTTTATCGATTCCGGACTGTCTCTTTTTCTGGTGGCGAGACAAACCCTCTCTGACTATCGTTGACATGGATGAAAAGCAGCAGCCGGTCCAAACTTATCAGGTACGGGAAGAGGACCTGATTCTGTTCTGCAAAACAGAGTTCGACATGGATTTTCAAGTTGACGAATGGAAAGAATTGGAAGCAAATCTCAAGAAACGGCTGCAGACAGAAGAAGACAATCGCCTTCAGCTTGAACAATGGCTGCAACAGGGGCGCGCCAGCCAGACTCCCGGTTCCACAAAAGTCGCCACGCTCGAATTCGATTCCCGCGACGGCTGGGTAGCGACAATATTACCGGTCCAGACAGTTCCCGATGAGATTACTGCGGCAATTACCGTCATTCATACCAATTATCCCAACTCGATCATCTTTCGTTCTGAACAAGAATTCGACGATGACGAGGAAAGACTGCCGTGGAAACAATGGAAAAATACCCATACCAAGGTTGACGGCTTCCGGCACAAATGGAATCGACAGCTTGTATTCGGACAAACTCAATAAATTTTTTGCGTCCAAGGAACTGATTCATTCTATTATACTTCTCTTATGAATCCAAATATCATTTTTCTCTTCTTCAGAGGAAACAGTTAACTTCCCCGGATTGGTTGCATTTCCGGTTGTTATAATCGGTTTACCTGTCCGTGATTCGATTTCACGGCGGGTACTGCCAATGATCTCGCCGCCCTCACGTGGGATCGCACGATTGTATGTCGCCGGTCTGTGGGCAAACTCCTACCGGGAACATGGCGCGGAGGCGGCGTCACTTTCGATCCGCTCCGGCAGTTCGTTCTCGCTGGAATCGCACCTCGGGTTCCGGCTGACGCATGAATGGGAACTCAACGAAAATTTCAAGCTCACCCCGGAATTATCGGCGCGCTGGCTGCACTAGTTCGAAGACAACCGATTTTCAAGCACTGCATCCTTTGAAGGAGGCCGGGATTTTACGTACTGCGGCGCCAAATACGGCCGCGACGCCGTCGATCTCGGAATCTCCCTCAAAGCCAATATCTACAAAAATCTCGACCTCGGAATCAACTACAACGCCCTCATCGGCGACCGCAGTTTTTCCAACATCGTCACTGCATTTTTGAACTACGTATTTTAAAAAACGCCCTGATTCTGACATATTAAGTCTTAGGCTACTTAATATTGATGTTTACTTGGCTCTGTTACGTATAACATCCATGAGGATTTTTCCCTTTGAGTAGGGCCCTAGACCCAACCAAGATGAGGCTTCTTCTATATATTGCACATCCCCAAGAGTCATATCCATTACTGTAGCAGTATAATTACAATTGAATTTATATTCTGCAAGAAAATCTTTAATTTGTTGCCATATATCCCAATTAGCTTTTCCTGACATCACAGCGTTTAAAATATTCTTAGGTACTTCCATACCAGTAGCTTCTATCAGCGAAAATAATATTTTGGGAATTTTGCGGGAGTTCGAGAATTCCATGGCTAGACCAATTTTTGAAATGTCACCATTGTAAATTTGGTCAACAAAACTGTTAAACCTTCCAATTTCATTGATAAATGGAATAGAAGCATTTTCCTCGGGAAGATTTAACGATGAAAACGAAACTAATGATTTCATCGGATATGAAAACGAAACCAAACTTTGCTTATTATAAATTACTCCAGATAATATCCGAAAATCGGATGGAGAGAATTCGATTCCCCTAATTGAATTCTCTGAAACCAACATCATGTCCTGATGAATCTTATTACTAATTGTCGTAGGCGAAAAATCAGCATTGTCCTTTTGGTAGTCAGCCAAAGGCCATTGTTCATAATCCAGTATTATCGCTATTTTTCTTTCTTTTAGTGAATCAATCAGACGAAGAATATTTTCTGTATCCTTTTTATGATATCACAAATGGGATGCTTCCGGTAAATCAAATCCTCCAAGCACTCTAATGAATATTCCCCGTTTTTTAAGACAATAAAAACAAGCCAAGTCCTTATAATTCAGATAATCCGTATCTGCAAACACATCACATGGAATAATAACTTTTTCCGGTTTGTATTTTGCTAGAAAATAAACCCAGCGATGAAAGCCTATCGAAAACGATTTATCTACAACATAAGTGTTTTCAGGCGATGAATTAAAAAATCCTGTAATGCGGTTATCATGAATTCAGTCCTGATTTTTAATAATTTTAACGGCATATTTTATATTATAATTAATAAACATGCTAAACAATAAACCTCCCCTGAATCGTATATCAGAAAAACCGCTCTTACTATCATCTCATTCAATAATTTAAACACAACATTTTTGATGATTAATGATGATTATTTTCTTCTTGATATAATTTAAACTTTTCAAGTTGCTCTCGCAAACCTTTGTATTCAAGCGTGTCTCTGGAGTTATATAGATGATATATAACCTCCAATGGCATACGCTCTTTTTCATTTTGTGCAATGATCATTTCAAATTTTATTCCAAGAATACAAAAAGCGTGATATGGGGAATTCCTAGATTGTCCTCTTTGTGGAAATGAGATTAGTGGAAACAAATCTTCATCCTGATCAATATTGATAACTATTGCAATATCTTTAGATATCCTTTCCTTGCAGATAATTTCTTATATTTTCCAGATGTATCATATCAATGGCTCCTACATAATTACTATATGTTGGCCATTTTTGCGGCGGCTCTCCAAAATATGCTCAAAGTAAAAAATGATAATGTGATCTTAATTCCCAAAGCTCTTCAGGTTCAAAAAATACCATTCCATCGCAATTTAAGTGGATGGATGGACATTCAGAAAGCTTTTCACGTAGTGTAAATTTGGCTTGACGATAACAAGTTCTAATCACATTACTTTCATCGTTTTTGAAAATAATTGCTCACAATCGGCACAAAGAGAAGGAGTCCTTACTTGTTTATCAGAAGTAGACCAAGACCTAGCATTAATATGTCTGACCAAGCGCCTATCTCCACTTTCTGTAAAACTTTTTACTAATTCATACAATACCGCAGGCATTAAGTGGCTTCTGCGTAATTCTTTTGGCTCATGACACAACCCACATAAATTATTTAATATAGACATAACCCACACTTTATTTCTGATATTCTATCCATAATTTCCAATATCAAGCATTATCATACTTTTTCTTGGCAGTATAACTTAACATATCTATATTTACTTCGATATAGCTCTGTCTGATATAATCTAATATATCCTTATACACCGTCTGGGCTTCAATACACCAATTAATTGTTTCGTTATATTGCTTTTGTTGTTGATCAGTCCAATAATCAGTAGGAATGATGCGACCGCGTATTGTTGATTGAGTTAATGGGAGAGCAGTCTCAAAAAGATGTTGCAAACGATCTGTAAAAATAGCAAATTTTTCTTTCAAAAAGTCATCATAAAAATTCCAATAGCCGGATTGATATAATGACACAAAAATATCCCAAAACGTAAGGATCAAACTATCCCAATGCGCAGTCGGATAATCATTAAAAAAAGAATCCCATGCATTCAGGTAAAATACATTAGAAAAAACCCATTCAAGATTATCAATATCGCGTTTTCTTTTCTCATCTTGAATATTCCAAATTTCAAACGACTTTTTAGGATTGGCACTCAAAATAGGGTTAATTGCATCTTTGAGAATCTTTTTACATTACCAATAATGCTACCCTCTGCGTTTTCTGCTGAAAAAGTTGTTATACGATTCTTCCTGATATCAAATGGCAAGGACTCTTCAATGCATCCGAATTTCTTATTGAACAATAAAATAACTCTATACCAACCTAAAAAACAAACAGCGTATCCTAACTCAAACATGACATTAGAATTTACGATATCCTTTTCTTCCATAATAGGAGTAACATCTCCTATAAATATATCTGCTTCTCTAATTTTTTTTATTATTGCATCACAAATATCTGGTGCACCAGGAACTTCACGTGTAGCGTCATCAATGATAAGTCTATTTCCAGAATCCGACCAGTCTGCATTTATCTCTCCTACTGCCAACTCTAATGCTTGAGAAATCACAGGCTTGTTTACCGATATATTTGATTGCCAAGAAAAGAAAATTTTAATTTCAGCCATATATGGTACTCCATAACTATTCGTTATAATGAATCAATAATCGGATACTCTAATATAATAGAGAAATTTATTGTGCTCTCGCTCCATATCACACTGGAATAATTCTCACTCCAAACCATATTTTCTGTGTTCTACAATACCATAGACCAACTTGTCTGGGAATCAAGTTTTTTTCTAATCTATTATTCTATCCGCTCTTTTATTTTACAGGCTTCGGATGTCTACTCCTAACGTCGCTAGGTCGGCCCCGGCGTGAGGAATGTCCGTAAAATAAGGAGGAACAGATGATTACTATCGTTGCCAGTTTGCGTTCGATTACGAATTACGGGATCGTAAAAGAAGCAATCATAAAGTCTGGATTCGATATTACCTGCATTATATTGGGAGACACCTAAGACGTAGATTCGCTAGGGGGAACAGTACGTCCGGGAAAAAATAGAATTGAACTCAAACAATTTCCTGCCAACGAGGAAAATTTCTCGAAACCGTGTATCCACAGATCAACCAGTATGGCATCCCGAAACATCGCTGGTGCAGCCGCTTCCAGGTATGTCCGTCAAAGCTTACGGCCAGCTTGAATTCAATTTATAAAACATTCTGTGGTTGTTCGGCGCGCCACACAAGTTGAGCGCGCCGAACAGAAAACAACACGGGAGCAGCAATGACAAGACCAGAAATTTATGAAACAATGGGAAAAGAACGAATCATCATGTTCGATCAACTTCAGGTACGATTGGAGCAACTGCCAGATGATGAGCTGATCGCCCGCTGGCTGGGAACCATTGATCTGGCATTTGACTACTCGCCGGAGAACCGTCCGGAATGGATATTTCAAGTATTCTGGACTCCAACTGCACTGGAATGTGGTCAACGGATTATTCGCAAAGAACAGTTGCGTCAGAAACGAGCCCGTGACGCTCGAATTAAACAGGCATATCTGAATAATCTTCGAAAAAAGAAGCTCAACTTCTGGCAGCATTGCAGCAACAAACGGCAACTTATCGAAAATCATCTTTCTCTGATGACGGCAGACCCTTTCTACTGCAAATGTGTCAGAGAGCAATTTCTCGCTGAAAATATCGACTTTGACACGCTGGATCAAAAGCTGGTCAGCCTGTGGTTATGGGATGCCCTGCCGCCATTTAAACGCCTGCAGTCCGTGCCGAAGTTCAACGAAACCGTGCCGGAGGCTGTATGAGGAAAAACTGCCGGACGATCGTTATGGCCTACGTGAATCTCCAATCCGGACGAATCGAATTTCTGGCTAAATCCCAACCTTCCAATACCGACAAAAACAAACAGCGGAATTTCTTTTCATCTCCCCGGAAGAACGTGAACAATTCGGACTTCATTCCATCGAATACTTCCTGAACTACTATGAAGACGATGTCGCATATGTCTGGCCCAATTATTATGCCCATATTGCCTCTTTCCATCAACGGGTGGAAACGCTGAAACAAATTCTGATCAATGAGCTGAGTTTCCGGGTGGATGCAGATTTGACCCGGGTTCAGGCAAAATTACACCTATGCGATCTACGCGCCATGCTGCTCAAAGATAATCGAGAAACTCTTGAGCAAGTGGAAGAACCGGAAACACAAGACTCCGCCCCTTTTCAAATGAACAGATATGAAGTGGTCTATCTGTTTATGCGGCCATTGGAGAAACAGATACAGCTCTGCCGGATCGAACAACCGTGGCCGCTGCTTGACCGGAATTTGTTCCAAATTCGTTTTCAACGGAAGTTATCAAAAATTCAAACCTTCATCCCCGATAATCCAAGTTCATCGGAGGTCTATTTCACCAGTTCTTTTTTCCTCCATAGGGAATCGCTGCTCTCGTACTTTCTTGATGAGATTTTAGCCGCTAACGAAAGGGGACAAACAAAACACAAAGCTCAACTTCAATGGCTGCAACAAATTTACAGTACAATACGGGAAAACTGCACATGATGGAGGAATTCTGGCCGAAACCTAACCTCAGACGAACGAATCGAAAATAACTCGGAAAAACAACAAGGATTTGAACATGAATGAAACCATCTATCAACTTGCCGACAGCGGCGGAAGTGTCAGGATCGTGGTTCAGAAAAAGCCTGATGGGGATTTTATCATCGGCATCAGCAATGGAAAAGACCGGCCGTTGATCTGTCAGGGAGCACGGGAAACAGTCGGGAATGAGTTCGAAAGTCGCCTGCCGCAGTATCTGAATGAGCTGAAGGCATCCGCCATCGAAGCCAAACTCAGCGCAGCAGAGGAAATCCCCTCCCAAGACGCAAAACCTGTATCCGGTATCGCAGCAGCGGCTCCGGAAGAATTGGAACAGACTGAACTCGATTTCGGATTTTAACCACATAACCTCAAGGAGATGCAACCATGAACAACACAACCGCCACTCTTCCCGCCAAGCGCACCTTCAACTACAACGGCATGAAATTGATGATCCCGATCCGTCGATGCCTCCGGAAAAGTTCTGGAGTTCCACGCACTCCTGCACGCCGGACTCACCAATGCCGCACTCAAAGGGCCTGCCATCGGTCCTGACGGTGAACAGACTTACAAGGTCGAGGTCAAAATCGGCGATGACAACTAAAGGAGAAAGAATCACATGGCGGGGATTGCAGCAACAGTTCTCGAAAGATCGGATGAAGGGAGTTTGGATCCCGGCCGATTTTTCACCGGAAAACCGTTCCTGTGCGAAGCGCTTATTTCTGGCGGTACAGAATGCGCAGCCTATCCCCGTCCAACCGGAGGTCCTGCCGCCCATTATCTGACCATGCCGGGGTTGGAATCGGTTCAGGAGCTGATCCAACCCCCGGTAGACAACGAACCTCCCTGCCGTATTCTGGCGGGATTGAATCGGATTTTTCCGGTTCAAGAGTATCTGGCCCACTCTTCCGAGCCTCAGCAGGTGCTTACGAAAGTATTTCACGCCTGGCTGGAGAGTTTTATGTCAAAGCAGGTACTTGCCCGGTTCGGATTGTCATTGCAGATTCTGTCCGCGACGGAAATCGGGCATGAACTTTTCTATGAATTACCCGAAGCGAACGCCATAATTCAATTCGGGTTCAATGATTTTGAAAACGTTTATTTTCCATTGGGTGATGTCCTGAAAACTTACGATGAACAGCATCCGGGATTAGCCCGGTATGTCCTTCGGATGTTGAGCGATTGTCCGCTGCACATCGGGACGCCGGAGATCATCTATGAGATGGTCTCCTATTTCTGCTGGGGCGGCGAAGACAATGAAGAAGTAATTCTTCAGGAACGCTACGACGAGTATCTTGAAATGGGCGAGTCGGAGGAAGATGCCCGGGAAGCTGCTTATGAAACAATGATGGTTCACTATGCCGAATTTGAAGAAAATCTGCCGGAATGGACGTTTCAACGTTCAGGACAAGACAAGGCCTATTCCGGTCCGACTCTACCGGAGTTGAAAAATCTGAAACGGTGCCATATCCGTTGGAAGAAACGTAAAAAGTTACATTATCTTTATCCAAATTATGTTTTTCCGGGAATTGTAGTGTCGCTGGATCAGCAGGGTTATGCTTTCAGTTGCGATCTTATCAACCGGATCGGCAATGATCAGATACAATGTGGAGCAGATTACTATTTCACCACATTGGCCTGGCCGCTCCCGATCCATAACTCCGGTGAAATGCAGGTCGTCTTTCGTGAAATCCGGCAGACGCTGGAATATTTCTCCGCCTGCATGGATTTCCTGTTTATGCACGAAAAGGAGTATTCAGATGCTTGAAGTATCCTATCCCACAGAACATGCGGAATATCATTTGACTCATGCCCTGCTGTTTTATCACAGCGGCAATACGACTATGGCGACTGTGCATAAAGTTCAGAACCGTCAGCTTCTGGCGGGGAAAAGTATTTCCATAGCGGATGTTGAAGAACTGTTTCATTCGGAGAATCAACATCAAAAGATGCTGTTTCTGCCTCCGGAAGTGATCGCCTGGTCCCGAAACGAAGTGATATGGTTTGAAAAAAGCCGTATCCGGCCGATCTATTTCAACGTCCCGGAACCTAACAGACGGTTTTTGAACAAAATTTCCGGTAAAAACGTCATTTGGCCGAATCTGGTATTTCGGATTTCACGAAAGCAGATTTTCTGCTGGGCTGTCAAAAGCAGAACACGCCCGGATTTAGATACGAAACTGTATAACGCTCCATTTACCAATATCTTCACCTCTCACTGCTTTTGTCCGCCGGTTCAGTTTCAGGAAATCCGGGATGAAAATATGGTCGACTTCTGCCCGCAAAGCGACAGACTTGTTCTTTCGGGGGCATTTCTCACATCTCTATGGAAATATGCCGGACAGCATCACCTATTCACGCGGTCGTGACCGATTCTGGGAGAAAATGGTCAGAGATCTGGAACGCGGCAAATGCAAATCGTTCCCGAACCGTTATCTGGTTTCCTCAAATATGACACTCAGAGAGATTTTGCAATGAAACATCATACTCCGCCGGAATTTCACACGAAACCGGTCTATATCGAACTGGCCGGAGCCGGAGCCACCGGTTCACTGATTCTGGCCGGGCTGGTCCGGTTGCATCTGGCCATGCTTGAACTCGACATCCACACGGCCTGCGAGTTCGCTGCTGGGACCCGGACACCATTTCTCACGCCAACATCGGCAGGCAGCTTTTTGTGGAAAGCGAGATCGGTAGGAACAAAGCAGTAACGCTCATTACGAGGTACAATTATCACTTCGGCCTGGACTGGTCGGCCAAGCCGGAACGCTTCTCGCCGGATCAATATTGCAACAGTGGAAATCTCATTGTTATTTCCGCAGTGGATTCCAGAAAAATCACGAGCGGAAATCAGTGCAGCGAACCGCGAATACCCCAAGGCTTACTGGATAGACTGCGGTTGCGGTCTGGATTATGGGCAAGTCTTTTGCGGGAACGGCTCGCCGGAACTGCCGTATCCCTGGGTGAAGCATCCGGAGTTGATCGATACTTCGCAGGACAAGCCTGGCCGCTCCAGTTGTTCCATAGCCGATTCCCTGGAACATCACGGCCTCTTCATCAACCAGTTCATCGCCACCGGAGTTCTCGAATTCGTCTGGCAGCTCTTCCGCAACGGCGGACTGGAGTATTCCGAGCTGTATTTCAATATCAAAACCGGACGCATGATGCCGGTCATGATCGAACTTCCGAAAAAGCAACTTGAAAACAGTATATAGAATCGGTTTTTCTCATGGCTCTCACCGAGGGAAATTGAAATTAATTTATCTTTGTTTTCGTCGGCGCGGGGCACGGAAGTGACCGCGCCGACTTATCAGGAACTCAAAAGAGTACCGGTCAGGGCGGGTAAACTCCAACAGAGGAGAGAACCTTATGCCGATCAAACTTGATGACCCGAACGCCCTGGAGCAACTGACGGAAAAACTCAGTAAACGCCGACAGCTTCAGGAGATGATGAAAGAGGTCAATGCCGTTGTCCGCAGCTCCAAAAGCGACGACGCCAAGATCGATTTCATCATGAAGAAATGCGGCAAGAGCCGGGAAGAGGCCCGGAATTTTCTTCACCCCTCCGAAAGCTGGTGCGCCCCGGGATTCGCCGCGTGGGAACTTGCCAACAACAATCAGGAGATCGGCCGCCTCCGCAAGAGAATCCGGGAGGTCGAACGCTATCGGGAAGCCGCCGCCAGAGCGGAAGAAGAAGGCAATTCGGAATTTCCGTTCGACGGTGGCCGGATCGTGGATAACGTTCCGGCCAACCGCCTTCAAATCTTTTTTCGACGAAAAGCCCGATGCCGATGTTCGGACCAGACTCAAACAGAATGGGTTCCGGTGGGCGCCGAACAGCGGAGCCTGGCAGAGTTACCGGCACGGGTATACGCTCGACTGGGCCAAACGGGAATTCAATGCCGAGGCAATCCAATGACTCGCGTTATCCATTACCGGGAACTGATGTTCGATCCGACTGTTCCCGGCTGTTTTCGACCGCTGACCCGGCAGGAAATTCAGAAACAGCGTTTGCCCAAACCGGAACCCGTGGATGTGTTCCGCAATGATCCCCGGGAAAAACTCTGGCTGATGAACGGCCTGCCTGATCCTGATGGATGTCTGGCATATGCTCTCGACAGCATCCGGCATTTCTTCTATGGTGATCGGGACAAACTGAGCAATATCCTGCTCCGCCATGACAGCCGCCACGACTGCGGAATCGATCTCTATTATGAGATGAGCAACTATCTTCTGGAACGCGAAGCATGGTGCCGGCTGCTTGAAACCGAACAACTTCACGTCTGCTTCGATGAATTCGTCCGCCCGTTTCGGGATTACATCGCCAAACTCTTTCAACAAATTGAAATCAGGAGGGAACAAACAGTATGAACTACAGAACGATCAGCACAAAATATCTGAAAACCACAACTGAGCAGGAACTCAAGGTGGAAGTCTATTATTCAAAGGGAGGAGCGAACTATCTGGCCGGCGGGATTATTCAACGGGGTTATTGGTTGTCCGTCCAACCTGTCTCCCGGTCCGTCTCAAATGGACTCCGAAGCGAATCATTCACTTTGGGCAGTGGGTTGAAATACTTTCTGAAAGAAACTCGGGCCGACCGGCGCGAGGGGAAAGCGGAACGGGAAGCCGTCAAATTGGCGGCGGCTCGTGAGCAGCTCTTAATCAAAGAGGTCTGTCTGCAGGAAAAGCTCGAACTTGCCGCCTGATTTTCTCAAATCGCTTCACGGTCTGGAACGGAGAATACTTTCTGTTCCAGATTTTTCTTTTCCAGACTCTATGGAGAATAAATACCATGCACAAACAGACCTTTGAAAAATCTGCTTCAATATCATCGCGAGGTCCAATTCAAACAGTTCTGCAGCGAAATTTTCCCGGACTTCAGGCTTTCCGAATCCTACGGCTACCTGAGCGGAAAATTTTCGCTGTTCCAGTACCGCTTCATGCAATTCCTGTCGGAGCTGGATGAAGCCCATCTGGAAAATTTTTCCAATGCCATTCTGAAACGCTATGGCAGCGATGAACCGGAGTTCTGCAACATCATGGATTCCATGCAGGAACTGATCGCGCGGAAACGACGGACGAATCTCCCGGAAGATCAGCGGCAGTTGCTGCGGCTTCAGGCGCAGGCATTGCTGGTGGAGGAAGTGTACCCGTTTGAAACCAGATTGAAAGCGGCTGAACGGGAGATGGAGCTTGCCGCGCTTCGGTCGTTGCTGGAGGAACTGAAAGCCTTTGCCGAGGAATCCTTATGATCGATCTCGACCTGACTCCATACAACCTGATTGCACTCTCAACCTCAGGCGGCAAGGACAGCGAAGTGACGATGATCAAAGTTGCCGAAGCCGCGCGGAAACAGGGCGTCCTGCAACGGGTGATTGCGATTCACTCGGCGACCGGCGCGGAATGGAGCGGAAGATATTGCGTCTAAAATTGCAAAACTTTTGAATATTCCACTATATGTTGTACATCCAAAGTGGACTATTCCAGATTATATCGAACATCGATTGCGCTTCCCGGATATGCGGCGGCGTTTCTGCACCGCTTTGAAAACATCCGCCATCGACAAACTGCTGCGCAAGTTTTTTCCGGCAACAGCGTCATCCAAAATTCTTTCCGTTACCGGGGAGCGCCGGGAAGAAAGTTCCCATCGCGCCAAATTGTCGGAATTTGAACCCCTGCACCCGGCTGACTGCCGGACAGCGCTAGGTCTTTCATTACCGCCCGATTCTGGACTATGAACTCGGAGAGGTCTGGGGAAACCATTCGCAAATCGGAATTGCTCCACCATCCCGCTTACGACATGGGCAACGAACGGCTTTCCTGTGCGCTTTGCATTTTCGCCTGCAACCGGGATTTGTGGAACGGCGCCCGCGACCGTCCGGATCTGAAGGAACGATATCTGCGTCTGGAGGAACAGACCGGATTCATTTTTCGACATAAGGAATCCCTGAAGCAGATTCTCGCCGGGGAAAAGGAGATGGAACCATGTCCATTTCAAATGAAAAAAAAAAAGTAGGAAAGCATTGATGGAATCGGCAGTCAATCACATCCTGTTTCTATACTGGAATCATCAGATCAGCCGGAAACAGACACTTGAATATCTGGCTGATATTCCCTCAGATATTCTGGCGGAATGGATCGACGACCTTGTCAACCGTGTCAACGAGGCGATGTCGTTCGCCACTCTCGCGGATCGTCTGGATTATCCGGATGGGCGCCCGCTTCCGGCCGGAGAGATTCACGAGCAGATTCTTGAAGCGGCCAAACGCTTCTGTTTCAAAGGCTCCATCAAAAACTGGACGGCTGGCATGACCATGAAAGCCTGCGACGAAGGGCTGATTGAAGATTACGAATACTGGACCGCCGAGCGAATCGCCAATGATATGGCGGAGAAGACCCGGGCTGGGAAACGCAAACTCTATTGATTTTTTTATAGAGAGTAAATCATGCTGGAAGAACATATCGGAAATCTGCATAAACTTTGGCAAGAAGAAAAAGGAATGTGGCATGAACGACACGCAGAAATCAGAATCCGCCACTGTTGAAACGCGACAGGAAGAAACGAGAAAATTTTCAAATATTCTCCGGGAATCCGGCTGGTATGTTCTGTGGCGTTCCGGAGATTGGTATGTAATCGATTATTTTTCTCCTACGTACACCACCAATATCGGATATTTTCCCCGGGAGGCTGCCGCCATTGCCATTTTTGAACAGGTTAAGGAACAGATTCCCGCCGAAGCGCAGAGAATCGCATTGAATCACGCGCTTGAACATTTCCCGGAAATCTTCAGAACTCATATTCCCTGCGAAATGGATTTTTAATACAACAAGAAGGCGATTGATATGGAAACAGACCTTTATCACGTATCCAAACAAAGACACCGTATGCTTTTTGACGCGATCAAATTCGATGGTTTTTCGCGGATCGACGGTATTGCGGAACCGGATTTCCATCATCTGGCCAATGCCGTCAACGACATGCCCCATATCATGATCGAGGACTGTCTGTCGTATCTGGATTGGTGCAAACGGGAAAATCGGAACGGCTATATGGATGTACTTCATGACATCATGAGTTTTTATTGGGACAAGCCTGCTTATCAGCCCCGGCTGACAAACTGGCGCAACCGGGAACGCAATACCATTGAAAAACATGTCTGGAACATTGTCGCGGAAGCTCGGGACAGCGGGGAACTGAATGCTCTCGACACCATTCTGGATTATCTTTTGCCCGGCTGCGACCATCAGGAAACACCGCAAGGCGAAAAAACGATTCTTTCCTGCTATGAATTTGACGACTGCTTTTGTATTCCGCAGGGTTCCGAAGAAGGCATTTATCTGCACTGGGTGTTGAGGGGGCGGTTCCGGCAGGAACAAAAACGGAATACGGATGTCCATGTTGATATTGCTTCAATCAAAACACTGCAGACGGATCTTGCGGCCTATAAAATCATGGGGGAAGCGGCCGGTGTACTGGAATACTTTTCCCGGCAGTATGTCGGCAATAACCTGAAACTCTACACGCCGGATGAAGAATTGAAAAAATGATTGATCCGGCTGATTTCCCGGCGGCAGGGCGACCGGGAAATCAGAAGATAATCTCCCGGCAACCGTAACCTGATTGGAGGACAGAATGAAAGAACTCACCACTGAGCAGATCCAAATCGCCACAGCCAATTATCGGCTGGCGCGGCAACACATGACCAATGCCGTCGAAGAGCTGCGGAAATTCGTGATCGCCATGACGAACGTCAATGACGGAAAAGTCACCGGTTTCAATCCGTTCGACGAACGCCGCGGCGGCCTGAACCTGAACAATCTTGATGACCGCGATCTTGCCGACTACCGGAGGCGGCTGGAAAAAGGCTGCTGGCGTTTGCTGCTCGGCAATACCGGAGTCATGGAAGCAGCCACCCGGGACGACCGTTGCAGTCTTGAGGAGCAAATCAACAGCGGCGTTTTCGGCGCATTCACCGAGGAAAGTATCATCCATGTTTTACAGAAGCTGAAAGAGACCGAAGGCAGCTTCGTGAAAAATGTGGTCCGGGAAGCATTCCGGTATTTCAGTCCGAATTATGCCAAAAAGGAGCCGATCCGGCAGAAAACCGTTTACAGTTGCGCCGCATACGGCTCCATCTCTTTTTCGAGCTGCTACACTCCGGCCTGGGAGCTGTTGGAAAAAGCCCTGCTTCTCTTGGACCGCAAACCGTTGCCGGACTACAGCGACAGCCTCGTCTGCCGGATGAATGAGGCTGTACAACGCCATCAGCTGGAATTTGAGTGTCCGTATTTCCGGGCGAAATTTTATGAAAAATCCAAGACGGCCCATCTGACCTTTACCCGGATGGATTTGATCGACACCATCAACGAAATCGGGAGGACAGCATAATGAGTTCGACTCTTCTTCGCAGCATGAAAGCCTATCAATGCCGGGGCGAACGGGAGATGATCTATGCGTTGATCACCGATACCGCCGAAAGCAATCTGCACCCGATCTGTTACAATCACTGGCCGATCGCAGCCGGCCGCAAATATGAGGTGATGAAGACGATCTGCCAGATGGCCGCCGATGTATACGGAGGCATGCTCAAGGCGGCGCGGCCGCGACTGGGGACGCGACGGCTCCTGTTCCGAGTTCATGGCCTATGGCGAGAATACGCTGAAACGCGCCGCCGAACTTTCCGGCCCGGTTCCGGATATCGACTGCTGCAATATTCTCTATTTCAAGGAGGATGATCCCTGCGCCGACATTTTCAGCAACTTTGAACAGATCGGCTATAAGGTTAAAAAACTTTTTCAATGAAAAGGTGCTGGTAAAAGAGCACCCGACCGTACTTGACCTGGAAATGGCGTTCCGCATCCGGGACCACTACGAATCCTGTAAACGATATGCGCAGAAAAGCCAAACACTCGACATCGCCAAACTGCGCAAGAATCTTTATTCCACTTCCTACCTGTTTCCGGCACAATACCGCAATGCGTTCAAAGGCTGCGAAGCTGCCTGATGAAAAAGGCATCATGCAAAAAGGGATTTATCATGGAAGCACTGAATTTCGATCTGTTCGACCTTGAGGCGCCGGAAGAATCTCTGGCGCTGCCGCCGCTGGAGAGCCTGGGCCGGAAGCCTCGCTTCACATCGCCCGCCGCACTGAAACCGATTGCAGACATTCCCCGCAGCAGCTATCGGATCAGGCCGGAGGACGTGCTGTATCCGGCTGGGGCCAAACACAAAATTGCGGCCAACCTCACCGCGATCCGGCTTTTGAAGGAGCTGGAACACTCCGGCCGCTCCCCATCGGATGACGAATGCCGGCAGTTGATTCAATACTCCGGTTGGGGCGGGATTCCGCAGGCGTTCGATCCCGACCGGCAGGAGTTCGCCCGTGAGTATGAGGAACTCAAAGCGGCACTGACCGCTCAGGAGTACGTTTCGGCCCGCGCCTCGACGTTGAACTCCCACTACACGCCGAAGTTCCTGATCGAATTTCTGTGGAAAATCGCGGAAAAGGCGGGGATCGCCGGAGGCGAGTTCGGGGAGTTCGGCGCCGGCGTCGGCCACTTTATCGGAATGATGCCGGAACAGATCCGCGGCCGCTTCACGGCGGTGGAAATCGACGACATCTCAGGGCGGATCATGCGGCAACTCTATCCGAATGCGCGAATCATCATCGATGATCTCGCCAAAACATTGATTAAACGCAATTCGCTGGATCTGGTCATCGGCAATGTTCCGTTCGATCAGGTCGGGCCGCACGATTCGGATTATGTCGGCTACAACCTGCACAATTACTGCATTGCGCGCGCACTGGACGCGCTGAAGCCGGGCGGGCTGGCGATTCTGCTGACCTCCGCCTCCACGATGGATTCCAAGTCGGTCAATGCCAGAGGCAACTTCGCTTCGAGAGCCGCCTTGCTTGCCGCGATCCGCCTGCCGAACACCGCATTCGAAGAGGTTGGCACCGAAGTGGTCGCGGATATCCTGATATTGCAGAAGGGAGCGGAAAACAGGGAAAAATTCCTTGAACTCCAAGCGATTGAGACGCCGGACCACACCGGAATCATGCGGGTGAATGAATATTTTGCCGCCCATCCGGAAATGGTTCTCGGAACTCCGTCCAATACCGGGAAGATGTACGGCAGGGGCGGCAACGCCACTATCCTGCCGTTCAGCCGGCCGCTGGCGGAACTTCTGACCGTGCCGGAGCTGGCAGTACAGCAGGTCGAACAGCCGGAGCCCGATCTCTTCGGAGACACCGGAGAACAACCTCTGGAAGTCGAACTGCCGTATCCCATGCGCGAATACACCCTGTTCCAGTTTGACAACCGCATCTGGCAGTGCCGCAACCACCGGGGAGTACTGTTCACCGACAGGAACGGACGGGAGTTTTCCGGCAACGAACGGCGCAAGCTGGAACACTTCATCGACTTCAAGGAGACCTTGAACACCCTGCTGGCGCTTCAGCTCGACCCGCAGGCCGCCGCCATCGCCATCGAAGGGAAGCGGGCCCTGCTGAACCGTCAATACGACTACCATATCAGGCAGTTCGGCCGCCTCAACAACCGGATCGTCCACCGCAATATGCAGGAGGATCCGGATTATCTGAAAACTCGCTGCGACCGAAAACATCCGCAAGGTGGTGGAAACGACGCTTGACGGCATCAAAACGCATAAGCTGGTCTACGAAAAGGGCGACATCTATTTCAAGCGAACGCAGCACCCGTGGAAAGAACCGGATTCGGCAGAGGACATCGTACAGGCGGGCCTGATCTCCCACGCCTACCGGCACCGGATTGACATGGAATACGTTGCGGAGCTGGTGAAGCTCAATCAGGCGGAAGCCCTGAAGCTGCTGCTGGCCTCCGGCGAGTTTTTCGAGGAACCGGTCACGCGGGAAATCCAGCTCAAAAAGCGAATACCTTTCGGGGAATGTCGTCCGGAAACTGCAGATCGCCCGCGAACTGGCTCCGCAGAACGTTCCGGCGCTGGAAGCGGTGCAGCCCAAACCGCTGCGGATCGAGGAGATCGACTTCCAGCTGGGCAGTTTCTGGATTCCGCCGGAGATCGTTCAAAACTGGCTCGAAACCTCTTTCGAGACCAGATGCCGGGTATCCTATGCGAAAGCCGAGGACAAATGGTATGTGACGGCGGACTTCGCCGAGCGATACAGCGTGACGGAGTTCCAGATCGCCGACTGGAACCTTTTCCGGCTGGTAGAAGCTGCTCTGAACCTGAAAGAACCGGCTGTGTACCGCAAAGAGTACGATGCGGACAATGAGGAAAAGCTGGTGCTCGACCAGGAGGCGACATTGACCGCCCGGCGATACAAAAACGAGTTGAAAAACCGGTTCCGCAACTACGTCATGGATTCTCCGGAGGCCGCCGAACAACTGGAAAATATCTACAACGCCATTTTCAACTCCCACGTGACGCGGCAGTACGAGCTGCCCGCCTTCGACGTTTATCCCGGAGCAGTCGACATCGTCAACGGCAGGAAATTCATCCTGCGGGAGTATCAGAAGCGGGCGGTCAGCCGCTGCATCGAGGGCAACGCCCTGCTGGCGCACTGCGTCGGAGCCGGTAAAACCGCCATCATGGTCACCGGAGCGATGGAATTGAAGCGGCTCCGGCTGGCGAGCAAAACGCTGATCGTGGTCCAGAATGCGACGCTGCGCCAGTTCGCCGAATTCGCCCCGAAGCTCTATCCCCACGCCCAAATCCTGATCGCCGACAAGAAGGATCTGGTCAGGGAGAAGCGGGAAGCGGTTCATGTCCCGAATCGCGGTCGGCGACTGGGATATGGTGATTATGGCGCAATCCTCGTTCGATATGATCAAGGACGATCCCGATTTGGTGGCCCGGCATTATGAAGAGCAGATCGCCGAGCTTGAACAGATCATCGAAGAGAGCGAGGATCAGGCCACCATCAAGAATGTGGAACGGCAGAAAAAGCGCCTGCTGAAGATGCTCGACAAGCTGAACGACAGAAAAGCCGAAGAGGATATCATCTATTTCTCGGACCTCGGCATCGACGCGCTGATGATTGATGAAGCGCACGCCTACAAACGCAACTTCTTCCCGACCAAGCTGCAGCGCATCCGGGGACTTGACCGCGGCGCCAGCCAGAGGGCGTTCTCATTGTGCCTGAAAATCCGTCATATCATGGAGAAAACCGGCGGCCGCAACATCTACTTTTCCACGGGGACGCCGGTCACCAATACCATTGCGGAACTTTGGAACATGATCCGCTACATCAGCCCCGCGACGCTGGAGGAGTTCGGCATCAGCACCTTCGACCGTTTCGCTTCGGTATTCTGCGGCGTGGAGGTGGCGCTGGAACAGGATGCGGCGGGACGCTTCCGGATGATACAGCGCTTCGCCAAATACTGCAACGTGATCGAACTTTCGAAGATGTTCCGAAGTGTCGCCGACGTGATTCTGGAAGAAGATCTGGCCGGAGTGGAGCGTCCTCCGATCAAAGGGGGCCGTCCCGAACAGGTCAATATTCCCCGCAGCCCGGTGATTTCCAGATTCATGAACTACCTCTGCGACCTGTACGAATGGTATGAGGATCATCCGGACAAGCGGCTGCTTTCGCATATTCCGCTGCTGATTTACGGCATGAGCCGCAAGGTGACGATCGATCCGAGGCTGATCGATCCCCGGTTTCAGGATGACCCGGAATCCAAGCTGAATGTCTGCGTCCGCAATATTCTTGACAAATACCGGACCTATGGGGCCGTCAAAGGGGCGCAGGTGGTTTTTGCGACCTTTACCGCAATGTCTGCAACGGCGTCGAGCTGTTCAATGCCTGGCAGGAAATCAAGCGCAAACTGGTCGCCAACGGCATCCCCGCCGATGAGATCGCCGTAATCGGCGACTACAACACCGACAAGCAGAAAGCCGACCTGTTCGAGCGGGTGAATTCGGGAGAGGTCCGCATAATCATCGGCTCGACCATGAAGCTCGGAACCGGCGTCAACATTCAGGAACGCCTCGCGGTCGAACACGACCTCGACTGTCCGTTCCGGCCTGCCGACGTGGAGCAGCGCAAGGGACGCATCGTTCGTCAGGGCAACATCCTCGAAGAGGTGGAGATCATCCGCTATGGAATCGAGCAGACGCTTGATGCCGGAATGTACGCGATCCTCGAACGCAAGCAGAAATTCATCAACGATGCGATGAAGGGCCGCAGCTCCCGCACCGTGCAGGAGATCAACGATGACTGCGCGCTGGACTACGCCAGCTTCTCGGCAGCGATTTCCGGCAATCCGAAACTCAGGCGCAAGGTCGTAATCGAAACCCGCCTCAAGGAGCTGGATGTACTGGAGTTCCAATACCGGCGGAATCTCCGCAGCCGGCAGGAGCAGCAGAAGGCGCTGGCCCGGCAGATCCCCGAGATGCAAAAAGAGATCCCGGAGCTGGAAAAATTCATTCAAGCTTATCCGGAGCTCCCGCTCGGCAGCCTCCCCGATCTACTACGGTGACCGGGAGCTGACCGGGACGCTGAAAAACAAAATGGAAGTGTTGGACAACATCCTGCGCGACGCCTTCAGAGCTGCCGCGAGGAACAGTTCGTTTGCAGATCCGGAGGGATGCAGATCATGAAGCCGCTGACCATCGGTACGCTCAAATTCCAACTGGTCGCCAAGGGGTGCAGGGGGTGGCTCGATTATGACACCAAGCAGTCATGCGTGCAGTATCAGTTCGCCGACCTGAAACTCCCGAACCTCCCGGTGCAACTGCAGAAAAGAAGCGGATGACGCCGAAAAACTGCTCAGCGGCATCCGTAATCTCGTCGCGAACAAAGTCAGGGAACTGGAAAAAAGCCGTCAGGAGCTGGCGGCGAAGATCGCCCGGCTCGCCAAGCTCCGGTCAACTCCGCCCGAAGAGTTCGATGCGGCCGGCGAGCGCAGCGCCCTGTCGCTGGAGCTCGAACAGATCATCTATGAACTCAACAAAACCAGCGAAGGGATGCGCAAACGATATGAATCCAAGGAAGAGCCGCTTCTCTCTGACTATTTCCCCATGCTCGGTAAAGTCAAAGCCCTCGGTAACGTCGAAATCCTCGACGGCGGCGAGGAAGATACAGCCGAGGAGAAGAGTGCATAACCAAATACGGATTTACTTTTCCAGAAAATCACTTGGTAAAAAGTATCCTTTAATACATTCCGGATTGCGAACACAAATTTGAATATGAGTCTTTTCCATGAAATATGCGTTGGGATAAATAGGTTCCCCTTCGAAATAGGGACTCCTGATTGAATCGAAGTCAGGATATCCCTTTTCCTTGTTCAGTTCTACCGCCGCATTAATGACGGCACAGTCCAATTTCCTGCTTTTTTCCGTATTTTTCGGTAACTGTTCCGACTGTGCCGCACAAAGGTCACATATGCCGCGGTAGGCTTCCCGTATTACATCCTGATGGCGGGAGTCCGTCAGATTGAGGCAATTCCCCAAGTCAAGAATAACCCCGATCACAGCCGGTTCAATTACTTTTCCCTTTGTTATCCGGGAATTTTTTTGACATTCAAGCGCCCAGTCCATGGCCCGGCAAGGGGCGTTTTCCCAAAAATAAATACCGCTGCCCAGCCAGTCATAGGAGTTTCTGCTGAATTTTAATTGAGTTTCTGCATTCAGCAGTTGCCGAACCAAAGATAAATCACACCCATGATACCCCAGAACAAACTGCGGCAGGGAGTTTCTCATTTGGAAACGGCCTCTCTTTTTCTGGATGTTACACCTATTTTTTGCAGAAAGGCCCGTGAAGATTTCGGAGAGCGGGAAAGCTGAGCAAAACATGCCCTTACTTCCCGCGCGGATATGGAAGTTCCTTTGGCTGCGATTGTCTTTTTTTGCATGTCAGCAGTTTTTGCCATAATAAACCTCCAAAGATTTCCTACTTTGACAATAATATGTTAATGTCCCAAATTTTGTGATGGGACGTGTTGTTTGACAAAGTTGCATCTGCCTTTTTATTTTGAGTTTACTCAACGACTCAACATAAAGGGAAGCAGATGCAAGGTAAAATTAGCATGGATCTATCGTTTTGTCAAGCTGAGACTGGCTTTTCGTTGGACGAACTCGTGGTAAAACTGGGCGATGTGTATGAACGCAAGGCTTTCGGCGAGCTGCTGAAGATGATCTTGCAGATGGTTCAGGAGATTCTGATGTACCGAATCTTTCATGGTAAAACGGATGCGATGAAGTGTTGTGACAGCGGCCACCTCCGCATGAATGGCAGCTTTGAGCGTCGTATTCGCACCAGTCTTGGCGAGTTCAAAATGTCGTTTTGGCGGGTGAGTTGTTCCGCTTGCGGCAAGACGTTCTCGCCGCTGCAGCGGTTCATTCATCTGGGGCGTTATCAGACGAAAACCAATGAACTGGAAAAGTTGGTGATCGAAGCCGCGAGCGAAACAAATTATCGTCGAGCCGTTCGAGATTTGGCGCGTGATGGCAAATTACCGGTGTCATTTCATACCGCGCATGGCTGGGTATTACGAACGGATTGCGATGAAATCGATCTTTCCAGGCAGGTGATCGGTTCCGTTCCGATTCAGATCATGCCTGACGGAACCGGCTTCAAGGGCGAGGGGCGTGACGGCAAGGCACGCAAAGGCGATTTGAAAGTAGTCATCGGCATTACCCAAAAGGGAGAAATCTTCCCACTGGGAAGTTGGGCTGGAACCAGTTGGGACACGATCAATAAGCAATGGAAAGAGCAAGAGATGAAGCTCCCGGACGGCAGCATTCTGATCTGCGATGGCGAACTGGGATTATCCGAAGCATTTGCCGAATACGCTTCGGAACAGCAACGCTGCCACTGGCACATCAATCGGGATTTGTACCACGCAATGTACCAGGACGGCGGACGCAAGGCGGATTCAAAACCAATTCAGGACGCATTGGCCGGAGCGTTGGCGATCGAATTGCCGCAAGAGGATTTTCAATCGGTTTCCGAGCAGGAAAAAAGCGATATTGAGGCGAGAATGGAGAAAACCGAAGCGGCCATAGACCAACTGATCGGATATTTTCAAGGGCACGGTTACGAGGCGGCGGCGACCTATATGCGTCGGGCGAAAATCGGCATGTTCGGCTACGTTCGCCGCTGGCTGAAATGGGGACTGATCTCTCCCAGAGCCTCGTCGATGGTCGAAAGAGTTATCCGGGGAATTGGGCCGCAGGATCAAGAAGATTGCCTACGGGTGGAGCGACAAAGGCGTAACGAAAGTTGCGAGAATCATATTGAAACGGTTTGCCAACGCCGGAGCATGGGAGGACTACTGGCAAAAACGCATGGATATTATCGGCAACGTCGTCATCGGCGTTGGAAATTACAAGTGTTCTTCACAAAATTTGGGACAATAACAATAATATACGCCGTGTGCAAGTTTTTTAACAAAAAATCCGTTCAAATTGTAGAAGCGAATTCCCATATTTCTGGTTGATACAGCAATTGATGGAATGTGCCAACAATTTCCTGCTAATCCGAACAGTCAAATGCCATAAATCTCGGGCTCTGATTTTTTCGGCATTGAAACGCTCAGTCAATTGAGCGATGACGGTTTCAATCAAAGCGCCTCTGATTATTCAGGGCTTTTACCTCCTCGGGGACCTATCGTCTTTCATGTTGGAGCGCAAGGGTGTGTGCAGTAAAATTCCGAGAGCACCAAACTCAGCTTTCATTGTCTTATTGCAAATATATCCTTTATCGCCAAGCACAATTGAACCAGGCTCAGAATGCATTTCCAGAAGCATCTCACGTTCATCGATATTCGCTGAAGCAACCGTGCAATCAACAATAATTCCGCTCAAATCTATCAGCAGATGCCCTTTCAAGCCGTAATAAGTCATCGCTTTTGCGGCACAATATCCATAAGTTGCCTCTCCCTTGAATAGTTTGGAAAAATGAGCTCTCCTGAAACCACAGACCGGCATCGGAAACCCATCAACAATGCTGATTCGGCTGCCATTCGGCAAAAGACGGGTGAGCAGAATTCTCCGAATTTCCTGCTTGACTCTCCAAAGATTGGCCGCCTGTCGCAAAAAGGTGGTTCGAGTTCCAAGGTTCGGAAACAAGTGCCGCCAATGGTCTCGAAAGTAACGGTGAATGGTTTTGTCGCAATCCATCCCCAGCGACTCTCCCGCAATTTCCATCGTTATTACTTCCGCATCCGATAATTTCGGATCTGGACCACGCTTCCTGATATTTTTCCAACATTCTTTCATCATGTCGTCTATGAAACAATACACTTCGGTGATATAGTCTTCCGTGAGCATGCTTGAATACCTTTCTAAGTTGGTTGCAGCTAACCTAACTTAATCGATATTTCGGCTATTAATAGCCCAAGCATGCTCTTTTCGTTTTTTACCAATAAAACTTGCACACGGCGTTAATATACTTTCCAAGAACAAAAAATCAAATGATATAGAATTATTTCAAAAGCAAGACAGGAAGTTTCTATATCTGTATATTCTTAATCTACGGTCGAAATTCTTTTCGCCGTCAATGAAGCGATTTCCTTATAATGTTTTTTATTGGCACTGCAAAGAGTCATTGTATGCTCACAGGCAGTCGCAAAAAATCAAAGCATCAGCGAGTCCCATGCCGGATTTTAAACAGAATTCCTCCATGAAAACGGTCGCCCGAAGCGAGATGTTTTCATCAATCGGCACGGTTTGAAAGCCCAGCGAGGACAGAAAATCCTTGATCAGCTTTTGCTCGGCCTTATTTCGTGCTCCCTGAATCAGCTCCATGTAAGTGACGGCGGAAATGAAACGGTCTTCCGCACCGTCAATCACTGCCGCCGCCTTCGGATTACCGCGCAAGGCCCAGATCAACACATCGGTATCGAAGAGCATCAGAAACTCCTCGGCTTACGAAGTTCGCGAACATACGCGGAAACATCCTGCATATCTTCACGGTCGGCCCACATGCCGAATGCCGCAAGGTCGGCAGCTTTTATCTTCCTGGCCTGCTTTTCACCGGCAGGTACGATAACCGCCATCTTGCGACGGCGGCGAGTCAGCGTCACACGCTCATTGCGTTCGAGCGCCGACATGACTTTCTTCATATTTTTCTCAGATCAAGGATACTTGCTTCCATTGCATACCTCCAAAGTGTACATGACAACTATACACTTTATTGATAAAAAATCAAGAGAATATTCTTCTCAAAGTTAATCTCTTCAACATCGATAAATCGTGTTTGAAGTATTCTCAATGTTATGTTTTCAGAGCTGAAGAGTAAATCGGCAACAGCTTGTTGCCGATTTACAAAAATAGTTTTCCGGTATTTTATAGCCATCTATTTCATCAATAAGCTCCCCAATAAAGACCAAAACGATTTCCCAAGCATAAGATGCAACCTTTTATCTATTATCTCTCCGGCGCAAAGCGCCGGGTGATTTGTCTGCGAAGCAAGGAATTTCCCGGCCCTGCGAGGTGAGCCGGGAAATTCCCGACGGAATATCCTCAACGCGAAAGGAAAGCAGAACATGAACACGAAACTTCCCGTCAGTCGAATTCAGTGTGAACCGGACCGTACCTACAACAAAGCGGATGACATGCACCTGCGTGCAAGCATCAGGAGCCGGCTGGACAAAGGCCTGAAGCCGCTGCTGCAGCCGGTCGCGCTGAAGAAGTTGGAAAACAATCCCGATTACGATTATGCGGTGGACGACGGCCGCCGCCGTTTTCTGGCGCTGCTCGACTTCAAATTCACGGAACTCGAACTCGGTCAGGATGCGATCCTGATCGACGGCGATTCGAAATCAACGCTTATCTGGCGAACCAGCACACGAACCTCTCGCTGGCGGAAGAGATCGCCAAACTTTATTCCATGCGGGAAAAATTCCCGACTCTGGACGGCCTCGCCGCGGAGATCGGCCACTCTCCGAGCTGGGTGGCGCGCCGGCTCAATCTGCTGAATCTTTCCGAACTCTGGAAGAAGGCGATGGAAGGCAAGACCTTCGGCTATATGACGGTTTCGCACTACGAAACGATCGCGACGTTTCCGCCGGAGATTCAGGATAATATTTTCGATTACATCCGCGGCGTCGAGGGCCGGGAGTTGAAAACCATGAGCGTACGCAAATTCAGCGAAACGCTGTATGACCGGTTCGCCACACTGCTGTCGAGCCTGCCGTGGCCGGAAGAAGGGTGCGGCGAATGCCCGGCCTGCCGGGAACGCCGGGATTCCGGTTTTCTGTTCGCCAATCTGCTCCCCGAACCGCGCTGCATGAACCGGGAATATCTGGAAAAGAAGCGCAAGGAATATGTGGCCGGCCTTGCCGCACAGGAGCCGGAGACGGTTCTTGTATCGCAGAAGTACCACACTCAGGAAGAGGATGACCAAAAAGATGATGAAGATCCATTGGCAGGAAATCCGGTTCTCGGTCCCGGCGACTGGCGCGAAACCGACAAACCGGAGGAAGGTGTTCCGGCGATCATCGCGGACGGGCCGCGCGCGGGAACGAAAATCACGATCCAGCGTCCGAAAGCCTCTGAGGAAGCCGCTCCGAAAAAGAGCAAAACGCTGGCCGAGCGCAAGGAAGCGAAGATGCGCCAGCGCAAACGCAAGGCCATCGACATGCTGATGGCCGCGATCAGGGATGGCAAAGCCGCGACTCCCTCCCGGACCGCGATTTACCTGATGATCGCCTGCAAAGGGACCAAGCCGGCCTGCGGCAGCCAGTTCGACTACAAAACGAAAAAGCATGTCAATGCAGTCGGCCTGCCGGACAAAATTCAAAGCTACTGCTCCCTCGATGCACGGGAACTGACCGCCTCCGGACAGCTCGACGATCTGCTCTGGAACCGGGTCTGCGAAAATATCTTTTCCGAACTCACCTATGGGCAGAGCGGTCCCGAAGAACCGCGCTGGCAGGAAGCGGAGTTGATTGCGGGGCTGGTACAGTTCGATCTGGCCAAGGCGCTCGAAGAAGCTACCGCCCTGTTGCCCGATCCGAAAGCCTGGGAGGCGTTGGCCAGAGCCGAGGCGAAACAGCCCGTGCCCCAAGCGGCCTGAGGATCGAATCCGGTGTTGATTTCACCTTGGAAACGCCGCTCCGCCGCCGAAAGGGCGGACGGGCGGGCGTTTCGTCAGTGAAAGGTGAAATCAACAACCAACCACAGGAGGTGCAGAATGGGTACGAAAATCAATGAAATGACCATGACGGAGATCGTGAACCGCGCGGTGGAGCTCGGCTTCCCGATGCGCAAAGCGAAGGGCGAAGTGTATTTCCACTGGAACAGCTCGCGCGAACTGAAAGCCTACCAGTTCGTTCTGGAGCACGATCCGGAACTGGCGGATGAGGATGACGACTATCCGGACGACGCGGCGTGAGGTGAAATCATGCAGGATATCTATCAGGAAATCACCGACCGGATGATTGCCGAACTCGAAAAGGGCAGGATTCCGTGGCATTGTCCGTGGCGCCCGGAAGAATGGCGTCACCGCAATCTGATCAGCGGGAAACCCTATCGCGGAATCAATGCGATTCTGCTGGCGATGAGTCCGTATGCTTCGCCGTTCTGGCTGACCATGCGGCAGCTCCGGAAACTCGGAGGCGAACTGCGTCCGAACGAGGGAGGCACGGCTGTCGTATTCTGGAAACTGTTTGAAAAAGACGAGGACACCGTATTGCCGGTATTGCGCTTTTATACCGTTTACAATCTCGAACAGACATATGCTATTCCGGCAAAGCACATTCCGCAGCTTCCGCCACGGGCAATCATCGAATTCAATCCGATCGAAGCCGCCGAGGAGATCATCGCAGGGTATGAGGAGTGCCCGCCGATCATCCACGGCGGCAACAGCGCCAGCTACAGCCCGTCACAGGACCGGATCAGAATGCCCAACCGCGTCCAGTTTGAGAATGAGGAGGAATACTACAGCACCCTGTTTCATGAAGCCACGCATTCTACCGGACACAAATCCCGGCTGAACCGCCCCGGAATGGAACACATCAGTTTCGGCAGCGAAGTCTACTCCAAAGAGGAGCTGATCGCCGAAATGGGCGCCGCATTCCTCTGTACGCAGACCGGAATCGAACACGCCACAATCAAAAACTCCGCCGCCTACATCCAGAACTGGCTGGAACATCTGCGCAACGACAAAAAGCTGGTATTGCAGGCCGCACAGAAGGCTCAGAAAGCGGTGGATTACATTCTCAAGCCCGTTCAAACGCAGGAGAAAGCCGCATGAAAACTTTCCGAAATTGGTATGGGCTGGATTCCACCGGCAAGCCGAACGGCCCGCTGAAGGCTGGAATCGTCGTTCATATCTGTGATGCTGGCGGGACACAGATTTCAGAAGAAACCACTCGGCAATGGGAAGCATGACATGGGACAAATTTACACTCTGACGGAGCACTGCCCGGAATGCGGCGGTAACGAAATTCAGGTCATCGACCGCATCCTGAACGAGGAAACCCGCGAATATGAAAACCGCTGTATCTGCTGGTCATGCGGACACGACTGGCACGAAACAGAAGAGAACAAAGAGGGCTAATTCCATGTATGCAATCTGGAACATCAAAGCAAGTGATATCGCAGCCGAATTGAATCGGTGCGGGACTTACGCGGAGCGGGAGATTATCTCCGCTGCCGAAAAACTCGGCTATACCTGCATCGAAGAAACTGGCGATATGCTTGAAGCCATAGACCCCAATGGAGACCGTACAATTATCGCTGAACAATAAATTACTCAAAAGGAAATATCACAATGAGTTATGGCTCTGCTTACAGCTCGCTGTTTGTCATTTGCAAAACAGTGAAGCAACGGGATGAACTGCTGGCTCGCTTTCAAAACGAAAAGCCGGGTCAGGGAGAGTTTATTGCTGAACTGCTTTCAACAAGTTCGCCTCTGTATATCGACATCGATTTCCCCTCAAGTGAAGTATCACGCAATCTCGACAATTATCTTCTGGAACTTGATCGCTGGCTTTACGAGAATTTCAACCTCCACCTGAAAGGCCACTGGCAGTTGGAGGTTGATGACGGCGATTTTCGATGTGAAATCGCGGAAGGAAAAATTTCCGATGCCGCTTTGAACTGGCTGAAAACCTATACGGTGGAACAGATCAATGACATCCGCAGATATGCCGAAAATATGTATCTGCCGGAATCCACATCTGTGTCTGATGATCCGGTGTTCATCTGCCCGAGCTGCAAGACGAGATCAATCGAAGTCGTGATGACCGACTGCATCGTTTCGGAAGAAATCCATTATCAAAATGGCGAACTGGTTTATGGTTTTCCGAAAATCCATGACAGTCTGAACTCTCATTACCAATGCAGCAACTGCGGATGGCGGCTCCCTGTGATGCCCAATCCAGTTGACGATGACGTCTTGGAAAAATGGCTGCGGCAGCGACCGCAAACTCCTGATGCTTTTCCGGACCATGCAGAGGAGATGTTCAAGCTCATCCGGAAGACTGGGCATCAGGCGGTAAAATTCTGCAACTGGCAGTTGAACTTGAAAGCAAAACGGAGTATGCCGCCCTTCTTCCTGCCGGGACTCTGCCCGACAACTTATCCGGATGCCGATCCGTCGCTGGATGACGACCTGCGGATGATCTGCCGGGATTTCGTTCACCATGCTCTTGCCTCCGAATGCTGTCAGGAAGCACCGTTGGATAAAACCATCTACACGGCCTCTGACATCAACGAGCTGGAACCGTGAAAATTTGCTCAAATTGCTGTGGTTCACAATGTATCCGGCTCCGGGCGGTTTTATCACCGCCCGTTTTTTTTGATGGGAGTTTTGTCCCCGCTGGAAGCGAGGGACAAAACTCGGAAAGGAAACTTAGATGAACAACAAAAATGAAAAAATCCTCTATCGCATCAAAAGCAACCGTTTCCTTTTTGTCGCCCAAGCAGTCTGGAACATCATCTGGTTCAGCATTGGCACCACGATAAGCATCGGCCTTGGAACTCTGCTGCTCAGCGGTATTCTCGGCTTTCTCTGCAATGACAACAAACTGAATCTGCCGGTCATTTATCTCGAACGATCCTGATTCCGTTGACGATCGCCGTCAGAATCCTTCACGTCATCTTGCTTCGGAAGAATCAGTTTTTACACGATCAGCACTCAAAGCATAACCAGCGAAGGCGGAGTACTGATCCGCTTCAACCACACCCTCCGCAGGAACCAAATTCAAAGCGTAAGTTACACACAAACCCTGATCCAGCAGCTCCTCGGCTGCAGCAACATCGTGGTCAGCACCTCCGCAACGCATCGTGCCGCACTGATCCTGCACAACGTCGATCAGGTTATGGAAATATACTCGGCAACCAACAACAGCCAGTAAGGAGATGCCATGTCGCAAACGGCCAATATTCCCATAAGTGAAGGAAGTGATTTCTTACATGTCCGTAACGTGACACCGTATCTCACCCCGAAAACTGTTTTATTTAATTTCAGGAAAACCAATGTAGGGATGATCGGGAATGTCACAGGGTATAAGAGAAAGCCGAATTTTCCAATCGTAGTCATTTGACTTCGGGCAATTGATTCCAGTCCGTTGTGTAATTCGGGCTGAGCATATTCCGCTTCATTGACCATGGCCGCTCAATTCCCTCGGCAAGATGAAACAAAGTTCCTTTGCCGAATTTACGATTGATTTGATCCAGAGCTTCCGACAGGCGCGCATCTTTTTCATCCTGCCGAGTATCTGCGAACAGATTCAATTGCTGCGCTTTTTCCGGTTCAAGCCCGAAAAAGAGGATGCCGGATTTTTGTAGCGTTTGCCCTCGATAAAAATTCCGCGCAGTTTTGACCGAATTGCGGCAAGCATTTTCCCGGTGTTGGCCGTTGCCGTATCAAAAGGAACTGTGGTAGAGGAGAATCCTCCGGGGAGCGGAACCGGACGGTATTCCGGATAATATTGGAAGTAGATATTTACCCCCGCCGCAAGCTGCTTTTCGCTTCGGAGTTTTTCAGCGGCTCTGGCGATGTAAGTCGCCACTGATTCGGAAAGATCACTGAATTCTGTCACCGGATAGCCGTATGACCTCGAACATGAGATGCTCTGAGAGAGTTCTTCGGGATTATCCTGTTCGATCAAAGGCTCTCCGCGCAACTCCCGAGATGTAATTGCGAGCGTAACGTTGAATTTCCGGCGCAGAAAAGAATCCTCCGCACATGCCAGTTGCCAGGCGGAACGTATGCCGAGCTGCTCCAACTTCGGTGCAAGACGCCGCCCCACGCCCCAGACTTCTCCAACCGGCGTTTTGGACAAGATTTTTCCGGATTATCCGGCATGACAAAGACTCCTGCCGAAGTTTTTTTGCCGAGATGATTGGCGATCTTAGCAAGAGTTTTGGTTTTCGCAAAACCCACTCCACAGGGAATTCCAAGCCATTTCAAAATTGTCCTGCGGATATTCAGACCGCAATCGTGATAATCCTGATCCGCTGGAAGTGTTATATGAACATACGCCTCGTCAATGGAATATTGTTCCACCTCCGGAGAAAAATCATGGAGAATGGCAACCATCCGGCGTGAGATATCACCATACAAAGCGTAATTGCTGGATTTGAGAACCAGGCCATATCTGCGAATCAGCGGTTCAAGTTCATGATACGGCGTTCCCATGGGAATATTCAGCGCCTTGAATTCAGCGGAACGGCTGATGGCGCATGAATCATTATTTGACAGAACGGCAACCGGTCTGTTCTCCAGTGAAGGATCGAATATCCGTTCACAACTGCAGAAGAAGTTGTTCCCATCGATGAGACCGATCATGACGGGCGTCCCTGTTTTACAAACTGGTGGATGACTGCCGTAACCACTCCGAACAGGCGTAACTCCATACCGTCTTCAAAAACAATGGGACTGTATTTTCGGTTTGCCGGCTCAAGGGAAACGCACCCGTCGCGTCGCCGAAGAAATTTGACCGTGAACTCATTGTCCACTGCCGCGATAACGATTGATCCGTCGGCTGCTTCCAAGCTGCGGTCAACAACCAGAATATCGCCGGGCCGGATTCCGGCATTGAGCATGGAATCTCCCGCCGCACGGACAAAAAAAGTTGCTGCCGGGCGATGGACGAGCAATTCGTTCAGGTCCAACGGAGATTCAATATACTGTTCTGCCGGTGACGGGAAACCTGCCGTAACCGGCGTTCCCATCAGCGGAGGGTGATTGCATTCTTCGTTTGACATCTTTTTCCTCTCGGAATAATATATATCGCCGACTTCAGACAATCAAGCAGGATGGGAAAATGAGAAATCAGAGTTCCGAAACTGTTTTACAGGTATTTTCCGGCTTCCCGGAGAGCAAACGGTTTCATGTCGCCGCGAAATTTCTCAATAAACTTTTTGGCCGCAACCGGGAATTTCTTTGACAACTCACGCACATGCCAGGCAACCGCTTTCTGAATGAACCATTCCTGTTCTTTCACCAGCTTTTCCGCCCAATCCATCGAAGGGAGCGGATTTCCCCCTTCTTTCAGCCGGTGGAGCGTGAAAGTCAGGCAGGCGCGCCGAACCCACATATTCCGGTGAATCAGCCATTCTTTTTCCATGACATTCAGATATCCCGGTCTCTCTTTCAGCACTTTGGCCGCGGCATGAATCAACGAATCAGCCATCGCCCATGCCTGGAAGTTTTCCTTATAACGGTCCAGCCGTTCCCAGACGGCATCCATATCTTTGACGGCTTTCTGTTCCAGCAGCTTCCCGACAGCGACATATGCTTCATGGCATCGCAGCGCCCACAAACCGTCACACAAGGCAAGGATATCCGCCTCGGAATGCGAAGCGACAAACTCCTTGGCGGCTTTCGCTATCACAGGCACACGGACGCCCAGATATCGATAATCAGCCTTGTGATATCTCCGCATGGCTTCCGCTTCTTCCTGCGAAGCGGATTTCTCAAGTTCAGCCATGAATTCGTCAGCCAGACATATTTCAGGTGTCGGCTCCATCGAAACATGGGCAAAGACCTGCGGAGAAAGTTTCAACACCGGAACTCCATTACGGAGGCTGACGGAAACGTTTTGAATTCCCAATGTCGTTTTCGGAAAGAGGAGGCGTTTCCGTTCCCGCAGCCGGGCAACGTCTTTTGAATCATTTCCCGGGAAGCATCATCCAAAGAACCGAGTTTACCGGCATAATCATTGAAGCTCAGATCCTGCGAGATTTCCATATCCCAGGCGATTTGTCCCAGCCGATATAGAATCGCACGCCCGGCCAAATCCGGTCCTTTGCTGTCATCGGTATACTCCGGCAGCAGAGGAGCGCACAGTTCCGTCAGCATCCGGATCAACATTTCCGTTTGCTGCTGAAGCTGCCGCTCTCCGGCTTTCCGTCGCTTTTCAAGCTTGGCTTTACGCTTCTGGTCTTTCGTCTGCTTCGGCATACCACGCTTCCCCATCACATTGTTGAGATTACTTCATACTATTATGATTTTTAATATACCTATCAGTGTGATTATTTGCAACTATCTGCCTCTATTCTACCAGTAAGCAGCAGATATTACGCCGGAGCGATCAGACGAATTCGAAGCTTGGTTCCGTCGATCCGCCTGAGTTTTTCCAACTGAAGATTCTCAAAAAGTTCCTGTAACGTCGTCGCCGAATTAATCTGAATCACTCCATATTCGCATTCGAACGAAATAGAGAGAAAATCCGGAGAAGCCCTGACTTTCCCTATTGTTTCCCAACTGATCAGCAGATGTCCTTCCGGCAGCATAAGCCATAAACGCGGCAGATGATTTTCCGACGACACAACACTCCAACCTTTATTCTCCATATTCCGTTCCTTCCATACATCACAATTACAAATCCATGCCACGGCTTGGTCCTTTTTCGAGTTCGTGCGTTTTTTCCGGTGATGGTACAATCTTCGGCTTTTCCAAAATTTCCGGAGGTTCCGGCGTAATCGGGACAGCTTCCGGTTTCTGGATTTCTTTGGCCTGGGCAGCACGTTTTGCGATGGTTTTCCGTTTGAGTTCGGCCAGCCACTCCCTGACATCATCGACGACAGTTGCCGGACGCAGACTGCTTTCCTCCTGTCGCGGATGTTTCGCTTTCAGCACAATCGGTTCCAGCTTGACCGGTTCAACGGCGGCCGCCGGTTTCGTTTCCCTCGGAGATTCGTTTTTGACCTCCTGGTTTTTGGTCATATTCCGGCGCTTCAGCTCCTGCAGCCACTTCTTTGCCTCATCAATAGGCGACATCGAAGTTTTTTCAACCTCCGGCTTCGGTACGGCCTGTTCCGCCGGAACGGTTTCCACAGCATGTTCCCGTTCCGTTTCAAACAACGTCTTTTCCGTTACGAGGCCGAATCCGTATCGGGAATTCCGGGCTCGCCGGGCGGCGATCCGGCGGCCCCGTTCCATGACACGATTTGCGATCCCTTTGAGAGATGCCTGCAATTTCGCCCATCTGCCGTCCACAGATTTATATTCCATATCCGGCCGCTTTCCGGCAGCAAGTTCTTTAACCTCATCCGGCAATTCATGTTTCAGACATCCTGCTGAAATTTCTCCTTTCCTGACCAGATCGTGAACGCTTGTACGTCGGGTATCCTCCCGTAAGAGCTGCTGTTTCAAAAATTCCTTATCCGGACAATGCAGCGCCATATTCATGCGTCCGCGACTCAGGGCGACATAAAAACTCTTCTGATCGATTTTCTGCGCCGCCGCCACGACCGTATCGGCGGTCCGTCCCTGTGACTTGTACGAAGTCGTCACCCAGCCGTGGCTGATCGCCGCACAGTTCTTCGGAAAATCAACCGGTTCGCGCGGCGTTCCGTCGGAATTAAGCATCACTATTTTTTCCGGATCGCCGGTAATCATCGCCAGATTGCCGTTGTAGATCTTCCGATCCTTCAGATTAACGCCGAATTGAATTATATCGCCGGGACATAGCTCGATCTCACGAAACTCCCCGACTTCGATGAAACCGGCCGAACGCGCAAGACTGATCGACTTCCCGTTGCTGAAGTTCAGCATCCCCTCCTCCACCGACTCCACTACAGCGGCTTCTCCGGCCTCCGCGATATCTTTCATCTTCCGCACAAAGGAAACGACCATGCCGAGGTGATAATTCGACGGATCGGCAATCCGTGCTTTTTCCCACTGCCAACTGCGGAATGCTTTCAGGGGCCGGCCCTCACAGGCGATCGTCCCGGCCTCTTTCAACCGTTCCCGGACAGCTTCGGTCAGGCTGTCGCACTCCTCATGCGTCGGCGCCACCAAGATCGACCGTTCCGGATGCCTGCCGTTTTCCGTGAATTCGAGATAGCTTTCCGCCGCGTTTTTCAAATAGTCTTTCTTCCCCTCATGAATGAAGCCGCCCTCATCGAGCGTGCTGAAGCCGAGTTCAAAATAGCCGCTTGCGCAATAGGTTATGCCGTTCCGGTACTGTTCGACCTTCTGCCGTTGGATTGCGGAAAGCGAAAAACACGCGATCTTGGAATGATGTTCCAGCAGCCGGAAGAAGTCGCCGCTCTCCACCGCGGAATGCTGCCGGGCATCGCCGACGAACAGCACCCGGTAGTTGTTCTCGTTGGCAATCCGGATTATTTCGGCGCCTTCACGCAGCGAGTTCAGGCCGGATTCATCGATGATTACATAACTGCCGCCCGGTGGTTTCTCGGGAGCCTGTAGAAAACTTGCTACGGTACTCGACCGCTCGAAGCCCTCCTGCTTGAGAACATCCACCGCGCTGTTGGTCGGAGCGATCAGATAGATGTGCTGCATCCCGCCGCTGCGGAGTCCCCGGCACAACTCCTGCAGCGTCGAAGTTTTTCCGGAACCGGCTACTCCTCGAAACAGATTATAACGGTCCTTCGACTGAAGCAGGGCAGTGATGATCCGGGCCTGATCCCGACGGCTTTCCTGGTCGGGAAAGGCCTGGAATCCCGGAGCGATCGGTTCAAAAAGCCCCTGCTGGTTTTCCACGGCTTCAATCGCGTATAGCTCCCGATCGATCACTTCCTGCGGTGAAAACCACGGATTTTCCGGCAATCCTCCCAGATTGCGCAGTTCCGACACTTCCGGAACCGCGTTTTTCAGCGTTTGGAGATCAATCCTCCCGAGATTCCGGTTCAGAGTTTCCGCCAGAACTTTATCCAGTCTCAAGACCGTTTCACGTTCATAAAGCTGCGGCAACGCCTCCCGGATCATCCGTACTCCTAATGCAATATCACCGGGAGATGTAATCGAACCTCGATTGCGGGCTGTCCACACGACCTGGTTTAACTCCCGAAGCTGCTCAGGCCTCAATTGCGAAAGCTGGAGCCGCCGAACCTTCTCGCGGTCAGAAGTTTTCATCTTGCTTTCCCGCGTCGTCATCGAAAGGAAATTATTCTCCGCCAATGTCGGCTTGCGGCCATGCTCCTCGATGAACTTCCGCTCCTGTTCTTCGATCTCTTTACGGCGTTTTGAGTAGAGTTCCATGATTTCCTCTGAAACCCCTTCGAGATCGAACCAGACGATCCGCCCCTTTTCATCCCAATGGCTTCTGGTCTCATATCCGAGTTCGCGGCATTTCCGGGCCAGATGATTGTGATAAACCTTGCCGGCATAACGGATTGCCCGGCACATCTCCAGAGTTTCCAGCGCCTTGTAACAGCCGTCTTCATCTTTGGTGACGTTCACCACAACATTGTGGGTATGAAGCTGTGGGTCCAGCGATCGGCTGGTATCATGCGTAAAGCGGGCATAGACGATCTGACCGGTTATTTGATAATTCCGGGTCATCGCATTCTCTCCCTTGCGAACACGGACTGCGGCAAGTTTTTCCAGTTCACGCATAGCCTCGTTTACGGCCTCTTCATGAGCCTGAACCAGCCTCCGTTCAAAAAAGAGATGATGGAAACGGACTTCGGAGCCGCACATTGAAAGTCATAAAACCTGATCCCGCCAGTCACAGTCCGTTTGGTCAACTTTTCATGCGTCAAAGGATTGATGTTCCTTTGAAACAGGCAGAACTCTTCCGAACCGGCAGAACTCCCGAATAATCCAAAATCATCAGCCAGATTCCCACGCCAGAATCCTTTGACCTTCTCATTTTCTGAATAATAGTCATTGGAAGAAAGGTGATTCATATAAAACGACCGCCCATCTCCACGAACGGCCTTGATCTTTGTCATATTGAACATACCCAATCACCTCCTCTCCATAAAAACTGGTCTTGAAATCAATATAAAAGCCCTTCAGAACAGATACAATCAATTTCCAAATTCTAGGTTGAAAGATTGAAACAATTTTTCAAGTTAAAGGAAAAGAGGAAACGCAATACTCCTCCCATGAGAGGGATTGTCAAGGGCTTGTTTGCAGAAATGTCTTTTTTTTTTCAAATGAAGGCTTTTGCCGATCTGAAAACGCTCGCTGTTTTGCTCCCATTCGCGTTCAAAAATAGGCTGCCAAGCCAGACGCATGATATAGTCCGTCGCGGACGCCGTAATCTAACGAACGAGTTTTTTACAGGTTTGGCATCCCATGACTCCAGGGGTATTCCACGGTCGCCGGACGGAACATTGAGCGATAAAATCGTTAAAATCTTCTTGAAAGTAAAATCAGAACTTTAATTTTCAATGCATACAGGTTTCAGGCAACTTGCTTTTTTTGATGGTTTTCTTTGTAATGTGGATCATAAGCAACATCACTTTGCCAAAGAGCATAGATTACGCCACTCAACTTTCGAGCAACGGCAACCGTAGCTTTTTTCTTTTGCTATTTTTCCTCCACGCGCAGCGATACGCATGCCAAACGTTCGCAGATCGCAATCTTCTCCAAAGTGCCCCAAAATATAATTTGCCCCTTGGATCAAATAGCGCCGAACAAACGTATTACCATGCTTGGTAATTCCCAATTGTTTATCGATTTCTCCCGACTGATCGCGTTTAGGAGTCAGCCCTAAATACGAGGCCAAGCGCTCTTTGCTCCCAAAGCGTCGCGGATCTCCGATTACAAGACAGAACGCCAAAGCCGTGATGGGACCGACGCCTTTTACCTGCCTGATTTTTTCAGTTTCCGGATATTTTTTGCAGAGCTTGGCGATAATACGATCATAATTTTTGATTTCCTGCTTGATACTGACCAGTTGACACAGCAATCCTTCAAGCGCGGGGCGAAGTTCCGCTGGCAATATTTTAGGTGCTTTCTGGGCAAAATTTTCCGGAGTCAATTCAGAAACATCGGTTCCATGAGAACGCATAAGACTGCGAACGGTATTGATCAACATGATTTTAGTTCGAACAAGGGTATCACGCGCTTTGATCACGCAAAGATCATCGCGATTTTGCGCTTGCGCATGTACGATCGGATGTAACAGCTTTTTATCAAAGCATGCCAGACGCGCCAGCATTTCCGCATCGCGGCGATCACTCTTTGCAGTACTGCCCCAAATCAACTGCAAGTCCCTGGCATTCGAAACGAGCACTTCACATCCAAAAGATTTGACGTAATCTGACATCCATGGAGAATCAAAGCCGGTTTCCATTGCAATCACCGTATCTTTCAAACTTGGCAGTTTTTCAAGAAATTCTTTGATGGAATTCTTAGAGTTTTCTATTTGCATAGACACTCCCTTGTCTTCGTCGGCAGTCCGGGCATAAACTTCAATCTTCTTACTGGATACATCAAATCCGATATAAAGTTTCCGATAATGATCTTTTTTCATTTCTGCCTCCGATTTTTAGAATTTGACTTTTTGCAAGGAAGAGGCATATTTATATTTGTCTGGAAAAGCGGAGATCGGCTCTGTGGGGACACAACCAATCAAGGAATATCCAGACCGCATACCGAAGATGCCGGAGGATCCAACTCCGGCTCTTCTCTTTTATCTTCGGGTGCGAAAAATGCCTCCGAAAATCCCAGGGTGTGGGACAGAGTCCCACGTCTTTCCTCTTGATTACAAAACATCCAATATCACTCCTTTTCAAGTTTCTTTCGTCGCATGTCACTGATCTATTGGTTCCCTCTCATTATATCTAACTGCGTTAGGCCGGCAGAAAAAGCGTTAAATTGCGTTAACTGATTTAACGCTTTGAAAACAGGTACGTTGACAGCATTAAATATTTTAATGCTTATATGGCGTAATTATCTGATCATAAATGAAAAATGATGACACTTGAAATCCGGGAATCAGCCTGTATAGTATGATGTTTGAGGGAGAAAACAACTATGCCGGGGAAAGAAAGCACACCACCATTCCAAAGTAAACTGACGCCATACCGGAACGAAATTCTAAAGGCATGGTTTCGGCGTCAAACCCTGCGGGAAATTCAAGCCATGCTGCAGAAGCACGGTATCACAATCTCCCCTGCCGGGGATTTCCCTTTTCATCAAGCGGCACAAGAACAAATACGATCCAAGAGCGATTCCACAGGCAAAGAACCCTTGCTCGGTAAAGCCATCAAAGGACATAGAGAAATCCTTAAAAAAGCTCGATGAACTGCTGGCCCGCGACACCAAAGAAGTAGCCCGGGAATATGAGCGGAAGCGCAGTCGCGTTGAATATAACAAAAAAGTAGAAAAACAATAAATATCAGTTGTAAATCAGAAATTCCTGATTACGTTATCAGTATAGAACAATTGGTGTTCTGTATTTGTAGTTTTCTGCGAAACAAATAACGCAATAAGCTTTCATTGCGATGAAGATGAGAAATGCCGCCAAGCGTTGGAATTGATGCTTGGCGGTGTTTTCCTATGCGATTGTTGAGTTTATAGCGCTGCGGCAGGAATTAAAGAAGTAACTGACTCAATTGAATCAGCTCCAATCCGGCATAATCGGTCACTCTGCTCCCTTTTATTCCGTTTGAAGTCTGACTACCAGCAGAATCTGATACGAAAACAGCTTCAACTGTTCAGAAGAAGAAAAAATTTTCTTCTGAACTCTTGAAAATTCATTATAGAAGTAGTTTATTAAGCAAAACTGGTGGTGCATTTTGGGGTACCCACAAGTGGTGCATTTTCAGACGTCCGGTGACAATCTGGATACTATCATCTCTTTTTTCCTGTCCGCCAAATTTAATACTTTTGAAATTACCTCCCTATTTTCAGAATTTTCTTATGAACGAACCATTGGCGGCAAGATACCGATCCATGTTCCTAATATCATCCATGTCCCCCGTAAACCGATAATTTTTATCCAAATGAGCGAATTCCAGTTCCAGCGCTTTCCGAACCGGCGTCATCTCTGCTTGCGTCATACCGATGGCCTTCAACACTTTGGAATTATCCATCCGGCGATGAAACAGCCGGTCATAATGAAGTTGCCAGCTGCTCCATTGCGCCCGAACTCGAATTTTTTCATATTCCGCCAGCGGAATGGTCCAAGTCTCCAAGCCGATCAGTTCCCGGTAAAGTTTCGCGAACTCTCCCCACGTCAAATACTCTGCCGTGGAAAATGTGTAGGCCTCTTTCATACACTTAGAGTTGAAAAGTACTCCATGAAAAAGTTTTGCGAGATCCCCCGACCAAGTACAGGAGGCACAAACATCCACTGCGACATCAGGCATCAAAGTCGGTCGATGTTCCATGGCACGATTCCAAATGCACAACGCGCCAAAAGAAACCAGCGGAAAACTCATACGAGAAAACACGATGGAAGGACGCACAATAGTCCAGTTGGAAAAAACTGACTGGCGGAGCAAATCCTCATTCTGCGCCTTGTAGATGGAATAGTCTCCTGAAGTGCGAAATTCTTCATCTTCACTGACATCTCTTTGTAACGGACTGTTTTCCGTCGTAATCTTGTCTCGATCAGCATAGACTCGATAGCTGGAAAGGAATATGTAGTGGCCACAGTTTTCCAGAAACAGCCTGTAACGCTTCAGGTAGTCGGCGTGTGCGTAATCCAAAAAATCAATCACACCATCATAATGAGCAGAGAGAAGCTTTTTTCAGATTTTCAAGATCACGGGCATCGGTAAGAATATATTTCAGATTCGGGGCGGAAATCGTTCCTGGCACATTGGTTGCAATATCCACATCATTGTTCGTTTTCAGCAACAGTTCAGTGAGGTATGTTCCCATGGAACCGCAACCACCAATCAATAAAATTCGCTTATTTTTCATTTTTACTTTTTCTGGATGATGTCCCGAATTTTGTGACGGGATGAGTTGTTTGACAAAGGTGCACCTGTCCTTTATTTTGAGTTTGCTCAAAATCCAACATAAAGGAACCTCTATCAAAAGATTTTCAATAGATGCCCCAATTGTTATTGCTCCGAAATTTAACTACCTGTAATTTCAACTTGCATATTTGACTGACTCTTTTTGAAAAAAATTCCATAATATGTTGAGGACATTTTTGGAGGCTGCGCATATGTGCCTTCGCATGTTTTTCCGATTCTCCTTTTTGCTTTGATTCCGGCTTTTGCTCAGGTTGCTTTTTAAATCACTATTGAGTGATTCGTCAGGATTTAGATCCAAGCTGTAACTCGGCAGGTAAAATACTTCAATAAAAGCTTTGTTCTCCGCCAACCATTCACTAAAACACTACAGTGATGTACTTTCAGATCCCCAATGGATTTCCGCATTTTCACGCTTGGCTTTGGAGGCTATTGATGGATATTCATTCCAGCCATATTCGACCCCGTTCATTATTGCATTCATAAGCCCGGCGAATCGTTTTTGAGGAGTAAAACCCCAGTTCTTCAAATATTTCCCAATTCCTTGCAAAGTCATATCCACTGAAAATTTTTGCTTAATAAGTTGCTGTACCGCCTAACGAGTCCATAGCGCAAATGGCAATTTTAATTGATCAGGACACTTGGCGATCAGACAACGTTTAATTTCGGCCCCTCATAAGGATAAAGTTTTCTACCGCTACCTTTGGGGCAACCATTTGGATTTTACTTTGGAAGCTCATTCCCATCGGAGTGAATCCGCTCTCCGGTACTCTACCGGTTGAGATGGGAATTCCCGGCCCACACTATGGCTGATGTGATCAGAACCTGACTTCAACGCCGGTTCCTCCCATTTCTCCTGAGGGAAGTTTGACTGTCTTTGAAATGCCGTCAAGCATGATGTTCATCTTCTTCAGTTTTGCAGTGGGATCAACTGCGATTACCTTTCTGCCTTTGATCAGAAAAAGCTCCGGGGGTTCTGGTTTCAAAATTGCCGAGTTTACCGGGGTGGTGGAAGATCACACCAACCATTTCGTCGTTGAACTGAATCGCCTGAATGGAACCGGTGTTGGAAAGGACTTTCCCATTTTGCCAGTTTGCGGTTTCCTCCGGCGTTGCCCCGGGCAGAATTGCGAAACAGTAGGAGGCTCTGTCCGGTTTCACTCCGTGGTTGATCTGCAGATGGAAGAGCTCCCGGGTTTCCGGAAGGGGCTTGGAAAAGGCCTCCTTCCAGAATTCGCCAGTCACCGGTGCGTCTTCCGGTGGAGAGGGTCAGCTCTTTTCCGCGATAGCCGATGCCGTCATGGTGGAACCAGCCATCCCCCCTGCTTGATCTCACCGCTGCGGATGCAGCTGTTGACGGTGGTGGCAACTTCGTAAGGACTGGTGGAGATGATGTCAGTTCCAAGTTGGTAGACCGCATCGGTATCGAAGAAATAGGCTTTTGTGGCTTTGACTCCGTCAAGATTCATCGTGAACACCGCGACCCCGCGGATTCCGTCAGTCACTCCGCCAACGAACTCAGTTTCGCCGAGCTGGCGGGATCTGCCCTGAGGACGAAGTGTCCAGCGCAGCTGTCTGGTCGAACCGACCGGAGTGGCGGGAAGCGTGGTTCCCGGCAGCCGGGTCCAGTTCCAGACGGCGGTGATGTTGTCGTACTCTCTGCCAGTGCGGGTGACCAGACAGACGCCATCGGAGAAATAACGGCCCAGCGCATTGTCCCAGTTGATGCCGTCTTCGATCGGACGGACTCGTACGGAATTCATCCGGACTGCGGCATACCAGTCGGGACGGCGATGTACCATGTAGTCTGAATTCCAGAAATGGCGATTACCGACCAATGTATCTGTATTGTCCACGTTCTGATCCAGCACCTCATCGTATGCTTCCCGATGATTCTGATCGGCTTCGCGCAGCAATCGAAAGGCCGCGAGCACCGCTTTCCCTTTCGCTGCGGGGGCGTTCCGGCCGAGCTGGCGCCCGCAGGCGAGCAAATCCATCCTGCCATGCCACAGGACCCAGCGGAAACCGTTGAAGGCAAGATGGCGAATGATCTCCCACTGTTCCGGCGAGAACTGCCAGTGCGTATCCCGCCAGATATTTGCCCATCCGGCGACGTTTTTCAGAAATTCGCAACCGTAATTCCCGAACTGTACCTGCGGTCCGTGCAGATGATAACATCCATCTGCTCGAATGCCACCGAAGCTGTCTTTAGTTTTGTTTTCAGCAGGGGCGAAACGGATCTCTTCCGAAAGAACGGCAGCGGCTTCATTCAATGGTCTGATGTTGCGTTCCAACAGTGCCCTCAGGAAGATGTTCTGGGCGATGTAGACCCGGTTGTTTCCGGTGTAACGCGGTAGGAATTTTGCCTGCCGACAGACCCGCAGGGCGGCAGAGCGCTCCGGGCCCTCCGGAAACAGATCGGGGGCGAGCAGCAGCGTTTCTCCGATCGCCTCGGGCACCCACATATCGTTCCACCACCAGTTGGAATTGAAAGGCTGTTTCGAACTCCACCAGTTGACTGCGTTTCTAATGGCTTTTCCCACCGCGGCATCCCGGTAAAGCGGATGATTTCCCGATGCATAGGCGCGCGCAATGGTACGAGTTTGCGAGAGATGTTCTGCCATCTTCCACTGAGAGCGGTTTTCGTTGCTGTAGTCGATACCTTCGAATGTACCGTCCGCCCGCTGGCGTGCAATTAGAGCAAGGACTTCCTTTGCCGGTTTTATTCTGCCGGAGAGCAGTATTCTGCGCATTCTCGATTCGATCAGTTCCAGTTCGCGGGCGAGAACCGGAGCTATCGCTTCGAGTTGTTCCGCTTCCTCGCCCAGTGCGGTGATTTTCAGTGTGGAGAGATTGAATTCCACTTCGCCTGAGCCGTTATCCAGCCCCAGATGGATTATGCCCTCGGACGAACCGGCGGGAATCCAGTCGGAAAGCATGACGGAAGTCCAGCTGAAGTTACCGGAGGGAGTTACCGCTTCAACCCAACGTATGCTGCCGTTCGGCAGTCTGTAGGAGAGCAGTAGGCGGGCATTGTAACTCCAACAGCGCCGGGAGGGAGAGACGTTCTTCCCCCGCATCTGAATCGAAAGACCGAGTTCTCTGTTCTGAAACGGCGTGATGTCAAAGTTGCTCTGAGCGCAGTTCCGCTGCCGGCTCGCCGGTGATCCAGCAGGAATTCGAACCCGCACCCGATTTCTGGTTACTGTAACTCCGGGTACGCTCTGCCAGCACAGCTGGCTGGCGAGGATTCCGGCAGGAGGCGGCTGGGTGGCTGCCGACAGCGGTGTAAAGGCTTGAAGGGCTATCACCGCAACCGCCAGTCCGCCGGTTGCAGCGAGATGACGTAAGTTGATTTGATTCATTGTGTTTTTCATCGGATTTGATTTCGATTATTGTTCCAACAGCAATCCCCGGTAAGAGAGAGGAATCACCAGCCGTCCGCGCCAGAACGAAACGGTTCCTGGCGGGACATCGAATTTCCAACTGCGCTTCTTGACCAGCCTGGCGGCTTCGGGATTGCTGAAGTCGTAAACGCTGACCTTTCCAGTGCTCCGGTGACTGATCGCCACCGTTGTGCCGTCGACGGAGGGGATTCCCCGCAATGGCTCACCGGCAGAATACCGTTTCCACGTTTTGCTCGGGCCGGATTGATTGGGGGTGAGCAGCGCATAACGACCCTGATTCAGCATCAGCAGCTTGTCGTTGAGTGCGGTCAGACCGTCGAGATGGCCGTTCAGCCGTTCCACCACCCGGTTGGCGACTGCTGGTCTGGAACCGGAAAGGTCATACCAAGTAAGACCGCCGGAGTGCCAGTTGTTCGCGATATATTTCCCCCCGAGCAGCCGGTCGCACAACAGATCACCGTAAAGCAAGCTGATCTGCCTGTGTGTGAACACTTGGGCAATTCGGGCTGGATCGGAAACATCGAAGAACCGCAGAGTTCCGGTGCGTGCCGATACGACGGCAAAAGGCGTTCCCTGTATCACCCAGACAAGTTGGGCAAGTTCTCCGGAGGGAAGTTTTTGACTGCGGCCGAGCAGGGTAAGTTTGCCTTCGGGCAGAATCTGGTAGACGGCGAGACCGTTGGATCCTTCCGCCACATAGAGACGGTCATCGGAAACTTTGCAGTCATATGCCTCTGGAACAGGATGCACTGCAAGTGGTCTGATGCCGTCATCCGTGAGGCGGACCACATGAATTCCTGCGTGACTTGCCGCAATCCAGGCAATGTCCCCGCTTACTGCTGCCCCCCGGACCTGTCCGCCCGCGTCATAACGGAAAAATCCGGGTACGCGGGATACGGGGACCGGCGGGGGAATGACCGGCGGAGGGGAGTCTGGCGCCTTCATCGGCCGTATGCCCGGAATTTCAGCCAGGAACAGACCGGTCCGGACCCCGCTGAGATAAACGACGTTGTTTCCGGGCGCAATCCCGGAGACCGCGTCGGGGCGGACTCCTCCCGCGGGGCTGGAAACTTCCGGCAGCCGGAAATGGCCGGCACCTTTCGGATTCCGCCGATCTGAGATGTCCACCAGGAAAACTCCATTGTGCGAATCAGCGGCAATTGCGGTGCTGCCGGAGAAACGTACGGTCCAAAAAATCATTGCCTCTGCTGAAGTAGGGAGGAAAGTGGAAATGAGACAAGGTTTTTGGCTGACGCGGATTGGTCACATCGAGCAGATCGAGTCCATGGCCGTTGTTCTTTCTTTGCTCCGGGGGCCGGTACGGGCGTGATGGCCGGTGGATGCGAGACAGAGGAGGCTGGCTACTGTTAACCCGTCACCGTAGCCGGAAAGGGGATGATTGCACAGGAGCTTGGGGGCACGTGGATTGGCGAGATCCAGGATCGACATGCTGCAAGGAGCCCAGTTGCCGACGTAAAGTTTCCCGGCATCGTACCAGCTTGATTGCGCTTCCGGTGTTTTCGTCAGAGAGAGATGACGCGGTTGGGCGGGATCGGAAATATCCACGCATTCAATTCCGTAGACTCGCAGCGAGACGAAGGCGACCGGCCCGGCGGCGGCTACGCCGGTTGCCAGTTCGATCGTATCGAATCTTGAGAGTTGACGGGGATGACGCGGATCGGAGATGTCCACCAGGTAGAGGCCGTTGGCGCGGGCGGCGATACAGGCGGTCGAGCCAGATAAGGCGATCTGCCGCCCGTTGAAAAGTCCGTCGAGTTTGCCGATTTGCCGGGGCGAAAGTGGATTCGTGACGTCATAGATCCATAATGCATGCGAGCCCAGTACATACAGCAAATTTCCCCGAAGTTCCATGCCGGCGCCCCAGCGGGGACCGGCAATCCGGCGAATTGGAAGCTGTGGACCATACACATCCGGAGACGGAACCATTATTCGAGTATCTTCTACCGCGGCGGCGTTCCCGGATAAAGCGAGCAGAAGTGCGCCGAACAGGAAAAGTCGGTTGATGTCTCGCATTTTTTTATTGTTCTCATTGTAACTCCCAGCTTTTGTTGAAAAGATTTTCAGCAACTTTCAGAGTTTTGATGTGACCGTCTGAAAACGCAAAATTAGCATTGCCTTCATGTAAAATATATCCTACTCTGTCTCTTTCCTCGGCAGTGAGCCAATACGGGAGTTTTGAGTATAACGAGAAAGTACGACCACGGTAGGGATCTCCAATTTTTCCGTTGAGAACCAGTTGTTTCTCGTAGAGGATCACGCCTTTCCCTGTCAAATTCGACAATTTTCTGCATTCAAACTCCGTATCGTTTTTCTGATAGACCGGAACGGGACCTCGCGGCAGGAATCGATTAGGATTATTCACGGTATTGTCTTCACGGGGGATGACATAGTTGGAGCGAAAAGTGGTAGCTCCCGTGGGAGTAGCTGTGTTCGGGCAGAACCAGAATCCACGCGGTGCAGTGTAGTTTATCCGCAGTTCTTTAGAATCTCCTTGGGCGCACTGACTCACGTAATCCCCGGCGAACAAGTTGCCCGGGCAGAACCCATCATAATCTCCGGCATACATCGCGAAGAGCTGTGAAACCTGTTTGAGATTGGAAATGCAGCTGATGCTCTTTGCCTTGTTGCGCGCTTTTCCCAGCGCCGGCAGCAACATGGCGGCAAGAATGGCGATAACTGCAACAACTATAAGAAGTTCTATCAATGTAAAAAGTCAGTTCGTTCATTTCAGAATGGTGTTTCGACCGGTTTGAGACGATGCGCATAAATCTCCTCGCTTTTTTGGGTTGCCGTATTTTATACCTGAAGTTTTTCCTGTTTTTCAGGTTTGTTCTTTTTTGAACGGCTTCCGCGAATCGGAAAACGTTCACGCAATTTTCCGTCCGTTTGGACATCGAACAAAAAAGTTGAAAATTTTTTCTGTCGGAAAACAGGGAACAGAACGGACAAAAATCTTCGTATACTATAACCTAAAGAGCCAATTTCAAAAAGATTGGCTTTTTTTCTGTTAATAACTCTTTTTTGTTCTGTGCCAAGCCCATCTTGACACATTCAGTACGACTTTTTTCCCAAAAAGCCGTAAAAAATCGCTTTTTTGTGTGTGAACCTCCTTTCCCGTCACCACGGGAGTTCCTATTTTTCAATTTTCAATCGAAGGTAAATCAATCTATTCAAGCATGTTGAACAGTTGCTTCACTGTGATGGCGATTATGCCGAACATCAGATGACACAGGACTTTCCAATGCCCTTTCACCCTGACATGACGTGCGCCATAGTTGTCTTTCAAATCCGAATTTACCCGCTCAACCGTTGAACGCCCCCCGATAACGAATCTTCCGGTCCGGGGGCAATTCAACCGTTTTTCCCCGTCGTGGATTGGGATCAATAACCGGAATATGTCCCATCTTTTTCGAAACAGCCTTGATTTCTTCCGCGTCATAGGCGCAATCCGCTAAATCATACAGAATTTTTGCTCGTGCCGAAGACATCTGCATCAAAGGGATTGCCGCTTGACTGTCGTGCAACGAGGCTGAACTTAAAATCGCAGCCAGTGGAACTTCCCCGTCCCCAACCGCAAGATGGAGTTTGTAGCCGCACCAATAAGACGTTTTACCCTTGCTGTCGCGTTTACCGCCCCAATCGCAACCTTGCGGAAGACCGGCAAGATTCTCCGGTAGTGTTTGATGCACTTGCAATTCAAGCCGCCGGGTTTTGACCTCCGCGATTTCCTGTTGGGACAACGCCGCTTTCTCCGCTATACTTTTTCGCCCGCGCTTCTTCTTGAGCTTGAGTTTCGGCGTGTTTTTGCGGCAAGCTTTCTCACGACCGATGATCGCGGTTGAATCAAGGCTTGCGTGTCCCACCAATTTGTCGGTATAATTTTCCCGAACAATTGCCGCATGGATTGCATCGCACACTTTCTCTTGGGCAAAAATCCCGAACGCCCTTGAGAAAGTTGCTTCGGACGGAACGTCTCCACGATACTCCCAGCCACAAAGTCTTCGCAAACTCGGATTTGTATTCAAATTTTCAATCAGCCCCTTCGTCGTCGGAAGGTCATAGACCACTTTCAGAAAAAACGCTCGAAGCATTTTTTTCCCGGTATTTCATCGGACGTCCCAATCCGCTCCAACGCAGCGCGTTGGTGATGAAACGGGACGGTTTTACCAATTCTACAATCCGCAAAAACTCTTTCATTTTTGCAGTTAATTCGCCAATTTCTTCTTCCAGCATTGGAAAAAGATATGCTTCCATCGTCAAGTAAAGCTTCGGCAGATCGTTCATTTTTCCTCCAGGTTTGGTATCCCTAAGTTAAAATGAGCCTTCTGCCTCTTTTTTCATCCCCGAAAATTAAAAACTTTTGAAATTACCTCTAAAGTTTTCTCTCTTTTTCCGTGTGCGTCGACTGCGAGATACTCTTTGTTTTAATTATACCGCAGGGGAGAGCTAATGTCAACAGGATTCGCAGGAAATGGATCGCAAGAGAAAGCAAAATATTGCAATGAAACACAATAATTATTTCCAGGCAGGCGGAATTGAGACGGAACTGCGTTCGTGAAGGCGGCAGTTCACGATCACATCACCGGGTGCGGATCCGGTATGAATCAACTGGTCAAGCAGTTTAAACGCCGCTTGAGCGAGTGCAGGAAAATCCTGCTCGATCGTCGTCAAAGGCGGGTCGAGGAACCGGCTGAAATACTTGACCTCATAACAGATGAGCGACAGGTCATCCGGAACTTTTCTGCCGCAGAAACGGATCGCCGTGAGCGCCTCGGCGGATTCGGATTCGCCACTGCAGATGATTGCGGTCACTCCCCGGCGGATCAGGGAGAAGATGGAATCGTAAAAATAGTTTTTATAGGGATTCTGACAGTTCTGCAGCTCCAGCGCATCAGGTTCCAGCGCAAAGAGCTCCCGGCATTTTTCAAAAGCAGTGATTCGCTCCTGTGTGCCGCGGACATCCAGTCCACCGTGGAAGAACATGCCGATTTTCCGGTGTCCGTGGGAGACCAGCAGCCCGACCGCCTCCCGAATCCCCTGCGAGTCGTCGGAGGATACGGAGTAGATGTTGTCCAGATGGATCGGAAAGTCATTCAGGCAGACCAGCGGGACCACCGTGTTGAGATGGTGGACGATTTTTGAATTGTAGTCGAGAGAGATGATCCCCGCGAGACTTCGTTCCTGCAGAAATTCCGCCTGATCGGCGAAGATGAATTCCAGCTCTACCTCCCAACGGAGAGATTCTTCCCGGAGTGCCAGCAACATGCTTTGAAGGTACCATCCGAATTCGCGGGTGGCGGGCAGGATGACCGCATAGACCGGCCGGGAGGAATTGCGGTAGCCGATCTCCCGGGCCGCCTGAAGAATTCGCCGGATGGCGGCGCCGGAAACTCCTGCGCGGTTGTTCAGCGCACGGGAGACGGTGGAGATATTGAAGCCGGTTCTTTCCGCAATCTGGCGAAGGCCGATGTCTGAAGGTTTTCTCATAGTTCCTGCTGTTTCAACGTTGCCTTTTTAAGTTAATGTACCGTTTCCCGCCGGAAAGTCAAATTCGCTTCCGTTCGGTTACGGAATCGACGGAATATTTGCCGCGATTCGCTCTCCGTTGGTGGAAAAAATCGGTTCTCGTGCTACACGTAAGTTACGTGCAGTCATATTTACAACTAAAGTTTCCTGTTTTTCAGGGTGTATGCCCAGTGAGCCCCATCTAGAAATCCTCCCGAAGTGAGATTACCTTGCCTCCGGAACTTGAAACCGGGAGGCGCAAATGGAACGAGAAAGGCGTAGTCGTGACTACTGGCGGGAACAGTTGTCGGAATATTGGGATGGCGGTTTAACGATTCAGGAATATTGCGAGCTGAAAGATTTGCCATATGAGAATGTACGTCGCTGGATAGGGATCTTGAAGAAGGAGCGTGAGGGAAAATCCCCTGCCTCCGGAGAGTTGGAGTTTGTAGAAGTTCCTTTGGCGGCAGGAGGAGCCCGGAACGGTTCCGACAGCGGAATAAGCCTTCACGCCGCAGGTTTTGAAATTCAAGTTACGTGTGATTTCGATCAAGCGACCTTGCTCAATGTTTTGACGGTATTGAGGACGTTGGCATGTTCGGTTTCAGCGGAGCAATAAAGTTCTACTACTGCCCCACGCCGATCAGCATGCGCAAATCGTTTGACGGCCTTGCAGGAGCGGTGGAAGAATATATTCAGCAGGAGCCGGAATCTGGTCACGCTTTCGTATTTTTCGGTCGCAGTCGCAAAATGGTGAAGATTTTGCAATGGCAGGGAGATGGCTTTACGATTTGGATGAAGCGCTTGGAAAGCGGTGCCTTTCACCTTCCCAAATCGGCGGAAGGGCGGATTGAATTGTCCAGTCGAGAACTTGCAGCGCTCCTGTCCGGGATCAAACCGCATCGCTATTACAAAAGATACTCGAAAAAGTCTTGACTGGACTTGAATTTGAGTAGGAATCCGGTATATTCTCATTATGGTATTACCGGTGGTTACAACTTTGGATGAGGCGCGACACGCCATCCGGGATTTGGCTGAGGAGAATGAAAAGCTCAGCAATGAGTTAGCGTGGTTCAAACGCCAGATGTTCGGTTCCAAAACGGAACATTATATTCCAGAGGATGATACCCCATCGCTTTTTCCTGAAGAAGAGGAGGAAGCGCCGATTGAGAAAGCACCTCAGAAGGTGTCGGAGCACGAACGTAGAGTCCGGCAGCCGAATGCTCTTTCTGAAATTCCGTCTGACCTGCCGCGCGAGGAACACATCATTGATGTTCCGGAAGAAAAGCGGCAGGGGATGACTTTAATCGGTTACGAGGAAAGCGAACGGATCGCTTACCGTACCGGATTATATGTGATTCATTTCAAGCGGGCCAAATATGCCGATCCCTCTGATGCGTTGCGCGGTGTAGTTACGGCTCCGGCTCCGGGAGATGTTTTCGATTCGGTCAGCGGCAGAACTCGTTATGACATTTCTTTCGTAGCAAAAGTGGCGGCGGACAAGGTGGAGAATGCTATCCCTCTGGAACGCCAGGCACGAATGTTCAGCAGCGATGGATTGCCGGTGGCTCCATCCACTCTGGAAGATCTCTACAAGCGCACGGCAGATGCCTTGCTGCCCCTTTATGAACGGATGGTTGACCGGATTATGCAGTGCGATATCCTTCATGCGGATGAAACGTTCATCAAACTAATGGTCAAGGGGGCAAAGAAGTGTAAGCAAGCATATCTGTGGTGTCGATTGACTGGAGTCGGGCCGCCGATGATCGCTTTTCACTTTTCACCGTCCCGATCCCGGGATGTCGCAAAAAGTCTGCTCGGAGATTACTCCGGAACAATCATCAGAGACTCTTACGCGGCCTATGAAAAACTGGACTGCGAGGTTGCATGTTGCTGGGCACATGCCCGCAGGCGCTTTCTGCAAGCCGTTGAAAACGGATATGGAAAAGCTGAGCCTCTGTTGAAAATTATACAGGAACTCTACCAAATTGAGCGTGTTGCAAAAGAGTGGGCGGAAAAGAAGGGCACGGAAACCGCCCTCTTTCAAGAGCGGAAAAATGCACGCCGGCAGTCTCAGAAGCTGGTCCAGGAATTTTTTGCGCAGTGCCGGGTTCTCAAGGAGTCGGAGCGTCCATCTTCACCGGTCGCGCAAGCCATTTCTTATGCGTTGAACATTGAAGCGGAACTCAAAAAGTTCCTGAAGGATTCCCGATTGAACATCGACAACAATCCGGCTGAGCGCCTCAATCGAGGAATTGCGATCATCCGAAAGAACTGTCTCTTTGCCGGAAGTGAAGCCGGTGGGCAGCGGCTCGCAATTCTGTATTCATTCGCCGCAACATGCAAAGCGAACGGCATCTGCTTTCGCAAGTGGCTCGAAGACGTTCTGCCGCGTTTGAATGCCACTCCGGCAGAGCAGATTGATTCTCTGATCCCCAAGGGAGAAGCAAAATAGTCAATAAGCTCAGGCTCATTATTATGAAGCGGGGAATGCCGTCTGGCGCTCAAACGCCAGACGGCATCATTTTTCTCCTGGCTCTAATTTTTTCCAAAGCTCCACCGCGATATCCCCCTCACCATGGGGCTCACTGGGCATATACTTTTCAGGTTTGTTTTTTTGAACGACTTCCGCGAATCGGAAAACGTTCACGCAATTTTCCGTCTGTGTGGACATCGAACAGAAAAAAGTTGAAAATTTTTTTCTGTCGGAAACAGGGAACAGAACGGACAAAATCCCTATTCGTATACTATAATTTCCCTGTCCTCTTGACGCGATTGTCGCATTTTTTTCGGTTTGAAGTCGAAATTTTTCAGTTCGTTCATTCACGAGCCTTTCAGACTGTTAAATTTATCGATTCAACCCGTTGATTATCAATATGTAAAAAATGACTCCAAAAAGTCGCTTGTGCTATATTGATAGATTCAAACGAAAGGAGGCTCCCATGAAATTTCTGGAACTGCTCGACCAAGCAATCGCAATGGTTCCCGTCTACCGCCAGATTATTTTCCGAACCATCATGATCACGCTGGCCTTCGGCGGACAACCCGGCAGAATCAGCAGTATATTCCGTAAATTCTCTGAAGTCATCGCCGGACGCGGCACGCTCAAGCAATTCTACAATAACTCTATATGCCGCTGCTTCAAAAAATCAGATCCTCCGCAAAACTCCTCTATGCGCAATGGCTCAACACCAAATCCAGAATCGGAGCCGCTCTGGTGGTCAAACTCGCCGGGATTTTCAATTGTCTCATTTTGATTGTTTGTGACAGCTGGTTCGGTTCGCTGACGCTTTTGAAGAAGGTTCGCAAACATCTTCAGCAAAAAGTTGATCTTCTCTCCAGATTGCGCGTTTCCGTGATTCTCTTCGACTTCCCGGAAAACATGCCTCCGAAACGGGGACGGAAATGAAAATATGGGAAAAGACTTCCACCCGTCCGTGAAATCTCCGGGCAACTCAAAAATCAAGCGAGATGCGCCCCGATTCATCTCTATAGAAAAAGATGGCAGATCCATTTTTCCGAGCTCGCTGTATCTTCGGCGCTTTGAAATGCGAAATCCGCGTTGTCTTTGTTTATTACCGCAACTTCACGTTTCCTTCCTTTACGACCGATCTTGAACTGACGTCGGAACAGATGATCGAATACTACGCCGCACGATGGAAAATTGAGAGCGGATTCAAAGAAATCAAGCACGAAATCGGCGCGAACGACTCCCAAATGCCGCAATCAATTGTCTGTTGAAAACCATTTTGACCTCTGTTTCTTCGCCACGACACTCACGTGGATTCATTGTTCCAAACTTGATCACGCTCGAGATCAGCTCCACCCGACCCGGCATTCCAATTCATTCGCTTTCGTCGACATCCGTCGGACGATTGCTTCCGAACTCCAAAATGAACTCAATTTTCCCAGACGTTGCCCGAAATTCATCAGCTCCACCGTTAATTTCATCGCTGAATCTCTTTTCGCCCGTGCTTCATGAACTTCTTCTCATATTTTCAGGAAAACTTCAGCAAGAACAATCTGTTTGATCGGTCTTGTCTCCTTGAACTTAGATCATGCTGTCATTCACAGGATTGAAGAATCAGATCGTGAAGTTTTCCCTCATATTCCGGCGTATACGGATTTTCCGCTTCGCCGCGCACATAGCGGGCAAAATTGAGCAATAACCCATCGTAGCGTTTGTGAGGAAGAAACTTCACTTCAACGCGCCCGTCTGTATACGGATGATCGTTGTTCAACGTCACATAGGCGACCGTATCGTCCCAGCCATCGTCGCGCGGAATTTCGATCGGACGGATTTCAAAACTGCCTTTGGAGCCGGTGATGACGATGGAACGACGGTTGACACCGTTGATTTCCACGCAGTTGGTTTTGACAAATGAAATTCCGTTTTTGTAGCGGTAGGCGCAGAAGCCGTAGTCCACACAGTCAATACCACGTAGTCCGGTCCGACTGTTCATTGGTTCGACTGCGTCGGGAAATCCGCAAAAATGCACCATCACGTCAATCATGTGACACCCGAGATAGTACATCATACCGCCTTTGAAACGTGGAAGCCATTTCTGGTAACCGACGTCGGAACAGTTGTTCATCTGACCTTCGACGCTGAAGATCTCGCCGAGTTTTCCCTGTTTCAGCAGTTCAAGCGCATACAGAACTGCCGGATTCTGGCGAAACATATATCCCATGCACAATACCAGTTTTCGGGATTCGGCCAAACTGCACATTCGGTGGAATTCTGCAGAATTCTCAGAGCCGGGCTTATCCATATAAGTCGGGAAACCGGCCTCCAGCGATCGGATCGCATTGCGAACCAGTTGGTGTTCATCGGTCTCGATGAAAAATGCGTCCGGCCGAAGCCGCACCGCGTCTTCCCAACTCATATATGGCAAACCGGCGTATGATTTTAACCCTTCCGCACGCGTGCGGAGCAGGGATCCTCCTCAACCACCCCCAGAAGATCATACGTTTCCGGCAATCCTCGCAATGCAATCGCCACATGTTCGGCATGCACCATCGGCGCGGTACCAACCTGAATCACTCGTAATTTTCTCATAACTCCTCCTCCCAATTCCACTTCGATGCCGAGAAAAACTCAATTTTTTACGAGTTTGAATTGAGTAAAATCTTCAAACATCCGAGCCAATTTCAAAAAGATTGGCTTTTTTCTGTTAATAACTCTTTTTTGTTCTGTGCCAAGCCCATCTTGACACATTCAGTACGACTTTTTTCCACAGCCATCCCATAGGAAAAGAAAAAGTTGAAAGATGATGGTTCTGGATGCAACTTATATTTCAGCAAAAAAACAAGGAGCATCCATGAAACCATCAAAGCATAAAATGACCGTATTATCGCAAATTTTCAAGTTGATTCCGCGAAATTTGATTCCGAAACTTGCCAATGAGTTCGGAATAGACAGGCAGTCTCGGGTGTTCAGCCCGACGAGTCATGTTCTGGCTCTGGTCTTCGGACAGCTGACGCATGCCCTGGGGCTGAACGACATCTGCGATACGCTTCGAAATCATTGCGGTCTGGTAAGCAAAATTCGGGATTGCGTTCCCCGAGCCGTAATGGTCTGTCCCACGCGAACCGGAACCGTGACGCAGGCATGGCGGAAAAACTGTTCTGGGAAGTTCTTGCTCATCTGAATGAGATCAGTCCGAACTTTCGGATTCAAGGCAGACGCTACTGTGCGTTGCCGAGACGCTTCAAGCGGATGATCCATGTGGTTGATTCGACAACGATTCAGCTGATCGCCAACTGTCTGGATTGGGCAAAACACTGCAGGCGGAAAGCGGCGGCGAAAATGCATTTGCGTCTGGATTTGCGTTCCTTTCTGCCGAATTTCATTCTTGTAAAAACAGCCGGTACACACGATTCTGCGGAAGCACCGGCACTTTGCGAGGGAATCAACGAAGGTGAAATTGTCATCTTTGACAAGGCGTATGTCGACTTCAAACACCTCTGGCGGCTTTTCCAACGCGGCGTTTTCTGGATCACCCGCGCCAAGGACAATATGAAGTATGATGTTGTGGGACAGCACAGCGCACCCAAGCTCAATATTCTTCGAGATGTTGTCATCAAACTGACCGGACAACGAACTTCCGTCTGGTATCCTGAAACTCTCCGTCTGATCGAAGCAATCGTCGAAATCGACGGAAAGCCCAAACGGATGACCTTCATCACCGACAACTTCACTTGGGCGGCAAGCTCTATTTGCGATCTCTACAAGGCTCGCTGGGCCATTGAAGTTTTCTTCAAGGAGATCAAACAGACTCTTCAACTCTCAGACTTCATTGGCTACAACGAGAACGCGGTGCGCTGGCAAATATGGACGGCTCTTCTCACATATATTTTACTCCGCTTTATTGCATGGCAGAATGAATGGAAGCATACTTTTACAAGATTGTTCACTGCCTTGCGCGGAGTCATCTGGCGCTGCCTGGATATGGGAAGTGTCCTCAGATGTTGTGGGACAGCATCTGACTCTGTCCGTATGCGAGGCGCTCCGGAACAGGCATATTTACCAGGATTCGCACAACTATAATCCAACTCAACGAAAAGGAAAAACCGGAAATGGGTAATTTTAAAAAACAATCAACTCAGGCTCAAATAGGGTGGTTAGAATGACGATTTCAAAGAATTATGGGACGGCACTGTTTAGTAATACTATTATGATTACAATTATACTCCGATACAGCGTATCACTATTAGTAATGTTTTCAAGTAAAAAACTGAAAAATGTGTGATAAAACCAATATTAATAGCAATGATTATTAATTTTAAATAATAATCGCAACTATTCAGATTGGCTGTTGTTTCTGTTATTTACTCTACACCGTGTACAAGTTTTCCGGTTTAAGAACTGATAAAAGATGAAAAAGAACATGCTTGAACTATTAATAGCCCAAATCACGCTTATCCTGACAAACTATACTTAATTTGTTGTATACTCAGTATCCAGCAACAGGATAGACGGCAGCTTTTCGAGCTCCTGATGTTGCGTTTCTTCCTGCACGTGATTCTGATAATATGCCGTCATACGCCCATCCATGTGGCCGACGATTGATTGAACGACAGAAATTGGAATCCCGACTTTCCCCGCATAATAGCAAAACACGTGCCGCATGGAGTGCAGGTCTTTAATCGAAATGCTTCTGCGGTTTTCCGGCCGAACTGTCGTGACAATTCCCAGATCATCTTCCAGAAAAGTTTTGATCCGCTTTGAAACAGTAGTCGGCGAGGATAGATAGATTCTCGCGTGCTCAGGAAGAATATACTCATCGTCATTATGAAGCCGCAGGAAATAATCATACAGCATCCGATGAATAGGAATGGAAACCTCTTTTCTGGTTTTGTTCAAAACTCTGCGGATATTTTTACCGGCCCAGTCTATTTCACCCCATTTCAAAGTACAAATGTCGCCTTCGCGCAATCCGGTTGCCGCCGCAATTGTAAATAATGGCCGGCAAAATGAATTATGCAGAATCCCGCAACGTATCTTCTGAAGTTCGTCCACCCTAAAAATCTCCCGGCGAAGCGAATCGTCCATTGCGGGCAGGATCACATCATCCCAGGGATTTTCCAGCAAACCGGCATCCCGTTTGAGGCGCCTGAATACTCGCTTGATGGAGCTTGCGATCTCGCAAATGGTCTTATTCCCAAGCTGGTAATCACTCTTGCTGTTGAAACGGCCATTGCTGATCAGATAAGAGACGTATGCTTCACAATGCAATGACATGACCTGCTCCAGCTTATTGATATCGGGAAAAGTATTCTGCATGAATGCCAGAAAATCACACCAATAAGCCTGGTACTGTTTGCGGGATTTCTCGGAAATGGTTCTTCGCTTCCGGGGCTTTGTCAGAAACAGTCCATACGCCTCGGAAAGTAAAATACTCTTACCGCCGTTTAAAACATAGCGGTAATTCTCAACCAGCGCTCGAACATTCCGGTTGAACTTGATTTTTTCCTGTTCGATCTGGAGTTGAGCGGCATATTCCGCGGAACGTTTTTCCGCTTCGTAAAACTCGGCAAGCAGACGATTACGTTCCTGCGCTTCAAAGGCCAACGCCTCTTCTTCCGTGTGACAATTGAAGCAAAGCCCGAAATACCGTTTTCCCTTTACGCGAAAACGATAACGATAGTTCATGCCATGAAGTGCTACAGTCATAAAAAAGCCTCCATACCATATTTCCGGCATGGAGGTCCTGCCCTGCTACTTCTCCGAATTAAGAAGTAATATAGCCGCAACATATTGATCCGTCAAGTCGCATACCACAACAATTATTCTTAATTATAAACATGTTATGACGCCTTATGCAATGCCGTTTCATTTACGGTTTCTTCCTGGTCTCTCATGGCGAACTTCTGTGCAATCGACATGAACTCCTGAAGTTTCTCCACGGGTATTTCCTGTACGAGACGAATCAATTCCTGACGTTTTCTCTGTTCTTCCTGATCCAGATTGGCCGAGTTGAAAATCAGGAACGACGGCAGTTTTTCCAATTCCTGCTTCTGGTCCTCCAGAACAACATGATTCTGATAGTAAGAGGTCATCACCGGACTCATATGACCGACAATCGACTGGACGATATTGATCGGTATCCCGGCTTTACCGGCATAGTAACAGAATACATGCCGCATGGAGTGCAGATCTTTGATGGAAATATTTTTCCGGTTTTCCGGCTGAACCGTCGTCCTGATATCAAGTTCATTTTCAAGAAAATCTTTAATTCGCACCGATACCTTTGAACTGCACCGCCGGTATAATTCCGCATGTTCCGGAAACACGTATTCGGAAACGCGGGGCTGTCCGGCAAGGAACACCTTCAGCGAGGACAGAATCGGAATGGTTACGCCTTTGCCGGTTTTTCTCATAATCCGGCGGATGACTCCTGAGGTCCAGTCGATTTCCTTCCACTTGAGGGTACAGATATCCCCCTCCCGCAGACCGGTAACGGCGGCTACCGTGAACAGAGGCGCGCAAAAATGATTTTTCGCCAGTCCGTTTCGGATCAAATTCAATTCGTGAAGCGAGAAGATCTCCCGCTCGATGGAGTCGTCTACGGCAGGCAGAATCACATCGTTCCAGGGATTCGTCAGCAGACCGGCATCATCCTTCAGGCGTTCGAAAACACTTTTGATGACACTGCAGATTTCCTTAATCGTCTTATTGCCGATCAGAAAAGGCTGTTCGTAAGAGACTGGCACAACTTTCCCATGCGTTTTCAGGCTTACCTTTTTCTCTTTCTGGAAGCGTCCGCAATCGATCAGAAAAGTCACATAGTCCTCGCAATGCGCCTTTGAAACTTTATCCAGATCGATGATCTCCGGGAAAGTTTCCTTCATATACGCCAGAAAATCCAGCCAGTAGCTTTCTTTCTGTTTCCGGGTCTTGTCGCTGCATTTCCGTTTCCGGACGGTTTCCGGCTGTACAAGGCATAGGCCTCCGCAAGCGAAACCTTTTTGCCATCATTCAGGACCTGACGATAATTTTCAACAAGGGAGCGGACATTATTGTTGAAGGCAATTTTCTGTTCTTCCTGACGAAGCTTTTCCTGAGCTGCCTTCACCTCTTCCCGGAGTCTGGCATTGACTTGGGCTTCGTAGGCGAGCGCCTGTTCTTCCGTCGTGCAGCCTTCGCAGATTCCGTAATGACGTTTGCCCTTGACCCGGAAACGGTAGTGAAACTTCTTACCGCTGTAATAGACCGGCATATCCTAATCCGTTCTGTAGCGTAGAGAATTCGTATGCTGTTTCATGAAGAAGCGTTTACCCGGATCAAATCGGAGAGGTCGCAAAAAGGTCGCAATTTTCCGATTCTGAGGGTAAAAAATGGCTCCGGCAGCTGGATTCGAACCAGCGACCAAGTGGTTAACAGAAGCCGTTTTCGAACCCGGAAATACCTTATTCAGCCTGAAGGACCGTTCCTTTTGACGTTGTGAATATATCCTTTTTCTCCTGTTTTTTCAAGAAAATTCTCACAAAATTCTCACAAGTTTTTCGGCAAGTGCAGTGATTTTCCCCATCCGTGAAATACGGCAAGCCGCTCTTTCAACAGCGAGCACAAAAACAAATAAAGTCAACATGTCGACTATTTTTTTTATATATCAGAAAAAATCCTTGACTTTCCCTGTTGACCGTGTATATTCCGTTAAATAAAGTCAACATGTTGATTTAATTTAAGAGAGTGAAGTTATGAGAATCAAGCGGGACAGATACTTGAATCAACTGATTGAGCGTCGCAATAATGGTTTGATCAAGGTGATAACCGGTATTCGCCGTTGCGGCAAAAGCTTTCTGCTGTTCGAACTGTTTACGGAATATCTGAAAGAAAATGGCGTAAAGGATGAGCATATCATCTCTCTGCCGCTGGATGACGATATCAATGAAAAATACCGAGACCCGCATGAACTGTCCCTTTATGTCCGCTCCCTTGTGAAAGACGGCTCTGCGACCTATTATATTTTGCTGGATGAGATTCAGTTTGCAATTTCGCGGGAAGAGCTCAAAAATCCGGACGTCCCGGTCAGGCTGTACAGCGTGCTGAACGGACTTCTCCATCTGCCCCATGTGGACATTTACGTTACAGGGAGCAACTCAAAGATGCTCTCCAAAGATATCATGACGGAATTCCGCGGGCGTGGCGATGTCGTTGAAATACATCCTCTGACATTTCAGGAATACTACGCCTGCTGCGCCGGTATGGATAAAATTTCAGCATTTGAAGATTACGCCACTTATGGCGGCCTGCCGTTGGTATTGAGCAAGAAAACAGATACCGCCAAGATCCAGTATTTGAAAAATCTGTTTCAGGAGGTCTATTACAAGGACATTCAGGAGCGCTATCAGATCGATGATTCGGATGTCATTGATGAAATGACCGATGTTCTATGTTCCGCTGTTGGTTCTCTGACCAATGTGTCTAAAATAACGAATACGCTCCGCAGTGTCAAAAAGCGCAAAATTTCGGATGCGAAAATCGCGGAATATCTCTCCTATCTGACTGATTCCTTTCTGTTCCGCCAAGTGAAGCGCTATGACATCAAGGGGAAAAAATATTTTGAAACGCCTTCCAAATTCTATTGTGAAGATATCGGGCTCCGGAATGTCCGCCTGAACCTGCGGCAGCAGGAGGAGACTCATATTATGGAGAATATCATTTACAATGAATTGGCCGCGAGGGGATATGCCGTTGATGTCGGTGTGGTCAAAACCACTTCGACCGGAACGGACGGGAAGCGTCACCAGAACAGTTGCGAGATTGATTTCATTGCGACTCTCGGACGAAAGAAATACTACATTCAATCGGCCTTGAATATCCCGGATGCGGAAAAGGAACGTCAGGAAGCCCGTCCCCTGCTGTCTGTCAATGATTTCTTTCAGAAAGTCATCATCACCAAATCAACGGCAAAACCATGGATTGATGAGAATGGGATACACCACATCGGGCTTTACGACTTTCTTCTGAATGAAAACGCATTGGCTGAATTGTGAGTGGAGAAAGCGAAAAAAACTTGCAATATATTAGGTATGAAAGCGATGTAAGGGGATATAAGGAATCGCAGAATGAAGTTCTTGAAAGACTCATTTACAACACAATTCCCAAGTTCGGATAAGTCGAGAGTTTCGGCATACCCTGTTGCTGTCATTACGATCTTATTTCTCGGTTGTTTTCTCTATGTTCTCAATCCGGTCTGGGCGATTGTTACAGTTATCATTCTTCTGCAAATCGCCACCGGAATCATGCTCTCCTTCAACCATGAACGTTTCGGGATCTCCAACCGGAAGAAGGCATGGGGTGTTGTGGGGGCTTTTGCCTTAACATATCTCATCAGCCTCTGTTTTCTGATTCGTCATGAAGTGACAGGAGAAGCGATTGGCCTGAAGCTTGGAATTGGGACAGCCGTCTTGATTACCATTTTTCTGGCATATCTCTACTACTCCATGCTGAAGCACAATAATCCAGAGCAGCAAAAGTTGCAGGAAATGGATCAGCATATTGCCGAAACCAAGCAGCAAAACGAACAGATTTTAGAGCAAACTGCCGCAATTCCCTATCTGATCGATCAGGAAACGAAGGAATTTTACAGGGACCAGCAAAGATTAACTGCGGCAAGAATCGCATTCAAGTTTTCCGAGCGGGAGATCAAGATCATAGATTATCATGATAAAGGCTATACGCAGGAAATGATTGCAGATAAATTCGGGAACAGTGTTCGGACGATCCAGCGGGATGCCGCCAGGATTAACAAAATATATACGGATCGGGGATTACCCAAGCGCCTGCTTTGGAATAACCGGAAAAAGCTGGACTAACAGGGAATATTACCAGTTTTATTTGAAAAAATGAATATGGAATTTGAAAAAATATCTTTCGGAGCATACATTACTACCATTCATTCAATCAATCGTTTATTTCTGTAAAAATATGATGCAGGAAGCATATGGAAACAACTTATAAGAAGCTGTGGAAAATTCTGATTGACCGGGATATGTCTAAATCGGAGTTGCGTGAGCGTGCTCATTTAAGTTCCGTTACGCTGGCCAAACTTGGCAAAGGCGAGAGTGTGACAACCGCTGTTCTCGGCCGCATTTGCCAGGTGTTATTGCTCCCACAGTTTAATACTTGTAGTTCAGCTGGCGTATTTGACAGACTCCTTGTGAAAAAGAGCTTTGATCTTCTCCGGTTGTTTTTGAATGCTTCGCATATGGGATTTTGCATGTTCTTCAAGCTCTCCATTCCGTTTTGCCGCCGGAGTTTTGGAAAGGGCCGCTTTCAAATCCCGGTTCAGTAATTCGTCGGGATTCAGGTCTGGACTGTAGCTTGGCAGATAAAAGATTTCAATAAAAGCCTTGTTTTCCGTCAACCACTCTTGCAGAAGTTTGCTGTGATGAACACGTAAGTTATCCAGAATCAGAAAGATCTTCTTTTGAGAAGAGCGAATCAGCCGTTTCAAGAATCGAATCAATAACTGTGCGGTCATAGTCTCACGATAAAACATAAAACGCATCAATCCGCGATTCGTGACGGTGCTGATCATATTCAATTTTTCGGGAGCAGCTTTCACATATTGCACCGGAGTTTTTCCTTTCGGCGCATAGCTTCTCCCCTTTACATCGTCGCTGCGCAATCCAGTTTCATCTCCCCAGTGAATTTCCGCTTTTTCCTGTCGGGCGCGAGCAGCAATAGCCGGATACTCTTTTTCCAACCAGATGCGAACTCGCTGATCGTTGCGCTCATACGCCCGCCGAATCGGCTTTTGCGGGGAAAAACCCCACATATTCAAGTAATTGCTAACCGCCTGCAAGCTCAAATCCACAGAATATTTCTGCTTGATCAGAGTTTGTACCGCTTGTCGAGTCCAGAGTGCAAATGGCAATTTCAGCTGATCTGGACAACGATCCGTGATTGCACGACGAATTTCCCGTTCTTCATGCGGAAGCAATTTTCGGTAAAGCCCCCGCGGTCGCCCTTTGTTGCCGACCTTCAATGCGGCCTGGCCTCCTTTTTTCCAAGCCTTAATCCATTGGCCGACAGTATAGGCGCTCACTCCGACAAGCGGAGCGATTTCATAACGCTTCAGTCCTTTTTCGAACAGCAAAACCGCTTGCTTTCGACGATCATACAATTCTTTAGAATTGATTTTTCTTGCATCTCGAAGTTCCATACGGGTAATATAGCACGTTCAAAGAGATTCTACAAGTATTTTTGTTTCTTATCTATAGATTGCAATATCGGTGATATTGTTGACTTCGTCCCAACTGAAAAAGCCTCTCAAAAGACGGGAACTAAGGAGTAAGCCGATGTCTGCGTTGACTGATTTGATAGAACAGGTGAATGACCAAGGACTTCGTGAACGTCTTCTGGAAGAGGCGTCACGGCTTGGAAAGCAAAAGAAATTTGGCCTGGTTTTTGAGGAACATCTCCCTGAATGTACGCCGCTGTATGATATTCCGGTGAAGAAGGGCCGCCTGGTTGCGAGAAAAAAGGTAATATCAATGAAATCTTCACGGTTATTGAAATAAAAAGAATCTCTAGCTGTTTGCGTAACGAAAAATGGCGAAAACAGAGAAGAAATTCCTTTAAAGGAATTGGTTACTGTTGCAGAATTTGGCACTCCCATTTATCCCTGTCTGCAAATGATTGATTCGGTCTCTCGTGCACCCGAGAGTGATTTGTGGCACGCCCTGATCGAAGCAGATAACTATCATGCCTTGCAACTCCTGGAATACCTCTATGCGGGGAAAGTCGATTGCATTTATATAGACCCTCCTTATAATTCAGGTGCAAAAGACTGGAAGTATAATAACGATTATGTCGACAGCAATGACTCCTACCGTCACAGCAAATGGCTGTCAATGATGCAAAAACGTTTGAAGATAGCCAAACGTCTGCTGAATCCTGCCGATTCCGTTTTGATTGTTACTATAGATGAAAAAGAATACCTCCATCTTGGTTGCTTACTGGAAGAGATGTTTCCCGAAGCAAGAATCCAGATGATAAGCGACGTGATTAATCCTAAAGGGGTTGCACGAAGCGGTTTTAGACGTAACGATGAATATATCTTTTTTGTCATGCTGGGTAGTTCAATGCCAGCCCGTATTGCTCTAGGTGCGGAATGGTCGTCCTCTGCTTTACTTTCAAATCTCGAAAATACAGGAAGACCTTCAAAAACTCCGGGATGGACGTCCATGATGCGACGTGGAAGTCATTCCAGTCGGCAGGAACGTCCTGGTTTATATTTTCCCATCTATGTTTCTCCAGATGCGAGAAAAATAGTTGTTGTTGGTGAACCTCTCCCTATGAATCTTCACAAGGGAGAAGATATTGAAGGTCTTGTCCAAGTCCTGCCTATCCGTAGCAATGGGGATGAGGGATGCTGGCAAGTTGGCCCCCAAGAACTCAAAAAACGTATTGAACAAGGACGAATAAAAATAGGAAGAGAAACAAGTTATGGGTTTGTAATAAATTACCTGCCTGATGGTGCTTATCAAGAATTATTTTCAGATTCATGGCAAATTGAAGGCCGAGATTTTGATGGGGCGCTCATCGCCCGCTACATAGGCGAAGAAGATTCCGAAAAAAAAATAGCCCCCACCCAATGGAAAATATCCACACATAATGCCTCAGAAAATGGGTCTTCTCTGATAAAAAAAATGCTTTGCAACAAGCGTTTTGAGTTTCCAAAATCACTTTATTCTGAAAAAGATGCTATAAATTTCTTTGTTGCCAATAAGCCTAATGCATTGATTGTTGATTTTTTGCAGGAAGCGGGACAACGCTCCATGCTGTCAATCTATTAAATGCAGAGAATGGCGGGAAACGTCGCTGCATCATGGTTACGAATAATGAAGTGTCGGCAGAGGAAGCGACAGCTTTAACGGCTCAGGGGTATCAGCCCGGTGATGCCGAGTGGGAAAAACTCGGCATTGCCCGATATGTGAACTGGCCCCGTACCGTTTGCAGCATTGAAGGACACGATGTCAACGGTAATCCGTTGAAAGGAAACTACCTCGGCAGTGATTTGCCGATGGCAGACGGCTTTAAAGCCAATGCCGTATTTTTTCAAGCTCGGATTTCTTGACAAAAATGCTGTTGCATTGGGACGGCAGTTCAAGAATTTGCTCTCCATACTGTGGATGAAAGCAGGTGCTTATGGTCCTTGTCCGGTATTAAATTCCGGCTCGTTGCCTGATGTCTTAATATTTGCGGAAAATCGCTTTGCGGTTCTTACCCAGGAGAGTGCCTTTGCTGAATTGGAAACTGCACTTGCAGAGCATCCGGAAATTGAAACTGTTTATATCATCACAGATTATGAAGCAGGATACTGCGCGATGGCAAAAAATCTTAAGGTGAAATATACCTACCAGCTTTACCGGGACTATCTTGACAATTTCAGAATCAATACGGAAAGGAATTGATGCAATGCGGCTTAATTTATTTCCTTTTCAGAAAAAAGCTACGGCTGATTTGCGGATGAAAGTTGCCGAAGCGATCGGCAGTTACAGACGTACCCATACGCCTCAAGTTGTCTCATTGCAGGCTCCTACCGGTTCCGGCAAAACTATTATCATGGCATCTCTGATCGAGGATATCTATTTCGGAACCAGTCAATACGCGGAACAGCCAGAGGCAATTTTCGTCTGGCTCTCTGATTCCCCGGAGCTGAATGAGCAGTCCAAGCAGAAAATCGATCTGAAGGCGGACAAAATTCGTCTCCAGCAATGCATAACGATTGCAGATGAATCCTTCGATATGGAAATGCTTGAGGATGGGCATATTTATTTCCTCAATACACAAAAACTTGGCAGAGCGGGAAATCTCGGTCGCCATTCAGATAATCGGCAATATACGATTTGGGAAACTCTTGCCAATACAGCCCGTGAAAAGTCTGATCGTCTGTACTTTATCATTGACGAGGCGCATCGGGGAATGCAAGGACGTGAAGCAGGTATAGCGACTTCGATTATGCAACGGTTCCTTAAAGGTTATGCTCCTTTGCATTTTCCTGCCATGCCGCTGGTAATCGGAATCAGTGCAACTGCAGAACGTTTCAATACTCTTGTCGGAGATACGGCTTCCACCTTGCAGAAATGTGTTATCACTGCAAATGAGGTCCGTGCATCCGGTTTGCTGAAAGATCGGATTGTTGTTACTTATCCTGATGATCCGGAAAGAAATAACGACATAGCCGTACTTCAGGCCGCGACCGTTGAATGGAAAACAAGTGTGTGAACACTGGTATCAATATTGCCAGGAACAGCATTATTCTCAGGTGAATCCGGTATTTGTTATTCAGGTGCTTGCGGGCAGCGGACGTGCTCTTTCAGACACCAATCTTGAGGATGTGATTGCAAAAGTTGAGGAATGTATCGGAATCCCGTTCAAAGAGCATGAGGTTGTGCATACCTTCGGTTCTTGCGGAACTGTTTCAGTCAATGGTCTTGCAATTCATCATGTCGATCCATCTGAAATTGTGGAAGACAGACGCATCAAAATTGTCCTTTTCAAAGAAAATCTTTCGACGGGTTGGGATTGCCCTAGAGCGGAAACCATGATGTCTTTCCGACGGGCGGAGGATAGTACTTATATCGCTCAGCTTCTCGGTAGAATGGTCAGGACGCCTTTGCAGTCTCATATCAACGTTGATGATTCTTTGAATGAGGTGCGGTTGTATCTGCCATATTTCAATCGGGAAACGGTAAAAAAGGTTATTGACGAATTGCGCAATACCGAGGGAGGAGAAATCCCCGTTGTGGTGGATGGAGAGTCTCTGGAGCATCAAGTATATGTGCCATGGTCGGTTCATGTTCCCCATCCGCATCGGGCCCCGGCTGAAAATCCCGATCAACTTGAGCTGTTTCCCGCAACTTTGCAAAATTCAAATGAAGGGATGGACAGTTTTGCGGGGAATGCAACAAGAGAGATTGCTCCTCAGCAAGTTCCAACGCCAATGATGCCGTTGCCGACAAGGCCGCAGGATAGCGCTCCTGCAACAGGCGATATAACAACGGATTCTCAACCTCAGCTGCCATTGCCCATTGGCATGTTGGACCGCGAAGGTATTACAAAATTCATTAACGATATGGGACTCTTGACCTATCTCGTCCGTAGTGTAAGGATAAGTAATTATCTGGATTCGCTGCTGCGCCTTGCCAGCCTTCTGACCCAGACAAACATTTTTGCGCAAGCAAATGATGTAGTGGAAGCAGACGTCGTTCGTATGATCCGCGAGCATGTTGAGTATTTACACTCCTCCGGGAAATATGACGAACAGGCCAAACAAGTTCTTTCATTCAAACTCTCCGTGCGAATATTTGATGTTTTCGGGGAATCTCTGGATAACGGAATTGCCCATAATTTGCTTGCTGCCTCAGAAAGCGATCTTGACCGCCAACTGCGTGCGGCAGACGCGAAACTTGGCGCTGCCGGATTCCCGTTCAAATATGGACGGGCGTATGGCGATATCGATAATCCGTCTGAATATAAAATTGACTGCATTTTATTTGCTGCAGATGATGACTGTATTGCCAGGTTGAACCACTATGCAGAAGATAAATTCCACTGGTTGGATGACACCTATCGTCGTCGGATCATTGCAACCTCCGATCGCTGCAAAAAAGATTACAGCGATATTATCGCCAATGGCGATACTGTAAGTAAGCATAATTTCTGCTTGCCGGAAACGATCAGTGTGCGTATGGATGAAGATGGGAAAGAATATACAAACCATCTCTTTGCCGATGAGTTTGGAATTTCCAAAATTAAATTGAATACATGGGAGTCTGGCGTTCTGGAAGAAGAGATGAATGCAACTGACTTTGTTTGCTGGGTCAGGAATCCGTCCAGAGCCTCATGGGCACTTTGCATCCCCCTACGAAAGCAATGGTGAAACCAAGCCTATGTATCCAGATTTTATTGTCGTCAGACGTGATCCTGTGCTTGAATATGTGATAGATATTTTAGAACCGCACAGTCCTGATTTCAGCGATAATTTGGGAAAAGCCAAAGGACTTGCAAGATATGCCAAGGAAGAGCAGAGAATTGGTCGGGTACAATTAATTCGCAAAGGCCTGGATGCCGCCGGAAATTTGAGATTTAAGCGTCTTGATCTTGCCAAAGGTGCGATCCGTGACAAAGTATTAAGAGCACAAACCAGTGACGAACTTGACCATATCTTTGATGCAGATGGAGTATTCAAATGAGCTTTATTGCGATGCCGGAATCATGCCAAAAACATCAGACCGCCCCTAAGAGGTTATCTGTCTACATCGTCAAGAGAGAACAACCACTCCCTATCAGGTATAGTCTTTCCGCCGATGAAATAAACTTCATCGAAACAGCAATCAAGCCGGTGGGATAACGTTCAAGTTATGACAACTAAATTTATGAATTACGCATTGGAGAAATAAAATGGCAACGGCAAGTCAGTTGAAAGCATTACTTAAAGCTCATTATGATAATCAAACAGAGCTTTTTAATTCATGCGTATTGCAAATAGCAGCACATGAAGCACAACAAGGTCATGGATCTCTTGCTATAGCATTAAAAAGAATATTAGATAATAGCAGGATGCAACCGCGTTGCACTAAAATGTCTGTTCCTCAAGAACTCAATGGCTTAGTAATGATTGAAAAATCCAAGATATCAAAAAAATCATTAGTTATTTCTGATAATCTATCTGAGCGATTGTCAAGAATAATAAAGGAATATCGTCAACAAAACAAACTGAAATCGTATGGTTTATCTAATCGCAGAAAAATTTTGTTGATTGGTCCATCTGGGACAGGCAAGACGATGACTGCAAAGGTCTTAGCACATGAACTGTCTATGTCGCTGAATACGATTCAATTTGATCGGTTGGTCACAAAGTTTATGGGAGAGACAAGTGCAAAATTAAGACAGATCTTCGAGCTTATGCGACATTATCCAGGGATATATTTATTTGATGAATTTGATGCTATTGGCGGAGATCGCAAATTGGAAAATGATGTTGGCGAGATGCGCCGCATTTTGAACTCATTTTTGCAATTTCTTGAACAAGATGAATCGACAAGCATCATTCTTGCTGCAACCAATAACCAAAGGTTATTAGATAGTGCATTGTTTCGACGTTTTGATGATATACTGTATTACGAGTATCCAACAAAAGAAAACTGTAAAACTTTAATTGAAAACATATTACATACATTTAAACCACAAGAAATCGCTTGGGATAAACTTTTGAAAGAGTGCGCAGGACTCAGTCATGCTGAAATTACTGTGGCCGCACTTGATGCTGTTAAGCAATGTATTATGGACAACGATCAAAGTGTCAAAAATGAAGACCTTGCAAAATCGTTTTCATATAGAAGAATTTCATCTCAAGGTATGGAGATTTCAAAATAATGACACCTGAAGACTATAAACCTATCTTATTGACGATTTCACCAGAAGAGCAACAATTTAAGAGTCCGAGGACAAGCGGTCAACGTCTTCAGTATCCTGATCGTCAACGTGAGCAGCATGCTCAGCATCTATATACGGCCATGTTGACTGCTATTAAAACTGAAGACGAATATCTTGCCGACTTGCCAAACCATAGAACTGGTTATTATGTTGATATTGAATTAGCTAAAGGATTTGAAGATTCCGTGGTGAATATCGGGGACAACTCACAAGGGACAATTCGATTATGCAATTTAAACACACAAAAATCTCAAATCGAAGATGACAGTATAAAAACGTATGCAACCATGTGGTTTTCGTCTAAAAGGGAAAGATGGTTTTATTCAGAAGATAGAGAAATATAGAAATAATGATACAGCCAATGGTAAACCTAAATATGCAAGACAAATAAATTGTATTGAACAAATATCAAACAGTGAATTAATATCATTTTGGCAGGACGCTCCCTCGGAATTACCAAACACGGACAAACAATGGTGTGAGGTTTGGTTAGCCAATACTGAACAATGCTTTAGAAGTGACTTTGAAACAATATTATCTGCAAACAGAATAACTGCAAAAGAAGATTTTATTCTATTTACTGCAAGGGCTGTTAAATTGGTTTTGGCTAATCGTAATGATTTGCAATCATTAATTGATCAATGTGATTTTATTGCTGAATTTAGAAAGGCTAAAACAACTGCAAATTTTTGGCATTCTCAAAGTAACATTGATCAAACAACGTGGATTGATAATTTACGAGACCGGTTAAATTATTCTTCTGACAACAATATTTCCATTTGTATATTAGACACAGGCATTACAAATAACCACCCGCTGATATCTCCTTTTGTTATCACCCAATCAATTTCTTCTGTGAATCCTCTTTGGGGCTCTTACGATCATGACGGCCATGGAACAGAAATGGCAGGTATTGCTATTTACGGTGATTTGGCACACTATATGGAAACATCAGAGGATGTACATATTTCCCATAAGCTTGAATCGATAAAGATACTGCCCCCTACCAGACAAGATTCTGAAAATGTTGAGTTGTGGGGATTAAGGACAAGAGATGCTGTTAATATATCAATAATATCTACGCCAACAAGAACACATATCTTTAATTCTGCTGTAACGGCGGCGGACTCTGAAGATAGGGGACGTCCATCGTCATGGTCAGCTTCTATTGATGATATTGTTTTTAATCAAAAAGTTCTTTTTGTACAAGCAGTGGGAAATTCAAATTGTTTTCTTCCATACCCTGCCACTCAAGATGCCACATCAGTTTCTGATCCGGCACAAGCATGGAATGCTATTGCCGTGGGAGCTTTTACACAATTAACAAGAATTATAGATCCCGCATATGAAGATTATCTGCCAATTGCAAAAACAAATGAATTGTCCCCCTTTTCTACTACATCGCTATAGATAAGAAACAAAAATACTTGTAGAATCTCTTTGAACGTGCTATATTACCCGTATGGAACTTCGAGATGCAAGAAAAATCAATTCTAAAGAATTGTATGATCGTCGAAAGCAAGCGGTTTTGCTGTTCGAAAAAGGACTGAAGCGTTATGAAATCGCTCCGCTTGTCGGAGTGAGCGCCTATACTGTCGGCCAATGGATTAAGGCTTGGAAAAAAGGAGGCCAGGCCGCATTGAAGGTCGGCAACAAAGGGCGACCGCGGGGGCTTTACCGAAAATTGCTTCCGCATGAAGAACGGGAAATTCGTCGTGCAATCACGGATCGTTGTCCAGATCAGCTGAAATTGCCATTTGCACTCTGGACTCGACAAGCGGTACAAACTCTGATCAAGCAGAAATATTCTGTGGATTTGAGCTTGCAGGCGGTTAGCAATTACTTGAATATGTGGGGTTTTTCCCCGCAAAAGCCGATTCGGCGGGCGTATGAGCGCAACGATCAGCGAGTTCGCATCTGGTTGGAAAAAGAGTATCCGGCTATTGCTGCTCGCGCCCGACAGGAAAAAGCGGAAATTCACTGGGGAGATGAAACTGGATTGCGCAGCGACGATGTAAAGGGGAGAAGCTATGCGCCGAAAGGAAAAACTCCGGTGCAATATGTGAAAGCTGCTCCCGAAAAATTGAATATGATCAGCACCGTCACGAATCGCGGATTGATGCGTTTTATGTTTTATCGTGAGACTATGACCGCACAGTTATTGATTCGATTCTTGAAACGGCTGATTCGCTCTTCTCAAAAGAAGATCTTTCTGATTCTGGATAACTTACGTGTTCATCACAGCAAACTTCTGCAAGAGTGGTTGACGGAAAACAAGGCTTTTATTGAAATCTTTTATCTGCCAAGCTACAGTCCAGACCTGAATCCCGACGAATTACTGAACCGGGATTTGAAAGCGGCCCTTTCCAAAACTCCGGCGGCAAAACGGAATGGAGAGCTTGAAGAACATGCAAAATCCCATATGCGAAGCATTCAAAAACAACCGGAGAAGATCAAAGCTCTTTTTCACAAGGAGTCTGTCAAATACGCCGGATGAACTACAAGTATTAAACTGTGGGAGCAATAACATGGCATGATCAATGGCCCATAAAGCCTGATGTCGTAATGGAAGGTGGTAATGCTGTTGTTTCTGGTACGTTTGCGAGTATTTGTGAGGATCTTTCGCTATTAACTACTTATCATCACCCCTCTACTAAACTGTTGACACTCACGAATGCAACAAGTGCTGCAACGGCTAGTGCCACCAACTTTTTAGCGCGCCTCCAAGGTTTTTTCCCAAATTACTGGTCTGAAACATTAAGAGGCTTGATGATACACTCTGCAGAATGGACAGATGAGATGATAGCCCAGTTTAATGTTGATCTTAGCAAAAAATCACATGTAAAAAATTTATTAAAACGTTGTGGATATGGAGTGCCTAACATGAATAGGGCAACTCGCTGTGCAACCAATTCATTAACATTGGTTGTACAACGGGAAATTCAACCTTTTAGACAAGATCATAATAAGGCGGCAAAGATTAACAATGTTCATATTTTTGATTTACCATGGCCTATAGATGAACTTCGTGAACTTGGAGAGCTAAAAGTGAGAATGAGAATAACACTCTCCTACTTTATTTCTCCTAACCCTGGGGAGCGAGGTTGGAAAAACAGGTATAGATATCAGTCTTACGGTTTAGCTTTTGATATCAACGCTCCAACGGAAAATAAAGATGATTTTATGCAGCGAATCAATAGAGCTGCAAGAGATGAGACATATGAAAACTCAGGCGTTTCTAACTCTCAACATTGGATAATAGGAGTGCAGACAAGGAACAAAGGCTCCATTCATTCAGATATATGGGAGGGAACAGCAACTGAACTGGCTCAAACCCATTATATTGCAGTCTATCCCTTAGGTGGATGGTGGAAAGACTATAAATCAGCAGGAATGGCGCAGGCAACTGCACGTTATGCTCTGTTAATCTCAATCATAACACCAGAAACACCAGGAAGAAATATAGATATTTTCCTTCCTGTTGCAATAAAAACAGGAGTGATGGTTCCAATTACAATAGAAACATATGCGCATTGATCCAATTGGTCTACCAATTGAATCAATGCTACTCGAACAGGCTTGGAAAAGAAGAGCGTGAGAAGGAAAGAACCTTTCCTTAAAAGGTTTTTCCTTCTCGTATCCGACTTTTGCATAATCGACTAGGACAAGGTCTTTTCGACACTATAAACTTGCCGCCGGAATCAGTTTGCATTCCCGTGTCAATGGCGAGGATTCCCGCACCATGCAGACCACCGCTCCCATGCCGACCTCTTTGCCGAATTTTTCCAATTTGGAGAAATGCTTTGCGGCATCACGCCCGGGATCGGAACTCTTCTTCATTTCAACTGGATACAATACCCCATCCTGTTCGATGACCAAATCGATTTCCACCTGATCGAAATCCCGATAGAAATAAAATGCCGGACGTTTGCCCGAATTCCGATAGCTTTTCAGGATTTCCGCAAAACACCATGTTTCAAAAATATGCCCCGCCATGGCGCCGGCTTCCAGCGTTTCCGGGGACGACCAGTCGGTCAGGTAAGCACATAAACCGGTATCCAGAAAATAGAGCTTGGGGGCCTGCGTCATTCGCTTGGTCCGATTGGCAAAGTAAGGTTCAAGGAGTGTAACCAACCCGGAAGCGATCAGGATGCTCAAATAGTTCTTTGCGGTTCCAACGGCGACATCCGCATCCCGGGCAAGATCGGAATAGTTGAGCAGTTGCCCGGTCCGGGCGGCCGCCCCGCGCAGGAAACGGAAGAAGCGCTGAAGATCCCCCACCTGACCGAGAATCCGCACATCCCGCTCCAGATAGGTATTGATATAGGATCCGTAGAACAAATCATGATCCATTTCCGGATCGTCGGCCAATTTGGGAAAACTCCCCTGCCAGATCCGGCGGTACAAGCCCTGCAGATCCAGTTTCTCCGAGGCTGCCGGAAACTCATGAGTCGGCAGAAATGGTTCCACATTCCGGTGTTCCAATTCCCGATTCGAGAGCCCCAGCATCTCAAAAATACCAACCCGTCCGGCCAGCGATTCCGTAACGTTCTGCATCATCCGGAACTGCTGAGAGCCGGTCAGCCAGAACATTCCCTGCTTCTGTTCTTTGTCGATCAGAACTTTGATGAAAGGCAGCAGCTCCGGCGCATACTGAATCTCGTCGATCAGTACCGGTGGCTTATGCCGTTCCAGAAACAACTCGGGATCTTCTTTCGCCAGATTGCGGTCACGGGGAATATCCAGCGAAACATAATTCCGAGTCTCTTCGCTGACATGTCTCAAAAAGGTTGTTTTGCCGACCTGCCGCGGTCCGGTCAGCAGAATTGCAGGATAATGCATCCCGCTCTTCCGGAAAAAATCTTCCAGATTGCGATGTATGTACGGCATTGTTTTCTTCTCCTCTGTTCGTGCAATTTTCATTATATTTATAAAATACACGACAACCAGAAAAATTCAAGTGACAGCTCTGAAAAGAAACAAGGCAGTCACCGATTTCAATCGGGGTATTGCGTTTTATTTCCAACTCCTGATTTTCTGATGAGAAAAACGACGTAGTTTTTCTCATCGTAAAGTGTTGTTTGATTGAAGTTTAGCTTGGCTTCTCATAGACTATATGCAGGTCGTTTTTTGATTGTGATAATGAATGAGGAGCATGGGGCTATGTTCAATATGACGAAGATTCGAGCAACGAATGGTTCGGGGAAGAGTTTCTATGCGAATCATCTGTGCTCAAATGATTATTATTCGGAGCATGAGAAAGTTCAGGGATACTGGCGGGGAGAGCTTGCGGATGCGTTCGGTCTGCGGGATAAGGTTGTGACGAGCGAGGAGTTCAGTCTGTTTCAGCGGAATGTGAATCCGAAGACGTTGGACAGACTGACGCAGAAGAATATGCCCGGCGGTCCCCGGTTCTTTGACTTTCAGGTGGCGGCTCCGAAGTCGGTTTCAGTGATGTCGATGTTCGACGAACGGTTGATCGAGGCGCATCGGGAATCGGTTCGGATTGCGATGGCGGAACTGGAGCGTTTGGCGGCGGTTCGGGTGCGCGACGGCGAGAACGTTCGGACCAACAATTATGAAACGACCGGGAAGCTGGTTTACGCGGAGTTCATGCACGATACGAGTCGCGCACTTGATCCTCAACTGCATACGCATAACGTGGTCTGCAATGTGACGCGGGCGGGCGACGGCAGGTACAAGGCGCTCGAAACGCTGGAGATGTGCCGGGCGATCCGTTACGCGGGCAAGGTCTATCACAACGAGATGGCGGCAAGATGCCGTGAACTGGGTTACGAAACAGTCGAAACACGGGATCGGAAAGGCGACGTCATCTGGTACGATCTGGCGTGCGTTCCGGCTGACGTGATGGAACGGTTTTCCAAGCGGCGGCGGCAGATCGAGAAAGCGGAGGCGGAGTTCATCGCGGAGCATGGCCGGAAGCCGACGTTAAGCGAGAACAATTATCTTTCGACTTCGACACGCACGGATAAGATGCTGACTTCGACAAGTGAGAAGGTCCGGGAGTTCCAGATGGGTCAGTTAGGCCATCGGGAAGAGGAACAATTATATGCGGCGGCCAGGCGCGCCAAAGAACATGATCCGGTTACAAGCACACTGGATCACGAAAGGACCGTGGAACAAATCCGGAATGTGATTGATGAACTGTACGAGCGGGAGAGCGTTCTGAAGCTTGACAAGATACTGGCTGAAGTGCTGAACCGGAACCTCGGCAGGATCAAGTTGCAGGAGCTGAAAAAGGCCGTCAAAGAGATTCCGGAACTGCGGAACCTGGGCGGCAATGAGGCGAATCCGTATTATGCTCCGGAATTTGTAATTGAGCGCGAACTGTCGGCGATCGAGCTGGTGGAACAGCAGCGGGATATTTTCGATGCGATTGCGCCGGAGTTTCAGGCGTTTCCGGGAGATCAGTCACGGAAGGCGCAGGCGATGCTGATTCACGGTCTCTTGAGTTCCAAAGACCGGTTCAACCTGTTCCGCGGCGTGGCTGGCGCAGGAAAGACTTCGACCTTGCAGGAGTTCTGCAAGGGACTGCGTTCGGGAGGCGTCACGGACATCTACCTCGTCGCGCCGACGAATTCGGCGACGGACGTGCTGAAACAGGAGGGCTTCGAACAGTCGCAGACGGTGGCGGGATTCCTGCTGTCGAAGCAGAAACCTCCGGCGGGGGCATACGTGATCATCGACGAATCGGGTTTGAATTCGCTGCGCGAAGGCGTGGAGATCCTGAGACTGGCGCGGAAGAACAACTACCGGGTGTTGTTTGTGGGCGACGCGCGGCAGCATACCGCCGTCGAATCAGGCGACTTTTTCCGGCTGCTGGAGGATTATTCGCAGATACAAAAGTTCTCATTGACGAAGATACATCGTCAGCAACATGAGGAATATCGGCGCGGCATCTTTGAGTGTGCGATGGGGCAGCATGAACAGGCGTTCGAACGGTTCGACAAACAGCACTTCATTCATGAAGGCAAGCAGAAATACTTGGCGGAGGCCGCCGGGAAGTACATGGAATACACGGAACAGGGGCAATATCTGAATCGTGCGATACTGGTAGCGCCGACACATGAGGAGTGCGATAAGCTGACGGATGCTGTGCGGGAAAAGCTGAAGGAAGCGGAGGTAATCCGAGGTGCAGGTCGCGAAACGGAGGTGTTCCGTTCATGGAACAAACCGAAAGCATGGCTGAAGGACGCTTCGAACTTCCAGCCGGGCATGACCATCGGCTTCATCCGCAACATGAAAGGTGTCGGTAACGCCGGTGAGGTAACGCGCATTGAAGCCGTAGACGGCAAGCAGTTGGTATTGGCCAACGGCAAGCGGATTTTTGCGAAGGGAGCTTCCGATTTCATTGACGTCGGGGAACTGCGCAAAATCGAACTTTGCGAGGGTGATCTGATCCAGTTCCGGGTGAACCTGAAAGCGGAAAAAATTTACAACGGGACGCTGGCGCGGGTGAGCGCCGATCCCGACAAGGTCGAAATACTTTATTCGGACGGCAGACCGCGTGAGCTGATCGACATGCCTGAGAACTACGCGGCGTTCGATTACGGCTGGGTGACGACGTCGCACAAGTCGCAGGGACGGACTGCTGAAAACGTCGTGGTGGCGGCCGAGGTCGCTGGATAGAAAAGCATTCTATGTTGCACTCAGTCGCGGGCGTAAAGAGATGTCGCTTCACTGTCCGGACAAGGAACATTTGAAACGGAATCTTGCCAAACGGACGGGAGAACGGACAAGCATTCATGATTTGATCCGTGACCGTGAAATTCCTTCCGGGGCGATATTGCCACTTTCGGAACCGGTGCGGAAGCAGAAAGCGGAAACATTGCCGGATTTCAGTTACAAGGACATTGTGAAACGGACGAAAGCAGCGTTGCGGAAAGTCAAAGCGATGCTGAGTGATACTGCGATGCTTCGGCGTATGCGGAAACATCGGGAGCGTCTTTTCAATGAGTATACGCGTTTTGAAGCGGAAGAGCCTGCGGTCGGGTTGATCGGTAAGGTTATGGGGAAAATAACGGATTTATTCAGGAAAGCGGAAGTTGTTCCGGAACAGGCGGTTGCGACTGCGCGGGAGCGTATGCAGGACGCAGAACAGGAACAGGAGCGTGAAACGGCGCGTCTTCTGAAGCGGAAAACGTTGTGGAAGGTGTTTGAGGAAGCGTGGCGTGAGTATGTAGAAAAACGCAAAGTGTATTACGCTCTTCACGGCGGCGGGGAAGTGTTTGAACTGACGGATCGGGAAAAAACCTTCCATCAGGAACAGTTGTCGCATCGTTCCCGTGAGGAATCGCCGGAACCGCTGCCGTTCTGGATGGAGAACTGGCGTGAAACGGCGGAGTCCGAGGCCCGGAAATCGCGTGACGTGCTGGTGAACCGTCTGGCGGAGGAAAAGCGGCAAAAGCTTGACAAGTGCTGGGCTGTTGCGGAAAAACAGTGGAGTGAACTCATATCGTCCCGCAGGGCGTTCTACGAGGAACGTCATGTCGGTACGGAGTTCCGTCTCTGGCCGGAGGAAGAGGCGTTTGTTCAGGCACAGGCGGCACGCCGTGCCGACGGTCTGGAGCCGGAGGCGATTCCTGGCGAGTTGCAGAACTGGCAGGAACGTGCAGAGGATGAGGTCCGGCGGCTCATTGAGGAACAGAAACGGGAACTGCTTGCGAAGTGGAAAGACGCCGCTCTCCGCTGGGAGAATTATCTTGCCGAGCGTCAGGCGTATCAGGATGAGTTTTATTCCGGCAGGAAATACGAACTCTCCTCGGAGGAACAGCAGTTTGTTCAGCAGCAGGAACTGCGTCGGAAGCATGAACTGAAACCGGAAATTCCGGAATGGCTGGACAACTGGCGTCAGAAAGCTGATGCACTTCGTCAGCGGGAATATGAGGCTGAGGCACAGTGGAAGTGGAAATGGAAAAACTTTGATAAAGTATGGAGAGTGTATCGTTCCGGAAGGAAAAAATTAAGCACCTCCGAGTCCGCTTATCAGAGGCTCGTGGAACAACGCCGGAGTGCCCATAAACTTCCTCCGGAATATCAGCAGCTTCCTGAGTGGATGCGTACAGAGGAAGTTCTGGGAATTTACCGGCGCCAGCATACGGTGGAGGAGATTCGCAATGCACTCGGGATTCATCCCGGCGATGAAGACCAGCCGATCAATCCTGTCCGGAAAACATATTATGAATCCCGAAAAGCGGAGCTGGCCGAACGGATTGCCGAATATGACCGGAATGTGATTCTGGAAAAACTCCCGGAATGGATGAAGGAACGGAATCCGGGCAAGGAACTCAAGGAAAAGATTCGGAACGGCATTTACCTGAAATATCGGTGTCATGTGGAGGATGAAAAATCTCTGTCTTCCATGGATTGGCTGGAATTGCAGAATCGCAAGCTGAAAGCGAAGGCGGAATATGAAACCTATGAGTATCGTTTGCTGATTCCGCCCGCTACGCAGAAACAGATCGCGGAACTGGAGGATTTTGTCAAAGCGGCATACCTCGACTCCTGTCCGGATGACTTGAATCGGGAGGAAGCGGAAAATCTGCTCCGGGAGCTTCGGGAGGAAGAAAAACGTCAGGCGTTGGAAAAGGAGCGCCGTCTGTATCCTGTGAAGAAGTGGACACTCCGCACTCTGGAAGCGTTGCATCAGGCTGGACGCCTGAAAAAGCTGCCGGAAGGAATCTGCGAACGGGAAGCGTGGGAACTCATTAATGCGATCACCGAACACGATCCGGCAAACGAGTTTGAAAAGGGACAGATTCGCCGGGCGATATGCGACGGTTTTCTCCCTTATTCCGTTGAAAAGCGTCTGGTGAATCTGAACAAAAGAGAATATCGGGAATTGCTGGCGCAGGCACAGAATGTGAGGAAAGGCGCTGCAATTGAGCGGGCGCACCGGGAACAGGAGCATCCGCGTCAGGAATTCCGTGACAGAGGCGGAATGGACCGCTGAAATCATAGAAGGAGAAAACGATTATGGAAAAAAAGAGGAGAACCGATGGATTGAAGTGAACACAAAAGGTCCGGATATCCCCGGTTCTGCCTTCGGACTGAAGAAAAAAATTTTCTGCTTTCCTGGGCGGCAGTCTCTCAAATCGAAGCCTCGGAAGATTTTCTGTCAATCCGTTTCCTATGCGAATATGGACTGGTTCAATTGTCATCGACCGAACCCATGCGGGATTTATTTTGGTCCATGCAGATGGAACGAGTCTGGATGATTGATGGACGAATGCTTGCCTGCCGGATTACGCCTGTGGAACAATTTCAGTAAGGGAATGCAGATAGGCGTTATGATAGCGGCGAAGAGATGGTGTGGAAAGACCGGGAAATTCATCTGTCCGAATGAGGTCATCGGCATTTTTCGGGCGCGGATGGGCAGCGATGAAATCCCGTTTTGCGGCACTTTTCGCCGTTTTCTCCCGAAGCCCTGCCGCAAGATGTTTTTGCAAATATTTGTGATATTCCCGGCCCCAGCGGATCGCGCGTTCATGAGCCTTGCAATGGCGTCTGGAGTGAAACGCCTGGAACTTTCGGCATCCTGAAAGATTTTTGACAAACGGATGTAACGTTCTGTCTCCGGAAGATTCTGCAAGGCAAGGAGTTTCCGGTGCATTTCAAGAGACAGATTCAGTTTTTCCACGTCGATTTGCATGAAAATACGGGAACGGGACTTGCTCCCGTTCCCGTGAAAGCAGGTATCAGTTTTCTTCCGTTTTCTTCAAAAGCTCCTTATTCTGAGGCGGGACAGGCTGCTCCTCCTGTCGTTCCATCGGCGTCTTGCGTTCAAAGATGCGAAGCAGGCCGCGTCCGTCCAGCGATTCATGGCGCCTGACCAGTTCAAGCCTTGCCAGCTCCGGCAGAGCCTTTGCCGCATTGCGGCGGGTAATTCCGCACTGCATGGCGATTTCATCCGTAGTCATAACAACCCTGTCATTCTTGCCGAGCATACAGGCAATACGCCCGTAAACCAGCTTGACATAAAGCGGCAACTCCTGCTGACTCAAAATTTCCAGCGGAATGAATACGGCATTTTTCATATTCCGATCTCCTGTTCCATTTTATTTCTCACGGGCAGTAATGCCATAGGTTAAAAAGCTCCTGCACACTTTCCGGGTCGATTCGCACCAGACGGGGACTGATATTGATCGCCCGCAAATAGCCATTCTGAATGTAACGGTGGACGGAATTGACCGAAACGCCCAGAATTCTGGCGCATTCCGCCCGGGTCAGTTTGCGGGATAAATCCAGTTCTTCGGCGTTTTTTCCTTTTGCGGCAAGCGCCGTTTCGAGTTTTTGCGGCGTCAAATCCGGAAGATACGGCTGCAGCAAAAGCGCGGCCGCATTCAGGATTGCGGATGGGATTTTTTCTGACTGCATACTTGCGTTCCTTTCCTGATTTGCAGAAAAACATGGATTGCGTCGTGATCTGCGGGGGAGCGATGAAAGCGGATCAAGCCGAGCATGACAAGGTAACGCAAGGCTTTTCGGGCAAGTCCATGGCGGATTCCGCATTCTCCGGCAAGTTCTTCGGTTGTGAGAACCGCATATCCGCTCCGTCTCAAGATTACGGCAACACGTCCATAGACGAGTTTGACGAAAAGCGGCAGATCTGTCCGTGACAGAATTTCATGCGGGATTACGGCTCCGATTTCACCGCCCGGCGGATGCTGTTTCCGGTTGTCTGTTTCCATTTTGCTTCTCCTTTCCTGGTTGAGGGTTGTTCTCCACTGAACCGGGAACGGCGACATAAACAGCTTCAGAAAAAGCGAAAAAGAAACTTTTACGCTCAAAATGGATGGCGACATGTCACGACAGGCGGCATGACAAATTCTGTCGCACAACCGTTCAAAACGGAACGGGAGCCGTGATTCAAAGAACCACGACTCCCGTCTGATGAAAATGAGTCATCTTCAGATGACTTGATGCAGCAAAAGGCTTACCTGCTCCATCGGCAGCGTATATGCCAGTTCCGCGAGACGCCTGCGCTCATCCGCGCAGGGAATCTCGATGCTGTCGTTCATCACCAGAAACGCGGGCAGTTTTTCAATGGCTTCCTGCTTCGCCCGGGTTGTCGCGTGAGACATATAATGCTTTGTCATTTCCTGTGTCATGTGTCCGACAATGCTTTGGACGACGGCAAGGGAAATCCCGACCTGTCCGGCATAATAGCAAAAGACATGCCGCATGGAATGAAGATCCTTGATGCTGATTGCCTTCCGATTTTCGAATTCCTTGACCGTTTTGATATTCAGTCCTTCGAGGAAACGCTTGATCCGATAGGAGATCAGGGACGCATCCTTGAGATACATTTCTGCATGCAGAGGAAAGACATATTCACTTTCCCGCGGCAGACTCCGCAGATAATGTTCCAGTGTGGAGAGAATCGGGATTGCCAGATCCGCCTGCGTTTTGCGGCGTTTGCGGAAGATCATCCGTGTCGCCCATGAGATTTCCGACCATTTCAAGGTGCAGATATCCCCTTCGGTCAATCCCGTTACCGCCGCGACCAGAAACAGAGGACGGCAGAATAAGGAAAGTTCATCGGTCCGGTTGATGCCATTGCGGATCAGCATGAGTTCCTGCTCGGAAAAGATTTCCCGGTCGGTCTGTTCCCAGCGCGGGGTAATCACCGAATCCCACGGATTGTAAACGATACCGGCGTCCTCCTGCAATTTCCTGAAAACCTCTTTGCAGACGCGGGCGATTTCATGGATCGTTTTGCCGGACACTTTGTTTTTGAGAGTATATTTCCCCGTATAGGAAACCTTGCCCGACCGGACATGAAATTCCACTTTTCTGTTGAATCGACCGTGGTCAATCAGGTAGCGGACGTAAGTTTCACAATGATTTTTCCGTACTTGCGCAAGTTCCTGGATTTCCGGGAACTTTGCCGCCATGTATGAGACAAAGTCGTTCCAGTAGCGAAGTTTCTGTCTGGCGATATGCTCCGACGGTTCGCGGCGGCTCGGCTTTGCAGTGCAAGCGGATAAGCCTCCGCAAGGGTAATGGGCTTACCGCCTGTCAGCACATAGGAGTAGTTATCCACGAGCGCGCGGATTGTTTTGTTCTGCCGGATTTTGTCCTCCTCGGCAGACAACGTTTCGGCCTCCCGGCGTATTTTCTCCCGGATGGAACGCTCATATTCTTTTGCGCGCCCTTCCGTCGAACACCCGGAACATACGCCGGAATAGTCTTTGCCTTTGAAAAGAAAGCGGTAGTGATACGATTTCCCCTGAGATAGACGCTCATCCTGAACCTCCTGAAACCACTTGATTGATTATGGTTGATCGTGAGGTCGATCAGGCTGCTTCTCAGACGTGTCCGCGCAAAATTCTCACAAAATTCTCACAAGTGAGCGGTTTTGACGGATTCAACATCACCGAAAAGGCGGAGGCATTTACTGCAACCATTTGATTTTAAGGCGGTTGCTTTAAAACAAAAATGGCTCCGGCAGCTGGATTCGAACCAGCGACCAAGTGGTTAACAGCCACCTACTCTACCGCTGAGCTATGCCGGAGCGTTTGAATGTTCCTTAATATAACCGGCCTGCTCAAAAGGCAAGCCGATTATAGGAAAAATATCAATTTTTTTCAGAAAATTTCCTTAAAAAACGGCGTCCTCAACATTTCCGACACTTCCGATATTCGATCAGATCCGCTACACTCCCCATTTTCAGACCGAAACGCCAGGCGAATCCCTCCAGCTGAGGAACCCGCGCCATCGTTCCATCCTCGTTGAGGATCTCACAGAGAACCCCGACCGCCGGCTGTCCGGCCAGGCGGGCGATGTCCACCGTGGCTTCCGTATGGCCGGGACGCTCCAGCACTCCGCCCGGACGCGCTATCAACGGGAAAACATGCCCCGGCGAATAGAAGTCATCCAGAATGCTCGATTCATCCGCCAGCGCCTGAACCGTCAGCGCACGGTCAAAGGCGGAAACACCCGTCGTCGTCCCCTCGATCACGTCCACACTCTGCGTGAACGCCGTGTGCCGGGGATCGTGACGCCCCTCCACCTCCTTCAGGCCGAGACGGGCCGCAAACGCCAGAGACATCGGCGCGCAAAGCACTCCCCTGCCCCACGTCACCATGAAGTTGATCATCTTCGCATCGGCCAGACTCCCCGCGCAGATCAGATCACCCTCGTTCTCCCGGTTCTCGTCGTCGACCAGCACCACCAGTTCGCCGCGACCAACCGCCGCAATCACTTCTTCGATTGGATCAAACATCTTCCCACTCCTCTTTTTGCAGCAGCACTCCGCCATGCCCCCCGGACTGTTCCACAAATAAAACCCGGAAACATCTTCTGCTTCCGGGGTCAGTGCGGAACACCCGCCCGGTGCCGGGCATTCGCCGGGCACCGCCGCGATTTCCGTCTTCTTTCATCCAGACTTTGACTGTCGGCTCCGGAATTCCACCGGATCGGCCCGGGAAATAACGTTCCCGGGTTCGCGGACTCTGACCGCCGGTAGGGAATTTCACCCCGCCCCGAAGACCAATGTTAATATAGTATGAAGAAATTTTTTTTCAAATCGTTTTTTCTCTCTCCTGCAACCGTCCCCGGCTGACACCTGGAGGAGTGCGGCGACCTCCCCCGATTTTCCTCGTCCGATTTATCCGTGTGCAGAAAGAGATCTTGACAAACGCTCGTTTACACGGTACGTTGAATACGGTGCGGCAGAGAGAAAGATGATGAAAGTGAAAACGCCCCCTCCCGCCAGGTGGCGGGAAACCGTTCCGCTAAGAATCGCCATGCCTGTGACGTCTTACTCTGCAGAAACAAAACAACAGGATTTTTTTCATGGACGACCGCGAAGAGATATTCAACCGGCTGATCGATGAACATCTGCCGATGCTGCGCCGCGTGGCATGCCGGATCACCGGAAATGCCGCAGATTCCGATGAGGCTATTCAGCTGGCGATGCTTTCGGCCTGGAAAAAACTCGATTCGTTCCGCGGAAACGCGAAACTTTCAAGCTGGATCTACCGGGTTACCGTGAATTCCTGTTACGACATTCTGCGGGCCCGGCAGCGGGAGACGCGAAAACGTCAGGCCTACATGGTCAATCCCACCGTTCCGGAACAGGACAACTCCGACATCGAGAGGCTGGAAGCGGCCATCGCCCGATTGCCGGAGCTTTACCGGGAAGCGATCGTACTGGGAGTTCTCAGCGGCATGGACGGCAGAAGCGCCGCGGAACAGCTCGGCTGTTCGCCCAATACACTCTATCAGAGGATTCACAAAGCAAAACAACTGCTCCGGCATAAATACCGGGAGGTGCAAGATGAATAATGAAAGAATCGATGAACTGCTCGCGCAGGCGCGGCGGAAGGAACCGGTTCCGGCGACGGAATTCCGTTCCCCGGAAGAGTTCAAGCAAATATTTTTCCGGCGTGCACGTCAACTGCAGTCCGGGACCTCTCCGGTGTGGAGACGAACCGCCTGGGGACTGGCCGCGGCAATCCTGCTGCTGGTCGCCGGAATGGGTCTTCTGTTCCGGACGGAGATGCTCCGGCTCACGCGCGAGGCCGAGACGGTGGAACGGTTCCATCGGCTGCTCGCTCTCTTCGGCGCCGACAGCGGAATTGGTACGGTCAACGGGGAACCGGTCACCTTCGACCGGCAGGGAGGACCTCCCAGCCGCCTGGTAAAACTCACCATCTACGACCGGCATAATCGGCTGCTCACCTCACTGGAACTTGCGGTCAGCACCGACGACTACCTGGAATTGAACCGAAAGGGCTGAAGGGAGCTCTCTTTCTTCAGCAGGGACCGGAACAGGAACAGATTCTGGAATTCGATCTTGCGTTGACGCTCGACGATGGAGAAACCGTCACGCTGGGGAATATCGGCATTCTGGGCCCGGCCGCCGCTATACGGCGCAGGAGATGGGGTTCCGGATTGAAAAACGCCTGCTGAAAATCTGAAAGGATAGCATGAAATACCGGTTCATTTCGCTCATTCTGACCGTCGCGCTGCAGCTCTCCGGCGCGACAGTCGCGTTGCTCGGCCGTGGAGAGGCGGGACGAAATCTGGCGGACCGGATCTTCGCCGCAGGTTCCGACCTCGAATTCGTCGAGCGCGACCGGATCGCCGCCATTCTGCGGGAGCGGCGGCTCAACGAGACTCAACTCGATTCCGCCTCCGTCCGCCACCTGGCGTCATTGCTCAAAGCGGATCTGTTCGTTCTGGCCGATGCCCGGAAGGACGGCGGCGAAGGGCGGCTGCTGATTTTCGAATCGAACTGCGGCTTCCGGCTGGCGGATGAGCTGCTCCCCGCCGAAGGAACGGAACAGGCCGCATTGGAACTGATCCGGTCGAAACAGACTCTGGTCGCCGCACCGGAAAATGCGCTCTTTCTCGCCTCCACCGGCATCCGCGACCGCCGCTTCCGCGCAGCAGCTGGATCGAGGCCCATCGCACCGCCGACGAATTCATGCGACGGCTGCTCCGCGTGGAGAACTTGCTCCTGCTCGAACGCGAGGAGCTCAATTTGCTCGTGCAGGAGCGCAAACTGACCGGGAGTTTCGCCAGACTCGCCGCCGCCTCACGGCTGCTGGCGCTCGAACTCGATCCGGGCAGTACCACCGACGGCTACCGCTGCCGGGTACGGCTCTACTCCCCGAAGGGAAAACTTCTGTTCTCGACAGAAGCGGCGAGTACCGATCACGATCCGGCCGGAGTCCTGCTGGAGAAGCTGGCAGCCCATTTACAGTACGTTCCCCCCGCCACCCCCGGCGACCGCAAGACCGAAGCCGCCCGTTTTTTCGAGGAGGCGCGCTGGTACGGCAGCCGTACCCCGGAACAGGAACGCCAGATGCTCGCCCGCTACCGGACCGCCTGGCTGCTCGATCCGGAAAATCACCAGTACCGGCAGACGCTGGTGGATAAGCTGCAGATCAACTTCCGCTACCCCGTTCCGCCGCTCTCCGACGGCGTGGAGCGGCTGGAGCTGGCCGCCGCCGTTCTGGGGCAGGAATTCGGCCAGCCGGAATACTATCGAGAAGAGTACGCCCCGGCGGAACAGTTGTGGGGGCAGGATGCCGTCAGCCAGACGCTGGCGGAACTTCACAGCCATCCACGCAATGCCTTTCAGCCGGAGCAGCTCGCCGTTGTCCGCGGCATTGCGGACGCCTTTCGACGCCATCTGCAGCTTGCTCTGAAACTGCGGAGCGATCGCCTGCGGAATGAAAAAAATCCGAAGGAGCTCGCGGAGGAGCTCCCCATATGGATCAGCGAGCATGCCGCCCTGCTGAAGCCGTCGCTCTATTTCGACGATGCGCAGTTCCGCTCGGAGGGGTGCCGCCTGCTGGATCAGATGCTGGAAATGCTCGATATCTTCCGCCGTGCGGGAACCCTGCACGCTCCGGCGTATCTGACGGAAGATTATGATTTTCTTCGAATCCAGATCGCGACGCTGCTGCAACAGCTGCCCCGGCAGACGGCCCGGCAGAAGAGCCGGTTCTGGGCGAAAAAATTCCGGACAGGAGAACCGGCCGGATTTCAGCTGATCGCCGACTGGCTCGATTTCCAGACGGCGCTCGGCAAAAATCCGCCGAAAAATCGGCAGGCACTGCGGAAAATGTTGTTACTGCAGTTTCCCCGCTGGAAGCAGCACATGCTCCCGAAACAGCGAAATTCGCAACTCTGGTTGTCGATGACGCTGGAGGCGTTCAATTCCGCCGGACTCCGTTTCAACCCGGAAGATTTTGCCCGGCAATGGGCTGCCGCATCCGCTGAAACCGCGCCGCAGATTGCGCAGGCGCCTCACCGCGGCTCCATTGGGAAAAAACCGCAGAACCCTTTGCCGACGCTGGCCGATTCCCTGCGTCAAAAGAGCTATCCGGAACGGCTCCGGACACGGATCCCCCTGCTGAATCAGCCGCATCTCTTATTCGATCCGGAACCGGAACAGCTTGCCGAACTGAATCCGGAATTCGAGTTTCACGCGGTTTATCCGGAGCAGACGGCAGGGGTTGCCGTTTCCGATTGCGGCGCAGGGACAGGCGGCGACGAGGACGCTCTATCTGCTGCTCCACCGCAGCAACGCCCTGACGCTGCACCAGATCGACACGAAAGGGAAATCCCGGCGGCTCAACGCGGTCATGGATCCGGAGGCGGTGAAGTTTTTCAATCCGCTCCGCAACCACAAAGCGCCGTTTCAGTTGCAGATTTCCGACGGTCGGGCGTTTCTGCCGTGGAACGACGGGCTTCTCGAAATTCCGTTCGACGGTTCCCCTTTCCGGCGACACACCGGCTTTTCCGGACCGGTCGTCGGCGCGGAATACAGAAACGGACGGCTCTGGGTCGCCACCGAAGGGGTGATCCTCTCCGCCTCGCCGAAGGGGGGAGACCGGCAGATCGCGCTCTCCAAATTCGATGAAACCGACCGGCTCTTTCCCGACCGGGAAAGCAGATTCAACTTTCGACTGCGCGGCTTCTTTGCCGAACCGGGAAACGGGAACCGTTTCCTGCTGGTGGAGAATGATCAGCTCACCCGGTTCGACGCCGACCGGCGGACGCTTGCGCCGCTGCTCCGGTCACGCGAATTTCTCTCCACGCCGGAGTGTGTCATCCAGCGTTCCGGCATGAAGATCACGATCATGAACTTTTCCAACAGCGGACGTACCTGCTCATTCGGCTGGTGGGATCCGGTGCGGCAGCGCGGCTCCTTCCTCCGCTGCGGTCCGCCGCCGGAACGGCGGGAACCGGATTCCGCGACGCCGTTCCGGCGCTTTGAGGAGTCGCTGCCGCTGCGCGGTTCCGCCTGTCTGCTGGGGGGCATTCTCTACACGGCGGGCGGCTTCAATCAGCGGAGTCTGATCCTGAACATCGACAGCCCGGAAAAAAACTCCCGGCTGGTTCATGCCGCGGCTCAACGCACTCTTCCCGGCAGACGACAACCGCTCGGTACTTCTGGTCACCCGCTACCGGGTGCTCAAGGCAGCCTGGAAACAATCCGGAGGAGAATGAAATGAAACTTCCGTATTTTCTCATCGTGATCTGGGCGGCGCTTCCGCTCGCCGCGATGGAACAGGAGTTCCGCTTTCTTCCTGATGGGGCCGGCTGGTTCGTGCACGGGAACTATCCGACTGAAGTTCCCATCCGTTACTGGTTCCAGCCCGGCTCCGACGGCCGCGCCATGCGGATACGGGCAGAGTGGAACCGGCACGAAAACAGCATTATCTGCCGGGCAGAACTCGTCCCCGGTGAAGAATACTCCATCTCCGGCCGCTGGCGCGCCTCACCGGAAGCGAACGACTCCGGATTTCAACCTGTTTTCTCTACAACCTGCCTGGAAGACGGGAAAAACTGACGCAGCGAAAGAACATCACGGCCCGGAGCATGCAGCATGTACCGGAAACGGTACAGATGCCGCCACGGGATTTCGCCGCTCCGGTGGCCGGAGAATGGCAACCCTTATCGCTGGTCCTTCTTCCCCCCGCACCGGCGGTGCCGGGAATGCGGAAGACTCCTCCAGCCTGAACAGATACGGGTTACTCTGACAATATTCGCTCCGGACGATCGGCAGCTGAAGCGGCCGATGGAGCTGGAGGTGAGTGACCTCAAGCTCTCCGGGCCGGACACGATCGTCCTGTCCGCGGATTTCGGGAAAGTAGTACGGGACAAACTGTTTGAAACACCGCCCCCCTCCCCTTCCAACGCATTCGACGGCCGTTCCTGCGGCAGGCATCGGCAGGGGACGCCGCTGTGGCACTGGCCCACGCGCTGCTCACACCGGAACAGCGGATAGAACGGAATCCCGCCTTCACGCTCCGGCTGCTCCAGTATTGGCCGAACGCGGCAACCCGGAAGATCCGCCGGGCGCTGCGCTTTCCGCCGCCGGTTCCGGAGTTCGGCCCATTTTTCACCGCGACGGTCCGCGATGGAAAATTCTTCGGCATCCGCCGCAACGGCAGATCCGGCGAGCTGGTGGAACTCACTCCGGGCACCGGCCGGTGGCGCACCGTGTGGCGCAATCCGAATCCTGACACACCGGCCCAGATATCGTATGAGCATCAGCTGGTTCCGCTGAGCCATGCGGGATCCGTCATCTGGAGTGCCTACGGCGGTATCCCCGCCGGAGGAGGCGTTCCGGCGCCGCTCCCTTTCCCGCTGCGGAAACCGCCGGTGTACGCCATTCTCGACGGCGAAATTTACACGAAGAGTTCTTCGCCGACACAGCTGCGGATCCACGCGGCAAACCGCCGGGAAAGCAGAACGCTGCAACTGAAATTCTCCCCGCTTGCCGGAGCCTCCGTCACCGGTCTGTGGAGCGACCAGAAAACCGGAAAACTGCTGTTGAAACTCTCCGTTTCCGACATCACGCAATTCTACGAGACGGATCCGAAAACCGGAGCCTGCCGCCTCAAGTACCGTGCCGCCGGTCCCTGCGACCTCATCGACACCCCCTTCGGGCGGTTTGCCGACAGCAGCCGCGCCGCCACCGGAGCGCTGGCGTTCGATCCCGGCATCGGGAAGCCGTTTCTGCTGCTCTCCGGCGCTCCGGAGCGTTCTCCCGGCCTGCCCTCCCTGCCCCGGGCGGCGCAGCTCCGGCTTCCCGCCTTCTGCCGTCCGGTCGGCTTGAAGGGGGATATCTGCTGCTGCGTTCCCCCGCGCATCAACTGCTGGCGCTCAATCTGAATTCCCCGAAACAATCGCTCCAGCTGCAACATCTGCCGTTTCAGCGCCTCCACGCCGGACCGAACGGCGCCGTCTGGATCGAAGCGGAAGACGGCCTGTACGAAGTGGCTCCGCGCGACGGATGGGGAACATTCCCCGCGCTCCGTGAGGCGGTTTCCGAAGAGGAACTTCTGCTGAAACGCCTGAATGCGGAAATTCTTCCGCTGGAGCAGGCGCTGCAGCGCACCTACATGAGCGACGCGGATCTCTTCGCCGTGCGGAAAATCCGGAAGGGCGAACGGCAGGTACTGGAATTTTCCGCGGGCCGGTTCCCCTTCGAGTGCCGCATCGCGCTTCAGTTCAATCCGGAACTCGTCCGGGGAGATCGCTCCGGCTCTTCTTCCAGCCGGAATCCGTCGCCCGCCGGCTGCCTGCGCTGCAAATCGGCGAAGGTGTCGAGCATGGCTTCCCGCAGTTTCCCGCCAACGGCATCGTCACGCTGCGCACCGGCACCGGACTGTTGGAACTCCACCTGCAGAGATCCGACCAGCCGGTCACCTTCACACTCGACAGCGTTCTGCTTTCAAAAGAGAAGGAGTTCCGGCAATGAAAATGATTCTTCACGCATTGTCCGCGCTATCGGCGGCGGCGCTTCTCTCCGCCGCCGAACCGCTGGACCTCCCCACCGGGCGAGAGGTCACGCTCCCGCTTGAAGTGCACGGCACCTACCGCCTGGAAGCCGAAAACGGCCGGGTTCTGGCGACCGGGAATGCCGATGGGCAGCCGTGCTTTTTACCTTGCGCCTCTGAAACCGGGCACTTCCCTGCCGGTCAAGCTGATCGCGGATCAGCAGTGCATTCCCCTGCTGCTCCACTCGCCGCAGCCTCTCGCCGGAATCCGGGCCCGCTTCAATTTGAGACCGGAACTGCGCCGGAAACTGATCGACGCCGGAGTCGCTGTCGATGAAAACAGCGACACCCTGCTGACCGATACGCTGAACGATAACGGGAAAGCCCGGCGAACTCTTCTGTTTCCCCGCACGTCCGACCTGCCGCTGGCACTGCCGGAACGATGGCGGTCAATCCGACTGATCCGCACTAAGATTCCGGGTACCCTCGGCGTCTTATCGGATGAAAGACGGGAATTTGTCGACCGGAAAGGACGGGCATCCTGCATTGAACTGAGCGACGAAGGCAGCAGACTGATCGTCTTTTCTCCGGAATTCGACTGCAGCAGACTGGAATATGTCCTGTTGTTCCATAGTATGTTAAAAAGGAGGTTGAACAATGAAGTATTCCCTGAAACCGGCCGTACTGGCCCTCGCCCTTCCCTTCCTCGCATTCGCGGCCGACCCGACCCCGCAGGAGGCGGCGCCATCCGTCCCGGTGCCGACGATCGCGGTGCTCCCGTTCGATTCCCGCGGCGCCCGCGCACAGAACGAAAACCTCGGCCGGTCGATTGCGGAACTGCTCTCCGTCGAACTCGCCTCGCAAGGGGAATTCGAACTGGTGGAACGGGCCGAACTCGACAAAATTCTCAGCGAACTGCACCTCTCCGCCTCCGGACTGGTGGACAAGGAGACCCGGCTCAAGCTCGGGCAGCTCACCGGAGCGAAGATTCTGATCACCGGCTCCGTCTTCCGCAACGGCGACAACAACTACGTGGTGGCCAAGCTGATCGGCGTGGAAACCAGCAGAGTTCTCCCTGCCGCGGCCCGTGGGAACAGCGAAGCAACCGAACTGGTCACCGAACTGGCCGGCAAGGTTGCCGGTCAACTGAATTCCCGCGCACAGCAGCTGATGCCCCGGCAGCGCACCGCGCTCTCGGTCGCCGGAGAGCTCTCCGAAACGGTCAAGGGACGGGGCCGCAAAGTCTATGTGAAGATTCGCGAAAGCATCAGTATGCCCGCGATCGATCCCGCCGCAGAGACTGAACTCAAGAAACTTCTGCTCACCCTCGGCTTCAATGTGGTCGAAAACCGGAACGATGCGGAATACCTCTTCCTCGGCGAGGGCATTGCAACCGATTCCGGACAATACCGGAACTTCTCCAGTTCGACCGCGCGGCTCGAACTCAGCCTCTATCAGGGGAAGAAACTGCTCCTCACCGATCGCAGCAAGGAGGTGGTCGCCGGAGCAAGTTACATGATCGCGGCCAAGGATGCGCTGGCTCAGTGCACTCTCGCGCTGGCGCAGCGCATGATTCCGGTGCTCAAATAGTCCGGAGCGGCTGGGGTTGCCCCGTTGGGAAGCGTTCCCGACGGGGTTTTACTTTTCCGCCGGGGGATTTTTCTCCACCAGAATTCCGAGATTCCAGCCGGGAATCAGCATTCTGCCGCGATGGAACACCACCCGGTCCGGAATGCCGTCAGCAAGCTTGAAACTCCGGCCCGCGATCGGACGCGGCCGTTCCGGATTCCGGAAGTCGTATGCACGGACGAGCCCGTTGCGGCGGTCGGAGAAGACAACAGTGTGTTTCCCGTCCCACGAGGGAATACCCTGCGGAACCTCGGCTGCGGCCAGGGAAATGCTCCGTCCTTCCCCGCTCTCCGGATTCAGCAGAAGTACGCCTCCCCTCTCCGGAGCGACGAAGAGCCCGCCCACCGCCGTGATGCCGGAGAGCTGATTGAGCTTCTGCCTCGGCACCGACGGCAGGCGTTCAAGTTTCCCTGACTGGATGGAATACCAGCGGATCCCCCGCCCGTGCCAGCTGACCGGAAACCTCCCATCGATCGCCCGCTCCGGAATCGCATCGCTGTACAGCAGAGAACCGGCAGAGTCCTTCCCGACGATCCGCGGCGCCGACGGAGTGGAAATATCCACAACGCCGAATGCGGAACTCCCCCACTGCAAACGACGATGTTTCCGAAAGGATGCAGTACCTGAAACGGATTGTAAAACGTGCCGGCGATGCTGCCGGTCTTGCGGAACCCCTGCGGCAGAATCCGATAGAGGTCGAGCGTCATGCCGCGGGCAACCAGCAGCAGATCTTTTCCGGCTACCGCCACATCGTAGGCGCGGCCGGGAAGAGTTCCGGTTTCGGTGAGTGAACCGTCCGCCCGGATGGCAAAACGTTTCACCCCCTCGTCGGAACAGGCGGCGAACAGCTCGTCTCCCCGGACGGCAAGGCGGCGCACCACATCCGCCACCCGGTACGGCACAAGTCCGGTCGGAATGTTCCACTTCGCCGCGGCAGGAATGGAAAACTCCTCCCCGGAACGGGCGATACGCTTCGCCCGCTCGCCGAGCGGAATCAGAAAGAGTCCGCTCTTCTGACCGGCGAGGTAGACCACCCCGTCTCCGACGGCGAGGTCGGTGAGGCAGTCCGGACCGACGACCTTTTTCCGGGCGACGATGCTCTGCCGTTCCACCTCGGGCAGAAGGGCGTGGCCGATCTCGCGCGGACGGGCCGGAGTGCTCACGTCAATCAGAAAAAAAACCGTTGTGCGTGTCGCCGACGAACGCAGTGCGGCCATCGGAACGAACCATCCAGAAGTCATTGCCGACTTCATAGAATTTCGGAAATTTCACCCCTCCGACCCGGCGCGGCTTCGCCGGATTCGAAATATCGAAGATTTCCAGCCCATGTCCACGCCCGAACCGCTCCGCTTTCGGTCCGGAGCGGGCATGATGCCCGGTCGCGGCATAGCAGTAGTTGCCATGAACCCAGACACCGTCGCCGAAACCATCCAGTCTGCCGGATCCGATCACCTTCGGGCGATGGGGATTGGAGATGTCGGCAATGGCCAGTTTCGCCGCCCCCCCAGTCGCCGATCGCCAGCTTGTCGCCGAAGCGGAAGGCGGACTGCGCCTCGCCGGTTCGCAGCAGCGAAAGATGCTTCGGATGCAACGGATCACGGATGTCGAAAAGCTGTACCCCGTAGACTCGCAGTGTCACACAGAGCAGATTCCCGGCGCTCTCCATCCCCGTCGCCAGCTCCGCGGTATCGAGCCAGCCCGCCGGTTTCGGAGAATCCGGCTCGGAGATGTCGATAATCTGGACTCCCCCAGTGCCGGGCGCTCACATAGAGATGGTTCCCGTTGACCGTGATCTGTCTTGCACCGCGGAGCGGCATGGTTCCACACTGCCGCGGCCGAAGCGGATTGCTGATATCGTAAACCGTCAGCTTCGAAGAATTCGCCGCGAACAGCCGGTCACCGTCAATCGCCAGCGAATTGCATCCGGACGATCCGGGAATCGGCGTGAGCGGCAGCGCCGGAGAACTCGCCGCTCCGACCGACATCGCCGCGGCCAGAAGAGTTGAAAGAAAAGCGCTTTTCATCGACGCCCCTTCCCCTGCTGCGTTTTGAGTCCTTCGAACCGCTTGTTGCCGCGGAAATAGTCGCGAATCACCCGCGCCCGGTCGGTCTCCTCCGCAACCGGTTTCTTCTCCGCTCCGTCGGAGGAGTGTTCCAGGCTCCATCCCTCCCATTCCCGAAACGCGTGATAGGTGGAGTGCCAGCCAAGCTGGTCGAAGAGTTCCGTCAGATCTTTGAGGTAGCGGGCGCCGCCAGGAGCCCAGCGCAGTACGGAATACTCCCCGGCATAGATGACCGCACCGTACTTCCGCTGAAACCGGATCGTCGGTTCCAGCGCCCGGAGCAGTTCTTTTTTGTCATACGCTTTCCGATCGATGGTACCCGGATAGGAGATCATCTTCCCGTCGGTGCGAAACCGCTGGTGGGTGTAGGAACCGGGCACGTACATGTGGACCTGGTAGATGACGTTCCGCAGGGGAATCGGCTTGAGGTAGGTGAACGCTGACGGCGGTCCCATCTCGCAGCAGGAGACGAAGACCGGTTTCTCCGGGTCGGTTTCCCGCAGTGCCCGTGCCGCCAGATACTGCGACTTGAGGTAATCGTATTTGACGCCGCCGCCGTGGGTGGGCTCATTCATGAGATCGTATCCGATCACCACCGGATTGGCGGCAAACCGTTTCCCGAGCATCCGGTAGAGTTTCTGGTACTCCCGGTTGAAACGGTCGCTGAAGCAGGTACGGTATTCGTTCAGCAGCCCCGGGTTGAGATCGATCTCCTCGGCCTGATCCGGATCGATCGGATCGACATATCGCCCGCCGGGAACGGTGACGGTCAATATGACGCCGATCCCCGCTTTGCGCAGTTCCGGCGCAAGTTTTTCCAGATGCCGGAGCTGCGATTCGAGCCACGGCCAGTACTGCTTCATGTTTGCGCACAGGGAACGGTTCTCGATCCACCAGCGCACTGCGTTGCAACGCCACCGCCCGAGCTTCCGGATCGCTTCCGGAGTCATCTTCTCGCCGCGGACACAGACACCGCGCAACCGGGGAGGTTCCTGACGCTGTCGGTGTATTCACACCGGAAATCCGGTTTCAGCGGCACCGGCGGCGGGTAGAGGTCGCCATCCAGCTCTTCGATCTTGATCTCCCGGAACAGAGCGGTTCCAGTGGTATGTTCCACCCCGACGTGCACCCGGAATGCGGTGATGTCCTCCGGAACCAGCAAACACACCTCCTCGCGTTTCCAGTCAAAGCTCCCCCAGAGCCGATTCGACGAGGCCTTCCAGAGACTGCCGAGACCGTTGGAGTTCCGGCTGACCATCAGCTTGACGCCGTGATTCGGACGGGCGCCGGGGGCGACGTTTTCCGCCTTGACCAACGCGGAGACCCGGACGAATTTGCCGGCAAAACGGCTCACATCCGGCCCGCAGAAGGCGATGTAACGGCCCGATTTCCCGGCGGAGACCTTCAACGTTCCGTCCGGCAGCCACTGCGCCTCCTTCGGCAGAAACCATTTTGCGGAATTCCGGTCGACGGCAACCGTTTCCCCCGCGCCTGCGACGGAGAGCAGGAGCGGCATTGCCAGAAGGAAGAACAACCGGAAACATCTCATAATTCACCTCTCCATTTCTTCATGTAGTCTCGCCGCCCCCAGAACGCATAGGTGTTCGGAGAAGCGACATTCCCGAAACAGGGAATCTTTCGGTAGGGGATCCGGGAGGTGTGTCCATCCAGAAAGAGAAAGTTCGCCGACTGAAGGTGGCGGACGATGTGGATCGGGTGGTAATCCCCCTCCTCCGCCCACACCTGAATGACGCTGTGACGCTTGTCACCCATCTGGGCAACCGAACTCGGCATCCGCGCCTCGCTGAGACGGAAAAGATACTTGGTCGGCTCCGAGCCGTCATAGTAGAACCCCACCCAGCGGATCATGCCGTAATCGAATCCGTGCGCCTTGCTCTCCTCCGGCCCGACCTCCTTCTGCGAAGGGCAGCGATAGAGACCGACCGCCTCCTTCACGCCGACACAGTGCTGATTGGTCGCCTCGTCATATTTCGTCCAGTTTGCGCGCGACACGTATTTGTCGCGGATCAGGATCTCAGGCCACTGAACCAGCCCTTTCTCCTGGGTGTGCGGCAGCAGATAGTCGTCATTGTCTCCGGAATACTGCTGTGCGGAAAGTCCCAGCTGACGGAGATTGTTCATACAGGAGCTTCCGTTGGCGTTCTCCCGGGCTCGATTGAGCGCGGGAAGCAACAGCGCCGCCAGAATCGCTACGATTGCAATCACAACAAGGAGTTCTATCAAGGTAAATGTTTTCACCGTTGTCGCCAGCCTCCCCGGTACCACTTTCGGATGCATCAGACCGTCTCCTTTCTTCGTTGTTTCAACTGCAAGTTGAGTTTTTCAACCATCGCACGCGCAACAGACTCATGGTCAGGGAAATTCTCCAGAGAGAAGTTGCATGCATGTCGGAAACCAGCCGGATGGGAAAACGCGTCGGTACAGCTGACCACGGGGAAAAGTTCCGCATTGATCCGGCACAACAGCTCTTCGGAAACCTGATCGCTGACCAGCAGCCAGGCCAGCGCCGAGACATGGGATTCAGCCAGCTCGTCCAGCACCGCCTCTGGGGAAAGCCCGTTCAAAGTGATTTCGCGGAGGTTGAATCCAGCCTCCAGCAGCGCACTGCCGACCGCAGTCTGGATCTCCCACTCCCGCCGGGTGATGTAGAAGTTCCGCCCGTAATTGATCACCATCCCGACCAGCGGCAGATGCTTCGGCTTCACATCCATAAATCGGGAATCGGGATTGGTGAAGAACCCCTTCCCGGGATGAGAGAAAAGATATCCCTCCTGCCGCAGTGTCGCCAGCGCCGTCATGACCGTGGTCCGGGAAATCCCGAACTTTTCCGCCAGCAGCCTCGCCGAAAGCAGCGGCGCCGGGTGGTTGAGATTGTCATAGAGGAGCTTCATGACATAATGCCGGATCCGCATGTTTTCACTGACCGGCTGATAACGTCTGGCAACTTTTTTCCGGCATGACTTCTCCCTTTGTACTGTACCAGTTATTGTACCAGTTAAAATTATACCTCAAAAGAGAAGCCATGTCAAGAGGCGGAGGAGTAAAAAATAAAAAAAAACGCCGGAATGCGGGCTGAGACATCCTCCGGGCTGCCCCCGTTCCGGGACACAGTTCCAGCAGCGAAACCGCTCGTCCATCGCCTTCGGCGGGTTCCGCGTCGTGCTCGTCAGCCGCGCACGCCAAGCGCGGTCCGGATCGCTCCGGCCACAGCGCGCCCACACACCTCCGCCCCCTTGAGATTCAGATGGATGCAGTCCTCCCGCAGCAGCTCCTTCGTACGCGGCTTCACCAGCGCATAAAGATCGTTGATCGGAATCTTCTGTTCCTGCATGTAGGGCACGATGACGCCGTTCAGCCGGTCGATGTATTCGAGGTGCTGATTGAGACTGCCGGGCAGAACCGGAGTGGTGGTGGCGAAGATGATCTTCGGCGTGTGCTTGCGCAGCTCGCGCAGGATCCGGCTCATGTAGAAGAGGTACTCCTCCGGCGACGTGAACATGCCGTCCTCCTCGCACACCACGGCGGAATCCCACAGCCCGATGTTCCAGTGGATCACCTCCGGCTCGCCGCAGGCTTCAAACCAGCGCGACAGCTCGTTCAAGGCGAATTTGGCGAAGCGGCAGTTCTCCTCCGGCGCGGCCACGTCACAGAGGTCGGCGAGCTCACGCCGGACGACACTTTCATAGTTCCGGCGAATGGAGTCGCCCAGCAGCAGAACGCGTCTTCTCACCCCGACAGGAGGAGTCGACCGGTATTTCCGCACCAGTTGCGCCGCCAGTTCCGCGTACCCTGCGCAATGCGATCCGCAAAGAGAAGCACATTCCGCAGCACCGGTCAGTTGAACGAATTCCCTCCGGAGCAGCTCCGCACGTTCCGGCTCCGGAGTCAGCGCGAGAGCCGCCTGGAGAGCCCGGCACAACAAACCGCCCCCGCCACACGTTCCGGAAACGCCGGGGGCGGCCCCCAGCATCCGGCAAACGGTTTCCGCAGCGTTGCAGGGGGTACCATCGGGAAGGTGAAACAGTTTTTCCATACTCATAGCGGCTCTCTGGCATCCGTCAGTTACACGGGGACATTTTCGAAAAACCGGTTTCCTCTCAAGCCGGCGTTACGACCAGAACGTTGTTCTCCTCGCGGAGCGGCGCCACCGCCTCGCGAAATGCGGCCATATGTTTCGTCGCGAGGTGCGCCTGCAGATGCGCCTGCGATTCCCAGCTCTCCAGAATGGTCACATACTCCCCTCTGGCCGGATCCGCATCGAGATCCAGACAGGGCTCATAACGCAGGCATCCCTCCTCGGCCAGAACCGTCGGGACGTTCGCCTTGAGTATCCGCAAATACTCCTCCATGCAGCCGCTCTTAAGCCGGCTGCGCGCAATGACATTTACCATGATTGCAAAGTTCCTTCATACGCTTGTTTCAATATGGCGGAAAGAATTCCGCGCGACTCCGCGACCGGCACCGGCCGAGGAGCAAGTTCCAGTTTCATCCGGTTTTCGCCCGCCGAAGCCGCAGTCGCCTCCAGCAGTTCCGGGGTGATGCCGGGACACTCCCGGAGCGCCTTCGGCACACCCAGCCGGTCCAGAAAATCGCGGAACGAGGTGATCACCTCCTCCGGATTCCTTCCCGGAAAAATCGGCGCCAGCTGCATCGTCCGCTCCGCCACCGCCGGATTGCCCAGATAGTAGCGCCACGAAGCGGGCAGCAGCATCGCAACGGCAATGCCGTGAGCCAGGCGCCCGAACCAGGAGAAGCTGCAAAGATGGGGCAAACCGGTGGATTTGAACCGGATCACCATTCCCCGAGCGTCGCGGCGCGGGCCATTGCCGCGCGCGCCTCCCGGCAGGAACCGTCAGCGACGGCGGCAGGCAGCGCCCCTCGGATCAGCCGGATGCTCTCCAGCGCCCACGCATTCGCCCGCGGCTCGTTGCCATCCGCCCCGGTGTTGAGGAAGCCTTCGATTGAATGAGCCAGCGCGTCACAACCGGTCGCCAGCGTGAGCGCCTTCGGCATGGCCGCGGCAAGACTCGGCGAGACGATCGCCGTCTCCGGCACGATCAAATGCTCGGAAATCAGTTTCTTCACCCCGAGTTTTCGATCCACGATATTGGAATACGGAGTCGCTTCGGAACCGGTTCCGGAGGTGGTGGGAATGCAGAGCACCCGCGCCGGCTTCGCCTCCGGATGTTCGGTGGAATACCGATCCACACCGAAGAGTTCACCGAGCAGCATTCCGCTTTCGCGCACCAGTAGCGCCGCTTTCGCCGCATCCATCACGCTCCCGCCGCCGACGGCAATTACCGCGGAGGCGGAAACCGAGGAGAGAAATTCGACCATCCGTTCCACCGTGTCGGTGCAGGGTTCCGCTTCGATTTCGGAGAAGCGGACCACCTTCCGCCCGGCCGCGGCGGCGACAGCGGCAAAATCCGCCCAGACTCCACCGGCGTCGAGCCAGTGGCGCCCGGTGAACACGGCAAGCGTTCCGGCCGGAAGCGTCGGCAGTACGCCGGCAAGCTCCTTCCGCCAGTCGTCGGCAAAAGAATCCGCTCCTCCGGAGCCTGCAAAAGAAGATCCTCCGCAGCCATCATCATCACACCAGCCGGGAACCGGAAACCACGGAATTGACGGTGCCGCAGATGTTGACGATGCCGGTGCCGGATGGACGCGCATCCAGCTCATCGATCGCGCTGATGCGATCGTCGAGATATTCGCGAATCCGCAGTGCCGTCTCCTCCAGTCGCGCAATCAGCCCGGCGTTGCGGCGCTGAATCACCTCCAGCCCGAACACCTTGCCGCAATCGAGCCACTGCCGCCGGAAGCTCGCGTCGAACTCCTGCATCGCCGCAATCGTCGCCGGAACCATCGACACGGCGATCTGTCGCAGTGCGATCCGGTCGTCCTGATCGTAAGCCGCTTCAAGCGCGCCGCGCAGTTCCAGTTTCCGGATCAGCAGTTCCAGCGCATTGACGATGTGTTCGAAATCCCCGGCGGCGGCATCCTCCTGATACGGAAGAAGTTTACAGAGCATCTCCTCGTAACGCTCCAGCAGATTGAGATCGAACTCCGGATCACGCCGTTTATAGTCGTCGTAGAGAATGCCCAGCAACGGATCGTCCCAGATCAGCTCCGCCGCCCGCGGCGTAAATCGTTTGTCGCCGCAAGACAGCGGTTTTTCCAGCTCTCCGGCGATCAGATGGGCCTCGAAACTGCTTCGACAGACCGCCTCGAAGCGCTTTGCCATCCGTTTCGTTTCCTCCGGCAAAACGCCGTAGACGAGATCGGCCGCATAGCAGATTCCGGCAAGAGCGGAGTCGAAATTGCAGTAAGCGCCGTCGTCGCCCCACATCGTAAAGAACAGTTCTTTCACCTTCAGCTTGCGGCAGGCGGCGATGCAGGGCTCAACCGTACGACGCGTCTGATCGTGATCGTACCAGAGACGACACCAGGTCCAGATGCCGGAGCCCATCAGGGGCTCGTAGCCGAGGTCGCGGTGACGCTGAATCATCTGCTCGTACACCTCGGCTTTTTCGTTGTAGTAATCCCAGTAGACCAGCTGTACGTTCCGCGGAATCTGCTGCTGAACCTCCGCCGGAATCGGATGAGAGAGATCGTAATAGTTCCGCTCAGGATTGCTGAACCGGAAATACATATCCGACCAGATCATCGGCTCGAGTCCGTTTTCGCGGCAAAGCTCATTCACCCGCCCGAGATGGCGGTTGAAAAGCTCGAACCCGCTCTGATAGCCGAACAGGTCGAGAAAGCGGCCGCGCCCAAGGTCATGGGTCTCATCCATGCCGATGTGAATGCGGCGCGTACGGAGATTTTCGCTCCAGAAACGAATCATCTTGCCGATCAGGGCATAGGTTTCCGGTTCGTCGACCAGAAGCACCTCGCCGGTATCCTTGACTTTGCCGTAGGCGCCGTCCCATTTGAGAATCTGAGCCAGATGCCCGAGCGTCTGAATGCAGCCGATCAGCTCAATTCCGAGTCGCGCCGCATAGGCATCCAGCTCCCGGATCTCATCGGCAGTATAGCCGCCGCGCATATATCCGAAAAACGGCTCATCAGGCAGCTCATAGGTATCCTCGGTATAGAGCATGACCATGTTATATCCGGTGAGCGCAAGCCGGCGGAACCACATCTTCAGGTGGTCCGGCCGCATGACCAGATTGCGGGAAGCATCCAGCATGATCCCCAACGTGCGGAACGGAGTTGTTTCCTCGCCTTCCACTCCGGCGAGCACAGCCCCGACGCCGCGCGCGGCAGCCGCCACAGAGTTGTATTCCACCAGCGCCTCCCCGGAGTGCGGGTCACCCGGGAAAGCGTCTCCTCCGCCTCCACCCGGCGGAATTTCAGCTTCAGCCCCCGACCGAAATCGGCGATCGGATACTCCTCGCCCAGAACGGTCAGCATCTCGTGAAGTTCTTCCGGCACGTCATCGGCGCGCCACACCAGTTGGGAAAAATCGGCTCATACCAAGTCCTTTTCTTTCAGATGAAAAAAGGATGGAAATACCGTATTTTCCCGGTATTCCACCCTTTCTCATACGCGAAACGCGTTCTTTCCGCAATTACTTCTTCTGGAAGAGGCTGCGGATCCGGGCACCGACGATCTCCGCCGGATGTTCGCCCAGCGCGGCACGTTTGGCCTTGAGGTTCGGCGAACCGTTCTTGGCTTCGGCCATCCACTTCTTGGCGAATTCGCCGGATTCGATGCGGCGCAGGGATTCCTTCATCCGGGCCTTGACTTCCGGATTGATGATCCACGGACCGTTGTCGTATTCGCCCCACTCCGCGGTGTTGGAGATGACCGCGTTCATCTTCTGGATGCCGCCTTCGTAGATCAGATCCACGATCAGCTTCGCCTCGTGGATGCACTCGAAATAGGCCATCTCCGGCGGATATCCCGCCTCGATCAGAGTTTCGAAACCGTACTTCATCAGGTCGACCATACCGCCGCAGAGAACGTTCTGCTCGCCGAAGAGGTCTTCATAGGTCTCCTGTTCGAAGGTGCACTCAAGCACGCCGGCGCGGGTCAACCCCTCGGCTTTGGCAATCGCCAGAGCAACTTCGCGGGCCTTGCCGGTGTAATTCTGCTTGACCGCGATCAAACCGGGCACGCCGAAGCCTTCGACGAAGCGCTTGCGCTCTTCGGTTCCAGGGCTCTTCGGGGCGATCATGATGACGTCGACATCCTTCGGCGGCTTGATTTCGCCGAAGACGATGCTGAAGCCGTGGGAGAAGGAGAGCGTCTTGCCCGCGGTCACGACCGGAGCGATTTCCGCATCGTAGATGATGCCGTGCAGTTCATCCGGCAGCAGGATGTGAATGATGTCGGCGCGCTTCGCCGCTTCGGTGACGGTAAGGGTCTCAAAACCGTCCTGGTCGGCGGCGTCCTTGGATTTTCCCGGACGGATGCCGATGATGACATTGAGCCCGGAATCGCGCATGCAAAGCGCCTGGGCGCGGCCCTGAGCACCGTAACCGATGACGGCGATCGTTTTCCCGTTGAGCACGCCGAAATCGGCGTCACTGTCGTGGAGAATTTCCATGTTCTGCATTTTTTCTGCTCCTGTCATAAATTGGGCCGGGGAATCCGGCCGTTTAATGAACCAACATTCCTTTAATATAACCGGCACTCTCCCGCTTTGCAAACCGCACCGCTCGCAAAACTCTTTTTTTGAAGCGATTTCCCCGAAACGAAGGGCTTCAGAATTTCCCGGCGGAATTGGCACCGATCCGGGTCAGCCAGCGGGAATTGCCCACCGTCACCAGTGCATAGGGCACCACCCAGAAGAGCGTCAGGGCATGGACGATTCCGTAGACGAAACTGAACCAGACCAGTTTCGTGGAGTTGCGATGCAAATTGATCGCGGCCGGCAGCGACGCCCAGAGCAGCGTCACCGCTCCGGTGATGAAGAGTACCGCGCCGTCGGTCAAAACAACATTGTAAAGCGAAAATCCGATCATCACCCCGGGCAGCAGCGTCATCGAAGAGTATTCCAGCAATGTGAACAGCATGAACCAGCGCCGCGCGTCGCGCCAGTTGAAATTGCGGAAGATGAAACGGTACATCTCGAAATTTTCACGAATGTTGCTCCGCTCCCAGCGCAAGAGCATCCGACAGATGCTCTTGTAGGTTTCCGGCACATTAGTGTAGAGAAGAGCGCTGCGCTGCAGCGTAACCCACTTCCCGGCCCGCAGCACCAGATTGGTGAGTGCGCGGTCCTCGCCGATCCCGGAAGGACGGCCCATGAACTTCTGGTCCCGCCACTCATCGAGCAGCGGCAGAACCGTCTCCCGCCGATAGGCGCTCAGAGCGCCGGGCGTACAGAACACGCTGCCCCAGACGCTCTGCCCGGCGCGAATGAAGTCAAAAGCGAAGGTGAATCCCGAATCGATCATCGCAGGAACGCACCGCCGTCGGAATTCGCCACCCGGACATTGCCGGAAACCGCCCCGATCCGGCTGTCGCGGACGATCGGAGAAACCATCTTGGCGAGGGCGTCGGGCTCCACCTGCGAATCGCTGTCGATGGTGACAAACACATCACCGCTGCCCATCCGGAATCCGCTGTAGAGAGCGAACCGCTTGCCTCCGTTCTGCTTGAGGTCCACCACCCGGATCCGCCCCGGAAACTTCTCCGCCGCGCGGTTGATCCACAGCAGCGTGTCATCGATGCTGCCGTCATTGACGGCGATGATTTCGAGTTTGTCCGCGGGGTAATCGGAGCCGCAGATGCTGGCGAGCGCTTCAAACACGTGCTGCCCCTCGTTATACGCCGGCATGATGACGGTACAGCGCGGCAGCTCCTCCGGCGGCAGCACAGGCGTTTCACGGTAGAAGATATAGCGCCCGATGGCGATCAGCGCAAAGTAGGAGAGCGGCCAGACGAAGAACACCAGAGAGGCCAGCAGCGGAATACGGCAGCCCCCCTCTTCCCATGACCAGCAGTTGTAGTAGAGGCTGGTGGCCAGGGCGGAGGCCGCGAACAATATCATCAGAATCAGGATTCGAAACCAAAAGCGTTTATTACACATTTTACTCATCCGGCTAACGGAACTCATAAAATATTTAATATAGCAGTCTCTTTCATGAAAATCAATAGCGAACTTCTATTTTCAATCACATTCGAACATGGCACTCCCATCTCTCTTTGTTTCCCGGAAAAAACAGGTCGCGCGGCAGCGAAAGTTGCCGCGCGACCCATTCGATGCAGAGGAAGACCGGCCGCGGACTCCCTCGACGATGCAACAGCGCCGAAAAAGGCGGGAACAGAGCGCGTTTTTCCGCGCGATCAGAATTCCTGTTCCTGCGGGACCAGCACCGTATCCATCCACTTTCCGGGTGACTTCACATCGCCGACACCGGGAGTGAGCTCCAAATAGCCGATCCGCTTCCCCTCTTCCCGGAGATTGACGATGATGCTGCTCCGCATCAGGCTGCCGGTACGCAGCAGGAACGGACTCACCGCCTGCCGCGGAAAAGCCGCTTCATAGACGGTTTTCCCCGGTTCCGTCCGCACGGCAAAGCGAACCTCCGGCACGATGCCCGGCGCCTTCATGAGACTGTCGTACACCGCGCTCGAACCGGTCCGGCGGAAGACCACCGGTTTCCCCGCGACGACGCCGAGGCTGTATTCGAAGTCGTCGTCGCTGAACGCCAGATCCTCCGGCTTCCCGTTGTGGAGCGGGTCGAGGCAGAGCTGGAAGCTGTCGTACTGCCAGACATCCCCGGGCTTCGAAGCGTCCGGATTGGAGTTCAATTTCTCCTTGTACACGGTGACGGCGGTGTAGAAAAAGTTGTCATCCCACGCGTAGCGGAGTTCGGAACGGATCTTCCGCTCCTTCTCCCCCCAGAGCGCTTTCTCCCGAACCACCGCATTATGCTGATCCAGCACCACCTGCGTTCCGGCGGGCCAGTCGGAGAGGTCCCCGTCGATCGTCAGCGCCTTCGCGGTTTTCGGAACAGTGATTGCGGCGAGATTCAGCGTGATCCTCTCCGGTTTTCCATCCTTGGCCAGGATGGAAAGCGCCACTTTGCGCGCAGAGGTCGAAACCGGCTCCCGAAGTCGGAAAGAGACACTGCGAAGCTCTTCCGGATTGAGCGCGTCAACGGTCTGTTCGACCGGCCCATCGATCAGGGAACGATCCTCGACTCGCACCCGGATTCCGGAAAGTTTTTTCGTCCCGAGATTTCGGAGATTGACGTGAAACACCCGCGGCGCGACCACCTGCGCTTCCGCCTTCAGAGTCTTCCCCGCGTCCTCCCGGATCTCCGCCCGGCGGATCACCGCTTCGAGTTCTGGCGCGGAAAGCGTCGATTCCAGATAGACCGGGAACTCTCCAACCGGAAACGGCTCTTTCGGATTCCAGCGGCTGCCCACCATGTCGTAAAGGCGGACCTTCTCCGCATCCTCCGCTTTGAGCCGAAACTTCGCGTCGCCGCCGTTGAACTTCCAGAAGACCGCGGTGCGGGAATCGCCCTTGTCGAAGAGGAACGCGCGGTAATTGTACCCCAGCTTGATCCGCCCCGCGGCCTTTCCGGTTCCGAGCCGGTCGGCCGCGTTGCGCATGGCGAAAAGGATCGGACTCGGGAGCTGCGCCCCGTCGTTCTCTTTGTTCCCCATGAAGAGCGCATTCCAGCCGACACCAATCTGCCAGGAGCTGATCGCAAACTGATTGTACTGCGCCAGTCCGTTGCCGAATCCGAGCAGCATGTTCCGCAGGTCGCGGGCCGAGGCAATCCGGACATAATCGAAGAGCGTGTTGTCGGGAAGCACCGGCGGCTGAACCCGCCCGGACTCCGTGGCGTAGTGAGGCGTGCCGGGTTTGTAGAGGTCGATGATCTTGCGGACCGCCGCCACATCGTCACCGTAATCGGGCAGTTCCGGCATCTTCCGATAGGGGTGTTCGCTCACGATGTCGAGCTCCTTCGCCGCCCCCGCGGCGAGTACGCCCTGAATCCAGGCGAAATCGGTTCCGCAGGGATCGGGTCCGGCGAGTTTCAGCTTCGGCGCGACCTCGTCGAGAATCTTCCGCATTTCATGGATGATCCGGGCATTCCAGGCGACGTCTTTCAGCCCCAGATTGGCTTCATTATGAGATTCCACGACGGTCAGGAAATCGCGATATTTCTCCATGTCGGCACGGAATTTTTGCAGAATTCCCGCAGTGCCGCCTCATCGCCCTTTTCGCTTTTTTTATCTGCTGAATAATTCATCAGAATCTCGATTCCGGCTTCGTGCAGAAACGGCGCGTTTTCCAGAGCCTGCGGCACTTTGCCGGAAGCGCTTCCACAACGGACGGCACCGATTCCGAAATCCCGGAGAAACGGAATGACGTCGAGAACATTCTGTGATGCCGGAACTTCCATGGAGAAGCGGCGGTTGAGCCCCTGCGGGCGATCCACCACCCCCAGATAGAACACCTGCTTGAAACGCCCCATTTTCCCCGCGTCGAAGGAGCAGACCAGATTCATCGGGCCGCGCAGATTCTCCGGCGGAACCAGTCGGAACTGCTCCTGGCTCTCCTGATTCGGCGTAAGGCGAAGTCGCTTCAACAACTGTTTGGCTGCGGAGTTTCCGTAGAAGTCGAAGAGTTCCCAGGAAAACGCCCCTCCACCGCCTCTTTTCCGGTGGATTCCAGCGAGAGCGCGACGCCGACCGCCTCCCCGGGGAAGTAGTAGTGATTGGGTTTGTCGAGCGTTGCGGAACGGAAGAAGACCGTCCGCTTCTCCGGCACCTCGCCCCGCGCGCCGATCCGGACGCAGGCGTCGTCAAACCAGACCGTGTTGTTCGCCGGCGCGACGAAGGTCGGAATCAGCACCCCGGCCGGCGCATGGTAGCTGTTGACCAGCGGCTTCCCGTTCCGCACCGAATCCCCCGCACCCCAGGCGGGAACGTGCAGCTCCAGCTTCGTCCACTCCGTCCCGACCGGACACACCCGGGAGAGTCCGGCACCGTTGCCGAGGTAAAGCCCCATCTCGATTCCGGCAGGGCGTTCCGCCTTCGCCCAGACCGTGTAGGTGTACTCCTCCCCCGGCAGAAGCGGCACCGGATGGAAGGCGAAGGAGTCCACCCGGAGGTCATCGGGCCGTCGCCGGAGAAACGGATCCGGTAGGCGTATTTTCCGCTCCGGGCATTGGCGGAATCCCGCTCCAGATCGTACTGAAAAGTTTCCCGTTCTCCCTTCCAGTTGATAAAAGCTCCATGCGCGGCATGGGCGCGCCGTTTCAACGGCAGATACATGGTGTTGTCGAAACCGTTTTCCGCACCGCCGTTCCGGATGTAGTTGAAATCCGGATCGGCCGATGATTTTCCTCCTTCTTCTCCGTGTAGAAGTCGGGCGCCTCGAAGCGGAACACCCCCGGCGTCTTCAGATCCAGCCGGAGCCCGAAACTCTCGAGATCGGCGGGGAGTTCCAGCTTGTGAACGAGCGTCTGCTCCGTGCCGTCGAGAATGAAGACCTTGTCGACCCGGAAATGGCCGTTGTTGAACTTCTTAGCCCGCCTTCCCTCGAAAATCAGCGCGACCTGTCCCCCCGCCGGTCCCTTGATCCGGATCCGGTAACAGTTCCACACCTCCCCTTTCACCTCGCCCGGCTTCAGCCGGACGCCATCCTCCTTCCGGATGCCGGGCAGGTAGAGCATCACCTCCTTCTTCTGATCGGGAAGCGCGTAGAAATCCCGGGTATCCATCGTGATCGAACTATCGTCGAACGAGGCTTTCAGGAGATCGTTCCGTTTCGGAATGGTCGAAACGAAAGCCGCGTACGATTTCGGTCCTTTGATGACCCGCTTCTCCGCATCCTTCCAGTCCAGCCCCCGATAGTCCGGTTTCCCGTATGCTCCGGCGGAGAGCAGCCAGTCCCAGTGCAACACCACAGAGGAATATCCTGCTCTTCATCTTCACTTCTCCGCCTTATTCTCGATGTAGAAGTCCGGCGCCTCGAAGCGGAACACCCCCGGCGTCTTCAGGTCGAGCCGGAGACCGAACCCCTTCAGGTCAGCGGGAAGCTCCAGCTTGTGAACGAGCGTCTGCTCCGTGCCGTCAAGCGTGAAGATCTTGTCGACCGGAAATGGCCGCGATTGAACTTCTCATCGCGCCTCCCCTCGAAGATCAGTGCGACCTGTCCCCCCGCCGGTCCTTTGATCCGAAGCTGGTAACAGTTCCACACCTCCCCTTTCGTCTCTCCCGGCTTCAGCCGGACGCCATCCTCCTTCCCAATGCCGAACAAGGTGATCATCACCTCCTTCTTCTGATCGGGAAGCGCGTAGAAATCCCGGGTATCCATCGTGATCGAACTCCCGTCGAACGAGGCTTTCAGGAGATCGTTCCGTTTCGGAATGGTCCCAACGTAGGCCGCGTACGATTTCGGCCCCTTGATGACCCGCTTCTCCGCATCCATCCAGTCCAGCCCCTGATAATTCGGCTTTTCATACGCTTCGAGCAGGCCGGTCGACAGACAGACAACGACGAAAAGAATCCATGCGGTTTGTTTCATTGTTTCATCCTCCTTGTTCGGTTCATGGGTTCATGGGGCAATGCCCCCTCAATCTTCGGTGATGGCCGCTATCGCCGCATTCGAAGGGTACTCCACCAGGTTTTTTCGTAGCGGTTCTTCCAGTGCTTTCTCTGCTCGGTGTGCCCGTCGAGAAACAGGAATACTCCGCCGTTCGCATGGTTGGGGCCGACATGGAAGGAGTTCCCCAGAATCACCTGACTGTCCGAACCGTTCTCCCCGACCCGGCTGTTTTTGAAACTTGCGACATTGGTCGACTCCATCAGCCCCCGGTAGTCGGATTCCGCGACCTGATAGGTGGCGGCCGGGCGTTTGAAACGATTCAGTTTCGGCATGGGAGTGACGGCCCCGTTGAGTTCGTATCCCTGAATCAGCGAGACCAATCCGTAGGACTCCCGCTGATTGCTTTTGTTGTTCCCATCGAGAAGAATCTCCGTCGTATCCGCCGGGCAGCGGAAAACCGGCCATGCGTTGACCGGGTAGCCGGTTGCTGAAACCGAGTAGCCGAGGTAGCGGGAGCCGTACTGCCAGTCCCAGGCGTAATTGCTGCGGAGTCCGAGGTTCTGACTGGCGACATACCCCTCGAAATCAATCGAATAGGCCGCGGCAGCCGTGCCGATCTGCTTCAGGTTGCCCAGACATTTGATCGTCTGCGCCCGATCCCGCGACTTGTTCAACGCCGGCAGCAGCAGCGCGGCGAGAATCGCGATGATCGCGATCACGATCAGGAGTTCGATCAGAGTAAAATTACATTCCGCCCGAACGCCGCGTCTCTCTTTCCTCATCAGCACCTCCTTCATGATTTCTCCCTCCGTTACGTTGACAAAATATTCCCTCAACTCTGCGGCCGCCGCCATTTCAACAGCTGATAGAACGGGCCGGCACTCCAGGCGTGGCAATCGCTGCGGGTCTCGCCGGGACACTCCGGAAACGTCGTGAACCCCTGTTCCAGAATTCCGCTCCATTGTTCCAGAATTTTTCTGAAATCATCGTAGCGGTTCAGTTTGCGCATCAATTCCAGCAGGTAAAATGAAAAATAGAGGGTGCAGCGGCCAAGGCGCGGATCCCCCAGCACCGCATCCGCCAGCTTTTTCCGCCCGCGTTCCGGTGGCCGCCCCCGCCAGAACCGCCCACGCATTCGCATGCTGACTGTACCACGGACGCCCCGGCACATCGGTATAAAGCTGCTCCTTCTCCGCATAGCAGAACTGGTTTACCGCCGCCAGCACCCGCGCCCGGCGGTCAGCATATCCGGAACCTTCCACGCCCGCCGCCTCCGCCAGCTCTCCGGCAAGACGGCAGCACTCGGCATACAGAAGATTCAACAGCGTCTCGGGCAGCTCCTCGCCGCGGCTGCTGCTGCCGTGCAGCCAGCCGGGAACCCAGTCGCTGAAATTCCACCCGCCACCGGTCCGATCAGGCCGGATTCCAGACGGTGAGTCTCAAAGAAATCCAGTACATCCCGAATTCCGTTCCAGTGCTCACGAATGAGCTCCACGTCATGGAAAAACGAGTAGTGATCGGCCACCATCATGATCCAGAACAGACTGAAGCCCGGTATCACCTGCCGGAAGTTCGTGGGATAACGCGACATCGTCAGACCCGACGCAATCCGGGATTCGTCGAACTGGCGGATCGCCTGCCGCCCCAGTCGCCCGTCCCCGCTGCCGATGTAGGAGATCAGCGCCTGAATCCGGGTGTCGCCCGCGTACTGCATCTGCTCCCAGTAGGGGCAGTCCTCGTAGTGCTCATGCGCACAGCACCGGGCGGTGTGCCACGCGGTTTCGAAAATCCGCTCGAGCGCCGGATCCTCCGGGCGTGAAACTCCACCCGACGCTTCAGCGGATAGGCGAGAAATTCAAAGCGCAGCTCCAGCTCCACCGTCTGGAGACAACTCGAACTCCAGCTCGACATACCGCCCGGAACGGTACCAGAACGGCTGAAACCTCGTCTTTCCTCCGGCAAATTCAATCCGGTCGGCATAGCCGTGTTCCCCGATCGCGCCGCCCGGAACCGGATCCCGGCAGGCACACTTCGCACCCTCCAGAAACAACGTTTCCGCGTAGGCCATGCGGCAGCTTCCCGCCCCCCTCCGCCCGGAGGCGGGGCAGATGGGTGTAGTAACGCCCGAGATCCAGCAGGAGAATATGCTTCCCCGCCGGGACACTCCCGCGCAGATCCCCTTCCTCGGAGAGGTGCAGAGAGCCGCTCTCTCCGCTCAATATCGCGGCAATCCGGATCGCTTCGGTCTCCATCGGCGGAATCGCGCTCTCCCGCAGCTTCCACCGACTGGGCGGATCGACGCGGCAACTTCCGGCGAAGCAGGGAAGTGCAACTTTCTCCGGCGGGCTCCAGCCGGAATCATCGAAGGAAAGCGTATTCCAATCCTCAAGAACCGTGCCCCCGGAATACTCCTCCATGGGAGCAATCGGAACATTGCCGCTGTAGCTCCACGCCTCCTTCCAGGGGCGGAGACGCCGCCGGGAATCAGCATAGCACCTCCACGCTCCTCCTGTCGAAAGCAGCTCCCCGCCGCACTCGCCGAGCAGAAGGAACGCGGCGTCATAATGAACTTCGCTCCAGGGGGCGAGAAACCCGTCGCTCCAATGCAGAACTTCGGCGGCAAGCAGATGATCTCCGGCGGCAAGTTCCACCTCACGGCACTCATAGTGGTAATGTTCGAGATCGCCGCGAACCGGACCGCGGCAGAGAAATTCACCATCCAAATACAGATTGCACCGGCTGTCCGCACTCACCAGCAGTCGAAGACGCGCCGGAGCTCCAAGATGAAATTTCCGCCGGAACAGCGAATAGTCCGCTTTGCCCCCGGGAATCCGGCACCAGGCGCCCGGTAATGTTCGAAGATCGTTCATCTGCGTTTCAGTTTCCTGTTTTCTTCGTTCTCTCTATCTGACATTATACCAGATTTTCAGAAAAAAACCTTGATAAAATCACCAAAATATCATATATTATCACCAAAAGAAGCGATGCGATGTCAAATACGGAGTTCCGTTATGGAGATTTATTCTCCCTCCGGCCAGGTCGACGACATCCTTTTCGACATGACCCATCACATTCTGAAAAATCCGGTGGGGGAACACGGGCACAGCTGCATCGAGATCGTGATGATCGTTGCCGGTACGGCGGTGCAGCTCCTCGACGGGGCGCGCGGCAATCTTTATCCGGGCTGCGTCACGATCATTCATCCGGGCTGCCGTCACGGATATCCGGAAACGACAGGGTGCGAATTGTACAATCTCTCCTGTGCGCCGGATCTGTTTCAGGCGATGGGGGTGACGCTCTCCTTTCTGCACAACCGCGAGGAGCTGTTCCGTTCCGAGTGCCGAAGTTTCCAGCTGCGGCTCAGCGGACTGCTGTTCCACGATGTCCGGAAGCTCCTCAGCCAGATGTTCCGCATCTACGAAGAGAGACGCCGAACGCACATGTGCAGCTGCGTTCCCGCTTCAGCATGCTGCTGCTTCTGCTCGCCCAGTCATGGACCCCCAGTACATTCGCCACGATCTCCGTCTGGCCGACACTGCGGAATACATGGAACAGCACTTCAACGAAAAGCTGACTCTCGAATTGCTCGCCAGACGCTCCGGCATGTCCCGGAACCAGTTCCTGCGCAAATTTCATCAGGAGTTCGACACCTCTCCGATCCAGTATCTGCTGGAGCTGCGCATGCGCCACGCCTGTGCCCTGCTGGAGGAATCCGACCTCACCATCGACCAGATCGCCGCCGCGACCGGCTTCTGCGACAGCAACTACTTTCTCAAACTCTACAAGAGAAAGTTCGGCATCTCCGCCGGAAAGGCCCGGCGGAAAAACGCCGGTTCCCTAGAATAAACGCAAAAAAAACGCCGGCCGAAGTATGGGGGATTCGGCCGGCGCCCGTCCGCCCAGGGAAAGAACGGACGGAACCGGACGCCGGGAAAGCGTCCGGTCGGGAGAAGGAAAGAGGGAAATCTTTCTACAGGCTTTTTTGCCTGAAATTGATCCAATCAGCCATCGATCTCTTTCGATCGATAATTATTTATCTATTACCCAATATAACATGAAAGATGCTTTTTTCAACTCATTCGATAAAAAAAGATCGAAGTTTTTTTCAGCAACCGGGACCGGTGAGATTTCAACAGCCCCGGGGCGGCGGCGGGAGCAGTTCAGGCTTCCCGGGAGACAAAACGGCATGCCCGCCGCTATCAGGAACCCGCCGCGCCCCGGCATACTCTGCCGCAGCTGAAAAGGGAGGAAGGTGGAACTGCTCACACTCCGGGAAAACACTCCGAAATTCACAATCCTGCTCACGTCGCGTCACCATGCGGGCGAAACGATGGCGACCCACGCCATGGAGGGTTTTCTGCGCGCGGTTCTGGCGGACGATCGATTCGGGCGCACATTCCGGCAGCACGTCGCGGTGTTCGCCGTCCCGTTCGTCGACAAGGATGGTGTGGAAGAGGGAGATCAGGGCAAGAACCGCGTTCCGCACGACCACGCGCGGGACGATCAGCCGCCGGGCATCTATCCGGAAACAATCGCGCTCCGCGCCCTGCTGCTCCGCGAAAAACCCGCATTCGTGCTGGATCTGCACTGCCCGTGGCTTCGCGGCAACTCGAACGAGACCTCCTATATGGTCGGCATCGGAATCGCGCGGATGGACCACGAAATGGAGCGCTTCGCCGATCAGCTGGAGGCGGAGCGGGTTCCGCAGGCCCCCTACTTCAAGCAGAACAACATCCCCTTCGGCACTTCGTGGAACACCGCGCAAAACTACACACAGGGCAGAACGATCAAACACTATGCCGCCGAACTGCCCTTCGTGCGCAACGCCCAGACGATCGCAATCCCCTTTGCCAACTTCGGAGAGATCACCGTGGACCGCAACTCCATGCTCGCCTACGGTGCATCCATCGCGCGCGCGGCCTATCGCTACCTCCTGCCGGAACCGGGAAACCGGACTCCGGCACCGGTCGCGACGGAGAAATAACCGCGTTTCTCCTTCTCCTCCCCGGCGCGGGAAACATGATCCGGCGCCGAAACGGCGGGGTTCCGCCGGATTCGGCTTCGTCTCTGCTGCGCCGCTCAATGCCGTCTCTCCGACGCATCCGCGGCGCGGAACGGACTATCGGCCCTGTTCCTTGAGGTAGTTGAGCGCGGCGGCCACGCCCGCATAGTAACCGATGTCGCGCCGAAGTTCGCTCGGAACGATCTCGCAGGCGGCCAGCGGCGCCGCCCAGCAGAAACGAGGCAGGTACTTCCGGATCGGATCGGTGTAGAGGTCGCCGACCGCCCAGGCCAGCGTGCCGAGCACCAGCCGCTGCGGATTGAAGATGTTGATGTACATGCCGAACGCCTGCGCGTTGCGCAGACTCATCTCGTCCCACAGCGCCACCGCGTAGGGATCCCCGGCGCGGACCGCCTTCTCGAACGGCACCATATCGATCTTCTCCACGTCTCCGCCGACCAGCTGCATGATCATGCTGTCGGGTTTGTCGCGCAGCTCCTCCTGCATCCGCTGAGCGAGAGCGCGCCCGCCCGCGGTAGGCTTCATAGCACCCCTTCATGCCGCAGTTGCACTGCCGCCCGTTCAGCTCGACGCAGATATGGCCGAGCTCCCCGGCGCTGAGGGTGGTGCCGTTGCCGCGGACCAGCCGCCCGGCCGCGATGATGCCGCCGCCGATGCCGGTGCTCATCGTAAGATAGATGAAATCGGTGCATCCGCGCCCGGCGCCGAAGAACCACTCGGCCAGTGCGCCGCAGTTGGCGTCATTCTCGAAACAGCCGTCGATGCCGAGCTCGTCCTTGAGGTAACGGAGAATCGGCACATTCCGCCACAACGCATTGTTGGTGGGCGCCGTGAGGATGCCGTTGACCGGGTCGGCGGGGAACGGCGCGGAGATGCCGAACGCAGCGATGTCCGCCATTTTCAGCCCGGCCTCTTCGACCAGTTTCCGCGCCACGCGGACCATTTCCGGGAGAACATCCTCCGGACGGGTGTTGACGTTTTCAATCCGGCCCTTGCCGAGAAGTTTGCCGTCGCCGGTTCCGAGACCGATGCCGATTTTGGTTCCGCCGATGTCGAAACCGAGAACGAGTTTCTGCTGGGACATGTTTTTCTCCGAAATTAATGTGAATTTCCCTTAAAAATTCTACTTGTAGAATATAATCCCTGTATTATATTTTATAAAGTGCATTTTTCAACTTTCGGCGGAGTTTTTATCTATGGGCATCCCGTTCACCCCTTTTCGCGGCGTCTCCGGGCGTCTATTATGCGTTTGAAAACAGCGACAATGTCGGCAAAGGCATCGTCGTTCTGTTGCTCATCGGCTCGGTCTTCACCTGGACCGTCATGATCGACAAGGCGATGGCGCTCTACCGGGCACGCAAACTCTCCCAGCGCTTCATCGCCCGATTCCGCAGCAACAAGCGCAACATCGCCACTCCGGCGCTGGTGCGCGAAGGGCAGCTCGATGCCAGCCCGGTCGGGATCATCTACTCCGCCGGTGTCGGCAAACTGCTCGAATTCTACGAAAGCGACGCCCTCAACCAGCAGTTCTCCGCCGGAATCAACACCCGGCCGGTCAAGCTCTCCGACGCCCAGTACAACGCCATCGAAGCGGTGCTCGAGCGGGAGGTCTCCGGCCAGATCCAGGAGCTGGAAACCCGGATCGGTCTGCTCGCCACGCTGGTCAGCGTCAGCCCCTTCTGCGGACTCTTCGGCACGGTGTGGGGCGTCATGCTCGCCTTCTGCGGCATCGCCGCGGCGGGCAAGTCGGACTTCACCGCCCTCGCCCCCGGTGTCGCCGGAGCACTGCTCACGACCGTGGCCGGTCTGATCGTGGCCATCCCTCCCTGGTCGGCTACAACCTGCTCACCGCGACAATCCGCAACCTCACCGTCACCATGGACAACTTCACCGAGGAGTTCATGGTGCGGATCAAGCTCGAACAGCTCGCCCTCGACCGGAACGCGTCGACAACCAACACGCCGCCGGCTCCGCCGGTTCCGGCACCGGCGCCTGTGACGGCACCGGCAACAGCGTTTACACACCCCTCCGTCCTCCACGGGGCGGAAACGCCGGAGGCGTAGCCATGCGCCGCAAGAGATCGCGTTCCCAGATGGCGGCGATTGACCAGATCAACGTGACGCCGCTGCTCGACCTGACCTTTCTTCTGCTGATCGTCTTCATGATCACGATGCCGCTGATGGAGTACGGCACCTCGGTCAATCCGCCGGAAATGAACGCCGACAAACTGCCCGAAACCGACTTCAAAAAGCGTCACATTGACCAAACAGGGCACGATCGTTTTCGATCGGGAGACGGTTACGAAAGATGAACTGGTCGAACTGCTCAAACAGCTCCGGGAGCGTTCCCCCAAGACCACCGTGCTGCTGCGCGCCGACGGCGAACGCTCCTACAATGACGTGATTGAACTGCTCACTTTCATCAAAAACTCCGGGTTCCGTGAGATCACGCTGGTAACCCAGGCCGAGGGCAAATGAACCGGCTGGGGCCACACACCATGCCGATTGCTCCGGGGCGGGTTGCCGCCCCGCGGAGAACTCCGGGCGGACACCGGGGAAGATCTTCACCCATGTGCTGGTGATTCACCTGCTGATCCTCTTCGGGCCGATCGGCTATCTCGCATTTGAGAACTGGAGAAACCCGCCGGAGGAGAACGCCTTCCGAGTCAAGATCGGCGGCCGGGAGCTGTCGCACGACTGGGAGGTCGGCCCGCCGGAGCGCCGCCCGCCCTCGCCGAATCCCGGCGCCGCGGCCCCGGAGCCTGCCGCCCCGGAACCGGAAGTACCGGAGCCGGCGCCGCGGGTGGCGGAGCCGGCGGCACCGAAAAATCGCTCCGCCGCCCCGCATCAAAGAACCCGCCGCACCGAAGGTGAAGCGTACGGCGCGGCAGCAGGCGAAGCCCAAAACAAAACCGAAGCCGAAGACCAGGCCGAAAAGCAGCGCGAAGCAGTCGAGCCGGTCCACGGCAAAGCCCAAGAGCAGTTCGCGTTCGCGCACCTCCACCCGTCCGCGGAATGTGGAGGAGGCGCAGCGTCAGGTCTACCGCCCCGGGAACAGTGGCAAAATCGGCGGCGGCAGCAACTACAACTCCGCCGTCCCCATCGGCAGCCGCGACGTCGGCCAGGCCTACGGCAAACCCGACCACCGGACGCCCGGCGGCGGAGCGAAGGATGAGTTCGACATGCGCTACGGCATCCGGGTGGGCAACTACCTCAAATACCGCTGGACCCAGCCGCCGCGCTCCCCTGCTCGGCGACCGGCTGCCGGAGGTGCTGATTCAGCTTTCGATCGCCGCCGACGGCCGGGTCACCGACGCCCGCGTGCTCAAACCGAGCGGCGTGAAAGCGATGGATGAGTCGATCAAACGGCTGCTCGCCAACCTCGACCGCGTCCCCACGCCGCCGAATGGAAAAGTGACCTTCCAACTGGTGATGCGTACTGAATAACGAAAGGAGAACTTCTTTCATGGCTACGGAAAAACGTCCGCCCCGCCCGAGCTGGGACCAATATTTCATGGACATCGCCCACGTCGCCGCCAGCCGCAGCAACTGCTGCCGCCGCCAGGTCGCGGCTGTGCTGGTCCGCGACTGCCGGATCATTTCAACCGGTTACAACGGCACGCCGCGCGGAGTGCGCAACTGTTCCGAGGGGGGGTGTCCGCGCTGCAACTCCGACGCGCCCAGCGGCACCAATCTCCACCAGTGTCTGTGCAGTCACGCCGAGGAAAACGCCATCGTGCAGGCGGCCTACCACGGCATCGCGGTCAAAGGGGCGACGCTCTACACCACCTACAGCCCCTGTCTGCTCTGCGCAAAGATGATCATCAACGCCGGAATCGTCGAAGTGGTCTATCACCGCCACTATTCGATCGACGATGTTTCGACGGCACTGCTTCATGAGGCCGGGGTGATCGTGCGGCCGCTGGAATCCGGAGATGAACATGAATAACAATCCTGCTGATCTCATTCTGACGCTGGAGGCGGCCTGCCGCTTCCGGGAATCGCTCCGCCGTGAAGGGAAGCGACTGGTCGTCACCAACGGCTGTTTCGACATTCTACACCGCGGCCATGCCGAATATCTCCACGAAGCGCGCGCACTCGGTGACGCCATGATTGTATTGATCAACTCCGACGCCTCAGTCCGGGCGCTCAAAGGGCCGGAACGCCCGATCATCGACCAGTACAACCGCGCCTACATGCTGGCGGCGCTCAAGTCGGTCGACGGGGTGGTGATCTTCGACGGCGCACGCTGCGACCGGGAACTCGCCGCTCTCGCCGCGGACTGCTACGTCAAAGGGGGCGACTACACCCGCGAAAAGCTCGATCCGGCGGAACGGGCCGCGCTCGAAAATGCGGGGACGGAGATCTGTTTCAAACCGTTCATCCCCGGCTTTTCAACCACCACCATCATCGCCCGTATCCGGGAGACCATGTAACAAAGTGACAAACGTTGCGCAATCCCGCTGGAAAACCATCCGCAACACCCTTGCGGCGCTGGTCCTTCTGCTCTTCGTCCTCGCCTTCGCCGGCTTTGGCGAACTCCTCACGTTTCTGGTGCACGTGCAGTTCGCTCCGGCGCTGGCGGACTGTTTCGCCGCCTTCTCCGCCGGAGCGCTGATCACGGTGCTGGGGATTGCATTGCTCACGCTCCTTTTCGGCCGGGTTTACTGCTCCGTCCTCTGCCCCTTCGGCATTCTGCAGGATCTGATCGCCCTCCCGCTCCGGAATCGAAAGATTAAAGTTCCCAACCTCCCCCTGCTCCGCTATGCAATTGCCGGAGTCGTTTTCGGCGCACTCGCCGCCGGCTGGGCGGCAGGCCTCCTGTTGCTCGACCCCTACTCCAACTTCGGGCGGATCATCGGCGCCTTTCTCTCCGGCGGATTCGTTCCGCTCCTCGTGATCGCCGTGCTCGCCCTCTGGAAGAAGAGGATCTTCTGCACCGCGCTCTGCCCGGTTGGAACAGTGCTCGGGCTGATCGCGAAACTCTCATTCTTCCGGCTCCACTTCACCAGCCGGTGTGTGAAGTGCGGGCGCTGTGCCGCCGCCTGTCCGGCAGGCTGCATCGATCCCCGGAACGGCGTTCTCGACAACGAACGGTGCCTGCGCTGCATGAACTGCGTCGGAGCCTGCAACTTCCACGGACTTGCCTTTTCGCATCCCGAAACGGCGGAAACTCCGGTCGATCCGTCGCGCCGGGCGTTCCTGCTGCGCGGCGGAATCCTGGTCGCCGGGCTGGCGGCGGGTGCGGTTCTCGTACGAACCGGTCTTTCCCGACTGGCGGAACTCCCGCGGCGGTTCGGCATCCTGCCGCCGGGTGCACAAGATGCGGAACGGTTCGCCGCAAAATGCACCTCGTGCCAGCTCTGCACGGCGAACTGCCCGGAAAAAATCATCGTTCCGGCGCCAGGCGGAACCGGTCCGGTTTCGCTCGACCTGAACCGCGGCGCCTGCCGTTTCAACTGCAATCTCTGCGCACAGCTCTGCCCGACCGGCGCAATCCTCCCGCTGACACTTAAGGAGAAACAGCATACCAAAATCGCCGAAGCGAAATTCAATCCCAGAAACTGCATCGTCTTCCAGGAGGAAGAAGAGTGCGGCCGATGTGCCTCCGTCTGCCCGGTACGCGCCATCACTCTACGCGGCAATGGCACACCGCGCCCGGTGAATACAAATCTCTGCATCGGTTGCGGGGCCTGTCAGGCGGTCTGCCCGGCCCCGGAGAAAGCGATGACGGTTCATGAGATCGAAAACAGATTACACTTCCGGAACCGGTCCGGCAGTGAACAGAATTTTACAGGAGTGCGTGACGATGCGAAAGATTTTCCTGTTCGGCGCGGCGCTGACCGCAGTGCTTTTTTCCGGCTGTACCACCGCGCCGGAACCGCAGTTGGAAACCGCCCGGAAGATGATCGAATCCAATCAGGCGGAGTGCGTTCTCATCACCGCCGACGGCCGCCTCGTCACCGGCGAACGCGGGCATGGAGTGAGTCCCCTTCTGGCGCTCTACGAGAGCCGGCAGGACGATATGGCGGGCGCAACCGTGGTGGATAAGGTGGTCGGGCGGGCCGCCGCCGCCATCGCCATCTGCGGGAAGGTGCGCCACGTGCATGGCGAGGTGATGAGTGAAGATGCGGTGAAGTTCCTGCACGCCCACAACATCACCACCAGCGGAACGCTGCTGGTGCCGCGCATTCTGAACCGGAAACGGAACGGTCTCTGCCCGCTCGAACAATCGGTTGCAGGAATCGATGACCCCGCAAAGGCGCTCGTCTCCCCTGAAACAGCGGATCGCGACGCTCCGTGGCGATAAATAGTTTCCCACGCCAGTCAACGAGCTCTCCGGCGGTTGCCACCATGCCGGAAACAGGAACGGCTGTCTTCAGCCATAAGGAGAACAATCATGATTCGAGGCATCGCCCATCTCTGCATCCGGGTCGCAGACCTGGAACAAACCGCCCGCTTCTATTGCGATGGACTCGGGCTGAAAAAGGCGTTTGATTTCATCCGCGACGGCAAAGTCATCGGCTTCTACCTCCATGTCGGCAACGGCAACTACCTAGAAATTTTCCAGCGGGAACCGGTGGAAGCCGGTCCGAGTCCCATCGATCATCTCTGTCTGGAAACCGATTCGATCGACGAAGTCAACGCCCGGCTCTCCGCAGCCGGATATGCCGTCGGCGAAAAAAAGATGGGAGCCGACCACGCCTGGCAGGCCTGGCTGACCGATCCGGACGGAGTCCGCATCGAGCTGCACGAATACACCGCCGACTGTTGTCAGAAAACCGGGAAGGCCTGCATTCTGTAGCACGTTGAATTCGCACCAATAAAAAAACCGCGGAGCTTCGAAAGAAGTCCCGCGGTTTTTCGTATCGTCCGTTCCGAACGCTCAGCGCTTCGAGAACTGGAACCGGCGACGCGCTCCCGGCTGACCGGGCTTCTTGCGTTCCTTGACGCGGGCGTCGCGAGTCATCATGCCGTTCGCCTTGAGCACGGCACGGAGATTTTCATCCATCTTAACCAGCGCGCGGGCCACGCCGTAGCGCAACGCACCAGCCTGACCGGCGACACCGCCGCCGTCGATGTTCGCGGCGATATCCAGCTTGCCCTCGGTCTCGCTGACCTTCAGCACCTGCATCACGTAACCGCAGAGCGCTTCGCTCGGGAAATATTCGGCCATCTCTTTGCCGTTGACCACAATCTTACCGGTGCCCGGAGTCATGCGCACACGCGCAACCGCACACTTCCGCCGGCCGGTGGCCAGCACTTCATCACTCTTCTTAACCATAGCGCTCGATTACTCCACGGTAACTTTGGTCGGTTTCTGCGCGGTGTGCGGGTGTTCCGCACCGGCGTACACTTTGAGCTTGCTGAACTGGGCACGCCCGAGACGGCCGTGCGGCATCATGCCCCAGACCGCGTCCTTGATGAAACGCTCGGGGAACGATCGCGAAGCTCCTTCGCCGTGCGCTCCTTGTAGCCGCTGCGGTATCCGGTATAGTCCACATAGATCTTCTCGTCACCCTTGCGCCCGGTGAAGACCGCCTTTTCCGCATTGATGACAATGACGAAAGCGCCGGTATCAACGTGCGGAGTGTAGGTCGGTTTGTCCTTGCCGCGGAGCGCGTTCGCAATGCGGACCGCCAGACGGCCGACCGGAGCTTCCGACGCGTCGAACAGGAGATACTCCCGCTGGATCTCGCCGGCTTTTGGCCAGATAGGTTTTCATAATTCAGAATCATCCATGATAAATTAAAACAAAAAATACGCCGTACCCGCAAGCGGTTTTCGCACAAAACCCCCGCCGGACGGACCGCAAACGTCTCCTTTCTCCCCGGACGGCGATGATCGCGTGCCGTCTTCCGGAGTTGCAGACTTATTTAAAATATCACGTATTTCCATGATTTCCAGCCGGAACAGGCGGTTTTTTCGATTTTTTACATTCAGACGCACGGAAAGATCGATGCTGTTCCTTTTCCGACTGCCGGACCTCTCCTTATTACAGGCACGATCCTAAAGAACGAAAAGGACTCTTTGCCGTTTATGAAAAAACGTGGCGACTCATGTCAAACTGAAATCTTTCGAATGCAATGTGACGATATGCCGCGCTCCGCATGCGCGCCCACATACTGTATCGATTCTTATTAAAAAAAAAGCGGGAATATTGTTTTTTATTCCACGTTGCTGTATAATTATAATAGCAACAGAAACCAGGAGAAAATTTGTGGATTGGAATCATGTTCACATTCCCCGGGAGGACAACCTCCCGCTCTACCTTCAGCTGGCGGCGACGATCAGGAACTTGATCGCCGAAAAAAACTGCTGCCGCTGGAGCAGATTCCTGTCTCGCGGGAACTGCAGAAACGATTCTTTTTAAGTTCGGTCACGGTGGAAAAAGGAATTTCCCGGCTGGTGGAGGAGAAATACCTTTTCCGCCGTCCCAGAATCGGCACGTTCGTCTCGGAAAATCCACCGTCAGCCCGAATAAGAACCGGTCCGGTCAAGGTGGTGTTCTCCAAGATTCTTCCCTTCGGGAATTTCTGGTTCAATCAGCTGTACAACCTGGAGCGGCTGCTGCGAAAACGCAACGTCTCCATGCAGTTCATGATCAATGAGGACGAACAACCGTTCTCCGCAGATGAGCTCTGTTCCGACTGCTGCGGAATCATCTTCTGCGGCACCAGTCCGCTCAAACTGGTTCTGCAGGTGCACGCACGGCGGTTCCCGTTCGTCGTGGTCGGCAGTCTCGATGGAACCCATCCGGCGGTGAAGAAGATCGATCAGATCACCGGCAACGACGTCGAACGCTACTTTGTCGGCATGCGCCACCTGCTGAATCTGGGACATCGGAAGATCTTGGCGATCACGGCACAGACCGGGTCCCAGTATACGGAGCAGCAACTGGCCGGTTACCGCCGGGCGCTCCGGGAATTCGGGCTGAAACTGAGCGATATCACCATTCTGCCCCTGCCCGATGTGGAAAAAAACGTCATTCCCTGGGAGGAACTGATCCGCAACGCTCTCTGCGCAATGCCCCTGCCTACGGCAATCACTGCATTCAACGGCATTGCGGCCTGCACAACGGTGCGCGCCCTCTCCCGGCTCGGTCTGAAAGTGCCGGATGATATCAGCATCATCACCTACGACCCCTGGTATGCGGAACTGACCACACCGGCTCTGACGACCGTGGTTCTGGGGGGAGATTATTCAAAACCCGCCGTCGAACGACTCTTTGACCAGATGGAGGATCCCGATCACCGCCCAACTCAGCTCGTCATCGGCAAGGAAACGGAAATCCGGCTGAATGAATCCAGTCGTTTCAACCAACAACCATAAGGAGAATCCCAACATGAAAACCCTTCCTGCGCCCTTCCGCCGAAAGGCATTTACTATGATTGAACTTCTTGTCGTTATTGCGATCATCGCGATTCTGGCGGGAATGCTGCTTCCCGCGCTGAGCAACGCGCGAGAGCGCGCCGGGCGATCGGATGCACCAACAACCTGAAACAGGTGGGGCTGGCAGTCAACAACTATCAGAACGACAACGACGGCTACATGGTCAACCTGGGGACGACCGCATTCGGCGTGGAGCGATGGCCGGCCATACTGGTCCGCGACCGCGGGATGCAGTCCTTCGTACCGGAGCTGATCACCGGGAAAGGGTATCTCTCGTGGCTGTCGCTCTGCTGCCCCTCGGATCCCGACGCCAACCGCGGTCCCGCAGTAAACGGAGAAGCGGATTCGACCGGAAACACCAGAACCTACGGCATGCTCTCGGATCAGCCGGACAAGGAGAAATTCGGGGTGTGCGTCCGCGGCGCAAAGACGACCTATGACTCCTTCGGCAAGGTAACCTGGAACGATGTTTTTCTCTGTTTCAAGACACTGAAATCACCGACGCAATTTGCATACGTTGTGGACTCTCTCGGCAGCAACGGCAGGCGGCAGAGTGCATTTCGCGCGTTCAACAGCGACGGCAGTCAGGCCTATTTCTTCTCCGGCGCCCATAACGGCAGGGGCAACGTTCTCTTCGGCGACGGCCATGCGGGCAGTTTCTCCCGTCAGGAAGCGCAGGGGTCCGCTTTCGCCAGCGAGCGCTGGAACTACGGCTGGCTTGCCAAAGGGGTTCTGTGGCTTTAACTTCCGTAATTTCAGAGGATTCTCCTGATGAAAACTTTCGTTTTTCTCTGTTTTATCTGCATCGGGCCTCTTCTTGCGGCAGCCTCGTTTCCGGAAGGGGTGGAGGTGCGGCCGAACGGCACCTTCCGTTTTGGTCCGGCCGAATTTGAAATTCAGCTTTTCAACGAGAACTGGAAAGCGTGGTCCAGTTCCCGCTGGACCCTCGTAAAAACCCGGTCGGGGTCCGACGGCCTCGACCTTGCCGCGGAACTCGCAGCTCCCGGAGCTCCCGGCAGCGCAACGGAAACCCTCACTCCGCTCGACGACAACTCCTTTCGGCTGGACAGCCGTGTCACCTTCCGGAATCCGGTGGAAATCAAGGCGCTGCACGGTCTTATCACGCTCCCGGCAAACTGCGGCGCGGAGCTCCTCGTGAACGGGAAAACCCGGATTGTACCGGGCAATATTCGACAAAGCGAAAATATCGCCGTCTTCACCGGCAAGGCGAAGCAGGTGGAAATTCTCTTTGCCGACGGAAACAGCCTGCTGGTCCGCGGAGAGTGTCAGCTGCGCATTCAGGATGAGCGCAAATTCGGCATTCCGACCTTTTCCATCCGCTTCTCCTTCCAGCCCGGCTCGGGGATGATGAAAGAGGCGACGGGCAAATTCACCTTCACCGTCGCCCCCCCAATCGACAACCGTCGATCTGAGTGGCGCCGTCAACCGCGGTTTTGCGGATGAACCAGAAGGGAAACGGGCTGGACCGGCCAGGGGGCCGACAACGATCTTCGCGCCCTCCCTGCCGGGAAACTGCAGGCGGGCAACCTCACATTCGACATCAATCCGGCGGGGAGCCGTCGTCGTCGCCGGGGGAGAAATTCAACAACTTCGATTCCAGCCGCACCCTCTCCCTTCCGGCAAAACAGGCCGGCGCAGTCAATCTGCTCCACGCCTCCGCATGGGTTCCCCCGGCCGGCAAACCGGTGGGAGAGCTGGAGATTCGTTACGCGGACCACAGCAGCGAACGCATTCCGGTGCTGGCGGGACGGGATTGCGGCAACTGGTGGACTCCTGTCATCTGCCGAACGGCAACGTCGCGTGGAAGGGCAAAAATCCGCAATCGTTCGTTGGTCTTTACGCTTCAAGTTTCCCGCTGAAGAAACGGAATCCGGTACAACTGCGCTTCCATGCCGCGCCGAATGCGATGTGGATGATCGCCGCGGTCACGATGACTGACCGCCCGGTAAGGGTCGCCTCCGCCACCCGCATTTCCGCCGTCGAGGATGGCGAATGGGTCAAACTCGACTTCAAGCGAAAACTCATTCCGGGCGGGCCGCTGGACTTCTCGCACGATCTCGACGCCCCGGCCGGAAAACACGGATTCGTCACCGCCGCGCCCGACGGCACGTTCCGTTTCGAAAACGCGCCGGAAAAACGGGTCCGTTTTTTCGGCCCCAATCTGGTCTTTTCCGCCTGCTTTCCCTCACGGGAGACTGCGGAAAAGCTGGTGGATTCCCTTGCTTACATGGGGTACAATGCGGTGCGGTTTCACCATATTGATCAGGAGCTTCTCGCGAAGGATGCGCCGGACAGCCTGACCTTCGACCCGGTGAAGCTCGACCGGCTCGACTACCTCTTCGCCAAGTTGAAGGAACGGGGAATCTACATCACATTCGATCTTTTCAGCACCCGTACACTGCGTCCGGGAGACAACGTTCCGGAATATGATCCGAAAACCGGCGCCGCCGGCTTCAAACAGCTGCTGGAGTTCTCACCCGCGGCGATGGAAAATTACAAGGAATACGCCCGCCGCCTTCTGCGCCATCGCAACCCCTATACCGGCCTCGCATGGGGCGAGGATCCGGCGATCTACACCATCGTACTGGTCAACGAGAATGTCAATCTCAATCTGTTGAATGAAAATCCGCGCATGACCAAAGTTTACGTGCAGAAATTCGACGAATACCGCAGGCGGAACAATCTGCCGGCAGGTTCCGCCGAACAGAGCAACCCGGTGTTTCACGAGTTTCTGCAGAAAAGCCAGCTCGCCTCAACGGAGAGGCAGATCCGGTTCTTCAAGGAGGAGCTTGGGCTCCGGATTCCGCTCACCGGCTTGAATCACATCTACCCGTACACTGCGCTCAACCGAATCCGCGGCAGATTCGATCTGGTGGATATGCATGTCTACTGGGATCATCCTCAGTTTCCGGAACGGGCCTTCAACCTGCCGATGCGCTTCTATCAGGCAAGTTCCATTCAGGATATGGCGGGAGTCCCGGGCATCGCCATGCCGGTGCGGATACCGGGAAAACCCTGCATTGCAACCGAATACAATTTCTGTCATCCGAACGTTTTCCGGGCGGAAGCCGGACCGCTGACCGGTGCATTGGCGGCCTTCCAGAACTGGAGCGGACTCAACCGCTTCGCCTGGGCAAGCCGCATCGAACGGATTGAACAAGTTGAACACGGGTTCTCCTGGGATGCGGTCAACGATCCCCTCGACCAGTTTTCCGAACGGATCACCCGGATGCTGTTCCTGCGGGGTGACATTGCTCCGGCAGAGAAGATGGTGGTCTATCCCATTCCGGCAAAACCGTTCGGCCGGCGGGAAGTCAGCCTCTTTCCGCACGATTTCCGCAATCTGGGGCTGATCACCGGAATCGGTTCCGCACCGGCGGAATGGTCGCTTCCGCCGAACGCCTCGTTCCAGATGGATGCGGCGACGAAAAACGCGTGGCGGGAGGCCTGCCGAACCGGGAAAGCGATCAGCTCCTCCGGAGAAATCCGACTCGATGCCGGAAAGCGCACCTTCGCGGTCAATACACCGAAAAGCGTCACCGCAACCCCTCGATCGGGGGACATTGACAGTCGGAATTCTGACGGTTCGGAACGCCGACACCTTTCAGACGGTTGCCGCCCATTCGCTCGACGGCAAACCGCTCAACGTGAGCGACTCCATTCTGCTTTTTCATCTGACCGACGTCACCAATACCGGCATGACCACCTCAGGAGACAAGACGATGCTCCACTCCTGGGGAAACCGCCGATGCTGTTGCGACGCGGTTCAGCCGCAGTGGAACTACACTGCGACGCACCGCGCAACGTAACCGCACTCAACGCCGACGGTGAAGTGATGGGCACGGTGAAGGCGGACTACCGTGACGGAGTGCTCCTGTTCCGGGCCGACACCGCGATGTTTCCCGGCGGAATCATGGCCTATCACCTGACCCGCTGAACCGGATACATTCACGCGTAACCGGTGGAAAGCGCCCGGCCTTCCGCCGGTTTTTCCGTCCCCGGCCCCGGCTTCGCGGAAAAACGAAAAATTCTCCCCGGACGATTGAAAAATCCCGGGGAAGAGCTATATTTATCACCAGTCGTTGACTGCAGACGTGGTGAATCATGGTGAAATTCCGTGGCTGTCGCGCAACCGTATAGTCGGATCCCACCGCAGTCAGTATACCAATGACAAGGGAGTTCCAGCGAAGCTCCCGGATTCCGCCTGTGCGCGTTACACAAAAAGGAAGTCACTCATGTTTTTCGCCGCACCTTTCCAAGTCAAACGTTGTAGCAATCGATTTACCCTGATCGAACTGCTGGTCGTCGTCGCCATCATCGCCATCCTCGCCGGAATGCTCCTGCCCGCCTTGAGTCAGGCGCGGAGCAAGGCGAGAAGCATCAGCTGCCTCTCCAACTGCAAACAGACCGGGTATGCCGTCAACAGCTATCGGAACGATTATGACGGATACGCCGTTCCCGCCTATGTGCTCTACAAAATGGGCAGCGGCGGCACCCCCTGGCTCGGAGAACGGGACTCCTCCGGCAACATCGATGTGCGCACCTCGATCCTCATGCCGTACATCGGCAACTCCTGGGAAACGCTGATCTGCCCGGCCGCCCCCGCCGAATGGAATCTCTCCGACCCGGAAAAGATCCCCGGCGGCGCCGGATACGGTTACAACTACTATGGCGTCGGCGGGCAGTACTACCTCGGCGTCACCCCTGACCCCAACACAATGCAGGCCGGGATGAAACAGATCGCCCGTCCGTCCCGGACCGTCGCCTTCGCCGATGCGATCAACGCCGACTCCGGGAGCTTCGGGGAGCCGACTTTCTGCCTCTATTCCCCGGTGAAACCTTCGCTTGAGAACGGAGTGCTCTCCGTATCGGTCATGTCGGAAAGCGGTACGAAGAACCACGGCAACAACGTCCACTTCCGCCACTCCGGCTCCACCGCGAACTTCGTCTGGATGGACGGGCACGCGACCGCCGAACATATGGCGTTCCGCAAAAACAACTCCGATCCCCGGATCGATGCGATGAAAATCGGCAACATCGGCACCATCGATTCCGACAGTTACTACACTCCGATGAAAACCGATCTCGAGGCACAATGAGCAAGAGAAAACGTTCCCTTCTGCTTCCGGCATTTCTCCTGCTTGCCCCGCTTACAGGGGCGGAGCCCGGCATCGTTTCGGAGAATGCCGAAACCATCCGCTACCGGGAGGTGGACGGCACCGAAACACTGCTGACGAAGCATCCCCGCCGGACCATCATCGGCAACGCCTCGTTCGCCGATCCCTGGTTTACGGCGGGCGGCACGGCAATCGGGGTTCCCACGGTCCGCAGTCAGCAGGCGCTCCCGGAACAGGCGCGGAATCTGCCGCGCATCGGCGTACTCCGTTCGTTGAATCTGGAGAAGATTTTCGCCCTGAAACCGGATCTCGTGCTCATCAACGCCAATCTGCACGCTCACCGGGCGGTGCGGCACCACCTGATCGACGCGGGGATTCCCAACGTCGCGCTCGATTACGCCAACTTTCACGACTATGCCGGAATCCTCGATCTCTTCTGCCGCCTCAACGGTGGAAGTGTGGAAAACAATCCGACGGCAAAGCGGATCATTTCTCAGGTGAAAAAGCTGACCCATGAGACGGAGCGCCTCCCCCCCCCGATTCGCCGTCCTCTTCGTGGCGAGCGGCGGCTTTGTGCTGGAAAGCGGCGATCTGAACATTCCGGTCATGGCGGAGATGCTCGGCGGAACCAACGTTGCAAAACAGGCATCCGGACGGCTCAAATACAGCTTCGAACAGCTTCTGATCGACGATCCGGATGTAATTTTCATCAATACGATGGGGGATTCGAAGGCATTGCAGGAGAAGTTCACCCGCGACCTCATCCGCCGGCCCGCCTGGGGAGAACTCAAGGCGGCGAAGACGGGCCGGGTGCACTTTCTGCCCCCGGAACTCTTCCTCTATATGGCGGGAAGCCGCTATCCGGAGGCGTTCCTCCATCTGGCACGGCTGCTTCACCCCGGAAAGGAGTTTTCCCTATGAACTATGAGATTCTGCGCCGCACCGCCGGATACCGGCTGGCCATACTGGCGATTCTCGCACTGCTGCTTGCGGCGGCACTGCTGGCGGGGCTGCGGTTCGGTTCGCTCCGGCTCGACGCGGCGGAGATTCTCCACACGCTCCTCTCGGAACGCGAAGGGGTGAAATTCCAGATACTCTGGAACATCCGCCTGCCTCGGGTTCTGCTCGGAGCGCTGGTGGGCGGCAGTCTCGCCGTCTCCGGCGCAGTCCTGCAGGGAATCATGCGCAACCCGCTCGCCTCGCCCGGCATCATCGGCATCTCCTCCGGCGGCGGGCTGGGCGGCGTGCTGGTGCTCCTCGCGCTGCCGCAGTTCAGTCACCTGCTGGTTCCGGCGGCCTTTGCCGGAGCGCTGACGACAGCGTTTCTGGTCTATCTGCTCGCGTGGAAGCGGGGCATCGACCCGGTACGGCTGATCCTCTCCGGCGTGGCGGTCGGTTCAATGCTGGGGGCGATGAGCAGCACCATTCTGCTCTTCAACGCGGAGAAGGTGGCCGGAATCCTCGACTTCACCGTCGGCAGTCTCTCGACCCGCTCCTGGCCGCAGTTCCGGCTGGTCTGGCCCTACATGCTCAGCGGGTTTCTCGTCTCCTGGCTGGCCTCCTCGCGCCTGAACATTCTGATGCTGGGAGACGAGGTGGCGGCAGGGCTGGGAATCCGGGTGGAACGGGTCCGGATACTGCTGCTGGTGGCGGCGGCGCTGCTGGCGGCGGCGGCGGTGAGCGTGGCGGGACTGCTCGGTTTCGTCGGATTGATCGCGCCGCACATCGTCCGGCTGCTGATCGGGTCGGACAACCGCTTTCTGGTTCCGGGCGCGGCGCTCTTCGGGGCGGCGCTGGTGGTCGGGTGCGACACCATCGGCCGGATGGTGATGGATCCTTCGGAACTTCCAGCCGGAGTGATCATGTCACTGCTCGGGCCGCCATTCTTCCTCTATCTGCTCAGGAGGCGAACCCATGCGGCTTGAACTTCAACAGCTCGCGGCCGGATACGGCCGAAAGATCATTCTCGACGGCGTCTCGCTGGAGGCGCCGGAGGGGAAGATTCTCACGTTGCTCGGCCCCAACGGGTGCGGCAAATCCACACTGCTCAAGACGATCGGGCGGCTGCTCCGTCCGCAGGGCGGCGCGGTGCTGCTGGACGGGAAGTCGATCCACCGGCTCGATACAGCGAAACTCGCCCGGGATCTGGCAATTCTGCCCCAGCTCCACCACGCCCCGGCCGATCTGACGGTGCGGCAGCTGGTCTCCTGCGGGCGCTTTCCGCACCGGAAGGGATTCGGCCCGCCGGGGAAGCATGACGCGGAGGTGGTCGAACGTGTACTCGAACGGACCCGGCTCACCGAACTGGCCCACCGTCCGCTGGCCACGCTCTCCGGCGGCGAACGGCAGCGGGCGTGGATCGCGATGACGCTGGCGCAGGAACCGAATCTGCTGCTGCTCGACGAACCGACCACCTTCCTCGACATCTGCTGTCAGTTCGAAATCATCGAGCTGGTGCGCGAACTGAACCGCGAACTGGGAATCACGGTGGTGATGGTGCTTCACGACCTCAATTTGGCGGCGCGCTGTTCGCATCTGCTCGCGGCGATCCGCGACGGAAAGCTCCGGTATGCCGGGAGCGCGGAGGAGATTCTGCGCCCGGAAATCCTGCGCGAAATCTTCGAAATTGAGGCGAAGGTGGTCACCGGCGCGGACGGCATTCCGTACTGCATTCCGGTCGGCTCCCGCCGCCGGGAGCAGGGAAAGGAGAATCCATGAAGAACCATTCGGCCGCAACCGTTCAGCACAATCTTCCGGAGGCGCTGGTCGCCGTCTGGTTCAGCACCACCGTTCCCGGCGCGGGAGGCCTCCTATCTTCCGGTGGAAGAGGAGCTGAGGCGGCGAAATCCGGGAGTTTCCCTGCACCGCGCCTATCTCTCCGGCATGATCCGGCGCCGCCTCGGCGGAGCGGTTCCCGCTCCGGCGGAGTGCCTGAAACAGCTGCGTGACGCCGGGATCCGGCGCGTCCGGGTCTTCGCCGGACTCCTGACCGCGGGGGAGGAGTTCGACCGCCTCCGGGCGGAGCTTGTACCGTTCCTCCCGGAAAACGGCGGCTTCGACGCCCTCCTCCTCTCACAGCCGGTCTGTGCGGAACCTGTCCGGCGGAGGCAGTTCTTCGCCGCGGTCGCCGCGACGGTTCCGGCGGGAGATGCGGCGCTCTTCATGGGCCACGGCCACGCCGACGGCCGGAGCGACGCGCTCTATTGCACGGCGGCGGAGGAGTGGAGGAAGTTTCATCCGGGGCTGTACCTCGCCTGTGTCGAAGGGCGGCCCGCCTTTGAAGAGGTTCGAGAAGAACTTTTGCATACAGAAATCAACCGTCTTCTGCTCCGCCCGCTGTTGCTGACGGCGGGGGATCACGCCCGCCACGATCTCGCGGGCGCCGGGGCGAAATCGTGGAAATCACAGCTGGAAGCGGCGGGAATCGAATGCGTTCCGGAGCTTCGCGGCCTCGGGGAATATCCAGCCGTAGCCTCTCTGCTGGCCGATGCGCCGTTCCTTCCTGCGGAATCCTGGAACCGCAATGCGGAGGAAAAACAATGAACCGGATCAAGCATGGCGGCAATTTAACGGAACTCGCCCGCGAGGCAGGATGTTCTCCGGAGGAGCTGCTCGACTTCAGCGTCAATCTCAATCCCTGCGGACCGCCGCCGGGGGCGAACGGCGACTATCTGCGCAGTTTTGACCTGCTCGGCGCCTATCCGGAGCCGCATGCGGAGTCGCTCCACCATTTTCTGGCGGAAGCGACCGGCATTCCGGAGGAGTGCATTCAATCCGGAAACGGCTCCAACGAACTTCTGATGTACCTGCCCGCGCTCTCCGGGGCGAAGCGGGCGCTGATCGTCACGCCGGGCTACCTCGAATACGAACCCGCCTGCCGCCGGGCGGGGCTGAAGGTCGAATATTTCCCTCTCCGGAGCGAAGACGGATTCGCGCTCTCCCCGGAGGAGCTGGAGCAATCCGTCCGCCCCGGCGATCTGGTGATCGTCGGCAACCCCGGCAATCCGACCGGAACGGCGGTGAAGGCGGCGACGCTGGCGGCGCTGGCGGAACAGCGTTCCGACGCGCTCTTTCTGATCGACGAGGCGTTCGCCGACTTTCTGCCGCCGGAATACCGGCTCTCCGGGATTTGCCGCGACAATCTCATCCTGCTCCGTTCTCTGACCAAGTTCTACGCGCTGCCGGGGCTGCGGATGGGGTACGTGATCGCCCCGGCGCGGATCATCGCCGCGCTCCGCGCGCAGCTGCCCTGCTGGCAGCTGTCGACACCGGTCGGACGGATGATCCGATACTGTCTCTCCTCGGCGGAAGAGTTCGCCGAACGGAGCCGCCGCGAAACTGCGCTGCTGCGCGAGGAGCTCGTCGGCATGCTGGAAAAGATTCCGCAGCTGGTCTGTTATCCCTCTCTTGCGAACTATCTGCTGCTCGAAACGCCCCTGCCCGATCCGGCGGGGGCGGCTGCTGAAGGAGGAGCATATCGCGGTGCGCCGCTGTGCCGACTATCCGGGGCTGGGAGAACAATTTTTCCGCGTCGCGGTCCGGAACCGGGAGGAGAACCTCCGCCTCGCGACGGCGCTTGCCCGCCTCTGCGACGCAAAGGCGCCGTACATCCGGCGGGAACGCCGGACACCCGCGTTGATGATTCAGGGCACCTGTTCCAACGCGGGCAAGAGCGTGCTGGCCGCCGCCTTCTGCCGGATCCTGCTCGAAGACGGCATTTCGGTCGCCCCGTTCAAGGCGCAGAACATGGCGCTCAACTCCTTCGTCACCCCGGAGGGCGGCGAAATCGGCCGGGCGCAGGCGGTGCAGGCGGAAGCGTGCCGGCTCGACCCGGATGTGCGGATGAATCCGATTCTGCTCAAGCCCGAAAGCGACCACGGCAGTCAGGTGATCGTGCGAGGGCGGCCGGTCGGGGAGCATGCGGGCGAAAGAGTTCTTCCGCCGCAAGCCGGAGTTCTGGCGCGAAGTCACCGCCTGCTACGACAGCCTGAGCCGGGAGCGCGAAGCGATCGTGCTCGAAGGCGCGGGCAGTCCGGGTGAAATCAACCTCAAATCGACCGACATCGTCAACATGCGCATGGCCGAATACGCCGACGCCCGGGTTCTCCTGACGGGCGACATCGACCGCGGCGGCGTCTACGCCTCCTTCATCGGCACTTACGCAACCTTCGAACCGTGGGAGCGGAAGCTCCTGCACGGCTTCGTGGTCAACAAGTTCCGGGGGATCCCGCGCTCCTCGGCAACGCCCACGCCGAAGTGGAGCGATTCACCGGCAAACCGGTGCTCGGCGTGATCGACTTCCTGCCGGGGCCGGGCCTGCCGGAGGAGGATTCGGTCGGCTTCTCCTTCACGGAGAAGAAGAAACCGGGCGCGGTGATCGACATCGCCCTGATCCGGCTCGGACACATCGCCAACTTCACCGACTACGCGCCGCTCGAAGCGGAGCCGGATACCCGGATACGCAGCGTCTCTTCTCCGGAGGAGTTCGGAACTCCCGACGTGGTGATTCTGCCCGGCAGCAAGTCGGTTGCGGATGACTTCGCCATGCTGGAACAGAGCGGACTTGCCGGAAAGATCCGCGAAGCGGTGCGCCGCGGCTGTCAATACGTCGGCATCTGCGGCGGCCTTCAGCTTGCCGGCGAAGTGCTGCTCGATCCGGACCGGGTGGAATCGCCGCATCCCGCGTCTCCGATGTTCGGCTTCCTGCCGCTGGTGACCACGATGAAGGGGGGGAGAAGATTCTCCGGCGCACCACAGGAACCACGGCGGACGGCACACCGGTTTCCGGATATGAGATTCACTTTGGCCGCACCGAATGCAATGATCCTTCCATCAAGGTGATCCGCTCCTCCGACGGGCGTCCGGTCGGCTTCGAACGGGGAAACTGTTTCACCACCTATCTGCACGGAATCTTCGACGACGACCGTTTCCGCCGGAAGTGGCTCGACGAAGTCCGGGTGCAAAAGGGGCTTACGCCGCTCGGCGGCGTGACGGCACACTACGGAATGGAGGCGGCGCTCGCCCGGCTCGCCGCCCACGTCCGCGAACGGATCGACATTCCGGCACTTTACCGGGCGATGGGGGTGCGGTAAGATGCTGGAATTCGACAACCGGGAACGCGGGCTGCTCCTCAATCTGACCGGGGACGGCAAAGGAAAGAGCACCAGCGCCTTCGGCACGGTGCTCCGGGCGCTAGGCTGGGGGTGGCGCGTCGCGGTGATTCAGTTCATGAAGGGAGAGCGGCCGACCGGAGAGAAAAACTTCTTCACCCGCTATTTCCCAGAAATGATCTTCGAGCAGTACGGGCTCGGCCTCACCACCCGTCCCGGCGACCACCGGGGCATGGCGCAGCGGGGCTGGGCGAGGACGCGGGAACTTCTGGAAAGCTTCGACGGTGAGCTCCTGATCCTAGACGAGCTCAACGTGGCACTCCATCACGGTTTTCTCGACCCGGCGGAGGTGGCCGCCGTCCTCCGGGCACGCCGTCCGACGCTCAACCTCATCGTCACCGGACGACACGCGCCGCCGGAACTGGTCGAAATCGCCGACCTGGTCTCCGAAGTGGTCGAAATCAAACACCCGTTTCACCGGGGAATCCCCGCCAGAAAAGGAGTTGACTACTGATGAAATCCCCGTTTGAACGGATCCAATGGAACTGCAGCGGCAGTGAGATCGAACAGGAGAGCTTCCGCCGGATCGACCGGGAGACGCCCCCCGCCCTGCGGCAGCGCTTCACCGACGCCGAGTGGCACGTCGCCCGGCGGTTGATTCACACCACCGCCGACTTCGCCATCGCCGAACAGCTCCGCTTCACGCCGGGCGCGATCGAAGCGGCCCTCGCGGCGCTCCGGCACGGCGCACGCATCTACACCGATTCGAACATGATCAAATCGGGGCTGTCGATTCCGAAATTGCAGAAGTTCCACCCCGCGTATTGCCGCGAAGCGATTCTCTGCCCGGTGGCGGACCCGGAGACGGCGGAGTATGCCAGAAAACGGGGCATCACCCGCGCGCTCGCGGCGGTCGAACTCCATGAGAAGGAGCTCGATGGAGCGATCTTCCTCTGCGGCAACGCGCCGCTCGCCCTCGCCGGAGTGGTCCGCCTGACGCTGGCGAAGCGCATCACCCCGGCGCTGGTGGTCGCCATGCCGGTGGGATTCGTCAACGTGGTGGAGTCCAAGGAGTATTCGGAGGAGCTCCCCTCCCCTGCATCCGCATCGACGGGCGGCGGGGCGGCAGTCCCCTCGCGGTGGCGACATTGCACGGCATCATGGAGAACGCACTGTGAAACATCCTGATGGAACCCCCTTGCGGAACGGCTTCACCACCGGCGCGGCGGCGACGGCGGCGGCGGTCGGCGCCTGGACCGCACAGAACGGCGCTCCGCCGCCGGAACAGGTGGAACTGCTGCTGCCGGACGGCTCGTTTCTCGCCATTCCGCTGGAGCGGTGCGCCCCCGGCACGGCGACGGTCCGTAAGGACGGCGGCGACGACCCCGACGTGACCGACCGGGCGGAGATCAAAGTGGAACTCCGTCCGGGGTCGTGCGATGACCCGCGCGCCTTCTCTGAACAATGCGGCGCAGGGCGGCTTTACCTCACCGGCGGCGAAGGGGTCGGCGTCGTCACCCGCCCGGGCCTTGCCGTTCCGCCGGGACATTTCGCGATCAATCCCGGACCGCGCCGCATGCTGGTGAAGAACCTCGAACGGGCCGGATTCGGCAAAACACCGGGCGAAGAGCTCACGGTCGTCATTTCGGTTCCGGCGGGGAAAGTACTGGCGGAGCAGACGCTCAACCCGACCCTCGGCATCGTCGGCGGAATTTCGATTCTGGGCAACTCCGGCATCGTGCGCCCCTACTCCAATGCCGCGTATGCCGCGACGGTGGCGCTGCAGCTGCGCGCCGTCGCGGCGGCGGGGGGGAAAAGCCGCCGCGCTGGTCACCGGCAACCGGACGGCGGAGGCGGTCGCGCGGGACTGTCCGGAATTCCCGCCCGAAGCGATCATCCGCATCGGCGACTTCATCGACGCGGCGCTCCGCGCGGCGGAAGCGGCCCGGCTCGAACGGATCGTGCTCGGCTGTATGCCGGGCAAGCTCTTCAAATACGCCTGCGGCGACCGCAACACCCACGCCGCCAACACGAAACTCGACCTGACGCGGCTGGAGGAGTTCGGGTGACACTTCCCGGCGTTCCGCTGGAGAAGCTGCACACGACCGGGGAACTCGCCGCATATCTCACGCCGGAGGAGTTCCGGGAGATACAGCAGCGCCTTCACCGCGCCGCACTGCGGACTCTCTCCAGCCGACACCCCGGAATCCGGCTGGAAATCGTGCTCTACGACGACCGAAAGGAGAAAATTCTTTCATGAAGACCATTGACATCATCGGCTTCGACGGCCGCGACTGGAGCGCGGAATCGCTGGAACTGCTCCGGAACGCCGACCTCATCGCGGCGGGGAAGCGGATTCTCGCCGCCCTGCCGCCGGAGCTCTCCGCCCGGAAGATTCCCTCGGCGGGAACCTCGCCGCCGAACTGGAATCCCTTCTGCGACAGGAACCGGACGCCCGGCTGGTTGTCGCCGCCTCGGGCGACCCGCTCTGCCGGGGCATCGGCGGCACCCTCCGCCGGATGCTTCCGGAGGGCTCATATCGCGTCCATCCGGGCACGGCAGCGTTTCAGCTGCTGGCCGCCCGGCTCGGCGAACCGTGGGAGAAATGGGAGCTTTTCCACTGCCACGGCGACGACACCCCGCTGCCGTGGCGGAGAATTCTCCGCGCACCGGGCGCGGTGCTCTACGGCGACCCGCGCCGGACGGTGCGGCAGCTGGCCGCGGAACTGCTCGCCGCCTTCCCGGCGGCGGGAGCTCGGCGGGCCGCCGCCGGATGCGATCTCAACACGCAGGCGGAGCTGGTGGTCCGCGGCACGCTGGCGGAACTGGCCGCCGGGGCGGTACCCGACCGGGCGCTTTCGATTCTGCTGATTCTGCCTGGGGAGAATGCCGGCACTCCCGACTGCGGATTCGGCAGGGAGGACGCCGGCTACCTTCACTCGAAACAGATGATCACCCATCCGGAGGTGCGGGCAATCGTACTTTCCAAGCTCCGGCTCCCCGCCTCCGGGGTGCTCTGGGATCTCGGCGCGGGCAGCGGTTCGGTGGGAATCGAAGCGGCGGAACTCGCTCCGGAGCTGAAAGTTCACTCCGTGGAAAAGAATCCGGAGCGCTTCGCCGAACTTGCGGAAAAACATCCGCCGTTCCGGCGGGAATGCCGTCACGGCCCACTCTGCCGATGCGGAATCTCTGCTCGACGCGCTGCCCGCACCCGACCGGGTGTTCATCGGCGGCGGCGGCGACGCCCTGCCCGCATTGCTGAAGCGGTCGTTCGAACGGCTCCATCCCGGCGGGCGTCTGGTCGCCACGGCGGTACTGGTCGAAAGCTCCGCCGTGCTGGCGACGGTTCTCACCCGTACCGGCAAGAGCTGCTGACCGTCAACGTCAGCCGCGCCGCCGCGCTCGGGGAGCATCACTGTTTCAAAGCGGAAAATCCGATCACCCTCGCGGTGTTCGTCAAACCGGAGAAAGAATAGAAGATGAGTGGATCGATCACCTTTGTGGGCGCCGGTCCCGGCGCGCCCGACCTCATCACCCTGCGCGGCGCCGCCTCGCTCCGCGACGCCGATCTGGTCATTTACGCGGGCTCGCTGGTCAACGAGGAGCTGCTGGAACTCGCCTCCAAAGCCCGGCTGGTCAACAGCGCGAAACTCGCTCTTCCCGAAGTGTTGCGGGAGATGCGGCAGGCGTACGAACAGGGGGGAGAACGTGGTCCGCCTGCACACCGGAGATCCCGCAATTTACGGAGCGGTCTCCGAACAGTTTCGCGAACTCGACCGCCTCGGCATCCCCTACTCGGTGGTGCCGGGAGTGAGCAGCGCCTTCGCCGCCGCCGCCGCGCTCAGAGTGGAGCTCACCATGCCCGGCCTTTCGCAGAGCGTCATCCTCACCCGCGACGCCGGACGCACCCCGGTGCCCGAAAAGGAGGCGCTCGAACAGCTTGCCGCCCACGGTTCGACCATGTGCATCTTCCTGAGCGTCGGAGAGATGGAGAGTCTGGTAAAGAAACTGCTTTCCGCCGGGCGTTCCCCCTCGACCCCGGCGGCGGTGGTCTACCGGGCGAGCTGGCCCAATGAACAGATCGTCCGCGGCACCCTCGCCGACATCGCGCAGAAGGTCGCCGACGCCGGAATCCAGCGCCAGTCGATGATCGTGATCGGCGAGGTGCTCGAACGGAACGGCGAGTTGTCGAAACTCTACGATGAATCCTTCTCGCACGGCTACCGGCGGGGCGGACGATGCGACGGCGGATTCTCCGGCAAAGTCGCGCTGTTCGCCCTCACCCGCAAGGCGGCCTGCAAGGCGGCGGAGATCGCCGCCGGACTGCATGACGCGGTCATTTTCGTACCGGAGAAGTACGCTTCGGCCGTCCCCGCCGCCCGGCGGCGCAGTTATCCGACAGGGGAGTTCTCCTCCACGTTCGCCGAAAACTGGAAGAGGTTCGACGCCTTCGTCATGGTCATGGCCGCCGGAATCGTCGTCCGCCACGCGGCACAGCTCTGCGAGGACAAACTCCACGATCCGGCGGTGGTGGTCTGCGACGAAGCCGGGCAGTACGCGGTCAGCCTGCTCTCCGGCCACTTCGGCGGAGCCAACCGTCTCGCCGCCGAGGTCGCCCGGATCACCGGCGGGAAGGCGGTCATCACCACCGCGAGCGATGTGAACCATCTCCCCGCCTTCGACGAATTCGCCGCCCGCTGCCACTACCGGCTGGTCTCGAAGGAGCCGCTTCCGGAGCTTGCCGCCGCACTGCTCGACGGGGAGGAGTTCGACCTCTTCATGCCGCAGGAGCTCTTCCGGCGCTGGTACGCCGACCGGCCCGGATTCCGGCTGGCCGGAGGCGCTCCCGAACCGGGCACGATCCTGATCCGGAGAGTCGCCGGCGGCACCGAACTGCGCCTTGTGAAGCGGAAGATCGCCCTCGGCGTCGGCTGCCGCAAAGGGGTTTCCGCCGAACGGATCCGCGCGGTGGTCCTCGATGTGCTCGACACCCATCAACTCTCGCTCGACGAAGTGGATGTGATCGCCAGCGCCGAACTGAAATCCGGCGAACCCGGGCTGCTGGAGTTCGCCCGGAGCGCCGGGAAGGAACTTCGCTTCTTCTCCGCCATGGAATTGAATCAAATTCCGGTGCCGACCCCCTCGGCGGCAGCGGAACAACATCTCGGGCTCCACTCGGTCTCGGAGGCGGCGGCGCTCCTCGCCGCCGGGCCGGACGCCCGGCTCCTCGTCCCCAAACAGAGCAGAAGCGACGTCACCGCCGCCGTCGCCGTGGAGGTGGATCATGCCTGAAGTGTACGCCATCGGAATCGGTCCCGGCGCGGCGGAGTATCTGACGCCGCAGGCCGCGGAAACCATCGAGAAATGCACCGTCATCGCCGGATACCGCACCTATCTCGACCTCATTCCGGAACGGCTCCGGGGCAAAAAGGTGATCGCAGGCTCGATGCGCGAAGAGCTCAAACGCTGCCGCGAAGCGCCTCGACGCCGCGCTCGACGGAGAAATTGTCGGCGTGATCTGCTCCGGCGACGCCGGGATCTACGGCATGGCGGGGCTGCTTCTCGAACTCACCGAGCTGGAAAAGTACCGTTCGATCGAAGTGATCGTCGTCCCCGGCGTGACGGCCGCGACCGCCGCCGCCGCCCTGGCCGGCGCGCCGCTGATGAACGACTTCGCCGTGGTGAGCCTCTCCGATTTGATGACGCCGAAGGATTTGATTCAAAAGCGGTTGAAACTGCTCGCCGAAGGGGATTTCGTCACCGCGCTCTACAATCCGGCGAGCAGCCGGAGGCGGGAACTGCTCGAATTCGCCGTCGAAGTGTTCCGCAAAGCGGGCGGCAATCTCCCGGCGGCGCTGGTTCACCACGTCGGGCGGCACGGGCAGAGAATCGAATTCGCCCGGCTCGACGACTTCCCTTCGACACGGTGGACATGTCCACGCTGGTGATCCTCGGCAACTCGAAAACCATCCTGCGGAACGGCAGATTCTACTGCCGCCGCGGCTATCGGGAGAAACCGGATTTTGAACTCTGATTTTCTATCGGCATTCCTTCTCGGCGGAGTCAACTCCGGCAGCGGCAAGACCACGCTTGCCGCCGCGCTCTTGCGCGCACTCCGGCGGCGCGGCATCGACGTCGCCCCCTTCAAGTGCGGGCCGGACTACATCGACCCCTCCTTCCACCGGCAGGCGGCGGGACGGGCGTCGTTCAACCTCGATCCCTGCTTTCACGCCGGAGCGGCGCTCCGTTCCGCCTTCGCCCGGAGCGCCGCCACCGCCGACGCCGCCGTCGTCGAAGGGGTGATGGGGCTGTTCGACGGCACCTGCCCCGGCACCCGCGCCGGGAGTTCCGCCGAAATCGCCGCCCGGCTCGGTCTGCCGGTGGTGCTGGTGGTCAACGCGCGCGGGATTTCCGGTTCGATCGCGCCGCTGGTGAAGGGGTTCTGCGAATGGGATCCCGAAGTGCGCATCGCTGGGGTGATCGCCGATTTCACCGGTTCGGCCCGCCACGGGCAACTTCTCGCCGACGCCCTGCGCACGGCCGGACTCCCGCCGCTTCTCGGCCGGTTCGACCGCAACGAGGCGTGGAGACTGCCGGAGCGCCACCTCGGGCTCACAACCGGCACCCTCGACGACGCCCTGCTCGACCGCATGGCCGACGCGGCGGAGGAGAGCATCGATCTCGACCGGCTGCTCGAACTTGCCCGGATCCCCCGCCCGGCGGCAGTGGTTTCCGCCGCGGCACAGGCAACTTCCGGACTCCGTCTCGGCGTGGCGCAGGACGAAGCGTTCCACTTCTACTACGAGGAGAACTTCGAACTCCTCCGGGAGCGCGGCGTGGGCTTGTCTTCTTCTCCCCGCTCCACGACCGGGATCTCCCGCCGGAGCTCGACGGTCTCTGGTTCGGCGGCGGCTACCCGGAACTCTTCGCGGAAACTCTGGCGGCAAATGACGCGATGCTCGACGCCGTCCGGAGTTTCGCCGCCTCCGGCCGGGTGGTGTGGGGGAGAGTGCGGGGGATTTCTCTATCTCCTCGACGGGCTCACCGGCTTCGACGGCGTCCGTTATCCGATGCTCGGCCTGCTCCCCGGCGAAGGAAAGATGCACAGCCGCCTCTCCGCCCTCGGCTACCGCGAAGCCGTCACCGCGGCGGACGGTCTCTTCGGCCCCGCCGGAACCAGAATTCAGGGGCATGAGTTCCACTACTCCAGCGCCGAACTCCCTGCGGGAACGCAACCGTTCTTTCACGCCCGCACACTGCACGGAGAAACGAGCGAGGCGGGCAGTGTCCACAACCGGATTGCGGGCAGTTATCTGCACCTTCACTTCGCCTCGAACCCGGCCGCGCTGGATCACTTCGTAAAGGAGCTGGCACGATGACCGGATTTCTCATCGCCCTCGGCGTTGCGCTGGTGCTGGATCTCCTGCTGGGCGATCCCCATTCCAGGTTCCACCCGGTCGCGCTCTTCGGACGGGCTGCCGGAAAAATCGAATCCTTCTGCCGCAGAACCTTCGGCGACGGCATCCTCTCCGGCCTGGCGGGATGGCTCCTGCTCACGCTGCCGACTTCCCGCCGCCGCGTGGGCGGTCACCTTCTTCGCCGGACGTTTCGCCCCCCGCCGCCGCCGCGATTCTGCTCTACGTCACCATCGCGCCGCGCAGTCTTATTGAACACGCCGAAGCGATCCGCAGGCCCCTCACCCGCAACGATCCTGCCGCCGCCCGCCGTGCGCTCGCGAGGATCGTCAGCCGGGGATACCGCGACGCTTCCGCCCTCCGAAATCGTCCGCGGCGCGATCGAGAGCCTCGGCGAAAACCTGATCGACGCCGTCAACAGCGCACTCTTCTTCTTCGCCGTCGGTTTTCTCGCGGGCGGTCTCCCCGGTGCGGCGGCGGCGGCGGTTCTGCTGCGCTGCGCCAACACCCTCGACGCCTGCTGGGGCTACCGCAACGAACGCTACCTCCTCTTCGGCCGGGTCGCCGCCCGCGCCGATGATCTGCTTCACCTGATTCCGGCACGGCTGACGCTTCTCGCCGTCTCCATCGCCGCGCTGCTGGTCGGCGGGACCCTCTCCCGCACCCTCCGGACCGGATTCCGCCACCGCCACGACCACCCCAGCCCCAACTCCGCGTGGGGATGGGCGCGTTCGCCGGAGCGCTCGGAATCCGCCTCGGCGGCCCGACCGTCTACGACGGAGTTCCGGAGCCCTATCCCTTCTGGGGCGACGGGCGGGCGGAACTCACATCCGGCGATCTCCTTCGGGCGGAGCGGCTCACCGCCGCTTCCACTTTCGTATTCAGCATTCTTCTCATCATCGGGGTGTGGCTGTGCAAGTAAGACAGATTCTGCTCATCCGTCACTGCGAAGTGCCCGACGAATACCGCGGGCGCTACATCGGCTCGACCGACGTGCCGCTCTCGGAAGCCGGACGCGCCGCCGCGCGGAACCTCGCGCCTCAACTTGCCCGGTTCGCGCCGGAAACGGTCCTCTCCAGCCCGCTCCGGCGCGCCGCCGAAACCGCCGAACTTGCCGCGCCCGGCCGCGAAATCCGGTTCGATTCCCGGCTGGCGGAGATCGACTTCGGCGAGTGGGAGGCGCTCACCTTCGCCGAAATCGAACGGCTCGCCACACCGGAAGAACTCCGCCGCTGGAGTGAATTTCCGGGCGAAATGGCATTCCCCGGCGGCGAGAGTTTTCCCGCCTTCCGCCGCCGGGTCGACGAGGCGTTCGTCGAACTCCTCGCGGGTTCCTCGGGCGAAACCGTCGCCATCGTCACCCACGGCGGCCCCGCCATGCGGATTCTCGCAACACTGCACCATCTGCCCGCGGAACGGCAGCACGAACTCCTGCCGCCCCGCGGAAGCATCACCGTTCTCAACTTTCATCAGGGAGTGTTCCAGCCATGAAAAACCGTCTCATTCTGGTCACCGGCGGCGCCCGCAGCGGCAAGAGCCTCTTCGCCGAACAGCTCGTCGCCGAAACGGCGAGCCGCAAGTTCTACCTCGCCACCTGCCCGGTGTTCGACGGCGAACTCGCCGAACGCATCGCCCGCCACAAGGCACGGCGCGAAGCGGACGACTGGCGGACCATCGAGGAGCAGCTCGACCTCGGCTCCGCCCTCCGGCAGGCGGCGGCTTCCGGCGGCGACGGCATCCTCATCGACTGCCTGACGCTCTGGATCAACAACCTCTTCTTCCAGGCGGCACAGGAGAAACGGGAGTTCGGCGAAACCGAAATGGCCGCCGAATGCGACCGGCTGATTCCCGAACTGCGCGCCTTCCCCGGCATTGTCGTGGCCGTCCTCAACGAGGTCGGTATGGGGATCGTACCGGAGTCGCCCCTCGCACGCCGGTTCCGCGACTGTTCCGGGCGCTGCGGCCAGAAGATCGCCGCCGCCGCCGACGCGTTGTATTTCACCGTATGCGGTATCGCACAAAGGATCAAGTAACCATGAAACTGCTCGAAGAAACGCTCCGCTCCATCGAACCGGCCGACCCCGAATTCCGCCGCCGCGCCGAAACGCGCATCCTCAATTTCGCCATGCCGCCGTGGGCGCTCGGGCGGCTGCTCGACCTCGCCGTCGATCTCGCCGGAATCACCCGCAGTGAGACGCCGCCGGTCGCACGCAAGCGGATCGTCCTGATGGCGGGGGACCACGGCATCGCCGCCGAAGGGGTCTGTCCCCAGCCCTCGTCGATCACCGCGCAGGCGGTCCGCAACTTCGTCCGCGGCGGCGGCGGCATCGGGGTGCTCACCCGCGAAGTCGGAGCCGAACTCACCGTAGCCGACTTCGGCGTCGATGACGATCTCTCCGATCTGGTCCGGGCGGGCGTGCTGGTGGACTGCAAGGTCGCTCGCGGCACCGCGAACTTTTCCCGGGGCCCGGCGATGACCCGTGAACAGGCGGTCGCCGCGCTCGAAAACGGCATCCGCCTCGCCCGGGAGCTCGCCCCCGCGACCGACCTCTTCGGCACCGGCGAAATGGGCATCGGCAACACCTCGCCCTCGTCGGCGATCATCGCGGTGCTCTCCGGAGCCGACGTCCGTTCGGTGGTCGGTCCCGGCGCCGGACTCGCCGCTTCGCGGCTCGACCACAAGGCGGAGGTGATCCGGCGCGGCATCGAATGCAACAAGCCCGATCCTGCCGACGGCATCGACCTGCTCGCCAAGGTCGGCGGCTTCGAAATCGGCGGCATCGCCGGACTGATTCTCGGCGCGGCATCGCTCCGCAAACCGGTGCTGATCGACGGCTTCATCTCCAGCGCCGGAGCATTGATCGCCGCGACGCTCTCGCCCGCCGCGCGCGACTGCATGATCCTCGCCCACGGCAGCGCCGAACCCGGCCATCGCATCATGGCCGCCACCCTCGGCAAGAAGCCGCTGCTCGACCTCGGAATGCGCCTGGGCGAAGGAACCGGCGCCGCGCTCGCCATGCACCTCGCCGACGCCGCGGTCGCCCTCCTGCGCGAGATGGATTCCTTCGAACACGCCGACGTCTCCCGGGAGGGGCTCCAATGAGACCGTTTCTCGCCGCCCTTTCGGTGCTCTCGGCTCTGCCGCTGGGGAAGTTCGCGGCGACCGAGGCGGATCTGAAACGCGCCCTGCCCTTCTTCCCGGTCGCGGGACTTCTCTTCGGCGCCCTCGGCTGGGGAGCGGCGGAACTTCTCACGCGCGGATTTCCGCCCGCCGTCGCCGCGATGCTCTGCGCCGTTCTGCCGGAAGCGCTGACCAAGGGGTTCCACCTCGACGGCCTCGCCGACACCGCGGACGGCTTCCTCTCCGGCCGCACCCGGGAGCGCAAGCTCGAAATCATGCGCGACAGCCGGACCGGTTCGATGGGAGTCGCCGCCGTCTTCGCCCTGCTCGGACTCAAGGCGGCCGCCTGCTTCTCGTTTCCGCCGGAACTCCTGCCCGCCGCCTTCGGCCTGTCGCTCCTGGCCGGACGCTGCGGACTGCTCTTTCACATCGCCACCAGCCGTTACGCCCGCCCCGACGGACTCGGCGGCATCTGGTTCCAGATCAATCCGTATCCGGCCCTTGTTCCGGCGATGCTCTTTCCCGTTGCGGCGGGGTGGCTCCTCTTCGGGATTTCCGGCGTCGGCGCGGCGCTCCTCGTGCTCCTCTGCGCCGCGCTCTGGAGCCTTGTGACGAAACAGGTGATCGGCGGCGCGACCGGGAGACACCATCGGCTGCTGCGAAGAGTGTTCGGAACTCCTTCTGCTGCTCGCCCTGCTCCTTCTTCTGCCCCGTTGAACCGGCGAAACGGCGGCCGGAGGCGCGGAAAAATTCCCCTTTCAAGGTGGATTTTTTTCCCAGCGCCTGTATATTGAGAAAAAAGGAGCCGGAACACGTGAAGATCATCCAGTTGATTCCCCCGCCTGCCGCGCGCGGCGGAACGCGATTTCTTCGCCGCCGTCTGCCGCGAACTGGAGCGTTCCGGCGACACGGTGCGGATTCTCTCGCTCCTGCCCGGCCCGGTCACTCCGCCCGGCGTCCCCTTTTCGGCGCTGCCCGGGCGTCTCCTCCCCTGGCCCGGCTCCGGACGAAGTCCCGAACTGCTGGCGGACCTGCGGGAGTACTGCCGCGACGCCGATCTGCTCCACCTGCATGGAACACTCCTCTACCCGCTGCGCTACGCGGCGACAATCCGGCGGGAGTTTCCCTGCAAAGTGGCCTGGTCGCCGGGGCAAAGCGGCGGAGGGCTCCTGCGGCTCTGCGCTCCGCTTCGGCGCGCCGCGGTCGACTTTCTGCTCGTTCGCACTCCGGAAGAACACCCATGTTTTGCAAACCTCCGGTTTTTCCTTTCGCCGGAAGAGGTTACGGGTGGCCCGCATTCTACCGGAAGCTGATCGGGGGGCCTCCCCATGACTGAAGAGCGCGAACTCAAACACTCCTTCGCTCCGGTCGCCCGGTCCGATGCGCGCTTTCTGATCCTCGGTTCGCTCCCCCGGCGAAGAATCGCTGCGGCAGGCGCAGTATTACGCCCATAAACGCAACGCGTTCTGGCGCATCATGGGCGAACTCTGGAATTTCGATCCAAACCTCCCCTATCACGAACGGCTGGAAGCGCTGAAGAATCATCAGATCGCGCTCTGGGATGTGGCCGGTTCCGGATTCCGCCCGGGCAGCCTCGACAGCAACCTCAAACTCGAACGGCCCAACGACATTCCGGCGCTGCTGAAACGCTGCCCCGTCATCCGGCGGATCGGCTGCAACGGCGGGCGCTCCTTCGAACTCTTCCGCCGCTGTTTCCCGGAACTCTTCCGGAATCCGCAGCTGGAGGTCGTCCGCCTCCCCTCCACCAGTCCGGCGGCGGCGCTCTATTCATTTGAAACCAAGCGGGAAGCGTTCCGCCGCTTCTTCGCCGGAGAGACGCCGCCCGATGAGTTTCCATCTCTACACCGGCAACAAGCTTGAACAACTGGCGGAGCTCTATCTCGACGCGGTGTTCCGCCATGCTCCTGCAAATCCCTTTACGCCGGAAACCATCGTCATCCAGACCCGGGGCATGGCTGACTGGCTGACCCAGTTCCTCGCCGCAAACGGCGGCATCGCCGCCAATCTCGACCTTCCCTATCTGGAGAACTTCGTCCGCCGCACCATGCTGCAATGTTTCGACCCGGCGACGGCGGCGGCGTTCCGGCGCGACAGCGAACTCTTCTCGCAGGAGGTGATGGCGTGGCGGCTCGCCGCCCTGCTCGAAGATGAGGCCCACCGCGTCCCGGAACTCGCCCGCTATCTCACCGGAGATGCCCGCAAACTCCTTCAGCTCGCCGCCAAAATCGCCGGTCTCTTCGACCAGTACCAGGTCTACCGGCAGGAGGAACTGCTCCAATGGGCCGCGGGAGAAAGGGGCGCGGAACGCCATTCGTGGCAGCGAAAACTCTACCTCGCACTGCGGGAAAACGGCGCGGAAGGGCGGGAGTTCTATTTCCGAAGTTCTTTCAACTGAATGCCGCGGGCAGACGGGTCCCGGAACGGGTCAGCGTCTTCGGCGCAGGTGCGATGCCACCGATCTATCTCGGGTTCTTCCAGCATCTTTCGCGCTTCCGGGAAGTGAATTTCTTCTACCTCAATCCCTGCCGGGAGTACTGGGGCGAACGGCCGACGAAAATCACCGACGCCGAATTCGATCAGAATCCCCTGCTCGCCTCGTTCGGACGACAGGGACGCGAATTCTTCAACCGGGTGATCGAACTCCACGAGCTGTGTCACACTGTGGAGGAGACCGCCTTCGAAGAGTATGTTCCCGGCGGGGAGGCCGGTCCGGAATACACCACCTACACGATGCTCACCGCACTGCAGGAGGACATTCTCTCGCTCCGACTCCGGCGGCCGGACGGGGATGGGTTCCTGGTCGGGAAACCGCTGGAAATTCCGCCGGGCGATCGTTCGGTGCGGGTGTTCAACTGCCACGGCATCCGCCGCGAGGTGGAGGTTCTGCACGAACAGCTGCTCACGCTGATGAACGGCAAACTCGACTCCGCTCCGCCACAGCCGCGCGAAATCATCGTCATGGCGCCGGACATCAACCAATACGAACCCTATATCCGCGCCGTGTTCGACCAGGGTCCGCTGGCCGGAGAATATTCCATCTCCGACCGCAGTCTCCGTTCCGCCGGTCAGCTTGCCGACACCTTTCTCCGGCTGCTCGAACTGCCCGCGGAACGCTTCGAAGCATCGGAGGTGACCGCGCTTCTGGATCAGCCCGCGCTCCGGGCGCGGTTCAACATTCCGGAAGAGGCGCTCGAAACCATCTCACGCTGGACCGGCCGAGCCGCCATCCGCTGGGGATTCGACGCGGAGTCCCACCGGAAATTCTGCGGCGTTCCGTTCGAAGAGTTCTCCTGGAGTCAGGGGCTGGACCGGCTTCTGCTCGCCTTCGCAATGACCGAAACGCCGGATTCCGAGGCCGCCGAAGGACTCCACGAACTCGGGGCGATTCCGGAAGGAGAGGCGGAACTGCTCGGCAACTTCATCCGTTTCGTCCGCCAGCTCGCCGCGCTCGGCCCGGAACTGGCCCGCCCCTGCCCCCCCGCCGAATGGCAGGCTCGGTTCAGCCGGATTCTCGACAGCTTCTTTCTCTCCAGCCGGGAGACGGCGGCGGAGCTGGCGGCACTGCGCGCCAGTTTCGCCGCGTTCGCCGAAACCGCCGAAACCGCCGGCTACAACCGTCCGATCCCCGCGGACGCCGCTGCCGACCACCTCGCCTCCGCCCTCTCCGAACCGGTTCAGGGAACCAGTTTTCTGCGGGGAAAATCACCTTCTGCTCGCTGGTCCCGATGCGGAGCATCCCGATGCAGGTGGTCGCCATCCTCGGCCTGAACGAAGGCGAGTTCCCCGGCGGGAAAACAAGCTCGGCTTCAATGTGCTGGCCACCCCGCGCCCGGGCGACCGCTCCCGGCCGGCGGAGGACCGCTACCTCTTTCTCGAGGCAATTCTCTCCGCCCGGCGCAACCTTCTGCTCTTCTATCAGGGCAGAAGCCTCAAGGATGGCTCCGCCCTCCCGCCCGCGGTGCCGTTGACGGAATTTCTCAACTGCATGCAGCAGAGCTTCCCCGGCTTTCAGGTGAGCGAAACCAGACTGCAGGGATTTCATCCGGACGGGTTCCGGCCGGACAGCGGCCTCGACCTGCGCTCCTACTCCCCGGAAACTGCCGCGCGGCAGCCGATCCTCGCCGGAGTTTCCGCCGCGCCGACGGCACGAACCGGGAAACGTCCCGCCCCCCCTGCCGCCGGAACCGCTCCCGGAGTCGATTCCCCTTGACGAACTCGAGCAGATGTTCTCCAACCCCTGTCGATGGTTTCTGAAAAACAGGGCGGGAGCCCGCTTCCTCGAAGAAACTCTGACTCTGGAGGACGATGAACCGATCGTACTCGACGCTCTTGAACAGTACCAGCTCCGCGAGGCGGTCGATCTCGCCTTGAACCGGCAGGGAGGACCCGGAAAAGCTCAAACGCTCCCTGCGCCGCGGCGGCCGGCTGCCGCTCGGGGAAAACGGCGAACTCCTCTTCCGGCAGACGCTGGAGACGATGAAACTCTGCCCCGCCCCCTGGCACGAGGAACGGCTGCCCGGCCCGGACCACCGCATCCTCATCGATCTCGCCGTCGGCGGCACCCGTCTTACCGGCATCGCCGACGGCGACGCCATCCGGCGGGAACACTGGTTCCGCCGCTGTTCGAGCATGACCTGGAACAGTCTGGTCTCACTGCATCTGCGGCACCTCCTGCTCAACGCCCTGCTCCCGGAAGGGGTGGTCACCCTCGCCCTCTTCTTCGAAAACAAGGCGTTCTGTGAGCGGACACTCCCTCCGCTGCCGGCCGGGGAAGCGGAAGAAAAACTGCTGCGGCTAATCGAATCCTTTCGGGAAGGCATGCGCCGCCCCCTGCCGCTGTTTGCCAGGGCCTCCGCTGCCTACGCCGCTTCCGCACACCGGAGCGATGCGGAGCGGAAGCTCGCCGCACTCAAGGCGTTTCGCTCCGCCCGCGGAACAGGTATTCCCGGCGATCTCGACGACCCGGCCGTCGCCCTCTGTTTCAATGAGACGGACTTCAACGATCCGGCGGTATTCTCCGAATTCACCCGGTTGACGAATGAGCTCATACCGCCACCGCTAAAGGAGGAGCCATGAGCAATACTACCGCCGCAACCGGAAACAACAGCTCCCTCGCTCGACTGGCCGCTCGACGGCATCAACCTGGTCGAAGCCGCCGCCGGAACTGGAAAAACCTACAACATCGAGACTCTCGTGCTCCGACTCCTGCTGGAACGGGGGCTGCCGATCACCTCGCTTCTGGTGGTGACCTTCACCGAAGCCGCAGCGGCGGAACTGCGCACCCGCATCCGGAAGCTGCTCCTCCAGTGCTTCGACTGCCTCGTCAACCGTAAGCCGTCCGGCGACGACCGGATCGCTCTGCTGCTCGACCGCGTCGACGCCGGAACCGCCCGGAACCCGCCGCGCGGCTCCGGCAGGCGCTGACCGACTTCGACGACGCGGTCATAAGCACCATTCACGGATTCTGCTCCCGGGTGCTCAGGGAAAACGCCTTCGAAAGCGGCGTCCGTTTCGACAACGACGTCGAAAGCGACTGCGAAGAGCTGCTCCGCCAATGTTCGCTGGATTTCTATCGGAGATATTTCTACGCGCCGGAACACGCCGTCCTCCTGGCTGCGCTCGGCACTCACCTCAATCTTACGCCGGAGGCGTTGTTCCAGGTCGCACAACAACGTGTCAAGCGGGAGTCGCTCGCCTTCCGCACCTCGGTTCCTCTGGATAAGGAAGAGCAGATCGGCGACCGGCTCGACCGGCTGTCCCCGACGGCTCGAACAGCTCCGTACCCTGCCGGAACGTCTGCCGGTCGAGGAGTGCGCCGGATTTCTCAACAAACCGTTCCGAAAAGCGGATTTCACGCTCCATAACGCGGTTCTGGGAAAGTTCCGCAGCACCGGAGCGGCGATGCCCGCGCTTCTGGAAACCCTCTCGCTGTTCCGCCGCAACAACCTCGAAAACAGCCTCAACAAACGGAGTGGAAAACCGGCCCAGCTCGCGGCCGCGCTCGATACGCCGGTAATGCGAATGCTCGACGAATTCTCCGGCGAAATCGAACGGTTCCGCGCCCTCTTCCTGCTGCGCGGCGCCGAATTCGCCTTCCGACGACTCGAAGAGCTCAAGCGCGAACGCAACCTCATGACCTTCGACGACATGCCGCGGCTGGTCCGCGACGCGCTCGATCTCCCCGACAGTCCGCTTGCCGGCCAGCTCCGGCAGAAGTTCTCCGCCGGAATCATCGACGAATTTCAGGACACCGACCCGGTACAATACCGCATCTTTCAGAAGCTCTTTGTGGAAACGGAACCGCAGAAGACGCTCTTTCTGGTCGGCGACCCCCGCCAGGCGATCTACTTCTTCCGCGGCGGAGATCTCGCGACCTACCTCCACGCCCGTGCCGACGTGGAACCGGGCCGCGTCTATTCGCTCGACACCAACTACCGCTCCTCCCCCGGCATGATCCGGGCGGTCAACCGCCTCTTCGGCCGGGAGCACAACGCCCCCTTCGCCGTCCCGCCCGAACTGCTGACACTGCCGGAAATCCACGCTCCCGGCGACGAGGGAGGCGAAGACGATTGAATCCCCCTCCCCGCTGCGGATCTACCGCGCCCCCGAGCTTCACGCGGAGAGCTGGCCGAAATACTGCGCCGAACTGGCGGTGAGAATGCTCAACGCTCCGGAGGCGATCATTCCCCGCAACGGAAGACGGATCCCCCCGAAGACTCCGCCCCGGCGACCTCGCGGTTCTGGTGCGGAACCGGTATGAGGCCGCCGCCGTCCGTCAGGCCCTCGCCTTCCGGGGAATCGCCGGCGTATTCACCCGCAGCGATTCCATCTACCATTCGTCCGAAGCCGGTGAGCTGCTCACCTTTCTGCAGGAGTCGCCGCCGGAAACGATCCGCGCCGGATCATGAACGCACTCAGCACCCCCGTCGGCGGCTGTTCGCTCGATCAGCTGCTCAGGCTCCAATCGCCGGAGGGGGAGGAGGAGCGGCTCGCCCTCCAGCAGAAGTTCCGGATTCTGGCGAAGACCTGGCTCGAAGGCTCCTTTCTGAAAATGTTCGCCCGGCTGCTCCGGGAGTTCGACGTCGTGCCGCGGCTGCTCGCCACCCCCGGCGGTGAGCGGCAGGTCTCCAATCTGCTGCAACTGGGCGATCTGCTACAGCAGGAGAGCTTCCGACGCGGCCTCGGCATGAACGCACTGCTCCGCTTCCTCGCCGGAAAAATCGAGAACCCCGGCGACAAACAGCCGCCGGAAGAGGAGCTTCAGCAGCTCGAGACCGAGCGGAGCGCGGTGAAGATCATGACGCTGCACGGCAGCAAGGGGCTGGAGTTCCCGGTCGTGCTGCTCCCGACTCTCTGGCTCTGCGGCGCCACCTCGAATCGCTCTCAACAGCGCACCCCCTACCACAACGCACAGGGGCTGTTGGAATATGACCTGAGCAACTCGCCGGAAGCAAAATGCGCGGAGAAAAATGAACGCATGCAGGAACAGCTCCGGCTCGCCTACGTCGCCCTCACCCGCGCCAAATTCCGCTGCGCCCTCTTCTGCGGAATCCACAGTCGGAATCAGCAGGAGGATTCCCCGGTCGAATGGCTGTTCCGTATGAAGGACGCCGGTCCGGATGAGTTGAAGGACTGTGCCGGATGCACCCAGGCCAGACGCGATCTGCCGCTGGAAATCCCCCGAAATGGCGGAACCGCTCCCGCCACTCACCGACGCGATCTATCAACCCGAGGCAGAACCGGCGACGGAACCGGTTCTCGCGGAGTGGGAGAGCGCCGTCACCGCCGACTGGATCTGCGCGAGCTACTCGAAACTCAAGCCGGCGGACGACACCCCCGTTCCGCCGCTGGAAAGTCCGGCGGCCGACTATGATGACGAACTCCCCGGCGACACCCCGGCGGAGGAGGCGGACGACACCGGTCCTTTCGCCCTCCCCGGCGGAAAGGAGGCGGGGAACGCCATCCACAAGACTCTCGAACTCATAGACTTCGCCGCCGGCAGGGAGGCGGTGCGCAACGCGGTGACTCCCCAGCTGGAAATCCACGGTCTGCTCCGCGACCCCGCCCGGCGCGACACGGTGATCGAATCGGCGACGGAACTCATCTGCAACGCGCTCCATTCGCCGCTCCCAGCGGGAGACGGCGAATGCTTCACCCTCGCGGAAGTTCCGGCGGACAAGCGGCTTTCGGAGCTGGAGTTCACCTACGCCTTCCACCGTCCCTTTACCACTGCCGACCTCAAACGGCTGCTCGCCGGATTTCTCCGCGAACGGTTCGGCGCGGTCGAATATCCGGAGTGGGAACGGGCGGTCTCCGGCGGATTTCTCAACGGACTGATCGATCTCGTCTTCGAACACCGCGGCAAATTCTACATCGTCGACTGGAAAACCAACCGCGCCGGCAACGACCTCGCCAACTTCTCGCCGGAACGACTCCGCAGCGAAATGTGGCACACCTTCTACTTCATGCAGTATCTCATCTACACCGTCGCCTGGGTCAAATACCTTCGACAGCGTCTCGGCCGTTTCGAGGAAACGGACTACCGCGACCGCTTCGGCGGCGTGTTCTATCTCTTTCTGCGCGGCCTCTCACCGGAAGTCCCCGGCCGCGGCGTCTACTTCGACAAACCGGAGTTCCGGCTGATCCGGGAACTGGAGGCCGTCATCGGGTAACGTATGAATCAGAACATCGCCGCACTCTCTTCCCAACTGGCCGCCACCGGCGAATTCAAGGCGATCGATCTCGAATTCGCCGCCGGAATGCTCCGGCTCTGCGGCGCGGATTCCGCCCCGGCGCTCTTCCTCGCCGCCGCATTCGCCTGCCGGGCGGTCCGTTCCGGACACAGCTGCTGCCTGCTTGAAGAGTGGGCAGGAAAAAGCCTCCAGCCCGCCACCGGCGCCCCCTCCTGCTGCCCGGACTCGATGAATGGATCAACGCTCTCCAGTCTCCGGAATGCGCCGCCGCATTCCGCCGAACCACCGGAAATATGGAGACCCCGCTACTACTCGACAACGGCGGACGGCTCTATCTGCAGCGTTACTACCGATGTGAATCGGTCGCCGCAGCAGAGATTCTCCGGCGCCACCGGAGGAATCCCGCCATCCCGGAACTTTCCACCGGACGGCTCCCCCGGCTGCTGTGCAACTTCCGCACCGCCCCCGGGGAACCGGACTATCAAAAAAAATCGCCGTCTGCGCCGCGCTCGCCAACTCCTTCACCGTCATCACCGGCGGCCCCGGCACCGGCAAAACCACCGTCGTCGCCGCTTTGCTCGCACTGGAGCTGGAACGCGACCCGGAACTCCGGATCGCCCTCTGCGCCCCCACCGGAAAGGCACAGGCCCGTCTGCACGAATCTCTCCTCCAGGACGGCGCAAAACTCGAACTCGACGATCACCCGGAAATCCGGCGGAAACTCGCGGAACTTTCCACCTCGACCATCCATTCTCTGCTGCGCCCCGATTTCGAAACCGGCGGCTTCCGCTTCAACCGCGAACATCCCCTGCCCTGTGACCTCATCGTCGCTGATGAGTGTTCGATGATTCCGCTCTCGCTGATGACCGCACTCCTCGAAGCGCTCAAGCCGGACGCACGAATCGTTCTGCTCGGCGACAAGGACCAGCTCGCCTCCGTGGAGTCCGGCGCCGTACTTGCCGACCTCTGCGACAGCGCCGAACGCAACGCCTTTCCCCGGGAGATCCGCCGGTTCGCCGAACTTCAGACCGGCGTTCTCCCCGCCCCGATCACCGACAGACTTCCGCTCTCCGGCGCCGTTGTCGAACTCGTCCGCAACCACCGCTTCGCAAGCGCTCCACAGATCGGCAGAATCAGCGCCGCCATCCGGAACCTAGCCGACGGAAAAGCAACGGAACTCGCCGCCGAAATCGCCCGGCTCGACTGCCCGGATTTCCGTACCCGGCCGCTCTCCCTGGCCTCCTTCGAAGCAGAACTCGCCGCCGAAATTGAACGGCCGGAATCGAACGGTGTTGCTTTCCCGCGACTTAAAACAACTCGCCGACGTCGGCGGAGATTCCGCGCTGGCAACCGCCTTCCAGCTGCTCGACGCCTTCCGCATCCTCGCCGCGGTGCGCAAGGGGCCGTTCGGAGTGGAACAGCTCAACGAACTCATGCGGCATCTCACCGGACTTACTGCGGATTACGCACCGGGACTGCCGCTGATCATGCTCGAAACGATCCGGCAACCGGACTCAGCAACGGCGACATCGGCATCGTCTGGCACTCCGCCCGCCATCCCGGCGGCATCGAGGTCCGCTTCCCCGGCCGGGAGAACGGATTCCATCCGGTCGAGCTGCCGGAACATGAGTGCGTCTTCGCCATGACGATCCACAAGTCGCAGGGGGTCGGGATTCGACCGGGTTCTGCTGGTGCTGCCCGATCAGGAGTCGCCGGTCCTCACCCGGGAACTGCTCTACACCGGCATCACCCGCGCCCGAAACCGCGTCGATCTTTGCGCGGAAGAATCGATCATCGCCGCCGCGCTCGCCAACCGGACCCTCCGTCGTTCCGGCCTCGCCGCCCGGCTGGCCGAACACGCCGCCGGTCTTCAATAGCTCCGGCGACAGCGGGCCGCGCTGAGTGCGATCCCCAGCATCAGACAACAGCCGATCAAGGAACTGCCTCCGTAACTGATCAGCGGCAGCGTCAACCCGGTCGGCGGCAGCAAACAGAGATTCACGCTGATGTGCACCAGCGACTGAATGCCGATCAACGCCGCCGCAGACAGTATGTAGAGCCGGGCGTCGGACTCCAGATCGAATCGGTTCGCCAGCACCGCCAGCGACGCGATCAACAGGGCGAATCCGAGAAAAACCGGCAGCGTACCGAAGAATCCCAGCGTCTCCGCCATCGTCGCAAATGCCGAATCGTTGTAGGAGAGCGGCAGATAGGCGTTGCTCCAGACGGCGTGCCCGAGCTTCTCCCCGAAAAACCGCCCGCGCGCAATGGCCAGTTCAAACTGCCGGATATGCCAGCCGCTGCCCAGGGGATCCAGCTCCGGCTGAAACAGACCGGTGATCCGTCGCCAGGCGTAGGGGTGACTCCAGACGAAAAGCGCAGCAGCAGCAGCAGCGCCTGTAAAGAAAATCAACAGATTGCGAATCCGCCCCCCCCCGCGAGAAAAATAGACCGCGGCAAATCCGGCCAGATAGATCGCCGACGTCCCGAAATCCGGCTGAAGAAAGATCGGCGTCAGCCAGAGCGACGCAACCGCCAGCGCCCCCCAGAAACGGAGACTCTCCGACCGCAGCGAACTCATCGTCACAACAAGAGAGAGCAGAAAAATTCCCTTTGGCCGGTTCCGTCGGCTGAAGACTGAACGCACCGACCCGGAACCAGCCGCACATGCCGTTCACCCGCACCCCCGCCAGCGGCAGGATCAAGAGCGGCAGAAAGAAGAGCAGCGCCAGCACCCAGACCTGACGGCGATAAAATTCAAACGGAATACGGGCGGCAGCCAGCATCACCACCATCCCGGCCACCAGCGCACCGAACTGCTTGCCAATCAACAGCGCAGTGGGAGCCGCAGATTGGGAGCTCGCAATGGTGAGCACACCCCACACCCCCAGCAGAAAGGCAACTCCCGCCGTCGCCATCGCAGCATTCAGAACACCACCGGCTCCCGGAGAATGCAACCGTCTGATCATCGTGCCGCCCTCCCGCGGCGCTCCAGCTCCTCCGCCGCGACATTCAGTTTGATATCCCGCCCCGGGACCGGATTTCAAGCAGCTCCCCAGCTTTCCGGAATCCAGTTCCGATAGCGATCGAGCAGAACCCGGAACTCCCCGGCTTTCCCACGCAACAGGGAATCGAATTCCAGCTCCAGCCCCGACTGCCCGACCAGCTCCCCCCCACAGCAGCATCACGGTGCCCAGGCGGCGGCGTATCCGCAGGGAACTTACCGTCATCCGTTCCCAGCGCTGCACGATTCGGAATCCCTTCCCCGCCTTTACCAGCGGCTCCAGGCGCCGAAGCCGATCCGGAGAAATTCCACGGCAGAGCAGTTCCGCCTCGTCCGATTTCGCGACGGGCAGCGCCGCCTCCGGCACGATCCTCTGCAACTGCTGCAACACCCCCTCTTCCGGCAATTCCCCCGTCGCCCCTGCCAGCACAGGTCAAAATATCGTTCACTCCACGCCAATGGAACTCCGTTGCAATCGAGAATCCGTCCGCGCGGCGCCGGAATCCGCCCGTGGACGCGGGCCAGTTTCTCCCCTTCGCGGATGTAACGCTCCGCAGCCGGCCCGGCCAGCCAGAATCCCCGCCCCACGGCGATCAATGCCCACAACGCCAGCAGCGAGAACAAAATCCACGCCCGTTTCCCGGAAACTGCCTCACGCCGCGGCTCCATCTTCTTCTACCTCCCAGTCCGTCGGAAACGCGGCGGCGGCAGCCGCCGGCTGGTGAAAAGCATCAGCGGAACCAGCAACAGAAACATGATTCCGGAACCGAAAAAGACACCGCGTACACCGCCAAGCAGACTCGCTGTGAAGCCGCCGGAGAGCGCTCCGAGCATCCAGCCCACAGACTTGAAGCAGGCCGCCCAGCCGAAGAAACTGCCATGTTCCCGCTCCGGCGTCACCCCCGCCAACCAGGACTGGAGCAGCGGTTCGATTCCTCCCGCCGCCAGCACCATCAGCGAACGCTCCACCAGCAGCTGAATCACATCGGAACTGAAACTCTGCACGATCCGCATCGCTCCGGCAATGACGATCACCGCCGACGCCACCCGGATCAGCGACATCCGGTCAGCCAGATATCCAAGCAACAGCCCGGAGAGAATTCCCGCCAGAGAACAAAAACCGCTGATCCGCCCGCTCCAGCTCACCGCCTCCGGCGCGCCATGCATCACTTCACGCACCAGTATCGGCAGAAAAGGATTGTCGAACTCCCGCGCCAACCCCATGAAGACAAAGAGGATCAATAGATACCACACCAACCCGAAACGGGGCAGCCGCCAACGGATTCCGGCCAGGTGTTCCCGCATGCTCTCCCGGCGTTCGAAGTTCTCACGCACCCCAAGAAGCACCAGCAGGCCACTTACGAAAAGCAATCCCCCGCTGGCAAGAAACGCGGAATGAAATCGAAGAGCATCACATAATCCCCCCCGAGAAACTGCCCCGCCATCATGCCACCGAAAAGCGCCGATGCGATCGTCCCGAGCGCGAAGGAACGGTGTTCCTTCGGCGTCGTGCTGATCAGCAGCGTCTGCGCCGCCGCCACCGTCCCGGTGAGCGCCCCGATACCCAGCCGCAGCAGGATCAACCACTCCGGGGAATTCACCAGCGCCATCAGCGGCAGCATCACCGCGGCACCGAAGTTCGCCCGCAACAGCATCATCCGCCGCCCGTACACGTCGGCAACCATCCCCCAGATCGGTGCGAATATGCAGAAGGTGAGGTTCCCGGCGACGTTGAAGAGCGCCACGTACATGCTCAACTCATCGTCAGGAACCCCGAGACTGGAAAAATAAAACGGCATGAAGGTGTAGGCGGAACTGAACGACGCCATCGACAGAAACTGCGAGATCCAGATGATCGCCAGATTCCGTCGCCAGCTGTAACGGACCGCCGCAGCCGCCCCCATCCGGCTACCTCGCCCGGCCGCGCCCGGCCGCCCGGCGCAACAGCCGGGAGAGAAGCGCGTAGTTGAGCGGCATCACCATCGCCCAGACCCGGTCGAGGGATCGAACCTGACGGAACAGCGTCTCCGAAATCTGATTGTCCACCACCACCACCGGCAGCTCCCGCCGTCCGGCAGCCTGGCGAAGTCGCTCAACCAGCTCCGCCGGAGCACAGGATTTGAAGGGAGCAACCATGACAAATCCATCGTAGGAGACCTTCTCCACCGCAGCCACCATCGCATCGGCCGTATCCACCGCATCGACCGTGATCGCATCCGCGGCAAGCAGACGGGCAATGATCATCGCCTCGTCGGCGTTGTCGTCTCCCAGCAGAATCCGCAGCGGTACAGCCTCCCGCGTCTCCTCCGCACCATCCGGTCCGGACAGCATCCACGCATCCCCGCTGTTGCTCCGCCATCGGTCGCCCCCCGCGCCGACCTGCCCGGCTCGGCAATCCTTGCCGTCAACTTCCAGCCGAAGCACCGACCAGGAGTCCGGGGTGCTCCTCACCGTCAGACGCATCCCCGCCTTTGCGGCGATATCACGCACAAAACAGAGAGCAAGCACACTCAGGCTGCCGGGGTCCGGCAATGCGGTTTCTGTCTCCTCCTTCCGGAACTCCTCAAATTCCCGCGCAAGCTCTTCACGACAGGCCACCCGTCGTGTGTCACGCACATCAAACACCACCATGTGCCGCTCGCTGAAGCAGGAAAGCATCACCGTCTCCCCCGGCCCGGATGCCCGCCCAACCGCACGGATCAGCATAGTCATCAACTGAAAGAGCAGTTCACGATCGATCCGAACCATCGCCGGAGCACTGGCGGAAAAGCGGTTCACCAGCGTCATCTCCCGCGCCTGAAGCGACAGAACGCTCCGTTCCGAAAGCTCCCGCAGAAAATCCGCCGTGTCCACCTCCTCCAGATGAAGCATGCTCGGGCGCTCGCGGCCCAGCGCGCAGATGTCGATCAGCCGCTCCACCTGCCGGGAAAGCGAACCGACCCGCCCGTTGATTTTGCTCAAAAGCCCGAGCAGTTCCGCATTGTCCGCCGCCGGCCGCGACGTTTCCAGAAGCTGCTCCAGCACCAGGGAAAATCCCTTGATCAAACTGAGCGGCTGCCGCATCTCCGGGAGCATGCCGGTCAACAGCCGCAACTGGAGGGAGTCATGCCGCTCAATCTCCCGCCGCACTTCCGCTTCGCGGGAAAGGCTCAGTTTGAGCTTCCCCTGCAGATTCTGCTGCCGGTCGCGCAAAAAATTCAACGACGTAATCAGTCTGCCGATTTCATCGCTCCCGTTCCCGCCGACCGGCAGCACCGACGGCATCTCCCCCGCCGCAAGCCGGTCGGCAAACTCCGCCGCCTCCCGCACCGGACGCATCAGCCGGATCAGCACCACCGCCAGCACGCCCACCGCCGCCAGCAGCACCACAATACCGACCAGCCCGGCAATCACCACTGTATCCGCCGGTTCGATCGTCTCGTCGCGATGGTGCAGCGCCGAAGTCAGCCGGCCGAGCGCCGGCAGTCCGAAAGCGATAATCCAGCCCGCTGCAACCACGCTGAATGCTCCTAGCACTGCCAGAATCGGAAAAAACTTTCTGCCGAATTTCATATCCTTCCCTTCAATTCACGCCGGAGCGGCGTCCCGCGCTTCAGACGTCCGTTTCCTCTTCGCTGAACTGCTTCAAGCACGCAATGACCTCGGCATAATCCGGTCGATCCTCCGGCGCGTAGCTCATCATCCGCCCGGCTAGCGAAGAGAGCTCCGGCGTAACCTCCGGATTGAGCTCCGCCAGCGACCGCGCCACCCCCGCCGAACGGCGATCGAGCAGCTCTTCCGGTTCACCGGTAATTCCAAACGGCGAAACTCCGCTCATCAGCTCATAAATCGTCACACCCATGCTGAAGATGTCGCCGCGAAAATCCTCCCCCGCCGTACAGCAGCCGTTCCGGACTGACATACGCCGGACTGCCCCAGCCGTCGCACAAGGTGAGCGAATCGCCTTCATCCCGCACATCGGCCAGATCGAAATCCCCCCAGCTTCGCCTCGTTCTCCGCCGATATGAGGATGTTGCCGGGCTTGACGTCGTGATGGACGATCTTCTCCCGCCGCAATGCGAAATCCAGCCCCTCCGTCACATTCCGCAGCCAGGCGGCAATCTGCCGGACTCCGGGCAGCCGTTCCTCCTTCTGCCACTGTTCCAGACAGCCGGACTCCATGTAACGCATCACCAGAAACGGACGCGCCTCATACACGCCGCAGTTGTAGATCGGAATGATTCCGGGGTGATTCACCCGGCAACCAGACGAGCCTCCGCAAGAAAACGCTTCCCGCCGTCATTCGCCTCGCTTTCCGGATTGAGTATCTTCACCGCCACCCGGCGGGCCAGTTCCGGTTCGATCGCCCGGTAGACCGTGGACATTCCACCGTACCCGCAGATCTTCTCCAGCAAATACCGGTCGAACCGTTTCGGCACACGCAGCCGGGTCCCGCACTCCGGACACGGAAAGTAGGAGAACGGCTCCAGCTCGGAAACGTCCAGTTTCGCGTGACATCCGCGGCAGTAGACCTTCAACGGTTCCGGTGCGGCCATGGTCAACCCACCCTCCTGACCGAATGATCCTCACCGCACAGCTCAAACGAGCCGAGCGGAGCGTCCTGCTCGATGATCCCGAATTCGATGTCGGTTCGCCCCAGCTCCGCCAGCCGCGCTTCGAACAGACGGCGCACCAGCTCCACGGAGTTGCATTCACTGCTCAAATGAGCGAGCAGCAGCAGCCGGGTCCGGGCCGTCAGCAGCGTTCCGAGCGCTTCACAGGCGGCGACATTGTCCAGATGACCGTGCCGACCGAGAATGCGCCGTTTGAGATAGAGCTGCCGATCGGAATCACGCAGCATTTGAAAATCATAATTGCTCTCCAGCACCAGCGCGTCACAGTCCTCCAGACGTTGCATGGCGAGCATGTTGACGTTGCCGAGATCGGTGGCGATCCCGATCTTCACGCCCTCGCGCCGGACGACGAAACCGACCGGCGCAACCGCGTCATGCTGCACCGCAAACGGCTCCACCTCAAATCCCCCCGATCTGAAATTCACACCCCGGCTCAAACTCAAGCACCCGTCCGGGCAGTTTCCCCCCGCCGCCGCAGATACTCCGCCGTCGGTGACGCCGTGCAGAGCGGAATGTTCAGTTCATCGCAGAACACCCGGCACCCCCGGGAGTGATCATCATGCTCGTGGGTGAGCAGAGCCGCACGCAGCCGGCACGGATCCAGACCGAGCCGCTCCATCCGGGTCCGGACTTCCCGGCGGGAGAATCCGACATCGACGATCAGCGCCCCGTCCGGAGACGAGAGGACCAGAGCATTCCCCGGCTCCCGCTGCCCAATGCGCTCAAACAGACCATTTTCCCATTCTTTCCATCCAGTTCCGCCCGAAAACGGGGCGAAACCGAAAAATTCCGAATTTAAATCAAAACGACTGGAAAAAACCGTTTTGAAATTTAAATTCTATCCTGACAAAAAGCAAATGAAATTCCCCGCATTCCGGCGGGTTTTCACGATATTTTCAATAATATACACCGATGTCCGCAAATCAACAAACTCTATCGACCTCGCTCCGGCAGGAGCAGCAGCTCTCCGCGCGCCAGCTCCAATCGCTGGAACTTCTCAACCTGCCGCTGCTCGACCTGGAGGAACGGCTGACGCAGGAACTCGCAGCCAATCCCCTCCTGGAAGCGGAATCCGATGAAGAATGGCAGGAACCGGCCCCCGCCCCGACTCCCGATCCGGAACCGGAGGATGAGGCCACCCTCGACGAACGCGCCGCGGAATCCGAGGAGTGGGCCGACGAACTGCCGATGCCCCCCCGGCACCGAAGAGAGCGGACCTTCCGGCGAACAGCGGGAGTATATGCTCAATTCGCTCGCCAGCACCCCCTCCCTTCAGGAACAGCTCAGCGCAGAACTTGCGATGACGCCGCTGCCGCCACGCATCCGCCGCCTCGCCGAAGAGGCGATTGGCAGCATCGACGACTCCGGCTACCTGCGTACCACCGCCGCGGATCTGGCCATGTGCTCCAACGCCACTCTGGAAGAGGCGGAAGCGGCGATTCACGCCATCCAGCAGTTCGATCCGCCGGGCGTCGGATGCCGGAACCTCGCCGAATGCCTGCGGCTCCAGCTCGAACGAAAAGGCGCACTCACCCCACTTCTTTCGGAGATCCTCGATCACCACCTCGACGAGATCGCCCGCAACCGACTTCCACAGCTGGCCAGAACGTTACACATCCCGCTCGAAGAGCTGAACGCGGCTCTTGCAGAGCTGCGCAAGCTCAATCCGTTCCCCGGTTCGGCACTCGCCTCCGGCCCCTCCGAATTCGTCCTGCCGGAGGTGGCGATCGTCCGCAAGGAGGACGGCGATTATGAAGCGGTTCCGCGTCGAAACGGCATGCCGAAACTCTTCCTCGCCGAACGCTATCTCAAACTGCTTGAAACTCCGGAACTCTCCCCGGAAGACCGCACCTATCTGCGGGAAAAACTTCAGCAGGCACGCGAACTCATGCGCGCGCTCGACCTCCGCCAGAGCACCATCATGCGGATCGCGGAAGTGATCATCCGCACCCAGCGGGACTTTCTCGACCGCGGCGTCGAACACCTGAAGCCGCTGACCATGAAGCAGGCCGGGGAAATGCTCGATCTGCACGAGACCACCGTCAGCCGCGCGGTAGCCGGCAAGTTCGTCGAAACCCCGCAGGGAACATTCCCCTTCAAGTATTTCTTCACGGCGGGATTCACCGGCGAAGACGGCCGGGAACTTTCCAACCGGGCGGTGATGGAAAAAATCCGCGAGCTCATCGATCAGGAAAATCCGGCAAAACCGCTCTCCGACGAACAGCTCGCGCAGCAACTCAAGGCGGAAGGTCTCGCCGTCGCCCGGAGAACCGTCGCCAAATATCGCGAACAGTTGAACATCCCCTCATCCAGTCTGCGGCGGAAACACCTCTGAGCCGCCCCGGCGGTTCAGACGGTTCTGCAAACCAGCGACGCGGCGTAGTCACTGAGCGAATTGTCCCGCGCCCCCCATGATGACGATAAGATCGCCGGGCCGGGTCGACAGCAGCAGAAAGTCGGTCAATGTCTCCCGGTCCGGAAAGGTCATGAACCGCTCCGGGCGGCGCGACGCGGCCCTCCACTCCCGGCACACCTCCTCCGCGGTCGGCTTGAACGAGGTGGTTCCTCCCGCATAGTAAGGCGGCAGAAGAATAAACCGGTCACGGGCGCGCAGCTCTCCCTCCAGATCGCGATAAAGTTCATCGCGCATGAAGTCGAACGGTTTGAAGCCGTGCGGCTGAAACACCGCATAGAGGTCGCCGGAAGTTGGTTCGCGCATCGCCCGCAGGCAGGCGAGAATCTTCTCCGGATTGTGCGCGTAATCATCGTAGACCAGCGCACCGGAAGGGGTGGTTCCGGCGAAATCGTTCCGCCGCCATACCCCGTCGAACCGCTCCAGCGCGTCGAGCACCTCCTCGCCGTCGAAGCCGATCATCTCCAGCAGCGCGTCGATCGCCAGTGCGTTCATCGCAGTGTGGAATCCCCCCTGCGGCAGGGCGAGACGGCGGCCGCCGGTGAACTCCGCCAGCGGCGTGCGGCTCTCGATCCGGCACTCTTCGGCACGCAGACCGTAGATGGAGAGCAGATTGGTCGCCCCTTCGGCATCGAGCGCGGCACGGTCGCCGGTGGGCGCGATTCTGGCACGGCGGCCGTGGCAGTAGATCGCCTCGGCCCGGGTGGCGATCCGGTAGTCGAGCACGGCATAGCGGGAATCCGGACGCGGCTCGGCATCGATGATCCGCACCCCCAGCTTCTCCGGCAGCCGCTCCTTCACCGCTTCATAAACGCCGCGCTCCAGCACCGCTCCTTTCCGGACATGGCGGAGGAACTCGGCGAAAACCCGCGCCAGTTCCGCCTTGTCGTAGTGATCGGTTCCCATATTGAGGATGATCGCATAATCGGGGGAGTAACGCACGAGACTCTTGTCGCTCTCGTCCGCTTCATAGACGAAATATTTTCCGCTTCCGGGCCGGTAGTTCCCGGCGAAGCGCCCTCCCCGGAACCGCTTGATCAGCGCCCCGTCCAGGCAGCACGGATCGGCGCCGAGATTGGTCAGCGTTTCCGCGAGGTAGGCGGTGACGGTGCTCTTGCCGCAGCTGCCGGTCACCGCGACGGTACAGCCGAAATCCGCTTCGCGAATCACCCGTTCAAGCAGTTCGGAACGGTGGAGCCGGGGAATTCCCTCCCCGCGATGAAATCGGGATTATCCTCCTCGATCGCCGTGGAGTAAACCAGGAAATCAGGACGGGAAGCGCGAATGCCCGAACCATCCTGCGGATAGATCTTGATTCCCTGAAGCTTCAGCGCGTCGATAATCCGGCGGTTTTCCGGGCGGTCGGCGCCGCGGTCGCTGCCGGTAACCAGATATCCGTTGTCGGCACACATCGCGGCCAGACCGCTCATGCCGATGCCGCCGATGCCGATGAAGTGCAGGTGAGTCATCGTTTCCCTCCTGTGAATGCGGTATGAAACAGATTCCGGCGGCATGGCAAACGGTCTCTCATGGTGTTTTCCTCGATTGTTTTCCCCCGATTGTCCAGCAACGCCGGATCGGGCTGAATATTCAGATGGCGCAGCACACGCGTCATGGTGGATTTGAAGGTCGGAGCCGCAACAGTCGCGGCATAGTAGGCGCCTTTCGGTTCATCCACCGTCACAAGCATAACCAGCGCGGGAGAACGGGCGGGAACGAATCCGACGAAGCTGGAAAAATATTTGCCGGAGGCGTACCCCTTTGCCCGGAATGTATTTACGACTGGTTCCGGTCTTTCCCGCCACCTCGTAGCCCGGAATCGCCGCCCGACCGCGGTCCCGCCCGGCTGAGTCACGCGGATCATCATCTCTATGAGCTGCCGATGCGCTTCCGGGTGATCGAAGACCGGAACCGGCTTCGGAATCGGCATCTGCGCAACCGCCCCGGTTTCCGGATCGACGATGCGGTCAATCAGCCGCAGTGTCGGCATCTTCCCGCCGTTCGCCAGCGCACAGTAGGCGCGGAGCATCTGAAGCGGCGAAACCCGAACCCCGTAACCGATCGGGAAACGGGTGATCGAAAGACCGTCCCACCGACGCACCGGCAGCAGCACTCCGCTGGTCTCCGTCGGAAACGGCAGACCGGTTTTCTTTCCGAAGCCGAACAGCTTCAACGCATGGTACACCCGCTGTTCGCCGAGCATCATCGCCACTTTCGCCGTGCCGACGTTGCTGGATTTCTGAATCACTCCGGCCACAGTCAGTTTGTCGTAGGGATGAGAATCGCGCAGCACTCGGCCCAGATAGACCCACGCTCCTTTGTCACAGTCGATCACCGTGTCCGGAGTGACTACGCCCCAGTCGAGCGCCTTGCCGATGGTGAAGGGCTTGATGATCGATCCGGGTTCGAATCCATCCTCGGCGATACGGGTGCGCACCGCCGCGGGCGTATAGGTGGAGCGAATGTTCGGATTGAAGGTAGGCCGCTGGGCGATGGCGAGGATGTTGCCGGTTTTCGGATCGGCGATCGCGGCGTAGAGCGTGGCAGGATTCCACTTGGCGTAGGTGGCGTCAAGCTCCTCCTCCAGAATCGCCTGGATCGGTTCCCGGATCGTGAGGTAGATGTTCCGCCCGTCGCGACTCTCCTTGATCAGTTCGTGGAGTCCGTAGGAGAGCGGCAGTCCGTCGAGCGTACGCTCATACCGCTCCTGTCCGGTATCGCCGGTCATCTGCCGGTTCAGCTGTTTCTCCAGGCCGATCTGCGGCACATCGCTGTCATCGACCACATTGGTGTAACCGAGCACATTCGACAGCATCGCGCCCTTCGGATAGGTGCGCATGTAGCCATCCCGGAAAAGAGCGCGTTGATCCGATTGATCCGGACCTGCGCCCGGATCTTCGCCGCTTCCTCAAGCGATGCGCGCTTCTCGATCACCGCATAGCGGGAGGGAACCATTACCGGAGTGCCGTCCGGATTGGTGAGCACCTCCCCTTTCGCCCCCCCGCTTCGGACGCAGCGGATTGAGCCGTTTGTAGAAATAGTTGTAGTCGCGTCCGAGATGTTTCGCAAGAATGAATGCCAGCTTGCGCCGCTGAGCCTCGCCTGTGAGGTTGCCGGGATCCGCCGTGATGGCGACGCAGGGGCTGTTGCTGACCAGCAGATTCCCTGACGCATCGAAGATCTCACCGCGCTTGCCGCTGGTCACGCGGGTCGCGGTGTACCGGGCACGAGCCTTCTTCAGATACTCGTCGTGAGACTCCACCTGCACAATGTAGAGGCGGGTGATCAGGTATCCGGCCACCGGCACCAGCGCAAGAACAGCCGCCAGCTTCATGCGGAAGCGGATGCTGTCATTGCTGCTCAACATGGCGACGACCCGTGATGTTGCTGCCTGGCGACGGCGATCAGTTCCGCGCCGAATTCGTCCGTCGGACGGCCGGCGCGGCGGAGGCCACCGATTCCAGCGGCATGCGGGCCGCCTGCACCGGCGACAGAATGGCGATTTTGCTGACCTGACCGGGCGCAGCCTCATGAAACCGAAGATCGAACCGCGCAATCATCGCACGGATGTGCGGCCAGGCACTGAGCTGTTCTCTGCGGATGCGCAGCTGGGCGATCTCCCGTTCGGTCTGGTGCAGCTCCCGCTGCGTCCGCCGGATGGCGCGCTCGGTTTCGGTGATCTTCTGATTGAGAAAAATATAGGTATTGAGCAGCCCGGCCACCGCGGCGACAACAAACGCAAAGCGGAAGACCGCCGCCAGTTTTCCTCCCGGCGATCCCTGCTGAACGGGGCGGCTCTTGCGAACACACTTGTTTTTTCCGGGTTGAATGTTCATGTCGTTGTTCTCCTGTCTGCTGCTCTATTTCATCAATTTATCTGCAATTTTCTCAGCCGCGCGCAACCGGGCCGGCGCCGCACGGCGGTTATTTTCCAATTCATCCGGCTGCGCGGTGACCACCTTGCGGGTCAGCACCCGCAATACGGGAGTCGCGCCGCAGACGCAGACCGGCAGTCCGGGCGGACAGGTGCACTCCGCCGCAGCATCCCGGAAGAAATTCTTCACAATCCGGTCCTCCAGCGAGTGAAAGCTGATCACCGCCACGCGTCCGCCGACCCGGAGCAGATTCACCGCTTCCGGCAGCGCGCGTTCCAGTTCGCCGAGTTCGTCGTTGACGAAGATCCGCAGCGCCTGAAACACCAGCGTCGGCGACGGCAGGTGTCCCTTCTTCGATTTGCCGAGCACATCGTCGCACAGCGCCACCAGATCGGCGGTCGTTGCAAAAGGCTTCGTCTCACGACGGGCGACGACCGCCGCCGCCAGCCGCCGCGCGCCGGGAGCTCCCGTATTCCCGGAACACTCGCGCCAGCTCCTCCTCGCTTCCCCGGTTGAGGAAACGACTCGCCGTGAGCGCCTCCCGCCGGTCCATGCGCATGTCGAGCGGCCCCTCGGCCCGCCACGAAAATCCGCGCTCCGGCTGATCCAGCTGCGGAGAAGAAACGCCGATATCCAACAGGATGCCGTCCACCTCCGTCCAACCCTTTTCGCGCGCGAAAAGGGCAAGTTCCGAATAACTGCCGCGCACCAGAGTCACCCGCTCCTTCGCAAAGGCGAGCGTTTCGGCCGCTTTCTCCAGCGCGGCGTCGTCACGATCGATCCCGAGCAGTTCCAGCCGCGGATAACGTTTCAGCAGCTGCGAACTGTGGCCGCCGCCGCCGACCGTGCCGTCGATCAGCCGTGCCGGAGCATCCGGAAACACGAGGTACTCCATCACCTCCCGGCTGAGCACCGGTACATGTTCAAATTCTCCGCTCACGCCTCACCTCTTGCCCAGAATGCCGCCCAGCAGTCCGGCAATATCGCCGGAGTCGTCGCTGACCTTCTGAATCTCATCCAGATACATATTCAAGCTCGCCTCGTCGTCCGGAACCACCCAGTTTTCCGGAGCGGTCAGCCGGATGTGGGTGACCGCCCCGATCAGTTTGAGCTGCGTCCCGACGCCGATTTCGTCGAGCATCTTCCGGTCGAGCGCAATCCGCCCCTGTTTGTCACAGCGGCACTGCCGCGAACGCGACCCCAGATAGGCAAATGCCATCTGCATCTTCGGATTGGCGATCGCCAGCTTCTTCGCTTTTTTCGACAAATTCAAGAAAGGTCTGAATCGGCAGCAGCACCAGCGCCTTCCCGCGCGCGGGAATGAGCACCAGCTCGGTACTTCCCTCCCGGTTCCGCCAGTCGCTCGGCAGCGAGACCCGGCACTGGGCATCCAGCGTGTGGTCATACTCCCCGAGAAACAATCCCTGGAACAGTGTTGTCGCGTCAGATGCCATCCCTAATCATCCCTAATTATACCTATCTACACCTATTTTACTACAAAAACTCACTTTTGCAACTCTGAAACCGGATTTTTTGCCTCTTTTTTTCGTCCGGGCGTCCTTTTGGCGAAAAAGAGCGGCGCCGCCATTGAAAAAAACCGTTCGAGGAGTTAAATTGGACTCATGTCATTGCGGCAACCAGAGGACGGCGTGAATGAATTTCAAACGGCTCGGACCCCCCGGAACTCTTCCGCTGATTCTGCTCGGCGGACTGCTCCTCTTCTACACCTGGGCCCTGCTGCACTACCTCGTGCCGGTCACCGGCGGCACCGACCAGAACGGCTATCACACCTGCGCACGAACCTTCAATCTGGAGGGAAGTTCTACCGGAAACCGATCGATAAACTCGAATTCATCGGTTCGATGTGGGTGGTAAACGACAGAGGAGAATTCTACCCGAAATATCCGCCGCTCTACCCGCTGCTGGCCGCCGGAATGAATGCGATGCTCGGACCGGGCGGCGGATTTTACGCGACCTTGTGGGGCGCGGTTCTCGCGGCGGCCGGAATCTTCGTGCTCGCCCGCTTCTTTCTCGGTCCATGGTACGCACTGCTCGCGGCGGCGGCGGCCGTCAGTTCGCCGGTTCTTTCCGGCCTCGCCGTCACCAAGAACTCCCATACGCCAAGCCTCGCACTCTTCGTATGGGGAATGGTTGCCTTCTTCGCGGCCCTCACACCGAAAAGAGAGCAATGGTTCCGCATTCTGCTCGCGGCCGTCTCCGGTTTCCTGATCGCCTACTGCACGGGAATTCGCTACACCGACTTTCTGCTGATTCTGATACCGGCGGCAGCGGCGTTTCTCTTCGCACGGAAGAGGAGGAGGCGGAATCTGCTGATCGGTCTTGCGGCGGGAGCGGCACTTCCTTACGGCGCGCTGGCACTCTTTCATTGGCACGCCTACGGGGCACCGTGGCGGAGCGGTTATTCGCTCACCGACGAGTCGAGCGCCTTTGTGCCCTCCTTCATTCTCGACAATCTGCGGGTCTATGTGCCGGAGTTCTTCATTTCGGTGATCGGTCCGCTCGGAGCGTTCGCCCTGCTCTTCCGCCGCGTCCGCTGGAGGCGGCTCCTCTTCTGGCTGGTCTGGCTGCTGCCGACCTTCGTGCTTTACCTCATGTACTACTGGGCCCCGAGAGCGGCGGCACCGGCGCAATGCGGTTTCTGGTGCCGCTGATTCCGGCGGTGATTCTGCTCTCGCTGCTCTCGCTGCGGTGGGTGGTTCGCCGTCTGCCCGGACGTCGGCTCGCCGCGCTCTCCCTTCTCGCCATCGCCGTGGTGCAGCTCACCTGGGGACTGGTCGGCTCGGCAAAACTGTGCGAAAAGAAGGCAATTGCCGACTTTCAGCATCTGGTCCGGCAGGAAGTGATCCGCAACCGGATACCGGAAGGCGCGGTCATCATTGCAAACTCCGGAATTCTCAACGAACTCGACTTCGAACGGCGCTGGCAGCTCTACCCATCTTACATCCTGAATGTCAAGCAGATTCGGGATACGATCGATCGTTCTCTCAACGCGCAGGCGGCGGGGTTGCAGAAGGCCAGAGCCATCGAACTGCGCGACGAACTCGGTGGCCTCTCCTACGGAAAACTGTATGAGAAACTGCGAAACTTCTTCGAAGCAAAAAGGAACGCGGGCCATCCGGTCTACTTCATCGGCCGGACCTGGGAGGCGAACTCCTTCCGCCGCGCCTTTCACCGCCATTTTGAACTGGAGGAGCTCGGTCTGATCACCGGAGATCGACCGGCGCACTTTCTGGTACCGATCCAGCGCAGCGCCACCCGCTTTCTACCGGACAAACCCACCGTGCCGATGCAGTTGGGCGAGATCGTCAAGGTCGGCCCCCCGCAGGAAAAGGTCCTGCCGCTGAGCGACTCCGAACGGGTTCTCCAGCAGGAACGGCGAGAGATCATGGAACGGCTGACTCCCGACAACAATGCGGAGATCCGCCGCGATCTGGAACGGCTAGAATCAATCCGCGACGAGGTGCAATCACTCCGTCGCGCCGCCGCCGAAGCCAAACGACGCGCAGAACTCCGCCGCAAAGCGGCAGAAAAAACGAAAAGCCGAACTTCAACGCAAGGCGGAGGCTAAGCGCAAGGCGGAGGCTAAACGCAAGGCGGAGGCTAAGCGCAAGGCGGAGGAGGCGAAAAAGAAGAAGCAGAAGCCGTCTCCGGCAGCGGAGAACGGCGGGGAACTCCATCCATCGCAGCGATAACCCGCTGCGATGGACGAATGGAAAAGGGTTCACCGCTCCCCGCCCGTTCCGGAGATCAGCAACCCGAAGAGGAAGCGGTTTCGCCAGTTCTCCGGCCCGCCGTTCCAACACTGCTGCGAATGGCGCCGCTCACCGTCCGAATCGTCTACGGCGACATCGAATGCCAGAGTGCCCGGCGATTTCCGCCCGAGATTCTTCCACGGAATCCGGATGGTCGCTGCAAAATCCGCTCCCGCGTCCTGCAGCGACCAGACAATTCCCTCCAGATTCAGATTCGGACTGCCGGTCAATGCCTCGGGGAGGCCGTTCGACGACTTCGGCACCAGAAACAGCCGGAAACAGGCGTTGGTATACGCCTCCCGGTCAAGCGCCCGGAAAGGCTCCATATCCAGAAAGATTTCCACTCCGTCGCCGCTCCAGGGGAGCATCTTTCACCCGCCCGCCGCGCCGGTCGTCGCGCACCTGAATCTGAAACTCCAGAAACTCCGGAGTGGTCCGCACCTGAATTTTTCCGTTTTCGCCAACAGCGAGCGTCTCCCCGGTGTGGCAGATTCTGCCGGATATCGGTCGAACGAAAAAGGATTGGACTCGTTCCCCATCCGACACGATGACGCGGAGTTTCTCCTGCCGTTCCGCGGGCGCCGGAAATAGAACCGTCCGGATCTCCTGTGGCTTCAGCTCCAGCCTCTGTGCGGGAGCGCCGGGAATCCGTATCGCCGGCCTCTGATTCTCGCGGGTGTTGTTTTCGATCTCGACCGCCAGCACAGACGCTCCGCCCTTCCGGGAATACCGGGCGCCGGCAACCTGAAACTTCCGGTGCGGCACGACTTTGAGCAGATTCCAGTCAGGCCGTTTCTCTTTTCCCTTCAAATAGACCGGATCGCCGCCGATCAGAATCTCCCGCCCGGGAATGGGGTTGCCGAAGAGATCGTATGCCGTCACCCCTTCCGGCAGAACCAGCGTGAAACGTTCTCCCCGTTTCAGTGCCCAGCACGCCAGCAGGGAGTTCCCGTGACGGTCCTCGTAGCGCCAGAGGCTCAGTCCACGCAGCAGATCCCATTTTCCCAGTCCGCGGCCGCATTCCAGAAAACGGGCGAACGCATTGGTCGCGACCGCGTATTCATTGGGCAGGAAGGTGGACGCGGCATAGGAGGTCCATTGGTAGCCCGGTCGGAGGTCAACCCCGATCATGCGCGGCGCCCACACCGGAATGCTCTGCGCCAGCCCCGCCCCGAGATCGATCAGGTAGCGGCGAACCAGGTTGCCGACCGGGAATTCGCTCTGCTCCGCCACCGGTTTGCTCAACCCCTCCCAGTCCTGGATGAAATAGAGTTCGGAATTCCACACCGGCAGCCCCGGACGGTATTTCCGCACAATGGCGGCAACCTGCCGGATCTGCTGTTCCGCCGGGACCGGCGCGTCATCCAACTGGGCGTTGTAGGGATGGAACGAAACGGCGTCGGCGTATTGAAACGCCCCCAGACTGCCGCACTCTTCCAGAAATCGGCCGAGATCACCGTTCAAATCCCCCGTGGCGCAGAAACCGACGACGGTGCAGGAGGGATTCGCCTTCTTCGCCGCCCGGTATGCCCGTTTCAGATATTCCGTGTACTGTTCCGGAGTGAGAAAGAGATTGGGTTCGTTGATGATCTCGCAGCACTGAATGTCATCTTTGTAACGTGCCATGAATTCATAGACGAATTTTTTCCCACAGATCGGGCGGCGGGAGAATCCGCTGAAAGATTCCGCTGACCCGGATGCCGGTGTGTTCGCTCGCCTTCCGGAGCCAGGAACCGGCGATCTTGTCGTGGTCCCGGGCGACGAATTCCATACTGCCGAGCCGCGGCAGGATGTCGAGACCGTTCCTGCGGGCCCGCCGGATGACATTGTCGGTGGCCCTCCAGTCGTAGCTGCCGCGTTCCCGTTCGATCCTCCACCAGGCAAATAGGCCGTCGTCGTGAAGACGGATCGCTCCGAATCCGGCCTGACGGGTGCGGGCGAAGAATTCGTCGAGATTCATCCCACATGCGTTGAACAGCGGCTCCCGCGGCAATCCATCCGGCTCCGGCGGTTGAAACCGGGTGGCCGGCATGTGGAAGAGATGGCCGTTCACTCCTGCGGAAAATCCATCCCGGAATGAATATTTCTTTCTCGGCAGGCGGCCGATCACCGCGAACAACAGCGGCACCTCCCCGGTATCCATCCGCAGTTCAAAGGTTCCGTACCGGGTCAGCTTCACCGGAAAGATCAGGCTCCGGCTCTCACCCGGCTCCAGAACGAATGTGAGCGGAGAAAGCATCTCCCGCCGCCGATAGAAGAGATCGTACAGAACCGGAACAATCCGGCGTTCCACCGGGCGGGAAGAGTAGTTCACCGCACTCACGGCAAATTGGTTCTCTCCGGGATGGCGGACCGGTTCACTGCGCACAAAAGCGAATTCCACTTCCGCGGCCGGAGCATACTCCCCCGGTTCCTCGGCGAACCGCATCGCGTCCAGCCACAGGGAATCGGCATTCCAGTTCAGGACCAGATTGCCGACCGGATTCGCTTCCGGAATGGCGGGAATGGGAAACGTGTACTTCCGCCACTCCGGCGAGACCTGAAACTCCGTCGCTTTATTCCACCAGTGATACCCTTTTTGCATCACGGGTGCAGGAGCGCAGCATCAGTTGCACGACGGCAGGCTTCTCCGCCTTCATCCAGCAGGAGAAAACGTAACTTCTCCCCGGAATCAGCTTGACATCATGCGAGGAAAACTGCACGGTGTTCCCGCGAGGATTCGGGAAGTGGAGACTGTATTGCCCGTGAATCCGGGTCGAAGCGTCCCGCTCCGCCCGCACCGGAGTGAAGTCCGCGGCGGAATAGGGAATTCCGGCGGCGACGCTGTATTCCGCAGACCCCAGCTCAAAGCTGGAGTTTCGAGCAGATTTTTCCCGGAAACGCTCCAGAACATCCCGGAGGCAAGAAACCAGAACAGAACTTTTCTCATCTTGAAAACCATCACGGAAGTTCTTCCAGATCAATGTCCTTCAACCAGAGCTCCTCCTGGCCGGCCGGGATGGAGAACCGGCATCCCAGCAGTCCTCGTTTCAACACGGGATACGCGTCAACCGCGGGGAGAGTGAATTCCAGCGTCTCCTTCTTCCACTCGCTCGAAACCGGTTTGGTCTGTTGAACCGACCAGTAGCGGGTATCGGGAAGCCAGCCGCCGTCCACGCCGACGCGAAAACGCCCCCGGCGTGCCTTTGACCCAGAAGGACAGCCGATATTTCCGCCCCGGCTGGACCGGCAGCTCCACCGAACGCAGTTCGCGCGCCTCCTTCCCCCGGCTCAGAAACGCCATGCCCTCTTCGATGTGATCATCGGTCGGCACAATCCGGTGCGCCTCCCCTTCATGGTACGGAACCCGGCAACTCCCTTCCCGGCATCCAGCCGGAACTTCCGGCAATCGGCCTCCGCCAGCAGCTCCAGGCGGGGGCTCCAATCTGGAGCGTATAGGGGCTCTTCCCTTCCGCGATCAGCGTCAGGGGACAAGGTCCGTCGGCACGGAAATAACACACGGCGGAACTCCACTCCTCCGTCGCCGGATACGCGGCAACCGTCTCCTTGTCAATCCGAACCTTCAGCGGCGCTCCCGAACCTCCGGGAGTACGATACCGGAATTCCAACCGGCAGATCCCCGCTTTCGGAATCTTCAAATTCATCGTAACTGCGGACCAGCCGGTAAAGCGGCACTCCAGCTGTTCCGGCGTCGCACTCCAGCCCTGCGGCATCTTCCACTGCGGAAAAGGATCCAGCGCAATCGGTTCCGCCGCGGCGAGCGCCAGCATCCACACGGTTCCGGCAACGATCAGTTTCTTCTTCATGAGAACGATTCCTTCCTTTTTTATTGTTTCTTCGTCCAGTTACTGTTGAAACGCTGTCGCCAGCTGACTGTCTCCACATGGCCGTCGATGAAGAGAGAACATTCAAATCCTTTCCACCGTGATTGAGGTAACCGGGCAAGGTCTTAAGTTCCGTTTCGGAGAGTTCCTTTCCCGGCAGATAACTGCCCGGCGTATAATCCGGGTAGCAGGAGTTCCGATGCGGCCCCCACAGCGTGCCCCACTGGAGCAGCGAAACCTTCTCCAGCATCACCGCGCTTCCGGCGGCAATCTGCCCCAGTTTCCGCGGTACCCGCCCGCCGGTCTCGGTCTCCTGAATCGCCCCCCCGCTTTCCCCAGCGTCAGAACGTAAGAAGAGATGTACGAGGCATCTTCAAATGGAGCGATCCGGATTCCCGGACAGAAAAAAGCACCCGTCGGCTTTTTTGAATTTATCCGGCCGGAATCGATCCTGGACCGGCGCAACCTGACTCACAGATTCATAATTGAGATCGACCGGGGAGCAATATTCCAGATTTTCACTGGCGTACTCGTGCAGCATCATCCCATTCTGCCGCAGGTTGGAAACGCAGGTGATCCTGCGGGCCCGAGCACGGGAGGAGTTCAACGCAGGCAGCAGCAGGGAGGCAAGGATCGCAATGATTGCAATCACTATTAACAATTCAATCAACGTGAAATGTCTGTCCTGTCGCATACGCCCTCCTGTCTATCTGGTTGAATTGCCGACTCTGATATTCCATTGCAGCGAGGAGTCCTGCAACGAGGAATCCGTATGCCGCATTTCATTCCACAGTTGGTTCAACAATCGGGAAACGATGGCGGCAAACGGCTTTTCCGTCATCGTGGGATTCCAGTCGTAACTGGTGCAGCCGGTGATGAGCTGCAGGTCCTGAGGGATCCGGATGCCATGGGAGACGGCGAATTCCCGAATACGGTCCGCCTGATTGAACCGGACCGCGGCGCCGTCGATCGAGCAATCCCGAAACAGGGCGGACAGCCGCTCCGGCGGAAGCTCCTCGTCGACGAGCAACTCCGGATTCGGAGCGATTCCCGCCTCCCGCAGCGCGGCAAAATATCCGTCATGACTGCGCTCCACGCCGGGACATTTTACAAAAAGGATCGACCGGCAGCCGCGATCCAGCAGAAACTTCGTCTTCTGATACCCCTCCTTGAAGTGGTCCATGTAGATGTAATTTCCGCACTCCGGCGGCACGCAGTCGAAAAAAGCCGACGATCGGCAGAACCCCTTCCCGGTGAATTCGCTCAAACACCGCGATATGTCCGGGAGGCACCCCCAGCCAGACCAGACCGTCGAGGCCGCTGTTTACAATGTCGTTGTAAATCATCTCCGTGCCTGAAGTCATGATCAGCTGCACACAGGCGTCATGGCGGCGGATTTCCCGGAAGAACGCCTCCATGAAACAGGCGTCCTCCCGGTTGTAGAGCGCATGCATCCCGTTCCGAAACAGCAGGCCGATGATTTTCTGCCGCCGCTCATCCTCCCGCATCGACAGCGGATTGACGAAGTATCCCCGCCGTGGCCGCTTGATGAGGTAGTTCCCGGCAACCATATCCTCCAACGCCCGCCGGACCGTTTTCCGGGCGACACCGAACGTTTCCGCCAGAGTGCGTTCCGAAGGCAGCGGGCTTTCCGGATCCGCATGCAACGTCAGATTGATGAAATGCTGACGCAGCTTGATGTACTCATGAATGTTGGATGCCGGCATTTTTTCTCCTACTGAAAGGATACCAGAGGGTACCAGTCTAATACAGACTATACATCCTCTTTTTATTTTCGCAAGAGAGAAACAAGAAAAAAGAGATTTTTTCTCTTTCCGCAGTCCGGCCACGGTCGCGTGGAGCTTTGTCAGGCAACTCGTTCCGCTCCCGAAAACGGCTTACGGGAGCGAAATGAGCATGCGCAGCAGGGAGGAGGCCAGCCCGTCCGGCGAAGCGAGTTCCTCGAGAATGGTGAAATGGTTGTGTCCGGCGAGGGTAAAAGCGCCGCCGGGCAGTTTCGCCGCCGCCCGGAGCCGGGCAAAATCCCAGGTCTGCCGCTGCAGCTCCGGCAATTCGGCCGAACCGCACACTGCAATCAGCGGCCGCCCGGAAAGCGGCCGGCATTGAGGGCTCAACTCTCCGACATCCTCTGGAACAAGGCGGAGCTTTTCATTGAGATAACTGTGGCGAATCGGTTCCAGATCGAAAATTCCGCTGATGGCCAACACGCCGGTCACCCCCGGCTCGTCCGCCATCATGGCGGCGAGATGCCCTCCCGCCGACCAGCCGGAAACCACGATCCGGGAGCCGGCGAACCCGAGCGCGGCGGCGTGCTCCCGCAGCCAGCGCAATGCGCTGCGGATCTCCTCAAGGATTCCGGCAAGACTCTGCTCAGGAGCGAGCGTGTAGCCGGGCAGCGCCACCGATATGCCGTGCCGCAACGGCCCCTCCGCCAGAAAACGGAAGGTCTCCTTGCAACGCATCTGCCAGTACCCGCCGTGAATGAAAACCAGCAACGGGCTCCCCGCGGAACCGGCGGAGAAGAGATCGATCCTCTGCCGCTCCCGCGGCCCGTAACGGAGATCCAGAAACTCCGGCCGGCGCTCCGCCAGCGCCCGGCTGCGCTCCTCGAAGCCGGCCAGAATCTGCGGACTGTCAACGACCGCACGGGAGTTGTCATACGCCGCGTCCAGTTCGGCCTGCGTCATATTCCGCCAATCGGCAACCATGTGACCGCTCCTCTTTTCAGGTTCCGCGTGCGCCCTTTTCCTGCGCGGCGACCCAGGCGCGCCAGTCGGCAAACTCCGAGATGTCGCGGCCGCACTCCGCGACCGCCGCCTCCCCGATGAAGCCGGAAACACGGCGCCCGTCCTTCAGCTCCAGCGTTCCCAGTCCGAGCGGCGGTGGAATGCGGGCGACAAAACGGGCGAACGCTTCTGCCGTAAGATCGTAGAGCTCCACATGGAACGAACTCCCGTTCCCGCCGGTGCGCAGCAGTGCCGGTTTCGGCAGCGGACCGTTCTCCAGCAGGAACATCCGGTAGCAGGGAGCGGTTTCCGCGCTTCCCAGAAAGCGTGCACCGAGCGCCTCCAGTTCAGAATGGAGCGCCATTCCGGCGAGGTGTGCGCCGCAGACGGCGATCGGATAGTGTTCCGCCCCGCGGAAACGGCGCGCCGCCTCCAGAAGCAGGCGGTCGTCGAACGCCCGCCCCACCAGCGTCACCCCGAACGGCAGTCCAGCCGCCCTCCCCGCGGGAATCGCCAGCGCCGCGAAATCCAGCAGATTCATGTAGTTGGTGTAGTATCCGAGGTTGCTGTTGAGCCGGATGGGATCCGCTTCGACCTCTTCAATGCGGTAGATGGTTCCGGCGGTCGGCGTGAGGAGGAGATCCACCCCCGCGAACTGAGCCTCGGCGGCCGCACGGCACTCCTGCAGCCGGTACATCGCCCGGAACACCTCCGCCGGATGGGGGGGCGCCGACGGCGTGATGATCGACCGGATGACCGGCAGCACCGACTCCGGATGACGTTCAATAAACTCCCCGACCGCCGCATAGCGCTCAAACACCCACGGTCCTTCGTAGAGCAGCCGCGCGGCCGCGAGGAACGGCGAAAAGTCGATCGTCACCTTTTCCCCGCCGGCATCCTCCATGCGCGTTACCGCCCGCTGAAACGCCTCCTGATACGCCGTGCAGCCGAAGAATTCGAGATCCTCGTCGCGCGGCACGCCGAACTTCCAGCGGATCGGCAGCGGCGCACGCTCCGGGAGCACCCGGCTGTAGGCATCCTCCGGATCGAACTGCGCGGTCATCTTCAACAGAATATCGGCATCTTCGAGACTCCGGGCAAAGAGGGAGACGCAGTCGAGCGAACGGCACGCCGGTACCACGCCGCGACAGCTGAGCACGCCGCGGCTCGGCTTCACGCCGACCAGCTCATTGAACGCCGCCGGCACCCGACCCGACCCGGCAGTGTCGGTTCCGAGGAGAAGCTGCACAGACCATAGGCCAGCGCCGCCGCGGAACCGCTGCTCGAACCGCCGGAGACATATCCCGGTGCCAGCCGGTTCGGCGCCGCCCCGTACGGGGAGCGGACCCCGACCAGGCCGGTGGCGAACTGATCCATGTTCGTCTTGCCGAGCGGGACCGCTCCGGCTTCGACCAGCAGCTCCACCACCCGGGCGGAACGTTCCGGCCGATAGAGGTAATCCGGGCAGGCCGCCGTCGTCGGCAGCCCCGCCACGTCGATGTTGTCCTTCACGGCAAACGGAATGCCGTACAGCGGAAGCGCTTCCGGAGAACTCTTCTCCAGCCGCGCCAGAAATTCCTCCAGCTGCGCCTCGCTGATCCGGGAAATCCAGATGCCGGCCGGCGCGTCGGCACACGCGCGCAGCAGCCCGGTCAGGACCCTGCGCGGCGTCTCCGTGCCGTTCCGGTAGGAGCGCAGAAGTGCGGAAATCGACAATTCGCTGTTCATCCTTTGTACCCCTTCGCAAAAAGAGGCCCCCCGTGCCCCGAAAGGCAGGAGAACCGGGACACGGGGCGACCTCCGTTCAACTTTCTTTCACAGCGAACAGACATTGTCCGCTCTTGACCTCCATTCCCGCGGAGCAGAAGATGCGGGTCACCTCGCAGTCGCTCTCCGCCGCGATCGGGATCTCCGTCTTCATGCTCTCCAGAACCGCCAGCACCTCCCCTGCATGGACCTTCGTGCCGGGCGCGGCGACGTTCAGCTTCCAGAGACTGCCGGCAACCGGAGAATAGACTCCGTTCTCATCGTCCCGAAGCACCGCTTCATCGGCGGGAGCAACGGCTTCGACAGTGTGACTTTCGAAGGTGAGCTGGCCGTTGGCGATCCAGCGCGTCTTCTCCTCTTCAAACGCCCGCTTCCGCCTGGTTTCAAAGGCCTCGATGGAGGCGGCGTTCTCCTCCAGAAACTTCTCATACTCGCGGATGTCGAACACACTGTTCTCGATGCGGAGGTGGTATTTCCCCGCAATGAAGTCGCGCCGGATGTCCAGCAGTTCCTCCGCACCGACCGGGAAGAACCGGACCTGGTCGAAGAACCGGAGCAGATAGGGTTTTCCCTCCTCGAATTCCGGCGTGACGTTGAAGCGGTTCCACATCTGGACCGTCCGCCCCACGAACTGATATCCGCCGGGCCCCTCCATGCCGTAGACGCACATGTAGGCGCCGCCGATGCCGACCGCGTTTTCCGGGGTCCAGGTCCGCGCCGGATTGTACTTGGTCGTGACCAGGCGGCGGCGCGGATCCAGCGGCGTCGCCACCGGAGCGCCGAGATAGACGTCGCCCAGCCCCATTACGATGTAGTTCGCGTCGAAGACGATCTGCGCGACCTCTCCGACCGAATCGAGACCGTTGATTCTCCGGATGAATTCGATGTTGTTCGGGCAGCACCACGGAGCATCCGGCCGCACCGTGCTGACGTACTTCTGAATCGCCAGACGCGTCGCGGGATCATCCCAGCTCAGCGGCAGGTAGACCGTCCGGGTCGGAACGGAGTTGATCGTCTCCGTTTTCAGCTTCTCCGCCAAAGTGCCGATCAGTTCCAGCAGCTGCTCCTGCTTCATCTTCGCCGGATCGAAATGGATCTGTATGGAACGGATTCCCGGCGTGATGTCCAGAATCGCCGGCAGGTGCATCTCTTCGAGTTTCAGCATCCACGCATGCGCGGTAAACCGGAGACGCAGATCGATGACCGGTGGTCCGAACTCCAACAGAAAGTAGGCGTCGCCATCCTGACGGCAGACGATGTGCGACATGACGTCCTCCCGGTGGAACTCCGCCAGAATCGGCGATTTCGGTACGATTCCGACCGGTTCATGGAGAACGAGATCCTTCCGGTCCGGATTCTGCAGCAGCGCGTCGAGCTCCTCCCGGCGCGCGGCCGCCTGCTCCGGCGTGACCGGAACAAACTTCACCTTGTCGCCGCTGCGAAGCTGGCCGACCTTCCAGAGATCCGCCGTGATGATCGTCGCCGGGCAGACGAACCCGCCGAGACTCGGACCATCCTTGCCCAGAATCACCGGCATGTCGCCAGTGAAGTCGATCGTGCCCACCGCATAGGCGTTGTCATGCAGATTGGAGGGGTGCAGACCTGCCTCCCCGCCATCCGGACGCGCCCACTTCGGCCGGGGGGCCGACCAGGCGGACACCGGTGCGGGAGGAGTTGTAATGCACCTCCCATTCGGCCCGGAAAAACTCTTCGATGTCCTCATCGGTGAAATAGTCCGGCGCGCCGTGCGGCCCGTAGAGAACCGCGATGTTCCAGGTGTTCCCGATCTTCGGCAGCGCCTCCGGCGACGGTTGCAGCGGCTCCGTCGCCTTCCATTCCCCGATGTGGAGCACATCGCCGGCGGCGAGCGCCCGCCCGCCGTGGCCGCCGAAACGACCGAGCGTGAAGGTGGAACGGCTTCCGAGATATTGCGGCACGTCAATTCCGCCGGCGACGGCGAAATAACAGCGCTGACCGCAACGGGTCACGCCGACCTTCAGCACATCACCGGCTTCCGCCCGCAGCGGCGTGTTCCGCGGAATCGGAGTACCGTTCAGCGTCGCAGGGAAGTCACCGCCGGTCAGCGCGAAAACCGCACCGGTGTTGAAACGGAGCGACGCGCCCGAAAGCGTCATCTCCAGACCGGGCGCCTCGGAGGCGTTCCCGACAATCCGGTTGGCCAGCCGGAAGCTGAACGCATCCATCGGCCCCGACGGTGGAACGCCGACCGCCCAGTAGCCGAGCCGGCCGGGATAATCCTGCACAGTGGTCTGCGCACCCGGCGCGAGAATTTCAAGCGTCGGCGCCGCATAGTGATAGTGCTTGAGCAGCCAGGTTCCGGCCGTTCCCGCCCGGAACGGCTCCATGGCGAGAACATCCCGCAGCAGCAGCAGATTGGTTTCGAAACCGGCGATCTTCGTCTCCGCCAGAGCACGCTCCGCCAGCCGAAGAACTTCGGCCCGGTCCGCGCCCTTGACGATGATCTTCGCCAGCAGCGGATCATAGAAGGCGCTGACCTCCGTCCCCGTGGAGATCCAGGTGTCGCACCGGGTCTGCGCCGGGAAGAGCGCCTGAGTCACCAGCCCGCTGGAGGGTTGGAAATTCTTGCCCGGATCCTCCGCGTAAACCCGAAACTCCATCGCCGCCCCTTCCGGAACAAACCGACGGCCGGGTTCGAACGGGAACTCTCCCGCCGCCAGCCGGACCATCCACTCGACCAGGTCGATGCCGAACACCGCCTCGGTCACGCCATGCTCCACCTGAAGCCGCGTATTGACTTCGAGAAAATAGAACCGATCCGCCTCGCTGTCGTAGATGAACTCCACCGTACCGGCGGAGCGGTAGGCGACCCCCTCGCCGAGACGGCGGGCCGCATCGTGAAGCGCCCGGCGGGTCGCCTCCGGCAGATTCGGCGCGGGGGTCTCTTCGACCACCTTCTGATTGCGCCGCTGCACGGAACAGTCCCGCTCGCCGAGAATCGCAATTCCTCCTTTGCCGTCGCCGAAGATCTGCACCTCGACGTGGCGGGCACGCTCAATGTACTTTTCGACGAAGAGGCCGGATTCCTTGAAGTTGTTGCGGCTCAGCCGCCCGATCCGTTCAAACCCCTCTTCGAGTTCGGCGTCGTTCCGGCAGATGCACATTCCGATGCCGCCGCCGCCGGCGGTGCTCTTGAGCATCACCGGGTAGCCGATTTGCGCGGCGGCCGCCTTCGCCGCCGCCGGAGTTTCCAGAAGTCCGCTCCCCGGAACGAGCGGCACCTGCCAACGTTCCGCGAGCTCCCGCGCCTTGTGTTTCAGACCGAAATCGACCAGCTGCTCCGGCGTGGGACCGATGAATTCGATCCCGTTTTCCGCACAGAGCCGGGCGAATGCGGCATTCTCGCTCAGGAAACCGTAGCCGGGGTGAATCGCCTGCGCCCCGGTCCGGCGGGCGGCATCCAGAATCGCCTCCACATTCAAATAGCTCTCCGCGGCGGCGGCAGGACCGACCCGCACCGCCTCATCCGCCAGCAGCACGTGGGCGGCGGTGGCATCCGGATCCGAATAAACGGCAACCGACCCCACTCCCATCTTTCGGAGCGTGCGGATGATGCGGCATGCGATTTCGCCGCGGTTCGCAATCAGAACTTTTGTAAACATATCTCTCTTCTACTCCTGTTGATCCCAGATGATCATCTCAACCGGAGTCGGATTGTAATCATTGCAGGGATTGTTCAGCTGAGCACAGTTCGAAACCAGCACCAGCACATCCATTTCCGCCAGCAGGTCAACGTATTTTCCCGGACCGGAAATACCGTCGGCGAACTCCAGACGGCCGTTTCCGTCGAGCAGAACCTTCGTAAAGAAGTTCAGATTGCAGGTCTGGTCTCGTTTATCCATTCCCGGAGTCTCCAGAAAATTCCGGACAAACGTGTCGCGGCAGCTGTGCATATACCGGGTCGGGTCGGTGTAACGGATCACATTTCCCTCGGCGGAACAGCCGCTGCCGAGCGTGTCGTGCTCGCCGCAGGTGTCCGCAACCACCCGGAACATGACGTTGTCGTCGTTGGAACGGATCTCCGTTCCCAGTTCGATCAACGCCTTGCGTTGCGCGGTCAGAGTGTTGTTCACGTTGTAACGCTCGGCCGGATTGCCCGCATTGTAAAGAAGCATGTCGACCGACTGATTGCCGCGGAGATCGACAATCCGCAGAATCTGCCCTTTTTTCACAATGTGCATCCAGCCGGTACCGGCCTTGACGGTTTCCGAATAGACCGCCCGAGAACGGTCTCTCGGAACATCCAGCAGTTTTCCATTCATGGCGCCCTCCCCCGTCACTCATCCCAGATGATCATTTTGACCGGAGTCGGATCGTACCCGTTGCACGGATTGTTCAGCTGCGGACAGTTGGACACCAGGACGATGACGTTCATCATGGCCTCCAGTTCGATGTACTTTCCGGGGAGGAGATGCCGTCGGCGAAGTTGAGCCGCCCCTCCGCGTCGAGCGGAACGTACATGAAGAAGTTCAGATTGTTGACCTGGTCGCGCTTGTCCATCCCCGGCGTCGCGAGCAGTTTGGCCAGAAAGGTCTCCCGGCACGCGTGCATGTAGCGGGTATGGAAACCGTAACGGATCATGTTGCTCTCGCAGGAACAGGCGCTGCCGAGGGTGTCATGGTCGCCGCAGGTGTCCGCAACCACCTTGAGCATCACGTTGTCATCGTTGGACCGCAATTCGGTCCCCAGGCCGACGAGAGCGTTTCTCTGCGCCTGAACCGTCTGCTGCACGCTGTAGCGTTCGTAGATGTCGTCGGCGTTGTAGAAGATGGTGTCCACCGCCTGATTGCCGTTGATGTCGACAATCCGCAGGATCTGACCTTTTTCACGGTATGCATCCATCCGGCACCGGCCTTGACGGTCTCGACGTAGACCGCATCCGCTTCATTCCGCTTGCTCTCAAGATATTGAGTAACCATGGCATCACCTCACGCAAGATAGAGTTCAGTTGCGATAAAACCGCGTTCATTTTCCGGACACCAGGTGAAGCAGGGATCCTCCTTCTTCCCCGGTTCGCAGCGGTACACGGTCGCCTTGATCGGTTTGCGCGGATATTCCGTTGCGGGGCTGAGCGGATGCATGCCGGTGTCGAGAACGACCAGCGTGTCGATCTCCGCCCTGAGATCGACGTAGCTGCCCGGTTTGGAATTATTTTCCACGAAACTCATGGCGCCGGTGTCATCGACGACGACCTTGGAGAAGAAGTTGATGATCTCCGTAAAGTCACGCTTGGTCATGCCGTGCTTGCCGAGCTCGACAAGCAGGGAATCGTAGCCGTTGCGATAGAAGTCGTTATGGGCCTCCTGATACTCCTTTTTCCCGAACTTCTTCTCGATCAGGGCCGCATGAGCGCAGCCGCAGAGCATGTCGTGCCACCCGCAGGTATCCTCGGGGACGCTCATGAGGATACGCCCCATGTCCGAATAGATGCAGCAGTTCCGGGTCAGGCGGCAGATATGCTGAATCTTCAGCGTGTCGCCGAGGTTGAAGCGTTCAGAAAAATTGGCCGCATTGTAGAACATCGCGGAGACATTTCCTCCCCCTTCGATGTCGGTCAGCCGCAGAGTTTGTCCGCGGCGGATGATTCTGGAATAGTTCCAGCCTCCGGCGATGATGTTTTCCGTCACAATCCGGTCAGTGATGTCATTGTTCATGATGGTACCTCCCTTATAAAAATGTTTTGTCGCCAACCATATTGACGACCTTGAATTCACACGCGTCGTCCCGTTTGACGGTGGGACGGATCAGCTGGTTGACATGTTCCCGCGTCGCAAGAAATTCCGGTTCCTGAAGCATTCTGGCACGACGGGGCCGCGGCAGCGGAACTTCGATGACTTCATGAATCACCCCGGGATTCGCCTTCAGGGCAAGAATGCGGTCGGAAAGATAAACCGCTTCATCCAGATCGTGCGTCACGAAGATGATGGTAATATCGATGTTCCGCCAGACTTCCAGCAGATAATTCTGCATCTGTGTCCTGGTCTGCGCGTCGAGAGCCCCGAACGGTTCATCCATCAACAGGACGCGCGGCTGCGGAGCGAGGGCCCGGGCGATCGCCACCCGCTGCTGCATCCCCCCCTGAAAGCTGGCCGGGATAGTAGTCGGCATACTTGCTCAGACCGATGATATCCAGCCACTGCAGAGCGATGTTCTCCGCGGTATCACGATCCTTGCCGATGGATTCGAGACCGAACATGACGTTTCTGCAGACCGTCAGCCACGGGAAGAGGGTATATTTCTGAAACACCATTCCCCGTTCCGCGCCGGGATTCACGACCGGGTGTCCATCCAGAAGGATCTCCCCGAAGTAACCGTCTCCAACCCGGCCAGAATGCGGATCAACGTGGATTTTCCGCACCCGGATGGGCCGATGATCGAGAGAAACTCCCGCTGGTGAACCTGAAACAAAATGTCCTTCAGCACCGTATAAAGCTTACCTCCGGAAGCGGGAAACTCCTTGAACACGTTCTTCGCCTCCATGATAACCGGCCGTCTGACCAGCCGGTCAAGCCGGTCACGGACTTCGGAACTCATCATCGTCCGGTAATCAGGCAATATGCTGTTCATCTCTCTGCCTCCTTTCCTCTTTGGAAAGAACGAAGGAAAACACCTGGTCGCGCGGTCCGAAAATCTCTTCCGCCGCCCGATAGAGAAATCCCTTGTGCTTGCTCTCCCACGGGAAGAGCTGACGCCCCAGCCAGGCGAGGAACATATCGCAGACCAACCCGATGCATCCGATGATGATAATCGCGGCATAAACGTTGGAAAAATCGCGATATTTCGCCTGCTGATTGATGAACCAGCTGATTCCGGAACTGGTGCCGACCACTTCCGCGACGATGAGATAGGTCCACGCCCATCCGAGCAGAATCCGCATATCCTTGTAGAGCCGCGGGAGAACGTCGGGAATAATGACTTTCATCAAAATCCGCATTCTGGTTGCGCCGAGCGTCTGAGCCGCTTCGATCAAAGCGCCGTCGGCGCTGCGGGTCGTGTTCGCCACCATCGGAAGCTGCTGAAAGAAGGTCCCGATAAAGATGATCGCAATCTTCGGCGCATCGTTGATTCCGAGAATCGCCACACACAAGGTGGAAAACACCGGAGCCGGGAAATATCGGAAAAACTCGATGAACGGTTCGATCAGCCGCTCGAAAAAAGGAAAGGCGCCACAGAGGATTCCCAGCGGAACGCCGAAGAGCGACGAAATCAGAAATCCGAGAAAGACGATCCGGATACTGTGCCCGATGCTTTCATGAAACCAGGCCTCTCCGTCCCGGCGCGGGGGGCGTCAGAAACGCCGTCACCAGCGATCTGGCAACCTGATGCGGCGCGGGGAGGTAGGCGGGGTTGGCCCGCTCTCCCCGCATGATGTTGCTGCCGGCCTCGGCAAGAGCCCGGTTCTCCTGTTCAAATGCGCTTCGCTCGACCAGGTCGCCCGGTGCACAGAGGAAACTGTCGCCCGCGTCCGTCACCCGAACCAACGGATGATAGAGAAACGGCACGTAGCTTACCAGGCACCAGAGCAGGAGCGGCAGGGCGAACGAAAGGAGCAGCAGGATGCATTCCTGTCGTCGGGTTAATTTTTTCGTATGGCAAAACAGCCATCGTTCCGCGTTTTCATCATACAATTCCTCAGGAAAAAACAGAAGATTACTTCTGTCGATTCAGATACTCTCTGGTAAAGACTGGTGTAATATGGCGGTTCACATTCACACTGTTCTTATAGATTTTGTTCTCAGAAAAGAACTTGTCCACGATTTCTGAAGAGCCGTAGATCGAATCGAATCCGGGAGTCTTCTTGAAATGTTCCATGGCTTCCTTCGCGGTAAGAAAACGGGTTCCATCGATATACTCCGCGTATTTCCCGGCGGAAACCCCGACGCGGTCGGCCATGATTTTAATCGCTTCCGGACGAGTTTTCGGATCATTCAGAAAGTCGATGACGTCATACCAGGCGGCAACCACCTTCTTCCATTCGTTGCGATGTTTCATCAAACTTTCCGTTGAAACGGTCAACGTGTCGTAGATGATACCTGGTTCGTCAGCGCTGGTATAGACCGCAGTGGCTCCCTTCACCAGGTTGAGAGCGTTGCCGGAGTGAGGCTGCCAGGCGACAATCGCGTCGACCTCGCCGGTCTCCAGGATCTGCGCGGCCTGATGAGTCGGCATATTCACCAGTTTGACGTCGGACTCCTTCATGCCGTTCTTCGTCAGAGCGTTGATGAGCAGCGCATGACTCAGACAACCGAACTCGACACCGATCTTTTTTCCCCTCAGCCCCTTGACCGAACGGATTCCCGGACGGGCGACGATCTTGTCGTTGCCGTTGCTGTAATCGTTGATGAGAATAATGACATTGCGTGCGCCCGTCGCGTTCAGCACCATGGCATCCCCGTTCGACAGGCCGACCGCATCGACCTTGCCGACGGAAAAGGCTTCCAGAGAGGGGCCATATTCAAACCATTCGAGCTTGACCTTCACTCCGTGCTTCTGGAAAAAAGCCCTTCTTATCCGCGATCTCCCAGGCGGTCCACCCGGGCCAGTCGCTGTATGCGATGCGGAGCGTCGGCTGATCCGCCGCCATGATGAGCAGCGGAGCGACGACACTCAGCATTCCGGCTATGAAAAAATTTTGCAAGACCGCTCATTTTCAACCTCCATGGTTCCGGTTAACGGTTGTCTGTCTCCCCTGTAAGCAGAATTGATGCCAACATTGTCTTCTGAGGAGAACTCCCCGAATGGCAGCTCCGGAAGTTTTACAATTTTGTTCATCTCGGAGATTTCATATGACCATTTTTGTCGCGATTCCCTGCCGGCGACAGCCGGATACATCGAAACGAGGAAAAGATCACCTGGAAACGCGGAACGGCAGAAGCCGGCCGCGTGTCAGGACGAATCGCCCGGGCGGCACAGTGACGTCCGGGCGGGCCCGTCTTGAGACGGGGAAAAGACGGCTTTCATTGCGGCGGCGTGATCCGGGGTGGAAACGCCGCGAGCTGTACCCGGGGCGCCTCGTTCATCAGACTGTTAACCGAGCTGATGTAATTGCTCAGATTTTTCTATGGCGATGACCGGCATTACGGCTACTGGCAGATGAAACTTTTGCCGGATGGCGGCGTTTCAGCGGAATGCCGGAGAGTGGAGGCCGGTGACGGCACGGACACACGGTGGAATACTTTCTTGCCAGCCGCATGAATCAGACCGGACGGCTTTTCCGGGTGGGAATCCTGCTGTTTCTGCTCGGTTGCGGCATGGTGTGCATCCTGCGGCTCCCCTGACAGAAATCAGAATGTTGCCTGAAAAATCCCGGGGTGGGAGATGCAGGGAAATTTTACTTTACAAACAAACTGCGTCTCTTCCATTCCCGCGCAACGCAGGAACGGAAGAGACGTCTGGCGAAAAGGCGAATGCACAATTCGGCAACTCGAAAGTACGAACTTTTTCCGAGTTCTAATGCGTGTAGAAGATACGGATATTGCGGAGCATCCAGCTGAACTTTTTCTCTGCCGGATTGAACCCGATTTCGAGCTCTTTGATCCGCTCCGGCTCAAAACCGGAGTGAAAGAGAACGCGACGCTCCTGCCACTCTGTTTCCGGCGGCTGGAATCCCTCTCCCGTTAAAAGACCATCCCAGCGGGCGTTCACACGGGAGAAAATGATTTTCCCCGGCATGAGCCGCCGTATCTCAAACGCGATTCCTGCGGCACCGGCCAGCGACTCCTGCGGCAACAGCAGCCTGTAGGCGGGATACACCCAGCGATCCACGCCATCCGGGAACTCGACGGTAAACTTGATCGCCTCCTCTTCCGGAACCGCTGTGATTGTCATTTTCCCCGATGAATGGTGGGACCAGTTGCCTGTAATGCACCCCTTTTTTCAAGGGCGGCATTACAGTATCCGGGAAATCCCTACGATGGACATACTCTGAAATCCGCTTTGCAGCAAGCGTCCAAAATCCTTGGATTTGAACCGGAAATGGCGATTTGTGATCTCGGTTATCGCGGTCACAATGATGAAGGCAGGTGCGATGTTCAAATCGTGAATCGATTTCGAAAACGAGCATCGCGTTCTCTCCGCCGGTGGTGGAACCGGCGATCAGCCATTGAACCGGTGATCGGACATTGTAAAAGCGAACACAGAATGAATCGCAATCAGCTGCGCGGCAGCCTGGGTGATGAGCTGAATGTGATTTTTGCTGCAGCCGGATTCAATATCCGGAAACTGATGCGGGCATTCGCCCTGTTTTTGTACCAATTTTTTCAAGCTTGCCTTGATTCAATGGGTTTACCAATTGAATCAAGGCGGTTCAAAAAGGTTTGGAAAAGGAAGAGCGCGAGAAGGAAAGAACCTTTCCTCAAAAGGTTTTTCCTTCTCGCATCTGGCTTTTGCATAAGCGACTACTTTAAATGTTTTTTTGACCTTTTCAGAAAAACTCAGAATTCAGACGCCGGAATCATGATTTTTCTCTGAAAAAGACCTTTTTTCAGATTCTGAGTGTGTTTCAAACACACCTCTGCAATTTTCGCAAGTTCATTTACACCAATGACTTTTATCGCTTTTGAATAAAAGATTCTCTTTTGCCAGAAATCGGAAGGGAAAAAAGAATGGCGGAGAGAGAGGGATTCGAACCCTCGGTGACTTGCGCCACGGCGATTTTCAAGACCGCTGCCTTAAACCACTCGACCATCTCTCCGGAAACGGCCTAAATATCGCGCCGGAATTCTTGTTTTTCAAGCGCGATATCAACGTTTTTTAAAAATTGATCCACAACATGCGCCGGCGGAATCCATTTTCACCGCCGGCGCATCCCGGAATCCTACTCCCTGCCGCCGATTCCCTTCAGCAGGAGCTTGGTCACTTCGCGTGCAAATGCCGCCGGATCCGGCAGCGGACTGCCTTCGGTCAGCAGCGCCTGGTCGAACAGAACCTTCGCGTACATCTCCAGTTCCGGCGCCTTGTCGCTCTGTTTGCTCAGCTCGAACATCGCTTCAATCAGCGGATGTTTCGGATTCAGTTCGAGAATCCGCTTGCTCTCCGGAATCTCCTGATGCATCGCTTTGAACAGCCGCTCCAGATGCGGACTCAACGCGTTGCCTTCAGTGATCAGGCAACACGGACTGTCGGTAAGACGCGCCGAAAAACGAACCTCGCCCACCTTGTCACCCAATGCCTTTTTCAGAAACTCCACCAGGCCGGCGAACTTCTCCTGCGCCGCCTTCAATGTCTCCGCCGCGCCTTCCACCTCGAAATCACCTTTCGCGATCGATTTGAAGTTCTTCTTGCGGTACTGGAACATCTGCTGCATGATCCAGTCGTCGATCGGGTCGGTCATGAACAGCACGTCATACCCCTTCGACCGGAAATATTCCAGCGCCGGCGACGACGCGACCGATTCACGCTTTTCTCCGGTGATGTAGTAGATCTCCTTCTGCGACTCCGGCATCGCCTCGACATATTCGCCGAGCGTGATCATCTTGCCGGGTTCGGTATTCATCGACTCGTACATCACCAGTTCCTTGAGCTTCTCGGCATTGGCGAAGTCGGTGTGAAGCCCCTCCTTGAAGATCCGGCCGAACTCCCGGAAGAAGCCCGCATAGGCCTCCCGGTCCGTTTCCAGCAGTTTCTTGAGTTCGCCCAGCACCTTCGCCGTCACCGCCTTCTCAATCCGCGCCAGCTGCGGATTCTCCTGGAGAATCTCGCGCGACACGTTGAGCGGCAGATCGTTGGAATCCACCACACCGCAGACGAACCGCAGATAGTCCGGAATCAGCTCCTTGCACTCGTCGGTGATGAAGACACGGCGGACGTAGAGTTGAAGCCCACGCTTCTGCAAATCCGGCATCAGCAGGTTGAACGGCGCCTGCTTCGGCAGAAACAGCAACGCCTTGAACTCGCTGGTCCCCTCGGCGGAGAGGTGAATCGCCTTCAGATATTCGGTCCCGCCGAAGTTGGAGAGGTGCGAATAGAAACTCTTGTACTCCTCCTCGGTGATCTCCGACGGCTTCCGCAGCCAGATCGCCTTCTGCGAATTGAGCACCCGGTCGGTGACGGTTTCGGTCTTGTCCTCATTGACCTTGACCTCCGGCATGACGATCGGATACTCGATGAAATCGGAGTATTTGTGGATGATTCCGCTCAGTTTCCAGCTTTCCAGATACTGTTGGGCATCCTCCTTGAGGTGAAGGGTGATTTCAGTGCCGGGCTCGCTCTTCTCCGCCGAATCGAGCTCATACTCGCCCTCTCCGCGGCTGCTCCAGCGCACCGCGGGGGCGTCCGAACCGGCCTTCTTCGTGACGATGACCACTTCGCCCGCCACCATGAACGCCGAATAGAATCCGACGCCGAATTGACCGATCAGTTCGGGCAGTTCCTCTTTCTTCGACCCCTGCTCCTCCAGCAGTTTCAGAAACGCACGGGTGCCGCTCTTGGCGATGGTGCCAATGTTCTCAACAACCTCATCCTGCGTCATGCCGATGCCGTTGTCGCTGATGGTCAGGGTCTTCGCCTTTTTATCCGGCGTGATGCGGATCTCCCACTTCTTCGCCATCTCCGGATGGGTCAGGCTCTCGAACCGCGCCTTGTCGATGGCGTCGGCGGCGTTGGCCACCAGTTCCCGCAGGAAAATGTCGCGGTTGGAATACAGTGAGTGAATCATCAGATCCAGCAGCTGCCGGACTTCAGTTTTGAATTCTCTGGTCTCTCCCATAATCAATGAACCTCCTTTGTTCAAAGACAGCAGATTACCGCCGGAACCACCGGGCGCGGTTGTTTCGGCTGCTGGGAGGCGGTGCCCCCCATTCTCTGGAATCGGGATAATTTAGCACGTTCTGTCAAGAATACAAGTATGGTCCGGAGGGATTTTCCGGAACAAACGTGCTCAGATGAAAGGCCTCCGGTCCAGCACATTCCGCAGCGGAACCGAACTGCGCAGTTCTCCCGGCAGTGCGAGCTGGAGCTCGGCGAGCGCGCAAACCGCACCGAACAGGGCGTGCAGATCGTTCATCCCCTCGTCGCGGGTCTCGTCAACCGAAGCCAGATAGGAGACGAACTGTCCGGCGCAGTCGCGCAGCAGTTCCATGCATTCCCGGTGGCGGTGCGGCGTCTGACAGGAGGCGCGATGGACCGCAAAGATCCAGTCGATCTCACGGAAACTGCACTCCTGCGCGAAGATCACCTGCGGCGGCTCCCCCAGCTCGTTCTTCCGGTAGAGTTCGATACAGCTGTCGATCAACGCTTCCGCGTGCGGAAACGGTCGGCGCGCCGCCAGATGGTTGAAGAGATAGTGAAACCAGCCGTTCAGATGGTGGCAGAGCGGTTTCGCCCCGAAACTACCGCCAACCCCCAGCCCCCGCCGCGGATCGCAGTGCCGGGCGAGCCAGTCGAAATAGGCGTCCTGCCAGGCAAGACCGCACCGGCGGAGAATCAGCAGCGAAGCAAATACGCCGGCGCCTCGATGGGACTGCCCCCAGGGGTTGCCGCTCCAGTCGAGCAAATTCAGCAGGGAGAGAATTCCTTCCGGAGTTTCGTACTGCTCCAGCGCCCGGACCGGATGGAGCGGTGCCGCATCCAGGATTTCCAATGCGGCAATACAGTGCGCCGTCGTATGGTACGGATGATGGTCACGTTCCTGAAAGAGGCCGCTTTCCGGGTCCTGAAACGCCTGCAGCGTACGGATGGTCTCCTCCCGTTCCCCGGTTCCGCACCGGGCATCCCCAGGGAATAACGGATGTTGACGGCATCGGCACAACCGTATTCATTATTCCCCAGTTTGCGGTTTTTCCCGGGAGAATCCCACAGAAAACGGCAATACTCACCCGGCCGCACAAGTTTATGAGCTTGAAGCACACGGACGATTTTTTCCACGACAGGATCCAGATTCATACAGTTCATTATTTTCTCCATAACGTGTCTGCAGCTTCTCATTGCGGCAGAATTTCGCGGCAGCCGCAGGACTCCCGGAAAAAGCAGCGGACGGGGATTGCCGTTTCATGTACGTCGGTCGAACGCGCTCCGTCGATCTGGCGGAAGAGTCGCTCGCACAACTGTTCGGCCAGCATTTCGACCTCCACCCCCCGCGCTGGAGAGGCGGGGATTGCTGTACGCAGCGAACTCGATGTTGTCGATCCCGGTCACCAGAACATCCCCGGAACAGAATAACCGGCGTCGCGAAGTCCGGCAATAAGCCCCATCGCGAAGATATCATTGTGACAAACGACCGCTTCCGGAACCGGTCCGTCGGCGGCGAGGTTCCATCCCGTGGCGTAGCCGCTTGCCAGAGTGACTTTTTCGACCTCCTTGTGCGGGGCCGCCGGAAGTGCAAACGCCTGCATCGCCCGGCAGTATCCTTCGTAACGCGAAGAATTTGCACCACCACCGGCAAAGAGGATCCTCCTTGCCCCATGCCGTTCAAGCAGATGGCGGGTAAGTTCGTAGACCGCCTGCGTATAATCGATCGCAAGATTGTCAAATCCCGCCGCCCCGGCGATACCGAAGCCGACAACCGGAATCCCGCATTCCCGCAGCCTCTGTTGCAGCACTTCAGGATAGTTCGGCAGATGGGAGAGGATCAGCCCGTCAACCTGATGGTTGAGCAGGTTGTTTAGCTGCCTGCCGGGATCTTCTCCCCAGTTCACGCCGGATACCATCACCCCGAAGCCGCGTTGAAAGGCAATGGAGCGAAGTGCATCGATCAGCCGGGTCCGCACCGGATTGTGAATTTCCGTCACCACGGCTCCGATGGTGAAACTCCGTTTGAGCACCAGCCCGCGGGCAGTTTGGTTCGGCCGGTAGCACAGCTCCTTCGCCGCCGCCAGCACCGCTTCCGCCCGCCCGACGGCATCGCGGCGCAACCCTTTGGTTCCGCCGTTGAGAATCCGCGAAGCAGTGCTGACCGACACCCCCGCCTTCGCCGCCACATCCACGATTGTCGAAGCCATGGCTCCCTCTCCGATTCTGACAATTGTTCCCCGTACCATCCCCCCTGCGCTTTCAGCTCGGCACGGGAGATCACGCTCTCTATTCAAAATAAACGATAACGTTTGCATTTGCAAGTCAAAAAGAGAAAAAAGCGGATTTTCCGGACCGAACGTGGGGAAGCTCCGGCAGCTCCGGCGAAAAAAAGAGGAATGGCAGGTAGAATTCGACACCGGCTGGCGGCGCCTGCCGTATGGCGGCAACCGCCTGCCGGTGCGTCTCCAAAAATTCGAAGCAGGAAGGTGAAGACATGGTCATGGATGTGTGCAGAACGTTTCCGACCTCCGAGCGATTTCGCAATCGCCGGATCTGCCGGAACCCCGGAGTTCTCCAGCTTCGAACCCTGCGCCCGGCAGATCATCGCGACACCATTGCCCCCGGCCTCCCGAACGCCGCAGACCTTTTCCGGCTGTTCGTAATGCTCAGCCGCATTCCGCTTGGGCGGCGGAGCCGGTCTGCGCGTCTCTCCGCCGCTTTACATTCCGCAGCCGGAGTATGTCAACACTTCTCCATGGTTAGAAGCGCATTTCGGCCGTTCATTCCGACCGTTACGCCGCATGAGGCGGCCGCGGCGCTGACGGCAATCACCTTCGCCTCCATCATGTCGGCAAAACTGCCGACGCCTGTCACCACGGCAAAGCGGTCGTTCAACTTGTCCGCCGTTGCCGTCGCGAAGTAGCCGCAGCCGAGGTTGGCCGTGCGGCCCTGAATCAACAGAATTGTTCCGTTCTGCGTAGGAATCCGCACTCCGTTGAACAGGATTCCGTCAATGTCGAGCTCGCACGTCTGCATGAGTTATTTCTCCTCCGGTTCAAACTTGTAGTTTTCGCCATAACCGTAATGCTCGACCACATAGTCGACGTCTTTGTCGCCGCGGCCCGAGCAGGTCGCCAGAATGGAACCGTACGGATGGGTTTTCGCCCATTTCATCGCATAGGCGACCGCGTGCGCACTCTCCAGCGCCGGAATGATTCCCTCGTAGCGGGAGAGTTTGAAGAACGCGTCCACCGCCTCTTCGTCGGTACAGGTGACATAGTTGACGCGGCCGAGATCCTTCCAGAAGGCGTGTTCCGGCCCGACCGAGGGGTAATCAAGGCCGCTGGCGATCGAATAGACCGACGCCGGCCCACCCGATTCATCCTTAAGCATGTAGCTGTCGAAGCCGTGCATCGAACCCGGTGTGCCGTAGGTCAGCGAAGCGGCATGGTCGCCGAGATGGGAGCCGTGCCCGAGCGGTTCAACTCCGTAGATGTCGACCGGATCCGCAAGATAGGCGGCGAAGGAGCCTGCCGCATTGCTGCCGCCGCCGACGCATGCGCAGATCGCATCCGGCAACTGGCCGGTCATCGACATGAACTGTTCACGCGACTCCTCCCCGATGCAGAACTGGAAGTCGCGCACCATCAGCGGGAAGGGATGCGGCCCGAGCACAGAGCCGATGCAGTAGATCGAATCCTTGTAATTCTTCGCATAGGACTCGAAAGCGGAATCCACCGCCTCTTTCAGTGTCTTCAGCCCGAAGGTGACGGGAACCACTTTCGCTCCGAGAATCTTCATGCGGGTCACGTTGGGCGCCTGCTTGGCGATATCGACTTCCCCATGTGAATTTCACACTCCAGCCCAAAGTAGGCGGCGGCAGTGGCGAGCGCCACACCGTGCTGGCCGGCGCCGGTTTCCGCAATCAGCCGTTTCTTGCCCATGAATTTGGCGAGCAAACCTTCTCCCATGCAGTGATTGAGCTTATGGGCGCCGGTATGGTTGAGATCCTCCCGCTTGAGGTAGATCTGGCAGTTGCCCAGCAGTCGCGACAGCCGGTCACAATGATAAACCGGTGTCGGCCGTCCCTGAAACTCCCGCCGGATGCGGCGCAGCTCGTTGATGAAGTGCGCCGAGCGGCAGATGGACTGGTAGGCATCCTGAATCTCCTGGAACGCCGCCATAAGTTTCGGCGGAAGATAAGCGCCGCCGTACGGTCCGAACCGGCCGTCGGGGGTGGGATAATCGCGGAAATAACGTGAATAATCCATGATTTCAACTCTCTCGTAACTGGTGAATAATGAATGTTCTGACTCCGTCTCCAGGCGTTGCCGGGAGGGCAGCATCTATAAAGTATACCATGCCTCGCCCCGGATTTCAAGTAGAATTCCGGGGCAAAATGTCGAAATCCCTCTGCCGTCACTCTTTGCGGAACAGTCCGCTGGTCCATTCCCGCAGCGTACGGCGTTCCAGCTCCCGGAATCCAAGCTCCTGAAATGCCCGGCTCAGCGCATCGAATTCGCCGGTGAGAATTCCGGCCAGCGCCAGATAGCCGCCGGGGCGCACCCAGGAAACGATGTTCTCCCCGGAAGGCAAGCAGAAGATGCGCGAGAATATTGGCGCAGACCAGATCATATTTCTCCGGCCGCCCGGAATAGACGGCGGCGTCTCCCACCGTCGGCGTCACCCCGGTGATCCGGTTTCGTTCGAGGTTCTCGCGGCAGACCTCGACCGCTTCCGGATCGTTGTCGAAACAATCCACCGGGGAGTAGCCGAGCAGGGCGGCGGCGATGGAGAGGATTCCGGAACCGCATCCGGCGTCAAGCAGACTTTTCACTTCGGGATCGGTCGACAGGCGGTCGATCACTTCAAGGCAGTAGAAGGTGGTGGCGTGCTGCCCGGTGCCGAACGCCATTCCCGGATCGATTTCCAGAATTTTCCGGCCGGGTTTCTCCTCGCACTCCAGCCAGCTCGGCTTGATGATCAGCCGGTCGGAGATGGGGATGAGGTGGAAATACTTCTTCCACGCCTCGGCCCAGTCCTCCTTTTTCATCTCGAAGGTCTCGAGCGCGCCGATCCGGACGCCGAGCGGTTTCCACTCGGGAATTGCGGTCCGGAGCCGTTCGAGATTGGCGGCGGCGCTCTCTGGATCCTGCGCGTAAACGGTATGGATGACGCGCGGATTCTCCCGGTCCTCCCAGCTGCTGAAATCAAGTTCCAGCGCGGCGAGCATCTCCGCGGTCAGATTGAAATCGCCGGACTCGTCGCAGATTCGGATGCAATAGAGCATGTCGTTCATGATGGATCACTCCCTTTTGTGAATGGTTCTGCACGCTGCTTATTGTAGCACGGGAACTGATTTTTTCCACCAACGCAGAGGGTATCGCGGTGAATATTCCATCGTTTCGGGAGTCGGAGCGGAGGCCGATTTGACTTTCCGCCAGAAAACGGTACAACACCTGAAAATAAACCAGAAACAGCGGAAATCATGAGTAACCCGTCAAATTCCGGCCTCCTTCTGCTCAAGAACCCATGATCATGGGAGCTGGAGGGGCGGATTTCCTCAGACCTCCCCCCCGAAAGGGCGGAGACGATACCGGAGCGGAATCTTCCGACTTCTGCAGGTCGCGGACAGGAGGGGGGGACGGAATACGGAACTTCCACAAGAATTTGATGCTCGAGGGGGCTGGAGGGCTGGACGCCCTCCTGACCTCCCCGAATGGGCGGAAACGATACCGGAGCGGAATCTTCCGACTTCTGCAGGGCGCGGACAGGAGGGGGGCGGAATGCAGAACTTCCACAAGAATTTGATGCTCGAGGGGGCTGGAGGGGCGGATTCCTCCAGACCTCCCCCCGAAAGGGCGGAGACGATACCGGAGCGGAATCTTCCGACTTCTGCAGGACGCGGACAGGAGGGGGGGGACGGAATACGGAACTTCCACAAGAATTTGATGCTCGAGGGGGGCTGGAGGGGCGGATTCCCTCCAGACCTCCCCCCGAATGGGCGGAGACGATACCGGAGCGGAATCTTCCGACTTCTGCAGGACGCGGACAGGAGGGGGGCGGAATGCGGAACTTCCACAAGAATTTGATGCTCGAGGGGGCTGGAGGGCCGGACGCCCTCCAAACCTCCTCGCCCGTGAGAAAACAAAACCGGATTGATACTAATCCGCACGCGGCCCTGCGGGCTTTTACTTTGTCGGGCTTCGCCCGCCAACTCCTCAATCGCCGGAGCGGCCCGCTCGACTCCGTTCGACTGCGTCGCAATCGCTCCTTGCTGCTTTGCGTTCCGCAAAGCAGTTCTCTCACATGCGCTCGCGGCGCTGACCGCGCTAAACAAGAGCGCGAGCCAAGTTGAGAGGGAAGCTATCGCGGCGCTGACCGCGCTAAACAAGAGCGCGAGCCAAGTTGAGAGGGAAGCTATCGCGGCGCTGACCGCGCTAAACAAGAGCGCGAACCTAACCGGGAAGAACGCGCTCGCGGCGCTGACCGCGCTTTTACGAGGCGCAGCCAAGCCCGGGCGGGAGGCTCGCGGCTGCTCTACAGCAGAGAGGCCGCCAGCGCCGAAAGTTCACTGCGTTCGCTGCGCGCCAGTGTGACGTGCCCGAATACATGCTGCCCCTTCAACCGCTCCACCGTGTAACTCAAGCCGTTGCTCGACGCATCCAGATAGGGATTGTCGATCTGATGAGGATCGCCGGTCAGCACCATCTTGGTGTCTTCCCGCAGCGGCTGATGATCGTCTTCACCTCGTGCGGCGTCAGATTCTGCGCCTCGTCCACGATCACGTACTGCCGCGGGATGCTCCGCCCACGGATGTAGGTCAGCGCCTCCAGCTCCAGCTTGTGCGAATTGATCAACCCCTCGGTCGAATAGCGCGAAGAGCTCTTCGCCCGCCGTTCCGATTCGCCGCCCAGCAGGAAATCGAGGTTGTCGAAGATCGGCTGCATCCAGCTCGCCAGCTTCGCGCCCTTGTCGCCGGGCAGAAATCCGATGTCGTTGCCGAGTGGAATGATCGGGCGCGACACCAGAATCCGGTCGTAGAGATTCTCGTTGAGCACCAGCTGCATGGCGGCAGCCAGAGCCAGCAGCGTCTTACCGGTCCCCGCTCCGCCGACCAGCGTCACCAGCTTCACCGCCGGATCGAGCAGAAGGTCAAGCGCCATGCGCTGCTCCCGGTTGCGCGGACTAACGTTCCACACCGAATCGGTCTTGGAACGGTCCACAGGCACGAGCAGTTCATCGGCCCGGCAGCGGGCAATCACCGACTGTTTCGGATTCCCTTCCGCCGTCGCCACCAGAAACTCGTTGGGGAGCAAACCGAAGGGACGCGCCGGCAGATGATGCTCACGGTAGAGTTTATCGATCTCCGCCGCCGGAATCTCCGCCTCGCGAAACCCGGTGTAAAGCGAGGAGCTGTTCACCTTGCCCCGCTCGAAATCCATCACCGCGATGCCGAGAGCATCCGCCTTGATGCGCAAATTGATGTCCTTGCTGATGAAAATCACCCGCCGCCCCTTGCGCTTGAGGTCGTAGGCGACGCGGAGAATCCGGTTGTCCGGCGAGGAGTAGGCCAGTTCGCTGCCGAAGGTCGCATCGACCTTGCGGGCCACCGGGGTGTCCTGCCCGGTCGTCGCCGTCAACACGAACAGCTTCCCGGTCGCGGAGGCGGAAATGCTCGAAAGCGGAACCCCCTGACGAAGCTGCCCGGTCTTCGGCAGCGCCTTCTGCCGCAGGCGGTCGAGATAACGGATCACCTGCCGCGCATTGCGGCCGAGCTCGTCGGAGTTCTTCTTGAACTTGTCCAGCTCCTCAACCACCGCCATCGGAATGACGACGTCGTTGTCCTGAAACGATTCAACACTCTGCGCACTGTGCAGCAGCACGTTGGTGTCGAGCACAAATACCTTGGGTTTGTTCTCCCTGCTTTCCATCAGACGCCGGCGCTCCTTTCCGCCAGCCTACGGCGCCATCTCGTACTGGTGCACGGCGTTCCTCACCGCGGCATCCTTCGAACGGACGCCGGTTCCGGATGCCTGCATCGAACGGCGGGTGAAGAGGAAGAAGCAGACCGGCGTCTCAGTCACGGTACACTGCACGTTGATCACCCGCGCCGCCCCCTTGGACTTCGCCTCTCGGGTCAGCAGATTGACCACATTCTCCGTGGTTCCGGTGTACTGGAAGAGCGCGCACTTTCCATCGCCCGCCGCACTGCCGACCAGCAGCGGCAGCCCCCAGAAGTAGTATCCGGGAATCTCGACAAAGGTCTGACAGACCGCCTTCTCGTTCGGCGTACCCAGTCCGAGCGCGTTGAATTTCTGAGTGGACTCCACCGTGGTGCAGCCGCAGAACATCGCTCCGGCCAGCACCGCACCGCAGACAGCGAGAATCGTACGTTTCATTTCACACATCCTTCTTTTCTTCTGGTTACTTCAAATGTTTCAAGGCTTTTGCGCCGATATCCCGGCGGCAGAAGCCGTCCTTGAACGAAATCTTGTCCACTGCCTCGTAGGCGTGTTTGATCGCCTCGCGGATGTCGCGGCCGCGGGCGGAGACTCCGAGCACCCGGCCGCCGGAGTTGACGATCCGCCCCTCCTTGTCGAAGGAGGTTCCGGCGTGGAACACCACCGCGCCGGTCGCAGCGGCCTCATCGAGTCCGGAGATCGGATACCCCTTGGCGTAACTGCCGGGATATCCGCCGGAAGCGAGCACCACCGACACCGCCGGTTCCGGCGACCAGGCCAGTTCCGCCTCGGCAAGCCGCCCCTCGGCGGTCTTTTTGAGCACGTCGAACCAGTCCCCTCGAACCGGCGCATCACCGGCTGGATTTCGGGATCGCCGAAACGGACGTTGAACTCCAGCACCTTCGGCTCCCCGTCGACGACCATGATTCCGACGAAGATCACCCCGCGGAAGTTGAGCTTCTCCGCCCGGATGCCGCGCAGGAAGGGCTGAAGGATCTCCGCATCGATCTTCTTCCACACCGCATCGGTCACCACCGGCGCGGGCGAATAGGCCCCCATACCGCCGGTGTTCGGCCCCTCGTCGTTGTCGAAAACACGCTTGTGATCCTGCGAAGAGACCAGCGGCACGATCGTGTTGCCGTCGGTCAACGCCAGAATCGACGCCTCTTCGCCGACGAGACACTCCTCAACCAGCACCTTCGCACCGGCGGCGCCGAAAGTGCCGTGGAAGCATCCGGCGAGGAATTCGAGCGCGTCCGCTTCGTTATCGGCGACCAGCACCCCCTTGCCCGCGGCGAGACCATCCGCCTTGATGACGATCCCCTTTGCACCGGAAGCAAACTCCTTCTTCACATACTCCGCGGCAGGAGCTTCCGCCGTGAAGGTGGCCGCCTTCGCGGTGGGGATGCCGTACTTGAGCATGAAGCTCTTGGCGAAATCCTTGCTGCCTTCGAGCTGCGCGGCCCGCCGGTCGGGACCGAACACGCAGAGCCCCCGTTTGCGGAAGCAATCGACGATGCCGTCGCAGAGCGGCGCCTCGGGGCCGACGACGGTGAGATCCACCGCGTGTTCCGCCGCGAAATCGGCGAGCTTCTCAAGTTCGCCGACGCCGATCGGAATGCATTCGGCATCGGCGGAAATCCCGGCGTTGCCGGGGGCGCAGTAGACGGTTTCCACCTCGGGACTTTGTTTCAACTGCCAGACGAGCGCGTGTTCGCGCCCGCCGGAACCGACGACCAGAACTTTCATTCCACTCTCTCCATCAGAAAAATTGCGGCGATGCCGCTTGAAATCTCCGTAAAAACCATTAATATAACTGTAACTCCAAAACAGAGAAATTGAAAGCCGATTCGATGGAAAATCGCGATGAAATTTTGAAACTGGATGATTCCGCCCTTTCCGCATGCTGTGAACTGGAGTTCTTCAAGGGGACCGGCAACGGCGGACAGAAGCGGAACAAGACATCCAGCGCCGCCCGGGTGCGGCTGGCTGCGTTCGGCGTCGTCGCGGAGGACTGCACCGAACGCAGCCAGCATCGCAACCGCGCCGCCGCGCTGCGCAAACTCCGGCTGGCAGTCGCCTATCAGGTCCGGCAGAGTCCGGCGACGCCGCCGGAACGGGTCGAATGCGCCGTCGATCACGCCGATTACCCGTTCATGCTGGCCCATCTGCTCGACCTGCTGGAAGAAGAGAAGTGGGAGCTGAAACCGGCGGCGGAACGGTGCGGGATCTCCGCCACCGCGCTGGTGAAGCGGCTCGCCCGCGATCCGGAGCTGTGGAGTTTCGCCAACCATGAACGTCAGCGTTTCGGGCACTGCCCGCTGCGCAAACCGTAATTTCGGGAGAACAATCCAAATGAAGGATCTTCAACCGCCGCCGACCCATCGGGAAACCTTCCGCGTCCGCTGCCGGGAGACCGACCGGAACGGAATGTTGAAACTCTCCAGCTGGTTTGATTTTCTGCAGGAGGCCGCCGCCAACCATGCCGCACGGCTCGGCGTGGGGCTGGAGGCGCTTTCCGAACGGGGGCTGCTCTGGGTGCTGTCGCGGCTTCATCTGTCGATTTGCCGCTATCCGGCAATCGGAGAACCGGTCACGGTGGAAACCTGGCCGAACGGCTTCCGCCGCCTCTTCGCGCACCGCCAGTTCCGGCTGACCGGAGAGGACGGCGGGGAACTCGCGGTCGCGTCGAGCGCGTGGCTGCTGCTTTCAGCGGAAAAACTGCGGCCGGTCCGGCTGGAGCAGCTGCCGGCCGCCCTGCCCCCGAATGCGGAGAAGCCGGACTATTTCCCCGCTGGAGGCCAAACTGCCGGAACCGGAAGTCCCCGACCGGTTTCAGATCCGCATCCGGCCGACGATGGAGGATGTCAACGGCCACCTCAACAATGCCGAATACGCGGGCCTGGTGCAGGACTGCGCGACCGAACCGGGAGAAGGTTCGCCGCGCTTTTGCGAGGTGGAACTGCACTTTCTCTCCGCCGTGCGGGCGCCGGAACTTCTGACCGTCGGCGGCATCCGTATGGGAAGCACCTTTCTCTGTTGCGGGCGGAACGAAGCGGGGCAGCTCAGCTTCAACGCCGCGGCGGAGCTTCAGTAGTTCAGCTTGCTCCGGATAAAGAGCACCCGGACCGGTTCCCGCCCGGGATTGCGCAGTTTATGTTTGCGCAACGGCAGGATCCGCACGGTGTCTCCGGCGCGGAGCAGAAACTCCTCCTCCTCAAAGAGGATCACCGCCTCGCCGCGGACCAGATAGGCGGTCTCCTCCTCGAAGTGCTGGGAGAATCCGTCGTTGGTTTCGCATCCGGGAGGCAGCTCCATGAGGCGGAGTTCGACGCCGGACTTCAGCGGGCCGGGGGTGAGGTTGAAATAGACGGCATCCTTTTCGCCGGGGTTGTGGATGCGTTCGCGGTCCTCTCGTCGGCGGATCAGCGAAGCGTTGTCGATCTCTTCGAGAAAGAGGGAGGAAAGTGAGATTCCCAGCGTCCGGCTGATGAGGCGCAGCACGCTCAAACTCGGGTTGCCGATGCCGCGCTCAAGCTGGCTGACCAGTGCGGTGCTGATGCCGGAGAGTTCGGAGAACTCCTTGATGGTGAGATTCTTCTCTTTCCGGTACTGATTGATTTTTCTGCCGATCCGGTTTTCCGTCATGGTTGCACATCCTGTGTTGCAGGAATATAGTACGCCGAAGCCAAAAGTCAAGGGGTTATACACCGTCATCATTTTCATCCGCTCACCTCCCCGGCGGCAGATCGTTCCGTGCCAGCAGTCGCACCGACTCAGAATTTCGGCATTAGATTTCTCCTCTGCCGCATCCGCGGCTGTCACGTACAGATCAACAACGTCTGCCCCCCGAATCATCCGTACCGCGACGAACTGGAGTTGCTGGTCAGTTTCGACAACTGCGCCACCAGCTCGTGCCCCTCCGGTACCTTTCGCCGGGACAGCCGTGCCGCGTTGAAGTAGACCGTATCGCAGCAGGAACCGTAGAATCCACACACCATCGACGGAGAAAAGGAGAAGAAGCTCTGTCTCGCAATTGAGAAGGTTCGAAAATTTAATTTTTTCAAGGTGCCGTCCGCCGACTTGCCGCGGGAGCAGGATCCGTTCCGCCGGGGGGAGGTCAAGACGGATTTTCCCCTTTCCCCGCGCGCCGTTCCGCCGCACCCGCCGGATCGCCCGCCAGCACCCGATAGAGTTTCCGGTACTCCCGCGGTGAACAGCCCAGATGCCGCCGGAAGAAGCGCGAAAAGTAGAACTCGTTGCAGAAATTTAGCCGGTCCGCCACCTCCCGGATCGAAAGTTCTGTTCCGGCCAGGATCCGTTCCGCCCGTTTCACCAGCAGCCGCGAGAAAAAGTGTTTGGGTGAAAGTCCGGTGTCATAGATGAACTTCTTGGAGAAGGTCTCCTTGTTCATGTGCATGATCCGGGCCATCTGCGCCACGTCGATTCCGGCGGTACAGTGATCGAGCAGAAACTCAAAGAGCGGTTCATACCGGCTGTACCCGCCGAGCAGGCTCTCCGTGGTCTCCTTCGATTCCCGGAGCAACGTGTTCAGCGCCTCCCAGATCAGTGCATGAAGAGCGGCGACATACTGCAACGGGTCGCGCAGCTCCACCATCTCCCGAATTCGGGCAATCCAGTTGAAATTCACTTCGTGGTAACACCGCTTCTGCCGGAAGAAGAGATCCACCCCGGGATAGGCCTCCAGACTGAAATGGACTGAGAAGTGCAGCATGCTCTCATTCTGATCGTGCAGAATCTCCCGGAACGCGGGTACGAAGACACACTGCCCCGGCGTCAGCGGAATCGTCTCGGCATCGTCCTGAAATGAACACGCCCCGTCCGACTCCAGAATGCACACCAGCCGGTTGTGCGCCATCCGGCTCTTCCACCGGCCCGGATTTACGCCGTAGAAGACCGGCCGCAAAATCAGGTTCAGCTGCCGGCTGAGCGCCTGCAGATTAAGCCCCTGGAACGTCGTCATCGGCATGATGCCATTCTCCTTGTTTTCTACGGTTGAATATAGAAGAATCTGCTAAAAAATTCAAGCAGAATACTTGAAAAGATATGTTTTTCTCCGTTTTGTTCATTCTTTTTTTCCCTGTTTCATAGTATACTATAACGCAGGAACGCAGGAGGATTCCGAAATGGAAAGCAGATTTGAAACTGTCCGTACCCGGCTGGAACAACAATACCAGCCGATGTTGACCGAACCGGAAAGCGGTCCCGACCAGGAAACGCTGAAACAGGAACTCGAAAAGTACGAAACCCTTCATCAGGACGAACCGCTCATCCGCCTCAAAGCGGAAATGCTCGCCCTTCTTCTCACCCGCGGCCGAATCGGCATCGACCCCTTCGACCGCTTCGTCGACCATATCGAGGGGAAAGGGCTCCTCTGGGACCTCAATAACAAATGCAGAAAAGCTGCACACAGCCTGATCGGGGAAGCGGTGCTTCAATCGACACGGGCCTTCGGCGACGGCGGCATCTTCATCTCTCAGATGGATCAGAGCCACACCTCGCCCGACTGGTACGCCGTACTCGCCCTCGGTCCTGCCGGCTTGCGCGACCGGGCGCTCACCGCAATCGAAAAAGCCAAGGATCCGGAGGCGAAGGAGTTCCTCGCCGCCGCCGCCCACGTCTTCGAGGCGATGCGCAAATTGATCCTGCGGTTCGCCGCGCTGGCGGAAAAGAAAAACCTTCCGGAACTGGCCGAAACGATGAACGCCATCGCCGACCGTCCGCCGGAGACGCTTCGACAGGCGCTCCAGCTCGCACTCATCTACGACACCTGTCAGGAGCTGGAACTCGAGCCGGTGCGTTCGCAGGGGACCTTTGACCAGCTGTATGTGCCGTTCCTCCGCCACGACCTGGAGCAGGGCATCCTCACCCGCGAGGAGGCGAAGGAGCTGCTCAAATTCTACTGGACGAAGTTCTACGCCCAGATGCATCCGAACGGCAAGAACTTCTGTTTCGGCGGACTCGCCTCCCCCGGCGTCGACGGCTGCAATGAGCTGACCGAACTCTGCTTCGAAGTGCATCAGGAACTGAACCGGATCAATCCGAAGCTGTCGTTCCGTGTCCACAAGGGAACGCCCGAGAAGAATCTCCTGCAGGTGGCCGAATGCGTCCGCACCGGCCGGACCGCGGTGGTGTTCAGCAACGACGACGTCGCCTTCGACATGTTCCGCCGCCGCGGCAAGGAGGAGCAGGACCTTTACCGCTACGTGCTGATCGGCTGCTATGAACCGGCGATCATGGGGCGTGAAATGTGCTGTTCGATGGCCGCCTGGGGCAATCTGGTCAGGCCGCTGGAAGCGGTCCTCAACAACGGCTGCACCTTCGACGGCGTCCGGCTCGGGCCGGAATGCAGCCTCCCCGCCGACGCGCAGGAGTTCGAAGCGGAATACTTCCGCCAGCTCGACGCAATGCTCACCCGCGTGATGGAGAACACCAACGCACATGAGCGCGTCTGGAAGGAGATCAACCCCTCGCCGCTGCTCTCCGGCACCATGCGCGACTGCATCGAATCCGGGCGCGACGTCTCCGACGCCGGAACCCGCTACAACTCCAGCGGCGTCATGTGCTGCGGCCTCGGCACCGTGGTCGACTCTCTGATGGCGGTGAAGACGCTGGTGGACGACCGCAAACTCTGCACCGTCGCCCAGCTCGCCGAAGCCCTGCATCACAACTGGCAGGGCGCCGAAGCTCTGCGCCAGCAGGCGCTCAAGCGTTCGCCGAAATGGGGCAACAACCATCCGGAGGCCGACGCCGCCGGGCAGCGGATTGTGGAGTTTCTCGCAAAGAAAATCAACCGCACGCCCAACACCCGCGGCGGCACCTTCCAGCTTGGACTCTGGTCGATCGACCACAACTTCACCTTCGGGAAAAAGTGCGCCGCCACGCCGGACGGACGGCTCGCCGGAGAACCTTTCTCCCGCAACCTCGGGGCCTCCATCGGCATGGAGAAAAACGGCCCGCTGGCCCTGATGAACTCGGCCGCGTCGCTCGATCTGGCGGAGTCTCCGGACGGGGCGGTGCTGGACATCCTGCTCCACCCGAGCGCGGTCTCCGGTCCGGACGGGGCGAAGGTGATCGCCGGCCTGGTGCGCGGCTACTTCGCCTCCGGCGGACTCGCGATGCAGTTCAACATCATGGATGCCGAAGAGCTCCGCGAAGCACAGCGGGAGCCGGAGAAACACTCCGATGTGCAGGTCCGGGTCTGCGGCTGGAACAGCCGGTTTATCGACCTCTCGCCGGAGGAACAGAACACATTCATCCGTCAGGCGGAGGCGCAGGAATGAGCAAGGTTCGAATCGTCGGAATCAAGCATCTGGCGGTCCACGACGGACCGGGAATCCGTTCCACCGTGTTTCTGAAGGGGTGTCCGCTGCGCTGCCTCTGGTGTCACAATCCGGAGAGCGTCCGCCCGAGCCGGAACTCGCGCTGCGGCAGGGCAAGTGCGTCGGCTGCGGCGCCTGCGCCGCCGTCTGCTCCTGCCACCACGTCGCGGGGAACATTCACACCATCGACCGGAAGAACTGTGTCGGCTGCGGCCGCTGCGTCGAAGTGTGTCTCTTCGATGCGCTGACCCTCTACGGGCAGGAGATGACGATCGACGCGGTGACGGCCGAAGTGCTCCGCGACCGGATTTTCTATGCCGAAAGCGGCGGCGGCGTCACTGTCTCCGGCGGCGAACCTCTGCTCCACCCGGAGTTCTGCGCGGAACTCTTCGACCGCCTTCACGCCGAAAGCATTCCGTGCGCGGTCGACACCTGCGGAGAAGTGCCGTGGCAGGCATTCGAAACGGTGCTCCCGCACACCGGACTCTTCCTTTACGACCTCAAGGCGATGGATTCCGACCTCCACCGCCGCCTGACCGGACGGGGCAACGAACGGATTCTCGCCAATTTGCGTACGCTCGACGAGACCGGCGTCCCCGTCGAGATCCGCATGCCGGTGGTTCCCGGGCTGAACGATTCGCCGGAGGAGTTCGCCGCCGCGGGGCGTTTTCTCTCGGGTTTGCGCCATCTTACCGGCGTCCGGCTGCTCGCCTACCATTCGTTCGCCCGGTCAAAATATGAATCGGTCGGGCATGAGGTAACCCTTCCGGACGTTCCCTCCCCGTCGCCGGAACACCGCCGGAAACTGGCGGATATTCTCATCGGCTTCGGCGTGAACGTGCTGGAGAAATAACTACCGCGGACGAAACCAGAATATTAACGAGGTTTGTCAACATACTTCCGTACCTCACATTGCTTTCCACTGCGAAACAGCAGAATGAGTAAGATGAAAACGGCTGAGATATAGATTTCTCTGCAATTGCTGTCGCGAGGAAAAAGAAGGAAATAAATCCCGGGAATATACTGATAGAAAATGCCGTATGGGATAAAGAAAACACTGCTGAAAATCAATGGAATCGCCAGATATTGATTGGTTGTCGCAGGTGCCAGAATCACCAGGACAGCGGTGTAAAAGAGGAACGAATGGAACAGTGAGAACCTGCGGAAAAACCAGCCACAGGCGATCATGCCTCCGACAAATATGAAAGTCGCGGAGAAACAGTGAAACAACTTGGGGAGAAAGTAAGTATAAAAAATCTGATTGTTGCAGCTCTTATATTGAAACACATTTCTGAAAATGCCGCTCATCCCTTTCATGTGAGGGCGGGATAAATATTCCTCTATGTCCTTCTTCTGTTCCTCTTCCAGCCAGAATTCATTCTCTGCATATCTCTCAAGTTGCTTTCCGGAAAAAGAGAAACTTTCAATCAACGTCTCCGGCGTATTCCCCGCCAGAGCGTAAGGAAGGAAACTTGCAACGAAGATGAAAAGCGGTACCAGCAACAAGACAAGCCGTACTTTACTGCTGGTGCTGCGAAAAAACAGCCAGATGGGGAAAAACAAAAAGATATGCTTGATTGTCAGTGAGATGCCAAGAAGAATCGCAGTGATCCACGCCTGCCCGATGCTCCACTTTTTCTCATGTCCTTTCAAAAACAGATGGAAAACAAAGCCGTCAATATGGCGAAATTGTCAAATTGATTGTGAAACCCACTGATGTGCATTCCCAACGGAGAAAGCAGAAAAAACCAGAGCAGCAGCCCGATAGCGGAAACGCCAAAGAATCCCCGCGATGCAGATATCAACCACTCCCAGAAAAAATGGAAGAGAATACCGGAACAGAGAGCCGGAAATCATTTTCAACAACCACAGAACATAAAACCAGATCGGTCCGTAATTATAACGAAACGTTTCCGCATAGACGTTTTTTCCCTCCTCTACCAGCTCCGCCACGATCGTGTACGATTCAAAATCGTAATTGTATCCGCGGGTTGCGAGCAGCACTTTTACCAGCAGAGAAAGCAGGGCGACCAACAAAAAAATCAGAAGTCCGCGACGATTCCCTAACGCAAAAACAAATGTCTGGAAAAAAGAAGAACCGCTGCGCGCAGCAACTTCCATTTTCTGATGGAAACCTCTCCGGTCCGGCGTTCATGCTGCAATACAGGCAATTCAACGTAACGCAGATTCCACACCGCGACCATTCCTGAGATTATGACATTAGGGGCGAACGTATCTGCCGGAATCAGTTCCCAGATCGATTTCAGAGAAGAAACTCTCATCAGACGATAAGGGATGTTGACGTCCTGAATGGTTTTCCCGTAGAACATCCGCACACTCCACCGCGACACCAGGCTGATGATTTTTCGGGCCAACGGCTGCCTTCGCCCGATCCGAATCCCTGCAAGAATATCATAGTGTTCACGCTGCGCCCAGAGCGCCGGAAATGCATCCGGCGTCATTTCATCATCGGAATCCACCTGAAAAATCCAGTCAAATCCGGTAGCGGCAGCCTCTCGGTACCCCAGAAGAACAGTAGGCCCGTGACCGCTGTTTCCCTTGTCTTTCAACACAATTCTTTCCGGATGTTTTGCTGCCACTTCCAGAATACGCGCACGACTTTGATCTTCGGAACCATCGTTATATGCGAAAATAGTAAAGTCTGTCTTCAAACAGGACAATTGCTGATACCAAGCCTCAAGAACTTGACCGATGACGGCCTCCTCATTGTAGACAGGAATAATCACTGCAAGTTTCTCGTGATTCATCCTCTTGCCTCATTTACAGATCCGGGTTTCAAAATACTCCAGCGCGTGCAGGACCGCATCATCCATATTCCAGTACCGATAACAGCCCAGTCGACCGCCGAATATTACATTTCTCCATTTTTTTGCAAGAACTTCATATTGCTCCAGAAGTCGCTGGTTGCGAACAGTACAGATCGGATAAAATGCCTCCCGGCCCCGTTGCCACATCGTCGGATACTCTCTGCAGATCACGCTCTTCTCCAAACGATACGACTCCTCACGTTCCGGATGGAAATGTTTAAACTCGTGAATTCTTATATACGGAATCGATTCATCCGCATAATTTATGACCGCGGTTCCCTGATAATCCCGAACAGGCAGCGTCTCCTGCTCAAACCGCAGGCTGCGCCACTCCAGTTCGCCCAGAGAATAGTCAAAAAACTCATCGATCATCCCGGTATAGATCACAGTCGCATCCGCGCGGATCTGAGACCGGATCGTACGGAAATCCGTGTTCAGAATAATATGAATTCCCGGATGCTCCAGCATCTTTTCAAACATTCGGGAATATCCACCCCGAGGCATTCCCCTGGTACGGATCGTCAAAATAATCGGTTTGAAAACTGGTCCGCACCGGCAGCCGGGTTATGATCTCCGCCGGCAGTTCCCGTGGATCTTTATTCCACTGTTTTCTGGTATAATTCCGGATCAATTTTTCGTAACATCTCCTGCCCACCGATGCAACGGCTTTTTCTTCTAGATTGCATGCCGTATCCACTCTCCCTGCATTTTGAGCGAGGAACTGTTCCGCTGACGCCGGAGTAAAAATTTTTCCGTACATATCACTGAGAGTTTTCAGGTTAACCGGCATGAAGTAGAAGCGATCTCCGCTGACCAGCACAACCTTGTGCCGGTATGGCGTAAATTCAGTGAATTGCGTCAGATACTCCCATACCCTCCGGCTGGAGGTATGAAAAATATGGGAACCATAACAATGACATTCAATCCCGGTTTCCGAATCGAATTCTGCCCGACAATTGCCACCGACAGCATTACGACGTTCGATGATCGTTACCGCCTCACCCAATACCGAGGCAATCCGTTCCGCCATGACGGAACCGAATATTCCACTTCCGACCACGACATATTTCGTTTCGATCATCAGCGACTCCGTCTTCAAAAAGATAGTAAAAAAAACCGAAATATTATAGTAAAATATAATATACCACTTTTACTTTTCAAGAAAAAAAAAAGGAAATTCCGCAGAAATCCATCGTTTTCAAACTTGGAACCGGTATTGAGGAAGCAAAGAACCAGACGGCGGTTCATTATATTTATCCCTCCCGCCGCTCGTCAAGGCACTTCCGGAGCTCAGAAAAATCGAAAAATCCCGGTTTTATTAAATATATTTAATTTTTATAAAAATATTGAATTTTTTCCGGTTTGTGCTATAGTAAAAGGTGTACGAAAACAACAACCGGAAGGAGTTTCCGAAATGGGCAAAACAACCGCTCAGAAAATCTTCGACGCGCATGTCGTCGACAAGCCGGCGGACGGCGTCTGGGTCCTCAGCCTCGACCGCGTCTTCTGCCACGAAATCACCACGCCGATCGCCATCAACGATCTGGTCGCCATCGGCAAGGATCGGGTATTCGATCCGACGAAAATCAAGGCGGTCATCGACCATGTGACCCCGGCGAAGGATTCCAAAACCGCCGAGCAGGGCAAGACGATGCGCGACTGGGCCAGACGACACGGCATCAAGGACTTCTTCGACATCGGCGCAAACGGCGTCTGCCACGCGCTCTTCCCGGAGAAGGGATTCGTCCGCCCCGGCTTCACCGTCATCATGGGTGACTCGCACACCTGCACCCACGGCGCGTTCGGTGCGTTCGCCGCGGGCGTCGGCACCACCGACCTCGAAGTGGGCATCCTCAAGGGGGTGTGCACGATGCGCGAACCCGAGACGATCAAGGTGAATCTTACCGGCAAGCTCCGGCCCGGCGTCTTCGCCAAGGACGTGATTCTCGCGGTCATCGGCAAGCTCACCGTCAACGGCGCCACCGACAAGGTGATCGAATTCGCCGGTCCGGTGGTCGACGCCATGCAGATGGATGCGCGCATGACGCTCTGCAACATGGCGATTGAAGCGGGCGCCACCTGCGGCATCTGCTATCCCGACATGGTGACGGTCGATTTCCTCTGGCCCTTCATCAAGGAGGAGTTCAAGAGCCGCGAAGAGGCGCTCGCCGAATACTCGAAGTGGCGGCCCGACGCCGACGCGGTCTACGCCGACACGGTCGAATTCGACGTTTCGAACCTCGAACCGATGGTGACAGTCAACTACAAGCCGGATCAGGTCCGCACCGTGCGTGAAATGGAGGGCACCCCGGTCAACCAGGTCTACATCGGCAGCTGCACCAACGGGCGGCTCGAAGACCTCCGGATCGCCGCCGGAATCCTCAAGGGCAAACACATCAGTCCGAATCTCCGCGCCATCGTCTCTCCGGCGACGCCGAAGATCTACCGCGACGCGCTCGCCGAAGGACTGATCGCGATCTTCATGGATGCCGGGTTCTGCGTGACCAATCCGACCTGCGGCGCCTGCCTCGGCATGAGCAACGGCGTGCTGGCCTCCGGCGAATCCTGCGCCTCGACCACCAACCGCAACTTCAACGGGCGCATGGGCAAGGGCGGCATGGTTCACCTGATGAGCCCGGCGACCGCGGCGGCGACCGCCGTCGCCGGTGTGATCACCAATTCGCCCCTCTTCAAGAAATAAATGAAGGCGACTGTCAAAATGAAAAATTTCAACGGAAAAATCCTCTTCCTCGACCGTTCGGATATCAATACCGACGAGATCATTCCGGCCAAGTACCTGACCGAACTGACCAAGGCGGCTCTGAAACCCTACTGCCTCGAGGACCTCAACCTGCCCGGCTTCGACCCGAAAAAGGACATCGCCGGCAAGAGCGTCATCATCACCCGGGCGAATTTCGGCTGCGGCTCCAGCCGGGAACACGCGCCGTGGGTGCTCGAATGCAACGGCATCAATCTGGTCATCGCCGAGAACTTCGCGCGCATCTTCCGCCAGAACATGTTCAACTGCGGATTGATGGCGATTCAGCTCGACAAGGCGACGATCGACGAGATCTTCCGCACCTTCGCCGGAACCGATGCGGAGCTCACCACCGACTTCGACGGGCGGAGCTTCACCATCACCAACGGCAAGGAGACCCGCAAGTACTCCTTCACCGCCGGAGCCTTCGACCTCGAACTGGTCAAGGCGGGCGGCTGGGTCAACTACGCCGATCAGAAATACTGATTTTCTCCGAAAATCCGCAGTGCGCCTTCTCCCCGGGAGGAGGCGCTTGTTTCGTCAGCGGGAAGCGAGAACCAGCGCCCGCTCCTCCTCCGTGAGGTGGAAGAGCTCGAAGACAATCCGGTCGATCTCCGGCAGATTTCCGGCGGAGACGGCCAGTTCGCCGAGGCGGGCGAAAACGGCCGGTTCCGCCTGCGGAATCGGCAGCTCCTCCAGGTCGCCGCGCAGCACCTTGTGCGTCGCGAAACGGCGGCGGAACACATACCCGAAGAGGGTGGAGTTGAAGAGCGCCACAATCGCCTCCGCCGTTACCCCGGGCAGCCGGGGCAGCAGCAGATTCGCACTGTTGAGCGTGAGAACTCCGACGCGGTCGAGCGCAAATACCGGTCGGTCGGCGATGAAGCGATAGATCAATTTTCCGGGAGCGCGGTAGAATGCGAGCGGCGCGGCCTGCTGGAACTTCCCGATTCCAAGCCGGAGAAAACGGTGCGGCGCTCCGATCGAAAACGGATGAATGTCACTGCCTCGCAGAATCGGTTCCGCCCCTGGTTCCGGCGTGTCGGAGAGAAAGCGCCGGTTGTCGCCGGTGACGATGCCGAGCGCCCAGAGCGCGTTTCCCTTCAGCGTCCGGTGCGGCACGGCAAAGATCTTTTCCAGCAATGCGCACTCCTTCTCCGCCACCGGATGCCAGACGGCCGGTCCATTCGCCTCCCCCGCGTCGCGCCGGACCAGATCCAGCCGGATGGAGGCGGTAAACACCCCGGAGAAGGGACGCCCCAGCGGTTCGATCCGCTCGATCCGGCTCCGGGCGGCAATCAGCGAGCGGATGTCGGCATGAGTCCGGATGTTCAGGATCGATTCCGGCAGAATCATCGACAATCGTCCCCCATCCGGCAACAGAGAGAGCGCGCGAGCGATGAAGAAGGAGAAGCGTTCCCGTCCGGCGAGCCCGGCAAACTCCTCCCCGCGCGGCGGTGCGCCGTGAAACGCCCCCCACGGCGGATTGGTCGCAATAAAGTCGACCTCCGACAGTCGGATGCGTCCGAGCGCATTTCCGGAACGGACGTCCGGCGCGACATCCTTCTCCGGAAACTCCAGCAGCAGGTTGAGCCGGGCAATCCGCGCGGCGACAGGATCCAGATCCACCCCGTGGATCGATTCCAGCGGCAGCTGGAGCAGCCGGGCAGCGTGCACGAGATAGTTCCCGGTGCCGCAGCAGGGGTCGAGAAACGAGGAAACTTTCCCGGCGGCGGGCCGCAGCGACGCCGTCACCAGACGGTCGGGGGTGTAGTAACTGCCCTGCGCCGACTTCAATCCTGTCCGGGAGAGCGACTGGTAGAGGAATCCGAGAAAATCCCCCTCCTCCCCCGGTTCGGCAAGCTCGAACACCCGGCAATGCGCCGCCCCCGGCGGACCGACACGCCGCAACCACGGCGCCATGATCCGCGCCATGTTCCGGCGGCGCCAGGAGAGCGGGAGAAGCTCCGGGGAAAGTTCCACCTCCTTCCGGAGCGAGAGCAGCCGGAGCGCGGCGAAACAGAGCACCTTTTCCACGTTGAGCCGCCGTGACCGGGCGAAGGCCGCCACAGCCGCAACCCGGCGGGAAACACTCCGGTCGCGGGAATACTCCGAAGGGGCGAAAGCGGCACTGACCCGCCGTTTGTTGGCGCGGCTGCGCAGCCGGGTCGAATCGCCGCTGCCCAGCTCCCGCCGGAGCCTTTCCACCGCGTCCGCCGCGATGGAGACCGGCTTGCCCGCAAGCGGTGTGAGCAGCCCGGTCCGCAGCCAGTTGCGGATGGTGCCGGCGGAGACCTCCAGACGGCGGGCCGCCTCACTCACCCGAACCGCCGCAATCGCCTGTGCTTCCGCCATACCCCTCCCCGTCCTGCTTATCCTTGCTATAAGATAGCCGGTCGAGGAAGGAAAATCAAGCCGCCATCAGCTCCGCAATCCCGCCGCCAGTTCGGCGGTCAGCGCGACGGCGGCATCGCACCCCTCGTCGAGCACCTTGCGCATGACCGCACTGCCGACCACCACCGCGTCGGCATGGGCGCCGACCGCCTTCGCCATCGCCGCCGAGGAGATGCCGAATCCGGCGGCGACCGGAAGCGGCAGCCGGGCGCGGAGCGTTTCCAGCTCCCCGGCCAGCTCCGGCGGCAGGGCCGAACGCACTCCGGTCACACCGCGCACGGTGATGTAGTAGACGAAACCGCCGCATCCGGCGGCGATCCGTTCGGCCCGCTCCGGCGAGGTCGCCGGGGAGACCAGCGGAATCAGCTCCACACCGGAAGCGCGGCAGAGCGGTTCGATTTCGCCGCGCTCCTCCAGCGGCAGGTCGACGACGAGAAGTCCGTCGATCTCCGCCTCGTGAAGCGCCGCGCCGAGCCGTTCCAGCCCGTAGTGGAAGAGGACGTTGTAGTAGGAGAAGAGAATCAGCGGCGTCTCCGGATGGCGCGCCCGGATCCGCCCGGCGATCTCCAGCACCTTCTTCAAGGTGGTGCCCGCCGCAAGAGCGATCTGCCCGGCGTGCTGGATCACCGGACCATCCGCCATCGGGTCGGAGAAGGGAACGCCGAGCTCCACCATGTCCGCCCCGGCCTCGATCAGGCGGTCGATCAGCGTTTCACTCTCCTCCGGCGTCGGGCAGCCGACGGTCGCGTAAACGATCAATGCGCTCCGGCCCTCGGCGCGGCAGCGTTCGAAACAACGGTTGATGCGCGTATTCATAATTTCAGAGAATCCCCATTTTTTCCTTGTACTGTCTGATGTTGTCCATATCCTTGTCGCCACGCCCGGAGAGGCAGACGAGCAGGATCCCCTCCGGCCCGAGTTCCGGGGCGATGCGGAGCGCCTCCGCCACCGCGTGGCTCGATTCGAGCGCGGGAATGATTCCCTCCAGGCGCGAAAGGGTGTCGAAGGCAGCCACCGCCTCGGGATCGTTGACCGCCACATAACGGACTCTGCCGGAATCGGCGAGAAAGCTGTGTTCGGGGCCGACGCCGGGGTAATCGAGTCCAGCGGAGACCGAATGGGTTTCGACGATCTGCCCGTCATCGGTCTGCAATAGATAGGTCTTGCTGCCGTGGAGCACGCCGACCTGTCCGCCGCAGATGCTGGCGGCGTGGCGGCCGGTTTCGACTCCCTCGCCGCCCGCTTCGACGCCGGTGAGCCGGACGCCCTCATCGGCGAGGAATCCGGCGAACATCCCCATCGCGTTGCTTCCGCCGCCGACGCAGGCGATCACCTCGTCCGGCAGGCGGCCCGCCTTCTCCAGAATCTGGCGGCGGCTCTCCACCCCGATCACCGACTGAAAGTCGCGGACGATCGCCGGATAGGGGTGCGGACCCGCCACCGTGCCGATCACGTAGAAGGTGTTCTCCTCGGTGGCGACCCAGTCGCGGATCGCCTCGTTCATCGCATCCTTGAGCGTGGCCGAGCCGGATTCCACCGCGATCACCCGGGCGCCGAGCGTCTTCATCCGTTCGACGTTCGGCGCCTGCCGGGCGACATCCACCGCGCCCATGAAAACGTCGCACTCCATGCCGAAGAGCGCGGCGACCGTCGCGGTGGCGACGCCGTGCATCCCCGCGCCGGTCTCGGCGATCAGCCGCTTCTTGCCCATGCGGCGGGCGAGCAGCGCCTGCCCGATGGTGTTGTTGATCTTGTGAGCGCCGGTGTGGTTCAAGTCCTCGCGTTTGAGGTAGATCCGGGCGCCGCCGGCGTATTCGGTGAGCCGCTTTGCGAAGTAGAGCGGCGACTCCCGCCCGACGTAGTCGGTGAGGAGTTCGGAAAGCTCACGCTGAAACGCCGGATCCTGCCGGGCGCGCAGATACTCCTCTTCAAGTGCATGCAGTGTGGGCATCAGCGTCTCCGCGACGTACTGCCCGCCGTAAATACCGTAATGGGAATTCATCGTGTCATCTCCTTGAATAATTCTCTCATTTTATCTTCCGATTTCATGCCGGGTGCGGTTTCGAGCGAACTCGAAAGATCCACCCCGGCGGGATGCACCATCTGGATTGCTTCGCGGATGTTCTCCGGCGAAAGTCCACCTGCCAGCATGATCCGCCATCGCCTTGCGGCCTGCGCCGCGAGGTTCCAGTCGCAGCAACGGCCGGAACCGCCGGAGGCCGCGTCGAAGAGGAAACGCTCCACCTTCCATTGAGAGAGCGGCTCCAGCTCCGTCCCGGCAACGGCACGCACCGCCTTCCAGACCGGATACGGGAGCGACGCGGCGAATTCCCGGGTCTCGTTCCCGTGCAGCTGAATGATGTCGAAATTCCCCTCCGCCGCGCGCAGGATCGTCTCCCGGTCGGCGTCGGCGAAAACGCCGACCCGCTTCACACCGGCCGGCAGTCCGCCGGTCAGTTCCCGCAACCTCTCCACCGGCACACAGCGCGGCGATGCGGGAACCAGAACGAAGCCGACGTAACCGGCCCCCAGTTCCGCCGCCAGCTCCACATCGCACCGGCGGGTCAGACCGCAGATTTTCACTTCGACAGGAGTTCGCACAGTTTCCTCCCGGGCGACGGCGCCCGCATCAGGGTTTCTCCGATCAGAAAGGCCTGCGCGCCCAGCCCGTGAAGGCGCAGCAGGTCCGCCCGCTCCCGGATGGCGCTCTCGCCGACGGCGATGCACCCCTCCGGCACCCGTTGGATCAACTCGGCCACCCGGTCGAGGCTGGTGTCGAAGGTGGAGAGGTTGCGGGCGTTGATGCCGATGATCCGCGCGCCGTTCGATGCGAGCATCTCCAGCTCCTCGCGGGTGTGCGCTTCGCAGAGCACCGCAAGATCGAGCGACTCGGCGCAGACGTGAAGAGTCCGGAATTCCGCTTCGGTGAGCATGGCGGCGATCAGCAGCACCGCGTCCGCCCCCGCCGCCCGCGCCTCCAGAAGCTGGTATTCGTCGTAGAGGAAGTCCTTGCGCAGGAGCGGCAGATCAGTCGCCTTCCGGGCCCGCTCGAGATTCTCCAGACCGCCGAGGAAGAAGTTCCGCTCGGTCAGCACCGAGAGCGCCGCGGCCCCCGCCGCCTCCAGTTCGGCGGCGAGCAACTCCACCTCCAGCGGCAGCCGGATCACCCCTTTGCTCGGCGAAGCGGCCTTGAGTTCGGCGATCACCCGGAGCCCCGGCTTGCGGAGCGAACCGGTGAAATCACGCACCGGCGGCGCATCGGCGATCCGGCGGCGAAGTTCCGAAGCGGGAACATGCCGCTTCGCCGCCTCCAGCTCCGGACGGCTCCGTTCGACAATCGTTTCAAGCACCCGTTCCATGGCTCGCCTCAATCAGAAGTTCCAGTTTCCGTTCCGCGGCGCCGGAATCGATCGAACGGCCCGCGAGAAGAATTCCCTCTTCGAGCGTGGAGGCCACGCCCGCAATATAGATGGCCGCTCCCGCGTTGAGCAGCACCGCCGCGCGCGGCGCGCCCCGATCCACGCCGGAGAGCACCGACCGGAGGATCTCGGCGTTCCGTTCCGGATCTCCGCCCCGGAGCTCCTCCGGCGCGTAGACGGTTCCGAGCAGCAATTCCGGCAGAAGTTCGCGGGTGACGATCCGCCCGTCGCGCAGCTCCGACACCCGGGTAGCGGCACAACAGCTGATCTCGTCGAGTCCGTCCAGCCCGTGTACCACCAGCGCCCGGCGGACGCCGAGCTCCTGCAGCGCTCCGGCGAAGAGTTCGGCGAGCTCCGGCGCGTAGACACCCAACACGATCGACCGCGCTCCGGCCGGATTGCACAGAGGCCCCACCATGTTGAACACCGTGCGGATCCGCAGTTCGCGGCGGAGCACCGCCACCTGTCCCAGCACCGGGTGAAATTTCGCGGCGTAGAGGAAGCCGATGCCGTGTTCGGCGATCGCGTTCTCCATCACCGCCGCCGGCGCGTCAAGCTCGAATCCGAGCGCGGCCAGCACATCGGCCGAGCCGCAGCGGCTCGACGCCGCCCGGTTGCCATGCTTCGCCACGCACACGCCGGCCCCGGCGGCAACGAAGGCGCTGGTCGTCGAAATATTGAAGCTGCCGGTTCCGTCGCCGCCGGTTCCGACCACATCGACCACGTCGCGTCCGCCGCAGTCGATGAAGGCGGCGGCGCGGCGAAGCATCCGGGCGGCGCCAACCAGTTCGGTCTGGGAGACTCCCTTCATCCGCAATGCCGCGAGAAAGGCGCCGATCTGCGAATGGGCGACCTCTCCGCCGGTGATGATGCGGAACGCCTCCTCCATTTCAGCGGGGGAGAGGTCCCGGCGGTCGAGCACCTTTTCCAGATAGCGCGTCAGCATGATGCCGCCCTCCGTTCCAGCCGCCGGCGATTGACCAGTTCGAGGAAGTTGGCGAGCTGCCGCTTGCCGGTCGAGGTGAGGATCGACTCCGGATGGTACTGGATTCCCTCGATGAGATACTCCCGGTGGCGGATGCCCATCACCTCGCCGTCCTCGCTGCGGCAGGTGATCTCCAGTTCCGGCGGCAGGGTCGATTCGTCGAGCGCGAGCGAGTGGTAGCGGACCGCCTTGAACGGCGAACTCAGTCCGGCGAACAGCCCCTTCCTGTCGTGATCGACCGTCGAAACCTTGCCGTGGACGATCCGCCCGGCGTGAATGACCTGCATGCCGAACGCCTGCCCGATTCCCTGATGGCCGAGACAGACGCCGAGCATCGGAATTTTTCCGGCGGCGGCCCGGATCAGCGCGGGCATGATTCCGGCGTTCTCCGGACGGCCCGGACCGGGAGAAAGCACGATCGCCTCCGGCCGGAGTGCGAACACCTCCTCCGGCGTGATCGACCGGTTCCGTGCGGTCACCACCTCGCAGTCGAGCTGCTGAAAGTACTGCACCAGATTGTAGGTGAACGAATCGAAATTGTCAAGTACGAAAATCATATCTTCTCCAAGCTCCTCTGCTTCGCGTTACAGTTCCAGTCCCGCCGCCGCCAGCCGCAGCGACCGGAGCATCGCGGCGGCCTTGTTGACCGTCTCCTCGTACTCGGTCGCCGGATCGGAGTCGTAGACGATTCCGGCTCCCGCCTGAATCGAAATCTGGCCGTTCTCAATCTGCAGTGTGCGGATGGTGATCGCCAGATCCATGTTCCGGGTGTAGCTGAAGTAGCCGACCGCACCGCCGTAGGTGCCGCGCGGTTCGGGTTCCAGCTCGTGAATGATCTCCATCGCCCGGATCTTCGGCGCGCCGGAGAGCGTCCCGGCGGGGAAAACCGAACGAACCAGATCGAACCCGTCCACCCCCTCGGCGGGCAACGCCTCCACCGTCGTCACCAGATGCATCACATGCGAGTAACGTTCGACGGTCATGAAATCCTTGACCTGAACGCTGCCCGGCAGCGCCACCCGGCCGAGGTCGTTGCGGCCGAGATCGACCAGCATCAGATGTTCGGCCCGCTCCTTCTCGTCGCGCAGCAGTTCGTCGGCCAGCTCCCGGTCCCGGGCGGGAGTTTCGCCGCGGCGGCGGGTTCCGGCGATTGGCCGCACCATCGCGGTGCCGCCGTCGAGCCGCACCAGCGTCTCCGGACTGGAGCCGACCAGCACCCGTTCCCCCAGCTTGAGGTAGAAAGTGTAGGGCGACGGATTCACCAGCCGCAGCGCCCGGTAAAGCTGAATCGGCGGTTGCTGAAACTCCGCACTGAACTTCTGCGACAGCACCACCTGGATGATGTCGCCGTCGCAGATGTACTGTTTTCCTTTCTCCACCATCGCCATGTACTCCTCGCGACTCATGTTCGAATGGAGCTGCGGAGCCGGACCGGCCACCGCTTCCAGCGCCGGGGCAGGACGGCGCAGCGTCTCGCGGATCTCGCCGATGCGGGCGACGGCATGATCGTAGGCGGCCCGCAGATTCGGGTACTCCTCCGGACGGACCGAAACCGAAATCATCATCGTGTGATGCAGATTGTCGAAGATAATCATCTCGTCAGTGATCAGGAACGCGCACTCCGGGCCCTTCAGACCGGGTTTCGGCGGCGGCAGTTTCTCGAATTCGCCGACCGTCTCGTAGCCGATGTAACCGATCGCGCCGCCGAAGAGCGGCGGCAGATCCGGCACCGCCGCCGGACGGATTCCCTCCAGCAGTCCACGCAACGCGGTGAACGCGCCTTCCGGCGCGGGAAGCTCCCTCTGCCGGAGCCGTCGGTATAGTAGGGACGCCCCTGCTCCACCGTGAAAACACCACGCGGATGGATGCCGAGGAAGGAGTAGCGGCCGAACCGCTCCCCCGCCTCGACGCTTTCGAGCAGAAAGACGTTTTCGTCATCCCGGAAGCGCGCCAGCACCGAAACCGGCGTCTCCAGATCGGCAAGCACCCGCTGTACCACCGGAATCAGGTTGGCCTCCTCCGCCAGTTGGCGAAACTCCTCAAACTTCATCATTTTTTCTCTCTCCTGTATTTGGTCTTTTCTGAAAAATCTGCACAAAAAAAGGCGGGCCGCAATCTCACTGGATCGGACCCGCCGTCAATCGGTTTTCTTTACCCGGTCACGCCCCTTTCAGGACCTCCCGGCATTGTATCGGGGAGTTTCAGAGCATGACAAGGCCGGCAACGGCGGGCTTTCGCCACCACCACTGCCAGGTGTTGCTGATGCGCTGAAACGAATGGTTCATCGAAAAAATCCTTCACTGTTTTTCTTAATATCGCCCCGTTTTCCCGATTTGTCAAATGTTTTTTGAAATTCCGCGAAAAAAACGGAAAGTTGGTTGCAATGCGGCTCCCTTCACGCTACAGTTATACAGTTTGCAGGAATTCCAATTCAGAAGGTCATATGAAAAAAACAGCCGATACCATCCTCCCCGGAGCGACCGCCGTTTCAGCGCGGCGCCCCACCCCTGCTGTGGAGCGTTCCGTTCTTCCTGGCCGGAGTTCTTCTCCAGCTGATGCCTTACTTCGGGTGGAACTTTTCCACACTGCCCGGCACACTCGACACCCTCTTCAACCGCTATGTCCTCGAACACGGCTACCTCTGGCTGATGGGCGAAGAACCCTCGTTCTGGAATGCACCCTTCTTCTACCCTGCACCGCTCGCCCTCGCCTATTCGGACTGCCACGCAGGAAACCTTCCCTTCTACGCACTCTTCCGAATCGCCGGTTTCGGGCCGGACGGTGCGCTCCAGTGCTGGATCCTGCTTCAGTACCTCCTGAACTTCGCCGCCTGCGTCTGGATGCTGCGGAAACTGGAGTTCTCCCGCTCGCGGCGGCGGCGGGCAGTTATCTCTTCACCTTCGCCATGCCGGTCACCGCCCAGCTCACTCATATCCAGCTATTGCCGCGCTTCCCGATTCCGCTCGCGTTCGGCGCCCTCTGGCTTTTTCTGGCAAAAGCCGAATCTGCGCTGTTTCTCTCTGCTCATCGGCGCGTTGTTCTGGCAGTTCGCCTGCTCCATCTACCTCGGAACGCTGCTGCTTCTGGCCCTGGGGGTCTTTTTTCTGCTGTCTGGCGATCCGGGACCGGAAGCGGAAGGACTGGCGGCAGGTCCTGCTGGGGAAAGGGCACGAAATTCTCTACCGGCTGCTGCTCCTCGTCGCAGCGGTTGCAATGCTGCTGCAATTCCTTTTTCCGCCTTATCTGGTCGTATGGCGCATGTTGGATCTCACCCAGCCGTTCAGCATTCAACTGCTGCTGCTCCCCCATCTTTCCAGCTATCTGCTTCCGGCTGGCGACGCCTTCTGCTGGCAGTGGCTCCACGCTCTGATTTCCATCGACTCCTACAAAGATGAACACACCCTCTTTGCCGGAATCGCAGCGCTGGCGGCCACCGTCGCCGCTGCCTGGCTCCTGTGCCGGAAATCCCCTCGAAACCCTCTGCTGCTGACCGCGTTTCTCTGCTGGCTGATCCTGATTGCATTCAGTCTTCAAATCGGTGATTTCTGCCTCTACAAGAGTCTGCGCGACATCGTTCCGGGCCTCAACAGCCTGCGGAGCATGACCCGGATCATTCTTGTTCTGTTGCTCTTTCAGGCGATTTTCATCGCCTGGGCGGTCGATTGCCTGGGGGCAGGAAAATTCAGGCGATGGCTGTTGCTCTTCCTGCCGATTCTGATGTTGGAGGGGATGGTCCTCCGTCCGGAATCCTGTTACGACAAGGCGGCGGAACAGGCGAAGGTCGACCGGATCGCAGCGCAGTTGGAAAACCTCCCACCACGCTCCGTGTTCATCCGGTTTGCCGATCCCCCGCGCCGGGGCCGGAAACCAATCTGTACGCAATGCTGGCGGCCCAGCAGACCGGCATGATCACGGTCAACGGCTACAGCGGCCACAATCCGCCCGGCTGGTTTATGCTCGGTTGGCCGGAAAAGAAAGATTTTCCGAGCGCACTGCGGCAGTGGCAACGGCTCTCCGGCGAGGTTTTCTTTTTCCAAGGATCCCGCAGCACCGTGGAAGATCCGACTCTACCGGATTCGCTGAGTCCGCTGTCCGACAGTCGGGAACAGCCGTTCAGTGCCTGCACTACCTGTTGCTGCAGAAAGCGTCGCCCTGCCGGGCCGCCGGAATCAGGGATTCCCCTTCGAAGAGTTCAAAATCCGTCAACTGAAACAGCAGCCGGTTATCCGGCTTGGCGCCGGGAAGGTACTGGCTCAACAGCTCCCGCATCACCGGCTCCAGCCCGTCGGTATTGGCGATGGTCGCCAGTGCCGGAGTCATGAATCTCGCCGTCTCCTGTTCGCCGAACGAAAATATCGAAATGTCCCGGCCGATCTCGATATGCCTCTCATAACAGGCCCGGTAAAAACCGATTGCCAGCGCCGGAGTCAGGCAGAAAACCGCTTCGGGCAACCGTCCGGAATCAATCAGCCTCAGCGCCAGCTGCCACACCTTCAGCTCCGGGTGCTCGAAAGGAAGAATTCCCGGATCGTGGCACTCTCCTTCCAGACGGTGCCGCGTAAGGAAGGAACGCCAGGCCCGAAGCCGGGCTGCACATTCCAGATCACCGCTGTTGGCCGAACCGAGCGCGTCGATCCGGCGGCAGCCGCAGCGGCGCAGCCTCTCCATGAACAGACGAATGTATTCCGGGCTGGAACCCACGAAAGAACGCAGGCCGTAACGGCTCATGTCGTGAAACAACACCACGGCCCGACTGCCCAGTTTACGCAGCCGGTCCAGCAACCGGTCCGGTCGCTGGCGGGTCGGAAGCTCAACCAGAATCACATCGAAATTCCCGCTCAGCATCTCGGTGATCACCGGATCCGTATCAGACGCGTAAGTTACGAAGCGACTCTGTCCCCCCAGTTCCGCCGTCACATTCCGGATGGCACGCATCCATTCGGAAAAGCGCCAGAGCGGCGTAATCACGCCGACCAGCGGATGTTTCGTCACCGTCTGATCGATCACAATCTTGCGGTTTGAAGCGTTGTGCGCAATGATGCCGCTCTCCTTGAGCTCCTTCACCGCTTTGCGCGCAGTGAGATAACTCACGCCGAGATCTTCGGCAAGCTGTCGGATCGCCGGCAGTGTCCCATCCGGATACTCCCCGTTGCAGATCCGCTGACGCAACAGTTCCACCACCTGTCGGTATTTCAACATAACTTTTTACATTCCAATAAACTATATCAAATTTAATATATTATACCTGTTTTTCTGGTTTATTTCAAGAGGAGAAGTGGAAAAAATACTGTAATTTCCCTCTTCCGGGAAAACCGCTTTGCGAGCTGGAGCGCGCCACGCCGCTCGAATGCAGAATGAGACCGCCGATCTTCCGCCACATTCCGAAAATGAGCGAAAAAATCGGCGGTCATCAGCCGGAGTTCGGAGTTGTATTCCGAAGAAAACGGAAAGCCGCACAATCGATTTTACAATCGGAGCCGCCGGGCGAAGAAGGTGAGGGTCAACGGCACCCCCCTTCACCGGGATCGACTGCTGAACCCGTTTGTCATGGCTGGTCCGCACGCAGTATGTTCCAGAGAAGGCTCCGCCGGAACCGAGCGCTTCCGGCTGGAGGATCCATCCCGTTGGAACGCTCCGGCGGCCGATCTCTTCGAAGTCGCCGTTTTTCAATTTACCGCCCGACAGGGTGAACTTGTCGTAACCAATCTCCTGATCCTTCCGGTTGCCCATGACGATCAGCTGAATGGTTCCATCGGTTTCCGGCGTGAAAGTCACCGAGTACGCCTTCCACTCCTCCCCGGCCGGTGCGGTGACCACCAGCCGCCGGAGCGGATGCGTTTTCAGCCAGCGCGCCGGGGCACCGGTCACCCCTTCGGAAACGGCATTGCAGGCGAGATCACACTCCGCCAGCAGATCGATGCGGAGATCGTCGGCGGCGTTGAGTATGCACGCGGCGACACACGCCGATACCACAGACCACAATTTCATGAGATGAACTCCCTTTCTCCCTTGAAAAACCTATTCCAGCACCAGTCTGACATTGTCGAGACAGATGGTTCCGGTCGTCTCCGGCCCCAGACCGAGGCCGATTTCCAGAAAGTCCGTGTTGTTGCGCAACGTGACCGGAAACTGGTAGAGCCGCCACGCTGACGTGCCGGTGATGTCCTGTTTTCTGGTTCTTTCGACCGCGCTTTCTCCGTGACGCTTCATGCCGAACCGGACCTGCATGCCGAACTTCCCCTTCCCCTCTTTCGGACTTTTCACTTCGTCGAGTTTCGCGAGAAACGAGAGCGTCGCCCGCCGGAACCGCCCCGCCGGAAACTCCACGCGCTGCATGACCAGCACCGGAACCTTCTGCTCCCGTTCGACGACAACCGCCATGCCCCGCCCGGCATATCCCGCCTCCGGCACGCAGCGGAACGCCGTTCCGTACCGGATGTCGTAGAGCCAGTGCTTCGGCATGGAGAGGGTGTTGCAGCGCTCGAATGAGCCGTTTTCCAGCCTGCTGTTTTCGGCGAGCCGGAACAGCGGATAGTGAAAGCGTTCCCGGAATGACCTGCCCTCCACCCCCGGAATCCGCTCCTTGCCGCCGTCGCCGCGGGTGACAATGAGATCCAGCCCGACGTACTCCCGCGCCTCCGGAATCCGGAACGTTGCACGGTATCCGCCGGGAATCGCCGACGAGACGAATTCGAACGGGAACTCAACCCGTTTCCCGTTCCGCAGCGCCCCCTTCTCTCCGGCGGGCGTGCCGTAGAGCTGAAGCGGAGAGGAGGCGTTCCGTGCGAGATTCCGGAACGGCCCTTCATCGAGAAAGAGTTCGACGCAACTCCCCGCGTGAAACACCTTCCCCGGCCGGACCTGCGGATCGCGCACCATGATCGTCACGGCGAGTTCCTTCCCGTCGCACACGAGCTCCGCCGTGCTGCCGTTCTCCAATTTAAGTTTCACTGGCAGCCGGTAACAGGGGGTAGCCGGCACCAGCGGAATTCCGTTCAGTGAACCGCGGAACCCGTCGACGGCGATCGTGTTCAACCGGGTGTCGCCACGAAACGAAAACTCCACCGGGAGGGTGTCGATTTTCGCTCGTATCTCCTCCGGAAGGCCGGTCAGATTTTCCCCCTCGAAGAAGGTGGTTTCCCCGAAACGCCGGGCGCGGATCTTCACCGGATTTTGAAGCTCGAAGCGGGATTTCATCAGCAGTTGCCGCACCTCCTCCGGAGCACCGGTGACGTAGTACGGTTCAAATTTCAACCGATGTCTCCCGCCGGCAGCCGGATTGCCGTAGATGTCCAGAACCCGCGCCTTCGTGTCGCCCGGAATCCAGACGCTGCCGGAGGGACGCATGTCGTAGAGAAAACCGAGCGCCCGCCTGCCGTCCCGGCTGCGGAACATGCCGCAGCGCACCCAGGATGAGAGCGGCAGCTCTTCCACGGAATCCATCCCCGCCAGCAGTGCGGAAAGCGCGTTGGTAGCCGCGAAGACGTCGTTCGGCGCCGAGAGGCCGTTGACGTTTTCCTGCCGGTAGAAGGAGTTCGTCGATGAGGCCATCGTCGCCTTGACTCCGTTCAGGAAGCCGTCGAGAAACTGGCGGGCGATCTCATTTGCACCGTAGCGCTCCTTGTTCACATAGTAGTTGATCTGCCGGGAGTAAGCGGTCGGCAGATAGTAGTTCTCGGTGTTCCAGAGCGGCTTTTTTCACCTTCAGCGTATCGGAAATATCCCGGATGACGTTCCGGTAGCGGAAGGTGAAGCCATTCATGTAGTCCAGACCGCAGTTGTAGGGGTGGAAGGCGACGCCGTCGAGCCAGTTGACGTAGTCGGGATTCTCGCGGTTGAGCTGGCTGCACCAGCCGACGATGTTCATGCCGAAGTCTCCGGTCACGCCGTTGCCGAGCACGATCGAATCGGGCTGGACACGCTTGATCGTCTCGTAGGTGTATCTGCAGAGGTCGATGAACCACTTCGCATGTCCGGCGGGCGGATGGATCAGCAGTCCCGGTTCGTTGCTCATCTCCCAGATTTTCACCTCATCCTTCCAGCTCTTCAGCACGAAGTCGAGATAGCGGTCGTACACCCCTTTGACCGGCACCATCAGCACGCCGTCGCGGTTGTCGCCGGTCACCTTGTGCCACTTCGCCAGATAGGCGGGGAATCCGTGCCGTCCCCGTTTGAGCACCTCCTGAATATCGGTCTGCGTATTGAAGCTGCCGACCAGGCAGAAAACCGGTTCAATCCGGTATTGTTTCAGCATCTGAATGGTATCATCGAGCGGCGCGCGGCAAAACTGCCCCTCCTCCGGCTCAGTCGCGCGCCAGTAGCCCCAGACCCGGCCGATCGACTGGCCGGAGAGCCGCATGTCGCGGAAGGTCTTCTCGAAACCGCCGGCACGGCCGATGGTCCTGATCCGGAGCGGATCGGGCATGTAGAGGGCGATGCCGTTCTCCGTATTCGACCCCAGCGCCCAGCCGGGCGAAAACCGCGGATGAAGCACCGGCTCGTGAATGACAACGAAGTCGCCGCCGATTCGCTTCGGGGAGCGCCCCGCAAGTTTCAGCTGTGCGGCGAAGGCGCCGCGGAGCGAAGGATTCCAGCGCACCTGTCCTTCAAAGATCCCGTCCGGCTGCCGGGTGAGCGTGACCGGGAGTGACGCAACCTGTTTCCGGTCGTGAAAGAAGAGGATTTCCGCCCGGCCCGTCAGCGTCTCCTCCTTCGCGTCGAGCGCGGCGCGGAAGGTCATTGCAACCGGTTCTCCGGCGCGATAGAGCGATTCGACCTTGTCGAAGGTGACCGCGTATTCCTCCTGCGGTTTTGCCGGAGCGTCAACCCGGGTGAAGCGGAAGTTGTCCAGATAGAGCGAATTGATCCTGCGCTCCGCCCCCGGCAGGATCCAGATGCTGTAAAAGTTGGTATATCCCTTGATTTTAAAGCGTCTGGAGAAGTGCTGCCACTTCTCCGTCGGGCGGAAGGAGAATCCGCTGAGCATCGGGTAGTAGGAGTCGCGGTCGCCGTCGGTGTTGGCCCGGAAGTCGATCCGGAAGAGCTGATTCGGCGTATAGTCGCCCTCCTCGTTCTTCCCGGCCCGCGCGTCGAAGGAGATCTCCACCTCGCACGCCTCGCGAAGGTAGAAATCCTCGAGCGAACAGCGGTAGCCGCGCAACCCGCGGAATCCGGGCAGCAGGATACAGCGGCCGGGGTTCCCGCCCTCGACGGTAAGCGGCAGGTAGACGCGGTCGGGATTGGCATTTACCACCTCGTTGAGAATCCGGACATGTTCGAATTTCATCCCGGGGGCCGGACCGTTGAGCACGCCGAGTTCGGCGGAGGGGTTGTTGTTGATCGTCCCGGACGAAGCCAGACAGCCGATCCCGATAAGCAGTGCAATGGCAAGTGATTTCATTTTCGTACCTCGCTTTCTCTGCAACGGATTATACCCGAGGTTCCGTGAGGAAGCAACCAATCCCCCGGAAAAAGCGGCAAAAAGGGGGATTTTTTTGTTACGAAAAATCCCCCTTTCAAGAAAGAAACCGCCCCTTGCAACAGCCTGCCGCTGCGGCCTCGCCTGGAACGCGAAGTCACGTCAACAACTTGTCACGCCAGTCTATTGAGCATTCGGCCAGAGATTCCAGTGGGTGTTGTAAAGGTATCGGAAGCAGGATCCGCAGGCCGGGTCGTGGCGGAAGGATCCATAATATTTCCATCAGCCAGCCCGTTTTTGACATGACCGTCATAAAAGGAGGCATTGATCCTCTTGTTGTGCCGGTATGCGACTGCCATGGTGGTGGATTCTCCGGTCAGAGCATAGTTGGTCGCATATCGAGCATGAGAGTACTCCGGATTCCAGCCGGTCGCATCCATGAAATCCAGTTTTCCGGAGGGACTCTTCAGCTTTCCAAGCTTGATCGTGCGGTGGAGTGGATTGTTCCAACTGTTTCCGAATTCGTTGTTCCGCCCGTAGGAGCGAGTCATATTGGCTCTGCCTTCCTGGCGATTGGCGCTGGTGTCGGTCTGAAGCGACCAGGCGGCACCGGGACAGAGAAGCTTTTCCGGCCAGTAGGGATAGTTGTTCTGAAACGTTGTTCCGGTGACAATTTTCTGAAATTGCCCATTCTCCAACCAGCGCTCCGTTGTACCCCCGGAATCGATGATCGCCAATGGAACGGGGTAGTCATTGTTGTCCTGCGCATACAGTACGACGGCCTGACTGAATGTCTTCAGATTGCCGGCGCAGCTGCTCGAGCGCGCTCTCTCCCGCGCCTGGTTCAGGGCGGGCAGCAGCATTGCCGCCAGAATTGCGATGATCGCTATCACTACAAGGAGTTCTATAAGAGTAAATTGCATAATTCTCCGAGCTGTCGTTCGCCTCTCCTTTGCCGGCAGAACCAACAGGGGAAACGCGGCGGCAAATCCCCATCCGCTTCCCGGAACGACATCACCGGCAACAGCCGGCAGAGCCGCCATGACAATCGCGATCAGAAGTTCGTTTCGAAAAGATTGTACCGGTTCATCTGTCACCTCCCATGAATGTTTTGTTTCTCAAGAACGCGGATATTGCGCAGTTCATAGTTGATTTTTGTGGTACCGACCGGTCCGAGTCCAATTCCGAATCCGGTAATTTCCTCCTCGGGAGTGATGCCGCAGTAAATGAAATTTCCGACCCAGTCGCCGTAAGAGAGATTGAAATAATCCCGCCGATGCTGTCTGACTTCCCCGGTTTCCCGGTTTCTGGTATCGATCCAGACGCAGTTGTACTTGGATTTCCGATCCTGCTCAACGCGAATTTCAAAGTAAATTCCGACCGCGTCGGCAATTATTTTTTTCGCCACCGCATCCACGGGCGTGTATTTCGGGTAAACCCAGTTGTCGGTCGCAGAGGGGAACGTCACTTCGAAGCGGATGCTATCCTTCCGCGGCAGAATTGTGGTCTTACCGCCCCGGACAACATTGTCATGCCATGCCTTCGAATCCTCCGCAATCGGCAGAAGTGTATATTTTTGATTGTCCAGCAGGATGCAGGGCATGAAAAAATCTCCGATCGGAACATCATTGAACGTTCCACTGACTTTGACCTTGAAACTCAGCTGACGTTTCGCCGCTTCGGAAAACTGAACCGGAATTTTCCGGCACTCCCACGGCTGCAGCGAAATCCGCTCCGGCAGTGCGGAAAGTATCCCGTCGCTCTCCACAAGCGAACCGGTCTGCACTTCGTCGGAGAGGTTCCAGAGCCGCAGTTCCATCGTCCGGGAAACCTTGTCGGGCGGGACGAGCAGTACAACCGGGCTTGCCGGTTTGAATTCAGAAACCGGTTTCATGGACAATACCACAGGTGAAGGTGCGTTTTTGCGGGAAACCGCCGCCTCGACTGCCTTCCGCTGGCGCGGCTTCACCACCGGCATGGCTTCCACTCCATGAAGATAGACGGGGAAACGGGAGATCTCCACGGTAACCGTCCCGGCCTCCACCGGCAGCAGACTCTCCCGGCCGAAGATTTCCACCTGCTTCAGCGGCCGGTTGGATGCGAGTTTCACCTTTTTCTGAAACAATCTGCCTTGTTGCAGACTTTTCACGGGATCTCCCCCGGCGGTCCAGCTCCGATTCGCTCCAGAGCACGAGAGTGAAGCTGCGGTCCGGTTGACGGAAGAGAAAACCGCGGACTCCGTTCGGCATGCCGACCTCACCGAGCAGTTCCGCATTACCGAGCTCTCCGGTCAACGTGGCAAACGCGGCCAATCCCGGCTTGGCGGAAAGATCCTCCCGGAGCAATCCCCACGCCCGCTTTCCGCCCTGCTCATTGCAGGGACGAAGAACAAAAGTGAAATTGCGGGCCACTCCCTGCTGCTGCAAAATGAGATGGGACTTCGGAATATATTCCGCTACAATAAGCTCCTGCTCAAACGACTGCGCACGAATCCCCGGCAGCCCGATATCGATTTTCGCATCGCCATCCGCACGGGTGTTGCTCTCGGTGATCCAGATCTTCTTTCCGCCCAGATTGTTCTTTTCAAGAATCTGTCGGAACTCCTCCACGCGAGCCGGATAATCCTGCAGCGCATCATAGGTGTGGATGTTGAAGAGATCGAAATAGTTCCCCGTGCCATTCTGAAACACCTGCTGCACATGACCATTCGCGGAATGGCAGTAGGAGGTGATGGCGACTGCGGCGGCCGGATTCCCCGCTTTCACCCCCAGATAAAACGCCTTCAATGCGGCGGCATACTCCCAGGAGCGGTATTTGTTCTCTATTTCATTGTAGAACTCCCAGACGGCGGTGTGATTGCCGCAATAGGCGGCAATTGCCTTTCCGAATTCATACACACACCGCAGATCCGTGGGGAAGCCGTCTTCGCCCTCCACGGTCCATGCCGGGGCCGACTCGACCAGATAGAGATACCGGGCGCCGCTGTTCCTGCCGGCGGCAAGCTTCAGATCAAGCGCACGAAATTCATATTCTCCCGGTTTCGGTTCCACGCCGCGCCAGGAGGTGTAATCACGAACGATCTCAAGGCCGGCAAGGTGATACAGCCGACTGAAAAAATCCATTGCACGCTCCGCCCGTCGCTCCTTCGGGAAAAGATGAAACGCTCCGCCGGGACTGGTCACCATCGAATAGTTCCGGTTCCCTTTCCGATCGGCAGGATTGTCGATCACCGCAAATCCCTGCGACAACTGTCGCTGCCCATCCCTCCAGACAAGCCGGTAGTAATCTTTCGGGAGAACCGGCAACGTTATCTGCCCCCCTTGACCGCGCATTCCGCAACTGCTTCTCCTTTCCAATTCAATACACGACATAAAGTACCGTTTGAAATTCTATCAGTTTGAAACAAAGGAGCCTGCCGCCCGTAAAGACGAGCGCCGGCTCCCGGGCGCGAATCCACGGTTCCATACCCCCGCCATGGAGAAAAAAAAGCATGCAGGATGCACCGATCAGAAAACGTCTCATTTCAGAAATTCCTTTTTTGAGTGGTGGAAATGGCGTGCGGCTGCAGCAGAATCCGGAGGGAACGCGGCTCCCGGGCCGTCAACTGCTGAAAACTGTTTTCCAGAATGTCGTGCACCTGAAAGACAAAAGTAATCAACCTGCGGAAGAGGTTCCTTTTCAAACGGATAGTTGCTGTGGCTGGCGATCATGACATCCGTTCCGGGAGTCAGCCCCAGCTCGGCCAGCGCGTCACAGGCGATCGGCAGCAGGTTCTCGTTCAAAACGATGAGGGAATCCGGACGCTGCCCGGCAAGGCCGGAGAAGAGCAGCCGGATCAGATTCCGTTTGAGCACCGGCCGCCCGGTTTCGTGAAAGAGCCCGAGAATCCACCCGGCGGCGTGAACGCCCGGCCGTCGGCGCAGAGTTCGGCGATCTGCGTCAGGCGCGCGGAGGCGAGCATACTGTGCACCAGCACGGCAATTCGTTTCGCCCCACGCTCCAGCAGCCGCTCCCGGCACATCCGGAAGAGTTCCACCGTGTCGAACGTGATGAACGGGTAGTGATGCAGCGTGTCATTCGGGTCGCGCGACACCACCACGCAGGGGAAATTCCCCAGCTTCTTCTGAATCTCACGCGAAGGAGCGAAAAAGAAGAAGATGATCCCGGCCAGCAGTCCGCGGGAGACATCCGCCAGCAACCGCTCAAACTCCGCGGCGACCGGCGCCTCGGCAGTTCCAGTGCGGTAAAATTCGAAATAGATCTCCGGATGCTCCGCCTGAAACGCCGGAAGTTCATACTTGACCGAACGATACAGCGTGTCATCCGGAAGTTCATTGTGATCCGGCAGAGTCGGGAATACCAGCGCATACCGCGAGAGATGCGGCGGATTCGCCGTCACTCGGATTCCCTTCATCCCCCGCGACTCCAGAAAGTTCCACTCGATCAGCTGATTGATGCACTTCTGAAACGCGCTGACACTGACGGAGTACTCCGCCAGCAGTTCCGGCCGATTCGGCAGTTTGCTGCCGGGCGGGAACTCTCCGCTCACAATCCGGCGGCGCAGATGTTCAAGAATTTCCGGTGTTTTCATATTTTTGATCCATTATTTCGAAATATTTTGATATATTATACCTTAAAAACGAAATATTATCAAGGGATGAGCGAAAAAAACGTTTTTTTTGAATTGCAACGATTTCCTTGCGAAACGCAATTTCCGGTTCCCCGGAGTGGCGCCTCGTCAAAAAAACATGAAAATATTTTGCACAGCCATCCCATAGGAAAAGAAAAAGTTGAAAGATGATGGTTCTGGATGCAACTTATATTTCAGCAAAAAACAAGGAGCATCCATGAAACCATCAAAGCATAAAATGACCGTATTATCGCAAATTTTCAAGTTGATTCCGCGAAATTTGATTCCGAAACTTGCCAATGAGTTCGGAATAGACAGGCAGTCTCGGGTGTTCAGCCCGACGAGTCATGTTCTGGCTCTGGTCTTCGGACAGCTGACGCATGCCCTGGGGCTGAACGACATCTGCGATACGCTTCGAAATCATTGCGGTCTGGTAAGCAAAATTCGGGATTGCGTTCCCCGAGCCGTAATGGTCTGTCCCACGCGAACCGGAACCGTGACGCAGGCATGGCGGAAAAACTGTTCTGGGAAGTTCTTGCTCATCTGAATGAGATCAGTCCGAACTTTCGGATTCAAGGCAGACGCTACTGTGCGTTGCCGAGACGCTTCAAGCGGATGATCCATGTGGTTGATTCGACAACGATTCAGCTGATCGCCAACTGTCTGGATTGGGCAAAACACCGCAGGCGGAAAGCGGCGGCGAAAATGCATTTGCGTCTGGATTTGCGTTCCTTTCTGCCGAATTTCATTCTTGTAAAAACAGCCGGGACTCACGATTCGGCGGAAGCGCCGGCGCTTTGCGTGGGAATCAACGAAGGTGAAATTGTCATCTTTGACAAGGCGTATGTCGACTTCAAACACCTCTGGCGGCTTTCCCAACGCGGCGTTTTCTGGATCACCCGCGCCAAGGACAATATGAAGTATGATGTTGTGGGACAGCACAGCGCACCCAAGCTCAATATTCTTCGAGATGTTGTCATCAAACTGACCGGACAACGAACTTCCGTCTGGTATCCTGAAACTCTCCGTCTGATCGAAGCAATCGTAGAAGTCGACGGAAAGCCCAAACGGATGACCTTCATCACCGACAACTTCATTTGGGCGGCAAGCTCTATTTGCGATCTCTACAAGGCTCGCTGGGCCATTGAAGTTTTCTTCAAGGAGATCAAGCAGACTCTTCAACTCTCAGACTTCATTGGCTACAACGAGAACGCGGTGCGCTGGCAAATATGGACGGCTCTTCTCACATATATTTTACTCCGATTTATTGCATGGCAGAATGAATGGAAGCATACTTTTACAAGATTGTTCACTGCCTTGCGCGGAGTCATCTGGCGCTGCCTGGATATGGGAAGTGTCCTCAGATGTTGTGGGACAGCATCTGACTCTGTCCGTATGCGAGGCGCTCCGGAACAGGCATATTTACCAGGATTCGCACAACTATAATCCAACTCAACGAAAAGGAAAAACCGGAAATGGGTAATTTAAAAAACAATCAACTCAGGCTCAAATAGGGTGGTTAGAATGACGATTTCAAAGAATTATGGGACGGCACTGAATAAAAATGTGAAATATGTAACATTTATCTTTTGCAAGAATGACACTTACATACTCTGCAACATGATACATGAGCAGGCAAAAGGAGTGGCTCGAATTTCACCGATCTTGCGCCACGGCTATCGACGGTGTTGCGGAGAAATTTTCTGCCGCCTCCGGGCGGAGCCGGTACTCCTGCGGGGTGCAGTCGAGATGCTTCCGGAAAAACGCCGCAAACAGGCCGGGACGGTGAAACCCCACCGCTTCCGCCACCAGCGATATCGGCAGCGTGCTGTTCCGCAGAAGATCGCACGCGCCTGCAATCCGAAGCTCGTTCTGGTACTCCTTGATCGATTTCCCGGTCCCACGATGGAAAATCCGGTTCAGATGCCGGGGACTCAATTCGAGGCATTCCGCAAGCCGCCGCACCGGGTCGGGATCCCGGACCATCGCCCACATCGCCCGCTTCATCGCCTCCAGACGGTCTCGGCGGAACTCCGCCCGCAATGCATCATGTCCGGAAATCTCCGCCAGCACCTCCGGAAAGTTCTGCTGCATCACCATTTCCAGCAACGCCGCCAGTAGATGGCTCAGCAGTTCCGGAGCCAGCGGTGCCTCCGACATCCCCTGACGACGGATTTCCCGCAGCAGAAACGCCGCCTCCCCGGAAAGCGGAATCTCATAGCCAAGCGCCTCCGCCCGGCGCACAATCCGCCCGTTCACCTCCGGCGCGTGGGCTCCGCCGATCTGAAAGTTGACCGACAGATTCCCATGCGTCTCCTCTTCCCCGAAACAGCAGCTGTGCGACACCGCGGGCGGCATGAAAAACAGCGTCCGTTTTCCCGCCCGGTTTTCCACTGTCAGGCCGTCGCAGAATGTCCGCATGGAAGAGCGCTCCACAAAGGAGAGGCAGTAATAGGGGTGTTCGTGCTCCGGCACCCGGAATCCCGGCGGAAGTTCGCTGTACTGGCAGGAAAGCACCGAAAACTCCAGTCCGCCCGCCGTAAAACGGAGATGCCCCTCCGCGACACTCCGGCTCGCCGTCCGGTTGAAGTTCCGATGGGCCTCATCCATCGTTTCCGCTCCTCCCTGCCGCATTCCATTTCCATCGGTTACTATAACGACTCCGGCCACTTTTTCAACCGGCACCTCGGAAATATGTCTGAATTTTGATTTCAATGTCTCTTTAATTACAATAAACCGGCTTGGTTTCCCATCTGCGGCACAGTATACTTTCTGTCGTAATTCATGGTCGCACAATCGGACAGCAATGCAGGAGAGGTCGGAATGAGAAAACTTGTGCTGGGGAAAGAACAGGTCGTGGTCCGGGGCATCCGCCCCGAGGAACAGCTGTGGGGGCCTATCAGTTCCCCCGGCCGTACAACCTCGGGGACCGGCTGGTCGTCGCGGTCGACGTCTGCGAAGACAACATCCAGTCCTACGGCAGTCCGAAACGGTGGTTCGAAAGCCGCGACCGGGGCGAAAGCTGGCAGGAGGTCGATCCCGCCGTGGCCATCCAGTGCGGCCTCCGCCTCGCCAACGGCGATCTGCTCTACTTCCCGATGGTCTCCGGAACCATTCTGGAGGGATACCGGGTGACGCCGCAGAATCTGCTCACCACCGGCTACGACTTCTCACGCCGGGCGGAAGAAAAAACGCTCCCGATTCCAGACGGAATGACCTGCTGGCTCGACGGGACGCTGATCCGCGCCTTCCGCGTTGAACGACTGCCGGAGAGCCTGTCAAAAGCGGAGTGGCTCGCTTTCCGCGTCCCGGCGGGCGAAATCAAACCGGTCGAGGAACATATCGCCCTCGACTGGCCGTGCCTCACACGGGTCGTCCATGAACACGAGGGGGTGCTGACGCTGAAGTCGCTCTTCCCCCGCGGCAATCCGCGGATCGGACCGGACGGGGCGATCTGGGTGACCGTCCTTTCCGGCGAAGGTCACATCAACCCGGAAACCGGGCTCTATTCGCCCTACTACTCCGCCGAACTGTTCCGTTCGGACGACGACGGCCACACCTTCCGCCTGCACAGCCACATGGAGTACGAGGCGGATGGGAAACGCTATCCTTACCGGAGCGGCGGATTCAGCGACAGCGACATCGAATTCATGCCGGATGGTTCCATGGTCTGGTTTCTGCGCACCGCCTGGTACTGCAGTACCGGCGAAGAGGTCGCGCCGATGTATTTCGCCCGTTCGACCGACTCCGGCCGCACCTGGTCGAAACCGGAGAAGTTCGCCGACACCGGCATCCTCCCCCGGCTCTGCAAACTCGACTGCGGCGTCACGCTGCTCTGCTACGCCCGGCCCGGCATCTTCGTACAGGCCACGGAGGATGACGGCGGAACCCGCTGGAGCAAACCGCTGATCGTGATGACGCCCGGCGACCGGAGCGCACTGGCCAATCGCCGAGTCACGCCGCCCTCCTTCCACGACTGGGACGGCTGCTGCTGCAATCCAGAAATGGTTCCGCTCGACCGCAACAGCGCACTGATCTTTTACAGCGACTTCTACTTCCCCGATCCGGAAGGAGTCAAACGCAAAACCATCGTCTGCCGGAAGATCACCGTGGAGGCGTGACCGGCCCCTACCACCGCCGGTAGAGCAACACGGCGAAACCATTCCGGGGGATGGTGACGACGCCGTCCTCCATCGTAACGTCGCCTGAAACGGAGTCCAGCCGTTCCAGCCGGAATCCGGGGACGTCGACTTCGGTCCGCGCCAGCTCCCGGTTGCTCTGGGTCAGCAGAACCGCCAGCTCATCGCCGAGCAGGAAGGAGTTGGTCTGAATCTCCGGATTGCTCACGCGGTGGAAGGCTTCCGTACTGAACGTTCCGTCGTACAGCAGCCGCCCGAACCGTTCGCGCAGCGCATTCGCCTTCGCAAGATACGCCTGATAGCGCGGCGTCTCCGCGATGGTGGCGCGACAGCGGTAGATCTCCACATCGCTCCGACTGCCGAGCAGCAGCATCTGATTGACCGGAAATTCGACGTCGGAATCGTCGCGGATGTTCCGGTTGGATATTACCGCCTCCGGGAAGGCCGCCTTGAAAAGATAACTCGCCGACAGCGTCCGAGGCTTTTCCTCCTTTTCCCGCCAATCGGAATTCCAGACGCCTGCAGGGAAACCGAAGATATGAACGAAATCGGTGTACTGCAATGTCTGGTCGGTGGTGCACTCGATACCGACGCCCAGCGAAGGCTTCCGGGACTTTGCGTATTCGTAAAGCTCCTTGAGCATCTCCCGCTTGCCCTGCATGATTCCGGTATACGGTACCGGGTGACCGTGCGACGGATCGCAGCAGGGGTAGGAGAGCAGTCCGAGCTGATCGAAGAAGACCGAATCCACCCCGAGTGCCACCGCAAAATCGACGTGCCGCTTCAAAATCTCCAGCCAGGAACGGCAGGCGGGACAGGCGACGACGAAGGTTTTGTTGACGAAAGCCCGCAGAAAGGTGCCGCCGTTGGTGAAGTTGTAGGACTCCCGGTGTTCCGAGCCATCCGCACGCTTGATCGCCACGCCCACTCCCTCCCCCGAACGGTAGTAGTCACTTTCCACGTCGATGAGCTGACCATTGAAGTAGAGGATGACCTTCCCCCCTTCGCCTGCACCTTGCGGATGTTCTCCTTCAGTGTTTGGACACCGCCCAGTTTCGGATCGGCTGAGTAGGCCGGATAGCCGGAATCCATCCCTTCCGCGGTCCAGCCGAAGAGAAACAGGGTGTCGATTCCGGCCTGCGCGGCGTCATCGTATGCCTGCTCGAGCTTTTCGTAAGGGAAGAGATACTCTCCGTACTGGTGGTGCAGAATAATCCGCTGCCACCCCGGCGAATATGCCACATGATCCGGAATCTGCGGCGGGGTGAACCACCCGTTCGCCCATTTGCGATACTTCTCCGCGCAGACGGTCCAGTTCCCCGAGTACGGAGAAACGACAAGATTACATTCCGTCCGGCTCTCACCGGGCTTCAGAAACGGATACCGGACCATGAACATGTTGACCTGGCTCCACCGTTCCAGTTCGAACACCTGCCCGGTCAATTCGAATGAGTCGTCGTGGCAGCCGTAATAGAGACCATCCTCCCCCCAGTCGAGCGCAAAACAGTTCATCGAAGAGGTGCGTCCCGGATAGAGCGTCATGCGGCGGATATACTTCTGGTCAGGGGCCATGTAGTGCGTGAAACAGTTGCGGATCTGCTCCGGCAGGTTTTCAATCCGTTCGCTGACCCGCTCCGAGGTGATCGCCACCATCGGCGGTTCTGGATCGCAAATCGAGAGAATCGGATAGTGCACTTCGCGCACCACCTGCTCCCGTGAACGATTCTCCAGCGCGATTCCCCAGCAGATCTCATCGCCGCGCAGTTCCCCGAAAGAGAGACGGAAATGGGAATCGTGCCGCGCCCATCACACTCTACGGCAGAAAACCGCAGAGAGATACGCTCCGTTTCGCATTGGACTTCCGGCCTCCCGACGGGAACGGCATCGAGCTCCAGACAGCCGGGATCCCCAGAATCAGCCGAAACAGCCGGCGCGGACGAATCAGATTACGGCCGTTTTTTCGGTTGCACAGCTTCTGCAGAATGCCGTATTCATCAATTTCGAGCAAAATAAATTCATTTTCCATCCGATACATGATACCCTCCCGGTTGTACGGGAAACAGTATACCGCCATCTGCGCTTCTCCGCCATGTCATTTGTGCCGAAAAGTATGGAAATCGTGCCATTCTATATGGAAAATCATTTCCACCTGCGCTATATTACCGCATGAAAAACTATTTTCTTCACTTCAACGATCTGCCGCGCCTGCTGGCGTCGCCCCTGCCGCTCTTCGCTCGGCTCTCCAGCGACGACGCCCGGGGCACCTGGAACGGGAAACGGGAAAATCTCATGGAGTTCGCCATCCGTCTCTCCGCCGCCGACGGCTGTTCGGTCGATGTTCAGGACGGACACGAGACGAAACTGCCCTTCCCTCACCTCTATCTCAAATATCCCGGAAGCGATTTCCATTCGCCGCCCCTTCGCACCGCGCCGGGCATTCGCGCTGATCTACGAAGGATCACTCTGTCCGCGGCTGGAAGAAGCGGGGATCCTCCTCGACACCGTCGGCTGGCCGCTGGAGATCACCACGGAGATCCGGGGACTGATGGAGAAAATCGACGCGCTCTGCGACAATCTGCTCCTGCCGGGCAGCGCCGACCGGCTCGACCACTACGCGCTCTGCCTGCTGCGGGAACTGATGCTGCAGCACCCTGCACGGCAGGGCCGGGTGCGGAAACCGGACGCATTCTACACCGAAAAGCTTCAGCGGATCGCCTCGTATCTGCGCACCCATTACACGGAACGGGTCGATCTCTCCATTCTGGCGGCGAAACACGGCCTGTCACGCCGCACCTTTTTCCGCCGCTGGCAGACACTGTTTCCCGGAACCACGCCCCACCAGTATCTGCTTTCCCTGCGGCTGCAGGAGGGGCGCCGTCTGCTCCGCAGTGAAATGCCGATTTCGGAAATCGCGCAAACACTGGGATTCCCGGACGCCTCCGGCTTCACGGAACAGTTCCGGCGCCGTTACGGCGAAACCCCGACCGGCTTCCGCAAATCGAGCCGGGAGTCATGAGCCATCCCGGCCGCCGGCCGCATCGGTTTGACTGGCGGCGGGGATTCAGAACTCCGGCTGCAATCAGGGTTTCTGACGCGACAGATGGTAGCAGAGCACCCCGCCTTGCTGAAGCGTGGTGGCGGCCTGAAAACAGAGTTTCCCATTCCGGTTCACCGTGGAGACCGGACCGAGAACCGCGCCGTCGGATTGCAATGCCTCCACCTTCCAGCGGCCGGGCAGTTCCAGCACAACATCGACAGCGGCACGCTCGACCAGCAGGGGAATTCCCCCAGCTTTCCAGCTGCTTGCGCTGTCCGTTGGCAAACTTCTGCTTGGTCGCACCGAAGTTCGGCAGCTGAATCAGCAGAATGGAAGCGCTCTCCCGCAACGGGAGATCATCCAGCGACATCAACGCGACGGTCTGATACCGGGTTCCGTTCCGCAGGGTCATGATCTTTCCTTCCGCATTGCCGCGAAAGGTGGCGACCTCGCTGCGGGGGGTGACGATGCCGAGCGTGAGATTTGTTGAGTTCAGCGTAATCTCGCCGGTTTCGCTGGTGATGCTTCCGGAACGCTCGAACCGCTTCATCACGGCACGGACGGAGTCCGGCAGAGAATTCCGCCAATGCGGGGCGAGAACTCGGAGCGCCTGAACTCCCGGGAAATGCGCTCCCCAAGGCAGAGAGCCGATTCTCGCATAGAGTCCGAGTTCCGAGAAGCTGTCCGGATAATCGCCGCAGTTTCCGGGAGGCCCGTTCAGTGTCCGCAGCTCCCCGGGCGTGACGGTGAAAGCGAACGCCTTCCGCGCGGCGGCCACGTCTCCGCGGACAAACAACATCCGGAGAATCCGTTCCTCCAACTGTGCAAAGGGATCGTTGACGATGTCGAAGCCGATCGGCACGGCAGGTTCCGCCATCTTTTCCGAATAGTGGCTCCAGGCGAAACGGTAAAGTCCGTCCCAATCCTGCAATCCGGCGTACGCGCCGAAAAGAGGACCGCCCTCCATCCGGTAGGGATTCGGGTTGCAGAAATTGAATTCCGTCACCGTATAGGGTTTTCCGAAGAGACGCGCAGGCATCAGATAGCGCGGGCTTTCCGCCTTCTGCCGGATCGAGGAGAGACAGCCGAACAGATACGGCAGTTCCCACGCCGTCACCGGGAAACTCGGATGATCCCAGTACCGGTGATTGTCCACGAAATCCAGTTCGGCGCGCGGTTCGATCAACGTGAATTTGCTGGTCATGTTCATATCGGTTATCAGCGCCGAGAGCTTCAACTCCTCCCGGAGGAACCGGCGCTGCTCCCTCTGACAGTTGATCTGCAGCTCGGTGAGAAATTCGATGAACAATCCGCCACGGGATTCCCGGTTTTCCGGCGTATCGAGATTCCGGCGCTGAAGAAATTCAACATATTTCTTCTCGTAGAGCGGGATGAGCTGTGGAACTTTATTCCAGATCGTCACCAGCGGATTTTCGTTGACCAGATTGACGGAGGCCAGCGCCGGATCTTCCGCCCAGGTCAATCCGGTGTAAGGATTGACCTGCGTGAGCAGCCGCCGGGCAAACTCCTTCCAGTTCGCCATGGCGCTCTCACTGATCGGCAGGAGATTCTTCATCTCGAAATCAAACTGCCGGAATCGGATTCCCCGCCGTTCCACGATATTGTCGCCGTCGCGCAGCGGACGGCTGGCATAAAGATCGATCGAAAGGTAAAGTCCGCGTTTTTTCAGTTCGGCAAACAGATAGTTGAGACAATCGAGCCGTTTCGCACGGAAACTCACAGAGCTCGGCGTGGTGTAATCGATCAATCCGGCCTCGTAATGGTGAAAACGCACGGTATTGTAGCCGAGCAGCGAAACCTTGTTCACAAAATCATCGGCGGTCTTCCGACTGACGTAATGGCTGCCGCCGACCAGATTGGGACCGAAAAAACGGATCCTCTTCTCCGGCGCGTCGCGGAAGACGAAATGTCCGGCAGCATCGACCACCACCGGTCCGTATTTTCCGGCGGGAGCGTCAAGGTAACGGGAGAAATCCAGCGGAGAACCGGGCAATGTCTTTCCGGAAAAATTCAGAACTGCCCAGTCCTTGTCCTCCACCAGATAGGATGGAGTTTCCACCTTGGATAGATTCAGCTTGCGATTCCCCAGCGTGGCACCGGCAATCAGCCAGACCGCGTCCCGGGCGGGTGTTGCGCGAAAAGTGAGTCTGCGCGGGGGCTTTTCCAATGCGAATTGTGACAGGTAGAGTCCGACCACAGAGTGGGCATTTTCCCCCTAAATAGGCGACCGCCGCGTTGGGAAATGCGTAGGGAGCCCACCAGTTGCCGACGTCGAGGCTGGAAATTACGGGAATGTTTTTCCGTTTCCCATCCGTGAATTCCACCTCGATTTCCCCAGTCGCATACGGGAACTCGGCGTCCAGGCGGAACAGTGCAGCAGATAGAGATACTGCGCCCCCGGCAGCGCGTCTGCGACGCCGACCGAACTTTCCCGGGCATAATTTTTCTCCGCGGCCGAGAGGGCGATGCAACCGCGGCCGCCGTTCGCCGCCGGATCGATGATTTCGAAGGGAACCCCGAGCGCGGTGAGGACACCCGGTCGAATCATCCCGAGATCGTTATCCGGTCCCTGATCGGTCCAGCCGCCCCCGGCCGTCGTTTGGTTTCTCATCACGGAATCCGCGGTTGGCAGCCGCCCGCAGATCAATGGTGCGAGTTTCCGGCAGATCAATGCGGATGTTCAAGTCCAATGTGGTATCCTTCAACTTTCCCCGCGACGGTTCCGGACTGATCCGGACCAGAAAACGGTTGATCCGCCATTTGCGGTCATCCTGAATGAGAAGTCGAAAGCGGCCTGAAAAATGAACCCGATTCCCACCGCAGTCAAACGAAAACTTCTTCACGATGCCGTTGAAGAGATGGATCGTCCCCTGAAACTGCTTCGGCAGCGCCAGTTTTCTTCCGTCGATTTCAAGATGATATTCCCCTGCCGTGTCCAGGTTTGTCGTCAACGCGAGGGTCGCGGCGTCAACCGGCGGATCGGCATGAAATGCGGCTCGATATTGAATACGGTTCCGCTGTTCCGCGGCGGAAACGGCAACGTGAAATCCGGCCCATTTCCCTTGACTTCAAAACGCCCTTCCCGGCGGTGCGGGAAACCGGCGTCAATGCGGAATGAATTCCGGTCGAGAAGGATCGCATTCCAGCCCGGCGGATAGAGAATCCAGCCGAACCGCATGGAGTCGAGCTGAAAATTCCCCTGATCCTCCAGGCGAAAGAGCGAAGTCGCCCCGGCGGTGCGCAATGGGAGAAATCCGAGAACCGCGCCGACAAATACGATGATGAAGAAATGTATTGTCTTCATAGGTGTCATGTCCGCTCCGTCTGTGTCAAAGTTCAATCGCGTTGCCGTTGATTTCGAAGAGAGAACGCACCTGGGAGGGGGGACGTGGCCAGCTCTCCGCTCGAACTGGACGTGGCATGGCCATCGGCCCACACGACATTGGCGCGATCCGAATGACGCAGCCGCACCGGTTCCCGGCCCAGCTCTGCGAACCGAGGTAGAAGTTGGCCGCACTCTTCTCCGCATCCGCGCCGCCGTAGGAGGAGTCGGCAAAGAAAATCATTCCCGAAGGGGACTTGCAGCGGTTCTGAAAGAAAATCAGCTGAGTTTTTCCATCAATGTTCACTCGATCAATGCAGTAATTGCCCACGGCGTCAGGAAGTTTTCCGCCCGAATTCAATGAGGCGGCGCCAAAGGAACTGTACGCGCCGAGCCCATCGGGCGTATCGTTGAAGAAGCGGGCGGAAGGACAACGGGTAACCGCACTTTCCGGCAGAACATGGGCACCATCGCTGACCGTGACCTCATTGAAACTCAGATAGGCGTTGCGGGAGGTTTTCCAGAGCCCGAACGCCCACGAATAACCGGCATTGCCGTAGTAATACATCATGTGAAACCTGCCTTTAAAATCATTCATGTAAAGCTGCGAGGCAATCCCGCATTGCTTCAGATTATTGAGACACGCCGTGCTTTTGCTTCGGTCACGTGCCTTGTTCAACGCGGGCAGAAGCATGGCCGCCAGAATGGCGATGATCGCAATAACAACCAGGAGTTCAATAAGAGTAAAATCCTTGCGTACAATGTTTTTCATGACCGGCTCCTTTCCATTTTGAGTTTTCGGGTGATTCATATTCCATTCTTTGCGTCGAATTGTCCGTTACAAGCCTCTCCACAAGTCGCTGCTGAAAAGCGGCCGGCTCGGTCATCTCCATGGCGACCGAGATCTCGCGCCCCTCCGGCGAGATTCGCGTGAATCCACAATCGTCCACCACGAGCTTCAGCCGCTCCATACGGGTGAACTCGTCGGAATAAGCCAGATGAACCGCCGCGGTGTCGTAAAGGATGCTGCTGGCACACACCGGGCCGTCGTGCCGCCAGTAGTTCCGCCAGACCGCGTATTGCAGCAGAATGTTTCGGACGATCGGCGATGAAGTTTCCGTGATTTTTCTGTAGTTCCTCCCCGACAACACGATATCGCCGCAATGATCGAGCGGAGTCAGACGGATTTCGCGCCACGGCGCCCGGAACGTCTGCCGCGCAGCCGGCACATCGAGCTTGATGTTGTATTCGGCAATCGCGCCATCTTTGCCGCGATGATGTTTCGCAATCGCTCCGCCCATCAGGCACAGACGGCACCGCGAGACCGCCCTCCCGCTCCGGCGGCACAACTCGGCAAGCGAGGTCAGCGGAGCGATACCGATCACCGTCAGCTCCGGTTCGGCGTCGATCAGTTCCAGAGCCCGGTCCACTCCGTTTTCGTAGAGTTCACCGGAATATTCTTCCAACCGGCAGGGATCGGCGTATTCATGCATGCTCTCCGGAGAGCCGTCCGCAGAGGAGACGCCGATGCCGATCGGAACGTCGCTTCGATTGCACGCTTCCAGAAATCGGGCTGCAACTTTCGCGCGATAACGGGCGTCGCCGGTCGATGTCAGCAGCAGTTTCAGGTCGAACTCCGGGGAGTTCAACAGCATGCCGAGCGCCCAGGTATCGTCGATGTCGTTTCCGATATCCGTATCGAGAATGACAGGTATTTTATGATTCATCTCAGATCTCCGTTTTTCTCTGATATTATACCAGAACGGAAGGGCCGCGGCAACTCCATCTTTGATACGAAACAATAAAAAAATGGGACAAATCGCCAAAATCGCTGGATAATGCGGAAGGATGTGCTATCTTTTTTCACATGGGGAGAATATCATCAACTGCCACAGCTCTTCTATGCTTACCGGCGCAGGCTGGCAGGCAACGTTGCCGCGCACAGCCACGGGGGGTGTGAACTCATTTATCTTCTCCGGGGCTCCTGCCGGGTGGAGGGAGTGCATGGTGTTCTTGAAGGCAAAGCCGGCCACCTGCTGGTAATTCCGCCGGAAGCTGTTCACAATCAGATCGATTCGCAGGACGAAAAAAATATCTTCTGCGTCTTTCAGGCACCACCGGAACTGTTTGAACAGCGCTGGCGGGCCATCGATCTCACCGGAGAGAACTGGTGCCGCAGGTGGCTTCTTGAACTGAGCAAGATGACGGAACAGCATGACTTCGAAGGGGCCAATGCCATTCTGCTCGGCCTCCTGCAAAAGCTCGCCGCGTTCGAAAAAAAGCATGCGAACACGGAATTTCTCCATCCCGGTCTGCGCCGAGCGCTGGCGTTTCTCTACAACAATTCATCGCGCAACATCTCGGTAGAACAAATCGCCGAAGAAAGCGGCATCAGCGTTTCCCTGCTGCGCAAGCTGTTCGTCGACTACTGCGGGGTTTCTCCGGTACATTTTCTGCAGAACCTGCGGATTTCGCGGGCGGAGGAGATGTTGAAAAACTCCAATCTTTCCATTTCGGAAATCGCCCTGACGTGCGGATTTGAAAATTCCGGTTACTTTATCCGTCTTTATCGCAGACGATACGGCACCCCGCCCGGACGCCGGCGGAATTCCGGAAAAATTTAATCGCGCCTCCCCATTCCGCGCCACGGTTCCACCCGTTGCCCCGTCGATCACGGCAGAATGCGTGATGGAAAATCCGCCGGGTCGCCACGGGAACCGCCCTGCTGAAGGGAACGACGGAAATCACGGGGCAGCATCCCGGTCACCTTCCGGAACGTGCGGGTGAAATGCGCCGCATCAAAGAAACCGGTTTTCCCCGCAATTTCAGCCAGTGACCAGTCTGGAGACTCCAGCAGGATGCGTGCTTTCTCTATGCGGACGTACGCGAGATATTCCGTGAAGCTGATCCCCATCTGCCGGTGAAAGATCTTCCCCAGGTACTCCGGGGAATAGGGGGTCAGTTTCGCCAGACCAGCCAGCGACAAGCGCTCCTGGCAGTGATTCAAGATGTGATTGACGACCCGCCCACCCACAATGTCCTCCCCGATCGGTTGTGCGCGCCTCTCCGAACAGCATCGAATACTCTCCGATCTTCACCAGGATGTGGTAGAGCCGGGACCGCAGTTGCAGAGGCAGGGCGAAATGGCTGTTCAGAGACTCCTGATACATCTGCCGAAACTGCTCGACCAGATACCCGCTGATCCGAAGCGGAAAAACAGCCTTGCGTTGAAACGTGAACTCCGGTTTCCCGAAATGTCGAAAAAACGGTGCCTGACGCAAACTCTCCTGATCGCTCTCTGGAATCAGCTCCGGCCGGAACATGATATTGTAATAACTCCCCGGCGCCCGGAGCAGGAATTCATGCTCATCCTCCATCCCCATGAAGAAGAGATCTCCGGCAAGAAGCGGCATGCGCACCCCGTTGACCGCACACCAGCCGTAACCGGAACTGATGAACATGATCTCGTATCCGTCATGCCGGTGCGCCACCTGATATTTCGGCATCTGCTCCTCGAAACTGACGGCAATCGGCAGGCGGCTCCGGCGGTTGCTGTTGATGAAGTAGGTTTTCATGGGATATAAGGTACCGCTTCCCCGGAAAAAATCAAGTCGGCCAAATATCCGATTCATACAATTCTTTGTCTTCAGCATACTTTGCTTTCCCGTTTTTTTCCAGTATACTATAGGAGGAAAATCCAATATAACCGGAACGAACTTCAGATTTTTGAATTCAACCGCAGGAGCTGTCCGTATGGTACGACTGGAACCGAAACCGATACTGAATTTTACAAAAAGCCGATGCGCCCGGCTGCACGGTCCCCTCGGCGGTGCGCTGGAACGCTGCATTGCCAATCAGCTTCTCAAAACAGATCTTGCGCTTCTCTCCTCGCCGTTCCGGGACCAATCCGACCGCGACGGCGGCTGGCGGGGCGAATTCTGGGGCAAGGTGGTCCGCTCCATGATTCTTGCATGGCGCGCCGTTCCGGAACCGCGGCTGCGCGCCGCCATCGACATGGCGGTCGATTTCGCTCTGGAAGCACACGACGACGACGGTGTGTTCAGCAGCTATCCCCGCAAACTCCGCCTTTCCGGCTGGGATCTCTGGGGGCGTAAGTATCTGCTGCTCGGCCTGGAACGCTACTACCGCCTGGTCTCTCCTTCGCCCCGCATCCAGGAGACGATCGCCCGTATCCTGAATCAGATTCTTACGGAGATCGAGCACAGCCGGGCGCCATTGACCTCCCTCGGCAACCATGAGGGGCTTGCAAGCTGCTCCCTGCTCGGCGCGGTCGCCGAGGGCTGGCGCATCACCGGAGAACGGCGGTTTCGGGATTTCGCACTGCGCATCGCCGAGAGCGGCTGCTCCGGCAAGCATGATATCTTCACCGCCGCCCGTCAGGGGATTCCTCCGGCGGAGATCGGAAACGGGAAAGCATATGAGATGATCTCCTGTTTCAAAGGAGCCGGTGAAATTCTGGAACTGCTCCCCCGCCTCCTACGGCGAAGCGGTCGCGAGATTTTACGAGCTCGTTCGCAATCGGGAAATCTTTCTCACCGGCACCGGCGGAGCCACCCGCTTTGGCGAGACCTGGTACGACGGAAAATTCCGCCAGACCTGGCCGGACATCGGCAAACTGGGCGAAACCTGCGTCACCGTCAGCTGGATTCAATTCTGCGGCAGACTCCTGCGACTCTCCTTCGAATCGACCGTGGCCGACGAACTCGAACGCGCCGCCTGCAACGCATTGCTCGGCGGCATGGTGCCGGACGGTTCCAACTGGACCCATCGGAATCCGACACCTCTGGCCGCTCCCGCTTCCAAAATTCCCGCCGACGATCAGATGCTGCGGGTATTCGGCACCCTTTCGACCATCACGACTGCTGTCGGGCACAGGGGCCGGAAGGGCTTGCCCAGATGGCGCAGTACGCGGTGTTGAATGCACCGGACGGCATCGCCGTCTCGTTTTTCGAGGCCATGACCGCCACGGCGGAATCCCCTTCCGGTCAAAGCGTACATCTGGAGATGCGGGGAGAGTACCCCGCGGACGGAGACGTATCGCTGACCCTGGAGCTGGAGACTCCGGAAACCTTCGCGCTCTACCTGCGAATCCCCGCATGGTGGCAATCCGGTTCCACGCTTCTTTTCTGTGGAAAACCGCAGCCGGTGCGACCGGGCAGCTACTGCCGTCTGGAACGCTGCTGGCATTCCGGAGACCGGGTCGAAATCCATTTCGATCTTTCGGCACGCCGCATTGCCGCATTCGACGACGGAGAATATATCGCCTACCTCTGCGGGCCGCTGGTCATGGCGCAGGATTCGCGACTTGGAACGGTCGGTCGACCGATGCCGGATGAGCTCCCGGTCTCCGGCCGGGAACCCGGCTTTCTGCGGACACTTCGCTTCTCCGACGGCAGCGGGTTGTGCGACTACGCAAGTGCGGGCAACAGATTTTCTCCGGACCACCTGCTGCAGCTCTGGTTGAAAACGATTCCCCCGGAAAATCCCATTCTGCGGGTTCTCCAGAAACATGAGAGAAGGCCTAGGAGGTGATAACATGGATCAGCAATCAACAGAAACTGCTCACAACCGTTTCAAGACGGGCCACCGTTTTTTCATCGCCGCAAGCCGGGGAACGCTTGCGCACCAGTAGATTTTTCACTCTTGTAGAACTCCTGATCGTAATCGCGATCATCACAATTCTGGCGGCGCTGCTTCTGCCCGCCCTCACCCGGGCGCGGGAACGGGCGCAGGCGATCTCCTGTACCAACAACGTCAAGCAGCTGACGATGGCATTCACTAACTATGCGGACTCCTACGCGGGCTGGGCGCCGGTAACCCAGAAGAGTTATGAGGGGCTCTTCTACTACTGGCCGCGTCTGATCTGGCGTCTGGGGTTCATCCCCCCCCGACAGATTCTCTGCCCCTCGGCCTCCGAATATTTTCAGGTGGCGGAGCTGACAGGACCGCGGTTCAACGAATCGGGGCACTACTGGCGCTATCCGCATTACGGCATCAATCAATATTTCGGCAGCTGCTTCTCCGGAAGCGGTTCCTATGATGTTTACGTATTCGGAATTGAGGCGGATGAGAACGCGGCCGCGTTCGCGCCGTTCCGTCGAAACCGGATCACGACCACCCGTTCGCCGTCCCGGACCGTCCTCACCGGCGATGTCTGGAGATCCAAAGGGGACGGCGTCCGTCCGCACGCCTCCTCCGCGACCGAAAACCGTTATACCGGATTTCTCTCCGTGAGCCGTTCGAAACCGGCACTGGACAACTGTCCGGGCGCCTTTTCTCCGCGCCACGCCGACAGTTCCAACATCGGCTGGGTCGACGGCCACGTGGAGCTGGAACGGGATGCGGTCTACACCATACAGCGGAATGTGATTCTGGGATACTACTTCGATCCGGCACTTTAGACAACTTCTGCGACATTCTGTTATAGAAAGGAGATTCCACCATGTCCCTCTCGTCCGGTCCGGCCGGCAAACTGGCGGCAGGCCTCCTGCTCGCCGGCAATCTCGCCTTTGCCGATACCCTCTATGTGGACAATGTAAAAGGTTCCGATCGAAACACGGGAACCCGCGACGCGCCGCTTTCCTCGATTGAACGCGCCTGTGCCGTCGTCAAAAAGAGCGGCAGAATTCATGTGATTCCCACCGGAAAACCCTATTCGCTTCCCTACGGTGGAGCGGGAAACCCCCGTGGACTCCGACTTTCCACCGGTGGCACAGCGGAGAAACCGCTGATTGTGGAAGGCAACGGCACCACCATCTCCGGATTCGCCGTCGTTCCGCCCGGCGAATGGAAGCCGGAGGCGGAAAAGTTCCGCGCCCTCCACTTCTGGCCGATGTCCAACCACTACCGCCACTCGCCCGAAAACTACTGGCTGGACGCCAACAGGATCTGGTTTGTCGACGGGCAGGCCGCCCCCAACTGCCATTCCCGGGAAGAGCTGGAAAAAACTCCCGGCGGGTTCTGGTGGAACAAAAAAGAAAAACAGGTTCTTTTCCATCCTCCGGCAGATCGGAAATTCGAAGAGCTGCGCATCGAACTTCCGGCAAATTTCGGCTTTTATCTCCAGGCCGATCACATCATTGTGCGCAACTTCATCATGGTCGGCTCCTGGAATGACGGCTTTGACACCGCCGGCAACGCCCGGAACGGCCTCTATCAGAACTGCGTGGCAATCGGCAACTGCGGGCAGGGTTTTTCCGCTCATGACGCCACCAATGTCACCTACGAGGATTGCGTCACCTTCCGCTGCGCCTCCTCCGCCGTCTGCAACATCGGCACGAGCCGGGCGGTCTACCGGCGGTGCGTGATAGCGGAATGCACCTACGAAGCGGTCATTCACCTGTATGACGACGCGGACACGCTCTTCGAACAATGTCTGATCGTCGATCCACATCCGAATGAACTGATCTGGCTGCTGGCCCGTTCCTCGGCGGCATTCGTCGATTCGATTCTGATCGGGAATCCCGATGCGAATCTGGCACGAACCATGTTCGGCTCTCTGGCTTTCATCAACTGCAATCTGCTCAATGCAAGGAGCGTCACCGATCTGTCGGATGCCAACCTGACGACCGGAATGACCATGGAACGGTGTCTCCTCGCCTCGCTCACCCGGTATGCCGTGAAACTCCCCGCGAAATACCATCGCCTGCGCCTCCTTTTCCGGGAGAATCAGTATGCACCCGGAATCAATTTCATCCAGAACGGGCAGCCGCTCCCTCCCGCTCAGCTCGACCGGAAAGCGCTTGTTGCCCGACCGGTTCTAACCGGAATTCGCCGAAGCGAAGCCAGTTACGGCGACCGTCGGCGTTCCCGCCGGCGCGGAGCGATTCTTCCCGAGTCGGTATGGAAGAATTATGAAAAATGGCGTCATGCGGAAGCGACGCCGGCAGGAGTCATCTTTCAAACAGGAGAAAAAAAATGAAAACACCGGCCATCTGCGCTCTTTTCTTCACACTGCTGACCGGCGGAGCGGCGAATCCGCTTCAGCAGGAGATTGACCTGGCGATCGCCCGAGGAGAAAAACAGATTCGACTGAAACAGCGGCAATACCGGTGCGACTCCCGCCTGGAACTGAAGAAACTTGACGGCGTGACCATCGACGGCAACGGCGCCGAATTGATCCGCACCACCTTGTCGGCGGGCGGCATTCTGATCTCCGGCTGCCGGGGTCTGACATTGAAGAATTTAACCCTCGATTTTGATCCGCTGCCCTTCACCCAGGGACGAATCACCCGGATTCAGGGAAATCAGGTGCACTTTCAGATCGATCGTGGATATCCCCGTCTGACGCCGCCCTACGCGGTAAGGCAGATAAATTTCTTCGAAGCGGATGGAGTACGCTGGAAACGTCTGCGCAACGGCGACGTCTACGGGCCGACCCATATCGTTTCGTCCGATTCAGGGTACTGCGTTTTCGCCCGCGTGCCCGAAGAGCTGGAGCGGGGAGACCGGATCATTCTCAACATCAGGTCCAGCTTCGGAATCATGATTGAACGCAGCGGCGGCACCACCCTCTCCGACCTGCGCATCTGGAGTGCTCCCGGTGTTGCCGTTCTCGGCCGCTTCAATCTGGGCGGGGACCTCTTCCGACGCATCGTCATTGAACGGGGGCCGGCTCCGTCGGAGCAGGCGGCGCCACGATTGATTTCCACCAGCGCCGACGGTCTCAACTACGCCTTCTCCCGCCCGGGAATCCGGCTCGAACAGTGCGATTTCTCCTATATGGGGGACGACTCGGTCAACTTTCACTCCGTCGCACTGCCGATCGCGTATCGAAAAAACGGGCGCACTCTCGACGTACTGCGGCAATTCGGTCGGGAAAGCTTTCCGGAAACAGTCTGTGCCGGAGACCGGGTCCGCCTGCTCTCCGCGGGAACATACGAAGTGAAGGCGGAGGCGAAAATCGCCGGCTTCAAACTCTCCCCCCGCAACTACCGGATTGCGGATGTCAACCGGTTCTATCAGCGGAACTGGAACCGTGCCGCCGGAAAATTCACAGCCTATGAGGTGACGCTCGATCGCGACCTGGAATTTTCCGACGGCGATTTTCTCGATCTGCCGGGACTGGCGGTCTCTGACTTCACGATCCGCGACAATTACTTTCACGACCACCGTGCCCGGGGGCTCCGGATCATGTCCTCGGATGGAGTGATAGAAAACAATCGGATCGAACGGACGAAATCCGCCGCAATCTCCGTCGGCTGCGAATACGGTTACTGGCGGGAAGCCGGATGGGTGAAGAACATCATCATCCGCAACAACCGTCTGAAGCAGATCGGCCGCGGTTCCATGACCACTCCCGACAGCTACACGCCCGGCGCCATCTCCGTCTTCGCCAAATTGGAGGACTACAGCGGCTCCTGCCGCGGAAACCGCAACATTCTGATCGAGAAAAATTCGATCAACGGTTCGGAGGGCGCCGGGATATTCGTCTTCCGGGGAGACGGGATCACCATCCGCGGCAATCAGCTGGAGAAGGTGCTGCAGGACAAACGCGGCGGCGGCAATGCCTTCCCGTTCGGCACGCCGGACGACATCTGGGTTGCAGATTCCGCCGTCACCCCTGCAGTGAGCAGCCGGAATCCTCTGTCGCCACCGCTCGGGCGAAGAGTTTCCTGACGAACGGCTCATTCCTACCGCTTTGGAGAATTCACCGGGTGATGACGCAGGTTCCGCTCCGGTCACAAAGCGGAACCTTCGCCACATTCCGCCCGAGTTTCCGTTCAAACCTCGCAACGGCTTCCGCCACACCGGCAAGACGGCTGTTGTAATCATGGATCAACAGATAACCACCCGGACTGAGCCGGGGATAAAAGAACTCCAGTCCGGCGAGAGTTGACTGCTCGAAATCAACGTCAATTGACACCAGCGCAAAATGCTCCTCCACCCCGGCGGCGGTTTCCGGAAATATCCCCGGCCGGAGAATGACCTGCTCCGGAGCGGTCATTTTCTCCAGAACCGTCTGAATTGAAGTTCTTTTGAACGCTTCGACAAAGGCGGCGTTGCAATTTTGCTTGCCCATCTCTTCCGCCGCCTCGTCAGTCTCAAACCCGGAAAACGTGTCAAACAGATAAAGCTTCCGGTCGGGCAAGGAACTGTTGAGCAGCGCGGCAAATTCTCCACGGAAAACGCCGAGTTCAGCAAGGTTTCCTTCGATTCGATTCCTGCGGATCTCTTCGGTGATCAGTTCCAGAGTCTTGGTTCGCACGTAGTCATCCCGGTAAAGTCCGGACTCTCGAAATTGATTCTTCCCGTCGAGCTCTTCAATCTCCACAGTGGGGATCAGATGGTAGCGGGACCGGATGATCTGCGTATATTCGGCACCGAGAACACGTTCCATCAGCGCATAATCGGTGTTGCGATCCCTGAAATCGACCCCGTTGAAGCAGTAGATCATCATTTGGGAGTCGATCCCGAGCTCACGACACTGGGCCTCGATCTCTGCTGCCGCGCTGCAGGCAACGACCACCGCGTCATAGGAACGTTGAAGAAGTCCTTCCGGACGAATCACCGGTTTCCCGAGATGCGACAATTTTGCCGCATCGTTATCGACGAATCCTGTAATCACATCGAGTGACATGTGGAAATCCAGCAGATTTCCCAACGCCCGTCCAGTTCCCTACACATAAATATTCATCGTCTACATATTGCCGTTTCATTCACTTCATTAATAGATAAATTAGACGATTTTTTTAAAAAATTCAAGATATAATGCGATAAAATCTGATTATTTTTCGTGCTTTTCATTTCAGTAATTATATGATAGACTTAAATTTTTATTAATAAAGTTGGCAGGCGTTTTCCCCGGGCATTTTCTGCGGCGGAAAAGTTGCCGACCGGAATGGTGGATCCCGACGGAAGACTTGCCCCCCTCCCCTGTCCGGAACACCGCAGGGGGCACAGAACGTACCGGAGTTTTTTCCCCAGGAATCCCGTTCTCCCGGCCGAAACGCGGCGATATCTTCACCACCAGGGATTTTTTTCAAAAAAACTTCGTTTTACACTGGATTTTCGATCTGATGTGAAGTATAATTTTATATAAAATAATTGAACTTCATAATATGAAATATAAGAGATGATCAAAGTACTCACCAAAACGCTGTCGGTGCTGGAAGCGCTGGCGATTGCGTCGCCGTACCCTCGCCGGATCTCCGAGCTGGCGGAGGAGTTCGGCATCAACGCCGCCACCTGCGCCCGCATCCTCAGGGAGCTGGTCGATACCGGTTACGCAGTGCAGATCTCCCCGGCAGGACGGCTACGCCGCCGGTCCCCGGGCATGGACCTTTGCGCAGCAGATCCGCTACCGCGAACGGTTGATCCACGCCGCCGCTCCGATCATCGAACAGACGGCCCGGGAACTCGGCGCCTCGGTTCTGCTGACCGAGCGGCATGGCGCGGAACGTTACATTCTGCTCCATGAGAACCGCTGCCGCAAACTGGACATTCAGCTGGAACAGCTCAGCTACCGTGATCTTTTCAGTACCGCGACCGGTCTCATGCTGACCGCCTGCGCCCCCGCGGAGGAACAGGAGGAACTCATCGCCGCCTATCCCGGCGAGACCGGTTTTCTGCTGGAGGAATCGCACCTCCGGGAACAGCTCAACGCCATCCGCCGGGCACGCGAATGCTCCTTCCGGAAAAACGAACAGGGCATCGCCGCCTTCCCCGTCTTCCGCAACCGCACTCCGGTCGCGGTGCTCGGCGGTTCGGTCGCGGTGGAGGACTTCATCGATCCCTACCGGGAAAAATTTCTCACCGCGCTGCGCCATGCAGCGGAGACCATTTCAAAATCCATCTCCATCACCAAAACAATCGGGTAAAACGCATGGAAAACATCACAGGAAAAGTTGCTCTGGTCACCGGCGCTTCGCAGGGACTCGGGCGGGTCATCGCCCTCGAACTGGCCAAGGCTGGATGCAGGGTCATCGTCAACTACGCCAATCATTCCGGCAACGCCGAAAAGGTGGTTGCGGAAATCGTCGCCGCAGGCGGTGCGGCGGAACCGTTCCGCTGCGACGTCTCCGACGAACCGGCGGTCCGCGCCATGTTCGCCGCGCTGGAAGAGCGCTTCGGCGGCGTCGACATTCTGGTCAACAACGCCCGGATCGATCCCTGGCGGCGGGAAGCGTCGATGAGCGAAGGCGAATGGTTTGACCGAGTGCTGTCGATCAACCTCAAGGGAGCGCTGCTCACCTCGGTCGCCTTCATGCCGAAGGCGATGGAGCGCCGTTACGGCCGGATCGTCAACATTTCGAGCGTGCGCGCCTTCCGCGCGGCCGAGCCGAATATGATCGCCTACGGCGTCTCGAAGCTCGGCATGCACGGGCTCACCCGTGCCTTCGCCGAACAGGGGGCCCCCTTCAACGTCACCTGCAATACTGTCGCGCCCGGCATGATCCTCACCGAAAACATCGCAAAGCGGCTGACGCCGGAGAAGTACGCCGAAGAGTGTTCCGCCATTCCGATGCGGCGCGGCGGCACCGCGGAAGAGATTGCCGACGCGGTGCTCTTCCCGATCCGCAACGGCTACGTCACCGGTGAAACGATCAACATCAACGGCGGCATGTACTACGCCCCTAGAAATTCCGGAAGGTCATCATGAAGATCACAAAAGTCAAAACCTTTCTCTGCAACTGTTTCCGCACCAACTGGGTCTTCGTCAAGATCGAAACCGACGCCGGCCTGCACGGCTGGGGCGAAGCCACCCTCGAATACAAAGGAGCCCACCGTCGCGGCGGCGATTCACGATCTGGAATACTATCTGATCGGCAGCGATCCGGGGAACATCGAGAAGTTCCGCCACGACTGCTACCGCGACGCCTACTGGCGGGGCGGCCCGGTGCTGATGAGCGCCCTCGCCGGCGTCGAAACCGCGCTCTGGGACATCAAGGGCAAGGCGCTCGGCGTGCCGGTCTACGAACTCTTCGGCGGCAAGGTCCGCGATGCGGTTCCGATCTACGTCAACGGCTGGTTCGCCCCGGCGAAAACGCCGGATGAATTTGCCGAAAAAGCGCTCGAAGTGCGCCGCAACCGCTTCCTCGGCTGCAAGTGGGACCCCTTCGGCAAGGCGTGGCAGGAGATCGGCAAACGGGAACTCAACTCCGCGATGGAGTGCATCCGCAAAGTCTCCGAAGCGGTCGGCGACGACGTACTTCTCCTCATCGAGGGGCACGGCCGCTTCAACATCCCGACCGCGGTGAAGATCGGACAGCGCCTGGAGGAGTTCGACATCTACTGGTTCGAGGAGCCGCTCCCGCCGGATGATCTCAACGGAATGCGCGAAGTCAAGGAGCGGGTCCGCGTGCCGCTCGCCGCCGGAGAACGGCTCTACAACCGCTACGAATACCGGCAGTTCTTCGACCTCAACTGCTCCGACTACATCCAGCCGGACATCTCCCATGCAGGCGGCCTCACCGAGATGCGCTTTCTCGGCGCGGGAGGCCGAGGCGCGCCACATCGGCTTCTGCCCGCACAATCCCTCCGGACCGGTCGCCAACGCGGCGACGCTCCAGCTCGCCGCCTGCGTACCGAACTTCGTCATCCTCGAAATGATGATGACCGACGTTCCGTTCCGTGCCGACATCTGCGACGAAGATCTGGTCATGCGCGACGGGAAGATGGTGATTCCGGAGCGTCCCGGCATCGGCATCGACCTCGATGAAAAGGAGCTGCTGCGCCACCCCTTCGTGCCGACCCAGCTCCGCCACTACCGCGGCGACCTCACCAACATCCGTCCGCCGGACGCGGTGAAGTACTACCGCATCGAAGAAAACTGAAGCCGGAGTTTCACCCGCTCGCCGGGCGACACCCGGCGGGCGCGTTCCGCCGCGAACCGGAAGTCGGGACACTCCCCGCAGACGAACAGTTCCGGCGCCGGTGCCGAACGGAGAATCCTCCCGTCCAGCAGCGGCAGTTCGAGCGAAAACGATCCGGCGGCGAAAACGGCGGAACAGGGGAAGCGGATTTCCAGCGTGTTCTCCACGCCGAGCGTGGACAATGCCTTCTCCGGCAGCATCACATACCGCCGCCCCGCATAGCAGAGGTTCGGCGGAATCGGCCCGAGTTCCACGCCGTTTAGCGTGAGCAGAGAGTCTTCCGCCCCCTTGTTCGCGGAAAAGGTGTTCAGCCAGCCGCAGCGGACCTGATTGAAATCCTCCCGGCGGAATTCCCCTGCTCCGGGAAGAGGGGCGGCTCAACCCGGGAAGGTTCCACCCGCCGCGCCGGGGAGTTCCAGCCGGGCGGAGTTATGGAAGCTCCTCCAGCGAAGAGTGGTCCGGTCGCCTTCCACCTCGACGACGGTATAGCCGGGGGCGCTGTCCTCGGCGATTCCCCAGTAGAGGCGATTCTCCGCGTCCTGCGGCGGCAGAACGTGGTACCGTTCCAGCGGCACCGTCTCTCCCCGGCATACCCCACCGCCGAACCGACCACCTGAATCAGTTCGCCGTGACGGCTCGCCGCCTGATTGTGGGTATGCCCGCAGAAGTAGAAATCGGCGCGATATTCGCGCAGCAGTGCGCCCGCCTCCTCCCGGAAGTGCGGCGAATCGAAAAAGTGACGCCCCCAGAGAAAAAGCGGCGGATGCCCGAAAACGAAGATCCGCTCCGCCGCCGCGGCCGAGGCGAGAGCTTCCCGCAGGAACTCCCTCTGCTCCGGATTCCAGTTGGTGTAGTCGAGCAGAATGAACCGGCAGCCGCCGCGGTCGAAGGAGTGATACGTCCGCTCATTCCAAGCCAGTCCGCCGTCATGCGTCCCGGGAGCCCGGTAGAAGGCCGGAGCGGCTTTCCCGAGCACCTCCAGCGCCGCACGCTCCTCACCGGCGTCGTCGCCGCCGCCTTCGATCAGATCGCCGGTGGAAACGAGAAACTGACACCGTTCGGCGGCGATCATCGCGCCGAGCAGCTTCAGGTTCTCCGCCATCCCGGCGTAGCGGCGGAAATCCGGCTCTGTGGAAAATGGACCGGCAATGCGCGTATCACGCCCTGCCGCCAGACAGAAATGGGTATCGCCGATCACGGCAAACCGAAATGACATCGCACTCGTCCTCCATTCAAACGGGCATACTATATCGGCATTTTAGCAAAAATCAAGAGTCCAATTCCCTTCGCAGCCGAAAAATGCCCGTTGCGGACTGCTTCACACAGCAATGGTGACGATGCCGGAGAGTACAGCGGCCAGACCGATGCAGGCGGGCAGGTTGAGTCGTTCCCGCAGCACGAAAAGGCTGTACAGGAAGAAACCGGGAATACACGCTCCCATGGCGATCGGATAACCGATCGACCCCGCGCCGCACGCCGCCACCCGGTTCAGACCGTTATAGAAGAAGAAGAAAAGAGACACGATATTGACCAGCGCCAGCGTCAACAGCAGCGGCAGAGTGCCGCGCGGCCGGATGCGCGTCCGGGTCAGAAAGAAGTGCACCGCAAACGATGCCAGAATACCGAGCTGCACGAAAAACGCCCGTCGCGGACTGCTCATCCCGGCAAGGTGAAGATAGCTCGGCAGATTGGCACAGCACTGGCTGATGCCTGCGCAGAGAAACGCCCCCAGCGTCGGCACCAGCCAGTTTCCCCGTTTCACCGGCCGTCTGCTTCTGGCAAAACTGAAGCAGACGATCGCCGTCAGAATCAGCAGGAGTCCGCATATCCGCATGCCGGTCGGCGCCACGTTGAAACAGCAGATCCCCATCAGAAACGGGAAAAGCAGCGCACTCTGGGTGATTCCCCATACAGCGCCGTTGTTCCCCCGCTCCATGCCACAATTCATCAGTTTTATCATCAGATAGTTACCGACTCCGGCGAAGAAGATCGCAACTTCGACCGGCGCCCGCTCGGCCAGGGAACTCTCCGGAGCAGGCTGCAGCAACATCACCGCTCCTGCCGCAAATGCGGTAAGCAGAGCCGCTCCCGCCTGGATGAAATCCAGATCCAGCCCCCGGTGTGCGGCAAGACTGATGACGACGGCGATCAACACCCAGCAGATTCCGGTCAACACAAGTAGCAGGACACCGGAAATCATGCAGGAAAAATCTCCACGTGCGCCCTCTCCGGCAGCCGTTCGAAGACCAGATATCGGCTCTCACCGACCCGTTCCTCGGAAAACGGCAGATTGGCCGCCATCCGTCCGGTTCCGGCAGGCAGATACATGCGGAGTTTCACCTGGTCGTGGTCGGAAAGAAGATCAAAGGAGACCCGTCCCGTCGCGGCATCGGCGGAGTAATGATACTCCACCGCGACTCCCGAAGCGGCGTACTCCAGGCGCACATGTGCTTCCGGTTCCGCCGCCGCCGCAAAGCGGGGGAAAGGGTGACATCCCGGAAAAGCTTGCCGTTATCGACAACCCCGGCGAGTCCGGTACATTCTGCGTGCATGAGTTCCGCGCCACACCAGCAACGCGGCCCGCCGCCGATATCGTCGCCCTTCCAGTTGTAAAGAAACGCGACCTTTCCGTCACGGATCATTTTGCGTCCCATGCGTTTGAGAATGTCTACCCCATACTCCTCCATCCCGGTCTCAAAGGCGCCCAGCGCGAGCTGTCCGGCAACGAAGGGGCGATGGCGCCGTTGACGTAGGCGCCCGGCGTCATCCCTTTGAAACAGGGATAGGGAGGTTCCAGATTCCGGAAGTCATCCAGTTCTCCCTTGTATTTCTCCCGCATGGCGCGATAGGAGTCGATGACGCGGCGCCGCTCCTCGAACGTGAGAATGTTTCGATTGAGAGCGTAAGCGTTCGAAAGACTCATCTGCCAGGTTTCATCCACTCCGTAATCGACCGGTGTGAGCGGCAGGAAGTGGCGGAAGAAACGGCCGTTCCAGAGATATTTCATAATCCGCTCGCGCAGTCCGGCCGCCTCCTCCTCGTGGCGCACCGCGGCGGATTCGTCGCCCAGATATCGGTATAGCTTCGCCAGCAGCAGTTTGGCGTTGTACAACCCGGTGTTGTCTCCGTGAAAGATTCCCATCGGATCGTCAAGACGGACCGCCCGGTCGAAGGAGGAGTCCGCCCGGTCGAGAAAGTCCCAGGTATCGAGGGTCCGCGGCCGCTTGGCGAGGCCGTGTTCCACATCCCACCGCAGAGGATCGGTCATGATGTAACGCAAACCCTTTTCGACCCGCGGAAGGTTGCGCCGGAGCCATGCATCGTCACCGGTCGCCTGCCAGATCATGTAAACACCTTCCGCCATGAGGTATTCGACATCAGCCTCCAGCTCGAGACGGCAGAGGCCGAAACGGGAACCGGGTTCGTGCAGGACGCATTCGTCGGAAGAGATTCGACATTCGCGACCGTCATGCACCCCCACAGCTCCGGAGTGCATATCGGTCAACGGAGCGACGATCTCATAAAAGAACCCCTTCTCGTGCTGTCGCTCCAGCAGCAGGTCCGGAAAGGAGCGGATATCCCGCTCGGTATAACGAAATCCTTTCATGGTGAGGATATAGTCACGAATCCAGTTCAGGTCGACCCGGACCAGAGTTTCCGGGTTGTAAAAGAAAGACGCGATTGTTGAATTCCATCGCACCGGCACACATGCCGAAGAGCAACGAGAGCGGCTCCTGCCAATGTGATGTTGACGCCTGGGGAATATTGGCGGTCGCAATGAAGCTTCCGGGCAGCTGATTCATATGAATTTGACTCCTTCTCGTTGAAAAATGACAATAAAATTTTCTGTTTTACATATTATACCCCGGGGGCGGTTGAACCGCAATAGCAATGATGTTATATTACTTATTGAAATATCACCTTTTTGAGGGAATCATGGGGAAAGCTTCAGGAGCAACTTCAATTGAACCATCTCTCCAGGGAGGGGTTTCTCCGCCTTGCCGATTACATCGTCAATACGGTGGAATTGCGCCGCGTTTTCTTCGGCCGTCGTTCTCCTTCACCGGGACACGGATTGCTGGAGATGCATCCGGCAGTCATCATCGACGTGCCGTTGAGCGGCGAAAAACACCTCTCCTGGGGAAACGCGGAGGGGTATGTGAACGTATCCTCACCCCCGGCGAAGTTCTTTTCAGCGAACCTCTCGCCTGGAAACTGCCGGGCTGGGATCGGCCCCACGAACTCTGCTGCTTCGTATTTCGTGAAGAGTTCATCCGGATCACCTACGTTGACATTCCGGATGCGCTCCCGCCGGATGCCCGTCCGGTGTGCGGCTGCTTTTTCATTCGCAGCTGCCGCCTTCCGAATCGATACGCGACCTCCTGCATTGCCTCATAGGGTTGGGTCGCAACGGCGATCCCCGCAATGCGGCGCCGGCCCTGGTGCAGGGCCTGTTCCGGCTGACTCGGGCGAGGCTGGCGGAGGCTTCCCCGCCCCGTCCGGCAAAGCGCAGCGGAATTTTGAACGGATTCGGCAGTACCTGCAGGAGAATTTCCGCGCACCGCTCACCCGGGAGAGCGTTGCCGAGCAATTCAACTGCATCCGGGTTATCTATCCCGGTTGTTTGCTGCCAGGGTGAAAATTTTTCCGCCGTCCTGCGGGATTTGCGCATGGAACATGCAGCATTGCTCTTGCGGAACACAGAACTGCTGGTCGATGAAATTGCCGACCAGTGCGGTTATCAGAGCACGACCTTTTTTCACTGCGGTTTTCCGAAGTCGTTTCGGAATTCCTCCGGGGCAATATCGCTGTCTCCATCCGGGAGAACGCAATCATTTGCCATAAAAATCGAAAAAAAACGAAACAAACACGACATTTACGCTTGACTGAGTAAAAAAGTCTGCTATATTAAAACCCTGTTGCGCCTCAAAAGAGACGCGTGCTGCTGAAAATGAGAGTTTGAGGTTCTGCGAAGAACTTCAAAAAGTTCAAAATAGAGCTTGCATTCGATTTTGAAGCGTGCTATATTAAAGAACCGTTTTTTCGGCGGGCTGATTGAAAATTGAATAGTGCGATGTAACCTGAAAATTACATTGAGATTAGGTAGTTTACTACAGAAATCACAATAAGCTAAATCAGACACTCTGATAAGAATTTATTTTACGGAGAGTTTGATCCTGGCTCAGAACGAACGCTGGCGGCATGGATTAGGCATGCAAGTTGAACGAACCACTTCGGTGGAGAGTAGCGGAAGGGTGAGGAACGCGTGAGTAATCTGCCCCCAAGTTGGGAATAACAGCTGGAAACGGCTGCTAATACCGAATGTGGCTATTTTCTTGCATGAGGAGATGGCTAAAGATTTATCGCTTGGGGATGAGCTCGCGTCCCATTAGGTAGTTGGTGAGGTAACGGCCCACCAAGCCGATGATGGGTAGCTGGTCTGAGAGGATGGTCAGCCACACTGGGACTGAGACACTGCCCAGACTCCTACGGGAGGCTGCAGTCGAGAATCTTGGGCAATGCGCGAAAGCGTGACCCAGCAATGCCGCGTGTGTGATGAAGGTCTTCGGATTGTAAAACACTGTCTCCCGTGACGATAATGACGGTAGCGGGGAAGGAAGCCACGGCTAACTACGTGCCAGCAGCCGCGGTAATACGTAGGTGGCGAGCGTTGTTCGGTTTTATTGGGCGTAAAGGGTCTGTAGGAGGTTTGTTAAATACGGGGTGAAATCCGGGAGCTCAACTCCCGAACTGCCCTGTAGACTGACAGACTGGAGTACCGGAGAGGTAAGCGGAATACCAAGTGTAGCGGTGGAATGCGTAGATATTTGGTAGAACACCAAGAGCGAAGGCAGCTTACTGGCCGGCAACTGACTCTGAAAGACGAAAGCATGGGGAGCAAACAGGATTAGATACCCTGGTAGTCCATGCCGTAAACGTTGTCAACTTGATGTGGGTGGATTTAGTCCTGTCCGTATCGAAGCCAACGCGATAAGTTGACCGCCTGGGGACTACGGCCGCAAGGCTAAAACTCAAAGGAATTGACGGGGGCCCGCACAAGCGGTGGAGCATGTGGCTTAATTCGAGGCAACGCGAAGAACCTTACCTGGGCTTGAAATATACCGGACAGTCTGTGAAAGCAGATCTCCCTTCGGGGCTGGTATACAGGTGCTGCATGGCTGTCGTCAGCTCGTGCCGTGAGGTGTTCGGTTAAGTCCGGCAACGAGCGCAACCCGTGTCATTAGTTGCCAACAGGTAAAGCTGGGGACTCTAATGAGACTGCCTGTGTTAAGCAGGAGGAAGGCGCGGATGATGTCAAGTCAGTATGGCCCTTACGCCCAGGGCTGCACACGTGCTACAATGGCCGGCACAATGAGAAGCGAAGTCGCGAGGCGGAGCAAATCTACAAAACCGGTCTTAGTTCAGATTGCAGTCTGCAACTCGACTGCATGAAGTTGGAATCGCTAGTAAATGCGTATCAGCTACGACGCATTGAATACGTTCCCGGGCCTTGTACACACCGCCCGTCACATCATGGGAGTTGATTGCACCCGAAATCGTTGATCCAACCTGCAAAGGAGGAAGGCGCCTAAGGTGTGGTCGATGACTGGGATGAAGTCGTAACAAGGTAGCCGTAGGGGAACCTGCGGCTGGATCACCTCCTTTCTAAGGAGCAAACCTCGGTCTTCCCGCAAGGGATCTAAATCCGATGGTTATGGCTAAACTCCGGCGTCTAAGCCGCCGGATGTGGGGTGCCGGTAACGGCATCAAAGGAAACATCGCACTATTCAAAGTTCAATCCCCGTAAAAACGGGTTGCGGAGCAACTCTCCGCGGTTGATGAAAAATTTAATAAGTTTCAAGGGGCCGTAGCTCAGTTGGCTAGAGCACCTGCTTTGCAAGCAGGATGTCGAGGGTTCGAGCCCCTTCGGCTCCACTTTTAGTGGATACCGAAGTGAGTGACACCGAGCTCTGATTGAGCCGCGCCAACGAGCGCGGCGAGACATTCCAGGCCGACGTTCGGCCGGCGGCAAACGTGCCGCTCCGATGTGTCGCGGTGCTCCGTTGTCGCACCTTGATCGAAAGATCAGGAAATAACGGGCCGGGCAATTGGGTATGAGCCGATTCTGGCAGACATCATCCAATCTCGCAGGCATGAGTACGGCGAAGCCGCACGGAATGCCGGAAAAGGAGCCCAAGCCCTGATTGAGCCGCGCCAACGAGCGCGGCGAGACATCCAGGCCGACGTTCGGCCGTGAGCGAAGAGGTGGCAACTTTTAAGGGGTTTAAGGGCGTATAGCTCAGTTGGTTAGAGCGCGTCCCTGATAAGGACGAGGTCCTTGGTTCAAATCCAAGTACGCCCACCATATTGAAACTTTATGAAAAGATTTACCGATCGAGAGATTGGTGCTGCGGAGAAAGTTCCGCGGGTTGATTGACAATTAAAGAAAATGTCTTGAAGGAAATCTGCAAGAAAAAAGGTTGCATCTGAAAAGATGTGATCGACAACTTATGTTGAGAGACAAGTAGACAATTGTTTCTTGGTGGTTAAGCTACTAAGGGCACATGAAGGATGCCTTGGTATCGGCAGGCGAAGAAGGACGTGGTAAGCTGCGAAAAGCTTCGGGGAGCTGCACACGAGCATTGATCCGGAGATATCCGAATGGGGCAACCCGGCTGGAGTAATGTCCAGTCATCCGTAACTGAATCCATAGGTTACGGAAGCGAGACGCAGGGAAGTGAAACATCTCAGTACCTGCAGGAAAAGAAATCAACAGAGATTCCGCAAGTAGTGGCGAGCGAACGCGCGGAAGAGGCTAAACCGGTCGGTTTACTGACCGGGGTTGCGGGACTTCGACGACAGCAAGACCAATCGATAGCAGAAGGATCTGGAAAGGTCCGGCATAGAGGGTGAAACCCCCGTAAGCGAAATTGATTGTAAGCCGTGAAGTATCCCAAGTAGGTCGGAACACGTGAAACTCTGACTGAATCCGGGGAGACCACTCTCCAAGCCTAAATACTAGCCGGTAACCGATAGCGTATAGTACCGCGAGGGAAAGGTGAAAAAGCACCCCGGGAGGGGGAGTGAAAAGTATCTGAAATCATGTGTCTACAAAGTGTGGGAGCGCAAGCGACCCGCATGCCTTTTGCATAATGAGCCTGCGACTTACTCTAACGAGCGAGGTTAAGCCTAGTGCGGAGCCGAAGCGAAAGCGAGTGTGAAAAGCGCGTCTAGTTCGTTGGAGTAGACCCGAAGCTGAGTGATCTATCCATGGCCAGGTTGAATCTGCGGTAACACGCAGTGGAGGACCGAACCAGTTCATGTTGAAAAATGTTTGGATGAGCTGTGGATAGGGGTGAAAGGCCAATCAAACTCAGTGATAGCTGGTTCTCTTCGAAATAGCTTTAGGGCTAGCCTTGCGTAAATAGTTTGCGGGGGTAGAGCTACTGATTGTTCACGGGCCCTTACCGGGGTACCAAGAACTATTAAACTCCGAATACCGTAAACCGTACCGCAGGAGTCAGACTATGGGGGATAAGCTTCATGGTCGAGAGGGAGACAGCCCAGACCGCCGGCTAAGGTCCCAAATCTGGACTTAGTGGTTTGAAGGATGTGATGTTGCATAAACAGCCAGGATGTTGGCTTAGAGGCAGCCATCATTTAAAGAGTGCGTAATAGCTCACTGGTCGAGTGATATCGCGCCGAAGATGATCGGGACTGAAGTCCAGAACCGAAGCCGCGGACCGTGGATTTATTCACGGTGGTAGAAGAGCGTTGTATGCGGGTTGAAGCCGAAGAGTGATCTGAGGTGGACTGCATACAAGTGACCATGCAGGCATGAGTAGCGAAAAACCGGATGAGAATTCCGGTCACCGAAAACCTAAGGTTTCCCGGGGAAGGTTCGTCCGCCCGGGGTTAGTCGGAACCTAAGGCGAGGCCGAAAGGCGTAGTCGATGGAGGACAGGTTAATATTCCTGTACCACCTTGCTTGAGTGATGGAGGGACGCAGTAAGTCAGGCGAGCCAACTGCTGAATATGTTGGTCGAATCCCGTAGGGCGTGTCATAGGCAAATCCGTGACACATCAGCCTGAGAGGCGTAAGGTATCCGGGCGCAAGTCTGGAGAATTCGCTGTGACTACACTGACGAGAAAAGCTTCTAAACGTTGACAGCAGGGTGTCCGTACCGTAAACCGACACAGGTAGGTGAGGCGAGTAGCCTAAGGTGCGCGAGAGAAACCAACGTTAAGGAACTCGGCAAATCAGCCCCGTAACTTCGGAATAAGGGGTGCCGTTTCAGGTGGAGGGATTTACTCCCCGAGCCCGGGACGGTTGCAATAAAGAGGCCGGTGCGACTGTTTAACAAAAACATAGCTCTATGCCAACTCGTAAGAGGATGTATATGGAGTGACACGTGACCAATGCCAAAAGGTCAATGGGAGAGGTTAGCGCAAGCGAAGCTTCGATCTGAAGCCCTGGTGAATGTCGGCCGTAACTATAACGGTCCTAAGGTAGCGAAATTCCTTGTCGGGTAAGTTCCGACCTGCACGAATCGTGTAACGATGCCGGCACTGTCTCAACGTGGATCTCGGCGAAGTTGTAATTCCGGTGAAAATGCCGGATACCTGCGGAAGGACGGAAAGACCCCATGAACCTTTACTGTAATCTGATATTGGTATTTGATTGCTCTTGTGTAGCATAGGTGGGAGGCTGTGAAGCCGCTACGCCAGTACCGGTGGAGCCACAGGTGAAATACCACCCTGGTGTAATTAGATATCTAACGGATGCCCGTGAATCCGGACTCGGACCGTGTCAGAGGGTCAGTTTGACTGGGGCGGTTTCCTCCTAAATTGTAACGGAGGAGCCCGAAGGTACACTCAGCACGGTTGGCAATCGTGTGTAGAGCGTAAGGGTAGAAGTGTGCTTTTACTGTAAGACCGACAGGTCGAGCAGTTGCGAAAGCAGGGCCTAGTGATCCAGCGATGGAATGTGGAATCGTCGTTGCTCAACGGATAAAAGGTACTCTGGGGATAACAGGCTGATAGCGCCCAAGCGTCCATAGCGACGGCGCTGTTTGGCACCTCGATGTCGACTCATCACATCCTGGGGCTGTAGAAGGTCCCAAGGGTTCGGCTGTTCGCCGATTAAAGTGGTACGCGAGTTGGGTTCAGAACGTCGTGAGACAGTTCGGTCCTTATCCTCCGCAGGCGCAGGATATTTGATGGGATCATTCCTTAGTACGAGAGGACCGGGAATGACTGACCTCTGGTGTTCCGGTTGTGGCGTCAGCTGCACTGCCGGGTAGCTATGTCGGGAACGGATAAGCGCTGAAAGCATCTAAGCGCCAAGCCCACCCAAAGACGAGATATCCCTCCCCGCAAGGGGCTCAAGGCCGGTCGAAGACTACGACCTCGATAGGATGGAGGTGTAAGTACAGCAATGTATTCAGCTTACCATTACTAATCGGCCGTGAGGCTTAACCACCTTTTTTCTTATCGCTTCATTACAAAGCCATAAGAAAAAAGCTAGTCTCAACTGAGTCTTCTTCAGACTTGCTTCAACATTTTCTTTCTTTGTATTTTTTTCCGGTGCTCATAGCGGAGTAGAAACACACGTTCCCTTCCCGAACACGGTAGTTAAGGACTCCAGCGGCGATGGTACTGTACATTTGACTATGGGAGAGTAGCACGGTGCCGGAAATTTTTTACCTCCAGTTGCTTCGCACACAACTGGAGGTTTTTTTGCACATGTTCCGGACGTCGGAACGGGAAAGCGGGGCCGGGAGGGAGCTCACAGATGGAAGAAGTTCTTCACTCCGTCGAGGATCATCCCCGCCGCGATCGCCGAGAGAAACAGCCCGGTCAGGAAAAGATGCGAAATTTCAACAAAGCCGTGCAGCCGCGGGGAATCGTTACAATCTGGTCGGATTTCAGAGACTGCACCTCGGTCCGGGCAGCTTGCTCCAGCATATCGAACTGCCGCCGGTTCAGAAAGTCCGGCTTCCCCAGTTCAAGCCACGTTTCGTATGCGCTCCCGTGCCCGGGTTCAATCCGTTCGATGGAGCCACTGTCCGCGGGAAGGCCGGCAATGCGGAACTCCAGCGGAACACCCTCGGTCCCCCGGCTGCTGATAGTTCCACACGAGCAGGCGCAGCTCATCGCCGTGGCGCGATGCGAGAACCCCATGCTCCTCGCAGGGCTCATCAAAGGCGGCGGCAATTTCCGTTTCTCCGGTTTCATGCAGGAAACGGAAGGCGTGGAAGGAGGATTTCGGAAACCCGTTTACATTCATCAAGCCGTACCCGCCGTGAAACGGGGTATAATGAAAATCGTTTTCCTCATAAATATCGGTGGCGTTCCAATACATGCCCCCCTGGCAGCTGGCGCGCACCTCCGTCATGGTCTTGCAGATGAACGCCGCGTTGTTACACTCGTCGTGATTGAACGCAAAAGGTCCGGCGGAAGAGTTCCATTCGCCGAAAATCAGCGGGAATCCCACGCCGAGCCGCCGGTCGATCTCTTCGCGGGCGGCCGCGCAAAGCGTTCGTAAAATACTGGCCTCCTGAAGTTCAACCGCTCCCTCCGCCGCATCCAGAAACGCCAGATCACTCGGATAGGCGTGGGTTGAAATGAAATCGCATCGAATGCCCGGATCCGGATCATCCGCCGACGGCGTGGTGATATGGGTTATGAATTCCGGTATCCACATGGTTTTGGAGGTGGCCGGCCCGCCGACCCGGTATTCCGGACAAACAGACTTCACCGCCCGTCGGGCCAGATCGTAAAGTTTAAAATACTCGTCTCTTGATCCCTGCCAGAAAGGGATGTCCGGTTCGTTCCAGACTTCGAAATACCACTCGCGGACCTCTTCCCGTCCGAAATGCGCGGTTAAAGCCTGTGTAAAGGCGAGGATCAAATCATACCATCTCCGCCAGTCCCGGGGCGGCGCGGAGATGAAACGGTAGAAACAGACCGAAGAATCCGCGGAAGCCAGCGCCGTCGGCATCGAAGACAGTTCAATAAAAGGTCGGAATCCGGCCTTGAGCAGGGTTTCGTAGACCTCGATAACACGCTCGAAATGAAATGAACCGTCTGGATGAACCACCCCCATGTCGTCGTTCAGCACGCCGTGAAAACGGACATGACGGAACCCGAGTGTCTCATGCTCTTCCCGCAACTGGAGCGGCAGGTCTTTTCGCAGCCACAGAGGCGCGTGACAGGTGTTTACCCCGAACTCCCACATCCGGTTGACGACCGGAGTCTGGCGGTCCATATCCAATTTCAAGAGTTTCATTTTCCGCCTCATTTGCTCATTCTCTTCGGCCCAGCGCCCGCTCTGGAGAAAAAATAGATTTCTTGTCAATAAGCATGGGGCTGCCCTGATCTATCATAGCACATGAGATACCTTTTTCAAGTTTACAAAGGGCTCCCCGCGTTTTTTTCTCCGGGGAATGCCGCGATTCATTTCAGCTGCATGGCCCTCCCCCGGCGGAAAAAACTCCGGCGCTCTACCGCGGGGCTCTTATTTCCCGGTGCCGAAAACCCGTTTTACCGCTTCGAGCTTTCCGCATCCATACAAGGTATCGGGTTCAAGATAGGCCCCTTCCGTCCATTCGTTCCAGCATGAAAGATGCAGCAGCGAACCGGTGAACTCCGTTGAGTCCGTAAATGCCTTTGCAAGGTGCAGACACCGTTCCCACGCTTCGGGAGTGTTGTTGATTGCCACAGCAGAAAAGGGATAACCGATGTTCTCAAACATATCCGACTGAACGGTGCGCGGCGAATTGTCGAACCCCGTCGTGACGACCGGATGGTAAGGCACGCATAACTCTCTGCTGATGCGGCGCATTTCAATGTCATTGAGATCCGTCATGACATCGTACTCGAATGAGGGGAAGCCCTCGCCACGAAGGTTGCTGTAATTGGAGGCGCTGTCAAATCCGACTTCGCGTATCAGGGAATTGATCTCATCCATGGAATCTGTTTTGCCAAGTCCATAAAGAATCGCATCGAGATTGAGTTCGCCGAGGTTCGCCTGTTCAATCCGGCGGCGAAAATCGTCAAACAGCAGTTTCGCCATCCGCTTTCCCCAAGCTGCAGGATCAGTTTGCGCGGATTGAAAAGGGAAAAATACAGTTTCCCGTTGACCCGGAGATAGTTCTGCCGGCGGAAGTAGGTTTCAATAAGATGATCCGTACAGGTCAGGAATGTTTCGGGGTCGATGTCGCCGGACCAGAGGGATTCGCGGGGGTTCAGATAGCTTCCCGGATGGGCATAGATGGGGTCGTGATTCGCCCACATGAGCGCAAACTTGATGTCACGGCAGTTTTTTGCCGGCAGAAATCCCTCCAGCAGGCAGCGTTCCCGGTACGGCCCGTCGGAAAACCAGTAATAGTCGAAGACGAAAGCATCGATTCCGTTGCTTACCGCGGCACCGATCTTCTGCTCCATGACCTTCGGATCGGATTCATCCTGATACCCCCACAACGGAACAACCGGCTGGATATGCCCCTCAAAACGCGGGGTGGCGTGCTGGACGACACGCCATTCAGTCCAGCCTTTGCCGTGCAGTTTTTCGTTCCTCGGATCGACATGCCAGTTGGGGAAATAGTAGGCACACACAGTGGGTCGTTTCATCATCAAATCCTTATCATCACTTCAAGCCTGTTTGATTAATTCCGGGTTTATGAAACACGGATAGAAAAAATTTCGTCTGAAAGGAATTCTCGCGCCCATCCGCGGCAACAATCCGCAGAGAGGAGGCATTCCCCAGGTCAACGCAGATATCTGTCAGCGGAGAATCGACCGTTACGCGAGGGGAACTCCAGCAGAGTGTATCATCCAGATAGAGTTCGAAAACGCATGAGGTTTCATTTCGTTCCGCTCGGCGGTTCAGGCCGCAGGAAAACCGGAAAAAGCGGAAAACTCCGGGCGGAAGCGTATACTGCGCAAGGCAATCCGCCGTTCGCGGATTGACGGAAAAGATTCGGGAGCAGCGCGATCCCGCGCTGTTCGCCAAAGCCGATGTCCAGCGGAATGGATTCCCCGCGGGTTCTGCCGGGAATCCGGTCGAGCTGGGGCAGATAATTGAACATGCCGTCACAAAACGAGCGTTCCGGTTCCAGTCCCCGCAGGGAGACGGAAGGTGCGCTCTGCTTCCCGCCCTCCATAATCTGAAAAAGAGTAAGGAGCAGATCGGCAAGCAGATCGGCACATTCCCCGACGGTGTTCGAGGCATACGTTGCCGCGGCTTTCCCATCTTCGGCAAGCAGATGATTCATGATGGGAACAATGGTCAGCAGGGATCTCTTCTTCAGAAGTGCCATTTGCTGAAGCAGCATCCATTTCAGTTCCGCAGGTGAATCACCCAGTGTTTTCGGGCAGTATTGATGCTCCGGATACGAGACAAACGGATTGTTCTCCATAAACGTGTGAATCAAATAAACATCGCCGGGAGCCTGAAACAGGGGGGAAAGAACCCGCGGGTCGCCGACATGCGCCGCCTGTCCGGTATCTCCGATTAGATGCGAGAGGACTCCGGCAAACTTGACCGCGCGAATACGGTCGCCTGCGGCCATCGCATTCAACGTTTCATCGACAAGATAATCCAGAACGCCCGGATATGTCTCCCACAGCCTCAGCGGGTCGAACGCGGCATGACAGTTTTTCCGGCCGCCGTCATTTTGCGGAATCATGATATAATCGCGCCATTCCGGGTATTTCTGCAGAAAACGAGGCTGAGCCGCATCTTCGAGCAGGAAAATATCGGGAAAATTGGAGGCTTCTTCCAGCAGTTTGATTTCCGGAGTCCAGTATTTTCCTGCATTGCCGGGCAGCGCACGGACGGCTCCGGAGCTGATCCATTCATGACAAACAGCGTTCATCTTCTCTTTCACCGCGTGTATGGTTCAAAATTTTTACCGGCAACATAAGCGCCGTTCAGAAGATTCACCTTGCCGGAACCGACATGCAGATCGAAATAGAGACAGTTGGCCGATCCGTTGTGCTCATATGCGATTCTCTTCTGCGTCAATGGGTTTGCGATTCCGTTCGTATCGGCAATCGCGATGAACCACGCCCCCTGGTTCGCATTCTCCGCGGCGGCATAGTTGTTGGTTTCCACCTGAAGAACTTTGGTGGAAGGAGAGGAGATCCGCAGAGGCTCGTGAAAGAAAATATTTCCGTTCTTCCGGATGAATTTGTCAACATGCTCCTCTCCACAGGAACCGACCATTCCATAAAAAACTTGTTCTTGTCCAATCAGGGTATCCCGTCTGTTTCCATACATTCTGAAACGAAGAAACTTTCGGACAGAGATTTTTCAGCGGGACTCCGGCAAAATTCGGCTGAGCCCCCTTCCCCGATATCTGCATGTAATAGAGTTTCCAGGCGCTGGAATAACTCCACGCGGCAGCCCCACCCGGCGTTGCAAAAGGAAAAATATCGTTGTTCATATCCGCATAGAAATTGAACGCAAGCCCATGCTGCCGGAGATTTCCCGTGCAGTGAATGGCCAGCCCATACTCTCTCGCCCGGTTCAACGCCGGAAGAAGCATCGCGGCGAGTATGGCGATAATCGCGATCGTAATGAGCAGTTCTATCAGCGTAAATCCTCTTCTCATGATGCGTCTCCCTTCTGTCTCTATCGATAGACAATTTCAAAAAGACCGTCCCGAAACGGAGTTTTGAGGTATCGAGCTGAAGTGCGAATTTGCCGCCCCTCCGGGAAACGGCGGTGATTTTTTCCGCCCGGGTTCCATCGAAATTCAATGCCCACACTTCCGGCACCCCGCTCTGCCGTCGGCAAAATTCAAATCGAGCGTTGCCGTTTCAATGATCTGAGGCATATTTCCAGCATCCAGCCAGACGCGGAGCGCATCGGAATCAAAAACGCTTCCGGTATTGAATGCGTTGGTTGAGAAAAACCAGCAGATAACGCTGCGCGGTCTTCAAATCCTTCAAACCATCCAATGCCGCCAGCGCGACCGCGGCCGGACGCGAACAGGAACGGATCTCCAGACGGTTCAGCCTCACAGGCTCATCCTTTTCAGAATTACGCCCTCGAGTCGCGGCGTAATGACGCGCATGGTTTTCGCTTTCGCATCGAGTGCAAGCTCGCCGGTTTCACTCACATAAAATTTCCGCTTCGGATCGGTCGGATTCTCCGAAGAGAGAATGTTCTTTCTGCGAAGTTCCTCAAAAACGGAACTTCCCTGCCGCTGTCGGAGGTGTCGGCGGAGATGAACCACTGCCCCACGCTGAGCTGGCTGAAGCGTTCCGGCACGAAGCGGACATCCGGCGTAACCTGTCCTACTTCGCGAAGCGGTTTTATCTCCGGATACAGCGAACCGAGGCGCGTCACCAAAGCCAGCTTCGCATATTCGTCACCGATTGCCGCGAGATAATGTTCTGGAAACATTCTGGCGCTTTGCAGCTCCAGAGCGACGCTGTGCGGCGCCGCCTGCACGTCGCGCCTGAGATAAATGAGCGCCGTCAGGGCTTCGTTTGCCCTTGAGATCGGATCGTTCGCATCGTCAAACCAGCCCAGAGGAAGCCGGATCAGACGCACTGTGCGGGAGTGTACCGCAAGCGCGCTCCACTCCTGGAGTGAGGCATACGAAGCGAAGTACAATCCGCGTTCATGCCGATATCTGTTCAGCCCGGAGTGAGAATACTCCGTGATGAAATACGGACGATCCAGAAAGCGTGCCGCCGCGGTGGCCCGGAAATAGGAGGAATCCAGAGAACTGTTCTGAGAGACGGTGGAATCGTGCGGATAGTTGCCCGCCGAGGCATTGGCGGAGCGATTCTTCTTCTCCACGATCTTCTGCGAAGGAATCGCCTGCGGATGCGCAAAATATGTGTGGTGCGACGCCGCCGGCAGCAGGGCGCGGCCCGGGAACTCCAGAGTGCGCAGGATCATGTCCCAGTGATAGGAGAGTCCGGGATACCCGCTTCCGGCCAGTGTCCGGTAGAACCAGGTGGACATTTCGCGCATGGCCGCGATGAGGTACTCTCCGGAATCCTGTGCCCGCCGGTCCCGCCGGTGCAGATCCGCCTCCGTAATTGCGGGGACGGTGTCGAGTTTGAGCGGGACTCCCCATGCCGCCGAAAGAGCCTGGTCGGTCTTGTATTTCTCTTTCAGGTATTTCCGGAACCCCGGCAGCAGAAAGTCAAGGCCGTTTGCGAAACGCAGGTCTTGCTCATTGATGTAATTGACCATGACGATCTGCGGTTCATCCTTATACGCGATTCCGGTATAGGGATTTTTCCTGTTCATCATATATTCCGTGTAGAGCTTCCAGTGATTGCGGTAAAGCGGATCGAAGAAGAGATGGGAAGAAAAACTGTTTGTACGGGGCACACTCCACAATTTGCGGATCATGCGCGTACCTGCCATGTCAAGAGAGATGTAAATTCCACGTTTCTTCAATCCGGCAAGCAGGTAGTCAAACCGGTCCAGATTGCCCATGTCGAGAACCTCTTCCAGTTCGGCCACAGTCTGCGGAATACTGACCGTGCGATAATCCGCCTTGAAATATTCGCGGAACACCTTGAATCCGATGAAAAATACTTCGGGAACCTGAATCCGCGCAAAGTTGTATCCCCGCCGGGCAACGGCGTCACAGAAACGGTCGAGCGTCGCTTTGTCCCATTCATGGATCCGGTCTTCCCACATCATCGAGCCCAGCGGCAGGTTGAACCCGTAAAAACGCGCCGGAACTCCGGGCTGTTTTTCAAACTCGGCATTCCCCGTTTTGCCGACGATCAGCCGTCCTTCACTCCCGCCGGGAGATCCCGCGCGACAAGCCAACTGAAATCCAGCGCCGTTCCCGGTTTGACCTCCAGAAAATGCGCGGAGTTGATCGGCCGGAACCGCGTCCCCGCCGTCGGACGAAACAGACGCAGCAGTTTGGGATCCCCATCCATCGCGGGAACTTTCCCGCAGGCGAACTTGCACCCTCCGCTCCCCGGCCGGATCCGTACCGCAATCAGATTGCCGCCCCGACGGACCGGCACGTTGAAGATATGATCCTGCGGGATGAAATCCTGCGACATATTGCCGGTTTTCAGCGTGTTGTAAACATCGTTCCCGTTGACGAAACACTCCATCCACCAGTCGGCCGCCATGCCGAGCGTCATGCTGCCGGCGGCGGGGGCGTCGAACTGCTGGTACAACACAATGCGCTTATCTGTCTTCAGAGAAGGAAACATTTTGCTCAGATCAATCCGGTCGTCGATCAGCTCCAGCGGTTTTACATCGGCCGGAATCCGGTTGACGGGGCCTCCCGATCCATGGAGTAAAACCAGCTGCGCCCGAGCAGAGAAGCATAAGTTTTATCCAGCCGCTCCAGCGTAACCGGGCCGAGGTAGAAGGTTTCGCCGTCCGGAAAGGTGCCGAGCCGGAAACGCGGCATGGCAAGCGGCGGCAGAGCGCTCCGGTTGACGGTGAATTCCATCGTCGCCTTCCGCCAACCGGTCGCAACCTTCTGCGTTTCAGTGCTCTTCGGCGCGAAACCGGTGTACGGCGCGTATTGAAGCGCCGGACTGTAGACGACTTCTCCTTCGCAGGAGCCCTTGTAATAGAACGACAGACGGTATTTCTGCCCGACCGCGACCGGCTTCTGATAGAGAAAATTGATCTGTATGCCGTAAGGGGTTGGCTGCGCCCGGCGGAGTTTCCACCTTGAATGCGATCACCGGTTCGCCATCCGGGGTCTTGACATCGGCAGGAATCGACGTGGAACAGCGATACCCTTTGGAGGCGAAGGGTACAATCCCTTCCCTGCCATCTCGGAGACGGAAGAACAGCTCCAGATGGTTTTATCTTCCGCCATGACCGACAGCATGGCAAAAAATACGGTACACCACAAGAGATTCGTTTTCATGATGGTTTTTCTTATTTCACTTTTTCCAGCGTGACCGGGCCGAGGTAGAAGGTTTCGCCGTCAGGAAAGGTGCCGAGCCGGAAACGCGGCATCGCCAACGGCGGTTGAACGCTCTTGTTGACGGTAAATTCCATCGTCGCCTTCTGCCACTGCGTCGTGACGGTGAGCGTCTCGGTGCTCTTCGGTGCAAAACCGGTGTACGGCGCGTAAGCAAAGTTGCATAAATTTATATTGTAATATTGAAAAGGTGTGGTATGTTATCTGTAACTCCAACAGAAGAGGAACAGATGAAGACAATTCGTATTCAAATAACGGACCAGGAACGTCAAAGGTTGCTGGAATTGCGCCAAAAGTCAGGAGACTACCGCAGTGAACGAGCATTGGCGGTTCTTCATTGCGCGGATGGTAGGCGTCCGCGGCAAATTGCGGATATGTTGAAACGTTCATCACAGGCGGTTTGCCAGTGGCTTCACGCTTACGAACGAGATGGCATTACCGGATTGTCCAAAGAGTACTCGCCGGGACGCCCAAGTACCAGAAAAACCAAACTGATCCCCAATCTTGAGAAATATCTTTCTCGCCCCCTCGCGATTTTGGTTGGGGAGAAGATGTGTGGAGTGTGAAAGTTTTGATGGCTCAATTTGAGAAAGAAAATGGTTTCCCATCAGTCGTTATACGGTGATTCGCGCGCTGAATGATGAAGGTTTTACGGCAAAGAGATCCAAGAAGAGCACACCTGAACATGCGCCATCAAAAGAGGAGAAGCTACAGCGGGTCAGAGAAATTGCCAACGAAATCGCAAAACTCCGAACTACCCAGGAAGTCGAGGTGATGTTTCTTGATGAAAGTCATTTTTCTACCGACCCTTATGTGATTCGCGGCTGGAGCAAGCGCGGACAGCCTTTTTTCCCTTGCAACACCGGCGAAACGCGAGGGGTGCACGATATTTGGGGCATACGCGCCGGAAAACGATGGTTTTTACTGGAAAAGCGCAAAGAAGAGCGGCAATAAGCCGTTTCGGGATTTTCTCCATCAACTTCGTGCTCATGCAAGCGGAAAAACTTTGGCACTGATTCTCGACAATGCCTCTATTCATCATGCAAAAGCACTTCGAACATTTGCCGAGCGTCATCCCGAAGTGAAATTCTTCCATCTTGCACCATATTCGCCCGAGTATAACCCGATTGAACAAGTGTGGCACTGGCTGAAACCGCTTGTTCATGCAGCCAAGACGATCAACGGCGGAATTTCTGAGCTTCTGAGCCGCGTCAGAAAAGTCATGTCGGCAAGAATCAACGGACGCTTGGCAACGCCTCTCAATGTCGGGCTGGGTATCTGGAATTTATTGATATAGAAATTTATGCAACGATGCTTATTGAAGCGCCGGACTGTAGACGACCTCGCCGTCGCAGGAACCTTTGTAATAGAAGGAGAGACGGTATTTCTGCCCGTTCGCGACCGGCTTCCGATAGAGAAAGTTGATCTGTTTGCCGTAAGGATTGGCAGCGCCTGGCGGGGTTCCTGCCTTGAATGCGATCACCGGTTCGCCATCCGGGGTCCTGACATCGGCAGGAATCGACGCGGAACAGAGATGCCCTTTTGACGCGACGGGGACGATGCCCTTTCCGGTCATCTCGGAGACGGAAGAGCAGCTCCAGATGGTTTTATCTTCCGCCATGACCGACAGCAGTGTAAAAAACACGGTACCACATAAAAATTTTCTGTTCATACTCTCCCTCCCTTTGTTGCAGGTTTCGGATTGCCGATTGTAGTTCTTTTTTATCCATACCATATTATACCACAAAAACACGACTCCGCATTGTCAAAAGAGAGGGGGGCGAACCGGAGCGGGAAAATCTTACTATTTACACTGTCTGCCGGCTTGAATTTGCCCGAACGGAATGGTATACTACACACAACTTCTTCAATTAAGATCATGCTACAAGGAATCGGTGTGTACCGGATCGGCGGTGAAACAATCTGGTGTGGAGATTTTCATGGGCAATGGTGCGAGGCTCCGGCAAGTCTTCCGTTGAACCTGGCGGCCCTGAGCATCTGCGGACATGACTTTTCCCTGTTCAATTCGGGGGATACCTCTCCGGCGGGAGCATGGGATCGCCAGGTCACACAACTGAAACTGTCGTTTCCTGTTCCGCGGCCGGGGGAGCCGTTTTCAGCTGCATTTCATCTTATGGGACAACGACGGTTCCGGATTGAAGGCCTCCCTGCACTGGCCTCATCCGGAAACCGCATGGTATCTGCCTTCCGATGCGGCCTGGGGCAGCGCGGAGCTGCTTTGCCGTCGAACGTTTGCCCCGGCCGGAGAACTTGATCATGAAACCTGAGCTGCTCAAATTTACCGCCAGCCAATTTTTCAGGAAAAATATTCCTTTCACCATTTTTCAGGTGCAGAACCGTCCGGAAGTTTACCCGGTTGGAGATGTTCAGCTGCATACCCGGGAATTCTGGAAAATCACCTACATTACAGAAGGCAGCGGCATTCTCCGGATCAATAACCGCAGTTACAGTTTTTCTCCCGGCTTTGTGTGGCTGAGCCATCCGGATGACGTCACCACATGGGAACTATCCGAACCGATTACGCTATATAACATTCTTTTCCTGCAGAATTTCATCGAGTATTACCTGCAACGGCTGAATAAAGATCACCTCTTTTTCTCGATTTTTGATCCTGAATATAAACTGGAACTTTCCATGAATCATGAACTGGTTCATCTTCTGGATGCAAACAGCAAAATTTATCCGCTGATCAGGAAGATGGAACATGAATTTGAGCAGGACAATATCGACAGTGAGGAACTTCTGCGTCTCTATCTGGTCGAACTGCTGATCGAACTTTCACGGTTGAGTGTTCATTCATACGCCAGAAAAAAGGAAAGAAGAAATCGTCCATTTCATCAACTCCTATCTGGAACACCATTATACCGACCCCTGAATATCGATAAGATCGCCGAAGAGATCGGGTATTCCCGCGGCTATCTGTTTTCGTTTTACAAACAGAAAACCGGGACCACGATCGGGCGGAATCTTCAGGATATCCGCCTGAACCATGCGAAGCGGCTTCTGCGGGAGAGTGATTTTCCCGTGGAAAAAATCTGCTACCGGTGCGGATTTTCCGACATCTCCAATTTTACCGTATGTTCAAAAAGCAGACGGGAGAAAGTCCAACGGGATTCCGAAAAAAACAAGAGCCTGTCACAGGTAAATACTGCAACATATTCAGCTTACCATTACGAATCGATGTAAGGCTTAACCGCTTTTTCTTCTTGCCTTCTCTAAAACCATAAGGGGAGGCCGGTCACAACCACGCCTTCACAGAATGGAAACACACATTTCCTTCCCTTCGAACACGGTAGATGAGCCCCTCCCCTCGAACAGCAAACCAACGCTACAATAAAAAACGTTTGGTAATCCTGCAGACACTCAATTGAGAAGAGAGCGGCAACGTTTTCTCCAACTGGTGATCACGATTATGCTGGGGAGCCTCCCAACGCAAGATGTATTCGGACTGAGCGTTCACACACGCACCGCTGTCGGCAACTGTCCATACGGAACAATCTCCGGAGAGTTCACGCAAATGCGCCAATTCCAGCGGGAGCTGATGAACCGGAGGGAAAATTTCCTGAACTGCAAGGGTATCAGGAGCGAGACGCCAGACCCCGGCACTTCTGCCTGCAAAATCAAAAGCCTGTAATAGTGAACCATCTCTCTGCGGTTCAACGGCAGAAAAACGAATCTGCTGCGGAATGGAGCCGATCCTCGGAACTCCCATCTCTGCTCAAAGGTCCAATTCCCGACAGCGGCAATCTGCCATTTTCCGGAAGAGAGCAATCGGGCATTGTAAATTCTGCTGCAGCCGTTCTCATCGTATTTATGAAACGAAAGCACAGGCCGGCATTCCGAATCAAATCCGATCCGATTTCCCATATTGATCACGCCACAGCCGGAAGGAGCCGTGGTGAGCACAACAATTCCGGGAGAATCGGGGGTCAGCGGCAAAGCAAGAGACTCCCCCGACAGCATTTTCCCAGTGCAGCAGATCGCGGCTTCTCGCATAGCAGATGTCGTGATTGGAAGAACAGTCCCCGCTGTCGCGCCACATCCAGCCCAGATGAAAAAAACCGTCAGGTCCGGCAACCGGATCGGGTTGGAAAAAATAGGCATTGCATCGGCCGGCACCATCGCTCAACGGCTGATCGAAAAAACGTCGCCATTGCCGTGTTTCCGGCTCGTACACATTATAGATCTCATAGCCGTTACCACTGTAACCACTTCGATAGTGAAACAGGAAAGTGCCGTCCGGCCCGGTCATGAAGCGAGGGTAGGTACACTGCTGTTCATCCCGCCCCACCATGCGGGCAGGATGAATGGAATCCAGATCATGCGGGATTTCCATACGAAAGTATATCATGGGCGTCGCATGCATATTACCCGACACATGCAGACACTCGTCGGAGTCCACACCAAGGGAAATACTGTTGTGCGAATCCCATCCGAGGATTTTCGTATCGAGAATACGTCGTGACCAGACATCCGTTCCGAGACGACGCATGGCGATGACCATATTACGATTTTCATCGTAGTACCCGACATACTGCCAGGCCCCGGAGGAGACGAGAGCCATATTCACCTTGTGTCCGGCCCAGACACGGGCAACCGGCAGTTCCTCCAACAGAAGCGGAGCTTGATCCATCGCAGATTTCATCGATGAGTTTCCTTATTTCGTTTCAAAAAGTCAAGCAGTACCTGTTTACGATCGGTATCACCGATACGACGGATCGTCTTTCGAGTACTTCCGGCATGTTCGACACTCCAGCCTGCCCATTCACGAAACGCGTGGTAACTCCAATCCCAGCCATATTCTTCAAAGAGTTCCATACAATCTTTCAAATACTGTGCCCCGCCGGGCGCCCAGGAGACAACGCTGAACTCGCCGACGTAAATCTTCACACCGTGCTTTTTCTGGAATTCAATTATTTCACGCATGGCATTGCGCAACTGCTCCTTGTCCCAATAGATCCCTGAATAAACCCGGGATATCGCCAGTTCAGCCTATACTGTCGCACGGACTGCGCAGTATAGTCATCCGGCTTATAAAAGTGAGGAGAATAAATCAGATTATTCCCTTTCACTACAAAGGGCTTGATTTCGAACCAGGCAATGATGATGGGAGTCTCCGGATCAATCTCACGGATCAAATTGACCAGTTTCTGTGCCATTTCCGGCCACGGGTTGTCGGTTGCATCTTCCGGAGTCGGCTCGTTGAGCAGATCATATCCATAGATCGCCGGATTGCCGCGAAAACGGGCGGCAAGTTTCCTCCATGCGGCCTCCAGTAATTCAAGGCTGGTTGCATTGGGCAGACGATTATCTGTTCCACGGTATATCCGTTTCCCGAAATGGATGTCTATTACCACCTGAATACCGAATTCTCTGGCGAGGGGCAGTATCTTCTTTTCCAGATGTTCCGCCGCCTGATCCAGCCAGGCCATATATTTCTCAGGAGAATTGATCTTTCGCCCCTCTTCCCCGGTCGGACGCATCTGATACCGCAGCAGATTCACATTCCATCGCTTCAACTCCTCAAACGCGGAACGGGAAAGATCATTGCCGCTCATGACCCCGCGAAACCGGGTCCCGCTGAAGCTGCCGCGCGGAATCTCATCGTGCTGAACCGCCGCTGCCGGTTGACTGCGGAAAAAAGCGTCCGCAATTTCCGGCGTCACCTCCTCGGCACGGCGGATCGTCAGCTCCGCAACCTCAAAAGTTCCACGTCCCTTCTGAATGCCGATCGAGAGCTCTAATTTACTCACGTTTTCCGGCAGCAGAATGAAACGCCGAACCATCTTCCACGGATAGGTGCCGAACTCCCTGGCCGGTTCAATATACTGGGTTTTGGCTCCCGGACTCTCCACCGTCAGCATCACTTTCGGCCCCAGCCAGCCGACATCGGCAAGGGAGGAGAGTTTCTCGCCGCGGACACGGCATTCCAGCTCTATCAGCCCAGTCACTTTCGAAGGATCCAAAGACCATTTTACCAGTACCGTGTTGAGTTTCGGACAGGAGAAACGGAGTGCCCGCGTTCCATTCGGCCCCGTGACCAGGGAACTGTTTTTCCCCAACTGTTTCGTCACTGCGGAAGCGGTGAAATCAGCGGTGAAGAGCGGCTCCTTTCCCAGGTACGCCGCCGAAACGGCGACAGTGGAAAGAATAACCAGTGTCAACAATAATTTTTTCATCGATCCACAGCCCTCACAGTTTGTTGATCCAGTAGGTTTTGTAGGTCACATCATCTGCGACATTGAAGATTCCGCAGGTGCTGGGGCGAAGGGCATTCGTTATCTTTTCCGCACGTGCATTGCCTGCAACAAAAAAGAACATTGTTGTTATCGATATGTCGAGTGGCGGGATACCCCTGCCCGCTGTTGCTGAAATCATCCACATCCTGCCCCGGATGCTTCCTGAAATACCCCTGGTTTCTATTTCCGCCGACTGTGCCGCCCCGCCAGACTTCGCAGGTAAGTACTGTACGGGAGGGGGTGCGGACGCGAGTAGCCTTCCGCGGCGTGGCACTCGACAATACCAGATCCGCATTCATTCCGTAATGCGGATAGGTAGCCCACCACGCTTCGCTTCCGGTCATGTTGAATTTTCCCATCATCGACGGACAGCGAAAACTGTTGATTCCAACATATGCGCCTTTGATGAAACCGGCTTTCGCTTCGAATTTTCCATCCGGATTGGGCCCCATCAGTCTCCATGGCCACCAGGGAGCGGAATTTCTCCCGCTGACATACTCGCTCAACGGTGGAATGTAATCCTGAAAATCGGTATAATATTGTGCAAATGCAAGTCCAAGTTGTTTGCATTGATTGAGACAGCTGGTGGAGCGGGCCCGCTCCTGCGCCTGGTTCAACGCCGGCAGCAGCAGGGCAGCCAGAATTGCGATGATCGCAATAACAATTAGAAGTTCGATCAAAGTAAATGAAATACTTCGAATTTCTCGTTCCCGGTGTATGACAGAATCTGGTTTCATGGTCTCTCCTTTTTCTGAAAGGTTGATCAATCTCATTTTGCAGGAATTGGCGCACAGCTGCCCCGGTCGATGAATTCGAAATTCCGCCCCCGTCTCTCCGCCGGGTCCCGTTGCTCCAGCCGGGCGAGCAGCGTTTCGGAGCCTTCAAGCGTCAAGGCGACGAAATCCACCCGGAACGCCGAAGGGGGCTTCGGAAGCGCCAGCATCTTCGCATCTTCATCGATGCTGACGACGGAGAGATCGCGCGGAATCTCCAACTTCAGCTCCGCCGCAACCGCGGCAACCGCTTCGGCATAGCCGCAGGAACCGAGAATCAGCGCGCCCGGACGAACCGGCGCCGAAAGCAGCGCCCGGATGTATGATGTCGAATCGACATCTGCCGTTTTCCGCCAGTCGGGATTCAGCGGCAGCCGGTACTTCCACATCGCCCGCAGAAATCCTTCCGCACGGCCGCGGTAGGCGGTCTCATTGTCCCCGGGCAGCAGCATGGCGATGTCCCGGTGCCCGAGCTTCGCCAGATACTCCACCGCCGCATCGAGCACCTCGACGTTGGAATAACCAAAACTGATGTCGGCCAGTTCCGGCAGAATCGAACTCAGTGCAACCACCGGGAACTCCCGTCGGACGAGTTTGCGGATCGCCGGAACAAACTCCGCCAGCGGACTGTAGATCAGCACCCCGTCAAGTCGGTATTCCGCAATGGTCTGTTCATATTCCCCGGGCAGACGGGTGAGCGCAAGCAGATCGGCGTCGTGCGCCCCCAGAACCGGAACAGCGTCTCCAGCATCGTACCGATCAGATTCGCCCCCGGCTGGATCCGTTGATGGTTGAAGAATCCGATCCGCCGGTGGCAGGTCCGGCTGCCGGCAAGTTCGCTCACGTAGGTGCCGGAGCCGACCCGGCGCTCGATCAATCCGCGGTTCATCAATTCATTCATCGCGCTGTTGACCGTAATCACCGACACCCCGAGCTGCCGCGCCAGCAATCGCTCGCTCGGAATCCGGGTGGATGCCGCCAGCTCTCCATCGCGAATCAGCGTCTCCAGCCGCGCGGCAAGCTGCCGGTATTTCGGCACGCCATCCGCATTCAGTTCCATCCGGTTGAATTCCACGTCGACACTCTCCTTTTCGCTATTAATTATAGCGGATACAAAGAAAAATGTCAACAGCACATAATCATTTTTTCAAAAATAATTGCATATATGCATTTCATAAATTGCACATATGCAACCAGCTGCGGCGATAAACCTTTTTAACGGGCAAGCAGCAGATCCTTCATCCGCTTCGACTGCTCCTCGATGGATTCGACCATGCGGAGCTGGTTGCGGCAGCGTTCGAGGTTGTGCTCCGGACGCTTCACCTTGAAGTAGACATCCCCTTCCAGGTAGTCGGTCAGGAAGCGGATCGCGATTTCGAAGGTGATGAGCTTGCCGGAAAAGGGCAGATTCTCCCGCTCCGCCTCGGTGAGGAAACTCCCGGCACTGCTGAGGAAACCGCGGTAGAGCGCTTCGTACATCTCGAACCGCATGCCGACCTTGGCCAGATCGACCTCGTCCTCCTCGGCCGGACTGGTTCCCGCCCGGACCATGTCTCCGAAGTCGTAGAGAGAAAGGCCGGGCATGACCGTGTCGAGATCGATGACGCAGATGCCGTCGCCGGTGAGGTCGTCGATCAGGATGTTGTTGACTTTGGTGTCGTTGTGGGTGATCCGCTCGGGGATCGCTCCTTCGGCCTGGAGTTTGAGCAGATGCTGCGTCTCTTCAGCCCGCTTCATGATGAAATCGATCTCGCGCCGCACCCGCCGCTCCCGGCCGACCGGATCGCGCCGGATCGCCTGCCGGAGCGTCTCCAGCCGCTTGGGCGTGTTGTGAAAATCCGGAATGGTCTCATGGAGCCGCGGCCCCGGCAGATCCACCAGATTGCACTGAAATTCGCCGAAGGCCTGCGCCACCTTGAACGCCTGTTCCGGCGTCTCCAGCACATCGTAGGCGCGGGCGTTTTCGACGAAGATGTAGGCGCGCCAGACATCGCCCTGCTCGTCGGTTACGAAAGGCTGATTGGCGAAGGTGCGCAGCAGCCGGATCGTCCGCTTGCGGGTCTCCACCTTTTCCGCATGGATGCGCGCCAGCAGATGGCGGGTGACCCGGTCCATGTTCTCCATCACCTGTTCCGGCTTGCGGAACACGTTCCGGTTGATCCGCTGCAGGATGTAGTGCAACCGCACTCCTCCCTGGTCGAAAGTGAGCTGAAAGGTGTCGTTGACATGCCCGCCGCCGAAGGGAACCGCGACCAGAAAATCGCCGTAAAGCGCGAATTTCGAACAGATGCGCCGGAAGTCATCCTGCGTATACATGAGCCAAATCTCCTCCCCGGGTCAGGCGAAAAGTTTTTCCGGATAGGCTCCCCGGGCGACCAGATCACGCAGCGCCGCCTGCACGAACGGCTTGTCTTCCCGGTAGGTGATGCCGAACCAGCTGTCGGCACTGTGAAGCACCCGGATCTCCGCCTTGCCGGAACGGATCAGCGAATCCACCGCCGCCGGCAGATAGAACTCGCTCTTGAGCTCCTGCCCGTGCTCCCGGAGAAATCCGGTGAAGAGGCTGCCGAGTTCCCCATCAGACCGGGCTGGAATCCCCAGGAGTTCATCGAAACCGGCTCCTGCCCGGTGAATTCCACTTCGGCACCATCCTCCTGCACACTGATGATCTTCCCGTCGCGACGGAAAATTTTCGTATGTTCCACCACCTTGGCCAGATTCCCCTTCTCGTCGACCGAACAGATGCCGCGCGACACCGAACCGTTTTCGCTCAGGGTGTTGGCCAGCACAAAGGCGGCGATGCAGCCGGTGAGTTTGCCGGTCTGCGGCGCGTTCCGCAAATATTCCGCCAGCTTCCGGTAGCTGTCGGCCCCATAGAAATCGTCGGCGTTGATCACCGCAAAAGGTCCATCGATGACATTGCGCGCGGCGTAGACCGCCTGCCCGGTGCCCCACGGCTTGGCGCGCCCCTCCGGCACCCGGAATCCCGCCGGGAGATCATCCGAACTCTGGAAGGCGTAATCCACCTCGATCCGGTCGGCGTAGCGGCTGCCGATCGCCTCGCGGAACGCCTGTTCAATGTCGCGCCGGATCACGAAGACCACCCGGTCGAATCCCGCCCGCATCGCGTCATACACCGAATAATCCATCACGGTCTCCCCGGAGGGGCCGAGCTGATCGAGCTGCTTCAACCCGCCGTAACGGCTGCCCATGCCCGCCGCCAGCACCATCAACGTAAGTTTCATTCTCATCTCTCCTGAATCAGTATTTTCATGCCGGCCCGCGGAAACATTCTTCTTCACGCGCCGCCATTCTTCATTCCGCCTTAAGATATACTCATTCGCCCGGCAAATCAACCTTCCGCCCCGCAGGTTCCGCAGTTTTGCGCAAAAATCCATGATTCATGCGGATAACTTCATTGGGGAGAACACGCTTCCGCACTATATTGAAGAAGATTGAAACCAACAGGGAGACCGTTTCCATGACTACTCTGATTACCAGCTGCCGCCTGGTCACGCCGGGCCTCGAACTTGACTCCGCTTCAATTCTTGTGGAAAACGACCGGATCCGCGCCATCCTGCCCGCCGGCTCGACACTGCCCGCCGCCGACAAGATGATCGACGCCGCCGGGCTGACCGCCGTACCCGGATTCGTCGACGTTCACTGCCACGGGCGCAACAACGCCGACTTCTGCGACGCCTCGGTCGAAGGAGTCAACCGGATCGGCCGCGGCAAACTTGAGGAAGGCGTCACCACACTGCTGCCGACGACGCTGACCCTGCCGGAAGAGGATCTCGCCGCCGCGCTCCGCTCCATCGCCGCGTATGACGGCAAAGGCTGCCGGATGCCGGGCGTCCACCTCGAAGGCCCCTTCATCAACCCGAAGTGCACCGGGGCGCAGAATCCGGCCTTCGTGCGCAATCCGGATATCGAAGAGGTGAAGCGGCTCAACGCGATCTATCCGGTCCGCAAAGTGTCGTTCGCGATCGAACAGCCAGGCGGAGTGGAGCTTGCCGCCGGACTGCTCCGGCTCGGCATCACCCCTTCCTGTGTGCACAGCGCGGCAAAATACCCGGAATTCCACGCCGGATTCGTCGCCGGACTGCGCAACCTCTCGCACTTCTGCAACCAGATGACGCCGCTCCACCATCGCGACATAGGACTGGTCGGCGCCGGACTGCTTCTCGATGAAATCCGGCTCGAACTCATCTGCGACAAGCTCCACGTCTCGCCGGAGATGATCGCCCTCGCCTTCAAGGTCAAGGGGGCGGAGCGGATCATGCTCATTTCGGATGCGATGCGCGCCTCCGGCATGCCCGACGGCGAATACACTCTGGGCGGCCTGCCGGTGATCGTCCGCGACGGCGCGGCCCGGTTGAAGGAGGGGGGCGCGCTGGCCGGGAGCACCCTCCGGCTGAACCACGCGCTCCGCAACGTTGCGGAAGTGACGCAAAAACCGCTCTCCGAAGTGGTGGCCGCCTCTTCGCTCACCGCGGCGGAATCGGTCGGACTTGCCGGAATCGGCCGTCTGGAACCGGGATATTTTGCGGACATCGTGCTGCTCGACACCGATTTTGAAGTGGTTCACACCTTTGTCGGCGGAGAACTGCGCTACAGCCGCTGAAAAAATTCCACGCCGTCGACGGAATATGCAAACTTGCGTCTTGCACCGGACGCAAGTTTGCATTATATTGTGAAACCGCCGGAACGGTTCCGGGGGAAAGACGGGAGGAAATTCCGGAATGAAACGATCCATCCTGCCGGGCATGATACTCGGTCTGCTTCTGGGGCTGCCCCTCTCCGTTGCAGCTTCGACCGTTGTTCCGCAGGGCAAAGAAAACGCCGCGCTGATTCCGGAAGACCAGCTGCTCTACTCCCTGCCGAAGACCGAAACGGGCGATTACATTCTCCGCTGCGTCGACCGGCACGGTCCGAAATCGGTTCTCCGCACCGCATACTTTCTCACCCCTCCTTACGCGATCCACGCCCTCTGCCGGACCACCGCCACCAACGTGCGCTTCACCCTTCTGGATGGGGAACTTATCTTCAACTGGGAAGGGAATCCCGCGATCTGCGTCTCGACCTGCCGATTCGCCCGCCCCGGAACGGTGTCGCCGACGGCAACATCGGCCGTGATCAGTGGGCGGATATCGAGATCCAGGTATTCCGCCACTCGATCGGCGTCTTCGTGGACGGCAGGCTGCGTCATGTGGCAAAGGGGAATCTTGATGGAATCCGGAGCACGGTCGGCCTCTACACCCGAGCGGGGAGCACCGTATATGTCCGCGAATTTTCGGTGAAGAAACTGGAGGATGCGGGGAATCCCTCCTGCTGGAAGCCGGGAAGAAGCAGCCGGAGTCGCTGCTTCAGAAGTTCCGGCAGGAGGAATCCCGCGGCACCCGTCCCTGATCCGGAATCACCGCTTCCGGACCAGCTCATACAGGAACCCCGCCCCTTCCGGCGCAAAGACCCGAGCATTGAAACGGATTGCGCCGCTCCCGGAACGGGTGAAGGGAACCCGCCCCTGCCGTCTGCCGGAGGTGTCGACGCGATAGAGTTCGACTTCGGTTCCGGGCGAGACGGCGCATTCGATTTCCGCCTCCCCCGTTCCGCCAGGAACCGGCCTTTGCCGAACCGCTCCAGCCGGCTTCCGGCGGCGTTTGCGAATTTCAGTTTTTCCACCTGCGTGTCGGTCAGGTGGAACAACAGAAATCCGATCCGACTCTTTCAGCGGAAGCCGGGTGGCGGAAACCGCCGCGAACACCCCGCGCCCGACCCGGTTCTTCACCCGGAGGAAATTTCCCTGCCCGGCCTGCTTTTCCGGCAGAATCACCGCTTCGCAGCCGGGGGAGACGACCCGGAACGTGCCCTTCCTGCCATCCAGCTCGATCTGGCCGGTGGCGGAGCGGTAGCGTTTCTGTTTCACATCGAAGAGCTTCCGGGAGACGAGTCCGGCGTCGGCAAGGGAATCGAGCAGACTCAGGGAATCTTCTCCGCCGATGGGGAACACCGGGTGTCCTCCGGAAAGCGCGGGCGAAGCGCCATCGAGCGTCAGCCACCCCGCATACGAAGCGGGCGGCGTTGCCCCGGCTGGAACCACCAGCGAACCGACTTTCGCAATCAATCCCAGCCGCAGAAGATCACCGGCGGGCATGTTGGAAAACGGAGCGTGTCCCGCCGCATCCAGAATCAGGGCGAAGCCGCCGGACGCCGGACGCACCCCGCGGTCCAGGAAGAGGCGGATTCCGATTATCTGGGCAAGATATTTCACCGGATCCTGCGCGGAAGCGAAGAAATCGCCTTCGCCGGTCGTTTCCCCCTCCAGCTGCCGGGGATGATGGGTGTAGACGAACTGAAACAATCCATCCCAGTCCTGAAGTGCGGCATAGGCTCCGGTCAGAACCGCCCCCTCGGCACGGAAACGGTTCGGCGCCGGGAAGTCGAACTCCGTCACCATCATCGGCCGGTCGAGCAGCCGCGACAGCATCAGCCGGGCGGGAGATTCCGCCTCGCTGAAAATCACCGACTGATTCCGCAGCAGCGAGGGAGGATTCCAGCGGTTGACGCCGACGTAGACCGGATGATCCCAGTACTTGTGGATATCCACATAGTCATACGCGGCCCGCAGAACCGTCGTGCGCAGCGCGGTGGTCGCATTCTGATCGTTGAGCGGAATCTTCACTCCGATCTTCCGCAGGAACTGTTTCAAATCGTCGTAGGATTCCATATAGACTTCCGAGAGGAAATCCGCGAATACCGGGTTGTCCGTCGATGCGGGGCTCTCGGGAAGCGAACGCTTTTTCCGCCATTGCGCGAACCGTTCCCGATACAGCGCGGCGCTCTCCGGCGAGCGGAACCAGGTCCGGTAGACATCGTTCTCATTGACCAGCGAAAGTGAGAAAAGCACCGGATCATCTTTCAGAGCAGCTCCGGTGTAGGGGTTGACATGGGTCAGCCACGCCCCGGCGAACTGCTTCAGGTTCTCCCGGGCGGAGGGGAGAATGCCGACCAGCGCCTTGTAACCGCCGAAATCGAACTGTTTCCCCGGGAATTCCGGAATCTCCCCGGTTCCGTCTTCCGGGATACATAGAGGTCGGCGGAGATGTAGACGCCCCGTTTCTTCAGACAGGCGATGAAATATTCCAGCCGGTCCAGGCGGTCCGGATCGAGAACCGTGGAGGAACCGTTTTCATGCCGCACCAGAAGGTTGTCATGATTGTGAATCCGGAGAGCGTTGTATCCTGCCGCGGCGATCCGGTCGGCGAGCTTTTCCGCCTGCGTCTTGTCGAGGTACAGCGCGTTTCCGCCCAGATTGGTGCCGTAGAAGCGGATCGGTTCCGCCGGGCGGTCCCGGAAAACGAACTTGCCGTTGCGCACCTCGACCGGGCCGTATTTTCCCGCCGGAGCATCCAGCGTGCCGGAGAAATCCATAACCGAACCGGGCTGAATGTCACGCTTGTAGACAAACGGTTTCCAGTTCGGTCCCTCGGCGATGAGAACCGGCACCTCGCGAGTGCGCGGCGGGCGTTCATCGTGGATCGATGCGGCGACGATCCCCCAGACGGATCCTCCCGTGGCTTCGAACGTCACACTTTTGACCGGCCGGGGCGCAATCGGGAAACAGGAGCGGTACAACCCCACGAGCGAGCTGGGATTCTCCGCGGTCCACACCACCGTCCCGTTGGGGCAGTTCTGCGGCATCCACCAGTTGTCGACATCCCGTCCGCCGCAGACCGGAATCGTCGTCACGGAGCCGTCGGTGTGGAGGACGCGGAGCGTCCCGATCTGCTTCTTTTCCGGCCAGGCCAGTGCGTGAAGCAGAGAGATGTATTTCCCCGAAGGGCGTCCCGAAAGCTCCGCCGTTGCACGCCGCGGCAGCCCGAAACGCTTCTCGTTCCCCAGCACCAGACAGGATTTGCCGCCGTTCTGCCCCGGATCGACGATGTCGAATTCAATTCCTTCAAACCGCCGCTTCCCGAGCGGAAGCAGCCGGAGGTCGTTCTCCGCCCCTGATCGGTCCAGCCGCCGACTCCGTCTTCCGCCCGCTGATCCCGGAACTCCCGGTTGAATGCGGAACGCAGGTCCAGCGGTTCACTCCGGTAGGGGATCTGCGAGATCGTCACCGCCAGTTCCGCCTGCGTCACCTCGCCTTCGGAGGGGGTGAACAGAATGCGGAGAGAGTATCCGGGGAATTTCCATTTCCGGTTGTCCTGCAGATGCAGGGAGAATTTTCCCGGAAACGCAGCTGGCTCTCCTTCAGCGGGATGACCAGTTCGGAAACCTCCCCCGGTAGAGAAGCGGATTGCCGTTTTCCGCAAACTTTGCCGGCAGCGGCACCGGCTTCCCGTTGATCCGCAGACTCTCCCCGGCGAAGGAGGCGTCGGGCAGCGTCGTCTCCAGCATGATTCTGGCAGTCCGGACCGGACGGGGAAAGGTCAGTTCCGCCCGCAGTTCCCAGTCATCTCCAGCCTGACGGCGAAACGTCTCGCGGAGACTTCCCTTCACCGCGCCCGGCAGCGGGAAAGCCATTTCGCAGACATATTCCGAAGCGGCAGAATTTTTCGTGACCTTTCCGGGCAGTCTGCTCTGCATGGCATTCAGTTTCCAGCCGGGCATGAAACAGGTGACGGAGAAGCGCAGAACCTCCGCACGGATACAGCCGTTGGAATCCATTTCCAGCGCCTGAAGGCAGAACGCCCCTCCCGCCAGAAGATACATCAGCAGAAAAACGATGTGTTTCATGATTTCTCCTCTTTTCTTAAAGAATCTTGATACAGTTCACGTCGCGAATATAATTGGCCCCCCAGTTCATCAATCCGCGCAGCTCGTTGTAGGACATGGTCTTCACCGCGCCGCTGAGATTCAGCATATTGCAGCGGTTCTGGTGGCGGAGCATGATGCTGCAATCCTCCCGCGGGAGTGCGAAATTCTGCACTTTGTCTTTCCCCGGCTGGGTGGCGGAGCTCCCGGAATAGACACTGTCCACCAGCAGAATGGTGTTTGCCAGCGATCCCCGGGCGATGTAGGAACGGTTGGTGTCGAGAGCCTTCGCAATCCGGGAGCGCTTGATCGCCTTCTGCGCCGCCCACGCCTCCAGAATGCAGACATTCATCCCATATACCTGTGCCGATATGGAGACCTTCGATTCATCCTCCGGAATCACCGGCATGGAAGGACAGCGGAGCTGCTGGTAACGCTTGTCGTATTCCTTGTCGTTGTTCTTCTCCCCCGGCGAAGTCGGAAATGTACCAGGCCCAGCTTTTCGAATTTTGAATCGGCGCCGGATAATAGTCGTCATGATCATTCGCGTACATATCGAAATAGAGGGCGCACTGCTTCAGATTGCTGGCGCACGAGATGCTTTTCGCCTTGTCACGGGCTTTGTTCAGCGCGGGAAGCAGCATCGCCGCCAGAATTGCGATAATCGCTATAACGATTAGCAATTCAATAAGGGTAAATAACTTGCATTGCAGTTCCGCAGCATGAGAAAATCTTACCATGATCTTCCGCTCCTTCCTGAAAAACTTTGCGAGTTTATTTTCATTGTTCGTTTGCATTTTTGTAGCGACATGTATATTATACCGGAAAAACGAAAATACTGCAATGTGAAAATAATTTAAAAACTTGCGATTTTATGGATGACCCGTTTCTTTTTTCCCAGGAGACCGACTACGCCAATCTGCTTTCGGTGAAGCTGTACGAATATTCGCGGGCGGATTTCGACCGCTGCTCGGTCAACACCTATGCGTTCAACCGGATCTTTGCGGTTTTTTCCTCGGAAGGAGCGGGGTCCACCGTCGGCTCGCCGATGTTCGGCGGCGAACTGCCGATGGAGCCGGGAAATCTCTTCTTCTTCAGCGCCGGAGTGCCGGTCGCGTTCCATTTCCGGCCCGGCACCTGCTTCTATGCGTTTCACTACAATCTGCAGCTGCTCCCTTCTCCGAAATCTTCCTCAGCTTCCCGCACATGGAGCGGAAAATGGCTCCGGAAATCATTCAGGAGTTCGACCGCATCAGCCGCCTCCCGCTCGACGGCATTCAGCGCGCCTGCAAGATCAAGGGAATGCTCTTTCAGATCACCGCGGATTTTCTCCCCGGCAATCTGATGACCTTCCAGAACGCCGTCCTCTCCCGCTACCGGAAGATGCTCGATTACATCGAACGGAACATCCACGCCGGAATCACCATCGACGAACTGGCCGACGTGGCCGGAATGCACCGCAGCACCCTGTCGCGCTCCTTCTCCCGCGACACCGGAATCACCTTGAAGAAATACATCTCCCATCAGCTCCAGCTTCAGGCCGCCCTGCTGCTGCGCGAATCCCGCCTCTCGATCAAGGAGATCGCCCGGAAGCTGAATTTCAATGACGAATACTATTTCTCCCACTTCTTCAAGCGGGAAAGCGGCGTCTCCCCCGGGAGTTCCGGCAGCAGGTCTTCGAAGCGACCGCCGATCAATCTTCCCGGCGGGACTCCTGAATCGGTTCCGCGCGCCCGGTTTCCGTCTCTCTTGCCGAAAAGTGTACATATACACTAATTTCAATGAAATTATATATGTTCTATTGCTTTTAACACCTGTTTCCGGTATACTATAAAAGAAAAGGAGAGCGACGATGATTCAAACAGGAGCCCCGTTCCAGACGGGGAAGAACGCCAAGTACATGCAGCTGGCGGACTGGATTTCCGAACGGATCCGTTCCGGAGAGTTCGCTCCGGGAAAGCGGCTGCCCAGCAATCGGAAACTGGCCGGTCAGTGGAATCTCTCCGCCATCACCATCACCGCCGCGATGGATGAACTGGTCCGGCGGCGGCTCATCGTCCGCCGCCGCGGCTCCGGCACCTTCGTCACCAGCGATCCGCTCGCCTTGAATCACCGGCTCAAGATCGGTTTCTTCGTCGCCTACAACACCTCGTCGAGCTATCTCATGCAGATGCTCAGCTCCCTCTGGATACAGAGCAGAGAATTCCGCTGCGACCTGCTTCCGATCTACCGCGCCCCCGAAGAGATCGAAGAGGCGGCGGCGGAATACGCCCTCGACGGCGTTCTGATCTTCAACTGTAATGAAATTCCGGCAGGGCTGGTGAAGCGGCTGCGGAGCAAAGGGACTCCGGCCCTGCTGTTAAGTTCGGTGCAGCAGGAGAGTTCCGAATTCAGCATCGGCTACTCCAACGAACGGATCATCGAGGACGCTGTCGCCTATCTTACGGAACTCGGCCACCGGAACATCGGGTTTCTCGTCGGCCACTTCCACTCCCTCCCCTACCGGGAGCGGTACAACAGCTTCATGGCCGCGATGTGGAAACGGCAGTTGCCGGTCAACCTCGCCTGGATCAACGTCTCCGCGGCCCGCCAGAAGGAGATTGACGCCTATTTTTCCCAGGAGGAACTGCCGACAGCATTGATCGTGGGCGACCGGCTGCTCGCGCACAAGGTGTGCCGCAGCCTTTCGAACACGGCATCCGCGTCCCCGGTGAGCTTTCGGTCTTCTGCATCGACGATCCCGACCGCCCGGAACTGCTCAATCCGCCGCTCTCGCGGTTCCGGATCGATGTGCCGGGCTTCTGCCGGACGGGAATGCTCACCCTTCTGCAGCAGATCAATCATGGACCGGAGTTCCGCAGCGATGAGCGGAACTATGAATTTGTCGAGGCGGGTTCCTGCGCTCCGCCTCCGCAGAGGTAACCTGCAGCACCGAAAGGGAATACAGAGCATGAGACGAAAAACAGAAAATCAGAAAATCAGAACCTGCCCAATACTCCCCTGCAACCCACCGCCCGACACTTCCACGGGCAGGAAAGAAAGGGGGTTCGGGGGAGATCTCCCCGTACCGCCCGGCCTTCGAACACTCCCGCAGTCAAACACGCCCGCGCAAGTTTGCACCGGCTCGGCACCCGGCGAAGGGGGAGCGGAAATGCGAAGGGTCTTTCCGCAAAAAAGCGGGAAGAGCCGTTCGCATTTCCGCGGCTCTCACACCCACCGGCCCGCGCCTGCCGTCGAGCCCGGCCTGACCGCTGACCCGCATCCGGCACCGGCACCCTGCCGGACGCAGGGGGTTCGGGGGGCGGCGGACACGCCCCCCGGCACCCACCGGCCCATCCCCTCCAACTGCCGATACTTTACTCTGATCGAACTCCTCGTCGTAATTGCGATCATCGCGATTCTGGCGGCGATGCTGCTGCCGGCGCTGAACAAGGCGCGCGAACACAGCAAATCCACGCTCTGCCTCAACAATCTCAAGTCACTGATTCAGGCGGAGATCCTCTACGCGGACAGCCACCAGGACTACACGGTGCCGCTGATGTGTGGGAATTATTCCATTCAGTGGTACAAAAACTCCGAGCTCTATAAACTTCTCGGTGTTCATGCAAAGACTACCGATCTTTACACCTCCTACTACTCTTCAGGTCAGGTGAGAGTGTGCCCCAGTCTGCCCGGAACGCTCAACAACCTGCTGTGGACCTACGGCATGAACGACGCCGGAATCCGTGACAACAACAACGGCAATGCCAAATATCCCTCCGCCTACAAGCTCACGCAGATCCGCAACCCGTCGCGCCGCTTTCTGCACATCGACACCAGCCGGCAATACTCGGTGGATGCGGGGATCAACAATCAGGGGCTGTGGAACGTCGTCCGGAGCTCCGCAACGCCGTACAAATATCTCGACACCTCGACCAACACCGGCGGCGTCTTCTACGGGCACAACCGCCGGGCCAGCGTCGGATTCTTCGACGGACATTGTTCGCTGATGACCAGCGAAGAGGTGATTCCCTACGGCACCGGGAACTTCGAAGATGACATCTTCAACGCCTACGGCGTCAAAAAACAGGAATAACTTCGATGCTCTGCAAACTTCTACTCTCTCTGGTGTCCGTGTCGTCAGGAGCCGCGGTTCTGGCCGCAGGCCTGCCGACGATTCCTGAAGATCGCATTCCGACGAAAACGGCCCTTGCGGAGCAGCCGATGGCGAAGCGGGCGCTCGACGAGCTGCGGAAACAGCGCGGTGCCCTGTTGAAGCAGCCGCCGATCAGCGTCACCTTCGACAAAAAGCTCCCCTCGCCCGGCGGCGATCCGCGCGACTTCACCAGCTGCGGCCCCTACTGGTGGCCGGATCCGGCCAGGCCGGACGGATTGCCGTACATTCGGCGCGACGGCCGGTTCAATCCGGATTTCCGGTCATACGACCAGACGAAGATCGGCCGGGTCGGGCGCCGAATCACGGCGGGCACGTTGCTCTGGCACTTCGACCGCGACCGGGAGGCGGCGGAGAAAGCGGGGGAGCTCATCCGCGTTTTCTTTCTCGATGAAGCGACCCGGATGAATCCGCACATGAAGTATGCACAGGCGATTCCCGGCCGGACCAAAGGGCGGGTGGAGGGGATCATCGACACCATCGCCTTCGCCGATCTGGTGAACATGTTCGTTCTGCTGAAGGATTCTCCCGCGCTGCGGCCGGAGGAGTACCGCCGCCTGCAGCAGTGGTTCGAAGCGTACACCCGCTGGCTGCTCACGGACCCGATGGCGCGGAAGGATTTCGGTAAGAAACAGAACCACGGGCTCTCCTATCACGCGCAGATCATCGCCTACGCGCGCTTCTGCGGCAACGAAGAGCTGGCGGCGGAACATCTGAAAATCGTCCGCAACCTGATCGTCGCGGCGGTGGACGAACGGGGCTTTCTGCCGGAGGAGATCCACCGTACGCGCTCCCTGGCACTACTCGGCATTCGCGTTGCAGATGATCTTCCGGTCAGCGGGGGCGGGCAAGGCGCAGGGGATCGATCTCTTCGCGCCGGGCAGTGAAAGTTTCCGGGCGATCGAACGGGCGGTCGAACGGATGTTGAAAAGCTATCTCGACCCGGCGGAGAAGTGGCCCTACCCGCTGTTGAACGGGGAACTGGAGCCGGGCGCCTTCGCCAACGTCGTGTTGCAGTATCACGCCTGGACCAAATCGGAATCCGCCGGCCGGGCGCTGGCCAGACTGCCGGAAAAAAACTTCACGCTGTTCAACCGCATCTTCTACGCCCCCACGGCGTCAGCAGAGGAGTGATCAACAGTGGGGGAGCTCATCCCGCCATGGTACCAGCTCCCCGACAGAACTACTTCTTCCGCCGTTCGGGGAACACATCGGTCCGCCGGATCGTGAAATTCCGGTTATCCTTGAAGACGATGGCATTCTCCGCAATGGAGTCCCCGACCGCAATAACACCGTTTTTTTCCGGAGCTTTCGAACTCTGGAAGCGATTTCCCTCGAAGCGGGCGGATTCAGCGGAGAGGGCAGGGTGCGGACCTCGCCGGGAGCGAGTTGCCCCGAGGCGAGTTCACTGTTGTCACGCCATATCCGAAATTGTTTCGGGCCAGCAGCGCTGTTCCAGAGCCGGAACTCCCGGCAATTCTGGCAGAGCGCGATCACTTCCGGCGGCTCAACGCTCCATGAGATGCACCGGAACTCCGCCCCGTCGGAGGCGGCGGTGATCTCCAGATGTTCGGCTCCCCAGAGCCGTTCGCGGGCGGCGACGGGCAGCCCCGCCGCGGGGCGGCCGTCGCTGATCCAGAACTCCTGCTCTACCTCGCCGAGATCGGCATATCCCTCGTCGCCGTGGGGGCGGTGGGGGAGATGTTCCGCATAGCAGACCGGGCGTAGCAGTGTAATGCGCAGCTCCCCGCTGCCGAAGGAGTCGTATCCGTGCAGCGCATCGGCGAGGATGCCGGAGGTTTTCCCGGTGCCGTCCAGCGCGGCGACGAAGTCGAGGAACGGCTGTTCACACGCATCCGGCGTGCGGGAGAGCAGGGCGGCGGCCTGACCGGAGAAGTTCGCCGCCGTCGATCCCGGTCCGCCAGCAGAATTTGACCGTGTCGTCCTTTTCGTGCCACTCGGCGCGCCAGCGGGCGAAGAGCTCCGGAATGCCCGCAAAGGCGAAGAGGTCCAGTTGGAATTCCGATTGCTTCCAGCGGTAGCGGCCGCGCAGACAGCTGGCCGCCGGGCCGTTGTCGATCTCCTCGAAACAGATCCACTCCGCCTCGCCGATGGTTTCCCCGAGGCGGGCAAGACCGTGCCCCCAGGTGTCGCCGACATCGGCGAGGATCGGGAAGGCGATGCGGGCAAAGGCCGCTCTCTGACGCTCGAAGCCGAGCGCGGCAGGGGAATTCGCCTCATGGGAATAGGCGAAAATCCGCAACCCGGAGGGCGGGAGATCCACCACCGCCGTGGCCCGCCCCCAGGCGTTGTTCGGGCCGTAGGGGTGGCGGCCCGGAGGAATTGAAGCGGAACGACCGCGCCGTCGCCGTCGCGCAATGCGTTGAAGTGTTTCCCGTTGCAGTTCGGGTCGGCGAAGGTGTCGAACTGGAAGAGCGCCCGCACCGGTACCGGGAGCGGGTTCCAGAGCAGAACGCCGCCTTCGGTCAGAAAGTCGCTCTTTGCCCGGGCGGCGTAGCGGCCGAGCCGTTTTTCCAGAATGGAGGAGGCGATCCACCGGGCGTATCCGGTGAGGTCGCGCACTTCGCCTTCGAACGCCTTCTTTACGGCGGTGCCGGGGTAGACGTCGTGGAAATAGTTGAAGAGAAACTGATTCCAGGCGTCGTCGAGCCGCCGGGAGTCCGCTTCCGCATCGGGGCCGGGCAGTTCCAGAAGAAGCTTTTCCGCCTTGAACAGTGTCCGCTCTACCGCGGCGACCTGTCGTTTGACCGCCGAGACCGCCGAGTAGCAACCCGGGGAGTGGTGGGTGAGTTCCCCCTCGGAAACCGGCAGATCGGTGGTTTCGATCACGTCGAAGTAGTGTGTCAGTGTCGAGAATTCGATGTTGCGTGTCTCGGCGGCTTCGAGCAGCCAGTTCAGCTGTTTTTTCGTAGATGCCGCCGCCGTGGTCGCCGATGCCGAAGAAGAAGGTCTGGTGTTCGTCGCCCTCCTCGAAGAGCTGGTCGACCCGGTCGAACAGCTCCTGTTTTTCCTTCCAGTCGGGCCTGGTGCAGTAGGCCTGCCGGATGCGCAGCGTGACCACTTCGCTGCCGTCGTCGCCGCGCCAGCGGAAGAGATAGGGCATGTTTTTTTCCACCGCCATCGGGCGCATGAAGACGTAGCGGTCGAAGCCGGTCGCTTTCAGGATCTTCGGCAGCCCCGCGTTCTGCCCGAAGGAGTCGACGCTGTAGCCGATCCGGATCTCTTTGCCGAACTTCTCGCGGAAGTAGCGTTTGCCGAACTCCGCCTGCCGGAACAGAACTTCGCCCGGCGTGATGATGGTGTCTGACTGCTCGACCCAGCCGCCGACCGGCTCCCAGCGCCCCGCGTCGACCAAATCCCTGATTTCGGCGAAGAGCGCCGGGTCACACGCTTCGACCCACTCGTAGCAGCTGCTCGACGAGCGGCAGAATTTGAGAAACGGGTATTTTTTTCAGCATCCGCACGACCGAGCGGCAGGTGTTGAGCCAGGTGGAGCGTCCCTCGCGCAGCCGCCAGAGCCAGATGGGATCCATGTGAGAGTTGGCGATGACATACAGTTTTTTTCGCGCTCATGATAACTGATTTTGTATCCTTTGTTATTACTTCAGGGGAATTACATTTTCCCGCAATTCCTGAAAACCTTTTGTTGTTGTTGATTTTAAGGTTTTCGCAACTTTCACCGATGACCATACGGCCGGGTTTTCCGTTGGCAGCAGTATAACTGTTGCCTTCAAAGATGACATCACGGGCACCGGCAAACGTGACGGCGTTTTTCGTCCAAAAAGTTTGGTTCCCCACGTTTGTCCGGGACGCAGAGAGGCATCTGAAATCACGTTGTTGCGTATTTCGCAACCGGTAACAGAAGCAATCGCCATCGCCGCATTGTTGGTGCAGCTGATCTTATTGCCGATGATCTTGATGTTGCGGTGGGGGGCCATTCAGGGAAAGTCTGCCCTCTGCCCCCTGATAGAAAGGATTACGTAACGTGGCATTGAGTTCGATCACCGCAGTACGGTTTGCCGTGCGTTTCATACAGTTATTGAATTCATTGTTGCGAATGACCACATTCTGCACTGGACCGCCTTCGGCAAAGGGAACGAGGCAAGTGGTCAGATGAATACCGCTCATACTGGTATCGAAACAGTTGTTTTCGATGGTGACATTACTGGCTTGCAAAGTGATTCCCCGTCCACGATGAGAACGGAAGAAACTGTTGCGGATTTCAATGGTCGCACCCTCATTGTTGAAAACGATCAAATCTGTGCCGGGACGGAACGGCGGCAGATCTTCGGTAAATTCGACCAGTGGGGCGTGTTCTTTGTTGTCCTCGCCACAGGAAGCGATCTGACGAGTGGCGTAAACTTGCAGATTTTCGTTCAGAAAATCCACCTTATCCCCGGGGCTGAACTGCGGGATTTCGGCAGAATTGGTTCTTGCAATTCCCAAATGAGCGGCGCGCTCACTGACCTGTTTCCGGATCGTCCAGTAGAAACTCTGGTAAAAGTTCATACAGTCATCCAGATTGCCGTCAACAACCAGACCATCGACCAGCAGTTTCCCTTTACAGGAGTGTGCGCTCAAGCCGTCACTGGCAATGGAGTACGGAGCATTTTTCCCGTTCAGGCGACGGGATGAATTTTACATTTATCGCCGTAAAATTGGTCGTATATTGTGCAACAGCGCCCATGGAGGGGCCGAGTAAACCGTCAGATTTTCCAGCACGATATCTTTGCAATGCTGAAAACGCATCAGGTTTCCGGAGTACAGATTGTGCCGCATCAGAAAACGGGCATTGCTTTTCAGCGGCGGATCGAGAACCTGTTTCAAACTGATTTTCAACTTCTGCGGAGCAACTTCTTCCACCTGGGAAACGACATAGTGGGCAGAAATCCCTCTTTCGGGCAGATTGTTTGCGGGATTGAGTTCCAACAGAGCCTGAATCGGCATACCATCCTTGACCGGATAATCTTTATCCACGTCGATTTCAAAACTCCGCTTGTCCGGAGCAACGGAAGTTACCGTACCGAGCGAAAAATGCGGACGGTTGTAATCCATAGTGAGATTCTTGAAAGTCAAACCGCTGCAATCGTGTGCCATGACCAGAAAAGAGGAATCGTGGAACATCAGTTTGGTCTTGTCAGCCGTACCGCTGACCGTTACATTATTCACACCGTGCAGGGCGAAAAGATAAGAGTAATGTTCGGGATTTGATTGAAAGAAATCGTATTGTCCCTCTTTGAAAAGCAGGGTCGATTTTTTATTTTTTTTCAAAAAATCAAATGCTTTTTTTACGGCGGCAGTATCGTCTTTGCCGTCGTTGGGAATCGCGCCGAAATCATTGACGCAAACGGTTGCCGATGCCGAAAGAGCCAGCATGGCTGCGACTGGAGTGAATAATTTTTTGCTCATTGTAAATACCTCTGATTGTTATTTGTAAAATTCTGTTATTACTCTAATTTTGGTTATTGTACTGTTTGCATAATAGTTCATCAGCAGTTATCAGGGACGTGCAATGATCTGAAGAGTCCAAGAGGAGTCATAATAGCGGATTTTAACTTTCATTTCATGAGCCAGCTCAAGCATCTTGCCGCTGGTTACACTGCCGTCAGCATGCGCGTAATTCAACTTGTTATCGTGACGGGCGACAGGGAAACCCTCTTCCTCCGTGGCAACGGTGGCGAAACCGAAAGTAGGAGCCTGAGAGTGTGTGGCAGTGCTTTTGGCAGCCTCTGTCATCATAACAAAAGAGGAGTCTAACTTATTGGGATTGATCAACCAGACCACACCGCTTACTTTCAGGGAAAAATTACCGAATCGGGGTTTAAGATTATATTCCCATTCTTCATCCAGTTCGGGACCGACATACATACCGAAACAACTGGACCATGCAGGATCTTCATCCGGGATATAGGCAGTCGGGCAGCCGCCGGTTCTCAAATCAAAGTATTTCAACTTGGAAAGAGTATAACGCCAAGAGCCCTGATCTCCAGTAAAACTTCTGCAAAGGAAATAACCATAATCATTCATATACAGGTTTTGGGCGAGCAGAGCCTGCTTCATATTTGAGAGGCAGTTGGTCTGCTGTGCTTTTGCCCGTGCCTTGTTCAAGACGGGCAGCAACATGGCGGCAAGGATGGCGATGATCGCAATAACCACCAACAGTTCGATAAGGGTGAATTTCTGTTTCATTTTTTTGATCCTTCTGCACTTTGTGAAAAAAACAGTCGGCACATACCCATACGTTTTTGCCAGGAGTCCTCCCGTGCTCCAGCGTTAGCAAACCTTTTCAATATAATTCTCGCAACTTTCAGCCGGATTGAACCGATGAAAGACCTTGCAAAAATGTTGACTGTTCATCGTCCTTTGATCTTGAATTCAACTTTCATGCCAAAACCTCCTGTTTGCAGTTGACTTGTAACGGCAGAAGCGTTTCCCCGGGCAGAACTCCGGCGACAGCTGATATTGCGGGCGGCGCCCCGGAACCCATTTTTCCAGAATGTCGAATGCCGTCCGGCAGATTCCCGCCACCGGCTGCGCTATCGTGGCAAGCGACGGCGTCATCTTCCGCCCGGCAGAGACGCCGTCGAATCCGATGAGTCCCACATCGCGCCCCGGCTCCAGACCGCATTCGCGCATCGCCCGGAGCGCACCGAATGCACCCGAATCCGATATCGCAAACACCGCATCCGGCAGAGATCCGCGTTTCAACCGGGCAAGCAACGTCCGGTAGGCGAACTCCTCGCGGTCGTCGTTGACGGAGACGCCGCAATCGAGAAGTTCCGGCGTGATCCCGGCGATTTCGGTGATTTCGCAAAATCCCTGCAGGCGCGACCGCAGCTGCTTCAAATGCGGTTCGCAGAGCAGTACCAGAGGAGTCCGGCTGCCGTTTTTCAGCAGCTGTCGCGCCGCCAGCATGCCGCCGCGACGGTTGTCGCTGGTCACGTTGGCAATCGAAACATCGCCGAACTCCAGGTCGAGTACCACCAAAGGAAAGCTGTCGTACCGGGAGAGTTCCCCAGCTGCCGCACCGAAATCGGTTCCGTCGGCGGCAGATACAGCACGGCATCCCCGGGTTTCAGACGCTGCGACAATCCGGCCAGGAATTCATCGTGGGTGAACACCACCACCTCCATGAGATTCCAGTTCCGTTCGGCGGCACTCCTGCGGATTTCACCCCGCATCCAGCTGCCGTAATCCCGCTCCGGCTGATCTGCGTCCGGACTGCGGAAATACCAGAGCCGCCGCATCGAACTCTGCCGGAGCAACGCCTCCGCCCCCGGCTCCAGATAGGTCCCCGACCCGCGGATCCTGCGGATGAACCCCTCCGTCTCCAACTGCTTCATCACCAAGCGGACCGTGGCGTAGCTCGCCACCACCTCCTCCGCCAATTCCCGCTCCGTCGGCAGCTTCTTCTCCCCCGCAGCGAGAAGTTCAGCGATCTTTTTCAGCATATAATTCCGCGTCTCCGCGAAAAGCGTAGTGTTGTCAGATTTGGCGTTCATCATTCTCAGTAATACCAATAGTGCTAATCAAAATATTTCATCTTTTTAGCATAATTATACCTTAGTCAACGGTAAATGTCAAGAGCAGAATACAAAAAACAGAAAAATTTCATCCTTTCACCGGGATTGCGACGAAGCGCTTGCAATCCAGAATTCCGGCGCTATCATAAAAAGAAGAGACAGATTTCCCCGGTTTTCGCGAGCCCATTCAGGAGCCGGGTGGAGAAGAAGGAAAGGATCCTGCCGATGAAAAAAGATAATTTCACGGGGTGCGCTGTCGCTTCTGTTCCTCGGGGCGGCCGGATGCGCCTCCATTCCGGAACCGCCGGTCCACTCCGCGCCGCTCACCCCCCGCCATTGCGATGCCGCCATGGCTGGAGGAGATGGAGCAGCAGAACCGGAACCGGGTTTTCGCCACCGACGATGAGAAGATGCGGTTCGCCATCGAACTGGCCAGTCAAAATGTTCTGCACGGCACCGGCGGCCCCTTCGGCGCGGCGATTTTCGAAGTGAAAACCGGCAGGCTTGTCGCGGTCGGCGTCAACCGGGTCGTCCCCGCCGGTCAGTCCTGGGCGCACGCCGAGATGACCGCCTTCGCCCGCGCTCAGCACCTCCGGAACAGTTTCAATCTCAACGGCTGCCTGCTCGCCACCAGCTGCGAACCCTGCGCCATGTGTTACGGCGCCACGCCGTGGAGCGGAGTGGAGGCGATGCTTTACGGCGCGACCCGGGAGGACGCCGAAGCCATCGGATTCGATGAGGGAGACAAAGGTTCAGACTGGGTCAACGCTCTGCGAAAACGCAACATCGATGTGCGCGGCCCGCTCCTCCGCGAAGAGGCGAAACGCCCGTTCCCCCTCTATCGAGGCAAGGCGGGAACCATCTACTGACCGCGCTCTCCGGCGCGGCCCGGGGCATCGCCCGTCACGCCCCGCCACTTCCGGAGTGATGCCCCAGCTCCTTGATCTGGCGGGGCGAGACCAGATACTTTTTCCGGAAGGCCCGGCGGAATCCGGCGAGATTGACGAAACCCGCCCGGAACGCCGCGGAGGTGATGTCGCCCCTCCCCTGAATCAACTCCTGAAAAACCGCTTCCAGCCGAAGATTGGTCAGATAGCCGCGCGGCGTCATACCGAAATGTTTCCGCATCGTGCGGTTCAGGTGCTCCTGCGTCCGGCCGGAGAGCTCCACCAGCCGCTTCAAACCGGCACGGAAGTTCTCCTCCCGGTGCATCGCCGCGCAGGCGTCGAGCAGCCATTTCGGCGCGCCGTTCTCCTCCACCCCCGACTGCCGCAGCAGAACCCAGAGAAGCTGCGAGAGCAGAGTCCGCAGCAATGCATTCCGGAACCGGCCGAACTTCCCCGCCGGGCGAGCAGGGCTTCACAGTCCTCGAAGATCAGCTTGCGGCGCGCTCCGGGCGGTATCATGCCGCGGGCCAGCAGGTCGTCGGGCGCGATTTCCAGCTCCGCGGCGAAGTGGAGAAACTCCTTCTGAAACTCCTCCCGCAGCACGTTGCAGTTGAAGATGCGGACGAATTCGCACCCCGGCGCGCAGCCGATGCCGTGGGCATCCCCCGGCAGGAGCAGCTGCACCGTTCCGGCAGGAAGAACCGCGCTCCGCCCGTTCAGCGTCTGCTCCAACTCCCCCCCTCCAGAACGACGAAGAATTCGCAGAACTCGTGATCGTGCGGCCGAAATCCCTCTCCAGCATGGTATTCCGACGAATGATACAGATATTTCTCCCGCTGAAGATAGGGATTGGCTTCCAGATGCAGCATCAAAAATCCTCCGTTTCGATATCAATGTAGTATCCTTTTTAAAAAAACAAACCGTTTTTAGAAACATCCATGATATTTTAAAAAAGGAATTTAATCCAACCTATGAAAGGGTTCTATCATGTCAAAAATAAGTCTTTCCGGCAGCTGGGAACTCACTTGTGACAAGGAGGGATTTTCGCCGATCGAGGCGAATGTCCCCGGCGACAACGCCTCCGCGCTGCTGCGGGCGGGGCTGATCCCCGACCCCAACGTCGGCCTCAACGAACACGAGGTGCAGTGGATCGGCCGGTACAACTGGCGCTGGGAGCGCCGTTTCACCGTCGACCGGGAGTTTCTGAACGCGGAACGCATCTGGCTCAATCTGGACTCGGTGGACACCGCGGCGGACATCTTCCTCAACGGGCGGAAAATCGCCTCCAGCGAGGATATGTTTCTGCGGCTCCGCGTCGAGGTGAAACCGTTCCTGCAGGAAGGAGAAAACACCATCGCCGTCGCCATCACCGCGCCGCAGACCTATATTGACCGGATCAGCGAAACATTCACCTACCACCCGCCCCGGCGGGAAGGGAACGGCAGCTTTTTCCACGGGCGAAACTACATCCGCAAAATTCAGTGTCAGGGCGGCTGGGACTGGGGAGTGTCGCTGGTCCTGAGCGGCATCTACGGCGAAATTTGTCTGGAAAACTCCTCCGGCACCCGGCTGGAATACGTCCGCACCGAACAGTTCCACTCCGCCGGCCGCTGTAACGTGACAGTCACCGCGGAGATCGACGCCCTCGCCGCCGGAACAGTACCGGTCACGTTTGCATTCAACGGCGAAACCCGGCGCGTCGACGCCGCTCTCACTGCCGGAAAAACGAGGTTTCCGCCGATTTCGAGGTGGGAAATCCGAAGCTCTGGTATCCGGCCGGATACGGGGAACAGCCGCTCTACCCGCTCACCGTCACGGCGGACGGCATGACCCTTTCCAAACGGATCGGCCTGCGCGACATGCAGACCGTCAGCGAGAAGGACGAATACGGCGTCTGCCTGAAATTCCGCGTCAACGGCATCGATGTCTTCGCCAAGGGTGCTGACTGGATCCCGATGGATTCCCGCCCCGAAACCTACACCCGCGACCGGTATGACGCCCTGCTCTCCGATGCGGTCGAAGCCAACATGAACTGTCTGCGCGTCTGGGGAGGCGGCCTTTACGAAAACGAGGATTTCTACGACCTCTGCGACGAGAAGGGTATTCTCATCTGGCAGGATATGATGCTCGCCTGCGCCGTCTACCCGGACAGCGACAACTTCCTTGCACTCATCCGGAAGGAGGTGATCCATCAGGTGAAGCGCCTGCGCGACCACGCCTGCATCGCTCTCTGGTGCGGCGACAACGAATGCGCCCAGTTCGTCCCCCGCGAGCACGAGAACGTGCGCAAGGTGGTCTGCTACGACCGGGTCAATCAGGCGATCCGGCACGCGGTCTTCGCGGCGGACCGGACACGGGTCTTCTGGCCGACCTCCCCTGCAACACGCAGGATGACTTCACCGATCAAGACACCGACTCACAGGGCGATATGCACTACTGGCGGGTCTGGCACGGCGGCCGGAGCGTCGACGCCTACTACGAGATCACGCCGCGCTTCTGCTCGGAGTTCGGCTATCAGGCCTTCCCCTGCCAGAACACGGTCGATTTCTACGTCGGCAAAAACGGCCGCAACGTCACCAGCCCGGTGATGGAACTTCACCAGAAGAACAACGCCGGAAATTCGAAGATCGTCGAAATGTTCACCCGCTACTTCCGGCTGCCCTCCGGGTTCGAGGAGTTCATCTATTTGAGCCAGGTGCAGCAGGCGATGGCGATCCGCACCGGGGTCGAATTCTGGCGGACCCTCAAGCCGGTCTGTATGGGAACCATCTACTGGCAGCTCAACGACAACTGGCCGGTCGCCTCATGGTCGAGCCTCGACTATTTCGGCAACTGGAAGCAGCTTCACTACCACGCGAAGCGGTTCTACGCCCCGGTGATCGGTACGATCGTCCCGCGGGAAAATCAGCTGGAGTTCCGGGTGTCGAGCGACGTCGGGAGCGAACTTCGCGGCGCCATGAACGTCTCGGTGATCCGCATCGCCGACGGGAGTTGCGCCAGGCGGCTTTCCCTGCCAGTCGAACTGCCGCCGTACGAAGCGGCCCTGCTCAGACAGCTTCCGGCGGCAGAGCTGGTCGCAGACCCGACCCGGGAGTTCCTCCTCTGGGAGCTGGAAGTTTCCGGCGACGGCAAGAACTACACCCACCGCGGCGACCGCTTCCTGACCGAATACAAGCATTGCGAACTGCCGGCGGCACAGATCTCCCGGCGCCTCTCCGTCGCGGAGAACGGGCAGTTCCAGCTGGAGCTGGAGACGGATAAACCCGCCTTCTGCGTCTTCGCGGAGTTCCGGAAGATCAAAGCGGTCTTCTCCGACAACAGCTTCGTCCTGCTGCCGGGGGAGAAGCGCCTTCTCACCTTCCGGACCGGAGCGGAGGTCTCCCTCGGAGAGCTGGAACAGGCGCTGGTCATCCGCGACCTGAGAAGCTCTTACGACTGCTGATGCGCGAAAAAATCCGTTCCGCGATGAAACCAGGTTTCATCGCGGAACGAAAATTTCTTCCCGTTTTTGCATTTTTTCCGGATTCCGAATTGAAAAATCTCCTGAAATGAAGTATGTTATCTCAAAGTTGAAACAGTTTCAATTCAGGAGATCCGATGGCCGACATCAATACACTGGCCCGGAAATGCGGCGTTTCGAAAGCAACGGTTTCCCGGGTGTTTACCGGGCGCGCCCGGGTCAGTGACGAGATCCGGGCGCGTGTGCTGGCCGCCGCCCGGGAACTCAACTACCGCCCCCAGCAGGTGATGGCCCGCGACTGCGTCGCCATCGTCATCAACGAGATGCCGAATCCCGCCCGGCGCACCAGCTTCACCGAGCGACTGCTCAACAGTGCGGTTTTTGAGGTCACCCGGCGCAACCTGCTCACCGAAATCCTGCCGGTCAAAGATCTTCCCAAACTCTATAACGGCTATACCAAAGCGGTGCTGCTGCTGCTCTCGGAACAGGTCATTGAACAGCATTTCGAGCAGCTTCGTGCACTCTCCATGCCGATTCTCACGGTCAACAAACAGTACGATTTCAGCTCTGCGGTCTGCACCGATCACGGCGAAGGAGTCCGGCTCGCGCTGGAGCATCTCCATGCGAACGGACACCGCCGGATCGCGGTGACCGTCGATCAGTTCTTCAATCAGGCAGGCAGGAGCGGCTCGACGCCTACCGGGCGTTTCTCGCCGCACACGGCCTGCCGGAGCTGGAGCCGGTCATGTACACCGATCTCGAGCCGGAAGGCTCCAACCACCGGCTGCTCCAGCTGCTCAAGCAGCAGCCGACCGCCCTTATCGCCTGCGGAGAAGGGGTGGCGCTGCCGGTCCTGCATGAACTTCGACACCTCGGTGTGCGAATTCCGGAGGATCTCTCGCTCATCACCTCGGAACTCTCCGGCATCTCCGGCTGGATGACGCCGGAATTGACCACCATCGACCAGGAGCTCGACCAGCTGGCCGCGGCCACTGTGGCGGAACTGGTCAAACTGATCCGCCACCCGGAGACGCCGCAGGAGGTGCGCTGGCTGCACACCCACCTGATCGTCCGGAACAGCGTCCGCAATCCGGCTTGAGCAGCGCACGTCGAGATTTTGAATTTCCACAAAATTCCACCGATTTGACTGGAAGCGACAGCCGTTTGCATTATATTGACAGAAAATCAGGCATACCAGTCGCCCAAACGCAGATTCTCAGAAAAAAGGATTTTCAAAACGATGCTTGCCCCGGAACCGTTCTCTCCCGCCGCCGTCAACAGGATCCGCACAAAAGTTCCCGAGGTCAGGCGGGCACTGCTCAACAACCTGGACACCTTCCCCCAGTATCCCGCTGCACCGCTGCTGAAGGCCGGCGACCAGTACGAAGGAATCTGGCTCGAACATAATCAGGACAACTTCTTCCTGGCCGACTACGCGCCGGAATCCGCCTGGGGTTCCCAGGAGGCCTTCATGCGCCTTCAGCGGGAGGACGGGCTGTTCCCCTTCGCCCTCCCGTTGAACTACCGGAAGGAAGGAAATTTCTTTTACGGGTACGACCGCTGTTTCTGGCACGTTCAGACCGTCTGGCCATTTGCGCGCTGTGCGATGGAGATCGCCCGCAAGACCGGCCGACCGGAGGAGGATTTTGCCCGGATTTACCGGAGCGCGGCGGCGTACGACCGCTGGTTCGTCCACCACCGCTGCGAAGCAAAAACCGGCCTTCCGGCGATGTACTGCGAATATGACACCGGGCATGACAGTTCGCCGCGGGTGACCGACGGCGGGATTCCGCACAGCTGCCCGGGAGAGGATGCGAACAACATGCCGAACCTCCCGGAAATGCCGATCCTGTCGGTCGATCTCTCCGCCGCTCTGTACGGCGGCAGAATCGCGCTGGCGGAGCTGGCGGAACTGCTGGAGAAGAAAACGGAAGCGGCCGAATGGCGCGCGAAAGCCGAGACGATACGCCTCGCCATCCGCCGTCACCTCTACGATGAGGAGGACGAGTTCTACTATGATCGTTCCGCGACCGGCTTCCGGAAGTACCGGACCGAGCATGTAACCCGCCTCTTTCTCAACCGAGTACTGACGCAGGAGGAGTTCGACCGGGTCTACGAGCGTTACTTCTGCACGCCGGGCCGGGAATTTCTGCCGCCGTACCCCCTGCCTTCGGTTTCGATCGACGATCCGAGCTTCCGCCACGGAGTCCGGAACTGCTGGGGAGGCAACACGCAGGCACTGACCTCTCTGCGGGCGCTCTTCTGGATGGGGGATTACCATCGGGAAAATGACCGCGAAGCGCTGCTGCTGCGCTGGATGAAGGCGTTCGAAGAACATCCGGAATCGACCTTCCAGCAGGAGCTCGATCCCTTCACCGGCGCTCCAGTCGGTGACGGAGTGAACTACACGCCGACGCTGCTGCTCTTCCTGGAAGCGGCGAAACTGCCGCAGTTCGCCTCCCGCCCCTGAATTCACGCCAGGAGGTATCACGCTTTCTTCTCTTTGTTTCCCCAAAATTTTTCAGAAAAATTTCCTTTTCCACTTGACAAACGGCAGGAAATGAATATAATTAATATAAAATAATATTGTATTTTCGCCGACAAAATCCACAAAGGAGGAAGGAAAATGCAGAAGAAGCCGTGGGAAAAGAAATTTCGAAATGATTTTACTCTTATCGAACTTTTGATCGTTATTGCAATCATTGCCATCCTGGCCTCCATGCTGTTGCCGGCGCTCACACAGGCGCGGGAAAAGGCGAAAACCATCACCTGCTCCGCCAACCTCAAGCAGAACGGTCTCTGGTTCGCCATGTACGCGGGGGACAACCGGGACTACATCTTCTACCGCTGGTTCTACGGAACCGACATCTGGTACACCCACCTCTACACGCAGTATCTGGGGAATCAGGACGAGGCGCGGCAGCGTCTGAAGAAATCCCCGCTCCGCTGTCCCTCCGCGGCGGCCGGAGAAGGCGACTTCACCGAAGCATACGGAGTCAACATCTCCTATGAGGATCTGGATTCCATCCGCGTGCAGGAGGGAGTCGATCTTTCCGATTCCTCCGCCTACTTCATCTTTTCTCTGCCGAAGGTTCCGCAGCAGGAACGCCGTCTGGCCGGCGTCAACGGGCGCTCGCCCAACTTTCGCATCTACCTGATGACGGAGAGCAGAAAAAACGATGACACCGAAGGAGCTCAGTCCACCGCCGGTCCCCGGAACTCCACCAACTACTCCCCGAATCTGCTCCACCTCGGGCGGCTGAATACACTGCATGCGGACGGCAGTGTCCACCCCGCCGGGAGAAAGGAACTGAAAAACGTCTATTCCTATCGCAACAAGGTTTTCATCAAAGGAGTTCTGATTGATGCGATTTAAACTTTCCCTGCTGGCGGCAATTCCGCTGGCGCTGTGCGCGGCGGACAAACCGTCCTTTTTCTTCGACCGGCTACTTCACGCCGGAGTGTCTGGCCTCGTTCCCGCAAGCGGAATTCCGGCAGGAGACCGAAGCTGTCTGGAAAGCGGCACTGGCGGAAAAGCCGGAACGGCTCCGTCTGCTCTCTCTCTTCTGAAAGCCGCCGGCTCCCCCCGTTTTACCGCCGTCGCAAAGCGAATGGAAATCCTCGATTCTCTGGCCGCATACATCGCAGAGCGGCTCAAATCCGGAACCGCGGAGTCGCTGCTTTTCGCCTGGAGCGCTCACGAGGAGCTGGAGATGCTTTCCGGATATTTCGCGGAAGAGGAGAAATTGCTTCAGGAGATGAAACATGCACCGAAGATTCGAAGTTTCTCCGTCCGGGAGTTCGGCGCCCGAGGCGACGGCAGAACCGACGACGGACCGGCCATCCGCCGGGCGCTGGAAGCCGCCGCCGCCGCAAAATCCCCGGTGCGGCTCCTCTTCCCCGCCGGGACCTACCGGATTGAACCGGAGAGCCGCCCGCCGGAACGCCGCGCCTGGCGGAACCGCATCTCCGGCGGGTTCTCCTCCTGGAACGCCGACACACTGAATCAGGCCCACCTGCGGCTGCTCTCGCCCGAACACCTGACGCTGGAGGGTGAAGCGGGGCAGACCCGGCTACTCTTCACGAATCCCGCCCTCTGCGGCATCCGGATTCTCGGGGGATACCATACGACGCTCCGCAACCTGACGCTGGATTACGAAACGCCCCCCTTCACGCAGGGGCGCATCGTTGCCGCCAATGCGGAGCGGACCCGGCTCGAGGTGGAGATCGACGAAGGCTTCCCCTCGCCGCTTGCCCCGAACCTGCTCGAGGCCCCCTCCCGCCGCCTCACGCCGCTGTCGCCTGAGACGCGGACCTATCTGCCCGGCACCTTCCCGCTCGGCAAAGTCGAACCGCTCGGCGGGCGGAAGTTCCGCGTCGAACTCGGCAGTTTTCACGCGGGAACTGCGCGCACCAGCCTCGCTCCCGGCAATCCGGTGGTCATCACCGGCCGGTACGACTCCCGGTGCGCCAATGCGATCAGTTCAATCTTGTCGAAGTTCGACCATTTCGACGCGATCACCGTTCACAGCTCTCCCTCCTGGACCTGGCATCTGCTGAGCTACGCGCCGATCCTGCAAAACTGCCGCGTCGAACCGGAGCCGGGAACCGCGCGCCTCATCTCCACCGACGGCGACGGGTTGATGTTCGCCGCCATCGGCAAGGTCGGTCCGTACCTGGAGCACTGCACCTTCTCATCGATGGAGGATGACGGAATCAATCTCGCCGCCTCAACCGTCGCACTCACCGCCGTCACCCCGGACGGCCTGCGCACTCTGCCGGAGCGGACCATGAGCAACACCTCCGGCGTACTGATTCTCGACGGAAACACCGGCAAAGTGAAGGCGGTCCGGCGGATTGTCCGCCGCAACGGCCACCCGGAATACGCCACGCCGCTCCCGCCCGGCATCGCCACAAGAGAGACGCTCCGCCAGCCGACGCTCACCGAGGACCAGAAACGCGAACAGAAAACCATGTATCTGCAGAAGAAGGTCCTCCGACCGGACCGCGTCCAGCCGCTCGGCGGCTGTTTCAGCGGTTCCGCGATCGTCAACTGCACCTACCGCAACGTCCGGGGGCTCGGTGTACAGTTGACGGCGCCCGGTGTGCGGGTGGAGGATTCCACCTTCGACACGATCACCGGTCCCGGCGTGTCGATCACCGCACTCTGCCCCTGGGAACTCTACTTCAGCGCCCGAAACAGCGTGGTCCGGAACTGCCGGTTCCGCAACACCGGCGGGAGCGCAATCTATGTCCGCTGCATCCCCCCGTATGCGGAGGGGAACATGGAGGCGAGCTCGATCCACCACCTCCGCCTCGAAGGCAACGAGATGGAAACTTCCGGGAAACCGGCGCTCACCCTATGGAACTGCGCCGACGTGCAGATCATCGGCAACCGCATCCGCCGCAACGCGCCACACGGCCCCGCCGTCTCGCTGAGCAGAATCGCCGACATCCGTTTCGAAGACAACACCTTCCAGCTTCCGGGCGGAGGAACCCCTTCGCCTTCGTCGACTCAGCCGAGGAGGCGAAAATGAAAAAACATCAACAGCAAAGTGGTTTCTTATGAATGAGATCCATTGGAACAACGGAGAGAGCCGGCTGGTCCTCTCCGGGAAAAAACGGCGCCGTTCTCGCGCTGGAACACCGCAATCTTTCGCTGCTCGCTCCGGCAGAACGGGCCTTTTCGCTCCGCTTTCTGCGGCAAAACGGGGACTACCTCGAACTTGATGACACCTGCTTTTCCTCGTTCCGCTTCGAGGCGGGCGAGGCGCGCTGGTCGGAGTGCCGCCCGTGCCGGGACTGCTGTTCACTCTCAAAATCCGCAACGGCGAGGACGGCTCCTTCCGGTTCCGCCCGGCGCTCTCCGGAATTCCGGCCGACCTTCTGCCCGATTTCATCGAAGCGCCTCATATCGCAATCCCGCTCAATCACGAACTCTTCTATCCCTTCAGCGAAGGGGTGATCGTCAGCGAACGGGAGAAACGCAACCGCAAAGTACAGCACATCGAATTCCCCCGACAACCTCGGCATCGGCTACTATCCCGGGCTCTGTCAGATGCAGTTTCTCGCCGCCTGGCGGAACGAAGGCGGCGTCTGCTTCGTCGCGGATGATCCCCGCCACACCACCAAGGCGCTGGAGTTCGCCCCCGAAGCCGACGATCGCCTCGGGCTGAGGATCGAGACAATGTGCGGCGGACTCCTCCGCTCCGGCTGCTGTGAACTGCCCTTCGATCTCCTTCTGCAGCCCGTTCCGCCCGGCTGGCAGGCCGCCTGCGATTTCTACCGGCAGAACGTGGTGAAACGCGACCCGGCGATGAACCGGCGCTTCCCCCTGCCGGAGTGGCTGGAGGAGTCTCCGGTCACAGTGATCTATCCAGTCCGGGGACCGGCACCATCACGCCGGAACCCAACCGGTTTCTCCCGTATGAAAACGCCTTCCCCCGGCTGCAGGAGCTGGCCGAGGCGTTCGCCAGCAAAGTGATGGCGCTGCTGATGCGCTGGGAGCAGCACGGCCCCTGGCACCCGCCTTTCTACTGGCCGCCGGTCGGCGGGGCGGAATCCTTCCGGAAACTGCGCGACCTCCTGCACGGGGCGGGGCATCTCCTCGGCGTCTACGGTTCCGGCACCTCCTTCACGATGCAGAGCCGCATCAACGATTATTCGGGGCGCGCGGAGTACGAGACGCGACAGCTGGAATCCTGCATGGCGCGCGGTCCGAAAGGGGAGAGCCGTGCCACGATCTGCGACATGATCCGGGAGAGCGAGACCTTCTGCATCGCAGAGAGGAAAAGCCGGGAGATTTTCAAAGAACAGGTGCGGATTCTGGCGCAGGAGGGGGTCGATTACTTCCAGATTCTCGATCAGAATCTCGGCGGCGCCTCCTTCCTCTGTTATCGGAAGGATCATCACCATCCGCCGGTGCCGGGAGCGTGGCAGACCGAAGCCATGCGGGAGTTTCTCGATGAGCTCAACAACACGATCCACGCCGCGGGGAGCCGGATGCTTCTCGGCGCCGAATGCGCCGCGGCGGGGCCCTACGTCGCCGCCCTCCCCTTCAACGATTTGCGGGACGTCTTCGGCATCAACTACGGGCAGCCGGTGCCGGGTTTCCAGTACGTGTTCCACCGTTATGCGAACAACTTCTTCGGCAACCAGTGCGGCGCGGAACAGAAGATCGACTGCGTCAAATCGCCGGACAATCTGCAGTTCCGGCTGGCCCGCGCCTTCTGTTCCGGCGAGATGCTCAGCGTCATGCTGCGCGACAGCGGCGAGATCGACTGGGGAGCCGCTTCGGACTGGAACCATCCTGCGCCGCCGCAGGAGCCGCTCCCGGTGCTGATCCGCAACCTGAACGCGGCCCGCCGGCGTCACCGGGAATTTCTGCTTCACGGGGAGTTGATCGAGTTCCCCTGCCCGGTCGAGTGCGGCAGTTACACGCTTCACTACCGGAACCGGCAGGAGAACTTCCCGTCGATCGCCTCGTCAGGCTGGCGCGCCGCAGACGGGCGGATTCTGCAGTGTTTCGTCAACTTCCTCACCGAGCCGCAGCAGTGCCGGATCGGAGGCAGAACGTACACCATTCCGCCGCTGGAGGTGCTGACCCGCGAACTGCCGGGCGCCTGAGCGCCCCGCCGCCGGGGCAAAAATCACTCCGCCCGGTTTCGCCGCGTTCCGGGAGGGGTGGCGTTCAATCCTCTGGCGGAACGGAACTGCAGAGGCGACATCCCGGTGCCGCGCCGGATCAGGCGGGAAAAGGAGGCAAGTTCCCGGTAACCGACCTCGGCGGCGATCCTGCTGACGGGCAGATCCGTGTTTTTCAGCAGGACCAACGCTTTCTGAAACCGTTCATTCCGGATGTAGGTGCCGAGAGAGCAGGAGACTTTGCTTTCAAATATCTTCTGCAACGTTGATTTGGGAATTTCCATCGTATCCGCCACCAGCTCGATGTCGAGCGCCGGATTGGAGAGGTTGTGCGCGACAAAACCGAGAATCCGGTCGATCTTCCGATCCGGATGACGCTGACGGGTTTTCCAGGAGTTCATCTTTGCCAGAATCTGCATGAGATACCCGCAGGCAAGCCCCTGCTGCACCGGTTCCGGCGACGAAATGCAGTTCGAAATATCGGTAAAAAGAGCAACCGGGCACTCCTCAGAAGCGTGCTGACAACGTGCGTAGCGATAGGAGAGAAACACACTTTCAGCCAGCGTCCCGCGAAAGCAGATCCAGTACATCGACCAGCCGGCGCTGATCGCCCTGAGCTCGTGATCCTCCCCCGGCAGATAGTAGAAGACATCGTTGGGCGCAATGGGGAAGGAGTGCTCGAACAGCCGGATCTCTCCGCACCCCTCCACGCACCAGATCAGCTCGATGAAATCCTTGAACGCGCCGTTTCCGGCATCCCGTTCACCGGCCTGCAGCTCCTTGAAGCCCACGTCGATCACATAAAACGGCAGAGGTGGAAGTTCGTTGTTGGGAATGAACGCCAGACTTTTGAGAGAAGACAACTGCATCTTCGATTTCTGCGACAGATAGTTTCCAGCCGTTTTTGACTCCGGACCGGGCCCCGTGTTCCGAAGAAACTCCCGGCAATGGAGTTGAAGGTTCTCCGGCAATTCTCCAGCCGGAATCGGCACTTTATATCAAATTTTTGCCTCTTTTATCAAATTAATATAGAGCTTTTCCAGGAAAAATCAACCTGATTCCGACATGGACCGCGGATTTCATCGATTCGATTCCCGACGGGAAATCCGATAGGCAAGCACACCTTTGTCGTCCAGCGCCGTATCAACGGTGAAAAACAGCCGCCCATTTTCCACGCGCCGGGGAAGCTGCCGCGCCACCGAACCGTCGGCATGCAGGGCGAACACCTCCATCTCCCCCGCATCCCGATGCAGGAACGACACCTCCGCCCATCCTCGCCGCACAAGCAGCCGTGAACTTCCCCATTTGTACAATGTGTTCCGGTTGGCATCGCTGAATTTCGCCTGAAAGTTCAGCGTATCAGTCAGGTGAAGCAGCAGAATTCTGCCGCTTTCGGCAAGGAGCTTGCCATCCAGAGACGAGAGTGCTATCGTCTGGGGAACGTCCGCCCCGCGAACCGCGAGCACTCCGGAAACTTCTGAACCGCCCGGCAGGGTGATCGCAGCCGTCCGGGGCGCGGATATTTTCAAAACCCCTTTTGCAGCATCCAGATACAGTTCTCCGGACGCACTCTGCGCAATGTTGTCAAAGCGGAATCTGCGGCGAAGCGTCTCCACCGCGGCATTGCTCAGCGGCCGTTCGCCGCACCACGGAGACTCCGTTGCATCAGCCGGGTCGGCTCCCCCCGCCCGGCTGCCGACCTGTGCGATGAAACCGAGTTCCCGGAAGGATTGCGGATATTTTGCCGCAGCGGTCTTCCATTCGGACGCATCGGGAATCTCGCAAACCACTTTCTCACGGGCCGGACGAACATCGCCGCGCCGAAAGAGCAGCATGGCAAGGCGGTCGGAAAACTGCGCCAGCGGGTCGTTGGCGGCGGCAAAGGCGGACAGCGGAGCGGGCTGCAGCGCCGTCTGCTCGCTGCTGGCCCAGTCGAAACGGATCAGCGCATCGTAGTCCTGCAGAGCGGCATATGCCCCCAGAAGCGCCCCGGACTCACAGCGAAACCGGTTGGGAGCGCAATAATTGAATTCGCTCACCGTGAAAGGTTTGCCGTAGATGCGGGAGGAGAACAGCGCGGCCGGAAAATTATTTCCCTTTCGACGGATCGCCGAATACTGACGGTAACTGGCCGGCAGTTTCCAGTTGGATACCGGGAAGCTCGGATGATCAAAATAGAGATGGTCGTCGACTACGTCGAGCAGATTCCGCTGGGCCGTCAGTGCCGGAGAACTCTCCATGTTGATTCCGGTACAGAGCACCTCCACCTTCAGCTCCTCGCGCAGAAAACGTTTCTGCTCCAGAAGAGCGTTGCGCTGCAGCTCATTCAGAAACTGCAGGAAACGGGGTTCCGAGCGGGAAACCGTCGCGGATTCCGCTGGAAATCGCTCCGCCATCCAGCGGAAAAATTTTTTCCCGGTACAGCCGCTCCGTTTCCGCCGTGGTGTTCCAGAAGAAATCGAGATTCCCCTCGTTGACCAGCGAGACCTGAAACAGAGCCGGATCCCTCCCCCAGACCATCCCGGTGTACGGGTTCTCATGAAGGAGCCAGCGGCGGCAGAAGAGCTTCAATCCTCCATCGCCTCCGGCAGAATCGGAATCAGCGCCTTGAAGAGCGCGGGCGAATAGTGTTTCACGGGAAACGCCCCCGCCAGCGGCGCATAACAGGGGCGCACCCGGGAAACATACAGATCGGTCATGAAATAGATGCCCCGTTTTTTCAAAGCTGCGATGAAATAGTCGAGCCGGTCGAGATTCTCCCGGTTGAACATTTCGTCACCGGAGCCGGTCAGCCCGCCGTCCTGATGGTGGAAGCGGACGACATTGTACCCGACCGCGGCCAGACGCTCCGCCAGCTTTTCCGCGTTGGCCCGGGAGGGAAAGTTTGCGCCGTAGCTGAGGTTGACGCCGAAAAAGCGAATGCGCCGCTCCGGGGCCTGCGCAAAGACGAAATGACCTTCGGGAGAGATCCTCACCGGACCGTACTTTCCAGCCGGGGCATCGAGCTGATCGGAGAAATCCAGTACAGATCCCTTCTGGACAGTCACCGGAAAATCCAGCGTTGCCCACTCTCTCCCCCGGCACAAGATAGACGGTTTTGTCAAACTGTTCGACCGGAATACGGGCGTTTCAAGCGATATGGCCGGAATCATCCAGCAGGCGCCGGCACCGGAACGCAGGCGAATGCGTACCGGATCATTTCGCTTCAACGGGAACTGACTCAGATAGAGGCCGACATAACACTGAGGATTTTCCACGCTCCACACATTGGTTGCGTTTTTGAAATGGGAGGGCATCCACCAGTTGCCGATGTCGCGGTTCTGAATGACGGGGAACGTCTGTCCGGAACCGTCGGCAAAGGTGACGTCGATCTCGCCGATTTCAGCATTCCTCGCCCCCAGGCGCTCGCGTGCAGGAAGTAGAGCCAGTTCCCCCCGGCCCTGAAGCGGGAACTCACAGGCTCCGGAAACATTCCGCCCGAGCACGATCGCCGCCTTCCCGCGGTTGATTTCTTCATCGACGATCCGGAATGAGGCCTCGCCGAAGCGCAGCAGCCCTGCGGGAAGCTGGCGCAGGTCGTTTTCCGGTCCCTGATCGGTCCAGCCGCCCTGCCCGTCGCCGGCGACCTCGTCGCGCAGCCCCCCGGTTCATCACCCCGGCAAGATCCTGCGGGAGAGAGACGACTCCCTTTCGTTCCACCTCAAACTTCAGCGACGCGGCCTCCAGCATCCCCGCCTTCGGGGAAAAACGCAGCCGCAGCAGAAACCGGGAACCGCCGAACCGACGGTTGTCCTGACACCAGACGTCGAGATCGCCCCGCAGAATCAGCGACGCCCCGCTCGCCAGCGGAATGGTCAAAGACTTCGCCTTCCAGCCGCCCAAAATGATCCATTTCTGCTCGTTCAGGCTGCGCGGCAGATCGACTTTGAGTTTGTCCAGCAGCAAAAAGGGCGTTTTTGCCGGCAGTTGAAATTCCAGCGCAAGTTCCTGAACCTTTCTCGGCTCCGGCGACTGAAAACGCATTTCACAGTGAAGCACCCCCTCCTTCCCGGGGGTGACGGCACCGGAGAGGAGATTCTGCTGATTCAACTTCTTTGCATACAGAGCGTTCCACCCCGGTTCATACAGGACGATCTGCGCCGGAAGCGATTCAAAACGAAATCCCCGGTCGGGAGAATACTGCCACCAGTTTTCCGATGCGGCGGCAAATCCCGCCAGACAGGCGAGACAGAATGCGAGTACAGAATGTTTCATGATCAAGCTCACTTTCCTTTGCTGTGTTCTGTTACGGGAGTCTTCCGTTTTCGCCGTCCCCCCAGAAGTAGAACCGGGCGTCGACCGCGGGATTCCCCCGTGGCAGTGGGCAGATTCAGATAGGGAACCGGCTCCACGTGAGAATCGAAATAAGCGACGTTGATGCATTTCCGATGCCGCCACGCCTTCAAATTTTCAATCCGGGTAACGCTGTTGTAATCGATTCCGGCGTTGGGATTCGTACCGGTATCCTCCGCGGTATATTCGCGATATCCATCCATCACCAGCCCCCGGGACGCGGGGCGTCTGGTCCGCACGGCCTTTCCGTAGTTGGCCAGCATGAATATGTTGATCGTGTAATTGACCGCCAGACGCGCATTGATCGTTTCATCCGGAATCGAGGAAGGACATCCGAACGGCGCATGGGGCCGCAGCGCCGTTGTCGGTCCGTATTGCGACCCCACGGTAAACAGGAACTTCGTGGATGGCTCCGCCCCCGGTAATGCGCATACAACCGGCTGCCCCACGCAATGGCGGCAGTCTGATACGGCAGATAGCCCTGATAGGTGTCGACGTAGAATACGGCAATGGATGCAATCTGCTTCAGATTGTTCACACAGCTGACCGCACGCCCTCGCTCCCGTGCAGAATTCAACGCGGGCAACAGCAGTCCCGCCAGAATGGCGATGATCGCAATCACCACCAGCAATTCAATCAGGGTGAAAGAATGAACCCGTGTAACATCCGCATGATGACGTCTTCTGTTCCGTTTCGCAAAAATCCACATCTTGCAACTCCGCAGTTGAGGTTGTATTCCCGCTGTGCCTCCGGGAATTCTTATGGGAATAGTATACCATGAAAGGCCCCGAAAGTCAACGGTAAAAAAATCTAAATATTTGTCACTTTTCACCAGATGATTTTTTCTTCGGACACGGTCGGGAAGACGCCCGGATTTCTCAGCACCCGCCACAAGAGAAAAAGGAAACCCCGTGCGGCTCCGGCAGAGATGCCGCACAGGGTTTCGCATTAAACTGCCGCCGGGGTGCTGTCGAGAAGGCTTCTCAATACGACGACACGTCCGGCGTCTTTTTTACATTTCGCGGCACAAACCGGGGCCGCAGGAGAAGAAAATCACTCCGCCGGCAGAAAGGAGAGGCGGCAGCGGAGCCGCCAGATCCGGTCCTGAGTCGACGGAACGATTTCAAACCGCACCTGGCTGGTCGAGTGCGGCGAAAAACTGTTCACGCCGCCGGGCATCCCCGGGGCGGCGGGGGAGATTCCGCACCGCCACGGAGAAGCATGCCCCCTCCCCCGCACCCTGCAGTTCCATCCGGTCGATGAGACAGACGCGGCCGCCGCACCGCCAGCGGAGCGCTTCCGGCAGACGATCCAGTCCGGCGAGCGGCAGAAAGGCTCCGGAGGAATCCCGGTACTCCGCCGTTTCATCCGGCAGCGGCAGCACGAAGGAGATTTTATCCCAGTAGTGGCCCGCCATTCCTTTCATGCCGAAGTCCAACTCCAGATGATCCGCGAAATAACGGTTGTGCACATAGAAGCAGAACCGGTTTGCCCGTTCCCGCCGCTGCCAGTTCATCTCGAGAAATCCCCCTTCTCCAGGAAGAGATTGCAGGGCGGTTCGTAGGGGTCGAACGAGGTCGAATCGAGCACCGCGCCGTCCGGAGCGCGCCGGACCGTCATCGACGTGTCGTCCTCCGGCGAAGTCGAACAGCTCAAGAATCGGCGGCCGTTGTGATCCTCCGCCTCGATGTGCCACAGCGAAGCGGCCGGAAAACTCGCCGCATACATCAGCTCCTTTCCGGAGTAGAGCGTCGCCAGCGGCGCTCCGCCGATCAGGGTGCCGAGGTTCGGATCGCCGTAACAGGGCACCACCGGAATGTTCCGCAGACAGGTGTGTCCGGCGAACGAGGTTTCGTACTCCGGCGTGCTGACCCGGAGCCAGCCCGCCTCCCAGGCGAACGAACCGTACGGAGGAGGTTCCACCGGGGCAATCGCATCCACCTCGCCGAACTCCGCCAGCGCCCGCGCGATCGAACCGTAGAAACGCGCCCCCGCCAGCTGCGAAAACTGCGCCTCGATGCCGATCTTATGCCCGTAGGGCTGCGCCTCCGGCAGACCGCTTTCCGCATAGGTCGGACGCCGCTTGACGAATTCCATGTACCGGTCGGCATACCAGCGGCAGTAAGCTGCCAGCTCCGGCAGAGCCAGCTCGTCGGCCAGCGCCGCCGATTCGAGCGGAATCCCTTCCACCAGCGCCGGTCCGAACCAGGCGCGGTGGATGCCGTAACCGTCGAGATCGCTCGCGAGATTTCCCACCCGGCCCAGATTGCGGAGCAGACCGGCGATGTAGTTCCGGCAGAGCCAGTCGAGGTCGGCACGCCGCTCGAACACTTTGTTTTTGAGCGCGTGCAGATAGATGAACATGAATCCGTTCGGCTCGGTGCAGTAATATGCGGGCGTATGGGTGTTGGTCGCGTGCTGGTCAGTCAGGCCGCCGGTGCAGACGTAGTTCCAGGTCCAGTCCGGATTCAGGCTCGGCTGAAGCAGCGGACCGTCCACCGCGGCCGGATGGGTGTAGCGGTGAATGCCGCGTTCCAGCGCCAGTTCGAACCGCTCCTTCCAGACCGGATCGGCGGAAAAGAGCATCATCCAGTAGTAGATGCGCAGCTCGAAGCGGAGTTGCTGAGTCTTGCCCTGCGCGCCCTCCGGAAAACGAATCCGGGGATGGCGCTCCGCCAGCCGGGTCAGCGCGGCGAGGACACGCGCCTTCGCCTCGCCAGCAAGCCCGATTTTCCCCGGCATGAAAGAGAGCGGCTCCCAGGGCATCTCCGAGCGTGGAGGCGTAGGCGGGGTGATCGGTGAATCCATCTTCCGTCAGGCAGTAGCCGTCCTCGCGCACCTGCGTAGCGAGCCATTCCGCCAGCTGCGCCGCTCTTCCGCGCGGCACCCGGGAGATTCCGAGCACCCCGGTGTAGACCAGATAGTAGAGCACATGAGCGCACACGCCGCCGGGATCGTAGGTGGATTTTCCGGATTCCACCGGAAAATTCAGATAATACCGCCCGTTCCAGCACCGTTCCAGATAGTCCGGAAACGGGCTCTCCTCCAGAAAACGGCGGAGCGAACCGGAATTCGGATTCATCGAAACCTCACCTCCTATCTGCCGATCGGGTCGGAGCTGAAGACGATATCACGCACCAGTACCGGGCTCTTGCCTGCTTCGATGTCATAGCGGTAGTCGCGCACGTTCAATCCCCGCGCCCACATCGTGCCCTCCCAGCTCGACGCGTGACGGAACTTCTTTCCGGTCTGCCATTCGCCGCCGTCGAGCGCGACGTCGCAGGTTTTGCCGTTGAAATCCATTTTAATGTCGACGGTGAACCATTTGTTCGGTTCGACCCGGCCGATCTTCTGCCAGACCACCTTGCCGTTGCCGTCTCCGTTGCTGACCAGCACATCGAACATCTCCCCTTTCGGTTCGAAGCCGATGAACGCAGCGGTACAGTTGTTGACCTGCTGCAGCCGGAGCGTGCCCGCCAGCCCCTTGCCGGAGAGTTCCGGCAGCAGAAACGTGACACGGCAGTAGGCGACGCTCTGCTGAGCATCGCTCACACCGGCATTCCATTCGCCGGCATTGACCTGAAATCCCTTTTCAATTTCCAGCACTTTTTGCGCCGTCGCGCTCGATTACCTTCGCGCCGACCGAATCCGGCGTGCGCGGCCACATGCCCCAGGTCGGGCGGAGTGCACGCATCTTCCCGCGGCGTCGGTTTGCACCAGCACGGTGCCGGGTTCAAGTTTGTTCAGGTCGAGCCGGTAGAACTCCCCGGCCGCCGCGCCGACGACGGCGCAAAACGCCAGCAGAATACAGAACTGTTTCATTGATTTACCCTTTCTCTTATCGGTTGCCCGGAATCCGGTTCACCATTTTGGTGTAACTGTGGTTCAGCCCGCGATGCGTCTCGAAGCGGATCTCCAGCCGCAGAGCGTCGTTCTTCTTCGCATCCGTCGGGAAGGCGACCCGCAGCGAACGGCCCGGTTTGAGCTCATCGGCCCACTCGGAGCTGATGACGTTGTCGGGCGAGACCAGCAGCAGACTCACCTTGCGCAACGGCGCGACGTCCTGATTTTCAAACTTGATTGAATCGTTCTCGCGGGTGAGCTTGAACGGCGCCATGATCTCCTGCAGAAACTCGCGGCCGCGGACATCTTCAAGTTCGCCGTGGTGCGGAAAAAGGAAACCGCCGACCACGCCGGGGCACTGCCGCATCAGGGAGAGTTTCTCCCGCATCTCTCGTTCCCACTTTTCCACATTCTCGTTGCGGTAGCGGGTTCCCTTGGTCTGATTTTCCGTAAATCCCCACTCGCAGAAGACGATCGGCATTTTCGTGCGCTGGTAGATGTTGGCGGCAAGCGTCTTGAATTCCGGAATGAACTGGTAGCTGTTGTACCCGAGCACATCCTGCCCGGCGGTGAAGAACCAGAAGTTGCCGAAGGTGTCCAGATTGGCGTAGGTAACCGGACGCCGGTCGGGGTCGGCGCCGCGCAGCCGTTCGCGGGCAACGGCAAGATAGCGATCCATCAGCACCTTGTCATTGTAACCGGCAGTGGGATGGTTCTCGTTGCCGGAGTTCCAGAAGAGGATGTTCGGGCAGTGATTCAGCTGACGCGCCATCTCCTCGTGCGGATCGGTGATGAACTGGAAATCCGGCTTGTCCAGATTCCCCAGCGCCACCTCGGTGGTGTTGCAGGAGCCGGAGGCGTAGACCGGCACGACCATGATTCCGGCCTGCAGGGCATCGTCGATCTGTTCGGCCGTGCATCCCTCCAGACGGAGAGCGTTGAAGCCGAGGTTCTTGAAGAACGTCAGACGGTTCAGCCAGCGGCGGCGGGTCTGGGTCCGGTCGTTCTCCCACTCGATGCCGAGGTCGCCGTTGACACCGCGGATCAGGAAGGGATCGCCGTTGACGAACAGCTTGTCGTTGCGGAACTCGATCACCGAACCGTTGAATTCGACATTCTGCGCGTCAAACACCCGCCCCTCTTTGTCCTTCGCGTTCACCGAGAAGCGGTAGCGGTCGAAATTCGCCGGCAGCGTCAGCGGAATGGAGAAATTTCCCTCGCTGTCCGGAAGCGCGTCTCCACGGAGGCCGTGCCCGTCCGCGGAGACCGCCGCCGTGCCGGGCCGCACCTTGCCGGAGATGGTCCGCACCACGGTACCGTCTTCAGCCACCTTCCCGGCGGCGACCGGATTCAGGGCGAGAAACGCCGAGGCCGGTTCCACATAGAGGTTGACGTCGCCGAAAATTCCGGCCACGCCCTTGTGATGGCGCGCCTCTCCGTTGCGGAAGATCCAGTAGCCGCGCACCGGATTGTTGTAGAGACGGACCGCCAGAGTGTTGCGTCCCGCCTTCACCAGATCGGTGATGTCGTAGACGTAGTTCCACGGATATTTCCCGGTCAGGATCGGCAGCAGCAGCACATCCTCGTCGGGAATCGCCTTTTCGTCGAAAGGAAACGCGATGCCGCACCGTTCAAAGTGCTGAAACTTCATCATCTCACGCGCTGGTTTCCCCAGAGGTGCGTCTGCCGGGAGCTGTTGGTGAGGATCCAGTCATTGCGGCGCCGGGCGCAGGTGAGCGTGCCGGCCCGTTCGCCGTTGATATAAAGTTCCGCCGTATCCGCCAGATCTTCGATCTGCAGATAGACCCGGCCGGAAGCCGGTTTCCGCAGATCGAAATCGCGTTTGTACCAGTAGTGGCCGCCGGGCTGATCAGGGGTTTCCGGCTCCGGGACCTGCACCTTTTTCGCCCTCGCCAGAGGCGAACCGGGGCGGGCGGGGGGTATCGTTGAGCAGCCGTCCATAATTCCAGGTCAGATCTCCGACGAAGCTCTTGTCGAACTCACCGTTGAGCGAAATGGTTTCGACAAAAGGATTGCCGGTCACCGCCGCGGCGGGGACGAGCCGGTCGTATTTGCCGCGGTAATATTTCCCGAGTTCCGGGAACTTCCGCCAGTTGTACTGCGCGCGGTAGGCGTCGCTCTTCTCCTTTTCCCACCCCGGAGCGCTCTTCACAAACCGGGTGTTGAACACGCGGAGCGTCGCCTTCCCCGGGATTTTCCGCCCATGTCGTGCAGGAAGAGAAAGAGGTGATATTTCGGATTGTCCTTCGCCTTGTCGGGCAGTTCATCCAGGTAGAAACGGACCTTACTGCGCCCGGCCTTGAGCGGCATTTCGCCGTTGAGCACCACCCGGGTCGGCCAGAAGCGCGCCGGATCGGCCACGCAGAGGCTCATGCGCAGAATCGGGTTATCGATCTCGGAATCGACCTCGAGATAGCCGCCCGGCAGGTATTCGGCGAGCGGGAAACTACCGAAGTCGACAAACATGTAGTTGTCCGCGTCCGACTGATCAGTGAAGTTGCAGGTGAGGACCTGATCCTTTCCCACCGCGGGGACAAACGCCTTCACATCACTGCCGTTGTCCGAAGCGCGGAAGGTATACTTCTCCGGATTCCCGATCTGCGTTGCGGACACCGCGGCACAGAGCCCCATCGTCATGAAAATTGTCCAGTTTGCTTTCATAAAAACCTCATCCGTATCCGATTAAAATCAAATATCGCCTTTCGTTCCCCAGAACTCTTTTTTTGTTGATCATCCTCCGCTCGGGAACCAGCGCAACCTTGGAGGCATTTCCGCCAACGAAGAGGACCGATTTGTAACGCGCCATATGATTTCCCTGCGATTCGGTATTCAATGCCAAAAACGCGTCTGTTCCATGAGCTTCCATAATACCGTGCCAGGCGACCACCTTCCCCTTGTCTGCGCCCCATCCAGAGTCAAGACAATAGTATTCCGCAATTGAAAAAGTCCTGCTGGGCGAACGGAACCGCGTAACTTTCGGGAAAAGGCATCTCCATAAGGTTGTAGTCCGTCACATATTTTTCCATTTTAGAGGAATCGGCATTGGGATGCACGAAAAGATTCGGCAGCAGTGTCTGTCCATAATATTCTCCTATGATAAAATTCCACTTCGATGCCGGGAAAAACTCAATTTTTACGAGTTTGAATTGAGTAAAATCCTCAAACATCCAGTTGTTTTTTAATGTTCGATACACGATATCGAGGAATTTGCGAGCCAAGGCGATATTGGCTTTCGCTCCACCCCGCCGACTTTTAACCGATTCATGAAAGGCATGGAGATACGGGCTGTATCGTTTTGCGATCAGCGCACATTGAACCAATGTGGTTCGTGCAATTTTGCTGCCGTTCTTCGTGATTCGTCCATGACAGACCGTATCATTTGAATTACTTACTCTCGGGACGATTCCGATATAAGCCGCAAGCTGTTTCGAAGAACGGAAGTCATGGATATTGCCGATTGTCGAGAGCAGAGTTGCCGCCCCTTTCGAACCGATTCCTTTAATGGATTTCAGATTCTTGAAGCCGTCCATCTTACTGCCATGATCCTCAATCGTCTTATCCAATTTTTCAATGCTTTGATTCAAGCTGCGAATTTGTTCGACGACCACGAACAGTTCCGTATCGGTGATTGGGTCAAAGTGAAAGCTCAAAGCTTTCCGAAGCCCGGTCTCCGTGGACAACTCCTCCCGCTTCAAAACGATGAAATTGGCAGCCAGCAGATTATTGACTTTGTTTTTCAAGACGGTACGCAACTGAACCAGCTTTTCCCTGGTCTGCGTCAAACTTGAAATCTTCGCTTGTAAATCGTCTTTCATTCTTACCTCCGGAAGCATATCCTTTTCCAGAAACTCCGCCAATATTTTCGCGTCATGCTTGTCCGTCTTTTTCGTGGACGTGCTGATCACTTTGAACTGTGAGGGATTTACTACGACGAGCCGTCCCACATGAGCTTTCAGGAACCGGCAAAACATAAATGTGTTGCCGGTCGCTTCCACCGCCATGGCAGTATCCTTTCCGAGCAGTGAAGCAAAACCTTTCAACTCACTGATTTCGCACTTGCCGATTTTCTTCTCCTCGCCGTTTTCCCGGATACAATACGTGAAGTTGTTCCGGTGCAAATCCACTCCCACAAAACTTGTCATCATCGTCAGCCTCCATTCGTTTTTCACGAATCGAAGCGGAACTGCTGTCACGGCCTCACCATCCTCCTATACAGAGTAGTCGAATTAACATCGCTCTCTACGGTGGCGCTCTGGTTTGCAGATCTGACTAATCTCCTTTCCGGGGTCATCCTCTTCTCGGAGGCGCCTCAAATAAATATTCAGTCTGCAACCTGTCCGCTTCCATACGTGTAAGTTAATCGCCATAAATTACACGCCGCAAGCAGAAACCGCGAACGTCAGCTATTTATCATACCATCTCCGTTGATCGCAGTCCAGCTCTGGCCGGCACCTCGAATTTCGAACTGCTGTGTGGAGGGACAACGCACGATCTTGAAGTTCCCGACCGGGAGATAGTTGTTGCGATACCAGGTTTTAACAATACTTTCTTCTCCATCCCGTATATAGATCGCCGGAGTCAGATAATCATTGTTATCCTGCGCATAGCTCTGGTCAATGACCCCGATCTGCTTCATGTTGCTCAGGCAATTGGCCTGCCGCGCCGACTCCCGCGCCCGGTTCAACGCCGGCAGCAGCATCGCGGCCAAAATGGCGATGATCGCAATAACTACTAAAAGTTCTATTAAAGTAAACAATCTTCTTCTCATGTCCACCTCCATTTTGACATATCTTCGGTCCGTTGTTTCAACATGACATCTGCTTTTTTCTTTGTTCTTCCGCTCTGACGCGCAGAGAGAGATCATCCATCACGGTTCAAGACGGGGAGAGATCGAGCCGCGTTTCTTCAACTCCCCGGCAATCTGCACGATCGAATTCACGTTGCGCTGGTGTGCCCCGACCCCGTCCATCAGATCGCAGAGCGTGCACGACGCAAAATAGGCCACCCGATCGAACGGCATGGCAATCGAACTGAGAGTGGGTGTCAGCAATGTCGGGAAACTGCCGGAGTCATCCATCCCGATGATGCTGAGATCTTCCGGCACCCGGACTCCCTCGCCCGGCAGGCGCGCAGCAGTCCGAACGCCCCCCAGTCATTGACCACCACCACCGCGGTCGGCGGTTCGGGCAATGCCAGAAGCCGGTCGAGAGCACCGGAAAGATCCGGCGGCGCCGCCTCCGGAGAAGTAACGCTGTGGTATTCGGAGAGTTGAAGTTCCAGAAGATATTCTCCGTGAAACAGCCCGGCGCTCTTCATCACTTCCATATATCCGTTGGAGCGGGCGATGAAAATGCTGTTGAGCGCCTCATGATTCAGAAAGGCGATCCGGCGGTGCCCCATCTGAAGAAGTTCCCGGGTGGCAATCGCGCCGCCGGCGTGATTGTCCAGCACCACCTGCGGATATGCTCCACCGGTTGGAATCGCCCCGAATCCCACGCAGGGAAGCCGGGAAATCAGTTCATCAACGTAGGAAGGCATCTCCTGATTGGTCTTGATGAGCACACCGTCGGCCCCGGCGGAAATCTCCCACACGATCTCCTCCGGCTCCATATCCGCCATGTAGATGGCGAGACGGGCGCCGCGCTCCCCCCAGGCACGTTCAATGCCGGAAAGGAACGTGGTCCACAACTCGTTCCCCTTCCACGCGGAAGACATGCCCGGCGAAAGCATCGCAATCGTCCGGATTCTGCGACCTGTTCCAGCCGGGACACGCTCCGGCAGATGTTCCCGCCGCCGGCCGCGCCGACCGGCCCGGTAGTTCACCTGCCGGATCACGTCGAGCGTCCGCCGGCGGATCTCATCGCTGACGTTGTCGGCATTGTTCAGGATCCGACTCACAGTCCCCACCGACACGCCGGCCATTCGCGCAATGTCACGTATCGAATAATCCGCCATGATTCCTTCCATCAGCTGAAAAGTTCACCGTTCATCTCTCTTAATTATACCAGATTTACCCGGCAATGTCAAGAGAATTCAGAAAGAAAAATGAACTTTTTTTAAATGAATGAACTTTAAAGTTCAACAAAGATTCAATTCTCTGTCCGACAAAACGACAGGCAACTTCCGGTGAAGCTCTTGCAAAAAAGCCTCTTGAAACGTATATTAATAAGAACGTAACGACAGACAAATCATTTCCAGTTCAGGGAAACACCATGAGATACAGAAGCATTTCCGGTGTTGCCGCAGTGCTGATCTTGTTCAGCAGCTCATTGTTTGCGGCGAGATATGAAAGACTCGGCGGTTATCGCGACGTCGAAGTGATCGACATCACCTGGCGCGGCATCGAAATCGTCCATCGCGACGGCAGCTGCCGTCTGACCGAAGAGGAGCTCTCTGCGGAAGACCGCGAACTCCTGAAGGAGGAACTGGAGAAACTTCACACTCTTCAGGCGGAACAGCAAAAACTTTGGAAAGCCCGTCAGGAGCAGCTGGCCAAAGAGAAGAAAATCGCCGATCAGCAGGCGCGCTCCGTGACCAACGTGATGAACCAGGCCCGCCGGAACAAGAATCTGGACAACCGGATCAACATGCTGCTGAACGCCAGAAAAAAAATATCCGAAAGCCTCCAATATGGCCGCGCTGGACAAGATGATTACCACACAGCAGGCGGTCGCTGTCACCGGAGCAATGAACCGGGCGAAAAAGGAAAAGAATCTCAACAAACGGTTGAACATCCTCCTCAGCGCCCAGAAGCGCTACCCCTACGCCTCCAACCGGGGCGCGCTCAAGCAGCTCATCAACAAGACCCGCAAAGATAAGCAAACTGCCGACGCCAAAGCGAAAAAAAGCCGCCGAAGAAGCAAAGAAAAAGCAGTGATCCGCAATTGGAACTTTCCGCAAGACAGCCGCTCCGGCTCCCGCTGAAAGAGGAGTCGGAGCGTTTGAATTTCCCGGCCGTCAGACGGCGGAGATTCCTTTGAGCTTGTCCCGGCAGAGCGCCGCGCGGCAGATGTCCCGTTCCGGCGCGGAAAGCTCCTTGCCGGCCCGCTTCTGCAGGTGGGCCGGATTGATCGCGAGAAACAGCTCGTTCACCAGCTTGATGTCCACCGTATTGAACATTCCGAGATCGACGCCGATCCGGAGACCGGAGAGCGAATTGAGCGCCTCTTCCGTGGTGATCCGGTACGCGTGCCGGAGAATTCCGTAGGGAACGCCCCACATGATCGAGCAGCGCAAACCGGTCACGCAGAATCAGCTGCTGACGGGCGATCTTCTCCTGGGCGATCAGCTGGCTGATCACCGTATTGAGCCGTTCGATGATCTGCGTCTCGCTCTCGCCGAGCGTTGACTGGTTGGAAACCTGAAAGAGGTTGCCGCGATTGTCAGTCCCCTCGCCGAAGATGCCGCGCACCGCCAGATTGAGCTTGGACACTCCCTGAATCGTCGGCCCGATCTGGCCGGACAGCACCAGCCCCGGCAGATGCAGCATCACCGACGCACGCATTCCGGTCCCTACGTTGGTCGGGCAGCTGGTGAGGTAACCAAGCTTGTCGTCAAACGCGTAGTCCAGCTTGGAACTCAACTCATCATCCAGCTCATTGATCACCCGCCACACCTCGTCAAGCTGGAACCCCGGGCGCAGCGTCTGAATCCGCAGCTGATCCTCCTCGTTGATCATGATCGAACTGGATTCGTCGGAGCGAACCAGCAGCCGGGTGCCGCCATCCCGCTCGAGAAAGTCGCGGCTGGCAAGCCGCCGCTCGAAGAGGATCTCCCGGTCGAGCGGCGACATCTCCGCCGGATCGAAGCGGTAGCAATCCGGACACCCCAGGACGCCGGACCCGGCCGCCGCCTGCGAGACCAGTTCGCACACCTCCTGCCGCGACTCCAGAGAGGCCGCCGCGGGAAACGGCCGCCCCGCCAGATTGCGCGCCAGCCGGATGCGACTGCTCAGCGCAATATCCTCCTCCGGCCCGGAATCGGCAAGAAAGCTGACCGGACTGCGGAGCAGTTGATCGATCGAATCATTCATCGCCGCCTCCCTCCTCTCTGCCGGTTCCGGACGGCTCCGGCCGCGCTTCCAGTTCCGCTTTCAACTGGGCGATCCGATCCCGGCAGACCGCCGCCTCCTCGTACTCCTCACGCTGAACGTGTCCGTCGAGCTCCCGGCGCAGCTTGTCGATTTCGAACTGCAGCGCAGCCCGATTTCCCGGTCCCGCTGACTGCGGGCGCTTACCGAGGTGGACCGGTCCACGCTGCACCCGGGTGAGCGCATCGGCGATCATCGGCGCAAATGTCCGGTAGCAATCCGGACAGCCAAGCCGGCCGCCGGACTCCCGGACCCGTTCCAGATTCCAGCCGCAGCCGGGACAAACCGGCCCGGAATCAGCGGCGGGCTCCGGCGTCGGATCCTCCTGCGCCGCCTGCACCGATTCAGTCAGTTTCCCAAGATTGAACAGCACTTCCGCCAGGTTGAATCCGAGCGAACCGAGTTCGCCCTTCTCCTCCTTCTCCCGTGCGCAGTCCGCACAGAGGTTGGAGGCCACCACCTTGCCGTCGTGCACCTCTTTGATATGAATCGTCGCTTCGTTCTTTTTACAATTGTCGCAAAGCATGAATTTACCTCCTGACCCCCGAGGGGGGTTAAGTCAATGTAAACTCTTTTGAAAAGAAAACAAGGGTGGTGAAGGATTTTTTCGGCGATTTCTTCCGGCAAAATCACTGCTCGATCCGAACGATGCCGTTCTGGTCGAGGATCAGCCGGAATTTGCGATACTCCTCCGGATTTCCTTCCGCAGCATAGCGGAGAACCAGATTCAGGTGGTAGACGCAGTGCCCGTTCACCCGGCGGACTCCCCCGGATTGCGGCAGCAGCAGCGACCGTATCGGGTCATCCATCCGGTCGAGCAGATGCCGGATGCTCATCCGGACAATATCCACGACGCCGTTGTACTCCTCACCAGACGGACTGGAGGCGGCGCGCAGCACGATCTTCTTCTTGTAATAGGCGATGTTCTCCCCCGGAGCGTTGGCCAGCTCCACAACCAGGCTTCTCGCCCGCAGTTTCGCGACCTCCGGCGGCAATGCCGACTCCCGGATGAAGCTGAACAGCTCCTTGCTCGTGCCGACCCGGCGACCGTGCGCATCGCTGATCCGGGTGCTGTAATCGAAGAAGAACCTCCGCGCCCAGCCGACGAACCGGAACCGACAGCTGTCTTTGATCCGATCGCGGACGATGTAGCAGATCACCGCGATCGCCACGAACCAGGCGGTGACATCGGCGACAAGGTGCCGCCCGAGCAGCGAAAGCATCAGCGCCAGAAACATCGCCACTCCCGCGGAGAGCGAAGTCAGCAGCTCCTCGGCAAACCGGCCGTCCGCGCTCCGGCTGGTGCGCAGATAGAGAATGCTGCCCATGATCTTCTTGAGAACCCGCATCCGGTAGATGGCAGCCTCATTGGAATCGCTTTCGGAGATGACCGAAGAAAATCCGCGCTTCCGACGGTAGTGCGCCTCACCTGCGGCCAGCCGGAGCACCGCCTTGCGCAATTTCCGGGAGATCTCCCCGGTGTCGGAGAGGGACTCCGCCAGCGAGGCGAAATAGTACTCCGCCACCAGACTGATGTACTCATCGCCGAAGTCGTAAATCTCGGCATAGCGCGGATCAAGATGGGGAACCTGAAGCAACGGACGCAACCCACGGAACCGGCTCAGCAGCTCCTGCGTATTGTTTTCCAGCCGGTCGATCCGTTCGCCCGTAAGGCAGGAATCACAGCAGAATTCAATCTCGTCGCGCAATGCGCTCTTGACGATCGAACAGCAAAGTTTGAGCGTATCGACAAACCGCTCCTGCACCTTCGGATCATCCGGGCGCCGTCCCAGCTCGCTCATCCGCGCCCGGAGGCGGGCAAGAATCGATTCTTCGGAGCACAGAAGCGACTCCAGAAGGCAGACGGGAGTCTGCCAGCGGATCCGCGACTGAAGATCGCGGTAGAACTCCTCCCTTGCGGCGGCTCTCCGGATTGATGTCCAGACTCTGCGGAATGAAGAGATAAAGCTCCACCGTATAACGCAGCGCCCGCCCGTTCTGCGAGCTCAGCGGATAAACATGTTTAATCTCAAACTGGTGACGGTCATGTATCTTGATCCGTTCCTGAATCGTCTGCATTGCGCCGACAAGCTCCTCCTCCGCCTCAGGGTTTCCATCCATGTTTCGCAATAAGATACACGATGGTCGACCTGTTTTCAAGCGGACCGGCGGGAATTCCCCCGCGTCAACGCAATTTCAGCGTGGCGAGCGCCATCAGGGAGAAGACGCCGGCGAGGATCCAGAACCGGACGACGATCTGCGTCTCAGTCCACCCTTTGCGTTCGAAGTGATGGTGAATCGGAGCGCAGAGGAAGATCCGCTTCCCGGTCAGCCGGAAGGAGGCGACCTGAAGGATGACCGAAACCGCTTCCATCACATAGACGCCGCCGACCAGAATGAGCAGCAGTTCCTGCCGGACGATCACCGCGAGCATGCCAACCGCGCCGCCGAGGGCGAGGCTGCCGGTGTCCCCCATAAACATCGAGGCGGGATGGCAGTTGTGCCAGAGGAAGCCGATGCACGCCCCGCAGACGGAGGCGGCGAAAACCATCGCTTCCTCCGCGCCCATGATGTAGGGAATGTTGAGGTGGCCGGCGAAGATCCGGTGGCCCATGAGGTAGGCGAACGCCGCGTAGGTGAGCGTGCAGAAGATCGTGCAGCCGGTGGCCAGCCCGTCCTTGCCGTCGGTCAGATTGACGGCGTTGGAGGCCCCGACGATCACGACGACGGCGAAGGGCAGAGTCCAGAACCCGGTGTAGACCGGCTCCTTGAGGAACGGCACCATCAGCTGCCGCATCAGCGTCTGAAGCTCGGGGATGCGGCTCAGACTCCATACGGCGAGTCCGGCGACGAGGAACTGTCCGGCGAGCTTGGCCCGGCCCGGAATGCCGTCGCGCCGCTTGTAAACCACCTTCATGAAGTCGTCGACAAAACCGATCAGACTGAAGGCGGCGGTGGCGACCACCAGCGTAATGGAGATGGGATTGGTCATGACGTTCCAGAGCAGCGCGGTGACCAGAATCGCGCCGATCAGCAGGATTCCGCCCATACAGGGGGGTACGGTTCTTCTCCTTGTCGATGAATTCCGGCGGGACGAGCCCTTCGAGGCGGCTGGCGGCCTGCGCGTTGAGCCGCCGCAGCTGCCGCGCGGTGAATCCTCCGAGGAGCACGACCAGCAGAAATGCGGTAAGCGCGGCGCCCCCGGCGCGGAACGTAACGTAGTCGAACAGGCGAAACGGACCGAAGTCCCCGCTCAGCAAGGAGAGAAGATACAGCATGGATGATGTCTCTGAAAGTTAAAAGATTCGCATGAATTCAAGTCTGTTTCATACTATAGACTTTCCCGGTCCGTTTTTCCAATGGGAAAAGGGAAAAATGACCGCTTTTCCTCCCCCGCTCTCCCATGGGAGCGGCAGGAGTGGCGGGCAGGCGGTTCCGCCGGGGAAAATTCAAGGGAAAAGTCAGAGGGAGGCCGGTTTCCGGCTTGACTTTTTCCGGAGATGGTTTACTCTACAGAAGAGGAGTTCCGAAGAGATCAATCAGGAGGAGATGTGATGTACCGTTTTTCTCGCATGCTTTTCGCCGCGGCGGCCTGCTGCGCCACGCTTCTGCCGGCCGGGTGCGACCGGAATGACACCGGCCGAACGGCTGAAGACGGCCCGGCGGTCAAAGTGGTTACCATGCAGCCGAAACAGATGGAATTCATCCAGAAAATCCGGGTGCAGGCCAACGTGGAATCCCAGGAGTCCGCGGAAATCTCCAGCCGGACCAGCGGCAATCTCGATCTGATTCCGGTCGGAGAAGGCGACCGGGTGAAGAAGGGCGATCTGCTGTTCCAGGTGGACCGGATCAACCTCGAGAACAACGTCAAGAGCCAGAAGCAGAACGTCGAGGTCGCCGAGGCGGAACTCCACATCGCCCGGATCAACCTCAATCTGGCCCGGACCGTGCGGGACAAGGCGAAGGTGGACTTCGACCGCGCCGAACGGCTGAAGAGCTCTCAGGCGGTCTCGCAGGACGCTTACGAACGCGCAAAACTCTCCTTCGACCAGGCCGATGCGGAAATCGCCAAAGCCGAAGCACAGGCCGGCTATGCCGCCGCCCGGGTCGAACAGGAGAAAGCCCACCTCGAAATCGCGGAAAAAAGCCTCTCCGATTCGATCATCCGAGCACCGTTTGCCGGCGTCATCACCCTCACCGACAAGGACCGGGATGAATATGTGAAGGACGGCACAGTCATCCTCAAGATCGAGAATCCGGACCGCCTTCAACTGGTCACCATGATCAGTTCGAACTACTACAGCCGGGTCATTCCCGGCAAGACCACGGCGAAAATCTTTTCCACCTCGGGGAAAGAGCTTGCGGAATTGCCGGTTACGTTCCGCAGCCCTGCGGTCGATCCGCTGTCACGCACCTTCACGGTCAAGATCGCGGTTCCGAAAAGTCTGGAGTTCGTCAGCGGTCAGCTCTACGACATCGACCTCATTCTCCGCCGTGTCGAAGGCAGGGGAATCCCCAACGAAGCGGTGCTCACCCGTGCCGGCAACCGCAAGGCGGTCTTCGTGGTCACCCCGGAGCGGAAAGCCGAGGAGATCACCGTGAAGACCGGAATCGTCGACGGCAGCTGGACCATGCTCCGCGACCCGGAAGTGCTCAAGGAGCAGCCGGTCATCATCGAGGGGCAGACCTTCCTGGAACCGGGCGAGACGGTCGAGGTGCTTCCGCGGCCCGATGCTCCGGCGAAATGACGGGAGGCGGGTTATGTTTTTAAGTCACGCCTCCGTCACACGGCCTGTCGCCATGAGCTGTTTCATCATCATGCTCGTGCTGTTCGGCCTGACCAGCTACCGCCAACTGGGGCTGGACGCCTTCCCCGACGTGGAGATTCCCTACGTCACAATCACCACGGTCTATCCGGGCGCCAGCCCGGCCGAGATTGAAGTCGACGTCGCCAAACGGATCGAAGACGCCGTCGGTACCATCGACGGTCTCAAGACGATGAAGACCACCTGCATGGAGAACGTCTGCCAGATCCTGCTGGAGTTCCGGCTGGGGCAGTCGGTGGACATCGCCGCGATGGATGTCCGCGAGCGGATCGACAAGATCCGCAACGATCTGCCCGCCGCCGCCGAAGCGCCGGAAATTCTGAAGTTCGACCCGAACGCCACTCCGGTCGTGACGCTGATGCTCACCGGCGATCTGCCGATCGATACGATCTATGACTACGCCGACGAGGAGCTTTCCGACCGACTCTCGACCATCTCCGGCGTTGCCGAAGTGCAGATCGCCGGAGGCGAACCGCTCGAACTGCGGATCACCCTCGATAAACGGAAACTTTCCGCCTGCGGACTCAACGTCGTGCAGGTGCTCAAAAAACTCTCTGAAGGCAACGTCAAGGTGCCGGTCGGACGCATCCGGCAGGGGGTGCAGGAGGTGAATGTCACCTACGACTCGGAGTTCCGGAACTTCGAGGATCTCGGTGCACTGGAAATCGGCACCTTCCAGAAACGGCGCATCTATCTGCGCGACGTGGCGAAGATCACAATGGAATCCGAGGAGAAGCGCTCGCTCGCCTTCTTCGACGGCCGCCCCGGCGTCGTACTCAAGATCGTCAAGAAGGGCGACGCCAACGCGGTCCGGGTGATCGACGCGGTCCGCGCCGAGGTCCGGGAGCTGGACAGCAGCCACCGGCTCCCCGGCGGAATGAAGCTTGAGTGGGTGCGCGACTCCGGCGCATTCATCCGCGCCTCGGTGGACGACGCCTGGAGCAGCATCTTCATCGGCGTCGTGCTGACCGCGCTGATTCTCTTCGCCTTCCTGCATGAGGTGCGTTCGACCTTCATTGTCGTGATCTCGATGCCGGTCTCGATCGTCGTCTCCTTCTGGGCGATGGAGCTGTGCGGCTTCACCTTCAACATGTTCACGCTGCTGGCGCTGGGGACCTCGGTCGGTACGCTGGTGACCAATTCGATCGTCGTCATCGAGAGCATCGCCCGCCGCCTCGCAGAGGGGATGATCCGAAGCAGGCCGCCGACCGCGGCACCGCGGAAGTGGCGCTTCCGGTTTTCGCCTCGGCGATGACCAACGTGGTGGTGTTCGGCCCGATCGCGGCGATGAGCTCGCTGGTCGGCCGTTTTCTGATTCCCTTTGCGGTAACCATGACGATTGCGACGCTGGTTTCCCTTTTTGTGAGTTTCACGCTCACGCCGATTCTCGCCGCGCAGCTTCTGCGGAGGGAGACGGCGGAAGCGGAACAAAACAACCTCTTCGCCCGAATCTGGAACCGGGGCTACAGCGCCGTCGCCGGATGGTTCGGGCGGTCGCTGGACGCGGTCTGCCGCCACGGCCTTCTCACCGTGCTCGCTGCGCTGGCGCTTTTCCTCTTCGCCCTGCTCTACATCGCCCCCCCGGGTCGGCATGACCTTCGTTCCGGAAGACGATCAGGCGGAGTTCATCATCAAGCTTGAATATCCCACCGACTACAGTCTGGAAAGCACGCTGAGACGGACGCTCCAGGTGGAGAAACGGATCCGACAGCTGCCGAACGTCCTGCGGACCGCCACCGTGATCGGCAAGGTTCAGGGCACGGTCGGGCAGGCCACCGAGGGGGTCTACCTCGCCGAAATCACCGTGGTATGCAAGCCGAAGACGGAACGGGCGGAATCGCTCGACCGGATGCGGGATCTTTTCCGGCAGGAGCTCAGTCAACTTACAAACTGTATTGTAACGGTGAACATCCCCTCGCTGGTGGGGGGCTCCGCGGCCTCGATGGAGCTGGAAATTTCCGGAGATAAACTCGAGACCATCGAAAAGATCGCGACGGACAGCGCCAACCGTCTGCGTGCCGGCGGCAGTGCGCGCGATGTCGACACCAGCGTCCGGCTCGGCAAGCCGGAAATCCGGATCACCCCCGCCGCGCGGTGCTCCAGAACCTCGAACAGCCCTCCTCCACCATCGGCTCGCTGCTGCGCGGATCAGTCGAAGGACTGAAGGGAGGGAGCTACAAGGTCGGCGCACGCTCCTTCGACATCCGGGTCAAGCTCGATGAGAAGGAGGGGTATGAACAGCTTCCGGCGCTCTCCTTCGCCTCGAAGGAGGGGAAACCGCTGGCGCTGGATGCGATCTCGGAACTCAGCCCCTCTTCGATTCCGATTCAGATCAACCGCACCGACCGCAGCCGGGTGGCGAAAGTGTTCGCCAACCCCGCGCCCGGCGTCGGCTTGCAGGATCTGGTGAACACCACCGAAACACTGGTCGCGCCTCAGCTGCCCGCCGGCTGCCGCCTCCGCTTCGGCGGCATGGTGACCACGATGAACGAAGCGTTCGCCGATTTCGAACAGGCGATTCTCTTCGCGGTCGTGCTGACCTACCTGCTGATCGCGGCGACGATGGAGTCCTGGACGCGCCCGCTGCTCATCCTGTTCACGGTGCCGCTGGCGCTGATCGGTATGGAGTTTGCGCTCTATCTGGCGGGAATTCCGCTCTCGATCTTCGGACTGCTCGGATTCGTGATGCTGATCGGCATCGTCGTCAACAACGCCATCCTCATCATGGACGATCTCGCGATTCAGCGCGCGGCCGGTCTGGATGGCCCGACCGCCATGCGAACGGCGGTGAAGAACAAGTTCCGCCCGATCCTGATGACCAGCATCGCGGCGGTGCTCGGCATCGCGCCGATGGCGTTCGGCACCGGAATCGGTTCCGAGAGCCGCTCCAGCTGCGGCATCGCGGTAGTCGGCGGTCTGATCAGTTCGACGATTCTTTCGCTGTACGTCATTCCGGCCATCTACATCCTTTTCCGCAAGAGGAAATCTGAACCGGCCCCCGGGGCCAACGAGGAAAAAATGAAACGATCTCTTCCGACACTGCTCTCTCTGCTGTTCACACTTTCGGCGTCGCCGCTGTATGCGTTGCGCCCGGGCGATCCGGCCGAGGAACTCGCCGTCAAATGGATCCGGGGCGTTCCGCTGGCGGTACTGCCGCCGGCGAAAGAGGAACTGAAGACCGACGAACTCAAGGCGGTTGTCTTTCTGCTGACCCGCTCGGCGAACGCGCCGGAAACGCTCACCCTGCTCAACCGTCTTCGGCGTACCTATGCCGGGAGCGTCCGCTTCGCGTTGGTGACGCCGGACCGCGAAGCGGATGCCGCACAGCTGCTCGCTGCATTTCCCGATTTCTCCCTGCCGTTCGGCATCGACGAAAAGCGGAAACTCACGGCGCAGTACATGAACGGCAGCCTGCTCTATCCCATGGCGTTCGTCATCGACCCCGACGGCAAAATTCTCTGGAACGGGGAAGCGGTCGATCTCGGTGAAATGCTGGAGGCGTGGCGCACGAAACAGTTCGATGCGGCGCTCCAGCGTCGGATTTCTCCGCAGCTCGATGAACTCCAGACGCTGCTGCGGGCGAACAACGACCGTCGGATGAAACAGGTAACCGCGGCGATTTTAAAGAGCGATCCCGGCAATGCCGCAGCGCTGCGGCTGCGCACATTCGCGCTGGAGAACAGCGGGCGCGCCGGCGAGGCGTGGCAGCTGATCCTCTCGCAGATCGAGAAGAGGCCCCGGCTGGTGCGGCTCTACTTTTCGGCACTGGATCTGGCCGGACGCCACCCTGAGCTCGGCTCCCGCGCCGCAGAAATCGCCGAACGCTACAGCAAAGCGGTCAACGGCGATCCGGATGCGGACAATCTGATGAGCTATCTTCTGCTCAACCGCCGGCCGGAGGATCCGGCGGCCCTGCGCGCGGCGCAGCAGCTGCTCCGCCGCGCCGTCGCCTCGCTGCCCCGGGAGGCTTCGCCCGCACTGCGCGCTTCCGTAACCACCACCCGCGCGCTGCTGGAATGGCGGCTCGGCCGCCCGGAAACGGCGTGGAAACTCCAGCAGGAGGCGACGAAATTCTGGCATGATGCGGAAAATCCCGCGGCGGAAAAAGAGCTCCCGGGAACGGGAGACCCTTTACCGGACGGTCGTCGAACTTCGACAAACCACCCCGTAGCCTGCGCCGTTTTTCCCGATATTCAAAGATCGCCGTTTGTATCCGGTCCGGTTCGGGTGTAAATTATGGGGAAGCTATCTCTCGTGAGTTCATGTGGAAAGGTTTTTGGCAATGAATTATCGGATCGAAATTTCGCCGCTTCCGCAGTGGAGTGACGCGCGCGGCGAAGGCGTAAGAAAACAGATTGCAAAATTCTTCGGCTTCCCGGTCGAAAAGGTGTGGAGCCGCGACGTCTACACCGTGAGCGCCTCGCTCTCCGGAGAGGAGGCGCGCCGAGTCGCTTCCCTGCTGTACAACCCCGTACTGCAGGGGTGGCGGGTCGGTGCTGCGAAATCGAACAACTTCGAGCCGCTCCCGGAGTGTGACTACCTCGTGGCCGTCGGCTTCAAACCCGGCGTCACCGACAACGTCGGGCGCAGCGCCCGGGCGGCGGTCGGCGACATCCTCGGCCGGAAACTCCGGGAGGACGAGCACATCTTCAGCTCGACCGAATATCTCCTCTACGGGCCGAAGCTGACCCGCGAACAGGCCGAGACCATCGGGTCAAAACTGCTTGCCAACGAGCTGATCCAGTCGGTGCTGGTGCTCTCCGGCGAAGAGGCGGCGAATGGAATTCCGCTCAACCTGCCGATGGTCAACGGCCGTCAGGGCGGCGAAGTTCGCGAATACAATCTGGAGGTTCCCGACGATCAGCTTCTGGAGATCAGCCGCAAGGGAATTCTCGCGCTGTCGCTGGAGGAGATGAAGGCGATTCAAAGCTATTTCCGTCAGGCGAAGAATCGTGAGAAATACGGCCTCAGGCACAATCCGACCGACGTCGAGCTCGAAGTGCTCGCTCAGACCTGGAGCGAACACTGCAAACATAAGATTTTCAGCGCGAAGATCGACTACGAAAATCTCGAAAACGGCGAAAAGCAGGAGATCGTCTCCTGCTACAAGACCTTCATTCAGAAGAGCACCCGCGAAATCGCCGACAAGGTGGACTGGCTGGTCTCGGTCTTCAGCGACAACGCCGGCGTGATCGACTTCAACGACAAGATCGACCTGGTCTACAAGGTCGAGACCCACAACAGCCCGTCGGCGCTCGATCCCTACGGCGGCGCGATGACCGGCATCGTCGGCGTCAACCGCGACCCGCTCGGCACCGGCCAGGGAGCCGACCTCCTGATCAACGTCTGGGGCTACTGCCTCGGTTCGCCGTTCACCGATGAGAAGGATGTGCCGGAAGGGCTGCTCCATCCGCGGCGGCTGCGCGACGGCGTCCACAAAGGGGTGATCGACGGCGGCAACCAGTCCGGCATCCCCTACGGGAACGGCTGGGAGTACTTCGACGAGCGCTACATCGGCAAGCCGCTGGTCTACTGCGGCACGGTCGGTACGCTGCCGAAGATGGTCCACGGCGTCCGCGGCGCGACCAAATCGATCAAGCCGGGCGACCTGATCGTCATGGGCGGCGGCCGGATCGGCAAGGACGGCATTCACGGTGCGACCTTCTCCAGTGAAGAGCTGCACAAGGACAGCCCGGTGCAGGCGGTGCAGATCGGCGACCCGATCACTCAGAAGAAGCTCGGTGACTTCATCCACGAGGCACGTGAGCGCGGCCTCTACCGCTTCATCACCGACAACGGCGCGGGAGGGCTCTCCTCGAGCGTCGGCGAGATGGCGGAGCTCTGCAACGGCTGCCGGATGGATCTGGCGCTGGCGCCGGTCAAGTATGCCGGTCTGCAGCCGTGGGAGATCCTCGTCTCCGAAGCGCAGGAGCGGATGAGTTTCGCGGTGCCGCCGGAGAAGATCGACGAATTCCGGCAGCTGGCGAAGGAGCGCGACGTCGAAGTTTCGGTGCTCGGCGAATTTACCGACGACGGCAAGTTCCACATCCAGTACAACGGGCGCACGGTCGCGCTGCTCGACATCGAATTCATGCACGGCGGCCTGCCGCGGCTTTCGCTGCGCGCCCGCTGGAAGGCGCCGCGCTTCCCTGAACCGGATCTCTCCTCGCGCAAGGCGGGCGAAGATCTCGTCGCGATGATGGGGCGACTGAACATCTGTTCGGATGAATACAAGGCGCGCCAGTACGACCACGAAGTCAAAGGGCTGAGCGTAGTCAAGCCGTTCATTGGCAAGTGCCGCGACGTGGCGGGCGACGCCACGGTGACGATGGTGGAACCGCTGAGCCGCGAAGGGGTGATCCTCTCGTCGGCGATTCTGCCGCGCTACAGCGACATCGACACCTATCATATGACGGCGAGCTGCATCGACCTGGGCATCCGGCGGGTGGTGGCGGTCGGCGGAAAGATCGACCGGACCGCCGGGCTGGACAACTTCTGCTGGCCGGATCCGGTGCAGAGCGAGAAAACTCCCGACGGCGAATACAAGCTCGCGCAGCTGGTCCGCGCCAACCAGGCGCTGGCCGATTACACGAAGAAGTTCATGGTGCCCTGCATTTCGGGCAAGGACTCGATGAAGAACGACAGCACCCGTGGCGGGCGCAAAATTTCGATTCCGCCGTCGCTGCTCTTCAGCGTGATTTCGAAGATGGACGATGTGACCAAGGCGGTAACACCGGATGCGAAGAAGGCGGGCGATCTGGTCTACGTGATCGGCATGACCCGTCCGGAGCTGGGCGGCAGCGAATACTTCGCGATGCTCGGCGCGACCGGCAACAACGTGCCGAAGGTGGATGCTGAACGCGCCCTGGCGACCTACCGGGCGGTTTCGAACGCGACCGACGCGGAGCTGGTGCACTCGCTGACCACGCCGGCGCTCGGCGGGCTGGGCGTTGCCTTTGCCCGGGTGGCGATGGCGGGCCGGCTCGGGCTTGAGATCGATCTCGGGGCGATTCCGGCGGAAAACTGCTCCGAACTGGAAGTGCTATTCTCGGGAGTCGAACAGCCGGTTCGTGGCCACCGTTTCTCCGGAGAAGAAGCAGGAATTTGAAAAGATGCTTTCCGGTGTCGTATTCGCCGAGGTCGGCAAGGTGATTCCGGAAGAAAAGCTCGTGCTCCGCGGCAGCCGCGGGACGGAAGAGATTCCGCTCGAAGCACTGCTTCGCGAGTACAAGGGGACGCTCGATCAGATCTGACCGGAGTTTCCCCCGTTCGGCGGCAGAGGAGAGGGTACCCCGAATGGAACAGGAAAAAACAAACCGCGCAGTGAGGCGGAGGTCAACGCCCTCATTGAGGAGAATCTGCGGCTGGTGCTGAAGATCGCCAACGACTTTATCGGCCGCGGACTCTCGTGGGACGATCTGGTCTCGGAGGGCAACCGTGGACTGATGACCGCCGCCCGCCGGTACGATCCGGCGAAGGGGGCGCGCTTCAGCACCTACAGCGCGTGGTGGATCAAACAGGCGATCCGCCAGGCGCTCGCCGAGCAGACCCGGACGATCCGGGTGCCGATCGGTACCCAGATGAATCTGCGCAAGATCCGGCGGGCGGTGAAATCCCTGACCGAATCGCTCGAGCGCGACCCCACCGATGAAGAGGTGGCGCGCAAGGCGAATCTGCCGCTGCTGACCGTGACCCGGCTCCGGCGGAACAGTACCGCCGACGTCCAGTCGCTCAACGCGCCGGTGTCGGACGCCGATCCGGAGGGGGGGGAGTTCATCAACTTTGTCACCGACGACGCCTCGCCCGCTCCGGATCAGGAGATGGTCCGGCTGGAGGATATCGAACAACTGCTCGCGCTGCTCGGCACCCTCTCCGAGCGGGAACGGAAGGTGATTCAGTATCGGTTCGGGCTGGATGGCGAACCGGTCCGCACCCTCGATGAGGTCGGAGCGATGCTCCACTGCACCAACGAACGGGTGCGCCAGATCCAGAATCAGGCGCTCCGACGGCTCCAGCGCGAGATGGAACGCAACCAATGAGCCACATTTCCGCCCCTTACCCGCCGGATGCGTTGATTCTCGCGCCGCTCTCCGGCTACACCGATTTGCCCTACCGCCGCGCGGCGCGGGAGTGCGGCTGCCGCTTTGCCTTCACCGAAATGGTGGACGCCGCCTCGCTCGCCTACGCCCGAAAACGTTCCGAAGGGATGCTTCTGCGCGGAGAGGAGGAGGAGTTTCTCGGCGTCCAGCTGGTGGGCGCCGACCATGAATTTCTGAAGAAGGCGGTGGATGTGCTCAATGAGTATGACTTCTCGCTGCTGGATTTCAACCTCGGCTGTCCGGTGCCGAAGGTGGTGAAGAAGGGCGCCGGAGCGGAACTCGGCCGCCACCGGGAGCAGGCGCTCGCCTGTTTCCGGATCCTCGCCGAACGGTCGCGCCACCCGGTCACGGCGAAGATCCGGATCGTCACCCTCGACGATCCGGCGCCGACGCTCGAACTGGTCCGCGGCCTCGCGGCGCTGGGAGCGCGGGCGGTCACCATCCACGGCAGAATCCGGGAGGCGTTCTACGCCGGACCGGTCGCCTTCGACATCATCCGGACGGTGCGCGAGGCGCTGCCGGAATTGCAGATCATCGCCAACGGCGGCGTGACGTCGCTGGAAAAATACCGGGAGATCCGGCGCGAAACCGGCTGTGACGCGGTGATGCTCGCGCGCGGCGCGATGGGCAATCCGTGGCTCTTCCGCGAAATTGCCGAAGCGGAGGCCTACACGCCGCCGACACTCGAAGAGTGGCGAATTCTGGTGGAGCGGCACATCGCCGGAATGGTCGAGCTCTACGGCGAAACGAGCGCGATGTGTATGGCACGCAAAGTACTGCATGACTACTTCCGGGGACGCGGCTTCCCTGGCCCGGTGCGAGCGAAGATCTCCTATCTCGCCACCTGGAATGAATTCCGGGAGTTTCTCGACTTCGCGATCCGGGAACACGCCGAAAGCTACTGGAGCCGGCTTGCCTCCGAACCGGAAGCGGAACGGCGGCTCCGCCGTTCCGAGAGCCGGTAGGCGCGGGGCGACATCCCCGCCTCCCGGCGGAAGAAGCGGCTGAAGGCGTAGATCGAACCGTATCCGCACCGCCGTGCGATCTCCCCGACCGGCAGGGAACTCTCCTCCAGCAGTCGCCGCGCCCCGGTGAGCCGCTGTTTCGTGAGATATTCGCCGAGGGAGATCCCCATCTCCTGCCGGAAAAGCCAGCGCAGATGGCTGGCGGAGAGTCCGGAGAAGTCCGCCAGCTCCTTGATGGAAACCGGCTGGACCGGCTCCTGATTGATCCGGTGGAGCACCCGGCTCACCGGCGGCGAGAGCGACGGCAGTTTCCGGCCGGCCGGAGAGCGCCCCAGCTCCCCGCAGCAGAAGGACCAGTTCAAAGAGCGCCCCCAGCGTATCTTCGGCAAGGTAGCGGTCGACCAGGTGGCTGACATGGAGCGAAGCGGTTTCCGTCAGCTGCATCACCGGATCGGGCGGCAAGTAATCCTCATCCCCCTCCGCCTCAAAGGGAGACGATCAGCCGGTCACAGCGGCGACTCCGCTCCGGCACGCTCCGCTGCAGAAAAGGGTGCACCAGCAGCGCCTCCCCGGTGCCAGCGGGACCGGGGACCCCGCCACCTGATACTCCAGCGGCACCGTCGGCAGAATCAGCATATAACGGGTGCTGATAATGGTCTTCTCATGCGGATAGTCGTGAAAATAGAGCAGGATGCTCCCCCGGCAGCCGGAATCCGACGGAGATGGAGCGCCCCCGGAAATAGTTCTCGGGATTCGGAATGGTTCTCGCCCGGTTTTCCCAATCGGTCATTTCATCACATCGGTTAAAAAATCGTCACTCCGGCCATTGCCGGAAACAGTGAATTCCAGTATAATATAAGGCAGATCAAGCTCAATACAAGGAGAAGTTTTCATGGATGGGCAAAAAAATCGACTGTCAAAGGGAAGTGTTGTCTATCAAATTTTTCTGCGCAGCTTCACGCTTGACGGCACGTTGGCCGCGGCGGAACAGCTGCTGCCGCACATCGCCTCTCTCGGCGTCGACGTGGTCTACCTCTGCCCGGTCGTGCTGGCCGACGGGGATGAACGGCGGGAGTTCTGGAGCGAACGTCAGCGGCAGTCCGGCATGGAGAATCCGAAAAATCCTTACCGGATCAGCGACTACTTCGCCGTCGATCCGGAGTACGGCGCCGATGAGGATCTGCGCAGTTTCGTCAGCACCGCCCACAAGTTGAAACTCCTGGTGCTGCTCGACCTGGTCTATTTTCACTGCGGCCCCGCCGCACGCTGTCTGGAAGAGCATCCGGATTTCGTGAAACGCGATGAAAACGGCAATCCGGTCAACGGCAGATGGCACTTTCCGCAGCTGAACTTCGACAATCCGGAGCTTCGGGAGTACCTCTGGAGCAATATGGAGTACTTCCTCCGCGAATTCGACGTCGACGGCTACCGCTGCGACGTGAGCGGTGCGGTTCCGCTCGACTTCTGGGAGGAGGGTCGCCGCCGCATGGAGCGCTGGAAAGCCACCCCCCTCCTGCTGGCGGAAAGCGAAAGTGCCCCGACCGCGGACCAGAAGTCCGCATTCGACGCCAACTACTCCTTCGCCTTCAGTTTTCTCCTCAACGACATTCTGAAAGGGGAGAAAACCGCCGAAGAGTTCTGGACGATGTGGGAGGAACACCCGCTCTACCGTGAACCGGGACTTTGCTTCCTGCGCTGTTTCGACAACCACGACATCGCCAGCGACAACTACGACGCCCGTCCGGAACGGAACGGCAGGAACGCCATGGTCGATGCCGCGCTCGCCGTGCTCTTCACCATGAACGGCGTACCCTTCCTCTACAACGGGCAGGAGGTGGCCGACGGCAGACGGCACTCGCTCTTCAGCAACCGCTTCACCGGAAAAAATCTGGTGGTGGACTGGGCGCGCGGTCTCACTCCGGCGGGCGAAGGCCGGATGCGGCTGATCCGCAAACTGGTCGAACTGCGCCGCGGCAGCCACGCCCTGCAGAGCGGCGAAGTGGTCAAAGTCGACAACAGCACCCCGAAACAGGTGCTCTCCTACCTCCGCCGCACGTCAGAGGAGACGCTTCTCGTCGCGGTCAATTTGAGCGATGCCCCTGCGGAAACGAAGTTCTCCGCTCCGGGAGCGGGCGAACAGGCGGCGCTGCCGTCGGGCGGCTGGATTGTCAGGCCGCTCTGAAGCGCTGTTTTCAGCGGACGGCAACGCTTTCGCGCGAAAGCAGACTGTAGGGAAGCACCACCGACGGCGGCGCCATCTGTCCGTCGAGCCGTGCTTCGATAATATCGACTGTCGCCGACGCCATCGCCGGATAATCCGGGGTGATGGTGGTCTGCGGCGGCACCGCGTAACGCGAGAAAAAGGTCTGTTCCGACGCGATCAGCGAGATGTCGTCCGGCACCCGGCGGTTGTAGAGCGAGAAGGCGTAGAGCGAGACGATTCCGGCATTTCCGCCCGGGCAGAAGAGGGCGTCCACCCCCTGCCGAAGCAGCTTGCCGATCAGCTCGACATAGGTTTCCGACCCCGGTCCGGAACAGAGGAGCAGGGAATCCCCGGCGGGGAGACTCCGCTCCTCCAGCGCCCGGCGGATTGCCGCGCAGCGCCGGTCGGTGTTGCCGGTGCCGGGGGAGCCGTGGACGATGCAGCCGATCCGGCGGCAGCCGCTGCGGAACAGGTGATCCACCGCAATCCGCATCCCCTGCTCCTCATCCGAATGAACGAAATGAATGTCGGAGGCGCCGCTCTCCCCTCGCGGTCCACGATGACCAGCGGCACCGGGAACCGCGCCCCCCAGTCGGCGAACTCCGCCGGTTCCGCCCCCGATCGCCACCGCCGCGCAGAACTGGATGCTGTCGAGCCGTTCGCGGTTGTTGACCGGCAGAATCTCCAGCCGGAACCCCCGTTTCGGCAGCTCCTGCGTCAGCGCCATCAGAATCATATCCACACAGCTCTGCACCGGATAGACCGAATTGTACGGCGTGATGATCACCACATTCCGCTGCCGGGTCGAGAGGCGCGGGTGGTATCCGTACTGGCGGGCGACGGCGAACACATGCTCCCTCACCTCCGGCCGGATGCTCGGATGGTGACTGAACACCCGGGAGACTGTGGCGGTCGAAACCCCCGCCAGCCGGGCGATTTCCTGAATTTTCATACCGTATTTTCCTTTTTTATGATTCATTTACAATATAACACGATTTTTGTGAAAACAAATCGCTGTTTGCGCAATTTTTTTCAGAAAGAAGTCAAAAGGGCGGTTGTTCCGGAGCTGAAAACCGAATATACTATATTCCAGGGCAGAAAACATACCGCCGCGAGAGGCGGCGGCGCGAACGGCAACGCGAAGGAGATCGAAATATGGAATTCACAGGAAGAACCGCATTCATCACCGGAGGCGCCTCCCGGCATGGGCCTGCTCTCCGGGCAGAAGCTGGCGGAAGCGGGCGCAAACGTCGTGCTGTGCGACGTCAATCAGGCGGCGCTGGAAAAGGCGGCGGAGGGAATCCGCGCCGCAGGCGGCAACGTCCTGCCGCTGGTGGTGGACATCCGCAAGTATCCCGAAGTGGAACAGGCGGAGAAGAAGGCGGTCGAGACCTTCGGGTCGGTGGACATTCTGCTCAACTGTGCCGGCGGCATGTCCGGGCGCTGCTGCAACAACTACGCCAGCTTTGAAAAACTCCCGATCGAAGTGATCGACTGGGGGCTCGACGTCAATCTGCGCGGCGCCATCTACTGCTGCCGCGCCATTCTCGGCGGCATGATGGAGCGCCGCCGCGGCGTCATCATCAACTTCGGCTCCGTGACCGGTGAACAGGGCGGCAACGGCCCCTCGCTCGACTACTCGGCGGAGAAGAGCGCCATGAAGGGAATGACCAAATCGCTGGCGATCCTGGGCGCTCCGTACAACGTCCGTGCCTGCTGCGTAATCCCGGGACCGGTGCTGACCCGCCCCGGCATGGCAAACATGAAAACCCTGCTCGGCCGGGCGGCGGAACCGATCGAACTGGTCGATTTCATCCTCTATCTCTGCTCGGACAAGGCGGCCTTCATCACCGGTTCCTCCCACGTGATCGACGGCGGCCGGCTGCTGCTCCAGCCTTGAAAACCAATCCACCCGAGGTAATTTCAAAAGTTTTTAATTTTGGGGGATGAAAAAGAGGCAGAAGGTTCATTTTAACTTAGGGGTAGCAAACCTGGAGGAAAAATGAACGATCTGCCGAAGCTTTACTTTACAATGGAAACATATCTTTTTCCACTGCTGGAAGAAGAATTGTGCGAATTAACCGCAAAAATGAAGGAGTTTTTGCGAATTGTTGAAATGATTAAGCCGTCACGATTCATCACCAGCACGCTACGCTGGAGCGGGATTGGGACGGCCGATGAAAGACCGGGAGAAAATGCTTCGGGCATTTTTCTTGAAAGCGGTCTATGACTTTCCGACGACGAAGGGGTTGATTGAAAATTTGAAAACAAATCCGAGTTTACGCAGGCTTTGCGGTTGGGAATATCGAGGAGAAGTCCCCTCCGAAGCGACATTTTCAAGAGCGTTCGGAATTTTTCCCGGGAGAAAGTCTGCAATGCAATCCATGCGGCAGTTGTTCGGGAAAATTATACCGACAAATTGGTGGGACACGCAAGCCTTGATTCAACCGCAATCATCGGTCGCGAAAAAGCTTGCCGCAAAAAACAAGCCGAAGCTCAAGCTCAAGAAGAAACGCGGGCGAAAAAGTATAGCGGAGAAAGCGGCGTTGTCCAAACAGGAAATCGCAGAGATCAAAACCCGGCGGCTTGAATTGCAAGTGCATCAAACACTACCGGAGAATCTTGCCGATCTCCCGCAAGGTTGCGACTGGGGCGGTAAACGCGACAGCAAAGGTAAAACGTCCTATTGGTGCGGCTACAAACTCCATCTTGCGGTTGGGGACGGGGAAGTTCCACTAGCTGCGATTTTAAGTTCAGCCTCATTGCACGACAGTCAAGCGGCAATCCCTTTGATACAGATGTCTTCGGCACGAGCAAAAATTCTGTATGATTTAGCGGATTGCGCCTATGACGCGGAAGAAATCAAGGCTGTTTCGAAAAAGATGGGACATATTCCGGTTATTGATCCCAATCCACGGCGGGGAGGAACGGTTGAATTGCCTCCTGCCCGAAAGATTCGTTATCGGGAGCGTTCAACGGTTGAGCGGGTAAATTCGGATTTGAAAGACAACTATGGCGCACGTCATGTCAGGGTGAAAGGGCATTGGAAAGTCCTGTGTCATCTGATGTTCGGCGTAATCGCCATTACGGTGAAGCAACTGTTCAACATGCTTGAATAGATTGATTTAAGTCCGATTAAAAATTGAAAAAATGCAACTCCTGTGGCAACGGGAAAGGAGGTTCTCACAAAAAAATCGATTTTTACGGCTTTTTTGAAAAAAGTCGTACTGGATGTGTCAAGATGGGCTTGGCACATGAGAAAAAGAGTTATTTACAAGAAAAAGCCAATCTTTTTGAAATTGGCTCCACCCAGGAGAACATGCGATGAAGAACTATCAGATCATCATGGAGTCGGTCAGCAACGCGACGCTCAAGGAGACGGAAACTCCAGAACTCAAGCCGGATCAGGTGCTGATCCGTAACTTCTACACCGTGGTCAGCGCGGGCACCGAACGCGCCTGGTCGATGGATATGCCGAACGCCCACCCCACCTTCCCCTACATGACGGGCTACTGCGGCGCGGGGGAAGTGGTTCAGGTCGGCGACGCGGTCAGCAAAGTCAAAGTCGGCGACCGGGTGGTGGTCAACTGGGCGGGACACCAGCTCTATTCGGTCAAAGATGAGAATCTGGTCCGCATTCCGGAGAAGGTGAGCATGCTCGACGCCGCATTCGCCCACATCGCCTCGTTCTCCTTCAACGGCGTGCGCAAGCTCCATCTCGAAATCGGCGAAAGCGCCATGGTCGCCGGTCAGGGCATTCTCGGCGTGTTCGCGCTGCAGGTTGCCCTGCTCTGCGGTGCGGTGCCGATGATCGTCTCCGACTTCTCGCCCGAACGGCGCGCGCTGGCGATGAAGCTCGGCGCGGACTACGCGCTCAACCCCGGCGACAAGGACTACCTCGACCAGATCCGCGAGATCACCGGCGGCGAAGGGGTCCGGGCGATCGTCGAAGTCACCGGCAGCGCCGCCGCGCTCCAGCAGGCGCTGGAGTACGTCGCCTGGGAGGGGCGGATTGCCCTGCTCGGCTGCACCCGGGTTTCCGACGTGCCGATCGACTTCTACAAATACGTGCACGGGCGCGGCGTCCAGCTCTTCGGCGCGCACACCCGCAGCCGGGCAAAGCTGGAATCCGCCCCGTACCACTGGACCGAGCAGGATGATTACCGCGCCTTTCTGAAACTGGTCGCCAACGGCAAGATCAAGGCCAGTCCGATCATTTCGGAGATCGTCTCCCCGCAGAAGGCGCACGAAATCTACCGGATGCTCGCGGAAGAGAAGAATCCGCCGATGGGAATCGTCTTCGACTGGACGACTCTGGCGTAACGTGTTGCATTAAGTTTCAGGGAAGTTACTGATGAAAAAAAGAATCCGAATCGCTCAGATCGGCGTCCGCCACGAGCACGCCGAAGGCAAGATGGCGACGATGCGCACCATGCCGGAGGAGTTCGAAATCGTCGGCGTCTGCGCCGAATCCCCCGTCGACCGGGAAACCTTCGGAAAACGCGCCTGCTACGAGGGGCTGCGCTGGATGTCGCAGGAAGAAATTCTCAATTATCCCGGCCTCGACGCCGTCGCGGTGGAGACCGAGATGACCGAACTTGTGCCGACCGCCATGCGCTGCGCCGAACGCGGCATCCACATGCACATGGATAAACCCGGCGGCGAGAACCTCGAGGAGTTCGACAAACTGCTCGACCTCTGCCGGAAAAATCACGTCATTCTGCAGATGGCCTACATGTTCCGCGGCAATCCGGCGATCCAGTTCTGCATCGATGCCGCCCGCAAAGGGTGGTTCGGGCAGATCTTCGAAGTCTACACCTCGATGAGCCGGGGACGGGACAGTCAGCCGTTCCGCCAGTGGCTCTCCACCTACCGGGGCGGCGGCATCTTCGACTTCGGCTCGCACCTGGTCGACATCCTCATCTCGATGCTCGGCGCGCCGGACCGGATCGTCTCCTTCCAGCAGCAGCTCGATGCGGACGGCCTCAACGACAACGGCCACGCGGTATTGCTCTATCCGAAGACGATCGCCACGATCCAGACCGCGCTGCAGCAGGCGGACGGCCAGCGTTCCCGCCGCCTCTTCGTCAGCGGCACCAACGCGACCTTCGAACTCTGCCCGCTCGAACAGGGCTACGTCGCCTACCCGAAGTTCAACGACACGCCGCTCTCGGCGCGATTCTTCCTCAAGGAGGGGAATGAATCCTTCGCCGCGGGCGAGCACATGCTCACCTTCGGCCCGATGCGCGACCGCTACATCGACCAGCTGGAGGATTTCGCAGCCTATCTCCGGGGAGAGAAGCAGAACCCCTACACGCTGGAGCACGAGCACCTGGTCCAGAAGACGGTTCTCGCCGTTTCCGGCTACACCGAATGGAAGAAATAACGGAGGTTTCCCCGATGGAAAAGATCAAAATCGCTCAGATCGGCGTCTGTCACGAACACGCCTCCGGCAAGATCACCGCACTGCGCCGGCTGCCGGAACTGTTTGAAATCGTCGGCGTCGTCGACGACAACGCCACCTCGACCACGCCGAAATTTTCCGGGAAAAACCTTCAGCCCTACGAAGGATTGAAGTGGATGACCGAAGAGGAGGTGCTGAACTATCCCGGTCTGCAGGCGGTCACGGTGGAGGTGCCGAACAACGAACTCGTACCGACCGCGCTCCGCTGCATGGAGCACAACTTGGCCATGCACATGGACAAACCGGCGGGAGAGGACCTTGCCCTCTACCGCAAACTGCTCGACGGCTGCCGTGAACGGAATCTGCCGTTCCAGATGGGGTTCATGTTCCGCGGCAATCCGGCGTTTCAGTTCTGCATCGCCGCGGTACGGGAGAAGCTGATCGGCGAGGTGTTCGAAATCGAAGCCGACATGAACCATAACTACGGCGGCGATGAGTACCAGGAGTACATCGGCAAATTCCGGGGCGGAATCATGTACAACCTCGGGTGCCACCTGATCGACTTCGTCGTCGCCGCGATGGGGCGGCCGGAACAGGTGACTCCCTTCCTGAAATCCGCCCCCGGCTGCCCGGAAACCACCCGGAACAGCTGCATGGCGGTGCTGGAGTATCCGCACGCGTCGGTGACGCTGCGCTCCAGCAGCAGAGCCCCGGGGTGTCAGCGCCGGATGCGGATCGCCGGAAGCAGGGGGGTGATCGAATTCAGTCCCCTGGAGCGGTTCGACGGCCGTCCGGTGGAACTTTCGCTCTCGCTCGGTGAGAACTCCGGGAGTTTCCCGGCGGGCGAGCACACGCTCCGCTTCCCGCCGCAGACCGACCGGTATGTCGAGCAGTTCAAAGAACTGGCGAGAGTGATCCGCGGCGAAGGCAAGAGCACCTACAGTTACGATCACGACTATCTGGTACACGAAATCACTCTGGCGGCAGCCGGATACACACAATGGAGGTAAGCCCATGTATGCAATGATTTTTGACGACAAACAGAACTTCGTCTGGAGCGAGGTGCCGGATCCGGTCCGCAAAGAGGGCGAAGTGCTGATCGACGTCCACGCGGCGGCGGTCAACCGCGCCGACCTGATGCAGAAGGACGGCTGCTACGCGTCGCCGCCGGACTGGCCGCAGTGGTGCGGTCTCGAAGTCTCCGGCGTGGTGCTCGAAGCCCCGGCCGACGCGGCGGTCAAGCCCGGAGACAAGGTGTGCGCCCTGCTCGGCGGCGGCGGCTATTCGCAGAAGGTCACGGTTCCGGCGGGAATGGTCATTCCGATTCCGGAGGGGCTCTCGATGATCGAGGCGGCCTCGCTGCCGGAGGTGTGGTGTACGGTCTACCTCAATCTGAAGCAGGAGGCCGGCGGCATGAAGCCGGGCGACGTCTTCTACATGCAGGCGGGGGCCAGCGGTGTCGGCCTGGCGGCGATTCAGTTCGCCAAGCAGATGGGGGGCGGAGGTCATCACCACGATCGATTCGCCGGAAAAGGCGGAATTCGTCCGCCGCCTCGGCGCGGACTACGTGCTCGACTACCGCAAGGAGGATGTCCGCCCGGTGATCGAAGCGCATCCGCCGACCGTCGCGCTCGACTGCATCGGCGGCAAACTGATGGGCGAATGCTTCCGCAACATGGTCTTCGGCGGCCGCTGGATCATGATCGCCACGATGGGCGGCGCGGAAACCACCATCAACCTCGAAACGGTCTGGCGGAAACGCATCCGGCTCATCGGCAGCACGCTGCGCAGCCGCACCCCGGAGGAGAAAAGCAACATCCTGCGTGCACTGCAGCGGGAACTGTGGCCGCTCTTCACCGCCGGGAAGCTGGTCACCAACATCCACGCGGTATTCCCGATTCAGCAGGTGAACGAGGCGCACGGCGTACTCCGCCGCTGCGAAAACATCGGCAAAGTGGTTCTGACGATGAAATGATTTCCCGGGAGGGAAGCAAAAAAGGGCTGTTGCAAAACCACATACGGTATGCGACAGCCCCTTTTCTTTTTTTCGGGCGATGCGTCACTCGCCGCGTTTGGCACGCTTTTCCGCGCGCTTCTCCTTCAGGGTCTTGGCCGGCGCCTTTTGGTCTCCTTCTTGACGTCGTGACTCTTGCTCATCGTATTCGCCCTCCTTGCTGTTACAGGATCCTCTCTTTTAACATAGCTCCGCCCGCGCCAAAGTCAAGAACTCCGGCGCAAATCTCCCTGCCCGGGCGTTCACACCTCCCAGGTGTCGGTCCGGAAGGAGCTTGCGGGCAGTCCCGCGCTGTTGTAGAGATTGGCCTCCTCCGGGTTGTCCGCCCACGCATAGCGGACCGCCACCGGCGCGGAAACCTCCGGTGAAGAGACCAGCACGGTGTTTTCGCTGATCACCGCCGTCGCCGGATAAAACACCCGGGAGTGATCGGCGATCCAGAATCCAACCAGTTCCCGTCCGTGCGCCGTCAATCCCGCGCCGCAGTGGTCGAAGCAGAGCCGGATCGCCCCCTCCTCCAGCTTCATCTCGCGGAACACCGGCCCGGAACCGACCACCGGCCGACTGTACGCCTGCTCCAACGCCGCCAGCGCCAACCGTTCGCCGACCTCCTGCTTCCGATGCGGATGAATGTCCGAGGCCTCCCCGAGATCGATGGCGGAAGCGGTCAGATTCCCGCTCGCCGCGGCCGCGAGAGCCTGCGCTTCACGGATCTGCGGCCACAACGCCCTCGCCTGATAAAGCTCCGGATTGCGGAATCCCGCCAGAATCACCTGCAGGAAGGGAAATCCCCCTGCCCCCAGCGGAAACGCCAGTCGGCGATCAGCTCCTCCATCAGCTTCCGGTACAGCTGCGGCGCCCGCTCGTTGGACTCCCCTGATACCAGATCACGCCGCGCATCGCCAGCGGAATCAGCGGCCGAATCATGTTGTCGAACAGCATCCCATACGAGTTCGGATTCCCGGTTCCCATGGAGTTGACCCGGTCCTTCATCCAGCCGATATTCGATTCAACCGCATAGCTCCATTCGCCGGCAAGCGGAATCGCTTTCCCTTCGCCGTCCGCCGGGACGAGATGCATCTGCTCCGCCGGGCCGATCATGCCGCCGTCGTAGAGGAAGGAGTAGTCCCGCACAGCGATGATGCGCCGGCCGGCCCGCACCCGTTCCCCGGGAATCCGGTAGGTGCGCGGCAGATTCCACCACTCGGTCTCCACCCCCTCACCGGTCCGCCCGACCTCCACGCCGTCGAACCAGGTCACATCGTGCTTGTCCACTCCGCCGATCGACAAGTTCAGATCACGCCCGGCCCATTCTGCCGGGATCTCCACCTCGCGGCGGAACCAGACGATTCCGTTGAAATTGATCCGCAGCTCCGTCCAGGAACGGGGCAGTTTCGCCCGCTCCCAGTCGGAATCATCGTATTCCGGGGCGAACCATCGCTCCGTCACGCCCCGCTCCGAGAGTGGCGGCAGCAGCTGTCGCAACCGCCGCATAATCGCGGCCTCCCCGACTTCAGTCAGCCTCAAATCCTCCTCGGAAAGGGAATCCCAGTATTCGGGGCGACTCACATTTAATTCATACCGGGCCACATCGGCGGCGAAGTCCGGATTGCGCATCAGCATCTCCCGGCTGGTCCACGCCTCGGCGATCGTACCGCCCCAGCTGGAGGCGATCACCCCCACCGGCACGTTGAGTTCCCGGTGCAGCCTGCGCCCGAAAAACAATCCCACCGCCGACCAGGAGTCAACATTCTCCGGCAGATGAAGCTGCCATTCGCCTTCGGCATCCAGCGGCGGAGCGATCTGCGCGGTCCGCGGCACGGTGAACATCCGCAGCGGCATCGAAGGCGAAGTCTCCCGTCGGATCGTCTCGATCCGCGACGTGAGTTCCCCTGCACAGAACTGCATGTTGGACTGCCCGCTCGCCACCCACACCTCGCCGATCAGCAGATCCGAGGAGGAGACTGTTTCTCCGGTGCTTTTCGCCTCCACCGTCAGCTTCAGCGGACCGCCCGCCGGAAGCGCCGGAAAACGAAGCGTGAAACGCCCGTCTCCGCCGGAACGGGCGGCGGCGGTCGCCGTACCCAGGGTTCCGCTCACAGAAGTAAAGGGATCACACCACCCCCAGACCACAATCGTACGGTTGCGCTGAAGCACCGCATGGTCACCGAACAGTTTGGATAATTTCAGCATGGGAATTTTCTCCGCGATTGAAAAACGCCGGCATTTACAGGGCCGGCAGAAAAATACTTCTCTTAAAAATATAATATCCTCGCAAAAAAGCAAGCTTCCGATTTGTAAAAATGAAATAATAATCTATTGTATAAAATCATACTTTTCGAAGAATTCGATACGGCGGCTCCGGAAAATCATGCGCAACTGGAAAATCGACAACATTTTAAGTTTATTGAAGGGAAGCCGGTGCGCTCGCCCTCGCCTCCTGGTCCGCGCCGCAGGTTGAACTCAAAGCGGATCAGACAGTCGTAACCAATGCCGACCGTGCGATTGAACAAAGATTCGCCGAAGCATTCGACCGCCCCGCGGCAGGCAGCTTCATGATCGGCGAAGAGAGCGTCGGCACCAGAACGGAGGAGTACCTCGACGAGGCGTTGCGCGGCATCTGCCATGTGGTCGATCCAATTGACGGTACCGCCCCCTACTCCGCCCATGTGCCGCTCTGGGGCATCTCCATCGGCAGAATGGAGAAGGGTGTGCTCACCGAAGGCGCAATCTACATGCCGGTCGATGACGAGGCGCTCATCACCTGCCGCGGCACCCTGTTCTCGGCCCGCGCTCTTCAAAGCGGCAACCCGGAAGTGACACCATTCCAGCCACGGCGCATGGAGCTATCACCGGCCGGACACATCTGCATTCCGCAGCAGGGCGCAAAGTTGTGGCGGTTCGATCTGCCCAACCAGGTGTTCGCCTGGAGCACCTGCGTCGGCTGTTACTACGCGCTGTTGAAAGGAAGAATCCTCGCCTACGTGCAGAGCTGCAAGCTGTGGGATCTCGCGGGCGGCCTGCCGATTGTCCGGGCGGCGGGGTTCACCAGCTGTTTCGCCGACGGTCGGGAACTGGGGCTGGAGGTCGTTTCCGGCGGGAATTTCAATCTCACGCCCGGGTCGGCGCGCTGGCGGCTGAAAGCACCGGTGGTGGTCGCACCCGACCGGAAGGCGGCCGAATATGTCTGGAGCCATATCAGACAGGAGTGAACTATCTATGGAATCGCGCAGAAAAAACAACCCGCCGCACCGTCGGCACTCTTCCTGGTCAGCCTCGGCTGCTCCAAAAATCTCGTCGACACGGAGGTGATTGCAGGAACACTGCTCAGTTCCGGCCGCACGCTGACGTTCGATCCGGAAGAAGCGGATCTGTATGTGATCAACACCTGCGCCTTCCTACCTGCCGCACGGGAAGAGGCGTTTGCGGCAATCCGCGAAGCGATTGAATGGAACGTGCCGCCGAAGGCCGCCGTCTGGTGGTTTCCGGCTGCCTCACGGAGTGGGACAAAGCGGGCGATGTAAAGAAGAAATTTCCAGAAGTTGACCTCTGGACAGGAGTCAATCAGACGGCGAAACTCGCCGAACTGCTCGACGGCGGCGACGCCCCGGCGCCCGCCGGTTCGCCCTGCTATCTCTACGACGAAACTACGCCGCGACTTCAGCTTACCCTGCCGCATCTGGCCTACCTCAAAATTGCCGACGGCTGCAACAACCGCTGCACCTATTGCAGCATTCCGGGAATCCGGGGATCGTTGCGCAGCCGTTCCATCGCCTCGGTGACGGCGGAGGCGAAGGCTCTGATCGGCAACGGAGTGCGCGAACTGCTGGTGATCGCGCAGGACATCACCGCTTTCGGCATGGATCGCCCCGAAGCGGGGGAAAATCTCCAGCTTCTGCTGGAGGAGCTGAACGCTCGAAGGGGATTTCGTCATCCGGCTGCTCTACACGCATCCGGCTCACTACACGGAAGGGCTGATCGATTTTCTGGCGCGGCAGGATACGAAGGTGCTGCCCTATCTCGACATTCCGCTCCAGCACATCTCCGACCGGATCCTGCGGGCGATGAACCGCCACGTGACCAGGGAGGAGATCGAAACGCTGCTTTCGACGCTGCGGCGGCGGATTCCCGGCCTGACGCTGCGGACCACCTTCATCACCGGATTCCCGGGGAGAGCGAAGAGGAGTTCGAAGAGCTGCTGGCATTCGCCCGGAAATTCCGTTTTGAACGGTGCGGCGTATTCCCCTACTCACCGGAGCCGGGGACACCGGCGGCAAAATTGCCGGACCAGATTCCGGCAGAGCTTGCCGAGGCACGTTCGACGAAACTGATGAAACAGCAGCTCTCACGGATGAAGCGGGCAAACAGGAATCTGGAAGGAAAAGAGTTCCGGGTGTTGATCGACGAGATCGACGACCGCGTGGCGATCGCGCGCGGCCCGATGGATGCGCCGGAAATCGACAACGTCATCATCATTCCGGAACCGAAACGACTCCACGAAGGAGAGTTCTGCCGGGTCAGAGTGATCGGCGCGAAAGGGTACGATCTCATTGCGGAACCGGTCCGCATACACACAAAGGGAACAACACATGCGTAAAAATCTGCCGAATATCCTGACCGTCAGCCGCATTATCATGGTGATGATTTTCGTGGTGCTGGCGACATTGGCGAACCACTACTATCTTGCGGAGAGCTGCGTCTTTCCGCTGCGACTGGGGGCGTACATTCTGGCGATTCTGGCGGGGACGACCGACCTGCTGGACGGGCATCTGGCGAGGCGCTGGAATCAGATCACCGATTTCGGCGCGCTGATGGATCCGCTGGCGGACAAGATCTTCGTAACGGCGACGATGCTGATCGCGGTGGAGTACCGGCTGATGCCCGCGTGGATCGCGGTGGCGGTGCTCTGTCGGGAATTCATGGTGACGGGCCTGCGGACGCTGGCGGCAAAAAAAGCAGGTGGTGATTTCGGCGGACCGGTGGGGGAAGCTGAAGACGGCGCTTCAGATGGTAATGCTGGCGATCGCGGGAGCGTCTTGGGTATGGGAGTTTGACCTGCACAGCGCGAAGTGGTTCGGCATACGGCTCTGGTACGTCTGGATCGCGTATCTCTGCGGAATCGTGCTGGTGACGGTGCTTTCCGGTCTGGGGTATTTCATCCGCTACCGGGAACTTTTCTGGCACACCGATGCCGATAAAAACGAAAATTAGCGTGATCGGCGCTTGATTTTCGCAAATCAGGGACTATATTTAGAAAATCATTCGGAGAGATGGTCGAGTGGTCGAAGGCGCCACATTGGAAATGTGGTTAGGGGCAACTCTACGTGGGTTCGAATCCCACTCTCTCCGCCATTTACTTCTTTTCCCCGTGAAAAGAAGTAAAACAAGAAAAGGGGATGGCGCGGCAGATTTTCCTGCCGCTTTTTTTTGCTGGAAATACGTTGACGGCATGTTCTTCTGCCGGGAAAGAAAAGTGGAATTGCGGAACTGTTGTAAAACCATGAGGTTTTGCAACAGCCCCTTATCTCCGGAGTTCCTCTGTTTTATTCGAATCCGAGCTTGCTGATGCAGACCGCATTCCACCAGTTCTGGTGCAAGGTGATCCTGCCCCGCGCTCCGGAGGGTGCCGGAAGTTCCGCAAGCAGCGTTCCATTGAGTTTGAACTGAACACTCTTTCCGGTATAAGTTCCGGTCAGCAGATAGGGAGTTCCTGTCTTGACGCCAGGAACTCCGAACTCTTTCCGGACAACTTCCTTTCCGTTGCGGATTTCCGCAAGAAATCCTTTCCGGGCCTTGAAGTTGAGAGAGAGAAAAAATATTCTTTTGCACGTTGCAGAAGATGAAGAGTGATCCGGGGATTCTGTGACTCGTTCAGCAGTTCCAGAGAAACGCTTCCTTTTCCGAAGTTACGGCGGCTGATAAATCCGCTGTTGGAATCTTTAGTGCGGATGCGCAAACCGTGACCGTCCGTGGGTTCCAGCAGAATTTTATGGCGCATTGTTTTCTGATAATGCATTTCCGGGATGAAGAATGTGTCGAATTCTTCCGCGCTGGAGATTGGTATCAGCGGAGAAGAGCCGGCTTCCTCCATCGTGATTCCCAGCACGATCGGAACGGTCGAACCGTTTGCGGAGAGGATGTCGAGAGAGAGGATTTCCGTTTCGGGACGGGGATTTTTCCACTGCCAGAGAAAGAATCCATGCCCATTACTGTTGCGCCAGGCAATCCGCTTCTTCTGTTCGACGGGGGTTGACGCCAGATACCAGTCGCCGATCTCTTTCCCCACACGGACCGGGAGGTCGAGCGATTTTCCGTCGGCATAGTGAATCCGGTAGGTCAGAACTTGTTTGTTCTTTTCCGCCCAGACGGTCGTATGGAAGAAATAGAGATTCTTCACCTTTGCATGAACCGGAATTCCGCGGACCGCCTCCGGAAGTGCGGCATTCGTTCCGCGGGTGGATTGCAGTACAATGCAGGTTTTGTATTCGTTCATATCCGGACGGATGAAATCACATGGGACTCCGTCCAGCACTTCGGGATAGAAGGGAACATGTTCCAGGCTCATCGAGCGTCCTTCGTCGGACCAGCCGCCGACTCCGTCGCCAGCTTTGTTGTCCACGTATTCGCGGTTGCAGAACGGACGCAGATCAATTGTCCGTGTCCGCAGAGGATCGGGAGAATACTGCGTTTTGACCGCTCTGCGTTTCTGTTCCTGTTTCTCTTCCTCCAGGCGTTTTTCCGCCAGAAGCCCATCTTCGGAAATCGGCGTAAACGGTCCAAACTCCTTGTAGAGCGATTCTTCTCCGAAAGCGACGATTCCACGACTCTGCGCCGGAAGAAGATAGAGAAATCCATGTTTTGTTTCCGGCAGTTTCTTACGGAAAATCAGATCGAATGCGGCGCTCTTCCGTTCCGGTTTCAGCGTAATCAGTTTCGGATACGAGTCGTAGTTGAACAGAAATGCGGCGTGTTTCCCATTGAGTTTCGAAACATGCAGTTCAATGTTCGGAGGCAGTTCGGTTCCATTCGCGTTTGCAATGACAAGCGGCGGGCGAACTTGATGCCGTTCAAGAATACCGCCGAGCAGCGCCGCCAGCGGATATATGCGCAGTTCGGGCAGAATGAGGTAGACCCATCCTTTTCCGAAGGCTCTGCGGAAAAGGGCCCCGCGTCCGGCGCACTTTCCGATCTCTTCCCACTTCCCTTCGAAGGAGGGGGGTGAGGGAGAGACGGCCTTTCAGGTCTCCGGGCAGAACGCCGCCCGGAAACGGGTCTCGAATGCGGCATATCCGGCGGCTGGAACTTCCGTGGCACGGATCTTCCAGCCGGGATAGGATTCCCATTCCGGATTGGGATTGTCGTATTCATCCATTCCGGGGAAGGTGCGTCCGAGAATCAGAACGCCGCCCCGTTGGACAAACTCCATCAGATGCTTCACCGTTCCCGGCATGGTGTTGCTGACTCCCGCGGCGACGATGACTTTGTAGCGGTCGGCGCGTCCCTCCGCCAGATGTTCTTCCGCAATCACATCGGTTGGATGATGTGAGAAAATCAAAGCATTGGTATAAAGCGGCATCAGATGCGTGTCGGGCAGATCGGACCGGAACCCTGTCCGACGCGAAGTCGGATAAGAAAGAAGAACCGCTGTTTCCGTTTTGATTCCTCTGTCTCGCGGCAGGAAGAACTCTCCGAATTTCGCGATCTCTTTTTTCGCCTGAGCAAATTCAGTCAGACGTTCAGGAGCAAACGCAAACGGATTCAGCAGTTCCCAGCCGAACTTTTTCGCGGAATCCTGCATGCCTTTGATATTACGTTCATGTGGCTTCAACCGTCCGACCCCGGATCCCCACGCCCAGAAATTAGTGGCGCTGGAGTGATGGATCGCATCCTGCCAAACCGCATTGAAAAGCGAACGTCCCGTTCCGTAGTTTTCATCGTTGAACAGCGGTTTCCCTTCTGCAAGAACTTTGTAATATGCGTATGTGACAAGAGAGTCCTGACCGACGAAATCGGGTGCATCCAAAGTCCGGACCGGTTCCCTGTGCAAACCTGCAGGCTGTGTATTGGCTCCTCCGGTTGGATAGACGACCGCATTCAGCACTTTCGACATCCGGTACATGTTGAAATTGTTGACGGAAATGGTCCGATACATGCCTCCGCCGTTAATCTGATTGGTCACATAAGCATTCGGATCAATCTTGCGGATTTCCGCCTGTCCGAACGCGCAGAGATCGACTGCGCACTCCTCCATGAACTTTCCCCATTCGACGAACAGTCCGAGATTCTCCTTCTGATCCTTGAATCGAGACGCAGCCTCGAACGACGCATACGAGCTTTTCCAGAGACGGTTCATCTCTTCCGGATTTTTATATTTCTGTTTCAGATACCCGGCAAACAGTTTCCGATTGTAGTCGGATGGATCGTTGTAACCCGCCTCATTGAAGAGTTCGTATGCGAGGATTTTTTGTGCCGTGTTTCTTGGCGAACCGAACCGTTTCGGTCCACATTTTCCGATAGATTTCCCGTCCGGCGGGATGCATGAAGCTGTATGGTGCCCAACGGTTGAAAGGTGTTTTGTAACGGGTGTTGCGCGCTTCTTCCGGAATATCGCTCTGCTTGCACCCCATCCAGCCGTAAGCAAGACACCCTCTCACCCATTCAAAACAGGTAATGTCGATATAAACCGGAAGACCGCTCTGCCAGAGCTGTTTCTGTTCCGCACGGACAACCGGTGTATCTTTCAGCTGGTCAATGTTGACCGTTTTACTGTATTCCTTTAGAAAATACGGCGGGACAGAGGTCCCGATAAAGTCAAATCCGACCCGTTGAAGAGAATCATAGTCCGGGTACTTGTTGTACAGCCATCCAAGAGCCTCAGGTACACCCGGAACTTTCAGGGTGTTCGCCCAGGGATGAGCCATCGAAATCTGCGCAGAAAGAAAATAGTGAATTTTTCCATTGACTCGCAACGTTCCATCCGGAGCCACTTCCAGCTTGCTGTTCTTCTGATAGCGGATCAGCGGATCAATCTGGTCCGCGTCCGGGAACTGGACATTGCCGGCAAACGCTCCGAATGAGAAGAGCAATATCAGGGAAATTGAGGATTTTAACATTGATTTTCTCCGATTTTTTTATTCTACATAAAACGCATACCCGTTCTGGATCAGGCTCCATTTGTTGACCGGCGGACGGCAGAATCCCGTATGCCCGTCTAAAAACAGCAGATTTGCCGTTCCGCCATGAAGATAATGGAAGGTCTTGCTCATCGGAGCGATTGTCTGCGGGGCAACTTCCGTCGGCGCTGAAATATACAGCTGCCTGGCATTGTCCGCCTCAAGAAAAACCTGTGACGGCGATTTGTAGGCGGAAAAATACTTTTTCATTGGTTTTGATTCATTGGCCCACATATTTCCGGAAACCGCGTAATTAACGCCGTAAAGACTGCGAGAGATCCAGCCATCGGCCATGAGTGGAGGTGCCGGGCAGAGTAGTTTTTGAACTTCTTTTTATTGTAATCAAAAATTGAGAGGTTTGATTTTATCAAATACTTGAAGGTAAGATCCAGTATATGCCGTCCCCGGTTGTTGCAGTCATAGTTTTTCCAGGGAACCATATCGTTGTTATCCCCCGCATACGAGGCAAATGCCAGACTCCACTGCTTCAAATTGGAAATGCAATTTGCCTTCAACCCGGAAGCCCTTGCCTTCTGAAGAGACGGAAGAAGAACAGCCATAAGGATTGCAATAATCGCGACAATGACAAGAAGTTCTATCAAAGTAAATTTTCTCCCTTTGAAACGAAACATGTTCACACCCTCCTTCATTTGGTTGTTTTACCGGACCGGTGGATTGACGAATCACCAGTTCCGGCATAATTTTCTTATAAAACATTTCATTGGGTTTTCTGTTGGAAAACAGATAGGCGATCGCCTCCCGGATCAGCTCCTCCATTTTTCCGGAACAGGTTGTCAGCGGGACCGGGAAATCTACGGAATCGGCAATGTTGTCGAATCCGACGACTGAAAACATCTTCCGGAATCCGGATCTCATTGGCAAGAAGAAGTTCTTCCGCGCAAAGAGCAAGACAGTCATTGTTACAGAGAATCGCGGTTTCATTTGTACGAACTGCCAGCATTTCGCGAGCATATGCCATATCATACTTCCGTTCCCTGGCAGATTTTTTCCAGTCCCGTGGAAGAATGTGGTATGCAGAAGAATCAAGCTTGTATTCTTCTAAAGCCCGCAAAAATCCGGGCATTCTCCTTGAATCATTTGAATTGAGCATCAGGAAAAATTTTCGGTGACCGAGATCCAGCAGATGCTTCGTCAGCAAATAAACCCCTTCCGCCAGATCTGTTTCTACTGACGGAAACTGAAAACGGGTTGCATCCCATCGCAGACAGATCCGCTTTTTACCGCACTGTGCCACCTGCTCGCGGATTATCGGAGAAAAACTGCAGTACATATCAACGATTACCGCATCGCACTCTTTCAGATGGGATTTCAGAATGTCGGCATCGACATTTTCCTTGTCCACCATCAGTACACTGGTCCGCAGTCTGCTTTGTCCGAGCCGGAACAGCAGCTCTCGGAAAATTTCCTGCTGATATACCGGCATTGCAACATCATAAATCAGCAGAATCTGACTGTCCTCCTTCAGATCCGAAACCGGGTTTACCAGTGTTCCGATTCCCTGAACCGGACGCAGTATTTTCGCCTCTGTCAATTCCAGAATCGCCCTGCGCAATGTGTTGCGAGAGACATGATAGCGGGACATCAGTTCCTTTTCATTCGGCAGAGAAGTCAGATGTTCCTCCTCTATTTGTTCCAGCAGCTTTTTCCGCAGCTTTTCATAGAGGGGTTCATAGTCCAGTATGCTGTTGTTCATCCAGAATTCTTTCCTGTAATTTTTGGTTATACTATATAATTATACCATATTCCAACGACATTGTCAAGAGCTCTTTTTCAAAAGGGAGCAGTTTTCTTATACCATCATTTTTCATATTGTTCCCACGCTTTAATCCTTGTGGTTCAGCTGGCGTATCTGACAGACTCCTTGTGAAAAAAGCTTTGATCTTCTCTGGGTGTTTTTGAATGCTTCGCATATGGGATTTTGCATGTTTCTCAAGCTCTCCATCCCGTTTTGCCGCAGGAGTTTTGGAAAGGGCCGCTTTCAAATCCCGGTTCAGTAATTCGTCAGGATTCAGATCTGGACTGTAGCTTGGCAGATAAAAGATTTCAATAAAAGCCTTGTTTTCCGTCAGCCACTCCTGCAGAAGTTTGCTGTGATGAACACGTAAAGTTATCCAAAATCAGAAAGATCTTCTTCTGAGAAGAGCGAATCAGCCGTTTCAAGAATTGAATCAATAATTGTGCGGTCATAGTTTCACGGTAAAACATAAAACGCATCAATCCGCGATTCGTGACGGTGCTGATCATATTCAATTTTTTCGGGAGCAGCTTTCACATATTGCACCGGAGTTTTCCCTTTCGGCGCATAGCTTCTCCCTTTAACATCGTCGCTGCGCAATCCGGTTTCATCTCCCCAGTGAATTTCCGCTTTTTCCTGTCGGGCGCGAGCTGCAATAGCCGGATACTCTTTTTCCAACCAGATGCGAACTTGCTGATCATTGCGTTCATACGCCCGTCGAGTCGGCTTTTGCGGGGAAAAGCCCCGCATATTCAAGTAATTGCTGACCGCCTGCAAGCTCAAATCCACAGAATATTTCTGTTTGATCAGAGTTTGCACCGCTTGTCGAGTCCAGCGTGCAAATGGCTATTTCAGCTGATCTGGACAACAATCCGTGATTGCACGCGCGAATTTCCCGTTCTTCATGTGGAAGCAATTTTCGGTAAAGCCCCCGCGGTCGCCCTTTATTGCCGACCTTCAATGCGGCTTGGCCTCCTTTTTCCAAGCCTTAATCCATTGGCTGACTGTATAGGCGCTCACTCCGACAAGCGGAACGATCTCATAGCGCTTCAGCCCTTTTTCGAACAGCAAAACCGCCAGCTTTCGACGATCATACAATTCTTTTGAATTGATTTTTCTTGCATCTCGAAGTTCCATACGGGCAATATAGTACGTACAAAGAGATTCTACAAGTATTTTTGTTTCTTATCTATAGCTTCCGGCCCGTGTATCCTGCCGATCCGGACTGCGCTGATACCTCGAAGCCTGGCAGATCGCGTCGGCTTCCGCATTCAGAAGCGCATTCAACGTATCCTCGACCGACTGCCGAACCAATCCGTCGAGATGCGTCCGAATCTCTTTTCGTCAATTTTAATCGCTCCGGAGATTGCCTTTTCGTTTTCTTGCGCTACATTTTCCTTGGCCTGTTTTCCTTTCTTTGGTTAGAGTTTGGTCACTATAATCAATCAGAAAACAGGCCCTTTTCAAGTGCCCTCTCTCAAAAATGTGCGCAATTTTCCGGACGTTATCTTTCAACTACCCTCTATTCAACCTCAAAAGCAACTATGATTTATAGCTCAAAACGGAGAAGAGGCAAAAATGTGGCAGAAATGTGGCATTTTCGCCTCGAATCGGCCACTTTGGGAGAGAATCGGCAACAGTGGACAAAAAGAACGGGAACCCGAGTTTGAGCTCAGATTCCCGGAATTTCGGCAAAAAAATGGTCGGGATAGAGAGATTTGAACTCTCGACCTTTTGACCCCCAGTCGATATGTTTAAGCTCAAAATCGTTTAAAATATCGTTTTACTTGTATTAAACTTGTAAAAAGGAACATTATAAGCTATCTTAAAGGAAATGACGAGAAGTAATCGGAAACAAGGGAATTTTTATGCCAAGAGTCAGCCCGAATGCCAGACTTATCCGTCAGGAAGGTTATGTTTACAAAGAGCGTAAAACCGGAAAATATTTTTTCCAATTGACTTTACCGGATGGAAAAAGGAAAACTTCTGTCCTGCAGAAGCAGGATGATTCTGGTAACAAATTCAATATTACCGCCGAGTCCGACATTACCCCGGCAGTTCTTGCTGCGGCAAAAGAGCGGATTCTGCAAAGAGAAACTCGGGCGCAAGCCATCATATTACGTGCCCAAGAAGAATTGGCTCGTCAGGCAGAAGCAGAGCAACTTGCCTTAGAACGCCAACGTACAATGCCGCCTCTTAGTTTACTGGAAGTTATTCCTTCTTATTGCCGCTTACTTACAAGCAATCCCAACCCGCCCTCTACATCGACCGCCCGTAATAATATTCGCTGGATGCAAGCTTGTCTTCAGTGGCTTCATGAGCAATATCCCACTCTTGAATTTTATGATGACATACCAGAAGAAGCCCCACTCCGTTACTGGCAACATCTGCAATCTCTGCATTACGCAGATTCGACGATGCAGCAAAAACGTAAGGCGCTCATCCACATCACTGAAAAACTGATTCAAGCAAATATTTTGCACATCACGAACAATATATGGAAGCAATTGCCAGATGTCCGAAATGTAGTCAATACGCCTCGAGCTCAATTCACATTTTCCGACAGCTTACATGTTTTACGCCAATTCTCAAGAATTCGAATACGGGACTGGGATGAAATGCGGGTGATGTTCGCCATTGGCACTTTTACAGGAGCTCGCTGGGGCGACTGCTGTACCATGCGCTGGAGTCATATCCAAATTGAAAACAATCGTCCTTTTTTTGTCTTTATGCCTCGTAAGACTCTTAGACAACGCATCCAAGTTAAAATTGCAATTTGTCCGGCATTGGGTGGTTATCTTGCCATAGCCCGTCAATGGCAGGAGCAAAAATAACAATGCAGAAGATTATATTCTGCCCCATATAGCAGTCCGCTATTTAACTCCCAGTACACGTTGTCCTCTAGGGGATGATGTCATCAAGGTTTTTCAATTTTGTGGTTATGAAACCACTCAGCGCCAGCGTTATAACGACTCGGATCGCCGAGTAAACCTTGTCGGATTTCATTCTTTGCGGGGTGCCTGTTTTTCTCGATTAATTGAAAAGGGTATCAGTTTTACACAATTAAAAGAAATATCGGGAGATAGTGCCGATACTCTCTCCAAACATTATTTCCGAGTTGAGAGTAGTCAATCTCATATTCAGCAAAGTCGGGCATTGATGGATGGGATCATGCAATCTGGTTATGTCACTGTCATGGGAAATGATTCCCCCATTTCAGAATCAATCGAATCGCTTCGGCAAGAGTTGAATGCATTTATCAACCAAGCAGAACTTCCCGTTTTGCAAAAGTTGAAAAGAGTTCAGGAATATATAGAGATGGGGGAACCACCCTTATTTAGTCCTGCAGAGCCAGAAACACCACCGTCAGTCATCGAACTTCCCATTGAAGAATCAATGCCATCACCAGAGCTCAGAGAATTGCGTCCTACAAAGGAGGCTCTTTCTAATTTGATCAATCACTATTCAAACCGTCAAATTGCAGCGATTTATCGTCTTTCCGACACTTACATCAGGCGATATTTAGAACGTTTCGGTTTAATTCGAACAATCAGAAAATGCCATACATTATCAGACCAAGAGTTGGAAAATATCAGACAACAAATCGCAACTAATCGCATAGAGGAAGGAACAGCCAATGAGTGAATGGAAATCTGCAAATCAAAAAGCGATAGAAGAATTCAGTCAAATCCATTCTTTTTTGATTTTTGTAGAAACCTGCTGCCATGATTTCGATCAATCCCGAGAAAAAATTCTGAATTTGCTAAAAAAAACGTCAGGAGAAGAACTAACAGCAACACAACGCAAAAAGTTGATTGAAATTATCGAATCGATCCCGAGTCAACAAGATATTGTAATGGAGCGAGAACGTTTTCTATCCGGGTATAAACGTTTTCGACAGGTTATCAAGCGTAAAGATCAAATATTTCCATTAGCGCAAAAACAATATAATAATCTTAGAGCCAACAAAACAAGATTTCAGCAATTACAAGAGAATGCGATTAAGTACGGAGAGATATATCGGAACAAACGGCTGGAATTGATGCGTCAGCATATGAAAGATCGGGAAGCCAACCGCCAAGCCATACAGTATACTCAAGCTCAGATGGTAGCGGCTGGGCTGAAAAAATACGGAGAAAGAACTTTAAAAATTACGAAAGCACTTATCTTGCACAAGCCACTCGTCCTAATCTATAATCAATTTATTCAGTAGTCCCAAGATATTAAAAAAGCCTTGGATCTTTTGAAAAGTGCGCATTTTTCGTGTTTTGAAAGATGCGCACTTTTCTTTTAAGTTTTTGAATACCATATATTAACGACTTATATTATTTCAAATTCTAAAAATAAGGAGTGATTTATGAAATCAAAAATATCAGCTAAAACAATTCAAGCAGTCAATCAAATGTGTTCCGGTGCAATTCTAACCGGAGCCATTCCCCAAGAAGAAGCGACCATCATTTTAGAATCTATCAAAAAGCCAATACGGAAACCGACAAACCGCATCTTATTCGTAAAAAGGAGTTTGCAGCTTTACTTGGAGTATCAATTCGTATGTTGGACATATATCATGCCGAGGGAAAGTTACAATACCATAGGATCGGCAAAAGAGCCATTCGTATTGACGAGAGAGAGTTATTTAATTTCATTAATAATAAAATATAGTTATAAAATCCAAGGAGTAAAATAGAATGAAAAATGAAGAATTTTGTGCGATCTGTCTTCGCACCATCACAAAAAATGAAAATGTCGCTTATCGAGTTAATCTAATTGAGGAAGAAGTCAGCAACGTATGCTGCATGGACTGCTTTCATGCCATGGAGGAGGATTATCATGACAACAACTGATTTTGCAAAACGCTTGATTGCAATGAGCCCATCCGATAAAATCGATGAGCTCTTGGATTTGTCCTCAGAAGTATCACGCCCTCTCCAAAGGGAAATTGCAAAACACGTTCATCAAGTGGCGAAAGCCAGTATTCTTGCCAAAACGGAGGTACATGATGACACTCTTATATAATGACCGCTTTGAATATTTTTGCTGGTTCGATGACTCCAACCGCTTTGATCTGGATTTAACGATTAACAATCTAGAAGTCGAGAAAATGATTGAAAACATGCTTCCGAACTTGCCGATCAATCCAAAGGCGCAGGTAAAAACTTATGAGCAAGCAGTGGAATATCTCTTCATGATTATTGCCAACGTCGGAAAGGCATTTTTGCAGGAAAACTGTGTTGCAATTCCACGCTCCAATTCATTCCTCAATGGAGAAACGGCGATTTCAAAGCGCAAGCTATCCAAGAGAACCTTTTGCTCATTTTGAATTTCTTAAGGGACTCTGGGTATATTCGTGAACATATGGGACATTTTGATCACAATGAACAATGCGGTCAGACCAGTCGATATTGGGCAACGAAGATTTTACAATATCATTTCCGAACGTTGAAACCATCTGATTTCCGTGCTCTCAGAACGATAAAGCCAGTTATCCTTCATGATAGCCAAGGAAACGAAATTGATTTTTCCGAAAATAAAATTTCCCGATTTTTTTCCGAAAAAATTATTCCTATTAATGAACTCTATAAATCTAATACATTTAAATATATTAATAAAAATGAACATAAACTTATTAATTCATATCATATATATAATAATCCTAATGATATACCCAATATAAATAATAATAAATCATACCCATTACTAGGGACAAATGATAATCTATATCCTGGAATATCAGCAATATTTTCGAGAAGTAGTTTTTTTATGTGGAGGACGTTTATACTCTATTCCCCAAAGAGGAATAGGATGGCAAGGACTTCCACAAGAACAGAGAAAAACAATAACAATTAATGATGAAGCAACTGTTGAATTGGATTTCAAGGGATTGCACGTTTCGATGCTATATGCCATCATGGGTATCCAAATTAAAGAAGACCCCTATTCTGGATTATCAGCAGAGTTGAGACCGCTATATAAAACGCTCATGCTACGATTACTCAACGCCAAGAGTGTCGGTTATACCGTCAGATCAATGTCTGATACAGTTTATACACTCAAGCGCAAGGTTCTTCTTTCTCCAAGAGACTTAAAACTTTTGGACTGCATCCATGAATATCAACCGAACTGGCATAAGCTCATTGCTGAACTCATGGAACGTCATCGAGTAATCCGCAGATTTTTCGGAAGCGATTGCGGCGTGTATTTGCAACGTTTGGACGGAGAAATGATGCTCCACATCCTCTCTGTATTGGCTCAGGAAGGTATTCCGGCGCTTCCCGTCCATGATTCTGTGATTGTGCCACGCCATGCTCAAAATCGAACCGCAGAGGTTATGCAAACGACATATCGTCATTATATGGGATTCGATTGTGTGGTAGAGGCGAAATGATTCAACAAGAAGTGTCGCCAATTGGCGACACAATTATCTGAACATAATTTCACCCAGATCAAGCCTCAACCTATGGAAAATCTATTATAATATATAGAGTTTCAGGGGAAAATGCTCTCAACATTTTTCCTTGAACTCTATAATTTTTTCTGCAAGAGCCAACGACCAAGGAAGCGGATCATAAAAAATTTATTGTGGAAAAGTTCCATTCCCAAAAACTGTAACCCGAGGGTTACAATAATTATACTCAATATACACATTTTTTTATATTTTTTCTTATATGATGGCGAATGAATGCCAGTGAGGAGAAAAATATGTTAAAAAATGTGAATGGTTATTTATTGAGTGCTGCTGAAGCCGCAAAACGCTTGGGGGTATCCTCTCCAACCCTTCGCCGTTGGAATTTACCGCAAATCAGGTTGGGAAAAAAAGTATATTACGAGGAATCAATTATTGAAAAACTCTTGGAGGGCAAGTGATATGGAGAATGCTGCGACTATGGAAACCTTGCTTGAAGAACTTGGCTATGCTCTACAAGGTTTATTGGATACTGGATATAATGAACAGTTTGAACGTGTAATTTATAATGCAAGCTCAGATTTCCATATCAATTTTCCAGATGGGAAAGAATATTTTGCGCTTTTTGTCGAAGCTGGAGTGTTGAAGTTTTTTGCGTTTGATACAAAAGAAGAAGCAGAAAGGCGCATCAATTCATTCACCGACAAGCTCGACGATCCGACTCAATATTGTATTGTTCCTCGTTCCATTGCGGAGATGATCGGTCGAGAACACGAATATTATCAATATCAAGAGACGATGGCTGATTCCGATGCCGAAGCGGTAGAATATGCCGCCAAACAACAAGAAATCATCGATTTCATTTTTTCCTCTCAATAGAGCCATTCCGGGCGATTCTGGGCGTGATCAACAGTTTTCGTGATATTTTTATTGGCGAAATCGTGATCGCTCCCAGAATACCCCGGATTATCCCGCTTGATTATTGTGTATATCATTATTTATTAATAATTTATCTTCAAAATCAGACTTGAATTTTCCCAAATGTAGATTATCTGTAGACGGCAACTCAAGGAGGTATAGCATGAAATATAAAGTTGTTGTTCAGACCAGAACCACAGTTTTTGAAGTCATCATTGAAGCAGATTACATGGCACGGGCGAGACAAATTGCGGAGATGCAATATCCCAATGCGACTATTGGGGGATGTTATCAAGTGTAAAGACATACATCAGAAAAGTTATTGCGTATCCCCGTCTACGATTAGTATTGCAGACGCTATCAGGAGAATAAACGTAAATCGGAAAAGGCGCTTGCTTTTTCAAATTTCTGTAGTACATTTCCGTTATTGGATAACTAAAGGAATTTGAATGGCATAGACTAAGAGTTCATAAAACAACTGACGATTTGACGTTTCCTCGCCCGAATTAGCACTTCAATGAGATAGCGTCTTACAGAATAACGCCTGTCGTGGTGTGTCGCATATTGTTGCGGCGCACTTCGGTATGGGTATATTCTGTAGCGCCGTGCTAAGCGTGGGCGGGGATACTCTATCATCGGAGTGTCGCCGCTCTTTTTATGCCTTAACACCCAAAACAGGAGAACGCAAGATGTTTCATTTCAGATGTCCACACTGTAATGCCAAATTGGAAGCAGAGGATGATTGGAACGGCATGGAGACCCAATGTCCTCAATGCAGCCAGAACATCACAATTGTTAAAACAAGTCCTGTTCCTCCGCCATTGCCCTCAATGTCCTCACCAATCCCCCTGTATCAAAAGAACTGTCGGATTTTGCTTCCGATGATGATAATTCTATCCTCGGAAAAATCAATAAGATCAAAAAATCATATTCCCGGATATTCCGAAAACTAACTCAACACGCACAGCTTCATCTTCGGGGAAATGCACATGTGGTAAATGCCATAAAGAAATTGATAGTGCTGTCAAGATTTGTCCCCATTGCGGTATCACTCGGGAATGGTATCGAATGGGATTCGAGGAAGAGATCAATGGTCCATTTTCCGAATATGATTTCAAAGAAGATATCAAAAATGGGGCGATGAGTTCTGTTGATTATGTTTGGACATATGGGCAGAATGGTTGGGTTCGATTGGATGACAGTAAATTGAAAGATTCTCTTTGGGTCGATATTCCTCCGACAATCCAGAAGAAACCTAATATTGATTTGGAGATGTTTTTAAAACTGCTGACCTTATTGGAGGTTGTTCTTGCCACTGTGGTCTTCTTTCTCTGTCTTCATCATGGAGCCAAGCGCAATGAAATAACTGAGTTTTTGAATGTTATCAGTTGCATATTTACTGCAGTTTGGTTCATATCTATTTTTGTTGATGGTTGCATTTTGCGTAGTCGAAAATACGACGTGGGATTTTCATTTTTATATTTGGTTCCGCACTATTTATTGCGTCGAGCCAAGGTTCTCCAATACACCCCTACGTTGACTCCGGGTTATTTTGGAATATACCTGTTTACGCCGTTTATCGTGACTATCGTTTTTCAACTGATTTGCAACACAATTCGCTGAGGTGTTAATGATGTTTCAATTGCTTTTAGGCATATTCACGAATTGGCTCATCTTATCGGTATTGGTATATGGGGCAATTTATGGAATTTTTCGATTATTGAAATATTGGTCCGAAAAGAGACAGCGTAAGTTGCGGCAACTGTTGATACATGACGATCTGTTGATAAAAACTGATTCTCAAGTATGGTTTTATCAGCGCAATAATAATTCTCTGGGACCGGTCAATCAAGGAAAAATAAAACTCTTATTCCGACAAGGAATCATTAAATCCAACACCTTACTTTGGATTGACGGCTTGGATGATTGGAAGCCGTTTTTTCGATTTGAATATTTCCATGAAATCGTCATATCGGAACGAGTTCGAAAAGCATATCACCTACTTTTGTTCGGATTATTGGTCATTCCTCTTTTCTTGGTTAGCTTTCGAATTTTTCTGTTCAATCTCATTTTTATTGCAGCTCTGTTCTTTTTTAGATGGGAATCATATTTCCAAACTTCCCAAAAACTGTCAAGAAGAGCCAAGCTCATTCTATTTTCAATAATTTCAATAAGCATCATTGCGCTTGAATGTGTTTTGTTCATTAACATGCTTCACAATCGCAGTCGCTTATTGGATATAGCATGCAAGGTTAATATCAGAGAACTTAATTATCGGATTAGTAAATATGCAGAAACGCATAATGGCAGACTGCCAGTTTCTCTTGAATCATTGGGGGACGATTACATGAATAAGTGCCCTACAACCTCAAAAAACTATGAATATACAGGAGAGGGAGTGACAATCAGAAGCAATAAAACGATTCTGCGATGTCCTGAGCATAATCTTACTTTACAGACAAAAGATTTGTACTGATAGTTCAAAATTATGATTCATGACATGCACAATGACGAAGCGTTATGGGAAAAATACTATCATCGGAGATTGCCTCGCCTTTTTCGATTCTGCTGCTGGTTCCATTTGCTTTTCTGTCGCCGATGTCGATTGCGATTGCAACGCTTGAGGGAAGATGATGAACTTATTACTGAATTGCGGACGGCTCTCAAGGTAATGGCTGTTTCTGATAATCCCAAGGAATATCAACGGTTATATAAGCTAATTGAAGGAAAGGATATTGAGAAATAATGAGGGAAAGTCTTGTCGGGATAGCATTGCTGCTGTGTACTGGCTGTGTTCAAGTTCCGCAATGGGATACAATCGAACGGCAAACTGCCGAAGCAGAGCTTGACAACGCAACAACGCAACTGGAAATGAACGGAGCCGCAGGAGGCTTGGCGGCGCTTGCCGAGGAACAGGTGGCAGCCGCTCTCGACAACAAACTCTCCACTCTTTCCAAACCTGAGCGTATCAAACTTCTCATAGACCAAGCCGAATGGCAACGCTTGATGGATCGTCGCAATGCTGAATCCATGGGTGATGGTTCGATTGCTCCGATGATGCAGAGTCAACGTGAAGAATCCCGGCTGAAAAATCGTTTTTTAGAATTGACCGCTCCTGAAGAAGTGCGGCAAGCATTCATCGCCATGCGGAATGCGCCTGTTCACTTTCAAGGGAAAGTTATTTCTCTGAAACATGGCGAGTTGGATTTTACTATTCCGGATGAGAAATGGGAAGACGGCAGACCGAAATTCGAAACCATCGCTCAACTTAATATCCCATTTTGTCGGAAGATGGTGATTGGGAAAGACACTTTTCATATTGGAATTATTGAACCGACAAATTATGGCGTAATATCCAGCTTCGGCATGGGAACGGAAAGCAACTTATCCATCTGGAAGAATGGGGGAAATATTGCCAATCACCTCATCGGCAAAAAAATCACTATACAAGGGCTTTCAATCAATGACAGGATGGTGAAAGTGTCTTTCCTTGATAAAGCAGGAGTGTTTCAGCAGAAGGAATTCAACTATCAGGTCCCCAACTCTGACTCCGTTCTGATCAATCATTGGACAACGGAGCGGATTAACTGATCTCGTATATTATTTTCGATAATGATTTTTGGCAAGCCTTTATATTATAATCGATAATAATATAAAAATCGTTGTGAGCTAAAAAGAAATAGAAGCGGAGTCGGTAATAGGAAAAAGTGTCTCTTTTCTCGGTCACCTGCAGTGCCTTTGATCAGAAAGTTCTGGAGATGAAAGCCGAAGAAAGACACTTTTGGGGAAATGGATTCGTTTTATTTTTTCAAAAAAAATTGAATCGAATTCAGGCTGAAACGATTTGATGAACTCTTGCCCTTGATATATTACAGCGAAGAGCGATTTGAGCAAGGCTGAATCCTTGCTGGCGAAGCTCCCTGATTGCGGCGACATCGGCAGTTTGAGGACGACCAAGTTTTTTTCCTCTGCTGCGAACCCTTTCAAGTCCAGCTTTGGTTCTTTCCGAAATCCGAACCCGTTCCTGTTTGGCAAGGCAAGCCATGAGGCTGATGATGGCATCAGCGAAAATGCCGAGGCTTGAAATATATTCCTCAGAGTAGCTGTGCCACTTTACCTGAAAGTCATCCAGCTTGCTCAAATACTCCAAAGTTTTCCGAGAGCCTTCACGAGAAAAGCGGTCGAGGCTCCAAAATAACAGAACATCGAATTTTTTCTGCCTTGCCATGGCAAGAACTTTTTCAAGCCAGAACGTTCATTTGCCGATTTCCCTCCAGAAGCAACATCTGAAACAATGTCAATGACGTTCCAGTTCTGACGTTCAGCATATTCTTTCAACTGTGATATCTGGTTTTCTACAGTTTGGTCTTCCGTGCTGACCCGGGTATAAATGACACAGCGCATTTTTCAAATCTCCATTTTGAAGCTGTCAAATAAACGACCATTTTTTTGACAACAGTTTTCATCGTTTTTCTGAGCGTGATTTTCTCTGATTTTTCGATACCCTTTTCTATACACTTCCATTCACGAAATATTGAAAGTCATTGGAACAGAATCCCACTTCTCCAAATCATCAGTATCAAACCGATAAAGTGTCATGGCTGATTTCAGAAAAAGCCGCCATCCCTTGTATCCTTTTCCAGTCATCACCAAAGGCATCGATTCAGAAGAATAACATAAGCAACGCAGTTTCGGATGATACCGGAGGCAGAGCGGCATATTGCCGATACCAACATAAATAGCTGTGGGCTCTTGACGATTGAAAAGAAGAAATGACATGGTGCCACGAAATTCTTTCTGTTTTTCCGAAAATTCCCCCATGCAGAGTTTTCCATCATGAATGCAGGAATCCGCACATCGAAAAATCACCTCCGAATCGACTTGTCCAATCCGTTGCCAATTGAATTTCTGAAATAATTCATGATGATTGGAAATAGTTCCGTTGTGAGTGCCGACGCAATGTGAACTCTCAATAGGATGGTTATTCACATTGACCATGGGAGTCCCCACCGTCCGAAACCGAGTATGCCCAAGCAAGGCAATAGTTTTATTACTGATACTCTGGATTGCTTCCTGATATTCTATTGATTCTGTCAAGTACATCGCCGAAATCGGAGCTTTCAATATTTTTCCTGCCCCACTCTGATCGGCAATGAAAATTCCCGTCGCATCACGACCACGACACTCATTATACCTCAACAACTCAGTGAACATATTGCCGAGAGCCTCCAACTCTTCCCGAGTCCGACGCTTTTTTACCCAAAATGATTCCACATTGACCACACATATCAAGCAACTTTCGATTCAGGTTTGTGTTTATAGCTGGCGCAACCAGGCATATTTTCCAGTAAGAAATGACGCATGGTTTTATATTCATCGCCAATGGCTCCGATTCTCAAGAGGTGAACTCTCAAATCATACTTTGCCGATTCCATGGAGAGGCAACGCTTCTTTGAGGCAGCGAATTTCACTTCTCTTGCACGGTTGACAAGCAGAAGACAATATTGAATATAGGACTTCACCTTTCCAGCATGCAATGTCGCTTCAAACCATCTGAATTCAACAGTTCCACGGTAGTAGAGGCTATGAAAATTCACACCGTGATACCTTGATGAATGGTAGTGTTCTGTATGGTGGTCGTCATTATCCTCATACCACAGCTTGCCGAGTTGCTCCAATGACTTCGGACGGTATTTATCAACATTGGCAATAAAACTATCCTCCATAGGTTTCGTATAGCTGTTCAACCGAGCCTCAGAAATTTGAAGTGCATGCAGAATTAACGGCTCTTGCTTATAGACGATTTTAGCGAGGTTTCCCAATTGCCGCCCGTCGAGGCACGAGGCATCGACATGAACATGAATACCACAGCTCGAATTGACTTTGCCGCCAGCTTTTCTGATTGCTCGAATCACATTTTGCAGAACTGAAATGTCGTCAGGATAGTTCAAAATCGGAGAAACGACCTCCGCATTCCAACGACCAATCGAAGCATCGGAAACAGCATTCCATTTACGACCGTCAGGAGCCGCACAGCTCCACTTATCATAAGAACCGCCCTCATGCTTGACTTCACCGCCAACCACTGTCAGAATGGCTGAAACGGTGTCTTTTCTGCTGATTCCGATAGTTTCGATTTCAACTCCAAACCGCATTCCTGAAAGTTCTGCAATTTTGTCCATTTTTACCTCTTAAAGTATTGATATTACAATAACTTAAGATATACCATGGCTCGCAGATTTCAAGTCTAAATATAGATAAAATTATTAGTATTTTTAGGGTATTTATATAATTATCGATAATAATATAAAACCGTTTCAAAAAAGGGAGAATTTAGGGCGAGAAAAGACAGAATTTGGACGGGTTCCAAAGAATGGACAGATTTCAAAAAATCAGTTATTTTGATCCATCAATAACTCAATGGACGAAATTCAAAAATACCGTGACACAGAGAATCTGAAATGTGTCGCCTATACGAGAAAATCCCAATATGGATAACCTTCGCCTTGAGGCGGTCAAAAAATTTTTTTAGGAAAATTGAGTTTTGGAAAATGTAAAAATTGAGGAATGTAAACGAGCTGTACAGATTTTTGATTCAACTTGAAATTTGTTCTTATGTGATAGTTATCTGTAGAGTATTGCTTTATGATTCGATATACACTATTATTTTGCAATATTGACTTTGCAAAATAATGGTGTATATTGCTATTGAAAATGGCAATAATAAGGAGTTCTGATCATGCTTATCAGCAGAAAAGCGTTACCTCGGTTTTTGAAAATCTTGGAGAGTGGGAAAATCGCTATTGTGATTGGGGCTCGGCAGGTTGGGAAAACCACGCTGGTTGCTGAGGCTTTGAAGGCACGGAATGCCGTGATGCTCAATTTTGATATTCCATTTGATGTGGCTCGGTTCAAGGCGGCTTCCGTATTGCCTCCGATTGATGGGCTGAAAACCCTCGGCAATCCAGAAGTTTTGATCATTGATGAGGCACAGCGGGAGCCGGAGTGTGCCCGAATCGTCAAGGGATGGTATGATTCCCAATTGCCGGTAAAGTTTGTTTTACTGGGATCATCAAGTTTGAATTTGCTTTCACAAGCGACGGAAAGCCTGACCGGGCGTAATCTCAAAATTCAATTGCCGCCTTTTGTGCTTTCCGAGTCGTTGGCTGCGGAAAGCTGGATGCAGCCGGAATATACCATGCCGATCGTGGAAGAGCATTTCGCTGCTCAATTTCGAGTCGCCTTGGTTCGGTCAATGGTATTCGGCGGCTATCCTGAAGTGGTGGTTTCCGATAACAAGGTCGAACTTCTGCGGGAACTTGCGGGGGATTATTTGTGGAAGGATATTTTGCAAGCGGGACTGGTTAAAACACCTGATCTGATTCGACAACTTCTGACGTTGCTGGCACATCAAGCCGGTTCCGAAGTATCCACCAATGAATTTGGCGCAGCAGCTCGGGATTGCACGGGCGACGGTTGACCGTTATCTTGACCTTTTGGAAGAGACCTTTGTATTGTTCCGACTTCCCGCATACAGTACCAATCCTCGGAAGGAAATTGCCAAGAGTAAGAAAATTTTCTTCTGGGATACCGGCATTCGCAATGCCATCTTGAATGCTTTTGATCCCACCGAGAACCGTTCTGATATTGGAAAGTTGTTCGAGAATTATTTGATTGCGGAAATCGCCAAGCGGAATTTACTGGCTGAAAATCCCGTAGAGCTCTATTTCTGGCGCAATCGGGATAGAGCTGAAGTCGATTTGATCGTCAAGCAGGGCGATCAGCTTCAGCCATTCGAAATCAAATGGGGAAGAAAACCGGACGCCACAGTAGCGCATTCCTGAACGCCTATGGAGTTCCGGTAAAAACATTGACTTCCACGAAACCGTCTGAATGGGTGGATTTCTGCTGAACTCCATTGCCTCTTCGGATAATACTTGGAATAGTTTTTCGCTCTACCTCAAAACATTTTCCAATTGAGCTCAGAAATCCACTTGTATGAAACTTGGAAAATGGAACATAATAAGGACAAGAAATGACCGGAAATGAGAAGAAATATAGAATATCTATGCTAATTTATAAAAAAGAAAATCAACGAGATTTTTTTATAACTCGTTGATTTTAAGCAATAAAAATGGTCGGGATAGAGAGATTTGAACTCTCGACCTTTTGACCCCAGTCAAACGCGCTAGACCAGGCTGCGCTATATCCCGACTACAGTCACCCAGGCAACTGCATCATTTAATATACATGAACTATATGTGAATACAAGTAATGCTCCACGGAAAATCCACTTTTTTCGCTTCCTGCGACTCAGAAACACGGCCCCCGCGCCCCCGGCAACGGCTCCTGTACGGCGGCGACGAACCTCTTCAGTCAACGGTACACGATCTCAAAGAAAGCTGCTCCATTCTTCAGTTTCGAGGTATCAAGTTGCAGAAGCAGTTTCCCCTCCCGCACCGTCGCCGGAAGTTTCTCCGAACGGGTGCCGTCGAAGTGAAGCGCCCACACCTCCGGCGTTCCACGGTCCGCGTTGTCAAAGGCAAACTCCAGTTTCCCCGCTTCGATCAGCGCCGGGTAATTACCCGATTCAAAGCAGATCCGCTGCTCCTTCGTATCGAAGATCTGCCCGGTGTTGAACGCATTGGTGGAAAACATGAGCAACAGTCGCTTCGCCTCCTTCAGCGGCCGGGTTCCGTCGAGGGCCGCCAGCGCCACCGACGCCGGGAGCGTACAGCGACGGATGGAAAGCGCTCCCAGTTCGACCGGCTGATCCTTCTTCACGATCGCCCCCTCCAGGCGCGGCGTCACCACGGTCAGTCGTTTCGGCGGCGGTGTTCAGGATCAGTTCCCCGGTTTCGCTCACGTAAATCCCTTTTGCCGGGTCGGTCGGATTGGCGGCGGAGAGGATTCCCCGGCGGCGCAGCAGCGGGAAGAGCTCCTTTTCTTTTCCATTCTGCGAGGTGGCCGCCTGCACGTACCACTGCGAAACCGAGAGCGGCGAAAAGGCGTCCGGCACGATCGTCACCGTCGGGTCGGCCTTCCCACCGGCTCCAGCGGCTTGATCTCCGGGTAGAGAATGCCGAGCCGGGTCACGAAGGCGAGTTTCGCGTAGTCGTCGCCGACGGCGGCAAGGTAGTGGTTGGGAAACAGCGTTTCACTCTTCATCTCCAGCGCCACCGAATGGGGCGCACTCTTCACATCGCCGCGCAGGTAGATCAACGCGGTCAGCGCCTCGTTCACCCGCGAAATCGGGTCGTAAGCGCTGTCGAATTTCAGGAAGGGATCCAGATGGAGCCGGACCGTGTCGGCGTGCGACACCAGCGCGCTCCAGTCCTGCAACGCGGCGTAGCAGGAGAAGTACAGGCCGCGTTCATGCCGGAAACGGTTCGGCGCACTGTGGGAGTACTCGGTGATAAAGAACGGCCGATCGAGGAAGCGCGCCGCTGCCGCCGCGCGGAAATAGCTCGATTTGAGCGAACTCCCCTGACCGGTCACGCAGTCGGAGGCGTGATTCCCGACAAAGGAGTTCGGCCGCACGCTCTTCGGAATGACTCCGAGCGGCGGCACCGAATTGGGATGAGAAAAGTAAGTGTGCTGCGCCACCACCGGCAGCAACGCGCGTCCCGGCAGCTCCAGAGTCCGCATGATCATGTCCCAGTGGTTGACCAGCCCCGGATACCCGGCTTCCCGGATGGTCCGGTAGAACCAGCTGGTCATCTCCCGCATGGTCGCAATCAGGAATTCGCCGGTGTCCTGCGCCCGACGGCCGCCGCCGCGCAGATTCGACTCGGTGATCTCCGGAACCGTGTCGAAGGTGATCGGCACGCCCCACGCCGCCGACAGCGCCGCATCGCTCCGGTACTTCGCCCGCAGACTCTCCCGGAACGGTCCGGTCAGAAAGGCCAGTCCGGAGGCAAACCGCAGATCCTGCTCGTTGATGAAGTTCACCAGCACAATCGCCGGTTCATCCCGGTAGGCGGTTCCGGTGTAGGGGTTGACATGTTTCATCAAATAGTCGGTGAAGAGCTTCCAGTGATTGCGGTGAACCTGACTGTGAAAGAGGTGCGCCTTGAAGCCGTTCTCGTGCGACGCGGTGCCGACACGGGTGATCATCGCCCGTCCCGCCAGGTCGAAGGTGACGTAGATGCCCCGTTTGCGGAATGCGGCAACGAGGTAGTCGAAGCGGTCGAGATTGCCTTTGTCCAGCACCTCCTCCAACTCCGCGACGGTCTGCGGAATCGAGACATCCTTCTCGGTGTTTTTGCGGTATTTCGCCAGAATATCCCAGCCCACGAAAAACCGTTCCGGAATATGGATGCGCACCAGATTGTAGCCGCGGCGCAGCACCGCGTCGGCAAAGCGGTCCATTTTCGTTTTGTCCCACTTGTGATACTCCGGCCGCCACATGCCGCTGATGCACCAGTTGAAGGAGAAAAAGCGCACCGGCTTCTCCTTCCGCTGTTCGAACGCGGGCCGCCCGTCCTCACGGACGACAAGCCGCCCGAACTTCCCAGCGGGGAGATGGCGCTCCGTCAACTGCGAGAAATCCAGCGCCGTCCCCGGCTTCACTTCGAGAAAACGGGCCGGATCGACCGGGCGGAACTCCTTCCCCGCCGCCGGCTTGAACAGCCGCGCCAGCGCTGGGTTGCCGGAGACCGCCGGGACCTTCCCGCAGACGAACCGCCACCCCTTCGAACCGGCGAACACCTTCACCGCGATCAGGTTCCGCCCCTTGCGGACCGGAACATTGAACACGTGATTCTCCGGCGCATAATCCTGCGAGAGATTCCCCTGCTTGAGCGTATTGTATGCGAGCTCACCGTTGATATAACAGGCGAAGCACCAGTCGGCCGCCATCCCGAGCGTCATCTCTCCGTCGGCTGGAGCGGTGAACTCCTGATAGAACACTGCACACGCCTTCGGTTGGAAACCTCCTTCCGCCTGCGCGATATCGAAGGAGTTTCCACGCAGTTCCGCCGGAGCGACGCCTTCCGGAATCCGGTCGACCGGCAGTTTGTTCCCCGGATCGGCAAGCCACCGCCAGCGGTTCGAAAGGAGCGATTCATAGCTGCGGTCCAGCCGCTCCACCGTGACCGGCCCGAGGTAGATGGTGCCGCCGCCCGGATAGAGCCCCACCATGAAGCGGGGAAACGCCAGCGGCGCCCGGCCTCGTCCTCGACGGTGAACTCCCGCACCTCCTTCTGCCAGCCGGTGGTCACCTTCAACGTGCGTCCGGTCCGTTTCCCGATGGCGGAATAGGGCGGATACTGCCGCGCCGCCACATAGGAGATGCTTCCGGGGACACTCCCTTGTAGAAAAAACTGATCCGGTATTTCCACCCCTTCCCGACCACGCCCTTGTGCAGAAAATTGACCTGTTTGCCGAAAGACTTCCCATCGGCGGGGGACTGGACGATTTTCAGAGCCAGAGAATTTTCCCCGTCCGGAGTCTTCACTTCGGTCGAAACCTCCGGCTGAAACGTGTGTCCGGTTGCCGCATACCAGGTGACTCCCGATTTTTTGAGCGAAGCGGTATCGGTGTACCGCCGGATCTCCGCTTCCGCCCGGGGAACATCGCTGCGGCAAGCAGTAAAAAAATCCAGATTTGTTTCATTTCCTTTCTCCTTGTTGAACTCTTTCCCAATCCTTCTCTGCCCGGTGTCAATCCACGGTGGGATCGTAAAACCCGGTCCAGAAGATTCCTTTATATCCTCCCAGATACATCTTCCCGGCGGGTGTAGTGGAGGCGTGGCCGTCGAGATAGGCGACGTTCAGCGACATCCCCCATGACGGGTGATCCACGGGCTCACAATCGCTGACGCCGGGCAACGAGCCGCGTTCAATCCCTGAACCGTCAGCAGCCGCCCGATCTCCCCGCGGGAGGAATAGGTTCGAAATCCGCTGTCATCGATAATCAGAAACGTCCGGGAGGGATATTTGGTGAAACTGACTTTCCGCCGCTCCTGGATTTGCGGCGCTCGGCATGGTGTTGATATCCTTCTTCATGTTGACGCTCCAGTTCATACTGTAACCGGAATGACAGTTCTCTTCAATCCGGAATGAGGGACAGACGAAGACATTCGAATTCGCTGTATCCAGCGCGGCCACAATATCCGAACCATTGGACTTGTCCTGCGGATACGCGTACCGCCAGAGCAATGGAATCCACGACGGCGCCCAGGTGTAGGATTCGCCAGGATTGTTGGTAGCCAGCGGAATGTAGTCCTCATACTCCATCGAATACATGCTGCTGTACTGCCCCAGCTGCTTGACGTTGCCGAGGCAGCGGGAGGTCATCCCCCGCTCCCGTGCCTTGTTCAACGCCGGCAGCAGCATGGCGGCGAGAATCGCGATGATCGCGATCACTACTATGACAACTTGTTAAATATACAATATGGCGTATATTAAAACAAGTAGAATGAGGAGCAAAAACAATGAAAGCACTGATTTATGCACGTCAGAGCAGCGGTAAGGATGATTTTTCGGAGTCAGTGGAGGCCCAGATTGCCAACTGCAAGAAGCTGGCAGAAAAAGAAAAACTTGAGGTAATTGGCATTTATAAAGACCTGAACACCAGTGGGGGAGACTTATCCGGTAGGAGCGGAGGAAATTGCCCGGCTTGACAAAGCCTATATGAACTGGAGTCTCACGCAAAGTACGAAAAAGGATTTCCGTCTGGGGCTGAGTCAGGTATTGCTCAAACTTTCCGAGGTTGATGTCATACTGGTTAATGAGCTGACTCGGTTGTATCGTCCGATTAACGGGAGTTTTCTGGAAGGACACATCAATCAGCTTCTCAAGGAAAACAATGTCAAAGTTCTACAGGTGCAGGGTGGAACAATTGATTTGAGCAAGTTCGATCAGCAGTTGATTACACTGATCAAAAAATCAGATTTTGTATGAGGATTTGCAAAAAGAAACGGCAAAACAGCATCAACGCTTTTCGGATCAAGAAAGACAGCGGCAAACTTTGCAGCGATGCGAAAATGTATGGCATTCGCTACCTCGGCAACGGAAAAATCGAGGTGATTCCCGAATGGGTTGAAATCATCCGCTTCGTCTACGACAACATTTGTGCCTATCGTCCTTACCGGGCAATCATCCGGGATTGCAATGAACGCTGGGGAAGGAAATCTTTTTCTATGAAAGTTCGATTTATGCTATTGCAAAACAGCCGATTTATTGCGGTTATCAGTATAACAGTCGCGGCGAATTGATCAAAAATGTCCAGATAAGTGGTCAGGAGTTTATTTCATTCGAGCAGTGGCAGGATGTTCAGAAAATCATTTCGCAGAAGCGTGCGAAATATCATGTGAAAGCAAAGAAACACTGGCTTCCTTTATCCGGCCGACTTTACTGCGGGGAATGCGGAGGGAAATTGATCTGTCTACTGGAACATGGAAAAAATTTACTACAATTGCAACAAACGAACCCTTGACCGTAATCATGTCAACTGCCGTAACAGCCGGATTCGTTTTGAATCCGGTTCCCGTGGAGAACCCGCTCTTTATGATGCCATCTATCCGCTGCTTTCCATTGCTTTGATCGAACGCTTTCGCAAGGCTTCGGAAGTGCTGAAAGAGAAAAAGAGACTGGCGGAATATGACGTGGAGTTGAAAAATCTGGCGACGAAGGAGGAGCAGCTTCATGAAATGTTTCTGGATGGTCTTGCTACAGCAGAACAGTTGCGAAGTCTGCTGGCACGCAACAGGGAACGGCGCAATCAGCTTTTGCAGAAGGTCATGGAGCTGAAGAACAGTTCCATGAGCGACAGAAACCTGAAAGAACTGCAAACGCATATCCTGGCAGCCCAATTTGACGCTCTTGCCGAAAGAAATCTGGATCATGGGTTGTATGAAAGTTTATTGAATGACGCTCAAATCACGGCGACCAGTTATGCTGACCGGGTGGAATTTCATACTTCACGGGGATGTGATGCTGCCCCGCCTCCGTATCCGTAAACGCATCTGGATGCCGAAATGGGATATTTCTTTACAAAACAAGGGAAACAGCGAAAATCCCACAATCAGTGAGGGTTCTCGGATTACGGTGACTTATCACACCGGGGGAGCCGGTATTCTTGCCGATTTCGGACAACTGAAAATTGTCGGTGATTGATTTTGTCAAATCTCATGTTATATTAAACTTCGATAACGGAGTTCTTGGAGGTGTATCATGTGCCAGCTTGATAATATCATGGCCAAACGTGACATCATACATAAATTGGCGAAGAGGCATAAAGTCAAAAAAGTCTTTGTGTTTGGTTCTTGTGCCCGTAAAGAAGAAAACTCTGCCAGCGATATTGATTTCCTGATGGAATTTGAACACGATGCATCATTCCGTGATAATATTGAATTTGAGGATGATTTGGAAAAACTTTTCCAATGCAAAGTTGATGTTGTTTCAAAGCGTGGTCTTCATCCTTTAATTGAGGATGATGTTCTCCGGGAGGCAATCGAAGTATGAGTAAACGGATGATGCAGTTTTTCTTTATCATATTTTTGAAGCCTGTCAGAATATAATATTGCTCCCACAGTTTAATACTTGTAGTTCATCCGGCGTATTTGACAGACTCCTTGTGAAAAAGAGCTTTGATCTTCTCCGGTTGTTTTTGAATGCTTCGCATATGGGATTTTGCATGTTCTTCAAGCTCTCCATTCCGTTTTGCCGCCGGAGTTTTGGAAAGGGCCGCTTTCAAATCCCGGTTCAGTAATTCGTCGGGATTCAGGTCTGACTGTAGCTTGGCAGATAAAAGATTTCAATAAAAGCCTTGTTTTCCGTCAACCACTCTTGCAGAAGTTTGCTGTGATGAACACGTAAGTTATCCAGAATCAGAAAGATCTTCTTTTGAGAAGAGCGAATCAGCCGTTTCAAGAATCGAATCAATAACTGTGCGGTCATAGTCTCACGATAAAACATAAAACGCATCAATCCGCGATTCGTGACGGTGCTGATCATATTCAATTTTTTCGGGAGCAGCTTTCACATATTGCACCGGAGTTTTTCCTTTCGGCGCATAGCTTCTCCCCTTTACATCGTCGCTGCGCAATCCAGTTTCATCTCCCCAGTGAATTTCCGCTTTTTCCTGTCGGGCGCGAGCAGCAATAGCCGGATACTTTTTTCCAACCAGATGCGAACTCGCTGATCGTTGCGCTCATACGCCCGCCGAATCGGCTTTTGCGGGGAAAAACCCCACATATTCAAGTAATTGCTAACCGCCTGCAAGCTCAAATCCACAGAATATTTCTGCTTGATCAGAGTTTGTACCGCTTGTCGAGTCCAGAGTGCAAATGGCAATTTCAGCTGATCTGGACAACGATCCGTGATTGCACGACGAATTTCCCGTTCTTCATGCGGAAGCAATTTTCGGTAAAGCCCCCGCGGTCGCCCTTTGTTGCCGACCTTCAATGCGGCCTGGCCTCCTTTTTTCCAAGCCTTAATCCATTGGCCGACAGTATAGGCGCTCACTCCGACAAGCGGAGCGATTTCATAACGCTTCAGTCCTTTTTCGAACAGCAAAACCGCTTGCTTTCGACGATCATACAATTCTTTAGAATTGATTTTTCTTGCATCTCGAAGTTCCATACGGGTAATATAGCACGTTCAAAGAGATTCTACAAGTATTTTTGTTTCTTATCTATAACAATGCTGAAAGGGATTACTCTTGCGGATTTTCTTAAAAATCAGGAAAAGCAGGGGGCTGTTTTATGGAACTTTCAGGTAATCGGGGAAGCAACCAAACAGTTATCTGAAAAGATGACTCAGAAATATTCACAAGTAGAGTGGTCTTTAATGGCTCGTTTTCGAGATAAGATCGTTCATCATTATTTTGGAATAGAATTTGAGACAGTGTGGAACACTGCAAAAACGGAATTGCCGAAAGTGTTGTCAGAATTGGAACAAATTCCTGAGCTGATTGAAGTTCGCCAAAAAATGATGGCAAAACAATTTGCAAATCTTGTTTTTTCCCTTACCGGTTTTACTGAACCGGAAGAACAGGAAAAAGAATTGCGGCGGCAATTGCGTATCTTGGGACATAATCGATGTCTGGTTGAGCAACCCTCCTCTTATGAGCATTGGATACAAATGACGGTTCCCGAACTGGTCGATATGCTTCTCAAAATTCCGGAGGAAAAACGTCAGGAAGTGTTACGCAAACATGAGAAAGATTCTCATACGCTTGCAAGAAAAAAATCACCGCGTGGCAGAGAACTGTAAATTACTCCGATATACCCGACACTTCCGGCGTTCTGAGTTCAATTTTCACGCCATCGGCGGGAAAGACCGCCCGGACACATTCGACTTGCAGATGGGATAGCAAACTCTGTAATGACTCCCGGGAGACAATGGAGAAAAGCAATCCTGAGACAGTATGCAGTTCGACCATTTTGAGCGACAGGTCTGCCTTGATTAACGAGATCATGTGCCAGGGGATGAGAAAATGCTCCCCTCATCGGTCCCGATTCTCAAACGGGGAATCGGAGTTTGAACGGCTTCCCACCCGATGTATTTCTGCTGTTCACAATTCATTTTGCTGACCTCCATATTTGCTTGTTGGTTACCGTTCCGGTCCCTTGCGAACGGGACGCGGTCTGTTCCGTTTCATCTCGTTTGCTGTCGCCGGACTTTCCTGTTCGACGATTTGATGAACCTGCGACGTTACCTGAGCTTCCGCCATTTTCCGTTCCTGCGCCTGTACGTTGATTTTCCGCAGTTGCCTCTGATATTCCTCCATGCGCGATGCGATATAATTTCTGCGGCATTTACCGGAGAGCTTGAAATTGATAACCGACAATACAGCCTCCGCTGCCTGCTTTCCGGTTTTACGCAACTTGCCCCATACTCTTTTGAGGTGAAGAGAACGTATCAGACGATGCGGATCAGGATCATACTGTTCCCGAATCCCCTTGAGACGATCAAGCGCCGGCTTTTCAATTTCACCGGCCTTGACCAGATCAGCCACGGAAAGACGCTCCGCCGGAATTCTAACCAGTCCCTCCTTGAAACGCTCCTTGTCAGGCAGATGAAGCGCGAGCTTGAAACGTCCTCGGGAACAGCCGACATAAAACGCCTGCTTCGACATCTTTTCCGCAGCCACCACCACATGATCCGCAGTCATTCCCTGCGAGGCATGACTGGTCATCACCCAGCCATGCCGAATTCCATGAAACGATTCCGGCAGCCGAACAGTTCCCGCTTCCCGCCGTTCCGCGTCCAGCAGCCGGTACTCGTTCGGGATTGCCGTGGCGATCGCCAGCGAACCGTTGCTGATTTTGAATTCCGGTGTTTTCAGATTCACCGTAAAGCGAACCAGATCCCCCTCGGCAATCGGAAGCCCCGCGGATTCTCCCACATCTACCACACCGCGGATGGTACGCGGATTCACGGTTGCGCCATTGGACAAAACGAGTTCGCCTGACGATGACTTGACCTGTTCGACCTCAACCATCTCTCCGGGCTTTCCCAGCCCTTTCAGACGGGTGTTGAAAAAGAGCTTCATCCCCGGCTGATAATTTTCGATATTGCCAAGCTGCGCCCTGGTCCAGCCGAAGGATTGAAACGCTGTTATGGTTCGCTCTGTTTTAGCCTTGAGCCGTCCGGCCGCCTTGAGCTTTTCTCTCAGAATCGCAGTCAACGCATCGCATTCCCGATGCGTTGGACTGACCGCAATGCAGTTCAGCGGATTTTTTCCGTTGTCGGTCAATTCCATAAAACTGTTCGCCGCCTCATTTAGATAGCCTCCTCTGCTTTCCCGCACAAACCCTCCGTGATCCAATGTCTCGAAACCTTCCAGAGCCAGTCCCGCCGAGGCCAGCTCAATTCCCCTGCGGTATTCCGCCGTCTGCTGACGATGAATCCGCGTGAGCGTTGCTCTCGGAATCCGCGTATGCTCTTCCAGTAACCGGAAGAAATCTCCGCTTTCCACGGAGTTGTGCTGTCTGGCGTCGCCGACGAACAGCACCCGGTAATCATTCTGCAATGCGAGCTTGATGATCCCGGTTCCCTGTGATAACGAATTCAGGCCGGATTCATCGATAATCAAATAGGACCCTTTCGGCGGCAATGCCTGCCGATTCTGCAGAAACATCGCGACGGTCTGGGCGTTGGCAAATTTCTCCTTTTTCAGAACATCCACCGCAGAATTGGTCGGCGCGATCAGCTGAATGTTCTCCACGCCTCCGGATTTCAGACATCCGCAAAGTTCTTTCAAGGTTGAAGTCTTGCCCGCTCCGGCGACACCGCGAAACAGCACAAATGGAGACCTTGCCCCCAAAATCGTTTCAATCGCTTCGCGTTGCGCCGTATGATCGCCAAACAATGAGAGCAGTCCGGAGAACGGTTTTCGGAGGCTTTTGATCTCCGGCAGAAGATCACGAAACGCATTGACCGTTTCGATTACATAATTCTCCTGCTTCAGATTCGTTTCCGTGGTGAAATACGGATTGCCGGACGGACGGGAAAGATTCACCAGTCCCGGAACGCAATCAAGTGTTTTCCGCAGTTCATCCAGATTGCAGTTCCCGAGATTCTGATTCTGGATTTCGGCGAGCAAGGCATCTTCCCGCAACACGGCGTTGCGCTCGAAAAGCTGCTCTGCGACTTTGCGAATCTGCTGTTCCGGAGTTTCCTGAATCGGACGCGACGGGAGAAGGAAACTCATCTGTTCCGCCTCATACGCCATATCCGTAAAGCGGCTCCGTTCCTCATCGGTCAAAAGCGACAACTTATGTTCACGAACCTGCTGTTCAGTCCGTTCCAGCATTTTCCGGGAACGGGTCATCAGTGTGATCGCCTTGATTTCTTTTGCCGTCGGATACCGCTGATTCTTTTCGTAAAACTCGGCAATCCCTTTTCGATCTGCTGACGGCGCTGAGAACAGCGTATCAGAACCTCTTCCGGAACTCCGGCGATTTCAAAACCGGTAATCTCACCTTTCGCGTTCCGTTTCATTTCAAGTGCGTAACCGAGACGGCGGCACTCGCAGGCAAGCGCATTCTGATAGGATTTCCCCGCATAGCGAATCGCCTTGAACATCTGCGATGGATCCAATGCCTTGAACGATCCGCTCCCTTCCTGCGTCACATTTACGATCACATTATGCGTGTGCAGTTGCGGATCAAGCATCCGGCTGTTGTCATGATGATACTGCGCATAGATGAACTTACCGGTGAATTCGAAGTTTTTCGTCGCATATGACTCGCCTTTGCGGATACGTACGGCGGCAAACCGTTCCAGTTCCCGCATCCCGATTTCCACCGCTTTCCGGTGCGCTTCGACCAGACGCGAATCGAACAACGACATCACGGAAACGGACTTCTGGGCTGAGCACTGGAAGTCATAGAAACGTACCGCATGAGGATTGTTTCGCGGTGTCAGTCTCAATCGGCTTTCCGGATGCAGATTCTGCTGAAAAAGCGAAAACACCTCCGGCTGAACGATAGCGCCGTCAAGATGAAACGCGGATGCCAAACTGCCCCGCCAGATCCCTTCGACTCTGCCGTCCTCGCTGTAGTAGTCATTATTGGCAAGGTGCTGTCGATAAAAATCCGCACCTTTTCCACGTGTGGCTTTGATACTTGCCGCTGTAAACAAATATGCCTTTCCACACACCCCGTATACAGAATACCACGCCCGCCGGGGAAATGCAAACCGGGAACCCCAAAAAGTGAGAAAAAACCGCAAAACAGTTTTTTGCTGACGCAATTTCCTATCGTGGCCGATAGGCTTTTGATTACGCACGTATTACGCTCTCTACGTGCGTAATACGTGTGTAATATAATAATGGAATAAAATTACGCACTTGACACAGGTGTAAATAAGGCTTAAATTACGCACGAATTAAGAATGAATAAGGAGGGACTCATAATGAATCAAACGAAAGCCGCAAGAATGCATCCCGGAGCATTCAGAAGCTGTCTGATTCCGTTCACGGATCAGATTCTGGACTGGTGGTATGACGATCTCCTGACTGCCGCCGAAATCCAGCGCCGACTGAAAGCGGAAGGTTTGGATGTTGCGAGAACCACAGTCATGCGTTTCATCAAAGTCCGTGAACAGCGAGCCGCGAAGCGGAAACGCCCACCGGCATTGAGAAAGAAAAACGCAATTTCAGCGGAACATCCCGTGATTCCTCCATCCCAAACTCAATCATCCACTCTTGGAACGGCGGCACTCCCCGCATCTGAAACAACAAAAAATATTCCTCCTGTGCAGCAGACAAAACAGCAGGCAGGAAATCGGCTCTTTCAAATACTGAAAAATACATCTGCACAAGAACTCGGACGAATGGCGGATGAAGCCCAAGAAAAACAACGTCATATAAATGCCTAACAAAACAATAAGAGGAAAATCACTTCTATGTAAGATAAATGTAAGCGCCCAGCCAGCCCCATCTGGATTTGAGGCAGACAGCGTGGTATGTTCTTCCACAAACCGTAATAATGGGAGAACGGCATGGGACGCGAAGGACGAGATTATTGGGAGGCGCAACTGTCAGAATATTGGGACAGCGGTCTGACGATTCAAGAATACAGCGAGCTGAAGGAGCTGCCTTACGAAAGTACCCGTCGCTGGATCCGAGTGTTGCAAAAGGCACGCCAGGATGATGCGAGCGACCCTGAATCGCTGGAGCTGGTAGAGATCAAGCCTTTGCAGACCAATGCGAGTGATAGCTCAGGGATTCGGTTGCTGGTTGACGGCATAGAAATCGCAATCGAGAAAGGTTTTGACGGCACTACGCTGTGCGAAGTGTTGAATCTGCTCAAGGGGCGGTCATGTTCGGCTTCGGCGGTTCGGTAAAAATCTACTACTGTCCGACTCCGGTGAACCTGCGAAAATCGTTCGACGGTCTCGCAGGGGCGGTGGAAGAGTATATCAAACAGGATCCGGAATCAGGACATGTGTTCGCTTTCTTCAGCCGTAATAAAAAAACTGGTGAAGTTACTGCAATGGGAGGATGGCGGCTTTGTGATCTGGATGAAACGACTGGAACAAGGCGGCTTTCATATCCCGCAATCAGCTGATGGACGGATTGAATTGACCAGTCGAGAACTTGCGGCGATTTTATCTGGAATCAAACCACAACGTTATTACAAAAGATACTCGAAAAAGTCTTAACAGCGCTTGAATTTGAGGAAGTTTCCGGTATATTTTCATTATGGTATTACCGGAAGTTACAACATTTGACGAAGCCCGGCAATTTATTCGGGAGCAAGCTGAGGAAATCGAAAAACTCAGCAATGAGCTGGCATGGTTCAAACGCCAGATGTTCGGTTCCAAAACGGAACATTATATTCCAGAGGATAACACCCCATCGCTTTTTCCCGAAGAGGAATCTCCAGAACCATCGAAAGAAGTTCAAACAGCTACCGTATCCGAACATGAACGGAAAGTCCGTCAGCCGAACGAACTTTCCGAGATTCCCGCCGACCTGCCGCGGGAAGAACGCGTGATCGATGTTCCAGAAGAAGAGCGTCTGGGAATGGTGCTGATCGGTTATGAAGAAAGCGAACGGATCGTTTATCGAACCGGGTTGTATGTGATTCATTTCAAACGCGCCAAATATGCCGATCCCTCGGACACGCTGCGCGGTGTTGTTACGGCTCCCGCCCCGGGGATGTGTTTGATTCAGTCAGCGGCAGAACCCGTTATGACGCCTCTTTCATTGCCAAAGTTGTTGCGGATAAAGTGGAGAATGCCATCCCCTGGAACGTCAGGCGCGGATGTTCGGCAACGAGAGACTTCCGGTGGCTCCGTCTACGCTGGAAGATCTCTACAAACGTACGGCAGACGCTTTGCAGCCCCTTTATGAGCGGATGGTCGACCGGATTATGCAATGCGATATCCTCCATGCGGACGAAACATTCATCAAATTGATGGCCAAGGGAGCAAAGAAGTGTAAGCAAGCGTATTTGTGGTGCCGATTGACGGGAGTCGGTCCGCCGATGACAGCTTATCACTTTTCGCCGTCCCGGTCCCGGATGTTGCAGAAAGTCTGCTCGGAGATTACTCCGGAACAATCATCAGAGACTCTTACGTGGCCTATGAAAAACTGGACTGCGAGGTTGCCTGTTGCTGGGCTCATGTCCGCAGACGTTTTCTGCAAGCTGTTGAAAGAGGATATACGAAAGCAGAGGCTCCGCTGAAACTGATACAAGCCCTGTACCGGATTGAGCGTGTGGCAAAAGAGCGGGCAGAAAAAAGGGAACGGATACCGCTCTCTTTCATGCGCGCAAGGAGGCACGCCGGCAATCACAGAAGTTCGTCCGGGATTTTTTTGAACAGTGCCGAGCTCTCAAAGAGTCGGAACGTCCGTCATCTCCGGTTGCGCAAGCCGTCTCTTATGCGTTGAACATTGAAGAAGAACTCAAGAAATTCCTGAAAGATGCCCGATTAAACATCGACAACAATCCGGCCGAACGGCTCAACCGGGGGATTGCGATCATCCGAAAGAATTGCCTTTTGCCGGAAGTGAGGCAGGCGGACAGCGTCTCGCTATCCTGTATTCGTTCGCCGCGACATGCAAAGCGAACGGCATCTGCTTTCGCAAGTGGCTCGAAGACGTTCTGCCTCGTTTGAATTCCACTCCGGCAGGACAGATTGATTCGCTGATCCCAGGGGCGAAACAAAGTAGTCAATGAGCTCGGGCTCATTATTATGAAGAGGGAAATGCCGTCGGGCGGTCATCATAGCCCGACGGCATTCATCTTTTGGCAATTTCCCCTTCAAAAAATCTCCCCTTGATCCTCCATGGGGCTCGCTGGGCGCTTACCGACTGATTACAGATGCCAAACGCTAGTTGGCGCAGCCGAAGCAACCGACCGACCTGAGAGCTCCGGAGGCAAGGGGATCTCATTTTTTGAGGATTTCTAGATGGAGCCCACTGGGCATACACAGCTATTGCAGAAGCTTTTCTGGCTCTGACAAGAGTTTCATAATCTCATACCAATACCAGTAAGTTTCGACATTTCCTTTCAGACGGTCAAGGATTCCCCATTGCTTTTGAAAACGATTGGCTTTCAGGAGAGCGATTAAATCATCTGTTAAAGAGAATTTTTGCAGGCGTTCCTGATTTGTGAGCAGACATGTTGCCAAATATGCGGCTTTGCTTGCTGCAAGTTTAGCTTCCGGAATAGAAAATGTTGTTCCAGAAATCAAATCGGAAGCCATTTTTGCAATCCCCCCGGTGAGATGTTTTTCATATTCCGGTTCCAACTTTTGACGGCGAACATCAAAGGTACAAATATCAAAAGCAGTCTGCAATGTATCGCAGAGAACGGATTGCGGAATATTTTTAACTTTCTTGTAAAATGCTTCTTTTTCTACCACCGCAAAGTAGGTTTTGTGGATGACCGAGAAATCTGTCATTGCATCGAAAAGCTGGGCAATGTCAAAAAGCTGTTTGAATACCTGATGCGAGGAATCTTCCAACAATCGGGGATTATTAAAATGCACGCCAGTTGTATTCGGTGCAAATGCGGTCAATTTATCTGCAAGAATGGCATCAACAGTCGGAACTTTTACTTTGGACGCACTTCCTTCTAAGGCAAGGAATGAACAGTCTATATCCTTTATCTGCATATGTTCAGGCATAATTCCACACTCTTCCTCCACTACGTCGAGCAGAATGTAAGACGAACGCAATCCGCCAAATTCAGCATTATAGAATAATTTGTAATGTCGGCGCGTCGGAGGTTCCCGATCAGATTCCCGTTCATCAGCTTCCCAGCGGGTGAAGGGTGGATGCCGCACCCATTCCCGTATGGTTTCTTCAAACTTCGCTTTGGGAATTGTGCAAATTATGTCAATATCGACCGATACCCTCTGCGGCTTTTTCAGGAGAAGCATCAAAGCCGTACCACCCTTGAACAAAAAAGTCCATGTGGGAGAGTGTAAGCCGTTCCAGAAGAATAAATGCGTGTATTGTCCGTTCCAGAACCGCCGGATCTTGAATTCCAATCAGTTTGCTCTGGGCAAGGATATGTTCTTTCGTTACAGATTTCAGATTAATCATTGCTATTCTCTATTTTTGCAATCCACTAATGTCACCTTTTTAAAAAAGTTGACATTGATGGATTTCTATACTCAAAGTTAAAATAATCTCGTAATATATCCGCATATCCGGACTTTGTCTTACGTCTTGTCATACGCCTGGCAATAATTCCGGGTTTAATTCTGCCCGATGTCGCTATATTATCCAGAATACCGGCATATTCCGTCTCATCCATGAGCGAAAGCTTTTCCGCCTCTATGGCAAGGTCAACAAGAATATTTTCAATATACAGGCAAGGATCAGCCGCATTTTTCCGGTCATCGTAAGTAATCGGGCGAATTATGAAGTTATTTTCTTTGGGAGAAAAGTTTGCGGCTTCCTGTTTCCTCGGCTTTGCCAATACCGCAGAAGCCTGATATTCTTTCTGAAGTGCTGCAGCAACTTCCTGCATGGCATAGCGGTCAACATAAATAAAAGTATGGAATTTACCTGGCAAATTGTGATAATATGAAGTCAGTTGACATGTTGACCAGCAGACAAAATCCAGAAGCGGAAACTCCTTTTTCAGAAATGAGTTCAATTCCGTTAACGGCTTTGTGTAAAGCACAAATTCATCCTGCAAATCAGAATACCACCCACGTCCGGCAGAGAAAATCAAACCTTTACTCCGCCATTCGACAAAATAACGGTTTATCGTTTCCGCTGCTATTCGGATTTTTTCCCTGCGACACAACAAATCAAAATCTGCTTTGGCTACATAGTGTTGCTTGGCAAATTCAGCAAGAACTAGTCTTTGTAAATTACATTTATGCATAATCAGGACTCCGTCTGATTAACATCGGAGGAAGTTGCAAACCACTCTTTGGGAATAAGAAAATCATCTTTTCCTTGGCGCCAATTACCAATGACGTTAATATTTTTAGCATTTTTCCAGGTTATTTCGCCTGCATGTTCTGTAATAATAATCTGAAATTGGCTTCCTTGACGCTCTAAAAAGTCTGAAATAACTGAAAAGATACGTTGTACTCCTGTTATATCTGCAGATAAATCTTTTCCGCTTGAGCTTTTAGGAGGCTCTGAAATACTTTCCCATGATGTTTCAGGGAAGTACACCTGACTTGGCTGATCCATTAAAACGAATAGAGGCACAGGATTATTTGAAAGAGAAGTTATATATTCGTGAATTGCTAGTAGCGTTGCTATATGATACCCTACCCAATTTTGACCGCTTCCAACTTCCCATAAATAATCTGTACGACCATTGGATTTTTTGAATTCTACTGTTAAGTCTTTGATATTGAGCCAAACATTCTCTGTCGCATGTTCAAGTTGTAATTTTGATGCATATTTTTTGATAAGTGCAGATATTGCGCTAATTGCATCTTCTTTACGTTTTTTCAAGACAACGGGATTCAATATCGTTTTTATTTCCGCAATTCTTTTTTTGCAAAGAATCACGTTTTGATAGCAAAGCAATATCGTTAGTTTGATCAATATTTGCAAGAGCTTGCTCTATTTTTCCAGCAAACATATATATTTGTTTTTCGTGTTGACGATATTTTGCCTGTTCCAGGGCAATAGATTCTATTTGTCCTCTTTGATTTATTACTTCTGATAATTCAGACTCTTTAGACATTAACTCATCCTTGATAGTCAAGTATTCACTATCTAGCTTGGATGGCATTTGGGCAACAGTAGCAGTAATTAGAGAAAATTCCTCTGCTATATCATACAAGGCTTGTATATTTGCAATAACAGTTTCATGTTTTGCAGAACAAATTGGACAAGTGGTTGTGTCCTGAAGATTTGTTTTTAACCAGCCAACTGAGGATAATCTATCATCTTGTTGCTTCAGAGACTTATCGTAGGAATCAAGAGTTCTACTGAGACGTGATACTTGAAGTAATCTACGTTTTAAGGTTCCAATTTCCTGAGATAATACATCTTCGCGTGAAATAATTGCTTGAAGTTCTTGTGTATATTTTTCACTAAGTCCAGATGCAATTTGTGGGCGATTAGATGATTTTATCTTAGAGAAAATTTTTATAAGTTCGTCAATATAATTACTAACCTGCCAACCAGAACGGTTATTTATAGGATTTTCAACAATACCTAATCCTTGTGCTTGAACATAATATGCTTCTACATTAGCTAACCAAGTTTCAGTTGCCTTTTGCTTTACTTCGATAGTGGTTTGAATATCTGACAGCTGTTTGTCTAGATCTTTTAACTCTTTTTGCAACAAAATCATTTCACTGGTCATCGCACCAATAACTAGTGGAAATACAACTTTCAGTTTTTCTCTGTGCTCAGTTGTATCTGCTTTGAAAAATAGCGTGTAAGGATTTGCTATAATATGTTGAGGCTGGAAATTAAATGCAGCCATATCCCTAAAACTTGGGGCTGCGTTTCCCCATGAAGAATCATCTATGGCTTCTTCAGGTAAACCGCTTAATTGATTAAAAAAGTTTACAACGTTATTCCGGTTTATGTTTTTTCCTAAAATAACAGCAGGTATTTCCAAATCATTACCTTGCTGCCAATACATTATGTCGGTTGATTGTTGAATGCCGGGATCTTGGCGTGCCAATAATAATTCCGTTTGATCTAACTTAAGCAGAACACCATACCATAAGGTCATATCTCTAATTATCCCAACTGGAATAGAACATTTTCCGCTACCGAGACAATAATCAATGATTGCAGTAAGAGAGGACTTTCCCGTTCCACTCTCTCCCGTGATGATATTAATTTTTCCTGGAAGAAAATCTATTTCACGAGGTTTCAAGGATGTATCTTTCGGCCAAAGTATTATTTTCAAGATGTTTAGATTCATTAGAACACCACCTTTAATGTTTGTGAAATTTCCTCTATGGTCAATTCTTGAAACGTTTGCCCCAAGCGTTTTGCTGCGCCAAACATACGCTTGATATCATCATTGCGACCATTGCTTAGAACTGATTTACGTTTTGGAAAAAGCTCTCCGGTCTGATAATCCAATGCAAATAATCCTGTACTTATCCCCATAGAAATTGCTTGCATTGTTTTTTCATACAAATTTTCCATTCTATGCTGAAGCCCTACAGGAATTTCTCGATTCTCTGTTAATGCTTTATAAATACTTCCCGGTTTTTGTTTATTGCATATAGAATCTGTAATACGTCGCTGAAACACCATTGGCAGAACTAAAAATACCAATGGGAATTTCAAGCCAGTAATTCCTTTGCTCTCTCTATAATATTCGATAATCGTCACATGCAAAAGCTCCATAGCTAATGCTGTATTTTGAGAAACATTTTGTTCAAATAAACAATCCATATCCACCTCTTTATTTCAGCAATTCTTTATAATGAGGATGCCAGCCAACAGACTTTTCATCTGCCATGCGATGCAGTGTTCCTTGGGATAAGTATAGTTGGTTAGTGGGTACTCCTGCTAAATCTGCTTTAAAATCAGAAATATCTGTAAAAATTAACAGCCCTTGTTCTTTTTCTGATTTATTACTTTCGGAAGCAATAATCCTTCTCTTCCCATTTTTCCAACGAGTTAGTATTTGATTATCAAAATCAATCCAGTCATTATTTGTTATTTCCCCTTCAAGAGATAGTCTTGCCTTCTCGCTTTTGCAACATAAGTAATTTTCAATAGCCTCTTCTACTAGATCATTTTCATCAGAAATCAAATATAACTGTTTTACAAATGTTGCGCCTTTTTGAGAGGCAATATCTGCCGGATTTAGAGTAATTAGATGCTTTAATCTTTCACGAGAAGTGTTCCGTTTGAGCGAAGCAACAATGGAAAATATCTGATTTGTTATGGCTTCATGAGATATCCATGCAGAAGAATTATTGAACCATAGTTGCATCACGGTGTTTTGCAACCAACCGGCAAGGTTGAATACAATAGCGTCAATATGCTCCGAAGCAAACGTTGGAATTTGAAGAGATTGTTTAATTTCAGCTAATATACTGGCAGGATCTGATAATTCAATTAGCTCGATTTTAATGATTAACTGCCGTAATGCATCATGAGTATCAGCCGACAACACATTATCCATTAATGGCTTTAACGAATCAGTTGGTGAGATTGCTGTATTTTTTAATACAGAAATACATTTCTCAGCTTCTTTGTCTGTTTTTGCTTGCGATATTTCAAGAACAACAGATGAATTACACTTTTTATTTGTTACGAGAAAAAAAATTGTCCTGTTTAGATCAATTTCTTGACTTTTAATCGCAGAAATCCAAGTGGATAGAGTATTCCATAGATTTTTTGATCTATTACCAAAAATTTCAGTATCTTCTTGTAATGATATTTTATTCTGTTCAAGTAAAAAGTCCCCACTAGACATCTTGATAGAAATATCATCCAAGGTCTCTATTCCCACAAAATCGCCATTATGTCCTTTCACAAGAGCTAAAAAGAGCACGTTCAAATTGATATTGGAACCCGGCATTTGAGGCTGGTGTAGTATGTTTTTCTAAGCTCATTTGACCTCCTTGCCTGTTGATTCAACTTCATTTAGTATAATTTTTCAGTTGTTCACGACTATCTTTTGCTTGGGGCCTCTTCACTTCCACAATGATGTCGGCAACATTGAAAACGTCTTTATCACAGATTACAATGTCGACACGTTTTGTTTCCCGTTCAAAATCTACAAGGAACTCAAAAACTATGCGCTCTTTTGAGTATTATTCTGTGCTCGTCCATAATTATTCAGCGCCCCTACCAGATTTTACCCATGTATCCACTTCTTCTTTTTTGAATTTCCAACTACGTCCAATGCGGTGTCCGGGCATATCCTTGGTTTCAATCCAGCGAGAAATCGTTTCCCGGCGGGCACCGAGATACTCGGAAATTTCTTTCATTGACAGCCAACGATCATCCATTTCAGCAAACCTTGTTTTAATGTTTGTTTTCTGTGTCATAACTGGAATATACCGTCTGTTTTGTTTATTACAAATGTAAAACTGTATTATTGGTGTATTTTTTGTTACAAAAGAATATATTTTAATATTTTTTGCTTGATTTTCATTGTTCTATTCTGCATTGGCGATATTGGGCACATGATGCCGAAAAATGCATCGTTTCCCTTTATAGCTTGCGGATGGCTTATGTTTACAGGGGAAGAAGTTTTTTCTCAATCATCTGTCGTGCAATTGTCACTGGGCACCTGAAAATGCACCACCAGTTTTGTTTAAAAAACTACTTCTATAATGGCTTTTCAAGAGTTCAGAAGAAAAATTTTTTCTTCTTCTGAACAGCAGAACCTGATACAATTGAGTCAGGTACTTCTTTAGTGTTTCGGTTCATTTTTCATATTTTTGCTAAGTCGATAACTTTTTCCCTTAAATGGAATAATCAGAGTATGCGGCAAAAGTCGGTCAAGAATTGCTCCAGCAGTAGGTATATCACCAATCAATTTCCCCCAGTCTTCAATAGGACGATTGCTGGTCATCATTGTGGCTTTAAGTTCATACCGTCTCATGATGATTTCAAACAAGTATTCTCCAGCTCTATCCGGTAAACTCTTCAGCCCCATATCATCGATGATCAGCAAATCGCATTTCAGATATTTGCTCAAAATACTATTCTCTTTACCTAGTTCAGAAAATTGCAATTCTCTGACCATATCGAAAATTGAGGTGTAAATGACAGCAAAGTTTCTTTTGATTGCCTCATAACCGACAGCTTGGGCCAACTGAGTCTTTCCTGTTCTTGGTGGACCAATGAGCAAAATATCTCGGTACTCACGGATGAACTGACAAGTTTCCAGATTATAAAAAATTCCCCGATCAATATTGGGATTGAACTGCCAATTGAAATCTTCCAACGTTTTCAGATTTCTGAAATTTGCTTTCTTTAGAGCCCGTTCCTTCTTTTTATTCGCTCTCATAACAAGCTCATCATCAATCAAAATTTCAAGGAACTCCTCGAAATCAAGCTGATTACTTCTGGTTTCTTGTACTCGAATGTCAAGATTTTCTGCAATACCAGGCAAGCGCAGTTCCTTCAATTTTTCAATCATCGCATTCCGTATAAAAGACCTCTTTCGACTTGGTAATATATTTATATTGCTCCACGGGGCGGATCAACGGGTGAACCTTTGTTAATGAAAATTGCTGTTGTGTGTTCCTCTGGAGCCGATTGCGGACGAATAATGGTCTCGAACGCATTATGAAAGAGATTCGTCGCCGTACTCGCGTCGTTGGCAGCTTTCCGGATTGGTACTCGGCTATGATGCTGGTCGGGGCTAGGCTAAGGCATATTTCCACGACGAAATGGGGCACACGCCAATATATGAATACTTGCAAACTTTACGAAGGCGGTATAAGGTAAAAAGGCGAGAGGCTCCGCCTTCGCAACCGACCTGCTCCTCCGGAGCTCTCAGGTCGGTCGGTTGCTTTGGCTGCGCCAACTAGCGTTTGGCATCTGTAATCTCTCAGAAACAAATGTGCGCAAAACTTCGGACACTACCTGCATTGGTTAAACGACATGTAATTTTTCCGTTAGAAACATTGGGTGTTATGAACGGAAAATCATTTGCCCCAGCCAAGCATTCTTTGTAAAGTCCCCTTACGGATTCTGGTACTTTCCGGGATAAGTAATGTGGGCGCCGAACCATTCGCCGCAAAACTCTTCCAACGCTCTTCTGCGGCTTGCGGCAGCCTCCTGCGGATTCATGTCATAACGGGGGCAAAAGGACGGATGCGCAATTTGCAGATCAGCGGCATGAACAATGTCACCGACAAAATAACGCTTACCCATCTGAAAAACAGTATGTCCCGGTGTGTGTCCGGCAACCTTGATTGCCTTCAAATTAGAAACAACTTCCGTATCATATTCAAACAAAAGCAGACTGTTTTTATTCGGCAGGAATCTGTTCAACTGTTTTCGGGAAGGGGCCTTTTCCCATGCCTCATACTCCTCCCGGGCGATATGAATCTTTGCCTTTGGGAAATCCGGCAGACCTCCAACATGATCCGGATGAATGTGCGTAATGAGAATATCGGAAATACTCTCAGGGATAAGATTGGCCTTTCTCATTTCCATCAGCAACTTTCCCCTGGGGAGCCGAACCCGGTGTCGATCATGACCCGTTTCTTATTGGTTTTAAGCTCAATGATAAACACATTGACCGAACCGGCGTAATCCCGGGCGGTCTGTACAAAACGTTCTTCCGGATCAACACTGGCAAACAACGTTGCCGGGAAACGGTTCGGCGCATCCTGAATCGCATAAATTCTGCAATCTGGGGCATCCCAGACTTTGACTTCGGCGTATGCGGCAAGACCATACAACATCAGAAACGCAAAGATCCATCGAAACATACTTACCTCATTTTTTGTCGGATGACAGTTTATGTAACGTTTTCTGAAACTCTTCCGATTTCGCGCCGTGATACTCGTTCAATTCTCGTCGAATTTTAGAGGTCAACAATGCGAATGCCTCGGATTGCTTCCGGGCGGAGAGCAGTTCCAGACGCTCAAACTGCATGGTAAGAAGCGACTCTTTGACCGCATCCGGGGTTTCGGGACTATGAAAAAGAATTTCCAGCATTCCCTGCAAACGTTCCGTTTCCTTGCGCCCCGCACTCAAGTCTCCATTGCGGCGCAACGCCGTAATATACAACTGGCGCAGTTCAATCACGGAAGACACCACACCCGGAGTATTGGGGAAACGCCCCAGCAATCGGTCGGAAAGCGCCAACGCCAAATCCAGTTCTTTCCAGTCCCGCTCCCGAAAACGTCTCACATACTGCATTTTACGGCACATCAGATCCACCAGCGCCAAACCGTATTCCGGTCGATCCGGATATTCCCCGGCAAGTTCATTCAGCAACGTTACCGCATTCGGCTCGACTCCGGCAATCCGGGCAGAGCGGAAGAGTTGCGGATGCGTCCCCAGCAAAAGCGCGTATTGGAAACGGTATTCGGGATTTTTCGGCTCGCTTTCCAGGAGTTTCTGAACCAGCGCGAAAGCCTTGTCGTATTCCCCCTGTGTCTGAAACGCATAAACAGCCTCGTTGGAATTCGGATACTCTTCCGTAATCTGACGAAAAATCCGTTGAACCTCCACCGTCTTTTCCTGTTTTTTCAACGCTTCGGCAAGTTGATTCAACACGGACGCGTCCGGTTGCATCGACACAACTTGGCGAAATGCACTTTCTGCAATCTGATAATTCCCGGAGCGCATGGCGGCCGTACCTGCCATGATATTGGCGTTGACAATTTGCTCTTCAGGCAATTTACGTTGTTGTGCAATATCCTGATAATAAGGCATCAGCCGGGCAAGCAGTTCGCTCCCTCCGGCACTCGGCGTTTGGCGTTCGATGTGGGTAAAGATATCCGAGAGCGTCGCATTGGCGTTGGCAGCGTTTCGCTCCGCCAGTTTCCGCGCAGCATTGGTGCGGATGTAGCCGACCAGCAATGCGGCAACGAATGCCCCGAGCAACACAATTCCGGCAAGACTCAATGCCGCCACCGCCGGTTTCCGTTTCGCCCACAACCGGAAACGCCGGATGGGAGAAGGATTCGCGGCCGCCACCGCTTCATGATTGAGAAAACGCTGCAAATCCTCCGCAAGATCGTCCATGCCGGCGTAGCGCTCCGCCGGATGGAAGCGAATGCACTTGTTGATGATGGCGGCCAAATCCGGTTCGGCGCAGGTCAAGGCGGGCAAAGGTTCGCGGATGATTCGGGCAATCAGCTCTTTCGGATTTTTTTCCTGAAATGACCGGATGTTTCGCAATCAATTCATAAAAGGTTACGCCGAAGGAATATTGGTCTCCGGCAAACGTATTGATGCCGTGCGCCAGACGTTCGGGAGCCATATAACGCAACGTTCCACTCTGCGTTCCGAGATTTTCCTGAACGCCGTTCGGTGTCCGTAGAATAAACGCCAGTCCGAAATCGCTGACATGGACCTCGCCATCGGCATCCAAAAGCAAATTGGCAGGTTTGATGTCGCGGTGCAGAACATTGCAACTGTGGGCGTATGCCAGAGCTTTTGCGGCCTGAAGCGCAATTTTTGCGAGTTCCCGCAAATCATGAAATTCGCATTGATCCAACCCTTTTCCCTGAATCAGCTCCATGGCATAAAAACAGCGTTCGGATTTGCAGTCGGCGCTGAGGACTTTGACGATATTGGGATGATGAAGCATGGCAATGACTTGCGCTTCATTTTCCAGCATTTTTCGCTGAGCAGAATCGGCTAGAAGCGTTGTCGCGAGGATTTTTACGGCAACGTTACGATTTAGAGAAATCTGGCGGGCTTCAAAGACAACGCCCATGCCGCCGGAACCGATTTTTCGCAACAACTGATAATCTGTACCGTTCAATTCCGGCAGATCCGTCGCTCCGGGGTGATTTTGTCTTACCTTTTCTCCGGCGCATGCTTCCATTTGCAGCAGGAGCGGCAGAAGTTCCTTGAGGTGTTCCGCATGTTCCGGGTATTGTGCCGCATACACCTGAATATCCGGCGTGTCACCAAGGCGGCAACGTTCCAGAAACTGTTCGACCAGATCTTCAAATGCGGTATTTTCACTCATGAGCGAAACTCGGTTAATTCAAGCAACTGCTTTTGCAGCCGCTCCAGCGCCCGGATATACCGGATGCTGGCGTTCTTGGCTGTAATATGCAATACTTCGGCACAATCCATGTTTGACATATTGTCAAAATGACGCAATTCAAAATTTGCCGGTCGTTTTCCGACAGACTTGCCATGGCTTTTTTCAAGAGTTCATAGCGGTCGAGCCGCGCGAGTTTGGTCAAGGGCCCGGTGACGGAATCCGCAAACATATTCCAATTCAGCTTGGCGGTGGCGTCCTCCTGCTGATCGGAGACCTCCAACTCTTTGTAGGCGTCCCGCTTCTGACTTTGCAGATGTTTCCGTTCCAATGCGGTAATCGTTTGAAAGAGAATCGTCCGCAGTTTGAAATAAACCGGAACTTCCGGGTGGTTCTCCAGAAAATCAATTTTTTGGCACGCCGAGGAAAGGGTATCCTGAACCACATCTTCCGGCGTGACGCGGCGCAGCAGGATCGGATTCAGATTGCGTTTTGCCAAACTCAGCAACCGCTCCCGATATTCCATCAGCGTTGCGGCGATGGAATTGAGTTGCACTGTATTTGGCTGTGACATATCGAAACACCTTTCCTTTGAGGATTTTATAAAACACTTTGTGTTTTAATTTACTTTACGATCTTCCAAAAGTCAAATAAAATCTGCTTTCATTGGGGAGATGATTGTTCGGGGCTTTCCCGCTCCATGTTATTGAAACAGCCAGTCGAGAATCTCGTCTGTATAGGCAACATCAGCCGCGCCAGAGTGATCTTTTCCATGGGCAATTTTTAACTGCACGCTACATTCCGGATTGTTTCGCAGCGCATCAACCATTCTTTGTGCTTTGGCCGGTGAGAACAAATCATCTTTTTCACCTTGTACAAGATAAAAAGCACCACGGAGTCTTGGCGCCATATTCGGTTGTCCACCCGAACTTACAATCAGAGCTTTGGAGAAAAGTCCCGGATTTCTTATCATGATTCCGTAGCACGCGGCTCCACCCATCGAAAAACCAGAAATGAATACCCGGTTTGCCGGAACGTTGAACTCTTTCATTTTATCTTTGACAAGTTCTGCTGCGAGCATGCCGGGAACATTTTCTCCGCCGGAAGAAGTGTTTGCGGTGCCCCTGGAAGCATTCCTGTGTTCACCTCTGGAACGGAAGCGCCCGCCACGAAGCCAATCCTGGCCAGAAGGACATTGGGGAAGCAGGACAAGAAATTTTCGTCCCGTTTTCTTCGCGTAGTCCAAAATCGGAGACAAGGCCTTCTGACTCAGTTGCTTTTCGTTGTCAGAACCGCACCTGCTCCGGCCGTGCAGCAAAAGAACTAATGTCGCATTGCCTGCAACATCGGGATTCACCAGCACCTGACAGTAGGGTAGCCCTTGATACTGCAAATGTCTCATATTGCTCGCAAAGACTTCTGTTGCAAAGAACAGTGCAAGCATTATAACCAAAAATCTCATATATCACCTGAAGTCGTTGAATTTGCCCATATTAGTTAAGCGCGATATCGACCGATAGTCCGTTCGGCAACGGGATATGCGAAGACATTCTATTCCTGAGCGATGATGGCCTGAAAAAGGGGCGTCTGCGGATACAACAGCTCCCGGACCGATTGATCCGGGAGTCGTTGACTTGTCCTTTATTTCTTCGCGCCGTTGACTTGTCCTTTCTTGAGCCCGCTCTTCAAGCCTTTCTTCAAGCCATCTTTGAGTCCGTTCTTCAGTCCTTTTTTTGCTCCCCTGCGTCGTGCCGTTTTTCAGTCCGGTCTTCGCGCCGTTGGTTGCGCCGTTTTTCAGCCCGTTGGTCAAGCCGTTGGTCAGACCGTTTTTCAACGTTTTCGTTGTGGTTGTTCCGACGGTGGTTTCCGCCGCATTGACCGCCGTGATCGCGCCGATTCCGGCGATGAGCATTCCGGCTGCCGCAAGTGTCATGAGTTTTTTCATAATCTGCCTCCATTGGATTGATGGTTGTTCGGAGCTTTCCCGCTCCACTTTTAAGAATGCGTTATTTTTGTGAAATCTACAGACATTCCTGACATTCTTTTATTTTTCACGAATGACCCGGAACGTGACATCATCGGCTCCATGCGAAGCATTCCGCCCGATGCCTTTCTGTTCGGTGCGACAGTCGGTGCGCCGGGAATTCCACGAGCCGCCCTTCACGGCCATCACATTCTTCTCGCCGGTGACGGGGGTGGTGGTCCACTCCCAGCAATTTCCCCACATATCGACAGCGCCGCAGGCGGACAGTGTTTTCGCATAGGCGTCAACTGGTGTCGTGCCTTCGTTCTCGCCGCAGTTGAAGTCGGCGTCCTTCGGCATATGCCCCGCCGCATACTCCCATTCTTCCTCGCTCGGCAGACGATAAACGGCCTTGCCGTCTTTTTGGGTAAGCCATTTACAATACGCCGCCGCGTCATGGTAAGAAACATTCACCACCGGATGACGCGCTTTATTTGCGGGCATAATTCCATTGCGCCAGTCTTTCGGAGCTTTAGCACCGGTTTCTTTGATGAACTTGGCATATTCCTCATTTGTCACAGGAGTATAGGCGATGGAGACATTCGTGGCGACTCCAAGAACCGGCAGGAATCCGTCTTTCGTTTCGCGGGAACCGGGGCGCATACGCGGATCGGTGAAGCGGCGCATATTCTGTTCGATGCGATACTCTCGGTTTTTGAGCATTTCATCGACAATCTCCTGCATTTCCTGAACTTTGAAATTATGCTTTGCGGTTCTTTTTAACTCTTCAAGTTTTGCTTTCTTGCGCGCAACAACCTTGTCGTAGTTGATTTCAATCTGTTTCCGCAAGGCGGTCAGATTCGCTTCGGAAGGATCGCGGCGACATGCTGCAATCAATCTTTTGTTTCTTCATTCAGTTGGGGACGTTCCTTCTCAATGGTGGTGCTGTATTTGTGCAATTTCGCTTCGCCGTTCGTATTCGAGGCAGCGAATCCGGTACTGACTGCCGCTGCGGCGCAGACGGCTACGATCGTCTTATGCAACTTGCTGTTCATAATCGTTCTCCTTTACTTATAGTTACTGGTTTGAGAGCTTTCCCTCTCCACCATTAAGAATGCAGTTCTTTTGAAAAATCTACATGACACCCCAAAAAACACTTTTTTTTCACTGCCGTCCCATACATCTTTGAAATTGTCATTTTTGTCCTCCTGTTTGAGCTTGCGTTGATTGTTTTTTTAAATTACCCATTTCCGGTTTTTCCTTTTCGTTGAGTTGGATTATAGTTGTGCGAATCCTGGTAAATATGCCTGTTCCGGAGCGCCTCGCATACGGACAGAGTCAGATGCTGTCCCACAACATCTGAGGACACTTCCCATATCCAGGCAGCGCCAGATGACTCCGCGCAAGGCAGTGAACAATCTTGTAAAAGTATGCTTCCATTCATTCTGCCATGCAATAAATCGGAGTAAAATATATGTGAGAAGAGCCGTCCATATTTGCCAGCGCACCGCGTTCTCGTTGTAGCCAATGAAGTCTGAGAGTTGAAGAGTCTGCTTGATCTCCTTGAAGAAAACTTCAATGGCCCAGCGAGCCTTGTAGAGATCGCAAATAGAGCTTGCCGCCCAAATGAAGTTGTCGGTAATGAAGGTCATCCGTTTGGGCTTTCCGTCGACTTCTACGATTGCTTCGATCAGACGGAGAGTTTCAGGATACCAGACGGAAGTTCGTTGTCCGGTCAGTTTGATGACAACATCTCGAAGAATATTGAGCTTGGGTGCGCCGTGCTGTCCCACAACATCATACTTCATATTGTCCTTGGCGCGGGTGATCCAGAAAACGCCGCGTTGGGAAAGCCGCCAGAGGTGTTTGAAGTCGACATACGCCTTGTCAAAGATGACAATTTCACCTTCGTTGATTCCCACGCAAAGCGCCGGTGCTTCCGCCGAATCGTGAGTCCCGGCTGTTTTTACAAGAATGAAATTCGGCAGAAAGGAACGCAAATCCAGACGCAAATGCATTTTCGCCGCCGCTTTCCGCCTGCGGTGTTTTGCCCAATCCAGACAGTTGGCGATCAGCTGAATCGTTGTCGAATCAACCACATGGATCATCCGCTTGAAGCGTCTCGGTAACGCACAGTAGCGTCTGCCTTGAATCCGAAAGTTCGGACTGATCTCATTCAGATGAGCAAGAACTTCCCAGAACAGTTTTTCCGCCATGCCTGCGTCACGGTTCCGGTTCGCGTGGGACAGACCATTACGGCTCGGGGGAACGCAATCCCGAATTTTGCTTACCAGACCGCAATGATTTCGAAGCGTATCGCAGATGTCGTTCAGCCCCAGGGCATGCGTCAGCTGTCCGAAGACCAGAGCCAGAACATGACTCGTCGGGCTGAACACCCGAGACTGCCTGTCTATTCCGAACTCATTGGCAAGTTTCGGAATCAAATTTCGCGGAATCAACTTGAAAATTTGCGATAATACGGTCATTTTATGCTTTGATGGTTTCATGGATGCTCCTTGTTTTTTTTGCTGAAATATAAGTTGCATCCAGAACCATCATCTTTCAACTTTTCTTTTCCTATGGGATGGCTGTGTTTTTTTTCATTGTAGATTTTGTGTGTGTTCCGCATTCTTACAATGAGAAAACCCAACACAAGGAGGTCACAAATGTATATTGATGCAGGGACAGGCAGTATGCTTCTTCAAGCGGCGGCAGCAGGATTTTTCACCTTTCTTGTCTTTTTCCGGCAAATTACAGCATGGTGCAAAGAGCAATTCATCCGAAAGGAGAAAAATAATCATGAAGACATTGCTCATTGAACGTAATCCTGCCTCCTTCCGCGATCCGACCGGGTTTGTCTATCGGCAGGGCGGGAAAATTTACCGAACCATTTCGGAACGAGGCAAAAGCGATTTCGCGCATTTCCTTCGCTCCGGATTGGCGGGACGATTAATGCAGGAAAAGAAAATCGTCCCGTTTCAGCCGACCGAAAACGGCACGGTGATCGAACTTCGGGAACTTGATTTTATCACATATCCCTACGAATGGAGTTTCAGCGCGTTGCGCGATGCGGCGCTTCTGACGCTGGAACTCACGGATATCGCGCTGGAACATGATATGATCCTGCAGGACGCAACGGCATTCAATATAACGTTTGAAAAAGGGCGGCCGATTTTCATGGATCACGGTTCTTTTTGCATCTATCATCCCGGTGACGTCTGGGGCGCGTACCGACAGTTTGTCATGCACTTTCTGGCTCCACTTTTGTTGATGAAATATATGGATTTGCGGTGTCTGGATTTTTTCCGCTCGCATGTCGAAGGATTTCCTCTGGACTTTGCTTCCCGTCTTTTGCCATGGCGGACATGGCTGAAATCTGATCCGTTGATCCATATTCATCTGCATTCACGGATGGAGAAGAAATACTCTTCCACCGTCGGCAAAAAAACAATGCCGGCGAGTTCCAAAGCAAAACTGCATACGCTTTTGACCGAATTGAAAAGCTGTATTTCAAGTTTATCCTTTCCTGGGCAGAAAACCGAATGGGCGGACTATTATTCCGACAATAACTATTCCGAAAGCAAACTTTCAATTCAAAAAAGGGGTGATTGAACAAATCTGCCAAAAGTTTCTCCTCATACGGCCGTTGATCTGGGTGCCAATACCGGAATTTTTTTCGGAAATCGCCGCCCGATATTCCCAACAGGTTGTCGCTGCGGATATTGATCCAGCAGCCGTGGAGGAATTGTATCGGCTCTCAAAGACAAAATGTCCCAACATAATTCCCGTCCTTCAGGATTTGAACAACCCTACACCGGGAATTGGAATGTTCAATCGGGAACGCCCGGATTTCTATTCCCGCTGTCATGGCGATCTGGTGATGGGATTGGCCTTGATTCATCATTTGCGTATTTCCGGCAATTGGCCGCTGGCTTATATCGTAAAACTTTTTGCCGGCAGTACCAGCCGTGCCGCACTGGTGGAATTCGTGCCGAAGAGCGATTCGCAGGTGCAACGGCTGCTGCGTTCCCGCAGTGATATTTTCGATGACTGGACATTGGAGAGCGTCACAGGCGAATTCCGGAAACAATTCCGTATTTGCAATACGATCAAAATCCCGGATTCTGCGCGGATGCTTTTGGAACTATATCGATGAGGGGAGTTTTTATGAAACCATTTTTCAAATCGTCGGCCGGAACGGCTTTTTTTACCGCATCAGCGGTCGCATGCACATTGCTGTTTCCCTGTGTGGAAATCTATCTCAGGAACCGTGTATGCCCAGTGAGCCCCATCTAGAAATCCTCCCGAAGTGAGATTATCTTGCCTCCGTAACTTGAAACCGGGAGGCACAAATGGAACGAGAAAGGCGTAGTCGTGACTACTGGCGGGAACAGTTGTCGGAATATTGGGATGGCGGTTTAACGATTCAGGAATATTGCGAGCTGAAAGATTTGCCGTATGAGAATGTACGTCGTTGGATAGGGATCTTGAAGAAGGAGCGTGAGGGAAAATCCCCAGCCTCTGGAGAGTTGGAGTTTGTAGAAGTTCCTTTGCCGGCAGGAGGAGCCAAGAACGGTTCCGACAGCGGAATAAGCCTTCACGCCATCGGTTTTGAAATTCAAGTTACGTGTGATTTCGATCAAGCGACCTTGCTGAATGTTTTGACGGTCTTGAGGACGTTGGCATGTTCGGTTTCAGCGGAGCAATAAAGTTCTACTACTGCCCCACGCCGCTCAGCATGCGCAAATCGTTTGACGGCCTTGCGGGAGCGGTGGAAGAATATATTCGGCAGGATCCAGAATCCGGTCATGCTTTCGTCTTTTTCGGTCGAAGTCGCAAAATGGTGAAGATTTTGCAATGGCAGGGAGATGGCTTTACGATTTGGATGAAGCGCTTGGAAAGCGGCGCCTTTCACCTTCCCAAATCAGCGGAAGGGCGGATTGAATTGTCCAGTCGAGAACTTGCAGCGCTCCTGTCCGGGATCAAACCGCATCGCTATTACAAAAGATACTCGAAAAAATCTTGAATGGGCTTGAATTTGAGGAAGTTTCCGGTATATTTTCATTATGGTATTACCGGAAGTCACAACGTTGGCAGAGGCGCGAGACGCCATCCGAGATCTGGCTGAGGAAGTTGAAAAACTCAGCAATGAGCTGGCATGGTTCAAACGCCAGATGTTCGGTTCCAAAACGGAACATTATATTCCAGAGGATGACACCCCATCGCTTTTTCCCGAAGAGGAATCTCCAGAACCATCGAAAGAAGTTCAAACAGCTACCGTATCCGAACATGAACGGAAAGTCCGTCAGCCGAATGCACTGTCCGAGATTCCCGCCGACCTGCCGCGTGAAGAATGCGTGATTGATGTTCCGGAAGAGGAACGGGAAGGGATGATTCTGATCGGTTATGATGAAAGCGAGCGGATCGCTTACCGTACCGGATTGTATGTGATTCATTTCAAGCGAGCCAAATATGCCGATCCATCAGACGCACTACGCGGGGTTGTTACTGCTCCTGCTCCGGGAGATGTTTTCGATTCGGTCAGCGGCAGAACTCGTTATGACATTTCTTTCGTAGCAAAAGTGGCGGCGGACAAGGTGGAGAATGCTATCCCTCTGGAACGCCAGGCACGAATGTTCAGCAGCGATGGATTGCCGGTGGCTCCATCCACTCTGGAAGATCTCTACAAGCGCACGGCGGATGCCTTGCTGCCCCTTTATGAACGGATGGTTGACCGGATTATGCAGTGCGATATTCTCCATGTGGATGAGACGTTCATCAAACAGTTGGTCAAGGGGGCAAAGAAGTGCAGGCAAGCGTATTTGTGGTGCCGATTGACGGGAGTCGGGCCGCCAATGATTGCCTATCACTTTTCGCCGTCCCGATCCCGGGATGTCGCAGAAAGTCTGCTCGGAGATTACTCCGGAACAATCATCAGAGACTCTTACGTGGCCTATGAAAAACTGGACTGCGAGGTCGCCTGTTGCTGGGCTCATGTCCGCAGACGTTTTCTGCAAGCTGTTGAAAGCGGATATACGAAAGCAGAGGCTCCGCTGAAACTGATACAAGCCCTGTACCGGATTGAGCGTGTGGCAAAAGAGCGGGCAGAAAAAAGGGAACGGATACCGCTCTCTTTCATGCGCGCAAGGAGACACGCCGGCAATCTCAGAAGTTCGTCCGGGATTTTTTTGAACAGTGCCGAGCTCTCAAAGAGTCGGAACGTCCGTCATCTCCGGTTGCGCAAGCCATTTCTTATGCGTTGAACATTGAAGCGGAACTCAAAAAGTTCCTGAAGGATTCCCGATTGAACATCGACAACAATCCGGCTGAGCGCCTCAATCGAGGAATTGCGATCATACGAAAGAACTGTCTCTTTGCCGGAAGTGAAGCCGGTGGGCAGCGGCTCGCAATTCTGTATTCATTCGCCGCAACATGCAAAGCGAACGGCATCTGCTTTCGCAAGTGGCTCGAAGACGTTCTGCCGCGTTTGAATGCCACTCCGGCAGAGCAGATTGATTCTCTGATCCCCAAGGGAGAAGCAAAATAGTCAATGAGCTCAGGCTCATTATTATGAAAGCAGGGGAATGCCGTCTGGCGCTCAAACGCCAGACGGCATCATTTTTCTCCTGGCTCTAATTTTTCCAAAGCTCCACCGCGATATCCCCCTCACCATGGGGCTCACTGGGCATACACCAGGAACCGTAACTTTTTTTCGCTTTCCCCATGGGCGGCGCTTGGATTCGGACTATTGAGTTATTTGATTTGCTGCGCAGGAGGTTTTGCCGTTTTATTTTTCTTACGGAATACGCGTGTGTTTCCCGCAACAAACGCTGTTTTTCTTGGCGGCGGCATTGCGATGCTATCGCAATATTTGTATTGGAGCGAATTCTTCCCGGAACGAGTCCTTGATGATCTGCTTACGCCGGATATGCTGATATTGAGCGGATTTCACCTGTTCTTTCTGATGCTACCGTTGACAGTTGCATTTTACTTTCGCCGCGCCTTTTGTCGAAATGCGGGCAAAATAGCCTTGGCGCTCGCGTTGACGCAAGTCGTGACAATCATCGTGGGATGTTGGAACAGCACTGCGCAGAATTATGATTTTACAGAATATTCCATTTCCGAGGAAACGAAATTTGAATTTGCCCGCGATGAAAATGTCATTGTGCTGGTAGTCGATGCCATGGGGGAACGCATTTGCAAGGAGGCTCTCGAAAAATATCCGGAACTGCAAACTCTGTTTCGTGATTTCATCTGTTTTGACCGGATGGTCAGCCCGATTCCGCGAACGATGTATGCCGTTCCTGCGATTCTGACCGGAGTGGAATACCCGAACCAAAACGGAGAAGCCGATGACGGCGACCACGCGGAATATCTGAATCGCGCCTGTCGGACGGAACATTCGATATTTCAGGCTCTAAAAAGAACGGTTTTCGAACCGAAGGCTATCCATTCATTCTCCAAACTATCAGTTACAGCCCGGACGTCATTGATAATTCGACCTCCATCACCTATCAGGCCAGAAAACAATCCGCCATCAAAATTCTGGATGCCGCGCTAAATCGTCAGGTCCCATTTTTTTGTCAAACCTCTGTTGGAAGACTATTACTATTTTGCCACAGACCAATTTGTCACTCCGCAGGATTCGTCATTAAGAGCATCGCCGAGCGAACCTTTTGATATTACGTTTTATCGGCGCTTAAATCAGGAATTTCGAGTGGGGGAGCGGGATAAGGTCTTCAAATATCTGCATCTTCACGGTGCACACGACGCGGTGCGTACGGATGAACGCCTTGAACTCAATCAGGAAACGACCAAACTCCGGCAACTGCGCGGGTCGCTGAAAATTGTGGAATTGTTGTTTGAAAAACTGAAAGCGGTCGATTTGTATGACAGCGCCACGATTGTCGTGATCGGCGATCATACCGAGTTTTATACGCCGGAAACTGTGGCTTTCATCAAGCGAAAAAACGAAAAGTTCCATGCGCTTTGTTATAATTCCATCCCCTGCAAGGTGTCGGATATTGCCGGAACCGTGTTGAAAGAAACCAACGTCTTGCCTGAACTGAAGTCGCTTTTTGACGTTCCACCAATTTGGAGCAATGGTGTCTGCCGGGAAAGCTGTCAAATCCAGAATATGCTTTTTTCAGCATGGAAAAAAAATCAGACCTGTCCAGACGGAAGATTTTACATTGTATTCAAAATCATTTCATCAGGAGAATAACAAACTGGTAATTGAACCGGACTTTGAAGTATCAAATCAAGCTCTGAAAATTTCTTTGCTCCTGAAAAATACCACGACCGGAGATTGCTGGGAAAGCAAATCCCTTCCGGCAGATGACACCTGCCGTTTTCTGGAAGCGCCTCCCCTCATTTTTCTAGATGGAGTTTATCAGATATTTCTGATGGAACAGACGACTGATGAAAACAGCGTATGCGACATGCAAAGTCTGCCGAAATTCCTGGTGATTTCCGATGGGCAATATCAATGGACACAAGAATATCCGAATCAAGTTCCCTGTTCAATGCATATTGGAGAGGAAATCGTGTTCCGCCCCATGCGCCCTTACCCTCAAATGGAATTTTGTGACGGTACGAGCTTTCGTGATGATGCTGTTGTTCTGGGAAAGAAGGGGTGTTTAGGAGTTCGACTGCCGAAGCTGTCTGCTCCTGCGCAATTAACCTTGGTGATAAAATACCCGTTATTGCCGGCAGGAACATTGATTTTACACGAAGGCGATACACTGTTGGCTGAAGTTCCCATAAAACAACCGCAGGACCTGACTATTCCTGTTATTCTGTCTTCCGGCAGAGAGAGGACCATGACATTGCGGTTCAGTTTCATCCCCAAGCGCCGGAACCGTGAAACCATGCCATTGCATTTACGCATTTATCTTCGAAGCATCAAATTGCAAACGTTAAAAAGTTGAAGTTGCATCCATCCCATCCATCCTTCATGCTCGTTTGCCCAAAAGAATTAAAGTAAAACAGTTAATATTTCGGAACGCAATTCCCTCTAAGTTTACAAAGCTGAGATAGTTCAGGCTTTTGTCGTGCTAGGCCTAGCTAAGCACTCCGGTGGCACGGAACGTGTCGAGCAGCACCTACTGGCGACGGAATAACTTCAGCTTTTTTCAGCCAGGGACAAAGAGAGCCATGGACAGAACTTCTACTTTTTGAGTCATCTGTTCTTTTTTCAGGGGGATTGTATGAAATAGGCTTTTTATTTTTCTGCTGCTTACTTTTTTGTTTTTTGATGGCTTCAATGTAATAATCAGCCTTACTCGCATATTGAGGTTTAAGACTTTTTATCATTAAAATGAAATCCATTGCAGAATCAAATTGTTTTATTTTTTATATACAGGTCGGCAAGCTCAAAATGCCAGTGTGTTCCTTCAAAAATAAGTCCTCCATTTGCCCAAAGATCTTCCCAGAACTTTATATACGCAGTAATATAACCATGAAACAAACGCAGGGCATCACGCCCTGCCATAAAAAAGGGCTTTGATTATGAAAAAGTTGAATCTGTTTGCTGTCACTCTGTTTACCACTGCGTTGAACTGTGGCGCCGCCGACATCGTTACCTTTGAAAAAGCCAATAAGATCAATCCGCCCGTGTCCGGCGACACCGTACGCTACGTCTTCGTCGAAAAAGCGAATCTCGCTCCCACCGCTGGTAGCATGTACCAGATCTGCGATTGCTCCGATGTCAAGATCAACGAAGACGGCACAGTCTCTTTTGCTATGAGCAAAGTCAATACGTTACGCATCCACTCCAACATTGATAAGAAGGCTTTCTTCGGTAAAAAGCCCGCCTAACCATGACTGCAGTTGCCGACAAGGACGTACAGGTAAAACTCTTCATTGAGGGCGGCATCAACGGCAATCATTTCTGGCGCGCCAAGGATTATACACTCAAAGCCGGGCAACCTGTCGACATGAGTATGGAAGAGATGCTGCTCCCTGAAAACGCCAAGCCCACCGACGCGATCAAGGACATGAGCCTCTGGATTCGCTTCGACGTCCTGACTCCCGGCGCGGTCATCACGATCAAAAGTTCGCGCTCACCACGTTGGACTAACGTGTATGCCCAGTGAGCCCCATGGTGAAGGGGATATCGGCGGTGGAGCTTTGGAAAAAATTAGAGCCAGGAGAAAAATGATGCCGTCTGGCGTTTGAGCACCAGACGGCATTCCCCGCTTCATAATAATGAGCCTGAGCTCATTGACTATTTTGCTTCTCCCTTGGGGATCAGAGAATCAATCTGCTCTGCTGGAGTGGAATTCAAACGAGGCAGAACGTCCTCGAGCCACTTGTGAAAGCAGATGCCGTTCGCTTTGCATGTTGCGGCGAATGAATACAGGATTGCGAGACGCTGGCCACCGGCCTCGCTTCCGGCAAAGAGACAGTTCTTTCGGATGATCGCAATTTCTCGATTGAGGCGCTCTGCCGGATTGTTGTCGATGTTCAATCGGGAATCCTTCAGGAACTTTTTGAGTTCCGCTTCAATGTTCAACGCATAAGAGACGGCTTGCACGACCGGTGAAGGTGGACGCTCCGACTCCTTGAGAATCCGGCACTGCGCAAAGAATTCCTGGACCAGCTTTTGAGATTGCCAGCGTGCATTTTTCCGCTCTTGAAAGAGGGCGGTTTCCGTGCCCTTCTTTTCCGCCCGATCTTTTTGCAACACGCTCAATTTGGTAGAGAGTTTGTATAATTTTCAACAGAGGCTCAGCTTTTACATATCCGTTTTCAACGGCTTGCAGAAAACGTCTGCGGTAATGTCTGTCAACGGGCGTGTAAAATGGCCGGATTTCAGGCGTGTAAAATGGCCGAGGTGATTTGCCTCTTTTCTTTGATCTGCTTCACTATTCTTCAGTTTTGATATTTTTTCTTCTTTCTCTTTCTTCTGTTTTTTCCCGTTTATTCAGCTTGATTCGATTTTCTTCTGGACTTCCTACTCTCACAATAGTTTTCATCTGCGCCTTTTTCTTCCTTGGATTCTCCATAGTTTTTGGAACCTGTGTGGAAGGATTTTCAAAGTGCACCATGGGGTGCCCGCCGAGATTTTGAAAAAATCAGGGTCTTAATTGTAATGCCCCCCGTTTGTCAAGGGCGGCATTACGTAGACAAACGACCTACGTGGGGCAGGCCAACAGCCTACGAGCAGAAATTCGATTAAAGCTTTTTTCTCATCCCCAAAAAAGACTTGAATTTGATATAAAGAGATGATATATTATCTATCATACAAAACGTATATTTAACAAGTAGTCCTCACGAGGAGTTCGATAAGGGTAAATACAGCACGGTATCGGGAAGCGGCCGGATGGGCGCCGGGAAGCGTGTCCGCCACCCCCGAACCCCCTGCGTCCGGCAGGGTACCGAAAGTCGATACGAAGCCGGATGGGCGCCGGGGGGCGTGTCCGCCGCCCCCCGAACCCCTGCGTCCGGCAGGGTGCCGGTGCCGGGTACGGGTCGGCGGTCAGGCCGGCCCCTGCGACAGATGCGGATTCAAGGGAATGAGAGCCGCGGAAATACGAACGGCTCTTCCCGCTTTTTTGCGGAAAGAGCCGTTCGCATTTCCGCTCCCCTTCGCCGGGTGCCGAGCCGGTGCGTTCTTGCGCAGGGTTGTCTGGCTGCCGGGGAATTCGAAGCGCGGGCAGTACGGGGAGAGACGCGTCGCTCCGCGCCGCATTCTCTCCCCCGACCCCCTCTCTTTCCGACCCGTGGAAGCGCCCGGCAGTGGAGGGAAAGGCGGGCCGGGAGGCGCCGGAGGACGAACCGGCACAACCTTGCGTGGAAATGTCGATCTGCCAGGAAAGGCCAAAGGCGGACGGAACCTCTCTCGACCGGCGGGAGATGCCGTCAGGACGTCGGGGGATCTGCCGAAAACCGGGAAGTGTTATCGAAGTGGAACAGGAAAAACTCTGTTCGATGTGCCGTTCCGGAATCATTCTCTGTCCTCCTGTTTTTTTTATCCCTCAGGTTTTAATCACAGTATACTATAAAAATTCCACGACGCCTTGTACTCCGACACTGCACCCGGTGAAAGTTCCGGAAAATATTACTATTTACCAAATGAGAATTTGAAAAATATCCGAACGGCAACTATATTCGTACACCATGCAGAAATCGACGGACAACCATTCATCCGGCGCCGACCGGGAGTTGAAACTTTTCACCGCACGGCAGTATATCCCGCAGGACCTGCCGATCTCGGTGACCAGGGGGCGACACACCATCCGCGAATATCCGCCGGGAAATGAGTTGATCAGCAGGCGGGAGTTCTGGAAGATCGCCTATATCTTCGAAGGAAGCGGCATCCTGCGGATCAACGACATCCGCCACCATTTACGTCCCGGCTACCTCTACCTCTGCCACCCCGACGACGAGATGGCTTATGAGTTGGTCGAACCGATTCGTCTGTATCAGATCCTTTTCAAACGGGAATGTATCGCCGGAGAGCTTGCCGGACTCTACCACGCCTACAACTTCTTCGATCTCTTTTCTCCGGGGTTTGTTCCGAAGGACTCCAGTCTGCACGAGCAGCTTCACGTCTTCAACACCAATCGGAACATCTACGCATTGATCCGCCGGATGGCGCACGAATACGACTACCATGACGCCAACACCGGGGAGATGCTCAAGCATCAGCTGCTGGAACTCCTGATCGAACTTGCCCGGCTGAGCACCCGGAGCTTCGTCCGAAAACGGCGCGAAGAGATCTCCGGAATCGTCTACGACTATCTGTGCCGCAACTACCGGCAGCCCATCTCCATGCAGAAGGTCGCCAACGAAATCGGTCTCTCCCGCGGCCGGCTGCTCACGCTGTACCACCAGCAGACCGGGCGGACCATCGGGAAGACGCTGCTCAATATCCGGCTCAACGAGGCAAAACGGCGCCTGACGGAATCAGACGGGGATTCCATCGAGCGGATCTGCTACCTCTCCGGGTTCACCGATCTCGCGAACTTTTACAAATACTTCCGCCGGGAAACCGGAATGACTCCGGGCGACTATCGGGGAACGGTGCGCCGCTCCGGTGCGGACAAGCCGGAAATCAACGACGGGGCTTGATTCCGAACACGTTGCGGATCGCTTCGAGGTAGCCGAAGCCCGATTTCGTATCCGGTTCAAGATAGGCCCCTTCGGTCCACTCGTTCCAGCAGGAGAGATTCACCATCGGCCCGGCGTTTTCCCGCTTCATGAGTTCTGAAATCCGCCGGAGCGCCGCCTCGAACCGCGCCGGCGAAGAACCGGTAACCACCGGGCCGAAGGGATAGCCGATGTTGTCAAACATATCCGACTGCACCGTCCGCGGACTCGAATCCCAGCCCGGTGCCGCCACCGGATTGTAGGGCACGCTCAGCTTCTCCATGAACCGTGCCTGATTGCGGATATTCTTCTCCGCCCACGGCTGGTACTCCTCGGCAGGGAACGTATCCCGGTATCCCCAGCTGTAGGCGAAAGAGGAATCGGCGCCGAGCATCTGCAGCGGCGCGCCCGCATCTTCGATGTGCTCCCATGCCGCAAAACCATCGGCGGGCAGGTCGAGCCAGAGACGGCCCAGCCCGGCCGCTTCCACCCGGGCCCGGAATGCGGCCAGTTCCCGCTGAAAAATTTCAATGCCGCCCATCTCTTTGATGATGTTCCACGGCCGGTAGATGGCGAAATGGAGCGCGCCGTCGATGCGCAGATAGTTCGGCAGCGGGAAGTAGTGCTCGATGCAGTAATCGGTGCACTTCCGGAAGGTCTCCACCGAGACATCGCCCCGCCAGACCGGTTCTGCCGGCTTCCAGTAGCTGCCCGGATGCGAATAGATGTGGTCGTGATTCGCCCACATGATCGAAAAAGGTGACCCGGTCGCGGTTGGACGCTTTCAGAAATCCTTCATTCAGACAGCGTTCCCGGTAGGGACCGTCTTCGAAGAAGTAGAAGTCGAAGGTGAAGTTGTCCACGCCGTGGTCGGCCGCGGCGGCGATCTTCTCCGCCATGACGGCGGGATCGGCCTCGTCCTCGTACCCCCACAGCGGCACCTTCGGCTGTTCGTGCCCCTCGAAGCGCGGCGTAGCGTACTGCGTCACCCGCCACTCGGTCCATCCGGTGCCGTGATACTTCTCATTCCGCGGATCGACATGCCAGTTCGGAAAGTAGAAGGCGGAAACAATCGGTCGTCTGTTCATTCTTTTCACTCCATTGAAAGGTTGTAGAAACAAGATACCATAAATACGGAAAATTACTTCGCTTTTTCTCTCCGGCGGTGACATGCCGCAAAAAATATTAATGCAGTCCAGTCAAAAGCGGTTGAAAAAAACAGCTCCGCATGGTACAGTTTCACAGACAAAACAGCATCGGGAGCATGTCGGAATGAATGAAAAATGTGTTCTTCTGAAAGCGATGGACTTTCTTCCACCTAATCTGCCGGTGGCTGTGCAGCGCGGCCACAACAAACGTTCGATGTACAACACCGAAAGCCGGATTCTCTACCGGCGGGATTTCTGGAAGATCTTTTACATCTTCTCCGGCCGCGGCACGCTGGTGATCAACAACAAACACTATTCCTTCGGCCCCGGCTTCCTCTGCCTGATCCGTCCCGACGATCTCACCACCTTCGAGCTGGATACCGATATCGACTTGAGCAACATCCTCTTCCGCAAACGGGAAATCGCCGATTTTCTGGGCGAACTCAAAGATGAAAACGACTTCTTCTCCATCTTCGACGACGACGCCCCGGAACACTCCAGCGTAATCCGCGATCAACTCTACCTCATCGACTCCGACCGCAGGATCCTCGCGCTGGTCAAGGAGATGCGGCGCGAATACCTGCGCGACGACCAGAACTCCGGGTTGATGCTCAAACTCCACCTCGTGGAGCTGCTGATCCGGATGACGCGGCTCAGCGCCAGAAACTTCTCCCGCAAACGGCGCGACGTACTGGCCGCCTACGTACTCAACCGCCTCGAGCAGAATTTTGCGGAGCCGTTCGACTATCAGCAGGCGGCAAACGAGCTGGGAATCACCCACTTTCACCTCTGCAACGCCTACCGGAAAAGCTGTGGAGAAACCATCGGAGAAACCCTCTTCCGCATCCGGATGAAGCACGCCTTCCGCCTTCTGATGGAGACGGACAAAACCGTGCTGGAGATCTCCTCGCTCTGCGGGTTCCGCGACCTCTCCTACTTCTACCGCGCCTTCCGGAAGGAGACCGGCACCTCGCCGGGGAAGTTCCGCAGAAAATACTCCCTGCTCGCCTGAGTCGGATTGGACTGTATTAATATTTTCCCCGCAAACCTCTGTCGGAATCATTCAGACGATGTTTTTTCCGGGAAATGCGTGTATACTGAATAACAGCGCAAATCAACAGAAGGATCGTCCAAGTGAAACCGTCTTCGAAACCGGCGAAAATCCCTGCAGGAAACAATCCCGGCAGAGTTCCGTCATTTACTCTTATCGAACTTCTCATCGTGATCGCGATCATCACTACTCCATAGACATAAAACCGGCGTGTATAAGAAAATACGCAACCTTATTTTGAGCTTAATAATACACCATCCTAGGAATTTTCGCAATCTATAAATTGTTTTTTTGATAAAGTTCTGTTACGCTCAAACTCCCTTGGTAAGAATACACAAAAAGCAAAAATAGACATAAAAATTTATTTCCAGAATTGAGCACAAAATCACACAGGTTGGTATCGTAATAATGCCTAAAAAACTGTTTTTACCACATTATCCAGAAAAATCGATTCAACATCCAGATGTTATTCCGGAATCTCATCGACTTTTACAGCTAAACGAGTCCCATCTATTTTTCGAACCATTTCCATTTGCATAAGCTCATATAATTCCCGCAACGGCTCCGAAGAGGCAAAAGTTATGATTCCATATTCGCATTCAAAAACGATATTCAGAAAATCCGATGTCGCCCGTATCTTCTTCATTGTTTCCCATGAAATCAGCAAATTACCTTCCGGCAAGCTCAACCACAAATGGGGCGCATGCCCATCTCTCATTTCAACCCACGGATTCTGGTTCATAAAAACCTCCATTCCATCTGAATACTAACGAGATATACCACGATTTTTATCTTCCAAATCCGGCTTCACAGAATCAGAAACCAATCTTGGCTGTATCTTCATAATTTCTGTAAAATCCTTCTGAGTCAGCGAAGAAAGCTGATCCGGCGACATCTTCGGAATTTTATGCTGCGCCATACGCTCTTGCAGCATGCGAATCTGAGACTCATGAAGCGGATCGTCCGCTACAGCCTCCTTGATCAACTGGTTCGCTGTCGTTTTCGAAAGATTTTCCGGAATCCTTTCGAGTTTGCCGGCCTCCTGAAGTTGCTTCAAAACATTGATCTGTTCTTGAGAAGCCGGAATAAACACGTCCTCCGGGACAGCTTCCAAATTTCCGGTATCCAATGATTCAGCAGCCATGTGGTCGTCGGATATTGCCGGCTCCCCACTCTCAATTTGTACATCCCTATTATTCGCCGCATCCGGAACTTCCGCCAATTCCACCCTGTCTTCCTCTGGAGCTTTCTTATCAAGATTTCTATCCGGGATTTCAGATTCATCCAAGGATTGTTGCGAGGCTTTCGTAACAGCTTTCAACAAAATATCATGCCGGGCAGTCTCCACTTGTTTTTCTGGTTCGACACGGTCTGGAATTACCTCCGTAGCCGGGACATATTGCGAATCGGTATCCACTTGTTCCAAATCAACAGCTTTTTCCGTGACAGCTGGAGCAATCTCCGGATTTTCAGATGCTTTTTCATGGTCCTGTTTTGAGGCTTGCAATTTTGCATACGCATCTTCCAAGGATATGCCTTCAGCTTCCGCCTTGATCGCAGCTTCAGCATCCATAGAAATTGGCATCTCATTCTCTTTCATCCATTTCGCCAGTTCAATTTCTTCCGGGTTTAATTTTTTTAGGCCGCGTGGGAGCATTTTTCCATATATTGAACATCTCATCCAATTCCTCCAATGAAATTGTAGTTTGCGGAATTTCTCTCCTGACTGGCATCTTCTTGGTGAAAACAAAATCCATTTCGGCAATTTTCTGTTTCCGCTTTTCCATTTCTTGGTGAGAAATAACCGCTTTCCCCAAATTATGGGCAGGCTCATCCTCAAGCATTGCCTGAATTTCAGCTGTCAGGGTCTGATAAGCGGGGCGAGAAGTTTTAAATTGCTGTTTTTCTTCCATGATCTTGGCGGAATCAATTGCCGCATTACGTTCAATTTCAAGATACGTTTTCTCTGTAACAATGCCAAGCCCGTATTTGCTGTTCCGAGCGCGCCGCCCTGCAATCTTCGCACCGAAATCCCAGATTGACCTGGCCAACTTCTTCAAATCTTCCGCCAATTTCAACGCACGTCCTTTGATGGATTTGTAGGAAGCATCGGGAAGCATCCGCTCCCGGGCAGAACGGGCTTCCTCAGACAACGGCAGAATACTCCCCGGAAGAATTTCGCGATCCCGAATCAAATCATGCACGCTCTTGCGGTCGCCGTGCCGGAAACTCAACTGCTGTTTCAAAAATTCCTTTTCCGGACAATGCAGCGCCATATTCTTGCGTCCCCGGCTCAATGCCACATAAAATGCTTTACGGTCAAGAGCCTGCGCCGCAACCACTACATTTTCCGCAGTCCGCCCCTGTGACTTGTGAGAGGTCGTCACCCAGCCGTATTTGAACGCGGTATAATCTTCCGGAAGATCCGCTAGACCACGCTCCCGGCCATCGGAATACAGCAGCATGACTTTATTCGGATCGTCAGTAATCCGGGCGATACCTCCATTATAAATCTTTCTATGCTTTACATTGACATTGAACTGGATCAAATCGCCTTGACATAGTTCAATCTTCCGCATCTCTCCCACTTCAATATAGTCCGCCGCCGACTTCACATGGAGCAGCTTGCCGTTATCCAGATACAGCATCCCGTTCTCGACATGCTCAACCTTTGCAGATTCACCGGCATGAGCAATGTCTTTCATATTCCGGACAAAGGAGATTACTGTCCCCGGAACATAATTCTCCGATTGCTTCAAACGACTTTTTTCCCAGTTCCAGGAATGGAACACTTCCGCCATTCGCCCTGTTCCTGCAACTGCGCCGTGCTCTTTTAATTTTTTACGCACAGCTTCCGTCAGGTGATCACCCTCATCGTGGGTGGGGGCCACCAGAATCGCCTGATCTATAAACTTGCCGTTATCCGTATAATCCATATAGCTCTGCGCCGCCTCTTCCAGATACTTCGATTTCCCTTCATGAATGAAATGATTCTCGTCAAACCGTTCAAAAGCCTGCTCAAACTGCCCCAATGCACATTCCATAATTCCACGACGATATTCTTCATTCTGCTGCCGGTGAATATCTGTCAACGAGAACTTCTCAATTCCGGAATGTTCCTCAAGCAGCCGGAAAAAATCGCCGGACTCCACGGCAGTATGCTGCCTGGCATCGCCGACAAACAATACCCGGTAATTGTTTGCACGGGCAATCTTTATTATTTCCACACCTTCACGCAAGGAATTCAATCCCGCTTCATCAATAATCATGAAACTACCGGAAGGAGGCTTTTCCGAACTCAACAGAAAGCTTGCAACCGTCTGCGACTGCTCAAACCCCTCCTGTTTCAACACATCTGTTGCCGAATTTGTCGGCGCAATCACATAAATACTTTCCACTCCGCCAGAACGCAATCCTTTACAAAATTCCTGCAACGTGGAAGTCTTACCGGCACCGGCCACACCGCGGAACAGATTAAAACGATCCTTCGAATTCAGCATCCCATGAACCAGCTCCGCCTGTTTGATTCTTGACTCCACTCCTGGAAACGCCTGAAAATCCGGTGCGATCGCATCGAATACATTTTTCTGTTCTTCAACAGATTTTACCGCATACAACTCCCGGCCAATTACCTCTTCCGGAGACATCCACGGATTTTCCGACAACCCGCCCAAGTTACGTAATTCCGGAATATTTCCGACTTCCTTTCTGATATCAGCCAACGAAAATTCACCAAGATGCTGATTCATCACTTCCGCAAGCACCTTATCCAGCTTTACCACACTTTCACGCTCAAAAACCAACGGCAGAACTTCTTTGAATGCTTCCCGGATTTTTTCCTGAGTTTCCCACCAGGCCGGTTCTCTTCTTTGAGTAAAGTATGCCCAATTTGCGATATGCCGCAAATCATTCCGCTGGTCATCTGTCAACTGGGACAACTGATATTCCCGTACCTCGCGATCCGACAATGTTTTCATCTTGCCCGCACGACTTGACATCGACAACTGATTATTTTCATTCAGCGTCGGTTTCCGGCCATGTTCCTCTATGAACTCCGCTTCCAGCTTCTCAATCTCTTTTCGACGTTTGGAATACAATTCCATTACCTCTTCCGGAATCCCCTTGATATCTTTCCAGACAATTCGCCCTTTATCATCATAATGATTTTCCATCGTATAACCAAGTTTCGTGCACAACGCCGACAACTTGTTATGATAAACCTTTCCCGCATACCGGATTGCCCGATACATCTCCACACTCTCCAAGGCCTTGAACTTATTATCCGAACCCAGCGTCACATTCACCACCACATTATGCGTATGCAGCTGAGGATCAAGAGCACGACTCGCCGTATGATGAAACTCCGCATAAATAATCCGACCTGTCATTTCCAAATTGTTCGTAAAAACATTCTCACCTTTCCGTAAACGAACTGCCGCCAGTTTTTCCAGCTCCAGCATCGCTTCAGTTACAGCCTCACGATGCGCCTCTTCCAACCGCCGGTCAAACAGACTCATGATAGATACCGACTTCGGTGCAGCACATTGAAAATCAAAAAATCTCGGCCCATTCGTCACATGTCTTTGAGTCAACTTCCCACCTGTTACAGGATTGATTCCACGCTGAAACATTGAAAAACTCTCCATATCAACTTCCCTGGAGACAAGATCGAAATCAAAACTCAGAATTCCCCTCAATGCCCCACGATCTTTTCCGATTCCGAATAATAATCGTTGGCAGAAAGATGATTCGCATAGAACGATTTCCCCGCTCCATTCGTTGCCCTGATTTTTGTAACATTAAACATCCCTGACGCCTCCGAATTTCAACACATAGAAAAATGCACAATCCAATTATATGCGTAAGCCAGACGGAAGCAAGAATATTCGCAACCTAACCAGACGAAGCTCCATAAAAACGACAGGTTGGAAAAAGAAAAACGCAATACCCCGTTCCAAGAACGGAATTGTAAAAACGGCGTTTTCCCAAGGTGTGTCAAGCAAGAGAAATCAACCATTTTTCTGCTGAGATAACCAATATAATCATTTGAATTTTGAGAGTGTATTAAGAAAAGTAATTTCAATAATGATGATTATATCATATAAGCTCGCTTGATTTTTGCATTTCAAACATTATATTGAACCAAAGAATTTGCAATCAAGGAATGGAGGTTTATCCATGAAGCGGCACACCATGACCCGGTTGATTGACTGGAAAAATGATCCCCAGCGCAAACCGCTGTTGCTGTTAGGGGCCAGACAGGTCGGAAAAACCTGGCTGATGAATGAATTCGGGAAACGGAATTTCTCAAAAGTTGCCTATATCCGTTTCGATCGGAATGAACGAATGCGAAACGTTTTTCAGGAGAATGACAACATCGAACGTCTTCTGCTGGCCTTGCAATTGGAAGTCGGTTTCAAGATTACCCCGGAAGATACCCTGATTCTTTTCGATGAAATTCAAGCTTCGCCTCAGGCTCTGACTTCATTGAAATATTTCTGTGAGGATGCGCCGGAATATGCGATTATCGGTGCAGGTTCCTTACTGGGTGTGGCCGAACATGACGGAACCGGTTTTTCCGGTCGGAAAGGTAGACCGAATCTACCTTTATCCAATGACTTTTACAGAGTTCCTGGAAGCCACCGGGAACGAACGTTTTGCTGAATTGATTGACCGGCGGGACTGGCAGATGTTATCCGCCTTTCAAAGCAATCTCGCCGATCTGCTTCGGCAATATTATTTCATCGGCGGCATGCCGGGAAGCAGTCGACACCTTTGTCAAATATCAGGATTTCAACCGGGTCAGACGGGTACATGAACGGTTGTTGAACGACTATCGTGATGATTTCGGAAAACACGCACCGAAAGAACTTGTCCCGAGAATCGAAATGATTTGGGATTCAATACCCGCGCAATTATCGAAAGAAAATAAGAAATTTATCTTCAGTGCCGTGCATAAGAACCTTCGGGCAAAAGATCTGGAAATGTCGATGCGCTGGCTTCTGGACGCCGGTCTGATCCTGCATACCGTCAGAGTTACGAAACCGGCTTTACCGATTGACGCTTACCGGGATAATTTTTTCAAAGTATTTTTCCTTGATGTCGGTTTATTGGCAGCCAAAGCTAAACTGAATGCCAGAACTTTATTGGAGGGCAACCGGATTTTTCAGGAATTCAAAGGGGCATTGGCTGAACAGTATGTTCAACAGCAGCTTCTGGCGGAATGTGGACTCGAAACTTACTATTGGGCCTCGGAAAAATCCGGTTCGGAAATCGATTTCCTCATCCAGAACGAAATGTCGATCGTTCCAATTGAAGTAAAAGCCGAAGTGAACCTGCAAGCCAAAAGCCTTAAATTCTACTGTCTCAAATTCAGGCCGCCGGTTGCAATTCGAACTTCAATGGGAAAATATTATAAACAGACAATCTCGTTTTCGGAAACATCGGATGTTCATGCTTCCGAAAGGCTATACTCTGATTGATCTCCCGCTCTATGCCATCAGCCGGATTCAACAGGAATGTGCAATGATATCGGACAAGTAATGATGTGAGGGAGAAGGAGTCATTGGTGATGAAAAGGTTGGCAGGTAATATCACTGACTTCGAGCAACTCATCCGGGGAGACTATCTTTATGGGGACAAGACGAAGTACCTGTGGGAGTTGATCCGGCCTGCCGGGGAATCTTGCCTGTTATCCTCCCCCACACGCTGATGGGACTCCAAGTAAAAAGCAATTTTCAGGGAAAAAGGGGCTGTCAAGGGACTGGCAATTTATGATAAGCCTCACACCTGTCCTGACAAGCTTGGAGAGGAGTGAAAAAGTGGAACCAGCTTGCCCGTAACAGTATATTACGGATGTCCAAGAAAACAGGAAGGCTTCGTCATGAAGAATACATCCGTAAGTCTGTTTCGTCCAGTGCTGGATTTGATTCCAAAGCGCTATGATGGTGATAAACGAAAACAGTCCTTGACAGGATCAGCCTTTCACAAAGCCGCCGAAGTCAGAGAGTTTTCCATCGGTCGGCTTTTTCGTTTCCGGGGCTGGTTTTGAGCTCAACTCCCCTTTTTCCCTGACTGCGGAGAATTTCCTGCTTTTGATCGTGTTCGATGACTGTTTCCGCGTAATCACAGATTTCAAATGGGAGCAGCCGCTGGGGAAGCTTTGTTTTTTCCTGTGTCTGCCCGGGGAACTCTGCTGGCGAATTGGACGCGCGATTGTCTGGGGGGCCATGCGTTTCGCTTGCCGGAGAAATCATGTGATCAGAGAAATGACCAATAGCCCGTGGCAAACATCCCGAAGTATTCGCCTCGTGAAGGTTTTACCCTTTATCCGACACGGAACATCCTTCACGGGAATGGCAGGGCGACCATCCAGATCAGACGGCGGAAAAAGTCCACTGCATAGTTGCCGAACAGACCGAAGTTGTCACTTTCGGAAACGGAGACGCCCGCCATCTCGATGAGAGTCGTCCCCGTTTCCCCCAGGGCGAGAGATCCACCCAGAAGAAGAATCAGAACCAGAATCACATACTCCATCAGCATGGAACCTTGTTCATTCCGCTTCATCGTGCACGCCCTCAATACCTTATTCAAACGCCTGCTCGAACTCCCTGCGGAAATCCGGGTGCGCCTTGAGTTCTCTTTCCTCCAGCTGCAATGCGACGTCCTCGAACGAAAGAGATTCGAGTTTCTTCACACATTCGGCAAGGCCTCTGGCGCTCGGCGTGGCGCGATAACGCAGAATCGTTTCATTGGCCTGCGTAAGACGGGAAAGGAAACGACGGCTGATCGGGATCGTTTTGTACTTTTGATTGTCTTTTTCCAGATAGATATCCATATAGCGGGAATCAATGCGCTGAGAGATCTCGGGATCGGCGGAAAGCAGAACGATGTCCGCTTCGCCGCGCTGGTTCGTCTTCACGCGCCAGACATCATCCCCGGCACGGATGACAAGCATCTCGTTTTTCAGCGGGTTGCGCTTGTTCTCCGTGTAGGAGTCGATCTGCGTGCGTTCCACGTTGAGCGGAATTTCCTGGGTCCTGCTGTAACTCTCGAAATTCATGAAGGGATTCATCCCGTCGAAGGCGTATTTGGTCAATTCACTGGACCACGAGAACGGGAATATCCCGAACGTGAAGACACTGAACACATTGGAGAACACGGCGATCGGGAACAACCCGAGGCCGGCCAGAAACTCGTAGGATTCCCGCCACCCCTCATACGGCGTGCAGATCGCGGAAATCTTGCGCACCTGGTACGTCGTCACCCGGATGTTTTCAATTTGTTCGAGCGTGACCTTGAATATCGAGGAATCCGGCGTGTTCTTTTCCGGGGTCAGAATGTACTGGCGCGCCATGACTTCGCGCGTGTTTTCCGGTATTTCCTTTGTGATGTCTTCCAGATGGTTTGCACATCCGGAGAAGAAGACCAGAACGGCGGCTGCCGTTCCCGACGTGATCAGATGTCCGAGTTTCATATTTGCCTCTCTTTCATTTCCCTGTATTCCGGATTACTGTTTTACTTTTCTGAATTCGCCCGTGAATTTCCCCGAGGCGTCCACTCCCGTCTGAATCCATTCCCATTCGGACTCCAGACGGTATTCCCCGTGGTCCAGCGGCAGGACGCGGCTGATTCCGAGCACCTTGCGGCTGCCGTCTTCCAGGCGTCCCGTATGGATGATGTAGTTCAATGCGGCAACGATCTGGTTCCGGATCGCGTTAACGGGGAGATCGAAGCCGGCGAACAGCACGCACGTTTCAAGCCGCAACAGACTGTCCGCCGCATTGTTCGCATGGATCGTCGACATGGAACCCGAGTGGCCGGTGTTCATTGCCTGAAGCAGATCGAGCGCTTCCCCGCCGCGAATTTCGCCGAGGATGATCCGGTCGGGGCGCAGGCGCAGCGCGGAATGCAGAAGATCACGGAAGGTGACCTCCCCTTGCCGTCCTTGTCCGGACGGCGAGTTTCGAATGGAACCAGATGCGGCTGGCGCAACTGAAGTTCGCAGGAGTCTTCGATCGTGAGGATGCGATCGGCAGGGTCGATGAAGGAGCTCAGTACGTTGAGGATGGAGGTCTTGCCCGACGAGGTCGCCCCGCAGACAAGGATGTTCATCCGTTTCCGCACGAGCTCCCGCAGACGATCGAGCATCTCCTCGGAGATGCTTCCCCACTCAATCAGGTTCTCGGGCTGAAGCGAATCCGTTCGGAATTTCCGGATCGCCACCACCGTTCCGCAGCGCGAAAGCGGCGGAATCACCACATGGACGCGGGAACCATCCGGAAGCCGCGCGTCGAGGCGCGGATATTCCTCATTGAGGATACGCCCGACGGATTTTGCGATGTTGTTGGCCGCCGCGAAGAGTGCCGGTTCACTCGGGAATGCCGAATCCACCTTGATCAGCCTGCCCGATTTCTCGATGTAAATCTCCTTCGGACCATTGATCATGATTTCACTCACTGCGGGATCGTCCAGCCACGGCTTGACGGGTTCCAGAAACATCGTCAAATAAGATACTCCATTCATAGCAGAGGACTCCTTATGCTGACATCAGTTTTTTGATTCGTTCCGTTTCTCCGGACGCCTCCCGGAGCAGTTCGGCACCGTCCACCCTGCGGGAATGGCTGAAATCCAGGAGAACCGGTGTGCCGTCCCGGCGGACCCCCAGATTGGAGAGCCGGATGTCGCCGTGCAGAATGTTTTTCGCATGAAGAAAGCGCAGGGCTGCCAGAAATCCTGAGGAATCCGGAAGGCTCCGCACACAGCTCCCGGTGCGACAGTACTCCAGAACCGCATAAACCGGAGATGCGCCGGAAATCCGGAACGTGCGCGGCAGATTCGGGTGGTGGATCTCCTGAAGGACGCGCATCTCGTGCAGAAAACGTTTCTCCGCCCCCGCGAGCGGCAGTTTCAGGACACCGTCCTTCTCCCCGCATTCGACGCGGCAGACCAGGGAGGTGCTCCCGCATGCGATGCTGTTTTTGAGCGTCATCCCTTCCCAGCGCGTCTCGGCGGAAAGCAGTCGCCCGACATCCGTCATCGTCAGGGGGCTCCGGAGAAGATCCCCCGGACGAATTCCAGCGCTCCCGAACCTGTGCAGAACAGGGGATTGTGTTTCCACGCCGAACGTTCCGCGTCAAAGACTTCCGCCGACCGGACCGTGCGGAGCGCGGAGAAGTGCCGGTACAAACGGACGGCCGCCGCATAAAGCCAGTCCCCGAAACAAAGGGTTTCGGCGAGAAGGGCATGACGGCGTTCCCGCGGAAAAAGCAGCAGAAAATCCAACGGGCAGCAGAAGGGAAAGGCAATGTGCCGGACCGGATGCTCCCGAAGACGCATCAGTTCGCCGGAGAGCCTGGAGGCATAGACAAAGAACGATTCGTCGGAGATTCCGGCCCGGTGCAGAGGGCCGGAAATGCTTCATTCAGTCGGTGGAGTAGCATCGTCCCCAACTCCTTCCTCCGGCTCGTCCGGACATTTTGCCTCCTCTTCCGCAACATCCGGCGTAACTTCAGGGATTGTGTCAAATTCCAGAACGATGGCGGTGGCATTGTCGACGCCGCCGGCTTTCAGCGAGGCTTCGATCAGGGCGTGGCCTCTGGCGGCCGGAGTTTCCGCGCGTTCGAGAATGCGCTTCATTTCCGGCTCGGGAACCTGCCGGGAAATTCCGTCGGAACAGAGAAGGTAAACATCGCCGGGACAGAGCTCCAGTTCGCGTGTTTCCAGAAAAAAGCTCGCGCCGCAACCGGCAACATTGGTCAGAATGCCCTGCAGGTGCCTGGCGAGCTTCTCCTCCCCGACTCCCATTGCGGAGGCGATCGTGTGATCTGTGGTGAGTTGCTCCAGAACGCCGTTGCGAAGACGATAGCCGCGACTGTCCCCGGCAGAGAACAGCAGTCCGTCCCCGGATGAAACGCGCTGAGCAGAATTCCGGCAATTGTCGCGCCCATGCCGCGCAGATTATGCTCTCCGGCATAATCCCGAATCTCCGCATTGGCCTGGTGGGCAAATCTTGTTATGTCGGAAAGATGCTTCATCGGCACCGCCACCGCCTGTTCCAGGATGCGGACAACCATTTCGGCGGCGCGCCTGCCGCCCTCTCCTCCGCCCATCCCATCCGAGATGATGAACAGCCCCCGGGCGGGAAGGCAGCGGTAGGCGTCCTGATTCTCCGAACGCTTCAAGCCGCAGTCCGTCTCTGCCCCCGCGCGGAAATATTTTTTCGAAAACAGCTGGAAAGCCATACCTCTACCTCGAATATTTTTGAATCCCCACATCCTGCGCACGACCGGATCGCCGGGGATGCCCTGCTTCAGAATGGTATCCCGGATCCGGATCTTCTCTTCCGGAACGGCGGAGTTGTAATCCCGGACAAGACGGATGATGGGCTGACGCAGATTTTTTCACATCGTGCGAGAACGCCTCAAGCTTCTCTTCGGAACTCTTTCCTTCCGCAAGAAAAATCACAATTGCATTCGCAAGAATCTTCCCGCGGAGCTGGGCGTGTTGCGCCCCGGAATACTCTCCGGCAATCCGGTCGCGCACCGCAAGTATCTCTCCGGTCTTATCATACAGACGCTGGAACGCGCCCGCATGCAGCCATTCATTCTCCTTCTGGTCGGAAAACGTCCGGAAGGTCCGGATTGCCGAAAGCAGCGTGCGGAACTTCACGATCTCAGGCTGGAACTGGAATTCGGCGTAGATCGACTGGTCGTAAGGCGCCGGCAGCGCATAAATGAACTCGAAAAATCCTTCGATCCCGAGCACGCGGTCATATTCGCCGGAAGGCTCCGAGCGGAGACGCGAAGGCATTGCCCGATCCAGCGCGTCACAGGCAAACACCTTCGCCATGACCTTCGGATCGAGAAACACCGTCACGCATCCGGGCAGCGCGCCGTTTTCATCGAGCCCCGCCTTGCGCAGCGTGTCGATGAGCGGCCGCAGACTGGCCGCAGTGTCGAGAACCTGGTTGAACACGCGCTCCTGCCGCTTCCGAAGCGTTGCGATGTTTTCGTTGACGACACATTGTTCGAGCGTCGGCAGATCAAGCCGTATTTTCTCAAGACGGGAAAAATCGAGCTGCTGCACGGCGATCATCGCACTTCGGAGCTGCTTGCCTGCGCGCTGAAGCATCGCCAGCGGAACCATGCAGTTTTCGATTCGGACACGAATGCCCGGTTCCGCCTGCGTTTTGAGTTCCTCCAGATCTCCCAGCACCAGCGTAAGATTGTCCGCCTCCAGCTCGATTCTGGCGAGAATCGCCTCAAGACGTTCGAGATAATGCAGATTCCGGGTTGATCTGCGCGTGGATGGTTTGTGCTTCGGAGAGAAGTTTTTTCAAGTAGGCGGGGGATTTTTCCGGAACTGCTTTTCCATCCGGTTGATCACCGAAGCGGCCTGTTTCAGTTCGGCGAGATTCTTTCCGTTTCGGTCATCCCGCATCGAAGCGCCCGCGCGGAGGCAGGCATCCAGAAGCTGCTTCACCGCAAAGGCCTCTTTGCGCATTTCCAGCGCGGAGGTATCGTTCCAGCCCCAGACGTTCGGATCGGCGTCCGTGATTCGCCCGAGAATTCGGGATGCCTCCACCCAGTTGCCGAAAGAGAGCGCGGAGCGCGCCTTTTTCCAGCCGTCGAAGATGTTTTCCCAGATCGCGACCGAACGCTCCAGTTCCTGATAGACGATCAGATTGGCATCCGCGCCGCGGCGGGTGCGGGACTCCTTCAGCGCTTCGCGGGCTTCGGCGAACCGCCCTGCCGCCGCCTCCCGCCTCGCCCGATTCAGGCAGGAATCGGACGAGCCCTGCATCCCCATCCAGAGCCAGTTCAGCGCAAGCACGACGAAGATCGTGACGGCCACCACGCCGAGGCTGTACCAGATCCGACCTTGGAGTGCTCCACCTTGCCGTCCACGAATTTGAAGTCGACAAAGGAGATGCTCACTACGTCGTCGTCCACCAGAAGACGCTCCGTGTTGGAAGACAATTTCGTCCCGTTCACGAACGTTCCGTTTTTGCTGCAGAGATCCTTGAGCCAGCAGCCGTCCGCCTTGGTTGCGAATTCCGCATGCCGCTGGGAGACCAGCTGTTCGTCGATCACCAGATCGCATGACGGCGCGGAACCGATGACGAAGCGCGGACGATCGAGAACCACGCTCTTCCCCTTCTGCTCGGTATTCAGATAGACCAGTTCATGACGGGCCTTCCTGATCGGCTTGACCCGCTCCACGTAGAGCGTGCAGTTCCCGATAGAGAACTGGTCTTCGGGGGCGAGGTTCTTTTCCTGAATCTTGCGCCCCTTGTAGAAAATACCGTTCCGGCTGCCGGTGTCGCGCAGGCAGAGACGCCCCTTGCGCATCAGAATCACCGCATGGTGGCCGCTGGCGACATTGTCCTCCCGGGGAATGACCCAGACACAGTCGGAACTCCGCCCGATCGTGATGGTATCCGATGGCGACGGGTCATTGATCTCATACAGAATGCGGCGGTTGAGTTCCAGCCGCAGACTCAGGTGTTCCGGCGCTCCCGATTTCCACGGCAGATGTTTTTTCAGTATCACCGGAACCGCGCCGATCCGCCGCAGGAAGCCGGCGCTTTTTTTCTCCCGGTTCCGAAAATGTTTCAATCCCATATGTTCCTCCTCAGGGTGAAGTAGCGGAGATCATCCGGTGAAGAGAACACGGTTTTGCTGAGTTCCAGAATCGCGTTTTCCTGCCGTTTGTCGTTGTAGAGTCTGGCGGTGTCATACTGAATCTTCTGGGCGTTGTACCAGACCGTCTGCATCGCACGCAGCCGCCGCAGCTGCATCAGCGCATCCGTTTCGAGAGTCGCGTTTCGCGTGCGGATGCTTTCCATCAGAACGTTCTGCAGCAGAAGATAGGTCCGCGCCCACTCGAACGGGGCCTGTTTGAGAGAGATGGCGCGACACCTCATCCATCATCACGTCGGTGTTGCCGTCGAAATTGTAATCACCGTTCCCCTCCCAGTGCCCGTGCAGATAGACGATGGAGAATTTCAGGAACGGTGTGTTGGAGAGGAAGTTCTGCGCCCGGGCGCGCTCTTCCGCGGGCACTTCGGCAAGACGCAGAAACGCGCGGTCGCCCGTCCGGAAGAAAAGAGCCTCTCCATACCACGACTTCCCGTCGGTCTCGCGCCGGTATTCCACGCTCAGGCAGGGAAGGCCGTTCTCCGAACCGATGAAGAACACGTCCGAAATCTGCGCCAGGTTCCAGCGGTGATTTTTCTGCTGAAGTTCGCCGAGCATGGCGGAGAAAACGGCCTTGCGATCCCGGGTGAGAAAATCCGGGGACTGTTTCTGCAGGAAGAAGATGCGGAGCGGCACCGAGGCATCTTTCCCGCACCAGGTGTTGATGACGATCTGATCCTTCTGCCGTTCCTGGGTCGTCTTCCCCTTGATGTTGGGGAACGCCAGGGAGAAGCCGCCGGAGTTGTGCCCGCCGTTGCCGGGATCGGCGAAGGCGCCGAGTGCCTTGCCGGCGGAATCGACCGGCCAGGTCAGGTTCGCCTCTTCCGGAGACGCCTTGAGTGAGTACAGCACGACAAGCAGAACGAGCGCGCCGACACACCCGAGAATGGTTTTGAACAGCTTCCCCGTGGAGCGTTTCCGGTCGGCATGGCGGAGGAGGTTCATCTCCTCGAGGCTGGCAAGTCGCGTGTGCATCACATCGGTCTGGAGCACATTTTCGTCCTGCGGAGGATTTTCCGGCAACGCGTCGCCCGCCGCTTCCGGTTTTGCCGGTTCCTTTTCCGCCGCAGAGGGGATTTCCGTTTTCCCGTTATCGGGCAGGGGAGGGCATTCGGACGGTTTCCCCGGAATCACGGTCTTCATCTCTCCGTCTACGCCGGACGGCGCCGGCGTCTCCGGAATTTCCATCCGGAATTCCGTATGTTTCCCCAGAGTCAGCACGTCGCCGTCCTGGAGTTTTCGGCGCCCGGCAAGCGCGGCCCCCTGCAGAAGGGTGCCGTGGGAACTCAGGTTTTCGGCATACACCCCATCGGCAGCCACTGCCAGTTTCAGGTGTTTCCCGAGATGTCCGGCTCGGCAAGGCGCACGTCTGCGGAACGCGAGCGTCCGGCGACATGTTCCCCCGGCGAGAGCTCGCCTTCCTGCGTTTTTTCTCCGTTCACGAATATCGCATACCGGATCATCCCAATACTCCTCCTTAAAACATTCCGGCCATCCCTGAGGCCTGTACCCGCAGATAAATCGGAACAAAAAATAATAATGAACACCGACGGCATGATGAACAGCGCCATCGGAATCATCATCAGGGACGGAGCACGCTGCGCCTTGCGTTCGGCGGCGGCGACGCGGACGCGCCGCATCTCCTCGGCGTTGATCCGCAGCGTATCGGTGATCGAGGCTCCCATCTCCGTCCCCTGCACAATGGCATTGACCAGACTGCGGAATTCGTCAATGCCGAGGCGGTCCGCCATCGCCTTCAGCGCATCGTTGCGGTTGTTGCCCAGTTCCAGCATCTTCAGCGTGACGCCGAACTCCTGCGTCAGCGGACAGGGGGTGGAGTGTTCGACATAATAACGGACTGCGGCGGAAAAATCCAGCCCTCCCACCATCGCGGATGTGATCAAATCGATCGAAAAAGGCAGAGCCCGGCGGATGGAATTCAGGCGCTCTTCGGCAAGTTTCTGAATCTGCACGATCGGGATCAGCCAGCCGATGAACCCCGCGATCAGGAACGCGGTCACCACATAGCTGCCATCCATGTTGAGGAGAAGCATGAAAACAATGCCGCAGACTCCCAGAACAAGACTCCAGAGCAGCTGCGCGCCGAACACATCCCCGGCATCCATCGGCAGCGCCGCGAGTTTGAGATCGCGTTCGATGTTCGCGCTTTTCGCCGGGAAACGCTGCCGGAGCCCCGTTCCGACGGCCTCCTTGAGCAGCCTGATCTCGTTGGGAAACCCCCGGAACGTGAACGGCAGACGCGGATCGGACCAGGGACCGTCCTTCTTCCGGTTGGTCAGAAAGAATTTGATTCCGAGCACAAGCAGGAAGCCGGCGAGGAAGCTCAGCAGGCGTGCACTCAAAAGATAGATGGGTTCATCCATTTTCCCGACTCCTCCCCGTTCAGATTTCCACCGTGATGATCTTCTTGATGAACAAATACCCGATCGTCTCCAGAATCAGCACGACGCAGATCGCCGCCCAGCCGAGAACGGTCGTGACCAGCGGAAGCATCAGCTGGCGGTCGAGCACGTAGAGGATTCCGAACGCCATCAGGGGGGCGCACGCCATCACGATCGACTCGAATTTCCCCTGTGCCGTCAGGGTGTTGATCTTGTCCTCCATGATCGAACGCTGCCGGATCGTTTCGATGATCTTGTCCAGAATGTCGGACAGGCTTCCCCGGTCTGGAGGAGATGCCCACCGCCGTCACGAACAGCTTGAGATTTTCATCGGGCATCCTCTTTTCCAGCCTGACCAGCGCCTCCGTGAAATCGATGCCGAGCCGGTATTCATACAGCGTCATGGAGATTTCCTCCTGCATGACCCCGCCGATGTCGCGCCCCACCACCTCCAGCGCCTGCGGAAGCGCCACTCCGGAACGCATTCCGTTGTTCAGCCCGAGTATCACGTCCAGAAGCTTGCCCTTGAATTCGGCGTTGCGCTTCGCCACCTTCCGGCGGAAGTAGAGCAGCGGCAACGCGAAAGAGGCCCCGCCGGCAAGCGCCATCAGAAACGGCACCGCCCAGAAGGAAATCCCCGCGACCAGCAGCAGACAGAGTATGATGAGTGCGCCGACCACGGCAAAACAGATCTGGATTTTCCGGAGTTTCGGGCGCGAGATGAAGTATTCGAGCTGGCTCCGCCCGTCCCAGGACCCGGTCCGCGCCGTTTCGCTGTGCTCCAGATCGGAGAACAGCGTTCGGCAGAGAATGAAGCAGATCCCTGAAACCGAACCGAAAACCATCAGAAGAACCAACCAGTGCATCGAAAAAAATCCTCCCTAAACGCGCGGCACGAACACGGACATATCCAGCCGGAGATCCCCCTTCTGGCGCAGTTTTTCCACGAAAGCAGGAACATTTCCCGTCGGATAATATTCTCCGACGATCTTCCCGTTCTCATCATATCCGGTCTGTTTGAAAACGAAGATATCGTGCATGAGCACCACATCCTTCTCCCGCCCGGTGATCTCGGAAATCTGCACGATTTTGCGCGACCCGTCCGGAAGACGGTTCTGCTGGATGATGAGATTGATTGCCGAGGCGATCTGCTCGCGGATCGCCGTGACGGGGAAAATCGATCCCCGACATGAGCACCATGTTCTCGAGGCGGGAAATCGCATCGCGCGGTGCATTGGCGTGGCAGGTCGTGAGCGACCCGTCGTGTCCGGTATTCATCGCCTGAAGCATGTCAAGCGCCTCTGCTCCGCGGCACTCCCCGACGATGATCCGGTCCGGTCGCATACGCAACGCATTGATGACCAGATCGCGAATCTGAATCCGTCCCTTTCCCTCGATGTTGGCCGGACGGGATTCCAGCGAAACCAGATTCCGGTGCGAGAGCTTGAGCTCCGCGGAGTCCTCGATCGTGATGACGCGCTCATCCGGCGGGATGTACTGCGAGAGCACGTTGAGCAGTGTCGTCTTGCCGGAACCCGTGCCGCCGGAGACCAGAATGTTCTGCGCGGCCCGGACCGCCTCGCGCAGAAAGAGATCAATTCCCGGCGTCATGCTCCCGAAGGCGATCAAATCCTCGGCCGTCAGCTTGCGCTTTGCGAATTTCCGGATCGTGACGGACGCGCCGCGCAGCGAAAGCGGCGGAATGATCGCGTTCACCCGCGACCCGTCCGGAAGGCGCGCATCCACCATCGGACTGGCTTCGTCGATGTGCCGCCCCAGCGGCTCCACGATCCGCTGGATGATGGTGTTGAGATGCTTTTCATTGAAAAAGCGCGCCCCGGTTTCATAGATTCTGCCGTGGCTTTCCACGAAGATCAGGTTCGGGCCGTTCACCATGATTTCGTCCACCTTGTCCGAACGAAGCAGCGGGGAGATCGGCCCGTATCCGGTCAGTTCATCCAGCAGCGATTCGCGCAACGCCTCCAGCGGAATCGTGTGCGGCAGTTCGTGCCGGAGTTCCTTGAGCGACTGTTCCAGCGCGGCGAGAAGCTTTTCGCGCATCTCGTCGCTGGCGATCTGCCTGGTCGCGATCTCCTGCAGATTCAATTTGCCGAGCACATAGTTGTGAATGCGGCTCTTCAGCGCCATGAGTTCATCGGTGTAAAGGAGGTTCACTCCATCGAAATCAAACGTGCGCGATACGGTTTTCCCCCTCCGGCTCGGGCGCGGGCGGACGGGAGGCGGGAGGCACCGCCGATTGTACCAGACGCAACTGGAACGGACCGATGGACACCGTGTCGCCCTGCGCAAACTCGGTCGGGGTCTGGATCGGGCCGTTCTGATTCTTCGTGCCGATGCCGCTGCCGAGGTCGGTGATGAAAAATGTCTCCGGTCCTCCGAAAACCTTCGCGTGCTTTCGGGAGACGGAACTTTCGGGCAGGCAGACGTCACAGCTGTCGGAGCGGCCGAGCAGCCATTCCCCCTCCCGCGTTCCGAGATCAATGTGGCGTACTGTTCCGCCGGTGTCGGTAATCTGCAGAAACATCTTTCATCCCCTTGTCGAGTCTCAGAACCAGCGCTCCCAGAAGCTCTTCTTTTCGCCGGCTTCCTCCGTGCGCTGCTTATTGCTCTTGCCCGATTCCTCCAGCGTGTTCGCCGTTTCGGCCGACGGCGGCATCTTCAGCGGCGGCGTCCGGCCCGCGACCTGCGGATAGACCAGAAGCAGAACCTGATTGTCATTGAAGGAATCCGTGCTCTCCGAACAGATCCAGTTCAGCACGGGCACCTTGCGCAGGAAGGGAATGCCGGAGGGCCCGGAGCTCTCCTCGATCATATCCTTCATTCCTCCGAGCGCGACCGTCTCGCCCAGCTTCGCCACGATGGTTGTGGAGACCTTGGTCTGCTTGAGGTCGTAGTCGTTGTTCTCCTGCAGGGCCGGCGTGGAAACCTCGATCTGAATGTCCAGTTTCACCTGATCATTGCCGACGAGACCACCGCGGACACGCATGATGAAACCGTAGGGAACATCGTTGAGCGTTCCCGTGCCGCCCGCGCCTCCGTAGACGCGCACCTTGAGCGTTCCGCCCTCATGCAGAACCTTGTATTCCTTCGAATCGTTGCTCATGAAGCTCAGATGTCCGGCGCGGTGGAAGCGCTTGCAGCCGCTCTCGGCCATCAGGTTCAGAATCGTGCTGAGGTCGGCGCCGAGATTGTAGCTCTGGTTGGTCGCACCCTCGAAAATGGTCGAAAAGTTGAACCCCTGCGCAATGTTGATTCCGTTTTTCAGAAGATTGGCGCCGATTGCACTCGTATCCGCCTGCTTCACGCCGACGAACACGGCGCCGACATCCAGCAGCGTCGGTTTGATGACGACCTTGTTGATGAACTTGACCGGCTTGCTTTTGTCCTTGCCGTCGATCGAGAGCCAGTCCTGCGTGGAAATCAGCTGGCTGATCGTGGTCAAATCCTCGTCACAGTAGACGGAGCCGCGCAGAATGAGCGTGTCTCTTTCATTCTGAAGCGAAAGCGTGCCCGGCGAAAAGTCGGTGATATCCTGCACCACCTTGAATCCGGCCTTCTCGAAAAGTTTCTTCAGGGAAAGCATGATCTCGGGCGCCGGACGGAAAACCGTCAGATTGACGACGTTCGCACCGTAGGCGGGCAGCACCTTGAGGAGCGTCTCCCAGCCTCCGATGCTGGAAACCTCCCCTTGAGCACGACCTTGTTGCCGTTAATGCTGATCTCCACCTCCGGCACGCTGTCCAGATCGCGCCGCAGCGAATTGAAGACCTCACGCACGTTGTCCGTCACGGTGACGGTATAGAGTTTGGCGACGGTGCCCGCGGTGACGTGCAGGTCTGATTTCCCGACGGCAAGTCCCGTCACCCGGATCTGATCGTTGGCGAACATCTCCGCGGAAATAACATTCTTGTCGGTGATGCTGATGTCTGTGGCACGGAATCCCGGCGTCAGGATCAGAATGCCTTTCAGCGGAACGACCACGTTCTCACTCTCCGCCGCCATCGCACCGAGGACCAGAGTCAACAGCGCCGCAATCGCAATGAATCTTTTGAACATGACTACCTCCTTTGGTTCCTGTTATTTTTGGGTGTTTTGGGGATTGTGACCAGTTCCAGATCGTTAAGCATGGAGTTGAACGTCTCCTGCGTGACCATTCCCGCGTCCATGCGGTTCAGGGCGGTCGGGTCGTTGCTCCGGCGCAGCACGGGGGTCAGTTCCGCGATCCGCGACGCGGCGATCAACGCCTGAGCCTGCTGCGGCGGCAGCAGCACGATAATGACCCCTTCCAGATTCTGGTCGCGCTTTCCGGACGGGATTTCCAGGACGCGAACTTTCGGGAAGAGCACCATGGTCACATCCTTCTTCCCCGGCGGGACGCCGGCACCTCCCTTGTGGTCGACCTTGAATGTTCCGACAATCGCGACCTCGTCGCCGCTCTGGAGAAGGGATGCCATCGCCTTGTCGGCAATCTGAATCGCGACCGCCCACTCTCCTTCGCCCACGACGTTGCTCATCCCCTGGGAAAGCCCGACGTCCTGAATGAAGATATAATTTCCCTTCTGGACCGGCTGTTTCAAGCGCTGCCCGAGAATCATTGTGGCGCGGTTCCAGGGGATCGCCTGCGAAGGCACGGCGGAAACCGGCACCTCGCGCGGCATGAAGAACCCTTCGGCGATCACCTCCCCCGCCATAAGATCGCGGGTCGCGGCGACGATCTTCACCTTTTCTTCGATCTTTGCCGTATTGGTGGAGATGATCTTGCTGACGGCGAACACCGCGGCAAGTCCCAGCAGAACGGCAAGGATCAGGGGAATGGAATTTTTCATCAGATTTCGTTCCTTCTATTGAATTGTTCGGGTGGTTACTGCATTCCTTCCAACGCCTGGAAACGGCGCGCCGCGTCACGATGGTTCTGTTTCGCGGCCTTGCCATACCAATGTTTCGCCTGAATGATGCTGAGCGGAACTCCGATTCCGTTCTCATAACAATATCCAAGCTGATACTGCGCTTCCACGAGACCGCTCTGTGCCGCTTCCGTGAAACAGCGGATCATTTTCTCGTAATCGACCGGTTCGTTGCCGTCTCCGTTCTTCAACGCCATGCCGACGCGGAACAGCCCGTCCGGATTTTTCTGGAGCGCCGCTTTTTTGTACCATTCCAGCGCCTTGACGATGTCGCGGTCGAGCCCGCCGCGCCCCTCTTCGTAAAACAGCCCCATTTTATATTGAGCCTTCGCGTTGTTGAACGGCGGAGACGCGGCCTTCCGATAGTTGGCAAGAGCGTCCGAATCACTGGAGAACCAACGCCCCTTGCCCTGTTCGTTCAGCAGTCCGATTACATACATCGCTTCCGGATGACCTTTTTCATCGGCGAGCTTCAATTTTTCGATCGCCGCCTCGTATTCGCGCTCCTTCAACAGTTTTTCCGCCTCGGCAAATTCCGCCGCGCCCCCGACCGCGGCAACTTTCTTTGGAACAATCTCCACTTTGCAGACGCTTTCCGGCGCCAGTTCAGGAATCTCGATCTGCCCCTCTTCGCCGCGGGAATCGCGCCACTTCAGCGTAAAGGCGCGGAACGGCGCAATGGGAACCGTTTTCTTCAAGGGTTCCCAGACCCCCTGCAGATTGATCGAAATCTCACCGGGAACTCTCGATACAATTTCCAGAACAGCTTCTTTCTGCCTCAAGAAGAATTCCACCACTCTTTTCTCCCTCCCCGGGTGTTCCCGAGGAAGCGATTCATCGGGAAGATCCCTTTGCCGCGCAGCTGGATCGTGTGTGACGAGGCGGCAAGTTCCAGGGTGTATGGAAATTCCCGCACACGCTTCCATTCTCCATCGTCGACACGCAGCTCCGGCGCGTTTTCCTTCAGGAACTCAAGCAGTTTCGCGCTGCCGTACAGATAGATGACGCATTTGCCGAACTCCTGCTTCAAATCAATTTTCACACAGGAAATCGTCCGGGTGCGGGATACCGGGAAGGGACGCTCCACCGTATGAAAGCCGGGGGCGGAAACTTGAACTTTATACTGCCCCTCCGGAACGGAAATCTGAATCCGTCCTTTTGACGAAACCTTCTGCGTCATGATTTCCTTGCCTGCATCGTTCCGGAGAATGAACTCGGCGCCGACCGGAGTGATTTCGAGATAAGCAGGAATTCTCGAAGCCGGTGCTGTTGCAGGTGATTTCCCCGGCGCCGCGGAACGTCTCTGCTGCTGTCTGCGGCGTTCCGCCTCCTGCGCGGCGCGCCGGGCGGCGGCCTCTTTCTGTTTCCTCGATTCCTCCAGGACACGAAGACGCTCCAGACGAAGTTCTTCCGCCGCCTGTTTCGCTCTCGCCTCCGCCTCGCGCTTCGCCTTGTCCTCCACCTCGCGTCGCGCACTTTCCCCGGCCCCGGCATCCGCCTCCGGTTCCGGAAGCGGTTTTGCTGGGGGCGTGGAAAGTTCCGGTTCGACCACCGGAAAATCCCGCCGGTTTTCCCCTGTTCCGCCCCCGGAGGGTGTCGGGGAAAGCGTCTCTCCGTGCTCCACTCCGGACGGTATTTCCGTTCCGGAAAATTCATAGGAGGAGACGCCCGCTCCCTCATTTCGTCCCGCATAGAGGAACAGCGTCAGCGGCACGCCGATGACAAGCAGAGTCAGGAGCGCGACGACCGCATAGAAAAGCAGCGCACTGCTCTGGATTCTGTCGAGCAGAGTGGCGAATATCGGGACATGCCGCAGCATCGTCTCCATCCTCAACCAGACGTGGCGCATCAGCCATGTGGAGACCGGATTGCCGAGCGTCGGCGTCAGGGGAGACTGCGGAGTAGCTCCCTTGCCCTGACTGTTCCAGCAGTTCTCGAATGCTCTTCTCCTTGTCGCAGTCGGGGGAGAGAATGTTGAGCGTATGGATGTCTTTGAGAAGTTCCGCCGCGTTCCGGTGACGCTGTTTCGGCTGTTTCGCGAGCATCTTCATGACCAGACGGGCGGTCTGGGGCGAGATGCTCTCCACGATGGAACGCGGATCGGGTACGGGATCGGAGGCCAGCTTGGAGAGAATGTCGTAGGTATTTTTCCCCGGATATGGAATCTGCCCGGTCAGCATTTCATAAAACGTCGCACCGAGGCTGTAAATATCGGCCCGGGCATCGACGCTGTGTGCGTCCTTCGCCTGTTCCGGCGCAAGATACGCGGGCGTTCCCATCATGATATGAGTCCGTGTGAGCTTGACGTTGTCTTCGGTGTTCTTGGCGATTCCGAGATCCGCGAGCTTGACCACGCCGCGCCGCGTCAGCATGATGTTGTCCGGCTTGATGTCACGATGAACGATTTTCTGTTCCGAAGCGGCGCGCAGCGCTTCCGCAACGGCCTCAACAATCATCACCGCATGAATCTCGCTGAACCGCGAGACCTCATGCAGAATGTCGCGGACGGTTCCGCCATCCACATATTCCATGATGATATAACAGCACGCTCTCTCCGGATCATCACAGACATCCAGAACATTGACGATGTTCGGATTGCTGATGGAACACGCCAGCTTCGCCTCCTGCACGAACCGTTTTACGAACTCGCCGCCCCTCGCGTACAGCTCGCTGGAGAGCACCTTCGCCGCGCGGAAAACTCCAAGCGTCTCATGTCTCACCAGGTAGACGCTGCCCATTCCGCCCTGTCCCAGCTTCTTGACGATCACGTAACGATCGAGACGGTCGCCTGGCTGAAGCTGGTCCCCGTTCCCCCGCGAAGAGGAGGAGGCGGGCAACGGCTCATGCTGAAGCATGGTCATATCCGTATCGTGCCGCGCCCCGGGCGGTACGGCCCCGGAAGCATGTGCGGAGTCCGGAGTCGCATCCCCGTCGGGGAGAGGGGTCGCCGGGTGATCTTCCTGCACAATGGTCACGTCGGTAACATAGGCGTTGTCGGCCGGCGCTTTCCCCATTGAAGCGGATTCCTCCCCGGGAACGGGGCCTGCCGGGTGGTCTCCCTGAACAATGGTCACGTCGGTAACATGGAGGTCATCGACCGGAGTCTCCTCCTCTGAAGCGGATGCGGACAACGCGTCGTCCGGCACTATGGTCAGCGCCGTCTTTTCTATAAAATTATTTTCAGAATTTTCCGTTTTGTGTCCGCTCATCACTTCGTCTCATCCTTCAGAACACCCCAGGCGAAGCCGGTTCGGGAAATGTCCTCCCGCCAGAACTGCACCAGAATTCGCTCCATCCCCCGCTCCCAGATCTCCAGGGATTTCCATTGAATACGGTCATAATCAAATGATTTTCGCCTGATCCAGCCCTGTTTCCGCAGGGAAAGCCCGAAAATCTTTTTTGCCGCGGCATAGGTCAGTTCCATAGTGCCGCACTGATTCCAGGTTCTTCCGTCTTCCGTTGAAGCATCGACAAGAGCTTCCTTCGGCAGCCGGATTTCCGCCGCCGCAGCACAGACCGCGAACAATGCGGCAAACAGTGTCCACAGAATTCTCATCTCATTTGCTCCACAGATCGTATTCCCCCAGCCGGCGATACTCCGTGCCGGCACAGACTGTCCGCGAGGAAGGGGTGTCGTTCGGGACGCCCTCCCGGTCAACATAGGCGGTCCGGTATTCCCGATACCAGCCGGGCGTCCCCTGTGCGAGTTCCCGCGCAGTTTTTTCTCGATCCTCATATTCGGCGCGCATCAGAACCGTATGCGTGTCGTTCTCCTCAATCTCCCGGGCCTTGAAAGAGATGTCGTCCCACATCTCCTTCTCGGACGAAGTGCCGATGTCGGCAAGAAGCCGGAGCACTCCCCTTCCGGCATCCGACCGCCCATTGCGGCAGAACCATTTTCAGTTTCGCACCGCCGCGGACGATGCTGTACCAGTTCACCTCCTGCGGATTCATGCGCAGAGATTCCACCTCGGTCCCCTCGGCGAACTGATCATTCGAAAAAAAGCTTCCGACGTCTCTTCCTTCACCTCGTCGGACTTCATTTCCGCGTGACGCGTTCCGGACAGCCAGACGCCGAAGCGGTCCGCGGCGATCAGGTGGTTGCGTCCCAGCGTCAGATCTCCCAGCAGAAAAATACCGCTCAAAAACGCGATGTACAGCGGAATCACAAGGACCGTCTCCATCAGGACCGATCCCTGTGCGCCGGATATGCCTTTGTTCCGCTGTTCTTCCGCTCTCATTTGGGGACACGCTCCCCCGTGCATGTAGTCGGAATAGACGTTCCCTACGACGGCATCGTCCTCCGTGTCCTCCCGGAACCTCTCCTGGGCCTCCTGAAGTTCCTCCTCGGAGTACCCCGTCATCGCGTAGGAAACCAGCGCGATCTGACGGGTCACCGCACGGGAAAAGGAGATCACCATCATCACGGAAGCTGCGGCAATCAGCACGCACAAGAGGACATACTCCATGGTGACGGCTCCGGAATCCTCGCGCAACAGCGCGGGAATTCGCCTCCATATCCGGATTCTCCCTTTTCCGCGCGGGATCATATGAAAATCCTTTTATTTATAAGTGTTGATCATCTTCTTGTACTGGCGTTCCGTCGATCCGCCGATGCCGATCATCAGAGTACCCAGATTCTGGATATTATATCCGGCTTCCTGCGCCTTCTGCTTCTCGGACCCGCTCATTTTGGTAATCGCCTGGTAGGTGTTCTTGCCAAGTTCATACAGCGCGGTTCTGTAATCGGCTTCCGAAGGAATACGCCAGCCGAGATATTTCTCCGTGCCCGAGTTCAGGAGATCCGCCCCGATCGTCGCCTTCTGCGGGATGTATTTGCTGAAAGCCTTCACGAATTCGGTTGCGAATTTGCGTTCGTCATTCGCGAGCCCGAGCTGAATCAGATCCCAGCAGAGCGAGGCTGCAAAATTTGCTCTGTCTATGGTCTTTTTCACATCGTCAAGCGTCTTTTTTAATCTTCGGCGCCACTTTCGACGCGCCCTCTTCGATCTTCTCCTTGATGAGATCCTGCAGAAACGCTTTCGCCTCCTTCTTGGTCATTTCGCCGGAGTCGGCAAACACCGTCACCGGAGAAACGGCAAAGATTCCTAACAGAAGAATGATTGATGCAAGTTTCATGATTTCATATCCTTTCTGTTGCGACCTATTTCACAAGAGCGCTCGTCCCCGCAACGAACGCTTCATTCAGCGGCAGGGCGACAAACAGCGGTTTGCTCTTTGCCGTCCGCGGCGACTTTGACCAGCACGATCAGCTCCGGCAGAAGCCGGGAGGAGAAGCCGAAAATCGTCTCCTGTTTATTCTGGAAATAGAGAACGGAAACATGCTTGCCCGGACATTTCCGGGGAGTGCGGAATATCTTTCCACCAGAGAAATATTTTCGGCAGGGAAGCGGAAATATTTTTTGAGTTCGGGCAATCCGGAATTCCAGAGATGCAACACAATCTCGGCCGCCGTCTCCGCCGCCGTTTCCGCTTCCGGAAGCGTGAACTTTTTCAGCAGAGCAAAACGGAATGCGGCATTGAAGGCGATTTTGTCGAGGGAATCCTTCTGATCCCGATATTTTCGGAGCGAAAACACTTTTGCCGTCAACGGGAAATTCCGGCGGAAAATCTTTGCCACCGATGCGGTATTTTTCAGAAGAACGGCATCGAGTTTTTCTTTCATCGGAGCAAGCGCCTGCGGATACTCCTTTTCCTTCAGCGTTTCGCCGCGGAAATCCGATCCGGTCAGAAAGGCGAAGTCCTCAATGCGGGGAATCCGGTCCGCATTGTCGGTCTGGATCAGAAGAACGGTATCCTGAAGCGGATTGTAGAGGGCGTAAATACCGCTTAAATCGGTCTGCGGCCCTTCAAAAACAAGCGCATGAGAAAAGAAATCCGTCAGTATGGCGGAAGAACCGTCAGATTGCGTCAGACCGGCATAGGTTTCGTTCCATTTTTTCAACGCGCCCTGCGTCATCCAGTCCTTCAACGCGTCTCCGGGCATGGTCGCGGCGATGAGACGGACCATCTCAAGCTTCCGAATTCCATTCATTTCACTCTTCGGAGCTGTCTCCTGAGCGGGTTTCTCTTCCGCGAACAGAGAGACGGAAAGAACTGCCGCACACAGCATCGGAACCAGGAACTTCCTTTTTTCATACCAACTCCTTCCTTTCTTGTTAGTGGTAAAGATGTTCTTTTGCCGCAGAGAAATCCAATCTGGAATACGAGCCCAAATGGTCTTTCCTGACAAACAAATTGGATACGCCGAGCTCTTTTGCCATTCCGGAGAGAAAACCCGATGATACAGTCGACTCCTCCCGAAGCGGGAGGAACATTGCATCCCAGTCCGTCACACAGAGGTTGAATTTTTTCTGAATCGATCCCCGATTCCGGTATTCTCCCTCCGCCCATTCGGAGAGACGGTAGCCCGCCCGGGCGCCGGCAACACTCCACATCGTCTGATCCCCGCCGCCGACTTCGAACGCCGAATAAATCCCCGACTGCTCTCTGCCGTCGAACACGAACGCAAACGGATTGTTCAGGGGCCGGGATACGCCGACCACAATCGCACCGTCCGCTTCAAAATAATTTTTTTCAGCACCTGCGGACGCGCCGCCTGTCCGGTAAAAAAACGTATCGCGCGCCATCTCCCCGGTAATCGCCTGCACCGGATTGATGACCACGCCGCCGAATGTGCAGGCCAGAGAATGAAACCAGATCTGATTGTAGGTGAACCAGACGGCGGTCAATGCGTTCGGCGCCTGCACATAGTTACGCTGGAATCCGCTGGCATTTTCCGCGATCAGCCAGTTGTCCGCGCCGGTGCCGTAGATCTTCGTCCCTCCGCCGGAAAAAATCCCCGAAGGAGAGAAATTGCGTTTCATCTCCCTTCAGAAGTTCGAAATAATCAGAAGCATTCCGGAGATTGTAGATCGTCCAGTCGATTTCGCGCTTCTCGCGGACCTTCCGGTCGTTTTCCGTGAGGGCAACATTCGCATTGACGGCAAATTCCACCGCATTCTCAATGCGTTCCTTCATGCCGTCGATCAACTCCTTCTCTGCCCGGTTCATGGAGTCAATGCACTTTCGAGCGATTCCAGCAGCGCGACGGGATTTTTCTGCGCATGCACGGTACGGGCTGCGGCGATTGCGGGGATCCAGACATCCTGAGAGTTGTTCACGCGAATCAGCTGATGGACCACCTCGCCGGGGGTTCCGCCCGGAGAGGTCCCCACTCGCCAGTTGATCCCTTCGAAACGGGGATGGCACGCACAGATGTTCTGGTAGTTGCGCGTGACGGTTCTGGAGGTCTCCCCACATGTCAAGGACCCGCGCCAGCCAGGCATCCACGATATGATCCATCTGGCGCCGGGTCATCATGACGTAATTCCATGCCATCGCCTTGTTGATGACCGCGACTCTGCTGATCGTATCCGCCTGAACCAGGGCAGCGGAATATGCCGCCGAGTCCGCCGCGTTCTGGAGCTCCATTCGCTGGCGGACGGTCTCCCCGCAGGCGTAGATCGCAAACCCGAGCAGAAAAATAATCAGCGACACCGTAACCGTAAAGGCACAGGCAATCCCGCTGTCCCCCGGGCAAGTTCCCGCATCCGCTGTGTCAGAATCCGCTTCATCATCCCGTCACTCTTTCACAATATAAGGCTTCGGCAGACTGATCCGCTCGTGAAAAAATCAGATGAGGACCTTCGAAGGCATCTCCGTAGGTGTCCGTGGAAATATGGCTTCCCCGGCTCGGAGCTTGTGAAATCCACCGGATTGAAACGCCGGGCGATGATCTGCGCGGCCAGCGGCATGACGAGCGGAAAGGCAAACTTCAGCTCGACCTCTCTGTTCCAGTCGTGCTGCGTCACTTTACATGCAAGGATCCGGTCTTTCACTGCTCTGGAATTGGGATCCGGCATCAACACGCCGTCGTGAGTGGAATCCGGCATGGCCACGAGCCAGCAGAGGATCCTCTGTGCCGCCTTGCGCGCGGCCTCCTCCTCCTCTCCTGCGGCAAGGGGCAGTGTCGCCCGGGCGGCGGCGTAGGCTGCATAGCTCACGATTTGACGGGCGATATGGATGTGTGCCATCTGAAGCGCACCGAAAATCAGCGCAACCAGGAGCGGCAGTACCGCAACGGCCTCCATCAGCATAGACCCCCTTTCCCCTCTTTTGCTCATGTCGAATATTCTCCCGCAATCCGCACAAGAAGCGTCCCCCATACTCCGAGTGAAATCGCGACGCCGAACGGAATCCGCACCTTTTCGCTTTCGCGATCCGGCAGCTTCGCCCGCCCCTCTTCCCGGTCATAACGCCAGTCGAAGAGAGTGCGCGCAATATGCTTCAGGCGCACCGGGTCGAAACGGCCGGACAGCTGCATGACAACCCCGAGCAGCAGCCCGAAGAGCGAAATCAGGAACAGCATGGGAAACACGGCCGGATATCCGACGAGAAGGCCGGAAGCGAACAGAAATTTCACATCGCCCGCTCCTGCCGCGCGCAGCAGAAACGGAATCAGGAGCAATGCTCCTGCAATCAGGCCTCCCGCAAGACTGTTCAAAAGATGCGGCAGCCCCCCCAGGCAAACTGCCAGACGAGAATGACAACACTCCCTCCGAGAGTATAACGATTCGGCAGCGAGCGTGTCTTCCAGTCCTGTCGTAAAAGAACGGCAAGCCAGGGTGTCGCTGCAACGAACAAATAGACTGTCGGAGTTGCAGTCATGCTCAAGAACAGACTCCTATTTGTGCATGCTGTCGTGGAATTCGGAAGCCTCGGAAGCGTCTGATTCCTGAGTTTGCTGCGTTTCCTCCAGCGCCTCTTTCGCACCGCTGTGATCGCCGGTAGCACCCTTGGCAGCGACATCAAACATGCCGACAATCGTCTTGCCGAACATCGCGACCGCAACAACACAGGCGGCTGCGATCAGCACTGCGACGATGACGTACTCCATCATGACGGCGCCCCGCGTCTCTCCCAGCATTCGGCGGATGAAACGCCCCATACGTGAATGTTTCATACGCTCCAGTCTTTTTTCCCTCATCTTTCAGTCCTCCTTGGTTTTGCAAGCTGTTTCCTGCTTGACTGTTTTGTAAAACCTGACGGTCTCCACTGACGGAGCCGCGACCCGGCATACGGAAAAACTCTCATATGGATGCATTCGTCTTTGCTGCTCGCAGGACATTTCTTCAAAGCAAAAAAAAGCTGCGATGATCCATATACGGAATTCGCAGCATAAAAAAGAATGATCTCAGGAACTTTCGAGGGGGGAACGCCTCCTGCGCTTCGCGGGCTGCCGGCTTTCCAATTTACGTTGCGAAATCCAGCTGGCTTGAAAACATTCTCAAAAAAAACCGAACGCTTTCAAACACTATACCCTAGGCCCCGCCAAGAGCCTGCCATAATCATGATTGCAAGCGCCCGGTAAGACCTGTGTGTACAGGAATCCTACCGGTACATTTCACCTGTGATTATGGCAAATAGACGTCTTCAACTTGGCGGGTTCAGGGTATATTTGCTGAAAATATAACGGTATCAAACAACACAGCGCCCATCTTGCACATGAACGCTATTAAAAATATAATCTGAATAATTGATCTTTCAAGTAAATTGACTTTTTTTTACTAATAGATCATTGTTTTTTGCATCGTCTTCATTTCAAAAAACGGTACCGTGCAGAAGAGGGTAAAAAGAGAAAAGCCATGTTTTCGGCAGATCGTACAAACGGGACAACTTGGCCGGGAAGGTAGTGTCCGATATTTTGCGCACATTTGCTTCTGAGTGATTACAGATAACAAACGTGAGTTGGCGCAGCCGAAGCAGCCGACCGACCTGAGAGCTCCGGAGGAGCAGGTCGATTGCGCAGGAGGAGCCTCCCGCTTTTTACCTTATACCGCCTTCGTAAAGTTTGCAAGTGCTCATATACTGACGTGTCCCCCATTTTGTCGTGGAAATATGCCTGAGCCTGGCTCCGATCAGCATCATAGCCGAGTATCTATCCGGAAAGCTGCCGACGACCCGAGTTCGGCGACGAATCTCTTTCATGATACGTTCGAGACCGTTATTTGTCCGCAACCGGCAGCTTGAAAAGCAAGTTGATGAATATCGTAAACGGATTCTCGATGATGAGCTGACCGAAAAAATTCGGCCCATGCGATGAAGAAAGTTTTTTCAGCTATGTGCTGAAACGAAAGCTCGACACACGCACAACGGTGTCCGTGCTGATAGAAAGCACGAAATCAAGATAAGCCCTGATCAATGCGGTAAAGGAGCTGAAACCTCTCGGAATCGCCTTTGTTCCAGAGGAAAAAGAGCAGCTGAGAATCGAAATTCTCCGCCGCCAGGAACAGGAGTTGGAAAAACTCTGGTAAAAACGTCGCCCATGGGCGACACTTTCCCACCAATGACGTCAAGCCCTCCACCGGTTTCGCGGCCGGTAGTGGGCGTTCTAATTTCCGGTATCTGCCGTCTACCTTCAAAATCAGTCTTCAAATGTGGCTGTCCAGATTTGTTTCAACGGCAAATCTGCTCTTAATTCTGGATCCAGTTTTTCATAAGTTCGGAAAAAGTGCCCTTAGAAGTTCATTCTGCCCCCAGAGTCTGACACTGAAAAAGGAACTTTGCTCTTTGACGGAATTTTTGTATCCGCCCCAGGAAACGAACAAGCCCTGGGTTGCCAGTGAATCCTGCATGGCACCTTTCAGAGCTTTGATTTCCTTCAATTCTACGGGAGTATCCTGCGATTTCACCTGAACGCAAAGCCTCGGCTCGCCGAATCCCAATGTTCCGGTGCCGGCAAGAATGTCAACTCCGCCATCCGGTCCGGGAGGGCTCATGAAAGTATGATATCCCTCGGCAATCAGGATGCCATTGACCAGGCGGGCAAGTTCATGCCCCTTGAACTTGGAGCCTATCAGCCGTATGATCTGGTCGCGCGAGAGCTCTTCAATATCTCGAAATGTTTCATCATTATCACCCGCTGGAATATCCGCCGTAACGAATCCGTCGCTGTTGGCGGCCCAATTGTGCGTTTTCATATTGTTCAGACGGTCTTCCGCATTGTTGCGGGAGATCTGACAGATGGTCAGGAATGCGCCGAAGGAATAGAGCAGATCCTGCGCAAAGTTTTGTCGGGGAATATTTTCGCCGATCCATTTCACCGCGATTCTGTGATAATAGGGATTGAGTGCCGTCGGATCAAACTGATATGCTGCGGTCACTTCCCCGATATAAATGACGGGCTGGGTTTTCAGGGGAAGGACAATCCAGTCTCCTTTTTGATTTCATGAGAGGCGTTCCATAGCTGTGACGCCCAGTTTCCGCTGTATGATCTTCTCCCGCCGATTTGCGGCTATTGTCACGGTCGCGATCCTGATACTGCTGAATGATTTTTTCCCAGTCGGCCAGCTCTTTTTCAAAAGTTCCAGTTCGGAAATCATATTCGGCAATCGTCGCAACAGCAATTCCGGACATTCATTCCATTCCACCATTTTCGACCACTTCAAAAATGGCCTTCGCCATGCGGCGCTGGTTCGGTGAAAATCCGGTGTCGGCAACGGTGTGCGGTCAATCAGGGCCAGCATTTGCGCATTGACCCGATTGATTGATTCCTTGATCCGGCCAAGTTCGCGTTCCGCATCCCGGCGGCCTTCCTCCGTCAAGGTCGGAATATAAACTTCCGGGATTTCGTCCGAAGGATGAAGTCCGCCAAGAAACTTCGCATCCAACTTATCTGTTTTGATCGTTTTACCGCACATAATCACCTTCAATTTGTTGATCGGAAGAATGTGAACCCCCGCCCCGATTGCCAACATTTTCCGTGCCGGCCAGAATCCGTAGCGACCTGCTTCGTAATACACATCAACCTTTTTCCCGTCTTGAACATGATCCGCCACCAGTTGAAAAAAGACGTTCCTCTTTGCTTAATTGCTCTTTGTCCTTCAAGCCATAATAACTGTTTTTTCCACTTTCCCAATCTCGGATCGCCGTCGCCCACAGCGTCCCGTCCATGTCAATTCCGAAAGTTTCCTGGTTTCCAGTTTGAATTTTTTCACTAATCGTGTTACCTTTTCTCTGCATTTCCATGCCTCCTTTGTCGCTTTGTTGCTGTTATTCAAAGTTACTTGACAAAGGAGTTTTTTCTACTCCGATTTCCCGTCACCTATACATGGTATCTAACAAACTTTTGAAGGGGTGAAAAAAGTGGAGCCAACTTGTCCGTAATAGTATATTACGGTTGCCTAAACCACAAGGAGGCTCCGTAATGAAGAATACATCAGTCAGTCTTTTTTCGTCAAGTGTTGGATTTGATATCGAAGCGAGAATTTGAAGAAATAGTCATGAAACACAATGGAGACAAGCGAAAACAGTCCTTTGACAGTTGGGCACATTTTGTGTCGATGATCTTCTGCCAGTTGGCGCAGGCCAATAGTCTGCGAGAGATTTGCGGAGGTTTGAAAACCTGCGGAGGCAAGTTGAATCATCTTGGTGTGGAATCCGCTCCAACCAAATCCAACTTGTCGTACGCCAATGCCCATCGCTCTCCGAAAATGTTCGGCGATATTTTCCATATGCTTCTGGGACACTGCCATGCAATTGCGCCACGGCATGAGTTTTCGTTTCCCAAGAAACTTTACAGTCTCGACGCAACGCTGATTGAGCTTTGCGTTAAAGTTTTTCCATGGGCAACCTATCGGCAAACCAAAGGGGCAATCAAGCTCAATATGCTGTTGGATCATGATGGTCATCTTCCCGTGTTCGTTGATTTCACCAATGGAGATGTTCATGAGGTAAACAGCGCCAGACGAATGGAACTCCCGCGTGACAGCATGGTGGTTTGTGATCGCGGATACGTCGATTTTTCCATGCTGTATAAATGGAATCTCTCCGGTGTGGATTTTGTCACGCGCCTCAAGACCAATGCGACCTACGACATCCCGGAATACGATGTCAAGCAATATCCCGGAACCGTTTTGAACGATGAAGTCATTTTTCTGCGTGGTTCGCAAGACAAATATCCGGAACGTCTCCGCAAAGTGGTCGTCTGCGATGTGGAAAACCATCGGACATTGACCTTGCTAACCAACAATTTTGAGCTGGACGCACAAACGATCGGCGACATCTATAAGGCTCGCTGGCAAATCGAAAGCTTTTTCAAGATGCTCAAGCAGAACTTCAAGATCAAAACGTTTATCGGCATCAGCGAAAACGCTGTCCGGATTCAAGTTTGGACAGCGCTTATCGCTATTTTACTGACCAAGTACCTGAAGTTTTTGTCGAAAGCGCAATGGCATTTTTCAACCCTGGTCACTTTCCTGAAATGGAATCTATTTGTTTACCGCGACTTGCGCCAATGGCTGGATCAACCATTTACCAAACCACCGGAGCCGGAATCATTTCAACCAGAGTTCGCTTTTTAGGTTGTGTCGTCAATAGATTTGTGCTATATTATGCAAACGTCAAAAAAAAGGATATCGGGAAAATGGCGAATGCATACGAACGACATGATATATCGGATGAATCTTGGGCTAAAATCGAATTTTTGCTACCGGGGCGCAAGGGAACTTGGGGCGGCAACGCTCGCGACAACCGGCAATTTATCAATGCGGTATTTTGGATTTTACGAACGGGGGCACCTTTGGCGTGATTTGCCACCGAGTTACGGAGATTGGAAAAATACTCACCGGCGTTTTTGCCGTTGGCGTGACAAAGGAGTTTGGGAGAAATTATTGCAGGAATTGATTGACAATCCAGAATTTGAGCTGTTGATGATTGATGCAAGTCATATCAAAGTTCATGCACATGGGAGTGGTGCTCGTGGAGGCAATCAAGATATGGCCAAGACAAAAGGGGGCTCAACACCAAGATACATTTGGCCGTGGATGCGCATGGTATGCCGGTCAGAATCCTTATTACAGAAGGTACCACGGCGGATTGTAAGCAGGCTGAAGCCTTGATTGATAACATCAAAGCGAAGGTTCTTCTGGCAGACCGCGGTTATGATTCGGACGCAATTGTCGAGAAAGCGGAAAAAGCAGGGATGAAGGCAGTTATTCCGCCAAGAAAGAATCGCAAAACGCAACGTGAATACGACAAGGAGTTGTACAAGTTACGGCACTTTGTCGAGAATGCATTCATGATATTAAAACGTTGGCGCGGAGTCGCAACCAGATATGCTAAAAACACCGCTTCGTTTCTTGCTGCAGTACAAATCAGATGTATTGCAGCTTGGGTCTTTTAACTATTGACGACACGATCTAGGACAGCTGATTTACAACAAAGGGGGCTACTTTTGAGAATTGGTGTGAAATAGATGAAAATGAGGGGGCGTAATCAGAAAATTACGCCATTTTGAAAATTGTTAGGTGTGGCATCCTGTATAGGACAACAAGGTTAACTCCTCAGAGAAACCCGAAATTTCCCTGCTAGTCCTATGCAGGATGCTTTTTACTCCTGACCTGCTTTTATTTTATACGGCAAACGGAATACCTCTTGATAAATCAAAACCACCGGCTTAGCCGGTGGTATGCACCACGCCTTCAAGGCGATGTTACCGGCAGCCCGACACGGGCTTTGAAAAATTCGCCAATCGCAACAAATTCACAGGCCGCCGCCAAAGCGGCCAACCAACCTTTTTCTTGTAATAGCCTATTTGAAAAGAAATAGGCCCCCTGCTATGCAGGCAGAGTTCTTCTGCCTTTTAATTCTTGCTACCCGTAAACGGGTCTATGTACTCCCTAAACGTTAATTGCTCCATTGCCTGATCCTCTGCCAGTTGATTTTGAATATAAGCGGCAATCGCATGAGTATCTGCTCCGGCTGTATTAACATAATAACCTCTGCACCAGAAATGCCGATTCCCGTATTTATATTTCAAATTCGCATGGCGATCAAAGATCATCAGAGAACTTTTTCCTTTCAAATACCCTACAAATTGAGACACACTCAAATTGGAAGGGATACTTACCAACATATGAATATGATCAGGGCAAGCTTCGGCCTCTAGTATTTCTACTTTTTTCAATTCACATAATTGACGTAGAATTTTCCCGATATCTTTTTAATTTGATTATAGATCACTTGTCGACGATATTTGGGGGCAAATACAATGTGATACTTGCATTTCCAGCTCGTGTGTGATAATTTGTCAATTGACATTTGAGACTCCGTTCTATTATTTGTGATTGGCGAATTACAATACTATAGCACGGAGTTTCTTTTCTCGCCTTGAAGCTGAAGCTGTTCGGCTACATACCGACACAGCCGGTAGTTTTTTTGCGCTGAAGCAATATAATAATATCACATGGAAGTGAAACACAGAGCAGACAATCCAATATTGTTATACATTGTATCTATCGGTATCATCAGACCTTTCCCAATACGCCATTGACATAAACAGACATAAAAAAATACTTTCTGAGGTCAATAAAATAGCAATCATCGCCATTCTCGCCTCGATGCTCCTGCCCGCCCTGGGCAAGGCGCGCGAGAGAGGACGCACCGCCGCCTGCACCTCCAATCTGAAACAGATCGGCGTCGCCTATGCCGCCTACATCGTGGACAACAGCGACTTCATGATTCCGGTGCTCACCAACAACTCGGGTTCCCTCGGCACCCCCACTGGGGCATGCGGCTGCTGTCGCTGGATGAATTCTTCCGGGAGATTCCGGGAAACAGCTACCTCACCAGCGCCGTCTTCCGCTGCCCCTCCATGCCGGCACCGAAGGCGGCGAATTTCTGGATTGACACCCCCCATTACGGAGCCAACGGCTATCTGCTCGGCGCCTGGATCAACGGCCGGAGTGTTCCGGAGGATCAGGCCATGAAGATCACCTCGATGAAAAATCCATCCTGGAAGATCCTGATTGCGGAGACCTGGCGGCAGACAAGCGGCGAAGCCTCCCTCAATCTGGAAGAGGGGCAGTACCGCTTCTCCATATCCGCTTCGAGTGACACCAGCAGTTACCGCGGCCGCCCCGCCGGACGCCACGACCGGAACTGCGGCGTCCTCTTTCCGACATGCATGTCGGAAAGTTCCTGATCCAGAACCCGATGGATCCATACTCCCCTGCGAACCGTTCACCGCTTCGCTCACAGAGGAAACCCGCCGGCGCAACCGGTGGTGGGAATAACCATTCAACCAGGGAGGTTCATTTTGAAGAAGTTGTTGTTACCGCTGCTGTTTCTGACCACTCTTTCGCTGAGCGCGGAGGTGATCCACGAACAGAAATGGGATGCCTCTTTCACGACGAAAGAGGTCATCTTCAACAACCGGCGCCTCGAAAAAGGTCGCCTCGCAGGAAAAGACGCCCGACGGCGATGCGGTGCTCGCGCTCCGGGTCATCGAAAAACCGGACAACACGCCGCACGGTGCTCAGCTCAACCTCTTCTGTGACGCCAACTTAAAAAAGGGGGACAAACTACGCATCTCCTTCTGGATCAAAGGTTCGGAATACGGAACAATCCAGTTCAACTTCATCCAGCACGGCAAGCCGTGGAAAGGCATCTCCCGCCGCAGCATCGGTTCGGTCAAGGTCCGTCCCGAGTGGCAGAAGGTCACCTATGAACTCACCGTGGAACAGGACCATCAGGAGCCGATCCGGTTCCCGGATGTTCATGCTGGGCGCCTATCCGCTGAACGCCACCCTCCTGCTGGGTCCGGTCCGGACGGAAAAGATTCAGAACCACCTGCCGCTGGCCCTGCGGGAAAGCTGGATGCTCTACCCCGGGGTCACGCCCGAAAGCCTCGACTGGAACGCCCTCGATCCCTCCCCCGTTTCCATCGGAGGGGCAAAAGGCATCCCCGTCACCTTCCGGAACAACGCGCTGGATCTCGAATCGGTCGCCGGACGGGCGGCCGAAGGGAAACCGGCGCTGCTGCTGAATCAGTTTTCCGCCGGGTCCGACGGATTCATGCAGCTGGGAGTCGGCGCGGACTGGTGGTTCGACTTCCTCGTCAACGGGAAGTCGATCTACGACACCCTCAAAACCGGCAACACCGTCACCCCCGCCGGTGTGACGAATCATGTGTTCAACTTCCCCCGTCCGAAAAGGGAAAAACACGGTTGCGCTCTTCGTAAAAAGCGGCTCGGAGGGGTGGAAGGTATTCTGTGGAGCGGTGCCCTTCCGGGAAAAACTGGACAACGTCACGACCATCCTCCGCTCCCCCGAATGGCGGCCGATCAAGATGGACCCTGTCGAATGGGTCTATGTTCAGCCTCGCCGGATTCCGATGCTCGATGTGAAACCCGGAACCGCACTGGACCTCTCCGGTTTTTTCTCGATCGGGCGCCGAAAATCGGCGAGCTGGGCCGGATCATCGTCAACCGGGAGGGCAAACTCGCCTATGAGAAGGAACCCTCTCGCACCGTCCGCTTCCCGCAGTTTCACCATAGCTCCCGGCGCCTGGCAGAACCGCCTCTACGCGATGAGCAAGCCGGAGATCGAAGAGTACGCCGAAGCGATCCGGCTCCGCGGCTTCAACATGGTCGGATTCAGGCCCCGACGGCGCGTTGACCGGCAAGAACGGATATCCGAAAAAACCGATCACGCTCCGGGAGGCCACCCTCCCCGCACCATGGAGGAGCTGCCGATCGACAAAACCTTCGCGGACCGCTGGGACTATTTCGTCGCCTGTCTGCGCAAACGGAACATCTACCTTCTGCCGGACATCGCCTCCACCCGGACCAGCTGGACCGCGGCCACCGTCGAATTCGACGTCAAAACCGGGCTGCTCTTCCGGGAGGACTACCGGGAGAACTGGCGCGCCGGATTCCACTACATGATGAAACACCGCAACCCCTACACCGGCACCCGCATGGTGGATGACCCGATGATCGTCGGTATCACACTCTTCAACGAGCAGGACAATCAGAAGAACTACTGGAACGAGTTGAATCCCTACTGGCGGAAACATTTTGCCTCCGTCCACCCCGGAGAAACCGCTCCGGTTCTGAACCTGGAACTGCTGCAGAAATCGCAGGAGGCCCGTGACTGGCTGGAAGAGGCACTGACCGGCATGTCGAAATTCTATATGGAGGAGGTTCGCAAAGTCGGCTTCCGCGGGGTCGTCACCAACTGGGATATGTACATGCGGCTGATGGACATCCCGCCGCGCCTGCCGCTGACCGCGGTCGCGATGCACACCTACTTTTCGCATCCGAACCGGGTGGCGCTGCCGGTGCGGAACTATCAGCAGAAGCTCTACAATCTGCGCTGGTACCGCGGCACCGGATTCCTGACCGGGCAGACAAGTTCGATCACCGACCGGAACTCCTACATCGGCCGAGCGGGGGTGAACCGGTTCTTCGACCGGCCGTTTCTGATCACCGAATACTCCCACTCCCCCTACAACCGTTATGTCCACGAAGCGGGCCTGATGTGGGGAGCCTACGCCGCCCTGCAGGGGTGGGATATGCTGACACAGCACGGTACGCCCGTATCGCTGTGGCACACCCCGATGAACGGCTACGTGTTCGAGGGGTCGTTAAGTCCGATGGCGCGGGTGAATGAGATCCTCACCGCGTTCGCCTGGCAGCGCGGCGACGTGGCGGAAGCGGCGCACAAGGTGGAGATTGCGATTCCGAAGCGGGTCATGCACTCCGCCGACTTCATGAATGCGATCGGCGGCGAATACAGCCGTCTCTTCATGGTGACCCGGCTCGGCTGTTCCTGCGAAGGGCGGGGTTCGGTGCGCGACAGCCTCAAGATCGTGCCGGAACGGTTTGCCCGCACCTTCGGCGGCGGCATGTTCGCCGAGGTCCGCGAGACGCGCGGCGGCGACGAACTGGCCCGGCAGCTGGTGCGCGAGCTGCGCGAAAAACGGGTGATCGGGCAGAACAACCTCACCGATCCCGACCGCGGAATCTACCAGAGCGAGACCGGCGAAATCACCACCGACGTGCAGAAGCAGACGCTGCGCGTCGTGACGAAGAGACTGGAAGGAGCCGTTCTCAAGGAGAATCAGCCGGTGAAACTGGATGCGCTGACGATTTCCGAAAGTTCCGTCCCCGCCTCGCTGACGGCGGTGGCGCTCGATGCGGCGCCCGACCTGCGGAGCAGCCGGCGGATTCTGCTGGTTGCGGCGACGATGGCGGTGAGCGAACACACGGTGTTCAACAACGAACGCTTCGATGTGGAAATCGACTTCGGGAAGTTCCCGGTTCTCATCCGCAGCGGGAAATTTGCGCTGACGCTGGAGAACCGCTCCGCCGGAAAGCCGGAGGTCTATGCCCTGAATCTGGACGGCACCCGCGAGAAGAAACTCGACGCGTCGTTCCGCGACGGGAAGCTGTCGCTCCGGTTCGACACCTCAAAATTCGAGTACGGCACGCCGTTCTTCGAAATCCTCTTCCCGTAACCCATCAGAGAAAATTGCGGGGCCGGGAAGTCCGGTGCAATCGTTGTTTTCCGGATGCTGCTCCTCACGGGGCGGCATCCGAAAACACGCTAAAACCTCACAACCGGATACTGGCTGGAATCCTTGTTGTCGCCAAGTCCGGGTGCAATCGCAATGAAACTTTCCCGCTTCGCCCCATCGTTGTCGTTGACCAGCAGATTGAATTGGAATCCCCGGCGCATTACCGCATCGGTCAACCCGATGGCGGAGAATGGGATGCGCGCTTCGTAACGGGTGAGTCCCGTCTTCTCCTCCCGCGAGGTATTCAGCACGATCTGCGATGCCGTTTTCGCCGGGTGAAACCGTTCAGGAGCCAGCCAGACATGAACCTCCGGCCGTTTCGCGTCGGTCCGGGTAAGCCCGATCTCCCAGTTACCCTTCTGGCCGGGCAGAACCATGGCAAACTGGATGTTGTCTCCCTGCCAGACCCTTTCCCCGCTATAAGGCTGCGTATGTCTGTCGTCGACGACTTCCGCCCTCAGCAGAAGATTGTTTCCATCACGGCCAAGCCATATTTTTGCAGAGAGATCCCGCGGTCCTTTCCAGAACAGATGGGCGGTTTCCGGTGAGTTGGGCACCAGCGAATACACCTGTTCGGCGGAATTGAGTTCAAAATCCGGCTCAGAATGATATCCACGCGCCGGCATCAGCGTAACAGTCTCAATCCGATAGCGGAAACTTCTGTCACCGAGAGAAAGCGTCAACTCCTTTGTCTTGCCCGGTAAAGAGCGGAAGCTCTCTTCTGCGCGAACCGGAAACCCGACCTTCCGATTTTCTCCGGGAGCAAGCCGCAACGGCGTTACGGTTGCGGTCTGCGAAAGCCCGGGCGGCAGAGAGAGTTGAACATGATACTCTCGAGACCGACGTTCCGGATTGTAGATTTCAAACGAAAATACGGTGTGACCACCCGGCACAATCTCCAGCTTTCCCGCAGGACGCACCAGCGCACCGGCAACCTGAATCTCCTCCGTCTGTCCGGAGACACGCAATGTCGCCGGTTCCTGCCCGATCTCGAAAATTGCAACACCGTTTTTCACCGGGAGCTTCCTGACGTTTCCATAGAGATCCACCGTTTCAGCACTTCCGGTCACGCCGGAAACAGCAAGCGGCAAAATCCGATCATCTCCCGTATCGCTCCATGCCGCCAGAAGCATGCCGCCGTCCTGTCCCCGAAAGAGGTAGCCATGGATCTCATTGCCCAGAGACAGCGGTTTCAGAAATGTTCCTCCCCGGTACAAATTTGCCAGCGAGTTGTAGGTGACATAGACCGGCTTCGGATAAAAATCGGCAGTGATCATCCCGAAATTGTGCTCATTGTTGGCGGGATCGAAGCCATCGTTGCGCAAATCGTACCAGTTGTAGCCGATCGATCCCTTCGCCCATGAGTATATCAGCTTGCGAAACAGCGTCTGCGCCTGAACCTCCTCCCCGTAGACCATGGAAGAAAGCGCCGTCTCATTCGCAAACCATGGTTTCCGGTTTCCATAAGCAGAGCAGATCCGGGTAATCTGATAGAGATAGCCCCCGAACAGGCCGTGTCCGTGAAACGCGAGAACATCATATTTCCCAGACCGGATCACCGCCGGCATCAACTGCGGACTGCTCCGTTCCGGCAGATTGGAAAATCCACCGGTCAGCACCTGGATTTCAGGAGCGGTATTTTTGATCTCCGCATAGGCGCTTTCCAGCATTTTGACATATTCTTCCGCGGAGAAATTAGCGAAAATCGCCAGATCCGGTTCATTCCACACCTCCATGAAACGAACGGCATTCCGATATCGTTCCGCCACCTTGCGCAGAAACTGCCGCCAGTATTCATAATCCGGACGACGGTTCATCGTAGCGTTCGCGCGACTGAGACTTTTCGGTTTCCAGTCGGCAGCGGCAGCCCAGGCGGGGCAATACGAAAGAATTGGCATTACTTCGATTCCAACTTTACCGAAACGCCTGACGATACCGTCGAACGATTGAAATTCCCAACGGTTCCGCGCCGGCTGTATCCTGGCCCAGTCAATGTCCTCACGCAACGCCTTGACGCCGCACCAGGCGGCTGCCATCGCTTCCAGATCCTGGTCTGCGGAAACGTGACGCTGCGGATGCGAGCAGACACCGAACAGGAATCCATCGTTTTTCTCCAGCGGAGTCGGTCCGGCAGGCTTCATATAGGCAAAGCGCAACTCCTTTTTCACTGGTTTCACAGCAGGGTCGGAATCCTTCACTTCAGTCAGAATCCGATAGACACCAAACTGTTTTGGCACAGGGAGTTTCCTCAACTTCACCTCCCCGGAGACAATCTCAGCGTCTGCTGTCTTTTTTCAAGCGTCTCGCCCCGCACTCCGATCAACTGCCATTCGGCAACCGCGGAAGCCATCCGGGGCCGGGGATTGCGGAATTCGAGCGCAAGTTTTTCTTCTTCGCCCGGTTTCAGAACATGGATCGGCGTTCCGGAACCTGTCATCACCTCCGGAAGTACCGGGGCTGCTGTTGATAACATTCAGAACAACCTCGCCAATTCCGATTTCGCCGGCCGTACGCTTGAGATCCCCCGTGATCCCGACCAGCCGTAACGGCGCATCCAACTTCTTATTCGCCTTTTTGCCGCCGCCCCAGCTTTCCGCCTTCGGCGCATTCGTCTCCACATGGTAGGAGATCTCAGTCCAGCGGCTCTTTCCCGCAGGCAGCTTTCGCCGAAACTGAAACACCTCTCCATCAACATCCTGCAGGCGCAGATTCAAATCGTCAACGGAGTGGTTCACCGGAAGAAAAACCTGAATCCGGACCTCTGCAACCGTGAAATCGGACAGTTTTTTTCCCTCCCGGGAAACAGAATTCAAAATATGTACTTTCCGGTTCCGCGGCGCAATTGACACGCCATCCGGCCCGTTTTCCAGCAACCCGGCCGAACTCTCCTTGTGATGTCTGACGGATACTTGTATGATTTCGACGAAAAAATACAATCTCCGCTTCATCCTGCTCGGGGCGATACAAAAATTCCTGCAGGACTTCTGCTGCAGAGGCAGGGAATATTATCCCGATCAATAAGAAAAAAGCGAAAAAACGGACCATTGCTCCCATGTTCTCCGGAAAATCTGCTGGATCTATATCAAATTACATGTTGGAAAGAAAATATGTTACATTCATAGGGGAAGCCTCCGCCTCTGCACGATTGTAGCTGCCGACATGGCCGTCTGCATGGCCGACATTGGCACGCCCGAGATGCTGGGCATACATGCCTCCTCCATCCTGGGCTTCACGCGCCCGCCAGACATGATCGGTATATCCGGTCAGCCAGCCGCTGACTCTCAGCGAATCGACAAAGACAAAAAACTGCTCGGCTTCTTCATCCTCTGGGGCAGCAGATAGGCTCCGTTGCGAAGATCATCGTAAAACGACATTCCAAACTCTTCTGCCAGCTCTTTTGTCTGCGGCCAGGTACAGTTGTCATAAAACATCGCATACGGCTCCGCCCACGCTTCTCCGGTTTTCTTTTTGTGCGGCAGGGCACATCAGCGTATTGTAGGACAGATATCTGCCTCCTCCGGTTCGGATGGAGTTGAACCCCTGTTCATCCACTCCCCACGACAACCGCGCCCAGAAGTACCAGTTGCGGCTGTCAGAGGAATCCGGACTGCGGAACACCATGATCCCCTTGTTGTCCGTTGCATACATCTGCTGCCCGAGAACTCCCTGTTTCATATTGCTCGCACACTGACTGGCCTTCGCGCGCTCCCGCGCCTGATTCAGGGCGGGAAGCAATATTCCAACGAGAATCGCAATGATTGTAATTACAACCAGCAATTCAATTAAGGTAAATTTCTTCATTTGTTTCTCCTTTCCGTTTAACTACGATCTATCAGAGACACCACCGTGTGGTTGATGCGCGCACCGTGAGCTCCGCTTTCAGCTGTACATGCTCAAACTGGCCGGAATTTCTTTGTTTCAACAGGCGGATCGACTCCTTCACCAGACGGGAATGATCGATCCCGATGGAAGTCAGAGCGGGGGCCCGGTAAGCAAGGTTCCATGCTTCACCGCAGGTTATTACGCTCAGTTGGTCCGGGATCGATATTCCACACTCGTAACAAGCTTGATAAACACTGAAAGCCGTTGAATCGCTCAGGACAAACAAGGCAGTAAATTGCAGCTCATTTTTTGAAAGTATTTCTTCAAGAAATCATAACTCTTTTCTACCGCAATTTCACCGTTCCGCACATCACAGTCAACCACCTCTACAAAACAACCATGCAGTTCCGCAAACTGTCGGAATCCTTTCGTGCGTGCAATCATCGCCTCATCTTCCGGCTCGGAATGCAGAACCGCCAGGTGTCGATGCCCAAGTTCATACAGATGGTGCGCCGCAAGAGCTCCGGTGTATTCCTCATCGTTACTGACCGAATGGAGCGCCAGGCCGGGCAGGAAACGCCCGAAAATTACATAGGGGATGCCCAGTGCATCCATGTCGCTGACATCTTTTCCGGTAATCGTGGCAGAACTGACTATCACAAGCCCATCCACCTTGGCCAGCTTCAGCTCGTGCGGCACGCGTTCCCGCCAGTCGTAACGGACGACTTCAAGTTCATAGCCAAGTTGTTCCGTCTGTGCCATGAAACACTGTTCAATCATGTTGTAATACTCGGACGGCCAACGCGGCACCGCCAGACAATAGACCGGTTTCGCCCCCTGCCGGTAACGCAGCACCGCTTCGGTCACCTCCATGCAACGCCGCCCATTCCGACGGAGAAGCCCCTCTTCCGTCAACCGCTGAATCGCACTGCTGACCGTTGCCTGACTGACCGCAAAGTCATCCATGATTGAACGTACCGTCAGAAAAGAGCTGCCCGGCTCACAGGATACCAGCTGCTCCTTCAAATCACAGTAAAGCTGTTCCGATTTATTCATTGTGATCCATATCTGTAGTTTTGTCGCGCTATTAATTATGACACATCGATATTAAAAAGTCAATAGCGATACAAGAAAAATTGAATTTTTTCCTCATTCCCTCCTGACTTTCACAATTCCGCAGCATTGGAAAAAAGAGTTCATCTTGCGCCAGAAATACGAATATGGGCTTTGCCCACCTCCAGACGGCTCGCAAATGTTCACCGTATACGCCGCGCTCAGATCCGATCCCGCCGGCCTTCAAACTCAGCAGAAAGAACGGAATCTCCTCCGGAAAACACAATGTCTCATGGCTGTTTCCGTAGACGCTTCGTCAGCACCAGCAGCCGGGTCGCCCCCGGCTCCAGCGTGATCTCTCCACCGGCGGGCGCACCGCCCTCCAGCAGGCGCGCATTCCGCCAGGGCTCCGGAAGAGGGACGGAGAGCGAACGCTCCACCAGGAGCTTAAAACGGCAACCTTTCCCTGCTCCCGCACCAGCACCCGCCCGATCACGCCGAACGGCAGTTCGATCTCCGGCCGGATGCCGCAGTCGCGGGCAAATCCGGCGATCTCCCTCCCCCGCCGGATCGAACAGATCCCGCAGACGCCGGGAAAGCTCGATTCCCCACAGCCGGGCGCGGCCGCGGCCGCACTTCTTCTCCACCGCGGCAACGGCGCCGTCGGCGTACCGCGCGTAGGTGCGCGCCCCTCCCCCGGCAGCAGAGAGAAATCCTGCCGCATCCGGCGCCCGGCGATCACGGAACCGGCAGCGGTTTCCGCCCGGACCTCTTCCGGTTCCGCCCGGTAGTCCCGCTCGCGGACGCCGAATACCCGCTGCAAGCCCTGGCCGGGAATCTCCTGCCGGATGAACAGATGCTCGTCAAGCCAGCCGCAGCGGCCATCCGCCCAGACCGCGCCCCCTGCCGGACAAATTCCGCAATCCGGGTCCCGGTTTCCGGAGTGAGCAGCACCGTTCCCGGCAGATACAGCGCACGGTAACGCGGCAGAATTCCGTTCGCAATCTCCTCCTCCGACACGAACTCCACCGCGAAATTCGCCTCACGCAGCGCGCGGTAGCAGCCGAGGACCGCATTGCAGTAATTCATGCCGAGACCGGGTACGTTCCGATGATCCTGCTGCTGCAGATACTCGCAGACGCCGTTGCGGTAGGAGTCCAGAATCGCGATCTCCGCCGCCGGCCGCTCCGCCGGAAGCAGAAGTTCACGGTTCCGCGCGAAGGTCCGGGCGAATTCCTCCACCGCCTCGGACTGCGGCGTCGCTCCTCCGTCGGCCGGGGCGCGGAGTCCGAACTCCCGAGTTCGAAGGTCCCGCCCGCCACCCTTGAAATTCCCAGTGAATCACGCCGTGCAGCCCGGCGGCATAAGCCAGCCACAGTTCGGCGGTGATGGTCTCCGGCGTCGGCGTGTACTGGCGTACATGAACGTCGGTGGTTCCCGCCTGCAGCTCCCCCACCATCGCGTCGCCGCCCTTGCGCCAGCTCCAGGTCCGATCGATGCCGCAGAGATAGAAACTGCGCCGCTCCCGCAGTCCGAGCGTCGACATGTTGTCGTTGCTCTGGTGGATGGAACAGCTGATCGAATCGGGAATCCCGGCGGCCCGGCGGAAATCGCGCCCCGCCGGAGCCGGGTTTCCGTTGACGCTGTGAAGGTTGGCATGAGTGGGATGTATCGCGTCGTACCGGCGAACCTCTTCACAGAGCCACCGCATCTCATCCGCCAGAAGCTCCGGAGCAAAGAGCAGAAAATCGTATTCAATCGCCGAAGTCCGTCCGCGGGAACCGAGCCGGAACGCGGTTTCCAGCCACTCCGCATTCAGCTCCTCCAGCGATTCCGGCAGCAGCAGGCTCAATACCGGATATTCGCCGCGCCATCCCTGCCGCAACTGTTCGAAGGTCGGATATTTCCGCTTCAGCCAGGCGGCGAACGCCTCCAGCACCGGACGGCTTTTCGTCATGTTCAGCGTCGGTTCGTTCCAGATGTTCCAGTACGCCAGCGCCGGAGAGTTCCGGCAGCGGGTGACCAGCGCCTCGATCAGCCGGGCAAGCGGCCGGCGCACCTCCTCGCGCTGCAGCGAAGGATAACGCCCCGGATCGTTCTTCCCGGCCGCGTCAAGTTCACAGGTCAGCCAGAAGGGCGGATAGAATCCGATGGTGATCATCACCTTCAGCTGCGCTCTCTCCGCCTCGGCGAGAAAGGAGTCGACAAAGGAGAAGTCGTACCGCCCCTTTTTCTCCTCGACCAGCTCCCACCAGACGATCAGCCGGATCAGCGAATATCCGTTCTCCGCCATTCGGCGGCAGTCCCGGGCGAACTCCTCCGGACCGTAATTGGGGTTGAGCCAGTACATCGTGCCCAGTGTGAAATCTTTCATCTCAGCCGTTCCTTCCATCTTCCTCCCGCAGAGGGGAGACACATGCCGTTTGTCCGCCTGAAAGTATACAGCGGAATGGTTCGAACGGCAACCATCGGCACTGCCAATTTATAAACCTTTTCTGCCAAATTTATTGAAAATGCCGATTTCGGGACTATTTTGTATGCGGAACCAATCCGGGAGAGAATGATGATTGCCGACATCCTGCAGGAAGATTTTTTCAGTCCACGCCCGGCTCCCGCGAGAGGTCCCTCGACTGCGGGCTCGCGCTGAAGGCGATCGGTTATCTGGATGCGGTACGGGTCCGGAAAGATCTGGTCTATGACGGAACCCTGGAGATCACCGTCAGGCTCGCCTCCGCGGAACCGTTCGCCGTCGACATTCTGGACGGCAGGCGATATGAAACCCCGTTTCCGCACGTGCTGATCAAGAAACCGGGCGTCCACCACGTCTACGCGGCGGAACTGCCGCGCAAGACGTTTTTTCTCCAGTTTCACCCGGGGAGCGACGCCGTTCTGGAACAGCGGGGAATGAGCTTCGATCCGCTGATCTGGCAAATCTCCTGACGGAACCGCTGATGGAAATTCTGGAGAAGCTGCTGAAACTCTCCGCCCTGCTCCACCAGCCGATGATGCGGGAGAAGGCGGATACGCTGGCATGGGCCTTCCTGCTGGAGCTTCTGGAGTTCCGCCGAAACGACATCCGCCGCGGCGAACGGTTCCGGAAATTTCAGGAGATCGTCTCCAGCCTGCAGCTCCACTACCTGACGTCGCCCGACATCGCCCGCCTGGCGCACCTCCACGGACTGAGCGAACGCAGCTTCCTACCGCTGCTGGAACTCCTACAGCAGCGAATCGCCGACCGCCTTCATCAACCGCCTGAAACTGGAATACGCCAGGAACAATCTGATCTACACCGACATGACCGTCTCCGAAATCGCGGCGAAGCTGGGATACAGCACGATCTATTTCGACCGGTTCTTCAAACGGCAGACCGGGATGACCCCCGGCCGCTACCGGAAGGAGTTCGGCGGAAAATCTTCGCCGCCGTTTCGGAGGAAACGGTTCCGTGACGCGGGCGCCGATGGTTCCGGAACTTGATTGTCAGGCGCCGCCGGTATATATTACGCCGGAGAAAATCATGTCGAAAACAGAACACAACGCCCCGCCTCTGATGAGCGACACGGTCTCCGCCGGATTTCCGTCTCTGGCGGAACAGTACGTCGAGTCGCCGCTGGATCTCAATGAACTGCTCGTCCGTCATCCGGCCGCGACCTTCTTCGTCCGCGCCGCGGGGGACTCGATGCTGCAGGCGGGCATCCGTCCCGGCGACATTCTGGTGGTGGACCGCAGTCTGGAAGCTGCCGACGGCTCCATCGTCATCGCCGCCGTCAACAACGAGTTCACCGTCAAATTCCTGCGGAAGAACGACAACGGGATCTCCCTCGAAGCGGCCAACCGGAAATACCGCCCCATCGTCTTCGACGAAAGCATGGAACTGCGCCTGTTCGGCGTGGTGACCGCGGTCATTCACCAGTTCGTCAAGCGGGGCTGACCGCCATGCTCGGACTCATCGACGGCAACAATTTCTTCGTTTCCTGCGAACGGGCGTTCGATCCTTCGCTGGAGAACCGTCCCGTCGCCGTGATGTCGAACAATGACGGCTGCTGCATAAGCCGTTCCAACGAATTCAAGGCGCTCGACATCCCGATGGGCACCCCGTATCATGAGCTGGCACCGCTGATCCCCCGGTACGGACTGGTGCTCAGGTCGAGCAACTACGAGCTCTACGGCGACATGTCGCGGCGGATGCTGGCCATTCTCCACGATTTCTCCCCGGAGGTGGAACCATATTCCATCGACGAGGCCTATATCCATGTCAACCTCCCCGCCGCCGGAGATTACGGGGAGTACGGGCGGCAGATCCGGCAGACGCTCCTGCAATGGCTCAGGAATCCCCTGCGGCGTGGGCTTCGCTCGGAGCAAGACGCTGGCGAAGATCGCCAACCACATCGGGAAACGTTCCTCCTCCGGCGTCTTCGTGATGCCGGAGAATCCTGAGCCCATTCTGGAACAGCTCCCCGGTCGACGAAGTGTGGGGGGCGTGGGACGGCGACTGGCTCCCCGGCTGGAACGCCTCGGCATCCGCACCGCCCGGCAGCTGGCCTGTGCCGACGAAAACGACCTGCGCCGGAAATTCAACATCACGCTGGCGGTCACCGCCCGGGAGCTGCGGGGCGAGGCGCTGATCGGCAGCGAGGATCCCGGCACGCTCTCCCGAAGCATCTCCTGTTCCCGCTCCTACGGACACCCGGTGACGGAATTCCGCGACATCGCCGAATCGGTGGCCAATTATATCGCGAAGGCGGCGGAAAAGCTCCGCCAGGAGAAACAACTGGCCGCCGGCGTGAACCTCTATGTCCAGTACTATCCGGAATACACCCCGGTCCCGCGGCCGGGGGCTTCTCCTCGACCACGGTCGCATTCGACACGCCGACCGCGAACACCGGGCGGATGCTCGCCGCCGTGCAGCCGAAACTGAAGGGGATTTTTCCTCCCCGGGCGGCGCTACAAGAAGTCGGGAATTCTCTTCTTCGGGCTCGAACCGGAATCCGTCCGGCAGCCGGACCTTTTCGCCGACAACCGGGAGCAGGCGAAGGAGGCCCGCCTCTCGGAAGCGCTGGACCGGATCAACCGGAAATTCGGCCGTGGAACGCTGTTTCACCTCGCCGAAGGGATCGAACGCCCCTGGTTCATGAAGCGGAATATGCTCAGCCCGGCCTGCACGACGAACTGGGATCAGCTGCTCAAAGTGAAATAGCCCTCTCCCGCCCGCCGCCGGAACCGGACTCCTCCTCCAGAACCGTTCCGGAGGAATCGTCGCCTCTCCGGCGCCACTCCACGTAGACGATGCCTAGGACGACCAGTCCGACGGCAGTGAACACGGCGTCCCAGAGAAACATATAGCGGTAATGCCCCATCAGATCGATGAACACCCCGCCGAAGTAACTGAAAAGAGCCATGAGCGCCGTGGAGAAAATCGCATTGGCCGCGCTGAACTGCCCGTATCGTTCCCTGGGGAATAACGAGACAAACGACGGCAGCTGACTCGCCATCTGAAGCGTGTAGACGACGGCATTGCCCAGAACGATCAGCGTGAAGGTTCCGGCATCCCTGACGATGAAAAACCGACCGTGTTGGTGATGACAATCAAAACCGCCCCCCAGATGTAAACCCGGAACGGCTTGATCCGATCGATCACCAGCCCCAGCGGAATGGTCAATCCGGCACAGATGAGGGAGCAGATACTCAGAATTCTGCCGTATTCAGTCAAGCTGATCCCCAGCTCCTGCGCGTAAAGCGCGGAAAAAAATCCCCGGCAGAGCGTGGATACGTCATTGATGGCGAATCCCAGAAAGACCAGCAGGTAAAACCGGCTGCCGAAACACTCCTTCAAGAACCGCCACGCCTCCCCGAAAATCCCCTTTTCTTCGCGGGCACGGGGTATCTCCCTTCCCGGACAAACAGAAAGATCATCAAGAAGGCCGCCAGCAGAAACATCCCCTCCAGAATGAAGACCAGCGGCATGTACCTTTCCGCCAGCGGCATCATCACATAACTGAAGAAGAAGCCTCCCGCCGAATTGAACAGCATGAAGATCGCCATGAACCTTCCTATCAGCCGCCCGGGAACCACATCGGTGCAGAAGTAATAGAAGATACTCAAGCCGAGATTGCTGAAAACCTGAAACCAGATCATGAGAAACGCCATGACCGCGACAATAAGCTGTCCGGGCGTCAGAAGGCCGGTTATGCTCCGCACCAGAGCAGGCGCCGCCCAGGTGAGAATTCCCATCACAATCAGCGTCACCGCCACTCCGGGAACGCCGACGTACATGAAGGGCGACCGCCGACCGAACCGAGTCCTGACACGATCGCTGGCGACGCTGACCACCGGATTGACCATCACATTGATCACCGCCGGAATCGTTCCGATCAGAATGCCGATGACCGCATTGGAGAGATTCCAGCCTTTGAGAAAGAGCGGCACCAGATTGGGAATCACCAGGTTGGCCCCGGCCATCGCGAACACTCCGACGTAGAGAATACCGAACAACGCAATCAAACCGAACCGGCTGTACCGCAGTGTGCCGATTCGGTCAATCTCCGGCGTGGAAACAAATTCCGCCGCGGATACGCAATATTTCATGGCCGCCCCCGCAGATGTTTCAGCAGGAACAGCAGTCCGGCGTCGGCGCAGCCCGGCAGCGGTTCATGTGCGAAGTCAGGGTAGATCAGCATCTCCCGCTCTCCGCGCAGCCGATTGTAGATCGCAAACTGCGTGGAGACCGGACAGGTGCGGTCCAGCAGAGCGGTGTGCATCTGCACCGGACAACGGATCCGTTCCGCCAGATTCTGGACGTCGATGTAGCCAAGCTTCTCGAAAAACGCCGCCTCGGTAGCATGGAGCGGGTCACGTTTGCGGAAGTAATCGCGCAGCTCCGCGTAGCACTCCACATCCAGATCCATATCCCAGATTCTTTTGTAATCCGAGAGAAATGGAAACACCGAAACACAGCAACGGATGCGGGGCGCCAGCGCGGCACAGGCCAGTGCCAGTCCGCCCCCCTGCGAAGCGCCGGTCACGCCGATACGGGCAGAGTCGACCCACTCCAGCGCCCCGGCGATCTCCGCCAGACGGACGCAGTCGAGAAAGATGTTGCGGAACAACAACTTTTCCGGAGCGTCCTCCACGCCGCGCACCACGTGCCCGTGCCAGGTGCCGCCCTTCACTCCGCCGGGATCGGTGGAACTGCCCCCCTGCCCCCGGCAGTCCATCGCCAGTACGGTCATGCCGCAGGCGGCGTAGGGCAGCAGTGAGAACCAGTCCCCCGATGTTGCAACTGTAGCCGTGAAATACCAGCACCGCCGGTGTGGAATCTGCTCCGACTGGTCTGACAACCGCACCGTGTATCACAGCGCCGCCGATTCCGGAAAAGTGAAGTTCCAGACATTCGAATCCGGGCACCTGAAATCCGGCAGGCGTCAGCTTCGGATCGGCAGGCAGAGCCGCCAGCTCCTTCAATGAGTCGCGCCAGAACGAGTTGAAATTTTCCGGACACGGAGAACTTCCATAATATTGCTCCAGTTCCGCCGGAGAGAGATCGATCAACGGCATAGACACCTCGTTTTCTGCAGTATTGCTGTTTCATGAAGCGGGAATTCTCTGCCCCGGAAGAAGTGAAAACTTCCGCGGAAACGCTTCCTCCACCTCCGGAGCCCCCGCCGCCCCCTTCCCGGCGGCGAGGCGCACACGCTGCCGTCACTTCCGGCCATTGAAATATTGAACGCGCAGATTGTTGATCATGACCTTCCCTCGACCGACGGACGATCCTCCCGGAACTGCCAGACGAACTGAGCAGGAACCAGATTTAAAATCAACCCATTGAAATACAACGGGTAGCGAGTAATATTCCTCTTCCCGTCCCCGCCATGGGCGCTGTGAATGAATCCGGTGCCGAACCGGCTGGGAATCCACACAGCGCCACTTCCGGACCCGGTCGTGGAACCAGTAAAGTTCCCCGCCGCCTTCCACCAACAGTTCCTTGCCGCTGGCGTCCTCCAGAATCAGCAGGACGGTCAGCGGAAGCAGCTCCCCGTTCTGCGGCAGCTGAACATCCATTTCAAACTGCGTCGGAATTCCTTCAGAGAATCTTCTCCAGCGGGGCATAACGCCGCGCCATCCAGTTCCAGCCAGAAACCGGTCGTCGCCAGCAGTATTGCAGCTCCAGCCCCCGGCCGGAGGGTGCGGAAACCGCCTTGCATCCCGAACCGAGCGAATGGCGATGCTGATTGACCTTTTGCCCGATCCTCCTCGAAAATGGAGTCGCCATGAATATCCCGGCACTCCTTTCCGGTAACGGTACAGCTCCTGCCACGCAAACTGCCGGGGATTGTCGATCAGGAAGGGGCCGAACCGTTTCTTGACCGAATGGCCTCCTCGGAAGAGCTGCGCCGACAGCGTCAGCTCCGTGACGGCAATATCGGCGGCTGGCGTGGCCGAAACGCTCCTCGCCTGCGTGCGGCCCGGCATGACTTCCACCTCCAGCTCCCCTTCGGACAACGTCAGCAGGGGGATCCGGTGAGAAAACCAGGCGGTACCGGCAAGGTGCAGCGCCGTCATTGGTGAAAGAGAAACGCAGTTCCGTCTCCCTGCCGGCGGCAAGCTCCCCGTAGTCGGCGGAGCAGTTGACGGAGGCATCCAGATTCAGCGGCGAATCTTCCGGAATACGGTCGAGGTAGATCACCTGGTTCTCATGTTCACCCTTTTTTCGCAACGATCGGAGCGCCGGTATTCGGAATCCGGTTGCCGTTCTGGTCGTAAATGGTCACGCCCTTCAGGTATCCGGCGGGAATCGGCTGAATCGGCGAGGTGCCCGGCGACCAGACGGCGGCGATCCAGCGTCCCTCTTTCCGGAACCGATATCCTTCCAGATTCTCCGCAAAGAGGATTCGTCCGGCGGGCTCAGCTCCGGCCAGCATCCTGACCAGAAACTGATAGGCGACGAACTTGTCTTTCGGCTGGCCGTTGTATTTGCACATGCCGTTCTCATGCTCGAATACGTCGCGCCCGACCCCTTTGTCACGGATGGTGTAGAGGAAACAGGGCAGCGGCCTCTCCTCCGCCAGCATGGCAATCAGGTTCTGAAGGTAGAACTCACACTCGCTGATCCAGAATTTGAACTCCCGTTCCGGATAGCGTTCCCGAAGCTGCCGCGCGACCCGGCGATACCACTCGCCCGGGGAGCGCCCGGCGGGAAGTGAAAGGTGATCGTATCGATCCGATCCAGTCCGCCCGCCTCAAGAAACTCCTGAAAATACGCTTCTCCCGTCGCGGTGACGGAAGGCCCCATCACCCGGATCTTCGGCGAGATGGACGCCGCCACTTCCGCAGCGATGTTCACCATTTTCGCATGGTGCTCCGCCCGGCTCACCCCGGGGAAAATCCCCAGAAGGCGAACCCGTCCGGCTCGTTCCAGATCTCCCAGTGATCGATTTTCCCTTTGAATTCGGTCATGACGGCGGCACACATTTCCCGCCAGCGATCCAGATTCGGCTGAGCCCAATAGCCGTCTCCCGGCATCAGCGAGCACCCCGGCGGGGTCGTGTTCAGCAGTCCGAAGAAACGGATTCCCCGCCTCTTCCCCTCTTCGAAAAGACGGCGGTGATGGCTGAAATCCAGCTTCCCGTCGCGATAGAGTTCGGCGAGGATGAACTCCATCCGGGTCCAGGAACCGCCGGCAGCGGCGACATTATCCAGCTCCAGCGGGATGTTGCGGTCAAACCGGTCGGCGTGAGAGATGAGGCCGAACCAGTTGTGCTCGTCACGCTTCACCTCGCGGTGAATCATGGAAACCAGTTCCTCCGCGACGACATGCCGCTTTCCGTTGATGACGCAGCTGATCCGGAGCGTGTGCATGCCGTAGGGCACCGATTCCAATCGGAACCGCTCTTCCGGTCCCGGATTCCGCTTCAACACGGCGACGGCGACCGGACTTTCCTCCGCCTGATCCGGATGGTTGCGCCGGTTGGGATAAAGCGCGGCCGAAACCTCTGTGATCAATTTCAGATCCCCGGAAAATCGGACCGGGAACTCCATGCGGTTGTCGTAAAATCGCCTGCCGCCATGCGGAATTTTCCCCAGAGAAACCTGCACCTTTTCCTTGTCATCGACCTCATACCGCATTCCATACCTCGCCTGCGCTCGTTTCAAACTCATGCTCAATGGTTCCGCGGCGCCCCCCAGGCAGATCACCCCGGCACAATCGGCCGGCTGCCGGCGGAGATCCTCCCGAAACGGCAGTTTCCTGCCGATTTCGCCCCCGTTCACCGCAATATCGTAGGAACTGGCGCCGGTGAGGGACGGATGCAGAACGCAGCGGACGACATACTCCGTTCCGATCGCGACCGGCTTCAGCTTCGCCTGTTTCCAGACCCCGGAATCGCAGTACATCGGCAGCATTCCGCCTTCAGCAGAACTCCGCCCTGATAGTTCATCCAGTCCAGTTTCCCGTGGGAAAAGAGAATGCGGGCTTCGGTTCTGTCGTTATCCAGAATGACCGAAAATTCCATTTCGATGTCGCGTCCGGGAAGCCAGGCGCCCTGCAGTCGGCGCACGGCCGCCTGCCCGTTGGAGAACAGGCGGAGTCCCCGGTCGTCCAGCCGCAGGCGATGTTCGCAGGCGGGATCCCACACGCGGCTCATTTCCTCCGGGGATGAGTAGTGCGAGAAATCATCGTTCCAGAGAACTTCCCCGCCCTGCAGAACTCCCATGACGGCCATGCACCAGAACCAGTTGTGCCGCATCTTCATCTTCCTGATCATACTCTGAAAATAACCTGCATGGTCTGATCCGGCGATTCGTCGCAGAGCCGGTAGGCTTCGGCAGCCTGTTCGAAGGTGAATTCGTGGCTGATCAGATGGTCCAGTTTCAACGACGGCAGCATCGCCAGCGCCGCTTTGAATTTGCGTTCCGGCGTCCAGCGCGGATAGAGTCCCGGATTCACGCCGCTCGCCTGCGAACTGATCAGCCGGATCCGGTTGTGGTGAAATTCATCGCCGAGGTAGAGCGCGTCCGCCTTCCCGGCAAGGAAAGAGACCACGATCACGCGCCCCTGAAAGCCGACAGTGCGGATCGCGCTCTGCAGTGCGGCGACCGAACCGCTCGCCTCGATGACGACATCGGCGCCGCGATTCTCCGTCAGCGAGCGGATTTCGAGCGCGACATCTTCGATCTTCGCCGGATTCATGACGAGATCCGCGCCGGATTTTTCGCCAGTTCCAACCGGTGCTCGCAGAGATCGACCATGATCACCTGTCCAGCGCCGGATTTTTTCGCCAGCTGAACCAGAATCTGCCCGACGACACCGGCGCCGTAGATGACAACCGTTTCCCCGAGGAGGATTTCCGCATCCAGAATGCCGTTGTACGCCACGCCGGCGAGCGCCATGAAGACGCCGTATTTCGGCTCCAATCCCTCCGGAAGCAGAAACAGCGCCTCTTCCGGGCAGACATATTCGGAAATGTGCGGATAATAGCTGCCGACGATGTCGCCCACTCTGTATTTCGTCACCCCGGCTCCCACTTCCGCCACGGTTCCGATGTTTTCGTAGCCGTAAAGCAGCGGGTATTTGTAACTGCAGTCCTCCGACTTCAGAAAGAGGTGCAGCGATTCATCGAACTTCTTGTTGTAGAAGGGAGCGGTGCCCCGGTAGATTGTCCGCTCGGTACCGGTGCTGATGCCGGTGTACATAGCCCGCACAAGCACTTCATTTTCCTTGAGCGGCAGAGCGGGTTCCACATCGACGACCTGAACCTGCCGCACCCCGGTGAACATAATCTGTTTTGCCATTTTGAAATCAATCCTTTCCTTGATGAAGCGAATTCGTGATCTGCACCGTCAGTTTCTGAGTCTGAAACGCGTCACGGTACGAACTTTTGATCCCGGAGAGATCTCCGGTTCTTACCGCATGGATAAACGCCTGGTTTTCATCGAGAAACGCCTGGTCGAATCCGGTGCCGGAAAACTCCCGGCAGCCGTTTTCGTCAAGCACTTTCATCTTCGCATCCAGCAGGGAGAGTTCCGCCCGGAACGCATCCCCCACAATGTCGAGCTGGACCACGCCGCCATTCGGATACAGGCAGTTGGAAGCGACATTTCCGATCGTTCCCGAGGCGAAACGGAGGTTCACCACCGAAGCGTCCTCCACATCGTACTCTTTGCGCGGCTTCATGATTCCGAAGTTGGCGCAAACGTCGAATGATTCGACCTCCCCGATCAGCATGCGCAGGAGGTCGAAGACGTGCGTGCTCTGCTCCATGATCTGTCCACCGCCGAGCTGTCGTTTTCCCCACCAGTAGACGCCGGGCATCGTCGCCGAATAGCGGGCGAGGCACATCGCGATTTTTCTTCCCGCCAGCAGCTTTTGCAGCTCCCCGATGAGATCGAAATACCGGAACACATATCCGACGGAAGTGATCAGCCGCTTTGCCGCGACCATCCGGTCGACTTCCGCGGCGCTTTCCACATCCAGAGCGATCGGCTTCTCGATGAACATGGGAATTCCTCTCTCCGCAATCAGCAGCTCCTGTCCCTGATGCGCGAAAGGCGGCACACAGACGTAAACGGCATCCAGAGCCTCTTTCCGCAGCATTTCCGCGCAGTCGGCATAGGCATTCGCCTGAAATCCGGCGGCAAGTTCTCGCGCTTTCTCCACGTGGGGATTGCAGAATGCGGCGATTTTCACATCGGGAATCCGACGCAGACTCTTCAGATGAATGTCTGTGATGTAACCGGTTCCCAGAAAAGCAATTTTTGTACTCATAAGTGTTTCCCTTTATTTTTGCGACATGATGAAATCCATACCCAGCACGGCCGACCAGTAGGAGCCGCCGAAGTTGTAGATCATATATTTTCCGGAATCCAGAAAGTAACTGACATGGCCGTCCCCCCACAGGACGTTGACGCCGGTCTTGTGCCAGTAGTCCTCCTCCACGCCGGAAAATTTCCACCAGCGGTCTGAAATGATCGGGCGTCTGCCGTACCGCCCCAGCATCAGCGGCTGGTTCCACGTGTCGACCCAATCCTCGGAAGCCAGTGCGCCGCCGTAATCGAGCTCATCGCCCCACTCCGCTCCGGACGGCTGGGACAGTAAAACGGCGTATATACCGGATGCGCGGCATTCACGTATGGCCCGTACAGTTGAAAAACGCTGGTGCCATCCTCAATGTAAGCGCTGGAATCCGGACGCAGAATGATCCGGTCCTGATTGTCCTGTGCATACAGAGCGACGCCGATGCCGATCTGCTTAAGCTTGTTGACGCAGTTGATCGTTCGGGCTTTCTCCCGGGCCTTGTTCAAGGCCGGCAGCAACATCGCCGCCAGAATCGCAATGATCGCTATTACTATAAGTAATTCTATAAGAGTAAATAAAGAACCTTTCCGGATCATCTTGTCCTCCTTCCCGTCACCTGTTTTCCTCTGATCTTCGCCGATTTCATGAAAGTTCCTTTCCATCTCCTGCCGCACTCTCCCGGGAGAGTGTCTCATCCCGAGCCCCTCCTCTTTCTCCTCATTTCGCGGGAACCGGTTCGTGATTCCGGCATTCCGCGCCGCTTTTTCCTCACGCCTGCCATATCCGATGCCTCCTGATCCGGCCTGAACTACCCTCGGTTCCATGAGAATTGCGCATCGAATGTTTTCCTGCCGCACTCCCGGGAGGAGTTTTCGAGAAGCACCTTTCCGCTTTCCGCTGTTGTTGTTTTTGAGATGATCCATATGCATTCTTTTCATGATCCGATTGACTTCCGTTGCGTTCTGTAGTAAATTATAGCAGAAAACGGTTCGAAAAGAAATGCTTTTTTTATGATTAAGTTGTTATTTCTTATGATTTTTCCATGAATGTATTCTTTTTACAGAAAAACGGTTCCCCGGATAAAGGCCGATTTCTTCATCTCGGGGCTGGGAATCAGGGAGGAGCTGCCGACGTTCGTCGACCATTTCAACGGCACGAACGACTATCTGCTCGTTTTTTTCTATGACGACGTGTACATTCGGGTCGATGGTGAAGTTTCGGAATACCCCGCCGGCAGCGTCATCGTCTGGGACGACGGAGTTCCCCATTACTACGGACGCAATGACAGGAAGTGGCAGCATACCTGGCTCAATTTTCACGGAGATCTCATCCCGGAAATCCTGCGATCCGCCGACATTCCGCTGAATGAACCTTTTCCGCTGAACTCCCCGGGCTGTTTGAAAATTACTTTCTCCGCCTTCAGAACGAACTGCAGTACGATGAGCACTGCGATCTGAAGATCCTTGAGTACAACTTCCGAGCAATGCTGCTGGAGATTGCACGCCTGAGAAAAGCCGACAGCCTCCTGCACATTCCGGAACACATCCTGAACTGCCGGAAGTATATTGAGGCGAATCCGGAAAAGAAGATCCCTCTGGAAACTCTTGCGCGGATGGCTTTTTTGTCGGTTCCGCACTTCTGCGCGGAATTCAAGCGGTATTTCTCCGTCTCGCCCGGCGCCTACCAGATGCGCCTCCGGATGGAAATAGCCAAACACCTGCTGCGCAACCACAATCTGCAGGTCCGCAATATCGCCGGGCAGCTCGGATATGCGGACAAATATCAATTTTCCAAAATCTTCAAGCGGAAAACCGGCTACTCCCCGGTGGAGTACCGGAAATCCATCCATCTCTGAACGCCGTTTTCCCCGCGGGAAGCGGCTCATCCTCAACCTGTTCGCCGGTACATTTTCCCAGCCGGAAACGTTTCCTCCGCCTCCCGGTTCGGGGAAAACCGGGCCTGCCGACCGTGGGACCGGCATCGTTCGGATTTTCCACTAAAAACCGCGGCGCGGATTTGAATTCCCCGCGGAAAGGGCTATAGTAGTCCCGGTGCAGAAATTGCGAGAACCCGCCGGAAGGACGGCGGCTTCCCGAACGTCTATTCTCAAGGAGATGATTTATGGCGAACACTCTGAAAATCAATGATGTTACACTTTTCGCCGCCCTTGCCCCGGAGGTGAAGATCGACGGGAAGTGGCTCCCGATCGAAGAGTGTGCCGCAGCCGGCCTGGAGCTGACCGATGCGGAACGCAACTGCGACAGCTATTTCTGGAAACGGCTGACACTGACCAACCGGACCGGCAGAGAACTCAAACTCGGCGGATTTCGCTGGCGCCAGACCGGCGCTCACGCCGACTTTCTCAGCACCCCCGGCAGACAATTTCGATTCTACAAGGGCGGCTGGATGATGGCGAGCGTCTGCGGTTCGGTCCGCTACGGAGACACCGATTTTGCTCTCGATCCGAACTACAAGCGGTTTGCGGTTTCCGCTCCGGAGGAGTATGACGGGGAACGCCCCAATCGTTTCTTCGCCGACAACGTCATCATCGTCAACGACTCCGTCTCCGGCAACTCCCTGCTGGCCGGCTTCGTCAGTTCCGCCGACCTTTTCGGCCACTTTCTGGTCGAACTCGACGAAGAGGGAATCTACACTTTCACCATGGTCAATGACGCCGACGACCGCATCGTCTCCCCGGAAGAGAGCGTCAACTCCGAGGAGCTGGTGCTGCTGTTCGGGCAGGATGGTTACGGACTGCTCGAACAGTTCGCCGACCTCTGGGGGACCCGGATGAAAGCGCGCCGCCCCTCCGGAAAAGTTCCTACCGGATGGTGCAGCTGGTACTACTACTTCTCCGACGTCACTGAGGCGGACATCCTCGAAAACGCCCGTTATCTCGCCGCCCACCGCGACGAATATCCGCTCGAATACCTCCAGCTTGACGACGGATACCAGTCTGCGCTCGGCGACTGGCTCGTCTGCAACGAAAAGTTCCCGCACGGGCTGGAATATCTCGCAGGAGAAATCCGCAAAGCCGGCTTCAAGCCCGCAATCTGGTTCGGCCCGTTCATGGTCGAAACCAGATCAGAACTCTTCCGCCGCCATCCCGGCTGGATGATCCAGGATGCCAACGGCAATCCCTGCCTCGCTTTTGAGTGGCGGGGAAAGAGTCCGGTCGCGGTGCTCGACGGCACCAATCCCGCAGTGCAGGAGCATTTCCGCACCCTCTTCGCCGAGGTCCGCCGCATGGGGTTCGAATATGTCAAGCTCGACTTCATGATGCTCGCCTCCTCGGTCCGCAATGGAATTCTCTTCGACCGCAAGGCGACCAGGGCTCAGGCGCTCCGCCGGGGACTGGAGGCGATTCGCGAGGGGTTCGGCGACGACGGATTCATCCTCGGCTGCACCATTCCGCTCGGTCCGGCAATCGGGCTGGTGGACGGGGAGCGGATCGCCACCGACATCACCCCCTACTGGAAGCCGGAACGCAAATTCTACGCCGAAGCGCCGACCGTGCCCAACGTCTGCCGCAACATCATCAACCGCTGCTACATGAACCACCGGCTCTGGATCAGCGATCCGGATACCCACATCGCCCGGACCGACAACAACAAGCTCACACAGAGCGAAGTGGAGCTCTGGAGCTGTGCCGTTCGTCTCGCCGGCGGCATGCTGCTGCTCAGCGACCGTTTCGAAACCCTCGCGCCGGAACGGGCGCGTTTCTCACGCTGGCTGCTTTCCGACCCGGATGCCTACGAGACCCGTCCGCTGGACTTCTTCGAGCACACCACGCCGAATCTCTGGTTCGGAACCCATCGCCGCACCGGCGAACGGGTGATCGGCTTCTTCAACTTCGAAGATGTACCGCAGATTCTCTCGGTCGATCTCGGAAAATTTTCGGACACGCCGGTCCGGCTGGTGGATGTACTTGACGGCGAAGTGCTCGGGGGAATTTTCCGGAGAGTTCACGATCAATGTGCTCGAACACAGTTGCCGGCTGCTGCGTCTCGCCTGAACCGGCCCCTGTGCAACACCTGAAACCGGAGACGGGTCCCCCCCGTCCCGGTTTTCATTTTCCAGCTTTCGGCACTATATTTACCAGAGTTCGAATCCGGGCGGATTCCGCACGCCGCCTCTATTCTTCGGCAAGCACCGCGATCCGGAATCGCCCGGGCTCCGCGACCAGCTTCCCTTTGCGAATCTCATATTTGCGGCCGGAGAAAAGTTCAACCGCGCGGCCGGAACGGAAATGCTCTCCGCCGATCCGCAGCTCGGCAACGGGTGTTTTCGGGGGAAGAAGACGAAAAGCAGGCTCTTCCCTTCACTCCGCCCGTATTTGAGATAGAGAAAGTTATCCGGTTCCGGCGGTGGAGAGATCACTTCAATCGCCGGCGTCGCTTCCGCCAGCCGGACCAGATCGCGAATCAGCCGCTCGAAATCGGCATATGGGGTACGCCGATAGGCGTTACCGAGATAGGTCCCGCAATAGATGATACGCCCCTGCCCGAACTTTCTTACGGAAAAGAGCTCATCTGGAGCCGCTCCAACCGGCGGAGTGAGCCACTGATCCCCCCTTCAGCCGGTAGCGGAATCCCTCCATCTCCACGGAGAGCCACTCCTCCTCCAGCGTACGACGACCGATTTCGACCACACCGGCCGGTACGGTGAAACGATCTTCGGGGTAACGGTAGAAACCGGCGGAGGAGAACGCTCCGGCTTCGGATTCGGCAAAAAGCACTCCGCCTTCCCGGACAAATTCGAGCAGCGCCTCCTCCTGCGCCGGATCCAACACCGGCACCCGGGGCAGGAAAATGATTTTACACTCCCGGAAACATTCCGTCCGGGTCGCCTCCAGAAACCGGCATGGCACGGAGTTGCGGGTCAGTGCCCTTGCGTATCCGGTCAACGCATCGCGCATTCTGGCGGCATCCGCCTCCTGCGCCCAGTCGAGAAAATAGCTCTGCGGAGAAAAGAGGATCCCCACCGCTGCGGGATCGGGGCGATAGTGATCGAAGAGAGCGGCGTGCTTCTCCCACAGACTGCCGGTGATCTTCATCGCCTCGAGCCGTTCGGGAGCAAGTCCGTCGTTGCCGTCGAGCCCGAACCCGCTCGACTCCCGCCCGAACACCTCGTCGCGCCAGCACCAGATGAGAAGGGTGTCGGCTCCCGAAGCAAGGCCGTTCCACAGCCAGCGCTGCTGCCGGCTGGCGTGAACCTTGCCGAAGATTTCAAATCCGACGGCGGCGCGGCCGCCCTGAAGTTCGCTCAACCAGAGCTTTTTCTTCCCGGCGGCGGAACGGACCATATCGATACGCATGCCGAAATCGGCGTCGTCAATGCCGGCCCATTGCGGAAAACTCGAACAACCGATGCCGTCGAGCACTTCCGCCAACGCCCAGTCATTGCCGCGATTGACGGCGAATTCCGTGGCCCCTCCCGCCATGAGCGGACTCGGATCGGCCGCATGCGCGGTGACCGGGTGCTCCGGATCCGCTGCCTTGAGAATCTCATATCGTCTGCGGGCATGGGCGGCCGCCCGGGCGCAGATGAACTCTTCGAACGCGATCATCTCCGTATAAGGCAGATCCGGACCGCGGCCGGGCTCGACGTCGACCCATTCGGCATACCGGCGTTTCCAAGCCGCGTTGAGCCCCTCGAGCGAACCGAACCGTTCCTTCAGCCAGTCGCGGAAGGCCGCCAGCGTGTGCTCGCAGTAACAGACCGGGGCGTCAGCGTGAACGTTCCAGCGCAGTTCATTCCACACATCCCAGCCGCGCAGGTGGGCGAGCCCGGCATAGCGCCTGCCGGTCATCTCGAGGAAACGGGCCATCCGGCGCCACACTTCGGGGTGGTCGGTACAACCGCCGGGCGTAAGGCCGAAGTGGTGTTCACAGCGCGCCACCGACCGGATGCGGTTGCCGCGGTTGTCGACCAGTTCGCATCCGGGAATGACCCGATGAATCCAGTTAGGCTGAATTTCGGCAATGGTGCTCAGCACGAGGCCGAGATGGTGTTTTCCCGCCAGTTCAACGAGGCGATCGTAGTCGTCGTAGACGAAACGGTCGGGGAGTGGCTTCCACCCATCCCCAGCTGATCCATAGCTGAACGGTGTTGAGCCCGCTCTCGCGGATCCTGCGGAAATCCTCCTCCCAGTATTTTGCATCGGGGAAAGGGAGCGCGATAGTATTGCACCCCGAGATTCATGGCCGGTCCTCCTTCTGCCGGGGGAGCCGGATTCAGGCCGGCTCCTCTCACGTTGTCGCTTCGGGGGTTACTATAGGCGCATTTTCTCCGCAGTCAACCTTTTTTTACCGGAAAACGGTACTTTTTTATCCCGGCGTGCCACACCGGCTCCTCCGACGCCCCGACTGTACAAAAAAGGAAGGCGCCCTCTCCCCCGGCGGCAGCCGACCGATGCGCCGGGGGAGAAGAGTTTCAGGAGATGAAGTTGGTTCCGATCCAGGGCTCCGGCGCGGGGCGCGGCACGCCGGAGTGCGCCGCGGTTTTCAGCAGATATGCCATATTGTTCCCCAGAGTGCGCATGGTCTGGAGTCCTTCCAGGTCGCGCCGGAGCTCTGCCGGAGTGAGGCCGTGCGTCGAGTTCCAATATTGGCTGGAAACCACCGGCATCTGGAGGATGGTGAAGTATTTGTTCAACCGGTCGAACGTTGAGCTTGCGCCGCCCCGGCGGCAGTTGACCACACAGGCGGCGGGTTTGTACTGAAAGCACTCCGGCGCGGAAAAAACACCCGGTCGAGAATCGCGCAGAGAGCTCCCGGAGGCCCGGCGTAATAGACGGGGGCTCCGATGACAATTCCGTCACACTCTCTCATCTTCCGGATGAATTCGGTGTAGAGCTTGTCCTGAAACACGCAGCCCTTCGCACCATTCTCATGACATTTCCAGCAGGCGATGCACCCCTGCACCGCTCGATTGCCGATCCAGAAGATTTCGGAATCGACCCCGTTGTTGTTCAACGCTCCACCGACCTCGGAAAGTGACGAATGGATACATCCCTCACGGTGGGGACTGCCGTTCACCAGCAGAACTTTCATGGTTATTCTCCCTTCAATGTATGCTTTGGCCAAGTTCAAACGCGCTCCTGAGCAGCGGATGCCCGGCGATGGCGCCTACCTTCAGCACACCGCCGGCGATCAGACTGCCCAGGTTCTCCCAGCCGAGAAAACCGAGCAGCGACTGATAATAGTGGAGAACCGGCGCCTCGTTCTCCGCACCGGTGCCCTCGGCAGCCATCAGCAGAACGGCCTTCTTATGCGGAGTCACCCAGTTCGGATCGGATTCGGTGACCGCGAACAGACGATCGAGAACACATTTCAACTGACCGGAAAACGCCCAGTAGTACATCGGAGACGCGAATACCACAATATCGGCGCTCCGGTACACCGGATAAATTTTCTCCATATCATCCTTCTGAACACAGGGGGAATCCGGATTTTTTCCGCCGCCGAGACACCCTCTGCAGCCGTGAATCGCCATTCGGTCCAGATCAAACCGGCTGACCGTGTTTCCACCGGCTTCCGCCCCCCGGGTGAACTCCCGGATCAACGCCGCCGTGTTGCCGTTCAAACGCGGGCTTCCATTGAGAATCAGAATTCGTTTGCTCATCTTGTCAGGCTCCTTTCCCGCCGGACTCTCACCGGCCGACAACGCATCCGGCACCATTCTTTTGCCGGATTCCGCGATAAAAAACAATATAACACGTTATTTCATTTTATCAAGAATGCACTATTTTGTATCATAATACCAATAATGTATTATACTATCAAAAAAGTTACCTGTATTTTTCCAATCAAAACTTGTTTTCCGGCTCCGGACGGGGTATAGTAATCAGGGTGAAAAATTCCGTATCGATGAAAAGAGCAGGCATGGTCCGATGGACAAAAAAAAGGCATTGTCCCTCCACTGTTCAGTAGAAGCCGCGATTGCAGTGCTGGGCGGAAAATACAAGGCGATCATCATCTGGCATCTGAACGTTTCCGGAGTGATGCGTTACAATGAGCTCCGGAAGGCGATACCGCAGGCAACACCGAAAATGCTCAGCCAGCAGTTGAAGGAGCTAGAAGGCGACGGCATCGTCAAGCGGAAGCTGTATCCGGTCGTACCGCCGAAAACGGAATATTCGCTGACGCCGCTGGGCAGAACGCTGGTTCCCATCGTCAACGCCATGAGCGACTGGGGGCACGACTATTTCCGGCACCTGGGAGTGCCGGATCCGTGTCCGGAAAAGGAGGATCCGGAAAGATACCATGTATAGGTGACAAGCAATTGTCGGAGTAGAAAAGAACTCCTTTGTCGAGTAACTTTGGAAATTTACTCAAACCAAATTACCGAAAAAGGAGCTCAAAAATGCAGAGAAAAGGTAATGCCATTCGCAGTGAAAGTCAAGTCAAGAACCAGATAAGTGTCGGAATTGATATGGGAGGCAGTCTCTGGGCAACAGCCGTTCAGGACTGGGAAGCGGGAAAAATGAGTTATTACGGTCTGAAAGACAAGGTTGATCAAAGCAAAGAGGATCGCGTGTTTGAGCTGGTCACAAATTTGCTTCATAGTGGCAAACGCGTAGATGTTTTCTATGAAGCAGGTCGCTATGGCTACTGGCCAGCTCGTAAGTTGATTGCACTTGATGCGAATGTTCATATCCTTCCGATCAACAAGTTGAAAGTGATTATGAGTGGAAAGACGATCAAGACGGACAAACTTGATGCAAAATTCCTTGCCGCCTTGCACCCCTCGGATCATATACCAACAGTTTACATCCCGTCCTTGGAAGAGGAAGGTCGTCGGGATGCGGAACGAGAATGGGATCGTATCAAAAATCAATAGATCGCGTAAACGCTCAAATGATTTCTTTGATAGAACGCACACCGTTGCCAGGTTTTAAATCACACCGGACGGCGGTAGAGTGGCGCAAGGCAATTAGAAAATGGTCGAAATTGCCGGAATGGGCAGAATGTCCCAGCTTGTTGTTGCTTCGGCTTCCCAATTTGCTTGCCGAACTGGAGTTGTTCGAGAAAGAACTGGCTGATTGGAAACAGACCATCCAGAAATTCCAGAATCACGATGAAGAAACTTCCAAACAAAATGGCAACACTGATTCGACGGCAGAAACGGTCAGAAAATTGCAACAGTTTAAAGGTGTCGGAGATCGTTTGTCACGGCACTTGCCTTGGGAGATCGGAGATTTTCACCGTTTTGCCACGGGAAAACAATTTGCCGCATTTTTCGGATTGACACCATGTCCATATGCCAGTGGGACAATGAAAAGAGATCAGGGAATCAGCAAAGCAGGACGCAAAAGTCTGCGAAAAATGGCGATTGAATGTGCATGGCTGTGGTATCGCTGGCAACCGGAAAGTTGGTTGACAAAAAAATGGAAAGACCGCCTTGCGCAAAAAGGACGTAGTCGGAGAACCGCCATTGTCGCGCTCGCGCGTCAGTTGATGGTTGCGTTGTGGCGATATGTGGTTAAAGGCGAAGTTATTGAAGGGGCGATTATTAACAAACCAATTGCAGCATAAGCTTATGGTGAATCAACTCGTTTCACCTCCTGGTCTTCGAAAGATGCCGTAGGAAAGGTTGAGAAATTCACCGCCATTTTAAGGAGAACGAAAGGATATTTTTTGAACATAGAGGCTACTCGACAAAACTCTTGGTTGCGGATTGCATCCGACACCTTAAGACAGAGGCTTCGAATTCACACGTTTTTCGCATGTGGCATATTATCGGCGAATGTCTGGAACGTTCGCGGTCGATGGAAGGTTGGGAACGATGGCTTACCCGCTGCCGGTGTGAAGTGCTAGAAAATATCTTTTGAAGAACAGAAACAGAGATACAATAAGTTTTGATTTTAGCAAAAACGACACCTATGGTTACATGGGTAAGGGGAATTACGCTTCGAATATAAGAAAAACTGGAAAAAAGTTACAAAAGTGGCTTGACAAAACCTAACATGGAAGGAGAGTTCATCCGGATCTGCGCTGATATCAAACCGAACGGATCCGGGCGGGGAACTCCGCTCCCGCACTCCGGAAGTCCCGCCGGTGCGGGCAGCCGCCCCCCGTCTCCTCGCCGACCGCGAAAAAGGCGGGGAATGTGGAGCCATTCGGAAAAACGGGGTTGATTTTTCCGGGATTTATTTTATAATATAGTTTCAATTGCAACTTTCGACGGAACCATTCATGACGAAACAGAAAAACAGCGCACCGCTTCCGAATCCGGAACTGCTTGCTCCCGCCGGAAGTCCGGCCTGCGCGCTCGCCGCTTTCGATGCAGGAGCCGACGCGATCTACGCCGGACTCTCCAGATTCAACGCGCGCGAACGGGGCGAAAAACTTTACCTCGGACTCCATGGCGCGCGTCATTGATTACGCACACAAACTCGGCCGCAAAGTCTACGTGACGCTCAACACCCTCATCAAGGAGAGTGAACTGCCGGAGATCGCCTCATACCTTGCAGAACTTGAGGAGCTCGGGCCCGACGCTCTGCTCGTTCAGGACCTCGGACTGCTGCGGATGGCGCGGGAGTGTTTTCCGAAACTCACGCTCCACGCCTCGACTCAGATGGGGTTCCACAACTCGGCCGGTCTGCGGATCGCCCGCGAACTCGGCGTCACCCGGGTGGTGCTCGAACGGCAGATGACGCTCGATGAAATCGCCGCCGTCAAGGCCTCCACCGATCTGGAGCTGGAGGTGTTCATCCACGGTGCGCTCTGCGCCTCGCTCTCCGGGCAGTGCCTCTTCTCCTCCTACCTCGGCGGATACAGCGGCAACCGCGGCAAATGCAAACAGCCCTGCCGCCGCCGCTATTTCAGCAAAGAGGGGAACGGCTTCTTCTTTTCGCCGCAGGATCTCTGCACGCTCGACCTGCTGCCGCAGCTGAAAGAACTGGGAATCGCCTCGCTGAAGATCGAAGGGCGGCTCCGTCAGCCGGATTACGTTCGACAGACGGTGAGCGCCTACCGGCTGTTGCTCGATGCGCCGCCGGAGGAGTTTCCGAAGCTGCTCGGCGAGGCGCGCAACCTCCTGAGCCGGGGCTGCGGCCGGAAGTGGTCGCACGGATTTCTCGAACCGGAATCCAGCCGGACACTCATCCAGCACAACGCTCTCGGCGCAGCAGGGATGCTCTGCGGCACCGTCGGCGAACTTCGCGAAAACGGCTTCGCCTTCACCACCGGCAAGCGGCTCCACCTCGGCGACCGTATCCGGATTCAGCCGCAGTCCGGCGATGAAGGCCCTGCACTCACGCTCACCCGGATCTACGTGGAAGGGCGTCCGGAACGGCGCGCCCTTCCCGGGCAGACCCTCTTCGTCTGCTGCGACAAACCGGTACCGGAACGCGGACTGGTCTTCAAGATCGGCGAAAGTTTTCCCGATCTCTCCGCCCGGCTGGCGGCATTGCCGCCCCGGCGGACCGCGCTGAATCTGAGCGTGACGCTCTCGGCACAGGAGATCGCGGTCGAGGTGCTCAACGCCCCGGCGGAGCGTTTCACCCGGCCACTCGACCTCGCACCGGCGACCGGCCGGCCGGTCACGGCGGAGATTCTGGAAGCGGAATTCGCCGCTTCCGACTCACCGCTCTTCCGGCTGGGAGAGTTCACCGCTTCGATTTCCGGGAAATATTTTCTTCCGGCGAGCCGGCTCAAGGCGCTGCGGCGGGAGTTCTGGGGAGACGATCCGCGAAACGCTCAAGCCGGAAGCGGTCTTCCGGGATTCCGCAGTCGGCCTGGAGGAATTCCGACGCCGATATGCCGCGCTCTCCGGATGTAAGCTGCCCGCACGGCTTCGCGAAACCGTCGCGATGAAGCCGAACGGCGCCGCTCCGGGCAACCGCCGCGCGATCCGGGCCGACCGGCTCTTCGATTTCAACAAGCTCACCAACGAGGTAATTCTGCCGGAGTTCTGCCCGGAGGCGAAACTCGCGGCCGTGAAGCGCGCCGTCAAGGCGGCGGCCGAAGCCGGCATCCGGCGGTTCCGGGTCACGTCGCTTTACGGACTCGCGCTTCTCGATGGCGTCGAAGCGGAAGAGATCATCGCCTCAACGCCGCTGCCGGTGTGCAACTCAATGGCGGCGAAGGAACTCACCCGCTTCGGTGTCACCCGGGTGATGGCGCACATCGAGCTGGGAAAAGGTTCGGTGGAGCAGCTCCGGGACCATTCGCCGCTGCCGGTGGAGCTCTATCGCTTCGGACGGCCGGTACTGCTGATCAGCCGGGCGGCCATTCCGGCGGCGGGAGAGTTCCGGGACGGGCGCGGCAACGAATTTTCGGTTCGCTTCGACCGACGCGACGGCCTGACCCGGCTCTATCCACGGAAGGTGCACTCGGTGCCCCGGCTGCCGGGCGTTTACGATTATTACGACCTCACCAACGCCCACTGGAACTTCCCGGAGACCGGCACATTCAATTTCGACAGTGAAACCGGCTGGCTGTAGGAACAAGGAGATTTTCATGAAATCCGGCATCGAAAAAATCCGACTGGCGGAGGCCGAACTCAACCGCATCATCCGCGGCAAACCGGAGGTGATTCACAACCTGCTCATCGCGTTTGTCTCCGGCGGCAACATCCTGCTCGACGACGTGCCCGGCGTCGGCAAGACAACTCTGGCCAAGGCGCTCGCCCGGCTGGTGGATGCGCAGTTCAGCCGGATTCAGTTCACCCCCGACCTGCTCCCCGCGGACATCATCGGAACAAACATCTACAATCCGCGGGAAGGCTCGTTTCAGTTCCGGCCGGGACCGGTCTTCACCAACATCCTGCTGGCCGACGAGATCAACCGCGCCTCTCCGCGCACCCAGTCCGCGCTGCTCGAATGCATGTGCGAACACCAGGTCTCCTTCGGGGAATCAGTCGTGAACTGCAGGCCCCCTTCATGGTGATCGCCACCCAGAATCCGATTGAATTCCAGGGGACCTATCCGCTGCCGGAAGCGCAGCTCGACCGCTTCGCCATGCGCCTCAGCCTCGGCTACCCTTCGGAAGAGGCCGAAGCGGAAATGCTCGCCGACCGGCGCAGCGGCGATCCCGCGGACCAGCTCAGCCCGGTCATCGGCGGAGAAGAGATTCTGGAGCTGCGACGCCGGGCCGCCGACGTCGGCATGGAACAGACTGTGTCGAACTACCTGCTCGAACTGGTCCGCGCCACCCGCGGAGAAGCGCGACTGGCGCTCGGCGCGTCTCCTCGTGCGGCGCTGGTGCTGGCGGAGACCGCCCGGACGGCGGCGCTGCTGGCGGGGCGGGACTATGTGCTGCCGGACGAGGTGCGCGACCTCGCCCGGGTTGTTCTGCCGCATCGGCTGGTGCTCGATTCGCGCAGCCGCTACTCCGGTGTGACTGCGGCGGAGATCGTGGAAGATTTACTCGGGAAGATTAAAATTCCCAGATAATGGAGGAACCATGGCAAAAAACAACAAATCGTTCGAGGTGGTGATCGCCTTCGACGAATGCAAAGGGTGCGAACGGTGCGTCATTGCTTGTCCGCGCGGCGTGCTCCGGATGGGTGTCCATCTGAACAAACTCGGATTCCCGGCGGTCGAACTTACCGGGAACGCCTGCATCGGCTGCGGCGGCTGTTTCTACACCTGCCCCGAACCCGGCGCGCTGACCATCATCGAACACACCCCGGAAGGAGAGTAATTCATCATGGAATATACCAACCGCATGCTGCTCAAAGGCAATGAGGCGGTCGTCTACGGCGCGCTGCTGGCAGGCTGTGAATGCTATTTCGGCTATCCGATCACTCCGGCGAGCGAAATCGCCCACACCGCCGCCCGCTGTTTCCCCGAAGCTCGGCCGGACCTTTCTGCAGGCCGAATGCGAAATCGCCGCAATCAACATGGTCATGGGGGCCGCCGCCAACGGCCGCCGGGCAATGACCGCCAGCTCCGGGCTGGGCATCAGCCTCAAGCAGGAGGGGATCAGCTACCTCTCCGGCTGCGAACTGCCCGCACTGGTGGTGGACATCACCCGCGGCGGCCCGGGCCTCGGCAACATCGCCCCGGAACAGGCCGACTACAACCAGGTGGTCAAGGGCGGCGGTCACGGCAGCTACCGCTGCATCGTGCTGGCGCCGGCGTCGGCGCAGGAGATGTGCGACCTCGCCTTCACCGCCTTCGATCTCGCGGAGAAGTACCGCATCGTCGTCTACATGCTGACCGACGGCGTGATCGGCCAGACGATGGAGACGGTGACGCTGCCGGAGCCCCTCCCCGGCGGGAGGTGCCGGAGTGGGCACTGGATGTTTCGCGCCCGCGCACGAACATGATCAGTTCGATCTACCTGGAAACCGATGACCTCGAAGCGCTCAACCTGCGGCTGCAGGCGAAGTACCGCCGGATCGAAGAGGCGGAACAACGCTGCGAACTCTATCAGGCCGAAGACGCCGAGGTACTGCTGGTCGGCTACGGAATCTCCGGACGGCTGGCGCGGACCGCGGTGGATGAACTGCGCGCACGCGGCATCCGGGCCGGTCTGCTCCGGCCGATCACCCTCTTCCCCTTCCCGGTCAACGAGCTGCGCCGCCTGAGGGCGAAGCAGCTGATCGCGGTGGAGATGAGCTGCGGCCAGATGATCGACGACGTGAAACTTGCGATCAACTGCGACCGCCCGGTCCATCTCATCAACCGGATGGGCGGCAACATCCCCGGCACCGGGGAGATCGTCGAACGCACAATCAAGCTGATTTCGGCGGAGGAGAAGTAATCATGGCCGACAAAGTTCTGTACACCCGCAGCAAAGGGTTCTTTCCCAGTTTCGAGCGCCGTCCCGGCCCGATCAAGACCAACATGCACTACTGCCCCGGCTGCGGCCACGGCATTCTGCACAAGCTCATCGCCGAAGCGATCGAGGATTTCGGCATCAAGGACAAGACCATCCTGATCGCTCCGGTCGGATGCGCCGTCTTCAGCTACTACTACTTCGACTGCTTCGGCATCTCGGTGCCGCACGGGCGCGCTCCCGCGGTCGGCACCGGGCTCTCCCGCGCCAATCCGGAGAACATCGTCCTCTCCTATCAGGGCGACGGCGACCTCGCCAGCATCGGCTTCAACCAGATCATCCAGGCGGCGAACCGGGGAGAGAACCTCGCGGTCTTCTTCGTCAACAACGCGATCTACGGCATGACCGGCGGCCAGATGGCGCCGACCACGCTGCCCGGGCAGAAGACGCAGACCTCGCCTTACGGGCGCAGTGTCTCCAGCGAGGGATATCCGCTGAAGGTTTCCGAAACGGTCGCCGCACTCGACGCGCCGGTCTATGTGGAGCGGGTTGCGCTGAGTACGGTTCAACAGATCCGCAAGGCGCGTCTCGCGGTGCGCAAGGCGATCTCCAACAGCATCGAACGCAAAGGGTTCTCGCTGGTGGAGTGTCTCAGCGGCTGCCCGGTGAACCTCAAGATGCACGCGAAGGAGATGAATGAGTTCCTCGACAACCAGATGAGCCGCTACTTCCCGCTCGGCGTCTACAAGGACATCGCGGAAAGCCGCGACCCGCTGGTGCGTCCGGAAAAGATCTTCGACGAGAAGCAGGTGCGGGAACTGCTCTACCCGGTCAAGGTCTCCGACGGCGTCAGCGAATCCTTCCGCAACCCCTCGCGCATCTTCACGACCGAGCGGCGGGTCAAGCTGGCCGGTTCCGGCGGACAGGGAGTGCTCTCGCTCGGCTACATGCTCGCGACGATGGGCAAGCTGCGCAACTTCAACGTCTCGTGGCTCCCGAGCTACGGTCCTGAGATGCGCGGGGGCACCGCGAACTGCTCGGTCGTGCTCAGCCGCGATCCGATCGGCTCCCCGCTGGTGGACAAGGATTGCAACCTTCTGGTGGCGCTCAACCAGCCCGCGCTGGAGAAGTACCTGCCGACGCTCAAGAAGAACGGCATTCTGCTCTACGACGAATCCAACGCGCGCTGTCCGGAGGAGCTGGGCGAACGGGTGGTCTACACGCTGCCCGCCTCCGATCTCGCCACGCAGCTCGGCGACCTCAAATACGCCAATTCGGTGCTGCTCGGCGCCATCGCCGTGATGATGGACGATCTCTACCTCGATGAGGAGGACAAGGTGGACTTTGACCGGGTCTTCGAGGAGGCGATCATGGAGTGCTTCCGCGAAAAGGAGACGGTGATCCAGAACAACATCAAGGCGTTCTACATCGGCAAGGAGAACGCCCGGCGCATCACGCGCCAGGGATAATTTCCTGCCGCAGTCGAGCTCCCGGTGCGCGGCCTGAAAGGAGTTTCAGCGCACGCCGGGAGCGATTTTTTCGGCAAAGGCATCGAGTATTTTCACCGTGCGGTCGACGCCGGGAAATCGCGGAACCGGTAGAGCCGCCCGGCCAGCGCCGGATGCTTTTCGCAGAGAAGGGCGAATCCGTCGTCGTCGGCCAGAGCGCGGTCGATACCGAGCAGAAGCGGCAGTTCCGGCCGCCGGTCGAGCAGTTCGAGCCGCCGCTCCAGCTGGCCCCGGTGCCAGCGGTGGAAGAGTTCGAGGTGAAGTTCCAGCCCGTCGGCGGCGCGGCGGAAGCTCAGGTCGGGGAAAACCAGCTCCTGACTGCCGCCATCGATGAACGGGGACTCGCCGACGATCTTCCAGCGCGTCACCTCCTTCCGGAAGAGCGCGTGGAACATCCGGATCTCCTCCGGCACGTAGCTGGAGAAATTCCGGTAGTGGGAGACCAGCCCGGCGGACTGATCCAGTTTGAGTTCTCCCCGCTTCGCGCCCATCTTCACCTTCACCCGGATCGACCACTCCTCCAGATTGACCAGCGCCGGGAAAAACGCCGCCAGCTGAAGCGCATATTTGCGGGTATTGGCAAAGAGCGAATAGGGTCCGCTGATCGACAGAGAAACCGCACTCCTTCCGCCGCGCGTCCGCGGCAGACGTTTCACCTCCGCCAGCAGACGGAAGAACTTCAGATATTTGAAGAGCCGCCGCAGTTCCGCCGGTTCCGAGTCCGCCGCTGTCGCCTCGATCGATTCCGCATAGAGGAGCAGCCCCTGCACCAGCGCGATGTTGTAGCGTTGCAGCAGTTCGACAGGATAGAGCTCTCGAAATCCGGTGACACGTTCATGATCCGGCAGATCGCCGTAGATGTCGCCGACCATGAACTCCGTTGCTCCGGGCTGTTCCGCCAGAAGTTCGCGATAACGGCCGATGTCGCCGCCGCAACGGGTAAGCTGTTTGGCCGCGAAGGCGAAGAGTTCGGCCCGGCGCGCCGGATAGTCGATTTCGCGCACCGGGTCGAACGAACAGTGATCGAGCGCGAGTTTGTTCAGTCCGGCGGCGAACACCCGGTCGGAGGCCTGCCGGATCAGCGCATCCGTCAGCTCCTCCAGCTCCCCGCGGGTCATGCGCGCCTCCCGGGCCCCGCGGTAAACTTCGAGCAGCTCCCCGGCCAGCCGGAGCAGCGCCGGATCGGACGCATCGACGAAGGCAGGTAGGAAACCGCCTTTCCGCCGGAATTTCAACAACTCCCTGGTCAGCATGGCAGCAGCTCCCCTCCCCCCTTCATCGTGGCCGCGGTAGGCACGATGGTCGCGGCGACGCTCACTGGTGCGCTCCTCGCCGGTGCCGGAACTGACCAGCTCGTAGAGCACCGCCTGCTCCTTGCCGGGGGCCGGGCGCAGAATGCGGCCAAGTCGCTGGACATGTTCACGGACGCTTCCGGAACCGGAAAGAATGATTCCGACCGCCACCGCGGGCACATCGACCCCCTCGTTGAGCACCTTGCTCGTCACCAGCACCGTATAGGTTCCCTCCCGGAATTTCTCCAGAAAATCCCGCCGTTCCCCAGGGCGGGTGCGGTGGGTGATGACCGGCCAGCAGAAGCGCCGCCCGAGTTCGTAGGCGGTGTCGTTGTCGGCGGTGAAGAGGATGATCCGCTCCCCGGCATGAAGTTGAACCAGCTCCACACCTTGCGGATCTTCGCTTCGCCGCCACGGGCAATCCGCCGCTGCTCGAGAAACGCCTGAAACACCTGCCGTCCCTCCGGCAGACGGGCGCAGAGGCCGAGAAATCGCCCCCATTCGGAACGAAACTTGAAGTTGAGCTGATGGGCGCGCAGAAATCCGGTGTATACGGCGCGGTTGCGTTCATAGGCCTCCGCCTCTTCCGGATCGAGTTCAACCGCAATCCGGTGGATCACGTAGGGCGAAAGTACCTTGCCTTCAAGCTCGTCGATGTGGACCCGGCACACCTCCGGACCGATCAGATCGGCGAGTACGGCGGCCCGGTCGTCAGGCAGTTCCGGTGTGGCCGAAAGTCCCAGCCGATAGGGGGCAATCGACATTGCCGCCGCCAGCCGGGTTTCGGGTCCGGGCAGATGGTGACACTCATCGGCGACCAGCAGCGCAAAGCGGTTGCCGATGAACTCCATGTTGAGCACGGCGGAGTCGTAAGTGCTGACCGTCAGTTCACGAATGTCATGTTCGCCGCCGCCGAGCATGCCGACCCGGCGGCCGAAAAAAGTGTTCCAGCACCCCGCACCACTGTCCGAGCAGATCGATGGTCGGCACGAGAAAGAGCGCCGGGCGGCGCAGATAGGCGGCGGCCATCACCGCCAGCACCGTCTTGCCGCTTCCGGTCGGAAGCGCGGCGACACCGCGATACATCGCCGAACGCCACGCATTGAACGCCTCCGTCTGGTGCGGCCGGGGAATCAGCTTCACCGCCAGCGTCAGATCCTCCAGTGGAGAAAAGGCGCGGGCGCGGTCGATGAAATTCACCTTCGCCATCTGCATGGCGATGACCAGAGAGGCGTAATCACAGGCGCGGGCGCGCCAGTTGCGAGGTACGTTCGTCGTACCGCAGCAGAGAGCGGAGCGATTCCGGAACTCCCGCTTCGAATCCGTCGAGCGTCAGGGTTCCGGCATCGAAGGAGAGGGTCGTCATCAGAACTTCTGCGGCCGGAACGCACCGACCGCCCAGGCGAGGAGAGCGGCAACCACGACACCTCCGAGGAGAATGAGGCTGAAACGCCACAATCGCTCCCAGAATCCGGCAAGCGGTCCGGAGAGCAGAATCAGCACCACGCCGAAAACCAGCATGACGAATCCGACAGCCAATCCCCATTTGTCCCCCCGGACGTAATCGGGATACTCCGGAACCCCGGAGGCTTCCGCCTCCTGCAGCAGCAGCCGGAGCTGCGGATCGACCTCATCCGGTTCTGACATCGTTTCCTCCATCGTGATTATGGAAAAAGCCGGGAGCACACACTCCCGGCACAACGTGACAATTCAAGCGGCGATCAGAACGAGAAGTTCAGAATCGGCATCACCGGGATCCAGGCGTCCTCGATGTAGTTGATCAGGCCGAACTGCATCCCCTTGCCGCCGGAGATGTTGACCAGTCCGAGCTGGAGACCGTTGCACTTCTCCACCTGGCTGTAGAGCCCGCACTGGACGCCGGTGAAGGTGCCGTTGACGACGTTGACGCCCGCGGCCTGGAAGCCGGTGACGTCACCGGAGATGTTCAACCCGAGCGCCGCCTGCACGCCGCGGAGGTTCCCGGCCATGCTGACCAGACTGGCCTGCAGCCCGTTGTAATCCCCCGCGTAGCAGAAGACCAGCGTCGCCTGAATGCCGTTGAACCGCTCGAAGTTGAGGCAGCTCACAAACGACGACTGCAACCCGTCGAAGGTCTTGTTCTGGTTGTGGACCCAGCAGGCCTGAATTCCCTTGATGTGATCGGTGCCCGAGTAGACCCACGATGCCTCCAGCCCGTAGACCCGGCCGATGCCGCCCGACGCGGGCTGACCGGTCTTGATGCCGAAAACATTCGAATTCCAGGTGGCGTTGGGAACGTTCGGGAAGAAGACGATCTGGAACGGAGTCCACTGCGAAAGCGGACGGAGCTGCTCCGCCTCGCACTTCGCCGGAGCGGTAACGGCCGGTTCAGCCGGAGTCGGGGCCGGAGTGGCCGCAGCCGCCTTTTCCGCCGCACCGGAGATCAGGGCAACGCCGCAGAGCGCGGCCGCCGTCAACAGAAATTTCTTCATGGTGTCAAACTCCTCTCAACTAAAAACGCACGTTCAAAATGGGCAGGCAGGGAACCGAACTGTTCCGGATGATGTTGACGAGACCGAGCTGGAACGCTTCGTCGTCGGCAACATTGACGATACCGAGCTGGAGTCCGGCGACTTTGACCGAGAAGTTGACCAGCGAGAACTGCAAACCGGTCGTCTTCTTCGAATCGGTGGTGATCAGACTGGTCTGCACGCCGTTGACCTCGTCGGTTCCGGCATAGAGAATCGACGCGTCCACTCCGTAGACCGGAGCCGGGCCGCCGGTGGCGGGAACCCCGATCTTCACGCCGTAGACGCTGGTCGTCGCCGCATCGGCCGGGATATCGGTGCCGAATGAAAATGCGATGAAAGTCCAGTCGTAATCACGCGGCGGCTCGGCGACCGCGGGCTGCGGCGCCGTCTTGGCCGGCGCGGCGGGTTCCGCCGCAACTGCGCCGCACAGACTCAGTGCGAAAGCGGCGAGAAACAGGAAACTTTTTTCATTTCAGCGACTCCTCCGTGGGTTCTGGATTGCCCGAATACATCGGGATTTAAAAGTAATATACATCAACCCTGACCTTTTACAAGCGCAAATTCTTCCGGGAGCGGAGATTTGACCGTGACGACCTCCCCGAGACCGGATGACGGAATTCGAGCAATGTGGAATGGAGCGCCTGACGCGGCAGGATCAGTTTCTCCCGGTCCGCGGCGGTGATCTCTCCGGAACGAAGTTTGAGAAAAGAGCCTCTCATCCGGTCCGTAGAGTTTGTCGCCGACCAGTGGAAATCCCAGAGAGAAGAGCGTTGCGCGGATCTGGTGAAGCCGCCCGGTCACCGGCACGGCGCGCACCAGAGAAAACCTCTTTCCTACCTCTTCCGGTGCGAGAAGAGTCCGGGCTGATTCCGGGTGGACCGCACCCGCCGGGGGCGTTCTCCGGCAACGAACCGCCGTTTCTTGCGGACCGCGCTCTCTGTATCCGGCACCAGAAATCCGGCGGCATCAACTTCTTGTTCGAACCGGCCGAAAACCAGAGCGAGATATTCCTTGCGCACCGGCCAGCCCGGGCGGCCGAGTTTCGCGGCGGCGCTGGAATTCTTCGCCACGAGCAGCAGACCGGAGGTCTCCCGGTCCAGCCGGTTTACCAGATGGATCTGGCCGAACCGGGTCGAAAGCAGATGCCAGAGCGTGTGGCGAAAGAACGGTCCGGAGGGGTGAGCACAGAGGTTGCCGGATTTGTCGACCACCAGCACTGTTTCATCCTCATACGCGATTCGGTAACGGAGATCGGCCTCCGGTTCGGGCAAGTCACCCGGGAAATATTCGACACAATCGTGGAGTTCCAGGCGGCGCTCCGGTTCGACCATGGTTCCGTTGAGCAGGATCTCACCGGAGCGGATCCGTTCGCGCCACTCCTCCAGCGAACGGTAGGTGAAGCGTCCGGCAAGAAACTGATCGAGCGCCAGTCCCACCCCGGACCAGTCGATCGAACTGCGGATCACCCGGCGCTCCAGCGAATTGAATTGATGTTTCAAAATAACCTCGTCATCAGTATGTTCTCCGCATAATGTACCACGGAGCGCCTCATTTGCAACCGGTCCCGCTCCGCAGGCAGGAGAAAAACAGGACATCGGCCGGGACCTCTCCGATCGCTCAAAGAGGCGCGGCGCACCGCTGCACACCCATTTCAGAAGAGCAGCGGGCCCCGGAGGACGGCGCCGTTTTCTCCGTCGGATCAGAAAAATGCCGCCGTTTTTTTCCCGGCTCCGAGTTGAAATCAGATTCGACGGCAGAACGGATTCTCGCCTCCAACGCCCTGGCCATATTGCCGGAATCAGCTTCCGAGGCGGTATTTAAAATTTTCATCAGCACCTGACGCACATATGCGGTATCCTCATCGGAAAGCTGATCGCAATACAGGTTGCACTCCTGAATGATCTTCAGGATCGCCGCGCCCCTGCCATCCTGGGACCTGACATGCCATCTGCTGTCACGGTAGAGGGTCCTTATATGGATCCACTGGTCCGGCAGCAGTTTTCGGTTTGCCGGCGAAAAGTATTTCAACACAACTTCATTTTGCCCCTCCACCACACCGACGGGGAAGAGATGAAAAACACTTTTCTCCTGCCGAAAGCGACCGTTGTGAAAGTTCAAATAGAGCTCCTTTTCATAAGTGGAACACGCGCCCAGGAGGAGCAGGAAGAGCCCCAGGGAGAGAAAAAGAATCAACAAAATCGTTGATATGGATCTGCTTACATTCACATTCCAGTAGCTTCTGTAAAAGACGTAAAAGCACGTTTTACTCCTTCTGCTCAACCACTTCCATGAAATTGGAGTTCTCCAACCGGGAATCACTCTTTCATGCCCTTCCCGTATTTACGCCCCTCCCCCCGACTTGGAATGTTTTTGTGACAAATTAAAGTAAAACCTTTTGAATTACTATAGCATATCGACTGCTGATTGCAAGCGCCTTCCGGAGGAAGTTTCATCAGAACACGAGCCCGATGCGAGAAAGCGTTGCCGCAGCCTCCGCACACAGGCTCCGCAGAGCCCTCCCCCGCCTTTCAAGCAAAAAAAGCGGAATCCCGATGGAATTCCGCACAAGATCAGGAGAAAACAGCTTCAATATTTCCGTTGCAGCCCGATCACCCGCCCCTGAATCGAAACCTCATCCGCAGGGTAGATCTGCACATCATACTCCGGATTGGCCGGACGAAGTTCGATCCTCCCGCCGGTCTTCGGGAAGAAGCTCTTGACCGTCACTTCGTTGCCCCTGCACCAGGGCAACGACAATGTCGCCGGGACGCGGCTTGGTTCCGGTCTGAGCGACAATCACCACATCGCCGTCGTAAATACCGAGATCGCGCATACTCTCTCCCCTGTACACGGAGCGCAAAAAGCTGTTCCGCCGGATAGTCGTTGACCTGGGCGGATGTGACACACACCTCTCCCTCCTTGTACTCAAGGCTTTCCGCAGGGGCGCCGGCATTGACCCGCCCGAGCAGCGGAATCATCAGCGCTCCATGCGGAACGCCGCGGGCCCCCGCATCCGGGACATCAAACTGATGCTGCGCGCCTTGGAGCTGCGGGACAGCTGCTTCTTGCGCTGAAGTGCACGCAGGTGCGCAAAGACGGTAGAAGTCTTGATGTTGAAATTATCGGCGATTTCATACACCGTCGGCGCCATGCCTTCCCGATCCAGAAACTCTTCGATAAATTCCAGGATATTCTTCTGCTTTTCCGTCAAAGTTTTCATCGTTCACCTCACTGTTCTGAAATGCTGCCAGCATTCGTGTCGCATCAAAGCCGGAATCCGGTTCCCGCGATCACATATTTTCCATCAAGCCGTCCGACCCGGACCATATAGAAGAGTTCGTTGCGAATCGTCCGCCCCTTCTGTTTCCCGTCGGGAACCGTCTTCTCAAACGTGAACTTCCACACGTAATCGCGCACGATGCTCTTGTCGAGGTCGGTCACAAATTTCGCCTCGATCAGAGTACCCATCGTATCGGAGAGCTCTTTATGCATCTGCTCAAACATCTCGGGCGTGACCTTCGTCTTGGAATCGGCAGGAATCACCGCTTCAAGTTTTTTGAAGTCGTTCTCCTTCAACGATGCGACAAATCCGGCGACATACTCCTCCGCCAGCTTTTTCGCATCCCGGTGCTCCCGGCCCGACATGATCTCGGACGCGGCTTCTCCCTCCGCATCCGGCGTGGATGCACATCCGCCGGACAACACGGCCACCGTCACCGCAGCCGACAGGAACCAACCCGCTCGTCTCATCCTTCAATCCTCCTTGTTCAAATCCACGCGGGAGAGCCTCCCGCAAAACGCCGCCAGACAACCGGCGGCCTCTTCCAGCGAAGCCGTCGGACAGGCAAACGCCAGACCGATATATTCCTCCGCTCCCGACTCCCGCCCGGGAAGCGCCTCCAGCAGCGCCTCCCGCAGCAGCCGGTCGCAGAACATCCCCGATGCCATGCCGAACCCGGCGATGCCGCACAACAGCGAAAGCCCGCCCGCAGGCGAAACCACTTCCAGCCCCGGCAGCCCTTCCAGCCTCCGGCAGAGCTGCTCCCGGTTTCCTGCGACGGCGCGGCGGAACGCCTCGAACTCCTCCGGTTCCGGCTGCTCCAGCGCGGCGAGGGCGCAATGCTGATCCGGCGCCGACGCGCCGCCGGAGATGCACTGCTGCAGCGCGGCAATCCGGCCGGAAAGCCATTCCGGCGCGGCGACAAACCCCACCGGATGCTCCTCCATGCAGCAACCGGCGGTAAATCCGCCGAGCGTGATGCTCCGTTTCGCCGCCTCCGGCGACAGGGAGGCGAAACTCACATGCGGTCGCAGCGGTTCGTAACAGAACGATTCCAGACATTCGTCCGCCAGCACCATGAAATTGTACTTCGCGGCGATTTCCGCAACCGCTTCGAGCGTCTCCCGGCGGTAAACCGTTCCTGCCGGATACGACGGCGTATTTATAATCAGCAGCCGCGTCCGGCCGGTCACCGCCGACTCCAGCCGCCCGGGATCGAGCTCGAACCCATCCTCCCGGCGGGTGCGCAGTTCGACACAGGTGGCGCCCGATGCGTGAATCAGCGCCCGGTATTCCGGGCGGCACGGCACCGGCACAATCACTTCATCCCCCGGACCGCACAGGGCGGCAATCGCCGCAAAGCGGGCAAATCGTTCTCCCGGCGTAACCGTCACATTCAACACGGAACAGGAGATTCCGTTCCGGTCGCGGAGTTTTTCCGCCAGGCGCCGCCGCAGCTCCGGCAGCCCCGCAGCCGGAGCGCCGCCCGCACCGCCCCGCTCCAGAATTTCGATACAGCGGTTGCGGATGACGCGAGGAGTTTCGAAACGGGGAGTCTCGAATGCCAGCGAACGCACCTGCCGCCCCGCAGCCCGAAGTTCACCCGCCGCCGCATGCAGCGCGGTGATTTCCGGCAGGGGGACCGCGCACATCGCACCGATCGCATTCCGCAGCTCTTTCAACAGTTCACTCCTGTTATTTTATTAATAATACTCCGGAAATCCGAATTTTCAAGTCTAATGAACATAATTTTCTGCTCTATTCTATTTCTGACAATGAGGGCAGTAACAGGAGCTCCGTCCGCCGAGCCGCACGCACAGCACCGTTCCGCCGCACCGGAGGCAGGATTTTCCGCCCCGGCCGTAGATCAGCAGTTCCTGCGCGAATTTCCCCTCCGAACCGTCAACATTGAGGAAGTCGGAGATGGAACTTCCGCCCAGTTCGATCGCCCGGGAAAGGATCCGCTTCGCCTCACGGACGATCCGGTCGCACTCGTTCCGCGTCAGACTGCCCGCTTCGCGCCGGGGATCCACCCCGGCGGCGAAAAGCGTCTCCGCGGCATAGATGTTGCCGATTCCTGCGACCACCGCGTTGTCCATCAGGAAGCATTTCACCGTGCCGCGCCTGTTGCGCGAGGCATGGAAAAGATATCCCCCGTCAAAGCCGTCGGTGAGCGGTTCCACGCCGATCCCGTCAAGTTCCGGAGGGCAGCCGCCCGGCTCCGGCAACCGGCAGAGTTTGCACACACTGAAGCGGCGGGTACATTCAAATCGGAACGCGCGGCCGTCATCCAGCACGAGAAACAGATGTTCATGCTTCCGTTTCGGAACCGTGACCGGTTCGACGCGGACCACGCCGGACATGCCGAAGTGCATCAGCAACGCGCGGCCGTCGTCGAGCTCCGCGATGACGTAGCGGGCGCGGCGGCGCACATCGACGAACCGCCGTCCCGGCAGCTCCGCGTCGAGCAGCGGCGTGAGCGGCTCGCGCATCGCGGGGGAGAAAACACGAACCTCCGTGATTTTCCGTCCGACGAGGGCGCGTTTCAGAGCTCGTCCGATTGTTTCAGCTTCCGGCAATTCCGGCATAATTCAACACCTGTTTTTCCATTAACGGATGTTTTGCGAAAAAAATTGTGTCGCAAAAACTGATCCAAGTCGATTTTCTTCATTGTTTCCGCTGCCGCGCCATCCCCTCGCGTCAAAACCGCCGGACTTCCTGTGGAATGCCGATTCCGGCGGGACAGGAAAATTTTTCTCGATTATTGCAATTTGCCGCAACCCGGATTATATTTTTTAAAATTTTATTTTTTTCAACCCGTCACATGGTGTCACTGCAATGTTTCTCTCCTGGTTAGACTGGCTTGCGACAGCCGGGAATCGCCTGGCCCGGCGACTCAACGCCTTCACACACCGGCAGCTTCTGACCGGTCTGATTCTCTTTTTCGCCTGCTGGCGGTTCCTGACCACTCGATCTCATCGAAAAAAAGCGGCGACGCGGTCTGGAAATGGAGCTTCCTGCGATATTATGCCGTCAGCGGAATCTGGTATCCGGATACTCCGGATCACCATCAGGGGCGCTGGGGCCTCAATCTGCCGGTCTACGCATTGATGAAACTCTTCGGCACCTCCTGGTGGGTCTACTACATCTATCCCCTGTTGACGGCGCTGGGCTGCGCGATACTCGCCTACTGGATTGCGGCAAAACTCCGGAGCAAAGCGGCAGGTGTTGCGACATTCCTTCTGATCTGTTTCTTCCCTCACACAGTGCGTGAAAGCACCCAGTTTCTGCCGATGATGCCGGCGACATTCTACATGCTCGGGGCAATCGTTCTTCTTCTGCGCCATCTGAAAACCGGCGCGTTGATGCCGCTCTTCTGGAGCGGTTTGCTGGCAGGAATCTCCTACGGCTGCAAATTCACCTCGCTTTACTGGGCGGCGGCATTCGGTCTCTACCTGCTGCTCTACCCGGTGGAAAAGCGGGAGTACTTCCGAGTCTGGAAATTTCACGTGGGGCCGGCTGCATTTTGTTTTTCCGCCGGTCTGCTCCTGGTGCTGGTTTTGGAAACGGTGCTGCTCGACGCCTTTTTCGGCGTCACCGGCGGACGGGTGGAAGTGATTCTCGGTTCTCATCTCAGCCACCGGGTCTCACCGGAATACCTGGGAATCGGCGGGTATCTGCTCTCGTTCTTCCGTCCGCTGGAGTTTTCCGGAAAATATTTCCAGTCGGGACCGGCGATCCTTCTGTTCTGCGGCGTCCTTCTGATGGCGATCCTGCAACTCAAGAAGGGATGCCCCCCGGCCGACGCCTGCTGGCGTTCAGCTTCATGACAGCATATCTGCTGCACTGCTATGTCGTCTACAAAGTTTTTCCATTCCTGCACCCGGAAAAAGCCCATCTCCGTTATTTTCTGTTGCTGGCGGTTGTCGGAATTCTGATTTTAACCACCGGCTGGGATGAGGCGGCGGCAGGCTTGCGTCGTTTTCTTTCACGCCGTAAAGTTCTTCTCCTGCAGACGGCTTATCTCTCCGCCATCTTCGTTCTGATGCTGATCCGGGTCGGCAATCAGTGGCAGCATGGGAATCACCCATACGGTCTTTTCCGGATGCAGAAGAATTTCACAGCCGCACAACAGCAAAACCTGCCGGTTCTGAATCGGATCCGGGACCGCAGGGAACTGCGGAAAAATCAGTTGAGTACTGCAGATTACAAATACGGTACAATGTTCCTCACCTTCTGGGGAGCGGCGGAACAATTGCCGCAATATAATTCGCGCAATCCGCTGCTGGTGGAAGATGCCGAAGGAAAAATCTGGGAAGTTCTGATGCGCCCTGAACAGCTGCCGGTTCCCGGCACCCCCTGCAAGGTGTTGCTGCTGGATCAGGAATCCTCCCGCATCGAAACCCGGGAGTTCCAGAAACGCCCCCGCTACCTGCGGCCGCGGGATCGCGACAATGCCGCTTCCTGAATCAGACGATCGAACATCCGGGCATTCTCCGCAACAATCGAGGCGGAACACGCACGGATCCGCCGGAAAAATTTCACCTGGTCTGAAAGCAGCTTCGCCGCCCGCTGCCGAACGGCATCTTCCGAAAGTTCATCATAAGGAACCACGAACTCTTCCAGTTCAAACGGCGCAAGCACTTCCGCATATTTGTGACTCCAGCCGATCACCACGGCGGGAACACCGGTCGCCATCGCTGAAATAATCGCATGAAACCTGGAAGCGACCAAAAGTTGGCAGTTGCCGATCAGCGCCCTTAACTCTCCTGCGCCGAGTTCGGAATCAATTACGCGGATCCGCTCTGAAACAGGCAGCAGTCCGGCGAAACGCCGAAGCAACGGCAGATCGTTATTGTGAAGAGCCTGTTTCCCTGTCCGGGCGGAATGGGGAAAGACCACACAGCGATATCCCGCAGCGATCCACCCCTTCACACAATCGGCAAGAATTTCCAGATAGGGGATCCGGGCCCGCTCGCAGAAATTCCAGACCACCTGACTGGGAGAGACGGCAATCACCGCACCCGTCGCTTCCGGCAGCCATCGCAAACTGTCTCTGCGATCCTGTTCCGAAACCGGCAGCGAAAATGCGACGTCGGAACCATCTGCAATGTTTTTCAACTCAAGAGAATCCAGATATGAACGGGTCACGGCCCCGCGGGCGACAATCAGTTTCAACCGCGGTAATACCAGTTTCGCCGCCCAGCGGTTGATCCGGTGCTGAAACGGCCCCATCGCCTGGGCAACTTTGATCACCGGCACGCCGCAAGACAATGCGGGGAATATACTTAATATATTGAAAATCAAGAACTTTTCACGACCGTCCACAAAAGAGATTCCGGAAGCGTCCAGCCAGAGATCGCACCCGGCAATCTCTCCCATTTCGCCCCGGGCATACCAGCGGCGCGGCAGATGCAGCAACCGCCCGAATCCTGCCAGAAGTGATGCGAAAAAAGCAGAACCACCCGCTTGGGGCTGCCGTCCAGGATTTTAACTCTTTCCGGAATTCGAAGCTCGGCATCCGCAATCGGATAATAGGAGAAAACCAGAAAATATGCCTCGGAATCACGCTCGGCCAAATTCCGGATCAATGCCTCTGCCATGCCGGCAGCACCCTTGTTGCCGGAAAAAGCAACGCCGCTTATGAGAAAACGCATGTCGTCACTCCCTGTTTTCTCCTCTCTTCCAGTCAGAATTTCTGTCCGGAAGAGTCCGATAAATCAATTCTCTCCCTCTTCCTGCGTCGAAAGATGCTGCGATACATGGTGTAACGCGCGAAAAAGATCAACATGCTCACCACCAGAATGGAACCGGATACCACTCCCTGCTGTTGCCACAGCGTCAACGAACCGTCCCGTTCCAGCCACCTGGTCAGCATCTTTGCCCCCAGTACCACCAGAAAATAATCAAGCAGTTTGAACAGCAGCAGGGAACGGAAGAAAAGCCAGAATGTATACCAGCTGTAACGTTCTTCCCGAAACGTGATTCGCGAGTGGAATCCATAAGAAAAAAAGACGATGACCACCTGCGCCCCCAGATAGGCCATCCAGACCGGCGCGTGGCACAGGGAAAAGATCATGGTCACCAGCATTTTCACCAGCACACTGCAACCGCAGCCGGAGGTGTATTTCACCAGTTCCAGCAATCTTTCCACGCGGATCCGCCGCCCGAACAAAACCAGAGTTCTCATCGAATCGAACTCTCATCGTGCTTTTTTCCTGCCGGAAGGCTTCCCGGCGGTTTCGATACTGGATGTCCTCCAGCAGCTGCCGGTTGACGGAAAGCAGATCCGCCATAAACGCCATCATTCCGGAGATGACACCGGTCAGCATCAAAACGGCCGCCAGAATCAGCGACTGAGTCATTCCTCGCCCCCCGCCTGCCAGCCAGTACCAGAGAAACCGGCAGCCCAGCAGGAAGCCGACCAGGAAAAAGACGGTTCCGATTGAAAAGAAAAACTTGAACGGCCGGTAGACCACAAAGATGCGGATCATCGTGAAGATGGAACGCTGAATGTAACGCGGTATGCTCTTGACCAGCCGGGACGGACGCAGATCGGCATTTACCCGGACCGGCACGCAGAGAATCGGAATATTCTTGTATCCGGCCTGAATGATGGTTTCCAGCGTGTAGGTGTAACGATTGAAAACGTTCATCCGCATCGCCGCATCCCGCGAAAGAGCCCGGAATCCGCTCGGAGCATCTTCGACCCGGGTCCCGGAAATCCGGCGCACCACGTAGCTGCCGAGTTTCTGGAGAAATTTCTTAACCGGCGAGAAGTGTTCGATCCGGGCAATCGGCCGGGTGCCGATCACATATTCCGCCCGCCCCTCCAGAATCGGCGCAACCAGCGCTGGTATGTCAGCCGCGCAGTACTGATTGTCCGCATCGGTATTGACGATGATATCGGCCCCGAGCTTCAACGATGCGTCAAGGCCGGTCATGAATGCGCGCGCAAGACCGAAATTGGCCGGGTGCCGCACAATGTGGTCCACCCCGGCAGCACGCGCCACCGCAACGGTATCATCAGAGGAACCGTCATCCACGATCAGGATTTCAACCTTGTCGATCCCCGGAACGGAACGGGGGAGTTCCGCCAGAGCAATTCCCAGTGTCTTCGCCTCATTAAGGCAGGGGATCTGAATGATGAGTTTCAATTTCCATTCCTCACACGCCGTTCGATACCTACATAAAAATTCGCTGTTTCCGGTTGCAGATCAGCAGGAATATAGCATTTCTCATCGTTTTTTTCAAGCTGACAGCTCCGGGAGCCCCCCTTATCTCTCTGAAATCTCCACTTTTGAGAAAAAAAAGCATTCACGGCCGACTCCCCCCCCGGCGGCATAAGGAATAAGTTGGGTATGACTTTCCGCCGGGAATTCCGGCCGTTTTCTCCTCAAAAAATTTTTCTCCGGCGATCCCCATTGTTTTTTCCGGTGTTTCCGGGTATAATTACAGCAGACGGCAACAATACATGCCGGCGGCAACCGGAGGAGTCGATGAACGCAGTAAAACGGCAAATCAAATACCTGAACGTGGCGGCTAAAATCCGTGCAGAGATCCTGCGGGGGAAATTCCCGCACGGCACGCCGCTCCTCTCCGCCCCCAGGCTTGCGGAGCAGTACAACGTTTCCCTCAAGACCGCCAACTCCGCCCTGAACCATCTCGTCACGGAAGGGATCGTCTGCCGCCGGCAGGGGAGCGGGAGCTTCGTCAACCTCTCTACCGACGCAAAACGCAGCTTCCTCATCGGCTGCACCCTGTACGACCGCCAGCAGGAGCGCGACTCCAAAGTGAAACAGATTCTGGCCGCCGCCGGAGAACAGGCGGTGGACCTCCTCCGAAAAGAGGGGTGTCAAATCCGCTACATTCCGACAGAGGCCTACCTTGCACCGCGCGCCGGCATCGACTGCTTCCGCCGTCTCGACGGTCTGCTGCTCTCCGGCGCCGCACTGCTGGAGGAAACCTGCCGCTCCATCGTTGAACAGCTGGGAATTCCGGTGGTGGTGTTTCAATCCGGCGCACAATGGGATCTGCAGGCCTCGCAGGTGATCGTCAACCATGTGCCCGGAATCCGGGAAATCTTCCGGAAGGCGCACCGCCATTATGCGGGCTTGATGGTTCTATACCTCAACCATCCCAATGGAAACATCCGCAAAAACGCCTTCCTCCGAGAAGCACTGCGGGCGGGATACCAGCCCGCTGAAATCGAGTGCCGCGAATTCGGCGCGGGCGAAGAGCTCTATCAACTCGACCGGAAACTGATCGAACGCTGCCGCGGACGGCTGCTCTTCTCCTGCTCGGACCTCATCACCTGGCGGCTGACCGGCGCGCTGTCGGATGCCGGACTTCAGTATATGCGCGACTATGAACTGGTCGGATACGACAACTTCGAATCGCACGGCGTCCACTTCTGGCCGGAACCTACCGTAACCTCGGTGGATTACCCTCTTTCCGAGGAGGCGGCCGCAGCAGCAGCTCTGCTGCTCCGGCAGCTGGGCAATCCGGACGGCTCACTCCTCCTCCAGTTCATTCCCAACAGGCTGGTGATCCGGAAAACCGCCCTGGCAGATCTTCAATAACCCCGCTGACCCGGAGAAAAACATCATGAACAGAAACAGAAAAATCCACCGAAATTTCTCCCTGATCGAACTTTTGATCGTCATCGCGATCATCGCCATCCTCGCCTCGCTCCTGCTGCCCGCCCTGAACGCGGCGCGGGAGCGGGCCAGAAGTGCGAAATGCCTGAACAACATCAAGCAGCACGCCTTCGGATTCTTCCAGTACTCCGACGACAACCGCGGCTTCATGCCGGTCTCGGAAGACAGCAGCATGGCGGGCCATTACATGTGGCGGATTCAGATCGCCCGCTACATCGGCGTCACGCTCGCGGAACCGCTCTACGACAGCTCCGGCAAGGTGACCGCCACCAACCGGCTGCTGGTGCAGGGGTGGACCAGCCGCATCTTCTTCTGCGATTCCACGCCGGTGGCGGAGTACAACCGCGCCACCCTCTACAGCTACGGAATCTCCTATCTGTACGACTACAAGGCGGGCTGGGGATTCGGGAAAGCCAATCCTCCCTGGAAAAATCCCCACAAGATCAGCGACATCAAGCGGAAACCCGCCAGCGAAACATTGCTCAACGGGGAGACCTCCGACTACGCGCCCTCCTCCAGCGTCTGGCAGTACCAGCACGTTCTCACCCACAACCTCACCTCCCCCGACTGGATGGAGTGGATCGGCAACCGCCACAACGGCGGCATCAACGTGAGCTGGTCCGACGGCCACGCCGGCTGGATGAGCCGCGCCGCGCCTCTACAACGGCGTGGGCTCCGAGAAAAAAATACTACTGGAAACTCGAACTCTAGACTCTCCGCTCACCCCAGCAGAAAGGAGGCTGTCGCATGTAGAAAACAGCTTGTCACCCGTTTTTCCCGCCGGTATTTCTTCAAAACGTATTCCGTGCCCGCCACGGAACTTCCCGCCCAGTAATCGGATATTGCTCAACGAAATCCATTCCCATGAAACGAAAAATATATATCTTTCTCCTGATGCTTGCCGGACTGGTGACAGCCACCGGCTCCGCCGCAGATGCAGGAATTCTGACGCGGGGGTCCTCCGGTCGGCTGCGCGGCGCAGTTTCGTTTGACACGGAACTCGCCCCGGGCAACTATGCCGTTCGGATCGATCTATTGACGAAAGCCTCCGCACCAAATGCGCTTCTTTCCGCCCGGGTGGAAAACCTCACCCCGGGCGCCTCCGCCCTCATGGAGCCACGCCCGCTCGCGGCCAACCGCAGCTGGAGTTCTCAGGAGTTCTGCTTTACTTTGAAACAATCGGGCCGGGTACGGCTCCTTCTCAGCGAACATCAGTCACAAGGGAAAATCGACGCCGTCCAGTTCCGCAATGCCCGGCTGATGAAGTTCCCGGTCGAATTCAACCGCAACCTTCTGCCGGACGACGGATACCTGCATGGGGGAGCGGGAGACTATCCCGGCTGCTGGCATCCATATCCGGCCGCACTGCCTGTTGCCGCGGGATTGGTGGCTCAACCGGTCATGGAAGGTGGCGCCATGACCTTTCAATTCACTGCGGGGGAAAAACGCGCCATTCTGCAGGGCAGTCATTATCCGCTACCGTCGAAAGGGTCGATCGAATTCTCGGTCTGGGCGAAATGCGAACAGAAAGAGCGCGCGCAGATGACGCTCTTTCTGCTGGGAGACAAATATAAGTGGATGAACCGGAAAAGTTTTGAGGTCACCGATTCCTGGCGTAAATTCACACTGCGCGCCGACCGGCTGCCCGACCGCATCCAGCACGCCGCCGACTTCTGGCCGCGCATCGATCTCGAGCCGGGAAAAACCCTCCTGATCGGCCGGATGGAGTTGAAATATCTGCCGCCCGAAACTTCCGCCCCGCAGACCAAACGCAACGAAGTCCTCAATCCGGACTTCTTCTCCGGCACCTACGGCTGGAGTTTCTTCGCCCCGGAGGATACCTTCGTAAGGGGAACTCCCGCCGTCCTCCGGAAACTGCGGGCATGGCGGCCACCGCACTGGGAGAACGATACGCTGACGGTGTATCCCGACACCCGTCTCACCAGCGCCGCGTTCCCGGTGATTCCGGAGCGGAAGTACACGATTCTGCTCCGTATGAAAAGCGCAACCGCCGCCCCCGCCCGCTGCCGGGTTTTTCTGCTGGACGGCAACTGGAAGTACGCGGCACACGACTTCACCCTCGACGGGAAGTACCGGACCTGCGCATTTTCCGGCACGCTGCCCCGCTCCGGTTCCACCGGGGCTATCTGCGGATCGACGTGAAGGATGCCCCGCTCACCATCGACCGGGTCCGGGTGGTGGCGGGCGATGCGGAGGATTTTGAACAGGAGCCGGTGAAATTCGGGTTCCTCGGCAGGAACGTCATCCCGGAAGACGACCGGAGCGCGACGCTGGAGCTCCGGGCTTCCACCGAACACCCGATCGATGCGGAACTGCTGGTGCGCGACTCCGGCCGGCGGCTCCTCCGGCGGGAGACGCTCCACTTTCCGGCGGGCGAAGATCAGCGCCGGACGCTGCGGATCAATCCGGAAGGGCGGCGCGGCGTTTTTCAGCTCACACTGCGCAGCGGGGAAACCGAATTTTGTTTCCCCTTCGCGGTGCTGAAGGACCTTTCGAAAGTTGTGTTGAAGGAGAATCCGCTGGCTTCCCATCTCGCCCCCCTTCGCCAAAGGGGTGGAACCGGAACTTCTCGACCGCTATCTCGGGTTCCGGCAGCAGCGGTTCAGCCGCTTTTTTCTCCGGGAGGTCGCCGACCTGAAACAGGATCCGGAGCTGCTCGCGTCACTCCGCAGTTTCCACCCCTTTCTCGTCGCCTGCCTGCCGACCGCGGGAGAGATGAAAAGCCCTTTCGCCGTCGCGGACCGGATCACGCCGGAACTGGCCGAGGCGTACCGTAATGAGCTTCGTTCCATGCTCGGAAAACTCGGCGGCGCCGTGCAGGGCGTGGAACTCTTCAACGAACCGCACCTCTGGCGGTTCCGCGACGGCCCCCGGAAGGACTTCCCCAATATGCCGCCCCGGAAGGTCGCCGAATTCTACCGGATCGCCCGGGAGGAAATCGACCGGATGCATTCACCGCTCCGCCTGCTCGGACCGGTTGCCGGAAAGGAGTACGGACTCGCCTTTCTTGACGAAGGCGGAGCCGACACCATCGACATCTACTCCTTTCACGGATACAATGAAACCCCCGATGCCGGAAAGATTTTCGAGCAGCTGACGAAATACCGTACCGTTCTCAGCGAAAAAAACGCCCCCGCCCGCTCTGGAACACCGAGGCGTACTACGGAGTCCGCAACCACGCGGTCTGGGAGATGGACAGCGAAGCACAGCGCCCCTACTTTGCCGACACCGAATCCGATCACGCGGCGAACTGCGCCGTCAATCTGGTCCACCACGCCGCCGCCGGAGCGGTGGGGCCCCCTTCCGGCTCGCCTACTTCTGGAGCGGCATCCGGGGCGGGAAAATCTGGTGCTCGAAGCCTTCAGCGCCGTCAACGCCGCCATCGAACAGCTCTCCAACGCCGGGCGCGGCGAGGAGTTTCCGCTGGGCAGCGCGTTCCACTGCTTCCTCTTCCCCGGGCGGCGGAGGGACCGCTTGCGGTGCTTTACACCATGGAGAAGGAATCCCATGCCGTTCTCAGAATTCCCGAAGCGGTCGAAGTCCGCGACATGGACGGCAACCGGATCGCCGCTCGGGCCGTCGGCGTCGGAAACGCACCGCTCTATCTGCGGCTCCCGAAAGAGGAGTTCAGAACGGTGCTGGGCAATCTGGAATTCCGCGGACTGGGCAATCCCTTCACGCTCGATGTTTCCATCATCGGCCGCCGGGAGCTCTCCGTCGCCGTCGCCAACCGGACCAACCGGCCGGAACGCCTCACCGTCACGCCGCGCACCGCCTTCGCCGTCGAACCGGCCTTCGCGGAAACCTCCCTGCCGCCGGGCGGGAAGCGAGTGCTCCGTTTCCTCCGGAAAACGGGGAACTTCCAGTCGATGCAGGAGTACCGGCTGCCGGTCGAACTCCATTCCGGGGAGACGACCATCGCCGCAGAAACGCTCCGAAACCGGTTTTTGCCATGTACGGCGAAAATGCCGCGAATGCGGAGCGGCACACCGTTTCGAATCCCGGCCCGGTCTGGAACCAGCAGCCGCATACCGGCCCGGAGGACCTCGGCGCGAAATTCGCCGGGTTCTGGAATGAACGGGGAATCGGACTCTCCGTGATCGTCACCGACGACTGTTTCCATTTCGCCGACACGCCGCCCGCCGCCTGGCAGAACGATTCGCTTCAGATCTACTTCGCCGACGGGGCCGACCAGTGCGACTACACCGTCGGGCTCACGACGCAGGAAGCTCCTTCGCCTACCTGAACCACGCCCCCGCAGGAAGATTCATCGGCGAAGCCAACGCCGCCGAAGGGATCGACACCGCCGTGCGGGTCGCGGTGAAACAGACCTCTCCCAACACCCTGCAATATGATCTCTTCTTTCCGGCGGAGGTGCTGCCCGGCATCGCAATGAAAGCGGGTAATTCTCTTCGCTTCTCGCTGCTGGTCAACGACAACGACCGGAACGGCAGGAAGACCGGCCTGACCTTGAATCCGCCCGGCACCGAGCCGTACCGGAACAGCCGCCTGTTCCCGGAACTGGTCCTGATCCGCTGACCGATTTTCTCTGCTCATCTTCGGCGCCAGGCACCGAAGCGATAATAAACAAGACCGATCAGAGCCGGTGGCAGTGTCGAAAGCGCCATTCCCCAGCAGACTCCGGCAAAGCCGTAGCCGCAGAAAAATCCGAGCAGACCGCAGAGCAGCAACCGCAGAATCACTGCTTCCAGCAGTGCATTGCACAACGCCAGAAGCGGCGCCCCCGTCGCAGTGGCAAATGAATCGGAGATGTACATCACCGCATAGGCGAATCCGCTGAACGAGCAAAAAATACGCAAATACAGCACGCCGGACGCCACCACCTCCGGCGAAGAATCAAAACAGCCGATGATCCGCCGGGCGGTCAACTGAATCAGCAATACAGCGATTCCGGTGAACAGCACACCCAGCCCGATTCCGTACCGCCAGATCCGGGCCGTCCGGGCGATTTTCCCCGCGCCCATATTCTGCGCGGCCATGGCGGTCACCGCCTGTCCGACCGCCCAGCACGGCATGCCGGCCAGCGTGCTGACCTTGAGACCGACCGCGGCCGCCGCGCTCTCCGCCATGCCGAAACGGTTGAACATTCCCGTCACCAGCAGAAACGCAATATTCACCACGATCATCTGCATTGCACTCGGGATTCCGGGTTTCAAAATCCCCGGCAATGTCTTCCGCGCCGAGAAGAAACTCCGCCAATCAAAGCCGTGGAAAAAGCCCTGCCGCCATAAACAGCCGATTCCGGTCAGCATGGCGGCGGCCTGCGCCGCCACCGTCGCCCAGGCCGCTCCGGGAACTCCAAGACTCCATACTCCGACCAGCAACAGATCCAGCACGACGTTGACCGCCGCAGCCACCGAGATGAACAACAGCGGCCGGCGGGAATCCCCAGGCCGCGCAGCAGCGCGCAAACCGCATTGCCGCCGAATGAACAGAGAGTTCCGCAGCTCAGGATGTACATGTATTCACAGGCGGACGGAAGCGCTTCCGGCGGGATATCCATCCGGAGAAAAATTTCCCGGCTGAACCATAATCCGCACACGGTGACCGGCAACGCAGCCGCGGCGGTGACGGCAAACAACGTGCCGACAGCGTTCCGTTCCGCCACGCTGTCGCCGCGGCCGTGCGCCCGGGCGACTTCCACGGTGCCGCCCAGCGTGATGCCGATACCGATGCTGTTGATGATGAAGCAGAGCATGGATGCGTTGCCGACCGCCGCCAGCCCGGAGCTGCCGACAAAGTGTCCGATCACCATCATATCCACCAGATGATAGGCCGCCTGCAATACATTAGCAAAGAAAAGCGGCACGGAAAAATGAAAAAGCTGTACCGGGATCTTCCCGGCAGTGAAATTCGGTTCTGAATGTTGCATGATTCTGATTCTCTTCAAAAAGGACAAAGAAAAACCGCGGACGAAACACCGTCCGCGGCCCTTCTCATCTGCCGACCAGCAAGCACCGCCCGGACGACACCTTATCGCCGCCGACGGTCTGCCGATGAAGAGAATTTTATTCATTCCTCTGCTCCGAACACTGCCTCATCGCACCAAGACATTGCCGAAGCCTGCACCAATGCAGAATTTTCCCAGAGAAAGATCCGGCATAAGCCATCCTCTCCTTCCTGCTGTTTCTGAAATGCTCCCCGATTACTGCAGAGAGTATGTACAAAGAATAATAATAGCATCTTCACGGGAATCTTTCAACCTTCCGACACAAAATTCCGCTTTCTTTCTGCTCGCCGCCTTTTCCCGGCATATGGCCGATCTCACGACCTCATTTTCTATACCAGTCGGTTCAGCAAAGCTTGAAATCTGTGCAGAGATCCTGCAAGAAAAATTTTCGCACGGCACATACTCCAGAACGATTCGCTTTAAATCTACTTCGCGCGGGAAAACACTTCGAAGAGCTTCGACCTGTGCGGCTACACCGTCGAACTCACGGCACGGGGAACCCTCTTCGCTTATTTGAACCATGCGCAGGAAAGGAGATTCATCGGGAAAGCCAAAGCCTCAAAAGTGGTCGACACCGTTGCAATGATCCCGGCTTACCGGCGGGAGAGAAGGTAGGCCATCACGCCGCCGGGAAACGCTCCGGGATCCGCGGTGAAGGTGAGAACGCCGTTCTCGAACTTCGACGCCACCCGCCCTGCCGTGCTCCCGTCGAAACGCAGCGCGTCGACCGTCGGCGGCATTCCGGGCTCCAGCTTGAGCGAGACCTTGACCGGATCACGGCGCAGCAGAAGACGCGGTTCCCCCAGCTCTCCAGCAGCGTCATCCGCTCGTCGGAGAAACGGGTCTTGTTCGGCAGTACATTGGTCAGGTGGAAGAGCAGCATGCGGCCGCTCTCCCCGATTGGACGCTCATCCAGCGTGCTGACCGACACCGTCTGCGGCACACGCGCCCCTCCACGCTCAGACGCTCCGCCCGGAGCGCGCCCACCGCCACCGTCACGCTCTCCGACCGGGCCGTGGCGATCGCCAGCGTGTTGCGCCCGGCGTCAAGCCGGAGTTCTCCGGTATCGCTCACCGCGATCCGATGGTCGAGCAGTTCTCGGCGCAGCGCGTCGATCCGACGGTCGGCGAGCGGCGATTTTCCCTCCGCCTGTTCCGGCGTGAGCAGCCGCACCCCTGCGGCGCCCGCTCTCCGACCACGGTGCCGATCCGGGAGATCAGCCCCAGTGTGCTGAACTCCGGCGGATAGGCTTCCGGCGCATCGGAATTCCAGAGATTCTCCGGCACGCTCCAGCCGAACGCCGCCCGCGCCGGGGCGACATCGCCCCGCCGGAAGAGGAACATCGCCAGCCGGTCCGAAAACTGCGCCAATGGTTCCGCGGCGTAGTTGAAGGTACTGCCGCCGACGAACCGCAGATTCCCCCTCCCGGGAGTGGGACCAGGCGAACTGGTAGAGCGCGTTCCACCCCTGCAGCGCGGCATATCCGCCGATCAACGGCCCGCCCTCGGAACGGAAACGGTTCGGCGGGCAGAACTTGAATTCGGTGATGCCGTAAGGCTTGCCGAAGAGCCGGGGAGCCAGCAGCCGCAGCGGCACCTCATCCCCAGCCGGCTGATCGCGGAACGCTGGTAGAACTGATTGGGCAACCCCCACAAATTGACCGGGAATGAGGGGTGATCATGGTATTTGTGGTTGTCCACCACATCCAGATCGTTCCGGATCAGCGCCAGCGGCACCCGGTTCTGCATGTTCAGGTCTGTGCAGAGTGCGACAAGCTTCAGCTCGTTCTTCAGAAACTCCATCTGGTCGAGAATGCACCGGTGCTGACGCTCGTAGAGGAATTCGCGGAAACGCCGGTTGACGGCGGGATCCGCCCGGCCCGCCGTTTCGCCGGGATATTTCTCCGCCATCCAGCCGGGGAAAGCCTTCCGGTAGAGTTCCCCGATCTCCGGCACCGTGTTCCAGCAGAAATCGAGGTTGTTCTCGTTGGTGAAGCTCACCACGTAGAGCGCCGGATCCTCCGCCCAGCTCATGCCGGTGTAGGGATTGCGGTGGGTGAGCCAGCGGCGCGCAAACTCCTTCCAGTTCCGGAGCGCGGCCGCCGAAATGGGCAGAAGCGCCTTCATCTGGAACGCCGGATTGTTCAGCACCGCTTCGGGAATTTCGTCCCCGGCCTTGATCCGGCGGCTGCAATAGATGTCGGTGGTGATGTAGATGCCCCGCTTCTTCAGCGCGGCGAAGAGATAATCAAGCTTGTCCATTTCCGCCGGATCGAACGTGAGTCCGTCGTTTGCGCCGCGTCGAAGCATGCCGCTGTCGTGGTGGTGGAACCGCACCGCGTTGAATCCCGTCTTCGCCAGCCGGTCCGCCAGCAGATCGGCCTCCTCGTGCGGCAGATAGTTGGCGGAGAGGCAGAGGTTGGTGCCGATGAAACGGATCCGCTTCTCCGGCGCCTGCTCGAAGGTGAAGTTCCCTTCCGGCGAAATCCGGACCGCGCCGTACTTCCCGGCGGGAGCATCCAGCTGATGCGAGAAATCCAGCGGAGAACCCGACAGCACATCCGGCTGAAAATCGAGGGTGATCCATTCGCGGTTCTCCACGATGTAGGTGGTTTTCGCCAGCCCCTCCGTCGCCTGGCGTCCGTCGCCGAGCGCCGCGGCGGCGATCATCCAGCAGCACTTCGGATTCGCCATCCGGAAGGTCAGCGAAACCGGATCATTCCGGCGCAGTTCGAACTGGGAGAATCCCAGCCCGACGTAACTCGAACGGTTCTCCGCCGACCAGGCGATGAGAGAATTGGCGAAGTTGTTCGGCTCCCACCAGTTGCCGACGTCGCGCCCGTTCTCCACCGGAATCTCCTGCCGGGAGCCGTCCGCAAAGGCGACGGAAAGAGTCCCCGCTTTTCTGCCGCCGGGCCACGCCAGCGCATGCAGCAGAAAGAGCCACCGCCCCGGGCCGGGCAGCTTCACCGTCGCTTCGTGCGGGAACTTCCGGCCGAGCACCACCGCCGAACGCCCGTCGTTTCCGGCCGGATCGGCGATGGTGAAATCCACGCCGCCGACGGTCAGTTTTCCCGGTTTGAGCATGCGCAGGTCGTTGGCGGGTCCCTGATCGGTCCAGCCGCCTTTCCGTCTCCGGCGACCTCGTCGGCAAATCCCATATTCGCCGCCGGAGCAAGATCGACCACCAGCACGCCGAGCCGCCGCAGTTCGAATTTCGCCGAGAACTCCGCCCCGGTCAACTCCCCTTTCGACGGCGTGAAGTAGAGCCGGACGGAGTAACCGGGAAGATTGAACTTCCGGTTGTCCTGAATGCGCAGCACGTAATCTCCGGAGATGTTCAGCATCGAACCGCTGTCGAGCGGAAACGAGAATTCACGCACCCGGCGGTTGTTCACCGGGACCCAGCGCGCCGCGTCATATTCGGTGCGCAGATCGACTCTGCGCCCGTCCACTTCGATCTGCCGCGCCCGGGCGGAGAGGGAGAACTCCATCGCCAGCAGCAGCGTCGGAAACGGCCGGTCGGAACAGAACTGCGCGGAGTACCGGAACGCCGCCGGAGTGAGCGGCTCCGCCGTCACCCGGAGCTCTCCCAGACCGAACTTGCCGGAAACGGTGACGACGCCCTCCCGGAAGGTCCGTTTCGTTTCCGGGGAACTGCTCTGGCGCGACCACTGCCATCCGGGAGCGGCATGGACTACGGTAAAGGGCAGAGTCTCGATTTTCAGCACGCCGCTCTCTTCCAGCCGGACCCAGTCGGGGAGTTTCGCCGCGCTTTCGCCGCGTTCCAGCCGGAAATCGGCGGTGAGACGGAAATTTTCCGGTCTTCCCTCTTCCGGCGCGTAGTAGAAGCGGACCGCAAAGGGAGCCTTCATTCCGGCATTGAAGCGGCGCTGGTCCTGAATCCTCACCACGAAACCGCCGGTCGCCGTCCAGACGGAACCGTCGGCAAGCGGAATGGAGAACTCCTCCACCTTTTTGTTGTTGAAAACCACCCACTTCTTCGCGTCATAGCGCGATGGAAGCGTGATGGTATCACCGTCGATCGAGACGTTCGCAGTGCCCGCCGGGATCTGGAACTCCAGAAAGAGCGCCTGAGTCGGCAGTTCGGCAGAAGCGGAAAATACCCCTTCGTAATGAAGTTTGTCCTTCCCGGCCGGGGTAAACGTCTCGCGGAACTTCGCCCCTGATACGCCCCTTCCCCGATCACCGCCCCCGCCTCGTCGGCAAAGCGGACCTTCCCGGCGGACCGCAGCGAGGTCTGCTTCCAGCGGGGGAGAGATGGGTGAGCGACAATGCGAGTTCTCCCATTCCGATCCGCCCTTTCCCGCCGCGGGAGAACCATCCGGGCAGTTCCGCCGCCGGCAGCAGGAAGACGGCAGACAAAATCAGCGACAAACACACCTGTTTCATCGATCACATCCTTTCTTATCGTCATTTACAGGGGAATACTCCCCGAGGCACCGGGCTGGTACTCCTCGTGAGCGTTGAAAGCCGTGAGGTTCGCGCTCGTCATCGTGCCGTTCATCCAGTAATGCTGAAGGATCGCCTCCGCATGGCCGTCGAGAAACGCGGCTCCGTTACCGGGCTGATGCGCTCCGGTCCGTGTGACGGAGAATGAATCGTATCCGGTCCGGCTGGGGCGGAAGTAGAGGTTGTAATCGTAATTTCCGGTAACGGTATCCAGCGTATCCATAAAGAGAATTTTGGCCGACGGGGTTTTGATGTTTACCAGTTTACGTCCACGTGTTCCTGAACGGTCGGTGAAGAGGCAGCCGTTCAGCCACTTGCCGCAGAAAAAATCGCGGTTTACCCCGTTTGTTCTGGTGTACGGCAGCCGCGGACATTCCCAGACTGCCGCCTTCTTCTCGCGGCTCTCAGTCGACTGGGCGGCAAGATATTTGCCGAGCAGATTGGGGATGGTTCCTCCGCTGTAAGCGAGCCGCGAGAAGTCTCCTGCTCCGTTTTCGCTGATGTACGGCAGAAAGTTTCCGTTATCATCGGTATACGAGGTCATGGCCAGCATCAACTGCTTGGTGCGGGCGATACAGTCTATGTTCTTCGCGGAGTCCCGCGCCTTGTTCAGCGCCGGCAGCAGCAGGGAAACCAGGATCGCGATGATCGCAATTACGATGAGGAGTTCGATCAGAGTAAAAAACTTTCCGCTCCATCCGGAATTTCTCCGGTTGACTGAACCAAATTTTACCGCCATGCTCCATTCTCCTTCAGGTTTCCGGTTTCTTGAATTAATTATACCGTATTCCAAGGAAAAAGCAATCCTTGCGGAAGATACAATATAGATACATATTTAAAAATTCCGGCCTTTCTCCCCAGCTGAACCGATTGACATCGGGTGAAAAATCACTTATATTTAGGCATACAGTGCAGAATGCCAGCTGAGGTTCCGCATGACGAATTCAATTCAGATACCGGGAGATTCCGTACCGCCCCCGGAGATTGCGCAGGACGCGGCGGAGACGGATCCGTGGCTCTCGTGGGTCGTTTGCTGCCTGATCCCGGATGAGAAGTTCGCGCGGCAGCTCGCCGTTTTCGACCGGGGCACCTTCTCCCGGCTCCACCGGCCGGAGAAACCTCCCGAAACCTCCGCATCGCCGTTGCCCCGTTACATGGTGCTGCACAATATTCTGAAAGAGTACATTTTCTCTCCCGAAGGGCGTATGGCCGGGCGGCTCCCCACCGAGGAAAAACTGGCCGTATTTTTTCGGCGTCAGCCGCCGAACTGTGCGGAACGCTCTGGAACTGCTCGAATCAGATCACCGCATCTGCCGGATCAAGAAACGGGGACACTGCTGGCACCCGAAATCGCACCGAACGACCCGCAGAGCCGCCAGCAGAAGATCGGCGTGGTCTTTCCCGCCGCCGGGAGCGGCTGGCCGGAATTCTTCCCGGAACTGGAACGATCAGTTGCCCGGCTGGGATACGCATTCCGGCTCCGCCGCTACCCCTGGTTCAATCCGGAAGAGGAGGCGCAGGCGATCCGGGCGATCCGCAGGGAGTGCGAGGGCATGATTCTCTACCCCGGCCTGAAAGAGCGGAGCCGGGAGCTGGTGCGGCAGCTGGTGGAGGAGAAATATCCGCTGATCCTCTTCGATCAGTGCCGCCTCGACGCCCGCTGCTCCACCGTTTCGCTGGACCATTTCCACGGAGCGCATCAGCTGACCTGCCGCCTGCTCGAACTCGGCTGCCGTCGCCCCGCCCTGATCCGGGTCGCCGACCGGATTCCCTCCGCAGAGGAGCGGGCAATGGGATATATTCAGGCCTTGAGCGAAGCGGGGCTGAAACCGGGCAAACGGATCTACCGGATCGACGAGAACTACACCCACGACGGAATCTTCGAATTCATCCGGAATTCCCGCTGTGACGGCCTGTTGTTCACGACTCCAGGAGTTCTCTACCACTATTCGTTCTCCGCAGCGCCGCTGGTGGAGTTTCTGCGGCAGCGGAACCTCCCGACCGCGGCGTTCGACCTGAAGGCGGAGGCTTTCGAGAATCGCCCGTTCCTCCGGTTTTCAGCAGTCCAGCCACAGCGGGAACTCGCTGCGCGGGTGATTGCAGAACTGACGCTGATCATGAACTCCTCAGTCAGCCACCCCACCCGGATCTTGATCGCACCGAACATTCTTGCGCGTACCGAGCTCTTCCCGTAAAGAGAGAAAGTTTTATTTCTCCAGTTGATTCAGGAGCATTTGAAATCCGCGCAGAATCCGGGAACCGCGACCGTTCCTTCCCGGTTCCACAATCAGATGCAACCGTGCCCGCAGGGTGTTGCGCATAAGACGATACGGTATCAACACGATCCCTTTTGCAGTCCGCCGAAAGAAATAATTCCGGAATTCGCCCGCGCCGAAGAAGGTCCAGCTCCGGCACGCGTTCCGCAACCGTTTCTCGAGCTCGTCCGGCGGCAGCAGACTGCCGAAGACATAAGTGCCGTAGGGAGAAAAATAATCTTTCGCCACGCTCCGCAAGTCCCCGCGATTTCCATACGGATAAAATACCATCCCCGGCAATAGGTCGCAAAAACATTTCCCAACTCATCTCTCCGGGCGGCTCCTCCGACGTGCACCCCGGCCCGCTCCTCCCGCTCCACGGCCGGTCGCCGCTATGCCGCCGGCCTTCCAACCGATTTTCATACTTTTTCCGACAGGGTATTGACATCGATCGAAATTTTGCTATAATATATACAGAAAACTATCTAGATATAAAATTATAGACATGGAACAGTGAATGGCAGGGATTCCTAAATACGTACAGATCGCCGAAGTGCTTCAGCACCGGATTGCACACGGAGATTACCTTTCAGGCGCTTTGCCGGGAGCTCCCAAGCTGATGCAGGAGTTCGGGATCAGCTACATGACCACCCGGCAGGCGATGCAGAAATTGATCGACGACGGCACGGTGATCCGGGCCGCCAACGGACGGCTGGAGGTTCCCGGAGCGCCGGGGAACTCGCCGAAACTGCGGGTCGCCTACCTCCACCCGAGCGCCATCTCCCTCGCCGACAAGTGGCGCAACGCCATCGCAGGAGCCGCCTGCAAATATGGGTGCAGTTATCAGGATATCCCTTTCCGCTACAGCGAGGATGCGGTGGTGTACGAGACGCTGGATCAGGATTTCGATATGATTTTTTTTCAATATCAGCCCGCTCCACCCGTTGCTGCTGGAGAGCTCCGCCGCCGCAGCGACCGGATGATCTCGCTCTTCAATGATTTGACCTGCTACGGAATCCGCTGCTTCGACGGTATCAACATCGAGGCGATCGGCCGTCTGGTGGAGTTTCTTCACCGGCGCGGCTGCCGGAGGATCGACTTCCTTACGGTAGAACCCAATCTCAACCACCCCTCCTCGCGTCAACTGCCGTGGGAACGGGCTCTGATCAAGTACGGCTGCACCGGCATGGTCTGGGACGACCGCACGACTCCTCCCGAACCCTCCCTTCTCCACGCGATCCACTATGCCGGTCATCTGGTGCAGGCAGGGGAAGCTCGACGGGCCGACGCCATCTTCTGCACCTCGGTCGAAGCGGCACGCGGTGTCATCCGCGCACTTACCGATCACGGGATTCGAGTGCCGGAGGATATCGCCGTCGTCTCCTTCGGCAGTCCGGAACAGGCCCGCGTCAACACCCCGTCGATCACCATTGTAAACACGCCGGACCTGATGCCGCTGGTCAGCAAAATTTACGAACACTATCTCGGCATCCATCCCGTTCCGGCACGTCTCCATTACCGTTTCGAGCTGGAGGACCTTGCATCAGAAGAGGTGCTGTGGATCGGAGAGTCCACCGCGGCGGATTATCACCGCACCGCCGGACGGAGGAGCCGGCTTTCCGAACCATCCGTGACCTTCGCGCCACATGATTCCACACCGACCGGCCTTCCGCCGACACTCTGCAAAGGGGGGAAAATGAAGGAAAAAATTCCCCGGCCGATTTTCCCCGGCTGTTCCAGAAAGTTATTCCACCATCCAATTCCATAGCGCCTCAAAAAAAGGAAACAAGATCATGAGTGAACGGCGAAGATTTACCCTCATAGAACTTCTCGTGGTAATCGCCATCATCGCCATTCTGGCGGCGCTGCTGCTGCCCGCGCTGAACAAGGCACGCAGCCGGGCGCATGCGATCAGCTGCACATCGAACCTGAAGCAGCTGAATCTTGCAATGTCGTTTTATTCGAATACCTTTGACGGCTGGGGAAAATCATCAGTGGAACAGATGGCAACGATTTATACTATGCCACCCGCTATTTCCTCGGTCCGATTTTTTTCCCCACGCGACCGCCACACGCTGATTCCGTTCATCAACAGCGGCAGCGTCATCCCCGGCAGTGCACTGTCCATCACCGACGTCACCCCGATCGGCGTCTGTCCTGCCGGACGGAGAGACGGTACGGGATTTACCGCGCCGAACGACGGCGGAATGCCGAACGGCAGTTACTCGTTCAACACTTACCTCAATTTCCAGCTCACGGAGTCGGGAGCAATTCCTGAGGCACGCTACAGCAAACTCGCCAAAGTGAGAAAACCGGGTGAACGCATGCTGGTTACGGAAACTTCCAGTACCAGCATCACGGGAGCGGTCAACAATGTCAGTTCGCGACCGATTGGAATATTTAACGGAGCTTTCATTCCGCGGCGTCACAACAACGGCGCAAACGTCGGTTTCGTCGACGGTCATGTCGGCTGGCTGAGCAACGCGGAACTGCTCGCGATTCAGAGCGGTACCCAGGGCAACCGGGATCTGCCGATCTATTCCCAATTCTGGCACGAAGTCTACAGCCGCTGAGGAGGAACACCATGAAAACACAGTTTCTCGCTCTGCTGTTCGCAGCCGTACTGCTTCACGCCGACGCGGCGCCAACTCCTGTATTCGACTGGCAGAAACCGGGTTCCGCGGCCGATTCCCGATTCCGGCAGTTTCTGGCGGATGGTTCCATCGCGAAACGCCCGCTGCCGACCGTGCAGGATGACCAGTTGAAAAAACAGGTGATCCTGCTCGACGGCAACACCTTGGCCGCGATTTCATTCCGCCACGGCGGCGCCCCTGACGGTGCGGGTAGTGGTCCGCTATCCGGAGCAGCCGGTCGGCGCGATCATCTCCCGCCACCGTACCGAGGACGGGCGACGCGGTTACGAGATGGGGTTCGCCTCGAAAAATCCGTATGAACTCGACGGCAACAAGCCCGCCGGACAGGTTTCCGCCGGGAATCGCGACTCCATCCAGACCGTCTTCGGCAAAAGCGCTCCGGAATTCAAACCGGGGCAGTGGTATGAATGCATCCTGCGCTTCTCCCCCGGCGAGATGCTGACGCTGGCGATACGAGACCACGCAACCGGTAAAGTGGTTTACCGCGGCGAAGTCGAATGCCCCGATGTGGAAGCGATCACTCCGGCCGCGGGAGATGGTCTCCTCGCCATCGGCGGCCGCCGGAACAACAGCAAAACTGTTCCATGCGTGCCCCGGCGGGCACCCGGATCGGCGGCATCACCGTGTGGCGGGAAGCGCTCTCCGATGAGGAACTCGGCCTGAACGGCAACGGTTCCGCACTCTCGCACAACGCAACCCCGGTGACACGGTATGTGAACGGTTCCACCGGTGACGACCGGAACGACGGACTGTCGAAGGAGAAGCCTTTGCGCACCATTCAGCGGGCCGCCGATCTGGTCAATCCCGGCGATACGGTCCGCATCGCCCCCGGCGTCTACTTCGAGACGGTGGAGCTGGCGCGCTACGGCTCGGCGGCGCAGCCGATCACCTTTCTGGCCGACGGCAAACCCGGCAGCGTGATTCTGACCGGCGCCGAACGGGCGATCCGGGAAAAAAAGTGAAATTTCAGCAGGAAGCTGAAGCGCCCGGTATCTACAGCGCGCCGTGCGGCCGCGCGCCGTCGCGGGTACTCTATTCCAACATCGATCTCTACCCCTATTCCACGATGGAGGGGCTGAAAACCTTCCGGATCAAAAACGGCTATCCCGCCCCGGAGAACGGATTTTATTTCGATGAACCATCGAAAAAGCTGTATGTGCGGCTCCATCCTTCCGGCCGCTACGGCTCGACCGATCCGAACGATCATGTGATCGCGGTTTCCCCGCCGTTTGCGCCGGGTTACAACGGGCACCACATCTACCGGAAACAGGATGCGAACTTCTTCATATCCCAGCGCAAGCCGGTCCACGTGATCCTCTCCGGAATCACCTTTGAGACCCCCCGGGTCGGCGGGCGTGGTCACCGGCGGCAGCAACGTCGTGGTGCGCGACAGCTTCTTCAAGGGATGCCGCGCCGGGGTCTGGGGCTTCGGCGGAGCGGACGCGGTTTTCGTCGAGAACTGCCACTACGATCAGGCGAGTACCTACGACGACGTGCTCGACACCATTGCCAGATGGGGCAAGACCGACATTCAGAAGAAACATTTCTTCTATTTCTGGGCCCGCAAGGGAGTCAACGTCGACAGGGAGAAGGTGAAGAATTACGAAACCGGCATCGTTGGCGGTGTCGCCGAAAACTGGCACGTGCGCAACAATTTGATCGAGAACAGCTTCGAAGGGATGTCCTGCTGGTGCGTCGACCGGGCGAAACACTTTCAGGTCTACGGCAACAGCTTCCGCCGGATCGTCGACAACGCAATCGAAACCGAAAACCACGCAAGCGACATGCGGATCTTCAACAACCATTTTGAAGACATTTTCGAACCGCTCTCCTGGCAGCCGCTCGGCGGCAAGCCGTGGCCGGGACCGATCTACATCTACCGCAACATCGTGACCTGTACGCCGGAATTCAAGAAACTGGCGGACGGCCTGAATCCGGCAAAGTTCCGCCCCGGCGTCTTCAAAATCGGCGTCTCCGGGAGCAACTGGAAGCACAAGGAAATGGGCGGTCTCGACGTCGACCAGATTGCGGCGCTGGTCTCCAAACGGTTCGTCATGGCGCCGGATCCCGGTTTTCTGGTCTTCAACAATACATTGATCTGGCCCTACGGGAATCTCTTCACCACGCCGCAGCCGGTCCTCGGCCGCGCCATCCGCGACTTCGTCAATTTCCGCTACTTCAACAATATCCTCTCGGTCGACCGGATGCATAAACTCGCGGAGTGGCGCGGCAGTCTCTTCGAATTCTACGCCAATCTGGAGGTGGGGAACGACGCGAAAAATCCGCATCTCGGCATCATCGCCGGTGACGGCGGCCTCCGGGCCGACTCCCTGAAGCAGGCCGGGGTAAATGAAAAACTTCAGCTTGCCAGGGACAGCGTCGCCCGCGGCAAGGGAATCCTCGCCTTCGAAGAACCGGACGCCTCGGTCGATCTCGGCGCGATTCCTGCCGGAACCGAATTCAAGATCGTGGCGGGGCCGGGCACGGCGGTCGATCTGGAGAAACTTTCCCCTTTCGCCCGCAAGGTGTTCTATCACCCGACGCTGATCCGCACCGCCGGACCGGAACCGGGCCGCTGGGGCGTCTGGTCCGACGCCGACCTGGTCACCATTCAGCTCGGCCGGACGAAAACCGCGCCCCACAGCGCCCGCTTCCAATTCCGGCTCACGGAGAAGGAGGCCGTCACCTCGCTTCTGCGGAAAGGCGGATTTTCCATCCGGATTCTGACACAGAATGCGGCAAGTCAGCTCAAAGTCGCCAACGGCAGACAGAGCGTCGAATTTCCGCTCGGCACTCCGTCGCGGGATCACTGGCTGATCCTGAAAGTCTGGTTTACCGACGGCAAAGTCACCGCCACGCTCGACGGAACCGGGCTCAAACCGGCCGGCTCCGACACCCTGCCCTCCCCCCGGAACGGCGGAACCTGGTACACCGCCATCGGCAGAAATCCGGTCTACGACGTCGAACTTCTGCCGTAATATCGTCCGGGAAAGGGACAGCCGGCGGCGGCCGCCGGTTCATGGCGTGACAAACGCGAACTTCTCAACGTCCACAATGCCCCGGTCGGTAATCCGGAGAGACGGGATCACCGGCAGCGGCAGAAAGGCCAGCTGAAGAAACGGCGTCTCCAGAGGACAGCCGGTCGCCTTCACCGCCGCATGAATCCGCCGCAGCTCCTCCGCCACGGTTTCGAAATCGTGGCAGGAGAGCAACCCGCCCACCGGCAGCGGCAGAAGATCGAGCACCCGGCCGTTGACGGCGACGGAAAACCCGCCCCCCGCCTCCCGCAGAGCATTCACCGCCAGCGCCATATCCTCCTCCGATACGCCGACCGTGCAGAGATTGTGGCTGTCATGACCGACACTGGAGGCGATCGCGCCGGACTTCATGCCGAACCCCTTGACAAATCCCACTGCGATATTGCCGTTCCGGCCGTGGCGCTCAAGCACGGCGATTTTTGCGATATCCTCTTGCGGCACACACGGTTTGCATCCTTCGACGACGGGGAGATCCCGCGTCAGAAAATCGGTGAGCAGCGAGAGGGCCGAATGCCGATCACCGGCGTCCGCGGCCGCGCCGAATGCACTTGGAACTGTTCGGCCGAAACCTCGCCGCACCGGATTGTATTCAAAAACTGCGATGGATCCGGCGGCACTCCCCGCGCGGCAAAACGTTGTTCATCGACCACCACGCCGTCTTTCAGAACCTTCACCACCTGACAGCGCTCCAGATCGGAGAGCAGAACCAAATCCGCACGGCGGCCCGGCACGATCAGCCCCCCGGTCGGAAAGTCCGAAATGAACCGCGGGCGACCAGCAGGCCACCCGGTAGACCGCAAGCGGATCGGCGCCGCCGGAGATCGCGCGGGCAATGAGATGGTCCAGATGGCCGGTTTCCGCAATGTCCAGCGGATTGCGGTCGTCGGTGCAGAAACAGAGGAAGGGGGAGTTGCCTACCGTGATCAGCGGCAGAAGCGCATCCAGATTGCGCGCGACCGACCCTTCGCGGATCAGAACCTGCATCCCCCGCGCGAGCTTCTCCTCCGCCTCGGCCAGCGTGTGGGATTCATGGCAGTTTCTGACGCCGGCGGCAAGGCAGGCGTCGAGCGCCTTCCCGGCCAGCTGCGGACAATGGCCGTCAACACGATTGCGGAAGAGCTCCAGCTTCGCCAGCACCTCCGGATCTTCCGTCAGAATACCGGGCACGTTCATGAATTCGGCAAGCCCGCAGGAGAGCGGTTCGGCGACATAACGGCGCAGCTCCTCCGCCCCGAGCACCGCGCCGGAGGTCTCCAGCTCCGTGGAGGGAACGCAGGAACAGATCTGGATGCGAAGATCCATACACATCCGCCGGGCGCACTCCAGAAAATAGTCGATCGCCCGGGTTCCCGCGACATTCGCCAGTTCGTGCGGGTCGCAGATCGCCGTAGTGACGCCGTGCGGCAGCACGCAGCGTTCGAATTCATACGGCGTGACCATGGAGGATTCCACGTGGACATGCGCGTCGATGAATCCCGGCACGGCGATGAGGCCGGTGCCGTCCAGTTCACATTTTCCCGGTAAGGCCCCCCGACACCGGCGATGCGGTCGCCGCAGACGGCGATGTCGCCCCGCTGCATCTGCCCCGTGATCAGATTGAAGATGGAGACGTTTCGAATCACCAGCGAGGCGGACTTCCTCCCCTGCGCCTGTTCGATCAGCTCCGCCAGATTGTTTCGCTCAGATCTCATGACCGTTTCATTCCTCCGGAAAACAGCAAAGAGGTTTCACCCGGCTACAATATCACCCGCCCGCCTCCAATTCAACTGGCAACCGACTTGCGGAACCGGCGCAGCGCGACGAAGAAATAGACGCCACCGAGCAGGAACATCTGCACGAAAATCTTCCAGACCAGACTGAAGTCCGCCCCGCGGAAGAGAATCGCCTTGCTGAACTCCACAAAGTAGGTGGTCGGAGCAAAACGCATGATGAACTGAATGATCTCCGGCATGTTCGCCTGCGAGGTCGTTCCGCCGGAAAGAATCTGCATCGGCATCAGCACCAGAATCATCAGAATTCCCAGCTGCGGCATGTCCCTGGCAAAGCAGGCCAGAAAAATTCCCAGCGAAGTCATTGCAAAAGGTTGATCAGCACCCCCAGCATGAACAGCCAGAAGGAGCCCGCAATCGGAATGTTCAGGAACTGATGAATCACCATGCACAGGGAGAATCCGGTCACCACCAGCACCACCAGCGACATCGACCAGATCTTGGAGATCATAATCTCCACCGGTTTGACCGGCGTAACCATCAGGTGTTCCAGCGTCCCCCGCTCCCGCTCGCGAATCAATGCGGCCCCGGTCAGGATGAGGGCGATCATGGCAATGTTGTTGATGAGCTCGCTCACCGCGCCCTCCCAGCTCTTCGTCAGATTCGGATTGAACCGGTTGCGGATGATGATATCCGCACTGTAAACGGGTCCTTCGCTTTGCGTTTCCTCGCCGAGAAAACTGCTCACCTCGCGGTTGATGATCTGCTGGATGTAACCGTTCCCCGTAAAGGCCTGGGACATGCGGGTGGCGTCCACATTGACCTGCACTTCCGGATTGTCATTGGCCAGCACCTTCTCCTGAAAGGATGGCGGAAACACCACCACAAAGGTGTATCGGCCCTGATCCATCACCCGGTCGATGTCCGCGCGGGAGATCTTCTCCGGCTTGAGAAACAGCGGCGGAATGAAGGCGTCGCCGATCCGTTTGCTCAGAGCCGAACCGTCCTCGTCCACGATGGCGATGGCGGCATTGGAGATCGCGTCCGGCACGGACTTCGCCCCCATGTAGACATTGACGCTGAACGCGTAAATGATCAAAACGACCAGCAGAGGATCTCGGAACAGACCGACGATCTCCTTGCAGCCGAGACTGAAAATGTGTCGAAGCGATTCCTTCATCGTTCAACGCTCCTGTTTTCTTTGCGAAAGGATTCCGAGCCCGCAGATGACCGCGATCTCCGCCGTCAGAATCAGAACCGGCACCGCCATGTCGGCGAAATAGAGCCCCTTGTTGAATACACCGCGGCTGATAAGCAGCATGTAAGTCGTCGGATAGATGTTGCCCACGATGCTGCTGAGACTGCCGTCGTTCGGCACCGGATTGGTCAATCCGCACAGCTGCGAGGCCGGCAGCATCGTCGCAATCAGCGTCAGGAAAATCACCGCAATCTGGCTCCGGGTCACCGACGAGCAGAGCAGCCCCATGCCGGTAGAGAGAATGCAGTAGATGAAGAGCGCCCCCATCAACAGCGGAATGCTCCCCTTGATCGGCACGTCAAACAGAAAGACCGCCATCAGCACCAGCAGCACAGCGCTGGCGAAAGAGAACAGCACGTACGGCAGCTGCTTCCCGAGCAGGAATTCAGAACGTCGCACCGGAGTGACGTACAAATTGATGATCGACCCGAGCTCCTTTTCGCGCACCACCGACAACGCCGCCAGCACGGCAGGAATCATCATCAGCAGCAGAGGAATCACCGCGGGAACCATCGCCGGCAGGCTCAGAACGTCCGGATTGTACAGGTAACGGTTCTCTACGGACACTTCCGCCGCACCGCTGTCCGGCTGCTGCCGCTCCGCGTACCGCTGCTGCCAGAGCGAATGCACCCCCTGGGCATAGCCGCCAATCGTCTCGGCCGTCGACGGCTCGCCGCCGTCGACCCAGTACCCGACACCCGGATTTTTCCCCGTTGAACGTCGCGGCCGAACGAGGGCGGAATCTCCACCACCATCTGCAGTTCACCGCTCTTCATCCGTCGGTCGAGTTCAGCATGGCCGGTCACCGGGTCGTGAACGTTGAAGTACCGCGGCGCCCCGTAGAGGCCGAGCAGATACTCCCGGCTCAACTCACTCTGATCCCAGTCCAGAACCGCCACATCGATATGCTCCACATCCATGTTGATCCCGTAACCGATCACCACCATCAGGATCATCGCACCGAACAGGGCGAGAGTGGTCCGGATACGGTCGCGCCGCAGCTCCAGCAATTCCCGCCAGAAACAGGTGTAGAAGCGGCCGAAATCAAAGATGTGTTCGCTGAAAAAGCTCCTCTTTTTCCTCTTGTCCGCCACAGCCGGGGCACCGGCGCCTTCGGCGGCCGCTTCCCGCCGCTTCGAACGCACCGCGGTCGGCGTCCTCCAGATAACCGATGAACGCATCCTCCAGCGTCGCGGCGGAGCGCGCGGCGATCAGCGCCTCCGGCGTGTCGCAGGCGAGCGAACGGCCCGCGTGCATCAGCGAAATGCGGTCACAGCGGGCGGCCTCGTTCATGAAGTGGGTTGTGATGAACACCGTGACCTTGTCGCGGCGCGAAATCTCGATGATGAGCTCCCAGAAACTGTCCCGCGCCACCGGGTCCACGCCGCTGGTCGGCTCGTCCAGAATCAGGATCTGCGGACTGTGAATGACCGCCGCGGCCAGCGACATGCGCTGCTTGATCCCCAACGGCAGCTGAGAGGGGAGCCGGTCCGCCACGCCGGTAAGTTCAAACCGTTCCAGCATCGCCTCCACCCGCCCGGGAATCTCCTCCGGTGCGATGTCGTAGAGTCTGGCGTACAACTCCAGATTCTGACGCACCGTGAGCTCGTTGTAGAGCGAGAACAGCTGGGTCATGTACCCCAGATGCTTCCGCGTCTCGAGCGACTCGCCGTCAATCGGCCTGCCGAAGAGTTTCGCCACCCCTTCGGTCGCGGGCTGCAGCCCGGTCAGCATCCGCATCGTGGTGGTCTTGCCGCAGCCGTTGGAGCCGAGAAAGCCGAATATCTCTCCGCGCCGGATCTTGAAGTTCACGTGATCGACCGCGGTGAAGTCGCCGAACCGCTTGGTCAGATTCTCCGCTTCAATCGAGATTTCGCCATCTGTTTCGAGCGGCGGAACGATGAGCTCATGATGGCCGGCGCGTTTCTCCTCCGGCAGCAGTTTGATGAATGCCGCGTCGAGATTCAGAGTTGCGGTTTTCTTCAGCAGCTCCTCCGGCGTGCCGGTGTCGAGAATGTGCCCGTCATCCATGGCGATCAGCCAGTCGAACCGCTGCGCCTCGTCCATGTATGCGGTGGCGACTATCACGCTCAGATCAGGCTGCTCCTTCTTGATGTTGTCGATGAGATCCCAGAACTGGCGCCGGGCCAGCGGGTCCACGCCGGTGGTGGGTTCATCCAGCACCAGCAGATCCGGGTCGTGGATGAGGGAGCAGCAGAGCCCGAGCTTCTGCTTCATTCCGCCGGAGAGTTTTCCCGCCGGGCGGTCGAGAAAGCGGTAGAGACCGGTACTCCGGGTCAACCGGTCGATCCGGCGGCGGCGCTCTTGCACATCCTGTCCGAACAGCCGGGCGAAAAACTGCAGATTCTCCTCGACGGTGAGCGTAAAATAGAGGTTCTTCCCGAGTCCCTGCGGCATATAGGCGATTTTCGGGCAGATCCGGCTGCGGTGTTCCGCGCTCCGCATATCCCCGCCCAGAACGTGGAGCTCCCCTTTCTGCATGGCGTGCGCTCCGGTGATCAGCGAGAGCAGCGTCGACTTGCCGACGCCGTCCGGACCGATCAGGCCAATCAGTTTGCGCGGCGGCAGTGCCAGCGTCAGGCGCTCGATGCCGATCGTCCTGCCGTAGGAGAGCGAAAGATCATGGAATTCCACAACCGGGGCATTCCGGCGGTCATCCATCGATGTCGGCGACATATTTTATCTCCCTGAGAGTTCCAGACAAAAGCGTGGCGACACCGGGAATCACTTCGCCGGCCTCAGGGTCTTGACCGGGGCGCTCTGCCAGTCGGCTTCCGGATCGAGCTTCACCCAGGCGACGCCCGGCAGGCCGGTTTTGACGTTGGAGATGTACTGCCGCAGCTTTTCCGCGTTGAGGTTGGCCTTGATGCGGAACATCAGCTTTTCCCGCTCGACCTGGGTCTCCACGCTTTTCGGCGTAAACTGGGCCACCGGGTCGATGTAGGTGACCCGGCGTTGATCGCATACCGGGGCGCCGCGTCGAAGATCAGCTTCACCTCGGCCCCCATCTGAACCCTGCCGGCAATGCTCGTCGGCAGAAAGAAGGTCATGTAGGTGTCGGTGAGGTTGACCAGATTCATCACCCGGCCGCCGGCGGAGAGCACCTCCCCCTCATGGGCGAGCAGATACTGAATGCGCCCATCGTAGGCCGCGACCAGCGTACTGTCGGCGAGGTCCGCTTCAATGCGCTGGAGCTCCGCCTTCTGCTCCGCGACCCGCCCCTCCGCGGCGATGACGTTGGCCCGGGCATATTCCAGATCCGCCTTCGCGTTGTTGTACTTTGTTTCCGCCTCGTCGAACACGCGCTGACTCACCGCGTTGCTGCTGATGAGCGCGCTCTGACGCTTGAACTCCTTCTCCGCCCCGGAAAACGCGCTCTCCTTGAGTTTGACGGTTGCCCGGGCCATGGCGAGCTCGCCCTCCTGCACTTTGATATTGGCGAGAGTCGCCGCCTTTTCCGCCTCCAGCGTGCTGGTCTGCATCTGCACGAGCTTGTCGCCCTTTTCACGAGATCACCTTCCTTGACGAAGATCTTCTCCAATTCGCCCGGCCAGCTTGGAGGAGACATAGATTTCGGTGGCCTCGAGCCGGCCGTTGCCGCTGTAAAACTTCGGATGAAGCATCTCCTGAGCGCGCCGATAGTTCCAATACGCATACCCCCGATGCCGGCGACGGCGGCAATCACGACCAGGATGACAATCCACTTCTTCATGGCGACGGAAATCCTTTCTTATGTTGCTGATTGCAGGAATTCTTCAAAAACGGCATCGGGCGGACACGGAAACCGGCGGCATTCAGGCGACATTCCCGAAACGGCAAAAAAACGCCGGTCTCCGCAATTTTTCCAGAACAGCAGCTCATTTCATCCCCTCTCTGCCGGCTGTCAAAATCAAAAATACATCTCATACTATACCGCTGGAGAAACGATTTTTCAAGGCCTGCAATTTAGAGAAGGCAAATTGTCGATTCAAACTCTCCGGACAAGGCCGGTGAGTCCATTTCTCCAGGACAACCGGCAGCAGCAATGCAGTTCACGGACGCAAGAGACAAAGGGTCAAACAGATTGATGAGCGCCAAGATTTCCACCCGCCAATTCCCGGAGGCAAGAATCACGCGGCCGGAGCAGGCATGACTGCGCCGCTCCGGCCGCGAAAGAAGGAAATACGCCCTTACTTCAAATAGCGGGTGTAGAACTGTTCGAGCTTGTCGAACGGAATCTTTTCGAAGTTATCGTAAAGATCCACATGGCTCGCGCCGGGAACAATCAGCAGCTCCTTGTTGTCACCGGTCAGCTTCTTGAAAGCGTCCTCACTGAAATAACGCGAATGTGCCTTTTCACCGTGAATCAGCAGACAGGCCGAACGGATCTCGCTGCTGTAAGTGAGCAGCGGCGCATTGAGAAACGCCAGCGTCGAAGTCTTGTTCCACCCCTGGTTGGAGTTGAGCGAGCGGGCGTGATAGCCGCGGGGGGGGTCTTGTAGTAGGCGAAGTAGTCCCGGACGAACTGCGGAGCATCCGCCGGAAGGACATCCGGCACACCGCCGGCGGTTTCATATTTTCCGCTTTTCGCATCCTGAAGCCGCTGTGCGCAGAGCTGCCTCCTCAGTTCATAACGGCCGTCGGCATTCATCGAATCGAAGTAGCCGTTGGCGCTGACCCGGCTCATGTCGTACATGGTGACGGCGGCCGTCCCCTTGATGCGGGGATCGTTCGCGGCGGCGTTAAGGGCGAATCCGCCCCAGCCGCAGATGCCGAGAATTCCGACCCTCTCCCGCGTCGACGTACGGCAGGAGCGAAAGGCAGTCCACCGCGGCGGAAAAGTCCTCCGTGTTGAGATCGGGCGACGCCACAAACCGTGGCTCCCCGGAACTCTCTCCGGTGAAGGAGGGGTCGAACGCGAGCGTCACAAAGCCGCGCCGCGCCAGCTCCTGCGCGTACAATCCGGAGGACTGTTCCTTGACCGCCCCGAACGGACCGCTGACGGCGATCGCAGCGTACTTCTTCGCCGGGTCAAACCCCTTCGGCAGGTAGAGATGGCCGGCAAGTTCGATGCCGAACCGGTTTCTGAACCGGATATCCTGCGCCCTGACCGCAGGATCAATCTTGAAAATACGGGTGTCGTTCGCAATGGAATTCATTTCGGTCTCCTTTCCCTGGATGCTGTCCGCAGCAGAGATTCCCCGCCGCGCCGAGCAGTGCAACTGCTGTTAGAATCAATCGTCTCATTCCGCATTCACCTCCATCGTTTCGGGCGGGATCAGACGGCCCGCCCCATTTCATACGCCTCCCGGTACGCCGGAAGAGCTTTGATCTCTCCTTTCTCATAGGCGCCGACGCCGTAAAGAATGCCCTGCTCCCGGCTGCCTTCAAGACAATCCTCGGTGAAGCCGCGGAGGCTCTCGACCGTCCGGCGCATCGCTTCGACGCCGGGATCCGCCGCAGTCAGAATGAAGTAAAACTCCTTGTTCGAAATCGCCGTGTAACGCGGGCAGCTCCGGTCGATCAGCGTCTTGAGCTGGGCGCACATCGTGTAGAAGTAGACCGGGGTTGCGAGAACGATCACATCGGCGGCGACCATTTTCTCCAGAATTTCCGCGACGTCATCGTGCTGTACGCAAGGGCGCGTGGCGTTGGCGCAGGCGCCGCATCCGGTGCAGTAGTGAATCGTTTTCTCCGCAAGAAAAATCTTTTCCGCACAGTGACCGGCGTCCGCCGCGCCCCGCAGAAACTGATCGCACAGAAGATCGGAGTTTCCGCCGCGCCGCGGACTCGAAGAGATCAACAGAACCTGTTTCATATTTTCCTCCTGCAACCATAAACGTTATTTCACAGTATAACCGCCGTCGACCGCAATCCCCTGCCCGACGATGAACGAGGCGGCCGGACTGCAGAGCCAGAGCACTGTCGAAGCCACCTCCTCCGGATGCCCGAAGCGGCCGATCGGCTCGGCCACCCCTGAATCGCACCGGTCGCCAGCATCTTCTCCACCATCGGAGTTTCGATCGTCGCCGGACAGACCGCGTTGATGCGAATGCCGCGGGAAGCGTATTCCAGCGCAGCGCACTTGGTCATTCCCAGCACCGCATGTTTGGAGGCGTGGTAGGCCACCCGCCCCGGCAGGCCGATCAGACCGCCGATGGAGGAGCAGTTGACGATGGAGTATCCCCCGCCCTGCTGGCGGAGCATCTGCTGAAGTTCATACTTCATGCAGAGAAACATACTCCGCAGATTGATGTTCATCACCCGGTCGAACTCGGCGGATTCCAGTTCGGCGGTTTCCACGTCGTCACTCATGATTCCGGCGTTGTTGTAGGCGCAGTCGAGGCGGCCGAAGGTGTCGGCAACGAATGCGACCATCTTTTGGACCTGCTCCTCGTCGGTCACGTCGCAGACGGTCCAGGCGGCGTTGAGCCCCTCCGCCGTCAGCGAACCGGTAATTTCCCGGAGGAGATTTTCCCGCCGTCCCGCCAGAACGACCGAAGCTCCCGCCCGGGCGAACATCTCCGCAGTCGCCCTGCCGATCCCGCTGGTTGCACCAGCAACCAGAGCGACTTTTCCATTCAATTCATAATCCATTGCTCATTCCTCCTGAATTGCAAATTCACTCTGCCAGTTCGATCCGAACCTCGTAACTGCCGCGCAACCCGGCAAGCCGGGAGAGCTCACACGTTACGACCCCGATATTGATCTGATGACCATATTGCTCCGAGTTCTCCTCGTCCGCGAAGAGAATTGTGAAATAGCTGCCGTCGCGGGCGAAATCGATATCACCGTTGAGCCAGCCGTAATGCACCTCGCTCTCTCGACAGGGAGCGGTTCCGCCAGCACACCGCAGAAATCGTGGGAATACCGGCTCATCCGCACGGTGACCGGCAGCCGGGCGATCAGCGCCCTCGCCGTTTCACCGTCGTTCAGAATGCCGGGAATGACCGTATCGCCGAAGTGCATCCGGATCCTCGTGCCGCTCTTCAGCACCCGCGTCGGCATGGAAGGATTTTCCCGCTGGATGACCGCGCCGTCGGATGCGAGCCGTTTTTTCTCTCTCCTCCGGAACAGCTGCAAATGTCACGGTCGGATTTCCCCGCCCCAGCGCGACCTGCAAGCCGTCGGGATTCTCCACGTGCCCCAGCACGGTGTAACGATAGGGAGAGGAGAAGTTCTCATAGAAGAGCACCACCGTGGAGCTGCCGTAAAGCATCAGATCGCCGCACCGGATTGTTCCGGGCGTTTCCGCCGACGTCGGCAGCGGTGTCGCCAGATCGGCATATTTCTCATTGCCGTTGAGTTCCCGCATTTCGACCGTCAGCAGCAGTTCCCGCAGAAACGCGGCGGCGGTCCCGTTCTCTTCAAGGACCGCTTGAAAACGCGCGGAACCGATGGTAATTTCAATGTGTTTTCCCATGGAGTCCCCTTTCGTTTTTTCCGCACACGCAACTACAATTAAAGCAAAAAGCGATGATGGCCACCACTCCGACAGCGAAATACAATCCGCGCATCTCCAATGCCTCCCGCATGACTTCATTCTCCTGCGGCTCAAAAGCGATCAGCTCGTCACTTCTCAATGTAAACGATTTTTTAAAATAGCAAATACTTATTTCTTATATCATGATATGCTTAAATCCTATATCAAAAAAACAGCGGCCCCGCTTTTTTTTCGATGAAGTGGAGTATTGCGGAGCACACCGGCGGTGCTCCCGGCCGGAAAGGAGCGATCGATTCGCTCCGGCAGGATTTCAGAACCGCGGAAATGGAATGACGGCAGTTCAGTCGATCAGCAGACCGAATGCGCCGCAGACCGGCTCATCCCCTGGTTCCAGGCAACGGGTCGCGGTCAGACGGCAGCCGGAGGCAGCGCACTTCGCAAACAACACCCGCTGCGGAATCGGATTCGCCCGCAAATTGGCGAACTCCCTTCCGCAACAGTCCGCCATTGCCCGTCGATCAACAGTTCAAACCGGTATTTGTCCGGCGTGCCGGCCCATCGGCCGGGAACCGGCGTATAGAGAAATCCATGCGAAAAGATCGGCTGCGCGAAGAGCCACTCCAGCGCCATCCCCCGTTTCTCCCCGGGGGCAGTTCGAGGTAATTCTCCCGGTCCGGCAGGCCGGCCCCTTCCGCTCGGGGTTCAGCAATTCCGCCGGGACCGGCCGACAGGCGAGCGTCAGCCGCGCGGCACCGGTAACGGCGGAGGTCAACCGGAACCGCAGCGCATCTCCGGCGATCTCCGGCAGCAGCTTCATCCGGCGCAGTCCGACCGCCTTCCCGGAAACAATCTCCCGCCAGACGCCGCCGATCCGCACCTCGATCGTGTATCCGGTGACGGACTCCCCCGGCGGAGAGATCCTCGGCCATGTCGATCAGATTGAAGGCCCGCTTTGCACCAAACTCCACCACGGCCTCCTCTCCGGCGGAAAGGGAAAGCGCCGTGGAAACGACATCTTCGCCGTTCAACGCTTCGACCATTTCGCGGAACTCCCGCAGGCGGCGGACATCATTTTCATGCAGAACGCCGCGCCGGTCGGGAGCGATCCCCAGATTCAGGAACCCGCCGCATCCGACCGAACGCAGGTAGATTTTTCGCAAGAGCCGGAACCGAACGGAGCAGTTCATCCTCTTCCGGATGGTAAAACCAACCCGGCCGCAGCGGCACGTCGCACTCCGGCGGAATGAAGAAACGCCCGTCCGCATGCCCGTTCTCCCCTTCCGCGCAGCAGGCGAATCCGGGAGCCGGCTCCCGCCCGGCGACGGGGGCATGGGGCGTGTAGGAACCGAACGCCTCCTTTCCGGCCAGGCCGTTCTCATTGCCGGGCCAGCGGACATCCGGCCCGATGTCGCTGAAGATCACCGCATCCGGCTGGAGATCGCGCACAATCTTCCAGGTGCTGCCCCAGTCGTAGTAGGTGGAAGCGTCGATCCGGCGGGTTTCCCGGGCACCGCCGTAGAAACCGTCTCCGCCGTTGGCGCCGTCAAACCACGCTTCGAACGCGGGGCCGTATCCGGAATAGATTTCACGCAGCTGCGCCTGATAGACCTTGAGATAGGCGGGGGTGCCGTAATCCGGGTGATTTCTATCCCAGGGGGAGACATAAAATCCCATCTCCAGACCGTACTTGCGGCAGGCGTCGGCGACCTCGCGGACCAGATCCCCCGCCCGCCGCGGAACGGCGAACGGGTGATGTTGTACGGCGTGGTCTTCGTCGGCCAGAGGCAGAAACCGTCGTGATGCTTGCAGACCAGGATGATGCCGGAAAGCCCGCCGTCCCGGCAGGCGCGGACGATCTGTTCGGCGTCGAAGGCGGCGGGGGTGAAGATGGCGGGATCCTCATCGCCGTACCCCCACTCCTTTCCGGAGAAGGTGTTGAGTCCGAAGTGCATGATTGCATAGCAGCTGCGGGAGCCGCGGCGGAGGAGGCGTTCCGCCGGAACGCGCCCCGGATTGAATTGCTCCAGTATCGACATGTAAACGTTCTTTCCTGACAGTTTGAGAGTGGCACGTTCCACAGCACAGCCGGGAGGTGGTGTCATACTGTACCTCCTCGTCAGAGATTTTTCAAGGAATTTGCCGGGATGTCCCCCGCCGGATCTGCCGAAGACCGCCGCCGTCAGACGTGCCTGGGGTCGCAATACTTTTTCAGCGTGCGTTTCAGGCGGTCGGCGTAGGAATACAAATCCGCCGGCGACTGAATGAAAACTCTTTCCTCCCCCTCGTCGTCGAAAAACATGACGGATTTGCGATCAGGATTGTTGAAGAAAAGCCGGCAGATCGGTTTGCGGTTATTGTCCTGGTAGAGAATCGCGCAATAGGTTTTGGCGTCCCGCATGGCGATCTCCTCCACCGGAATATCGCAGCAGAGAATCGCCCGGATGATGTTGTGAGCATCGATTTCATCCTGTGTGGTGACGACCTCCTGCGCCGTCTCGTTCCCCGACTGCGCAGTGGCCGCCGCGATCTCCTCGGACTTGGCCTCGGTGGTGTTCAGGGCGTTGTTGAGGTGAGACTTGACCTTGTCATTGATCACGGTCTCGATGGCGGATTTCACCAGCGGAGTAATTTTTGCCCGGACCTTTTCCGTAAACATGCTGCCGCCGCAATCCATCTTCTTGAACACCAGCCGGACAAAATCCTCGGAAGGATTGGACAGCTCCTCCATCAGGACATTGCGCACAGCCGTCGCACACTTGAGCACATCGGCGCGATCCCGGATGCTCTTCTCGTCGAAGTCGGCTTTCGTGAATTTCACCAGTTCATTGAGATCGATTTTGTCCACTTCAAGGAGGTTGATTTCCAGAAACGGCTTGGAATCCATGATATTGGGAGCTTCCAGATCGGTGAAGAACTTGTAGACGATTCCGTTGGTGAGGACTCCAAAACTCGCTTTGGTGGTGTGAAAGTAGCGGAACAACTGACTCTCATTGTCGAGCCGAAGATCGGAACGGCAGGATTTGCATTCGATCAGGATTGCGGGACTCCCTTCGTGGCAAATCGCATAATCCACCTTTTCGCCTTTCTTGATACCGAAATCGGCAGTGAACTCGGGAATCACTTCCGTAGGATCAAATACATCGTACCCCAGCATCTGGATGAAAGGCATGATGAAGGCGTTTTTCGTCGCCTCTTCCGTCTCGATGCGGTCAAAATTTTTTCGATCCGTTCCGCCAAGCTCTTCAGAGCCTCTTTCATCTGAATCCCTCCCTGTTTTTCCGGAAATCACCGGCCCGTCGCACGCGGTCAAGTTCGCCGTCGTCGATGTTGTCCCGCATTTATCAACAGCTTAAAATAGCTTGAAAAAGCAGATTGTCAAATCCGGAATCGTCACCGCTCCCCGGATTGCGACGAAGTCGGAAGAGGAAAGAATGAGAAAAAGTACAGTTTCCTGCGGAACTGTACTCCCCGCCCCGCAGGCTTTGGGCGATCTCGCAGACGCCGCCCCGGGCTTCGGCCGTGCGGAAAAAAGGTTTCATGCACGGCTCTGCTCCAGACCGAAACAGCGCTTCAGCAGCTTCAGCGCCGGTTCCGCCCGGAAGGAGTGATCCGGCACCACGACATAGCTGTATTTCGTGTAATAGTCCGCTTTGGAAAGCCCGAAGAGCGGCACCGGTTCATGCATGGTCCGGGTCGCCGGATCCGCGTAGGCCGGATAGAAGGTGATCTGCAGATGATCTGAAGCGCCGCACACCCGGTAGGCCCGCTCGACGACCGAGAGAAACTCCTCCGCCCCCCCCTTCCGTCAGTGCAAGGTACCGCGGGGCGAAAGCCGCACAGAGATCCTGAAAGGCGAAGTAACGCATTTTGCCGGGGATGATGTGCCAGTTGCCGATATCCTGGATCATCTCCCGCTCCGGCTCCTCGGTCACACTGACGTAACGGCGGCGGTCATCATGAAGAAAGTCGTTGAAGACTATCGCCTTGATCCTGTTGCAAAAGCAGCCCGGTGGCGATGGCGGTCTCGGTTCCGAGGGAATGCGAGGAGATGGCGATCCGTTCCGGATCGACGAAGTCAAACCGCTCCAGATGCTCCAGAAAGCAGAGCTTCTGAAAAGTTGCCAGCCCGACGTAGCAGGTTCCGGAATCGAGAAGGCCGTGGCACATCTGAACGCGGGTCATCCCCTGCAGTTCTCCGAATTCCGGCGCGGCATGCAGGGCACACTCCCCGATGGCGGGATTGTCGAATGCAAAGGCGGCCATGCCGTTCCGCACCATGTGCAATGCCTGCGCGTTCCGTTCCGGGAAACGGTTCTGCGGCCACTCCGGATGCGGCGGCTGCGGCTCCCCGGCGAGCGACTCCTTGCTGTGATTCGAACCGGGCAGGCAAAGCACGCCGGGAACCGGATGCGCCGCGGACGCCCCTTCCGGGATCAGCGCCAGAAAGGGAACCGCCGCGTAGTCGTCCGGATAGAACTCCCACTTTTCGAGCCGGTAACCGTCGCGTTCCTTCCGCCAAAGCCGAACCGGCGGCGGCTGCGGCGTGAACTCCGGCATTCCCAGAAGCTCGCGAAGCTTCTCCTTCACCCGGTCCTGGTAGCAGACGAAACTTTCCCGGGTCAGTTCCTCCGGCAGCGCCAGTTCCGGTTTCAGTCGCCGCAGAAACTCCATGTGAGCGGCCATCGTCGAAACAAACCGGCCGTCGGACCGGCGGGGAGAAAAATTTTTCTCGTAACTCAGCATCGTTTCCTCTCTGGGCATACACCTTCGTTTCGTGTCATTTCTTATTATAGCACGCGACGATGAAGATTTCGCCCCTGCCGCTGGCGGAATTCCGGGAAAGCGGATTTTCTCTCTATGGATGGTGCCGCTGGAGAATGCCGGGCGACATCCTGTTTGAACCGATTGCCGCGGAATGCCGTTACTGCGGCAACAGACTGAAAAGGCGGATCTGTTTGTTTTGCAAGATATTTTTTTGTCTCTATTCAGACGCTTCATCGTCAACCGGGACCGTCAGCAGATTGGTCAAGACCAGATTACGGGTATATTCCTGCCCGGATTCATAATAAACGGGCGGAGTTTCCGGATTCTCGTTGATGACGCCGTCGATAATGGAATCCGCTAGGGAACCGACAATTGCAATCGCCCGATGTGCATGGGATTGGATGTTGCGGATCTGTAGAAAGGCTGTATCTCCCAGCGGTGCGATGCCGCCCCAGGCTGCAACCCGGTCGCCGATGCGGACGGCGGCATTGTTTCTGCAATTCTCCGGAGAGTTGTCGATCACTCCATCCAGGAGAACGTGATGGATGCGGATCCCGGAGGCATTCAGAAAGCGCACGATCTGATGACCGCCGGCTGAGTGCCCGATCACATTCCGGATTATAATATGGCAAAGATCGTTGTCCCGTTCATTTTTCTCCGTCGAAGTTACTTCGCTTCCCGGGACTTCCGGAGCAGCATCGCTTCGGATTGCGGTCATTGCCAGCAGATCATCTCCGGTGGCTCCGGAAATGTTTTCCACCAGAATTCTGCGGCATCCACGCCGGAGATCGAGGCCGTCCTGATTCAGCAGCGGCTCTTTTTTTCCGTCGATCCATTTCCAACCGCGAGAGTGAAACGTCATATCGCGGATCACTCCGTCAGAACAATACTCCAGCGACATCGCCCAACTGTGGGAATCTCGTATCGTTATACCGGAAATCGTAAAGTTTTGTACTTTTGCCAGCAGAATGCCGATGTTGCGCCAGTCCCCGCGGGGATTTTCTCCCCGGTCTGTCGGAGTCGGTGCCGAAGGTTCGAACGCCGAGAGTCTTGGCGGCATCTCCGGTGGCTCGGGGATGATCCGCCCCCTCAAGGCGTGCGTCCCCAGCTCCGATGATGCGGAGATTGGAGATGGGGAGATTTCCCGGATACCCAGACCGCAGTTGGCACTGCGGATCAGGTTGTCCCGGGCGGAATCCGCCAGCTTGATCCGGCAGTTTTCCAGCAGCAGTGTGAGATTGGCTGGAACCAGGATCGCTCGGTCAAGCAGCCAGAAATCACGGGAAGATGTCTCATCCGGACGACGTGGGGGAATATGTACAATACCGGCTCCTCCGGAGGCGCTGGCGATTGCCTGTTCAATCTTTTCACTGTCTGTGCCGCGGAACTGATTAGGATCCGTATGATTTTTTTCCATTCTGACAAATTCTCCTGTCTTCTAAAATTTCTGCCAAAAAAGCATTGATAGAGGTTCCCATAATATAATACGCCCCTCTCCATTTGTAAATATCACGGGACAAGTTCCCAGGGGATTGTCGTCGGCGTTCTCCGTGGAAATGAGTTTGTGCGCGTAGATCGCCGGTGAACTCCTGCCGGGCACGGCGTAGACATGCCCATCCACAAAGAGGACATTGCAGCTGGTTCCGTGAATCGGCGTAAGGGCACCGTCCCAGGTGGCGCTCGGCGTCGAAGAGCGCATCGAGACGCTCGGTTGGAGATTGTCGGAGCGGAAACAGTCCCCTCCATAGATTTTCCGGGAAGCTTTGGGAACACGGGACAACTTCACCGGCTGATCAGCGGCGGAAAGCACCCCGCCAGCATTCTTGTTGACCCCGTATCCGAACGCGGCCCAGCTGGTGTTTGGAGTACCGACATTGTCGTCGATGGAAACACCGTTATTGTAGAAAAGATCGAGATAGCGGTTGCCCGGCATGTAAGGCTTCTCCGGGCAGGTCATCGTGCGCGGCGTCAGCAGCCGGTTACGGTAGCAGTAGACGTTCCAGTAGTAGGATTGTTCCCGTCCCATATGCCAGAAACCGCAGGGCAGAATGAAGTCGTTGTAGTTCGACGCATATCCTGCGGCCGCCATGCCCACCTGCTTCAGGTTGTTCACACAGCTGATCGCCTTTGCCCGGGTACGTGCCTTGTTCAGAGCAGGCAGCAGCATTGCCGCCAGAATTGCGATGATCGCGATTACGATCAGGAGTTCGATTAAAGTAAAAATCTTCTTCTTTTCCATTTTCATCTCCTCCCTTCCTCGTTGCCTTTCTGATTGCGCCTGAAGTATTCCAGCAGCACGCGCTTGCGATCGTTGTCGGCGGAGGGACGCAGTTTTCCGGGGAGCACCGGCATGTTCCACGCTCCACCCTTCCCATTCGCGGAAGGCGTGGTAGGTCCAGTCCCAGTGGTACTCTTCGAAGAGTTCGATGAGTCGCCGGAGATATTCCGCGGCACCGGGCGCCCAGGCGGTAACGGAAAACTCCCCCACAAACATTCTGGCCTTGTATTTCTTCTGGAAGTCGATGGCCGGCTGCAGAGTGCGCCGCAGATCCTCCTTCGATGTCGTCAGGGGAAGCACCCGCCGGGGATATTCGGCGATGTAACTCTTGTCGCCCACCCCCTGATGGGTGTAGGGACCGGGATGGTACATATGGATCTGATAGATGATGTTTTTCAGAGGCATCGGCGAAAATTCATCGTAGGTGAGCGGACTGCACCAGTTGTTGCTCTCGACGATGATCGGCGTTTCCGGATCGATCGCCCGAATGGCTTTCGCCGCGTCGAACTGGAGCGTCCAGTAGTCAAACTTCGCCGGACCGCGCTGATCCGGCTCGTTCACCAGATCGTATCCGTAGATAACCGGATTATCCTTGTAACGGGCGGCAATCCGTTTCCAGGTATCGAGAAACGCCTGCCGGTACTCCGGTTCCTCCATCATCAGGAAGCGCGCCTTGTTGCCGAAGGCGTCGGCGGCTTCGGCGCCGGCAGTGCCCAGCACGCCGCCGCGCGAATAACGCCCCCCGGGCGGGAAATGCATGTCGATGATGACGCGGATGTCATGTTCCCGCAATGCGGGCATCAGCGTATCGAGCTTGTCGAGGGCGCGATCGATCCATCTCTCGTATTCCGCGATGTCGCGGCCGTTGTTGCGGAGTCCGCCGACGATCTGATAACGCAGCAGATTGGCCCCCAGCCGCCCAGATCATGAATATCCTGAACCGTGATCTTCTCCGGAATCGGACTCATGACGCCGCGTCGCCCGGCAAGTTCCTTCACTGCCGGCGAATATTCACAGACGAAGTCCGCAGGCACCGGAAACGGCTTCGTCGCAGGCAGAATCTCCATCGTGGGGTTGCGGAACTCCAGCACCCCCCCACCCCTGCTGGATTCCGAAGGTGATGGAGGCACTCTTCAACGCCCGGGGATACTGGCAGAAATAGGAGACCTCCTGCCATTCCTGTTCCGTTCCGAGCAGGGAGGAGAGAGGCGGTCCAGCTGCCGACTCCGGCGGTGTTGTGATGGGTGCCGAGAATCTTGCCGCCGATATGACTGCCGGAGGTATCCGAACCGATTCCCCCGCCAGCGCATTTCCGCCCGGTAGCGGATCGCTTTCCCTGCAACTTTCTTCGGATCGAGTTTCAGTACCACCCCCGGGTGCCGTTGGGCGGATTGGGGTGTTTCGGGACCGTAACGGTATAGATGCCGCGGCGATACACGGCATCCTTCCCCAGCACCAGATCCGACGGTCTGAGGGAGATCACCGGATTTTGCGCCGCTGCCACGCCGCACAGCAACAGCAGGGCAGGCAGAAGATAGAGTCTCATGCCGACTATCCTTTCTTTTTGAATCGATCTTTCATTGTTCCTCACCAGTCCTTTCGCCGGACGCCACGGCCGTCGGCGCCCGGCACGGACTTCAACATTCATTTCGCGGGCCACTCCAGAAGCAGAGCATCCAGAGGCGGCACGGTAATTACGGTTGCCTTTTCCGGCGGGAGGCGGAACCCGGGCCGTGCCTCTGCCGGATCGATCCGGCAGGGTTCGGGCTGTTCCCCGAAGTTGACCAGGAGAATCGCCCCTCTTTCTCCACAACTCCAGGCGGAGGCAATCACCGCGGGAGTTTCCACCGGCGGCCGGTTCTTCAGATAGATCCGCCGGGTGCCGCAGGAGAGGCGCGGCGCTTTTTCCATCCGCCCGCAGCGCAGGTAGTCCGCCGCCCGGCCGCGCCGGAGGCGCATCAGATTGGCGATCAATTCCACCAGCGGCTCCTGGGCAGGTTCCGGGTCGCTCCAGGAAAGATTCCAGTGCCAGTGAATCTTTCCGCCGTTCTTCAAAACCACGGAAAGCAGATTGCCGAAGGCGAAGTTCCACGCCAGTTCCCATTGCAGGAAGAACGGCGTACGTTCCAGATCGACCCACTCGTTCAGGCAGACACCGTTCCCGGAAAATCCCGCCGTATACTCGTGGAACAGATACGGATAGAGCGGCACCGGCACGCCCCCCCCCCCACGCCAGATGGCTGCGCAGATCGTTCAGACGGCAGACGCCCAGGTAGGGCTGCGCGGCCGCATTTTCGCATCCGAGCAGCGTCTCACCGGCAACATTCTCCGCTTCCGCCAGCAGCTCCCTCATGGATGCGGTATGCCACGCGCCGGGCAGGTCGGGGTGCCCGTGCCGTCTCGAGTAGCAGAACGGAGCGCTACACCCCTGATTTTGGTCGAAATACTGCAGATAGTCCACTCCGAGCCGTGCGGCGGAAGCGATCTCATGCGCCACGGTATCCTGCGTAAAACGCCGGTTCGGACAGAGGTCATAGCCGATGCGCTGCCCCCTCGGACCGTTGCAGACCCGGGAAAACGCCTCCCCGCGCGGACCGATGCAGATCTCCTTCTCGAGATGTTCTTCTGCGAACTGCGACGTCCGGTCATACGCCGGATCGATCATGCTTTTCTGCGTCCAGCCGATTCCGGAGCCGTAGAGCCCAACCGCGTCGCCGGTTTCATGCATCGCTTCGAGAAATTCCGCCAGCGGCTCCTCCCCGCCGCTCGGCGGCCAGATGTACGGCGGCGCCCAAGGTGCGGTTCCCTCCCAGTGCATCAGCAACGTCAGAATCCGGCAGTTCCACCGTTCGCGATACCGGGCGACCACCGGAAGCGCCGCCGAATAGGGATAGTATTCATTGGGGATGAGCCCCCCGTGATCCAGCCCGCAACCCTTGACCGGGTAGATCAGCAGAACCGGCGCCTCCAGCAGCAGCCGTGGCATCCGTGTCTCCAGCGTCACAGGCAGCATCGGATCCTCGTGCTCCATCCATTCACGGTAGAGCGCCGCCGCCTCCTGCCAGTCCCCCCGAAAGCCGATGACGGCGACCTCATACGACACTGCACCCGATCCACCGGTAAAATGCTGCAGCAACGGCAGCGCCGCCTCCCCATCCGGACGAAAATCGATGCTCTTCGGCCCATGCTCCGGATCGCGGCAGAGGAAACACAACCCAGCATCCCCGGTATAGAACGCCTCGAACTGCATCGCCGCCGGGCCGGGATAGAAACCGCTGACTCCGGTCAGCGGGTAGTCCGCTTCTTCACAGCGGAAGGAGGCGGAACGCTCCCGTTCCTCCAGATCACGAACCAGCGTCCCTCCGCGAACGGGAGCAGGTAGTTCCCGTCGGAGAAACGACGCAGGCGAATCCGGGGAAATCGATCCACTCCACCTTGAAATCCTCTCGGCCGGGCGAAACGGCGATCCGCCAGCGGATCTCCGCTCCGTCGCACCGGGCTTCGATCTCGACCTCGGTACCGGGCAGAGCGGCGCAGTCGGAAAAGACCAGGGAGAAGTTCCCGGCGTCTTTCCGATGCTGCACGGCGGAGAAATCCCGCGCCTCCAGCTGCAGCGGATTGCCGACGAAGTCGCGCAACCGGCAGACAAACAGAGTCTCCCTTGCCGGCGGCCGGCGCAGCAAACTCCACACCGCCGAACCGCAGAGATTGGACAATTCCCCGGGAATCCAGTTCAAGACAGACAGACTCAACAGATCTCATTTTTTCATCTCCCAAGCTTTCTTCTGCATATAGTATACCGCAAAACCTGCCGGAGCCCAAGAGAGAATTTCATAAAAAAATGTAACGATCTGCTATTTCTTAATGATAAGCTCCCGCTGTTTGCGAAATTGAGAGGGAGTGATACCAAGCTCCCCGATGAAAGAGTTTGATCAGATAATTTGCTGAGCAGAATCCCGATAGAGCGGCGATCTCATTGATGGAAAGTTCGGTGGACACCAAATAGTGCTGCACCTGAAGGAGCCGCGCTTTCAGGAGATATTTCATCGGCGACATTCCGAGAGCGGAACGGAATTTCTGCGTGTAGGCAGGCACACTCATCCGGGAGTTTTTCGCCAGCTGCTCGAGCGTGAAATGCCGCTCCGGGTTTTCCTCCATCATAGCGATCGACTGGAGGATGCTGAAACGATCCTCATGCACCTCCGGGCGCGTCATCTCCGGTCCACGCAGCGCCGTCACCAGAAAGTCGAGGATCTGCGCCGTCATAATGGTCAGCGAGCCGGCCCGTTTCTGCAGGGATTCGGCAACGGCACGGTCGAGCGAGAGTCTTCCCCAGTGACGCATCGATGCCGGAAAATGTATGATGGTGTCCGGCACACAGGAACGCTCCCCGAAAAAGCGCTGCCAGCCCGGCAGTTCGCGCAGCTCCGGATACTGGGCAAGAAATTCCGGTCTTACAAAGAGGTTGTAAAGCACCATATCCCTGCAGTGCTCGTAGCTGTGTCTCTCGCCGATCTGAACCGAAAAGACATCCCCCCTGAATCAGGCAGTTGGTACGGGTCCGTCCGTTCAAATCGATATGGCTGTGCAGAGCGCTGCCCCGGGCGACGAACACCACTTCGATGAAATCGTGGGAATGCAGACAGACATAATCCAGCTGCTCCGCCTTCTCCAGCATCACCGGGAATTCCTGCGGCATATCGACGCTGCTGCCGGAAAAAAGGTCAAGCCATCCATACGGGGTTCCTCTCTGCGAACATCAACCGGCGATCCGGCAAAGCTGCTGACATTTGCGGAAAACATTTGCCCCCATACTCCGTCCGAAGGAAATTGCTCCTGTTGAAATTCAGCCATCAAGCCGTTCGAGAATCTCCAGCGCGGCGGCGACATCGCCCCTGCGGCAGCTGTGCAATCACCTCGGGCGAACGATCCCACCAGCGGGTTTTGAGCAGCCGGGCGACGGTTTTCTCGTCGAACCGGTACTTGATGACGCGCGCCGGAACCCCGACCGCGATGGCGTAGGGCGGAATATCCTTCGTCACCACCGCCCCCGCGCCGATCACCGCGCCGTCGCCGATGGATACGCCATCCATGATCGCCACATTGAGCCCGATCCAGACATCGTTGCCGATGTGGACGGGGCGTGTATTCTGGAATACAACCCGTTTTTCAGGCGGGATACTCAGCTCTCCATCCTCACCACGCCAGGAGGCAGGATGCGTTGTCAGCGCATGCACCGGATGCATGGAAGTTCCAATCGAGACATTTTTCGCAATGGAGCAGAATTTCCCGATCCGGGTGCGGGAGTCCACGATCGTGCTGCCCGGCACCACATAGGTATGTTCCCCGATGATGCCCGCCCGGAACAGTTTCCGGTTCAACCGGGCCAGACGGGAATGGCGACGGCGAAAATCCCGGCGTTTCCGGCTGCTGTAAAAATAGAGCAGAAACGCAGCAATCTTGAACAGAAATGAATCCATCTTCCCCCTCCGCAAATATTCCATTTCTCTTTCGCCGGCGGCGATGTGACGCTCCCCGTCTTCCGCACTTCGTGTGCCGCCGTGTTTTCTTTTTTCACCCGTTCTGCAGGAGACGCTCCAGCTCCGCCACCCGGTGATCATGGGTGTGACAGGCGAGACAGCGGCGGCGCGCCGCCGCTCCGACCGCTTCGGCAAATCCCGGCTCGGCAAGACACTGTTCCACCCGGGCAAGCAGCTCCTCCGGCGTGCGAAACAGCAGAATCTCCCTCCCCGGTTCAAACGCCGCCTCCGCCTCCTCCACATACTCCGCAATCAGACAGCGGCCCGTGGAGGGTATGGCGAAACACTGCAAACTCAAAATCGTCCGGAACTGGTCCAGCGGTTCCTGCAGAATGTTGATCATCGCGTCGGAAGCCTGATAGATCTTCACCAGCTCCCGCCCCGCGACATTGCGGCTCAGACGGGCGCAGCGATCCAACCCCGCCCGCCGGCTCTCCGGATTGCGGCGCCAGCGGTCGCCGTACAATGCGAGCCCCTTCCCGGCCAGAAGCGAACAAAATTCCACCCGCCGCTTCGTCGCCCGCCCGATGTAGGAAACCGGCGCCTGGAAGCGACGGCGGTCATCGGCCGAAAGCTCCATCGGCGCATAATAGTCCGGATCCGCGGCGGAAGGCAGGTAGAACGCCTGCACCCCCTCTTCCGCGGCACTGCGGACCATGTACTGCGATGCAGTGAGCGGCAGATCCACCTGACGAAACGCGGCAACCACGCTCTTGACCGGATTGTGCGGTCCATCCAGATCGTGGATGGCCACCACTCCATGATAATAGGATTTCAACCGGGGAAAATCATACTTCCAGCTGGCGACGCAGTAGATGAGATCCGGTTGAAAACGCTTCACCAGCCGTTCAAGCGAACGCTGACGACGTTCATCGGCCATGTGCCGGGGCAGAGAGATCCCGCAAAATGACGCCATCCGGTGATAATCCCCGACGGCGATCTCATGGCCGCGCCGCCGGAAGGCCGCTTCGATGTGTGAAAGATGAAGCCCCATCCAGGAACTTTGCTTGCCGAGCATGAGAACACGCATTCTGTTACCTTTTCTCCTGACATCCCGCACTTGTCCGATTCCGGACGAACTCCTCCAGCAGGTCGACGGCAACCCCGGCCCGACAGCAGAAATTCCGTCCGCCGCCATGTGAGATGATCCGCGCCCGATACTCGCCGGGGCGGCCGAGCATCTCCGTCAGCAACTGCAGAAACACCCTGTCGCTCCACGGTTCCGGAACGACGACGCCCCCCCGCCTCCGCGACAAAATCGCAGAATCCGCACGCTGCCGAGCAGATCACCGGCAAGCCGGAGGCGATTCCTTCGAGCAGAACATTGCCCGCCGCCTCGTTGCGGGCGGGGTGAACCATGAGATCGGCGGCGAGGAGCAGTCCCGGAACATCCTTCCGGGGACCCAGCACGCGGAGCGCCTGCTCCGGCAGTCCGCAACGGCGTCCGAACGCCCGAATGCGGCGCTCATCGGCGGCTCCGGCGATGCAGAAGCAGCAGCGACTCCGCAACTCCTCCGGCAGAGCCGCAACGGCACGGATAACCCGATCGACCCCTTTGCCGAAAAAAGTGACCGCCCACCTCGAGCAGCATCAGCGAACTCTCCGGCACGCCAAGTTCCCGGCGCTTCTCCGCCCGAATGTGCTCCGCGTCCGCCCGGATGCGGAATTCAGGAGAAATACCGGGCGGCAGATAGAAAAAACGCTCCTCCGGAGTCCCGTAACAACGCATGAAGTCCCGTTTCTGGCGCGGGGTGATGTAGAAGATATTCGTCCGGCTCCGCGGGGAAAAGACCTCCCGTTCCTGTTCAAGAAAGGAGCGGTAACGCGGCAGCAGTTTCAACAGCAGAGACGAGTGTTTGCGCGGCATCTCCACCGCGAGACAGTTGTCGGCGGCGAAATACCAGTCACAGCCGCCGAACCGGTTGAAGGCAAGCGAGAGGTCGAACGCCTCCTGTTTCAGCGCCCCGGCGAAGCGCACCGCGAATTTCCGGGCGCGACGATGATTCGAGCCGCCGCCGCACTCCAGCAGCCGCACGCAAATTCCGGAACGGGGCCCGGCCCCCTCCCACGCACCGGTGAAAACGGTCACCTCGTGACCGCGGGCGGCCGCGCACTCGGCAATCCGCAGCATATCGGACTGCAGACCGCCGAATGGGAAATATTTGAACAGAGCAAACGCAAACCGCATGAACCGAATTCCCGCCTTTTCACGACCCGAGACGACCGGGATAATATATGCCGGAGGCGAAAGATTTCAAGCGGCTTCCGGAGGAACCGTCGATTTTCCGCCGGAATAAATCCGTGAAAAAACGCTTTTCCTCTTGAATTCCCGCCGGAACTTGCTACAGTATGACGCAGGAGAACTGAACCGTATCATGAACACACCCGATCCCCAGGAAATTGAAGTTGCCGGCAAAGTGATCACGCTCACCCGGCAGATCGAAAGCCGCCTCGTCGCGCTCGGCGCCTCCGGCAACGGCCTGCGGGAAAAGTCGGAGTCCCTTGCCGGGCGCTTCCCGCCTGAAGTGGAAAAACTGCTCGCATTCATCGGCTGCATCCGCAATCGGATCGCACATGAGGACCAGGCCGGAATCTCTCCGGAAGAGCTTCAGTTCTTCGAGGAAGCCGTCGCCGCGGTTCTGGCAGAGCTGAAACTGCCGGGCGAGACGACGGCAGAACCGTCAGGAACACCGGCGGCAACGCTGCCTCCTCCCCCTCCGGCGCCCTCGCCGGCACCGGTTTCGCCGCCGGAATCCACCGGGTCCGCCACTCTGGAGAAACCATCCGCCCGGACGAATTCGCCCCAATCCCGGGCGACTGTGCCGTCTCAACCGGCAGTTGCACCTCCCGCCCGCCCGGAACTGGTTCCGCCACTCGCGGGGAGGATTCCGCTGCTGCACCTGGCCTACGCGGTGGAGCTGGCGCTCACGGCGCTGCGTCCGGCGCGGCGGCCGCTGTTTCTGGCGTTGCTGGAAGTCGGGGCTGTGGTTCTGGCGGTTTTCGCTCTGCTTGACGGAATCTACTATCTGGCGGGGCTGGCAGGGTCGATTTTTCTGTTGAGTTACGCCGCGATCCTGTACGAAGGGTGGTTCCGCTCCGCCGAACGGCTTCCGTTGCCGTTCTTCCTCATTCCGGGGGCGAATCTGCTCTGGGTTCTGCGGGAGTTGTTGCGACTGACCGGCTGGTTCCGGCTGGCGGCGGCATTCACCATTCTCGCCGTCTGGGTGGTGGCGATCTTTCTCGCTTTCCGCAGGGAATTTTCCGCCGCCGGAATTCTTGCCATGCTCAGCTACGCTGTCTCGTTTGCCGCCACTTTGTGCCCTGCTGAAACCGGGAAGCCCGCAGTCGAAAAAAGAAACACCGCAATGAAGAAGCATTCACGGCAGTGAAACTCGCCGCCGCTTCAGAAACGAACCGGCAGACGGTCGTCGTCGACACTGCCGGTTCTTCCTGGTCACGGAAACGGGAGAAGGTGTTTACTGCCTTTTCAGCTCCCCGCGGAATCCTTTCAACATCACCTCTTTGCGGTCGTTGTTCGCCGAGGGGCGGATGTTGCCCGGCGTCCCCTCGTGCTCCAGACTCCAGCCGTTCCACTCGCGGAACGCATGGTAGGTCCAGTCCCAGCCGTACTCTTCGAAGATTTCGATGCAGTCCCGCAGATAATCCGCCGCGCCGGGCGCCCAGAGAATCGCGGAGAACTCGCCGACGAAAATCCGGGCGTTGTGCCGTTTCTGGAAGTCGCGAACCGCCTGCAGACGTTTGCGGATCATCTCCTTATCCCAGTATTCACTGCCGATCTTCCCCGGATAGCGGACAAAATTCCGCCTGCCCTGTTCGCCGTAGCTGTTGCCGACGAACTGATGGGTGAACTGGCCGGGGTGATACATGTGCACCTGATAGATCACGTTATCCATCGCCAGCGGCGAGAGGTAGCGAAACGCCGTCGGAGAATCCCATTCGTTCGCCTCGATGATGATCGGCGTATCCGGGTCGATCCGGCGCACCGCCTCCGCCGCCATCCGCTGCAGATTCCAGTAATCGTACGGAGCCGGACGGGTCTGCACCGGCTCATTGACCAGGTCATAGGCCCAGACCGATGGATTCCCCTTGAAACGCCGGGCGATGCGCTGCCAGACCTTGATGAAGTGATCGGCATACTTTTTGTCGTAGAACATGTGCATGTCCCGGGTTTCATCGCGTCCGCCCGGAGGCGAATGCAGGTCGATCACAAACAGAATGCCATATTTCCGCGCCTTTTGAATACCTCCTCCAGGTGGTCGAGCTTGCCGTCGAGCCAGCGGTCGTACTCCGCCAGATCGCGGTCGGTGTTGGCCTTGCCCCAGGCCCGGGTGATCTGAGCCCGCACCAGTTTAACGTTCCATCTATGCAACGTCTCAAGGTCGTCATCGGTGAATTTGTGCGGCGACATCACCCCCGCGCAGCAGCGGCATGGAGGCGACCCGCTCCGGATAGGAGAGCCTTATAGTCGCGGTTCACCAGCGGGAACAGCGTATACACCTTCAGGCTCGCCAGATCGAACTCCACCTTGCCGGAGCTGTCCTGCAGCCCCAGCTTGAGAGTTCCCTTCTGCGCGGAGGGAGAGATGGAGCAGGTGAAGGAGACTTCGCGCCAGTCGAAGGTTCCTTTGAGACGGGAAGGATGGTGCCAGTACTCCTGACCGTCGGCATCCCGGTAGTTGAGCATGAATTTGACTCCGTTCCAAGTGTCGCGGGGTGTGGAGACATTCCACGCCCGCGCCCGGATGGTGAAACAGAGCGACTGCCCGCGGAACGGCACAAGATCCACCGTCGCGTCGGCGCAGTTCAAGGCACTCCGGGCGCTTTGCGGGACGTCGACGACGACCATGTTCCCGGTAATTTTCCGAACTTACCCGGAGACCAGCGCGACGGCGGTAAATTGAATTCCCTGAGAGGAACAAGTTCGGCACCGAACGCCGCCGCGGCGAGCAATCCCGCGGCAATACAATGGAAAAGTGCTCGTAAAAAAAACATGTTCCACACCTCCCGTTGCTTTCTACTCCGGATAGTATAGCAAAATTTCCTTCTTTTGCAAGGGGAAGTTGGAAGAAATCGGCGAGAAGTCCGGTCGGGCGCCGGAGTTCGCGGCGGCGGAACGGCCCCGCCGCTGCGGAAACATCCACGGGAAGGCCCTGCTTCTCCTGTTTCAGCAGAGGCGGCGCCGCGACCTCGCGTCGATATCGGGCGTAGAACTCACTTTGAATAATGAAATTTCAGATTGCGGATCCGGAAATCCAACTTCCGGGAAACGGGATTCATGCCGATCCGAAACTTTTTCATTTCCTCCAGGTTCCACTCTGCCGGGAATAGAATCTCCCGCTTTTCCCACTTTCCGGAGGTCGGTTTCTCCATGATGATCGACTTGTAGCGGTTCCCCATGTTGAAAACCGCCATGACGTTTGCCGCCTGAAAATGAGTAGCGGCAGGAACTTGCACGGCTTTGATCTCGAAAGAGACGCCGATCAGGTTCTTCCGGCTCTCATCGGGGTTGAAGATATATTCCGGGTAGGTCCAGAAACTCCCACGGGTTTTGCTGAAATCACAATGGAAATGGAGTGCTTCTTCTCTGAATCAGCGGTAATTTCCATCGTGCCGGAGGAGTTCGCCTTCCATCTCTTCGGGTTGGAAAAATCGAGTTCCGCGATGCGGGTTCTGTCGAAACGGAGAAATACCAGCGGCAGCGGAGCCGATTGATTTCTGGAGTCAGTAAGCAGCAGAGTCAACGGAAAATCCCGATTGCCGGAGGCATCCACCTCCCATTCCAGAACCGCGGAAGAACGGGGGAAAGAGTACGTTTTTCCGGTGCTCTTAGCAGGTGGACTCCCGCCGGCAGTTCCAGTTCCGGGGAAATCTCCCGCGCTTCTCCGGAGAGGTTGAATGCGGTGACCTTCAACTTTGTCGGGTTGGCGAGATAGCCGGTAGCCCCCTTTGTTCCTGATCGCCTTGTGGGAGAATTGGTAGACGATCGGCGAAGCGTTCCGGGAGTCGCCTGATAGTCTGCAGCCAGCCGCCACAGAGCCATATGCGGAGTATCCTTCTGCAATTTTCCGGCGGCGGCCCGGCGGGGAACCGGAGATAGCAGTAATCCTCCACCTTGTATTTGCCAACGGCATTCGGACGAAGTTCCGTGCCATCCGCGGCAAACATCGTGCCTTTCGGCAGCTCTCGACCGGAAATGTCGATAGATTTTCCAGCGGCATCGAGGACGGCGACCGCCTGCCCGTCGGCACCGGCAAAGACCCGGCGCTCCAGATGCCGCGCGGCAGCCGGTTCAGGTCGCCGATGTAGTCGCAGTTCGCCAGGATCTGAGCGCAAAAGAAATATGCGGCGAGCGAGCGGTGGGGCGTCCATTGGAAATCCATCATGCCGAAGTTATTGGGCCCTTCGCGGAAGCTACGCAGCGTAAAGGGGAAATATCCGGCGACGCCTCCCGCTTTCGCTTCCACCGCCTTGAGGGTGATCCAGCGGGCGGAAACCCGGTCTTCGTCTGCTTCGGCCCGCAGTTTCCCGTGCGGACCTCCGTAGGTCCGCTGAGGATTTGCGTTGCCGCGCTTCCATGGTTTCCCCGATTCGGTAATCCAGATGGGCATTCCGCCTTTGCCCACTTTTTTCAGATAGGAGCGATAGGTGGTGATCAGGCGAAGCATCTCCTCCGGTTTATGGTAGGAGTGAAACGCGAAAACATCGATGAATGCGGGCATCTTGCCGTCGAAATACTGCTGCAGAGTCTCTCCCCGGTCTGCCAGCTGGAAAATCCGGCTCCCACCAGCGGCAGGTCGATTCCGCCAGCGCGCAGAATATACGAGGCGACTGCCTGCAGAGAGAGATACTGGTCTGCGGGTAATCGTTTCAGATCCGGTTCATTCCAGATCTGCAATGCATTCAGTCCTGCCTGGCGGCGTCTCACCATTGCCGCGATGGAATCCCCGGTGCCGATGAGGTCAGTCGGGTATCTTCCTTCCGGCCGGGCCCATTGGGGTGTACGATCGAAAAAAAGAATCCGGAAATGTCGCGTCGAGACGCTTCTTCGTATATCGCTTCGCCGTGATAAAGTCTCCACCTCCCCTTTTCCGGTTCTTCCTGATGCCAGCCGTGATACTCTCGAAAGGAAACTATGCCGTTACGTTTCAGAAAATCCAGAGTGGTGCGAATCCGTTCGATTTTTTCCCTGCAGAGCAGCGGTTCCATTCCGAAAAAGCGGTCGGGAATTCCACTGTACTCCGGCAATGCAATGATGCCGAACTTCTGCTGTGCCCCCGGAATCTCCAGTTCATGGAATCCCCGGGCAAAAGCATGGGTGAGCCGGTAAAGATTTTCTCCACAGCGATGCAGTGTCACCGTGCCGGCGGGAGAACCGGAATAGTTGCGGAGCGTTCCGGCAACGGTTTCCGCTTTTTCTCCGGAAACGGTGAAATCGATGGTGACGGATTTTCCCGGAGTCACGTGAAATTGCCCGATGTTCACCGGAATCCATTCAGCGGCGGCAAGAAGAGTTCCGGCCAATGCCACGCTGACAGTGTAAAGGAATTTCATGTGGTAAAACCTTTTTCTACAGAGTTAAAATGAAACGACGCTTTTATCGTCGATGACGAATTTTGTGATTTCGAATGCACGCGCCTGCTGAAATGTCATACTGTCCACATGGCCGTCGTAATATGCACTGTTTCCAGTTCCGACATGATTCAAGGCCCAGGCACTTTCCGTCACATCGGAATAATTCAGGTAAAATCTTATCCAGCCACACCCTTTCAGCATGACGGTATTGGTGCTGGTTGCATTTTCCGCCACCCAGGTATCGGCGAATGCCATAGTTCCGCTGGGCTGTTTCATTTTGTTGAGGGCCACCGCCCCTTTTGCATTCGCCAGGAATTCTCCCAATCGGGATTTATTGCGGTAATAATAATAAACATTTGATGTCCAGTTCGTATAGTGTACCATCCCGTAAGTTCCATACAGAATGTAGTTATCGTTCGGTATCGGCTTGCGTGAAGGACAGGCCAGCAGTCTGGACTGCCTGGGAAGGTAATTCCTCTGAGTAAACCAGTGTGTCCACGGCTTATTGATCTCATCGAGCGGCGGACACAAGATACTGCCATAGTCAGTCGTATAGAGAATCGCCGCGGAGATCACCTGTTTCAGATTGGTACTGCAGGAGATGCTCCGGGCACGTTCTCTCGCCCGATTGAGTGCAGGCAATAACATCGCGGCAAGAATCGCAATAATTGCAATAACCACAAGGAGTTCAATCAAAGTAAATGTTTTTGAAGCGTGACGCAAATCACTGCAACCGCAGCATCTTCCGGATTTCCCGAGTCCCGGGGTGTGCGGCAGGAGTTCTACGCGACCGGACCGCCACTGGGGGAATGAGTACTTCATGTTCAAAAACCTCCTTTTCCAGTTGTTGAAAGTGATGCAAAACCAGATGCTCCTGTTCAGAACGGTACAGGCGTCGAACGCCACATAATCGACCTTGTCCAGCAGAACCCGCCCGACAGGCAAATTGCAGTGGCTGCACACCTGGACATCCCGGCCGACGATCCGCCCGATGGCGCCGAGTGTCTCGACGACATAGGGAAGCAGATTTTCGTTCAATACGATCAAACCGTCCGGCACCTCCGGGATTCCCGGCATGTAGAGCAGCCGGATGATCCGTTCGGTCCAGACGGCGCCGCGCGAAGTGTGCGACACACCATGCACCCATTCCCGGCGGGTCACCAGGCCGGAAGCGGCCAGCAGCTTCTCGATCTCCGCCACGACGACCGGATTATGTTCCGCCCCCATGATGACCGCCAACCTTCGGACTCCGTGACGCTTCAGTTCTTCGATCGCCATTGCCGTCATCACCGAAAAATCATGCCCCAGCGAAACCGCCCGGATCAGATGACGGTCGAGCGGTTCGTGCATCACCACCGGGAAGCCGTCCAGCGGTTTCAGGAGTTCCGGCGGCAGCGAACGCGGCACGATCACCCCGGCCAGCAAGGAATTGCGAAGATCAGAGAGCAGCCGGCAGTATTCATCCGCCGTCGGCCGGGTCTCACGGCCGATCCAGTAGCGGACGAAACGGTATCCCTTGTGATGCTCCTCAATTTCATTCATCGCCGCGAGAATCGACGACCAGCGGGAGTCATAGTCCTTCTCCTCCGGACGGCTCCCGGAAGGGATCAGGATCCCGAAACGAAACCGATGCGGCGGCGTCTTCGACACCATAATTCCCCGCGACCCGCAGGAGCAGAGAAACCCCGCTTCGACGAGATGGTTGACTGCGCGCTGTACGGTCACATTGCTCGCGCCGCAGTATTCGAGCAGTTCTGCCCGGTGCGGCAGAAAGCTGCCCGCCGGAATCTCGCCGGAAAGAATCCGGCTCTTCAAATGCTCGATGATTTCATCCCGCTTCATTTATACCTTTCGCACCTCTTTTATATGTAAATATGAATTAAAAATATAAAAAAGTCAAGAGATCCCGCTGTTTTTTCAAAATCTTATACCTTCGCAGTATAAAAATCAACCTTCTCCACGCGGTTTCTTTGCCGATCGAACGGCTCTCCTTCCGTGGCGTTCCGGGTGCCTGGACGGAGGAAATCACCGGCTGTCGTCCCGCTCCTCCTGAATCAGAAACACTCACCGCGACAGCCAGGGAAACGACTTCAGAAGAATCCTCCGTCGAAGTGCTCTCGGATTCATCCGGAGATACGCCCTTTTCCGCCGGATTTTTCGACCGACGGGTCACCACGGTCGGTCCCCCTCCGCACCGGCCGACTCCGGTGGAACATTGCGGACTGTCCTCCCCTTTTCCATCAAAAAAATGATATCCGGCAGTATCGGCGGCTTTAAAAGTCGCCGATTCCGTGCTATATTAAAGGATGACAGCATTTCAACCTTTCACCAAGAGCAGCATATGAGTGAAACCATTGTTGTATTGGACTTCGGGTCGCAATACAGCCAGCTGATCGCCCGGCGTATCCGGGAGTGCAACGTCTACAGTAAAATCATGCCCTACTCCACGCCGGCGTCGAAAATCCGCGAGGAGAATCCGCGCGGGATCATCCTTTCCGGCGGTCCCTCGAGCGTCTATGCCGAACACGCCCCCAAATGCGATCCGGCCATCTTCGAGCTGGGAATTCCCGTTCTCGGCATCTGCTACGGACTTCAGCTGATGATCCATACCCTCGGAGGAGAGATCACTCGCGGCAGGGCCCGCGAATATGGCAAGGCCATGTTGAAAATCACCGGAGAAAGCGATCTTTTCCAGGGGCTTTCCGGCGAAATTCAGGTTTGGATGTCCCATGGCGACAAGGTGACCCGCATGCCGGATGGCGGCTTCGAAATCCTCGGTTCCAGCGGCAACACCGAATACTGCGCGGTCCGGATGGGCGGCCGCAGTCTCTACGGCATCCAGTTTCACCCGGAAGTGGTTCACACCCCGCAGGGGGAGCACGATCCTGCGGGAATTTCTGCCGCACCATCTGCGGCTGTTCCGGCGACTGGACGATGGAATCCTTCATCGAACAGTCGGTACGCGAGATACGGGAGAAAGTCGGCGGCGCCAACGTAATCCTCGGCCTTTCCGGCGGCGTCGACTCCTCGGTTGCCGCGGCGCTGATCCACAAGGCGATCGGCCGACAGCTCAACTGCATCTTCGTCAACAACGGTCTGCTCCGCAAGAACGAGGCGGAACGGGTGCAGGAGCTCTTCGGCCGCAACTTCGCCATGAAGTTGATCTATGTCGACGCCACCGACCGCTTCCTCGACAAACTTGCCGGAGTGGAGGAGCCGGAGAAAAAACGCAAGATCATCGGCAACGAATTCGTCAAGGTATTCGACGATGCTTCGGCTAAAATCGAAAATGCTGAATTTCTCGCGCAGGGTACCACCTATCCGGATGTGATCGAAAGTGTTCCGATCGACGGCAATCCCGCGGCGATGATCAAGAGCCACCACAATGTGGGCGGCCTGCCCAAGGAGATGAAGTTCAAACTGCTCGAACCGCTCAGCCGTCTCTTCAAGGACGAGGTTCGGGAGGTCGGTCGCCAGCTCGGCCTGCCGGAAGATGTCGTTCTGCGGCAACCCTTCCCCGGCCCCGGACTCGCCGTACGCCATGTCGGCGCGGTCACCCGCCGGACACTGGACATTCTGCGGGATGCCGACGAAATCGTCGTCGACGAAATCAAGAAGGCGGGGCTCTATTACCGCATCTGGCAGACATTCGCGGTCTTCCTGCCGATCCGCAGCGTCGGGGTAATGGGCGACGAACGGACCTATGACCATGTCATCGCGCTGCGCGCAGTGGACAGCACCGACGGCATGACCGCCGACTGGGTTCAGCTGCCCTACGAACTGCTCGGCAGGATCTCCACCCGTATCATCAACGAAGTCAACGGCGCCAACCGCGTCGTCTACGATATCACCAGCAAACCACCGGGCACCATCGAATGGGAGTGATCCGCCTCGATCCGGCCCGGAACAACCGGAGCCGGGAAACGATGCAGTCATTCCCGCCCCGACATCGGAGACAGAAACTTCGCCATGCAGATCATTGCCGGAAAAGCCCGCAGTCTTGAACTCAGTGCCCCGCCGGGCATCGGCGTGCGGCCGACCGCGGGCCGTTCCCGCAAGGCGCTGTTCGACAGCATCGGCGGGGCGCTGGCGGGGAGCTGTGTGCTGGATCTCTTTTCCGGTTCCGGGGCGCTGGCTCTGGAAGCGGCGAGCCGTGGGGCCGCCGTACTCTGGATGGTGGAATCCAATTCACGCCATGCGGCGGTGATCGAGGAAAACATCCGCAAAATCCGCCGGGCGGGTGTGGACGCGTCGATCGAACTGCTTCGCATGTCCGCACTCGACACGGCGGCATGGGTCCGTCGGATTGCGCCGAAACCCGCGTTCATCTTTGCCGATCCGCCCTACGCGGAGTCAGCGGAGTATTTCCGGCAGCTTCTATCTGACGCGCTGTTTACCGCGTCGTTCGCAGGAGCACGACTGATCTGGGAAATTCCGGATACGCCGGGCGCGGTCGGGAATTTTCTCACCTCTTCCGACATAACGGCCCCGAGAATCCGCCGGTTCGGGGGGGAGCGATTTTCTGATCGGAGAGCTCCGCCATGCCTGAAAACGCCGACTGGTCGTGGACATTCGCCTCGCCTGCCGCTGCCGCCGAACTCGGGCCGCGGCCGGAACTTCTGATACAAACCGCCGCACCGGTCAAAGCCAGTCCCGTCCGCAAGGTCTTTCGCGCCGGGGAGTTCTATCTGAAACTCGATCTGCGGCAGGGCAACCGGCTCTCCCGGGAATGGGACAGCGCAACCCTGCTGGCCGCCCGGCATATTCCGATGGTGGAACATCTGGCGCTGGGCCGCTCTTCGCGCGGCCAGCTTCTGATTACCCGCGCGCTTCCGGATGCGGTGCAGGCGGGAGTCTACTTCTTCCGGAACTGTCTCCGCGATGGAGCCCCCGCGGAGGAGTTTGCCGGAGCTCTTGCCGGATTTGCGCGGCAGATCATCAGCTCCGGACTTTTTCATCCGGATTTTCACTGCGGCAACGTGCTCTATCTGCCGGAACGGCATAAATTCGCCCTGGTCGACGTCTACGGAGTGCGGAAGGCGTTCCTTTTCGACCGCTTTCAACTCTTCCGGATGGAACGGATTCTCATGGAACTGCGGCAAGCGCTCGATCGGGGAACCATGCTGCGTTTGCTCTCCCGCGAGGGAGTGTCTGCCCCGGAAACGTTCTACCTACGGGCGTTGCGCAGGAAGCACGCCGTCTCTTCCACGAATGGCCCAGACGGCGACGGCAGATACTGGCGGGTTATCCGAAATTTACCCGTGCAGAAGGCCCGCTGCTGCGCGTGGTCGATCCCGCCGGTGCGCCCGCCGACGAGACATCCGGCGAACCGGTGCAGGGAGACGCCGAAACACTTGAACGGCTCCTGCTCGCCCACTTCTTTCTTCAACTGGCGTGCATTCCGCACCGCCCGGCGCTCCTGCTGGACCGGAAACGGAATCTGCTGTTCCGGGCGAGACGACCGGCCGGTGCCGCCTCGCCGGTTTCCGCTGGCGACTGGCCGGAGCGCCTGGCGGCATACGGACTGAAATTCCGGCCGGAGGAGTGGGGTTTCGACCGCTTCGGAAGACCGGAGCTCTGGAATTTTCAACAGGTAACAGCTCTTGTGTAAGGAGTCGGGCATGCTGGCAAAAACTTTTTCCGCGGCGGTGATCGGCATCGATGCCTATCCGGTCGAGATCGAGGTCAACGTCACCGGAGCCGGGACAAACGCGGCGGAAAGCCTGGTTTCCATCGTCGGCCTGCCCGATGCGGCGGTCAAGGAGAGCAAGGACCGGGTCCGCTCGGCGATTCTCAGCAGCGGACTGGTTCCGCCCCGCGGCTCGACAGTGGTCAATCTCGCTCCCGCCGACCTGCGCAAGGAGGGTGCGGCGTTCGACCTTGGAATCGCACTCGGGATGCTCGCCGCTTCCGGAAGCATCCCCAAAGAGCCGCTCACCACCGCCGCGGTGCTCGGGGAGCTGGCGCTCGACGGCACGGTCCGTCCGGTGCGCGGCGCGCTGCCCATCGCGGCACGGCTGGCGGAGAACGGCGGACTCGACGCTCTGCTGGTCCCCGCCGCCAATGCGGAAGAGGCGGCATTGGGAGCGGGAGACAACCTGCCGGTCTATCCGGTGGCGAACCTCCGCGACGCGGTCGAACAGATCAGCCGTGGTTACAGCCTCCCCTGCCGCGCAAGCATTGCGGAGTATCAGGCGGGCGCGCAGGAAAACCTCCCGGACTTCGCCGATGTCAAAGGCCAGAAAATGGCCCGGCGGGCGCTGGAAATCGCCGCCGCGGGCGGACACAACTGCCTGATGATCGGACCTCCCGGAACCGGCAAATCGATGCTGGCGATGCGCCTTCCGGGGATTCTCCCGCCGATGAACCGGCAGGAGACTCTGGAAACCAGCCGGATCCACAGCGTGCTCGGTCTGTTGAGCTCGGGCCGTCCATTGCTGAACCGGCGACCGTTCCGGGCGCCGCACCACACAATCAGCGATGTGGGGTTGATCGGCGGAGGACGCGACCCGCATCCGGGCGAGATCAGCCTCGCACACAACGGCGTACTCTTTCTCGACGAGCTGCCGGAGTTCAAACGAAACGTGCTGGAAGTGCTCCGCCAGCCACTGGAAAACGGCTGGATCACCGTGAGCCGGGCGTCGGGAAACTGCACCTTCCCGGCGCGGTTCATCCTCTGCGCGGCGATGAATCCGTGTCCGTGCGGGCGCGGGGAATATGAACTCGGCTGCACCTGCCGACCGGAGGAGAAACGACGGTACCGCAAGAAGATTTCGGGGCCGCTGCTGGACCGGATCGATCTGCAGGTGGAGGTTCGCCAGCTCTCCGAGGAGGAACTTCTGGCGGCACCCGACGGTGAATCGAGCGCGGCCATCCGGGAACGGGTGATCGCCGCCCGCCGTCGCCAGGCGGAGCGGCTGGAACGACGCAATCTGCACTGCAATGCGCAACTGACCAGCCGGGATCTTCAGGAGTTCTGCCGTCTTTCGTCAGGCGGACAGATGCTGATGCGGCAGGCGATCGCCCGTTTCAAGCTCAGTCCGCGCGCCTACGACCGGATTCTGAAGGTGGCCCGGACGATCGCGGACCTGGCGGACAGTCCCGCACTCCGGGAGGAACACATCTTCGAAGCGATCAACTATCGACGCAGCGAAGAGTGATTGAAAAAAACTCCCCCGGCGCCGGGCAGATACGAAAAAGGGAGGGTCTCCCTCCCCTTCGCCGCCGGAAAAAAACGGCGGCAGGTCCGGTTTTTTCAGCGATAGCACTTCCAGGTGACCGACTTCACACTGTCCCAGAGGCTGGAGTTGATGTCGATCTTCTTGCGGGAACTGGTCGCGACCGGAATCGGCACATGGGTAAAGCGGTCGTTCCAGTGGCCGATGACCACATCGGTCCGGCCCGCCATCGCCGCATGCACCGCATGCTGGGCGAGCATTTCGCAGAACACCGCATCGGTACCGTGCGCGGGAAGGCTGCGGATCAGATAGGATGGGTCGAAATATTTCACGCTGAGGTCGAGCTTGATCTCCTTGCCCCAGGCGGTGATCTTCTCCTGCAGGAACTCGCCGATGTTGTGGTGCAGTACGTTGCCGGACTTGTCGCGGCGGCTGGATTCCTCTTCGAAGAGATGCTGCCCGGCCCCTTCCGAAACGATGATCACCGCGTGCTTGCGCTCCCGCAGCCGTCGTTCCAGACTCGGCAACAGCGCGTGCTCCCCCTCGTAGAGGCTGAAGGGGTCCTCCGGCACCAGGCAGTAGTTGACATGGGTGTTCGCCAGCGTCGCATAGGCGGCGATGAAGCCGGAATCACGCCCCATCACATGGATCAATCCGACCCCGTGCGGCGTCCCTTTCGCCTCGTTGTGCGCGGCGGAAATCACCGAATTGGTCGCATAGACCGCCGTCTCGAAGCCGAAGGTCTTGTCGATATAATTGATGTCGTTGTCGATCGTCTTCGGGATGCAGACCACGCTGATATTCAATCCGCGCCGTTCGATCTCCTTGACGATGTCGTGGGCGCAGCGCAACGTGCCGTCGCCGCCGATGCAGAAGAGGATCTTGATGTTCATGCGCTTGAGCGTTTCGACCATCACCACCTCGTCCTGCCGGCCGCGGGAGCTGCCGAGCACGGTGCCGCCGATCTCGTGGATGCCGTCCACCGAATCGGGCGTAAGCATCATCGGCTCATGTCCGAATGAGGGAATCAATCCCTGGTAGCCGTAACGGATGCCGAAGACGATCGGCACATTGTAGCGCAGCATCAGCGTGCGGGTCAGGCCCTTGATCACGTCGTTGAGTCCGGGGCAGAGGCCGCCGGCGGTCAGAATCGCGGCGTGAGTCCATGCCGGATCATGGTAGATTTTCGCGCGCGGTCCGGCCTGCTCAAACGCGCTGAGCGTGCCGGTGGACTGGTACTCTTCAATCACCTCCCGGGAATCCTTGCCGTAGATGACGGTGGAATCCTCGGGGATGAAACCGACACCGTTGAGCGGCGAATCGATCGTCGCCTCGCCAAGGTGTTTCACTGTAAAATCGGGGTTGGCCATTTTCATGTCTCTCCAGTTCGGGACTGTCTGATCCCATGTCTCGGAGTGTATAAAATACTCCCGTTTTCCGGAAAATTCAACTGCGGCAGCCGGCGGAAGACTTGATTTTGTGTGGAAAATGCTTTATATTGCCCCCAATACAGAAAACAGTATTCCGGGAGATTTCCGATATGAAAATAAGTTTTGCGCTTTCCATCCTCGCCGCGCTCTTCCTGCTTCCGCCGCTCTCCGGCGGAACGCTCGCTTTCCGGGGAGGAGAAATTCTGGCCGCCCAGCTCTCCACTGCCAGACCGTCGATTTCCGGGGAGGATCCGTTCGCCTACCCGAATGATTTCGACCGAAAAATCTACGCCGCCCTCACCGTGCGCATGAGTCCCGGCCGGGCTCTGAGCGTCTACGACTATTCGCTGGAGGCGTTCGGACGCCCCTCACCCTGCGTGGCAATCCGGGAAGGGAACCGCGGCTTCGATGCCCGAAAATGGGAGTACAGCAACCCCTCCTCCTCCCGGACCTACACACTGCTCTTCGTCCTCGACGGCCGACAGGTTGGTCTGCAGAAGGTGGAAAATCTGACGTTGAAGGCGAATTTTCCGCCGGCGTCGCGCGCGGAACAGAGCGTGCCTTTCACCAATCTCGGCAGCCGCTCCTTCCCCTACTCGATTCCCGCCGGCGGGCTGATGCAGGAGAAGCGATGAACCCGGTCCGTCAACCCGAATTTCTGCCGACGACCCGCGAGGAGATGCTCGCCGCCGGCTTCGATGAGCTGGACATTCTCCTGATCACCGGCGACTGCTACGTCGATCACCCTTCGTTCGGCGTGTCGATCATCGGTCGGCTGCTGGTCGACTGCGGTTACCGGGTCGGACTCATCGCCCAGCCGGACTGGCGCAATCCTGAAGCGCTCAAGGTGATGGGGCGTCCCCGCATCGGCTGCGGCGTCACCAGCGGCAACATGGATTCCATGGTCAACATCTACACCGTCGGCCGCCGCCTCCGCCGTGATGACTGTTTTTCGGAAAACGGCGAGACCGGCAAGCGGCCGCCGCACGCGCTCACCGTCTACGCCCAGCTGGTCCGGCAGGCGTTTCCCGGCATTCCGGTCATGCTCGGTGGACTGGAGGCAAGCATGCGGCGGATCGTCCACTACGACTACTGGCAGGATAAGCTCCGCCCCTCGGTGCTGGTCGATTCGAAGGCGGACATCCTCGTCTACGGCATGGGGGAGCGCCCCACTCCGGAAGTGTTCCGCCGCTTCGCCGAAAACACTCCGCTCGACGGCATCCGCGGCACCGCCAGGCTGCTCGGGAAGAAGGCGGCGGAGGCATTTGACCCCGGCGACGCCTATCTGGAACTGCCGAGCCTCGAAGCGACCCTCGCCGACAAGGACGCCCTGATGACCGCGACCAAAATGGTTGAAGCGGAGATGAACTTCCAGAGCGGCCGCGGCTTCTACCAGCGTTACGGCGACCGGCTGCTGGTGGTCGAGCCGCCGCCGGAGCCGCTGACGCCGGAGGAGCTCGACCGCGTCCACGAACTGCCCTACGCCCGGCTGCCCCACCCGAAATACAAGGGGCGGATTCCGGCGTTCGAAACGATTAAGGATTCGATCCAGGCGGTGCGCGGCTGTCCCGGCGGGTGCGCCTTCTGCGGGCTGGTCGCCCATCAGGGACGGCACGTGATGAGCCGCAGCGAAGATTCCATCCTGCGCGAGGTCGACGAAATCGCGCAGAAACCCTTCTTCCGCGGCACGATCAGCGACGTCGGCGGGGCGGCGGGAAACATCTACCAGAGCCGTTACGACCTCGACCGGTGCAAACGGTGCAAACGCTCGAGCTGCCTCTTCCCGGTCCCCTGTTCGACCTACGTCTGCACCGGCAGGGAGATCGTCCACATGCTGCGGCGAATCCGGAATCATCCGAAGGTCAAGCATGTCTACATCAACTCAGGAATCCGGCTCGATCTGGCGCTGCGCCAGCCGGAGCTGCTGCGGGAGATCATCGCTCACCATGTCTCCGGCCATCTCAAGGTGGCTCCGGAACATCTGGACCCCAAGGTGCTCAAGCTGATGCGGAAAAGTCCCGCCGAGGAGTTCTACCGCTTTATGGAGATCTTCGAAAAACTCAGCAGAGAGTGCGGCAAGGAGCAGTATCTCATTCCGCTCTTCATCTCCAACTTCCCCGGCTGTACGGCAAAGGAGATGAAGACGGTGGATGATTTTCTGGAGAAACACCACTGGAGCCTACAGCAGGTGCAGGACTACATCCCGCTGCCGATGACCATGGGCGGCGCGATGTACTACACCGGCAAGGCGCCGGACGGAACGCCGATCCCGGTCAACCGCGGCCTGGCGGAACGCCGTCCCCAGATCGAAGTGCTCAAGAAGAAACGTTCCGGCGCCGCGGCACACCGGGAGAATTCCGCCGCCCGCCGCGCAAAGGCCCCGCCGGCAGCCGTTGAGTCTCCTTCGCGGAGACGGAAAAACGGGCCGGGCAAGAGGTTCCCGGCCCGCCTTGTTTCCCGTGTCTCAATCCCCGGAGAGACGCACTCCCTTTTCCCGCAATGCGCGGTAGAGATCCGGCAGATCAGTGACCGCCAGCATGCCGGGAAACATGTTCGACTGCGGGAACGGCGTCGACTCCGCCTGAACCACCTCCGCCAGCGATTCCGGCCGGTCGAGCAGACGCAGTTCCGCCACCCGGTCGCTGAGCAGCGCCGCAATGACGCCGGGAACCACGCCGACCCCCGGGCGGTCAAAGCGATGCGCCCCTCCCCTTCCGGATTGAGCAGCAGACAGGCGGCCATGATGTCGCGGACCCGTCCGCCGAGGTACGGCTCCTCGAGCAGCAGCCCGAGCGAGGCGAAGTGGTAGTCGAACTGATAAGGGCCGAAGAAATCACGTTTCCCCTGATCGCACCCGTCCGGCATCGTTTCGCCGACACCGCGATAATCGAGCGCGAACCCCGGTTCGCCGCCGGAAGAAAGTTCATCGAATGCGGACTGGTGAGGCAGATAGAGCGGGATCGCCCCCTTCTCACGCTCCGGCAGGTGGAACCACGCCCTGCGATCCACATAGGAGAGCGTCACCCGCATCCCCGGTTCGGTCTCCAGCAGGAAACGAGAAAACAGCACCTGTTCCGCCGCCGGCCGGGGGCGCAGTACCCGGTAGTCCGGCATGGCCACCGCACCGATCTTCAGGCTGGAACGGAGCTTCTGCGCCAGTTCCGGAGCGGGAAGCGACGTCCGGTTGCGGATCTGTTCCTCCGCCCGCTCGCGAATGAACAGCTGGATCCTCCGATTTTCCGGGAGATCGCAAACATTTCCCGTGGGGGTGCACCACAGCTCCTTCTCCGGAAACGGCGCCACGGCGGAAAGATCCCCCTTCTCCTGCCCGGCATGGCGGCAGAAGAAGTCGACCACACGCTCACGAAGATGCGGAGAAAGTCCATGTCCGAGCGGACCGATGAAGCTTTCCACCTCGTTTCGCACCCCAGAATCCGGTAGACGCGGCGAAGCTCATCGTAGCACTCCAGCGTGCCGCGGGGATCGAAGAAGTCGTCCCGTTGTCCGCAGATGAGCAGCGGACGCGGCGCCGCGGCAAAGAGCATGTCGGCCATCTCGCCGCCCGCCGCGGCCAGACCCGGCGGCGTCTGTTCGGCGTCCACCGGCAATTCGTTTTCGACATGGCGCCACCAGCGGGTGATATAGCAGCAGGGCGCCGCCATGGTGATCCGGTCGTCCAGCGCGTTGACGTAGGTGGTAAGCGTGCCGCCGCCGGAGTTGCCGGTTACGCCGACCCGGGTGGCGTCCACCTCGGGGCGGGCAAGCAGCCAGTCCAGCGCGCGCACCGCGTCGAACACCCGCCAGGTGCCGAAAAACTCCCCCGTGAGCAGCAGCTGTTTGCCGTACATGTTGTGCTCGTGGGTGCAGTTTCTACTGAGCGCCTCGGCTCCCGGAATGCCATGGAACTGGCCCCGTTCCCCCTGCCCGACCGGATCGGGAATCAGCACGGCGAATCCGCAGAGCGCCAGCGCCTGCGCCGCCATCTGATAGGTGTCCCCCGCTTTGCCGGTACCGGAGTGTCCGCAGAGGAACAGCACAGCCGGATGCCTGCCGGAAATCTTCTCCGGCAGATAGTAGTTCGCACTCACCAGAAGACCGGGGCGGCTCTCGTACAGGAGCTTCTCCACCGTGAATCCGTTTCCCCGCAGCCGCCCGGTTATCCGCGCCGCCGGTTCGCCGGAGTGTTCCGGCAGCTGAAACGACTTCCGTACCCGCCTGCGGGCGTCATCGATGTACGCCCGCGCCTGGCCAGGTTCCGTCACGCCGCGCAACCGCCCGGCACGTTCCGCCATATTGGCATGGAACCGTTCGACGTAAAACTCCTGCACCACATTCCCGAATTTCGACATACTGAACGATCCTTCTGTTGCACCTCTCCGCCGAAATCAGTACAGCGCCCCGAACCGGAATCAGAGCACCGCCTCGGCAACCCGGGTCATCTCTCCGGAAATCACCGCATTCTCCGCGAGTCCTTCCGGCAGTTCCCCGGCGTCACAACGCTGGAGAAAGAGCGGATCCAGCGGCAGCTGCGCCAGCAGGGGCACCTTCGCCCCGGCCGCCAGCCGCGCTCCACCTCCCTGCGAGAACAGCGGATGGCGATGGCCGCAGTCCGGACAGACGAAGCCGCTCATATTCTCGACAATTCCCGCCACCGGAACCTTGACCTGATTGCAGAAATCGATACATTTGCGGCAGTCCGCCAGCGCGACCTCCTGCGGCGTGGTCACCACCACCGCCGTCTTCTCACAGTCGATGAGCTGGCAGGCCGAAAGCGATTCGTCCCCGGTCCCCGGCGGAAAGTCGAGAACCAGAACATCGAGTTCGCCCCAGTCGACCTCTTCGAGCAACTGCTTGACCGCCCCCCATCTTCACCGGGCCGCGCCAGATGATCGCACGATCCGGGTCGTCGAGCAGCAGCCCGATCGAAACCAGTTTCACACCGGCGACTTCGAGCGGTTCCATTCCCTGTTCGGTTCCGCACATGCGCAGATGCGTAACGTTGAACAGCGTCGGCTGCGAAGGACCGTGGAAATCCACATCCAGCAACCCGACCTTCTTCCCCATCTTCGCGAGCGTAACCGCCAGCGAAGCCGCCACCGTGCTTTTGCCGACCCCCCTTGCCGGAGAGAACCAGCACCGCCTTTTTTACGGTTTTCAGCAGCGGCTCGTGCTTTTCCTCGGAGCAGTTCCCCTTCGAGGCGCACCCTTCACAATTTCCGGAACAGTTGCTCATATTTCCGCCTCAATGCTTGCAGTGGCCGCCACAATGGCCGCCGTGTTCATGCCCATCACCCTCCCCATGGTCATGGTGATGGGTGCAGGTGAAATCAGTGGCAAATTTCAGCGTTCCGTTGAGGTAGCCGGTCACGACCGCATCGACCGTGCCCTGCACGCCGGCAACCAGCTTGATTCCCTCCTCGGCGAGCGCCTGCTGCGCCCCGCGCCGATGCCGCCGCAAATCAGCAGATCGACACACAGATCCCGCAGAAATCCGGCCAGAGCGCCGTGCCCGGAATCTCCGGTCGGCAGCACACGCTTCCCCGGACAACTCCCCTTCAATCTCGTACACGGTGAATTCCGGCGTATGACCGAAATGCTGAAACACCTCTCCGTTCTCACTGGCAACTGCAATCAACATAGCCTCATATCCCCTGTTTTCAATGGAAACGGCCCGAATCACCCGATTCAGGCCGTCTGGTCCCTTTCTGATAATGCCGGAGTCGGAGCTATTCCGCCTTCGGTTCCGCCTCACGCATCGGCTGCGCCTGATGATCGCGAATCTTCGCCCGGAGCGTCGTAAGCTGAGAGTCGATCTTCAGCAGCGCCGCATCGAACGACTTATAAAGATCGAAATCCTCCACTCCCGCCGGAACCACGTGATATTTGCAGTTGACCACGATGCTGCTCTTGAACCGGTTCTTCTCCCGATCCATCACGACATTGACCGATGTGACGTTCAACGCCTTATCCTCAAGCAGCGTCTCTATATGCTTCTCCACGTATTCGCGGATCGACGGGGTAATCTCGAATTGACGACCGGTTACCGTAATGTTCATAAGCACCTCCTTATTCTCAAACCGGGATCTCTTCCCGATTCATGTCGTTTCACATGGAAAACTGCGGCCCGAGATAAATTTCCCGCGCCTGCTCGTCGTTGACCAGAAATTCGCTCGGCCCTCCACCAGAATCTTACCCTGGCACATCAGATAGGCGCGATCCACCACCGACAACGTCTCGCGGACGTTGTGGTCGGTAATCAGGATCCCGAGGTTACGCTCCTTGAGCTGGAGAATGATCTGCTGGACATCGTACACCGCGAGCGGATCCACTCCGCTGAACGGCTCGTCGAGCATGATGAACGAGGGATTCGTCACCAGCGCCCGCGTGATCTCCAGCCGACGCCGCTCGCCACCGGAAAGGGTCATCGCCTTCTGCTTGGCAAGCCGGGTCAGCTCCAGCTCCTCCAGCAGCGCCTTGCAACGCTGCTTACGTTCCGCGGAAGAGATCGCCAGTGTTTCGAGAATCGCCATGATGTTCTCTTCAACCGTCAGCTTGCGGAAAATCGACGGCTCCTGAGCGAGGTAACCCATCCCCATCCGGGCACGTTTGTACATCGGCATGTGCGTGATGTCCACCCCGCGGAAACTGATGTCGCCGGAATCCGGTCGGATCAACCCCATCACCATGTAGAAACTGGTCGTCTTGCCCGCCCCGTTGGGACCGAGCAGCCCGACCACCTCCCCCGCCTTCACCGAGATCGAAACATCACTGACCACCCGGCGGCCATGGTAGGTCTTCACGAGCTTTTCCGCCCGGATCAGATCATCCTGTGCTTTCTGTTCGTTCATCTTCTTTCCTTCGAAACTGCGCCGCAAACCTTCCGCTGCCTGCTGCGGTCTGCTACTATTATACACTCTCTTTTGCCGCCGGTCAAGCGGAAAATTCAGGAAATCCTCATAAATTCAGCGAATTGCCGATGTCGACCACCGTGTTGCCCAGCACCTTCATCGTTTCATTGGCCAGATCGACCAGAATCCGATCGCCGGAAATGCGCCCGCCCTGCGCACTCATCCACGGGCGCGACTGCGGAGTTCCGGTCATGATGATCCGCTTCTCCTCGACCATGTAATCAGCCTGTTCGCCCCCGGCCCGCTGGAGTTCCCCCCTCTTTGGTGCGGCGGGAAATTTCCACATTCCGTTTGCACAGCACCCGGGCCAGCTCCAGCGTATCGGTCAACGCAATCCGAGCGGGCGCACCATCCTTCGCCGGAGCGGACGAGCTGAACGGATCGGCGTCGGGATCCTCCTCCGCCGGAGTTTTCACCGCCGGAGCCGAAGCTGGAGACTGCGGCGCGCTTTTGCGCGTGAAGAGGTACATCTCTTCGCATTTCAACGTCCCCTGATCGTCCACCAGAGTCACCTTGTCGTGGAATTCGGATTCGTTCTTGACCAGATCCACCGAACCGCGCTCCGCCCGCAGCGTCCGCGGTCCTTTCGAACCGCCGAGCATATTGCCAAGCGGATTGGTCGGGTCTTTCGCAGCACGCCCCTCCGCGGCGACATCGGGACGGTTGACCAGCACCAGATTGCCGTCGCAGAGAATCTTCGCCAGCCGCGTTCCGTTGGACTGGAACACCGTCGAATCCGCCTTTTTCCCCGGGTTTGAGTTCATCGAAAAGCAGTGTCATACGGTCGGTGGAAAGGTCGGCACGGGGATCCCTTCGAACGGACGTTGCCGATGCAGATCACCTTGCTGACGAACTTCTCGTTGGATTTTCCACCATCGAAGTCGAGCGCATCGCCGATTCCGGCGGATTTCTGTTTTTCGCCGCCGCCGTTCCCCCCTTCTCCGTCAGAAAAATTTCCAGCCGGTCGCAGTCGAGCGACATCCGGGGATCACGCACTTTGACATTTCCCTGAAACACCAGCTTGTTTCCGCCGTAGTTCAGGTCGCTCGAATCGGAGGTCACCTCCGTCTTCGGCGGCGCGGTCCTGCCGCTTTTCCCGGCAGGAGCCGAGCAGAGCATAATCCGGCTGTCCCGCGGGGCGAGCAGCCGCTCCTCATCCAGAAAGATCACCAGCTCCTTCCCGGTCAACGTCTCCGTCCCCGGGTGATGGTCGGCGACGCGCCGGTCATCGTAATTTTGCGCTGGTTGTATTCGAACACCGCATCATCCGACATCGCCCGCTCCCCGGGCAGCAGCCTTCCGGCGGCGTCCTTGCGGGTCACCTGCACTCCGCCGGAACATTGAATCCGATCGAGTTCGCGGCTGCCGCCGAGTTCCGGCATCCCGGTGAGCGAGGCGCCGGAAGAGGGTTTCGCCGCAGTTTCGGCGCCGGGAGCTTCCCGCAGGATCACCCGCATCCGTTCGCAAAGCAGTTCCATGCGCGGCTCATCCACCCGGACATCGCCGACAAAATCGCTGCGGTTGTTCCGGTAATCCATATGGGCCGTCTTCGAATGAACGGTCATCGGCCCGGCGGAACGTTCCTGCTTCTTCTCCGGTGACTGCCGGATCACGACCCTGCACTCCTCCGTGACGGTCGCCCGCTGTTCTTCCTTGAAGAGGACGATGTTCCGCCCGCTGATCGATTCTCCGCCCCGCACGATCCGGGGATTCTCACGATCGCCGGAGAGAGTCACCGAGGCCGACTTCACATCGTATACCATATGATCGGCCAGCGCCTTCTGCTCGCCCGAACGCAGCTCCTCCGCCGAGAGCTTGCGGGAAATCACCACATTTCCGTCGCAGAGAATGCGCGACACCCCCCGCATGTTCTCATTTTCAATTCCGGCGGCGGAAGCGACAGCCGCCTCGCCGCGACTTCCCGCGCCCTTCCGGTCGAGAAAGATCGTCATGCGCTCACAAGTCACCCCCGAACGCTCCTCATCCACCTTCACATTCCCCATCAGAATCACCTGATTGCCGGCAAGGTCGATCAGCAGGAGTCCCCCGGTCGCCGTGATATATTCATACTTCTCCGGCAGCTTCGCCCCGGGGGGCAAAGAGCTTGCGCGGATCACTGCCCGCCATCCGGACCACGATCCGGACATCCGACTTCACCAGCACGGTCCGCTTGTCGAAATCCGCTTCAAACCCGACCCCGTCCAGATCCAGCAGCGGCGAACGGAAAAACACCGGCTCCGTACCGGCCGCCATCCGATTCTCCTGATCGACGTCGGCCCGCGAAGAACTCATGACACCTTCGCTGTAAAGCCGTTCCTTCCAGAATCCAACGATATCCGACAGCCCGGCGTTCAGCGGATAGAGCTTCAACCCCCAGCCGTCCTTGATCGAATCGATGTCCGCCCCCCGGCGGATCAGATCCAGCAGCACGTTGCTGCCGACCATCAGATGCCCCTGCCGCGACGCCTTGTCAAAAAAGGCCATCGACTGAAGCACCTGTTTGTTGTAAAGCGGCAGTTTGGCATGCGAAAGCACCAGTCCGCGCAGATCCTCAAGCCCTCCCGCTCCGCGGAGCGAAAGCGCACACGAGGCGGCCAATGCGGCCAAAATCACTCTCTTCATATCATCTCCTGTAACGTTCGAGCTGGGCGTCGAGCGTCCCCTGCTCCATCATAAGGCGGCGCATCACTTCACAGACCGCGCCGTGTCCGCCGGGAGTCCGGGTGCGGAAATCGGCCACTTCGTCCAGTTCCGGAACACCGTCCGCCACCGCCACGGCAACTCCGGCACGCCGCATGACCGGCATGTCGATCACATCGTCGCCGATATAGAGGCACTCCTCCGCGCGGGAGCAAATGCTCCGCAAGCAGCCGCTCGAATCCCTCCAGCTTATCTTTGCAGTTTTCATAACAGAAACTCAACCCGAGCTCCTCCGCCCGGCGGCGGTTCGCCCGGGAACCCCGCCCGGAGAGAATCCCCACCTTGAGGCCGGTGCGAAGCGCCATGCGCATCCAGTGCCCGTCGCGCAGATGGAAGAACTTGATCTCCTCCTCCGCACCGTAGCCGGCACGGCCGTCGGTGAGAACACCGTCGACATCGAGCACCACCGCTTTGATCTTCCGGAATGCCTCAGACGAGATCATGGATCTGTTTTACCTTCTGTAAAATTTCACGGATCTGTGCGAAATCAAGCGAGTTCGGCCCGTCGGACCACGCCTCGTCAGGACGCGGATGAACCTCCGTGAAGAGAACGTCTATCCCAACCGCGGCGGCCGCACGCGCCAGCGGCGCCACGAATTCGCGCCGACCGCCGGAAGCATTTCCCAGCCCGCCGGGAATCTGCACCGAATGGGTCGCGTCGAACACCACCGGCACCCCGAAATTCCGCATCGTCACCAGCGAACGCATGTCCACCACCAGATTGTGATAGCCGAACGTTGTGCCGCGCTCGGTCAGCATCACCCGGTTGTTCCCGGTCGAACGGACCTTCTCCAGCGCACCCTGCATATCTTCCGGCGCCATGAACTGCCCCTTCTTGATATTGACCGGCAGCCCCGAGCGCCCGGCGGCATGCAACAGATCGGTCTGACGGCAGAGAAACGCCGGAATCTGCAGAAAATCCGCCACGGCAGCAACCTGCGGAACCTCCTCACTCTCATGCACATCTGTAATGACAGGAACGTGAAAACGCTCCTTGACCGCAGCCAGATATTCCAGCCCGCGCTCCAGGCCCGGGCCACGGCGCCCCCTCGCTCGAACGGTTTGCCTTGTCGTAGGAGGCTTTGAAAATATACTGGATCTTCAGCTCTTCGCAGAGATCCCGGAGGTATTCCGCAACTTCCAGGCAGAGTTCCCGGGTCTCGGCCATGCACGGCCCGCCGATCAACGTAAGACGGCCGTCGCCGATCACCAGATTTCCGTACTGAATCGGAGTAATCGAATTCGTTTCCATATCATCTGCTCCCATGCCTCCCCGAACCCCCTCCGACCGGCGCCGGCCTCCTCCGGGAAAAGCGGTTAATGTTTCGCAGGAAAAATCTATTTCGTCTCCCGCAGTTTCTTCTCGGCGGCGGCGAGGTCGGCCGGGGTGTCGACTCCGATGCTCTCCAGATCCGACAGAAGCACGTAGATCCGGATACCGTTCTCCAGCGCCCGCAGCTGCTCGAGCTTCTCGCAGTTCTCCAGCCGCCCCGGCGGCAGCGACACGAACTTCTCCAGCACCTCCCGACGGTAGGCGTAGATCCCCCAGTGCAGGTAGACCGGGGCCTCGACCCCGCCGCTCCGCAGAAACGGAATCATCGAACGGCTGAAATAGAGCGCAAAGTGCCCCTCGTCAAACACCACCTTGACGTTGTTCTCCGTCATCGTCCCCCGATTTCCCGGGACGGCGACGGTCGCCATCCCGATTTCCGGACGGCTCCGCATGAGGTCGATCAACTCGTCGATGACCGAAGTCGGAATCAGCGGCTCATCCCCCTGCACATTGATGACGATGTCGACCGGTTCGCCGACCACCCGGACCGCTTCCGCGATCCGGTCGGTTCCGGAGGGATGGCTCTCGGCGGTCATCACCGCCCGCCCGCCGAACGATTCAACCGCGCCGCGGATCGCTTCGTGATCGGTGGCAACCAGAACCAGATCGGCCTTCGACGCGGCCGCCTTCTCGTAAACATGCTGCACCAGCGGTTTCCCGCACAACAGCGCCAGCGGTTTCGCCGGAAACCGGGTGCTTGCGTAACGCGATGGAATCACCACCGCGACCTTTTCCTGACTCATTGCCGACTCCTCTCTCCGCCCCAGCGGCAGAACACATTTTCCATTCACACGGGGGAGCCGCCCCGGCCTCCCCGCCTATTCGGGCAGAACCGCCTCCAGCTCTTCAAAATGAACCGGCACAGTCCCCATCTTGCCGACCACCACCCCCGCCGCAAGGTTGGCCAGCTCGGCCGCCTCCGCCGGCGTCGCACCGGAAACCAGCGAGAGCGCAAAGGTGGCGGTCACCGTATCCCCCCGCGCCGGAGACGTCGAACACCTCCCGCGCCCGGGTGGGAATCACCTGCGGCCGCAGCGAACGGTCATACAGCGCCATTCCCTGCGCCGCCAGCGAAATCAGCAGATGTTCCGGCTGCCAGCTCTCCATCAATCTTGCGGCAGCTTCACAGAGCGCCGCGTCCTCAGCAGGATCATCGCCCGCGCCGGCATCCTCGACTCCGGCCAGCGCAAACGCCTCCACCCGGTTGGGTTTCATCACCGTGATTCCCCTGACCGGCTTCATGCTGCCCGGCTTCGGATCCAGCGCAGTAACCACCTTCGCCCGGCGGGCTTCGGCGACCACCTCTTCAAGCATCCACTCGGCAAGCATCCCCTTGCGGTAATCTTCAAAGATCACCGCATCCAGTTCGCCTCCGCGGATCAGATCGACAATCCGGTTGACCATTCTGCGCCGAATGGCGTCGTCCACCGGATGCACATCCTCGTAATCCTCGCGGCACAGCTGCTGCGCGCCGGCAATCACCCGTCGCTTCTCGGTAGTTCGCCGCGAAGAATCCCGCTCGACCGCATCGCAGCGGATCCGGTATTCGGCAAGCGCGGCAAGCAGTTCATCTGCGGTCGCATCGTTCCCGACCGTACCGAACGCATGCGCATGGGCGTTCAGCGTCGCGACATTGCGCATGACGTTGGCGGCGCCTCCGAGACAGCTGGTCCGGCGGCTGACATTCACCACCGGCACCGGGGCTTCCGGCGAAATGCGGGTCACCTTGCCCCATAGATAGACATCGAGCATCATATCACCGAGCACCGCAATGCGGCATTCGGGGAAATGCGAAAGAATGGCATGAAAATCGGTTGCGCTCATTTCTTCTCCGCGGGAGTGATCAGCGAATTGACAAAGAAGGAGCTGTCCAGCTTCCGCTCGCGGCAGAGGGTTTCCCCGCTCTGAATCCGGGCGAGGATTCCGGTAAAGGCCCGGACGTCGTTCTGCAGAGACGCGATCTCCTCCCCGGTCAGATCGGCGGAATTCTCCCGCAGATAGGTGGCAAGCAGATTCAAATTCCACATGACAAGCCGGGCTTCCAGCTCCGCAGTCTCACCGTTGGGCTTGAGAGAGTTGCCGAGGTTTCTCGCCGCGTCGAACGATTCGAGCAGCTGAAGTCTGCGCACTTGAAGCGCCATCGCATCCTCCCGGTGCAGGTAGGCGGGAATGCTCACCGCCAGCACGATCTCCGCCAGTACGATTGCAAAGAAGATCACCACCGCGAGCGCAGCCACATAATCTCGCTTGAATTTTGCAGAAAACTGAATCTCGTTCGCCACGCCGGACGCTCCTTTCCACAACAGTTGTCAACGGGCAATATACATCCACAACCGCCTTTTTTCAATCCCGGCGGCTGAAGACCCCCGCCCTCCACAGGTAATACAGCAACGTCAACAGCGCCGTCACCGCCGAGGCGACATAGGTCAGAAATGCGGCGTTGAGCACCTCGCCCGCGCCGCGCCTCCTCCTCGGGCGAGACGATTCCGGCGCTGACCATCAGCTTCTTGGCGCGGGCGGTGGCGTCAAACTCCACCGGCAGTGTGACCAGCGCGAAGATCACCGCCGCAGAAAAACAGAGGATCCCCAGCCAGACCATCGGCATCGAGTGGAGCAGCAGCCCGATCACGAAGAAAATGTAGGCACCCGGACTGGCGAGGTTGACCAGCGGCACCAGGGTGCTGCGCAATCCGAGCGGTCCGTAACCGGTCGCATGCTGGATCGCATGCCCGGCTTCATGACAGGCGACGCCGATCGCCGCCAGCGAATCGCTGGAGTAAACCGATTCCGAGAGCCGCAGCACCCGGCCGGTCGGGTCGTAGTGGTCGGAGAGGAATCCGGAGGTCATCTCGATGCGCACCCCGGTCACCCCCGCGTAGTCGAGCAGCATCGCCGCTGCACGGGCACCGGTAATCCGTCTTTCGGAAGGCACCTGCGAATATTGATCGAACGCGAGCTTGGTCTTGAGCGAAGCCCACAGCGCCAGCAGCATGCCCGGCAGCAGGAACAGAAAATACATCGCCATCAGTAAGGATTCTCCTGTTTCAGACGCCCGTCCAGTCAGACCCGGGCGGGGAAGCCGCAGCTTTCCACGAGAAAACAACCGGCCAGCTCAGGCCATTGCGCCACATCGCGCATCGCGGGAGCCAGCCCCAGCCCATGGTGGCCGTGCGGAAACACGTGCACTTCCGCAGTCACCTTGTTTTTCCAGAGTTCCCGGGCGAAAGCGAGAGAGTTCTCCACATTCACGCAGGTGTCCTCCGCGGTGTGCCACAGGAACGAAGGCGGAGTATCGACGGTCACTCTCGTCTCCAGGTTGAACCGCTTCGCCTCCGGAGAGAGCACGCCCTCTTTCCCGAGCAGGTTCTCCCCGCTGCCGAAGTGACCGAACGGATCCGTAAGGTTGATGACCGCGTAGCAGAGAATCAGCGCATCCGGACGGGGAGAGACCCGGTCCGCCGCATCATTCGCCGTGGAATCGACCTCATCATAGAGCGTTCCGGTGGAAGCGCAGAGGTGACCTCCTGCGGAAAATCCGAGCGTGGCGATCCGGTCCGGAGCGATTCCCCATTCCGCGGCGCGGCTGCGGACCAGTCGGACCGCCCTCAGAGCATCGCGCTGCGGTGCCGGGTAACGGTAGGGCGCCACGCGGTACTGCAACACGAACGCGTGAAATCCCATCTGATTGAACCGTTCGGCGATCGGACCGGCCTCGTGGGGGGCACGGACGCAGTAGCCGCCGCCCGGAAAGACAATCACGCATCCCCGGGGCGCCCCGGAGCGGCCGAGCAGATAGGGCTCCAGATACGGTGCAAAATCATCCTCCGGTCTGCCGGTTCCGGCGGATTCCGTTGTTTTCCACAAAAAGATCTTTTCCATGATGAAGCAGAAACTCCCAGCATTCCTTGTCATTCTGTTTTTCTATAAAATAACGCGCAGGCGCGCAATATGCAAGACCGCTCAAATCGGAAAAACCGCGATTGACGGAATTTTATCCCGGTTTGAACTTGGAAAATCCGCAATCCCGTGATATGTTATTTTCGATAACAGTCAACCTTAATTACCGGAGTTCCAGATCCATCATGGACGATTCCATTGAAAACAGAAACGAGCCGCTCGATTTCATCCGCGAGATGGTCGAGGACGACAAGAAAACCAACCTGTTCGGCGGCCGGGTGGTCACCCGCTTTCCCCCCGAGCCGAACGGCTATCTCCACATCGGGCACGCCAAGGCGATCTGCCTGGATTTCGGTGTCGCTCAGGAGAACGGCGGCGTCTGTCACCTCCGCTTCGACGACACCAATCCGACCAAGGAGGACACCGAATACGAGGAGTCGATCATCAACGACGTACGCTGGCTCGGCTTCGACTTCGGCGAACACCTCTACTATGCGAGCGATTACTTCGAGAAAATGTATGAGTGCGCGGAGGAGTTGATCCGCCGCGGCAAAGCCTACATCTGCGACCTCACCGCGGAGGAGTGGGACAACGACTATCGCGGCGACCTTTCCACCCCCGGGAAGGAATCCCCCGGCCGGAGCCGCTCCGTGGAAGAGAACCTCGATCTCTTCCGCCGGATGCGCCGGGGTGAATTCGAGGACGGCGCAATGGTGCTGCGCGCGAAGATCGACATGGCCTCGCCCAACATCAATATGCGCGACCCGGTCATCTACCGGATCCGCCACGCCCACCATTTCCGGCACGGCGACAAATGGTGCATCTACCCGATGTACGATTTTGCTCACCCGCTGGAGGACGCGTTCGAAGGGGTGACCCACTCCTTCTGCACGCTGGAGTTCGAAATTCACCGCCCGCTCTACGACTGGGTGCTCGATTCGCTCGGCTACACCTTCCCGAACCGTCCGCGCCAGACCGAGTTCTCGCGGCTCAACCTGACCGCCACGGTCATGAGCAAACGCAAGCTGCTCCAGCTGGTCAAGGAGCACTATGTCAACGGGTGGGACGACCCGCGCATGCCCACGCTGTCCGGAATGCGCCGCCGTGGAATTCCGGCCTCGGCGATCCGCCGCCTCTGCCGCACCGTCGGCGTGACCAAGTTCGACGGCATCACCGATGTGGCGCTGCTCGAGCACTGCATCCGCGAAGAGCTCAACGCTGCCGCGCCGCGTTTTCTCGCCGTGCTCGATCCGTTGAAGGTGACCATCACCAATTTCCCGGCAGAAGGAGTGGAACCGCTCGACGCGGTCAACAACCCGGAAGATCCCGCCGCCGGGAGCCGGAAACTGGCGTTCACCCGTGAACTTTACATCGAACGCGCCGACTTCATGATGGATCCTCCCAAGGGATACTTCCGCCTCGCGCCGGGCCGCGAAGTGCGGCTGCGCTACGGCTACTTCATCAAATGCGAGGAGGTGGTCACCGACGCGGCGGGCAATGTGACGGAACTGCGCTGCACCTTCGATCCGGCGACCCGGGGCGGCAATGCGCCTGACGGCCGCAAGGTCAAGGGGACGATCCACTGGGTCTCGGCCACCGAATCGGTTCCCGCCGAAGTGCGGCTTTACGACCGGCTCTTCACGGCGGAGGAGCCGGGGGCGAACGGCACGGATTTTCTCACGCAGCTCAATCCGGATTCGGTCAAGGTGGTCGAAGGGCGTCTCGAACCGGCCCTGGCTCTGCTTCCCGCCGGCAGCACGGTTCAGTTCGAACGGATCGGTTATTTCACGGTCGATCCCGACGCGACGCGGGAGCGCCCGGTATTCAACCGCACGGTAACCTTGAAGGATTCCTGGAACAAACAGAACGCCAAACAGGGGAGATGAGGCGATGAAAGGCGCGCTCTTCGAACGGTTCCGACACTGGGCGCTCGGAATGGACATTCCCTACGCGCGCCTCTCCACCTCCGGGAAGTTCGCCCGCATTCTCTGGGTCAGCTTCCGACGGTACGCTGCCGACCAGCACGGGCAGCGCGCCACCATGCTCACCTATTACACGCTGTTCGCGATCGTGCCGGTCGCGGCGCTGGTCTTCGGCATTGCCAAGGGCTTTTCCCTTCAGGCCAGACTGGAGGTGATGCTCACCAAACGGTTCGCCGACCATCAGGATATTCTCAACTGGATCTGCCAGTTCGCCGACACCACTCTGGAGCGGGCCCGGGGCGGCATCGTCGCCGGCGCCGGTGTGATCGCGCTGATCTGGACGGTCATGTGGCTGGCCACCAACATCGAAAAGGCGTTCAACCAGATCTGGAATCTCCCGACCCGGCGCAATTTCTTCCGTCGGTTCAGCGACTATCTGGCGATCATCCTGCTCACGCCGATCATACTGGTGGTGCTCGGCAGCGCGGGGGTGCTTGTCAGCACGATGTTCAATCGGATTCTCTCCGCAGCTCCCCTGGCTGAGCAGTCTGGGCATGATCGTCTTCTCCCTCGGGATGAAGCTCTTCCCACTGCTTCTCGTCTGCCTGATCTTCAGCGCCATCTACTTCATGGTGCCGAACACCCGGGTAAAAATCGGGGCGGCCTGTTTCGGCGGCCTCATTGCCGGCATCCTCTATCAGCTGCTGCAGGACGGGTTCGTCTTCCTGCAGGGGACCATCTACCGCTACAACACGATTTACGGAAGTTTCGCGGCGCTGCCGCTCTTCCTGATCTGGGTGCAGTGGTCATGGCAGATCACACTGCTCGGAGCGGAGATCGCCTTCGTCAAACAACATGCGGGAACCGGCCTCTTTGACCGTTCCAGCGAAGAGGAGAGCAGTCTGCGGGTTCGACGCGACAGCGAACTGGCCCTGGCGAAGATCGTCTACCGGAACTTCGCTGACGGCAAGGGAGCGACGTCGTGCAGCGAACTGTTCCGCCGTATGCCGATTCCGGCGGTGGTGCTCCAGCGCTACCTCTGCGAGTTGACCGCCGCCGGCATTCTGCTCCGGGTGGAAAACCGCGGAGACGGGGAAGAGCCCTGTTTCACCCCCGGGCGCCCGGCCGAAACCTTCACGGTCTGCGATGGTCTGGAGCAGCTGGATACCGCCGGCAACAATCAACCCGATCCGGCGGCGGTGCAGGAGCTCACCGGCGTGGAGATCTGCACCCGTCAGCTGCGCGACGCCGCCTGCCGTTCCACGCAGAACCGCCCGCTCCGGGAGTTGTAAACGGATGCACTGCCGAACCGGAACATGGCTTCTGCTGGCACTCCTGTTCAGCCTGCGGGCGGCCGCAATGCCCGGCAGCTGGAAGCTGGACGGCTCCGGAGAACTGCTCTCCCGGGCGGAGGAGGAAGCCTGCACTTTCCGGTTGACGCTGCCCGGAGCCGCACAGATCTACCGGGAACCGGAGCGGAAAAGTTTCCGTCCGGAGCGGTCCGCGTTCGAGGCCGCGCAGCTGGAGACGGAAATCCGACTGGAAGCGGAAAAACCGGTCAAGGCGCTGCTCTTTTTCAAAGACAAGGACGGGAACTGGTTTCAGACGGTCCGGGAATTTGAACTTGTTCCCGGTCGCTGGCAGACGCTTTCCGCCCGCCTGGACCGCCCCGGCGAAGAGTGGCGCGGCGTGGGGCACGGAGCGCTGTTCGACGCCGATGCGGCAACCAATCTTTTCGCCGCCGGCGTCTCGCTCTATTCGGACCGGATGCAGGAGGCGACGCTGACGATCCGTGCACTCCGGCGTACCGGCAGACGGCACATTCCGCCGCTTTCGGTGGTGGACTGGCAACTTGCAGACAAAGGAGAAAAAAATCGGCGGATCGACAGCCGTTTCCTGCTTTCCCGCGAATATTTCAACCCGTTTGATCCGGATGAGATCGAGGTAAATTACGAACTTGCCGCACCGGACGGCACCACCAGCATTCACCCCTGCCTTCTTCAGCCGGGACTATGTCCGACACAGCCACTTCACCCGGGAACTCCTCACGCCGGTCGGAGGCGGATTCTGGGAGCTGCGTTTTCTGCCCGGAGCGGCGGGCCGGTACCGCCTCCGGCTTTCGGTGGAAGACAAGACGGCCGGGGAGAGTCTCAAAACCTCCTGGCGCACCGTCGAGGTGGCGGAGTCTGCGCTGCCCGGCAGAATCCGCGTCTCGGCAACCGCGCCGGACTGCTTCGAATACGATACCGGTGAATTCTTCTTCCCGATCGGGTTGAACATCCACACCAACATCGACATGCGCAGTGAACTCTGGTTCCGCTTCGGCCATCTCCCCCGATCGCGGCACACGGGATTACGATGACTACTTCGCCGCCTGCGGCAAAAACGGAATCAACACGGTCGAGGTCTGGATGGCCGGCTGGACCATGGCACTTGAACACAACGCCCCCCGAGCAGGCCAGCACGGCGTCGGTCGTTACAGCCTGGAGTCCGCCTGGAAGCTCGACCACCTCTTCGAAACCGCCCGGGCAAACGGTATCCTCCTCAATCTGGTGATCGACAACCATGGCCGGCTCTCGGCAACATCCGATCCGGAATGGGGGAGAACCCGATCAACGCAACGTCGGAGTTTGCCCGCGCCAACGGCGGATTTCTGAAGGATCCCGGTGAATTCTTCCGTTCCGCCGAAGCGAAGAAAAACAATTCGAAGCGAGCCCGTTACATTGCCGCCCGCTGGGGGGCGACGGCCAATCTTTTCGCCTTTGAGCTTTGGAGCGAAGTGGACCTCGTCGCCGATTTTCACGCCCGGTACACCGACGGCAGCATCCAGGCCTGGACGCGTGACGCGGCGGCGGAACTGCAGCGATGGTCCCAGAGAAAGCCGCTGGTCACCACCCATGTGTGCGGCGACTATACCAAGATTCTGAAATTTCCCCAGCTGTTTGAACCGGCTGAGATCACCCATGTGGCCGGTGACGCCTATCGCGACGCAAAGATTCATTTTGTCGACCACCTGCGTGCCTACGCCCGCGACATGAAGTTCCGGAAGCCGCAGCTGATCACCGAATACGGCGGCCCTTCCCAAGGGAGTGAAAACCGGCAGCTTGTCGCAGATATCCACGCGGGTTTGTGGGGCTCCTCCTTCGCCCGCCTGGCGGGAACGCCGTTCCTGTGGTGGCATGATTTCGTCCACATCAACAATCTTTACGGGCATTACCGCGGCTTCTCCCGCTTCTTCACCGGAATCGATCTGCGTTCCGGCGCTCCGCTCGATCCGGAGCCGAAGCTTATCGGGGACCGGCAGGAGTGTGAAGTGCTGGCAACCGGCAGGGGGGGATACCGCGTGGGGCTGGATCTTCCATCGCCCGTCTCTGCTGGTTTTCCCCGAACACCCAGACCGGGAGCCGCTGCGGGAGAAACTGACACTCCGCTTCGGCAAACCGGTTCTGCCGCCGGGTAATTACCGTCTTTGCTGGTATGACACGCTCACCGGCGATGTGACGAAAGAGGAACAGCTGACTCTCCGGGCTGGCGAAACGGTCGGGATGACGGTTCCCCCGTTTCGGGTCGATACGGCATTTAAATTGACGAAAATCCGGGAGAAGAAACGATGAACCGACTTCGCCTGCTTCCTCTGCTGTTTCTGTCGCTTCCGCCGCTGCTTCTTCCGCCGATCGGTCTGGAGGCGGCCGATGGCAACGCCGATCCGGCGGCGGACACGCCGGTCTATCGGCTCAAAACGATCCCGGAGGAGGCTTCAAAAGCTCAGAGCATCGATCTGTCCGGGCTGATCCTTCCCGCCGGGAGCCTGGTCAATGGCGTCCGGGTCGTCGCCGACGGCAAAGCGATTCCATTCCGGCTTCATGACAATCTGGAACTGGCGGTTGCTCCGGTGCCGGGGGCGAAAGAGTTCACGGTGGAATTCGGATTTCCCCGGGAGCAGAAGCGGGACTCCTGGCCGAAATCCGCAGGCGAGTGCCCGCCGGCGGAACGTCTCCGCCTCTTCTTTTTCCCGGGGCGCCAGCCATGCACTCCGGCGCAGTACATCACCCAGCGTACCGCGGAGTATGAGCGGCGAAACGCCTGGAAGAAACGCAGCCATCCGCAGAACGCCTATCGCTACGTGATCGAACGGGCCACCGGTCTGGATCTGCTCAACCGCGGGGAATATGTCCGAAGCGCCATCAACCGGATTCGCCAGAGAAAGCGTCGGATGCTCTCCGCCGGCCGCTGGGATCGGCAGCGGGCGCGTGCCGAAGCGGCGGGTCTCCCCGCCTGGGCGCTGGGAGAAAGAGCGGACGATGCGGCAAAACGGCGGCTGACCGGCCATCTGGTCTACATCTGCAACGATCTGGCCAAAGCGGAGCAGGATCGGGAAAAGATCAGGCGGGATGCCAACGGCGGACCGGAACGGGAGCTGGAGCAGCTCGCGACCAGGAAGGCACGCAGGATTCTGGAGCCGAGTGATGTGCAGTTGACGGTGCGGCCGCCGGAGACGCAGGAATTTTATTCCGCCCGTTTTCACGGCTTCCTGCATATTCCGGCCGATGGGCGATATGAGTTCGAATTGAATGCAAACTGCCTCGCTCGAATGAAGATAGATGGGCAGCTTCTGCTCAGTCACACGGGAGACGGCTCCGGTCCGGCAGTCCGTCAAATTGCCGGGATCGAGCTGAAGCGTGGCAGCCGGGAGTTTGAACTGCTGAACCGGGTCAACACCGGAGCGGGTCGTCTGACCCTGCGGATGCGTCCGGCGGGGACGGAAGAATTCCGATTGTTGAACAGTGAGGATTTCACGCCGGCGCCAGTGCTGTATCCGAACGCGCTGGAAACGGCTGCGGGGGAAGAGCTGCCCCTGTTGTCCCGCAGCGGCCGCTGTCTGATTTTCGCCGATAAGCGGACCAGTTTCGAACTCCAGCATATCAACCTGCTGAATGAAGCGGCGAAACGTCTTGACTTTGAAGTGGGGCAGCTCCGACTGCCCGTAGCGGAGCTTCCGGCGACGGTGGCGATTCCTTCCGGGCGCGGAGAGGGGGGGATTCCGTTTGCTGGATCCGACGGGGAAACTGCCGGAATTCCCGGTCACTCCGATCAATCGACCGCAGACGATGCTGCCGGCGCCTCCGGACATTGCCTTGAAGCTGTGGCTTCCCGCATTTCTTTACGACCGTGAAACGCTGACGGCGACGGTGGAAATTTCCTCCAAACTTCCGGTCCCCTGCTCCGTCGGCCTGAAGATTGCGGAACGTGGCGGAACCATCCGGACTGAAACGATTTCACTGCCGGGCAAGGAGGACGGCCGGGTTGCGCGATTCACGCCGGATGTGATCTGCAAATTGCCGCTGCCGCTGAACGGCGATGGAGAAAAAGGGGAACGGGTCTGGGATCTGACGCTCTCGATTCCGGGATTTGAATTTGCGCGGGGAGACCATCCGGATTACACCGGTCCGGAGCGCGCAGGAGCTGGTGTCAACGCCTGAAGGGTTGAGAGATCGAGATGGAGCCCGGGTGATTCTGCTGCTGCATCATCCGACTTTGAGTGAGCTGCGCAACTGGGAACTGCCCAGGAAACTGGCGGGAGAACTGAAACCGGAACGGAAGTATCTGGTGATCGGCGAGGAATTCGGGGAGTTCGTCGACGAACTGGGTCGACAACTGTCGGCGGACGGCAAGGAGCTGGAGTTTCTTCCTTTGGCGGGGAACAATCTGCCACTGTTTGAAAGTCTGCCGATGCTCTGGCGGGAAATTCCGCGGAGTACGGCGGACCGGGCTCTGGTGCTGCTGCCCTGCCGTCGTCATTCAGCGTCGCAGGAATCGTGGGAACAGGAGCGGAATCTGGCGGCGATACTGGAAAAACTGAACAGCAATCCGGCGATTGAGCGGATTACGCTGGCATACTTTCCGGAGCCGGATGATGAAAATGATGCCGCCCGGGAAGAGATGCTAAATCGGCTGATACGGGAATTCGGGATAGAATACCTGGATCTATCGGAAACGCAAAGTTGTCTGGAGTCTCCCAAAGCATTTATTCTGCCGGAGCGTTCTGGCGAAAGTTCGCTGCATCCGGTTGGTGCAGCATCGGATCTGGCCCGGATTCTGGCGGGGAAACTGCGTCGCCACTTGATTTTTGAAAAAAACGGGCAATATTAATACAACTGTCGTCGGCCCGGTAGCTCAGAGGATAGAGCAGCTGCCTTCTAAGCAGTTGGCCGTGGGTTCGATTCCCGCCCGGGCTACCAACCATTTCCTATTTTCAGCCAATAACTTACGTATAAAAACAGACAAACCGGAACGTGTATGCCGGGTGTCGTCATGGTGCCGAACTTCATTCCCCCGGGGTCACGTTGGCCGATGCCGGACAAGAATCATCTTCGTCGTTCGGCTCAGCCACTAGAAGAAGGCTGTTGAAGTGGCCCGACAACCAGCTTCCCGATTCACTTCGGCATGACAACCTGTTGCTCCGATGCAGGAGAAATGATGGTCCCGGAAGACTGGGCCTCAAGCAGTCACGACATGCGACAAGCCCCCTTCCCCGGCAGGAATCGTTTCCGGCCCCGCATCAACTTCTCCGAACCGATCGGAATAAACTGCTCCGAGGGGTTGCGGCCCCGCTGGTTGATTCCACTACCGGAGAGCATACTGCCATCGCAGGGAAACGACGACGAATTTGCGGAAAATTCTCTTCGCACGAATTGTTTTTTACCACACCGACACTATATTACAAAAGGTCCGGAATCGACGGAGATGAAAAAATGTGGAGCAGAATCACGTTCTGAGGCGGGAGAATCGAATGTTCCGGGCCCCCCGCGGGCATCAGTATTCCCCCTCCGGCAGTCAACATTCAGCACAAAGCATATGAACTCCATTCTCGATCGCTATTTTCACTATTCCTCTCTCGGCAGTTCCCTCAGAACGGAAACGATCGCCGGACTCTCCACGTTCGCGGCGATGGCCTACATCATCTGCATACAGCCGGCACTCTTTTCCGGCCAGATGACGGGTACTGCGACCGGAATGCCGTTCGGAGCACTCGTCACGACGACATGCATCGCCTCCGCCTTCGGAACGATTCTGATGGGTGTTCTGGCCAACTATCCGATCGGTCTTGCGCCGGGTATGGGAACGAATTTCTTCGTCATGTTCAGCGTCATGGGCGCATGCGCCGCCGTCACCGGCGGGAAGGTCGGAGATCCGGTGGTCTGGCAGACCGCGATGGGCGTCGTTCTGATTTCCGGCGTTCTTTTTCTGATCATCTCGTTCACGAAACTGCGGCAATTGATGCTCCGGTCGCTGAGTCCTTCTTTGAAAATCGCCATCGTGACAGGAATCGGACTCTTCATCGCGATGGTCGGCCTCAAAAATGGCGGCATCATCGCCGTGGAAAACAATCTGATGACCTTGAAAACCGCGGTAACGGACTCGTCTTCACTCGTTTTTTTCACCGGAGTGCTCACCATTACGGTCCTGCAGCATTTCAAAGTCCGTGGCAGCATCCTGATCGGCATCCTGGTTTCCGCCCTGGCGGCGTTTCTGTGCGGCAAGATTTCGTTTCAGGGAATTGTCGGCCTTCCAGCCGATCCGATGCCCGTCGTATTCAAAGCGGACGTCGCCACAGTATGCCGCCACCTGCTGGAACTGCTGCCCCTGATCTTCCTTTGTTTCTTCATGGATATGTTCGACACAATGGGGACGGTTCTCGGTGTTGCGACAAGCGCAAAGCTCCTGAATAAAAACAACGAAATCGACCGGATTGAGCGTGTTTTCGCCGCCGATGCAACTGCAACCGTCGCGGGAGCCCTCTGCGGACAGAGCACCGTCACCTCCTATCTGGAAGCGCCGCAGGCGCTGAAGCCGGCGGCAGAACCGGTCTTACCGCCATCGTGATCGGGTTGTGTTTTCTGCTGGCGATGTTCTTCACCCCGCTCATTGCGGCGGTTGCAGGATACCCTCCGGTCACCTCCGGCGCACTTGTCGTGGTGGGCGCCATGATGATGCGTTCCATTTCGGAGATCCGATGGGATGACTGCACCGAAGGGATTCCCGCCTTTCTCATTTTTGCGGGGATCCCCTTCAGCAACAGCATCATCGGCGGAATTTCGGTCGGAATCATTCTCTACCCGTTTCTCAAGGCATGCTGCGGAAAAATCCGTGAACTCAACTGGTTCATCTGGCTTGCCGCCGCCGTCCTGATTCTGTATCTTGTCCTGCTCAACGGAAAATGAACGCCTCCGGAAAGAGAGAGTTCCTTGTATCTCCGGCACCTCCGCCGATGTGAGAGCCGCTTTTTCCCCGGTACGGCATCCGCACCAGGGAGAAGTCCACACCATCCCGGAGCGGTCGAAATCTGTTGCGGTGTTTTCTCCGAAAAAAACAGATCGGGGGAATTGAAACACGCTGGAACCGTCACGCGGCCGCCGATACAGAGATTCGGTTCCGAAAAGAATTCCCTGCTCAATTGTGGTGGTCAAAATCACATTCCCGGGACGTCTCAATTGCAGAACGAATCGATGGAATCAAACCGTCGGCATGACAATTCCGGATAGTCCGGGCCTGCACATTCTGCCATCGCCGGCGATGAGTTGCAATCGGGAAACCGAGAAGAGGCGGAGCAACCGCCCCGGCATGCTCTGCATCCCCCCCTGTCGCACAAACAGCGACGGTGTCAAAAGCACGGAACCGTAAGGAAAAGGGTGCGTCCCCGCCGGCACAAAAAAGACCGGTTTTGACGCAACGGAGTGTGCAAAGAAAAAGTTTCAGTAGCAGAGAGGAGAGCACCGAAACGACAAACCACCAGGCGAGAACAGCATGAAATGAGTGATCGCCCCGCCGCTCTTTATGATCGGCGAGGTCGTGCAGCTGTTTCCCGCGCACCCGATCTCCCGTCATCCGTCTCGCCTCTCTCCTTTCATTTCAATGGAATTCCACGGCATCAAGCTTCCTGAACCGCAAAACGAAGCAGGATCAGCGTATTTCTCGGAACTGTCACGGTTATGGCGTCCGGAGAAGACGAAGACACCTTCCAATCCACCGGATCGGCGGCGTCGCCGGCCAGATACACCCCATGAGGGATCCGGAGGGTGGCCACGGTGATGGGCAGATGATTCTGACTGATCAGGACACCGAAGAGTGTGCCGTTCCGGAATACCGAAACCTGCAGCTCCCTGTTGTCACAATAGACGCCTTCATCGTGGCGGAAATACCCGTTTAACAGAAGGTCACGATTGCGATCCCTGAATTCGTTGATTCGTGCTAAATACGCTTTATAGTGCGGAGTTGCGCTGATCAGATCCCGGCAACGGTAAATTTCGACATCACTGCGCAATCCCAGATGGACGGCATGGTTAACTCTTCGTTCAATGTCCTGGTCGTCACGAATATCCCGGTCGGAAACGGCGTGTTCCGGAAACAGATAGCGCGTGAATTCGAAAAATCCCGTTCCAAATGGTTTTTCGCCGCGTTCAGCCCAGTTCTTATTTACAACATCGGCAAGTCCGCTGACATTATGGATAAAGTCAACATGCTGAGCCGTGAGATCATTGTCCCATTCGATGCCCAGGCTCATGTCCGGCCTGCGGGATTTGATGTAAGCGCGCAATTCCTCCAGCAGGTCGGCCTTGGCTTTCATGATTGTGGTAAAAGGCACGCGGTGCCCGTGCGTGGGATCGCAGCAGGGACAGGTTGACAAGCCCATCTGGTCGAAGAAAATGCCGGAACAGCCAAGTTCAATCGCCAGATCCGCTATTGACAGCAATTTGCGCCGCCATTCCGGCGAGGAAGGGCAGGCGACGGCGAATGTTTTATTGCCGAAACGGCGCAGCGCGGTCCCGTCGCCTCCAAACGGATAACGCTCCCGATATTCCGCTCCGGATGGCAGTCTGATGGTGCATTGCGACCCGCCGGAACGATAGAAGTCGCTTTCCAGGTCAATCAACTGGCCGTTAAAATAGAGAATAACTTTTCCGCCGCTTTCCTGAAATGCGGCAATCCGGCGTTTCAATTCCTCCTGGCCTCCCTGCTGCGCGTCCGCATAATAATCCGGATACCCTGCATCATGGCCGGTCTGGGTCCATCCGAAAAGCAGCAGGGTGTCGATTCCCGCTTCCTTTCCGACCTGCCGTATGTGCGGGAAGTCACGATATTGATAAAACGTCTCCCCCATACTGATGACGCAGGATCAGCCGTTGCCAGCCGTTGGATTTTCGAACGGATTCCGGGAGTTCGGGCCGGCGCATCCAGCAATTGCACCAGTCACGGTAAATATGGGTTGCCTGGTGCCAGCTGCCGGTCACCGGAGCCAGCACATAACCGGAGACGGAGGTCTCCTCCCGGGTGCCAGAAACGGATACTTGACCAGTACGTCATCGATTTCTTCTCCCCCGCTTCCGAAACAGATGCAGCGTATATTGAAACGTCGGATCGTGACTGCCGACGTAGAGATTCTGCTCCTGATCGTGAACGAGGTGACAATTGGCCGAGGCGCCGGGATAGAGCGTGGAAAGTTCCACCGCCCGGTTGTCCTGCGCCATATAGGCGGTATGACATGCCGCAACGGCCTCCTTGAGCCGCGGAAAAAACTGCCCGGATTGCCCTCCCCAGATGAGACCGGTATCCGGGCGAAGTTGCAGATTCCCGATCAGGGGAAATTGAAATTCCCGCAACACAGGACCGCCGGAAGCGCTGTGATTGGCCAGATGCGCCTCCATGCACAGACGCTCCTCTTCAAGGTGAATCGTGATGGTGATGCGGAATTTCGTCTCCCCTGATTTTGAACGGGGATTGACAATTTGCAATTTCAAAGTGTCCTTTGCCGGCTGCTGCACTTCTGCGATGCTGTTTTCCGCAGGGATCTCCTCTTCCTGACAGCGGCCATAAGAACAGATGATCCGCCACAGCGGGGTTCCTCCGGCATAGTCGCGTCCCGTTTGTCGATTGAGCAGATGAACTAATTTTCCCTGCGTGTCAAGGGAGAATTCAATATTTTCATTTTTAAGAGTGAACATGTTGCCCTCCTGGTGAAATCGGTTATGAAAACGTTTTTTCCGTCGTGATTTCTGACGGGTTGAAATGAGAATTTCCGGGAATGGGATTGTCCTTTCTGTGCAGGAGCCGCTCCAATCATTCCGCCATGTCGGAGCCGGTGGTTCTGACGAAATGGTACGCCATGACCCCGCCGGGCAAAGCTCCCGTATCAACAACCAGACGCAGTTCTCTGCCCCTGGCGGAACCGGGAATTTTCCGCCTGACCGTTCCGTCGAAGTCAAGCATCCGGATTTGCCAGGCCGCATCGGTTTTCAAGGCAACTTTTGCCGTGCGCCGCCGAAGCAGTTGCGGTGCTGCCCCCATCTTCGTTACAACCGTCCGATCCATGCTGCCGAAAACCATCCCGGAATTCAGCACATCGGCGAGGTGAAGCAGCAGGATGCTTCCGCTGGAGCTCAAGGGAGCTCCATCCAGCGAGATCACAGCCACAGCCTGGTACCCATCCGCATTGTCAACCCGGAGAAAATCCGTCTCCCCGCTTCCCTCCGGCAGGACGATCGCCTGGGTCTTCGGGGTGGAAATGATACAGGTGCCGGCCTGCGGAACCAGACGGATTTCGCCGGTGGAACTCACCGCAGGATTGTTCTCCCGTGCCTGCCGCCACAACCGGGCGATATCGGCGGGTTCGGGCTCTTTCATTGAAATTGAATTATCCGGGTTCAACACCTGCACATCAGAGGGAATTGCCCTTCGGTAACGGAACCAATTTGCGTTATCAACCCGAGTAATTGAAAGTCAAGCGGGTAGGAATTTATTCCGTTGTCCCGGGCGGAGTTGTCCCGGACAAGCCAGCCGTAACGCCCGGAACCGGGTTGGAGATCGCCCCGGCGGAACAGGGCGATGGAGAGCAGATCCGAAAACCGAAGCAGCGGGTCATGGGCCGCGTCAAAATATGATTGGCCGCCGGCCCTTTTATCGCCTGAATGTTGTGGGTCCAGGCGAAGCGGCAGAGCCCGTCCCAGTCCTGCAGCGATGCATACGCTCCCAGCAGAAGTCCGCCGGTCAGCCGGAACCTGTTGGGACTGCAATAGCTGAATTCACTGACGAAAAAAGGTTTCCCGAAAATCCGGGTCGGCATCATTGCCCGCGGGAGCTGAGCCCGGCGTTCGATGGGGTTTCCCTGTCCGAACTTCCAGCCGCCGGATCGACTGCCCAGCGATACAGGATGATCGAAATAACCATGGTTGTCGACCAGGTCAAATTTTTTTTTCGGGAGAGGGCAAGAGTGACGTCATTCAGATAGTTGAGACTGGTGACCGGACAGCGCAACTTGAGTTCCTGTTTGGCGAAGCGAAGCAGTTCCTCCAGACACGCATCCTGTTGTGTCTGGAGAAAATACAGAAATTCCCGACTGTCGTTGCCTGCGCGGGCATCAGGACAGCCACTCTTTTGCTTCCAGATCTCGAACCGTTTCAGGTAGAGCTCCGTCGTGGTTTGCGACATCGCCCAGTTCGTGTGAAGAACATCTTCATTCACCAGATTAACCATGGCCAGAGCCGGTTCTTCCCGCCAGGTGAGGCCGGTATAAAGGATTCCGGTGCCCGACCCATCTGCGGGCGAACTCCTTCCAATGTCTCATCGCACTCCGGCTTACCGGGAGGAGCGCTTTGTATTCACGGTGTCCGAACGTGTGACATTCCGGAATTGCGTCTCCGGGTTTGGGCAGGCGACTGTCATACAGGTCAAACGCAATGTAGATGCCGTTGCGTTTCAAGGCGGCAACCAGATAATCAAGCCGGTCGAGGGCGGCGGGGTCGAATGTCAGAGTATCTGCCGCATTTTGCTTGAGGATACCGCGAATGTGATGGAGCCGGACGAGATTGTATCCGTTTCTCGCAAGTTCAACCGCCAGACGGTCTGCATCTTTCCGTTCAGGGAACAGAGCCGACATGCAGAGGTTGACCCCGAAAAATCTGGCGCGCCGTTCCGGAGAGTTGGAAAACGTGAGAGCTCCGTGCGCGGTCGGGGTGACGAAGCCATACTGTCCGGCGGGTTTCGGAGTAAGTGCGGAAAAATCCAGAGGACTGCCCGCCGCCGTGCCCGGCGAGAAGCGTATCGGGATCCAGTCAGCTCCGGCAACCGGTGTCCAGGGACGTTCTTCGGAGGGCATCGGCAAAATCGTCTGCTGCGAAAGCGTGACGGCGGGAATCAGCCACAGCACCTCGGGATCGACCGCCCGGAAAGAGAGTTCCCGGGGATCATTCCGCTTCAGCGGAAAGCTGGAAACATACAGACCGATTTCGTTTTCCGCATTATGGCCGCGCCACGCGACCGTGCCGTTGGGGAGCGGACGCGGCAGCCACCAGTTGCCGACATCCCGGCCGGAAATGACCGGGATCGTCTCTTGTGATCCGTCACGGTAGCGGACCAGAATTTCCCCCGCCTTCTTCCCTGATGCCGGAGGCCAGGCGATGGCATGCAGAAGATTCACGGCCCGCATATTGCTGTCCTTTTCTGAAATCCGGACGGGAGCGCTGACGGAAGCCGCATTCCGTTTTTCCCCGCCAATTACCACAACCGATGGCTGCCGGTTGACTAGACACCGGAACGTCAATGCACCGCAGGAAAGTTCCGGAATTTGAAATGTCCGCATATCGTTGTTTGCGCCCTGATCGGTCCAGCCGCCCCGGCCGTCATTCGCAATTTCGTCACGAAACCCCCTGTTCGCCGCCGCGGAAATGTCCACCGGGCGATGAGGGATTCCGCTTACGTGAAAATCAAATCGCCCCTGACTTTTCTGTATGCGTCCCGACGTCGGAGCGAAGGAAAGCCGGAGTGAAAAATCCGTCATTCCGTAATGGCGATTGTCCTGGAGCGTCAACAGACAACCCGGGGTTTTGACGGCAAGGAGAAGACCTCCGGCGAGTGGAAGTTCCAGTTTTTCACCAGACGATGAGCGACCAGACGCTTTTCATACTGCGCGGGAAGAAAAAACTCCTTTCCGTCAAGCCGAAGTTTGCGGGAGCCTTCCGCCGGCAGACGAAGTTCCCCGTAAATCGCATTGAGCTGCACCGGCCGGTCAAACTGAAGCGAACAGTCTATGGAAAATGAATCAGCGCTGTTTCCGGAAAAAATTTCCCGTACCCGGCCTGATTCGCGACCGACCGGGACAACGGCATCCAGCACGATCCGGTCCGGTTCATTCCGGCGGGATGGATTCTGCCACGCATCCTGACTGACCGTTTTCCACGCCCCGTCGGCAACCACAACCGAAAAACGGGCATCTCCGCATGAAAAAGAGCCGTTCTGCTGGAACCTGCATGCCGCAGGCAGCACCTCTCCGGACAGTTCTGAAAAAGCCAGCAGACCGCAGATTACAATTGCAATTCGCATTCCCATAAAGTATTGCCTTAGTTGTAAAAGATCTGGTACACGCCACATCGATAAATCCAGTTGTTGTTCGTCTTCTGCGTTGAAAGTTTGAAGCAGTCATAACGAAGTTCGCGAAAATCAAGAGCTTCTGCGTGACCATCACCAAACAGCACATTCGCCCTGTTGTTATGACGGAAATGGAATCCATATCCGGTGCCGCTGTCGATGGAATAACTCTGACTGCCAATATATTTCACTCCGGATTTATAGCGTACGGAATCCCCGCATATCACATATTTCGCGGCATGACGCAGACGTTTGAGTACGATCGCCTGCGGCTGACTGGTGCCATCCGTCAAGTAACTCAGAGGATTGCCGAAATATTGATTGTAGGTTTCACCGTTGCTGTAATACATCATGCCGAATGAAAAAATATCCTCGTCCGAAGCCGCTTCCAGATCGGTCGGGGGATTCAGCGATGGACAACGAACAATTTTGGGCAATTTCCCTGAACTGCCGTACAACTCACGTGTCCAGAGCATTACCCTGGCGCGAGAAACATAGCGGACCGGGATGAAGCCGTCGTTCTCGCCACTGTAAAGAGGCTTGCGTAATACCGACCTGCTTCAAATTGTTGACGCAATTGATGGCCATGCTCATTTCCCGGGCCTTGTTGAGTGCCGGCAGCAGCATTGCCGCTAAAATCGCAATGATCGCTATAACGATTAAAAGTTCAATAAGCGTAAAATAATCTTGCCGTCTTTCTTTCAACCGGGTCATGATAATCGCCTCCTGTTTTTGAGTATTTCGGGAATATGATTGATTATCGGTGATTTCGACTTTTATTTTATGCTTTTCTGATGATTGCGACTGTTTTTCGCAAAATAAGCCGGCAGGGGAGAAATTCCTGACGAATCGGGCACCGGGCATCCGCACTCTTCTCCAGCAGAATCTCCACCGCACGCTGTCCGATTTCGTGGAAGGGCTGCTCCACTGTGGTCAATTCAAGCAACGTTGCAAGTTCACTGTTGTCAAATCCTACCACGGAGACATCCTCCGGAACACACAATTTCATCTTTCGAAGCTCGTCAATGACATTGAACGCAAGAACATCGTGCGAACAGATGACCGCCGTCGGCGGTTCCGGCAATGACATCAGTTCGCGGAGCTGCTGCCTCCCCTGCTGCGGCAGCGGCATGTCTTGCTCGATTCGAGTATCATATCCTGCCGGAGTTGAAATTCCATGTCGGAAAAGCTGTTCACGAATTCCCTGTATTCTCTCGGAAGTCGAACAGGATTCCGGAAATACCTGAATGGTGGCAATCCTGCTATGCCCGGCCTCCACCAAATAATCGACGATATCCCGGCTGGCATTAAACCCATCTGCGCCGACAAAGCTGCTCAAACTCCTGATGGTGGAAGAGAGTTGACTGTCAATTACTACATGATTGATCCCCGCCATCGAGATCCTGCGGACGATCCGGCTGTTGTATTCGTAGAAATCTGAACGCTGGACGGGGAGAAACACAACGCCGATGTTTCCCGGGGTCCGCAGCTGTTCGATTACATAATCCTGTTGCTCCGGTTCCTGTTGCAAGTACATTACCTTCAATACGGCCTGTGCCTGACTGGCAGCCTTTTCCAAACTGTAGACATACCGGTCGACCAGTCTGCGGGCTTCCGCCGGCAGTACAAAACATATGTGTCGTTTCGGTACGGAGGAACTTACGGGAATTGTCGGCACAAAAAATCCCCTGTTGGGTTTCGCCACCAGAATCCCGGCCTCCGCCATTTCAGCAAGAGCATTGCGAACAGTTCCGCGTGACACCTCCAATTCTTCCGCCAATTTCGCATCGGAAGGCAGCCGCATCTGTGGCGTATAGCTGGCATTGCCAATTCTGTTCTGGATGACGCGGATTACTTTCTGTCTCGGACTTTCCGGCATAGCTCCCTCATATGTACAAGAAAATATCAAATTTCATATATAATATGACAAAGTTTTTGAACAAAGTCAAGAGTTTTTTTGAAATTAATTTTAAAAAATGTTCCGTCTCTTCCTTCGAGACTTGAGAATGGGATGATATGCGAAAGATGACTTCCGCCATCAATATCGGAAATGTATATGCCTTCATCAGAAAAGTTCATTTCTTTTTACATTTTTTCAATCTACAATATAATATGAAGATCACCAGAAAAAATTGGCTCGAGGGGCATATGAGAAGTTGTTTTTTTCGACATGACTTCCGAAAGTGTGGGAGATGCTTTGTTTTCCGCCGAAATCTGCGTTTGTTTGAGAAGGAACACCGTTCGGATTGCGACTCGTGTTTCAGAGAAGGATTAAGCTGCCAGCCGCGAGAAGATCAATGAAAAAAATCTCTGTGAATTTCCCGATGCCGTATACTTCCCAGACCGGGGGAGGCTTTTTTCCGTATGCAATCTCGGAAGCAGCTGCGGAAAATACGATTTTGATTATTCAAAATTCAACCATTCCGGAAGCGCCACCGATGCCGGAATCAATCTTGCCGCAGCCCCGCAGTCGCTTCTCTACGATTTCAAACTTCTGAAACGCTTCCGTCCGCGTCTCCAGAAAGGGGCATGGGTTCTGATTGTCCTCGCTCCGTTCAGCAGCGTGCGCACTCCCTATCCGGACCCGGCGCACTACCGGCGCTATTACGGAATTCTCGAGCCCAAGGACATCCCCGGCTATTCCCCCGAATTTGCCGCAGAGTTTACCGAGCTGTTCAACGCGAAGCCGCGCGATCCGGATGAGTTTCGCACGGAGCCGGAGCGGGAGAAGCGACATGACGATGTTGATCTGAGCGCAGATGCGGAATCATTCCTGCGCGGCTGGAAAAAGGAATTTGAAATCGCCGACCTCAACGCACCTATTTCAGGCGCATGTCGGAAGGCGTTTGAGAAAATGGCCGCCGTTTTGCAGGATATGCTCAGTTACTGCAGCCGGGAAAACCTGCGTCCGGCGTTGCTTCTTCCTCCAGTCAGTCGTGAACTGGCGAAGAATTTTACGCCCGATTTCAGACGACATTACATCCTGGATTTCATCGAAGCGGGAAGCAGAAAAAAGCTCCGCTCCTCGACCATATGGATGATCCCCGGTTTCTCGATGCGGCTTCCTTTGAGAATTCACTCTGGCTGAATCCAGAAGGAGCTGCGGCGTTCACCGCCTGCATTCTGAAGGAGCTCGAATTTCTGTGCACTTGAGGCAGCATCCGAAATTTTGCGCAAGGTATTGATGCCGGCCCGCCGCGGCTCGCAACAACAAAGAAACCGACATTTTCGGGGTTGTGGAACGTCTCCGTGGTGTCCCGCCGGTCAAACCTGTGAATTCCCTCCGGGAGCCATTTTCTGCCGCCCGCAGGTTGATCACGCCACCTTTACGGAACTGGATTGCCCCCGGCGGCGACGGCACTTGACCGCGCAAAGGCGGCAATCGGACGCTACAGCTGCACTTTTATCATCGGCACAGTCAGGTGCCGAGGCGCGGTGTCGCCATCCCAGATGTCCGAGAAGCGTTTCAGCAGCAGTTTGCCGATGGTTTCGAAATCCTGCTTCCAGGAAAAGTCGACTCCGTTCGACGGGAAACAGATCAGCTGATACACGTCCGTGTGAAGATTTGCTCTTCTGACCGCCTGATGAAAATCTGGTTTGAACAGCGGGTTGGCGATGATGCAGTCATAGTCCGCGGCGACTATCTCGTCGATTCTGGGGAAGTACACTTCCGGCGGCTCCCGGTTGATCTCCAGCGATCCCTGCGGACATTCCGCAAGAAACGCATCGCGAATTGCCCGGTTGGCAAGCGGACAGGTGGAGAAGAGCAGAACCCGGCGATGTCCGGCCAGTGCAAGATGCCGCCCCATGTCGGCAAACGCGGGCGCCTGATCGAATTCGATGCTGTCGATCTCATCCGCGACATTTTGTTCCAGTGTGATCACCGGAAGCCCCGCGGCGCGGAGTTTCCCGCAGGCTGCGGAGATTGCACTCCTTTTCCCCCGGAGCACACCAGATCAGCCCGTCAAAGCGATTGATGGCGATTTCACGGCAGATCGTATCCTCGGAATCCCCTTCCAGCAGGAGCTCCCGGATGGAGTGGCCGGCCCGGACGAGGTCCAGCCCGAGCTGATATTCATGCACCCACTGTTCATATTGCTTGGAATACGCCTTCCCGTCTCCCCAGATCAGGCCGAGCAGTTTGCCCTGCCCCAGGGCGACCCGCTGCGGCGTGGTGAAATAGCCGACACCCTGACGGGCGGTGAGATACCCCTCCCGTACCAATCCGTCCAGAATGAGCGAAACCATGCTGACCGACATCTGAAACATTTCCGCGAATTCCCGCTTCGACGGCATTTTCACCGAAGCCCGGTCGTTGCGGAACAGCGCCCGCATCACATAATGTCTGACAAGAAGGCTTTTCTTCATGATTGTCGAACGTTTGATTATATAAGTATTATCTACCTTTTTTCCCAAAAAGTCATGATTTGATAGCATACCATGCAGGGCCCGGATTTTCAAGCGGAGAAGCAGGAATAAGTCCAAAAAGAGAGGCAATTGCAGGGGAAATTCCTTCGCGTGGCTCCTGTCTCCGGCCCGTTTTTCGGGAGAGATGCGACGCGGAAAATGTTCTCTTTCAAAAGAAAATTTTCTGCAAAATCTCCGTTTGCGGCATGATTTTTTTCATTCCGGACTTGCTTTTTTCAATTTCGTGTGCTATAATACCCTCACACAACTTATATAATACTTATACAATAGCAAGAGAGAGCAGAGGTGCGAGTGAAAGAGGGCTTTCGCCCGGGCCGGTGCAATGGACGCCGGATCAGATGGTTCGGAAGCGGCAGTATTGAGACGATAAATCATTATGGAGCAGAGAATGGAATCGACCAGACAAAAATTTTCAATGGTGGAACTTCTTGTTGTGATCGCGATCATCACAATTCTTGCGACGCTACTCCTGCCCGCGTTGCAGAAAGCTCGAATGACGGCGCGAACCGTCAGCTGTGTTTCGAATCTTCGGCAGATCGGCGGCGCTTTGACCGCATACTGCGCGGACCACAACGACTGGATGCCGGCGGAAACCTCATCCGGCGGCAACGTCGGCAGCCGGATCCACTTCCTCCGCCGGTACCTGGGATATCAGGGAACTGCCGGATGGAGGAGTCGCCGACGGCTTATAACAAGTCGGTCGCCTTCTGTCCGGAATCCGCAGCCGACCCGCTTCTGATTTCGGAATATCCGCACAGCGGGTACGGAATCGCATACCAGTCCTACGCGGCGACCTACCTCTTTCAGAATAAAAACGGCGGCTGGGCCAATGAGGGGCGCAGCAGAATCTCCCGCCTGCTGAATCAGAATCCGGCCGGGATTCTCAACATCTGTTCCCGTGGTGTGCTTCGCGGCCAGCTCCGGCAGGGGGACGACATCAGTCCCAATCTCCTGAATACCTTCACCAACGTGAATTTACGCTATTACCATCGGCAATTCGTTGGATTGCGGGCCGACGGTGCGGTGACGCTCCGTTCCTCCGCAATCGCGGCGCGCAACGATGAACTGTATCTGAAAAAGTCAGGAATGAAATCTATGAGACACATAGCTTTGTTGACGGTCGCCCTGCTCTCCGGAGCCCTCCCCCTTCCGGCGGCGCCGGCGCCACTCCAGTACGGCAGTTTCGACCGGGATTTCTCCATCGGCGGGCGGGCCCCGATTCAGGTTCGGAATGTCGAATCCGTCCCCGGCATCCGGGGCCGGGCTGTGCACATTCCGGCCGATGGCGGCCTGATCTACCGGATGGATGATTCGGTGCTGAAAAAAGACCGGGGCACTCTCTCGCTCTGGATCTGCCAGGATGCCACCCCGTGGGGCGGTTTGAACTTCCGCGACCGGGACGCGGATGAAAACGGCGTCTGGAGCGGCCGCCTCCACAGCTCCAGCCGGGTCCGGCCGCTGTTTCTCTCGGGCCTGTTCCGGCTCAACGGGGGGACGTTTCTGGAATGGGTGGCGATGGGCAAATTCGACTACTATCCCTGGATCCGCCAGCTGTTTGCCGGGGAGTGGCACCATGTCGCGTTGACCTGGGATCGCAACGTCATCAAACTCTACTTCGACGGCCATCTGGTTTCGCAGAAGAGCGGTCCCTCCCGGCCGCTGGAGCTTGAGGACACCTTCTCCCCTCGGAACGGATGCCGCGGGGAGGCGCGGATTCTGCGGCGCGGTCGACGAATTCAAAACATTTGACCGCCCGCTTTCGCCGGAGGAGATTACCCGGGAGTTTGCAACTCTCCGTCATTACACCGTGGAACTTCTCGACTATGCGGTGATTGCCGGGGAAGAAAAACCGCTGCGGTTCCGGGTCCGCAACCTGACCGGAGAATCCCGGCAGGAGAGCTTTTCCGTCGCGGGAAAAACGCAAACCCTCCGCATCGCCCCCCGGAGCGCTAACGGAATTTTCCATCCCGGTACGCCGGGAGGAGAAAGGCCTTTTCCGGCTCCGGCTGATGGCGGGGAAACGATTTCTTCAGGAGTTCGAGTTGATCGCTCTGGAGGCGCATCCGCCGAAGCCGACCGTTTCCGACGCTCCTGCCAGACGGGTTCTTCTGCGGGAAATCGACTGCACCGAACCGATCCGGGAGGGCATGGGCAACGACACCGGCAGCCATGTGGCCGACGGCTGCCGGGTGGTGGACATCAACGCGACCGGAGCCGGGTTTCTCTATCGGCTCTCCACGGACAAACCCGGCAGGCCGCACTGGATCGAGGTGGACTATCCGGATACCGGCCGCCGGGAATTCTCCATCGCGGTCTATCCGCAGAACTTCGGCCGTTTTTACACCGGCTCCCTGGACTGCGCGGGCATCATCACCGGGGTGGACCATCGCAACACCGGAAAAATGCAGACGAAATCATTTCTCTTCTGGCCGGACGGAAAGGAGTTCGCCGTGGGAATCCTCGGGTTCCGGGCGATGAAAAATGCGCTCCCGCCGGCGGCTTCGAAAATCCGTCTCTACCGGGCGGAGGAGCTGCCCGCCGCCAAGGTGCCGCGGGGGGGGCGGACCGTCTCCAACTGGGATGAGGATCCCACCATGGATTCCGGGCTGGCCTACAACAGCGCCGTCAACTACAAAAGCGCCGATCTGGAGTTCTGGCGGATCAAATGGCAGCGGATTCTGGACTACATGCGCTACACCGGCATGAACCAGTGGTTCATCAAAGTGATGTCGTACAACGGCGACGTGACCAAGATGGAGGCGACGCTTCAACACACCAGCCGGACCCTTTCCGATCGCTTCCGGGTTCCCGGCTGGGCGGAACTCGGAGCGGAGATGCTGGATCAGGCCGGGATGGATATTCTGGTCAGGATCAACAACAAACTCTTCAACGGGGACTGGTTTGCCGGAATTGCGGAGCTGAAAAATCCGAAGGAGCTGCTCTGGATCGACAAACTCGGGAATCCCTATGCGCGGAACCACAGCTGCGACTTCAACTTTCTGCGTCCGGAGGTCCGGAACGCCTATAAGAAAATTATTGCGGCCTATCGGGACAAGTTCAAGGTTTACAAACATTTCCGGGGCATCTCTCTGAATGAGCATCCGGCCATCTGCTTCGGTTCTCTGGACAACGGCTACGGTGCCTGGACCGTTGCGCAGTTCTCCCGGGAAACCGGGATCCCGGTGCCGGGCGACACCCCCACGAAGCGTTGCCGGTGGCTGCTTGCCAACGCGAAGGAAGAGTGGATCTCCTGGCGCTGCCGCAAGGTGGCTGAAGTGGTTCGGGAGCTGGCGGAAACGTTGCGCGCGGAAGGAAACACGCACCTGGAACTCCAATACTGGGTGCGCGGCGACTTCATGGAGGACCGGGGGATGTGGCCCGCATTCCGCTATGAAGACGCCCTCCGCGAAGCCGGAATCGATCTCGCACAATTGACCCGGCTGCCGGGAGTGAAGGTGGTCCCCTGCATCCGGCCGGATTACTTCCGCGGCGGTTCAGGGAGCGCGACCAACGAACCGTATCTGCTGTTCTCCCGGGAGGTTTCGGAATTGTGGAACCGGAATCACATCACCGCCGTCAACGTCTTCCGGCACAGCAATCTGGAGATCTATCCGAAACTGATCAACCGGAATCTCAAATGGAAATACCGCTGGTGGGCGCCGATCGGCAGCAATGTGCAGAACGTTGCGGACTTCTACAATTATGCAACGCCCCATCCCAATACGCAGTTTGTACTGGAACCTCTGGCCCATCTGGTTGCCGAGCTGGATATTCAGGATCTCGAACATGGATGGTGGGGCATTCCGGAACAGGGACACAATGAACTCTTCCGCCGTTTCTACACCCAGTTCCGCCGGATCCCGCGGGGGCGCTTCGAGCTGGTTCCGGGAGCCGACGATCCGGTCGCCGTCCGCGTCGGAGAAAAGGGGCTTCTACATGGTGAACCGGGAGGGCTTCCCCACGACGGTTGTCTACGAGAGGACGGAGAGCGGCAGGAACGGCGCCTGACGGGGGAGAAATATACTATGAAGAGACGAAGAAAAGCCCGCAACTCTCTGTAATCCGCGTCGATATTCCGGAGGAGGAAAAGGCCGCATACGAAGCGGAACTTCGCCGGCTCAAACTGATTCTGGGCTCCTCGCATGGCGCCCGGGAGCTGGAAAATGCGGTCACACGTTTCGAACAGGCGCTGAAGCGGGGTCGCTATTCGGAGGCGAGACGCTGGCTTCTGACCTCTGCGGTACGCTCTGTCCGGATGAAAAAAAACCGTTTCGCTCCTGCCCTCTTTCAACCGGGGAAGATCAGCGCTCATTGTCCGGGCGGTGAACTACGGACTTTCGCCGTTTTGCGGGAGAATTCAGCTGCTCAAAGTGCCGCAGGGCTGCACGGGTCCGGGTTTCGGGCGGGAGATCCGTCTCGAGCCCGGCGGGAGCATGCAGCTCGAATTTCCGGTGATGGGAGTTGCCCGCAGGCTGACTTCGAAAGATCTCTTCACCCTCGCATTGACGGAAGATGATTCCACGGAGGAGCTGCTCTACAATTTCCCCCGCGATCGACGCCTGGGAGGATGTCGGAGGTATTCCAAAACGCTTCAGCGGAACCATTTCCACCGACACGGCGGATATCCGCCGGAAGGATCAGAAGCGCATCGGAGACCGGAAACTCTCCTGCCGTTATGCCGTTCTCTATGACCGGGACGGAGCAGGGCTGCGGATCTATGTGGAGGCGGAAGATCCCCAGTTTCTTCCGGCGGGAGAACGCGGCGCCATGTATCGCGGCGACTCCATTCAGATCTACATCGACCAGAAAAACGACACCCCTGCAACGCGGGTGCTGGTTACGACGACAACGATGCGGTTTTTCAGTTCGGTCTTTTGAACGGAGTTCCCGAACTCTTTCTGGAATACCCGCGGCGCGCAGTAATCCCCGCCCGGGGCTCCGTGACTCACAAGGATGGGAAAACCGTCTATGACGTGACGATTCCGAAGGAGGCTCTGCCGGATGCCGATCTCCGGCCCGGTCATGTCATCGGCTTCAGTCTGCTGGTGAATCAGCGGATGCGGGATGAAAACGGCGACTACATGGTCAAGCTCGACCTCGGTGGGGAGAGTTACTGCAAGCCCGCCAACTGGATGGATTGTTATCTGGGAGAATGAAAGAGGAGAAAACCGGAACGTTTTTCCGGGATGAAACCAGAAAAAATGAAAGGAAGGAACTATGATTGCTGGAATTTTCGCTCTGGTCTTCGCCGCGGCCGCGCTTTGCGCGGAAGAGTACAACTTCACCGCCTCCCCCGCGCAGACGCTGACCATCAGAGAGGGACAGAGGAAATGCGTCGTCGTTCGACAGGGAAAGCGTCTTGCGGAAGTTTACATCTTCGGCCGGCCCGGTGAGACCGGTCTTCTGAAGCTCTCCCTGACTCCGGAAGGGCTGACGCTGGATCCGACGGAGTACTTCAAGACCGTTTCCGACAATCCGAATCTCAATCTCCGGGCCGTCTTTGACCTGGACAAACTCAAACTTGCGGAGAACATCACAAAATCCACGCTGCCCAACAACCGGATCACCCTTGTCGTCTCCGGGCCGGAAGACGGCTCTCTGACCCTCTATTTTGAAGGGCGGACCCGGTCACATTTCTACCGGGCAAAGAGCGTGAAGCTGAAGCAGGGCTTCCAGAGCTGCACCTTTGAAGCGGTTCTGCCGGATACGCTCAAGGAGATCTCCGCCCGCATCTCCATCTCCCGCCCCGGCGTCTATACGATTCAGTCGATCCGTATGGAACCCCTGTAATATTTTAAAAGGAAAAAGCGAACTGTCATGAAACTGGAAGATTTGAAAATCACATGCGAAGAAAACAACTGGAGCGTCAGTTGCACTCCGGAAACCGATTCCGACCAGATCCTGCTGCGCATCCGCGGTCGGCGGGAAGGACGCGGAGTCATTCCGGAATGCACGGTCAGTTTCCGCGTTCCACACACCGGCATCCTCTACCGCTGGACGCCGGAGACGAACCGGATTCCCTCCCTCCTGCGTTCCCAGTTTGAATCCGGCTGCGTCCTCTATGTGCCGATCATCTCGCTGTACGGGACCGGAGGACGGAACCGGATGACGCTTTCCCTCTCGGACCCGAAATGCGAAACGCGGATTCTCTGCGGCCGCCCCTCCGGGAGTGAAAGTTCCCTGAAGATGGAAATTTCGCTGTTCCGCCCCGGCGACGACCGGAGCGGCAGCGAGTTCGAGGTGACTCTGCGTCTGGATTGCCGGCCGGTTCTCTGGTCGCAGGCGGTCCGGGAAGTCATCGCCGACTATGAGAAGAGGTTTCCGCCGATGTTCGTGCCGGATTCCGCCTTTCAGCCGTTCTACTCCAGCTGGTACGCCTATTTTCAGGCGGTTACGGACGACATCGTGGAGAAGGAGTGCCGCATCGCCCGCTCGCTCGGGATGCAGACCGTCATTCAGGACGACGGCTGGCAGACGCCGAATCACCGGGACTGGTGGCACGACTGCGGCTCCTGGGAGATCTGGCGGGAGAAATTCCCGGATATGGCTGCCCATGTCCGCCGGGTCCACGAGATCGGCATGAAATATCTGATCTGGTTTGCCATTCCGTTTGTGGGGCGGGAGAATCCGCTCTTCGAAACAATGCGGGGAAAATTTCTGCGTTGCCGGGCGCAGCATGCGGTCTACATTCTGGATCCGCGCTATCCGGATGTCCGGGAACATCTCGCGTCTCTGCTGGAACATGCCATGAAGGAGTGGGGCGTCGATGGATTCAAGCTGGATTATCTGGAGCAATTCCGGAAGCTGAAAAGCGATTTCCGCGCGCAGGGCGGCATGAACGGCGAGCAGGACCTCACCGCGCTGGAGGAGGCCCCCGGACGCGATACCGATTCCGTCGCAGACGCGCTGGAAAAACTGATGCGTGAGATCCGGGCACGCCTCACCGCGGTCAATCCGGAAGTGATGCTGGAGTTCCGCCAGACCTACATCGGGCCGGTCATGCGGCAGTTCGGCAATCTGATGCGGGCGGGAGACTGTCCGAACGACGTGCTCAGCAACCGGAACCGCTATGTTCTGCTGCGTCTGACATCGGGCCGTTCGGCGGTGCATTCGGACATGCTGGCATGGAACACCGCCGACTCGGTGGAAAATGCGGCCTTGCAGCTGTTGAATGCGTTCTTCGCGGTTCCACAGGTTTCGGTCCGTCTGGCGGAACTTCCGCCGGATCATCGGAACATGCTGGATTTCTATCTGCATTTCATGGGGCGGCACGCGGATACCCTCTATCGGAGCGATTTCCTCCCCGGACCGATGGAGGAGAACATTCCCTGGTGCGCCGCGCAATCGGAAACCGAACGGATCACCGTCGTCTACGATGCAGGAATCTTCACGGAAACGGCGATGGAGCGGACCCACTACCTGATCAACGCGACCGGAACGGAGGGGCTTGTGGCGGCGCCGTCAGCTCCCTGCCACGTGGAAATCTATACTCCGGAAGGGTGCCGGTGCCGGACTCTGGAACTGCCGGCCGGATTCGTCCGTCTGCCGGTACCGTGTGCGGGAATGGCGATCCTCAAAAGCGATGAATGAGGCAAGTGTCGTGGTTCACTCAACGCGGAGAATCGGGAAAAAACAGGGAGGAAGACGGGGCTTGTCTTTCGCCGGAATCCTGCTGGCCGGAACAGTTTTCAGCGGCTGCACCTCTCCGGATGAAGAGCTGTTGAAACGATATCGGAGTTATTATCACCGGCTGCCGGAAGACCATCCGGCCCGGTTCGCGATCAACCAGACGGCGGAAAAACCGCCTTCGGTTTCGTATCGTCTCCGGTTCGGCGTTTACGGAGATCGGGCTCCGGATTCCGTCCGGGGAGCAGATCCGGACCGAAATTGCCCGGATCGAAGCGGGAATCCGCTGGACCGGAGGGCGAAAAAACTAAGACTGACGATCGGCGGCCCGCCGGTCGTCTTTACCGGAGAGTATCCGTTGGGAAGCTCCGTTTCCGAATCGGCGAACTCCGTCTGGAGCATCCGCTGTGATACGGAGACGATCACCGTAACCGGGGATTTCCCCGATGCGGAGTGCCGGACGAATGACAAGCAGCTCTATCTGGGAGATGCACTGGAGATGTTTTTCTGCACGAATTACGAAGCGAAACTCTACCGGGAGATCATCGTCAACCCCAACGGAACGATCTTCACCGCACTTCACGTCAACGACCGTTTCGGGAGCTTTCACTGCCTTGTTCCGAATGGAAAGGAGAAATACGGCATTGCGGTGCAGACGGAAAAAACGGGCAGACGGTTTCCGCCTTGAAACTACGATCCCGTGGAGAGCTCTTCCGGAATACACCCGCGGCAACCCGCCCCGTGCCGGAGAAGTTCTCTACTTCATGCTGGTCAGGACGAACAGTGAAAAATCGGGAGAGAGAGTCCGCGTGACGACCCCGGTTCCCCTGCTGTACAGCCCCCACAACCTGTTTGGGTACATCAAGGCGACGCTGCAGGATGAAAAAACGGCATTGCATCCTCCGCAGACGGCTTGCAGGTCTGCCGAGAAATGAGTCCGGAAAGAACCTTGCGATTGCGCGTGAGGAGCTGACGGGAGAGCGCCGGAGCCGCGGGTCGTCATGCCGGGCAGAAGAAAATCGAGCCGCGCGAAAGGAGTTGAAAAGGCGGGGAGATGCCCTGCCGTATTCCCCCGCGGCTCTCCGTGTCGAATTTTCTTCCACGTCCGATTCCGTCAGAAACGTCGGAAGATCTCAGTTTTCTCTGATGTTCAAACCGTCGTACACTTCATCCAGCAGCGCGTTGACCTCCGTCAGCGAGAACGGGAAAAGATGCCCCCGGACAGCGTGCAACTCCTCAAATGCCGGACGCAGCTGTCCCAGCAGCTCCGTAACCAGCCGGCACTCCTTTTTCCAGTCCGCCGGACGCAGGGTGATGCGCCGTCCGAAATGGGCGATCTTCTGCGCCAGACGATCGTTTTTACCGGAGCGGTACATCCGGCCGTCCGATTCTGAATCGCCGCGAGTTTTTTCAAACGTCTGGCGGCGGCGATCCAGCCTTCGAGCGGGGCGGACTCCTCCTCTTCAGCGTATTTCACAGTAATTGCCGCCCCTTCCGGGCGTCGAGCCGCGGAATCGTGATCGTACAGCAAAACCCTTCCCCGCAGTACTCCCAGCCGCCCGCGATGTTCCGTCCGTTGAGCATTACCGACTGCGGCGGGATGACGCCGTGCAGCTTGATGCCGACCGGGCGGTAACGGCGAAATGCCGGGCAGCTTCCCTCGGCCGGTTGAATTTCGATGTGACGCTCCATGCCGGATTTCCAGTGGCGGATCCGGGTTCTTACGCATCCATCCGTCTGATAGGCGATCGTCTCTCCGTCGTCTTCATACAATTCGTATTCTCCCGTTTTCCCCGGGTAGATCGAAAAACTCAAGTGTTTCACGATGCCGCTGACACCGGCCGGTTCCTCGCCGGGCGCCTCCGGCAGAACCGCCCCCGGACGCACCAGCAGCGGCAGCTCGTCGAGCAGCCGCCCGGCGGTGACGTACCGGCTGCCGGAACGGGTCACACCGGCGGGGATGTCGTACCATTCACCGGGAGGGAGCCAGAAGGTGTGCGACGCGATTCCGGTATCGGCATCGGCCGGCACGGTAACCGGAACCGCCAGAATCGAATCGCCCAGAAAATATTCCCCGGATTCCGATACGCCTCTTCCGCTTCAGGGTACTCGTAGTAGAGCGGCCGGCAGAGACTGACGCCGCAGTCATATCCCCTGCGACACTCGCCATAGAGGTAGGGAATCATGCGGTGGCGGCGCAGGATCTCATTGCGGATCAATTCATTGTAGGGCGCGGGAAGTTCCAGAACCGACGTTCGGCATATTCGTATTTCGCCGAATGGGAACGCAGGACCGGCGAACATACGCCGAACTGCATCCAGCGCAGATAGAGTTCCGGCGCAGTCGCCTGCGACTCCATGTGGCCGCCGATGTCGTGACTCCAGTACCCGAAAAGCACGTTGGAGGCCGTCGCGGTGAAACCGACCTCCATGGCCAGCGTCGCCCAGGAACTGCAGGTATCGGCGGAGAATCCGACCGGATAGCGCCCTCCGTCCATTCCGCCGCGGCAGCTGAAGACCAGCGGGCGCTTCCCGCGGATTCCGGCGCTGCTGGTCGAGCCAGTGCAGACGGTTGATCCAGCTCAGCGGACTGAATCCGGTTTGAGCGGCCTGCGCCTCATTCTGCCGCCAGTCGATCCACCAGCAATCGACGCCGCGACGCTCTTCCGGGTTCAACAGCAGTTTGAAGTAGAGGTCCATGAATGCCGGATTCTCCAGTTCAAACGGGATCGGCGGCTTACCCCTGCAGCCCAGCCGGCGGCGGAAGGTTTTGTAAGCCTCTTCGTGAGATGCGACTCCCCGGTCGGGATGAAGATTGAGCGAAATGTGCACGCCCCTTGCCTTCATGGAGTTCAGAAATCCGGAGGGATCGGGGAAGAAATCCCTGTCCCAGGTGAATCCGGTCCAGCCGGGCAGGTGCCAGTCGGTATCGATCACCAGAACATCCAGCGGAGTCCGGGTACGGGCGAACTGTTCGGTCAGCTCCTCGATCTCCCGATCGCAGTACGCCCAGTAACGGCTGTACCAGTAGCCGAAAACGTAGTGCGGCGGCAGCGGCTGCCGCCCGAAGAGTCCGGCGGCACAGCCGAGGGCTGCTTTATAGTCGTGACCGAAACCGAAGAAATAAAGGTCCTGACGCTTCGCTCCGGCGGGGCGTTTCTCGAACCATTCCCCGAAAACGGGGTGTTCCATGATCGCGGCGGTGCGGGAGTCGTCGAAAACACTCCAGCCGGAGCGGGAAAGCAGACCGTCGTCGAGGATCAATTCCCGTTTCACCCTGCGTTCGCCCCGCAACCACGCCTCAAGATCGAGCCGTTCTCCACCGTCGGCCATATCGAGTTCGGAGGAGGTACCTTTCAGGTTGCACGGATCGATATCGCCGAATTTCCAGCGGATCTCTTGTCCATTTATTTCAAAGGAGATCGCGAGATTATCCGCCGAAAAGCATCCTCCGTTGTCGCGGAATACGACCCGCAGCGCCCCCGTGTCGATGGAAAGCATATCGCCCTCGCCCCGAACGGAAAACTGCCATTCGCCGAGATCGCGGCAGCAGATGTTCTGTGTCGGCCGATCCTCGAAAATTCCCTCTTCACACCACTCCAGGCGAATCAGCCGGGGTTCCAGCACCGAGATCCTGGCCCTCCCCGCACGACGGAGTTCAGTGCGGGGGTCGCGGCCATTTTCCTGAATTCATTCATCGCAATCTTCTCCTTTTTGTCGATATTAAGATAATTTACCCGGGAGGAAAGACAATCAAACACAGGTAACAATAATGGAATAAAAGTATTTTTCCGGCGGTTGATTTGAAAACCGATGCCGATGGCAGTATATTCGAAACCAATGATATAACAGGTAAAATGATGCAGAAAGTACACATTGACGGATGGGATGGTCAGAATGTCTGGATCGATTTCCGCAATGAAAATACGCCCGGCGCCTATCCGGCCGTGATCTCCTCCGCCGGCGACCGCCGGATTCAACGGGGAGAATTTTACCGGATCACCGAGAAGGAGATGCAGAAGATCACCCGGGGCAACTACCACATCCTGCAATATACGCAGGAGGGGTGCGGCAAGATCATCTACCGCAACGACGGAGAGGAGGAACAAGGCTATGAACTCACGCCGGGGCAATGTTTTTTCATCTCATCCGGACAGCGTTTTGAATTTTTCACGCCGGAGCACTCCAGCTGGAGCTACATCTACGTCGGATTTCGCGGAGAATTTGCCGAACGCCTGTTCCGCCGGATCGCGGAGGGGTCCCCGGTCCGTTTTCTCCCGCCGGGATCGGCGGCAGTTGCCGGATTTCATGAAATTTTTCACCGTGGACTCCGCCATGAAATCAGCGAAAGCGATCTGAAAATTCTGAGCTGCACCATTCTGCTGGAGCTGGAACGGGAATTTTTTCAGCAGCCCGCCGAAACACGGAATGTGTTTCTGTCGCAGGCCGAGGAGTGGTGCCGGGACAATCTGTCGAACGCCACCGTTCAGAGGCTGGCGAAATATTTTCATTTTTCGGAAAAATATTTCCAGAAACTTTTCAAGCGGAAGACCGGCAGTTCCCCCGGGCAATTTCTGACGGAACAGCGGCTGCAGTGCGCCACACGGCTTCTGGAGTGCACCAACATGAAACTCTCCGGCATTGCCGAGCTTGCCGGTTTTTCCGATGCCAGCCATCTGTGCCGCAGTTTCCGCCGGCAGTACGGCATGACTCCGGACACTTACCGGAAACAACGAAAAAACACGGAGGGAATCCCGTCGGACACCTCCATGGAACCATGAAACATCATGCGGGTGATTTCGGCGATGTGCTGACCTTCCGGTATTCCGCCGGAGTCATCTTGAAGTGGTTCTGAAACGATTTGTAGAACTGCGTCCGATCTTGAAACCCCAGGAGGGATATGATTTCCGAAACGGTAAGATCGGTGCTCCGGAGCAGCCTGCCGACCTCGCTGAATCTGATTTTGTTGAGGTAGTTCTTCGGGGGTCCTTATAATACTGCCCCCATTTCCGGTAAAAAGAGCGCAGAGAATAGCCGTTTTTTGCCGGCGATTTCCTCAAAATCGATTTTTTCCGAGAAGTTCAGGTGCAAATATGAAGCGATACCCCGGATTTTTTCTCGTCATCGGAAATGACAGCCTGAGTATTGCTGCGCTGCAGGAACAGCAGTTCGACCAGTTGAAACGCCTTGAGATCGATCTGATCGGTCACGCCGTAAAACTGCGAACGGGGAATCAGATTCCGAATCTCCTCGATCAACTCGCTGACCTCGGGAGTGATTTTGATCGGCCACCCCGGAATCTCCAGCGGAATGCCCATTTTTTGAATTCCGGCATCAGCTGGCTCGGGTACATCAACGAAAGCGCTTCACGGGTGCCGCGGATATCGTTGATATGAACCACGCCCGGCAATTTTATGGCAAGAAACGGGAATGGAGAGCGATAGGAAACACCGTCAAAAATATCCTCCGCATACTCTTCGCGTGAGGCAATACGGATACAGAATTCCAGATCAATCCCCTTTGAACGTCACCCGGGAGCCATAATTCACTCCCACGGAATATGAGATTTGCGAAAGCTGATACGGAAATGCCAGAGCACGTTTAACTCCCTGAAACATCAAATGTTCCTGAAACATTGCCACCCCCTTTCTTCCAACTCATCCTGTTCGGCGGCCACGGTTGCCCGACTCCAATGTCCGCCCGGGGACAATTCCGAATTTCTCTCCCGCTTACAAGATAGCATATTTTTTAAGCTTTTTTCAATTTTTGGCAAGAAACCACACTGACATGGCAAGAAAAAAATATAGACAATCAATTTCATTTGTGGTATAATTATAACAGAGCACGGACCGAACCTGAAATGAAAGGCAATGAGAATGGATGTCCAACAAAAGTCGAATCGCACTGATCGGAACCTCAATATCTTTACTCTTATTGAGTTGCTGATCGTTATAGCAATCATTGCAATCCTCGCGGCGATGCTGCTGCCCGCCTTGAATCGAGCGCGGGAAAGAGCAAAGACCATCACCTGCACCAACAATCTCAAACAGGTCGGCACCAATCAGGCCTTCTATGCCAACGATTCCGGTCAATATTACCCGGTGCAGGCATTCGATCAGTGGGGATATGACGGCTCGTTTGTCTGGGTCCTTCAGAAGGATTTTTTCGACACGGTTAAACGCGATGGTGCAAAGTTCTATTTTTGCCCCGCATCCATGGTAAAAATCGCCTCCCTCTTCAGCTCGGGAAGCGCACACTACAACACCTACGGCGCCAAGATCGGCCCATGGCCGCCGACATATGAACAGGAATATGCCGGAGTCAAGGATCCTTACGAAACGGCGGCGACTTCCGGCAAGAATGCAGCCGCAAAAGTCCTGGTGCTCGGACGGGTGAGAAACCCCTCTAGATATTTCATCATCGCGGATTCCATGCGCGGCGACACGGGAATTCCCTTCTACAAAATCGACCGGAACGACAATCTCAGATTCGGGTTCGGCGGGGTGCACGCCAACAATGCCAACCTGCTGTATGTCGACGGACATGTCGGCAGCCTGTCCAACACGGAGCTCAAGGAGTTGTCCAATCAGAGTCCGTTCGTCTACGACCTGAACGGTGCGGCGATCTGATTTCACCGTTACCGTCGAAAATCCCCCGGGGTCGGCAAGACGGCACGATCCCGGAGAAGAATCACACGGGAAATGTCTCATATACGGAGAGAAGAAAAGTGACGCAAACAGTGGGAGAACAGGCGCTGCGCAACTTGACCGCGCCCAATCCGGAAGCCGAATACCGGATCCATTCAGAAATAGAACGCAACCGGAAAGGCATGTTCCGGCTGATCATCAAGCACAACGGCAGAGAGCTGCCCCGCGCCGAAATTCGCTACCGGCATCGGAAACACGAATTTCTATTCGGGTGCAATGCTTTCATGTATAAGCAATTCCAGAAGGAAGAAGAAAATCTTTTCTACGAAGAAAGATTTCTGAATCTTTTCAATCATGCGATCATTCCCTTTTACTGGGACGCGCTGGAACCGGAACCTCACCAATACCGTTTCACCGCCGGCAGTTCCCGCATCGATCGCCGTCCGCCTCCGGACATTCTGGTGGATTTCTGCGAAAAACACGGACTCGAGGCCAAAGGACATTGCCTCTCGTGGCAGGGACTTGTGCCGAAGTGGCTGCCGCGGGATCCCGACAAGGTCGCGACGCTTCTCGAAGAACGCATCGCCGTAATCGCCGAACGGTACGGACACCGCATTCCCCGCTGGGATGTCTGCAATGAAATTCTGCAATGGAATCCGTATCTGCACGAGGTGTCGCTGCCGCCCGACCATGCGGAGCGGGCGTTCCGGGTGGCGGCAAAATATTTCCCGGATACCGCACGGTTGATCTACAACGAAGGTCCGTGGGTCTCCTGGAACGATTTCCACGGGGAATACACTCCCCCTATCTTCTGGCGCGCCATCTGCTGGAACACGGATTTCACGTCGGCGGCATGGGGTTGCAGTATCATCTTGCGTTCTACGACTGCTCCGCAAAAGGGCTGGAAAAACTGATCAGCTGGGGCGAACAGATGAGCAACGTCAAATACCTCTTTGCCCACCTGGATCAATACGGCAAGCTCGGGATTCCGCTCAACATTTCAGAAATCACCCTCCCCTCGCATGCCGAGCTGGGCGACGGCGAGGAATTTCAACGGGCGGCGGCGGAGATGCTCTACCGGATCTGGTTCAGCCATCCGGCCACGGAGGCGATCGTCTGGTGGAACATGGTCGACGATACCGCATATGTTCAGGCGGACAACTTCAACGGTCAGCAGGGCGAGAACTACTACAAAGGCGGTCTGCTGCGGCGGGATTTCACCGAGAAGCCTGCGTGGAAGGCCCTCGACCACCTCATCAATCACGAATGGCGCACGGCAGGAACGCTGGATTACAATGCGGCGAAAATCAACACATTCCGGGGATTCTACGGGAGTTACGACATCGAGATCCGCACCGATGCGGGCACGTTCCACACCACGCTGGACTGTCGGAAGGAGGTGCCGCATCAATTCACCATCGATCTGGATGAACTGAACTGAAAAGGAGTTATCATGTTGCGAATCTTGAGCATTTTCATTTGTGTCCTGGTTGCTTCTGGCGTTTTCGGCGCGGAAAACCTTTTCCGGAATCCGATGTTCCTCGATGGCGGCAGAGAGTGGCAGGTCGAGGGAAAGGCGCAAACGTGCGCTTTGCTGACGGCGGCGTCACGTTCGACATCCGGAACTCCAACGACGCCTCGCTGCACAAACTCCAGCAGATCATGCCGCTGAAGCGCGGTGCGACCTACCGGATGTATTGTTCGCTTGAGTGCAGGGAACCGCAGAGCAGGATGCTGACGATCTCCTATCGAAAACTTCACAAGCCGGAAAATCTCGGTGTTTTCCGCCGTTTCCCGGTCACCCGAGGCAAACAGCTGATCAGTTTTGACTTTGTCCCGGCCAGGGAGTCGGAAGATCCCGGCGATCCGCCGGTGCTGTCCTTCTATCTCGGGGATATTGCCGGGGAGTTCACCATCCGCGATCTTCTGCTGGTCGACTGCAGCAATCTGGGGAAGGAACCTCTGCCGTTTTCCGACACCTGGTACGCCTTCGCCCGGATTCCCGAAAGTTTTCGGCCCGGAGCCGGCATTCCGAAGGAACTGACCGACGGGAACGGTCGCAAATGTTCCGCCCGCAAGATTCAGCGGAGCCGGCTACTCTCCAGAGACGGCAAAGTTCTCACGTTCGACCTGGAATCCTTTTTCGGGCGTCGCAATTTCCGTGACATCGCCGTGCTGTACAACGAATTCGAAAGTGACCGCGATCAATTGATCCCGGTCGGCTTCTCCGCCGACTGGTGGATGGAGATCACCCTCAACGGCAAACTCGTCTATACCACCATGAAGACCGGAAATGAGAAAAAAACATTTCGTCCCAATGACCATGTGGCTTTCCTGCCGGTGCACAAAGGGAAGAACACGCTGGCCGTCCGCGTGCAGGCCGGTTCGGAAAAATGGCTGCTGGTCTGCGGCGTGCCCGAGCCCCCGGAACCACCGAAAACGATTCACGGCCCGGGAGGGATATTTGCCGACGGATCTTTCCTGTTCCGTCATCCAGCCCGGCAGCGCGCTCGATCTGTCGACGTTGACGGATGCCCCGGCCGGAAAAATATGGTCAGGCGCGGCTCCTCCCCGACGGCACGATCGGCTTTGCAAAGAAGCCGGAAACGGTCCGTTTCTTCGGTTTCAGCAGTGGAATTCCGGAAAATGTCTGGAAAAACTGTTCCGACGCCGAATTCGAGAAAAATGCCCCGGCGTATGCCAAAGCCGTCCGGGCTCAGGGGTATAACTTCGTCCGTTTTCACGGCATCGACCAATGGCTGATGGCGCACAGCACCAGGGATCTTACGCCGCTTCCAAAGATTCGGGACCGCTGGGACAGGTTGATTGCCGAATTCAAGAAAGAGGGAATCTACGTGCAATTAAATCTGCTCGCTTTCTGGCTGGGCTCTTCCGAAAAGAGTGGTTCACCATCGCCGAGGGGCGCACGATGCACAAGAATATGTTCACGCTCGGACGTACCTGGGAAAGAGAGCGTTTCCGCAAGGTCGCGGAGATGCTGCTCAACCACACCAATCCCTACACCGGATTGAAGTGGAAGGACGACCCGGTCTTTCTTTCGGTTGAATTCTACAACGAGCTGGGGCTGGCAATTCCCGGCGCGGAGAAGATGAAACGCGAACACCCCGACGCCTACAAATTCTTCATGGAAAAATGGAAGGAGTTCCTGAAAAACAAGTACGCCGACGCGACCGACGCACAGCTGCCCTACGAACTGCGCAAGGGGCGCAAACCCTACCGAGGCCTGGAAAATCCGCCGATTCCGGTTTCATGGGCGATCAGCCAGCTGCAGAACGATTACGATGAGTTCTGGTATGAAAATCTGAAGCAGAGCTACAAATTCTGCAACTCCGTGGTACGCGATCTCGGCTGGAAGGGAATCGTGGTGAACTGCCCGATGCCCGCGGCACGCGAAGCGGTCGTGACCTGGGAAAGCGACATCGTGCCCGACGGCCACGGATATCACTGCCATCCGTGGAACGGGGAACAGCCCGGCTCCCGCGTAGAGTCCTACAGCTCCGTTGCGCAGGAAGCGTCGGTGTTCCGCCAGATGCACGGCAAACGCGTTTACGGGCGTCCGTTCTTCTGCAACGAATTCAACTACGTCTTCCCGAATCCGTATCAGTACGAAAGTCCGGTTGCATTCGCGGCGTATGCCGCGCTGAACAACTGGAGCACGATCGCGACCCACACGCCGGCGGTCTACCTGAAGATTCCGAAAAACATGGCGCTGCACTCCTTCGACACCGGCAACAATCCGGTTCTGCGGGCAGGCGAATATCTTGCCTCCCTCTTCTTCCGGCGCGGCGACGTGAAAAGCGCTCCGCACAGGATTGCGATCATGAGCAGCAAAAAGAGGTGTTTTCTCCGGGAAGGTCCAGCAGCGTTGTCGCTCCGGTACTGAGTCGTCTCACGCTGCTGACCGATGCCTCGGTGATGTTCAGCGACATCCAGCCTGCCCCGACGATGCCGAAACTTCCCCGGCCGGACTGGGTGGTTTCCTCCTCGAAGGATCAGGCCGGCATGAGCTGGCACGAGTGGTATGCCGAGATGAAAGATACTCCGACCAACACCTCCGCACTCGAAGCCGCCATCGCCGTAATGAGGCGCAAAGGGTGGCTTCCGGCCGGCAATCTCACGGATGTCGCAAAAGGGATCTACCAGAGCGAAACCGGTGAAATCACGCTTTTCAGCAAAGAGAAAAAAGTTGACGGTAATCACGCCCCGTTCGGAGGCCGTTGCCCTGCCTGGAAACAGCAGCGCGAAACTTGACAAACTCGAAGTGCGGAAGACCGGAGTCAACGCGCTGATCGCTCTCGCTTCGGTGGAAAAAGTGCCGCTGAACAAGGCGAAACGGATGGTGCTGATCTGCTCGACCCGCCCCGCCAATACCGGCATGGAGCGCACGCTGGATGACGAACTGCTCCGAATCAACGGCACGACGCCGGTTCTGCTCCAGAGCGGAAAATTCGAGCTTGCCGTCCGCCACCCCGACAAGTTGCGCTGTTTCGCGCTGCGGCTCGACGGGAAGCGCATGGAGGAGATCCCGACGAACACCGATAACGGCGGAACCGTCATTGCTCTCGACACGGCGACGTTGAAGAACGGACCGACTCCCTTCTTCGAATTGACGGCGGAATAATCAGAGGAATGCAATGTGGAACCGGGGCTCGGCAGGAACGCTGTCCGGATAATGCGCAAAAGGCGCGTTTCTGGCGGAGGTCGAAATTGGATGTCGACTGTCCGTGGTCGAGTTCCCGCGTTCCGCAGTAAATCAACTTTCACAACTTCTGCCGGATTTTCGCGGCAGAAACCATTTTCGGGGCTTGCAATCGGTAAACACCGGCATATAGTAATGGAAAGGCTCTGGCGCCGATCCTTCAATAGAAAATTGTCCCATCGGGGCAAAAGCGCTTTCGATGCCTGTCTGCAGGTGAAAGATAAATGAAATACAAGGTTCCGAATAATGAATTACGCCTTGAATGTGCCGGACCACATCGCTGTTTTTACCGACAGGACGCGACATGCCTTCCGCGCTGGGGAAACCCTCTCATTTGATGATGTCAGAGTGACGCTCTTGCTTGAAGATGGCGCGTGTCGCATTTCATTGAGCGCCGATGACACCCCGTTGCGTTTTCTGTATCTGCGCTGGACAATACCGCTTCCGGAAAAGGCTCTTTTCCTTGGGGGATGCGTGGGAGAGAACCTATGGCGACAGTCAGTGGCGCACCCATGATCCCTCCCGCTGCATGCCGTGGTATTTCCTGATGCAGCACGAAAATATGACCGCCGGCTTCGGCGTGAAGGTGCGTCCCGGCGCCTTTGCGATGTGGAACGCGGATCGCGACGGTGTCACGTTGTGGCTGGATCTCCGCTGCGGTTCCCGGGGCGTTCTCCTGAAAGGCCGGACTCTCGAGGTCGCGACGGTGGTTTCCGCCGAGTACGGTGACTGCAACGCCTTTGCCGCCGCCCGCAGATTCTGCACGGTGATGTGCGGCGACCCGCTGAAACCGGAGAAGCCGGTGTACGGCGGAAACAACTGGTACTACGCCTACGGCAGAAGTTCCCATGAAGCGATCCTCGATGACAGCCGCTATCTTGCATCGCTCTGTGAAGGGTTGAGCAATCGCCCTTACATGGTGATCGATGACGGCTGGCAGGTACTGCGCAATGTTCAGCCCGGCAATTCCGGCCCGTGGGACGGCGGGAACTCCCTCTTCCCCGATATGGAACGGCTCGCCGCGGAGATGCGCGGCTGCGGGGTCCGCCCGGGGCTCTGGTTCCGCCCGTTGTGGAATCAGAATCCGTCCATTCCGCGCGAATGGCTGCTGCCGGCGCCGGGAGAGAACCGGGAAGCCACCTATCTTGATCCGTCCATTCCGGAGGTGCTGGAATTCGTGCAGAATGATATCCGCCGATTCGTAAGCTGGGGATTCGAGCTCATCAAACACGATTTCACGACGTACGATATTTTCGGGAAATACGCGTTCGATGCGAGACCGTGGCTCGCCTCCGGCAAGTGGAGTTTCCACGATACGGGACGCACTTCGGCAGAAGTGGTGAAGTCTCTTACACCGCGATTCTGGAGGCCGCGGGCGACGCGCTGATTCTCGGCTGCAATACGATCGGCCATCTCGGCGCCGGACTCATGCACCTCTCCCGGATCGGCGACGACACCAGCGGAATCAGCTGGGAGAGGACCAGAAAAATGGGCATCAACACTCTGGCGTTCCGCCTTTGCCAGCACCGCACCTTCTTCGATGTGGATGCCGACTGTCTGGGGGTGACCGGAAAAATTCCGTGGGCACAGAACCGGCAATGGGCGGAACTGCTGGCACAGAGCGGCACACCGTTTCTGGCTTCGATCAAACCCGGGATTTTTTCCGCCTCTGAATTCGAGGAAGTGAAACGATATTTTTCCCTTGCTTCACGACAGGAAGTTGTCGCGGAACCTCTCGACTGGATGGAGAATACGATCCCGCAGAAGTGGAGTTTCAACGGCCGGGAACGGGAATTCCGCTGGTCGATGTGTGACGACTCCGGAAGCGATCCGGATTTCGCAGTATTTTGATACGGCGGCGCCCATCGCGCGTCGGTTTTTGTCAAATTGTCTCAGCAACACGTTGCGCCCTCCCCCGGACGGATGAAATCTGCACGGAGCCGGGCGCGGCAACCGACCTCGCCCGGCATTGGCGGGGAAGTATCAGAGAAAGCCGTCATTCCGACCTCGCCCCGCCGGAAGAAAAACTCTCCGAACAGTTCCGCGGCGATTTCCAGCTCTCCGCGACACGCTGCGGCCATGGTCGGCGAAGCAAGTTACAGGTGGCTGTCCGCGATCTCCACCCGGTCTTTCGCCTGAACAATGCCGAAGAAGAGTGACATGGAGAGAGTGACTGTGGAGCCGTCGCTTCTCAGGATCTGCGCCATGTTGCTGTGGGCGCTGGTTAGATTGCTGAAAGCGGTTCCCGCAGTCATGCAGTGCGTAAGTTCTTTCTGCTTGATGTGGCAGAACAGCTTGCCGAAACTTGGAATTGCGGAATAGGCGTTGGTGGAACAGTCGCGCAGCCAGGGATAGTCGATAAAATTGTTGTAGATCTCCGTCCAGCCTCCCTTCGGTTCTTCGGGACACTTGAAGAGCCGCGGCCGGTAATCCCCTTTCAACTGTACGTTGCCGGGCCACCCGTCCGGTCCGTGGAGATATTTCCCTGCCACAAGACACCCGAGACCGATGGCATATTTGCCCGCACCGTTTTCTCCGACCGACCGGGGATCCCCGGCTCCGGTCATGGTCACGCAGTTGGGCATCAGCCAGTCGCGGTTGTCGGAGACATAACTGAAAATGGACGAGCCGGTCTGCTTCAGATTGTTGAGGCAGGTGGTGGCCTTCGCCTTGCTCCGGGCCTTGTTCAACGCCGGAAGAAGCATGGCCGCAAGAATGGCGATAATCGCGATGACGATGAGGAGTTCTATTAAAGTAAAAGTTCGTTTCATCAATAACTTGCCTCCTTTTTGAAATTTTCGGATCACCATTTTCACCTCCCAGTTTTTTACCTGTCCGCCCCCCTTGCCGCCCCCTCTTTCGTTTCATCGGCGCCGTTGCACTCTTTTTGCATCGTTGACGTTCAATCTGCCGGGAGTTTCCCGGGGAAGCGTCTCTCCGCTTCCCCGGGGACGTTTCACTTTTTCGGCGTGAAGCGCAGCATCCGGATCTTGCGCGACTCCAGCGGGAATCCGGTCGATGCCGGTTCTTCCTCGAGCAGGTCGTGCCAGGTGCCGTTTCCACGCAGGGCGATCATTCGCCGGTCATGGTTGTAATTCATGAGATTGACCAGCCAGGAACCGTTCCCGTCGGGAACGGCGCGGAACAGGATGCCGTCCATTCCTTTTTCACCGGCGGAAACTCCGAAGGGCAGCTTGAGCACGGCGGGGGTCGAGGCGATCAGCTGCGCGGTGTTTTCCGACGTGAAATCCTTGACGCGCTCCACCGGGAAATCAAGCGCCAGCGGCCGGCCGTACTCATCCTGTTTGAGACTGAGCGGATCAGCGATGATCCGGCCTCCCTCCTGCGCAAACTTCTTCAGACCGGCCAGGGAGGCACGTGTGATGTTCGGAGCGCCGGCGACGAACAGAAGCCGGGTGGCTCCGAATTTTTTCGCGGCGAGCTGACGCTCCGTGAGTGCGCGCGCCCGGTACCCGGTGGAGGCCAGCTGCAGCGCCAGATTGCTCATCGGATAGAGACACCCGTTTCTGCTGTGGAGCATCGCCGAGGTCGGAGAATAGAGAAATGCGACATCCGGTTCATACTGCATGAACCTCTTCAATTCCGGCGCCAGCCGCATTCCGTCGAGTACCGCCCGGGCGTGGGCGGCCAGATTCCCGGACGCATGTAAATGCAGCCGAGGCGCGCCTCCTTCGGATATTTGACGGAGAAATCGTAGAGGACATCGTGGTAGACCCAGGTGAGGACGGTCGCCGCGCCGGTGGCGAACTGCTCGAAGACCGACGCGTAGATGTGATCGTTGGAAATCGGTTTGGTTTCGCCGTCGACGATGATGTGATTTTCCGAGTTGACCACGGAGACTTTCTTCGACGAGATCTGAATCTCATCGCCCAGGATGACCCCGGCCATGTCCGAGGCGTAGCGGCCGCCCTGCATGCAGATGTTGTCGTTCCCGTTGAGATCGCTGAACTCCGCCCAGAGTTCCGGATCGACACCGGACACATAGGTGTATGGCGAAAAAGGAGATCATGATTTTCGAGTGAACCTTCACTCCCGGCCAGAGACGACGGACCTCGTCGGCGAAGTTACGGTGCCAGGCGGCATAGGTTTCCCGCACAAAATCGCGGAAGATGTAGGAGGCTGCCGTCTCTTTCGACTCCGCCGCGACGACGGCCGCAAAGTCGGGATAATTTTTCCCGGTTTCCGCATTGAACCTGGCGATCGAACCGAATTTCTTCTCCATCCAAGCGGTGAAATTCCGCACCGTAACCGGATTGTCGGGCCAGCTGTAAAGATATTCCGGTTCGTTGCTCATGCAGATGCTGTGGATCGCCTTCGCATACGGATTCTTCTTCAGATGGGGGATCAGCGCATTCAGATAGCGGCGAATCATCTCCTGCGCCTTCGGATGCGTGATCTCATACCGTATGAAACCGGGTTTCCGGTTCGGTCGCTCCGGGATCTTCATGTCCGGGTATTTATCGAGCAGCCATTTCGGGCAGTAGTGCGGCGAGACCAGAAGACACACCTGGATGTCGTTTTCCCAGGCCTTTTGGAGCAGCGAATTGTAGCGGTTGTCGAAATAGGTGAAATCCGGTTCGAATTCATGGCTCCGGCCCTCTTTCGGGAACACCATCCGCGGCCCGATCTCGACCGTCACCGTGTTCACCCCAAGCTCCCGCAGAAAGGTGATATCCCGGTCGATGTGTTCAAAGTGACCGTACCCGGCGCAGACGATCGGCCGTGTCTCGCGCCGCCCGGATTCGTTTTCGGCGACCGCAGTCGGCCATCCGTCGACCAGCCGGATCGGCGAGGGCGGTAGCTCCAGGTCTGCGGAAGGGTCCCGCCGTTTTCCAGCTTCCGGATGTTCGCCTCCATTTCGGAGAAAAGCTCCTGACACTCCGGCGTGATCATATTGATCTGCCGGGCGTAGTAGTTGCGTTCCCCTTCCCTTTTCGCAGCGTTGAACCTGCCGGCGATTTCGGGGAGATGGAGATTGAGAATTTTGCGGGGTACCGAGAGGTAGTGAGAGCGCTTTCCCTTCCGTTCCAGTGCGTCGATTGCCCGGTTCGTCCTGTCCAGGCGCGCCAGCAGCCGATTGATGTTTTCGGCCGCTTCCCGCTCGGGAGACAGTTTGCTGCCCTCCTGCTCCAGCACCTTGCGGCCGTTCATCCGGAGCGTGAGATGGTACCGCCCCTCGAAACCGGCAGGAAGCCGGAGCTGAAAGGGCAGTTTCAGCAAATTTTCCGCGGAAGTCACCTCCACAGTTCCGATCTCGCCCTGGTGGATCTTCCCGCTGGAATCCTCCCACTCCGCGGAGAAGCGGCAGCTGCCCTGCAACCCGGCAGCCAGCAGCTCTCCACCGAGAAAATCGGGGGATGCATCCTTGCCGGGCAGAAGCCGGAATTCCGGCCGGGACGTCGGAAGCATGGCGTTGAAATAACAATTGGAGTATTTGGCGTCATGAAGTCCCGGAGTCAGGAAGGCGATTTCCCGCTCTCCGGTCCGATCGGAATCGTTGACCACGGCGGTGAAGCCGAACCACGGCTGCGTTTTCGGATCGACCGGTTTCAGCAGCGACCAGTCCAGGCGGGCCGCGATGAAATAACTTCCCCCTCCCGACGGCCGGTGAGCCGGCAGAGAGTGGAGGGCAGCGCCTTGCCCGCCAGGCGGCTGTTGTCGCGCCCGGCGACATTGCACCAGGCATACGGCTTTCCATCCTGTCCGACCGAAAAGGTGACCTCCAGATCGGTCGGCATTTCCGAAGCTGCCCCGTAAGCGCCGCAGTCGATACGCAGCTGAACGCTGTCGCCGCGCCACATCTCCTCGCCGGGAACGGTGACGCAGAGATCATCCTTGACCTCCGCGAAGAACAACAGTCCACGCGGATCCGCTCCCATGGCGACACGGGCCGAGAGCGACCGGGAGTCCGGCATCCGGCCGGAGGCGACCTCCTGCGCGCTGCGGGGCAGCGAAAGCACGGGCAATCCCCGGGGATCGATTGCAGTTTGTCGAAATCCCCTTCGAACCGCGGCACTCCGTACAGCCGCTGATCCTGCCAGTCGGCAGCCGGGAACTCCGTCTTGCCGACCGGTTCGATGGAGATGGAGTCAAGCAGCGTTTCCTGCGAAACATCGTCACAGAGGAAGAGGAACGGGATCGTGCCGTCCGGCCGGGTTTCCAACGGTGCGGTAATCCGGAACACCATCTCTTTCCACTCGGGAGAGGCCGGGAGTTTGAGCCGGGTCTGCCACTTGAGGCCGAGGGCGAGCTGGTTGGCTTCGGAGTCGCATTTGTAGCGGATTTTCACATCGTAGGGCTGCCCCGGGGTCAGCCGGATCCACTGTTCCAGGCCCCCGAAGACGTGCGGTCTGGCGGGAGTGCGGTTTTGGATCAACAGTTGCCCGTCCCGGTTCAACGCCGCAGTGCATTGCGCGTTCCGGGAGCAGAAGAAGCGCCAGCCCCACGGCACATCGCCGGGGAGACCCTCCAGATCTCCGTTGTCCAGGGATGACGTCTCCCTTCGGCACCACCTGGACGTCATCGATCAGCACGTTGCCGCAGAACTTGTCGGAGTTCAGCCGCAGGTAGGTACTTCCGTCCTTCTCCAGCTCTTTCGGGGAGAGTCGGAATCTCGCGCCGAACTGCTGCCAGCGCCCCGTGAAGGCAAAGGTTTTTCTGGTGGTCCAGCTCTTACCGCAGATCATGATGATTTCGCTGCCGGGGTCCCTTTCCCCTTGAAGGAGAAGATATAGTCGGTGTCGGGAGCCAGCCGGATCCGTTGATTGCAGGAGCCGAAGACATGCGGCTTTTTTTTCTCCATCGAATTTGTGATGCGGAGGGCGTTTTTCCGGAGAACCCCTCGGGAACAACCTCCAGCGTGACCGGAGCCTGCCGCCAGACCTCAAAACTCCAGTTCTGCGGGTTCTTGTCGGCCCGGAGCATTTCGAAAGAGCCGTTTCTCACGACATTCTCCGCCGCGCAGACCGAGGCCAGCAGGATGGCCCCGATTACAGCGGCGGAGGAGCCGCCCGGAGTTGGGAATCGCTTCATTTCATCTCTCCTTATGCTGTTTTCCATCGGCATTACGCCTTAGTCGAATGAACATTTGTGTTGCTCTCCGTCTCCGGCCGCCGGCGCCAATGGACGGGATTTTGTTTCGCAGCCACCGTCTTGCGATGTTTCATCGCCCGTCCCGCGTTTCAACAGAAGCAGGACGCCGGAACGTGGAGCGATTGCTCCGGAAAATCCGACGATTTCCCAGCCGGGCGCGGCGACAAGCCGGGGGCGAAGCTCCTCGTCGCTGTTGTTGACCGCGACACAATAACACTCGTCCGGACGCGCCGGATCCGGGTGCTCGGTCAGGGTGATCATGACCTCCTCGGAACGGAGAAGACGTTTCCGGGAGAGTTTTTCTCCGAAATAGCGGTAGAAGCGCCGATACCGGATGCAGTTTTCACGCTCGAATGCGCCGGGCAGAGCGCCCAGATTCACCTCGAGAGGCAGCATCAGCAGATAGACCGTTCCCCGGCCGAAGGAGTTCCGGATGAAAACCGGATTGCCGTCCTCTTCCCGGGCAAGCACTTCCGCGGAGATGGTTCGCAGTTTCAACTTGAAGGGAGAAGCAAGCTCGACCCGCTCCCCGTCGTGGAGAATTCGGACCGGTTCCCGCCTCGCTTCGCGCCCGGCGACCTCGACGCCGAAGACCGGTTCAAACGGCGAAAGCGCCCCGTCATCCAGAGAAATATAGAGGTCGGCGCCCTCTTCAACCCGCCGGAGCAGCTCTGTGTATACCTCCCGAGAGAGCCCGCCGGCGCCGCGGAGCCCGGGGACAATGTAGAGCGGCGCGTCCGGCAGCGGCGCATCCTGCGTGTAGTGGAATTTCACGTCGAATCCGGAGAGTTTGGCCAGCAGGAAAGCGTTCCACGAGTTGGACATGAAGCTGTCAAAATTCTGCTCCTGCGTCATCAGCACGATGGCGTCACGCCGGAATTCGGGCAGTGATTCGATCGGGAGAGAGTCCAGAAACTTGCCGAATTCGCGCAGCTCCCCGGCAATCGGCTTCTCCTGGAAGTCGGCGGTGAAAAGTCCGAGTTCCCGTTCCCACGCGCTCCAGTCGTAGGGCGGAAAATCGAGTCGGGACTGGTCGAACGCGCACCACCAGAGAAAGTAAACGGATCCGTGCGCCCACGTGTTGTAGAGCGTATTTCTGAGGAAGAGCGCCTTCTCCTTTCAGCGCAATAGGAGGGACAGAAGGTGCCGATCTCCTCGACTGCGCCGGGTCGCCGCCCGATGTCGGAATAGGTGAGCGTCTCCACCGTCGCCTGGAACGCCATCCGGAGCGAATTGTGCGGGTCCACCCGCGCCGCCAGTTTCGACGGGGAGTGCGGATAAGGATGCGAAGTCATGAGGTCGCACAGCTCCCCCTGCATCTCAATCGTCCAGGGGGTGCAGCCCGCACAGTCGTCGCCGGGCGCGAGCGAATGCATTCCGGAGGCGACCGGGCGGGTCGGATCCTCCAGCCGGATTGCGGACGCGATTGCATTGGTCCAGTTCCAGGCGACGGAACCACTCTCCGGCAGTGCACCCATGCAGTTGGATTCATTGCCGAGTTCCCAGTAGCGGATCGCCCGGCACTCCTTCAGCTCATGGACAAAGCAGCGGACGAAGCGGACCTGCCACTGGATCGAACAGGGATCCGAAATCGGATCGAGCCGGTCGAGCGCGGGCGGGACAAAGAGACATCCGCTCATCCAGCCGGTGACAAGGCCGACCACAAGTTCAAGTTGGTACTCCTCGGCGATGGAGCAGAGGGTGCGGAAACGGCGGAGCATCTCCTCGTCGACTCCGGCCCGGCCACAGCGGGTCGGCGGCAGTTTTCGCCCGTTCATCAGGATCGCGCTGGTTGTATTGCGGCATCCGACGCCCCGTTCAATCGGCTGAAACTCCTTCCAGATGGGGAAGACCCGCAGCAGCCGGCAGCCGACGGCCGCCAACCGTTCAAAATCGCTCCGACCACCGATTCATTCCATTGAGACCACATGCGGGTTCCCGCATGAGACGCCCAGTAATTGCAACCAATTTTCATCATGCTGTCGGTCCTGTCTTTTTCAGTTTTACCAGATGCAGAATTCTGCAGTCAAAATCCCCTACAAGCCCCGTCTGAATTCCGATCTGTGCGGCGGCCCGGCCGGAGATCGGAGTCGAAGGTTCGTAATCCCGGCTCCACTCCGGAGTGCTCTGGCCGAAACTTTCGACACGATAGACGGCGTCGGGATCCAGCCCCCGCACCCGGAACGCACGGATCTTGTCGCCGAACTGCATCGACATGCCCAGTACGAAGACGAGCGCCTCGGACCGATCCTTCGTCACATACTCATACACGGCGTACGGATGATCGAAAGCGCTGACCAGGCGGTACAGATCCCCCAGCTGCACGATGGGGCGCACCTTCTTGTAGAGTTCCACATACCGCCGGATTTCGGCGAGCTCTCCGGCGGAGCAGCGGGCGAGATCCTTGCCGCAGGCGAGCGAACCGAGCATGCCGCAGTACGCCTGAAATTTCAACGGCGTCTGACGCCGGTTGATGTGGACCATCGAATCGCTGATGTGGCAGGCGCCGCCGGCCATGCGGGGCAGGTTGAGAAAGGTGAATCCTTCGTGGAGCTTCAGAACATCCAGCGCGTCCTGATTGTCGCTGCGGTTGATCCTGCCGAACGCACGGGTCATCTGCAGCGAGACGCGCGAGCCGCCCGAGGCGCAGTTCTCCAGCAGAAGGTGCGGAAATTCTCTGCTGATGCTCTGGAAGATCCAGTCCAGATTCCTCGCATAATCGATCCAGACCCGTTCCGCGCCTCCGGGAGCGGTGAAGTAGCAGTTCATATCCAGCTTGAGATAGCCCAGCCGGAAGGTGCGCACCAGGTTGCCGATCGCCTCCTTCAGATAACGGGCGACCTCCTTTTTCGCCAGATTGAGCATGACCGAGACCCGGGGTCTTCCGACGTCATCGCGCACCTTCCGGAGCGGTTCGCAATTCCGGGTATGCCATCGCCCAGTCCGGATGCCGCCGGTAAAGTTCGCTGGAGATTTCGAAGGATTCCGGCTCGATCCACAATCCGAAATCCATGCCGAGGCGGGCGATCTCCTCCCGGACCGGCTCCAGGCCGCGGGGAAACTTCTCCCGGTCAGGCACCCAGTCGCCGAGAGCGGCCTGCCAGCCGTCATCGATCACGAAAAGTTCGCATCCGATCTCCTTTGCCCGCCGGGCGCAGGCGATGACCTTCTCCTCATTGACGAACGCGCCGAAACTGCCCCAGGTGTTGCAGAGCATCGGCAGGACCCGGTGCGCCACGCCCGGCGGAAGCAGATCCTCCTCCTGATAACGGTGAAGAGTCCGGCTCATGCCGCCGAATCCCTCCCGAGTATAACCGATCGCCACAACCGGCACCGGGAACGTCTCACCGGGATGGAGCCGGATGGAGCTGTCGAACTCATTGATGCCTCCGTGAATCGCGGCATAGTCGACGGAATTCTTTTCGACGACCATCTTCCAGTTGCCCGACCAGAGCACAGTTGCGAAATAGACCTCTCCGGCCTCTTCCGAAGCATTTCCTTCATCCAGCGCCAGGAGCGGCACGTGAAAGGGACCGGAGAGTCCCGTTCGGCTCTCGACGACGAATTTTCCCTCGGTCAGCAGATGGTGCATCGGCACGGCTTCCCGCGCCCAGCGCCCGCTCAGGTGCGTGACCCGCCAGTGGTCGATCACGGGGGGCAGCGGAAGGGTGGCGGAGGCGAAATTTTCCACAGTCACCTCTTCCGTACCGGCGTTGGTCAGTTCATAATGCCGCTCCAGTACGGTGTCGTGAAGCGTATAGAACATTTTCAGCTGGATCGGATGTCTTTTTTCGCGGAATTCGAGGGTCAGGGTATTTCCCTCCGCCTTCGCCTCCACCAGATCGAAAATCGATTCCCGAATGCCGTCCGGATACGATATCTTCAGCGCGGACTCCTCCTGGAAATCGCCGCCGAATACCGAAAGTTCCCGGAAAAACAGCGATGCGCGGCCGGGGGTGGAATAGAGTCGGCATCGATAACTCTGATGGGCAGGAAGATCCTCCGCGCGTTTCAATGGAGCACCGCAGTAGGCATGCCAGGGGAGACCGGAGTCGGCCAGTTCCAGTCCGTAACTCAGGCACTCGTTGGAAAGCAGAAAGAACTGTTTCCACTTCTGTATTGAAATTTTACTCATTCATCACCTTCCGGTCTTTTTTCCGGGCTGTCGCTTCTTCGATGCTCCGCGGGCCTCTTTCCGACGGATTCTCCTGCCCCATGGAAACCGGAGGAGCTCTTCCGCCGTTTCGTCTCCGGTTTCTGCAATAATTATACCGTATTTTGCAGAGAAAAACAAGAGAGGAAAAATTTTTATTGCGCAAACAAAAACAACATAAGCGCAAAAACAAGCAAACAAATTTGCAAAAAACCGTTGTCCGATGTATTGTATTCCCAACCCGGGAGGTGGATTCATGGCAAAATCGAAACGCGTAGGGTTGCGTGAGATCGCAAGCAGGGTGAACTGCAACGTCAGCACAGTATCCCGGGCGCTCAACGGGCATCCCGGGGTCTCAGTGGAAAATGCCCGCAACATTTTAAAAATCGCCTATGAGCTGGGCTACTGCAACTCCCAGGAAAAACGGATTGCGGTTCTGCTGCCGAAAAGTACCATCCCCCCTGTTCTGGTATTCCATGTCTCTGTTGAATGCGATCCGGGAGGAGGTGGTAAAACGTCAGCTTCTGCTGGAATTTGTTTTTGCCGATCAGGTGGAAAAAATGCTTGAACGAAGCATATCCGGGATTCTCTCCTTCGAATTTCTCGACAACAGTCTGGGGAAGCTGAGCGAAATCGTGCCGATGGTCTGCATCAACTCATTTCCGACCATATCGCGCGACATACACTCGGTCTCCTCCAACGTGGCGCAGGGAATCGCCCAGGCGGTCTCGCTGCTCCATTCCTACGGGCATCGGAAGATCGGTCTTTTCCTGAGCGGCGACCAGACCCGCCACACCAGAGAGGTGAAAACCGCCTTTATGGAGCAGTGCGAGTATTATAACATGGAACATGAAATCGGTCCCGGCCTCGAAAAACTTCAGAAACAATATTACCGCTACGGCTCAGTCAGAGAGCTTGTGGAGAGCGGTGTAACCGCAATCATTGCCAACGGGGAATCGGAATCGACCGAGGTGCTTGCCGGAATACAACTCTGCGGGAAGGTCGTGCCCCGAGATATTTCCCCTGATCTGTTGGGAAGTTCCCTCCTTCAGCAAATTTCTGAATCCGCCGTTGACCACGATTTCGCAGGACTTTCCCCGGCTGGCCGCCACGGCGTTTACTCTGCTCGAACAGATAGCGCACAAAGAGAATCCGCCTTTTTCGATCCAGGTCGACTGTCTTCTGACGGAACGGAACTCTGTCACGGTTCCGCCGCCGGGGCGGTGACTCCGGCGGCGGAGATTCAACCACGGGCTTCCGGCACGCGGACCGCACTCCGATGCGAAGGGGGAATCGCGCCGGAAAACGGAGCGGCTCATCAGATCAATCTTCCGGACAGCATGAGATCATCGGAAATTTCATCCTGCCCATTTCCTCACCAACCGAAGCCAGAGAGCTCAACTTGCCCAAACGGGGAATTCTCTCCGCCACTGTAGATGACGGACTCCTCCTCAAAATCGGCCCTGGAAACGAAAAAAGCCGACCGGAATTCCGATCGGCAATGATTTTTGTGATGGCGGGAGGAAGGAAACTTTGGACGAGCTTTTCTCTCCACCTCAAAAAGACGAATTTTTCAAGTCGCAAAAGGGCGACAATTTCATATTCTCGAAAATTCTCCGCGAGATGCTTCAAAATCCATGCAGAGCTTCTTTCCTGATCCCATGTACCCTAATTTAAATGTGCACAATTTTGAGAGAAGGTAGTTGAAAAAGGGCCTGTTTTCTGATTGATTGTAATCAAAAGAAAGGAAAACAGGCCATGGAAAATGTAGCGCAAGAAAACGAAAAGGCAATCTCCGGAGCGATTAAAATTGATGAAAATGAGATTCGGACACATCTCGACGGACTTGTCCGACAGAGTCTATCGAGGATACGTTGAATGCGCTTTGGAATGCGGAAACTGACGCGATCTGCCAGGCTTCGAGGTATCAGCGCAGTCCGGATCGGCAGGATACGCGGGCCGGAAGCTATAAACGCAAACTCCTGACAAAAGCGGGAGAAGTAGAACTTCAAGTTCCCCGTCTGAGAACGTTGCCATTTGGAACGCAGATCATTGAGCGTTATAAGACGAAACAAAGCAGCGTCGAAGAAGCCCTGATCGAGATGTATCTGGCGGGAGTGTCAGTCCGGCGCGTGGAGGATATTACCGAAGCCCTTTGGGGGAGCTAAGGTAAGTTCTAGTACGGTAAGCGAATTAAATCAAAAGATTTACGGTAAAATTGAGGAATGGCGTAAACAGCCGATTACCGGCGAACATCCGTATGTTTTTGTCGATGGAGTCTATTTGGAAGCGGAGTTGGGGCGGAGAGGTTCAGAACGTTTCTGTTCTGGTTGCGGTCGGAGTGAACGACGAGGGGTATCGTGAAATCCTTGGCGTTGCTGAAGGCAGCCGTGAAGACAAAGAATCCTGGAGCAGCTTCCTGCGCTACTTGAAAGAACGCGGACTCAAAGGAGTAAGGCTGATCGTTTCGGATAAATGTCTGGGATTCACAGCCATCCCATAGGAAAAGAAAAAGTTGAAAGATGATGGTTCTGGATGCAACTTATATTTCAGCAAAAAAACAAGGAGCATCCATGAAACCATCAAAGCATAAAATGACCGTATTATCGCAAATTTTCAAGTTGATTCCGCGAAATTTGATTCCGAAACTTGCCAATGAGTTCGGAATAGACAGGCAGTCTCGGGTGTTCAGCCCGACGAGTCATGTTCTGGCTCTGGTCTTCGGACAGCTGACGCATGCCCTGGGGCTGAACGACATCTGCGATACGCTTCGAAATCATTGCGGTCTGGTAAGCAAAATTCGGGATTGCGTTCCCCGAGCCGTAATGGTCTGTCCCACGCGAACCGGAACCGTGACGCAGGCATGGCGGAAAAACTGTTCTGGGAAGTTCTTGCTCATCTGAATGAGATCAGTCCGAACTTTCGGATTCAAGGCAGACGCTACTGTGCGTTACCGAGACGCTTCAAGCGGATGATCCATGTGGTTGATTCGACAACGATTCAGCTGATCGCCAACTGTCTGGATTGGGCAAAACACCGCAGGCGGAAAGCGGCGGCGAAAATGCATTTGCGTCTGGATTTGCGTTCCTTTCTGCCGAATTTCATTCTTGTAAAAACAGCCGGGACTCACGATTCGGCGGAAGCACCGGCGCTTTGCGTGGGAATCAACGAAGGTGAAATTGTCATCTTTGACAAGGCGTATGTCGACTTCAAACACCTCTGGCGGCTTTCCCAACGCGGCGTTTTCTGGATCACCCGCGCCAAGGACAATATGAAGTATGATGTTGTGGGACAGCACAGCGCACCCAAGCTCAATATTCTTCGAGATGTTGTCATCAAACTGACCGGACAACGAACTTCCGTCTGGTATCCTGAAACTCTCCGTCTGATCGAAGCAATCGTCGAAATCGATGGAAAGCCCAAACGGATGACCTTCATCACCGACAACTTCACTTGGGCGGCAAGCTCTATTTGCGATCTCTACAAGGCTCGCTGGGCCATTGAAGTTTTCTTCAAGGAGATCAAGCAGACTCTTCAACTCTCAGACTTCATTGGCTACAACGAGAACGCGGTGCGCTGGCAAATATGGACGGCTCTTCTCACATATATTTTACTCCGCTTTATTGCATGGCAGAATGAATGGAAGCATACTTTTACAAGATTGTTCACTGCCTTGCGCGGAGTCATCTGGCGCTGCCTGGATATGGGGAAGTGTCCTCAGATGTTGTGGGACAGCATCTGACTCTGTCCGTATGCGAGGCGCTCCGAACAGGCATATTTACCAGGATTCGCACAACTATAATCCAACTCAACGAAAAGGAAAAACCGGAAATGGGTAATTTAAAAAAACAATCAACTCAGGCTCAAATAGGGTGGTTAGAATGACGATTTCAAAGAATTATGGGACGGCACTGTCTGGGATTGTATGAGATCATCGGTGATTTCTTCCCCGAGGCCAAATGGCAGCGCTGTATTGTCCACTGGTACCGAAATGCTTTTACCATGTGTCCGTGGAAACACCTTCGCGAGGTGGTGGCGATGCTCAAGGCAATTCATGCTCAAGAAGATAAAGCGGCTGCCCGGCAGAAAGCCGCTCTGGTGGCCGAAAAATTAAGAGCCATGAAGTTGGAGCGGATCGCTGGCTTTGTAGAAACCAGCGTGGAGGAGACGTTGTCCTACATGGACTTCCCGTATGAGCACTGGAGCCGATTGCGGACAAATAACGGTCTCGAACGCATCATGAAAGAGATTCGCCGCCGAACCCGGGTTGTCGGCAGCTTTCCGGATGGGTACTCGGCTATGATGCTGGTCGGAGCCAGACTCAGGCATATTTCCACGACAAAATGGGGCACTCGGCAGTACATGAATATTTGCAAACTTTACGAAGGTGGTATAAGGTAAAAAGGCGGGAGGCTCCGCCTTCGCAACCGACCTGCTCCTCCGGAGCTCTCTGGCCGGTCGGTTGTTTCGGCTGCGCCAACTCACGTCATCTGTAATCGCTCAGAAACAAATGTGCGCAAAATATTGGACACTACCAGTTAATTGCAGAAATAACAGGTTCGTCAGTGTTTAAATTTATATTGAAAAAAGAGAGGTTGTAAGTCCCTAATGCTTTGCTGTGAAACATACCCTTACAATATCAATTAGGCAATAGGTTGACTATGACAGATACTACTTCATATACTATAAAATCATCTTCAGTCAGATGCTTCGCTTCAAATCGATGCTTCCGTCTTCAGAATATAAGTTAGGATATGAATATATACTCTTGTAAGCTAAAACCTCAGATGAACGTTTACGATAACAGACTTTTTCCGCTTTAACATATTCTCCTCCCCAATGCCATGTGATTTCGTTCTGCAAGGAATTCATCTCGGCAAAAGAATCATCAAGGTAACTTTGAGCATTTAAATTATGCTCACTTACATTCATAAATAAAAACTCCCATGCTTCCCCATTTCCGTCTGAAACAATCAAAGTAATGGATGACCGTGTTCCTTCACCAGCTACCCCATCCTCATCTACATATACAGGTAAAAATATTTTTATATCTTTGATAAATGCATCATGCCAAATAAATTCGTTGACAAATACATTTAGTGCCTCAAGTTTTTCAAGAAAAATCCATTCCATAACTAAAAAATTCTCCAAAGGTTTGTGCTTTTTCCCACGACGTCCTTTATAATCTTTATTTGAGACATTAAATTCATGAAAGTGTTCCGGGCGACCACGCTCATCTAAAAGATCAATTTGACGATGCCTAAAACCATGTTGATCATATGTTGTAACTTGTTTAAGATCTCCACTCGATGTATATCGGTTATATGTTGAATAAGGCGTATTTATCTCTGGAGCATGCTTTCCCCAATACTTGTTATAACGAGAAGCCTCAGTTGGAGTCATATAATCAGCAAATGATTTTGGCTCTCCCGCAAATGGAATAGTATTATTTGCTTTTGTGGCTTCAACAGCAGTCTCCGTTCTAGCTACTCCATTTCTGGTAGCAACAGAACCTCTCATAGAAGTAGCTGAAGAAGTTGTCGAAGATGCAGAAGCTGGTGTTTCAGCAGCGCCGGGTTGAGGCGCTTGCTTCCCTGCTATCTGCCGGAGGGTGCTGCTGAACGAAGCATTGGGATCATATGTTTTTCCAACAGCGATTCCACTCAAGATCAACTGACCTCCTCCTGTCAGCATACGCGAAGCTCTATCAACTTCTGAAAGCTGTTGACCGGAGGCTAGATCCGTCCCATGGGTACCTTCAAGAAGAGGTGTATATCCCATCACATCGCCGACCATTGCTCCTGCTGTGGCTACAGTCGCGCCGGCCCAGGAACTTCCTCCCTCGACTTGTGCAGAAATTCGATTGGCATTTTTCTCGATAACGCGGTCAATCTTATCTACTACATTTTTATCAATACCAGCAGCCAAATCTTTTACGCTGCTCTTTCCGGTAACAACCGCAGCACTGCCTTCACCAATGATGCTGGCAACTTCTTTGGTACCCTGCCAAGCCATTTTTGAGAATTCGGTAGCAGTACCAATTACATCGTCCCACCAATTATACAAACCGAGAGCATCAATCTTATTGACAGGATTGTTGTCACAGTAGAGGTAATTGTTGGGGCCATCGGGATAACCGGATGGATCGCGAGTAGTGAAACGCCCGAGATCATAGTCGTAATACCGGAAGCCGAAGTAGTCGAGGCCGATTGAAGCGGAACGCTCTTTCGTACTGAATTTACGCACATTTTCGCTGGAACCAGTGGTTCCGGTTTCTGCACCCCACGCTCCGTAGTTCGTAGTGCTGATCACCGAGCCGAAATCGTCGGTCAAGGCGCTGGTCGATCCGATCGCGTTGTACAGGAAGTATTCCCCTCTCGCCACTGCTTCCATTCTCAGTATACACCACATCGCCGATGCCACCGCCATAGCCTCCGGCACGTACCAGAAAAGTTTTCAAAGAGCCTTCGGCATCGTATTCCTGAACAGAAACACCACCGTCATAGAGATAACTTACGGTATCACCGCTTTCCGTTTTTTCAAGGCGCCGGGAGAGAATGAAAAATCAGAAAAAAAGAGCATCCGTAATGGAAGAAAAGAAAGGGTTCAAGGTTTTCTGCTCCCTATGCGAAGATGCTCTAGAATATTGGACATTATAGATAAGAAACAAAAATACTTGTAGAATCTCTTTGAACGTGCTATATTACCCGTATGGAACTTCGAGATGCAAGAAAAATCAATTCTAAAGAATTGTATGATCGTCGAAAGCAAGCGGTTTTGCTGTTCGAAAAAGGACTGAAGCGTTATGAAATCGCTCCGCTTGTCGGAGTGAGCGCCTATACTGTCGGCCAATGGATTAAGGCTTGGAAAAAAGGAGGCCAGGCCGCATTGAAGGTCGGCAACAAAGGGCGACCGCGGGGCTTTACCGAAAATTGCTTCCGCATGAAGAACGGGAAATTCGTCGTGCAATCACGGATCGTTGTCCAGATCAGCTGAAATTGCCATTTGCACTCTGGACTCGACAAGCGGTACAAACTCTGATCAAGCAGAAATATTCTGTGGATTTGAGCTTGCAGGCGGTTAGCAATTACTTGAATATGTGGGGTTTTTCCCCGCAAAAGCCGATTCGGCGGGCGTATGAGCGCAACGATCAGCGAGTTCGCATCTGGTTGGAAAAAGAGTATCCGGCTATTGCTGCTCGCGCCCGACAGGAAAAAGCGGAAATTCACTGGGGAGATGAAACTGGATTGCGCAGCGACGATGTAAAGGGGAGAAGCTATGCGCCGAAAGGAAAAACTCCGGTGCAATATGTGAAAGCTGCTCCCGAAAAATTGAATATGATCAGCACCGTCACGAATCGCGGATTGATGCGTTTTATGTTTTATCGTGAGACTATGACCGCACAGTTATTGATTCGATTCTTGAAACGGCTGATTCGCTCTTCTCAAAAGAAGATCTTTCTGATTCTGGATAACTTACGTGTTCATCACAGCAAACTTCTGCAAGAGTGGTTGACGGAAAACAAGGCTTTTATTGAAATCTTTTATCTGCCAAGCTACAGTCCAGACCTGAATCCCGACGAATTACTGAACCGGGATTTGAAAGCGGCCCTTTCCAAAACTCCGGCGGCAAAACGGAATGGAGAGCTTGAAGAACATGCAAAATCCCATATGCGAAGCATTCAAAAACAACCGGAGAAGATCAAAGCTCTTTTTCACAAGGAGTCTGTCAAATACGCCGGATGAACTACAAGTATTAAACTGTGGGAGCAATAACACCGTTGCCGTTATTCGATCCTACTCTCATTTGGCAGGCAACTACAAAAAATAATTGTCGATTTACCTCTGCCAAATAAATTATTCCCTGATAATCAAACCAGATTCTGTTTCCAAAGACATCGCAGAAAAGGTGATTTTGACCCTTATATCGATTCTCACCTTTCCGGCAATAACAACAATATTATCAGCACTATCTTTAGATGTTCAAGTTTTCCTGTTTTTTTGAACTGCTCCCGCGAATCGAGAGAAGTTCCTGAATTTATTGTGCCGACCTTGATTGAAAAAAACACGAATTTTTTGGCTGACCGGGGAAGCGCCAAGGACGGACTAAAATTGCGACTCCCCGCTCAAAAATCAATTTTAAGCCTGATTCCTGCCCTCCTGAGGCGCACTTGTCGCCGTTTTGTCATTTTTGGTGAAAATTTTGGTTTCATCGCTCACAGGCCCCTTTCCGTGTGTCAAATTTCCAACGTAAATCGTTGATTATCAATGCCTGAAATGGCAACTCCAAAAGTCGATTGTGCTATATTACCACAGATCGCAACCAACTGGAGGAAACAGTGATGAAATTCAACGAATTGCTCGGTAAGGCAACCAACGAAATCCCATTTTATCGTCAACCCATTTTCCAAATCATCATCATCGGACTTGTCGCCGGAGTTCAACCCGGAAGAATCAGCTCGATATTCCGGTGTTTTTCCAATTTCATTCCAAGCCATTTCACGCTCAAACGGTTTTACAATTTCATCAATTCCGGAAAAATCCCGTGGCGCAAACTTTGGGATGCGTTGCTCCTCGAACTCGGCGATCCGTCTGTTGACGGGCGTATTCTTCTGGCGCTTGACGACGAGCTCAGCCCGAAAACCGGGAAAAAGATTCAGGATTGCGCAACTCATTTCGATCATGCCGCCAAAATGAACTCGGCCAAATACATCTGGGGAAACTGCCGAGTCGTAGTCGGGCTGCTTCGCTTTATCCACCACCGCTGGGCATTCCTGCCCCTCGCACAGGGGCTTTACAAGCCTCTCGCAAAAAAGGTCAAATCCAGCGCCAAGTTGCCGTATGCGGAATGGCTCAAGACCAAATCCGGCATCGCCGCCCAACGGATCATCGGCATTGCCGGAAAGTTCACGCAGAACAGCATCCTTATCGTTTCCGATTCCTGGTTTTGTTCCGCTCCGCTCATCAAAGAAGTCCGGGCGCATATTTCCGGCTCCGTTCATATCCTGTCCAGGCTGCGGGTTTCCGCAGCCATTTTCGATCTTCCCGGCCCGCGCGTAAAAAAGCGCGGGCGTGCTCCCAAGTATGGGAAAAGACTCCCGAACGTCAGAGAACTTTCCACTCAACTCCGAAATCAGGCGCGGACTGCTGAAATTCATGTGTACGGTAAGGAACGCGAGATCTCTTTTTCCGAGATCATCTGCATGTCCAAAGCATTGAAATGCCGGGTCAAAGTCATCTTCGTTTACTACCGCAACTTTGCTTTCCCGTTGGTCACGACCGATCTTTCGCTCCCTGCCGAACGGATGATCGAATATTATTCCGCCAGATGGAAAATCGAAAGCGGATTCAAGGAAATCAAGCACGAAATCGGCTCTCTTGATTCTCAGTGCCGCAACTTGTCCGCCGTCGATAACCATTTCCAACTTTGCCTTTTCGCTACTTCCATTGCCTGGGTTTACGCTTCCAAACTTCCACTCGCGCCGCCTCGAAGACATCCGACACGCCGATCCAATGCCTTTGCTTTCGCCGACATTCGCAGGAAAATCGCTTCCGAAATTTCCTCGAGTGACATTTTTGCAGGGTGTTGCAGAAAATCTTTCAGCTCCCACGGATTTTCTGCTTGCTTTTCCATTTTCTCCGTTGTATAGTACTTCTCATCGAACCAGTTTCAGGAAAACTTTAGTTTAGATGCAAAGCTGCGATTAATTTGATTATTTTCAGCAAAACACCCTGAAAAAAAAAGTAATTTCGTATTTCCCCGTACCTACTTCAGCAATATTCTCAATCTCTATAAAATCATCAGGTAAAAATCCAGAAGGACTTATTGCAAATGAATCAACATTCTCAAAAACAATCCAACTATTTAAAAGCTGTTCAGAAGCTTTATTATTTATACTATTTCTCTGGATAGCATCAATTTTTAATTTGACAATATTCTTTGAAGTATCAAGAAATATTGCAATAATACCGCTGTCACCGAGATAAATTGTTTTTGCCAAGCTGATAGGATCCATAATTTATGTCCTTTCATAAAATGCGACTTGGGATCAAGCCATACACTTCTCCCCCGTTTGGCCAACTTTTTATTGAAAGATTGGTACAAAAGCTGTAATGCACCCCTTTTTTCAAGGGCGGCATTACGTAGAAGCAGTCAAAAAATGCAGATTTCATTTTGTATGTTATCCTCTGTTGTTATTTCTGCAACTTTCCTTTTCCGAGAATGGGTTTGATCGCTCGTCGGAGGAAAAGGAAAAAGTTGCAGAGACATGACAGATGTGTTACGGTAAAAGGTTGGATTCGGCAACCAGTCGATGAAAATCGCGGAAGCATCATCTCGAGGTCGTTTTCGATCCTTTTTTAATTCTATGGTCAACTCGCCGATCGTCTCTTTGAGCTTCCGGTTTTCGCGTTCTAATCGCTCACGGGCATGATCCACTCCGCCCCACTCAAATAGTTTGGCTCCATCCGTAAGCAGTTGATCCCGCCATTTGTAGTACATCCCCTGCGAGATCCATGCTCATTGCACAATTCGCTGATCCGGCATTCTCCCTTCAGCCCCTCAAGCACTATCGCGAGCTTTTCCCTGCCTGTCCATTGTTTTTCGTGCCCATAATCTCTCCTATGATAAAATTCCACTTCGATGCCGGGAAAAACTCAATTTTTTACGAGTTTGAATTGAGTAAAATCCTCAAACATCCAGTTGTTTTTTAATGTTCGATACACGATATCGAGGAATTTGCGAGCCAAGGCGATATTGGCTTTCGCTCCACCCCGCCGACTTTTAACCGATTCATGAAAGGCATGGAGATACGGGCTGTATCGTTTTGCGATCAGCGCACATTGAACCAATGTGGTTCGTGCAATTTTGCTGCCGTTCTTCGTGATTCGTCCATGACAGACCGTATCATTTGAATTACTTACTCTCGGGACGATTCCGATATAAGCCGCAAGCTGTTTCGAAGAACGGAAGTCATGGATATTGCCGATTGTCGAGAGCAGAGTTGCCGCCCCTTTCGAACCGATTCCTTTAATGGATTTCAGATTCTTGAAGCCGTCCATCTTACTGCCATGATCCTCAATCGTCTTATCCAATTTTTCAATGCTTTGATTCAAGCTGCGAATTTGTTCGACGACCACGAACAGTTCCGTATCGGTGATTGGGTCAAAGTGAAAGCTCAAAGCTTTCCGAAGCCCGGTCTCCGTGGACAACTCCTCCCGCTTCAAAACGATGAAATTGGCAGCCAGCAGATTATTGACTTTGTTTTTCAAGACGGTACGCAACTGAACCAGCTTTTCCCTGGTCTGCGTCAAACTTGAAATCTTCGCTTGTAAATCGTCTTTCATTCTTACCTCCGGAAGCATATCCTTTTCCAGAAACTCCGCCAATATTTTCGCGTCATGCTTGTCCGTCTTTTTCGTGGACGTGCTGATCACTTTGAACTGTGAGGGATTTACTACGACGAGCCGTCCCACATGAGCTTTCAGGAACCGGCAAAACATAAATGTGTTGCCGGTCGCTTCCACCGCCATGGCAGTATCCTTTCCGAGCAGTGAAGCAAAACCTTTCAACTCACTGATTTCGCACTTGCCGATTTTCTTCTCCTCGCCGTTTTCCCGGATACAATACGTGAAGTTGTTCCGGTGCAAATCCACTCCCACAAAACTTGTCATCATCGTCAGCCTCCATTCGTTTTTCACGAATCGAAGCGGAACTGCTGTCACGGCCTCACCATCCTCCTATACAGAGTAGTCGAATTAACATCGCTCTCTACGGTGGCGCTCTGGTTTGCAGATCTGACTAATCTCCTTTCCGGGGTCATCCTCTTCTCGGAGGCGCCTCAAATAAATATTCAGTCTGCAACCTGTCCGCTTCCATACGTGTAAGTTAATCGCCATAAATTACACGCCGCAAGCAGAAACCGCGAACGTCAGCTATTTATCATACCATCTCCTTTCCGATGACTCTCTTAATTTAGCACTTCTTTCAATGGGGGCAATATACCCTGTTTTCAAGGCGTCTTTTTCTCTCATGAAAATTATTCTGCCAATCCCAGCAAAAACGGACGAGTTTCAGGGCATCATAAAGACATTCTTTTGATTTCAGCTTTTCAATAGAGGGTAACAAATCCTTTGCCGCTTGAATTCTATCAGCAAAGGAGGCCCGTACAACCAATCTGATCGTAGAATACGATAAAGTGGTTCTTTATGTTTGGGAGAGGTTTGTAGGCTTTTATAAATATCTAGAAATTTGAGCACTAAATCCCGATTGACCATTGTCGGAAAAATAACGTCTTCTTCACGAATTGTTAAATCGGAATTGTCAGAAAGAGGATTACCCATATTGTTTCCTTTACTCTAAGATCTGTATTATGTGCTCAACCAACTCTCTTGTCGGATTGAAATTTCCTTTTAGCAAGGCTAGAACTTCGTTGATTTTATCACGGTCACTCTTGCCGTTCATGGTTCCGCTGACCGCATCAATCGCCTGCTGTTGGGCGGCATCACCGACGTGGGTGTAATATTTGTCTGCGATCTCAGAATCGGTCCCGAGAATAGAAAGCAGAACCGCCTTTGGCACGCCAGCCTCGGCACAGAAACTCGCGAATGCGTGACGGAGAGAGTGAAATCCATATATCGTCATCTTTTTACTGCGTCCGGGAACTGCAACCGACGGTTCCAGGCCGATCCAGCGGATCACACGTAAAACGTCGATATTGATCAGATTGACTCCTACATTTTTGCCGTTTTGGTCCACCTTATTGTACCGGGCGGCGGATTTCGGACAGACATATTGATCCTCTTTCCAGGGTTGCGCTTCCTCAAGTACAGCGTACAGCTCGGCGGCCATCGGAATGGTCACCTCCTTGCCGGTCTTGAACTGCTTTACCCAGATTCGCCGGCGTTCCATATCGACGTTCTGCCATTGTAGCAGAACACAGTCTTTCAGACGTTGCCCGGTGAACATGCCGATGTAGTAGATGACACGGATTTCCGGTTTGTTCATGACGTGATATTTGTCGTCGGCAAGAACCTCGCGAAGCTGCTGCTCCTGTTCCTTGCTGAACGCCTGGCGGCGAAGGACGGCATTCTGTTCCTCCCGTGCATTGCGCAGAAGTGTTCTGGAGCGAAATGGATTTTCTCCGGGGTAATAGTCCTTGAGGCAGTCGAAGATTTTCCGGAGTCGCTTGATTTTACGATTATGAGTGTCAACGGCCTGAGGTTGTTTTCTCATGAATTCGGCAAGCTCTTCGGCGACCCGTTCATCAAGCTCCGAGACTGAGGCGATGACCTTATGTCGTCCGGGAGTTGTGGCGAATGCAACGAAGTCTTCGTAAGTTCTCTTATAAGAAAGCTGTTCGCTTACGGTATGCGGAGTCGCCCGCGGCGGGTGAACCTCGTATCTGGCCCACCCTTCTGCGAGCGGGAGTTTTTCCGCCTGTCGGGAGAAACCTTTGATCGCATTGAGTTGAGCTGCTGCAACGTCCATGGTCGGGGCGGCTCAGATGGGATCCAGTTCCTCCGCACGTTGAAGCGCCTCAAGTTCATCGGTCGTTTTGAGAGCGAATTCTTTCCGCACCCCGTTGGCCACCGTGAGTCGGTAATAGAAGGGTCCTCGGGCGTTTTTTCTCCTGAGTGTTCCGTGGAGTTTCTGCATCCGGTTTTTGATCCTGCTTCCTGCGTTCATTCTGATAACCTGTTCTGACAGATTATGGCGCAATATAGCACACAAAAAGCCCGACATGCGAACTTTATGGGGAAGAAACGGGGAAGAATCCCCGTTTTTGAGCTTAAAAATGGTGGAGCTGGTGGGAGTCGAACCCATGACCTATACGATGCGAACGTATCGCTCTAGCCAACTGAGCTACAGCCCCATTGATTCAATGGCAGGTTTCCCTGCGACGTCCCTTAAAATAGCGGTATTTTGGAGAAAATCAAGGAGAATTTTGAAAAAATACGATAAAAATTGATTCAGGATGTGGAGAAATGCGCGATTGGAGCTATTTTATAATAAGAGAATGGTCTGCCGGACACAGCAAGCCACAGACCTGATTGAGGTGAAGCATGAGGAAATCCCCCATCACGAACTGGAAAATACTGAGACGCAGGAAAACTCTCTTGCCAACGTCGACAGCGGAGATTTCCCCGATTCCCTCGCCTCCTACCTCCAGCAGATCGGGAAACTCCCCCCGCTTCCCCCGGAGGAACAGGAGAAACTCGGTAACGAAATCGATGCCGTCACCCGGGAACTGCGCTATCAGGTCCACGCTTTCCGGATTCGTCGCACAGGAACATTTGCGGCTCCTCGACGAATGCCTCCGGACCAATTCAGATCCCGCCGATTATTTCTTGCCGTCCTCCCTCCGGCGGGAGGAGATATCCCCGGGAGAGCTCCTCTCTCAGCTCTCTCAGTGGCGCGCCGAACTCAAGGAACGGCATCAGACCCTCCTGACAACGTTCCACGCCGGAAAACCATGCGGGGAAGAGCGAAAAAAACTTTGCGAAGCCCTTCGGAAATTCGACATCTCAGGAGATCAACTCGACGAATTTTTCCTCATTGTCGTCGATTACGCCCGTCTGATCCAGCCGGGAATCGGCTTCAATCAGCAGTTCCGGTTTGATCCGGGCGAAGTTGATGAACGGCGACGCAAACTCCTGGAAGACAGGTTCCTCATGCGTTATCCGGAGCTGGTCGTCGAAATCCGCAAACTCCTCGAAATCCATGAGCGACTTGAGGAACTCAGGCAGAAAATGATTGAGGCCAATCTGCGGCTGGTCATCAGCATAGCCCAGAAGTACCGCAATCGTGGACTCCCGTTCAACGACCTCATTCAGGAAGGCAATCTCGGATTGCTGCGGGCCCTGGAGAAGTTCGATTTCCGACTCGGCAACAAATTCAGCACCTACGCCAGCTGGTGGATCAAACACAACATCTCACGGTCGATTGCCGAACAATCCCGGGTGATCCGCATCCCCGCCCACATGGTCCATGCGATCAACTCCATGACCTGGGCCGAGCAGCGGTTCATTCAGGCTCATGGCCGGGAACCGGAAATCGAAGAGCTGGCCGCCCTGCTCCGAAATGCCGGTCGCACGGGTCAGCGCCATCCGGAAAATGGCCTGTCAGACCATCTCGCTTCAGGCGCCGATTGCAAACAGCGACGACGGCGCCATGCTGGAGGATCTGATCGCCGACGACAGCACCGGCAATCCGGTGAGGGAGTTCGCCCGCGGGCTGCTCTACGAAAAACTGTATGAGATGCTGCGCACGCTGCCGGAACGCGACCAGCAGATCATCATCCTGCGCTTCGGCCTCTTCGGCCAGCCCAGCCTGCCGCTGGTGGATATCAGCCACCGTTTCAACCTGACCCGGGAACGGATCCGCCAGCTCGAATCCAAGATCATCGAAAATCTCCGTTCCCCCGCCATGCTGAAGTATCTCGACGGCTGTGTTCAGACCGATTCCTGAGCGTTTCCGCCTGTTTTTTCCGAGGAAAGCCGCGGCAGAAACTGGATTTTTTCTTCCATGCGGCTATATTGAACCGATTACATGCACGGGAATACGGAGTTATGGCAAATGTGACAATCGACGGCATCTCGAAGGCCTATCAGGCCGGGGTGCCGGTATTGAAACCGATTCAACTGGAAGTCGCCGACGGAGAGCTCTTCTTCCTGCTCGGCCCTTCCGGCTGCGGCAAATCCACTCTGCTGCGGATCCTGGCCGGTCTGGTCAGGCCGGACGGAGGAACCATCCGGTTCGACGGACGTGACATCACCTCACTCCCGCCGGAAAAACGGAGGGCCGCAATGGTGTTTCAGAACTATGCGCTCTGGCCCCACCTCTCGGTCTTTGAAAACGTCGCTTTCGGATTGCGGGCCGAGGGCGCCGACCGGGCAACCATCCGCCGCGAAGTCACCGCCGCGCTCGAACTGGTTCAGCTTGCCGACTGCGCCGACCGCCGGGTTCCGTCGCTCTCCGGCGGCCAACAGCAGCGGGTCGCGCTGGCACGCGCGCTGGCGGTGAGGCCGGCGCTGCTGCTGCTCGATGAACCGCTCTCCAACCTCGACGCCCGATTGCGCGATACCATGCGGCGCGAGATCCGACGCATCTGCAAGGAGCGGCAGCTTACCGCCATCTACGTGACCCACGACCGGCAGGAGGCACTCAGCATGGCGGACCGTCTTTGCAGTGATGCAAGGCGGCGAAATCCGCCAGCTCGGCGCCCCGGAAGAGGTCTACCAGTTTCCGGTCGATCGTTTTGTTGCCGGGTTCCTGGGCGACGCCAATTTTCTCTCCGGCAAGGTGACGGATGAAGGGCGTTTCTCTTCCATCTTCGGGGAGTTCGAGCTGCAGAGCCGCGGCATGAAACTTCAGCCCGGCGGCAATGTTACCGCCGCCATCCGGCCGGAACGGATCCGGGTGACCAGCACCCCCTGCCCGGGATCATTCCCCCGCCGTGCTGACCGAACGGAACTTTCTTGGGGAGAGCTGTGAGTGGAAGTTCGAGGCGGGTGGAGTCGAACTTGCCGTCTCCGAACTTGCGGCCCCCTTCCGCCGGCTCGGCGAAACGTATCAACTGGAATTCGACCGCGATCATCTGATCGCCCTCCGGGATTAGTCATGCTGAAGAATCTGTTGATTGCCGCATTGCCGGTGCTCGCCCTGCTGGCGATTCCCCTGCTGCTTCGACCGGGCACGGAGAACGCCGGGAACGGTGCAAAAAAACATCCTTCCAGCAACCCGGCGGCGGACAAACTGGTCATCATCTCGGCCCACAATGAATCGATCCGCTACGAATATGAGCAGGCATTTCGACGCTATTATCGCGAAAAGTTCGGGCGGGAGATCGAGCTGGACTTCCGTTCTCCGGGCGGTACCAGCGATATCGTACGGTATATCGCCGACCGCTTTGAGGCGGAGTTTCGCAGGTATTTCGAAAGTGATCCGGCCAACGGCGAGTGGACCGACGAGATCGCTGCCGCGTTCGCCAACCCGCGCACCGACACCGATCCGACCGCCTCCCCGGCGGCCAAGCGGGCCCGCGCTCTCTTCCTCGCTTCCGACGTCGGCATCGGCATCGACCTGATGGCGGGCGGCGGCACCTTCGACATGGCGCGTCATGCCGCGCGCGGATACGCCGTCGACGCCGGCGTGAAGGAACGCCATCCGGAGCTGCTCTCTCCGGAACTGATTCCGCCGCAGTTCGGCGGGGACAATCTCTACGATCCGCAGGGGCGTTACTACGGCGTGGTGCTTTCGACCTTCGGCATCTGCTACAATCGCGACCGGGTGGCGGAGCTGAGCGACCCGACGCCGCCCGCGGCCTGGCGGGACCTCGGGCAGGCGCGCTTCTTCAACACGCTGGTACTGGCGGATCCGTCGAAATCCGGTTCGGCCAACAAATGTTTCGAAATCATCATCCAGCAGTGCATGTCCGAGGCCGGTTCGCCGGAGAAGGGGTGGGAGAACGGGTTGAATCTCATCAAACGGATTTTCGGCAACGCACGAAACCTCACCGATGCGGCGGGGAAAGTTCCGCACGACGTGGCGACCGGAAACGCCGTCGCCGGAATGGCGATCGATACCTATGGATTCACCGAACAGGAGTGGAACGCGCTTCAGTTCGGCGGGGAACCGCACTTCTTCTACGTCGCGCCGAAGGGGGGACGGCGGTCTCAGCCGATCCGGTACAGCTGCTGCGCGGCGCGCCGAACCGTCCAGCGGCGCAGGCGTTCATCGACTTCCTGCTTTCGCCCGAAGGGCAGAAACTCCACGCCTTCAAAGTCGGAACGCCCGGGGGACCGCGCAGGCATGCGCTCCGGCGGCCGCCGATCCGGCGCGACCTCTATCAGGAGAAATACCGCGAATTCCGTTCCGACCCGGACTACAATCCGTATGAGTCGGGAGCGAGCTTCACCTACCGCCCGGAGTGGACCGCGCCCTATTACAGTTTGCTGCGCATTCTGCTGCGCTGTATCGCGCTGGAGCCGCAGCCGGAACTGCAGTCGGCGTGGAAGGCGATCATCGAGGCGGGCGGTCCGGAGAAGGTGCCGCAGGCATACGCCGCGTTCTGCCGGCTTCCCTTCGCGTACTCCGGCGCCGCGGAGGCCGCAGCCGCTCTCCGGGGCGAGAGCGGACTCTCGGCCGTCGAAGTGGCGGCGCTCTGCCGCAGGTGGAGCGACGAGGCGCGGCAAAACTATCTGGAGGCCGCCCGGCTGGCGCGGGAGGAAAATGACGCTTCTTCGGTTTATGCAATATCTTCTGCTCGGAGCGGTCGCGCTCTTTCTACTGCTCTTTCTGGTCGGACCGGTCTACACCGTGGTCGAAGTGGGGCTGGACTGGCAGCTGCTGCGTGAAGTGTTCAGCAGCTACATCTACGTCGAGGGGCTGTGGAACAGCTTTCTCATCGCACTGGTGACCACCAGCATGGTGTTCGTGATCTCGCTGCCGCTGGCGCTGCTCTACGACCGGTATGAATTCCCGCTCAAGAACTGGTGCAGTCTGCTGATGATGCTGCCGATGATTCTGCCCCCCCTTTGTCGGAGCGCTCGGGTTTCAGCAGATTCTCGGCCATTACGGGGTGGTCAACACTCTGCTGGGGCGGATGGGGATCCCGGCGGTGGACTTTCTCGGCGGCGAAGGACGGTTCTGGTCTGTCTGCCTCATTGAGGCGCTCCATCTCTACCCGATTCTCTACCTCAATCTGGTGACCGCGCTCGGCAACGTCGATCCGGCGCTGAACGAAGCGGGCCGCAACCTCGGCGCCGGATGGTGGATGCGTTTCACGCGGATCACGCTGCCGCTGCTCAAGCCGGGAATCCTCGCCGGCGGGAGCATCGTGCTGGTCTGGAGTTTCACCGAACTCGGCACGCCGCTGATGTTCGGGTACAACCGCACCACCGCGGTGCAGATCTTCAACGGAATCATGGAGCTGGAAACCAATCCGGTTCCTTACGCGCTGGTGGTGGTGATGCTCTTTTTCGCCGCGGCGATGTACCTCGCCGGAAAGTTCGCGCTGGGCGGCAACGCGGCGAACTCCTCGGTCAAGGGGAATGCCGGGAGTTCCGCTCTGCCCCTCGCCGGATGGCGTCGCTTCCTGCCGACGGCGGCATTTCTGCTGGTGAGCTTCCTAGCGGCTCTGCCGCATGTCGCGCTGGTTCTGACCGCGTTCACGATGCGCTGGTACGGCACACTGCTGCCGGAGGGATTCACCCTGCTTCACTTCGAAAACGCGCTTTCGAACAAAGTGGTGGTGCCGAGCATCGTCAACGGTCTGCGTTACGCCTTTCTCGCGATGCTCTTCGCGGTCGCGGCCGGCGTGCTGACCGCGCTCGCCGCGGTGCGCTGGAAACTGCGCGGCAGTGCGCTCGCCGATCTGCTGGCGATGCTGCCGCTGGCGGTGCCGGGAATCGTGATCGCCTTCGGCTTCCTCGGCATGTCGGTCAAATACCGCTGGGCGGCGGAGTATTTCAACCCGGTGGAGAATCCGATGTGGCTGCTGGCGGTTGCCTACGCGGTGCGACGGATTCCCTACGTGGTCCGTTCGGTCAGCGCCGGGCTGGAGCAGACTCCGGAGGAGCTGGAGAACGCCGCGCGCAACTGCGGCGCCGGTCCGTGGCGGGTGCTGCGGAAGATCACGCTGCCGCTGGTGCTGGCGAATGTGATCGTCGGGGCGCTGTTCGCTTTCAGCTTCTCGATGCTGGAAGTCTCCGATTCGCTGATCCTGGCACAGAAGGCGCAGTACTATCCGATCACCCGGGCGATCTACGAGCTGTCGCAGATTCTCGGTTCCGGAACCTACATCGCCTGTGCCTTCGGCGTCTGGGCGATGCTGTTCCTGGCGGCGACGCTGGCGGCGGCCGGCGCGATGCTGGGGCGGAAGATCGGTTCGATCTTCCGGCTGTAACGGTTCACCGGCCACAATCCGTCTGGCCCGGGTTCGCCACCTTTTCAGCTGTAATAAAAGAGTGTTTATTTATTTTTATTTCATATTGCGGAAAAAATATAAAAAAATGCCGTAATTTCAAATTTATGACTTGAGAAACTCCTGCACTGCGGATATTGTGAATGGCGGAATTGCAGAATTTGGGAGGCAGAACGATGATGGTTCGGGAAAAGAACGCAAAAGCGGACTTCGTGGTGGTTGGAGGAGGAATGGCCGGATTGTGCGCCGCCGTGGCCGCGGCGCGGAATGGAGCGAAAACGCTGATTATTCAGGATCGGCCGATGTTCGGCGGCAACGCGTCGAGCGAGATCCGGATGTGGATCTGCGGAGCCCACGGGCCGAACCGAAAAGAGACCGGGCTGCTGGAGGAGCTTCAGCTGGACAACCTCTATTTCAATCCGGAACTGCACTACACGATATGGGACGATGTGATGTACAACTTCGTCCGCCAGCAGCCGAACCTCTCGATGCTGCTCAACTCCTCGGTGGAGTCGGTCGAAGTCGAAGATGGGAAAATCCGTTCGGTCACCGCGTGGAACCTGGTCGAATACACCCGCTACCGGGTGGAGGGGAAACTCTTTGCCGATTGTTCCGGCGACGGCATCCTGCGCCTTTCCGGCGCGAAGTACCGGATGGGGCGCGAGTCGCGGGATGAGTTCGACGAGCCGCATGCGCCGGAACACGCCGACAAAAAGACGATGGGCAATTCGATTCTGATCCAGTTGCGGCGGACGAAGACCCACCGCCCGTTCCGGGCCCCGGAGTGGGCCTATCACTACACCGATGAGACCGCGCCGAAGCGGCACCTGATGCCGGAAGGAAACAACTTCTGGTGGATGGAGTTCGGCGGGGTGCGCGACACCATCGCCGACGCCGAGGAGATCCGCGACGAACTCTACCGGATCGCCTACGGTGTCTGGGAGTATATCAAAAATCATCCCGACGGGCGCGGGAAAGAGTGGGAGCTCGACTGGATCGGTTCGCTGCCGGGCAAGCGCGAGAGAGCGTCCGGTTCGTCGGTGACCATGTTCTTTCGCAGAAAGAGGTGGAAGCGGGCGGCGACTTCCCCGATGCGGTCTGCTACGGCGGCTGGACGATGGACGATCACCATCCGGAAGCGATCTACTATCCGGGACCGCCGACGATCTACCATCCGGCTCCGTCGCCCTTCGGCATCCCCTTCCGTTCGCTCTATTCGGTGAACATCGACAATCTTCTCTTCGCCGGGCGGCAGATTTCGACCACGCACATGGCGATGAGTTCGACCCGGGTGATGGCGACCACCGCGATGATGGGGCAGGCGGTGGGGACCGCCGCCGCGATCGCGCTCCGCACCGGCGAGATGCCGCGGGGCGTCTGGGAGCATCACATCGAGGAGCTGCGCCAGACACTGCTCGATCAGGATCAGTTCATCCCGAACGCGAAGCGGAAAATTCCGGATCTGACGCTCCGGGCGGAGACCAGCTGCGAAATCCTGCGCGACGGCTGGGATCGCGACTGGGACGACGGCGAGCACGGCGCATCGTTCGCGCCCGGCGAATCGGCGGTCTACCGCTTCAATGAAGAAGAGACGGTTCACGGTGTCCGGCTGGTTTTCGACAGCGACCTCACGGATCTCAAGCGGCAGCGCAACGTCGAAACCTCCGGCGAGTGTCATCCGATGCCGCGGCTGCTGCCCCGCTCGTTCCGGCTGGAGTACCGCGACGGGGGAGAGTGGAAGGAGTTCGCCGCCGTCAGCGAGAATCGCCACCGTTACGTGAAGATCGACGCGGCCCCCTGCCGCTGCCGGGAGTTCCGGTTCGTCGCCGGCAAAGCGTGGGGCGGCGGCGATACCAGAGTCTTCTCCTTCGACCTGTTTTGATTGTTGATCCCCCTCCTGAAATAGCGGAGGGGATTTTTTCTTTAAAAAAAATTAGTTTTAACTAATAAACTGATTTGACATTTGATTCCCCGGAAGTATACTAAGGGAAGAGACGCCGGAGCGAGGAATTTTTCCGACACGGCGTACCAAGCGGCAATGCCCTGTTTCCGAGGCAGAGCGGCGCTTGACCCGGCGCCCTCTGCCGATTTTCTTCTCCGAGGTCACGGTTCGAAGACCAGCAGCGGGAACTTTTCCGCATCGCGTTCCGAGGCGATTCCCTCCTCCAGCTGGATCCAGCCGTCCCGCCCTTCCCCGTCATTGTCGTTGACCAGGAGGTTGAACCGGATTCCCCGGGTGAGCTGTTCCCGGGACAACCCGACAGAGTCGAGGGGGATGGTCAGGGCATAGCGGGTGACATCTCCCCTGCGTTCCGCGACGATGCGCCAGGAAGCATCCCGCCGTTCTCCGGCAAATCCTCCGGGGGCATCCCAGATCCAGGTTTCTGCCGATCCGTCATCGCAGAGCGCGGCTCCGGCCACCCACATTCCCGGGCGACCGGGAACGGCGAAGCCGAATTGAATCGAGTCCGCCTGCCAGATGGAACTCTCATGGTATGGCTGGACATGCCGGTCATCGGTTACCTCCACGGTGAGGAGCAGAGCGTCATCCGCCATCCCAAGTCGAATACCCGCGGAAAGATCTTTCGCACCGCGCCACAGCCGATGGACATTGGCAGGATCGGCTTCGAATAGCGATTGAACCTGCTGCCGCTGCCTCAGCAGAAAGTTCCACTCTCCCCGCCGCAGGTGTCGAGGAATCCATTTGGCCATGGGAAGCGGTTCCGCAACGCCGGCGGAACCGCCGGGCCATGCGGCTCTGATTTTCAGAACCGGGGCTTCGCCATGGCCGACAAGTTCGATTGGAATCATCTTCTTTTCTCCCGGCGCAAGAGTGACGACCGCGGTTGCCGGAGAAACGGAGAGAGCGGTTCCCCCCAGTTCCAGCCGCAAGGTGACCGGCCGGTCAAACGGATTGACGCAGCTCACGGAGGCTGCGGATGCCTGCTTCGGCAGCAGGTACGGCGGCAGCTTGCAGCTCAGGAGCTTCCCGCCGAATTCCAGACGGCGGCAGTTGTGAAACAGGAGAAACTCCGGTGTGGTGGAAACGTTCCACAGCAGTTGACCGCAGGATACCGGAAGATTGCGTCGGTTGCCCATGAGATCGACCGCTTCCACCCGCTCCGCATCGCTCCGAAGCAGAATGCTCTGCTCATTGCCGGAAGCGGATTCCAGCCAGAGCGAAAGGACCCGGTCGCCGTCGCCAGCAAACTCCAGCAGCCGGGCTTCGCCGGAAACCGGGTTGAGCCGGGAGACAAACCGTTTTCCACGGAACAGGGTCGTCAGGGTATTGTAAGCGACATATGCCGCTCTGGGGTAGAACTCTTCGGTGACCAGACCGTAGTTGTACTCCGGATTGGCGGGATCGGTCCCGTTGTTCCGCAGGTTGTACCAGTTGTAGCCAATCGCGCCCTCGGACCAGGAAAAAGCAGTTTTCTGGCCAGAGTCTCCGCCTGTCCCTGCTCCCCCGATGCCGATGGAGGAGACGGCGGTTTCGTTGGCATACCACGGCGCGGTGACGCCGAGCCCGGCACGTTCCGCAAGCAGTCTTCTGATCTGCTCGAGATAGCGCTGATAACCGCAATGGCCGTGAAACGCGTGAATATCGAAATAGTCGCCGGCATGCTTGAGAACATATTCCTGAAAGCCCTTCTTGATCCCCTTATGAGGAAGCATTGTCGTGAATCCTCCGGTCAGAAGCCGGCTCTCCGGGGAGAGACTGCGCTGCTCTTCCCGGGCAATTTTCTGAAGCTGAACATAGTCGACGGGACCGAATTCGGCAAACCCTCTCAGGTCCGGTTCATTCCAGATCTCCCAGAAGCGGATCCGGCCGCGAAAATGTCGGAACATCCGCCCGGTGTACTCCCTCCAGGCGGTGAAATCCGGCGTACTGTTCGGTCTGTCGCGTCGGGCCCACGCCGGGGGATTCGAAAGAATCGGCAGAACTTCGATATGATATTTGCCGTAACTTTTCAGCAGTTTTTCCTGAACGGAGAGATCCCACAGCCCCGGCTTCCGCTCCATGTCGCGCCAGCGGAAGTTGGCCCGCAGAGCAGTGGCTCCGCACAACGCGGCGGTTTCCGCCTCACGGTCGAACAGCTGCGGCCGGCTGATGGAAGGGACGCAAACGCCGAAAAGAAACGCATCCGTGCGCGCAGGCGTCCGCAGCGGCCCGGCGGGACTCATCAGAGCAAAGCTGCGGATGCGTTCGACATAGCTGCCGTCCTCCCTCTCCAGCCGGAGCGTGACGTACCAGATGCCGCGGGCGGGCAGCGAAAGTTCCGGTTTCGGGTGATTTTCCCCGGGCGGGGATTATGAGCCGCTCTTTCGGCAGGGTGATCACGTGCCGGAGGGTGTCTTGCAGAGTGAACGTGGCGTCGCAGACGAGCGGAGTCTGCCCGGGATTGCTCAGAAGAAACGTCAGATCCCTCTCCCGCCCCGGCAGGAGGATGCGCGGAGTGTTCCCGGTCTCCAGCTCGAACCGTGCCTCGTAAAGTTCCGTTTTCCGGGTGGATTCAAAATCGATTTTATTCAGAGCTTATCAACTAATAAATTGATTTTAATAGCTCCTTGTGCTATATTATCTTCACGCAAAAACAATGGAGGTAAACATGGCAACGACAAGGCTGAGAACATGGGAAATAACGGATGAATTTTGGGCAAAAGTTGAAACATATATTCCGAATGATTTACGTTGCCCCGGGGTAAATTATCGCCGAAAACCGGGAGGAGGGAGAAAATCTCGCTATGGAAACCGATTGTATTTTTCGGCTATCGTTTATGTTCTCCGCACGGGAATTATTTGGAATGCATTGCCGCGCAAGGAATTTGAAAATATCACATCACAAGCGGTACATAAAAAATTTATGCAATGGTCACGAGCTGGATTTTTTCAAAAGCTTTGGCACGCTGGTCTTATGGAGTATGACGAGATGGAAGGGATTGCATGGGAATGGCAGTCGGCGGATGGTTCTCATGGAAAAGCGCCATTGGCGCAAGAACTTGCCGGAGCAAATCCAACAGACCGGGGTAAGCAAGGAAGCAAAAAAAATCTACTCGTAGACGCAGTTGGCATCCCGTTGTCGATCGTCGTAACCGGAGCCAACAGGCATGATGCAGCCGTTCTTGATGAATTACTCAAGGAGCGTATGAAGCCCCTGGATTTTGAGCATTATAAACACATTACTCAAAATGTTTGCTTGGATGCCGGATATGTCGGAAAAGCGGATGTTGCGTCAAGACATGGCATGGTGCCGCATATTCGACCTCGCGGAGAAGAAAAGAAGGCAATTGAACTGCATGGATTTCGTCCTAAACGATGGATTGTCGAGGTTGCACATTCGTGGTTCAACCGATTCAGAAAAATTCATGTCAGATACGAAAAAACCGCCTGCGCATACAATGCCTTGCTGTACTTGGCAGCTATGATGATAACGATGAATAAAATTATGGCAATTTATCCTCCGTTATGATATTATTAGTTGATAAGTTCTCAGTGTCAGCGATACTTTCCCCCCGCCCCTGGGGGCGCTGGTGGCACAGGAGTAAAAGTAAATCGGGAAATCGATTCTGCCATCCGCGTTTCCCCGGAAGGAGACGAAGAAATTTTTCGGCGATATCTTCAGTTTCACCACGCGCTTTCCGCCTTTTCCCGCCACGAGCGGCACCCGCCATTGAAAAACTTCATCGCGGGAATCGATAAACCGCACATTGAAATTGTTTACCGGCGAATTCGGAGGCAGTTCCAGCTCAACAAGGCAGTTCGCTTCGTCAAATGCGCCAATCGGCCGGTCTCTGCGCTTCGGAAAAGTCATGTCGCAAATGTTGTTCCGGTCGGTGTCCCACTCCAGCCGGAGGGAACCGTTCTCATAAGTCGCCTTCTGCTCCGGTTTCCAGAGTCTGGCCGGTTGCTGTTCGGCCGCGTCGAAGAGCACGCCGCCGTGTGCGGTGGAGGCCCCCGGAACGGAGACGGCGACGGAGAGATACATCAATATGCAGGGCAGCAGCAGCTTCTTCATCATACGTTTTCTCCGGCGGAATATCAGAATAAAATTTGCAGTGCGACCTCATCTTCCGTGGCGACAAAGCGAACCCCCAGTTCCCGCAGACGGTTCAGGTGATTCCGGGAGGCGTGTCCGTCAAAAAATGCGACATTGCCGGCATTCTTATGGTGGAGAGAAAGAAATTCCGTCGAAGTCGCGTACATCTGAAGATTGGCGGTCCCGTGAAAGGGTTTCGCTCCGGAAATCACCTTGGTGTCGGCAAAATGCGGCATGGTGGAGGGGTTGCGGACCCGGGTGGTGACGTAACACATGGCGTTGTTCGGCTGATTGAAGTTGCTCTGATCGAAGGTGCGAAATTTGCCGTGTCCGTATTTTTCCCAATGTCTCTCCTCGTCATCCCAGCGCATCCAGAGGGTGCCAAAAGTCTGCAGATGCAGGGTCGAACCGCTCGTATCGTAAGGGAGAGAGGGGCAGTAACAGAGCTTTTCGGTTCTGGATTTGACATATTTGCCTTCATACAGCATGGTGATCCACGGGGTGCCGGTGCCGCGGGCCGCGATCGCAAGATGGTTGTTGTCCAGCGCATAGAGCTGCATGAAGGTCGATGTTTGCCGCAGATTGTTCAAACATTGGGAACTCCGGGCTCTTTCCCGCGCCTGATTCAATGCGGGGAGCAGCATCGAGGCCAGAATGGCGATGATCGCGATCACAATCAGAAGTTCTATCAAAGTGAATAAATGAATCCTCCCGCATCCGCCGAAGCGTGTCGTCGTACAGGAGAAGAGTGGTTTACAATCGTGCATCATGAGAGTTCCTCCATTTTATCTGAGAACGGTTCCGGGAATTCCAGTCGGGGAGATTGGTAGACGACAACGTTCGGGGCGTCCGGATTTTCCAGTCTCCAGAGGAGTCCGTCCACTGCACGTTTCGTCAGCATGGGAAAGTTCAGATCAATGGTCGCCGGCTGCGGCGAGAAATCCTTGAGCAGCGCGTTGTTGTCGCAGATCAGGACATGTTTCGGAGCATAGAACTTCCACTGCTGCAGCCCCTCCAGCGCACAGGCGAGCATCAATCCGCAGACTCCGGTGAAGGCAAAAAAACCCGCCTGTCCGCCCCCTTCGTTCAGATAGTGCTGCAGACGCTGGACAAAGTGGCTCTCCTTTCGGGAAAAACAGAGGGAAGTGGTCGGAATTCCCGCCCGGTTGAGCTGCTCTTCCAGACAGATGATACGCGGATGCTCCTTACAGTAATCGAGCATGTCGTCCCGCCAGACGATGGCGAGGCGTTTCACTTCGGCATCCAGAAAGAATTTCGCCGCCATTCGGGCGATTTCGAAATCGTTTACCGTCACCCGGTCCTGCCGGGAACGCAGCGGAGTCCAGCCGAAGATCTGCATCACCGGAATGTCGTCAGGCAGTTCTACCGGCTGATCGTTGTAGTAGAGAACCCCGGCGAAATCGCGCACCATCCCCGGATTGCGATTGAACTCATCCACATCGACGTAGGAGTATTCCACGCCGCGGCGGTTCAGCTGCTGAAACGCATCCGGCATCGTGAGATCACGGGCCGGATTCGGCTCCTGGTACCGGTCGTTGTGCAGAATCAGCAACGGTCCGGGATGCGAAGAGCGTTTCCCGCTTTCCGTCGGGAGGGCGTTCTTCCGCCGGTTGTAGCTCCGCGGCGAAAAAATTGTTCTCCCGGGCAAATTGTTTGATCTTCTCCCGCAACGACACCGGCAGTTGCGAAGAGTCGCGCAACGCCATGGAAACAGTCATCGCCGTGCAATTGAAATGTTTTGCCAGATCATTCAGATTGCGTATTTTTTCCACCAGGATTCATCCTCGTCTCCCACTCATGGTTCCGCATTAATTATACCACAGCCGGAGGTGCATGTCAACATCTTTACATTTTATTTTACAAAATAATTTTAAAGTAATTTTAAAGTAAACATCCCCTCAAAAAGAGAACCGGGGGAGAGCTCCGGGGTCAGGAGGGATTCAGCGGCTCCGGTTGTGCTGGAACACCGTGCCGTATCCTTTGGGCTTGGCGCACTTCCGGTACTCCTCATCGGCTCGGGACATGTTGCGGTTCATCTCCGCAATGCGGTCGCTGTCGCAGGGGTGGGTGCTCATCAGATTGCCGAGGACGCCGGCTTGGGAACTGCCGCTGAAGCGCGTCCAGAACTGTACGGAGGCGCGGGGATTGTAACCGGCTTTCGCCATCAGCAGCAGGCCGATGAGATCCGCTTCGGTTTCGTTGCTGCGGCTGAAGGGCAGCATCACGCCGAGTTCGGTACCGGTGCCGTACACGCCGTTGATCGTATCGTTCTGGAACCCGATGGCGACCAGCAATCCGCCCAGAGATTGCAGATAGCCCCATGACATCCGCTCCCCGCTGTGGCGGGCGATGGAGTGACCGATCTCATGGGCGACGACGAAAGCCAGTTCCGCTTCATTGTTCATGAGGTCCATGATGCCGGAGTAGACGGCGACCTTGCCGCCGGGCAGGCAGAAGGCGTTCTGCGTGCTGCTGTTCAACACGATGAACTCCCAGTCGAAATCGTTCTGCCCCGCCACCGCGACGATCGCCCTGCCGCACCGTTCCAGCGCCTGATTGTAGCCGGCGTTGGTCGAGCGCGGATACTGCGCCTTGTATTCGGCGTACGCCTCCGCCCCCAGACGGTTCTCATAATCGGATGAGGTCAGCAGCAGCTGGGTGCGGTCGGTGACCGGCACGGAGCGGCAGCCGGCCAGCGACAGAGTGCAGAGCAGAAAAAGCAGGACCGGCAGAGAAACTCCTCTCCGGCGGGAACGTTGTGCATTCAACAGGGAAAACATATCAGGCCGACCTTTCCGGAATCATTCCGTTTCTTCGACCGATACTATAGCGGAATTCCGCCTTTTTGCAAACAAAGTTCCGCCGGGATCAGAAATTTTTCTCCTCCGGACCGGCGGAGAGCTGATAGGCCATCACGCCGTGGGGACGGAGCGCGGTGTCCGCCTGAAAGTGCAGTTCGCCGTCTTTCCGGGAGAAGGCGACCGGACCGGTGCGCCGCCCGGAGAAGTCAAGGGTTTCCACCCGGCGCACCCCGGGGAGCCGCAGCGTGACGCCGACGCGGCACCGGCGCAGCAGCAGCGGCGCCTGCCCGTAGGACTCCAGAATGGTTCTGCGGGAGTTGCGGAAGGTCTGGTTCGAATTGGCCGTCTCCACCAGATGGAGCAGCAGAAGATTCCGGCTCTCCCGGAGCGGCCGCCCGTCAAGCGAAATCAGGGCGACCGTCTGCGAAGCGTCTGCGCCGTCGATGCCGAGGATTTTCCCTTGCAGGGAACCGGTTCCGCAGAGTGCCTCCGTGCGGGGTGCGACCACCCGGAGGCTCCGCTTCTGCGGATTCAAGAGCAGTTCTCCCGTATCGCTGCATACCGGATTTCGCTCCTGAACGGCACGGAGGAACTCCCGCTCCTCCGTGCGCAGCGATTTCCGCCACGCTGACAGGAGATCGAATTCCCGCATATTATCCCTCCCGGGGAAGGTTTCCGGCAGAACGCCGATTTGCGAACGGAGGCCGAGAAACGAGAATTCGCCGACGGCGGCCTGCGCGGCCGAATAGGCTTCCGGAGAGAGGTCCGCCAGTTTCCGCTCCTCGAACCTGACGGCGAACTTCCCGGACGCGGGCTGGAGATCGCCCCGGAGGAAGAGCACGTGAATCAGGCGGTCCGCCAGCTGCGCGGCAGGATCTTTGGCGATGTCGAATCCGCCGATCATGCCGTTGTTCAGCGTCTCCCGGGAGTGCGACCAGGCGAATCGGTAGATGCCATCCCAGTCCTGAAGCGCCGCGTACCCGCCGAACATCGGTGCGTATTCGGCGCGGTAACGGTTCGGATAGCAGTAGTTGACCTCGGTCAGCACATAGGGGCGGCCGAAGACGCGCGACGGCATCGGAATCCGAACGTGCGCCGCCGCCAGACCGAGCGCGGAAAGCTGACTGTACCGCTGCGGCGGCGCCCAGCGGCCGGGCGTCATGAGGCGCATATGATCCCAGTAGGCGTGCATATCCACGACCGGGAGTTCCGCGCGGACCCCGCTCAGAGCATACTCGGAGATGAAATTGAGGTCGGTGACCAGCACATCGCACCGCAGTTCCTTCCGCAGGAAATCGCGCTGCCGCCGGATGCGTTTCCGCTCCAGAGCGTTCAGAAAGGCGTACCGGAGGCCGCTTCCCTCTTCTCCATTCCGGCCTGCGTCGCGCCGGAGCAACGGAGGTAGTCCCGCCAGCGTTTCCGGAATTCCGCGGTGATTTCCGGATCCCGGTTCCGCGGCAGTTGAAACGAAAGATTGTCCTCGTTCACCAGATTCACGAGGTAGAGCGCGGGATCCTCCGCCGGAGAGAGGCCGGTATGGGGATTTTTCGTGGTCAGAAGAGCCCGGGCGAAGCGTTCCCAGTTTTCCTGCGCGGCGGAGTCGATGTGAAAGAGAAGTTTCGCCGTTGCGGCCGAGGTACCGGGGAGAGTTCCCGGCTGGCGTAAAGATCCAGCGTATAGTAGATTCCCCGTTTTTTCAGGCAGGCCATCAGGTAGTGGAGCAAATCGAGTTTCCCGGAATCGAAGGCGTCGGGAGCTCCGCCGGTCCGGGCCGTCAGGAGGTTTTCGAAGTGGTGAAAACGAACCGAATTGTATCCGGCCCGGGCGATTTCAGCGGCAAACGCCTCCGCCTCCTGTCGGGAGAGATAGTTGGCGCTCTGGCAGAGGTTGACGCCGAGAAAGCGGATCCGCTTCTCCGGAGCGTTCTGGAAGACGAAGTGCCCCGCCGCATCGGCGACGACCCGGCCGTACTTCCCGGCCGGAGCATCCAGCGAGCCGGAGAAATCCAGCGGCGAGCCCGGTTCTGTGCGGCGCGAAAAGGTCACCGGGAGCCACTCCTTGCCCGCACGGATCACCTCCGGCCGGTCATCGGTTTCAAATTTCGGTTCCGCACTGGAGAGCGATGCGGCGCAAATCAGCCAGACCGCGTCGCCTTCGGGGCGGAATTCCAGCTCGGCCGCGTCGCCCTCCAGCCGGAACGCCGAAGCGTACAACCCCGTGCGCGCCTTGAAGTTGCTGCCCTTCCAGGCGATTCCCGCGTTGGGGAACGGCGCGTCGATCCACCAGTTCCCGCCGTCAACTCCCGAACGCAGCGCAAACCGGCCGTGCCGTCCATCCCGATATCGGACATGGAGCGTGCCGAACACCTTCCCCGCGGGCGGCGTCCACGCCGTCGCATGAAGCAGATAGAGATAGGGAAAGTCGTTTTTCTCCGGAATCCGGACCACGGCCGAAGGGAAAAATTTCTTTTGTGACTGGGAGAGGACCAGACAGCTTCTGCCTCCGTTGGCCGCCGGATCGATCACGTCGAAATCGACACCGGAAAAGGTGAGTCGGCCCGGCTTCATGGCGGCCAGATCGTTTTCCGGCCCCTGATCGGTCCAGCCGCCATTGCCGTCCCCCGCCCGGTCGTCGCGGAAACCCATGTTCACGACCTTTTCCAGCGGGATCGTTCTGCTTTCGACCGGCTGGAATTTCATCCGCAGTTCCACGGCGTAGCAACCGGATTCCTTCCGCTTTTCACCGTTCAGGAGAAGGACGAGAACGTCGCTCCACTTCCGGTTGTCCTGAATCATCAACGAGAAGGTGCCCCGGAGATGAAAGGTGCCGGAATCCATCCCGATCGCGATCCGGTGCTGCTGCTTCGGGAGATACTTCAGTACCGTTTTGCTCCACTCGCCGGGGATCTCCTGCGGTTTCCCGTCAATCGAGAGGGAGCGGAACTTTTCGAATGGGATGCGGATCTCGTAGTCCAGCCGGCCGAATTCCGGAAATGATTCGGAACGTAGCGTGCTGTGGAAACGGCTCTCTCCCCTTCCTGGCGGCAGAACGAGCGGAACTCCATTGATTTTCCCTGTTCCGTGAGGATGCCGACTCCGGGGGCGACGGTTTTGAAATCGGCGGTTCCGGCATTCAAAAAGCGGCTCCAGTCCGGCATGGCGATTCGCCAGGAGCCGGATATGCCTTCCAGAGTCCATGCGCCTTCCGGCGAAACATCCAGCCCGGCCAGGGAGAGCGCGGCCAGCAGGTGAAAGAGAACGGCCGTCTTGAGAATGGAGATCTTGATCATGAGAGAAAATTCCTTCCGCTGTTTGCTGAAGATGGGGTGAAATGGATTCTACAGGCCGAGTTTGAAGTAATAGGTGGTATCTTTTCTTGCCCAGAGATCGAGGGGAAGAATGATTTCGGCGGACTGATATTCCGGCAGGGTGGTCATGGAGCCGTGTCCGTCATAGAAGACCGTCGCCGCCCGATCCTGATGGCGGAAGTGGATGCGTGAGTGTCCGATTGCCGGATAGTACATGCCGACATTGAAATATTGGCCTTCTCCGCTGGACGGCTTCCCGTACGAGTCGGTGAGAAGCAGAATTCGTGACGGCTGAAACGGCAGCGTGCGGGAGTCCTGGGTGACTTTTTTGAGTTTGAACGAGACCGGGCGCCCGCCGTTGATGGATTCCGTCCCGGCGAAGTTGATTCCGTAGGTGCGATACCAGGCGGTCGCCATGTCGTTCCGGTCGAATTTTTCCGGAGTGAACGACCGGCAGAGAAACAGGTCGGGATCCGCAATGATCCGGTTCTTGTACAGCGACCAGTTCCAGAGGTTGTCGTCGCTCATACCGGATACATTGGAAGCGTTGCCGCAGATTCCTCCGGTATCGTTGGCGTAGGCGGCCAGCCCCAGGCCGATCTGCTTCTGGCGGGAGAGACAGTCGGTTGCGGCGGCCCTTCCCCGGGCGTTGTTCAACGCCGGCAGCAGCAGTCCGGCAAGGATTACGATGATTGCGATAACGATCAATAATTCTATCAAGGTAAATAAGCTTCTCATGCGACGTCTCCCTTCGGAAAATCGGAAATTCCCCGTTTCCAGCGGTTGTTTTCTTGTAATATTATAGTATAGTATTGCCGGAAAAACAAGGGTTGTATTGTCTCATAAAGGGAAAACATTCATCAAATGAAAAAGGAACGAAAAGGATTCTATCATTTCTCGCAATCCGGATTTGTCGATGCGGAAATAGCGGTTCCATTCTATGTGAACGGGACGGGTATTTCGCAATCCATGCGGGGTAAAATCGAACAGAAAAGGGGTGTTTTAAATCAATCCTCCGGCTTTCTGTGGGTCCTCTCCGGAACGCTGGAGATATACGACGGCCCCAGACTGATCACCGCGGGACGGAACCATGTCTGCTTCTCTCTCGCCGGAGAGAATTTATGGCATCGGGTGTTGTCGGAAGAGTGCACCTTTCGCTGGCTGACGCTTTCCGGACCATTTGCGGAGGCGATTCTGCTCTCCTATCACTATCCCCGGCATCAGATCGCCGGACGGCCCTATCCGGAAAAGCTGTTTCAGAAACTGGACCAGCTGATGAGCAACGATTCCCCGTTTCACACGAGGGTCAAATCGGCAATCGCGCTGGAAATTCTCGCCCATGCCGGAGGAGACGACTGTTATGCCAATGAAAATTTGAGGCTCATCGACAGCGCCCTCATGCTGATCCGGCGAAATCTCTCCAACCCGGAACTGGGAATCGCGTTTCTCTGCGAACGGCTGGACTTGTCTCCTGCGACCTTGAACCGGCTTTTCCAGCATCAGCTGGACTGCTCACCGGGCCGCCTGATTCTCGACCGGCGGCTTCAGCTCGGAATGGGACTGCTCGCAGGAAGCGATCAATCCATCGCGGAGATTGCCGAGAAGTGCGGCTTCCGGAATTCCAAGACCTTCTCCCGATTCATCCGCCGGGCGACCGGGTTCAGCGCCAGGGAGTTCCGACTCGGCAAACAACAGGCCGGCACCCTTTTCCCCGCCTCCCCTCTCCCGGCGGCGGAGGAGCCGTCGGAACATTCCGACGGAGGAGCATGGCGCGCTCAATTGCCGCGATAGGTTCCGTATCCGTTGGCCGACATCGTGATGGGGATGTGGTAATGCCCCGTCCCCTCAAGCTCGAAAACGACTTCAACAAAGGGATAGATGGAATTCCGCCCCTGCTTCCGGAAATAATCGCGCGTCTCAAACTTGAGTTTGTAGATTCCGTCATTTGCCCGGGTCCGCGGCAGAAACGTGCCGACTCTGCCGTTGGCGTCAGTGACGGCTTCGCCGATCTTCTCCCAGCGTTTGCCGCCATCCGTCAGGCGAAAAGAAGGATGGGCACCCCCGCCGCCGGACGACCCAGATTGACGTCCAGAATGTGGGTGCTGAGCTGACAGTTCCCCGGCGCCGAGGCGGGGACCTCCGCCGCGGCTGAGAATCCGAAACAGACAACGGCAAGGCAGAGTGTGAAAATGAACGGTTTCAGCATGATGGTTCCTCCTCCGTTTTCCTGCTGCTCAGGGGAGAACTCCCCCATTTAAACGAACCGGCGCCGCTCTCGGGATTTCCGACCGCCGCAGAGCACAATATATCCTCCATGTTCACCCGTTGCAACCCGGATTTGATAAAAATTATCATTTTTATCTAAAGTTTCCGGTTCCCCTTAACCAATGTACGGTGCGGAGTCCGGAACTTGCAATCGGCAGGCGGCGGGGTATAGTAAGGGGGAAGGATCAAAGCCGGCGCCGCAGCGACCTGCGGCGGAACTGGGGCTGGAGCCCGCGGAGAAAAAATGGAACTCAGAGTATTGCGATATTTCCTCGGCGTGGCTGTTTCCGGGAGCATGACCGGAGCAGCCCGGGTCCTGCACGTCACCCAACCGACCCTCTCCCGCCAGCTGCAGGAACTGGAGGAGGAGCTTGGGCAGAAACTTTTCGTGCGGGGGAGCCACTCCGTGACGCTGACTCCGGAAGGAATGCTGCTCCGCAAACGGGCGGAGGAGATCCTCGACATGGTCCGCAAGACGGAGACGGAGTTCGGATCGCTCGGAGAAACCGCCGCCGGAGAAGTTCACATCGGCGGCGGCGAAACCGAGGCGATGCGGCAGATTGCCCGGATTATCGGGGAGTTGCAGCAGGAGCATCCGCGGCTGCGATTCCACCTCTACAGCGGCAACGCCGAGGATGTGACCGAACGGCTCGACAAGGGACTGCTGGACTTCGGGCTGCTGATTCAGCCGGTGGACATCACCAGGTATCACTCGCTCCGGCTGCCGGATCAGGACGTCTGGGGTGTGCTCATGCGGAAGAGCTGCCCGCTGGCCGGCAAAACGGCGGTCACCCGCCGGGATCTGGAAGGTCTGCCGTTGATCTGTTCGCGGCAGGTCATGCGGCGGATTTCCCAGGAAAACGCCTATGCCGATTGGTTTGGCGCAGAGCGAAGCAACCTGAAGGTAACCGCCACATACAACCTGATTTACAATGCCGCCCTCCTGGTGGAGGAAGGGGGCGGTTACGCGATTACGCTGGATAAGCTGGTCGACATGACCGGGCACCGCGATCTCTGCTTCCGTCCGCTGGAGCCTAAAGTGGAATCCGGTGTCTATTTCGTCTGGAAGAAACACCAGCTTTTCTCCAAAGCCGCAGAACTCTTTCTCGACCGGCTCCGTCGGCACCTCGCCGCCGGTCCGGAATCCGCTCCTGAGTGAGAAGCCGTCCGCTCTTTTCCGCTCCGGCGGCGGAAAAATCCGGTAAAATACACCTTTTTTTGCCGAAAACGCCGCTTCCTTTTTGGAATTCTTCGAAAGCTGGTGTATTGTGTATAGAATCGCAATGAACCAATTCGAAGAAACAGATTCCGAAGATGATCGATCTCGCCGAGGATTCCAGAAAAAAAGTGGAGAGAGCTCTGCTCGTCGGCATTCGGGAACCCGGCCAGACCGAGGCCGAGATTTCCGAAAGCCTCGATGAGCTCGCCGACCTTGTCCGCAATCTGGACATCGTTCCGCTTGAACCGGTCATCGTCGGACTCCATCAGGTCATGCCGCAGTACTATGTCGGCTCCGGCAAGGCGCAGGAGATCGCCCAGCTCGCCCAGGAGTGCGAGGCCGACTGCCTCATCTTCGACACTCCGCTTTCACCCTCCCAGCAGCGCAACTGGGAACGGCTCGCCCGCTGTTGCGTCATCGACCGTGAAGAGGTGATCCTCGACATCTTTGCCGAACGCGCCCATACCCGTGAAGCGGTTCTGCAGGTGTCGCTCGCCCGCGCCCAGTACTCCCTGCCCCGGCTCACCCGGGCATGGACCCACCTCTCCCGCCAGCACGGCGGCGGAGCCACCACCCGCGGCGAGGGCGAAGCGCAGATCGAAACCGACCGCCGGCTGCTCCGCCGCCGCATTCAGCAGCTCCGCGAAGAACTCGAAGTGGTCCGCAAACAGCGCACCACCCAGCGCAAGGCGCGCGAGCGCAACGCCGTTCCCCACGGAGCGATCGTCGGCTACACCAATGTCGGGAAGTCCTCCCTGCTGCGCGCACTCTCCGGCGCCGATGTGCTGGTCAGGGATCAGCTTTTCGCCACCCTCGACCCGACCACCCGGCGGATCACGCTTGACAACAATCTGGAACTTCTGCTGACCGACACGGTCGGATTTGTCCGCAAATTGCCGCATTCGCTGGTTGAAGCGTTCAAATCCACCCTCGAAGAGGCGGTGCTCGCCGACTTCCTGCTGCTGGTGCTAGACATCTCCAGCCCGCAGATCGATTCGGAGTGGGAGACCACGCTTGCCGTACTCAAGGAGCTGGGTGCCGAAGAAAAAAACATCCAGGTCGTATTCAACAAGATCGACCTGGTCGACCGCAACGCCGATCCGGTGCTTTTCGCCCGGCTTCGCGGACTCTTTCCCGACGCGCTCTACCTCTCGACCGCCACGGGAGAAGGGATCGAGCAGCTCCGGGAACGGCTCGCCTCGCTCGCGTCGGAACATCATCAGCTGCTCCGGGTCACGCTGCCGCCCCGGCGGCATGACCTCGCCGCCCTCGCCCACGCCGCCGGGCGGGTTTACGAAGAGAACTACAACGACCGTGGTGAACTGGAACTCGTGTTCACCATCACCCCCCGGCTCCGCCATAAATTTCTGGAATACGTGAACTCATGAAGCATCTCCTCAATTTTGTTCTCACCGTCCTGCTGTCGGCCGCTCCGCTGGCCGCCGCCGAATTTTCCCCGTGGGACGCCTGGCGGCTCGGCTACACCACGTTCGAAAAAGGAATCCAGCTCCGCGACAAGGGCGACTACGTCGGCGCGGTCGACCAGTTCAACGCCGCTCGCCGTCACTACGTCGATGTGCAGAAGGCGAGGCCGGACTGGAACCAGAGCATCATTCAGGGCAGGATCAACGACTGCGACCGGGAATTGAATGCGCTGAAGAAACTGATCGGCAACCGCCCGGCCGCACCCGCCCCCCGGGAACCCTCCTCCGGAGCGGACTTCGTCGAACTTCAGAGCCTGCGCAAACAGGCCGCCGGATACAAGCAGAAACTTTTTGAGGCGCTGACGGAACTGGAAGAGCTTCGCCGTCAGGCCGAACAGGGAAAAACCGCCGCGGCGGAAATCGCAAATCTGCTGCGCGACCAGCGCATCCAGCAGGAGAAATATGCGCTTCTGGAAAAACGCTATCGGGCACTCGAACAGCAGGCGCTCGAACCGGACGGCCGGATAGAGGAACTGCGCAAGCAGCTCCTCGAGGAGAAACTCAACTCCGAAGTTGCCGCCAAACGCCTTCAGGTCGCCGAAGCCAGGATCCGGAAACTCGATCAGGATGCGGCGGAGCTCTTCAACGCCCGGGGAGTCGCGGAAGCCGCCGCCCGCCAGCGCGAAGCAGACGCAACTCGGCTCGAACGGGAGCTTGCCGAACTGCGCCGTTTCCAGGAGACGGCGGTGACGCAGCGCAGCGCACTCCAATTCCAGATTGCCCAGTCGGAGAAGAAACTCAAGGAGGCGACGGAACGGGCCGCCTCGCGTGACAAGGAACTCTCCCAGTTGCGCGGGCAGCTCCGTGAAGCGCTCAAAAGCGGCGGCGACTCGGTCACCCTGAACGCGCAGTTGCTCGAGGAGGGCAGAAAATTGCGCAAACTCCTAGCGGAGACGGAGAAAAATGCCGCCGCCGGGCAGGAACAGAATGTTCAGCTCCAGAATCGCCAGCGCGAACTCCAGCTGGAACTGGTCCGGACCCAGGAGACCGCCACCCGGCTCGAAGCGCTCCGCGTCCGGCTCGAAACCGAATGCGCCCGGCTCCGCAAGGAAGCGGAACAGGAGCGCGCCAGTACCGAACTCTCCGCGGTCGAACTGAAAAACCTCCGCGAACGCAGCCGGCGGCTGGAGACCGACCTGCAAACCTGGTCCGAACGCTGCGCCAAGCTGGAAAAACGGCTGGAGGCCCGCAACAGCGAGGACTTCCGCGCCCTCACTGCCGCGGACGGCGCCCGGAAAAAACTTGCCGATGAACTCGCCGAGGTTCGAAGTCGATACGCCGCAACCAGCCGCCGTGTCTCCGAACTGGAAACCGCCGGAGAAACCATGAAGAAGGAGCTTGATTCGCTGAAAACGGAACTGAAACAATCCCGTGCCGCCGGCGTCGGCCTCGAACAGCAGCTCAAGAGTTCGGTCGAGGCGGAAGCCCGGCTCCGCAAGGAGCTGGCCGCCTCCGCCGGGGCGGCACAGGAGCTCAAGACGCTCCGCACCAATTTCGACGCGCTGCGGAAAGCGAGCGAATCCGCCCGGAAAAACGCCGCGGAGACCGGGAAACTCAGACAGCAGCTCGAGGAAGCACGCCGGGAACTCGCCCTCTCAGGAAAGGCGCGGGAACAGCTTGCCGTCCGGCAGAAGGAGCTGGGAAAGCTCACCGAAACAGTGCGGCAGCTGCGGGCGGAACTCGCCGCCCGTCCAACCACGGGAACCGCGCCTCTCCCGCAGACGGAAACCGCGGTGAAGCCGGTCGGAGTCGGCACTCCTGCGGAACTGATCGCCGCCGGCAAAAAAGCGGAAGCGGAGGAGAGTACCGAACTCGCCATCTGGAACTACCGGACCGCTCTGGAGCTGGAACCGGAAAATCCGGAAGCCTCCGAGCGACTGGGCAGACTGCTGCTTCGCCGCGAGGAGTTCGAACAGGCACTGCCACTGCTTTCCGCCGCACGCCGGGCGAAGCCGGATGATCCGGAACTCGCCGCTGACACAGTGGAGGCGCAGCTCGGGCTCCGGCAGTACGACGAGGCTCTCAAGGAACTGAACCGGCTCCTGAAACATACGCCCCGCTCCCCCGGCTGCTCCTCGCCTCCGGACGCGCGCTCGCAGGAAAAAAGGAGTGGAAATCCGCTGAAACCCGGCTCCGAGAAGCAGCGAAACTCGCCCCCCGCGCCCCTGCGCCGCAGCTGGAGCTCGCCCGGCTGCTCCTCGGATGCACCCCGCCGCGGGAGGCCGATGCCGCCCGCTGCTACCAGACGGCGCGCGACCTCGGAGCCGCCCCCGATCCGGAACTCGAACCCCGGCTGGGGAAACTGCTCGACGAACGGCGCGCCGTCGCGGAATTCATGCTCGGCGCCGCGCGCGAAGCCGAGAAAAACAACGACTGGACCAGCGCCGCCTGGTACTACCGCGAACTGCTGAACGGGGAACCGGAATCCCGCCGCTATTCCGCCGCACTGGCTTTCGCACAGTACAAGCTCAGGCAGTATCCGGCCGCCCTGGAAACGCTGGCGATGCATCCGAACTCCCCGGAAGGGGGGTCTGATTGCGGCGATGGCCCACTTCCGCTCCGGAGAATTCCCCGCGGCGGAGAAGGGAGCTTCTGAACTTTTCCGGAACAACCGGAACAAGCCGCTCTCCTACCGGGCGGAGACGATGAAATTCCGCGACGAACTCGACGCCCTGCTCGCCGGGCCGGAGGCGAAAAGTTCGGTCAACGCCGGCAGAGCGGCGGCGGCACTCCGGCGCCTCCGCTGAAGTCGCCGGCCGATCCCCGCCGGATTGAGCTTGCACTTCCGCAGGAACCGGTGTATATTCCATACCGGCAGGAGAATCAACCGCGAAGGAGGAACCGAAATGCTCAAACGCCCCAGACCGCTCGTTTCCACCAATCTGCTCGGAGGACATTCCTGGGTTTTCATTGTGATCCAGGCACTCTGCTCCATCGTACTCGGCGGGATCTTTCTTTTCCATCCGCTCTGGGCAATGATAGCACTGGCTCTTGCCCTCGGAATCATGCTGCTCGGCTGCGGCATTCAGCAGCTCGTTCTCACCTTTCTGCTCCGCCGCCGGTTCAGCATCGGCCGACTGCTCTACGGACTGGTGCTGTTGATCGCCGGGGCATTCCTCGTCCTGGATCCGCTGCTCGGCGTACTGGAGCTGCTCCTCATCCTCGGCATCTGGTTCATCTTTCACGGCGCGGAACTCTTCGTCGCCGCCTGGACGGCGCGGGGATTCGCCAACTCCTTCCGCATCATGACCGCCGTCAACGGCGCTCTCAGTCTGATCTGCGGAATCCTCATCACCATGTTTCCGCTGGCCGGGAGCGTCTGGGTGGACTACGTCTTCGCCTTTTATCTGATCTTCTACGGTCTGGTCACTCTCACCGTGGGGTTGCGGCTGCGCGCCCTCACCAGGAGCTGAGCCGAAAAGTCTTTTCACATCTCAACCTGAAACAGCATTTCTGCAATGGAACAGTATCCGGAAATTCCTTTCACCATCGTTCCCGGTTCGGCCGGCTGCATTGCGCTGGCCCGCTCCGGAAGTTATCTCTACACCGCAGGCGGCGACCGGCTCAGCGTCTACGACATCTCCCGACCGGACCACCCGAAACTCTGCTGGAGACGCAGTGGATTCGGCAACGGCCGCCAGCTTGCTGCGGCGCATGGCCGGCTCTACCTCACCGCCCGTGAATTCGGCCTCTGGATCCTCGATCTGGCTGATCCCGCCCGGCCGAGGGTCATCTCCCGGTTCGACACGGTGGAGCTCGCCACCGGCATTGCCGTTGCGGAGAACACCGTCTTCGTCACCGAGCGGATCTACGGCGTCGAAATCATCGATGTGACCGATCCGGCCCGCCCCCGCCATCTTTCGCTGATCCGCACCCCGGAGGCGCAGTCCGCCGCTTATTCCGACGGACAGCTCTACGTCGGCGACTGGGGGGTCGGGCGCCTCACCGTCATCGACGTGCGCGACCGCAGCAATCCGCAACAGCTCTCCACCGCGGAACTCGGCGGATTCGGCGACGGCGTGGCGGTTTACGGCGATCTCTGCTGCGCCGCGACCGGACTCAATGCGAAGAGCGGTTCCGAGACGGAACTTGCCGGAAACGGCCACGGGCTGGATATTTTCCGCCTCGATGAAAACCGCCTGCCGCACCATCTCGCCCGGCTCAATTTTCCGCTGCTGCAGGTCAAAACCAACGATTTCTGGACCGTCCGCCTCGCCGGAACAGAGGCTTTCGTCGCCGACACCCACAACGGCGTCTTCCGGGTGGATCTCGCCGATCCGGCCCATCCCCGCTGCACCGGCCGGATGGTGCTGCCCGACATCATCCGCATGGATGGCCGGGCCACCGGCCGGGTCCGCATTTCCGTGCCGGACTGCGCCGGAGACTGCACCGTCGGCGACGGCGTCCTCTACGTCGCCGCCCAGAAAAGCGGCCTGCTGGTCACCTCCCTCCCCGGCCTCAAACCGAACCCGCCGGAGAGTTCGAAGGTTCCGCTCCTCACCGGCCGCCGCGCGCCCGCCGCCATCGACGGCCTTGCCCGGGTGGAATGCGGCGGTCAGGTACGCCGCCTCGCCCTCGACGGAGACACGCTCTACGCGGCCTGTTCCCATGCCGGACTGCAGATCTGGCACCTCGACGGGGAGAACGTGAAACCGGTCGGGACGCTTCCGGTCCGCTGTTCCTACGATGTGGCGGTGCGTGACGGAAAGCTCTATTCCGCGGAGGGGCTGGACGGTGTGGCGGTCTACGACCTCGCCGTCTTCCCGCCAAAGGAGCTGGGGCGATACAAACGCCCGAACCGGATCTTCCAGCTCTGCCGACTCACGACGGACAATCGGTTTGCCCTCTGCAGCTGCCGGGACGGCATCCTGCGGATTCTCGATCTGACCGACCTCTCCGCAATCCGGCTGGCCTATCACCATCTCCACGGCGGACTGCTTTACGGCGACTCATTCCCGGAAGGTGACCGAAACGGACTCGTCCCGGTGATCTGGCCCCTACTGCGGCCTCGCCTGGTACGATCTCTCCGGCCCCCGCCCGAAACTGTTCCGGGACGACCGGCAGGAGCGTTCCGGCGGCCAGAGCGAAGGAATCACCTGCTGGAACGGCGGCTTCCTGATGAATGGGAGGGACGGCTGCTGCCGGATTCCGGACCCGGCCGGGACTCTGCCGGAACTCATCTGCTGCGCCGGCGGTCCGATCCGGGGCGTTCCGACCGCCGGAACCGACGGAATCGCCTTCTCCGACCGGCACAGCGGTAAAATCAGCTTCTACCGTTTCCCCGCGCCGGAGGTTGCCGAACGGGTTTCGGAACGGTGCTATTGTCTGCTGCCCGGGACGCCGGACCGGGTGCTCTTCCATCGCGGCAGGATGGTGATTCCCGGCGGCCACACCGGCCTCTGGGTCGAACGGTTCCGCTGAGGCGAGGACTGTTCCGACGGCGGTTTTCGTCAGTCGTCCGCCCCGGCCCGCCACGCGGCGAGCGTCACACAGCGGGCGCCGAGGTTGCGCATATCGGTCAGATTGGCTTCGGCAATCTCCGGAGTCCGGGCGCTACAGCAGTCCGAAAGAACCGTTACCCGGTAGTCCAGAGAAAGCGCATCGGTCACCGTCGCCCGGATGCAGTTCGGGTACTGCGTCCCGGCAATCAGCAACGAGTCGACGCCGAGACGGCGCAGACACAGGTCAAGCCTGGTGTGGAAGAAGGCGCTGTAGCGCGGCTTGACGATCACCATCTCGCCCGGAAGCGGTCGGAGTTCCGGCACGATCTCCGCCCCGGGAGTTCCACGCACTGCGCCGGGAACCCCCTGAAACTGCTCGAGCCGGCTCCGCTCCAGATCGATTCCGGAGGGATCGTACTCGCGGATGACGTGAAAAATCGCGATGTTGCCGTCGTGTCGGCAGTATTCCAGCAGAGCGGCGATGGCCGGTACCGTGGCCGCCGCTCCGGCCACGCAGAGCGGAGATTCCGCCGTCACAAAATCCCGCTGCATATCGATAATCAGAAGTGCGGTATCTCTGGTATTCATCATTCCTGTTCGATTGGTTGAAGTTCATCTCTGCGTCAGGGATTTGCCCCTCTCCCCCCCGTTTACGGGGCGAAGGTCTTTTCTCCGGATAGATAACATAACACCTCGGAAAAAGTTTTGCAAACGGTTTCGCCGCCTCAATCGGTTCCCGCCGGAAGCGACAGGGAAACGGTACTCCCGGCAAACCGGTTCCGTGGCAACGGAATGCGATAACTCCGGGAGTTGCGCCGCACCGTGAGAGCCTCAAGCTTCCGCCCCGGGTCGGCGGCATACAGCCGGCCGCCGCGCACCATCAGCAGACAGGGCTGTTCTGCCGTCAGCCGGGTGCCGTCGGGAAACTCCGCCCAGCCCGGCCGATAGAATGTCGCCATGACCACGCCTCGGCATGCGATCGCGTGAATGGAGTCGGAGCTGGTTTTCAATCGGACCGGTTCCCATGGCTTGCCGAGCGGAGTGACGGCATAGGCGTAACCGCCGTTCCGCGGACGACGGCCGTGATCGAGGTAAAGATAAAAGATTTTCCCGCGAACCGGCGCGGCGGAGAGTGCCGCAGTCACCCGTTTCCAGTTGCCGGTGACGTCGCGGATTCCGGTCCGAATTTCCGCCCCCGGCGCAGAGAGAATTCTCCAGGAGAAACCACCGTTGGCAACCGTTCCGGAGCACGGATCGCGTTTCAGTTCCCCCAACGCCCGGAACTGGGCCGCCGCGGTGACCACCGGCGCATCGATCCGGCTGCGAATGCCGCTGCCGACGCACACCATGCCGCTGCCGGGAAAAAAGTAACTTTTTTTCGCAGTCAGTTCGCCGTTGTCGAACTCCATGGCACAGAATCCGACCTCCCCGTCCGAGAGGCCGCCGACCCACTCCTCCCGGTTGTCCCAACCGGGATTCCGGCAGAAGAGGGAAGAATCGTCCTGCACGGCGGTGACGCCGGGAATCTTCCGCCAGTCCCACAGGGCGCCGATCTCCTCCAGCTCTCCGCGGCGGCTCATCAGCATGGTCGCACCGTGCCCGGTGAGGCGCCCGAGCAGATTTTCCGAATTGACGGTCTCACTGCCCCGGATCCGCCGGGAACTCATCTTGACTGAACAGTAGAACTCCGGCGTGCGGAACACCAGAAAATCACTGTCGTAGAAGTACCGGCACCCGGAGAAACGGAACTCCGCCTCTTCCGAAAGCGCCCCCTCTCCCGTCACCTGCCGGAGCTGAACAGCAGTCTTGACACACGTCCGGTATTTCTGAAACGGAAGACGTTCCGTATTCTGACGGCCGCAGGCGCTGAAATCCATCTGCCGGTCAAAGAGCACCCAGCGTAGCCCGTTCCGGTAGTAGTTCTGCAAGACTACCGTCCGGTCCGGCGGAAAGGCGTACACGCTTTCGGAAAGAACCGAAAGCCAGCGGACCATTTCCGTGAAATAGGCCAGCCCGTAGTTGCCGAACTGCAGCTGCGCTCCGTGCTGATGAAAACTCCAGTCCGACTGGATCCCCTCCCGGCCCGACGCCGCAAGACGAAGTTCACTCAAAATCTGTTCCCGCCCCTCCCGGACCAGTTCAGGGCGCTGGTACAACACCCCTTTGAGCAGGTGAATTCCAGCCAGCCACACCTTGTTCTGCCCGGTCATCCCCGGCCGGGAGCGGTCGAGAATCGCCCGGAACTTCTCCGGATACTCCGGCGGCAGGTCGTCGCCGAGCAGAAGCAGGGTGTCGAGCAGCTGCCGCGGCGTGCCGATTTCGGAATACCACCAGTTCGGACTCTGAGGATCCCGTTCCGCCCAGAAGTCGAGCCCGCGCAGAACGGCCGCCAGCAGTTCCCGGTTCCGGAAGAATTTCGATTCCGGCGCGGCATATGCGGCGGCGCACAGGCACAGATTCGACAGATGTCTCGTTGGATACCATGCTCCCCATCCCTGATGCCGATAATCGATCCCGGGCCAGGAACCGTCACTCCTCTGCTGCTTCCATTCCCGGCTCACCCGGGAGTCGTTGACCGATTGAATCGCCCCGGCGTTGTTCCGGTCGCGGATTTTCAGGAGTTCCGGATCCATGCTCCAAACGGAAAGCGCCAGTACGGCAAGAACGCAACTTGCGAAAATTTTCATAACACCCCTCTTTACGGCAGTGCTTTTTCCAGCAGCAGTCCCTGATACGAAAGCGGAATCACCACACGCCCCCGCCAGAAAGCGACCGTGCCGGGAACGTCCGGAAACTTCCAGCGGCGATTCGGAATCGGTCTGGCAGCCTCCGGATTACTGAAGTCATAGAGGCGAACAACCAAGCCGGAGCGATGACTGAGCGCCACAATGGTCCCATCCACGGAGGGAACGCCGCCGATCCATTCTCCGACCGAATACCGTTTCCATTCCCGCGACGGACCGGACTGATTCGGTTCGAGCAGAACATATCTGCCGTGGTTGATCATCAGCAGTTTCCCGTTGAGCGCCGCGAGGCCGTCCGCATGGGTGTTCAGCCGCTCAACCACCCGGTTGGCGAGAACCGGTTTTTCTCCGGAGAGGTCGTACCAGGCCAGCCCCCCGGAATGCCAGTTGTTGGCGACGTAACGGCCGCCGAGCAGCCGGTCGCAGAGCAGATCCCCGTAGAGTAGTCCGATCTGCCGGTGCTGAAACACCTTCCTCATCCGGGCCGGATCGGAGACGTCCAGAAAGTAGAGCACCCCGGTGCGGGCGGAGACGACAGCGAACCGGCTCCCCTCCGGTTTCCAGATCAGCTGGGCGAGCGGACCGAACTGACAGCGTCCGAGCAGAGTCAGTTTCCCCGCTTCGTCCGGCCGGTAGACGGCGACACCCCGCCGCCCCTTCCGCCGCGTACAGAAGACCGTCGGCATATTTGACGTCGCAGGCCTCCGCCACCGGCAGCACGGCCACCGGCGAAATCCCCTGTTCGCTCAACCGGACGGTGTGGATTCCGGCGGAACCGGCCGCCACCCAGGCGAGATCTCCATGAATTGCCACTCCTCGGACCCTGCCGCCCGCATCGTAGGTGAAAAATCCGGGTACCGGCTTTGTCGGAAGCGGCGGAGGAATCACCGGCGGCACCTGACTCTTCTCCGGCTCGCGGCGGAGCGAAGGAATCTTCGCCAGAAACAATCCGGTCCGGACTCCGGAGAGATAGAGCACCCCGTCGGTAACGGCGATGCCGGAGACCGCGTCGGGCCGGGTCCCTCCCGCCGGGGAGGCGACCGGCGGCAGCTGAAGCTGCCCCGCCCCCTTCGGATGGCGCGGATCGGAAATATCCACCAGAAACACTCCGTTGTGGGAATCCGCCGCGACCGCGATCTCTCCGGAGAAGCGCACCGTCCAGAAATCGTTCCCACGGCTGAAAAACGGCGGGAAGTGAAAACTGGAGATCGTCCGTGGTTTCCGGATGTCCGTTATGTCGATCAAGTTGATCGAATGGCCGTTGTTCTGCCGGTTTTCCTTCGGACCGGTTTTCGCATGGTGACCGGTCGAGGCAAGACAGAGATTGCCGCGCACCGCCACACCGTCGCCGTAGCCGGTGAGCGGATGGGCGGCAATCCGCCGGGGAGCGCGCACATTGGAGACATCCAGAATGGTGACCCGCCCGGCGGCCCAGTCGCCGGCGAAAATCCGGCCGGAATCATAGACCACGGACTGTGCCTCCGGCGTCTGGACAAGCGAGAGGAATCGGGGGTGTTCCGGGTCGGAAATATCCACACACTCCACCCCGTACTGGCGCTCCGCGACGAAGCAGACCGGTCCGGCGGCGTCGACCCCGGTCGCCAGCTCCACCGTATCGAAACGGGAAAGCTGTTTCGGAGCGGTCGGATCGGCCACATCCACGAGATAGAGGCCGTGCGATCGCGCCGCGATGCAGGCGACATTGCCGGAAAGCGCGATCTGGCGCCCTTCCGGAAACTTCCCGGTTTTACCGGTCAGCCGGGGAGCTTCCGGCGTGGAAATATCATAGATCCAGAGCATTTCATCGCCGAGTACGTAAAGTGACTTCCCCCGAATCACCATGCCGGTGGCTCGCGATGGTCCGCCATCGACCTTGCAGACCGGGTAAAGCGGACCGAACTTCACAGCGTCCGGCGCGGCAACCGAGGTATCCTCCACCGGCGCGGCGACGAGCAAGGCGCCGGCGGTGGCGATTCCGGCGGTAAACAAGGCGCGGAATCTCATTTCTGCAGCTCCCAGCTGTCGTTGAAATCGATATTATTTTTCACGGAAAGAGAGACCACATGCCCGTCGCTCCACACAAACGCGGCGGACCCGTTGTGCAAATCATATCCGGCCCGGTCCTTGACGTCGCTGGTCCCCCAGAGACTTGAATTGGCATAACGGGCAAAGACCCGTCCACGCGCCGGATCGCCCCGGGTTCCCGAAAGAACCAGCTGCTTCTCATAGAGGATCACCCCTCTGCCGGTCAGGTTGGAGAGTTTTCTCTGCGCCCATTGACTGGAGGTAATCTGAAATACCGGCGCGGGGCCGCGCGGAGAACCCGCATTGATATTTTCGGCCGTGCCGTGCTCCCGGGTCACCACATAATTGAGAGGAAATTCACCGCTCCCTGTGGAATCGCCGTCTCCGGGCAGAACCAGATGCCGGAAGGCATTGTAAACAGTGTCCGCGTCAAATTCTTATTCCCTTCCACACACTGATTGACATAGGTGGTGTCGGTCAGATTGCCCGGGCAGTACTCATAGTCGTTCGCATACTGGAAGAAGAACAGTGAAATCTGTTTCTGATTGCTGACACATCGGATCATTTTCCCCTTATCCCGCGCTTTGTTCAGCGCCGGGAGCAGCAGGGCCGCCAGAATGGCGATGATCGCGATTACGACCAGGAGTTCGATAAGGGTAAAAATCCATATTTCCGACTTTCGGCATGTTTCATAAGCTGCTCTCCTTCCGCTGATTTCATGAAACTTCCAGTAAAAATTCCCCGTATCCCGGCGATGAATTCCTTTGCCGTCGACATACGGCTTCCGCTGCCGCGGAGCGTGTTGTCATCCGGCAGAAATCCCTGCACGGGAGAAATCACTGCCTCATCTCGGACTCTCCGGTAACCGCCAGCAGAACGGCGGTCCCCTTCCGGGCTGCAAACTCCAGTTCGATTCGCTCCACCATACGGTGTTCCCTCTGAAAATCCGCACCGACGCCGGGAATTTCATCAAATGCCCGGTTCTCCCAGACGGAGAGGGTGAGGTTCCGCCGCCCGCCGAGCGGGACCAATCGGCCGTTCAGCAATTCCGACGGCTCAGGCGTCCCGTTCAACTCCAGACCGTAACGGGCATCGAACACCGTTCCGGAACCATCCGCGTACCGGATACGATATCGAAGAACCGTCTCCCCCGATGCTCCTCCCGGACCGGCGCAATGCAGGAAATAGAGCCGTTTCCAACGACCCTTCGCCGGAATGCTCACTTTCTCCGGCATCCCAGAAGAAGCGCCGCCACCGACGCCGATCGCCCGCATTTCCAGTCGCATGGGAACGCCACGAAGCTTCCGTTCCCCGGCAGGAACTCCGGAGGCGGTGTTTGCACAGCCGGCGAGGGGAAGCGGTACAGTGTTCCCGCAGGAAAACTCCTTCCGCGCGGTACTGTTTTTCGCGGCGAGCCGCAGTTCCCGCTCCGTGCGGCACAGCTTCATTTCCGGAGTCGACGAAACCGGCGCAACCGGCGGAATGGAACGCCTGCGCTGCGGCGGCTGCCAGCCGGGATAACAAAGTTCCACCCGGACATTTCCGGGAGCGAGATCGAGGGCCAGCTCCTGTTTCGCCCGGTCATACCGGCAGCTCCCAGCGGCAGGGATACTGCCGTTCACCGAGACGGATACCGGTTCGACAGCACTGAATAATTTCAGCGTGAATGCCTTGGAAGAATCCAACTCCACCGTCGCCTTCCCCGTCGCAAAACGGAAGTCGGCATCACGAAATGCCGCATGCTCCCAGTCGAGAACCCGCAACGGCGCGTCGCGTCCGCTCAGAATCGAACAGCCGTTCAGCGAGAGGCCGATGACGGACGCCTGTCCGGAAACCGGTCGACTCCATACCGAAAATTCATCGTCGTCGAAAAGACCGGAGCGAAACAGTTTTTCCAGTTCGGCAGTCGGTTCTTCGAGCGCGTCACGCAACAGAATCTGCCGGTAGAATGCGAGGGGGCCGTTCTGGCCGATCTTCTTTCCGGCGGGGATGTATTTCCAGTCGGCCCATTGCGGATACTTCTCCTCCATCCGCCCCAGAAACCGGCGCAATGCATCCGGGCAGAATGTCCGATACATCCGCAGCAGTGCGGGGGAATGAATCATCCCGACCACGCCGCTGGTGGAAAACCGGGCGTCTTCCCAGCCCATGGTGTTGATATAACTCGATTCAAAATAACCGAGTTCCGGGAGCTGCCTTTCCCAGTCCCAGTCGTTGTTGTGAGCCATATCCCACTCGCGCCTCATCAGCGCGCCGCACAGCGGCACGGCCTGTCTGGCGGCGATGCAGAGAGCAAGCGCTTCGGTCCGGCGGTCCCCGATCCCCCGCGCGAGTTCCGCCACCGCTTCGGATGCGAGCCAGGAATCGGGCGCCATGTCGATTGCGTGCGTCAGCGAACAGTCGGTGGTGCCGACCGCCATCGACGCCCATTCGGCGCGCCGCGGCACGGAGCCGTACAGATCGCAGATCTGCGGCCAGCATTGCCGGATCAGCTCCCAGTCACCGGAGATGTCGGCGTAGTACCGCGTCGGCATCAGGTGAAAGGCGGCGAGGTCGGTAATATCCCGGTAGTCCAGCTGGGTTTCCCCTTTCAATCGCCAGCCGTAGGCCAGATAGCTTCTGCCGGTGAACGGCTCCGTCCGGTCTGCATGCCCATGGGTGTGATGTGACATATGGAACCGCGCCGGTTCCTCGCGGACTTCGCCGAAATACCGGCGGATGATCTCTTTCATGTTGTGGAGTATCACCTGTTTCTCTTCCGGAGAAAAGAGGTTGAAAGCGTGAAAATACCAGCTCCAGAAATAGTAGATGGAACGGCCGGATGAAAAATGAAACAGCGGATACGGCAGATTCCACAGCCAGCGGCGGCTTTTCTTCTGTTGTTCCGCAAGCCGCTCAGTCCGGCAGAACAACTCCATGCCGAGACGGGGGAGCGGCAGTGCGAACTCCACCCGGTCACTGCGGACGGCATTCCAGGGGCCGTATGCCGCGGCAAAGTCGAAATTCACCACTCCTTCCGGCAGTCCGGCGGGATAACCGTTCGCTGCGGCCATGGAGAGCAGCGGCGGCAACGGAGCATACTCCGCACCATCATATTTCCAGTCATTCTTCACGCGCCGGTAGCCGATGCGATTTTCGATCCGCACCGTTCCGGCTTTGCGGTCCACCGCAAAAAACTCCGAACAGCTCCACGGATACGCGGTCATGACCGCGTTGAGACGGCGGCACTGTTCGACCACATCAGGCGCCGGACTCCTCCAGTGCGCGGACCAGTCCGGCGGCAGCGGCCGGACTCCGTAGAGATTGGCGATGCCGATCGTTCCGGCTTTTTCGGGGAAGGTGAAAGACAGGGCGTCCTGGAGCGCCTTTCCGGCGAGCGGACGGTGTTGCAGCGTCAGCAGCCACGGTGCGGAAGGCAGACCGTTGTCGCACAACAGCAGCAGCCAGTTTTCCGTCATATCGCGCCACCGGAATTTCGCAACGTCTCCGGCATTGACGATCCTCACGCGGTCCCGGCAGGGCACAAGAATGCGGGTCGGGCGATAGTCGCGCCCGGCATTGACGGCGATGCGGAGCAAACGGCTCCCGGCAGTGAGTTGCACTCCCGGCGCAAGACGGCTCACGGCGGTTTTCCACTCGATTGTTCCGCCGTCCGCCGCCCGGCAGGGATAGCTCCAGCTGCTCGACGTCCAGCAGGTTTCCTCCGCCTTCGGGACGCCGGTGAAGGCGGCGCCTTCCGGTTGAACCGACAATCTTGTCTTCGTGCCGTCGCGGTTGATGAAGAAGTTGCGCCCGAACCAGTCCCGATCGACGGAAAGCGCCAGCCCCTCGCGCCGCCGCAGAACATTCCAGCCGAAAAGGCCGGTACTGTACGCATCGACGCCGCTCTGCCAGACTGGTTCATCATTGTCCGCGGCAAGCAGACGGTTCCAGAGTTCCATTCGGCTCCGCTCCGCCGCGTCGAGTGCAGCGCCCGCCGCCTCGAACTCCCCCCGGGTCAACTGCTCTCTGACCGCGTCGAGTGTGGCGGCCAGTTGCGACACCTCTCGCGGCGTGACCCGTTCCCCTTTTCCTTCAGCGATACTGCTCTGAAGCATGCGGACCTCGTCGACGAGTTCTTTCAAGCGCCGGCCAAGCCGCAGAATCGAATGCAGCCGGGTAAATCTCCGGTTCAGCTCCAGTGCGGACTCATATGCGGCGGAAGCATCAGCGGTATTGAGCGACCGCCTGAGTTCATACAATTCCCGCAGCTCCAGAGACGCGCCCTTCGGAGCGATTCCGTACGGGCTGAACGAATGAAGCAGAGCCGTCATATCGGCGAGTTTCTCATCGGCACCGAGACGGATGTTCCGCACCGCCCCGGCGCGGGAGAAGGAGACCCGGAGGTAATCCAGTTCGACGGAGGCCCACCCGGCCGCGTCGTCGGTGTTGAGCAGCGGATAGATGTAGAGATAGAACCCCCGGCTGTTCTCCGGGTGGCGGAATCTGGAGAAATCGATCCGGTAGACATGGAACTTCCCGTCAACTTCCAGCGGAATCTGCTGTTCGCTGTTGCTTCCCCGATGGTAACGCAGACACACCCGCATCCCGATCCGGGACCCCGCGATTGCGCGGGAAACTTCGGCCCGCAGACGCATCTCCAGCACTCCCAGATCGCGGCTGTCATAAGGCCCGAACCGATCCTGACTGGTGCGCAGAAAACTCTCCCGGCGGCTTCCCTTCTCCCATTTCATCGCAAGTTTCAGAACGCCTTCCGGCAGCACTTTCATGCTGTCGAACCCGTTCAGCAGCACCCCCTGCTCCCGTACGCTGAACTCCGGATCGAACTCCCAGGATTCCACCGGAGGCGGCTCCGATCCGATCAGACGGCAGACCGTCATGATCGACAACAACAGAATCAAACGTCTCATCCTCAATTCCTCCGCATGGCTGGTTCTCCGTTTCTCAGGGAGTCCGGCCTCGCCATCTTTTCCTGCCTTGCACGTTCCAGTTCCGTATTTGTTTGACGGTTGAATGCGTGCGCACCTCGCCGCAATTCCGGCTTTCGATTTAATTATACAAGATTTCAAAATGGGATGCAACACTTTTTCGAATGAAAAAATGGGGAAAAGAAGCTGGTCTGGTCATATTTCCGGCAGGAAATATCGAAAGGTTACCAGTTCACTGTTTTTCGCAGGGACGCAGGGTCCTTCCGCGAAGGTATTCCGGAGCTATCCGGAAGCGGATGGACGGGTCATAACAAAAATGGCCGGTCTCCCAGTCGAAGATGATTTCACAGATTTTCCGTGCCAGCGGAATGGTCCCGTGGGTAAGCGTGTCGATCGGCGGGTTGTGAGTGCGGGCGGTCATGGTACCGTCAAAAGCAAGAATTCCGAATTCCGGCGTCATTCCCGCTTCAATCAGCGGGTCGCATATCATAACCCATTTATCATCAAGAAAAAATACACTATCATAACCGCGCCGGTAAAGCTGTGTGACGCATTGCTGCAACAGATTCAGCTCTTCCACTCCGGCGAGCAGACTGGAAGAAAAAAGCTTGAACGGGCAGTCATTTTCCTCCATGACCGCGGAAAAACCGTCTATCCGCCGGCGAAAATCAGCCGTGGCCGTGTTGAATTTCGGCGCCAGCAGCGCGGGATGGCGGTAGCCCCGTTCCAGCAGAATGCGCGCCGCCATGGCGCCAGTCTCGAAATTGTCCAGCGCATACAGCGGGACCCCCTCATGCGTCAGCAGTTCCGAGAGCAGGAGAGCCCTCGGTTTCTCCATCCGCAGCAGCCCTTCGAAAAATTCCTCCGGAAAGTGGCCAGCGAGAAAAACGCCGCATCGAAATCGGCCAGCCGGGCTTGAAATTCGGGCAACTGTTCCGGCAGGTCGGAGTCGTAGGGGGAGCAGTTCGATCCGGATGCCGCACCGTCCGGCCAGCCGTTCCAGCTCCATCCAGAGATCCTTGTAGGCGGGGAACCAGAAGGTGTTGTTGATCATGTGCACGGCCGCGACGTAGGCGTAGCGGAACTTCTGCTGAAGCGGGAGGATCACCACGCCGTTCTTCGTCCGGCGGATCAGGCCGTCCTCTTCCAGCAGCCGAAGCGCCTTGCTGACGGTGGGGCGACCGGCACGGAGCTGTTCGGCGAGCCCCCGTTCTCCGTCGAGACGGGTTCCGCCCTCCACGCGTCTGGCAAAGACCAGTTCGCGCAGCTCTCTCTGCACATCCGCAAGTTTTCGGTAACTTCTCATTCCGTACCCGGCGGGAATTCCGAATCTGCCGCTCCTTTCCCGCGTTTACGGTACCGCGGAAATTCCGAAAAGCAAGAGAGAAACGCGCCAGGCGTCCCACTTTTTTCAAAAATCAGTTCGATGGAACAGACGGCGGCGGCAACACCGGGCGGGCCGTGAGGTTGTCGAGAATCTTCCGGGCGACGGCTTCCCCGATGCCCGGAACCTTTTCCGCAATCTCCTCGACCGACGCCTTCTTCAGCCGCGCCAGCGAACCGAAGGCGCGCAGCAGCTGCTTCTTGCGGATGTCGCCGATGCCCGGAATCTCATCCAGCCGCGACTGCTCGATCCGGCGGTTGCGCAGTTCCCGGTGATAGGTGATGGCAAAACGGTGCGCCTCGTCCCGCAGCGCCTGCAGCATCCGCAGTGCCGGATCGTGCCGGTCCAGCACGATCGGCTCGCTCCGGCCGGGCAGGTAGATCTCCTCGTTCCGTTTGGCCAGCCCGATCACCGGCAGCGGCGGGCAGCCGATCTCCACCAGCGCGTCGATCGCCGCCGAAAGCTGCCCTTTTGCCGCCGTCGACCATCACCAGGTCGGGCAGTGGGCGCTTCTCCTCCAGCAGCCGCGAGAAGTGGCGCACCAGCACCTCGTGCATCATCGCGAAGTCGTCGCTCTGATGCACCGTCCGGATCCGGAACCGGCGGTAATTCTCCCGGTCCGGACGCCCTCCCCGGAACGCCACCAGACTCGCCACCGCCAGCTTGCCCAGTATGTTCGAAATATCGAAGCCGATGATCCGATCCGGCATCTTCTCCAGTCCCAGCACCCGCCCCAGCGCGTTGACCGCCGCCATGCCCGGCGCGGCATCCGGCAGTTCCGGCCGCCAGAACGCCCGGCTCCGCCGCCCGAAGACGCTCTCCAGATTGGTCAATACATCCCGCAGACGGGCTGCCTTCTCAAACTGCTGTGCCTGCGCCGCCGCAAGCATGTTGCCGCGCACCGTTTCGGCAAGTTCCCGGATATCCCCCCTGCAGCACCGCCACCGCCTGTTCCACCCGTTTCCGGTACTCCTCCGGAGTGACCGCGCCGACGCAGGGAGCACAGCACTCCTTGACGATCCGCGTGAGACAGCGGCGGCGGGTCTCCTCGTCCGGTTCGGAATCACGGCAGGCGCGCAATCCGAAGTGCGTCAGCAGAAACTCCAGCGTCATCCGCAGAGCCCCGCCCCGCGGAAAGGGGCCGAAATACTGCGCGCCGTCGTTCTTTTTCAGCCGCGCAAGCTTGAGCGTCGGGAACTTCTCCCGCCAATCCACCTTGAGCAGCAGGTAGCGCTTGTCGTCGCGCATGAGCACGTTGTAGTGCGGCGCAAAATCCTTGATCAGCCGCGATTCGAGAATCAGCGCCTCATCCTCGGAACGCACCGTCTCGTAGCTCCAGTCGTCGATCGAATGGATCAGCGAACGCAGTTTCGCATCCGCCCGCGCCACCCGCGACGGCTGAAAGTAGGAGCTCATCCGGCGCCGCAGATTCGACGCCTTGCCGACGTAGATCACCTTGCCGAAACGATCCCGAAAACGTACACCCCCGGCTTCGGCGGGATCTCCGAGGGATGAAACTCCGATTTGCGCATGGGCGGCGGCTCCTTTCGCTCCAGACGAAAAAAGCGGCAGCCCGCCGGGACCGCCGCTTCCTTCCTTCACCGAAAACTGGTTACTCTTCCTCGAGTTGATCGGCGATCGAATCGGCGATCTCGTAGTTGGCGGTGACCAGCTGAACGTCGTCAAGCTCCTCCATCCGCTCGACCAGGCGCAGCACCTGCCGCGCAATCGCCGGATCGGTGATCTCCGTCACCATGTCAGGACGGCGGATCAGCTCTGCCTCTTCGGTCGGGATCCCCTTCTCCTCAAAGAGCTTGACCAGAGCTTCGAAATTTTCCGGATCGGCCCAGACCTCCGCCACGCCATCCTCAACCGTGAGGTCGTTGGCGCCGGCGTCGAGCACGAGATCCATCAGTTTGTCCTCGTCGGCCCAGTCGCCGGTGATGACGAAGTGCGCCTGGCGCCGGAACATCCGCGCCACCGCGCCGGAACCGGCCATGTTGCCGTTGTTGCGGTCGAAGACCATGCGCACATCGCTGATCGAACGGTTCTTGTTGTCGGTCAGGCACTCGACCATGACGGCGACGCCGCCCGGCGCATACCCCTCGTAGACGATCTCCTCGAAGACCGCGTCGCCCAGTTCGCCCACGCCCTTCTTGATGGCGCGTTCGATGTTGGCGTTCGGCATGTTGACCGCCTTCGCCGAAGTCAGCGCGGAACGGAGCCGCGGATTCGCATCCGGATCGGCGCCGCCCATCTTGGCGGCGACCATGATCTCTTTGGCGATACGGGAGAAGGCCTTGCCTTTGACCTTATCGGCGGCCTCTTTCTTGTGCTTGATGTTTGCCCATTTGCTGTGACCGGACATACTGACACTCTCCAGACTGTTTGAAATGATTTGATATATTCATATAAAATAACACGTAAACGGCGGATTTTCAAACGCTCTCCCCGGAAAGCGAAAGAAGAATCCGCCGTTTGCCCCGTCGTCAGCCGACGACGATGTTGACCAGACGGCCCGGCACGCAGATCACCTTGCGGATCTGGCGGCCGTTGATCGCGGCCTGCACCTCGGGCGACCCCAGCGCGATCTCACGCGCGGTCTCCTCGCTGCATCCGACCGGCATCATCAGCCGCGCCTTCGGTTTGCCGAGCACCTGCACCAGAATCTCCACCTCGTTCACCTTGAGGTGCGCTTCGTCCCACGTCGGCCACGGCACGTAGGCGAGCGTCCCCTCGTGCCCGAGCATCGACCAGAGTTCCTCGCACAGATGGGGGAGCAAAAGGCGAAAGCAGCAGCACGAAGGTCTCCGCCGCTTCGCGCGGCACCTCCTTCAGTTTCGAAAACTCATTCAGGCAGATCATCAGCTGGCTGATCGCAGTGTTGAAATTGAACGTCTCAATATCCTGCGTCACCTTCTTGATCGTGGCGTGGAGCAGCCGCAGCTGCGCAGAGGTGCAGGGAGTGTCCGCCACCGGGGTCTCCGCCACCAGCCGCCAGGCGCGCTTCAGGAACCGGTACACTCCCTCCACCCCCTTGGTGCTCCATGGCTTGGTCGCTTCGAGCGGTCCCATGAACATCTCATAGAGCCGCATGCTGTCGGCGCCGTAGTCGCGGATCACATCGTCCGGATTGACCACGTTGCGCAGCGACTTGGACATCTTGGCCGGGAACTCGGTCAGGGGTTCGTGGTCGGAACTGCGGACCGGGCCGTCCGGCGTGAACTCCACCTGGTCGGTCGGCACCAGCACGCCGCGGCGGTCCTTGTAGCTCGTGCCGAGGATCATCCCCTGATTGACCAGCTTGAGGAACGGCTCCTTCGTGGAAACCAGCCCGAGATCAAAGAGCACCTTGTGCCAGAACCGGGCGTAGAGCAGATGGAGCACCGCGTGTTCCGCGCCGCCGACGTAGAGATCGACCGGCATCCAGTAGCGCTCCTTCGCCGGATCCCACGCCGCATCCGGATTCTTCGGGTCGATGTAGCGCAGATAGTACCAGCAGGAGCCCGCCCACTGCGGCATCGTGTTGGTTTCGCGGCGGCCGCGGCGGCCGGTGACCGGATCCACATAGTTGACCCAGTCTTTCGCCTTCGCCAGCGGCGGCTCCCCGGTTCCGGAGGGTTTGAAGTCCGCCATCTCCGGCAGATTCACCGGCAGTTCGGAATCGTTGACCAGTTCGATCGAACCATCCTCGTAGTGGATGATCGGGAACGGTTCGCCCCAGTAGCGCTGGCGGCTGAAAAGCCAGTCGCGCAGCTTGTATTTGACCGCCTCGCGGCCGAGGCCGCGCGCGGCGAGCCACTTCGTCGCAGCGGGCTTGGATTCCTTCACTGAAAGACCGTTGAGGTCAAGTCCCTCGTCGTTGGCGGAGTTGATGAGTTTGCCCTCCCCGGTCCAGCACGCCCTGCCGGCGAGCACGGCGGCGACGTCGCAGTTCTCCGCCGCGGCGGCCGCGGGATCCGGTTCGATGATGCACTTGACCGGCAGTCCGAAGGTCTGCGCAAATTCAAAGTCGCGGGTGTCGTGCGCCGGAACCGCCATGATCGCACCGGTGCCGTAGCTCACCAGCACGTAGTCGGCAATCCAGATCGGAATCTTCCCGCCGTTGACCGGATTGATCGCGTAAGCGCCGGTGAAGGCTCCGGTCTTCTCGGTGGAGAGTTCGGTCCGGGCGAGATCGGTCTTCTTCGCCGCCGCCTCCCGGTAGGCGTCGACCGCGGCCCGGCACTCCGGCGTGGTGATCTTCGCAACCAGCGGATGCTCCGGCGCGAGCACCATGTAGGTCGCGCCGAACAGCGTGTCCGGCCGGGTGGTGTAGACGGTGATCCGGTCTTTGGAGGTGGTTTCGAAGATCACCTCCGCGCCGGTGGATTTGCCGATCCAGTTGCGCTGCATCTCCTTGATTCCCTCCGGCCAGTCCAGCTCGTCGAGGTCGTTGAGCAGCCGCTCGGCGTATTCGGTGATCCGGAGCATCCACTGCTTCATCGGACGCCGCTCCACCGGATGGTTGCCGCGTTCGCTGCGCCCGTCGATCACCTCTTCGTTGGCGAGCACGGTCCCCAGCGCCGGACACCAGTTGACCGCCACTTCGTCGAGGTAGGCCAGCCCCTTTTTGTGGAGCTGCATGAAGATCCACTGGGTCCACTTGAAGTAGTTCGGATCGGTGGTGTTGATCTCGCGATCCCAGTCATAGCTGAAGCCGAGCGACTTGATCTGGCGGCGGAAGTTGTCGACGTTCTTCTTCGTGGTCACCGCCGGATGGGTTCCGGTCTCGACGGCGTACTGTTCCGCGGGCAGTCCGAACGCGTCCCACCCCATCGGATGAAGCACGTTGAAATTGCGCATCCGCTTGTAGCGGCAGAGGATGTCGGTCGCGGTGTATCCCTCGGGATGGCCGACGTGCAGCCCCGCCCCGGAGGGATAGGGGAACATATCCAGCGCGTAGAACTTCGGCCGGGCGTCGAAATCGACCGCCCGGAACGTGTGGTTCTTCTCCCAGTACTCCTGCCATTTCTTCTCGATCGCGGTAAAATCGTATTCGCGTGCCATATTCCACCTGTTCTGCGTTAAAACTGAAATGATTTCATAACATACACGTCAAACGACGGCAATGCAATTTTTTTAACCGTTTTCCGGCATTCAGAGCGCAAAGCCGTGTTTCCGGGCGATTTCCCGCAGGAATCCGGCCGCACAGGCGGGGTCCGGCTCCGCCCAGCGCCATTCGGGATAGGGGTAGATCCGCTGCGGGTCCACCACCGGAACCAGCCGGTAATCCACCGCGTAACAATTCGGCCCGTGGAAGAAATCCATGTTGCCGGACCAACCGGTCGCCACCGTCTCCAGTCCGAACCGGATCGCTTCGAAGATGGTCAGCCCATACCCCTCCGAACGGTGGAGAGATAGGTAGATGTCGCTTTTCCGGTAGAGGTCGTCGAGCTCCTCCTGCTTCAGAAACGCGTCGAGCAGCCGGATGTTCGGTGCACCCGCCGCCGCATGCTGCAACGCCTCCCAGCCGGCGGGATACATGCCGGGACGGGAGATCTTGAGCAGCAGTTCCGCGTCATGCCGGTCGCCGAACGCCTGCCGGAACGCCTCGACCGCCGCCAGCGGATTCTTCCGTTCGAATCCGGAACCGGCGTCGAAGATATAGAGCACCCGGAGCACGCCGTCGGCGGCGAACGGGCGCGGCTTCCCGGTGAGCGTGCCCGTTTCCGGATAAGGAACCACTTTCAGCGGTTTTGCCGTATGGCGCCCGACCGCGTCACGGACGAAACGGGTCGGCACCCATACCTCGTGCAGATAGTCGAGCGATTCGCACCACCAGTCGGGAATCTCCTCCAGCTCCCATGTCCAGTGGCCGACGATACGTTTGCCCCGCAGGAAACGCCTCCCCATCCGGGCGAGCGCGATCAGGAACCAGCGCGGATTCTGGTAAACCACCACTGTTCCCGGCGCACCATCCTCCGGCAGGGAGCGGCAGTCGTATACCTCGCCGTCAAACGGAAGCGTCTCCGCCTGCCCCATCGCGGCGGTGAGGTCGATGCCGAAGGCCGCCCTCCCCTCTCGCCGGAACGCGGCGAGCTGTGCGCGCGCCCCGGAGGCGATTCCGGCATGAGAGCGGAAATATCCCGCCACATAAATCGGCGCTTCCTCCGGCACCTCCGGCGGAGTCTCCGCCCGGTCGAGCGAACGTTTCGCCGCCACGGCGAGCAGATTCTCCCGGGTGAAGCCGGGAAAAATCCGCTGTATCGGATCCAGCAGCCAGCGCATTGCCATACCACCATCCTCCCGTTACAAAACGGGCGCGGAAAAACCGCGCCCGTGAAATACTCTCCGTCAGACGATCTTACTCGCCGAGCTCCTTGAGCGCCGCCTTCCGGCTCAGACGGATCTTGCCGGACTGATCGATGTCGATCACCTTGACCGTGACATACTGCCCCTCTTCGCAGATGTCGGTCACCTTGTTGACCCGGTAGTCGGCCATCTCCGAAATGTGGAGCAGCCCGTCCACGCCGGGCAGAATCTCGACGAAAGCGCCGAAGTCGCGGATGGTCACCACCTTGCCGCGATAGATCTTGCCGATCTCCGCCTCGGCGGTGCTGCCGAGCACCCGCTCCTTGGCCGCTTCAAGGTGCGCCTTGTCGGGCGCCATGATCTTGACGCTGCCGTCCTCTTCAATGTCGATGCTGGTGCCGGTCTCCTCGGTGATCGCACGGATGTTCTTGCCGCCGGGGCCGATCAGCGCGCCGATCTTCTCCGGATTGATCTGGATCACCTCCAGCCGCGGCGCACGGCTGCTGACCTCCGGACGCGGCGCCGGGATGCATGCCTCGATCACGTCGAGGATCTTCAGCCGGGCAATCCGGTTGCGTTCCATTCCTTCGCACAGAAGGTCGATCGGAATGCCGGGCAGCTTGAGGTCGAGCTGGAATCCGGTGATTCCGTCGCGGGTGCCGCAGACCTTGAAGTCCATGTCGCCGAAGTGGTCCTCGGCGCCGATGATGTCGGTGAGCAGCAGCCGTTCGCCGTTCTCACCGGTCACCAGACCGCAGCTGATGCCGGCCACCGGCGCGGTGATCGGAACGCCCGCATCCATCAGCGCAAGCGTGGCGCCGCAGACCGACGCCATCGAGGTCGAGCCATTCGAGCTCATGATCTCGGAGACGCAGCGCACGACGTAGGGGGAAGTCCTTGGGAACCACCTTGCTGACCGAACGCTCGGCGAGGTTGCCGTGTCCGATTTCGCGGCGGCCCGGCCCGGTGATCCGGCCCACTTCGCCGACGCTGAAGTTCGGAAAGTTGTAGTGCAGATAGAAGCGCTTCTTGGAGATGCCGGTCTCGCTGGTGAGATCGTCGTACTCCTGCGCGTCTTTTTCGTTGCCGAGGGTGGCGAGCACCAACGCCTGGGTTTCACCGCGCGAGAAGAGCGCGCTGCCGTGAACCACCGGCAGGACACCGACCTCCGCCGAAAGCGGACGGATTTCGGTAATCGAACGGCCGTCAGGCCGGAACTGCTTGGTGAGAATCACATTGCGGGTTACGGTGCGGACGAGGTCATCGAACCCCTTGGCAGTCTCCAGCGCGAACTGATTGTCGTCCATATCGGGGAAGTCGGCGCGCAGCGCCTTTGCGGGCGTCGTCGCGCAGCGCATCCATCGCATTCATACGGTCCTCTTTGCCCGGAATGGTGCAGACCCCTTCGATGCGGTCGGCACAGAAGGTTTCGAGCGCCTTTTTGAGCGCTTCCGGAACCGGGTAGAGCTTGTACTCCTTCTTCGGGCGGCCCGCCTTCTTCGCCAGCTCGATCTGCGCTTCGCACTGTTTGCGGATCGCCACGTCGGCGGCGTACATCGCCTCCTTCATCTGCTGTTCGCTGACGAACTCGGCTTCACCTTCGATCATGATGACCTGGCCGGGACGGCCGGCGTAGATGAGCTCCAGTTTACTCTCTTCCATCTGGGCACGGGTCGGATTGATGACGTACTTGCCGTCGATGAGACCGACGCGGACCGCGCCGATCGGCCCCTGGAACGGCAGGTCGGAGAGCATTAAACTTGCCGAAGCGCCGACCATCGCGAGCACATCGGGCTCATTGACGCCGTCGGCAGAGAGCAGCACGCTGGAGATCTGCACCTCGTCGAAGAAGTAGTCGGGGAAGAGCGGCCGGATCGGCCGGTCGATCATGCGGCAGGTCAGGATCTCCTTGGTGGAGGGGCGGCCTTCCCGCTTGATGTATCCGCCGGGGAACTTGCCGGCGGCGCTGTACTTCTCGCGATAGTCGACCTGGAGCGGGAAGAAGTCGGTCCCTTCGCGGGGAGCGCCCGAGCAGGCGGCGGTCAGCACGATGGTGTCGCCGAGGCGGACCAGGCAGGAGCCGTTGGCGAGTTTGGCAACTTTGCCGGTGGAGATTTCCATGGTTCTCTCGCCGTCGAACTGGAAAACGATCTTTTCTTCAGCCATGATAGTATCCTTTTCTGAAGGTTGAACGGAAAGAGGAAAAGGACGATTCTGGATCGGATTCCAGCCGCGTGCGGGGTCCTCCCCCCTGCCGCAACCGGCTCCGGGCCGACTCGCGGAATCCCGGTATCAACTCCCGGAATTCTGTTCCCGGACGCTGATAACGACCGAATTCCACAAAATCAAGTCAAAACCGGAACCGTCTTTTTTCTCTACACTTATTTGTAATATAGCGCATATCCGCGCCGAAAACAAGCGGAAGAAGCGGAAAATCCACGCTTTCTCCCATCGTTCTCCCTCCTTATTGTATTTTTTTATAAAAATTCAAACAATACCCTTGACATTATCCATCTTTTTTGGTATAATAATAGACAAACACACGGTAATTTAAAACAATTTGTTTAAAAATGAAATATAACAGCAAAGCAGTTCGTCTCGCCGATGTGATCGTGCAGGACATCTGGAGCGGCAATTACGATCGCGGCAAATATCTGCCGGGGAGGATGCGCTGGCGGAAAACTATCAGGTTTCGCGCACCACGATCCGGCGGGTTCTGGACATTCTGAACAAGGAAGGCGTGCTCATCAAGGAGCCGAACCGCGGCACTCTGATCAATCCCGACCTCAAACAGCAGACGGCCAAACCGGCGACGACCGGGAAAACGGTGACCATCGGCGCCGTCTGGGCCGGATTCCCGGATGCGATGACCATCGGCATTACGGACGGAATCAAGGCGTTCGCCAGCGAAAACCAGGTGGGATTTCAGCTTTTCCAGAGTCCGGAGGGGCACGCGAAGGTGCTCGACTATCTGCATCACCTTCAGGAACACGACATCTCCGGTATCGTGATACTGCCTTACAATTTCGACGGTTACGCCGATGTGCTCCGCCATCTGCAACAGCGTAAAATTCCGATGGTCTGCGTCGACCGGCCGGTGGAAGGAGTCGAGCTCTCCAGTGTCGAGGTGGATAATGCCGGCGGCGTCTACCGCGCGGTGGTGAAACTGCTGGTCACCTTCCGTCGCCCGGTCTACTATTTGGGAGCGGAGCCGGGAAATCAAACTCAAAAGCTTCGTTATCAAGGCTATTGTCAAGCAATGAATGACGGCGGATTTGAACAGGATGTCAAGCGCTGCACTCTCTTTTTATCCCTCCACGGACAACAATCCGGAATTCTGGCCGGTGGAAAAGAAACAGGAACCTCCCTATGCGGCAGCACTGAAATTTCTGCGAAATGCGGCACTTCCCGTCAGCATCATGGCGATGAACGACTATGCTGCCCGCAGCATCTACCGGGCCGCCGAAGAGTTGAAACTTCGCGTCGGCCGGGACATCATGCTCTTCGGATTCGACGATCTGCCGCTGGCCAGCTGTCTGGAGTGCCCGCTCAGTTCCGTCCGCCAGCCGCGGCGGGAAATCGGATTCGAAGCGGCAAAGCTGCTCTGCGAAGAAATTGCGGAAAAAGTCACCCGCCCGGTAACCAAAATACTTCCCGTCGAACTGATAGAACGGGAATCATCCGGAACTACTCCTGATTCCACGCGGCGACAATAATAACTTTTCACAGGGAATAACCATTCCCTGTGCTTGAACGTGTATCCTGCGAACGGAAAATTTGTGTGTCGTTCAGAAAACAGATGCAATGTTTCCTGAATATTTTCTCCAAAAACACGAAACAAGAGAGGCTGCAATGTATTTTAAAACGGTATGGCTGCCGGCGCTCTTTGCCGGACTCTCTCTGGCGGCGGCGCCGGAGGCGAAACTGAACGATCCGTACGGAGTCTGCGCTCACGTAAGTCTTGGGGAGTTGTCGCTCGCTCCGAAGGAGTTTCCTCTAATGCGAGAAGCCGGCATCAACTGGGTCCGCACCGACTTCTCCTGGTCCCGGGTGGAAAAGAAACGGAACCAGTGGAATTTCGATCATTTCGACAAGCTGATGCGGCTGGTGCGGCAGGAGAAGATGAACATCCTGCCGATTCTCAACTACGATGTCCCCTGGGCAACTCCGGCCTGGAAAAATCTCGACGCCTGGAGCGAATATGTCCCGCCGGGTGGTCTCCCGCTACAGTAATGACCTGCGTTACTGGGAGGTCTGGAATGAACAGAATATCGACGGGTTCTGGCGTGACAAGGCAGATGGAGAAAACTACACCCGGCTGCTCCGGCGCACCTGCGAGGAGATCAAGAAAATCAATCCGAATCTGCTGATACTCTATGGCGGCACCGCCGGCGTACCTCTGGACTTTATCGAGAAATCCTTTGTGGCAGGTGCCGGACAATATTTCGATATCATGAATATTCACCCCTACCACTGGCAGGGAACACCGGAATGGATGATTCCACAGCTTCAAGATCTAAAAGCGATGATGAAAAAATATCGGCTTCAAAAACCGATCTGGATCACCGAAGTGGGCTGGTCAACCGCGTTGCCGAACAAATTCTACCTCAATGTGCTGCCCGCCGCGTTCGAAAAGGCCGGCATCGACCCGGCGCAGTCAACCCTGGGAGTTATTCATGCCCCGGAAGAAAACTTCCCGCTTCTGCAGGAAGCCAACATCCGTTACAATTTCTCATACTTCAAGGAGATCAAACGCTTCTCATTCCGCCAGCTCAGAAATCTCAATCCGAAACAATGCCAGGTCCTGATCCCGGCAATTGGAGAAACCTTCCCCCGCCCGCTTCATTCCGGTGCTGGTGCAATATGTCAAGCGGGGCGGAACTCTGGTGCTGCCATTCAGACTGCCGTTTTACTACGACCTGCAGCAGGATGGTATCCAGAAAAAACAGGTGAATGCAAAATATCTTCCCGACTTTCACATCGGCTGGGACGCCTGGTGGACGAGAAACGGAGTTCCCCGTCAAGAGACCTACCAGCGGCCGGGCCCGGATTTCATCGGTAAATTCCAAGTCCGCTTCAAGGCGACCGGCCGGTTTCTGCATGATCGCAATCTTCATCCCGGAGACCAGTTCATTCCGATCATTGAAGCGGGAACCGACAATTACAAAGGTGCTGTTGCCGCCCTTTACAAGCTCAACAGCGATCTCAAAGGTAACATTATTGTCTGCACCACGATGTCCGCATTCGAAACTGTATCGGAAGAGGTTCAGGCGGAATTGCTCCCCCGCACTTTCCTGATTGCGTTCGGTAACGGAGTCGAACGGGTGCTCTGGTACAATTTCCGTGCTGCAGAATGGAAACCGGACGAGCGGGAAGCGCATTTCGGTATCGTCCGGAAAACCCTTCAGCCCAAACCCGCTTTCACCGCCTACAAGACACTGACCAGACTGTGCCCCTCCGGCTCGACGGTTCCGGTATTCCGGCAGAAGAATGATATCTATCTCGCCGGCTGGAAACGTCCCGACGGCGTAAAGGTCTGGGCGGTATGGACCGCCGACCGCCCCGCCAGGACTGCACTCAGGATTGCAGGAAAAATAACCGAAGCCCTCAATCATCTGGGAGAAACGCAGCCGGTTCCCGGTTCCACCTGCATCGTCAAGCCGGCTCTCCTCTCTACCTCGTCGGGCCGGATTCCGTGTCGATTCCGTGAAACGTGCCAACTCTGGCTGAAGTCATCACAGGGAGATCGCCTTATGAAAACAGGAAACACATTCCGAAAAAGAACAGAGAACCTCAAAAACCGCAGGAGGATAAGCATGAAGCATAAATCATTTACCCTTATAGAATTGCTTGTAGTTATAGCAATCATTGCCATTCTGGCCGCAATGTTGCTGCCCGCCTTGAACAAGGCGCGGGAAAGCGCCAGAGGAAGCCAATGCCTCAACAACAAAAAACAGGCGATGCTGGCTCAGGCTCAGTATGCGTCCGATTATAAAAATCTTTATTATATCGCGTACATGCAGTGGAGTGCCGATACCAGCTACAATCTCTGGGTGTCACTGCTCTGCAACGGTCAAAGCAGCGCGGGAAATTTTTCAATCGTCAATGGCGGGCGCTATCTGTCAAGGAAATCGGTGCAGTGCCCCTCTTCCCGCAATCGGGTGGGGCCGGAAGACACCACTTCCTACTTCTACTGGCACAGCGTATTCGGCATTCTGTGGGGCAACCAGGACACGACGAAATTCGGAAACTACTGGATCTTCGGCAACCCACCGGAACACGGAGTAATCAACCTGACCAGAATGCTCAAACCTTCCTCCACGCTGATTTTCTCCGATACGGTCCGTCCAGATCAGGACCAGAGAACACCCTTTGCCCGCTTCCTGTTGAAAAATACAGGGAGACAATGCAACCGGCTATGTTTCGTTGATTCACAGCGGCCGGACAGCCGCGGCATTTGCCGACGGTCACGCCGCAATGCATTCCGGCAGTGAACTGGAAGAACGTTGCGGAGTGGACACCTGGTACAGCATGGAAGGAGCCCGTCTCCACTGACTGGAGAAATTGCCGGGAATACGCTCCCTCCCGGGTTGCCGGGACACAATCGGCGACATCCCTTCGCCGGGTTTCCTGGTTCCGCCGGGCGGTTTTCCCCTTGACAAAGCCGCCCGGCGGAACTATATTGCCACATGAGAAAAATTCTGATCACCGGCGCCTGCGGATTCGTCGCTCAACATCTAATCCGCCATATCCTGCAGCAGGAGAACGGTTCCGAAATCCTCGGCGTCGATGTCGCTCCGGTCTGCGCTTCGGAATCCATGGGGATCCGTTACCGGCAGCTCGACCTGACCGGCAGAACGGAACTCGCCGCGCTGCTGGAAAAGTTCGCCCCCGACTGGATCATCCATCTCGCCGCAGTGAGCTCCGTCTCCGACAGCTGGCAAAGACCGGAGGAGTGCTTTCTCAACAACACCGGCATCTTCCTCAACCTCGTCGAAGCACTCCGACTGCTCGGCGAAGAGCCGCCTGCTTTCGGTCGGCTCCTCCGAAGAGTACGGCCCCTACCCCACCGAAAAATGCCGCTCCGCGAAGAGTATGAACTCCACCCCGGCAACCCCTACGCCGTCGCCCGGGTCGCGCAGGAACAGCTCTCCCGCCTCTATGCGCAGAATTACGGGCTGGATATCGTCATGACCCGCTCCTTCAACCATATCGGCCCCGGGCAGCGCGACACCTTCGTCGTTCCGTCCTTCGCCCGACAGCTGGTGGAGCTCTCCCGAAAATCAGGCGACAAAGTGCTCCACACCGGCAACGTCGAGGTCATCCGCGACTTTCTGGATGTGCGCGACGTCGCCGACGCCTACTGTCGGTTGCTCGAAACCGGGAAATCCGGCGAGGTCTATAACGTATGCAGCGGCATCGGCACCCGGCTCCATTCCGTCATCGACAAGATTGCCGACCTTCTCAGGATCGAAGTCGAGCTTCGGGTCGATCCCGCCCGGCTCCGCCCTGTCGACAATCCGGTCACGATCGGAGACAACACCAGACTTCGCACCGCCACCGGCTGGGAGCCGCGTCACACGCTGGAAGCCACCCTCAATGAGATGATCCGCTCGCTCAACGCGTAATCCGATTCGCCCCTCCCCCCCGACCCCGGACGCAAAAAACGGCGCGGAGCTCGTTCTCCCCGCGCCGTTTTTTCGAGCCTCGCCCGTCAGAGCAACCGCCGGGCCAGATCGCCCGGATCCTCCGTCGCGGCAAAGGGCATCAGCCAGAGGTGGAACCGGTGCACTCCGGAGTGAATCCGGTAACACGGCAGCGCATCCTCTCCACAGGTCGCGGTTCCGAGCCCCCGCTGTGCGAGGTCGAGATTGAAGAAGGTCTCCGCCCGCGGCTCCAGCTCGTTGGTATGCAACGCGCCGAAGAAGTCCGCCGGCGTGAAGTGGTGCGCCGAACACTCCATCAGGGTCGGCGCCACCGCCAGCATTCCGTTCCGGCCGTCGTCCACCGCCGCCCAGCGCACGGCCGTGTGGTTGCCGCACTCCTGCGGCAGAATGTACGGCACATACTGCTCGGTAACACTGCTTTCGAAGCGCGAAACAATGCTTCCGGCGTTCCGGTCGCAGTAGTTCTCCTGCGGTCCGTTGCCGTAGTAGCGGAAGTTCTCAAATCCGGCCGGCAGCGTCAGGAACCAGCCGAGTCGCGGCAGGTCGTCCAGCTCCGCCGGGACGTCGAATTCCAGATTGACCGCCAGCGCGCCGCTCCGCGTGAACCGGAGGTTCCGGCGCACCGTCAGCACCGCGCCGTTCTTCGCCTGGTATGCGACCGACGAAAGAATCGAAATCCCGGTTTCATCCGCATGGAATTCACCGCCGGACTCTCTGCCGACGATCTTGTCCAGCCCGTAAACCTCCAGCCAGCGGTAACCGGCCGTATAACCATCATGGTGAACGTTGCAGCGGATCGCGTCGTTGTCGGTCGCGCCGCGATAGAGATTCTCCGCCGCGGCCGCGGCCAGCAGCTCCGTTCCGCGGAACTTCCAGGAGAGCGGCATCCCCGCCTCGCTGAATTCGATGACCGAATCCCCCGCCGAAGCGGTCCGGCCGGTCAGGACTGCCGGAGACGCGGGCAGCGGCTTCGCCGCGCCGACCGCCGGCGGCAGTTCCAGCGCGAACTCCTCATGCCCGACCTCGAATCCGGCCGGCGCGTAGCAGCTGCCGTTCTTCAAAGTTGCCGTGAAGAGGATAAACGCCTCCTGATGTGCCGAGAGTTCCGGCAGAGTCCAGTCGACGGTGAAGAGCGCCGTCCCTTCCGGAGCGACCTCCGGCATCGGCAGCTTCCCGGAGGCGGTCACCCGGCCATCCACCTCGATCCGCCACTGGAATTCATAATCGTCCAGATTCTTGAAGAAGTTGTAGTTGACCAGCTCGAACTTCCCGGAGGAGAGCTCGACCGGCCGGATGGTGAACGGCTTGGCCAGATACTTGAATTCGTACATCGACGGATGCGGCGTCCGGTCCGGCCAGATCATGCCGTTGATGCAGAAGTCGAAATCGTTGGGAGTATCCCCGAAGTCGCCGCCGTATCCCCAGAACTTACGCCCCTTTTCGTCGGTCTTCTCCAGCCCCTGGTCGACCCAGTCCCAGATGTAACCGCCCTGCATCCGGCGCTCCTTGCGGAAGAGTTCGAAGTAGTGGCGGATCGACCCGTTGCTGTTCCCCATCGCATGGGTGTATTCGCACATGATGAACGGACGCGGATCGTCGTGTTTCAGCCACTCTTCGATCATGTTGAAACGGGGATACATCGGGCAGACGATATCGGTGATGTCGGTGTTGAACGTCTCCTTCTCCCAGGAGAGCTGTTCCCCGCGGCGACGCTGACGCAGCGCACCCTCGTAATGAACCCGGCGGGAGGAGTCAAAACGACGGATCCAGCCGGCGCAGGCTCCGAAATTCGCCCCGATGCCGGACTCGTTGCCGAGCGACCACTCGATGATGCAGGCGTGATTCTTGTCGCGGAGCACCATCCGGGTGACGCGGTCCATCATCGCCGGCAGCCACTCCGCATCATCGGTGAGATGGTCGTAGAAAGCGTGGCACTCGATGTTCGCTTCGTCGATCACATAGAGGCCGTACTCGTCGCACAGCGCGAGCAGCCGGGGGATCGTTCGGGTAGTGGCAGGTGCGGATCGCATTGAAATTGAACTGCTTCATGAGTTCGACGTCGCGGCGCATCAGCTCGACCGAAACGGTCTTGCCCCGCTGCGGATCCAGATCGTGCCGGTTGACGCCGAAGAACTTCACCGCCTTGCCGTTGACCAGCAGATTGCCGCCCGAGAGCTCCACCGAACGGAAGCCGATCCGGCAGCCGGTCGCCTCCACCGTCTTCCCGGCGGGATCGACCAGTTCGACGGTCAGCCGGTAGAGATTCGGCTGCTCCGCGCTCCATTTCGCCGGATTCTTCACCGGAATCCAGGCCCATCCGGTCGCCACCCCCTTGTTGACGGAGAACTCCACCTTCACCGGTTCCGCCAGCACCTGCGCCCCGGCACCGTCATAGAGCCGGGCGAATGCGGCATACCCTTCCGGATGGATCGGGGCGGAAAATCCGGCATCGATCTTGAGCTCGATCATGCCGTCAACATAATCGTTCTCCAGCGTGGTCTTCGCGAAGACGTCGCGAATGTACTCCTTCGCGGTATGATACAGATAGACGTCGCGGTAGATGCCGGCCATCCACCAGTGGTCCTGATCCTCAAGCACGCTGCCGTCGGACCAGCGCAGCACGATCACCGCCAGCGAGTTCTCGCCGGGACGGACGAACTTCGTGATGTCGAACTCCGAATCGGTCCGGGAATCCTTGGCCATGCCGACTTCCACGCCGTTCACGTAGACGAAAAAAGCAGCTCTCCACGCCGCCGAAGTGCAGAATGGTACGGCGGCCGCTCCAGTCGCCGCCGATCGTGAAGGTGCGCCGGTAGACGCCGGTCGGGTTCTCCTCCGGCACAAATGGCGGCTGTTGCGGCCACGGCATCTTGACGTTGGTGTAGTGCGGGTGATCATACCCCTGCATGGTCCAGTTGCCCGGCACGGCGATATCGTCCCAGCCCGAATCGTCGAAGCGTTCGGAGGTGAACGCCTCCTCGACCAGTTCGGGGCGGGTGAGATAGCGGAACTTCCACTCACCGTTGAGGTTCATGATCCGCGGGCAGTCGAACGGCTCCCACGAGCCGGCTTTCGCCTCGGCCTCCGTCGCGTACGGGAAGAGCGTGGAACGGGAACGCATCCGGTTGACCCCCGGGCACATCGGGTTTTCCCAGAGCCGGGTCTGCTTGCAATCGAACAATTTCATGATATATTCCTTTCCGTTGTCATCGGAGATTTGGGTATAACATAACACTCCTTTTCAAGAATGAAATATCCATATTGGGGAAGTTGAATATGTTTTCTGGTAAAATACCGTCCCCCTTCAACGTCTATCGCTCCATCGGGACGCTCAGAACAGAACGATACGGCATCGGCGTGATGGATAAAACCGGCTGCTCCAGCGACTACACCAATCGCGCCCACCCGGAATACGTGATTGTACTGGTTCTGCGCGGGCGGGGCCTGTACATCGACAGCTCCGGAACAGAATATCCCCTGCATCCGGGCAGCTGTTTTCAGCGGTTCGCCGGTGTGCCGCACACCACCAGAATCGAGCCGGACAGCGGCTGGGTGGAGTGCTTTCTTCAACTGGGCGAAACCATGGCCGCCCTGCTGGAAAACTGCGCCGTCGCCGAACGGGAGCGCCCCGTGCTGACCACTGCGATCACCCCGGGCGTACTGGAACGGATCCGGGCGCTGCGCGACAGCTTCCTCAACGCTGCGGACGCCGAACTCATCCATCAGCTGCCGGAAATCCTCGAACTCGCTCAGCTGCTGCTCTCGGGAGAATCTCCGAAATCAGGCGACGAACGCAAAAAACTTCTCGAACAGGCATGTGCCTATCTGGGGGAAATTTCCGGAGAAATGACGATCTCCGGGGATTCTGCCGCCGCCACGGCTGCGGCTACGAAAACTTCCGCAAAATCTTCAAAGAGGAGCTGGGCATCTCGCCTCACCGCTACCGGATCCGGCGCCGACTGGACGCTGCATGCGCCCTGCTGAACGATCCCACCCTTTCCATCGCCTCCATCGCAGAACGGCTCGGCTACAGCTCGCCGTATGAATTCTCCGCACAATTCAAACGCCACATGGGCTGTGCTCCTTCGGCCTATCTGCCGCGCTTCAAGAACTGATTCCTTCGCCCGGGCAGGGAATCCGGATACGAAAAACGCGGCGGGTGACACCACCCGCCGCGCACGTTTCAGACTAGAACCGGAATCAGTTGAGCTTGAGTCCGGCCATCGCCTCGCTGTTGAAGACCTCGCCCATATCGACCATGTCTTCGCCCGGCTTGAGGGCCGCGGTGTATTCCTCTTCGGCCGCCTTGAGCTCCTCGGGCGAGAAGTTCTCGCCGACCGCCTTGATCGAGAGACCGATCCGACGCTCGTCAGTGTCGACCTTGATCACGCGGGCTTCGACCTCGTCGCCGACGCTGAGCACATCCTTGACCTTGTCCACATGCTCGCGGCTGAGCTGCGAAATGTGAATGAGTCCGTCGATCTTGTTGGAGAGTTCAACGAAAGCGCCGAACGCGGCGATCTTGGTGACCTTCCCCTTGACAACGTCGCCGACCTTGTAGAGCTCGTTGATGTTCGCCCACGGATCGGATTCCGCCTGCTTGAGGCCGAGGGAGATGCGCTGCTGCTCGGGATTGATGTCCAGAATGACCGCTTCGACCTCCTGGCCGGGCTTGAGCACCTCGTTCGGATTGTTGATCTTGCGGGTCCAGCTCATGTCGGAGACGTGGATCATGCCGTCGATGTCGTTCTCGATCTCGACAAACGCGCCGTAGCTGGTCATGTTGCGGACCTTGCCGGTGATCCGACGGCCGACCGGGTACTTCTCGGCCAGCACTTCCCACGGATTGCGCTCCTTCTGGCGCAGGCCGAGAGAGATCTTGCGGCTGTCGCGATCGATGTCGAGCACGACCGCTTCCACCTCTTCGCCGACGCTGAGCACATCGCTCGCCTTGCTGATGCGCTTGGTCCAGCTCATCTCGGAGACGTGGATCAGACCTTCGACGCCGGTTTCAATCTCGACGAAGGCACCGTACGGCATGATGTTGACCACCTTGCCGGTCACACGGCTGCCTTTCGGATACCTGGCGACCACATCGTCCCACGGATTGCGGGTCTTCTGCTTGAGACCGAGCGAAACACGCTCCTTCTCCTTGTCGATGCCGATGATGACCACTTCGATCTCCTGGCCGACCTGAAGCACTTCGGACGGATGCGAGATCCGCCCCCAGCTGATGTCGGTGATGTGAAGCAGACCGTCGACACCGCCGAGGTCGATGAAGGCGCCGAAGTCGGTGATGTTCTTGACCACGCCCTTGCGCAGCTCGTCGACCTTCATCTCGGCCAGCAGCTTGCCGCGCTGATCACGCAGCGACTCTTCGAGCAGTTCGCGGCGGGAGACGACGATGTTGCGGCGATCCTGATTGATCTTGATGATCTTGACGTCGAACTCCTTGCCGATGTAGTCCTCCATGTTGCGCACCGGACCGACATCCAGCTGCGAACCGGGCAGGAAGGCGGGGAAGCCTTCGACATCGACCATGATGCCGCCCTTGACGCGGTGACGCATGAATCCCTTGACAACATGGCCTTCGCCGTACTCGGTGGTGATCCGGTTCCAGGCTTTGATCGAATTGGCCTTTTCGAGGCTCAGCTCCGGCATATTGTTGCGGTTTTCAATCTCTTCGAGGTAGACGTCGATCTTGTCGCCGACGTTCGCCTCGTCGAATTTGAGAAATTCGGACGCGGGAACGAAACCTTCCGCCTTGTAACCGATGTCGACCAGCGCGCCGTCCGGACGCTTCGCGACGATGGTGCCTTCGACGATCTTGCCCTTGTTGAAGGCGTTGGTGCTTCCGGAACTCTTGAGCAGTTCGTCCATCGAGCTCGGGAGGTTGGAGAGATCCAGGAAGCTGTCCGCAAATTTGGTTTCTTCTGCCATGTTGTTTGTGTTCTTGTTTTGTCTGTTGATTTTCCGTTTGTCTGCACTACCGCCGGAACCGATCCCTCATGGATACTGCTCCAGCCCGATAAAAAATATATAACATATCACTTACTTTTCGAAATTACAAGCAATTACACCGTTTTTTCATAAAAAATTCCGCCCCGCCGTCCAGCCGGGGAGAAATCACCGTCGGCAGCGGAGCGGCCGCCGTCATATCTGCGGTCAAAAAAAAGATAGGTTCTGTCAATTGCGTTTTCGCCATCCCGATTTATAGTAATGACAGTGAGCGGGAATCACCCGCTGAATAGTATAGCTTAATTCAACCCGGAGAACAAAAATGAAACGCAAAATCGCCGTTCAGCTCTACTCTCTGCGCAACGAGGCGGAAAAGGATTTCGTGAAGGTGCTCAAAACCGTCGCCGACATCGGCTACGTCGCCGTGGAGCCGGCCGGCTTCTTCCAGCTCTCCCCGAAAGAGTTCCGCAAGATCATCGCCGATCTGGGGCTGGAGATGTACTCCTCGCACCGCCCGTGGTGCAATGTGGACAACATCTCCGAATCCATCGATCAGGCCGGCGAACTCGGCCTCAAGCAGGTGGTCTGCGGCTACGGCCCGGAGGATTTCAAGGATCTGGACGCCATCAAGGCGACCGCCGAAAAGACCAACATCATGCAGGAGAAGCTGGCGGCGGCAGGGGCTGGAACTCTTCCAGCACAACCATAACTGGGAATTCGAAAAGCTCGACGGCAAGCTCAAATATCAGATCTACGCCGACCTCTGCCCGAAGGTGAAGTTCCAGATCGACGCCTTCTGGTCGAGCAACTTCGGCGCCAACGACCCGGCGGAGATGGCGAAGCTCTTCGCGCCGCGCATGTCGCTCATCCACATCAAGGACGGTCTGATCCACCAGAAGGAGGCCGAACTGCGCATGGTCAACGGCACTTATGACCGCAAGGTGGAGCTGCGTCCGCTCGGGGAAGGCGAGATGGACATCCCCGCCGTGCTGGCCGCCACCCCCGACTGGATCGACAACCTCGTGGTCGAACTCGACTACTGCTCGATCGACATGACTGAAGCGATCCGCCGCAGCTACGACTACCTGGTCCGCAGCGGCCTCGGAATCGGCAACAGGTAATTTCATCCGAAACGATCTTGAAAAAAACCGGTGCAGATCGTCCCCCGCACCGGTTTTTCCGTAATTACCCCAATCCTTTTTTTGGAGATAGATCGCAACCGGGAAGCCGATTTACCGCCTCGCGGCAAGTTCCCGGTAGACACGCTCACGCATCCCCCGCAGCCACTCGTCGCGCCGGGGATACTCCTCCATGGTGAGATGTTCACCGATCAGCGCCAGCACCGCCTCGCGCCCGATCTTCGACTCCAGCAGCCGGAGCGCCCGCAGGTCCTGAAGTCCGTCATAGAACACCTCGTGCCGGATCGAATCGAGCGGTTTGCCCCCCTGCCCCGGATAGACGAGGAAGGGATCCCCGCCGGGAACGCCCCGTCGCTGTCGGTGGAGGCGAAAGGATCGATCAGTTTCCGCGAATACTGCGAAAAGTAGAAGTTGAACCCCCCACTGCAGGAAGCCGGCCAGATCGTAGACGTAGGAGAGAACTCCCATGATCCGGTTCCGCCGGGGGGGCATCGCGATGAAGCGGTTCGGCACCCGGGACTCCTGACTGCAGCAGTAGTAGGTCCAGAGCTCCCGCACGTGACCGACGAAGGGTTCGATATGGTTGTTCGACGGCACCGGATTCTCCACCAGCCCCTTCTGAAAAAACTCGAACGATGAGAGCGCCTCCAGCGTCGGAAATCCCTCCAGCAGCGGCTTGACCAGCTCCACCGCCGCACGGTAGTCGTCGAGCTGTTCCAGATTCGGTTCGTCGGAGATGGAGAAGAAGCAGCGCTTTTCCAGCCCCTTCCGGCGCAGCAGCGCGAGCAGCTCCGGCATCAGCGCGGTGAGAAACTCCCGGTAGGCCGGATCGGTCGCTTTCACGTGCCAGCCGAAACGCTTGACTTCACGCCCCCTTCCCGGACCACGATTTTTGGAGTGAACCTCGCCCCCCACTGCGTGAAGAAATGGCTCATGGCGAACCGCTCCGCCCCGCAGGCTAGGCCGAGATCAAGGTAGCGCTCCAGCTTCGAGAAATCAAAACGGTAGCCGGATTCCGAATCATATTCGATATCGAGCAGCTGGCAGGTGGGGCGCTCTCCGCCGAGCCCGGTATCCAGCGGCGGCGTCCACAGCGGCGTATAGACGCAGTTGATGCCGTGCCGGACGGCGTTGCGCAGAAAGGCCTCCACAATCCTCCAGTGTTCCCCGCTCCAGCACGGGACTTGATAGTAAGCCGCCAGGCAGTCGGCGTGGAACCACTCCAGCCGGAGCAACCGCTGCGGCGGCAGTGTGAACGCCTCCACCTTGAGCCGGAATTCCGCCGTCGCCACCACATCGGGGTTCCACAGATTCGGCCACTCCACCCGGGTGAATTCGAATCGGACGGGGTACTCTTCCGGCGCGGCGTTCTCCGGCACCCGCACCGTCACCCACAGCGTCTGCCGCCCGTAGAAAAGCTGAAAACGGTCTTCGTCAAGCTCCTCGAGCAGGTCGGGATAAAGCCCGGGCTCCTTCCGCAGGAAATCGTCGTCGGGATTGAAATTCACCGCCTGCCGCACCGGCACATTCTGCACCAACCGCACTTCAACCGGCAGTTCGGATTGAACCGCAACCCGGCAGACGCCGCGTTCCGACATCGTTTCGGGCTCCAGCATCACCTGGAACGAATACACTTCCCCGCGGGCCGCGACATCCGCACTCCACTCCGCCGGTTCCGGAGACCGGTCGAAAAACACCTTTTCCAGCGAGTGAATCGTCTTGACAATCATAGAAAAACCTCCGCATGTTGCGTTTCATACGGAGGATTAAGATATCCGGCGGGGCGGAGTTTACAACCGCGAAGAGCGGAAACTGCGGAAAAGTCCATCAATTCTACAGAATTCTCCATCCCGGCGTGGGCGGCAGAAAACCGCTTCGGTCACGGTTTCTGGTCGACCAGAATCACCTTTTCCGGTTCCGCCGGCCGCCGCAGATGATGGTGCAGCGGTGAAAATCCGCCGTGCCCCCAGATGGTCACCGCCGCGAAGCAGAGCAGCTGAAAGCATCCCCACACCAGCAGAATCAGCAGAAAGGTGCCGGTCGTGCGCAGAAACGCCAGGCCGTACCGTTTCCCGAGCCAGAAACGCACCAGCACCCAGATCGCGGCAACCATGCCGAGATTGAACAGCCCATGCCGAGCGCCTGATGCTCCTGCACCAGAAACCGCATGAAAGCATTGTCCTGAATGCCGAAGACCCAGTTGAAGAGCCCGACCACCTCCAGCGGAATGTAGGAGAGCAGCAGCAGAAACCAGAGGGCGAAACCGTGCGCATAAGGCAGCCCGAGCTCATACGGCCGTCCGGCGGAGACCAGCGTCGCAAGAATGATCACCGCCGCCAGTCCGGCGGAGATGAGATCAAAACGCAGCGTGAGCCGTTCGAACCGCTCGCGACGGCGGCGGGAGAGCAGGTAATTTTTCTTCTTGTCCGACATTTCAGCGCCTCCTCCCGATGTCATTCGTCCCGACCTGCTTGACCAGAAGATAGGTGATGTATCCCACCACCACCATCACCAGCACCAGCGCGCTGTAGGCGTGCGGCCACCAGAGCCCTTCGGTCATCATGGAAAATTCGGACATGCCGCCCAGGCCGGTGAGCACAGTCGCGGGCATGAACACCACGTTGATCACCGCGAGATATTTCATGATGACCGCGAGGTTGTTGCTGACCACCGAAACCCGCGCGTCGGACATGCCGGTCAGAATTCCGGCGTAGATTCCGGCGAGGTTGTCGCACTGCTTGTTCTCGACGGTGATGTCGTCGAGAAAATCCAGCTCCTCCTCGTTGAAGCCGATCTTGTTCGCGTCGTTCTTGAGCTTGAGCAGCAGCAGCTGGTTGGCGCTGGTCGCGCTCTCGTAATAGGTGAGGCTCTTCAGCAGCGAGAACATGTTCACCAGCGACTTGTTGGTCACCGCGAATTCGATCTTGTTCTCGATCTCGTCGGAGATGTTGCGGATGATCCGCAGATGCTGCAGAAAATGATGGGTGGAGTGATGCAGCAGCCGCAGCAGCACTCCCTGAATTGTATTGCCCCGCAGCGGCATCCTCCCGTGTTCGAAGAGCGGCATCGGCTCGGCCTGGAGCACGATGATGCGGTCCTTGAACAGGAACGCGCCGATCGATGACACCTTGAAGGCCATCGTGCGGTCCACCTGAAAATTGCGCGGCCGTTTGAGAATCACCGCGATGTGGTTGCGCTCATACTCGACACGGGAAATTTCATCCCTCATCCAGCGCGGAAACGAGCGTATGCTCGTCGATGCCGCACTGTTCGACCAGGTAGCGCTTCTCCTCCTCGGTCGGGGCGCTGTACACCTGAATGATTCCGAGCTGCCCCTCCGGACAGCTCTGAACGCGCCCATCGACCAGATCGTAACATCTGAACATGACAAATCCATCCCTGAAAAGAAGTTGCTCACACTTTCCGGACGCAGAGAAGCGCCGGAACGAATGACGCCGGGATCACCGTTTTGGAAGGCGTGAAGCCGCAGGCGCACTGCGGCGGAAACTCTTCCGGAATGAAGAGGTCAGCAGCGCGGGCCGGACAGAAAAATACCGCCCGACACGGCTTCACGCCATCGGGGTCCAGGGTCCTCACCGACTGTATTTTTCTGTTTTTCTTTCATAGTACCCGTTGTAAGAATGGTTGATTTCTGACGGCAGTGCAGAATATATACCCGTCCGTTCCGCTTGTCAATCCCCCTTCCTGCAATCAAATGAAAAAAGTAACCATATTTTTCGTCAGGTGTGCGGAAAAGGTCGGCAAAAAAACGGCGCCGGCTCTTGTATATTTCAAAGAGATTGCTATATTAACAGGTCTATAGGGATGTGTCGGCTGCGGGCAGTCGCGGCGGCCGGGAGTTCACTCCGGGGCCGCTGAGGAAAGTCCGGACTGCACAGAGCAGGGAGTCCTTTTGAAAAGAAGGATACCGCGGACCATATTCCGCGGGAAGGCCAGTGCCACAGAAAGATACCGCCTCCGACGCGTCGGAGGCAAAGTGAAAAGGCGGGGTAAGAGCCCGCCGGGCGCGTCAGCGAAAGCGGCGTCGCATGGTAAACCCCTCCCGCAGCAAGACCAAATAGGGGATGATGCCGTTGCTCGCGGCGCTATCAATCCCGGGTTCTGGTCGCACAGACAGATGATTGCCGCCTCCGTTCGCGGAGAGCACAGAATCCGGCTTACAGCAGCCGGCGCATCTCTTCTGCCCGGAGCGGTTCCGGAGGGCCGGCGCCGCACGGGATCGTATGTATTCAGGTTCGGGTGACGGGAAGGACCGCCGCCCCGGAAACAGACCGGGATTTTGGGCAAAGATGGCGAAATATGCGATTCTCAGTGACATTCATGCCAACGGGGATGCACTGAAAGTGGTTCTGGAGAAATGCCGCGAACTTGCGGTTGACCGTTACGTCTCGCTCGGCGACATCGTCGGCTACAACGCCGAACCGCGCGAATGCCTCTACCTGGTCCGCGATCTCAACTGGGCGGCCATGGTGCGTGGCAACCACGACGAATACACGGCAAATGGCAATACGGAGATGTCCGGCTTCAATCCGCATGCGAAGTTCGCCGTGAACTGGACGCGGCAGCAGCTCACCGAAGAGGAACGCGCCTGGCTGGTGAGCATGCCTTACCGTTCGACCATTCCCGGCACCAACTCGACGGTAGTTCACGCCACGCTCGACACGCCGGAAAACTGGGGTTACATCTTCGACGCGCACCACGCGGCGGACAACTTCTCCTACCAGTTTACCCAGATCTGTTTCTGCGGGCACTCCCACGTGCCGGTGGCCTTCGTGAAGAAGCCGATCACCAGCCTCAACGAGCGGAGCATCGACGATCTGCCGGAGTGGACCACCAATGCCGATGATGAAACCGCCAACGTCGACTTCAACTGCGCCGACGAACTCCCGGTCGAGGTGAAGGTCGGGTACAAATACCTCTTCAATGTGGGCAGCATCGGCCAGCCGCGCAACCGCGATCCCCGTGCGAGCTTCGCCGTGTTCGACACGGACAAACACATCATCACCCGCTATCGCCTGCCCTACGACATCGGGGCGGCGCAGAATAAAATCATCGACGCGGGGCTGCCGGAGCGGCTGGCGCTCCGTCTTGCCGCCGGGACGTAACCGCCAACGGTCCAAACCCATGATTGACGCCGGAAGAATCAAACGCGTTCTGGTCATCAAGCCGAGCAGTCTGGGGGATATCATCCACCTGTTTCCGGCGCTGGCGGAGCTGCACCGGCGCCTCCCGGAAGCGGAGTTGGATTTTCTGGTTGCACCGGCGTTCGCCGGGATTCTCGACTACAGTCCGTGGCCGGTTTCGGAAACGATCCTCTTCGAGCGGAAGAAGCTGGGGAAGTGCCGCACCATGCTGCCGGAATTCTTCCGTCTGGTCCGCAACCTGCGCCGCAAGCGGTACGATCTCATCCTCGACTTTCAGGGGCTGACCCGGAGCGCACTCTTCGCCTTTCTGGCGAAGGGCGGTCCGGTCGTCGGATTTGCCGCGCCGCGGGAAAAATTCGCCCGCTGGTTCTACCGTACCGCCCTGCCGGTTCCGCCGGGGCATGCGGTCGAACGGTACGTCAATCTGGTCGGAGCGCTCTTCCGCGATCCCTGCGCGGTCGAACTGCCGGAGCTCCCGGAACATCCCGCAAACGCCGCTTCGCTGGAGAAGAAATGCGGACCGCTGCCGAAACCGCTTGCCATACTGATTCCCGGGGCGCGCTGGGCCAGCAAACAGTTTCCGCCGGAGCTTTTCGCCCGGGTGAGCGAAGCGTTGCGCCGGCGAAGGCCGGATCTATATTTCGCCACGACCGGTTCCACCGGAGAGTGTCCGACGGAAGAGGCGATTGCGGCGGCACTTCCGGCGGATTTCCCGCTGTTGCGCCTGTGTGGTCGAACCACGCTCGGCGAGATGATGGAACTGCTCCGCCAAGCGGAAGTGGTCATCAGCAACGACTCCGGGCCGATCCACGCGGCGGCGGCGCTCCGCCGTCCGGTCTTCGGTTTTTCGGCCCGACCGATCCCGAGCGTACCGGCCCGTACAGCCCGGAGAGCAGAACATTCCAGCGGGATCTGCCGTGCATTCGCTGCCTGAAGCGGGTCTGTCCGGCCGATTCCGCCTGTCACGCGCTCGATCCGGAGCGCATCGCAGAAGAAATTTCAACCCGGCTCGAAACCAGGAAAGGATTCCGGAAACCATGATAAAACTCACCTCCTGCAAACTCGTCACCGGCCTCCTCCTTCTGCTGGCCGCCATTGTCGTCCACGCCCAGATGGGGCTGGATATCGACCTCAACCGCACAGTCTACATGCAGTATGAACCAGTCTACGCCTGCATTTCGCTGCGCAACGACTCGGGACGGGCGCTGGTGTTCGGCAACGACCCGCGCCTGCAGGGGTTCATTCTCTTTGAAATCCGCGATGCGAACGGCCGACTGGTGCCGAAACGCCCCGGCGCGGAGATCTCCGTCACCGGGCTGGTGCTCGGCCCCGGCGAAGTCAAACGGATGGTCCTGCCGGTGAACAAATATTATGACATCGATCCTGTCGGGACCTACCGGATCAACGTCTATCTCGCCCACAGCATGCTCCCGGTTGAATACAAGAGCCGCGATCTCAAGTTCCAGGTGGCCAGGGGGTTGACAACTGGAGCCGCACCGTGGGGATCCCCGATCTCTCAGGGAAAAATTCCGGCAAGGCGGTTCCCCGCACCTACACGATCCGTTCGCTGGTCGAAGGGAGCAACCGCTACTACTACCTGATCGTCGAGGATGCGGAAAAGGTGTTCGGCGTCATGCGGATCGGACGCGCCATCGGTCAGGAGAAGTTTCACGCTGAGATCGACATGCTCAGCCGGATTCATCTTCTGATGCCGGTCTCGCCGAAGGTCGCCCACTATCTCGCCTTCAGTCTGGACGGTGCCAACATTGCCAACGAATACCGCAAGACCACCTCGACGATTCCGTCGCTGCTGCGCGATCCGGTGAGCGGGGCCGTCACGCTGGTCGGCGGAGAACCCGCCCGGGTCGGCATTGATTTCAAGGATCCCTCCTACGGAAAAACCCGGGCGAGCAGATTGATCGACGACGTGGAAGAAGATGACGACGGCAGTCTGCCGGCGGTGACGCCGCAGGAGAAACGCACCGCGCCGGTCAACCGCGGCCTGATCGACCTTGCGCCGAAGACGAGCCGGTAACGCCGGAGGAGGAAGATGGGGCGGAGCGACCGGATTCTGCGAAGCGCCGAGCAAATCATCCGTCCGGTGAGCTGGGCGACGCTGCCGGTACTGGTCGCGCTGCCGCTGTTGCGCCGTACAGGCATCTGGATTGCCCCCGGCTGGGTAACTGACTGGGCGATGCCGATTCTCACCGGCGCGGCGGTCGGTTATCTCACCAACTTCATCGCCATCGAGATGCTCTTCAAGCCCTACCGCCGCACCGACCGCCACTGGCTGCGCTATGCGACGTTCGGCATCTGGCGTCAGGGGCTGATTCCAGCCAACAAAGATCGGATCGGGCGGGTGCTGGGCGAAGAGATTCCCCGAAACCTGATCGATCCGGACGAAATCGCCACTGAGATCGGCAAGGCCGCCACGGAACTCTTCGAAAACGAATCCCTGCTGCTGCGGTTGCGCGACGTCGCCACCCGCTTTCTTCAACGCTATTCGGAACGGATCTCCGAATTCATTGCGCCACACGTCGAAGAGGCGCTGCGTACCGGATTGCGGGACAATCTGACGACGGAAAATCTCCGGCGGTTATGGGATGAAGTGGCGGCCGGTTACCTCAACGCTCCCGAAAAACCGGGAGAAGCTCGCTTCGGCGATCATCGACGAACTGCGCAAGCGCTCTCCTGAACTGGCGGCGCTGCTGCGCGACAACCTGCGCAGCGGCGTGCGGGACTATCTGCGTGAGAAACTCCGGCTGCTGCCGCGCATTCTGGTGCCGGCGGACCTTGCGGCGGGGCTGGTGGACTACCTCGACTGGGAACACATCGAACGCCAGATCAGCGAAAAGCTCGGCGAGGAGCCGACGCAGGAGCTGATCCGCGATGAGGTACTGCGCTTCACGCTCCGGGTGCGGGAGTATCTGCGCAGTGCCGAGGCGCAGGAGCATCTCCGGGAACTGCTTGCCCGGGGTTCCACCAAGCTGGAGGAGATCCTGCACGACTACCTGCAGGAAAAAACTCCCGGAGCTGGCCGATCAGACGCTCCGTTCTCCGGAGTTATGGGAGATGATCCGCAACCAGATTCTGCCCGCCCTGCGGAAAGGAATCGGCAACTATCTGCGCGGCGAAGGGAAAGCGGTCCTCATCGCCCGGCTCAACCTGCCGCACCGGATTGAAGCCTCAGTCGCGGCGCAGGATGTCACCGAATTCCACCGGATGATCCTCGCGATTGCCGATGAACACCTTGTGGCGATTCAGGTGCTCGGCTACGCGCTCGGCGCCATTGCGGGGGTGCTGCTCGCCGCCGCCGCCTGAGTGTGTTCTCCCAAAGTATTCTTCTCATTGTCTGTTTGTTAACCACAGCACGGCTTTACCGTTCATAAGGACACCATGGCGACATGGAGGGATATCGCCACTGCGATAAACCATAGTCAGCCGTCCTCGATTGTCTGCACTGCCGTCGAAAACAGCACATTGACGCTTTGCCCCTGATGGCGATAGGCGATCAGTCCCGAGGAGCCGGTACCATCCTGTTCCCCTTCCAGCAGATACTTGAATGTTCCATCCTCTTTCTCGATCATCCAATCAGTGGCGTCCATCAGCAGAAACTTCGTGGAAGCGTTCCGTACCCGCGTCATCTTGAAGGCGGGGAAATTCCGGAGGGTAAGGTTACGATACTGCCCGGAAAGTTATAGTTTCCGTTGCCGGTATTCAGTAATGCGCGGACATGCATGCCGTAAGAGCGTTGGACATTCCCGGTTGCTGCATGGGGTGCCCCGGGACACATGATCTTCGGCGGCCAGCTGCTGCTGTCAAAATTCTCCTTCGGGGCTCCTGAGAAATTTTGCAAGATCGTAATTTTTGAACCATCCGTCGCCTCTCCTTTTCCAGGTATAAAATCATTATTCTCCGCGGCATAAAGCTGCATTGCGTTCCCGAACTGTTTCAAATTGGCCAGGCACTGGATCTGTTTGGCACGGCTGCGTGCCTGCGTCAACGCCGGCAACAGCAGCGCCGCCAGTATTGCAATAATCGCTATTACTACAAGGAGTTCAATAAGCGTAAATTTATGGAAAAAATGAGAGACAGATACTGGATAATCTTTTTCCTTTGAAGCAGTCAACCGGCTTAACCATCAGCTTTTTTTGGTTTTCATCTCTTCGCTCCGATTCGCCAAAGAATTGATGTTCATTTTTCAGACTATTTTCGTCGTTAAGTTTCAGATACTTGATAAGGACTTTTTTCGATCAGTATCGACAGGGGAGGGATCTGGATTGTTGCGGTCAGAGGTGTGCTCGACACTCCAGCCGGACCATTCACGAAACGCATGATAACTCCAATCCCAGCCGTATTCCTCGAAAAGGCTGAGACAATCCTCCAGGTACTGTGCACCTCCCGGAGCCCAGCGAATCGCAGAGAACTCACCCACATAAATTTTCGCGCCGTATTTGAGCTGAAATTCACGGACCGGACGAAGTGCTTCCCGGAGGCTCTCTTTATTCCATTCCGCATTATTGATTTTTCCCGGGTATCGTCCGGTCAGCGGGCTCTTTCGCACGCCTTGATGGGTATAGGAACCCGGTTTGTACATGTGAACCTGGTAGATTACATCCTTGAGCGGCAGTACGTGCAGATAGGAGAATTCCTGAGGCGAAGCCATATCGTTTGCTTCGACTATCAGCGGCGTTTCCGGATCGATTGCACGCACAACTTTGCCGCTTCATACTGCAAAGCAAGGTAGTCGATCGGTGCGCCCGGGTGATGCTTCGGTTCATTGATGAGGTCGTATCCATAGAGCGCAGGATGTCCCTTGACTGCCTGTGCCAGCCGCCGCCACGCCTCAAGAAAGGCGTCGGCATATTTCCGGTTGTAAAACATCTCCATTTCGCCGTTCGCCCGTCGACCGCCCGGTGCGACATGGAGATCAAGCACCACCTTCATACCGAGCTGCTGCGCCTTATCGAGAACCTGTTGGACCTCCGGAATACGCCCGTCGATCCAGGCAAGGTACTCTTCGACATTCCGGTTGTCTCCCACCTTGTTCCAGTTGCGAACCAGCTGCCAGCGAATCAGATTGGCCCCCCAGCTGCGCAGATCCGGCAGGTCTTTCGAAATCACCGTGTTGCGGAACCGGGAAGGAGACATCGCCCCTCGTCTGCGCGGAGCACGTGATACACGATCGGTGTAAACCGCCCGGGTCCCGGCGGAGCCACAGCCGGATAGACCTCCGTCAGTTCCAGAAGTTCAAGTTTCAAATCGCGAAACCGGATGGTTCCTTTTGACTCTTCCAGACCAAGCTGAAGACTGCCCGAAGTCGGATTCGGTCCAATCACCGCATAATGGACAACATCGAACCAGTCGGCAGTGCCGAATCGTCCTTCGGGATGGCGATACTGCATCGTACCGTCCGGCCCCTGCTTCCATACGAGCATGAATTTCGAACCGTTCCACTTATGTTTCGGTTTGGTTACATCATCAAGCTTCATTTTGCAGCTCATACGCAATATCTTCCCGCTCCACGGCGCGAGATTGAGCGGCAGCGAGATCTTATTATGAGTTTTGTCTGCCGCAGCAGTAATCTTGAGAACGTAGCCGTCCGGCGTTTTTTCAGAGGTTGCGATCTTGCCGAACCGCCATCCTTTTAACTCTTCCGGAGAAAAGTCGCAGCGATAGACGACTTCTCCGGCAGCAAGTCCGATAGAAAGCAGAGGCATCAAAACAGAAACAAGCATATTTTCATTTGCTTCATCTGCATTCCGAATTCCTTTCGTATTGTTTTCCTCTCACTATTGCCCGGCGGAAAGCTCTCCCGATATCTACTTTCGATGGGAGGTCCGGGCGGCCTTCGCCCGGTTGTAGCCCGGATAGACCGCGTGGTCCAGCCCCTGCAGCATCGTGAGTTCCGCCGGTCCCGGCAGATTGTTGTAAAGCACCCAGACGCCCGAGGGCGGACAAACCCAGTCGGAGAGTCCGGCGGTGATCTTCACCGGGCATTTGACCCGCCGGGCGAAGTTCACCGTGTCGAAGTATCCCAACCCGGGCGCGTACTCCGGGCGCCAGCCGCGCACCCGGCCGATCTTCACCCCGCCGAGGTCGCAGAACCACGGGATGTTGATGTCGCACGAGGTGATTCCCTCCGACAGACCGGCCACCGCCATCGTCTGAAACGCCCCCCTGACTGCCGCCGACAAGATGGACCTCCTTCTGATTCCACTCCGGCAGGCTCCGGGCGTACTCCAGTGCGCGCAAATCGCGCAGGATCATGTTGTTGAAGTAACAGCTCTCCGGCTTCTGATTCTCCTCGTTTCGGAACCCGTATCCCCGGAGCTCTCCCCGCGCCAGCGCAGTATAGTAGGCCGCCTCACGGTTGTTCTCAATGCCGTGTGCGTTGACGAAGAAACAGATCGCCTTCGGCGACTCCCGCACCTGCGCGCTGTGGACCGCGTAGCCGTCGAAGTAAATCCGCAGCGGCAGAGAACCGGGCTTTGCCCCTTCGGAATCGCAAGATACCCGGAAACCGGCCGCTTCCCCGCGCAGGCCACCTTGACGTCGTAAATGGTCGAAACGGCCGTCTCCTTCAGCACCTTGCGTTCGAGTTCCCGGAGCGGTACCGCGGCGAGCTGTTCTTTCGCCCGGCTCCAGTAGGCGTCGAAATCGGCCGGCTCCGGAACGCCCTGCTTCAGGGTATCCGCCGCGACGCCGCCGGCGAGTCCGTACTGCACGTTGCGACCGTTGCGCCGTTTCGCCGGAGTGCCGTAGGGATCGAGCAGTATCGCCTTGACCATCACGAAACCGGGCTGATTCAGCGAAGCGCGCACCACACATGGCGCCTCCGCCTTCACTTCGCGTTCGAAGGTCTCCTTCCGGCCGTCGTCGCTCGCGCGGATGATCCGGAGTTTCCCCGATTCCGGCTTGCCGTCGTTGAGGATCTGGAAGGAGAACATCATCTCCTCGCCGGGTCTGTACACGGCATCCTTCCGGTTGGCCGTTCCGGTGACGAGACGTTTCTCGTAATCGGGCATCTCCACCTCGACGATCTGCACGTTGCGGAACCGGACCGTACCGGAAACCGCCTCCAGCCCGAGCGTGAAGGCGGCGCTTTTCAGCTGCGGCAGCGAAATCCGGGCCGAGCGGGTCTGCCACGGCAGCGTCCCCGCCGCGTTGGGCGCCTGCGGGTAGTTATGTTTTCCGTCGGCATAGACGAGCGAAAGCATCACCTTGACGCCGTTCCACGGTTTCGGCGGAGCGGAAACATTCTCCTGCTCCACCTCGGCGGAGAACACCACACTCTTCCCCGACAACAACGCAGGATCCACCGGAATCGAAATCTTGTTCCCCGCCTCCGTCTTCGACTGGATCGTCAGCACCTGCACGCCGTCTTCCTCCGACACCGTGCGGGTGGCGGTCGGCTTGACCTGCCGCAGGAAATCCGCGGAGAAGAGCACCTTCTCCGCTCCCGCAGCCGCCAGCGCCAGTCCGAGCAGAAGCCCGAGCCCGATCATTCGAATTCCTTTCATTGCAACTCCTTTCCGTCGTTGTGGTGATTTGCGTGATATTCCCGGTAGAATGTGATCTTCAAATTCTTCGTCCCCGTCGGGCGGCGGCCGGAACCGCGCCATCTGAGCAACCGCTCCAGCGCGGCCGGGTAGAGATCGAGAAAGGAACTGCGCCACTCAATGAGCTCCTCCTGGAAATACGCCCGGGAATAATAGTTCACCGATCCGTTAACGAGAGAAACCGCCAGCCGTCCGCGATGCAGCTCCGCCGGGACCTCGTTGCAGTACAGGAGATCAAGATGCCAGCTGAAGGGACTGAACAGCACATCGGCGGAATCCTTCTGCAACGCCTCTTTCAATTGTTCCGCCACCTGATTCCACAGGGAGTAGCTGCCGTTCCCGATCTCATTTTCCGCGTCGAACAGCGGTACCTCGAGCCGGCGGACCTCAACATGCCGCTCCAGAGCCTGAAGCATGTCCCGGATACTGCTGTTGTTTTGAATATTGAGCAGCGCGAGAACCCGTTTCCGCCCCCCGGGCGCGGAGGTCCCGCCCGATCCGGTCGCCGCCTTCGGCGTAGTCGGTCACCACCGCCGGCAGAAAACTCCCGGGAATCGCCTGATCGAGCAGCATCACCGGCACCGACTGCGACAGCTCCTCGAAAAAACGCCGCGTTGGCAAAGGTGTCCTCCGGCGAGAGAATGATGCCGTCGAACCCGTTGTAGAGCAGATTTTCGGCGATTTCCCGCTCCTGCTTCGCATTCCGCCGGGAGGAACGTACCGTCACCATCGCATCGCAGTGATGCTCTTCGGTAGCCTTGAGCAGCGCATAGGGGCAACAGTCGTCCGAACGGACCGTCAGGCGCATACGGATGGATCAACCCGAGCTTGAGAATCGCCGTCTTCACCGGAGCATCGGCGACCACCCGCCCGCTCCGACCGTGGTGCACCTCGATCAGCGACTCCTCGCGCAGCAGCCGCATCGCCTGCTGAATCACGCAGATGCTCACCTCGTACTCCGCCGAAAGCTGCCGGAAACTCGGCAGCCTGCCGTCGTCACGGAGAAGTTTCCCCTCCCCCAGACGGCTCCGGAGCTGCCGCGCAACCTGCAGATACGCCGCCTCCCGGCCGTCCTTGATGATGACGGATGGTTTCATCGCCTTCTCCCTCTCAAAGTGTATTGGTGTATTACATTAATATTATACCATAAACCATTTTAAAAAGCAATACCGGAACGAAAAAAACAGAAAAAAACTTCCGCCTCGAACCGAAACAGCGGAAGTTCCTAATGTTCTGCGCCTTACAATACCGAACCAGATCGGAGCCGGTCACTCCGCCGACTGAAAGAAGCCGTCCCACGGGTCGGAGAGCCGGAAGTCGCACCGCTCCGCCAGCAGCCGGTAGAGATCGTCGAGGTCGAATTCCCGGAGCATTCCCGGAATCAGGTGGGACTGCGGCCAGAGAAACTCCCCTTCCGCATCAGCTCGCCCCAGGAGCGGGCACGTTCCGCAGCCGGATGCGCCGGATTCCGGTGGAATCGATCCCGGCGGCATAGGCCGCAATTAGCCCGCCGAGGCCGCGCCCGACGAGGGTGAGTTCGGTGTATCCGACGGAGTGCAGCAGCGCGATCGCGCCGAAGAGATCCCGCACCTTTCCGCCGAGATAAGGGGAGTTGAGCAGCTGACCGGTCGCGTCGTAGAAGTAGTCGCTGCCGTACATATCGAAGTAATCCCTTCCCCGGTCGCAGGTCAGCGGCGCCGATTTTCCGGAGCCGCGCACATCCAGCGCGAAGAGCGGCCCTGAAACTCCGACTCCTCCGGAATTCCGGCGTCGAACTCCTCTTCCGCATCGACGTGCGGCAGATAGAGCGTGCACTTTTCCCCCGGCGGCAGGTGAAATGCTCCCCAGGTCCTGCGGAACTGCAGAAACGCTTCCGCTTCCGGCTCGATCTGCAGAGCAAGACAGCTGAGACCGTTTTCCCCGGTACGGCCGCGCAGGACCCGGTACTCCGGAGCAGCAACCGCAGGTTCCGCCTGAAGGGAACGCTTCAGGAAATCGGCAATCCGGGCCCCTTCCGGCGAACGATTCCGCACCGACTCCGCCGCCCGGCGGGCGAGATGGTCCGGCAGCGTCACCTCGCCCGGAAGTTCCGCCACCAGCCCGCCGGGGGTGACGAAAAGTTCCTCGTCGGGAAGCGGTTCGAAAGGCTCTTCCACGCCGTTCCCCGCCCGAACCAGTGGCGGGTGAAGAACTCATACGCCGCACGCCGCAGCTGCGGCCCGAGGCAGTGGCCGCCCTCGCCGACGAAGAGTTCGACCTCCTGTTCCGCCCCCAGAAGCGCGTAGATGCGCCGCGCCTCTTCCAGCGTCTCCGTCGCGCCGCGCGGATCGAAGAAGTCATCCTCCACCGCCAGAATCAGCGCCGGATGCGGCGCGCGGGCGATCAGAAAGTCCGCCATGTCGCCGCCCGCCGCCCACAGCCCCGGCGGAATCTGTTCCGCATCGGTCGGCAGCTCATTCTCAAAGTTGCGCCGGAAGGTGGTAAGGTAACAGGCGGGAGCCGCCATGCTCAGCCGGTCGTCCAGCGCGAAAAGGTAGCTCGAAAGCGTTCCACCGCCGGAAGCGCCGGTCACGGCAAGTCTCGCTCCGTCAACCTCGGGACGGGCGGCGAGACAGTCGAGCGCCGCCTTCGCATCGGCCAACCGCCACGCCCCGAAAAAACTCGCCGCAGAGCGAGAGCTGTTTGCCCGCCATGTTGTGCTCCCAGACACAGCCGGTGCGCCGCGGATCCTCCGGATACTGCTTTCTCCCCCCTGCCCTATCGGATCGACGGAGAACACCACCGCCCCTTTGCGGGCAAGTCCGACGCAGCAGCTCTGCTGGTTGCGGGCCGCCTTGCCGTTGTCGTTGTGGCCGAGCAATGCGAGCACGCCGGGCGCCGGAGTCTCCAGCCGCAGCGGCCGGTAGAGGATGCCGGTCATGTGGAAGCCGGGGCGCATTCGAAAAGAATCTTCTCCATCCGCACGTCGTCACGCTCGATCACACCTGTGGTGGCGACATTCGCGACACGCCGCTCCGGCAAGGGACCGAAGGCGGTACGGATCCGCTCCCGGGCGAGCTGGACGTATGCCAGCGCCTTCTCCGGAGAATCCACCGCGGCCAGCTCCCGGCGCCGCCTTGCGGCGCACTCCCGCGCCATCCTGCCGTAATAGCGCTGCATCAGATCGGAATAAGGAGAAAAACGCATTCCTTCACCTCGTTTGATTTGCAACTGCATCGAAAGCGCCTCCGCTTCGGGTCGTCCGGGAGGAGGAGAGATGTCTCCCGCCGACCGCCGTCTCCGAATGGAATAATCTAGCACGCCGCGAAAGAAAAGCAAGCGGTATTTCCCCGCACCGGCCGCCCGTCAACGCGATGCAGGAATAAAAATTGCGGTCTGACCGAATTTCATCGGCAGTTCAATCTTTCCGGCATTGTTGAAAATTCTGCCGGAAACCACCTCCCGTACCGGCGTCTGCCAAGGAATGTTGATCCGTTTCACTCCGGCAGACGAAGCATGAACCATCACCACGCCGGCATTTGCCCGGAGAACATCGTTGCTGCCGATATAGATATGAATGCCGTTCGCCCGGCAGAGATCTCGCAGCAGTGCGGCAGTCGGCGGCACCGCGGAGAAAAGTGACGTTCCGAAAACTTCCTGACGTTTGACCAGTACCGGAGCTTTGCCGATATTTGCCAGAACCGTGTCTTCTGCATCGGGTTTGACAAAGAAGAGCGGCGACATGGTGTACTCCTCCCGGTTCTCTTTTGCCATGTCCGGCAGCAACTCTTTCCCGGCCGAGGTGAAAACGAGCGGCGTCCGGCTTACCTTGGAAATATCGCCGAAACGGAATCCGGTCAGCTCTTTCATCGTCGAATGCAGATTGCCCTGCGGCGAGAGATATCCCGGCGCGTGGCACCAGACGGCAATCGCATTGTTTTTTGCGAGCTTTTTTGGATCGACGCCCGCTTCTCCGGCGTCATGTAGTAGGCGTTGAGGAAAACATAGATTTTGTAATCCGGCATATTCACGTTGCCGATATCGCTCAGCAGATAGAAATCCATCAGGGCCCCGATGTGCGCGAGGCGTTCCCGCGCCTCGCGGTTGAAGGCGTGAAACACTCTCTGCCGGGAATTGACGAAACACATGCTTTCCTCATCACAGAATACTGCAATTTCGGCAACCGGCCTGCGGTCATGAGTGACGATCTTCTGTTCCAGCCGGCTCATCTCCGCAATGTCTGAAATCAATTTTTCATCGTGGAAAGTATTGTTCCCGGCCAGCAGCAGCCACCAGAGCGTCGTCCCCTGCGTCATCGCATTTCCCCAGCTGCGCCATAAGACACACCGGGTCTCCTCCGGAGTGGTTGTCTTGTAGGCATTGGTGTCGTTGCAGAAACAGGTACGCATATCCGCCTCGTCATAATAGAGCTTGCCGTGCAGCCGGATGCCGGCGGTGAAACCATTCATGTAGTCTCCGGCGAATCCGGCCCGCCGGTTGAGATAGCACACCGGCGAAGCGATGAAGTCGATATTGGGATCGGCAAGCACCCGGCCGAAGTTCAGGAACCCCTGATTGCTCAGATCATCGTGCCAGGTGGAGTAGCCGTTGAACACCCCGATCAGCTTGGGGGTTTTCATGCTTTTGCGCGCCGCCGCCGCCATCTTTGAGATGCAGCCGCTGATCACTTCACTCATATAGCGCAGGTGGTCGGCCACCGGCATCGCTTTTTTGAGATCGCGGAAAAATCCATGTTCCGAAGTTCCGCGCAGCCTGCCGGAAGGGATTTCCGCCGTCTCAAAGGTGACGGTATCGTTGTTCCATGCCGCGCGAAGTTTCCCGACATCGCCGTGATAGTGTTTTTTCAGCCAACGGCGGAAACGCTGAACGTTCTTCGGATTGTAGTCGATCCAGCCGTAACGGGAGGCATACCAGTACCATTTCGCTGGCGCGTCCGCCGCCGAGCAGATAACCGGCAATCCGCGGCCCGTATACCGGATGATTTTCAAAATGTTCGATCAGGCGCTGCAGCGCCTTTGCCGCATCCTGCTGCCAGACCGTACTGCTCATGCTGGGCATATTGCTGGTTTTGCCGCCCTCGGTGCGGTCGGCTTCATCGCGGTGCTGCGCCTTCCACCATGCCGGCGGTTCCAGACTGACCCGTATGATCACCCGGCAGTTCGGATGATACTTCATCGTCGTCTCCAGATTCTGTTCCAGATAGGTGAAATCAAGAGAATCCCCCCATCCGCCATGTTTCGGGTTGATGTTGGAAACCGTCTGGACATACGGTGTGCCTGCCGCGGCGAAATCGGCCACCGCTTCGCTGCCTTTCGGGAACCAGGCATTCACCGGAGCGACGCAGAAGCTGGTTTCCGGCCTGCCGTCGCGGAGGATCATGATCTGCCCGTTGACCCGGCCGAGCGTAAAAGCCGGCGTATGATCGTACTGTTCCCGTTCCGGCAGATGCTCCAGATAGCGCTTCGTGATCGGCAGAAGCTTCTTGAAATCGCGATCAAATGTGGACAGGAACTCACGGGTCCGCGGAGTCAGGGCAAACTGCTTGCCCGCATACTGCGCCTGCGTTTCACGGTATCGCAGCGCGACCTCCCCCGGTTTCAGCGCCTTGTCATAGACGGCGATATTATCGACCATGCCGAAAAGGTTGCCGAGTTTCAGCGGAGATGTGGAAAAATACATGTTCCGCTGCCCGGGATAACGGGATTCCAGAATGAATTCATCGTTGATGTAGGTACGGATCGTTCCGGCGTCAAACGTTCCGGTAATCATGGTCCACTCATTTTCCCCTGACCCGCGGCAGGCTGATGATCGGCTTGAACTCCTTCCCGTTGTTTCCGGAACGGAAATTCTTTCCATACCGCATGACGCCGCACCAGATGCCGTTTTCATCCTGAAACGCCAGTTCAGGTACCATCTTGCAGAGGGAGAACTTGAACTCGGTGCTCGCTGCGAAGGAGTTGACTGTCGTTTTCCGGATGATGTCACGATACGTCCCGGTCTCGTTTGCAAATGAGGAATCCGCTTTCCCCACGTAAATCCACGCCGAAATTGAGAACGCTTTGGGATTCAGCCGGTTCCGATCGATCGAAAAATCGGTGCCGCCAAACCGGACGTCAGCGGCGAACCATCCGGGAATACCGGGCTTCGTCTCGCCGTTTTTCACCTGCTGAACGTGATCTTTATCCCACAGAAACACCGGCGATGGGAGAGACAAAGCCGGAGCGATCTTCTCGCCGTGCGGAGTTTCGGCGCCGTAATAAATCACCTTCCGATAGGTGATGCTCCCGACGTCAGGAGTACCCGGTGCTTTCTCCACACAGAGCATCGCCCGGTCGATGTCGCCGCCGAGCACACCATCCAGTCCGGCACGCCCCTGCACCTTGCGCCAGGGACCATTGGCGGCAATGGTGAACTTGAGCTCAGTCCCCGCCTCGAAATATGCCGCTGGAGTCTCGTAAAAACCGCCGGGGAAAAGTGCGCGCCCGAAGACCTTGACCCGGTGCGGCACGTCGAAAATGATCTCAAAGCGGGTCGCGCCGGCATATTCCAGGTCAAGCTCCGCACCGATATAACGGCCGCCATGGGTGAAATCATATTCCAGTTTGATCCCTTCGGGGACCTGAAGCTGCATGGTTCTCGCGCCCGGATATTCCAGTCCGTGAGAGCGATGGAAAAGCGACGGAACGACGGTCAGCTCTTTCACCGGCGCATTGGGATCCGGTTTGTCCGAAACAACCGACGCCGGCGCACCGGCGGAATAGCGGATGTCCTTTATGATCATGCGCCCGCTAAACGGAGCGTTGGTGGATTTCTCGATCCGGAAGAGTACCGCCTCTCCTCTGCCGGTGACTGCCGCCCGGGACTGGATGAACTGGGTTCGGGAATCGATAACGATTTCACCGGCGCCGGCGGCATAGTGTTGCCGCCGGGTCTCGAGCCGGTTTCCGGGCTCCAGAATCACCAGCGATGCCCGGCAGTTCCGCTCCGCCTCAAATGAGACCGCGAAGGATTTCAACCCCGGAGCGGGCAGCCGGATTTCGACGCCGACGTACCGGCCGCCCCGGGAAAAAATCATACGTCAACACGGGATTGCCGTCATCATCGGTCGTCAGTGTGCCCCGGCTCCGGAAACTCCCGGCCAATCGTCAAGGCACAATCGGTTCTTTTAATTTTCATCCGAGTTTCTTTTTCGACCGTCTCTCGCGCAACCGTCTGACAGGCGGAAAGCATCAGAACTGCTGCATACGTCATTGTTTTGCGGATTATTCTCTTCATCTATTCCTCCCTGCCCGATTTTGAATATACAAGTTCTTTCATCGATTGTTCGATCTTTTCATCGGAGCAGCAACGCTCTTTTCCCGTGCCTGCCCCGCCCGCACGATATGTGCAATCACCACAATCCGGAAACGTCAAACGGTATTGCGCTCTCTTCATTCTTCCGGCTTCAAGTTCTCCTGATCGCGATTGTCGGAGCGACATATCCCTTTTCGCCCCCGAGCTGTTTCCACCGCCGGTAGACCCAGTGCAACAGCAGTACGGCGATGAATGTAAACAGGAAATCCCATACAAAAATGTACTGATACCCGAACAGATCGATAAACCAGCCGCCCACCGCGTTCGCCAGAACCAGCATGATCGCCTTCACCATCGCGTTGGCGCTGGAAAACTGCCCGAACTGATTCCGGGGAAAAGACTGATGGCCAGCGGCAGTCCGGAACTGGTCTGCATGGCATAGACAACCGTCAGAAGCATCGAAGTGATGAAAAACGTCACATAGTCATGGCAGAAGAAAAAGCCGAAGATATTGGCGCCGATCACCAGCCACATCGCAGCGATGATCATGCGCAGCGGATGAAAACGATCCACCAGAAAGCCCAGCGGAACCGCCAGAGAGACCAGTACGACGCTGCCGCATGCCATGATCCGTCCATACTGTGCCGTCGTCATGTGAAGTGTTTCAATGGCATACAGAAGATTGAACAGCTGTCGGCAGACAATGGATACGTAGTTCAAGCCGAGTCCGAAGAAGGTGATCAGCCAGAAGGGCATCGAAAAGCACTCCCGGAAATAGAGGATGATTTTATCCGTGAATTTTTCCCCGGCCGGTTCCGGTGGAGGATATTCTCCCTCTTTGACATTCAGGCACATGCTGCCGAAACCGAGGATATAGATCACTGCAATCATGATGCACACGATCGTCATGTGAGTCTGGACGTAGGGCATGACAAGCAAATTGAAAAGCAGTCCTCCACAGCTTCCGGCCATACGGAAAAAATCCCATAAAACGCCCCAGCAGTTCCTTAGGAACGACATCGGAAAACAAATAGTAGTAAACGCATCCGGCAAACAGGTCGAAAAGAGAAATCCGACCGAAAACACAGCCAGAACCCCGATGACGAATGGAGCGACAACCGCCTCCTTTCCCAGTACCAGATGAGCCAGCCACCCGCCGATCTGATCGCTGAATCCGAGCAGGATCAGAAACATGGAAACAAAAGGAATTCCGCACATGAGATAGGGGATCCGCCTTCCCCATCTTGTCCGGGTCCGGTCGCTCGCCGTGCTGATTACCGGGTTTACAATAAAGTTCAGCAGCGGCGGAATACTCCCGCACAACAGACCGATGGTAAAGTTGCTGGCCTCATGGGAGCGCAGCAGCAGCGGAACAATCACCGGCCGGGTATTTTCAAGCAGAACCAGGCAGAAATCGCCCCAGAGGATCCAGAAGAACAGCATGACAATGCCGTAGCGGGTGTACCGCAGGGAGCCACATTGATACAGACGTGCCGCTCTCATATTTCAAAGTCCCCCCTTCAACTGGCTGGTTCCCCGTCCGCGGCATCAGGCAATGGCACTTCGGCCGGTTGTTGTGATCGATTCTCATTTTTCCCCTGTAAAAAATTGTCGTTTCCCATCTTATGTTGCAAAAGCGCTTCCCGTAAACAGAAATCCCCGCACATTCCGCTTCATCGTCCGGAATACACCGTCACCGCCGGAGCGATTCCATGAACCTGCCGATTCGCCTCAGAGCCTCCTGCAGTTTCTCCACCTCCATGGTGAAGGCGATGCGGATGAAATTGTCGTAATGTTCCCCGCCGTATGCAGAACCGTGCACCACGGCCACCTTCTGCATATCCAGCAGCCGGAAGGCGAACTCCTCCGCCCTGAGTCCGGTACTGCCGATGTCGATCATCGCATAGAAGGTCGCCGGCACCGGATGACACATCAAGCCTTCGATGGCGTTGATGCCGTTGAAGATGACGTCGCGCCTCCTCTGGAATTCATCCCGGATGTAATCCATGTCGGTACGATCACTCAAAGCCTCGATTCCGGCGTGCTGCGCGGGCAGCGGAGCACAGGCGACGATGTTCTCCTGCATTTTAGTCATCTGCGAAATCAGTTCCTCCGGCCCGACCGCCCATCCCAGCCGCCAGCCGGTCATCGCAAAACGCTTTGACATGCCGTTGATGACAACGGTGCGTTCTTTCATCCCGGGAAACTGCGAATGCTGCGGCAACGGCAGCCGTCATAGATCAGAAATTCATAGATTTCATCGGAGAGCACGGTAAAATCGTATTTTTGTGCAAGTTCCGCAATTTCTTCGAGAGTTTTTTCCGGAATGACCGCTCCAGAGGGATTGTTGGGAGAATTCAGCACAACGACCTTTGTCTTTTCGGAGACAACCGCTTCAAGATCTTTCGCTCTGAGTTGAAAATCATCCTCCGGCCGGGTGTAAACAAACACCGGCGTCGCTCCGAGTGAGCGAACCACCTGCGAATAGTTGATCCAGAACGGCGCATGAATAACCACCTCGTCACCCGGCTCGACGAGAGTGTAAAGCGTCAGGAAAGCGGCTTCCATCGCGCCGACGGTAACGATGATTTCGCTTTTAGGATCGGCTCCGACTCCGGTATTTTTCAGAATATCTCCGGCGATGGCACAACGCAGTTCCGGCAGTCCGGCATTGGCGGAGTAACGGGTTTTTCCCCGCCATGATCGCTCTGCATGCCGCTTCCCTCACGTTGAGCGGCGGCGGCAGATCAGGATCTCCGAGCGTCAGATCGATCACGTTGGAATAGTGTGCGGCCCGGTCGTAAATCATCCGGGGAGGCGAAGGCAAAACGCATGCGACACGTTGTGCGATGTTCATTTTCAATATGCTCTTATCTGGTATGTTTTTTCTTTCCCATGGACATCCGGCACGCGAGTGTTGCCGGTCCGAAGCGGGATCGACGGGATCACTTGGTTAATATTCCGTAAATATTCCAGTTTGTACCGCTGAATTGAACGGCGTTGCGCGGCAGAAGCACGTTGAGTTCAGCAGCGCTGACAGCCGCCGCGTGCCCATCCCAGAATGTCATGTTGCAGCGGTTGTTGTCGTGAAAGTCCTTCGGATAACCGGAACCGGTCAGTGTCGACTTCATGTTCAACTCCCGGTATGTAGCTTTGGTCCCGGCGGAATTGGAGCCGTTCGTATCCGCCATCATGATTGTGGTGCTTGGCTGGGGAAGTTTCGCCACGACCCAAAACCCGCGGTCGGAATCGTTGCTGACCCAGCCGGTGAAGTATGGATGATTGGCCTTATGGTCTGTGATGGTGAAGACATTGATAAGATTCTTCTGCCTCACATAACCATTATTGAGTCCGTAACAGAAGGTGACCAGCCGCGTCAGAGGTTCGCAGCTCTCCGCGAACGTGCTCCGTGGACAGGAGAAGGACTTCCAGTCCGACTCCTTCGTAAATCCGGCGGAGATCAGGCGATATCCCCATTCCGGTTTCCCGTTCCATTTGTTGTAGGTCGGAAAATAGGACTTGTATGCCTCGGCATATTGCAGGCAGATCAGCGAGACATGCTTCAAATTATTCAGACAGGCGATCGACGATGCCCGGCATCTCGCCCGATTCAGCGCCGGCAGCAGCAGGGCCGCCAGAATTGCAATAATCGCAATAACTATCAAAAGTTCAATAAGCGTGAATTTTCTGGAACATTTTTCGCTCATCATTTAATTCTTCTCCTTATGTTGTCTTGCAAGGGTGGTATCCCGGTTCACCAGCAAAGTGGGAATGCCGACGGAACGAATCGGCAGCTCCGGATGCTCCAGCCGTTCGAGCATCAGTTCCATCACCGCATTCCCCAGTCCATCCAGGTTGGAATCGATCGTCGAAAGCGCGGGCCGGGTATAATTGCAGAACGGCGAGTTGTCCTGCCCGACAACGGAGATCGCCTGCGGCACCGGGATCCCGCGCAGCTGCAGTTCGAAGAGCAGAGAGAGGGCGAGCAGGTCATTCTGCATGATCAGCGCATCGATTTTCTTCGGCAGCAGCACCTCGTCAATCAGCGTTCCGATCTCCGCCCGTACATCGCTGGAACACGCCTTGCCCCAGTTCAGGGTGAAGAGTCCGCCGGAGAGTTCATCTTCCAGATTGTGGAACGCCCGATGCCGTGCCCGTATGGAATCCCGCTTGATATCCCAGGACATCACCAGGGCAGGCCGTTTCCGTCCTTCCTGCCTGAACTGCGCCAGAGCCTGGCGATATCCCGCCTCGATATCATAATAGACCGACGGGATGCCGTCGAAGGGTTCCGCGCCGTAGAATACCACATTCTTTTCGGTCCGCAGCGATTCATGGACGCTGTTGGCGTGGCAGATCACTCCGTCAACGCCGTACTGGAGCAGTGTGCGGTGGTTGAGCAGCAGTTTCTCGGCGTTGGCATGCGCCTCCGCAATCAGCAGCCGGTAGCCGCGCCGTTCCGCCGCCTGGTCGATGGCGGCGAGCTGTTCGTAGCGGACCGCAACATCTCCGCTGTCGATCAGCACCCCGAGCGTATGCGATGACTGCCCGCTCAGCATCTTCGCGGAAAAGTTCGGGATATAGTTCATCTCCCGGGCGATGGCGCGGATCTTCTCGGCTTTCTCCTTCGAAAACCGGATGCTGTTCCCCCGTCCGCTCAGCACGGCCGAAACCGTTCCCGGGGAAACTCCCGCCCGTTCCGCAATGTCTATCAGTCTAACCACACTTCACCCGCTGTTAGATTAAGCGCTTTATCATATTATGAAGCAAAGGCGTTGAAATGTCAAGTCCCGAAACGGAAAAAAAGAAATTTTTTGCAGATAGGGGTTCAAACGAGAGGAGGAGTCCGACCGGCAGCATTCCCTCGGGAGAGGTCAGGACATCTGCTCCGGCGGCCGGCAGGTTCCGGCGTCGACGAATTCGTAGTTCCGGACACAGGGTTTTTCCGGATTCTCCCCGCGAATCCGCCGAAGCAGGTAGTCGGCGGCCTGCGTGGAAAAATCCGCCACATTGATCCGGAACCGGGTATACTCCCTGACGATCTTGAACTGTTCCCGGCAGTAGAGTTCCAGATAATCATCCAGAACCAGAACGGAAAGATCCTCCGGCACGTGAAGTCCGCAGGCGTCGATTCCCCGGCTGACGGTCGGCTGCGACACCCCGTTGCCGATGATGACCGCCCCGGGACGCTCCGGCGAGGCGAGAAAGGCGGGAAGGCGCGCTTCCAGATCCGACGTCACCACCCAGGCGGGATTGACCGGAAGCCGGTGTTCCCACATCTTCTGAAAAAGTACTCCTTCCGGTAGTTGTTCGGCACGATCGTGTCGCGCCCCAGCAGCAGACCGATCTGCGTATGCCCCATGGAAACAAGATAATGCACCGCATCCTCGATCAGCTCCTCGTTGGAGTACCCGAAAGAACAGTCGGAAAACTCGTTCTGCACCGCGCTCAGCAGAAGCAGGGGAACCCCTTTCGCCTGAATCTGCTGAATCGTCCGGCGGGAAAAATTCCCCGGTTGTAGACCAGGAGCCCGTCCAGATGATATTCCGCAACCGCCGATTCCAGCTGATCGACAGTGCGGATCAGCGGCAGAAGATCACACTGGTTCCGGCTGAAGAAGGTCCACAGATTATCGAAAATTTCCCTGCAATAGGTGTAGGCCTTCTCCGTGACGAATCCGATCCGGGGCCGCTGAAGCGGTTCGGGATTCGCGATGTAGGTCCCGGAACCGCGGCGGCGGACCGCATAGCCCCTCGCCTCCAGCTCCTTTACGGCGGCCACCACCGTCGCCACCGAAAGCCCAAGCTGTTTTGCAAAGACACGTTCCCCGGAAGCCGCTCGCCCGGCGTCAGCACCCCGGTGCGGATCTGCCCGATCAGCTGATCGGCAATCAGGCGGTATTTCGGCCCCCGCCCCGGAAGCAAAGTCGGTCGTTCCATGAGTTCTCCGTTTCTCCTGCTATAATATTAGTGCGAAACAGGAAAAATGTCAATAGCGCAGGTGTGTTTTTCCCGCCGGATCAATTACCCCGGCGCACTTCACCGGCGGAGTTCCGCTCCCCCGCACCGCGCTCCCCGCCGGAGACAGCCTCCGCAGGAAACGGCCGGTTCTTTTGAAAAGCCTCCAGCAGAACCCGCCGGCGCGGATTGTCCGGAGACGGGACAAGGTGTCCGGAATCGGGCCCCGCATGTTCGACACTCCAGCCGCGCCACTCCCGGAACGCATGGTAGGTCCAGTCCCAGCCGTACTCCTCGAAGATGGCGATGCAGTCCGCCAGGTATTGCTCCGCGCCCGGCGCCCAGGCTATCGCGGAAAATTCCCCGACCAGAATCCGGGCGTTGTGCCGCAGCTGGAAATCCCGAACCGGCTGCAGCACCCTGCGAAGTGCATTCCGGTCCCAGTATGTTCCGCCAATCGTGCCGGGATACCGGACCAGCATACGTTTTCCCTGCTCGCCGAACGCATTGTTCACCCCCTGATGGGTGAACGCCCCCCGGCTGGTACATGTGAACCTGATAGATCACATTATCCATCTTCAGCGGAGAAAGATACTGAAAGGTCGCCGGCGCCGCCCACAGGTTCGATTCCACGATGATGACCGCGTCGGGATCGATTCCGCGGATCGCCTCCGCCGCCATGCGCTGAATGTTCCAGTAGTCGTACGGCGCCCGCCGCTGCTGAACCGGCTCATTGAGCAGGTCATACCCCCAGAACGGCGGGATTGCCCTTGAAGCGCTTCGCCACGCGTTCCCAGCACCGGATGTAGTGATCGGCGTATTTCTTTTTTGAAGAACATGGTCATCTCACGCTGCCGGTTCCGCCCGCCCGGGGGAGTGTGCATATCGAAAATCATTTTGATGCCGTACTTTCCGGCCCACTGGAGTGCCTGTTCCAGATGCGCGAGTTTGCCGTCGAACCATCGATCGTACTCCTCAAGGTCCTGATCGGTGTCGAACTGCCCCCAGCGGCGGGTGATCTGGGCGCGCACCAGATTGACGTTCCAGGCCTTGAGCGTCCTGAAATCCTCCTCCGTGAACTTGTGGGGCGACATCACGCCGCGCAGCGGCGGGGTGTTAGCGAGCGTTCCGGAGTAGACGGCCCGGTGGTCCCGGTTGATCCGGGGAACATCAGATGAACCTTGAGCGAATCAAGCCGGAACTCGATCTTTCCCGAACTCTGCTGAAGTCCGAGATTGAGTCTGCCTTCGGTCGCTCCTTCCGGGATCGTCGCGGAAAACCCGAATTCCCGCCAGTCGAACGAGCCGGAGATCCGGCTCGATCCCGGCCACATCATTTTTCCCTCCCGATCCCGGAAGGAGAGCATCACCTTGCCGCCGTTCCAGAATTTCGCAGGTGTGGAAATATCATTCCCTTTCGCCTCGATCGAGAAGCTGACCGTCTGCCCGTACAGCGGTTTGAGATCGATCGGACAGACGGCGAAATGCTGTTTCATCTTTTCCGGCGTATCCGGCACCTCCACGGTAATGATGCCATCCTTCAGGCGGACATGTTTCCCAAGTTTCCACCGGGACGCGCCGAAATCCATGGCGATTTCCTCCGCGGCCGGAAGCGCAAGGCCGGATAGAATTCCGGCCAGAATTCCCCAGAAAAAGACCTTTTCTTCATCGCAGCAATCCCTTCTCTCCTTCAACGCAGTTTCAACGTCGCCGGATCGATTCCGCCGGGCGTCACACTGGTCACCGCACCGTCAACCGTCAACACGTTGGCCTGCCTCGAATGAAAATTGTAACCGAGTCCGCCGAGCAGATTCGGGAATTGATTCACGTTGTCGCTCGTCTCCAGAAACATGGCGGCCTGATTGACCTTGCCGTAGCTGACGGTCGCCACCCGCCGATAATTGGTTTCCGCCAGCAGAATGGAGTTGGCAGCCACATCATGAAACCGGCGGACGGCACGCCACTGTGGTGAACCGCTCGCGCCGCGCCCGAGCATATACCAGCCCGGCAGATTCTTTCCCGACCCCGCGCTGTTGGCAAGCGAGGTCCGATTCTGGGCGGGAACGTAATTGGAGAGAAACCAGGCCGCCTCCGTCCCCCCCTCCCAGCTCGGCGAGGCGGAACAGGTGGGCGGCACCGCCGGACAGTAGAAAAATCCCTGCGGCACACGCCGGGCCGGACCGGAATTCAGCAGTCCGATCTTCTGTTCGCTGGTCACCAACGTCGCAATCTCTTTTTCAAAGGCAGCTCTGATATACAAATTCACAAATGCGACATACTGCGCATTGTCCGCCGTCGGGGGGAGCCATCCGTTGAAATCATTGACGTAAAGGATGATGCCGCCGGAATAAATTCCCCGGATATTGTTGACACAGGAGATTCTACGGGCAGCCTCACGCGCCCGGTTCAGCGCCGGAAGAAGCATTGCAGCAAGAATGGCTATGATAGCAATTGTGATTAAAAGTTCGATCAGAGTGAATGTATCCTGCCGAATGGTCCTTCGAAAAAATGAACTCTTCATCTGCCGTACCCCTTTCAATTTCTTCTTGACAAAACGGAAGTCGCAAATCCGGCCGGAAATTCGTACCACTCCAATTCGTCACCGGTGCCCCCTCCCCGACATCCTTGTCTCTTTATAAAATTATACCTCGGACAAGAAAGAATGTCAATAGCACCGATGTATTTTATTCAAAAAAATTACACCGGTGTAATTTATACAACTTGATTTCTCTTCGCCCAATGTCTGTAGACTGCAGAGGAAGCACTGGCGAGGCGTCGTCCGGCGGGAGAAAATCCCCCGGTTGTAGACCAGGAGCCCGTCCAGATGAGATTCCGCAACCGCCGATCTCGGCTGGTCGAGGGTTCGGATCAGTTGCGGAAGATCACGCTGGTTCCGGCGGAATAAGTTCCACAGATCGTCGAAAAATTTCCTGCAACAGCCGTAAGTCCTCTTTGTGGCGAATCCGATCCGGGGCCGCGGAAGCGGTTCGGGATTCGCGACGCAGCTCCCGAATTGCGGCGCCACGGAAAACGGGGATCCCGCCCCCGGAATTACGGAGTCCACTGCTCCGAGAGTGAAATACGCTCCCCGGATACAGCAGCCGGGTCGGGCCATGCGATTCCAGCTCACAGAAGCGGTCACAGAAAAAAAGATGCAGCGGAGGCTCTTCTCGCGCGAGGTAGTCGTCCCTTTCACAAGTGATCCGCAAACGGAACCTCCGCCTCGTTTCCGGAATCTTTCGGATGCCGTTCGTCCTCGATCCCGATCCGGGCGGAAAAGGATTCCGCATTCCGATCCAGATTGTAGACGACACTGAAGCCGGTGTGGCCACAGATTCCCCGCTCGAATCGGACGCCGCCGATGGAAATGGTCCCCCGCCCCGAAAGATTGGTATTGATCCGCGGCAAAGCGGGACCGTCGGCCGTCCAGAACCAGGCGGCGTCGGTCCACGGCAGAGTTTCCAGCCCGACTTCGGCGGCCGGAAGCACTGCCGTGCAGCAGAGCCAGACCAATGAGAAGAGAATCCTCATTGCTGCGTTTCATCCAGCAGCTCTTCCGCCTCGGCGAGAATCTGCGAACTGCTGAGCAGTTCATTCCGGACAATGAGCCGGGCGATATCCGTCTGCAGCGGCTCCTCTGCATCAGCTGCCGCATCCAGGAGATCTTTCGGGAAATGGAAGAGGCCGCCTGCCGGGAGCTCTCCGGAGAAAATCTCACCCATCTGCTGCACGGCCTGCCACAGATTCAGAAAAATTGTCGGAATCCACAATCATGAAATCGCGCTACAGCAAAAAAACGTTTTATTCTCTTCTTCATTGGACTTATTTTCGACGGCTCCAGCATGGCTTTCAGCCCCCGGTCAGGGCAGGAGACCTCCCCCATCTCAAGCCTGCCCTATGTCACGACGTTCATCATTCCCTGGACTCTGGGGAAGCGACAGTCTGTCTCAACATCCTCTTTCTGCTGATGCAGCTTACCATTCTGCGCAGCCGCTTTCACAGGTCCCGGCTGGGGCAGCTGCTGACGCTTTTTCGGGTTTGGCTTCTTTATCAACCTGGGAATATGGATCTCCTCGTTTTACATTCCGGAAAGCTACCTGCTCCGCCTGGAGGAAGAGTTGTTCGGCGGTGTCATGCTGGCGACCGGCATCGCGTTTCAGCTTCTGGTGGATATCTCCTTCATGCCGGACGACGGATTTGTCCGCACGTTTTCGAAGGAGTACGGCTTCCCGTTCGGGACAATCAAAGGCTGTTTTGACGTCTCCATCGTGGTAGTTGCGATTGTCATCTCGCGCTGCTGGTCTCAGGAGATCAGCGGCATCCGGGAGAGAACTCTTCGCGGCGGTTCTGGTGGGGTTCATCATGCGGATGCTTCAATAGCCCCTACGCTTCGTAAAGCGGAGAGGGGAAAGGCGTGACGCGGGCAACCGTCCTGTCGAAACGGTTGCGGCCAGCAGCCACCTGTTGTTCCCACTGGAAGGATGACAACTTCTTCCAAGTCTGGTCAAACGTTCGGGCGACGGGTGATGCGGAGCTGATCTGCAGCAGCCATACTTTTCCCTGCAACGTCTGCGGCGCCGATGGATCTGCCGCTCCCGGATGCCCCGGGCCCCGGCTCAATCGCTCCTCATGGCCGTTTCATCACTCAAAACTCCCGTTCTCTTCGGGTGCACCCCGGGCCCACTCCGAGGGGAACGGTCCGTTTCCTTCATGAGATATCAGCCTGCATCGCAAGAGAGAATGTCTCTATCGTTTCCCGAAGATCCCCTGCTGCTGTCAAGTGTTGAATTTTCCAATGAATACGTGATCGTTTCATTGCAGGGAAAATCCAATTTAACTCCCTGAAAACTGTCACTCGACGCAATCCGCAACTCCAGCCGGAGACAGGTTCCCGCCTCATAAGAGGGCAATTCCTGCCTAGGTTGTGTCGTCAATAGATTTGTGCTATATTATGCAAACGTCAAAAAAAGGATATCGGGAAAATGGCGAATGCATACGAACGACATGATATATCGGATGAATCTTGGGCTAAAATCGAATTTTTGCTACCGGGGCGCAAGGGAACTTGGGGCGGCAACGCTCGCGACAACCGGCAATTTATCAATGCGGTATTTTGGATTTTACGAACGGGGGCACCTTGGCGTGATTTGCCACCGAGTTACGGAGATTGGAAAAATACTCACCGGCGTTTTTGCCGTTGGCGTGACAAAGGAGTTTGGGAGAAATTATTGCAGGAATTGATTGACAATCCAGAATTTGAGCTGTTGATGATTGATGCAAGTCATATCAAAGTTCATGCACATGGGAGTGGTGCTCGTGGAGGCAATCAAGATATGGCCAAGACAAAAGGGGGCTCAACACCAAGATACATTTGGCCGTGGATGCGCATGGTATGCCGGTCAGAATCCTTATTACAGAAGGTACCACGGCGGATTGTAAGCAGGCTGAAGCCTTGATTGATAACATCAAAGCGAAGGTTCTTCTGGCAGACCGCGGTTATGATTCGGACGCAATTGTCGAGAAAGCGGAAAAAGCAGGGATGAAGGCAGTTATTCCGCCAAGAAAGAATCGCAAAACGCAACGTGAATACGACAAGGAGTTGTACAAGTTACGGCACTTTGTCGAGAATGCATTCATGATATTAAAACGTTGGCGCGGAGTCGCAACCAGATATGCTAAAAACACTGCTTCGTTTCTTGCTGCAGTACAAATCAGGTGTATTGCAGCTTGGGTCTTTTAACTATTGACGACACAATCTAGCAAAACCGGACCAGCATTGCCCATTCTATCGGTAACATCGCAGTTTTTTTGCATTTTTTCTTTTTTCCTCTTGACTTTCCTCTGGAAATCAGGTATAATATTTGTAAACCAAAAGTAGGTTACACATGAAAAACAGCCAGGAAAATCGTACAGAAGCGGTTCGCCGGGAGTTGGTGAGCTTCATCAAGAGCGCCAGGTTGAAACGGGGTGACAAACTGCCATCCCAGGCCTGTCTGCGCAGCCGGCTCGGCGTTGGAGCCGTAACTATTGAGCGGGCGTTCAAACTGTTCGCGGACGACGGCATTCTGGAAATCCGCCCCAAAAAGGGGTTTTCCTGCTGGAAGATAATTTCAACGGTTACGTCGGACGGCGGATCGGGATGGTGGAGTTCCGCATCGCCAACTATCCATATGGAGCTGTACTTCAGCAAAGTTTGCGGACACAGTTCGTCGACCATGCCTGCCAGGAAATTCCCTTCATTCGCCGGAACATTCAGAAATGCGAGTGCGACTCTCTGGATATGTATGACGGCCTGGCTCGCAATATCGCCCGACGCAATCTGGATGGAATTCTGACGACCAGTTCTTTTGACGAAGAGGCGCGGAAGTTCTTCCGCACCCGGAAAATTCCCGTCTGCTCCGTGGGGACGGCCGCGTGGCCATACGGAGCCGTTGTGCAGCAGGAAGACTTCTGCAGCAGAGCGTTTCAACTGGCCCGCGAACGCGGGGTTCTCACACCCGGCCGTCATCACCTACAACGGCCCCCGTCCGGAGGGGATCCGGGGCCTTTACGCCCGCTTTTTCCCGGAAAACGCAGATACCTACTGCTGCGGCCTGGACCGGTTCAACGAGGAGCCGCATCAGGAACAGCGGCAGGCCAGAATCACCGAAGCACTCGACCGGCTCTGGAATCTGCCGGATGAGAAACGGCCGGACTGCCTGGTGATTCCGGATGACACCATTGCCGCAACCGCCTATCTTTACTGGCGGGAACGGACGAGGAATGTGCCGCATTTCATCTATGAGCGATGTGAACAGCTGCCCTTTTTCATGCCGCCGCACTGTATCGGCGATTACTTCTATATCGATGTGGAGAAAATTGCATGTGCCGCGGTTGAACTGCTTCTCGATGTGATCGACGGCAGGAAACCAGAAGATTCCCGAATCATTGTGCCGGTGCCACTGGTGAAGATGGAAGAACAAACTGCCTGCCCCGGTAAAATTTCGATCGCCTGAAGCCATGTTGTTTTTCAATCTGACAGACGTTCTCCGTTTTCTCCGTCAACTGGAGTTTTGACCGCGAAGCAATCGCATACAACCCGATATTCTCATACCCAACAAAGGAGATGGTTGAAATGGCAGTCATGAAGACGTTGCACAAGAAACACAAATTTCCCCATGGCAACAAAGCGGAATCGGAAAGCATTTACTTTACCTTGATTGAATTATTAATCGTTATCGCTATCATTGCGATCCTCGCCGCTCTGCTGCTGCCTGCCCTGAACAAGGCGCGGGAAACGGCCAAACGGGCCTCCTGTTCGGCCAATATGAATCAGGTAGGCAAAGCGGAAATGATGTATTCCAGCGATTTCTCCAATTATTTTGTGATAACAGCGCGCGGCTACGGCACCTATGCGGCGGTGATGAACCAGCTCTACAAGCTGCCCCGGACCGTATTTTCCTGCCCGACGGAACAGAATCCGACCCAGGAGGAGTTCAACTATATCTCCATCGGCATTCACCGCCCGGACAGCGGTGCGGGTTATGTCAGGACCGACGAATTCTACTGGCTGAACCGGGAGGAAATGGGGCAGTACTATCTCATGGTTGATCCCAATCACTTCTTTGTCCTGTCCAAGATGAAACAGCTCTCCCGGATTCCGTTTCTGGCCGATGTCAGACGGCCTTTCAATGTGGCGCAGCCCAACCGCGGGTTCGCCTATTTCATTCCCAACAACAAATTCGCCGGCGGCCCCAGCGGCATCGGCTGGGTTCATTCCGTCGGGGCCAACATCACCTATGCGGACGGTCATGTGGAATACCTCTCTGCTTCGGAATTAAAATCGCGGGGCTATACCTACTGGGTCGATCAATTCGGCCGGGCCGCCTGGTAAACGATATGAAAAAAAGGCCCCGTTCCGCCGAAGCGTCGTGCTCCGGCAGGACGGGCCGTTGTTGAATCTGTATTGAAAAAAATTTCTCTGTACCATGAAAAGAAATCTACTGAGTCTGCTTGCTGTTCTCCCGCTTTTCACTGCCGTTTGTTCGAACCGATCGACTCCGGCGACGCGATCGTCATCGGAAACACTACCGGAATCTATCTGGAATCGGAGTCGCCAAGCTTCTCCCTTCGTAAAAATTATGTCAAACCGGTCCGCTACCGGATTCTCGACTCCCGGAACACGCCGGTGCGTTCCGGCGAGTGGCCGGAGGCTGGCCGGGGCGTTCTGACCGTTGACTCTCTGCCGCGGGATTTCTACACCATCCGGCTGGAGGGGAGTAACTACACCGGCGCCGTCCCGTTCGGAATCGTGCCGGAACGAAAGAAAGCTCCCAATCCGGATATGATCTTCGCCGCAGACTCCGCCCAGAGCTGGCTGGCCGGAGCCCAGTTGCGGAACAGCCGCCACCCCGGCCCCGGATTTCATCTCGCGGCGGAAGCCGCCCGGCGGGCGGGCATCGGCTGGGTCCGCGACCGCCTGAGCTGGCCGGGAGTGAATCCCACTCCGGATAAGATCGTCTGGCGCCAATATATCCCCAGCGCCTGGGAGCTCGGGAAACGCGGGGTGAAAGTCTGCACCTTTTACAGCAGCGCGCCCGCATGGGCGAAACGGAAGAACCGCGATCTGCCGGACGATCTTGCCGCAACCTACCGGTTTGCCCGGATTGCCGCAGAACGCGGCCGCGGCTCCATTGAAGGGTGGGAGTTCTGGAATGAGGAGGATGTCGCCAATACGATGGAGGGAGCCTGGGATTATGCGGCGGCGCTGAAGGCGGCCATGCTCGGCTACCGTGCCGGCAATCCGAAGGCGGTGCTTCTTCACGGCTCGTTCAGTGCGTTTCCGGTGCGCAATTATTCTCGCGTCGTCATGAAAAACGGCGCCATACACTACTTCGACGTTGCAAACTTTCACGTCTATGCGCCGCTGTGTGACTACGCGAAGCGAATCAACGGCTTCCACCGTTTTCTCGCGGAATCCGGCATCCCCGGCAAAGCGATCTGGGTGACGGAGAACGGCACACTCGCCCCCGGACTTGCTCAGAAAAAAAGCTACATCCCCAACATTCTCTGCTATTCGCCGGAGCAGGAGAATCTGGTTGCGGAATTCGTGCCGAAATCCCAGATTCTCATGCAGAGTCTGGGCGTTTCCCGGAATTTCTTCTTTGTCCTTTCGCCCTACACGGAAGGCGCGCGCGACTGGGGGCTGTTGAATCGCGATTTCACCGCCCGCCCCGCCTACTACGCCTTCGCCACACTCGTCCACACGCTCGGCGACGCGACATTGCAGGGAGAACTTTCGGCTCCGGCAGGCGTCCGTGCCTGGCTCTACCGACAGCCGGACGGAACGCAGACGGTCGCCTTCTGGAGCGAAAGCGAGCTGGACACAAAACCATATGATCAATTTCATCCTCACCCGGAGAACAGGTATGAGCGTCAATTCCAGCTTCCGGCAGCCGATGGCAGTTATCTTGTCCGCGCTCTCTACGGTGCCGCGAGCCGGGTGGCGGCAAAACAGGGCTGCCTCAAACTGACTGCCTCCCGCTATCCGGCATACCTGACCGGAATGACTGGACTTGTTCCGGCAAAACCGTTTCGCAAACCCGCCGGAACGGGAGTTCCGAAAACGACGATTCGAAAACATGTGATTCTGCGTGCGGACCTCTCATCAGAATTCACCGTTTCCAATACGCGCGATTCGGTCGATATGAAACAGGATTCCGGACGGGTCACGTTGCAGATCTGGAATCTCTCCAACCAGCCCGAAACCGGCATGGTGACGCTTGGCGGCGCACGCTGTTCCGGGCTGCCGACCTCTCCCGTCACCGTTGCGCCGATGTCCTGCCTGGAAATTCCGCTGACCGTCACACCGCAACTCGATGCGGCGGGAATCAACGGGGAACTTCATTTCGAAGGCAGTTTCAGCGGGAGAAGATTTCGCCGCTGATCATCCCGGTCCACCGGTATGAGAGAAAGCTCTCCCGCTTCCCGAGCCGGGAGTTCACCGGTATCCTGGAGCCGAAACGCTGGCGAGCCAACAGTTCCGGAGCGATGGAGATCCGGTTCGATCCTGCGGAGAAGGCAATCCGGTTCGACTGGAAGTTCACCGTACACGGCGATCGCGGCGACCGCTGGGTCTATCCGGAATACATCCTCCGCGGCGGCGAAACGCTCCGCAATGCCGCGGCCGTTGTCTTCGAGATCAAGACCACACCTTCCATCCCCCGCGAAGCCGTCTTCATGGCGGTCAATGACTGGACCCGTCAGCATGGCAAAACGACCTACATCTGGTATCACAATCCGGGGCCGGAGTGGGAGACACGCCGGGTGTCGTTCGACGAGATACTGCCGGAGCCGGAAAAGGCGAAAATGATCCGGATCGGCCTGAATCCTCTGGTAAATCAACAGACCTTCTGGATTCGGAACCTTCGCGTCATCTACCACCCGTAAACGCCGGAGAAGCCGGGGAACATCATGCCTTCCCCGGCGGCTCTTCCAAGCCGAATCTCCCTTCAACAGCCGTTGCGCTTCGTAAAGCGGCAGCTGGTAAAGGCGTATCGCGGGCAACCGCAACCTGCCGGAAGAAGAGGTGCGCAATTTTCACGCATCAACGAAAAATCCGGCCAACTCTCATCACAAAGGGTTCGTCTCTTTCCGGCGGGGCGGCGGGGCAACACCGATGCGCCCCTTGCCGGTGTGACATAAAATCCCGGTTGGACGGCTGGAAAAAGCGGTCCGGCTCCTTCATGCCGGACCGCCGCATCCACTCATCAAGGAAGCCTCTGTACGGAAATATCGTCCAAGTAGACCGCCCCCTTCTCCTTCGGCAGCCAGAACTTGATCCGGGCAGTCTTATCCAGAACATCCGGATAACGCTTCGCGTCGTCCGACACAGCAAGTGTGAGTTCGTAAGGCTTCCAGTCATCCGTGAGGTTGAACTTCCGTCGGATATAGAGATGTTCCCCCCGGTGCTTCACCGGACTCCAGATCTCGATACAGCAGTCAAGAACCCGTATACCCTCCCCTTTCGCCCAGAATGAAAGCTTTAATTTCTGCCCGGGCATGGCGGGAAGATCCCGGAAATTACCGAAAGAAGAGTTTCCGGAGAGGCAGTCAGCTTCATGCAGCGGATGCCGTTGAAGAAATCCCGGTTCTCCACAAGCGTCGCCGGATAGGTCGCCGAAGAGTAGTTCTTCTTCCAATCCATCGCCATTTTTCCCGCTTCCAATGAACCATCGGTCAGCAGGGAGGTGACGGCTGGGTTTGCGGTTGCAGCCGGAGTTTCCTGAATGATTCCGAACTGGAATCGATCCGCATAGGCTTTTCCCTCCGCACCCCAGGCGACACTGCGCACCGCTTTGCTCCGGGAATTTTCCGCATCGTTGACTTTGATGCCGAAGCCGAAGGGAAGTCCCTCCGCAGGGCATTCGAAGCGGACGGAATATCCGGAAGCGGTCGGGGCAATCTCCCAGCGGCAATCCTCCTCCCGCAGCTGCTGCGACCAGATCCGAAACGGCTTCGGGTCACGCGGCGAAAGAAAGACGCGCGACGTCTCCGCATTGTAACGCTGCGCCGAACGCTCCGCCAACACCAGCGGGATCGGATCGAGAAAGAGCTCCACTGAATCGCTCTCCCACGGTTCCCGCGTTCCGCTCGGACCGGCATCGGTCGAATCGCAAACCTCCACACTCACTTGGAAACGTTTCTCTCACCTCCGCCCGCACTTCGGCGGCAAGCCGGCCATCCGCAGACCGAAGCTGCAGGGTCGAGCCATTCGCCAGCGCAGAACTCTCGGAGAGAAGAAGCGGCACCCGGTAAGTCGATCCGTCAAAGATCACCACATGCGCCGTTTTTTTCGCCTCGCCGATCCGGCGGACCGGAATGGAAACCGCCCTGCTCTCGCCCGGCTGCAGCGAGAGTTCGACGCGTTCTTTCGCACTGTAGCCGCCGCCGTTCAAGCCAACGAAGCAATTGCGGAGCTCATCGGAATGATTGTGAAGTCCAATCACTGCGTTTCCCTGTATCACCCGGCCCCGGTCCGATACCTGAACCGGAAAGACGAAACGGGGCTTCAATGCGGCGCAGGCGGCGAGAAATTCCGTCTCGCTCCTCTTTCCCTGCGTCAACAGCCAGGGAGCAGGCCCGACCTTCTTCAGGCCCGGCGCAACCGGGTTCCCGAAGAGATCCATCACATCAAACCGGGAAAGATCCAGCGTCACACCTGTTTTTTTCTCATAGTTCCAGACTGCGGCGATCAGTTTTCCGTCCCGGCGGTAGACGTAGCAGATCACGCCGGCCGGAAGACGGTGCTTCGCCACCACCTTCGCCCCTTCAAACAGACGGGCCAATGTGTTGCAGGCGACAAAATAGGTGGATGGAATCAACTCGCCGACGTAATTGAGATAACCCGAATCCCGCCACAGCATATCCTCCTGAATGGAGATTGATTGTGCGACATTCTCCCCGCAATCCAGCAGAAACCGGGTCAGCAGATACTCAACCTTTTTCTCCTTCTGCGCCCGATCGCCCGATGCGGGAGTATCAAAGAGATAGTAAAGTTCCGTATTCCAGATAGGAAGCGCCCTGCCCGCTTTCTTCAGCAGATCGAAAATCGTCCGGATCGCCGCATCCGCCGGCAGCAGCGATCCCAGTTCCCGCATGCTGTAGGGATGAAAACTGAGAATGTCACACCAGGCGAGCCCACCCGCTTTGATCGCCTGTTCGAGCCAGCTGTTGCTGTCCGCCTTGAAGTCGGAAGTGACACTGAAGCCAACCACCCGGGCGTTTGCATCCCCCGCCTTCAGCCCCTCCCACGTCGCCTTGAGATAACGATTGTACACCTCCGGCGTGACATAGAGATTGGGTTCGTTGGTGAATTCGAAATAGGCTTGTTTCCCCTTCAGATGCCGGGCCAGAGCGGTCATGTACTCGTTCCAGCAGTCGATCGGCGGCAGAGCGATGTATCCCTTCAGCTTCTGCATCGCGTAAGGAGGATGTTCCGCCGGACGTTCCGCCAGCGGCAGCGCCCAGGCAGGCAAAGGATTCTCCCGCGCGTATCCCGTCTTCAGATACGGCTGCCGGAACAGCTCGCCGCCGAGCACATGCACCGGAACCATCCCGTATTTCTCCATAAGTCCGGTTACGGAGTCCAGAAAACTGAAATCATATTCTCCCCTCACCGGTTCCGCCGTCGCCCAGTCGGTCGGCAGACGGCCGCTGTCCCACAGCCGAACAAGCCGGATTCCGGCATCGCGCAGAAGCGCGAACCGCTCCTCCACGGAAGTGTTGGAGGAGAAATATCCGTTCCGAAGAATCAGCTTATGGTTGGTGTAACCGCTGGTCAGTTTCACCCCGCCGTTGATTCCGACACAGATATCCCGGTCATAGTCGCGCGATTTCCGCTCGAGGCTGCCGATCACCACATACGGCAGATTCCGGGAAACGATTCCGTCGCCGCTTACTTCAAGCGTGTAACTGCCGTACTTCGAAGCAACCCGGCTGCGCAGCGGCAGCTCCGCGATTTCCCCTGCTTTCAGGGCGACAGGCACGCTCTCTTCCTGAACGGTTTTGCCGTCATATTCCGAAACGGTTTTCACCTTCAGGGTGCCGCGGTATTCCTGCGCCGTGTCGTTCTGGAGTTTCAGCTGGAACGGTGCTTTCTCCTTTTCCGCAATGTTCCAGCAGTAGCGACGGCCGGCAATCCCGGCATAGACGGCTCCGGGACTTCCTCCATCCTCCGTAACGGAAAGATCATCCAGCCAGAGATTCCCTTTCCATCCGCCCTCCGGATCGGTCCGCTGAAACGACCAGATCCGGATCACATTCGGGCCGCCCGCCGCGCCGGTTTTGAAGCGGAAACCGTACCGGGAATAGCGGTCGCCGACCTGAAAGGTTTTACGGTTGATGTTCCACCGAATGTCGTGGATCAGCGCCTCCACCGGAACGCCGCCCGCAACATCGGTTTTCGCGGTCATCGAGAAGGTGTAGACCGTGTCGGGTTTCAGCACAAACGAGGAGACGTAGAACTCGAAATAGTCCCCATCCGGATTGGGAATCCGAATGGAACAGTTCCCGTGTGCAGGATCGGCTTTCTCCAGCTCCAGCGGCAGATGCCGCCGGTCCTTCCGGGTGACGATCCGGTGCAGTGCGAATCCGTCGGTGCCCAGCTCGAATCCGCCGTTGTAGATCAGATTTCCACTCTCCGCACTCATCAGCACCAGAGAGACGACCGCTGCAAAGAAAACTTTCATCATCCACCTTTTTTTCGATTAACGCCAGTACCGGCTTCCGTCCATGTTCTCAAACAGAAATATTTCCCGCACTTTTTTGTTGTTTGGAACATATCGCAGCGTCGGCAGGACACCGGCGTGCCCGTCGGCATACAGCACCTGATCGGTCTCTCCCGGATGACGCAGAGAAAGCCGGTCCAGCGCGGTCGTGTAATCGTAGACGGTCAGCATATTTTTCTGGTCATCCTTCTGCATTTGACCATCGGCGCAGACAACGGCGCGGCTCGGACGTTTGTTCGCGGTGATCTTCTTCGCCATGCGTGACTCCGAGAGAAAACCATTGTATTGAGAATTATCCGTCCAGTAGCCGCAGTAGGTGTTCCAGCCGTAGGAGGTAATCGAATAGAGCGTATCCTGGTAACTATGTTGATACACCTGTTCCGGCGGTGCCGCCGGACAGAGAAAAATCGTCTTCCGGTCGGAAAAGAAATTGCCGTAACTTGAATTCCCGACATAGGGCCAGAGCATCACGATCCAGCTGTCCATATACTGTGCGGTATTGTTCCACTTCTGCCGGCAGAACGGTACGTAATCCTGATAATCCCGGGTGTAGTTGATCATCCCGGTGCCGATCTGTCTGAGCTGGTTCAGGCAGGTGACGGAGTTGGCCCGCATCCGTGCGGAATTCAGAGCGGGCAGAAGCAGTCCTGCCAGAATTGCGATGATCGCAATCACGATCAGAAGCTCGATTAACGTGAATAAACCTCTCCGTTTTTCATCTCCTCGCATGTGCTTCTCCCTCATTTCAGCAGTTGATTATAGATCACGAAACGGACGTCATAAACCGCGTGTGGCAGCGGCAGACCGGGATCCCGTACTTTGGCAATCAGATATTCCATCATATCCATGCCCATCTTTTCCAGGGGCATATCGGCATAAATGATTCCGGCGTCGGCATAGATCTCGCCTTCCAGCCGGTCGAAGCAGAAGAGCGTAATATCGCGCCCGGGAACACGTCCGGCCTGTTTGCAGGCGAAAAGCACCCAGTCCAGCACACCGATGAGCGGCAGGAACAGAGCGTCCGGCCGCGTCTCCCGGATGAATTCAGCGATGGAATCCACTGCGGCAAGAGAGTCAAAATCGCGTACCAGTTTGAACGGTTTTCCGCCGCCCTCCGAAATCGCATCTTCGTAGCCCGTCATGCGACATTGGTTGCCGTAACGGCCGAAACGCTCTCCGTCAATCGCACCGATTTTTTTCAGCCCCAGCCGCTGAAGCAGGCGGACCGCCCGCTTTGCCTCCTCGTAGAAATCCACCCGGAAAGTGGCGACTTCCGGCCAGTCCCGGTTCAGCACAGCAATCGGGAATCCACGCCGGGAAAGTTCGGCGAGCCGCGCCAGGGAAACGCCGCCGACATCCACAAAAAGAAAAGCGTCAAACGGCAGTTCCCCCTCCTCGTTCAACTCATGTGGATCCGCATGCAGGAGATGGCAATTCTGCGCCGCGGCAACTCGCTGCACCCAGGGAATGATGGGGGACGCATAGGAAAAAAAGCAGCCTGGTCATGCCGATCGTCAGCGGCTTGTTCAGCCCGGCATCTTTTTCGCAGACGAAGCTCCCGACCCCGGGCTCCCGGCGGATCAGCCCGCGCTGCTCCAGATAGTCCAGAACTTTCCGGATGGAAGAACGGCTCAGCGAATAGTGTCGACAGAGTTCATGCTCCGAGGGCATCTTCTCGCCGGGAGCAAGACGCCCCTCCCTGATCTGCAGCATGAGCTTCTCCGCGACCGGCTCAAACAAATTTTTCCGCCCCGCCATGCGCCATTTCCATACAAATTAAAATACATGTTTGTTTTTATGGGCAATATAAGCTTCCTTTTAAATTTTTTCAATGGTGGAGCCAAAAAAAAACAGATTTTTTTCAATCGATCAAGAAAGTACCGATGCACACAGGAGAAACCCTCTGCTGCTACGGCGTTTTCACTCCTCTGCGAATTCCCCGTTCAGGAACGCTGCCAGCTCCCGCCAGTACGCCTCTCCGGCGACGGCGGTGAGATTGTTGTGCCCCGCGCCGGGAACCGGACAGAGCCGCTTGCGCCCCGGCGCCGCCTCGTACAGCGCTTTCCCGTGCTCCGGCGGAACCACCCGGTCACGGTCGCCGTGGAAAATCAGCACCGGACACTTCACCCGCCCGATCCGGTCGAGATTCGGGAAACGATCCCCCGGCAGCCACTCCACTCCCGCCACGGCAAACGCACTGGTGAACGGCGATTCCAGCACCAGCGCCGCCGCCGGAAACCGTTCCGCAAGATAACAGGACGGACCGCTGCCGAGACTCCGCCCGTAGAGAACGATCCGCTCCGCCGGAATCTTCTTCTCCTCGACAAGATAGCGCCAGACCCGTTCCGCGTCGCGGTAGACATTTTCTTCAGAGGGAGTACCGCCGCTGGCGCCGTACCCCTCGTAATCGTAGGCGATGATTCCATAACCGTGCGCCGGGAACTGCGGCAGCCGGTAGCGCAGTCCGGAAAGATCCTCCGCATTGCCGTGGCTGTAGAGAATGGTGAACCCCTCCTCCGACGGCGCCGGAAGATGGCACACCGCAATCGATATCTTCTCCTCCACCGGCAGGAGCTCCATCTTCCGCGACGAAGCAGGATTTCCACGCGGCGGCTGAAAGATGTAATGGTCCGCCATGCAGCCGACTGCGGTCGTCAGCAGCAGCACCGCCATCACCGCACAGGCCGCACTCCACAATCCGATGCGCAGAAACTTCATCATCCTCTCTCCTCCGGGTCGTTTCCGTTCTATTCCGCCGGTGCCGGACGCGATTCAATCCGCATCCGGGCGATCAGCGCGGCGGGATCCACCGCGGCAAGGCGCACTTCCAGCTCCTCTCCGAGATTCACCCGGCCGCCGAACCGGTTCTTGTATTCGTAGGCGAGCTCCGGCACCAGAAAGGTCAGCCGGTCATCCTGCCGGTCAACCAGTACCGCCCGGCCCGTCCACTCCGGATGCTGCGCCAGATAGACCAGAGTCCAGTATTCGTTAACCGTCCGTTCGAGGCGGCGGCGCTCCAGAGCGGCCGCCTCGCTGAGGACAAGGCGGCTCTCCAGCCAGTCCGCGGAAAGCAACTCCTCTTTTTCAACACCCGGCGCAGCTGCTGGTGGGCGAGCAGATCGGCGTAGCGCCGCAGCGGACTCGTGACCCGCACATACGGCTCCAGCGCCAGCCCCGCGTGACGGCCCGGCGAACACTGCACCGTACTCGGCGCACAGGCGCGGCGCAGAGCGAACATCTCCACCATCGAACCGCCGCCCATTTCCGCTTCCGGCGGCACCTGCGCGACGAACGGCATCGGAATCTCCCGCTCCGCCGCCCAGCCGGCGACGGCACTCCCGGCGGCGAGCATCGCATTGGCGACCAGTTCCCGCTCCGGCGTGACGAAACAGGGCGTGATCTGCACCGCGCCGTCAACCACCCGAAGCTTGACCTCCGGCAGCTGAATGAAGAGTGCGCCGTCGGCACGGCGCCGCTCCCGGAACCGCTCGAGCTCACGCCGCAGTGAACTCAGGGGCTCCTCCTCCCACCGTTCCCCGGCAGAGTGGTAGATGAGCCGTTCCACCCGGACCGTGGAGAGCACCATCTGCTCCAGATGCGCCGCGCCGTCCGGCGCGATGCGGATTCCGAAGCTGAGCGCCGGAGATACCGGCTGAAGTCCGAGCCCGAACCGCTCCGTCGCCTCCGGCGGCAACATGTGAACCACCTTCTCCGGCAGATAGAGATTCTCGCCGCGCGGCGGCTTCGTTGTCCGCGTCGCACTCCGGCGTCACCGAGGCGGCGGGATCCGCGACATGCACCCAGACCAGCCCGTCGGCAAAACTGACCGCATCATCCGGATCATCACTCCCCTCGTCGTCGATCGCGTACGCGGTCATTGCGGTCAGATCCACCCGCTCCTCATCGGGGAGCGGAGCAAGTGTGCAATCCGGCTCGGTCAATTCGATTCCCGCGCGGGACGGCCACGGGTCAGTCAGAAAATCCCACACCCCCAGGCGGAGCAGAAGCTGGTGCGCCTTCTCCGGCGTCGCCTCGATGCCGAGGTCTCGCAACAGCCGGCTGGAGGGCGCGTTCCCCAGCGCGACCTGTTCGATCTCCCGCAGGTTGACCCGGTCCTCCGGCAGGACGGCGCCGGAACGGATCCGTTCGAGCAGCGCCTCACGCGCGGCCTTCTCATCCGCCTTCGCATCCCGGGCGGCGAGCGCGGCAGCGACCTCCTCCGGTGGACGGCCGGTCACCCCCTCTTCCGGAGAGCCCCGGAACCAGATGTTGCGCGAAATGAGCCCCCAGGCGGACGCCGCCGCCTCCGGCGTGTCGGCGGAATAGGCGAGCAGAAGAAATTCCCGGAAGGGCAGCGTCTCCCCCCTCCATAAGTTCAAGCAGTTCCGCGCAGTCCGGCTCGGGCAGAAGTTTCGGCGGCAGGACCGATACCGGACCGCGATGGAGAAACTCCACATCCTTCGGACGCACACTTTTGGCCGCGCCCCCCTCGATGCGGATTTCAATCTTCTCCTTGTTGATCGCGGTCACCGCCGCGAACTTGCCATGATAGAGCACCAGTGCTCCGGAATTCAGTGAAAAAGCCATGATACCTTTCCGGGGTTGTCGTTTTTTCCCGCTAACATACCGCCTCGGCGGCGATTTTCAAGCGCCCAATCACTCGATCACATGCCAGCCGGGCGGATAGTGGAAGCCGGTGTCCGGCAGCAGCCGGGTCGAAGTGATCTCCGGCTCCGGTTCCGGCCGGGTGTAGTTGTAGCGGCAGATGGCGAAGCGGGAACCGGGAACGCTCTCCGGCGCAAGTCCGGCCAGTTCGAAGGGGAAGGCGATTTCGGCGCACCAGAGCTTCCGCTCGCGCAGAATCCGGGTCCGGACCCGCACCGGGCCGGAAAAGGTCTTCTCTTCAAACGGAATTTCACGATGGGTCCGGTAGTCCGAAATATGGAGCATCAGCCGCTTCTCCTCCGGCGTGACGTGGAGTTCCAGATAATCCTCCCGCCCGCGGGTCTGAAAGAAGAGTTCCATCGCATCGCCGGTGACCCAGGTCTTTTCGTTGTCCGCCGTCGCCGTGTTGAAGATGTCGGAATCCTCAAACACCGCGTATGCGCGCACTTCTCCGTCAGCGATCTCCATCGCGCCGACCCCGCGCTCCTTCGGCACCGCCCCGGTGCGGTAGTCGCGCAGCACCAGTCCGCCGGTGCAGGGCGGCAGTCGGTCGGGGGGCCGGGTCACTGTTTCCGGAATTCAGAAATTCGATCAAAGATTCCCACATAGAATCAACTCCATTGTTTCGATGAGTTCAGTACACGGGAACGAGGCCGGTCCGCCCGTTCGCCGTGATCCGAAGTGACTGTATCGCATTTCCCGAAAGAATGCAAATGACTCTTTCCGGATTTATCCGTAAAAACAGCCTTTCCGCCGTTCTTTCACACATCCACCGGCTGCTGACAGCGGCGATACTCCCCGGGCGGCATCCCTGAACTGCGCCGGAAGGCCCGGTAGAAACTCTCCAGATTTTCAAATCCGCACGCCTCGGCGATCTCCTTGATGCTGTCGTCGCTGCTCGCCAGACGGGTACGGGCCAGACGGAGCCGGTAGTTCAGCAGATACTGGTGCGGACTGCTGTGCAGATGGCGCGCGAACAATGCGTACAAATAGGGTTCGCTCACCCCCGCGTGACGGGCCATTTCACTGACGCTGAAATGGAAGATGTCCGCGCCGTGGAGAAGCTCCAGCGCCCGCACCAGCGGCTTCGGGTAGGAAGCTTGACGGTTCCGTCGGTTCCCCAGATAGGCCTCCCACAAAAAGGCGCCGGTGCAGATAGTCGCGGAGAATGTCCCGATCGATCGCCTCGTCGTGAAAACGCTCAATCGCGTTGTGGACGAAATCCTCAAACCCTGCCTCATCCGCCCAACGGGAGACCCGCGGCATCACCCGTCTGTCCTCCATGACGGTAAACCGGATGGTCAGGCAGCGGTAGGGGTCCTCCGACGGAGTCCGGCAGATGGTCTCGTCACCGGCGATGTGCCAGAAAATCGTACCACGGCCGAAGGTGCGGAGCTCTCCGTCCTGCTCGAAGAAAACCTTGCCGCCGGTCAGTATCTCACAGAGCTCCTCACCGGGACCGATCCCCACCGGCCGGACGATCCGATCCGACGGTGCGCTGAAAAAACCGACCGCGCGCAGCGAAACTGGTTCATTGATCCGGGCCACATTCGCCTCCCAATAGACAGATGGTTAAAAGAAAAATAGGTTTTGTTAATTGCGTTTTCCCGTTTTCGTAATAAAATATATATATAACAGCTTTTTGCAATATGTTTTTGCAAAAGAAGAAAATTTACCGAAACATGGGAGTGAGGTAAAATGTTTCAGACCGCAGTGCAGCTCTATTCCTTCCGCGACCAGTGTGCAAAAGACTTCGTCGACATGCTCAAGCTCGTGGCCATCATCGGCTTCAAGGGCGTGGAACCCGCCGGATTCTACAACCTTTCGCCGAAAGAATTCCGCAAGATCGTCAACGATCTCGGCATGGAGGTCTGCTCCGCCCACGGCCCCTGGCTCCGTTCGGTTGAGATGATTCCGGAAGCGATCGACACCCTCGGCGAACTCGGCCTCAAAACCGCAGTCTGCGGATACGGCCAGGCCGACTTCAAGACCCTCGACGACATCAAGCGCACCGCCGAGCTCACCAACGCCATGCAGGAAAAGCTCGAGGCCGCCGGCATCACCCTCTTCCAGCACAACCACTACTGGGAGTTCAACATGATCGGCGACCGTCTCGCTTATGACATCTACGCCGAACTCTGCCCGAAGGTCAAGTTCGAGCTGGACTGCTACTGGTCGGCCAATTTCGGCAAGGTGAATCCGGTGGAGGTCATGAAGCGTTTCCGCGACCGGACCATCCTCGTCCACATGAAGGACGGCGTGCTCGATCCTGACATTCCGATGCTGCCGCTCGGCTCCGGCAAGCTGCCGATTCCGGAGATCCTCGCCGCCGTCGATCCCAAACTGGTCAAGTGGGTCATCGTCGAACTCGACAACTGCGTGATCGACATGTACCGCGCCATGAAGAAGAGCTATCAGTACCTGACCACCAGCGGGCTCACCGTCGGCAACCGCTGAAACCACTGCAAGGAGAATGGAATGATGAGTAAAACCAGAATCGGTGTCATCGGCTGCGGCATGATTTCCGACACCTACTTCAACGCGGCCAAGCGGTTCGGCAACATCGAAATCGCCGCCTGCGCCGACATCGACATGGAAGTCGCGAAGAAGAAGGCCGAAGCGCACGAGAACCTCTTCCCCGCCAAGACCGTCGATGAGCTGCTGGCCGATCCCTCGATCGAGCTGGTCATCAACCTGACCGTGCCGAAAGCTCATGCCGAAGTCGATATGCAGATCCTCCGCGCCGGCAAGCACGCCTATTCGGAGAAGCCGCTCGGCGTCGACCTCGATCAGGCCCGCGAAGTGATGAAACTCGCCGCCGAAAAGAAACTGCGCATCGGCTGCGCCCCGGACACCTTCCTCGGCGGCGGCCAGCAGACCGCTCGCAAGCTGATCGATGACGGCTGGATCGGCAAACCGATCGCCGGAACCGCGATGGTGCTCGGCCGCGGACCGGAAAAGTGGGCGCACGCCCCCTTCTTCTTCGATTACGGCGCAGGTCCGATGCTCGACCTCGGCCCCTACTACATCACCGCGCTCATCAACCTGCTCGGCCCGGCGAAGAGCGTCACCGCGATGACGACCAAGGGGTCCGACACCCGCGTAGGGGTCCGGAGACCGTGCCGCACGTCTACCCGATCAACGTCACCACCCACCTGACCGGCGTGATCGAATTCCAGTGCGGTGCGCTGATCACGGTCATCACCAGCTTCGAAGTCTACAAGCACGGCCATGCGCCGATCGAGATCTACGGCAGCGAAGGAACGCTTCAGGTGCCCGATCCGAACACCTTCGGCGGCCCGGTGAAACTCTTCCGCAACGGCTACAAGGACTGGGTGGAGTGCCCGCTGTCGCACGGCTACACCACCAATTCGCGCAGCATCGGCGCGGCGGACATCATCAATGCGCTGAAGTCGGGGCGGCCGCACCGCGCCTCCGGCGAGCTCGCGTTCCACGCGCTGGAAATCATGCTCGCCTTCGACAAGTCGAGCCAGCTCGGCGCCAAGGTGATGCTCGAATCGACCTGCAAACAGCCCGCGCCGCTTCCGCTCGGGCTGGAGGACGGCGAACTCGACGACTGAATGCCGGACTGAAACAACGAATCGCCGCGGAATGGGTTCTCCGTTCCGCGGCGTTTTTTTTACGGAAACGGTGTCGAAGTTTCTCTGGTACCTGAACTCAAATGCCGGTCCGTGATACTCGCCTGCCGCCGAATATTGCTTGCAGAAATAACATTGAATGTTATAATTGCAAACTTTTTCGGTAAAATCTTTTCATACAATTCAGCGGTTCATGCGTGAAAAGAGCAGACAATCCGGTCGCCCAAGGCGCGGCGGTCGGTCAGAATCAGCGGGTAATCGGTCAGCGGCAGACCGGTGAACAGATGGGGGAGGCCCCTTTCACCACCTCGTAAACCACTCCGCTCAGGAGATCGATCAGCACCGGCTGCTCCAGCGCCTTCGGCGCTTCGTCCGCGATGACGGCGAGATTCAATCCGAAATAGTGCACGTCGAGCTGAACATCCTCCGGCAGATAGTAGACGTACAGCGCCCAGCCGTTCCGGACGAAGGTTTGAATGCGAAGAGCCGGTTCCAGCAGCTTGGAAACCTGCGCCTGTTTCGGCAGAATCGGCTCCGTTTCCGGGAAACAGAAGAGCGGGCATTTCACCGTATCGCAGTCGAACACCGCCGCAAAATGCGACAACGCGGCATGGGATGGCTTCGGTTCGTATTCGAAACCATCCACCAGTCCGTGGCGTGCCACCCGGGAGGGTTCCTGAAGCTTTTTCCGCCATCTGGTAGGGTTTCGCCGTGAGATCCACCATCTGGAAAAACGAGGTCAGAGAAATCCCGCTCTCCATATCGCACAGGTAACGGCGCAGCAGCCACTTCGCCTGATTTTCCGGAGCGTTGTGCCGGTACACGCCGATCCAGTGATCCTCCGGCGCCCACGAGGGATAGCCGCTCTCCCCCATCCAGATCTCAATCCCGGAATTGCCATGCAGAGCGAACTGCCGCTTCCATGTTTCGACGATCCGCCCCAGCTGGACCTCCGGTATGATCTTGTACTGATGGATTGCGAAGAAATCCAGCAGCTTCGGTCCGTCGCTCCGGAAGAAGTCGCGCTGCCAGTCATAGTCCGGGCGGACGCACCCGCAGCAGCCGCCGATCTTCGCTCCCGGTTGAGCGCGCCGGATCAGCGGCGCGGTCAGCCGCAGCAGACGAGCATAGTCAGCCGCATTCCGTCCGACCGGAAACCAGAAGTGCTCCACATCCGGTTCGTTCCAGATCTCCCAGTGGCGGATGCGTCCGCGATAGTGTTCGGCCAGAGCGGTGACGAAGTTTTCCCATGCGCGCAACGTTTCCTCCCCGAAATAGAACGGGACGCACCCCACCGCGGCCGGATTTCTGATTCCCTCCATGTAGAGCGGATTGCCGAAGCCGACGTTGAACCACGGCTGAACGCCTCCCGCCAGCAGGGTATCGACCACATGATCGAGCCACTCAAACGAATAGACGCCCCGGGACTGCTCACAACGGTTCCAGCCGGTCTGAATCCTCGCGTACTTCGCGCCGGTTTCGAACAGCCGCGGCGCGGCACGGTCGAAGTCGAAAAGTTCCCGGTCCAGACACTCCAACCCGACGCTGATCCCGGAGTCGGCGATTTCCCGGAACTCACCCGGCGAAGCGTACCGCATTGTGTCAGAGAGAGAGAAGGATCGTCGAATATCATTTTTGCACTCCTGCATGAAATCATTTACTTTGTTCCCTATAACATAGTCTTCCGGAATTCGTTTTGCCTTCTCCTTATTTCTGAAAAAATAACACGATCTTATTGAATTTCTCCCGGAGAATGCATATAGTAGAAAAGAACGATCCACCCGAAAGGAGGAAATGAGGATGTATCCGGCTCCGGGTTACCGGAAGGTCAAGCATAACTTTCTCTCGGACCGGCTGCTTCTGCCGCCGTTCTCCGAAGTCGGGCTGGTGGACTACCCAGAAGAGACCGGCTCGGATATTCCCCACGCTCACGACGATTTCCAGATGATCGCCTTCGTGACCGGAACACTCCGCTTTTCCGTGAACGGCGAAAATTTCTCAGGCACTCCCGGCGACGTGCTGCTTCTGCCGCCTCAGCTGCGCCACTCCTGGCGGGTCGTCGAAGCGGGCAGCACGGTGCAGATCCGGCTCATCCCGGTCTTCTGCGAGGAGTATCTGGAGCTGCGGCCGCTGCTGGTTTCCAGCGCGTGTCTGATCCACATGCCGCCGCCCCAGCTCCGGAAGCTCCAGCGCAAGATCTCCGCAGAACAGAACCGTCTCCACCCCGCCGCCAACGTGATGATCAATGCGGTCCTGCTGGAATTTCTCGCCAACGCGCTCCGCTGTTTCTCCCGCGAAAACCAGAACATCTCCAGCGCCTCCTCCGAAGGGATCACCCGGGTAATCCGTCACCTCCGGGCGAACTACCGCAGGAAAATTTCACTCCAGGAGATGGCGTCGATGGCCTGCCTCGGCGTCAGTCAGTTCTCAGTACTGTTCCGCCGCCAGACCGGAAAGTCGCCGACGGCGTTCCTGATCGGCATCCGGCTGCGCAAGGCGATGGAGATGATTTTCTCCACCGATTTGAAGATGCATGAGATCGCCCACTCCTGCGGCTTCGATTCGGTCAGTTACTTCAACCGTCAGTTCCACGCCGTCTATGGGGTGACGCCGCTCTCCTGCCGCCGGAAGTTCTCCCGGCAGGAATGATCCCCCCCCCTCCGGCGAAAACGTTTTTCCCATCCCATTTTCCGCAGTTCCTCCCCAGCCGGTATAATCGGAATATTGTTCTATTTTTTCAACAAAAAGGAGAATGAAAAATACCGCGGGAACATTATGTTAATAGCAGCAACCGATCACAACATGGAGTGCGGATCATGAAAAAAATCTTTCTCCTCTTCCTTTGCGCGGCAACGTGTTTCGCCAATTTCGCAGCGGAGGCCTTTCTGCGGGTCGATGTCGATGGAACCGCCGGAAAGAATACTCTGACGCCGACTGCCGGCGAGACCATGTCCATCAGCCGTTCGTGGCAAAACGCGAAGGAGAATCTGAAATATACCCTCCGCGCCCGTACGGTTGAGAAACTCTCCGGCGAATGGAAGACAGTGCAGTTCTCCTTCACGCCACAGGCGACCGGAACGTTGAAGGTCCGGCTCGGCGGACTCTGGACGAAGGAGGAAAAAGAGCGCGCCTGGGTACTGGTCGACCGGATCGAACAGGACGGCGCCATGATCGAAAAACGGGGACTTTCGGAAGAGCGTTTCGACAGGGAAAAGCCGGCAGGCCCCCGTCGGTATCACACTGGCGAAAAACGCGAAATTCCTTCCCGACGGCGGGAAGGAGGGTTCCGGCGCTCTCCTCGTCAACTGCGACAACAACGCGATCCTCACCATCCCGGTGGAAGCGGGGATGCCATGCACACTGAAATTCGAAGCCAAAGCCGCGCCGGAAAACTGATTGAACCGGAAACAAGGAGGAACATGATGTCTCAGCCGCAAAACAGAATCGCTTCCGGAATGTCATTCGCTCAGCTCGGACTCCTCAGCGGAAGATCATATCAAAAATACATTCTCCCGCACGATTCCGTCAGCGTGTGTCCGCACGCCACCGCCGCCTCCGCCCGGCAATTCCACGGGCCGGCAAGAGAGGGGCTCGGGGAGAGAAAGCGGCGCGGGGCGACGCGTCTCTCCCCGTACCGCCCGCGCCACATCTTCCCCGGCAGTCAAACACGCCCACGCAAGTTCGCACCGGCTCGGCCCCCGGCTCCCTCGGGCCCGCACTCGCCACCGAGCCCGGCCTGACCGCCGACCCGTACCCGGCACCGGCACCCTGCCGGACGCAGGGGGTTCGGGGGGCGGCGGACACGCCCCCGGCTCCCTCCGGTCCGCACTCTCCGCATTCCCCCATCGGTCCGCCTCCGTCGCGGTCCGATACCGAACCTTTACCCTGATCGAACTCCTCATCGTGATCGCGATCATCGCGATTCTGGCCGCCATGCTGCTGCCGGCGCTGAACAGTGCGAAGGAGAAGGCGAACGCCATCTCCTGCGGCAGCAACCTCAAGCAGATGTCCAACGCCAATGCCATGTACGCCGGGAATTTCAACGACTACTGTGTCCCGGCCTATCTGGACACTCCGCTGGGGAAACCAACTTCTGGTCGACCAACACCGCCTATCTGGTCAATCTCACCGGCTGGCAATATCCTTTCACCAAACATGCCGGCAAATCCATCCCGGCGAAACTGCTCTGTCCGACGATTCCGCTCGAAGGCGACGCGACCTACTATTCGCCCGGCACCACGTACGCCCTCAACGTGCGGAACATCGGCGGAGAGGCCGGTTACAAATACACCGCGTGGAAACTGGGCAAGATCAAACGGCCGTCGGAGAAGCCGCTCTTCGCCGACGCCGGAAATCTCTACGAAACGCTGCTCAAGGACAGCGCTACGCTGCTCAACATCTCACAGCTCTTCGCCATCGCCGACGGACAACCGAAAATCGGCGGCTGGATGGGTTACGATCTGCACACACGCCACCGCGACCGGGCCAATGTGACCAATTTCGACGGCTCGCTGAAGACCGTCAACCGCACGGATATCCTCTATGCCAAACACCAGAAGACCTGGGATCCCTCCAAATAGAGAAACACTCACACCAGCGCCACAGGAGAACACATGAACCCACTGCTCACATTCTTCGCCGCCGCGCCCTGCCTGACGGTGTTCTTCACCGCGCTCCCCCTGCTGTCCACAGCGGCGGAGAGCGTCACCGCGACGCCGGAACTGCAATACTCCATCGACAACGAGGGAAACATACTCGACGCGGCGGGGAAACCGCAGCTCATGCTCGGTTCACAGTACTCCTTCGTCGACTTCCGGGAGTTCGCCGCTCTGCGGAAGGGGAAGAAGAAGATCCTTTTCCCGTACCCGGCGAAGATGGAGAAGATCTACAAGGGACCTCATTATTACCATGAACTCAAGCAGCTCGGACTCAACCTTTCCGCGATCAACAACTCCGCGATGTGGCTCCGGGCGCTGTTCCCGGACTACCGGGGATTCAACGCCTACCCCGGGTATGACGGTTCGCCGGAGGAGCTCTTCCGGGAAATTTCGCGCAAATTCTCCCGGGTGAAACAGATTGCGAGCCGGGTTCCGGGCTGGGACTGGGGGCGGATGTATCTGGACTTCTACCGCAAGGCGGGAATGCCTCTCTATCTGGAGGCGACGCACGCGCAGGGATTCCGACTGCAGAAGCATCGGAACGAGCCGGAGATCATTTCACTGATCGGGGCGGACGCCGTCGCCCATTGGACCAACGGTTCGCTCTTCTTCCTGCACTACTCGGTCGTGACCCGCTCCGGACGCGACATCTACCTCAAGTGCTGGAAGTATCACGCCGACGAAAATCGGGAATTCGGCGGAAAGGCCTTCGCCTACGAACTCTTCAACGAACCCAAATATGACGACAACTCCCCTTTTTTCAAGCAGGCATTCAGCGACTATCTGAAGAAGAAATTCGGCACCGTCGATGCGATGAACCGGGCGCTGCTGACCGATTACCGGGATTTCACTTCCGCCGGGAACCAGTCCGCCCCGTTTCCGCCCGCGTTGCAGGTGGAACGGCGCAAATTCATGCAGTCCGCCATCAGCTCGCTTCTGCGGGAGGGGCGCGCCCTGCTCCGGACCACCGATCCGGCGGCGCGGACGACGGTCCAGCTCCACTCGGAGTACTCCCTCTTCTCGAACTGGCACGGCTTCGACTTCTACGAACTGCACCGGAACATCGATATGGTGAACGCCGGAACCAACGGCTTCTGCCTGTATGACGTCGGCGTCTCCGACCGGCCGCCCCGGTCATTCGTCGACGCGCAGGATGTCAACGCACTGCACATCTTCAACTCCCGCCTCTGCATGGCGGTCGCCGACGGCAAACCGATCGTGGATCAGGAGATGTACGCGGGACCGAACTACCAGTCGCTCTACACGCGGATCTGGACCGATGTCGTCCGCGGCGCCAACGTGGTGTTCCCGTTCAGTTTCAGCGGCTCGACCGGCACGAAGGCCGATGCGAAGAAGGCGATGTACCAGCTGCTGAACGGCTTCGCCTTCGCGCCGGAGGATTTGAAGGCGGTTCCCGACGCACGGGACGCCATCGCCGGAGTCGCCGACTTCATCCTGCCCCGGAAAAATCGGGAAAAAAGCGGCAGTGGCCCTCGTCGCCTCCACCCCGACCATGCGCTGGAACTACGCGACCAACAACGATATGCAGACCCCGGTCCGCGGCGCGTTCAGCTCTGGCGCGCTCGCTTACGGCCATTACGCGTTCGACGCGATTTTCGAAGAACAGTTCAAAGAACGTCTCGGCCGCTACAGGGCGATCGTCGCCGACGGCGTGAAGGTGATCTATCCGGAGAGCAACGCGCTGCTGAAGCAGTATGTCTCCGACGGCGGCGTACTGATCGCCGGCAACGCATTCTTCCAGCGCGACGAACACGGCAAACCGTTCGCGGAGCCGCTCTTCGACTTCAAGCTGCTCCCGGGCAACGAGCCGGTCGGACGGCTCGCACGCCTGAAAGGCAAGGCGCGCCCGGTGGCCGACATCCGCCGGAGCCGCGACTGGGAGACGGTGGATTCGGTGGACGGGAAACCGGTGATTCTCCGCCGGAAACTCGGCAAGGGCACCCTGTACGCGATCGTCGGCGACCTGCCGCAGTACAGCCTCGCCACGGTCTACCGGGAGCTGCTGGAACGGCACGGCATCGCCCGGCAGGCGGAAATCCAGCTGACGGAAAAGGATGACACGCCCCCCAATGTGGAGCTTTACAAATTCCGCCACGACGGCATGACCGCATTTTATCTCATGAACGGTGACCGCTATCCGAAGCTGATCCGCCTCCGCGCGTCCGAGCTCGCCGGAACGGAATTTCTGGCGGATGCCCTGAACCAAAAGCGGCTCACGGTGATCGACGGCGCCGCAACGCTCCTGCTCAAGGCGCACACGCCGACCCTGCTCGTGGCCGGAAGCGCGGACGCGCTCAACGGACGGTTCGGCACGCTCGCCGAACAGACGCTTCCGGAGATGGAGAAAGAGTATGCCGAACTGCGTCGCAAGCTGGAACTCTCCGGCCAGAGAGTGACTCCGGGACGCTGCCTGAATCTGCAGAAGTACGCCAATTCCGGCTTCGACAACCAGCAGGGCTACACCAATGAAATCGCCTGGTTCGACCGGAAAAGCCGCTATTTCGAGGGAATTCCGTGGGGCGTCAACGCCTTCAACGGCGTCGAGTGCGACATCATCCGCTTCGACTACAATGAGAACCGGACCTGTCTCGCCTTCCGGGGAAGCATTTCCCGAACGGACTCCGCCGGGTCGACCGGATTCCGGTCAACGCCAACCTCTCCGGAATCAGCTTCTTCCACGCGGTGACCGTCGGGAAAGCGGGGGAAAAGGTGCTGACCTGCCGCATCCACTACCGCGACGGTTCGCATCAGGATATCCCGTTCATCACCGGCAGGAACATCGGCGACTGGAACACGGCGGCCAATCCGCCGGAACTCCGCGCTCTGATCGCCTACGAAGACGGCGAAAAATGCTTCTTCCGCTGGAGCTGGAACAATCCGAAACCGGACCTCGAAGTGACCGGAATCAGCCTCATCGGCGCCGACGCTGCGGAAGCGACCCCGATCGTGCTCGGCATCACCGTCCACGAGGCGCCGGAGCGGCGGAACATGGTCTCGATTCCGCTCCGCGACTGGAAACTTCAGGCGGTCCCGACCTCCGGCAGCAACACCCACTTCCGGAAACTGGAAGACGGATTCGAAGCGCAGAACTACCGGGTCGAACTAGCCGCTCCAGCCGGAAAGGCGGTCAAGCTGACGCCGGAAGCCTACCGGACCGCCGTGCTGAAATACTCCTACAACAACAAGCCGGACCAGTGGGGCTTCTCCCATCCGCTGCAGGCCGCCTACGCCCGGGTGACGGGGCGGGACGGCGACGGAAAACCCTTCGACTGCGGATTCACCGGCAGCTATTACGGCTGGGAGGTCTGCCGTTCGCACCATCTCGACAGCGATCCGGAAACCTGGCAGGAGATCCGGATTCCACTGACCGCAATCTACGCCCAGTATCCGGCAAAGAGATTGAGCGAAGTTTCGAGAGTCCTGCTCGAACCGAACAACAAGAACGCCAGTCCGGCGCTGGTCCGCGACATCTGCATTGAATACGAGGCGGGGCAGTAGTTTCCCCGGGGAGCGGATGACGGAAAGAGGCAGGTGGAAGCGGAGACGCAACCGGCCGACTCCCCCCCACCACGGTGGAAATCCGGAACGGTTGATGCTATGTTATGTAAAAAGCATCATCGAACCCGGATTTACAACACCATGGATTTCATCAGAATCACCAGCGCCCAGAACGATTCGATCAAGCACGTCATCAAACTGCGAGACCGGAGGCCGCGCGAGAAGGAACAGCTCACCGTGCTGGAAGGATATCGGGAACTCACCCGCGCCAGAGAATACGGCATGGAGCTGGTGGAGTGTTTTTTCTCGCCGGAACATTTTCTCGGTTCCAACGAATACCCGCTGCTGGAGACGCTGGCGTCGGAGGGGGTCCGGGTGGTACAGGTGGCCCCCTTTCTGCTGGAAAAAATGGCCTACCGGGAACGGCCGGAAGGATTGATCGCCGTCGCCAGAATGAAGCGTCACACGCTGGCGGAACTGCCGGTGCGCCGGAACGGTCTCTATCTGGTCGCCGAAGCGGTGGAAAAACCGGGCAACCTCGGCTCCATGCTCCGCAGCGCCGATGCCGCCGGAGTGGACGGCTTCATCATCTGCAACAAATGCACCGATCTCTACAATCCGAATGTGATCCGCGCCAGTACCGGAGCGCTTTTTTTCGGTGCCGCTGGCCGAGGCGGAAAACCAGGAGGCTTACGACTGGCTGAAGCGGAACGGCATCCGGACGCTGGCCGCGACGCCCCATACCGACACGATCTACACCGATGTCGACATGACGCAGTCGGTCGCGATCGTGGTGGGGACTGAGCAGACCGGGTTGACCGAGCTGTGGATGAATCACTCCGACCTGCCGGTCCGGATTCCGATGCTGGGGAAGATCGATTCGCTGAACGTCGCCACCGCCACCACGATTCTGCTCTACGAAGCCGCCCGGCAGCGCAACTGGAAGCGGTGATCCCTCCTTCCATCCGGACCGAGACACAAAAGGGCTGCGCACCCCGGCGAGGGATGCGGCAGCCCTTTGCCTTTCGGAGGAATCGCCTACTTCACTTCGAAGAGCTTCACTCCGGAGATCTCCACCGTGCTGCCCGGCTGCGCCAGGCCGAAGGCGAGCATCGGAACGCGGTAGTGGCCGGAGAGTTCTTCGGCGGTGGAGAAATTGATCGCCGCCACGGTGGGCACCCCCTCCTTCAACTGAATGGTTTTGCCGCGAAGGCTGGTCCACGGATTCCGGTTGAGGGAGACGTTCATGGCGATTTTCAGGTCGGCGCTGGATTTGAGCGTCACCTCGACCCGGTACTTCACGCCCGCCTTAAACCCCTTTTCGTAGGGAACGATGAACTGCGCATTGTACAGGTTCGGCTTTTTGGACGCATCCGCCTTGAACTCGATTTTCACGATGCCGTCTTTGACCGTCGTCGCCGCCGTCAGCTCCTTGACCTTCCAGAACCGGAAGTTTTTCTGATCCGGCTGGAACACCGTCTCTTCCAGCAACGTTTCCGTTGCGGTTCCCGCAAACGCGGCACAGGCGCAGAGTGCGAGAACAGTCAGTATCTTTTTCATCTTGACAATACTCCTTTATCTTCTCCGTCCGACCCGCTGTCGGACAGGTGTATAACATACCACCGCAAAGACTACTTGTCAAATAATAGCATAATCTCGAAAGGAGTCCGTCCGACATCCAACGGCTCTCCCGACGCCTCCCCGTTCCGCCTGTTTTTGAAAATTCCCTTTCCCAGGTCGAACCGGTTCCACGCCCTTCCGTCCCGCTGAAACATCTTCCGGGCCGGACATGCGGCCCAAAAAACCTCCACCCCGGAACAGATCCGGAGCGGAGGTTCGTTACGTTGCACTCAAACTACTGATTGAGGAAGAACTGGAATCCCGGATAGGCCTCCATGCCGTGTTCGCCGAGGTCGAGGCCGCGCAGCTCCTCTTCCGCGCTCACCCGGATGCCCATCGTCTTCCGGATCACCCAGAAGATCAGCAAGGCGCACGGGAACGCCACCACACCGACCGAGACCACGCCGATCAACTGACTCAGGAAGGTGTATCCGCAACCCGGCAGCGCGAAGATGCCGACCGCCAGAGTTCCCCAGATTCCGTTGACCAGGTGAACCGACAACGCACCGACCGGGTCGTCGAGCCGCAGCCGGTCGAAGATCAGCACCGAAGGAACCACGATCACACCGCCGACCAGACCGATGAGGATCGAGGAGAGCGGACTCACGCAGTCGGCACCGGCGGTGATCGCCACCAGACCGGCCAGACAGCCGTTGAGCGTCATCGAGTGATCCGGCTTGCGCAGGCAGATCATGCTCATGATCATCGCCCCGACAATTCCGGCGCAGGCGCCGAACATCGTCGTGCAGAGGACGAAAGAGATTTTGGTCGGATCAGCACTCAGCACCGAACCGCCGTTGAATCCGAACCAGCCGAGCCACAGGCAGAAGACACCGATCGTCGCCAGCGGCATGCTGTGACCGGGCAGCGCAATGACGTGACTGCCGGAATACTTTCCGATCCGGGGGCCGAGCAGAAGCACACCCGCGAGAGCGGCCCAGCCGCCGACACTGTGTACGAAAGTGGAACCGGCAAAGTCATGGAATCCGAGGTCGGCCAACCAGCCGCCGCCCCACCCCCAGGAACCGAGGACCGGGTAGACGAACATCACATAGATCAGCGTGAACACCAGAAACGCATTGACCTTGATCCGCTCCGCAACCGCTCCCGAAACGATGGTCGCGGCGGTCGCGGCGAACATGCCCTGAAAGAAGAAATCCGACCAGTAGGTGAATTTTCCACCGTTGTAGGCGGCGGCTTCCGCCATGACTTTCGCCGGGTCCGCAGTACCGGTCATCAGCGCCATGGTGTCGTTGCCCATGCCGAATCCGGCAAATCCGAACACCTTACCGATCAACCAATTGGCTTCACCTGGATACATGAGAGAGAACCCGGCGACCGCGTAGGTCAGGAAGCCGATGGCCGGCACCAGTGTGTTCTTGAAGAGAATGTTCGTGCAGTTTTTGGTACGGCAGAGTCCGGATTCCACCGTGGCGAAGCCCAGATGCATCAGAAACACCAGCATGCCGCCGATCAGAATCCAGATGTTGTTGATCGTGAAGAGCGCTTCCGCGGCCTGTGAAATCGGGGCCGGGTCGGCCGCCTCCGCCGCTCCCAGGGGCAGCGCGGCGGCGAAAAGCGCCGGAACCATTGCAAACTTCCAGTAATTCATAATAAAAATCCTCCTGTTTCCGCTTAGGTTGAGTGAATGATACTATCCAATGGCATCCGGTCCGGTTTCGCCGGTACGGATCCGGATGCACTGATCCATCGGCAGAACGAAGATTTTACCATCGCCGATGTGGCCGGTCCGGGCGCCGGCGATGATACCGTCGATCGTCGGCTGGACATACTCATCGTTGACCGCGATGGCAACCCGTACCTTGCGGAGCAGATTGACTTCGCTGATGGCGCCGCGGTAGGCGGAAACGTACCCTTTCTGCTGGCCGCATCCCAGAGCGTTGCTGACCGACATCTTGAAGATGTTCCGCTTGTACAGCTCCTGCTTGACCGCATTCAATCGTTCCGGCTTGATGTAGGAAATGATCAATTTCATGTTTCACCTGCCCTTTCTTACGATGTTTGGGGAACCATGCCGATAGAAAAGCAAAAAAGCGTGCCAGCCGAGGATAGTAAATTTCAAATATTTAAAAATTAAACAGTTACAGAAAATGAAGAATTGACGACACCTTTACAAAATTTACCATCCGGCCCCATCCGATGACAAAATTGTAAAATCTTTGACGGAAAATTCCCCTTTTTTCGTCTAATACATCTTGACTTGCCTGTATCAATACACTATACTTAGAAATACAGATGTGACAGGAGAATTCCATGGCCTCGGAAAAATCGGAACAGCTGTATCAGCAGATGAAGCTGGATATCGCCGGCATGCCGCCGGATACACGCCTTCCGTCAATCCGCGCCCTGATGCGCTCCTACAGCGTAAGCCAGCTTCTGATCGACCGGACACTCGGCCGGCTGCGGGAGGAGGGAGCGTTGCGGAAACGTTTCGACGGATTGTACACCTATCTCAGCGAAGAGGCCGACTCCCCAGGCGATTGCGCTCATCACCAGCAACTGGCCCTCCACGGTCCGGATGGAGCAGCAGGAGTGCCTGAAACGGCGTGCGGCACTGCGCAATCTGCGGATTCTGCCGTTCACCCATTCGTTCCGCGCCTCGTTCCGATCGATCCGGCAGCAGGAGCATTGCAAGGCGATTCTGATTTCGCCGCCGAGCCCGCTGACCGCGGAAGACATCGATCAGATTCAAAACTCCCGGATTCCGATTCTGATCATCAACCACCAGTACGGAGAGCTGAATCTCCACTCCGTTTCGCCCTCCTATTTCGAAGGCGGGATGCTGGCCGCCGAATATCTGATCCGCAAAGGGCACAGGAAGCTCGCACTGCTCTTTTCACAGCCGCATAACTGGTGCATGAACCAGCGGGCGGAAGGATTTCTGAAAACGGCGGAACTGCTGGGCGCGGAGGTCCGGCTGCTCGACGTGCGGGTGCAGAACGGAGAGACCGCCGACGAGAAGGTCTATCCGTTCCTGACGGACTTTCTGCGGCGGGAAACTCCGGAATTCACCGCGCTTGCCGCCCTCTGCGACTGCACGGCGAAGACGGCGATCTGCGCCTTCGCCGCCGCGGGCTATCGAACGCCCGAAGACATCAGCGTAATCGGAACCGAGGGACTCAATGCAAGTCAATATTTTCTTCCTCCCCTGACCTGTGTCGGGGTCGATCTCGCCCACTACATGGATACGGTGCTCGACGCCGTTGAAGAACTGATCCGGAATCCGGAACAGCAGATCCGGATCACGGAGCCTCAGAAGATTTTCGAACGTGAATCGGTCAAAACAATCACCCGAAAAACAGGAGCGCGCGCATGAGAAGAGACGAAAGTACGAAAATCAGAAAAGCTTCATTTACGTTGATCGAACTCCTTATCGTTATCGCAATCATCGCCATCCTCGCGGCCATGCTGCTCCCGGCGTTGAGCAAGGCGCGGGTCACCGCCGTCCGGAGCTCCTGCGCCGGGGTTTTGAAACAGATGTTTCTGGGGTTGAACATGTACGCTTCGGATTACCGCTGGTATCCGATCGGGTATCCGGCAGAGTATTCCGAATCTTACAACAGCCATTGGTTCGTCTTTAAAATTCTCCCCTATCTGGGAGTGAAACAACCGGTGAAGAGCTGGGACGACAGTTGCAACCTGCGGCGACATAAGGCTGTCTTCTGTCCGGCAACCGAGGTCATCGGGTCCGATACAATGTCCTATGCGATGGTCAAGTACAGCAACTGGTTTGCGGAATACAAACCATCCAACAATTTCGACTTCATTCCGGCAGCAAAAAACGGAGACGACTATTATATCGCGCCGGAAAGCCGGAGCAAGGATAAAAAATACAAACCGGCCCACACCATGTTCGTCAGCGATGCCGCCTCATATCGATCCGCGAAAGGTGGTCCCTACAGCATCGGCCCGACAAACTACAACCTCTGGAGCAGTACCAATCTTGCCGACAAGACCGACCATTTCCGGCACGGGAAAGCTGTCAACATGCTCTTTCTCGACGGGCATGTGAACACCTGGAGCCGGCGCGACGAGGCGTCCCGTGTTTCGTCAGAGGCGTTTATCTTCTATTTCAGAAACAAGTAAGCGGAGTTGTAGTAATATGAAAGAAACACTCTCTCTGCTCTTCGCCCTTTTCTGCTCCATGTTTCTTGCGGCGGAGTCGTTTCCAGAATGTTCCGACGCAAGGGAGTGGAATCTCGTTCAGGCGGATAAACGTTCTCAGAGACTGCTTCCACCGCAGAGCGGAAACGGCTTTCTTCTGGAACTGGACGAAAGCGTATTTCCTTACGCGGAACTTCAACTGAAAAAAGCGCGACGGCTTCCCGAGCTTCGTGAGGGGGAGTTCCTGCTCACCGTGACTCTGGAGAAGCCGGAAGCCATCCGTAGCTTTTCCCTGCGCCTTACCGATCGCGACAAAGAGTTTTTTCAATTTCCCCAACAGCCAGTCCGGCTGGTCAGGGGGAAGAACCGGATTCTATTCCGAATCGGGGAGAATGAGCAGAAAACGAGCTGGGGACGCAAAGGGAAAACCAACCGGAAGATCGACTATCCACTCTCTCTGGCCGGAATCACCTGCCGGGTCCGGCCCGGCTTCGGCAACCAGCGAGTCCAGATCCATTCTCTGGAACTCAATCCAGAAACGGCCCGACAGACCACGATGGAACAGCCCTTCCTGTTTTTCGACAACCGCTCCAGATTCACGCTCTCGGGTCGGAATTCCGTTCTGGAGCAGACGCCGGATGGGCTTCTGCTCCGCATGAAGGGAAAATCCGTCACTCTGAAAGAACACAAATGGTCGCTGCGCCCCTGGACCGCACCGCGCCAGATCGTATTTCATGGCAAGGTGCGGAAGGGAAGCGGCACTCTTCGCCTCGACTGCATCGCCGGCAAAAAAAATCGATCCGTCTCGGAACCACGTTCTCCCCGGACAGCGATACGCTCACACTGAACATCACCGGAGAAAATTCCGAAATCAGATTCCAGACGCTGACCATCCTCTCGGAAACCCCGGAGACGGAAATCCTCTTCCACTCGGCCGTCATCCGTTCGGCGGCAACCGCGGCCGAAGCGATCCGCTTCGACGTGGAAACCGGCAATGAACTTCACATTCTCAAAGAAGGAGAAGAAAAGAAACTCGCGTTCCGCTGTACCAACACCTCACCGTTGAAGCTCTCCGGCAGAGGGAACCTGATTCTCCGCGATTTCTTCGGGAAAGAGCTCAGAAAAGAGTTCTCCTTTTCCCTGCGTCCGGGGAGAGCAGAACCATACCGGTACAGCTGCCCCGGCTCGCCTTCGGCATCTGGCAGGCGGAAGCTCAAATCACGACGGCGAAGCCGCAATCCACCGCCACGCATCGAACGACATTCGCCTTTCTCCGTCCGGCCGGTCCGACGCCTGAACACCCCGGAGAACAGGACTTTCTGTTCGGCATCTGCACCCACACGTCACGCTGGGCTCAGCACGATCGAAAACTGGAGGCGGAAGCCGCCGGAATCTGCGGGGCCAAAATCATCCGGACCAACTCCCACTGGCACTCCATTCAGCCGCTGGAAAACGTCTGGAATTATCAGGATTTCGATGAACTGGTGAAATTGTTCGGCGAACAGGGCATTCAGCTCCAGGCGGGGTTCGGCTACGGCGCCCGATGGGCCGCGCCGGAATCTACCCGCAACAGCAGGAAATGGACCGACTGGCACCGTGCCATGCCCAATCTCGACGCGTGGCGGAAGTATGTCTCGACCACTGCCGCACGCTACCGGGAAAGTATCCGGTACTGGGAGGTGTGGAACGAACCGGATCTCTACAGCTTCGCCCATTTCGGTGCCGAAGATTACGCAAAGCTCCTGAAATCAGCCTGGGAAGAGGTGAAGAAGGTCAATCCCCGGGCGATCGTCATGAACGGCGGCTTCGCCTCGGTCCGCCCCATGGGCAACCCGAAGAAAGACAACGTGCAGTTCCAGAAGGAGATTCTGCGGAACTGCCGGGGGTATTACGACCTGCATGCCCACCATGAACACAGCAATTTCCCGGTCTATGCATCCGTGATCGATTCTCTCCTGCTGCCGATGCGCAAAGAGACCGGCGCCGACGCGGTCCCGTGGTACGCGAATGAAACGGCAATCTCCTCCGCCAGCAGCGGCGAGAACATGCAGGCGCTGACACTGTTCAAGAAACTCATCTTCTCGTGGAGCCGCGGAGCCGTCGGCTATACCTGGTACGATCTGCGCAACGACGGATGCGATCCCTACAACGCCGAACACCATTACGGCATGATGACGCTGGATTTTCATCCCAAACCGATCTATCCAGTCTACAATGCGCTCGCCGCCGTTTACGGAAAGCCCGTTTCGTGGAACAGCGGCAGATCGGCCGGGATCTTTATCTGTTCCTCTTCCGTCGCGGAAAGGATCTGCTCGCCGCCGCCTGGAATGAACAGAACAACCCCGCGAACCTGCCGTTCATTTTCCAGACAGATGCGCAAGCCGCCGAACAGATCGACATCATGGGAAATTCAGCGCCTATCAAACTCAGCGACGGCACCGGAATTTTTACCGTCGGGGCAATCCCTGCAACTCTGCGACTGAAAGGCGCCACCCGGGTTGCATTTCCCGGCGCCGTGGTGGAGGCCTCCGCCCCCCAGGCGGCGATCCGGGGAAAACCGTTCCGCTTGCATTGAAGTTGCGAAACCCGCTGAAACAAGCTCTGAATTTCCAGTTTGAACTGATGCCGTCTCCTCTGTTCCGCTCGGAAAAGAGACGATTCCAATACCAACTGGCGGGGGAGTCGGAGCAGACGATCACCCACAAACTTATCATCTCGCCGGAGCTGCCCGGCGACTTTCAGCGGAAATTTTACATCCGCCTCCGTTTCGCCATTCCGACACTGAAGAGCACCGGCACGATCGATCTGCCGTTCCAACAAGCCATTCACATCCCGGCCGACTCCCGCCGGAAAGGTGCGGATTTTGTGCTCGATCAGCCCTCGCAGACCTTCTCATTCTGGGAGGGGCAGCCGTCAAAAGCCCATCTGCTCTGGCAGGGGAAGCAGGACCTCTCCGCCGAAATCTTCCTCAAGCTGAAGGAAAAATCATTGCAACTCACCATCGACGTCCGGGACGATCTCCATTGCCAGCCGGAATCCGGCCGGTTCGTCTGGCGAGGTGACAACATTCAGTTCTCCCTCACCCTGCCCGATCAGGCCGGATCGTGGGAGATCGGTCTGACCCGTTTGAAGTCCGGCGACAATGAGACGTTTGTCTGGCACACTCCGGCCGGTTTCGATGCGGAAAAATGCGCCTCGGAGATTCTTCTGCACACCGAACGCAAGGGGGACCACACCATCTATCAGGCGGAAATTCCACTTGCCACCCTGCGCACCGCCCCGGCGACCATGAGGCGGGGAGTCCGCTTCAATCTGCTCATCAACGACAACGACGGAGAGTGCAGAAAGGGTGGCCTCCAGATTGTTCCGCAGTTGAAAAATGCGGAACGGCACCCGCTCGTCGTATTTGAATGAGTTCCGTCAGGCGCTCCCCTGCCGTCAGCCCGGACATGAGCTGACGGCTTTTTTTCGTTCCGCGCGGGGGAAATATGGAATTTTACCTTTTTTTCGTTCTCCGCTTGACAAATCGATCCTGCCGTGGCATAATATATACGTATAAACGAGGGTAAAATGACACAGAAAGAGATAGCGAAGCAGCTGAATATCTCGCAGGCGACCGTTTCGATGGCGCTGAAGGGATCCGAACGGATCTCGCCGGCTGTGCGCGAGGCGGTACGCAGACTGGCCGCCGACATCGGATACCGCCCCAATCCGGCCGGGCAGATGCTCCGGCTCGGGCGGAGCAACGTGATCGGCGCGGTTTTCCCATCATTGACCAACAGCTACTACGCCGAACTGTTCCAGGAACTCCAGTGCGGCCTCGAGCCTCACGGCTACCTGCTCTACTTCATCCCGGCAGGCAGCCATGCGGAAGCCGCATCGGCCGCCGCCTCGCTTCAGAGCATGCGGGTAGCCGGGGTCGTGGCACTCGGCATGTTCGCCGAACAGCTTCTGCCGCTCCGGGATGACGGAATCGCACTCGTGTTTTACGGCGGGGAGCAACTGATCAGCGAACAGGTCAGTCAGGTTCTCCCCGACCGGTTCGGCGCCGGTCGGGAACTCACCGATTTTCTGATCCGCCGGGGGCGGAAACATATCGCCTTTCTCGGCGCGCAGGGCAAGGAAGAACAACGGTATCGCGGCTATTGCGCGGCCCTCGCCGCCGCCGGAATGGAGGCGCGGCCGATGCCGGTTCCTCCCGCCTGCGACCTCCTCACCGCCGGTTACGAGGGAATGCGGCAGCTGCTGCTCCGCCACCCCGACACCGACGGGGTTTTCGCCCACAATGACGATATGGCCATCGGCGCACTGCGGGCGGCGGCGGAAGCCGGAATCCAGGTGCCGGAAGCGCTCTCCCTCGCCGGATTCGACAACATTACCGCCGGCCGCTACACCTCCCCCGCCCTCACTTCAGTCGAGCAGCCGCGCGGCGAAATCGCCCGGCTGCTGGTGGAAGAGCTCTGTGCCGTGCTCCGTGATTTTCACCATGCACGTTTTGTTTCCGTGCCATGCCGCTTGACGATCCGGGAGTCCGCATAATTTTTTTCAAAATATTTATACGAATTATCAACGCAATATTCCAGGAGAAAGAAATGGAAATTCATCCGGTTTACCAATGGCGGAAGATCACGCCGGACAACGGCATCTATCTCTTCGGCTACTACGACCGCAATCCGTGGAACGAAGACCAGACCCTGCACCTGGCCCTGCGCATTCCGCAGGAAACCCGGCTGCCGCAGCCCGGAGAGACCGCGGAAATCGGCGTGATCGGCAAAGAGGGATATCGCCCGCTGGTCACCACCCGGACCTGGTGCCATCAGCAGGGGTGTATGGAGCTCTTTCTGCCGCGCCGCCCCGGCTGTTTCGTCTACAATGACTTCGATCTGCAGGAGCAAAAACCGGTTGCCCGGATCTATCAGCTCGGCAAAGGGGTGGTGGACCGCTTCGAATATCCGATTTACGCGATCTCTCCGGACGGCCGGTGGGGGGTGTCGCTGAACTTCGGCCGGATTCCGCGCCGCGGCTACAGCTACGCGGACACCCCGGTGCCGGTGGACCAGTGGCATCCGGCGGACCTCGACGGCGAAGGACTGCGCCTCATCGATCTCGACAACGGCAGTTCGAAACTGATCGTCAGCTACCGGACCATGCTCGAGCGGCATCCTTACGGATACGGCATGGAGGAGTTCTACATCTGGCTCAACCACGCGATTTTCAACTGCGACTCAACCCGGGTGCTGTGGCTCTTCCGCCAGTGGACCGATCCGATCGGCCAATCCTGCATGTGGCACACCTTCATGTACACCTGTTCGCTGACCGGCGAAGACGCGGAGTGCATCCTGCCGGAGGTCTATTGGAAAAACGCCATCTCTCACCAGATCTGGGGCCGGACTCCCCGCGAAATCCTCGTCGATGCCAACTGGCGCGGAACCGGCCACGAAGCGGTGGTGTTCGACGAGAGCCGCCGCCCCTTCCTCGCCCGGCGGATTTCGAAAGGGCACGGCGCGATGTCGCACATGGTCTTCTCGCCCGACGGCAGGTGGCTGCTCTCGGACAGCTACCCCGATGAAAACCGGCGGCAGAAACTGGTCCTCATCGAAACCGCCACCGGCAATCTGCAGACGCTGGGCATCTTCCGTCACGAAAACGCCCCGGGGTGCAGCGGCGACGTGCGCTGCGATCTGCATCCACGCTGGAGCCCGGATGGGAAGATCGTCACGGTGGACTCCATTCACGACGGCAGCCGGGCCATCTATCAGCTCGATCTTTCGCCGATCATTCAGTAAGTTTTCAGCATATGAGGATTGGAAAAATGGAATCGTTGTTTCCGCAATTTCCCCTTCGTCGGATCCACCGGCTCGACGGGCTCTGGCAGTTCGGTTTCGTTGCGGAGTGCGCCGATCCGGAGCATCCCGACTGGAACGCGCTCGCCTTCGACGACCTGATGGCGGTGCCTGGGGTCTTCGATACGCTTCCACCGGACGCGGGGCGGCGCGGTGTCGGCTTCTACCGGACTTGGATCACCACCAACGCCGACCGGCTGCGGCTCAAACTGAACGGCATCGGCCTTCGGGCCACCCTCTTTCTGGACCGCAAACTCATCGGCATCGACGATCTGCCCTACACCGGAATCTGTTTCGATTTCCCCTCCGGCGGTCCGGGTAAGCATGAACTGGTGATCGCGGTGGACAACCGGCTCGACTTCCAGCGCACCCCGCTCTTCTCGCAGTGGTACGACTACTACGGCCACGGCGGCATCTACCGGTCGGTCGAGCTGCATGAACTCGCTCCCTGCTCCTTCGACCGGGTGGAGGTGCGGACCCTTTCGCTCGACGGCAGGGTCGGCGTGAAACTCCTTCTCTCCGGCAACGTGCCGGAAAAACTGGATTTCACCTGCTCTTTCGACGACGAAGCACCGCAATCCATGACCGCCGCCGTCAACGACGGAGCGCTGGAGTTCGAGGCCAGGATCGCGAATCCCGCCTTGTGGTCGCCGGAATCGCCGCGGCTGCACACCGTCCGGCTGGAAGCGGACGGCGAAGCGATCGTCGAACGGTTCGGGCTGCGCACCATCCGGGCGGAGAAGGGGCGTCTGCTGCTCAATGACGCCCCGTTGAAACTGCTGGGCGTGTGCCGTCACGAAACCCATCCGCAGTTCGGACCGGCACTGCCGCTGCAGCTGCTCCGCGAAGATGTGGCGTTCCTGCGCGAACTTCACTGCAACTTCGTCCGCGGCAGCCATTACCAGCAGGACCCGCGCTTTCTCGACCTCTGCGACCGCTTCGGCATTCTGGTCTGGGAGGAGGGAATCGGCTGGGGAGACAACGAAACACACCTGACCGATCCGGGCTTCCGGTCCGGCCAGCTCCGCCAGCAGAAGTGGATCGTGGCGAACAGCTTCAACCATCCGTCAGTCATCCTGCGCGGCTTTCTCAACGAAGGGGATTCCGAAAGCCTTCCCGGCCGGGCGCTCTACGAAACGCTCGCCGCGGAGCTGCGGCGGCTCGACCCGACCCGCCCGATCACCTACGCCTCCAACCACTATGAACGGGACATCAATTTCGACCTCGTGGACGTCATCAGCCTCAACGCCTATCCCGGCTGGTACGCCGAAGATCGCGAAGCAGTCCGCCCGCTCGGAGAAATCGCTCCGGTCCTCGACCGCTTCATCGCCTGGATGGATCAGCAGGGATTCGGTGACAAGCCGTTCATCGTGAGTGAAATTGGCGCCGGCGGCATCTACGGCTGGCGTGACCGGTTCCGCGCACACTGGAGCGAGGAGTATCAGGCGGACTATCTGGATGAAGTGTGCCGGTACATTCTGTCACACGACCGGGTCACCGGCGTGGCCCTCTGGCAGTACTGCGACGGGCGCACCTATTCGAGCGCCTACGCGCTGGGAAGACCCCGCGCCTTCAACAACAAAGGGCTGGTCGATGAATACCGCCGGCCGAAACTCGCATTCGAGACGGTCCGGCGGCATTTCAGCGGGGAACCCGCTCAGGGCAGATAAACCTCAAGTTCACTGCGCAGCCAGTCGCGCAGCCGGGTGATATCCACCTCGCGCACCCTGGAGCCGTTGCACATCGCGGCGGCGGCTCCGGCCGCCTGCCCGGTGATGAAGCAGCCGGGAACGACACGGATCGAGGACTGAATCTCCCGGTCGCAACTGACGCACCGGCCGGCGACGAGCAGATTCTCCACCCCCTGCGGCAGAAGGGTCCGATAGGGGACGCCGTAACTCTCCCCCCGCTTGTACCGCAGAGCCCGAATCACCTCTTCGACCCTCTTCTGCTCCTCAGGATCGGTGGAGGAGGAGTGGATGTCCACCGGATAGCTGAAGCGGCCGATCTCGTCGGCGAAACTCGCCCGGTTGCGGTAGTCGGCGCCGTTGAGCTGGTAGTCGCCCCGGATGCGGCGGCTCTCGCGCACGCCGAGCAGCGGAGCGGTCTGCGTGAGGTCGGAGTCCTCGAAGCCGGGGACATGTTTCCGGTAGAACTCATGGTAGATCTTTGCGATCTTCCGCCCTTGGATATAAGCTCCGGTCAACTCTTTTTCATCCAGCGTATCGACCCCGTAGATATGGCCGAGATTGCCGCTCACGGTGCCGTTGCCGTAGGAACAGACCCCGACGAAATGGTACTCAGGCAACGGAGCTTCGCCACGTTCCAGCAGATTGTGCCAGAACGACCGGTCGCCGTGTCCGGCGGCGCGGCTGGTCCGGTACGCCTTGATGTCGACATTGGAGAACTGCGGGCAGAGAGTCGGACTCATCGTTTTGCCTTCCGCATCGCCGCAGTCGAAAGGAACACCGGCAAAGGCGGCGATGGCGGCGTCGCCGGTGGCGTCAATATAGACGTCGCCGCAGATTTTGCGCAATCCATGCTGTGTCGCTACCAGCAGCGCCTCAATCCGGCCGTTCTTCAGAACAACGTCGGCGGCCCGCATCATATAATAGAGCTTCACGCCGGCATCCACCAGCCGCCGGTCGTAAATCCGTCGGAGAATCTCCGCATCGACCTCCTGCCAGCCCGGATTGCTTTGCGGCAGCCCCATCTCCCGCGTGCACTCATCGACGATGGAATCGCAGAGGTTTCCACAGAGAGTGCGCACACCATCCCAGCGGCTGATGATGGCGGGAACCAGTGCGTTGGTGCTCATGCCGCCGGCGCTGCCGGTCTGTTCAAGCAGGATCACCGATTTCCCCAGCCGGGTGGCGGCAAGGCTTGCGGCGATTCCGGCCGACCGCCGCCGGCAACAACAATATCCGCACGATCAAAAACTGGAACATCAAGCGAATCAAACATAATCCAACCTCCTGATTGATGTCGTGGATAATATATCCGACAGAAGTTTGATTTTCTTCGCATTATCTGCTATATTTCTACGCTTTCATGCTGAATTTTCAAAAAAGCAGAAGAAAAAAGCAAACAATGCAGGATTCCTTTGAAGAACTTTCCGCCCGTTTGGAGGCGCTCTCCACGCTGACCGGGAACTGCTGCATCTGGAAGGTGACGGAAAACTGTCTCACCGATTCCCGCCTGTCCCCTGCCCACGCCCGCCACGTCTGCCCGTTCTGCGATGCGGTCAAGACCGTCGCACTGGAGCGCTGCATTCAGCACGACACCGGATGCATCGCCCGGGAACTGCGGGTGCGGCCGGAACCGTTCCTGCTGCGCTGCCACGCGGGAGCGGCGGAACTTCTGGTGCCGGTCCGCGACGACGATCGGGTGATCGGCGTGGTGATGTACGGCCCGTTCCGCCCGGAGGTGTCGGCGGAGGGAAACTACGAGTGCGCCGAAGAAGCGTTCCGGAAACTGCCGGTCTGGCAACCGGAATTCCGGAATGCGCTGGAAACCCTGGTCCGGGTTGCACTTCACGAGCTGATCGAACTGCTCTATCTGCGCAGTCCGGAGATTCTGCCGTACCGCACCCGGGATCCCCGGATCGTCGAAGCGCTGGAGTATCTTCGTGGTCACTATATGGAACCGGTCCGGCTCCGGAGCGTGGCGAAGAAAGTTTCGCTGAGCGAGTCGCGTTTTTCCCATCTGTTCCGGCTGGAGTGCGGCCTGGATTTCTCCAGCTGCCTGCTGGAGTTGCGGATCCGCGTCGCCCGACAGCTGCTCGCGGGCACCGATCTCGCGGTCGGAGAAATCGCCGCCCGCTGCGGCTTCTCCAACCAGAATCGCTTTGCCACCATCTTCCGCCGCCGGACCGGAATGACGGCCACGGAGTTCCGCCGCAACCGCCCGCCGCTCTCCGTGTAAAATTTCTTCCGGAATCCGGTTCAGGTGGTTGCATTCCCGGCGGAAGTGGCTATATTGACCTGAAAACCACGATGCAGAGAAGGGAGTGTGCCATGCGGATTGTTGCCGACGATAAGATTCCGTTTCTCCGGGGAGTGTTCGAACCATACGCAGAGGTGCGCTACCTCCCCGGCGGCGCGATCCGGCGGGAGGATCTCCGCGACGCCGACGCGCTCATCACCCGCACCCGCACCCGCTGCAACCGCGAACTGCTCGCAGGAACTCCGGTCCGCTTCATCGCCACCGCCACCATCGGATTCGACCACATCGACGCCGCGGCGATGGAGGAGCTGCACATCGAGTGGACCAACGCGCCCGGCTGCAACGCGCAGAGCGTCGCCGGCTACCTCGCCGCCGCCCTCACCGGATTCCGGCGCCCGCTCCGGGGCCTCACGCTGGGGGTCGTCGGCGTCGGCAACGTCGGCCGCCGGGTCGCCGCCACCGGGGAGGCGCTCGGCATGCGGGTGCTGCGCAACGATCCGCCGCGGGCGGAACGGGAGGGGAGCACAGGCTTCTGCGAACTTGCGCAGCTGCTGGAGGAATCGGACTTCATCACGCTCCACGTTCCACTTGAACGCGACGGGAAACACCCCACCTTCCACCTCGCCGGAGAGGAGTTTCTCAACGCGATGAAGCCGGGCGCGGTGCTCATCAACACCTCCCGCGGCGAAGTGTCGGACAATGCCGCACTCAAACGGGCGCTGAATACAGGTACGCTCCGCGCCGCCGTGCTCGACGTGTGGGAAAACGAGCCGGAGATCGACCGCGAACTGCTCGATCGGGTGTTCCGCGGCACGCCGCACATCGCCGGATACTCCGCCGACGGCAAGGCGAACGGCACCGCGATGGCGGTTCAGGCGGTCGCCCGCAAGTTCGGCATCACGCCGCTCTGCAACTGGCGCCCCGCCGCACTGCCCGCGCCGGAGCCGGCGACGATCGAACTTGCCGCCGCCGCCTCGGCGGAGGAGCAGCTCGCCTTCGCCTGCAACACCTCCTGCGACCTCCTCCGGGACGACGCGGATCTGCGGCGCGATCCCGGCCGGTTCGAACAGCTCCGCGGCAACTACCGGATCCGCCGCGAAGCACCCGCCTACACCGTCCGCGGCGGCAGCGGCGAGGTGCGCGACACGCTGCGGCGACTCGGGTTCCGGCTCGGCTGAACCGGCTCCCCTCCGCGGAGCGGTCGCCGGGGCGGAATCATCCGCCGGTCAGTTCAGCCGGTAATCTCCGGGGGATTTGCCGAAACTGTTCCGGAACGTTTCGATGAAATACCCCGGGCTGGAAAATCCGCACTGATCGGCGATCTCCTTGACGGAAAGCACATTTTCCCGCAGCAGATCCAGGGCGAGTTCCAGACGCATCCGCCGCAGCGTCTGGTTGAAGGACTGGTCGCCGAACTGCCGGAAGAGTTTCGACACATGGGAGGGGCTGAGCTTCATCTTCCGGGCCACACTTTCGCGGTTGATATGCCGGTGAAGGTTTTCCGTGAGATACGCGTTGATCCGCTGGTAGGTCATCAGCGCTCTGGTCCTCCCCTGCGCGGTGTCGCCGGCCAGCGATTCGTCACAATGGCGGAACAGAAACCGGACAAGATCGAAGAGGCTGGGAAACTCCTCCGAAGACTGGCTCAGCGCGTTCAGCGCATGGAGCACGTTCCACCCGGCTTCGCTCAGCGGCCGGTTGGTGTGATACCAGTAGTGGTGCGCCACGGTCTGCCCCTCCTGCTCCAGCGTCTCCGAGATGAGAAAGCGGATGAACTGCGGGAAGAAACTCAGCGTCAGCATCACGGTTCCGCTGTTCTTCTCCAGATGGGCGCGGGTCGTCCCCTGCCTGGCGCAGAAAAGCACATCGCCGGGGCAGAGCGTGATCTTCCGGATCTCGTCATTCCGGCAGATGGTGTAGATGTAACTGCCGCGCAGAACCCGGACAAGCCGGAACAGCGAATGCATATCCGCCTTGTACTCCCGGCAGGAAGTTCTCTCCGTGCGGTAGAAGATCCGGTTTTCCGAACGGCAGAGGGCCTCGACCAGTCCGTGGATGCGCCCGGGTGCGTCCGGCAGAAAAAAATTCGAATGCAACGTCAACATCTCTTCTTCTCCCGAATTGCAACAAAATCGGAATAAATGCCATAAAAATAAGATTGTCAAACCGCCTTGAATATGGTATAATATAGATAGAACTTCAAATTACGTCAATCCAATTTCCATAAAAAGAATCACACATTTTCCAATGAAAAGCGATCCGGAAACCAACCAGCGAAAGGAACCCGAACGATGAAAACTGCCTTCCGGCCCATGAGCGGACAATTGTTCCGACAGCGTGCATCAAGATTCACCCTCATCGAACTTCTTATCGTTATCGCAATCATCGCGATTCTCGCCGCCCTGCTGCTGCCGGCATTGAACAAGGCGCGGGACCGGGCCCGCACGATCAAGTGCATCTCCAATCTAGGTTCGATCGGCAAACTTCTGATCATCTACAACGACGACTATGCCGCGATTCCCCCGGCGACCTCGCCGACCGACTCGGCCATCTGCTGGCAGGACTATCTCACCGCCCACTCCTCGCACAAACGTCTGGCCACCTGCATCTACATGGAGGAGGGAAAATTCATCAGCGGCATCTGGGCCTGCCCCGCCTCTCCCAACACCTGGGGAGAATACAACGTCAACCCGTCGTGGAAGGGCAGCCGGAATGACCATTACGACATCAATCACTTTCTGGTCAGGACCTGGGATTTCAGCTATTACTGCAAGGTCAACAAGGTAAAAAGGCCATCGCAATGCATGCTGGTCGCCGACGAGGATATGCAGGGCCCCACCTCGGAAGTCATCGGTCTGCGTTACAACAGCAATCTGAGCATCGTCAAGCACTATCCCAACGTCAACATCCTCTATGTGGACGGCCACGCCGGCACGGAACGGAGTTCCGCCATCCGTGCCCTGCAGCAAACCGATCTCTTCTGGCAGGGGAAATGACCTCAACAAACGGAGTGTTTCATCATGAAGAAAATTCTTTCCGCAACGATCTCCCTGCTGCTGTTCGCCCTGGCAGGCGGCGAACCGGCGGCGGATGTTCCGCTCAACTCCAGCGGGGAGCTGCAATTCGGTGATGCCCGCTTCCGAATCGCCGTGTTCGGTTCCACCTGGCATGAGAACAACAATCGGCAATGGCGGGAACTGAACGTGACGGAACTCCCCTCCGGCCGCGAGCTCTCCGCGGTGCTCGACGTCGACGACACGCCTGCCGACATCCGGGGACCCTCAAGCTCTCCGGCGCAAAACTCGCCACCACCTGGCAGCTTGCATTCCCGCAGGCAAGGAAGATCAGGGGGGCTTTCGGCGGGCTCATGATTCCGGCCGCGCTGACGACCCGGTTCGAAATCAACGGACGCCCCTTCACCCTTCCGGCGGAGTACCGGGACGGGGACAAGTGGCAGCACATCTTCTACCAGGCCCGTCAGGTGAAACTGGAGTATGCCGCGGGGAAGATTCTGACCATCTCCACTCCGGCTCCGGTCCGTCTGGTCGTACAGGACAACCGCCGGTGGAAACAGCAGCAGTTCGACCTCCGCTTTTTCTTCACTCCGGCGGAGGGAGAGGTGAAAACAGCGACGCTGAAGCTCGATTTCACCCGCGAAGAGATCTCCAGCAGCTTCGCCGACCTGAAGAAGCAGATGAACCGCGGCTTTGCGGATCCGCCCGGCGCGGCGGTACGCGGCTGGACCGCCCAGGGGCCGGAGAATGATCTCTCCGCCCTGAAGCCCGGCACACTCTCCTGCGGCAAACTCGAATTCCGCCTTGTCGATCCCGCCGCCAACGGAGGGCGTTCGGTCCTCGCCCTCGGCGGCGAACGGCGGGAGGAACTGCCGCAGTCGGTCACCGTGCCGCTGCATCTCCCTTCCGGGGCAAGGGTGCTGAATCTGCTGCATGCCACCGCCTGGACTCCGCAGGCGGGGAAGCAGATCGGCACCATCACCGTCACCGGCGCCGACCGGACGAAACAGCAGTTCCCGGTGTTTTCCGGCAATGATGTGGGCAACTGGTGGGCTCCCCGCAGTCTTCCCAACGGGGAGGTGATCTGGGAGGCGGAGAATTCCAGCGGCCGGGTCGGCCTGTACGCCTCCAGCTTCCCCCTGCGGGGAACGCCGGTCGCCGTGACCTTCACCGTTCGGGATCCCGCCGTCGCCTGGCTGATTCCGGCGCTGACCTTCACCAGCTATCCGGTGAACATCACCACACCGGCGGAGGATTTCACGCCGAAGGCGGGCGGAGAGTTTCTGGTGCTGGACTATCGGGGACGCGTCCTTCCGGGGAGTCCGCTGGACTTCTCCTTTCTGCAGCCGGAGGCTCCGGCGGGGAAATACGGACGGATCGTCCCCGCGCCGGACGGCACCTTCACCTTTGCGGACGCGCCCGGCAGACGGCTCCGGCTCTTCGGCGTCAATCTCTGTTTTTCCGCCAACTTTCCCGCCCGCGAAGAGGCGGACGCCTTCGCGGAAAATCTGCTCCGTTGCGGCTACAATTCGGTACGGTTTCACCACGCCGACATCGCGCTGGAGGAGTTCGCCGGCAACAGCAGCCTGGATTGGAAAGCCGGCCTCATCGACCGCTTCGATTATCTGCTCGCGGCACTGAAGAAACGGGGGATCTACGTCACCATCGACTTCTACTCCACCCGGACGTTGCAGCGCGGCGACCAGATCACCGAAGTGACCAACTACAACTTCACGAATTTCAAGGAATTCAAGGCGCTGATTCCCTTTGTCCCGGCGGTGATGGAAAACTGGAAGGCCTGCGTCCGCCGCTGGATGACCCACCGGAATCCCCACACCGGCCTGACCTGGGCCGAAGACCCCGCCATCTATTGTGCCAATCTGGTCAACGAAGATTCCCTCAAGGAGCTGACCGGCATCACCCCGAAAGTCCGGGCCGTCATCGCCGCCGCATTCCGGGAATGGAAAACCCGGAACCGCTGCCCGGAGGCGGAGATGAATTTCAACGACGCCCGTTTCTGCCGCTTCGTCGCGGAACGGCAGAGCGCCGCCCATGCCGAGATGATCCGCTTCCTCCGCGAAGAGCTGCACTCAGACATTCTGCTGACCAGCATCAACTGCTTTGAAGACCGCTACTTGAGCGTGATTCGCAACCGGTTCGACCTGGTGGATAATCATCTGTATCACGACCACCCCGCCTCGCTGGCAAAAAGCTGGTCGTATCCCCGCGGCTACCTCCAGAAATCGGCGATTTCCCTGTGGGCGGATGTTCCCGGCCGTCTCATGCCGACCCGTATTTTCGGCAAGCCGTTCGTGGTGACGGAATATAACTTCTGCCCGCCCAACCTCTACCGTTCCGAAGCCGGACCGCTGATGGGAGCCTATGCGGCATTGCAGAACTGGGACGGGCTGTACCGGTTCGCCTGGAGTCATCAGTCCGAGACGCTGAACACCCCCCGGACCGGTGCGGCCGGGTTCGACATCAACGGCGATCCGATCGCCCGGCTGACCGACCGGCTGACCGCGGCGATGTTCCTGCGCGGAGATCTGCAGAGCGCCCCCCGCCAATATGCCTTTCACCTCAGGACCGATCAACTTTTCCGCGGGGAAACGCCCCGGCATCCCCGCTGCCGCGCGCGTTCCGCCGGCTCGGACTCATCGCCCGGATCGGCACCGTCGTCGACGACTCCCCGGCCGGAGGAGCGGAACTTCTCTCCGGCAGAGAGGCGATCTCACCGAACGCCATCGCACATTCCGGAGACGCGGCCGCCTGGCAGAAGGCGGTGAACTCCGGCCCCGCCGTCAGCAGCACCGGCGAGATCAAACTGGATCCCGCCGCGGGGACGTTTGTGGTCGCCGCGCCGAAAACGGAATCGATCTCCACGGCCCGCGGCAGCATCACCGGAAATTTTCTCACCCTCGCCCGGGTGAACTCCTTTCTGACCGTCGGGGCGATCGCGCTGGATGACCGGCCGCTGCGCGACAGCAGCCGGATCCTGCTGCTCCACCTGACCGATGTCATCAATTCCGACGCGGTGTTCGGAAACCGGCGGTTCACCGTCGTGAAGAAACCGGGCGGACTGCCGCTCCTGCTCCGGCGCGGCAGCTGCCGAATCCGCCTGAACACGCCGAACACCTACCGGATCACCGCACTCTCCGCCGACGGAGCGTCACGCGGAAACTGCGAAGGGCGGAGCACCGGACGCGCATTTGAGTTCACCGCCGACAACGGCCGCTTTCCGGGCGGTGTAATGGCCTATCTCCTAGAAAGAAAACAATAACATTCCGGAGTTTCTCATGCTGCAGTTTCCTCTTTCGGTAAAAACGCTCTTCGCGGATGGCAACCACAATGCGTTTCCGTCGGCCTGCCGTTTCCGGAACCGGCTCTATCTGGCGTTTCGTTCCGGAACGCGGCACCTCACATTCGACGGCGTCATCCGCCTCATGGTGTCGGAGGATGAGGGCGCGCATTGGCGGGAGCTGGAGACACTCCGGGCCGACGGCGACCTCCGCGATCCACGGCTGGCGGTGATCTCCGGAGCGCTGCACCTGTTCTCCGGCATGAGGACGCCCCTGCCCGCAAAACAGTGGCGGGTGGAAACCCGTCACTGGATCTCCGCAGACGGACTCCGTTTCCGGGAAGCGGCTCTCCACGGTCTTTGTCCAGGAACGTTTCTCTGGAGCATCGCCTCCAGAAATCATCTGCACGTCGGAGCCGGTTACCTGCACGATCTCCGGACCGGGAACCAGCTCGCCACTCTCTACCGGAGCGTCGACGGCATCCGCTGGGAGCACTGGCTCGACCTGCGGACGCCCGGCAATGAAACCGCGCTCGCGTTCGGGGAAGACGGCGCCCTCTGCGGAATCATCCGCAATGAAACGCCGCCGTACTTTCTGCCGACGTTCTTCTCGATCTCTCCCGGCGGCAGGACGGAATACCACCAAATGAAACTCCCCCTGCAGGGGGGTCATGCTGCAAAGCGCCGGGAGACGGTTTCTGGTCGCCTCGCGCCGCTGGGATGCTCCCGGCAGACGGAATCTGCGCTGCGAACTCTTCCACTGCAACCGGTGCGGCGAACTCTCTCCGCTGGCCATACTGCCCAGCGGCGGAGACTGCGCCTATGCAACCGCAGTGAAACAGAGTGACGGGCAACTGCTGCTTTTCTACTACAGCTCGCACCGTCACCTGTTTGCCGCCGGAACGGACGGCGATCCGGAGCACACTCTCCCGGCCGATATCTTCTCTGTGCTCCTGCCGAATGACGGCTCAACCGGCGCGGGCGACGCCGGGGAACCCGCGCTCTGCGAGTTCCAGACGCAGCAACTCCGGTGAAAACTGCTCCGGAAGCCTTCGGTCGGTTCGACCGGAACCCGCTCAGGGGAGAATCGCGCCGTGTTCGAGCAGCAGCTGCCGGATGCGGGAGTACTCCACGTCGCGCGGCTCCCGGCCGGAAGCGGCGGCAAGCGCCGCAATCGCCCCGGCCGCCTGCCCGGTGGCCATGCAGGTCGCCTGAACCCGCAGCGCCGAGTTGGCGAGCCGGTCGCTGGAAATGATCCGCCCGGCCGCGAGGAGCCGATGGGAGTTGCGCGGAATGAGCGCGCCGCGCGGCACCGTCGGCACTGCGCCGGAAGCGAGGTCCCGCTTGTCCAGCCCGACCTCGGCGTCGTGCAGGTCGATCGGGTAGAAGCTGTAACAGACCGCTTCAGGGAAAATCCGCCCGGAGGTGTAGTCATCGACCGTCACCGTCTCATCGCCGACGATGATCCGGGTCTCGCGCACGCCGCATTCACCCCCTTTCGGGATGAACTCCAGATTCTCCAATCCCTTCTGACGGCGGAGGAACCGGTGAATCCGCAGCATCGCCGCGCGCCCGGCGATCTCCACCCGGGTGCGCCCGGCGCTGTCGCAGGCGTTGATGCCGCAGACATGGTTGCTGTTGCCGCCCTTCCCGTACAGGAAGTTGCCGATGAACCCCTCCCCCAGCCGACATCCTCCGCTTTGACCTCGCCGCGCTCGACCGCCTGCTTGAACGCCGCCCGAATCGCCTCGATGTCCAGCGTCTTGAAATCATATCCGACGGCGTAGACGCTGTAGGTGGCCGGCTGACACGGATCGGACTGCCGGTAGTCGTATCCGGCCATGTGAACCGCGTTGGCGTCTCCGGTACAATCGACAACCTCCCGGGCACGCACCTCGTACAGCCCGTCCTTGCCGCAGAGCGTCACCCGCCAGTCGTCGTCCTCTTCTCTGAGCGCGGCAAGCATGGTGTGAAACCGGACATCGACTCCCGCTTCGGCAAGCATGCGGTCGGCGAGCGCGGCGAAAACGACCGCATCGATCCGGATCTGGTTGCGCCAGTGATGTTCGGCGTCGAATTCCCGGAAGTCGGGCAGCGGCCAGCCGGCCTCTTCCAGCGTCTTTGCACCAGTTCCCAGCCGATTCCGCCGATCACCTGCCGTCCCCACGCCTGGAAGATGCCGGGATAATTCACCCCGGACATGGTGATTGTGCCTCCGCAGATCCCGTTTTTTCTCGACCAGAATCGTTTTTGCACCGGCGCGGCCGGCCTGAACTGCCGCGCAGAGACCGGCGGCCCCGGCCCCGATGACCATCACATCAAAGGTTTCCATGCTCATATGCCACCCCCGCAAATTGTGTATCACTTGCGGATTAATATAGTGCGGAGAAGGTATGGAAACAAGCCGGCTCCGCCGAGTTTCCCCGTTTTTTCCACGGAGAGTGCATCCTGCATCAATCCAGTTTGACGGTGCCGCGGCGGCCGTAGCGGTGGCACTCCTCCAGATAGCGCACCGCGTCCTCCGCGGAATCGGTGATATGAAAGAGGCCGAGGTCCGCTTCGGCGATGGTCCCCTCCGCCACCAGGGTGTTCTTGAACCAGTGCATCAGGCCGCTCCAGAAGGATTTGCCGACCAGAATCACCGGAATCGGATTGATCTTCCGGGTCTGGATCATCGTCAGCACTTCGGAAAGTTCGTCGAGCGTTCCGAATCCGCCGGGGAAAACGATGATCGCCGTCGAATATTTGAGAAAACAGACCTTGCGGATGAAAAAGTAGCGAAACGAAAGCGACGTGTTCTGATAGGGATTCGGATGCTGCTCCATCGGCAGTTCGATATTCAGGCCGATCGATTTGCCGCCAGCTTCGAACGCGCCACGGGATGCCGCCCCCCATGATGCCGGGCCCCCCCCGGTAATGACGCCGTAGCCCGCCTCCACCAGCCGCCGGCCGACCTCCATCGCCTCCCTTGAAAAGCGGAGAGTCCTCCGGCGTGCGCGCCGAACCGAACACCGCCACCAGCTGGTCCGGCATCCGGCTCATCGTCTCGAACGATTCGACGAATTCCGACATGATCCGCATGACCCGCCAGGAGTCCATCGGAATGAAATCGTGATTGCAGAAAAAACGTCCGTCCAGTGCCGTCTCGAAATGATCTTCCATAATCCTGGTTCCCCGTCTTGATTTTTTGCGGTCAACAGTGTATAATAATTCAGGATTTCCGAATTTTCAAATGCGGGAGAACGCAACATGCGTATTTTTATCTCATCGCCCTTTCAGCCGCCCTCGGCGCGGGCGCAGTCAACCAGAATCCGGCGCCTCCGGCAGCACCTCCGGGGAGCAGGCTGCTTCTGGCTCCGACCGACACCGCGCCGCGCATCCTGTCGAAGGAGTCGGCCGCAACGCCGGTTCCGGCCAAAACCACCATCGCGGATCCGCAGCTTCGCCTGCGCCGGACCGCGCCCCGCCCGCGGCAGGCTCCCGGGTCGGCGCGGTCACCATCGGCGACCTCACCCCTGCTGCGGGACGCCGACGGTCGTACCACCACGCTGACGCAGAGCGGCAATCTGCTGATCCGGCAGGACGCGCAGGGAGCTTCATTCACCCGGGTCGAGGACTCGCGTCGTTCCCCCGGTCTTCCTGCGGGATTCCGACGGGAAGGTGACCGGGCCGATGTCCACCGCCCCCGGCGGCGAAAGCCCCAAGTCGACAATGCCCTCGCGTCCAGCGGTTCTGCCCCCGCCGCGCCGGGACACCCCTTCGCGGGTTGCCCCGAAACCGGCACGGGAGAGTTTCAGTTCGATGCCTTCGCGGCCGGGGGACGCTGCCGCCGCCGGGGCGGACAAGGTAGCTCCGACGCCGTTCCCCTCGCCCTCCGGCTGCCGGAGCACCCCTTCCAGATGCAGATGCGGTGGCCGCGGTAGCGGAAGTCCGGCGGCAGAAGGTTGCGCCAGCTGCGCTCCGGATATTGTGGAATTCAGTATCGACCAGATAGACAATCCGATCGTTGAGAGGCAGTTCATCGAGTTCCTGGATCTTCACCACCGGCAGACCGACATAACAGAGTTCTCCGTAAAGATCGAGAATGTTTCCCTTTGTAGAGCTTCCCCGCCGGCTCCCCCGGAGGGCGTTTCGGAAGCTCCTGCCGAACTCCCGTTTGTCATCGGCCTGCGCCCGGTAGGGAGTCAATACCGCGCCGCAGAAAATTCCCGCCGCGGCGGAGGTGGCCAGCAGCATGATCCAGACCGGCCGGGCCGACCGCCCGCGATAGAGGCGCCAGGCGATGTAGAGCAGCACCAGCACCGCAACCGCCGCCCAGCCACGGTAACCCGCCGAGGCGGCGAAGTCCAGGGAATTCGAAAGACTCAGAAAGGGGGTCAGCCACTCCTGCGGCACAAAACAGACCACCCCGACCGACAATGCCGCAACCACCGCGAAAGCGCTGCACAGGATCAGCGCCTTGCGGATCTTGAACCCGTAGCGCCGCATGCCGAGTTCATAGTTGATGCCGACCAGGATCGACAGCGGGCCGAGCAGATAGAGCAATTCGACAGGGTCGCCGTCCGGCAGCAGCCAGAGCAGAGCGAGCGAGGCGAAGACCAGCGTCCGCAGATAGCGGCTCAGAATCGGCGTCGAATCGAGCGCCTGAAGCGCCACACAGAAAGGAATCCAGGCAATCAGCGACCACGGGAGAAGCCGCAGCGGCAGCATCAGGGGAAGAGCGCCACCTCCTGCAGCCATCCTCCCGGCGTGAAATCCTCAAACCGGATGTGCAGAAGCTGCGTATGATGCATGATCTTGAGATAGGGAATGCTCCAGGCGAGGATGCAGACGGCCAGCAGAGCCACGCCGATCGCAAATCCCGGTTTGCGGAACTTCGACTTCACCGAAAGCGGACGACGGAAGAAGAACATCGGGAAGACAAAGTAGAGCAACACCCGGAACCCCCGGAAAAAAGCCGAATCCCAGCAGGGCAAGACTGCTGATCCACGCCGCGTTCCAGTTGGTCCGCCGGATTCCGTACTGAAAAAGAGCAGCTGTGCCGCCAGCAGAAAGAAGGCATTGCTGGTGGCCGGATCTCCGTCACAGGCCTTTTCCAGCACGAGAAAGGTACTGATGTACATTCCCGCCGCCACCAGACCGGCGCGACAGGAACGTTCACTTGCGGCGGCGAAGTAGGTAAGCACGGCGGTCGCCGCCAGCATCAGCAGCGAAACCGTCCGCAGAGCGAACTCGGCGGGCACACCGAATCCGCGCATCAACAGCCCCGACAGCGCCGGATAAAGCGGGAAAGCGTCCTGAATCGGCACGCCATGCGCTGTCACCAGCGTGCTGGAAGGCTGAAGTTCCACGGCCTGCACCGCATAGAACCCCTCCTGGCGGAAGAGTTCGCGCATGCCGAGCAGCCACGGCTCGTGAATTGCCAGAAACGCAATGAGCAGGATCAGCACCCCCATCCAGGGGGAAATCGGTTTTTCTGTATAAATACCCATGACCGGATAATATAAACCGGTGCGGGACAAGTTGCAAATGCAACTCTCCCCGCAGAAGCGCTTTTCACGCCAGATATTTTTCACGCAGACCGGCGAGGAAACACTCCGGATCGACCTCCGACGAACCGGTGATCCGCAGCAGCAGCTCCGCCGGTTCATACTTCGCGCCGTATCGATGGACCGTTTCCCTCAGGAAATCGAGCAGCGGCCGGAAATTTCCGCACCGGATTTCGTCCGGCAGTTCCGGCAGACGGCGGCGGGCGATGCTCCACAGCTGTGCGGCGATGAGATTGCCGAGGGCATAGGTCGGGAAGTAGCCGAAGCTGCCGCCGGCCCAGTGGATATCCTGAAGGACGCCGACGGTGTCGTTCCGCGGGGTGACGCCGAGATATTCCCGCATTTTCGCATTCCAGATCTCCGGCAGGTCGCTCAGGTTCACGCGCCCGGAAATCATCTCCTTCTCCAGCTCGTACCGCAGCAGGATGTGCAGATTGTAGGTCACCTCGTCCGCCTCGGTACGGATTTCGGAGGGGATCACCCGCAGGATTGACCGGAAGAACGACTCGAACTCCATACCGGCAGTGGCGGCGGCAAAGCGTCTGCGGAACTTCGGCCAGAGGAACTCCCAGAACTCCCGCGACCGCCCCACCTGATTCTCCCAGAGCCGTGACTGCGACTCGTGAAATCCGAGCGAGGCGCCGTCGGCGAGCGGCGTCCGGTCGAACGCCGGGTCAATCCCCTGCTCGTAAAGGGCGTGGCCGCACTCGTGAACCGCGCTCAGGAGACAGGAGACCGGCGAATCGGCGCGCACGGCGGTGGTGATCCGCACATCGGCAAGTCCGAAACTGGTGGTGAAGGGGTGGACCGTGAGATCGAGCCGGCCGCGCCGGAAATCGTAGCCGATCCGGCGGACCACATCGCGGGCGAAGGCGACCTGACCGGCGGCGTTGAATTTCCTCCCCTCCGGCAGAGTCCACGATGCGGTACGTTCCGCCGCTTTGCGGGCGATTCCGGCAAGTTCGCGGCGGAGCGGCGCAAAGATGCGGTCCAGAGCCGCGGAACTCATCCCCGGTTCGTAGAGGTCGAGCAGCGGATCGTAGAGCGTTCCGCCCGGTGTGGCGAAGAGCGCGGCATATTCACGGGCAAGCTCGAGAAGTTCGCCCAGATGTGGAGCGAAGATGCGGTAGTCCGCCTTCTCCCGGGCGGCCAGCCAGGCGGTGTGCGCCCGGGCGGCGGCGCGCGCCTGCGCCGATGCGAGCCGGGCCGGGACCTTCCGTTCTCGCTCGAAACGGCGTCTGACTTTCCGCAGAAAGGCGCGCTCGCAGGAGTCCTCCGGATAGTGTTCCGGCTCGATCCGGTCGAGCAGCCGTCCGACGGCGGGGGCGGTGATCCGGCGATGCAGTTCCCCGGCGAGGGTCTCCATCTGGCAGGCGCGCTTCGCCGCCGCGCCCGGGGGCATGTAAACCTGCTGATCCCACTCCAGCACGGCGAAGGCGGCGGCGAGATCGGCCGTCTCCCCGGTCAGTTTCCGCAACTTGTCAAAATCGTTCATGTTTCCTCCGGCGTTAAACGAATGTTTTCAGGAAACGTAACGCCGGATTCGAAAAAGTCAAGTCACCGGTCGGACTCCTCTCCGGCGATCTCCACGCGGTCCAGCCGGAGTTCGCTTCCCGGAGCGCCGCCGCTCCAGGAGATGCGGAGAATCGGCGCAATCATTCTCTCCTTCACCCGGAAGGAAATGCTCTGCGTATTCCAGCCGTCGGAGGCGGCGCACTGCCGCGTCGGGATCGCCGCCCCGGCCGGCCGCCCCTCCGGCGTCGCGCCGTCCAGGCCGCAATGAAGCCGGAACGATTTCCCACCGAATTCCGGCAGTCGATCCAGAGGAGATAGGTTCCGGGCGTCAGTTCCGGCTTCAGCTGGAAGAGCCGGACCGACTGCTTCTCTTTGAGCAGAAGCGAAACCGCGCCGTCGGAGGCGTCGCTCCGGTCATAACAGATATCGCGCGAACTGAATCCGCGGCAGATTCCCCGGAATGTCGGCCGGGTTCTGGTGGGTCACCGGTTTGTTCCCGTCGAGCAGCCGTGCTCCGGCAAGTTCGAACGATCCATCCGGAATCCCCCGGTAATCCGCCGGGGCTGGAAGCTCAGGAACTCCGGCAAAATTTCCCGTTGCGGAAAAGGCGAATCCGCCGCGGAAGAACCGTCCCGGCAGCACCGGCACGCCGGCGGGTAAAATCGGCAGAGTCCACCCGTCGGCAGTGTCCGTTCCTCCCGCCGCATCGGCACGGAGCATATTGCGGCTTGCCGTCTTCAACCGGCAGAACGCCTCCGGCTTCTCCGTGACCGGAAGCTCTTCGGCCACGATATTCCAGCGGGTCCGGAACCCCTCCGAAGACGGGAAGAGATATTCCGTCTCGCACCAGAGATTGCGCCACGGATAGTCAAACCGATGTTCCCCTGAAAGATCGACCGGAACTTCACATGAAGCCCCGCCGCCGTTTGCCGGACGGAAATCGAAGCGCCGGGATCGTAGATGGTCCGGAGCGGATTTTTCCGGGTGGAAACCCAGTTCCGTGAAAGCACCTCCTGATCGCGGAGCAGGATTCGACCGTCCTTCTTCGAAACCACCTCGCGGATCACGCCGCCGATCCGGGAGAGGACGATTCGAAGCGTATCGTTTTCCACCACCCAGTTGCCGCCGTCGCCGCTGCGCAGCGAGACGCCCCCTGCTCCACCCGACCGAAACCGGCGGGAGCGGGTTCCGTCCCGGCAAGCGGACGAAGCTCGAACTGGAAACGCTCCGCCTGCCGCCCCGGCAGGCTGTGGTAGAGCGCACAGACCGGCGTGGAGGCGAACTCCGGCATCTCCAGCAGCGCAGTCTCGACCGGCGGCGTTCCGTACGGGGAAAGAATCCGGATCTCCACCCCGCGGCCGGACTCGAGAAAGTAGCGGATCACCGGCTCGACCGGATCCAGCGGGAAGGAGTCCGATTCCCAGCAGAAGGTTTTGCCGCGGTTCCGGTAGCCGCGGTGATACAGTTCGGGTACCGCGGGAAGTCGGGAGGAAAACGGCTCCACCGGCGTGATGAAATCATCCAGCACCCCCCTCCATGGTACAGACCTGATAGCGGACCGCCGAGGGCGAGGCCAGAAGCAGCGCCGATACCGCATCCGGAGTTCCGGCGGGCAGCGAACTCTCCACCCGCACCTTTTCCGGCCCGCAGACATAGCGGACGATCCGGCCTCTCCCGCCGAGCTTCCGGCGCGCCGTAATGGAGATCCGTCCGTCGTTTTCCCGTTCGACGGATACCTCCGCCGGAGCATTTTCCGGCGGCTTCGAGAAGAGCAGGTCGGAACGGCCGAGCAGCGTCTCGCCGCCGGACGCCGCGAAGTGTTCCAGCGCGCCGCCCGCCCGATCGATCGACAGCGTGTAGCGGTTGTTCGCAACGACGATCCGGCCCGGTTCTTCGCGCAGAACCGGCCGGTCCGCCGGCGGCGGAGATGCGGGGGAAGACGGCTCCGGCAGCGGTTCCGCAACCGCGTACAGCGCGGTATCCCACGGTTTGAGCCGCACACTCAGACGCTGTCCGTTTCGCCGCACGGTTCGGGCGGCGAGCAGGTCGCGCACCTCCCCGGCCGGGAAATCCTCCGGCAGCGTCAGGACCGCTTCGCGCGACGTGGCGGAGAAGTTGATCACACCGACCGACATCTCCGCTCCGGAACGGCGCAGGACACAGAACAGCGCTGGATCCGAAGTGCGGACCGCCCGGTAATCGGCATCGCCTCCGCGCAGCTCCGGCCGCGCGGCACGCAACTCGTTGAGCCGACGGAAAAAGAGCCCGTTCCCGACGTCGCCGCGCTGGTAGACCAGCGGAATTCCGGGCATGAGGAACACCGATCCGGCCAGCGCCCGCCCGGCGCCGATGCCGAGAAAGGGGGTAGAGATCGACGCCGTCATGATTCTCCGCGTAGCGCAGGCGCCGCGTTCCCGCCGGATCGACCGCCAGCTGCTCCCGCATCCGCCGGGCCAGCCCGGCGGCGAACTCCTCCGGACGCATCCCCGGCAGCTTGAAGACGCACAACCGGAAAAAGAAGTCATACACCGCGTCCCCGGCCTGCATGTACATCGAATCGGCTACTTCAGCGAGCACCCATCCGTTTTCGGGACCAAACCGCTTCAACGCCTGCTGAAGGACGCGCACCATCTCCATGCCCCCCCTCCCGGCTCGCGAAGCTGCCGCGCTCATACTCCAGCGCCGGAAACTGTTTGCCGGGAAGACGGTCGATCTCCCGGCGGAACCACTCCTCCGAAAGATTGGCGGGGATCCGGTCGGCGAAGGGGAATCCCTCCCGACGCCAGTTCGCCGAACAGCCCTCCGCGGAATCCAGCCGGAATCCGTCGAAACCGAACTCCTTGAGGTACCATTCGCAGAGGCGGCCGATATACGCCTGATGCTCCTTCGACTTGTAGTCGGAACAGAAATAGCCGCGCGCATAGCTCCCCGCCTCTCCCCGACGCCCGAAGCGCAGCGACAGAATGGATTCCCCCGGACGGCGGCGGAATCCGGCACGCCGCCGTGCGGAACAATATCCGCCAGCACCCGGAACCCTTCCGCATGTGCGGCCCGGATGAACTCCCGGAGCTCCTCCCCGCTGCCCAGCTCCGGCGCGATCGTGAAGGAGTCCACCGGAGTGTAGGCGCCGGAATTGACCGGCATCAGCCAGAGCGTGTCGAATCCGAGGCTCCGGATCCGCGCGAGATGACCGCGGGCGACCAGCTGCCGGAACCCTCCGGTGCCCCGGTAAAAGTACGGATTGACCTCGTACACCGATGCGCGCGCGGTCAGATCGCTCTTTTCCCCGCAGGCGGAAAAACCGATCGCCGCATGCCACTGCTTCGGAATCCGCTCGATCGCCTGTTCCGGCGGATCGGCACTGATGCGCAGATGGGCGCCGCCGATCGTCTGCACCTGCTCCGGCAGCGCCCAGCCGGTGGCCCGGACCGTCTGGCGGACCTGCCATTTCGCCTCCTTCGCATCGCGCTCGACGGCGAGCGTCATCGGTTCGCGGCGGTCGTCGTTCAGAAAGAGCAGCGTTCCCTCCCGGCCGTACACCGCGAGACAGCCGGTCCACTTCTGCACCTGACGGCTCTCGCCCGGTTTCAGCGCGGCGAGGCTGCCGGTGCGATAGGCCTCCGAACGGACGAAGTCCTCCGCGTTCGGCTGGAACTCCACCACGCGGATGTCCCGCGTATCCCCGAACAGCGTCACCGGAATCAGAAAATTGGTCTGCCCGGCAAGTTCATAGTTCCATTCCAGATGATAGAAGGCCTGCGGCTGAGGAATGAGAGAAAAAAGACGGGCGGAACGTTCCAGTCCGCCCGTGCCGGAAAAGGTGAGGAGCTCCTCCAGCAGCCACCTCTCCGAAAGGAAGCTCAACCGGCAGCTCCGTTTTACCGGATCGGTCTTCACTCCGAGCAGCCGGAACTCCCCCACTTTGCCGCGGTCGGTCTGAAGCGTGCGGCTCATCCGGCGGAACAGCAGCCGGTCACGGCAACGAAGATCGCGAATCTCGCCGTTTTCCCGCATCACCTCAAACGACCAGCCGGGAATATCGGTCACCCGCAGCGACGCGCTCCGTTCCGGCTTCACCACCAATACCAGGAACTCCACCTCCACCGGAATATCCTTCCGCACCCGCACCATCTGGAAACAGGAGCTCTGGCCGGAGAGTTCCAGCAGTCCCTCGCGGAGATACGGCGCTCCGGTGATCCGCCACCCGGCGGGAAGACCGTTCGCCGCACTCTCCCGGAACTCCGGATTGACGAATTCCGTTCCGGATGCCGTCACTTTCAGAATCCGCACGCTCCCGCGCGCCCCGTCCGACGGGCCGCGCAGAGAGATCTTCACTTCACCGTCCGCCGCGGCGCGGAATGCGAAACGAACCGTCTCCGGACGGCCGGTGCCCTTCAGCCGGATACGGCCGGTCAGCGTCAGATTGCGCTCCGCCTCCGGACCGGTCCGGAGCGGGGCAAGCGGACAGGAGCTGCCGCTGTTTTCCGGCGCGAGGGTGATCTTGTCCCGCCAGCCGGAAACGCCGATCCGCGCATCGCACCCGGCGGCGGCTTTCCCGCCCGCTCCTCCCGGCCGGACCAGCGCCGAATCCGGCGCCTTCTCCACCAGCTGCACGGAGAATTCCACCCGGACCGGCATATCCTTCTTCACCCGAACCATCTGGAAGCAGGAGCTCTGCCCGGCAAGTTCAAACCGGCCGTCGCGGAAAAAAGGGGTTCCGGTAATCCGCCATCCGGCGGGAAGAGCGTTCGTCCCGCGCTCCAGAAAGTCCGGGTTGGCGAATTCCGTTCCGGAAGAGCTCACCCGCAGAATGCGCAGAAATCCCCTCTCCCCCTTCGACGGGCCGCGCAGAGAGATCTTCACCTCCCCGTCACGCGCCGCCCGGAAGACAAAGCGGACCGTCTCCGGCTGCCCGGTGCGTTTCAGCCTGACACTGCCGGTCAGCGTCAGATTGCGCTCCGCTTCCGGGCCGGTCCGGAGCGGAGAGAGCGAACACGCCCCTCTTCCTCAACCGGAGAAAGCGCGATCTTCTCCTGCCAGCCGGAAACACCGATCCGCGCCACGTCACACCAGCCGTTCGCCAGCAGCGCGACCGCCGCCGCCATCACTCCGAAACATTTCCATCGATTGCTCATTTTACCTCTCCATTCGTTATCTTCCGCCGATCGATGATCCGCTCTTTCTCATCCAGCCTGCGCCCGCCCCGTCTCCCCGGAACGGATTCCGGTGCGACTGCCATCACTCCGGCGGCATATCCGAAAATGTTGTGCCCGTCGTAGAGAAACGGAAACGGCACCAGTTTCCGGCAGACGCCATCCTTGTCCCGGCGAATCCGCACCATCACAAAACCAATCGCCTTCCGGCCCTCTCCGCCCTTCAGCTGCCAGAGCAGCGAACGGGGGATGGAAAACTCCACTGCAAACCCGTTCCCGGAGCGCGTGGAGGCGATCTGCCACAAATCCCGCCGCTTCAACGGCAGCGAAACACGGGTGCCGTCCCGGTCCAGCATGTGGAGCGCCGAAAAATTCCCGAAGGGGCTGCCGATCCACTCCCAGTAGACCGGCAGTTCCGGCTCCGGCCGCAGAAACAGCTCCACACAGTCATTCTCGTAGATCGCCCCCTCTGCCCGCTCCGGCCTCCCGTCGCCGCATTCCGCGGCGAAATAGATCCGCCGTTCATCCGCGCCGGCAAACCAGCGGGTCCCGCCCTGCCGGGCCCCTTCTCCGGCGCCGATCGGGAGCTCCCCGGTCCGGAACTGCGCGCCGCGCCATTCTCCGGAGGATATCACACCGTCGATCTCCGGCGCGGGAACAAGATGCGGCAGCGGAATCTCCGGCGGCGACTCCCGCCAGTTCAGCCCCCGCTCCACTTCGCGGAGATACTCCCGCCAGGCGGCCACACATTCCGGAGCATCGGGCGCAAGCGGCCACTGCCGGATGCCCCGCGCCTCCAGAAAACGCCTGCGGGGCGGATTCGCACTGCGGTAAAACAGCAGCCGCGTCAGATATTCCGCCGGAGTTCCGGCCCCCCGTTGATAGAGCCGTTCCAGTTCCGCCGGGGTGGGCTCCCGCCACCTCTCCGCCGCGGCGCCCCCGGTCGTCAGCACGATCAGCAGAAGAGCGCAACACCGGAGCCCTATTTGGGAATGCACCATTTATCCACCAGATTTCCGCCGGTGAACCGCAACAGATCGACGTGCCCGTCCTGGAATGTGATGTTGCTCGACCCTTCATGGTTCCAGCCCCAGGAATACTGGTTGTCCGGCAGAAGATTTTCGTTTCCGGCAAACAGGTTGCGGCAGCGGTACTGCGAACTCGACGAGGTCCGGTAGCTGGATTCACCGAACAGAATGGAACCGCTTTTGATCATGTGAATCTTCCTGAAGTCGATCGTGGTGGAGGACGAGATGTAATAGAGCCAGGCGCCGCCGCGCGGACTGTTCTGCGTTTCCCAGTTGTACGGCGTCTGACAGGTCGGCATGTAGGTGCAGGTGTAATATTTCGTCCCGGTCGGCGGCCCTCCGGTCCACGCGGGGCAGCCCTCCACCGAATCCGGCAGCGACGGGCAGAAGTAGAGTCCGCGCGGCGTCAGCTTGCCGACGGTCTGGTTCACGTCGTCCACCTGATCCATCGCCTGATGCAGATACCGGTTGGCCCAGTAGACATACTGCCCCAGCGAATTCTTCACCTGCGGGAGCCAGCCGTCGTAGTCATTGGTGTAGAGCGCCAGCGCCTGGAACAGCTGGCGCTGATTGCTCGCGCACAGGCTCCGCCGCGCGCTGGAACGCGCCTTGTTCAATGCGGGCAGCAGCAGCGCCGCCAGAATGGCGATGATCGCTATTACGATGAGCAGTTCTATCAGGGTAAACCGAGGATTCTTCCGCATCATCTTTCCTTTCCGCCGATCGACATCTTCCATCTTTCACCTCTCTGCTGATCGATTCGCGGCAACTGCCGCAGACATCATCTCTCTTTCATCCGGAAATCAGGCTTTATATTTAATATTATAAAATTAATTTCTTTTTATTTATTATGGCACATCTTGCATAAAATGTCAATAGATAAATATAAAAAAATATTCTTTTATAGGAATGGATGGATATTATTTTATAATATTAAATAATGAGCGATAAAACCGGAGAGGTTGACACGGAGGAGCCGCGGAGGAGTACGGCGGAAAACAGAGCCCCCGCGAAGGGGGGCAGAGGAAACCATGTTCACGGCGGGCAGAGCCGGGCAACGGGAAAATCCGTACCCGGGCCGTTCAATTTCACCCGGATTCAGGGAAGCGGCTCAAGAGAGAAGTTCGAGTCGCCGGTGAAATACAGAATTCCGGGACCGGCGCGGAAGGCGGCGGGATTCTCCGATCGCTCCCGGCCGAGGTAATCGACGACGGCAGAAGATTTTCCGGTTACCCGCGCCTTGACCGGCACTGCGTCGGCAACGCTCCAGACCGCGACGGTCCGCCCGCCGTCGGGCCGTGTCCACGCCGCCGTGTAGACGGCGCCGCTCCGCCGGACGACCGGCACGGTCGATCCGGCCGGAAACTGCCCGGTCAGAGTCCGGCAGGCGATTCCCGCGGGTTTGGGCCGATTCTGCCGGTTCATCAACCCGAAATAGGCTTCCCGCCAGGGGATGCATGGCTCCGTCACGGAAGCAGTAGTGGAAGATACGCGTTACGCCCGCCCCCATGGCGATCAGAAAGGTCCGCGGCAGAAGCTGCGCCTGAAGCGTTTCCGAAACCGTGTCGCCGGCGGTGACGTTCCCCAGCACGATGATGTTGCCTTTGAGCGAGCTGTTCAGGCGGTAGATCGCGCCGACCGCGCCGCGAAACTTCCCCCGGCATCCCCACAACAACGGGTAGAAACGGTCGCCCGGCTCCAGATTTCCATCGTGAAAGAACACCTGAAGCCCGAAAGGGTTGGCCCCAGTCCGGGAAATCCATCGGCATCTTCGTAGCGCTCGACCGTCTTCGGCGCCGCCGAGCCACGGAGCCACCAGCTGCTCCACCCGATGTGAAACTCCTTCATGAATCGGTCGTTGATCTGGGTTCTTCCGCCTTCAGGAGTGTGGTCGTAATAGAGAGGGAGACCGAAAGGGAAGATCAGCGTCCCGCCGCGGCGGCAGTAATCCAGCAGCGCGGGGACCTGCACGGCCGGGAACGCCCCGTCGGCACAGAGCAGAAGCACTGGACAATCGCGAACATCCAGTTCGGGCAGCTCCCGAAACGCAATCGCTCTCCGGTTCCGGTATCCGGGAATCATCTCCTCCGTGCGAATCCGGGGGAGTCGGTGTAATAATTCGCTTCGGGATCGGCGATGACCGCGATCCGCCGGTCCGGCGAAATTCCGAGCGACTCCAGAGCCGCGGCAATCGCCTTCGCCGCGTAGCCGGGATTCCGGCGGCGTCCGGTGGAGAGTCCGATCTCGGTGATCCAGAGCGGTTTTTCGCCGATGCCGTACCGCTCCATCGTCCGGCGGATCCGCCCGATTTCGAACGCCAGTTTACTTTCCGGGAAATGATACCATTGATACGGATGGATGTTCATGACATCGAAACTCTCCGCCGTACCGGATTTCAGGGTGGCTTCCAGATAGCGCGCGTCGGCGCCGTCCAGTCCGCCGTAGACGATCTTCACGCCGGGAGCACAGCGGCGCACCAGCGCCGCCGCCTTTTGAGAAGTTCCGCGTAGGCTTCCGGATTCGGCGGTTCCTGCCAGAACCGCAGCAGGTTCGGCTCGTTGAAAACTTCGATGTAACGCACCTTCCGGCCATAGCGTTCGACGCATTGCCGGAAGAAAGCGAGAAATTCCTCCGGGTGCCGGGAGACCGGAGTCCCCAAGCCGGAGTCTGGTCGCAGCCGATGGAAAGGAGGATTTCGACGCCGGATGGTTCCGCCAGCTCGAACACCCGGTCCGGAATCCGGAAATCCCATTCTCCCTGCCGCGGCTCAACAATTTTCCAGGGGATGGAGACCCGGACCGCCCCCCAGCCCCAGCTCGCGAAAGATGCCGAACTCCTCCTCGGCATCGCGGAACTCGCCCCGGCAGAGATGGGCGCAGACACCGTGCGGAGACTCCGCCGCAGAGAGAAAAAGCAGAGGCAGAGTACGACAGATGCGAGCGCAGTTCGAAACAGTCTCATGAAACAATCTCCTTTCAAAATTTGATCCAGTTGAGGTTCTGATTGTAATAGGAGTTCAATCCGGTCGCGGTTTCTCGGAGCTGATGCGGCGAATACGCTCCGGCGTGCCCGTCGATGAATCCCACGGTGGTCTTTCTCTGATGAATCATCCGGAGCGTGGGCCGTTCGGTCGTGCGGGTCGGTTCGATGATGTAACAGCCCGCGTCCCGACCGTAACTGGCGTTGTTGAGTCCGGAATCCCCCACAATATAGGTGGTGGAGGGCGCCCGGGCCTTGCCCGGCAGAATCATGCAGTAGCGGGTAATCCAGTCGGCGGAACCGCGATCGCTCTCAAAGATATCGCCGGTTTTCTCAAGAGTTTTCTCCAGTTCCGTATCTTTGTAATCCCACCACATGCCGACGGTTCCGGCGATTTCCATGTTGTTGCCGGTTCCCTGTGCCTTCCAGTTGATGTCCTCCACGGTCGGAATATCCAAAAGCATGGTACAGACCATGACGCTCCACGGCAGGTAGGGTTTCAGCGGATGCGTCACGGCGATCCGGCTGCCGGTCAGGATCCGGTTGAAGCGGCGCGTGGTGCCGTCAAGCTGCGCGGTGTGAACCATCCGGCCGTTGTAGTCGTCGCTGTAATGGATCTGCCCCTGCATGAACTGCTTCTTGTTGGAGATGCAGTGGATGGTACGCGCCCGGTCCCGGGCGGAATTCAGCGCCGGCAGCAGAAGCGCGGCGAGGATGGCGATGATCGCAATCGTGATAAGAAGTTCGATTAGAGTAAATTTTTTCATACCGTCTCCTTATGGCTTGTAGAGTTGATGGAGCAGAGAGAGAAAAATACCTTCCGCAGTGGCGAAAAAGGGACGCATGGATTTTTTCGTAGATTTCAAACAGCTCCCCCAGCAGCCGGTTTCCGCAAGGAGAAGTTCCAGTTCACTCTCCGCCGTTTCCCGCCGTCCGGCATAGAGGCAGGCCATACACTTCCAGAGACGGTACCAGGCGCAGACGCCGTTCCCGGTATCATACATGTTGCCGACCTGCCGTTCGGAAGCGACGAAGGAGTCCAGCGCCGCCAGCGCCAGTTCATTCTGCGGCGACAGCACCGCGTAGGGGTAGAATCCGCCCAGCAGTCCGATGGAGGCCGACGGACCGCCGGAATAGGCGACGAAACGCCCGTTTTCCACCGGGAGGCCGGCTTCCAGGCGGTGCGCCAGGTCGCGATAATGCCCGGCGTCGGCGGGAGAATCGGCGAACTCGGCGGCGGTCCGGAAGAGCGCAATCGCCGCGCAGGTGGTCATGAAGGGGTTGCGCCGGTGCTCCCCGAGCCTCTCCATATCGGTGCAGCTGCCGAGGATCGTCCGGCCTCCGCATTCGTAGAGCATGCGTTGTTCAAAGAAGAGGGCGCAGGAGCGGATGACCTCCTTCCCCCCTGCTCCAGAATCTGCATATCCCCGGAACGCTTCGCATACTCCGCAATGCCGAGCGCGACATTGGCGTTGTGGAAGACATGGTCGAGCCAGAATCCCGCCGGAGCGCCCTCGGTGCCGTCTTCCAGGGTTTCAAGGGGATAGAAACAGCTGCCGTCGCCCCGGGCATCCTTGCACTCCCGCTGCCTCGCCCGGTCGAAGGTGGCGATGCGGAAAGCCGGAATTCTGCGTGCCTCCTCGAAGCATCCCGCACTGAGCAACCCCCCGCAGGATGAAGAGCTCGTCGAATGCGAAAAACCTGCCGTGCCAGTGTGAATCGAAGAGACCGGTCGGCACACTCCAGCGCGTGGTGGAAATTTTCAAATGGTAGAGCGCCATGTCGTAACAGCGTTTCAGCCGCGCCGGAAGCGGCGGCGTTGTGCTGCGCCGATAGAAATCCGCCCAGGCGGCGCGGTGCTCCCGGCGGAGTTCCTCGAAAGAACTGCTCCCGGCTTTCCGGATGGCGGGCCCTCCCCACGCCAGAACCCAGACGCATTCGGTCAGCGTTCCGGTCCAGATCAGACCGTTCTCTTCCGGCGTGAAGCCGGGCCCGCAAGCGAGCAGGGCGAAGGGTTCCTCCCGGATCTCATCCAGGTCGTAAATGCAATCCCACACACCCGGTTTCCGCGGTTTCATCGTGAGCCGCCGGTGTTCCGGATGGTGATGGAAGCGAAACGGCACAGGGACCGAAGCATGTTTGCGGATCACCACCAGATTTTCCGTCGCATGGCAGAAGATCTCCGAGGTCAACACCGTACCGTCCTCCCACGAGACCTCACTCACCACTTCCGCCAGATCGGTATCGGACGTCAGTCTGCGGCGGCTCGGCTCGCCCCGGCCGGGCAGCTCCTGGGTGAAAAAACCGAACGGGAACAGTTCTCTCCCGGCACGGTGATCTCCCCCCAGCGCCATCCCGCACGGCGGATTCCCGGTATCATTCCCCGCCAGTTGCTGACGTGGCAGATGCTTTTCAATCCGAACTCCGGCGACATGGCACCCTCCGGATCGATCTGGAGAGAAAGTTCCCCGTTCCCGATCGGCGGCAGGACGGCCGGGCTTCTCGTTGCAAATTCAATGCTTGAGCGCATAGATTCCTCCCTGTTTTGCAGTAAAAATTATACCACAAAAAGGATTTGACACAAGAGTTTTTCGTGATAAATTATATGGGAAAACAACTGAAAAAATATGGAAAAATGACGATCCGCAGGAACATTCGCCACATGTCCGGCGAGTACCGTGAGCTGGAGATGCACACCCTTCAGCACTGGAAAGGAGGCCGGAACCGGAGCTGGCCGATCTACCCCCACGCCACGGAGGAGAGCCGCCGGCGATCTCCGTTCTCCCTTCGAAGAAAGCAACTGCCCCTATCTGCTCCTGGTCTCACTCTCCCGCGGACAACTCTCTTTTTGAGGTGGAGACAGAGCAGATTTTGCTGAAACCGGGGGAAACTCCTTCTGCTTCCCCCGGGTGTCCATTACCGGTTCCAGTCACGCCGGGGGAATTTCTACCAGAAAAAGGTGCTGGAGGTCAAGGGAATCAATCTTCTCACCATTCTCGAGACACTCGGGCTGACCCGGCCGCTCTGCCTTGACTCGCCGGAAGGAGCGGCGCTGTTCGAGGAGAAGTTCCAATTGATCTCCGCCAGAATCGGCGAGACGAGCGGGGAGGCGCTTTCGCTGCTGATGGGCGAGACCTATTCTCTGCTCTGCGACCTCTCGCTGCTGGTCGGCGGCCCCTCCCCGACTTACGGATATCTGAACCTGATCCGCGAGCGGCTGGAGAGCAATCTGGATCTTCCTGTTTCCATCGCCTCTCTCGCTGAGGAATTTCACCTGAATCCGACGGTGATGAGCCGGAATTTCAAGAAAAAGTTCGGCTGCACGCCCCGCGAGTACCGGATCGCCTGCCGGATGGAACAGGCGAAATATCTCCTGAATCAAAACCAGCTTTCCCTCAAGGAGATCGCCTATCAGCTCGGCTACTGCAACGTGTCCTATTTCTCCCAGGAGTTTCTGCGGGTGATCGGCTTCCGCCCGGGCGAGTGGCGCCACCGCGGCGACGCGTGAGTCAGGGAGCCCGGATCAGCGGGAGAGGAACTCCCGGAAGCGCTCCAGCGTGGCGGCACTGGTCAGCTCGTCGATGGTGAGAAACTTCATCCAGTCCAGAAACTCCCGGCTGAAACGGGAGGGCGCGGCCAGCACCTCGGGTTCGCGGAACCGCCCGTCGCGGAAATAGATCGGCGAAGCCGCCGAGCGGATCCGCTCCGGAACCCCCGCCTCCCGCAGTTCGGCCAGATACCAGCAGAGCTCCCGCTCGACGATTTCCAGTTCGAACGTGAGTTTTCCGGCGGGGGAAGCGTTCCGGAGAATGAGTTGACGCAGAGCCCGTTGCGGATCAATTTCAGGTCGATCCTCTTCCCCGGGCGGTCATACACCGAGAGCAGCACCCGCCGCCGGGCGCCGTCCGGCGCGAGAATGTCGCCGCTGGTGTGGCCGTCGATCTCAAGCAGGACCACCGCCCCGTCCCAGGTGGTGACTGTCCGCCGCTCGCGCAGTCCCTGCAGCAGCGCCGCCTCCGTCAGCGCCTCCATCCGGACGAAGGTCGCGCCGCGCCCGTCGCCGGGCGTCCGGCCGACGTCGAAGGCGGAGTCGCTGGTCGCGCAGCAGCCGATCCGATAGCCGAGATTCAGCAGCATGTACCAGAATTCCGACGCGCCCGGCGTGTCGGCGTTGTAGAAGAGATCCAGACAGGGCATCATCTCCGGCGCGCAGAGGAGCCAGAGAAAAACCTCTTTCCCGGTCATCCAGGAGTACCGGCGGCCGTTCTCCTCCCGGATCACGTCGTTGTAGAGCGGGTGGACCGGTATGGCCACGCCGCCGCGCGACGTGATGTATCGCCGCGCCAGTTCGAAATTCGTCACGCCGTCGGTATCGGTCAGCAACGTGATCGGCTCCACCCCGAGATTGCCGACATGTCCGCGCCGGTTCTTCGGGAATTCGGCATTGAGCCGCAGCAGAAAACGGTCGTCGGAGAGCCGTTCCGCGAGGCGCTTGTAATCGGTGATGTCGCCGTCGTTGGCAAAGCGGGAGGAGCACCAGAGCCAGTCGTAATGCTCCGCCCGCGCCGCAAACGCGAACAGCGGCAGGTTCCCCCGGTAGATGTTCTCCCCGTGGACGAGATGCGCATGGAAGTCCCCCTTGAACCACCCCCCGCTCCCGCAGTTCGGGCCAGTACGGCTCCTCCCGCACCTCCGGGCGCCCCGCCGCGGAAAACGCGTAAGGTCCGCGGGTCCAGAAGCTCGTGGACTTCTCGTGCCACACCGGCCGGGTGACCTCCGCGCCGCCGAACGGAGTTCCGGCGAGATCGAACCAGCGGACCGGCATTCCGGAATCGGTGATTCTGAGCGTCGCCGGTCCACCGCACTCCCCGCGGACAAGATGCCGTTCCGGCGCGTCATCCATCGCGATTGCGACATCGGCAGCCGGCGCTCGGAGATTCGGCACAAACGTATCTTGTTTCCCTTCGGCGACCGCTTTCAGGGAATAGATTCCGGGCGCGACGACGGTCAGAGAGAACGTTCCGTCCGGCGCGGTTTCCGCCAGTTCGCCGGTATCCGCCATGACGATGCTGCCGGGGGGAGCGAATCCGCGGATGCAGGCGGAACTTGCCTGAAAGTGGAAGGTGAAGTTTGTCTCCTCCCCGATTCCCTCCAGTTCGATCCGGTCCGGATAAATCCGGACGACGGTCGCGGTCGGAACCGCGGAATTGCAGATTGCGCGCACGGTTTTGTGCAGCACGCCGTTGCGCAGCGCAATTCCGCCGGGGTGATAGTGGCCGGCGAACCAGCCCCGGAGATGGTCGAATCCGTCGAGAAGTTCGAGCAGCTCCTGATGGTCCCACATGCGTGCGTTTTCGCCGCCGGCGTCGAGCCAGAGCGGCACGTGGCAGAAGATCACGGCGAGCTCTCCCGCGTCACGGCTCGATTCAAGTCGTTCCCGCAGATACTCTCTGGAACTCTGCGACAACATGCCGTCCCACTCCCGCAGCTCCAGCCACGGGTGCGCCGCGCGGAATTCGGCGGCGAGCCGCCGCCGCGCCGAGCCGGGCGGAGAAAACCGGCTCACATCCAGTCCGTTGAGGACGATGAACCGCACCTTCCCGACGGAAAAATCATAGAACATGCTGTTGAGTCCGAAGAGGTTCAGCAGTTCCGCCTCGGAGTACTGCACGTAATCGTGATTCCCGACCACGTGGCGGACCGGAGCGGCCGACAGTCGGAGATTTTCCAGCATCAGCGGAATCTCCTCCCGCGAGAAGCCGTCGCCCAGATCTCCGAGACTCACCACGAAATCGAGATCGTGAATCTGGTTCAGCGCCAGGATGGTTTCCCGATGCAGACGGTGCCCGGACCGGTAGTTGCGCTCGCCGCACGGGTCCCGGTCCGCGTACTGCGGATCGCCGATCAGCGCGAAAGAAACCGGAGCACTCCCCATTTTCCCCTCAAAACTCAACTCCTCCACGGCCCGAAACCGCTCCGACTTTCGCTCTTCGCCTTCCGCCGCGGGTTCCCAGGTAAGGGACCACCACACTCCGCGCCGGATCCCCGGCGGGCCTCTGAATGAGTTCGAGCAGCGTTCTGATCCGGCCGAGTTCGTTTTCCGCCAGAACCTTGAGGCAGATCGAAGGCACCGGAGTCAGCGCGTGCACCTGCAGCAGTACGACCCGGCTCTCCATCACCTGAAATTCCCCCGCCTGCGCAATCATCTCCTCCAGCCGCCGGGAGTCCCCGAGCACCCAGCCGTCATACAGTCCGGATGCGAGCATCCGTTTGAATTCGGTCAGATCGCCGAAGCAGTCGCTCACCGCGTCCGCCGCCGGATCGAATGCCGGAAACACCTCCCGGATGCCCCGGATGATCTTCGCCGAACGGGAATAGATCTTCTCCAGCTCCTCCGGATGCGCCTGCGCCCCCATCATGGCGAAGAGAGCGATCCGCCGCGCCCCGCGCTTCCGCAGCGTCTCCGCCGCCTCGCGCCCCGCGGAACGATGATCGCTCATCACCAGCGGGCATGGGCATGCATGGGCCTCCCCGAGCCCGACCACGCGGATTCCTGCCTCCTGCAGGCGTTTCACATCCTCGTACAACCGGTCGCTGAACCCGTTCAGCACCACCAGTTCCGGCCGGGTTTCCAGACAGCTCCGCAGCGACTCCGAACGGTGTCCGAGCCGGAGAACCGGCCGGAATCCGGCAAGGTAGAGCTCACTCACCAGAAGCTTCAACTCCCGGGCGCTCTCCGGATGGTCCAGCAGCTCCAGACTGGCGATGACAGCCACCTCCGGCTCCAGCCCGTTCTGCCTCTTCCCCGGCAGGTTGCGCGGCACCCAGCCGATGTCTTCCAGATATTCCCGGATCTTTTTCCGCAGCTCCGGGCTGACATACGAGTTCCCGTTGATCGCCCGGGATACCGTCGCCATGCTGACGCCGCAGTGTTCCGCAATTTCCCTGACTGTGATTTTCCGATTCATCGCCGCTCCCGTTTTTTCCGTCATCAGTATAGATCACGGGAAAGGAAAAATCAAGAGCCGATATGAAAAATATTTCAGATTTAATGATATTTTTTATTTATCAGGAAATATTTTTCACATCAATCCAGGCGGGAGCCGCGTTGTCCGGCCAGGGGGTGAAGGCTCTTCAATAGACCACTTCGAAGTAGGGAGTGCCGTATTCGAGCGTGGAGGTGTCCCACGAGAAATGGAGCGCGCCGTCCCGGAGTGCTGCCGGCAGCTCCCGTTCGCGCGAACCATTCAGATTGAGCGCGTAAACCCTTGGCGTACTCTTCCGGCTGGTTTTCAGCAAGAAATCAAATCTGCCCGCGCGCATCAGCTGCTGCATGTCGCCGACGTCGAGTTCGGCGTCGAAGTTCTCGGTGGAGAAAACCGCGTTCTCCGCGGTGAACATCGTCCCGATCACCACCAGCAGCCGTCCGGAATCGATCACCGGTTTCTCGTTGTCCAGTGAAATTGCCGCGATGGTGCAGGGGATGCTCGCCGACCGCACCGAAAGCGCCGAGAGCATCACCGGGTCCCCCTTTTTCACTACCGCCGCCTGGAATTTCGGAGCGTCAACCGTCAGCGTCTGGTTCCGTACGTCGGTACGGATTTCTCCAGTCTCGCTCTCGAAGAGGCCGGAATCCACATCGGTCCGGTTCCCCGCCGGCAGCACCCCCGCCCGGCGGAGGTTCGCCACCTGTTGCCGGAGAATCTGCAGATTCCGCCGGTTCTCCTCGTCCAGCTTCACCCACATGCCCATGCTCCGGGCGGCGGAGAAGTGCTCCGGCTCCACCTGCAGCGTCGCCGCCGGATTGGCCGGATTGCGGTAGTCGGAACCGATTTTCGTCAACAGGAAAAGGGCGTTGTATCCGCCCCCGATCGCGCCGGTGTAGTCGGGGAGTTCAGAACCTTTTCCGGCACGTGAAAGGGAGACCGCGTGTTTCGCGCTCCGGATGTCCCCCCGCTGCCAGCCGAAGGCGCAGAAGAGCGAATTCATGACGCCGGAAAGACTTTCCGCCGCGTCGAACGCATTCGGCTGAAACGGCTGATAATAGAGCTTGACCGTATTGCTGTGCGGCGTGAGCATCTGCCAGTCCTGCAAACTGGCGAAGGCGGCCCACACCGGCGGCGCCTCATGGGCAAAACGGTTGTAGCCGCAGTGGGAAAACTCCGTCATGAAGAACGGCTTGCCGGGTACCCGCGTCGCCGCCGCCCGGCCGATGTAGTTGTCGAAGAGCGAAAGCGAACTGGTCTGACTTACTGTCGCCATCGTCCCCTTTGAGCCACGCACCGTAGTGAAGACGCTGGCGGTAGTTCGGGGATAAAGCGCCGCCTTCCCCGGATGGGCGAAATAGGTGTGCATCGCCACCGCGTTGAAATCGCCGCGGGCGTCCCCTTCCAGATTGCGCATGAACATATCCCAGTTGGTGACGAATCCCTGAAATCCCGCCTTCTTCACCACGCCGAGATAGAAGGCGTTCATCGCGGCGATCTCCCTGCGCAGGAACGCCCGGGCGGCCGCACCGTCGGCAGTGTCGGCGCGCAGCAGCTCCCCGCTGAATTCCGGCACCGACGCCGGATCGGCGGGATTCCGGTATCGGCGCCACTCCGGCGTGAAAAGCGCGCATTTTCCCCCTTTATTGAAGTTGAAAAGATGCTCCTGTTCGTTGAAGAAGGTGATGCCGACCAGCTGCGGATCGTCGATCAGCGCCTTCCCGGTGTAGGGATTCGGGCGCTTGAGCAGAAAGTCGAATGCCGCCTTCCAGTGGTTCCGGTAGCGCGGATCGTGAAACAGCCGGAACCGGGCATAGGTGGAATCATCCGTCTTGACCGCACCGGTGAACATCTCCGAACTGGTGACGATGTCGAGCATGAGGTAGATGCCGCGGTCGCGCAGACATTTCAGAAGATAGTAGTAGCGGTCGGCGAAGGCCGGGTCGATCGCCAACGCTTCCACACTCTGGGCCATCGGCACTTCGGCGAGCGCTTTGCGCGCCTTCCCCCTGCTTCGGCAGACCGCTGTTTCCGGCAAGACCGGCGTCGAGAAAATGGAACCGGACCACATTCATCCCCGCCAGGCGGATCTCCTCGGCGAACTCCTCGATCTCCGGATGGGTGAACTTGTAAAATGCGTGCGACCAGTCCCGCGGCGTGAAGTTGAATCCGCGCAGCCGGACCGGTTCCTCCGGCGCCGCCTCGAAATAGAGCCGCCCCGTCCGGTCCGCCCGGAGCCGGCCGCAACGGTCGATGTCATAGTGCTTCACATACTGCGAAAGATCGAGCGCGGAACCGGGAATCCGTTTCCACTGGTCGATCCTTTGCGGCGTGATGTGCTTCCACTGGACAGGATCCATCTTCACCGGCCGCCACTCCTTCCCCCGCTTGAGTTCGGTAATCCGGCTGATCTTCTCGCGGAACGGCACCGCACCGCAGACGAACTTCCAGCCCGCCGAACCGCTCAGCACCCGGACCGCAATCAGGTTCCTCCCCTTCTTCACCGGGAAATTGAAGATGTGATCGGTCGGCAGGTAGGTGGACTCACGGTTGCCGGTGGCGAGCGTATCGTAGATCAATTTGCCGTTGACGAAGAATTCGAACCAGTAATCAGCCGCGCAGCCGATCTGCATGACCCCATCCTCTTTCGCCTCGAACTCGTTGAAGAGCACCGCGGGCGTTTTCTCCCCGGGAGAACTGCCGTACAGCGTAACATCAAGAACGCCGTCCCGCAGTTCCACCGTCCTGCCGGCGACGCCGCCCAGCGTTTCCGGAACACTCCGCACCTGTGCCAGCGAAACGGATTTCAACTCCGGCGAAAAGAAGAGCGTCCACTTCGGATTCAACGCGAGCGGGAGAAAGTTCACCACCTTCTCCAGTTTGACGCCCCCCACCAGGAAGCGGGTTCCCTTCGGGAGTTTCCCCGCCATCAGCATCGGCGAGCGGATCACGCCCTCATACGCCGATTTCGCCGTGAACTCCCGTTCAATCTCCTGCCACGAAGTGGTTAATGTAAAGTTGCACTGCGAATTGCCGATCATCGCCCACGGCTTCTGATCCTGAATGCAGTTCGCCCCCATCCCGGCAGAGCGATCCCCCTTGATGCAGAAACGGAAGCGGTAACGCCCCCCGGCACAATCGTCTGTTTCGACACGAAATTGATCTGAAGACTCCAGGAGCACTCCCCTCCTTCGCCTCCAGAATCGTGAACTCCCCGCAGGGATCGCCCGCCGGCGTCTTCTCCTCCGCCGGACGGAACGTCACCTGTTTGGCCGGATACCGCATTCCCGGGACCTTCTCCGCGCCGAGATTCCACTCCTGCAAGAGTTCCGCACCGGAGAGCGAAAGCGCCACCCCGGAAAACAACGCAAAAACAACCTTGGCTTCATCCGTTCAATTCCTCTTCTTTTTTTCGTCAATACGATCAATTCCTGTTCAAACTACATCCCTCCGGGCCGCTAGAGATAAAGGGAACCAGAAGCAGCAGCTGAGGCAGGCGGGATCGGCATTTGCCCCGACGTTGGGAACAGGTGGCGAAACCGGGGCTGATGCTGGAGACATGACCGTCGAAATAGAGGATCGTATTTCGGTTCTGATGGCTCCACGCGCCGGTTTCCACCTTGCTCAGATTGCCGATGGCGGAGCTCTTCTGAAACTGGTTGACCCCTTCGGTCCAGAACGCCGCAGTAGAAGGCTTCCGAACTCGACCGGTCTTGTGAAAGTAGTAATTCCCGTCGGAGAGGACGGCATGTTTCTCCGCATCGATCCGCATCCCATAGAGTCCGAAGAACTTGAAGTGTTTCTCCTTCTGGCTGCAACCGCTGTTATTGCAGTATTTGACATCGGAGAGCGACGCAAACGGGAACGCCTTGGTGAACGCGGACTGACAGACCCGGGCCACCGGTACCGATGCAAAACTGCTGCAAACCCCTTCCGCCAGCCCCAGCGCTTCGTAGACATAGGATTCATGACCTTCTCTGTCGCACTGGCCGTAACAATACATCTGCCAGCCGGTCGTCATGAGCGAAATGGTATCCTTGTTGTTGTTCAGGTAGCCCAGCACGCTGAGCGAAAGCTGTTTCATGGTGTTGTAACAGGTGGCGCTCCGCGCCCGTTCCCGCGCACTGTTCAACGCGGGCAGCAGAAGCCCGGCAAGGATGGCGATGATCGCTACAACGACAAGAAGTTCAATCAAAGTAAAATTCTTTCGCATTTTTTCTCCCTACTGAACCAACCTTCACATTGTGAAACATCGTGCTGTCCTGTTTTTCATTATACTCGAAAAAAAGGAAATAAGCAACTCCTGCACGCCGAAAAATTCCGCAAAAACCGCAAACACAAAATCTCCCGGGGCGGGTGAAAATCATCTTGCGGAAAATTCGTGTCCTGCACTTGCATCCTGACGAAATCACCGCCATCTTATACACGGCAACACGAAACAGAAGGCATCGGGAATGAGTCCGATCAGAAAAAACAACATTACGGGATATCGCTGCGAATCTGGGAATTTCGATCTCGCAGGTTTCCCGTGCCTTGAACCGGAAGCCGGATGTCGCGCCGGAGATCCGGGAGAAAGTGCTCACGCTGGCGAAGAAGCTGAACTACCGGAACACCTCCGGCAAACATACGAAAACCATCGGCGTGCTGGTGCCGTGGTTTCAATACGCATTCGACGCTTTCGTCGACGAAATCATCGTGCAGACCCGAGAGCGCAAACTTCACATGGCCGTTTTTCCGCGCAACGACGTTCCAGTCCTCGACAGCCAGCTGATCGACGGCGCCATCGCCGTCGGCGAGCTGATTTCCAGCGAATGGGGAAACGGCACAATATTCCGCTGGTGGTCCTCAACAATTTCGGCTGGGCGCTCGACCACGTGAGTTCGGTCTTCCCCGACGCGGACGGCGAGAGCCGGCAGGCGCTGGAACACCTCGTTGCGCTGGGACACCGGAAGATCGCCCGGTTGCGCGGACCGGTATCCACCGACCGGGAACGCAACCGCGGCCTGGATGAGTTCTACCGCATCGCCGGGCAATACGGCATACGGGAATCGGTCCGCAACATCTGCGCGAGCAGTCCGGAAGAGATGGAAATGCACCTCCGCACTCTGCTGGAAGAGGGATTCACCGCCTTCATTCTGATCCCGATCGAATGGATTTCGCGCTGCACCAAGACAATCTGGGACTGTGGCAGGGAGATTCCCCGGGATGTTTCGCTCATCGTCTATGAGGAACCCGCGGTCACGCCGTTCCAGTCGCCGCCGCTCACGGCATTCGCCTTCGACTATCCCGAACTGGTGCGGAAAGCGCTTGACCAGCTTCTGCTGGAGATCAATGGCGAAAAGGGAGAAAGTCAGATCGTCGTACCGACCAGGCTGATTCTCCGCGAGTCCACCGGCCCCCTGCACCGCCATGGATGTCGGAAATGCAAGATGATGCGGTCCCCGGACAAGCGCAACACAAAACCGATCCGGCAATATCGAAACCGTCTCGACCACTTTACAAATCATTCATCTTTTTGTAAAAACGGAAAACCGGCAACTTGAAATATATACAAGCCCGGTGTAGTTTATAGACGGTTCACGGCGGCACGTTTCCGGACATGTGATACAGGGTCCTGGGACTTCGTTCCCGGGAGGCGGGGAAGGCTTTTCAGATGCAGGATCAACATCCGACATCCAGCAGTGGGCAGCCGATACCGGGCAACAGAAAACAGGATAACAGGAATAAGCATAAAAATTGATGCAGGCAGGAGGGGCGGAGAATTTTTTTCAGAAAGAAAAACAGACAGGATCATTCTGAATCATCGAGCAGCCGCAACGTCTTTTTGCGCTCACTTGGCACACAAGAACTTCTCCGTAGAGCAGAAACGGCCACAGGCAGTAAAAAAGATACCACAGCCCGAAAATTCAAAGTTTTTGTTTTTCGAGAAAGAACGGACCGTATTCCCTCCACCCGAAGCCATAAAAACAAGCCATAAGAGTCATGCAGCTGAAAAATTACCTACAAAAACTGAAGATATTGTGGAATCCGCTGTTGTTCTTTCAGATCGTCTGGACGAACCGTTTTCTTCTGCGGAGTCTGATTGTACGCAACATCGCCTCCCGCTACCGGGGATCTTTTCTGGGACTGATCTGGAGTTTCGTTCATCCTTTGATGATGCTCTGTGTCTACACATTCGTTTTCAGCGTGGTGTTCAAAGCGCGCTGGGGGATCGATACCGGCGGCGGTCGTGGAGCATTTGCGATCATCATGTTCTGCGGGATGGCGATGTTCAACATCTTTTCCGAAAGCGTCAGCAATTCCTGCGGCGTAGTTGTTGCAAACCCGAACTTCGTGAAGAAGGTAATCTTTCCGCTGGAAATCCTTCCGCTGACCCAGGTTGTGGCAAGTCTGATTCTCGGCATGGTCTGGTTTGTTCTTCTGTTTTTGGGAACTATTTTCATTTTCGGTAAAATCAGTTTCACCATGTTGCTGCTGCCTCTTGTGCTGCTGCCGCTGGCGATTTTCAGTCTGGGGATCTCCTATTTTGTCGCGTCACTCGGGCTATCCCCGGGCTCCTCAGTATCTGATCGACGTCATACTGCAAATTCTCTTTTCATGATGCCGATCTTTTTATCCGCTGCAGGCGGTCCCGGAGCGTTTCCGCGGGCCGCTGCAGAAAAAGATCGAACATTGAATTCCTATTCCTATGAAATCGGTCGAACCATAACTTGGCCGTTTCGAATCAGAAAATTTTTTGCAGTCTTAGAAACTCATAAATGAGAGGAAATTTGTTTATGTTAAATACGCTCTATCTTCTTTCAGATATCGCAATGCCGACACCGGAATTTGCAGACTTTCAAGAGCTCTTTCTTCGTAAAAAGTCAGCTTGTGTAAGTTATCAGAACGTCTTACAGCCAGTCTCCATATGGCAATTTGATACGTGGATGAATCTATTTGCAGCCCAAAAATATTACCAGTTTTGCGATCTTGGTAAAATTTTCCTTAAAATAGATGTCTCTTCATCATGTGAAGTACAGATATGGAGCTGCAATACCAATTATATTTTTGGCCCTCAGCGTCAGTTGTTACTTTCTAAACAGCTTTCGGCGGGAGAAAATACCATCGAACTGCCGGATGTGACGAAAGCGGAAGGTATTTATTTTTCCCTGCTTTTCCTCAAGAAAGTTCCATGTGTTTAACACACTGCGGATGGTACACGGATAAGGCAAGTAATTTTTGTGACAGAGTTGCCTTAATCTGTTGCAGCTTCAAGCGCGAAGGATATGTATATAAAAATATCGAGAAGATAAAAAATATTTCTGCAACGACAAAGATTTTTCTTCCCATGCCCATTTTTACGTTATTGATAATGGAAAAACTTTAGACCTGTCTAAGAATACCGATAATATAACGATTATTTATAATAATAATTCCGGGGGAGCCGGTGGGTTTACCCGGGGAATCATCGAGGCAATGGATGCTCCTGATTCATTTGATCGTTTGATCTTGTTCGATGATGATGTGGAAATCTTCCCTGAGTCTTTGAAAAGAACATGGCTTCTTGCCAACTATTTGAAGAAAGAATTCCGGAATGCATTTATCGACGGTGCCATGTTGCGTAACGAACACAAAAACATGTTTTTTGAGAATCTGGCAGTACGAAATGGTATTTTGGCAACCGCTTATCTCCCTCACGATCTTGACCTGAATAAAACAGATCAGATTTTGCTAACCAATCATATTCCACAGGAACTGTTTGTTCAAGATGCTGTGAATAAAACAGATGGGGCATGGTTTTTCTGTTCTTTCCCTCTTTCATTGGTTAAAGAAAAAAAATTACCCTTACCTCTGTTCATCCGCGGAGATGATTTGGAATGGGGCTGGCGTAATCAAGGGACACCTCACATCGCGATGAACGGGATTTGCATCTGGCATGCGTCCTTTGATTTCCGTGTTGGAATTATCACAGAATGTTATTGGATGATCAAAAATACCTTTTTCATTGCCGGATTTTACTATCCGCAAAATCAGAAAAGATGGATTACTGAAATGATGGAATACTATAACGTTTTGCTGGCAACCCATAATTATCCAGGGCTTAAGTTGCTGATTGCCGCGTTGCAAGACATTGCCAAAGGGGCTGCATTTTTCGAAACGAATCCCGAAAAACTCCTAAATCGCCTCGGTGCAATCGCCCGAGAAATTCCCTCACAAGATATCGTCCACGAAGATGAAATCCTGCGGATGACATTGCCTCCATTGCCTCCTCCACGGTCGATTATCCAGAAAATCTGCAACAAGATAAAAAGGAAAATTTTTACAACAAATTCATGAAGAGATTGGTACGCTACTATTTTCAACATTGGAACGTCCCGAGTTTATTCTATCGGGGTATAGCGGAAATAGCACCTCCTTTCATTCTCGCAGTTAACATTTCTTCTCTCATGCTCAAGAAAGAAGTAAAAATAATTAATCCGGTAACTCGCAAATATCAGCATTTCATTTATGATGCGGCACAGGAAAAGGCCTTGAAAAAAGAATTTTTCAAGGCATTGGATCACATAAACAAAAATTATAATAAACTTCAAGAAGATTTTGCACAGGCATACCCCAAATTGACGTCTCGTGAATTCTGGAATGTTTATTTGGGAATAAAAAATGAATCTGCAAACTTCCGGCATTATTTTCGATGTGAAAGAGTTTGCCATCAATGACGGCCCGGGTATTCGCGTAACAGTATTTCTGAAAGGATGCCCGTTACGTTGTCTCTGGTGTCATAATCCCGAAGGGATAGGATTCGAGCCGGAACGGAATTGTAAGACAGGGCGCACGGTAGGAGAACAGATAACCGCAGAAGAACTGGCAAAGAAGTTGCGTCGTTTTTCTGACGTTTTTGAGCTTACAGGAGGAGGAGTTACCTTTTCCGGAGGCGAACCGCTGGCACAACCGGAATTTTTGTTTGCCGTAGCGTCACAACTTACCGATATCCATTTAAACCTTGATACATCCGGTTACGCAGAACAAGCCGTTTTCAGGCAAGCTTTGGAATATTTCGACTTGGTTTACTTCGACTTGAAACTAGCCGATGAAAACCTCCACAAGAAGTATACCGGTGTTGAAAACAAGCTGATTCTGCAAAATTTGCAGACCCTCGCAGAGAGCAATGTCGACTTTGCTTTGAGGCTGCCACAAATTCCGACTCTTACCAACACCAAAGAGAATTTGGAGGCGTTACGGGAGATTATTTACGCTCTGCCGCGTAAACCACAGGAAATTGCTCTGCTTGCTTACAATTCTCTAGCCGGAGGAAAATATCCAGTATATGGAAAAACATTTGGACTGTCGGATAATTTGCAGACAAATTTTGCTGTCCTAGAAGATTTGAAAGCAGCAATGCCGGATTTCCCGGTAAAGATTTATGGGACGCAAGTTCAGGAAAGGGAATGACGATGAATAAAAATCTGGAAAAAGAGAGAAACTTTGTGCAACAACGTGGATTCCGGCAATATCGGACAGGACTTGCGCCGGATCTCTTCTTTTCCATGCCACGATTGCAGCGAGACAAAGAATGGCGTAACACAAAACTGTTACGTTTCATGTGTGAATTAGAAGATCCAATCGTTTTTAAAGACGAAAAAATTTCATTTACACGTTCTCGGTGGAACCTTCCCAATGTCTTACCTGGAAGAAAATGGTTAATTTGGCAGTTTGGAGAAAATAAAAAGTTTTCTCCAAGCAAAACCGCCAAACTATTATTTCAAAAGGCAAAGCACAAAATTCTGCTTAAATTAGGGAAAAAAAATCATATTTGTGACGAAAAATACTGGGCGTTCAGCAACACAACACCGAATTATGACCTTTTATTGAAAGAAGGTCTGGAAGGAAGAATCCATGTTGCGGAAACCCAATTGACATCCGCAACAGAAGAGGAACATAGTTTCCTTTGTGCGGCAATCGAAGCCGCACGGGCGGTAATCGATCTGAGTGAACGTTATGCCGCAGCTGCAGAACGCGCCGGGAATTTAGAAGTTGCCAAAATTCTCCATAAAGTTCCACGAGGGCCGGCAGAAACCTTTCACGAGGCGTTACAGTCGTTGCGTTTTGTAACTGCATCGTTCGTTCTTGCCGGCTATTATCAGATCGGGTTCGGACGAATGGATCAGTATTTGTACCCATATTATGAATCTGATCTGAAAAAGGGAACTCTAACTCGTGAAAGTGCCAAGGAACTGCTCGCAGAGTTTTTTATTGCGCTGAACAGGGATAATGACTTGTGCTCCATTGTACAGCAGGGAGACAATGGCTTGAGTCTGATGCTGGGCGGGTGTAAGAAAGATGGGACTAACGGAATCAATGATTTGACTTATATGATTCTGGAAACCTCACGTGATCTGCAACTGATTGATCCCAAAGTTAATCTTCGAATCGACAGCAACACACCGGATGATTTATTGCAACTTGCGTGTGAACTGACAAAAGTGGGATTGGGATTCCCTCAATATTCCAATGATGAAGTAATCATTCCCGCTTTAGTGCGTCACGGATACGATCTTGAAGATGCCAGAGATTACACTGTTGCGGCTTGTTGGGAATTCATTATCCCTGGTAAAGAATGCGGAGTGGTGAATCAGGGAGCGGTTTCTTTTCCTGCTGCAGTTGATCGTTCGTTACGCCAGCTGGTGAGAAAAAGTAATTTTTCTGAAGCTGCCTTTCGGAAAAAGATCCGTGAAGATATTGAAAGCCAGATTAGAAGAATAAAAAGATACAATCATTTCGTAAAAGAGCCAGCTCCATTTATCTCATTATTTTATGATGGTTGTCTGGAGAAAAAACAAGATGTCACACGTTCAGCGAAATATCGCAATTCAGGTATCCACGGGGCTGGTAGCGCCAATGGAGCAGACCAACTTCGAGCAATTCTGGGAATCTGGCAAGACGAAGGAATGAATGGGCTGAAAAAAACTGGTCTCTGCCGCAAATGCCAACTTTGAAGATATGGAGGATTATCGTCGTCATTTGGAATTTGATTTCCCCAAAATCGGGAATGATGATGATTCTGTTGATAAAGAATTGACTTTTCTGTTCGATGCTTTTGCTGATGCGGCGGAAAAATTCACGCGGCCCCATGATCGAATCCGTCCCGGAACCGGAAGTGCCATGTATTATATCTGGTTGGCAGATCCCAAATTAGACGGAGTGTTGTTAGAACCGGTTGTTAAAGCGACTTCAGATGGCCGACGCTCCGGGACTCCGTTAGGAGCAAGTCTTGCTCCGGCTCAAGGTGTCAAAGTCAAGGGAATATTGAGTGTATTCAAATCGTTCTCACATATCGACTATTCAAAAATATACAATGGCGGCCCAGTTACCATCGAACTAGGCCATTCTGTATTCAATTCTCCCGATGGAATCGAAAAATTAGCCCAACTGGTTAAATATTTTGTCAAACTGAAAAATCAACAACTCCAATTGAATGTCCTTGATGCAGCTGTACTCGAAGATGCAGTAAAGCATCCAGAAAGACATCAAAATCTGATTGTTCGAGTTTGGGGCTGGAGCGGTTATTTTTGTGAACTGGCACCAGAATATCAACAACATATCATCAACAGGCATAAGTATGGTCTGCAAAATTGAACAACCGCAGGAGTTAATTCCTGTTGTCATCGTCACGATGGGGACAGAGGCCTGTGAAAAACAAATCAACCAACTAAAAAAAATCAGGCCCTGTTCATCGTCCTGGTACTAAACGGTTGCTCTCAGAAAATTGTGCAACACTTTCAGACACTGGTCGGCAGCTCTGGAATTTGTATTGGACTAACGAGAAATGAAGGCGGTTCCGGGGGATTCCGCACAGGGATGCAGTATGTCTTGAATCATTACAAGGACTCGTGCCCCGTTTGGCTGCTTGATGATGATGCCGAGATCAATGATAATACGCTTTCGGAATTGTTGAAGGCGGCTGCGGACCTGAATGCACAAAAAATAAACTGGGGAGCCCTCGGCTCCATGATTATTTCACAGGAAAGCCCCAATCAAGTAGTCGAAGTCGGCGCATGGGTCAACCTCAAGAATGGCGGCTTCATACTGAATTTTCATGGAGAAAAAGATTGAAAATGTACCAAAGGTTCCTCTCCTAGTACAATATTGCGCGGCCGCCTCACTGCTGACGCAAGTCAATGTGATTCGAAAGGTCGGAATTTTTGCTGATATTTTCATTCATTATGATGACGTGGAATGGTGTTTGCGTCTGGCACATGCCGGTTTTTCCGTATATGGAATTCCTTCTTCCATGATTCGTCATCCAACCAACATACAGAAACCTGCGACCTGGATCAGATATTATGATGCAGCTAACTGTGTTTGGTTGTTTAAAAAAATACTTTCCAGACCAACTTCAGAGTATTATATTCCGGCAAAAACTGAAGTGCTACTATTTTCATCTGCATGGTTTTCATAAGACTGCTAAACTATACGAAATGGGCATTCGGGATGGTCTTGCTGGACATAAAAGAAAATACCGGGATGAACTGAATTTTGAAGATTATACCAATGTTTTTTCCTGGAAGTCTGATGATCCCAAACTCTTTATAACTTCGGAATATCAGCATATCAAAATTTTTCAAGAGCGTTTCGGTCAAAATAGCAGAGTTATCCGGCTGCCATATTTTTTCCCTTTTCGCATAGTAATGGGGCTCTATGCAAAAATTTATACGATCTTTCATCCGCACAGGGTCATTATCCTGGACGATTATTTCCGAAATAAATTTTACTTGCCCCTTTTGTGCAAAAAAATAAAAGTATACAATGTCATTCTTAATAAGGAGGTCCAAAAATGAAACCTGTTATTATTGTGGGAGCCGGTTTTTTGGAAGCGTTGTTGCAGAACGAATTGCTGAAGATCTGAAGCAGCCGGTAACAGTCATTGATCGCCGTAATCATATCGGCGGGAACTGCTGGTCTGAAATCGATCCGGAAACAGGAGTTGAGTATCATAAATACGGATCACACATCTTTCACACTTCTGACGTTACAGTCTGGGAGTATGTCAACCGCTTTGATACATTTAATGAGTACCGGCATAGCGTTTGGACTACCTATCAAGGAGAAGTTTATACTCTTCCAATGAATTTGAGTACAATTAATCAATTTTATCACACGGCACTGTCACCTCGAGAAGCAGAGAAATTTATCTGCGCTGAAGCAGCGAAAGAACACATCACAAATCCACAAAATCTGGAAGAAAAAGCGGTTTCTCTAATCGGCCGTAAATTATATGAAGCGTTTTTCCGCGGCTATACAATAAAGCAGTGGGAAAAATCCCCCACGGAATTAGCCGCTGATATTATTACTCGTCTGCCAATTCGCTACAATTACAATCATCGCTACTTTTCTGATAAGTTTGAGGGGATACCGCTTGCCGGTTATGGGACAATGCTGAAAAAAATCCTTTCAAATCCATTGATTTCCGTTAAAACAAACTGTGACTGGCGTGAGTTCAAAAAAGAGCTTGGAACAAATGCTATTGTCATTTACACGGGCGCCATTGATGAGTTTTTTGATTATGCATTAGGTACCCTGGAATGGCGAACCGTTGATTTTGAAATTGAACGTTTCCATTATTCCGATTACCAGGGGACAACCGTGATGAATTACGCAGATGAAAAAGTGCCTTTCACTCGTATTCATGAGTTTAAACATTATCATCCCGAACGCCCTGATACCGGAAAAACCATTATTTTCAAAGAGTATTCTCGCTTTGCCGGCAGAGGAGACGAACCATATTATCCTGTTCTCACCGAAAAAAATAAAAAACTTTATTCTAATTACAAAATCATGGCGGAACAACAGTATCCCAATCTCTTTTTCGGTGGCCGGCTGGGCCTCTATAAATATTTAGATATGGATGATACTGTTTTCATGGCTCTCGAATTCTATCAGAAGTTGAAACAGGATATCGTGAATGGAAGATTTTGATGTCACATTGGTCTTTTGCACTTTCGGCAGAACCCAAGAAGTCAAAGAATTTTTCTCTGCATTAAGGAAAAATACTTCTGATGCATTGAATTTGCAGATTCTTGTTGTAGATCAAAATGAAGCAGGGCGATTATTACCTTTCTTACCGGTTTGTCCTCCCAACTGGAATCTCGAATATATCAGAACTCAGACAAAGGGAATCTGTGCGGCACGCAACCTTGTTTTGCCCAGAATAAAAGGAAAAATTGTAGCATTTCCTGATGACGACTGTATTTATTGCGATGGAACACTTAACAAAGTTGTTGAACATTTTGAGAAAGAACCAACTCTTTCAATTTTGCTCGGAGTTTGGAGCAATATCGGCAATCCACGATTCAATACGAAGTATTTTGAAAAGAAAATAGGAAAATATTCCTTGTTTTACAAAGGAGAAGCCTTTGTCCAATTTTATCGAAAAGAGATGGTTGAAAAAATCGGTCTTTTTCGATGACACCTTCGGTCCAGGAGAAAACAGCCTTTACAAATACGGAGGAGATGACAGTGATTATTTGGCTCGAGGAGTGTTGTACGGAGCAAAAACATTTCGTTGTTCTGATATCCACGTACTGCACCCGGAGCAGAAACTCACATCTTTTTCCGCGGAAAAAATTTGCGGATACGGGATTTGTAGAATGGTGCTCTTGAAAAAGCTGGCTTATCCTTTCTGGTTTAAGGCAGCTAATGTTTTATATCCATTGGCAAGACTCGTGATTTCCGCGCCATCTTCCTACCGTTATTATTATTTTATGTTTTGTGGGCGATTAAAAGGCATCTTTACAACCTTTGCAAGGTAGTGTCGGTAGTGTCCGATATTTTGCGCACATTTGCTTCTAAGAGATTGCTGATGGCAAACGTCTCATGGTATAGCTGAAGCAACCGACCAGCGCAAACTTTTCAATTTCCAGCTGTCTAATTTGGCTTTGCAATAGCAAATTCTGGAAAGTGTATTCGGGACTTGTAATCTGTAATGCCCCTTTTTTCAAGGGCGGCATTACAAATATCGGACACTATCAAATGAATTATTTTAGTTTTTCTATCACTCCCTATTTCATAGGAAAAAGTCTGCTACTCTCTACCTTATATATCTTGTCACAAAAGCGGTCCATTAAGCCCATGTCATGACTCGTGAACAAGATAGTTCTCCCGAGTTTTTTTAATTTCCCAATTTCAGTAAAACATTTCTCCTGAAATTCATGATCGCCGACAGCGAGGACCTCGTCAATCAGCAAGATTTCCGCCTCAATCTTTATACTGATTGCAAAACCAAGACGAGCAAGCATACCGCTTGAATATGTAAACACAGGAGAATCTATGAAGTCTTTCAATCCGGCGAATTCAATGATTTCTTCTTCAGATTTTCTCATTTGTTGAATAGTTGCACCTTGCATAACTCCATTCAACAAAATATTTTCTCGGCCAGTACAGTCAAGACAGAATCCTGCACACAATTCCAGCATCATTCCGACTCGACCCCGTACAGTCACAGTTCCACTGTCAGGGTAAAGAGTTCGCCCAATCAGCCCCAGCAATGTACTTTTTCCGCAACCATTTGGCCCACAAAATCCAACAGCGTCTCCTGCTTCTATGGTAAACGAAAGGTGATCAAACACCAGATGTGTATCATTGTTTTTGTCACGTCTACCCACAAGCATATTTTTTCAGTCCTCTGCGCTCACGCAGGAATCGATAAGTTTTCACAATATCATGAAGTTCAATATGCGTCATAAATATTCTCCCAATTTCCGATAGTTTCTCAGGTAACATACACTACCGAGAATAACGAAAAAACCATCCAGCCCAAAGAGATTGCAAGGTTTTGCCAGTTCAATGGCATCGGTTGAAAAAAAACAGCACGCCAAAGCTCCAAAAAAGGATAGAAAGGATTGACCCATAGCAGAACTTTGAATTTTTGCGGCATGGCTATCACTGGATAAAAAACCGGCGTGACAAAAACCATAACTGAAGCAAAATTATAACAATCCGTTCAATGTCACGAAAAAAATAAGTTGTACACACCGAGCAACATACCAATTCCTGCACCATAGCCGGTCAGGATGATGAAAAAAGAGCGGAAGTAGACAAACACCGAATGTAATTGGGACTTTGAAGAACCACATACACAACATAATCACCGGAATTGAACAGCACAAATGGACTAATTCGGTAATGCAACATGATACCACCGGCACATAACGTATGCATGAAGTTCTTTTCAGCAATGCTGCATTGCCTATATAAGCAAACAGAGAGGACATTAGCATGTTATTGAAAGTCTGCCATAAAAATAAACCACTCACCAAATACAAAATATAATTGGGCATATTAAAACGCATCACAATTCGGAATACATAAAAAAGAACGATCGATTGTGTGAGCGGCAGAAGGAATGACCACAAAAAACCTAGAATGGTCCGTTTATATTTTTGTGCAAGATCCTTGGCAACGAGGACCTGCATCTGTTCATAAATTTTATGGAATTGCGAAAACATTTTTTATCAGGGTCCTGACTTGTAAAAATTATAGCTTTATATAACAGATTATTGTATTTTTATTCTGGAATCTTATTACTATACTACATCAATTTCTCTTTTGCAAATACCAAGTTCCTCAGGAATGTCTGCATTGCTGTTTTTTTTGCAACAACCTTTAATTTTGCGACATTTGTTATCCTTCGCACTCTTTTCAGGAATTTTTATCGATTTTTCACATCCGCCCTTGATTTTTTGGAAAAATCACTTCTATTGTTAGTGAACGATAACTAACACCAGGAGATCGGCAGATGAAACTTACCGGAAGGCAGCAGGAAATTTTAACGGCAGCGCTGAAACTTCTTGCCGATGGGGGAATGCAGAATCTCACAATCCGGAATCTGGCGGAGAAACTGAACATCACCGAACCGGCGATCTACCGGCACTTCCGGAACAAATCGGAGATCATCCGTACCCTGATCGGGGAGTTCGACCGGGGAGTTCCGGAACTCCCGCCGGAACTGACCGGCTTCGAAGCGGTGGCCCGGTTCGTCCGGAACCGTTTCGGACAGGTTGCGGCACAGCCGCCGCTGGCGAAGGTGCTCTTCGCTGAAGAGCTTTTCATGGAAGATCCGCAGTTCGCCCAACTCCTGCTGGAGATGATGCACCGACACCGGGAAAAGCTCGGGGAGCACTTCCGCAAAGCGCAGCGCTCCGGCGAGATCCGGCAGGATATTCCGGAAGAAATGCTTTTCCGGCTGGTCTTCGGGCCAGTCCGGCTGCTGGTGAAGCAGTGGGGACTCTCCGGCGGCGCGTTTGACCTGCGGCGGAAAGGCGAAGAACTCATCGACGTTCTGCGGAAACTTCTCGCTCCCTGCGGCTGATTCCAGTTCCCGCACTTTAAAATCGACAATGTGTCATCCAAGGAGGAAATCCATCATGAAGAGAAAAATTATCCAGATCGATGAAACGAAATGCAACGGCTGCGGCAAATGCATCCCCAACTGCCCGGAAGGGGCACTCCAGTTGATCGACGGCAAGGCGAGGCTGGTCAGCGACCTCTTCTGCGATGGCCTTGGCGCCTGCATCGGCGAGTGTCCGCTGGGCGCGATTCAGGTCGTCGAACGGGAGGCCGAAGCCTACGATGAGCGCAAGGTGATGGAGAACATCATCCGGCAGGGCCCCAACACCATCAAGGCCCATCTGAAGCATCTGAAGGAGCATGGAGAATTCAAGCTGCTGGAAACCGCAGTCGCCTGCCTCCGGGAACAGGGACTTCCGGTGCCGGATCTGCAGCAGGCGGGGAAGCTCCCCTGCGGCTGCCCCGGCACACTGGCGAAACGGCTCGCACCGCGCCGGACGACGACATCCGCTCCGGCGGACACTCCTTCCGCCCTGCGGCAGTGGCCGGTTCAGCTCAAACTGCTCAATCCCGCTGCGGAATATTTCGATGACGCCGATCTGCTGATCTCGGCCGACTGCGTCGCCCACGCCTTCGGCGGCTTCCACCGGGAGCTGCTCGACGGCCGCATTCTCGTCGTCTTCTGCCCGAAACTGGACAACAGCACCGAAGAATACGTGGAAAAACTCGCGGAAATCTTCCGCCGTCATCGGATCCGTTCCATCACCGTCGCGAGGATGGAGATTCCCTGCTGCGGAAGCACCACCGCCATCGTCGAACAGGCGATGGAGCGTGCCGGGCAACAGATTCCGCTCACCGTCCGAATCGTCGGCATCGACGGCGGCCTGCTCCGCTGACCAACGTTCAGCGCCGCCGGAGAAACTCCGCCCGGAGCAGCCGGAACTCGCCGGCAAACGTTCCGGGCAGTTTCACCCGGCAGTTCCGCTTCCACGGCGACAGCAGCCAGTTCGGCGAGGTGTCCAACGGGATGAGATAGCAATTGGAGCCGCCCCAGAATTCGATCCACGGCTGCCCCCTGCCGGCGAGCACATCCTCCCAGACCACCCGGAAGTCGCGGCCGACGATCGGACGGTCGAATTCGAGCAGCAGAAAATCCCCTGTCATTCCGGCGGGAATCTCCAGCCGCAGTTCCGCTCCGCCAGGCTGGGCGAAGAAGAGTCCCTCCCCTCCGCCTCGAAGATTCTTCCCCGCTCCGACCCGCACCGGAACCGGATCCGCCAGGTGTGGCGCGAGCCGTTCCAGAGAAGCGCCCCAGGTGAAGGGATAGGCGTCGATCTTCGGATCCTGAAACGCCTCCGCCGCCAGCGCCATATCGCCGATCGAAGCGGCCTCCACCTGAGGTACTCCGTTCAGCCGCGCTTCGAAACCGCGCCGGATCATCCAGATCCGGCCGCCGGTATCCCGGAACGGCAGGTATTCTTTCAGCAGATACCGGTAGAGCGCGTGGGCGCGGAACGGCAGACGCCCTTCGTAGAAGTTGACGTCGCGCCCCTTCACCAGCACCAGCAGCGGTTTTGCCGCCTTCACCTCCTCCACCATCCGCTCCACCTGCGGACGCGAGGCAACGTAGTTCCACGCCGGATAGGAGACCGGCGGACGGCGGTGGAAGTAGGCGTAACCGGTCGCGTTGTTGGTCATGTCAAGATAGCTCTCCTCCGGCTCAAGCACCCGGTCGAGCAACGCCTTCGTGCCGATCAGATGGGCGAGATGATCCGGTTGAATCAATGAGGCACGGCCGAGCATCGGGAATCCCGCCGCACTGAGATCGACCACCCCTTCCGGCTCCACAACCGTCACGGTACAGTTGTACCGGAGATTCCGCCAGTCGGCGCTTTGCAGGCCATACAAGCCGAGAACGATTACCCAGCCGCAGAGCAAAGCCCGGCGGCGCGCCAGCCCCGGCAGCAGCCATGGAACCAGAAATCCGGCAAACAATCCGGAGACTGTGAAGATGCGCGACGTGCTGCCCAGATCAATCCGCCCCCCTGCCCGCTGGATCAGCAGGACCGTCAGAATAAGAACGGAGGAGCTGCCGAGAAAATGCAGTTCATCCCGCAATGTATTCCGCCGTTTCCGCAGAAGCGAGAAAAGCGCCATTGCCCCCACTCCCAGCCAGCCGAACCGGACGAACTGCCAGAACAGCCCCTGCGTCACCATGGCATCAAGCTCACGGGAGCTCATCCACGGCACGCAATGCGCCAGAGTGTAGACGCCCGCCTGTTCCAGCAAAATGCACAGCATCCTGCCGATGATTCGGTAGAACGGCGTCAGCAGAAGCAGCAGCGCAATCACCACGACCGCACCGGCGGAGAGGCAAAATGCCCGCCGTTGTTCCGTCACCGCCCGCCACAGCTGCCGGAGCAGCAGCGGCACCGTCGCCAGCACCATCGCCGCCGTGTCGGTAAGGGAGTAGAAAACGCCAACCAGCCCGAGCACGCCAAACCACCAGAGCCACCGGATCGGATCACGGTAGCGTTCCGGTTCGGTCAGGAAGAAGAAGAAGGCGATCGCCACCGCCAGCCCGGCGCCGATGCCGCATCCCAGCCCGGAAATCACCAGAATCGCCGCAAACGCCACAACACTCCCGCAGCGGCGGCGCAACGGCGGCAGCAGCACCGCGAGCACCGCGAGATCCGCCAGCCTCTGACCGATGCCGAGGAACGAAAGATCATGCCCACGGAACAGCCAGGTGAAGAACCCGGGCAAATAATTGATCAAACCGCGCGAAGGAATGTAGTCGATGTAGGGAACACACCCCATCGTCTGCCAGAGACACCACGGAAGCGCCACTTCGCCGTTGTGATAGTCGTCATGCCAGATGGCCGGCCAGCCGTCCTGCCCGGCGAGCAGGCACCCCGCCATGGCGAGCAGAATCGGCAGCGGCACCCGAAAAATTTCCCCTTCCGCGGCGCGACGGAATGCCCGCGCCAGCGCGAACCAGGCAATTCCGATCAGAATCCACACCAACAGAGAAAATGTCCAGTGAATTTCCGGATCGAACCAGCTGCCGTCACGCCGTTGAAACGGCGGCGGCAGCAGGTAGAGGAAGAGCAGCGGAATTCCGAGCTGGGCGACGAAGAAAAAACCGGTCACAACTCCCCGGAGAGGGATTCCGGCGAATCCGCCAGAGCAGCAGGCAGATCACCGCGACGTAAAGAAATCCGGTCACCGGCTCTCCCACTCCCCATACCCGCTGATGGAAGAACTGAACTCCTGCCAGCGAAAACGGGAAGAGCAGAAGTCCGGCATAACAGCGCTCCGTCGTGCGGGAAGCGGCGACGGCATCCCCTGCCGGCATCACCGCCAGCGCCGGAAAAGCGAGCAGAACCGCCAGCGCCGGAAGCGTCGTCAGCGGCTCCAGCGACGCGACCGTCACCGCCTGCCCCGCCATGACGAAGCCGGGCAGAAGGGAATAGAAGCCGATCCGGGCGAGGAGTGCGGCGCCGCCCGGCTCCGCCGCCAGCCGCCGGTACCAGCGGCAGAGCAGAAACGCCGCCGCGCCGAAGACAACCAGCCCGACATATTCCGCTGTATACTCAAAACTTTTCGGCATGCCGGACATGCCGAGAAAGCCGCCGATAAAATCCTGATACGGTTCCGGTTCGAACCGCATCGTCCGCCAGTAGAATCCGCCCGCCGCCAGTGCCAGAATTCCCGACTGCCCGAACACCGCGAACCGCACCTTCACCGGAAGCGGAACTTGCGGCGAAGAACTTCGGGGCGCGGAACAGAGCCAGAACAACCCGGTCACTAACAAGACCAGTGCCAGCGGAATAAACATCTCAACCTCCTGCTATCACTTCATGGACAATGCAACACGGCACAAGCAGGGCTCCGGCCGCCGGAGCAGCCGCTCCGCTTCCGTGAACACCCGTTCCGGCGATATCTCCGCCATACAAGCCGCCCGGCCGGAACAGCGGCTCCGCTCCACAGAATGCACACATGGAGAACAGGGTGCCTCCACCCGAATCACCGTCTCGGCGAGCCACGGAGACGGACGCAGCAGCAGGTCCGGTTCCGTCGCGCCCCAGAAACTGAGCACCCGCCGCCCCGTCAGCCGCGCCCAGTGGAGCGGCGCACTGTCGATACCGACAAAAAAGGGCCGAACCATGAATCGCCGCCACCGACTCCCGCAGAGAGAGCCTGCCGCAGCCGGAAGAGATCCGCTCCGCCAGCTTTGGCGGCACCGCGGCAAGGATCTCCCGGGCGTGCCCGGCATCCTTCAGACCGCCGATCACCAGCACCCGCCACTCCGGATGCGCAGTCAGAAATTCGGTAAGAAATTTCCCCAGGAGAGAAAATCCCACCGACGGAGAAAGCTCAACGCACTGCAGAACGGCGCAGCCACCAGCAGCGGCCCCCCGACCGTCGGAACGGGGACTTCTGAACAGATCCGCTCCCGCAGCTCCTCAGGCTCCGGCAGGGGGGGACTCCAACTTCCCCGCCAACGCATCGTAATATTCATAGACGCGCCCCCGCCGCGCAAACGGGAGCGCCATATCGTAACATCCGCGCACGGGCGTCTCCTCTTCCAGATAAAATCCGCTCCGGAACCGGCCTCCTGCCAGTGCGCCGCAGAAGACCGCCACCCGAGAGTAGACCTCCAGATTGACGGAAAGTTCCGGCCGCATCCTCCGGCACCGGTACAGGATGGAGGCCAGGGAAAGCGCCAGACGAAACACTCCGCGGTCTTCAACAGCTTCGATCCGATCGAACAGCCCGAGCAGTTCCGCGTGTGGCGCCACCTGCGACGTGCAGACCAGCACCAGCCGCGCTCCGGGATGCCGCCGGCGCAGCGCCAGCAGCAGCGGACCGGCGACGGTGATCGAGCCGCCTCCCATGAATTTGAAAACCAGAATCGTCCGGACCGCAGTCGGCAGTGTCCGCCGACGCCACCGCCGGCAGAACAGCAGAAGCAGTCCGCCGAGCCGACGGTCGATCCGAAGCAGCCATTCCGTATGCATCTGTCACTCTCTGCGTCGGAAACGGACCGGAACGGAACTCCCGCCGGACTCCGACCGTCCGGGTCTTCTCAAGCCGGCCGTCCGACATTCCACACGCGCATCTGGTTAAAATATTTCTCTTATTATATCACGGAATGCCTGAAAAAACAAACCGTTTTTCCGCTCTCCGGCGGAGATTCCCACGCTCCGCCCGCCGGAACGCAAAAAGCTCCCCGACCGCCATGCCGACGGTCGGGGGGAGCTTGCAAACCGAAGTGCGGAACTCTCACCTCTTCAAGGGAGTCCCATCCTTTGCGGGAACGACCTTTTCCGCTTTTTCCGGAGCAGCCGCTTCGCTGCGCATGCTGTTCTGCGGCTTTCCGTTCAACCGGTACTGGTACATGTTCTCGCCGACTTCGCGCGAAGCGCGGCAGATTTCCGGATAGGGGGTATCGGCGACATCGACAAAGCCGATCTGATAGCGCTCCCCGTCGCCGCGGCCAGTCAGCGGCTGGTCCCGGTACTGGAACCAGTGCGCTCCGACAATCTGCGGATGGAGCAGCGCCCCCTGCAGAAACCGGGTATAAGCGATCGCGCGATCGTTCTGATCCACGCCGACCGGGCAGAGTCCCGGCGAATACATTCCGCGATCGAGCACACCGAAGTGGAACTCGCCGATCAGAACCGGCATATCCGGGAAGGTCTCGGCGCCGATGTTGGCCGGAGAGTGCGCGTAGATGTTGACCGTCAGCACGTCGCAGTACTTCTTCGACGCCGCCGAAAGCTCCGGAATCACGCTGTCGGTGCTGATGAAGCGGCAGCCGAGGTAGAGCCGATGCGGCGCCACCGATTTGATCGAATCGCGGCAGATTGCGAAATAGCGGTCGATCGTCTTCTCCAGAAACGCCTTGCCGTCGGCACGGTACGCCTCGGTCTGCTTTTCGGGCACCTCGGTGCTCCGCTGCATCGCGCTCCAGCTGGCATAGCTGGTGTTCCAGGCCTTGTTGAGCTTGTGGACCGTATGGTACTTGCGTTTCAGGTCTCCGATGAACTCACGCTTGATGCACTGCTTCTCCGGGCTGCCGAGCACCGCGCGAATCAGCTCCAGCGGTTTGCGGTTCCCGAAGTTGAGCTCGTTGTCGATGAAATAGCCGATGCACATCGGGTCGGTGAGCGACTGCAGCACTTCAGGATGCTTCTCCGCCAGATCGGGAATCAGCGTCCGCATCTTCGCGACATAACGGGGATCGTAGACATCATAGAACTTGAGATTGCTCTTGCCGATCCGCGGCATCTTCCAGTCGTAGTCGGTGAGCTGCATGGTGTAGGGGGTCTCGCCGAGCGCGATCAGGCGGAAATCGCCCCAGTCGCCGATCGAATTGAATCCCCAATGCTCCAGCCGGCGGCTGACGGTTTGGAAGAAATCCGGTTCGTAATCCTGCTTGCCGTATTTGATCTGGAGGTTGCGCCGGTTGAAGGCGATCTCCTTCTCCTTGCCGACCGGGAAAGCGAACCACTCAGGACGCCCGGTGCAGCGGATCGCATTGCCGGAGACGGTCAGCACATCCATGCCGTGGGAGAAGAAAAGCCGCCCTTCCGGATCGACCATCCACCATTTTCCGTCATACTTGGCAACCCGGAAGTTGCCGGTCGCCTCCAGCTGCGGACCGTTCTTCCAGCCGCCGAAGCGGTTCCACTCGGCCGGCCGTTTTGAAGCAGCCAGCACCTTCTCCTCCTCCTTGCGGAGCCGGATCAGGTCGGAGTCGGTATGGATCTTGGCAGGCCACTCACCGTGAACATACTGTCCATACCGGTCAATGAAGGGGAAGAACGGTTCCGGCGTCGCCTTCACCGCGCCGGGTTCCTCCAGACGAAGGTTGGAGATCCGGCAGTCAACAAGCCCGGGCTTCTTCGGCTCAAAGGGCCACTGCATATAGAATTCGATCGCCTTCACCTTCGTGGTGTCGATGGCGGCCGGCGCCGGCACCCCTTTGGGGAAGCTGAAGCGCTTCGCGTGCGGCAGTTCCATCCGCAGCGTCCGTTTCTCGCCCGGATTCAGCGCGATGCCGACGTAGCTCTCCTTGAAGTCCTTATTCGGCCAGGAGCCGTTGGAGATGAACATCACCAGCCGCATCTGGCGGTCCTTGAAAGGTTTTCAATGTCGGCGGCGAGCACCTTGTAGTTGGACATATCCCAGACGCCGCTCTTGCCGGGCGGGGAGATCCGCACCCCGGAGGTTCCACGCGGGTCGTCGATCTTAAGATGGATCTCCCGACCGTTTACGGCAAATCTGCCGGAACCTTTGGCGGAGACGTTGTCCGCTTTGAAGGGCAGCTCCTCCGCGCCGACGGTGATCGCCGCAGCAGCAAGGAGACCGCACCAGAGATTCAATAACTTCATCATATCCTCACAAAGTCGGGGGGGAATTACTTCACGTTGCCGCGGAGCGCCAGGTTGCCGTCGCGCCACTGCTCGACCCGCGGATTGGTGTACTGATCACGCTCGTCGGAAAGCTGACGGACGGAGAGCGTCTCGACATGGCCGTCGAACATCATCGCCTCAGCGTTGTCGGAGTGGCGGACGTAGGCCGGATAGTAGGCCGAAGCCGAGTTGTAGGGAGCGACCGGCGAGGTGGACTCGTAATAGGCGCCCTGGCCGCCACCGTGACGGATCTTGCCGTTGTATCCGGCGCAGACCGGCGGGGTGTCGATGAACATGATCAGCTTGTCGTTGCGGCCGAACTTCGAAATCTCATCGACCTTGTGCGGAACCTTCTTCTGGTTGTTGTTGAAGGTTTCGCCGAAGGTGAGCACGTTCAGGCCGTAATTAAGTCCCTTCGAGGAGAAGGAGTAGTTCGCGTCGGCCGGGCAGTGGAACGCATCCTTATTGATGCCGTACGACCTCTCGAAGACGTGGAACCAGTTTCCGGTCTGTGCTCCGAGGTAGCCGGTGATTGCCCAGTTGTCGTTGTCGTTGCTGTAGGAGGTCGCCGCCTTGCTGAAGAGCGAGAGGTTGCTGCGGCATCCGGCTTCCGCCGCCGCGTCGCGCGCCGCCGAGAACATCGGGTGCATCATTGCCGCCGCGATGGCGATAACTCCGACGATCAGCAGGAGTTCGAAAAGGGTGAAGTTGTGTCTCATTTTCTATTTCCTTTCCTTTTGTTGGGAGTGGATATCATCAGTTCTGCCAGTCCGCCCAGAAACCGTTCGGATCTTTTGTTTTGTTGCCGATCCCCGGACTGCCGTTGTTAGGAATTTCATTATATTTCATCATTTTGCTATGCCCGTCGACAAAGAGGACGTTCATCCCCTGTTTTTCTGATGCCGCCAGAGTGAAAGGTCGTTGTCTGTAACATGACCACGGCCCCCGACTTCCGGGTTTCCCGGTCTTCCGTTTGATATCCATCACAATCATCCGACGGGAAGGATGCTTCACCGATGAGAGCAGGAAATTAGGACCTCTGGCATTCTGTGACCAGCTCTGCTCATGATTCGCATAGTCAGGATTGGAATGGTAAGAGTTCAATCCGTAGTGCGAAACCTGTCCTTCTTCGACAGGCAGAGACTCCGGCATGGCAGGACAGGCAAAAGAATACTTTCGGTCGGTTGTCTGCTTTAATAACATCTTCCCCGCCGCTCACCTCTCCAGCGGGACTGTCATAGTGGATCAGGTCCTTGGGGCTTACGTTCGGTTTTACCATTCTGTAAAGTACATCCTGCCACCTTCCGTGCCCATCCCATTCTCCACCTTTACCGGACCAGTTTCCGTTATACTTGGGAAAACAGTTCTTGTTGATATCAATATACATCGCCATATAGGTGCCGATCTGCTTGAGGTTGTTGACGCAGGAGAGGTCCCGCGCCTTGGCCCGCGCACTGCTCAGCGCCGGCAGCAGCAGCGCCGCCAGAATTGCGATAATCGCAATAACAATTAAAAGTTCAATCAAGGTAAAATGCCTTTTCATTGGTGCTCTCCCCTCCTTGTTAAAGCGCAACATGATCAATACCTTTTCTTGATTCGGGTTTCAATGCCATCACGGAGTTCCGTTCAATCAGAGTGTTGGTCAATTCGATCTTCTGCAGACTGTCAAGCTCATCGGCAAGGACGAGTTCGACCGCCTTCTCTGCGGTTTCCCGCAGCGGGCTTGCGATGGTTGTGAACGAGGGGCGCTGAAATTCGGAAACACCAGGGTTTTCGAACGCCATCAGCGAAATATCCTCCGGCACCCGCTTTCCCGCCAGCTCCTGAATCAGCCAGTTCACTTCGAGCGCCTTCATATCCTCGCCGGTCACCCAGACCGCGGTGCATCCGGCATCGATCATCTGTTTGACCGAGAGATGCAGCGGCAGCGTGTTGGCAAACTTCAGCAGATATTCATCCGGATCGTATCCGTTCTCCCGCAGCACGTCGCCGACACCGTCCGCCCGGCCGGTGCCGGTGTAGTCCGGTTCGTGAATGACGGCGATCCGCCGATGCCCTTTGCTGAAAAGATACTCTCCGGCGAGGTGACCGGTCGCGCGGCAGTCCACATAGATGGTGTGAAAATACTCGCTCTGATCATCGCTGAGCCAGACAATCGGCAGATTGTGCAGTTTGCGAAGCATTTCAATCGTCTCTCCGACTCCCAGGCGATGCCAATGATGCCGTCGAACCAGCAGTCGGCGAGACTCCCGATCCGGTCCTCGGTAATCAGATTGATCCCGGCATTCGCACGCGAGAGCGCAAAGCAGATATACTGCGTGAGCGTATTGACGTAACCGCCCATCACCGTCTTGTACGGCGGCTCGGTAACCAGCGCGATCTGCTTGTTCCGAACTCCGACCCGCGGCCGGAATCCCAGCTCGCGCGCCGCCGACAGCACCCGGCTGCGGGTTTCTGAAGGAATCAATGCGCTGTTGTTGAACACACGGCTCACCGTCCCGGTCGAGACCCGGGCCCGGAGCGCCACCTGCGCCAGCACCCCCGATGTTCCATTGGTATTTCTCGTTCTCGATACAGCCATTTTTCTACACCTATTTTTTGCTTCCTCTATAATTATACCCGATTTTCTGCAAATGTCAATAGCAAAACAGTAAAATTGTCTCATTTATGCAATTTTTGCATAAATAGAGGAAAGCAACAGGCCTCAGGATTGTTTTTTGCAGAGAAAGGAAAAAACAGTCAGCAGGAACCGGTCCCGTCATCACCATCGTCGAAACAATCGCACCCTGCGTCACCGAAGGGATCAAATTCCTCTTCAGCCGTGTCGGAAAAATCGACTTGGTTGAAAAGTTCCCGAATGACGGAACCGGAGAAGCCGCGGCTGGCCAGAAAACGGAACGCCTTCTCGCGCTTTTTACGAGGATCCTTCTCGTTTGAGAGCATACGAAGTTTGTATTCGAGGGCGCGGCGGGCGGCCTCGTATTCAAGATCGGCGGTCTTTTTCGAGCGCGGCTTCGACATGTTCCGCCGCCAGCCCCCGGTTTCGGAGCCGCAACCGGATCAGCCGGGCGCCGCTTCCGCGTGCGGAAAGCGCATGGGCAAAATCCTCCGCAAGCAGTTCATCATTGAGGTAACCGCGACGGCGGCACTCGGTCACCGCGGCCTGCGCCTCCTCAACAGCCACTCCCGCCCGTCCGAGTTTCGAAAGCAACTCCCGCTCCGAATAGGAACGAATACTGAGCAGTCGCATCGCCCGCTCCAGCGGTGTAATACGACGTTTCCCCGGGTTACCTGATTCCATAATACCACCCTGTCTTATTCTTAAGCAAATCACGCCGGGAAAACTCCGGCCACCGGACGCAGGTTTTACGACTCCGGAATAAAAAAGGCCCGGCGCAACTCCCGCCGGGCCGTCTGACGATTACCGTCAATGCAGCGGCGACAAATCCATTTTGCGGATGCGCCAGATGGCAAGCAGCAGGAAAAGCACCGTCAACGAAATGGTGTAAAGCACCAGCGCCGATACCAGAAACGCCCCGTGCACACTCTCTTGAAAATAGGAGATGAGATTCGGGAAGAAATAGTGCAGCACCGTCATCGCAACGCCAAGCCCTGGAATCATCCCCTCCGGGAAAAGCGCCAGCGTCAGCGGCATGAACGACATCACCGCCGAAAAGAGCAGATAGACCGTGGTGAACACCATCGATCCCATCGACCCCGCCACCGTCGAAAAAGTCACCGTGATCGCAATCAGCGGCATCAGCATCATCGGAGGAATGAACTGACGCAGAATCTGCCGCATCGAATAATCCGACGAACCGCCGGTCCCGAAGATGAAGTGCGAAATGACCAACACCACCTCAATCACGATGAAAATTCCCTCCGTCATCAACAGCGTCGAGAGATATTTCCCGAGCAGATAGCGCATCCGGCTGACCGGCTTGGAGAGCACCACCAGAATCAGCCCGAATTCATATCTCCCGGCACCTCGGAGGAGCCGTAGAAAACTCCCAGAAGAATGCAGATCAGCATTCCGACACAGGTTCCGATGGTCAGCGGAGGCACATTGACCGATTCCCCGCTCAGCGCATAGGCGAACAGAGACTCCCTCGTCACCTGCCCGGAAACCGGGTCGGCCGTGTCAGCCAGTACGCAGACCGCAATTCCCACCAGAATCAGCAGATAAAATGCGCCTTCCCGCATTTTCAGCAAAGATAATTCAGCAACAGCCCACATCGTCCATCCGTCCCTATTCGTTACTCAACGCTTCATCGCCCATCATCAGCGACGGCATGAACGTCTCCTGCACTCTGGTAAGAAACGCATTCGCCTTCGCCGCCGTCGCGGTATCCTTCAGAGCCTCCGCATTCTTGACGATTTCACGGAACAGACCGGCGTAGTCCTGATACTTGATCTCGCGATCCAGCAGCGGGCTCAAGTACTCCAGCATCGTTTTCGGCTTGGCCTTGAGCGACATCAGCTGCTGCATACCGGCTTCCCACGCCAGATAGAGCTGCATCGGATCCTGGATTTTCTCCAGCACCGCGTGATACTGCGGAATCGAAATTTTCCGTTTGCTGCGGTTGTAGAGGAGCAGACGCGAAAGAGGCATGTAGGCATTTTTCGCATTTTTCAGCTCCGGCGTATCGAGCAGCTGATCGAACAGGCGGTTGCTCTCCGCGTCGTCCTTGTCGCGGGTCATCGTCGCCAGCGAAGTCATCCAGGAAACCTTCTCCTCCGGCGTTTTGGCGGCCGCAAGCCCCTCCTGCGCCTCGCTGTAGCGTTCGCGGTACTCCAGCGGAGCCCGCAGAAGATTCTGGGAGAGCGAACGGCGCCCGGCACGATTGGCCGCTCGAATCTGTGCCGCCCTGGCGGCAATTTCATTCTCGCCGATCTTCTTCGCCCGTCGTTCCACATCACTGTAAAAACGATCGTAATTGGTGTATGGCTTCGGCTGCTTCAGCAGCGGAGCGAAAAATTTCAGATAGACCGGATCCGGTACCCGCAGGGAATTAAGCTGCGTCTGGCCGGCCACCCAGGCATCGAAGATATCCTCTTCCCAGCGGAGACCGGCAATGTGTTTGTGGTACTCCTCCATCGTCACCGGACGCTTGCTCGTTTTGCTGAGCAGCAGCCGGGCAAACGACTTATAGGCGCGCCGGGAAACGTTGTACTGCGGATCGGTCACCACACTGATCAGCATCGTGTCGCTGCCGACAGGATCCTTCACCTTGATATAATCCGCAAAGGTGAAAATGGCATTCACCTTCTGATCCATCTTGCGGGCCCGGTTCATCCGGTTCTGCAAGAAGAGATATTTGGCCCGGTACTCAATCGCCAGCTTGGCGCTTTTCGGCAGCCAGTTGACCAGCTGGCCGTATTCACCGTCGCGATTCGGCTTGGCCTGCTGAAGCGTATTCTGCTGAAGAACCGCGTCAGAGAGCACGTACCCGGCCAGAGAAACGACAAAAACCGCCGTCATGATGACGGCGGTTTTCCCTATTTTCCTGCGCCGAAGCACGGGATACCTCACTTCTTCTGAGAAGTGCCGCAGTAGGGGCAATAGGCCGCACCCGAAATGGTGCGCTGGCACTTCTTGCATTTACCCCAAGCCTTGACGGCCTGACCACAGCTGGCACAGTACGATTCGCCGGGGCCGTAGGGGGAGATGCAGTTCATGCACAGGTGACTGTCGGCGAAAACCTTGTTGGAAATCTCCGACGCACGGTCGAGCACCTGCTTGGTCGGGGTGTAGTCCTCCGACGGAGTTTTGATGTCCTTGAGCGCCCGGAAGAGACGTTCCTTCAGGTTCTGAGTCGCCATTTCACCGCTGCCGGCATAGTCATTGTAGCCGCGGGAGTTCTGCCACTCCTTGAAGAGCACTTCCGCCAGAGCCAGACGCTCATCCATCTCCTTCTCCATCGCCATCAGCTTGGCGAGAGAGCGGAAGTAATAGCTGGTGTAATGGGTCTTCTGATCCTGCCCACCGCCGGAACGCTGCATCGCCATCTTGAAGTAGTCGATCGCATCCTTGTAGTTGGCCGGCTTGAGGTACTGCACCATGACGAAACCGGTGTAGAACGGGATTTCCGCATTGTTCCTGAGATGATGATTCTCGCAGGCACGCTTGAGCAGCTCAACCGTCTTCTCCGGATCCGCAACGGAGATCGAGGAGACGCCATCCTGATAGAGCTTGTCAAGATTCGGGTCGAGGGCGATCAGACGCTCCAGCCGGCGGGTGACCTCATCGATGTTGGTCTCGTCAACCGTGCTCTGCGAACCCATGTAGTTGATGAAAAGCATCCACTCGACATCCGCCATGAATTTGTGGAATCCGCCGACCGGCATTTTGCTCATCGTCGCCTTCTCCGGCAGCAGCGCCTTCTGGTCGGCGGTGAGTTTGGATGCCAGCAGCGAAGCGGCAATCACCGCAACCACCATGACAACAACATGAATAATCGTACTTTTTTTTCATTGCTGATCTATCCTCCAGCGGATTCTTACTTGATATCTTTGCGGCTGAACACCAGGCTGGCCAGCGCGGCGATGAAAATCGCATAGCAGATGCCCCAGAGGGCGACCAGCACCACATACGACCACGGAATCACCGTCTGATAAACCGCGCTCGCCTTGAAGTTGAAAAGTTCGAGATCCGGCAGAATTCCACCGCAGATCACCGGAATGTTGAGAATTCCGACCGAATAGGAGAACCAGATCACCAGCACAGTTACCACCGGAGCAACCACCTCCGGAAGCAGCACGGCGAACAGGACCGCCAGCGCCGACATCGGAATCACCGACAGAATCACCATGATCTGGCTCTGCAGCATCGCCTGGCCGATCGTCTCGGAATAGGAGACACGGAAAATCAGAAACGACCCCGCCGCCACCAGCGCGCAGAGCACGAAGCCGACCACGATGTTCCCGAGCATTTTCCCGACCAGATAGTTGGTCCGCCCCAGCGGCTTGGTCAGCATGGTCGAAGCCACGCCTTCCTTGAGCTCACGGGGAATTTCAAAGGTCATCGACAGCACGATCAACACCGCCGTCACCGTATTGAGCATCAGCGAGGCGTCGATCAGGAGCTCCTTCTCCAGCCCGAGAGAGAGCACGTCATAGTTGAGCGCGCAGGCGACCAGCACCCACACGCAGAACACCAGGAAATAGACCACCTTGAGCCGCAGCACATTCCGCCACGTACTTCCCGCAATTGCAAATAATTCGTTCATCTAAAAATCCTTCCTACTTTCTTTTCTCAACAACCTTTTTTAAAAAATTCTTATTACTTCTATATATAAACGCATTTAACGCGAATTACGCCTGCCCGTTCTCTTTTTTCGCCGCTCTCCGCACGATCCTTCTCCAGAGTCTGGAAGAAAAACTCCTCGAGATTTTCATGCATGGCGGAGATCATCAGCGCTCCGGGATTCTTCACGCTCAGCGCCTCCGCACGCTGCACCGCCTCCTCATTGCGCCCGAAGTTCAACACCCAGGCGCCATCCGGCTGCTTCTCCGTGCCGGCAGCCATTGCGATCAGCTCCTTGAGTATATCATCGTGCCCCGGGGCGATGGTCACGCTCGTCCCGGAACAGGCCAGAAGTTCATCCAGCCGACCGGTACAGAGCAGTTTGCCCTTGTTGAGAATCGCGATCCGGTTGCAGATCTCCTCGACGTCGGAAAGAATATGACTGCTGAAAAACACGCTCGTGCCGCGCTTCTGCTGCTCCAGAATAATGTTCTTGAACTCCTGACGACCGAAGGGATCCAGCCCCAGGAGCGGCTCGTCGAGAATCAGCAGCTCCGGCTTGTTGAGAATCGCCTGCGCCACGCCGATGCGCTGCAACATCCCGCGGGAGAACGAGCCGATCTTCTCCTTCGCATGTTCCGCCATCTTGACGGTCTCAAGCACCTCTTCGATCCGTTCGGCACGCCCTTCCGAGGGCAGGCGCAGCAACTTCGCGCAGATGTTGAGGAATTCCCGCGCGGTCAATTGCGGGCTGAACGCGGGAGAGTCCGGCAGGAAGCCGATTTTGCCTTTCACTTCGACGTCGGAGGAGGGACGGCCGAGCACGTAGGCCTTACCGTTGGTCGCCTTGATCAGGTCCATCAGAATCTTGATGGTCGTGGTCTTGCCGGCGCCGTTCGGACCGAGAAATCCGAAGATCGACCCCCGGGGACGGTAATCGTTAAATTATTCAGAGCAAATGTCCCGGGACGGAACAAACGTTTATACACCTTCGACAGGTTCTCCGTCTGAATGACGGCACCCTCCATCACCGCACCCATAATTCCCCGTTTTCCTTATCGATCTGATGTACCCTCCGGCAACCCGGCAGGCTTTTCATCTGTAAAAATATTTGTACTGTCAGTAAATTTACCCAGTCTTTTCAAAAAAACAATCCCTTTTTTAATTTTTTATGAGTTTTTTCCGTTTTTTCTCAAAAATCCTAAGACCGGCAGGCAATCCGCAGCGGCCCGGCCATTATTTCCGCCGACCATCCACTCGCAGTTGCAGCAGAAAAATAACCACCGTCACTGCAGCGACAAACCATGGGAGCAGCGCAAAGTCGTCCTCGCAGCTAGATAGCCGAACGCTGCCGGAATCACCGCCGCCCCCAGCATGGCGGCTCCTCCCTGATAGCCGATCACGGTGGCGGCAGTCACGTCATCAAACCGCTCCGGAGCGGCATGCATCATCGCCGGATAGAACGATGCGAAGGCGAATCCGATCAGCCCCACCGCGCAGAGAATCAGCGCCGCCGGACCGGGAACCGTCAGCAGCAGCGCCCCCGTGAAACTCAACACCATGCTGAGCCGGATTTGTCGCCGGTTGCCCAGCCGGTTGGCGACGCATCCGATCAGAAAGCGTCCGGCGGTGAGCATGCCCCAGTAGCCCGCCACGGCGTAACCGGCCGCCTCCGCGGAAAAACCGCGGCATCCGGCCAGAAACTGGTAGACCCACAACCCCATCGAGAATTCAATCCCGCAGTAGAGGAGCATCATCAGCGGGCAGAACCAGAAGCGGAGGCAGAACCGGACCGTTCCCTCCGCGAACGCTGTTTTCTTCTCATCCCCGCCTTCCGGATCGCTCCAGAGTCCGAGCGTCAGCGAGAACAGCAGCGCCAGGCCGAGCTGAATGGCGCCGACCGTCACATATCCCCAGCGCCAGCTTCCTCCGGAGGCGAGAATGAGCGTGACCAGCCCCGGTCCGCAGCTCGCCCCGAGCCCCCAGCAGCAGTGCAGCCAGCTCATGTCCCGGCTGGTGTAGTGGCGGGCGACGTAGTAGTTCATCCCGGTATCGACCGCCCCTGACCGAATCCGAGTGGAATTGCGAAGAGCAGCAAACACCAGAACGCGGGAGAAAAGGCGTATCCGAGCAGGGAACAACCGGTAACGAAGCCGCAGATCATCAGCAGTCTTCCGGTCCCGGTCCGGCGCAGAATCTCGCCGCTGAAAAACGCCGATACCGCCGAGCAGATCGTCAGCAGCGTCGTGAGAAATCCCGCGTAATAGACGGGAGTCCCCAGTTCCCGGCGCATCGAATCCCAGGCAACGCCAAGCACGGTGTCCGGCAGCCCGAGACTGATGAATCCGATGTAGATGATGACGAGCAGAACCAGATGCCGCCGACGGGGCGACATCGCAGAAAAAAACGCTTTCATGACTACTTTTCCATTTTATTTATCCGGCGACAGGGATTGCCAACCGAGGTTCCCGCCGTCCCTATTAATAAGGGAACTCCTCCTCCGAAAAAAGCAATCCGCGATTCTCTCAAAAATCAGAAAATCATTGTAAAACGGCTCCCTCGCATATACCATCGCTCAGGATGCGGTTCAATGGATGAAACCGTTCCGATCGGTTCTTTTGAAGTGGAAGAACCGATGACATTCACTCAACTTGACAGGAATCCGAACCTTTTATCATTCAAATTTCCTCTTCAGTCGAGTAAAATTTTACCGTGAGTCAGGTTATTTTAATTTTGCAGACTGCCCACTATTCTTCTTTTTGCATTTTTGCCGAACTTTTTGCATATATTTGCATTAAAATAATTTGTTTTTCACTTTGTCTGATATCATAATTAACCAAGAAAGAAACGTATCTTCATGGAAAGGTGCAAAAATGCGAAGAATTGTATACAAAAAATCCTCCCTTTTGCTTCTCTTTATTTTTCTGCTTGCCGTCACCGTTTCCGGTATGGAAGAAATTCTTCTGAAAGTCGATCCGCGGCTCGACGCCCGCGGACAAGGTTTCGACCTCGCCGGATTTTCCGGAATCAGGACCGACCGGAACAAAAAGGCGCTGGTGCTGCGCATCCCCGCCGCGCCGCGGAAAACGGGTGTCTACCTGCGGACCTGCGCCGGAATGCTCGCCCGCATGGATACCCGCGACCTCGCGGGAGCGGAACTCCGCTGCAAACTCACCCCCTCCCAACCGGTCTCCAGACCGGTCAAAGGAGTGTTCCGCATCCACTGGATGAGCGGCGAGCGGGAGGACCTGGAACTTCCCGTCATCGCCGACGGCAAAAGCCGCACCTATCCCGTCGATTTCAGTAAACTCAAGGTCAAGCCGAAACGGACCGCGCGGTTCTACTGCTACTTCTTCCCCGATCCCGATGGGAAACTGCCGCAGAGCGAACTGGAATTCGAATCGCTCCGGCTGCTTCTGTCCCCCTGCGGGCACGATCCGGAATTACAGTGAAAACGCGAAACTCCGCTTCGAACTTCTGACCGACCAGCTCGCCGCCCTTCAGAAGGTACGCCTTGTTCCCCCCGGGCTGAAGAGCAGTTCGCCGCGCTCCGAAAGAAGTTCGCCGCCCTCTCCTCAGCGGGAAATCCGGATGCGGAAAGAATCACGGGCTTCAAGCAACTAAGCCGGGAGTACGAAGCGCTGAGCCGGAAACTGGCCGCCGGACGCCGGGTGGCCGAACTGCTCCGGGAACACGAGGCGCAGGAAAGCACGCTCCGTTTCCGGCGGGAACGGGGAGAAACCGTTCCGGATGAACTCACCGGCACGGTACGGCAGTTCGGAGAAAAATGCGCAGCAGCAGCGAAAACCTTCCGCCATACCGGTTCCGCCGGTGCGGAACTCGAAGCGACGAAAGAGCTTTGCCGCACCGTATGGAACGCTCTTCTCGCTCCGAAAACGGGAAAACTCCGCTGGCAGCCGGGCGCAAGCCGGGAAAGTTTCGGCCTCTTCGGCTGGCAGCACGGCAATCTGGACCTCCTCGCCGAAACCGCGCAGCGGGAACGGCTCGAACGCAACTACTTCATCAATCCGGACGGGTCGAAAACCATGCTCCGCTTCCGGCCGGACGGCGCGGAATATGCCGGCATGGAGCCTGCTCCCCGCTCGATCAACTGGACCTCGCGGAGCTGGCGCTACACCTATTCCCTCAACGGCAGAAAGATCCGCTGGGAGCTCGCCGGAAGCTGGCTGGCCCCCGGAGTTCTCATCGACACCGACGCGCCCCGGATGGTGATCGCCCCCCTCTCCGGAGCGGCGAAAGCGCCGCTGCGCCTCGCAGTCCCCACCCGGAAGGGAATCCGGCTGCTCCGTACCGATGAACTTGCGAAATTCCGGCTGGCGCGACCTCTCGGAAAACTGGCTGCTGATTCTGGGCGGCTCGAAAAATCCGGAGGTTCCCCGGCTGCTCACCCTCCAGCACCGCCCCGCGTCGGTCGGCTTCCGGAACGGAGAAATCATCCTCAGCCGTCCCGCTGGAATCGGCACAGTCGGATTCTCCCAGCTCTACGGAGTGCGTCCGCTCCCGGCGGAGTGGTCCGCCGACTGGAAACAGCTCCCGGCCGCAGTCGCCGAACAGTGCCGCCGCCTCAACGCCGTGATGACCGTCTATCCATGGCAGTGCGACGAGTTCTTCGCCGTGGACCGGGAGAACAACCGGCTCCACATCGCCAATTACTTCTCCTACCGCAAAATTCCAAACGACTGGAACTATCCGGGCCGGGAGATCGCCCCGCTGCCGCCAGTCCTGCCCTTCGCCGCCCGGAAAGGGTATCCGGTTCAGCTGCCGGAATTTGAGAAGCTGAACTTCGACACCATCTTCGGCCCCTATGCCGCCGCCGGGTCCAACAGGCTGGAATACTCGCTTTATCTGCCCGACCTGCAAGGGGAAAGCTACCTGAAGACCGACCGCTACCCGCAGCGGATCGCCCGGGCCAATCAGGCGGTCTGGAGCTACAAGGAGATGCATCCGAACAGCTACACCGCCCGGGCCCACTATCCCACCACCACCTGGGCAATGTACCTGGACTCCTGGAACCTGCTCAATCCGCCGGAACGGAAGTTTCTGGAAACCTGCTGCCGGATTAGCCTCGACGCCTGCTTCACCGCGACGGACCGCGTCAACCACACGCTGGAAGGAATCTACGAAAGCCATCTGCCGGCGGAACGCGCCGAGCCCTTCACCGGACTCTTCTACCCGGTCTTCGGCTGGACCTCCCGCTCGAAAGATCGCACCATCTGGAGCGACATCACCGATTTCTCCGGCTTCCTGCTCCGCTGGATCCAGCTCTACGGGCGGCACACCGGCGACTGGGACCGGATCCGGCGGAACTGGGAAGAGATCCGGGCGAACTATCTGCCGCTGCTGCGCCGCTGCGACTGGCCTTCGATGGCGGTGGGCACCACCGACAGCCGCCTCGCCCATTCGATCGACATGGCGCCGGACAGCTGGCTCGCTTCGGAAGCGATGTACAAACTGGCGGTCCGGATGGGCGAGCGCCGTTCCGCCGACCTCGCCGCGATGGTAGCCGCCAGAGAGGCGGTGCCGCTCGTCACCTCGCTGTTCAAGCGGGAGCTGGAGATGGCCTACTGCAACAGCTGGGATTGGAAGAGTCAGATTCCCGAAATCGGATACAACCAGTCCGGCGCCGTCGCCGACACCCGCTGGGATAATCCAGTACTCTCCACCAGCATGATCGTGGGGATGCACTATTCGGCTCCGCTGCTCGACCTCTACCGGGCAACCTGCCCCGAAGCATTGGCCTCGTTCATGGCGCGGATGAAGAAACTCTATCCGCACTGGAAAAATCCACGTTATCTGCGCAAGGGGGATCGAATGAGCGTCAACGGTCCGCTCACCTTTGCCCGCTATCTCTTCTTCTCCGACATCGTGAACGCCCCCACCGAAGAACTGGCGGAACTCGCCTCGATCGGCGCACTGGAGCGGGGCGGCTCGCTCTGGGGAACCACCTCCGGCAGCTGCTACTATCTGCTCACCAATTCCGCAGCGGCGCTTCTGGTCGGCCGAGACGCCCCGCTGCGACTGCGCAACTGGGAACCGGCCCGGCTGGAGCAGGCGCTCTATCAGGACCGCCAGAACACGGCGCAAATCGTCTTCACCTCTCCGGAACCCTTCCGGGCGGAATTCACCAGCTTCGCCGAACCGGCGGAAATTCTGGTCAACAACCGGAAGGCGGCGGAAGGGGCGTTCCGCTACCATGCGGAGAAAAAGCGCCTCGAACTCAACCTCGGCAAAGGCACGTCGAAAGTCACGCTCCGCTATCCCGGCTGGAAGGCGCCGGAGCGAACCCCGGTCGAACCCGCACCCGAGCCGCCGATCACCCGCGAGATGGAGTACTGCCTCGCCGCCCGCGACCGCCGTCCGCCCCGCGAGCTTCCCGACGCCGTACCGGTGGAGCGCACTCCCCCTGCGACTGGAAAAACTTTTCAACGCCATGCTGACCCCCCGGGGAAAAACGCTCACAACTCCGCTCGCCGCGGGAGAAACCGTCAACTGCCGGATGCGGGAGTTCCGCACCGTTCCGTTCCGGATCGGCACGACCTCCTCCGGCCCGGCCGTACTGCCGGTCGGCAAGGCGAAGCTGGAACTTCCCGGCCGCTGGAAAACCCTCCATTTTCTCCTCGCCGCTCCCGGCGGTGAACGGGCGAAGCACTTCCGGTTCACCATCCACTTCGCCGACGGCACCCGGCAGGAGTTCACCCCGGAAACCAGCGGCAACGCCGTTCCCTCCGGCTGGTTCGGCGGAGATCTTTCGGCCCGGAAGCTCCGCCTCGCAGAATGGAACAACCGGGAACGCGAGGAGGTCGCCGGCGTGACCGCGGACTTCCAGCGCAATCTCAAGGAAGTTCAATATGTGGAGATGGAAAGCCTCGATCCCGCGGCTCCGGGCGCACTGCTCGCCGTCACCGGGACCCCGGCAGATGAACAATAACCCCCAAAAAAGGAGATTTCGCAATAATGAAACAGAACACAGAAAAAAGAGCCCTTCCGGAATCTGCAAGAAGTTTTTGCACCCGTGGAAAAACCGGCGGAGACAGAAAGTCGGAACATACTGCAATCAGAAGATTTACGCTTATAGAACTCCTTGTAGTTATCGCGATTATCGCCATTCTGGCGGCGATGCTGCTGCCCGCGCTGAACCGGGCGCGGGAGACCGCCAAAAGCGCCAGCTGCCTGAACAATCTCAAGCAGAACGGCCTCGCCTTCAACTCCTACGCCACCGATTTCAACGACCGTGTCTCCATCCGGTGGATCTTCGCTTCCGCCGTCGGAGTTCCGAAAGACCGCAAATGGTGGACCTTCCTCTCCAACCCCTCCGACCTTCTGGACAAACTGGTTGCCCGGGGTAAGATGGCCTCCTTCCGCTGTCCCGCCTCGCCGTTCATGCCGTCGGGTGACGATTCCTTCAACTCCACCTATGCCGCCAACGCCACCAATGACGACATCTACGAAGGAATCTGGGTGCCGGCTCCCGGCATCACCAAAAGCAAGGCGCACGAGTCCTGCGTCCTGAAGTGGTCAGCGATTCCCACGCAGGAAAAACGGCTGGCCGGCACCGCCACCAACACCAGCACGGTCCGTCCCGTGGACTTCCGTTTCCCGATTCTGGGAGAGACGGTCAACTACAATGCGAAGGAAACCTGGAAGGACTACCAATACTTCAACCTCAACCGTACCGCCTCTTACGTAAATCTGCTTCACAACGGGCAGGTGAATCTCCTGCACGCCGACGGCAGCGCCCGCTCCGCCAACCAGCAGAAACTCCGCAACACCTACGGGTTCGTCAAAGTTTACATCAAAGGCGGAGTCGTCACATTCTGATCCATCGTCCCGTGGTTCCGGCTTTCCCGCTGCCCCCCTGCGGGAGGGCCGGAATTTTTCATTCCAGCCACAGGAGAGCGGATTGATTTCAGCGCCTTTGCGCTGTATTGTATAAATCCGCAGACAAAAGGGAGGCATCGTGGCGGTCGCAAAGGTTATCATCGACGTGGCGCTGGATCAGGAGTTCGACTACCGGATTCCGGAGTCGCTGGCCGGTATGCTCAAGGTGGGCATGATGGTTACCGTCCCCTTCGGGCGCACCACCCGCGACGGCTACATCCTCAGCTTCGCCGAATCCAGCGACTACCCCGGCAAACTCAGGGGAGATCATCAAAGTCTCCACCACCCGCGCCCACGTTCCCGAACATCTGGTCGAACTCGGCCGCTGGATGGCCGACTACTACTGCTGCAGCCAGGAACAGTCCATCCGTACCCTGCTCCCCGCCGCCGTCCGCAGCGGGAAGGTGAAACCCAAAAGATCAAGGTCTACCGGATCGGCGACCGGCAGGCGGCGGAACAGTTCCTCCGCGACAACGAAACGAAACCCTCCGCCGCCCTCCGCACAGGACTGATTCAGCTGCTGCTCCCCGGCAAGCCGCTCACTGCGGCGGAGTGCCGCGCGGCCGGATTCGGCGACTCCACTCTGCACACCTTGCTCCGGCACGGAATCATTGCAGCCGAAGAGATCACCGTCCGGCGGGACCTCTTCGGCGACACCCGGGTGATGCCCTCGACGCCGCTCGCACCCTCGCGCGACCAGGCGGCGGCACTCGAACTCATTTCACAAATGCTTCACGGCAAGACCTCCAGCCACGTGCTGCTGCTCCACGGCGTCACCAACTCCGGCAAGACCGAGGTCTATCTGCAGGCGATCGCCGAAGCGCTTGAACTCGGCCGCTCGGCAATCGTGCTGGTGCCGGAGATCTCGCTTACCCCCCAGACGGTCCGCCGGTTTCGCGCCCGCTTCGGCGACCGCCTGAGCGTCCTGCACAGCCGCCTCTCCGACGGCGAACGCTTCGACGAATGGAACCGGATCAACGACGGCGAGGTGCAGATCGCCGTCGGCGCACGGTCGGCGCTCTTCGCGCCGTTCCGCAATCTCGGACTCATCATCGTCGACGAGGAGCACGAATCCAGCTACAAACAGTCGGAGGCGCCGCGCTACTCGGCCCGCGACGTGGCGGTGATGCGCGGAAAACTCGAAGGTGCCGCGGTGATCCTCGGCTCGGCGACGCCGTCGGCGGAAACCTGCCGCAACGCCGCCACCGGAAAATTCCTGCTCGCGAAGATGTCGGTTCCGGTCGAAAACAAACTTGCGCCGCACATCCGGATCATCGACCAGCGGCTCTCCGGCCCGCCGGAGCCGGGAAAGAGCAACTTCTTCTCCAAAATGCTGATCGACGCGGTGTTCGATCGGATGAACCGGGGCGAACAGAGCATTCTCTTTCTCAACCGCCGCGGCTACGCCCGGGTGATGCTCTGCAACCAGTGCGGCTTCGAGGCGCGCTGCCCGGACTGTTCGGTCGCCTACACCTATTCCAAACTGCACGAAACGCTCAGCTGCCACCTCTGCGGCTGCATGATCCCGGCCTACACCGCCTGTCCGGAGTGCGGTTCGCCGGAGATCCGTTACGCGGGCGTCGGCACCGAGAAGATCGAAGCGGTCGCCGGTGCGGTCTTTCACCCCGCCCGGATCGCCCGGATGGATTCCGACACCATGCGCAGTGCGGAGGATTACGAGAACGTACTGGAGCGTTTCCGCCGCGGCGACCTGGATATCCTCATCGGCACCCAGATGATCGCCAAGGGACTCCATTTCCCCAACGTTACGCTGGTCGGCATCATCAACGCCGACCTCGGGCTGGCAATGCCGGACTTCCGCGCACCGGAGCGGACCTTCCAGCTCATCACCCAGGTGGCGGGGCGGGCCGGGCGCGGCGACATCCGCGGCGAAGTGCTGATTCAAACCCGGAATCCGGAGAACGAGACGATCTGTTTCGCGGCGGCACAGGATTTCGATGGATTTTCCAGATTCGACCTCGAATTCCGCGAAATGCTCGATTATCCGCCCTTCACCCACCTGATCGCGGTTCACTTCCGCGGTGAGGATGAGAGCGCGCTGGTCGAATTCGCCACGAAATTCACCGAAGAACTGCGCCCCTACGCGCACGATGGCATCCGGCTCTCCGGTCCCTCCCCTGCGCCGATCGAACGAATCAAAGGAAAGTACCGCTACATGCTGCTGATCCGGGGAAAACGGATGAAGCTCTTCCGGCAGGCGCTCCGGGTGCTGACCCTCCATCGCCCGGTGCCGCGCGGCATCGAGGTCTACGCCGACGTCGATGCCCAGTCCCTGCTCTGAACACCGCGCCGGAAACGATCGTTTTCAGCCCCTTGAGATGGTACTCATTGCCGCAAAACTGGCAGCGGATCAACGGATCCGGCTTCTCGGCAAGCAGCTTGCGGAAATCCTCCTCGCCGAGCATCTGACGCGCCATCTCCTGCATCCGCTTTTCGCTGCAGTTGCAGGCAAACCGCGCCGGTTCCACCATGGTGACGGAATACTCCGGCGGCTGTGCCGAACGGCAGAGCAGCATCAGCAACGCCCGGAGCTTCTCCTCCGGTTCCGAAGCCCGGTCGCGGAGAATCGCCCCCGCCGGAGGTTCCAGCAGCCGCTGCCGCAGCACCCCGAACTCCTCCAGATCGCAGCCGGGCATCGCCTGCATCAGCACACCATCCGCCGAACGAACCGGTGCCGCCGGATCCGGCTGGAACACCACTTCACAGCGAATTTCACTCTCCACCTGATCGCTGACCGACAGAAAGTACCCCAGCGCCGCCGACGGCATGATAAAGGCGGTCTTCACCTCTCCCGAGTTGAGCACCTTCCCATCGAGGGAGCGGACCACCGAGACATCCGCCCCCTCGTCGCCACAGGCCATCTCCACCGAATCCGCCGCAGTCATCACATGCGGATTGCGCACCAGTCCGCGCACCCGGCCGTCGGCCCGGGCGTCGATCAGCATTCCGGAAACCGGACCTTTGTAGCTGATCCGGATTGAGTAGCACTCCTGCTCCCCCAGCAGCACCGTCATCAGCGCCGCCGACGCAAGTCCGCCCGCGAAAAGCCGCCCGGCGACCGGATCGGCGTCATGGCGGATGATCCCCTCCGTCGTCAGTTCGTCAAACTGCCCGAGCGCCAGCCGGATTGCCGGATTCTTCAACGTCACCCGCATGAGATAATCCGAATTCGCGCGCATCACCATTTTTCCTCCTCTCTCTCTCCGGCATCCGCGGGGTTGAAAAAAATGCCGGACGGGTTATATTCTCAATCGTATTTTCCATACTATACAACAACCGGAGCACATATCAAATGATTTCCGAGCGATTCTCGGCACCGGAATTTTCCGTCTCCGCCTTCCGGGAGCGATTTCGATGAATCAGGCCGGCGTCGTCAACGCCGGATATCCCGGTGACACCACACGCGAACTGCTCGCCCGATTCGACCGCGACGTCGCGCCGCACTCACCCGATCTGGTGATTCTCTGGGCGGGAGTCAACGACATGCTCTACTGCGGTCACACCGTTCCGCCGGAGGAGTTCCGCCGGAACTTCCGCCGCCTGGTCCACCGCTGCCGCATCCCCGGCAGCGCCGTCGCCGCCGGAACGCTGCCGCCGCGAATCAACGCCTATCTCTTCGAACAGTTTCCCGGCGCCGCGCTCGACCCGGTTCCGCCGGACGAGCGGGTCGAATGCGCCAACGCGATCCTGCGCGAGCTCTCAACCGAACTCGACTTTCCGCTGATCGATTTTGAAGGGCTCGTCCGGAGCCGCCCGGTCGCGGAGGATCCCGCCTCACTGCTGCGGAACTTCTCCAACAGCGGCATGCGCGACGGACTCCACCTGACCCCGGAGGGGTGCCGCCTCGCCGCGGAACTCGCGTTCGAGGTGATCCGCCGCGAACACCTGCCAAGTTCCCGCATCGTCTGCTTTGGCGACAGCCTCACCTACGGCCCGTGGCTGAAAGGGCGCGGCACCGCGGCGAAGGATGCCGAACCCTATCCCGCCCGGCTCGCCGCCCTGCTCCGGAAAGCGGCAGCACGCTGAGCACCCAATACCGGTTTTGCCGCTCAGAAACTCAACCTGTCGTCACCCGACTTCCGGATGCCGTCGCAGATGCTCCAGTCGGGAGAGCAGCCGCGTCTCTGCTTTTCCAGCCAGGCAAACGCCGCATCGGTGAGCATGTCATGGGCCCCCTCGAAAAGGCTGGAGCCGGACACTTCCGGAAACGCGCCGCAGTAGCAGCGTATGCTCACCGTAAAGCGGCTCCGACTCATGCGTCGACAAGTGCGGCGGCACGGTTTCGGTGCGGACGATATATTCGATCTCCTCTTCGCTGAACCGCTCCTCCGGCTTCGCCAGCAGATTGAAGGCGTAGATCGCCTGGCTCACCGGAACACTGCCGCTGTGGCCATCGTGAATTCCGGTGGCGATGTCGAGCGGGAGCCCCGCGGCTCCGGCAAGATGGGTAAGAGCGGAACGCCTTTCCGCCTCCTGCCGCGCCGCCGGATCGCTCTGCGGATCGCCGCCGCAGGACGCTTCAATGTGTTCAGAATAGTGGGCATATTTCCCTCCCCTGCACTGCCGGTGCCACGCGACGAGGTCGGAGATCGGACACCAGGCTGAAGCCGCAGCCCACAACTCCGGATGCCGCCCCGCCAGAAGCAGCGTACCGTAGCCGCCGCCGGACCCCCCGGTGAGATAGACCCGCGACTCGTCGACCGGGAACCGCTCGCACATGTAACGGACTGCGTCGACGATATCGGAGACGGCAAGCTCAGAACCGCACCCTTCCGGATGGTTGTTCGGCCCGCGAAAGTTCGGGAAGATGAGGTGCCAGTTACGCTCCGCACACCGTTCCGCGAACCCGCGCGCCGAAGGGTGCCGGAAGTCGAAACTCCAGGTGTGGAGCGCCACCAGCAGCGGACGGGGTGCCTCTCCGGCAGCGCCGAGCACCATCGCCCCCTGTCGGGAATGGTCCCCTGAGCAAACGTAATCTATCTCTCGGAAAGCGTCCAACAATTCCTGTTCCATCTCTCATCCTTTTATAAATCATTTCAAATCAAACGCGGGGGAAGTATACACCTGTTTTCGACAAATTTCAATCCGCTTTCTTCGGAGCGACGCAAAACCGTTTCCCTTGACGCGGACGCGTGACCGAGACGGAGCGGATCTTCTCGATGACTTTTTCCGCCATCCGGCAATATTTCGGTTCTTCGTTTTTCGGTTCGTCGATCAACACGCCCTCCTTCGCCTCTTCGGCGGATCGGTGGAGTTCTTATCCTCCAGAATGAAATCTGCACCGATGCAGATGAAGACTCCGGGAGAAAACAGCACTGCGGTCCGGCTCCGGAAACTCTGCCGCATCCAGGGAGTGCGACAGAGGGGCGAAGAAAATTAATTTCATTTTTTTCCAAAATCAATTTACAAAAACCCATTCGCTCACTATAGTATGAAAAAGCAAACGAGGGAGCCCCCGCCGGCTATGACCGATACTATATTCCCTGAACTGGATCTCAATCTCTCCGACTGTGGACGAAACCGCACGGTGGAAGTCATCCGCAACCGGCTGGCCGCCTGGCTGCGCGCTCATCCTGAAACCGGCGGTCAGCGTCTCGCGCCGGTAAGCAGTCTGGCAGCCCGGCTCGGCGTCGCCCGCCAGACGGTCCGTAAGGCGTACGATATGCTCGCGGCCGAAGGGATGCTCCACCGTGACTGCCGAGGCAACGGCTGGTATCCGATCCCCTTCCCGCGACAGGAGAACCGCTGTATCGGCATCCTTCTGCCGCTCTCCTTCCCGGAATACTGTTCGCACACCCGCCGCTGGGGAGAACGAAACCTCGGCTTCTACTCCGGTATCGTCACCCGCTCCGCCGAACTGGGACTCGCCACCCGCCCCTTCCGCCTGCCGCCACCGGACGCGCCGGAAGAGGAGACGGAACTGGCGGTGAAAGAGGCGGAGAAGAGCTTTTCCGGTCTCATTCTCTTCGGCGACCGCGGTTACTGCAACGATCCTCCGCTCCGGCGGCTGCTCGCGACTCCCGGTCTGCCGAAAATCTCCCTGGACAGCGACTTCTCCCTCGACGGCATCGACTCGGTCAGCTTTTCCGCCGACGCCGTCGCCCGGAGCGTCATGCAGTATTTCCGCCGCTTCGGCCACCGGAACATCTGCGTCATCTATCCGATTGCCTATCCGCGCGAGTGCAGCTGCTCCTACCCGATGCTCGACCGGAAACAGGTGCTCGACCCCTTCCGCCGTGCCGCGCGCGAAGGGGAACGGATCCTCGAAATCCGAAGCGGGCGGCAGGAGTTCGGCGAGATTTTCCAGGGCAAGGTCGCCGCCATGCTCAGACGCCCCACTCCTCCCACCGCCTTCTGGTGCCGCAGCGATCTGATCGCCCTCGAACTCATCCGCGTGCTCCGGCAGAGGGGGCTCCGGATACCGCACGACATCTCGATCATCGGCTTCGACGACATCTCCGAATCGGCCCGGGGAATCCGCCGCTGACCACCCTGCGCAATCCGACCTTCGAGACCGGATACGCGGCCGTGGACCTGCTGGAACAGAGCCTCCGGCAGGGAAGCCTGTCCGGCAATCGCTCCCTCCGGCTGTCGCCGCAGCTGATCGAACGCGGAAGTGTCGGCTTCGCCCGTCCCTGCGGGCGGATTTCCTCCGAAGCGGAAACCGCCGCTTTCCATCTGCCGGAATAAAAGCTCGTTTTTTCACTCACCTTTCAGCGGGTTTGCCTTGTAAATCCCCGGAACGATTGTATATTATTCCTCCTTGAAAGGATTCCAGCAATGATCAGCAGCAACAATATCAATATTGCCAGCCGCAGCGTGCTTTCCAGCCCGGGCGCAGTCCGGTCGGAGCTGCCGCTCTCTCTCGACGCGGTGGTGAAGGTCATGGAGGCCCGGCGGGAAATCTGCGACATCCTCGACGGCAAGTCGCAGAAATTCCTGATGATCGTGGGTCCGTGTTCCCTTCACGACACAGGTTCGGCGATCGAATATGCCGAGCGGCTCCGCCAGTTGAGCGACCAGGTGAAGGACCATATCCTGCTGGTGATGCGCGCCTATTTCGAGAAACCCCGCACCACCGTCGGCTGGAAGGGGCTGATCTACGACCCGGATCTCAACAAAAGCTACAATATCGAGAAAGGCATCTTCCTCGCCCGCAAACTGATGCTCCGCATCGTCGACATCGGGCTGCCGGTCGCCACCGAAATGCTCGACCCGATCATCGCCCAGTACATCGCCGACATCGTCGCCTGGGCGGCAATCGGCGCCCGCACCACCGAGGCGCAGACCCACCGCCAGCTCGGCAGCGGCCTATCGATGCCGGTCGGCTTCAAGAACGCCACCGATGGAACGTTCCAGACGGCGATCGATGCGATCTCCACCGCGCTGAGCGAACACAGTTTCATCGGCGTCCTCGAAGACGGCCACGTCGGCGTCTTCCGCACCCGCGGCAATCCCTACGCTCACATCGTGCTGCGCGGCGGGAACGGTCAGCCGAACTACGGCGCCGAACACATCGCCTTTCTCAAGGTGGCGATGCAGAAGGCGCACCTCAAGCCGAGCATCATCGTCGATTGCAGCCACGCCAACTCCGGCAAGGACTACCGCAAGCAGCACGTCGCACTGGAAGACGTTCTCAGCCAGATTGAAGCCGGCGAGACCGCCATTCGCGGCGTGATGCTCGAAAGCAATCTGCTTCCCGGCAGCCAGAAGATCGTCTCCGGCTGTCGCCCCACCCCCGGGTTGTCGGTCACCGACGGCTGCATCGGGTGGGATGAGACGGCGGAGCTGATCCGCTCAACCTACGCCCGGCTGGCGGCGATCCATCCGGCTGCGCCGGCCTCCCCGCAATCCTGAATCCCCCGCGGGCAGGATTCCGGGCGGAAGAATTTAGAATTTCGGTTCAGGAACCATCGACACGGAGAAGACAAACATGAGCAGCTTTCTCGCATTCGACCTCGGGGCCTCCAGCGGCCGCGCCATCATCGGATCCCTCGAATCCGGCAAACTCACGCTGACCGAGGTGCACCGGTTCGCCAACGGTCCGACCGAACAGGGCGGTTCGATCTACTGGAACTATCCCCAGCTGGTGGAGGAGCTCAAAACCGGCCTGGCCAAAGCGCTCAAAGTCGATCCCGCCATCGCCGGAATCGGCATCGACACCTGGGGTGTGGACTACGTCTTCTTCGACAACGCCACCGGCAAACCGCGCCGCTGGCCCTATCACTACCGTGACGTTCGCACCGGCAACGCCGAAAATGACGTCTGGAGCAAGGTCTCCCGCGAAGAGCTCTATGCGCGTACCGGAATCCAGTGCATGGTCATCAACACCGCCTACCAGCTTGCTGCCCACTTCCGCGAACACCCGGAAGACTTTGAAAACAGCCATTTTCTGATGATGCCCGATGCGCTGGCCCGTGCGCTCGGCGGCGACGACACCAGTGAATATACCGACTGCTCGACCTCCAACCTGCTCGATCCGGTCTCGAGGGAGTGGGATCTTGAACTCGCCGACAAGCTCGGACTGCCCCGGACGATCTTCCCGAAGATCGTTCCCCCCTGCAGCTGCGGCGGCACTCTCCGGCCGGAGCTGTGCAGGGAGCTGGGCTGCGGACCGATTCCGATCTTCAAGATCGGCAGCCACGACACCGCCAGTGCGGTGGCGGCGGTTCCCGCTCCGGTCTCCGGAAACTGGGCCTACATCAGCGCCGGAACCTGGGCGCTGCTCGGCGCCGAACTCGATCGGCCGCTGGTGAGCGAAACGGCCTCGCAAAACAGCTTCACCAACGAAGGCGGTCTCAACGGCAAGATCCGGTTTCTGACCAATATCATGGGCAGCTGGCTTTTCCAGGAGACCCGCCGGGTCTGGAGCGAAGAGCGGGGCAAAATCTCCTTCGCGGAAATGGAGAAGCTCGCGCGGGACGCCGAACCCTGCCGCTTCCTCATCAATCCGAATGATTCGAGCTTCGTCACCCCGGGCGACATGCCGCAGCGGATCAGCGACTTCTGCGAAAACTCCGGTCAGGGGAAGATCTCCGACGACGGCGCGGTGGTCCGGGCGATCTACGACTCGCTGGCGCTCTACTTCCGCTGCAAGCTCGAGACGCTTGAAGAGCTGCTCGGTGTCAAATACGCCTGCCTCAACGTGGTCGGCGGCGGCACCAAGGACGGACTGCTGATGCAGCTCGCCAGCGACGCCCTGAACATTCCGGTCGTCGCCGGTCCGGTCGAAGCGACCGCCATCGGCAATCTGCTCGCCCAGGCGATCACCCGCGGGGACCTCGCCGACCTCACCGCCGCACGGCAGGTGGTCAAGGACTCCTTCGAAGTCAAGACCTATCAGCCGAATCCGGCGATGCATGCCCTCTACAACGGCGAGATCGAACGGTTCCGCGCTCTGGCGAAATAAGATGGCACGGCAAGGCGGCCTCAGGTTCCGCCGCCTGTCAGCGGCGCTTCTTTTCGCAGTTGCGGTCACGGCCGCGTCGGCGGGAGGAGAGCCGCTGCGGGTACTGCACACCTCCGGCGGCAGCCGGGTCAAGACGCTCGACCCGGCGCAAGCGGACGATCTCTCCAGCCGCAATCTGACCGGAGCGATCTACGACACGCTGCTCCAGTACGACTACCTTGCGCGCCCCTACCGGCTGGTTCCCTCGATGCTGGCGGAGATGCCGGAGGGGAACGCGACGCACGACCGTTACCGCTTCCGGCTGCGGAACGACCTCCCGCTTCGCCGACGACCCGGTGTTCGCCGGACTGCCGGAAAGCGCGCGCCGGATCACTTCGGACGACGTGCTCTATTCGATTCTGCGGATCGCCGACGCCCGCAACCACAGCCCGGTCTACTGGCTCTTCCGCGGCAAGATCAGGGGGCTGGATGCGTTTCACGAAGCGACCGCGAAGGCGCCGCGCGGCGATTTCTCCCTCTACGACGCCGGGATCGAAGGGTTCCGCCGGATCGACGACCTCAACTTCGAACTGCACCTCACCCGGCCGGATCCGCGTTTTCTCTACATGCTCGCGATGCCGAACGCGGCGGTGGTCTGCCGCCGGGCCGTCGAACGCTACGGCGAGGAGATCGCCCGCCATCCGGTGGGTTCCGGCCCCTTCCGGCTGACCGAATGGATCAACGACTACAAGCTTCAGCTCGACCGCAATCCCGACTACCGGGTCGAATACTTTCCGCAGGCGGAGACACCAGCCGACCGGACCCGTCCTCTGCCGCTCGCCGACCGGGTGATCCTCTACCTGGTCAAGCAGCCGATGTCCTCGTGGCTGCTGTTTCTGCAGGGGAAGCTCGACCTCAACGCGCTGGACAAGGACAACCTCGACCTGATCGCCGGGGGGCGGGAAGGAGCTCGCCCCGGCCCTGAAGGCGCGCGGCATCCGGCTGCTGCGCACCCCGGAGTTCGAAGTGCGCTACGTCGGCTTCAACTTCGCCGATCCGCGCCTCGGCGGCAACCTCGCGCTGCGCCGCGCGCTGAGCCTCGCGTATGACGTGCAGCGCCGGGTGGAACACACCAACTTCCAGCTGATTCCGGCGCAGGGGCCGATTCCGCCGGGGGTGGCGGGGTTCGATCCGGAGTACCGCAACCCGAACGCGGCGGACGATCCGGAACAGGCGAAGGCGCTGCTGGCCGAAGCGGGATATCCCGGCGGGATCGATCCGGCGACCGGCGAACGGCTCCGTTTCACCTTCGACCAGACCGGCAACAGCTCCGCCTACCGCCAGCTCGGGGAGCTGACCGCCGCCGACTTCGCCCGGATCGGGGTGGAGACCGAACCGGTGCTCAACAACAATCCGCGTTTTTACGAAAAGCTCCGGCAGGGGAAGCTTCAGCTCTTCCGCCTCTCGTGGGTGGGGGATTACCCGGATGCGGAGAACTTTCTCCAGCTCTTCTACAGCAAAAACATCGGCGGCTGCAACCGGACCGGATTCAGCGACCCGGTCTACGACCGGATGTTCGAGGCGATCCTGCCGATGGCGGATTCGCCGGAACGGACCCGCCGCTACCGGGAGATGGCGGAGTACCTGGCGAAACAGTGTCCGTGGATCTTCGAAGGGTTCCCGATCTCCTATCTGCTGCACCACTGCTGGTTGCAGAACTACCACCCGCACGACTTCGCCTTTTCGCGCTGGAAGTACCTGACGGTGGACCCGGCCGAACGTGAGAAGGTGCGGAAAACCTTCACTCCGCTGACCTTCCGCGAACTCAACCAGTGAGGAACGGGAGGCTGGATCAGCTCCCGGCGATGCCGCCGGGGCGGATTCTCCAGAGGTAGAGCGACGCAAGCGTGCCGTATGGGGAACAGCGGCGGCGGAAGACTTCGAACTCCTCTTTTGAAAGCGAATCGCGCCCGGTGAGCAGCATGATGCCCCGGCGGATTCCCAGATCGCCGAAACTCAACACATCCGGGCGGCCGAGGGAGAAGATCAACAGCATCTCCGCGGTCCAGACGCCGACCCCTTGAGTTGAATCAGCTCCTGAATGACCGCCGCGTCGTCGAGCGCGGCGAGCGAGGCGAAGTCGACGGAACCGGAAACGGCCGCATCGGCGATGCCGCGCAGGTACTCCACTTTGCGGGAGGAGAGGCCGCACGCGCGCAGCGCCCCGGGGTCGGCCGCGAGAATCCGTTCGGCGGAGAGTTCGCCAGTCAGCGCCTCCAGCCTTCCCAGAATCGCCTCCGCCGCGCGGATGGCAAGCTGTTGCGAAACGATGCTCCGGACCAGTCCGCCGAAGAGATCGCCATCGCACTCGAGCTCCGGCAGAGTGATCTGCCGGACGAACTCCCGGAACTCCGGCACCTGCCGGCAGAGCGCCCGTTTTTCCGTTTCAGTAATTTTGAATTTCATTTGTCAGTAACGCAAAAATCGGAATGCGAGAAGGAAAAACCTTTTCAGGAAAGGTTCTTTCCTTCTCGCGCTCTTCTTTTCCAAACCTTTTTGAATTGTTTTGCTTCAACCGGTAAACCGGTTGAAGCAAAACAAGATTAAAAAATGCACAAAAACACGGCTACAGCCGCTATAATCCAGCTTGTTTGGCAGGCGGTTCGACTACCGCCGCCGGAAATTTCGCCGTTCCAAACAGAATACCGCCTCAATCTAGCTTGTTTGGTTGGCGGTTCGACTACGCAAACCGTATGATATTCTGCAACCCAATTCCCCGCCTCAATCTAGCTTGTTTGGCTGTCGGTTCGACCATAATTGATGATATGGCAGACGGACCACTTATCCGCCTCAATCTAGCTTGTTTGGCTGTCGGTTCGACAAAAATGCCAAACGGTGGAACGAAAAATATTCCCCGCCTCAATCTAGCTTGTTTGGCTGTCGGTTCGACCTGTGCTGGTTATGTTCTGACTCATGCCGCGAGCGCTCCGCCTCAATCTAGCTTGTTTGGCTGTCGGTTCGACCGAAGATCAAAAGGGCGTCCGCTATCAAAAAGAGACCCGCCTCAATCTAGCTTGTTTGGCTGTCGGTTCGACATAAAGTATCACTCTGACCAGCAAACAATCAGCACCGCCTCAATCTAGCTTGTTTGGCTGTCGGTTCGACGCCGGAAATCTTCTCCCAATCCGGCACGGTTCCATCCGCCTCAATCTAGCTTGTTTGGCTGTCGGTTCGACCGACGATCTATCAGCAGAAAGCTCATGTTCTGGGGCCGCCTCAATCTAGCTTGTTTGGCTGTCGGTTCGACGGAGAATTAGGATTTTCTTTAACATCATGAGTTCCGCCTCAATCTAGCTTGTTTGGCTGTCGGTTCGACTGAATCGTTGTCTGAACCTCCCAGTACTGCCGCTTCCGCCTCAATCTAGCTTGTTTGGCTGTCGGTTCGACGGAGGCGCTGTAGTGCCTTGAAAATCAGAAAAATACAAAGCATGTTGCGAGCGCCCGTCAAATCCTGCACATCATACCGGGGGAATTTTTCACCAAACAACGTGCAACTATTTGATTTTCAACAAGCACGAGCACCGATGCAGAACGTTTCGGCCCTCTTCGCGCTCGCAACAAGACGAAATCAAACGAACCTGCTGCCAAAAAGCAAAAATGTCTTTCCGATGGCGGAAGAAAGATGAATACGCAGAACATGTCTGCAATTTTAAAATAGGCTGCAAATGAAAAAAATCAAATCAGAGAAACGTTATTTTGGGAATTTTCATCAAAGGTTTTCCCAGAACAACAAACAAATCCGCAGGATCATCCAATTCTCCCAGATCGATCAGACAACATTGATCTTCATAAAAGTGAATCACTTGACGAATTTCATTTTCTAATTCGGCTTTCATTGTCCTCGAAAGTGAACAGAGAAATACGGAATATTGAATACGATATCCGTATCCGGAAATCAAACGATCCATACGTCGCAAACGTTTGGGATCGGCAATATCGTATATAACGATGAATCCCTTTTCCCTCCACCACATCGGCGTTGGGGACAAATACATTTTCCACAAACTGAAAGTACATCAGCCGTGGACAATATACGTAATTGTGAAGCCGGCGAACCGGAATGGTCGTGCCGGAATCGGAGTTCTCCCCCATCAATCGATCTGCTCCGACGCCCGCACCGCCGCCTCAAGGCGCATCCGGTTCAATGCCAGACAACGCTGCCATTTCTCTTTCTTGACCGTCCGCCAGAGATCTTTTCCGGAAATCAGCGTCAATCCGTGTTTCTCCGGGTCGGCAAACCGGTAGATCTGCCGCCCCTCCCCTTCCAGAAGAGCCGCAGGGATCGGCAGAGCGAACAGGACATCCGGCGTCTCCTTCCCCTCCTGCGGCTCCAGACGGTCCGTTTCGGGAAACACCAGTTTGGCCAACTTGGACTCGCGGGCGGGAACCAGTCCGGACTGATTCCGGCGAACCCGGATCCGGTTGCGAATCGTCAGCATCGCAGGATGCGCCGCCGCACGAAGTCCGATATTGAACGCCGCATTCATATCCGCCTGAATCAGAGTATCCGAGCCGCAGAAAGGCACGAAAAGCGGTCCGCCATCCTTCGGGATCAGAAGCGGTTTGCCCAGCATCTCCAGTTTTTTCGCGAGATCACGAAGTTCCGGAAACGCCTGCTCTTCTGCCGGGAAACGCCTCCCGATTCCACGCTCGAATACCGTTCTCGAACAAAATTCCGCCCGGAATCCCGGAATCCCTTCCGCGGTGAATTTCGAGGAGTATGCCGCCGGAACATCCAGTACGGGAAGACCGAAAATCTCCGTCGCCATCATTGTGAGCTTGGCCCGGATCTGGCGGTGCGACCACTTCATCAGACGCGAATTCTCAAAACGGGAACGGTCCTGACTGAACCGGTACCGGCTGAGATTTTCCAGAACCAGAAACGCAGCCGGCTCCACACCGGGAATCCGCTCATATTCGCCGTGAATTTCTTCTGGACGGTTCCCCCGCGCACAACCCTTGAGCCGAAGCCCGAGTGCTTGACTGAGAATAAGATTTGCGGTCTGATTGATCCGGTTCTCCTTCATCTGGTTCAGCTTGCGAAGAACATCCGGACAGGGATCCGGAATCCGCAATTCCCGCATTTCCGAAGGGCGCTGCGGCGCGGCTCCGGCCCGGCGCATGAGACTGCGGTTCAGCGATTGAATCCGTTTCCGGAACTCCTCGAGCTGTTCCAGCCGGGCAAACGAAAGCCCGCGCTGACCGCAGATCCGAACCCGGGCCGGATGCCTGGCCGGTTCCTGCACCAGCCGGCAGGACTCCCCGTTCTCGCCGCGACACGATTCCCATTTCCAAATCCGGTCGCGCAACGGCAGAATGCGGCGGGCCAGTGTCAGCGCCACCTCCGGCAGCAGCTGCCGCCAGATCATCTCCTGTTCCTCCAGCAGAGGACGGAGAACCGCCGGAGAGGGAGACGGCATCGCCCCCTCTTCGGAAAGCGTGGCGGAATACTCTTGAAGGGCCTTATCCTCTTTCCCCGGGTATTCAGCATCCAGAGCCAGCGGTTGATCCGGCTCCACTTCGCCTGAGCCCGCCTGAATGCGATGAGTAAGCGGTCATTCTGTTCGGGAAATGTTTCATCTCCTTCCAGAAGGTCGTTTCCGCAGAGACGGATGCAGAGCTCCCGCGCCTCCGCCGTCTCTCCGGCATCCGCGAAACGCCCGCGACTGCCGTATCGCTCCTTCTCCATCCCGTTCTTCGACGGAAATTTCGCATCCTCGCCCGCAAGCCGGAGCAGCCCTCCATAGATCCGTTCCGCATACCAGTCGGTGACCCCGTCGTTTCCCAGCCGTATTGCGTGCACACCCGGCCGGGCTCCCGGAGATACCCGGATCCGCGTAATCGCTCCGGCGGTCCGCTGCCCCAGATCCACCGACACAAATACGAACGGTTTCCGTTTCAGGGAACCAGTCCGGCACATTTTTCCCATTTTCAATTCCCGGCCAGAGTAACATCTGCTGCACGCTGTCGGCAAAATAAAACTGATTTGAGGAAAAACGCTCCGGGCAGGAGGCGTGAAGATTCTCCACCGGAACCCCGATTGAGAAATTCAGCAGATACCGCCTCTCTCCCCGCGCATCGCACTCCGGCATCAGAAACACGGCACTCTCCTCGAAATCCACCTCCGCCGGCGCCGCCGGATTCAACGCCTTTATCATCGGCGTCAAATAACGGAACGATTCTCCGCCGAGCAGACCGTCACGCAGAAGACGTGGAGCGGAATAGTGCAGAATGCAATCCTGCAAAGTGACGCCCCCTGCTCATCCCGGACAGCGATCTGTGTCGTGCAGACCATTCTGCAATTGAGCGGCCGTTTCGAAACACAAAGTCTCTTTAAATCACACTGACGGCTGGAGTAGACGGCATCGGCCGGCGTGAACTGAATGGGCTCGCTCAACATTTCCACGCGATCACGCATGTCGAAATAACGCACAGCGTCGCACAGAAGATCGCGCGACTGCCGGCTTCCCGCCGGATAATCCGCCCGCCAGAGATCACGATATTCCGGCTCGGCCAGTTTGTGAAAAAGATCGGCACTCCCCATTCGCTCCGGATTCTTCTGCTGGAACAGATGAAGTTCTCTCACCAGCTCTTCAGCCGGAGCATTCCCGCCGGACCGCTCCAGAATCATCTGCCAACGGTGGCGCAACTCGGAAAAACTGCGGATCGTCCGGAATGACAGCCCGTATTCCATCACCTCGTCTTCCGTGAAGGAATTGGAGACACCAAGCTCTTTCAACAGCTTCTTTAGCAATTCCCAGCGGGGATCCCCCGCCAGAACCGGCAGCGGCAGCTCCTCATCTCCGTCCGCGCCCTCGGCGGAAATGCCGGAACCTTTTTTCCGGAGCCCTTCCATGTAGTCAAGATCCGCCTGAAGTGCATCGCGCATCTGTTCCCGCTCTTCGCATTTCTGCTGAAACTGGTTGATCGTTTTCAGCGCCTCGGTGAATGCACAGATGTCGAACTCCTTGCGCCAGATATTCCCCGTTAGAATCCGGCTGAAGTATGGAAAGATGAAACCGCGTTCCCCGCGGGCAAGCTTGATCGGGTCATCCGAAAGCCCGTAAGGATTTGCACTGAGGCTCTTTGCGCCGCCATCCTCCCGGATGAAGCATTTCATGAGACCGATGGTGAACTCATCCGGGAAATATTTCAGAAGCAGGGTTGCATTTTTTCCTCTCCCGTGCAGCCCGGTTGTTCCGTTCGATTTTCAGCTCAGAAAGAACGGGAATCTTTTCCCGGAAAGCCTCCAGTCTGGCCGGAAGATCTGGAACGGAATTCAAGTAAGTTACAACCTGGGGATTGTCGACCTCATGTTCAAAATAATCGACTGCATCAAGAAGCTTTTTGAACAGCTTCCTCGCCTTCAAAGAATTTTCCTTTCTGCGTTTTGATTCCGGCCCAGCCCAGAGAGAGTTCCGGTGCGATCCGGCGGACCTCATTGACGGCGTCGCTGTGATACAGAGCCGCCCGCAAGCGGAGCGCCCCCTGCGCCGCCAGCTGAGCAGTTTCATCAAATTCAAAATTTGCCTGGGAGTCAGGATCGCAGAACAAAGCCGAATAGGTTCGACCGGGCTGTTGCACATCCCCTTTACACTTTTTGGCAACAAGATCAATGGCGGCCTCAAGCACCTCTGCCGGAGCACGGTCTCGTCCCAGAATTCGCTCGGCGGCAACGGCAAAAGAGAGAGTTTCAGGATCAGCATGCAACGTGCGGGCAAGGGAATTTTTCATCCCCGGACGCGCTTCGCCGTTCCTCCAGAAATCATCCCAGACACCGCCCTCGTCGGCAGTGGCGGTAATACGCTCCCGCATTTTCCCCATCGGAGTTCCGGAATCGGTTGCCATGGCCGCAAATGCACACAGGTAGTAATTGACGGCATCCTGATAGAGTTGATGGTGCTCCTGGAGAATGGAAAGCGGCTGTTCTTTTCCTTTGATTTCACAAGCGGTGACTCGTCCCTGATAGATGCGGGTGACTTCCTTTGACTGACCGGGCATTGTGTTACCTTTCCTGATGAAATATCAAAAATGAAAACTGTACTCCATATCTCCGGCAGAATGTCTCATTTTGAAAGCCGCTCCGGAATGTCGTCCGGCTCGTTTTGAAGAAATCGGAAATATTTTCATAACAGACTCTTCTCTTCCATGCTGCGCCGAGAACTAACATAGTCTCATATTTAACAAATACAAGTTATTAAGAATATAGTTATTAAAAAAATCAGAAAGTATCTACTTCCATTTGCAATATTTAACCTTCTGCTGATATTTTTTTTCCAACTTCTTGTGAACCACATCATGTATTTGGAACTCTTCAAAGAAAGCAACGTTTCGAAGAAACCGCTCCAGTTGCGGAATCCGATCATAATCTCCGCTCTTTCTTGCCGTACGGAAAACCGCGGCCGGTTCCGACGGCCTCCTCAAAAGTCCGCATCGCCGATAAAATTGCTCCGCCGTCTTGAAAAAACAGCGTTTTGCCGGTATATTCTGTTTTTGTATATGCAATTTTCATCTGCGGTGAAGGATTTGGTATGAAACTCGGATTCGACAGCGAGAAATATCTGGAGGAACAATCCCAGGCGATCCTGGAACGGGCCGGTAAATTCGACGACAAACTCTATCTGGAATTCGGCGGGAAGCTGATCTGCGACTTCCACGCGGCACGCATCCTGCCGGGGTTCGACCCCAACGCGAAAATCAAGCTGCTCCAGAAACTCAAGGACAAGGTCGACATCGTCATCTGCATCTACGCAGGCGATATCGAACAGAAGAAGATGCGCGCCGATTTCGGCCTCTCCTACGATACCGACACCATGCGCACCATCGACGACCTCCGCGACTGGGGGCTCGACGTCAAGGCGGTCGTGGTCACCCGCTACCAGAACCAGCCCGCCGTGCGGACCTTCATGAACAAACTCTCCCGCCGCGGCATCAAAGTCTACACCCACCGCCCGATCGAAGGATATCCGACCGAGGTCGAAACCATCGTCAGCAGCCGCGGATACGGCGCCAACGCCTACATCGAAACCGACCGCCCGATCGTCGTGGTCACCGGTCCCGGTCCGAATTCCGGGAAGATGGCCACCTGCCTCTCGCAGGTCTATCACGAATTCCAACGCGGCATCCGCGCCGGATACGCCAAATTCGAAACCTTCCCGGTCTGGAATCTGCCGCTCAACCACCCTGTCAACATCGCCTATGAAGCGGCGACTGCCGACCTGGCCGACGTCAACATGGTCGATCCCTTCCACCTCGAAGCGTACGGAGAGACGGTGGTCAACTACAACCGCGACGTCGAAATCTTCCCGGTCGTCAAGCGGATCTGCGCGCGGATCATGGATCCCGAACAGCTCTACCGCTCCCCGACCGACATGGGGGTGAACCGGGTCGGCTTCGCCATCACCGACGACGAAGTGGTGCGACAGGCCTCCATTCAGGAGATCATCCGCCGCTACTTCCGCTACATGTGCGACTACGCGACCGGTGCCGCCGACAAGGGCGCCATCGACCGGGTCAAGCTCCTGATGGACGATCTCGGCGTCACCGAACTCGACCGCCGGGTGGTCGCCCCCGCCCGCGAAGCCGCGAAAGCCGCGGAAAAACAGCCGGACAAGGGCAGCGACAACATCTACTGCGGCGCCGCGCTCGAACTGCCCGACGGCACCATCATCACCGGCAAGAACTCCCCGCTTCTCCACGCCGCCTCGAGCTGCATTCTGAACGCGATCAAACATCTCGCAAAACTCCCGGACGACCTGCCGCTGATCTCCCCGGAGGTGATCGATTCGCTCGGCATGCTCAAAAAGAACATCTTCAAAAGCAAGGGGATCAGCCTCGATCTGGCCGAGACGCTGACCGCGCTCAGCGTCTCGGTGCCGTCGAATCCGGCCGCACGGCTGGCCATGCGCAAGCTCGCAAAACTCTACGGTTGCGAAATGCACATCAGCCATCTGCCGACCGCCGGCGACGAATCCGGGCTGCGCAAGCTCGGCATCAATTTGACCAGCGAACCGAGGTTCACCAGCCGCAACCTTTTCATGGAGTAGGAAGTATGGCATTCCCGATCAACACTGAGGGAAGCGAAGGCGGGGCAGCTGCCCCTGCCCTCCCCCCTCGACCGCCCCCGCGGCGGCAAAGTCGGTTCCGCCACCGAGGTGGAACAACGTCAGACGTCCGGAAATTCTCGATGACTTCACCCGCCTCATGTACGGCGCCCTGCCGCCGCGCCCGGAGTCGATCCGCTTCGAGCTGCGCCGCGAACTCGACGGCGCTCTCGGCGGCATCGCGAAGCGCCGTGAAGTTAGAATCCAGCTTGCCAACGATGGCAAAACCCATTTCGTCGATGTTCTCTGGTATCTGCCGCTCCACGCGGAGAAGCCGGTCCCGGCGATTGCCGGGCTGAACTTCCCGGGAATCACGCGGTCAGCACCGAGCCGGACGTCTACCCGACTGAAACGGCCCGCCTCACCCAGCCGGCGGAGCGGGGCGCGGGGGCCTCACGCTGGCCTTTTTCGGAGCTGATCCGAAACGGTTTCAGCGTCATTACCGCCAACCGGGGCGATCTCTTCCCCGACCGGGCGGACGGGCGGGCGGAAAGCGTCTGGAAACTCTTCCGCACGCCGGAGGAGTTGACGCCGGAACAGCGCGACTGCACCGCAATCAGCGCCTGGGCATTCGGCTGTATCCTGTTGCTGGAACTGCTCGAGAGCGAACCTGCAATCGACCGGAAACGGATCTGGCTGCACGGACACTCCCGCCTCGGCAAGACCGCGCTCTGGGCGGCGGCCAACGATCCCCGCTTCGCCGGGGTGGTCAGCAACGACTCCGGCTGTTGCGGCGCGGCGATCAGCCGCCGGAATTTCGGGGAACACATCTCCTACATCACCGAAACCTTCCCCTGGTGGTTCCGGAAGGTGCTCGACTCCTATGCCGGACGCGAAGAGGAACTCCCCTTCGACCAGCATTTTCTGATCTCGCTTGTCGCACCGCGGCCGGTGCTGGTGGCGAGCGCCACCGAGGATCTCTGGGCCGATCCGCGCGGAGAGTTTCTGGCGGCAAAGGCGGCGGGCGAAGTCTACCGTCTCTTCGGCGCGGCGGGGCTGGGGACAGAGGCGGAGTTTCCGCCGCCGGACCGGCCGCTGTACGGCGACGGGGTCGGCTACTATCTGCGTACCGGCAAACATGACGTCACCCTTGCCGACTGGCAATTCGTTCTGCAATTCATTGAAAAGTCAACCAACTGTTCCAACTAACCATAGAGAGGTGAATGATGGAAACACTCAACCGCAAGCTTCTGCCGTCGATCCACACGCCGGGCCTGGAAATCGGTCCTCAGAAGGAGTATCCGGTCAAGGTCATGCAGTTCGGCGAAGGCAACTTCCTGCGCGCCTTCATCGACTGGATGATCGACAAGTCCAACGAAGCGGGCAAGTTCAACGGAATGGTCCAGCTGGTTCAGCCGCTGCCGCAGGGCACCGCCGACCTCATCAACGCGCAGGACGGGCTCTACACGCTGATCCTCCGCGGCATGGAGAACGGCGCCCCAGCCGAATACAAGCGCATCATCACCTGCGTCAAGGGGTGTCTCAAGACCGACAGCGACTGGGAGGCGATCGTCAAGTGCGCCGTCTCGCCCGATCTGCAGCTGGTCTTCTCGAACACCACCGAGGCGGGCATCGAATACAAGCCGGAACCCTACACCCCCGGCAAAACGCAGGTCACCTATCCGGCCAAGCTCACCAGTCTGCTCTTCGAGCGGTTCAAGGCGGGGCAGAAGGGGCTGGTGCTCGTCCCCTGCGAGCTCATCGACAAGAACGGTTCGACGCTGCGTGACTGCATCCTCCGCTACGCCGCCGACTGGAAGCTCGGGGCCGGATTCGAGAACTACGTCAAGGAGGAGTGCGCCTTCATGAACACGCTGGTCGACCGCATCGTCGCCGGATATCCGCGCAACGAGGCCGCCGACTGGTGCAAAAAACTCGGCTATCAGGACAACCTGATCGACTGCGGCGAAATCTTCCACCTCTTCGTGATCGAAGGCGATGAGAAGTACCGCGCGGTGATCCCCTTCGCCGAAGCCGGTCTCCACGTCGTCTGGACGAAGAACCAGACCCCGTACCGCAGCCGCAAGGTCCGCTTCCTCAACGGCGGACACACGTCGAGCGTGCTGGCCGCCTATCAGGCCGGATTCGATTTCGTCGACCAGATGACCGGCGACAAGCTCTTCGGCAAATATCTGCGAACCGCGCTCTTCGAAGAGGTGTTCCCGACCGTCCAGCTGCCCGACGACGAGAAGAAGGCGTTCGCCGAATCGATCATCGAACGCTTCCTCAACCCCTTCGCAAACCACCAGCTCATTTCGATCTCGCTCAACTCGATTTCGAAGTGGCAGGTCCGGGTGCTGCCGTCGCTGATCGACTACGAGAAGATCAACGGCAAGCTGCCGAAGGTGCTCGCCTTCAGCTTCGCCGCGCTGCTCAGCTTCTATCGCGGCACGGTCGACGCGGCGGGCAACTGGTCCGGCAAGCGGGCGGCGGGCGCCTCACCCGATCCGCGACGACGCGGAAAAGATCGCCTTTCTCAACGCCGAATTCGACCGCCTGAAGCAGAGCGGCGACTACGAGGCGTTCATCCGCACGGTGATGGCGCGCACCGACTTCTGGGGCATGGATCTCAACACGATTCCGGGCTTCACCGCCCGCGCCGCCGCCGACCTCCGCTCGATCGACGAGCTCGGCATCACTTCCGCAGTCGAGAAACTGCTGGAGAAGTGACCATGGCCGAAGCTCCGCGCTACCTCAGAATCGGACGGACCGACAACGTCGCCGTCGCGCTGACTGACCTCGCCGCCGGGGAACACTGCCGCGTCGACGGGCTCGAAGTCACCCTTTCCGGAGCGGTCGGACGCGGCCACAAGTTCGCGCTGGAAGCGATTCCGGCGGGAACGGCGGTCATCAAGTACGATATGCCGATCGGCGAAGCGACGCGCGACATCGCCCCCCGGGGAGTTCGTCCACACCCACAACCTCAAGACCCGGCTCGCGGGCGAGCTGGAGTACAGTTACAATCCGGTGCCGCCCGCCCGGCTTCCGGCGACGGAGGCGGGCCGGACCTTTCTGGGCTTCCGCCGCGCCGACGGCACGGTCGGTGTGCGCAACGACCTCTGGATCATTCCGACGGTCGGCTGCGTCAACAAGCTCGCGGAGAATCTCGCCCGCGACTTCGAGCGGCAGCTGCCGCAGGGGTCGGTCCGGCGGGTGCTCGCGTTTCCGCATCCCTACGGCTGCTCGCAGCTCGGCGACGACCACGAAACCACCGCGAACATGCTCGCCGCGCTGGCGAAGCACCCCAACGCGGGCGGCGTGCTCATCGTCGCGCTCGGCTGTGAGAACAACACGCTGGAGAGCTTTCAGAAGCGGCTGGGCGACTACGACCGTTCGCGCATCCGGTTCCTGAAGGCGCAGGAGGACGGCAGCGAATACGACGAAGGTCTGAAGCTGCTGGCCGAACTCGCGGAACAGGCGGCGAAACTCGAACGCGAACCGATTCCGGTTTCGGAGCTCAAGGTTGGGTTGAAGTGCGGCGGCTCCGACGGCCTCTCCGGCATCACCGCGAACCCGCTGATCGGCCGCTTCTCCGACCTGCTGACGGCGGCGGGCGGTACCTCGGTGCTGACCGAAGTGCCCGAGATGTTCGGCGCGGAGACGCTGCTGATGAACCGCTGCCGCAACCGCGACGTCTTCGACCGCTGCGTCAAAATGGTCAACGACTTCAAGGCCTACTTCATCCGCCACGGGCAGGTGGTTTACGAGAACCCCTCCCCGGCAACAAGGCCGGCGGCATCTCGACGCTGGAGGAGAAATCGCTCGGCTGCACCCAGAAGGGCGGCACTGGCGAAGTGGTCGATGTGCTCGGCTACGGCGAATCGCTCCGCACGCCGGGACTCAATCTGCTCTCCGGCCCCGGCAACGACATGGTCGCCACGACGGTGCTGACCGCGGCGGGTGCCCAGATCGTGCTCTTCAGTACCGGGCGCGGCACGCCGTTCGGCGGGCCGGTTCCGACGGTGAAGATCGCCACCAACCACGAGCTGGCCGAACGGAAGCCGAACTGGATCGACTTCGACGCCGGGGTTCTGGTTCGCGGCGGAGTCACGCTCGAAGAGCTCGGCAGGGAGCTGTTCGACTACGTGATCCGGCTCGCCTCGGGTGAAGTCGAGGCGCGCAACGAAACCTACCGTTATCAGGAGATCGCCATCTTCAAGGACGGCGTCACCCTCTGAACCGGCGAAACGGGCCGCGGTGTTCCCCCATCGCGGCCCGTTTCGGCTCGAAACTCCATACCGGAAAAATTATTTTATTTTTCAAACACGACATATTCTCCATAATTTCGGCAAAACAGCGGTTTATCCTGAAAACAGCACCGAGAAATCTTCAAATTTCCCGTCATTTCTGCGAAATAAACTTTAAAATAATTATTTAATTTTTACATTTTATACTTGCATTTTCCCACCGCAGAACTATCTTGTATCAGAGACAATCAGCAGCGCAGGAACACGGGAAATGGCACGGAGCAGCCGCTACCCCGCACTGGTCGGGGAGCTGGAAAAACGGGTGAGCCGGATGGCGATCGGCAACTTTCTGCCGTCGGAACAACTTCTGGCGGAATCGTTTCAGGTCAGCAAGCCGACGCTCCGCCGCGCTCTGGCGGAACTGGCCCGGCGAAATCTGATCCGCACGATCAACGGCGTCGGCAATCTGGTGACGGGAAACAGCCGGGTGATCTCGCGCGAACTGGTGTTTCTCTGCTACGACCTCACCTTTTTCGCCCTCTCGCTGCGGGAGTTCAGCCGGGCGGCGGAGGAGGCGAACTACCTGAGTTCCATCATTCCGCTGTGCGGCGATACGGCGTCTCAGGAACGGATTCTCTCCACCGCCATCGCCCGCAATCCCGCCGGGATGGTGGTTTATGCCGACCCGAACCGGAACGATTGGAAGGCGCTCCCTCATCTGGTGCGCAGCGGCATTCCCACCCTCTTTCTGGTCCGCCTGCCGCAGGGGATCGACGGAAATCTGCTCACGTTTGAAAACGGCGACGCCATCGCGAAGATCGTCCGCCTCCTCTACCGGGAGAAGTGCCGACGTTTCGCCCTCTACAGCAATGCCGGCCTCAGCCGCAGTGCCACCCGCGAACGCAAACAGGGATTTCTGGAGGGGTTGAAACGGTGCCGCCTGAAGGCGCGGCCGGAACTCCTCTGCACCGGAGAGAGTTCACCGGAGGAGACGGAGCGCTTTTTCGAACAGTTCCGCCATGCGGGCAAGCGCCCCGACGCGGTATGCTGCCTCAACGACATCTGCGCGGGCGACCTCATTCGCGATGCGCACCGGCGGGGAATCCGGCTCGACGAGGTCCGGCTTTCCGGCTTCGACCACGCCTCGCTCACCGCGTTTCTGCCGCACGAACTGCTGACGGTGGAGCCGCCGCTCGAAGAGCTGGGAAAATGCGCTGCGGAACTGCTGATCCGCCAGATCGAAAACCCCGGATTCGGATTCATCCGGAAAAACCTGGAATCCCGTTTGATTTCGATTCAGCCGACCGACTTTTCAGAGCGAGGAGCCACGTCATGCCGGAACTGATGCAAAATGGCCGAACAATTTCTCTGAATGAGGCGGATTCCGCCCTCACACTCCGCTGCGGAGAGACGATTTTCCGCTTCGCCGGGAACGGATGCAAAATCGAAGCGCTCCGGCGTGAGGAGGGAAAGTTCCGGTTCCGCCTCCGCACGCCGCGGCTTTCCTTCCCGCTGGAGGCGACGCTGCGGTTCGCCGACGACGGCAATCCGGAGCTGCGACTCGCAGGAGACGGCGTCCTGACCGCACCGGTGGAATACCCCGGCTCGCTGATTCCGGACCCGGGTGATCTCGCGCTGATTCCGGCGGGAGAGGGATTTGCCTTTCCGGTCGACGACCCGTCGATCCCGGTTCTGCCGGAGTGCTCACTCCTCAACTCCCAGAGCTGGCATCTGGCGTTTCTCGCTTCGCTGCGCGGAGATGCGTGGATCGTTCTGGCGGTGGAGTCCGGCACCGATGCGCAGGTCCGCCACGAACGGGAAGGCGGCCTGCTCCACTCTCAGCTCGGCTGGCTGCCGGAATGCGGTGTCTGGGGATATGAACGGGCGGTACGATTCCTCTCCGGCGACCGCGGCGGCCTCTCCGCCCTCTGCGCCGCCTATCGCCGTTACCGCGATGCGCCAGGTCCGGTCGAATCCCTGCGGGAGAAGCGATGGCGGCTCCCGCAACTGGACCGCCTGATCGGCGCGCCGGAGTTCTGGATCTGGCCCGATCAATACGAGGAGTTCATGTACGGAGCCGGAGACGCCGAATTGAACCCGACGGCGGTGGAGCTCGTCCGGATTGCCGGAGAAATCAAAGCCGCCGGCTGCGACCGGGCGTTGATCGGACTCTTCTTCGCCGGGGACTGCCCCGCCGCGGGGAAAATCGCAGAAAAAACAGGATTTCTGACTGCAAAATACGACAATCTGGAGGATGAACTGCCCGGTACGCTGGCGCCGCTGATTCCGCCGGCACGGCTCCGGGAATGCGACTACACTGCGCGGCGGATGACGGCGTGGCCCCGCGACACCGTGCGGGACGAAGCGGGGAATTACATACAGGCGTGGGCCCTCCGCGGCCGGGACGGCATCATGCACCACCAGAACCGGGTCTGCCCGCAGTTCGCCCCGGAATACACCCGGGCGGAGGTTCCCGCTCTTGCCCGCGAACACGGCTTCGAAGCGTGGTTTTTCGACGTGATGGGAGGCGGAGCCATGGAGTGCCGCGCTCCGGAGCATCCGCTGACCCGGCGCGAAAGCATCCGGAAGCGCCGGGAGGCGTTTCAGATTCTCGGTGACGCCGGCTTGATCTCCGGCACGGAAGAGGGCTGTGAAAGCTATGTCGGGGCCTGCAGCTACAGCGAGGGCAAGCTCAGCCCGCCCTCTACCGGCTCAATTACCGGGAATCAGGGCGAAGCAAGGCACACCAATACACACCGGAAGAGCACGAGGAGATCTTCGACCGCTTCATGCTCAATCCACGCTATCGGATTCCGCTGTGGGAGCTGATCTACCATGACTGCATGGTCAGCTACTGGTACTGGGGGGGACAGTTCGAACTGCTGTCCGGAACTGCTGCCGCGACGTGACCTCTTCAACCTGCTTTACGGGCAGCCGCCGCTCTACTCGTTGCACGTCGCCGACTGGAAACGGCAAAAGCCTCTGCTGCTGGAGTCGGCGAAACGGGCTTCGGCTGCGGCACGGCTTACCGGCTATGAGAAAATGACCGCCTTCGATTGGCTGGATGCCGAGAAACTCGTCCACCGCACCCGCTTTGCGAACGGCGTGACCGTGACCGTAAACTTCTCGGACCGGGCGTTCCGGACCGACTCCGGCGAAACAGTGCCGCCGTGCGATTTTCTGCTGGAACGCGGGAATTTATCTGAAACGGAAATCAACCCCTTGTAAGGAGAACCATATCGTATGCTCTCGCTTGAAAATGAAACCTTCGCCCTCCGGCTGAACGGGAGACGGCTCCCTCCTCCTCCGGTGGAAACCGAAGAACCGGGAATTCGAAACCCTCCCCGCGGAGTATCCGGTCACCCGCGCGACGGTGGAGACCGGCGCCCTCGAACTCGATCTCGACTGCGGCGGCTTCACGCTGCATGCGACGCTCACACTGCCGGAGTCCGGCGGCGTGCAGCTCCGCCTCGACGGCGACGGTCCGATGCCGGAGAAGATCGCCTGGCCGCCCGCGTGGAAGATGGAACGAGAGGATGTCGGAATCTATCCCTTCGGAACCGGTTACGCCGTTCCGGCGGCGGAATGGAGTTTCCCTCCCCGAACGGCTGGCGTTTTACGCGGGGAGTCAGGCGTCGATGGGGCTCTTCGGATTTCTGCGCGGCGGGCTCTGCGTCCTCTGCGGCGTGGAGTGCGGCTCCGACGCGGAGCTTGAAAACGCGCCCTTCGACGGCTTGCGACACAGCCGGGTGATCTGGAAGGGGAAAAAGGGGAATGGGGCTACTCCCGGGCGATCCGTTATTTCTTCGCCGAAGGGCTTGTTCCGGCGACAGCCCAATACCGCGCCTGGCGCGAATCGCAGGGTATGGTCGTGACACTCCGGGAAAAGTGCCGCCACACGCCGGAGCTGGAGAAACTGATCGGAGCGGCCGATTTCTGGCTCTGGGACGACAACAACATGAACCGCCTCTACGGCCGCCCGGAGGAGCCGGAGCGGACCCCGCGCAACGTCCGCCGCGTCGCCGACGACCTCCGAAAACTCGGGATGGACCGGGTGCTCTGGAACTCCTTCGAAGGGGGAGACGCCGGAGGATTGCGCCGAGCTGAAACGCCGGGGCTATCTGGTCGGCAAGTACGACATCTACCGGGACGTTCTGCCGAAAACCTGCGTCGACCAGATCATTCCGTACCGGGTGAAGCGGAGCGTCAACACGAAACAGTGGCCGGGAATCGTCCGGGTCGATCGCGAGGGAAATCTCTCCCGGGCGTGGGAGGTGCACGGGCTGGACGGCAAACTGTATCCGCAACATGCGGTCTGCGACATTCCGGCATTGAAGCTCACAATGGAGAACGTTCCGCCGGATGTGGAGAAGGTCGGCTACAACTCCCGCTTCATCGACGTGCAGGCCGGGTCCACCCTTTCGGAGTGCTATCACCCGCTGCATCCGGCAACCCGCTCCGATTCCTTGCGCTACATCAACACACAGCTGCGCTTTCTCGCGGACATCGGGCTGGTCTGCGGCGTAGAGGTTGGCAGCGAGGCGACCGCCGCGGCGTTTCATTTCTCCGAGGGGATGCTCAGCCCCTCCCAGCTCCGGGCGCCGGACGCGGGGCGGCGCATGACCACCCAGTACCGCGGCGGGGAGATTCCGCCGCAGATCCGGCAGTACATGCTCAATCCCGGGTACCGGATTCCGCTGTGGGAGCTGGTCTACCACGACTGCGTGGTGAGCTACTGGTACTGGGGGGACAGTTCGAACAGCGTACCGGAGCTGATGCCGCTGCGGGACCTCTTCGACGCGCTCTACGGGGAGCCGCCGCTCTACAGCCTCTCGGCGAGCCAGTGGGAGGAGCAGAAGGAGGAGATTGCGGCCTCCTATGCGCGGGCGACGCGGGTGGCGCGGCGGACCGGATTCGCCCGGATGGTGTCGTTCGAATATCTGACACCGGATCGGCTGGTGCAAAGGGAGCCGCTTCTCGAACGGGATTTCGGTGACGGCGAATTTCTCGGCAGAGGAGTATCGTTCCGCGGACGGCCTCACTCTGGGCAAATGGGAGTACGCGCTTGAAGAGTCCCCCACTGAAGGCGCGGCGCAACTTCCATGAAAAAATCCCCTGCCGCGCAAACGTCGCGGCAGGGGGATTTCTGTTCACCGGCAGGAGAGGGAAAGCTCGTGGAAGAACACACTTCCCGCCGGTTTGTCCTGCCCGTCTATGAAACTGCTGGCCAGCTGCAGAAGGATTTCGCCGGTTTCCGCCGGCAGTTTCGCGACCGGCAGAACGATTTCAAACCGCTGTTTCTTCCCCGGACGGGGACGGGGCAGCTCGAAGAAGTGAGCCGATTTCCCGCTCCAGAAGAACATGCGCGGTTTGTTGCCCCGGTAGTCGGCCGAGAGGCTCAGCGTCCCCCGCAACACCAGCTCCTTCCGTCCGGCGGGGAGCGGAATCCGCGGTGAAACCCGTCCGGCATAGTCGTGTTCGACGGCACAGATCTCCAGCGCCTTCGGCGGACGGCCGTTCTCGCCGGTGAACCCGCCGGACACCGGCGACGGAACCTCCCCCAGGAGTGAAACTTCCACTCCGGAGCTTTCCCGGAAAAATCCGCGCGGTACAGCACCGTTTCACGATTTCCGCCGGCGGGAACCGGCGCAGGCTTCCAGGCTGTGGAGAAGGGAACCGGCACAAAACTCTCCGGTTCCAACCCATTTGCGGTCGGAATTCCTTCCCGGCGCGGCGGCAGCGGCAGCGGCGCGAAACGCCCCGGTTCGATTGTGGAATACCGGATTTCCACCAGATGCTCTCCACCCGCCGGGAGCTCCACCGTCAACTGCCGGGTGGTGGAATCGTAACGGTATGGCACGTTTTCCCCCGGCGACCAGCACACCGGCCGGTTCCGAAGCGGAGAGTCCGGCGAACGAATACCCTTCCGGCACGGAACGAAACCGCAACCGTACCCGGCGTTCCGCCGGGTCGAAGGTGAATTCCGGCTCCGGCAGCGGGTCCCATCCGGTCAGCGTCAGCGGACAGCCTCCGGTGAGGACGACCGGATAGATTTCGCGCACCGCGGGCCGCCGGAAATAGGTGGCAGGCGGCGTCCAGCGGTCCAGCAGCGCGAGCGCCTGTTCCTGCGGCATCCCATCGATCATCAGCCAAACCAGCCGCGAATAGAGGTGAAGCATCATCCGGCTGACGCCGCGATCGCGGTTGGGCCAGTAGAGCGAACGGATTTCTTCATCGCGCCGGAGATCGTTCCAGACATATTTCGCATAGGGAAAAAAGATGTCGAACCCGTCGACAAGCGCGTAGCTGATCACAGAATCGAAGGAGCCGTCGTACTCGTTGCGCGCCGTCAGACCGATCATCGGGCTGTTGGCGTAGGAGTCCGGCGTAATGAACTCCCGGAATCCGGCATTCTGATGATCGGGGCCGAGAACGCCGTTTTCATGGCCGTAGTCGCGAAACGCGGTCCGTGCGATGAGCGGCAGCTGCGACTTCGCCAGATGGTAGGCGGCAAGTCTTTGCATATCGGGATCCCGCATCGCATGGGCCATGCGCAGCAGCGAGGCGTATCCGCCGTAGGCGGCCTGGGCACAGTCCACCACCGGCCCGTTGTCGCCGGAATCGTTGCTGCCTCCATCCATCCACGCCCAGTCGTGGACCCCTTTCAAATATCCGAGCATCTTATCCACGGTGACCGTCTCGCCGTCGCGGACCGCCTCGGGGGGGCGAGCGGAGCGGGATCGCGCCAGACCCGTTTCAGGCCCTCCCAGTCACCGGTGGCGGCGGTGATCCGGTCGAGCATTTCGAGGTGGCACCCCACTCCGTACCCGCGGTCGCCGAATATGCCGACGTCCCCGGGTGCACGGCAGGAGATCGAGAAGGAGTAGAAGTATTTGCTCCCGGTATACGGCTCGACAAGCGAGCGCCAGTAGCGGAAAAGCCGGTAACTCGAGAGCCGCTGCGTCTCGAAGCGGAACCGCCCGGCAAGATACTCCCGGAACTCCGCGGGCAGATACTGCCACGCCTTGACCGGATGCCCCAGACCATCCCGGATGCTGTACCAGCTCCGGGCGATGTTTTCGCAATAATTGCGGTACCGGTTGCCCTCGATCCACTTCTCATTCTCCCGGATCAGCTCCGCCACCCGGGCCGGCTCAGCGGCGAGGTTGCGCGGGAAGGTCATCCGTCCGACAGCGGGCACCGGCAGCGTGTAGCGGACAATCTCCCCCTCCACCGCGGCCAGCGGCCCGAAGATCGTGGGATACCCGAGCTTCACGGTCCCGTCGGGCAGTCCGGCGTCGAAACCATGTTTCTTCATCAGCATCAGCACCGGCGGCAGCGGCGCGAACTTTCGCGGCGCAAGATTCCAGCTGTTCTGTTCAAACAGCCGGTAGGAAAAGTGGTTGACGATTTCAATTTGCCCATCCCCACACGGCCGGTAGAACTCCCGCGCCTCGACCGGATAGGCGAGCGCGGCCTGTGCGTGAACGTCGCAGCGGCCGGCGGCGGCCGGCGGCAGGTTGCCGTGCCAGTTTCCGGCGGGCTGAATCCGGGCGCCGAACGGCGTGTCGAGCCACAACACTCCGCTGCGGCCAAGCGTGACGGTCACCCGCCCGGCGGAACGTTCGATCCGTTCGGGCTGGTACTGAAAGTAGAGCGCCAGCGGCACACTGCCACGGTGACCGACGAGATCGGCGGCAGCGTTGGTTTCGCTCCAGAAAAGGATCCAGTTGCGGCCGAGATTTCCGTCACGGCGACGGTCGTAGATGACGCCGTTCCCGAGCTTTCGCGAGATGATTTTTCCCTCGCGGTCCCGGTATCCGAAGTGGGTCGGCGGCGCGACGGCCGGATCGTCGAGATGGAACAACCGGCAGGGACTCTCCAGCAACAGGGCGGGAGAAGCAAGACTCATGTCGACCGTCAGATCCGCGCCGAAGGAGAACTGTTTGCGGATCCAGTTGCAGGAGCGGACCACCACCTCCTTCGGAGTGCTTCCGGAGTAGAAAGAGGAGGGATCGTAACCAAACTTCACCTCGCCGGAGCTGTTGAGCTTCGGCAGAGCGCCGAGCTCCGCCGCTTTGGCGGCGTCCCGATCGCCGGAAAAACGGAAATTGACCCGCCAAGGGGTCTTGCCATCCGCCGAAGTCACGTACTGCCGGAGCAGTGCGCCGGAGGCGAGCACCTGATTGGCCAGCAGTCCGTCGCCGGAGCTGTAACGGCTGACCCGGTCGCCGGTCATCCAGCCGAACCGACCGAACGAACGGCCGAAGGTGACCCCCTCCCGGAATCCCTCCTGACTGTCGCGGAGACGGGAGAGTTTCTGCGCACTCTCCGCGGCGATGCGGTCGAATTCCCCGCTCTTCCCGGTGGCAAACGCCCGGCGCATGGCCTGTTCCTGTTCCGCCAGGCCGCTTCCGGAATCCATCCTGCAGCCGGTCATCCGGCCGATTCCCTCGAACTCCCTCCGCAGATCGGCGAAGTGGAGAACGCGGTAGCCGTCATACACTTTGCGGAATGCCGCCGCCAGCCGTTGATCGTATTCGGCGGTGCCGCGGCAGGAGAGCTCCTCCGGCACCCGGCGGCGCAGCGCGGCAAGTTCGTCAGCCAGCATCGGCACCCGGACACCATGCCGGGCAAGGTTGCGCTCATCGTCGAACAGCCGGTCGATGTTCCACAGAATCCGATCCGAACCGTAGATCCGGGCGGCGGCCAGCCGCTCCCGGTACATCGCTGCATCGAACGGCCGGAACCGGAAACTCCACCCTTCACTTCCGCTGCCAACCTCCGCTTCAATCCGATTTTTCCCCGTCGAAAGCGGCAGATCCAGCGAATAAACCTTCCCGGAACCGTTCCCTTTGCGGGAGAGATCGATCAGAGATTGCCCGTTGAGAGAGAGTTTCCAGAACCAGTCGCCCTGCACTTCGGCCGGAATCGTCCCGGCCCGGGGGCATCCAGTTCAAAGGAGATGGTCGCGCGGCGCCCCCAGCTTGTGGCCGCCGGCCAGTTTCCCGATGTCGAGCCGACTGCGGGAATCGGACGTACACTCTTTGCCGTACCATCGAACGCGATCCGCCACGGAGACATCCGGGGAATCAGCGGAGCCTCTCTGACGATCGGCCCATTGTTTTCCGCCCGGAATTTCCGGATCGCCCCCCTCCTGCCGCAGATCGGCGAAACCGGGATATGCCGTGCGGAACACCCTGGGGAAACCGCTTCCGCGCAGTTCGGCCTGGTAGAGCACCTTCCCCCCCTCGTCACGGATCGTGCCGGAAACCAGCTCTCCGTCAAGTGACAATGCAAACCGGTAAACGACATCGTCACGCCAGTCTCCGGCATCGTACAGAACCTTTCGTTCCGGGGTGAAATCCAGCTTCCCTTCGCAGCCGAACCGGACCGCCCTCTTGCCATCCGCCTCCCGGTCCAGCGTCAGCAGGACCATGGGAAGATTCGCCGGATCCCGGTGCCCCCGGGAGAAGGGCCGCGGCAGAATCGCCACGCCGATGCGCCGGGCAAATCCCCCTTCGCCGGGAGGAATGAATATCCACGGCGCCCGACTGCAATCTCCGCCTCCAGCCGCAACGACGGACCGGCGGGGAAGTCGCGCGGCATTCCCAGGACCAGCAGCGGACGGATATCCGGCTGGATCGGTTCTTCGATCGACACACCGTTGAAGCGGTACTCCCCGTCGATCACTTCGCCTCCGACGCCGCGGAACATCCAGCGGTGATGTGCGGAATCAAAGTCGGGATATCCCCGGAAATCCTCCTCCACCGTCACAGCCGGAACCGATATTCCGCCGAGCAGGCACACGGCGACAACAGCAATACGTCGGAACTTCATTCTTCCCCTCCTCTTCACCACGGCCAGTCCACCGCGTCGAGATGGGGATGACTGGCCTTTTCCGTCCAGAGAAACGGGTACGCCTGATGCGGAAGCAGCGGACGGCTGCTCCGGACCGATTCCACATGAAAATCGAGACAGAGAACATTCGCCTGTGACGCATGCCGCGGCGCGGGAACTCCATAGCCGCTCTGAAGTCCGTTGTTGCCGGGTTTGAATCGGAAATAGCCGTCTTCATAGTCGATCGTGCTGGCGTCGATGTTGCGCCAGGTGTCGGTGATGAGATAGCGGATCGCCGGTTTGGTGATGGCTCCCAGAGGGCGGGGAGTTGTCCAGGTACGGGCGATCGTCTCGTTCTGTCCATATTGAATCAGCACGGAATCTTCCGGAGCCGCCGGCATGGCGGGGCAGTAAAAAGTGGTTGACCTTCAGAAGTTTCCCGTCGTCACCCATGATCCGCATATACCAGCGCTCCGCCCCGGCGTCGTCAAAGATGCTCGGAATCAGGCAGTCGCGATTCTCGTTGACGTACATCGCGTAGACCATACCGATCTGTTTGAGATTGTTGGTACATTGAATCGCCTTCGCCGAATTCCGCGCCTTGTTCAGCGCCGGAAGCAGCATCGCGGCGAGAATCGCGATGATCGCAATCACAACAAGAAGTTCAATAAGAGTGAATTTACTGACGGATGATTTTCTTCTCGGCATATTCTCTTCCTCCCTGATTGAGTGTGAAAATTCACTTTCCATGTTTTGCCTCTGCTACGCTGTTCCCTTCGATGAGAACCGATCCAATGAGATGGCGCTCTTCCGTCGGGAAAGGGTTGCGTTGAAGCAGTTCGATAATGTCTGAATCGGTCCGGCCGGAGTTGGCCGCAACCGAAGTGAATCGCACCGGGAAGTCCCACTCCGGCAGCGGCTGCCCGAAGGTGATCACCGAGAGATCGCGCGGAATGCGCAGATTCTGCTCGAGCGCGCAGAAATAGAAGAGCTTCGCCAGCCGCAGGTTGCCGCAGATCCAGCCGGTGTGGCGGCTCTGCCGGAGAAACTGCTTCAGCGCGGAGGTGTCGCCGTAGCTCTCGCCGACACTGTCGCGGACCGGATCGAAACCGGGCACGGCCTCCGCAATTGCCTCCAGCGACTGGCGAACTCTCTCCGGCAGAAGATGCCGCCGGGATACATGGGCGTTTTCCCCGAACTCGCCGAAGAATGCGATCCGCTCATGGCCCGCCTCCAACAACCGCCGTGCCGCACAGCGAACCAGCGCAACATCATCCACCGGGAAACTGGGCGCCGGAGGCTCACTCTCCAACGGAGAACCGATCACAACCACCCGGACCTGTTCCGCCATCAAACCCGCAATCTGCTCCCGGAACAGCGATGGATTCCCGTAGAAAATCACCGCAAAAGGCTTGCTTTGCAAACAGAATTCCAGCCCCATCGAAGTACCACCCACCAGAAGCAGCGGCAGATACCCCTCCTCCCGGAACCGGTCGATCAGCCGGCTCGTAATGCTGTACTCCGACAACGGCTCCCGCCGGGTGGTCAAAATCACCACGCTCCGTTCCGACGACGGCAGCGACAGCCGCGACTCCAGATTGTTGCTCCGCCAGCCGCAGTCCTCCATGCACTGAAAAATCTGCGCCTTGATCTCCGGACGCACCCCGGCCGTGCCGTTGATCGCACGCGACACCGTCGCAATACTCACGCCGCACTGTTCGGCAATATCCCGAATCGTAACCTTTTTATCTTCATTCCCAGACGGCTTTCTCTTTATGAAAATATTTTCATTATTAATTATACCAGACTCGCAATGGAAATGCAAGAGGTGTTGTGAAAATATTTTCATTTTTTTATAAAAAAATCCTCACGGTGCTCCGGAGGCGCAGCCGACTGACACCGACCGCGCCGAATCGAATCCCGAAGCCGTGAGGAGGAATCTGTACGCGCCGCTATCGCAGTTCGATTCCAGGCAGAGCCGCGACGGCGGCGCAGAGCGGGAAACTCGTCTGCAGAACATTTCGTCCGGCACGCGTCGCCGCGGAGAATTTCGGCTCCTCGATCGGAAGCAGAGCGGCGAGGATCACCGGCGGCTGCCCCGGACCGATGATCCAGAACGCCGGCAGCGCGGCGGTGAATGCGGCGACGGCACGCCGGAGCCGCTCCCCGTCGCAGTCGATTCCGGAGAGAAGGCAGCGGAACTTCACGCAGCGCCAGTCATCCGAGACCGGCAGCCCGGTACAGGAGAGTTCCCAGCCGGAGAGGCGACGAGGCGGAATCCCGGTCGGAAAAAAAAGAGGGCCGCTCCACACCACTTTTCTCCAGAAAAAACGATCCAACCGCCTCCGTTACCGCGCCCGGATCGACAGCACTCCGAAGCAGCTCCCGGGTCGCGGCATCGGCGGAACGGCATTCGCGCCAGTTGCAGACAATCTCTTTCGTCATTTGCTTTTCTCCTCTCAATAGACCACGCAGACCTGGAGCAAGAACGTTCCGCCGGTCACCTCCACATGTTCGATCGTTTCCGGCACAGTCCGGTTCGATTCCATCAGGACCGCCGCCGCGGTCACATCGCCGATCCGACAGTCATACAGAGGGAAAAGCCGCTCCAGCCGCCCGAGGCGCAACAGCGCGGTTTCACGCTCCAGTTCGCTCCACTCCACCTGAAAGAACAGCGTGGACAATCGTCCGGACGCATCGTTTTCAAAGCGGAGGAAACGGGTCCCCCACGGTTTTCCCGCAAGCAGCTGCCCGGAACCGGCCAGGGGAATTTCCGCGTCGAACGCCAGTTTCTCCAGAAAAAGTTCATCCAGCGCCCGTTCCATCGCGCCGAAGTCGAACGCGGGACGCTCCGGCGACGGCGGTTCCTCCGGCAGATCGTCAGGCACCGGCGAGCAATTCGCCACATCGAGCTCCACCGTCAGTTCCAGACTTCCCTCCAGCCGATTCCGGCTCCACTGACGCAGCGGCCTACAGACCAGCTCCTGACCGGCAATCTTCCGGAAGCGGAACGACGACCCCGCCGGAAGCGTTACCACTTCGTCACAGATCGGCAACGCGCCGGCCAGCTCCGCCAGCTGTTCCTGCAACTGCGGCCCCCGCCACGAGCCAGTTTCCAGCCGGAAGCGGAATCGCCGGAGCACCGGATCCGTCAGCGGCTCCGCCGATGCCAGCAGCAGAGAGCAATATTCGCGAAACGGGTCCCCGGGAACCGCTTCCGCCCTCAGCCCGAACCGTTCGCACAGCAGTTGTGCGAGCGCCGCCCAGGCGTACCCGGGAGCAAGAGCCGCCCAGGCCGCGCGAGCGCCGGAGGAGGCGGACTCCTCGCCGGAATATTCCGCCTCGGCAAATTCGCTCCCGGCAAGATCGATTCGCAGTGTCAGCTCCGCCGAACCGGAGGCGACGGGAATCCCATCCTCCCGGCCATCCTCCAGCGCACCTCCCTTCTCCGCGGAAAGAGTGCCGAACTGAAGCCGGGAGCCGGCGGCAGTCACCACCTCTCCCCCAGGAATGGAAACTGCGTCAGCAGCCGGAGAAAATCATTGCGGAACCGCTCCACCACGTCGGAGCCCCCGAAAATCCGTCCGCGAAGCCGGAGCATCCCCGGCTCCTCCTCCTCCGGCGGCAGCATCCCCGTCACCGCGACCGCGACGCCGCCGGCCAGAGACAGTTCCCGCCTCGTCACCTCCTGTGGACGCGGCCACCGTGCCTTCACCAGCTCAAGCAATCCATTTTCAGCAGCGGCGCAGATCAGCCTGCGGCGTTCCGTCGCCGCAGCGTCCGTCTCCGGATACGCAATCCCGGCAGCGGAATTGACCGCCGCCAGCGTCTCCGACGCAACATCGGCATGGGTGAGATCCATAAAGCTCCTTTCGTGCGGTTGACTTCGTTATCCGGAAAAAAGTCAACCCGCACCGGGAGCGGTCGGAGGGAATTCAGGCGCGGCGGAGCAGGCAGGCGTAGGCGCCGTCGGCCTCCACCGAAGGCAGAATCTGCCGGGAACTCACCTTGCGGAATTCGGGGTGGCCGCTCAGGAAACGTTCCACCTGAAGACCGTTTTCCTCCAGCTCGATGCTGCAGGTGCTGTAGACCAGCTGGCCGCCGGGAGCAACCCGCCGGGCGGCGGCGTTGAGAATCTCCTCCTGCAGCCGGAGGATCCGGGCAAGTTCACTGCTGTTGAACCGCCAGAGCGCATCGGGACGGCGACGGAACACCCCCGTATTCGAACACGGCACATCCGCAAGAACAAGATCGTATACCCCTTCCACCTCGTGCGGCTCCGCGGTCAGAACGGGAAAATTCAGTCCCCGGCGACGGAAATTATCCGCCGTCAACCGCTGACGCCGTTCCGAACGGTCGGCGGCCACCAGCGTCGCACCGGCTTCCATCTGCTCGGCGAGCATCAGCGATTTGCCGCCGGGCGCGGCACAGAGATCGAGAATGCGCCGAACTCCGGAGAAATCCGGCAGCGAAGGAGCGAGCGAAGCAGCAGGATCCTGAATGTAGATGTTTCCCCGGCGGAGCGCTTCCGACCCAAGCACCCGGCCGGGATCGTCCGAAAAGTAGAAACGGAATCCGCCGTACGCGGGGATCCCCGCCGAAGCCAGCTCCCCGGAACAAAATCACGCTCCGCCCGGAACGTAAATCCCGCCGGAGTGAGAAACGCCTCCGTCAGCATCTCCAGCTCCTCCGGTCGAAACCGGGCGCTCCAGCGTCGGAAAAGCGCCGGAGGAAGCACCTCCACCGGCTCGTCCGAAAGCTCCGGCATCGCCCCGGGCGCATTGCGCAGCACCGCGTTCACAAACCGGCTCTCCGGATACCGCCCGCCTGCTTTGACGAAATCGACGGCAATGTTGGCCGCCGACTGCGGCGCGATTCCGGTCTGAAAACGCAGCTGGGTCAGCGCCACCGCCAGTACCCGCCGGAGCAGCGGACGCGGCGGACGCGGCGCCAGGCGGACAATCCAGCCGTCAATGAACCGCTTGCGCCGATAATACTGAAAGAGCAGGCTGCTCACCGTCCGACGCAGTTCCGGATGCGCGAGGCGGGAGTCGAGCACATCATCCAGACTGATCCCTTCCGCCTCAATCGCCGCGAGAGCTCCGACCGCGTCTTCGAGAACAAATCCGGCTGAACAGCGTTTTACTTCACGCATTCATCCCCCAAATAACAGCCGTTCCGCATATACCACATGTAATCGGCGATCGCCTCCTCCAGGCTCGACGCCTCATCGGCAAACCCGAGCGCGTGGTATTTGCCCATCTCCGCCCGGGTGTAGTACTGGTAGCGGTCGCGGAGCGACTCCGGCATTTCGATATATTCGATCGCCACCGGCTTTTCAAGCGCCGCGAAAGAGGCGCGGGCAAGTGCATTCCAGGTCTCCGCCCGCCCGCTGCCGATGTTGTAAAGCCCCGCGGCGGAAGGGCGGTTGAAGAGATTGAGCACCATGCGGACAGCATCCTTGACGTAGAGGAAGTCCCGCATCTGCTCCCCGTCAGCGTACTCCGGCCGGTAGGACTTGAAAAGCTGAAGTTTCCCGGTGGCGGTGATCTGCTCAAACGCACGGCAGACCACGCTGCGCATGTTCCCCTTATGCCGCTCGTTCGGGCCGTAGACATTCGAGAACTTGCAGCCGGTGATGCTCTTGAGATATCCGCGCCGCTTTGCCCAGAGGTCGAAAAGCTGCTTCGAATATCCGTACATGTTCATCGGCCGCAGCTCCTCGATCTTCGACTCGTCATCGACATAACCTCGGCTGCCGTCCCCGTAGGTGGCGCAGCTCGACGCATACAGGAAACGAATCCCCGCCCCGATGCAGAACTCCGCCAGTTCGCAGGTGTATTTGAAGTTGTTGTCGATAAGATAGGAGGCGTCGCGTTCGGTGGTCGCCGAACACGCCCCCATGTGGAGCACCCCTTCGACGGCACAGCCGGAGAACTTTCCGGCACGGAGCATCTCCCGGAAGGCGTCGCGCTCCAGATAGTCGCTGAAACGCAGCGGGGCGAGGTTCTTCCACTTGTCGGTGGTGTTCCCCAGATGATCGACCACCAGAATATCGTCGATTCCGGCCCGGTTGAGTCCCCAGACCAGAGAGCTCCCGATCAGGCCGGAGCCGCCGGTGACAATGAACATGTTTCAGAACCCCCTATGTTGCCCCAACGTCCCCGGCGTACGCATCTCCCGGTCGGCGGCGTTTAAAATTGAATTCTGTCCGGTCTGCTGCGGAGTAGTCAGTCCGGTCAGGTACGCCATACAGGTAAATGACGTATCGAACTTCTTGTCGTCGTCATCCCGCTCGAACTCCAGCCCCACCACAAGCTGCCAGCAGTGAAAATCGCGGCTGATCATGAGCGCGTGGTTGTCGATCGCACCCTCCTGAAGATCATAGGAGATGCGGTAGGCGCCGAAGGTGCGGCGGTCCGGCGTCAGCGGGAAACGCATCCCGAAGTTCAGCGTTTCGCTGTAGTCGTCAAAATTCTTGTCGAAAAAATGATCCGGCCTCCAGCTGGGTCAGCGTCGACCCCATCGAATAGGCACTGCGGGTACTGTAGGGGCGATGGTAGTTGTACGAAAGCGTGAAGTTGTAATCCTCGGCGGGAGAGTAGCTCAGCGAAATATTCCAGCGGTTGAGCCACTTGAGGTTGATGCCGGGATGCCCCGCGGGCCGCCCGCGACGATACACCTCCGGCGCCTCATCGTTGTTGCCTCCGGCGTCGATGGCGAAAAGAGAACTCACGGCAAATCCCTTTGAACGGCGTCGCCGTCAGAATCGTGCAGAATTCGCCGAGCCGGTTCTGGTGATTGTCCGACTTGTTGAAGTGGATGTCCAGATAGTTCTCCATGCGGAAGTAGTCGCGGATGCTGTTCCCCGAGCGGGTCTGCAGGCGGTTGTTCACACCGAGCCGGACGAAATGCTGTTCGTCGATCCGGTCGATGTCGTCGAAGTAATAGAGTCGGTCGCGGTCAACCGTCGGTTTCGGGATGAAGGTGTAGTTCACATAGGGGCTGCATCACATGGCGCAACCCGTCCAGCACCAGCCAGGTGCTCTTGACGTCCTGCCAGGTGTTGTGGATCTTGGTCGACGCCTCCACGCCCAGTTCTCCGGCAAACCGCACCTTGCTGTCCCCCTTGTCGTCATAATTGGTCACCGGGAACGGAAATACGCTCTCCGGACTCGCGGCCCGGAACAGATTCAGCAGATCCTCCTCGCGAACCTTGGTCTTGGAGGTCCGCGAATAGGCGGTCATCCGGAACCCGGCTCGCGGCACGATGGTCAGCCAGTCGAACCGCAGCGGATAGTAGAGGAAGTTCACATTGTCGAGCCGGAACGACTCGTAATTCTTCAGCCGCGTCTCCCGCAGATAATCATTCGGCAGGTGGAAGTTCCGCCCATAGTAGCCGAAATCCCGGTCGAAATCGATCCAGTTCATCTTCAGGTAGTCCAGCGAGAAATCCCCCTGATAGTAGAGGTTGGTGCCGAAAAGCTCCTGCCGCGGCACGGAAAGCTGGAATCCGGGCAGCCGCTCCACCGTCGTGTAGAAGCTGTTGACCCGGGGACGCACGTAGAACGAGGCGCTGAAGTGGTCAAACTGCTGCTCGAGCGCGGCATAGGTCGCCGGTTCCGGATCGGCCGCATAGCGGGAACTGAAGAAGTCGCGGGTGAAATAAAGGTCACTGCTCAACTCGAAGACGCCGCGGAAATCCAGCCGCGGAGTGATGTGCGTGACGTTGCTGATCCGGAAGTCATAACGGTCCGACGGCACCTTCAGTCGATAGAGATAGTAGTCGTCGTTGGCATAGACGTCCCGGTCATGGATGCTGTAGGCGAAGATTTCGGTCCGCGACTCCTCGGTGGCGATCACCGAAGTGGCGCCGTAGCCGAAGCCGCGGTCATTGTAATAATCCGCCATCAGCTTGACGGAAGCATACGGATACTCGGACAGGACGAAATTCTTGTAGGTGAGCACGTAGTATCCCCAGGACCCGTCCTTGCCCGCCTGGAGGCCGAACAATCCCGGCGACTCATCCTTCGGCTTGTAGAAGACCGGCATCCAGAGCACCGGGACCCCGTAAACTTTCGCAAAGCCGTTGAAAATCAAAATCGTGTGATCGCCGATATCCGTGTCAATGCTGTCGATGCCGTAAAATTCGGTGGCGTGCGGAGTCAGCTTCGCTTCAGAGCAGCTGATCGAATAGTGGGCATTGTCGTTTTCCAGATATTCGCAGGCGCTCACTTCGGCATTCTTCACGACAATGACGCCGTCCGGCTTGCGCTCTCCGGTCTCCGCGCGACAGACGAAGCTCTTGAATTTGAGCCGCGCCTTCTCAAAGGCGAAGTACCCCGTCTCCAGATTGCCGACCAGCCGCTCGGCGTGCAGATTGTCGCTGATGCCGGAGGCACTGACCGCGATGGACTTCTCCCCCAGATGTTCCCGGAAATGCCGCGGACCGAAACCAGAATGTTCGGTGCGTTCTCCAACCGGGCGAGCTTCGCGGCGTCGACGTTGCCGACCGCGTTGACCCATCGGAGAAAACGGATGTTCCCGGTCGCCTCAATGTCCTTGCTTTCGACATTGATCACCGCCTGGTCGGCGAAGATCTCGAAATCTCCAAACGGCACGTAGACATTGCCGCGGACCACGATATTCTGCCCCACCACATTCCAGTTGTCCGCCTTGATCCGTTTGAGCGAACTGAATTTCAGCTGCGACGCGGGCAGATCCGCCGACCGTACGGCGGCGCACAACAGCACGGTCACCGCCAGGGCGATCAGGTATTTCCCTTTTTCGACAACAAATTGCAATACTCCTCGGTTGAGGGGGGTTATTTCCCGGCCCCGTAACGTGCGCTCAACTCCGCCTCCGTCGCGACGGAGTAATGCCCGCTGCAATCCAGCGTGGCGGCGATGCCGGGCGACAGCGAAGCAAGTTCCGAAATCGGAACCAGCGGCATATCCGGGCAATTCGGCAGAATCACCGTCTTGCCGGGAAATTTCGCATCGATCACCGCCTGCAGCCCGTGTTTGAGTTCATTCATTCCGCCGATGGCGGCGAGCGCGGTCACCGGCTTGAGTTTTCCCTGCTCAGCCAGGAGCAGCGTGTGGCGGAGATGTTCGGTACGGCTGCCGCTCGAACCGATATAACGGTGCCCGTGATTGACGATGCCGTCGATCGAAAGCACCCCCTCCTTGCCCGCCGGAATTCCGGCGAAAATGTTCATCAGGCCGTCCTCGCCGAGATATCCGGCGGCGTGGCAGAGCACCGGCACGACCGGCACAAGCATGATGATGTCGTCGAACCCCTCCGGAGCAAACTCCCGGAGCACCCGGTCGAACTCTTCCGGAGAGAGCTCCGACGGATTGACCGCCTTGAATTCGACACCACGCCACCGGATCGCGTCGCCGAGCTGCCGCTCGACATTGGCGATCCGCGCGGAATCCATATCGGAGACGAGAATGCGTTTCGGCCCGTTCGGATTCTCCACCGCAAGCTGAGTGTGCATCTGCCCCATCGCGCCAGCACCGCCGGGGAGCCAGCAGCAGCCGCCGGCCTTGACCGCACTGCGGACATTGCGCCCGTACGCAGCCGAAAGCTCCATACCCGGCGCCCCCTGGAAGAAGAACCCTTCGTAATGGATCCGCCCCACATCGAAACTGCCGGAAGTTCCGGTGTAATTGCCGATGAAGCTGATCACCGCGCCGCGGTCGGCTAGCCGGGCGGCGGCCTCCGCCTTCGCCCCGGTGAGATTACACAGGAAAATATCGTCGAACTTTTCCCCGCAATCGAGCGTATCCGTCACCGCGACCGTCACGCCGAGCTCGCGTTCCAGCGAATCGCGGCAGGCGGCGGAGATGCCGAAGCCGGTCACCGAAGCGGGCTTCGCCGCCCGGAGCAGTTCGCCGGCCCGGTAGACGGCATCGTCGCCGGCGGCGACCAGAACCCGTCCGCCGGAGAGCGGCGCGCGACGGTTTTTTCGATCATGTAGCTGGCCTGCACACAGGTCCACGGTTCCAGCAGCGCGGCGACCGCCGACGGCATCGAGTCGGAGATCGGCAGCAGATAACACCCCTCGTCGCCGTTGAGCACCCGCTGATCGAGCACACTGTACTGCGCCATGCCGCCGTCGATCGCGTATCCGTAGGCGAATCCCTTGCCGTTCACGTAGATGTCGGCCTGAATGATGTAGCGCTGCCCGACATGAAATTTCCCGGTGAGCTTCGATCCGACCTTGACCACCGTCATCACCGCTTCGTGACCGGGAATGATCGGATCCTTCCGGAGATTCTTCGAAATGACCCGGGGATGCGCTTCGCCCGCCCGGATCAGCTTCACGTCGGAAAAGCAGAGGCCGATCGCGTCGATCCGGACCAGAAGTTCATCGTCGCGAATCTCCGGCACCGGCACTTCACACGGCCGGTCGTTGTCACCGAAATTCTCCATCCCTCGCCGTAGAGGCGCCAGGCCAGCATCTTCTCCGGAATCGCGAACCCCATTCTTTTTTGTTCTCCCGTATTATTTGAGATGACAACGATGCATCAGATACTCTTCTCTTCCCGCCGGCGCCACTGCGCAAGGCGCGTGCCGATGAACTCAATAATCTCCTGCTGAAGCGCCTGGCCGTTCCCCTCGACTTTGCGCGCCGCACCGAACTCAAACCAGACCTCCCGCTCCGGACGAACCGGGCCGAAATCGCGAAACCGCTTCCCATTTCCGAGAAAATCGGTCTTCAATGCGAAGGGCACCACCGGCACCCCCGCCCGGCGGGCTAGTTTGATCCCGATGGAGTTGAACTTCTCCGGATCAAACGTCTCGCTCCGGGTGGACTGCGGAAAAATCACGATCGAACGGCCGGCGTTCAGGAGCGCGGTGCCCTCTTCGAGCACCGCCCGCAGATCGTCGCGCGGATTCTCCCGCCCGATCGGGATCGCCCCCAGCGCGGTCATGATGCTGCGGAAAAACGGCACCTTCATCAGCGACTGCTTGATAACGAAGGTGAAATCCAGCAGTCCGCGCATGACCGAATGGAACAGCGCCGTCTCCAGGAGACTCATGTGATTGCCGATGAGCACGACCGGACGCCCCTCGAGAGCCCGAAGATGATCCAGCCCCCGGAGATGCACTTTGCCACCGCAACGCTCCACCAGCCGGAGATTCAGATTCGAATAGTAGATCTGACGCTCCGCGGTAAGAGGTGCCGCGCTTTCCGCACCGCCCGGTCCGGCAGAAGATCCAGAAATTATTCCAGTAAAAATACCACCGGCTGCCCAGCAGCATCCGGAACAGCAGAGATTTTGAAACATCGTCCGGAGTATCGTAGGAATCTCCGGAAAAAAGATATTGCCCCTGATCCATAAAATTTCAATGCCGTGTCTATATCGTTCCTCTTGCGCGCCTCCCCGTGAAGGCACGGCGGGAAATAATATAACACCACTCCTCCATAAATACAACACCCGCCGGGAGATTTCCCCTTATGAGGCCTCCCCCGCCGTTTCCCGCGGCCGCGTCAAGCCATCCGCATTCCCTGCACGAAGGTGTAGATTTTTGAATCGACGCCGACCCTTCCCGCTCCTGCCGGAGGAGGAACACCGGCAGCTCCCGGAGCGGCACCCGGAAACATTCGATCGACTCGGAATCCTCCGGGTGGGGCAGGATCGTTTTCCCCGGCAGGCGTCGCCGTCCACCTCCATCAGAACCATGCTGATCGCTTCGCCGGTGAGGCCGGGCGAACTGCAGGCCGGGGAAAGACGCGAAGCACCCGGCCGCAGTAGCCGGTCTCCTCGTAGAGCTCACGGACCGCAGTCTCCGCGGCCTCCTCGCCGGGCTCGATCAATCCGGCGGGGAATTCCAGCATCCGTTTCCCGGCCGGAGGACGGAACTGGCGGACCAGAAGAATCTCGTCGTCCGGCACGATCCGGGCAATGAGGAAGGCCGCGCCGGTTCCCCCGCGGCGATCGACGCTCTCCCAGTGCCGGACCCGACCGCGGTCGTCGAGGAATTCCAGTTCATTCAACGTCAGATAGCGACCGGCGCCGAGCACCTTTGAGGAGAGGATCTTCTGCTGCATAAAAAAACTCTTTCGATTATTTTTCTGATTTTTTCTTTAAAGTTAACTTGCAAAATGGATATTTCAAGTTAAAGTAAAGGAAAATCTATTCAACAATCTCTATTTCCAATCAATTTGTCCCTCTGGGTTGCCGTGTTTTCACATGTCCGGATCACGGACGGGGGAAAGAAGTTTACGTACGTATGATTCTCGGAATCACCGGTGCTTTCGGCTGCGGAAAAAGTTCCGTCCTTGCCGCATTTTCCGCCCGTGGCTGGCGGACCGCCGACGCCGATCAGATCTGCCACGGATTCTACGGGCCGGGCGGCCCGCTTGCCGCAGCGCTGACGGCCCGATGGGGGCGGGGCATTCTGCTCGAATCAGGGGAAGCGGACCGGCGCAAACTGGCGGCGCTGGTGTTCGCCGACCCGGCGGAGCTCGAAGCCCTCACCGCGATGGTCTATCCGCTCCTGTCGGAACGGCTCGACGACTTCATCTCCGACTGCCGCCGGGACAACGCAAACGCCGCCATTGAAATTCCGCTGCTTTACGAAGCGGATCTGGCGGAGAAATTCGACGCGGTCGCCGCAGTGTGGAGCGCTCCGGAGATCCGTCGGGAACGCCTGCGGCGAAAACGGAATTTCAGCGATGAAGAGATTCACCGGAGGGAGGCGCGGCAGCTCGCCGCCGATCTCAAGCTGGAGCGAGCCGACTACGGGTTGATCAACAACGGCACGCCCGAAGAGCTCTCTCAACAAATCGATCTGCTGCTCAGACAATTCTCATAACGCAAGGGAAATGAAAATGGATGAAACCCGCGATTTGATTCCGGACGGCGACGCCGCACGGGATCTCCGTCAGAACGACACTCCGCCACGCCGCCGCGGCCTGCCGCCCCGGCGTGAAGAACAAACCGGTCGAAGCGGAATTCGACTTCGCCGCCTCCACCGCAGGGAACGAGGAAAAGCCGGCGCGCCGCCAGAACGAGCGCCCCCGGCGCGGCCGCCCCGCCGCGCCGCCAGATTGCCGAACGGCAGGTGGAGCGGAAAGATGAACCGAACGCCCAGGAGCCCTCGGCCGAAGAGGTGATGCGTGAACTTCTGATTGAAGAACTTTCGGAGCCGGTCCCCGCTGCGGAACCGCTCCCCGCTCCGGAGGCGGAAACCAGACCGGAGGGTGTTCCGGCGAACGACCAGGAAAATGCTCCGGCCCGCCATCACGGCAACAACAACAACAACAATGGCGGCAACGCTCCCCGTCGGGACCACATCGTTCCGTCGCTCAACATCTCCGAACTTCAGGAGAAGTCGATGCCGGAACTGGCAGTGATGGGGGCGGAACTCGGCATTGAGGGGATCGGCGCGCTGGAGAAATCCACGCTGATCTTCGAAATTCTGCGTGCCAACGCCGAGAAGTCCGGCCAGATGTACGGCTCCGGCTATCTGGAAGTGCTGCCGGACGGTTTCGGCTTCCTCCGTTCGCCGAGCTACAGCTATCTGCCCTGCCCGGAGGACATCTATTTGAGTCCTTCTCAGATCAAGCGGTTCGCACTTAAAACCGGCGATTTCGTCGCCGGGCAGATCCGGACTCCGCGTGAGAAGGAGCGATTCTTCGCCATGCTCAAGGTCGAGAGCATCAACAACGACTCTCCCGAACGCAAGAAGGAGATCATTCCCTTCAACAGCCTGACGCCCTACTTCCCGACCCAGCGGCTGGTGCTCGAGCGCGACCCCGCCGACTATTCGACCCGGATCGTCGATCTGGTCACGCCGATCGGCAAGGGCCAGCGCGGCCTGATCGTCGCGCCGCCCCGTACCGGCAAGACCGTTCTGCTGCAGAAGATCGCCAACAGCATCCGGGCAAACAATCCGGAGGTCAAGCTGATCATCCTGCTGATCGACGAGCGTCCGGAGGAGGTGACCGACATGAAGCGCAGCGTCGATGCCGAGGTGGTCAGCTCCACCTTCGACGAACCGCCGGAACGCCATGTCCAGGTCGCGGAAATGGTGATCGAAAAAGCCAAGCGCATGGTCGAATACAAGCAGGATGTGGTGATCCTGCTCGACAGCATCACCCGCCTCGCCCGTGCCTACAACACCCTTCAGCCCCACAGCGGCAAGATTCTCACCGGGGGCGTGGACGCCACCGCGCTGCACAAGCCCAAACGGTTCTTCGGCGCGGCGCGCAACATCGAGGGCCACGGCAGCCTGACCATCATCGCCACCGCCCTCATCGAAACCGGCAGCCGGATGGATGACGTGATCTTCGAAGAGTTCAAAGGCACCGGCAACATGGAGCTGCACCTCGACCGGAACGTCTCCGACCGCCGCATCTACCCGGCGATCAACGTGGAGAAATCCGGTACCCGCAAAGAGGAGCTGCTCCTGCATCCGGATGAACTCAGCAAAGTGTGGATTCTGCGCAAGGCGATCAACGGCGTGCCGCCCGCCGAGGCGATGGAGCTGCTGCTCGGGCGGTTGAAAAAGGTCAGAAGCAACATTGAATTTCTGCTGACCCTCAAGGCGGAAAGTTGATTCCGGGAGGCGGGCCATGGCGGACCACGGCAGAAAAAAAAGTACCGTATCGACCTATCTTCTGTTTTTTCGTGCTGATTCTGGTGCTCGCGGCGGCGGCGGTGCTGCTGCTGCCGGTGTACCGCGACTACCAGAAGAAACAGCAGGAGCTGGCCGAAGCCAACGCACGGCTCAATGACAGGAAGGAGGAGAGGACTGAACTCTCCGCGGAGGTCACCGCGCTCGGCCGTTCCCCGAGGCGGTGGAGAAGGTTGCCCGCGAGAAATTCGGCCTGGTCAAGGAAGGGGAAACGGTCTTCCGCTACGATCCGCCGGCGAAGAGCGGCTCCGGCGGAACAAAGGGAAATTGAATTATTTTGCTTTTTTCGATCAAATGTCCTTTGCATTTGCGAAGGATGTTCTTATATTATAGGTAAGGTATCGTTTTCAGTTTGATCTGATCCTGTTCGTAAAACCGATTCCGGGAGGGAGTTGAAGTGAAGAAAAATATGTTTATGATTCTGGTGGGTGTCGCGGCGCTTCATATTGCGGTCTTCAGCGGCCTGTTCGCCACCGGCGGATGTACCAATGTCGTGATGGATGAACGCGGATATGTGCCGGCTCCGGCCGATACCCCCGTCCCGATGGAAACCGCCGCCCCGGCTCCGATGACGCCGATGGTCACGGAAACCGCCGCCCCCGCTGCGCAGCCTGCGACGGCGGCGCCGGTGGAAACGTTTCAGCCGATGACCGGCGTGACCTCGTCCGGCGGCGTCGGTTCGGTTGCCGCCGCCGGAAGCGGCACCTATACGGTGAAGGCCGGCGACACCCTCGGCAAAATCGCCAACGCGCACGGCGTCAGCCTCTCGGCGATGCTCAAGGCAAACAATATGGATCTCAAGAGCGCCCGGCGGCTCCGGATCGGCCAGAAACTGGTGATTCCGACCTCAACCCGTCCGGTCCGCAAAAACAGCGCACGGCGCAACGGCAAAACGGTCCGAAGCTCCAGTGCTGCAGCGGTTGCGGCAGACGGCACCTACACGGTGAAGGCCGGTGACACCCTCGGTGGAATCGCCCGGCGGCTCAAGGTGAAGACCGCCGACCTCCAGAAGGCGAACAACCTTTCCGACGCTCAGGTGCGCCGCCTCCAGATCGGTCAGAAGCTGGTGGTGCCCGGCAAGGGCGCAGTGACGGCGGCGCCGGCCTCTGCCGCTGTTGAAACCACTCCGGCTTCCCGCGAAATGGACAACCTGCTCAAGGGGGCGGCTTCCGCGGCCGTAACGGAAACGGCGACTCCGGCGCCCGCGAATGAAGTTCCGGCGACGGTGACCGAAACGGCGGCCCCGGCACCTGCTCCGGTCGAAGTCAAGACCGAAGTGATCAGCGGCAACTCCATGCCGTTTGAGGTCGACCGCGATGGCGTCACCCTTGATGAGTTCGCCAAGCAGCACAGTACGACCGTGGAGGCGCTCAAGCAGCTCAATGCCGACCTGCCCCGCGACGGCATGCTCAAGAAAGGCACGGTACTCTTCGTGCCGGCGGAATAAGCGGCACCTGTTACAGAATGACGAAAAAGGCGGCCCGGATTTCGGGCCGCCTTTTTGGGCATGAAAAAAGGGAGGCGGAAAGCCTCCCGGGAGAATGCAAAGTTCAGAAACGCCTGACCCGGATGGTGCCGGAACGGCCGTGGGCGGCCAGACCTTCCATTTCGGCAAACGCTTCGATGACGGAAACTTCCCGCCGCAGAGCACTTTCCGAATAACGGACGATACTGGAGCGGCGGAAGAATCCAGGCGTCTCCAGTCCGTTGAAGTAACGCGCGCTCGACGCGGTCGGCAGCACATGGGAAGGGCCGGCGCAGAAATCCCCAACCGGTTCCGGCGTCCACGGACCGAGGAAGATCGCCCCGGCGGCGGTGATCCGTTTCGCCAGACGCTCCGGTCTGGCGGTCTGAATTTCCAGGTGCTCCGGAGCATACCGACCGGCAATTTCGGCCGCGCGCTCCAGGTCGGGGGGCAAGGATCAGGAACAGGCCATGCTCCATCACCCGATCGACGGTAGCCAGCCGCGGCAGCGAAGCCTTCTGGCGGAGGAACTCCGCTTCTACCTGTTCCAGCAGCGGCTCGGAAACCGTCACCAGCACCGCCTGCTCCAATCCGCTGCCATGTTCGGCCTGACTGAGCAGGTCGGCGGCAATGAAGGCGGGATCGGCAGTTTCGTCGGCAATCACCAGAATCTCCGAAGGACCGGCGACCATATCGATGGCGACCTCACCGTAAAGCAACCGCTTGGCGGCGGTGACGTAGGCGTTGCCGGGACCGACGATCTTCTCGACCTTGCGGACACTCTGCGTGCCGCAGGCGAGCGCGGCGACGCCGTAGACGCCGCCGAGCCGGTAGATCTCGGTCACTCCGGCGAGCTTCATCGCGTAGAGGACCGCCGGATGCACACTGCCGTCCTTCCGGGCCGGAGTGACGGCGACGATCTCCTTCACTCCGGCGGCCGAAGCGATTCCGGCGGTGTGGATGACGGTGGAGACCAGTGGCGCTGTGCCGCCCGGAATGTAGACGCCGACCCGGTCGAGCGGTTCGAATTTCTCCCCAAGCGTGACACCGGGGCGAACCTCCGCCTGCCAGTTGCGGGGCATGGTTCGCTTCGCAAAGGCGCGCACCTGGGCAAGCGCGGTACGGATCGCCCGTTTCTGCGCCGGAGTGAGCGCCTTCTTCGCAGCCTCGATCTCCTCATCTCCGACCCGGAACCGGTCCGGAGAGAGGGTCACGTGGTCGAATTTCTCCGCAAAACGGATCAGCGCGGCATCTCCGTCGGCCCGGACCTCCTCGATGATAGCAGCGGCCTGTTTCCCGACCTCAGGAGGAAAGGAGGGCCGTTCATAGAGCGCCCGCAGGTCCTTCTCAAAATCGGGGGAATCAAACCGGATTTTCTTCATTTCTTCACCTGAATGAGTTCATTGTCGATCAGTCGCGTCGAACCGAAATAGGCGGCGAGGGCGAACAGAGCCTCCTTCGTCTCCGCAGTGGGGTTCGCCAGCGTTTCGACGTCGAGCAGCTCGACGTAATCCACCCGGCCTCCGGCGGCCTCGATCTCATGACGGACAGCGGAGACAACCGCCGGAGCGCCCTCCAGCCCCGCCTCCTCCAGCGCCGGTTTCGCGGCACGGAGTGCGCGGGAAAGCACCAGCGCCTGCTGATGCTCCTCATCCGAAAGATAGCGGTTGCGCGACGAAAGAGCCAGCCCGTCCGCTCCACGCACCAGCGGCGCGGCGACGATTTCGATCGGGAAGTTGAGGTCGCGCACCATCCGTTTGATGACGAGCAGCTGCTGGGCATCCTTGCGCCCGAACACCGCGACATCCGGCAGTGCGAGATGGAAGAGCTTCGTCACGACCGTGGTCACCCCCCGGAAATGGCCGGGACGACGGGCTCCGCAGAGCGGCCGGGAGAGCATCGTCTCCTCCACCCAGGTCGAAGCGTCCGGTGCGTACATCGCCCCCCGGTTCCGGAGCGAAGATAACGTCCGCGCCATGCTCGGCGCAGACAAGCCGGTCATGCTCGAAGTCACGCGGATACTTGTCGAGATCCTCACCCGGCCCGAACTGGGTCGGATTCACAAAAATGGAAACGATCACCACATCAGCGCGGCCGCGGGCGATATCAATCAGCAACGCATGGCCGGCATGGAGAAAACCCATCGTGGGAACCAGCGCGATGCGCTTCCCCGCGCGGCGGGTTTCAAGCGCAAAACGCTGGAGCTCCTCCGCCTGTCGAAAGATACGCATTTGAACTAGATCTCCGTCAGCCAGTTGTGGCGGTCGGGCCGGTCACCGTGCTGAATGCCGGTCATTTCGTTGTAAAGTTTGTGCAGCACCGGACCGATCTCGGTGAGATGGTAATCGATCACCTTGTCGCCGTCGAGAATGCGACCGACCGGCGTGAGCACCACCGCCGTACCGCAGGCGGCCACTTCGGCGAAGTCGGGCAGTTCCGCGGCAGCAATACGGCGGCGCTCGGTGGGCATGCCGAGATCGGCGGCGATGGTCATCAGCGAATTGTTGGTGATCGAGGGCAGAATCGAATCCGAAAGGGAGGTCACATAGCGGCCGTCCCGAGTGATCGCCAGAAAGTTGCTGGTGCCGAATTCGTCGACGTAGGTATGGGTCGCCGGATCGAGAAAGAGCGCCACCGCGCAGTGGCGATCCTTGGCCTGCTTGCTCGAAATCAGGCTGGCGGCATAATTCCCTGCCGCTTTGATATGGCCGGTTCCGTGCGGTGCGGCACGGTCATAGTCGCGGGAGATCATCGCGTCGACCGGCTTGATGCCGCCCTTGTAATAGGCGCCGACCGGAACGACCATGATGATCAGCTCGTACGCGAGACTGGAGCCGACGCCGATCTGCGGCGTGGTGCCGAACATCACCGGCCGGATGTAGAGCGCGCCGCCGGTGCCGTAGGGAGGGATGTAATCGACATTGTCACGCACGACGGTCTTGACCGCCTCGACGAACTTTTCGACCGGGAATTCCGGCATCAGCAGATGGCGGGCCGAACTGTTGAGCCGCCTGCCGTTCTCCTCGGGGCGGAAGATACGGACCTTTCCGTCGCGGCAGCGGAACGCCTTGCCGCCTTCGAAGATCGCCTGCCCGTAGTGGAAAACGTTCGCGGCGACCGACACGGTGATGTTGTAGTCGGAGCAGAGCCGTCCTTCATCCCAGCTGCCGTTTTCGTAATGGAAACGGATGTTGCTCCGGGTCGGCATGAATTTGAATCCAAGATTTTCCCAGTCGATGTTCATGATTCGATCGATCTCCTGCAAAAATAAGTTGGTTGAAGAAAATTATGATAAGGAAAATATAGCGCATCTCTCCGCCAATATCAAGGTTTTTTCCACCGGAAGAAGCAGGGAAAAGGAGATTCCTGAAAAAAAATCGTCTTTTACCTCCTTTCTGATTGCATTTTTCACAATTGTCGCTTATCTTAAATCAAACACCAGAACATAAAAATAACGATTTCATCTGGATTCCTACAGAGAAGGAGGATTTGCCATGGAGTTGAAACATTTCATGAGTTGCGCCCTGACGGCGGCGGTGCTTGGATTCGTCGGTGCGGGTTGCAGTTTGTTCAGCAATGAGGTTCCGCCGGAAGACCTCACCCCGGTTCCGGAGGCGATCGACGATCCGGGTTACAATGCGACCGGCCTCGGCGCCGGCGCGGGCGGGCAGTTTGCCCCGGGTTCCGGTTCCGGTGTGGGAGAGTGGGTGGATTCGACCAGCAACGTCGGCGGCGCCGACGATCAGGGCTGGGTTCTGGCCGACCCCTCGGGCAACCGCCTCAACATGCCGATCATCTACTTCGCCTATGACTCGGATCTGCTGGTCCCCTCCGAAACGGCCAACCTCGACCGGATCGCCGCCTACATGGCGGACAAGCCGACCCTCGGGCTGCTGATCGAAGGGCACTGCGACCAGCGCGGCACCGAAGAGTACAACCGTGCGCTGGGAGAACGCCGGGCGAATGCGATCCGCGCCTATCTGGCCGGAAAGGGCGTGCCCGACGAGCGCATGAAGACGATCAGCTACGGCGAAGACAAGCCCGCGGTCCAGGGATCGGGCGAGAACGTCTGGCGGCAGAATCGCCGCGGCGTTCCGGTTCCGATGCGGATTCCCCGTCGCTGACCGGAAAGATCATGATCCAACGCTTGCGATAACCGCAGAAAACTTCGCTCGACGGCACAGATTGGTTGCCGCCGGGCGTTTTCCGTATAGAAATAACGATTTCAATATTCATTCCGAACAGGAGAAAAGAAAGATGAGCAAGATTCGTGCAGAGCACGTGTTCACTTCGGAATCGGTTTCCGAAGGGCATCCGGATAAGGTGTGCGACCAGATTTCCGACGCGATCCTCGACGCCTGTCTGGCGCAGGATCCGGAGAGTCGTGTGGCCTGTGAAACGCTGACCACCACCAACCTGGTTGTGATCTCGGGGAAATCACCACCCGTGCCAAGGTGAACTGGCAGGATGTCGCGCTGAATGCGATCCGGAAAATCGGCTATAACGACCCCGCGGTGGGGTTCTGCGCCGACGACGCGAAGGTGATGATCTGCATCCACCGGCAGTCCCCGGACATCTCGCAGGGCGTGACCGAGGGGATGGGCCGCTTCACCGAACAGGGGGCCGGCGACCAGGGCATGATGTTCGGCTACGCCAGCAATGAAACTCCGGACATGATGCCGGCCACCATCTACTACGCCCACAAAATCGTCGAGGAGCTGGCACGCCTCCGCAAGAGCGATCCGGTGAAATACCGCTATCTGCGGCCGGATTCCAAAAGCCAGGTGTCGATCCGTTATGTCGGCGGCAGGCCAAAGGCGGTGGAGACGATCGTGGTCTCCCATCAGCACACACCGGACATGCCTGCGGAATGGCTCGAAGCGCTGGTGCGTGACGTGGTCAAACGGGTGATCCCCGCAGAACTGCTCGGCGGAGAAATCCGCTATTACGTCAATCCGACCGGCCGGTTCGAGGTGGGCGGTCCCCCACGGGGACACCGGTCTGACCGGACGCAAGATCATCGTCGACACCTACGGCGGCGTCGGCAGCCACGGCGGCGGCGCCTTCTCCGGCAAGGATCCGTCGAAGGTTGACCGTTCCGCGGCCTACATGTGCCGTTACATCGCCAAGAACATCGTCGCGGCGGGCCTGGCCGACAAGTGTGAAGTGCAGGTTGCCTATGCGATCGGCGTCGCCGAACCGCTGAGCATCAACGTCGACACCTACGGCACCGGAGTGCTGGCCGACGACGGCGATCTGGAAAAGGTGATCCGCGAGGTGTTTTCGCTGAAGCCGGCGGAGATCGTGCGCCAGCTCGGACTCAAGCATCCGGGCCAGGGCTGGTGCTATCAGGATACCGCCGCCTACGGTCACTTCGGCCGGGCGCAGTTCCCGTGGGAAAAGATCGACCGGGTGGCGGAGCTGAAGGCCGCCGCTGAAAAATTCCCGCGGAAGTGAAGATGGCACACGGCACACCGGGTCCGGCACTGCTGGGTGTCGGTTCACCGCTCCTCGATATTCTGGTCCGGGTGGACGATGCGTTTCTCGCGACGATTCCGGGCGAAAAGGGCGGGATGCTGATGGTGGACGCCGACTTCCAGCAGTCGGTACTGGCGCGTCTCCCGGGCAATCCGCAGCGGGTGCCGGGCGGTTCGGCGGGGAACACGGTGTTTGCGCTGGCCCGTCTCGGACTCGACGTCGCGATGTTCGGCAAGCTCGGGGATGATGCCAACGGAGACTTCTACCGGGCGCGATTCCGGGAGCTGGGCGGCTCCGACGCGGAGTTCGTCACCACCGGCGAAGCGCCGACCGGGACCTGCCTCTCGCTCATCACCCCCGACGCGGAGCGCACGATGCGCTCCAGCCTCGCGGCATCGCTGCTGCTTCGGATCGACGAAGCGGAGAAGGTCGATTTCTCCGCCTATGACTGGGTGTACATCGAAGGCTACATGCTCTATTCGGCGGTGCTCCCGACGGTGATGCGGCGCGCGAAAGAGGCGGGCTGCCGGATCGGACTGGATCTGGCGAGCTTCGAAGTGGTCCGCGACTTCCGCGAGGATCTGCCGGATATTCTGCGCAACTATGTGGATATCGTGCTCGCCAATGAGGAAGAGGCTTCTGCGCTCTTCGACGGGCTGACCACGGAGGAGCAGCTCGACCGGCTTGCTTCATGGTGCGACATTGCCGCGATCAAACTCGGGCGGCGCGGTTCGCTGATCCGGCGTGGGAACGAAACTGCGAAGGTACCGGCGCTGCTGGTGGCCGAACCGGTGGATACGACGGCTGCGGGCGACCTCTGGGCGGCGGGCTTTCTTTACGGGGTGCTCCGGGAGCGGCCGCTCGCGGAAGCGGCCTGGTACGGGTCGCTCGTCTCGTCGGAGGTGGTCAAGGTGGTGGGTTCCGAACTGCCGGAGCCGGTGTGGAGTGAAATCAAGGGAAAAATCGTCAAATAACCGGGAGTGAATTTCCAATGGAATACCAGATCAGGGACATCAATCTGGCCGATTTCGGCCGCAAGGAGATAGAAATCGCCGAGCAGGAGATGCCGGGGCTGATGGCGACCCGCGCCAAGTACGGCCCGGAGCAGCCGCTCAAGGGGGTGAAGATCATGGGCAGTCTGCACATGACCATCCAGACGGCGGTGCTGATCGAGACGTTGAAGGCGCTCGGCGCGGATGTGCGCTGGGCCAGTTGCAACATCTTCTCGACGCAGGATCACGCGGCGGCGGCGATCGCCGCCGGCGGCGTACCGGTCTTCGCGTGGAAAGGCGAGAGCCTCGAAGAGTACTGGGAGTGCACCTACCGGGCGATGACCTGGCCGGACAACTCCGGCCCGGATCAGATCGTCGACGACGGCGGCGACGCGACGCTGCTGATCCACCGTGGCGTGGCGGCGGAGAACGATCCTTCGATTCTGGATGTGCCGACTGACGTACAGGAGCTGCAGATCATCAATGCATTGCTCCGGCGGGTGCTGGCAGAGGATCCGCAACACTGGCACAAGGTGGCGGCGGCGGTGCGCGGCGTCTCCGAGGAGACCACGACAGGAGTGCACCGGCTGATCCAGATGGAGAGCCGCGGCGAACTGCTTTTTCAGGCGGTCAACGTCAACGATTCGGTCACCAAGAGCAAATTCGACAACATCTACGGCTGCCGCCACAGCCTGACCGACGGAATCAAGCGCGCGCTGGATGTGCTGCTCTCCGGCAAGACGGTGATGGTCTGCGGCTACGGCGACGTCGGCAAAGGATGCGCGGAGGCGCTGCGCAACGAGCGGGCGCGGGTGCTGGTCAGCGAAGTCGATCCGATCTGCGCGCTGCAGGCGTGCATGGCGGGTTTCCGGGTATGCACGGTCGAAGACGCCCTGCCCGAGGCGGACCTCTACGTCACCACTACCGGCAACTGCCGGATCATCACCGCCGAACACATGGCGAAGATGAAGGATCAGGCGATCGTCTGCAACATCGGCCACTTCGACGATGAGATCGAGGTCGCAGAGCTGGAGCAGTATCCCGGAATCCGCAAACTGGAGATCAAGGGGAGCTCCTGCCCGGTGAGCCGATTTACCTTCCCCGACGGCCATTCGATCTATCTGCTGGCTGAAGGGCGGTTGGTCAACCTTGGCTGTGCGACGGGGCATCCGTCCTTCGTGATGTCGAGCAGCTTCACCAACCAGACGCTCGCCCAGATCGACATCGCCCGCAATCCGGACCGGAAAGTCGGCGTCTATCTGATCGCCAAGAAACTCGACGAAGAGGTGGCGCGCCTTCATCTGGCCAAACTGGGAGCGAAGCTCACCACGCTCACGCAGGAGCAGGCCGACTACATCGGCGTTCCGGTGGAAGGCCCCTACAAACCGGAGAGCTACCGCTACTGAGTCGAAATCGCCGTTTCCAGCGAGGGAGGAGTGTCTGATGACGCCCCTCCTTTTTCATCTCCATTGCATTAAGACAAAACTTAATTCCAAATAAAACCGCACAACCTCTCCTCCGGAAAGCCCCGGTGAAATTTTTTTTGATTCCCTTCCAAACCATGATTTTTCAGCGAAAATCCGACAGCTCAACCATCCTTTTTTGACATTTTATCCATCCGGGGCTATATTGGATAGTATATAGCAAACGCTTGAACAGCAAAGAGGTAAGAGAATATCAAAAAATGAATCGAAGACTTTTCTCTTTAATCGAACTCCTGATCGTAATTGCGATCATCGCTATTATATTGACCTCAAAAAGCTGATTTCTTAGGTCATTTTATGCCAATACTGTATTTATAAAGTTTTTTATTACCAATTAACACTATGCAAGACAAATCGGTATTATTATGCTTTATTTTAAGATTGGAATAGGGTTTCCTGCAATATGAGGTTGCTTTTGGGTTTGAATTTTACTTGTTTTGGTATGCTAATTATTTTTTATCATTCTTCGAGGTGATGGTTTCGGAATCATTCAACCGTTGAACGTCCCTAGAGTCTACAACCATTTTCTAATGGGAATTTGAACACATTGGTCTATTTTTCAATTCCTGGTTGCTAACCTCTTGCGGCAGTTCAATATTAGGATGCACTTTCTTCATTATCGAAACAAACATTCCAAAAGGCCAATCAGTTCTTTCATGAATTTCCTGCACTGAGAGATCTTACATTTTCTTATCAATGCTTCCAAGCCTTTATAATCTTTGTTTTGAAGATAATAGAAATAACAAAATATTCTAATTGTACTACCTTTCCAAAGTAAGCGCCCAGCGACCCCCATGGTGAGGAGGAAGAGGGATTTTTTTGAGTGGGAATTTACCAAAAGATGAATGCCGTCGGGCTATGATGACCGCCCGACGGCATTTCCCTCTTCATAATAATGAGCCCGAGCTCATTGACTACTTTGCTTCTCCCTTGGGGATCAGCAAATCAATCTGTCCCGCCGGAGTGGAATTCAAACGAGGCAGAACGTCTTCGAGCCACTTGCGAAAGCAGATGCCGTTCGCTTTGCATGTCGCGGCGAACGAATACAGGATAGCGAGACGCTGTCCGCCAGCCTCACTTCCGGCAAAAGACAGTTCTTTCGGATGATCGCAATTCCCCGGTTGAGGCGTTCGGCCGGGTTGTTGTCGATATTCAGTCTGGAATCCTTCAGGAATTTTTTGAGCTCCTCTTCGATATTCAGGGCATAAGAGACGGCTTGAGCGACCGGAGATGACGGACGTTCCGCTCCTTTGAGAACCCGGCACTGTTCAAAAAATTCCCGGACAAGCTTCTGAGATTGCCGGCGTGCCTCCTTGCGCGCATGAAAGAGAGCGGTATCCGTTCCCTTTTTTTCTGCCCGCTCTTTTGCAACACGCTCAATCTGGTACAAGGCTTGTATCAGTTTCAGCGGAGCCTCAGCTTTCGTATATCCGCATTCAACGGCCTGCAGAAAGCGTCTGCGGACATGAGCCCAGCAACAGGCGACCTCGCAGTCCAGTTTTTCATAGGCCACGTAAGAGTCTCTAATGATTGTTCCGGAGTAATCTCCGAGCAGACTTTCTGCAACATCCCGGGACCGGGACGGCGAAAAGTGATAGGCAATCATTGGCGGACCGACTCCCGTCAATCGGCACCACAAATACGCTTGCTTACACTTCTTTGCCCCCTTGACCAACTGTTTGATGAACGTCTCATCCACATGGAGAATATCACATTGCATAATCCGGTCGACCATCCGCTCATAAAGGGGCTGCAAAGCGTCTGCCGTACGTTTGTAGAGATCTTCCAGCGTAGACGGAGCCACCGGAAGTCTCTCGTTGCCGAACATCCGCGCCTGACGTTCCAGGGGGATGGCATTCTCCACTTTATCCGCAACAACTTTGGCAATGAAAGAGGCGTCATAACGGGTTCTGCCGCTGACTGAATCAAACACATCCCCCGGGGCGGGAGCCGTAACAACACCGCGCAGCGTGTCCGAGGGATCGGCATATTTGGCGCGTTTGAAATGAATCACATACAACCCGGTTCGATAAGCGATCCGTTCGCTTTCTTCATAACCGATCAGCACCATTCCCAGACGCTCTTCTTCTGGAACATCGATCACGCGTTCTTCCCGCGGCAGGTCACCTGGAATCTCGGAAAGCGCATTCGCCTGGCGCACTTTTCGCTCATGCTCGGCTACCGTAGCCGTGGGGACTTCTTTCGGGGATTCAGGTGACATCTCCTCGGGAAAAAGCGAGGGCGTGTCATCCCGGGGAATATAATGTTCCGTTTTGGAACCGAACAGCTGCCGTCTGAACCACGCCAGCTCATTGCTGAGTTTCTCATTTTCCTCAGCAAGCTCGCGGATGGCGTCTTGCGCCTCTGCCAACGTTGTAACTTCCGGTAATACCATAATGAAAATATACCGGAAACTTCCTCAAATTCAAGCTTTGTCAAGACTTTTTCGAGTATCTTTTGTAATAACGCTGCGGTTTGATTCCAGATAAAATCGCCGCAAGTTCTCGACTGCTCAATTCAATCCGGCCATCGGCTGATTGCGGGATATGAAAGCCGCCTTGTTCCAGTCGTTTCATCCAGATCACAAAGCCGCCGTCCTCCCATTGCAGTAACTTTACCAGTTTCTTATTACGGCTGAAGAAAGCGAACACATGTCCTGATTCCGGATCCTGTTTGATATACTCTTCCACCGCCCCTGCGAGACCGTCGAACGATTTTCGCATGTTCACCGGAGTCGGACAGTAGTAGATTTTTACCGAACCGCCGAAGCCGAACATGACCGTGCCTTGAGTAGATTCAACACTTCGGACAGTGTAGTGCCATCGAAACCTTTCTCGATTGCGATTTCTATGCCGTCAACCAGCAACCGAATCCCGGAACCATTCCTTGCATCTGTCTGCAATGGTTTGACTTCTACCAGCTCCAGCGATTCAGGGGTGCTCGCTTCATCCTGGCGTGCCTTTTGCAACACTCGGATCCAGCGGCGGGTACTTTCGTAAGGCAGCTCCTTCAGCTCGCTGTATTCTTGAATCGTCAGACCGCTGTCCCAATATTCTGACAGTTGCGCCTCCCAATAATCTCGTCCTTCCCGTCCCATGCCGTCCTCCCATTATTACGGTTTGTGGAAGAACATACCACGCTGTCTGCCTCAAATCCAGATGGGGCTGGCTGGGCACTTACTTTCCAAAATGGTAATCTTTCGGTGATTATATCGCATTCCTCCACACCTTCACCTTTTGGATAATCCTGATCTTGATCTACTGAAACATTTAAATACTTCTTATAAAAATATATACAATAAACACTCAATTTATCTTTGTTATTTATGAAGAACTTCAATAGATCTTCGTAATCCCAATTAACACATAAAATAAAATCATAGGTTATCGAATATCTTTCTTTTCGTATATTGCTCTCCTATTTGAGAAAAAAGATTTTCTTCAAAACTTTGAAAATCACTCCGATCTATAAAGTTCTCTAATTGCTGCAATGACATACTCATAATATACCTCTTTCCAAGATTGGACAACTTTAATTGGATGATTGATATAAAAGCCTTTGGGCTTACTATACTCTGCAGAGTGCTGAATGCAAGCTACGAGGTGATGGTTTCCGAAAGATGCCGGGCTCATCCGGTCGTTGAACGTCCCCGGAGTCTACAGCCACCTTTTAATGATGATGCGGTTACGTCACCCAATTTTCAATTCCAGTTTGCAATCACATTTAGGCCATGCTATTTTACTCCCAGGGCAGATTCTGTCAAGGAGATATAAACAAATGCCTTCACTACGATGGAAAATATTCATTATCTTGGCGTTTATATTATTCTTTTTCTTTGGAGTCGTGATTGGTTCACAGCATTATAAACCTCAAAAATTGAATTCATTTATCAAGCTATTTGATCTCCGGAATGGTAAAATGCTTCAAGTTTACGATGCATATCAAGGAGGACGTCCTTCACGAACAATATTATATGACAAGAATAATAAGAACAATTATATTGATATTTGGTATAATTATGATGGAAGTATTGATTATTTCATCAAAAATGATTTGGAGAACTGTATCATCGTAAAGTATAAAAATGGGCTATTATTTAATGAAACGATAATTGACAGAAAAAACAATAGAACAACTAGTATGGAGTATTTTCATACAGACGGAGAGATCATAAAAAAACAAGTTGCGCCGGAACAAAGTTTTGAATGGTTGAAATGGTGACTGAAAGCAAGGCAAAATCTGATCCAATGCCGTATTTGGTTTACTGTTATATTATAGGAATGGGTCAACGGTTTTACAGAATCCTGCAATTCGTTCACATAACAGGACAATAGCCATGATTTTGGGTACAGATAAATATCAAAAAAAGAAACGGTTGTGGACTGATAATTCTCTGTTTGTTAGCTGTTTGGTTTTTCATTCCCCCATTATGTGGAGTTTATTTTTTTCCCGCCGTATAATGAACCTATACTATCTGGTGAACGAGGTATGGGGGTAATTGTTTTGAATAAACAAAAACCAATGATATTTGTTTTAGGACATCCTTCAAACACTTATACACTTCATGGGCTCCAATCAAGAAAGAATGGTGTAGAAATCTGTAATGCAAAACCATTGCCAATTCCAATTTACATACATAATTACTTCTTTTTTCTCACATATTATGAAGAATGGGATAATCCCCAAAGTCGTGTATGTTGGACATTGCCTATGTATTTGCCAGTTCAATTTGTAGAATCTATAATTCAATACTACTATTGCCGGTATATCTGTGGTGATGATTCCAGTGAACTTTTGGGTGATTATTCTCGGCATTATCCTTTATTGCCCACTTGGCTTTTCATTACATCCATTATTATTCAGATCGTATTGTTGATCTGGGGTGTTAGTAAGATATTATGCTATTATAGCTCTTATTGCATTGGGCGCAAAACGATTTTGGGGAAAAGGGAGCATGGCGAGATAACAAAAGATGACGAGTTGTAGAAAAGGAGATTTATCACCAGTAACGCGAATGAAGGGCTGTGCTTATCCCGTTTTCGGAGACAATCGATATGGCAATCACCAATTTCCGATTTCAGCGTGTGGCTGCATCATGTGTTCTTTGAATTATTTGAATTACATGTTTTTTAATACTTGGCAAGTAATCCTCAAGGATTTTTATTCCCAAAAATTTCAGGAATATTCTTTGAATGAGGCATATCAGTATTGCAGCAATCCCAAGGCCGACAAGGGCTTCAAGTATAAAATAAAAAGTCCCAAAATAAGGGATGTCTCCTATGAAAATATTCTCTCCATTGGAAAACAAGAACCACTTTCCCTCTCGGCTGACAACCGAAAGATCCTCCTGCCAGACGCGTTTCCAACCAAAATAGAAGAATGGAGCAAGATATGTCGCCAGCCATGAATAAGCGATTTTAAAGCCACACCAAAAACCAGCAATGCAACATCCAATTCCTATGATATCATAAAATGTAAGTCGTTTTTTTGTTTGCATGATGTAATCAGATGCAGTTTCAAATGGTATCAACTCATTTTTTCTCTTTTCAGATCAAAGAATTTTAAAATCGAAAATACGTGAAGATTGTAATTGTTCTGACTTATTTTTCACGGTTTTGCAACCAATCTTTCACTATGCTAATTCCAAATAATTTCTTACAGACCCTTTCCGCTATAGATAATAAAAAGCTATAACTAAGAGGCTAATAAAGAGCTTAATTCCAAAGAGGGTTACACCCAAATACGGAATATGCATTATATAAATGTTTTCTCCATTTGAGAATGTGAATAATGCGCCTTTGCGAATAGCGGAAAGGTTTTCATTTAAGGTTCTAGTCCATCCAAAATAAAAATAGGGGCCATATATGCAGCCAGCCATGAAGAAACTTTAGCACCAGCCCAAAAACCGGTGATCATACATCCGAATCCTACTAAAGCAGGAAAACTGAGTCCTTTTTGAGTTTGCATGATCCCTCTTACATAATTGTCTTCTTCTCTGTAATCTGATCTATAAAGTTCTCTAATTGCTGCAATGGCATACTCATAATGCGCCTTATTCCTAGATCGGACAACTTTAATTGGATGATTGATGTAAAAGTCTTTGAGTTACTATACTCTGTAGACTGCTGATTGCAAGCTCCGAGGTGATGGTTTCCGGAAGATGCCGGGCTCATCCGGTCGTTGAACGTCCCTTGAGTCTACAGCCATCTTTTAATGATGATGTGGTGACAGTCAATTTTCAATTCCGGTTTGCAATCACATTTAGGTATGCTATTTTACTCCCTGGGCGGATTCTCTCATAATGTTCCATCATATTGACTGTAAAATTATTTTAACCGGGAGACATGTCACCTGTTTTTACAGAAAAACAGAACCATTTATTCCCCGCACATGACAAAATGAAAATGCCAAGATAGGAGATTGGGTTGAGGATCTTGTGGCAGCCTTCCAGTAACAAATAGGAATATTGAAAAGTAATTTTCACTTTTTTTCGCCTATCATTATGGTAGTCGAAAGAAAGAAGAAAGGAGATGAAATGAAAACAGAAATAACAATAAAAATCGAAGGAAATAAATCAATAGAATTTGAAAATGAATGGAATAAGAGATACCCTTTCCCTGATAAAAATGCTATTTACTATGGTTACTTTAGTTATTTTGTAGGTTCTGTAATTCATCGTGAATTTGAAGACTTCAAAAAGGAATATACATCAAAATATCCGGCGTCAGTAAATTTTATCCGAATCAGAGAGGAAAAAATTTATTCTGAAGCTGATCTAAAGACGTATGAGATACTTCAATGCGGTGATGCAAGACATGCTGTTTTATCTAGGAATGATTTTAATCATGCATATGAAGTGATTACCGAATGTCCGATTTGTAATCGATCAATATGCAGACAGAAAAATGATCTCATCCTGAATTTGGCAAAGGCAAAAAAAGACTTTGTAACTGTTGATTATGAGTATAGTAATTCTGATGTTTCTGTAGCTTTTGTTGTTTCTAAGAAACTTCGAGAAATATTACAAAATTTCTGCCCATCAGATGTCCTTTTTCGAAATATTTATGATAAAAAGAAAATTCATATTCTTGTGATTTTTTTCAATTAATTATTCTTAATACGTATCCGCCTTGTAAGCCTCCCACTGAAATCTCATTCTCAACTTGTTGTACGCATTGTAAGATGCCTTCAGCAATTTATTTAGGAAATCCCTATACCCCCAATAGTATTGAGCTATTTATCTCACGTCCAGCATCACCTCTTCCTGCTATTGGATTGTCGTATGAGCAATTTGGTCAACAAGAATATCTGAATGATGCCGCCAAGGTTATAATCATATCACAAGAACTCTATCAGGTTATTCGAAAGAATAAAATAAGATGCCTTGATGCTATTCCCGCTCATCTTACCTAATATAAAAAGTGTGGAAGAAATCATGGGGTTAGAAGAGCGCGGCAAGAAAGCGCTTAGAAAGGACAGATGTTTTTTGTGCCAGCCAAACCGGAACAGAGTCATGGATGGCACTGGGACGGGCTCTTTTTTATAGGAAGCGCCACTACCTGAAAAAGTAAAGAGATTTTGAGAATTAATTAGGCAGGAAGAGATAAATGAAAACTGTTATCACTTATGAAATAGATGGACCTCAAGTCGAAGAAATGGAAGACGCATGGAACAGGAAGCATTTTAAACCAGAGGCTGATTCTATGGCGGGGGGCTACATTTCTCTAACTGAATATTCTGCATTATACCAAGAATTTCACGCTTTTTATAAAAAATTCTTGACAGAAAATCCTAATTCTGTTACAATGGAAGTGTTAAGACGAGATATTATTTATTCAGAAGCTGACAAGAAAAATTTTGATATTTTTTCTTGTGTAATAGGAAAGAAAAATTGTTTTTAACAATAAAGACTTCAATGAGCATTTCAAGTATGTCGAGGAATGCCCTATATGCAAGAGATCAATATGCGTTCAAAAGAATGATATTATCATTAAAACATTTAAATTAAAAAGGATTTTAATGAGATTACATATCTTCAGGATGCCCCTTACACTCTATTGCCTGGATAGTATCAGCAGAACTAAAAGCAATACTGGAAGAATTAAATTGCCGTGTTAGATTTCAGAACATTATTGACAAAGAAAATAAAATGATATCGCAAGATTTCTTTCAATTACATGTAGATTATATTTATCCTCCAAGTCTTCCTCCCACAAAAATAGATCATGAACAGTTTTGTCCCGTATGTCAAAAATATAAAAAAGTATGTATTGGAGAGGCTTTTTGCGTAAACAGTTCGGAACTCTATTTCCCTCGTCCCGAAATTATTCCAGATATAGGGAGAACAGAAGAAAAATTTGGAGAACAGAGTTTTTTGAATGAGTCTAGAAGTTCTATAATTATTTCACAGAGATTATCTCAAATCATCAAAAAAGGAAAATTAAGAATTTATATATTGAACATCCTGATCACTTTATATAAAGTATGAGCAAGTTAATGACTTTTGATATAGTTAAAAACAAAAAGTGAAACAACGATGAAAGATCTAATGCAATTCCAATTCCAGGAACAGGAGTCTTTTCATGGAAACAATAAAATCTCATTTCGACCGATATCAAAATTTTCAAGCCCCTAACGAGGAGAATAACTCAAGGCGGATTCATTCGGAACTCCAATATCAGACACCGGATGAAGTCTATTTCGGAACTTGTAATCGGCAAACAATGGGATATAGTAAACCAAGGGTCTTTACACCAATCCTTTAGTAAAATTTGTCCAACCTAGGGGAGAGGCGCAATACTATGAAAAAAATTAAAGATTTATTAGGTATAAGTAGAGTAGTTTTCGAAAATCTTTACTCAAAAGAGGATATAGTACTATTCTTAAGATTTATGAAGTCTATGGGGGCGACTATAATTAAAGACTATGGGGCTCCATGTGGTGAACTTAACGTAATTGTTTGTGAATTTCGTAATGAAAAAGTTAAGATTGTGCTCGAGGAATATGAGCCATTAATGCTTATGGGTAAACAAAAAACTCTAGATATAATTAAATCAAAATTTGATGAAGAATTAAAAAAAACAAAACATATCTTCCCGAGGCCTCGATGATAAACACAATGCAACAGAATGAGTTATATGGAAGTAATTGGTGACATTTATAATAAAAAATGGTGCCATGTGTTCTACTAACTGACGAAAAAAAAGGTGCCATGTGTTTTAACTGATGAAATATGAGAAAGATGAATGCAATATTATTACACAACCGACAAGGATAGGTAGAAAACAATGGGGCGAATAAGCCGAAACAGGTTATCGCGTGGCTGCTACCACGTTTACAATCGGGGAGTCAATGCCGCCTAGATTCTTCAATGCGAAGCGGGCGAGACCGCTTTCTCGGGATTTATCAACGTCTGTCCGCCAAATACTCTATCTCCGTTTATCATTATTGTCTCATGAGTAGCCATTTTCATTTTGCCCTTTCCTGCGAAATGAGCGAAATGTGCTAAAGCTACAGGAAAATGGTTTGAAGGATTTCTAAAACCAGGGATCTGCCCCACCCTATATTTTCTATACAAAATTTGCGTTCACGTAACGGCATGGAATAGCACGAATCAAAGGATTTCCCCCGCGTTTATTTCGTCTTTCAGACTCTTCCTGCGCATCTGGAGTGCCTTTCCCAGTACGCAATTTTCCAGACAGTATCTTTCTTCACCATGACCGGTGTTTTGTTATATAGTCAACATCTATTTGATTCATTGGAGATGAGGCACTGAAAATTTTTTCTTTATGATAGTTCATGGAATGTTCAAACACTGATTCTTATATTGCCCCCATTGAAAGATGTGCTAAATTAAGAGAGTCATCGGAAAGGAAAGATCATGAGCACGAAAAACAATGGACAGGCAGGGAAAAGCTCGCGATAGTGCTTGAGGGCTGAAGGGAGAGTGCCGGATCAGCGAATTGTGCAATGAGCATGGAATCTCGCAGGGATGTACTACAAATGGCGGGATCAACTGCTTACGGATGGAGCCAAACTATTTGAGCGGGGCGGAGGGATCATGTCCGTGAGCGATTAGAACGCGAAAACCGGAAGCTCAAAGAGACGATCGGCGAGTTGACCATAGAATTAAAAAAACGATTGGTAAAGCGGCATAAAAGTATGTGTCAGGCGAACCAGGAATTGTTGTTACGGATTCAACAACTCAAGGCGAAACATCCTTATTGGGGATATCGTCGTATCTGGGCATATTTGAAGTATCATGAAAAATTGCCGGTTAATCGGAAGCGGATCTTTCGACTCATGAAAGAAAATCATTTGCTTGTCCCGAAGAACCATCGTTTAAAAGCGCCTCGAAAGGCGAAGACGCAGAAACCAAGAACGGTTATTCCCAATCGGTATTGGGGCATCGATATGACGAAAGTGATGATTCCAGCCTTCGGATGGGTATATCTTCATGTTGCATAGACTGGGGAACAAAGAAATTGTTATCTGCTCATATGAGTCTGAGTAGCAAATCGTCGGACTGGATTGCCGCGTTGAATGAGGCTGTTAACCTTCAATTTCCGAATGGAATTCGAGAAGCCATCGTTATTCCGGAATTGGTCAGTGATCATGGTTGCCAACCCACTTCAACAGCCTTCTTCAAAGCCTGTTCCGAACTTGGAATTCAACAGATATTCGCCAGTTACAGCAATCCTAAAGGCAATGCCGATACAGAACGGGTTATTCGAACGCTCAAGGAAGATCTGGTTTGGCCAAGGGAGTTTGATTCTATAGCCGATTTCGAGAACGCTCTGAACATATGGCAAAAGGAATACAACGAGGATTATCCTCACTCATCACTAGGCTACATGACGCCTTATGAATACGAAAGATGGTTTCATGCGTCTGCTGCACAAAAGAGGAACAGGCGGCATAAAGAACTCTCAAAAAATAAAATCTGCATTTTTGACTGCTTTACGTAATGCCGCCCTTGAAAAAAGGGGTGCATTACATTCTTTTTGTGCATACATATAATTTATTTGTGTAAATAGATAAAATACTTAGGAGATCATTTTCTATGTCAGATATATCACCACAAAAAACACAGGATATATGATCTTGGAAAAAACTCATCTTTATAATCCCTTTGTTTGTTAAAACTAATGCCATTTTGGGGAAAATATAACAGAAAAATATCTTTTTAAATCTTTTTGATATATGTTTGGGAATTCTGGTCAGACGTGATTCATCCTCATTTATCTCGCTGATGTCTTTTAGATCTGCGTTTTTATATTTTGATATATAAATTTATATATTGTTATATACGCATTATTGGAAACGGTATTGTTTTTATATTTATAGAGTTTCTTTTCTATTGTGTCTATAACACCTAGTATATCCTCAGAATATATTGATATTGATGGCAAATATTTCTTCTTAAATTTTAAAGAACATTGATTTGCAGAAATATCTTTTTTAAAGGATAAAGGATCAGCAAAGGATAAGAACTATTATGAATTATCTTTCCTAAAATTGTCTGTTTTATTCTAATGGATTCGTTCTTTAATTCTATTTCAATTGAGGATATATATAATAGAAATTCATAAAAATAATAAAGCACAAATGCTATAATAACTCCCCAAATAATGAAGTAAAATACAGCACGATATATAATGCTTTGCTTCAATAAAAACATTATAGAATAATAGAAAGGAACAAATAACATAAGAAAAACGACAGGCAAGAGAAACAAAAGGAATAGAATTCTTTTGCTTCTTATTATAGTTATATCATCATCGCTGTATACTATTTTACATCTATACATAACAAATCCTAGGCAAGTTCTGGGTAAACTTTATTAAAAATTACTGTAACTTTCTGGAGTTACTCTCCACCTGGTTAAAACGACTCGATAAATGCTTCTACGGTATTACATTCCAGGCAGACAAAAACATAAATCATACCACAATCAGCAATGCAGAATTCGTCATTGATCGAATCAAGCTGAGCATAGAAGGTCATTTTTTCTTTGCAATCAGGACAAACAGGATGAATTTTGGCTTGAATATATGTTGGTTCTCCGCCTAATTGGTGTCTTGTGCCAATATTATCACCAGCCCATTTGAACTTTGGTAAGTTCTTTGCTGCTTCATTCAGCGGCTCCGGTTTCAGCTTAAATGGAGGAATTGTTTTCATTGAACACTCCTTTCTGCATGCTGCAGAGATAAAATTTTGCAAGTTTTTTCGGAGAACTGATGACTCAAATTTTCTGCAGTTTCCCGGTTAATTATTCTCAATCTATTTGGGATCGCGCTTCATAAAAACAACGTGGGGAATTCTTCTCGATTACGCCTTAAATGTGATTCGGCTGAGATGCGGTCTGTTGTCGTTCATCATGAACTGAATCTTTAATTGGTTCGTTCCAAAATCTGCAAGGAGATTGTTGTCGTTCCACCAGTAAGGAGTTTTGTTCCAGAGTAAAAAACTTTCTATGAATATCTTATGATTCAGCTCGAATTGTTGAATACAACTCATCACCGTATTTGCGAAATCCTCTGCGGAAATCGAATCAAACACACGATCTGGAACTCCGGAAAATGCGACCAAAGCGGCTCCAGCGTCATGCTCGCATCGGTAGTAACACCAGTTTTCCAGAGATATTCCACAGGTAACGATGGAAAGATTATGTCCGTTGAAAGTTTCGTCAAGTTCGAACGTCTCCACAGTCAATGGGGACAACCCCCAATCCTGGCCGATCTGCCGGGTCTGATCCGCCAGAACAAGTCGCTGTTCGTCAAAACCGGGAGCGTTTTTCCAGCCCCACTGCCAGGTATTGCTGACCGAGGATTCTGTGCCGATCAGCTGTGCAGGAAACTTCCGCTTGCCGAAAGAGATGATGCCATGTTCAAAATCAACCTCCCAATCAGAATCACCAATCACCGTTTTTGCCGACAGCACTTTGAATGACATACATCTTCCCGAGACAGACAGAAAAAACGTCCAGCCAGTCTGATTTCCGGAACTCCAGCTGCTCGAAAAACGGACCATTATTCGCCCGGGCCGAATTTTTTCTCTTTGGCAAAGATTCGATGAAAGAAATTCATATTCTAAATCTCCTGTTCTGATGTGCCCAGCTTCCGCATCGGACGATGAGGTGAAATCATCGGGTCAAGGTATTCAAAGGGAACATATCCTTCCGGTCCATGTGAGGCAAGATATTCCCTCTCTTCCGGCAGAATCGGAATCAGTTGCAGCAGGCCGGTTTCCACCTCAGCCGAAAGCCGGAAGCGTGTTTTCGGTGACAGTTGTCCCGGAGTGCGCAGGAGTGCGGCAGTGAATTTTGTGTCGCCATATGGCTTCGGCATTCCTGCCGTGTGGCCGTTATTCAGCATCTGAAAATTCTCGACTGGATACCGGGCAAGATCTTTCAACATCTGGATCGGCCAATAGTTTGCCTTATTGCGCAGGTCCTTGTAAGTGAGTGGCCACTCTGCCGGAAGAGTTACCATAAGCTCCAGGCGCTCAGGAACTCCGTCCGCCTGAAGTTCGTCAGGAACCGGCATCAGGTATCCGCTCATGCCGCCGGTGATCAGATAGACTTTTGCCTGATCCGGAGGATCAACCACATAGATGTCGCAATGAATATCCGGGGAGACAAGTTCGTGAAAAACATTTCGTATCGTACCGAAATGTTTCACAATAATTTCCTCCCATTCCTGGACTTCTTCGGGCGTCAGGCGCAATCCGCGCTTGGTATTGACGGCTTCTGCGCGAATCATATGACGATACCCGTATCTCAGTACAGATGGAGCGAGTTCCGGATACCCGGCGTACAGTACTTGATACAGGAATCGGAATGGGGAAAATATGTCGCGGACCACTCCGTCCCGGTAGTCAATTTCTATGGCCGGTGGTTCGTTGTCTTTTTGCCCATCGGGAGTATTGGGGATGTTGCGCTTTCACGAGTTCGCCTATATAGGCTCCCATTGCGATCCAGGAACTCTGATCAGTATGCGGCAGACGGCAGGCTGGAAAGTCTTCCGCGCCGGCGGGCAGTTTCAACTCTTCGGCGTGTGTAAGCAGAAATTCCATCTGTTCAGCAAATGTCTGTGAAGAAAGAGTGACAGCAAATTGCTTTTGGATATATTCCTCAAATTCGGAGGCGAGAACGGGCATTTGCTCCGAGGACAAAGCCGTGGTTACATTGATGAAGTCTATCCAACCGGAACGCCGGGATCGGATTTTCCAAATCCGGAGAAGCAGCCAGACGATGAAAAGAACGGCGACGATCGCGAGAATGATTTTCCAGATCATTTTGAGCGTCTCTCCCTGGTTGAGCAATTAGTTGTCGAAAAACTAAGATAATGCCCTCTGGTTACTATACTCCGAAGAATGCTGATTGCAAGCTGGAACTACTCTTACCAAACCGGAGTTTAGAATTAACTTTTAATGGCAGCATAGACGCGTCACTTGGTTGCAATTACTTTGGGGCCATGCTATTTTACTTCCTGGGCGAATTCTGTCATAATGTTCTTTCATATTGACTGTAAATTTATTAACCGGGAGACACGTCACCTGTTTTTACAGAAAAACTGAACCATTTATTCTCGCACATGACATCATCTTAACCCAAGGATTTTTTATGCGCAACGTGCGTAACAAACTACTTTTGTTAATATTACGTTTTCTTATAAGATATGCGATATATATTGTCGATAAATCTAAAGATATCGATTATACATGGACCTCTTTTGACAACGGAGATAACTTTAAGAAGTATCTTTATTCCGTTATCGACAAAATTGATGAGAAAAAACCTATCAATAGATGATAGAAACAATTTATTGATCGTTTTTCTTCCAACCGGAATTGGGACTCTATATCAAATAATGGGATTTTAGCAAATATTATTTGCTGGTTATTAAAAATATGACATGAAAAGATGGCGAAAATCATGTCGACTTTATTCAGTCAATTTATCGACCGGGAAAAGTGTCAATCTGTTTTTTACAGAAAAACAGAATCATTTATTCCCGCTCATGACAATAATGTCGTGTGCACTCTAGAGAAGCTATATTGCGAGGTGATTTATGGTTAATGAAAAATACACAGAGAGTCATTTGTTTGAGTCAATAAACTCTCTTACTGGAAAAGATGATTCAAATTTGTTATCAAAGAGGGATGTTTCAGTAATAAAGGGATTTGCTTGTTGATTATATTATTAATGCAAAAGATGAGTACATCAAGCAAATAGTAATACAGAGAATCATTACACCTTTGAAAATCAAGGGATTTAATGAATACTTGTTCCGCGAATATGAAAATGGGAAAGATGAGCTTTATCGTTGGTATGTTGTTAATGCAATTATAAATGACTTGGATGTTACCCCGGCTAATATCGAGCGTGTTAATCGATACATAAGTGAACGCAATACCTCTGATATTGGGCGTTTTCTTTATTGGATCGGTAAAAACAAGATTTCGGACTGCCTTCCTTACGTGGAAAAGCTACTGAATTCGCCCCAAGAGCCGGTGATTGCAACAGTTATTGAAACTCTAGGATTGATTGGTAACCAGAGTACTATGAAACTCATTGAACCTTACTTACGATCACGCAATAGTATCATTAGAAGCATGGCAAGGAAAGCCATCACTAATCTTTCAAGCGCAGGGGGCAGCAAAGAGCAACAATCGTCCTCAAAAAACATGTCGCCATTGATCACTTGGTTGGACCAGCCAGCAATCGAAAAAACCATAAAAGAATATGAAGACGGTTTCTTTTCTGAGTATTCTATTGAAATTGATTCTGAGAATTTATCAGAATTATGGAACGTATTAGGAAAAGCAATTCCATTTTTGAATGAGCTTGATGTAAATACTGTTCAAGAACAGCTTGATAAACGGGCTATCGAGAGTACTATTGTTTCAAAAATCAGGAATGCAACAAGCAATAAAACTTTAATCGTTTTCTTCCTTCGAGTCGACTTTGATGTTGTTAGATTAATTTTTTATGTCACATTATAAAGCATTGATAAATCGAATTGAAAAAAGAAAGTGATGAATTTTGAAGTCTTCAGCTTTCTCATGATTCATCAATAACTTTTATGCATTAAGAAGCTCGTTCTGTAATGAACAAGGAGAAGACTCTTGAGAATACTAAGTACATCTTATTTTTCCGACAGGAAATGCCATGTGCAAGAGAGAAATGGTGCGCAAATTTAAAATTCAAGCGCACCACTTTTCGTCAAAACATCGTCCTTGAGGCAACGAGAGTTCGTGGACAATTGAATAGCAGTTATTTTTTGAGACTCCCTGCGGAGGATTTTCTCCGAGTGGGCACCGGAAGTCTCTCTTTTACTTGACCAACGTGGCGAATCTCCAGGGCTTCGCTAAAGTTAAAAATTCCCTGCGGGGGCTTTCTTTTAGGCACCAATAAGAGCCCTCCATTACAATACACGAACAGAAGGTAATTATGTTATATCCAATTAAAATTAACAATAAATATGGTTTCATTGATTCTGTTGGGAATGTTGCAATTGTTCCTCAGTACGATTTGGCCTATCAGTTTTCATGTGGGTGTGCTGTCGTCGCTAAAGGAGATAAAGTTGGAGTCATTAATGAAAAGCAATGAGCTCGTAATTCCTTTTATTTTTGCGCGTAATTCAACCCATTATTGTTATCAAGAAGATATGTTTTTTTGCTGCTGGATATGGATTTTTAATACCGAAGGAGATTTGAAAATCAAATTGCCTAATTTCGCCAGTACTTCATTTACCAATGGCTACGCCCCTGTTTGTCAGAACTTATCTTGGGAAAGTCCCAAAGTCTGCTTTCAATGCGGAATCCTGTCATGCGCTGCGGGATGATTGATACATCGGGTAATATCATTATTCCGCCTGAGTATGATCGAATTGGTTTTTTTTCCGAAAACTTATGTCCTGTCTGTAAAGAAATCGACAATAATGGAGTCAAAAAGAAACTTTGGGGATTTGTGAATACTCAAAATGAGATTGTGGAAGACTTTAAATATGGATGCTGGGGAGGAGGTTTTAAAGAAAACCGTATTGCGGTTTGGCTTTCTGATGATGATAAGCTAGGATATATTGACTCTGACTTTCAGGTCAAAATTCCGTTTCAGTTTCGTAATGCAGGGGCATTCAATGAAGGGATGGCTGTAGTTCAGAATAATAATGGCTATAGTGGTTACTGCAATTTAGCTGGAGAAATTTGTATCCCATGTAAATTCGCTTACGTAAATTCATTTTCTGGCGATTTGGCTGTTGTATCTAGTAAGCGTAAGTGGGGATTTATTGACAAGAATGGTGAATTTGTAATTTCCCCGCAATTTACGGCAGCTTTTGACTTTTATCACGGTCTAGGTTCCGTTTTATTGAACAAGTCACAACAAGCATATATCACAAAAACTGGAGAAATAATTTTTACCTGTGAAAAATTATATTAGCGTGCAATGGCCGTTCAAATATATAACTCACCTGACGGATTGGCCGTTTTTTTACGGCAGTTTGTAGATGATTCCGGCGGATACTTTGTTTGAGTGATTAAAGGGGGAAGAGAGAGGAGTCATTAAAGGCTTTTACACCAATCTTTCAATAAAATGTTGTCCAACCCAGGGAGAGGCGCATAGTTTACTTGAGTTGATTGCGCAATTTCAACACCATTGGGAGTTTTTTATGAGAAATATAATTTTTAGAAAGAGTCTTCAATGGGGCGTGATCGTTCTTTTTTGGGAATATCAATCTCTCTTGTGGTTGCTGAAATTATAACTACGATAACTAAAGTAATGTTAGATAAATTTCTTGTCTATTATATTCTATTGGGACTTGAAATATTGCTTGCACATATATGCTTGATAATATCAAAACAGCAGAAAAAGACATTTTATTTTATCTTTGGTTACTATCTATTCTTTTCGATAATGGCAATTATGGTAATGGCACCTTGCGCCTCTCCCCTAGGTTGGACAAGTTTTATTAAAAGATTGGTGTAAAGACCCTTGGTTTACTATATGCCATTGTTTGACGATTACAAGTTCCGAAATAGACTTCATCCGGCGTCCGATATTGAGAGCCGAATGAATCCGCTTGGAGTTGTAAAATTCACATAATGCTGCACACCGAAACGGAGTTGCGGCAAGCTGACGTACTCTTTTATTTTGATGTCCTCATATTTCAATGCCCACCAGAAACGCTCCATTTTTGCATTATCCAGACATCGTCCCCGTCCGTCCATGCTGATCAGAATGCCATGAACCCGGAGTTCCGTTACAAACTCCGAGCTGGTGAATTGGCTGCCTTGATCTGAATTGAAAATCTCCGGTTTCCCGTAGGAATCCATTGCCGTTTTTAACGTTTCAACACAATGAAAAGCGTCCATTGTATTCACTACGTTGTAAGCCAAAACCTTGCGACTGAACCAGTCGACAATTCCTATTACAAATGCCCGATGGCCAGCTACCGCCGTATAAGTGATGTCCGTGCTCCATACTTGATTCGGACGCTCTATCTTGCATTTGCGCAGAAGATACGGGAATTTCTCATGTTCCGGATGTGGTTCCGAGGTATTGAAATGCGGACGCGGATAGACTGTTCGCAAATTCAAGCATTTCTGCAACCTGCGCACCCGTTTATGATTCACTCTGTATCCGCGACGTTTCAGTTCTGCAGTCAAACGGGGAACTCCGTAAAAGGGCGTCTCCATATAAATCTCCATCATTTCGTCCTTGACCCGCTCGTCGGAAGCTGTCCGGAAAATCTCCCTTTGGTTTTTGTAATAAAAGCTCGAATGAGGCACCTGAAGCAGCTTCAACTGACGATTCACGCTTAAATCCGGATTCTGATCGCTTATTTGAGCTTTTCTGGATTCAAGCCGCAGGCCAAGGACACACTTCGTAAAAAAGTCATTCTCGATTTCGAGGCGTCCGATTTTCTTCATCAGATCGTCTTCGGTATACGGCTTGCTTTCTTTTCGCTCGGCCTTGGACAGGAAAATCTCGGAAGCTCCTTCCATGAGTTTCTTTTTCCACTGCTGAACCTGATTCGGATGAACCTGATATTTCCCCGCGATCTCGGCGACGGTCAGTTCCCCGCGCAACGCTTCCAATGCCACACGGCTTTTGAATTTGGAGTCATACGACTTTTCATAAAACGCCCTCCCTTTTCAGGTTAATTTAACGGGCATTTTACACCAAGTCAAGTTGTCCAGCTTTCGGGGCCAACCGCACCTCTCGCAAAACAGTTAAGTCCTGCAGCTATCAATGTTTCAGATCCAGAAACTATTTCTTATGGCTATGTCACAACAAACAGTTGATAAATAGCCATTTTTTATAGGGGAGTATCAGAACTCCCCTACAAACTGTTATTTGCAGTTATCTATACTCATTTGGAATTTCGATATGAAGTGTCTCACACAATAACTTCACATCATGTGCATCATTTTCATCAAACTCGTATCCCAGATGGAACATTACTTGACTATATGGTTCAATACAGGAAACCTCTATTTCCTCAATTCTTCCTTTACCCGAAAAAGTTTCTACCGGAAAACAATCCCCATCATAAAGAATTTCACCTTCGTCCGTATATTCAAAACAATGCAAATCAATAATTCTGTTTTTCAAATCTTCCCATACAGTATGGTTCAATGTTGTATATTCCATCTTAATCTCATAAAAGCCATTAGCTTTCATTATTTCTATAAAGTTCTGATAATCGTTCTTTTCTACAAAAATGTCAATATCATTATGGGCTCTTGACTGATATCCAAGAAGAGCATCTACACCCCAGCCACCATCAAGAAAGACTTTAATCTCCGCATCTATTGCAAATTGAAGAATCTGTTTTACATCTGTTATATTGACCATCTTATCATCTCCACAAATTCTAATTAGGCGACCAGAGGAACTGCTGGTCTGTTTGATAAATCTCTGCATTTAGCAGTTTTCAATGTTGCCAAAACGAAAGTTAAGAAGATGTTCCTTTTCTCCATGTCGCTTTCTTTGGCGTAATTTACAAGGTTATTCCACACAAGATAGTTGTTCAGATACTTGGTAGAAACACCGTTAAAGCCACGCATAAACCTCTTTAGCTGGCTATGGTAGCTATTGATATGTTGGATATTATAAATGCCTTTCTTGGCTTTGCCAGTCTTTAACTGCACAAGGTCAATGCCATTGGCATTTGTAAATCTCACATAGGAGTTCATCTTGTCCGTAACAAGAGTGGAATTGGTCTTAATCCTACCATCATAAATATGATGTAAATCTCTTGTAGAAACTCTACCAGTATTCGTAATCTTGGAGATAGACAAGCCATTCCTATTAACCGCACAAGGAACACATACCTTTTCTTGGGACAAGCCTCTGATATGTGTAGAATGACCACGCTTATGAGCCTTGCGTGGCATAGCAAATGTCTTACTCTTGCTATGATTGCCCTTGTACGAGATGGCGAAAAAAGTTTCGTCAGCCTCAATAATGCCGTCAAGGGTAACATCGTCTGCCATATTCTGAAGTGCATCCAAAATCTTGTGTCTCCAAAGGAATGCGGTGTTTCTGTGAATCCCACAAGCAACAGCAGTCTTACGAATGGATAAGCCATTCATCATACAATCAATGTACTGCTCCCACACGGACAAGTCTTTTCTTGTACCAGACACAATGGAGTTCGTAGCAATCACGAAGGACTTGCCACAATCCTTACATACATATCGCTGTGTGCCATCTTTACGATGACCATTGCGAACCACATGGATACAGCCACAAAGAGGGCATACACGACCATTTGCAAAGCGTTCCTTTGCTACGAAATCTTCAATATTCAAAGACTTTACAAAGGCAGGACTTAAAAGCATTGTTTTAAGGCTTTCCTGCTCTGCGACAGTCAACTTACCGATAATATCTAATGCGTCTTTGATAGTAGGCATATCCAATTACCTCCTTCGGTGGTACTGTTTCTTACTATTATTATACGCTATTTCTCGTCAAAAATCAACCATTTGTTGTGACAGAGCCTTTCTTATTATGTTAAGGAAATCAATCTCGGAGTCCTGATGATATTGACTCTTCATTATGGATACTGGGCACTGGTGATGGCAAAAGGTTATAAAAAAAGTCCTCCATGCAGTATAATATGGAAAAAATAAAATATGCTAATCTGTGAGTACGGTTTCAATCTGTTTTTAATCTCTCCTGTTCGACTGCTTCGCTTGAGTGCCGCATCAGATTTGATTGTAGTAAAGTTTTCCTGGACATAGTTTCACCAATTCCTTTTCTCGTCAAAAACGGAGGAGAACTCTTCGTCTGGCATAACGATTCCGGCATGATCCCGAGCTGTTCGCAGCAGCTCGTACCCCGCGTCATAAATTTTTTCTCTTTCTATGGTGGCAAACCAGAATTTCTTTGCATCGATAGTATTGAATGCTCCGACAAAATCCTGAATGATCCTGATGAATTCCAAACGGCGGACAGCCGGATCCTGATGACTGTTCAATAAAAGAACCTCTTTTTTTGCGTTGCGATAGATTTTTTCCGCTCTGGAGGCAATGCTGCGCGGCAGTTCTTCAGAATCATTCCAGCTACGGAAAGGATTATCTTTGTTCCTGAGGAACCACTCTGGCTTATGTGTATGAGAAAGTTTGAATACGACACCGTCGACATGATTCCATTTGGTTCGGAGTTGACTGGCGGCAAATGTCGGCAGTGTGTCAAATTCCAGATAGAAAACTTTGGGCAACTCTTCCGGCAGGGGCATATCTTTACCATCGAAACCGAACATGTTGAAGCAGAAAAAGACCTCTAAATTCGACAAATTGCGCAAGGCATCCAGATTATGTATTTTTCCGGGTTGGCCGAAGAGGTTCAGAGTCTGCAATAAGGGATAGGTTGCCGCAAGGGAATTTAGATCAATGTCTGTATCAGTCGTCAGGCTCAACCAGGTAAGACGTTCAAGACCATGAAAGAGATATTCTTTTCCGGAAATGCTCAAACGCAGTTTGGCTCCTTGTTGCGGATCCTGGATGCTTCCGCTCAGAGTGGACTGAATGATGGAGAGCGAAGCAATTGATTCATCAGTAAAGATGTTTTCGAGAGAGGAATTTTGAATTTCCACATCGGTCGTTCCACCACGAAGATCTAGAGAACCACTGACGTTTTTATATTGAGTATTTTTTTTCCGCTCCGAAGAGAGGTGGGAAAATCTTTTTTGAAAAGCAAACATTCGATCCCAGTTATACCAGGGAAGCAATCCATTGAAATAGTGAGGTTTGACTTTAAGGGGGCGAGCATTGAACATGTGTTGAAAGCCTCGTGGAACAGGAGCTTCCAGAAAATGCATTACTCCCCCACGGATGAATGTCGGTAAAAACATCTTTTGAGATAAAATCATCACCACTCCAATCAAGAAACTGAATTCCAATTCGTTCTGGATATGGTTCTTCATCCAGCGGTTTGAGAACTTGGAAAGCAAGATATTTACCCAGCAGGGAAGAATATCGGCAATAAACCGGCTGTTCCTTTCTGAACGGGAAGCGCTGGATTATTTTTCCCCATCTGCAAAAACGTTCAATTGCTTTTTCTTTGAATTTCTGCATATATTCCATCATTCGCCACCGGATTCATGATGTTCCGTCATCTTTGTCTTGATTTCTTCGATCAATCTTTTTCGACCGCGAACAAGAATATCTCCATATTCCCATTCTTCAACTCTAATAGTCTCTTCACCGAGCTTGTAAATGGACACATACATGACAGTTGGCCTTCCTGAGACTTTTTTTAGAACAGCTCCCATATCGTGCAGAATCTGATTCAACAGATCGACGTTTTCCGGGGCAGAAGAATGGCCAATCACCTCGCAGTTCAATTTGAAAAAATCTTTTATTTTTTCAAGCATTTTCATGATTCTGCGCTTTTCTCTTAGGACAGGCAACTTTTTATGAAAGATTGACGTCTACCTCTCGATTACTATATCCTGCTGTTTACCGATTGCAAGCTCTGGATTGGTGTCTTCTGGAACAGATGGCACATTCCGGGCGTTGAGCGTCCCAAGAGGCTGCAACTGCTTTAAAACGACCGAATGGTTGTGTCAGTCTTTTTTCAATTCAGGTTTGCAATCGCTTTGGGGCCATGCTACTTTACTCCTATGACCGATGGCGCTATGTTCACCTTTACTTGGGTAAAGAGTCGCCTGTTTTTACAAAAACAGTATTATTGATTCCTGTACATGACAGAGGCCTCCTTTTGCGGGACATTTCGGAGAGAATAGACGCTTCTTTCGGCATCATTGTCTCGGCGGAAGGCAATCTTGTATCCGGGGTAATAAGTTGTGATCACGGATGTGTCTCCTGTTGCTGTGTCGCGGATGAAACTTCTCGCATTACGCGGGACAACGGACCCAGAAATGCCACCCAGATCAACAATATTCCACTGATTACACCGGCCAGGATGCTCAATAACAGAATCTTTCGCATTCCCCTGTGCCGGAAAACCGAAAACAATGCTGGTAAAAGCAGAAGCGAGAGTATTCCCAGGAAAACCAGGAATCCTGCTGGACCACTCATTATCGCAAATGGAAGCACCAGCAAAAAGATTCCGAATGCCAGGAAGACATACAGGAATGTTGAAACACTTTTCACGATCCGATAGACGGGAGAATACATCTCAAAGTCTTCACTGCAGACACATCCCGGTATATGGTTTTCGAAGAGAGAACTGATCATTTTCGGAGCAGCCGCAAGCATAACAAGGGCGATCACCGGAGTAAAAAAGTCCCGGGAACTCTGCCACCAGAAATATCCCAGAGTGATAAAGAGCATAAGAAATAATATCGACAGTATAATTCCGCATCCTACCGCCTTCTTGTCAAAGTCGTTGCCGGGAGGAGGTTGGTCTTTTTCTTCAGTTTCAAGAATAATTTCACACAAAGTCGTCTTGCATCTCGGACAGAATACCGCCTCGGCATCCTCATGCCGGAAGGTTATATCGCATTGCGGACAATGGCAGGTAATCACGGGCGGCCTCCGGGATAGATGATGGTTTTACGGGTTGCCAAATCATACGCCTTGGAGATGTCATGGTAACGGATCAATGGAAAATCCTTCCAGCCGCGAAGCAACACATCCAGATAACACGGAAGCATGTAGTTATACAGTTCCAAGCGAAAATGATACCATACTTCAGGCGGGTATTCCGGCGGGAAATCGCCTTCCTGATCGACTTTTCGGGTGAGTTTTGCCCCGATGACGTCAATTCTCGGCAGACGCTCCGGCTTATTGAGCCATTCGCCGGAAAGCGTGATCTGCCAGTCGCAGGGACGAAGCACGGGATACAAAATCAATTCACCATCCACCAGACTGATCGGACGCAATTTGTCATTCTCACTTCTGCCGGATGGCGCGTCAAAGGAATTGTCAGCCGTCTTCGTGTGTAACGGATTTGTGAAAAAATCAAAACAAGCATCATGCAACACACCGGTGAGAATACGCATATCCGCCGTTTTTCAATACGCAAATCCAACTTTCGGAATGTCCCGTTTTGGATGTCACGCCATCTCATAATTGATTTTCTCCCATTGATTCCGTCTTGCAGATTTCGATTTGCGCATCGACGGCGTAAACACTCAGCAGTCTACAAATTGCCGACGAGAGAATAGAGATTTTTTCAGACTGTCAAAGCTCACTGACCGCCTCCTTTGATCTGCTCGAGAATGGAAGGATCTTTGATCTTGTCGTCTTCGGCGAGGAAGAGAATTTTTGTCAGGACTTCGGCCGTTTGGGGATCATCGTCGGCAAACGGCAGGAAGATCCGGCCGCGCGTCTGCGAATGTACCGGAAGGATGTTCAGCATCCCGGACGCCTGTTTGTGGCAGACACCACTTCCCAGATGAACCGTGTACTCTCCGAATTTACCTGTGATGAACGCATGGCTCTTTTCGATCCGGACATTGTCAAGTTTGAAGAACGGCAGCATTGTGCGAATGAGCGCGGCACGCATTTCAACGGTCGAATGGCTCGCCTCCGGATCGACTCCGCCGGCATGTGCGACACTCACCATCAGATCCAGATCGCGCATCACTTCCGAGAACAGAACCGGTACAATCTTTTCGAGCGGAATGATTTCCCGGGTGCGGCGATGTTCAAAGAGAACATATTCCAGCGTCGGAGGCTCCACTTCGGCAGGAGAAAACCAGTCGGCCATCGCGTAAATTTTGGCAATCAGATTCTGTCTGTGGAAAACTTTCTGCAAGCCTTCATCCATATCAACCGTCCAGCCGCGCGTCCGAAGCAACGCCACAGCTTTTTTCGGCATGACCTGATTTCCCGAATAGCGGGCGGACTTCATGCCGTCAAGTTTTTCATCGGCGTTCAGCGTATAGAGTTCGCGGAAGATCTGCTTAAACGGTTGAACCAGTTTGCGTTCCACGGCGAGACGCTGGAATTCCGCCCAGCGCCCGGAGCGGAGCAGGCCGGTCGGATGAGCGATTTTCAAGGGCGTTTCCGGCAGTTTTTCAAAGAAATCAATGGTGTCGCCGGCCTGCCACAGGAGCTTCGACGCCAACGGCCCGAGAACCGGATTCGACATCAGTTCACGCACTTCGGCATATTCAAAAACATCTTCGCGGATCATCGCCTCTTCTAACGATTTTCTCGCACGGGAGTGCTGGTCGCGCAGGGATTTTACCGCGCTTTGCAGTTCCAGCACATAGGCGTCTTTCTTGAATGACGCGGGGATGGATTTCAACTCTTTTTCGGCCCTTTTTAACCCGGATTTCAGCGCGTCCGTCGGAATCAATGGCAAGGAAAAGCGTCACGCCGTCCGCTTCGTGCGGCGCAAAGAGGGCGTTCAATTCGTCGAGTTTTGGCCGCCTCCATGCGCCAGAGGAAGCGGTTCACGTCGCTGAATCCTGCGGTACGGGCGAGGTTGGCGACGGCGATTTCCACCGCGAGTTTTTCGCTTGCCTGCCGCTGTCCGCCGAATTGACGGCTTTCCTTTTTGAACTTCATCAAGTTCTCGTAACGGTGCAGAAAATCTGTTCCCGGCAAGATACCGTAGGCCATGACGAATTCCTTGTTGCGTTTGGTCTTGATTTTCTCCTCTACTTCGGCTTCGGATAGTTTTCCGAGGGCGGCGTCGGCAAAAATCTGGCTTCTTCGGTGATTGGCCCCGCCGGAAATGTATTTTGCCGCATCGTAGAGCCGGGAGAACATTTCCGGCCCGACCGCGTTGTAAGCCTCGTGGAACCAGTTGATATCGAATGCGCCGTCTGAAAATTCCTGAAGGGAAACCGGTGAATAACGGATGACATACGATTCTTTTTCCTGAGCAAAAAAACTGTATTGTTCATGTAAATGCGCATGAAAATACCATCCGGCCATGGACAGAGCGGGAATGTTCAAATACGTTCCAATCAAATCCAGCCATGCAGGAGAATACATGGCGGCTTCCAGCAAACGTTTTTCAGAAAAAATGGAACGGAGCAAGCTGTTTTTGAAGCTTTCCGCATTATCTTCCGGGAGCGGACGACAGATTTTCAACAGATGGCTGAACGTTGTTGCCTTGTCTGGTTTGATTCCCCACGCATATCCGCGAATCAGGGCTTGAGAACCAAGCGCGTTTAACAATCCAGCAAAGAAAAATGCACCGCGCAGATGGCGTATTTCGCCCAATCCGCGACTTAATCCTGTTGGCATTTCCCCACGGCGGAGTTCCAGTTTCACGGCGTCTTCGATCAATGCACGGATTTCAGGATGTTCGTCGTTCCTAGCGATTGAAGACAGTCTCAAACCGAATCTAGTCTCCTCCGAGGTCAGCAGGAGTCGTCGAAGCGTATTCTGCGTGATGATTTTTTTGTCAAACGCCTCCAGCATAAGCGATAAAGGCAGCATAAAATTCCGCAAAGACTGAACTTCATCTCCGGGGTGAAGCCGACAGAAAGAATAACGGACCGCCAAAGTGTCCGGGTAAGAAGTGCGGAATCAAATAACGCAAATACAGACTGAATTGCATCATTTTCCGCAATAAAGCTTTGGGAGGAATGATAGAGCGGGATTCGCTTCTTCCAGAATGATTCAGGCATTCCTGCGACAGAGGCAATGCAAAGTTCGTGGCGAATTCTGGAAAATCCGACATGGTTTTTAAGCTGTCGGTGAATCACTGCCCGCAGGAATCCGGCATTGTCATATTTTTCCGGTTTGAAGGAAAGTCCGAAATATTCCTCTCGGACATCCGGATGTTCCGGAGAAAGTAAAAGTAGAAACGCATGAACCAGATCACGAATGGAAAGCGGATGAATGGAAAAACACCCGTCCCATAATTCTGGCATCGGTATATTTTCGGTCATACTTGAGGTCCAATGAACATCCTGATAGATTGAAATTGCCTTGTCCAATGTTGTGTCAATAACGCTCACGGAACATGGCGATTCCATTCCCTTGCATTCGTCCTGTCGGTGTTTGTTCAACAGGTTCGATAAATCTGAAAGCAGTTGTTTTGCCGCAGTGGGCTCGTCGCGTAAAATATTTTTCGGATGATACGCCATGTCCGGTTTTGGAAGGTCGGGATTCCATATCTCATGCACGTCATAAAGTCCATATCCATGCGCTTTGTCAATTGCAGGAGCCTCCTTTTCTTTCGGCATGAGTTCGTCTGCCGCCGCGATTTTCTCCGCATTGCCGGAAACGCGAAGTCGTATGGCAGATGCTTGCGGATTGTCGGATTTCAGCAATATTTCCAATGCTATGCGCCGGATTGATGAGTTTTTCTGTGACAACAGGTTTTCCACACGCAAAAGTTCTGCTTCTGTAATCTTCATGCGTGAAATAATAGAGAGCGCTACCTCCCGATTCGACGAGCTTTTATCTTCCAACGAGCGGAACAATACATTACGAAGCGTCGGTGTATTCGGCATGGATTCCCGAAGTTTTTTATCGTTTTCCGACCTCCTTTCTGAAATAAATTGTATAAATTGTGAAAATTGATGCAGCGCTTTTTTCGGTGCAAGGTATTCCAACACAGATATGAGCATGAGATACCGCGCATCTGACGGCATTTCCGACATGGATTGTGCCAAATCATCCAGAACAGGCGCATTCCATGCTCTTTTAGCAAGCGGCAACAGAATATTTATCCACAGCACGGAAACGGAAAGATGCAGTTGACTCCATTCAAATGCGGGATGCTGCATATCCAGTTTCTTTTTGGAAAATACGGCAATAATTTCTTGAACTCAAAATATAGTCGGGACGCTTCTTCGGAACTTATCTGAGAATCCTCAGAAAACTTATAACAGCCCAGGATACATGCCGACAATGCGAAATTATCGCGATAACGCCTTAATAAATCCAATGCGGTTTCATCCGGCAGCTGATAGCCTATTATCTTATAAAATGTCAGAGCGACAGAAAGTTGCGGCGACGGCGCGGAACCATCCATTAACAGTTTTTCCACCTGCCTTTTGGCATCCAGCACTTCGGTATTGGCCATGGCCCATAATTGAATATAAAGATCCCGTGGATTCTCCGCCTTGAAATGTTCCGGATCTTCCAGCGCAGCAAGAGCGGAAGCAAACATCCGTCTGACCGTATCGGCCCGAACCGTGTCAAACCCAATGCCCAGCCAGGTGTCAAATGCGCGAACGGTTGCGGTATAACGCAGAAGATCATTGTCTGCAATAAAACGCATCATATATTTGAAGGCTTCCACTCGACCGTTAGAACAACTCTCCAGCACGGCTTGACGCAGACCCTCTTGCAATTTTGCCGCGAGCAGCAGATCTGCTGCTATTTTCCAACTGGATTCCTGCTTGGAAAAAAATAATGACAAAACCAATTCATGTGAAACGGTTCCCGAATTTTCATAGACCGCCGCGCGGAACGCCTCTGTAACAGCTGCGTTTTCTGAATCCAGCATGACGGCAAGAAATGGTGCAAGCGAAGTGGTGAACGCCATCTCATTTTTCATCCGTTCGATGGCAAACGCTTCCGGCGTTTTACAGATATGATTGACTGCGAACAGATCGGTCATAACCGGTAAAATAGCATAGATGCTTTTATCGTATCTGGAGCGATACCTGCTCAGTATAGGGGATTGATAAATACCGTAAAAAGCATATTCAATACTCTTGGCTACAACAGGAACCCATTCCGGTGGCCAGAAAGCGATGAGGAACGGATTCACAGGATTTGTCAATGCGTCCAGAATTTCCGGATGTTCATTCAAAGGGTCATGCTTATCAGCGAATCCTGCGGAAAGGATAGCGGTGAAATGACCGATACTTTGCGGCATTCCGGCATCCATCAGGACTTCCGACAACAAGTGATACGGCGTACCGATAAATTGTTTGGCTTTTTCTTTGAATGGTTCCAACCATGTGGAATTCAGAGAGTGTTCGTTCAGTATCGTTCCCGACAGAGATTGTTCAAGTTGCGCGGCGAGCATTTGCGTAATGTTATCTTGATTCATTTTTACCACATCCTTCCCGCCAGCATGGTCAGGCGGATTAACGTTATGGTTTCGTCCGGTGCAAGTTCCAAAGGTGCATCAAGACTTGTGATTTCGGTATTTCCGGCGAACACCCGGTAAAGACCGTCCTCAAAGGCTTGTATTGCCGTAGTGACCGCGCGTTCAGGATCGGCATCATTTTCATTATAGCGCGTTCCGAAGCCGACCTTTCCGGTCTGTTCTGCGGAATTCCGCAGATCATCTTCAGTAAGATAATGAAAAACAGGAGTTTCCAGTTGCCTGGCGTTATATTGTGCAACCATTGTTTCTACCATCATGCTCAAAAGATCGCGCAATGTTCGCGGCGCTTCCGGCAGATCAAACGGAATACGTCCCAGCCCCTCGCGGCGTTTGCCGAGCTGTTTTATCGTAACGAAGATTCTCATCAGGGATCTCCTTATATTTCCCATGAATAGTAAAAATCAATGGCCCTGTCCGATGACCAACAGATTGCATTCATATTTTTCATGTTGTATCCCGCCCAAAGACGTTTTTGTAAGTTCTCTGTTTCTCATTTCGTAACAGGATGATACGAAGATAATAACGCATTTTGTAAAAGTTTTCATTTTCCCTTTTCTTCCTGTGGGTGGGCGGCATCGTATACTCGGGCGGTTGCCAACAGCAGATCCAGTTCTTTCTGCGGCAACGGATGCTGACGATTCAGTTCACGAAGAAGCATTTCACACGATCCACGATTCTGAACTGCAAGACGAACGATGGAGCCGTCGGAATAAAGGATATTGCATGTTCTTTCATGATTGCCCGGCAAATCCATCGCAACGGGAAGCGGGACGGATGATGAAACCCGGTCGAAAAACAGATAGGATTCTTCCTTTAGTGAACTGGGACAGTGCGGTAATATTCCTTTTGCAAAATACTGTTTCAGCGCGGCACGGCAATCGTGATCCCGGAAACGTTCCCTTGTAATCTGTTGCTCCTGATAACATGTTCCAATGACTATGACGGTAGACAAAGTAAGGATACAGAAACGGATCGTCAATTCTCCGCGCGACAATGTTTTTTCTCTCTGCGATGATGGTCCCCGCAACTCCCCATAAGAGGAACAAGATGGGAATCAGAACTCCCAGAAACATTCGGAGTGTTTCATAGGTGGAATAAGATATATCGAGTCGATAAAGAGTTTTTTTTACCGATCAATGCAAACGTTATTCCATAGAAGAGCAGCATCAGCAATGGAAAAACAGTGCCGAAAAAATGAATGTGTCGAGGAGACGTTCTACGGGTTGTATCGCTCACTTCACGCCTCCTTCCATAAGGACGGAAAGACGGGCCGGGAAACGGTGGCGAAAAGAGTACGGGAAATCCAGGTTTTGATCTGGACCGTTATAATTGTCCGGTATCACGACAAGCACTCCGTTGTTAAGCGGCTGCCTTTGATGCAGATTACCAGTTCTTGAGAAAAACAGCCGCAGGGTTGTTTTGTCTCTGTTTAACGATACTGCAATAAAAGGACGATTGCAAATAAAAATAACCGGAAATCAGAACCTTTTCCGCTGAAAAACTTGAATTGTACTTGATTCCGATGTATTTTCCCTGCAAGAAATTATAGCGTCATCCGTATTGCCGGAAAATGTCACAATTTGTGCAATGATGGAAGAATGTTGATTTGATCCATAACGGGAGCGGAGTTTGACACGAATGCAAAATAGCGGATACCCATACTGGTCTCACGGGATTTTCCCGTTTGAACTCTTTCCTTTGTCTTTCTTCCTGCCGTGCAAGTGTGGCATTCCTGTGGCGGGAGGTGATCATGCCTGAGCTGCCGACACAAGAACAGTTTGTCCGTAATAAACGGGGGCATTTTCAACGAATGAATCTCGTTACACGGTATTGTGCTTTTTTCTAGGCATTTTGCTGGTTGCGACAGGATGCTGTTTCCCGGAACTTTACCACTGGGGCATGGGCTGTGCGTCCACGCCAAAAGCTGCCACGCTGATTCATCGTCTGGCAATAGGTGGATTGCCTGTGATATTGATTTTTTGCTCGCAGTATGCGATGGGATCAGAATTTTGCTGTTGGCATTTCAACGCTGTCCTCATTGTCACCGCTGGTATTTCTGGCGTTCTGAACTTGTGGCAGGAAATCAATGTCCGTATTGCCGTAATCGGTTGTATATTCCCGGAAAAATCGGCGAGCAACCTTATGAGAAACTTTCCTGTGAGGGAATCGTCTACATTTATTTTGTCCTCGCCACTTTGCTGCTGAGCGCACTCGCTTGTATATCGATCATTATGAACACATCAGAAAGCGGCTTGTTGTATACGCAACTTACATGGATTGGCGTTGGAACGGCATGGATTATTCTGTTCCCCGGGTCTGTCTGGCTTTACAATAAGTTCATCTGTCATCAAAGAGAAAAAGATCCCAGAAAGAATGTTTGTCCGCACTGTCATCAATATTACGATCCATTGATTCTGCGTATGAGCGGCAACTGTTCTTCCTGCGGGTCACAGCTGGATTCGGAATGGCCGCCGCCTGAGCCGGATCCTCTGGCGGATTTACCGACTCTCCGGGAAGTTTGTGCTGCTAAACAGAGTAAAACAGTTTCTCTTGTCTCTTTGCTTTTATTCGGATATTTTCTTTTCTCCATAATACAGCTGTGTTTGCCAGAAGAACACGCTTTACAGGCGATTCCATCCTTTTTCCCCTGGGGGATTGCGGTTTTCATCATTTTTCTGGCAATCCATTTTTTTCGGTTTCGGAGAATTGCAAAAGTTTTTTTGAGATGTCCATACTGTCATTTCGGCCCGTTTCGGATTCTAAAGGAACCTCCGGATTGGAATACGGCTGGGCGGGATTGTTATTCTTCATATTTTTTGCGTTGTCCCAACTGCCGCCGCAAGCTCGTTCGCGATGAAAATGAGGAGGGGTATCCATGAACTTCTATTATGGCTCCGACAAAATCGACTGGCGGGAGTTCCGCGAACGGATCAATCGTGAAACCGACAATGATTGTCTTCGCAATGCGATTCTGGCATGGATGATCGGCATCGTCTATCTGGTTATCGGCGTATTTTATTGGAAACAATGGATGGCGCAATGTGACTGGAAGGAACAGGCAATCTGGATTCTGCCTGTTTTGGGCGGCGCTCCAATTTTCCTGGGTATATGTTCTGCTTTCAGCCGAAGGCTTGGTGATTAGCCGCACTGTCCGGCATGCGGGAAACGGTTGCATGAGTTGTGCCCCACTATTGCCACCAAACGGTGTCCGCATTGCAATGCTGCAATACTTGCCGATGCGCGCGGTATTGCTCCGGGATATGAATTGCCGTTGACAGCCGCGGAGATCAGTGCTAAAAAACAAGGATATTCTCCATCGGCTTACGCATCAGACGACATCAAAAACATGCGAACGCTTTTGGTCGGCATTCCATTGGTCATACTGCTTTTTTTCGCATTGGGGATCAAACGCAATCTTGAGCTGGAATCGTTGATGGAAAAAGTCGTACTGCTTATGGGGGGGAGTGTGATTGCCTTTTGTGGAGTTGCGACATTGATTCCGGTAAACTCTATTGTCGGAATACTCCATCGAATCCACCTGATGCCGGAGAATCAATCGGCTTACTGCCCGGAATGCGGAACAATACCTTTATGTCGGATTGTGCGTTTGAGTGGTTGCTGTTCCGAGTGCGGTGCGAAACTTTTGCAGCTTACCGAAGAACCGGATACTCCGGAAATGATTGACTGGCGAAGATTAAAAAGATATTGCCTCTGGAGTATGAATCTCTGGACAAGAATAGTCCTGATACTAATCGCATATCCTCTTCTTGTATGCATCAGAGTAGCTGAAAAATGGTATTTCCTGTGTATTGTCGGGGCGGTATTTTTACTGTACCAGATGGTTTTGCTGTATTTGAAACGATGGGCTGCCATTCCCAAAAAATGTCGTCATTGCGAATCCTCATTGACTCAGAGCGAATGGACATTGCTTTTTTACGGTCGTTGCCCAAACTGTCGTCGCAAGCTCGTGCGCGATGATGGCTTCAACCCTTCCGGCGGAACGGCGGCAAGTTCAGATGGAAAGAAAGACGCTATCTTCCCCCGAACATTGACTGATCCCGGGAAAACGGAGACTCGAAAATGAATCGCACACGGAAAAAGTGGGAAGATTGCAAAGTGTTTCTGATGTGTACACTGCTGGTGCTGCTCCTGCCGTTTGGGTTCCTGTTTTTTTCATCCCCGGCAAAATTCTCGATGCAATCCGAATGCGGCAGTACCGGAAGAGGCGCGAAACAACTTGCTGGCAACCGCCGGTTTCCGGTGAAGATTTTCTGCGGGGATGTGAGATTTCCCCGGATTCTCCGGAAGCGGAAGTTGCATTGGACCTGCGCCGGAAACTTGCCCAGGCAGCCTCCGCATGGTGTCATAAGATTGCAGCAGAAGAAATCGCTCCTGACATGACCTGTGGAGAACTGGTTCTCGGATGGAGCAGCTATATGCATTGGCATGACGGGCTTGAGTCCATCGGCTATGAGGCGGTGAAAAAACTCGGTAAAGGGAAAATTCCGGAAGAGGTGTTCCCTCGTTTGATTCGCCCGGAAAAGAAATCCCGCGTTACCATGCGTGAACTGTTCCGCAATTATCTGGATGTTCTCATGCCGTATCTGGCAATCGCAGGAAAGACAATAGAAAATGACTATGTCTTTCTTGCTGGATGTGGGATCAAAGCCGACACCGACGATGCAAAACTTGCCTTGGCGATCCGTGCAACGCTTGCGGAGCAATATCACGTTCCCTATGAGAATGTTGTTCCAGAGCTGCAATGGGAAAAATTTAAACCACGGAAGAAAGTTTGGAGTATTGTCGATTATTGGCAGTATCTGGAAAGTGTCATGGAGAAATTCAGAAAATTTGATTTGCGTCATGCGGATTTCCTGCTTTTTTCTGTGCCGTATGAAGGGATTGATGAAAAGATCACTGTCCGGGATTTTGTAACTTCGCTGGTTGACATATTCAACCGTTATGAACATGCAGCCAACTATTTTCCGAACCAGGAAGTTGCAAAACTTTCCGTCGATATGGAAACGGTGCTGGAACAACTGAAGTTCCGCAATGTGCTGTTGCAGGGCGGCACCTCAGACGGCCGACATGAGATGGTTGCCGAAATCGTGCGACGATTGGACTCGGAATATACGATCTGCCGATTTCCTGACGGAATCAAAACCAAGCAGGATTTCTGGGACGCGATGTACTCTTTTTGTTCCCATGGGACCGCGTTATGAGGTGGATGGGCAATCTGGTCTGGATATGGAATCGGACTATTTCAAACGCCTGTCTGTTATCGACCAGCGTCCAGACAAACTGCTTTTGTTTGGGAAGATGTTTCCCCGAATGCACTGTCCGACACGCTTGCCTTTATCGTTGAGGACTTTTACGAGATGGCGGCTTGGTTGCAAAAACCGGAAAAACTCCGCTATCTGGTTACTTTGCAACAACCGATACAAAAGTTCCCGAAGTTGAAATTGACTTATTCTGACGAGTCTCCGAACAGTTATTGCCCGGATTCCGTCGACTCAGAAGATTTGACTCGCCGTGTTATCGTGATTTGCGATTTCTCCGGAGGAACGGAGGCCGGGAAATGAACGAGGACAATTGGTTCATCATTGCATGTTTGCTTGCTGCTCCTGTTGTCGGCTTTTTGTTCATTGCCGCATGGGTGAAGAAAAAAACTTGTGTGACAGGAACGGATTTCATTATGGAACAAGGCAATTTTCTTCGCGGCTTGTGGACGATTCTTCCGGAATCTCATCAACTTGCATTCTGGTATATCTGGCTGCAGCATCACAGAATGTTTTATGACGTATTCGGGAGGGGCCATCATTGGCATAATCCTGAATTGTTCGATGAGGGCTTGACTCTTCTGACAAAAGCAATTCATACAGGAATACCAGTTCAACAATTTTCAGAATTCATGGAGAAATTCGCCGAGAATGCACTGCCGCTCAATGATGACGATGATTTTGAACAACTTGCAGTGTTTCCTGGTACGAGGCTTTATACGGTCATGGACTATTTTCAGGAACCGTCCGGCAAAAAGTTGGCTGATTGTTTCCTCAAAGATTCTTCTTATGACGACTTGACCGCCGAAGCAAACGACTTTGAAGTCTCATTGCCGGACTATGATCTGCAAAATAAAATGGATTCATTGCAAGTGGAATTTCTCAAGGAATTTTCCACATTTGAAAGATTGCCTGATGATTGGGAAAGACGTTTGGCCCACTACGGAAAACCTTTATTGGATTTGCATAAAATTAAAATTGAACTGGAAAATGCTCACATCAACGCCGAAGTCGTCAAAACGGAAGATTTGGAGGCGAAGCTGTGAAAAAATGGTATGAGACTGAGTTTTGCAATAAACTTGCCGGATGGATTGCCGGATATATGTTGTTTGCTGCGCTTTACAGTATGTTTATCGTTCTCGCGTGGAATATGTGTATCGTTCCTGCAAGACAATATATCAGTTCGGCCCAATGGGAATCTGTTCCGTGTATCATCACACAAAGTACCGCAGAAAAACATTGGAGCCGGGGATTTGGCACATATTGGGAACCGAGAGTTGAGTTTCAATATGATTATCGCGGACAGCGTTTCTGGTCTTCGCAGTTTGCATTTCCCAGCGCCTCTACACGATATAATCACCGCGGCAAGACGGCGGTTCGTGATTATCCGGTCGGGAAACATACGGTTTGCCGGGTCGATCCGAATAATCCGTCGAATGCGGTTCTGATTCGTGAAAATCACGGAATGATTCCCGGTTGTTTGGCCATGATTCTTTTCTTGATTTATGGACTTGTCGGAGCCATCATTACTCCGATTCTGCTGCTCGAAAAACAAGAAGCCATTATACGATTTGACCGTAATGGTCGATTTTATTGTTTTGTCATTCCCATGATTCTTTTCGGAGGAGTCATTTGCTGGTTTTTGACCGATATATTAGTTTACTCCGGTACGTTTTCTATAAAACTCGCATTAGCGTTTTTCGGCGTTTTGACCTCTTGGGGTGTCTGGGAAACCGGACGATATTTCATCCGTACCTGGAAGGTGTATCCACCAATTCTGAAATTGACCCGACTTCCGCTTAACTGGGGAGGAGTGCTGGAATTTGATTGGGAAGTTCCTGCGAATAGTCGACTGGAATCTTTTGAATTGAAATTGGTCGGAATGAAAATCAAAACAAAAGCGGGTGTTCGTTTCTCTCATACCGAAATCGATACCATTCTGTCCCGCCATCTTCAACATTGGTCCGCCGGACGAAAAAAATAAAAACTCGTTCCGGTCATGTTTCCTGCCTCCTCCCCGGATCGGCGATTGAGTTGACCTTGGATTCGGAGGCATCCTGTATCCTCCGTCTTGAACTGAAAGGGAGAAAATTCAACGGAAAAATCTGTGAATGGGGGTATAGCCTCACGCTTGAAGAACTGGAGGCGAAACCATGACAGATCTTGAATTTCTTAAATCTTTTTTTCGCCGGTCTCGTTTTTCTTCGTTATATCTCTGGAGCGATGCATGGATTCTCACCGCATTGTTGCTCCAGGATAGAAATCCCATTCCGCTTGGTGCTGTGATTTTTGCGGCGGATTGGCTGAATCATGCCATCCCGACGCCTTATGAGGTGAATCATGCATTAACCCTGCTGTCTGCCAACGGGTTTCTGACATTGGACGCCAATCGGAATCTCCTTTTGACAGATCGAGCAAAAGTATTTAAAAATGACTCTTTTCTGAAAGCAAGGCATTTCAATAAAATTGATGTGATTCATAAAGAACTGATGCTGAATCCTCCTCTTTCCTGTCTCTCTGTCAACGAATTTTTTACACAGGATGATATCAAACACGCCCGGGAAGAATTTGCGAGAGAGGCGTTCGGGAGGGCAGTCATGAACCTTTCCGATCTGTATGCGATTTGCTGTCTGCTGCTCTGGAGCGTTTCACTCGGCATTGTCGTGGCGATGCTTTGTATGGGGCGGAACAAGAATGCGGAGAAATCAGGTGTTTCTTTTTAATATTGCCGCAATCGCGTGGATTGTGTCAATTTTGATCCCGATGAATTTGGCTGTTGGGAACCCGAATTATCTTGCCGGAATGCTGGCGGCATTGACCGGTTTGCTATTCATCGCCGGACTGATCTCGTGGAGGGGGCGTCTGCAAAAATGGGGAACCGTTTTTGCCATGATTGGAACGTTGATTCTGTTTTTCAGCTTCAATATAAGCGGCTTTGAGGCCGGTGATGGTCGCGCTAAAGCACGGCAAATTCAAATGGTTTCCGTATGGAAGCGAGCCGCCCAAAAGGATCAGAATGTGTATCCGGCGGGCCGCCTTGACGCTCAACACCCGGCAGTAGTTGCCAACGCCGATGTGAAGTGGGTGACGGAAAATCACTTGAGGCGGATTCCAAAGTGGCATACCGCCTTCACAGGATTGTATCAACTGCGGTCAATGCCCCCGCCGGAGTATCGTGCCGGAACGTTAAACGATAACCTTGAATCCATTCAAGCGTATGTAAAATCCGTTAACTGCGTGATTCCGACGATTTGGCGTTCAGTGGTCGATTACGGCAAATGGGTTGTTTCTGGACTGTTTCTTTTTATTGTCGTGCTTGTCTGCTTTCTCTCCATTTTCAATCTGTCGTCAAAGCGAAGAGCTTTTTCCGCAAAATTTGTCATGCGTCCGTGTCTTGACGATGCCGCATATCTGGCGGAATGCGAATTGAACGCCGATTCTCTTGAAGCTCGGATTGCCCTGACATTGCGAGAACTGATTGCGGCAAAGGCAAAAATTCCGAAAGAGATGATTTCCGGGCGTTGTAAGTGGTCAGAGATTTATCTGTTGCCGGGTATTGATGAATTCGTTTTTGATGGAGGCGGTATTGTAATGGCGCTGGAAGAGAAGTTCGGATTTGCAATTTCAGATAAAGCTGCAGAAAAGAAACTTTTTGATCCAAGTCTTGCCGCTTATCGAGATGAGAAAACCATTCTTGATTTCGTCCATTGCATTGCCGAAATCGTCAAAATGGAAGATTCGGAGGCGAAAAAATGAATATTGATCGACAAACTGGACAGCTTGATTTCGGCTCCATTTCCGTAAAACCGAGAATGACGGCAGGTGAAGTGCGGAAACGCTATGTGGAATTCGTCCGATTTTCGGAGGATGAACGCCTTATTTTGCAAAATGAGGAATACTGGCTTCAACTTCTGTTTGAAAAAATATGTTGGTGCAAATTGACTTTGCGGAAATCCGGGATGGAAAACCAACCGACGATGGAGATGATTCCGGTGAAATGCGGATGGCATTGGAGCATCTTTACGGCAATACTCCCGGCGCGCCGCATTGGACACTCCAGTATTTCCCCCGGTCATGTCCCCAATGGTCCGGTGGATGGTTGGAGCTTTCGTCTTGCAGAGTTGGTTCCGGCTGAAGACAAAATAGTTCCGTCTCTCGCTGCCGTAAAGGCGAAGAACTGGAAAAAATATTGGTGGTGGACTCCAACGCTGGTTCTGCTTCTTGCGTGGCTTTGGCCGGTCAACAGCAGGATATCGCGTTGGCTGATTGTTCTGGGCGCATTGGGTATTTTTATTGAAATTCTTTCGGGCGCATATCTGCTTTGGCAGAGAAAATCGAAATGGAGTTTCGTTCTTATACCGGTACTGATTGTGCTGCTCGCATGGTTGTTCGTGCCGGCTTTGTCTTGCACTGCCCTGTTTGCCAAGCTGCGGGATTCCTATGTCGCCGAGTTACGAACTTATGACGGGACACGTTACTTCTGGGGAGGGGAAAATCATTTGGGAATTGATTGTTCCGGTCTGCCGCGCAAAGCGATGAGAAATGCTCTGTTGAAAACGGGCTTGAAAGAGATGAACCGTGATTTCCTGCTCCTTGCTTTGAAAAACTGGTGGTTCGATGCCTCGGCAAGGGCGCTGGCGGAAGGATATCGTGATTATCTCTTTCCATTGAATCTTGCCGGAACTGTGGCGACCGCGCCGGAAAAGGAGTTGAATCCCGGCGATCTTGCCATTACCGACGACGGGGTGCATGTGATGATTTATTTATCGCCGGACGAGTGGATTTCCGCCGATCCGGGTCAAGGCAAGGTCGTGATCGAACACCCTTCCAAATCAAAAAATCCGTGGTTTACCCGCCTGGTGCATTTTTTCCGCTTTACGCTGCTGGAAAATGCGGAAATCCGTTTGGGGTCTGGAGCGGAAAGTATGGAAACAGCGTGGCAAAATTTTCTGAAAGGCTCTCAAAGTGGATGTTGTCTTTCCACACCGGATACCTATGCGAAAAATCCCCATTGGAATGTTTTTGTCAGCTATGGACGCGATAATACTCTTTCTTTTCTCGCAGAACGCTTGGATTCCAAAGCCGCGACCGGACACTTTTTTCTGCGGCTTGCCGAAAATGAACGAAGGGGAAGTCGCTTTGGTTTGTCTGGAGCGGGTTTCCGGCAGATCCATTCTGAAATATTCCGGTCGTAGTCCGGCGCTGAAAAAAATCATCGCGGATGCCGAGGGGCTCGCCGCGCCATACTTTTATGTCTTAGACAGGATACAGAAAAATCCCGAGGCACTTGACGCCGTCCGGGACTATCTGCTTGAGTCGGAAAAATCGGAGGTGAAGAAATGACCGGTCTTACAATATACCGCGCGGCGGGGGATCATTACAGCATAAAGGAGCAAATACAATGAGCATGGCAGATTTTTTCAGAAGACTGTTTTCTCCGTCCCGAACGACACTCCCGCCTCGAACGGAATTGATTGAGTCAATTCGGCAGGGACTGCAGGATGGTTCTCTTCACATCCAGGCAGTGTACGGAATCGTAATTGATCGAAATACGCGTCCAAGCGGCTATGACGATAAACGGCTTCTTGAATTGTACTGGTCAATCAGAAAAGGCCGCGAACCCGAAGAGGAATTAATTCGCATTATCAAAGAGGCCGATCGGGAATTCAGGAACAAACTGAAAGCCGAAAGCCGGAAAAACAAACGAAGCAAACCGAAGAAATCCCGTCCGGCCATTCGTTTGAGAAAAACCCGGGAACGTCAAAAAAGCAAACTCGGAGGAAATCCGAATCTTCCGGATTCCATCGCATGGCCGGTGAACCCTCAGGGGATTCCATTGGATTTTCTCGCACAGATTTATTGTCCGGATTTACCCGGAGGACTTGGTCTTCCGGATACGGGAACACTCTTTTTCTTCTATGACGCGGAAGAGATGCCATGGGAGGGCGAAGGAGAAGAAAAACGTCATCGTGCGGTCATATATACTTTGGAATCTCTGCCGGAAACAGCGCGAAGCTCCGGCGGACGCCCTCCATTCGGTGAAGCCTTTTTGACCTTTGAGCAGATCGAGACCTTTCCGCCTGACGATGACAGTTTTGAAGAAAATGACGATAATGATACGGTGGAACGTGAAGCACAACATCAAATGCTCGGATATCCGGTATATATTCAAGATGAAGATATGGCTCCCGGAAAAGTTCTATTACTTCAGCTCGATACCGATGATGATACCGGCTGGATGTGGGGTGATATGGGGATGATTTACTTCTGGATCGCACCGCAGGAGCTTGATGCCCGCAATTTTGATGACGTACGCCTGATCCTGGAGTGCTATTGAAAACCTGATGATAACAGCGAGGTGCAAAGGAAATGCGGCCAAGGAAAAATCGGCATAAGTTTCGATGCAACTGAAATGGAATAAATTATTTGGCAAATTTAAAATTGATTTTGAATTTGCCGGATAATAGTTTGAAAAATATATCCGCACATGTTATATTGGAGAGGAAGAATCCCCCAAAATATAGAGAGAGGTTCAAGATATTATGTATATCAAACGAAATTTAACCGAGGCATTTTCCGCGGCCAATGATTATTTTCCCGTTCTGCTGCTGACCGGTCCCCGACAGGTTGGGAAAAGCACATTTTTAACGCATATCGCTGAACCGAATCGCAAATATATCACACTTGATGATATCAATTTGAGGATACAGGCACAGGAGGATCCGCAACTTTTTTTTGAGGAATAATCCGCCTCCGGTCATCATTGATGAAATCCAGTACGCCCCGGAACTCTTCCCCTACATCAAAATTGCAGTGGATGAGGCAAGACGCAGCAATCCTCTTCAGGCAAACGGTCTCTATTGGCTGACGGGAAGTCAGCAATTCAGCATGATGAAAAATGTTTCCGAATCGTTAGCCGGACGTGTCGGAGTTTTTCAAATGCACGGTTTGTCTTTGCAAGAGCGTATGGAGGTTAAAAAGCTCCCTTTTTACCCCCGACCAGCAGTGCAGTTCCGTCGGCGAAGTTTTCGGAAAATGAACTGTATTCTCTGATCTGGCGCGGAAATTATCCTGGGGCAAAGGATTTTCCGGATGACCGCATCGGTCAATTCTATAATTCTTACATCCAAACTTATCTGGAGCGGGATATCAGTGCGTTGACGCAAGTTGCGGATAAAAATACCTTTTATCGATTTTTACAGGCCGTGGCCGCGCGTCAGGGGCAACTCCTGAAATATGATTCCATTGCGCAGGACGCCGGGATCAGCCAGCCTACCGCCAGGCAATGGATGAATATTTTAGTGGCTTCCGGAATTGTCTATTTGCTGCAACCCTATAGTTCCAATTTGAACAAACGCCTGACCTCAATGCCCAAGATTTATATGCTTGATGGCGGGCTGGCGGCGTATTTGTCGCGCTGGAGTTCGGCCGAGGTCTTGTGCGCGGGGAACATGAACGGTGCCTATTTTGAAGCATGGTGCATCGCTGAAATCCTGAAAAGTTATTGGAATAACGGTCAAGAACCTCCGGTCTTTCTCTATCGGGATCGCGACAAACATGAAATTGATTTACTGATTGAAAAAAGACGGCTGTATTTATCCGGTGGAATTTAAGAAAGCCGCCAATATCAAAAAGATGATATTAAAAATTTTGCCATCCTGCAAAAGAAAAGCTGAAAATCGGCATGGGCGCATTGGTTTCCATGTACGATTCCGATATGCTTGTCACAGAGGACTGCCGAAATGTTTATGCCGGAAGTTTATAGAAGGTGAACACGATGAGCATAGGGGACTTTTTTCAGGAACACATTTCAGAGCTGGAAGCCATTTGAATTGATCTGGCTCGGTACGTTTATTGCGCTGTCCGTGGTGTTGACGGTTCTGTTTCATGATTCGTTACTGGGATTTTTCGCATTCCTCTTCGGCGTTATCTGTGTGGTTTTGACTGCAAAAGGAAATGTTTGGAGCTATGTATTCGGCTATGTCAACACCGTTCTTTATGCGTACATTGCATATCGCAACGGATTATACGGAGAAATGGGGTTGAACCTTTTCTTCTTCCTGCCCTCCGGGATTCTCGGCTTCATCCTCTGGAAGCGCAATATCCGAAAAGCCGGACAATTGATCATGCGGAAATTGACATGGCGCGGGAATCTGCTGACCGCCGCGATTTGCATCATAAGCATTGCCGCAATGGGCTATGGACTATCGTTGATTCAGGGGCAGAATACTCCCTATATCGATGCAACCACCAATGTGCTCTCGATCGTGGCAACGATCCTGACGCTTCTGCGTTACCGGGAGCAGTGGCTCCTCTATATCACCTTGAATCTCTTCACCATTCTGATGTGGGTGATCCGTCTGCTGCACGGCAGTCCGGACGGCATACTGATGATCGTCATGTGGAGCGCCTACCTCATCAACGCCTGTTACGGGTTCTACAATTGGAGCAAAGGCGTAAAAGCACTGGAGGAAAAATGAAACAACCTCTTACACACGGCCTGGTTCTCGGCAAATTCGCTCCGCTTCACAAAGGGCACGAATATCTGATCGAAACTGCTCTGCGCGAAATGGATCGGGTGACCGTCATGATCTATCACTGTTCCTTCTACCCGATTCCTCTCTCAATCCGGGCAAACTGGATCCGCACACTCTATCCGCAGGTCGAGGTGCTTGAAGCATGGGACGGACCGGAGAGCTGCGGCAACACGCCGGAGATCAAGAAGGAGAACGAGGATTACATTCTGTCGTTTCTCGGCGACCGGAAGATCACCCACTTCTATTGCAGCGAATTCTACGGCGAACACGTCAGCGCTGCGCTGCATGCGGTGGATCGCCGGGTCGATGAAGCCCGGCCACCGTTCCGATCTCCGCGACGGAGATCCGGAAAAATCCGTTCCGCTGCCGGAAGTTTCTCAGCGATACGGTCTACCGGGATCTGATCGTAAAAGTGGTCTTCGTCGGCGCGATGTCCACCGGCAAAAGCACGATCGCCGAAGCGCTTGCCAAACGCCACCACACCACATTCGCCCCCGAATACGGCCGGGAATACTGGACGGAACATCAGGTGAACCGGCGGATCACGCTTGAGGCGTTCGACGAGATTGCCATCGGTCATCTGGAGCGTGAGGAACAGGCGATTCTGGCAGCGGACCGTTACTGTTTCATCGACACCAACGCGATCACCACCTACATGTTTTCTCTCGACTACCATGGTCGCGCGACGCCGCTCCTGACCCGGATTGCGAACGACAACGCCCGCCGCTACGATCTCTTTTTCCTGTGCGAGGACGACATTCCCTACGACGACACCTGGGATCGCAGCGGAGATCAGAAGCGGCATGTGTTTCATCGGCAGATCATCGCCGATCTGGATGCGCGCCGGATTCCGTATATTCCATTGAAAGGCTCTCTGGAGACACGGATGGAACAGGTTGACAGGGTGCTTGAAACCTATGTGCCATATTCCAACTTTTACGGGAACCATCTGTTCTTCCATCCCACGCCGGGCGCGGATTGTAAGAAGCGATCATGACTAAACGCAGGAAAAAATCACGGATTCAGATTTCCGGGGACGATTATTACAAAGCGAAGAGGATCAGACCGGAAGATTTGGCGGCTTGCCGATTCGACCGGATCATGTTTGTGTTGGAATGCGGATAATGAGGTCGTGATGACAAAAGATATGGATTTGCAGGATACTGCAATTGGAAAACACTGCTCTCTCAGGAATATCAATTGAGGAGAACTTATGATTTGGAAAATATTTTTCTTTTTCGCTGCTTTATTGACTGCGGCGGGAATTCCGACATTGTTTTTTCATTGGTGCGGATGGATAATGGTTGCGGGCGGGATAATTGTTGCTTCCCTGATTATGGACAAAGCATGGATGGCTTCCGTCCGAGATGATGTTCGTAGTACCGCGCGTAAACTGGACGATCTCGGTAAATTCACTCCTGCGATGAATCCGGCGGTTTATTTTGATGCATGGCAAAAGAAATTGGAAGCAATCCGTTTCCAGTATGTTGCCGATATATGTCTCACTTCGGAAAAAAATAAACATATTCGGCTGATGTGTGATGCGGAACGGAAGATTTGGATTGTCCTTCGCAAATCTTTCGGACAGATTGTGGTGACTTTTTACAGTTTCGGCATTAACGGCGGCGCGGTGGCGATTTCCAACAGCATGATTCCCGGTATTCGCGCGGTCGGACGGGCGCTTCAGGAAAAACATCCCCGTCTGGATTTATCGAATCTAGTCAAGCTCGTAAAGGACAAGGTCTTTGATTTTGAATGTAAATTCCCGCCCCGGCTGCCGGTTGGAGTATGCTCTTTTGATACGCATACCGATTTCCTGGGGAAATTGGATGAATTCAAGCTCCGTCGTTCACTCGCGTCCGCCTCATTCGACCGTGAGGCTTTGACGGCATGGAACATTCCCCGGAAAAACAGGAGCGTCTTTTATTCATGCGGTCGGTCAATTTAGATGAATATTGGGGCTATCTGCCAAGTTTGCCGACTCTGCGGTTGCAGCCGGCTTCAACGCCGGACGTCAAGAGTCATCTCGGCGGTCTGCCGTCGCTGCCTCCCGATATGGAATGGCCGCAAACGCCAAGCGGTCAGGCAATGAATTTCATCGCGCAGATCGACTGCGCGGAACTGCTGCATACAGCAGGCATTCCCCCGTTGCCGGAAAGCGGTCTTCTGTTGTTTTTCTCGGCTCAGGAGGATGAATGCGGGTATTTCGGCACGAAGCCGGACGATGCCTGCGGCTGGCGGGTAATTTTTTGGAACCGTCGGATATGCTGAAAACGCGTAAGGCTCCGGCAGGATTGTACGTTTTCAAAAAAATGCCGGTCGCCGCGATACCGGAAAAAACGACACTCGGTGGTCACGCGTATGGGGAACACGATCCGGCAGCCTCTTATCATTTGATGTTCGGATATCCTGATGATATTCAGAGCGAAAACATGCCGGAGGATTGCGTGGCAATGACAAAAACGAGTTTCCCCAGCGTTGCCGCCGACTGGCTGTTACTGCTTCAAGTTGACACGGATCACACCAACTCCAATCTCCAATTCGGCGACATGGGAACGCTTTACTTCTGGATTTGCAAAGACGACCTTGCAGCTAAACGTTTCGACCGGGTATGGATGCTGATGGAGTGTTACTGAAAAACGGTGAAAAATATCATTATAATACAAAGGAGTTTGAACGATGAGTTATTTCTAATGGTTCTGCCGTTGATTTTTTATGCGTTGATTCTGACCATGGTCTGGGGAAAGATCGCGTATAAAATCCGGAAGCGTCTCTGGCACGGCGCACTTCTGAAGTTCCTATTTTCCTATATGGCATTGGGGTATTGCTCCGGTGGGGGGCAAAAACGAAGGATTGGCACTGCTCGCAAGTTCTCTCATTTTGTGGATGAGCCGGGAGAAATGATTCGATAAACACTTTTCTTTTTCTGAAAAAATATTCATCGGGAGGAAACATAGCAAACACGGCCGCCCTTGCAAGACGCCGGAGATCGCATTATTGTAACAACAATACAAAGGAGCAAAACCAATGAGTATCACTGATTTTTTCAAAAGGTTGTTCAAAATCGAAAATCAGGACTATCTTGATCTTCTTGATGAAATACGGGCAGGTCTGGCAGACCATAGCTTGGATTATTCCATGATTCATTTTATTTGCAATGCACCGAAATTGCCGCATTGGAAAGATTTGCTTAAGACAGGCTCATTCCCGCTGGATAAAACGACACTTCCCGGCAGACTCGGTCGTTATGTAAAAAGCCGGTTATTCTCCATATGAAAAATTGGCGGACGCTATAAAGAGGCCCAGGAATGGGCAAAAACTCCCCGAAGGGAAAGCTTTTTACGAAGAGCAGGAGCGGAAAAGTCGGGAAGCGCTGGATGCGAAAAATCCGCCCCGGAATGCGATTCGTTTAATTAAGACCCCAGAACGGCACGTCAGCAAGTTCGGGGGACGGCCGAATCTGCCGGACGGCATTCCTTGGCCGAAAAATCCGGAAGGTGACGAACTTGATTTTCTGGCACAGATTCATTTCCCGGAAGTTCCTGCCGGGTTCGGTCTCCCGGAGACCGGGACGCTTTTCGTCTTTTACGACAATGAACTCATGCCGTGGGGCAATGAGAAAAACGATGTCAACTATTGGAAAATCATTTACACTGAAGAACCATTATCCGATGCAGTTCGGGTTCGCGCGCCGTCGGATAAGGAATGTTATGAATTCAATGAGGTATTTCTGACCTATGAGGTTTTCGAGTCCCGCGCCTCTGATGCGGACACTCTCGAAAACGAAAACGGGCACCATCAGATGCTCGGATACCCGCTTTATATTCAGGATGAAGATATGGCTCCCGGTCAAACCCTTCTGCTTCAAATCGACACCGACGAAGAAGATGACAGTCCCTGCTGGATGTGGGGTGACTGCGGTCGCCTGTTCTTCTGGATCAGACCGGAAGATTTGGCGGCTCGCCGATTCGACCGGATCATGTTTGTGCTGGAATGCGGATAATGAGGCTGTGATGACAAAAGATATGAATTTGCGGGATACCGGAATCGTTTTGTCTTGGCTAAGCGGTCTTCTGGCGGCTTTGATGTCGTCATTGGCGGGGCTATGGGGCAAAACTGGCCTGGCAGCCCTGTTTGGGGAAGATGTTCTGCTGCCGAATTTGACGGAATGTTTTTTACCATGTCTCATGGGTTCTGGCTTGTTCCGATTTGTATGGGAATCCTGTTGATTACGACTAGAAAGCAAAAGGCCATCCAGGATACGGTTGTTCTCGCATCATGGAGTATCTCCGTATTGTGGCTGGCTTATGTCATTGCGGCATTTCTGCTCCCGGTGATGGGGGTTGGATTGGAGGCTGAGGATATGATACACATCAGACAAAAACTTTTCCCGCCACGTTCTCCATTCTGCTGTCAGTTCTTTCAGTCGTTGTGGGAAAACCGGAAGAAACACGGATTGTCCATCGTGGTTGATCAGAACGATCATCAACCGCTCTTCTGGCTGCAAATGCGCGGACTTGATTCCGATAAAGAAGAACAGTATGTGCGAATCGGAAAGGCAACAACTGTCGACAAAAGCAAACTTTCCGTCTCCGATTTCGCCACATCCTGCGAATTGACGCTTTGGACAAGAACTCCGATTCAGTATTGTCCGCATTGTGGAAAAAACTTGCATCGGTTTTACGGTCGCAATTGGAGAACACTGTTTGCTCCGGTTCCGGAACACCATATGCCGGGAATAACGAAAGGTGAATGATGCAGTATTCAAAATCAAACCTGATCAAACGCATTTGCAAGGGTGAGGCACTGGAGTATCTTTTCTTCTGGGGACATCAGCCGTCGCCGAACGGCAAAGTCACGGCAACCTGTCTCAGTCAGTGGTGGCCATGTGAATTTACAGATGGAGACCTCCGGTATTGCTGTGCCGAACAGTTCATGATGGCCGCCAAAGCCCGCAAGTTTCATGACGAATCCACGCTTTTGGAAGTTCTTGCGGAAACGGATCCCTCCAAAATAAAACAGCTGGGACGTCAGGTCAAACACTTTGAAGCGGTCCTTTGGGACGAGGGAAAATTTGCCACCGTCGTTAAGGGGAATTTTCTGAAGTTCTCGCAGAATCCAGTCCTGCGCGATTTTCTGCTTGCAACCGGGGATATGGTACTGGTGGAAGCCAGCCCCAGTGACTGCATCTGGGGCATCGGCCTGCGAAGAGACGATCCGGACAGCCGGGAGCCTGAAAAATGGCGCGGCGAAAATCTTCTCGGATTCGCGCTGATGGAGGTTCGGGATTTGCTGCGAGCAAATACGGAGAACGCACTGTCTCCCGCCGAGCAGATTGTGACGGAACTGGTGAAAATCGGTATTTTCAGTGGGAATCCGGATTTTACGGATCAATTACGGCAGGGGCTTTGGGATAATGAACGGTTTGAACTCCTGCTGCAATCGCTGAAAAGAATAAGGCAACGTTTGATCGACTCCCTGATGCAGTAAAAATTTTACTTGGACTTTACATTGAACTACCGAATCAGATGCTCGGTTATATCGAACGTTCGACAGGTGAGGAACAGAAACAACTCTATGAAAAGTATTTTGATCTTCTCTCCGTCATGTCTGAAATTCTCTCCGTCGAGGATGTTGAAAGCACGCTCATCCGCTTGAAATGCGCGGCTATACATCGGAAGAGAAAGGAGTGACCCATGTCCGGCACGTTTCATATGACAATGCTGATTAACAAGGGAATGGAGACTTTACACCTGTGTGCAAGCCACGAACCTTTTCTCCTTTTTGAATCTGGGGACTTTCTTTCCCTGCAAATCAGTTGGGCAGCTTTCGATCCGGCGGGAGATTTCGACTTCTTCTTTTGTCAACTCTGCCGGCTCTGGAAGACATCGGAAATACCGCCGGCAGACGCTGCTTTTTTTCCTGACCGGTTATATTCTGACCGGAGTGTGGATGATTTTCCAGGCGAGCGATCTGTGCTACCTCCGAAGTGACGGTGTCTGGCGTTCTTTCTCCCGGGATACGATACTTTGGAGTGGATTGTTTGCGGTTATAACCGGGTTTCTGCCGCCTCTGGTCTGTTTCCCGCTCAAGTTCTACAGCTGGAAGCTCGCGTGGGGAGCGCTCACTACGCTGTTTCTCGGAGGCTTGCTCTTCTCCATTTTTTACGTGAACACTCCCGAACAAATCTTTCGGAACCGATTTGGAGCTCTTGCCGCAGAAGTTCGACTTGAAGCGTTGAAAGTTTCAAATTCCTATGAAAGCAGTTGTGAAATTTATAAACTATCCGGTGATACGAAAAAATTCAGACAGCTCTGGAGACGCTTTTTTCAAATGAAACACCTCGCGAGAGTTTCGACACTCGATTTCTACCGGACTGGATGCTGGCGGAAATTCCGGTAAAAAATCCGCTGCCGGTCCTGGAATTTTCCATCTATTTCCGAACCTGGTCAGATGGTCAATATTTTTACATCTGGTTCAATACCTGGGAATATCATGGTCTCACTCAATGGGAAGCAAAAGTAGCCCCCTCACGTCCGGCAGAGGGGAAATGAAACGGAAATAAGTTGCAATTTTTTAGATTTACTGGGGATATATACGATGATTAGAAAGATTTTCGGGAAACTGTTCAGGCGACAGACTCCGCTTTATTCAGAGCCCGTCGTGCAGGAGCTTTCAGATGAATGCAGAAAACTTATTCAGAATTATGACAGACAGCAAATACCGGAATTTCTCTATATGCCCAATGCTTATAAGAACGGGACAATTCAGCGGAAATCCGGAATTTGCGAATGCTGTGGCGACAAGGTTGAATACATTTATACCGGGACGGTTTATTCTGTTCAAAAGATAGATTGCCTGTGTCCATGGTGTATTGCCACGGGCGTGGCATCAATGCGATATCATGCAGAATTCAATGATCCTGCCTCTTCCGATATTGATGATACCGTGATTTTCAGGACGCCTGCCATTTCGGGCTGGCAGCAAATCCAATGGGAAAGTTGCTGTGGTAAAGCCATGGTCTACCTGGAAGCGATTGAAAATAGAAAAGTCTTAAAACATTATCGTCATGACAACGCCTTTGAGGACGCGATCAGGGAAGTTGGTTTCGGAAGTTTTGACAAGATCGAAGAGTTGCTGCCGGAGGCAGGTTCCGGCAGTTTGCTTGTGCATGTGTTTCAATGCCGTTATTGTGGAAAATACAAATTGATTTTTGATGCTGACTAAAAGAGAATTTTGAGAGCTTCTTGCAAAAGATCCTCTTTGAGATATAGTTATAGCAAACCAGAAAGGAGTTTGCACGATGGGGTATTCTTATGAGGGGCTATTATGTGGATCCCGTTGCCTTGCGGGAATTTGCAGCAAAAACGGCACCCGAGACTCCACCGGGAGAAGCGTTGAATCGGCTGTACAGCTTTTGTGAAAACAACGGTTCTCTGCTGGAGCTGGAAGATGCCTTCATGGACACTCACCCCTCCTGGTTTCTGGCTCTTGACCACACCATGCAAAAACTCGGTATTCCGGAATGTTTGTCTTTGTCCAATCTCATTTGCGCACAGGTTCCGCCCTTTCCTATCCACATAATGAGGAAATTTGCTTTGGTTATCTGTCGGGAAAAGATGCTGCGACTCTGGCGGATAAACTTGTCGATGTGGAATCCATTTCCCATGAGGAAGCGGATTCTGATGAAATCGTCCATGGGTTGGTTCTCTTTCGGCAATGCTGTCGAAACGCTGTTGCTGAGAAAAAGGATATTGTTTTCATTCCATTGGATTATCTGGATGAGGAAACGGATGTTTCTCCCTCTGATTTTTTCGGCCTCGCCCTCTTCATCCAGTCCGCATCTTGGGCAAATCCAGTTTTTTGCCACGGTTTTGGCTTTGCCCGGGATCGGTTATTATCTCGGCGCGATGCAGCTTGGCCCGCTCTTGTTCGGAAAGATTTCCGCAGAGGAATTTGCGGAAAAATGGCGGAATCTCTTTTCTATGCAAATCGGGCTTTTTCTGATTGTTCTTCCGTTGATTTTTTATATCTTGCTTCTGACATCAATCTGGGGAAAATTCACCGGCAAAATCCGCAAGCGTCTTTTGCTTGGTTCTCTGCTTACCGGTGTTCTTTCTTACATCGCACTGGGAGCGCATTACGGAGCTTTGGTCAACAGTCTGGGAATGTCTTTGCTTATCGGGGCTTTCGTTTACTGGCTCCGTCGTGAAGGTTGATTCGCCGGGAAACATTGCCTCACTTGCAAGGAGACCGATTCAGGTTATGGTTGTTACATGACCGCATATTATTCAGTATGGGAATGGTATTGTTTCCCTTTGGTGGATTTTTATTGTTGTTTCTCTCTTCTTTCCAGTTCAGATGAAACACAGGAAACAAGGAGTATTTGGAGATGAAAATTGGCGACCTTTTTTAGAAAACAAAGCCAAACAAAGGCATTCCCCTCCCAGGATAACGTCAGTTTCTATCAGCTTGAACCGGAAGTCGCGGGCGGGTGGGGAGAGGATACCGTTGCGGATACAACCATGCAGCCGCCCCCGTGTTTTGCAGCTTGACTACTGTTTCGACGGCTGGCTCGGAGATGATCTTCTGGAATCGTTTCCTGTCTGGATTGTGACGGAGAAACTCGCTTTTCTGTTACAAGGCTCCTCTTTGACGGGATTTACGCTTGACAAGATGAAAACATCTTACAGCGAAGAATTTATTGATATTTACGGGCGTGAGCGGGTCAGGCAAATGCCCCATTTTCAATGGCTGAAAATATCTGGACAAGCCGGAGTGGATGATTTCGGGGTGTCTGCAGAACACCGTCTTGTTGTTTCCGATACCGCTCTCGAACTCCTGCATCAAGTGCAAATCGTCCATTCTTCCGTTTCCGTTTTTTCTGCAGAACCTCCGGAAATATAATCACTTGCATTTCCGTTTTCCGGTGTTATCTTTTTTCAACAGTAAACTTGACGGAAAGGGCAGTGATGGCGGAATCCCGGCAAATTCCGAATGAGAGCGACCTGGACGGAAAACGGCTGAACCGGGGGAATTTTCTCCGGCGGACGGAACTTCTGCGGCGCATCCACTGGAAAACCTGGATGCTGCTGGTGTCTTTCGCGGCGTACGGCGTGCTGCCTTTTGCCGCAGTGCAGTTCGGGAAATCGGGAAAGAGTTCTTCCCGCTCCTCCTGTTCGTTCCCACGATCTTCTTTCTGGAGAACCGCTTGAACGGGAAAGACTTCCGCTGTCCGGTCTGCCACACGCCGTTCCGACTGGAAGCCGCCGCGCTGGTGATCGCTTCCGGCAGATGTCCCGCCTGTTCGGAAGAGATCCTTGAACTTCCGGACGGGGCGGGCGGATGGAGTCATGCTGAGTTCCTTGCGTTTCACCGTCGACAGTTCGCCGGACGCAAAACGGAGTGCATTGCGGCAATTCTCTCCGTGGTCATATTTGCTCTTGCCTGGTTATATGCTTTCCCGGTAATCGCTCTCGTCATTCCGTCGCTTCGCTGGTCGGTCCGGATTCTTCTCGAACTTGATCCGTTGTGTCTATCTGGAGCAGTGTTCGCCGTTTTCATGCTCGGTTATCTGGCGAACCGGGTACCGTGGCGCAGGGCGCGAAAATTCGACTGCTGTCCCCATTGTCACGGCCGTTTTGACGACAAGCTGCCGGAAATCGCCGTCGCGACGGGCCGCTGCGGGCGGTGCAGCCGGAATCTGTTTGCGGATTTCACTCCGACCCCGGTGCGGAATCATCTCTATCGGCTGCAGCTGCAAAAATGAGTTTGCTCCTGAATTTCACTGGTTCGTGCAGGCTCTGGCGGCCATTGCTCTCATCTTCGGGAGTCTCAGCGACTATGCGCTCTTTTTCTGGATCGGAATTCCCGGCGCGGAACTGGCGCTTCTTGTCATCTATTTCCTCCGGCAGAGGCGCAATGCGTGTTGCCGCCACCATCGCGCCTCCCGGCTGGTCAAGGTCTCCGGCCATTGCGGGACTTGCGGCAGCGAGTTGACCTCTGACGAATCGATCTTCCGACCGGTCAACGAGGGGGAAACGGCGATTCCGTTTCCGGACTGCGGTCTCTGGAGGACTGCGATCCTCCTCGGCGCTTCTCTGCTGATTCTCTGGTTGATGTGGCAGACTGTCGCCCTGCTGCTTGCGGCGGAGGTGGTCGACGGCCGGATTACGCGGGTTCTGTTGGCTTTGCTGATGACGGGGGAGTGATTGCTGTGTGCCGCTTCTGTCTGCGGGAACAATTTCAGGGAATCATCCTTGCACCGGACCAACTCGTTCTGGTCGGCAAAAAGATCTCGTCATCCCGGTCGCGGAAGTGGAGGAGTTCCGGCAGATGGAAAGAGTGGAACAGAACAACCGGGAAAAAACTGTCTGATCTGGCGCTTCGTCACGGCAAAGAAAACCTGTTCTGTATCGGAGCGGGCATTCGGAAATTTCCGCCGGGGACGCGAGCAATTCGACATATGGCTGCATACCGTTGGATTGAAAGGAGAAAACATCGCCGAATCCGTTCCGGAGGAGTTCCGCGAAACGGGCTTCCGTGTCCGTCAGCCGGAGAATACGGCGGAGTGGAAAAAGTGGCGAAAAAACGCTTCGTATATGTGTATTGTTCTGGTTGCCGGAATCCTCATGATTGCAATCGGAATTGCTTGTAAATTCCTGTGGATGTTTATAATTGGAATGCTGATCCTATTGCCGGCTGTGTTGTTTTTCGCCGTCCGGGGAGAGTTGCTGGCGCGGCGGAACTTTCTCCGGAAATACGATAGCGTTACATTTCTCCATGATGGACTGCTTCTCGATGGCGACAACCCAAAGCGAATTCCACGCGAAAAAAATCCATCAAGTTACATTCTCGACTGCATACGAAAACAAAGAAGAGATTCTGATCGCGGATTTTTATTTGAAATCGCTGCTGAACACCGCTGCCCTGGCTTTTCAGTTGCGTTCGGATTATTTCACCGAACCGGAGCGCTTCGCCGCGAGTTGTCGGCTCTGGCATAAAACATTATTTGATCGGGAGGAGAATCATGGCTCTGAGATTTAGTCTGACGTTGTCGGAGAAGAAACTGCTGGGGCTCTTTCCGTGTTCGCTTGAAATCGAACGCGTTCTCCATGCTCTCGAAAGCATCCGGAACGAGGATTTCGGGATTCCCGACCTTGCTGTACAAAGAGGGATCTGCTCCCGGGCACGGCCGACTTTCACCGCGTCGTATCTGAAGGCGAAATCATGAACGACCTGGAATGTCTGAAAGGCTCTAACAAAAAATATCTACCTTGCCATTCTCGGCAGGAAGAGGATCCGGTATGATAAAAAGGATGGTATTGATTACTGATATACTGATTTTGCTGCTGTTTGGCCCCGGAATTATTCTGTTATGTCTGTATTGGCCTGTCTTTATGAGTAATATGAGGATATTGCGCAATGCAGGATTCATTGTCTGGACACTATTGGGTATCTGCTTCTTCCTTAACGTTATTTCCCATTATAGGAAACGCTTGGGATATATTTCATTGATCAAGTTTATGAATCACTTGAAACAGGTGCTGGAGCGTTCCTGCAAACGTAGAGATGTCATGTCTTTTTTGAAAAAATATACCCGGGATGTGTACCCTGTAGATACTGTCAAACCAGTGATATGCCATTTTTGCAGGAATGATGTATTTCAGGCATATTATGAAGACGGTAATGGTTCCGCGGCAAAATGTTGTATTTGCGGAAAAACTCATTATCTGCTGGACAGCGGACAACATTGGGCTGGCACTCCGATCATGTTTACTTGTCCAAAATGCGGCGCATTGTCGGTAAATTTGTGGGTCGGGTTATCACATCATAAATCAGGTGATATCAGATGGGTTTATATTCTTTTTCAATGTCCCACATGTCATGCCTTGGATATCATGCTTGAATGGGAAGCGAAAGCAGCCCCATCACACCCGAAAGAGGAGAAATGAAACGGAAATAAGTTGCAATTTTTTTGATTTAAAGGGGACTGTTTACCAAGGAGAATCGTAGATGAAAACTGAAAATCCCATTATTCTTAACACCGGTGGAATTGGTGCAGTCAGCATCGATATGACCCATACGAACTGCGCGTGTAAATTGATCTGCGACTGCGAAGATGAGAATTCAAAGCCGCTGAAGATCATAATAGAATTCTCTCTGGTTACTGCGTATCGTTTTACATGTGAAATGTACTGCGGCGGATTTCCGGATGGCTCCTACGATGCAATTCTTGAGGTAAACGACTCGGATTGGTTGAAAACTGTATGTGCAAATGCCCCGAGGGGACATAAGTCTCCATGGCGGCAACGTCATTTTGCAATGTTTCTGGGAAGTTGTGGCTGTTACGAATTTATTGCGGATGATGTAACGGTAAAAAACGAATATTATAACGGCAGGCAAATGGAATGCGGCTGTATACAAGAATAGAGGAGTGATCCATGTCCGGCACGTTTGGAATGACAATTCTGATTGACTGGGGGACCGATACTTTGCGCTGGAGTGCGGAAGATGAATCATTCTCCATGCCGAATCTGGCGGTTTCGGTCTCCAACAGACAAAAGGTCTGCGCAGTCGGTAACGAGGCGGCGACTTTGCTTCGGGAACACCCTGAACTCCATGCACTCGTCCCGCCGCGGGGCATCCTCTTTGCCGATACGGAAGCGATTATTGCCCAGCTGCATGAAATCCGGCAACAGACGGTTCGAGAGAAGCCGTGGTGGAAGCGTTTGCTGCTGCCGAGGATATTTGCCGCCGTTCCGCTTGGGACGACCGAATTCGAAGCCCATGGATTTTCCCCCATTCTGAAGCAGGAGGGGCAGAGTGTCATTCTGATTGAGGCTCCACGGCGGCGGCCGCCGGATGTGGGTATCGCCCGGAAGAGGAAACCCCGTTTGCCATACTGGACCTCGGTGCGGGCTTCACCCAGTTTGCGGTATTGCGAAATGGCGTCATTCTCTCCTCCGGAGTGCTCCGGCGCGGAGGCCGCGATCTGGATACGGCACTGAAACGATACTGCCGGAAACAGTCTGACGCTGATCCTTCCATTGCAGAAGTGAGGGAGGCCAAAACCATCTGGAACCGTCACGATTCTCTCCGAATCGGATCACTGCAACTGGAAAAGTCCGAACTCCGGAAACTCTGGACTCCGTATTGGGAACAGGTCGCACAGATGATCGAAGAGACATTAAACGATCCCGTTCTTCACCGTGAAGTCGCCGAGCGTGGTGTCACCATGGTCGGCGGCCTGTCGCAGATGCCGGGATTCGGCGAGTTTCTCTCGGAACGGCTCGGCATGCGCTTCCAGACAGCGAATAATCCATCCGGGGCGGTTTTGCGTGGTCTTGAGAAGCTGTTGCCGGAATTACCGTCCGAAGTATGGCAACACAGAAGATAGGCGGTTGCAATAAGGAATTCCAGAGACAATGAAACTACCATCACTTTTCAAACGGTTCTCCTCTATACGGCATTCTCTTTTCTGCTGTCGTGGTTTTCAAGCTTTCTGGGAAAATCGCGAAAAAAGTGGAATGTCCATTGAAGTCCATCAGCGCGATGGAAAGCCTGAATTCTGGTTGCAGATGCGAGTCGTGGATCAAGCGCAAGAGGATCTTTTTCGCCGCATTGAAAAAGCAAAACGCCTTGATCTTGAACTGTTGCCTGAAACGGATCAAAATCGTTCCTGCAGAGTAATTTTGTGGACGGAAAGCAGGTGTGAGGAACAATAATTGTATCATAGCAAAACTAAGCAAGAAATATCCTGCGATGCAAAAGCTACGCGGCAAATAAAAGGAGTTGCTCCGATCACGGTGTCATTTGTTTTGGTGATTGGAGATCCCCGTCGTTTTCCAAACAGGGAATGTCTTGCCGCCTATCTATGATCTGTCCCCAAACGGGCTCAACCCGGGGACGTCGATAAACAGCTTGGTATCACCCCAAAAGACAATCAATTCCTGCGACGATATTTGATTTGAGGAGTGAGTAACATTCTTGGTCATTTCGGAAAAGATTGCGATTTGAAAACCTATGGACTGAAGATTGCGGCCCGTGGCGGTAAGGTGTTCAAAAAGAAAGCGACGGTAGTTGTTGCACGTAAACTGGCTGATATGATCTATACGCTTTGGCAGACTTGTGAGGCATATGATTTGCATTATAAGAAAAATCATCTGAATCTCAACGCGCCATAAAACAGGATTCCATAAGGTCGGATTTGAAACTCTCATTTTGCATAAGGAGATGAAATCTTATTACGATTTTATTGCTTAATGTTCTGTTCGGTGACAGTGGAATATCCAGTGGGTTATGACTTTGCAAGTCAAACAAAAAACTCGTTCAATAGATTAAGACATCCGTGGTGGACTATATCATGCGTCGGGCTTGGCGGCCCATTATGGAACGCGAATGGATGCGAAGCAGAGAGCGTTTTTCGAGTCGAAAAAACCTTAGAATACGAAAAAGAATCAAGTAGTTTTACTTCCCCTTTGACAAACCTTCTCATGGGAGGGGTATTGCGTTTTTCTTTTTCCAACCTGTCGTTTTTATGGAGCTTCGTCTGGTTAGGTTGCGAATATTCTTGCTTTCGTCTGGCTTACGCATATAATTGGATTGTGCATTTTCTTATGTGTTGAAATTCGGAGGCATCAGGGATGTTTAATGTTACAAAAATCAGGGCAACGAATGGAGCGGGGAAATCGTTCTATGCGAATCATCTTTCTGCCAACGATTATTATTCGGAATCGGAAAAGATCGTGGGACATTGGAGGGGAATTCTGAGTTTTGATTTCGATCTTGTCTCCAAGGGAAGTTGATATGGAGAGTTTTTCAATGTTTCAGCGTGGAATCAATCCGGTAACAGGTGGGAAGTTGACTCAAAGGCATGTGACGAATGGTCCGAGGTTTTTGATTTTCAATGTGCTGCACCGAAGTCAGTATCTATTATGAGTCTGTTTGACCGGAGGTTGGAAGAGGCGCATCGTGAGGCTGTAACTGAAGCGATGCTGGAGCTGGAAAAAACTGGCGGCGGTTCGTTTACGGAAAGGTGAGAATGTTTTTACGAACAATTTGGAAACGACAGGTCAGATTATTTATGCGGAGTTTCATCATACGGCGAGTCGTGCTCTTGATCCTCAGCTGCATACGCATAATGTGGTGGTGAATGTGACACTGGGTTCGGATAATAAGTTCAAGGCCTTGGAGAGTGTGGAGATGTATCGGGCAATCCGGTATGCGGGAAAGGTTTATCATAACAAGTTGTCGGCGTTGTGCACGAAACTTGGTTATACGATGGAAAATCATTATGATGATAAAGGGCGAATTGTCTGGAAAGATATCAAGGGGATTCCGGAAGAGGTAATGGAATTGTATTCCAAACGTCGAAAAGAGATTGAGAAGCTGGAAGCGGAGTTCATAGAGGAACATGGCCGGAAACCGACGCTGAATGAAAATAATCAGTTGTCGATGTCAAGTCGTGCGGGCAAGATGAAAACATTGTCGGATCGCGAGGTACGGGAATATCAGTTGTCCCAGTTGACAGATGACCAGCGGAATGATTTGCGGCATATCGCAAATTGGGCATACTTTACTCAAAGAAGAGAACCGGCCTGGTGGGAAACTCAGGAAAAAATCCGGGAAGCGTTCAAAGAAGTTCTGCCGTTGGTTTTTGAGCGTGAAAGTGTGGTAAAGCTGGATAAGGTGCTTGCGGAAGTGATGAATCAGCATCTTGGTGAATTTTCGTTGGCTGATATCAGAAAGGAAGTCGGAAATATTTCGGAATTACGTAACTTGGGCGGGTTGTCGGAAAATCCGTGGATGTCTCCGGAAGAGGTAATTGGCCGGGAGTTGTATGCGGTAAAATCTGTTGAAGAACAGAAAAATGTATTCGATGCGATCGCACCGGATTTTCAGGCGTTTCCAGGAGTGGAGTCAAGAATCAAACAGGCGGAGCTGGTTCATGGAATGCTGAATTCGAAGGATCGTTTTAATCTGTTCCGCGGTGTGGCCGGTGCCGGTAAGACTTCCACGTTGCAGGAATTTTGTAAAGGATTGCGTTCTGGCGGAGTGGAAAGTATTTATGTGATTGCGCCGACAAATTCGGCAACAGATGTGTTGAAACAGGAGGGGTTTGAGCAGTCGCAGACGGTTGCAAGCTTTCTGTTGAGTTCGGAAAAGCCTCCTTCCGGTAGTTTCATGATTATTGATGAAGCGGGATTGAATTCCTTGCGTGAAGGAGTGGAAATAATAAAGATTGCCCGTGCAAACAATTACCGGGTGTTGTTCGTGGGCGACGCGCGGCAGCATACCGCCGTCGAATCAGGCGATTTTTTCCGGTTGCTTGAGGAACATTCCGGAATTGAGAAGTTCTCGTTGACAGATATTCACCGGCAGCAGAATGAAGAATATCGTCGTGGAATTATGGAATGTGCATTGGGGCAGTTTGAGCAGGCTTTTGAACGGTTTGACGAGAATCATTTCATTCATGAAGGGAAATCGAAGTATCTGGAAGAGGCGGCGCAGAGCTATATGGATTATACGGATAACGGCAAGTTTATAGATCAGGCGATTCTGGTGGCCCCCACCCACGATGAGGGTGATCACCTGACGGAAGCTGTGCGTAAAAAATTAAAAGAGCACGGCGCAGTTGCAGGAACAGGGCGAATGGCGGAAGTGTTCCGTTCCTGGAACTGGGAAAAAAGTCGTTTGAAGCAATCGGAGAATTATGTTCCGGGGACAGTAATCTCCTTTGTCCGGAATATGAAAGACATTGCCAATGCCGGTGAATCTGCAAAGGTTGAGCATGTAGAGAACGGGATGCTGTATCTGGATAACGGCAAGCTGCTCCATGTGAAGTCGGCGGCGGACTATATTGAAGTGGGAGAGATGCGGGATATTGAACTATGTCAAGGCGATTTGATCCAGTTCAATGTCAATGTAAAGCATAGAAAGATTTATAATGGAGGTATCGCCCGGATTACTGACGATCCGAATAAAGTCATGCTGCTGTATTCCGATGGCCGGGAGCGTGGTCTGGTGGATCTTCCGGAAGATTATACCGCGTTCAAATACGGCTGGGTGACGACCTCTCACAAGTCACAGGGGCGGACTGCGGAAAATGTAGTGGTTGCGGCACAGGCTCTTGACCGTAAAGCATTTTATGTGGCATTGAGCCGGGGACGCAGGAATATGGCGCTGCATTGTCCGGAAAAGGAATTTTGAAACAGCAGTTGAGTTTCCGGCGCGGCGACCGCAAGAGCGTGCATGATTTGATTCGGGATCGCGAAATTCTTCCGGGGAGTATTCTACCGTTGTCTGCTGAAGCCCGTTCCGCCCGGGAGCGGATGCTTCCCGATGCTTCCTATAAGTCCGTCAAAGGACGTGCGTTGAAATTGGTGGAAGATTTGAAGAAGCTGGCCAGGTCTATCTGGGATTTCAGTGCGAAGATTGCAGGACGGCGCGCTCGGAACAGCAAATACGGGCTTGGCATTGTTACAGAGGAAACGTATCTTGAAATTGAACGTAATGCGGCAATTGATTCCGCCAAGATCATGGAAGAAAAACAGCAATTTAAAACTTCTCGCCCCGCTTATCGGACCCTGACTGCTGAAATTCAGGCAATGCTTGAGGATGAGCCTGCCCATAATTGGGGGAAAGCGGTTATTTCTCACCAAGAAATGGAAAAGCGGAAACAGAAAATTGCCGAAATGGATTTTGTTTTCACCAAGAAGATGCCAGTCAAGAGAGAAATTCCGCAAACTACAATTTCATTGGAGGAATTGGATGAGATGTTCAATATATGGAAGAATGCTCCCAGGCGGCCTAAAAAATTAAACCCGGAAGAAATTGAACTGGCGAAATGGATGAAAGAGAATGAGATGCCAATTTCTATGGATGCTGAAGCGGCGATCAAGGCGGAAGCTGAAGGCATATCCTTGGAAGATGCGTATGCAAAATTGCAAGCTTCAAAGCAGGACCATGAAAAAGCATCTGAAAATCCGGAGATAGCTCCAGCTGTCCCGGAAAAAGCTGCTGATTTGAAACAAGTGGATGCCGATTCGCAATATGTCCCGGCTACGGAGGTAATTCCAGACCGTGTCGAACCAGAAAAACAAGTGGAGACTGCTCGGCATGATATTTTGTTGAAAGCTGTTACGAAAGTCTCGCAACAATCCTTGGATGAATCTGAAATCCCGGATAGAAATCTTGATAAGAAAGCTCTAGAGGAAGACAGGGTGGAATTGGCGGAAGTTCCGGATGCGGCAAATAATAGGGATGTACAAATTGAGAGTGGGGAGCAGGAAATATCCGACGACCGCATGGCAGCTGAATCATTGGATACCGGAAATTTGGAAGCTGTCCCGGAGGAAGTGTTTATTCCGGCCTCTCAAGCACAGATCAATGTTTTGAAGCAACTTCAGGAGGCTGGAAAACTCGAAAGGATTCCGGAAAATCTATCTAAAACGACAGCGAACCGGTTGATCAAGGTGGCTGTAGCGGACGATCCGCTTCATGAGTCTCAGATTCGCATGCTGCAAGAGCGTATGGCGCAGCATAAAATTCCGAAGATGTCGCCGGATCAGCTTTCTTCGCTGACTCAGAAGGATTTTACAGAAATTATGAAGATACAGCCAAGATTGGTTTCTGATTCTGTGAAGCCGGATTTGGAAGATAAAAATCGTGGTATATCTCGTTAGTATTCAGATGGAATGGAGGTTTTATGAACCAGAATCCGTGGGTTGAAATGAGAGATGGGCGTGCTCCCCGTTTGTGGTTGAGTTTGCCGGAAGGTAATTTGCTGATTTCATGGGAAACAATGAAGAAGATACGGGCGACATCGGATTTTCTGAACATAGTTTTTGAATGCGAATATGGAATCATAACTTTTTTTTCTTCAGAGCCGTTGCGAGAATTATATGAGCTTTTGCAAATGGAAATGGTTCGCAAAATAGATGGGACTCGTTTGGCTGTAAAAGTCGATGAGATTCCGGAATAACATCTGGATGTTGAATTGACTTTTCTGGATAATGTGGTAATTTATAATGTATTTTGTAACAAAAACCGTTTTCAGCATGAGGTATAAAGACAAGAATATAAGACACGAATAAAAATTGATTAGTCGTTAAGACTTTTTCAAACAGGATCCATCTAAAAACAGCCAATTTTTATCCCGGGTCACTGTTGAAAGAGAAGCGCACGCATGGATTTGTGCTGGCGCCTCTTTCATATCCGGACGGGCGCTGGCTGTGCCTTAGATGGGTGTGATTGAGGCGCCTCTTTTATGAGATCATCCTGGATCCCCCTTTTTTTTATTTTCGGTTGTCCTTTGTGTAACTGAATCGGTATTCATTCGAACTTCGGCTGATGTAGCAGCATCTCCGTATGATAATTTGAAAATAGGGGTTCCTTTCTTTTCTGATTATGTTCTGGATCGTGAGTCTTTTGCATTAGGTTTTTCTATTAAGCACCGTCAGGCGGTATGGGTACAATATCGGCTGACCAAAGCCGAGGTCATTACTCAAACTGCAAAACGTTCCAATCGTTTTTTATAAGGATTCTGATCTTCCTGAATCTGCTATTCCTGAAGATTATATTCGATCTGGTTATGATCGGGGGCATCTTGCGCCGGCTGCTGATATGTCATATTCAGTCAAGGCTATGAATGACAGTTTTTCTATGGCAAATATAAGTCCTCAGCTGCCGGGTTTTAATCGCGGAGTATGGAAAAGATTGGAGGAGCGGGTTCGTGCATTTGCCATTGCGGAAGAAGAGATTTATGTTGTTACTGGAGTGATTTTTTCTGAGAAGGAGCCTCCGAAGTGGATTGGAAAAAATAAAGTAAGTGTTCCGAAAGCATATTTCAAAGTTATTTTTGATGCGACTCCGCCTTGCAAAATGATTGCTTTTATTTTATTGAATGAGCACTGTAATGCTGAACTCCAAAGTTTTGTTGTGACTGTTGATCAAGTAGAAGAGATAACTGGTTTTGATTTTTTTTCTGCGTTACCTGATGAAGAAGAGGCAAAAATGGAGGCTCAGATTTCTTTGAATGATTGGAATTGGTGATATAATTTTATGAATCTTTATAAATGATGTATTGCATTTTTTCAGATTAGAGCTATTGTATTTTATCGTTCACCCAATTAAGGAGGATTTATTATGGCTCGTAAAGCATCTGATTCACCTGAATTGAAAGCTGCTATTGATGCGTTCAGCGCCCTTTCTGTTGAGGATCAATCTCTTTTTCGTAGTAAGATTTTTGCAAGCTTGTGCAATGGACTGTCAAAAGAGCAACGCGTTGCGTTCAGGAAAGAGCGTTTGGAATTTTTGGAAAGACTAGAGCTGGAGAAGAAAAAAGCCGCCCAACTTGCTTCCGTTGCGGCTCTTTCTACAGCTGAACTCGAAGAAATTTTGGCAGCTCGTAAGAAGAAATAAAGATTTCACAGAAGCGTTGTAAAGGGATAACTGTGCCGGTTATCCCTTTTTTGTTTGTTGATTGGGAAAAAGATTTATTGTCGTGAAGAATTAGTTTTTTGCGATTATATTTTGTTTTTCAAGATATTCCACCAAAGCGTCATCATCAATTTCATGTGGTTTGATGGGTAGTTTCCAGCCGCATTTGTGGCAACAATAACTTTCATTTCGGCTCTCGTGAAGTTCAGGATAACTGTATTTCAATTCCAGAGGGTCTGTCAGATCAATGACACAGGATGCTTTCACATTATCCATGAAGACTTCCACATCTTGTTCTGATTGACATTTGGGACAAATAAATTTCATTTTTTTCCTATTGATTAGAGGTTAATTTGTATATTGGAGCCATTGTTCATAAATGTCGTTATATTTGCTTTTCGTGATTTCTGCCAATTTTGCAAAACATCTTTCTCGAACAAGAGAATCTGCATTTCGTTTGAAAATTACGTAATAGACATTTCTATAGTTATTCAGTGCCTCGAACAAGTCGAGAAATGTAGCATTCTCATCCATATCTTTTATGTTTTTTTTGTCGGTTGGATATGTGTTGAGATACCATTTTTTTATTCTTGTTTTTTGAGCCAGAATTTTTCTTGTCCAGTCTAACTTAGGTGTTATGTTGGCGATATTTTTCCTGTTTTTTGGACGGGTTGCTTCATGATTTTTTCCTGTATTGTGAAAATGTGATTTTACTCTCACATTTTATGTGGAGAATGAGACCGGTTGCGTGGGATGTTTTTTTCTGGATGCGGGGTACTTTATCTTCTATCCGGTAGCAAGATTTCGCCTTGGGGAGCATGTCTAGGAATACAGTTGTACCGTATATTTTTCAACGATTGGTCTCAATAGTTGCATACACGGTTTTGACGTTATCGATATTTACCAGAATAATGCTTGCACGATGAGTTGCTGCGGAGCTGACTACGATATTTCCACAGCCGAGGATTTGCTGAATGATGGTTTGCGTATAGCTGACGCTTTGGATTTGTTCCATACGGAGTGTTTGGTTGAATCTTGTCAGGACTCCGCCTTCGCTACTTACTCCATCTTTTGTGATAATATAGAATTGATTTTTACGAATCATCATAATATAGATGATACGGAGTATGATGATTGCCGGAATCAGAAATCCTCCGAGATAAAGGAGTCCCAGGTTCATTTTCCCATTGTTCCAAATTATACCGCAGATTCCGGCTGTTAAAATTGTTCCGAGTCCAATGCTCATGGTGATTCCGATGGAAAACCAGATGGTATTCCAGACGTTTTTGGCGATGAAAAGGAAGCGGTTACCTTTGACGCGATAGAGAACTTTTTCTTGATTGTTATTCATGTGACTTCTCCTATGTTTTGTCCCTCGCTTCAAGCGGGGACAAAACATGAAAAAAGAAAAAATAGGGCGGGGTAACCCGCTCGCTTGAAAAGGTAAGAGCGTAATTTATCGGCAGTTGTTTTGGTGTGGTAATGCTTTATTAATAATGTTAATTGTGTTATGCATTCTTTTTGTGTGTTGTTTGAGAGAAGCTATTTTCTGCATATTGCCGAATTTTATTAATTTGTTCGACAGTGAATGTTTCCAACCAATTCAAACTGGCTTCTGTTATTTTTCCGCTATGAATTTCCGAACGAAATTGTTCTCCGGCGACTTCATACCACCAGTATCCTTCTAAAGAAATTTTAAAATTGTGTTTCAACCATTGATCCACTTCTTTGACGATTTCGTCGAAATCAGATGGGATATCACAATTTCTCAGCGAGAAAAAATATTTTCAACGGAGAATGATCATTTTGATATAAATCAAACCAATTGCTGTTTTGGTTTTCACTCTCAAACTGTTCGATCAGATATTCGCATTGTTTAGCATTTTTACATCTGACAAACAAATAACTGTAACCTGTAGCGTAACTCATTGAGTTCTCCTATTGTTCGGCAATAATGATTCGTGATCCGCAGGGGCTGTTAGCTTCAATAACGCCATCGTTTTCTTCGATTTGATTGTAGCCAAGCTCTTCTGCGGCATGGATGATTTCTTTTTTTCATAAGTCCCATACCGATTGAGTTTGGTTGAAATGTCGCCTACCTTTATTTGCCAGATGGAATACATATTATTCTTCTCCTCTGATGATTTTGTAAAGACCTATATATTCAAGAGAAGTACTATAGGTCAATACATAATTTCCCTGACAGTAGATTTGATCGGACGAGCCATTTGGGATTTCATCGTAAGAAATTCCCTCGTTTTCCTGTTCAAATTGTTTCAAGTATTTCAATGCAGCTTTTTCACCACGTTTTTCCAGTAATGTGATGGGTTCTGAGGCTGCTTCACCTTGCAGAAAGATGATTTCTATATATATTTTCATAATAGCTCTTTTTATTTAATTTTGCGTCGTTTGATTTCTTCCAGGAATTTTTCTTCCGAAACTTCATCACAACATTTGAAAAAGTCGTAAGAAAGTTCTCCATAACGAGCTGGAACTATGTAAAAATGTTGTTTATATTTAGTTATTCTGTGAGCTCTGTTCCATTTTTTCTTTCTGAGGAAATATTTTCCTATAGTCATTCGTCCATAAAAAATCGTAGCTTTGTGCAATAATTTTTTGACCATTCAGGCAGAAGTCTGCTCGATCTGTATTAAGTACAAAATAGTGTTTGTGGTCATTAAAATTGATTCTCAGAATATTTTTTTTTTCAATTCATTGAGTTTGATAACTGTTGACATTGCTCCCATGTTATTTCTCCTGTTTTGGGTTGATTTTTTTTGAGATTCTGGTTTTATTGTTGCGGCAGATGTGGATGACGAGATTTTCTTTTAATGGCCTTTTAGATTTTCCGGATGTGTTCAATCCTTACCAATGATTCTTGTGCCGCAGATAATAGAGTTTCGGAAAACAAAGATTCCTGAAAAATTTATAGTTGAAATCATTGTTTTTAGATACTTTTGTAACAATGATATGATGTCTGGCCTGTTTAGTATCTCCAGAAAAGCACAATCCTTTATAAATCCATTGGTCTTTTATCCGTTTGATTGTTGGGAAAACAGGATGCCATTTTCGGCTTTTATCCATATAATGATTATACGGTTCTCCAATTTGAATTACCGTTGATGTCATTGTCTGTGGTGGAAGTTTTTCACAAAAATAATTGACCATTTCCTGATCGATTTCATCCTCGGGATTTAAATATGAGGTCAATGTTGATGCAGTATTCCAGTCTTGATATGTTTTCATTTGCATTCTTTTATAATGTGTTGTTGTTGCTCAATGTTGAGCATCCATTCATTTGCAAATTCAGCCAGATCTCTCATAAGATCTGGGCGGTATTTGATTGGAGTTCCATCATTTGTATAAATCAATGCTTCCTGCATAATTCCCAGGTAATCTTGTCGATATGTAATGGGATAATATTTACCGTTTTGGGTGACAAATTCCATTTCAGGATCGCGCATTAAATCGCCGTTCAAAACGGTTGTGTGGCTGATTACAAAATGAGTATCAAATGTTGGAATGTCCATCAATTTTTCAACTGATACAGGTGAATAGTTTGAGTTGTTGATTTTTGCATACTTTCCCATTGTTCTGGCGTATTTGGGATTATTTATACATGCAAGAAGTTTTTGAATGATTATCGTTGCATTTTTATTCAGAGATTTCATGCTTCGAGCTCCTGATAATTTTGGGGTTTGTTGATGTAGTCAACAGCTTTTTGTGCTTTTTGAGCGGCTTGAACAACAAGTTTCTTGTTGTTTTTCAGGTTATCCAACCAGTTTTGGATATATGCGGTTGAATTTTTGATTGTTGCTTGTTCGATTCCGGTTTGTGCGCAGAGAAATGCGGCCCCCATTTCGGCAATCAGTTCTTCTTTGGAATATGTTTCACTTCCAAATTCGATATTATCCATTCCAGGTCGATTCAAGCGTGATTTATGCCCTGTGGAATGAACGAGCTCATGAAATAAAGTGCTGTAATATTCTTCTTCGTTTTCAAACTGGATTCGTTGCGGCATTTTGATACAGTCCAGATATGGAATATAACATGCGTGATTGCCGAAGTGAGTGATTAGGGGACAATCTTCATATCCTGCAATGATCTCTTCTGCAGATTCGATAGGATTGAATGCAATGTTCTCTTTGGAGGAAAGAAGTGGAATATATTTTGCAGGAATCCCTCGGATTTGTTCAATATTAAATACCGTATAGTATCGCAAAACCGGGAATTTATTTTCTGTGTCTTTTTCATACAAAGTCCAAAAAACAATACAAGTTCCTGTTTCGTTCGGTTTGACTACGCCTCCGAGTTTTTTTATTTGGCGCATGGAAAGCCAGAACGGGGATTCATATGGAGTCATGCATAGCAGAATTGTGTTGATTCCCCGATACTCTTTTTTGCTGACAAGATTGCGGTGGCGCCATTCGCGAGGACGCCACGGGCAATGCCACGGGATTTTGCCTTTTTCCAGTTCGGCAATGATCCGGTCTGTGATTTGCTGATAGATGTCGCTCATGTTATATTTCCTTATGCGGCATCATCTGGCCAGTCATCATCTGTGTCATCATTCAGATCAGGATCGTGCTTCAAGAGGAACTCATATGCTTGCATTTCACGGCTGCTGTTCCAGTGATAGAATGCTTCTCCTTTGGCTTTACGTTTGGGAAATCCGAGTGCAACGGCACGTTCCACGATCTCCGTCATTGTCATTTCGTTGATGTTTGCCATAGTGACCTCCTGTGGTTGGTTGTTGCTTTCACCTTTCGTGAGACAGAAACGTCCGCCCGTCCGCCATTTCCGGCGGCGGAGCGGCGTTTCCAAGGTGAAAGCGACACCGGAGTCTTTCTATACCGATTTTCCGGCTCTTTCCAGTTCCATGATGATTTTGCTTAGCTCTATTTTTTTGATGCGGATTGTTTTCCCGCTTGTTTTGTCTGAAAGATTCGTCAGGTATTGTTTTGCAAAATCAATACCCATTTTCGCATGATCCGGAGCCTCCGGGGTGGTTGTAATTTCAATTTTACGTGTTTTGTCTATGATAAAAAGCGATTTCGGAGGAGATTCAAGATGTAATGGGAGGAATTTTTTCAACTCCTCCCATTTACCTCGAATGGAAATGGGTGATTGTGTTCCATGAATGGTAATGTGGCAATTCATCTTATGCAGCCTCCTCGATATTTCCTTTTGCGGCTTTTTCTTCCGCTTTTGCAAGAGCCTCCCATGCTTTGGGATCGGGAAGCTCTTTGGTTGCTTCTTCGAAGGCTTTATCGAGATCGAAATTGACGAGACCAGCAATCAGAGCAGCTTCTACCCAGCATGGTTCATTTGGCCCGTTTTGGCCGAGAGTGAGTTCGGCAAAGATATTTTCACATACATGTTTCCAGAGGAGTGTGTCAAGTTCTTTGTTTGCAGTTTCATCCTTGTTGTCCAATGAGGTAAAACTCATGATTTTGTCCGGCAGCCCGAGCGTGTTGGATGATTTTTTTGTTTTATAGTCAAAATGTTCTCCGCATGCGGCTTTTGTTCCCTTACAGGCAATCATCAAATATATGGTGGTTCTGTTGGGGACGAGAGTTTTTTCTGCTTTGATGGCAGCCAGCAATTTTTCGATGGCTTTGCGTTTACGTTGCCGATTTTTAGCTTCTTTGCGTTCAGCAAGAGTTTTGGATTTCTTTTCCGTGGATTCCGTGCTTGCTTGCGGACGCTGAATGGTGATTTTGGTTCCAGCTCGTGGACCGTCTGCGATAATTGCCGGCACGCCTTCAGTCGGGTCCTGCGTTTCCTGCCAATCTCCAGGACCGAGGACAGTATTTTCCGCCAGAGGATCGTCGGTATTTGAATTTTCCTTTTCTTCCTGTGTACGATATTTCTGAGATACGAGAATGGTTTCGGGCTCTTGGGCCGCGAGTGAGGCGACATATTCCTTACGTCTTTTTTCCAGATATTCCCGATTCATGCACTTGGGTTCCGGCATCATATTGTAAAAGAGATAGCTGGATTCTTTGCGTTCTCGGCACGCAGGACATTCGCCGCATCCTTCTTCTTTCCACGGCAGCGAGGACAGGAGAGTTGCAAATTTGTCATAAAGTGTTTCGCTGAATTTCCTGACACTGGCATTTTTCAGTTCCTTACCTTCGATGCTGCGGATAAAGTTGAAGATATCGTTTTGAATTTCCGGCGGGAATGTGGCAATTGTCTCATAATGAGCGATGCTCATATAGCCAAATGTTTTAGCCTCCATTGCTTTTTTCCACAATTCGGAAAGGTTCAGCAGGTTCAGTCTTCTTGCAACCCATGCCGGTGAATGACCGATTTCCGCGGCCAAAGCATCCAGTGTCTTGAAGCGTTCTCGGAGAGTAAAGAGTTTGGAAATTTCTTCTGCGAGAGACAGATTCGTGTGCTGGTTGGCAAGATATGCATTGATTTCCGAATCACCGTCAATCAGAATAGCTTCCTGGCCGAGTTCGATTTCCGTGATTTTGAGGTCAGTCAATGCCATGAAACGTCGCCGTCCATCTTCAACAATGTAATCGTAATCGGAGTTGCTTACCAGGGCTTTCAAGGCGATGGGTTGCAACAAGGGTTTTAAACCGTTTGCAATGCGGTTTTGAATAGAGGCTCTCAGATGCATATCGTCGGCTTTGTTGTAAGTTCTGTCAGGGATGCACTGAATTCGATTCATCTGGATTTTGCTGTTCATGACTTTGATCCTTCTGTTGTTTGATTTAACCTTTGGGAATTTCCCGGCTCACTTTGTGATTGCCGGGAAATTCGATAATGATCATTGGAATGTTTTTCGGCGCTTTGCGCCGAATGAGATTTTCAGGCACTGAGCCTTGCGTTGTCATTTTTATCGTCATTTTCAGAATCGAATATCTCAGTATCGCTCAAAGTATTTACTTCTCCCAATTGAGGGAAATAATCCGAGAGAAGAGGTTCATTTTCAGATTCATAATGTCGTCGTATTCCTTCGCTGGTTTTATTGAGCTCATAAATAATCTTTTCCAGTTCAACGGACAAGGCACTTTTTTCTTTTGCTGAGCTGAATTCTTCTGGAGGAGTTGCTTTTAATTTTGCCAAGCGTGCAATTTTGCTTCTAATTCCTGTCGGCTTTTCTCCAGTTCACGGGGTTTGTCGGCAATCAGTTTGCGAATGGCATATAGTAATTTATCGGCATCTTCAGCATTATCGCTTGTTTTGACAGGTAATCTGGAGAAAGAATGTTTTTTCAAATTGAAATGTATATAGGTGTTATCTTGATCAAAACGATTGCCGTAAATGATTTGTGCATATGCCGTTAATTCAAATTCAAGATTACCGATTCGCAAATCCTTCATTTTGTAATCGCCATTGGGTTTCAAAAAACTGCAGTTCTTTGAGGCGGAGAAGTATCCCTGATTGATGATTTGATCAAGTTTTTCGCATTTTTCCGTAATGGTTCCGGTAATTTGCTGATCTCCGTAAAATAGAGCGAGTGAACTTAATTCCAGTTTGGGATATTGCTGAATAAATTTTTCCAGTTCCGGGATTTCTGCTTTCATATCCGGGATCTGGTTTATAAGAGCAGCTTCCTGTTCCATGCGGATACGGATATTGCGACGGAATTGACGTTCCAATGCGTCCAGTTCTTTCATTCGGGTCTCAATAACGACTTTGCGCTTGAGTTTGTCATTGCCGGAGATCGCGGCTGAAAAGCTGGCATAGTCCAGAGCTGCATCGTCGTTGATTTCCTGAATGGTTCTTGCACATCGGCCTTTCATGGCGTCATTGATGAATTTCTGTTTGCGTTCCAGTATTGCATACATTCCTGCGTCAAGGGTTTGTTCCATGCCGTATCGAAGGATTTCAACTTCGGCAATGCAATTGCCTTGCCGAACAATGCGTCCATCTCGTTGTATCATATCTGCAGGTCGGAATGGACAGTCAATATGATGAGCAACAGCCAAACGTTCTTGAATATTGACGCCAGTTCCCAGTCGCATGGTTGAACCAATGACGACTCTGACTTCTCCGGAATTTACTTTTTCGAATAGGTCGGATTTTTGTTTATCCGTGTTGTAATCAGATATGATGGCAATTTCATTCTCCGGGATACCGCCAATGATAAGTTTACGTTTGATCTCATCCCAGGCATTGAAGAGTTCAACTTTGTTGATGACGTTTCGATAGAGATCGCAGAATACGATTTGAGTTCCTTTGATTGTTCTGTATTCGTGATATTTGTTTAAGATGTTTTTGACACAAATATTCAGTTTTGAATTCGGATCATCCGGGAAACGGTGATCTATCAGTCTAGGATCAATAGTTGCTTTTCTGCTCATGCCGTAAATCAGTAGCGGAATATGAGAAAGTTCACGCTTGTTATTGCTGTTTTCGAACCATTCGTAGAGATCGCAAAGGTATTCCATGAATCGGCAGATGATCGGACTGCGTGTGATATTAATTTGTTCTGGCCGTCCGCCTTTAATCGGTGGGCGTTCTACTTCAGTTAAATCTTCATCAAGAATTACGTCTGCAACCGTTCGGAACATTTTTGACAACTCTATGACGTTGCAGTATTTGGCAAACCTTTGAACCATTTTGAAACGCCCTGCGGCATCGAGTTCCAGAGCAGTTTCTGTTCCACAGAATACAGAGGCAAAACGGTCGAATGTGCCGATCCCGAATTCATCCAGTGTATCCTGGCTGACGTAACGTACCATTGTCCAGAGTTCGGCTAAGGTGTTGGAAATGATACTTCCTGATGCAAAATAAATGTTTCGTCCTCCGGTTTTCTCCATGATATGTCGAATTTTCAGATTCAGAGAAAATGCTCTTTGACTGGCTCCACGATCCAGACCGCGAATTCGTTGCATTTTGGTTACAAAATAGTTTCGTTTATAGTTGTGGGCTTCATCCATAAATAATGCTGTGAATCCCAGGTCGCTGAAGTAAATGATATCTTCTTCTGCTTTTTTGTCGTTGAGTTTTTCCAGCATTTTTTTCAATTGTTTGATCTGTCGTTCAATTTCTTTGATGGAGGGTCTGTCTTCGCACTCATCCAGAATTTGCCGCAGTTCTTCAATCTGTTCTTCATAATGGCGTGCTACCAGATCCGGATCGTCTTTGATCATATCGAAACTGCTTTGAGCCATAATAACCATATCCCAATCAACTACTGCGATACGTGACAGGAAACGCTTTCGTTTTTCTTTGACAAGGTCTTTTTATCGGCAACAAGGATTTTTGCATTTGGATAGAGTTTTGGGGCGAATTCTGCGAACTGCTGCAATGTCGAATTTTGCACTACGATCAGGGTTTTGCTTGATAATTTCAGTCGTTTTAATTCTGCAGCAGCCGTAATCATTATTGCGGTTTTCCCTGCGCCTACACAATGTGCCAGAAGCGTATTGCCCTCGATGCAACGGCTTACTGCTCTTTTTTGATGTTCTCTCAAGATAAATTTGCGTCCATTGATAATACCAACAGCTCCCGGATAGATTTCGAATGTTGGAAGTTCATATTGCCGGGTCACATGGGAATTGAAGATGGTATTGTAAATATTTTCCATTTGTTCGGAAATATCGTTTGATCCCATGACAAAATTGCGGAAACGGTCTTGCAACTCATTTTGATATTGTCTTGCTGTCAGTGTTGCTTCCTGATCGACAACCAGTTTTTCGTCCCCGTTTTCATCATATTCTTTGCGATTGACGACAGGGTCTTTCAGGTTCAGTGCATTTTCTGTCAATCTGAATAAATCCCAATCTGCTACTTGATATTCTGTCATGCTGTATCTTGTGGTATAATCAGTACTGACATACCATTTATCTTCAGCTTGGGAGTAGTTGACCTTGCATTGTGCGTTGAATGATGTTTCCATCCAGGATTGCACGATCTGGGGTGGAATCCAGAAACTTCCCAATTTGAAGTCGATTTCTTCGATTCGCAGAGGTTTGGGTTGTACAGCTTCCAGTGCGGGAACATTCTGAGGTGCAAGTTCACGCGCAATTTCTAATTTTTTGACAACATTTCCCGATAGATAAGCACTTTTGAGTTCAATTTGTCGGGATATCGGATCTTCAAAAAATTCTTTTGAATTAAGTAGTTTTGTTTGGGCTTCTTCAGGTGAGATTTTCATTATGGATGCAATATATTCAATATCAATTTTATGGCGGTAGGCGTATGAAATCATACCTGCTTGTTCAATATTTTCAGCGGTTTCCGGTTCTTTCCAGGGGTGTTGAGTCCGTTTGGTATAAATGTCGCCTTTTTCATAGATCAGATGATTGGTTTTGATTCCATCAAGGGGGGGTTTTTATAATTTTTCGGATATTTTCTGTTGCGGCCAGTTTCAGATAATCCGGATCTTCCTGTACGTTTCTGTGAACGATTTTATTATTAAGATGCCCAAAGTTTTTAATATGGAAATCATAATATTGGTTCAGCAAGTTTCGGTAATGTTGAAGTGCAGTTTCTGTTGCCTGGGAATTGAGCTGCAATTCCAGCAGTTGATTCAATGTTTCTTTGAAATTGATAAAGTGCAGTATTTTTCGCCGTTCATTTCCGGAAAATTCTTGTCCGTTTTTGTCGGTGAAGAGTATGCCTTTCTGATTACGACACTGCCAGATTTTATCTTCATGTAAAAACAGACAGTATTCACGCATGGGATGTGGCAGTTCGATTTCTGAATTTATTTCTTCCACCGTCCCGAATAAGTCAGTTTCTTCCATTGTGATTTGCTGCACATTCATTTCCGGTAATGTCAACAGATCAGTTAGCGGTGGAGCAACATAAGGACTTATTGTTGCACTCCCCATGTGTCCGTACATTTTGCCTGTATTGGAGGGAATTCCGAGTATTTGCTCTTTGTGATTTGCGAAGTATTCATTGATACGCATAATACCGGTATTATCTGGTGTCTCTATTGCTTGTAAATCAATGAATGATTCACTATTTTTTTGCGCCTTTTTGGAATACGAGGATGTCTGTGACGACCTCCGTTCCGATTTCTTCAAATGCATTGTTTGGCAATCTGATGGCAGTCAATAATGCCGCTCTGGATGCAAAGTTACTTCTGGCATTGATTGATTTTGAATCCATTGTTGAAGCCGACGTCAGTACGATAGCTAGTCCGCCCGGTTTTAAGGCGTCCAATGCTCTTCCGATACAGTAATTATGTAAATTGTAGCCTACATAGTCCGAATCTCGTGGTCCAACCTGATCGAATGGGACATTGCCGATTACCAAATCCAGAGAATTTCGCTTCACCAGAGTTTTTGCAATATCTGCGATGATGATTTGGGCTTGTGGATAGAGTTGTTTCATGATTCGGCCGGAAATACTGTCGATCTCAATAGCGGTGAATTTGCCGTTGATTTCAGGCGGCATCATTCCGATAAAGTGGCCTACGCCGGCACCAAATTCACCGAATTTTCCTGAGGTCACGCCTGCTTTTTGTGCAATTTGCCACATGAATTTTATCAGGAATTTGGGCGTGTAATGACTGTTCAGAGTTGAGGCGCGAGCAGAGACATATTCATCATAAGTCAAGGTTTCTTTGAGCTCAATGAATTCTTTTGCAAATTTTTCATTATCTGGATCAAAAATTTGCGGAATTCCTCCCCAGCCACTGTATTGGATTAAGATTTTGCATTCTTCATCAGACGCAGGGCGGTTACTCTTTTCCAGTTGTTTTAATACATGGATTGCTTTGAGATTTGCTGCAATTTTATGTTTTGTTCCATTCGGATAGAGGATGTCTTCTGTGGTGATATGGTAGTTTGCACGTGGAGTTTCGGAGGGGATGGGATGATTAATTCTGGCTGGCTGTGGTTTGATCAGGTTTTGCAAAGTTTCCCATGACGGTAACGTCAGTTTTTCTTCTGTACTCTCCAATTCAAGATCATCGAAATCAAATACTTCTTCCATGATGTTTTTTCCTTATTTGTTATTTCCCGGTCACGTTTGGTGCCGGGAAATAACCATCATGTACTTTTTTCGGTGCGAATGCACCGTTTATGGTTCTCCCATTGTTTCTTCATTGGTGTAAGCTCCAAGTTTTTTCAATACCGGAGCTACTTCTTCAAGTGTGGAAATCGGAGTTCCGTTCGGATCTTTTATGACATATCCGCAGGAAGCGCATTGAAAGCGGTCAACATATCCTCCTTCGGCCGATGACAGTTTTCCGTAATCCAAGCCCTCTTTCGTATTGATTACGGTAAAAGAGGTAGTGACATTTACCGAAATTTCCTCGAAGACATCATGTTTGCAGTTTGGGCAATGGTATCTGCAGGGCATCAGTTAATCTCTTTTTTTGAAATATTTCCAGGTAATGATTGGGGCATCGTCCTGGCCACTTATATAAATGATTTTGAAACTTCTCAATATCAATTTCTTTTGATTTCTGAGCATATTTCAGACAAATTTCAATGTGCTTTCGGAGTTGTAATCCCCAGTAAACATCACAGACTGTTGGATTTTTGATACGGAGAAGTTTTTGGGAATAAAAATTTCTGACTTCAAATTTGTCTAACTTGGTAAAGTTCTGAAGCAGATTTGCTGCAGGATCTGTCGTTTCAAAGTACATGATCGTGTAGTAGTCCAGTTCAGGGATGGCTGTTTCTTGTTTTTTTGCTTCTGTTATGGTTTTTTCTGCATAGGTCATGAATCTGGAACATATTCCCATTTCTCCCCAGGTATTATTCCAATGAATGTTTCCGTTGAAGATATCGTTTGCAATTCCGCACAGTGTCCCCATAATCTCATGGTTCATTCCTGTGGCTATGACCCAATTATGATATTCAATCGGACGGATATTGCTTTCTGCTGTTGTAGCAATGACGGCATAAATGGTTTTGTAACATTCAGGCACATCGCATTTATATGCCTTAAGACACTTGAGTAGTGTTGAACTCATTCCGATATTCTCCCGATTTTGTTGATGGTTTCAATCAAATCCATTCGAGTAAATGTCAAATGTGCTGTTCCGGATTTTGTATAGAATTTTGCCTTGAAATATGGGCATTCAAATTCCATTTCACCCTTTTGCACAGCCTGATTCATTTGCTGTTCCAGGTGATCGTTGTATTGTTCAGGCAAAGGTTTATAATCAAGCAGCAGTAATGCTTTACCGAGCAGTTCCCATTTGGGTGAATTGTAACTGGAAAAGCTGATTGATCCGTAGTTGCTGCAATTTTCTACGATCTTCCGTGGTATCGGTTCTTTTTGGCGATAGTTTGGACTGAAAAAATCGGAATACTTCTCTGGCTATGTTTGCAATATAGCAGCCTTCTCGATCTTTCAGTTCGGTCAGTGCCCGGATGATATTCTCTTCGGTGAAATCTCCCAGTTTGCGGTTTTCAACATCCTGAATGATTTTATCCATATCGTCCTGAGTTACTTTTGACATGATGTCTGTTTGGTTGAGCAACAGACGCCAGCATTTGGTTTCAAGATTGATTTGATAACGTTCGAGATCAGCATCGGACAGGTCAGTCAATCTCAGGTCGCTGTTATTTTGTTTGCCGAACAGGTTTAGGTATGAGATGGGAGCTCCGTTGATTTCGGTGATTGCGTTATTGAGTTCCCGCATTTCTTCTATGACAGAAGTCAGTTTTTGTTTTGCTTTTTGATACGATGCGGCAATGTGCTGGATTTTTTCTGTGGTGATTTCTTTCATGGGAACCTCCATTTTAATTGTTGGTTGAGGATTGTTTGTTTGACTGAGTGTATTAGTTCAGTTTTTACCTCTTTTCTTTTTCATGTATCTGGGAGCCTTTTCATTTATCAATTTGTTGTAATATTCAATGTTTTCTCGGCAAATCACATGCTTGTATCCTCCCAGCGTTTCGGTAGCGCACGCTTCCGCAAAAGCGTGGAAACTTGGGTTTAATCTGCATGCAAAGTCCAGTGGCCTTGCAAAGGTGGAATTTTCTGCAATATTACAACAGGAGGATCCGAGGAACATCAATCAACATCCTCGGTGTTAAGGCCATGAATACAATTTCATCAAGCAAGCCCCTCAAAGAAGATTTTGAACGCAGGTATCGGAAGAATTTGGAAATGCTCAATCCGAATGCCGCCGGTTTGGATTTACACAAAGAAGAAATCTGGGTATGTCCGGGAGGGTTCCAAGACAATCATGAACCGGAAGTAAAAACCTTCGGGACATTAACTGGTGAATTACGTAAGTTAGTCGCCTATCTGAAGGAGAAAAAGGTGACGGCAGTAGCCATGGAAGCAACAGGAATCTATTGGATTCCTGTATTTGAAATGCTGAAAAATGAGGGTTTCGATACTTGCTTGGTGAATGCCCGCAATATTAAAGGCGTAAAAGGACGTCCTAAAAGCGACTATGCCGATTGCGTTTGGATCAGTCGCTTGCATTGCTATGGATTCTTGCGTGCGTCATTCGTTCCTGATGGAAACGTGTCGGCATTGCAGAGTTTGTGGGACTGTCGAGGAAAGATTATTGACGATATTGCTCGTTATGCGCAGCGCATAAATAGCGAATTGATAAAGATGAATTTTCGTCTGGATATGGTTGTAAGCAACACGCTCGGTCTGACAGGATGCCGAATCATCGAAGCTTTGCTTTCCGGTAATCATAATCCTCATCAGTTACTTGAACTTGTTGACACCAGAGTTCAGAAAACAGCAGAAGAATGTCTTGCGGCATTCGATGGAAATTTTCAGTCAGATCATTTGACGGTACTGAAAGTCTGGTATCAATGCTATCGTGATCAGCAACGGCAGTTACATGAATTGAATGAAGAAATTTATCTCATGCTGGAGAAGTTTCCCAAGAAAGCTACAAAAGAAGATTTGCCGCCAGAACCGTTAAATTATCGGGAAGACGGTTTGGAATTTCCCTACAAGTTACGGCCGGTGCTATATGAAATCTTTGGTACGGATATAACGCAACTTTGTGGTATTGGCGCTTCTGTCGCGATGACTTTTCTATCAACAGTCGGCACCGATGTCAAGGCGTGGCCTACGGCCGGGCATTTTACTTCATGGTTGGCGCTGGCTCCAATGAATCAGGTGAGTGCCGGTTCACGTAAAAGCAGCAAAACCGCACGTAGCGCAAACCCATTACGTCGCGCTTTGGTTAACACTGCAATGATAGTGCAACGGACCGACTCTTATCTTGGTGAGAATCATCGACGCCTAAAAAGCCGCCTCGGACCAGCTACTGCAAAAGTCGCCATAGCTCGTAAACTTGCCGTAATTATCTATAATATACTGAAAAATGACTTGCGGACTATCCGTTATGATGCCGAAGCCTATCAGCGACATCGACAGGAAAAAGAATTGAAAAATTTGCAAAAGAAAGCCAGGCGTCTGGGATATACATTGAGCGCACTCTCCAACTGAATGTAATTTTTTGAAATCATGTCGAAATCGAGCTCACTGTGGAAGTGATAATAAGTTCAGCTCCGTGCCCAGCATGATTCAGTCGGTATAATTGAACAATTATTGATGGACGAACTCTGTTTCGTTGCCTCGTATGGGAGAATAAATCCAAAGCCAATATACCGATACATGATTTCATTTAATGAGAAAGAATATCTCCATGGAAAACTCAACTTTCTGCCATCCCCCATAAATTCAGTTTCATAGGAGTGAACCGGTAAATGGGATAAAGACGATGCAAAATCCCAATTCAGGATAATTCGTCCGCACATAGACGTTTACAGGGTACATTTTATATGAAGCATATAGATCGGCAATTCGTCTTTTGTAAAAAGGAGGTCTTGTGACCGGTAGATATGCTTCTAGGTCTCTTGTGATTCCATTTTTCAAGTGTTTCAGGCAATTGGCGTATTCCTGGTTGGGATCAAAGTTTTTCGTCTTCATTTTTTTCATGCGGCCTTTTTCATCGCGTGAATTTCTTTGATTCCATTCGGCGACCATGCCGAGTGGCAAATTCCAAAAATTTCATAAATGCTGTATCCTCGTCCTCCATCCGGGTAGATTGACTCAACGTAACGGAATGGTATTTTCACATCTTTTTCAAGCGCGATTTCAAGACACCCGCCTGCACCTTGCCATGGACTGTATAGACCGCATGTAGTCAATTTGTCTATAATCATGAATCCTCGCCCTTTACTTCGGCGTGGGAAGTAGCGGTCGTTTAATTTTTTTCTTTTTCAATGGCATCGTAAAGTTCCAGCCATTGTTTTAGTGACATTTGAATCATGAATGTAAGGCAATTCATGTGGCTTGTGCAATTTGCGATTTCCTGATAGAGCGATGCAAGAAACCTGCTTTTTTCCAAATTTTTGATTTCGGATAGCGTTGGTCAGTTCTGATTTTTTGTATCCCTGTTGGCGTGAAAGCCAGAGAATTGCAGCATCATTGTCGATTATTTTGTCATCTTTTCCGTCCCAGCTGGCAAATGGCTGATTGATAGTGAAATCGCTGTTCAGATCTCCGGTATTAAGAATGATATTGACGTAAATATCCTGATTCAAGTAATGTTCATACGGGAGTTTTATGTAATGATGGTCGTAGATGAAATCCTGAATTTCGTTTTCCGTTGTTTCTTTGCTGTTGATTGCGTTTGCAATATTTTCATCTTTCAGAATTTTGTCCAGAAGTTCAATTTTCAGATTGAATTCGTAATCTTCATACATTTCCATAATTTTTTCGTCAAATGATTCATGGGGGTTTTTTGCCTGGCAAATTTCCAGAATACTTTTGCTGCTGAGTTCATCGTTATAGTCTGTATAGATTTCGGAGTAGAAGAATCCCGAAGTTTTGTCTTTTGAACATTCTTCTTCCAGAATGTCGGTTATTTTTGTTTTCAATTCATTTGTCAACATAGTGTTTCCCTCCTTCTTTCAGAATATTTTTCAAAGAGTGTTTGTAGCGAAACGTAAAGCCTGTTTCTTCTTCAATTCTCATATAGCGTTCAGCCAGATCCGGACGATTTTTCGCTCCATTTTGCAAATCTTTGTCACAGGCAAAAACACACAGTGCACATGAAAGCCGTTTATTGCCATATTCTGTATATGCTGGATGGATCGGCAAATTGTTTTCATAGATGTTTTGCCAGACTTTTCGCAGATTCCAGTTCAAGATGGGACGATAGCAAAAAACTTGTCGTTGTCCGGCACTCAGATGTTTGTGGAGTTCAAATTCTGAGAGTTGGGCGCGATGTGAACTTTCTTCTCGACGTTCGCCGGTTATGGAAAGAATTTTGGATTTTTGTTTTGCCGGATATTGGTGTCGGATAAATTTCTCTATCGCACTGGTTTTCAGGGCTGTACACCATCTGCATTTCATGCTGGGGAAACGCTTTCGTGCTTCGAGGTAATCTGGGATTGTGCATCGGGGATATACGATTTGCAATGGAATGCCAAGTCTTTGACAAAATGATTTTGAAAAATCTGCTGTTGAATTCCATTCTGCCCCTGTATCGGATAAAATTGCAACAACTCGATGCAATACATTTTGGCGGCGAGCTTCCTTAACTGTTTCAATCAGTATATTGGAGCTGTCTTTGCCTCCGGAGAAATTTACCAGCAACATGGAATATGGGGTTAAGTCAATATCCATTTGTGATTCTCCTTTTCTTTTTGGGAAGGAGTTTTTTCAATATACATTTGTCCATCGATCTTTTTTCTTCTTATTTTGTTTTTTCTTCGGTGCGGTCATTACCTGTGCCGCACCGAAGTCAGAAAATTTTTTTGTTTTCTTCATTCGTTGAGAAGTTCCAGTTTTTCATCACAACATACGGATTTCAGCAGATGAGCTTCGTGAATTGCTGCCAGCCTGATTGCTTCTCTTTCTGCTTTCCCTTCTTTACGATCAATTTTGGTTTGAGCCAGGAACATTTTTCTTCCTCGGCCAAGTGTGATTGCTTCGAGGTGGGTATTCGTGTCAATTTCGATCGGCGTGACGGAAAGCCAGTAACCTCGTGGTTCTTCCATCCCATTAAACATATTTTGGCCGCCAGACGAATAATACATTTCAATTTCCAGAACATGGTTTCCGGTTGCTTTGATGCGTTTCGTGATGATGGTTCTTCTGTTCATGCTGTTTGATCCTTCTTATTTTGGTTTTCAATTTTGGAAAAGAGATTTGAAATGAGATTGCGGAGAGGGTTTACAAATTCCTGGTAGCAAATGTGGAGAGGTTCTGTGTTTAACAGTTTGCACCAGACTTCATTTTCCAGAAGATAGTTGCTGATTTCATACTGGATGTCAATTCCGCAATGTCTTGGAATATTGTGAGGAATCAGATTTTCATTGTCTTCACCACTTCCATAATAGTAGTGAAGTATTTCATTGATGGCAAGTTTCAAGGCTCCGTTGTTATCTTGCAGACTGTTTATCAGCCAGAGTTTTCTTTGGGGATTGTTCTGAAAAACATCGACAGGTAAAGAATTGGGAGTATGTTGATATCGCCATTCATATTGGAGGGTGAACGGATTGAAGACCATTGTATAATATGTTTTTTTCTTCATTTGATTCTTCCTGCTTGAAATTCATTTTGTGCCCATTCAAGAATATGAAAATGGCGGTAACATTGCCATGAACCATTGCTTGGTGTCCAGCGAAAGCCTTGATGTTTCAGTTTTTCCCGGATTTCTTTTACGGGTTTTTCTTCAAAGAAAATTTGCAATCTGTTTTCTGGAATGTTTTCTACAATTCTTCCGCCCGGAAATGGATACTCAGGTAATTCACCACTTGTTTGAACGGAAGCAACTTCTTGCTGATAGATCGTTATTGTTGCAATGCGTTGTTTGATACGACGGATTTCGGCAGAGTTGTTGGTAAGATAAAATGACGCAAAGCCTGGTTTTTGCCATGTTTCTTTGGGGTGAAGCAGAGAAATCGCATTTTCACGGCATGTCTTGCATTTTGTCATTATGAACTCGATTTTTGCTTCTTCTGATTTGGAACTGCGGATGATCGTGTTGATTTCTTTCATCAACTTTTGCTCATTTTCGAGCTTTTGCAGTTTGGCATTCAGTTTTTTCAAGCGCTTGCGGATCGGTTGTTTTAATTTGCATTTGGTATTCTCTTTTTTGGGTTATTCGTAACTGACCGGAACTTCTCTTTTGTTCCTTACTCTGTCGGCACGGCCACTTGGCGTGCCGTGCCGACAAAGAAAGAGTTTTTTATTGGTAGGACTGTGGATGAAGCATAATTATGGATCTGATTTCTGTATCGCTAAAATCATTCTATATCAATAAAACACCTAATTTTATTGATGGAATGTTATTTTAATGATGTGGGGATTATTTTGTCGGGATCAGTATCAATCAAATTTGAAAAATCAATACAACGATCATTTCTATTGATGCAATTTTAATGATTGAGAGAATTATGATTGATCAAGTCAAAAGAGTATTTTGCATGTAATACAGAGATGAAAGAGCTTTGTTTTTTCGTTTCAATCAACTATTGATTTAGGTTTGAATTGGAAATTTGATGTGGGAATATGGAATCATATTATGTATAATCGATTGTTTCCGAACGTAAAACTATCGTTCTGATTTGATCGGACGCACAACATCCAAACGATTTAAAACGGCACCATTCTGCTCTATTGAACCGTTTAATCAGTACCGAATCCTCCCCGCTTTTATAGTATCCATTCCCCCAAGCTCCTCTGAAATCGACAAAAATTTCGCTATACCCTGCGAATTCAAGAATGCAAGGTGGTTATTCATCTTTTTGATTTAATGTAAAATATCCTTGACATTTACTTTTTTTATGCTAAATTAAATGAACAAAGATATTGGAGGACGTTATGGCGAAACATTCCCCGGCATTATTTCCGAAAACAGTGAAAATTTTGCAAGAATTCGGAGAGAACCTGCGGTTGGCACGTTTGCGTCGCAATGTCACCTCTGCGCTTCAGGCGGAACGGGCCGGAATTAGCCGGGCGACGCTGTCGCAGATTGAAAAAGGATCAGCTTCTGTTTCGCTCGGCAGCTATGTGCAGGTGCTGGTTTCTCTCGGGTTGGAACATGATCTGCTGAAGATTGCGGCCGATGATGAGCTTGGCCGCAAGTTGCAGGACGCCGGGTTATCCGTCCGCAAACGTGTCACTTCCAAAAGGAACAAGTGAAGATGGAACGAAAAACCGTTTATGTTTACAGTGACTGGCATGTCGATGCGATTCCTCGGCTGATGGGTGAATTGCAAATTCAAACCGTTCGCCGGAAAGAGATTTTTGCGTTTGAGTTCAATTCGACCTGGCTGAAGTCGAATGATACGCGTATTCTCGATCCAGATCTTCAACTGTTCGCAGGTCCGCAATACGCAGCTGGTGACAAGAACAATTTCGGCCTGTTTCTCGACTCGTCTCCTGATCGTTGGGGGGCGACAGTTGATGCGGCGGCGAGAAGCTATCCGGGCACGCAATGAAGAACGTTCTCCATCATTATTGCAGGAGTCAGATTATCTGCTGGGCGTTTATGATGAAACCCGCATGGGAGCAATTCGCTTCAGATTATCTCCTGACGGGGAGTTTGTTAACAATGATCGGGCAATGGCGGCTCCGCCTTGGACCAGTTTGCGCGAACTGGAAGCAGCCAGTCGTAATTATGAGGACGAATCACAATCCGACAGCGAACATGAGAAATGGCTATCGATGTTGATTGCTCCAGGCTCTTCATTGGGAGGCGCACGCCCGAAGGCGAATGTGCTTGATCTTGAAGGCAATCTCTGGATTGCCAAGTTCCCTAGTAAGGCGGATTCTGTTGATATTGCCGCATGGGAAATGGTTGTTCATCGACTGGCAAGGCAAGTTGGCCTCTGCCTTCCGGAATGCCGTCTGGAGAAGTTCTCCAAGAATGGTTCAACTTTTTTTGACCAGGCGTTTCGATCGTAATGGTAATCGCCGTATTCATTTCGCTTCGGCTATGACGTTGCTCGGCAAAATAGATGGAACTGATTATCAGGACGGAACCAGTTACCTTGATATTGCCAAATTCATCATGCAGTACGGCGCTCAACCTGATGCCGACTTGCGGGAACTTTGGAAACGTATCGTTTTCAACATAGCAGTAAAGAATACCGACGACCATCTCCGCAACCACGGTTTTCTGCTGGCTCCTCAAGGCTGGATACTCTCTCCGGCCTATGACATCAATCCCAATCCGAATGGCACCGGGCTTGCTCTCAATATTTCGAGAGAACGACAATGCACTCGATTTCGATCTTGCGAGAGAGGTCGCGCCATTTTTTTCGAATTGATATAAACACGGCAGATTCTTTCATTAAACAGACCGAAAAAAGCATTCAAAACTGGCGTACAATTGCTGCGCATTATGAACTCAGCCGTTCCATGCAGGACGATATGGCCTCAGCATTTTGCAGGCCTGTCTTTTGAGTTATAACACCATTACAGAACTATCGTCCTACTCTTTGAATGTGGCGGTAGGGCAATAGATCTTGTGGTTTTTCTTTTAATTATGGTTTTGATTATGGTTGGGAAGGGATTTTAAGCCCAAATTAGTCCTTAGCCATGAAAAGTTGTCTATTTAGCGGCGTTTTTTTTTTTTGGGAGCTTCTATTGTCTTCGACAGCATGCGACCTGTTTTCAGATTGAAATAGAGTTCAGAATACGTCAGTCCACCATTTCGAAAGAGTTGCCAAATAAACTCCAATACTCCTGTCGCGATAAATTGATTGATGAATAAACCGTGATGTTCCAATGAGTCGGCCGCAGAGCAACTGGAGTGATCGGGTTCATCTAAAGTTGCATCGTATAATTCCGGATGGTTTTTCCATGGGTATGGCAATTCAGGAGACCCGTTGCCGCAGTATATTTGTCCGAAGTCTAAACCGCAACCGGACTCTATATAATATGCATTGGGATAATTCTTCATGGCTTGTCGGATTTCAGCGCGAGATTTGCGGGTATCTACGGCCGAAATTATGATTTTATTTTTGTCGTTGGAATATCTTGTTTGAAAGCGTTCTGGAATGGCGATCCATTCCAGTGCAAAATGAAAATTGTAGCGGTTGATCAGGGTTATCGCTTTATTGCAGCCGATTTCGTTTTCGAGAAACAGTTGCCGTCCAATGTTTGCATGTGTGACAGAGTCGGGATCCCAACAACATACTTTCAGTCCAGCCGGATGACCAAGTTCAATCATTGCAAGGTGGAGTCTTGTCAGGCCGGCCAGAATTTGAGAGCCGGTTGCTCCAGCTCCAATAAGATCAATTTCCACTGGATTGATATAAAATGCATGTGGTGTTTGATGTTTCATATCAGGATGTCTTTCAGTTTTTGGGAGATATTACAAGGTATTTGTACGGAAATGTTTTGCATTTCCCGTTTTCCAGCTCATTGACCATCATCTGCCAAAATCTGTCTCTTCCTTCAGGGTATGAAATACTATTGAATGAATTTCCTCCGGTGTGAGAGAAATGTCCTCTGTAGAAAATGTCAATGGCGGCTCTGGCATATGAGATGATGTTCTGGTACTTGAGATTATGAAATTCCGGGGGCGGACAAAAACTGTAATCTGCAAAAATATTGGTGAATGGAGGGTTGTAAAGTTTTGAATCAAGTCCGGTCTTTTTATTGCCTTTAATGGCCCAACAGTATAATTTTTGCTGGCTGATTTTGAATATTAAACTGGGCCATCGGACATTTTTTCCGGAAATTTTATTGAGAAATTTTCGATTTTTTTCTGGGACATCAAAGTAGATCGGACGAATTTTCCCCGGTTCAAACCAAATAATTTCGTTACGAGACCATGCAATAACCTCCGGTGGAATGTAAAGCATTTTTTGCTTTTGATTTTCGGAATGGAATAACTCTTCCAGATCGGCTACTGAGAGACTTTTTCCTGCCAGTAATTTTCGATTTTTTACATTGTGAAATGTTGCTAATATATTATTATTGCTACAATAAAATAATATTGCGTGTTTGAGTTCGAATGAGGTTTCTTGAATGGACGTTTGGACTTCAAGCATCTGGATATTCCTTTTCGTATAATGATAAAAAATTCATACAGCTGGCAAAGTATTCCAGTGCATATTGCAACTCCAGAAAGGCTATAAGTATTTGTCGATGATTCGTAGATTGAATTGGCCAGAATAGTCCGGTCGTTTCAAAAAATTCTCCACATTCACCAATGTCATAGCCGATAGAATCAACGACTTCACAGCAAAAGTTGTAGGTTTTTTGATCGAATGCTACAATTATAGGTGGATAAGAATAGTTTGGATATGAAAAGTGAATCTGTTTTTTTCTTTTCCATCGCTTATAGCAATGATGCATGTTCACAATTTCGAGAGGCAGTTTTCCGTCATAGTTTCCGTGTCTTTGTGTGCGATTGAAACTCCATTCTGGAAGATTGTTTTTGAAATCTTCATATTTAACAAAAATCATTTCATCTATTGCATTTCTGGCTTCCTCTTCATTTTCTCCGTATTCGGCGTATTCTTCCCATTTTCAGCATATATTAGTTGTTCATTGTCTTCACAATTCCAGCAATAATATGATGCCAGTTCATAAATCATTTCTGGAGTACCTATTGGTATCGGGCAGTATGATAGCATTTTCAGGATGTATTTTTGCAGACCAGGATATTGTTCATCGTATTTTTTTAATGCTTCTCCAAGAGGATAGTAATCATGAATAAATTCCGGGATCCCAAAAGAGATCATGGCATTTGTATTGGGGATATTGTGTTCTGAGAATCTGACTTCTTCCTGCCCGAAGATTTGCAGGGACATGTCGATTTTCGCATAGATGTTTGAGGGGAGAATGCTTTTTATCCAATTTTGAAAAGCTTCTTCTACAATATCTTTCGGGTGTTTTATTTTTTTGTTTTTGAATTTCAATGGGAATATCTTATTCAAAACAGTCAAGAGGTGACATATGAGTTCGATATCCCCATTGTCGATAATTCGTTCCTGAACAGAATCGAGTTCTGCAGGTATTATCAGATAATTGGGGGCAATATTTCTGGTTTTATGGTTACTGTTGGTGCGTTTTGTATTGCGCAAAACAGTCGTCTTGCACAATGTTGGCTTTCCTGAGGAAAGTCTTTGAGACGCAATGTTGTTTTCTTTTGTTTGAGAAAACGTTTTTCCAATGTTTGCCATGAGGTTGCCCCTTTGGAGAGTTCAGCCATCTTTTCCCACTTTCAGCTCGACTTTGTAAGTTTGTTCTCCATTGGTACCGATGATCGGCCCTTTCAGTTGAGCATTCGTGAGTTCCGGATGGTTCAAAAGAGCATGGAACTCAAGGACTTTTTCCGGAGGCATTGACGGATCGGGATCTTCCAGTTTCAAGCCGTTAAAGTTGAAGTTGCGTTTGACGGGAGAGATTGTGGTTGTGTCGCTCATTTTGCTTAACCTTTCTTTGGGTGGGATTAAAAACCGAAATCAAGTTCGGGTTGCTCTTCCTTTTGGGTATTTGTATTTGATGTCGGGGGTGTTGATGCTGTTGCTTTGATATTCAGAATTGATGTATTGCTATTTTGTTTATTGCATTTTTCATCAAGGGTTGTCGACGGTATTTCCTGTTCATCAATGGCATTCAGTTGTGCTTCAATCCTTGCTGCTTTGAGTTTTTCGAGATAGTCAGGCAGTTTTGCTTCAAATTCAGCATCAACCATTTCTTTTGCGCCCTGGCAAATCAGAGGATGGTTTTTGCCATTACTGATTCCGAGTATGAAATCTCCATCCGGTTTCTTTTGGATTGCAATACGAATCGTTTCGCCTTGTGCGGCCAGCTGGTAGATTGTTTCATTCATTTGAAATTACCTTCTATTGATTGTTTTCTGTTCTGTCGGCACGGTCACTTTCCGTGCCGTGCCGACAAGAAGAAAGATTTTTCTCATAGTTCATTCCTCAATTGAATCAGTGGAGATTTGTTCCAGTTTTATTTTCAGCAACAATAGTATTTCCTGATACATTGTATTTATTTTAACAATCTTTTTTCGTTCTTCTCGCCAGACTTGTTGAAGCATTTTGCAGAGTTGGATTGATGAATTATTGTCTGCGGGAACCGAAAAAATATGAACTTGATCAAGGATTTGCCATTTACCGTTTATCGACAGACTGTTTTGTGCAAGTGATTTGTCAAAGCCGGGAAGATAGTTTCGTTGCCACATCAGATTTTGTTGGTCGTATGTAGATATTATTTTGTCCAATTTTTTCTTTTGCTGGAAAAAATTAGTCTGCATGGCTTTGAGCAACTGTATGTACATATATTTTATTGGGGTGTGGCATGAAGCAATATGCGAAGGTTGATTCAGCCAGGGATAAGGTTGGTCATCGTTGTAATGATTGTTCAGATATTTTAGCTCTTTGACTTTAAGTCTGTCTTTATCAGCCAATGAAATGTCTATAAAATACATTTCTGAATCTTCTGGTGTATAGGGAATTTGTTTGGTCAGCGAGCAAAGTTTGTTATTTTGGGGATCATAATGGATGAATAAAATTGTTCGCATCATTTTTTCACCTCATGCAGCTTGGGAAGTTGAATTTGGTGGTTGAACAGTTTTTTCTGGCACTGAAAAAGGTGGGAGGAGTTTCCAGAACCACATCAATACGGCTTGATCTTCCATATATTCAAGTTTGTGCAGGTAGTTTTCACGCACATATTCCCGGGCAAAACTGTCAGATTGTTGGAAAAAATTATGAATAATACATTCTTTGTCGTGTCTGGAGCTGGAATGCCAGAATTCCAGTTTTCGTTTTGATAAGATTTGGTATATTTCTTTTTCTTTGCGTTTTTGTTCTTCTTCTGCTTTGAGGATTTCTTTTCGCCGTTGTTCTTCTTTTCGTCTGGCAATTTCAGCTTCTCCAACAGTGAGAGCGGTTGAGTTCCACATAAACATTGCCAGCCAATCTGCCCGATGTTTTTGATTTTGTGCTCTTTGTCAAGTTCCAGAATTCCAATCCAGCGTGCTTCCAGTTCTTCTTGAGGCAATTTGTTCAGTTTTGCGCGAAACTCATCGTACATGATGATTTTTTCCAGTTCCATTGCCTTGTAGATTTCTTGTCGGGTCATACTGCCTCCTTCTCGTAAAATGGAAATTCCCCGGTTCACTAACGTGACCGGGGAATTTCAAGGAAATGGTTCTGGCGGAAACGCCAGTTGGGAAAAAATTATGATAGTGATTCAATGGAGAGTTGATTTTCCATCTTTCAAAAAGCGGTGTATAGGTTGCGCCAATTCCTTTTGTTTGGGTAAAGATAAGGAATGATACCAGTCTGTCAACTCTTGTGCAGATTGAAAAATTTGTATATTTGCATCTTGTAATTTCATCACAAATGCAGCGGCTTCAATTTCACTTGGCATGTCTGTCAGACGCATAATTTGATGAATTTCGATGTTATTATCAGGTTGAATGAATCTCAAGTATGCTGCGTATTTCTGATCATAGGGTTCGTTTTGGAATAATGCATCTCCCTCTGTAACCAGTTGCCTATATGATTCTTTTCCGCGACACAGCAAAAGACTTCTTAAAATCGGCCAGTATGCAGCTTGGTATTTTATATTGTATGTATCATGACAAATTTTCATCAGTTCAGTTACTGATATTCTGATCAATATTTGCAGTTTTTCATTTTCAAACTCGACCATGATCACATTTTGTGCTGAATTTGGTTCTCGTAAAATCAGGATGACCTGTACGAGTAAGATCAGAATGGTTCCGTATGCGGAAGCCATCATGACAGTCAGTTTTGGTTCATTTGTCTGGCTCGGCTCCAACGTGATCAGGCAGCAGGTCGAGATGAAAAGCATAAGTACGGTGGCCGAGGCCAGTCCGATATTGATTTTCCCTTTTCCCATTTTATACGCTTCTTCCTTCCTTGGTTTGGGGCTTATGGGTAATTTCTTGTGGTTGCCGTGATTGTTCTTTTTGATGTGAGTGTTGTCGGTTAATTTTGTCTTTCCCTCTATTTTTTTCCTGCGGTTTCAGAGGTTCTTTTCTTTTGGGTTGTTCTGGAATTTTGAATTCAAGTTTGCTCAGTAACATCCTTTTTTCTTCAGCTTCAAAAGGAGTTTTGAATATTATTTTTTCTAAGCTAGTGCCATCGGGATTGAGGGTTTGGCTGCTTTTCGCTGTTAATAGGGCATGAGTCAAGGATAAAATTGTCGAGGTTTCATCTGTTTCATGTCGGATCGTCAGACAGTATGTCACCGGTGGCCTGCTGGTTTTCCCGGCGATAAAGCGTTCCCATGCTCCATGCATGGCATCCGCTTGGGTCAAAGAGGTAAATACAAATTCTTCTGAGAAACGTTCTTTTTCTTGCATCGTATATAATTGAATTTTTCCATGAGGACTCTCGTTCGATCAAAGGCCCAAGATCACAATGATTTTTATAGTGTCTCAAGGTAAACGAATATGCCTGTACAGCTTTGGCAGGAGTTTCTTTGAAAGGAATTTTTTCCCCTATATTTCGTAGATGACGGAATTCCGGATAAAGAATACGTGCATAGTTGATACCAATGTCCCGTCCAATGGCTTCCATTCCACGGCGCAGGATTGCGGTAAACTCGTGACATTGTTCATAGAATCGTTCGTTTTCGAGATTTTGAATTGCGAGTTTGCAGCCGATTTCTGCCGATGCAAAAATGAATTCTGTTTTTATCTGTTCTTCTTTCCCAGGATTGTTTAAATAGTTTCGTCCGGATGTTTCATGCGGCAAAGGTTTGACTTTGATTTTATCGAGAATTTGGAGATGAAGCTCCCGCATTTGCCGGTCGAGAGTTGTATCTTTATTGATTTCCGTTTCCAGGTTCAATAATAATTTTTCCAGTGATGTCATAAAGGCTCCTTTAACGTTGCAGAATAAGTTCAGCGGCAATTTTACGATTGAATGCAGCCATGTCATAATCGGGAAAAATTTCTCGATAAACATCGCACTGTATTTTTTTGATCATTTGGCTTGCAGAATTTTTGTCTATTGGGAAAATTTCACTCAAAGTGATTCTTCCATTTGGATAGTAAGTTTCCTCAAAGGCGTAATTCTGATTGTTTTCAGCTTGGATTTTTTTCGTGAAGTATGGTTGGTTTGCCAGATGTCCCCATAAAATCATGACGGTTGGAAAAAGTTTTTGCCAGAAAAGTTCCGAACTTCGAATTGCAGCTTGAGCGTGCTTTTCCCGATATTCAGGTTTAGCTGTTAAAGACGCACGTCGGGCAAATATTTCCGTAAGGCGTATTTTGGCTCGTTTAAGAAAAAGGTCCTGATTGAAAAGTTCATCCCTTGGAATATCTTCGTTCAGGAGGATAATAAACATTTCCCGGATACAGTTCTGCAGCAGAGCATCATTTGTTTCCAGCAATTTTTGTTGCAATTGCTGGCGGATTACCGGGACACGTAGAAGCGGTGTATGGAAAGCTGCCCGTAACAGTTCAATCTTTTCCATGGTCAGTTTTATCATCTGCTGATATGCGTTTTTGTCCCATTCTGGAGTCAGCTCCAATTTCCAGGATTGCTTTAAACATTGCAAGGATGAGCAGAAAAAATTACCTTGAGCATACCAAAATCTGCTTGCAAATCATCCCATTGTGTCTGGATTGTAAGAATTCCATTGAGCTGGTGGAGCTTGATGGTATCATTGGTATTTTGCCAAATGACTTCGATTGGCGGCATAATTGCATACAGCTCGTCAATCCGGTATGGGGATGCTGTAACGGCTTTTGCTTTCAACTCAAGCAAAAAAGCAGTAATGTCTTTATTCAGTTGGTAATCCTGCAGAAGAGAATGGATCATTGACATAAAATGACCTCCGGTGTTTCGGGTTCAGTATGTAGTTGAAATTTTGTTGGATTGTCTGTTTGAATGTTGAGCCACCCACGGATTCCCCCTTCCGGATGTCTGAGCAGCAGCTCGAAGATGAACTCTCTTATTTTTCGTTCAATATTGCTGCGTAGTTCTCGTGCCCCGTTTCGGGTATTGTCGATAGAACATAGGGTTTCTTCTATGACTTCTGGCGTGAAGCCATATATGTCAATATTGTGTGATTGTTTATAATGTGGGAGAAGTTGTTTGTAAAAGTTTCGGGCAATCAGCCGCAAGTGTTCTGGTTTCAATGGACGAAAGATCAGAATCTCGTGTCCGAATTTGCCAAATCGTGCTACAAATTCAGGGCTGAAACGCTCTTTCAGCTGTATTTCAAGAGTCTGTTGCAGTCGTCGTTCTGACAGATGCTTGATATTTTGGAATACTTGGGCACCGATGTTGGAAGTGGCAACAATGAAAAATTTGCTCAGGTCATAGGTTTTGTTGTTGCTGAGTGTGATTCTGGCAGCGTCAAGTTGCTGCAGCATAATCGTGAAAATTGCGGGATGAGATTTTTCTATCTCATCATACAGGATAACTCCTTCAGAACATTTTTCCAGAAATGCGCCCATGCGCCCAATACTTTTGCCTCCCGGAGTTCCGATCAGATTTGTCAGGGCTTCTTCTCCGGCCTGGCGGGAAAATTCGGACATATCCAATCGCAGAAAGTTTTTGTCCGCGCTGCCATATATGTATTCAACGGCGGCTCTGATGGATTCGGTTTTCCCCACTCCGGTGGGCCCGAGAAGAAAAAGAGTTCCTCTTGGTCGGTTTTGGGTACTCAGATTGCACCAGCCATATTTGAATGCGTTACTCAAATTCGCAACCAAAGAATCCTGGCCGATGATATGGTTTTTCAGATAGGTTTCCAAGCCTACGGCATGTTCCAGGAGTTTTGAGCTTGTTTCTGTTTGATTTGATTGAGCGTTTTCCATGTTTTCTCCTAAAAAAATCAAGAAATCTTTCATTTGAGACTTGACAAAGCATGAATGCTGCGCCAAATTATAAGTAAACGCGCAACGTTGCGCATATTCGTAATCTAATCCGATTTGCGGGTTATTTCAAGCCGATTTTTGAAAGGAGGCGTTAAATATCGGTAAAATTTAGGAAAATTCGCAACCTATAGGGGAGAAAGGAGAATGTATGAAAGTCGGAGAATTTTTGAAACAGAAAAAGTATGCCTGGGCATTGTTGGGGCTGATGGCTCTTCCTGCTAAGGTGCAGGCGGCTGTGCAGCAGGTGACGCTGGAATCTGGATTGGGATATGTCGGTTATTTCATTGTCGGAATGATCATGCTGACGTCTTTAATTCTGATTGGGGTCGGCGGATATCAGATGAGTCAGGATTCTGGCAAAGGGAAAATGACTGTGGCTGCAGGCGTGCTGATTCCGGTTTTTCTGGCGGTTGTTTACTACATCTTCAAAGAAGTTCTGAAGATCGATTTGACCTTCTCGCCTACACTGTGAAGGAGCTAACATGAACGATATAACAGCAATCAATATTATTCGCAACCCGGCACAGACGGTAGCTTCTGTTGTGAAACTTTTTGGGTTTCGCGTCCGTGGCAATACCATCTATGTTTTCTTTTCCGGGTTGGTCTTTGGCGTATTTGCCGCGATTGCGACGTATCCGGTTCATATACTGCTGGCAGGCGTGATGATGCTTTTACCGCCGTGTTTTTCCGTTGTGTTCATTCGGAAGTTCATTGCGGAAAAGCCGCGCTGTTTTTTCTGGTTTTATCTTGATGAAAAACAGCAGGGACGTTTTCTGCGGAAACCGAAGCGCAAAGGAGGAGCAAATGTTGCAACTCCCTGACGGATATATTGTTCAAACTGAAGATCCTTTGGATAGTTTCATTGTCTATGGGGAACTTTCTCCCAAAGGCTTTGTGTCCAAAGGATTCAGGCTTGAATTGCCCAATCTCGGGAATGCCGGTAACGGTTTAAAAAATGATCTTTTCCTTCGTCTTTCCGGATGGCTGGCTTCTCAGACTTTGGATAAACGCATTCAAATTCGTTACACCAGGGATGCGGATTATCGAGATATTATGACATCTTATACAGAGGCGACGCAAAATTCTGCGTCAGATGTCTGGAGCAAGTATATCCGTAATGAGATTTCGGAGGGAATACGGCAAAAGATTGGAATGCGTACTTTGCGGCGGGAATATATCGATATTTATTTCAGTCGCAAACTCAGTTTGTTTCTCCGAAATGGTTTTATTCCGGAATCTTCTGTTGAACGTGCTGCATTCGAAAGGGAGGTTGTTGCAGCTTTTGCCAATGACAGATCCGATTTGAGTGCATTTCTTGCGTTGCCGGTAAGAAGTCTAGGCGCTGTTGCTCTTTTCAAAGAATTTTATCGAGCCGTCAATAAGTCGGCAATGGATCTGGAAATTGATTATGAGGCGATGTTTGATTGTCGCTTATCGGAGATCTATTCCTGTGAATTTGCCGGGATATCATCGTGTGAACCTGGACATGCAGCATTTACCTCGGATGGTTATTTTCATAATATTTTTACACTGCATGATTTTCCTCGAACGGATCTTGTTCCGTTTTACGGGACGAGATTGTTGGACAATTCACTGCAGAATTTAACGATTGCGGTCAATATTGAGCCACAAGACGTTGAAAAGACTATTGAGGAAAAGCAAAAGCATTGGAAACGAGTTCGAGCCGATTTGATCGAGGAAGAAAGTGAAGTCGCAGCTTCTGCCGGTTTGGATGCGCTGACGGAACATATTTATCGTCTGGGAAAGGGTGAAGATCTGCCTCTGAAGATTGAGTATGTTATTCATACCTGGAACCATGATCTTGCAGAGCTTCAAAGTGACTCCACAGTTCTGAAGCAAGCGGCAACTTCAATGTTCACCAGCCTTGATGCTTATGATTTGGGATTGCAGAGTTTACATAATTTTACCAAGACACTGCCGGGATATCTGTTTTATTCCCGTCGAGATGCGGTTCTTGATTGTATGCATCGGCCTTTGGCTGCGATTCTTCCTTTTTCAAGTTCTTTTTACCGGAAAAGGTAAGGATGGCAATATCCTTTTTGAAGGAGATCATGGCAATCTGATGACTTTTTCTTTTTTTGATGGAAATACTCCTCAGCATACGCTATGTCTTGGTCAGACTGGTGCGGGGAAATCGGTGAACTTCGTATCCATTTTATCGCAATGTTACTATGAATTTGGGAAAGTGGTTATTATTGAGGAAGGAGGCAGTTATTTCAATTTGACCCGAATTTATGGAGATGAGGCACAGTATATTGTTATTGACCCCAGTGCAAATTTGACTCTGAACTACTTTGATACTGGCGGTTTGCCTTTAACACCAGCTCAAATCGAATTTTCCACGACTTTCTTAACAGCCATGTGTGGTGAAAGTTCTGATCTGGAAAAGATTCAGGATCGAGCCGCAATTATTACTCCCTATGTTATTGCGGTTTATACTGACGCTTACAGTGAGTGGCGTAATCGTCATCGGAAGGAGCTGGAACTGGCGGCTCGTATGAGTTTGACCATTGAGGCAATGATTCCTCGACTCCCTTTGGATCAAAATACTGCACTTGATGCGTATTTTGAACTTCGGGAAACGCTTTCCAAACCTGAAACTGATCTGGAAGGATTTGAGCAGGAAATTGCAACGCTTTATCATTCATGGTCACTCCAGCAAATCAATGATTGCATCATTGATGATCCAGAGATGCTGCGCAATGTTTCATATGCCTTCATGAGCAGTGGTGATATGCCATATCATTCTCAACTGGTGGAAGCGATTCGGGAAACTACACTTTCCAATCTGGAAAAATCTGAAACGGCCAGAATTGCATCCCGGCTGGCAGTTTATTCTGTTGAGTCCGGTAAAGGCTGCCTGTTTGACGGGGAAACTTCCATTGATTTATCCAAAAGATGGATTCACATTGAGCTAGGTAAAATGGCACAAGTAAGCAATGCTTTGAAGAATCTTGTCGGCATTGTAATCAATAATTTGGTCAAGAACCAGATTATCAATATGCCTCGATCTGTGAAAAAAGCCTATCTTTTTGAGGAGGCGTCTCGTTTCCTGCTGATTCCCGGTGCGGCCGAGATTATGAAGCAGACCTATGCCCAGTTCCGAAAGTTCAACTGCGTTGCGATTACCATTACGCAATCTATTGCACAAATGGCTCAATTTTCTGTGGGGCAGATTATTATGACGCAAAGCAAGCTGTTTCTTTTTTGAAGAATACGGATGCTGCAGAATTGGATCTGATCGGTAACTATATTGCACTTTCAGATGAGGCTAAAAGGAATATTATGGAATTCCCTGCTCCGGAACATTTACCGGCGGGGAAGCGTTATTCCAGTTTTCTTCTGTATGCGCAACGAGCCGATTTCCCGATGGTGGGCGTAGGGCGAAACTACGCATCAAATGCAATTTTGGCTGCTGCTGCCACCAGCGGCAGTCTTCACAGTCGAATTTCACGTTTGTTGAAGGAACTTTCTTCATGCAAACCGGAATTGAGTTTTGCTGATTGTTTGCTTCTGGCAACCGATCTTCTTGCTGAAGATAATAAATTGTTCCGTGTTTTGGATAAAATGGAACGGATTTTTGGTCCCAAGGCTCTTCCTTTGCTTGATGAAGCGAAAATCGCTTATCACGAACTTATTAACCCTCAAAAGAGAAAGGATTTCTATGTGTAGCAAATTCAAAAGTTGGTTGAAGCTTGCCGGAATATTTCTTTTGTGCCTGGCATGGGAAGTTTCTCATGCTGCAGTCGTCATTTCCGGTGCCGAAGGAGGAACATCCAGTGTGATATCCATTCCCCAGGAGTATGCGGGTATGAATGCCACTTTCATGATGTTGTCGTCGGGGTATGGGGACAATGTTTATCTCCAGGCAAATTTTCTTTCGCCCTCAGGAGCCAACCTGAAAGAGATGAAGGGGCATTTTGATAACGAAGGCGGTGCCTTGGAAGGTTTTTTGGTGTTAACGATGACCACAAAATTGCAACAGGGAAGCTATCAGATCAATCTGTCTGTTACGTATTCCTTGAGTTCTAGCTGGCATCGAGTGAAATCTTTCTACTGTATTGTCTGGGATGCCAAGGGTGATGATTTGAGTGATTTGCAAGCGCAGTTGAACGGGGAACTTGATCAATTGCGCAATGAATTGAATGGTACAATCAATACGAAAACCGCAGCCTTGCAGAGCCAAATCAATGCTTTGCAAACTCAGTTGAACGAGGCCATTGCCAAACATGAAGCTGATCAGGCTGCTTTGCTGAAAGAAATAGAGACGTTGAAGATGCAAATTTCTGCATTAGAAACGGATTTGCGAACACGGATTTCATTGCTGGAACAGCAGCAGGCCGGATATTTGGCTCAGTTGGAAGTACTGAAAGAAACTCATGAAAAAGATATTGCGGCGATCAACGAAAAATTGAAAGCATTGGAGAACAAGTTCAATGTTGATCTTGCGGCTCTTCAACAAAGTGTTAAGGATTTGACGACGCAGATTACAACATTGGAAAGGGAATACTCCTCATCCAGTGTTGATGTAAGAAATTCCATCAAGGCGTTGGAAGAAAAGCAAACGGAACTTGGTCATCAGTTTGATCTTCTGGAGCAGCAGCATTTGAATGATGTTTCGGCCATACAATCTCGGATTGATGCGAAAATTGATTTGATTCGAGCTGAACATGCCGCTGACGTGGAACATCTTGAAAATTCTCAGGCTGTTTTGCAGGAGAAAATAGATGTCGCTGTTGCTGATCTACGGCAGGAACTTCTGACTTTGAACAATGCGTATAAAGATTCCGTTGCTGAATTGAAAAGTCAGATTACTGCGACCAATAACACATTATTGTCCGAAGTATCCAAACTTTCCGATACAGATAGGGATATTTATGATAAAATTTCTGATCTGCGGGAAAAGCAGGCTGATTATTATTCCAGGATGGAGGTGTTGAAGGTTACACACGAGAAAGACAAAGAGGCCCTTGAAAAAAAAATGGCGTCTCTTGATGCCAACTACAAGGCCGCGGTTGAGTCTATTCAGTCCAGGATTGATGATATTCTTGGGCAAATTTCAGACTTAAAGACAAAACACGAAAGTGATGTTGCGGCTATTCGTCAAGAAATTGAGTCTCATGTCAACAGTCTTGATGAAGATATTCGCAAGATTTACCAGGATCTCTCTTCTTTGAAGGATTCTCAGGCTGAGCACAAAGAAGAAGCTCAGAAAGCTTTAGACGAGGTTCTGTTGCGTCTTACTGAATTGGACAAAGCTGTTACCGAGCGTCTTCAGAATCTTGAGAATCGTATCAAATATGCAGTTTATTCCGACGAAAAACTGGAAGATTTAAAAGCGGATTTTGAAAAGCAGATTCAGGATAAGGAAAAAGAAATTGCCGATGTGGATCTGGAAATTAAGGATTTGACAGATAAGGGTTTGGATACTTCCTCAAAAGAAGAAACCAGAAATCGGCTTTTGACTGAGCTGGTGAAATTGCGAAATGAATTGACCGACATTGAATTTGCCATTGAGATTCGCCATAACGACTCTGAGTTTGCCGAACACGAGAAAGAAATTGAACTTTTGAAGTCGGAACTTGCTGCGCTTCGACAGTCTCATGATTTGGAAATCAAACAGCTGAAAGATGATCTTCTGGCTTTGGAAGAGGAATATCTGAAGTTGCTTGAAGAAGTAAAACAAAATGCGGCAGGACAAAACTCTGAACTTCAGAAGCAGTTGGATGATTTGAAGTCAAAAGTTCTGGAGTTTGTAGAAACACTTCGTAATGAACGAGAAGTTGGCGATGCGGAGTTGAAGGCTCTGCTTGATGCAATGGATGTTTCCCATAAGGAGTTGATTGGGAATCTGGATAGCAATATTGCGGATAAATTGGACCGTTTGAAGTTTGAAACTGATACTCAGTTTGAAAATCTTCGGACGACGATCAACAATCTTGCTTATCAGCAGCGTTTCAATACCGGAAACAGCGGTACAAGTTATTCTCTGCCCAGTTCGCAAGTTCAGGAAGTTCCATCTGATACTCGTGATTTACGTGTAAGTCCGGATGCGTCTCTGCCTGCCGTTTTGAATTAAAACTCTTAATTGGAAGGATAAAATATATGAAGCGGTTGTCTTTCACATTTCTTGCATTTGCCATCATTGGAATTCTTGCTTGCGGTTGTTCATCATCGCAGATCGCCAAGACTCAAGTATCCGAGTTGCTTTCGCCAGCGCTGGGGCTTGGCGGAGCTCTTGCGGGAGGATATGCCGCCAAAGATGAAGATACCGGCACACAGTTGGCTGTTACCGGTGCATCTGCAGCTGGGATGTATCTTCTTGGTCAATTCATTGAGAGTGGCTTCAAAGACGAAAAGGCCAAGGAATATCGTGCAGGTTATGACCTTGGTCGCTCCAACTCTGTAAAAGAACTCTATTGGCTTTACCAGAAAATGCATCAGGCTGAAGAGGGAGAGTTGCAACGGACTCGTGTTTTTGAATTGCCGGTACAACATCCCGAAGATGGTGTGAAGTACTTGCCGGATACATTAAAGATTTCAATTACGGAATAGGAGGTGCATATGAAACGAAATTTGAAAATCTTCATTCTTTTTTCTGATGCTTGCCGCCTCGTCGCCGGTTTGGGCATTTTATGCTGTTCACGACAGTGTAACCTATGTCCATAATACAGTCAAGGCGATTCAGGATGAAATCTATCAGCAGATGGATTTGGATTTTCAGCTTGACAATCTTGGTAAGACCAGTGAAATCCTGGATACCAGTATTGATACGCTGAAAGTCGCAGAAAAGACGTATTCGACCTGCAAGGACATGTATGACACTGCCGTTACCATTTCCAATTATATTGGCGATCCTGAACGTTTGGTCGCTTATATGAATCGTGAATTCTGGCATGAGGATGAAATCAGATACGCGATGAATATTACTCGTGAAGTGATGGATATGGCGGATTCTCAGGTGGCCAACACCGGAAGCATTGAATACATGCTTCGCCAAATTGATTATGCCCTTGCAGATGAAGATATTCAGCGTTCGGAAAATCTGGCGTTCACACAGAAAGGAGCAATTGCTGTTCATAAATTTATGGAGGAATGGGGGCCGAAAGCGTTGTTGCAGCTTACTGATCTGAATCGTGAAGATCAGCGATTCGACCCCAGAAAATCGAACCAGGTTGAAATTCAACATGCGACTTATAAAAACGGGATCTGGCAATCGAATATGTTAGGGCAACTTTTTGCGGCACAGACAATGCATTCAGCCATGGTAGCTCAACAGTTTTATTCTGACAATCTTCGACTTGATGAGCAGGATTTGAAGAAAGCTGAAGCCATTTATAATGCCCGTAAAATCAATGAAAGCGGTGCCGAAGCTCTGGAGTCCAGGGGGTCTATTGGAAACAATTTCATTGAGCAGTTCTTATCACAGTGAGGTGAGATATGTCGGGCAGTGTAACGTTCGAAAACGTTAATCAGGTCATTCTCAGTACCTTGGACCAGATGCATAATGTGTGCCTCTGTTTTGCGCTGCTGCTGATATTTCTCTCCGTTTACCGGAATTATCAGCAGTTCGGGGAATTTCTCGGCTTGAAATATTTGGTGGGAGTTCTTCTTGCATTGGTTCTCATTGTGCTTTTCCCGGTTATGGCGGATCGGCTTTTCAAGGGGATGCTTGCCTGGGGGCTTGAAGCCGGACGGCGGGTTGAAGAGACGGTGAAAGTCATGCTTAGCGTGGAAGTTGATGGTTCATGGTATGAAGCAGTCGTCGTTGGCATTGCTAATCTTTTTTATCGGGGCGGGATTTGGATCGGTAAATGTATTCGGGATCTCATGATTCTTGTGCTTTGCGGTCTATTTCTGGTTTTGAAAACCCTGTCTCCGATATTCATTGCCATGCTGACGGTTCCGGAAACTAAGTCGATTGGAGTTAATTTCCTTACGATGACTTTTGGTTTTGTCATGGCTCCTCTGTGCATGGTTTTCGGTGATTTGACAATGGTTTGGACTGTTTGTCAGATTTGGGAACATACAGGGATGGCAGCTGCCGCAGCCGGAGCTGTTGGTGTTTCGGGTGCGGCATCCGCAAGTTTGGCTATCCTTGCGGCATCTCCTCCGGGGGCAATTGTAGTTGCCGCGGGGGCCGTCGGGGCATTAGTTGCTTTTTCATGCGCTTTTATTCTTCTGTGCATTGTAATGTACGTGGGAATTCCGTGGGCATGTATCAGCCTCTTCAGAGGAGGTGGAATTGGTAACGCTCTGGCAATGACGCTCAATACTGCATCGAATGTCATGGCAATCACCAAAGCCGGTCAAGGTACAGAAAAAGGCCTTAGTAAAGATGTTTCTGATATGCTTAAACGCGGCTCTGGCGGTGGCAATTCATCTTCCGGAGGTGGTTCAAAATGAAATCTTTTCTATTTTTTCTCCGGGGTCATGGATTTTTCGTAAGCCTCCATTTGAATGCGATGCCATTTACGAGCTTCTTCGATTTTTCGTTGTCGATCTGCAGTTGCTTTTTCTCTGGCAATTCGCTGCGCTTCGGCTTCGCGAGCGAGTATTTCGAGGTTTCTTTTGGATTCTTCGGATTCTCCACAGCCGGCAAGTATTACTCCGAGCATGGCGGTTACGAGTGTGATCAGAACGGTTTTTCTCATTTTTGTTCTCCGTTGTTGAAGGGTTGTGAACGGGTTTTCCCGTTCGCCCCAACGACGGGAAAACCTGAAAAAGGATTTTGTCTTATGGCTGAAAAGAGAAAAGCGTATATCAATTGGTTCTGGATGAAAGAAAGTTTTTCTGCTTCTGGATCTTTTTTGCATCTGGTCTGTATTGTCGCTTTACTGGTCGGTTTGTTGTTCGGTTATCTTTATATGAAAATGCCGGACCGTGTTATCGTACTTGCAAGAGACAATACCATTTACCTTGGAAATTCTGCTTCTCTTGATTCCGGGCGTGTGATAGAGGATATCGCACTTCGGGCAACCTATGCATTGCTTTCCCGTCGATATGATGTGCGACCTGACAGAGCGATTTCGTTTGTTTTACCAAACGTGGTCAGGGGCAAGCGAAAGGGTTCCTGAATGATACTCAGGAAATGTTTGAGAAACGGCAGATTTTTTCAGGAAATTGAATCCGCTGAAGTTGAGTCTGCAATTTTGAACGGTCAACATCATGCACTTGTGAAAGGAGTGTTGCATCGCAGAGGATTTTATTTCAGCCATCCATACTGGAATAAATTGGAATTTGCATTGATGATGCGCCTCGAAAAAAGGTGAATCTGATCGGGATTTGCCTTACAAAGTTGCAGGAATGCGCTACTGGGAGGAAGAGTTTAATGATTGATTTGACAATCAAAAACAAGACCCGTTTATTGACCATTGCAATGTTATGCTACATCCCGTTGTCATTTTTGACTCCGGTGCTGATGTACCAGCTTCGTGACAACAATCGACTGATTGTTATTGATGGCCGTAACTCCTACCACATTACCGAGTATGCGGATCAGGAGCGTTTAATTCGGCTCTACGAATATACTGCTCGTCTCGCCATGGATGCGTTGTGGATGAGAAATCCCAATGGTTTGGATCGAGGAGATCTCTTTGATGAGATGTATTCTGGAGCTGCACGCAATAAGGCATTGGACATGTTGAAAGCGGACATGGAAATGTTCAGCAGAAAGGATATGCACCAGAAAGTAGAAATCCTGAGGATCAAGGTTCTGGAAGCAGACAGTAAGAAATCATTTGTCGAAATTGAAGGCCAGCTTCTCCGTTTTTATTCAGCTGCAGGAAAAAGAGAAAGTTCTGTGGTGAAGTTCCATTCAACGGTCAGCTTGAATATTAACTTCGATCTCGGCAAGAACGCGTTGTATCCCTTTATCGTATCGGACTTTACTTTTAACGAAACCCAAAATTGAAAGGACGTATTTATGCAAAAGCACAAAATTTTCACTCTTGTTTTGCTCCTCGGCGTAATTTCTTTTGTGAATGCCGGAGAGGTTCCGAAATCTGTTAAGGATTTGAATCAGTTCCAGGAGTTTCAGCTCGCACAGGGAATGATTTATGAAATTTATGTCAAATTCGGTGATGGAGTGACCACAGTGACTTTTCCCTCGGCAATTTCGAAAATTGCCGGAGTCAATGTGGCAACAGAGGGGACAAGCGATTTTATTATCGCGGCAAAGCCGGGAGCAAATCATTTCAATCTGGTTGCCCGCAAAAAGGGAGCAACTGGAACTTTGACCGTTATCTATAATCGTCAGACTTTTATTCTGTATTTAAAGCAGGATGATAAAAAGGCATATGCGGCAGTCAATTTTGCAGCGTCTTCCGGGGGGACATCTTCATATCTCGGCAAAAGCGTTTCTGTGACTCCTGCTCGTTTGCTTTCCATGATTGATATGAGCAAAGGATATGAGTTGTTTAAGAAACGCTATCCTTCAGAGTTGCGCGATACGATTCATGCCAAAAATCATCGCTTTTTTAATTACGGAGAATTCAAAATTGAACTCCTTGAGGTGATCCGATTCAATCGGGAAGATACTCTTGTATTCAAACTTTTGATGCACAATGAGTCTTCTGAAGAAATCGCGTATGACAGATTCAGTTTTTCTGCTCAGGTTGGCGGCAAAACTTATTATATGAGTGCAGCGGATGCAAGTGGAATTATGCCGCCCAAATCAGCAACATGGGCATTTTTTACCATTACCGGAACACCTGATGGACGCAGAAATAATCTTGCTCCAGATAATGTTTTCTTGATTGGTGTTACCACTAAAGATCAAGAAGAAAAATTCCAAATTCAGGAAAATCTGCCTGCTTCTTCGTCTAAGCCGTCTGATCCTTTGGCCAGACGTCTGAATGAATTGGCTGATCGTTTGGAAAAAAAACTTGCTGAACTGGATAAAGTTGAAAAAAATGCAGAAAATACTCAAATTAAAGAAGAACCGTTTACTTCCGAAAATGACTCCCGAACTGCTGAAAATGAAAATTCAGAAGTTTCTACCCCGCCCGCGAGTGATATGGCGGCGCCCGTTATGGATGCGGTCATTCCGCAATCGGAAGCGGTAGTTGTTCCGCAGGGGATGTCAGAATCAGATGTAATGTCTCCCGAAACGCCGCCGCAGGAGGAACAACTGCCGGAAATGCCGCCACAGGAGGAATCTTCTTCGAAAATGCCTTTGCAGGAAGAGCAACAGCCGGAAATCCCACAGCAGGAGGAGTCTTCTTCGGAAATGCCTCTGCGGGAAGAGCAACAGCCGGAAATCCCACAGCAGGAGGAGTCTTCTTCGGAAATGCCTCTGCAGGAAGAGCAACAGCCGGAAGTGCCGCGCCAAGATGAACTTACTCTGGAAATGCCGCAGCAGAAGGAGCAACGTCCTGAAATGCCGCCACAGGAGGAATCTTCTCCTGAAGTGCCTCCATTGAAGGGACAACCATCTGAGAGTCAGAAACAAGTTGAAGCATCTCAAAATTTGGAAGATAAGAGATTATCCCATGTTCAGTTGTCTGGTAACGATAAACAGCCGTCTGAAATCTCAAATCAAGTCGAGACTTCTTCGACAACGACGACTGATAACGAAGAAAAGAGGTAATCTATGAATCTGCGTGAATTTTATAAAAAGTTACGCAGCCCCATGGGGACATCGTTGTTGTCCCTGGGCGGCCTGGTTTTGCTGGTTTTGCTTGCTCTGCCTTTTCTTTTGAGGACGGATGCCGGCAAGCTTGAAGTCAATCGCACAAGTGGTGGCGATGGTTCGTATGATATTTATAGTAATATCAAAGCGGTTGCCAATACTTCCGCAAAATCAGAACAGGCTGAAGCAGGGAAAGTTTCTCCTGCTGATCCCAAGAAAGGTGCACCGAAGCCACCGGCAATTCCTGGGCGTTCGAGTGAAGCACCAAATTCTGCTCGTTCTACATCAGACAGGCGTTTTGATACTTATTCCAGAACTGCGTCTCCAACAGGGAAATCGCTTATTACGATTATTGATGGTGAGACTGCGGCATCGGGACAAAAGGAGTTCATTTCTGAACGTTATGCGCCTTATGGTCGTCTGATTGCCTGCAAACTGGTTAATACTGTTGAATCTGGAGATACCGATACACCTTTGATTGCTTTTGTTACTGAGGATTTATGGTGGATTAACAGCAAAGGGGAAAAGAAACTCATTATTCCTGCAGGAACAGAAGTTCATGGTACGGTAAATGGTGCGAAACCATTACGCAATCGTCTTACTACCGGTAGCAATTTTGTTCTTGTCTGGCAGGCGACAAGCAATATGGTGGGATTTGAGTTGCAGCTTCGCGGTATTGCTTTGGAAAAATCCAATTCTCCCGAAACCAAAAATTTGGCAACAATCAGCGATATGGCTGCGGGAATTCCCGGACAGGTTATGAGTAATGAAAATCTGGCTAAATTTCTGATGTATACATTGGCTTTTGGTCAAGGTTTAGCGCAGGGATTTCAGACTACTGAGGTTTATACCAATTCTGGCGGTTTTGTTTCGACACAGGAAGGAACGACGAAGAATGCTCTTGCTCGTGGGGCGGAAACTCTTGCTCAGATCATGCTTCAGGATGTTTCCAAACAGATCAGCAAGGAATCTTACTACATTAGAGTGGCCGCCGGCACTGAATTTTATCTTTTGTTCAGCAAGTCATCAATCTTGATGATGCTAAAGTGGCCGATACGCTTTTGAACAAACTTGAAACCGAGAAGATTCATGGCGCTCAGCAACCACAGTCCGCTCGGAATTTTCTCAATGCGTTTTCAAAGAACAATAACCAATAAGAAGGAGACAAAACATGATGCAAAAGAAACTTTTCAACACTGTCAGCAGCGTAGGACTTCTTGCTCTTCTGGTATTCGCCGGATGCAAAAGCAAAGAATTGCCGCCCCAGGAATTTGTCAATGTCCCGGTCTACGTTGCCGCTCAAACGATTCCTGCTGATTCTCAGGAAAAAATTCGCAGTAATCCTGTTATGCGTTCTTATGCGGTCGGACGATACATTGATCCCAATCGCAAAAGTGTGATGCATGAACAGCATACAGTGTACCGGGAAGAACAGTCGCCGCGATGGAATCTGATTCCGCAGCCGGATGCAGATCCGATCCTCATGGCTCAGAAACAGAAACAAGAGCGTTATGCTGATGTGATAGCGGGTCAGCTCGCCCTCGCATCCCAGGATATGCGTGATACGCGTGAAATTGTAAAGAAGGTTCTTGATGCTCAGATTTCTCAGGAATCCAAAGCGAAAAGAACTTGCTGTTCTCATAGAAGAACTCCAAAAACGATACGGTGTTGTATCCGGCAATCTTTTGAAGTCTGCGGAGTATATCAACAAGCTGGAGAATGAATTGCAGAGACTCCAGCAAGAAACTGAACTCCTGAAACTTCAGCTTAGGAAAAAAGGTAACTAATCATGCGAAAGTTCATTTTCCCGGTTATTATTGTGGTGGCTTTGTTGGGGCTTTTCGTTTTCTGCGTTGTTTTATCTTCCCATTGCTATGTACTTAGAGAGAAGCAAGCTCGGCAGGAGTCCATTTTGCTCAAACAGTCAGAGATTATCGCGCTGAACACTGTCGCAATCAAGACGCTGGTTTCAGCGATGCCGAATAAAAGCAAATCTCAAACAGAGGGGGACTTAAAATGGATATGATGCCATGAATAGCTGGGGATATGGTTCCGGGTGAATTTCTCATCCGGGAAATCCAATTGGACTTCTGGATAATGAAGAGGAGGCTCTTATGATTACATCAGTACAACTTCAGAAACTTGATGCATTATATGCCAATGGTCAGGTTGAAGGAATTTCGGCGGATCGGCTTGAATCTTTTCGGAAGAAGAAGTTGACCTTCTGATACAAGAGTGCGAAGAAGTCCCGCCATATACCTTTCTGCCCATGTCGGCTGATATGCGTGAGGAGTTGCTTTCCCTGATCCGCAGTGGTGTTTTGGGGAGAGTTTCAGAGGCGGATCTGAAATATATGACCGTCCATACGGGAGAGGCTCTTCTGTGGTCTGTGATGAGTTCCAATATCAATCGCGAGGAGCTTGCAAGCAACGCCCAGCGCAGGAGAATTAAAAAACTGCTTGCAGAGGGTTTTTCTTTCGGGTGGATCACCCAGGCAAATTCGTAATTTGACGAAACATATGGCCGAAAAATTGATCCGGGAAGGAGAGTATAATGCCCGTAAAGGCGTGAGATCAGAAGGCAAATTCAACTGATAACTGATCACGGAAGCCGTCAACGCAGAACGGCGGCTTCCGGAAGTTAAGTTCAGGCATTGGTAGAGCAGGAGATATTATGTCAAAACTTTTCATTATGGCTGGAACCAAAGGTGGTATTGGGAAAACTTTGGTGGCGACGCTTTTTGCGGATGCGGCAACGGATTTTGGTTATCGGACGGTTTTGTTCGATTGTGATGATGAAAACCATTCTTTTTACAATGCGATGAAAACTCGTACTGTGAAAGAGCAGATTCTTGATGAAGTGGTTTTGGAGGTGAATACAGAAAATGATTTCCCGCTGGATAAGGTAATGAATAAAATCATTGCTGTGGAATCGGATAAAAAGCAATATCCGGGGGATAACATTTATATCATTGATTTGAAAGCCGGCAGTACGTCGAAAATGCTGGACTGGATGCAGGCATTTCCTTTTGATTTACTGCATATGAAAAAATTTGAAAGTCAATGTGATTGGGGTCGTCACAAACGATCCTGATTCTGTCACAACCTATATTCCGTGGTTTAAAACATTTAAACCGTATATCGAAGAGAAAAAACTTGAAATCATCACGATTCTTAATGAAGTTGACGGTAAGTCAATGCAGCAGTTTCATGCTACCCTTGAACCATATTTGGTGAAGAATTTTCCGGATTCTCCGGTTATTATTCTTCAGAATCTCAGTCGTAATTATCTGACCCTTTTTTCGTGAACTCAATACTTCCTATGGTCGTATTGGTAAAGAAAAAGAGATTGATTTGTCGAAGTTGGGCTGGATGGGAATTATTCGCTGCCAGAATGAGTTCAAAGTGATCAAGGAGCATCTTGCTCCTATATTTGAAATGAATTCGGGAACAGGAGATAAAAATGAATGACGAAGCGATACAGATTGCTTCCCCAGAGGAACGGGATCTGGTCGCCCGTTTAATTCGCATGGGGGTGATTGCTCCCATGATTCTTGACGGTATTACTCGTGATCAGGTAGAGGAGATCACGGCTGCGCTGCCTACAGTTTATGAATGCCGTTATACGGTATTTGACCAGGAGCATCAGGAACATGTGATTCTTTGCTCGGATTTGACTCCGGAAGCGGTGAATCGTCAGTTTTTTTCGGGAAATGTCAGGGAAAACCATGAGTTCTTTTCCCTCTCAAAGTTTGGAAACATCGTATTCTCCGGAAGCCTGGATTGCATATTTAAATCAGGATTTTGAACGGATTGAATCTGATACCCTTCGGGAACGTTTTGCACAATGGGGTGTTCCGTTGAATCCTGAGCATTTGAAGGATGGTTTTAATCCGAATATGGAGGAAAACCTTTCTATTGCTAATGAAATGCTTTCCGAGACTCAAACGGAATTGTTTTGTCGATTGATTGCAACAGAAGCTGTTGAGCCGTTTGATCCTGAACATATTTCAAAATTCGATGCGGATTATCGCATTAACGGATTGCCCGCATTGCTCTGTTCGGAATACATCTGGAAAGATGGTGATGAGTTTCGAAGAGCAAAATTTTACAATGTCGCTGAATTTAATATTAAGGAGGTGCAGCATGTAGAAGATAATGAGTTCGGATATTATGACGATCAGGAAATCACGGGAATGAATGAAGAAGTGACCCGGAGCAGTTCGGCAACACTTCGAATGCAGGAACGGAAGTTTTTTGATGAACGCGGCATTGAGGCGGAAGATATTGTTCACCACAGCGAGACCATTACTGGTAAATATGATTGGTTGAATTTTTTCAAACAGGATATTTCCAGTGCTCTCCTGACGGACGAACTACGGCTCTGAAAAAGGCTTTTAAGAATTGGGGATTTGAAGCGAAAAAGACCAGTTTTGAAAGAGCGTTTGAGCCGGATATCAAACAAGTTTTTGCTTGTGCCAGACAGATTTATCAGAAGGCATTGATTTCCAAAGTCGTCAGTGCGGGAATTGTTCCGCCGATGCCGTATGCGGCATGGAAAAATTTTTCGTCTGAAGTAGGCGAGAAATTTATTGCGGGGATTCCTCTCCTGCCGGAGATGGAACATCCCGGAGAATGGCTGGATTTTTTCCGACAGAAGACGCCGATGTCTGCTCTTGAGCGGGTTCAATTGCAAAACCCGTTTTGAGGAGATTGGCATTCCGTATGATGAAAAATTAATCCTTGCCGCATTTCCGGTTAAGGAAAGCAAATCAAAAGTTCAGAAAGGATTCAGAACTATGCAGGATCTTACTGTGGATGATTACAAGAAAATGATGGGGCGCCTTACTGCCACCGGTCGTCTGGAAAGAATGGATAAGGATACCTGGGACAGTTTGACCCTGGAAGATGCTCGCGATTATGTGCGCGGTTTTGATGAACCGGCGTCTCAGAAGCAGCAGCTTCTTATTACCACCATGTCGGAAGAGAACCGGATTGATATTGATATGAATGAGATCGGCAACCTCTCCAAAATGGAAGCCAGTTTCATCATTGACAATGCGCCGGAAATCGCAATTCAACGTGACGTTCCGGCAAATCCGATTACCGATGAAACTCGGCGGGAATTGAAATCTCTGATGGACAAGAATGAGATTCCCCGGATTCCCTACGCGCAGTGGAAGAATCTTTCCGAAGAAGAGGGGCGTCAGAAGATTGACCATGCTTATGCCAGGCGACCTGCCAGCGAAAAACAGAAGGATTTTATCACTCGGGCGCTCAATGAGAATGCCTTTTCGAAGAATGTTTTGAAAACTTTCTTCAAATCTCCGACTATTTCGGCCAAAGAGGTTGAGGCTCTCAACTTTTGCAGGCCACCAAATTGATTGGATCGCTTCCGGCGACGGACAAACAGATTGAAGCCGTGAAAAATCTTGTTGCAGAAAAACGGATTGAGCCGCTGGAAAGTTACAAACTTACCTCGGCAGAGGCAAGTCGGATTCTTGACAAAGCTTACCGTGATCCTGCGGAACGGGATCCCAATGGGCCGGCCAGTGCCAATCAGAAAGAAGCTCTGACCAAATTGGTGGAAGCTCATGCCATTCCGGAGATGAGTCAGAAGCAGATTGAAAATCTGACTTTGCCGAGGCAGGAAAATTGCTTGAAAGTGCTCCGGCTACACGGGCTCAAAAGAATATGATTGCAAGGTTTGTTCAGGAAGACAAACTGTCTCGTATTCCCAATGAGGAGTTTTCATCCATGACTCGGGCTGAAGCTTCACGGTTGATTGATATCGGTATGGAAAAACTTCCTCGGTCGGAGCAGAAGATTAACTCCGGCAAGCGAAATTCCGGCTTCCGATGCTCAGAAAAAAGTTTTGGCTGAATTGCGCGAAAAGGGGAAGATTCAGGAGATTCCAGATAATGTTTCCAAAGAGATGGCTTCTCAGATGATCAAAGATGCCGTCGCCAATGATCCGATTTCTCCGAGTCAGATGACAATCATTGAAAAGCGAATTGCAAATCATCAGATTCCGCCGATGACTCCGGAGCAAAAGGCAAAACTTACGCAAAAAGACTTTGCAGAAATTATGAAAGTTCAGCCGAAAGCTCCGACTCATTCTTCGCCGGCGGATTCAAAAGAGCTGTCAAAAGTGCCTGAAAGGGCACGCTAACATCAAGGGGACGGAGCCTGCTTCTGTTGGCAGCTCCGTCTCTTTTTCACTAATAATGAGGCTGTATGCAGGATTTTAATATCAAAACAGAAATGTCTGTGACGCCGTCTTTACGGGATATGGCGTTACAGGCGCTCTCCAGCAGGGGGGGGTTACTGCTCCCATTGTACAATATTTGAGGGCTTTTGAAGAAGCATATTCGGATGATTTTGTTTATCTTCTGATTTTGAGGCAGGAATTGATTGTTCGTATGATTCAGCAAATTTCAACTAATATCCAAAAACAATATATGGAAGCTGTGGAATCATATGCTCTCGATCAGTCTGACTGGCTGGAAGATGTTAATAAGAATATTCGACGGCAAGAACATTTTTTCGTTCCTATTTCCAGCGCGTGCGCAGAGTTCATCGGGAAAGATTGTTCGAAAGGTTGGTGATTTGCGGGGCTGGGGGTGCTTTGGCTTTTCTTTTGGCTCTTAGCGTTTTTTATATGTGTCGTATTTTTGAATAATTTACAGGAGAGATTTGAACGTGCAGGAAAATGATACAACTGTTGAGAGTAATCTTCAAATTTGTTCTCCTTTATTGGCGCAGGCTATTGATTCTTTGGTTGCTGATGGAGTAGCATCTCGTGAGAAGATTGAGAAACTTTTGAATGAGGATTTGTTTCAGCAGGATCTTTTCAGGTCTTTGATTATGGAAGAAATTTTGATTGTAGAATCGTTGGAACAACTTGCAGTCCGACTTGAGCAACAAAACAAGGTTTTCCAAAAGCGTGCAGATATTGTCAATGAGGCGTTTCTGGAAAAGGTTAAATATCTGACGACCCGCCAGTTTTTGTTTGCAAAGTCTCAAATTCGCCTTTTATTGGCGGATTATCGTGAATCCTGGGGAAAACGTTTTGTATTTTATGGTGCGTCTGGATTGCTTATTATTCTTTCAGGAATTGGGATTTTTTACTTATATCGTGTGTTGGGAGGTTGAATCATGTCGGTGCTGGATACGGAAATTATGAATTTTGAGGAAATTCCTGGATGACACGCGATGCTGCTACGGGATTGATTTGTTTCGGAATGACCGGTAGCGGTAAGTCTTCTGGCCCTTTACGAAGCATTGCCATGCGTTTTTGAGTTGGGGTATGGTGGTATTGTTTTTTGTGCTAAGCCTGATGAGTGTGATACCTGGATTGGATATGCAAAAGAACAGGGACGTGATAAAGATATTATTCTTTTTAAGTCGGGAAACTTTTTGCTTTTTGGACTATGAGTTTTCCCGGCCGTCAGAATCTGGTGGCGGACAGGTGGAAAATGTTGTCAATATTTTTTTGGAAGTCGTGAAGATCACCAAAGACAAAAAACAAGGTGGTACCTCCGATGAATATTGGCAGAATGCCATTAAACAGGTTTTGCGTAATACGATTACCATTTTGGTAATGGCTGGAGAGGCGGTTACCCTTCCCAATATCAAATCCGTAATTGATACTGTTCCCCGGAACAAGGATATGGCAGAATCACAAAAAAATTATCTGGCTATGTTGCAGAGTTTTTTGTACTTATGAAAGCAATAAGATTCTACTCAAAGAAGGGACAAAAGTTTTTGATGATGTAATTTCTGAATTTGAGGTGCAGTATTTCAAGGGGACGGATAACAGGAAAGAATCTGCCGCGATGAAAGAATACTGTTCTCAATTGTTTGTTAAAGCTATTTTGAATGGTCATGGTGACAATTCTGATTTCGAACTTGGGTTGAATTTTTTCTTCGTTGAATTTCCTAATCTGGATGATCGAACTCGAAGTAATACTATATCGTCTTTTACGGTTCTTGCTGATGCCATGTTGCGAGGAGAATTTCGTCGTTGTTTTGGAGCAAAAGAGAGTTCCCTGGTTATAGAAGATTTGTATCGAAAGGGCAAAATTCTCATTGTTGATCAAGATGTGAAACGTCATGGCTTGGTTGGTCAGATGACTGCAGCGATTGTAAAACTTTGTTTTGAGAAAATGATTGAGCGTCGTGAGGATATTTCTGATCCTGATGCTTTGCCTGTTTTTTTTGTGGGGTGACGAATGTCAGTATTTTACGCTTGATTATGATCAGATTTTTCAGACTACTGCTCGTTCCAGTCGTACTTTGACTGTTTATGCTACTCAGAATTTGGATAATTTATACAATGGTTATGGGAAAGAACAGGCGAATTCTTTGTTGGGGAATCTTGGAACCAAGATCTTCTGTCAAAATGGTGATTATAACACCAATAAATGGGCCGCGGATAGTATTGGCAGGAAGTTTTACGACGGAGAAGCCAGAACTTCGGCGATAGCAAATCCGGCGGCATGAAAGGCGATTACAATAAATCTGACAATTTTTCTGAAGGTTGGTCTGAACAGAAAGATTACAAGGTTGATATTGTACAATTTACCACTTTACAAACGGGTGGCCCTCGTGGTCAATGTCAAGTGGGATACATTTTTTGGCAGTCGGGACGTGTTCTGAAAAATGGTGACGTTTATGTCCGAGGGACTATTAAACAGAAATGTCGTCGGGTTTGTGGGGCAAAATTTGAACGGCATTGCCCTCCTGTTCCCAAAGTCGGCCGCAAGGATTCTTCTGGATCGATTCGTCTTTACTGGTATGATTATTTGACTTTCAGTGTTTCAGTTCTTTGCTTTCTAATGAGTGCTGTTGGTATTTATTTGATTTATTCAGAAAGGGATATCTTATTGCTTCCCATTCCGAAGATCGGAATCATTACCGTGGCTACTTTATTTATCTGGTTTGCCGGTTTTGCTTTTGATACCATGTGGGCATCTGTAGCTATTATTTTTGAATTTTGTTGGCATCTTGTGAGAAAAAAGCCGAGAAGAAAATGCAAAGTCATCAACAGGATTCCGCTGATCGTCATTACTTGGCTGTATTTGGGATTTTCCATTGCTCTTTCTGTTACCCTTCAAAGCTATATCTATGAACAGAAACCGCTTGGGCCTGTTATTGCATTGTGGCTGGCTGCAAGTATTGCTCACAGGTTATTCAAAAGTGCCGGAGGAAGGAAAATCCCTGTTGATTGATTTATTCTTTTGGGGTTTACGATTTCGCGGTGTTGCCCCAAGTCGAACATCATCTGGCAAACAAAGGTATTTTTTGGTGCTATTCAGCGAATGTGCTTCCAGGTAACGCATCATTTCGTGTACAGACCAGTTGCCGTGGACAATATGATGATAACCAAAACATTTTCGAAGTGTCATTACTCCCAGTGGTTCATTTTCAGAGATAATTCCGCAATTAACTGCGGCTTTTTTCAATTCCACGGTAATGCGTTGAACAGTCAACGGGTTCGGAGTTTTGCTGACTGAGGGAGAACGGGATTGAAAGAGATAAATGTCATCTGGATTGTTTTGGCGTAATTTATCCAGAATTGTTATGCTTGACTGAGGTAAATAAATTTTTCGGAATGGTTTATTCCATTCTGTTTTACTCGGCACATTAAAATAGACCTTGGTTTGTTTTAAATGATTACCTTCCTCTTCTACTTTCAGATCTTCCCACTTCAATTGCTGAAGAATGGAGGGCAACATTCCTGTATCAAGCCCTAATCGAAAGTATGCGTGGATTTTTGTGGACCGTTTTTAGACAGTTCTTTTTCCCAGCGTCTAAGCTCCATTATTGTTTTGATTGGTTTTACATTGGGTTCTGATATTTTCATGTCTGCTGCCTCATTTGTTTTTTTCTTTGTTATCATTCGTGGAATTAGACTTCAATGTTTTCAAGTAAGTTCGATGATATAACAACAAAGAACTCCGATGATGACCAGGAAAGTTCGTGTAGTCTAAATTTTCGTTATCATGTTTTAGTGGATGTGCATTTATAAAATCTTCCCTTGCCAGTCGTTTGGCTGTTTGTTCGCAATGACCGTTTGCGAGATGTCCTGTATAATAAGTATGAAATTCCTCGCCCCATTTTATCTGCCGTTGCAGCGTATTTTCGTGTCGTGAATTTCTACGTCGGATTTCTGTTTTTGCAAGTTGCAGTGAGTCGCCTGCTGAAAGCAGTATCATATTTTTACCGCATAATGAATTTATCCAGTCCGCTTGAAGTTTGTAAAGCTGGAAGCCGATTTTTTCCGGTGTGGAATTCCAAAGTTTTTTGAATTGCTGAATGAATTTCTGTATCATTTGCAATTCTTCGGGCAATTCCTTAATGGGTTTCGGAAAGTGTTCCAGGCTTTGTTGAATTCTTTTGACATCATTATCGCATAGTTTTTTGCATTTTATTGCACAGGTATAAATCTATGCAATCGGTGTTGAGTAAAAACTGGCGTATTGATTCAGAATATGCAGAAAATGCCGGCGAAACAGCATTTTGTTCGTCGGCATCATAATGACAGAGGCGTTGTACTTGGTAGAATATTAAATTCCGGCAAATTACAGCAATCAGCTTTCCCGGTGATATTTCAGCGTTCATGACTCGGGGAAAGATATTCAATCCTGTTCGGCTGAGTGTTACCGGAATTTGTTGCTGAGCAGATCTGACTTCTTGCTCGATACTTTTGCGTCTGCTTTTCATTCATAGGTAAATTCGTTACGTTTTTCATTTTCTCTTAATCTACCCCTTTTTTCTTTATTTTCAATCTGTCAAACCGATTTTTTCGGCATTTCTTCTGCGGCATCTATTGGAGAAGCATGTCCGCAACGGCTTTTTGTAAAGCATTTCCAATATGTTGTCGGCTGAGATTCGGGAGGTTCTGGTGCCGAGTTTTATGATTTCAAGTTTTCCGCTTTTGACAAGATCATAAACCCCTTTGATGGTGATTTTCAGCATTTTTGCTGTTTCTGCAAGTGTATAGAGTTCCGGTATTTTTTCCGGTGTTTCATCCTTTTTCTTTTGCATTGTTATTGCAGGTTCATTTACACGTTGTAAAGCATCAATTTCTTCTTGGGTAAAGATGTTCAGTTTTACAAGCGGTTGCATTACCTCTGTAATTTTTTTAATTGTCTCTTCCTGTAACATATGAATACCTTTCTGTTATGGGTTGCTGGTATTCTTATTTTAGTGGAGAAACGATTATTTGCAACCTTTAAAGGAGAATTGAACCTGATGGTTTTATAGAACTTCATCAGGTTGTTTTTTGATATTGATACTATCATTTTCTGAAACTGTAAGTTGCGGTCGACTCATGGAAAATTCATTTGTAAGCAATTTGTCCAGCAATACATTTAATTGTAATATTTGCATTTCTGATCCGCTTTGAGCAAATTCGGTAAGTCTGTTTCGGAGAAGATCACTGGTACTGTTCAGTTGCGGTTTTTCTGTTTGAGTGCCCGTAAGTAAACCTTGCATCATTGCAATACCTTTGCGTCTTGCTTCGCGGTCTGCATGATTTTGGTAATGTCTAGTCATTGCTGTTGTCATGTGTCCAACGATGCTTTGCACTACCGGCAATGGAACTCCTCGTAAGCCGGCATAATAACAAAAACAATGTCTCAGTGAATGGAAGTCTTTTACACTCTGTTTGCGTATTCGTCCTGGGATTTCACGTTGTTTCTCTATTCCAAGGGATGTTATGTAGCTCCTAATGCGGTTGCTCAAGATTCCTGAATGTCCAAGGTAGAGTGCTGCGGCTTCTGGCAGAACATATTCATTTTGATTGGATATAAGCCATTGCATTGACAAATAATCGGACAATTCCTTTTCTATTGGAATGTGCACCAAAGTTTTTGTTTTCCTGGTAACACGATGGATTTCTCCTCCCCAGAAGTTGGGTAATTCACCTGATTTCAGTTCCACTTCTATTTCTTTCCAGCGCAAAGTGGCAACGTCTCCAAACGAAGTCCTGTACAGATTCCTATGGTGAAGAGTCCGCGCAATAATGGCGGTGGGTTGGCAAATAGCATGGTTAGTTCTTCTTCTGTAAAGATTTCTCTATCCACAGGTTCAAGTTTCAAGGGTTGTATGTGAAAAAATGGATTTTCTTCAATGGTATAGCCCAGATCACTGGATAGAAATGTGAAGACTGCTTTACAGACAGATTGGTAGCGGTTTAGAGTGGTATTACTGAGTTTGCCTCCGTATTCGTAATCTTTGAATTTTTTGCGTTCAGGACAGTTTTCTTTTACGTAACTGATTTTTCTATTCCAACGTCCATTCTGACGGATATATGCTATGTAAGCTTCACAATGTTCTTTTTCTACTGAATCCAGGGTTTCCAGGCCATAGTTGTCTTTAAGATAGGCTACAAAATCTGCCCAGTATCGTCGATTGACGTTTTCAATTTTTTGGAAGCTATTCGTGTGTGCGGTTTCAGGAGATGCAAATCAAATGCATCTTCCAGTGAGATGCTTAATCGAGCTTTTAGCTTTTTAAGTTTTGCCCGTTTTTCAAGATATTCTTCACGAGTTTCAATTTCCAGAATCTTATGTTCCCGCAACAAAAACTCATGGGCTACAGCTTGGGCTTCGCGTTCTGTTTTGACTTTCTCTCCATCAGCATTGCGCAGCGTTATGCTTTTTCGTTCATGTGTCGCCGTTCGATATTGAAGATAGAATGTATCTTTGACTTTAAATACGTGACCATTACCTTTGCTTCGACGCTTCTTGGTTGCCATGGGATATCTCCTTTGGGTAATCTGATTGTTTTTCGTCAACATAGTTCTCTTGACGAAAAACACCAGAATAAGAACCTTTCAACCTGCTGAACTTGTCTAAGTTCAGCAGGTTGATTTGATAAGGATAGAGAGATTGGCAAATAGAAACAGGTTTCAAGCTTTATTACTATACCAACCGGTGTGATTTTGTGCTCAATTTAAGAAATAATTTTTTATGTCTATTTTTGCTTTTCGTGTATTCTTACCGGAAGAGTTTGAGCGTAATGAGATTTTATCGTTTAAAAACAATTTATAGGTTTTGAAAATTCTTAAAATGATATTATATTGTGCTTAAATATAGGTTGCGTATTTTCCCTATACTCATAAGTTTTATGTCTATTGAGTAGTGATCATCGCCATTCTAGCCGGCATGCTGTTGCCGGCACTGAACCAGGCGCGGGAAAAGGCGCGCGGCATCACCTGTACCGCCAATCTCAAGCAGCTCGGACAGGCAGGCGGACTTTACACCGGCGACTACGACGGTTACATCGTTCCGGGCGCGACCGCTTCGGTCAACCCGCTGAACATGGGGGAAGCCGACGCCACCTGGCTGGCGGCGTTGCGGAAGTATCTCGGCTGTGCGCTCCCCGCCGTCGGGTACGGGCAGAAGCTGTTTGAGCAGGCGTCGGACTTGAAGGTCGGTGTCTGCCCCTCATCTCCGGAACGGTTCGGCTACGGTCACAATGCCTGGGGACTCGGGATGCTGGCCGATCCGGTCCAGCCGCGCGGTTCTTACCAGAACCGGGGCGTCAAACTCTCTTCAATTCGCAAAAGTTCGGGGATCGTATTTCTCGCCGACAACCTCCGCGCCAGATATTCTGATGCGTTCAATCGGAAGTTCAGCAACTGGGCGGCCTGGCTCGCCCCGGGCTCTCACGGCTACAAGAACGACTGGAGCAGCTTTCATTTCGTCCACAACAACATGGCGAATGTTCTGTGGCTGGACTGCCACGCGGAAACCATTCCGCAGCAGCGGCAGGAGGAATTCTACTCTTCGGAAACCGAAGACAGTCTCTACTGGGTCCCCTCCGCTCCGCCGGTGGAGTGACCGCCCCACTGCGGAATAGCGCGTAGTTCACTCGAACCAGAACTGAATGTTCCGGAAGGCGAACACCAGATCGTTTCCGCGCGCTCCCATGCCGATGCGGAGAATGTCATACGGTTCACCGCCGCCGGCCCCCCGCACCGAAATCATGTAATGTTTCCAGACATACTGCGGGGCATCGATCTGATGGGAATCGTACCCCTGCCCCCCGGCGGAAAGCATCAGCAGCGGCTTGCGCGCTTTCTCCTCCACACCGCGGTTGTCATAGCGGAAATCGAAGGAGACCGCGATCAGCTTTCCCTTCTTCTCCTCCGGCAGGAAGCGGAACTCGGGATAGGACCAGTTGTCATCTGCCGGGTTCCGTTTGTTCCGAAAATCGGTACGCACCTCGATGGCGTTCTCCTCCGCGATGAACCGGAAGGTCTGCTTTCCGCTGGAATTCTGATGCCAGCGGGCGAGATTCATGAAGTCGCGCGTTTCCGGCTTCAGCCGCGAATTGTCGGTCAGCGGTACCTGGGTGGCGGAAAGCTCATCACCGGCATCGCCGAGCCGGATCACACCATGATACCGCCTAAGCGATGAGATGCCGACGACAAGTGCAGTCTCGCTGCGCGGGGGCAGTTCGATCGACTCCGGCGGCGGCAGAGTGACGGTCGTGCCGTCGGGAACCGTCAGGCGCGGCCGGGTCGTCACCCTCTCGTCGGAGAAGTTGGTGATCACAAAATGCAGTTTTCCGTCTTTCGGCATCTCATATCCGGAAGCGGTGTAACGATTGCCGCTTCGACGGAAATCATACCGGTAGACCACCGGGGTGCAGCGGCGTTTCTCCGGAACGTAACGCTTCGCCGCCTCCAGCATCCGTTTCGACTCGGTTTCGGTGTTGAGCTTCGCCGCATCGAGCTTTTCCGCGGGGAAAACCCAGTAGGCCATGCCGCCGCGAAAGGTAAGCAGACCGTTCTCCGGCTTCAGTTCCGCTCCGTCCACCGCGTACCCCTGCCCCGCCGGAAATCCTTTCAGGGAAATCGAACGCTCCCCGATCCCGTCCTTTCCGGCATAGAAGACGGCAATCGCGCGCTTCCCGTCGGAGAAGACGCGGGTCGGCTGCAATCCCGGCGGATTTCCCTTCCAGTCCCCCCCGATACTCCTGATGGGCCAGCAGATTCGCGGCGAAAGAGTAGGCGTGCATCGAGCGCAGCGGCGTCCCGTAGTAGTCGAGCATGCCGAAATTGTTGTTGTTCTCCTGAAAAAACTGCATGACGAAGGGATAGTAGCGGGCAACACCGCACGCTTTCGCCTCGACCGCCTTCATGGTGATCCAGAGTGCGCTGATCATATCCTCGTCGGCCTGCGGATGAAGATTGTGAACCGGTCCGCCATGCGGCTGCCGGAGCGGTCCGGCGGCACCGCGGCTCCATGGTTTCCCCGTCTCGGTGATCCAGATCGGCATCCCGCCCCGGGGATGACGCTTCATGTCGTTGCGGTACTCCCGGACAATGGGGAGCAGCTGTTCCGGTTCGGCATAGGTGTGAATGCTGAAGGCGTCGATGAAGTCGAGCATGCCGCCGGCGATGCTCTCCCTCTCCGTCAGGGTGGATCCCTTGCAGAAAGCGGCGCCGACCAGCGCGATCTGCCTGTCGCGCGCCGCCCACGCCGCCGCCTTGAGCGGGGGGCAGGTTGGCTTCTGCGGGAAAATTCGACAGGTCGTACTCGTTGAGAATGTGGAATCCCTCCAGCCCCTCCCTGCGTTCCTCCAGCATGCGCACAATGGCACGGTCGAGACCGATCAGTTTTCCGGCAGAACATTCCTCCCCCCTCTGGTTGGCGACGGGATCCAGCCACGCCGGGAAGAGGGTGAAGAAGAAAATGGACTGCACCCCTTTCTTTCCGGCAATGCGGTAGAAGCGGGTTGCGGGATCCCGGTACTCGCCTTCGCGAGGATGCAATACCTGGAAATGAGCGTGTTCCCGATTGTGGAGAATCCCGTTGCGCGCCAGAAAATTCAGGCAGTTCTCCTGGACCGCGGGGCGGGTTTCCATCAGCCCCTCGATGGCGAAGAAGGAATCCGCATTGCCGGGGTGCGGCGGCAGAACCGAGATGCCGAACACCTGCTCCAGCGCGGGAAAATGCAGTTCATGGAATCCAGCCGGCAGCGCGAGTTCCACCGAAAGAATGGAATTCCGCACCACGGCACGCCCGGAGAAGCCGGTGCTGCCGCCATCCATGCCGGTCACGATCCAGTCGTGCGTACTGCCGTCGGGCAGTTGAGTGGCCCGGAACCGGTAACAGTGCTTCTCTCCCGGGGCGGCGGAGAAAGAGGCCGGCGCACCCTGCGGACGGAGTTTGTGACGGAGATCTGTTTTCGGCACCTTAGCCTTTGCCGCCGGTTTGAAGTCAAAAGCGGTTCCCTCGTCGGTCACCAGCGCGAGATTGCGCATCAGAACACTCATCCGCTCCGCCCGGCTGTTCACCAGAATCTGGATGGAACGGATCAGAATCATCGTGTCCGGGGGCCGATTGAACTTGACTTCAATGGTTTTCCACTCTCCGGGCGCCGGGATCGGAAAGACGATCCGCTTGTCAGGGTAATTCGGCAGTTTCGGCAGGACAATCGCCCCGTTCGCCGTCGGACTGCCGCCCTCCGGAAGATATTTCATTTCGAAACGGATCGCAACAACTCTGCGCAGCGCCCCGGGCTCCCGGACACTGAACAGCGGCCAGATCTGGCAGCTCCTGCCCTCTTCCCGTTCCGCGGAAAAGCGGATTGCGTTTTCCGCATCATCATAACTCACGACAACCGGAACGGCGCCGATGGGACTCCAGCTCCCGGCCCGATTCAACGACACATTTTCTCCGGAAACCACACCGAAGAACCCGGCGGCAGCCAGCAGGACGGAACATATTATCATCATGATAAGAGCTTCTCAATCAAAATGATTTGAAAATTCCATTGACCACCATGCGGGTGAAGCCTTTTTCCCGGAAATCCATCTCACCGGGATTGTCGGCATGTCCGTCCGCATACGCCATGACGCCGCGGTTGCCGTGATGGATGCTGGCGGTGTAGATGGAGTCGTTGGCGGGGGGCGTATAAGTATACCGCCAGATCGGCATCCGCCTGATTGGAAACCTTCGTCACATGCCGCCAGGAGTCGGAAAACAGGTGAAGCCTGCTGGCGTTGCGCATGCTCTTTATGGTATACATCAACTTGTAGACCGGGGTGCGCGCGCTCGGACTATAGAACTTGCCGAAGGTCTTGTAACGTGCGGAATCGGTCCGGTCATCCATGTAGGTGGTATCCGAGAGGTGGTTGAAAATCCCGTAGGTGTAATTTCCGTCGAAGCTCGTCTTTTTCTTCTGGCTCGTGCAGTTCATGACGGCCGAAGTCAGATACTTCGCCTCCTTGAGCAGGGTGCCCCAGGTCTCGGCAGTACGGTTGTTGAACTTGTTCCCATCCAGTCTGCCATAGATGAAACCGTCGTAGTCGTTGGCGTAGAGCAGATGTCCCGTCGATACCTGCTTGAGCTGCGACGTGCAGTTGCTTCGCCTCGCAGTCTCGCGCGCCCTGCCGAGCGCCGGCAGCAGCATCGCCGCCAGAATGGCGATGATTGCGATAACTACAAGAAGTTCAATAAGAGTAAATAAGTATCGTCTCCGGCGGGCTGTCGCCGGCACGGGGTGATGATTTTTTCCCCGGTTCTTCCAAGAGAAAATTCCAGCCGAGCATTGTTTTTTTCCGATATTGTTCTGCATCATGGACCTCCCTGGGTTACAGTTGCCTGATATCAAGAATGAAAACGGCGGAGCCGGGTCTGTTCTTGTGCAGGATGACCCGGTCATTCAAAACGGTGATCTTCGCCGGTTCGAAGTTGTGTTCGTGATCGAGGATTTTCGCCTCCATCGCGTACCTTCCGGCATTTTTGAGTGAGAGAACGATTTCGGTTTCCGGGGTGCGGTAACTCGCGGCCAGAAGCTGCGCCCGTCTGCCGTCATCGCTGATCCCGCCCAGGAGATGGACGTTCACTCCCGCCCGGGCATGCAGACGCTTCCGGTAGTTTTTCATCAGGTCGCCGACGGCAACCATCGAATAGTAGTTTTTGTTCAGCCCGCGGTAGATATCATAATATCCCCAGATATTGAATGGATCGCAGCCGTAGTAGAAAGCCCGATCCAGCGCGGTGTCATGCAGAAGCGCGATGACGGCGACGTTGAACGCCGCCGAGTCGATGCCGAAAAGACCAGAGGGGGAGAGCACGGCGTTTTTGTACTCCTCGCCGGTTCCCCGGGCCGCATTCCAGTCGACGATGTAGTGCCATTCGTTCAGGATCATCTCACAACGGTCAAACCCGTACTCCTGAAGCAGTTTTCCGGAGTTCTCCACAATATCCTTCATCTGTTTCAACTTCGCGGAATAGCGGTGGAAGGAGAGGAAATCCGGCTCGACTCCCGCCGCTTTGCAGGCGTCGAGCACACAGCGATAGTGTTTCTCGTTGAATCCTGAAAACGCGGGACCGCCGATCTTCAGCTCTGGAAATTCCGCTTTCAGCCGCTTCAGGACAATGACGAAAAACTTCGCGAAACTCTCCATGCTGCCGGTCCAGCACTGTTTGCCGCGCAGGTCCGGTTCATTCCAGATCTCCCAGTAGCGAATGGGATACTGAAATCCATTCGCCCAGCCCCGGGTGTAATGGCGGATGATTCCGGCAAGCACTTCGGCGTAATGTTCGAAATCTTCCGGCGGATTGGCGTTGAAGTGGATATCGCCGGTATGTTCGATGCTCGTGCCGAGCCGGTAGAACACCTCCGTCCCCATCGCCAGCGTCTGCTGCAGAATCCGGTCGGTGGGAGCGAAGCAGTAATTCGCCGGATCGTGCGGCGACAGATGCGGCAGCGGGAAGATGAAATGGGTGTCGATGATGCGCTGTCCGGGGTTCACCAGCGCCCAGTCGTGGGTTCGCGTCGCGGTGAAATTCATGCTTTTCAGCATCCCGGTGTAATCACGGTGCCCTCTGGAGGAAAACGGCGGCGGCGCACCGTTGCCGTGCAGCTCTCGGCGCAGGGTGCCGAAATTCAGATCGGTCATCTCCACAACGGATTCCAGCCGGACCGGACGCGACGGAACCCCCAGCACAAACCGGCATCCCTCCGCCCCCGCAATCACCTTGGCCGCCAGCAGATTGCGCCCCTGCTTCACCGGCATGCGGAAGGGAAATTCATCCGGCGTGTAAACCGGTTCGACATTGCCGCAGGCAAGAGTGTCTGCCAGACATTCTCCGTTGAGGACAATCCTCATCCACCAGTCGGCGGCGGCGCCGCGACATATTCGAACGTTTCCGGCGATTCAAATTCATGGAACAGGTAGAAAATCTGTTTCTCCCGAAAGCGCTGCAGCGTGGTGAGATCGATGCAGGAGTCCTTCAGCACGAACTCCTTCGCCCGCATTCCTCCCAGTGTCCGGGGAATCTCCCGGAAATTTTCCAGGGGCGGCAGTTCCGTCCCTGCAGGGAAACAGAACGCATACCATTTCCCCACTCAAGTCAGCGCTTTTCATAAGTTTGCATTCCCCTTTCTCTTTCGAGTCGTCCCCGGCAGCCGGGCCGGCGGCGGCACACAGCAACAGCAGCAGCAGAAAAATCATCCATCTCATCTTGCAGCGCTCTTCCCTCTCTCTTCTGTTTCTCTGACAATCCGGATAAATTCTCCCGGCCCTCCTCATTCCGGCCGTTCAGAAAGAGGACATTCCGATTGACGGAGAGACATATTCCGGATGGATGAACTCCACCTCGGGCACCTCGACACGGGGCTGTCTCAACCGGTCGATGCTGTGAAGCAGCAGCGATTCGGCGTTGAAACCGACGTAGCTGAACCCTTCCGGCAGTGCCCGCGTCAGCGGAATGTTGCAATGGCTGACGATCTGTACCTCCCGCCCCGGAACAATGCCGCACTCCCGCAGACCGGAAAGTGCAGGAAACAGCAGGTTTTCATTGAACACGATCAAACCGTCGGGGCGCTCCGGCTGCGCCGGAGCAAAGAGCAGCCGGATCAGCCGGGAGGCCTCCCACACTCCTTCCGGCAGGTGGTGGATGCCGTGAACCCACTCCGGACGGCAGACGACGCCGCTCTCCCGGACGCACTGCTCGACCTCCGCAATGGTGGTCTCCGCAGTCCGGGCCGCCAGCAGGATCGCCACTCGCGACGCGCCCCGCTGTAGCAGCCGTTCCACCGCCATCCGGGCAAGCATCAGATGATCGTGCCGCATCACGACGGCGGGAATCACATCCACACTGGCCGGAGAATGGAGCACGACCCGGAACTGCCTCACGCGCAGCAGAAGTTCGGGGTTTACCGGAGAAGAGAAGATCACTCCGGCGATCAATCCAAGTTCCAGGTTCTCCACCAGACGCCGGAATTCCGGCAGGTCGGGATCGCTGTAACGATCGATATGATACAGGACAAACGAATATTCCGGGTGTTCCGTCGAGATCTCACGGATCGCCCGCTCCAGAGCGCTCCAGCGGGTATCGCCGTTTGCCTCCATCTCATGGTGGTTGGGCGGCAGCACCACCCCGAAGCGGAAGAGATTCGGCGGGTTGTCGGAGACAAACATCCCCTTCGAGCCACGCGAACTGATGAACCCTTCCTGCGCAAGCTGGTTCACCGCCCGCTGCACCGTCTCGTTGCTCGCCTGATAACTGGCGAGCAGCTCATGCCGCCGCGGCAACGCATTCCCCGGTGAAAACTCCCCGGAAACAATCCGCCGTCTCAGATCAAGGATAATCTCTTCGTTCCGCATTTTTCCACTCTCATTTTTAAATTTTCTAATATATTATGTATTAGAATCAGAAAAATGTCAAGAGGTAATCACAGAAAAAAACAGACTTTTTTGGAGCACGGCGGCCCGTTCCGGAATCGGAACGCTTCTTTCCCGGCCCCGGGAATCGGCTCTTTCTCCACTGCGGAGCGAAAAAATCCGGATTTCGCCGCCGGGGAAGTGGATATTCCGCCTCCGGCATGGTATACTATCTCCAGTCGAAAACTTTTTGCCCGGAGGAACATCGCGATGAAACATCTTCTTTTCACCCTGTTGCTGCTCACGGCCTGTTCGCTTTTTGCGCTGGAGGTGGACTGGAGCAAAGCGAAACCGGTTCAGACCGGCGCGCTGCTGTTGAAGTTCGAACTTTCCGAACCGAGGCTGGAGAAGATCAACCTCATGCGGATCGATCTTAGGACGCCGGGGCTGACCTTCACCGGCACCGCCCGGGATCCCGACTGGGGCAAGCCAATGCCCGACTACCCGAAGGGAATCATCCGAACGAAGCGGATCCGCACCCGGGACTTCATGCTCAACTGCCGGAAACAGGGACTCAACATGATCGTCGCCGCCAATTCCGCGCCGTGGTCGCCGTGGCAGAAGCCCTTCACCCATAAGTACGCCAATCCCGCCGGACTGGGGATTCTTGACGGCGAGGTGATCTGCGACCGCCGTCCGCACCGTGCGGTGTTCCGCGTCGACCGCGACGGCAGGGTCGACATTGTCGAATCGGTTCCGGAACAGGAGTATTCGAAGATCCGGGTTGCGGCCAGCGGATTTGCCATCATCCTGCGCAACGGCGAAATTCTAGCCGGGAGAAATTACGAAAAGACCCGATGCCCCGTATCGCCTACGGCCTTTCGAAGGACCGCCACTATTTCTATATCCTCACGGTTGACGGCCGCCAGAAGGGGTGGAGTCTCGGCGCCACCGGAAGGGAACTTGCAACCATGCTGCGCGATGCCGGAGCGGCCGATGCGATCAACATGGATGGCGGCGGCTCCGCCACCCTCTGCTACTGGGACGAGGCGAAACAGACTCCGGTCACCGTCAACCGCCACACCGAAAGCGGGTACCAGCGCCCGGTCGGCTCGAACATCGGCATCTATCTCAAGCAATAGTTTTCACTGCAGCCGTTCTGGTGGTTACGGAATCGAAATCCTCTCCGGCCCGACAAGATAGATCACTCCGGAAGCAGCTCCTGCCACGATGAGTTGCAGCGACAATCCCTCCCGGGAATTGCGAGTCATTCCTGCGGCCTCTTATTCCGTGCGCGCCAGCTTGACGGAGAGACGCCGCAACACTTGCGGAAGCGGGTGGAAAAATAGTAGATGTTTTGCATCCCCACCTTCCGGGCGATATCGGAAATCGAAAGATCGGTGTTTTCCAGCAGTTGCCAGGCGCAATGCATCGCATAATTTTCCCGATACCGGCGCGGCGAAACTCCCACCGCCTCCTTGAACCGGAGATAGAAGACCGCGCGAGACATCCCGCTCTCCTCGGCCAGTCGGTCAATATCCACCGGCTCGGAAAGATTCCGCAGTCGCTCCTGCGCCTGCCACAGCAGCATGGGAACCGTACTTTCTCCGTCCTCCCCTGCCCCTCCCCGGATCAGGACGCCGTCCAGCAGGTTGCGGGCGAGCGGATACCAGTTCCTCCGGCGGGCAAGGTAGAGCCGATGCATCTCAAGGAGCGAACGCAACGCCCGGCGGAACTCCGTCGGGCCCGGAGAAGCGTGGAAGATGCCGGGCAGAACTTCATTCCAGGAAAGGACCTCTTTTGCTCCTCTTCCATCAGAAAGTGCACCCACAACAGCTCCCATTGCCTGCAGCGGAACAGGTGCGGATGGCCGGGTGAAATCAGCACCAGTTCGCCTCGGTGCAACGGAAGAACGCCCGACGAAAAGATAACCTCCCCACCCCTCTCGACGCAGCCAGCAGACTCCAGTCGTCCGGACGGTTTCCCCACCAGGAATACTCCCCCTCCGGCAATCCGGTCGTGTGACCGACGATGAGATCGTCGCCGATTGCCGGACTTTCCATCTTGAACGGCATGCGGGACATATGGGGGATCTCTCTGGCTTGCGCCAACTTCTCCACCTGTGAAAACAATGTTGCCATCTGTGCCGTCCTGTGATTTTCCCTTCCAACACCTGCCCCATATAAATACACTGCGGGAGATTCTTTGTCAATTCCAGATCGCCGATGCAGGACAAAAATATAAAAAACAAGATAAAACAATATTTACAAAAAGGTTCTATTCCGGTATAATTAAAAGAAAGTAAAACAGATTTCACAGTTCAAACGAGGGAATTAACCGGCCGAAACGCAAAAAAAACATGACGCCGACCTTCCAATTTCAAAAGGATTTTTTATGCAGCACCAAGACGAAATTCGAAAAAGATACTGGGCTGCTGGCTGGGAAAAACAGTCGGCGGCGTTCTCGGCACTCCGTGGGAGTCGGATCCTCGTACCCACGCCCTCACCTGGTACGACCCGATGCCCGACCAGGCGCTTCCCAATGACGATCTTGAACTGCAGGTGATGTATCTGGATGGTCTCTCCCGGATGAAGGAGCCGGTGGTCAACCGGGAGCTTCTCGCGGATCTCTGGCTTCAACATATGAATTTCCATGTGCAGGAATACGGAGTCGCACTCTGCAATCTCCGCCGGGGAATCCGCCCTCCCTGGTCCGGGTTGCTGGAAAATCATTTCGTCGACGGCATGGGCGCGGCGATCCGCAGTGAACTGTGGGCCTGTCTCGCCCCCGGAGAACCCGACCGCGCCTCCATTTACGCCCGGGAAGACGGCTGCATCGACCACGCCGGAGAGGGGATCCATGCGGAGGTGTTCTTCGCCGCGCTGGAATCTCTCGCCTTTGTCGAGTCGGATCTCGACACCTTGATCCGGGAAGCATTGTCCCGCATTCCTGAGGAATCCGCCGTCGCCGGTTTCATCCGTCAGGTCTGCCGCTGGTGGCGGGAGAGCGGGGATTGGTTGACGGTGAGAAACCGGCTCTGCGACGCCTGCGCAACCGAGTTTGTCTCCTGCGTTCTGCCGAATGTGCCGATCACCGTGCTGGCTCTGCTGGCCGGCGGAGGCGACTTCGGCAAGACCATCTGCACCGCGGTCAACTGCGGCATGGATACCGACTGCACGGCGGCGACGGCAGGGGCGGTCTGCGGCATCATCGCTCCGGAATCGATCTCGGACGCCTGGCTCAAACCGATCGGCAGAACCGTGGTGATCCGGCCGGAATGTTTCCCCGGCATCACACCACCGGACACGCTCGACGAGCTCACGGATGCCGTTCTGCGTCTGCGCAGCCGGCTGAAGGAGGGCCGTCTGCCGGAACCTGCGCCCCGGCCGGAGCCTCAGCTGCTGGAGATTCCGGCGGAAATCGCGGTACGCCATGCGCGGGAGTGGTGGCTGATTCCTCTGCAGGGACACCGCTGGGAGCCGCTGCGGCTGCCGGGGAAATACGGCAGGATCGACATCGAGCGCTTCGGAGAAGCCCGGCAGCTTCTGCTTCGGCTCCGCTTCCGCGTGGAACACGACGGGGAGTATCACATTCTGTTCAACTCCCCCACCACCAATCACGTCTACCTCGACCCGGACTGGAACCGGCAGACACCGCTTCACGACGCCCGGGACATGCTGTTCGGCCGAATGCGTCCCTTCCTCGGACCGGAACCGGAAGGCAATTTCCCGGGCAAGGCGGCGTTGAGCTGCCAGATTTTCAACCCTTACATCGCCGGAGCACCGCTCAATCAGATCAAGCGTTATCAGTTTCTGAAGCGCGGGGAGCATGAATTGCTGATCAGCTTCGTTCCCTGCGCAGGGGATCGTTTCATCCGGTACGGCATGGGAATCGGCACCCCGGAAGAGTCCGCCTTCCTGCCGGATGCATTCAGTTGCCGTTGACCGCAAGATGTGAGAATCAAACCGATGTTCAAAGAAAGGAATCAGTATGATGACGCGACATGGACGAAACAGGAAACCAGACGGCATTTTTTACTTTAATTGAACTCCTAGTTATGATTTCGATCATTGCGATATTGGTTTCAATCTTGCTTCCTGCTCTTAACAAAGCACGGGAACGTGCTCGCACTACCACTTGCATTAACAATTTGAAACAACTCGGTCTCGGATTTGCACAATATGGTATTGATTACGATGATTGGCTGGTTCCTCCTGAAACAAGATATGCCACGTGGAGTTTCTTGTTAATGGGCCCCAATAAGAGCACAGCATCAGGCACGTATTCGAGCGGCTTGAATCATACCTCCGGAAATTATGTCAACAATCGCTCTTTTTATTGTCCGTCCACATATTACCCCGTAGATCTGACAGGAACCGTAAAAGTTGAAGATGTGGGAGGAGATTCTACAAAGAGTGCTACTTGGTGGAGAAACTATCCGTTTTATGCGATGAATTGCTGGTTGCGGGTGAATCATGCCGATTACACCTCTGTGAAAATGGTTTTACTCAAATCGCCAAGCTTGAAAATGCTTCTGGTGGATGCATTCAAAAGTAAATCTTCCGAAATGTCCTTTGACGATAACGAGGAATATGGGTATTACCGTTTCAGGACAGATTATACCAGCTCCTACCAGGGAAATCCAGCGGCGCGCCATTTCAATGGTGTCAATACACTTCATCTCGACGGCAATGTCAAGTCCTATAAGGTAAACAATAAGTTGAATATACGCGCTTTCTTTCCGTTCCGGAATATCTCGGAGAATTATGCGTATCAACGATATGGATATTAAAGGAAATGAAAATGACAGTGATAGTTGTTTTGTAATGCACCCCTTTTTCAAGGGCGGCATTACGTAGAAGCAGTCAAAAAATGCAGATTTCATTTGAGAGTTCTTTATACCGCCCGCTCTTCTTTTTATGCAGCATATTCATGCAACAAAACTCAAGATAAGGAGGATAATATAAGATGCAAAAGTTACTGTTGTTTTTTTCGATCATAGCCCTACATTTGTCGGCAGTTGGTATTGCCGCTGATCCGTTTGTAATCAACCTCGATCATGCCGACCGAATTGCGATGGACTCCCGCCTCTATTCCGAGGCGGAGTTGAAGCAGGTTGCACGATATTACGCAGAAACTTCGGAAGGACAGCAGCAGTTCAGAAATGCGGTCGCTAGAATCCAGGAGTTCATGCGGCTTCGTGACTTTCCTCCAAATCAAAATTATCGGGAATACATTTTCAGTGTTAATATGCGCGATCCCGGCTTGGTTTATTTCCTGACCGGTAACTCAGAACTGGGACAAATCATCCATGACCTAGCGTTGAAAGTTGCCGATATGCCGTTGGATTTCTGGTTGCATTCTACTCGTAATTCGCATGTTTCCCGCAATCGTGCCGCATTGCAAACCGGTGAAATGATGATTCGTCTAGTTCCCGGTTTAGATTTAGCTCATGATATTTTTACACCCCAAGAACGTACCCGATTGGAGACTGCTTTAAAGGGAAAAGGGTATTCATCCAGGGTTCATTTATCTTGAAGAAGTGAAGGCCCCAAAAGGATTATCAATTGGACACCAATCATCGCTGGCGGAGTTTATTTGGCAGCTCGATTCAATGGGGACGGGACGGCGGCGGATGAAGCATTCAGGCATCTCAAAGATTTTATCAATCAAAGTTTTGAATCAGATGGGAGTTACGGAGAAGGACCGCAGTATTATTTCTATCCCGTAACGAAAATGCTGGAGGTGGCCGCTGCGATGCCCGAGACGCTCCGTCACGAGCTTTTCCGCAGTGGGGTTATGCTCAAATCGACGGAGTATCCGATCTACTCTCAAGTCTTCTCCCGCTTCAATGGTAAACCCATTCGCATTCAATTCCGGGATGGGCAGCAATTCGTCGACGTTTCACCGCAACTTTATGTGATTGCTGCTCTGACCGGAAGTCCGATTATGACCGCTTGGGCGAAACGCTTCAATGTGCCGATGAAATGCAGTGGGTTACACAGTCATATACTGCTGTTGACCAAACAGCCGCCCGAGGGAGAACTTGAACAACTGCCGTGCTTCCGAGTGTTCGATAACGGTGAAGCTTACATCCGGGATGGTTGGCAATCGGACGGACTGGTATTCGCCATGCTTTCCGGTGGCGGAACACGGACTCATTTTTCTCATGACCGGCCAAATCGTAACGGAGTGGCACTAGCTGCCTACGGCGAGTATCTGTTGGTGAACCCTGGGCATTCTAGCTATCAGGGAAAAACCTATGCTCAATGGGATTGGACTACTCGCGGTTCAAATTGCGTTACCATCAATAACCGCAATCAGAAATTTCCCCATAAAATCGGCCATACCGCCAATCCCGGCTACCCTGTGGCAGAATACGTCGCCACACAAGATGGTGAATCGTGCAGCTTTCTGGTTAGCGAAGCATATCGTAATTATACGCCCAAGCTCAAGACTGCGCTACGAGCTGTGGTTTATGTCAAAGCTCCCGGTTATTTTGTAATTTTCGATCGCGTTGCTGGATTTTCTCCTCTCAACTTTGATGCCTATTGGCATTTCAATAATCTCGATGGCAAGGCCCGACTAGATTCTCTCGACAGATTCCGCTGGCAGTTGACTCGACCGCGGGCCGGACTCTCGCTTTGGATTGGCTCGGATCAACCGATAAGCACCCGCGTTGCACCTGGGATTCTGCATGCATCTTATTCTTATTTGCCCGGAGGCATGGGAGAAAGCAAATTTGGCAGCGCTTTTGAGTTGGTGGTAAGTTCACCCAACCCTGCACTCTACTGGTACACTGCGACAGTGCTGATACCTTGGAAAAACGGAGCGAAACCGAAATTTTCGGTGTCTGGTTCCGGAACGGAAGTGGTGGTCACCATTGCAGGGCGCATCGATCACTTTCATCTCAACGGCAATCACCTAACGGCCAAGATTGGCGATTGCATAGAGACAGTGAGCTGGAAGTAGTAGTACAGAACCAGATCCTAAAGATTTCGGTGTTATTCCCTTGATCTGGAGAACAAAGTAGCATCTTTGTACGATGTTGGGCAATTGTCAAAACAGCCGCTCATAGTAAAAATTCATTGTTCTAACTGTTGCAGCGTTTTGCATCGGCCCGACGAGCATCTATAGTATCCGGAGATACATTTCTCACAGAAAGGAGATTCGCATGCGTGCAGAACACTACCCGGCCATCGTGCTCCGGGCGACGGTACGGGGCTGCGGAATCGCCGCGGCAACACCCGGCAGCCTGATTCTCGACCCGGAGATTCTCCCGGGGCCAACTGGGCGTTGACCTTCGATCCCGGCCGCAACTGGGAGGCGGACGCGCCGGAAATCCCGGTTGCGCGGCGGCTGCTCGACGAACTGTGCAACCGGAAAGCGGTCGTTGCCGGTGCGTTGAACAACGCGGCGTTCGCACCGGTTTTCGCCCGGCTCTGCCTCGACGGAGGCTGGAAATTCAAGCTTGACTCGCGGGTGGTTTCCGTGGAGGGCGACACGGTCAGCTACTTCGACGCCGAAGGGATGCATCAGGTCCGGGGCGACCGGGTGATCGACGCAGCTCCCCGGTTCGACAACGGGAAAAGATGCGTTACCGCGCTGTTGCAGACGCCGGAACCGACCGGACCGGCGAAATTCGGCGAGGTGGAAATTCTCCCGCGTTCCAATTCGGAAGCGGTGGTGATGCTGCCGCTCCCCGCAACGGATGAGTGGCCGGAGGCGCGCCGGAAATTCCGGGCGTTCTGGGAGGCGCGGCCCGCGCCGCTCCGGGAGGCGGCGGTGCTGCTGACCGCGGTGCGGTTCGCAGAACGAAGATTCGACAATCCGGTCGCGGAACTGGAAGCCGGCTGGAAGGAGGCGGCAAAATGAAATACGATCTGCTGATTGCCGGATTCGGCACCGCCGGATCCATCGCGGCCATCGCCGCCGCCCGGCGCGGCGCTTCCGTGCTGGTTCTGGAAAAGAACACCTATCCCGGCGGCACTCACACCGGCGGCTTCCTCCCCGGCTACTACCTGCAGCCGGCCTCCGGGCTCATGGCCGAAATCGACGCAATGGTCGAAAAACGGATCGCCGGCGGCACCTGGGCGGGGGACGGACCGAAGTCAAAAAATATATCCTTGAAGAAGAGGCGCTCCGATATGGAGCGACCATCCGTTACGGCGCAATTCCGACCGCGGTCGAGGTGCGTGACGGCGCCGTGACCGGCGTCACCTGGTACGAAGGGACCCGCCGTTACAGCGCGGAAATCCGGCAGGCCCTGGACGCCACCGGAGAGGCGGCGCTCTGCCGGCTGGCCGGTTGCGAACTGACCGGAGGCCGCGCCTCGGACGGCCAGTTCCAGCCCTTCACCAACACCATGTGCCGCCGGGGGGAACGCTCCATCGGCGCGGCCAATTTCGATGCGGGACGGATCGACCAGACTTCGGCGGAGGAACTCAGCGCCGGAATGCTTGAAACCCTTCTGGTCCATCTTTCGGACGACTACACGAAAAGCATGGAACTGCTCGCCCCGTCGGACCTTCCCGGAATCCGGGAAGGAGTTCACATCGTTTCGGAACAGCAGCTCACGATGGAGGATTTCTTTTCCGGATCCGCCGACTGCACCGAAGTTGTCGGCTATGCGTACAGCAACATCGACACCCACGCCAACGACATGCCCTTTGAAAGCACCCTCTTCCAGGACTGGATGATCGGCTGTTCGATGTGGGGAACCGCACTCTGGTTTCCGCTTCCGCGCCGCGCCCTGGTGCCGCGCGGATTCCGGAACCTGCAGGCCGCCTCCCGCTGCTGGGGCGTCGATCACGACCTCGGCCATGCGCTGCGGATGAACGCCGCGATGGGCACGATCGGCGAGGCGGCGGCGGAGTGGGCGGTCCTCGCCGCCAACCGGAACTGCGCGCTTCTGGAAGTTCCCTATGGGGAGCTGGCCGCCCGACTGCCGCTGCCCCCTCGCCGCTTCCGGAAAACGACCGGTTCCTGAAACTGGACGCGGAAGCGGTCCGGTCCGACTGGCCGGAAAAACTCCGGGATTCGCGCAGTGGTCGTCACTCCGTCTGCCGCGGGAAATGCTCCTCAGCTGGTTTGCCGAAGCGGAGGACTCCGACTTCAAACGGCATCTCGCATTCGCGCTGGCGCTTCGGAACGAACCGGCGGTGCTCCCGCTGCTGCGGCGGATGTTTGCGCAACGCGACCCCTTCCAGCCGGAAACCAGCCGGAAATACAACCATGCGCGCGGCTACGTGGCGCTCTATTTCCTCGGGCGGCTGGCCGACGCCGAATCGGTCGAGCCGATCGGACAAGTGCTGCTCGACCAACAATCGGATCACCGGTACGAGTACGCGAGCCACGCGATCGGCGCCCTGCTCCGGATCGGTCAGGCGCATCCGGGCGGCGCGCCGGAATCGGGGCGATTCTGCGAAAATTCGCGGAAGATCCGGACCAGATCCTGATGGCCCGCCTCAAAGGGAACCGCCGACACCATGAAACGGATGGACGGCGCCTTCCGGATCACGGTTGCCCGGACGTTGAACGATTGGGGATTCCTCACCGGATCGGCGAGACGCTGCAAAAGCTCCCGCTGGATTTTCACGAACGGCGCATGGCGGAACGGCTTCAAGCGAGGTGATCCCTTGTCCGGTTCGAAGTCCGATTCCATGGTGCGTGCGCTCGAAGCGCGGATCATCTGCGGCAGTTACGCGCCCGGACAGAAAATCCCGTCGCTCCGTCAGCTGGCACGCAAATACGGGCTCCCCCTCAACACCGCCCGGCGCGGCGTTGAGCAGCTGGTCCGGCGCGGCCTGCTCGAAGCCGTGCACGGATCCGGCTGCTACGTTGCGGAACACCGCAGTTCGCCCCACGACCGCTGGCGGATTGCGGTGGCCTGTTCGCCTTTCGGACTCGACATCGTCAACACCTGCACCGGACTTGCGCTGATCGGAGGGAGTATGCGCCCAGCACCATGGTGAGGGGGATCAAGGGGGAGATTCTTTCGAAGGGAAAATTGCCAAAACGATGAATGCCGTCAGACGATGATGATCGTCCAACGGCATTTCCTCTTCATAATAACGAGCCTGAGCTCATTGACTATTTTGTTTCTCCCTTGGGGATCAGAGAATCAATCTGCTCTGCCGGAGTGGAATTCAAACGAGGCAGAACATCTTCGAGCCACTTGCGAAAGCAGATGCCGTTCGCTTTGCATGTCGCGGCGAACGAATACAGGATAGCGAGACGCTGCCCACCGGCCTCGCTTCCGGCAAATAGGCAGTTCTTTCGAATGATCGCAATTCCCCGGTTGAGCCGTTCGGCCGGATTGTTGTCGATGTTTAACCGGGCATCTTTCAGGAATTTCTTGAGTTCTTCTTCAATGTTCAACGCATAAGAGACGGCTTGCGCAACCGGAGATGACGGACGTTCCGACTCTTTGAGAGCTCGGCACTGTTCAAAAAAATCCCGGACGAACTTCTGTGATTGCCGGCGTGCCTCCTTGCGCGCATGAAAGAGAGCGGTATCCGTTCCCTTTTTTCTGCCCGCTCTTTTGCCACACGCTCAATCCGGTACAGGGCTTGTATCAGTTTCAGCGGAGCCTCTGCTTTCGTATATCCTCTTTCAACAGCTTGCAGAAAACGTCTGCGGACATGAGCCCAGCAACAGGCGACCTCGCAGTCCAGTTTTTCATAGGCCACGTAAGAGTCTCTGATGATTGTTCCGGAGTAATCTCCGAGCAGACTTTCTGCAACATCCCGGGACCGGGACGGCGAAAAAGTGATAAGCTGTCATCGGCGGACCGACTCCCGTCAATCGGCACCACAAATACGCTTGCTTGCACTTCTTTGCTCCCTTGGCCATCAATTTGATGAATGTTTCGTCCGCATGGAGGATATCGCATTGCATAATCCGGTCGACCATCCGCTCATAAAGGGGCTGCAAAGCGTCTGCCGTACGTTTGTAGAGATCTTCCAGCGTAGACGGAGCCACCGGAAGTCTCTCGTTGCCGAACATCCGCGCCTGACGTTCCAGGGGGATGGCATTCTCCACCTTGTCCGCCGCCACTTTTGCTACGAAAGAAATGTCATAACGAGTTCTGCCGCTGACCGAATCGAAAACATCTCCCGGAGCCGGAGCCGTAACTACACCGCGCAGCGTGTCCGAGGAATCGGCATATTTGGCGCGTTTGAAATGAATCACATACAACCCGGTTCGATAAGCGATCCGTTCGCTTTCTTCATAACCGATCAGCACCATTCCCAGACGCTCTTCTTCTGGAACATCGATCACGCGTTCTTCACGCGGCAGGTCGGCGGGAATCTCGGAAAGCGCATTCGCTTGACGGACTTTCCGTTCATGTTCGGCTACCGTAGCCGTGGGGACTTCTTTCGGGGATTCAGGTGACATCTCTTCGGGAAAAAGCGAGGGCGTGTCATCCCGGGGAATATAATGTTCCGTTTTAGAACCGAACAACTGCCGTCTGAACCACGCCAGCTCATTGCTGAGCTTTTCAACTTCCTCAGCCAGATCTCGGATAGCGACTCGCGCCTCTGCCAATGTTGTAACTTCCGGTAATATCATAATGAAAATATACCGGAAACTTCCTCAAGTTTCAAGCTTTGTCAAGACTTTTTCGAGTATCTTTTGTAATAACGCTGCGGTTTGATACCTGACAGAATTGCCGAAAGTTCACGAGCGCTCAATTCGATTCTGCCGTTAACTGATTGAGGTATATGAAAACCTCCCTGTTCAAGTCGTTTCATCCAGATCACAAAACCGCCGTCCTCCCATTGCAGCAACTTCACCAGCTTTTTTATTCCGGCTGAAGAAGGCGAACACATGACCTGATTCCGGATCCTGTTTGATATACTCTTCCACCGCCCCTGCGAGACCGTCGAACGATTTTCGCAGGTTTATCGGAGTTGGGCAGTAGTAGATCTTTACCGAGCCGCTGATGCCGAACATGACCGTGCCTTGAGTAGATTCAACACTTCGGACAGTGTAGTGCCATCGAAACCTTTTGTCACTGTAATTTCTATACCATCAATCAGCAGCCGAATCCCTGAGCTATCACTCGCATTGGTCTGCAAAGGCTTGATCTCTACCAGCTCCAGCGATTCATGGGTGCTCGCATCATCCTGGCGTGCCTTTTGTAACACTCGGATCCAGCGGCGTGTACTTTCGTAAGGAAGTTCTTTCAGTTCGCTGTATTCTTGAATCGTCAAGCCGCTGTCCCAATATTCTGACAGTTGCGCCTCCCAATAATCTCGTCCTTCGCGTCCCATGCCGTCCTCCCATTATTCCGGTTTGTGGCAGAACATACCACGCTGTCTGCCTCAAATCCAGATGGGGCTGGCTGGGCACTTACCTCTCTTCGGCGGTCTCCGCGCCCGCGCGCCGTCGTCGACACCGGCGGTTCTCCGCTGCTGATCCCGGAAATCATCGCTTCCGTACAACGGAAACAGTGAAAATCTGTTTCCGCCGTGTTTCGTATTGTTTTTCCGACTCAGGCTGAAAGAAAACCTGCCATGTCCCACAATGTTCTCCCCACGAAAAAACGCAGAAATCCGAACTCGCAGGAGCTCGGACTGCGCATCGCCAATATCTTCGGTCGCTACCTGCTCAAGTCCGACCATCTGCACTACGGCTTCTGGCCGGACAATCTGCCGGTCACCCTCGCAAACCTGCCGAAAGCACAGGAGCTTTACGCGCAGTTTCTGCGAGAAAAATATTCCCGGAAGCGTATCGAACATCCTCGACGTCGGCTGCGGCACCGGACACAATGCCGAACTGCTGCTCGCCTGCGGGTATCAGGTCGATTGCGTCTCGCCGAGCCCTTATCTCTCCTCCGTCACCCGGAAAAAGCTCCGGGAGCGCAGCAAACTGTACGAATGCACCTTCGAAGAGCTGCCGCCCGGCCGCAAGTACGACTGTCTGCTCTTCAGCGAGAGCTTTCAGTACATCGATCTGGATACCGTATTTCTACGCATGCCGGAATTTCTGAATCCCGGCGGCTATGTGGTCATCTCCGACTTCTTCCGGATTCCGGGCGAGGGTTCGAGCGCGATGGGCGGCGGCCACCGGCTGAGCCGTTTCCGCGAAAAAACTCGCGGCATCGCCGTTCCGCCTGCTGACGGAGAAGGACATCACCGGAAACACCGCACCCAATCTCCAGTTGGTCGATGAAGCGCTCCAGCAAGTTGCGGTTCCGCTCCGGGATCTCGTCATCGGTGAACTCTCCAGCCGCCACCGCTGGTTCTGGCTGCCGGCAAAGTGGATCGGGCGGCTGTTCTTCCATCGCAAACTCGAGAAGCTTCACTATAAATATTTCAGCGGCTCGCGCAATGCTGAAAATTTCAGGAAGCACAAACGCTACTGTCTCTTCCTTCTGCAGAAAAAAACCGGCGGAGGCATAACACGCCGTCCGCCGGACACGCGGTACATTCGCAAACGCCGCCGAGGCCGCCATCCCGCCATCCCGCCATCCGGCGGAAGCGGTGCGGCGGTGCGGCGGATTACTCCCGCAAAATCGCCGAAGGTCAGCAGAAGCGGATAATCGCGCAACGGCAGGTGGAGGAACCTGCGGTAGCCTTTGCCGTCGTTCTCCACCATCGATTCCGGAATGGAGTAGATCGTCCCCTCCAGCAGATCGATCAACTTCGCCTCGCCGGGCAGCGAACAGCATTCGATGGTGATGGTCGCTTCATAGGTGGTCGTCAGGATTTCAGCCGGCATCCAGTAGACGAACGCCGCGCTGCCGTTCGGTTTGGCAAAGCCGCAGCAGAACAAACTCCGGCCCGGATCCTCCCGGCGAGCCAGCAGAGGCGAATCGATAGGCCCCACGCGGATCGGGAGCTCCCGTATGGAGAACTCCTCCCGGAAGATCGCCGCCAGCACCTGCAGTGTCCGGTACGACGGTTTCGGCTTGTACTCTCCGGTCGAGACGCCGTCCGCATCGAACTCCGCGCCCAGCACGCCGAAATAGCCGTAGTCCAGATAACTTGCCTTGTCCCCCACGGTTCCATTCAGCGCCTCGATCATATCCATGCAGGAGAAATAGGAGTTGAACTTCACCCCCTCGAACATGTGGGCGAGCAGGTGGCGGGCGAGGAACTTCGCCTGCCGCACCGGGGTCCAGGCCATTCCGCGAAGCCTCCGGCCCCGTCACTGCGGGACTGGGTGCCGGTCTCCCCCTGGGCGAACTCCATCGCCGGATTCTCCCGCAGGCAGAGAGCTTTTACCGCCCGCATGCACTCGATTGAATGCCGCTCATCCGGTGAATAGCCGTGATAGGTCAGAACGTCCATCTGTCTGCCGGCGCCGGTGGCCAGCACGTCGCGAATCCATTTGAGATCGTAAAGGCAGAGCGCGCCGCCGATCACCTTCGCCTCCGGATCCGCCTCCCGAACCGCCGCCGCAGTAAGGTTGACCAGTTCGCCGTATTCGGTGCCGCTGACGCCGTGTTTCCAGCACCATTTGCCGTCAGGCTCGTTCCACACTTCGTAACAGGAGATCTTCCCCCGGTACCGGCTCACCAGGGCGGCAACGTAACGCTGCCACGCCCGCTTCTGCTCTTCGCTCCGGACCGGCGGACAGCCGACGGCGCCGAACACCTTCGCCGCTTCCTCGTCGTAGAGCGGATTGCCGTAGCAGAGACAGACCCACGGCTGCAGGCCGCGACGAAGCAGATTCCCGACGATGTCGTCGAACCAGGCGAAATCGTAGACGCCGGGTTCTTTCTCCGTCCGTGCCCAGCCGGACTGGATGCGAATCCATTTGACGCCGAGGGCGGCGACCTTGTCGTACGCCTTTTCCGGGTCGAACACGGCGCGATCGAGCTTCTCAAACCCGAGCCCGAGGGTGGACTCCTTCACCTGCGTGGAGTGCACCGGTTTGACGGAACCGATTTTTGTGAGACGATCCATGACAAATTACCTCCTATCCGATTGTGTTGGTAACCGATAACGCATCCGAAAGCTCCGATGCGGCATCGCAAAGCAGCTTCCACACCAGCTGTGCCTGCTCCGGCCTGCACCGGTTCGCCGGCATGGAGCAGCCCAGTGCGGCGAGATAGCTCCGGTTGACGAAGAGCGGCACGGCAAAGATCCCCTGCCAGCGGTCGAGGGCGCGATATCCACCCTCCCGACGGATTTTCTCCAAAGCGTCCGGCACATCCGTCCGCTTCCGGAATTCCGGAAACGGAACGGCATCCGCCGGCATGGCGTCGTAAAGCTCCATCGCCCGTTCCGCCGGCAGCCACGCCATCTCCACCACCCCCGTGGCGGTGTAATAGAGGTCGTCGAATGCCGGCTGATTCAACCGGATTTCGCGGTCCGGATTGCAGTTGCGGTGGTAGAGCACGTACCGCTTCCCCCGGCATACCTGCGAAATCAGAACCGAATCGCCGATCCTCTCCGCCAGCTGATCCACCATGGGAACCGCCTTCGAGAACAGCCGGGACTGGTACTGCGCCATGTTGTTCAAGGTGACGATCCGGGGCCCCGCGGCATAGCCCGCCTGCCGCGAAATCTGCACAATGTATCCGGCGTCCAGAAGCATCCGGAGAATCCGCGAGCAGGTGGTCCGATTCAACCCCAGCTTCTTCGCCAGCGCCAGCGGCCCCAGCGGTTGCGGTGTCGCGGCAATGATCTCTTCCAGAATCGCAAAGCTCTTATCAAGCACTTTAATCATTGTTTTACGCTCCTATAGATTCATATTATGAATCTTTGATATTATATTTTTTACTATACATGGTAAAGCGGGAAACTGCAAGCGAAGAAAAATTTTTTCAGCCGAAAAAGGCGGCGGGACGAAAGGAGGCGTCTCACTTTTTCTTCATCGGAAATAGCCTGACCATTTGACGAAACGGATTTTTGGATGTATTCTTTTCCCGGAGCGGAATGAATCCGCGCCCGGCCGGGACACCATCTCCGGCAAATCAAATGAACCGCAACCGTGGGAGGACGCATGAAGCTGAAACGAACCCTGATGGCCGCCGCATTCTGTGGAATTGTTTTCACATTCTGCGGATGCTGTTCCACCGCCCCAACCGACACAAAAGAGGAGAAGCCGAAAACCATGAAAGAGGTCTGCCAGTTTCTGAAGGATGCCGGCGTGTACTACATCGCCACGGTCGAGGGAGATCAGCCGCGGGTTCGCCCGTTCGGGACGATCCATATCTTCGAGGGGAAGCTCTACATCCAGACCGGCCGGAAAAAGAACGTCTCCCGCCAGCTCGCCGCCAACGGAAAGACCGAACTCTGCGCCATGAAGGGGGACGAATGGATCCGGCTCTCCGGCACACTGGTCGACGACAATCGGAAGGAGGCGAAGGCCTCGATGCTCGACGCCTATCCCGCGCTCAAGAAGATGTACAGCGCAGACGACGACAATACGCAGGTGCTCTATTTCAAGGATGCTACGGCGACGATCTACTCCTTCTCACACGAGCCGGTGGTGATCAAGTTCTGAGAGCGATCCGCAGCTCGCCCCTCAGGAGGAAAATGGAGAGCTGTTTTCGATACTCGCGGGGAGAGATGCCGAAGCGCTTCCGGAAGCTGGTGGAGAAGTTCAGTGCGCTGTCATCAACCGACCGCGGCGGCGATCTCCTTGATCGAAAGAGTTTCATCCGCCAGCAGCTGCCGGGCGTGACGGATCCTCAGGTCGAGCAGGAACTGACGGGGCGTCGTATGGAAATACCGGTGGAACAGCCGGACCAGATGGGTGGGCGAACAACCGCATCGAGCCGCCATCACCGTCTGGTTCCAGCTGTATTGCGGATTCTGCTCCAGCGCGTCGCGCAACCCGGACAACAGCGGCGGAAATTCCGAATCGTCCGCGGGGAGACGAAGCGCCTGCAACAGTTCAAATGCCAGTCTCGCATTTCGCCCCGGCTCCTTTACGGAATGCTCACCGGCAAGTTCGCTGATCTCGCGAAACAGCCGCTCCATCGGTGAATGTGACCGCCGGGAAAGCACATTCACCCGGTCAAGTCCGCTCTCGCCGAGCATGGCGGGAAGCACCCTCCCTTGAGCATGACCGAGATCTTCCGGCAGCCGCCCTCGCCGGAGAGAAATTCATTTTCAATTTCCGGCTGCATCAGAAAAAAGCTCACCCTGTTCCAGCTCGTACATTCTTCCCCGCTGCCGCACCAGCAGCGTCCCTTCCCGCATACTCAATCGAGAGAAACGGTGCATGGCGCCTCAGGTAATGCGCCCCCGGAGCAGATGCACTTCACAGAAGCAGTCGATCCGGAGCAGATCGAAAACGGGGTCCGGCGGCGGCTGACGCATCCGGTAATTGCGCCGCGACGACTGATGATAAAATTCCATCCCCTCACTGTACGACGGCGGCGGCAGGTTCACCCAACGGAACGGCGCAGCATTCAAAAGCTCTTTCATAATGTTTTTATTTCAAATATATTTTGCTTTTTTTTACAATATAAATGGGGAAATCATGGTTGTTTTTTTCTGTTTTTTTTACTATAATAATAAAAGAACGAAAAAACAAGGGGCTCAAGTGAGAATTGCCGAAAACATCCGGCCGCCGTTTGCGGTACGCCTTTGGAACCAGCTTCAGAACTGTCTATACCACCCCGAGATGGAACTGATCTACGATTATGTGACCAGCCGCAATCCGCGCCACCGGTTCGATCACCTGCCGTCGCCGGAGGAGGTCGCCGCGAACTTCCCCAATCCCTGCGGCTGGAGCACCGGCATGGAGGACTGCATGCTCAACGCCGGATCCGCGCTCGACATCCTGCGCCTCCGGCGCGAGGACGAAGGCGGCACTCGGGAGGAGACGGCGTTCGCCTGCCATCTGCTGAACGGCATTCACCGCTGCGCCACCGTGCACGGCCGCAGCGGATTTATCGCGCGCGGCATCACCCCCCGCGATGGAAAAAGCTGTTACGGCAACTCCTCGCGCGACCAATTCACACTGGCGGTCTACGGAGTGTGGCGCTTTCTGCGGGCATTCCCCGACGCGCCGGAACCAGCACGCCGGAACGCGCGGGAACTCCTGCGCGCCGTCGCGCATTACTGTGAGGCAGCGGTGACGCCGGAACGCGGTTACGACCTCGGCCGCCTCGACGGCGGACGGGCCGTCGTGTCGAAAATGTGGCAGTGCGACGCCCACGAGGTGCTGCGGCTGCCGATGATCTACGCGGCAGCCTTCGAGGCGACCGGGGAACGACACTGGCTGAATGCCGCAAAACACTATGCCGCTCCCGGAGTGGAGGAGACGCACAAGGTCACCTCGCGGGAGTGCGGCTGGGATATTCCGATCGCGCAGGTGCAGCTCTCGCTGCGCTTTTTTCCGGGAAAGCGATCTCTTTCCCGAGCTGCGCCGCTCCGTTTCCTCGGCGATGGAGAGGGTCACCTGCTTCGCCCGGCCGCTCCTTCGGAGACAGCTGGCGGCTGCGCTCTCCTTCTCCGGCGACTGGGGAACGCTCTATGAGAACTGGCGGCTCCTGCCGATGCGGCTCACGCCGCAGACGCTCTCCGCCGACGGGCACTCCGCGATTTTCGACGGAAGAACCTACCTGAATCCCTGTTTCGGCGCCGCCTATGCCGAACCGAACTCCTATCTGCGCAGCATCGGCAACTGTCTCACCGCCGTTCTCATGGACGACAACGCAACACTTTCCTCCGCCGAACTTGTTCCGCTTCGACAAATACTCGAGCGGGTGGATTTCTCCCGCTGTTCCGGCTCCGGAGTCATCCAGCTGCTGCACGGCTGCCAACTCGCGCTTCATCGCGGATTCCATTGCCTTTCCTCTGACTGCACCACCACAAAGGAGGTTCTCCATGAAGAAGATATTTACGCTCATTGAATTGCTCATCGTAATTGCAATCATTGCGATTCTGGCGGCCATGCTGCTGCCGGCGCTGAACAAAGCACGGGCGAAAGCGCGTGACGTCAGCTGTCAGAACAATCTCAATCAGCAGGGGAAAATCATTCTCTCTATATGAATGACTACGGCGACTGGTTCCCCGCGGCCTTCAGCAACTGGGGAGCCAACTCCGGCGGCTGGCTGGATGTCTTCTACATCTATGCCCACCCGGGGAGTGAAAAGGTCAACTGCATCGTCTACGGCGATGTTCTGCAGACCACCACGCCCCTGCCCCCTACGACTGCCCCTCGTCTGTATCGATTCCGCGCCAGCAGGGCGTGGTCGATTACAGGCTGAATCTGAAGCTGGAAAGCCGCAACGCAAAAGGCATCAAGCAGCCCTCCCGCCGCGGCGTCATGATGGATATCTATCAGGTCTACTCCGGAGCCAACACGCCGAACGGCTGTGCCTGGCCGGGCAACACGCCGGGCCAGTATTGCTCGGTGTTTCCCTATGAACCGAAACTCTGGCGACATGGCGGCTCATCCGGGATCAACGTCCTCTACATGGATGGCCACGTCAAAACCGCCATGCACCAGGGCTTCCCGTTCGTCGCACCCTGGAACGGTGATTACGGCGTCGAAAAGGCCAACTATTTCTGGGGCACCTTTGACGGAACGGAAATCACCGCCGGCAGATGATTTCCCCGAAACTCCCCGGAGATGTTCCGCGAAAAATGAAAACTCAACCGACAGCAAAGGGAATCCATTATGAAATCACGCTTTCTGATCCTGTCACTGCTCCTCTTCGCACTTGCCACAGTGCCGGCGGCGGCCGGTTCCGGCGGATTCAAGGAGCCGCAGAAATATTTATTCCCCAAGGATCTGAACACCTTCTTCGTCGCGCCGGACCAGCCGGCGGTAATCGAACTTCAACTGAAGGGAATGCCGGAAAATTCGTCGCTCCGCTATGAGATGAGCGACTATGCCGGAAGGTGTTCCGCAAAGGTTCCGCCATGGCGGAAAAGGGCGAACTGCGCCTCCGGGAGAGTTTTCCCCGCGGGCTGACCGATCTCTCCTTCCCCGAACTGAATCAGCGGATCGGCGTCTACGCCTTCGACGCCTTCGACAAGGTGGAGGACGGCTACTGGGGGGTGAATTCGGTCTTTTCCTCCATGGTCTACAGCCGCCCGGGCCAGCCGCGCTACCGGAACGGCATTTTTGCGAAGCCGGAAACCATTCGTCAGCACATGCGCCTCCTGCGGAGGCTGGGCATCGGCCAGCTGCGCGAAATGGATACGCTCTGGAAACAGGCTCCCGCACCGGGAAAATTTCTTTACAATGTCGATCTTGCGCAGGAGACGCAGAACGCGGCACGGGAGAACGGCCTCCACATTCTGATGTATTACGCACATTTCCCCGGCTGGTGCGGCGCGGAGGGAATTTTCTCCCGGAAACAGCCGCAGGTCCTGCCGCTGGACTATGCCCGATTCACCCCGATTCTCCGGAAGATGCTCCAGCTCGACGCGGTTCAGGCGAGCGGCGCCCAGGCGGGCAATGAGTGGGATATGGAACGGGTCGCCGCGCCGCCGGACGCCATCTCTCTGCTGGGGCATTACATGCGTTATCTGCTCGACAGCAGTTCGCTTTCCACGCCGCTGGTCGGGATGGCGTTCTCCGGATTCGCCGAATCCTGTATCGTCCGCCCGGAATATCTGCAAAGTTTCTTTGAAAACGGCTACTTCGACAGCATCGACATCTTCGGCGTCAACGGCTACGCCGAACCACCGGAAATGAGGCGTCGGCTGGATCTGCTCACTTCTGAGCTGGAACGCTTCTCCTCCGGCAGCGTCCCGCCGCTGTGGATCACCGAATCCGGCAAGGCGTGGTATCATGGCGGCCTGCGGCCGGTGGTCGCCGAGGATCTGGCCTGCGCCGACGCCTCGGTACGGAAAGCGATCGACGCCCGGGCCATGGGGGTGGAGAAATTCTTCCAGTTCCAGCTGCATTTCAGTCCGGAAGATTACAATTTCAATCAGGTGTTCTCGCTGCTCGACTGGTCGCTCTCGCCGCAGCGAACCCTGGCGGCCTACGCCACCGCGGTGCGGATGCTCTCCAACCTCCGTTATACCGGCACTCTGACGGAGAAGATTCCGGGCTGCGAAGAGGCGCTGCTCTTTGAGAACGGCGGACGGCGGATTCTCGTCATCTACCGCGATCCGGCAGGCGTCGACAAACCGCTCCCGCTGCGGACAGTTCCGGTAAAGGCGGTCTTCCAGATGGACGGCGCCGAACGGAAGCCGGATGCCGACGGAGCGTACGCCTTCACCGGAAACATCCTCTATGCCGAACTCCAGCCGGGAGTCTCTTGCCGGTCGATTCGCAGAACGTCCTCACCCGGATCCGCGATCGCTTCCGGGCAAACCGGCGGCAGCGGCCTGCCGCGCGTCCGGTCCTGCTCCGCACCGAATTTGAAAAGATGGCGCGGATGCGGAGCGGTTACATCGTGCGGGCCCGCGAGTTCGAGCTGGTCGTCCGGGCCTTCAACCTCTCCGACACGCCGCAGACGATCCGCCTGAACGTCTCCGGCGAAGGCATCCTCACGGAAACCCCGTCGCAGGGTGCGGAAACCCTGCCGCCGATGCAGGGAAAGGTGTTCCGCTGGAAACTCTCCTGCCCGGAAAAGAACTTCACGCCGATCCGGGTGGGCGACAGCCTCAATCAGGCACATCCGCTGGTCATGCGCTTCTACTTCCCGCCCCGGCTGGATCAGCCCAGGCTTGCGATTACACCCCGTGCCGCCGAATGGAAACCCTGGAGCAGCGGGACATTGAAAATTTCCGACGATCCGCAGGAAAACGCGATGCGCATCGATGCGTCCTTTCAAGTGCTGGACCGCTGGCTGTATCCACGTTACCGGCTGAAACTGCCGGCGGAAAGCCTGAAGGATTGCTACGCCATGACCTACGAAGCGCGCACCGACAAGGCGAGTGCCGAAGCCGGTTACAAATATTACGGTGCCTACCTGATCACCGACAGGAAACAGAAGGTATTCTCCGGAAGAAGTTTCGACACGCTGGATTCCAACTGGAAGACCTTCACCGTCTTCCTGAACGAGAATCTGGGGGACTCCGCATCGATCCGGGAGATCGAAATCGGCTCCTGTCCACAGACCCCAAAATCGACGCTGTGGATCAGGAATATCCGCTTCTATTGAGTCGGAATGCCTGTAAGGTGACCGGAAACCTGCCGCTGCCGTATGTGGAAGCCCGGAAAAAAACGCGCCCGTTGCGATTGCCGCGGGCGCGTTGACTCATATTCGGAGCCGCCTACTTTGCCGGGGCCTCCGCAGCTTTGGCCATGAACTCAATCGTGACCGGCTTGCCCGCCTCCACCATAAAGGGCCGGATAAGACGGTTGTCATGGTTGACCGTTACGCCCGCAGCCCCGTCCGGGCCGCCGTCAGAAACGTAAACCGGATTCCGATTGAACCAGAATCCGTTCGGAATCTGCTTGCCGTTACGTTCATACACCTTTTCAGATCGGCATTGGGAACCAGCTTGCCGTTGATGGAAAGGTTGGTGACCGTAAGCCAGCCGCGATCCTCCACCTTCTTCGCCGCCTGTCCGCAAAGGGGCAAGCTGCAGCTTGCCGGAATTTTCCGGAATGAAGGTCAATTTGCAACGAGTCCACTCGGACCGATCGCCTTGCCGGCAGCGGTCAGACGGAACGGGCGGGTCTCCTCCGCACCCCAGTTCTGGTTGCTCACCCGCAACCCTCCCTCGATCTTGCCCGGAGTGAGTTTGACCTTCCCGGCCTTGTCCAGCCCGGTGATGTCGCACCGCGGATGGAGGCGGCGAAGAGCGGTACTGCGGTCATGGCGGCGAGAGCAAGTGTTGCGAACAGTTTCATGACGGACTCCTTTCTTTTTGCTTGATGATACGCCGTTACACCGAAGAATCCCCATCGGCAAACGAAAGAAATACAATATTATTATAATTGCACCTTTCCGGATTGTCAAATCGTCGATTCCGGAAAAACGTTTTTTTCTTTGCGGCGAAACGAAAACGGGTTCAAAACTTCTTCCGGAGAGGGGGATGCAGAATGGCGCCCGCAACGGTTGCCGCGGGCGCAGTGTCGGAACGCAGGGAATTCACCGGTCAGTTGGCCGGAGTCTCAACAGCCTTGGCCATATACTCGACAGTGACCGGCTGACCGCCTTCGACCTTGATGACGCGGGTAAGGCGGCTGTCGTGATTGACCAGCATGGCCGCGGCGCCATCCGGACCGCCGTCCGCGACATAGACCGTCTTGCCGTAGACCCAGAACCCGTTCGGAATCTGCTTGCCGTTGCGGTCGCTCACCTTCTTGAGATCGGCGTTGGAAACCGGCGTACCGTTGACGGAAAGTTTGCTGACGGCCAGCCAGCCGCGGGGCTTCGGGGGCTTCGCCCACTGTCCGCCGACGGCAAGATAGACGGAACCGGATGTTTCCGGAGTGAAGGTGAATTTGCAGAGCGTCCATTCCGGGCCGACCGGTTTGGCGGCGACGGCGACAAGCCGGAACTGACGCGTCTCCTCCGGCCCCCAGGTCTGCCGGGCGACCCGCATACCGCCATCCAAGGTCCCCGGATTCAACTTGACATTGCCGCTCTTGCCCGCCCCGTTGAGATCACACCGGGGATGGAGGCTGCGACCAGAGATGCGGCAGCCATGGTGGAGAGAATAAGTGTTGCAAAAAGCTTCATGACGGACTCCTTTCTTCCGGATGATGGTGAATACCGCCGCCCCGTTTTCTTCCCCTCCGGAGCCGGCACGAGTACAGTCATTGTATTATAATCAATGGAAAGCCGATTGTCAAATTCCTCCCGATGAAATTTTCATTTTTTCACGTCATCCCCGTGGGAAACGGGGTCGGCTGCGCCGCCGGACGTTCCGGCTTTCCTGAGGAGAAGCGCAAAGAAACCATGATTATGTCAAACAGAGAAATCGTTTGTAAAAACAGAACAGGAAGATAATTTCCATCCACATTGACGGTAAATTCAACTTTTTTTCTAAAATTTTTCGCCGGGCTATTGACATAATCAGAGAAATATCGTATAATTTATATAGAGACGAACAGGTGATGGATGAAAGACAAGATTTCACAGGTCTGCGATTATATTCTCAACCGGATTGAATCCGGGGAATATAGGGAGGGAGCGGCGATTCCGGCAGCGCGGAAGCTGACACAGGAGGTCGGCGCCTCGTTCGCGATCGTTCAGCATGCGGTCAACGTTCTGTCGAATGCCGGAATTCTGCGTTCGATCAACCGGCAGGGGCTCCGTGGTGCGCGAAGGGTGGCGGAACGGTCTGCTGTCGAACCATTTTGTCATCTTCAAACCGGATACGGAACTGCTCTGGATTTCCGGGTTCCGGAAACTTCTGGCGAAACGGCTTCCGGAGCTCCGGCTCTGCCGGGAGTTTTCACAACGGGATGTTCGAACTGCAGCCGACGCTGTACGTGCAGCAGCATCGGAATGAATTCCTCGATCTCGCGCCTTATTTCAACGAGCTGTTTCCGGATGCGTCGGTGTTCTTCGAGTTTCCTTTTCAATACTTCCGGAATCCGGACGGCAGCATGTTCGCAATCCCCTTCATTTTCTCTCCGAAAGTGATGTTTTACAACCGGGACGTGCTGAAACGAAACGGCTGCCCGGAACCGAAACCCGGTTGGCAATGGAGCGACTTCATCGATTCGCTCAAGCTCCTGAAGCGGACCATGCAGCCGGGTTTGATCCTGAATTACCATTCGGATCCCCATTACTGGATCAATTTCGTCATCCGCAGCGGCGGAGCCCTGGTGGAGCAGGATCAAGCCAATCCGGTGCGGATCGATTCCCCGGAGACGATGGCCGGAATCCGGGCGGTGCGAGAACTCTCCGGAGTTCTGGAACAGCAGGAGATTGCGGATCCTCATCTGGAATCCTTCATTTCCGGAGAAACGGCCTTCCTGTTGTCGGAACAGGAGATTCTCTGTTATCTGAATCATCGCAATTTCGATGACTGGGGCGTGGTTCCCATGCCCCGTATGCCGGGGGAACAGACAAGATGTCGCAGGCCACCGACCTGCTCTGTGTGCGCAAAGAGTGTGTCGATTCGGATATGATCCGCGGCTTCCTCGCATTCATGCTTTCCGAGGAGGTGCAGGACTACATCGCGGCGGAGAAGTACGGCATTCCGATCCGCAAATCCTCCGCGCAGAAGACGATCGATCTCACCGACAAGCGCGACCTTCTCTTCCTGACGGAGATGAACAACATGTTCGCGGAGTACAACCTCAACTCCCCCGAGCTGATGAATCTGATCCAGAGCGGAATCTGCCAGATCATCCGGGAACCGGAAAGACCGCTGGAAGAGTCTTTGAGAAAACTGGCCGATGCGGTCAGAATTTTTCTTGAAATCAAAAACGCAGATCTGAAAACTGCATAAAAACGGGGAGGCGTTCATGGCGACAAGGTCAGAAAACTGGTTCCGGATGGAAAATCGTTTTACCTTAATTGAACTTCTGGTCGTAATAGCAATCATTGCGATTCTGGCGGCCCTGCTGCTCCCGGCGCTGAATCAGGCGCGGGACAAGGCGAAAAACACGCAGTGCATCAGCAACCTCAAGCAGCACGGCACCTGGATTTCCCTTTACGTCAATGATTACGACGGGTTTATTCCGGCCTGCGACAACACTTCCGGCTGCTATCCGTGGCTCAAACTGTTTCTCGCCGGTTACATCAACCGCAGAATCTTCTATACACCATCCAGGAGCAAAGTCACCTTCTGTCCGGCCTACGACAACTACAAGGGGACTCCTCCTTCCAACGTCGGACAGATCAACCTGCCGCTGTCTGGCACTCCGTTGACGCTGGGCACTTACGGGCTGGCGGCACGGGTACTCGGATACAGCGCGGCATCCACCAACAACCAGCAGATGCCGAAAATCAACCGATACCGTGCCCCGGCGGCCAAACCGGGATTTCTGGATACCTTTGTTCAGGACAACCAGTGTTTCGGCAATTACAGCTCCATTTCCTTCTGGGACCGCAACAACTGGACAAGCACATCGTCGAGATATATCAACAACTGCCACGGCAATGAGAGAGCCAATGCCGTTTTTCTCGATGGCCATGCCGCAAGTTTCAATATCTACGACTCCGATGAAAAACTGCTTCAGATGTTTCCCAACAGCATCAACAATATGTTTCTATAGATAAAAATGAGCAAAATTGAGATCACTCTGCTGGCCGCGGCATTTCTGTGCACTGCGGCATGGGGAAACGAAATCAGATTTGAAGACGGTTTCGAATCCGGTCTGAAGGAATGGCACATTCCCGGGAGCCGGGCGGCAGTCACCATTACCGGCACAGCCGCAACCGGCAGGAAAGCCGCGGAAATCCGGTTCGACCCCAAAAGGAATCCGGAGAAGCGTCATTGCGGCGTTCTCCGGTCCAGAAAAATTCCGGTTTCCCGTGGTCTCTACCGGGTGACCGGAAAAATTCAGCTTGCCGAAGGATACGGTGCCACCGTCGGAATCGGAATTCTACGATGCGAAAAATCGCAAAATCGGCGACAACGGATTTCACTACGGCAGTGCTCCGGTATCGACATCTGCATGGCTCGATGTCGATTTCAGAGGGCGGCCTATTCCGACGATACCAGCTATGCGATATTGAAACTTTACATCCCGTACCGGGTGAAACAGACTGTCCGGCTGGATGACATCCGGCTGGAAGTTCTGCCCGTGGTTTCGGAACCTCCTCCATGGAAACCGCAGTACAAGATCCGCCCGTCGGAAAAAGCGAAGCTGACGGCGGCGGACTTTCCCGGTCCAGACGGCATCGTCTACCGGACTTCACCTATGCCGGGGCCCGGGAAGAGGTATTGAAACAGGCGGGCAAACCGTGATCCACCTTGCGGTGAGAAGCGGAGACGACCTTTACGAGCCGCTGCGAAAGGCGATCGATTCACTGCCCGTCGATGGCGGGACGGTCGAAATCCCCGCCGGTCACTTCAAGCTGTCGAAGATGCTGACCATCGCAAAGGATTTCGTGTCCCTGAAAGGAGCGGGAAAAGATCAGACCCGGATCGATCTGACCTATGACACCGGTGATGATCGGATCGATCTGTACGGGATCGAGAACGGCAGCCGGATTGCACCGGAACAACCGATTCACCTCTACGCCAGACCGGCGGGACTGCGTTCGCTGAAACTGGAAGTGGATGGGGAAGAGTTCAGCAGATATACCCGGAATCTGCATTCTGACTTCGTCTCATTCCATGTAAAAAAATTGCCGAACTCCATCAGGCCGGGAAAACATAAACTGCGCGGGACGGCGGAATACTGGGATGGAAAAACCTCCACGGCAGAAGCGGAGGTCATCATTGACCCCGCCGTCCTCCCCACGCTGCCGACGAATGCGGCCAGGAGTTTCATTTCGTTTCAAGGGAAGGGATTTCGGTATCGAGATTACCGGATTGCAAAAGATGGGACAAGGGGTGAGTTCTCCGTGGAACTTTGTGAGAGTTCTCATCCTTTCCGGAAGGGAGATATCGTCGTTCTGCGGGCACAGGAGACTCCGGCACGCCGCGCCGTGACCGGCAACGCCTGCAACTGGGGCAACTTCCGCAGCACCCATCTGTTCATCGAGAAGGTGGAAGGCCGGAAACTGACCTTCAATCAGCCGCTGCGGCAGGACTATCCGGCGGCAGATCTCTCGTTCGTGCGGAAATTCGACAGTATCCGCGGCGGGCGCATCGAGGGAATGACCCTTGAGACGAAGTTCGATTACTGGTTGAGTTCGGTCACGTTTGAATACGCTTCCGACTGCGTCGCCAAAGATCTCAGGGTTCTCCGGTGCGGTCACAATCCGGTTTACGGAACTCATGCGAAATTCTGCTCCATTCTGAATTGTGAATTCGACGGGAATCGATTCAACGACAGAGGAGGTACCGCCTATGCCGGATGGGACAACTGTTCCGACTGCCTGATCGACGGCATCATCACCCGACGGATGCGCCATGCGCCGCTCGTGCAATGGGGGCCTCCGGCAACGTGATCCGCAACGGCAGATTCTACCACAGTGACGCGCAGTGGCACGCCGGATGGAGCACGGAAAACCTGTTCGAAAACTGTACGATCATCAGCGACACCCGGGAGTTCGGCGGCTACGGCAACATCTTCTGGGCCTCCTCGCCGGAAGACGGTGGACACGGTCCAAACGGCCCCCGCAACGTGGTCTACAACTGCGACGGCAGTTCCATCGCCGACGGAGTCTTTCTCGGCGGCATGAACGAGAACTGGATCTTCGCCTGGAACCGGCTCCGGGTGAAAAAAAGGGGTGGGCTTCTTCCTCAAGACATTCAGTTTCGATCATATTCTCCTCGGAAACACGGTGATTCTGGAGGATCAGCATTCCCCCCTTCCTCCTCTTCGCCACCCCCCGACTGCGGCGGGGTGGAACTGATCGGCAACACCTTCTCCGGCGGGAACGGAAAACTGTACTCCGGGCTGCACAAGCCGTTTCTGGAAAAGGGGAACCGAATCATTCCGCTGAATACCGCCCTGCCCCGACCTCAACCGGCGGTGCCCTCCATTTACGAATGGCAGCTCAAGCACAAGCGATAGGATCCGCCGGATACACGGCCGGAACTTTACGCGAGAAAGCAAAGCCATGAAAAAGAGCGTCTGCCACGGTTGCGGCAGACGCTCTCAATTTTATCCGGGTATCGTTGTTATTTGCCGGGATCCTCGGCCGCTTTGGCCATATATTCCACTGTGACCGGCTTGCCGGCTTCCACCTTGATGGAGCGGCCGAGGCGGTTGTCGTGATTGACCAGCACACCTGCGGCACCATCCGGACCGCCATCTGCGACGTATTCACTCTTCTTGCCGCTCAGCCAGAAACCGTTCGGCATGGTTCTGCCGTTGCGCTCATAGGTCTTCTTCATATCGGCATTCGTCACCGGAGTGCCGTTGATCTTCAAGTTGCCGACCATGAGCCAGCCGCGATCCTCGACGTTTCTGGCCCACTGACCGCCGAGGGAGAGAGTCACAATACCGGATTCTTCCGGAGTGAAAACGAATTTGCAGACCGTCCATTCCGGTCCGACCACCTTCCTGGTGGAAGCGACGAGGCGGCAGGGACGGGTTTCTTCCGGCCCCCAGTTCTGGCGGCCGACCTGCAATCCGCCTTCGATGGTTCCGGGGGTGAGCTTGACGTTGCCTTTCTGGCTCACGCCGGAGATGTCGCAGCGGGGCATGGACGCTGCGAGAAGCGATGTGGCGGCGGCAGCGGTCAGAATGAGAGTGGCAAACAGTTTCATGACGGACTCCTTTCTTTTCCTGGTTGAAACGACCGGCGCACCGTATTATTCACCCCATCCGGCGGCCGGCCGCACGATATCTGGTATTATACCAGATTCTCCGATGATTGTCAACCTTCCCGCCAGGTAAATATCAGTTTTTTCCGTCCTCGCTCGGAAGACGAAGCAACGGGTTTTCTCTTCGCAAATCGATCCCGGAGTGTTGCAATTCGCAAATGGCGCGTTATATTACATCCGATTGAATCTGCATCGGGTAACGAGGACGGGAAGCAAGATGAGCAATGGGGCGGCCGGAAGTGTCGGCATGGAAGAGAGGGGAATCCGGATTCCGGGTCCGCTATGTCTTCTACTTCGCCGGCCTGCTGCTGATCTTTCTCGCCGTGCTCTCCTACAGCCCCGCCGACGGCGCCTCCATCACCGGCGGCATCGACGCCCCCCCCAGAAACTGGATCGGCAACCTCGGCGCATTCCTCGCATACTGGCTCTTCAACCTCTTCGGCCTGACCACGTATGTCCTGCTCGGTCTCACGCTGCTGCGGGTGATCCGGACCCTCCTGCCGGGAAAAGGACGACCATTCCTCTTCCTCACCGGTGAGCTGATGCTGCTCTTCGGCCTGATGCTGCTCTTCGCCCTCTCGCCCTATCCTTTCGTCACCCTCACCGACCACCTCGGCATCGGCAGAACCGGGGTTCCGGAACTGGCCCTCTCCGGAGGAGCTGTCGGGCAGGTCCTCGCCGCGCCTCCCGTCGAGGCGTTCGCACTTCCGGAAGGGGTGCTGCGCAAACTCATCGGCGCAGTCGGCACGATGATTTTCGGCTGGGCACTCGTCACCGGCGGGCTGATCGTCATCTATTTTTCCGACTGGCACGTCCTCTTCCGGAATCATGTTTTCAATATTCCCAGAGGCGAGGAGACGCCCCGCGCCATCCCCGCTCCGACTACGCAGGGGGAAACGCTTCCGGCGCCCGCTCCGGCGCCTGCCACACCGGCACCGGCACCGGCCGCCATTCCAGGCGGCCTGTTCGGCAGCGCCCGCGCCGCACTGAACGCTCTGCGGGAACGACACCTGCAGGGAGGAGGCTCCTGTCGGAGTCCCGGAGGAACTCCCCAGCCGTCTGAAACGCCCGCGGACTCCCGGGAGCCGGCAATTGAACCCGCCGCACCCGCCGCACCCGTGTCCCCGTACCCCCCGCCGCACCGGTCACACCCGCCGCACCGATGCGGAACGTCGAAGTCAACGCCAAAGTCATCGAGCAGGGCGAGAAACTTACTGCAAAGAGTACTCCGAAGTATACGCTTCCGCCGATCACCATGCTCAGCAAGGGAACCGATGCGGTCGGAGAAGCTCCCGACGCGATCGAGCGGGCAACCCTGCTGCTTCAGCGGACACTCGACAGCTTCAAGATTCCGGGTCAGGTGGTCGGCCACATCTCCGGGCCGCGGATCACGCGCTATGAAATCAGTCTCGCCGAAGGCGTCAATGTCAAGAAGGTCGAGCAGATCGCCAGCAACATCGCGATGAATCTTTCCGCGCCGAGCATCCGGCGTACTCGCGCCGATTCCCGGCCGCAACGTGGTCGGCGTGGAAGTTCCCAACACCCGCAGCGAAGCGGTTTTACATGCGCGCGGTCATGGAGACGGAGGCCTGGAACGGCAAGGCGGCGATTCCGATCGTGCTCGGCAAGGACGTTGCCAGCAAACCGGTAGTGCTCGACCTGGCCAAGGCGCCGCACCTGCTGATCGCCGGCTCCACCGGTTCGGGGAAGTCGGTCTGCATGAATACACTCATTATGAGTCTGCTCTTCAAATTCAACCCGGATGATCTGCGGCTGATCATGGTCGACCCGAAAATCGTGGAATTCGAAGACTATAAGAAGCTCCCCACCTGATCACGCCGGTGATCAACGATGCGAAAAGGTTCCCATCGCCCTGCGCTGGGCCGTGACCGAAATGGAAAACCGATACAAAATCCTGGCACGCGCGGGCGTCAAAAACTGGCGGAATTCAACGCGCTCTCCCGCAATGGAGAGCCGATTGTGGACAGCGACGGCAACGTAATCTGCGACAACAACGGCGAACCGCTGTGCAAAATGCCGATTCTGATCGTCATCATCGATGAGCTGGCCGAGCTGCGCATGCAGGATTCCTGGAAGGACTCCGAAACCTACATCGCCCGGATCGCCCAGCTGGGACGCGCCTCGGGCGTCCACATCGTCGTGGCGACGCAGCGCCCCTCGACCAACATCATCACCGGCGTGATCAAGGCGAATTTGCCGACCCGGATCGCCTTCCGTGTGATGCAGCTGGTCGACAGCCGGGTGATCCTCGACGTGCCCGGAGCGGAAAATCTGCTCGGCATGGGCGACATGCTGTACCTCGCTCCGGGCGGCATGAACATCGAGCGGGTACAGGGAGCGCTGGTCGACGACAAAGGACATCAAGGCGATTGTGAAATTCGTCTCCGAACAGCGCCCGCAGAACTTCAACGCCCAGGTGATCGCCGAGGAAGAGGCGCAGGATGAAGAGATCGACGAGAATATGATCGACGACTACGACGAGGAGGACGCGGCGGATATCGCGCCGCTGATCCGAAAATACCTGCACCCCGGCGACGACGAAAACATTCGCCGTGCGCTCGAAGTGGTGCTGCTCGACCGTAAAGCGAGCACCAGTTATCTGCAGAGGCGGCTCAAGATCGGGTACAACCGGGCTGCGGAAATCATCGATCTCTTCGAGGAGCGCGGCATCGTCGGGCCGCCTTCCGGGAGCGGGAAACAAACGGGAAATTCTCGTCTTTGACGAGGCGGAATTCGCAGGATGAACATCATCCCTAACCATTTGAGGATGGCTGGACAATGAGTGATCAACAGGAGAAAGACACGCTGGAGCTTTTCGAAGATGCGCCCGGAGACGGCGCGGGGGGCGCCGCCGGTGCCGGATTTTGAAGAGGAGATTCGAGAAGTGCCTCCGGCGGAGAACACCCCTCCCCTCCGGGGCTGCAGCCGCGGATCAGCGATATCGAAGGAGAGGAGTCCTTCGGGCAGTACCTGCGGGCGCTGCGGGAACGGAACCACTTCACCATCGCCGAGATCGCCAATGAAACAAAGATCAAGTCGGACTATCTTACCGCACTGGAAAACGAGGATTACGGCAGCCTGCCGCAGCCGGTTTACGTGCTCGGTTACGTACGAAAACTCTGCAGTCTCTACCATGTCTCTCCAGAGCGGGCCGACCAGATCACTGCGGAACTTCGCGACCGGCTCGAATACGAGGTTCCGGAGGATATCACCAAAACGGTCATCGATCACGAGGTGAGCGAGGAGAACGAACGCAAGATCCGCCAGCTCATTCTGATTCTGGCGGCCTCGGCGCTGCTGGTTGCAGTGGTTCTTGTGGCCGGAGGAATCCTGATTCTGGCCGGTCTGCGCAGCTCCGGCAGCTCGCCGGAAGAGCCCCGTTTCACCGAGTCCCAGGCGGTGGAAGTCCAGGATGCTCGAAACTGATCATCACGGAACTGATCCCGTAACCGCAAGATATTGAATGCCGGAACTGGACAAACCGGCAGTATGGTGCTATAGTATTCATTATGAAAATTCTATTGATCAACGGGCCGAATCTGCAGCTTCTCGGAGTCAGGGAACCGGGGATCTACGGCGGCGACACGCTGCCGGAGATCGTCGCGAGAGTCCGAAAAACGGCGGAAGAGGCGGGGTACGAACTCACGGATTTCCAATCCAACCACGAGGGAGCGATTGTGGATCGGATCGGAAGCGCCCGGGCCGACGGCTTTGTCGGAATCGTCATGAATCCGGCCGCCTACACCCATACATCCGTCGCCATCCGCGACGCGCTTGCGGCGGTGAAACTGCCGGCGGTGGAGGTGCATCTGAGCAACATCCATGCGAGGGAGGAGTTTCGCCACACATCATTGACCGCACCGATGTGCATCGGGGTCGTCGCCGGATTCGGCGCCGATTCCTATCTCCTGGCGTTGCGCGGTTTGATCGCGCATCTCGAGAAATAACAAGTTCAGTTCCGGAAAATAATACAAAACAACCAGAAAAGAGTTTCTCACCATGAAAATCGAAGAAATCAAAACGATAGTCAAACTGATGAGCGACCACGATCTCACCGAATTCAAAATCGAGGCGGAGGCATACAATCTGTGCATCCGGCGCGGTTCCGGCGCGGCAGCGCCCGCCCCGGTGATGGTGGCGGCGGCCCCGGCCCCGGTCCAGATGGCGGCTCCGGCGGCGCCCGCAGCTCCGGCGGCGCCCGCAGCTCCGGCGGCGCCGGTCTCGGTTGAAACGATCGACGCTCCGCTGGTGGGGACCTTCTACCGTGCCGCCTCTCCGGAGGCGCAGGCGTTCGTCAAGGTGGGCGACCACATCGCGCCGGATACGGTGATCGGTATCATCGAAGCGATGAAGGTCATGAACGAGATCAAAGCGGAAAAGAGCGGCGTCATCAAAGAGGTGCTGGTCGAAAACGGCCAGCCGGTGGAATTCGGTCAGCCGCTCTTTGTCATTGAATAACCCGGAAACGGAACGAGCCCATGTTCAACAAGATACTCATCGCAAACCGCGGCGAAATCGCGGTCCGGGTCATCCGGGCCTGCCGCGAACTCGGGATCCGCACGGTTTCGGTCTACTCACAGGCCGATGCCGACAGCATGGCGGTCAAGATGGCGGACGAAGCGGTCTGCATCGGGCCGGCGCAGTCGAGCGCCAGCTATCTGCTGATCGACCGGATTCTTTCGGTGGCGGCAATCTGCGACGTCGACGCGATTCATCCGGGATACGGCTTTCTCTCGGAGAACGCCTACTTCGCCGAAGCGTGCCGCAAACACGGCATCACCTTCATCGGGCCGACGCCCGAGGCGATGCGGGCGCTCGGCGACAAGGCGGTCGCCCGGGAGACCATGAAGAAAGCCGGAGTACCCACCACTCCCGGCAGCGACGGCATTTTAGTGAGTGAAGCCGATGCTCTGAAGGTGGCGCATCAGCTCAAATACCCGGTCATCATCAAGGCGGTGGCCGGCGGCGGCGGGCGCGGCATGCGGATTGCCCACAACGACGCCAGCCTGGTGCAGGGCTATCACGCGGCCAAGACCGAAGCGGAGAACGCCTTCGGCAACGGGGCGCTTTATATGGAGAAGTTCCTGGTCAATCCGCGCCACATTGAAATTCAGATCATCGCCGACAACTACGGGAACGTGATTCACCTCGGAGAGCGTGACTGCAGTGTGCAGCGCCGCAATCAGAAACTGATCGAGGAGGCTCCCTCGCCGGCGCTTTCCGCCAGGCTGCGTGAACGGATCGGGGCCGCGGCGGTCAAAGCGGCCAAGGCGGCGGGCTACACCAGCGCAGGAACGATTGAATTCCTCTTCACCGAGGAGGGGAACTACTACTTCATGGAGATGAACACCCGCATCCAGGTGGAGCATCCGGTGACCGAGGCGGTGACGCGGTTCGATCTGATCAAGGAGCAGATCCGGGTGGCGGCGGGCGAGCGTCTCTCTCTCCGGCAGAAGGATGTGCAGATCAGCGGTCACGCGATCGAATGCCGGATCAATGCGGAAGATCCTTTCAACAACTTCACCCCCTGCCCCGGGCGGATCGAGCTCTTCATTCCGGCAGGGGGGCCGAATGTGCGCATGGATACGCACGCCTACTCCGGCTACCGGATTCCCACCTATTACGACAGCATGATCGGGAAACTGATTGTCTGGGGCCCGACCCGGGCGGATGCGCTTGCGACCTGCCGCCGCGCGCTGGATGAGATCACGGTGGAGGGGATCAAGACGACGATTCCCTTCCAGAAGTTGATCACCAACCACAAAAATTTTCATCGAAGGCAAATACGATACCGGATTTGTCGAGAGATTAATGCAGGAGCGGGCCACCCCGCACAAGGAGGAAGGAAAATGAAAGCAGCAGCAGATTCCAAGAAGACGGCGGCACCGGCGGCCGAAGCGGCGGCCACCACAGTGCTGGAAGGCTCCGAAATGGGAGAAGTGAAGATCCATGAGAATGTGATCGCTTCGCTTGTGCGGCGTGCGGCGCTTTCGATCGAGGGAGTCTCCCGCCTGGCCGGCAGCACGCTGGTCGACAACATCGCGGAAATCGTCGGCAGCCGCCGTATGCAGGCCCGCGCGATCACCGTCGATATGGCGGAAAACAACCGGGTTTCCGTTGAAATCAAGCTCAACATCAAGACCGGCTACAACGTTCCGCAGGTTGCGACGGCGGTCCAGAAGGCGGTGATCGAGGAGATCGAAAAGACCACCGGCATGACGGTGCTCAAAGTCAATGTCGTGGTTCAGGAGATCGATGATCCGGTGCCGGATGATTCCGACGAAGAGGAAACCGAAGGAGGAGCGCCGGTCCTTCCCCTGAACTGATTCCCGGGGGAACGATGCAGAGCCGCTTCGTCCGGAGGGCGGAGCGGCTGTGTCCTGTTGAAGACCAGAGCCTGACGAGGAGGATGGGAGCATGAATTTTGCAGAATTGGCCGATCCGGAGTTCTGGCGGCAGTTGTTGAGCAGCGATTTCAATCGCGGTTACGCGGCCGCCATCGGGTTGGTTTTTGCGCTGCTTCTGCTGTTGCTGGCGCTCAAAATTATCTTCAGACTGCTGTTCCGGACCCGCAGATGCGGAGCGATTCCGGTGCGCTGTCCGACAGGGGATCTGGTGGTTTCGCGCGGAGCCATTGAAAATGCCGCGCGGCAGGTTTTGGACGAATTTCCGCAGCTCGCGGTGCGCCGCATCATGCTCTACCGTTGCGGAAAACGTTTTTCGATGACTCTCTGCTGTTCCTTCTCGGCCGACGGGAAAGGTCTTCCGGCGATTTCCGACGAGGTCAAACCACGGATGCTGGAGATGCTCCACCGGGTTTTCGGCATCGACACGCTGCAGGAAATCCGTTTCCAGATCGAGGCGCTTACCTCGGAGATTCCGCAGGAGAAGGAGCCGGATAAGGCGCCGGGCAATGCGGTTGTTTCTAGCCACTGAATCCCCCCGGCGCCGGGAGCTGCTCGCAAGACTCGGGTTTGATTTCGAGACGGAATCCGCCGGTGTGGCGGAGATTTCGGCGGCGGCTGATCCGCGCAGCGTCCCGCTGCGGAACGCCGAGAGCAAAGCCGCCGCAGTTGCCGCACGTCATCCCGATGCGCTCACGCTGGGAGCGGATACCGTCATTCTCCACAAGGGCCGGATCATCGGGAAACCACGGGATTCCGCCGATGCGGCAGCCATTCTTCGCGCGCTCTCCGGCGACAGCCATGAGGTGATCACCGGCCTGGCGCTGCTCTCTCCGTCGCGGCGGATTCACGAAGTGTGGGAAGAAATCGCCACTGTCCGGTTCCGTCCGCTCACCGATGCGGCGATTGCCGGATATCTCGACCGGGTGTTCGTGCTTGACAAGGCGGGAGCCTACGCTATTCAGGAGCACGGCGACGAACTGGTGGAGAGTCTGGACGGCGAATTCGAAAACGTCATCGGTCTGCCTCTCGTCCGCCTCTCGAACCGCCTCGCCGCCCTGCTGAAACGCTGAACCGGCGTTATTTCAGCTCGGCGCCGGTAACCGGATCGACGATCCGGAACTCCTCGTAATGCAGCATCGGGTCCGCCCGGAAACTCAGATCGTGTTTGTACTTCTCCTCGATATCGCGGAGCAGTTGTGCATCCTCATTGCGGAGCCGGGCGAGAATATCCGGATGCATAATCACCCGGACCGGCAGATCCCGGTAGCGGCGATCGCGCAGAATGGTGTTGAGACGGCGCTGAATTTCAACGCTCATGGTGACGGCGGATTTGACCAGCCCGGTGCCGGAACAGTAGGGACAGGGGTTGAACACTTGGTCCTGAATGCTTTCATGTTCGCGCTGGCGGGTCATCTCCATAAGGCCGAGTTTGCTGAGCGGCAACACCTTGGTCTTGGCACGGTCGTCTTTGACCAGTTTCTTCATATAGCGGAAAAGTTCCTCGCGGTCGCGGGCGCTGCGCATGTCGATGAAATCGAGCACGACCAGGCCGCCGATGTTGCGCAGTCGGAGCTGCCGGGCGATCTCTTCCGCAGCCTCGAGATTGGTCTTGAGAATGAATTCCGGCTGATCAGCCCCTTTGCGGCCGCGGCCGGAGTTGACGTCGATGGCAATCAACGCTTCGGTCTCGTCGATGCAGATGCCGCCGCCGCCCGGCAGGCGGACCTCACGCTGAAACACCTCCCGCAGCTGATCGTTGATGCGATACTGGTCGAAAATCGGTTTGGCGCCGTTGTAGCAGATCACCTTCTCAGCCATTTTTCGACCGCCGAACCGCTTGAGCGTATCGATGATCTGCCGGCCCGCCGCCGGATCATCGACCACGATCCCTTCGATCTCCTCGGTCATGAAGTCGCGGATCGTCCGTTCGACGAGATTGGGTTCGGTGAACAGCAGGGCCGGGGCGTTGCGCGAATCCATCTCCTTTTCCACCTTGCGCCAGTAATCGAGCAGCAGCTCGAGATCGCGCTTGAAGAAGGTGGAACGGCGCCCCCTCCCCGACGGTGCGGCAGATCAGCCCCATCCCCTCCGGCAGTTCAAGAGCGGCGAGAATCTTGCGGAGACGGTCGCGCTCCTGCGCGCCTTCAATACGCGTGGAAAGGCCGATGTGCTCACTGTAGGGCATCAGAACAAGGTAGCGCCCGGGAATCGAAATATCCGTGGTCACCCGTGCACCCTTGGTGCTGATCGGCGACTTCACCACCTGGACCAGAATCTCCATCCCGGGCCGGAAGATGGCGGGAATGTCCGCGACGGTCAACTTCTTCTTGCGGCGTTGCGCCTCGGCGCCTACTTTCGACCCGGGACGCGCCTCCTGCCGTTTCCGGCGGCGCGCCTGAATCGACTCCTCCCCGGCTCCTCTTCGTCGGAGTCGGAGTCCTGCTCTCCGCGCCGTTCGAGCATTTCGCCACAGCCGGGAAGCATCTCGTGATAGTGAAGAAAAGCGTTTTTCTCGGCGCCGATGTCGACGAATGCCGCCTGAAGCGACGGCTCCAGATTGATGATCCTGCCGAGGTAGATATCACCGACTTTGGGTTCATGGTCATCGCGCTCGATCTGGTACTCCTCGAGACGCCCGTTGTTGAGCAGAGCGAAGCGGCGCTCCAGTTTTTCGCAGTTCAGAATGATCTGCTTGCCTTTTTTTCCATACCATTGTCCATTCAAAAAATTGTTCTTCCGTTGTCTTGACGGCGGCGTTCCAGGAGTCCGGACCGGAGGCCGTCAAGGCAGAATGACCGGTTTTTTCGCCCCGCAATCCGTTGAGAAACGCCACCGCAGGCATGGCACGCCGGGCAGGCGGGGACAGTTCGACGATTTCCAGTGCACCGGCCCCGCAGGCGACGATGAGGGCATACTTGTCCGCCTGAAGCACCGTTCCCGGCGCGCCGCCGAGATCGCGCCGCGGCAGCACCCGGGTCAGCGTGACCGGCATCTCTCCGCGGGTTGTGAGCAGTGTGCAGCTGGCGCCGGGCCACGGGTAGTAGGCACGCACCATCGCTTCGATGTCGTCGGCGCTCAGAGACCAGTTGATTTTCCCATCCGACTTCCGGATCTTGGTGCAGACGGTTGCGGCGGTATCATCCTGCGGCTCCGGCTCCAGCTCCCCCGGCGGCAATGGCGCAGAGGGTTCCCGGAGTAACTTCTGCGGCGATCACGCCGAGCTTCATTTCGAGCATTTCGCAGTATTCCCGGTGGTCGAGCGGCACCCGGACTGAACTGTAGACCGGTCCGGTATCGAGTCCGCGCTCCATCTTCATGAAACAGATTCCGGTCTCCGCGTCGCGGTTGAGGATGCACTGGGTGATCGGCGACGCCCCCCGGTAGCGGGGCAGCAACGAGGCGTGGATGTTGATGCAGCCGAGTGGCGGCAGTTCAAGGAAATCACGACGGAGAATCTGCCCGAACGAAATCACCAGCACCATGTCCGGCTCCTTCGCCCGCAACGCGGCGAGGAACTCCGGAGCGTTGACGTTGGGAATCTTGTCGGCGAAGAGCCCGAGCTCCTCCGCGGCCGCCCCGACCGGAGTCGGCGTCGGTCTGCGATTGCGCCCGCGGGGCGGTCGAGCTGAGTGCCGACGCCGACCAGCCGCAGCTGGGGGCGGCGGCGACTGCTTTCAGGACCGGTACGGCAATCTGGCCGGAACCGAGAAAATAAATTTTCAGTTGATTCGTCATTGCGCCTCTTTGCAAAAGGTGAAACCCGGTGCAATAATAAATATAAAACGCAAACTGCAAAAAAACGAGCCGTTTATGTTAAAAACTGTAAAAATTGCCATTCTGATGGGGGAAACCTGGGAAACAGTGCGGAAATCTTTGCGGAGGCGGTGCGGAAACTTGAAGCGAACGGAGTGAAGGCAATCCGGCAGAGCCGACTCCATCGAACCGCACCGGTGGACTGCGTACCGGGCACGCCGGAGTTTTCCAACGCCGCACTGACCGGAGAGTGGAGCCGGAGCGCCGAAACTCTGCTCGAACTCACGCAGCGACTGGAGCGGGAGGCGGGGCGTCCCGCGTGTCATTCCAGCAGGGAGTCGCGGACGCTTGACCTGGATCTCATCCTCTTCGGGGAACGCTGTTCGAACAGCCCCGTTCTGACGCTGCCGCACCCGCGGCGCGCGGCAGCGGCGGTTCGTGCTGGAGCCTCTGGCGGAGATCGCTCCGGAGATGCGCTTCCCCGACACCGGCGAGAGCGTCGCGGAGGCGCTCCACCGGCTGGAGAAGGCCGAAAAAGAGGAGCGCTTCGGGGAAAACCGGGGAGTCTGCGGAGAAAATTCTCGAAAAAAACGGAGTTGACCCGCCGCGGCTATTGCAAAAAATCGGAACCGGTAATATTTTAAGGGAAGAGAAGTTCAGGATTATCAATTCCACCCGGGAGGAAGCTGCAAAATGGATGAGTTCCAATTTCCGACAATTACTCTATGGATCGTCGCCGCTCTCACCTGGATCGTCGTAATGATGGGAGTTGCCCAGCTTTCCCGCTTCTATTCGAAGTTTCAGGATGCTCGCCGGGAACTGGACGCCAATCTGCTCGGGATGGCCGGTCAGCTGAAGAAACTGCAGACCACGCTGACGGAACTGCTGGTCGAACAGCGCCGGATCACCCGGCTGCAGGTGGAGCTGCTCGATCTCAAGCGGGCGGAGATGACCGGTGATTTCGAAATCGTGGAGGAGCCGGTTCCCGGAGCGGTCGCGGCGCCCGCGGAGGAGAAGGAATCGGCCGAACCGCCTCCGCCGACCAAGCGGCCTCCGGAGAAATTTCCTAAAATTATTTGATTTTTCCCGCTTTTCACTGGACAATCGCGGGGAATTGTGATAAAGTACATCCGGTTAAACGACAAACGGGTTTTGTTTCTAGAGAAAACAACAATTTTCAGGAGTTCGTCATCTATGAAAAAAGTTCCTTCTGGTCTTGAGTCTTGCAGGTTGCCTTTTCGCCGCAGCGCCGGTGCAGGCGGCCGGAACCGGCACCGATTCGAAATCGCCGACAAGCTCCTGCTCTACATTCCCAACCGTCTGGTCGACGCGCTGGATATGTTCACCGTCAACCTCGGCATTGGTCCGGTCATCGAAGCGCAGCTGATGGCCACCCGCGCGATCTGGGGCGGTGCCGGCATCGGGCTCTCCTACAAGGCCTACAAGGCGCACAACCGCCAGTACGGATTCGGCGTCGAAGAGGGATGGTACTGGTCTTTCATTTTCGTGAGTGATGAGAACTACAGCGTGATCGACAGCACTCCGCTGGTCAAGAAATACATTGAAAACCGTTCCGGCTTCCCCCACCCCCGACATGCGGATCTACGATTTCTTCGAAGGCAAGCGCGACTACTGGGCAATCGGAGGATCGCTGGGCTGCCTGGTTACCGGAGATCTCTACATCCATCCGGTCGAATGGGTGGACTTCGCGCTCGGATTCTTCTTCATCGACATCAAGGGTGACGACTTCACCTTTGACAGTTTCCGGTAAACTCCGGTAAACGCGAGGGGCGGGTATTTCCGGGAATATTCCGGAAGTACCCGTTCGGTGTTTCATGACCGAAGAGAAAAAGCAATTTCGCTGCCGGAGATGCGGCAACTGCTGCCGCTGGCCGGGAGCGGTTCGAGTTGAAACGGCGGAGATCGACCGGATTGCGGCATTTCTCGGCATGGCGGTGGAGCAATTTCTGGCAGAATATACCGAACTGCTGCCGGATCGGAGCGGGTTGACACTGCCGGAAAAGCCGGATGGAAGTTGTTGCTTTCTGGAAGAGGGTTCCCCTGCCCGTTGCAGGATCGAACCGGTGAAGCCGGCACAATGCCGACGCTTCCCGGAACACTGGAACTTTCCCGGCTGGGAACGGGAGTGCGCGGGAGGCCGGGCCCTGCAGGAAACTGCGGATGGCGGTTCTCCATTTGTGCAGAAGGAGGAATGAATGAAAAAACTGGGTACGATCATCGTGCTGTCGGGACCGAGCGGAGTCGGGAAATCCACCCTGGTGGGCCGGGTGCGCCGGGCCATGCCGGAACTGGAATTCTCCATCTCCTGCACGACGAGAAAACCGCGGCCGGGCGAACAGCACGGCGTGCATTACTACTTTCTGGAACGGGAGGAATTTGAACGCCGGGTTGCACGCGGAGAGTTCATCGAACATGCCGGCGTCTTTGCCAATTGCTACGGCACGCTCAAAAGTGAAGTCCTCGACCGGATCCGCCGCGGCAGCCCGGTGGTGCTCGACATCGACGTTCAAGGTGCAAAACAGATCCGTGCCGCCGCAAAACACGATCCGGAACTGGCCCGCTCCACCGTCTTTGTCTTCATCGGTCCTCCCTCGATCGCAGTTCTGGAAAGCCGCCTTCGCGGCAGAGCTTCCGACTCCGAAGAACAGATCCGCATGCGGCAGGAAGGCGCGCGGCGGGAACTGGCCTGCTGGAATTTGTACGACTACCTGGTCATCAACGATGACCTTGACACCGCAGCGGCGGAGATGACCGGACTGTTCCGTTCTTTCGCGCTCCGCACTGCGGCACTTCCGCAGGAGCTCTTCCATGAATAAGAGGATCGTTCTCGGCATCACCGGCGGAATCGCGGCCTACAAAGCAGCGGATCTGTGCAGCAGACTGGTCAGGGAAAACATCACCGTGCAGGTCATCATGACGGAAAATGCCCGGAGATTCGTCTCGGAACTCACCTTTCGCACACTCTCCCGCCGGCCGGTGGTGACCTCGCTGTGGGAGGTCCCGGAGTGGCGTCCGGAACATGTTGCCCTCGCGTCACAATGCGATCTCTTCGCCGTCGTCCCCGCCACGGCGAACTTCATCGCCAAACTTGCCAACGGCATTGCCGATGATGCCCTGACCACATTCGGAGCAACCTTCAACGGAAAAACGCTGCTGGCCCCCGCGATGAATCCCCAGATGTGGATGCATCCGGCCTGCCGGAAAAACATCGAAACGCTCCGGGAGCGCGGTGTTCTCTTCGCCGGTCCGGCGGAAGGACGGGTCGCCTGCGGTGACGACGGTCCCGGCCGCATGGCGGAACCAGCGGCCATTCTCGCTGAAATTCAGCGCATTCTGGAGCAATAGATCGAATGGCGCCGCGTTCGCATGGTCGTCGAGCAGCCGTTCTTCCGGCACTGCTGCTGTCGCTCTGCACCGGGTGCACGACCTATGTGACTCAGATGCCGGAGCCGGCGAATTCCCCGCCGCCTCCCCCGCGGAGAAGGAGACTTCCGCACAACAGCCGGCAACCACCACGCCGCCGCCGACCGAGGAGAAGCAATATTACCGGTTGGAGGATCTTTTTCCGCCGCCCGCAGAAACATGCTGGAGATCCAGACGATTGAATCGCTCCAGGAGCTGGCCGGAGAGCATGTCGGCAACGCCCGGCTGCTCCAGATTCCCGGGCTGATCGACGAATGGCGCACCACGGTGCAGAATTTCGATGCGGACCGCGATCCTCGCCTGAGACTGCTTGACGACGCCATCGCCTACAATGATCTGATCACCATTCCCTCCGGAGTCGACATGGTCGAGCACCGCCGGATTCGGGCCGGAGAGTTGCTCCGTTACCGGGTTGCCGCGCTTGCGTCGCGACTGGTTGCCGCCCGGGAACGACTCAAACTTGCGCCGGACGATGCGGAAAGACGGCGGGCAGAGGAGCTGGCTCTGGAGTTGCGCATCCTCACCGGCCTCCCCGCCGATGAGATCGCGGAATTCAACAAAAATGCGCTGGCCGATCCAGTCGCGCCGCCATCGAATCCGGATTTTCTCTACACGGTCGCTTCGGAGCGCCGTTCCGAAACCGCAGGCTTCCGGCTTTCGGCGGCAACAGTGCATCGTCTCCGCAGCCGTTACGGCGATGACGCCGCCGCCGAAGCGATGCTGGCCGAGGCGCTCTACCGCCTGCCCCGCCGCCTGGCCGGTCACTCGTTGCAGGAAAAGGATGGGTTTGCCATGTATGCCGTCCATCAGGCCAACGCACTGGGATGCGCCTTCGAAGTCGATCTGGACCGCCGACATCTCGCCGCCGCCTGGAACAGGGTCCACCATGCGAAACTCAAATTGGAGCTTCACCCCGGCGACCGGGAGGCCGCACTCGAACTGGTCGACGCAACCCTTTCCTGGCGGCTCGCCTGGTATCGGCTGCTGACCGACCTCGCCATACCGCTCACCGGAAAACTTCCCGCGCCTTCCACGCCGGTGACGGAACCGGAACAGCCCGGCACCCTGGATCTGCTCTGCCGGTAACGTGCCTCAGTCGCGCGCGGTCAGCCGCAGGACCAGCTGTTCGAGAATGATTCGGGGCTCTCCGCCGCCGGAGACCAGCGCGCGGCTGGCATTCCGGACCGCCTCAAGGTCGCGTGCAAGCTCCCCGTCGGAGAAGCCGGATGCCCCCTCGCAGGTTTTGAACGCCCGGTAAGGATGGAGCTTGAGCAACGGATTGTCGGGGAACTCCTTCTTCAGCGACTCCGGCAGCGAATCGAATGTCCGCGGCGAAACCCGGGTCAGTTTCAGCTGCTTCATCGCCAGCCTGGTCTGAATCAACTTCTGAAATTCGCCCGACAGGGCATACATCAGCCGGATCTCCGGCTCCCCCCTGACGAAGCATGATGTCGAGCAACCGCAACGCCCGGGGCCGATCCCGGCCGACGATGGCGCCGGTGAACTCCCAGCTCACCGTCTCCGGAGTGCGGCTGCACACCGCGCGGCAATCGGCCAGCGTGATGACGGCGGCCTCTCCGACATAGCTGCACAGTTTCTCCAGCTCGTTGCGGAGAAGTCCGGAATCCCCGCCGATGGTCTCGGTGAGGAACTGGGCGGCGGCCGGATCGAGCGACTTCCCCAGCTCGCTGCAGATATCGCGCAGACTTCCCCCGGCGCTCGTCGGCAAACCGGCGGTCGGTCGCTTTCACCGCATTGAGCACCTCCAGACCGGCACCGGCGCTCTTCATCGCTTTGGCGAAGGATTTCCCGCTGGTCCAGTCCGCCGCCATCGATCAGGACGGAGAGTTCCGGCGGCAGCGGATTCGACAGGATCTCCAGCACCCCGGCGACGCCGTCATCCGGCTCCTTCGCCGAAAAAAGTTCGAGATCGCGGAAATGCCGGAGCCAGACCAGCTTGGAGTCGCAGAGGAACGGCGGAGTGCGCAACGCGTCCAGAAAGCGCGCCACAACGGCGTCCGGTTTGAGCTCCTCCCCCGTCTCCGGCGATGATCTCCACGGCGGGATTCTCTTCGAACTCCCCGCCTGCCAGTTCTCCGGCGACCGCGCGGGCGCGTTCCTTGACGGCGAAATCATCGTCGCCGCTGATGATGACAAGCCGCCCCATGAATCACCTACTTTTCCTCTTCGGAGCGACGGCCGCAGATCTCTTCAATGAAATAACGGGGCCGGTTGCGGACATCGGTGTAGATCCGCCCGATATATTCGCCGATCATGCCGATGCCCACCATCTGAATTCCGGTGAAAATGAACAGGATCGCAAACAACGTGAAGGTTCCCCCGTTCGCCCAGCGCTCTCCATCCTCATCGAAAACGCGCCGGAAAATGATGTACAAACTCAGCAGAAAACCACTCCCCGCGGCAAGCATGCCGAAGTAGGTCAGCATCCGCAGCGGCGCGGTTGTCATGCAGGTCAGAAGATTGAATTGCAGATTGATCAGCTTCCAGAGCGAATATTTCGATTCCCCAACTGCGCGCTCCCGGTGCTCGACCGGAATTTCGCAGGTGTTGCGCGCAAAGCTGTTGCCGAGCACAGGAATGAAGGTGCTGCGTTCATTGCACTGCAGCATCGCCTCCACCACATGACGGCGGTAGGCGCGGAGCATACAGCCGTAATCCTTCATGTGTACACCGGTGGCTTTCTGAGCGACGGCATTCACGATCTTCGAAGCGGTCCGGCGGAACAGCGTATCCTGACGATTCTGCCGGACGGTGCCTACCACATCATTTCCCTCCTCCGCCGCGGCAACCAGTCGCGGAATCTCCTCCGGCGGATTCTGCAGATCCGCATCGAGGGTGATGACCAGGTCGCCGCGCACCAGGGAGAACCCGGCCATGATCGCCGAATGCTGCCCGTAGTTGCGGTTGAGAATGCAGGCGATCACCACATCCGGATGTGCATCGGCCGCCGTCTTCATGATCTCCGCAGATCGATCCCGGCTCCCGTCATCGACCAGAATGAATTCAAACTTCTTTCCGGTGGATGTCAGCGCCTTGAGCGTACGATCGATCAATTCCTGCAGGCAGCCCTCCTCGTTGTAGACGGGGACAACCACGGAAATGAAGTTCACCTGGGAGGATTTTTTCATTTACTCACTGCTGCTCCTCTGTTTTCCCGGGCGCCGTGAACAGCCAGATGTTCCGGCACCGGTCATCGTTTTCCATTTTCATAACCTTGTGGGCGGCTTCCGAGTAGTTCGGATTCTTCAGGTCGATCGGCAGCCTGAGCTCACGCACCGCACGGGCGAACGACTCCGCGCTCTCCGATCGACACCCCGCCATCACCGCCACCGGCACTCCGGCGTTCCGGGTGAGAAATGCGGACAACCGGGCCAGGCGAGCCCGAAACTCCGCTTCCGAATCCACTGGCGTACTCCTTCCCTTTTCCGACCGGAAATCCGCTTCGGAATCTGCAACCGGTCCGGCAAAATCGAGGTAGAAAAGCAGTTTCGCCGGCACCTTCTCCCCCAGCAGAAAAACCGCGACGGAGAGACGCCCGCACTCTTCCGGAACTCCCGGTAAAACGGTTTTTCACTCCGGTAGATCGTAAAAGAGGGCAGCACACAGTCAAACAGTGCCGCGGTCAGAATCGCCCCCCAGCAATGGAGCCCCGAACCGGAACGGCATTCCGGTCAGCCGCTCCAGCATGCCGTCGGAACGGCTGTCAAACATCATTACACACAAAGTGAGCACCCCCGCAACCGGAAGCCCAACCAGCAGCAGCAACGGGGGCTTGAAGGGGACAAACCGATACCAGAGCGGAATCGCCACCAGACTTGCCACCGCGAGCGAAGCGGCGGTAATCACCAGAAAATGCATCAGCTGCCAGATGAAACGATTCCACTTCTCCACCCCCGCCGGGCCGGAAGCTCCGACCGCGCCGAGCAGTGTGCAGAACGGGAGCAGCGGCAGCACACTGTACCAGCGGCGCGGCGAAAGAAACAGAAAGAATACAAAAAGCAGCAGCGCCCCCGTCAGCAGCTCGCGCAGCGTGTCGGAAAGGTCCTTCCAGTTCCGCACCAGACCGGCGATGGCCACGACGATCAGCGGACACCACGGCAGCAGACACCGCGGCAGATGACAGAGGTATGCGAAACCCGGCTTCCCCGGATCAACTCTGCCGCCGGACGGAGAAAATCTTCCCGCAGCATCTGCAGAATGCCGGTCGATACGCTCTCCGGCGGCAGTTCCAGCGAAGAAACCGGCGGCAGCACCGCGGCAGCATGGAACAGAGCCAGGTATCCGCCTCCGGTCAGCAGGAAGGCGGCCACCGGAGAAATTCCCAGAAAGCGCCTCCAGCGCCCCTCCGCGGCAAGGTGCGGGGCCAGTACGACAAACGGCATCACCAGCACCGGAATGCCTCCGGCCAGAACACCGCAGAAACAGATCAAATAAAATCCGAGGAAACTCCAGAATCCGCCGCGTTCCTCCCGCTGATGATACAGTGCCACGGCCAGAACCGTCGAAGCAAGCGCCGCGATGTCCGCGGGAGCGGCGGCATTCCGGGACCAGAAGAGAAAGCCGTAACTGCTCAGCAGCATCCATCCCGCCAGCAGCGCAGTTCGACGATCGAAGAGCTTCTTGCCCAGCAGCAGCGTCCCGTAAAGCCCGGCCAGTCCCGCCAGGACGCCCGGCAGCCTCACGACCCATTCGCTCGCTCCGCCGAAAAGCGCGGCGAACGGCAGTCCCAACCAGCTGGTCAGATTCGGCTTCCCGCAAATCCGCCAGTTGATCGACGGATGCAGCAAGTCGCCGGTACGCTGCATTTCGCGGACAATCTCCGCCCAGCGCCCTTCGGAAGCCCACAGCGCGTTGTGCCCGAGAAAGAGGCACAGCGCAACGACTGCGAAACTCCAGAAGAAAAGTTCACTGCGCCGCCCGGCCATCGCAGAGTCGCCGGTAAAGGAGTTCTCCATCGGCTGCTATCTCCCCGTCAGCACGGTTTTGATCGCCGAAACCACGTCGTCCACATCCTCCATCCGCATATCCGGAAAGAGCGGCAGTGAACAGATCCGGTCGCTGTTGTATTCCGTATCCGGCAGCGTCCCCGCGCGGAATCCCATCTTCTCCCGATAATATTTCTGAAGGTGGGCGCAGCGGAAATGGAGTCCGGTACCGATGTTCTGCGCCTTCAGTTCCGCCATGAACGCATCCCGGCCGATCTTCGGCGTATCGACCCGCACTACGAAAAGGTGCCAGGCATGGGTGAACTCATACCCGACCGGATCCGCCAGCGGACGGATCTCCGGCACATCGGCCAGCAACTCCCGATACCGCATCGCCAGCGCACGCCGCTTCGCATTGATCTCTCCAATGCGCGCCAGCTGGCTGACGCCGATCGCTGCGCAGATGTCGGTGAGATTGTATTTGAAACCGGGATGAAGCACTTCTGCCTGCGGCGAACGCCCCCGGTTCTGCCGGTCGAACGCATCCATGCCGATGCCGTGAAACTTCCAGAGCCGGATCGAATCGGCCAGTTCGCGGTTGTCGGTAACGAACATCCCCCCCTTCCCCGGTGGTCACATTCTTGATCGCGTGGAACGAATAGATCGCCGAACCGGTCGAACCGATATGATGCCCCTTGTAATATGTCCCGAGCGCGTGCGCAGCATCCTCCACCACCGGAACGCTCCCGGCCGCCGCACGAATGCCGTCCAGATCCAGCGCGGCTCCGGCAAAATGAACCGGCACAATCAGCCGGGTCCGCGGCGTAACCGCAGCCCGCACCGCCGCCGGCGTCACCAGGAGCGTCTCCCGATCCACATCGACGAAAACCGGCTTCGCCCCGGCCAGCACGATCATATTGACGATCGAAACCCAGGTCATCGACGGCGTGATCACCTCGTCACCCGGACCGATCTCCATCGCCCTGAGCAACAGATGCATCGCCGCCGTCGCTGACGAGAGCGCAACTCCGTACCGGTTGCCGGTGAACGCACAGACCCCCGCCTCCAGCTCCTGATTTTTCGGACCGTTGGTAATCCAGCCGGAACGAAGCACCTCGGTCACCGCCCGGATGTCATCCTCGTTGATTGCCGGTTTGGTGAACGGCAGAAATTCTTTTCGCATCATCTATCTCCTCCCGGATTCCGGACCCGCCCGTCGGCGCGTCCTGTTGTTCTCACTTCCCGATTCATGTTCCGGGCCGGGTTATGGTTCCGTCCGCTCTTCCCGCTCGTGCCGCTTGGCCTCGCACCAGAGCGCCTCCATCCGCTCAATGCCAGCCGATTCAAGCGGAATCTTCTCCCGGGCCAGCTCCCGTTCGATAAAGCGGAATCGACCTTCAAATCGCCGATTAGTCTGCCGCAGCAGCTCCTCACTGGTCCGCCCCCCGAAACCGGGCGAGATTGCTCGCGGCAAACAGGAGATCCCCCCAGCTCCGCGTCGATCTCCTCCGACCGGCCGGAAGCCATCGCCTCTTTGAGTTCGCCCAGCTCCTCCTCGATCTTGGCGAGGATTCCCGCCTCGTCACTCCAGTCGAACCCGACTTTCGCCGCTCTCTTCTGCAACTTTTCCGCCCGGTCGAGCGCCGAAAGCGAATGCGGGACCTTATCCAGAATCGACTCCGGGCGGCGGAACCGGCCTGTTCCGCCTCCTTGACCTTCCGCCAGACCGCGGTGACCTCCTCCGGCGTCTCCGCCTTCTCGTCTCCGAAAATGTGCGCGTGACGACGTATCATCTTGGCGATAACCCCGCCGAACACATCTTCCGCAGTAAACTCCCCCTTCTCCCGGGCGAGCACAATCTGAAACAATGCGTTCATCAGCACATCGCCCAATTCATCGCAGATCGCCGACGCATCGCCGCGGTCGATCGCATCGAGCAGTTCGGCCGTCTCACCGGCCAGACTCCGCCCCAATGTCTCCCGGGTCTGCGCCCGATCCCACGGGCAACCGTTCGGCGCCCGAAGCCGCTCCAGCAGCCGGAGCAGACCTTCCGCGGTCGGTTCGTAATGTTCCGCACCCATTGCGCCGCTCCTCCCTCTAGAACGTGAACCCCATGTTGAAGTGGAACCGAAGCCGATTGGCCTCATGTTCCTGATTGTTGACCACCGGATAGGCAAGGTCCAGCTTGATCGGCGCGTTGACGACCGGCAGTTTGATCCGCAATCCGTAACCAACGCCGACATTCATTTTGCTGAACCCCATGCTGTAGGAGTTGCGCCACGCGTTGCCGGCGTCGGCGAAGACCGCACCGCGGATCGGCCCCCAGATCGGATGGGTCACCTCCGCAGTCAGCAGCAGCATGGTCTGTCCGCCGATGTTACGCTGGTTGACCACCGGAGAAACCGTCCGGTACTCAAAGCCGCGAATTGAATCGCTGCCGCCCAGAAAATACCGTTCGTAGAGCGGCACGTCGTCTTCGCGATTGAACGCGGCCACCGTGCCGATCTTACCGCCGATCATCGCAATGATCGCCTTGTCAAAGAAGCTCATGTAGTAGCTCCCCTTTCCTTCCAGCCGATAGTAGTTGCTGGACGACCCAAGCACCTTCGGCGTGATCGAACCGAAGAAGTTGATGTTGTAGCCGCTGGTGGGATCGGTCAGACTGTCACGGGTATCCCGGCCGATCATGAAGGAGGGCTGGCTCACATAGCTGCCGCCGTCAAGATCGTTGCTCTTGATATAGTACTTGAGATGGTGTCCAAGATGGTTCACGTTGACATGCTCGAACTTGTATCCGACCGTCACCTGGGTGAAGTCGTCGAAGATGCGGCGGAGAGCGAAGTGCGCACACCGATCCGCTCCTCATCCCACTGATCGTATTCCACCTGGTTCATGTAGCCGGAGAGCTCGAAGCGCAACGGCAGGTCGAAGAGCCACGGTTCGACGAAGTCCGCATTGAATCCGGCGTTCTCGATGCCGAAGATCCCCTGCAGCCGAAACCGCTGGCCGCCGCCGTAAAAACCAGTTTCCGGGATTGGTGATGTCGAAATTGTTCGACGACAGTTCCGCCATACCGAACACGCTGTTCACATCCGACGCGCCGCCGCCGATGCGGAAGTTGTAACGGCTCTCCTTCTCCTTGACCGTGATCTGCACGTCCTTTTCGTCGAGCGCATCGGCACCCACCGCCGCAGCCTCGACCTTCTCGAAATATCCCATCCCCATCAGCCGCTGCTTGCTCACCTCGATGCGGTTGCGGTCCACCGGGTCGCCCGGCTGAATCGCCAGCTCCCGCCGGATCACCTTGTCCTTCGTCTCGGTGTTCCCGACGATCACCACATCGCGGACATGGTATTTCCCGCCCCTCGGTCACTTCGAATTTCACATCCACCCTGTGGTTCTCGAAATCCTCGCTGCGGACCGCGCGGCAGACTACGTCGGCGTAACCGAGCGACTCATACATCGCGGTGATTGCCCGGATCGTCGCCTCCTCCAGCGCACGCGAAAAGGTCTCGCCCGGATGCAGCTGAAACACCGCCTCCAGCTCCGCATTGGTGAACACCGTGTTTCCGCCGACCGAAAGCTTCTCCACCTTGTACGGTTCACCTTCGGTCACCTTGAAGTCGATGTCGATGTACTCCGGGTCCTCCGGAGTCGGCGTGATCTTCACATCCTCAATCTTGAAGTCGAGGTAACCCAGATCGTGGTATTTGTCGCGCAGCCGCGCCTTGTCCAACTCCAGCTCAGCCCGGTTGAGCAGCCCGTAATTGAGGTAGTCGTTGACAAACGGCAGCCAGTTCATATAGCTGTACTGATTGTTGATCGAATGGCGAAGATCCCACTGACTGAAGACGGTCGCTCCATCAAACCGAACGTCATTCACCCGCTGCTTGAGATGTTCAGCGATCCGGAACGTCAATTTGACCCGATCCTGCCCGTCCGGTTCCACCACCGGGGTAACCGTCGCATCGGAATACCCTTTGTCCTGATAAAATTTCCGCAGCTTGTCGGCGCTCTCACGCAATTCCCGATCGTTCAGCAGTCCCCCCCTCCACCAGCGAAACCTCGCGGGCCAGCTCATGAGCCTTGTACTTCTCGTTGCCCTGATAGAGAATCTCCGAAACCCGAGGCTTGAGCCGGATCCGGAAGGTGACTTCGACCTTGTCCCCGGCAGCTCCCGAACCTCGGAAACCACGTCGGCAAAGTTGCCCGTGTTGTAGAGACGCTTCACGTCCTCATCGAGAATCCCCCGCTTGAACTCCATGCCGGGACGAAGCTGCACATTGAAGCGGAGCTGTTCCACCGGGAGCTGCTGCGTCCCCTGCTGGTCAAACTTCACTTCAGCCACCTTCGCGGCAAATGCCGGAACCGACGCCAAAGCCAACACGACGGCGGCACCGCCCAAACGTCTTACCCAATTCACGTTGCTGGTCTCCCTCGGGTACTGTTCTATTTCAATTCCACGCAGAATCCTGCGAAACACTATTTCGGGCAGTCTTCCTCGCTGTACGGCGCCGCCGGGATGAACTCCATCCGCGACGGGAAAAAGAGCAGCTTGAGATTCCCGGTCCGCCCGTTACGGTTCTTTTCAATAATCCACTCCGCCTCGACACTCTGGTTAGGCGACGAAACCTCCTTGGCATCCTCACGGTTGCGGTGGAGAAAGGTGACGATGTCGGCATCCTGCTCGATCGTCCCGGACTCGCGCAGGTGCGCCAGCTTCGGCCGGGCCCCCGCCCCCGCGGTCTTGTCCACTTCGCGGTTGAGCTGGGCCAGCACCAGAACCGGCACCTTGAGGTCCTTCGCCAGCTTCTTGATGCCCCCCGAAATCTCGGCCACCTCCTGCTGGCGGCTGTCAACCCGGCCATCGGCATGCATCAACTGAAGATAATCGATGACGATCACATCGATATTCTCCTTGAGCTTCAACCGGCGCGCCTTGGCCCGAAGCTCCGCAATGGTGATGCCGCCGGTCGGATCGATGAAAATTTTCGCCTTCTTGAATGCCGCCACCGCCCCGGTGAGCCGGGTCAGTTCGCTGGCCTGAAACGACTTGTTCCAGAAGACCGATTCCGAAAGCCCCGCCTCGGTACAGAGCAAACGGCGGGCAATCTGTTCGGCGGTCATTTCCAGACTGAAAAACGCCACCTTCCGCGGCCGAGGCGACCGGGTCGGCAGCGCCAGATTGCGGATCACATTCAACGCCAGACTGGTCTTCCCGATCGAAGGCCGGGCGGCAAGGACAAACATCTCCCCCGGCTTGAGTCCGCCGGTGTAACTGTCAAGCTGGGCGAAACCGGTCGGAATCCCCACCTCGACCTTTCCTTCGTAAATATCCCACAGCGCGTGAAATTCCTCTTCGATCTTGTCGCAGATTTCAACGATGCTGCTGGTCTCTTCCTGGCTGCGGACATTGAAGATATCGGTTTCAATCTCTTCGACCAGCCGGCCCGCATCGGCGTCGGAGTCATAGCACTTGAGCAGCGATTCGCTGCATACATCGATCATTTTGCGCAGCGTATGATACTTGCGCAGGATCAGACACCACGCCTCAATGTTGACGGTGGTCGATATCGCACCGTCCAATTCGGCAAGAAAAAGCTCACCCCCCACGGCTTCGAGTTTGTTGAGCGTCCGCAGACGGTGGGCGACCGAAACCAGATCAACCGTCTGGTCCGGATCGTTGTACAGGTCGACGATGACCTGAAAAATCTCCCGATGTACATGGGAATAGAACACCTCCGGATCCCGGAAGTGTTCCATCACAATATTGACGCAGCTGTCGGGCTCCCGCAGCATCGCCGCAAGGACAGCCCGTTCAACCGCGGGATCGTGCGGCTGGGCCCGGTCGGGAAGAACTCCCGCCGGACGCGGCGCCGCCTCTCTCCTGTCATCACTCATGCATCAGCCCCGGACAACCCAGACCTTGAGCTTCGCGATAACATCCGCATGAAGCTTTGCCTCCACTTCGAAGCTCCCGAGCGTCCGAATGGGCGGATCAACCTTGATGCGGGTGTGCTCAACCGCACACCCCTGCGCAGCCAGCTGCTCGGCAATCATGCGGGCAGTGACCGAACCGAACAGCTGATCATCGTCGGTCGCCTGCATCGGAATCGAAATTTCAATCCCGGCAAGCTTCTCCGCCAGCGCCTTCGCCTCGGCAAGCTCCTTCTCGCGCCGCGCCGCAATCAACGCCTTGCGCGATTCGATCAGCCGCAACGTCCCCGGAGTGGCCTTCGCCGCCAGCCCCTGCGGAATCAGGTAATTCCGGGCATAACCCGGAGCAACATGCACCTCGTCGCCGGCCAGGCCGAGCTTCTCCACATCATCGAGGAGGATCAAACTAACGTTAGCCATCTATTTTCCCTCCCTCTTCTCAGTAGACCAGAGCGATGACGCGCGCCCGCTTGACGGCGGCGGCCAGCATCTTCTGGTGATCCAGGCAGGTGCCGGTGATCCGGCGGGGCATGATCTTGCCCTTCTCCGTCTGGAACTTCATCAGCGTTTCAGCATCCTTGAAGTCGATGTAGGCGACCTTCGCCTCGCAGAAACGGCAAACTTTCGGCTTCGCCGGCGATCTGCGGCGACCTTGTCTTTTCGCACCCTGCTGCATAATGAAACTTTACCTTTCGTTCTATGAAACAATCGTTTTCGTCTAACTTTCACCCGGAGCGCCGCTCCGCGCCCCGATCCACCCCGACCTATCAGAAGGGAATGTCGTCCTCCGCACCCTCGTCGGGATTGAACGCGCCCTCCGGCGGCATCGGCGGCATCGGCTGCTGCTGACGCGGCATGCCGCCGGCAGCCCCTGCGGCGGCTGCTGGCGCGGCATCGCCGGCCGACTGTAGCCACCACCCTGCTGCGGCGCACCGTAGTTGCCGCCACCATTCCCGTAGGCGGGAGCACCGCCGTAATTGTTCCCGCCGCCGTTCCCATAGGCGGGGGCGCCGCCGGCGTTTCCGCCGTCGCCGCGACGATTCAGGAACTGGATCTGTTCGGCAACTACCCGCAGCCTCGAACGTTTTCCACCGCCGTTGCGATCCTCCCACTGGTCGAGCTGGAGGCGCCCTTCAACCAGCACCTGCGAACCTTTCTCAAGATACTGCTTGCAGTTGGCGGCGCTTCTGCCCCAGACGACGACGTCGACAAAGCAGGTGTCCTCCACCTCCTGTCCGCTGCTGTTCACATAACGGCGACCGACGGCCAGGCCGATCTCGCAGACCGACTGACCGCTCGGCAGCGAACGCAGATCCGGATCCCGGGTCAGATTCCCGAGCAGATACACTTTATTCAGCGATGCCATGGATCGTACCTCCTGTGATTGGGTTCGCGCGATGACTCCGCTTCAGCCGCATCGGCCAAAGCTTACTCCATGTTGAGCGCAACCGAACCGGCCGGAACCGTCGCCGGACGCTCGTCCGCGACGATCATATTGCGCAGCACACGCTCGTCAAGCTTGTACTTCTCCTTGATCGCAAGCACCTTGGCCGGCGCGAGCTCGAAGAGAAAGTCGAAGTAGAGACCGGCCTTGCGCTTGTTGATCTCATAGGTGAACTGACGGCGCCCCATCGGAGTGGCCGCCTCCAGCTTGCCGCCGAGATTCGCGACCAGCTCGGCAAACTCCTTGCTGAACGCCGCCCCTTCGTCATCCGTCTTGCGGATGTCCAGAATGAATACCGCTTCGTATTTTTTCAAGATAAAACCTCTTTTTTTTGGTTTGTTTTCACTTTCTTCGACCGGAGTCCACGCGTTAAACCGGTTCATTGCCCGGGTCATCCCCCCGCCAGCACCGCGCGGACCGCGTCCGCAGCCGCCTCCAGCGAGGCCTCAAACCGCCTTTCCTCCTCACCCTCGAATTTCGAGAGCACATAATCGACCGTCTCTCCCGGCTTCGGCCGCCCGATCCCGATCCGCAGTCGGCGGAACGAGGCACTGCCCAGCTCGGCGATGATCGACTTCAGACCGTTGTGACCTCCGTCGGCTCCGCCGTTGCGCAGCCGCAGCCGACCAACCGGCAGATCAAGGTCGTCGGAAACCACCAGAATCGACTCCGGCGCAATTTCACAGCGACGGGCCAGAAGCGCGACAGCCTGCCCGCTCAGGTTCATGAAGGTCAACGGCTTCTGCAACAGCAACGCCCGGCCGCGAAACCTCCCCGCCCAGACATTGCTCGATGCCGTATGCCGCTCTTCGAACCGCCCGGCCGGGAACCCGGCCAGCAGCCGGTCGATCACCATGAATCCGGCATTGTGACGGGTACCGGCATATTCGGGCCCGGGATTGCCCAGCCCCACAATCAAGCCGATCTCTTCCATTCGTCACCCTCCGCCGGATCCACTGCCGGATCACTTCTCTTTCTCTTCGGCCTTCTTCTCGTTGATCGCCTCCGGCTCAGTCACCTCAGCCTCCGCAGGCTCGGCAACCTCTTCCTCCTTCGGACGGACCACGTGGAACACCGTCGTCTCCGGATCCTCGGCAGTGCGAACCCCTTCCGGCAGCACCAGATCCTTCACGTGCAGCGAATCACCGATCGCCAGTGCGGAAACATCGACCCGGATCGCCTCCGGCAGATGATCCGGACGGCAGGTGACTTCCAGCTCATGCAGCTCCTGCTCGAGGATGCCGCCATGCGCCGCTCCGACCGATTCGCCGTGCGCGTGGATCGGAACGAAGTCGGTGATCTCCTGATTCAGATCGACCTCCTGAAAGTCCACGTGCAGCACATAGTTCTTGAGGTAGTTGAACTGAACCTCCTTGACCAGCGCCGGAATCTTCTTCGCCCCGTCGAGCAGCGTGACCATGTGCGCACCGTGGCCGGAGAGCACTTTCCACTCGTCGGCGTCGATCAGAAACGACCGGCTCTCCTTGCCCTTGCTGTAGACGGAGACCGGAATCTGCCCGGCCTTGCGGGCGCGACGGGACGCGTTCTTGCCGAACTCCCGGCGCTCCTGCACCGCAATTTCATTGTTGACTTTGCTCATGGAATCCCTTTCTTGTTACTTGGTAATTTTATGAGCCACGTGTTGCTGTCAATGCTTAGTGATTGATGTAGAAAAGCGACGAAACCGACTTGCCGTCGTGAATGCGGCGGATCGCCTCACCCAGCAGCGGCGCAATGCTCACAACCTTGATCTTGCCGCCGAGATCGTCGACAATCGGAACCGCATCAGTGGTGATGACCTGCTCAATTTCGGGGTCGCCAGGAGCTTCTCCTTGCCGATGTCCGAAAGCAGGCAGTGGGAGACCGCGCAGTAGACCTTCGCCGCGCCGTTCGCCTTGAGAATCTTCGCCGCAGCGCAGAGCGTCCCCGCCGTGCTGGTCAGGTCGTCGGTGATGACGCAGATCCGGTCCTTGACGTCGCCGACCAGATGGCTAGAGGCCACCGTCGTCGCATTGATCCGGCGCTTGGTCACCACGGCGAAGCCCGCTTCGAGCATGTCGCCGTAGTTCATCGCCATCTTGGCGCTGCCCGAGTCGGGAGCGACCACCACGCCGTTGTTGCCGATCAGTTTCTTCAGATAAGGCACCAGCACAGGCCGGGCGTAGAGATGGTCCACCGGAATGTCGAAGAACCCCTGAATCTGCTGGGCATGAAGATCCATCGTAATGATCCGGTCCGCGCCGGCCACAGTCAGCAGATTCGCGACGAGCTTGGCGGTGATCGGAACCCGCGGCTTATCCTTGCGGTCCTGCCGGGCATAACCGAAGAAGGGGAGCACAGCGGTGATCCGGGCGGCGCTCGCCCGCCGGGCGGCGTCAATCATGATCAGCAGCTCCATGAGGTTGTCATTCGGCGGTTTGCAGGTGGGCTGAATCAGAAATGCATCGGCCCGCCGGACGTTCTCTTCGAACTGCACGAAAATCTCGCCGTCAGGGAAGTGCGTCAGGTGCACCTTGCCCAGGCTGATGCCGAGATAGTTCGCAATCTGCTGTGAAAGCTCCGGATGCGCACTGCCGGAATACACACAAATGTGCTTTGCCTCTTCCATTTGGATTTGTTCCATTGTTTTCGCATCCCCGGAGCCGGGCGCGAAAGAGGCAGTTCCATGAAAACGCTCCGCCCCGATCCGGCGAACCCGTTCTCATCAAGACAAACCTCATGGCGCAGCAGCGGCGGATTCCTCCGCCACCGCTTCAGTCCCGTCGAAAGGACTGAGGTTCCAGAAATGCAGGTTAACTGCAACAACGTTATAACATATCACGCGATCCGCCGTTTTTCAAGTCTTCACACCGGGCGAATCGCATCGCCGCCGGGTTGAAATGCACCCGGACAGAATCGGCGAAATTCAGTATTTCAGCAGCAGCGCACCCCAGGTCAGGCCGCCGCCGAACGCGGTCAACAGCACATAGTCGCCGCGCTCAATCAGCCCCCCGCGCACCACCTCGTCCAGACAGATGCCGATCGACGCGGCGGAGGTGTTCCCGTAATGGCTGATGTTCTCATACACCCGCTCCTCCGGCACATCGAGCCGCTGAGCGACCGCATGAATGATCCGCTGATTGGCCTGGTGCGGAATCACCAGCTTGACCTCGGACGGAGCAACCCCCCCTCTTCCAGCACCTTCCGGCTTGCACTGACCATCGAAGGCACCGCAAGTTTGAAGGTCTCCTTGCCGGCCATGCGGATCGAATGCATCCGTTCGCGGACGCTCTCTTCACTGGCGGGCATTCTGCTTCCGCCCGCCGGCATCAACAGAATGTCGCCGTAGTTGCCGTCGGCATGAAGGTCGCTGGCCAGCACGCATCCGGGCTGGTCATCCTCTACATTTTCCAGCAGGACGGCTCCGGCGCCGTCTCCGAAGAGCACACAGGTGTTCCGGTCGGTCCAGTCGGTGATGCACGAAAGTTTCTCGGCGCCGCAGACCAGCACGTACTTGTATTTGCGGTTCACCCGCATCAGCGAATAGGCGACCTCAAGCGAATAGAGCAACCCGGAGCAGGCCGCCTCCAGATCGAAACAGAATGCGCCGGGCGCCCCGAACCGCTTCTGCAACAGGCAGCCGGTCCCCGGAAAAACATGATCGGGGGTGATGGTCGCCACAATGATGGCGGAGAGCTCCTCCCCCTTGACCCCGGCCATCTCCAGCGCCCGCGATCCGGCAATATACGCCATATCGCTGGTGGCCTGGTCGGGCGCGGCAATCCGCCGTTCCTGAATACCGGTACGGGTGCGAATCCACTCGTCACTGGTCTCCACCATCTTTTCCAAATCGGCGTTGGTCAACACCTTCTCCGGGACATACGACCCGGTTCCTGCAATTCTGATGCTCATTTACGCTCCCCGGCGTGTGAATGGTTATTTTCTGGACTTGGCGTCCGCGATTTTCTTCTCCAGCTCGGCGGTGGTGCATCCCGCTTCATTGATCTTGGCGACGATCCGCTCATTGAGTCCGAATGTCACGCACTCCCCGGCGACCCGGATGGCATTGCGGACCGCCTTCGGACTGGACGAACCGTGCCCGATAATGCAGATCCCGTTGATGCCGAGCAGCGGGGCGCCGCCGATGTCATCGGCGTCTCCGAACGCCTTCAATTCGCGGAACGCGTTCTTGGCCAGAATGGCGCCGACGATGCGCAGCGCGTTCTTGGTGAGCACACGCTTCAGCCAGAACATGGTCGATTTCGCCAGTCCTTCCACCCCCTTGAGCAGAACATTGCCGGCGAATCCATCGCTGATGAGCACATCGGACGCCCCTTCGAAAACGACATCCGCCTCCACATTGCCGATGAAGTTGATCGGCACATCCTCCAGCAGCCGGAACGATTCCTTGGTCAGTTCACACCCCTTGATATCCTCTCCGCCGACACTGAGCAGGCCGACACGGGGACGCTCCAGATGAAAAAAGATACTGCGCATAGATCTCCCCCATCACGGCAAACTGCACCAGGTTGACCGGTGTGCAGTCCGGATTGGCACCGGCGTCCATCAGAATGAAACGCCCCTCGCGGGCGGGGAGGCTGGCCGCCAGCGCGGGCCGGTCGATCCCCCGGCAGCGTGCGAACCAGAACTTTGGTCGCCGCCACGGTCGCACCGGTATGCCCCGGTGTAACCATCGCATCGACCTTCTTCTCCTTGAGCAATCGGGCGCAGACGGTGATCGAAGAGTCGCGCTTGGCGCGCAGCGAAATCGCCGACGGCTCCGACATCTCGCAGACCGAAGGCGCGTGGACCACCGTCACCCGGGGATGGCCGGCAATGCCGTACTTCTCCAGGTAAAACACCAGCTTTTCCGCATGCCCGACCAGAACGAAGTCATATTCGGGAAAATCCGTAAGAGCGATGGCAAGGCCCTCCACCACCACTCCGGGGGCGTAATCTCCGCCCATGGCATCTACGGCGATCTTCATCTTCTCCGACACGCCTCATCTTTTTCCGGCAAAGGCGCCGCGGACCGGCACCGCCTTTTACGCTTCGACGTTGAGAACCTGCTTGCCGTTGTAGCAGCCGCAGGAGGGGCAGACCCGGTGCGACGCCGCGGGGCGGAGCAGTTGGTGCAGAAGTTCGCCTGGACGCCTTCATAGCGGTTGGCGGCCTTGCGCTGACGCTTCTTCATTCTCGAGGTTTTTCTTTTCGGAACAGCCATTTTATCAACTCCTTGGATTTCGTTGTTTTCCGCAACAATTCCGCATCCGGACTTCCGGTCCGGGTTCCAGACAGAATTCATAATAAGTAATTGAATATATCACTGTTTCGGAATTTTTCAAGGCAGTGGAATAAGATTCTGCATGAAAAGCGATCCCCGTCGCACCGGGTGGTTGAAAAATTCCGGTTCCGGCGCTACTATATGGAAAAAGGTGTGCATTCAGCCATCCAGAGGAATCTTCGATATGGAACAGAAATACCTGCTCGGCTTCGACATCGGCGGCACCAAATGCGCCGCCATCCTCGGAGCCATCCGCGGCGACGGAGAGCCTGAAACGCTCAGCCGCACCCAGTTTGCCACCCGCGAATGCGCCACGCCCGGCGAATGCATTGAAAAGCTCTGCCGCCTGGGGCTGGAGGCGCTCCGGCAGGCCGGACTCCGGCCCGGCGACCTCCACGGCGTCGGCATCTCCTGCGGCGGGCCGCTCGACAGCCGCCGCGGCATCATTCAGTCCCCGCCGAATCTGCCGGGGTGGGACAATGTCCCGATCTGCGCCATGGTCGCGGAGCGTTTCCCCTGCCCGGTCCGGCTCCAGAACGACGCCAACGCCGGAGCGGTCGCCGAATGGAAGTACGGGGCGGGGAAAGCGGTTCAATCGCTCATCTTCCTCACCTTCGGCACCGGTCTCGGCGCCGGGCTGATCCTCGACGGGAGGCTCTACTCCGGCTGCTGTGACCTCGCCGGGGAGTGCGGCCACATCCGCCTCGCCCCGTTCGGTCCGGTCGGTTTCGGCAAAGCGGGCTCCTTCGAAGGGTTCTGCTCCGGCGGCGGCATCGCTCAGCTCGCGGCCGTGCGAGCGAAGGAGGCGCTCCAGCGCGGCGAAAGGGTTCCCTGGTGCCCCACGCAGGCCGACCTGCCGAGTATCACCGCAAAGACGGTCGGCATCGCCGCCGACGAAGGCGATCCTCTCGCACGCGCGATCTATTCTGAATGCGGCAGCTGGCTCGGGCGCGGCCTCGCCCTTCTGGTCGATCTGCTCAATCCGGAACGGATCGTCATCGGCAGCATCTTCGCCCGCTCGGAAACGTGGATCCGTCCGGCGATGGAGGAGAGCCTCCGCCGGGAGGCGATTCCGGCGGCGGCGGCCCACTGCCGGATCGTCCCGGCACAGCTCGGGGAGAAGATCGGCGACTACGCGGCGCTTGCACTGGCCATGGGAGAATATTGAAATATGGAATTTCAGGTCCGGCAGCTGGCGGTCGGGGGATTTGATCACAACTTCTCCTACCTGGTGACGGCGGAGAACGGAGACGCCGCACTGGTGGACCCGACCGGCGACGCGGAGATCATCCGCCGCGCGGTCGAAGCGGCCGGAGCGATCGTGCCGCGCTACATTCTGCTCACCCACGGTCACCTCGACCACCACCAGGCGCTCGGCGAAGCGGAAGGGTTCTTCCCCGCCCCGGTCGTCGCCCACCCAACCAATCCGATGGCGGGGAAGTTCCATTTGCGGGACCGGCAGATTCTCCCCTTCGGAACCGCCGGAATCGAAGCGCTCTTCACCCCCGGTCACTCGCGCGATTCGGTCTGCTACCGGCTCACCGACAATTCGGCGATTTTCACGGGAGATGTGCTGTTCGTCGGCTGTATCGGCTTCTGCCGGTCGCGCGACATGTACCGGTCGCTTACCCGGAAAATCCTTCCGCTGGACGATCGTCTCGTCGTCTATTCCGGCCACGACTACGGCCCGGTGCCGTTCCGCACGCTGGGCGAGGAGAAACGGGAGAATCCCTTCCTCAACTGCCCCGATCTTGAAACATTTCAATCGCTGCTGCAACATCTGGAGTGAATCATGTCCTGGAGTTCATCCGCCGTATTCGCCGTGGAACTCATCCTGATTGCCGGGATGCTGATCTTCTTTCTGAATCCGGCGCTGACGCTTCGCTTCGACCGTTCTGCTGCTGCGCTGCACTCTGCTCCGGCTGCGACGGGACGGCACGGAAAACATCCCGGCCTCCGGCCCGGTTCTGCTGGTCGCCAACCATGTTTCGCTGATCGATCTGCTGCTGGTTCAGTCGCTGACGCCGCGGCCGGTCCGCTTCATGATCCGGCAGGAGGTGATCGACGCCCTGCCGCTGCTGCGTTTTCTCTTCTGGTATCTCGGTGTGATCCGGGTGCCGGATCAACGTCGGCCGAAAGCGATGAAACGCTTCCTCGCCCGGAGCAGAAAAGAGCTTCGACAGGGCGGAGTTCTCTGCCTCTTCCCGGAAGGAGGGATTTCCGGCAACGGCGTACTGATGCGCTTCCGTTCCGGCGCGGCTCCGCTGCTGCCGCCGGGAATCCAGGTGGCGATCCTGCCGGTCCGCATCGGCATGCTGCACGGGCGGCTGTTGACGGTCTACCGGAAAAGTTCCGGTTTCAGCGTCCGCTGATGTTCCCGGTCCAGTTTCGCATCAGCGTCGGCGAACCGATTTCCCCGGAACTCTCCGCCTTCCAGCTCCGCCAGAAGATCTCAGAACTCGGAGCGGATGCGGAGACCGGCCCCCAGCCCGGCGAAGTGCCGATCCACACCGCCTTTGCATTCCAGGCGAAACGCCATCCCCTGCGCAGAACCTACCGCGACGCCGACGGAACGGCGGTCTCCAATTTCGAGCAGCTGGTACGGGCGCTTCTGCTTTCGCGCCGGATCAGAGAGCTCAATGAGGTGGACTCCGGCTATATCGGCGTGCTGCTGCCCAACTGTTCCGTCATGGCCTCGCTGATGCTGGGAGTGCTCTTTGCCGACCGGACGCCGGCGGTCATCAACTTCAGCGCCGGGGCGGAGGTCGCCCTCGACGCCGCCCGCCGCGCCGGAATCACCCGCATCCTCACCAGCCGGAAATTCCTCGAAAAACTCGGATGGGAAGCGACACCGGAAATGCTTTTCCTCGAAGAGATCGCCAAGCAGATTCCCCCCGGGAGAAACGGCGCGCTGCACTGCTCGTTGCACTGCTCCCCCCGCCGGATGCTGGTCCGGCACTTCGCGCCTCTCTCCGGATTCAATGTACGCCATGAGGCAGTGCTGCTCTTTTCGAGCGGTTCGACCGGTCGTCCGAAAGCGATCATGCTCACCCACCGCAACATCAATTGCGACCTCTGGGCCTTCTGGCGGGTGATCGTCTGGGAGCGCAACCGCGATCGGGTGCTGGGCAACCTCCCGCTCTTCCACGCCTACGGATTCACGGTGCAGTTCGCCTTTCCCGCGCTCTCCGGGACTCCGGTAATCTACGTGCCGAATCCGCTCGACGCCGCAACGGCGGTCAGGGCGATCGCCGAATACGGCGTCACTCTGCTCACCGCGACGCCCACCTTCCTGCAGAACTACCTGCGCAAGGCGGAAGCCGGCGACCTGCGCTCGCTCCGGCTGGTCATCACCGGCGCGGAAAAACTCCGTCCCGAACTCGCCGCCCGTTTTCACGAAATGACTGGACTGGAGATCATCGAGGGATACGGCTGCACCGAACTCTCGCCGATCGTCACGATCAATCTGTGCAATTCGATCTTTCGACTCGGCCGTCACGCCGACCACCCGGGCAGCATCGGCACGCCGCTGCCGGGAATCCACGTGCGGGTGGTCAACTCCGACACCGGCGTCGAACTCGGTCCGAACCAGCCGGGACACCTTCAGGTGAAAAGCGGCATCGTCATGAAAGGCTATCTCAACGATCCGGAGCAGACCGCCCGGGTGATCCGCGACGGCTATTACGACACCGGCGACATCGCCCGCATCGACGAAGCCGGATACGTCTACATCACCGGACGTGCCTCCCGTTTCAGCAAGATCGGGGGGAAATGGTCCCGCACGAACTGGTTGAACAGGCAATCGCCGCCATCCGCAACAGCGAGGAGCGGGAGGTCGCCGTCACCGGCAGAAGCGACTCAAAACGGGGTGAGCGCCTGGTGGTGTTCTACACGCCGGACGACCTCGATCCGACTGAAATCGTCGCCCGGCTCCGCGAACGGGATCTGCCGAACCTGTGGATTCCGAAAACGGAGGACTTCATCCGAATCCCCGCCCTCCCGCTGCTCGGCAGCGGCAAGCTCGACCTGGGCAGACTTCGCGAACTTGCCCGCACCCTGCCGTAACGGCGGCCACGCACCTCCCGCTCCACACCGGACAAAGGAATCCGCACTTTTTTCTTTCAAATTCTTTCAAAAAACTTGCAAAAGTGAAAACATGTGATTAAATTATATCATCATGATACAGCAAGGCACCAGTCAGCGCAAACTGCTTTCTCCGGAGCGCGAAGAGCGGATTCTCGCCGCACTCGGCGACGGGGTGCGCACGATCGCCGAACTCGCCGGGGGAGCTTCAGGTCTCCGAGGCGACGGTCCGGCGCGACCTCCAGTCGCTCGAACGGCGGGCGCTGGCAATGCGTGTGCACGGAGGCGCCATCCGGATGCGGCAGGGACGTGCGGAGCCGCTTTTCCACGAAAAGACCGGCCACCGCGCCGGGGAAAAGGAACGCATCGCCGAACGCGCCCTCGAACTTATTGAGGAGAACGACTCCATCTATCTCGACGGCGGCAGCACCGTGCTCGCCCTCGCCCGACGGCTGGGTGCGCGGCGGCATCTCACGATCGTCACCAATTCGCTGATGGCGGCGGAGGAGCTGATGGAGAGCGGCCACCGGCTGATCCTGCTGGGAGGAGAGTTCCGGCCGATTTCGCGCACGCTGGTCGGTCCGCTCACCGCGCCGGTGGGGGAAGCGCTCCACATCGACAAGGCGTTCTTCGGCACCATCGGCATCACGGCGGACGGGCTTTCCACCACCGATCCGGGCGAGGCATACACCAAGAAGCTGATGCTGCGCCGGGCACATAAGGCGATTCTGCTGGCCGACTCCGGCAAGTTCGGCTGCGCCTCGCTGGTCGCAAGCGGTTCCCTGCGCGACCTCGACATCGTCATCACCGACCGCGGACTGTCGCCGGAATTCGCCCGGCTGCTCAGACGGAACAAAATCGAAGTGGTTACCCAGTAACATGATCAATACAAGAATCCGGAAAGGGAAAAAGGAAAATGGCAAACAACTACTTCAGTGATCTCGGCCCGAACTTCCGCAAGACGACGCTCAAGTTCAAGCCGATCCCGGCGTACGCCTACGACGGCACGCTCGCCGGAGAGTACAAGGCGAAGAAGATCTCCAAGGCGGAAGCCGCCGAACTCTACGAATCGATGCTGGTGATCCGCGAATTCGAGGAGATGATCCTCAAGTGCCGTACCGGCGCCTACGAAATCATCAGCGACTACGAATACCGCGGCCCGACCCACCTGTCGATCGGGCAGGAGGCGACCGCCGCCGGAGTCTGCTCAGAACTGGCGATCACCGACCTCATCACCAGCACCCACCGCGGCCACGGCGACTCGATCGCCAAGGGGATTCCACGCGATCAAGCACATGAGTGAAGAGGAGCTGCACGCCCGCTGCCCGGAATTCGCCGCCCTCTCCGGCGAGGAGCTGCGCGAAGCGGTCATGGAGGATCACATCTTCCGCACCATCGCCGAACTCTTCGGCAAGGAAGCCGGTTACGGCAAGGGTCGCGGCGGCGGCATGCACATCGCCGACTTCCGCGTCGGCCACCTCGGCGCGAACGCAATCGTCGGCGGCGGCATTCCGATCGCCACCGGCGCGGCGATGACCTGCCGCATCGACGAAAAAATGAAGGGGCGCGTGGTCTGCTCCTTCGCCGGAGACGGCGCCTACTCCAACGGCGTGGTGCTCGAATCGCTCAACTGGGCCAGCCAGGATCAGTTCAACGGCCCGCTGGCGAAAACCAAGTTCGGTTTGCCGATCATCTACTGCCTGATCAACAACCACTACGGCATGACCGGCCGCGCCGACGGCGAAGTGACCGGCGTCGACCATCTGGCTCGTCGCGCCGCCGGTTTCGACAACGACAACATGCACGCCGAAGTGGTCAACGGCATGGATATCATGGCGGTCCGCGACGCAATCGTCCGCGCCCGGGAGATCGTCGAAAGGGGAGAGGGGCCGGTTCTGCTCGAATTCGACACCTACCGTTACTACGGGCACTCGCTCAGCGACCCGCGCAACGAATACCGCACCCGCGAGGAGGAGGCGCGCTGGAAGGAGGTCGATCCGATTGAGACCTTCCGCCGGAAGCTGCTCGAAGCGAAGATCATGACCGAGAAGGAGCTCAAGGCGCTCGAGGAGAAGGTCGCCGCACGCAATGCACGCGCCGCCCGCCGCGCCGCCGATGCTCCTGATCCGGATCCGGCCGACGTAATCAAATACATGTACACCGACGGCACCAGCGACGTGGTTCCGGAGGAATACGCGGCCGCCAGCGTCAAGGTCGACGACCCGGCGCCGCGCGCCAAGCGCGACGCCAACGGGCTCACCACCTACAAGGATGCGATCAAGGGAGGGCATCGTCGAAGAGATGCTCCGCGACCGGCGGGTGGTTCTCTTCGGCGAGGACGTGGCTGAATACGGCGGCGCCTTCAAGCTTTCAAAGGGATGATCGACGCCTTCGGCCGCGACCGGGTCTTCAATACGCCGATCTCCGAGGCGTGCATCTGCGGCACCGCGGTCGGCATGGCGATGACCGGTTACCGCCCGATCGCGGAGCTCATGTATATGGACTTCGCGCTGATGTCCTCGGACCAGATCTCGAATCAGGCTGCGAAGTGGCACTACATGACCGGCGCCTCGACAGAAGTTCCGCTGGTGATCCGCTGCAGCGTCGGCGGCGGCAAGGGATACGGCGGGCAGCACTCGCAGTCGCTCGAATCGATGTTCGCGCACATTCCCGGCACCTACGTCGCCTACCCGTCGACCCCCTATGACGCCAAAGGCATGATCAAGACCGCGATCCGCACCAACAATCCGGTGGTGTTCGTCGAAGGCCAGCTGCTCTACAACGTCAAGGGAGCGGTTCCGGAAGAGGACTACACCGTTCCCTTCGGCGTGGCGAACGTGGTCCGCGAGGGCTCCGACGTCACCATCGTGACCTGGGGACCGGCGGTCGCCGACGCGGTCAAGGCCGCTGACCAGCTGGCCGGAGAGGGAATCAGCGTCGAAATCATCGACCCGCGCACGCTGGTGCCGTTCGACTGGGGAGACGGTCTTCGAATCGGTCCGCAAGACCGGCCGCTGCATCGCGCTCAGTCAGTGCGTCGACATCGGCAGCTTCACCGGTGAAATCGTCTCGCAGGTCACCGCGAACTGCTTCGATTCGCTCGACGCTCCGGTGCTCAAGGTCGGAGCGAAGAACGGCATCGCGCCGCAGGCATACTCGCTCGAGAAGGCGTTCCTGCCGAGCGTCGACGAGATCGTTGCCGCGGTCCGGAAACTTTACTGAACAACTTCGAGGTCCTGAATTATGGCTACCAAGATACCGGTTCCGAAACTCGGCCAGTCCGAAGAGACCGTAACCATCGCCTCCTGGCAGGTCAAGGAAGGCGATGCGATCAAGAAGGGGAGACGTGCTCTTCCAGGTGGAAACCGACAAGGCGGTGCTCGACGTGGAATCGCAGTTCGAAGGGACGATCCTCAAGATCGTCACACCGGCGGGCGTGGAAGTTCCCGTGATGACCACCGCCGCCATCATCGGCACGCCGGGAGAGGAGATTCCGGCGGAGATGCTCGCCGCCGCCCCAAAGGCGGCCCCGGCTCCCTCCGGCCCCCGCGCCAACTCCCGCTCCGGCTCCGGCGGCGAAACCCGCTCCCGCTCCGAAACCGGCCCCGGCGGCTGGTCCGGCCCCGGTCGCGCCGCCGCCCGTGCCCCGGCCGGCAGCGCCGCCAGCGCCCGCTCCGGCGACGAAGAAGCCGGTCTCGCCGCGGGCGAAGAAGTTCGCAGGCGACTACCTCGTCAACGTGGAGAAGATTCCGGCCGCCGGAACCCGGGTCACCGAGCAGGATGTGCGGAACTATCTGGAATCGACCGGCTACTTCGACCGCAAGATCACGCCGGTCGCCCTGAATCTCGCCAAAGAGTCGGGCGTCGAAATGGTCGAACTCGAAGGGACCGGCGACAACGGCCGGATCACCGTGGAGGATGTCCGAGCGGCGATTGCGGAGCGGCCGCAGGCGTTCAACACGATGCGGCGGGTGATCGCCGACCGGCTGACCCAGTCAAGCAGACGATTCCGCACTTTTACGTGACGGTAGCGATCGACCTGAGCGGATTGATGGCCAAGCGCAAGGCGCTGAAGGCGGAGGAATCAATCTTTCGGTCAACGTCTTTGTCATCAAGGCGGTGGCGCTGGCGCTGCGCGATTTTCCGATGGTGAACTCCTTCTGCGACGGGCGGAGCGTTTCGTGCCGTTCGAAAATCAACATCGGCATGGCGGTCTCGGTGGACAACGGCCTCGTGGTGCCGGTGATCCGCAACGCCGACCGCAAATCGCTCGACGAGATTCAGGCGGAGTCGGCCGAACTCGCCGAGAAGGCGCGCGCCGGGAAGCTCTCTCCCGACGACATGAAGGGCGGCACCTTCACCATCTCCAACATGGGGATGATGAATGTCGAATCCTTCGGAGCGATTATCAATCCGGGCGAAAGTGCGATTCTCGCGGTGGCAAGTTCGGTGCCGACGCCGGTGGTGCGTGACGGAGAGATCGTCATCCGCGACATCATGAAGGTGACGGTTTCCGCCGACCACCGTGTGGTGGACGGAGCGATGGCGGCCGCCTTCGCCAATGCGGTCCGGGTCAATCTTGAGAACATCGAGCTCTGGGACTCCATGATCTGACCACCGCGCCGCGCGGGATGAATGTTCGGGAGGGAGTTGGATCCCTCCCGTTTTTTTTCGGAAATTCCGGATTGCAGAATGAACGGGGGGTAAAGTTTTTTTCTTTTTTTTGATGAAAAACGGGGAAAAGCATTTTCATATTGATTTTTTTATGCTATAATTATACTACAGCGTGATTCGGCGCTTTTATTATACATGATGATGGAAAAGGAAGCGGCTGCCGGCGAAGGCGGCCGGAACGGACATGATTGACTTACGGCATTGCAGTTCATGCCTTGGAATAAGCTGTCGCCCGGAAGGGTGCGGCCGGACCAGTCACACCGACCGGGCGAATGATCCGGCCGAAAGTTTCATTGTGCCCGATTCCGGTCGGTGAATCGCCAGCCAGACCGTCTTCCGGCTGATTGAAAACGTACAGCGGAAGATGAGAGAGAATCTGTTTGAACTCGAACCGGAGTTCCCGGCGTCATTCACCGGCGGCACGGAGTCGGAGGCGGGAAGCGACTCCGGCATGCCGCTGGCCGCCCGGTTGCGCCCCCGTTCGCTCGACGAATATGTCGGGCAGCGGCATTTGCTCGAACCGGGGAAACTGCTCCGGCGGGCGATCGACGCAGACCGGTTCAGCTCAATCATCCTCTCGGGACCGCCGGGCACCGGGAAAACCAGTCTCGCGGAGGTGATCGCGCGAATCTCGGATTCGGAATTCATCCGGCTCTCCGGGGTGACTTCGAGCGTCGCGGATGTCCGGCGGGAGATCGCTTCCGCAGTGAAGCGGCGGCGCACTTCCGGAAGGCGGACGATTCTCTTCATCGACGAAATTCACCGATTCAGCCGTTCCCAGCAGGATTCCCTTCTGCCGGATGTCGAAAATGGCAATGTCCGGCTGATCGGGGCGACCACGCACAACCCGCATTTCTACGTGGTGGGGGCGCTGCTCTCCCGGTCGCTGGTGTTCCGGCTCGAACCGCTCTCCTGCGATGAGATCCGCATTCTGCTCGACCGGGCGGTGCACGATGAGCGCGCCTTTCCCGGCAGAAAGGTCGAACTCGAATCGGCTGCGGCGGAATTTCTGGCGAACACCTGTGAAGGAGACGCGCGCCGGGCTCTGAATGCCTTCGAAATCGCCGCGCTGACCACCGATCCGGATGCGTCGGGCGTCACCCGCGTCACGCTGGCGGAAACGGAGGCTTCGATTCAACAGAAGTTGATCGTCTACGGCGACGACGGCCACTACGACACCGCCTCGGCGTTCATCAAGAGCATGCGCGGTTCGGACCCTGATGCGGCGATCTACTATCTGGCGAAGATGCTGCACGCCGGCGAGGACATTCGGTTCATCGCCCGGCGGCTGACGATTTTCGCCGCGGAGGATGTCGGCAACGCCGACCCGCGCGCGCTGGAACTCTGCACCGCCGCGATGCAGGCGGTGGAGATGATCGGTCTGCCGGAAGCGAAACTGATTCTGGCGCAGGCGACCACCTACTGCGCGACCGCGCCGAAGAGCAACGCCTCGTTCCGGGCGCTGGAAGCGGCTGCGGACGATGTGGAACATGAGCGGATCCAGCCGGTTCCGTTTCATCTCCGCGACGCGCACTACGCGGGAGCGAAGGCGGAAGGGATCGGGCGGGAGTATCGCTATCCGCACGACTGTCCCGGCGGATTCGTTCCGCAGGAGTATTTGAGCGTGGAAAAGCGCTACTATGAACCGAAGGAGATCGGATACGAGGTGCGACTCCGGGAGCGGCTCGCTTACTGGCGGGCGCTGCGGGAGTTCCACCGGGAGGGGAAACGCGATGGAGAAGCGTGAACTGCGGAAGTACTTCCTGGCACGGCGCGCGGCGCTGACTGCGGAGGAGCGCATCGCGGCTGACGCGGCGATCTGCCGGAACATCCGTGAGCTCGCCTGTTACCGGGAGAGCATTTGTGTCGCCGCCTACGCCAGTGACGGGCGGGAACCGGATCTCTTCGGGCTGTTTGGGGAGAAGCGATTTTTTCTGCCGCGCTACGTCGCGGCAAAGGGCTGTTATGAACTGGTGGAGATTCACGATTTCACCCGGGATCTGATCCCGGCGAAATTCGGATTGCGGGAGCCGCGGCCGGAACTGCCGGCGGTCTCTCCGGAATTTGCCTCCGAAGAGCTGCTCTATCTCGCGCCGGCGGTGGCCTGTACGGCAACCGGGGTTCGACTGGGGCGCGGCGGCGGATTCTACGACCGGATGCTGGTGGAGGCGCGCCGTCCGGTCGTCGGCGTAATCTACGCCTGCCAGCTGGCGAAGGATCTTCCTCGAGAGGAGCACGACCGCAATGTCGATGTCGTGGTCACCGAGCAGGATATATTTCAATGTAAAAATTAAAGCGGAAGGAGCTCCCGGGGAGCCGCCGCAGAAAACAGGGGAAACAAGGAAAAATGGAAAGCAATTTGTGGGCGTTGATCGCCGTCGCATGTATTTTTGCCGCAATCGGAATTGCGGCGGGGATCATGCTCAACAACTGGATTCAAAAGCTGCAGAAGGATTCGGCATCGCGCACGGCGGACAAGATTCGCAGCGACGCCGAGCGGGAAGCGGAGCACATTCTGCGCGACGCACGGGTTTCGGCCAAGGCGGAAACCATCAAGATGCGCGAAGAGTGCGAACAGGAGCTCAAGGAGCGCCGCCGGGAGCAGACCAACAATGAAAAGCGTCTCGCCCAGCGCGAGGAGCTGCTCGACCGTCGTGCGGATTCCATGGATGCCAAATCGAAGAACATCGAACGGCAGGAAAAGGAGATTGAAACCCTGCGCGAACGGCTCGGCAACCGCGAGCAGGAGCTGGCCAAAAGCATTTCGCAGCAGATCGACGAACTGGAGCGCATCGCCGGCATGAACCGGGAAGAGGCGCGCGGCATCCTGCTGGAAAAACTCAAGAACGAGATCAAGAATGAATCCGGTCTGATGGTCCGCAACCAGCTGGAGGAGGCGAAGGCGCGCAGCGAGCGGGAAGCGCGCCGCATCCTCACCTATGCCATTCAACGGTACGCGAGCGACTGTACCTATGAACGCACCACGGCGACCATTCCGCTGCCGAACGACGAGATGAAGGGTCGGATCATCGGGCGGGAAGGGCGCAACATCCGCGCAATCGAGGCGGCCACCGGGGTGAGCATTCTGATCGACGACACGCCGGAAGCGGTGGTCATCAGCTGCTTTGATCCGGTTCGGAAAGAGGTGGCGCGTCAACTTATGGAGCGGCTGATCAGCGACGGGCGCATTCACCCGACCCGGGTCGAAGAGCTGGCCAAGAAGATCAGCAAGGAGCTGGAGGAGGAACTTTTCCAGGCAGGTGAAGCCGCCGTGCTCGAGACCGGAATTCAGGGGGTTTCCCCGCAGATCATGAAACTGCTGGGACGGTTGAAGTACCGTTACAGCTTCTCGCAGAATGTGCTTCAGCACTCGCTGGAGACCAGCTACTTCATGGGTATGATCGCAGCGGAGCTCGGCCTCGACGAGCAGAAGGCGAAGCGGATCGGTCTCTTCCACGACCTCGGCAAGGCGATCGACCACGAGGTGGAGGGGCCGCACGCCCAGATCGGTGCGGATCTGCTGCGCAAGCACAATGAGGCGAAAGATGTTGTCCACGCGGTGGCGGCGCACCACGGCGAAGTGGAACCGGAGAGTTTGTACGACATTCTGATCAGCGCCTGTGACACGCTGAGCGCCTCTCGTCCGGGAGCCCGCAGCGAGACCACTGAACTCTACCTCAAGCGGTTGGAACAGCTGGAAGCGATTGCGCATGAATTCTCCGGGGTGGAATCCTGCTTTGCCCTGCAGGCCGGCCGCGAGATCCGCGTGGTGGTGACGCCGGAAAAGGTCAGTGAGGGAGAGGCTCAGATGCTGGCCAGAGATATCTGCGCGAGGATCGAAAAGGAGATGACCTACCCCGGTCAGATCAAGGTGACGATCATCCGCGAGACCCGTTCGGTCGAATACGCCAAGTAGCCGGTTTGGAAATCATTCGGCCGCCTTTCCGGACTGCGGAAAGGCGGCCGTTTTTGTTTGCTGAACCGATCGTTTCAGGAGAGGGCGTTGCGGATTTTGGACGTGAGCAGAGCCGCCTCGAAGAGCAGACGGTCGGGACTGCCCCCCTGCCCTTTTCGACCATAGAGGGAAATTCCGTAAAATGCGCGGCGGTATTCGATCGGGAAACAGATATTCCAGCAACCGTTCTCCTCGACCTGATGCAGATAACCGTGTTCGGCGACCGACGCCGCGAGATGGTGAACTTGCGCCTCCGGGAGTCGGCGCGATTCCAGCTGGAGGAACCGATCCGCTCCCTCGTCTGCGCCATTTTCCATCACCAGAATCGCCAGTGCGATGTAGGAACGCCCGGGAGGAACTCGACAAGGCATTCCATTGATCTGGTCCGGCCCGTAAAGATCGCTGCGGTAGAGGTAGACCAGCTGGCCGTTCTGCATGCCCGCCAGCGCGCCGTTGACGCCGAGAGATTCCGCCCGGCTCCGGATCAACGGATTGGCCACATGCGGAAGCGGGGAGTTGTAGAGAGCGTTCTGCCCCAGCAGAATGAGACCGGGAGCCGGTTCAAACCGGCGCGGTCCGGAGCGGCTCAGATATCCGGCCTCGACCAGGTCGGCGGCGATCCGCGACAGCGTACTCGGAGGAATCGCGGTTGCTTCACTCAACTGCTTGAGAGAAACCGGCTTCTCCGCGGACGCGGCCAGTTCGAGAACCCGGAAAGTTTTTTCCAGCAGCAGATTTTTCATCTCCGGATGGCGGTGTCACTCGTCGACGGCGGAGTCCCCGGGAGCCGCCGTTTCCGCATCCAGCTGCTCCACCAGATGCCGCAGCGAGGAGCAGCCGGTTTCAAGCACATGGAAGATCACACGGCGCGACGTGGCGCTCGGATGGGTGCGGTCATGCTCCCAGTAGCTCACGGAAAAGCGGGTCACACCGGCGAAATTGCCGAGGGTTTTCTGAGAAAGGCGGAGCGTCCTGCGCAGTTCCCGGATATCCCGGGGAGTGGGAGGAAGCAGAAACTGCCGCCCGCCTCCGGAGAGTTTGCAGAAGAGTTTCTCCAGTGCGTCACACCGCCGGCGAAGTTCTCCGACGGTGCGCATATTCGCAACCATGTATCCCACCAGCGGCGTGACGATGGGGAGGACATCCGCCGGGAATCGGGAAAGCGTATTCCGCGGCAGAACGGCATCGTGTTTCAAAAGCGTCATAAGTTTCAATCCTGTTCCATGCGAAAGAAGCGGCGCCATCCCATCAGCCGAAAACAAAACCCGCGGCGGCTGCCACGCAACTTCTCTCCGATTAGAGTTCCACTACCGCACGAAACAGCTCCCGGTCATCCTGCCGAACAAGGAAATTCATTCGCAGTCCGGACCGTTCCGCCCTGCGACGATACACCGGCGGACCCCATCCCGATACGGACACCCCTTTAACATAACGCACTTCCGAAAAAATGCAACCGGCAAACTCCGGAACCGCCGGAGAATCCGCCGGTTTCGCTGCGGGTTCCGGGAATTTCCGTTTTTTTTCCTCTTTCCTCTTGACAATCGCAAAAAATCCGGTATAATATTACTGGTATCACACTGGTATCATATTTTTTACGGGAAGCGCGATGGATCAACGGAAATACAAAAAATCGAACCGAGACAAGAGTCCGCGCGGGCGGCTGCTGATCCAGCATTACATCTACGATCTGCAGACGAGGAGCGGCGGGGAGAGCCGTCAGCTGCCTTCGTCGCGGGAACTTGCGGCGCAGTTCGGGGGTGTCGCGCTGCACGGTGACGCGCGAACTGGAGAAGCTGGTCCGCGACGGGGTGCTGATCACGAAACAGGAGTCGGCACCTTTCTCGCGCCGGCGGAAAAGACGGGGCCATTGAAAAACGAATTATCGGATTGCTTGTCGGCTACGGCGCCAACCACTGTTACAATGAATACAGCTGGGGATTGCTGGCTGCGAGCGGCATTGCCCTGACGGAGCATCAATGTCTGGTCCGCCTGGTAAACATCAACTCGGGGGGAGCCAGAAGGATTTTATCAGGAGCTGTGTGAAAATTTTCTGGATGGATCGATCTGGTTTGCCCCGCCAAAAGAAAGATTTCCCGTGATACAGCGTATTTCCAGACGAATACCCACCGTGGTTTTCGGTTTAAACGTCCCGGAAAAATGCAGTTCTATCACAATCGATTATGTAGAGGAAAGCTATCAGGAAGGGAAAAAACTGATAAAAGATGGGCGGAGTTCTTTCTGGGGAATCATGAGGAACGATTCCGGAGCAGAACTCTACCTGCGAGGTTATCGGAAAGCATTTGAAGAAGCAGGAAAAAGATAAATCCTGACAGGATTTTTTACGCAAACCCCACGTTGCCGAACCAGCTTCGAGAGGCGCTGCAAGCAGGGGAACGCCCGGATGCGTTTCTGATCCACTCGCCCGAGCTGCGCGAGGAAACCGTCCGGCTGCTGCAGGAGTTTCAGATCGATTTTCAACAGCAGTGCCGTCTATGTTGTGACAGCGTCGCAATGAAAATTCCCGGATTCGCCGGCTGGTGCCACGAACAGCCTTATCAGGAGATCGGTAAAACCGCAACCGAGCTGCTGCTCCGCCAGTTTGCCGGAGACAGCCGGATCGAACACAGGACACTTGCCACGAAACATTTCACAGTCAATCTGCAATAGAAAGGATGCGTATGAAAAAGAGATTCGGCCCATGCAACTGCAATTTTCAAAAAGTTCGCCCATATTTCACTCTGATTGAACTTCTTGTTGTGATAGCCATCATCGCGATTCTCGCTGCAATGTTGCTTCCTGCACTGGGGAAAGCGAGAGAGTGCCCGCAAAAGCCAGTGTCTCGCCAATCTGAAACAACTCGGCTTTGCCGCGATCTCCTACTCCGGCGACAACAACGACTTCATTCTGCCCGCCCGGGAAGGAATTTCCGGCGATCCTGCGACAAAATTCTGGTATAAACAAGGTGAAAGAGAGGTTTCCAAAGGGTTCATCAGCCCCTATATCTCCATGCCGGAATTCAAGTCTTCCCGGGGCGGTGTGTTCAGCTGTCCGTCTGAACCGATCACCTTATTTGCCAGTGGAATTGAGACTTGGAACTGCTACGCGCCGATATACGGCATATCCTACTACAGAGATTCAACAACTGACTCATGGAAAACGAAATACTGGAAAATGACGCAGGTGCGCTATGCTTCCCGGACGCCGATCTTTCTCGATGCACTCAATCAGAACGCGACCAATGCGCTCACCTATTCCTCCAACTGGAAGGCCCGCCATGCGCTCAGCATCAACATCGCCGCGCTGGACGGCAGTGCGACCAACAACCGAACCGGCGTGGAAGATAGAAAAGACGGGACCAAGATCATGATTCCCTGCAAAAATTTCCAGTCCCTCTTCGCCTGGGACCTCTATATGGATAATCAAGGGACCAAATGCGCCTACATCGCCCGGATCGAAAAGCAATAGGAAGAATCCGATGAAACTCTATCTCCTGATCGCCTCCCTCATGACATCGACCTGCCTGACCGGCATCGCCGCCGATATCACGCCGGAATGGAACAATTTGTCACTGAAAGAGTTCAACAATCAGATCCTGTTGCGTGCCGCTGCCGGGAAAGCCGCCGCCCGAATCACCACGGAACCGGACAGGCGGGGAATCTCCCGAATCCATGCCCGCCTGATTCCCGGGGAGTTCTCATCGACACGCACGACATGAAGGAGGCTGGAGTCCGTAAAGTGAACTTCCTGCTCCTGACGATTCCGCAAAAGGAGTTCCCCGGCGTCCCCCACCAGCTGACGCTCGATCTGCAGGGGCCGGCAGCCGGCAAAGCTCATTTCTACTTCGAGGGGATCACTCCGGAAGGCAAACACTTCTACAAACGGTTCCTTCCCTCCATCTCGGGGAAGCGGCAGACCCTCGCCATCGACTCCCCCCCCCCCCCCCAGCGAAACTCCGGGAGCTTCACCTGCGGTTCGACCTGCTCTCGCCGGGAGAGTGGAAGATCTTCGGCGCGTCATTCGCCCCGCTTCCGCCGCCGGAGAAGAGGAAACCCATCAAACCGGAACTGCTCTTCCACCTCCCCTTCGACGGCACCGCCGAAGCCGCAGTGGCCAGAGGAGAAAAAAAGCCGCGGGAATCCAGAAATCTGGAATTTGTTCCGGGGCTCTCCGGGCAGGCGCTCCGTTCCACGAAAAAGGCCGGGACCCTGCTCCGCTATGCGCTCCCGGGCAACCTGCTGCCGGAGCGCGGCACCATCGCCCTCTGGATCAAGCCGGAATGGCAGCAGGAAGAGATCAAAGCAGCGGATCACCGTTTCTGGTACACATTCCTCTCCGCAGACCGCCCGACGCCCCGGAGTGGATCGGGCGCGGTCTGGCTCTGGGGATGGGGAAGCACCCTCCGCGGCGACACCAGCGACTTGAAAGACTCCTATGTCACCTCAGCCAAGCCTCTGCGAAACGGCATCTGGCAGCATGTCGCCTTCACCTGGGATGAATCCGGGGCTGATCTCTACATCGACGGGAAGAGGGCCTCCCACAAAGCCGATGGAGATTCCCCGCTGAAATTCCGGGACAGAATCCGGCGCTATCGACCTCTTCCGATCGACAGCTTCTTCGTCGGCGGCCATCGGAATCAGGAGCAGGCGGACGCCCTGCTGGACGATCTGCGCATCTACTCCGCCCCCCTGTCGGAACAGGCGATCCAGGATCTCGTTTCTGCGCACCGCTCCGGCGAGGTGGAAGTATTGACCCGTTACCTGACGCCGCAGGCGCTCGACCGTTTCGCCTTCCAAATCACCAACCATGCGAAGAAGGATCAGTTCCTTGACTGGAAATTGAGCGATGAAACCGGAAAAACCATCGTTTCCGGCCGCACTGCCGAACTCCCGCCCGGGAAAAGCGAAACGATCCGCCTCCGGCTGCCCGCGCTTTCTCCGGGCGGATATCGACTGACGGCGGGAGAAAGCGGCGACTTCTTCCGGATTCTTCACCCGACAAATCCCTTCTCCGGCGGGACGGAACTCAAAACCACTCTGCTGGAAACCATTTCCCCCTCCCCCGCGCTCGGGCCGGAACGTTTTCTCTCCATCGGGAAGACTCTCGCGAAAACAGTGGAGGGAAAATCCTACCTGGAAGCGGGAGAAGAGCGCGGCGACCGGTTTGCCCTCCGTTTCCACCTGCCGGACACCGATCATCTCTATTTCATCGAATGGGACTACCCGGATGACCGGAAACGCACCTGCGACATCATCGCCCAGTCCTCACGCATGAAATCCAATGAATATGAGCTGCAGGTCGGTTACTGCACGGGTGACGAGTACCCGAACAGCCACCGGATGCTGACCTCACGCATGCTCTACTTCCCCCGCAGCACCGACGTGACGCTGATTTTCATGAGCGCCCGCGAGAACGCGCCCGCCGCCGCGGGTGAGATCCGCATCTATCGAGTGGAGGGAAAACTTCCCCCGCCGCCATCACCCCGGCCCCGGCGGTTGACGGCTGGACCCGCACCGTCGGCGTCTACTACGAGGACCCCGCCATCAATTCCGGATTCGGCGCCGACGGCACCAGTGAGGCGGGGTTTGAACAGGTGATCGACCGGCTGAGCGCCTACATGAAGTTCTCGGGCCAGAATCTGCTCGCCTATCCGCTGGTCTGGTATCACGGGTTCATCGGCGAACGCTACAATCCGCGCAATCACATCCGGGATTTTTTCGGAACTGCTGCTCACCCGATTCGACGCCGAAGGGCTGGAATTCCTCGCCACGATGAATCAAAACAATATGACGATCCCCGAAACCCTCGTCAATGCGGAATCGGTCGCGGATGGTTCGCTCCATTCGACCGCGGTCTCCATCTGGAGCACCGGGAAACCCAATCCCGGCGGCTGGCACGGCACCGCACCCAACTTCAACATTCTGCATCCCGATTCGAAACGGGAGCTCTTCGCCAACATCGACCGGATTCTGGAGATCGGCGCAAAACACCCCTCATTCAAGGGGATCGTTCTCCATCTGCCGCGCCACGCCATGCTCTGGTTCGGCGACATCACCGCCGGATACAACGACTATATGATCGCAGGGTTCGAAAAGGATACCGGAATCCAGGTTCCGGTGGACCGCAAAGACCCGATGCGCGGCAAAGCCTATGCCGACTGGCTGCTCACCCATGCAAAAGAGGCGTGGATCGACTGGCGCTGCCGCAAACTCGCCGCCCTCTACCGCGAAGCCGCCGACCGGATCAGCGCCCGCCGGGCCGACCTGCGGCTGGTCATCAACAGCATGATTCCGATTCCGGAAACCGGTGAACCGCGTTTCACCGATCCCGATTTCGTCGCGGTCAAGAACCGCGAGGCGGGACTCGATCCGAAATACTTCGCGGACGCGCCGAACATCATCCTCGACCAGACCATCTATCCGGCCGACTACCGCTGGCGGGAAGGGCGACGCATCTCCCCTGCCGCATACCGGAGACTGCGGACGATCGACACCGAACAATCCTGCTATGAACTTCTGCTCCATGCCCGCACCCCGTGGCTCCACATGCACGACCGCTACTGGGAGTCGGCCATCGGCTCCACCCGCAAGGAGCACTGGAGCGACAAGCCAAACGCGCTCACCGCTCCGTGGATCCGGGAACAGGCGTGGCGGGTCTCGACGCTGAATCCGGCGGGTGTCCACGCGATGCGCCACTACGTGCTGCCGCTGCGTTATACCGACCTGCTCGGCATCACCAAGGGTGGATTCCTGATCGGCAGTTACGGCATGGAGCCCCTGCTCACCCCCTTCATCAAGGCGTTCCGGGCGCTTCCGGCGAAGCGGTTCCATGACCTCCCCGGCGGCACCGACGTCATCAAGGCGCGCGCCCTCGAACACGGCGGAGCGCTCTGGTTCTACGTGGTCAATACCCATCATGCGCCGGGAGCGGTGAAGATTTCGGTCAATGGCGAGTGCACCGACCTCGTCACCGGCGGGAAGCAAAACGGCTCCTTCGAGCTCGCCCTCGCCCCCCTATGAGCTGCGCAGTTTCCGCGCTCCGGCGGGGAGCAAAATTGCGGTGTCGTGCCGATGAGACGGCTCCTTCTGCTTTTTCGCGCTGCTGCCGCTGCTGCCCGGCTGCCGCACGCCCGATTATACGCCGGAAGAGGAGGCGGCGGCCCGGGAGATCATGTTCGGCCGCCCCTTCTACGACCGCGGCAAAGGAACCCCGGCGGAATTCGTCACCAACCAGCGCGGCCAGTACAATCCCTATGGCGCGGTTCTCCGGGGGAGGATCTCTATCCTGAGGCGGTAAAGACGCTCGCCCGGATCCGCAACGAGGCGGAACTGGGCTTCCAATGGAAACACCCGGTCCCGGTCGCGCGCCTGCCCCGGCTCGCCGCCGCGCCCCGAATCGACGGTACGCCGGAAGCGGCGGAGTGGCGCGACGCCCTGCGCTTCTCAGGGGAGTTCGTCATGAACCGCAACGGGGAAGACGCCGCAATCCCGCCCCTCTCTCTGGCTGGCGGGCTGGCGCGACGGCCACCTCTATGTCGCCGTGCGTTTCCCGGATGAGGAGATCCACGCCTTCCGGGAGCCGGGAAAACGGATCTATCTGGGAGACTCGCTGGAACTCTTCGTGCGGCCGGACAAGGAGGAGAACCTCTATTTCGAATTCATCGTCAATCCGGATGGGGAGCTCTGGGCTCGGAAGCACATCTTTTCCGAATGGGGCGGCTTCTTCACACTGCGGGATCAGGCGGACCGGGGCGTCCGCTGTGCGGCGAAGCGGGAAGACGCGGGTTACTCCATCGAAATCGCCGTACCGTTCGAACAGCTCCATTCGAAGTGGATCCGCCGCCCGCCGCAGCCGGGCGACGCCTTCACCTTCATGATGGTCCGGACCAGCCTGAACAAAGAGGTCTACACGAAAAACACTCCGGTACCGTTCCTCTATGACGGACACAACGTATTCGGCTATTTCCAGGCGGAACTGCAGCCGCGGCCCGGCTCTCTTGGAGAAAATACCGGGACAGTACCCGGGAGATAATACCTCACCGCTTCCAACGCGTCGCAACATGGTTTTACCGAAATAAACTCGACTCGTTCCCGGAGCAATTCAATTGCTTAGAAAAAATTTATTGCGCAGTCCAGAGAACCTGTACTCCGTTTCCCGCCCACTCCCCCGCAGGCAACTTGACAATTTGTCTGCGCCCATGAAGAGAAAGCGTCATTTGTCTCAGCTCCGCCGTCGGATCTGCGGCCCAGACCTGATTTTGCCTGATCAGGAAAACTCCAGGCGAATCGGTCTCGAAAAATTTCAACCGCCACGGTATATGAAACACAGCCGCAATAGTACCATCGGCCAATTTGACCGCCTGCAGATTTTTATTGTTGGCCAGCAGATAGGAACGGTTCCATGCCGCAGTCTCCTCCGCTGTCATCCCCGGAAGGATGACGAACTCATAGGTACCTCCGGAAATTTTCGTCCCATGCTCCACCACCAATGAAAACAGATCACAACGGACCGGCATTGCTTCCAGCAATCCTCCTTCCAGATAACGCCAGTCTCCAGCTCGTTTTCCTGTGACAATTCGCCACCCGCGACCTCGATATCCGATATCGTCGTGATGCACCCAGCCATCCCCCTGTCGAACAGCCCCGCGACGCAAAACAGTGTTGACGGTCGTGGCGACAGGATACGGACTTTCCGATTCAATTGCCGCACCGAGCTCATAAATCGCATCCGTGTCAAAGAAATATGCTTTTTTTGCCCGGACCCCGTCAATATTCTGAACATGCGCAGCGATGCCATGGATTCCGTCGCTGACGCCACCGGTAAAAATGCTTTCCCCTTTCAGTCGCCAACTCCGGCTGAAAGTCCAGCGCGGCGGCCGAGTTCCGCATCGCAGTCCGATCTTCTCGCTCTCTTCTGAAGTGCGGATCGGGGAGGCAGGAAGCGTAGTTCCGGGCAACCTCGTCCAATCCCAGCAGGGAGTGATATTCTCGTATTCCCGGCCGGTCCGATAGATCAGACAAACCCCTTCGGAAAAATATCGTCCAAGCGCATTGTCCCAGTTGATACCATCCTCAACAGGCGTCACTCGACAGGAGTTCATCCGAACCGACGCACACCACAGCCCGCGACGATGCGTCATGTAACCGGAATTCCAGAAATAACGGTTCCCCGTCAATTGATTTTTTCCGGAAACATTTTCCTCCACTACAATACGGTAGCGTTCTGCACCGCGCGGATCGGAATGACCAAGTGCTTCGAAAGTCCGGAGAGCCATCTTCCCTTTAATGACGGCGGCGTTTCTCCCGAGCTGCCGGCCGATCGCCAGAAGATCCATATTCCCTTTCCAGAGAACCCAGCGAAAACCATCAAACGCCACATAACGCAACAGATCCCATTGTTCTTCATTCAAAGCGTAACGTGTTCCTTTCCACATATTGGCCCAATAAGCGGCGTCCTGAAAAAATGCCCCGCCATAATTCCCGAACTGAACCTGAAATCCATGTTGCTGATAACAGCCGTCAGCACGGAGTCCGCCAAAATCCGCAGTATTATCCTGAGGAGCGGGTTCTGCGAAACACAATCCGGCCGAAAGAGTGCGAATTGCGGCTTGAAGTGCAACGGGGTTGCGCTCCAGAACCGCCCGATTGAATATGTTTTTTGCCACATAAAGCAAGTTATGTCCGACAAAGCGCGGTAAAAACGCGGCCTGCCGGCACACCTCCAGTGCGGCGGAGAACTCTTCCGCTGAAAAAACCGGGCGCGCCAGCAGAAGAATCTGAGACATCTTTTCCGGCACAAAGATATCGTTGAACCACCAGTTATCACTCTGCGGGCGATGTTTCACCCAGTAACGAACTGCAGATCGAATCGCCACGGCAAGCTCACCGCACTGGTAAAACTTCTGTCCCGGTCTGGCCCAGGCCAGAGCCCATTCATAAGCATTTTTCAAATGCCGTGCGGGGGGCCCACGCGGACCGATTCATTGATCCGTAGTCTATCCCGGCAAAACTGCCGTCCTCCTGCAAAACGGCGAGAGAGGAACGAATGTCCTTTTCATCGGCTACTTTTCTCTTCAGCAAATCCTCCTTCAATCGTGTTTCCAGCAGACCGATTTCCCGAACTTCCTCCGGACGAAGTTCAGTTCGGTCCGATTTCAGCGGATCGAATGCAGCAGCAATCAGCGAAGAAAGATCAAATTCGACAGAGCCTGATGCATTTCGCAATCCCAGTAAAAGCACTCCCCGCCTTGTGCGGGAAGATGTTTCCGCATAAACATTCCATACCGCCAGGAGAACGTACCGTCGACAGAGGAAGGCTCATACAGCACCTTGCCGCCGGAGTCATCCGGGAAATGCAGTTCCCAGACAATTCCGCCCTTTTTTCTTTCAACGGAATAATTTTTTCTCCGCGATAGAGTATTTCTCCCCATACTGCGCTGTTGATCGGCACATCAACAGCAATGCGGGCGACATGGTCATTTGCAGCATTATCCGGAGCGACGTCAAGTTTCAGGATTCGCCTCCATTTCTGCTTCCCGCGAATGATTTCCGCATTTTTCGGAAGCTGTAATTTCACTGTCGGCGCTCTGACAGCCACCCCTTCCGACAAAATGATGCTTTTCTTTTCCACACTCTGTCCAGCAACAGCAGAAAATGAAAGCAACAGGCAGCAGAAAAACACCGGGGGTCTCATCATTTCATTCTCCGTCTCAATAAATCACTCAACCACAACCCCGTTTCTGTTGAGCACCTGTTCGAACTTATTGGCTGTTTCCTTCAACCCGCCCAAATCCAGTCCTGCAACATGGCCGTCTCCAAAAAGAACGTTTGCCCGGTCGCCGTGACGGAGCATCAAGCTGCCGGCGACGGTATTGCCCTGAAAGGAATGTACAAACGTTCTGTAACCGAGATTTTGAGAAAACTCGTTCCTGGTAATCAGATACCCGGAATCCGCGACAAGCACTGTTCTGGAAGGCTGTTTCTGCTTCCTCAAAATCAAATACTTTTCCGTGCCGCTGAAGCGATGATCTATGCGGCCGACCTCCTCACGAATGGAATCCCAGTTTCCGGAATAAGTCGTTTCAATCATTCCATATGCGCTGAGAGAGTTGATTTGACTTACGTTTGTGGAGGGACAAACAGTGGGCTCCAGACCGCTGGTCTTGATGTAAGGCGTATACCCCAGAGGCTGAAGATCCAACTGACTGCCGGCCTTCCAGACCCATGCCCGAAGGGCCATATGCCATTCAATCGTGCTTGCCGAGTCATATGGAACCACCTGAAGTACCATGCCGCTATTGTCATTGGAATACAGTTCCAATCCCGTACCGCACTGTTTCAAGTTGGAAATGCATTTGGCGGCACGTCCCCGTTCGCGCGCACTGTTGAGTGCCGGAAGAAGCAGTCCAGCAAGAATCGCAATGATCGCAATAACAACAAGCAATTCAATAAGTGTAAAAAATCGTTTCATTCTACCAGCTTTCCTCCATATGTTCCAGCAATTGAGATGACAACCTGATTCCATTTCGAATGTTGCAAATTCCTGCTCCTTTTTTATATGAGTTTTATTCCATATGCAGATTTCTTCTGCATTGAAAATTGCCGACTCGACAGCATTTCTCACCATCGTCATATTGACACAATAAAAATTCAATTAATGTGATTGAAATGACAGCCATTTTGCATCAACTCCATTGATGCCGGATATTTCGCAGCCGGACGGCAATCCCGATTCCCGATACTGTTCTTCTGTGGTCGGAAACTCTTGATTTTGTCTGCAACCGCTCATATTCAGAATCGGTAATAGTTTATAATACCTCGCAAAACTGGAGCAACTTCCGCAATGAATTCCGAAACACTGCGCTTTTCCCGCCATGCCTGCAGCATTGCAGCGTGAAAGATCTGAAGACATACCGGATGAAGCAGGCACGGTTCAACATGAATTTTCGAAACAGACGACCAGTAAAAACGATCGACAGGATCGGACTCGTCAAAAGAGCGTATGGCCGAACTCCGCCGAATCGGAATCCCAAACTTCCGGCGCCCAAGTTCATCCTGTACCTCCTCCGAAAGCAGAATCCGAATCATGTCGCGTACCACGCCAAAATCATTTACCGTATTGCGGACACAGAACAAATCGCCAGCCACCACAGAATATCCCACCTCCCCCGGCAGATGCGGCAAAGGCAAGATATATCCATCGCTTCCGAGAAGAACAATATCCTGGCGGGCACAAAGCGACATGGCGCACTGCCGTTCCGGACAATGATCCGAATTCTCATCCAGCAGCATATGCGCGAGTGTCCAAAGTTGTTCCAGCGCCTTGCGCGACTCTTCCGATTCCAGAGCGACTTCCAGCGCGTCCCCTTTTTTCTCCAGAATCTTTCCTCCGAGAGCTGTCAGGCAGGTGGCCCAGTAATGCATGAGCTGCAGGTCAGGAAAAATTCGTCCGGCGGGAAGCCGCCGCCGCAGTTGCCGAATGACATCCAGAAAATCATTCCAATTCCAATCCTGCGGAGGCAGCCTGCAGCCAGCCTCTTGAAAACAGGCGCGATTGCAGAGAATGCCGCGGGGAGAAAAGATCAGCGGCAGAGCAAACAGCTTTCCGCCCGGAGTCCGAAACTGTTCGATTCTCTGCAGAAAGAAATCCTCCTTGCCAGGGAACTCCGCGTCAAAAAATTCGGAGAGATTCAGAAAATGCTGCTGAAGGGAAGCCGCCGGCAGGTGCTGCGCACTTCAAAAGAAGCGCTTTGAAATCGGCGACTCAACCGGAAAGCCGGCTGATGCGGCAGAATCCGCTGCGTAAAAATAGAGCCGTAAATCTCATATCCGGCCCAGAAACTGTTGGGCAGAATCCGCTCGTACCAATCATTACGGACAAAAGTTCCACGCCGCGGGACAGTATAAAGCACCCCGTCCGTAACCAGCGAAATAAACGCCATCTGCATAATGACAAATGAAATCCGGGTTTGTTCCGCGAGATCACGTGCCGACGGCAACTTCTCACCGCCGGCAAATTCGCCGGATTCAATCCGCTCAAGAATAAACTCACGGGCATCTCGCAGTTTATCAGCCATCATACACCTTTCTGCTTTGTGCATTACAATTATAGTATACTATACTTCCAAGACAATGTCAAGAGTGCAATTTTATTTTTTTTCATTTTATCAATACACTTTTTTTTAAAAAATTTTAACTTTATTGCTGAATTATGTAGCTTAACCTGTGACATTGTCATATTTCGTCAACCGTATCAACAAATGAAATTTTTCGGCAGAAAAACCGAGACCACACCCTTTCCCAGCCCTCCCGTACCGCCCCGGTTGCCTTTCTCTGTGTGAAAAATGGAAAAGTCTAGCCGCCACCATCGGTTATGACTTGAATTTTCCGCAATCAAGAGTAGATTATTAGAATGATTTTTCACATACTGCGAAACATAGAAAAATACTGGAAAATTCCCCATGAAAGAAGCTGACATCCGCCGTAAATACATCGAGTTCTTCAAGTCGAAGGGCCATCAGGAGATTCAGAGCGCTCCGGTGATTCCGGAAAACGATCCGACCTGCCTCTTCACCACCGCCGGAATGCACCCCCTCGTCCCCTATCTCCAGGGGCGAAACATCCCGCCGGGAAACGGCTCACCGACTTTCAGAAGTGCATCCGCACCGGCGACATCGACGAGGTCGGCGACGCCGTCCACCTCACCTTCTTCGAAATGCTCGGCAACTGGTCGCTCGGCGACTACTTCAAGGAGGAGGCGATCCATTTCAGTTTCGAATTCCCTGACCGGCAAGGAGAACCTCAACATCCCGGTCGAACGGCTCGCGGTGAGTGTCTTCGCCGGTGACGAGGACGCCCCCTTCGACGAAACCGCCTGGAAACTCTGGAACTCCCTCGGCATCCCGGCCGAACGGATCGCCAAACTCGGCAAAAAAGACAACTGGTGGGGTCCCGCCGGCATTACCGGTCCCTGCGGTCCGGATACCGAAATGTTCTACTGGACCGGCGAACTGCCGCCGCCGGAAAAGTTCGATCCGGCCGACAAGCGCTGGGTTGAGATCTGGAACGACGTCTTCATGGAGTACAACAAGACTGCCGAAGGCAAGTATGAACCGCTCGCCCAGCGCAACGTCGATACCGGCATGGGACTCGAACGGGTCACCGCCATTCTGCAGGGAAAAACCAGCTGCTACGAGACCGAAATCTTCGCGCCGATTTTCGCGAAGCTCGATGAGATCCGCGGAACCGAGCCGGTCTCCGGCCCCCGCAGTCCTTCGGAGCGGATCATCGCGGACCACCTCCGCGCCGCGACCTTCATCCTCGCCGACGGCATCACCCCGGGCAAGGTGGACCAGCCCTATGTGTTGCGCCGCCTGATCCGCCGCGCCATCCGCGAAGGTCGCAAGCTCGGCATTACCGACAACTTCACCGCGAAAATCGCCGAAGCGATCATCGAAGAGTTCGGCGACGTCTATCCGGAACTGCGCCGCCAGAAGGCGGTCATCTGCGAAGAGCTCAACCGCGAGGAGAAACAGTTCGCCGTCACGCTGGAAAAGGGAACGCACGAATTCCAGAAGCTGATCGACCGCGTGCCGCCGCACATCAACAAAAAGGTGATCTCCGGCAAGAACGCCTTCAACCTCTACGAGACCTACGGCTTCCCGATCGAGCTCACCATCGAAATGGCGAAGGAGAAGGGATTCGAGGTCGACCGCGCCGGTTACGACGCCGCCTTCGCCAAACATCAGGAGCTTTCGAGAGCCGGCGCCGAACAGAAGTTCAAAGGCGGACTCGCCGACAGCTCGGTTGAAACCGCCCGACTCCACACCGCGACCCACCTGCTGCAGGCGGCACTGCGCAAGGTGCTCGGCACCCATGTCGAACAGCGCGGCTCCAACATCACCGCCGAACGGCTCCGCTTCGACTTCTCCCATGAAGAGAAGATGACGCCGGAACAGCTCGCCGAAGTGGAGAAGCTCGTCAACGAGGCGATCGACCGCGACCTGCCGGTGGTCTGCGAGGAGATGACCATCGAAGAGGCGAAGGAGAGCGGTGCAATGGGGCTGTTCGAGAACAAGTACGACGCCCGGGTCAAGGTGTACACGATGGGCGACGTCAGCAAAGAGATCTGCGGCGGACCGCACGCGTCGCATACCGGCGAACTGGGACACTTCAAAATCCTCAAGGAGGAGAGTTCCAGCCGCGGCGTGCGCCGGATCAAAGCGGTCCTTCAGAGCAAATAATTCAGGAACCGGAAAGGAGCTCCCCGATGAAAGAATCCGATCTGCTCATCTCGCGTCACGACGGAGTTTACTCGGTCAAGGTCACCGGCCGCGCCAATTTCGAATACGCGGTGCCGCTGCGCGAACTGGCGAAGTCGTCCAATGAATTCCGATGCTTCCGGATCGACCTCGGCGATTGTGTCGCGATGGACAGCACCTTCATGGGGGTGCTCTCCATGATCGGCCTGAAATCCCGCCGCTGCAATGCGACGGTGGAGTTGCTCAACGCGAACGATACCCTGAAAAAACTGCTCCGCGATCTCGGCGTGAGCAAGCTCTTCACCTTCACGGAGGGGAGCGATCCGGATGCGCCGCAATGGTCCGCCGCGAACGGGAAACGCCTCCCGCAACGACATGCTGACCACCGCGGAAACCGTCACTGAAGCGCATCAGACGCTGGTGGAGGCGGATTCCAGCAACGCGGCCCGCTTCGATCAGGTGATCGAATTCGCCCGGCAGGATGTCGAACGGCTGAAAAACCGGGAGAAGGAAGATTGACCTTTCGCCGGAACAATGGCGTCACAGGCAGAAGATTTCCCCTTGTTCTTCTGCTGGTGGCGGCGGCGGGCTGTCTTCTGTTGCACACCGGTTGTTCGACCCCCACCATCACCAACACCAGCCGCAATATCGTTGAGCAGCTGCTGATCTCCTCCGCCGTCGAGCGGTGCATGTACCAGATCGATTTCAGCATGTACCGGGATGCCAAGGTGTTCGCCGACTACTCCAACCTCGCGCCGCAGGTGGATAAGAATTATGTGCAGGGCTGTTTCGAACTTTACCTTGCCAAGGCTGGCGCCGTCGTCGTCAAGGAGGAGAAAGAGGCCGCCTACACGATGCGGCTGATTTCCGGCACGCTGGCGACCTCGTCGAGCCAGGTGCTGATCGGTACGCCGGAGCTGCCGATTCCGCTGCCGAACACCGACCTCAGCTTCGCCATTCCGGAAATCGCCATCTTCAAACGGGTGACCCGACGCGGATACGGGAAATTCAGCTTGACGGTGCTGGATACCCCCAGCCGGAAACCGGTGCGCACGGTCGACGGAGTAAGCAATATGTCGGAGTTCATCAACTGGACCATTCTGCTGTTTCCCTTCTCCTCACGCAACATCGAGATGAAGCAGAGCGAGTTCGAGGACACGCAGTACTACCTCTTTGAATGAAAAAACGCCCGGCTTTTCCGTGCCGGGCGTTCTCTTCAAAACCGTCAGAAGTTCGTGATATCGTCGCAGACCTTCTCGTTGTCGGAGTAGTAATCGCTTCTGTCCGACTGAGGATCGGTCTTATTATTTTTCCCGAACTTTCCATCCGGGCCGGGAGAAACCAGATCGTAGCCGCCTTTGTTGATCAAACCGGGATAACGGTAATAGATCGCCCCGCCCCAGCTGTCCTCCAGAACGAAATCTCCAGTTTTCCCCTTCTTCAGAGATTCCTCTTCCACCACCCGGAGAAACTCCTTGCGCATTTCATCGCTCAGTGTGGTTTTGTTCAACTCGGAAGTGGCATTGAACTCTACATCAGAAATCCGATTCGAGCTGTCAAGTTTGAACTTGACCATACCGAACGACGTGCTCGCCGGATAGTATCCGTACTTGGTGCGGCAGCTCTCCAGCCCCGCTTCGATGCGCTTGAGCAGCGCTTTGGTGTTGGATTCGCGCGAGGCGTTCATCGCGTAGCTGTAGGCGCCGAAGCCGATGGCGGCGAGCAGGCTGACCAGCGCCACCACGGCGAGGACCTCCACAAGGGTAAAACGGAAACGGAGCGTTTTCATGACAAACCTTCTTTTTGCTGTTTGCTTTCAGGGGCACCATGGAATATAATATGCTGAATGCTGTTTTTCAAAAGAGATCGGGGGAAAATATGCGGATTGAAGAGAAATTTGTACTGATTACCGGCGGTGCCCGACGGGTGGGCGCGGAGCTTGCCCGCGCCTTCGCCGCGGCGGGAGCGCGGCTCCTGCTGCACTGCCGGAACTCCCGCGCCGAAGCGGAAACGCTGGTAAACACCCTCCCCGGCGGTACGGCACGCCACCGGGTGCTGCAGGCGGACCTCGCGCGCCCGGGCGAAGCGCTCCGCCTCTTCTCCGAAGCGGGGCGGGTGGACATCCTCATCAATAACGCCTCGCTGTACCGCCTCGCCCCGCTCGCCGACGCTCCGGAAGCGCTCGACCGCGAACACTTCGAGGTGAATTTCTGGAGTCCGCTCGCGCTCATGAAGGCGTTTGCCGCACAGCCTGATCTCACCGAAGGGGTGGTGGTCAATCTGCTCGATCAGGAGATTTCCGGAGTCTCGCCTCGCGGCGGCTGTTATTCGCTCTCCCGCCGGGCGCTGGCGGAGGCGACGCTGGAGCTCGCCCGCGAACTCGGCCCCCGGAAGTTTCGCTTCAACGCCGTCGCCCCCGGTCCGGTCCTGCCGCCGGTCGGTCAGGAACACTCGAAGATGGAGAAGACGCTCCCCACCCTGCCGCTCCGGCGCAAGGTGGAACTTGCCGACCTCGCCGAAGCGGTCCTCTTCCTCTGCCGCAACGACTCGATCACCGGCGAGATCCTCCGGGTGGACTGCGGCCAGCACCTCGGCTGACGGCACCGCACAGCGGCGCAGGTGCATCAGAAGGCGGTTGCCGGTTCAGGAGAAAAAAGAACTTTTTTCTTCCCGAACCATAAAAACGTCACTTCACGGGTCTCAGAAAAAATTCAGCGCGCCCGGGCGGAAGGGAGTTCAGAGAGGTCAAAAACGCGGCGGGCGCTCCCGGGAATCCCCGGAAACGCCCGTTCCAGTCCGCCTTCGCCGCGCTCAGCGGGTCTTGAGGTCGGAATTGAGGCTGATCGCCTTGTTGAAGTTGTTGTAAAGGCTGATCGACGCGGCGACCTCGATTGCGGCGGTGATCTCCTCGTCGGTGACGCCGGCGGCGAGCGCCGCGGAGCGGTGGGCGTCCAGACAGTAGGCACAGCCGTTGACGGCGCTGACCGCGATGATGATCAGTTCGCGGGTCTTCGCATCGAGCCCCTGCCCGGCGACATCGGCCATGTGCATCGCCGCCTGGAGGAAGTCGCCGTTCCGCCCCATCGCCTGAAACACCTCCGGGATGAAGCCGAACTTCTTCTCAATCGCCTCCTGTGTCCGAACCGCCTTTTCGTCGCCGGTTTTATTGTAAAGTTTCACACCAGCCATGATTTTATCCTCCGCAAAAAATTCCCTTATTCATCATCCGGATCCAGCCACTTGGAAATCTTGGCAGCATCGCTGTCGGTGGGATAGTATCTTCCCTCGGTTCCTTCTTTGTTCAGCGATTCGCAGTGGCCGTCGAGGAAGAAAAGATTGACGAAATCACCATGAATTTTTGTCGGATTTCCGGCCGCGGTGGAGGAGGGAGACGTGCCGAACTGCATCAGCGGGCTGGCGAGAAGATCCGCACCGCCCGTGCCCCCGGTGCCGCAGCAGCCGCCGAGCGCCAGAGCGTTGGGAGCAATCTGAGTCGAGCCATCCAACAGGTGCGTGGTTCCCCGGAAATCGAAGCCCTCTTTCGCCGAGGTGAATGCCGCACCGTAGATCTGCGTCAGCCGATTATCCAAATCACCGTTGGCGGTGTATTCAAACGCGGGACAACGCATCACCGCCACATCCTGAATGTAGTTCTTGTTCTTCAGGTAGGAACCCCACTGTTGTTCTTCCATTGCTGTGGATTCTGTTTTATCCTTCCGGTACGACATGAAATGCTGGTCGTTGTCGTTCATCGACTGTTTGATGAACTGGCTCACCTGCCGCTGGTTGCTGAGGCACTCGGCGGTACGGGCGGAGATCCGCGCCCGGTTCAGCGCCGGCATCAGGAGCCCGGCGAGGACGGCGATGATGCCGACCACCACGAGGAGTTCGACGAGAGTGAAACGCTGCTGTCTCATAAAAGAAGCCCTTTCTCGAAAAAAAGCCTTGATTTTTCAGGATAGTCCTATATTCATAACCTAACCGCTGCATCGTTTTTTTCAAGCCGGAGAACGGATTTTGAACTATTTTTTGCAAAAAAAACGGTTCTGCCATTGAAAAATCACCAATCCGCATTTACTATAACACTAGTGGGAAACTGAATTTCCGAACGATATACGGTCAATACGAAGCAACGGAATAGAAAAATGAAACAGAAACAGACTTTCACCCTCGTCGAACTCCTCGTGGTGATCGGCATCATCGCCATTCTGGCCGGGCTGGTCATCCCGGCGGTCATCCGCGCCCAGATGCAGGGGCAGAATCACCCAGGCGAAGTCGGATATGGCCACGATTCTCCTCGCCCTCAAGGGCGTGGAGAGCACCTACAACAAGATGGTTGCTCCGGAATCAGGTTCTACAAATACATATTCTTTTGACGGGAAAGATGTCTCGAAAGGCTCCGGTAAATTTTCCGACTGTATTACCCTGGGAGGAGGGAACGACACCTCGGTGGATGCCTATGATTGTTTTATCGCGGAACTGTCTGTTCCCAATCAGGTCAACAATCCCAATATCAACAAGCGGAAAATGAAATTCCTGGATCCCAGCCCAAAATTTGATCCGAGCATAGACTATAATGCTACTTCGGATGAGGCTAAAGAAAATAGAAAACATCTCTGGCGTGATCCATGGGGAAACCGTTACGTTATCATTATCAATACACAGCTCACAGACGAAATTCCCAATCCGGCTGATACCAACAAATCACTCGCGGCAAAAGCAATTGTTTATTCCTATGGTCCCAATGGAGAAGACAATAATGCCAAAAATATCCTGTACGATGTCGGCAGTAGTCTGGATGCAACCTGCGACGACATCGCCAGCTGGCACTAATTCGAGCTTTGTTCCGAACGGGGAGAGGTGCAACAACCTCTCCTCTTTTTTGTGTCGGTCACTTGCCGGAGGAGAGGCTCCGGATCCGGTCGCGGAGATCGGCCGCGCGCTCGAATTCGAGCGCTTCCGCCGCGCGGAGCATCTCGCCGGTCAGCTCCGCAATCAGCGCCTGCTGATCGGCGGGCGAAAGCCCCAGCCCGCCCAGATCGGTCGAATCGGTGATCATCGAACCGGCCAGCGACGGCATCTTCTTCTTCCCCTTCGACGCCTCCGGCGAGACGATCTCGCCGATGGTGAAGTGCCGCTCCTTGCGGATGGTCTGCGGCGTGATTCCATGCTCCTTGTTGTGGGCGATCTGGCGGCGGCGGCGCGCTTCGGTCTGGTCGATCAGCGCCTGCATCCCCCGGCGTGATGCTGTCGGCGTAGAGAATCACCCGCCCGTCCTTGTTCCGCGCGGCGCGCCCCGCCGTCTGCACCAGCGAGCGCTCCGAACGGAGAAATCCCTCCTTGTCCGCGTCGAGAATGGCGACGAGCGCCACCTCCGGCAGGTCGATTCCCTCCCGCAGAAGGTTGATGCCGATGACGCAGTCGAACTCCCCGTCCCGCAACTTGTTGAGAACGCGGACCCGTTCGAGCGCGTCCAGTTCGGAGTGCAGATAGCTGGTCCGGATCCCCAGTTCGGCCAGATAGTCGGCAAGCCGTTCGGAACTCTTCTTGGTCAGCGTCGTCACCAGCGTCCGTTCCCCGGCCGCGGCGGCCTTGCGGATCTCGGCAATCACATCGTCCACCTGCCCCTCCAGCGGCCGCACCTCGATCCGCGGATCAAGCAGCCCGGTCGGACGCACGATCAGCTCCACCGGCGGCCCGGAGCGCTCCAGTTCGTAGCTCCCCGGCGTGGCCGAGACGAACACCGTGTCCCCCGCCAGCTCCTCGAACTCCTGAAACTGCAACGGCCGGTTCTCCAGCGCCGACGGCAGCCGGAAGCCGTGATCGATCAGCACCTGCTTGCGGCTGCGGTCCGCCTTGTACATCGCCTGCAGCTGCGGCAACGTCACGTGCGATTCATCGATGACGGTCAGGAAGTCCGGCGGAAAGAAGTCGAAGAGGCAGTAGGGGCGCGTCCCCGGGCGGCGGTTCGACAGGTGCATCGAATAGTTCTCAATGCCGCTGCAATAGCCGATCTCCCGCATCATTTCGATGTCGTAGGTGACCCGCTGGTAGAGCCGCTGTGCCTCGACCAGCAGATTGTTCTTCTCGAACCAGGCGACCCGGTCGCGCATTTCGGCGAGAATGTTGTGCGCGGCGTGTTCGATCCGCTCCGGCGGCAGCACGAAGTGACGGCAGGGGAAGAGCGTCACCGCCTCCGGACGGGTCTTCACCTTGCCGGAGGTGACGTCGCGCCGCTCGATCGACTCGACCTCGTCGCCGAAGAAGGCCACCCGGATGAAGTCGTCGCGCTGCGGTTCGAAGATGTCCACCACATCTCCCCGTACCCGGAACTCCCCCTTCTCCGGCGCGGTGTCGTTGCGGCTGTACTGGATGTCGACCAGCCGGCGGAGAATCTCGTCCCGCCCGTTGGTGTCGCCGACCGCGACGTGGACGCAGAGGTCGGCATAGTCGTCGGGCGAACCCAAGCCGTAGATGCAGGAGACGCTCGCCACCACGATCACGTCGCGCCGCTCCACCAGGCTCGCCGTCGCCGAGAGGCGGAGCTTTTCGATGTTCTCGTTGATCGAGGCGTCCTTGGCGATGTAGGTGTCGGTCTGCGGAATGTAGGACTCCGGCAGGTAGTAGTCGTAGTAGCTGATGAAGTACTCCACCGCGTTCTCCGGGAAAAACCCCTTGAACTCGCTGTAAAGCTGCGCCGCCAGCGTCTTGTTGTGCGACAGCACCAGCACCGGCCGGTCCAGTTCAGCAATCGCGTTCGCCAGCGTGAAGGTCTTGCCGGAACCGGTCACCCCCAGCAACGTCTGGTAGCGGCGCCCTTCGCGGAAGTTCGCCAGCAGTTTCGCAATCGCCTCCGGCTGATCGCCGGCGGGGGCGTAGGGAGCGTGCAGCTTGAAGAGTCCCATTCCGCCCGGCTCCTCACAGTTCCGGCGTCAGCGGCCGCCATTCGCGGCCGTCACGAAAGAGCAGCCGGAAGGACTCCTCCGGCCCGTCCGTCCCCGGAGCGTACACCGCGAGCGGACACTGTTCGCCCCAGTTCTCCAGCACCGGCGTGAAGAGCTTCCAGCTTTCGGCGATCACGTCGCTGCGGATGAAGAGCGTCTGGTCGCCGAGCATCGCGTCGAGCAACAGCCGCTCGTAGGCTTCGAAACTCTCCCCCGCCGGGGGAGCTCGGAGTAGCGGAAGTTCAGACTCAGTCCGCCCATGCAGAGCTTCGGCCCCGGCTGCTTGGCCTGGATCGTCAGCTCCATCCCTTCGTCGGGCTGCACCTTGAGAACCAGCGTGTCCGGCTGCATATCCGCCGCCCGGATCGGCGTGAAGATCGAATGCGGCACATGTTTGAAGACGATCGCGATTTCACTTTTTCTCGCCGCAAGTTTTTTGCCGGAGCGCAGGTAGAAGGGGACCCCCTTCCAGCGCCAGTTGTCGATCATGAAACGGGCGGCGACGAAGGTTTCAATCGTGGAATCCGGCGCCACCCCGGGCTCGGAACGGTAGCCGGCATATTGCCCGCGCACCACCGACTCCCCGAGATGAGCCAGATCGAAGGGGCGGATCGACCGGATCAGCTTCACCTTCTCGTCGCGCACCGCGTCCGGTGAAAACGAGGCGGGCATCTCCATCGCGGCCATCGCCAGCATCTCGAGCATGTGGTTCTGGAACATGTCGCGCAGCAGTCCGGCCTGTTCATAGTATCCGGCCCGATGCTCGACGCCGAGCGTTTCGGCGACCGTGAGCTGCACATGGTCGATGTAGTGGGCGTTCCAGACCGGTTCGAAGATCAGATTGGCGAAGCGCAGCATCAGAATGTTCTGCACGGTGTCCTTGCCGAGGTAGTGGTCAATCCGGTAAATCTGATCCTCCTTGAGGTAGCGGTGCAGCTGCAGGTCGAGCGCTTCGGCAGAGTCGAAGTCCCGCCCGAACGGCTTCTCCAGCACCACGTGGCGCCACGAACTCCCATCCTCCGGTTCCGTCAGCAGCCCGGCATTCGAAAGATTTTCCAGAATCGGCGGGTAGAGCTTCGCCGGCATCGCCAGATAGATCGTCCGGTTCGCGGGCAGTTCACAGCCGCGTTCGAGCTCGTCCAGACGGCGGCCCAGCGAACCGTAGAACTCCGGCGCAAAGTAATCCCCGGCATGGTAGTAGACCCGCTTCAGAAAGTCGTTCACCTGACTTTCGCTGCCGCCGGCAAGTTCGGGCCGGATGTGTTCGCGGAACGCCTCGTCCGAATAGGCCGTGCGCGCGCACCCCACAATCCGCGACTCCTCATGCATCAGACCGCGCCGGAACAGATGGAAGAGCGCCGGATACAGTTTCCGTTTCGCCAGATCTCCCGACGCGCCGAAAATCACCAGCGTGCCGGGCGCCGGACTCACCTCAATACAGAAGTTTCCACGCCAGTAGTTGCTCTCGAGCATGATGCAAACTCCTCTCCTCCTTTCGCCGTTCCCGGCGCTTCATACGAAAAAACACCAGAAAGCGAGCTTTCCGGTGTGTCTGCAATCGTTCGCGTCCGCCGTTACTTGACGGCGTTGGCGGAAACGCGGATCTCCTTGACGCCGAAGAACCACGGATTGGTGCTGTTCTTGGTGACGATATTGTAGGTGCCGGTTGCCTTGAGCTCGTTGCTCTTGGCGGTCAGCATCTGAATCGCATTCTTGACCGTGACCGTGTCCTGCAGGAACACCATGCTGCCCGGATTGTCGGTGGAACCGGTGATCAGCGGAATCATGAAAAGATAGATACCCCAGTTTTCCGCCTGCAGGTGGGCAACCGATTTGCCGGAACGGGCCAGTTTCTGACCGTTGAGATCCGGACCTTCGACAACGCTGACCGACGCGCAGCCGCAGAGGACCGCGGCCGTCAAAACCGTCGCAACAAGAGTCATCAATTTATACATTGTCTGTTTCCTTACGTTATGACTGTTGAGTTTCCGTTTTCCCTGCGCTTACTTCACCGCGGTGCCGGAAGCGGTTCCGGAGCGATAGTAGAAGATGAAGCCGGCGGAGGTGACATCGGTAACCAGATCAGCCGTGGTGCGGGCACCGGCCGCCTTGGCCTGCTTGGTGACCGCCGCGGTCAGCGCCTGCGGCGAAACCGTGTCGGTGACCAGCGTCGGAACGCCGAAGTTGTCGGTGGAACCGGTGATCAGCGGAATCCAGAGCAGATAGAGACCGTGCGTTGCAACGGCGATGTGTTCCACCGCAGTTCCGGAGGAGACCACATCCTGCTTGTTGAAATCAGCGACGGAAGCCGTCTGAAGCGAGGAACATCCCGTCAGGACGGCTGCCGCACCGAACACGCAGAGCAGCATCGCGACTTTTTTTAACATTTCCTGTACCTTTCCTTAGTTTCTGTACTCCGATATTCCGGGACACTCCCTCCGCCATCGGAACCCGCGGACGGTTCCGGAACCGCCGAACCCGCCTCCAGCCTTCTCCCGAACGATGTGTCCGAACCGGTCTGACAGCCGGGCGCCACCCGAACCCGCAACCATTAACGTAATCCTTATTTCGCGCTTGTCAAGCCGCCCGGGGAAAATCGCACGATTTTCCCCCCGTCCCCCGATCCGGGTTGAGGATTCCGCAAATTCGGTGTATATTATATTTTACATCTGGAAAATCGTTCAATCAACCGGACCTGCCCGGCATGGATCGCAAAACCGCAAAGTCCGCCTTCATCACCTCGCTCCCGGTGCTGATGGGCTACTCCACGATGGGGGCCGCCTTCGGCATCCTGCTCGGTCAGTCCGGCTTCGGCCCGGCATGGGCGCTCCTCATGAGCGTCACCATCTTCTCCGGCAGTCTCCAGTTCGCCGCCGTGGACATCCTCCGCAGCGCGCCACCGCTCATCGAGGTCGCCCTGCTCTCGCTGCTGGTCAACATCCGTTACTGCGTCTACGGCATCTCCCTCATCGAAAAGTTCCGCCGTTACGGCTGGCGGAAGTTCTACCTCATCTTCGGCCTGACCGACGAAACCTACGCCCTGCTGGTCCGCGACCGGGAGCACCACGGCACCGCACAGCGCGACTTCATGCTCGGAGTCTGTTTCTTCGACCACCTCTACTGGATCTTCGGCAGCGTCGCCGGCGCCATCGCCGGAACCCTGCTCACCTGCAACACCCGCGGGATCGACTTCACCATGACCGCGCTCTTTCTGGTGATCCTCACCGAACAGTGTCTGGAACGGAAAAACCGCATTCCCGCCCTGATCGGCGCAGCGGCAACCGTCGCCGCCCTCGTCTGCTTTGGTCCGGAGCGGATGCTCGTACCCGCCATCCTCGCCATCATCGGCATCCTGCTGGTTCTGCGGCGCCGACTCGAACCGCGGGAGGTGCAGCCATGAATTCCGCCTACACCTTCCAGGCGATCGTGGTGATGGCGGTGGTGACCTTTCTGATCCGCGCCTTCCCCTTCCTGCTTTTCGGTCGGAAGAATGCGCGACCGCCGGAACTGGTGCTCTACCTCGGCAACGTCATCTCCCCCGGCCGTCATCGCCATGCTGGTGGTCTACTGCGTCAGAAACGTGGAGTTCCTCGGCGCCCCTTTCGGAGCGCCGGAGCTGATCGCCGCCGCAGCGACAGTGCTGCTCCATCTGCGCTGGCGCAACTCACTGCTTTCGATCTTCGGCGGAACCGCGCTCTACATGGTGCTGATCCGCACGCTCTTCGCGTAGCAGCTGCTCGGTCCGTTCCGCCACCTTGCGCAGAAGATCGGGCCGTTTGAGGTTGAAATAGGTGTTGTGCAGAAAGTTCATCGAATCGGCCGGGCCGTAGTGCCGCAGCAGCGCCCGGCTCAGCGCCGAATCCTCGTCGGTGGCGAAACTCCACGCGAACACGTTCCCCAGGAAGGTGCTGCGGACGTTGCGGGTGAAGTGCCCCGGCGGCGAATTGACCCCTTCGTAGGCGACGCAGAAGGGGGGAGTAGGCTCCCGCCAGCGCCGCCACGATCCCCGCGGCGACCAGCGGCACGGCAACCGCACACTTCAGAAGTCGGAACCGCGCTTCCAGCAGCCAGCGCCCGGCGATGAGCCACAGGATCGGAATCACCGGCATAAGATAGCGGAATCCATACGCCCAGCCGCCGAATTCGACGGTAAAAAAGAGGTAGAAGAGCATGACCGCCGCCGCAGCGACCAGAAACACCTTGTCCACGTGCGAAAACCGCCCTCCCCGCCACAGGAAATACGCCCCCGGCAACGCGAAAAGAAGAAACGGCTGATAACTGAACAATCCACGACAGCCGAGGAGACATTCGAAGAGGTAGCTCATCCGATAGCTCCAGCCGGGATTCACCACCCGGAAGGTCCCCTCGGAACCGGCCACATAGAGCGGCATCACCGTTCCGTAGGCGGTGTAGTTGAGCCAGAGTAGCCAGACGCCGACCGCGAGGCCGCAGCCGATGCAGGCGGTTTCCGCGGAAATCCGTTCCCCGGCGCGGCGCGAGCAGCCAGAGCGCAGCAACCGCGGCAACCGCGAACACCGCGCCGACCGGGAGGTCGGCGGCCGCCACCAGTCCGGCGGTCAGTCCGGCGGCGGCGGCCAGGCGGCGGGAAGGCCTGCGGCGGTACTTTTCCAGAACGACGTACAGCCCCAGCACCGCCAGCGCGGCGGGGGTGTGGTTGTTGACGGTGACGGAGTAGGAGAAGAGCCAGGTGCCGATGCACATCCCGAGTGCGAGCAGAAACTTGAGCGGCACACTCCCGCGGCGCACCCGGCAGAACTGACGGAAACTCCAGACGAAGAGCAGGATATTGATCAATCCGCCGAATCCGAGATTGAAGAGGTAGATCAGAAGATTGTAGTTGTCAAAGAAGTTCCAGCCGGTGACGCCGTGAAGCACCCGGTGGACCATGCCGAGCCCCCAGCCGATCGGCAGCGGCTTGTCCGAATAGACGTGGTTGTCGCGGATCACCCGGTCCACGGTCCGGAAGTTGGTCTTTTCGATGTGGAACACATGCTGCTCCCCCACTGCCTGAATGACCGCGAACCGGGTCGATTCATTGCCCGAAATGGAGACTTCCGGCTGGCTGTACAGCAGCGCCGCCAGCGCGAGAAACACGATGCCGATCCATTCGAAATGTCTGCGTCTCAGCTTCATCGATCCTCAGAAGTTCAATTTGATGATCGCCTGGCGCAGGAGTTTCTCGCTGGTCTGCTCCGACGCGGGCAGTTCGGCCAGCAGCGCCTTGAGTGTCCGGTCGATGGCGTCGCGCTTGAAGCCGAGCTGTTCCAGCGCGAGCGCCGCCTCGTTCGCGGCGGTGACGGCGGGCGCGGCCTCTCCGGGCGTCGCGAAAACCGTGCCGGTTCCGGCGGCGCTGAGCTTGTCGCGCAACTCGACCACCAGCCGTTCCGCAGTCCGTTTGCCGATGCCGTTGATCCGCGAAATCGCCTTGATGTCACTGGTGGCCACCGCCGCGCAGAAAGCGGAGACCGGCATCGTGCTCAACACGCTCAACGCCAGCTTTCCGCCGATGCCGGAGACGTTGATGAGGTAGCGGAACAGCTCCCGCTCCTCCTGCGTCGCGAAGCCGAACAGCGTGATCGCCTCCTCGCGCACCTGCGTGTGAATGTAGAGCCGTACCCGCTCCCCGAGGTGCGGCAATTTGTCAAAGGTCGACAGCGGAATCGACACGTCGTAACCGACCCCGCCGGCGTCGACGACGCACGCGGTGCAGGAGCTCTCCGCCAGTTCCCCGGTGAGCCGGGCGATCATTTCGACACCCGGATGTCGAGGGAGATGTCGGCGGCCTTGACCGAGTGGGTCAGCGCACCGGCGGAGACAAAGTCCACCCCGATCTTTCCGATCCGCGGGAGCCGTTCGAGTGTGATTCCGCCGGAGGCCTCCAGCTTGGCACGCCCGTTGACCAGCTTCACCGCCTCGGCCATCATCTCGTCGGACATGTTGTCGAGCATGATGTGATCCGCACCCGCTTCGAGCGCCTCGCGCACCTCGTCGAGGGTGTCGGCCTCCACTTCGACCTCCAGCTCCGGATGAGCCTGCCGGGCACGCTCCACCGAACGGACAATTCCGCCGGGGCCCTCCATCGCCGCCATCTCGCGGTGGTTGTCCTTGATCATGACCCGGTCGTAGAGGCCGATGCGGTGGTTGGTGGCTCCGCCGACCGCGACCGCGTACTTTTCGAGGTTGCGGTAGCCGGGAGTGGTCTTGCGGGTGTCGAGCACGAGCGTCTTCGTCCCCTCCAGCGCGGCGGCATACTTCGCCGAAGTGGTGGCGACGCCGCTCAGGCGTTGCAGAAAGTTCAGCGCGGTCCGTTCCGCGATCAACAGCCCGCGGGCGGGGCCGTGGATCTCGGCGAGCACGTCACCGTATTCACAATGGTCGCCATCCTCTCGGATCGCCTTGAACTCCAGCCGCGGCTCCACCAGCTTGAACACCCGTTCCGCCACCGGCAGTCCGGCAAGCACCATACCGGGCTCCTTGCAGAGCAGCACCGCCTCGGCGGTGGCGTTCTCCGGCACGACCGAATTGGTGGTTACGTCGCCGGTGGTGTCGAGATCCTCGCTCAGCGCAAGTTCAATCAACAGGTCGGTTCTTCCCCAGTCAATGGCGGGGATTTCGGTTTCTGAATTCGTCACTTTTTCTGCTCCATGGTATGTTAATAGTAAAGAAAATTCGATATCAACGATCCTGCGAAATCAGTTCGCGGAAAAGTTCGGAAGCGTTGGTGCAGCGGAAGAGCCCGGCCCGGAAGACATCGGCTTTGAGTTCGGAACTCAGGCAAGAGAGCAGCTGCAGATATTCCGCATGCTGATCGAGCCGGGCGGCAATCATGGCAACCAGCCGGACCGGCTGATTGTCGAGGCTTTCATAATCGGAGATTCCGTCGGGGACAAGCGCCGCCGCCATCACCATGCCGGTGACCGAGGCGAGACGGACATGGGGAATCGCGATCCCCAGCCCGATGCCGGTGCTCATGAGTGCTTCACGCCGGAAAATGCCGTCGGCAAGTTCGGCCTTCGAAGTGATCTGCGGCGTTTTCGCGAGAAGTTCGATCAGGGGAATTGAGAACGCTCCGTTTGTCGGAGACGTTGAGGACAATCGTTCGTTCGGGGGTGAGAAACCCCGATAATCGAAACGAACCGTCAGGATCCGAAGAACCACTTTCTTCCATCTCGAAAATAACCTCGCCTTATGCCGAAAAAATTGATGTAATTGTTATAATATATCATTCTTCCGGTGGAAAAGCAAATAAAAATCGCTCCGCCGCCGGAAAACAAATGCCGCCCCCCCTGCGGATTCCGCCTCGGAACCCCGCGGAACGGCGGCAACGCACGCCGCTGTTTCTTACAGCAGTTCGGCGATCTGAACCGCGTTCAGAGCCGCACCCTTGAGCAGCTGGTCGCCGGAGACGAAGAGATCCAGTCCGCGCTTGTCATCGCGCGAAATGTCCTGCCGGATACGCCCGACGAGCACGTCGTACTTCTCGGTCGCGTCGACCGGCATCGGATAGACCTTGTTCTGCGGATCGTCGGCCAGCTGAACCCCCGGGGAGCGGCGGAGGATCTCCCGCGCCTCTTCCGGCGTGATCTCCTCCTCGAACTCCAGATTCAGCGCCTCGGAGTGGGCGCGCAGCGCCGGAATCCGCACGCAGGTGCAGGAGACCTTCAGCTCCGGCAGATGGAGCATCTTGCGCGACTCGTTGACCATCTTGAGCTCCTCCTTGGTGTACCCGTTCTCCTGGAAGGAGTCGATGTGGGGAATCAGGTTGAACGCGATCCGGTGGACGAATGCCCTCGGCGCGATCGGCTGATTGTCGAGCACCTGCCGGGTCTGGAGAATCAGCTCCTCCATTCCTTTGGCGCCTGCTCCGCTGGCCGCCTGATAAGTGGCGGCGACGAGACGGCGGAGCTTCTTCGCCCGGTGGAGCGGAGCAACCGCCACGAGCATGATCGCGGTCGTGCAGTTCGGATTGGCGATGACCCCCTTGTTCCATTTGATATCCTCGGGGTTGACCTCGGGCACCACCAGCGGCACATCCTTGTCCATGCGGAAGGCGCTGGAGTTGTCGATCATCACCGCTCCGGCGGAGACCACCGCGGGACGGAACGCGCGGGAGATGTCGCCGCCCGCGCTGAACAGCGCGATGTCGACGCCGCGGAACGAGGCTTCGGTCATCTCTTCGACCGTAACATCCTCGCCCTTGAACTTCAGCGTCTTGCCGGCCGAGCGGGCCGAAGCGAGAAGTTTCAGATTTTTGACGGGGAAGTTGCGTTTTTCCAGTGTCTTGATCATTTCGACGCCGACTGCGCCGGTCGCGCCGGCGACCGCGACATTGTAACCGTTCGCCATTTTACAGTGTTTCCTTGGTTTTGATGACTCTTTTCTGAGCGGCACATATATTTTATTAATATACCACGCTCTTGAAAAAAATCAATGTGGAGTGTACAGTATTCCGACACAATAACAGCAGAATCATCATCCGGGAAAGGCGCCATGGCGGATCTGGATTTCATCAATTTCAACGCGGAACAGCTGAATCGGGAAGAACTCGAAAAACTGATCGAACACCACAACCGGCAGTACTGGGAACTCGGCGAGCCGGAGATCCCCGACACCCGTTACGATGAACTGCTCCGCGCCCTGCGGCGGCTCGACCCCGGAAACACGCTGCTCTCCCGTGTTTACGCACCCCGGGTCGCCGGTTCCGGCAAAGTTCGCCACACCGTGCCGATGCTTTCACTCGACAAGGCCTACTCGCTCGAGGAGGTGCTCGAATGGGGGAAAAAATTCGCCCGCACCCCCGAAGAACCGTTGCTGGTCGAACCAAAATACGACGGCATTTCCGCCAATTTCGACGGTCGAGTGCTCTCGACCCGGGGCGACGGTGAAATCGGCGAGGACGTCTCCGACAAGCTGCCGCTGATCGAACTGGAGGCCCCCGGATACACCGGCCCTGTCGACCGCCCGGCACGCGGCGAACTGGTGATCCGCGACGACGACTTCGCCAACCTCTACTCCCACATCCGCCGGAAAGGGGGCGGCACCTACAAGAACTCCCGCAACGCCGTCGCCGGAATCATGGGCTTGAAGGAGATCGCGGAAATGCAGCTGCAGGGGGCGAAGGTGACGCTGGTCGACTATTCGCTGGTCTCCTTCCCGGTGATGCTTTCGGAGCTGAAGCCGCAGTGGGAACACCTGCTGCACGAACTCGCCGCGCTCCCCTATCCGCAGGACGGCGTCGTCATCAAATTCGCCGATCTCGCCTTCCGCAACTCGCTGGGGAACACCGCCCACCATCCGCGCGGCGAGATCGCCTACAAATTCACCAACATCCGCCGCGAAACCCGGCTGATCGGCGTGGAGTGGAGCTTCGGCAAGAACTGCCTGACCCCGGTCGCACTGCTCGAACCGGTGGAGATCTCCGGCACGACCATCCGGCGAGCGACGCTGCACAACGTCCAGAACCTGCTCGAACTGGATGTGCAGATCGGCGACACGGTGATCGTCGAACGGGCGGGTGACGTCATTCCCTATATCGTCGGCTGCCGCCCCGGAACCGAACGGCGCTCGCCGCTGATCGACCACTGCCCCTGCTGCAATGCGGAGCTGGTCCGGCGCGGACCGGAGCTGGTCTGCCCAAACCCGGAGTGCCGTGAAACGGAGCTGCAGCGGCTGCTCGCCGCGGTCCGCAGCCTCGGGATCGAGCGGCTCGGCGAACCGACGCTGCGCAAACTCATGGAGAAGTCCGGGGTGCGCCACCTCTCCGACCTCTTCGAACTCAAGGTGATGGATATCCTCCGGCTCGACGGCTTCGCGGAGAAGTCCGCGGCGAACCTGATCGAGGAGATCCGCAAGGCACGGGTGGTCAACGACTACCAGCTGCTCGCCGCGCTGAATATTCCGAACATCGGCGTCAACGTGGCGAAGGTGATCTTCGAACACTGCGACTTCGCCCGGCTCCGGACGATGACCGAAGAGGAGCTCGGCGCCATTCCCGGCATCGGCCCGGAACGCGCCCGCGCCCTCGTTTCCGAGCTCGCCGTCCAGTCGGACTACCTCGACGAACTGCTCGGCGCACTGCAGGTGGTTCACGCAACGTCCGCGGCCGGGCGGCCGACGGTCTGCTTCACCGGGAAGATGCCGGAGAAACGCTCCTGGTACGAAAAGCTTGCCGCGGCAAACGGCTACACGCCGGTGGACGATGTGACCTCTTCGCTCTCGCTGCTGGTCGCCGCCGACGTGAACGCCACCGGCGGAAACTCACCAAAGCGGCGAAGCTGGGAATCCGTGTCCTGCCGCTGGAGGAGTTTCTCGCCTCGCTCCGCCCCGCCGCGGATGCCGGAACCGAAGTCTCCCAGCCGACGCTGTTTTAGACCGCCGAGAGGCGGCGGTTGATCCGCCGCTCGAACTCTGCGCACTGCTTTCTGGTCAGCGGAGGCGGTGTTCAAATACCACCTCGATGGTTTCCTGCAGTGCGTTGCTGGCATTGGGGCTGCTGGAACCGCGCGACGGGGAGGTTTCCGGAAGGATCTCCAGAATCGGTTCCGGCAGCTTCATCCCGCCGGAGAGTCGCCCGCTCTCGATCTGCATCTGCAAATCGCGTACAATCCGCCGGGTCACCGGCATCCCCTGATCGACACCGGCAACCGGGAGGATGTCGAGGAGACCAGACGCCTGCTGGAAGGATTCCACATCCGCGTGAAAACCGTCCGCCCGGAGAACTCGCTCCGCCCCTTCCATCTGGCGGTGATTCCGGCGGCCGTGCACAACACCCGTCCCCTCAAACTGAATCGGGACGCGCTTTTCCACTGGATGGAAAAGGAGGGCGGCACCCTGCTGGTTCTCGAGCAGAACACCCGGGCGGAATCCCTGATCCGCGACACGGCGCTGATCGACGCGCCCCAGACGCTGGTGGATCTCGTCCACCCGGCGCATCCGGCTCTTCACCATTTTTCACCCAAAGTTGAAGCTGAGTGACGTCCTGTCCGGTTGACACCGCCAATGCCAATTCGAACAGCGGAAACAGCGCCGACCAGCTGATCGAGACCCTCGTCGGCAATGTGTGAATAGCCGCAGCAAACACCGGTTTTTCGCGCTCACAACACCTTTTTTCCCTGACCAGGTTATAAAAATCGTTCTTTTTTGCGCGCAGATATTGCCATAACTGCGCACAAACCGTATACTATAGGGAGAAAAGGAGGATAAAATGCGGCTGGATCCACAGGTACAACGACTCTATTTGCAGCTGGAACGGGAGTTGGATGCCTTCCCCGCGGGGGAGCCGCTTTTATTCGCTGCACGAAATCGCCGCGAAATTTCGAGTGCACCGCCGCGTCATCGATGCGGCGTTGATCCAGATGAAATCCCGGGGACTGATCGAAAGCGTCCCGCGAATCGGGCACTTCAGCAGGGTCACCCGGAAACCGGACTCCCACCGGGTTCTTCTGGCGGAACCGGACTGGCCCTCCGGTACGACCAACCGCTGGAGCTGCGCCGCGCTGGAATATGTCGAACAGCAGAGGAACTGGAACCTGGTTCGACGCCTCTACAACGGGGAACATGAGGAGCTCGCCGCCATCTCCCCCGGAATTTCGATGCGCTGATGATCCGTTACTGGCACAGCAGTTTTTCCTTCTCGGACATGCGCTGGCTCTCCGAACAGACCATTCCGGTCGTCATGCTGGGAATGGACGTCGGAGATTTCGAAATCAGTTCCGTCTGTTCCGATGACGGCGAAGGGGCCATTCTCGCCTGCGGCTATCTTCACCGCAAGGGGCATCGAAGGGTTCTGATGGTCGTCAGCGAACCGGGTCAGAAAACACGGGAGTGGAGCCGGAGATTTCCCGATACGGCTGAAATTCTCGGCATGGAGTGTTCCGTGCTCGACTGCCATATGGAAAATTTCACCTATGCGCGCAACCAGGCGTATGAAGCCGTGCGCAGCTATCTGCTCAGCCGTAACGGCAAAGCGGATTTCACCGCAGTCTATGTCATCGCCGGGGAAAGCGTGCCGGGCGTGATGAAGGCAATCCGGGAGTTCGGCTATCATATTCCGGACGACATCAGCATTCTGGCCCACACCGACGAGGCGGACGGAGAGTTCATCCACCCGCCGCTCTCCATCGTCGCCTACGATCAATCTGCAGAAGTGGAAGCCACCTTCCGGGGAATCCGGGAGTGTCTTCAGGGAAAATACAACTCGTTTCATGTCAAACTGCCGATGCGGATCATCGAACGGGATTCCGTCGCCGCACGAACGTGACTGGAGAAGAAAAATGTCGGGAAGAAAAGGATTTTTACGCTTATCGAACTCCTGATCGTGATTGCGATCATCGCCATCCTGGCCGCCATGCTGCTGCCGGCTCTCAACAAGGCGCGCAAAACTGCCCACAAGGCGAGCTGTACAGGCAACCTCAAGCAGATCACCGCGGCCCATCTGCTCTACAGCAATGACAACAAGGATTTCATCCTCTTCAAAAGCAATCACAATCCAACTGCCGACGGCGGAAATTTCATCACCCACAACATGGCTCTCTACCAGAACAACTACCTGCCGGAAAAGAGTCCGATCTGGTACTGCCCGGCCAATCCGAGAATTCCCCGCTACCTGAGCCAGAATCTGGTCTATGGCATGTACGGCGTGCGCTGGGACAATGAGCACAAGGAGCAGAGCGGCGATTTCGACACCCGTCTGGGGAAATTCTACATCGACAACCATGCAGGATTCATCTTTTATAAAACCAATCGGCTGAAACAGCCCTCCAAGACTCCGCTGATGGCCGATTCCGTCACCATCAAGAGCGGAACCTACAACAAAGACGGGGTGGATTACCCGTACCGCGGCATGCCGTTCTACTACTGGTCCACCTCCAACACCATGGGGGAGGACAACATGGTCCATCTGATTCACGACGGCTTCAGCAACTTCTCCTTCTTCGACGGCAGCTGCCGGAGCTTCTTCGGACCCTCGCTGCGCCATGCCATGGCGGTCAGAATCCGCCAGGCGACGACTGAAAATCTGGAAATTCTCAATATCTACTGAATGAAAGGCCCTCTGTCATGCGGTTTACCTCTCTTTTCCCGTTTCTCCTGTCGCTTGCGACCGCCGTTTCCGCAGCCGAAATCGGCGGAACGTTCCCCTGGCGCACACTCCAGGCGGAAGAGGCCGAAACCAATGCCGAACGTCTGAAAACCTCCCGTCGGGCGGGGGATTTCGCCGCCGAATGCGTCGGCAAGAGCGGCGTCCGTCTGAACCGGGCCGGAGATTACGTCGAATTCACCGCGCCGGCGGCGGCGAACTCCATCGTGGTACGCTATGCGATTCCCGACGCCCCCCGCGGCGGCGGCGAGGAGCACACGCTGAGCGGGTACGTCGACGGCAAACACCGGTTCGACCTGAAGCTCTCCAGCCGCCACACCTGGCTGTACGGCAAGGAGCATGATCCGGTCAACGATCCGGAAGAGCTGAAACGGCTGCCCGGCACGGTGGCGCGCCGCTTCTTCGACGAGGCGCGTCTGCTCACCGGACCGATTCCCGCCGGCGCGAAAATCCGACTGCAGAAGGATGCCTCTGACACCGCCCGGTATTATGTGATCGATCTGATCGATCTTGAAGAGGGTGCCGCCGCCGATTCCCCCGCCCGGAAAATTCTCTTTCCGTCAAGGAGTTCGGCGCCGTCGGGGACGGACTTTTCGACGACAGTGACGCCATCGCCCGCTGCCTCGATGCGGCGGCAAAGCAGAAAAAAGACGGTCTACCTTCCGCCGGGCGTCTACCGGACCAGCCGCCGTTTTGCGATCGACGAGATTGCAATCCAGGGAGCCGGCATGTGGTACACGACCATTCTCAACCGCCGGGACAATCTGGCGGAAAAAAGCAACGGCGTCGGGTTTCAGGTGAACGGGCGTTCGACGCTCCGCGACTTCGCCATCCACGGTGACGGCACCCGCCGCGGCGAGGAATCCCACCCGCTCCGGGGAGACTGGGGCAAGGGTTCCCTGGTGGAAAATCTCTGGATCGAACAGGCCGAATGCGGCGTCTGGGTCGGCCGCGACAACCAGCCGGGTCCGGAAGAGCTGACCGTGCGCAACTGCCGGTTCCGCAACCTGCTCGCCGACGGAATCAACCTCTGTGCCGGAACGCAGAACTCCGTCGTGGAAAACTGCCATGCCCGCGGCACCGGCGACGACTCCTTCGCCATCTGGGCCGCGCCGAAGGGGCGGCTGGCCTCCAGCAACAACGTCATCCGCAACTGCACCGCGGAAGCGCCGTGGCGCGCGCGCTGCTTCGCCATCTTCGGCGGCAGCAACAACCGGGTGGAGAACTGCGTGGGGCGCGACACGCTCACCAGCGGCGGTCTCACCGCGACCACCGAATTCGACTCCTGGCCGCTGGGCGGCACCACCGTGTTCCGGAACATCCGGCTGGAGCGGTGCGGCGGCTGGTTCTGGAACGGTCTGCCCTACGGCACGATCGTCCTGCGGGCGGAAAAAAACGGGACTATCTCGGCGAAGTGCTCTTCGAAAACATCACCGCGATCGACAACGTCAACGCCGGCATCACCGTCATCTGGGGCGAAAAAAACGTGCAGAAAATCACCTTCCGGAATGTCGTATTTGACGGCATCGGCCGGTGCGGCGTGGAGATCTTCCGCGACTCCCGCGGTGAAATCAAGCTGGACAACGTGCGGTTTCTGAACAATGCAGGGCCGCTTCAAATCAACGCGTCGGCAGACAAGTTCCGGATCAACGGACTGCCGGCGGAACAATGACCACAAGGAGGAACTGACGATGAAAAAAACCTGGCTCTGTCTTGCCGTCGCGGCGCTGGCGGTCACCACATCGGCGAAGGAGTACAAGCTGGCCACAGACTGGACATTCCGAGGCCGACAGCTGGATTCCTCGGTGGCGGTCGGTCCGTTCTCCCCGGAGAGTCCACAGCAGCTTCTGACCCTCACCGCCGTCCGGAATAACGGCTGGCTCACCCTGCGGCAGACGCCGGTCGCCGTCTCCTCTCTGCCGAAAATTCCGGAAGGGAAGAAACTGGTCATCACACTGGTCTACCGACAGAAGATGGAGAACGTCTCCGGCAGAGCGTTCGCCACATTGGAGTTCTACGACAACAACGCCCAGCGGATCTGGTTCTACGACGACAAGCCGCTCAACGGCAGCGCCGACTGGAGCGACCGCAGCGTAACGCGGACACTGACGGCGATTCCGGAGGGGGGGCGCGCTGGTTCGAGTCTCGTTCCATCTGGGGAAATCCTCCGGCAAGGTGGAATTTCTCAATCCCCGCCTCGACATCTCCATTCAGTAAGTAAGGAGAAAACATCATGAAGTCGCTCTTTCTCGCACTCCTTCTGGCCACGGGAATTCTGCTTCCGGCGGCGGAACTGCCGCCGAAGGAGAAGTTTCATCTGTTTCTGCTCGCCGGGCAATCCAACATGGCCGGCCGCGGCGCCATCGCCCCGGAGGACAAAGTGCCTCATCCGCGGGTGTTGATGCTCGACCGCAACGGGAACTGGGTCCCGGCGGTGGATCCGGTTCACTTCGACAAACCCTTCGCCGGTGTCGGACCGGGCAGGCGATTCGCCATCCTTCTGGCGGAAAGCGATCCCTCCATCACCGTGGGACTGATCCCCGCCGCCTGCGGCGGCTCCCCGCTCTCGACCTGGGTCCCCGGAGCCAGTTGGAAACAGACCGAAAGTCACCCCTACGACGATGCGCTCGCCCGCACCCGCAAGGCGATGGAATCCGGCACGCTCAAAGGGATCCTCTGGCACCAGGGGGAGGCCGACTGTGGCAACTCCCTCAGCCGCACCTATCACAAGCGGCTGACGGAACTCTTCCGCCGGTTCCGGGGTGAGTTCGGCAATCCCGAACTGCCGATTCTGGTCGGTCAGCTGAGCCAATTCCCCGGCGAAAAGTGGAACGACTCCAAGAAACGGGTTGACGCCGCCCAGCGGCAGGTCGTGGAAGAGATGGCGCCGGCCGCTTTCGTCACCTCGGAAGGACTGACGTCCAACCCGGACCGGGTCCACTTCGACGCGAAAAGCCAGCGCGAGTTCGGCCGGCGCTACTTCGAAGCCTACCGGAAATTGCTCCGCTGAACCTGCGGCGCTCCCCGGAACCGCCGCGGGGACAGGGGGGAGGACCACGCCGGCGGAGCCCCTCCCCCGTCGCGCCGTTTCCGCTGCCTGCGGAATCACTGCGGGAGCAACGGAACGAGCTTTGAAAACACCCGCAGCGCGTTCCGGTAAAAGACCTCGTCGTGGTGATCCGCCGGAATCAGGCTCTTCACCACTTCGATGTAGCTTTCGAGGTTGACCAGCGGCCAGTCCGAACCGTACATCAGTTTGCCGTAGTCGGAGAGATAGGCGATCCAGGTGCGGATATGGTCGAGATAGCCCCGGTAGTGTTCGAGGAACTCTCCCGGCGCGAACTGCCCAACCGCCAGCCCGGAGAGGTCGATGAAGACGTTCGGGTTCTTCGCCGCCACCTCGGTGGCGTCGATGATCCACGGATTGCCGTAGTGCGCCATCACGAAACGCACCCGGGGAAACTCCACAGCGACCTCATCCACCGTCAGCGGATGGGCGTATTTGAGGATGCCGTTCGAAGAGGCGGTGTCGCCGGTGTGGATCACCACCGGCACGTCGTACTTCTCCGCCAGCTCGTAGAACGGGTGGTGGATCGGGTCCGCGAGATAACAGCGGTTGTAACCGGGATAGAGCTTGATGCCGACGCACTGCTTCATCTGCAGCATCGGTTCGAAGAGCGCCGCGGAACGACGGGAGTTCTCCGGCGTCAGCGTCCGGCTCTCCACTCCGCAGCAGAAGGCGATGAACTCCGGCTGCCCGTAGTGGACCGGGTCGAACGCCCCCCCGAGGTCGACCGCCCGCGGCACGCTTCAGGCCGTCGACGTCGCCGCCGCGGCCGGCCCCCATCGCCACCGCCATGACGACGCCGAGCCGTTCGAATTCCCGACGCAGATGTCCGGCGGAGTTCTCGTGCCCGGCCTTCCGCGCCGTCTCCCGGAATCCCTCGTGATCGGTGAAATGAATATGCACATCGATGATCTTCATGGCAATCAGCTCCTTCTCATTATACGCCCCCGCCCCCCAGCCGTCACCGCGGGTCCTCGGGAGATTCCCCGGGTCGCGGCGGCGACCGCCAGTTCGTCGCACCGGTTGTTTTCCGCATTCGAAGCGTGGCCGCGCACCCAGACGAACTTCAGTCGGTGCGGCGCCATCGCCTCCTCCAGCCGCCGCCAGAGATCGACGTTCAAGACCGGCTGTCTGTCCGCCTTGATCCATCCCCGTCGCCTCCAGTTTGCGAGCCACCGCTTCGAAATCGCATCCACCAGATAGCGGGAGTCCGAATAGAGGGTGATTTCGCACGGCTCGATCAGCTGTTCCAGCGCGGCGATCGCCGCGTAGATCTCCATCCGGTTGTTGGTCGTCTCCCGGAATCCGCCGGAAATCTCCTTCCGGTGTTGCCGGTATTTGAGCACCGCGCCATATCCGCCAGGACCGGGATTTCCCCGACAGGCGCCGTCGGTATAAATTTCAATCTGTTTCATTGCTCTTTTTCCTGTTTCGTCCTTCCCGCCGCCCGGTTCCGGCGTGGAACCACGTTGCAGGGCTCCCAGCCGCCGGGGTAGAGGCGGCCGAGACGGATTCCGACCGATTCGGCCAGTTCCGCGCAGCTCGAGCAGTTCCGTTCCCGCAGCATGGCGAGGAACGCCCGCGCCGCCGCTTCGGCATCCTCCCGCGCGTCGTGGTGGAGAAAGCGGTGGCCGATATGCGCCGCTACCGTGTCGAGCCGGTGGTTGGGCAGCTCCGGCCATACCCGCCGGGCGCTTTTGCAGGTGCAGAAAAAATCGAGCGTCGGATAGTCGAATCCGTACAGTTCCAGCCCTCTCCGAAGCACGCCGATATCGAATGCCGCGTTATGGGCAAGGATCGTCGCCCCCTCCAGCCGGGGGAGCAAGTTTCGGCCAGAGCTCCCCCATTCGGGGGGCCTCGCGCACCATCGCCGGGGTGATGTGGTGAACCGCGATGTTGAAGCTGCTGAACCAGCCGCATGCGCGCGGCGGCCGCACCAGCGTCCCGCGGGAACACAGTTGCCCGTCCTCCCCGAGAAACGTCAGCCCCACCGCGCAGATGCTGCCGGGATCGCTGTTGGCGGTTTCGAAATCCAGCGCGACAACCATGATTCACTCTCCTTCGGCGATAATATACCGCAAAGGAGCGTTTTTTCCATCGGAAAACCGGGGCCGGAACGGGGAATTTTCCGCCGGATGAATCAGGCCGGACGAACCGGAACGGCGGTCAGCGGCTGGAGAAAGCCGCGGATTTTTTTCGGCATAGTCCGGCGGGACGAAGGGGCGGTGAACTCCGGCTCCTTCCCGAGCCGGCGCGCCTTCGCTTCTCCGAGCGGGTGGTAGGGTTCCAGATCGATCGAACGCACATGGCGAAGAGTGTTCGCCAGCTCCGCAATCTTTCTCTGCTCCTCCTCCGAATCGTTCCATCCGGGAATCAGCGGGCAGCGGAGCGAAATCGCCGCTCCGGAGTCGTCCAGAAAACGCAGCGTCCGGAGAATCGGTTCCAGCGGCACGCCGGTGTACCGCCGGTGCTTCTCCGGGTCCAGCGTCTTGACGTCGAAGAGAAAGAGATCGATCCACGGAAGAAGCTCCCGGTAGTGCTCCACCGGGGCGAAGCCGCAGCTCTCCAGCGCGATGTTCGGAATGCCCGGCGCGCGCTTCGCCGCTTCGCAGAGCGCGCGGACGAATTCGAACTGCATCATCGGCTCCCCGCCGGAGAGGGTCATGCCGCCGCCGGAGTTCTCGTAGAAGGCCCGGTCCTTCCGCACCTCGGAGAGCACCTCGGAGAGCCGCATCGACTTTCCGCACAGTTCCAGCGCCGAAGCGGGGCAGAGTGCCGCGCATGTTCCGCAGACGGTGCAGCGCGACCGGTCGAGCAGATGCCCCCCCTCCGGCGGAACGCGGTGCGCCTGCCGAGGGCACGCTTCGACACACGCCCCGCAGGAGAGGCACTTCTCCGGATTGAAGAAGAGTTCCGGCCGCGGCGACCGGGATTCCGGATTGTGGCACCAGAGACAGCGGAGCGGACACCCCTTCAGAAAGACCGTGGTGCGGATCCCCGGACCGTCGTGAATGGAAAATTTCTGAATGTCGAAAACTGTCGCCGATAACTCTTCCATACCTCCTCCTGTTTCAGCACGGGAACAACTGCTCGCCGCCGTCGACCCGGATGCACTCTCCGGAAATGTATTCGCCGCCCGGCCCGCAGAGAAACAGCACCAGACGGGCGATATCCTCCGGCTTCCCGACATGTTCGAGGCGGCTCAGCCCGGCGGCCGGTTCGGCCCGGTCGCCGCCGAAGCGCAGCCGCGTCGTGGGAGTGTTGATGTTGCCCGGGATCACGCAGTTGACCGGGATTCCGTCATGGCGCAGCCGGGCGGCAAGCTGCCGCGTGTAAGCGTGAACCGCCTCCTTGGCAAGAGCATAGCCGGTATGGCCGGTGCCGCCGGTCTTGTGTCCGCCGCAACCGGCGATGGAACCGATCGTGACGATGCGACCGAAGCGGTTGGCGGCCATCTCCGGGGCCACCTCCCGGCAGCAAAGAAGCGTGGGCAGAAGATTGATCCGGAACATCGCCTCGATCTCCGCAGGAGTGAAATCGAGCGTTCCGGCGAATTTGCCCGGTGCGATCTCTCCGTGGCGGCTGGCGCCACCGGCACAGCAGACCAGGAAATCGATCCGCCCGAATGCGGCGCGGATCTCCACCGCACAGCGCCGGACCTCCTCCTCCTGCGAAAGCTCCCCTGAAATGCCCGGACGTCACTGCCGGTCTGTGCGGCAAGCTCCCGGGCGACCTCACGCAGGTCGTTCCCCTCCTGCGAATTGCGCAGATTGGTAAACGAGCGTCCGTGCAGCGCAACCCGGCAGCCCGCCTCGGCGAAGGCGGCGGCGATCGCCCGCCCGATGCCGCGGGAGGAGCCGGTCACCCAGACGCTCCGCCCGCACAGCTCCCGGCCGCTCACGGCTGCGCCTCGGTCCGCGCGATGACATTCTCCTGGATGGCCTCCGCCAGATCGACGAACGGGGCGGAGAATCCGGAGACGCGGACGCGCAGGCTCTTGTATTTCTGCGGCTCCTTCCGGGCGGCGAGCAGCTCCTCGCGGGAGACGTGGCTGAACTGCAGATGCAGCCCCCCTTCGCGGAAGTAGGTTTCCACCGCCGACACCAGCCGTTCGAACCCCTCCGGATTCTGAATGGTCGCCTCATCGATGGTGATGTTCAGGATGCTGTTACCGCACATGACTCCGGTCGGATCCATATGGGCGACGGCGAGCAGGAGGCTGGTCAGCCCGTCGTGGTCCCGGCCGTCGGACTGCCCGCTGCCGAAGAGCAGCGCGCTTCCCGCGACACGTCCGTCCGGCGTGGCGGGAGTCAGGGCGCCGTAGCGGGCGAAATGGATGTTGTAGCCGGTCAGGTTGCCGTAGTTGAGCGCATTGCCGTTGAGGTCGGTGCGTCCTTCGGCGAATTTCCAGACGCTCCGGTAGAAGGCGTGCGCGGTCGCGTTGGAGAAGTCGTCGTTGTTGCCGAAGAATTTTCCATTCTTGAGAATGTCGGTCCGCAGCGCCTCATGGCCCCTGCCAGTCGGCGTCGAGACGCGGCGCAGAGTTCGGCGAGCGTGACCTTCCTCTCCTCGAACACATACTGCCGGATGATCGAGAGGGAGTCGATGAGATTGGTGCTCCCCATCATATTGGCACAGTACCGGGATTTGCGCGCGCCGTTGCGGTTGGCGCTCGCGGCACGCTCGATACAGCCGTCGAGGAAGAGGCTGGAGAGCACATTGCAGTCCCGCGCCCGGAGCATGTTGAAGCGGTTGGAGTAGTCCAGCACCAGCTCCAGGGAGCGGAAAAGCTCCTCCTCGAAAATCGCGTAGAACTCCTCGTACGTCGCACATTCGACGATGTCGGCGCGGCGGCGGTTCAGCGTCGAAAGCAGCGGATGGAGAATGTTGATCGTGTTTCCGCCCAGCGAGATGCCGCCCTGGAACGCCGGTTCGTTGCAGCCGACTATGATGTAGTCGAACGCATCCTCCCACGACCGCTTGTCGATGGTCATCAGCGCGCGGATGCGCGGCTCGTCGTTGACGAAGGCGATGCGCCGGTTCTTATCCTTCCGTTCGCAGTCGAGCATGAAGCGGAGCACCTCGCGCGGCGTCTTCGCATTCCAGCGCAGCGAAACCTGCGGCCGGATCAGGTCGCACTCCAGCAGACTCTCGACGATCAGCCGCGAAAGTTCGTTGAATCCATCCTCGTGTTCAAGAGTGTAGCCGCCGACGACGAAGTGGGATTCCGCGCTGAAGGGAGCATTCCGGCTGGTCGGCGGCGTCCAGCCGTGGATCATCACGAACAGCTCCTGAAGCAGTTCCCGCGCATGTTCGACAGTGAGCGAACCATCCTTGATTCCCTGCCGGTAGAACGGCAGCAGGTATTGATCCGGCCGCCCGATGCTGTCCGGGAGAAACGGGAAGCAGAAGTAGACGCACTGCACGGCCTCCTCGAAATTCCGCGCCGGATGCATCGGCACCCGCGCACAGTTCCCCGCCATGCGCAGCAGGGTCTCCCGCCGCCGGGGATCCTCGCACTCCCGGGCGGCCTCCCGGCACGCCTCCGCCAGCAGCAGGGCGCGTTCGGAGATGCCGCGGATCACGCTGTCGAGCGCGGCGAGAAAATTGAGCTTCTCCTGATTGCCGAAATGGCGCGGCCGGGCGTCGCGGATACCGGCGCGGAACGCGTCAAGTCCGCCGCGGATGAGCCGGCCGAAATCCATGTTCGAATGCTGCCACTCCATCGTGCAGAGATTTTCCTGCGGCTGGTTGTAGTAGTGTTGCAGCGCGATGCGGATCCCGGGGTGTCCGCTCCGGGTGAAGATATCGGCCGGAACGGAGCCGTTGAACTTCATTCGTCCCACCAGCTCGTTGTCGTCGCCGATGACGGGCACCTGGGCGGCCATATACTCGCTCAGGCGCTTGGCGATCCGCATCGGCTCAGGCAGATTTTCGTCGAAGGGATCGTATTCGACGGTTACGGTCGGCGGGAAAATATTCCCGCTCTTGACTTCATCGATCAGTCGGGCAATCCGGTCGTTCATGGTGAATTCCTCCTGTTTGGAATACCGTTCTGATCATAGTATACGCCGGAAAGGGAGGAAAAGGAATGTGGTTTTCTCAGGAAAGCATGTCATTTTCCGGGGAGAGCACCCAGTGCGACCGCCGCCGGTATTCGCTCGGCGACATTCCGGAAAGCCGCTTGAAGAATTTGGAGAAGTAAAATTCCGAGGAGAAACCGAGAGCTCCGGCGACCTCCTTGACATTCACCCCCGGATCGACGAGCAGCAGCGCGGCGCGGGAAAAAAGCTCCTTTGCAGATACTTTTTCGGGGATTCCCCGAAGACCGCGTGAAACCGCCGCGAAAAGAGATCCCCGGAACAGCCCAGCATTTCGGCCAGATCCTCGATCTGCGTCTCCGCCGAAACCTGCTCGCGAATGTAACGCATGACCGGTTCGAAAAACCGCCGGGCGCCCAGATCGGGCGCATAGCTCCGCGGCCAGTGCATCCGGCAGATCTTCAGCGCGAACTCCTGACAGCCCGCCAGCCGCAGGATCGGATCAGATACCCGGAAAATCTCCTCGAACTCCCGCCGCAACTCCGGGGAGTTGACCACGATGCAGGATCCGTCTTCCGGGAACACTCCCGCACCGGGAAAGAGTTCCAGCCGGAAATGGATGCACAGATGCTCGTTCGCTGTCGTGTAGGTGTAGCGGCGGGCAACTCCGGGCAGCACCAGACGGATGTCGTTCTCATGGAAGACGTTGACTTCGCCGGTCTTCAGGTTGACCGAAGAGGAGGGATCGTCGGGATTCTCGCGGAGACAGGTACTGACGCAGAGGAACGGCAGATCGTAGATGCGGCAGTACTGCGTCGACTCCCGGAAGACGTTCACGAAGGAAAAATGCGGCTGCACCTGCAGCGGCGTCGGGATGCAGTATCTCTCCTGTTTCGCGTTCTGTCCCATTCTGGCCACTCTCCTGCGGAACAATATACACAGCCATCCCGGAGATGTCAAATCTTCTTCCCCGGCGCGACGGGCCGGAGATTTTCCGGAGCTTCGGATTGAACTTTCCGTCGGTAAACGGTATATTATAGAGACAACGACTTGCCGTTCCCGCTCAAATCGAACGGCGGTCAGCTGTTTCATCCATCTCAGAGCAGGAATTTCACACCATGTCGGAAAAACGGGCAGTTGTATTGCTGAGCGGCGGACTCGATTCCGCCACCGTGCTGGCGATCGCCAGGGCGGAAGGATTCTCCTGTTACGCATTGAGCTTCGATTACGGACAGCGCCACCGCTGCGAACTGGAGGCGGCCGCGAACGTCGCCCGCAGCCTCGGAGCGGCACTCCATCACACGGTCCGGATCGACCTCCGGCTCTGGGGCGGCTCGGCGCTGACCGACGACGCGATTCCGGTGCCCGACGCGGAGGAGTCGAAGGGAATTCCGATCACCTACGTGCCCGCCCGGAATTTGATCTTCCTCTCCTTCGCCACCGCGTGGGCGGAGGTGCTCGGCGCACGCGACATCTTCATCGGCGTCAACAGCGTGGACTATTCGGGCTATCCGGACTGCCGGCCGAAGTTCATCGAATCCTTCGCCGAAACCGCCCGCCTCGGCACCTGCGCCGTCGACGAGGGTGGCGCTACAGCATCAACGCCCCGCTCCAGAATTTGAGCAAAGCGCAGATCATCCGGCGCGGCACCGCGCTCGGCGTCGATTACGGCTTGACCACCAGCTGCTACAATCCGGATGCGGAAGGGCGCTCCTGCGGCAAATGCGCGAGCTGTGCACTGCGGATCGCCGGATTCCGCGAAGCGGGCGTCCCCGATCCGACCCGTTACACGACGGATTAAAAACTGTCGCTCTCGCGTACCATCCGCCGGTAACGGCTGAAAATCGACGCCTTGGCGATGAAACCGTGAAAGGTTCCGGAGGCGTCGCAGACCGGCAGATAGGCGAGGTTGTGCTTCTCGAAGTTCGCCATCGCCCAGGCGAGATCGTCGTCGGGCGAGACGATTCCGAGCGGCGGCTCCATCAGGTCGAACACCACCAGAAGGCTGTACACCTTGGGGTTGAGCATCACCGCAAGGATCTTCTCCAGATGGACCACGCCGATCAGCTTGCCGCTGTCGTCGAGCACCGGGAAGATCTCCTCAGGAGTCCGCTCGACCAGACCGGTCACCTTCTGCAGCGGATCGTTGAGCTTGAGCACGTGATAATCGCGCGACAGCAGCAGCCGAACCGGCAGGCGGCGCAGCATGGTGCGGTCACGGTCATCGTCGAGCAGGTTGTTCTCCACCAGCGCCTTCCGGTAGATGGAGTTCGGCTCGAAGAAGCGCGCCACGAACCATGACACCGACGAGACGATCATCAGCGGCACCAGCAGGATGTAACCACCGGTCACTTCGGCGATGAGGAAGATTCCGGTCAGCGGCGCGCGCATCACGGCGGTGAAGACCCCGCACATGCCGACCGCGACGAAGTTGTACTCCTGCAGCTGGATCACTCCGGTCAGGTTGACCAGTCGCGCGAAGGCGAATCCGGCAAAGGCGCCGATGAACATCGAAGGAGCGAAGATGCCGCCGTCGCCGCCGGAATCCACCGTCAGCACCGAAGCGATCACCTTGACCAGAATCACCACCGCGACCAGGACCACCAGCAGCGCCGACTGGGAGGGGATCCAGCCGAGCAGCGGCGCCGAGGCGGCCAGCCCCTCCATGTCGCCGGTGAAGAGCTTCTCGATATAGAGGTAGCCCCTGACCGCGCAGCAGCGGGAAAACCAGCAGAATGACGCAGAGCACGCTGCCGCCGGCGAAGAGCCGCAGCCACGGATTGCGGAAGCGGCTCTTGAGCTGGGCGGAGGTGAAATAGGCCGCCTTGATGACGTAGACGCCGACCAGCGCGCAGAAGATGCCGCAGAGGAAATAGCAGGGGATGGCGTTTGCCTGCCACGGCGCGTTGATCGCGAGAAAGAACTGGTTGTCGCCGATGATCTGGCGCGACACCACCGTGGCGACCGCGCTGGACATGATCATCGGAATCAGCGCCGACACGCTGAATTCCGGCAACAAGACTTCGGCGGCGAAGAGGACGCCGGCGATGGGGCTGTCGAAGATGGCGGAGATGGCGGCGGCGGAACCGCAGCCGACCAGCAGACTGCGGTGGCGGCGGTCGATGTGGAGGAATCCGGCGCTGTTCGAGCCGATCGCCGCGCCGGTCAATACGCTCGGCGCCTCCAGTCCGGCGGAGCCGCCGAGGCCGACCGAGAGGGCGCTGGAGAGCATATGGCTGACGATCTCGACCGCGGGGATGCCGGTCCGCCGCCGGTTCAAGGCGAGGATCAGCGGGCTCAGGCTCTTGGCGTAGCGCGGCCCGCCCAGGTAACGCTGCACGAGAAAGGAGAGCAGCATGCCCGCCAGCGGCAGAACGAGGAGGATTCCGAGCCAGCCGAGGCCGTGGTCATCATGCGGGGTCCCGGCGAGCCAGATGCCGAACGCTTCGAGCCGGGTGACCAGCATATGCAGCAGAGCGGCGGCAATGGCGGCGGCCGCGCCGATCAGGATCGCCAGCAGAATGATGAGACTCCGCTCGCCCCAGCGGGTCTGCCAGAACCGGACAGTCCGCAGAATGAACCGGCGGTGAAGCCGCAGCAGAAATTTTTTCATCGCTCTCCTGTTTTACCGTGAATTATATAATATACCACAAAAGAGCTTTCAATGCCAGCTTCCGGCAGAAATTTCCCGGGAGAAGGAAGCGCTCACCGCCCGAGCAGAGCCGCCGCCCGCTGGGAATGGCGAAACTGGGCCGGGGATTTCTCCAGATATTTCCGAAACTGGCGGCAGAAGAAATAGACGCTGCTGTAGCCGCATTCGGAAGCAATTTCGGCAACCGTCTTGTCGCTCTGAATCAGCAGTACCTTTGCGGCGGAAAGCCGCCGTGAAACGATATACTGCTTCGGCGACACCCCCTGCTGGCGGTGAAACTTCTTCAGGAAATCCGACTCCGACATATTGATTCTGCGGCAGAGCGTACCGATGCGGATCGGCTCCTTCAAATGCTCCTCGATATAGTCGAGTACCTGCCGGATCCGGCCGTCCTCCGAAACCGGATGCTCGCCGAAAAGCGGCACCGCCTCCAGAAACGGCAGCAGCAGAGTATCCATCCGATGCCGGATCTCCACCGCCGCCGCCATGGTATCGGCACCGGCGAGCAGGGAAAAAGAGCGCCTGAAACACCGCCTCGTACCGACGGCGGGGCGGCACCGCACCCGGTACATCCGCCCCGGCGCGGGAATATAGCGGAGCCGTTCCGAGAGGAAATGGCACCAGTAGTGGGTGCAGGGGGAAATGGAAATGAATTTCAGCGGCGTCAGCGCCGGAATCAGGTAGAGCGCCCCCGGCTTCAGCTCCAGTTCCTCCTCCGGGGAAAGCAGCCGGAAACTCCCTTCCAGCGGCAGGTAGATCCGGTAGAAGGGCTCGCTGGAGAAAAACGGATTCACCGGCCAGGAGTGAATCCTCTCCCCCAGTCCGCAGGCGAGCAGCCGGACATCGAGGGAGTCCACCACTTCGGAGGAGCTCAGCCGGTTGACGTAAATGTGGTTGATCCGTTCCATGTTGTATACTGTCGCACCGTTTTTCCCAAATTCAACCCGAATCCTTCACTTTTACGGAAAAGTTCAATCTTTACTTGAAAAAGTGCATTTACATTTTTCTCTTTTCCGGTATAATATTCAGCAAATCAAACGCAAGAACGGAGAACCGGGATGAATGCACTTCTGCAGTTGAGCTGGAATTCCGCAGGCGGCTTCCGCCTGCCGGATCAATGGGTCTGGTGCGGCTCCGCCGTCCGCAGCGACGGGAAATACTGTCTTTTCGCCGCCTGCTGGCCGTCGACCTTTCCGATGCTCGAGGGGTATCTGCTCAGCAGCCGGATCGTCCTCGCCGTCTCCGATACGCCGGAAGGACCGTACCGCTACCGGTGCGACATCGCGCCGGAACCGGGCAGCGGTCTGCGGATGGCGCACAATCCGACCGTTCTCCGCCGGGACGGGCGCTACTATCTCTACTTCATCGGTTCGACCTATCCGGGAGAACCGGATCCGAGAAATCCCGAACTTCTGGCGGAGATCTATCGCAACATCCGCATCTACCTCATGGAATCGACCGCTCCGGAAGGCCCTTGGCGAATGCACGAGGAACCGATTCTGCAGCCGCAGCCGGACGCGTGGGACGCCGCGCTGGTGACCAATCCCGCCCCCTGCCTGCTCCCGGACGGGCGGATCTACCTCTATTACCGCAGCAACACGCCGCAGGGGCTGCGGATCGGACTGGCGGAGGCGGATGCTCCCGCGGGTCCCTACCGGCGGAAGCTCGATCACCCGGTACTGGAGGGATTCAACGTGGAGGATCCCTTCGTCTGGCACGACGGGAAACGGTTCCGGATGCTGGCCAAGGATATGACCGGAGAAATCACCGGAGAACTCCATGCGGGAGCCGCCTTCGAATCCGACGACGGCATCAACTGGCGCTGTCTCGGGAAAGGCTATTCGCGCACCATCCGGAACGAGAACGGCGGGGAGTTCCGTTTCGGATCTCTGGAACGCCCCCAGCTGCTGCTGAATGAACACGGGGAGCCGGAGTATCTCTTCGCCGCGGTGGCGGACGGGCCGGGCGGATTCCGGAACGCCGCACACACCTGGAACATCTGCGCCGGAATCACCGGAAATTTCACAGCAAAAAAGAAGGAGTAACTCGATGCGGATTTTATCGATCACCACACGTCTCCTGGCCATGTTCTGCATTCTTGCCACCTTTCCGGCCGCCGGAGAACGGCTTTACGGCCCGGGAGATGATCCGGCGCAATGGAGCAGTCCGCTGCGGGATTTCCGGGCGAAGCAGCGGTTCAAGGCGCTGGAATTCCATGCGGAAAACGGTCGAATTCTCTGGAGCTTCGTCCCCCGCAAGGGGTTCGACGGCTCCGGGCTCGACCTGAACCGGAAGATCGGCCGCGCCACCGGATTTACCGTCCGTCTGCGCAACCTCTCCCCGGTGCCGGTCAAACTTTCTCTGTTCACCACCGACAACGACCGCAACCAGTGGCAGAGCACCAGTGTGACGCTTCCGGCTCAAATGGCGGAAATGCAGACCTTCCGGTTCGACCGCAAAGGGTGGAAACTTCAGAGCGTCACCAGTGAATCCCGTGCGGAGGATCTCGCCTGGCCGCTGCCGTTTCTCCGCCTCGCCTGCGGCAATTTCCAGCCGGGAATCCCCTATCGGCTGGAGATCGAGCAGCTGGAATCCGAAAGGCTCCAACCGGAACTCGCTTCGCTCTCGGGAATCCGGCTCCCGGAAACCGTCGGAGCGGGAGCGCTCTTCTCCATCTCGCCGAAGCTGGAGCTGAAGCAGCCGGTCTCCGTCACCGCCGCCCGTCCGGTACTGCTGTCGGGAGACGGCAGATTCGCCTGCGGCGACGCCCTCCCCTGGCAGGGAACGCGGGGAAAAAGCTTCTCATCCGCAGGCATGCGCCTCCGGATTCCGCAGTTCCTCGCGGGCGGGGGAGTACCAGCTCGCCCTCCATTTGCGGGGGAGTCGACAGTGAGGGAAACAGCGTGGATGCGGACTACCCGCTCCAGACGCTCCGCATCACGCCGCGCCGCCCCTCCCCGAACGCCGGAACCGCCGCGGTGAAACTCCACAACGGAGTGCCGACCTTCTTCTTCGACGGCAAGCCCCATTCCGGTATCTCCTACATGAGCTACGCCCCTTCGGAGACCGTCGCCCGAAACTTCCATGAGGTCGGGATCAACCTCTTCTCCTTCGTCGCGACGCCGACCGACTCCACCCGCGACACCGCCAACCCGGCCTGGATCGCCCCGGAGAAATTCGACTTCTCCCAGCTGGATCAGCGGGCGATGACCTTTCTGAACGCGGCTCCCGACGCGCGTCTGATCATCCGGCTGGTCATGAGCGCGCCGGTCTGGTGGTGCCGGCAACATCCGGAGGAGACGGTCAAAATCCGGAAAGAGGATGGTACCATCACCGAATTTTTCGCCTACACCAACCGCAATCAGCCGAATCCGGCGCCGAGCTGGGCTTCGGAACTCTGGCGCCGCGATACGCTCGCCGCTCTGGAAAAACTGATCCGCCACGTCGAAACCTCCCCCTACGCCGATCGCGTGGCAGGCTACCATCTCGGTTCCGGCCCGACCGACGAGTGGCTGTTGTGGACCGACCGGAAACAGGGCGGACGCAGCGATTTCTCGACGCCGAACATACGAAAATTCCGCGCCTGGCTCAGGGAAAAAATACGGCAGTGACGAAGCGCTTCGCCGCGCCTGGAACAACGCTGCCGTGACACTGGATACGGCGGAGATTCCGGACACCCGTTCCCGTGAAACCAGCCGCTTCGGCATTCTCCGCCACCCCCGGCTCGAACAGCAGGTGATCGACTACAGCCGCTACACCTCGGATCTGACCGCGGAGACCATCCTCCTCTTCACCCGGGCGGCGCGGCGCATGACCGGCGGACGCAAGGCGATCGGAGTCTTCTACGGCTATCTCATGTACATTCCGGAACGGCAGGACGAGGGGCATTTCAGCCTCGGCAAGGTGCTGGCGGACGATTCGATCGACTTTCTCGCCAGCCCCTCCAGCTACCGCTTCCGGCAGACCGGCGGAGCGGGCACCAGCCACTTCATGACGCCGGTCGGCAGCGTCCGGCTCCACGGCAAGCTCTGGATCGATGAGAACGACATCCGCACCTCGATCTCCTACAAAAAACGCCGGCGTCGCCTGGGGACAGCCCGCCGATCTCGCCGGAGACCGCCTCCAGCAGACCAAGGAGCTGGCCAACGTCATCGTCAACGGCTGCGGCTCCTGGTGGTTCAACGTCGCCTCCAACCGTTACGATCACCCGGAGATTCAGAAACTGATCGCAAACCTCGTCCCGCTGTGCCGACCGCTCGGTCGCACTGGACCGTACGCCGGTCGACCGCTTCGCCGTCGTGCTCGACGCCACCGGACCGGACTACCTGCGCACCGGCGGGCGCACGGCGAAGGAGTTCCTGCTGGAACGGCTCCCGCGCGCTGAGCCGGAGCGGCGCGGCGTTCGGTCACTACATCACCGACGATCTGGACCGGCTGGCCGACCATAAACTGCTGCTCTTCCCCTTCAGCATCGCGCCGGATCCGGCGCAGGTCAGGGCGCTGGAGAAGCTCAAGAACAGCAACCGGATTCTGGTCTTCTTCAACGGGGCGGATTCTTTTCCTCACCGTCCCGGCGCACCGAAAGGGAAGAACGGAGACTTCACCGGAATCCGGATCGCCAAGAGCAAACACTCCATTCCGGGCGACTTCACCTTCTCCGATGTGCCCGGCTTCACCGACGGACTTGCGGGAAACAGTTCGGCAGCGCGAAGAAGCGGATCGATCCGGCCTTTCTCCCCGACGCTCCCGGGATGGTGGTGCTCGCCCGTGACAGCCGGAACAATCCGGTCGTCGCGTTGAAAAGACATCCCGGCTGGACCGCGGTCTACTGCACGCAGATCGATCTGCCCGCCCGTTTCTGGGCCAATCTCGCCACCGCCGCCGGCGTTCACCGCTACATCGATACGCCCGACGTGATCTGGGCCAACCGTTCGCAGGTGGCGGTCTGCGTCGATCAACCGGGGAAACGCACCATCCGGCTGCCGGAGCCCCGGCGGGTCCGCGAAATGTTTTCCGGCCAGACCGTTTCGAATAGCCCGGTTTCCTCTTTCACCCGGGAATTCAGCCGGGGAGAGACCGCGCTTTTGAATTGATACAGTAGGACAATTCACAGTTACAGCAAGGAGGCATCATCATGCTGCATCTCTTTCGTTCCAGCCAGTCATCAATCGCATTTGCGGAAGAAAGTTCCCTCCGGCGGCAGAGGAGACGAAGTTTTACCCTGATCGAACTCCTCATCGTCATCGCGATCATCGCCATCCTCGCCGGGATGCTGCTGCCCGCGCTGCAGAAGGCGCGCCAGTCCGCGAAAAAGACCGAATGCATGAGCCGCCAGAAGCAGGTCATGCTCGCGCAGATCGCCTACGCCGACGACAATCAGGGAATCATGCCGGTCTCCGTGCCGTACGGAACGACCTACGAAACCTGGTTCACCCTGCTCACGCGGGCCTACTCCATTTCCAACTGTCTTCCGACGAACGGGAACGGCTACCTCTCTCCGCCTGGAAGGTCGCAAGCTGTCCGCTGGTGCCGCAGAACGCGACGCCGCATCCGACCTGGAATGTTTTCGGTTTTCACAAACAGAACAATGTGGAACCTTTCATCACCCAGCTCGGCAACTACGACTACTACGTGAACAGTTCGCACGCCGTTTTTCTGCCGGGACGGATGCGCCTGCCCTCCAAAACTCTGGTGATGGCGGACACCGTCTGCGGCGGCGCCACCACCCGCCGCGGACAGTCGATCGACTACTTCAAGCGGAACACGCTGGTGGAAACCGGGCGGCACACCTCGGCGCCATCTGGCGCGGACACAGCAACTTCGCCAACATCGGCTTCGGCGACGGTCACGTCGATTCCCCTGAACCGGGAAGCCCTGCTGAATGCACTGCCGCAGGTCACCGTCTCCTACGACCAGAATCTTCAACTCTCCGACGACAACTGACCGCCCATCATGAAGCCGCTGCTCTGGATGAAGCCGTCGCGGGAGATCACCCCGCCTTCCGCAGTCGTATTCCGCACCCGCTTCCATCTGGCGGGAAAGCGGCGGTTCCGCCTCCGCTTCTCCGCCGATGAACACGCCGATCTCTTTCTGAACGGAGAGCCGCTTACGGAGGGGCCCTGCCGCGGCACGACGGCGCGCTGGCACGAGGAGGAGTATGCGTGCGACCTCGCCCCCGGCGACTACACGCTGACCGCGCGGCTGTTTCTCTTCGGGCCGAAACTGGCCGCGCACGGGCAGTGTTCGATTTCGCACGGCTTCTACGCGTACTCCGAACTTCTCACCGGTCCGTGGGAGTGGCAGGAGATGGAACATGTCCGCTGGGAGGCGCCGTTCCCCCGACTGGGGCGCGTCGCCCCATGCACGGGTTTCCCGGGAGGCGAATTTCCACATCCTCGAAGGGCGCGGCGGCAGCTGGGAACCGGTCATTTTCGAACCGGATGCCCGGCAGTTGTTTCCCCGTGAAATTCCGCCGCTCCGGTCGGTTCCCGAAACCCGATTCCGCCGGGTGCCCCGCCCGGGGAACGGCATGCTGATCGTCTTCGACGACTACGTCTTCGTCCGGGGAGAATATCGCTTTCGCGGACGCGGCAAAGTGACGCTCCGCTGGACCGAGAGCCTCTACCGGCCGGGCACCTTTCAACGCCCCGCCCTCACCGGCGACAAAGGCAACCGGGCGGAATTCGAAGGCAGGGAGTGGATCGGCAACGGCACGGAAATCGAACTTCCCGGGGAACCGGTCCGCTGGTTCGACTGCCGGCCGCAGGCGGGACGATTCCTGCTGCTGGAGTTCACCGGTTCCGCAGAACTGGAGGAGGTGAAGTTCCGTTCCGTCGGTTATCCGTGGGAGCGGGCATGGCGGGCGAAAACGGCGGAGCCGGAACTTGACCGTGCGCTGGAGCTCGCCTGGCACACACTGGAGCTGTGTTCCGCCGACACCTTCCTGGACTGCCCCTTCTTCGAACAGATGCAGTACGTCAGCGACACCCGGCTGGAAGCGCTGGTCACCCTGGTAACCACCCGGGACACCCGGCTGCTCCGCAATGCGCTCACCCAGTTCGCCGACTCCCGCTATCCCTGCGGCATGATTCCCTCGCGCACACCGTCGCGGGTGGCGCAGGTGATCCCCTCGTTCGCGCTGATCTACATCCTCATGCTGCGCGATCTGGCCGAATGGCGCGGCAGGGAGGAGGTGCTGCCGAGGCTCGACTGCGCACGGGGAATTCTCCGCTACTTCCGACAGCACCGGAAAAATGGTCTCGTGCACTTTCCGGGCTGGACGAAGGCGGGAGCCCCGAGTGGCACGACGGCGATCCCGGCTGGAATTATCTCGACTGGGTGGCGTCCTGGGATCACGGCATGCCGCCGGGAGACTGTTCGCTGAACCTCTTCCATCTGCTCGCGCTCGAAGCGATGGAGTTTCTGGATCCCGGCCATGCCGCCGAATACCGCGCCTCCGCCGATGAGAGCGCGGCGGCGATCCGCGTGGTCTACGAGGTGCCCGGCACCGGATATGCGGAAGATGAGGCGCACACCGTCTTCAGTGAACATGCGCAGGTACTGGCAACGCTTTCGGAGCGTCTGCCCCATTACGCCCCGACCTGCCGGGGGCGGCGGAGTGCAGTGTCAGCTTCTCCTTCTACTACCTCGAAGCGGTCCGGCGCCTCCGGCGCGGCGATCTTTCCGGAAACGGCTGGAGAAATGGTTCGGCATGGAGAAACTGGGGCTCCGGACTCTGCCGGAAAACTTCCGCAATCCCCGCTCCGACTGCCACGCATGGAGTTCACACATTCTGTACCACTACTTCGCCTCGATACTCGGACTTCGTCCGCTTGACGCGGCAAAGGGACACTGGAAATTGGATCCGCTCCCGATCGGTCTCGCCTTCTGCGAAGGAGAGATTCCGCTGGGCGAAGGCCGATTCCGCGCCCGGCTGGAACAGGCAGGGGAACGTTGCCGGCTACACTACGCCGCGCCGAGGGGCATTATCCTCCATTTCCGCGACGAAAAAACGGCAGCCGGGAGGGGTACACTGGAGTTCACTGCGGATTCCTGCCGGTGAAGCGAACCACGAGAAATCCCTCCGGCTCCGATGTGGAACGGCAGGTGATCCGGGCGATCTGCGAGGGAGCTTCGGCCGGAGGCTCCTGCGACGGATGCACCTGTTGCTCCAGCAACAGCAATGCGCGCAATGCATGCGGAAACAGCCGGTAGTTCGGCACGTCGGTTTCGAGGATCACGCCGCCGTCGCGGGCCGCCGCCGCGACCTCCTGCACCGCCTCCCACTGGCTGCCCAGCGTCGCGCCGTACCGGGTCGAACGGCTTCCGCCGTGCCGGTGGATCATCAGAAGGGCGCTTCCGGTGAACAGCAGCAGAACCAGTCCGGCAGTCAGCACCGCGGGCCGCCGGAACCGCTTCATCGCGGAAAATCCGAAAAACATCAGCAGCAGCCCCGGAACCGCCGCCGCCGTGTTGTAGTGCTGAAACGGGGGCATCCGCAGCAGAAACACCATGCCGAAATGAAGCACCAGCGCCGCCATGGCGAAGAGTCCGGCCATGTGGATCAGGCCGGTGCGGGGGCGCATCCATGCGAACCGGCATCCGAGCAGCATCAGCGCCCCCCGCCGCCACCGCGGCCGGCGGCGTCACAATGCGGAACAGCACATCAACTCCGGACCCCGAAGGCAGATACTCGGGCAGATAGTAGCGGAGATATCCGCCGCCGGAGAGAAACAATAACAGATTCCAGAGGGGTTCAATTCCGGCCCCCTCCCCCGGGGGAATTCCCTGCCGCCCGAATTCGGCATGGAGGAGGATGGCACCGACGACCAGCAGGAGCGCAAGTCCGGCAGCCGCCAGCTTCCAGCGGTCCCGGCGGAGCAGGTCCGGCCGGAAGAGGAGCGTGATTCCGAATGCGCCGATGAGCGGCGCGGACATCGGATGCAGCCAGAACATCCCGCCCAGCAGCGCGACGATTCCGGCAAGCGTTCGCGGAGAACCGCGGCGCCAGTAGGCCGGGAGCAGCGCGAACAGCCAGCAGACGAGCGGCAGCAGCAGCACGTTGTCCCACAGAATCCGGTTGGCGTGCCAGAGAAAGGGGTTCAGGAGGAAGAGCGCCCCGAAGAGACGCCAGTCGAAGCGCAGCTCCTTCCCGAGCCGCTGAATCGCCGCGAGAGAGACCAGCATCACCAGCGTGCTCTTGATCGTCACCAGCAGGATCGGATGCGCCGTGCAGAAGAGCAGCAGTTGATAGAACCAGACCGCAAGGGGGCCGTAGCAGATGCCGACCGTGCCCGGCAATCCCGCCGATGCGGGAACCCCGGCGCGGTTGGCCTCCATCGCCAGCAGGATCAGCGCCGGTTCGTCATTGATCCAGAGGACGTCGCCGGGCAGCAGCAGCGTCAGGCAGACGCCCGCGGCCACCAGGGAAGCGGTCATCCGCCGCTCCACGAGACGGAACGCCGCCCCGGAAAATCGCGCCATAGAGATTTCCTCCCGCTGTTGAACGGCATAAGATAGCGCACCTTCGGCAAAGATTCAAACCGTTTTTTCGACCGAGAACCCGGCAATGCCGGGAACAGGAGGTTCCCCTGTTCGATACCGACCCGGCAATGTGCACCGCCCCTGAAGCGGGCAGGATGTCCGGAAAGACGGAAACATTCCGCCCACCTTCCACGCTCCGAGGACAGAGTTCGCTGCGGTCCGCCGAACTCACACCCGCCGCCGCCGGGAAACCGGAACGCCGTTCACTCTCCCGGGTCGGGAGGCGTATAGGCCGCGTCACCGCCGCAGGCAAGGTAGCCGCGGAACACCTTCCACAGCGAAATGACGCTCAGCGCGGTCAGGATCGCGCCGAAGAGAAAGGTGTACCGGTAGTTCCGCGCCAGATGGTCGAGCAGCCAGCCGAAGAGCGGTCCGAGAACGACGTTGCCGATCGCCAGCAGCATTGCAAAAGCGGAATTGAACTGGGCGAAGAGTTCGCGCGGGAAAAGCTTCTGCCCGAGTGAAGCCGAGAGCGTGAAGAAGCAGCCGGAGATGATTCCGTGAATCACCAGCAGCACGCCGAAGGAGGTGTCTCCGGTCACCGAGAACCAGCCGGCCAGCATCGTCACCAGATAGAGCGCCTGCGCCGCCAGACTGGTGCGCAGCGGGTGAAAACGGTCCGCCAGCATCCCGAGGAAATAGCTCATCACCAGCGAAACCGCATAGGTGAGCGTAATCAGCAGACCGTACCGGTGCATATCCATCTGGAGGCTCTGGGCGTAGAAAATGGAGAAGATATTGAAGGGGGCCGCCGCGAGATAGCTGAACACCAGTCCGGCAATCACCCAGCGGTAATACGGAATCGAAAAACTCTGTCGAAAATAGGTTTCCACCGGCCGAAACACGGTGTTTTTCACCCCGACCGATGCGGCGGCGGGCGCCGGTGGCGGATAGCTTCCCTCCTTCACCTTCGTACAGAGAGAGATCAGACCGATGCCGTAGAAGATGCCGACACCGACGAAAATGTAGAGCGAATAGCCTTCCACCAGTCCCAGCAGGAAGGCGTTGAACAGCATTCCGGCGATCAGACTCGCCGCCCGGAAGAGGGCGAAGAAACGCCCGAGCAGTTCCGGCGGCACGACGTCGTTGACCAGCGCGCCCGACAGCGAGCCGGCCAGCGTGGTACCGAAGTCCAGCATCACCCAGAAGACGCCGAAGAAGATCAGCCCGGCACTATTGTATGACAGCACCTCCGGCCCAATTGTCCGGCAGAGCCACCGGCCCAGCATCGGCGTGAATCCGAGACCGATCAGGCCGAGAACGATGAACGGTGTCGTGAAGATCAGAAACGGTATGCGCCGCCCGAACCGCCCGCGATGCCGGTCGGAAATGTAACTCACGATCGGACAGAGAAAGATGTTCGTGAAGTTCGGGAAAGCGACGATGATCAACGTGTAGACCAGGTCCGAGACATCGAACATCCGGATCAGCAGCGTGGCGGAGGGACCGACCGCGCGATCCTTCATCGCCCAGGTGAAATCTCCCCAGAGCAGCCAGCAGAAAAGCGAGACCAGTCCTGCCGTGCTGTAAACCAGCGTGCCGCACTTCCACATCCGGGGCGTGGCGATATTCGCGTGAGACATGCGAAAAATTTCTCCTTTTCGTTGAATGGGCGCTTCCCTCCGCCGGACCGGCGGCAAACGGCAACGCAGAAACAGCCGCGGCACACCGGCAGCGAGGGTTTCTGCCTGCCGCGGCCCATTGCTCAGGGCGCGACCCGGTAATGACCCGGTTCGGCCGCCATTTCTACGGTGCCTGCCTGCTTCGACACGGAAACCCGGCAGAGCGGTCTGCCGTCCCGAGTCACGTTGTATTCCCCCGGCAGCAGGTCGGTCAGCAGCACCTGATGCGCCTCTCCCGCCGGAACGGTGAACTCCACCGGCGCGGAACCGGCTTTGCCGCTCTTCGCGAAGGTGACGATCCGCCCCGCGGCCCGGACGCCGAGCCAGGCGCCGGAATCCAGAAGTTCCACCGGATATTTCGCCGCCGAAGGTTCGCCGATCTGCATCACGTGCAGGAACCGATCCTCACGGGCCGGTGTCTTCGGCGAAACCATCGTGCGCCAGCCGCGGCTGAGCATCCGGTTGCGCGGCGGTATTGATGTGAGACGACATCAATCAACTCTCCTCTCGACAGACATCCGGACCTCTGCGGGATACTCCGCCGGGATGAATGGGTTCCCGGTCACTCCCGATCTTTTTTGACACTATTTCGCCGGAACCCGCCGGAAAGTTGCCGTTCCTTTACCATTCGTATTCCAGACGATCGTATCGACCGCCTCCAACCATTCCACCGTGATCGTGACCCGCCCGGCGACGGAACGATCGAACTTCACCTCCGGTTCCTTCATCTCCGGCTTCAGTGGCGCCAGTACCGCCGCGAACAACGGGTTGATCGCTTCCGTATCGCCGCGCAGCCGCAGGATCACCGCCGGAGGACGGCTGTAATTGGCTGGAGTGAAGCTATCCTGATACATCCGCACCAGGCGAGCGGCATCCAGCCACACCACACATCGGTTGCCGGAAACCGCTTTTTTATGCGGCTTGAGAACCATGCCGTCGGAAACCTCCGCTGCCGCAACCGGAAGGAATCTGCCGTCTCCAGGAACCGCCGGAGTCATATCCGGCGTTGTGCCGAGGAAGAGCGCCTGCACCTCCGCTTCCCGTTCACGCGTGGAGAGCGTGATCGCATGCTCCCCGGCGGAGAAATCGAACATCTTCGATTTGGGCGGTGAGTTGCGCAGATTCATCTGATCCGGGATGCGCCGCCAGTCGTATTCCGCTCCGGCGGCAGTGTTCCACTGTATCGGCTGGTCTCCGTCGATGGAGAGATAGAAGGAGTCGCTGTCCAGCATAGAAATACCGCCGGCACGAAACAACCCCCAGAAGGAACAGCTAGTCGCCTTGTCGAACTTCACTTTCCAAGTCAGGGCGCCGTTCTTCGCCCGCGCCGGGGTAGTCGCATAACTCGCAAAAGGCATTCTGTTGCGGATCAGCGCTCCGTTCGGTCGAAGTTCCACTTGCTTATCCGCCAACAGCATCATCTGCCAGGTATAGGTGTGCGTTTTGGAATCGCTGTTGATATTGTCCAGTACCACCGCATACGGAGAAGCGCCGTGGCTCGACCGCACGAAAAATACATCGCGAATCGCCTGCTTTACCCCGGCGGCCGGTTCTCCCCAGTTGTTGCCGCAGTAGGCGCTGGTGCAGTCTACCTTCGCGTACCCGAACGTACCGGAGTCGCGCGCCACCAGCGTTTCAGCGGAAACGCCCGGCCCGTTCCCGCTGCGCCCCTGCCCCTTGCCGTCGATCAGTACGCAACTGTGGGCGAGTGTGTTGCTGCGCGAAAAATTCGGGTTGCCGTTGGCATCGTTCGCATAACCGGTGTCTACGCCCCACAAGTCACCGTAGGCGTAAAGGTTGAAGTGTCCCCGGTCGGCCTGTGCGTGGATGGAGCGGTGGCGGGTCTTCGCGGTCAAGTAGGGGCCGGCCTCGATCGAAAACATCGCGTCATCCCTGCCCCAGCCGGTCCGCCAGATCGACAACCGGCGCTGCCTGAAAAATACGCTCCGGGGATATTTCGTCAACTCCAGCACCGGTTCCGGCCGCCGCCGCGCCTCTAAGAGCAGGTTGAGCGGAAAATATTCTCGTCCCCGGTCCGACCAGTTCCGCCATATCCACTCCGCTACCGGGTCCTGATTCGCCACCGATACGAACAGGCACTCCAGACTCGGCGGCGCGTAGTACGCGTCGTTGCGGGTTTCGACCAGGTTGGTTCCGGGAATCATCTTGGCCGGATAGACGTGCGGCCACTTCTTCAGTTTGGTGGTTCTGAACAGATCCTCACCGCCCTGATCGCGCAACAGGGTTGCAAAGAGCATCACCCGCAGCGCACTGTAGCGGGCATAAACCGAACCCTCGCACGGAAGCCCCTTGTCGTCGAAGCCGGAGTTGATCCACCGCCTCAGAATCCGCACACAGTCGGCCATCCGTTTCTTGTAGCCGGGCCGGTCCTGAAAAAAGAGACTGATGATTCCGGCGGGGCCGAACATCACTCCGTTGTGATTGTGGATGCCGTACCACCATGTTTCCGGGTTGTCCGCCTCCTTAAGCGTCTCATCGATATAGCCGGCGGCTGTATCCGCGACCAATTGCTGCTCCTCCGGCGTGAGCTTATCGAAGAAGAAGAAACAGCCGATCGCCAGCCCGTACAAAAACTGGCCTCGTTCACAGACCAGTCCGCTGGAGAGCTTTTCGTCGTTGACCGGAAAATCCCGGCAGGTGCTGACAATCAGCGCCACTGCCTTCTTCGCATATTTTTCGTCTTCGGTAACCATGTAGCTGTAACCCAGCCCCTCCATCCAATAGGTGAAGGTGGTTCCGAAATACCAGAGCGTGTACTTGTTTCCCCGGTCGGGCCGTACCCTGGTCATCTCCGGCGAAAGCATCGTCCGGTGCGCCTGATACAGGATGCGTTTCATCTCTGGATCCGCCGCAATCTTCTTTTTCAGCGCCTCGTCCGGCCGGAACAGCTCCGGCGCCACTGCTCCGGCGGAACCGCAGAACAGTGCCGTCGCCAACATCAGCCATACTTTTTTCATCGGATCATTCCCACTCAAAACTTGAACAGATTGCCCTGTGCATCGCACATGCCGTCGAACTTCATCAGCGTCATCTCCCCGGTCAGCGAATCCACCCACAGAAACCGCATGCGATTACGCACGTCGTTGGGACGTTTGCTGACCACATTGAGCGCCAGCGTCAGCGTATTGAAGTTGCCGCCATGCCGGGGAGTCAGCGCCGCGTAATTCGGATTCGCGACCGGATCCCACACCAGCAGGGTCGTCGCCCAGTCCTTTGTTCCGTTGGTCGCTTCAAATGCGGGGCAGCTGCTGTCGGCAGCCAGGAAAATTTCGCTCGGCGTTTCCTCCGGCAGTTTTTTTCCGCTTGAACAACGGATAGGAGTAACCGGTGGTTCTCTGGTTGTTTTTGCCGCTCATCGCGTAAACGTAACAATTCTTCTTCGATGGAATCCGCATTTCGATCGCCGGGCAGATGAAGCTTTTCGGAGTCGCCTCACTCAAATCAGCCTCCGTCCCGGACAACAGCTCGCCGACGCCTTTCCCGCCGATATATTGTGACAGGAACGTAATGTACGAACCATCATGATAATTACCGCCGTGAGTCATCCATCCCGCGTAATCGTTGCTGTAAAACGAGATCGCCGTCCCCAGCGTTTTCAGGTTGTTCATACAAGAGTTCGCCTGCGCCCGCTCCCGCGCCTTGTTCAGCGCCGGCAGCAGCATCGCCGCCAGTATCGCAATGATAGCTATCACAACGAGCAACTCAATAAGCGTAAATGTCCGATAACGGCCCGTACAGCTCGAACGGGGCCGAATGAGGGTACAGGGAAAAGGAAAGTCCACAGAGCCGTCCTTTCCGGGAATGTAAGTGTTTCATGTTCTTTATTTACCTTTCCATAAATAGAGGCTTCTAGGTTGCATCGTTGTAAATGTCTGTATATATTATAGGGTAGAAACTGCTGATTTCCAATACTGATTATTGACAAAAGATAAGGTTTATGATCATGCAGGAGGATTTTATCTTTCCGCCGCCGCCCGATCCGCGTTCCCCGTTCCGACTGCACCTAGCCGGAACCAGCTACTGCGACGGCAATTACCGGATCGAACTGCGGGAATGCGACCTTTACTTTGTATTCGAGTTTGTGGAATCCGGCCGGGGACAACTGCAGATCGACGGCGTCGAATATTTTCCGAAGAAGGGCGATCTTTACTGGATTCCCAACAGCGGGCAGCGGTCCTACTGGTCCAGCGCGGAAGATCCCTGGGTGAAGCACTGGTTCAACGTCAGCGGCCCGCTGGTGGCGGAACTCCTGCGACTCTATTCGCTGGAAAACGTCCACCTCGTCCGGAACTTCTCCCGTCCGGAACTCTTCACCGAAGGGCTTCAGAAGCTGCGCCGGCATCCGGAACAGGCCCATCTGCCGCTCGGCCCGGAGATCATCAGCTCGATCATCGCCCAGATCGCCGACGATGTGCTGACCCGGCAGGATGTCAACCATCCCATCAGCGACGAGGGGCGGCAGCTGCGGGAATTTCTGGAAAAACATATCTTCCTGCCGATGCCCAGCCTAGCGGAGATGGCCCGTCTGCTGCACCGTTCCGAAATCCAGACGACCCGGATCTTCCGCCGCGACTTCGGGGAACCCCCTTACCAGTATCTGCTGAAACGGAAACTGGCCGCGGCGCAGGAGCTGCTCCACTGCACCCGCCGGACGATCAAGCAGATCTCCGCCGACCTCCACTTCTCCAACGAGTACTATTTCGCCGGATTGTTCAAGCGCAAGGTCGGCCACTCCCCGGCCGGTACCGGCGCATGGTCGAGGCCGGCAAAGTGATCCGGTTCGACATCGTGGAGGTCGAACCGGGCAACTACGTCAACCTCAAATTCTGCCATCCGGATGCGGAAGAACAATCTCCGGAATAACCCCGTCCCGGCATGCAGGCGGCCCATACCGGTTCCGGCCGCCGCTTTTCTCCTCCTCCATCCACCCTCCCGGCGGAAACCGCCTCTGCGGCAAATCTTCGTCAAAATTCGCTTTCTCTTCCGAAACAGGGGTTGACAAACGAAAAAATTGGAGTAATATTGATAAAGAAGAGAGTAGTTATTGTATCTGTTTTTCCGAAAAAAGAAGCAAAATTATTGAAATGCTTCATGCCGTTTCATAGACGGCCGCATGCGGGGACTCCGCATCGACAACATGTTTTACGCACCTGAGAGGGGCTGGGCGCGGTCGCGCAATGCGCCGCGGCCGCCGGACGCCCGGCTGCCGCTCAGTTAACTATCGGGAGGAGACAGACAAACATGTTCAGACACACAACGGCGATCACTCTCGGACTGCTCCTGTGCGCGGCCTCCCACGGCGCCGGCCGCCGACGAAACCAAAACAGGAGTGCAGAAACTCCGGTTTGTCCAGGATGACGCGCAGGATCGCATGGTCTCGAAGATTTACCAGCTCAAGTATGTCCAGTCCAACGACGTCACCCCGTTCCTGCTCGGCATCGTCAAACGTTACAACATGAACTCCAGCGTCAACTGCATCGAATACGGTGCGGACAACACCCAGCTGCTCACCGTGACCTGTCCGATCAAAATGATGCCCTATGTGGATGACTTCATCCGCAAAATCGACCGTGACATCAAGGTCGACGGCAGAACTCCGGCCGACGTCATCCGCGGCACCGGCATCACCCGGGCGGTCTATCGGCCGAAGTTCCGTTCCGGTCAGAACATGCTCAACGTGCTGGTCAACTCCATCATCGGAGAAGGCCCCGCCGGATCGGTCTACGCCTGGGACGCCAACTCCAACCAGATCTACTGGAAGGACAACAGCTCCAACACCCAGTACGTCTACGAGTTTCTGAGCTGGATCGACCGCCCCGCCCCGCAGATCACCTTCCACTTCACGTTGTACGAACTGCGCGAAAGCACTCTGCGCGACCTCGGCATCGAATATCTCGCCTGGAAAAACGGTCCCGGATTGAACCTCTTCTCCACCGCCTGGGACGCCGCCGGAGTCACCTCCGGCGGAACCGCCGCCCTGCAGGCCTTTTCCGGTCCGCTGGGCGGATTTCTCTTCGCGCCGCAATTCGACGCGAGCTTCATCCGGCTGCTCCAGCAGAGCGGCAACGCCGAGATCCGGAACCGCGCCACCCTCACCGTCTGCAACAACACTCCCTCCGCCGAACTCTACTTCAATCCGCAGTTCCAGAACATCGCCAAATCCGACAATGACAAGAGCAGTGTCACCACCGGACTCCTCGGGGAGACCGCCGGACTCAACCAGCTCTATTTGAAACTCATCCAGCCGATTGTCAACCTCCATTACGGCGTGCCGCAGGAGGGGTACCCGGCGAGCGAGGAGTTCGCCATCAATCCCTACCAGCCTGGAGCCTATGCGAAATACCCGGGCACCGTCTTCTTCGGCTACGACATCCAGGCCGCCGACATCGTCGAGCGGAACAACGTCGGCTCGGAACTGGTCGAGACCAGCCAGGTCACCGGCAACACCCTGATCGAACTGGGCAGAGAGACCATCCTCGCCGAATGGAACCTCGAACAGGAGGTCGAACAGACCATCGGCATGCCGTTTCTGATGGAGATTCCGATTCTGAAGTATCTCTTCAGCACCACGACCACCAGTCTCGAGAAAACCCGCTTCTACCTCGCGGTCACCGCGGAAATGCTCGACACAGCCAGACCCGCTCCCGCCGACGGCGCGGCAGGTGAACTCATTCAACTCAAATAGGGAGGCGGCATCATGCGACAGAACAAGGTATTTCTCTTTCTCCTCCTCGCGGCGCCCGCACTCCTACACGGCGCCGAGATTCCCGGCGTGCCCCGCGATTCGAACTTCAACAATACCGGCGGCTACGACAGCACCCGGGTCGAGGCTCAGCTGCTCGTCAAGGTGAAGGAGGATACCCGCGAAGTCCACTTCGTCCGCGACAACGCCGACCCGCGGGTCATCACCAAAACCTATGTGCTCCGCCACGTCGATCCCTATGAATTCCGCGACTACCTGCGCCAGATGGTGCAGTCCAAACGGGTCGGCAACACCAGTCTGCAGCAGAACTACCCCGGCAACACCACGACGGCGCCGCTCACCGCGACGGTGAGCTCCCCCGAACTCGCCACCCCGGCGAACGCCCAGCCGGGTTACAATCCGCCGCTCCAGCTCGGCAGCAACACCGCGGTGGAGTGCCTGAAGTACGCCGACGGAACCGGACTGTTGTTCGTCAGCGCCGAGGATTACCGGTTCGAAGACCACGAAAACGGCATGGGGATCGATTCGATCGTGGCGATGCTCGACAATCCGGCGCTCGGTGCGATCAACTACGGCTCGCAGATGTTCTTCTACCTGCCGAAGTTCGTTCCGGCGCAGAACCTGCTGCCGCTGATCCAGAACATGGGCATGAACATCTCCGACGTGACCGAACTCTGGCAGGGGCAGGACGTCGTCGCCATCGATCCCGATCTCAACTGGCTGATCTTCGACGTCTCGAACTACTCCTGCGACAACATCGCAAAAATGCTCGCGCTCTACGACGTGCCGATTCCGCAGGTCCGGCTCCGCATCCGGGTCTACGAGCTTTACAGCGAGAACGACGAACGCATGGGCATCGACTTCCAGTCGTGGAAGAACAACGAAGGCGCCGATCTCTTCTCGGTCGGCGGCCGCTACCGCAACAACTGGGCGGCGGTCTACAACGGCGGCCTGAACCGGGCCGACGGCTCCGAACGGACCAGCTTCTACAACTTCAACCCGAAGTGGAACACCCGCTACCTCGACTTCCTCGCAAGCCGGGGAAAGGCGAAAGTGCTCCCACACCGGCGAGCTGTGCGTGCGCAACAACACCCCGGCACAGCTCAGCCGCACCACCCAGATCTTCTACTCGGATACCTCGCAGCCGGTGAACGGCGCCATCGAACCGGGAACCACCATCGATCCCTCCAACGGAACCCCTTCCCTGACGCAGGCGTCGGTCCCTACGAACTGCTCTCCTCGATCGCCGCATGGTTCGGCCGGTCGATCGACCGGCCCGACAGGGAGAGTGCCGACCTCGCCATCGGCAAAGGGGGAACAGCAGGTCACCACCGCGTTCGCCGGATTCGGCTTCACGATGACGGTCAACAACGCCTCGGTCAACCTCGACGAGACCCGGTTCAGCGTGACGCTCTCGAACTCCAGTCTGATCGGCTTCGAATCGAACGGAAAACCGCGCATTTCCAACGGCAACACCGTCACCCAGGAGGTGAGCCTGCCACACGGAAAAGACCGGTTCGTCATCGGCGGACTGCGCAAACAGGAGCAGGTCAAATCCCGCACCGGAATCCCCTGGCTCATGGAAGTTCCCTATCTCGGCTACCTCTTCTCGACCGAATCCACCTCGATCCGCAACGCCGAACTGATCGTCGTGGGCGAATGCGTCTGGGACTCTCCGAAGGACTCCCCCCGCCGCCGCCAGAAGCACCCGGAGCACCCGGTAATTTTGAGGATACAACAAGAGGAGGAATCAACATCATGGCTGACGACAACAGAAAACTCGGAGTGACCGCGCTGGCCGCCCTGGTGGTCTCCGCAATGATCGGCGGCGGCATCTTCAGCCTGCCGCAGAACATGGCCCAGCAGGCCTCGGTGACGGCGGTCATCATCGCCTGGGTGGTGACAGGAATCGGAATGTTCTTCATCGCAAACACCTTCCGGATTCTTGCCGATGCGAGGCCGGATGCGACCACCGGCATCTACGCCTACGCCCGGCTCGGCTTCGGCCGCTTCGCCGGATTTCAGATGGCGTGGTCCTACTGGCTGTGCAACATCTTCGGCAACGTCGGCTTCGCGGTGCTGCTGATGGATGCCTTGAACTACTTCTTTCCCGGCACCTTCACCGGCGGAAACAACCTCTGGTCGATCCTGGGCGGCTCACTGGTGATCTGGATCATGAATTTCGCCGTACTGGCCGGCATGAGGCAGGCGGCCTTCATCAACACGATTGGCACGATCTGCAAACTGGTTCCGATCGCTCTCTTCATCGTCATCATGCTCTTCGCCTTCCGCTGGGCCTTCTTCTCGACCGACATGACCGGCAGCGAAACGATTCCCCAGCTTCACATCCGCCCGCTCGGCAGTATGCTCAAGCAGGTGCAGTCGACGATGATGGTGACGCTGTGGGCATTCATCGGCATCGAAGGCGCGGTGGTGGTTTCCGGCCGGGCGCGCAGTCAGAGCGACGTCGGCAAGGCGACGCTGATCGGATTTCTCGGCTGTCTGGTGATCTACGCACTGCTTTCGATCCTCCCCTTCGGCCGGATGTATCAGCCGCAGCTGGCCGCGCTCGCCAATCCGTCGACTGCACCGCTGCTGCAGGATGTGGTTCACGGCTCCTGGGCGGGCGACGTGATGAACGCGGGAGTGATCATTGCGCTGCTCACCAGCTGGCTCGCCTTCACCATCATGATCGCCCAGATTCCCTATGCGGCGGCGATGGACGGCACCTTCCCGCGCATCTTCAAACGGGAGAACTCCCGCGGCATGCCGAGCGTTTCGCTCTTCGTCTCCAGCCTGATCATGCAGCTGGCGATGATCGTAGTCTACTTCGCCAGCAACGCCTGGAACACGATGCTTTCGATCACCTCGGTGATGATTCTGCCGCCGTATCTTGCATGCACGCTCTATCTGTGGAAGATCTGTGCGACGAAACAGTATCCGGCCGACATGCCGGTGCGCTTCCACTTCGCGTTCTTCTGCGGCGTGGCCGGTTCGCTCTTCGCACTGTGGATGATCTATTCGGCCGGACTGAACTACCTTATGACCGCGTTTCTCTTCCTGCTGCTCGGAATTCCGGTCTTCATCTGGGCCCGGCGCAACGCATTGACGGATGATCCCTCCGCGGCCGACCGCCGCATCTTCACCCGCCCGGAACTCGCCGGAGCCGTCGTCATCGTTCTGGTGGCGCTCATTTCGCTCGGCGTGACCGCGGCGAAGTCGCACTCGCTGAACACCCACTTCCACAAATGGGCGAAATGGGTGGAAGCCGAGGCAACTGAGGTGGAGAAAGCGAAGTAGCCGCCTCAAGTCGGAATCAGCCCAAAAGGAACCACACCCCCCGCGGCCCAGAAGGCCGCGGCGAACACGGCGAACAGAATCCGGGCCCGGAGCCGCAGCTGCTCCGGCCGGACACTGCCCGGAGCGGTACTGCGGCCCGCCAGATCGTTGAAGCTCTTGGTGTGGATGTATCGCCGGACATTCCGGCTGTCATTGAGCCTGCGCCGCCGCAGTGCGGCGGCCAGTTCCGAATCGGGCGCCATCCTCAGTCGATTCCCGGAATGAAGGATTCATCTCCCCGGAACGCGGCGATCGTCTCGACCAGCAGTTTGACCGCGCCTTCGACGTCGCGCAGGTCGCAGATTTCGACCGGCGAATGCATGTAGCGGTTCGGGATGCTCAGCAGCGCGGTGGCCACGCCAGCCCGGGTCATCTGAATCTGCGCGGCATCGGTGCCGCCGGAGGCGCGGTGCGCCGCGGTCTCCTGATAGGCGATCTTCTTCTCCTTGGCGATGCGGCGGAGCATGCGCCCGAGCACCGGATTGTTGTCGCAGCTGCGGTTGAGTTCGGGGCCGCCGCCGAGCCGGATTTCGCCGAGCAGTTTCTTCGGAATGTCCGGCAGATCGGTGGCGAAACCGACGTCGATGGCGAACCCCACCTGCGGGTCAACGCCGAAGGTGCTGGTGTGGGCGCCGCGCAGACCGACCTCCTCCTGCACGGTGCCGACGCCGTAGACGGCAACGTTGAGCTTCCGCTTCGAAAGTTCCCGCATGGTTTCGGCGACGACGAAAGCGCCGACCTTGTCGTCGGTTCCCTTCGACATGAAGCGGTGCGCGTTGAGCATCCGGAAGTTGGAGCGCACCGCGACCGGGTCGCCCACCGAGACGATCTTCTCCGCCTCGGCGCGGTTCTCGGCGCCGATGTCGATCCACATGTCGGAGAGTTCGGGCGGCACCTCCCGCTCCGCGGGCTTGAGCAGGTGGATCGGTTTCTTGCCGATCACGCCGCGCACCCGGCCGGAGGCGGTCAGAATATCCACTTCAGTGGACGGCACGTTGAGCTTGTCGATTCCGCCGTTGGGCCGGAAGTAGAGCAGCCCCTCGTCGGAGATGTAGACGATCTGGAATCCGATCTCGTCGTAGTGGCCGGCCAGCATCACCCGCATCGGCGCGCCGGGGTTGAGCACCGCCATCGTATTGCCGAGCACGTCGGTTCTCACCTCGTCGCAGCAGGGGGCGAGGTAGTTGCGGAAACAGGCCGCGGCCTCCTCTTCGAAACCGGAGGGGCTGGAGGAATTCATGAACTCTTCGAGAAATTTCAAACTGGTTTTCGGCAGCATATCTTCACCTCGAATGGTTGTGGATTGAATCGATGTGATAACGTACAGCCGGAATGGGATTTTTTCCAGAGGAGAGGAGGGAAGAAACACGCTTTTTTTCTCTTTGAGGGAGGGATTTTTCCGGTTCAAACTTGCAATTCGCCGCCGCCCGGATTATTATAGATGAACGTCTCCATCATTCACATCATCCGGAGAAGGAATCATGATTCTCAAATATCTCTATCCGCAGGGCCGTCCGAAGGCGCTCACCATGAGCTACGACGACGGTGTAAGCCAGGACCGCCGGCTCGTCGCCATCTTCAACCGCTACGGCATCCGGGGGACCTTCCACCTCAACTCCGCGCTGCTGGGCACCGGGAACCGGATTCAACCGGAGGAGGTCGCCGATCTCTATGCCGGACACGAGGTGAGCTGTCACAGCGCGCACCATCCCTATCTTGAACGGATCGCCCCCGCCTCGGTGCTCTCCGAAGTGCTCGACGACCGCCGGAAGCTCGAGGAGCTCTGCGGGACGCCGGTCGTCGGCATGAGCTACCCCTTCGGCACGCACAATCCCCAGGTGATCGAACTGCTCCGCAGCTGCGGCATCGTCTACTCGCGCACCACCGCGTCGCACGGGAGCTTCGCGCTGCCGGATGAGTTTCTGCTCTGGCACCCGACCTGCCATCACTCACACGATCTGGACGCGAAGGCGGAGGCGTTTCTGAACCTTGCGCCCTACCGCGAACTTTCGCTGTTCTACGTCTGGGGGCACGCCTACGAATTCGACCGCGAAGAGCCCTCCAACAACTGGAAGCTCATCGAAGCGTTCTGCGAGAAGATGTCCGGCCGGGATGACATCTGGTACGCCACCAATCTGGAAATCTTCGAATACGTCGCCGCCCTCCGCTCGCTCGTAATCAGCGTCGACGGGAAACTTCTGCGCAACCGCTCCGGCCTCGACCTCTGGGTGCAGGCGGACGGGAAACCGGTGAAAATTCCGGCAGGAGCCGGCGTCACGCTCTGAACGCCATTACATTTTGGTGAAGTTCCTGCCGTTCCGCTTGAAAAAGAGCCGCCGGGGAATCATATTAATAAGATGTGATTTCGATAAATCCGGCCCGGCGGAACGGCGTGCATCTTCCGCACCGGAGAAATAGGAGAGATGCAGTCCGTGAATGTTCAGTGAAGAAGGAGGATTCTGAATGAAGCAGGAGAGTCCCGGTTACGTGGTGTTGGAAGTCGAAGGCAAGTCGGTCCGGCTGCCGGTGGTGGTCGGTTCGGAAGGCGAGAAGGGTATCGATATCGGTGCGCTGCGCCGTGAAACCGGTTACGTCACGCTTGACCCGAGCTTCATGAACACCGCCGCCTGCTACAGCAGCATCACCTTCATCGACGGCGAGAAGGGGATTCTCCGCTACCGGGGGATTCCGATCGAGGAGCTGGTCCGCAAGACCATGTTCGTCGAGGTGGCCTATCTGCTGGTCCACGGCGAACTGCCGAACGAAGAGCAGCGGCGCAACTTCTCGGCGATGCTCAACATCAACTCGATGCTCCACGAGGACATGCGCCACTTCTTCGATCACTTCCCGCGGGGAGCGCACCCGATGCATATCCTCTCGACGATGATCAACGCGCTGGCGGCCTTCTATCCCAACGTCGACCTCAAGTCGCTGTCGGAGGATATCGATCAATCCACCGCGCGGCTGATTTCGATCGTCCGGACGATGGCGGCCTTCGCCTACAAGAAGTCGATCGGCGAACCGGTGGTCTACCCCCGGCACGACCTCTCCTACTGCGCGAACTTCCTCAACATGATGTTCGACTCCCCGGTGAAGCCCTACCAGATTCATCCGGACGCGGTGCGGATTCTGAACATGCTCTTCATCCTGCACGCCGACCACGAGCAGAACTGCTCGACCACGGCGGTGCGCACCATCGGCAGTGCGCAGGTGAACCTCTACGCAACCATTTCGGCGGGAATCTCGGCCCTCTCCGGCCCGCTCCACGGCGGCGCCAACCAGGCGGTGATCGAGATGCTCAAGATGATCCAGCAGGACGGGAACGTCAAGAAGTTCCTCGACATGGCCAAGGACAAGAACAACCCCTTCCGACTGATGGGTTTCGGCCACCGGGTCTACAAGACCTACGACCCGCGCGCGGCGATCATCAAGCGCGAGTGCCACGCCTATCTGGAGCGGACCCACTACAGCGACCCGCTGCTCGACGTGGCGCGCGAGGTAGAGGAGGCGGCGCTGAGCGACCCCTACTTCATCGAGCGCAACCTCTACCCCAACGTGGACTTCTACACCGGCATCCTCTACCGGGCGCTGGGCATTCCGGAGAACATGTTCACGGTGATGTTCGCGCTGGCGCGGCTCCCCGGCTGGATCGCCCACTGGAAGGAGATGATCGGCAGCGAAACAAAGATCGTCCGGCCCCGCCAGATCTACATCGGCAAGACGCCGGTGGAGACCGCGGGCGTCATGGAAAACCGCGAACCCCTGCTGCAGTAATCCGCAGCACGGAGAAAAGGGGGAGCTTTGGCGGCGGCGGTGAAATTCATCCACTGTGCCGACCTGCATCTGGGCAGCGCGTTTCTCGGACTCGGCCGCGACCTGCCGGAGCTGGCCGGGCGCCTCGCCGAAGCGCCGTTCGCCGCGTTCGCCCGGATCGTCGATCTGGCGCTCCGGGAGGAGGTGGATTTTCTGGTGATCGCCGGCGACATCTTCGACCGCGACAATCCCTCGCTCTCCGGCCGGATGCGTTTCCGCGAAGAGCTGCTCCGGCTGGATGCGGCGAAGATTCCGGTTTTTCTCTCCGGCGGCAACCATGATCCGGTTCCGGCGGCGTGGCCGCCGGCGGTGAGTCTGCCCGGCAACACCCGCCTTTTCTCCGCCGACACAGTGGAATTTTTCCCGGTGGAACGCAACGGCGAAGTGATCGCCCGGGTCGGAGGCCTCAGCCACAGCCGCCTCCGGCAGACCGACAACCTGGTGGAACGGTTCGCCGCGCCGCCCGGCGGTCCTTTCACGGTGGGCGTGCTCCACGCGAACGTCGGCGCCCAGCCGGGATTTCAACCTTACGCCCCCGCCGCGGTCGCCGACCTCGCGGGCAGAGGGGTGGATTACTGGGCGCTCGGGCACGTCCACAACTTCCGAAAGGTGAACGAGGCGGCTCCGGCGGCATACTACCCGGGCTGTCCGCAGGGGCGGGCGGTCAACGAGCCGGGGAACGCGGCTGTCTGCTGGTGCAGGTCGATTCCGCCGGCAGGCTTTCGGTCGACTTTCGCGCCGTGGAGGCAATGCGGTTCGAAGTGCTGGAGATCGTCGGACTGGCGGACATCGAAAGTTTCGACGAGCTGGCGGGCCGCTGCCGTCAGGGGGCGGAGAAGCTCCGCGGCAACGCACCGCTTCTGATCCGGCTCCGCCTCTCCGGGCCGACCCCGCTCAACGCGGAGCTCCGCCGCAGCGATCCGGCGGAACTGGCCGCCCTGCTCGGCGCGGCCCTTCCTCCGGAAGCGACGCTGGAACGGCTCGAACTTGCCACCACCGGACTCCACACAGAAATCGACACCGACAGTCTCGCGGCCGAGGTGGCGACCTCCGCCGCCGAACTGCGGGAAGAGGAGGCGCTGGAACGGGAGCTCGCCGTGCTCAGATCGAAATGTCCGGGGGTGCCGGAGTTCACCCGCGACGAGCTGGAATCGATCCGGCGCGACGCGGTCGAACGGATTCTCGACCTGCTCGCGGGAACCATGGAGGCGCGGCCATGATCATCCGGGAAATTCATATCGACAACTTCGGCCGCTTTCTACGATTTTCACCTGACCGGCCTGGGAGAAGGCGTCAATCCGGTCACCGGCGGGAACGAATTCGGCAAGACCACGCTGCTGGAGTTTCTCCGGCGGCTCTTCTGGGGCTTTGCGGTGCGAAAAAACAGCGGCCGCAACCCCTATCCGGCGCTGGAGGGCTCCGGCCTCTACGGCGGGCGGGTCGAAGTCACGCTCGCCTCCGGCGAAGCGCTCACCATCACCCGGCAAGGGCCGGGGACGGCGTACTTCGTCTCACCCGGGCGGACGGGTCGGAGGCCGGCGGCGAAGCGGAACTTGCCGCCCTGCTCAACGTGAGCGAAAACTTCTACACCAACGTCTACGCGGTCACCATCGATGAACTGAACCGGCTCGCCTTCCTGAGCGACGAGGGACATCCGCGCCCGGCTCTACGGGGCGGGCATCGCCATGGGCGAACTCTCACTGCCCCGGCTCGGGAGCGACCTCGACCGCCGCGCCGACGAACTCTTTCTGCCGCGCGGCCGCAAACACCGGCTCCACGCGCTCCAGCAGGAGTACGACAACCTTGCCGGGGAGCTCGACGCGGCCAACCGGTCGCTGCCCGACTACGAAGCCCTGCAGTCCCGCGCGGCGGAACAGCGGAAAACGCTGGAGGAGCGGCGGAGCGACCAGCGCGATGCCTCCGCCCGGCTCGACCGGGTCGAACGGCTGATCCGCGCCCTGCCGGTCCGGGAAAAACTCCGCCGTCTGGAGGAGGAACTGGCCGCGACGCCTCCCTTGCCCCCAGCCCCTCCGGGCGCGGAAGAGGAGCTGACCCGCCTCCGGAAGGAGCAGGAGAAGAGCCGCACCCGGCTGGAACTGCTGGCGGCGCGCGAAGAGAGTTTTCAGCGGCAGGCCGGCGAACTTGGTCCGGCGAAGGATTCCCCGCTGCTCGACGCGGAACCGGCACTGGCCGCGCTGGAGGCGAAGCAGGAGTGGATGCGTCGGCAGAACGACGAACTGCGCCGGCGGCGTGAACTCGACTCCGCCCTCACCGGCCGCTGTGCCGAACTGGAGCGACAGCTCACCCCCTTCACCGGAACACCGGTTCCGCCGCCGCCCGGCGAACCGCTTCTCGACCGGTGGCGCGACCCGGCACGCCGCCCGCTCCCGGCGAAGGAGAGTGCGCCGGATTTCGCCGCCGCCGGAATTCTCGCCATCGGCGCCGCAACGGCAGTCGCGGCGGCCGTCGCTGTCGGATTTGCCGCCAAAGCTCCGGCGGGCTGGGCGGTCGGAGCGGGCGTGCTCCTTTTTGTCCTCTTCGGAGCGTGGCTCCATCGCCGGAACCGGAACCGCCGTCTCGATGCGGCATTCGAGACGTTTCTGCGCGAAGCAGGGCTCCGCCCGGAGTGTCCCTCCGGCGCCGTCGAAACCGTGTTCACCCGCCTCGCCGACCTGGCCGGACTCCGGCGCGAACAGGAGCTGCACCGCGAAGAGATCCGCCGCATCGAGGAGGAATTGAAGAGTTTCCGACGGGACTACCTCCAGCTGCCCGGCGCCACGGGGAACCGGAGAGCGGCCTCCTCCGGCTCCGGCACGAACTGGAGACGGAGAAGGTGCGCCGTTCGCGGCAGACCCTTCTCGCCGAACAGCGCGCCCGCCTCGCCCCGGAGCTCGAAGAGGCGCGGCAGGTGGCGAAACGTTCCGAAGAGGCGCTGGCCGGATTCTTCGCCCGCTGCGGCGTCGCGGACGAAGCGGAATTCCGCACCATGACCGAACGGCGCACCCGGCGTACCGCCCTCGAACAGGCCGCTTCCGCCGAACGGAAGGCGCTGACCCTCCTTCTGGGGGAGAATCCGCCCGCAGGAGAAGCCGAAGTCGACGCCGAGACGCTGAATGCGGAAAGAGAGGCGCTGGCCGCACGGTCCGCCGAACTGGCGGAGGAGATCTCCTCGCTGGAGCGCTCCGTCGGCGCAGCGGAACAGGAGGCGGCCCGACTTCTCGCCGCCGCCGATCCGGCGCAGCTCGCCAACCGGCTCGAAGGGTGCCGCAACACGATGAAGGAGAATGCCCGGGACTATCTGGTCTGGCGCGAATGCCGTCGACTGCTCGACCGTTCGATCGCCCGCTATGAGCGGGAAAAACAGCCGGAGGTGATCCGGCGCGCCGCCGAACTCTTCGGGCATTTCACCCGCGGGCGTTATTCGCGCGTCCACAAGTCGCTCGCCACCGGCGAACTGCTGATGACCGACTCGCTCACCGGGCTGCAGAAGCGCGTCGCCGAGCTCTCCCGCGGGACGCTCGAAGAGCTGATGGTCGCCATGCGCCTGGCCCTGATCGAATACTCGGAACGGGAGTCCGAACCGCTGCCGATCGTCTTCGACGACATCTGCGTCAACTTCGATCCGACCCGGCGGCGCGCCGTCCTTGCGGAACTGGAGCAATTCGCGAAGAACCGGCAGATTCTGTTCCTCGCCCATCCCTCCCCGGGGAGCCGGATCCGGCCGGAACCGATGCGCCGCAGCACTGAAATTTGCCCTGAATCTCGCAATTTTTCTGGCAATTTCCGCAATTTGAACTATATTACATCGTTTTATTCTTATTTTTGAATTCGGCAACAAGAGTTTATCCATTCGCCACCGGAAGGAGCAGTCATATGAAGTGTGTGGTACTGGCCTATCACAACGTCGGCAGGGCCGGCATTGAAGCGCTGGAGCGGAACGGATTCGAAATCAGCGCCATTTTCACGCACAAGGACAATCCGTCGGAAAATATCTGGTTCGGTTCCGTCGCGGAACTGGCCGGTGAGCGCGGCATCCCCGTCTTCGCCCCCGAGGAGATCAATCATCCGGTCTGGATCGGGAGAATCCGGGCGATGGCGCCGGATTTCCTCTTCAGCTTCTATTACCGCGATCTGGTCGGGGAGGAGCTGCTCTCCATTCCGAAACACGGCTGCATCAACCTCCACGGTTCGCTGCTGCCGAAGTACCGCGGCCGTGTGCCGATCAACTGGGCGATCATCAACGGCGAAACCGAAACCGGCGTCACGTTGCACTACATGACGAAGAAAGCCGACGCCGGCGACATCATCGATCAGGAGAAGTTCTTTATCACCGACGACGATACCGCCCGCACCCTCTTCGACAAGGCGGTCGCTGCGACCGCAGTGGTGCTCGACCGCGCACTGCCGCTGCTGCGCGAAGGACGCGCCCCCCGCATTCCGCAGGAGGAATCGCAGGCCACCACCTTCGGCAGACGCGGTCCGGAGGACGGCCGGATCGACTGGAACAAATCCGCGAAGGAGATCCGCAATCTCGTGCGCGCCGTGACCCGCCCCTATCCGGGCGCGTTCAGCTTCATCGGCGACCGCAAATGCTACTTCTGGTCGGTCGACGTGGTTCCGGCCGCCCGCAAGGCGGCGCCGGGCACGGTGCTCTCCAGCGCGCCCTTCACCATCGCCTGCGGAGAGGACGCGCTCCGGATCAAGACCGCGCAGCTCGAGGGCGGAATCTTCACCACCGGCGATCAGCTCGCTTCCGATGCGCGCATCGTCGAAAACATGGTCTGGAACGACGATCCGCGCCGCCTCCGCGCCGCCGGACGCAAGAAGTCGGTGCTGATCCTCGGCGTCAACGGCTTCATCGGCAGCCACATCAGCGAACGGCTGCTCGACTCCGGCAAATACGAGGTCTACGGCCCTCGACCTGCGGAGCAACTACATCGATCACCTGCTCGACCGCCCCGGCTTCAACTTCCGTGAAGGGGACATCTCGATCCACCGCGAATGGATCGAATATCACATCCGCAAGTGCGACATCGTCCTGCCGCTGGTGGCAATCGCCACGCCGATCGAATACACCCGCAATCCGCTGCGGGTCTTCGAACTGGACTTCGAGGAGAATCTGCGGATCGTCCGCTACTGCGTCAAGTACAACAAGCGGATCATCTTCCCTCGACCAGCGAAGTGTACGGCATGTGCGAGGATCCCCAGTTCGACGAGGACAACTCCAAGCTGGTCACCGGGCCGATCCGGATGCAGCGCTGGATCTATTCGACCAGCAAGCAGCTGCTCGACCGGGTGATCTGGGCCTACGGCGCAAAAAGGGGTGCTCCAGTTCACGCTGTTCCGTCCGTTCAACTGGATCGGGCCCCGGCTCGACAGCCTGACCAGCGCCCGGATCGGCAGCAGCCGCGCGATCACCCAGCTGATCCTCAACCTGGTGCAGGGCGCGCCGATCCAGCTGATCGACGGCGGCGAACAGAAGCGCTGCTTCGTCGACATCAAGGAGGGAGTCGAGGCGCTCTACCGCATCATCGAGAACAAAGACGGCCGCTGCTCCGGCAAGATCATCAACATCGGCAATCCGGCCAACGAGGCGAGCATCAAGGCGATGGCCGAAATGCTGGTCGAGAAGTTCGACAAGCATCCGCTGCGCAGCAAGTTCCCCCCGTTCGCCGGTTATCTGGTGGTCGAATCGGGCGCCTTCTACGGCAAGGGATATCAGGATGTCCAGCACCGGGTGCCGAGCATCCGCAACGCGAAGAAGTTCCTCGACTGGGAGCCGCACATTCCGCTGGAGAAATCGATCGAAACCACGCTGGACTTCTTCCTCTCCGAGGCGATCAAATCCGGTGAATTCAACCTCGACTGAACGACATGAAAACCATCGCACTGCGCATTGACGTGGATACCTTCCGGGAACCGGCCGCGGCGTTCCCGCACTCTGCCGGATCCTCGGGAAGCACGATGTCCACGGCACCTTCTACTTCTCGGTCGGGCCGGACAACATGGGCCGCCACCTGTGGCGGCTGCTCCGCCCCGCCTTCCTGTGGAAGATGCTCCGCACCAATGCGGCCGGGCTGTACGGTCCGGAGATCGTGCTGATGGGAACCGCCTGGCCCGGCCCGAGGATCGGCCGCGGCCACGCCGACGTGATCCGCGCGGCCGCGCAGGCGGGCCACGAAGTCGGCTTCCACGCGTGGGACCACCACAAGGCGCAGGCGAAACTCACGAAAATGAGCGCCGACGCCATGCGTTCCGAACTGCGCGCCGGAATGGAGGAGCTGGAACGGATCATCGGCACCCTCCCCGCACCAGCGCCGCGCCGGGCTGGCGGACCAATGCGCAGCTGCTGGAGGTCAAGGCGGAGTTCCCGTTCGACTACAACAGCGACTGCCGGGGGAGTTCCCCTTCTATCCGGTGGTGGAGAACCGCCGCCTCGGGCAGTTGCAGATTCCGGTGACGCTGCCGACCTACGATGAGGCGCTCGGCCGCGACGGGGTCACCGATGAAAATTACAACGAATTTCAGATCTCGCTCTTGAAGCCGGATCAGGTCAACGTCCTCACCATCCACGCGGAGGCGGAAGGGGGACGCTGTGCCGGAATGTTCGAAGAGTATCTCCGCCGGGTACTGGAGCTGGGCTACCGGGTCGTGCCGCTCGGCACCGTTGCGGCGGAGGTGAGGGAGCGCCCCGGAGGGGCGGATGGAGCTGAAGGAATTTCCTGGGCGCGAGGGACTCCTCGCGGTCCAGGTTTGACGGAAAAGAGTTTATCTCATCTTAAGGAAACAGGAGTTTCAAGGGTAATGAATCCAAAGTATGCGTTTCTGGAGAAGGTCGGCCGGGAACCGAGCAATCTCATCAAGGGGTTGCAGGCGGTTCAGGGGGCCGAGGGGTACGTCTCCGACGAAAGCATCGAGGCGATCGCCGAATATTTCGGCATCCCCGCGGTGGAGGTCGAGGGCGTGCTGAGCTTCTATGCTCAGTTCAAACGGGTCAAACCCGGCAAGTACAAGATCGCCGTCTGCGACGGCACCGCCTGCCACATCAAGGGCTCGCCGCTCATTCAGGAGTGGCTCAAGCGCGAACTGGGCATCTCCTCCGGAGAGACCGACGCGAAGGGGCACTTCTCGCTCGAAACCGTCGCCTGCCTCGGCTGCTGCAGCCTGGCGCCGGTGATGAGCGTCAACGGCCGGGTCTACGGCAAGCTCGACCGCAAGAGCATGATCAAAATTCTGAAGGAGTATGAAGCGAAATGAGCGACCCCAGAATCCAGAAAATCCCGCGTCGGTGTGGCGAGCTGCGGCGTTGCAGCCGGAGCTGACGCGGTCCTCGAACGGCTCCGCCGGGACGCGGGGTCGATTCCGGTCGAAGGCACCGGCTGCCTCGGCCACTGCTATGCCGAACCGCTGGTGGAGGTGCTCCTCGACTCCGGCGAATCGGTCTTCTACCGCGATGTGCGTCCGACCGACGCCGCGATTGCAAACATCCTCTCGGTCGGTCCCGACAGCCGGTTTGAAATTCCGGCCGCCCGCAAGGCGAAGGAGCTGGTCAAGGTGCTGGCGCTCGCCGGACGGGTCAACCCGACCAGTTACGAGGACTACGTCGCCCACGGCGGCTACCGGGGGCTGGAGAAGGCGCTCTCGATGACCTCCGCCGAAGTGGTGGACGAAGTGAAACGCTCCGGGCTGCGCGGCCGCGGAGGCGGCGGCTTCCCGACCGGCAACAAGTGGAGCTTTCTCGCCGCCAAGCAGGCGGACGAGAAGATTCTGATCTGCAACGCCGACGAGGGCGACCCCGGCGCGTTCATGGACCGTTCGCTGATGGAGAGTGTGCCGCATCAGGTGCTCGAAGGGATGCTGATCGCCGCCCACGCCACCGGAGCGACCAAGCTCTTCATCTACTGCCGCGCCGAATACCCGATGGCGATCAAGCACCTCAAGATCGCAATCGCCCAGATCTACGAGCACAAGCGCAATGTGGTCAACGGCCGCGAGCTGGAGATCATCATCAAGGAGGGCGCCGGCGCCTTCGTCTGCGGCGAAGAGACCGCGCTCATCGCCTCGCTGGAGGGGCAGCGCGGCACCCCGCGGTTCCGTCCGCCGTTCCCGACCGACAAGGGATGGATGGGCTACCCGACGATGATCAACAACGTCGAAACCTACGGCAACGTGCCGCTGATTCTCACCGGGGCGGCGACGCTTTCGCCTCGGTCGGCACGGCGGGCAGCAAGGGCACCAAGCTCTTCGCTCTGGCCGGCGACCTCAAGTATCCCGGCCTGGTGGAGGTTCCGATGGGAACCACGCTGCGCGAGATCGTCTTCGACATCGGCGGTGCCGATCCGGATCAGGTCAAGGCGGTGCAGACCGGCGGCCCCTCCGGCGGCTGCATTCCGGTCGAACTCTTCGACACGCCGGTAGACTACGATTCGCTGCGCGCGCTCGGCGCCATCATGGGCTCCGGCGGCATGATCGTCATCGGCAAGAACCGCTGCATGGTGGAAACCGCCCGCTACTTCCTCGACTTCACCCGTCGCGAAAGCTGCGGCAAATGCACCTTCTGCCGCGTCGGCACCACCCGCATGTTCGAAACGCTCGAACGGATCGTCGCCGGTAAGGGAGAGATGGCCGACATCGACTTTCTGGAGGAGCTCGGCAACAAGGTGCGCCGCGGTTCGCTCTGCGGACTCGGCCAGACCGCGCCGAACCCGGTGCTGGCGACGCTGCGCTACTACCGGCATGAATATGAAGCGCACGTCCGCGATCATCAGTGCGAGGCGCTCGAATGCAATGCTCTCGTCGACCTCAAGCTCGATCAGAGCAAGTGCGTCAAGTGCCGGCTCTGCATCAAGACCTGTCCGGTCGGCGCCATCTCCGACAATTTCGTGATCGACAATGAGAAGTGCACCCGCTGCAACAGCTGCCTGGAAGTCTGCCCGAAAAAGGCGATCAGCCGGGTGATGAAAGGTTCCAAGTAATGAGTATCGAATTTATCCTGGACGGCCGGACCGTCAGCGCGGAACCGGGCCAGACCATTCTCGAAGTGGCGAAGGCGAACGGGATCGAGATCCCGACCCTCTGCCGCGAACAGCGCATCTCCCGCACCACCAGCTGTTTCGTCTGCGTGGTAAAGGACAAGAAAACCGGTCGCTTCCTGCCCTCCTGCTCGGCCTGCCCGGCCCAGGGGCAGGAGATCGACGCCTCCAGCGACGAGGTGCTCGACATGCGCCGCACCGCGCTCAATCTGCTGTTGAGCGAACACTCCGGCGACTGCGAAGCGCCCTGCACCATGGCCTGTCCGGCCCACGCCAACGTCGAAGAATACGTCCGCGCCGGACGCAAGGGCGAGTTCCTCGAAAGTCTGAAGATCATCAAGGAGCGCATTCCGCTGCCGATGTCGATCGGCCGGGTCTGCCCCCGCTTCTGCGAAAAGGAGTGCCGCCGCAACGTCTACGGCAAGCCGGTCGCCATCAATGAGTTCAAGCGCCTGGCCGCCGATCTCTACTACGACACCTACATGGAGGAGCTCCGCCGGAAACCGGTAAGAAGGTCGCCATCGTCGGCGGCGGTCCGGCCGGACTCTCCGCCGCCTACTACCTGCGCCGGAACGGCGTGGCCGCGACGATCTTCGAAGCGATGCCCAAGGCGGGCGGCATGCTCCGCTACGGCATTCCGGAGTACCGGCTGCCGAAGGCGATTCTCGACCGCGAACTCGCCCACTTCGAGAAGATGGGCGTGAAGTTCGTCTTCAACCGCAAGCTCGGCGAAAACCTCCAGCTGGAAGAGCTGGAGAAGGAGTTTGACGCCGTGGCAATCGCCGTCGGCTGCTGGAAGGCCTCCGGCATGCGCTGCGAGGGCGAGGAGCTGGTCACGCAGGGGATCGACTTCCTGCGCAACGTCGCGATGAACGGCAACAAGGCCCCCAACCCGGGCAAGGTGGTGGTGGTCGGCGGCGGCAACACCGCGATGGACTGCCTGCGCACCTCGGTCCGCCTCGGCAGCCCCGAGGTCCACTGCTTCTACCGCCGTACCGAGGCGGAGATGCCCGCGGAGAAGATCGAAATTCACGAGGCGCGCGAAGAGGGCGTGAATTTCAACTTCCTCCTCGCCCCGGTCAAGGTGGAGAAGCGCGGCGAAAAGCTGGTGATGACCTGCCGCCGGATGGAGCTCGGCGAACCCGACGCCTCCGGTCGCCGCAAGCCGGTGGAAATTCCCGGCAGCGACTTTGAGGTCGAGGCGGATACCATCATCGCCGCGATCGGCCAGTCGACGCTGGCGCCCGCCGGACTGCCGGTCACCCGGTTCCGCACCATCGAGGTGCAGGGCGACACCCAGCACGTCTCCGGCAAGATCTACGCCGCGGGCGACTGCGTCTCCGGCGCGGCCACCGTGGTCGAAGGGGTCGCAGGCGGGCGCAAGCTCGCGCTGGAAATCGTCAGCGAACTTACCGGCACGCCGCTCCCGCAGGAGCACACGGTGTTCGTCTCGCGCGGCAAATGGCAGAACCTGAAGAAGTCCGACCTGGTCTTCCTGCGCGACGATGTCTCCGAGGCGGAACGGGCTCAGCTGGACTTCATTCCGCTGGAAGAGCGCAAGACCACCTTCAAGGAGGTCTGCTCGACCATGCCGAGAGAGCGCGTGATGAAGGAAGGCGAGCGCTGCATCGAATGCAGCTGCACCGACAAGCACGACTGCAAGCTGCGCAAGCACGGCGAATGCTACCACTGCAGCCCGGACGCGATCAAGGGCAACCGGCTGCCGGTCAGCTACGATATCCGCCACCCGCTGATCATTCAGGACCGCGGCAAGTGCATCAAGTGCGGCATCTGCGTCAAGATCTGCAAAGAGGTGATCAACAAGAACCTGCTCAGCACGAAGAAGCGCGGCTTCTTCACCTACGTCGGAACCGGTTTCGACAAAGGGATTCCCCGGCAGCTGCAGCGAATGCGGCGAATGCATCGAAGCCTGTCCGGTGGGTGCGCTCGACTGGCGCATCAAGAAATAAGACCGCTCTTTCCGCGGGCTCCGACTCCGGAGCCCGCGGGGAGACGGAACATCCGGCATCCCGGCGGAAACGAACCGCCGCATGACTCCGGGAGGAAGAAAACATGCTCAGAGATTTGCGAAAACTGCCGACTGACCGCGTGCTGGTATCGCCGTCGGTGCTGGCTTCCGACTTCAGCTGTCTCGGCGGGGAGATCGACCGTGCCGCACAGGCGGGAGCCGATGTGATCCACCTCGACGTCATGGACGGCGGTTTCGTACCGAACCTCTCCTTCGGGCCGCCGGTGATCCGGAGCATCCGCCCGAAGAGCGAGCTCCTGTTCGACACCCATCTCATGATCGAGCACCCGGCGAAATACGCGGCTGCGTTCGCGAAGGCGGGGGCTGACCATCTGACCTTTCACCTGGAGTGTTCCGATCCGGCCGCGGAGGTGATCGACACGATCCGGAAGTCGGGCTGCACGGTCGGGATCTCGCTGAAACCGGCGACGCCGCCCGAAGCGGTGTTCCCGTGGCTGGAGAAGATCGATCTCGTGCTGGTGATGACAGTGGAACCCGGCTTCGGCGGCCAGAGCTTCATGGCCGATCAGCTGCCCAAGATCGCGGCGATCAAGCGGGAAATTCTCCGCCGTAAACTGCATATCCAGCTGGAAGCGGACGGCGGACTCGATGAGCGGACGGTGATTCCGACCGCCTCTCACGGCGCCAATTTGATCGTGGCCGGAACCAGCGTTTTCCGCCATCCGGAAGGGATGGCAGAAGCGATTCGCCGCCTTCACGCGGCGACCGGCGTACTGGACACTCAACTGTAACACAGAACCATCCGCATAGATATGAGCGCACTCAAAAATACTCCGCTGGTGGAATACCACATCGAACTGGGAGCCAAGATGGTCCCGCACGCCGGCTGGAACATGCCGCAGCAGTATCCGGAAGGAATCATTGCGGAACACCGCCACACCCGCGCGGCCTGTTCCATCTTCGACAACTGCCACATGGGGGAGTTCCGGCTGGCCGGACCGGGGGCAGTCGCCTTCGCTGACCGGCTGACCGCGCGTCCGCTCGCCGACCTGCCGGTGGGGCGCTGCCGCTACAATCTGCTGCTCAACGAGGCGGGCGGAGTCATCGACGACATCATCGCCTTCCGCATGGCGGAGGATGATTTCTTCTGGGTGGTCAACGCGGCGAACACCGCGGTCGACGCGGCCTGGATCAAGGCGCACCTGCCGGAATCTGGCGTGCTCTTTCAGGATCTTTCGGCCGATCTGGCCAAGCTGGATCTGCAGGGGCCGAAATCGGCGGATGTGCTGGGGGCGCTCGGTTTCGACGTCGCGCAGCTGCCGGCCTACTTCCACTGGATCACCGCCGATGTGGACGGTATCCGCTGCATCATCAGCCGAACAGGCAGTTCAGGAGAGCTCGGGTACGAACTCTTCTTCGACGAGGAGTACGCCGACCAGCTCTGGGATCTGCTGCTTTCGACCGAACCGGTGATGCCCGCCGGACTGGGCGCGCGGGATACGCTGCGTCTGGAGATGGGCTACCCGCTCCACGGGCACGAACTGCAGCCGGAGTGGTCGCCGTTCGACTCCGGGCTGGGCGACTGGCTCGATCTGACAGCGGAACGGGATTTCATCGGGCGCGACGCGCTCCGGAAGCGCCTGCAGACCCGTCAGGCGGTCGGTGTGAAGCTCGACAGCCGTCGCGCAGCGCGCGGTGGCGGTCTGGTGCTCAATGAGAAGGAGGAGATCATCGGGGTGGTGACCACCGGCGCGTACTGTCCGACGCTGGACAAGGCGGCGGCGCTGTGCAGCATCGATCTGGAGTGCGCCGTCAAGCCGGGGAGACCGGGTTCTGTTGGAAGCAGGGGCGGCAAAGCTGCCGGGGACGGTGGAAAAGCTGCCGTTCCACCATGCTGGGACGGTTCGGGAGAAGCTGACCTGCTGACCCGATTCCCTGAAAAAACGGGATTTGTTACGAAAAAATTCCGGCTCCGGATTGACAAACCGCCAAAGCGGTGTTATTTTAGGTTTTATCTCATCATGAGGCGTGGTAGCCAATCGGCTAGGCAACGGTCTGCAAAATCGTTTAGACCGGTTCGACTCCGGTCCACGCCTCCATTTTTTTGCCCTCAACGCCGGCTGAGCGGCCCGTTGTCTTGTCCCGATGCCCGAAGTTGCACATGAGGGCGGGCCGCCTCGTGGCTTCTGACGGGCATCGGAATGGATCTGGAGCAGTGCCCGGTCACCTCAGCGGGAGATTGGTGACGCCCAACTGTTGAAAAATGTCGTAACGATCGTACTTGGCCCGTTTTTCAATAATTTTTCCCTCCTTGTTGAAGGTGAGCCAGGTCATGAAATCAATCATGATATGTTTTTTCGGAGTGGGCACTCCATGCCATGAATTTCCGAGAAGAGTGCCCTCAAATGTCAGATAGACCGCTACAAAATCGCCATCTGCCGCAATCCTTTCGACTTTCATTTTGAAATCACCGGTGGGATCCATATTGGCCCGTTCGTGGTCGATGAATGCCTGCAGGCCTTCCAGTCTGGTATGGATCTGCGGATAATAGACAAATTTTTTCATCGCAGAGTTCGAAAAGTCTGTCATATTGTTTGTTGGCAATCCGTTCATAAAATTTTCTGGCGGTCTCCTTGTTCATCGCGGCATTAGATTGCTGTTCCTGTTCCTTCATGATCCGTTTCCTTTCTCAAGAAAAAAGACGTTGTGTATTTCACAATTTTATGAACACTTCACGGTGTGATAAGCATTCAACACTCGAGCTTCTGCTCATCGGGGCAATGGGCGGCCGGTGACTCAAACTCCAGCGTGGCATGGCTTATTCCATGCTCCGCAAGCTCCTCGTGCAGGCGGGCTCTGGTCGCATCCAACTGCTCGAGATCGTTCAGCACCACGTGAGCAGTCAGCGCATTTTCGGTGGTGCTGATCGGCCAGATGTGGAGGTGGTGAATCGCTTTTACGTTGGGATCCTCCAGCAGATGCTCCCGGATGTCATCCACCTGAATCCCCTCGGGGACTCCATCCATCGCCAGCCGCACACTCTCCTTGAGCAGCCCCCAGGTGGAGAAGAGGATCACCACGGCAATCACCAGCCCGATCAACGGGTCGACGATGTTCCACCCGGTCCAGAGAATCAGCACGCCGGAGAGGACCACCCCCACCGAAACCAGCGTATCGGCCAGCATGTGCAGATAGGCGCCCCTTGACGTTGAGATCATGCTCCTTCTCCCGGATGAAGAGGAACGCGGTCAGGCCGTTGATGACCACACCGATTCCGGCGGTGATGATGATCGGCCATCCCCCGACCTCCGCCGGAGACAGAAACTTCCGGATGCACTCCGTCATAATCACGCCCACCGCGATGAGAAGAATCGCGGCATTCAGCAGCGAAGCCCAGATCGTGCTCTTCCGGAACCCATAGGTGTAATTTTGACAGTAGCGCTTCCGGGCCAGCAGAAACGCCGCCAGAGAGATCAGCAGCCCGCTCACGTCTCCCAGGTTGTGGCCCGCATCGGCGAGCAGCCCCATCGACTGGAACAGGAATCCCGCCGCGAACTCCCCGATGACGAACAGGGTGTTCAGCACAATCCCGAACAGAAATGCACGCCCCTTGACCGCATCGGCGGAGAGTTCGTGATGATGGTGATGATGTTCATGATCCGACATAGTGATTTTCTCCTTTCAAAACCGGCAGACTTCGCCGTCCTCCGGCACCAGAAGCCGCGCCTCCAAGTGATGTTCCCGGATATAGCCGCGCAGATCGCGGCGCCAGAGTTTCCGTGGCCGACGTTGTCCATGTGGCTGGCGATGACCACCGCGCGAGGCGCATGATCGAGCACCGCCTGAACATCCTCCAACCCCATGATGATCCGGCCGAAACCGACAATGGTCGCCTCGGCCGCATTGACCACGATCACATCCGGAGCAAACGTGTCGATCGCCGCTTTCACGTAGTCGCACCAGATGGTGTCTCCGGCGAGGTAGAGCGTTTTTGCTTCGGCGGGATGGCGCATCACCACGCCGCACGCACTTTTGCGCATGTTCACGGTTTCATAGAGCAAACCGATGTTGCCCGGCTGTCCGTGCAGGCAGTCGGTCTTGATCAGCTGCACGCCTTTGAACTCCACACCGGCATATTTCAGAATCCGGATGTCCGTAAACCCTTCGCCCGCAAAGTCTCCCCCGTCGCGCCCATCCTGAACGAAGATCGGCATATCCCGGGGAATCACCTCCATGGCACGCTCGTCGAAGTGATCGAAATGAAGATGCGTGGCAATCACGGCATCCACATTCAGAATTTCGGCGAGCGGCAGCGGCAGATCGCTCACCGGGCACCGCAGTTCCGGATTGGGGAACCGGGAATCGGCGGAATCGATCCCTTGTCACCCAGCCACGGATCAACGAGAAAACGGACTTCGCCGAATGTTACGATCGCCGTCGCACTTCTGATCTCTTGAAATTTCATTATAATCTCCTCCTGTGATATCGAAACTGAAATTTTATTTCTTCGCCTCCGCCTCATCCACCGGCAGGTGGAACGCCTCGATAATCGCTTCGACCTGCTTCTCCCCGATCGGCCGGAACGACCCGATGCGACTGGCCAGCAGGAGACATTTGGCGGTGAATTCGGCGACCTCCAGCCGGTCGAACGCCTCCAGCAGCGTCTTGCCGAAGGTGATGACGCCGGAGTTTTCCACCAGCAGCACCGGGTGCGCCGGAGACAGGTATTTCAGCGCATTTTTCGGCGAGGCGAAATACTCCTGCGAAGAGAGCATCGGCATGTCGCGCAGCTGAATGTAACTCTCCGGAATCGTCCGGCTGTCGATGGGAGTGGCCGTCGTGGCAAACGCCATCGCGTGCGGCGGCCGGGTCATGATGATCGCATTGGCCCACGGACAATTCCGGTAGAACTCCCGGCAGTACGCCGCCCCGGTGCCCGGAATCTTGCCGCTTTCCCGCCGCCCCTGCCGGACCCGGACCATATCCCCCGCGTTCATCGACATCGGGTCGAAGTTGGTCGGGGTGATGAGAAAATCATCCTCCCCAGCCGGGCGGAAAGATATGCGCTGCCGGAAAAAGCAGCTTCTGCCGGTAAGCGCGATGGCGCAGATTGACGATCTGATCGCGCAATTCGCACTCCTCCGGGGAGGCTCCCGTCGGTTCGAACTCCGGCCACACCTGATGCTGTGGAAATCCTGCGGGGTGGATGAGCGGCGACTGCAGACCGCTGGCATTGATCTGAATCCGGGCAATGTAGTCGAGCGTCTCAAACCGGCGGAATGCTTCGGCAATGGTTCGACCGCACATCACAGCGCCATGGTTTTCCATCATGACGCTGTCGGCTCCCTGCTCGAATTCCGCCGCGATGATCCGGCCCAGGCTCGCGCTGCCGGGAATGTCATAATGAGAGAAGGTCACCTTTCCGCATACCTCGGCGCTCCCGGGCACCAGCGTGGGATCGGGGCATGCTCCGATCATGCTGAACGCCACCAGCGCCGGTGAATGCGCATGCAGCACCGCTCTGACGTCACGGCGCCGGGAGTACACCGCCGCATGGAAGGGCAGCTCACAACTCGGACGGTGAATGCCGATCACCCTGCCCTCCGGCGTGACCTTGACGATATCCTCCGGCCGCAGAGAGCCCTTGTCGATTCCGCCCGGCGTAATCCAGATGTTCCCGTCGTCATCCTTGAGAGAGATGTTTCCGCCGGATGTCGTAGTCATTCCATAATCGTAAAGCCTCTGCAGTGTCGCCACCAGAATATTCCGCGGATGGGTGTAGCTGAATGTCGTCATTTTTTCCTCTATGTATTATTATTTAATAAAACAATGAAATGTAATTCAAAAAAATTTTTACATCTTCTGATTCATCAGATGGTCGATGAGTTTCTGCCGCTGCACCTCCAGATTTCTTGCCTGCTCCTCGGGAGAGAGCCGGCTGAAGGCATCGCGCGCCTCCATGAAGCTGACCATCCAGGGGATACAGGGATAGGCGAGGCGGTAAAACACATGTTTGCCGCGTTTCTCGCACTCCACCACATGCGCTTTCTTCAGGACGTTCAAATGCTGACTGATCGACGAGAACTCCTCATTGGTCCCGGTGACGAAATCACAGACACAGAGCTCCTTCCCTTCCAGATGTTTTGCAATCCAGAGCCGGGTCGGATGCCCCAGCGCCTTGAATACCTCGGCAAGTGCCGCAAGTTCTTTTGTCTGTTCGTTTGCCATACGCACCCTTTCTTTTATTATTTTATAATATAATGAAATATCAAGAAATTTCAAGGGAGGGCAAGATCAATTTTTCAAAACATTTGCGTCTGCCGCCGCACATGCGGCCTCAACCGGGGTTGCACGTGTGCGGAATTTTCCGGGAATGAAACATCAGCCGGATGCGACGCCGCACCGCCCGGAGCCAACGCGCCCGCCGCATCTCAACCGCGGACAGCCATATCGACGACATCGGTCAACGTTCAGCAAAATTCAATCCTGCAGAGAGATCTGCGGATTCCTCCGGACCTCGGAGGGGGTGCATTGCAGTTGCCGCTGAAAGACATACCACATGTGGCTGTAATTGTAGAATCCGCACTGCCAGGCGATGCTTTTGTTGGTCAAAGAGGAGTTGCGCAGCAGTGCCACGGCGTTGCTGACACGCAGTTTCTGCAGATACTGCATCGGCCCGATGCCGAAAGCTGCCCGAAACCGCCGCAACAGGGTGCGGGGACTCATCCCCGCGGCTTTGGCAAAATCCTTGATGGAAAGCTGATTCTCGTGGCAGCGGGCCTTCATGAGAACGATGACCTTGTTCAGGGTCCAATCCTCGTCGATGGGTTCTTCCTCCCGGCAGTGGCGGATCAGCTGTACGATGATCGCACTGAAAAGCGCGATCAGCATGGTCGTATGGTGCGGAGTGCGCTCCCCTTTCATTTCGCGGACGATCAGGTTCAGAAGCGGGGTGGTTTCCCCGCAGGGCCGCCGCGTCCAGGGTGCCGGCGATGCGTCCTGCCCGATTGTTGTGCGGATTCGTTCCGGGGTAGAGCTGCTGGAGAAACGGAGACTTGTTCAGCATCAGTATCGGAATGGGAATTTTTGCATTGTAGAGAATGTTGCAGCACCGTGTCTGCGCATTGATTTCCGAGTAGGAGTGCTCCATTCCGGGATGGATCAGCAGGAAATCGCCCGGCGTCAGAATCTCGCTCTGGTGATTGCAGTGGTGGACGAGGGTTCCGCGGGTCAGCAGGACGATCTCCGAGAAATCGTGCGCATGCAGTCCGACGCAGGTTTTGTCTCCGTTGTACCCGCCATTGTTGCGCAACGTCATGAAGTTCACGGAGACCGGGAAATAGTTCTCCTTGAAATATTCCGAAAACTTCAAACTCTCCATTCCGCCGCTCCCGCTCCGATGCCATGCGTCCTGCTGCCGTACTATAGCGCCTCATGCCGCAGAATACAAGCTGCGGACTCCCGACGGAATTGTAAAATCAATATTGTCTGAAATTTAGATCATTTGTCTTTTTTTAGAATTGTAGATCGATCCAACCTGTGCTATAATTAAAATCAGGAAGGACAGGTGTGGCGCTTGATCTAAATCTCGGAGTTTCAAGCCGCCAGTACAAACTTCACTTCCCGATGCGCTGGACCGTTTTCATTCCGCAGGAAAAAAGGAGAACCAGTGGGATTTCCATCTTTGCAACCGGGAACAGGTTCACTCCCTGTTCGACGCCGACCCCGGCAACCTGCACCGCCTCTGGAGCGGCCCGGAGGACCTCTCCGCGAAAATCCGCATGCATGTAAAAAACGGAATCTGGACGCTTCAATTCAACGTCACGGATGACAAACACATCCAACCATTCCGCGGGGTCAATGTCTGGCAGGGAGACAACATTCAGCTTGCATTCAAGGTTTCAGGGCAGTCGTCTCTCTGGACTGCGGGTCTCACCCTGCGCGCCGACGGGAAACCGGAACTTTTCCTGTGGGATCTGCCCGCGAAGTTCAACCGCGGCCAGGTGCTCCAGACGTGGAAGCTGGATATCCGCAGAGTCGGGACCCTGACGAACTACGAGGTAAAGATTCCCCTCTCCTCCATCGGAGTGGACGCCGCCCGGCTGAAACAGGGCATCCGCTTCAACGCTCTGATCAACGACAACGACGGCTACGGGCGCGAAGGCTGGATCCAGATCACGGAGGGGATCGCCGGAACCCGCTCTTCCGAACCGTATCCGCTTCTCATTTTCGAAACGGAATAACCGGTCGATGAAACCGGGGCGCCGCTCACGCTTCCCGGGCGGGCGGCGCATATATGGCTCCGGGGCAAGAGTCATTCTCCGCATGTGCCCTGTGCCTGTTTGCAAGACGCCAGTCGTCCGCAACAGTCCTTCGACGAAGTTTTCGAACCCGGCACGGGCCTCCGTCATGCGTCTCGTGCCGGCGGAAGCGTCTGCTGGCTTTTCCGGAATGCGCGCGGCGATGTGCCGTGGACACGCCGGAATGCATGCGAAAACGCCAGCGGATCGCCGTAGCCGACCCGTTCCGCAATTTGGCCGATGCGCAGCGTGCTGTTTCGCAGAAGTTCCGCGGCGGTTTGCATTCTCAGACCGGTCAGATAGGCGCGGGGCGTCGTCCCGAGATGGCTGCGGAACAAGCGTTCCAGTGTGCCGGCAGTCGTGTTAAGGCGCCGGACAATATCGGAAATATCCTCTTCTCCCGCAATATTGAGGGTGAGAAAACGCCGGGCACGCTCGAAAAGCAAAGATTCCCCATGCGGCACGGAACGCGCTATCAGGTTGAGCAGCTGGTATCCGATGCCGCAGATCTCCGGCTCCGAACCGGGGACCCTGTTTTTCAACAGCGAAATTAATCTGCGGATCTGCACAAGAATTTCTTCGGTGTTTTCAATGAAGATTTTTTCCGGCTCGATCAAACGAAAAGCGGAGAAGATTGCATGAACCAGTTCTCCCGTGAAGGTGCAACTGGCTTTGTGACAGAAACCGCACTTTCCGGTCTGCAGCGAAGAGTCATTGCCGGCGACCAGCACGGTCGCTTCGCCGGCCGTCAGAAGCAGCGAAGTATCGCCTTTGACCACCCGCAATTCCCCCTCCAGTACAAATTCAAAGGCGTAGTGCGGGTAATTGATGTGACGGCAGGAAAAGTCCTTGTCAAACACACCGTCCTGCGCCATTGCGGGCCAGAAGGGATATGTACTGTGATACGGCTCGAGCCACGTATTCGCCTGGCGGCCGGCCACGACTTCGGTCTCTCCCGAGTCATGTTTTATGTGATATTGAATTCCCATATTGCATAAAATACCCTTTTTTCTGACAATTGCAATTTTATAAACATGTTTTTGTTTATTATAAACATATTTTTGCAGATTTCGATGTTCCTTTTTCCGGAAAATTGGTGTATAATATTTATAAAGAAACGATCCCGCGAATCAAAAAACAATCGCAGAGAGAGTATTTTCTGCACAAACAACAGGAGCGACCATGAATAAGAATTCAGCGACGTATGAGAGCTGCAGCTTCCGGCGGACAAGATGTTTTACTCTGATAGAACTTTTAGTAGTTATTGCTATTATTGCAATTCTGGCCGCCATGCTGCTGCCCGCGTTGGAGAAAAGTCGCCAGAAAGCCCGGGCCATTACCTGTGCCAATAACCTCAAGCAATGTGGTGTCCTCTTTACAAATTACAGCAATGATTATAATGATTTCATTCCGCCGGCAAACTCTCCGAAAGGCACAGGTCTGGAGAATGCCGGAACGGAATGGTATCCGAATTTTACTTACGCAACCATACTTTTGGCGTATAACTCTTCCTCTATTGCCGCTGAATTTTCCGATTCCGCAACCCCGGAAGCTCGAAAAGCAGAGCTGTTGAAAATCTTTAACTGCCCCACAAAACCATATCAAGCAATTCCCGACACATATTATGGTGCGGCCTCCCGGCAGGTTTACGGGATGAACCCCATGTTAAAGGGGTCCTGGGATACACGAGTACTGATTAAACTCAACAATATCAATCGCATCACCCACTACGTTGCTTTCGTTACAGGAAAGCAGCCTTCCTCCACAATCTTACTGGCAGACAGTGTTCACGCCGGAAGTTCCGCGAAACCAGCGTTCGTTGGAAAAATCATGGCCAATTATTTCAGCGCAAGTGACGCAAAAATCGCCCTTGCTCATGGGAAACAGGCAAACGTACTGACTCTGGACTGCAGTGTCCGGTCTATGGGGATTAATGAACTTGCCTCACTGGCGAAACTGTCAACAGACAATATCTACAGCAGTGATGGTATAAAATTACGCTGACCGAAATGAATGATTGAAGAAAGATGAGAAACAAATGATGAATCCTCTATACAAGACCTTTCTAATTTTTTTCCCTGGCAATTGGAGCATCTGCGCCGGCCGCCGAAGTGAACCTGCTGCGAAACAGCAATTTTGCAACCGGCATGACCCAATGGAAACAGTCGAGCCTTCCTTGTCAGATCAGGGGAGGAAAGTTGATTGCAAAAATTCCCGAGGGTCGTTCTCCTTATTCCAGTTTGCTGTTCCAGCAAGTATCGCTTCCCGGCGGAAAAACCTACCGTCTGTCCTTTCAGATTGAATGCAAAGGAAAGGGAATTTTCCGCGCCGTGTACCAGGACTCCCGGAAGCCCTATACCAACCGAGGACTCGCCATGAATTGGACACTGGGACCGGGAAGCCATTCTCTGGAAACCTTATTCACCTCCTCACAACGAGACGGGAATCCCGCTCAACTCACATTCAATTTCAGTCGCCTGCCCGGGGAAGTGTCGTTGTCTCACATTCGCCTGGAAGAGGTCTCCTTAGCCAGAATTCCATTTTCCCTCAGCCCCCCAGTGGCGTGTTTTCTGGAATTGTCAACTGCCGACACAATGGCATGAGATTCCCCAAAGTCTCGACAATCAATCCGGCACGGTTGTACCCATGCAGAAGGGTTGGATCGATCTGCGCCAGTGGAAGCAGGGCGGATTTCAGCCGGAACGCTCCACCGCCATACTTTACAACCAGTTTGATTCCACGACATCAGGGCTGATGCGAGTTGGATTCTGTGCGGACTGGTATTTCGACATCTATTTCAATGGGAAACGTATTTTAACCAGGACGGGGATAAAACCCTTTTCCCCTGACAATTGTTTCGAAGACCTCATAGTGAAACAAGGCAGCAATCTGCTGGTCGCAGTAGTACGCGCGGGAAGCAGCGGGTGGGGATTCGGCTGTGGCATTCCCCCGTTCTCCCATCATTTTTCAGGAAAATTCAACGTGGAAGAAATACCAACTGACTCCTCCGGAAATCGAATCAGGCAGCGCCCTGGATTTGTCTGGGCAAGTGGACCGGCCGGCAGGGAAATCGGGCCGGTTGACAATATCGGACAAGGGCGAACTTGTCTTCGAAAAGGAACACGCCAAACCGGTTCGTCTGCTGGGGTTCAATGGTATGAAAAATATTTTCGAGACAGAAGATGACGAGGCGTTCAAAAAAAGAGGTACAACGTTTCGCACAAGCTGCCAGACGACAGGGATACCGGCTCTTTCGTGTTCACGCCCTTCTCGACAGATGGCTCTGCCAAGGAGCCACGCAGGATATGGCAATCAATCCGGAATATCTGGATCGCTGGGACTATCTTATTTCTGAGTTGAAGAAGGAAGGAATCTACATCCATCTGGTGATCTTTTCGTTTCACCTTTATACGAAAGAGAATTCTTCGGCGTTTGAAGACAGAACCCAGCATAAGCTGATGATGTATCTGAACGGAAAATGGGAAATGGATCGATTCCGGTATGCGGTGAATACGCTGTTTCAACACGTCAACCCATATACTGGAATTGCGTGGAAGGATGATCCCGCAATCGCCTGGGTGGAGTATTACAACGAACAATCACTGGGGCTTGGCGGACGTATGTTTTCTGTATTGCAAAAGAATCCCGTAATACGCGAGCATCTTTTGCGCTGCTGGCATGACTGGGTGGAGAAAAAATATGGAAAATCTATGCAGAAGGCGGAAATTCCGACATCTGCCGGGGAAAAACTCAGCAATGATTTTGCACTATTCTGGATGGATCAGGCCAAAGAGAGCGCATTGCGATGTGAAAAAATCATCCGGGAAACCGGCTATCAGGGGCTGGTGAGCAATTACAGCTATTCTAAAAACCTGGGCCATGCGGCAGTCCGTTGGGGAAACGATACCACTTGTAGATGTACATGCTTACTTCAAGCACCCAAGCAACTGGACTCAAAAGGGCTCTGTCGTTGAATCCGACAGCTCGATTGAAGAGGAAACGGGATATTGGAAAGACAGCAACTCCGTAAAATTGGCGGGACGCCCCTTTATCAGCGGAGAATTCAATCACTGTTTCTGGAATCCCTACCGCTATGAGTCAGGGATGGTTTTCGGCGGCTATTCTGCTCTGCAAGGATATGGCGCGTTGGAAATTCATGAGCAACCGGTGATTCTGGATGATATTTCGAAAGAAGCGGCAAGTTGTTTTTATGTCGGCAACTCCCCCTGCTTCGGGCTGCGCAGTTTTTGACCGCCTGCCTGTTTCAACGCGGAGATGTTCAAACTTCTCCGCACCAGGTTGCCCTGATTGTCCCTCAAAAATTTCTGCGCAATCACTCACAGGCCGACAAGGCCGTCTCCCCGGTCCAGGCCAACATCGGCCTGTTGGCAGGATTCGGACTTGTCTTTCCGGGGAACCAGCAGCGGCGGGCACGATCGCTCAACCAGTTGCTGACCTCGCCTTCCCGATTTCCGGCAGTACGGAAATCCTGTCCCACGACTGGTTTTCCGAAGTGGTGAAACCGCAAAACAACCACAATGCGTTCTCCCTTGACGAAGCGGTCGCGATCATGAAAGAGAAAGGGATTCTTTCGCCCCGCAATATCAGCTCTCCGAAACGGGGAATCTTTCAAAGTGATACGGAAGAGCTTCTCCTGAAATCCCGTGAGAAGAAAATGACGGTCATAACACCACGTACAGAAGCGATTTGCATGACGGCCGGAGAACGGGAATCGTTGAAATTCTTTCAAGTCGAGAAAAATTCCGCCAACAGTTGCATCGCCGCATGTTCCATTGATAATAAACCGCTTGCAACAAGCCGCAGAATCGTTTTGCTCTACATGACCGAAGAGGCAAACAGCAATATGAGTCTGGCGGCAAACCGGGCCACGCTGCTCTCTCTGGGCTCAGCTCCACTCCTCGCCCGTACCGGTGTTCTTGAATTGAATGTTCACCGGCAGGGAAGCTGGAAGTTGTATGCCCTCGGAATGAATGGGAGCCGGAGGGAAGAAATTCCCGTAAGGAATTCCGCTTCCGGCTTGAAGCTTCGACTCGACACCGCATCTCTGCAATATGGGCCTACTCCTTTTTTTGAATTGGTTGCAGATCAGGATGCTCCTGAACGGAAAGTTGTAACCGAATAAGTTATGGAAATGTATATCGTTGAGAATATTGCCGCGCGACCGGATGTTGCCGTGAACGTTCCGCAGATTGTTTTCGAAGCGGAACCGGAACTGGAAAAACTTTCCGCCTTCGCCTGGAAATGCGCCGCGGAACACATCTCCTCCTGTCCCGGAGCGCCTCAGAGTCCCTACATGGACGAGGCGTTTGCCGAGGACCGGATCTGGATCTGGGATACCTGCTTCATGGTGCTTTACTGCAAGTATGCACCGGAGATTTTTCCCGGCGTTGAAAGTCTGCGGAACTTCTACCTGTCGATGCTCGACGGCGTGGAGACGCCGCTCAAAATCCACATTCCCGACAACCCGCCCCTGTTCGCCTGGGCGGAGTGGGAAAATTATCGCATCACCGGAGATCGCGAACACCTGAAGGAGCTTTTCTTTCAACACCGCTATCCGCAGAGGATGTTCCGCTTCTTTGAATCCCTTCACTATGGCGACCGCTTTCCGTACATGAGTTCCCTCTACCCCGTGCAATGGCAGAAAACGCCATTCGGGTACCACTGGTCGGGCGGCCGCTGCGGCATGGACAACACCCCGCGCGGAGATTTCCCCCGTACCGTGATCGACAACGATCCGGCATATCGAAAGATCCTTTTTCTGGACGCCGCCGCCCAGCAGGCGCTGAGCGCGCGAATCATCTGGGAAGTGACCGGCGACACGGCGTTCCGCCAGGAGTATGACACCCTTGCGGCATTGCTGAATCACTACTACTGGGATGAAGAGGACGGCTGCTATTATGACATCGAAGCGACCGCTCCCCCATCGCCGCGTCAAGGTCATGACTCCGGCCTCATTCTGGCCGCTGCTCGCCGGCATTGCGTCACCGGAACAGGCGGCACGCATGGCCGCTCATGCGGAAAATGCGATGGAGCTGGGCGGTCCGGTGCCGTTCCCCTCCGTCGCGCGCAATTCGCCGCATTTCGACCCGGCCGGCGGCTACTGGCGCGGCGGCGTCTGGCTGCCGACCGCCTACATGGCCGTCAAAGCGCTGGAACAGTATCAATTTACCGCTCTGGCGGACCGTCTGGCGGAACAGCTGGTGCGGCATCAGTTGCGTACGTGGCTCGAATTTTCACCGCATACGGTGTGGGAGGTTTATTCCCCGACCCGTGCGGAACCCGCCACCTGCAAATACAACTGTCTGCCCGATCACGGCAAACCGGATTTCTGCGGCTGGTCGGCTCTGGGGCCGATCAATCTGACCATTGAAAATGTTCTTGGAATTCAGGCGGACGGCGTTTCCCGGATGATTCACTGGCGGCTGCACCACACCTGCCGCCACGGCATACGCAACCTCCGTTTCGGCGGCGTAACCGCTTCGCTGGAGTTTGACCGGGGAACCATTGCCGTGGAAACTTCAGAGCCGTTCCGGTTGAAAATCGCAGACAGAATATATCACATTCCGGCAGGCGTCTGCCGGATAAAGGAAGGAAAAATTTCATGAAGAGGATCGGAAAAATTTCACCCCGCACTTCGAACCAGATCCAGTCCTCCCGCATCGGCATCGGCTTCGAATGTCTCGACCGGAAGATGTGGGACGATGTGGATGAAGTGTACGACTATGCCGTCGCCACCGGCGCAAAATACGCCCGCGTTCAAACCGGATGGAGCCGCACGGAACTGGTCCGCGGCCAATACGATTTTACCTGGCTGGATCGGACCGTCGACAAACTTCTTGCCGGCGGCATCCAGCCCTGGCTGAATCTCGGGTATGGCAACATGCTGTACACCGACGCCCCGGCACCGGACGCCTGCGGCTGGGTTCCGCTCTACACCGAAGAGGCCAGAACCGGATGGCGGAATTACATCGCGGCACTGGTCCGGCATTTTCGCGACCGGGTATCCCTTTACGAAGTCTGGAACGAGCCTTACAGTAAGGGCTTCTGGCTGCCCGGCCCCCCCTTCGCAAAGCGAATATGTGGAACTGGTCAAACTGACCGCCGAGGTAATCCGGGGGATTCTGCCCGAAGCGAAAATCATCGGCGGCAACACCGGGACCGAATTGTGGTTCGCCCCTTGTATCGAAGAGTATATGAAGCTCGGACTGGGCCGGTACCTGGATGTGTATTCGTATCATCGCTACCGGGTCATGCCGGAGATTGAAACGCCGGAATGGATCAACTTCTATCGGGCCATCTTCAAAAATATGGCGCCGACCACCTGGAGCTTTGGCAAGGCGAAGCGGGATTTCCTTCGGTCACCAGTGAAACGGAAGCGCTGGCCGGAGTGCCGATGAATGAAGAGATCCAGGCCAGACTGCTGTTGCGCAGTCTGCTGACCGACCTCTATCTGGAGAATGACTACACCTCCTACTTCACCATTTCCGACTTCAAATATTACTACAAGAACGGGTTCCGGAACAAACCCAATTATTTCGGACTGCTCACGACGGATACTCCGCCGCGCCCGAAAAAAGTCGTACGACGCGTTCCGCCACATCTGTACGCTTTTCGACAGTTCCACCCGGCGGGATAAAACCACACTGGCGACGATGGAGACCTGCAACGCACTGGCGGAGAAGGACCGTTACTCGTTTCACGAAAAAATCACCTCCTCCAATGTGGTCGCATTCGAGCGGAACGGCCGGCCGCTGATCGCCTGGTGGCAGAAGGTTTCCGCGTTGAAAGATTCTTCGCCATACCCGATGAATCTGCTGGTATGGTCTCCGGACAAAGCGTTTCAAAACCCGGTCGTGATCGACCCGTTGACCGGAGAGGTGTTTGAATATGATTTCATCTACGAGAAACCGGATTACCGGGTGAAGATCCTCGACGCTCCGTTGAAAAACTATCCGATGCTGCTGGCGGACCGGGAGGCCGTTTTGAACTGCATTTCCGTGGAAGAATAAATCCGGGCGAGGGGCGCCCGTGGCGCCTCCCTCCGGAACGGACCATTTCTCATGGAGGGCATGGGGGCCTCTCTCCGGAGTTGCAAAATTGCCCGGATACCTCCCCCCCCGGGAGAACGGCGAAGAATTGACGCTTCAACCCGGAACCGGCGGTCGCCGGCCCGAATGCATGCAAAATATCCGATGCGATTGCCCAAGAGCATTTGACTTGATGTTTTTGTATGCTATTGTATGGACCACCGGAGGCGCGCCGGAATGGAAAGATCCTGAGATGCGACCCCGTTTTCCGCGAGCTTCGAGCTTGCGGAACCGCGGATTCTCCGGAGGAAACATATCGGGCGGCTCCATGCACCGATGCTCCGGGCCGCCATTTGCCAATTTTTGACCGGAAGGAGTCCGTCTCATGCTGAAAACCGTCAATACCCCCGTCGGGCCCGTCTCTCTTCACATTCAGTCCGACGAATGGAAGTGCGAACTGCGCAACAGCAATCCGCTGCCCGGCCTGACCCTTGTCTCCATGGAGCTGCAGCGCGACACGCCCGCCGCGCTCCCCCGGCAACGTTGAGCTGGCTGGTTCCCGCCATCGACATCCAGTACCGCTGGCACCCTTTCGCCGGAACGACCGGCTGCTGGCTCCCCCCGACTGGAATCAGTCCCTGCTTCACAGCGAACTCGCCATCGGCGCACCTGTCGTCAGTCTCTGCAGCCACCGCGGCGCCAACCGGATGACCTTCGCCTTCTCCGACGCGCTCAATCCGATCGACATCCGTTGCGGCATCCGAGAGACCGACGGCTGGCTGTTGAATGAGCTCCACTGCTTCGACATGCCCGGCGCACCCGTCGACAGCTACTTCGCCACCTTGCGGATCGACACCCGCAGCACCGTTTCGGGCGCAACCGCCGTCGCGGACGTAGCGTCCTGGTGGGCCGCCATGCCGGAATACCGCCCCTGCCCGGTTCCGGATGCCGCCCGGAAGCCCTTCTACTCCACCTGGTACAGCTTCCATCAGGACCTCTTCGATCACGAACTCGAGGAGGAGTGCAGACTTGCCCGCGAATACGGCATGGAGGGAATCATCGTCGACGACGGCTGGCAGACGGCGGACAACAACCGCGGCTACGCCTTCTGCGGCGACTGGGAGATCTGCCTCAAACGCTTCCCCGGATGCGCGAACACGTCGACCGCGTTCACGCCCTCGGCATGAAGTACATGCTCTGGTATTCGCTGGCCTGGGCGGGATATGAAAGCGAAGCGTACCGGCGCTTCTCCGGCAAGTTCCTGTATCGCAACGACCGGCTCCGCGCCGCCGCACTTGACCCCCGCTTCCCGGAAGTGCGCGAATATTTGCTCAACATTTACGAACGCGCCCTTGTCGAATGGAATCTCGACGGCTTCAAATTTGATTTCATCGACTCCTTCCGCTTCGACGGTGAGGATCCCGCTGTCGCGGAAGAGTATGCGGGCAGAGATTACAAACTGCTGTCGCGCGCAGTGGACCGGCTGCTCACCGATGCCATGACCCGGCTCCGGGCCATCCGGCCGGAGATTCTGATCGAATTCCGCCAGCGCTACATCGGTCCGGCGATGCGCAAGTACGGCAACATCTTCCGGGTCGGCGACTGTCCCGGCGACGTCATCGCCAACCGGACTGGCATCGTCAACATCCGGCGATTGTCGGGCGATACGGCGGTCCACTCCGACATGCTCATGTGGAACTACAAGGAGCCGGTGGAGGTCGCCGCGCTTCAGCTTCTGAACGTGCTCTTCGCCGTACCGCAGATCTCGGTCCGGCTCCGTGACATTCCGGAGTCCCACCGCCGGATGCTGAAGTTCTACCTCGACTTCTGGCGGGAGTTCCGCGACGTGCTGCTCGACGGCAAACTCCACGCCCGGCAGCCGGAATGCAACGACACGGTCGTTTCCGCGGAGAAGGAGAACCGCCGGGTCAGCGTTCTTTACGCCGCGCACAGTGCGTTGCATCTCGCGCCGCAGGATGGCGGAACGGAGTGCATCGTCAACGCCTCCGGCAGTGTCGGATTCGTGCTCGATCTCGACCGGGAACCGGTCGAAAGCAGCTGTTTCGACGCCCAGGGCAACGTCATCCGGCTGGATGCGATTCACGCCGGCCTCAACCGGGTGAGTCTGCCGCCGGCCGGAATGATCCGGCTCTCCTTCTGAACGAAAAATTCAGAACAGTTCCCGGGCGGAAAACAACGCCCGGGAACCGCTCCTGAACGGATAGAGCCGCTCTGAAAATGCGCGGTTTGCATCAACGACGTCCCGATACGGGGTATCCGTGATGTCGACTGCGCCGAAATTGCAGTTTTCTCCATCCCACCGCCCCAGAACCGGCTGATCGAACAGGGTGAAGAAATGGATTCCGACCAGATTCGGATGGCGAGCCGCCGACTCATACTGGTTGGAAACAACCTCCCGTCGTGCCCCCCGGCATCGTCCCCGGATTGGCATAGGGTCCCCAGGTGCCGCGCTCCAGTTCGCCGCCCACGGTCGACTCCGTGATGATGATGGGCACATCGGTCATGCCGTGCGGTGCGAAGTGGTCGAAGACCGGCTGGTAGAGATTGTAGGAGACCACATCGCAGCACGCCGCGGCGGCGCGATTGAGTCTGCGGTTGGTGTAGTCATATCCGACGTAGAGCCGGGAGCCGAGATAGAGGGTGTTCGGCGAACCGGCCTTCACGACCGCTCTTGAGACGGAGAAGAAACGGCGGACCGATTTTTCAAAGAACTCGTCGATGTCTTCCCGCCAGTTGTCCCCCTCCGGCAGGCTCCGCAGCCGGGCCAGCGCCTCCCAATCCGGGAAGTCACACTTCCAGACGCGGTTCAGAGCCTCGATCGAACCGTATTTTTTCCGGAGATCCCGGATCAGCTCCTGTTTCGCGGCGGTCGCGGGATCCGCGATCAGAGTGTCGGTCCCCAGCGAACGCTTCCGGTTGGCGAAACGCAGCTCGTTGCCGACAAAGATGCCGATGCACCACGGATCGTTTCTGCACCAGTCGAAATCCCGGCTGAAGATTTTTTGCATGCCGGGCTCGAACGCGGGATCGAAAACATCGTAAAAGCCCCCTTCGCCAGCCGGGGCAGTCCGGCGGGAAGCGGCAGATTCACCATGTAGGGCACCCTGCGCATGCGGCAGATTTCATGATCGCTCCAGTTGCCGATCGTGTTGAATCCCCAGTCTGCCAGACGGCGGAGCATGAAACGGTTGAACTCATTCCGATAATCCGGGCCGTACTTCCGCCGCAGGTTTGCCGAGGTGAATCCGAAGCGACCATCCTTTCGACGGCTCTCACCCGCGAAAAATTTCTCCAGTCCCGGACCGCCGGTCAGCAAGTCGGTGCTCCGAATCGAGTTGAGACCACGGGAGAAGAACAGCCGTCCTTCCGGATCGACCAGCCACCATTTCCCCTGATATTTTTCCGTCCGGAAAAATCCGGTCGCCTTCAACTGCGGCCCTTCCGCCCAGCCGCCGTAACAGTTCCACCCGGCGACCGGAGCGCGTAACCGCCCGGCCTCCTCCCTGAGACAGCGCCGGAGCTCTTCATCGGAATGGATCTTCTGCGGCCACTCCCCGATGAATATACTGTCCATACCGGTCGATGCAGGGGAAGAAACGCCTGGGGAGGTCACTTCGGGCGCCACTTCCGAACGCCCTGAGACCCGGCAGTTCCGAACGGAAAGCCGGACTTTTCCCGGTGCGAAAAGCTCCACCCGAAACCGGGTGACGCGGGAGGAATCGAAATTTCTGCCGCCGCGAAACCCGATCGGCACTCCCTGGAGCCGGGGGAAAAACCCGGATCGAACCGTGACGGGCCGGCGTGATTGAGCCGGAAACGCAGCGGTTTCGTCTCTCCGGGCCGGATCGACGAGCGGCCCAGCAACTGGTCGTTCATGTAAAAGGCGACGCCGCAGAAGCCGTCCTGATTCCGGTTTTCCACCTCGCACTCGAAACTGCCGAATCCGGAAAAGTCCCAGTGCTCCCCCTGTTCCGGCCGCAGATGAATTCCCATCCACGGCTGATTGCCGGTCGCCAGAATCTCCAGATTCCCGGGATTCTCCACGCGGGCGGAAATACCGGCCGCACACGCCGTCTTGACAAACGTCAGCCGCGACGCCTCCGCTGCGGCGGCAGATAGAATTCCGCAGCACAGAACAGCAAGTCCCGTCAGAAATTTCATATTGTCCCCCTCTCCTTTCCCCATTACGGAAACGATACCAGATCAGCCATGTAAAAATATTGCGGAGTCACGCAGCTCAGTTCCGGCGTCCGCCACTCTCCCAGTGAGAACCAGCGGACGTGACCGTCCGCCGCGGCGGCGCTTGACTGTGCGAGATGGCGCAGGTGAATGCGTCCGTCGCTGGAAGTGTTTGATCCCCACATATACCGCCCGAACCCGTACCAATCTCCGGCATCCGCGGTGACGGTATCCGTACCGAGAAAAGTGACGGAAGGCCGTTTCATGCGGTTGACTAAATAGAGGATGGAGGGGCCGTCGGTATGCAGAAACTTGCCGTACCGGGCGGTGAAAGCCGCGCCGGCAAGATTCCACTGGTTGTGAAACCCGTAGCTGTAGTAGAACTGGGCGGAGGAGTTGAGACTGGAATTGCGCATCTCCTCCGTGACGGGCTTCCCGATCTTCGGGCAGTTCAGCACCCCGACATTCAGATATTTCAGGCGCATGAGCATCGTAGTCCAGGGAACGGAATATGTCTTCTCCGCCGTCTGGACGAGCATCATGTCGCTGAAAGCCATGCTGTATTGCGCCTGCGCCATCATGACCTGCCGGAGATTGCTCTGACAGTTCGAGGCAGCGGCCTGCTCCCGCGCCCGCGTCAGGGCCGGAAGCAGCAGAGCCATCAGAATGGCGATGATACTGATAACAACCAGAAGTTCTATTAAAGTAAAAAGTCTTCTCATGAACACCTCCTTGCTACATCTTGCATTGCCATGAAACCTCCACGGGAGAAATTCTTCTTGCTCCGACGCTCTTCCGGACACAGAGAACCGGAGCGAGCCGGGTGATGTGCGCGATGCTGTCCACCCCTGCATGATGTAGCTGTCGAGCAGATACATCGCCTGATATCCCAGCTCGTACACCGGATTGCGGAGGGTTGTCAGCGGCGGATCAAAGCTCTCCGCGGCAGACAGGTCGTCAAAGCCGATCACGGAAAAAATCCTCCGGCACATCACAGCGGAACGACCGCAGGACCCGGATCAGTTCCATCGCCGAGATGTCATCCCGGCACCAGAAGGCGGTCGGTGGCTCCGGATCCTCCATCGCTTCCCGGATCTGCTCCCGGAACGGTTCCCCGAACTGATGCCGCTCGGAAACGATCTCGAATATCCGATCAAATCTCATCGGCTCGCGCAGAAACGGCTCCAGCACCGTCGCCCGATCGTTCATGATATAATGGAACTCCGGCACTCTCACGGGTTCGGTTCGAAGTGGATAGACGATTCCGATCCGGCGGTGGCCGTTTTCCCGCAGAAAGCTCGCGACGGTATGGGCGACCTGCTGGAAATCGAAGGAAACCACACCAATCCACGGCAGACCGAAATCGCAGTCGATCGACATCTGCGGCAGATCGTTCCGCGCCACCAGTCCGGCGAGCGGCGGATCCACATCGTACTGTCGGCCGCCGAGGTGGATGACCCCGGCGTAATTCCGCACAAGTTCCTCCACGGACGCCGCAATCTCCTGCCGGGAGGCTTCCGGTGGCGGCAGCCGGTACGGAATCAGGGCATAGCCCCGCTCCATCGCCCGATCGGCGATGCCCGAATAGATGCCGAAATGGCGCTGGCCGTACTCCGTCGACGGCAGGTAGTAGTCGGAAAACATCGTCGGCAGAATCAACGCAATATTCTGCGGGCCGGAGCGTTTCAGCGGAGTGACAAACCAGTTGCGCTCATGCTGGCGGCGGACGATCAGATGTTCCACCTCCAGCCGCAGATACACCTTCCGCACCGTCTGCCGTGCCACCCCCAGCGCCCGGGAAACACGGTTGATCGGCGGCAGCGCCTTCCCGGCAATCTCCCGGCGATGAAGGCGCAGCCACTCGGAAAACGCTTCATAAATCACCGGTATTGTACTGTTACGTGAACAGTTGCACATCTTCTCCTGCAGATTTCTCAGAAATGCCAGTTCCATAGATACAATTCCCATGTGATTTCAATACTATTATATTCTAAATCCACCGGATTGTCAACTCAGTTCGCAAAATCGACGAAAGTTGTTTTCAATACAGATCTTATTGTAAACAACGAATTTGGAATTGGAGAACCCGGCACGGAGCCGTCCGCAGACACACAGTCCGGGTCAGGCGACACCGCATCCGGAAGAGCCGAAGTTGTCAGACGGCGGCGCGATTTCGAAGCGCCGGAGAACCCGCCCCCCGCGGCGGAAGACCCGAGGGGGAAACGTGCGGGAAGAAAAAATCGAACTGGCTCCGGACGCGCCGGATTTCCGAAGCAGAACGGCCGAGTGCAGTAACCGCGGTCGGAGGTTCGCCCGACAGGGCTATGGCGTGCTTTCACGCAGAATGAGTTCGGGGAAAAGATGTATTCCCGCCGTTCCGGCGGATCGCCGTGAAGCGACCGGTCGAGAATGTCGATGCAGGTGTCGGCAAACAAGTCCTTGCGCTGACGCACGGTCGAGAGGCTGGGGGTGGTGAACTCACTGAACCGGAGATTGTCATGGCCGCAGATCGGCACATCGGCTCCGGGACGGATCCCCGCTTCCGACAGCGCCCGCATGGCGCCGAGAGCGACCGCGTCGGTCACGCAGAGAAGGGCGTCCGGCACCCGTCCTCCGGCCAGACGGCGGACCGTGTTCTCGTAGCCGAAACGTTCATTGTCCTGAAGCTCTCCGCCGGCGACGACGTCGAGGCAGTCGGGTTCGAGCCCGGCGGCGGTCATCGCCTCGCAGTATCCCTGTTCGCGACGGACCGCGGTGATGTTCGATTCACGGTAGAAGCTGCCCAGATAGGAGGGGCGCCTCCCCTTCTCCAGCAGCAGTTTCGTCATGCGGAACGTCCCTTCGCGGTTGTCGTTGAGGACACAGTACTGTTCGCCGTCCAGCGGCCGGTCGAAGTAGACCACCGGCACCCGCCGGGCGGCGAGACGGTGAATCGCCGGATCCGCCCCGCGGACAACGGGGGACCACGATCAAACCGCACACCTTGAGCGATAGAAAACTGCGGAGAATTGCCGCTTCGGTCGCACCGTCATTGTAACTGGACCGGTAGATCAGTTGATAACCGCGCACCGGGGCGATCCGGTCGAGTTTTTCGATGAATTCACTGTAGAAATCATCGGTGAGATAGGGAACCGTCACGCCGATGAGATTGGTGTGCCCCTTGACCAGCCCGACGGCGGCGGAATCCGGAATATAGCCGTATTTCCTGCACGCGGCGAGCACCTTTTCCCGGGTGGCGGGTCTGACGGACGGATTGCCGTTCAGCACCTTGGAGACGGTGTAACGGGAGATTCCGGATCGTTTCGCAATATCGAGCATGGTGATCATCGGCGGCGGCTCTCCTTCCTGGCTTTTCTGAATATAGAGGGAAATCCGTTCCCTGTCAAGCCGACGGCCGAAAAAAAAACCACGACGGGCCCCCTCCTCCTCCATTTTCACCGGAATCTGCATGAAACTGCTTTAAAAACACGAAATAACGATGTATATTATTTGATACGACGTCAAATCGATCCGGGAGGAGCTACATCGATGCGGATTCTCTTCGTTTGCACCGGCAACAGCTGCCGGAGTCCCATGGCGGAACTGTACTTCGACGACCTCTGCCGCCGGGCGGGCCGACGCGATTTTCTCGTCGGCTCCGCGGGAACCAGCACCGGAGACGGAGGCGTGATCTCCCCGCGGCGCCGCCGGCGTGATGCGCGCTCTCAACATCGACAGCAGCCGCTTCCGCTCCCGCTGCCTGACCTCCGCGCTGGCAGGAGAGTCGGATCTGATCGTCGCCATGACCGCATCTCACCGGCAGGCGGTGCTCGCACTGGCGCCGGAGGCGGCAGGCAGAACACATCTGCTGCTCGATTTCGACGGCGGCGGCGACGTGCCCGACCCCTTCGGCGGCAATGACGCATGTTACCGGGCGGTTTTCGCCCGGATGAAACCGGCATTGGAAAATCTGGCGAAACAATTATTTCGATAAACGAATCATCAACTCATTTTTCTTGTAAGGAGTGCAATATCTATGGTTGAGATCATCGACTGGCACGGCAAATCCCTCCGGGTTGCCATCGGAACCGACCACGGCGGTTTTTCTCAGAAGGCGGAGCTGGCCGCCTGGCTCGAAAACCCGCGGCGCGAAGGTGATCGACTGCGGTCCCTTCTCCTTCGATGCGGCGGATGACTACTCCGACTTCGGCGCGCCGGTGGCACGGGCCATCGCCCGCGGCGAAGCGGAATGCGGCATTCTGATCTGCCGCTCCGGCGTCGGCATGGGAATCCTCGCCAACCGCGTCCACGGCGTCCGCGCCGTCGTTGCCGACAACCCGGAACTCGCGAAAAAAAAGCCGGAGCCACAACTGCTCGAACGTGCTGGTTCTGCCCGGCGACACTCTCGATTTCTCCGGAATGAAGCCGGTCATCGAGAGCTGGTTCGACACGCCGTTCAGCGGCGACGAGCGGCATGTCCGCCGCCTGATCAAACTCGAAACCAATACCTATGACGACATCGCCGCGGTACGCGCCGCCGATCCCGAAGTTGCCGCGATCATCGACCACGAAGCGGAACGGCAGGCCGACGGCATTGAACTCATCGCCAGCGAAAACTTCGCCTCGTGTGCGGTACGCGCCGCGCAGGGATCGGTGCTGACCAACAAATACGCCGAAGGCTACCCGGGCAAGCGCTACTACAACGGCTGCGAATTCATCGACCAGATGGAGTCGCTCGCCATCGAACGGGTGAAGAAACTCTTCGGCGCGGAAGCCGCAAATGTCCAGCCCCACTCCGGCAGCGCCGCCAATCAGGCGGTCTACATGGCGCTCTGCCAGCCCGGCGACACGGTGCTGTCGATGAGCCTCGACCACGGCGGCCACCTGACTCACGGCCATCCGCTGAACTTCTCCGGCATGCTCTACAACATCGTGCCCTACGGCGTCAACCGCGAAACCGAAATGATCGACTACGACGAAGTGGAACGCCTCGCCGTCGAACACAAGCCGAAGATGATCCTCGCCGGAGCCTCCGCCTATCCGCGGGAGATCGACTTCGCCCGGCTGCGGGCGATCGCCGATCTGGTCGGGGCCAAGCTCTTCGTCGACATGGCGCACATCGCCGGACTGGTTGCCGCCGGAGAACACCCGAGCCCGGTTCCCTACTGCGATGTGGTCACCACCACCACGCACAAGACGCTGCGCGGACCGCGCGGCGGACTGATCCTCTGCCGTGAAGAGTACATCAAGGCGATCAACTCCAAGGTGTTCCCCGGCATGCAGGGCGGACCGCTCGAGCATGTGATCGCGGCCAAGGCGGTCTGCTTCGGCGAAGCGCTCACTCCGGCCTTCAAGGCCTACCAGCACCAGGTCAAGCTCAATGCGGCGAAACTTTCGGCGGAGCTGGCGCGGCGCGGATTCCGGATCGTCTCCGGCGGCACCGACAATCACCTGATGCTGATCGACCTTCGTCCGAAACACGCCACCGGCAAGGCGGTCGCCAACGCGCTCGACCTCGCGCGGATCACCGTCAACAAGAACATGATCCCCTTCGATCCGGAGAAGCCCTTCGTCACCAGCGGCATCCGGGTCGGAACTCCGGCGGTCACCACCCGCGGGCTCAAGGAGGCGGAGATGGTCAAGGTGGCCGACTTCATCGAGCGCGGCGTCGAACTGCGCGAGGATGAGGCCGCGCTCCGCGCCCTCGGCAACGAGGTCAAGGAGTTCATGGCGGATTTCCCGATGCCCTGTTTTTAATTCTGGAGAGAACCCAAAATGATCGATATCAAATTCATTCGAGAAAACAGCGAACTGGTTCAAGCCAACTGTATCCGCCGCGGTTTCGAGGTTGATATTGACGCTCTGCTCAAGCTCGACGCCGAATCGCGCCGCCTCTCGCAGGAGTCGGAAGCGCCCGTGCCGAACGCAACCGGCTCAGCAAGGAGTGCGCCAAAGATCCCGCCGCCCGCGAGCAGGTCAAACAGCTCAAAACGGTGCTCTCCTCCAAGGAGGAGACGCTGGCCGGGCTTCAGGAGCAGATGCATCAGATCCTGATCCGCATGCCGAACATGCTCGCGCCGGATGTGCCGGACGGGCAGGACGACACCGGCAATGTCGAAATCAAGAAAGTCGGCAAAATTCCGACCTTCGATTTCAAGATCCGCGACCATCAGGAGCTGGGCGAACTGCTCGACATCCTCGACATTCCGCGCGGCGCCAAGGTGGCGCAGGCCGGATTCTACTACTGGAAGGGCAAAGGGGCGATTCTGGCCCAGTCGCTCTACTTCTGGGTGCAGCGGGTGCTGGTCGAACGCGGCTTCACGATGTTCATGACCCCTGTCTGGCGAAGGAGCGCACCCTCTTCGGCACCGGCTATCTGCCGTTCTTCGCCGACCAGACCTACAACATCGAAGGGGAGGATCTCGCTCTCATCGGGACTTCAGAGCAGACGCTGGTCGGCTACCACGCCGACGACGTGCTCGACGGAGCAAAACTGCCGCTCTGCTACACCGCCTTCACCCCCTGTTTCCGCACCGAAGCGGGCAGCTACGGCAAGGCGGCGCGGGGGATCTTCCGCGCACCAGTTCCACAAGGTCGAGCAGATCATCTTCTGCAAGCCGGAGGATTCGCCGAAATACCACGAATTCTGTCTGGCGAACGAGGAGTACATCCTCCAGCAGCTGGGGATCCCCTACCACGTGGTCAACGTCTGCGTCGGCGACCTCGGCGCTCCGGGCTACAAGAAGTATGACATCGAGGCGTGGTTCGCCGGATTCGGCGCCTACCGCGAGGTCACCAGCAACACCAACCTGACCAGCTTCCAGAGCCGCCGGCTGAACATCCGCTACAAGGATGGCGACACCCGCGACTACGTTCACACCATCAGTGCGACGGCGGTGACCGACCGGGTGCTGATCGCGATCATGGAGAATTTCCAGCAGGAGGACGGCACGGTCATCGTACCGGAGGTGCTCCGCCCGCTGTGCGGCTTCGACCGGATCGAACCGGCGAAGAAGTAAAAAGCCGAATTGCGATTCCGGGCGGGAGTGCAGACGCGTTTTCCGCCCGGATTTTTTTCATTCAGAGGAACATATCCAGCTCCTGAGAGCGATTGCGTCGCTCGGCAGCCGGGCCGCTGGTATCCCGTACGCAGAGCCGCACCGGAACCCCGAGACGCCGGGGGACCACCAGAGTCGGCACCTGAATCTTGCGGATCAGCGTTTCAGCGGCCAGACGGCCGATCTCCTCACGCGAGCAAAGCAGAGACGTAAGCTCGGCGGCCCCCGGATCGGGGGGTAGCCTGCCCTCGAAAGCCAATCACAGTAAAATCTTCCGAACCCGGTATCCGATCCGGCGGATCGCGGCGGTCAGTTCCCGGGCACAAATATCGTTCCGGCACCAGAATGCAGTGGGACAATCCTCCTGTTCCAACAGTTTCAACAGCTGTCTCTCCAAGTCTGCCGGCTGTGAAAAAATAAAGACAGGCTTCTTCCGGAATCTTCACTCCATACCGGGCAAACAACTCCATTGCCTGCGGAGAACCGGTAAGATCATAACAGCAGAGATGATGTTCCTGGCAGGCAGCCGCCAGACAGAGGCCGATCCGCCGATGACCGAGCGGCAGCAGATATTGCAGCAACGTTTCCGCCACCAGATCGCAGTCGAACGAGACGGTCGTCACATTCGGATACTCCACCGCGCCACAGAGCAGAATCTGCGGAATCTTCTGCTGTCGGAAAATCAACTCCAGAACCGGATCCGCTTCGAATCCGCGGTCGCCGAGGTGAAGAAGGCCGGCCAGCCGCGGCAGGACCGTGTCGATCCAGCGTTGCACCACGTCGCGGGAAGCCTCCGGAGCCGGTGGGAAAAGCGGCACTGTGGCGAATCCGCGCCGTCCCGCCTCCCCGGTGAAACCGTTGTAATACCCCTGCGACATCGGCCCGGAAATGCTCTCCGGCGCATAGTACTCCTCAAACCGGCGCGGCAGAATGATGCCGATGCAGGGGAACCCCTCCTCCCCGGCGGAGCAGACCAGATAACAGCGGCCGTTCTCCCGCCGCCGCAGCAACCCTTCGGCGGCGAGCTGTTCATACGCCTTGTGAACGGTTCCGCGGCCGATTCCATAGCGTGCCGCCACCTGCCGCTCCGGCGCAAGCGCGCCTCCCTCCGGAAAGGAACGGCTCCCCCGCCGCAGAAACTGTCGCAGCCGGTCACAGAACTCTCCCGCGGAACAGCGCCGCCGCCCCTCTTCCAGTACCAGATCGAACTCAGGAAGGATCCGTTCCATGTATCTCCCTCTCAAAACCACGCGGAATATCACCTTATATAATACTATAATTCATTTATGGTATTTATTCAACATTTTTCCTTAAAAAAAGTTTAATTTATGGTATCGAAAAAGTTGACATTCTCTTTTTTTCCGGTATAATTAGCTTGAAGGGAGTCGGAACACCACGAAGGACCGATCCAACCAGCAAAGGAGTTCGGAAAAGTGAGACAGCGGGATAATTTTACTCTGATTGAACTTCTCATAGTAATTGCGATCATCGCCATTCTGGCGGGGATGCTGCTTCCGGCGCTGAACCGGGCCCGGGAGTCCGGTCGGAAGAGCGAATGCGTCAACCGGCTCTCCCAGACGATGAAGGCGCACATCTTCTACGCCGACAGCTACGGCGGGGCGATCGTCAACCGGACCTGGTACAACTCCTATCTGCTACCGCACTACGGGGCGGTCGGCTGGATCATGCGGATCCTGCCGCTGGAGATGCGGCGCTGTCCCTCCAATCCCGCCCGATCCGACTACACTGCCGCGAACGGCGTATCGGTTTTCTCATGGGACTCCTACGGTCAGGTAGACCACTTCACCTCCACGCTCTATTACAAGGATCATGCCGACCGGCTCGGGCGCTTCACCGCCGAATACAAGGAGGGCGGTTCCGTAAAAGGGCGCTATTACATTCTGCACCGGATGCGCCGTCCGTCGGAGGTACTTCTCTTTGCCGACACCGCGAAGGTTGCCGGCACCACCAAGGGGCGCACCTCCTGGTGCTTCAGTCCGCAGAGTCTGCTTTCGCAGGATACCGCAATCTGGCTGGGACATCTCAACACCGCCAACATCGCCTTCGCCGACGGCCATACGGAAAGCAAGACGCTGAACGAGCTTCGTGATATGGACTTCGACAAATACGCCGACCGGAACGCCGACCTGATTCCATAAAAAATTCAATCCACATGCATACCACAGGAAAAATCATGCTGAAAACAACACTGACCGTGACCGCGCTCGCCGCGGCACTGAACCTGCCGCCGGTTCGGAAAAGCCGCTGGTCGACCTGGAAAATTACGACATTTCGAAGATTCAGGTGATCGATTTCGGTCCGCCGCTCTGGGTGACGCCGAAAACAGTCCACTCCGACAAGGTGAAGATCCGAAAGGAAAAAGTTCCGCCGGATGGGTGCTCGACGTCACCATCACCGATGTGACGCTCGACAATCCCGGCATTCTGCCAGCGCCTCCGGCGGGAGAGCGCTACTGGAATCTCTCCGGCTACGAGCACCTCTACGCCGACATCGAGAACATGGATCACGATCAGCAGATGATGCTTTCGGTCCGGATCACCAATCCGCTGGTCGGACGTTACGAAATCGCCAACAACAGCGGTTTCGCGCTCAATCCCGGCGAGAAGCGGACGCTCCGCTTCTACTATCCGCAGGCGGACGAATTCACCAGATGCCGTATCGACGGGCTCCGCGCCACACCGCCGGGCATCTTCGGCCACAAAAACGTCGATCCGCGCCGGGTCGACGCGCTGATCTTCTGGGGACACAACCTGCGCGGCTTCACCCGAAACCATTCGGTCCACTACCAGGTCGGCAACATCCGGCTCGCCAGACCGTACCGGGGGCCGGGCGCGCCGGTGAACGATCCGGAAAAAATTTTTCCCCTTCGTCGATCGTTACGGGCAGTACGTGCACGCCGACTGGCCGGATAAGATTCACTCCGACAGCGACTTCATCCGTGCCGTTGAACGGGAGAAGAAATTCAACCGGCCCCGCCTCTCCGGCTGGAACAAGTACGGCGGCTGGGCAAAGGGACCGCAGCTGAAGGCGACCGGGTCGTTCTACGTGACGAAATATGAAGGGAAATGGTTCCTCGTCGACCCGGAAGGGAGGCTCTTCTTCTCGCACGGCGTCAACGCCGTCACCACACAGGCGAAGGCGAAGGAACGCCGTCCCTTCTGGTATGAGAAGGCGGCGGTGCGGCGACCGGGCGGCATGCTCGACTTCGCCGAAGACAATTTGAAACGCAAGTACGGACCGGAGTTCCGCAAACGTTATCCGGCGGTGATCGCCGACCGTTTCCGCAGCGTGGGGGTTGAACACCCTCGGCTGCTGGAGCGATCCGGAGATCCTCGCGGAACGGCGCACTCCCTACACGCTCGATTTCGGGCTGGGCGGCTACCGGCGTACGATCAAGCCGGTTCCGGGGCTGCCGATGGGAATCTGGGACCCGTGGGATCCCGGGTTTGCCGAGGCGCTGGCGAAGCGGGGCCGCTCAAAGGTTGTCGCCGCAGCCAAGGATGACCCATGGTGCATCGGATTCTTTCTGATCAACGAAATCAAATGGGGGACCGCACCGCCGCGGCACGCGCCGTGCTGGTCTCGCCCGCCGACCTGCCCGCCAAGGCCGCCTTCGTGAACATGCTCAGGACGAAGTATCAGGCGATCGACCTGCTCAACGCCCGCTGGGGAAGTACTTACGCCAATTGGAACGCGATTCTCACGGCACGGAAACTTCCCGATGCGGAACGTTCCTATGAGGATCTGCTGCAATTCAACACCATCTTCATCGACCGTTTCTACCGGATCTGCCGCGATGCGGTGAAATCCTGCGCGCCGAACCGGCTCTACTTCGGCTCCCGGTTCCACATCGATCAGCTGCCGGAGCTCTACCAGGCGGCGGCGAAATACTGCGACGTGGTGGCCTGCAACACCTACACCTGGAGCGTCGACGGCTTCCGGCGGCAGGGGCTGCCGGACGACAAGCCGATTCTGATCAGCGAGTTCCACGTCGGGGTCCTCGACCGCGGCACCTTCAACGCCGACAGCCGTCCGGCGGGAGTCGATCAGAACGACCGCGCCCACGCCTACACCCGGCTGCTGCAGGGGCGCTGCTCCATCCGCAGATCGTCGGGATGCACCACTTCTGCTGGCGGGATCAGCCGCTGACCGGCCGCGGTGACGGGGAGAACTTCGCCGTCGGCGTCGTGGACAACACCGACACCCCCTACTGGGAGTTCGTCGACGCCATGCGAAAAGTGGGAGAGCATATGATTGCCTACCGCCTCGCCGGGAAGTTCACCTGCGAATGGGAGCCGTCGAAATGAGATTCCAGATGCTTTTCGCCGCCGCTTTTCTCGCCGCACTCCACCTCGCGGCGGAACCGATTCTCTGGAATCCGTCGGCCTCCAGGCCGATTCCGGAAAAATTCATCACCGTCACGCCGGAAGGGGAAAATGCCGCGGTCATCGAATTCCGGACCGGGGAACGCCCGTGGCCGATGGTCTATTTCCCGCCGCGAACAGGCGGGAACTGGGATTTTTCCTCCTTCGCCCGTCTCTCCTTCGACATCGAAAATCTGGATTCCGAAAGTTCGGTCAGCGGCGAATTCGGCTTCGGCCCCGGCGCCAAACTCGGCGCCTTCGTCGTGCCGCCTGGTGAGAAGCGCACTTTCACCTTTGAACTGAATCACAGCGGAGATCCCGGATTCGACCCGCTGTTCCGTGCGAAGGGAATGCCCTCCGGCTTCCCGGGCGGAACCAATATCGACACCCGCCGGATTGAGCAGTTCCGCATCGTCTGCGGCTTCGCCCGCTACAACCGTTTCCGCCTCTCGAACCTCCGGGTGCACGGGAAATACACGCCCTCGCCCGCGCTGCGCAGCCGGGAGGAGTTCTTCCCGCTGTTCGACGAATTCCGGGCAGAACCGGCACGCCGACTGGCCGGAGAAAATCCGCTCCGCCGCTGAACTGAAGCCGGAAGCACCCCTGCCCCGACTCGCCGAATGGAACCGGTACGGCGGCTGGGCAAAGGGCCGAAACTCAAGGCGACCGGATTCTTCCGGGTGGAACGGTGCGAGGGGAAATGGTACTTCGTCGACCCCGAAGGACGGCTCTTCTTTTCGCGCGGCGTCAACAGCGTGAGACTCAGCTCCAGCTGGTCCCTGCCGAAAACCGCGGGGAGAGAGGCTCTCTACTCCGGGGACCGGCAAAGCCGGGCGCGCCGATCGATTTCTTCCTCCGGAACATCGAACGGAAATACGGCAGTGTCGACGCATGGAAGGCCGCTCAGCCGGAACGCCTCGCCGGGTGGGGGTTCAACACGCTCGGCAACTGGAGCGATTCCCTCCTCTGCCGGAACGGAAAGATGCCCTATCTCATCGACATCCCGCTGCCCGCCTCGACCCGCCTGCCGGGGAATCCGTCGCTGTGGGATGTGTACGATCCGGAGTTCGCCCGCCGCCTGGAACACTATCTGGCCAATACGATCGGCTGGACCCGCAACGATCCCTTCTGCATCGGCTATTTCATCGGCAACGAGGTGAAATTCGGTCCGGAAGACGAGGCGGCCCGACGCATCTTCACCCGCCCCGGCGGAACGCCCGGCAAAAAGGGAACTGGTGCGGTTTCTGAAGGGAAAATTCAGCTCGATCGACAAGTTGAACCGCGCCTGGGGAAGCCGGTACGCCTCGTGGGAGGAGCTCGCCGCCTCCACCCGGCCGCCGGAACGGAAGCTCGCGCAAAAGGAGTTCGCCGCGTTCAGCCGGGGGTATATCGAGCGTTTCTACCGGATTTCGCGCGACACCGTGCGGAAATGCGCCCCGAACCACCTCTATCTGGGCTCGCGCACTCCGGTCGCCGACATCTACCGCGCCCATGTCAACGAACCGCACGCGGCCTATGCCGACGTGGTGTCGGTCAACAACTACGCGCTCCAGCTGGACAATCTCAAAATGCGCGGCATCCCGGACGACAAGCCGCTGCTGATTTCGGAGTCCAGCGTAGGTCACCAGTCGCGGGGGGTGTTCTCGTCGCTCAGCTATCCGGGGCTTGAACCGGGAGCTCGCGAGGACGCGCTCAACTGCCTGCTGAAAAGCGCCGCCCGCCATCCGCAGATCGTGGGAATCCATCACTTCCAGTTTGCGGATCAGCCGCTGATCGGCCGTTACGACGGAGAAAACTACGGCATTGGCCTGGTCGATGTGACCGACACTCCCTACCGGGAGTTCGTCGGGGCGAACCGGAATTTTTCGGAACAGCTCTACCGTTTCCGGCGCGGGACGCCGCCGGTGAAATTCAGAAGAGGATTTTGAAGCGGCAGAACGATTCCGGTGAGATCGCCGGACGAGCGGAAGAGGAGACTTCGCTTCGCCCGCGACATCATGCGGCAATGGCGGTCAGACCGCGGCGGACGCCGGGTTCTCAGCCGGGAGAAGCGCCGGTGCGGCGCGGGTGGCGAGCATGTCGATGAGTTCCGCCGGAGAGGCGGAGACGTTGATCAGCCGGCGATGTTCCGGCTTGAGCAGTCCGCTGAATTCCGCGTGGTTCAGGAAGGCGAGCAGATGGTCGTAGTAGCCGTGGATGTTCAGAAGCCCGCACGGCTTGCGGTGGATGCCGAGCTGAAGCAGGCAGATCGCGTCGAAGAACTCATCCAGCGTGCCGAAGCCGCCGGGCAGCGCCAGCCAGGCGTCGGCGAGTTCCAGCATCTTCGCCTTGCGTTCCGCCATCGATTTGACCACGCAGAGCCGGGTCAGATCGCGCTGGGGAGCCTCGATCGGATGCCCTCAGGATGAACGCCGGTCACCCGGCCGCCGTTAGCCAGCACCGAGCTGGCGACGATCCTCATGAGTCCGGCGTCGGAGCCGCCGTAGACCAGTTCGATGCCGCGGCGGGCCAGTTCTGCACCAAGCTCCGCGGCGAGCCGCGGGAACGCCGGATCGCGCCCCGGATTGGAAGCGCAATAGACGGCGACCCGCCCCAGTTGTCTGCGAAAAAATCATAGAGATTCTCCTCTGTTAATCTTCCCCGACTTTCGGGGGTTTCCTCAATGTATTTCCGCCGCGTGACGATTGCAATTACACCGGGTGAAATCTCGCACAATCCGAACCGGCTCCAAACCGGGTTCTCATAAAAAAAACAGTTTTTTTGAGATTTTCGGCTTGTATTTCACCGGAATCGAGTATAGTATGCTTTCGACACCGGGGCGACTGGGACGCACCCGGCAATTCGGGAAACGACGACGAAATTGCCGGAACTTCACGGGACGGATCTTCTTCCGCCCCGCCGTTGTTTGTCTACAGCTCTCCCGGTCGGCAGTCAACGCAGAAAACAACAAGACAGGGGATCTTTTGATGACGGATTTTCGACTGATGTCGGGAATGCGGCGCGGCGCCGTATGTTCCTGCCTTCTTTCCGGTATAATGGCAATTTCCGCCGTGGCGGCAGAATCGGAGCCGCCGAAAGAAAAGCCGGTGGTGCGCACCGAAGAGGATATCGAGCAGGGCAAACGCAATGTCCGCTCCGTGCTGAACGAACTCGAGGAGCTCTTCGACGCCGACCGTTCTCTGCCGCAGGTGGTCGCAACTCACAAACCGATCGAACCGCCTTACGTCAAAGTGATTCCGGGGCAGAACGGGCGTTCCACGCTGGTTTTCCGCCCCCCGTTTCTCTTCGGCCAAGGAGATGGCCAAGACCGTCGACGGCGTCGCCATGGGCTCAGTGCTGATCGAACCGTTGAAGGAGCAGAATGAACTGCTGATCAATGCTCCGGATTCCGAGATCCAGAGCTACCGTGACATCCTCCTGGCGATGGACGTGCCCTCCCCGCAGATCCTGATCGAAGCCAAAGTGGTCGAGGTGATGTTCACCGACGGCATGCAGCGCAATCTCTCGTTCAACTTTTCCGGGAAACGTTACGACGTCGGCGGCTCCGCCGAAGTCCCCGGTCAGAGCGCCCAGCCCTCCACCGGCCTCGGCGGAAGTTTCACCCCCTACTCCGGCAGGGATTCGATGAAAGTCGCCTTTCAATGGCTGCTCACCGCGCAGGACGCCAAGGTGCTCTCATCGCCCAACATCCTGCTGTCGCGCAACGAGGTGAGCCGGATCGTCACCGGAGAAGAGATTCCGATTCAGGAGGCGAACAGCACCGGGAACACCCTCTCGCTGAGCACCAAGTTCAAAAGCGTCGGCGTGACGCTTGAAGTCGAACCGAGCATGATCAACCGCGACAACGTGACGCTGCGGATCTTCCCGAAGGTTTCGAACGTGGTTCGGTATGAAAATGTCTCAGCCGGCGGCGACACCACCTATCCGGTGCCGGTGATTTCGGCCCGCAGCGTCGAAACCCACCTGCGGATGCAGGACAAGCAGGTGGTCATGATGGGCGGGTTGTACAACAGCCGCGACACGCTTCAGCAGCAGCGGATTCCGGTGCTCTCCGACCTTCCGCTGATCGGGGAGCTCTTCACCGGGAAAAATGAATCCAAAGAGGTCACGCAGCTGATCTTCTTTCTGAAGATCCACATCATCTCTCCGGACCAGGCCGCAAGCGGCGTCTTCTACAACTTCGACCGCAGCGGCAAAATCAGCGAGAAACTCGGCGAAATCGTCGAAAACGCCGACAGCATTCCGCTTCACCGCACTTCGGTGGAAAACTTCGGTGAAGAACTCAATCACGCCAAACCCGGGGAACTCGAACGCCGCCGGCGGAAATTCCATGAAACGCCGATCTCCATCGATGAACCGGCTGAAACAACCAGTGGAGCGGAGACGAAATGAAGATTTCCCGCCGGAAACTGATCTGGCTCCTCCTGCTGCTGGCAGTAGCCGGCGGCAGCGCCGGCTACTACTGGGGCGTCTATCTGCCCCGGGAACGGGCGCGGCGTGCGGAGGAGGCGAAGAAACTCGCCACCGACGGCGGCGATATGGACCGCACCTACAAAGTCCGCCGCGACGACCTCGTGATCGGCCTTCTGCAGGGCGGCTACGTCAACGCGAGCAAGAAGCACAAGCTCTCGCTCCAGGCGAACTACCGCACCAAACTGCTCTGGGTGATCGACGAGAACAGCAAAGTCAAGGCGGGCGATCTGCTCGCGAAATTTGAAACCGACGAACTCAAGGAACAGATCGAAAATCAGGAGATCGAGCTGGACAACCTCTCGAAAGAGCTGGAAATCGCCATCGAGGCGGAGAAGATTCTGCTCAGCTCCAACGCAGCCGAGCTTCAGTCCGCCGAAGAGACTCTTCTTCAGGCGGATGACGCCCTGCGCAAGTACCGCCGGTTCGAACGCGCCAGCCAGCGCGACTCGCTCGATCTTGCCATCTCCAAGGCGGAAGCGTCGCTCGAAGCCGCCAACAGCGCCTACACCGAGATCCGCGACAGCGACACCGCCACCAAAAAGCGACGAGAACGCCGACGACAAGAAGCGCGAGGAGCTCAACACGCAGCAGAGCAAGATCGACGAGGCGGAGAATGCGCTCCAGACCGCCGAGGACAATCTGCGGGTCTTCCGCCGCTACGACAATCCGAGCAAGATCACCCGGCTGGTCAACGCGCTCGAACAGGCGAAACTCAACTTGCGCAAGGTGAAGATTTCAACCGAATCGAAACTGGTGCAGCAGAAGAAGTCGATCGCCAACCTCCGCCGCCGCATCCGGCGGCTGACCGACCAGCTCAACCGCTACAAGAGCTACATGGAGATGATGAAGCTGGTCGCTCCGGTCGACGGAATCGTGATCTACGCCGACCCGGACCGCCGCTGGGGCAATCTCGACGTCAAGCCCGGCATCGACATCGGCAAGGGACAGGTGCTCATCACCATTCCGGAGATGTCCAACCTGGTGGTGGACTTCGACCTGCCCGAGCAGTACCGCTCGAAGATCAAGATCGGCGACCGGGCGGTGATCTCACCGGATTCACTCCCCGGGGAGAAGTTCGGCGGCACGATTTCACACATCGACACGCTCCCGGTCAACCTGGTCGTCTGGGACAGCTCCTCGCCGAAGATCTACAAGTCGAAGATCAAACTCGACAAGCAGTCCCCCAGGCTGGTCAACGGCATGAGCGTGCAGATCAACGTGGTCACCCGGGTCATTCCGAACACGATCTTCGTACCGGTCGAAGCGGTTTTTGAGGAAAACGACCGCTTCTTCGTCTACCGCAGCGGCCTCGGAGGCCCGACGGAGGTGGACGTCTCCATCGGGGAATCCAACGACAACTTCGTTCAGATCACCAAAGGGCTTGAGGAGGGAGACGTGGTCTACCTTTACCGACCCTACCAGAAGACGCAGGAGGCGCAATGACGGCCATGGCGGGCAGCGGAGACGAGATCGTCCGGCTGATCGACATCCGCAAGACCTACATCACCGGTGAACTGCAGGTCCCCGTGCTCAAGGGGATCGACGCGACGGTGACACGGGGAGAGTTTGTCGGATTCATCGGCACCTCCGGGTCAGGGAAGTCGACGCTGCTGAACATTCTGGGGATGCTCGATGTGCCGACCTCGGGACACTATTTTCTCGAAGAGATGGAGGTAAGCCGCCTCTCCGACGTGGAACAGGCGGTGATCCGCAACCGGAAAATCGGCTTCATCTTCCAGAGCTTCAACCTCTTCTCGCATCTCACGATCGAGCAGAACATCGAAGTGCCGATGGTCTACGCGCGGATTCCGGGGCGGATCCGCCGGGCCCGGGCGCTGGAGCTGGCCAGGCGGGTCGGACTCGGCCACCGGCTCGGCCACCGCCCCACCCAGCTCTCCGGCGGAGAGTGCCAGCGGATCGCCATCGCCCGGGCGCTGAGCAACCAGCCCGCCTTCATCCTCGCCGATGAACCGACCGGCAATCTCGACGAAAAGACCAGCGACGAAATTATGAAGCTCTTTCATGAACTCAACCGCGACCAGGGGGTGACCATCGTGATGGTGACTCACAACCCCTTGCTCGCACCGCACTACGACAAGATCATCCGTCTGCGGGACGGGCGGATTGAACATACCCCGCAGGAAGGAGTACTCGTCCGATGATGCTGGTTCGGGATCTCTTCCGGTTGTCGCTGCACAACCTGCTGCTGCACAAGGTGCGGTCGATCCTGACCTCGCTCGGCGTCATCTTCGGCGTCGGCAGCGTAATCGCCATGCTGGCAGTATCGGAGGGTGCGAAGCGTTCGGCGCTCGCCCAGATCGAGGCGATGGGAATTGATAAAATCATCCTCTTTTCCAAGCGGCCGCCGCTGGAGGGACGCAGCGAAGGTTCGGAAAACGCCAGCGTCATGGAGCGCTACGGGCTCACCGAACGCGACCTCCTCCACATCAGCCGGATGGACAACGTCGAACGGATCACCGGCGTGTTCGACGCGCGCAAAAAAAGTGCTCAAGGGCCTGCAGAGAACTGACTTGAAACTGGTCGGCTGCGACTACCGGTTCCTCGAGGACTCCTCGGCGCGGATCGAAAAGGGGCGCTGGTTCTCCCCGGTGGATTTCAAGAATGAATCCAACGTCTGCGTAATCGGGAAAAACGTCAAACGCAAACTTTTCTCCATCGGCCGCACCGATATCGTCGGCGATACCATCCGCATTGAGAACGGCGTCTATCGGATCGTCGGAATCCTTTCCAACGAATACGGCACCCAGTATCCGGAGGTCGGCGGGCAGAACGACATGATTTTAATTCCGATGGCGACGGCGCGGGCGAAGTTCAAGGACTACACCTATCAGCGGGAGGGGCGGCAGTTCAAAATCACCCGGATCGCCTACGATCTCTTTCTGGTCAAGGTGAACGACACCAGCTACATCGACAACACCTCGAAGCGGATCGCCGCCTATCTGGAGAAGGTTCACGACGAGACCCGCGACTGGGGCATGGTCGTGCCGCTCGAACTGCTCAAACAGCGCGAACAGACCCAGAACATCTTCACCATCGTGATGGGCTCCATCGCCGGAATCTCGCTGGTGGTCGGCGGCATCGGCATCATGAACATCATGCTCGCCAGCGTCTACGAACGGCGCAAGGAGATCGGCACCCGCCGCGCGCTCGGCGCACAGAAGGCGGACATTCTGCTCCAGTTCCTGATCGAGACGGTCTTCCTCACTTCGACCGGCGGTGTGGCGGGAATTCTGCTCGGCGTCGGCATCGCGCGGACCATCACCTACTACAGCGGCATGCCGACGATCTATTCACTGTGGAGCATTCTGCTCTCGCTGGCGATCTCCAGTCTGGTGGGGGTGATTTTCGGAACCTATCCGGCCTACAAGGCGGCGCAGCAGAATCCGATCACCGTTCTGCGTTCGGAGTAAAGGAGCATCCATCGATGAGAACAGGACTGAAAATTTTCTCTCTGGCGCTTCTCCTGACGGTGGGAAGCCTCTGCACGGCGCCACGCGCCCGGGCGATGGATCCGGTGACGCTGGCACTGCTCGCCCCGGCGGCGATGCGGATGGCGGAGGCGACCCACCCCTATCTCATGAACGGGCTCGCCTGCGGTGCCCGCGGGCTGGCCAAGACCGGAATCTCCGCCTTCAAGACCCTCTATCTGCCGCTCGGCGCGGTGCAGTGTACGCTGGGACTTCCGTTCGGCCTTCTCGGCTCCGGCGTCAACAACCTGATCGAAGGGGGGAGCCGCCCCTTCGAAATGGCGTTTCACGCCTGCATGCTGCCGGTCAACCTCTTCGGCGTGGACATCTGACTTGTCCTTCTATGTTAGGTTTTGTCAAGTCGTTTTGTGGTATTTCTGACTTTTTCTTAAAAATTCTTCCTTTCCAAAGCAAATTTCCCTTACCCATGCACTCATGAGCTGTAAAGCAATCTACTTTTAACGCCAGTCTGTTTTCTGTTCTTTTGAGAAACTTCATCCCATTCCACACCGGCTACGGGTTAACAATCGTTCCCAACCTTCTATCGACCGCGAAAGTTCCAGACTTTCGACGATAATATGCCTCATGCGAAAACCGTGTGAATTAGAGACCTCAATCTAATGGTGTCGAAGGCTTTCCGCAACCAGGATGTCTGTCGAGTCGTCTCTCTGTTCAAAAGTTCCTTCTTGCAATACCTTTCTTAAAAAAATGGCGGTGAATTTCTCAACCTAACAAACGGGCTTTTCCCCAAGGACAAGTACGAGTCGATTCACCATATATCATACCTCAATTGGTTTATTGATAATCGCGCCTTCAATCGCTTCGCCTTTGACGATGTATCGCCATAGCGCCACCATCAGCTGTCGCGCCAATGCCACAATTGCCGTTCGGCGAATCCGCCCCTTTTGTACCAGACGGTCTTGCCATTTTTTACCAACCAACTTTCCGGTTGCCAGCGATACCACAGCCAAGCGCATTCTATTGCCATTTTTCGTAAACTTTTTCGACCGGCTTTACTGATTCCCTGATCCCGGTTCATCGTTCCACTGGCAAACGGACACGGTGTCAGTCCGAAAAACGCCGCAAACTGCTTGCCGCTGCCAAAGCGTCGAAAGTCACCGATCTCCCATGGCAAATGGCGTGACAACCGTTCGCCGACTCCTTTGAATTGTTGAAGTTTCATCACCGTTTCCGCTGTATGATCTTCTCCCGCCGATTTGCGGCTATTGTCACGGTCGCGATCCTGATACTGCTGAATGATTTTTTCCCAGTCGGCCAGCTCTTTTTCAAAAAGTTCCAGTTCGGAAATCATATTCGGCAATCGTCGCAACAGCAATTCCGGACATTCATTCCATTCCACCATTTTCGACCACTTCAAATGGCCTTGCGCCATGCGGCGCTGGTTCGGTGAAAATCCGGTGTCGGCAACGGTGTGCGGTCAATCAGGGCCAGCATTTGCGCATTGACCCGATTGATTGATTCCTTGATCCGGCCAAGTTCGCGTTCCGCATCCCGGCGGCCTTCCTCCGTCAAGGTCGGAATATAAACTTCCGGGATTTCGTCCGAAGGATGAAGTCCGCCAAGAAACTTCGCATCCAACTTATCTGTTTTGATCGTTTTACCGCACATAATCACCTTCAATTTGTTGATCGGAAGAATGTGAACCCTCGCCCCGATTGCCAACATTTTCCGTGCCGGCCAGAATCCGTAGCGACCTGCTTCGTAATACACATCAACCTTTTTCCCGTCTTGAACATGATCCGCCACCAGTTGAAAAAGACGTTCCTCTTTGCTTAATTGCTCTTTGTCCTTCAAGCCATAATAGCTGTTTTTTCCGCTTTCCCAATCTCGGATCGCCGTCGCCCACAGCGTCCCGCCCATGTCAATTCCGAAAGTTTCCTGGTTTCCAGTTTGAATTTTTTCACTAATCGTGTTACCTTTTCTCTGCATTTCCATGCCTCCTTTGTCGCTTAGTTGCTGTTATTCAAAGTTACTTGACAAAGGAGTTTTTTTCTTACTCCGATTTCCCGTCACCTATACATGGTATCTTCATCCTGCTCCCGAAAATTTTTCTCCGCTCCGGTTGAAAAAGGAACTCCGAACGTGTAAATTGACTTCGAAGAAACAGCCGGAGGAGATATGACACCGGAAAAGTGGAAAATTCCAGCCATCGCGGCGGCCGCGGGAGCGCTCGCCGGAATCGTGCTCGGCTTCGCCGCCGGGCGACACTGCGGTACGGCAACTTCCGCACCGTCCGTTTCCGCTTCCTCCTCCGCCGCCATTCAGGAAGCGGCGCCGCCCTCCGGCATGGAGCTGAAGCGGGCGGCAGATCGGGCGCTTCGCGACGTGGGCATCCTCCGCGGCGAATCGGCCGGTGTGATTCCGCAGGAGACTCTTGAGGACGGCAGCCGGATGGTTTCGGTCCGCCTGGAGAACGGCAGAATGGTGCGCGGGCGGCTCTTCCGCGACCGGATGCGCTGGAAAATCAGCCTCGATCCTCTGACTCTGTACGACGGTCAGACCGTAGTGATCGAAAAGGAACTCATTCACCGGAAAGGAAGTAGATGAAATGAAACTGGTTTCATGGATTGCCGCCCTGCTGGCGGCTGCGACGCTTCTGCCGGCGGCGGAAACCCGACGGCAACGGGGCAGGATATGAAGATCAAAGTGGCGGTGTTCGATTTTTCCACCATCGACACCGTCGGGCAGAAATTCTACCGCTACACGGAGGAAAAAATCCCGCCGATGACCTACAATCAGTTGAATGCCAGCGACTACGGCACCATCGACGATCGGATGCTCGGGCTGGTCCGGCTGTTCGAGAACAGGGCGACGTTGCTGGAGCGGCAGGAGGAGCGCGACCGGATGAACCGGATCAATGACCGCACCCTCGCCATGCGGGACGCTCTGGCGGAGAAAATTCTCAACTCGCCGCAGCGCACCACGGTGATCGGGGCGGAATACATGCTCGCCGCGCTGGGAGAGTATCCGCGGACCTTCACGCCGGTCGACCGGAGAACCCTCGACGACTCGCTTCTGGCGATCGAACTCGGTACCCAGGCGGCGGCGATGGCGGCGGCGGAACAGAAGTTCAGCCGCCTTTCCGGAGCGACGCATGTGCTCTACGCGGTGGTCTCCGACTGTCAACTCGAAGAAAACACCTTCAAAGGGTACGGCATCGAGACGAAGAACAAAACCTGGACTCTGGACCTTCTCGTCAAGCTCGTGGATCTGCGGGACAATTCCGTCGCCTTCAGCGGCCTTTTCACCGGCAAAGTCCGCCGGCTCGATCACGCGGCGGTGACGCACACCGATACCGGCCTCTATGAAAAACTGATGAAAGACGCGGTCCGTCAGGCCGCCGCCGCCATGAACCGGCGGTTCGAACCGAAGGAGGAGAAGTGATGAGAAAACTGCATCTCTCAATTCTGGCGCTCTTCTGCGCGGCGTCCACGTTCGCCGCGGACCGGATCGCCGTGGCGGAGATCATGACCCGCGGAAACATCGACGCCGCCGGACTTGCCGGACTCGCCGATCAGATCGAAGCGAAACTCGGCGGAAACTACGAGGTGATCTCCCGCACCGCGCTTCAGGCGATGCTCAAGGAGGTGGCGTTCCAGACCGAATCCGGTCTGGCGGACAGCGCCGGACAACTGGCCGAACTCGGCCGGGTCCACGGGGTCAAGTATCTTCTGGTCACCTCGGTGGCCAGAATCGGCTCCCCGGATGGGCATGACCCTGATGGTTGTCGACTGCAGCACCGGAAAGGTCGACCCGAAACGGCACGTCTCCCTCGACGCTCCCGATCTCGACGGCCTCATCCGGCAGCTGGACCGGGCGCTCGACAAAATCGGCCTCCTCGCACGCCCCGCGGAAACCGACACCCGGAAACAACTGGCGCTCTTCCCTGTACAGGTTGCGACCGGAATCGCCGCGGATGCAGGGAACTCCTTCGGGACGAAACTCAGTGAATTTCTGCTGAAGTCCGGCAGCTTCGAACTGCTCAGCCGCGAAGCACTCAAGGCGGTTGCCGCCGAATCCGCGCTGGCCGACGCCGCGCTCGCCGCCCCCGGCCAGCAAATCAAAACCGGCGCACTGGCGGTCGGCGACTGGCTGATCCTGCCCAAGCTCACCCGGATGGAACTGCAGAACCTCTCCTCCGGCACCGCCATCGCCGGAACCTCCACCCGCACCGTCGCCACGCTGGAGGCGGAACTGCGGATCATCGAAGTGAAAAGCGGCACCGTGGTCGCGGTGGAACAGATCACCTGCCGCCGCCGGAGCAATGAGATTCCCGCCGAAACCCGCCGCGACTGGACCGCCGCCGACTACCGCAACGACCTGCTCAGCCTGGCTGCGGAAACCGCCGCGCGCAAGCTGCTGGAACGGCTCGATCCGGTGCTGGTCGCCGCGGTCGAAGGGAACACCCTTTACCTCACCCGGGGCGAAGGCGCCGGAATGCGCGCCGGGCAGATCTACGAGATCTACCAGCCGGGCAAACCGGTGGTGCATCCGAAGACCGGCCGGGTGCTCGGCTCGACCGAGAAACGGCTCGGTGAAGCCCGGATCGAATCGGTCACCAACGAGATGAGCACCGCCTCCTGGCAGGGCAAGGGGGAACTCCCCGCTGTCGGCGCCCGCTGCCGGCTGAAGGCGGATCCTCAAACCGCGCCGCCGCCGGCTGCGCCGCCGGCCTACCCGAAAGCCACGCCGTAAGAGCATCGGGAGCGGACTGGTCGTGAGAAGACGGCGGGGATCATCCGAAGCAATTCTGCTGACGGTGCTGCTGGCACTGGCCGGCGGCTGCCGCAGCGACTTCACCCGGCAGGATCAGGAAAAACTTCAACAACTCTATTACTCCGGCAATCTCGACCGCGCCGCCGAACTCAGCATGAAGATGAGCGACGCGGAAAAGGGAGAGACCGGCCGCGAAGCGCTGCTCTGGCATCTGGAAGCGGGCAGCATCAACCTCGACGCCGGGCGGTTCGACGAGGCGCTTACCGCTCTGGAACGGGCGGAGAAGCTCTTCTGGCTCTTCGACCGGCAGGGGCGAATTCATCTCCACCGGCCGGGAACGGCCACCTACCACGGCTACCGGAACGACCGGCTGGTGCTCGGCATGCTCAAATTCTTCACCTATTTCAGCCGGGGCGAGCTGGAGGATGCGCTGGTCGAAATCCGGCGGCTCCGTGCCGGACAGTACCTCTATCTGCTCAAGGAGTCCGATCCGAACCTGCGCGAATACGACCAGGAGAACTTCGGCCGCAAGGTCGACCCCTACCGGCTCCGGAAGCTGGAGAAGGAGAATCAGACGGCGGCCGGCGCCTTCCACGCCGCCGGAGTCAACGCGGAATACGGCGAATACAAGGACCGGCTGCGGCCACGTCTGGCGCTCCTCTTCAATCCGCTGTCCTTCTACCTCTCCGCGCTCGGCTACTACTGGGACAATCAGTTCGACGAAGCGGCGATCGACCTCAAATACCTCTACTGGCTCCAGCCGAAAAATGAACTCTTCCGCCGCGACTACGCGACCGTGCTCCATCTGCTCGGCGAAAAGATTCCCGCGGAACTCGCCTCGGTCAAGCCGTGGGACTACTCGCTCACCGACAATCTGGCGGTAGTCATTCTGGCGCAGGGGGTCCCGCCGGGCTGGATGGAGCGGAGCGCCACCGTCCGCCTGCCGGGGATGGTGCCCGGATACTGGAAGTTCAACCTGCCGGAGAAGGCGCAGGCACAGCCGTTGACGCTCCGCGCCTCCGGCGGCGGCCGCCGTTGCGTCGGCAGTGAACTCGCCGACCTCACCGGCATCACGCAGGATGAATTCTGGCAGCTGACCATGCCGGAACTGGCGGGCGGCGCCGCTGCCGCCATCCGGAGCAAAAACTATCGAACACGAGGCGGCCAAGGCGTCGCTCGCCGCGCTGATGGCCTCGCCGAACTTCGACGGCAAGGCGCTGGCGGTCGCGGCGGCGGCGGCGCAGGTTGCCGCCACCTCGAGCGTTTCGATCAACGACACCGACTGGCGGCGCTGGGTGACGATCGCGCAGCGCTACCGAATCCTCCACCTGCCGATTCCGGCGGACCGAAAGATCACCGTGGAGGTCGAAGGAGCGGACCGGAAGAGTCTCTTCCGGAAAACCCTGAAATTCGAACCGGAAACCACCCGGGCACTGATCTACATCCGGGAGGCGGGCGGAAAATTTTACCTGAAACAGTGGAGTACGATGGAGTGAAACTATGAACTGGCGGCTCATGACTTTTCTTTTCGCCTCGACGGCGATGCTGCTGGTGCCGGGATGCGCCTCCCCCGCCCGGATCATCGGGGTGGACAGCGACGAAGCGCTGGTGACGATCAGCGAACTCGATCCGGCCGACTGGAACCGGGCGGCGGCGGAGAACATCGACTCCCTGCTCGCCTCCGGCGCGCTCCGCCGTTCCGACGGAAAACCGGCGGTGGTGATGGTCAGCCGTATCCGCAACTACACGACGCTCCACCTGGAGTCGCAGATCCTGACCGACAAGATCCGCCGGGCGATCCTCCAGTCGGGACAGGCGAAAGTGACCTCGGCGCTCGGCGCAGGGGGCAACCTCGACCTCGCCGTCCGGCGAATCCGGGAGAAGGATTCCGACGATCTCTTCAACCAGGCCACCGTGCCGAAACGAGGCACCGTGATCGCGCCGAACTTCAGCCTCTCGGGCGCGATCACCCAGCAGACCATCTATCAGGGACGCACCGAGGAGAGCTATTTTCTCTTCCACATGGCGCTCACCGATCTGGTGACCGGAATCGCCGTCTGGGAGCACACCGTGGAAATTCTAAAACAGGGAACCTATCCGCTCTTCTGAGCGGAAAAAAGCAGAAAGGAACCACCGAATATGATCCAGAAAACCCTCGTCCGGGCCGCCTGTCTGGCAGCCGTTCTGCTGGCGCTGACCGGCTGCCAGAACACGGTGAATACCCTCTCCGGCGGCCCCGGCGTCACCGCCGCCGACCTGAAACGCTTCACCAGCGACAGCTTCTGCCGCGACCGGCTGGAGGTAATGGCGGTCAACATGGCGCAGACCGACGGCGGAATGCGGCAGCTTCAGGTGACGCTCCGCAGCGAACGGTACGGCTTCTTCCCGGAGATCTGGAGCTGGATCACCGGCGAGAATCCCTACTACATCAACTATCGGGTCGACTGGTTCGACGGCAACGGAATGCAGGTGCCCTCCCCCTCCTCGAACTGGATGACCGAAATCTTCTATCCCGGCGAAACCAAATACATCCGCAGTGTGGCGCCGACGTCGCAGTGCGCCGACTACATGGTGAGCCTCAAAGAGAAAAACGATTGACGGAAAGGAAAATCAACCGATGAAGACACTTGTACTCTACGGAGGCGCGGCGGCCGCCGCGCTGCTGCTCGGATGCGGCTGTTCGGTCGCACCGCACCGCATCGACCCCGCCGGCGACCAGACGCTGACCAGCACCCACCGGATCGACGTCAAGGACTGGCAGACCGCCGCCTTGAAATCGATCGACTCGCTCCTCGCCTCCGGCGCGCTGAACCGGGCCGACGGGCGCAAGACGATCGTGATGGTCGGCGAGGTGAAGAACAACACCTCCACGCCGGTCAACACCCGCATTCTGACCGACAAGATCCGGCAGGCGATTCTCCGCTCCGGCAAGGCGGTCACCACCACCGCGGTCGGCGCGAAGGGGGCCGAGGAGACCGCGGTTCGGCAGGTGCGCGAACTGGAGAACGACGATCTCTTCAATCAGGCGACGGTGCAGAAGCGCGGCACCGTGATCGCGCCGGATATGAGCCTCTCGGGCGAAATCGTCCAGCAGAGCAACCGTGTGGGACGGGTAGAGGAGTCCTACTTCTTTTTCCATGTGGTGATGACCGATCTCGCCACCGGCCTCGCGGTCTGGGGAGGACAACGTCGAGATCGGCAAGCAGGAAACCAAATCGATCTTCGACTGATTTCTCCGACGGAAATCGAAAAAAAAAGATCCCCCCGCGTTTCCTCTTCAAAGGAGCGCGGGGGATTTTCGTATCGCGTCTCAGGCGAGCACGATATCCCGCAGCCCGAGCTTGACGAAACAGTAGCCGTCGTTCCAGGGCGGAGCAGGGTTGTCGATCGCGTTCGGCTCCTTGTCGAAAGAGCGGGTGTTGACGCTGTAGCTCTCCCCCTCGTCAAGGTGATGAGGGCCGAGAAGATTGCGCAGCGAGGTGGTCAGCTCCACTTCGATCCGGTTCATGCCGGCGCGGAGGAAGGAATCGATCCGCAAAGCGTAGGGGCCCCGGAAGCGGAATCCGGCCTCCTCTCCGTTGATCCAGACGCGGTAGGAGTTTGCGCCGACCGCGGCGAAGCGCAGATACCGGATCGATTCGGCTTCATCGGCGGTGAGATCGATCTCCCGGGCGAGCGTCACCTTTCCGGCGAAGAACGGCATTCCGGCACGGACCAGATCGGCGGCGTCGACCACCGCACCGGTCATCGGAGCGCCGAGCTCGAACCGGCCATGGAACCGCTCCGCCCCGCGCAGAAGCTGCTCCTCACGGCCGATGTGGCGGACGGAGAAGTTTCCGGCCAGATAGACGCTCTCCACCTCCGAATCGAAACAGAGCGTATTGTACTCGGTTTCGAACTGCCGGGCGCGTTCGAGCTTGGCATAGACCTCCTCCGGCTGGGTGTAGCGGGTGCGGATCGACAGCACGTTGACACCGCCGACCAGCGCCGCCGGCAGCGGAATCCGGCGGAACGCCCGATCGAACACCGCCCGGAATCCACCGCCTCGAAGCGGTGTCCGTTGAGCGCGAATTCACACCGTTCCGGCGTCTCCGCCACCAGCGAAAGCGGCGCGGAGAAGTCGAAATCCGGCGCGAGATTGAACCGGAACTCCATCTCCAGATCACAGGGCCGCCGGAGCCGGAGCAGCCGGGCGTGAATGACGCAGACATGCTCATCGATCCATTCGCCGCCGTCGACCCGGTAGCGGCAGCGGTCGAGGGTGAGAAGATTCTCCGACGCATGTTCGACGGAGAAGTCCGGTTCGATCCGCCGGATCGGTTCAAGCGCGAACGCATCCTCGACCCGAACTTTCGGAGCATGCTTTTCCGGATGGGGCGAGACGAAGAAGACCGCCGCTTCCCCCGCCGCCAGCGGGTAGTCGAAGACGAGATGGTTCCCTGAGTGACGGACTCCGGAAAGAATCGAAAACTTTCCACTGAAGGGATCGATCAACTCCACCTGCCGCCCGGTACGGGGCAGCGCGATTGTCAGCGAACAGGGCTGGTTGTACTGCAAATTGGCGATGAAGTGCATCCGGCCGCCGCGCCCCTCCAGATTGTCGAAGTCGCGGAAGGTACCGACCACCCGGCGTGCGGGGACTCCGTGTTCGGTGATCCGCACCCGGTCGGGCAGCAGATCCGCGACGGTCTCGGCAACCGCCGCCTCCGAATCGTAGGCGGGGAGCGAAGCGAACCAGTCGCGCACCTGCTGAGACGCCGGCTCGCCGTCCACCGTAAGTTTTTCCGGCTCGAGCCGGTTGCGGACCACCAGCACAACACCGCCGGCCTGGGTGAATTTTTCCAGCATCGCCAGTATCTGCGAAGAGAGGTTGACCAGCTGCGGAATCACCACCAGGGAATACGCCATCCGGCCGATCCGGATCCTCCCCTCATCGAAGGAGCCGAGCTCCGCGGTGAGCACCTCGTCGGCGTAATGGTGCGGAATCAGCAGTGAATCGAGTTCGACCGTGAGCCGTTTCAGCCCTTCGGTGTAGAACTCCATCGCCTTCAGCCGGTCGCAGTCGCTGTAGTGCATCCACGCGGTCGAGAGCGGGTGGAGCACCAGCACTTCGGCGGAAGCCTTCCCTTCGGCGAGCATCATGCCGATTCTTGCGAAGGCGTCGTTGATCTGCCGGTAGTCTCCCCACCACGGCTGATGCACGAAGAGCGACGCCGGATAGTCCCGCTTGCGCAGTCCGCGCAGCGAATAGCCCTGCAGATGCTGGCAGGGGAGGTTCACTCCGTGGGCGAACTGCTGCTGGAACATCCACAGCATGCCGGAGAAGTTGAAGTTCCAGCCGCAGAGCGCGAAGCTCTCGGAAAGAATCTGCTTCTGCCCGACCTGCATCGCCGCAGAGACCAGCTGGGTCATGGCGACCGGACTGGGTTCCGAACGGCAGAGGTGGTCCATGCCCGGAATATGGTACCAGCGGTACTGCGCCATCACCGAGCCGTTGCTGTTGATCTGCCCCTGGCAGGTCTCTTCGAGCACATGGTGGCCGGTCAGCATCCAGCCGTGCTCGTCGCACCACTCCCGGATCTGCTGCATGAAGTTCCGACTGAAGAGACGGGCGGCGAGACTCCAGAAACGAATCCGCATCGCGTCGCTGCCCGGCATGCCGAGGAAGAGCATCGGCAGCTCCGGCAGAAGTTCGCGGTGGTAGGCCCGCCAGTACTCCTCCTCCAGCACGGACGACCAGAGGAAGCCGTTTCGCGAGAGCTGGGGCTCGTCAGTGAAGATTCCCTTCAGGCGGCGTGAGAGCCGTTTCGGCAGATTCCGATAGTAGTAGTCGTGGGTGACCCGGAGAAACTCCGCCACCACCTCCGGATCGAGGTTGTCCACATAGTAGGGATTGACCTCGAAGTAGCAGCGGAGCACCGTTCCCTCCGCGCCGGCGGGCAGGGTTTTGCCGATGAGTTCGCCCTCCGGCGTGTACCAGGCGATGGTGTTGCCCCGATTCCCCGACTCCGCGGCGTCGATGAATTCATATCGCAGATATTTCTGCTGATACTTGACGCCGAGGCCGTTGACGGCGCCGCCGCCGAAGCCGCTGGGCCAGCCGTTTTCGTCGTAGAGCCAGGCGTTCATGCCGAGCTTGTCTGCTTCGTCGATGCAGGCTTCGACGCAGCTCATCCACTCCTTCGAAAGGTAGGCGGTCTGAAGCCCCCGCGCGCGTGCATGAAGAAGCCGCCGATTCCGGCGTCGTGCATCTGGCGGATCTGTTCGCGGAGCACCTCCGGCTCCAGTTTCTCATTCCAGCTCCAGAACGGAATCGGACGGTAATCGGCCGGCGGCGCGGCCAGCTCAAGTGCTTGTTTCATGATAAGAACACTCTTTCCTTACGTGATATTGTTCACTGCCATGTCATTAAGATACCGTCCCCGGGCGTGGATTTCAATCCGCCGGAGGAGGAATTTTCCGACGAAAAACGTCCGAAGGACGGCGGCGGGGGCGCGGTTTGCTCACAGAGTCAGCGAAGTAACCGGACCGTTGAGCAGTTTTTCCGCAATCCGGTCCAGCTCCTCCGGGTCACCGGTGAAGTGGAAGGTGGCGTGGGTATGGCACAGGGGAACCGCCCGGCGCGGGGAATCCGGCCGGAGAACTCGATTCCAGTTCGTAGAACGGCCCCATCTGCGAACCGTCGGCGAGCGGTCCGTCGTTGTAGGCGTTGACCGTGTCGCCTTCGAAGGGGCGCTCCTGAATCTCCCAGGCGGCGTTGACATATTCGGCGTCGGCGGGGCCGGGCGAATAGTGAACCATGGTGAGAATCCGGTTTTCGGCGTCGTAACTGCCGAGCACGCCGGTGGCGCGGCGGTTGGTGAGACCGAGCTTGCTGCGCCAGTTGCCGTCGGCGGAGAAGAGGATCCGGCCGCGTCCGGTGTCGATGCGGAGCCGGTCGCCGGGAATGCGCCCGAAGTAGTCATCCTTGACGATCGCGCCCGGAGCGTCGGTGCGGTAGGGGATGACGATCACGGTCCGCGCCGACGGGTTGAACATGCCGAGCATCCAGATGGAGAGCGCGCCGTTCTCCCGGGTCCACGCCTCATGTCCGATATTGGTCACGCGGTTTTCCGTCACATAGCCGACGGCGGAAACGCGGGTTTTGTCAAAGGTGACGCCGAGATCGGCGGCGATTCCGGCGCAGTCAAGCAGCCGCACCACCCGCTCCATGCGGATTTTTTTCTCGAATCCGCTCCAGTTCCGGATGGAGAACTCCGTGGAGAACGCCGCTTCGGTTTCTCCCGCGGAATCGAGCTTCCAGACCTCGGTATCCTCGGCGGCGGGCACCTGCCAGTGGTCGAAGTCGAACGGCGCGCCGGGCGGGAAGTAGAGCGAAAACTGTCCCCCCTTCCGGCCCGAGCCAGAAGCGGTCCTCGCCGCCGTAGGCGTTGATGTGCGGCGTCCGTTCGCCGGAGGCGATCAGCGCGCGGTTGATCCAGCCGCAGCCGGGCCCCCCGTCGCCGGCCATGGTGCTGGTCATCACCCGCCCCTGATATTCGGCCAGCGTGACCAGGCGCGCGCCTTCGTCGTTGCCGAGCACGACCGGGGCAAGTCCGTGCGCCCGGAGAAATTCGACTTCACTCTGAAATGTCTGATTCATAGGATTCTCCCGCAATACAACGTTTGTCCATCCGGGATTTAGTATAGCGCCGTTTCCGGAGGAACGCAACCGCCAGAACCGGGTTTCCGCGGGAAAAATTGGGGAATCATGGATGGTTGGTGGCGAAATATTTCTTCCAGAGCCCAGTGGTGTGGGCACTGTAGGCGTTACCGTCGGCGTTCAGTTCGGCGACGACGTTGATCATGCCAGCGTGGCCGTCGAGGCAGAGGTAACCGGCGTCCTTGTTGTGGACCGGTCCGATTCTGTCGTTTTTGAGTTGTAAAGGTAACGGCCATCGTCGATATATCCCATGCCGAAGGTGTTTTCATCTTTTTCCCGCTCGATGATGCCGATCTTTTCGAAGGATTCTTCACCTTTTCGGGCCGAACCGCCGAACGGCTGCCGGTCTCCAGAAAGCCGGTGATGCCGACTGAGTTATCCGCATAATTCACCTCGGTATTACTGCCGACAAAGATGTAAGAGTTCACCGGGCCGGCGTCACTGCTTTCAGAGTGCTGCGTATCATGCAACGGGCAGCGCAGCCCAACGTACCCACCGTTGGGCATCTGCTTTGCATAGACCGGAACATAGCTGGAAGCGAACCTCTTGCCCATTCCATCCACACCAGTCATCAAACTCCAGACCCACCCCTTCGCATAGCCGCTCGGCAGAGTCTGCGGAGAATCCATCGGCCAGGGGTAATAGCCGTAATCGGCGGTGTAGCGAATCAGCCCCAGCCCGATCTGCTTGAGGTTGTTCACGCAGAGGATCGACTTCGCCCGGTCGCGCGCCTTGTTCAGCGCCGGAAGCAGCATCGCCGCCAAAATGGCAATGATCGCGATTACTATGAGGAGTTCGATCAGGGTAAAAGCATGTAACGATCTTAGATGAAAGTCTTTTTTCTTCAACATCTTCGTTCTCCTGTACCATCTGTTCCGCGTAGCAGGAACCGCTGCCTGCGTCCCCGGAGTTGCTGTTCTTTTGGTTACATTATACCGGAAACAAAATGGAAAACAATCCCCCGGCTCAAAAAAGCGACGAAAAACATTCTTTTTTGGTTGCAGTTTTCCATTGTCACATCAACCAAAACCGATTTCACCAGAAAAAAGTATCGGAAACACCCTCTCTCCAACTGGCAAAACCCCGCCGGAGCGGTATAGTAAACACATCGCGCAAACGATCAATCTCACAATACAGGGAATTTCACCATGAAGGATGAACCGGAAGTTTTCGCCGGGAACTGGATCACCACGAAAGAGTTCTTCGACCAGATTCCGCAGAATATGTTTCACCGCCAGCTCGACCGCTCCTCCCCTGCCGGAAGCCGCCCCGGAGCTGGAGAACCGCCACATCCTTTTCCGGAAAAAGTTCACGCTGGAAAAAGCGGAAAATGTGATCCTCCACATCAGCGCCGACGACTATTACAAACTCTACGTGAACGGCGTTTTCGTCACGCAGGGACCGGCCGCCGGCTACAGTTTTCACTACTTCTACAACCAGATCGACCTCTCGAAATTCGTCCACCCCGGCGAGAACACCATCGCCGTGCACACCTACTATCAGGGTTTGATCAACCGGGTCTGGGTGAGCGGCGACCGGCAGCATGGACTGCTGCTCGACCTCTTCGCCGATGGGAAACTGCTGCTCGCTTCAGACGAAAGTTTCCGCTGCCGGGTGCACTCCGGATTCTCCTCCGCCGGGAAGGCCGGGTACGAGACCCAGTTTCTCGAACGCTGCGACGCCGCCTCTCCCGAGGTCGGGTTCGAACAGCCGGGGTTCGACGATTCGGAGTGGGCCCCGGCGAAGCTCCGCCGTCATGCCGCCTACCGGATGTTCCGCCAGCCGACCGCGCAGCTGGAATTCGAATCGATTTCCCCCGCAGCCGTGGAGCCGCTGGAGAACGGGGTACGGATCGATTTCGGCGCCGTCTACGTCGGCAGCCTCACCTTCCGCGCCCGCGGGAAACGGGCGAGCGAAATCGAAATGCGCTTCGGGCAGGAGCTCAACGAAGATGGTTCGGTGCGCCATCAGCTCCGGGCGAACTGCAACTACATTGAATTCTTCCGGCTCTCCGGGGAACGGACACCCTGAACCAGTTCGATTACAAAAGTTTCCGCTATGTCGAACTCCTGCTTCCTCCGGGGTGTGAAATCGATTCGGACTCTCTGCGCCTGACGGCGCGGCACTACCCCTTCACGCTTCGGGCGGTCTGCAACCGGACCGATGAGAAGTCGCTGGCGGTGTGGCGCCTCTGCGTCGACACCCTCCACTACGGCATGCAGGAGGTAATCCAGGACTGCATGGAGCGGGAGAAGGGCTACTACCTCGGCGACGCCTGTTACAGCCTGCTCGCCTGGTGCATTCTGACTAAAGATTTCGCGCCGATGGAGAAGTTCTTCGACGACTTTCTCCGCACCTCGTTCATCAACCGCGGACTGATGACCTGCGCGGCCTGCTCCTTCATGCAGGAGATCGCCGAATATCCGCTCATCATGCTCCTGCTGCTCTTGGAGTACTGCCGCCTCACCGGCAACCTCGAATTCGTCCGGACTCGGTACGCCGCGTTCGCCGACATTCTCGACTTCTACCGCGAGGAGTACGCCGAGGCGGACGGGCTGCTCAACCATCTGGATAAATGGTGTGTGGTCGAGTGGCCCGCCAATCTGCGCGACGGCTACGACGTCGATCTCACGGAGGGGAAGTGCTGCGACACCAAGCACAACGCTCTCAACGCCTGGTACATCGGCGCGATCCAGTGCCTGAACGAGGTCGCCGCGATGCTCGAACAGCCGCCCTACGCGGAGACCGCGCCGCTGAAGGAAGCGTTCGTCTCAGCCTTCTACGACACGGAGAAACAGCTGTTCCGCGACAGTGTTTCGACCACACACATCAGCTTGCCCGGCAACGTGTTCGCTGCGTTTTTCGAACTTTTCCCCGACCGTGCGGGAGTGCAGAACACGGTCGCGATGATCCGAGAGAAGCGGTTATCGCAGAGCCTGCTTTTCGTAACCTTCCCACTGCTGGCACTCCTCCGCAGGGAGGGAGAGACGAAACTCGTGCACGAACTGCTGACCGACAAGGACGCCTGGCTGCGGATGCTCTCCGAGGGAGCAACGCGCACCTTCGAAGGGTGGTACAAGGACCAGAAGTGGAACACCTCCCTCTTCCACCTGACGATGTCGCTCGGCGCGCTGTTCCTGACCGACTGGGAGATGGAGCGCATCCTCCGCTTCTCCCGCCTGTAGGCCCGGATTCCGCACAACCGATGCCGGAGATGTTCACGCCACTCTGCGATATCGCGGCCGTGGCGGAATGAGCTTTCCGCCAAAAAGGAGCTCACCCCGGAGGAGCTGCAGGGCGCCTTTCTGAAACGGATTGCCGAACTGGGGAAATTCCGGCCGTTTATGCGAACGGGAAACTGCGGTTCACCGCCGACACCGGGGCCAGACCGGGCGGCGTGATGGCCTGCCACCTGACCCGTTGATCCGGGAACACGGTTGCGAAGTGCCTGCGCCGCGCTTATTCGAGCACGGCGTCGATCCGGGCCAGCTCCTCCGGAGTGAACTCCAGATGGTTCAGCCCGGCGACCGTTTCGCGAATCTGCTCCGGACGGCTCGCGCCCACCAGCGCCGACGTCACCCCCGGCAGATGCAGCACCCAGGCGATCGCCATCCCCGAGAGCGTCTGCCCGCGGGAGGCGGCGATCTCCTTCAGCGCCCGCACCTTGCCGAGCACCTCCGGCGTGATCGAGGAACGCTTCAGGAAGCCGCCGCGCGCCGCGCGCGAATCCACCGGAATCCCGTCGAGATAACGGTCGCTCAGCAATCCCTGCGCCAGCGGCGAAAAGACGATTCCGCCCACCTTCTCCTCCTCCAGCAGCCGGAAGGATCCCTGCCGCTCATGCGCCCGGTTGAGCAGATTGCAGCAGATCTGATGAAGCACGAAGGGGGTCCGCAGTTCGCGCAGCACCGCAATCGCCCGGCGGGCCGCCTCCGGCGGATAGTTGGAGATCCCGACGTAAAGCGCCCGCCCCGAGCGGACGATGTGATCCAGCGCCTCCATCGACTCCTCCACCGGAGTATCCGGATCCGGCCGGTGGTGGTAGAAGATGTCGACGTAATCGACCCCCAGCCGCCGGAGGCTCTGGTCGCAGCTGGCAATCAGATTCTTGCGCGATCCCCACTCCCCGTAGGGTCCCGGCCACATGTAGTAGCCCGCCTTGCTGGAGATGACGAGTTCGTCGCGGTAGGGGGCGAGGTCCTGCCGCAGAATCCGGCCGAAAGTGATCTCCGCCGATCCCGGTTCCGGACCGTAGTTGTTGGCAAGGTCGAAGTGGGTGATGCCCAGATCGAACGCGGTCTGCGCCATCTTCCGGGCATTCTCATAAACGTCGACGCTGCCGAAATTGTGCCACAAACCGAGCGAGACGGCGGGCAGACGCAGTCCGCTGCGGCCGCAGCGGCGGTAAGACATGGTTTCGTAACGATTTTCAGCGGGTGAATAGATCATCTCATCCTTTCCGGCCCAACGGCCTGTCATCGATTTCGGCGCAGCGCGGCGGTCAGCGGAAGATCACCTCGTCCAGTTTCCCGGCAACCCCAGCTCCCGGAGGAAACGGAAGTGCGGCAGGAAAAATCCCACCTCGTAGAGGTTGTGCGAATCGCTCCCCAGCGACAGTTTCACTCCCTTCCGGAGACAGAGGTCGAAAAATTCGTGCTCCGGCTGGTTCTGGTGAAAGTTGACCTCCGCCGCAACACCGTAGTGCGCCAGAAGGTCGGCGACCGGAGCGAACAGCTCCGCCGGTTTCTCCAGCCCCGCCCAGGCGAAGATGCGGAACGGATGCGCGAGAATGTCGACGCCGTACTTCAGCAGCGACTCGGTGTAAAAGAGAAATTCCCGCGACGCTTCACGCGGGTCGCTCCGGTTGACCAGAAAGTGCACCGCGCCCAGCCGGACCTCGGCGAGCGGGCGCTCCTTCTCCGAAAGCAGAACGTCGCCGTTCCGGTCGACGTCGAGCTCGAATCCGTGCCGGTAGCACCCCGGCGTGCGGAGTTCGGCGCGGTATTCGTCGGAGCGGTCGATCGCCCGGCACCCCTCCGGCGTTCCCCGGGTGCGCCAGACCGAACGCCCGTTCCAGTAGTCGTCGCTCTCGAAGTAGAGCTGGCCGGAGTGCTCGGCAAACGAGACGCCGCCGAGTCCGGAGAGCTTCGCCATCTCCAGCGCCCGGTCCACGCGCATGTTCTCGCTGCAGTACGCCGCCGACGTGTGGATGTGGAAATCGGTCACCTGAGCGGCAAGTTCCGGTTCGACCAGCACCCGGCGCTCCACATGCGGCAGCGCGCCGCCGTCGAACTCCGCAACCAGGTATTCAAAGGGGAACGCTTCAAAATCCGGAACCGCTCCGGCCGCTTCGCGGATCCGCCCGGTCAGCGCGGCGGGAGAAAGCACCTCTCCGCAGACCGTCACCGGCGTTTCCGAGCCGGGGAAGATCACCGGCAGTTCCGATTTGCGCCGGGCGAGCGAAGCGTAAAAGGCATCGAGAAACCCCGGTTCGGGAGCCGCGTTCTCCGCCGTCAGCTCCCCGTCACCAGCAGCAGGTCCGCCGGTTCGAAGCGGGTGAGCCAGTGGGCGGCGCGCAACAGCAGAAACTCCATCCGGTCCCCCGCCCGGTGGCGGGGATTGGAGATCAGGCCGATCTTCACTTCACCGCCTCCAGCTTCCAGCTGAGGATCGGCCAGTGCTGCCGCTCCGCCAGAACCCGCAGCGATGCCGAGGGATTGACCGTGTACGGGAATCCGCACGCTTCGAGAATGTACCGGTCGTTGATGCTGTCGCCGTAATAGGCGAGCTCCGCAAGCGTGAATCCCCGCTGCTTCAGCTCGGCGGCGGCGATCTCCACCTTGCCCGGACCAACGCCGTAGACGCCGGAAATTCTCCCGGTGTAACGCCCGTCGCGCAGCTCCAGCCGCGTGCCGAGCACCAGATCGATGCCGAACGCCCGCGCCACCGGAGTGGCGATCACCGAATTGGTCGAGGTGAGGATGCCGACCGGAAGCCCCGCGGCCCGCAGCTCATCGATCAACTTCACCGCCTCCGGGTAGAGCCGGTCGGCGATGAATTCCCGGAAATGCAATTCGGCCAGTCCGGCCATCCGTTCGACCGTGTTCCCGGCGAACTCCCGGAACTGAAATTCATGAAAGGCTTCGATATCCAGTTTGCCGGCGTTGTAGTCGTCGAAAAAGCGGTCCGCCTCGACAAGCGCCGTCTCCGGAGCAAGGCCGTGCGCCACCGCAAACTGCTTCCAGGTCACATCGCAGTCAGCCTGAATCAGCGTGTGATCCATGTCGAAAAGATAGAACTTCGCTTCCGTCACAATTCTCCCCCCGTTGGTTAACTCCTCCCGGATCTCCGCGGAAAAACGCTCCAGCAACGCCTCGGCAGCAAAACGCTCCGTCGACTCGACGTTCAGCCGGAATATCGGTTCGGTGTTCGATGAACGCATCAGTACCCGCCCTGTCTCCAGATCAAACCGCAGTCCGTCAAAAGTGAGCGGCGACCGGTCGGCGTATTTCCGGCGGAAGTGATCGAGCACATTCCGCGCCGCGATCGGCGGAACCGGGAAGCGGGCGGACAAATTGTACTGTGCGGGGAATTCCGCCACGATCCCGGAGAGGGGCCGTTCGGAAAAAAGCGAGCCGTTCAAGAATCAGCGCCATCGCGGTAAAACTGTCCCGCCCCGAATGAACCCGGCGGTAGATCACCCCGCCGCAGTTGCCCTCTCCGCCGATCATGCTGTCGGTTTCGATCATCTTTTCAACCACGTTGATCTCGCCGACCTTCGAAATGACCAGTCCGCAATGATACGAAGCGGCGATCGCCTCCACCAGACGCGACGTCTGAATATTCACCACCACCGGCCCGGGATCTCCACCGTCGAGCACCTGCTCCACCGCCAGCGCCACCGTGTAATGCGGATTGAGCGCCTCCCCCGGTCGGTCACCACCGTGAGCCGGTCGCCGTCGGGATCCTGCCCGAATCCGATGTCGCAATGGTTCTCCCGCACGACCCGGCAGAGCGCTTCCAGATTCTCCGGCAGCGGCTCCGGCGGCCGCCGGAACTGCCCGTCCGCCTCGTCGTGAATCGGAAACACCTCGCAGCCGAGATGGCGCAGAAACTCCGCCGAATAGAGCGCGCCCACGCCGTTGGCGCAGTCGACCGCCACACGGAAACGGCGGCAGCGCACCCCTTCTGCGTCGATGACCGAAAAAATCCTTTCCTCGTGCGCGGCGAACGCTCCCGGCAACGTACGCACATCCCGCAGATCCTTCTCGACGCGGCACGGAGGATTGCCCTGACTGTACAGATCAAAAGTTCCGACGCCTCGGCCGGATCGAGAAACATGCCGTCGCCGCCGATGAATTTGAGCGCGTTCCACTGGGCCGGATTGTGGCTCGCAGTAATCGCGATCCCCCCGAGGCGCCGATGCGCGAGACGGTGAACTGAACCGTCGGCGTCGGTACAATGCCGAGCTTGACCACCTGGCACCCGGCCGAAAGCAGTCCGGCCGAAAGCGCCTCCTCGAACATCGCCCCGGTGGCACGGGTATCCCGCCCGACCACGACGCGCCCCCCCGCCCCGGTAGAGCCCGAAGGCGGCCCCGAGCTCCGCCACCAGCCGCGGCGTCAATCCCTCTCCGACGATGCCGCGCACTCCGCTCTCGGAGAATTTCAATGTGTTGAATCTGCCCATCCGAAAAACAAAATCTGCGTTCTTTCCGGTAATATAAACCAATCCCCCCCCTTTTCAACAGCAGAACTCCCTTTTCACGGCATCCTCATCCTCCCCCGTCAAAAAAAATTAAGATTTCCTGAATTTCAATTTGAAAAAACAAATTTTTTATATTAGTTAGGAAACAAGGGAACCATCTTCTGCGAAGTGGTCCTCCCCCGCCAGCGCTTCGCTGCCGCGGACGGAAGCCGCGCTGGCAGAGGTCTCCGACCTGATTAAGGATATCCCCGGGATCAACCAGCTTCTGGCCATTCCCGGCCGGAGCCTGACCGCGGGTGAAGGGGAAAACCTCGGTCTCCTGATCGTCGACCTGAAGCCGTGGGCGGAACGCACCACCCCTGAGACGCAGATCAGCCAGATTCAGTCGGCAATCATCAAGCGCGCCGCAGTGCTGCCGGACGCTTCCGTCAACGCCTTCGTGCCGCCGGCCATCATGGGTCTCGGCGCCACCGGCGGCGTAACTTTTCACTTCAGGCCACAGGCGACCAGAGTTCGCAGGAGATCGCGCAGACAACCAACCATCTGCTCTCCAAGATCATGGAGACCGGCAAGGCGGTCTACGCCTTCACCTCGTTCGACGCCAACACGCCGATGCTCTGTCTGGACATCAACCGTGACAAGGCGGAGGCGATGAACGTGTCGATCAACTCGATCTTCAGCGCGCTCCAGAGCCAGCTCGGGTCCTACTACATCAACGACTTCAACAAGTACGGCAAGACCTATCAGGTCAAGACCCAGCTGGCGCCGGAACTGCGGGAGAATCTCAACATCATCGATCAGCTCTACGTCACCAGCACCACCGGCGAGAATATTCCGCTCAGCGCGGTGGCGGATCTCCGCTGGACCCTCGGGCCCCGGCAGGCGGAACGGTTCAACATGTTCCCCTCCGCATCGGTCAACACCCAGACCGTGCCGTCGTTCAGCTCCGGCGAAATGATGAATCTGCTGGAGGATCTCGTCCACAAGAATCTCTCCAAGGATTACCAGATCAGCTGGACCGATATGAGCTATCAGGAGAGCCAGAACGAAGGCAAGATCGTCAGTCTGCTGATGATTTCACTGCTGGTGGCCTACCTCTTTCTGGTGGCGCAGTATGAGAGCTGGACCATGCCGATTTCGGTGATGCTCTCGGTGGCGACCGCGACGCTCGGCGCGATCCTCGCCCTGAAACTCAGCAACATGTCGCTGAACATCTACTGCCAGCTCGGGTTGCTGATGCTGATCGGCCTCACCGCCAAGACGGCAATTCTGATGGTGGAGTTCGCCAAGTTCGAACGCGACAAAGGCGCAACCATTCCGGATGCGGCCCTGAACGGCATGCGAGTCAGGTTCCGCTCGGTCATGATGACCGCGCTCTCCTTCGTGATCGGTGTGTTCCCGATGGTGGTCGCCAGCGGCGCCGGTGCAGGCAGCCGTCAGTCGATCGGCGTCACCACCTTCTGGGGAATGCTGGTCGCAACCATCGCCGGAATGATGTTCATCCCGGGATTGTACGTGATCTTCCAGAGAGCGGCGGAGGGAGTCTCCGGATTCTTCCATCGCCACTGGTAAGACAACAGCGGCGCTTCAGGGGCGCCACGTCAGAATGCCGGAAACCGGATTCATCGCACGCCATGCGATGAATTCCGGCCAGCTCCGGACGCCGCCCTCCATCACCGCGCGGCAGTATTCGATCCCCATGATCCGGGCGGATTGCGGCGCCGCGCACTTGAGCATGAGAATGGTCCGTTTCGTCTCCGGAGTCAGTGCCGCCAGGATCCGGTCGGCGACTGTTTCGAAAAAACCGTCGTACTTCGAGCCGCGGCGGATCTGAATCATATCGACCCGCCACGAGTCGCCGCGCTCATCCCGCAGCGAAACGTGGAATTCGAAACAGCACTCCTCCGTCGCGGCAAGATTCCGGAACTCCATCCCGGTCACTGCCGGGTTGGCGCAGATCCGGGCGACGGCCCGGAAACTCTCTTCCGGCTCCAGTGTGTCGGTGTATACGTGGAAATCGATGTCGCGGTGGTCGATCAGAAGTCCGGTTCGCAGGGAGCCGACCGCGGCAACCTCCGCGCCGATCGCCTTCCACGCGGCGGGGATGCCGCTCATTTCCACCACTCGCCGGGCCCGGGCCTGGCGCAACTCGGCAAGACGCAGAAGCTCTTCCATCGCCGCCTCCCTGTATCAGATCATTGTTTCGCAACGGCGCCGCCGCCCGCCACATCGGCTTTGCGGACGATCAGCATCGACAGATATTCCCGTGGACGATCCGCAATCGCCGCGGGATCGTCCGAAACAAACTCCTCCTCCAGTCCGATTCCGGCGCCGTAGACAGTGCGGAATCCCCGTTCGGAAAGCTGCCGGAGCAGTTCCTCCCTCGTACGGTAGCACTTGAGCAGAACGGTGGTCGCATCGGCGGCAAGCAGCTGGTCGAGCTCCTCCGAACCGGGAGCGACCGCGGCGGGAACAATCTGCAGCACCGTCTGATCCTCCACCAGCGGGACCCCTCCTTCGCGGCCAGAGCACTCCAGGAGTTCACTCCGGGGATGATTTCATACGGCAGAGCCGGTTCCATCCGCAGCAGCGCCCGCAACAGATAGCCGCAGGTGCTGTAGGTCATCGGATCGCCGATGGTGACAAATGCCGCGTCATCCCCCGAACGCAGACGGTCGAGAATCCGTGCGGCATGCTCATCGATTCTGGCCAGACGTTCGTCGAAATTGTTCGACATGGTGAAGGCCAGCTCACACCGATCCGCCGTCACGCCGGGCAGCGCATCGAGAATCCGCCCGGAAACGCTGCGGGAACTCTGCTGTGAGGCTGCCGCATAGATCACCTGCACCGCGCGCAACACCTCCAACGCCCGCAATGTCACCAGTCCGGGATCTCCGGGACCGAGTCCGACTCCATAGAATTTTCCCAATGCCATCTCTCTTTCCGCTGTTCAACGCGCACAACGCGGGCGCAGGGAGACAATATAACCGCAGCGCCGTTTTTTTCAAGCCCGGGGAATCGGGAAATCGCCGCGTTTCCGGAAAAAACCGGCCGCCTCTCCGGCCCGGCAGGCCCCTCCCCTCTCTTCCATGAAAAAAAAGAGGCTGCCGCATCCCTCAACGGAATGCAACAGCCTCTTCCCGAAAAGAAACGCTCTCTTACTTGTCGGAGAGCGACACCACGCCGGGCAGAGCCTTCCCCTCGAGGAACTCGAGCGAAGCACCGCCGCCGGTGGAAATGTGGCTCATCTTGTCCGCCAACCCGGACTTGTTCACCGCAGAGACGCTGTCGCCGCCGCCGATGATCGAAACACCGCCGTTCGCCTTCACTTCGGCCACCGCGGCGCAGACGCCGAAGGTCCCCTTCGAAAACGCAGGCATCTCGAAGCAGCCCATCGGCCCGTTCCAGACGACGGTCTTGGCGCCCTTGATCGCTTCCGCATAGAGCTCGGTGGTCTTCGGACCGATATCCAGCGCCATCCAGCCGGCCGGAATCTCGTCGCCGACGATCTGCGTGGCGGCGTCCGCCGCGAACTTGTCGGCGGCAACGTTGTCCACCGGCAGCAGCAGCTTCACACCGCGCTCTTTCGCCTTGGCGATCATGTCGCGGGCGTAGTCGAGCTGATCGAGCTCGCAGAGCGAAGCACCGATATCATGTCCCTGCGCCTTGAGGAAGGTGTAGGCCATGCCGCCGCCGATGATCAGCGTGTCGACCTTGCCCAGCAGATTCTGCACCACAGCGAGCTTGTCGGAGACCTTCGCGCCGCCGAGAATCGCCACGAACGGACGAACCGGATTCTCCACCGCGCTGCCGAGATAGGCGATCTCCTTTTCCATCAGGAAACCCGCCACCGAAACCGGCATGTACTTGGTGATGACCGCGGTCGAAGCGTGGGCGCGGTGCGCGGAACCGAACGCATCGTTGCAGTAGATGTCACCGTAGGAGGCAAACTTTTTCGCCAGAAGCTGCTGTTTCTCCTTGAGTTCGGCCTTCTTCGCCTTGAACTCCTCGTCGGACTGCCCTTCCTTCTGCTTGAGCTTGCCCTGTTCCTCCTTGTAGAAACGGGTATTTTCCAGCATCAGCACGTCGCCCGGCTTCATCGCGGCGACCTCCTTGTCGGCATTGGCGCAATCCGGAGCAAACGCCACCGGGCGACCGAGCAGCTTCGCCAGATATTCCGCCACCGGCTTCAGGCTGAAATCCGCCTCGTAGCCTTTTTCCGCCGGACGGCCGAGGTGGCTCATAAGCACCAGGCTGCCGCCGTTGTCAAGCACATACTTGATCGAGGGGAGCGCCCCTTGATGCGGGTGTCATCTTTGATGACTCCGTCTTTGATCGGAACATTGAAGTCGACGCGCATGACCACGCGCTTGCCTTTGAGATCGACGTCACGAAGCGTTTTCTTATCCATGACAATTCTCCCTGCATTGATTGATGAATAGATGCGTTAATACAAAAAGGGCGGGCGGCATTCGACCACCCGCCCTTTCCGGGAATCAAAAACCCCAAGTTACTTGGCGATGACGCGGGCCATCTCCAGAACCTTGTTGGAATAACCCCACTCATTGTCGTACCAGGAGCAGACCTTGACGAAGGTCTTGTCCAGCTGGATGCCGGCCTTGGCATCGAAGATCGAGGTGCGGGCATCGCCGCGGAAGTCGGTCGAGACAACCGCTTCGTCGGTGTAACCGAGAACGCCCTTGAGCTCGCCTTCGGAGGCTTCCTTCATCGCCTTGCAGATCTCCTCATAGGTGCACTCGGTGTTGAGTTCGCAGGTCAGGTCGACGAACGAAACGTCGGAGGTGGGAACGCGGACCGACATGCCGGTCAGCTTGCCGTTGAGCACCGGGAGAACCTTGCCCACCGCCTTGGCCGCGCCGGTCGAGGAGGGAATCATGTTCTCAAGGATGCCACGGCCGCCGCGCCAATCCTTCTTCGAGGGGCCGTCGACCGTCTTCTGGGTCGCGGTGGCGGCGTGAATCGTGGTCATAAGGCCGCGCTTGATGCCGAACTTGTCATTCAGAACCTTCGACAGCGGAGCCAGGCAGTTGGTGGTGCAGCTGGCGTTGGAGATGATCTTCTGGCCGGCGTAGGTCGTGTGGTTGACGCCGTAGACGAACATCGGGGTGGCATCCTTGCTCGGCGCGGACATGATCACCTTCTTCGCACCCGCCTTGAGGTGGGCGGAGGCCAGCTCTTCAGTAAGGAAGAAGCCGGTGGACTCGACGACGACGTCGGCATCCACTTCGTCCCACTTCAGATTGGCCGGATCCTTCTCGGCGGTCAGGCGGATCTTGTTGCCGTTGACAACCATGTAGTTGCCTTCGACCTTGATGTCGCCTTCGAACTGGCCGTGAACCGAATCATACTTCAGCATGTAAGCGAGATACTCGGGGTCGAGCAGGTCGTTGATGCCGACAATCTGGATATCCTTGTTGAAGTTCTGCACCGCGGCACGGAAGACCATGCGGCCGATGCGGCCGAAACCGTTGATACCGACTTTGATCATTTTGGCAATTCCTTCTTTTTGGTTTAGGGGAATAACAGATTGCTCCGTATTCGGAAAATATACCGCTTTTTTTCAAAAAGTCAAGCCAAATCGTTCCGCGCGGCATGGAAAACCCGGAGATGCCCCTCCGGCGGATCCACCGCCGGCCACGTTCCGCCGCCGGGGCGGAACAGCTCTCTTTCCGGTGCGGCGGAGCATTCCGGCTATTCTCCTGATCCATGTTCGTTTTGACTCCTTATATATTCCCCCACGCAGGGGGGGGAGCGCACCGGCGCTCTTGGCCGGCAATCCGTGACACACCCGTTTGCGGTTGGCGCACCTTCGTGGCACAGGTGCGCCAAAATGGCACACATCACCGTGACAATCCGGGCGGATTCGCCCTCGCTTCCTCAAAAAAAAGAGTTGGCACGGGATCTGCTTACTTCTCCGGCGTAAGATTTTAAAATTATCATTTCTTCATGGAGGTATTGAATCATGAGTAAAATTTTAGGTATCGACCTCGGCACTACCAACAGCTGCATGGCTGTCATGGATCACGGCGAGTACAAAATTATCCCCAACGCGGAAGGGAACCGCACCACGCCTTCCATCGTCGCCTTCACCAAGAGCGGCGAGCGTCTGGTCGGCCAGACTGCGAAACGGCAGGCGGTGACCAATCCGAAAAACACCATCTTTTCGATCAAACGGCTGATGGGCCGCAAATATTCCGAAGTCCAGCGCGAGAAGGAGCTGGTTCCGTACGAGATCGTCGAGGCGCCCAACGGTGACGCCCACGTCCGCGTCGGCGACCACACCTACTCTCCGCCGGAGATTTCCGCGATGATCCTTCAGAAACTGAAGACCGATGCGGAAGCCTACCTCGGCGAAACCATCACCCAGGCGGTCATCACCGTCCCGGCCTACTTCAACGACAGTCAGCGTCAGGCGACCAAGGACGCCGGCAAGATCGCCGGTCTGGAAGTGCTCCGGATCATCAACGAGCCGACGGCGGCGGCGCTTGCCTACGGCCTGGACAAGAAGAGTGACGAAACCGTTGCGGTCTACGACCTCGGCGGCGGCACCTTCGATATTTCGATTCTCGAAATCGGCGACGGCGTCTTCGAAGTGAAGGCCACCAACGGCGACACCCACCTCGGCGGCGACGACTTCGACCAGGCGGTCATCAACTACCTTGCCGATGAATTCCAGAAGGAGAACAGCGTCGATCTGCGCAAGGATCCGCAGGCGCTTCAGCGGCTCAAAGAGGCGGCGGAAAAGGCGAAGTGCGAACTCTCTTCGAGCATGAGCACCGACATCAATTTGCCGTTCATCACCATGAACCAGGACGGGCCGGTTCATATGAACATGACCCTTACCCGCGCTCAGCTTGAGAAACTCTGCGATCCGCTGCTGGAACGCACCAAAGTCCCGTGCCAGAACTGCATGAAGGATGCCGAAGTTTCCAAGAGTCAGATCAAGGGAAGTGATCCTGGTCGGCGGCATGACCCGTATGCCCAGAGTGCAGGAAGTGGCGAAGGAGACCTTCGACAAGGAGCCGCACAAAGGCGTCAACCCGGACGAAGTGGTTGCCGCCGGCGCAGCGATTCAGGGCGGAGTTCTCAAAGGCGAAGTCAACGATGTGCTGCTGCTCGACGTCACCCCCGCTGTCGCTCGGTATCGAAACGATGGGCGGCGTGATGACCAAGCTGATCGAGCGCAACACCACGATCCCGACCAAGAAGAGCGAGATCTTCAGTACGGCGACCGACAACCAGCCCGCGGTGGACGTCCGTGTGCTGCAGGGTGAACGGGAACTTGCCCGCGACAACAAATCGCTCGGCCTCTTCAAACTGGACGGCATCGCTCCGGCGCCCCGCGGCGTTCCGCAGATCGAAGTGACCTTCGACATCGACGCGAACGGCATTCTCCATGTGACGGCCAAGGATCTCGGCACCGGCAAGGAGCAGAAGATCACCATCACCGCGTCGAGCGGCCTCACTGAGGCGGAGATTGAAAAGATGGTCAACGAGGCCAAGGCCCACGCCGAAGACGACAAGGCGGCCAAGGATAAAATCGAGACCAAGAACAAAGCTGATTCGATGGTCTACCAGACCGAAAAGCAGCTCAAGGAGCATGGTGACAAGCTTCCGGCCGAGGTCAAGGGCCAGATCGAGAGCGGCATCGCCAAACTCAAGAAGGAGATTGAATCCGACGACACCGCCGCGATGAAGTCGACTATGCAGGAACTGGAACAGCTCCTGATGAAACTCGGCGAAGCGGTCTACGCGCAGCAACAGCAGCAGGGTGCGGCGGGCAACACCGCCGGCGCCGGCCAGCAGCAGAGCGCGAACAACAACGGCAATGACGACGGGGTTGTCGACGCCGAAGTCGTGGATGACAAATAAACTCAATTCCTAGGTGGAAGAGTAATCCATTGAAGAGCCCCGCCCGGGGAAACTCCCGGGCGGGGGGAGTTTTAGTTTCCGGAATGTAAAACATAAGGTTGTTTTTAAACCAGACACCCAAAACAATAAGGAGAATCAAAATGTCGAATGTCAACATCAAGCCGCTCGGCGACCGCGTCCCTTCTTGAGATCTGCGAGAACACCGAACAGATGAAGGGGGAATCCTCATCCCCGATTCCGCAAAGGAGAAACCGCAGGAGTACAAGGTGATCGCGCTCGGCACCGGCAAGAACGATGACAAGGGCAACAAGATCCCCTTCGACGTCAAGGTCGGCGACATCGTCCTGACCAGCCGTTACGGCGGCACCGAAGTCAAGGTTGACGACAAAGAGTACAAAGTGGTCAACCAGGACGACATCCTCGCGGTGATCGGCTGATTTTTTTCAAACCATTTCAGCATAACAGCAACAAACAGGAGTTTTCAATACCATGGCTAAACAGCTTGTTTTTTCCGATGAAGCCCGCCGCGGCATTCTCGAAGGCGTGACCCTTCTCTCGAAGGCCGTCAAGGCCACCCTCGGTCCGAAAGGACGCAATGTTGTAATCGATAAGAAATTCGGCGCTCCCGCCATCACCAAGGACGGCGTGACCGTCGCCAAGGAAATCGAACTCAAGTGCCCCTATGCCAACATGGGTGCGCAGATGGTCAAGGAAGTCGCCAGCAAGACCAATGACGTCGCCGGCGACGGCACCACCACCGCGACCGTGCTGGCCGAGGCCATCTATCGGGAAGGTCTCAAGAACGTTACCGCCGGTTCCAATCCGATGGAACTCAAGCGGGGTATCGAAAAGGCCGTGGAGGCCGTCGTGGCTGAAATCGCCAAGATGAGCACCAAGGTCGGTGGCGACATGATCGCCCAGGTTGCCTCCATTTCCGCCAACGGTGACACCACCATCGGCAACATCATCGCGGAAGCGATGGCCAAGGTCGGTCAGGAAGGCACCATCACCGTGGAAGAGGCCAAGACCCTTGAAACCACTCTCGACGTCGTCGAAGGCATGCAGTTCGACAAAGGCTACCTCTCCCCCTACTTCGCCACCAACACCGAGGCGATGGAAGCGGTTCTCGAGGACGCCTATCTGCTGATCCATGAGAAAAAGATCAGCAACCTCAACGACATGCTTCCGCTGCTCCAGGCGGTTGCCAAAGAAGGCAAGCCGCTCCTCATCATCGCCGAAGACGTCGAAGGCGAAGCGCTGGCCACTCTGGTCATCAACAGCATGCGCGGCATCCTCAAGGTCTGCGCGGTCAAGGCGCCGGGCTTCGGCGATCGCCGTAAGGCCATGTTGCAGGATATCGCCATCCTGACCGGCGGAACCTGCATCACCGAAGATCTCGGCATCAAGCTTGAGAACGTCACGCTCGATCAGCTCGGCAAAGCCAAGCGCATCACCGTCACCAAGGAGAACACCACGATCGTCGAAGGCGCCGGTACCCAGGCCGCGATCATGGGCCGTGTCGCCCAGATCCGCCGCGAAATCGAGGAGACCACCAGCGATTACGACCGCGAAAAGCTCCAGGAGCGTCTCGCCAAGCTGGCCGGCGGCGTTGCCGTCATCAACGTCGGCGCCGCGACCGAGGTCGAGATGAAAGAGAAGAAAGACCGCGTTGACGACGCGTTGCACGCTACCCGTGCCGCGGTGGAAGAGGGCATCGTCGCCGGCGGCGGCGTGGCGCTGATCCGCGCTGCGGCGGCGATTGACAAGCTGCAGCTCTCCGGCGATGAGGCCACCGGTGCCGCCATCGTCAAGCGTGCGGTGGAAGAACCGCTCCGTCAGCTCGCCGCCAACGGCGGATACGAGGGCAGTGTTGTGGTTCAGCGCATCAAGGAACTCAAGGGCAACGACGGCTTCAACGTCGCCAACGGCGAGTACACCGATATGCTCAAGGCCGGTATCATCGACCCGGCGAAGGTGACCCGTTCCGCGTTGCAGAACGCTTCCTCGATCGCCAGCCTCCTGCTGACCACCGAGTGCCTGATCACCGACATTAAGGAAGAAAAAAACCCTGCCGCGGCTCCGGCCGGCGGCATGGGCGGCATGGGCGGCATGGGCGGCATGATGTAATTCATCCGTTCATGCCGGGGAAAGTCTCAGAGGCGTTCCCCCATCGAATCAAAGGCGTCGCATCGGAATTTCCGGTGCGGCGCTTTTTTCTTTTCCCCCTGCAGCATGTGGTCGGGATTGGGGCGGAAGGCTGATCTTCCGCGAGGAAACGACGGTCGGGAGCCGGAGGGCCAGGCGCCCTCCAGACCTCTTCGAATGGACGAGGACGATACCGGGACGGAAATTTCCGACTTCTTCGGATGGGCGAGGGCAAAACCAGAGCGGAAATTTCCGACTTCTGCGGTGCGCGCTCGGAAGGGAAGCGGAATGCGAACTTCCGCGAGAATTTGATGCTCGCGGGAACTGGAGGGCCGAGCGCCCTCCAGACCTCCCCGCCCGTGAGAAAACTGGACCGTGTTGCCAGCTTCTCCGCATGCGGCCCTCCGGGCCTTACATTGCCGGGCTGTGCCCGGCAACTCCTCAATCGCCGGAGCGGCTCCGCTCGACTCCGTTCGACTGCGTCGCAATCGCTCCTTGCTGCTTTGCGAAACGCAAAGCAGTTCTCTCACATGCGCTCGCGGCGCTGACCGCGCTTTTACGGTGCGCGGGCCAAGCCGGGAGGGAGGCGCTCGCGGCGCAGGACGCGTATCCCGTGAGAAAGCAAACCATTACAGAAAAATTGAGCGTACTTACAGTTCCTGCGCAATCAAAGCGACCCGAATGTGCGCAATTTTCCGGACGTTATCGTTTTTTCAAATGCCTTCTTTCAAAATGTGCGCAATTTTCCGGACGTTATCTAGGCCATTTCCCTTCGAAAAAAAATCGCCTCTTGATCCACTCTCACCGTGGGGCTGGTTTGCGCTTACTTACTAACGATCTCAATATGGCATTGCCGCATCAGGAGAGAGCAGCCGTTAATTCATCATTTGGCAAGCGATACCTATTTCCCTCTATTTTTCTTTATAGGTCTTATATATTTCTTAATTCTTTTATATGGAATTCGACAAAATATTTTAATGTCCTGAAAAGCATTATTAATATATTCAGCAAGTTCTTCTCGCTCTTCTCGAACCCGTTTTAGTTCTTTAAAACCTGTACATAGCTATCCTTCATACTGGTAGGTGCTCTTTGAGCAAGATATCCAAGGCAAATAATGGAAGCTCTTGCAATCACGATATCAGTATTCTTCATATGTTTCAAATAGATATCCAAAAGTTCATGAAAATTCTTAGCCGATACCAAATAATCAAACATCGCTTTGTTAGCTAAGTCTGAATTACCTGAATCTATATCCTTGCCAAGCTCTTGAGGATCCCGCTGCGATATTTCTTCATATTTCATTTATTTTTCTCTATAATAATTTTTCCCTTTTTAGTAACAAGTCCTTGCTTTCTTAAGACAGCTTGCATAGTTGAATTGAGTCCTTTCCATGAGCGTGAATGACCATGAAAAATCGCATTCCGAATTTCATGAAAAAATAATAAATTCATTTACATTATATTTTTTAATTTACATATTAATCACTTACATTATTGACTAAATAGTGTTCATTCTGGTATTCCTGGGAAAAGAAGTCCAACAAGTAATGCCAGAACAATGATACTCCAAAAAAGATATGTTATAAATGCAGTTCCCCAACATAATTTCATACATTCTACGTATATTACTCTTATTGCCACATAAATAAAAGTTAATATTCCAATAAAAAACAACTCAAATATATTACTCAATGTTTTTCCAAAGCCAATTCCATATCTATCTGATAAAAAAAATCCTCCGCCCCATGAAATAATAGACATGCTCCAAATAGCAATATCTGGCCAGAAAAATTTTTTTCCTTTTCTTTTAAAATAAAAGGAAATATAGCGTAAAAAACAATAACGCTAATAAGTAAAAAAAATAATAATAGTAATAATGGATATAATGAATCAACACTCATTTTGACGGTTTCTTCTTTTTAGATTTTATTCCTATGCGGAGTAACTATCCCCAATATGCCATATCGGGGATAGTCTGACGTAAAAGCAAAAACTTTATTCAAAAAAACTCATCGACATGAGATGATTCCAACCGTAGGCCTTGTCAGGAATATTAGGTGTAGTACCGCCAGCAATTTGTTCCAACATTGATTGAATGGAATTGCAATTACCTGAGTTTTCATTGCCATACCAATCTGGACGTGCATCATATTCTGCCCAATAATTTCCCTGTAATTTGCAGACGCATCAATAAAGGAATCAATAAAATCAATTTGCGATACGTCAGGGTTGAGCGAAACACTTCTTGCTTCATTCATATTCTGTAACTGATCTGATTGATCATTATAGCGAATTTCAAGATAATTACCTACTTCTGTTTGGTGACCTGCTATAGTCAAATCATATACCGTATTGCCATTACCATCAACAGTTTGTTCCCACGGGGCATAAGTTCGACTCCGTTCTGACAATTGCGCATATTCATTTTCAGAAACTCTGAAATATCTCATTGAATGGTACGCTATACTTCCTCCTGTTCCCTGAAGGTTTCTGAAACCAGTCAAAATAATTGCTGCTCCCAGCCAGTCAATTGCCATGGTTACGCCATTATTGACATACGCGAAATTGTTCCATCCATCGGGGTAGCCGAGGGGTCGGCGGTCTGCCATTTGCCCTGTTCGGGGCGGTAGTTGCGGAAGAGGAAGGCATAGCCGAGTTCGCCCACCAGCGGCTTGCCGGTGAAGAAGGCGTCCACGTTGTCGCTTTCGCCGAAGGCGGTCATCTTGATCGGCTGATAGGCGTCCTTTCCTTTCACTCCCAACGTGTTCCCCAGCATGTCGTTAAAGAGAACCTTGTCGCCGGAGAGCACCGGGTTGCCGCCGGTTACCGCTGGTTCATTCAGAAGTTCCGTGCCGTCACGGTGGATCAGGGCGAGCCCGTCCCACAGGTAGTTTTCACGGCGGCCGTCCGCATAGGTCACGCCTGCGATCTGGCCATCGAAGTGGTAACTGAAGTTTGCCGACACTTTGCCCGCCTCCGAAACCGACACCAGCTTATCCAACCAGGCATAAGTATAACTCTTGTTTCCCTCTTTTACAAGCCGGCCGGCGGCGTCATAGGCATATTTCGTCACTTTTCCTTCGGTTTCAGAGCTTACCAGCTGGTTCGCACGGTCGTAACGATAGGTGGTGGTCACTCCGTTCACCGTCTTCGACAGAATATTCCCGGCCGGATCGTAGGCATAGCGCTCCTGACCGACAACTTCCAGCAGCTGTCCGCGACGGTCATACTTGTACGCCTGACGCACGCCGTTCACTTCACGGGCAATGATCGTCCCATCCGGATCATAGAAGTATTTCAGCTCTGACACCGCAGGAGAACCGCTGAACCCCATCAGCGCCTTGCGCACCAGGCGGCCGTATTTGTCATAGCTGTATTCCACCGGAACGCCGTTCACCGTCTGTTTCACAAGCCGGTTCAGGTTGTCATAATGGTAGGTCAGTTCGCCGCCGCTGCCGTTCCTGATCTTCGACAGCCGCCCCAGCGCGTCGTATTCCCGCGTTTCCGTCAGTTTCAGCGAACCATTCACCGTCTCCCGCCCGGTGCGCTGACCCCACGCATTGTAACTGCTCCGCGTGATGACGCCATCTTCGTTTTTCTCCACAAGCCGCCCAAAGTAGTCATAGCGGTAGCTCGCTTTCCGCCCGTTCCGGCTCGACGAGATCACCTTCCCCCAGGTGTCATAGCGGAAAGTCTCCACATCCCGGCCGTCGTAGGTCACCTTGACTAGCCGGTCCAGCGCGTCATACTCACGGGCAATCTTCCGGTCTACCTTCTCCTCTCCACGGTATTTCGACAATATCTCACGCAGCAGCCCGGTCTCGTCGTACACATAATCGGTCAGCTGATTCGCCGCGGAAAGACAGTACCGGGGCGAGAAGTTCCGGCTTCTGCGGGACGCGGGCGGGAGCGAGGGAGACAGGCAGGCTGCCGCGGCAAGACCGAAGATATGGGAGCTGGAGGGCCGGGCGCCCTCCAGACCTCTTGCGCCCGTGAGAAGTCTGAGCCGGGTTGATACTGATCCGCACGCGGCCCTGCGGGCTTTACTTGTCGGGCTTCGCCCGCCAACTCCTCAATCGCCGGAGCGGCTCCGCTCGACTCCGTTCGACTGCGTCGCAATCGCTCCTTGCTGCTTTGCGGAACGCAAAGCAGTTCTCTCACATGCGCTCGCGGCGCTGACCGCGCTTAACAACAGCGCGGGCCAAGCCGTAGAGACGTGCTTCGCGGCGCTGACCGCGCTTAACAACAGCGCGGGCCAAGCCGTAGAGACGTGTTTCGCGGCGCTGACCGCGCTTTACAAGTGCGCGGGCCAAGCCGTAGAGACGTGCTTCGCGGCGCTGACCGCGCTTTACAAGTGCGCGGGCCAAGTTGGGAGGGAGGCGCTCGCGGCGATGAACACGCTTAACGGCGGCCGAGTCCGAAGCGAAGCAGGAACCGGCGCCAGATGTTGCGGCGCGGCCGGGCCGTGTCGTGCACGAAGATGAAGTAGAGCGCCGGGATCACGTAGAGCGTCAGCAGCGACGCCACAGTCAGGCCACCAACTACCCCCATGCCGCAGCTCGACCGAAGCTCCGACCCGAGTCCGGTTCCGAACGCCATGGGCAGCATTCCCGCCACCGACGCGATACTGGTCATCACGATCGGCCGGAATTTCGACTGGGTCGCCTGCAGCATCGCCCGATGGGTGGTGACACCGGAATTGACCAGCACTGCGCACTCATCCATAATCAGAATTGCGTTGTTCACCACAATACCAATCATCATCACGCCGCCTAAGAGTCCCATCATCGACATCGACATTCCGGTCAGCCACAACGTCGCATACATGCCGAGAAACCCCAGCGGCACCGTGAACATGATCAGGAACGGACGCGTCCAGGATTCCATGATTCCCGCAATCAGAAGGTAGGTCAGCACCGCCGCGAGCAGAATCACCTGCCCAAACTCACGGGCGGTTTCATTCATCAACTCCACATTGCCGCTCATCCGAACACCATACCCCGGTGGCAATGCTTCCCGTGCCAGCTCACCGATCGTATTCCCGAAACCGGCCCGAGCGCCATGCCGGGTGCGGTGTTCGCATACAGCCACATCGTCCGTGCCTTATCGTAACGGTTGATCACCACCGGACGGGTGTCCTCGGTGATCTCAGCGAGCGTCTCCGTGCCGAGCGGATTGTTGTCCTTCTGCGCCGGAGCCGCCTGCCGCAGCTGTTCTTCCCCGTACTCCTTCTGATTCTTGACCCGGATGTCGAAGGTCCGCGCCCCCGCCCGGTAGTCGCCGACCTCGATGCCGTCGAGCGAACCGAGCAGGTATTCGTACAACTCATTGGCCGACATATCCAGATTCTGCAGTACCGTACGCCGCGGCGTGATGTTGATGTTCGGTTTGCGTTCCCGGCGGCTGGAGTCAACGTCACGGACGATTCCCATGGTCGGCAGTTTCTCCATCACCGCCATTTCCGCCTCTTCCAGCACATCCAGATCGTTGCCGTTCATCACGCAGCGGATTTCCGCGCCGCTGCCGCCGAAGGTCGCCGGAATCGACAGCGTCACCCGACAATTGTCCAGATAGGCAAGCTCCTTGCGCAACTGGGCCTGCAGGTCGTAGATCGACTCCTCGCGTTCAAATTTATCCGTCGTACGCAGCGTGATCTGCCCGATGTAGACGGCCGAAGAGATCTGGCCGCCGCCACCGTCGGAATCGCCCACGGTGATCGACATGCCGCGGACAAAATCGAACTTTTTCAAGTGATCAGCCGCCTCACGGATCAACCGATCGGTGGTCTCCAGATTGTAGTTGGTCGGAAACTCGAACTTGACCCGGATCTCCCCTGGTCGCAGAAAGGCAGGAAGGAGAGCCCCACCTGCGGCACCACCCAGAAAAACACCGCCGCAGAAAGCGCCAGTACCGCCAGAATCAGCGATTTCGGATGACGCGCGGTCCATTCGATGCTCCGGTCGAACTTCCGACAGAGCCAGTCGTACCCCCCGATCCCAGGGCGTAAACAGCTTTGCGAGAAAGCCGGTTGCCTGTCCCGCTTCCACCCCCTTCTTCCGCTTCAGCAGCACGCAGGAAAGAATCGGCGTCAGAGTGAAACTGATGAAGAGCGAAACCAGCGTCGCCGCCACCATCACGCCGGCGAACGGCACCATCATCGTGCCGATCCGGGTGCTCATCATCATCACCGGCACAAACACCACCACATTGGTGAGTGCACTTGCCGACACCGCCGCAATCACCTCGTCGGTACCCCGTTCCGCGGCGGTTTTGATCGATTCTCCCCGGTCCAGATGCTTGAAGATGTTTTCAATCACCACGATGGAGTTGGTCACCAGCACGCCGACCGAACAGCCCAGCGACAGCAGCGTCATGATGTTGAACGAATAGTTGAAATAGGCCATGACCGCAAAGGTCACGATCACCGAAATCGGCATCGAAATCATCACGATGAAAGTCGACCTCGGTTCGTGCAGGAAGAGAAAAAGCAGAACCGCCGTCAGAATGATTCCGGTGATGATGCTGCTCCAGGCGTCGTCGACCGACGCCTGAATGAACGCGCCGGAGTCGGTGAACCAGAAAAGCTCCATGCCGGTCGGCAGTTCACCGTTGCGCACCATTGCGTCGAACCGTTCGCGGATCCCCCGGATCACTTCGACCGCGTTGGCCTCTCCCTTCTTGACAATCCGGAACCGGGCCGCGGGCTTGCCGTTCACATAGGCTTTGCTGCGCACCTCGCGGCTCATTAATTTCACATCCGCAACATCGCGCAGGTAAACCCGCTTGTTTTTGAATTTTCCGATCTCCAGCGCCTTGATCTGTTCAAAATCCTTGAAGTCACCGTCGAAGGTGACGTTCTTCTCCCCTTGTCGAACTGGATGCGCCCCAGCGGTTCACGGACGTTGTTCTCCCGGAGCTTGGTGACGACGTCATTGATCGTCAGGTTCATCGCGGTCAACTTCGCCCGGTCAAGCAGCACGTGAATCTGCATCTCGTTCGCGCCGTAGACGCGCACCTCGCCGACCCCCGGCACCGAGGAGAAACGGTCGGCGATCACGTCATCGGCGTAATCATACAGATCATCCTGCGTGCGGTCTCCAACCAGAAACGCCTGCACCACGGTGGTTGCATTGGTGTCGATCTTCCGGATCGTGGGTTCGTCGGCGCCATCGGGCAGATCGGTCCGGATGCGGTTCAGCGCCTCGCGGATGTCGGTGGCGGCGACGTCGACGTCGGTCCCCATGTTGAATTCCAGCTGGATGCGCGCCTCATCCTCCATCGAGGTGCTGGTGATATGTTTGATGCCGTCCAGCGACGAGACCGCGTCCTCGATCCGCTTGACGACTTCGACCTCGATCTCCGTCGGGCTGGCACCTTCGTACTCGCAGCGCACCAGCACCATCGGCACTTCCATATTCGGCAGCAGATCGATGCTGATCCGGGGATAGAGACTGACGCCGATCATCACCAGCACAATGATAAAGGTGGTCATTGCGATCGGGCGGCGGACAGACCATTGACTCAGAAACATGCGACTGCCTCCCCGTTACTGCTTCGTCTTGATCTCGCGGAGCAACGAGCCGTTGTTGACGAAGGTCTGTCCGGTTACGACGAACCGTTCCTTCAGAAGTTCCGTCGCATTCAACACTTCGCAATACTTTCCATCCACGATGCCGCGCACCACATCGAAACTTTTCGCCCGATTGTCCGGACCGATGGCGTAGACGATGTAACGGTCGTTGGCCCGCAGGAGAAGCGCGTCGGCGGGCAGTCCGTACGCCTCCCTTCTCCTCCAGAATGATGGAGATGTCGCACAGCGTGCCGCTGACCAGTTTGACCTCCGGCGGCACGAGCATTTTCAGCTTGAAAGTCCGGCTCTCCGGATCGATGCTCGGCGCTTTGTAGGTTACCACGGCGCGCCCTTTGTCGACGCCGTCAAGCATGAAACGCACCGGAGTGCGCCCCGCCTCGACCTGGTCGTAATAGACCGCGCTGATATAGCAGATCACCTCAAGATTCTTCTGATTCTCCAGCTTGAGGATGTTCTGCCCGGCGGTCACATACTCGTTCTCCTCGACATATTTGTCGGTGATGATGCAGTCGAAGGGGTGCCTTGACGATGGAATCGTCCAGGTTCTTCTCGGCGATGACGAGGTTGCTCTGCGCCTGTTTGAGCTGCGCTTCGGCGTTGGCAATTGCGGCCTGGGCGTTCCGGACGTCGGTCTTCGCCTTCTTATAGGCGGTCTCGTAGGTTTCGAATTCGGTCTGGCTGGTCGCCTTCGACTGCCAGAGGGTCAGAAACCGCTCGTAGTCGAGCGTGGCCTTGCGTTCGGAAATCTTCGCACTCTCCAGAGCGATGCGGGCGCTCTCCAGTTCGGCGTTTTTGACGGTAATTTCATCCTCCCGCATGGTCACCTGGTTCTTCAGCACCTGGCGGTCGATGCCGAAGAGGACATCGTCCTTTTTTCGAACATCGCCTTCGTCGACCTTGAGCAGCTCCAGCGTCCCGCTGATCTTGGCGGAAATGGTCGCATATTCCACCGGCCAGACAGTTCCCTGCACCGGAATCTGCCGCCGGAAAATCCGTTTCTGAAGCGGTTCGAGCGTCACCCGCGTCGACCGTTCCTCAACCTGCTTCTTCTGCTCTTTTGAACAACCGCTTCCCCCGATCATCACTCCGGCGACAGCGAAAAACAACAAATATCGAACTCCGGTCATGGTCCCTCCATTGCCGTTGACGTTGATTTTCTTCTGTAGATTCAGAAACATACCATAACACAGAGAGAGGAAGTTGCAACAATTCTGACAGAATTCTGACAAAATATTGATTTTGCAGCGAAGAATTCGGGGCCTACAACGGCAATTCGAGATGAAACTCCGCACCTTTTCCCGGCAGGGAACTCCACAAAAACCCGGCCGTGATGGAACTGGGCGATCCGTTTGACGATGGCCAGACCGATCCCGCTGCCGTTGTGTTTCTTTCCTGCGGCGGGGACCCGGTAGAAACGGTTGAAAATCCGCTCCTGATGTTCGGCGGCGATGCCGCAGCCGAAATCGCGTACACAGAAATCCACCGCAGTACCGTCGTCGGTACGGGCGGCGAAAACTTCGATCCGTCTCGTTCCGCTGTGAAACACCGCGTTGGAAATGAGGTTGTTCAGCGCCTGCTGGAGCAGCAGCGAATCGGCGAAGATTTCGATCGGAATGCATTCACCCACCACGATTTCGATTCCCGCCGCCTCCGCCGCGGAACGGCAGACCTCGACCGCGCTGCGCACGACCGAAAGCGGGCGGACCGGAAGGAAGTCGTTCTCCTCTCCGGTCTTCCGCAGCGCATCCAGCGAGGTGAGGGTGAGGAAATTCTGCAGCAGCGTATGGAGCCGCTCCGACTGAAGCGTCAGCGTCTCGATGCAGCGCGCACGGTAATCGGGGTGATCGAGAGCTCCGGCGTTGATCGCATCCACCGCGCCGATGATGCCGGTGAGCGGGGTCTTCATCTCGTGGGAGACCGCAGCGATGAATTCGCTCCGGTAGGTCTCGAATCGGCGGATCTCGGTGAGATCGGTCACGGAAATCAGAAAGAAACGTCCTCCCTCCCGGTTGAAGGAGACGGTGTTGACCAGCAGGATGAATTCCCGGTCGCCGCGCCGCATCGGCAGTTCCGCGGAAGCGACCCCGCCTCCTCCGCCATGCGGATCTGATCGCGCAGCTCCTCGGGGCATTCGCGGAGTATGGATTTCCCCGCCTCCTCCCCCGGGTAGAAGAGCTCCATCGCGGTCCGGTTCCACTGCTCGACCTTTCCGTCGGCGTCGATCAGCAGAATCGCCTCGGTCAGCGCATTCAGGATCGCGGCACGTTCCGCCGCATCGTCCTGCAGAGAGACGATCTGTTGCCGGAGCCGTTCGGTAAGGCTGCGCAAACAGAGGGCGATCTCGCGGATCAGTCCTCGCCGGGGCACGAAGATCGGATACTCCAGCTCTCCGGCGGCAATCCGGGACATGCTGGAAAAGAGCCGGTTCAGCGGAGAGCGGATCCAGAAGCAGAAGTACCCCACCAGCGCCGCCACCGAAAGCACCCCCAGCACGGTCAGGATCAGAATGCCCTGCCTGGTCTGGCGCATCAGCAGCGTCATGCTGCTGCACTTCGACGCCATAACCAGAATATAGTCCTGCGCGCCCACCCGGAAGCGGGCGCAGTGGTAGACCATGTAGGCGTCCAACGGCCGGTCGTAACGAACCAGCACATCTTCGCGAAGATTCCGCTTGAACATGTTCCGGATTTCCGGCTCGCGAATGTGTGCGGCCAGATAGGCGGGGACATCCTCGGTCTGCACGATGGTCCCCCGCCCGCGGGCGATGATCCGCACCACCACCGGATTGGGGCCGTGGCTGTTGAGCAGCCGGTGGATCTTGTCGAGCTCATTGGCGGCAATCAGTTCGCGGCAGGCGCGGACGATGAGGGCGTTGTTCCGCCGCGTCTCATTGGCCAGCTCGCGAAAGTAGGCCTTCTGAAAGTTCGCCAGCTGGATGTCCAGAAAAAAGATCGCAAGGATGATGATTCCCCCGATGACCGCGGGGACGGAGAGCAGCACATAATCCCGCCTCGCCATCGCTCACTCCCCGGCCATCCGGTAGCCGACGCCGCGGACGGTTTCGATATGGTCCGCCCAGTCTCCCAGTTTTCGGCGCAGATTGACCATCTGCATGTCGATCGCCCGCGCCGTGACGGAGTAGTTATCCCCCTTGACCGCCCGGATGATCTGGTTACGTGTGAAAACCCTGCCGGGATTCTCCGCCAGCAACGCGAGCGTGCGGAATTCGTCGGCGGTCAGTGCGAGCGGATTTCCCTCCAGCCGGGCGCAGTGGGTGTCGAGATCGATCGACAGCGGTCCGGAGACGATGGTCCGGGCGGCCGCGACGCGCTTTCTTTTCCGCAGCTGGACGGCGATTCGGGCGGCGAGAACCTTGCTGCTGTAGGGTTTGGTGACGTAATCATCCGCCCCCCATCTCCAGGCCGAGGACGATATCATTCTCCTCGCCCTTGGCCGAGAGCATGATGATTGGGATTTCCGCCAGCGCCGGATTGTTCTTGAGGTTCCGGCAGACGGTCAGCCCGTCGATGCCGGGGAGCATGATGTCGAGCAGAATAAGATCGGGCACGATCCGGGCGGCCATCTCCAGCCCCTTCCGACCGTCGGAGGCGCAGAAGACCTGCGAGAACCCGTTCATGTTGAGGTTCATTTTGGTCATGTCGCAGATCGATGCGTCATCTTCGATCATCAGAATTCTGGGATTCATCGCGCCGTCCTCTTTTTTTTCAAGATAGCCCGGAAAGCGGAATTTGTCAAGCCGCGCCCCGCGGCTTACGGCTCTTCCGAAATCTCCCACATGCACTGCCACAGGCTCTTCATCAGGATGAACAGCTCGCCGCTTTCGATGAAGATGGTGTAGTTCTCCTTGAGTCCGGAAGCGACTGCGACGGTTTCGTCGAAAAGGTAAAGCCCGGAAATGTTGTCGCTGATCGCCCGGGGAAGTAACGTACATGCCGCAGATTCCGCTCCCCCGGGAGCATGTACTCCTCGGCCACCTCCCGCGCCCGGTTGCGGATCGACCATGACCAGATGCCGCGCCGGATCCGCTGCCGGACATACTCCGCCTCGCGTTCCGGCGAAGAGAGTTTCAGCATCTCCTGCACCGCGCCGAAGTAGAAGTACTCCTTCGATCGGACGTCAAGCAATGCGGCCCGGAGCGCCTCCCCGCCCTCGGCCCCTTCGTAATAGTGGACGCGCGGACGCTTTTCCCCGCCGCGGTAGAGGGCGTGAAGATCGGGCAGCACCGCGTCGAGCGCCTCTTTCCGCCGATTCTCGATCTCTGCGAGCCGGGCGGGGTTTTCCGGAGAAAAGAGCCGCCGCCGGCCGGAGAGGCGTCTCGCAGACAAGCTGTTTCTCCCGGAGCAGGTCGAGCACGTCGTAAACGGTCGGATGCTTGAGTTTCGTATATTTGGCAATTTCGATCGCGGAGGCGGAACCGAGCTGAAGCAGCGCCAGGTAGACCTTCGCCTGCCGTCCCTTCAGGTCGAGCCGTTCGAGCTGTTCGATGAGATTCATGGGCGTTTCATGTCGTAAAAAGTCGACATTTGTTGTTTTTCATTTCCCTCTTGAAAACAGAAATTCCGCCTGTACTTTATCCGCACAGAGGAATTTTTTCAATCGGAAAAATCAAAATGAACAGAAATATTCTGAAAACGGCCTTCCGTCCTGCTGCATTTCCGGATGCGGAATTTGGAAAGAACTTTCCGTTCCGTCATGTCGAAAAATCCGACACCGGCAATGATTTCGCCGTTTCCGGAGGTACACTGTGACACTCATCGCCTTTTTTCTGGTACTCGTATCGGCCATCCTGCACGCCGGATGGAATCTTCTGAGCAAGCAGAACAACCCGTCGGCGGCCTTCTATCTGCTTTCCTCCTCGACGGCGGCGGTGCTCTGCCTCTGCTGCGCGGGGGGATTCGGAATCGATTTCACGCTCCTGCCGCTGAAGTTCTCCCTGCTGCTGGCGGTCAGCATCCTCTTCGAAGCGCTCTACCTCATCGGACTGGCACATGCGTACCGGAACTGCGACATTTCGATCGCCTATCCGATGGGACGGGCGCTGCCGGTTCTGCTGGTCGCCGCAGTCACCAGGCTCCTCGGGCTCGGAACCGCACCGGGAAGCATCGCCCTGACCGGCATGGGAATCCTCTTTTTCGGCTGCCTGCTGCTGCCCCAGAAGCAGCTGCGCGACCTCCGCCCGTCAGCGTACTGCAACCGCGCCATCGTATTCATTCTGCTGATCGCCGCCGGAACCACCGGCTACACGATCTGCGACAGCGTCGCCATGGAGATCCTGCGCTCGTACGCCGGACGTTCCGACTGGAAGCTCACCTTCTCCTATCTGTTCTGCGTTGAATTCGGCATTGTTCTTGCGCTCTCCGGCTTCGTCCTGCTGCTCCCGGCGGAACGGAAGGAGTTCAAACGGCTGTTTCTGCAAACACCGGCCCCGATGCTCACCGGAATCTGTTCAACCACCGCCTACGCATTGATTCTTGCGGCGATGCAGTTCGTCACCAGCGTCACCTACATTCAGGCTTTTCGCCAGCTGAGTCTGCCGATCGGGGGTGCTTGCCGGGATATTCCTGCTTCATGAACGCTGCCCGCTGCCGAAAATCGCCGGAGTCATCCTGATCGTCGCCGGACTGCTGCTGGTGCCCTTCGGCTGATTTGCGGCGTTCCCGGCTGGAATTTCTCTTAAAATGCAAATATTTACGATCCTGCGCTTGAAAAAATCAAAAGATGGATTATGTTAAAGATTCGTCGATCATCGATGGAAAGAAAACTGTATCATAACTTAAATATAACCCGGGATTCCGAATCATGGCACACAAAAAGGACAATCCAGCAGCCGCAACGGCCGCGACAGCAAACCGAAGTTTCTTGGTATCAAAGCGTTCGGCGGCGAGGAAGTGACCGCCGGTTCGATCATCGTCCGGCAGCGCGGCACCCGGTTCCGCCCGGGCAACAACGTCGGCTGCGGCCGCGATTTCACGCTGTTCGCCCTCTGCGACGGCACGGTCGAGTTCCGCAAGGAGCAGCGCAAGGTCAGCGTCGTCCCCTGCTCCGCCGAGTAAGCGAAGGTTCGCAAAAGCGAAGCTGCGGCAGAAGAAGCCCCGGAAAGATGTTTCCCGGGGCTTTTTCGTATCCGCAACTTGTAAAATTCCGCCCCGGCGGTACATTACATCGACAATTCAGCGGGAATCCGGAGGAGTAACCATGTTTGTGGATAAAGCGATCATCACGGTCAAGGCCGGTGACGGCGGCAACGGCTGCTGCAGCTTTCTCCGTGAAAAATTCGTGCCGCGCGGCGGCCCGGACGGCGGCGACGGCGGCGCCGGAGGCAACGTCATTCTCGAAGCGACCAACAGCGAGCAGAGTCTCGTCGGCCTCATCTACAACCGCCACTACCAGGCCCAGAACGGTCCCGGAGGGAAGGGTTCCAACATGCACGGTCGCAAAGCGCCGGATGTGATCCTCAAGGTTCCGGTCGGCACCGTGGTCACCGACCGCGCCACCGGCGAGATCCTCTGTGACATGGAGCACGACGGCAAGCAGGTGATCGTCGCGGCGGGCGGCCGGGGCGGGCGTGGCAATCCGCGCTTCGTCACCCGGACCAACCGGGCGCCGCGTGAATGGGAACCGGGCGAACCGGGCGAAGAGCGGGAACTCCTGCTCGAACTCAAAACCATCGCCGACGTCGGGCTGGTAGGCTACCCCAACGCGGGCAAGTCGACGCTGCTGCGCGCGATCTCCGCCGCGCGCCCCAAGGTGGCCCCCTACCCTTTCACCACGCTCCACCCGATGGTCGGCGTGGTGGAATATCCCGATTACGCGCGGATCACGGTAGCGGATATTCCGGGGCTGATCGACGGCGCGCACGAGAACGTCGGTCTCGGGCACGCCTTCCTCAAGCACATTGAGCGGACGGTCGTCCTCGCCTTCGTCCTCGACATGGCCGGAACCGACGGGCGGCTGCCGTGGGAGGATCTGCGCCACCTCCGCAACGAGCTGGAGCTCTACATGAAGGGGCTCTCCCGGCGGCCCGCCCTCATCGTGGCCAACAAAATGGATCTGCCCGGCGCGGCGGATAATCTAGAACTTCTGCGCGCGGAATTCGCCGACGAAACGATTCCGATCGTGCCGGTTTCCGCCGCGACGGGCGACACCGGCGAGCTCAAAGAGAAGCTGCGCGCAATGGTCGAGGAGCGCAAAAAATCCCCCCTTCGACTTCTGACTGAGGAAGGGGGGGCGACGACGGCTCCCGTCAGCGGGGGAAGGTCCGCCTGATCGCCTCGAGGTAGCCGTATCCGTGGCGGGCCTCGGGTTCGAGCATGCTCCCCTCGGTCCACTCGTTCCAGCAGTTGATGTTGAAGGTCCGGACCGGACCGTTTTCCAGACGGCGCCGGACCTCCCGGAGGGCGACTTCGAAGTTGGCTGGGGTGTTGTCCCCCATCAGATTGCCGTAAGGATAGCCGACCGGCTCCCACACTTCGCTCATGATGGTGCGGGGGGAGGAGTCCCAGCCGACGGTGACGTTGGGGAAATAGGGCAGGTCGTACTCCTGGAGCACGCTCTCCCAGAACTCCAGATAGCGCTCGAAGACCGACCGGTAGGGGGTCTCGCGCTGTTCCAGTCCGACGTGGTGGACCCAGACGTAGCTGGTGGCGGAGTCAAACCCGAGCTTCCGCACCAGCTCGGGCAGCTGAATCAGTCTCTCCTCTCCGGGCAGGATCGGCCGCCCCCAGATCACCGCATTGAGGTGCAGAGCGGGGAAGCCTGCCGCGCGGACCATCGAACGCAGTTCGTCGAGCATCGTCTTCGCCTCCTCCACCCCGCCGAAACTGCGCAGCAATGAACCAAGGTCGTAGATCGAGAAGACCGGCGCGCCGTCGATGCAGTAGTAGGAGGGGTGGGAGAAAAAGCGGTCGATGAGGCGGGCGCCGAGTTTGCGGAAGCTCTCCCGCGTCACCGTGCCGGGATAGAGCATCTTGCGGTTGGAGCGGCTGCACGGGTGGATGTCCATCCAGTTGTGGTTGGCCCACATCAGACAGAACTTGATCCGGTTGACGTTCCGCGCCGGCAGAAATCCCTGATTGAGGCAGTTCTCCAGAAAGGTGCCGTCGTCGTAATAGTAGTAATCGAAGATGAAATAGTCGATGCCGTGGTCGGCGGCGGCGGCGATCTTTCGCTCCATGACCTCCGGGAGCGATTCATCCACATATCCCCACACCGGCCGGAACGGCTGGTAGTGCCCTTCAAAGCGGGGAAGCGCCTGTTTCACCAGCTCCCACTCGCTCCATCCGGGGCCGTGGACCTGAGCATTCCGTTCGTCGTTGCGGTGATAGTTTGGGAAATAGTAACATCCGACGTCGATTCTCTTCTGTTCCATGGGGACCTCCGTTCCGTTTTCCGCTATTATACCACGGAATCCGGAAAGAGGGTATAACCGAATTACTTTTTCCTATCACGATCTTACGAATTCCGCTCCCGATCGAGCTCCGCGTAGCGGCGCGGCGTCATCTGCTCGTGGCGGCGGAAAACCCGCGTAAGGTAACTCGCATCGCAGAATCCGGTGCGCTGCGCAATCTCCGAAACGGTGAAATCGCTGTTACGCAGCAGCTGCTTTGCCTTCTCCAGCCGGAGACGGATCAGGTATTCCCATGGCGTCATGCCGGTCGCGGCGTGAAACGAACTGCAGAAGTAGGTGGGGCTGAGCCGGGCGCATTCAGCGAGCCGAGAGAGCTCAATCCGCCGGGCGAAATGCCGTTCCATATAGACGACCGCCCGGGAAATGCCGTCACGTATCTCGACCTCCGCAACTGTGGAGAACGGAGCGGCTTCCCCGCTCCGCCCGGCCAGCAGCAGAAACCCGGTCAGCAGAGATTTGACCGCCAGTTTCATCGCGACCGGCGCATGCCACATCTCATCGTTGATGCGATCGAGCAGCGCGGCCGCCTCCGCCTGCCGCGCCGGATTCAGATGGATCGATTCTCCGCAAAGCAGCCGCTTCATCCCGGAGAGTTCCGCCAGCTCCGACCAGCTCTCGCCGAGAAACTCCGGTCGAAAGAGGATGTTGCAGAGGGTGAACGCCTCACCCTCCGAATAGCGGTGCCGGTCGCCGGGAGCGAGGCCGATCAGGTCGCCGGGCATCAGTTCGCAGCCGCGGCTCCCACCAGCGGCGGAACAGAATTCGTATCGGGCGGAACCGCCGGTCACCAGCGCAAGTTCAATGAAATCGTGAGCGTGCATCACCGTCCCGGCATGCCCTGCGCGGAACACTCGCACCGGCACCGCCGGATTGCGGAAGTATTTCCGCGCCGCATAGAACTCCTCACAGCCGAACACCGGCGGTTTCCACTGGATTTTCAGGCGGCCTCTTCCCTGCATGAACTCTCCCCTTTCCGCCGGCATGAAAGCGGATCACTTCTCTTTCAGAATCCGGAAGATGTTCGCAAATGCCGCCCGCACCGCGTCGTCACTCGCCGGTTTCACCAGCTCCTCCGGCTCCGGATGCTCCGCCAGCTCCTCCGTCAGGCATGCGAGGAAGGGCGAGGGCAGCGCCGGTTTCGAGATGCCGCGCTGCATCCGCTCCTTCGCCCGCAGGAGATAGAGCTGCCGCCGGGCGCGGGTGATCGCCACGTAGAAGAGCCGGAGCTCCTCGTCGGCCGCCCCCTCCTCCAGCGCCCGCTCGTGCGGGAAGATGTTCCGCTCCATCGCGATGACGAACACCACCGGAAACTCCAGCCCTTTCGAGGCGTGGACCGTCGTGAGCGTCACCGCGTCGGCGTCGGGGGAGTCCTCCTCCACCCGGTCGTTCTCCTCGAGCAGCGCCAGATTCTCCAGATAGGCGAGCAGTGTCGCAGGTTCCGCCTGTCGGGTCTCGTACTGCGCGATGGCGTTGATGAATTCATCGAGGTTTTCGCGACGCTTCATCGCATCCTTGAGATCCTTGTAGATGCGCTGGAGTCCGTCGGAGTAGCCGATCTCCCGGAGGAAAGCGGTGATCTTCCCGGCCAGATTGCCGGGCTCTTCGAACTCTTTGCGGTATTTCGTGCAGACCGCGGCGAACTCCGCTGCCGCCTCCGCCGCCTTCGGCGTGAGCTCCTTGCGGAACTCCTCCTCGCCGAGCAGCTCAAACATCGCCCGGTGCTTCGTCTTGCGGTGGAGTTTCAGAGCATCGACCGCCTTCTGCGCCAATCCCGCGGCGGCGTGCCGAGGATCCGCAGCAGACTCTGGTCGTCGCGCGGGTTGACCAGCAGTTTGAGGTAGGCGACCGCATCCTTGATTTCGCGCCGCTTGAAAAACTCCTGCCCGCCGACCAGCCGGTAGGGAACCCCCTGGCGTCGCAAGGTCTGTTCGAGCTGGCGCGACAGATGGTTCGATCGGTACAGAACCGCGAAGTCGCGAAAACTGAGCTCCGGCTGCTGCTCTTTGAGCTGCAGGATCATATTGCCGATGAACTCCGCCTCCGCTTCGCCGTTCTCCAGGGTGACCACCCGCACCGGCTCTCCTTCGCCGAGGTCGCTCCAGAGCCGCTTCTCGTGTCGCTTCTCATTCAGCCCGATCACGGCGTTGGCGGCGTTGAGAATCCGCGCGGTCGAGCGGTAGTTCTGTTCGAGCTTCACCACCTTCGCCCCGGGAAACTGCTCGGGGAAGCCGAGGATGTTGCTGATGTCAGCGCCGCGCCAGGAGTAGATGCTCTGGTCGTCGTCGCCGACCACGCAGAGGTTGCGACGCTCGCCGGCGAGCTGTTTGACGATGGTGAACTGGGCCGCGTTGGTGTCCTGGTATTCGTCGATCAGGAGGTAGCGATAGGTGTCGCGGTAGCGTTCGAGCACATCCGGGTGTTCGGTGAAGAGCCGATGGACCAGCATGAGCATGTCGTCGAAATCGAGGGAATTCTGCATTTCGAGCAGCAGCTGGTACTCCTCGTAGATCTGGGCGGCGACCGATTCGAAGGTGGTGTCGGCGCTCCGCCGGGCTTCTTCCGGCGGGATCAGCCGGTTTTTCCAGCCGCTGATCATCGCCTGAACGGTCGAAAGCGGGAACTCCCCCTGCGCGCAGCCGAGAGTTCCGGCCGCCTGCTTGAGCAGTCCCTGCTGATCGGAATCGTCTGCAATGGTGAACGCGGGCAGATAGCCGAGCTTCGCAATCTCGCGCCGGAGAATGCGGATGCAGAAGGAGTGGAAGGTGCCGAGCGTCACCCGGCGGGCGACGGCGGCGTCGACCAGCGACGCGAGCCGTTCGCGCATCTCGCGCGCCGCCTTGTTGGTGAAGGTCATGCCGAGGATCTGCTCCGGCGGAATTCCGGCGCGGAGCATGTAGGCGATGCGGTAGGTGATGACGCGGGTCTTGCCGGTTCCGGCGCCGGCGAGCACCAGCACCGGCCCTTCGATGGTGCCGGCGGCGGCGGCCTGTTCCGGATTGAGACAGGAGAGAATCGGATCAACTGACATTTTCGGTACCCTCTCCGGCGACTCACTCCGGCTGGACCGGCGTCTCCTGCCGGCCGCGGATGAACTGATTCGGATCGGCGCTCAAATTTTCCGCCAGCGTCGAAAGCTGTTTGAGCATGTTGTCCAGGCGGGTGAGACTCATCTCAAGCCGGAGGCGGACTTCGCCGGCCTGCGCACCCAGCTCCCGGCTGCCGGTGCGGGCGTCGGCGATTGCGGCTCGCGCCTCGGTGAGGAAGCCGTCGAAGTTCGCCAGCGTCTCCGAGAGGGTCTTGCCGTTCAGCGAGGAGCGGAACTCCTGAATGCCGGCGTCGAGGTTGTCGATCGAGCGGTTGAGCTTCGCCACGTTGCTGTCGGAGAGCACCACCTGCAGGCGGGAGATGGAATTTTCCAGGTTGTTGCAGATCGTGTTGATGCTTTTGAGCGTGTTGCGCAGTTCGCTCTGGTTGAGCAGGCCGCTCATGTTGTCGAGCGTTTCGTTGAGCTTGTCGGCGAGCTGGATGAAGTTGACCTTCTCGAGTTCGTCGAGCATACGGCTGATGTTCTGAATCGCGTTGCCGATGTGGGAAGGACGCGACGGAATGTAGCTTACGTCCGGCGGCGGCGTGATGTCCAGATGGGGAGTGGAGGGCTGGCTGGAGTCGTTGATCGACAGTTCCAGATAGAGCCGCCCATGATTCCGGCGGCGTTGATGAAGCACATCATGTTCTTGTTGCGCATGATTGCCGAGATGTTGAGCGCGTCATAATCGGGGCCGTCGCCGTCGGGATCGCCCGCCTCCACCGCCGAGGGGAAGATTTCGAAATAGACCGCGATGTTGCCGTCGCTCTCGCGCATCGCCATGCCGGTGATCTTGCCGACCGGCATGCCGAGATACTTGACCGGCGAACCGACGGCCAGCCCTTCCACCGAGGTGTTGAGCACGGTCATCGCCCGGTATTTCGGCGCGAAAATCTGCATGATTCCGGCGGAGAGGAATCCGACGATCAGCAGAGTGATCGCAATCAGCAGAAACGCTCCCAACTTGAATTTGTTCGCTTCATTCATAGTATCACAGTTGTCTCCGTAAGTTAACTTGCGATGCCGAACAGCGAGGTCAGCAGCGCATCGACGACGACGATGAGAAAGATTGCGGTGACCACCGCGCTGGTGGCGGCCCGGCCGATGCCCTGCGCGTTGCGCTCGGCGTACAGTCCCTTCATGCAGCCCACCGCCGCGACGATGACGCCGAAAACGACGCTCTTGGTCAACCCCTGCATGAGGTCGATCGGCTGAATGATTTCAAAGGTTCTGGCGAAATACTCCGCGACAGAGACATGGAGCATGGAACAGACGATCGCCATGCCGCCGACGATGCCGCAGACATCCGAAATAATGGTCAGTCCGGGCATGATGAAGATCATCGCGAGCAGCTTGGGCAGCAGCAGGAAGCGGCCGGTGTCGAAACCGAGCGTCACCATGGCGTCGATCTCCTCGTCGGCCTTCATCGAACTCAATTCCGCGGCGAATGAGGATCCGGTCCGGCCGGCGAGGACCACCGCGGTGACCAGCGGAGCGAGTTCGGTGACGATCACCGTGCCGACCAGGTTGACCACGTAGTTCTCCACGCCGAAGCGGCTGAGCTGAACGATCGCCTGAAATGCGAGGATCACGCCGATCAGGAACCCGAGAAGAGCGATGATCGGCATGGCGTCGCTGCCGCAGCTGTCCATGTAGTAGGCGACGCTTTTCCACTTGATCCGGCGAGGATGGATGCCCCCCTGAAGCGCGGCCCGCCCGAGCTCCCCGGCAAACCGGCAGAACCGGCAGAACTCCTCCACGATGTTGATGGAGGAGTCCGCAACCTGCAGACACAGCTCCCGAAACGAGCGCGGGGTTTTGACGTTCATCCTCATCGGCACTGCACCGTCACGGCCTGTGGTTTCCGGCGGCGAGTTCTCCGGCGAGGCGCCGCACCGCTTCCGAAGCGGCGGCGGCGGTCGCTTCCGCGGAGTTGTCCTTCACCGGCACGGAGATGTCGAACCGCTTCATCCGACTGACGGCTCCGCCGGCAAGACCGATTCTCCCGGCGAGGCGGAACGTACCGGCTTCGACATCCTGTTCAAAGCATTCGAGCGAACCGGTCAGGATCACCGATTCGGCGCCGTTTCCGCCGGCCAGCGCCAGCGTGAGAGCGCGCGCGACCAGTTCCCCGGGCGGCAGGACCCAGCGGTTGTAGGGGTCGCCCACGACCCGACCTTCCGCAAGCCGTCGGCGAAGACGGACTCCGGAGGAAGATTCATTGCGCAGCTCAAGAACAACCACCGGCTGTTTCGTCTCCACCGGTTTGACGGCGAGATCGAATTCCACGGTTTCCCGATAGGGTTCGAACACGCATCCGCCCGCTGCCAGCAGGAGCAACGGCAACAGAAGAAGCGTTGGAAAGCTGATCGTTTTATTTCTCATCCCGTTCCTCTCAATGGTTTCCTCTTTACTTTACATGAAAAGCGCGGGAAATTCAAATTTGCGGACCGATTATCTTCCACGGGAATTGCAAAAAACATCCATCCGCGTTACATTATAGGATTCATTGCAGAATTTGGAAACCGCTTCAGGGGAAAGGCAGCCATGTATCTGGAAAAAATCCATTCGCCGGAAGAACTTCGCCGCATTTCCCCGAACGAGCTGCCCGCTGTCGCCGCGGAGATTCGCGAACTCATCCTCGCCACGGTCAGCGAGAACGGCGGCCACCTCGCCTCCAATCTGGGGAGCGGTCGAACTGATCCTCGCGCTTCACTACTGTTTCGACACCCCCCGCGACCGGCTGCTGTTCGATGTGGGGCATCAGGCCTATACGCACAAGATCCTGACCGGGCGCCGGGAGTTCTTCCAAACCCTCCGCCGCTGTGGCGGCTGTGCCGGATTCCCCGCTTCGTGGGAGTCGGAGTACGACATCGGCGCCTCGGGGCACGCCGGCACCGCCATCTCCACCGCGCTCGGCATCTCGGCGGCCAACGCGCTCGCAGGCAGCAGCGCCCGGGCGGTCGCCGTCGTCGGCGACGGGTCGCTCAACTGCGGCATCTCGCTCGAAGGACTCAACAACGCCCGCCGCGACGGCAGCAACCTCGTGGTGGTGCTCAACGACAACAAGATGTCGATCTCCGAAAATGTCGGCGGACTCGCCTACTACCTCAACCGGCTGGTCATCGGCCCCCGCTACAACCGGCTGAAAACCGCCGCGAAACGGATGCTCATGACCCTGCCCCGGCACGAGACGATCCACCGGTTCATCCGGCGGCTGGAGGATGTGATCAAGAGCCTGATCCTGCCCGGCGTGGTCTTCGAGGAGCTGGGGTTCCGCTACATCGGCCCGATCAACGGCCACTCTCTGCCCGATCTGCTGCGCACCTTCCGCCAGGTCCGGGAGTTCGAAGGGCCCGTTCTGGTCCACGTCGTCACCGAAAAGGGCCACGGCTGCGAATTCGCGACGCGATCGCCCGAACGCTACCACGGCGTTGCCGGATTCGACCGCGCCACCGGAGAGCTCCGCGCCGGGAAGAAGATGACCTTCTCCCGCGCCTTCGGCGACGCCATGGTCGAACTCGCCGGGCGGTACGGTGATCTGGCCGCAATCACCGCCGGAATGACCTCCGGCACCGGGCTGGAGCCCTTCAGCCGCGCCTTTCCCCGCCGTTTCTACGACGCCGGAATCGCCGAGGAGCACGCGGTCACCTTCGCTGCCGGACTGGCCGCCGCCGGCCTCCGTCCGGTCTGCGCCATCTACGCGACCTTCCTGCAGCGCGCGCTCGACTGCATCTACCACGATGTGGTTCTGCCGCAGCTGCCGGTGATCTTCGCCGTCGACCGGGCCGGAGCCGTCGAGGACGGGCCGACCCACCACGGCATCTACGACCTCGGATTCCTGCGCGCCATGCCGGGGCTGGTGATTCTCGCGCCCCGCTGCGAGGCGGAGTTGCTCCCGATGCTGGAATACGCCCGTTCGCTGGCCACCCCGGTGGCGATCCGCTATCCGCGCGGCGGCACACCGGAAGGGATGGAATGCTCCGTCGCGCCGCTCGAAACCGGCCGCGCGGAGATTCTGCGCGAAGGTTCCGCTTCCGGGCCGGTGCTCTGGGCGATGGGGCCGGAGTGCCGCACCGCCGTCGACGTCGCAACCCGGCTGAAGGCGGAACACGGAATCGACTGCACCGTCGTCAACGCCCGCTTTCTCGCCCCGTTCGACCGGGAGCTGGCACGGAAGCTCGCCCCCGGCCGCCTGGTGGTTTCGATCGAGGATCACGTCGTGACCGGCGGACTGGGTTCCGCGCTCGACGAAGCGGTCGCCGATCTCCCCCTGCGCCGGAAGGCTCACCTTCGGCTGGCCTGCCGGGAAGCCGGTTCCGCACGGCGCAGTTTCGGAACTGCGGCGCGAAGCGAAGCTCACCGCCCCCGATATCGCGGCAAACGTGGCGGAATTCGCCCTACGCGCCTGACGGAGCGGTTCCGCCGAGCGCCTTTTCCGCCGCACGCCAGACTTCGAGAAAGGGGAGTCCGGCCGCTTCCGCCGCCAGCTTCACGCTCTCGTACTCGGGGTAACTGCGGACGATTCCGCCGAAGGAACAGCGCTTCGCCCGGACCGTGCCGAACGGCAGTTTCACCTCGACCGGCTCGCGCTCCATGACGGTCCGTTCGACCGGGTACTTCCGCAACCCGATGGTGGTGGTGCAGCGGAAGAGGATCTCCTCGAAGCAGGGCACCTTCGCCGCATCGGCGATCACCCGCAGCAGCCAGGCCGGCCGGTTCTTCTTCATGAAGCAGGGGAGGAAGTGGACATCCCGCGCTCCCGCCTTCAACAGCTGTTCCATCGCATTGCCCAGCATCTCGCCGGTTGAGTCGTCTATGTTGCACTCGATCACCTGAATCGTCTCCGGCGCGGCCTCCTCGTGCAACAGCATCGCCCGCAGCAGGTTCGCCCGGCCGATGTCGCGCTTGCCAAGCCCGATGCCGACCTTCTCGACCGTGTAGAGCTCCGGCAGTGTCGTCCGGGTCCGGAGCGCGGCGGCAATTGCGATGCCGGTCGGCGTCACCAGCTCCCCCCGGCAGCCCGAAGGACGCAGTGCGATGCCGTACTTCCGGGCGATGTTCAACACCGCCGGCACCGGAACCGGCAGTTCGCCGTGCTGACAGCGGACGAATCCGGAGCCTTCGGTGAGCCCGGTCACCACGCACTCTTCCACGCCGAGATCGTCCGCCAGCACCGCCGCCGCGACGATGTCCACGATCGAATCGACCGCGCCGACTTCGTGAAAGTGCACCTCCTCCACCGGGCAGTCGTGCGCCTCCGACTCCGCCTCCGCTACAATTCGGAAGATTCTCTTCGCCAGCTCCCGGGCGCGGTCGCTCATCTCCCCCGGTCGATCACCGCGTACACATCGGCGAGATTCCGGTGTTCGTGCGGGTGGACGTGCTCGTGATGCTCGTGCTCATGCTCATGGTGGTCGTGACCGTGGTCATGCGGATGCCCATGGTCATGCTCATGGTGGTCGTGACCGTGGTCATGATCGTGATGATCGTGCAGGACCACGTCGAAATCACATCCGGCGATGCCGCAGGAACTTTTCCGCGACACGCCGTAATGGAATCCCTCCAGACGGAGGCTGGCAAGGACCGCATCCAGCTTTTTCCGGCTGCCGCCGAGGTCGAGCAGTGCGGCGACGGTCATATCGCCGCTGATTCCGGATGCGCCTTCGAGATATAGAATATTTTTCACTGCCGTCCCATACATCTTTGAAATTGTCATTTTTGTCCTCCTGTTTGAGCTTGCGTTGATTGTTTTTTAAATTACCCATTTCCGGTTTTTCCTTTTCGTTGAGTTGGATTATAGTTGTGCGAATCCTGGTAAATATGCCTGTTCCGGAGCGCCTCGCATACGGACAGAGTCAGATGCTGTCCCACAACATCTGAGGACACTTCCCATATCCAGGCAGCGCCAGATGACTCCGCGCAAGGCAGTGAACAATCTTGTAAAAGTATGCTTCCATTCATTCTGCCATGCAATAAATCGGAGTAAAATATATGTGAGAAGAGCCGTCCATATTTGCCAGCGCACCGCGTTCTCGTTGTAGCCAATGAAGTCTGAGAGTTGAAGAGTCTGCTTGATCTCCTTGAAGAAAACTTCAATGGCCCAGCGAGCCTTGTAGAGATCGCAAATAGAGCTTGCCGCCCAAATGAAGTTGTCGGTAATGAAGGTCATCCGTTTGGGCTTTCCGTCGACTTCTACGATTGCTTCGATCAGACGGAGAGTTTCAGGATACCAGACGGAAGTTCGTTGTCCGGTCAGTTTGATGACAACATCTCGAAGAATATTGAGCTTGGGTGCGCCGTGCTGTCCCACAACATCATACTTCATATTGTCCTTGGCGCGGGTGATCCAGAAAACGCCGCGTTGGGAAAGCCGCCAGAGGTGTTTGAAGTCGACATACGCCTTGTCAAAGATGACAATTTCACCTTCGTTGATTCCCACGCAAAGCGCCGGTGCTTCCGCCGAATCGTGAGTCCCGGCTGTTTTTACAAGAATGAAATTCGGCAGAAAGGAACGCAAATCCAGACGCAAATGCATTTTCGCCGCCGCTTTCCGCCTGCGGTGTTTTGCCCAATCCAGACAGTTGGCGATCAGCTGAATCGTTGTCGAATCAACCACATGGATCATCCGCTTGAAGCGTCTCGGTAACGCACAGTAGCGTCTGCCTTGAATCCGAAAGTTCGGACTGATCTCATTCAGATGAGCAAGAACTTCCCAGAACAGTTTTTCCGCCATGCCTGCGTCACGGTTCCGGTTCGCGTGGGACAGACCATTACGGCTCGGGGGAACGCAATCCCGAATTTTGCTTACCAGACCGCAATGATTTCGAAGCGTATCGCAGATGTCGTTCAGCCCCAGGGCATGCGTCAGCTGTCCGAAGACCAGAGCCAGAACATGACTCGTCGGGCTGAACACCCGAGACTGCCTGTCTATTCCGAACTCATTGGCAAGTTTCGGAATCAAATTTCGCGGAATCAACTTGAAAATTTGCGATAATACGGTCATTTTATGCTTTGATGGTTTCATGGATGCTCCTTGTTTTTTTTGCTGAAATATAAGTTGCATCCAGAACCATCATCTTTCAACTTTTTCTTTTCCTATGGGATGGCTGTGAATATTTTTCATTTTCACGTACTCCCTTGTCTCTTTGCAGAGAGTGTACCTCCACCGGCGCAGGAAGTCAACTGGAGAAGTGTGAAAAAATGATTTTTTCTGCCGTCTCCTCACTCATATTTGAAAAGAGTATCGTCCGGATCGGCGAAATAGCCGATGAGCAGGGGGCTCCTTCTCCGGCTTGAGCGAGCCGAGATAACGCTCCGAAGAGACATGCCCGTCGGACCAGGAGATGTTCGCCCCTTCCCCGGATGGCGAAAGTGAATCGTATCGGTACCCACAAACTTTCCCTGCAACGCCAGAGTATAGGTGACCTGTCCGTCCTTCTCCTTGGCCCCGTCGCCGAACATGACCAGATTCCGGGAGACACGGCCCGGACGAAATTCCCCGCTGCCGAGCGTGGCGCACTCCTTGCTGAGGGAGTTGGCTCCCCAGCCGTATCCGAATCCGCTCGCATAGACCGTGGCGGTAAGATCGACCGCGTTGGTCATCTTCATCCAGGTCGGGCAGAAGAGCGCGCGGCTCCCTTTGCCGAGATAGGCGTGCAGAAATCCCGCCCGGGTGATGTCGAATGTGGTGTTGGAGCGATCTTTGCTCCAGCCGTTGAAGTAACGGAATATCTCCCCGGCGATGATTCCATCCGGATCCACCCCTTCTGCATCAACCGGCAGAATACGCCGAAATCTCCGGCATACTGCATGTTCGCCGCAGTCATCTGCTTGAGATTGTTGATGCAGCTGGTACTGTCCGCCCTCGCCCGGGCCTGATTGAGCGCGGGCAGCAGCAGGGCCGCCAGAATCGCAATAATTGCAATTACAAGCAACAATTCTATTAACGTGAATTGCATCCGTAATTCTTTCATCAGAATCTCTCCTCACACTCAATACGCTTCCAGCGCCTGAAATTTCAATTTATGCTCTTCCGGAACAAATCGCAGAACACAGTCATACGCCTCACCGTCGGAAGCCGGGAGCGTCACCCGGCAGTTCCGCCCGTTCAGCGTGTAAACTCTCCACGGGGAATGCTCTTCGATCTTCAGGCGGCGCAGATCCCAGTAGTTCTCCGCCAGATGCTTTGCCCGGGCATCGACACAGAGTGCGGCAAACTCCTTCTGGCGGTTTGCCCGGGCGCAGCGAAGCAGTTCACGAACGACACCGCGCGCCTCCGCCGCCCGCTCCTCCGACACGGCAAGCGGACTGGCCAACTCCTGTTTCTCCGGCTGAAAGGTGGCGAAAAGCACTCCGGCAACAGCCAGCAGCAGCAGCGACAGCAAAAGTTTTTTCATCATGACATACGCTCCGACAATCCGTTCCGCCCTACTGCACCACGGCCTGAAGCTCCCGGAGACGCGCTTCGGCGTTTTTCAGCGCCCGGGCGTTGTCCCGGTTGCGCAGCCCCAGATGAAACTCATAATCGGAGAGAATCGCCGCCCGGAGCGCGACGAGATTCTGTTCGGACGGCTCCTTCCGATACGCCGCCAGCGCCGCGTCCGGCCCGGAGAGCAGACGGTTCCCGGTGCGTTTGGGCGGACGGGGCACCATATGGGCGAAAAACCGCAGACCGTGCTTCGCGGCAAACGCCTTCGCCGCATCCGCGCCCTGTACCGCGGCAATCAGCCGCAACTCCACCTCGTTGCCCTTGCGCGGCTGGACATCGCGCGCCTTCCCCTCTTCCAGATCTTTTTTTGAGCGATGCAATTCGCCGGGTAAGACGGACCTGTTCCGACCGGTTTTCCGCCGCCACGCGCTCTTCGGAAATCCGCTTCAGGCAGCGTTCTGCCAGCCGCCGCACGCCGTGGGAGATCGCATCACAACTGAGTGTCGCCCCGGTGACGGCATCGACCTCCTTCCCGGGCAGTTCCTCCATCGAGAGTCCGTTCCACCGCTCCAGAAATTTCGCCCGGCGGATCCGGTTCAGATAGCGGCGGGTCTCCGCATTTTTTCCGATCAGCACGCCGGCGACCCGATTCTCCCCCGTCGAAAAGCAGCGCCACCTCAACCGTGCCGGCATAACCGAACCGGCGTTCCGTGTCGTCGATCGACTCCAGAAAGAGCCTGCCGAGAACTTTCCCCGCATCGTCATGAATGGAAAATTCCTTCTCCCGCACCTCCCGGTACTGCTTCGCCTCCGGAAAAACACCGGAAATCCCCGCCCGGAAATACTCCGGCACCTCCGCCGCCGCGCCGACGGCAAACGCCGCCAGAACTCCGGCAACAATTCTGCTGAAAACCATCTTCAAACCTCCGATTCGCAGTGCCCGCTTCTGATCTCAATCCCCGCGCGGCAGGCAGACGCGGAATCCGGGGGCGCGTTTTCGCAGGCAGGAAACCGTCGAACCCCATGGATTTTCCGGAGAAACTCTCTCCGCTTTTCTCATGGGACCTGAATCCGTGAAATAATTGGTGAAATCGACGATAAAATAGAAGAAAAGATGTTGAGTCGCAGTATATTATGTATGTGTTTCGAGACATGGATAAACTCAACCCGACGGGTGAAATGAATGGCGACTCGGTTTAAAATAACTCAAAGCAATGAAGATATTATAGCCACTGGCGGTATCGCCATGGTTGGAGCCTTGCTGAAAGACAATCGCGGATTGGCACGTGTGGATAAAATGACAACGGATCGCATCAAAAAAGGTTGGATATCCAACAGCGGAATCATCAAATCGGTGGTCGGGCTGTTCACGCTTGCGCGCACTGATTTTGCCGATATCGAGTTGTTCCGGGATGAGTTGGCGTTTCGGCTTGCGCTGGAACTGGAACGTGTTCCGTCTGAAGAGACCTTGCGTCAACGTCTGGATTTAATCGCGAAGCTCAATTCCCGGCAGACGTTGTTGGATTATGCTATGCGCGATCTTCTGCGCAAGGTCGAATCGTTTGGAACGGTAAAAATCGGAAAACACAAATTGATTCCGCTGGATATCGACGTTGCCGCATTGCTGAATCCCGGCTGCAAGAAAGAGGGATTGCCCGAACCTATCATCAAATTGATGGATACGCGCCAATCTTCGCCTATCTCGGGAGCGAGGGCTATATGCTCGCCAATGAATTGCGGATTGGCAGTCAGCACAGCGAGAATGGAGCGGTGGAATTTCTCCGGCGCTGCTTGGAACAGGTGAAAGCGTTGAAAATTAATCTCCGACAAATCGTTGTCCGGGTTGATTCCGGTCACGACGACCGGAAATTCATCAAAGTTCTGGATGAATACGGGGTGAAATTCATCGTGAAACGCAACCTTCGCAAGGAGCCTCGGGAGCGTTATTTGGAACTTGGGAAACAGTATGGTGAAAAACAGCCGTCCCGTGATGGAAAAAATGTCTGGCATTATTCATGGGGAAATGTTCCTGTCGACAAGTCGGCTGAACTGTTCGAGTCGGAAGAAGAATCCATGCGGGGAACCATGACGATGGTGGTTGCCGCGACCGAACGCCTGACCAATGCGAAAACCGGGGAAGTTTTCCTGTTTCCGGAAATCGAAATTGATTCATGGTGGACAAATATTGATTGCACGGAAGAAGAATGTATCGCGGGATATCACGATCACGGAACCAGTGAACAGTTCCACAGTGAGCTGAAGACTGATATGAACATTGAAAAACTGCCGAGCGGCAAGTTTGCGACGAATGCCTTGATCTTAAATATTGCGGCCTTAGCGTTCAATTGTTTGCGGATCATGGGACAACGTTTTCTGAACAAGCCGCAGTTGCTTCATCGGGAATATAAGGTGGCCCGCCGCCGGTTGCGCTCCGTGATGCAGGACTTAATCTATATCGCCTGCAAGGTGGTGAAACACGCTGGATATATTTGGCTCTCATTCGGTCGCGGTAATCCGCATTACCGGATTTTTAAGGATTTGTATGCACGATGTTGAACAATAAAGCAACCTAAATTGGATATGAAATGGAGGTGATTTAGAACATCTGTAGATGACTATGGCCAAAAATCGGGATTTTCGAATCATTTAAAGCGTTTTTTTCGTGAAATCGACAATACATGGCGATGAATCGGAAAATCAGCGGAATCAGGATCGGAAATCAGAACAAAAAACACCGGGAAATCCGGCAAAAATCAACATTTGAATCCGAATGAAAAATACATCAACAAAAATTCACGGATTCAGGATGGGATTAATATATCATAAAAAATTAGCCTTGTCAAATTATTGAGATTGAAGACCGGTTTCCTCCCCCGACGCGGGAGGGAAAAACGAAGTCAGAGCGAGATGGTCTGGAAGCGGAAGCGCCCCTCCGACTCACTGTAGTCGATCTCGACCATGCTGCCGTTGCGGGTGACCGAACCGGCACAGCATTCGCCTCGGCCGGATTCATCCACCTCGAGATAGGGCTTGTGGACGTGTCCGCAGAGCGAGAGGTCGAGCTGATGGCTCCGGAGCAGTTCGAGCAGTCGCTGCTGGCCGAAGAGCCGGTGGCGCACCCGCAGGATCGGATGGTGTTCGATCATCGGATAGTGCGAGACGAGGATGCGCGGCCCCTTCCGCGGCGCGCCGCACTCCCGCACGACGTACTCCGCGTCGCGCGGATCGACGAATCCCCACGAACAGAGCAGATTCGACGGGCGGCTGCAGTTGAGCAGCAGAAACTCCACCCCGGCGTATTCCCGGACAACCGGCAGGTCGCCGAACCGGTAATCCTCCCGGGTGAGGTATTCGACCATTTCATTGACCGCCTTCACGCACTTCGGGCGCTTCACATAGCAGTCGTGATTCCCCGGCAGGTAGATCAGCGGAATCGACGAATCCCGCAGCGGGCGCAGAATCGGCCGCACCAGCTCGAACTCCCCCCGGCTGGCCGGTGCTGGTCAGGTCGCCGGTGCAGACCGCCACATCCGGCTTCGTGTCGAGAATGTAGCGGACCGCGTTCTCCAGCTTGGTCATGTCGTGGCGGAACTTCCGGCGGAAGTTGTAGTTGAACACCCCCACCCAGCGCTTGTCGATATAGGCGAGAAGATCCTCCGCGGGGCCGCCCGCATGAGGGTCAGAGAAGTGAACGATCTTCATGGTTCGTTTCCTTGTTGTTCCATTTGAAAGAGATAACGCGGATCCAGCAGATGTTCCGGTTCGATCCGCCCGAGCGAACTGCAGAAGTTCGAGCGCAGGCAGGGAATCCGTTCCGCGAGCTCATCCACCAGCTTCCGGAAGAAGGCGCGGTCCCCCTCCTCCAGCTGCGATTCATACTGACAGACTCCCGCCCGCGGCAGCTCCCACGCTCTCACCGCCTCGCGGATCAGCGCCTCCGGCGCCAGCACGAACGGTCGGATCACCCGGAGATTCCCCTCGCTCGTCGCCACGTTCGGCCCCATCGTCGACAACCCCTGCCCCCGGCACAGACTCATCAGAAAGGAGGCGGCGACGTCGTCGAAATGCTGCCCGAGCGCCAGCTTGCCGCAGCCGAGTTCGGCGGCGAGCCCGGAGAGCTTCCCCCCGCCGCAGCCGCGAACAGAGCACGCAGGGCGCCCCGGTGAACCGCTTTTCTTCGAGAATCTGCGCAATCGGCAAAGAGACCGTGTGATGCTCCCAATTCCGCTCCCGGCAGTAGGCGCGGATTCCCTCCAGATTGAACTCCGGGAATCCCGGGTCGAAGGTGGCCGCGATCACCTCGAACCGCACCGGCGCCCGGCGGCGCAGTTCGTGCAGCACATGCAGCAGCGCGAAGCTGTCCTTGCCGCCGGAGAGGCCGACCAGCACCCGGTCGCCGTCGCCGATCATCCGGAAGCGGCCGATCGCCTCTCCCGTCAGTTTGCAGAGTTTCCGGCAGGGGTCCATGGCGTCATCCGTTCCGACGGGCGGCGACGAACCGGTCGCGGCGGGTGTAGTCCTGTATCACTTCGATTCCGGCGAACGCTCCGGTTTCGGCGAACATCCGCTCCAGGCGCGGCGCCTGCGGCGGTGAAAGTTCGAAAATCGCCTTCCCTCCCGGCGTCAGAAATCCGGCAAGATCCCGCACCGCCCGGGCGATCAGCGCCATCCCGCCGTCTCCGGCGACCAGCGCGAGGCGCGGCTCGAACTCCCGCACCTCCGGCGACAGCGTTGGATATTCCTCTTCGGTCACGTAGGGCAGATTGGCCGCAACAAGATCGAATTTCTCCCCGGCCACTGCGGAAAAGAGGTCCGATTCGAGCAACCGGACCCGTTCCAGACAGCAGCGGCGGCGGTTCCGCTCCGCCACCCGCAATGCGGCAGGGGATAGGTCGACGCCGGTCACCGCAACATCCGGACGCATCGCGGCCACCGAGAGCGCAATCGCCCCGGAACCGGTGCCGAGATCGAGCAGAGAGCCGTTCTCCGGCAGGTGATGCACCGCCCACTCGACCAGCAGTTCGGTCTCGGGGCGCGGAATCAGAACGTCGCCGTTCACCTCCAGCTCGAGATCCATGAAGGCGGCCCGCCCGGTCAGGTATTGCAGCGGCTCGCGGGCGGTGCGGCGCTCCGCCAGACGGAGAACGGCCTCCGCCAAGGGCTCCGGAACCGGCTCCTCCCCTCGGAGAAAGAGTTCGGCACGGGGGAATCCGGCGGTTTCCGCAATGAGCCGTTCGGCGTCGACGGCGGGGGTTTCGACCCCGGCGGCAAGGAACATTCCGGCCAGCTGCTGCCGCAGTTCGCGGAAACAGCTCATCGTTCCGAAGCCTCCCGCACCAGGTCGGCGAACTCTTCCGGCGAGACATCCCGCAACTGTTTTCCTTTGCGGGCGAGCTTTCATTGACCTTGATCGCCGTTTCGGTCATCCGGTCGTGGGTCTCCTCCGAGCCGCCGATCAGGCAGAAGTTGTCGCCGCGGGTCACCCGTTTGTGCCCGTCCCGGTTGTCCAGCCCGACACCGAGCATCATGGCGTCTCTTGTATCGTCGTTGTTCTTCATTGCGTCTCTTTCGTTTGACGATACTATACAGCGAACCGGCGGAAAATTCCACTCCGACGGGCAAAGAAAACCGCAAAGTGCGTCTCTTTCCCCCGCCGCCCCATCAGGAGCGATGCCGGAGCATCCCGAAAAATTCCCGGGGCTCCTCGGTGCGGAAAAGCAGATGCAGTCCGAAATATCCGGCGCAGAAGCAGAGCACAAGCACGCAGAACGCCGGGAACTCCCCGACGAAGCGGAAGCTCAGCCACCCGCGCAGCAGCGGGTAGGCAAAGAAGAGCGGCACCCCGACCGCGAGTGAAAACAGCAGAGCCCGAAGGAACGCGCCGCACATCCTCCTCCCCTGGAGCTGAAACCCCTCCCGGTGGAGGCAGGTGAGCAGAATCGCATTGTTCAACATCGAGGCGAACACCGTCGCCAGCGCGATTCCCCCCTGTTTCAGCGGCCACATCAGAATCAGATTGAGCACGATGTTCGCCGCAATTGACAGGAGCGAGGAGTAGAGCGGAATCGTCATGATCTTCCGCGCGTAAAAGACCGGCAGCACCACCTTGAGCACGCAGAACGACGGGATCCCCGCGCCGTAGAAGATCGCCACCATCCGGGTGGCCAGCAGGTCGCTTTCGGTGTAGTTCCCGCCGAGGCAGAGCATCCGGATCAGCGGCTCCCAGAAGAGCACAACCCCGACCCCCATCGGAATGCAGAGGAAATAGACGTGCCGCAGACTGAAGATGAGATCGCCGCACAGCTCCTCCAGATCCCCCCGGGCGGCCGCGCGCGCCATCCCCGCCATCAGCACCGAACCAAGCGAGATGGCGAAGATTCCGATCGGCAGGTCGATGATCCGGTCGACGTTGGTCAGCGCCGGAACCGCCTGCGGCCCGAGCCAGATGGCCAGCGTGCGGTCCACCAGAAAGCTGATCTGAAGCGCCGCGCCGCCGATCATGCCCGGCAGCACCAGTTTCCAGAGCTGTTTCAAGACCGACCAGTCGGTGAAGCTCTTCCTGCCGAGCAGTGGGAAGCGTCCGTGCCGCCAGAGCAGAACCAGCACGAATCCGAGCTGAATCGCGCCGGAGAGCAACACCAGTCCGGAGAGCGTGGAGAGAAACTGCGGCAGCCGCTCCGCCGGAACCGCCAGAAACCACGCGGCGGCAAGTCCGCCGATCAGAAAGAAGTTCAACAGCAGCGCCCCGAGCGCCGGCAGCACAAAAACCCGCCGGGTGTTGAGCACCGCTCCCACCACCCCGACCAGGCAGATGAAGAAGGCGTAGGGCATCAGAATCGGCAGCAGCGTGAGCGCCAGCTGGATCCGTTCGGTGCCGAGCACCGGGAACCGTTCCGCGACGGCCGGCACACCCGCCAGGTTGCGCAGTCCGATCGCGCCCCCGGCGACCAGCACCACGATCAGCGCGAGGACAGCGCTCAGCACCGAAAAAGACCACCGCGAGATCGCGCCGCACCTTCTCCGGACCCGCGTCGTTCTCCGTCTGGGTCACCAGCGGAATCAGCGCCGTTCCCAGCGCCCCCTCGCCGAGCAGACGCCGGAAGAGATTCGGAATCGCGAAGGCGAGAAACCAGGCGCTGGCGACGCTCCCGCCGCCCAGCACCCGCGCCTCGAACATGACCCGGACGAGACCGAGCACGCGGCTGAGCAGCGTGGCGATCGAAACGCCGAACGAGCTTTTCAGGATGCCGAGCCGGCTCTTCTCGGTCATGGCCTCTCCTCCCCCCAGGTTTCTTCGCGGTCAGCCGCGGTACGCCTGCATCAGCCGCACCATCTCCCGCACCGCCTGCACCATGCCGACCATGATCGCCCGCCCGACGATCGAGTGACCGATGTTCAGCTCGCAGAGGTGCGGCACCGTCAGGATTCCGGCGATGTTCTCATAGTCGATGCCGTGCCCGGCGTTGACCCGCAGCCCGGCCGAATGAGCGAACTCCGCGGCCTGCTTCAGCCGTTCCAGCTCGGCGGCGCGCGCCTCCCCGGTCGTATTCGAATAGGTTCCGGTGTGCAGTTCGACGTAATCGGCCCCGGCGGCGGCCGCGGCGGCGAGCTGCGGCTCCTCCGGGTCGACGAAACAGCTCACCACGATTCCGACGCTCTTGAGCCGAGAGACCGCCTCGCGGATCTTCACCGGCTGGCCGGCGACGTCGAGACCGCCTTCGGTGGTCAGCTCCGCACGCTTCTCCGGCACCAGGCAGCAGCTGTGCGGACGAATCCGAACAGCGATTTCCAGCATTTCCGGCGTGACCGCCATCTCCATGTTGAGACGGCGCACCCGGGATACGAGCGCTTCGATATCGCGGTCCTGAATGTGCCGCCGGTCCTCACGCAAATGCGCGGTGATGCCCCAGGCGCCGCCCTCCTCGGCGAGCAGCGCCGCCTCAAGCGGCGAAGGACGTTCCGCCAGCCGCGCCTGACGCACGGTGGCGACATGATCGATATTGACTCCAAGATTCATAGCAACAGTATCTCCTGAACTCTTTTCGGGGGCGATGTTCTCCCTGCGGGCTCGGCACTCCGACCTTGCGGGACCGTCGCCTCCCCGGGAACCCGCTTCACAGTGTTTTCACACCTTCGCAAAGGGGCAATGTTAAAGTTTTGACGGCATATCTCATAACAGCTGGAACAGCTCCTGTTGTGCGCCTTCCGGTTCGCCCCGCAGACGGGAAGCGAATTCCACCAGCTGCGCTTCATCCGTCGGTGATGTCGGAGCAACCACCACCCTCCGCGGTCCGGCGGTGTACTCCTCAGCTCCCGCGGCAAACGCAGGAAACCATCCGAACTCCCACCGGCTCCCGCAGCGCAGACGCCAGTAGGAGCTGTGGAAATGAAGCGTCTCCGGCAGGGACTTTCCCTCCGGCGGCTCCGCCGGATCGATCTCCAGCGCCAGTTCCAGATGCGGATAGAGCAGTTCCCGCAGCAGCCGCACATACTGCGCACCGTCCTCGCCGGCGGCGAAATCGATCCGCACCGGAAAACGGAGCGTCATATGGAACTCTTCCAGAATTCCATAGCAGCCGCGCAGCAGGAGCCGCAGGCGCTCCCGGTACTCCGGCTCCGCCGCGGCACGGGTAAAATCAAAATCAGCAGTGAGTTCCGAAGCCCGCAGCTCCGAAGCACGGCGGCACCGTTCGCGGAAGAGCTGCTGAAATTCCAGCCGGACCGGCAGATCCGCCTCCGCCACCCGGCGCGCCAGCTCCGGCGACACCACGTCGGCAATGCCGAACGAAAGCCCCCGCACCGGTTTGAGCAGCCGCTTGCGGATCGACGCCACGTCGAGCAGCTCCCCCGGCAGTTCGATCCGTTCAAACGGCACCGGCAAAGGGTCCGGCAGTTGTTCGAAACCGGCCTCGCTGCCCGGCTCGACGGCGAACAGCGTCCTCATAGGAAGCCCGCCTCGCGCAGCGTCTCCATCGAAATCGATGAGCCGGAACGCTCCGTCTTCTCCGCCGAACCGGCGCGCAACGCAAGCTGGCGGAGCACATATTTCCCAATCAAATCCCCTTCGAGGTTGACCAATGTTCCCGGAGTCCGCCCGGCGAGCGCGGTCTCGGCCCGTGTCACTGGAATCAGCCGTACCGCAAACGAACTCTCCGTCACCCGCACCACGGTCAGCGAAACGCCGTCGATGGCGATGCTGCCCTTCTCCACCACCTCGGGCGCGAGCAGTTCCGGCAGTTCGACCGTGAGCTCGAAATCACCGTCGGCGCACTTCGCAAAAGAAAGTACCGGGGCGACACAATCGATATGCCCCGAGACCAGATGGCCCCCCAGTCGGTCGCCGAGACGGAGCGCCCGCTCCAGATTGACCGCGCTGCCGATCGGCAGACGCCCGAGATTGGTCCGGTCGAGGGTCTCCGCGAGCGTGAAAAACTCCAGTGTGCCGTCAGCGAAATCCCGTTCAAGCGTCAGACAGCAGCCGTTTACCGCGACGCTTTCACCGAACTGCGGAGAATCCAAACGCCGGGCCGGACGAACCCGGATATGCTCTCCACTCCGTCCCACCAGTTTGCCGACCGATTCCACCAGCCCCGTAAACATCGCAGCTACTCCTTGAGAAAGCCGGAGACGGCGATATCCTCGCCGTAATGGGTCACCTTGACCCGGTGCAGTTTCCGCGCGAGCGCCATCGATTCCGGATCGTCCCCGCCCAGCACCGGGCGACTGTCCCGCCCGCCGAGCAGTTTCGGCGCAATGTGAAACTCCACGTAATCGACCACCCCGGCGTTGAGCGCCGACGCGGCAAGCTCCCCGCCCCCTTCGATCAACAGGCAGGTGATGTTGCGCAACCCCAGATGGTCGAGCAGCATCCCCCAGTCGTCGGCCACATCAAGCCGGACCAGCTCCGCGTTGCCGTCGGGGAAATACTCCGCAAGCTCCTCCTCGTCCATGCTGCGGCTTGCGATCAGCCGCAGCGGCTGGCAGGGCCAGGAATCCGGTTCGCGCACCGTCAGCGCCGGATGATCCCGCCGCACCGTCTCGCCGCCGACCATCACCGCGTCGGCGAGCCGACGCAGCTGCTGCACCCGCCGCCGCGCCTCCGGGCCGGTGATCCATTTGGACTCCCCTTCCGCAGTGGCGATCTTGCCGTCAAGCGTCATCGCCATCTTCAGAATGACCAGCGGCCGCCCGGTGGTGATCCAGCAGAAAAAGGGCTGGTTGATTTCGCTGCACGCATTGCGCTCCACACCGACTGTCACCTCGATTCCGGCGGCGCGAAGCAGCTCCACTCCCGCGCCGGAGTGTTTCGGATTCGGATCGAGCGAACCGATCACCACCCGCCGGATTCCGGCCTCCTTGATCGCTTCGGTACACGGACCGGTCCGGCCGTGGGTCGAACAGGGTTCGAGCGTCACATACATCGTGCTGCCCGCCGGATCGATTCCATGCTTGGCCACGTCGCGCAGCGATTGATCTCGGCGTGCGGCTCCCCCGCCTTGCAGTGATAACCGCGGCCGATGATCTCGCCGTCGCGGACGATCACCGCGCCGACCATCGGGTTCGGGCTGGTCAATCCCCAGCCCATGCGGGCGAGCGCGAGCGCCTCATGCATGAATTCCCGGTCCGTCCTGGCTGTCTCGTTCATAGTCATCTCCGGGTTATGGTTCACGGGGCGCCTCTTCTCCGAAGAGCGCATCCGTATAATATTCAGGGCTGAACGGCTGGAGGTCCTCCGGCTGTTCGCCGAGCCCGATGAAGAAGGTCGGCAGTTCGAACTCCTGATGGAGCGCGACCACCATTCCTCCCTTGCCGGTGCCGTCCAGCTTGGTCAGCACCAGCCCGGTCACACCGGCCGCCCGGGTGAACTCCCGCGCCTGGTTGATCACGTTGGCTCCCAGCGTGGAATCCACAGTCAGCCACACCTCCTGCGGTGCGCCGGGAAACACCTTCTCCACCGAACGGCGGATCTTCGCCAGTTCCTCCATCAATCCCTTCTGGTTGTGCTGCCGCCCGGCGGTGTCGATCAGCAGAAAGTCCGCTCCGCGGGCAATCGCCGCCTGCGTCGCGTCGAACGCAACGCTCGCCGGGTCCGCTCCGTGCTTCGCCGAAACCACCTGGCAGCCGGTCCGCTCGCCCCAGAGCTGAAGCTGCTCGACCGCCGCCGCCCGGAAGGTGTCGCAGGCGGCCAGAATCACCTTCTTCCCTTCGCCGTGCAGCCGCGCCGCCAGCTTGCCGATCGTGGTGGTCTTGCCGCTGCCGTTGACGCCGACCATCAGAATCACCGTCGGACGGCCCGGTTCCGCATATCGGATCTCCCGGCTCCGCGAACCGAGAATCTCCCGCACCGTTCCGGCCGCCACGCGCACCAGATCGGCATCGGTGGCGATTTCGCCGCGCTCGTAGCGGTCGCGGATGTGGCCGACGATCCGCAGCGAAGCGGGCACCCCGAAATCCGCCGTGATCAGCAGCGCCTCCAGCTCGTCGAACGAAGCCGCTCCGTGCGCCCTGATGCCGGTGAAGATCCCGGTGATGCTCCGCGTCACCCGGGTGGCGGTCTTTTCCAGCCCGCGCTTGAAAATGGAGAAGATCGATTTCATGAAAGGAACCTCACTCCTTCGCCGCCTTGTCCCCGCGCGGCGAACGCTTCAGGGTGTCTTTGACGCCGTTGAGAACGCCGTTGATGAAATTCCCGGCCGTCTCCCCGAGTAATCCCGGGCGATCTCCACCGCCTCGTCGATGCTCACCACCGGCGGAACCGCGTCGAAGTAGAGCATCTCGGCAACCGCAATCCGCATGATGTTGCGGTCGACCAGCGAAAGCCGGTTCCAGTCCCAGTGCTCGAACGCTGCCGGATCGTCTCGTCGATCTTCTCGCGGTGGACCGCCACCGCCGTGTAAAGTTCCACGGCGTACTCCCGCCCCTTGCGGGCAAACCGGTTCTCATGGAGTCCGTGCTCTTCGCGCACCTCGTCGAAGAAGAGGTCGAATCCGGCCGCGTCCGGCAGCTCCCCCCCGCATGTCACAGCGGAAGAGGTACTGCATCGCCAGTTCGCGGCCGAGCCGCTTCGCATGCGGCGGCCTGCCCGCGGCCGGCGCCTTGTTTTCGTCGTCAAACATACCTGCCTTACCGGATCGCTTTGTTCAGGTTGGCCATCTCGATCGCCGCAAGCGCGGCATCGACGCCCTTGTTGCCCGCTTTGGTCCCGCTGCGTTCGATCGCCTGCTCCAGATTATCCGCGGTGATCATGCCGTAGGTGACCGGAATGCCCGATTCCAGCCCGAGCTGGGCGAGGCACTTCGCCACTTCGGAGTTGATGTATCCGGCGTGCGGCGTCGCACCCTGAATCACCACACCGAGCGCGAGCACCGCGTCGAACTTCTTCTCCGACTGCAACATCCGCTTGACCGCGAAAGGAATCTCATAGGAGCCGGGCACATAGGCCACGCTCACCTGTTCCGCATCGCCGCCGTGACGGACGATCGCATCCAGCGCGCCTTCGAGCAGCTTGCTCACGAAAAAGTCGTTGAACCGGGCGCAGACGATTCCGAACTTGAGCCCCCGGGCATCGAGCATCCCCTCGTAAACGGTGCCCGCCACTTTGTTGTTCGCCATCGCAAACCTCCAGACAATATGAAATGTTCCACTCTCTATTCTTATGTTCAAACGGCCCCCGGCGCCGAGCGCCGGAAGCCGGACCGATCCGTCAGCGAAGCTCCACCTTGAGCTCCGAAGCCAGTCTTGCACGCAGTTTCTCGAACCGGGCGTTGACCTCCCGCGTCGGTGAGCGTCCGCTCCCCGGTTGCGGAAGATCAGCGCGTAGGCCATGCTCTTCTTATGTTCGGCCTTCAGCTTGTCGTCGACGAAGACGTCGAATACCTGCGCCGATTCCAGATCCGGCAGCTTGCACTTGCGGATGAATTCGAGAATGTCCGTGTTGGAGAGTTTCTCATCCGCCACGAACGCCACGTCACGCTCCGTCGCCGGGAAGAGCGGATAGGGCACGTAGTACCCGACGCCGTGGTCGGCGGCCAGAATCACATCCACCTCCAGCTGCGCGGCGAACACCGGGTAAGTGGTGCGCCAGCTCCGGGTCAGATCGGCGGCCAGTTCCCCGAAGGCGCCCGCCTTCTTCCCCTCGATCCACACCTCGGCGGCGTGGCCGGGACGGAACCGGGCATCCTCCGCCGGCACGAACCGGTAGCGCTTCACCCGCGCCAGTTCAAACAGCGTCTCCAGCGCTCCCTTGAGATCGTAGAAGTCGTACTCCAGCTTCCGCTCGCCGGAGTAGCGCTCCGGCTGGCGCAGCCCGGTGAGCACCATGCACAGCTCGAACCGCTCCTCCGGAAAGAGTTCCGCGTTGCCGCAGAACACCTTGCCGATTTCGAAGAGCCGCAGATTGAGATTGCGGCGCGAAATGTTCCGCTCGATCGTGCCGAGCATCTCGCCGAGCAGCCCGGGACGGAGCACCGCCAGTTCCTGACTCAGCGGGTTCGCCAGCTCAATCAGGTCCTCCCGCCGGAACCGCCGGTCCGCCAGCGCCGAGTTGACGTTGACCATGCTGTAGTGCATGCACTCGTAGAAGCCGGTCTCGATCACCTTGTCGCGCAGTCCCTGCAGTCTCCAGTAGGTATCCTCCCCGATGGAGTGGCAGAGCTTGCCGTCGACCGGAATTTCCGGAATCTTGTCCAGCCCGTGGATCCGGGCCACCTCTTCGGCGAGGTCCGTTTCACGCGACAGGTCGAGCCGGAAAAGCGGCGCCGTCACCCGGCAGCCGGTCTCCGTGACATCTTCCACCTTCAGATGAAGCCGCCGCAGAATATCGACGATCCGCTCGTTCGAGACCTCCGTCCCGATCAGGGCGCGGATCCGGTCGAACCGGCAGGGAATCACCTTCTCCTCCGGACGGCCGCTGTTGACATCCACCTTCTCCGAGGCGAGCTCGCCCCCCGCGGTCTCCAGAATCAGCTGGACCGCCCGGTCGGAGGCCAGCGCGCACATGTCGAAATCCACCCCCCGCTCGAACCGGTAGCTCGAATCGCTGGAGATCCCCAGCTCGCGGCTGGTCGCCCGGATGTTCGAGGGCTGAAAAACCGCGCTCTCGATCAGCACGTCGGTGGTCGCATCGGTCACGCCGGAGTATTCGCCGCCCATCACGCCGGCCAGCGCCATCGGCTTCGCCGCATCGGCGATCACCAGGTGGCGGGGTTCGAGCGTCAGCTCCTTGCCGTCCAGCGTGACGATCTTCTCGCCGGACTTCGCCCGCCGGGCGACCACCCGGCCGCCTTCGAGCTTCGCCAGGTCGAACGCGTGAAGCGGCTGCCCAAGCTCCATCAACACGAAGTTGGTGACGTCCACGATATTGTTGATCGACCGCAGGCCAACGCTCTCCAGGCGCTCGCGCATCCACTTCGGGCTGGGCCCGACCTTGACGTTGCGGATCACCCGCCCGATATAACGGGGGCAGAGCTCCGGCGCTTCAACCGTCACCAGATTCGGCGCGGGAACAGTGCACTCCGGAACCTTGATCTCCGGCAGTTTCGCCTCCACCCCGAAGAGGCAGGAGACGTCACGCGCAATTCCCCACATCGACAGCCAGTCGGGCCGGTTCGGCGTCACCTCCACCTCAATCCGGGTGTCGCCCGGGTAGAGCTTCTCCACCGGAGTCCCGAGCTTTAGCGAGGAGTCGAGAATCATCAGCCCCTCGTGGTTGTCGGAGAGCCCCAGCTCCTTCTCGCTGCACATCATGCCCATCGATTCAACGCCGCGCAGCTTCGACTTCTTGATCTTGAACTCCCCTTCCGGCGTGTGGAACACCGTGCCGATCAGTGCAACCGGAACCGTGTTGCCCGCGTCGCAGTTCGGCGCGCCGCAGACGATCTGCAGCGGTTCCCCCTGCCCGACATCCACCCGACAGACCGACATGTGGTCCGAATCCGGATGGGGTTTGCGCTCGAGAATCCGGCCGACCACCACCCCGGCGGGAACCGTCCCCCGCCGACTCGACCGCCTCCACCTCGATTCCAGCCATCGTCAGCTTGTCGCAGAGCGTCGGAATATCGCAGTCGACCGCGACGTACTGCGTCAGCCAATTACGTGAAATATCCATTTGAAAAGTTTCCTCCGTCAGAACTGTTCGAGGAAGCGAACATCGTTTTCATACAAAAAGCCGGAGATCCGGAATCCGGTAGCGGAGCATCGCCAGTCGCTCGATCCCCATGCCGAACGCGTACCCGGTCCACTCCTCAGGATCGTATCCGACGTTCGCGAACACCGCCGGATCGACCATGCCCGCGCCGGCGATCTCGATCCAGCCGGAGTGCTTGCACACCGGGCACCCCTTCCCGCCGCACATGATGCAGCTGAAATCATACTCCACGCTCGGCTCGGTGAAGGGGAAGAAGTGCGGCCGCAGCCGGATCTTCACCTTCGGCCCGTACATCTCGGTCGCAAAGGTCTGAAGCACGCTCTTGAGATCGGCCATCGAAACGCCGCGGTCCACATAGAGCCCTTCGATCTGGTGGAAGTTCATGCCGTGGGTCGCATCCGGCGTGTCGCGCCGGAACACCCGCCCCGGCGCAACGATCCGCACCGGCGGCTGATGGGACTCCATGACCCGGATCTGCACCGGACTGGTCTGCGTGCGCAGAATCCGCCCGTCGGCAAAGTAAAAGGTGTCCTGCGGATCGCGCGACGGGTGGTCCGCCGGCGTGTTGAGCGCGTCGAAATTGTGGTAGATGTCTTCGATCTCCGGACCTTCCGCGACGATGAACCCCATCCGGCGGAAGACCGCCACGCACTCGTCGGCCAGCATCGTGATCGGGTGCTTGTGCCCTCCCTTCCAACGCCGTCCCGGCAGCGTCAGGTCGATCGCGTCGCCACTGCCGGAACCGGCCGCCTTCAGCCGGGCAGCGGCATTTTCGATCAGCTCCTGAATCTTTCCGCGACCGGAATTGAACGCACTGCCGGTCTCACGCCGCTCCTCCGGCGGAACCTGCCCCATCTCCCGGGAGAGCGCCGGAAAAAGTCCGTTGCGCCCGAGATAGTCGATCCGCAACTGCTCGACCGCCGCGGCATCGGCAGCCTCTCCCGCCCGCCGCTCCACTTCGGCGAGCGCCTGATTGATTTTTTCTATGATCGCATTCATATTTCACCGATTCCTGAAAGCGCTCCCCGCACCGTGCGGCGGAAACGCCGTGATTCCCCAATGTACCGGAACAAGGTCCGCCTCCGGAAGACGGACGGTCCGCCGCTGAAGAGAAAACCCTCTCCTCTCTTCAACGGCGGCTGCTAAATCGCCTCGACTGGTCCAAAATTCTCATTCCCGTCTCACTTCCTGCCCGGATCAAAACAAAAACAGCTTGAAAGTTGGTGAAAAAGTCACCAATTTCAAGCTGTCAGGCTTCGATCGATTCGAGGCTCAGGCCTGGGTGACTTTTTCCACCAGGGCCTTGAACTCGGCGGGTTCGCTGACCGCCAGATCGGCCAGAACCTTGCGGTTCAGCTCGATATTGGCCTTCTTCAACCCGTTCATGAACTGGCTGTAGTTGACATTCAGCGCACGGCAGGCGGCGTTGATACGCACGATCCACAGCCCCCGATACTGCTGCTTCTTCTGCTTGCGGCCACGGTAAGAGTGGGTCAGCGCCTTGTCCACCGCATCGTAAACGGTGCGGATGTTCTTGCTGCTGTTCCCGTAAAATCCCTTGGCACGTTCCAAAGTCCGCTTGCGGCGTTTCCGCGACGGCACGGCATACGTAACTCTCGACATGATGAATCCTCCGTCTCAGAATTAAAGCCCGTAGGGCAGCGCGGCCTTGATCCGGCGCATTTCAGTCGCTTTCACGGCTCCATCCTGACGCAGGCGGCGACGGCGCTTCGCGTTTTTGGACGACTTCAGGTGGCGGGCTCCCGCCTTGTGGTGCCGGAACTTGCCCGTCCCGGTCTCTTTGAGCCGCTTCGCGGCACACTTTCTGGTCTTCAGCTTCGGCATTGTTCAACTTCCTTCTTTGGAGTTTCGTTCTTCCGCCGAGCCGGTCAATGCTCCACCGGCTGCGGCAGCCGCCCCCGAAACCTATTTGGGAGCGAAGTTCACGGAAATATTCCGCCCCAGCATCTTCGGTTTCCCGTCGGCATCCGCATACGGTGCCAGCGCCGCCATCACCTGATCCATCAGCTGGAACGCCAGATCCTGATGGGCCATTTCACGGCCGCGAAGTGCCAGAGTGATCTTTAATCTACACCCTTTTTCCAAAAAATCAAGGGCGTGCTTCAACTTTGTCTGATAATCGTGGTCGTCGATGTTGACATGAAACTTCACCTCCTTGAGCTTCTGCGCCGCAGCATTCTTCCGCTGCGCCTTCAGATTTTTCTTCTGCTCATACTGGAGTTTCCCGAAGTTCATGATCCGCACCACCGGCGGCGTCGAGCGGTCGGAGACCAGCACGAGGTCCAGCCCCGCCTCATGAGCCAGCTCCCTGGCGCGGGCATACGGAACCACATTCAACTGTTCGCCGTCAACTCCGATCAGGCGGACCTGCTCAGCGGTGAATGTACGATCATTCGGTTTCAGCAGCTTAGCAATAACAGCACCCTCCCTTCAAAAGGATATTTTCCGCTCCGGACGCCCCGCCCGGAGCTTATTTGCAACATTCTAAACTATAACGTCAAACAACCTTGTTGTCAACCTCAAAACGCATTTTTTCCGCAAGTTGGTCGACCGTCATGACGCCGAGCTCCCCTTCGCGACGGTTGCGCACCGCAGCGGTACCCTCCGCCGCCTCCCGCTCGCCGACCACCAGCATGTACGGAATCCGCTCCTTCCGGGCATCCTTGATCTTCGCTCCCAAGCTCGCCGCCTGCTCGTCGACCTCCACCCGGAAGCCGCGCTTGCGCAGCTCCAGCATCAGCGCCTTCGCCGCTTCCAGCTGCTTGTCGGAGACCGGCAGCACCCGCGCCTGCTCCGGCGCCAGCCAGAGCGGGAACGCCCCCCGCGTACTGCTCGATCAGAATCCCGAAGAAACGCTCCAGCGACCCCATCAGCGCACGGTGCACCATGTAGGGACGGTGCTTCTTGCCGTCCTCACCGATGTAGGTCATATCGAACCGCTCCGGCAGGTTGAAGTCAAACTGAATCGTCGCCGTCTGCCATTCGCGGCCGATCGCATCCTTCACCTTGAGGTCGATCTTCGGTCCGTAGAAGGCGCCGCCGCCCTCGTCCACCTCGTAATCGAGGTTCAGCTTCTTCACCGCCTTTTCCAGCGACACGAGCGCCTTCTCCCACCGCTCCGGCTCGCCGACCGCCTTCGCCGGACGGGTCGAGAGGTACGGCTTAATCTCCTTGAATCCAAAGCAGTTCCAGATGTACAAACTGAACCGGAGCACCTCGGCAATCTCATCCTCAATCTGCTCGGGCGTGCAGATGATGTGCGAATCGTCCTGCGTAAAGCCGCGCACCCGCAGCAGTCCGTGCAGCGCGCCGGACTTCTCGTAGCGGTAGACCGTCCCCAGTTCCGCCCAGCGCAGCGGCAGCTCCCGGTAGGAGCGCAGCCGCGACTGGTAGATCTCGATGTGGAAAGGACAGTTCATCGGCTTGACGTAGTAGTCCTTCTCGTCGATCTGCATCGCCGAGTACATCCCCTCCTTGTAGAAGTCGAGATGGCCGCTGGTCTCCCAGAGGATGCTCTGCCCGATGTGCGGCGTGTAGAGCAGCTGATAGCCGTTCTTGTAGTGCTCCTCCCGCCAGAAGGTCTCGAAGGTGTTCCGGATGAACGCCCCTTTCGGATGCCACAGCACCAGCCCCGGACCGACATTCTCGGAGAAACTGAAGAGATCCAGCTCCTGCCCGAGCTTGCGGTGGTCGCGCTTGGCCGCCTCCTCCTGCTGCTTGAGATAGGCCTGCAGCTCCTCCTCGGTCGCAAATGCAGTGCCGTAGATCCGCTGCAGCATCTTATTCTTCTCGTCGCCGCGGAAGTAGGAGCCCGCTATCGACAGCAGCTTCACCGCGCCGATGTCGCCGGAATTGCCGACGTGCGGCCCGCGGCAGAGATCGACGAAGTCGCCGGTCCGGTAGAAGGTGATCTTCGCCCCTTCCGGAATGTCGGCGAGACGCTCCAGCTTGTAGTTCTGCCCGGCGTCGGAGAGCATCTTCTCCGCCTCGGCGCGCGAAAGCTCGAAGCATTCGAAGGGGAGTTTCCGCCCGATCAGCTTCTTCATCGCCTTCTCGATCGCCTTCAGGTCCTCCGGCAGCAGCCGGTGCTCCATGTCGAAGTCGTAGTAGAAGCCGTTCTCGGTCGCCGGACCGATGTCGAATTTCGCGTCGGGGTAAAGCTGCTGCACCGCGGCCGCCATCACATGCGCAGCGCTGTGCCGGATCGTTTCCAAGGGATAGTTGTTCATGATATTACCTGTGTTTCAAATCAGACTGTTCAATTTCACGCAACGAAAAACCGGCTCGCGCCGCTGGTCCCGCCCGCGTCGGTGACGCGGGGAATCCTCTCTGCCCAATCATTCATCTTCCATCGCTCCAAACAGATCCGGCTGTTCCGGCGGAGGATCGATGATCTCCCGCACCGGCCGGAAACTTCTCCTGTGCTCCGGACATGGCCCCAGCCGCCGCAGCGCCTCCAGATGCTCCGCGGTACCGTATCCCTTTGTGCCCGGCAAAGCCATATCCGGGATACCGCGTCTCATACTCCTCCATCAGACGGTCCCGGTAAACCTTCGCCACAATGCTGGCCGCCGCGATGCTCGCCGAACGGCCATCGCCGCCGACCATCGCCCGCGACGGATACGGGAGCCCCTTCACCGGACGCCCGTCCACCAGAATAAAATCCACCTTTCCCAACTGCTCGACCGCGAGCCGCATCGCCCGCCAGGTCGCCCGCAGAATGTCAAGCCGGTCGATCTCGGCCGCGGAAACCTCACCGATCCCGATCGACACGCCGGGCACCGCCCGAATCGCGCGCTCCAGCTCTTCCCGCTCCGGAGCGGTCAACTTTTTCGAATCATTCACCGCAGGCAGCGACACTCCGCGCGGAAACACCACCGCCGCCGCCACCACCGGCCCAGCCAGTGGTCCGCGCCCGACTTCGTCCACCCCGGCGACAAAACAGAACCCCTCCGCCCAGCATTCACGCTCTGGCCGGAGGAGTTCATCCGCCTCGGATAACAATGCCGAAACACGATTCGACATGAAGTGATCGAAGCTCTTACTTCGTGCGCATCTCTTTGACGCGGGCGGCCTTGCCGACCTTGTCGCGCAGATAGTAGAGCTTGGCGCGCCGGACATCGCCGCGACGCACGATCTCAATCTTCTCAATCCGGGGGCTGTTGATCGGGAACACCCGCTCGACTCCCTGGCCGGCCTGCACACGGCGAACCGTGAAGGTCTCCTCGATGCCGCTGCCGTGGCGGGGCGATCACCGTTCCCTGAAACTGCTGGATACGCTCATTGTCGCCTTCGACGATCTTGACGTGAATGCGGATCGTGTCGCCGACTGCGAACTCATGACGCTCGGCTCTCACCTGTTCCTTGCGAATTTTGTCGAGTATGTTCATTTCAACTCCGTCTCCGTTGTTTGTAAATACGTTTCCCACAAATCCGGCCGCCGTTCCCGGGTCAGCCGCTCCGCCTGGAGCCGCCTCCACCGTTCAATCCTGCCGTGGTCGCCGGAAAGCAACACCTCCGGCACCTTCCGCCCCCGGAACTCCGGAGGGCGCGTATACTGCGGATATTCCAGAAGTCCCGCAGAGTGCGACTCCTCGACGCTCGACGCGTCATCACCCAGCACCCCCGGCAGCAACCGGATCACCGCATCCGCCATCACCATCGCCGCAAGATTTCCACTGGTCAGCACAAAGTCGCCCAGCGACATCTCACGCGCGGCAATCAATTCAATCGCCCGTTCATCAACGCCTTCGTAATGACCGGCAACGATCAGCAGATGCTCCCGCTGCGCCAGTTCGCGCGCAATCGACTCGGTGAACCTCTCCCCTCTCGGGCTGGTCAGGATCACCACCGTCTCCGGACGCCTCAAATCTTCGACCGCTTCCACCAGCGGCTCCACCTTCATCAGCATCCCGGGGCCGCCGCCATACGGCCTGTCATCGACCGTACCGCGTGCGTCGTGCGTATACTTCCGCAGATCGACAGCGCGGATCTCCGCCAGATTCCGTTCCGCCGCCCGCCCGATGATGCTCTCTCCGAGCGGCCCCGGAAACATCTCCGGAAACAGCGTTACGATGTCGATCTGCATCCTCGTTTCCGGTTTCAATCGAGAACTTCGACCGAGACCCGCTTGCGCTGCCTTCCGGCCGCGCCGCTCACCAGCGCCCGGATCGCCATGATGGTCTTCCCGCGCTTGCCGACGATTTTACCAATGTCCTCTCCGCGACAGGAGATCCGGATCGAGCACCCTTCCTCATTCTCTTCACTCTGGATGCGCACCTCATCGGGATAATCGACCAGCGAACGAACCACATAGTCGACAAATCCTTCCAGATCATGCAGACTGCCGGTCCCGGAAGCGGAACTCTTCGCCTTTGCCGGCGCATCATCCTTCGAGCCGCCGGTCAAAAAATTCAGCAATGCTTTCAGCATTTTCTTGTTTCCTTACCTTGATTCCCCACCCGCCTGTTCCGCCGATGCGGAGGCGGACGGCATCAGGCCTCAGGAGCAGCTTCCGCGGCAGGCGCCTCCGCCTCCGCGGCGGCCTGCGCTTCCGCTTCCGCCTTCGCCTTGGCTTCCGCCTCGGCCTTCGCCTTCGCCTTCTTCGACGGCACGGCAGGACGGACCACGTCCTTCAGGCTCTTGCCGGAACGAATCCGTTCAACAATCTTCTCCACGGTTTCGGAAAAGGAGGCGCCGACGCCCTTCCAGTAGTCCACCCGCTCCAGATTGACGTGCTCTTCCTTGCTGCGCGGATCATAAAAGCCCAGCTCTTCAATCGCCTTGCCGTCGCGGCTGGAACGCTTGTCCATGACCACCACCCGGAAACAGGCCACATTGCGGGTTCCGGTACGCTTCAATCTGACTCTGACCATAAAACTCTGAACCTCTTTTCTTTTTCGATCTCAATCCACGATCCGGCACTTAAGCAACAGGCCCCGAACCCTTCGGCGCGGCAACAGCCACGTTATTCTAACCGCGCCGGTCCGGAACCACCACTCCCACAGGCCCAGAGGATTCGGCCATAGAAGTGCAGTATTGCTGTACCATGAACTTATAATATATTACTCAAAAAAAATTCTGCAAGTTCCATTTACAATTTTTGCCAACTTCCCGCCGGAACGCGGTGCGCTTCACTGCGTCGCACACCGCGTCACCCACGGAAATTTAATCCTCGTCCGCCGCCGGCGTGCAGATCCGGCAATGCTTGCAGTCCATCCCCTGCGGCGGCACATAGAGCCGTCCTTCCCGGATCGCCTTCCGCCGCGAGAAGTAGTTGCGCAGCGCCAGAATCGTGCCGACGATGATGAATGCCCCGGGCGCCGCCGACGGCAGCAGGAAGTCAGTCGTCCACGCCGTGATGATCTTCACCTCGAAGATCGATCCGGTGCTGAGGAATTCCCGGATCGCACCGAGCATGGTCAGCGTCAGCGTGAACCCCAGCCCCATCCCGGCGCCGTCAAGAATCGAGCGCAGCGGCCCGTTCTTCGACGCGAACGCCTCGGCCCGGCCGAGTACGATGCAGTTCACCACGATCAGCGGGATGAAAATTCCGAGCGCGGCATACAGCGTCGGCGGCGCATACGCCTTCATCAGAAGATCGATGATCGTCACGAAGGTCGCAATCACCACAATGTAGACCGGAATCCGGATCTTCTTCGGCACAATTCCGCTGATGAGAGAGATCACCAGATTGCTCCCGGCCAGCACGAAAGTAGTTGCAATTCCCATGCCGACGCCGTTGGTGGCGCTGCTGGTCACCGCCAGTGTCGGGCAGGTGCCGAGCAGAAGAACCAGCACCGGATTCTCCTTCCAGATCCCCTTGGTAAAATCCTTGAGCAGACTCATTTCTCGTTTCCTCCCGCTTTTTCCAGCTCCGCCCGGATTTCGGCGCCGTCCTCAAGGTAGCAGTTCGCCACCTTGTCAGCCAGCTCGGTGACCGCGCGGCTGGAGATAGTGGCCCCGGTGATGTAATCCATGTGACCGCCGTCCTTCTTCACCCGCCAGTGTTTCCCCGCCTTCAGGCGACGACCGGAAAACTGGTCGAGAATCTTGTTCGGCGGAAGCCCTTCCGGACGCTCCTCGAAGAGGTTGAAGATCGTCTTGCGGAACTGACGCTGGCAGACCACCGACCCCAGTCCCGGAGTCTCGTTGTGCGCCGTGATCAGAATCGCCCGGATTCTCCCGTCGGGATCCATCCCGACAAGACCGCGTATCGGACCGCCGTATCCACGCGTCGTCGCCTCCGCGGCGACCGCCACAAGTTTACCCTTCTCATACGCGCCCATGAAGCGGATTCCGTCGCGCTCCACCGCCTGCTCCGACGGCTGATTGTCGAACGGCGGCAGTATCTGCTGAAGCGCCAGGTTCTGATTGCGCAGCTCCGCGGCCGCAATCGGCGCAGCGACCAGATCGGAGAAGAGTGCCAGAAGAAGCGCCGAAATCAATCCGGTGATTCCGAGAAAGAGTCCGAGGACCCAGAGATTTTCCGTATTTTTGAGATTCATCTTTCTACCCCCGTTTCGCCACATAGCCGAAAGGCCGCCGGCCGCACCAGCGGTCGATCAGCGGCACGAGCGCATTCATGAACAAAATGGAGAAGCTCACCCCTTCCGGGTAGTTTCCCCAGATCCGGATCACACTGGTGATCACTCCGCACCCGACCGCAAACACCACACAGCCGGCCCCGGTGATCGGCGATGTCACCATATCGGTCGCCATGAAGAAGGCGCCGAGCATCAGTCCGCCGGTCAGGATGTGGAAGAGCGGCGTCGGCGTCACTCCGGGCAGAAACCAGTGCACCACGCCGGTGATCACCGCCACCGTGCCGATGTAGCAGACCGGCACCCGCCAGTTGATCAGGTTGAAGGCGATCAGCAGCAGTCCGCCGATCAGCAGGGCGATCACGCTGGTCTCCCCGATGCAGCCGCCCTTCTGGCCCCAGAAGTAGCGCCAGAGCAGCGCCTCGTTGTCGATCTTCGAGAAGTTGGTCTGCGCCTCCGGCGTGCGGCCGAGGATCTTTTGGTGGTTCCGGCCACGCCGAGCGGCGTCGCGCAGGTCACCGAATCGAGCGGCTTGCCGGCTTCCAGCTCCGCCAGCGCAGCCGGACTGTAGAACTCCGCCGCTTCGGGATACCCCTGCGCGGTCATGCCGGTCGCCGGCGCCCAGGTGGTCATGATGCCGGGGATGGCGATCAGCAGTCCGACCCGCGCCACCAGCGCCGGGTTGAAGGGATTGTTGCCCAGTCCGCCGAACACCTGCTTGCCCAGCCAGATCGCCAGCAGCGCGCCGACCAGGCACGCCCACAACGGCGTCCCCGGCGGCAGGTTCAGCGCGAGCAGGAGTCCGGTCAGCGCCGCGCTGCAGTCGGAGATGGTGCCGACGACCGGTTTCCCGGCCAGCTTGCACCAGAGCGCTTCGGCGCCGACGCAGAAGATCATCGTCGCCAGAATGACGCACAGCGCCTGAAGCCCGAAGAACCAGACCCCCGCGGCGGCCGCCGGCAGCAGCGCCAGCACCACCCGGTACATGATCCGGCGCACGTTCTCGGCGCCATGCAGGTGAGGAGAGGAGCTCAGGACCAATTTCGACCCGGTCGGGAGCATCACATCACGGTTGGTTTCGTTTTCGCTCATGATCTATGGAAAACCTTTCGAAGTGGTTATTTCTTGCGCTTGCGGATTTCGGCCTTGGCGCGGCGCATATGCTGAACCAGCGGCCGGTGAGCCGGGCAGACGTAGGCGCAGGAACCGCACTCCAGGCAGTCCATCACATGATTCTGAGCGGCAAGATCGAAGCGTTCCCCCTCGATCGCGCTCGCCAGCAGGCAGGGGGTCAGGTGCATCGGACAGCCCTGAACGCAGCGGCCGCAGCGGATGCAGCCGACCGGATCGTAGTTGAGCGCCTCGCTCACCGGAAGCAGCAGAATTCCGGAGGTGTTCTTGCAGACCGGCACATCGAACGACTTCTGGGCGAATCCCATCATCGGTCCGCCGAGGATCAATTTGCCGGGCTCCTCGGTGACGCCTCCGGCGAATTCGATCGCCCGGATCACCGGCGTGCCGATGCGGAGACGCCAGTTCCCCGGATTCTTCACCACTTCGCCGGTGACGGTGACCACCCGTTCCACCAGCGGCAGCCCCCGGACCACCGCGTCGGCTGTCGCCGCGGCGGTGCCGACGTTCTGCACCACGCAGCCGGCATCCATCGGCAGCCCGCCGGCGGGAACCTTCCGGCCGGTGATCGCCATGATCAGCTGCTTTTCGGAGCCCTGCGGATACTGCACCTTGAGCACGGCGATCTTGACGCCGAACTCACTGGCGCGGCGGCCGAGGATCTCGATCGCGTCCGCCTTGTTCTCCTCGATTCCGATATAGATATTGGAGACGCCGAGGATGCGGCCGGAGATCGCGGCGCCTTCGAGCACCTGCTCCGGCGCTTCGAGCATCAGCCGGTGGTCGGCGGTGAGGTAGGGTTCGCACTCGGCGCCGTTGAAGATCAATGTATCGATCTTCTTCTCCGGCGGCGGCGAGAGTTTCACATGGGTCGGGAACGCCGCGCCGCCCATGCCGACCAGGCCGGCCGCGGCGATGCGGGCCACCAGATCGGCCGGAGCCGCGTTCCGCCAGTCGATCGGCGGGAGCGTTTCGCCCGCCTCGTCCTGCCCGTCGGCTTCGATCTCGATCGCCGGAACCGGGACGCCCATCGAACCGGGCACCTCAATGATACCGGTCACCTTGCCGCTGGTCGGCGCGTGCAGATTGGCCGAGACGAAACCGTCGGCCGCGGCGATCAGCTGGTATTTCTTCACCAGATCGCCCGCCTTGACCACCGGTTTCGGCGGCTTGCCGGCGTTTTCGGAAATGACGACCTGATATTTCGCCAGCAGCGGCGCGGCAGCGATCGGCGAACCGCTGCTCAGCGCCTTGCCGTCGCCGGAGGGATGAATCCCCCCTTCAAAGGTCAGAACTTCTCTTGAACTCTTATTCATTTTGCAGGACTCCAGTCAGGCTCGTTCTGTTCGATCTTGAGGTGCTCCTCGACGGTCAGCAGACAGCCGGTGGGGCAGCCGATCGCCTGAACATCCGCCGCATCCGGCAGCGGCCGGGCGCCGTAGTTGACCTCCGCGCGGAAGCCGTTGACCGTGAATTTCTCCGGCGCGTAGCGGGCGCACTTGCGGCAGCCGAGGCAGGGCACCTTGCAGACCTGTTTCTTGGCCGGTCCCTTGAGCGGGGAGTTGCAGTAGACGTGCACCTCCGCATCGGCGGGAACGAGTTTGATCACGCCGCGCGGACAGGCCGCGACGCAGTTTCCGCAGCCGACGCAGAGCTCGCGGTGGACCACCGCGAGGTTGTTGATGATCTCAATCGCGCCGAAGGGACACTTCCGCGCGCAGGTTCCCATGCCGAGGCAGCCGTATTCGCACCCTTTCGGCCCGCCCGCCACCAGCGAAGCGGAAACGCAGTCGAGCACGCCGTTGTAGTTGGCCAGCCGGACCGTCTGCTCCATGTCGCCGCCGCAGCAGACCACCGCCCGCTGCTGGAAGGATTCCCCGGCGTCGATGCCGAGCGCCATCGCGATCGCGGTCACCTGCTCCTTGCTGGAAACCGGACACTTCGAGGGAGGATTCTCCCCGCGACCACCGATTTGGCGAAATCGGAACACCCCGCCTTGCCGCAGCCGCCGCAGTTGGCGCCGGGCAGCAGCTCGGTCACCAGTTCCACCCGGGCGTCGGATTCCACCCGGAACAGTTTTGCAAACCAGCCGATCACGATGCCGAGCGCCAGCCCGAGCACCGCCATCAGCACGATTGCCGCCACCAAAGTCATCATAACAAACTCCCTCCCCTGGATCAGCAAAGCCCGGAAAAACCGACGAACGCCATCGCGAGGATTCCCGCCGTCACCAGAGCGATCGGCGTTCCCTGAAACGCGGTGGGCGGAGAAGCGAGCTCCAGCCGTTCCCGCAGACTGGCGAAGAGCAGCAGTGCCAGCGCGAAACCGATACCGGAGAAAAATCCGAACACGGTTGACTCCAGCACGGTGTAGTTGTTGTTCGCATTGATGGTCGCCGCACCGAGCACCGCGCAGTTGGTGGTGATGAGCGGCAGGTAGATTCCCAGCGCCTGATAGAGCACCGGGCTGAGCTTCTGCAGCATGATCTCGATCAGCTGCACCAGCGCCGCGATGATGAGGATGAAGAGCAGCACCTGGAGAAATCCGAGATCGATCACGGAACCTCCGAAACTGAAGTGGAGCAGATGGCGGAATACCACCGAGGTGATGAAGGACGCCAGCGTCATCACGAAGATCACCGCTCCGGACATGCCCATCGCCGTCCCCAGCCGTTTCGAAACGCCGAGGAACGGACAGATGCCCAGAAACCTCGACAGGACGAAATTGTAGACCAGCACGGCGCCGATCGTCAGTTCAAGATATTTCATTTACCCTGACCCGTCTCCCTGTTGTTTGATGTATCGACCTATTTGACGATCTAATTAAAATAAACGTGCCGAACCCTTTTGTCAAGAGAATGCGTCGGGATTTGCCCGCTTTTTCCGACCGGCACCGCCCGGCGGAGGAGGACGGCGGAAGCGTCCGGTTCCCGGGAAAAAACTTTTTGCGGCCTTTTTTCGCCACAGGACCGGAAAAGAGCCGTTTCCACCAGATTTTTTTCGTTAAAGTGTTGAAAAAACAAAGTGGCGCGATATTTTATTGGAAATTGCTGTGTCTTTCTGAACAGGACCGTTTTCCGGTCCTCCCGCAGCACAGGTTCAGGTGACCGGAAAACCGTAGACGGAGAAATAAAAAAATGAAGTATGATTTTACCCAGTACGTGACCAAGGATTCCGTGATGGCGCTCGACGGCCGGAACAAACTCGAGGTCATGGACCAGCTCATCACCCGGGCCGCGGATCTCACGAAACTGAGCCGCGACGTCATCTTCCGGCTGACCTGGAAACGGGAGCAGATGATGACCACCGGCGTCGGCGGCATGCTTGCCCTGCCTCATATCCGCGTCAACGACATCAACCACCCCTACGTCATCATCGGCGTCTGCGAAAATCCGATTGAAGACTATCAGGGGCAGGACGATCAGCCGGTCCGGGTGATCGTCTTCACCGTCGCCCCTGACGAAAATCAGGAGGCCTACCTCCAGCTGCTCTCGAGCATTTCGCGCCGCCTCCGCAATCCGGCCCTGATCGAAGAGCTGATCGCCAATGTCTCGGCGCCCGCTCAGATCCTCGACATCATCAAACGGGAAGACGCCTGACCGGCGGCAGGAGGGGAACCAGTCATGAGCAGTTCAACCAGCGAACTCGGCGCCAAGGCGCAGATCGATTTCCACTGTTTTGATCCGGAGTGCGACGGTGTGGTCAAATTCAACCTCGCCGACATCGCCGGACGCGATTTTCAGGCGGTCTGCCCGAAGTGCCACCGGCCTTACGCCCTCGATGCGGCCCTGAAGGACAAACTCGGCCGGATGCTCGAACTCATCGTTGCCATCCGCCATGCCGAAGACATCCTCGGCGACAGCAACGTCTCGGTCAATGTCGCCGGCGGAGAGGTAAAGATACCATACGCGCTTCTGCTGACGCGACTGAATACCCTCATCACGCTCGAAGTCGGTGACCGCAAGGTCGATTTCCACCTCTGGGTGGAGCCCTCTTCGCCGGATACGTTCCGCTGAACGCCGGCATTCAGAAAAAACGGTGGATGCGTCGACAGGCGCCGGCCGGTCCGAACGGGGCATTTTTCCCGGAGGCAGGCGGGTGCCGGTGTCGTTTTCGGGGGGGGAATTTCCCGGGGGGATAACGGACGGTATCAATCACAATGATATACAGGAGAACGATTATGACAGAACAGGAAATCATCAGAATTCTGGAAGAGTCCGGCGCCTTGCTCACCGGCCACTTCCAGCTCCGCAGCGGCCTGCACAGCAACCGTTTCTTTCAGGCGGCGCTGCTGCTCCAGTACCCCGACAAGGCGGAGACGGTCTGCCGCTTCCTCGCCGACCAGTTCCGCGGAGAAAAGATCGACGCGGTGATCAGTCCCGCCGTCGGCGGACTGATCGTCGGTCAGGAGGTGGCCCGCGCCCTCGGCTGCCGCGCCATCTTCGCCGACAAGGAGGATGGGAAACTCGTCCTCAAGCGCGGTTTCACCATCCGGCCCGGCGAGCGGATCCTCGTCGCTGAGGATGTCGTCACCAAGGGCGGCCGCGTCCAGCAGACCATCGATCTCGCCCGCAGCTTCGGCGCGGACATCGTCGGAATCGCGGTAATCGTCGACCGTTCCGGAGGCGATGCGAAGTTCGATGTTCCGTTCAAGAGCGCCCTCAAACTGTCGTTGCCGACCTTCCAGCCGGAAGAGTGTCCTCTCTGCAAAGCGGGGCAGCCGGTCGATCGCCCGGGGTCGAAATAAGATGCTGAATCAAATTCTGAAAGCCGTTTTCGGCACCAAATCGCAGCGCGATCTCAAGAAGATGCTTCCGCTGGTCCGCCGGATCAACCAGCTGGAGGAGGAGTATCAGAAGCTCTCCGATGAGGAGCTCCAGGCCAAGACTCCGGAATTCAAACAGCGCCTCGCCAACGGCGAGACCCTCGATGACCTCCTCTGCGAAGCCTTTGCCGTCGTGAAAAATGCCTGTCGCCGCATGGTCGGCCGCGAGGTCGAAGTGTGCGGGCAAAAACAGGTCTGGGATATGGTTCCCTTCGACGTCCAGCTCATGGGCGGCATCGCACTCCACCGCGGCGGCATCGCGGAAATGGCCACCGGCGAAGGGAAAACCCTCGTCGCGACCATGCCGCTCTACCTCAATGCCCTGACCGGGCGCAACTGTCAGCTGGTCACGGTCAACGACTACCTCGCGCTGCGCGACTCCACCTGGATGGGCACGATCTACACCTTCCTCGGGCTGACCGTCGGCTGTCTCCAGAACCAGCAGCCGCCGCACGTCCGCCGTGAACAGTACGCCTGCGACATCACCTACGGTACGAACAGCGAATTCGGTTTCGACTACCTGCGCGACATGGGCATGGCGAACGAGGCCTCCCAGCTGGTGCAGCGCGATCACTACTACGCGATCATCGACGAAATCGACAGCATTCTGATCGACGAAGCCCGGACGCCGCTGATCATCTCCGGTCCGGTGCCGATGTCGACACATCAGTTCGACAAACTTCAGCCGCTGGTGGCGGATCTCTACAACAAGCAGAATCTGCTCTGCTCGCGGCTGGTGCGCGAAGCGCGCGCCGCGCTCGCCGAGGAGAACATCTCTTCGGAAAAACGTGAAGAGGCGATGCTGAAACTCCTCCAGGTCAAACTCGGTCTGCCGACTCACAAGCAGCTGCTTCACGTGCTTGAAGACGGTGAGATCGTCAAGGAGCTTGAGAAACTCGAACTGCGGGTCCGCAGCGACGCCAACCGCGGCATGCTGCAGGAGGTGCAGGAAGCGCTCTACTTCTCGATCGACGAGAAGACTCACGAAGCGGACTTGACCGAGCGCGGCCGCAAGACGCTGTCGCCCTCCGATCCGGACGCCTTCATCATGCCGGACCTGCTCGGCACCATCAATGCGATCGACAGCGACGACGCTCTCTCGCCGGAAGAAAAGACGGAAAAACGCAACGCCTTCCAGGCGGAATTCGCCGACAAGAGCGAACGACTTCACGATCTCTCGCAGCTGCTCAAGGCCTACTGCCTCTTTGAAAAGGACGTCAATTACGTCGTGCAGGACGGCAAGGTCATGATCGTCGACGAGCACACCGGCCGTCTGATGCCGGGGCGTCGCTTCTCCGACGGGCTCCATCAGGCGCTCGAAGCCAAGGAGAACGTCGAGATCGAGCAGGAAACGCAGACGATGGCGACCATCACCATCCAGAACTACTTCCGCATGTACGAAAAGCTCGCGGGCATGACCGGAACTGCCGAAACCGAAGCGGCGGAGTTTCATCAGATCTACAAGCTTGACGTTACGGTCATCCCGACCAACCGCCCCTGCATCCGCAAGGACGAGAACGATTCGATCTTCAAAACCAAGCGCGAGAAGTTCAACGCGATTCTCAAGGATGTGGAGGAGCGCCACAAGAAGGGGCAGCCGGTTCTGCTCGGAACGATTTCGGTGGAAGATTCCGAGATTCTCTCCCGCATGCTCAAGCTGCGGCACATTCCGCACAACGTGCTCAACGCGAAGAACCACCAGCACGAAGCGGAAATCGTCGCCCGCGCCGGTCAGCCCGGCGCCGTGACCGTCGCCACCAACATGGCCGGACGCGGCACCGACATCAAGCTCGCGCCGGGCGTCGCGGAACTGGGCGGTCTTCACGTGATCGGCAGTTCGCGCCACGACTCGCGCCGCATCGACCGCCAGCTTCGCGGCCGCTGTTCCCCGCCAGGGGGACCCGGGCTCCTCGAAGTTCTATGTTTCGCTGGAAGACAACCTGATGCGCCTTTTCGGCTCCGACCGGATCGTCAAGATCTTCGAACGGTTCGGGCTGGAGGAGGGGATGAACTCCAGCATCCGTGGCTCAACAAGTCGATCGAAACCGCGCAGCGCCGGGTGGAGCAGCATCACTTCGCCATCCGCAAACGCACGCTTGACTTCGACGACGTGATGAACAAACAGCGCGAGATCATCTACGGGCTTCGCAAGGAGGCGCTGCTGTCGGAGAATCCGCATGACGTGCTCTTCGGCATCATCGAGCAGGTGGTGGAGTCCGAGGTCAACAACGCCGCGGCGCCGGATGAATCCCGCCGGGGCAGCGAGAAGGACGGATTCAACGCGGGAAAACTGGTCGCCTACCTCAATCTGACCTTCCCGCTCGAATTCAAGGCGGAGGAGCTCACCGCAGGACTTCAGGACGGACGGCTGGTAGATCCTGATGCGCTGACGCTTCAGATCGTCGAACGGATTGAAAACGCCTACGGCGACCGGAATGCCGGACTGCCGGAGGATCAGGTACAGTATCTTGAGCGCCACACGGTGCTCGAAGCGATCGACCGGCTCTGGCAGGAGCATCTCTACGCCATGGACAACCTCCGTTCGAGTATGTCGCTGCGGGTTTACGCGCAGAAGGATCCGCTGGTCGAATACAAGCACGAAGCGTACAAGATCTTCAAGTCGCTGATGGATCAAATCTACCACGATGTCGCCGGCAATCTCTTCCGGGTCACCGTGACCCGGCTGCTCTCGCTGGAAGAGCTGCTCGCGACCATGCCGCAGGAGCTGATCCACCAGACCTTCGGGCAGTTCGGCGGCGGCCCGGCCGAAGCGCCAGAACTTCCCGGCAACGCTGTCCTCTCCGGAACGGTAGTGGAGGAAGCGCCGGCCGAAGCTTCACAGGAACCGGAGGTACAGGTAACCTTCCACCGTGAATTCCCGAAAGTCGGCCGCAATGATCCCTGTCCCTGCGGCAGCGGCAAGAAATACAAGAAGTGCTGCGGGAAAGAGTAACCGCACAACGAAAAATCAAAATACTCCTCCGGAACAGGAAACTGAATTCCGGGGGAGTTTTTTGTCCACACAAGCGCGGTCAGCGCCGCGAGCACTTCCCACGGCTTGTTCTCCGAGGCCCTAAAGCGCGGTCAGCGCCGCGAGCGCATCCTGCGGCTTGTTCTCCGAGGCCCTAAAGCGCGGTCAGCGCCGCGAAGTACGTCTCTACGGCTTTGACTGCGCACCGTAAAGCGCGGTCAGCGCCGCGAGCGCATGTGAGAGAACTGCTTTGCGTTCCGCAAAGCAGCAAGGAGCGATTGCGACGCAGTCGAACGGAGTCGAGCGGAGCCGCTCCGGCGATTGAGGAGTTGGCGGGCGAAGCCCGACAAGTAAAACCCGCAGGGCCGCGTGCGGATCAGTATCAACCCGGCTCAGACTTCTCACGGGCGAAGAGGTCCGGAGGAGACCGGCCCTCCGGCTCCCACGAGCAACATTTTCTCACAGAAGATCACCCTGCCGCCTCCATACCGACTACGCACTACAGAAGTCGGAATTTCCCGCCTCAGCACTGTCTTCTCCCATCGAAGAGGTCCGGAGGGAGACCGGCCCTCCGGCTCCCACAACCATTATTTTCTCTCCAAAGTTTTGCATTTCGCCTCTACTCCGTTCACGTACCACACGGAAGTCGGATTTTCCAGACAGCAACAGTTTTGATTATCGCCAACAAAATCAAAACTGTTTCAAGAGAGACCGCAGCTAAATATAAAAGACGATATATGGTATTCTCCCAGCTGATAAAAACATTTGCCCATAATGAAAACGAAAGAAGAAGCGTTAAAATAAAGGAATATTTTCGCAACAGACACACTCCCCGGCTTTCTTTTTCCGATTTCAACAAAAGATAAAATACCACAAGAGAGATAATTGCGTCAATAAAAAAATTCAATATGGCAGAGCGGTCACCAATACGAACCGCACTTACCTTTGTAAGCTCCGCTGATGAATTGAAAATGTTCCACCTGATCTTGTGAATACGTTTCCCATATCGCCAGAGGTACGCCATAGGAACATGAGAAATCATAATCGAGAGGAGAACTTATCATATTTTTGGCGAAAACAGATGCCAGCAGGATATTTGCCGTCACGATAAAGGCCCAGCTGTGCGTTTTTAAAAATCTCATTCGCCGCCTCCGGAATTGACACTGCCTTATCCTTATTTTGCATCAAGTATAATCCTGATTTTCCTTTTTTTGCAAGCTGGGTGTATCGACAAATTGCATGCATGTTCTCAACTTCGTGAAGAGAAAAAAACATCGCGTGACAGAAAGGAAATGTTGCTCGTGAGTCGCGAATGGGCGTGAACGATACCGGAGCGGAAATTTCCGACTTCTGCTGTGTATGGTCGGTATGGGGGCGGCAGGCTGACCTTCTGTGAGAAAATGATGCTCGTGGGAGCCGGAGGGCCGGGCGCCCTCCAGACCTCTTCGAATGGGCGTGAACGATACCGGAGCGGAAATTTCCGACTTCTGCTGTGTATGGTCGGTATGGGGGGCGGCAGGCTGACCTTCTGTGAGAAAATGTTGCTCGTGGGAGCCGGAGGGCCGGTCGCCCTCCAGACCTCCCCCGCCCGTGAGAAGTCGGAGCCGGGTTGATACTGATCCGCACGCGGCCCTGCGGGTTTTACTTGTCGGGCTTCGCCCGCCAACTCCTCAATCGCCGGAGTGGCTCCGCTCGACTCCGTTCGACTGCGTCGCAATCGCTCCTTGCTGCTTTGCGGAACGCAAAGCAGTTCTCTCACATGCGCTCGCGGCGCTGACCGCGCTTTACGGTGCGCGGTCAAAGCCGTAGAGACGTACTTCGCGGCGATGAACGCGCTTTACGGTGCGCGGTCAAAGCCGTAGAGACGTACTTCGCGGCGATGAACGCGCTTTACGGTGCGCGGTCAAAGCCGTAGAGACGTACTTCGCGGCGCTGACCGCGTTTTACGGTGCGCGGTCAAAGCCGTAGAGACGTACTTCGCGGCGATGAACGCGCTTTACGGGCCTCGGAGAACAAGCCGTGGGAAGTGCTCGCCGCGATGAACGCGCTTACGACCGACTTTTTTCCTTTTTTCAGCAGCAGACTTGCATTTCATTTCTTCGGCGCTATTTTAATAATAAATAATTAAAAAATATATATTTAATAATATAAAATAAAAATCAAACCCATTGCCCTCAGGCAGGAGGAAAGATTCATGAACCGGAAACCGTTTTTTCGCTTATCGTTCCTTTCGGAAAGAGTTCAGCGCGATGCAGGATTTCACTGCGGCAGGCGTCAATCAATTCTGCGTTTTCCCCGCTCACAGCACCAACTCGCTCGGCGAACCCTATTCAGAATACGCCCCCACCTGGCTTGCGCCGAACGTCTACGACTTCACCCCGTTCGATCAGCAGATCGAAGATGTGAAGAAAATCTCTCCGAATCCGGAAATTCTCTGCATGGTGGACCTCAACTCTCCCTCTTGGCTGGCACGCCGCCTCAACGTCGCCCACTGCGGCCCCGCCGACAGTTTCCTCTCGCTCACCGATGCGCTTGCATCTCCCGCCTGGTTCGAAGCGACTCGCAACTACATGGAGGCGCTGATCCGCCACGCCGAAGAAAAAATACGGCAATCTGATATGCTGCTACATCCTCGCCTGCGGCACCACCGATGAATGGATGGACTATTCCAACGGCCGCGAATCCCTCCAGAAACTGAATCGATACCGGGAGTGGGTAAATGCGCGCGGCGAAAAGAAACCGGAATGCATTCCCTCTTACGTAAAGCGTTTTCATGCCCCTCACAACGGGCTTCGCGATCCACAGGAGGACGCCGAAGCGCTTCGCTACTGGCAGTTCCACAGCGAACTGGTGGCGGATTCCATTCTCCGGTTCGCCGAAGCGGCCCGCGCCCTGATTCCGGCGGAGAAGCAGATCGGAGTCTTTTACGGCTACGTTCTGGAACTCAGCAACAGAAGACTGGTCCAGGCAGGCCATCTCGCCTATGAAAAAATTCTCGCTTCAGACCAGGTCAATTTTCTCATCAGTCCCGGATCCTATCAGGACCGCGAACTCGGCGGCGGCGGTGGATTCATGACGCCGAACGGTTCGCTCCACCTCGCCGGCAAAGGCTGCCTCCACGAATGCGACCACCGGACTCATACCGCCAACCTGGAGTTGAACGCCTACACCAAACTCACCTGGATGCCGATGCTCTGGAAGAATGAGGCGGAAGACATCGCCGGTCTGCGACGCGAATTCTGCCGTTCCCTCTTCCACGGTACCTCCCTCTGGTGGTTCGACATGTGGGGAAAATTCTTCATCGGCAGGGAAACACTCCGGGAGATCGCCCGATTCAAACAACTCTGGGAGCGGTTCGCCGACCAAAACCGCCAGCCGGACGCCGAAATCGCCGTCATCGTCGACCCGGCGAGTCTTCGCTATGTGGACGATGAGTCAGATGACAATTTTACCAGAAAACTCATACAGCCCCTGCTCCGCTGCTGCAACCGGCTCGGCACCCCGTACCGGGTCTATACGCTCTCCGACCTCCCCCGGATCGCAGAACTCAACCGCTTTAAACTGGTGATTCTGCCCGCGCTCTATGAGGTGACACCAGAGAAACGCTCCCTGCTGGAGTCTTATCTCTTCCGCGACGGCCGGACCATTCTCTGGCTCCACGGCGCCGCACTCTCCAACGGCAAACAGTGGTCGGAAACGGCGATGCGGGAACTCACCGGCTTCTCCTTCGGAGTCCCCGGGGAACCGGTTCCGCGTAACGGCTGGCTTTCCGCCTATTGCCCGCAGTTCGACACACTCACCCCGGAGACGCTGCGGGAATTCGCGCGCAACGCCGGTGTGCACCTCTACTGCGACATGCCGATACCTGTCTGGGCGGCAGAGGACCTGCTGATGGTCCACAGCGGCGGCCCCGGCGGCTGCGAAATCCGCCTGCCACGGCATGCAGCCGCGATAACGGAGCTTTTCGACGGAAACATCCAGCTGGAGAAGACCGACCGAATCCACTGCGAATTCGCCGGCCCGCAGACCCTGCTCTTCCAGCTGGAATACCGCTGACGCGAACACGGCCGGAGTTATTCGGCGGGCTCCTCCACGTCGTCGACCAGGTCGGCGGGCGGATCGAGCAGCGTCACCTTTTCGCCGAGGCGGAACGTGGTGTTCCGAAGCTGGCTGTGCGTCATTTCCGGAAGAATCTTGACCTGAATGTTCGCATCGAGCGTCACATCGAGCGATCCATCGGTCAATTTTTCCCATTTCACCTTGAGCCTGCCGCGAGCCATCGGGATGACCGCTTCGGCCCAGTCCACCTGATTCAGGGCGGGGGAGAAGTAGATAACTGTATGGCCGGCTTCCGCAATGCGGATTCCCACCACCTCCCGGAGCAGGAAAATGTTGGGTGAAACACAGCTTCCATCGGAGAATTTGGTGGGAGCCGGATCGAGACTGTCGAGCGAAGCCCGCCATGCACCGGAGTCGCCGCACAGCCGCCGTTCCCAGTAATCGCGGAAATAACGGAACGCCCAGTCCCGTTGACCGAGCGCAAACATCATCTCCAGAAAGAGAAAGTGGAAATAGGGATGATGCGACTCCTCACTCCGGTCGAACGGCGGATCGAAATTGAAGAAGGAGAAGAAAAAGTGTTCGAACGCTTCAAGCGGCAGCACTCCGCCGAACACTGCGCAGAAATTGGCGAAAAGATTGTCGTCCGGATGACGCGGACTGTCCAGGTTCCAGCGGGCGAAGAGCTTCTTCTCCGGATCGAAATTCCGCTCACGCAACGCCTCCGCCACCTTCTGCGCCAGCTTGACGCATCTGGCGGCAACCAGAGGCTGGTTGACCACCCGGTAGATCTCCGCGGCCGAAAGCAGGAACCGGCAGAATAGCGCATTGAGATAGGTCGGCGTCTCTCCGGGCTGGAAATCGCCGTAAGAGAGCCGGCTCTGCAGCGCAAAACGACTTTCCACATCAACCAGCAACCCGGTCGATTCATCGAGCAGAGCTTCGAAATACTCCCGCAGAAGATCGAGGTTCGGGACCGCGCGCTCAAGTTCGACGAGGTTCGCGCTGAAGCGGTAGTTGTAATTCATCCACACCGGATAGAAGAAGAGATGGTGGATTTGCGAGGCGTGGCGGACGCCGTAGGTCAACGCCGGAATCTCGCCGTTCTCCAGCTGGGCATCCGAAAACTGTCGGAGCCGCGCGGCCATGTAATCGAAGTCGCCGAAGGCCGACGCCATGTTGGCCGCATCAATATAGGCGTCGAGCATGTAGCAGTCGTAGTCCGCCCGAGACTCCGAAAGCGGCACGAAAGCCGCCGAACGGCGGAGCGTCTGACGGCCGGTCTCCCAGAAACGGTTGAGCAGTTCGTCGGAACAGCGGAAAAGACTTTCATGCCGTTCATGCCGGACCAGCTCTTCAAAGCTGACGCTCTCCACCAGCACATGCCCCGCGGCTCGTCGAATCGACACCATTACATAGAGGCAGTCCGCGGGAATGAAAGTCAGGTAGGTGGTCTTGCCCCCGCGATGAATCAGCGTCCCGGTCCCGCGAATGCCGTCTCCGGCAGAAACGCCGCCGGAAGCGGTCCGCCGCAGTCCGACCGTGATGTCGATGATGTCATCTTCGGAAGCGTCAAAATAGAACCGCACGAAACCGTACCGGACAATGTCGAGGCGGTAGATGAGGTAATCGCCGGTCTGGAGCGGCTGATTCAGCACCGGGGAGTCCTCCGGTTGCATGAGACAGTTTGCCAGGATATCCGCCGGATCAGTAAGATCCCCCATGGTTGGGAAATAGCTCTGCACCTGAAGCCGTTCGAAATGAAGCGAAGGAGTCGCCTCCTCCAGCGTCATCTTGAGCGGTCCGGCCATATTCCAGGCGGCGGGAGCGTTTTCGACCATGTCCTGGTAGATGCGGATCGTATCGTCATCCAGCTCTCCGGGGAAGATCAGCAGAAACCCCATCGAATGGCGGCCCGGCTCCTGAACCAGCACCAGCCGGTTCCAGCCGGCGCGAAGGGGCAGGACATCCCCCCTCGCTGCCGTCACGATGACTTCCGGAACAGACCAGATTGTTGTTGCAGAAGAATTTGAACGGATCATCCGTAAAGATCCGCACCGGCAGCTCCTGCGCTTCTTCGCAGAAAAGATAACTTCCGGCGGCAAAGGTTTCCCGCCACTTGCCCGAACAGTCGCGAAACCTCACCTGCGTCCAGTTCGGCGGAGCGATGATACGGCCGCGTTCAACCGGTTCGAAGAGCGGATGCTCGTCGGAAATCGCAGCCGGGGCAAGCGGATGCAGTTCGAGCCGGGAACCGAACTCCCCCACCGGTACCATGTGGTCCGGGCGCGTCCAGGAGTGATCGGGCATGTACATCTGGTGAGTCCATTTGCGCGGACACATCGATGAGCGGAAAAACTGGGTCAGCCCCTGCTCGGCGCTGATTCTCGCCCTGGGGCCGCAGAAACACTCCCCTTCGAGAATGTGCCAGGAGTCGTCGGAGCAGAGAATCTCCTGACGCGATGACTCCATCTGGCACCAGAGTCCGGGAGTGCGCCGGTTGGGAGCGGCAAGTTCGGAATTGTAGTAGACCTGGACGGCGATGACGTTGATGCCGGCCTCGAGATAGAAGGTGAGTTCGTGCTGGTCGATGTAACTGGTGCCGCAGGACTGGTGGGCGCGCGGCCCGAAGCCGACCAGACGGCCGTTGATGAAAAGCTGATAGGCGCTGTTGGCGCTGATCCAGAGGTTGGTCTCAAGCCCGACGCTGGGGCAGACGAACTCCCGACGCATCAGGAGAAAACTGTCGGGCAGATTGAGAAGGGATTTTTCCAGATCCAGTTCCCGTAAATTCGATTCGGCAGTTTCACATTCGCCATGGTTCCACCTCCCGTATTCCTCCGGCGGCCCACCGGCGCCGGGATTTGAACGATTCGGATCATCCCATGTTAGTATGAAGCCGAAACCGGGATTTGTCAACCGCCGGAGCGAAGATTTTCCGCTTTTTCTTCCGCGACCGCAAGGCTCCGCGCACCATTCCCCGACTTTTTGCGAGAAAAAATGCTCCGGGAACTTTTTTTGTTGTGATTGCGGTGTATATTAGTGCTCATGGACAAGAAAGAGCACTTGCAATACAATGATCTGACCCTGCTTCCGCGGCGCTGGTTTCCGCTGCCGAAGCTGGATGGCTATATTCTGCGCGAATTTCTCATCAAATACAGCGTTCTGCTGCTGGTTTTCGTCATTCTCTTCATTCTGAGCGACGTCTACCGCGACATCTCCGACTTTCTCGAAGCGAAGGCGCCGTGGCGGAGCATCCTGCTCTATCTGGCCTACAAACTGCCGGGGAACGTCCGGTTCATCCTGCCGATCACCATGCTGCTCGGCTGCATGTGGACGATGGCCACTTTCGGCAAGAACATGGAGGTCACCGCCATGCGGGCGTCCGGGGTATCGCTCTTCCGCTGCGGCGGCGCGATTTTCGCGGTGGGGCTGGTGGTGACCGGCGTGAACATTTACTTCAATGAAGCGCTGGTGCCGTACACCGAACGACAGGCGGAACGGGTTCATGACGCGGTAGTCGACCGACGGAAAAGCGTGCAGAATCTGCTGGCATTCCGCAGTTCTGATCAGCAGCGGCACTGGCTGTTCAAAACCTTCACCGCCGGGAGCGCCCAGGAGAATGTGACCGTCAAGACCTTCTGGTCCGACGGCATGATCCGGAGCATCATCCTCGACCTGCCGGAGCAGGAACAGCAGGCAATGATCAAACAGATATTCCGTTTCAAATCCGAGCAGTTGCTCGGGCTCTCCCGCGAAGCCAGAACCCGCGAAATCACCGCGGAACTCAAGGGACGCAAGGTGGATTTCTTCGCGAATCGGGTGACCTTCGATCCAGACAGCGGCGTCTGGACCTTCCAGGACGGCAATTTCCTGAGTTACGATAAAAACGACGAAACCGAGTACACGGCGAGCCGCGGCACCTCGACGATGCACGATCCGATTTCCTATCGGTCGATCGCCTTCAGCGCGGAGGAGATTCCGGAGACACCATCGGATATCATCAATGCGATCAAGGAAAAGGATGAGCTGCCCACACTGGTGATCTGGGATTATGTCCAGCGCAATCCGAATCTGGCGGAACGGGTCAAGGCGATCTACATGACGGTGTTCTACTACCGGCTGGCATTTCCGTGGGCCTGTTTCCTCGCGGTTTTTCTCGGGATTCCGCTGGCGACGAAGAATGAGCGCACCGGCAGTTTGATGGCGATCATCACGGCGGTGGCGATCATTGTGATCTACATCGTGGTGGCCCAGGTGTTTCTGGTGCTGGGCAAAGGTGGGATTCTCAATCCGATGTTCGCCGGTCTGGCGCCGACGATCGGCTTCATTGTCTGCGGGGCGGCCCGCATCTACTACGACCGGAACTGACCGGTTCCGCATGGAGGAGGCAAAGTATGGAGATCCGATCCTTCACCCGGGCAGAACGAGTTCGGTTGCTCCAGTTTGTCAGGGAGGCTCTGGAGCGGGATCTCGCCGGAGCGGAGCTGCCTGCCCCTCCTCCGTTTCCCCGACTGGCGGAAACGGGTTCCTGCTTCGTCACCCTCAAGGAAGCGGGGGAGCTTCGCGGCTGCATTGGCAACATTGAAGCGTTTGAACCGCTGGGGAAAATCTGCTTCGAAATGCGATCAACGCGTCGCAGAGTGATCCGCGCTTTCCGCCGCTGGAAGCGGAAGAGTTGCCGTTTATTTTGATTGAACTTTCGATTTTGACTCCGGCGTCTCCGATCGCCTCTGCGGAGGAGTTCCGAATCGGGCAGGATGGGATTATTTTGCGACTGGGCGGCCGCGGGGCGGTATTTCTGCCGCAGGTGGCGCCGGAGCAGCACTGGGATCGGGAGACGACGTTGCGCTATCTTTCACGCAAAGCGGGTTTGCCGGAAGATGCCTGGCGACGGCCGGAGGCCCGGCTGTTCACCTTTCAGGCGGAGGTTTTTGGAGAAGAGGAGTGCGGCACCGGGTTTCGGGGCTGATACGTGAGGGGTGAGACGCTTCTTCAGGGGAAGAGGACGTTGCAACCGGGAATCAACTAGAAGAAAGGAGCATTGCAGATGAAGAAGTGGCTAGGAGTTGTACTGGGAACGGCGGCGGCATTTTTCTTCACCACCGGCTGCACCACGATCAACACCAGTGACGGGGCGGAGAGTCTGGCGCTGCCGGAGACGGTATCGACCGGCTATCAGGAGTACTACACGCACAAAGACCAGCGCGTTTCGGGCGAGGGGAACGTCAACGTGCTTTTCGGGATATTTGCGTGGGGATCGGATGGGTTTGCGGACAATTCGGATCTCTCCTCATTCAGTTTTTTCCCGTCCCCGTCCAATTATGCCAAGAGTGCGGCGGTGTACGATGCCTGCCAGAAGAATGGAGCGGATACGCTGCTCGGGACGCGTTACAAGCTGACGACGACCGATTATTTTGTATTCAAGCAGGTCAAATGTGAAGTTGCGGGTTTTCCTGCCACGCTGACTTCGGTGAAAAAATTGACTCCCTACGTTCTGGAGCCGGGGCAGAAGCTGATATTTGTGGATCCGCTGGTGAAGCCCTCCCGGATCAAGTAAGAGGTAAGGAGCGAATCGACGCGGGTGCCGGCAGAGGGGATACACTCTGCCGGTGCTTTTATATTTCGCAGGGGCATTTCGGGAACGGAACTGAAAAAATTACCAATTTCGGAAGATGAGGGGGAGGGAAAATTCCGGAATTTCCATGATTTCCGGGAAAATCATTAAAAAAACGGGATTCTTGTCAACTCCGGCTTTAAAAATCAAAAAAAGCGAGTATTTTATATAACAATGACATGGGCACCCGTAGCTCAGCTGGATAGAGCGTCTGCCTCCGGAGTAGAAGGTCATGAGTTCGAATCTCGTCGGGTGTACCATTTTTAAGCTCAAAATGAGGTCGTGAGGTAAAATTCACGATCTCTTTTTTTGTGTGGAAAAAGCAGGATTTCCCCCTCAGATTTGCGAAAATTTTGCGAAAGCTGTTTGAGGCTGACATTTACGGTCTTGAAGTAGCTCTCACAAGGAAGTTGCTCGTGTCATTCCAGAAATCTTCTGAAATGGAAATCACTTTCCTAGGTTGTGTCGTCAATAGATTTGTGCTATATTATGCAAACGTCAAAAAAAAGGATATCGGGAAAATGGCGAATGCATACGAACGACATGATATATCGGATGAATCTTGGGCTAAAATCGAATTTTTGCTACCGGGGCGCAAAGGGAACTTGGGGCGGCAACGCTCGCGACAACCGGCAATTTATCAATGCGGTATTTTGGATTTTACGAACGGGGGCACCTTGGCGTGATTTGCCACCGAGTTACGGAGATTGGAAAAATACTCACCGGCGTTTTTGCCGTTGGCGTGACAAAGGAGTTTGGGAGAAATTATTGCAGGAATTGATTGACAATCCAGAATTTGAGCTGTTGATGATTGATGCAAGTCATATCAAAGTTCATGCACATGGGAGTGGTGCTCGTGGAGGCAATCAAGATATGGCCAAGACAAAAGGGGGCTCAACACCAAGATACATTTGGCCGTGGATGCGCATGGTATGCCGGTCAGAATCCTTATTACAGAAGGTACCACGGCGGATTGTAAGCAGGCTGAAGCCTTGATTGATAACATCAAAGCGAAGGTTCTTCTGGCAGACCGCGGTTATGATTCGGACGCAATTGTCGAGAAAGCGGAAAAAGCAGGGATGAAGGCAGTTATTCCGCCAAGAAAGAATCGCAAAACGCAACGTGAATACGACAAGGAGTTGTACAAGTTACGGCACTTTGTCGAGAATGCATTCATGATATTAAAACGTTGGCGCGGAGTCGCAACCAGATATGCTAAAAACACCGCTTCGTTTCTTGCTGCAGTACAAATCAGATGTATTGCAGCTTGGGTCTTTTAACTATTGACGACACGATCTAATGTCACCTTCCGATTTTCAAAGCGGCAATCTACTGCCTTACAAATAAAATTTGACTTTTTAAAATACAATGCTATATTATTTAGTATGTCATAATTAATATGGCACGAAAAAAGTAATTCACAGAGCACAAGGGGTGCTCTGAACAACCACACCGAATTGCTTATCGCCTCGGCGGTAGCATTGGTTTGTTGTTCAGAGTGCCCTTTTTTTGTGCTCCAAAATGGGAGAATAAAAATGAAAAATGTAAAAAGTGAAAAATTTTGTATGGTCTGCTTCAGAACCATTGCGGAAAGCGAAAATGTTGCTCACAAAGTCAATCCAGTGAACAATGACGACGTTCAGAGTATTTGCTGTATGGAGTGTTTCAGCTCCATGGAGGAGGTTCCAGATGACTACTGCTGAATTCATCAAGAAGTTGATTCCAATGGTGGCTCCGGCGCATATCGATGAATTGCTTGATCTTTCAAGGGAAGTCGCAAGACCGATACAGCAGGAAATTGCAAAACATGTTCAGTCTGTGGCAAAGGATAGTATTCTTGCAAAAACGGAGGTACGTGATGATGAACTATGAGGATTTATTTGAGTTCTGTCATGATTTTGGCAGTTCACGTCCTATCGACGTTAATTTATCCATCGATAATTCAGAAGTCAGCAACTTCATTGAGAGTCTACTTCCTAATTTTCCGATCAGCCCGAATGCCAAACGCAAAACTTTGGATCAGGTAGTCGAATACCTTTTTATGGTCGTGGCGAATATTGCCAAGGCGTATATGCAGGGAGAATGTGTTGCCATTCCCCGCTCAAGCCGTTTTTTGAATGGCGAAACCGCTTTATCGGATCGCAGGTTATCAAAAGGGACTTTCATCACAGTATTGGATTTTTTGACAAACAATAGGCTCATTGCAGAACATAGAGGACATTTCGACCGTGAGAGTAATTTGGGACAAGTCAGTCGTTATTGGGCGACAAAAAACCTTTATGAGCATTTCAGTACATTAAGATTTTCCGATTTTTACACTGTAAAACCGATTCCTCCGGTAATTCTCCATGACATATCTGGAAAATCGACTTCCTTTACAGAAAATCGAATTTCTCATTTTTTTCGGACGAAATTTTTTGTATTAATTCCTGCTATAAATCTAATAAATTCCAATATATAAGGAATATATCCAAGAGTCTATTACCTAATCCATATTACAAATATAACAATACCAAGTATATAACTCCTCCCATACTGGGGAGAAATGATAATTCATGCAGAGAAATATTATATCCAAGATTATCAGCAGTTTTTTCAAGGGGAAGTTTTGATTGTGGAGGCAGATTGTATTCAATTGTAAAAAGAGGAGCAGGATGGCAGAATCTTTCACAAGAAGAAAGAGCAACGATAACCATTAATGGAGAATCCACTGTGGAATTAGATTTCAAAGCACTCCACATATCAATGCTATATGCCATTATGGAAATCCAGCTACAAGAAGATCCCTACATGTATTTTTCAACAAAAATGCGCTCTTTATACAAGACGTTGATGTTGAGGCTACTTAACGCAAGGAGTATCAGGGGAACATTGCAATCAATCGAAAGAACCCTATGGGCATTGAAACGAAAGCCATTCATCCTCAGTAAAGAAATGAAGATTTTGAATGCGGTTGAAAAATTCAAGCCGAATTGGAGAAGACTCATTGACGAACTTATGGAGCATCACAAACCAATCCGTCGCTTTTTCGGCAGTGATTGCGGAATTTTTCTTCAACGTTTGGACGGAGAAATGATGCTCCACATCCTCTCTGTATTGGCTCAGGAAGGTATTCCGGCACTTCCCGTCCATGATTCTGTGATTGTGCCACGCCATGCTCAAAATCGAGCCGCAGAGGTTATGCAAACGACATATCGTCATTATATGGGATTTGACTGTATGATCGAAAACAAGTAATAAATATTAATATAAATAAAACAAAAAAGGAAATTTAAATTATGCTTACAAGATGTAGAATTGGAATCAAAGAAAGAAATATCATTCGCTCAATATGCTGTCATTATGACGGATATCCTGAACACACAGGACAAATTTTATATGAAATGAAAACGTCTGAAACTCTAATACTTGTTTTAAACGGCGATATCAAAAGATTAAATACCGATCTCTCGACTCTAAAATTTGATGATTTCGATCCCGTTACTGACGATTTCTTGATTCATGACAGTCCAGCAAAATTTTTCAAATGCTGTCGTGATTGCTGTGCTGATTGGGGATACTTTTTGGATTTTGATTACAGACATGTCGAATACATAAATAAACCTATTTGGTTTTGTCGTGACCCATGGGAAAAAACAAAACCAAGACCGTTATGGCAGTTTGTCAATATCCATACGACAATAAGGTCTCCCAAAAAGACAGCATAGGTTTGAGATTACACGAATCAGGTGCTGAATGATTTCACCCGATTCTAGTGCCGTAAATAGAAAAATAGTTTTAATATATAGAGTCTGAGGGAAAAACATTCTCAAGTTTTTTTCTCAAGCTCTATAATTTTTTCTGCTAGAACCAGCTGCTAAGGAAGCGGATCATAAAATAATGCTTCCAGTAAAGTTCCATTTCTGAAAATTGTAACCCACGGGTTATAACAATTATCCCCAATGTACACATTTTTTTATATTTTTTCTTTATTGATGGCGAATGAACGCCAGAAGGAGCAAAAAATGTTAAAGAATACGAATGGTTATTTATTGAGTGCGGTTGAAGCAGCTAAACGCTTGGGAATTGCAAGGCAAACTCTTCGCCGTTGGGATTTGCCAAAAATTTGTATCGGAAAAAAGTGTACTATGAAGAGAGCGTAATTGAAAAAAATATTGGAGGGGAAATAATGGAAAACGCAGCGACTATGGAGACCTTGCTCAGAGAGCTTGGTTATGTTCTACAAGGATTAGTAGATTCAGGATACAACGAACAATTTGAGCGCATAATCTATAATGCAAGTTCTGACTTTCACATCAACTTCCCTGAGAACAAGGAATATTTCGCTCTTTTTGTAGAGAATGGAGCGTTGAAGTATTACGCTTTCAATACGGAAAAAGAAGCAGAAAGACTCATCTATTCTTTCGCCCAAAGACTCGGTGATACCACCCAATATCGCATTGTTCCTCGTTCCGTTGCGGAGATGATCGGTCGAGAACACGAATATTATCAATACCAAGAGGCGATGGCTGACTCCGATGCAGATGCGGAAGAAGTCCGCCAAAAACAACAAGAACTCATCGATTTCGTTTTCTCAAAGCCATAAAGCCATCCCGGGGCGATTCTGGGCGTGATCAACAGCTCTTATGATTAATTTTATCGTCAGAATCGCAATCGCTCCCAGAATGCCTCGGATCACTCTTGTTCCAATAATCTCATATGTTGTTATTTATTAATGATTTATCTTTGAAATCAGACTTGAATTTCGGAGAATGTAGATTATCTGTAGACGGCAACAAACATGGAGGATTTTCATGAAATTCAGAGTTGTCGTTCAAACTCGCACCACGGTTTTTGAAACCATCATTGAAGCAGATCACATGGCACGTGCGAGACAAATAGCTCAAGCTCAGTATCCGCATGCGACCATCGGAGGATGTTATCAGGTTTGATTCTTTCTTGTCCGGTAATTTGCCCACTTCTACGCTGAAGCAGCCAAATGCAAGAGAACGTTTGTATCAAATAATTACTTGACATCATATGCATGAGGGTGTATAATAATCCTTATCTGTAAACAACGGAAAGGATTATTGATCACAAGTAATTTAAAGAATAATTTCTGACAACCTGATACTGACGTCCACTTCTGAACTACCACTTCAACATTTGACGTCCACAAGAAATGAGCAGAATCGGTGTGTCCGCTTTGTGCGGTACATCTGATTTATGTTTCTTGTGGCGCTGTGGTAGGCGTAGAAGTGGGCATTTTCGGATGTACCGCTTTTTTTGTATAAAAATCCCCAACAAGGAGGAACGCAAGATGTTTCACTTCAGATGCCCGCACTGCAACGCTAAATTGGAAGCCGAGGACGATTGGGCCGGCATGGAAGCCGCATGTCCTAAATGTAGTCAAACCATCACTATTGTTCCGGAGACAACACCGGAAAAGCTGAAAATTCAATTAACGCCAATCACCTCTCCGACCTTGACGGAGGCTCAACATCCAGTATCAACACAGTCACATCCTCCAAAGAATCCTTCTGCTTCCAATAAATTCCCTTTTATTTGCCCTTCCTGCGGGACTTTAACTGATTTGGATTCCTCATTGCAGAATCAGGAATACGAATGCCCGGCTTGTTGCGAAAAGTCCATTGCCGTTCCTGCGACAGAAAAGCCATGTCCACACTGTGGAGAAATGATCAAATTTCAGGCAAAAATTTGCCGTTTCTGTAAAGGATCTGTAGAACCCAACAAATCCTTCTCCCCCATCTTCAGTTCAGAGAAATTCAAGCCTTCCACAGTTGATGCCAGCCACTTCCAATACCATTGTGATAAAAGAGCTTGACACCCTGTTCTTCTGGTGGTGGCTCTCCTTGGCTTTGGCAATCCCAACATTTGGTATAGGTGGAATCGCCAGTGCTGTATTCTTCTGCATGTTGTTATATAAATATTGGAATTTGGTTCAAACGGAACCAAGTTCTGTGACTCCGGGCAAGGCTGTCGGTTTCCTGTTCATTCCGGTTTTCGGCTTATATTGGATGTTTGTAAGCATTTGGGGATTGGGCAAAGCATTCAATGCTCTTACTGACTTGGGGAAGCAGAAACTTGAAACGATGCCTTTGATTGCCTGCATTTGTGGAGCAGCAGCTCCCATTGCATGGGGACTTATGATTATCGGAGCCAATACGATATTCATTATTGGAGTATTCTTTACTTTAGTCTACTTGGGAGCTATAATTGGAGGTTTGGTATTTTATATTATTACCATGATTAACTTTCAAAATGCCGCAAGAACTATCATTCAACGTCAATAGAATGGATCTCAATCATGTTTATTTTTACATGCCCACATTGTCAAACTCGGTTTCAGGCTGAAAATAAATGGAGCGGACAAAGTTCTTCATGTCCGCATTGTCAACAGGAAATCATAATTACCAGGAAGAATTTATTGGGTGAAAAGAAAAAAATCATACTGGGAATTGGTATTCCTGTTATGATTCTTCTGCTGATCATGTGTAGCAGCGGTATATATTTTGTATGGGAAGATAATAATATTATGGAGTCCTATGCTCGTCGTTTTCGAGCTTCTGATGACCCAAAATTATCATCGGTAGTTGACTCCCTAGCATTATATAAATTACCAATCTCCTATATCAGCTCCTTTTTCGTTGGTGGTTTCCGATTTTTTAATCATGACTATAACGGATTGGAAATCAGAAATGAAGAGTTAGATCGATTACAGAAGAAATTCTATTATCTGCATTCCGATACAATGCAACATTACACCCCCAAAGGCTATTTTGAAGTTTTGAGAATGGATGAAACTTTACGTCGTCTACAGGGACGGTAAGAAAATATGAGAAGGCATTATTCATTACCGGAGCTGGAACGATATCGGAATCGGATAATGCCTCACCTATTCCGATTTCGTTGTTGGTTCCATCTGCTTTTCTGTAAACTTTGCCGATTACGATTGCGACGATTGAGGAAAGATGATATATTCATTGCAGAATTGCGGACGGCTCTCAATGCAATGTCCGTTCCAGAAAATCCAGCAGAATACCTGCGATTATGTGAATTATTCGAAAAAGAAGGAACAAAAGAAGAATGAGAAGAAATCTTCTTGGCATAGCATTGCTTCTGTGTACGGGGTGTTCCCAGTTACCACAATGGAATACGGCCGAACGGCAGACCACCGAAACTGAGCTTGAAAACGCAACAACACAACTGGAAATGAACTCGGCGATGGGCGCTATCGCGACCCTCGCCGAAAAAACAATGCTCGTCGCTCTCGACGATAAACTCTCCGTTCTTCCAAAATCAGAACGTATCAAACTTCTCATTAACCAAGTCGAATGGCAACGCCTGATGGATCGTCGCAATTCTGAATTCATGGGCGATGGTTCTATTGCTCCGATGCTCCAGCATGGACGTGAGGAAAAACGTTTGAAAAATCGGTTTACAGAACTAACCGTTCCTGAAGAGGTGCGACAGGCATTTCTTGGTATGAAAAATGCCCCCGTTTGCTTTCTGAATCAAACTATTTCTTTGAATCATGGTGAATTGGATTTCGTAATCCCCGAGAACAAACGGAACGAATTCACATTGGAATTCGAAACCATTGCTCAGCTCAACATCCCTTTCTGTCGGGAGATGGTAATCGGAAAAGACACTTTCTGGATCGGCGTGATCGAACCCACCAATTTCGGAATCGTATCCTCGTTTGGCGAAGGAACAGAAAGTAATTTATGTATCTGGAAAAATGGGGAGAATATTGCTAATCACCTCATCGGTAAAAAAAATCACTATCCAAGGACTTTCGATCAATGACAGGATGGTGAAAGTGTCTTTTCTAAGCAAAGATGGAAAACTCCATCAGAAGGAATTTGACTGCCAAACGCCCAATGACAACCCGGTTTTGATCAATCATTGGACGACAGAGAAAATCGATTGAGTCCGTATATTATTTCCGATAATGATTTCTTTTCAAGTTCTTATATTATAATCGATAATAATATAAAAATCGTTCTGAGCTCAGAAAGAGCTGAAAGTGAAATCGGTAATAGGGTAAAGTGTCTTTTTCTCGGCAACCTGCAGCGCCTTTGATCAGAAAGTTCTGAAGATGAAAACCGAAGAAAGACACTTTTGGGGAATGGATTCGTTTTATTTTTTTCAAATCCTCAAAACGGATTCAAGCGGAGAGAAGCCTATGAACACGAGTTTTTGACACGCCTGTGATTTGTGAAATTTCTGATAAAGAATGTCCACTCCGTCGAAGTTTTCTGATCTGTTCGGTGTCGGCAATCACATCCGTAGGACGACCAAGAACTTTTCCCTTGGCTTTTACTCTTGCCAACCCTGCTTTGGTACGTTCGCTGATTCTGATCCGCTCTTGTTTTGCCAAACATGCCATGAGAGAAATAATGGCATCAGAAAAAATTCCCAACGAGGAAATGTATTCCTCGGTATAGGAATGCCACTTCACACGGTAATCATCAAGTTTCGTCAAATATTCAAGAGTTTTCCGGCTACCCTCACGGCTGAACCGATCCAACGACCAAAATAACAGAACATCGAATTTCCGTTGTCGTGCCATGACAAAAACTTTTTGAGCCCTTGGCGTTCTTCTGCAGATTTTCCCCCACTGGCGACATCTTGGATTTCTTCAATGATATTCCAACTTTGCCGATCCGCATATTCCCTCAACTGCCGAAGCTGATTATCGGTGGTCTGCTCTTCCGTTGAAACTCGACTGTATATAACACAACGCATTTTTCCTCCATTTCCTGTCGTTCCAAAACGTTCTCGAAAATCAATGCTTTTTACCCTCAAAACGAATCCATTTTTTCAGCGGTTCAAAACGTTCCATTTGGAACGCCTCTTTCAAAAAAAATCATGGGTGAGTACCACGTCATAAATTGAAGGGCATTGAAACAGAATCCCTGCTCATCAAATTAACAGTATCGAACCGATAGAACGTCATGACTGATTGCGGAAAAAGCCGCCACCCTTTATACTCTTTTCCTGTCATTACCAGAGGCATCAGTTCACTTGAATAGCACAAGCACCGTAATTTCGGATGATAACGAAGACATAACGGCATATTGCCGATTCCAATATAAACAGTTGTCGGCTCTTGGAGATTGAGAAGGACAAAGGACATGGTTCCACGAAATTCTCTCAGTTTTTCAGAAAATTCCCCCATGCAGAGTTTTCCATCGTGAATGCAATCATCAGCACATCGAAAAATCACTTCTGAATCGACTTGACCAATCCGTTGCCAACCGTGCTTCCGAAAAAGCTCATCATGATTGCTGATAGTCCCATTATGGGTTCCGATACAATGCATCGTTGAAATCGGATGATTATTCTCGTTGACAAGCGGAGTTCCAACGGTTTTCCAGCGAGTATGCCCAAGCAGAGCGACAGTCTTGTTGCTGATGACTTGAATTGCGTTCTGATATTCCACAGTTTCTGTCAGATGTGCCGCAGAAACCGGAGCTTTCAGAATTTTGCCTGACCCACTCTGATCGGCAATATAAATGCCCGTGGCATCTCTGCCCCTTCTCTCATTATACCGAAGCAATTCAGTAAACATAGCTCCGAGAATATTGAGTTCCTGCTGAGTCCGACGCTTCTTGCCAAGAATAATTCCGCACTGACCACACATTATGCCACCTTTTGCTCAGGTTTATGTTTATACGAGGCACAACCAGGCATATTCTCCAAAAGGAAATGCCGCATAGTTTTGAATTCATTGCCAATGCATCCAATGCGTAAGAGGTGTACTCTCATATCATACTTCGCCGATTCCGTAGAAAAACAACGTTTCTTGCTGGCGGCGAATTTGACCGTTTGAGCTCTATGAACCAATGCCAAACAATATTGAATATAGCTTTTCACCTTTCCGGCATGAAGAGTTGATTCGAACCAGCGAAATTCAACAGTTCCACGGTAGTAGAGGCTATGAAAATTCACGCCGTGATACCTCGATGAATGGTAGTGTTCAGAGCGGTGATCATCATTATCCTCATACCACAGCTTACCGAGTTGCTCCAAAGACTTCGGGCGGTATTTATTAACGTTCTCAATAAACGACGGTTCTATCGGCTTTGTATAGGAGTTCAAACGAGCCTCAGAAATTTGGAGCGCATGCAGAATCAATGGCTCCTGCTTATAAACGATTTTAGCGAGGTTTCCCAATTGCCGCCCATCGAGGCACGAGGCATCAACATGAACATGAATACCGCAAGAGGAGTTGACCTTGCCACCAGCCTTGCGGATTGCCCGAATCACATTTTGCAGAACTGGTATATCAGTTGGATAAGTCAGAATCGGAGAAACGACTTCCGCATTCCTCCTGCCAATGCTGGCATCAGAAACGACACTCCATTTACGACCGTCAGAAGCCACGCAAAACCATTTATCATAAGAACCGCCCTCATGTCTGACTTCACCGCCAACCACTCCCAAAATGGCTGAAACGGTGTCTTTTCTGCTGATTCCGATAGTTTCAATCTCAACCCCAAACCGCATTCCTGAGAGTTCTGCAATCTTGTCCATTTTAACCTATTAAAGTATTGATATTACAATAACTTAAGATATATGACGGACCGCAAATTTCAAGTCTAAATATAGATAAAATTATTAGTATTTTTAGTGCATTTATATAATTATCGATAATAATATAAAACGGATTCAAAATGGGAAGTTTGGGAGAAGAAAAGACAGAATTTGGACGGGTTCCAAAGAATGGACTGATTTCACAGAAATCGGCTGATTTGATCCATCATTTCAAAATGAACGAAATTCAGAAATACCATGGCGAAAAAGAATTGGGAATGTGTCGACTATATGGAAAAATCCGAATTATGGATAGCTATCGCCTTGAGGCGGTCGAAAATTTTTTTAGGTTGTGTCGTCAATAGATTTGTGCTATATTATGCAAACGTCAAAAAAAAGGATATCGGGAAAATGGCGAATGCATACGAACGACATGATATATCGGATGAATCTTGGGCTAAAATCGAATTTTTGCTACCGGGGCGCAAGGGGAACTTGGGGCGGCAACGCTCGCGACAACCGGCAATTTATCAATGCGGTATTTTGGATTTTACGAACGGGGGCACCTTGGCGTGATTTGCCACCGAGTTACGGAGATTGGAAAAATACTCACCGGCGTTTTTGCCGTTGGCGTGACAAAGGAGTTTGGGAGAAATTATTGCAGGAATTGATTGACAATCCAGAATTTGAGCTGTTGATGATTGATGCAAGTCATATCAAAGTTCATGCACATGGGAGTGGTGCTCGTGGAGGCAATCAAGATATGGCCAAGACAAAAGGGGGCTCAACACCAAGATACATTTGGCCGTGGATGCGCATGGTATGCCGGTCAGAATCCTTATTACAGAAGGTACCACGGCGGATTGTAAGCAGGCTGAAGCCTTGATTGATAACATCAAAGCGAAGGTTCTTCTGGCAGACCGCGGTTATGATTCGGACGCAATTGTCGAGAAAGCGGAAAAAGCAGGGATGAAGGCAGTTATTCCGCCAAGAAAGAATCGCAAAACGCAACGTGAATACGACAAGGAGTTGTACAAGTTACGGCACTTTGTCGAGAATGCATTCATGATATTAAAACGTTGGCGCGGAGTCGCAACCAGATATGCTAAAAACACTGCTTCGTTTCTTGCTGCAGTACAAATCAGGTGTATTGCAGCTTGGGTCTTTTAACTATTGACGACACAATCTAGAAAACAGGGATTTTTATATTTCCGGCTATATAGAATCAAATGACTCCTTGAATTTACTGTTGGATTGCTCTATATTTATGATAAAGAATTTAACTTAGGAGGATTTCATGGAAACACTCTCTACGACTCTTCATAAAATTGATACAGAGAACAATGAATGTGTTAAATATCCAATAGATCCTCAGAAAGAAGATCTACAGATATATATAAAAAACTTATTACTGGCGTGGCAGGCGGCAGCCAATATAAAGAATTTTATTTTGAGCGAGAAACTACCGAAGTTTACGCATGTATTCAGTTAGCTTTTCAAAAACAAAGCCTCTCTGACATAGGCGATACCATTGCCCTACGGCTATTGGCTCAAGAAGTTAGTGTTGAAGAAGAATATTTTGATCGTTTATCCAAAGATGGATCACTGATCCGCAAAGGAAGTTTTCTCCAAGTATTACTCAACGATGACGGTATATTAAAATATTTATGTGTAAAACTAGACCATCAAGAATTCCTTGATGGGGAAGATTTTACAAGACGCCTTGGACTTGCCTATTCACGACAGGTTTACAAAGTGTGTATAGTCAGTGTTGATAATGATTTTAAGAGTACGAACGTTTCAGTTTGTGATAATAATAAGCGTATTGCTACTTATTGGTGGAAAAGCTTCCTTGAGTTAACAGAAAAACGAACCGATGAAATAAATACGGAAAGGGCATCTTCAAAAGTCATCTCCAAGCTTGGAAAACTTAAAAATATCGCACCAATGGATTATACTTGCCTGCGAAATACCGTTATATCTGAATTTCGTAAAAGGATGCTGTCATGAACTATTCGGAGTTCATTGAACGAGTTTTTGAGCATTATGAACCGCAGGAAGAAGAAGCAAAGAAGAAAATGCCAGAACTTATTTCTGCTTTGAAAAAATTGCCAGAACAGTTTAAGTTTGACACCCAATTTAATCTAGTACCTAAAATGGTAAAAGCACGAATTAGAAAGTTTCAATTATCAGGAGAGATTGACCTAATAACCAAAGATGGAATTGAGCAGTTTGATGAAAAAATATGGGCAGCGGAAAATCCTGACGGAAAAAAAATTAGTAATGATCCATTCTCCTGAAGGCTTTAAGCAATTTAAACAAAAACCATACTTTACCACTACCTTGGGAAAATGATTTCTGATATTTTAAAAAATATTGGAGTTAATGGTAGCTTTGAGCGAGAAGAGTCTTTTTTATTTTTTCGACTTAAATGTAACTTCATCACATTTGATATCAGATATTTAGAAATCATAAAAAAGTTTTTAAATAAACTACCATTGAGGGATCGTTTCGAATTGCGCTTTGAGCGAGATGGTGACTCTCCTAGTGCAATTCATAGTCCAGCAGATGCCACATTTAATGATCTAAGACAATGGATTCAGGAAGATTCTGATTTTGAGAGGATTTCTTTTGCTTTAGAAATTACTAAGACAATATCAGATGGTAACATATCTGTTTATGATTATGAGATTTTTTTTCAGTTTATAGAAAGCAAGCCTGCTCATTTTTTATTGACATGGTTTAACACTAACTTCATCAATAAGCTTTCATTTGAAGTTTTTGATGAATCAATAGAGAGTTTCGGTTCTCAGACTATTGCTTTTGTTAAATATGGAGATATTTATAATTTTTCGGAAAACTATAAGAGAGAAAAAATAAGATATAATATCAAGCTTTCATGTCATGTCATCGGTATTTCATCTACAGTATTACCATCAGATTTCTTTCTTCGCTCACAATGGAATAAATGTTGCATTCCTCAGATTTTCAATACACTTTGTAACCTTTTATCTCTAGCCTATCTCGCTGATTATGCAGAATTAACCTTAGAAAATAAGCTTATTTTTTGCTTTTCACGGTTATAAAATTATCAAAGGAGAATGGCAGGTAGAGCAGTGTGGTGCTTTTGATTTTTACAAATTTTTTCACTTTTCTTTTGAGTCGGATAACTCCTCTGATAAATTAGGAGTTGTTAGAAATATTTTTTCATTGCATAGTTCGAGTGATGGTATTTTACAACCATCTGATGCATGCTACCAAGCGATTCTCTCTAATTACAATATATATCTTAAAAAAAATGTTGAGCAATACTTAAAATTAAAGGACTCTATATCCGATTATATTTTGCAGTCTCTATCCAAAACAAATGGTCTTATTGATTCATATATTTCGAGTTTCCGAAATAATGTCATCACGGTATTTTCATTTTTCATATCTATTGTAATTGTGAATGGGCTCAAAGACCATGGTATCCATAATTTGATCTCGTTTGATGTATTTGTTGTTTTATTATGCTTATTGATTTTGTCCGTTTTATGGCTACGAATGTCGCATTCAGATATCGTATCCCGTTATAATTACACTCTGGAGACACTTCAACATAACCTGAATGTCAGTTATAGTGCAATTTTATGCTCAGAGGAATTAGCTTCTTCGTTAGAGCCATTTCTCTCACAAAACAAATTTTTTTTCGAAAATAGAATAAAACAATACACGATATATTGGACTGCAGTATTAGTGGTTACCTTTAGCGTTTTTTGTATAGGGCTGTATTATAAAAAGTTTGATACCATTTGTAATTGGTTTTCCACGTTTTGGCAATAAAATAATTCAAAAAGCAGAAGCTCCCCTAGGATTATCATATTTCTCTTGAATCTCTTGTTTCTTTCAATACATTGAGAATCATCTGCGAAAAATATAGTTCGCCCCTCTTTCTTTGAAGCCAAAAGTAGTATAGAGATGATGATATCTCAAATTGAGGTAAGGGTTTACTTAGACCGTCTTTTGGATAGCAGTGATATGACCAAATCTCATTCAAAACAAATTTTCGATTTAACTTGAAATTTGTTATATCAGTGATATATTATTGCCAGAGCGGAGGATATGAACATGATCAAGAGAAAAATCCAAGGGGTGCTGGCTGATCTGGCTACGAAGTTTCCGGTGATTACGATTACCGGACCGAGGCAGGCAGGTAAAACGACCCTTGCTCAATTACAGTTTCCGGACTATAAGTATGTCAATCTTGAAGACCCGGATGTCCGCTTGCTTGCAGAGAGGGATTCCAAGGAATTCTTGGAGCAATATTCCGCTCCGGTAATCATTGATGAAGTTCAGCGAGTTCCCAAGCTTCTCAGCTATATTCAGGTGATTGTCGATCAGGACAAGAAGAAAAAAGGTCAATTTATTCTGACCGGCAGTCAGCAGCCGAATCTTCGAGCCGAGGTTTCGCAGTCCTTGGCGGGACGGACGGCGATTTTGCAACTGCTTCCGCTTTCCATCCAAGAGTTGACTGAGGCGGGCATTCAGATGGATCGGGATGAATATCTCTTCAAGGGATTTATGCCGGAACTCTACGATTCCAATATTGAACCGGAGTTGCTGTACCGCAACTACTATATGACTTATATAGAACGGGATGCCAGACAGTTAATCAACCTCCGCAACAGCTTGAATTTTGAGTTGTTCATCAAATTGCTGGCTGGTCGGGTCGGACAATTGGTCAACCTCAGCAGTTTATCCAATGATGTGGGCGTTTCCGTTTCGACGCTCTCCGAATGGCTCTCGGTATTGGAGGCAAGCCATATTGTGTTCCGGTTGCCGTGTTATTTCCAGAATTTCGGCAAGCGGTTGGTGAAAACTCCGAAACTTTATTTTACCGAAGTCGGCTTGGCTACCTACCTGCTTGGAATTAAGGATGTATCACAGGTGGCACGAGATCCGCTTCTCGGTGGATTATTCGAAAACATGGTGGTGGTCGAAGCCCTGAAAGCCCGATATAATGCGGGCAAAGAAGGAGAACTCTATTTTTATCGGGACAGCAAAGGAATGGAAATCGACCTGCTGCTCAATGAAAACCGGGAACTCCTGCCGATGGAAATCAAAGCTGCCCGGAGCTACAATCCTGATTTTACCGAAGCGATTACTTCGTTCCGTTCACTGGTTCCGAATACCAAACCCGGTGCGGTCATTTATTCCGGGGATTTGACTCCGACAATCAAGGAAACCCGATTCGTCAATTTTACCAATACCGGAAACGTTATTGCAGGCTAACACGAAAAACTGTTATGGAATGGCACGGGAGCGAAGAGGATTCGATGGTTCCCGTGATCATTCATATGGCATTTCGAGCATAAAGTCATCAAAGTCCTCTTCTGAAGTATTTGCATCGGGAATGTTCTGATGCTCGGAATAAGGAGTATAGGAAATTCCACAGACCTTAAAAAACGGTTTCCATATCTTCTTTGGAAAGGTTCTCGCTTATGATATAAGCAACCTTTTGAATACTTCTCCTCGGCAAATCTTTCAGCTTCAGGAGGCACATGCACATTTTGAAAATATTCGGCAATCCGTGCCGAGTCATCTTTTGATCTGACAATTTGAATTTTTGAATTCCTCGGCAAGTGTCTTCTTTTTCAAATGAGCGGTATAAATTTCTGTAACAATTTGCGAACTGTGCCCCAAGGCATTTTGAACGACGGACAAGGGGATTCCTCTCTCTGCACAAATGGTTGCAAAGGTATGGCGGCAAGAGTGAACATCCTTGATGGATTGATTCCTGCCGTGTGCCGTTTGCCGTGTGGTTTGTATTCCCAACGATTTGAGATACTTTTTTGACTCGGTATGATATTCCGCTCTGATTGTCAGTGTACATTTCCATTTGCTGTGGCAAAACGTATTCATCTGATTGCCGAGCGGTATATAAGGATTGCATGTAGTCATAGTCAAGCACGGGGACTACGACTGTCTTGTCGGTTTTCTCCATTTTCTTGGTGATAAATCCATTCTTGAAATCGATGTTTTCCCATTTGAGGGAAACAACATCGCCTAACCGCAGACCAGTATACAATGCAATTCGCATGATGGGAACAACAAAATCGTTTGAACCTGACAATATGGCTTGTATCTCTTCCGAGTCGAATATTTCTCTGTTTTCCTTATCCAACTGCATTCTTGAGAAATCAAAGGGATTCTTAGTCAAGCCTCCGTCTTCCTGCAATTTGGAGAAAACCAGCTTGCAAGTCATATGGATTTTATTTTGTGTCATGGAAGACAAATGTTTTACACGGCTGGAATAGGTAATCGTTTTTCCGCCTCGGTTATACGATACGGTATGCTGATATCGCCCGTTGGTGCGAACATATTCCATATATGCCTCGGCATGCTTTTTCCTGACTTGCTGCAAGGTGGTAATCTGGTAGGTATCGGACATATAAGCAACGAAATCATGGAAGAAATGCCTATGCTGAGCAAGTACTTTGGGCGTTGAATTCGACAAGGGAGGCTTCTCCAAAGCCATATCGATTGCCCGGGATAAAGGAATAATGCTGCCGCCTTGAACTTCCACAAGCCGCTTTTCAAGGTACCTGACTTGATCAACCTGTACCCTTTCCTCGACATGTTCCTTCTTTATTCTCTGCTCATAGGCTTCTGCCTGTCGCCTGGTTCGACAATTGGTGCAGGTTCCCCGCAGCATCTTCCCACGTATCATGAAGCGGTAATAATAGGTTCCATTCTTGTATTCAATTCCCATGATACCAGCCCTTTCCTTGATCTGACAAATAAGATACCATGAAAAGACTCAAACTCAAAACCATTTTGCGAAAATTTTGCGAAAATGTATATTTACAGGAAAACCAAGCTCAAAAATGCCGTTTTGCGTCTGCCTCCGGAGTAGAAGGTCATGAGTTCGAATCTCGTCGGGTGTACCATTCTTTACTATTCGTCGAACTGATCCTGTTGCGTGGAATAATCCGGAATGTTCCGTCGCCGTTGTCGATCACCTTCTGGATGTTTGCGTGAATTAAGGTGCGCAGGTCGTCAGAAGAACACTCCCCCGCTGCACGCAATGCTTCGCTGAACGTTTTCGTTTGCAGCAACAGTGCCTTCGCCAGCTTGTGAACGTCGCTCCCGAGTTTCTGCTGGTTCTGCAACAGCTCCTGGCGGCTCTGCAGGCCGGATAATTCCTCGTCAAGATCTGCAATCCGTGAGTTCGCCATGTCGATCAGCGATTGATTCAATGAACCGTTCAGCAACAGCGAAAACGTCCGCTTCCGTTCCGCCTGAACTCTCGCAATCGCTGTTCGAACAGTTTCCAGCTCCGGATTGTTTGATTCCGACCTGCGCTCCAGTTCCTCATCGATCTTTGCAAGCGTCGCCTCGATGATCTCCTTGCTCAATTCCCAATTCTTGAAATAGTCGATCACCGCCTGCTCGATTTTTTGCGCTGAAACACGCCGTTTGCAGAAATCCACATCAACGCAGCGATAATAATTGTACTGCCCGCTTTTCGCGCTCGCCGGCGTCATGCGGTGCCCGCAGATGCACTCCACCAGCCCTCCCAGCAAATAAGGGTAACGCTGCGCCTTCGGACGAATGTCGGAATTTGAACGAGGAGCTTTTTCCTGCACCCGGTCGAATGTCTCCTGCGTAATCAATGCGGAGTGTTTCCCCGGAAAAATTTTCCCTCCGTACGGAATCACCCCGCAATAAACCGGGTTCCGCAGAATCGCAAAAATCCGGGGCCGCGACAGAACATTCCGGTATTTCCGCACAATCGACCAGACCGGAATCTCCGGATCCAGGTACGAATGAAAAATATCCCGGACAATCTCCGCATTTCGTTCGTCGATGTACAGATGATTGTCTTTCCGCTCGCCACGGCGATAACCGAACGGAGGTTTCCCGCTCGGCCACAGCCCCGCTTCGGCAATCGACATCATTTTATCGCGTATCGTGTCTGCGGTTCGCTTGCGCTCAAATTCATTGAAACTCTGCAACATGTTGAAAAACAGTTGCCCGGTCGTGGTGGTGCAGTCGAATTGCTCTGTCGCGGAAACAAAGCCCTTGCCGTGTTCCTGCAACTCCGCGACAATATTCAGACTGTCCCGCAAACTGCGACTGATCCGGCTGAATTTGTAGACGATAATCGCATCCCACCCAGCTGTTCCACTGCGCAGCTCCTCCATGATTCCGCGAAATGCAGGACGATCGTCGATGTTTTTCCCGGAAATGAATTCATCCGAACGGCGATCGAATACCTCGCCGCCCATCAGCCGGATATAGTCCTCGCAAATTTTTATCTGCATCGGGATCGTCGTCTGCCCCTCAAATCCGGAACCACGTTCGCTGACACGGGCATAGATCAGGTATTTCATTTGTATCCCTGCCCTCGTTTTGCCCATCGCTGCGCCCGCGGTTTCAGCGTGATTTCAATCACCGGCCACATCCACATGACAAATCCGGGTTGCTCCTTGCAGTGCCACTCGAAATTTTTTCCCTCCGGATTGATGCTTTCCAGACGGATCACATTGTCTTTTCGGTGATACTCTTTGATCACCACCTGCCCGGTGGATAATTTTGCCGCGACAATATCACCGCGCTGCGGATATTCGCCGGCCGCCACCAGAGCGATGGATCCATTCGGATAATCCGGTGCCATGGAATCGCCGGAAACCTCCAGTGCGAAACAATTCTCCGGAACATCGTAAAAAATCGCCGTCCGGTCGCTCGTTTCGCGGATATAGTCACACATCGGCTCAAACGCAGGCTCATAGCCTGCCGCCTGGGCGAAACTCAACACGGGGACCGCTTTCGGGACGATACCGGAATCGCTGATCGGAACCGCATCGTTCGACACCGGTTCTTCCGTCGGTTCCCCGCAGGATTCAGGCTTTCCCAGAGCCGCGCTCAATTTTTCCAGCAAACGCTCCGGACACCTCAAGCCGTTCACGCAGGGTATCGACGTTCACGCAGGATTCATCCACGCGAGACAGATCAATTTTGCACTCGGCGACGCCGTATTCAACAATCTGGCGGTAGTTCTCCATCTCCTCCCGGCTCATGTGAATGAGCAGCAACGGCAGAAGCTGTTCGAGCGTTTTCTCATAAATTTTTGAGGTTTTCCCATCCAGCCACTTCAACACGGTCGCATTCGAAACGCCCGCTTTCAGGGAAAGCTGATAGGGATTCCCCACATCCTCCGCCGCCTTTTTTATCGCGACCCGCAACTCGTTCGAAATTGGAATCATTGTTGTATCCTCCACTGTTTATTATTAAAAATAGATCAATTACAACAAATTTCAATAAAAAATAATAAATTTGCTTGCATTTTGTCACTTATTGAAATATAGTAACAATAGAAACCCGAACAAACACGGAGGATATCGGATGGAAAAAGAGATCATTACCGTCGGCGATGTGGCCGCTCTTCTGCGGCTCAGCAAAACGCGCGTGAGGCAAAAAGCTGCAAATGGAGAGTTGCCGGGAAAAAAAATTCCCGGCGGGCGCGACTGGTTTTTCAACAAAAAAGAGATCGAAAAAATTTTGCCCTGATTTATCACTATTTCAATAATGGTAACAATGAAAATCGGACATAAACTCGTGTCACCAATGGAAAAAGAGAGTGAATTATCTGTCGAACAAATTGAACGAATTGCAACCGTTCTGGCGCGCGTATTCATTCGACAGGCGGAACTTCAATTGCGAAAAGGGGTATAAATGAACCTGTATCTCTCCCGGCCGTCCCGGCAGCGTCCCTGCCGAATCGTCAAACTCTCCCCGGAACGGCTTTCGCCGCCGGGGTGGTCATCGGCATGATGTTGCCGATGTGGATCAAAATTTTAACCAAGTGAGGTAATTTCATGGAGAATCGGAACCAGCTTCTTGATGCGTCCATTGAGCGTGTCATGATGGACATCGAACAGACCAGGCGCGAGGATATCGTTGTTGACGCGAACCGCGTCCGCCTGATCCCGGCCCCAAACGGCACCCGGATTGAAGCCGCATTCGAGGGGAAGGTACACCCGGTCAAGCAGGTGGCATTGAACCAGATCGAGGGAACACTGCTTCCCGGATTTTCGACCTTCGGCCGGAACCTCATGCAGGCAGGGATGCGGGATCTCTACATCGACAATGCAAACCGCCTGCTGGGACGGGCGACGGACAAAAAAATGGTGCGGATGAGCGCAACTCGGGATGGGGAAATGTCCCTCCGGGCGTGGCTCTCCACCTGCTATCAGCGGTACGACGACGACGTCGTATTCGGCGCGATGCTCGATGCAATCGAGGATACCCCGGAATCTACGGCATTCCGGAGCATCGGCGGCTATCGCACCGATTCAACGAGCTACATCAAACTCGTTACAAAAGAGCCGTTGTTCTCAATTTTTGCAGATGGCCGCGAACGGGCGTTTTCTCCCGGTTTCATCCTCTCCAATTCGGAAGTCGGGCAGGGATATTGCCGACTGGATATCCTGCTGATCGACCGCTATTGCACGAACGGCTGCATTTTCAGCAGTGAAAAACTCGGCCAGGTGAAGATCATGCACCGCGGTCGCAACATCAACGATCTTGTCTCCGGAACGATAATCTCCCCGCATCAGGGCGGCGAAGCCATCGCAAAAATGGAAAGTGCGATCCGCACCGCGGTCAGAACTGCTTTCGACAAGGATCTCTACCTCTCTTACCGTGATGTTCTGCAGCAGGCGGCGGATATCAAAATCGATTCCGGCAATGAGTTGGATATTGAACTATTCGCCAAGCAAATCGGCCGGATCTGCGGACTGACCGAATCGGAACACAAGGCCGTCGCCCAGCGGATGCTGGAAACCGGCGACCGATCGCTGTTCGGAATCCAGGCGGCTCTTACGGATGAGGCGAAATATTCCCGCAGTTATGACCGCAAACTGGAACTCGAACGCGCCGGCGGAAAAATCTTCACCGAAATTCCGCGCCGCTGGAAAACGATCCAGAATTTGGTTGAATCCGAAAAACTCAACTCCAACAAATAGGTGAAAAAATGAATGAACAGGAAATGATGCGGGAATTTCAGAAGCCGTTCGCGGCAAACGAGGTCGAATGGCGCGTTCAGCGCTGCGGCGTCTCCAATGGCAAGCCGTGGGCGTTTGTCCTCTGCTATCTCACCAACCGCGCAATCCAGAACCGGCTTGATGAGGTCGCCGGACTGGCCAACTGGCGCAATGAGTTCACCAAATGGGGCGAGAAATCCACGCTCTGCGGGATCTCCATCCGGATCGGCGGCGAATGGATCACCAAATATGACGGCGCTTCCGAGACCGACATCGAGGCGGTTAAGGGCGGATTCAGCGATTCCATGAAGCGTGCCGCCGTCCAGTGGGGGATGGGGCGCTATCTCTACAACCTGACCGAGAATTTCGCGATCTGTTCGTTCGAACGGCAGAACGGGCCGGAATGGAACCGGGCAACCGCTGACGAAAAGCCGTTTTACTGGAAAGCTCCGGCATTGCCGGATTGGGCGCTTCCCGGCCATTCTGACGGGGGGAAGCTCCGGCGGGTATGACGACCGGGCAGACGCCGAAAGCCTCGCCGCAGGCCACTGCGCAGCCGCAGAACGGACAGAATCCGCCGCCGCCCCGCGCCACCGCGGAGGAACGGGCCGCGCTTCTTGTCAAATTCATGCAGTCGCTCGGCGTCCAGCGCGAGGAGATCGAAGCGGCCATCGGCGCCCGGGTCGAAGAGTTCACCCCGCAGGAAACGGGAATCGTCCGGGACGCCGCGAAGATCATGAAGGCAAGAGGCGTCGACTTCCAGACCGCCGTCACGGAGGTGACGCGATGAAGTTCACCAACAAATTCAACCTGCCGCGTCACATCTGCGACTGGCTGGCGTTCGATGAATACGACTACAACCCGGACACCATTTCCGCAACGACGCTCATCGGCCCGGCGCGGGCGTGGGCGCTCAAGCGGCTCAACGCGGACAACCTCACAATGGATTACAGCGATCTGCTGGCGGTACGGTACGGTACCGCGATCCACGACAGTCTCGAAAAAGGTGGGCGTCTATGGGGAGGGGGATTTCCGCGAGAAACGGTTCTACGCCGAAAAAATGGGATTCACGATCTCCGGCAAGCCGGACGCACTGATCGACGGCGTGATCCGCGACAACAAATCCACCTCCGTCTGGAAGATCGTCCACGGCGAGTTTGACGATTATGTAAAACAGCTCAGCATCTACCGCTGGCTCCTCCACCAGAACGGGATCGAGGCGGCCGGACATGCGTTTATCGACTTCTTTTTCACCGACTGGAAAAAAATCCGACGCGGCCAAGGGCGGCGGCTACCCGCCGCTGCGCTACCAGGAACAGCGGATCGAGCTCTGGACAATCGAGCAGACTGAAAAATATCTTGAAGAGCGGTTGAGCGAGTTTGCGTTTGCCCTCGGAAGTCTGCCGGAATGCACCCCGGAGGAGCTCTGGCAGGATCCGGCAAAATACGCAGTCTACCGGAAGGCAGGGCAATCTCGCGCATTCCGGTTGCTGGAGACGGCGGAGGAGGCGCAGAAGCTGGCGGACGAAATCGGCGGCGTGGTGGAGTATCGCCCGGCCAAGGCGAAGCGGTGTTGTTACTGCACGGCAGCGCCGTTCTGCGAACAGTATGCGAAACTCAAGGCGGATGGGCTGATCGATGGGGATTAAACCAACCTTTGCCGCCGAAGTGCGCGACGATCTGACGCTCCGTTTCATCAACCCGGCGAAGATCAAGCAGCACCTCCTCCCCCCTCAAGGGGCAGCTGGTCATGGTGACTGCGGAGAAACTCCGCAAGCACCGGACCGACGACCAGAACCGCTACTACCGTGGCGTTGTGCTGAAAACCATCGCCGACAATTGCGGATATCGCGGCAGTGAGGAGCTGGAGGCGCTCCACCAGGAGATGCGCCGGCGGTTCCTGCCCAAGCGCGGCTGCCTGAACATCCCCGTCTCGACGACCGACCTCAATACGCAGGAGATGACCAGCTACATCGAGGCGATCCGCGACTGGGCGGCGACGGAGCTCGGCATCTATGTGCCTGAACCCAATGAAGCAACCGAATAGGAGGAAATTTTTATGGCATCGTTCAACAAAGTGATCCTGATCGGAAACCTTACCGGGGACCCCGACCTGCGGACGACGCAGAACGGAACCGCGATCTGTGACCTCGGGCTCGCGGTCAACCGCCGCTGGCGCGATCAGTCCGGCCGGGATCAGGAGGAGACCACATTCGTCGATGTGGCGGTATGGGGGCGCAGCGCGGAGAACTGCGCGCAGTATTTGCAGAAGGGTGCGCCGGTACTGGTCGAGGGACGGCTTCGCCTGGAGCAGTGGGAGGACCGCAACGGCGGCGGCAAGCGCTCCCGGCTGACCGTGGTGGCGGAGGTCGTTCAGTTCCTCGGAAGCCGCGCCGACGGCGAACGGCAGGAGGAGCCGCCGCATGACGGTTACCGGCGGGATTCCGGATACTCCCAGCCCGCCGCCCGGCAGCAGAGCAGTTCCCGGCAAGGCGGACGCAACGACGGAGGATTCGGCGCTCCGCCCCCGCCGCAGCCCCCCTATCCGCCGGAAGATGACCCCGGATACGATCCGGAAGATGAAATTCCGTTCTAACCCCAACCAACCCAACAGAAAGGACAAGGGAAATGCAGGAAATGTTGATTGAAGAACTGGTCAAGTCGTATCGCGAAGCGCTGGAAAACGGCGGAGCGGACAAGATCACCGAGATCCTCAAGGCGCGCAAACAGGCGAACGTCGAGGCGGACGGGGAACAGTCCGCGCAGCTGACCTTCGACCTCCGCACCCGGATCGAGATGAACAACAACGAAATCGCGGTTGACGCGACGCTGAACCTCAGCGAAAAGACGAAATTCACGTTCAAGGGGGAATCGCTCTTCACGCTGAATTTCGAACAGCAGGAATTGCCGATGGGCGCCGGCAACAAGGCGGCCGCGGCCAAACCGGCCGAAGAGTAATCAACCGAGATGGGGGCGGAGATCCGCCCCCGGGAAAAAAATTCAGAAAGAAAAAAAACATGAAAAACCGCCATGACATACTTGACAATCCGCTGGATCGGGGTATTTTAAACGCAAAGGGCGTAGAAACCCTAAACAACAGCGGCAGTCTCCTCCGTCATGGCGGCGACCTCCGGAATTTTAACGCGGACGCAATGAATTTTGCGGGCTTGCGGGAGCTGTGCCGGGAAACCGGTGCGGGCGCGTCTGTTGTCGTGTTTCTAACTCCTCCCCAAGCCCGCTCTTTTTTTGCCCGTAGAAAGGCGGAAGAGAGCGAAATTGTCAACGGCCTTAACAACAGGAGGTCAGAGGATGAAAAAGACATCCGCCGTCAATGCCGGGAATGCTCCGGCGCTCGCCCACCCCATTCAGATCACGGTAGTCAACGAACGGGTCATTCTCCAGTACCAGAATGTCATGATCTCAATCATTCTGGAAGAACCGGATGCGACGCTTCCGCCGGGAGCGTGTCGGGGATGTGGCTGCATCGCCGCGATTCAGCCGTACAAGAACCTTCAGGCGTGAGGTGCAATGATGTTGGAAAAATCCGTTGCGCATCATGTCGTGGAAACGCTGCTTGCCGAGAACCGGCGGGAACAGAAAGAAATCGAGGGCAATTTGAAAGATCCGGTATTCCAATCGGCTTTGACGCCGCAAGAATTGGCCGGAGAGCGAAAGACCTTTGAAACGTCTGCGCCGGGAAGAAGCCTTGCTCTGCGCGGCAAAGAAGTCGTCGGCGTGGAATGTGATCTTTCTGCTGCAGGATCTGAATGTGAAGCTTTCCGCAAGCGAAAACACGACGCTTACCATCATCGGCCTGCTCGAATAGCCGATTTCAATTCGATCCTCTAATGACCCATTGTGTCTTAATTTCAAACATGGAGAAAATTATGGAACACAGTTTTAATACTGATCTTGCAAAGGAAATCGGAATAGTTCCGACAATCTTGCTTAAACACATTTATTTTTGGGTTGAAAAAACCGAGCCAATGGGAAAAACATCCATGACGGCAAAGCATGGACCTATAATTCGATCAAAGCTTTTGAAATCATTTTCTCATATCTTACCGTCAAGCAAATCAGATATGCGTTGGAGAAATTGAAAGATTGCGATCTGATTGAAACCGCAACTCTTTCCGAAGACACTAGAGATAGGACGCTATGGTACACCGTTACCGAAAAGGGAGAGGCCAAGATAATAGGATCTGCATTTTCCAAAATTGGAAAAACAGATTTGCCAAATTCCGAAAAATCTCGCGCGCGATTATGGTACTTTTAATATTAATACAGATATAAACACAGATATAAGAAACAAAGAAGAAATGTATAAAAGAAGATGAGACGCCGGAACCAACAAAAAAAATGGTTATTTATCCGGCGACTCCTGAAGAAGTGATTCTTGCCGCCGCTGAACGATCGTATATGATGAGCATCGTTGAAGCGACGAATTTCCTTGCAGCTTATGCCGCAGCCGGATGGACTTTCAAAGACGGGCGCAAAATCATCAAGTGGGAAGTTCTGCTTGACCGGTGGAAACTTTATCAAAATTCCGATCAAAGACGTGATGCGTCAGCGGAATGGAACGAACGTCGCGCCGGACGCGACCCTTATTTGCTGGCGCGATATGAGTATTACACTGATGATCAGGGTAGAAAATGGCGGCGGACGTTCGGCGATGAATCAGCGGAATGGGAATTTATTCCGGAATACTTCATCGGAGATGATAGCGAAAAATATCAGAAAAGTGTAATGTGATGAGTCATTTTTCAGATTACGGAATCGATTTGCCGGATCATTTCCCCGGCGACCGGAAAGTGCTCTGCCCGAAATGCAGCGCGACACGGAAAAAGCCGCACGATCCGTGCCTCTCGGTCAACGGCGAGACCGGCATGTGGCACTGCCACAATTGCGGCTGGTCGGGGAAGCTCTCCGACGGGGGACGCACCGGCGGTTCCGCCCCGGCGCACCTACCGACGGCCCGACGCAAAACTGGTCGGCTCGGAGATCGACCGGCGGATCCTCGACTATTTCTCCACCCGCGGGATCGGCGCCAATACGCTGGTCAAGGCGCGGGTTTGTTCGGCCTGGCATTTCCTGCCCGGCACCGGCGAGGAGACGCTCTGCATCGCCTTCCCCATTATCGGGACGGCGAACTCCTCAACATCAAATATCGCGACGCCCGCAAGAACATGGCGCAGGAGAAAGACCCGGAGCCTTGCCTCTGGAACATCGACGCCTGCAAGAAAGCCGACACGATTTACATCACCGAGGGGGAGATCGACGCCTTGACTTTGATCGAATGCGGCTTCCCGACCGCCGTTTCGGTGGACAAGGGAGCGCCGCAGCCGAACGATTCCGACGCGACGAAAAAATTGGAGTGCGTGACAAACTGCCTTGAGATTCTCGAAAACGCGGAATCCGTCGTGCTGGTGACCGACAAGGACGAACCGGGCCTGCGGCTCGAAAAAGAGCTGCTCGACCGGATCGGCCCGGCGAAATGCAAGCTCGTCACCTACCCGGAGGGATGCAAGGACATCAATGAGGTTTTGACGCGCTGCGGCGCCGCCGCGGTGATCAAGGCGATCACGGCGGCCACTCCGGCGCCGGTTCCCGGCTTGCGCAACATGGCGGAGTTCCGGGCGAACATCGAGAACTACTATCGCAAGGGGAAGCCGCGCGGCCTCACCACCGGCTACCCGGATTTCGACCGGTATTTCACCTTTCAGCCCGGTTCGGTGAACATCGTCACCGGCATTCCGCAGTCCGGAAAATCGGAGTTTGTCCATCAGCTGGTGGTCAATGCGATCCAGCTGCACAACTGGAAAGCGGCGGTGTTTTCTCCGGAGATGCTTCCGGTTGAAAACCTCTTCGCGAACTTCGCCGAGAAATTGAGCGGACGCCCGTTTTTCGGTCCGGCCGAGGAGCGGATGAGCTATCAGGAGATGGAAGCGACGCTCACTCGGGTCGATGAGTACATCAAAGTGATTCTGCCGGATGCGGACAAAACTCCGACGCTCGACGAACTGCTCGCCGCCGCGCAGGTCTGCGTCGTCCGGTACGGGGTGAAGATGTTCGTGCTCGACCCCTACAATGAGATTGAGCACACCCGCACCCAGTGGATGACCGAGACGGAATACATCAGTTATTTCATGGCGCGGCTGCGGAAATTCGCGCGGCAGAACGGCGTTCTGGTGTTCCTGGTGGCGCACCCGACCAAGCTCAAGAAGGATGAGCGGACGAAAAAGTATCCGGTCGCCTCGCTCTACGACATCGCGGGATCGGCGAATTTCGCGAACAAGACCGACAACGGGCTTTCGCTCTGGCGCGACCCGACGGCGAAAAGCAACATCGTGCAGGTGCACATCCTGAAAATCAAAAACAAGCACATCGGCCGGGCGAATACGCACCAGGAGTTCGAGTGGAACCGGAAAAACGGCCGGTTCCGGATTCCGCCGCCGTATCCGGAGACCGATCAACCAAACAGGGAGGTTTGAAATTGAATGGAAAACGAAAAAACGGAATCGACCCGGAGGCGCTGGGCCTCTGGGAGTGCTGCGGCGGAATCTGGTACACCGCCGCCGGACGCTGCCCGACCTGCGGGAAAACCCGCGCGGATCGTGCTGGTTCTGCCGGGCGTCGAGATTCCCAGCCTGAACCGGCTGAAACGGGCGCACTGGGCAAGTTATGCACGGCTCCGAAAGGGATATTCCCGGATTCTGCAAGGATTCGCGTTACAATTGTTCGCGGCTGCGGCGCTGTCCCGCTCGATCACGATAATCTCGTGGGAGGGTGCAAGCCTCTCCGGGACGCAATCGCAGCACTCCTCGGCCGGGACGACGCCGAACGGCACGGGATCGAGTGGGAGTATCGGCAGGAAAAAGGGGCGGCGACCAGGGTCGAAATTCAGGAGATAGGATAATGCCGAAGAATTTTTTAATCACGGAAAATGAACAGATGATTTTCGATCTGCTCGAGTGGCGCGGCTACGTCAATCGGAACGGGCGACGCTACAGCCTCGTCGCTCTCGCAGCCCTCCTCCGGGTGGTCTGCGGGAACCCGGAGCAGCTGACCAGTCGAACCCGATGCATCTACCGCTACCGCCACCGGAAGGCATAACAACAATACGAAAGGAGCAAACATGACAGCAGAAGAGTACTGGCAGGCAATCTGCGCAAAGAATCCCGCTCTGGCGGAACGGGAAGTCGTCACATTGAGGGTGACCGGGATCAAAGCGATGGTCAAACAGGCACACGAAAAGGGCATGGAACACGCAAGGCAGCATATTCCGGTTCAGAATCCGTTTGACGAAATTTTCAACCGGAAATAGGAGAATCACATGAACACCATCAAACTCACGGAAATCGACTGCACCGACAACCGCAAAATGGAGGGGATCGCGTCTCTGGCCGAAAACATCGAGGCGGTCGGACTGATCCAGCCGATTGTTCTTGCAAAGGCGGAAAACGGCCGCTACCGGGTGATCGCCGGGCGACGGCGCTTCCGGGCGGTGGAGCAGTTGAAATGGGAGAGCCTCACCGAATCGCAGTACGTCATCTGCGCCGCCGACCCGGATTTTGTAGCATTCTGCGAGAATTTCCACCGCTCCAACCTGACGCTGGCGGAGGAGGTCGAGCAGTTCAACCAGCTTAAGAGCGGGCACACGATTCAGGAACTCGCCGCGATGCTCGGAAAAACGCCGCAATACGTCGCATTGCGCCTCAATCTGACCAACCTCTCCCCCGCCTGGAAGAGGGTGTTGAAAAATCCGGAAAAATATTCGCAGTGGACTCCGGCAAAGCTCGAATTCATCGCCAAGCAGCCACGGGAGATTCAGGAGGAGGTCGAAAACTGGATTGACTCCACGATCGGAAGCTACTCTGTCGGAGAGATCAGAAGGCGACTCGAGCATGACTATACCGCGTTGAAATCCGCCCTGTTCGACACCGCAGATTGCCTGAACTGCCCCAAGCGCTCCGGCGCGGCGGAGCTCCTGTTCCCGGAACTGGAAGAAAAAGGCGACAATTGTCTCGACCGCTCCTGTTTCGAGCTGAAGATGATCCGTCACATCCTGAAAAAGATCGAGGAAATCCGGGCAAATCTCGCCGCTGATCCCGACGCGGAGCCGTTCTACCTCTACTGCGACGACCAGCCGAGATATGGAACGGAGGCCAGGGAGCTGTTCAATCGCATTCCGGGAGTGGAGCAGATCTGGCGGATCAAGAAGAGCAAAGGGAAACCCAATGCCTTCTGCGTCTGGGGTACCGATGTCGGCAAATTCTGTCGAGTGAGTCCGATTAGCAATCAGGCACGGCCGATCAACCCGAAAAACGAGGACGGAACTCCGGCCGTCGACACCTCCGGGAAAAAGGTCAAGACGCTTGCCGAGCGCGAGGCGGAACTCATCGCCAAGCGCCGGCGGCTGGCGGTGGAAAACCTGCGCAACGATATGCAGCGGGGAAATGAAACCGGGTTTCCTCCTCCCGCAACTGAAACCATTCTGCGGTTGCTGGTGGTTTATGGTTACAACAGCGAGTTTCACTGGTCCAGCCGGAAGCTGGCGGATTCGGTACTGCAACTCAAACGGGAGTACAAGACAAACGACGCCCTGATACAAGTTTTCTGGAAGAATATTCAGTCGAAGATCTGCGAAAAGCTCCGGGAAGACGTCGGCGGGACACTGAACGAGGTATCCTCCGAGCGCGCGGAAACTTTTTGCAAGCTGATCGGAATCGACTGGGACGCCTTGTATCTGAACAAAGCCGTCAAAGCGATCCCTGAACCCAAATCGCTCCTCGCGGCCCGAAAGGCGGCGGAGGCAGAAAAGTAAGGGGGCAAGCTCATGGATCACAAGGGGAGTTCTGCAAGGGCATCCGGGAGCTCGCGCGGCGGTACGACCGGCACGAGGTTTTTAGCGACTTCTGCGAAATCGCGGCCATTACGCTCCGGCAGGTGTTTGAGCGGAATCCGGCGAATGAGGAGCGATATCTGAAACTCATCCGCCGGTATGAGCCGGAGGAGCAGAAACAATTCGCCCGGCTGCTCGCGTTGACCGCGCAGGCGCTCACGGAAAAACCGCGCGATTTTCTCGGCGAGTGTTTCCATGAGCTCGAATTGCACAACCAGTACAAGGGGCAGTTCTTCACCCCGTTCGACGTCTCGCGGATGATGGCGAAAATGTCGCTCGCCGGGTTCGAGGAGCGAATCCGGAGACACGGCTTCATCGAGCTCAACGAACCGACCTGCGGTTCAGGCGGGATGGTGATTGCCGCGGTCGAGGAGGTCAAGGCCGCCGGGTTCAATCCCGTCCACGTGTTTTTCGCCGTGGCGCAGGACATCGACCGGAAGTGCTGCAACATGACCTACATTCAGCTCTCGCTGCTGGCGGTTCCGGCGGCGGTGATATGGGGAAATACGCTGCTGGTGGAATGCCGCGAGCAGTGGCTCACCGCCGGCTACTATTTCGGCGCGTGGCCGGAGCGGTTCCGCTGGCGCCGGGTGCTCCACGCGGTCCGGGAACTTGCGGCGGCCCCCGTGGCGGTTCCGGATGAGCCGGAAGAACCACCGGCGGCTCCGCTCCCCGCCCCCGTCCCGGCCCCGCTGGACGGCCCAGCAGGGCAGCTGATGTTCGATTTTTAAGGTGAAATTCAAAGTCAGGGTTTAAAATTGCACGAAAAGGAAATGATCATGAGTGAAAATTGGCCGGAAAATGGAGATTTCTTCTGGTTCGTCCTGCTGGACGGCACCATCTGCGACAGTGAATATCTCGCGCACGACGAAACGTGCGAAGGGGTCCGGAGCTTCGGAAATGTGTTCCACACCCGGGAGGAGGCGGAAGAAGCATCGAAACGCATTCAGAACCTGCTGACAACCGGTTCCGACTGTTTGAAATCGCGCATTGCGGATCTGGAATCGACCATCCAGCGTTGTTGCCGGAACTGTTGGGCGAATGACGCGACCGACGCCGCGCAGTGCCGGTTGTGCGGTCTCAAGGAGGCGATGAAAGGGGCGGAGAAATGAACAAAGCGGAAAAAGCGCGCAATTTGCGGTATCGCCGGCCGGCGCTGGCGATGATTAGGAGAGATTCCATCGTCGATGAGCTTTGGGAAATTTCCGAAGAGTGTGAATCGCTCGAATATGCGATCGATGACGACGAGAAGCTCGAAGAGGCATTCGACGGTGACAGCGACGAGATTCACGAGTTCAAAATGCGGTTCTCGGATTTGACGTATCGCTGCGACCGGCTGCGGGAGGCACTCTGTGAGAACGAGGTCAACGAGCATTTTGACGATTTTTTTTCGTCGGGCTGCTTGGTCGAGCTTATGAGGTCGTCGGATTTGACCATTTTGAAGAAGATTATTTCAACCTAACGATGTATGAAAATCAGTTCGCAAACGAAATCAGCAAAAAGCGGTTGATGAGCATGACGAAAGAGCAGCTCATCTTGACGGCCGGGCAGTGCATCGGAACTTTTGTTTCCTTCCTAGACGTGCGTCATGAGTACGACAGTCTCAAATCGACGCTCGACATCCTGCGAGATGAGCGCGCGGAGGTGATGAAAAATGTGAAATTCATCGCGGCGGCGTGGGAGAGGTTGCAGGAAAATCCGTATGACCGCGACGCGGCACGGCAATATGAAACATTGCTCGAACGTCTGCCGGACGTCGCGTGGGTTCAGTAACAGGAGGTTAAAACGATGTTTGAAATGTTGATCATCACGGCGGTTTTGCTCGCTCCGGCAGCCGGGGCAGCAGTGGTGGCGGATTTTCTGGAAAGGGCGTCGAGAAAATGAAAATTCATGTTTTGACAGTGAAGCAGCCTTGGGCTCATTTGATCGTTCATGGGTACCTGGGATTCGACGGGATTATCGGGCACAAACTGATCGAAAACCGCTCCCGCCGGACGAATTATCGCGGCACATTGTACATTCACGCCGGAAAATCATTTGATACCGAAGCTCCGGACTACATCGGCGACTTCTGCCCGGCGGCAAAAATCGAGGTGATGCAGAGCATGGCCCGGATTAACCAGGAACGGGGAGGATCATCGGCCGGGTTCAGCTCATCGGCTGCGGCTCCCGGGAAATTGAATTGACTCCGGAAAGCTGCTGGGCAGAGGTCGGCGCGTGGCACTGGATTCTTGCTGATCCGGAACCGGTCGTTCCGTTCCCGGCGAGAGGTCAGCTCGGCATCTGGACCATGGATGCGCCGCCGGTTATCGAAACGATGTATTTTTGACAGAGTGGATACAAAGACGAACAATACTATTATGAATGAGAAAAAGTCTACTTTCAATCCAGTTTTATAGAAAAGTTGACAAAAAATATGTAAATGAAAGAGATTTTTTCTCATTCATCTTGATTTTTCCTTTTGTCATGGTATTATAATAAATAGAGAAAAGGACAAAATATCATGATTATCGATTTGAAATTCAAAAATTGGATGTCGTTCCGGGATGAAACGGAGTTTTCACTCGTCGCAACGGAAGAGCGACGGCTCAAAAACCGTGTGCCGCAAATTCGAAAATCCCCTGTCCTCAATATCTCTCCGGTTGCTGTTCTGTATGGGGGAATGCCGCCGGAAAAACAAACTTGTTCAAATTACTGGCATTCTTAGAGCGAATGGTGGTCAATCCGCTTCGCGATGAGGAGAAGGAGTTCCCGTTTGATGGATTTGCATTATCCCCGGACTCTTACACCAAACCGCTTGAAATTACGCTTACGTTTCTGGCTGCCGATGACAAGATTTATACCTTTCATATCGTTCTGACCAAAAATGCCGTGCTCGAAGAATCATTGAGCGTAGTGAAAATCAGTGGAGAAACCCTGTTATATTCCCGTAAGGATAACGAGGTAAAGTTTCATCTGGCTTCCCTTGAAAAAGATGAGGATGCCAAAGCATTTGCACGTATCATCGGGAAAAATCAGTTTTTCCTTGGAGTTGCCGGACTGCGGGTGTTGCAACTGCAAGGTCCATACAATTGGTTCCGTAATCAGCTGACGTTAATCGGTCCCGATACTTTGTTTAGTGGTTTTGGACATATGTTTTCTTCTAAGCCGACCGATACAAAACATCTTGCCGATTTGCTCAAACAACTTGATACCGGAATTTGCAAGCTGGATATGGAGGAGATCTCTTTTGCTTCACTGCCTCCATTTCTGAAATCGGAATCTGAAATAAAAGAGAAATTGAATAATGGGAAATCCATGGAGCTTAATTTTAATGGAGTACGTTTTTTGATCAGTAAGCAAGACGATAAGCTTACCGTTAAAAAGATGGTCTCCTTCCATGAGGACAGCAATGGCGATTGGATCAAATTTGAGCTCAAACAGGAGTCGGAAGGATCACTTCGTCTATTGGATATCCTCCCGGCTTTTATTGATTTGGAGCACCGTGATTCCCGAAGAGTATATATCATCGATGAATTGGATCGCAGCTGGCATTATGAATTGTCACGTCACCTGCTAGGGATCTATTTGTCGCACTGTTCCAAAACATCGCGAGCTCAACTGATCTTCTCCACTCACGACCTCTTGTTGATGGATCAAAGTTTATTCCGGCGTGATGAAATGTGGACTGTAGAACGCAATGTCCACGGAGTTTCGAATTTGTCCTCGTTGTCATGCAGTAATATCCGTTACGATAAAGATATCCGGAAATTGTATCTGCAGGGGGCATTGGGAGGAATCCCGAGATTTACCCGATTCGGTTCTCTTCTGGATTCCAACGAGGGAGATTGAGCATGGGCCAGTGGAATAGTTTCGGGAAAAAACGAACAGTTTGTCACCCCAAGCGGGTCATCGTAATTGCCGCCGAGGGGGAAATTACTGAACCGGAATATTTCCAGCATTTGAACAGCATGAGTAAAACTGCCTATTTTGATGTCGTTGAAAATTTTGGGAATGGAAGTTCTCCCCGAGCGGTATTGTCCCGTATGGAGGCACACTTAAAAGACTTTTCATTGGGTGAAGATGGAGAAGCATGGATCGTCCTGGATCGTGATAAGTGGCCGAATGAAGCAATTGAAAGCATCCGAAAATGGACGCAAAAAAATAAGGAAGGGAAGTATCATTTTGCGGTAAGTGAGCGGCGGTTTGAAGACTGGCTGAAGCTTCATGTCGTGGGGGATAGACCTGCCCTAAGAAAATATCATTTTCTGCTGTGTGGAAAAAATAAACATATTCCCGATGACTTTGTTACCAAGGAGCGGATAATGCGCGCAAAGGACAAAGCAAAAAAGCTCTATCCGACTTCTCGTTCCGTGGGAAATGTTTTTGAAATTCTGGAATCTTTTTTTCGCATATAGTCTCATAATCTCCCCTTGTTGACAATTCCGGCTCCGGTGTGCAAAACATCGGAGCTTTTTTTATGGCCGGAACCGGGAGAAAATCCAAATACGACGAGTTTATCCGCCCTCACCTCGCGCGGATCGAGCACCTCTGCCGCATGGGCGCGACCGAGGAGGAAATCTGCCGCAAATTCTCCGTCTCCGTCTCCGCGTTCAACGTCTACAAAAATCAGCACCCGGAATTGGTGGAGGCCCTAAAACGGGGAAAAGTTGACGCCGACGACGCTGTCGAAGCCGCCCTCTTCCGCCGCGCCACCGGATACTCCTATGAGGAGGTCCGCACCAACTCCTACGCCGACAACGCGGAGAATCAGCGGCAGTTCCGCACCGTCGTCACCCGCGAAGTCCCCCGGACGTCACCGCCGCCATCTTCTGGCTCAAGAACCGCCGCCCCGAACGCTGGCGCGACCGTCACGAACTCGGAATCGAAGGCGGCAACATCCCGATCAAACTCATCGAAGAGGAGAAAAAACCTGTGAGCGACACCGTTTTTACCTTCAACACCCGACACCCCGAATACAGTTACCACCAGCGCGACTGGGAACGGGCACGCGACGCCTATTCCGGCGGATTCGACTACATCCGGAAGGCGCTGATCCGCCATGTATCCGAAATCCCGCTCGAATTCGAGGAGCGCCTCCGCCGCGCCTACTACTTCAACTACCCCCGCAACATCGCCCAGCGGATCACGCAGTATGCCCTCTCCGTCGATCCCGTCCGCACCGGCGCCGATTCCGCCCTGGTCGAGGACTGGAGCCGCAGCGGACTGCGCACCAATGAGGTGATGCGTCAGGTCTCCACGCTGCTCAACGTCTACGGCCGCGCCTGGCTCTTCGTCGGCTCCCCCTCCTTCGACGGGCCGGTAGACCGCGAACGCGCCGAACGGGAGCGCCTCCGCCCCTACTGCGTCGCCCTCTCGCCCCTTTCCGTGCTCGACTGGGCGTATGGACCCGACCGCCGGCTCGTCTGGGCAAAAATCGAAGAGCTCCATACCTACGACCAGAATCCGGATGAGGTGCGCAGCACCGTCCGCCGCGTCCGGCTCTGGACCCGCGACAAGTGGCGGCTCTACGACCCGATCACCGGGGCAATCACCGAAGGCGTCAACCCCACCGGCGTGATCCCGCTCGTCGAACTCATCGAGCCGGACGGCTTCGGCATCGAGGCGAACCACTGGTTCGAGGACGTCGTCCGGATCAGTGACGCGATCCTCAACAATGAATCCGAGGCGCAGATGAACGTGGTCAAGCAGATGTTCGGCATGCTGGTCGTCTCCGAAGCCTTCGCTCGCGGCGCGTCGAAGGCTCCTGCCCGGAAAAATGATCCCCAGTCCGACACGTTTTCCGCCGTCGTCGCCCGGTCCGCCGCGCTGATCGAGAGCGTCGAGGAAAAGGGCATCAGCCGCTACATCTCCCCCTCCGGCGTCGAAACCTCCACCATCCGTGCCGAAAATGCGAACCTCAAGCAGGAGTTATTCGACGTGGTCGGACTGGCGATCCAGAGCCGGAGCAAAGAGGCGCAGACCGCCGAATCCAAGGCGTGGGACTTCCAGAACGTCACCCAGTTTCTCACCAACCGCGCCGACCTGCTCGAACAGGCGGAGCTGCGGGCGTGGGCGATTATGAACCTCTGGGATTCCGCCGTGCAGGTGCCGGAGGTGACCTACAACCGGAAATTCGCCGTCCGCGACCTCGAACGGAACATCGCCGGCCTCCTCCAGCTCTCGAACATCCCCGATGCCGGGATCGAGTTCCGCAAGGCCGCCCTCGGCGTCGCCGTCGAACTGCTCGACGCCATCGGCAGCATCCCCGACGACCGCAAACAGGCGTTGCTTGACGAAATCGAGAACCTCCAGCCCGCCCCGGTCCCGGAATTCGGCTTCGGCGGTGTTGACAACTCAACTTCAGACAACAGCGATGACGATCAAGACGAAAAACGAAGGAGGAAATCCCGATGAAACTCGCTGAAATCATCAAAAGGCCGCCCGCGGCGAGGAGCTCAACGCGCTCGAAAAAGCCGAGCTCGAACGGTTCGACCCGGACGCCCTTTCCACCCGCGCCGACAATGCCGAAGCGAAGCTCAAGGAGGCGCAGGAGAAGCTCGACGCCGCCGAACAGGAGAAGCTGACCGAAGCCGAACGCTACAAAAAGCGCGCCGAAGCCGCCGAAGCGAAGCTCAAAACCGCCGAAGAGGCCCGCCGGACCGCCGAAGCCGAGCGCGACAGTGCGAAAAAAGAACACTCCGCCTTGATCCGCAGCAACCGCATCCACGAGCTGGCCGCGAAACACAAGTGCGAGGACGCCGACTACCTCGACTACCTCGCGGAAAAGAACGGAATCGACCTCGCCGACGAGGCGAAAACCGGCGAGTTCATCGAGAAGCTCAAGAAGGAGCAGCCGCGCTATTTCGCCGCCAATGTGAAGCCGGGCGCCGGTCCTGCCGATCCCCCGAAGGATCAGCCGCCCGCGCCGAAAGTCGATCCCAATGACCGGCTCGGCAATTTGATCGAGCAGATCAACAACGCTCCCGAAGTCAAGTAACCTCAAAAAGGAGATGGTATGATAAATAGCTGACGTTCGCGGTTTCTGCTTGCGGCGTGTAATTTATGGCGATTAACTTACACGTATGGAAGCGGACAGGTTGCAGACTGAATATTTATTTGAGGCGCCTCCGAGAAGAGGATGACCCCGGAAAGGAGATTAGTCAGATCTGCAAACCAGAGCGCCACCGTAGAGAGCGATGTTAATTCGACTACTCTGTATAGGAGGATGGTGAGGCCGTGACAGCAGTTCCGCTTCGATTCGTGAAAAACGAATGGAGGCTGACGATGATGACAAGTTTTGTGGGAGTGGATTTGCACCGGAACAACTTCACGTATTGTATCCGGGAAAACGGCGAGGAGAAGAAAATCGGCAAGTGCGAAATCAGTGAGTTGAAAGGTTTTGCTTCACTGCTCGGAAAGGATACTGCCATGGCGGTGGAAGCGACCGGCAACACATTTATGTTTTGCCGGTTCCTGAAAGCTCATGTGGGACGGCTCGTCGTAGTAAATCCCTCACAGTTCAAAGTGATCAGCACGTCCACGAAAAAGACGGACAAGCATGACGCGAAAATATTGGCGGAGTTTCTGGAAAAGGATATGCTTCCGGAGGTAAGAATGAAAGACGATTTACAAGCGAAGATTTCAAGTTTGACGCAGACCAGGGAAAAGCTGGTTCAGTTGCGTACCGTCTTGAAAAACAAAGTCAATAATCTGCTGGCTGCCAATTTCATCGTTTTGAAGCGGGAGGAGTTGTCCACGGAGACCGGGCTTCGGAAAGCTTTGAGCTTTCACTTTGACCCAATCACCGATACGGAACTGTTCGTGGTCGTCGAACAAATTCGCAGCTTGAATCAAAGCATTGAAAAATTGGATAAGACGATTGAGGATCATGGCAGTAAGATGGACGGCTTCAAGAATCTGAAATCCATTAAAGGAATCGGTTCGAAAGGGGCGGCAACTCTGCTCTCGACAATCGGCAATATCCATGACTTCCGTTCTTCGAAACAGCTTGCGGCTTATATCGGAATCGTCCCGAGAGTAAGTAATTCAAATGATACGGTCTGTCATGGACGAATCACGAAGAACGGCAGCAAAATTGCACGAACCACATTGGTTCAATGTGCGCTGATCGCAAAACGATACAGCCCGTATCTCCATGCCTTTCATGAATCGGTTAAAAGTCGGCGGGGTGGAGCGAAAGCCAATATCGCCTTGGCTCGCAAATTCCTCGATATCGTGTATCGAACATTAAAAAACAACTGGATGTTTGAGGATTTTACTCAATTCAAACTCGTAAAAAATTGAGTTTTTCCCGGCATCGAAGTGGAATTTTATCATAGGAGAAAAAAACATGTTGTACACCTACAGTTTCCAGAACAAGAAGCGCGACCTCTCGGACATTCTTTCGACCGTCATCAAGGATGAGCCGCGCTTCATCTCCAACTTCAAGACCGTTGCCGTTGCGCACCAGCAGAAGCACGAATGGCTGGAGGACCAGATCGCTGGTCGCAGCATCACCGCGACCAGCGTCTCCGGCCTCGCCTGCACCGTCAGCGCCGCCGACGCCGCCAAGGTCAAGGTTGGCACGCTGCTGACCGTCCGCGACGATTCCGCGCTGTTTCGCGTCGCCTCCGTCAGCGGCACCACCGTGACGGTCGAGCTGGCCGCCGCGAACGGTTCGAGCAAGAGCGCCCCGGCCACCAGCGACGTGCTCAACATCGTCTCCACCCCGATGGCGGAGGGTTCCAGCAACGGCGACGGCGAGGAGAACTACCACCAGTCCGCCACCGAATACAACTGCTGCCAGATCTTCCGCAAAGGAGATCGTCCTCTCCGGTTCGGCGCTGGCGATCGACGTCTACGGCAACGTCGACAACCAGATGAGCCGGCAGACCGCCTTTGCAATGCAGGAACTCGCCCGCGACCTCAACCGCGTCGTTCTCTTCGGCCGCCGGGTCGAAGCCTCGACAACCGCCCGCGGCGAAGCGGCCGGGCTCTACTTCTTCGGCACTCAGGCGGGCGGGCTCTCGGTGGACGCTTCCGGCGCCCGGCTCGACAGCTACCTCGTCAACGACGCCGCACAGGCGATCCTCGGCGAAGGCGGCGACCCGACCCAGATCCTCTGCTCGCCCGGACAGGCCCGCGTGCTCTCCTGCGAGTTCAAGGACCGGCTCCAGATCCTCCGCTCCGACGACCGGCGCGGCGCCTACGTCGCGGTGGTGGTCAACGAGATCAACGGCCGCGGCATGACCATCATGGCCGATCCGGATGTGCCGGATACCGATGTCTGGGTGCTCGATCCCGCCGGCTTCGGCCTCTCGAACCTCAAGGGGCGTGCGATCACCGACGAGGACGCCACCCCGAAGGGATTCGACGGCATCAAGCGGATGGCGCTCGGTGAACTCACCTTCGAATTCAAAAACGCCAAGCAGCGGCTCTGCCGGATCAAGGGGCTGCAGCCCTCCGCCGCGGCGCTCGCCGGGATCAAGGCCGCCGCCGGCACGGTGACGGTTGCCAACACCGAGGAAAATCCGGTTCCGACCAAGACGGTGACCGAGTAAGGCACTCCCTCCCGGAGCGGCGGCGATCCCCCTCAATGCCGCTCCGGGGATTTTTAACGGAGGAAAAAATCATGGTCAAAATCATCTCGATCCAGCGGGCGGCCGGGTGCGGCGTGGTCCAGTTCATTCAGGACGGACGCGCCGGCGCACTCCGTTTCGACGCGCGGCTCTCCGACGACGCCGTCCGGAAGCTGGTCGAATCCGTAAGCAAAACGGCGGCCGGAAAGGGGCGCAAAATGCTCGATCCCGCAAAGGCTGACGAATATTTCGCCCTGCATCTGCGGAAATCGGAGTGGAGCGCGAAATCCGAGGAGGAGCGCTCCGCCGCGCTCGCCATGGCCGGACAGGACATCTCGCTCGAACTCGGCGGCACGGAGCTCGATTACGCAAACCCGTTCGCCGTCGGCGCGGTCTGCGAACAGGCGCTCTTCCTGCTGACCAGTCCGGATGAGGGGATCAACCCGGTTTCGGCGCTGATCCAGAGCGAGAGTGTCGACGGAATCGGCTCGCGCACCTACCGCAGCCGGGCGAATCCGGCCATCGCCAGCCGCGCGGCGCGGTTTCTTGAACAGCTCCGGGGCCGCCCCGGCGCCATCCGCACCACCAGAGGCTGACCGGTCGGACGATTCGGACCGGTCAGACCAGTCGGACCGGTCCGACGAGAGGCAACAGCAAAATGAACCCGATCGCAAAAACCCTCGATCAGCACAAAAAAGCCAACCAGGAGATCACCGCCACCACCGGCAAGATGGCGGAGATCTACCGGCTGGCGCGCGAGCGTCTCAACGCGAAACTGCAGGCGCACGTCCTCTCCGGGAAAGACCCGCTCGAAGGGGCGCAGCTGGTGAAGCTGATCGAGGATCTCACCGCCGCTTATTCCGAACTGGAGGAGGCATTCCGCGCGGAGTTCGGAAGGGCGATCCCCTACGTCGCAGAGAGCTACTACTTCGACGCCTTGAAAGACCTCAACAAGTCGATCCTCGGCAAGCCCGACACCGCGAAGATCGAACTCCTGAAAAAAGACGCGTTTACTCACGTTGCCGGAATGACGCAGAACATGTTGAAAACCGACGTTGCCTTCCTCCGGCAGAATTCGGCGGAGGTGTTCCGCCTCGCCTCCGCCACCGGGATCACCCGCGAGGAGGCGACCCAGTCACTGCTCGGGCGGATTCTGACCCGGCCGGAGGGGTTCCAGTTCGTCGACGCCGGCGGCCGCGTCTGGAACAACGAGGCCTACTGCAAAATGCTGTCGCGGACGGTGCTGCTGAATGCCGGGCGGCAGACCTATTTCGACACCTGCGCAGAAAACGGCAACGACGTGGTCCGGGTGACCGTTTCCGGCAATCCCTGCCCCGCCTGCGCGGTGTGGGAAAACCGCCTTCTGTCGATCAGCGGCGCCACCGAAGGGCTCCCGACCGTTTCGCAGGCGACCGCCGCCGGGCTGTGCCACCCGAACTGCACCCACTCCTTCGTCGCGGTCGGTGAATTTGTTCAGCAGGAGGATTTCACCGCCGACGGCCGCCCGAAAGAGGGCGTCAACTCCCCCGGGAAGGAGGAGAAGGACGACAAGGAGGCGTGGCAGAAGTATCGAAACAGCCTGAAGCCGCAAAAAGCTAAGAAAGGCCCCTCCGCCGCGTCAAAGAAGAAATCCGCGCCGACTACCCCGGCGACCGCGAAACCGGCCGCCAAAGCCACGGCTAAGCCCGCAAAGGGTACTCCCGAGGCAGTACAGCCGGAGTTGCCGCTGGATGGGCCGAAGAAAACGGTAAATCCGGCGGATCAGCCAGCACCGGCCACTGCAACAAAACAGGAGAGCCGGGAGGAACACCGCGCAAGGCGACAGGAGCAGTGGGAAGCCGCCTACGACAAGCGGCGTGATGCCTGGCGGGAACAGATCATCAAAGACGGTGGATCAAGGGAAATTGCGGACGAACTGGCCGACGCCTACACCCCGGCAATGGCCAAACTCGGGAAGCCGCCGAAAATCGTTTTTGAAAAAGGGGGAGCTTTCCTCCGCCCGAAGAACGGCAAGATGAAGTCTTACGAGATCCATCTCGATCCGGATGCTTCAAGTTGGGATGGGCACCCGCTGACGGCGCGGCATGAGTTCGGCCATTGGATCGATCATCACACCCGGCTGCGCGATCAAGGTAAAATCGACGATTTCAATGCCGCAGCGGCAGCGGATTGGAAGGAGCTCAAGAAAAAGGCCAACGGCAATCTGAAGATTTATAAGGAAAACTTATATGTATCCCCCTATGACCCTCCGGAGGGAACGTATTGGCAAGAAGCATCACAAGTCATGTTCGGAAAATCGATGAGCCAGTTGAACCTGGCTGAACGGAAGATTCTGCGGCAGCATCAGGACGCGCTCGGCTCAATCACCAACGGCAATTATGGTGGGGGCCATACCAAGACATATTACCGGGTTAAAGGAGGTCGGGATAACAAGGAGGCGTTTGCCCAGGCTTATGCGGCATATTGTCGAAATGATAAGCAATTCAGGCTTGAGTTTCCAAACATGTCCGCTTATATTGAAAAAATGATGAAAGGATTGGAAAAATGAGTGAATTTCCCCGGGATTCGATTATGAAGCGCTGATTACCGATGAGGATCGGGAATTGCGGCGATTGGCGCTTACCCTCTATTCCGAGGATGCGGCAGAATACATTAGTGAGAAATATGCGATTGTTCCACTCTCATCTGATGCCCCGGAACTTTGTGCCAATTGGACAGAATATGTGCGTAAGGTCCGGGATTTGATTGCCCGCAAGCTGCCGGAAACTGAATTTATAAAAGAAATTCAGCAACTGAATTATATAACTCCATTTATCGAGTATTAATCTCCGCCCGGCCTTTTACCGTCATAAACGGGCGGTAACGGTGATTGAATGTTTTCCAAGGCTCCATGCTTGATTGCATGGGGCCTTTTTGCCATGAAAACCGGCAAGAAACCGGCAACAGTAAAAATAAATGACTCGTGCGAAATAAGAGAAAAACGTTGACTCGGCGACGAGCCGGAACCTGATTTGCGGCGGAAACGCTGAGAAAATTTTGTTTGGCGGTAAAACGGCCCGAAAGGCCGGATTTGGTACTGAAAACTTGAAAATTTAGGCGTAAGCCATCCTGCATTGGCAACAATGCGTGTTGTTTGACAAATTTACTTTTTATGACAGGCGAAGCTAAGCGGCGTCGGCAAAAGTTTTGTAGCAACGGATTTTATCCGGTTGCTCCAGAACCAACGCGGCGGCCACGGCGGTTAAGCTCAGAGTCAAGTGCGCGATGGTCATCTGGTTGCGGATGGCGCGGTATTTGTACTGCGACATTTCCTCGACTTCGCGAGGCCCGAGGCGGGAGAAATAACGTTCCGCTTCAGTCCGGCATTTATAGGTGTCCTTAAAGCGTTTCGACTCTCTGGGCACCTGGCTGCGATGATCATCGGTAATGTCGATATAGGCGGTACAGCCGTAACATTTGCCGGTACAGAAATGGTCATGGTCGATTGGGCATTGCGGCGGTAAAGCGGCCTTTTCCCGTTTGGTCCCGGCGACAATCGGACAACGAAATTTCTTGCGGGTTCGGGCTCCATCCGGGCTGATGCCGTAAAATTTCATTTCCAGACCGGCCTGACACAGCGGCAGTCCGTGCGGCCCCACGGTTTTGTCCGGCTGCTGATTGCGGCGGTTCAACGGAATGAACGGTTCGGCTTTAAGTTTTTCGACAATGAAGTTATAAAGTTCGCGGTCATCGTATCCGGCATCGCCGAGAAAGATGCGCCCTTTTTTCTGACCGTAGATTCGCACGAACTTTTTCAGTAGCGCCTTGGCTACTTTGCCGTCGGTGCGGTTGTTCGGCAGGGTAACTTCGATAAGAGGAATACCCTCACCGCTGAGCAGGACGTGGGTACGGTAGCCCCAGAACCAGGTAAAGGTTTTCTTCTTATCGCCACTCGGTTGTTTGATGTAGGAATAATAACTGAGCGTTGCCATGGGATTGCGCTTGATCTTGGTGGCTTTGTCGAGCTTACGGTTGGGATTCTTGGGATTGTTGTGCTTGGTGTTGGCCTTGATCGGTTTAGAATCGGCCATAATGACCTCCAGCGTGGCGATGCCTTTTTCAACCAGCAGTTTGCCGGAAGTATGAAAAAAGTTTCGATTTCGGAGTTATTCGTATCGGTCAGGAAGCGCGAAAAACGGGACGCATCGGGAATCCGGCCTGGGTTGAAACCGCACATTTCGGCAAGGATCGGACGGCTTTCCAGATCCCGGACCAGGTCGGAAATGCATTTGATGTGAGCCGATTGTTTGTAGATCAGCGCCTTGAAATAGGCGGAACGCCGATAGCCACGGCGGCCGAGTTCGGGAAAATCCGGCTGGTCGTAGATCAGATCGAAAGCGCGGAAAAGTGCATCGTATTTTTTTCAGGAATGGGCACGAATCGATTAGGCCGTAGTAGTCATAAAACAGTGAATTTTGCATCATATTTTTCCTCTTTTTGAGTGGTTAATTGTTGTCCCGCAAGATATTACAATATATCACCAAGAGGAGGAATTTTCAAGGGCAAACGACTCAAAAGTCGTTAATTATAAAGCGTTTAACGCATTACGCAGAACACATTAAAAATAAAATTGAGGAGGAGAAATCAACTTTTTTGAAAAGACGTGCGGCTGTGGCAAACTGGTGACAACGGTTGCGTCGGGTATTTTTTCGATGCTCCATATTGGAATTTCAGCATGGATTAAAACGCAAGATTTTTTGCAAAATAATCCATACTTTCGATTGATGGTTCCGGAAACGGCACTATATTGAAAATCAAGGGGGTTTTCAGTATGGAACAGGCGCCGGAGTGCTGGGGAAAATTCGATCAATGCGGGCGGTTGTGCGAATTCGCGGCCGCCTGCCGCCTCTGCACCGAAACCGAATCCAGCATGGACCGCGCCCTCGGCGGGCAGGAGTTCGACAGCGTCGCGGAATGGGCCCCCGACCTTGCCGACTACCGGCACATCCCCGGTGAGGAGCCGGAGGAGCCGGAACCGCTCCCGGCGGAACACAGCGCGGCCGATTTCGCCGGATTCCTCAATTTTCTGCTCCACCTCGACAACTATACGCTCGGCATTCTCGCCGAGATCATCGCCCCATCCCGCGAGCGCAAACGGTTCACCGTCGCCGAACTTGCCCGGCTTCACGGAATTTCCCGGCAGGGGATGCACCGAAACTCCTCGACACCGCCCGGAAATCCCCGGAGCTGGCCAGCCTGCTTGCGATGACGGTCCGGAAAATCCGCCGGGCGCGGCAGGAGTTCACCACCCCCTGCATCCGGAAGGCGGCGCAGGAATCCGGACAGCTGGAGCTTCGGTTCTGATGTTCGCATACACCGCAGCCCAGAAAAGCGCCCTCCGCCTGCTCTCCGGCCCGGCGCGGCATACGATGCTCTTCGGCGGTTCGCGGTCGGGGAAAACCTTCGTCCTCTGCTGCGCGATCCTGATCCGGGCCGGGAATGCCCCCGGCAGTCGTCATGCGATCATCCGGCGGCACTTCAACGGCGTCAAGACCTCCATCGGCATGGACACGCTGCCGAAGGCGCTTCGTCTGCGGTTCGGCGGCTGGAACGTCACCTACAACCAGAGCGACAGCGTGTTCCGCCTGGCGAACAAATCTGAAATCTGGCTGATCGGCCTCGATGATGCTCAGCGGGCGGACAAAATTCTCGGCAAGGAGTTCGCGACGATCTACTTCAACGAGTGTTCCGAGCTCGACTATTCGAGCATCCAGACCGCGTTGACCCGTCTCGCGCAGAACTGCCCGAAGATCAGGAACAGGGCGTTTTACGACTGCAACCCGCCCTCGAAATCGCATTGGGCGTACCGGGTGTTCATCCAGCACCTTCAGCCGATTGACCGGACGGCGCTGCGCAATCCGGGCGATTACGCGGCGATGCGGATCAACCCGGAGGACAACCGCGAAAACCTGCCGGAGGGATACATCGAGGAGACGCTCGGCAGCCTTTCACTCCGCCAGCGGCAACGCTTTCTGCTCGGCGAGTGGATGGACGACACCGAGGGGGCGTTGTGGAAACAGTCGATGATCGATTCCGCCCGCGTCGTGAACGCTCCGGAGCTGGTGCGGGTGGTGGTGGGGGTGGACCCGGCCGTAACCGGCGGCGAGGAGAGCGACTACACCGGAATCGTCGCCGCCGGGATGGGGGTGGACGGCGATTTCTACGTGCTCGCCGACCGGAGCTGCCGGACCGATCCGCTCTCCTGGTGCCGGGAGGTGGTGAAACTCTGCCGGGAGTTCGAGGCGGACCGGGTGGTCGGCGAGGTGAACAACGGCGGCGACCTGATCGAGGGGCTGTTGCGGCAGGTGGATCCGGATCTGCCGTTCCGGGCGGTGCGGGCGTCGCACGGCAAGATCATCCGGGCGGAACCGGCGGCGGCGCTCTACGAAAAGGGGCGCGTCCACCACGTCGGCGCCTTCCCAGAATTGGAGGAGGAGATGACCAGTTTCGCCCCGCTGACGGCGACGAAAAGCCCCGACCGGATGGACGCGCTGGTCTGGGCGCTCGCCGAACTCGCCAAGGGCGGGCAGCGGTTTATTCTCGCCTAGTATTGACAACTCCGTTTCGTTCAAAAGCGGAGTCCGATATGTTTCATCCTGACACTGACATCACCCTTGAAATTCCCGATTCGATCGTCGACGGGAAACAGCAGTACACCCGCATTCCGGCGCGGGGAAGGCTGATCGACTTTTCCCAGCGCGATATCGACTATTTCGGCACGATTCAGGAGGGGAAGATCGTGCTGGTCGCCCCGCCGGACATCCCCCGCCTGCCGGGCCGGATCGTGATCGACGGCGTCACCTATGAACTCAAATCGGTAAAAATCTGCCGCGACCTCTCCGGGAGGCTGCGCGGCTGCCGTTGCGCGGTGGTGTGACATGATCGGGATCAAACTCAACGTCGATATGAGCAAATTCCGCAGCGGCGTGGAAAAGGCGCTGGAATCGGTTCCCCGGCGGGCATTCGGCGCGCTGAATGAGTGTGTAAACGAGGTTTCCGGCGAAGCGAAAGACCTCGCCCCGTTCAAGGAGGGGCACCTGACGGAGAGTATCCGCGGCGAAGTGGGGAAAGACCGCGACGGCAACATGATCGGCATCGTCTATGTGCCGTCGAACCATCAGGCGGCCAGCTACGCGGTCAAAATGCACGAGGGTACCTACAACCTCGGGCCGGGGTCGGTGGCGAAACAAATCCGCGTCGGCAAAACGGTCGGCCGGAAATTCATCACGCGCGCCCTCGACAACAAACGGGAGCGCCTGCGCAAGATCATCGAGTACTATTTCAAGGAGAAAAACTGATGGATGTCATTGCAATTGAACGGGATTTCACCGCATGGGTGGCCGAAAAACTCAATCTGGAGCTCGACAAGGGGATCTACCGCGGCCCGATTCCGTCGGGGCTGGAATGCGGGGTTGGCGTGCTCTTCGGTTCGGAGGTGCCGGCGGCCGGATTCTACGGATTCCGCCCCCGGACGTGGAACGTCCAGATCCTCGGCAAATTCGACGACCGCGACGCCGCAATGATCCTGCTCTCCTGCCTGAACGGGTTGTTCCCATGCGCCGGATTCACCTGCGGAGAGACGAAAATCCGCCACATCGAGCCGCGGGGCGGCGCGGAACCTTACACCGTCGAGGATGGCGGCAAGGTCAAAACCTACGTGAGTTTCAACTTGTTGCTGTCGGTGTTGACAACCGGGGCACAGGTAAAACAGGAGGGATGAAACGTGAAAAAACTGGTGTCGATCAAGCGCGAAAAGGGGAACTTCTCGGTCTGGCGGAGTTTCTGGACAACGGTGTCCGGAAATTCGCCCGGTTCGACAAACGGTGGACCGATGAACAGGTCTGCAAAAATTTCGGGATCGAGCCCGCAAAGGCGGCCAAGAGCGCCGAGTAACGAAACCAAACCAACACAGGAGAATGGAATATGCCGAATCTCACGCAGACGAAAATCGATGAACTCATCGAAAAGCTGAATTTCTACAAATACCTCGTCTCGGTCGGGGAAACGGTCCTCGGGCCGCTGAAATCCGCGCCGAAAATCGAGGCGGACGTCGAAACGAAAGACATCAAACTCTACGAGACCGGTACCGAACCGCAGGCCAGCATTCTGGTCAAAAACAACGTGAAACTCACCCTCGAACTTGAGGACATCGACGCCGCGATGTCGAAGATGGAGGCGTTCAAGAAGGGCGACAACGTGCTCGACAGCACGAAGAGCGAAGCAATCACGCTGGTGCCGATCACGGATGATGAAGGCGCGAAAACGATCACCTTCCCGAACGCATTCCTGCAGCCGGGGCTCGCTATGACGCTGGGCGAGGATGACGACGCGAACAGCACGACGCTGACCTACCTCTGCCGCCCGGATGCGACGACCGGCAAGACGTTCACCTACGCGGCGTAATGAGGGGCGAAATGGGTAAATTTTTCCCGAAGCTCTCGCAGACGCACGTCTTCATCGAGACCGACACCGCCGGGAACGGCTTCAGCTGCCCGATGCTGCCGGTGTCGGCGCTCGGTGAGATGAACGAGATCACGGCCGCCGTCCGCGCGGCGAAGGACATCGCCGATCTGGAAGCGGCGCGGCAGCGGATGATTGCGCTGGCCGGAACGGTCATTCCGGAGCCCTACCGGGAGAATCTGGTCCGGCTTGACCTGCCCTGCCTGATCGAGGTAATCGCTTTTCTGATGTACGGAGACACGGAGCCGGAAAAAAAACGCCGGGGGGCGCGGAAAACGCACCCGACGCCCCCTGACCGGCACTCCGGATTATGATTTCCTCGCCTGCCGGATCATGCGCGAATTCGGCTGGACAATCGAATATACGCTCAGTTTATCGTTCCCGGTCTTTTGGAGCTTTTCGGCCTGATCCGGCGGGTTCGGTACGATGCGGCGATTGACGAATTCTATCTGCCCTACGCCGCGGCGAAGGCGGGCGGCCGGAGCGCCAAGCGGCTGTTCAAGGGCGTGGGCGACGTCATTCTCCCGGAAGAGGGAAGCGCCGGCGCGGACGGCGAACCTTCGCTCGAACAGGTCCAGCGGGCGAGCCGGAAGCTCGAACAGATCATCGCGGAGCGGCAGGAGCGCCTCCGGCAGGCCGCCGGAAAAAGCTTGACATCCGACACCTCCATGCTATATTTCATAAGGTGGAATTGCATGGAGGTGTTTTTATGAAAACGAATTGTCCGCATTGCGGCCAGCATTTTGAAGTGGAAGAAGAACTCACCGGGCGGAGTGTGGAATGCTCCTCCTGCGGCAAACCGTTCACGATCTCCGCGCCGGAACCGACCAAGCGCTGCCCGATGTGCGGGGAAAAGATCCTCGCCGTCGCGAAAAAGTGCAAGCATTGCGGCGAATACCTCGATGCAAGCGCACCGGAACCAACCAGAATTAAAACAGTAATCGTCCCGGAAAAAACCAATGGCGGGAGGTTGGGAAATTTTCGAATCAGCAACATCGTTGTAGCTCTTCTAATCATTGCCGCAATCATTTCTGCACATACGGGAATTGTTGATTTTGATAATCCATTGGCAAAAAGTGCAATTCATCAAATATACTTTGCGATGCGTACAGTCGCTTTCCTGTCAGGGTCCATTATTCTGTTATTACTTGCAGTTCTGTTCAAGATGAAATAAAAAGTTGATTGGATATTCTTCATGAGCGGCGTTCCCGAGGTATCGAGACAGGCTTATGCATTGGAATGCATAAAAAATGGTAATGATGTGGTCAAATTGACTGTCTCTGGAACTCCGTGTCATGCCTGCGCAAAATATGAAAATAGACTGTTTTCTCTTACCGGCATGACAAAAGGTCTTCCAACATGGGAACAACTGAAGAAAGACGGTGTATTTCATGATGGATGCACGCATAGTTTTGTTCCAGTGGGGGAATTTGTTCGCCGGGAGGATTTTTACCCGAATGGATTTCCAAAGGAAGGATTGAATGCGCCGAAACGACAACAGAAATCCGTATTTTCATCGGCACCTCCCGCAAAAAATTTGAATACACATACCGGCAGACGAAAATCCAAGCAAACATCAAAAAAAACAGTTGTCTGCCCCCCGTTGTAAAAGGCATTTCCCATTTGAACGCAGGATGATAGGAGAAGAGTTGATCTGTATTTGCAAATACCGTTTCTATTTACCTGAATGTAAGCCAGGCATTGTTTTCAGGTTGTTAACGCCAGAATTAACCGGCAGTTTGGCCGTTCTGCTATTATTGCTTGGAATTGTAATGGAGGTTGAAAAAATTTCAGCAGCCGGCCATTGGTTAATTTTCATTGCTGTATTTGGGTTTATTGGAGCAATAATGTATCGGATTATCGCAAAATATAGAATGAAAAAGAAATTTAAATAACAACATCTTTTTTTTGTTGACACCTCCCGATCTGGAAAAGGTCGGGAGGTTTTTTCATGGGTCTGAATCTGGGTGTCATGTCGGCGGCAATCCGGCTTGACGTGTCGCAGTACCGCAAGGAGCTGGCCGGTGTTGAGAACACCAGTTCGAATACGTTCAAGCGGATCGCCAGCGCCGCAGCCGGATATCTCACCGCACGCGCTGTTTTCAGTTTCGTCACCGGCGCAATGGCGGAGTTCTCGAAGCTCGAAGAGGGCAACAACAAGCTCAAATACACCTTCACCGAAATTAGGGAGGAGGCGGCAAGGACCGCGCGGCAGTTGTCGGAGACCTACCACATCTCCGCCCAGACGGCAACCAATTCCGTTGCCGATATTGGCGATATGCTGACCGGGTTCGGATTCGGCCAGTCGGACGCTTTGAATTTTGCGCGGCAGATCATCGAGCGCGGGATCGACGTGGCGAGCTTCAAGGGGCTGGATCAGACCGACACGATCCAGCGCATGACCGCCGCCCTCACCGGCGAGACCGACAGCCTGAAGATGATGGGTGTGGTGATCCGGCAGGACACCGACGACTTCCGCGACCAGGTGGCGGCGATTCAGGCGGCGACCGGAGCGACCGAAACGCAGGCGAAGGCACAGGCGATTCTCGCCCAGATCATGCAGCAGACGAAAAATGCCGCCGGCGACTACCTCCGCCCGGATGCGCCGCGCACCTACGCGCAGGAGCTGACCGATCTCCGCGAGGCGCTGAAACAGTTCAAAGCGGAGGTGGGGACGCAGGTTCAACCGATCGCGCAGGAGACGGTCGTCAAGGCGCGGGAACTGCTGGAACTCTACAACAACCTCACCCCGTCGGCAAAATCTTTCCTCAGCGTCACTACCGCCACCACAGCGGCATTAGCACTGCTGGCACGAACGAATGTCGGGAAAAATCTGCTGACGACAAGACAGCTTTCGCTTTCGTTGGCGGGAAGCTTCCGGACGGCAGGGAAGGCGGCTCAAACTTTTTTGCCAGTCTGGGCCCGGTCGGCTGGACGATTATCGGAGTTACCGTTGCCATCGAGGCAATGTCTGCGGCGATGGCGTGGTACAATTCTGCGCAGGAAGAGGCGGCGAAAAATGCCCGGAACGCCGCGGATGAAGCGGCGAAGGCGGCCGAGGAGAATCTGCAGAACAATCAGAAACAGGCCTCGGCCATGGAGCGGCTTCTGGCATTGCAGAAATATGAAAATCTGAACAATGCCGAGCGGCAGGGAGGCAATCGGATTGCTGAAAGAATTGGGGTTCGCCTACGATGAAACCGCCGATTCCGTCGACGCGATGGTCTCACGCATGGGAGCGGAAAAACGGAGCCTCGCAGAATTGATTGCAATGCGCAAAGAGGAGCTGAAACAGAAAAGAATCGCGGCCTTGGAGAATCAGATTAACCTTGCAAAGCAAAACATCGAAACGGTAAAACTGCTTAATGAAAAATATGGCACTTTACCGTACCTAAGATACTCGAATTTGTGGGGTGGCGGAGTAATTCCTTACATAGAGCAAAACGGCAAATATATTTCCGAGCAGTGGGATGTCATCGCGAATGCGATGCGAGAAATCCGTCTGTTGCAGAAAGGCAAAGTCGGATTTGACGGGAAACCGGTTGGCGGGGCATCGACCGAAACCTCCGAGGCGCAGCGGAAGGCGCTGAATGCGGTCACGGAACTTGAGTGGGAGAACCAATTCGACCTCGCCGATCCGGCCGAACAGATCCGGATGGTGTCGGCGAAGATGGAAGAACTGTTCCGCAACTACCGCCGCACCGGCCGGTACAGTTCGATCGAGGAATTCATGTCCGCAGACCGGCGGAACATGTCCGCAAACGAGCTGACAGATCTCCGCGAACTGGTCAAGCTGGAGCAACAGCGCCTGAAAATCAGGCGCGACCTCGACGATCAGCTCGAACGGGCGAAGGAGAATTATTCCTCCTTCCTCGACCGCGCGGCGCTCGACCGCGAACGGCAGGAGGTGGAGAAGAAGATCCGCGAAGCCAGCCGGGCCGGGAATTCAGAGCTTGCCAGGACGCTGATCGAAGAGCAGCTCAACAAGGCAAAGGCGCTGGCGGACAGTTTGCAAGAGAGGCTTCAGACGATGCTCTCCCCGGCTTCCGGGCGGTCGCTCACGCAGGCGGAACTCGACCGGATCAAGGAATTGCAGCGCCAGATGGAGGAGGCGTTTTCCGACCGCGACCGGTGGGGCGACCGATTGGAAGAGGCGAAGCGGTCGCGCAGATCCACGCAGGCGACGGTCGGCGCCTGGTCGGCGGAGGTGCTCTCCGCGATGCTTGGCCCGACCAGCTACGAGCAGGAGATCGCGCGCAACTCGAAAAAGAGCGTTGACCTTCAGCGGACAATCGCCAGCAACACCGACCCGAAGAACAGCAAAAAACGGAGACATATCAGAAATGATTCAGGTTATTCGACATGAGGATGGCAGCGAGACCAGAAGCCGCAGCGTGAATGCCGTCACCGGCGAAACCTCGTGGCCGGTCACCAGCCGCGAGGCGTCATATCTAGTGCTCAACGCGGAATCGAAGTCGGCGGCCTTCGCCGCGATCCTCGATGAAGCGCCGCTGGAGGAAGACGGACTGATCCGCCGGAGCGTCCGTTTCGAGAATTTCACCGGCGACGGCGCAATGGAGCTCACGGTCGTTTACGAGGAGCCGGACGACGCCGACGGCGGCACCGCCTCCAGCGACGAAGAGAGCGAGCCGGAACTGTCGTTCGACTGCTCGACGACCAGCTACCTGCGCAAAGAGGCGATCGAGCAGGTGATCGCCTATACCGACCCGGAGGCGCGCGAGGTCGCGCAGAAAATCGGTACGAAAATCGGCTGGAACGGCAAGGACGGCGCCGAAAGCGTGATCGAGGGGGTGGAGGTGCCGACCGCAATGATCCGCGAAACCTACACCCGCGTCCTGCCGTTTTCGGAACTGACCACCTCTTTCCGCAGGACAATCGCCAAAATGACCGGGAAGGTGAACAATTCCAGTTTTCACGGCTGGGATGCTGGCGAGGTGATGTTTCTGGGGGCCAGCTTTTCCGGCGCGATCAACAATTCCGCGCTGATCACGGTGTCATATCATTTCCAGATCCAGCTCAACGAAGCAAGCGCGCAGGTTGCCGGGAAAAACATCGGACTTCTGCGCGGCTTCGCCTACGCCTGGACGATTACGCGGTCGGCGCTCGGTCTCTCCGGCGACGGTCCGGCGGTGATCTGCAAGACGCTGGCGAACAATCTCGCGAACCTGAACGAACTGGGGGTGTGACATGCCGTTTTACAAACCTGTCAACCCGGGCGACACGGTGACGCACAGCGCCGGCCGGGAGAATGCGATCAGCCAGGCGCTCGGCCAACTCCACGCCATCAGTGCGCCCCGCACGGTGCGCCCCGCCGGTGTCGCCAGTCGGAAAATCGATGATTATACCGGATTTTTCAAGGTGATCGATGCGAGTGAATACGACCCAGAAACGGAATCCGTCGTCGCCCGCGTTCGGATCGTAAACGGTTCGAACGAGACGCCGGCTGCGGATCACATCGCCGGATCGATCAGTGCCTACGGTATCGTCTACCAAATCCAGGCGCAAACGGTCGATGTTGAGGGGAATGCCGCCGCGAAAACCTATTTGTATATGAGACTTTACGACGCGACTTCCAACGCTCCGGCTGAGTTCATCTCCAGCGCGTCGCGGATTGAAGATGACGGGCTGAACAACCTTGTAATGCTGGCCGAGGTCGAGGCCGGGATGTTATCGATATCGCAGATCACAAAAACGGAAACCGCCCTTGCGATGGGTAACAGCTATACCGGAGATTATGCGGCGATTCCCGCCGGACATGGCGTTTACCAGATCAAAGGCGGCGTAACCGACATCGGCGATGTTGCTCCCATTACATTTGACCTGAGTGCGGTTAAATATTTTATGCTGATCGGCGTCGTTGATGGTGACGGATACAGGGTTGAGATTGCAACTACGCCGCCTAGTGATACAAACTATTACGGGAAATTTAACCTAGCAAACGTGTTTGACGGGCAAATTTTTCAGCAGTGGACGGGCGGCGCAATTAACTTTCGGGACTATTACCTGCTATGAGCACTGCTTTCGATTTTATGACAATGTGGCAGTTCTATGACTGGTTTGAAAAAACCTCCAGCCTGTACATGAACAGGTTCACTTATGATGAAGTCTATAAATTTTCTATGTTTGGATCTGGCCAGTATGACACAAAGAAGCGGTACATTAATTACCGAGGATTGGTGTCGTCTCTTGATAACATTTTTCAGTGACTTCGCAAGCGAAGCGGCAGGAGAAAATATTCTTGAAATTTTAGAAAACAAAGATAGTTCAAAGATTCCGCGATGGGATTATGAAAGTCTTTGCAATTTCATAGGCGAGACACCATATTTACTGCTTCCTGACGGAGAGGTAAAATACTTTTGGGGAAGAAAAGCATCCGCCTGCCCTGCTCATATTGATCGACTTCTTTCCGCTTTACGTTACAAGGTATTGCGAGATGGATATGCCTTGGGCATGGGTATAAGTTTCCGTGGAGCAAACGTCGGACCAGATCACTGGGATGAATCACTTTCAGCCGCGCAAGAATATATAAATAGTGAATTTACAAAATCCTGGGAAGAAGATTCTTGGACTGATGGAAGTGATTTTAATATAACTTATCAAAAAACAAGTTCTGCGAGTTTCTATTACAAAGACAAATCAGCACCGAGCTCAATCAAGGCCGGCACATTCGTTTCACGTTACAGAATGAGAATTAACCAGCGATTTGCCGGAAGGGACTATTTGTATGGAGTTCCGCAAAAGCACTACCAAGACCCCACCGAACAGGATAAAAAATATGGCAATGTAGTAGTGCACACAACCGGCGGACTTTACCAGAACCTTCCCGAAGTTCCTGAGTGGGGTAAATGGTACAAATTATACGATCACGAGTTCAGGGAATCGACGTCGGCAGATGATATTCAAGTCGCGTATTGGGGTTACGACAAAGTGCCTACATCTCCTCCGCTTATCGCCTACAGCTCAAATCAGGAGAACGAGGCAACAAGCTACAGCGAAGGTTTTTCAATGAGCCAGATAGCCGAAATTTACGATATCAGGCCGGACAAGCCGACAACGTTTCTTCCGTGATTGTTGACGTTTCCAACACTTTCAAAGGGAGTTTCAAAATGCAGGAACTGATTTTTTATGTAAACGCGGCGTCGACGCTCGGCGTATGCCGCGACAGCTTCGATGCAAAAACGGTCGCCCTCCCCACTATCATCCGAGGCGGCGAGGTGTTGTTCCGGATGCGGCTGTTCTCCGGAAATTCGCCGCGCGAGCAGTACCCGCTGGAGGCGTTGCAGAACGTCGTCTCCTGGGAGTGGAACATGGACGCCGATTACGACGAGGACACCCCCTGCAAGCTGGTTGCGGACAACTCCGCAATCACGGTCGGCGAGGTGGAGGAGGAGCGCGACGGCACGACAACCGTCTACACGGAAATTCAGATCCCCGTTTCGCAGACGAACACCGTTGAATTGCGCGATTGGCTGAGTTCGGCGGAGAGCAAAAAGCGACCTGTCGGCCGAACTTGCCGGGTACGACGTCGACGGGAAACTCGCGTTCATCCTGCAACTGAAGGGATTCACCGTCCGGAACCGGATCGTCTCCGCCGGAACGCCGACCGAAATTCCGGATTCCTACCTCGACGAAGCGGGGGTCCGGGCGCTGCTGGCGGCTGGATTTGAGGTGCAGTGCGCCGAATCCGCCGACGCGGAGGACAGCGCATGGATTTCCGCAACGGATGCGCCCGACACTTATCTCTGGACCCGTTCGCGGCTGCGCGGCAATTCGGCAGCAGCCTGGAGCACCCCTGTTAAGCGCCTTGTCGGCCCGCAGGGCCCGCAGGGGGAGAAGGGCGACAAGGGGACAAGGGCGACAAAGGGGACACCGGAGACACCGGCCCGCAGGGGCCGCAGGGGGAGAAGGGCGACACTGGCGATATTGGTCCGCAAGGGCCGCAGGGCGAAAAAGGCGATACCGGCGATACTGGTCCGCAGGGGCCAACAGGTGCCGATGGTGCAGACGGCGAGCCCGGTCCAGCGAATACGCTCACCATCGGTACGGTGACAACCGGGGAGCCGGGAACTCAGGCTGCGGCGACGATTACCGGTGAATCTCCGAACCAGGTTCTTAATCTGACGATTCCGCGCGGTGAAACAGGGGCTCAGGGACCGGCAGGTTCCGGAACCGGCGACATGCTGGCCTCCGTCTACGACACAAACGGCGATGGCAAGGTGGATGCCGCCGACACGGCGGATTCCGTCGGCAGTACCACGGCGGCGCAGGTTGCGGACGCGGTGGGCAAGGCGCACGAACACTCGAACAAAACTACGCTGGACAAATTCGGCGAGGCAGACGGCGCGCTGACATTCAACGGCCAGCCGGTGGGGGCGGCACGGCAGATTCCGTCGCATGGGAGGATGTTACCGGGAAGCCGTCGACGTTTCCGCCTTCGACGCACCAGCACGCTATTTCTGACGTTACCGGGCTGCAGGACGCTCTGGACAACGCCGGGGCGGTGAAAACGGTAAACGGAGCAGGGCCGGACGAATCCGGCAACGTCGCGCTGACTGCCCGCGCCGACCTCGAGTTCACGAGTGCGAGCTTGTCTGAAAACGTGCTGACGGTCAGCAATGCGACCATTGCCGGGCTGGTGGTGCTGGATGCGGAAGGGATGCAACAGTTGCCGGAAATGACGCAGAACGGAACCAGCGTCGCGATCGACTTCACCGGCTGGGCCATCTCCGGAACGTGGAGGGTACAGTTTTCAAACATTCTGGCGGCCTCGGATGCGCCTGACTACTACACGAAAGCGGAAATCGACGAAAAGTTCGAAATTTTGAAGCGGCGGCAACCGCAGTAATTGGGGAGGCGTAACATGTCACTTTCAGACGTACTCAACAATCTGACCGGCGCGCGGGATTCTCTGGTGACGGCGATCAACGGCAAGGGCGGTTCGCTTGCCGCCACGGCGACGCTGCGGGAGTGCGTGGAAGCGGTGAAAAACCTCACTGCGGGCGGAGGAGCAACTCCTGCCGAATCCATTCCGGGACAGTTGTTTTACGCCTCCTTCTCGGAAGACTCCGAACGTGTGGAAAGCGGTCAGATTATGACCAAAATCGGCACACCGCAGTTTGTGATGGAGGATGGCGTCTCGTGCGTCAACCTTCAAAACGTTGTATTCCAGGTTGACTATCCAGTATTCAGCAAGGGCCATCCGTTTACAATCAGCTATTGGGGAAAACGTCCCGAGCAAGAATCGACATCAAACCCGTGCGTGTTAGGACAAGGGGTTTTCAGTGGCTATGGTATAGTTTCTATAATACATGATTCCTCAGGGTTCGATGCATCAAACGCTCAATACTGGACGGAATGTCCGGTTGCTGATCCAACCATTTTTCACCACTATGTGGTAACGTATGACTCTCGCTACAAAATGTTTGTTGATGGGAAAAAGCTTGCTGAAAGCGAAACGGAATTCACCCTCAATATCCAGAGCAAACCGACGTATATAGGGGCGGAGGGGGCAACGGTAAGAGGGGCAATATTTTATTTAGCAAACCTGAAGATTTTCACCCGGGTACTCTCCTCCGACGAGATTGCGCAACTGTACGGAGAATTCCAGAACAGATGAAACCAGCGATGAAAACCATTTTGGCGGAATACGAACAGACTTTTTCCGGGGCTTGGCTACGCAAAACGCCGTGGCGCAACATCGAATTGCGAAGCATGTCCGGGACCGAAGGAAAGGTACAGGCGATGTACTCAGCGCTGTTCGACCGGCTGTATGTCGCGCCGGACAAAAGCGAGGCCGTCTGGTTCGGCAGCGTCGTTCATGAGCTGCGACACGCATACCAGCGGCACCGGTTCGGGCTTCTGCTCTACATGCTGCTGAAAATCATTCGCCCGGTTGTGGAGCGACCTGCAAAACAGGCGGAGCTTGAAGCGACTGAGTGGCTGTGCAGGAAGAACGAAGAGGAACACGAGAAAACATTGGAAAGGAGGAGGTGCCAATGACTGTCAAAGATTTGATCCGTAAGGCCCGGGAGCTGAATCTGGAAAACGTCGAAATCCTCAGCCGGTATTCGGTTGAAGAAATTTCGGTAATCTACAACGGAATCGGCCCGGACCGGTTCCCGGAGGCTCTGCGCGAGTTCCTGAACACGCTCCACCCGACTCTTCAGGTCGTGGCGTTGATTCACGATCTCGAGTACCAAGAGGGAGGCACGCGAGAGCAATTCACCGAGAGCAACGACCGCTTCTACCGGAACGGCAAAACGGCAGCCTTCGCAGAATATTCGTGGTATGATCCGCGACGCTACCTTGTATGGAACAAAGCGAGGCAGTTCTCGAACCTGTGCCAGCTGTTCGGCTGGTCCGGCTGGACGAAACCGGAGGTTGCTGTATGACGGAAGGATGGGCAATTGCATTGCTCTCCGGGGCGCTGCTGGTGATGACCTCGGTGCTGACTTGGGTGGCGGCGGAACTGCGGCTGCTGCACAAGTCGTTGCGTGGTTTTGTTGAGAAGGCCGACTGCCGGGAGGACATGGGAAAGCACTGCGCCCGGTTGGATGAGCTGGAGAAAAAAGTGGAGGAAAACTGCGGGTTTGTCGCCGCAGTGAAACAGTATCATGAGATGATCGGGGTTCCGATCGTGAAGGCAAAATAACAGGAGGTTTCTATGAGTGAAAGATGTGGCGCGAAATGCGAGGTGTACAGCCGTGTCTGCGGCTACTTCCGGCCGGTTGCAAACTGGAACAAGGGGAAGAAGGAGGAGTTCCGAGAGCGGAAGCATTTCAAAATTCCCGGCGCGCTTCTGGCGCTTCTGGCCGCGTTGGTGCTACCGGCGCTGACCGGTTGCGAGGCCGTGGAGGCCGTCACCAATTCGACCCGGGAGAAGAGCATTGCCGCCGGAAGTGACACCTGGGGCGGAGGCGTTGAGGCGAAGACGGCGACGGCAGACTGCCCGGTGCCGGGGTTCGAGTGCTGGTTTGGCCGCCGGAAGGTCTGGTACGCGAGTGTGCGCGACCGGGCGACTGGACAGGCCGCCGCGGAGATCGTCCGCGCGTCGAATTCGCCGCTTTCGGTTTCCGCCGACGCCGACGGCCTGACCGCCGAGAATGCGAGTTCCGGCGAGAAAAGCGATTGATTTTTACAGCCGTTTGCGCTATTTTAACCGCGTGCAGGTCATTTTGTCCGCCTGTACACCGCCGGAGAGTTGCCGCTCTCCGGCAATTTTTTGTAAAAATTATAAAAATATCAAAAATATTTATATTCTATACTTGAAAACATAAAGAATCATGATATATTATATACTGTAAACCAAGGAGGCGGCAACCTCCTAAAAAAGAGAAAGGACAAAAAGATGTACACAGTCAAAGACATTACAGGTTCGATCGTCATCACTGTCGCAAAAACGGAACGCGCTGCTGTTGCGGCTGGGCGTCGTAATGAGCGTGAAGCAGCAAAATTTGGCATTTGCGCTGACGGATTTAAGGTCTATGATGAAAATAACAAACTGATCCGAGTTCAGATTTGTGACAACTTCGGAAATCATTGGAAAGAAGCTTAATTGTATTGCCCCGGATTGCTCCGGGGCTTTTTCTTGAGGTGAAAATGAACGATTTTACTGACGACTACAACGACCGCCCCCTCGAGCCGCATCCGGGGGATCTGAGCGCGATTCTCCCGGGAGGCGTGAAACTCTACGGACCGGTTGATTTTCTTCTCAACGCCGCCTGCACGGATTATGTGCGCGACGGCAAAGGGGCTTTCGAGGCGGTGAAGGCTCTTCCGGAAATCACGGTGCTTGACCTTTTCAAATTTTCCGGCCTCACGACCGCCGCGTGGGCCGAAGGGCTGGGAATCGCCGAGGTGACCTGGTACAAATACAGAAACCGATCGGATGTCCCCGCAGAGCTCCGGGAAAACGCCTTTGTGCTGGCGATGGAGGCGCGCGCGGCGGTTCGAGGCCTTCGCTCCGGCGCGGCCGCGCGGAAGCTTCGCCAGATCATGGAGCTTTTGAATGAAGAGTAGGGTTTGCGTCATTTGCGGTCGTGAGTTTACGCCCGCGAAAAGAGCCGGGCCACAACATGCTCCCGCGAATGCTGGCGGGAGCTGATGCGGCGCAATGCGGTGTTGCCGGTTCGTCCGGCGCAGAAACACGTCCGCACCTGCGAAAACTGCGGACGTGAATTCACTGTCACAGGCTATTCCGTGCGCAAGACCTGCTCTGCGAAGTGCAAGCAAGAGCAGATTGCGCGCAAGGTCAAGAAAAACTCTGCTTGACCGGTACAGAAATCTGATGAACAAGGTCTGCCCGGTCTGCGGACGGGAATTCACTTGCAAACGCTTCAAAGAGCGCACATACTGTTCAAAAAGCTGCACGAACCGGGCGCGGGGGCGCAACTCTGAAACCTGCGTCGTCTGCGGAAAAACGTTCTTCAAGCCTGCGTCGCAGCAGGCGAAAACCTGTTGCGAGTCATGCTACAAAATCCTCTTGTCACGCAACGCGAGCGCACAGGATTTGACTGCGATGCGAGAGGGATACCGGACGAACCCGCGGACCTCCTCTACGCCGGAAAACGTTCACGCTCGCAAGTGGAGCCTTCGCGCGCCGGATGGGACAGTTTACAGATTCAAAAACCTGAACTTTTTCATTCGCGAACATCGCGAACTCTTCCCCCGGAATTCCTCACCGAGCGCCGGGGAACTCCGGCGGTTGCAAGCAAGTTAAGCGCGCTCGCGCCGTGGAGGCGCGAAAAGATGAGAAAGAAGAGTTTCAGCTGGCGGGGCTGGACCTGGGCAGAGTAACAGAGTTATCCTCCGGGCGCTCACGCGGGGCGCCCGTTTTTTCGCTTCATTTTCCGCCATTCCCAAGGCGGGATCGGCGGATTTTCCGATTTCCACAGGCCTTCTTTTTTCTCTTTTGCCGTCTGTTCGGCATCAGCATAGACTTTTTGATTCGGCGCGTATTGCTCGTAATACCAGGCGTGGCCGCTCTGGATCATTTCCCGATTGATATCCCGGTTCCGATAGGTGATCACACCGACAATCCGGCCGTAGCGGTCGCGGTCTTTCACGGAAACGGTGACCGTTTTGCGCCCGATCAGCTGGATCAGTTCTAGCATCGCCTCTTTCCGCCGGGCTGGTCGAGTTCCGGCGCGTCGATCCCCAGAGGCGGACCTTGAACCAGGTGCCGTTTTTCGCGTTGATGGTGACCGTGTCGCCGTCGTGGATCCAAATCGCCCTGCCCAGCAGAGTTTCCGCGTGCGCCTGCGCGACTACTACTACAAAAAATAATATTACTATTAACGTTCTCATGCTATTTAAAGTAGCATAAAAAATCTCATTACAAATACAAATTTCACGCTTGAAAAGCTATGAAAACCGGGTACTTTATGCGCATAAACAACAAAACAACAAGGAGTTACATAATGAATAAATACAGTCGCCTAGTGGAAATTGTCGCAGAAGATTTGAATCTTCAGAGGAGCAGAAAAACAAAGCAGACCAGCGGTTCAGGGAGATGGCGGAAAGCTCCGGATTACTCTGCCGACACCGCGGCGCTCATAGCCGGGGCGCGCGGATGAATCCTTGACGGTGTGGAGGTCGAAGAGAGTGAGAGCCTGGAGCCAATCCACATCGTTATCGAAAAACAGAACAACATAATTGTGTTTTTCGAGCAACTCTTCGGCGAACGGAACCTCTGGAGCGTTGGGATCGACCGGTTTTTTCGGTGGAATCATCGGCATTGAGGAGATTCATTTTTTCGAGTTCGGCGGAATTGAATCCAGATTTCATTTTAAAATGGCCGCATTCGGCAAGCAGTTGTGACATAGCGTCCTCATCGAAGAGCGAGAGATCGGAGGCGCGATTGTCGGCGATGGCGAGGGCTTTGCGTTTCGGATCGTCGGGGGACAGGTCAACGCGCTTGACGGCGATCAGTTCGGAGCCGTCGGATTCAACCACACGGATGGGGATCCCGAGTTTTTCCGCCTGTTCGAGGACGCCGTTACCGGCAACGGCGGTGTTACTGCTGTCAATGAGAATCGAGCGTCCGGCGCCGAGCTCCCGGAGTGATTCAGCAATCACCTGCTGATTGCGCTTCCCATGTTTCCTCACATTTCGCGGATCGAGTTTGAGTTTTTTCCATTTTGCATGCCTCCATGTTGTAAAATAAAATGGAACCATGCAGCGAGTTAGGCAACCCTGACATTAAAATAAAATAGTTCGAACAAGTGTTGCCCGGTGTACCATTTTTTTGCCTTTTTTCGCCTCAGAATCCCGGTTCTGAGGCATTTTTGCTTTTTGCTGCCGAAAGCTGCAAAATGGTGCAAATCGAATAAAAAGTCTGCGTAAATTTTCCAGAAGGGCCTCGGGAAGAAAAACGTTCTCTCCGCAAATGCCGTTTCAGTCAATTGTTCATCTTCTTTCGGATTGAGAGACAAAACGGACAGGGAATCGTCCGCCATCCTCCGCATGCCTCCCGCTGGAAAGCTGCGGCAATCCTGCCCCCCGCACGGAATTGTCGCCCGCCGACATTGCCACTTTGTCGCGAGGTGTGATTTTTCTGCTGCGAGGCATGCTTGTTATCCACCTGATGCCGGTCATAAACACTTTTCTGAAAGACAACGGTTCGGAGAAAACGCACGCGATTTTCCAGAAGCAGTCAAGCAGCCCGCAGAGAAGTGATGTTCCGTTGAGCCGCAGATACCAGTTATAAAGTGCGGTGCTGGCAATGAGTCCCTCCTTGTCGGGAATGGATACGACAATGGTCTTTTTTCCTGAAGGATTACCGGCGGAAGAAGAATCTCCAGCGGAGCGAAAAAGGCCCCCTTCCCCATTGTTTTTGCCAGAGGAAGAGAAAACGTTCTGCCATTTACGGTAACGGAACCGTTCCGGCAAAAGTCATCCCGAAAGATTCCCGGCAAATCTTTCTGCCGCTCTATCTTTAGGACGCCGCTACACTGCGCCTTCGGACAGAAGGCATCCTGATGAGCAGCATCAGCGATGTGACCAGGGATTTTCTTATCTCTCGTCTGGCGGACCATCTGGTCCTGTTCACACTGGCAGGGGACGCGGAATTGACTGACAAAGGGCGTTGGTATCGAATCTCCCCGGGATCCATGATGTTTTCCCTGGCGAAGGTGGAGCACTGCTACTATCCGTTGGAGAGAAGCGGAAACTGGAAATTTCTCTGTTTTCACCTGCTTCCCAAAACGCCGTGGAGTTTTATCGCTTACGGGCGAAGCTACGTTTCTGAAGCAGCTTTTGCATGCGATGGAAGGATTTCTCACGGAAATCTATCCGCTCCACGCGATGATGCAGTCTGACAATCAGGCCCCACTTGTTTACTTGGATGCGCCCATTCCGGAGAACTCCATGATGAGGTTTCAGATGATCCGTCCAGCAGCCCTTTCGCCAACCGGCAACAGCCGTATGGCGGGATCCTATGCGGACCTGATCCTCGGCTGCCTTCACCGGGAAATCCGCCGCCTGTTCCATCGAACGGTCGAATCCGAAGGGCAGGAACACATGGAAGCTCTCCGGAGAGAAATCGGAGCCGCTCCCGCAGAAGACTGGTCGCAGAAAAAAAATCGCCTCAAAACTGAACATGTCCGTCTCCACTCTTCTGCGCAGGATCCGGAAGCTCCATGACACGACACCATCCGATCTCATTCTCCATTTTCGTCTGCGGAGCGCAGCACGGCTTCTCGCGGGAACCGACCGTCCAATCTTTCTTATCGCGGAATTTGCCGGATACGAAAGCACGTCCAGTTTTGCCGCAACCTTCAAAAAACATTTCAAGTGCCCCCCTCGAATACCAGACCCAATGCAAAAGTTACTGAGTTCTTCTGTCTCCTTCCGCTGGCGTTGCATCCAATTCCGGAACCAGCAAGCTCCCAGACCGGAACATCCCTTTTCCCTCTTGACATTGGCGGAAAGAGCAATATGGTTATCGATAACTCAGCAAATTTGCGCACATTTTGAAAGAAGACACAGCAAAATAGGCCTGATTTCTGATGGATCCTGCCGATCAATCCGCAATCAGAAGATAATCCTACAGCAACTTTCCTCGCCACTTGAAGGAGGGTCTCCTCAAAAAACGGGCGGCTCCGTCTGTCTGCCGCTCCCCCCCTCCGGAGCTCACATTCGGTTGCGCCAGGTCACATTCGCCATCTGTAAGCGCCTGGACAAATGGTGCCAAATGTCGGATGCGATCCAATGCCAATCCGCAACAATATTCTCACTCGTAAATTGCAACAAGTTTTCGAGGATCGGTATTTGATGTCTCGGCCCCCGGACGAATCCGAATGGTGTTTCTCACGTTACCGGCACACATCAGCAAATTAGCACGTCTGGAATGAACATAATTAACCCGGCATTTAGCAGGAACCGCGGGATTCAGAAGATTATCATCAATGAGATTTGTACTGTATGCAGGGCAGGTGGAATCCAGCAACAAAACCACCTCCGATGTGTGGGCAATCCGAGTCAATTTGCACGCCTTCTTCGTAATATCTCCGTTATCGTTCATCGACCAGCTGGGGCCCTGATTGACACAATAACCGTTTTTGGAATCAACATCCCATGGTTTGAGCCAGCTTGGGCATTTGACAACAGACTTGTTTTCTCCAACATATTTCATCAGGAAACTCATATATTTATTGTCACAATAGGCCCAGCTGCGTCGTTTGCCGTCCGTGGCCAGCAATCCCCCCTGAAAAGCGAACACGAAATCATCGTAGTCGCTACAGTATTGGCTCGTCGCGATTCCCAGCTGTTTCAAATTGTTGATACATGAAGTCTTCTTTGCATTTTCCCGTGCACCGGCGAGAGCCGGCAACAACATTGCGACCAGAACAGCGATGATCGCTATTACAATGAGCAATTCCACAAGCGTAAAAATCAATCTGCAGGGCATCGTACGCATGAGAGTTATCCTCCTTTTAACACCTTGTCTTCCACACTCATCTAATTTTTATCTTCTTCTCCTTTATCAATGTGAAAAATTCCCATAAGCTCCGGATTCTTGTCATCACCAGCTCCGTCAAAGAGGGACATAGCTGACAAACCCGTCGAAAGCCGATCACGGTCATTCACTGCTATTGTGCTGCCCAGATGTTCGGGAGCGCACGACAGTCCCAGCATCCGCCAGGGAATCGCCGCTTCATAAATTAGTTGTCCCTCTTTCTCCGTGATTGAATATTGAAATTCATCCTCTGCAAGCAGCTTTCCCGTACTGTTCCGCACTCCGGGCAGCGCCTGAGACAGACAGACTGCCGGACAACCGGAAAGCCGCGAAAGCACAAATTCCATCGTTTTGGGTGCAGAAGCGCGATCAATCAATGTATTCCCGGAATCAACCCGCTCTTTCCATGGCTCCAGGCAGAATCCCCACTGAAGACAGTCGTCTCTCCATAAATTTCCAGCATTCTTCTGTGTTTGCAAAATAACGTTGTCTTTCACTTTCGCCAGCAGGAAAAACGCCTCCCGATTCCAGCCGAAACGAATGTCGGCACGATCACCGGAATATAGCATCCCGTTGCGTCGGCAGTCCTCCCGTCCCAACCGAATTGAAGGAACCTGTTCCCAGTTGCGACAAGCCCTGTTCTTCAGCGCGCCTTCCGAGAAATAATATACAGGAGTGAAATTGATTGCGGCACGTTTCCCTCCCACCGGTGTACCATTTGAAACTATCTGTGCGCAGTACTTATATTTCTTTTTCGGATCAGCGGCAAAGCCAGTCAATGGAATCTCCATGTCAACCTCTCTGCCCGGAGCAAGTTTACTCTGCCACCGATATCTCTTTTCTTCAATCTGAAACACCAGCTCTGTCGTCAGCGACTTTGCCCCTCTGTTGCGCAGAATCATTCGTGCAATCGGCGTCCCATCCGACAGAAACAGCGGCTCGACACGCAGCACATTCACCAGAGGCAAAACTTCCACCGGAAACTCAGCCCGAGCCAGATCCTCCTCGCTTTCCGTTTCCTTAAGTCGCAGTACCAGAGCGTGCTCTCCATGGGGAGCGCTGGGCAGAGCTGTAATATTAATTTTCATTCTTTTTCGTTCTCCCGGTTGAAGAGTCACCTGCACGCGGGAAGGCCTGGACGAAAGTACCTCAGATTCCACGATCATCGCAGCGCTGACCGGCTTGGAGTCGGCCGCTTTCAACGTAACGTCCAACATCGCCTTGCCTCCGGGCAGCAGAGCAATCCGCGGTGTATCGAAAGTGATCTTCGGCCGCTGGGCCCGATGACCGAAGCACTCGGGATCCACGTCCAACAGATAGATGACTTCCGGCCCCAGCTGAACGGTGACAAAACCATCTTTGGGGAAAATCGGCATTTCATTCCCCATCCAGTCAAAGGCCCGGGGTGTTTTTTTCCCTACAGGCAGAGTGAGCGAACGGTTTTTTTGGCGATAATCCCACAAGGCCAGAACAACCTTCTCTCCATTCTCATACGCGTATCCCCGGGCGGATCCGGGCAAATCCAGAGCTTCCGTGCCCCGAAACCCCTCCAGAAAGTAGGTCATGGCGGCATAGGCGGGTACTTGCGGCCGCGGAGAAATCATCGTCCGTTTTTTCGGTTCAGTACAGTAAAAAAGCCGTAATCACTGCCGTTGCTGGAAGGGAAACAAGGATAAAATGCCATATTGAATTTCACCCCCTCCCCCAGCAGAATAAGGTTGCCACGAATCAGAAATCTCGCATTGCGCAATTCACTTTCACAGGAAGAGCTGGAATAACCGTGCTCCGTACCGATGATGGGAATCTCACGCCCGGTTTCAGCCCTGAGCAGTTTTTTTCAGCTCACGGACGGCTTCCGCCATGCGATTTTCCTCCGGAGAACGATTGCTTTTGGTGTAGGGATGAATTGAATAAATATCCAGGTACCTGCCCATCCCTGCTTTGAAAAGTTTTCTGGTGTATTCCAGAAAAATTATCCTGCCCCGCCGCAGGAGAACCGAAAACCGTCGACTCATAGGATAAGCGATCTAAGGTCGGAGCAGCAAGTCTGGCGTTTGGCGCAAATTTCTTCAAGCTTGCGCTGGCTATTTTCAAATATTCAACCAAATCTTCCGGCTTTCCGGAGAAATACGCAGTGGGTTCCCAGAGAATCTCATAAATGCGGGGAGCGTCCCCGGGGGTAATCCGCCGTAACCGCTTCCGCAAGAGCATCCATATATAAACCGAACCCCCGCTTTCCGGTTTCAGTCAGTACTCCCCCACGGGCCAATAGTTCCCCAGCTGGGGGAATACCCGATGCAGGCGGGAGGATCCCACTTTTCCGGGTGACAATTGTTCGCGCCGATACCGGTGCAGTAAAAATAGGTCACCCAATCTTTTTCTGTTCCACCACTTTTGAACGTCACATGCGGCAGTGGATGGGCAAGCCAATAGTTTTTCCCTTCCGCCCGACATGCTTTGATGGTCTCTCCCAGTTGGCCGGGGTGGGTTGGCTCCAGATTTTTCCACTGTGATTGCAGAATGACCCAGCGAATTCCCAGCAGGGGAAGCGCTTCCACTGTCTTTCCGAAAAAACGCCCCTGCATTCCAAAGAATGTCCGAGAACTCGGATAGAGTCGCCTCCCGGCCGGATCAAATGTAATCCCGTAGGTAATAAAACCGGAAGGCTTCGTGCCGACTCCGGAAAGGGTCACATTGTCAAAGTCGGCAAACACACGGTAAAATCCCTTTTTTTTCGCCGGCGGATACCACCTGGTCCGCCATCGTCCCGCCGCGTCGCCCTGCACCTTGAAACTTGTGGAAAGAATCGAGGAGCCTCTCTCGTCTACAACTCGCACCAGAAGCATCTTCCCAGTATGTCTGGCGGTCAAGTTTTCCAGAGTGAATATGATTTCCGGTTTTTCCCGGACGGAAAACAAATTGAGATACGGCTTATTGGTTTCTGCTCTCAGCCGGACCTTTTTTCTCCAGCAGGAGAATCCAGCCGTTCAAATTTCAGATAATCCAAATAGATTCTGCCACGGCGGGGCGCCTCCTTTTCCGCATAACAGCCGGAGAGAAAAATCGTGCAAACGCCACCGGTGAACTTCCATCGATCAAGCAACTGCACTTCTCCATGGCTATCGGGAAATTTCACCCGGAGAAAATTAATTCCTCCATCAAATGAAAGCCCGACGGAACGTCCACCTCGTGCGGAAACGCGATATGTTCCGCAAGGGAGTTCGAATTTCAAACGAACTGTTTTCGACGCCTCCTCATGAGGTTCTCCATCGCTGGTCACAACAGGACCGCAGAGGAGCGTCCCCAATGTTCCCCAGGCGGTTCCCGGATGTTTTGCTTCTTTCCAGAATTTTCTGTTAGGATCCTCCTGATCAAGAATCTCTTCGGCTTCAAAGCAGTAAGGTCCCTGATCTCCGGAGTTACGCCCTGTTGACGCGGTTGGGCCTCCTTCCCGGCGAAGAATAAGTTTATACGGCTGCGGTTGAGCGGCTCTGCGCATTTCCTCCAGCCCCGCAGTTAAATCTTGTTCCAACTTTTCCTGCAGCGGGGCATTCCTTTTAAAGTCCCGTACACATTTTTTATGATAACTGGAGTTGTTTTGATCGGCGAACTGCTCCAACTGAGAGATCGCATCCTCCAGAGTGGCATAGTTTCGTTTCAAGCGGGAAAGCACCTCGTACCCGTAGTGGATTGAACGCAAACGTCGATCAATGTTCCGCACCTTCTCCGCCGCTTCAAATACCTTTCCGGAAACCAGCTGCATCGGTGTTTCAAGCGCATCCAGATCGATTCCCCGCTCCAGCTCCGCCGTGGAAAAGGTACCCAGCCTTTCCCATTCGGAATATAAAATCCACCTGTCATCCGGCAGTCCGGTTATCCGCAAAATATCTGATTGGAATAAGGACTTCGCAGCAGGATACAGACGGAGGAGTTGCTGATAATCGTTGTTATGCAAGTAGGGGAGATGTTGTGGAACATGCTGAAAGGTAAATGTGCCGTTTGGGTCCATGGTCGCCGGAACGGTTGTTTCCCGAACCGGCTGATCCCCTGTCAGAAAACGCCGGATATGCAAAGCAATAAACAAATTGCCGACACCTGCCGGGTGTATGTTATCTCCGGCGTAAATCGGCGATTCTGGATGTGTTTTCACCCATTTGCTCATCGGCGAATACAATTCGATCAATCCGCAATTTTTCTCGGCAGCCAGCGAACGGACAATCTGCGCGGCAGCGGCAAGGCCACACTCATTGAGCCCGCTATAACTCCCGCCCGAACGGGAATATTCGTTGAACGGTGTCGGAGTCATGAGAATGATGTTACGACGTTCCGCTTTCAGAGTTTCAACCAATTCAGTCAGAGATTTCCGGTAACGCTTCAGACTCTCCGCTTTACGGGCAGCGGCCGAGGCGGGGGCGTTCCGGAGATAGTCTTTTTCCCCTATATCATTCATTCCGTACATGACAGCAATACTGCCAGGATTATGTCGCAGAATGTCACTTCGCACTCGCCTCAACGCATCCGCAACAACACCTCCGTTTACACCGCAATTATAAAAAATCCGTCGGGAATCTGAATTTGTCAATACCTCCAATATCTGCAGGTTCAGAGTGTATCCGCCTCCGGCTGTAATGCTGTCTCCGACAAAAGCAATGTCATTCTCTTTGCTGAAACAGCACATGCTGAACAGAAACAACATCAACAATCCAGACGGTCCGATCATTTTTTTCATTTTACGTCTCTCCGTATACAGCGTTTGTTCAAAATGTTTTTCATCAATTTCAAGTATAATATATGGGAATTTTGCAAAAAAAACCTTAGTTTTATCGTCATAAATCTTGTTTTTTTAATCAAGTTACGATATTGTATCAGCAGGAGGTATTTATGGTTTCAGACTCCAAATCCGTTCTTTTTCATCGTGACTGGCTGGACTCGTTGACGATTTATTGCCATCCCTTTGATTATGTACACAAGGACTTCGACTGGTGGCATCACCATAATTTTGATGAACTGGTCATTGTCCGATCCGGAGAGGGACTTCATGTTACAGAAAATGGGACTTACCGGATCCACAAAGGGGACACCTTCATGATAAAAAAGGAAATTTTCACAGTTACAAGGAGCTGCAGAATCTTCGAATCATCAACTTTGCATTTCATCGGGAATACTGGCTTGACAAGTGCAGGGAATTTGAGCATTCGCCGATCTACGCGGCTTTTTTCGAAAACAGTGTGAATTTCAAGGAGGACTTCACCTTCGAACACCGCCTGACCCTCTCGGAAGAACTGCTGCTGGAATGCGAACTTTGCTTTCCCCAGATGATTCTGGAACAGACCGGCAATGCAATCGGCTGCAGAAGCATGAATGAGGTGCTTTTCATGCGGCTCGTCATCACCCTTTGTCGGAAATTTTCAAAGCAGAAGAGATGTTCCTCGGAAATCAGTGATTTGAATCGCTTGCTCAAGTTCATCAAGGAAAATCATTCATCTCCTCTGCGACTGAAAGATCTGGCCGCAAAAAACAATCAGTCCAATGCCTCACTGAATCGCCTTTTTCACAAAGCGATGGGAACCAGTCCCATGGAATATTTGAACACCATCAGACTGGAAGCTGCCGCCGCGGACTTACGCAAAACAGACGAAACGATTTCGTCCATTGCGGCAGCCCACGGATTCAGTGACAGCAACTATTTTTCATTTCGTTTTTTCAAAAGTTTCGGATCTTCACCCAGCAAATACCGGGCGGAACATCGGAAGTCAAGTGAAAAACTTCAAGAAAGTTGATGCTCAGGCGTCCAGCCGGGGAGAGGCCTGAACTCCTGCTTTCCGGTGCAAGCGACAAATTCCCTTTGTGCCGCATTTAAAGCAACAGCAGAAAATTCTACGACGGAAGAGGTTTGACATCTTCTCCTTCCGGTTCAGAGATTACAACCGGATTTTCGAAAAGTTCAGGCCGCGAGCAGACGTGAAAATTACGTTCTCCGAGCGGGACATGGAGAACGTACCAGTACAACGTTGCGAAATGAAACAGAAACAACCGTGGACGGAAGTACAGCAGGGCAACTGTTCGATTTGATTTTTTTAAATTTCATGTATAGTGATAAATACATCGTTAAACTATGAGGAGAAACGACATGAACGACAATTACGACCGCGCGCCGGCGGCTCTGGAAGCAGAGGTCAGCCGGGGCCTGACCCAGAGCGGCTTCATCAACCGCGTATTCGGCTGGATGACCGCCGGACTCGCCTTGACCGGCGCCATCAGCTACGGAATCGCCCATTCGTCGATGAGCGAATTCGTGCTGGCCAACCAGGGCACCTATCTGTTGCTTATTCTGCTGGAGCTGGGGGTGGTGATCGGGCTGAGCGCCGCGATCAACCGGCTTTCGGCAACCGTCGCCACACTGGGTTTCCTGCTCTTCGCGGTGCTGAACGGGCTTACGCTTTCGTGGATTTTTCTCGCCTACGAACCGAGTTCGATCTACGCGACCTTCTTCGTCACCAGCGGCACCTTCGGCGGCGTCGGCCTCTTCGGCTGGCTGACCAAACGGGATCTCTCCGGCATCGGCGGACTCTGCGGCATGGCGCTCTGGGGGCTGATCCTCGCGACGATCGTCAATATCTTCTGGACCAATTCGACGGTTTCGCTCTTCATCAGTTACGCCGGGGTGGCGATTTTCGTCGGGCTGACCGCGTGGGACATCCAGAAGATCAAGCAGCTCTCCTTCGCGGTGGAGGATGGCGACGTGGATACGGAACTCGGGAAAAAGCTCGCGATCTTCGGCGCGCTGGAGCTCTACCTCGACTTCGTCAACCTCTTCCTCTATATTCTGCGCATTTTCGGCAACCGTCGCTGATCGATCAATACCAACTACCAGCTGGGGTCCCGGCGGCCTGCTCCGCCGGGACCTTTTTTTCAAGCCTTGAACCTCCTGCTGTCCATCCCGTTGCCACTCTGAGAACCGGTCCTGAAAAAGACACGATGCGTGTCAGAAAAAGGAGGAGATCCCCCTCTCTTCCAGTTGTTTTTTCCCACCGGATATTGTATCATTATAGTCAAAGAACAATTGGCAGACAAACGAAGAAAAACTGGAAGAGTAAATCCTGCCCGGTTCCGGCTCGATCTTTCCCTTCAACTATATTCAACAGGAGAGTGATCATGAATGTTCCATTTCAACGAGGCATGACGTTCGGCTTCTACTCCCGACGGGGAGTTTACACATCCGCGTGGGCAAAAGAGCAGATCCGCAAAATGAAAGCGCTCAACATCGAATATGTCGCCTTGATCGCCACCGTCTTTCATGAGACCGATTACTCCCCCGGGAATTTCTCGACATCACCGAGAGCCCCGGCGAACTGGAACTGATCCGGATGATCGATTTCATTCATGCGGAAGGGCAGAAGGTCATGCTGCGCCCGATGCTGGAAAGTCATGACGGCAACGGCAGGCTTCAAGTCTGGTTCCCTGATGACCGGGAACGGATCCCCGGAAAAATCTCCGATTGCTGGAAACGCTGGTTTGCCAGTTTTCGCGCCCGGAATCGCCTCTTCGCATTCCTCCCTGCCCCGGTGGAAAAACATCCCGAACCGACGGGAAACAATTGCGGAATACCGGCACCCCGGCACATTTCCCGTTGCTATTTTCAAAAAAAGATTTTTGGCAAAAATCTGCCTTCCCCTCTTGACTTTTCTCTGGAAGTAGCCTATAATTAATGGTGGTAAAGCTATGGTAAATATTATATGGGATCTGTGAGATGGGCAAGAAAAACGCCGTTGAATTCATGAAAATCAGACGGTATGTGCTGAATCTGATTGCGACCGGAGGAGACATGCCGCAGCGCATTCCCTCTTCCCGGAAACTGGGAGAAATGTTCGGTGTCACCCATCCGACGGCATTGCGCGCCATTCAGGCATTGACCGAAGACGGCTATCTTCAGCCGTTGCGGGGGAGGCTCCATCACCTGCCCGGCAAACTGCAATCTGAAAAACACCAGGCTGTTTGGTTTTCTGGAGGGGGATGGTAAAATCGCCATCGACATCTATTACACCGTGTGTCTTTACTCCATCGCAGCCCGGGAGCTGACCCGCCGGAATTTGACCTATTGCTGCCAGCATATTTACCTGAATTCCCCCGCGGATCTGGAATCGATGATTCAGGAAAATCACCTGGCGGGTCTGGTGGCGCTCAATATCCGTCTCCCTGAGCTGAAAGCAGAGGTCTGCCGGATGAAGGAACGGGGGGTTCCCGTGATCTCGCTGTTCGGCAGGCTGCCGGGAGTTTCCTCCTGCAGTTACAATTATCAGGAATATTACGCGATGGGGCTGGATCGCTTGTTTCGGGAGAAGAGACGAGAGATCGTCATTCTGGTATCTCCGGCATTTACCATTGACGAGGCAATCAGAGCTGCGGTAAAGGAGCAGTGCGCCCTCCACGCGGTTCCGGAAGAGCGGGTTCTGATTCTGAAAGACACGCCCGAGATGCTGGCGGAGCAGCTGGAAGAGATGCTTCAGGCCGGCCGCCGTTTCGATGGCGTCATCGGCAACCACGCCATTCTGCCCTCCTATGAAATCCTCGACCGGTATCTCGACCTTGAGCAGGAGTGCCGGGTCATCAACTCGGAATTCAACATTTACGATGAGATGAAATATACCGGATACGCCATCAATTTCGATTGGGGGAAAGTCGTTCCGGGTATGATCGACAATCTTCTGCTTCAGACGGACGCGCAGGATATTCCGGTAAAAAATCAGACGATCGGACTGTACTTCACGTTCTATAAAAATGGAGCGCAGGTGTTCTCTGAGAAAAACTAAAGGAGGCGATGCAGAGATGAAAAGGAGAATCCGATTTACGTTAATAGAACTTCTAGTCGTAATTGCGATCATTGCGATTCTGGCGAGTTTACTGCTGCCCGCCCTGAACAAGGCCAGAGAATCGGCGCGCCAGATTCAGTGTCTCTCCAACATCAAACAGATCATAAGTGGATATATAGGGTATCTTGACAACAATAGAGACTGGATGCTGCCGCAAAGTCTCTATAACAAAAACGCGGAGTACGATTACTGGGACAATCGTCTCATTGACGGCAAATATGTATTGCGGGCCGCTTTCCAATGTCCATCCGAAACAGAGCAGATCGGTACCAGCGGCACGATGTATCATACGCGGCATTTTGGACTCAGTCACCACTCTTTTTGGTCAAAGTATAAAGACCAGTGCACGTATGCCCTTGAAACTCAGTGTCCTTCTGAAAAACGGTGCGGGAGCCAGAAATCCCATCTGTATCGGAGAATCTTCGCCTGTTCGTCGCAACGGAATTTACCTTCAATCCTACACGGGTCACAGCATTCTGTCTGACGGCAAGATCTACCCGATAGATCCCGTAAGCAGTTCAAACCCCTTCACGCAAACTCTCCGGCATCGGCAAAAGCTGAATGTCAGTTTTATTGATGGCCATGCAGAAAGCGTTGGATATGTATTTCTCAAAACCTTGAAGCATTGGTATCCCAAGTATGTCGGCGGAACTATTGTCCGCGAATGAGTCCAGATATAGTTTAATGGAGAAATTGCTATGCGTTATGTTCTGATTTTCAGCATTCATATCTTCTCTTTCATCATTCTGCAAGCCATGCCAACCGGGATCAAGGTGGAACATTCCGGCCGGATGAATGTTGCCGGTCTGAATGCCGCAATCGCCTGTTTCGATACCCGCTGGCACCTCTCGCGTCAGGGGGACAATACGATAACCCCGTTGATGAGTTATCCTGTTCCCGGGGATAAGGTCTATGAACTTCAGGGCACATTCCGCCTGAAGAATGGTTCTGAATTCTATCTGCAGCAAATTATTCGCGAAATCTCCCCGGATACCGTAAAATTTACAGTCTCCATAAGAAGTGAGAAAGCCATACCTGTTAAATCTCTTTTTTATGAAATCTCTTTGCCGGTACACGCATTCAAGGAAAAGGAAATCCGGATTGACGGGGAAAATTTTCCATTGCAGCAGGCCAGATATAAAAAAATATCAGTTCTTGAGATTCCATATCGTGACCATTTGGTTGTAATTCGCGGCAATTTTCCTCTGATAATTTCAGACAACCAGAAGTTTAATGTTCCCTCATTCAGTCTGCGCCTGGGGCTGACCCCCGCCGCGGGAGCAATCTCCTCTGCCGAACAGACTTTTTTCATACAGGTTAAAAAACGGAATTTCACTCAACTGGATTTAGCACAAGCCGCAGGTTCAGGCACTATTCTTTCGAACAGAGAGGCCGTTTCCTTTGTAAAAAGATGGAAGCTGGATTCGGGTGCATTCGTCTACGGAGGCCTGCGTTTTACCACTCCCGATAAAAAAGACTCAACGGAACCGTTCTGCTCCTTGAAAATGGAAAAAGACTGCGGCTGCCTGCAAAAAATGCCGGTTCTCATTTTTATCTTCTTCAGAATGCCGACTCAAAGGATGCCGCCCCCGTACTGAATATTGAATATGACGATGGCTCATCGGAGCAATTCGACCTGAAACCCGGCAGGGATTTCGATGTTTCAAAACCTCTGAAACGCTTGCCGAATGGAGCTCTCTGCGCCTCGGAAAATTATAAATTTACCGGGCTTTATTTCTCTGTGTTTTCCGCAAAGAATCAGAATGTCAAGACGATAGAACTTGCCAACAACGGCCGGGGGGCGTTGGTATGTCGTCGCAATCACCGCATGCCAGAGCCTTATTCTTCCTGCTTCTGTGGAAAGTATAAAATATATGATCCCGGATGAACAATGGGTTCCCTTTGAAAACGTCAAAAACGTTGCGAAAGGGTCTATTCTTGATTTCTCAACATATACGGAAGCCCCCGCCGGAAAATACGGAAGGATCATCATTGACAAGCATGGACATTTTACTACGGAAAAAAATCCCGATAAGCGAATCCGTTTTTTCGGTGTAAACCTTGTTACGACGGGCCAGGTGCAGGACCACAAGACGGCCGAGGAACTTGCGGACAACCTGGCGAAAATGGGCTATAACGCTGTAAGATTTCATCATTTTGAGCGCTTTATCGTCGATCCGCGCCAGAAAGATTCCTGTCTTCTGGATGCAGAGTTGCTTGACAAAATGGAATATCTTTTTGCCGCATTGAAAAAACGCGGCATCTACATGACCCTGGATCTGTACTGCTCCAGAGCAGTACGCCCGGAAGAATTACCTGAAAACGCGAGAAAGAACTTCAAAGGCATGGTTCTGATAAACCAGCAGGTCTATGAAAATTACAAGCGTTTTGTACGAAATCTTCTAACTCATAAAAATCCCTATACCGGCATGACCTGGGGAGAGGATCCGGCGCTTTATGCCGTCTGCCTCGTAAATGAAAGTGCCCCTTACCAGTCCTGGACCAGATCCAGATCAGAATTTCAAAAGGCATACAGTCAGTATTTGAAAGATAAAGGGTTGAATACAATCGACCCCGCGAAACTGCAAGGCGAGGGATTCTACCGGTTCCTGCGGAAATCAACATCGACTTCGTACGACGGGCGACTCGTTTTTTGCGGGATGAAATCAATTATCAGGGATTGATTACCCATCTGAACCACCGTCAGCATCTTCTGAACTGTGATATCCGTGAGGAGCTGGATTTCGTCGATAATCACAACTACTGGGATCATCCCAATTTCCTGCCGGGGAAGAACTGGGGATTTCCACGTCTTCACAATCAGATGAGCGCGATTTGTGCGGGGGCGTGGAATCCGCGCACGCTCATGCCGTCGCGTATTTTCGGCAAGCCTTTTACCGTAACAGAATATAATTTCACCTTCCCCAACCGTTACCGGGCGGAGGGGGAGGGCCGCTTTTGGCGGATATGCGGCTTTTCAAGACTGGGATGGGCTGTATCGTTTCGCGTGGTGGTCACATATGCGCGAGACACGCCTGCACGAAGCGCCGATCAATGGGTTTGATATTGCAGAAGATTCCAACGCTCATTTATCCGAACGGCTGATCTGGGCTCTCTTTCTCCGAGGAGATGTATCTTCCGGACGAGAAGCTGTCGCATGGCCGTATGGAGAATCCGTTCTGAAAAACTGGAAATCGTTGGATGATACTGTGTATCCAGTTGATTTCCAGAAGTTGGGTTTCAACGCAAAAATTGGCTCGCTGCGGGAAAATTCTTCGCTGCCGGGAGTCCAACTCTTGAAAAATCCGCATGAATTCACCAGAGAGCTTACTCCCCCGTTTACGCGCCCTGTACAAATCGGCCCCCCGCAGTCAGCGACACCGGAGAAATCTTTTATGGGGACAGGCAGTTCCGTATTATTACCCCGAAAACAGAGTCTCTCGCTCTTTTCAACGGCAATGCCGGAGGACATGTTTTACAGGTGCGTAATGCGGATTCATTCCAGGTAATCAGTGCAATATCAATGGATGAAAAGCCGCTTGCTCAGAGTAAAAAAATATTGATCTTCCATCAAAGCGACGTCGTCAATCAATATCTGCGTTATTCCTCAGAGACGGAAAATGCCGTGGAATCCTGGGGAATCAATAAACCGCTGATTCGGAAGGCTAAATCGACAGTTATTTTGACATTACCGTCTTCAGATTACAAAGGTTACGCGATTGGACTTGACGGTCTGCCAAAATCACAAATTTCCCTGACAAACCAGAATGGCCAGTTATGTTTCACGGCAGACACAGCTGCACATCATGGGACAATGATCTATCTTGTTCAAAGGGAGCCATAGCGATTTCCCTTCAAGCCGGCCAACTCGATCTTACATAATTTGCAATACAACGACAACAGTAGAACGTTATCTGCAGGAGAATGAAAATGGAAGTACCGTTTCAACGGGGTACAACGTTCGGGTTTTTACGCCCGCCGGGGCGTCTATTCGTCGCCGTGAACGGAGGTCATCGCCGCGTCGCCAGAGAGTGTTTTCCCGGACCGCTTACGAGCTGCCACACCCATCTTTTGAATTTTGAGCAGGAACCCGCCCGGCCGGATCACTGGTTTTACGATCTCGACTTTCTGCAGACCAGTTTCTACCACCGCGCGGCGGATGCTCCCGGAAGCTCGGTGGAGGAGATGGAGAAGAAACTCCTGCCGGTCCGCGACCTCTACCGCCGGATGGCCAAACTCTACGGCAAACCGATCATGTTCGGCGAGTGCGGCTGTACCTCAAGCACCGGAGGTGCAACGGCCCCCTCCGGCTGGAGCGGCGATGGCCGCTACTCTCCGATGGAGCAGGCCAACTACCTGCAGGCGGTCTGGAATCTCTTTCACGCCGAGGAGTATTTCCGTGGCCTGTACTGGTGGAAATGGGATGAACAGAATCCCCGGAGTCAGTTCCAGGACGATCCTGCCGGGGACAAAGGTTTCATTCTGGATGGGAAGCCCGCCGCCGAAGTGATGAGACAATGTTTCCGGCGGCCCGGAAACACCGTCCGTCGCCGGGAGTAAAACTACTCTCCGGCAGAGCCTTTTCAGTCTCCCGCCGAAATGGCGGCGATGTTTTCAAAGGTGATGTTCTTCGAAGCGTTGTGAATATTGTAGCCGTCGTTCCAGAAATGTTTTGCAATCAGATTCTTTACCACGACATATTCCGAACCGCCGTACACGCCGACACCGTTGGCGAGGCGGGCAACTCCCCCGGACCGTTTCCGGACTCTTTCCCTCCGGCAGGCGGAAGTAGAGCATGGTGCGATCCACCAGCGTCCACTCAAACGGGTTCAGTTCCTCCGGCTTCTTCAGTTTGCCGCATTTGCGTTTGGAATGCTGTTCCATCCGCTGCTGTTTCCCGTCGAAGAGCAGAAGAAGCGCCATACCATCGATTCGCCCGGATCTTTGATGTTCATCCGGTACAAGCCGGGTGAAACCTGCCGGGCATCCTTCGACGTGATCCGGGCGGCGCCGGTAAGAGTGTTGAAGGAGCCATCCTCATCGCCCGGTCCCGGCGGGACCTTTTTTCAACATTTTTTTCCGGAGGGGTTGACATGGCCCATCGAATATTGTATAATTAATGTAGAATTAACATCGGTAGTTGTACATGAATTATACAAACAGCACAACATGTTCTCCGCGCGAGCAGGTGATCCGGAATGTGTTGCAGCTGATCCGGAAACAGGAACTGCCGCCGGATGCCGAAGTTCCGGCGGAGAATCTGCTGGCGGAACGGTTCGGCGTCGCACGCGGAACGGTCCGCTCCGGGCTGGCGGAGCTCGCCGCACGCGGCATTCTGGAGAAGCGGGGGCGCCGGATGCACGTGGTCTCCCGCCCCGCCGGGCGGGGCACCTTCCTGATGAACCGGACGGTTATCCTCTTGAGTTCCACCGACAAGGACGACGCCATCCGCAAGCGCAATTCCGGCTTCATGGACGCCATTCAGGCGGGTGCGCTCGAAGAGCTGATGGCACAGAACATGCATTCGCTCTGGCTCAATGGCTCCCGGCTGACCAGCGGCGAACTGGAGGAACTTACACAAATCCGCCCCCGGCGGCGCGCTGTTTTTCTCTTCCGCCCACCCCACGCCGGAATTCGATGCGGCGGCGCGCCAACTGGCCGAATCCGGCCTGCCGACGGTGGCGTCGGTTCACAAGACACTCTTCCCGCAGGTCGATCATGTGCTGCCGGATCACGCCGAGGGAGCCCGACTGTTGACGGCGGAGCTGATCCGGCGCGGCTGCCGGCGTGTTCTCTGTTACCTGCCGGCCAATCGCCAGGAATACTGGGTTGCCGACCGTTTCCGCGGTTACAGCACCGCCATGCGGGAGGCCGGTCTGGAACCGCGTCCGCTCCCGGAAAACGGATACTGGGGGCGGCATTACGACGACGGAGACGCCTGGAGCGAAAACCGGTTCCGGGAGGAGGTCCGGCTGGCGGCAGGCTATCTGCTGGATGAGTTCGGGCCGGGCGGGAATTCCCCCGACGCACTGCTGACCAAGACCGACTGGGATGTGCCGATTCTGGCGGCGGCGCTCCGTCTGCTGGGGAAAACGCCCGGCAAGGATGTTGTGATCGCCGGGTACGACAACAAAATCGCCTTCAGCGGCTGGAAGCAGTTTGAGAGTTATACTCCGCCGCTCACGGTGGACAAACGGAACAATGAGATCGGGCGGTGCATGACCGGGCGGCTGCTCGCCCGCCTGAATGCCCCGGCGGACTGGAAGCCGGGCAATATCTTTGTCAGACCGGAGCTGATTGCCGTCCCGTGACCCTCGTCACAATTCCGGGCGGGATACGGTGCAGTAAGATCGGATTTCAACAGAAAACCATAATTTCATACAGGAAAGGATCCGTCGATGAGTTCAGAAAAAACCATTTCTCTTTCCCGCGCGGCCAGAACCGCGTGCCGACAATTTACTTTGATCGAATTGCTCATTGTCATCGCGATCATCGCCATCCTGGCGGCGATGCTGCTGCCGGCCTTGAACAAGGCGCGGGAACGGGCGCGGTCGACGGAGTGCATAAGCAAGATCAAACAGCTTTCAATGAGCGTATTCTCCTATTCCGACGACTTCAACGGGTACGCTCCGGTCAGCCAGACGTACAACGGCCTCAATCACGTCTGGTCCCGGACTCTCTGGCGGGCAGGCTATGCACAGCCGAAGATGTTCTACTGCCCGAGCGCGACCACCTATTACGGAGCTCTGGATCTGCTGCGGGAGAAATTTGACAGCGACGGTAACTACTGGGTCCGGGGCTGTCAGTACGGTATGAACCGGTACTTCGGAACAAACTGCAAAAGCGGTGCCACCTACTATTATCTCCCGAACGATGCAGAAGAGATCTACAAACTCAAACTGTTCCCGCTGCGTGTCACCCGGCGCGCCTCGGAGACGATCCTGCTGGGAGATGCCGTACTGGGTGCCGGCAACACCGGGACTCCCGCCCTGCGGGAAGACTACGAAGGGCGGCCGATCGGCGTCTCCTCCCTCTCGCGTTCGAAAACCGTCTATGACAACTGCCCGCATATGCTCGACTCCCGCCACTCCGGGAGCGCCAATCTGTCGTTCGTGGACGGGCACGTGACTTCGGCGCGCAACGCGATCTACGTCTATCAGATCACGGATAAGATCGACCGCTACTTCCTGCCGACATTCAAAGATTGAGGTTTTTATGAAACGAATTCTCGCCATCGCCTGCCTTGCGGAAGCTCTCCTGCTGACGGCGGCACCGACTCTCTACGTGGACAATCTCAAGGGGAACGACGCCAACGACGGCTCCCGGGAGAAACCGCTCGCCTCGATTGAACGCGCCTGCAAGCTGGTTCAGACCGGCGGGCGGATCGAGGTCACCAACACCGGCACCCCCTATTCACTCCCCTACGACGGCCCGGGGAAGCCGCGTGGTCTGCGACTGCTTCGCGGCGGCACGGCGGAACAGCCGCTGGTGGTGGAAGGGAACGGCGCTGTGATCTCCGGTCTCGCGGTGATTCCGGCGGAGGCGTGGAAACGCGAAGCGGAGGGAATCTATTCGCTCCCCTTCGACCCGATGAGCAACTTCTTCCGCCGGGATATGAGCAAGAACTACTGGCTGCCGGGCACCCAGATCTGGTTCGTGGACGGGAAGGCCGCCCCGAACCTGCTCGACCGGGAATCGCTGGAGAAAACCCCCAACGGATTCTGGTGGAACAAGAAGGAACGCAAGGTGCTCTACCATCTCCCCGCCGGGAAACAGCTTGCCGATCTCAAGATCCAGCTTCCCGCCAATTACGGCTTCTACATCCACCGCAGTCACACGATCGTGCGCAACTTCACGATGATGTTCTCATGGAACGACGGATTCGACGCGGCGGAAACGCCGAAACATGCGATGTATGTCAACTGTCTTGCCTACAACAGCTGCGGTCAGGGGATGTCGATCCACGACGCAAGCGACGTCTATTACGAGGAATGCGGCGCGGTGAACTGCGCGAGCTCCGCGGTCTGCAACGTCGGCCAGAGCAGCGGCACCCTATCAGCGGTGCGTGCTGATCGACAGCACCTTCGAGGCGGCAGTCTTTCTGAGCGACGACGCGTCAGCCCTCTTCGACGAGTGCCTGATCGCCGACCCGGAACCGGCGGAATTGATCTGGCAGCGGGCCCGCTCACGAATCACCTTCTCCAACTGCACGCTGATCGGCAACGGCAAGTGCAATCTGGCGTCGCTGGAGGCGGGCGGATTGAGCTTCTTCGGCTGTACGATGCGGAACGGCACCGGTTTCATCTCGCTGGAATCGCGCTTCTCCACCGGCGCTCTGAGCGTGGAGAAATCGCTGCTGCGCGGCTTCGCCCGCTACTACGTGAAGCTGCCCGATCAGCCGACGGCGCGGCGCATCCGCCTGGCCGGGAACCGCTACGCGCCGACGGCAGGACACTGGTTCCGGGGAAACCGGAAGTGCCCGGCACCTCGCCGGCGCTGACGAAGCTTCAGCTGGACCGCGATTCGAAGACCGAGGCGTTCGAACTTACCGGCCGCAAGTCGAGCGAGAATCCCCATGCCGTCGACCGCCGGTCACTGCGGATCGGCTCCAAGTTGCCCGAATCGGTCTGGAAGATCTACGACCGCTTGAAACAATATGAGGCCACCCCGGCCGGAATCGTCAAAAAAGGAGCCGTCGCCCGATGAAAAAGTTCACGTTCGCAATTCTGTCTCTGCTGGCGGGAACCGTTCTGACTGCCGCGCAGTCGGAACTGCAAAAAGGAGATCAACACGCAAATTTCCGCCGGTAAGAAGGTGATAAAGCTCACCCGTCCGGAGTACCGTTCGGCAAAGACGATCGAACTGCGCAAACTCGACGGCGTCACCATCGACGGCAACGGCGCAAAGCTGGTGATGACCCGGCCGGTCCACGCACTCCGGCTGAACGGCTGCCGCAACGCGACAGTGAAAAAATCTGACGATTGATTATGATCCGCTGCCGTTCACACAGGGGGTGATCACCTCGGTTTCTCCGGACTTCCGGCAAATCGAATTCACCATCGACGAGGGCTATCCGGATCTGACCGCGGCGTATGCGGTGGGCCACCCGCACCTCTTCCAGAAGGATGGGAAGAGCTGGAAACTGGAGGCCGCCGACCTCTACGGCAAGACGGAGATCCTCGACGCCCGCCACGGCCGGTTCCGCGCCAACAAGCCGGAACCCGCCCTCGCGCCGGGGGACAAGCTGGCGCTGAACATGCGAAAGAACGGCGCGGTCTATCTGACCGCCTGCGGTCCGATCCGGTTTGAGAACCTCACCATCTACACCTGCCCGAGCCTCGGCTTCTGCAACCGCTTCAGCGAAGGCGGCGACGAGCTGGTCAATGTGAAGCTCACCCGCGGCCCCCCGCCCGGAGGGGGCGAAGGCGGACCGTCTGCTCTCCACCTGCGCCGACGGGCTGAACTACGCCTACATCCGCCGCGGCCCGAAACTGGTGAACTGCGACTTCTCGTTCATGGGCGATGATTCGGTCAACCTCCACTCAGTGGCGCTGCCGGTGGTCCGGGTGCTGAACGGAACCACGTTCGACACGCTGCGCCCCTACAAGGCGGAAGGATTCCCCCAGATCATCCGCCCCGGCGACAAACTCCGGTTGCTCGATCCCTCCGACTACTCGGTCCTCGGGGAAGCGGTCATCGAGAGCTTCCGCCCGTCACCGCGGAAATACGACCGGGAGACGCTGAAGAAATTCTACTTCAACCGCGGCGACGGCCTCCGGGACTGGACCGCCTATGAAGTCAAGCTCGCCCCGGGCGGAACGGCGGTCAAGGAGGGACAGTTTTTCGATATTCCGGCGATCGGGGCGAACGGATTTGAGATCCGGGACTCCTACTTTCACGATCACCGCGGCCGGGGCCTCCGGATCATGGCCTCCGACGGCGTGATCGAGAACAATCGGTTCGAACGGATCAAACATGCGGCGATCACCGCCGGTGCCGAATACGGCTACTGGCGCGAAGCGGGCTGGGTGGAAAACATCCGGATCCGGAACAACGTGATCCGCGACGTCGGCCGCAACATGATGCTGCAGCCTGACTCCTACGCCAACGGAGCGATCAGCGTCTTTGCGCGGCTGGAGGATTACACCAGCCCCTTCAAGGGGAACCGGAACATCACGATCACCGGGAACAGCATTGAAAACTGCCCGGCGGCCGGAATCTTCCTCTTCGCCGCCGACGGGGTGAAGCTGCAGGACAACCGCCTGACCCGTACCGCATACGGCGATAAGACGCCCGGCGCCAACCTCGGCTTCTCGGGGTTGAAACCGGTCTGGATCGTCAACTCCGCCAACGTCACTTCGAAATAGATCCATTGCGGCCTGGACTGTGCACGGAGCACGGTCCAGCGCCGCTGAAAATGTCTTTACGACCAGGCCCACACCCTGTCAAGCACGGTCGTCTTGCGGGCACAAGCCCGGCCTGTATTCCACCCGCAACCCGGCTTTCTCGCGGGAACAAGCCCGGTCAGTATTTCCACCGCAACCCGGCTTTCTCACGGGCACAAGCGCGGTCAGCGCCGCGAGCGCATGTGAGAGAACTGCTTTGCGAAACGCAAAGCAGCAAGGAGCAATTGCGACGCAGTCGAACGGAGTCGAGCGAAGCCCCTCCGGCGACTGAGGGAGTTGGCGGGCGAAGCCCGACAAGTAAGGCCCGCGAGGGCCGCGTGCGGATCAGTATCAACCGACTTGGGTCTTCTCACGGGCGAGGAGGTCTGGAGGGCGACCGGCCCTCCAGCTCCCTCGACCAACATTCCCGCGCGGAAGTTCAGTCTATCCCGCCTCCGCCCCCCGACCGCGCACCGCAGAAGAAAGTTGATTAATTTTAATAAATATCATTTGGAGGAAGCATTGATTTTCCGGTACTCTCCGGGACTCATTTTGACATAGTAATGGATAAACTGATTAAAGGCAATAGGATCAGGAATTCCGCAGCGTTTGCCGATTTCCACAATGGGCAGCTTGGTGCCGCGCAACATGGCAAGGGCATGAACACATCGTTCGCTTCGCAGATAATGGATCGGAGAACGTCCCATTTTCTGCCGGACGGTACGATAAAGTGTTGTACGATGGCATCCCAGGTAATCGCAGATGATATTGATATTCAGAGCCGAATCACAGTAGCGATTTTGAACAAGCGCCTTGAAGCGTTCCAGAAGCGATGCGTCTTTGTTTTCGGGCGCGGCTCCGGCACACGCGATTATCTCGGCGACGACGGCAATAGACCGCAACTGGACGTTCGGATCCGGTTCCGGCAGCATAAGAGAAAGTTTCTCGAAAAGTTCTTCGGGTGGGGCTTCCTGGGTGACCGAAAGCCGGGGAAAACGGTAGGCCATCAGAAACGCAACCGCCAACGGGCCATCGAAGGCCACAGCGTAAAACCGGCCTGCGGTTCTGCCGCGCAACATATAATCCTCATCCGGAAGAATATAGCAGAAATGATTGCTGTGCAATAAAAAAAATCCTTGCATCAGAGAGAGCTCCAGTTCTCCTTCCTTGACCCATATGAACATAACGTTGTCATTGTCTGCAGCACAGACTCGCTGTTTGAACGTTTGATCAAATACGGTGTGAATCACCGCCTTGATGGAAAACGGCAAATGCGCAAACTCCTGCCGGTAATCAATTCTGGTAGTCATATGTTCCATCGGGAAATCTCCTTTTTTTGCATCGGAATATAAATATCATGCAATAAAGAAAAATCAAACGGGAATGTAGCTTTTTTTCTTTCTTTCTCTAATCCGTATGAAATATGCGGAACAGTACGTTGTCTCCGGCATTGGAATGGCCAGGTGGATATGCGTCATAATAGTAAATAAAACATCATTTTATTTATTGACATTTTTCCCGCAGTATCGTATAATATTGTCAAAGCCGGCAATGCAGATGCCGGAGCAGAACGATAGTCTGCGGCTGAAGTGTAATGAAATAGAGATGGTTTCTCAGGAACGGTTCAGCAAAGATGCTTGGGGAAATATCCGGAGCAGCCGGCAACAATTTTGTCTCATCAGATATGTTTCATGAAAATCGGGAAATAATTAAAGTTTTCTGCAGGAGGATGTTCATGGAAAAAATCAAACCGGGACTACTTTTCGTCATGCTGTTTCTTGCGGTCGAAGTGCCGGCCATTGAAACATGGTCGCTGGATGGACCGTCAAAAGATTATTCAACGGTATCTGTTCGTCCGAACGCAACGCCGGACGGGAGCGATGCACTTGCTGTCCACTATCATTTCAAAGTGATGGGGAAATCCGCTAATTCGCTGTGGCTGAAGCCGGAACCGGCCATTCTTATCTCCGAAGAGGTCGAAAGTATTGACTTTCTGGTTCATGGGGATGGATGCAGACATCGACTTTATTTTCAATTTGCGTCGTCGAATTGGAAACAGATGCTCTACACCAGAACGGAAAATGATTTCCGAACCTTGTCACATAAGGGATGGTTTACCTATTCCCTGAACTTGAAAACCTCCCCCCATTCGATCTGGAGCGGAAACCCCAAGGTGAATACGGTGAAATATCCTTTGAGACTGAGCGTCATCTGGCTTGATCCGATCAATCGCTCCCATCTGGAAGGAGATCTGCTGATCGGCGGTATTTTGTTGAAATATAAAAATGGACGCGAGGAAAAAGTTTCTTTTCTGCCGAAAACGGAAAAGGCGAGTCCTCCGCCGGAACATGTCGCGACACCGGAAATTCTGTTCAACCCACTTTGTTTCGGAAACATGGCGTGGGACGGCGAGAAGAATCGTCTGCAGTATGAGGCAGCCGGCGTTCCTGACGGGGAACTCAACGGACTGGCCGATTTTCTGGATATAGACGGAAATCTATTGGAACGCATTGTTTTTACCGGGAAGGCGGAACGCGGCAGGCTTCACGGTTCCATAGACGTTCCCTCCGCCGTGAAGGGATATTATCAGCTCAGGTTTCGTCTGCTGCAGAAGGAGACGCTGATTCAGGAGAAACATCTTTCCGGCGGAAATTTCTCCACAGTACCGCAACCGGCTCCGGAGAACGCCCGTCTGGGGATGGGACACTGGATCTGGGATGCCGATCCCGAGCCGTTTTTCCGAATCATGCGCAACATGGGATTGCGCTGGCTCCGCACCGACGCTGTGTGGCCGATGATCGAGAAAGAGGAGGGTAAAACCGATTGGCGGCTGACTGACCGGATGTATCAGATGGCAAGGAAGTACGGGTTGAGTCTGCTCATTACCGTACAGTATGTTCCCCCGCTGGGGCGCGCTGGAGCCGTATCACCAGTATGGCGGCAATCCGATTCCCGAAAAAATGGAGCGCTTTCCTGACAAAACTGATAAAACGGCACGGCGACAAAATCGCAGTATATGAAGTCTGGAACGAACCCAATACCTCATATCACTGGTCAGGCGGTGCCGCGACCTATGCGGAGCACCTGAAACGAAGTTCCTCATTGATTCGCCGGCTTGCTCCGAGGGCAAAAATTGCTCATGCCGGATTGACACATCACTTGCCTTCCGCTTTGCAGTTTACGGAGGAACTGCTGTATCGTCAGGTTGGAACCCTCTTCGATATTTTTTCATTTCATTACGGCAACGGCGAATATGCTCCGAAATATCAAAATCTTCTGGAAGCTGCCGGTTTGAAAAAGGCGCTGTGGAATACGGAAAGCGGATTCGGCAAACCGGAAGAGATGATTCGCAACCAACTCGCAGATTTGGCCGGCGGAACGGAAAAAAGTTTCTTTTTCCTCTTCACGTCCTCTGCCGACTCGTTCACGGAAACTTTTGTTCTCAATTTTCGTAGAGAACCCAGACCCGTCATGCCGATGCTCCGGTTTCTGGCGGAAAAACTTGGTGAAAAATCCGAAGTGGAACGCTTCATGGCCACTCCCGAAGTGGAGGCGTTTCGGATTCGCACAACAGGGAAAAAAGAGTGCGTTGTGCTGACCGTGCCGCCACAGAGCGCACTTGCCGTGAAAAGCAATGCCGAAAAGATAGAACTGGCCAATGCGGCCGGAGACAAAAGCGTACTTCATCCGGTCGGCGGAATTGCCGGAATCCCTTCCGGAAGGTTGATCTATCTCTCTGCCGACTCCTCTCTGGAATTTATCCCGGGTATCGAAACGATTTCCATTGTTCCCGCCGCCTCCATCATCGCAGGAAACCATGCCCCATTCACAGTCCGGGTAAAAAATCCGACGGAGCAGGTTCTTGAGGGTGAGCTTATTTTGCGTTCGTCGCGCAGCTGGAAGAAGTCACTTGACTCAAGGAAATTGATTCTGCAACCCGGTGAAGTGCGCACCGTCGAAATGCTGCTTCAGCCTGATGCGTCTGATGCTGATACGGATTTTCGAGTTGATGCCGACTGGTGCATTGCCGGCCATGTTGCCATGAGGCAATCTGTTCGCGGCAGGGTGGAGCATCCGGTACGGATTATTGCCGCTCCGGCGATCAGCGGCGGCAGCGGAGTACATGTCACTCTCCAAAACCGATTGAAACACCCGGAGAAGGTATTGCTGCGGGTAGCTCCACCGGCGGCCTGGCAGGAGCGTTTCTCCCGGGAGGTGGCGCTTGCTCCGCTGGAGACGCGGAGGGAGACGTTCCGTTTCTCGCCGGAGACTCGGAGCCGTATTGCATACGGTAAAAATTATCTTGTCAGAATTTCGGCGCTGATTCGCGGCTTCGATCTTCTCCGAGAAGAAAAAATGTCGTGGGTGGCGCTTGCTCCCCTGAGAGAGAGATGCAACTGGGAAAAGCGGCCGGTGGAAATTCGAACCGCTGCGAAAAAGGATTTTGTCTCCGATTCTGTTCTGCTGGAACTCTGGACGGGACCGAAGGATTTCAGTGTTGATTTTCAGTGGGGGTGGCACAGTGACGCATTGCATTTCCGCTGGTGTGTAACAGATGATGTTCACTGTAACAAGGAGCTGGATGATCGACTCTGGAACGGTGATTGCGTGCAGTTTTTCTACAATGGAGAACTTTTCGATCTCGCTCTTCAAAACGGAAAAAGTAAAATTTTCAGCCGAAGCCGGGATGATGACTGGAGGAAATGGCGTGTTGATGTTCAGCGCAACGGCAGCAGGACGATCTACAACCTTGTCATTCCCGGCGACTGGAAAATCGGCGACCATTTCAATTTCGCTTATTGCGTCAATGATAATGATGAAGGTGAGCGCCGAAAGGGCTGGATGTGGGGACTGGCTCCTGTCGGGGATGCCGGCAAACGCCATCTGGCTCCGGATGTTACCTTGATCGGCGAACCGCAGTTGAAATGACTCGAAAAAGGAGAAGAATAATCATGAGACAAAATGTTATTCAGAAGAACAACAGCCTGGATTTCATTACATTCACGTTGATAGAGCTTCTCATCACCATGGCAATCATCATGATTCTGGCCAGTATGCTTCTGCCGGCGTTAAACAAGGCGAGAATGCTGGCAAATGCGACTCGCTGTAATTCCAATCTGAAACAGGTCGTTCTGGCAGCCATATCATATACGGAAGAAAACCGCGGATTTCTCTGCTCAAATGAGAAATACAGATGGAACAAAGTTCTGCTCGATGGGAAATATCTATCGCTGAATGTGCTGCGCTGTTCCGATCTGAATCCTCCGGTTGACGGGGAAGACGGGGCTTATGGAATGATGCATTTCTCCTCAGGAGACTGGTATTATCAATATAATACCTCAAGCAGCAGTCCGACGCTCGGGATATTTTTCGGAAAGGAATCCATCGGGGAGCCCTCACCGGGGTATTATATTGGAATAAGATGCGAAAACCGTCTCAGACTCATCTCTTTGGCGAAAACCGTAATCTGAATTCGTCGTCCTACCGGGGGTTGGGCTATCCGCTTTATTTCCCACGTAAGACATTGCCGAGCTCCGTTGGCCGCGGTGCATTGTCCATTGACCACGGCAACTCCGGCCGGCTGGCATTCGGCGACGGTCATGCGGAGAATATTCCCCGGCAGGAGCTGATTGCAAAGTGGTATTTCGAATTTCTCACTCAAGGCGGCGAATTGATCACAACAGATATTACACCGCCCTGGCCGTGGATCTTGTGAGGAGGAGAAACCATGAAGGCCTTATTTAAAGACAACGGTTGTACATTGCGTAATCCAATGAGTGGATGGACGTTGCATTACTATTCCAATAGCCTTCATCAGTACGGGGCTCGACTCGCCGCGGAAGATGTGATTGAATATTTCGAAGGAGAAAGTTGTGTTTATCTGCGTCTGCCGTGGAGTCTGCTTGAGCCGGAGGAGGGGCGATTTGACTGGTCGCTTCTCGATACGCCTGCACAGCGCTGGATTGCTGCGAGAAAAAGGTTTGCTTTGCGGTTGACTACGGCGGAAACCCGTTTTGCCTATGCCACGCCTGAATGGGTATTCGATGCGGGAGCCAGATCCTATCCCTTTATCAATCAAGAAGGACTGCAATGTTTCGATCCGATTTATGATGATCCGGTTTATCTGGAAAAGCTTGAACTGTTCCTGGCGGAAGCGGGACGACGTTATAACGGCCATCCTGCACTCGACTTCATCGACATTGGTACCTTCGGCACCTGGGGAGAGTGTCATACCGGGCAAACTCAGAAGTTGCCGCAGGCCGAAGTGGAACGTCTGTGCCGCATCCATATTGCATTGCATGAAAAGTACTTTCCAGATACGCTCAAGGTGATTAATGACGATGCAATCGGCTGGCGAACTTCCGGCATGTCATTCCCTCTGATGGACGAATGTCTGCGAAAAGGCATAACGCTGCGCGATGATTCGATCGCAGTGGAACCTGAACCGAATTGTTATTATCATGCCGGACTGGCGCAACGTTTCTGGCCGACACTGCCGGTGATTCTTGAGTTTGGTCACTATAACGCGCCGAATTGCAGGGGATGGAGTTCGGAGTGTATTTTACGGGCGGTGGAAGAGTATCATGCAAGTTACCTTTCCATCCACCATTGGCCGGATGATTTCTGGCAGCGGGAAGCTCCTCTGGTACGGCAGGTGAATCGGCGGCTGGGTTACCGGATTGTACCGCATAAACTGGAATTGCCCGATGCCTGTATTCCGGGAGAAGAGCTGCCGTTCTGTCTGACGCTTTCCAACGAGGGAGTGGCTCCATGCTATCCGGGCGGGTATATTGCGTTAAGTCTGATCAATGATAACGACGGCATTGCTGCAACTTCGGTTTACGAAGGATTCAATGTTCGTGATCTTGAGGTAAAGTTACAAGGTGAAGCACGGAGATTGACCGTTGAAGGAAGTTGCCGCTTTTCCGCTGGTATTGCCGCTCTCAAGCCCGGGAAATACCGTGTTTTGCTCTCCATCGGTGATCGGATCGGTACTCCGACGTTAGAACTTCCGCTTGGCCGGCAGTTTGGAGAACGTCGTTATCCGGTTGGAGAAATCATTGTTTCTCGCGGGCTTTAAGCGCGGTCAGCGCCGCGAGCGCATGTGAGAGAACTGCTTTGCGAAACGCAAAGCAGCAAGGAGCGATTGCGACGCAGTCGAACGGAGTCGAGCGGAGCCGCTCCGGCGATTGAGGAGTTGGCGGGCGGAGCCCGACAAGTAAGGCCCCGCAGGGCCGCGTGCGGATCAGTATCAACCCGGCTCAGACTTCTCACGGGCGAAGAGGTCCGGAGGGAGACCGGCCCTCCGGCTCCCTCGAGCAACATTTTCTCACAGAAGATCACCCTGCAGCCTCCATACCGACTACGCACTACAGAAGTCAGAAATTCCCGCCACGGTATTGACCTCGCCCATCCGAAGAGGTCTGGAGGGAGACCGGCCCTCGGGCTCCCTCGAGCAACATTTTCTCACAGAAGATCACCCTGCAGCCTCCATACCGACTACGCACTACAGAAGTCGGAATTTCCCGCCACGGTACCGTCCTCGCCCATCCGAAGAGGTCCAGAGGGAGACCGGCCCTCCGGCTCCCTCGAGCAACATTTTCTCACAGAAGATCACCCTGCAGCCTCCATACCGACTACGCACTACAGAAGTCAGAATTTCCCGCCACGGTACCGTCCTCGCCCATCCGAAGAGGTCTGGAGGAGACCGGCCTTCCGGCTCCCTCGAGCAACAAAACCGCGCGGAAGTTCCGCATTCCGCCTTCCTCTCGACCGCGCACGGAAGCCGGAAAACAAAACCGCCCCATTCCGAAATACCGGAAGAGGCGGCAGGAAAAACGGTAAAGATTATTTCTCTTCGCGCTCGGCACGGGAGGAGCCGGAAACCCGCAGCGCAGGCTTTTTCACCGCACCGGAGTAGTGCAACGTCGAAGCGCCTGAGACATCCCCTTCAAGCCGCTCGGAGACGTCGAGCTTCACACGGCTGGCGCCGGAGATCTCCAGATCCGCCCGCTCCGCCGAAGCCAGCTCCAGCCGGGAGGCGCCGCTGACCGCGGCCTCAACCCGGCGCACCTTGCCGGAACACTTCGCCGTACTCGAACCGGAAACATCCAGATCCGCCCGGGTGAACTCGCCGCCGATTTCGGCACGGGCTGAGCCGCTCAACTTGAGTTTGAATTCATCCAGTTCCGCCTCCGGGAGCAGCAGCCGGCCGCCGTCGGAAACCTTGCAGGAGAATTGATTGCCATGTACATGCTCAACCGTCATCGTGTTGCCGCCCCGCCCTTTCAGTTGCGACGGCTGCCCCTTGGTACGGATCTCGATCGTCATCGGCAGCGTCGGACGGCGCTTTCCAGCGTAGCGGATCGCCAGTCCGGCCGGAAGCATCTCCACCTTGATCTCCTTCCAGAGGGGAGCTCTCCGCCGTCACCCGGCAGTAGTTCTCCGGCGCGTTGCACTCGAGTTTCAGCTGCCAGCAGCCGGCAACCGACAGCGAGGAGAGCGTTTCAAAGTCATAGAGATTCGAACTCACCGGTGCGATTCCAGCCGGATCGGAAGCAACCGCCGTCGCCGGCGAAGCGGCCTCTGATTCCTCTTCCGGACTGCCACCGGATACGGTTTGATCTCCCTCCCTGCGCGGACGACGGCCCAGCCAGTAGCCACCCGCCAGCGCGGCCAGCAACAGAATCAGCATCGCCATGGGCATCGATAAGAATCCGCATCCACTCATGATTCATTTCCTTTTGTTTTTCACCGGACTTCACCTCTTCGAGAAAGGTTGAAAGTCAAAAGAGACCTCCCTCCCATAAAAAATCCGATACTACAATATAATGCTTTTACGACGGAAAATAAAGGGGGAAACAACTCTCTTAACGGAGAATTAACAATTCGGCGGGAAGCGCCGCGCCGTCTGCGGCTTCGTCTCGTTGCCGTCGCCGGCCGGAGTCACGGGAGTCTCCCTCGTCTCCTGCCGGTTGCCGAGCGTGAACTGAAGAATGGTGATGATGCCGAGCAGCAGCAGCGCCTGCACCACGAGAATCGCCGCCGTGCGGAAATCCCCCCCAGAAGACCGGCAGAATTCCCAGCCCGATGGTCAGCGCCATCAGGTGGACCAGCATCACCGCCTGCTTGCGGCTCAGCCCCATGCGGACAAACCGGTGCGAGATGTGGTTGTGGTCGCCGATCCAGAACGGTTTCCGGTTTCTGGTGCGGATCAACACCACCATCGCAGTGTCGAACAGCGGCAGCGCCAGAATGAACAGCGGCATCAGAATCGGAAAACGCGACAGCGAGAAGTCGATCCCGAAATAGGTCACTCCCGCGGAGATCACCGCCGCCATGTATCCGAGGAAATGGCTCCCGGAATCCCCCATGAAGATCACCGCCGGATTGAAGTTGTAGAACCAGAAGCCGCAGCAGACACCGCAGGTCAGCGCCGAGAAGGCCGCGATGAAGAACTGCTGATTCAGCGCCGCAATGACGGTGAAGAATCCCATCGCGATGGCGATGGTACCGACGGCGAGGCCATCCATATTGTCGAAGAAGTTGATCGAATTCATCAGGAGCATGATCCAGAAGATCGAAACGGCGGTGGTCAAAAAAGCGTTGTCCAGGAAGATGTTGACCCGGACGCCGCCGAGCGTCGCCGCGAGCAGCGCGATCAGAAACTGCCCACCGAACTTCACCGCCGCCGACATTGCCCATTTGTCGTCGATCAGACCGAGAATCACCGAGAGGAACGCCCCGAGGACGATAAATCCAAGCTGCGGAGCGGCGTAGCTGATTCCGTCGAGATAGTCGGAGATCACTTCAGCGAAGAAGGGAATCCTCTCCCAGCGTGCCAGCAGGAGGCCGCCGCCGATACAGAGGATCCAGCCGGTGAACATCGCCGCACCGCCGAGCAGGGGCGTGGGGCGGCAATGCCCCTTGTGGTTTGCCTGCGGCCGGTCCAGAAAATCGGTTTTCACAGCGATCCACTGAAAGAACGGCGTGATGAGCAACGTGGCGACCGCGCCGCCGAGAAATGCGAAAAGATCGATCAGGTACCAGAGATTCATAAGGAGCCTCCCCCGGCGGCCGGAGCGGTGATGCGCCGGACATATTCAAACAGAAACACCGTGGCCGCCTGTGCGGCATTGAGCGACTCGTAGTTGCCCGGCATCGGGATGGTGACACGCGCGGCCCCGTTGAGCGCCGAAACGCCGTCGGCCTCCGCGCCGATCACCACGACCGAGCGGTCGAAGAGCCCGGAACAGCGGAAACAGTCCTCTCCGGCATGCGGATCGGTCAGGTAGACCTTCGGATAACCGAAATACACAGCCCGTTCCCGAAGCGCCTCGAGATTTTCGAAGCTGCGCAGCGACAGCGCAAACTGGGCGCCGAGCGCCGAACGCACCGCCTTGTCGCCATAGGGATCGACCGAACCGCGGGTATACCACAGCTCCGAAAGCCCGGTCGAACGCAGCGTGCGACAGATGGTACCGAAATTGCCGGGATCGCCAAGCCGGTCGAGCGCGAGCAGAAAAGGATCCCGCGGCGGCCGGTCGTCACCCGGTTCAGGCGGTACCGAAGCGACCGCGAGCACCCCCTGCGAATTGACCGTCGCCGAAAACTCCTCAAACTTCTCCTCGCCGACGATGCAGAGTTCCCCGGAATGTTCCCCATCGCAGCCGCACCGCGCTCGGTCGCCACGGTGAAGCGGACCAGTTCGGGACGACGCAGAAAAAAGCTCCCCCGTCGCCCGCACCCCTTCGCAGAGACAGCAGCCGGACTTCCGGCGGCCGTGGCGGGTGCGGAGCGAACGCAGCAGTGATTCGTTTTTCCGGGTCAGCTCCATAAGGAATCGTTCAAAGCTTCGCCGCCGGTTTGTAGGGACCAAAATCCCCATTCTCCAGCGCCACCAGCAGCGAATGCGCCATGCTGCACCAGGCGGCGGCACTCTGCCGGTCCGGATTCACCGCCCGGTTGAGGGCGGAGGCGGCATCGTCGAACTTTTTGAGCTGAATGAACAGACGTCCCGCGTTGACGTTGGCTTCGGCGCGGAGGTTGGATGCCAGCTCCATCGAACTGCCGAGTTCGGCAAAGAGTCTGGCGGCCTCCTCCGTCTTGCCCATCACCTCCAGCAAATAGGCTTCGGCGAGACGGGCATTGCCCAGGAGCGGCTCCGCCGGAGCGGAGGCAATCAGGATGCGCAGATCCTCGAGCGCCGCAGCATACTCCTTCGCGTCGATCCGCAGTTTTGCGAGACGGAAACGGGCCGCCGCCGCACCCGGATTGTCGCCGTATTTGTCGAGCGCCTTCGTCAATTCCGCCACCGTCGAAGCATCGGCGAGAGCGAACGCCGCCTCGCGCGCCGACCGGCGGGAGCGACTGAATCCCCAGAACACCAGCGCCACCACAATTGCGGCAACGACGGCGACGGCGGCAATCTGACGCCAGTAGGTGGCGAAGCTGAGTTCAAGCCGTTCGACATCGTTCATCAGGGCGCGGGAAAGTTCAGCGTTGAGCTTGCGGTTTTTCTCTTTCTGATCCGGCATGAGGAAATCTCCTTTTCTGTCTTTTTATGGGAAATCAATGATGAGAAAAGATCCGTTCCGGCGCGTGGTAAAGCGCGACGCCGAGTTCATTGGCCCGCTTGATCACATCGGCGTCACGCAGCGAACCGGAGGGGGCGATGATCGCGGTGACTCCGGCTGCCGCCGCCGTTTCGACGCCATCCTCGAAGGGGAAGAAGCCGTCGCTGGACATCACCGAATTCTGAAGCGTCCCCTCGCCGGTGTACTTCTGACGGAACTTGGCAATCGCCTGCTCGATCGCGCCGACGCGGTCCTGCTCGCCGGTGCCGACCGAAAGGGTCTGCCCGTCCTTGACGATCACCACGCCGTTGGAGCGGACACTCAGATTGACATACCAGGCGAAGAGCAGATCACGCTTCTGCTCCTCGGTCGCGGCGACGGCGGAAACCTGATGGCCGCACCGCTTGTTCTCCGCCTCGGCGGGCACCAGATCGTCGATGCTCCGCAGCGAAGTCATCAGCGGTTGTGCCACCACCAGCGACCCGTCGCCCAGCACCTTGATGGTGTTGTGTTCCGGCTTCGCCTCGCCGACGAAGCGGGGCAGCCGGGAGAGATCGCCGCAGCGGATGATCCGGATGTGCCGGTTGAGCTTGTAGGTCTCGCCGTCGTTGAAGATGTCGAGCACGCCGGGAGCGAATCCGGGGGCGACCACGCATTCGACGAAGGTGGACATGATTTCGCGGGCGGTGTCGGCGTCGACCTCGCGGTTGAAGGCGATCGAGCTGCCGAAGGCCGCGCGGGCGTCGGCGTCACGCGCCTTCAGGTAGACCGACAGCAGCGACTCACCGGGGCGACCGACCGCCGCGCCGGAGGGGTTGACATGCTTCATCACCGCGCAGGCCGGCGTGTCGAAGAATTTGACGATGTTGAGCGCGTAGGAGATGTCTTCGAGGTTGGTCTGCGAAAGTCCGCTCTTGCCGTTCTTGAGGATCTCCATATCGCCGATGACCGAGACAGCGTCCGCCGGTTTGTAGTAGCTCGCCGCCTGATGCGGATTGGTGCCGTACCGGAGGTCGTCCACCTTGACGTAGCGGCGGCCGCAGATGATAAGTTCCGCCGGGAAATCCCCGACATGCTTCGACAGATAGGTATCACGGGTCAATTCTTTTGCCATTTTCCACACCGGATTGCTTAAAGTTTGAAAAAATCACATTCTGAAATATACCACCATTTGAACTTTACGGCAAATGGCGCTACATTCTTTGATGGAAAAAAATTGGGATTTCCTATGAAGAAACGGTTGAAACATATCCATCCCGGCAGATTCATCACCTTTGAAGGACCGGAAGGAGCGGGGAAAAGCACCCAGATCCGGCTTCTGCGCGACTATCTGGAGACAAAAGGGTGCGTCTGTGTCCTCACCCGCGAGCCCGGCGGGACCCCGCTGGCCGAACGGCTCCGGGCGGTGGTCAAAAATCACGCCGGACCGGAAAAACTCCACCCCACCACCGAACTGCTGCTGATCGAAGCGGCCCGTTCCCAGCATGTGCGCGAAGTGATCCGCCCGGCGCTGGCGGCGGGGAAGGTAGTGCTCTGCGACCGTTTCTTCGACTCGACCACCGCCTACCAGGGCGGCGCACGCGGCATGGAGTCGCAGGTGATCGACACGCTGAACGAATTCGCCGCCGCCGAGTGCATCCCGGACCTGACCATCCTGCTCGACCTGCCGCCGGAAGTCGGGTTCGCGCGGGCGCAGGCGCGGGAAGAGACCCGGGGAGAGCATGACCGCTTCGAAGAGGAGAAGCTCGATTTCCACCGCCGGGTGCGGGCGGGCTTCCTCAAAATCGCCGAAGCGGAGCCGGAACGGGTCCGGGTGGTGAACGCCGACGCCCCGGCGGAATGCATTCACCGGCAGGTCCGGGAGATCGTCGATGCCGCTCTATGACACATATCGCGCCCGGTATCCGGAGCTCGTCGGACATCTTGAAAATGCCAGAAAACGGAATCGTCTCTCCCACGCCTTTCTGCTTCACGCCGACAACGAGACGCTCCGCCGGGAGTTCTCAATCGTGCTCGCCCAGCTCGCCGCCTGTCCGGAGAGCCGCGACGGCCGCCCCTGCACCGTCTGCCGGGTCTGCCGCAGTCTGGAGGAAGGGACCTATCCCGAGCTCTATTTCCTCGCTCCGGTCGGCAAAATGTACCAGATCAAAATCGGCGACCGCGGGAAGCCGGAACCGAACACACTGCGTTTCTTCGAGGAGCAGTTTCACCTGACCAGCACCGGCGGCGGCAACTGCAAGGTCGGAATCATCTGCGACGCCGACCGCATGAACGACGAATCCCAGAACGCCCTGCTCAAGACGCTGGAAGAACCGCCGCCGCAGACGCTGCTCATCCTGACCACCGGAAATCCCTCGGCGCTGCTGCCGACCACCCGGTCTCGCTGCCAGCTCGTTCCGCTGCTGACCAACCGCTGCGAATTCGATTTCGCCGGGAAAGAGGCGGTGTGCGCCGCGTTGGCGAAACTCTGCTTCGAATCGCGCGGCGATCTCGCCGCCGCCGAGGCGGGAGCCGCCGAACTGATCCGGATCTCCGCCGGGCTCTCCGCAGACGCCTCCGCCCGGATTGCGGAGGCGTGGAAATCACGGCTTGCCGCCGCCGAGCAGACCGGGGATCCGGGGCTGGTCAAACGGACCCGCGCCCTCGTCGACGACGCGGCGGCTGGAGCCTGCATGAAGGAACGGGGGCTGTTTCTGGAGACGATCCGCACCTTCTGCTCCCAGCTTGAACTTCTGGCGAACGGGGTCTCCGTGACGGACCTCGCCAATCCGGAGCTGTTCGAGAATCTTCCGCTGCCGGAGCTGGAACCGGAACGGGCGGAACTTTTCCGGCGCGAGGCGGAAGAGCTGCTCTTCACGCTGCGCTTCAACGTAAACGAGGAGCTGGCGTTGCGCACATTCGCCGTCAACCTCGCGATGAAATCATAAAAATCACAGGGAATAAGGAGGATATTACCGATGAAAAAACTGTTCGGAACCGACGGAATCCGCGGCAAGGCGAACTGTTACCCAATCACGCCGGAACTGGCGCTGCTGGTCGGCAAGGGCACGGCAAAGGTGCTCGGCGCCGACTGCGGCTCCGGTCGCAGGCGGGTCGTGCTCGGCAAAGACACCCGGATCTCCGGCTACATGCTGGAGAACGCCATCACCAGCGGCCTTCTCAGCATGGGGATGGATGTCCTCGCGGTCGGTCCGATGCCGACCCCCGCGGTGGCCCACCTCACCAAATCGATGGGCGCCGCCTGCGGCATCATGATCACCGCCAGCCACAATCCCGCCTCCGACAACGGGATCAAAATCTTCGCCTCCGACGGCTTCAAACTGCCGGACGAGGTCGAAATGAAGATCGAACAGGTAATTCTCTCCGAAGAGGCCGGCGGTGAACACGTCCCCTGCGAAAAAAATCGGCAAGGGCTACCGCATCGACGATGCCCGGGGCCGTTACATCGAATTCGCCAAAGGTTCGATCCGCAACCTCAGTCTGCGCGGTCTCAAAATCGTGCTCGACTGCGCCAACGGGGCGGCCTATTCGATCGCACCGCTGATCTTCCGCGAACTCGGAGCCGAAGTGATCGAAACCGCAGTCCGTCCTGACGGGCTGAACATCAACGACGGCTGCGGCGCACTCCACCCTGAGAATATCGGCCGTCTGGTCCGCGAGCACGGTGCCGACTGCGGCATCGCCCTCGACGGCGACGCCGACCGGGTGATCTTCTGCGACGCCGACGGCAACGAAGTCAACGGCGACCGAATCATCGGCATGCTGGCGATCGATTTCAAACAGCACGGCCGCCTCTCCAACAACACGGTGGTGGTGACCGGCATGAGCAACCTCGGCCTGCACCGGGCGATGGAACAGGCCGGAATCCGGGTCGAAGTGACCGACGTCGGCGACCGCTACGTGATCGAACGGATGCGGGAAGGCAACTTCAACGTCGGCGGCGAGCAGTCCGGCCACATCATCTTCATGGATTACGCGACCACCGGGGATGGCATTCTCTCGGCATTGCACGTACTCGCCCTGATGGTCCGCACCGGGAAACCGCTGGCGGAACTGGCCGGGTTCATGAAGGTGTTTCCACAGGAACTCCGCTCCTTCCCGGTGGCGCGCAAGGTGCCGTTCGACCAGCTCTCGCTGCTGCCGGCGGCGATGGAGGAGTGTCGCCGGGCGCTCGGCAAATCCGGCCGGACCATCGTGCGCTACTCCGGAACCGAAAACAAAATCCGCATTCTGGTGGAGGCGGAAGCCCCCGGTGACGTCGCCGAGTGGATCGACCGCCTCTGCGCCGTCGCACAACAGGAACTCAACTGACAGGAGGACACAGCCATGACCATTGAAATTCTCCCCGTCAAAGTCCCCGGCCTCTGGCCCATCACCGCAGAGGTCGGTTCGATCAAGGTCGCAGGAACCACGATCGCGGAACGGATCCGGAGCCGGTTTCCGGAATCCGACCGCGACATTCAGATCAAGGTGCGCGGTGATTTTCTGCCTTCGCCGGAGTTCGCCGGCGTGCTCGCCAATTCGACCGGAAACTGCGTGGTCCGGGACCCCGCCGACGGAGCGGTGGTGGCCGAAGTGATCCTGTCCGGTCGAAGCGGCACCTCGGAGCTGCCCTCCGACACCGCGTCGATGCGGATCCGCCATCCGTGGGATCTGCTCGCGCTCAATGAGACACTGATGGCGGCGATGGATCATAACGATATCCGCGGCACCATCCGCGCCGGTGCGACGATCGACGGCTTCGTCAGTCTCGGCGAAAACAGCGTGATCCTGCCCGGCGTCTACATCGAAGGCAATGTCATCATCGGGCGTGACTGCAAGATCGGCCCGAACTGCTACATCCGCGGCAACACCTCAATCGGCGACCGCTGCCACGTCGGCCAGGCGGTGGAGATCAAAAATTCGATTCTCGGCGACAAGGTGAGCGTCGGCCATCTGAGTTATGCGGGCGATTCGGTGATCTGCAACAACGTCAACTTCGGCGCCGGCACGATCATCTCCAATTTGCGCCACGACGGCCGCAACCACCGCTGGCTGGAGAATCAGGAGTTCCTCGACACCGGCCGGCGCAAGTTCGGCGCGATCATCGGCGAGAACGTCCACACCGGAATCCATACCGCGATCTACCCGGGACGCAGTCTTTCCGCAGGCAGCTGCACCGCGCCGGGAGAAGTGGTCTCCCGGTCGAAGTAGTCCGAGCCGCGCCATGCCGCGCCGGAATATCTTCCCCCGGCTGAAAGGGGAGCTCGAAAATCGGATTCACCAGCTCTCCCCCGGCGATATGCTGCCCGGGGAGAATGCGCTCGCTGCCGAATTCGGGGTCAGCCGCCCCTACCCTCCGCCGCGCCCTCGCGGAGCTGGAGAAGGAGGGGTGATCGGGCGCCGCAACGGGGTCGGCACCGTGGTGCGTTCGGTTCCGGGAGCAATCCGGCGGGAACTCCCCTTCGTCTGCGGCAGCATCGACTTTTTCAGCGCGGCGATGGAACACTTCTGCCGCCGCGCGGTGGAGCTGAACTACTTCCCGATGGTGATCCCGCTCGCCGGCAACGCAGTGGCGCAGGAGCGGCTGATGGCGGGAATTCTCGAACGCCGGCCGGCCGGAATCGTCATCTATCCTGATCCGGGGCACCCCGGGCTTGCCGCATTCCGGGAGCTGGAGCGGAGCGGAATTCCCACTCTCTATCTGGTCCGCCTTCCGGAGGGCGTGCGAAACGCCAATCTTCTGGAGTTCGGCAACGCCGCCGCCCTCTCCCGAATCGTGCAGGAACTTTACCGCCGCGGCTGTCGAAAATTCGCCCTCTACGGTGACGACGTCCACCCTGCCGCCGCGGCTGAACGGGAGGAGGGGTTCCGGCTCGGCATGAGGCGCTGCCGTCTGGCAATACGCCCGGAACTCTGCTGCCTGCCGGAAAGCTCCACGGAACGGCGTGACGCCTTCTGCGAACTCTTTCGGGACCCGGGAGAGCGACCGGACGCGGTCTGCTGCATGAACGATCAGAGCGCCGCCAACTTTCTCACCGAACTGCGCCGCCGCGGCATCTCCAGCGACGGACTCGCAATCTCCGGAGTGGACAACCTGCCGCTGCTGCGCCTGCTGCCGGAAACCGTTCTCACCGCAGACCTCCGTCAGCCGGAATTCGGGCGCAAAGCCGCCGAGATGATCGTCGGCCGGATCGAAAATCCCGGTCTGGAATTTCAGCACGTGAAGTTCCGTGCCCGTTTCCTCACCGGCGGGGGCATGGGGTCGTTACCAGCCTAGCGTGGAGACAGCGCCTTCCGCAGCCCCTCGCCGGTGAAATTGAACGCCAGTACCGCGATAAAGAGGGCAAGGCCGGGGAAAAAGGTCAAATGCCAGTAGCTCAGCGGATTGTCGAACGCCTGACGGAGCAGCCCGCCCCAGCTCGCCGTCGGCGGCTGTACGCCAAAACCGAGAAAACTCAACCCGCTTTCAGCGAGAATCGCCCCCGCCACCCCGAAGGTGAAGCTGATCAGAATCGGTCCGGTGATGTTGGGCAGCAGGTGGACCAGCATCGTGCGGTACGCCGGCAGTCCGGCCACCTCACAGCTCAGAATATAGGGAAGCGCCCGCTGTTTGAGCACCTCGCCGCGGACCAGAAACGCCAGCCCGATCCATCCGGTCAGCCCGATCACGGCGATCACCACCAGAATCGACTGTTCAAATTTCCGGTCGTTCAGAATCGACATCAAAATCAGCAGCAGCAGGAAAGTCGGAAAACAGAGCATGATCTCCACCACCCGCATGGTAATAAGATCGAACCAGCCGCGGTAGAAGCCGGCCATCAATCCCACCATCGTGCCGATCGCCAGCGCTATCGCGGTGGAGAGCAGTCCGACCGCCAGGGAGGCGCGGGCGCCGTAGATCATCCGGGCGGCGACGTCGCGGCCGATTTCATCGGCACCGAGCCAGTGTTCCCAATTCGGTTTCGCGTAGGGCGCAGTGACGATCTCAAACGGTCCGTAAGGAATCGGAGCAAACAGCGCCGTCGCGCCGGTGCGCTCCGCCTGTTTCCGGAAATCGGTCTTATCCAGCTTCGGCTTCGTCAGGGCAAAAGGAAAAATCAGCAGCGTCAGCAGGACGATGAGGAGGATCCGCCGCAGTTTCCGGCGACGGACAAGTTGCAGAATCCCCCCACAGCAGCAGAGCAACAAAGCGTAGTTGAACAACTGTTCAACCAGGTATTCGGAGCTGTCCGGAGCGAAGAAGGTGCGCAGGAAGGGAAACTCCACGTCACCCTCCCCACTCCGCCAGATCAGAGGGCGACCATTGGCCAGCACCGGCGCCGCCAGCGCGGGCAGCAGCAGCAACAGAATCCCCCCACGCCGATCCGGGCGGGCCAGTCGCTCCAGAAGCGCCGCCATGCCTGCCGGACCGGGGAGTTCGCGGTGAGGGCGGCGTCAGTCACAGTACCCCCCGTCGAAAAAGAGCCGCAGCTCCTTCACCAGATTTGGTGTAAACACATCGAAATTCGTCGGATCGCGCAACTCGGCAAAACTCCAGAACCGCACCTCGTCGATCTCTTCGCGCTGAAAATGAAACGGTCCGGGATGGATGATTGCAAACACCCGGGTATCTTCCGATTCAATCTCATTGCGGATCTGTGAGTCGAAGAGATAACGCAGCTCGACACTGCCGGTTATGCCCAGCTCCTCGGCCAGTTCCCGGCGCGCCCCGTTCAGATAGTCCTCTCCAGGATCGAGATGCCCACCGACGGCGGTATCCCACTTCCCCGGCTGAATGTCCTTGGAGAGCGAACGTTTCTGGAGCAGCAGATGCCCCCGATCAGGATGAATGACGATCACGTGGCTCGTGTGATGCAGCAGTGTGGGATTGCCGTGGCAGAGCCGGCGGGAAGCCTGCCCGATACGGGCACCGGAAGCGTCGTAAATATCCAGCAATTCCTCCATGGCTACCCCTGAAAATGCGGCGGAATGCAACGATTCCCGCACCCGCCCCGTTTTCGTCAACTTGAAATTCGGCGGAATTTCCCTCCCTTCAGAGAAATCCCGCCACGAAAAGCCGTCCGTTACTCGCCGGCCTTCTCCTTCAGGCCATCGACGTAGGCTTCGAGATTGTCCTTGAGCTTGTTGATCGACTTGCCGAGATTTGCGGCTTCCGCCTGCAGTTTCTTGGCGTTGTCACTGAGCTGTTCGGTCAACGGGATCTCCTTGATCTGATCCATGACCTTGCTCAACTCCTTGCTCTTCTCCTCGATCGCCTTCTTGTAGGCGTCGATCTGCTTCTGGATCGCCGCGGCGTCAAGCTTGGCCACCTCGGCCTTGATCTGGTCCGGAGTCTTGTTCTCGTCGACCTCGCTGCCGCAACCGGCCAACATGCCGACCGCCAACGCAGCCCCAAAAAGCGACACCATAATTCTTCTCATTTTCCTGTCCTCCCTTTCTGTATGTTGCCCGCGGAATTCAACCGCGGATAATCTTCAGAAGTTCATCCCGCTTCGCTTCCATCAGCTCGCGGCTGTCCGCCTCGACGATCAGCCGGAGCAACGGCTCGGTGTTGGAGCTGCGCACGTTGAACCACCAGTTCGGATATTCCGAGGAGATTCCGTCCAGTTCGAACATGTTCCCATCAGCATAGCGGGCGCGGATCGTGTCCAGAATCGGCTTGACGTCCGCCACCTTCGAGTTGATCTCGCCGCTGGAGAAATATTTCCGCAGCGGCTGCACCAGCTCATGCACCGGCTTGTTCTTCTTGCAGATCAGATTCGACAGCATGATCATCGCCAGCCCCTGCGACTCAGCGGTGAAGTTCTGTTTGAAGTAATAGTGTCCGGAGAGTTCCCCGGCAAAGACCGCGTCGTTCTCGCGCATCTGCGCCTTGATGAAGGCGTGGCCCACCCGGGAACGGATCGCCTTGCCGCCGTTCGCTTCGATGCACTCCGGCACCGCCCGGCTGCTGCGCAGATCGTAGAGGATCGTCGCCGGTCCGCGGGAGAGAATGTCCTGCGCGATCAGCGCCGTGAAGAGATCCATCGGAATGATCTCGCCCAGATCGTCGATGAAGCCGCAGCGGTCGGCATCGCCGTCGAAAGCGGCGCCGAAATCCGCTCCCACCTCGCGCACCTTCGCCCGGATCGCATCGAGCGTCGAGAGATGCAGCGGATTCGCCTCGTGGTTCGGGAAGGTGCCGTCCAGCGTGTCGTAGAGCGGCACGATCTCATACAGATCGGTGATTCCGGCGATTTCATACAGCCCCATCGCGTTGGCGTAGTCGACCACCACCTTGAGCTTGCGGTCCATCTGCGCGAAGGAACGGAGAAATTTGCCGTACTCCGGCGCGATGTCATAGTGCGACAGCGTACCGGTACGTTCCGATTTCCGCCAGGATTTCGCCTCGACGATCTTCTGGATCTCCATGATCCCGGTCGCGCCGGAGATGGGAACCGCATTCGCCACGCAGAGTTTGAACCCATTCCATTCACCGGGATTGTGGCTGGCGGTAATCATCACGCTGCCGTCCGCCTTCAGAGTGCCGTTGGCGAAGTAGCTCATCGGCGTCGAAACCAGACCGAGGTCGATCACGTCCGCTCCCTGCGCAAGCATGCCGCGCGAAAGCCCTTCGAAAAGCGGTTCGGAGTGCGGACGCATGTCGCGGCCGACCACCACCTTCTTCGCTCCCGTGAATTCGATGTAAGCCCGCCCGATCGCTTCGGCGATATCGGCATTGATGTCCACCGGATAAACACCGCGGATATCGTACGCTTTGAAAATTCCAGACATTGCAATAACTCCCGGATATAATAGATTGAACCTGTTTGCGGAACTTTAATAAAATATCACAAAACCGCTATTTTTCAATGCAGAAACCCGGAAAAGAAAAATCCCGGCCGGAATCCGTCATGGACCCGAACCGGGAATTTTTCATCGGCATCCGGAAATTACTTGCCGGAAACCACGCCGTGCTCCTTGAACGCACGGGTCATCGCAAACTCGCCGAGCTTGTGCCCGACCATGTTCTCGGTGATGAACACCGGAACGAAGGATTTCCCGTTGTGGACGTTGAAGGTGTGACCGACGAAATCAGGAATGATCATCGAACGGCGCGACCAGGTCTTGATCGCAACCTTCTGCTTGCCCATCTTCTCGACTTTGTCGATCAGATACTGATCCACGAACGGCCCCTTTTTAATCGATCTGGCCATTACTTCTTCCTCCGTTCCACAATGAAGTTCTTCGAAGTCTTCTTCGGATTACGGGTCCGCTTGCCCTTGGCCAGCTGACCCCACGGCGAAACCGGATGGCCGCCGCCGGAGGTGCGCCCTTCACCACCACCCATCGGGTGATCGACCGGGTTCATCGCAACGCCGCGGACATGCGGCCGGAAGCCCTTGTAACGCTTCTTGCCCGCCTTGCCCATCTTCACGTTCATGAGATCGAGGTTGCCGATCTGGCCGATCATCGCGCGGCAGTCCACATGGATCATCCGGACTTCGCCCGAAGGCAGCTTGACCTGCGCATAGGTCTCTTCCTTGCCGCGCAGCGTCGCCACCTGACCGGCGGAACGAACCAGCTTAGCACCCCGTCCGGGCTGAAGCTCGATGCAGCAGATGTTGATGCCGACCGGAATATCCTTCAGCTTCAGCCAGTTGCCCGGCTTGAGCTCCGCCTTCGGCCCATTCATCACCACATCGCCGACCTTGAGGCCGACCGGTGCGGGAATGTAGGACTTCTCACCATCCGCATAGGAAATGAGCGCGATGTTCGCCGTGCGGTTCGGATCGTATTCGATCGAAACCACCTTCGCCGGCACTCCCTCCTTGTTGCGGGAGGAAGTCCACCATCCGGTAGCAGCGCTTGTTGCCCGCGCCGCGGAAACGGGTGGTGATCCGACCGTAATTGTTGCGGCCGCCGGTCGATTTCTTCCCTTTGACCAGACTCTTTTCCGGGGCCTTCGCGGTCAGCGTGGACGAATAATCCATCACCGCCATGTGACGCCGGGAGGGAGTCACGGGATTAAAAGTTTTAACCGCCATTTCTGTATTCTCCCTCGTTAAATAATTTCAATGGTACCTTCGGACAGGGTCACGACCGCCTTCTTCCAGTCGGGGCGGCGCCCCATCTTCATGGAACGGCCGGCACGCTTCGCCTTGCCCTGGTAATTCATCACATTCACCGACTTGACCTTGACCTTGAACAGCTCTTCAATCGCCCGTCCGATCTCGATCTTCTCGGCATCCGCCTTCACTTTGAAAGTGTACTTCTGCTCCTGCATGAGGGCATTGCACTTCTCCGTGACCACCGGCGCAATAATGATATCAAACGCACTTCTCATTTCCATATCTCCTTACGCCAGCCGCCGGATGAACGCATCCAGAGCATCCTTCGTGAAAAGGAGCTTCTTGAAGCGCAGAAGTTCATAGACATTGACCGTGTCCGACTTGCGCAGCACCAGATTCGGAATATTCCCGGTCGCGCAGATCGCGGTCTCGTCCAGCTCGGGCAGAGAAACCATCACCGTGTCGTCTGCAACCTTCAGGTTCTTCAGAATCGCCACCGCATTCCTGGTCTTGTGGTCCGCCAGTTCAAACTTGTCAAGCACCATCACATCGCCTTCGACGATCCGCTCAGAAAACGCCCGCTTCAGCGCCAACACGATCACCTTCTTGTTGACCTTCTTTGCGAACGAACGCGGACGAGGTCCGAAAATCGTACCGCCGCCGACCCAGACCGGACTCCGGCTCGAACCCGCACGGGCACGACCCAGCCCCTTCTGACGGAACGGCTTGGCTCCACCTCCGGAAACTTCGCCGCGCGTCTTGGTGCAGGCGGTTCCGGCACGCTGGCCGGCAAGATAGGCGGTCACCGTGTCATGCACGGCCTGTTCGCCCTTCTCCAGCTCAATCACACCCTCCGGAATGACATACTCTCCGACCCGGGTGCCTTTGCAATCAAGGATATCCAACGTATTCGACATCTTGTTCACCTGTTACTTCTTGGCGGCCGGCTTCTTGATCGCACTCCGGATCAACAAAATGCCGCCGTTCGCCCCCGGACCGCCCCCTTGAGCAGCAGCACGTTGTCTTCCGCCATCACCCGGACGACCTGCAGATTCTGCACGGTGCGCCGCGCATTGCCCATGTGTCCGGGCATCCGCTTGCCTTTGATCACGTTGCCCGGCCATTCGCAGCAGCCGATCGAACCCGTACGCCGGGTCCAGGCACCGCCGTGGCTGGCGCGGCCGCCACCGAAACGGTACCGCCGCACAACACCCTGGAATCCACGTCCCTTGGTCGTGCCGACCACATCCAGATAGTCATTCGCCGCGAAAATATCCGCAGTCACCACCGAACCCGGCGCCGGAGTCTCTTCCCCCGCCTCGGTCCGGATCTCGCGCAGAACCGAAGGCAGCTTCTCGCCGGTCACACCCGCCTTGGCCAGATGCCCGGCCCGGGCCTTCGTCACGTTCTTCGCCTTGCGCTCACCGAATCCCAGCTGCACCGCCGAGTATCCGTCGCGCTCGACCGTCTTGACCCCGGTCACGACACACGGACCAGCCTGAACCACCGTCACCGGGATCAGCACGCCCTTCTCGTCGTAGACCTGCGTCATTCCGACCTTTTTACCGATTAAACCTTTCATTTTTCTCCTTTCGTGAGAAATCTATTCGATACTTGCCCCCAATCGGTCGGGGACCTTGGTATCTATGGATTCCACCTTAGAATCCAGTCTTGAGCGTAATGTCCACGCCGGCAGGCAGGTTGAGCTTCTTGAGCTCATCCACCGTCTTCGCCGTCGGATTGATGATGTCCAGCATGCGCTTGTGCGTACGGATCTCAAACTGTTCCATCGACTTCTTGTCGACGTGAGGAGAACGGTTGACCGTCCAACGCTCGATCCGGGTCGGGAGCGGAACCGGTCCGGCAACCATGGAACCGGTGCGCTTCGCAGCTTCCAGAATCTCATTGACCGACTGATCCAGAATCCGGTGCTCGTACGCCTGAAGCCGAATCCGGATACGCTGGTTTTTTCCCGTAGCCATAGCTTATTTCTTCTCCACAATTTTGTCTTGGATTTGTTTCGGAACTCGTTCGAAGTGCGCCGGTTCCATCGAGTATGTGGCACGCCCGCGGGAGAGCGAACGGATCGCCGTCGCATACCCGAAAAGCTCCGCCAGAGGAATGTTCGCCTGCACCCGGCTCGCACCGTTGCTCCCGGCGTCGATGGTCACGATCTGGCCGCGCCGACTGGTGATGTCGCCGATCAGGTCGCCGGTGTTTTCATCCGGCGCATTCAGCTCCACCTTCATGATCGGCTCAAGCAGCATCAGACCCGCCTTCTTCGCCGCATCCTTGAACGCCATCGATCCGGCGATCTTGAACGCCATTTCCGAAGAGTCGACCGGGTGATAGGAGCCGTCGATCAGCTCGACCTTGAAGTCGATCACCGGGTAACCGGCCAGCACGCCGGAAGCCGCCGCTTCGCGGATTCCCTGCTCGATCGGTTTGATGTATTCCTTCGGAATGTTGCCGCCGACCACCTTGTTTTCGAAAACAATGCCGCTGCCGCTTTCGCCCGGAATCAGGTTGATGATACAGTGACCATACTGGCCGCGACCGCCCGACTGACGGACGAACTTCATATTCGAATCGGCCGGCGCACAGAGCGCCTCGCGATAGGCCACCTGCGGCGCTCCGGTGTTCGCTTCGACCTTGAACTCCCGGACCAGACGGTCCAGAATGATCTCAAGGTGCAGCTCGCCCATACCGGAGATGATCGTCTGCCCGGTCTCCTCATCGGAGTGAACCTGGAAGGTCGGGTCCTCTTCGGAAAGCGCAATCAGCCCCTTCGAGAGCTTGTCACGGTCGCCCGAGGACTTCGGTTCGACCGCGATCGAGATCACCGGCTCGGGGAAGACCATCGATTCCAGAACGATCGGCTGATCCTCCAGGCAGAGGGTGTCGCCGGTGGTGACGTTCTTCAGGCCGACCGCCGCCGCAATATCGCCGGAGAAGATCTCCTCGTGCTCCTCGCGCTGGTTGGCGTGCATCTGCAACAGCCGCCCGAGACGCTCACGCTTGCCGGTACGCGGATTCAGCACGGTCATGCCCTGCGAAGCCACGCCGGAATAGACGCGGAAGTAATAGAGTTTACCGACGAACGGGTCGGTCATGATCTTGAAGACCAGCGCCGAGAAGGGCTGCAGGTCGCCGACGTGACGGGTCAGCGGCGCTCCGGTCGCAGGATCGGTCCCGTTGATGTCCCAGATGTCGATCGGGCTCGGCAGGAAATCGACCACGATGTCCAGCAGCGGCTGGACGCCCTTGTTCTTGAACGCGGTGCAGCAGGCCACCGGCACGATCCGCGCCGCGCAGGTCGCACGGCGGATCCCGGCGCGCAGCTGTTCGAGCGTCGGCTGCTCTTCCGCAAGGAAAAGCTCCATGATCTCATCATCGACTTCCGCGACGCATTCGATCACATGGTTGTAGGCCTCGTTGCGGCGCTCGAGCATCTCGCCGGTGAGCTCTTCGGTCGTCATCTTGACGCCGTTGCTCGCTTCGTCGAAGTAAATCGCCTTCCCTTCAAGCACGTCGATCACACCCTTTGAAGTCCGCCTCTTTGCCGATCGGCAGAATCAGCGGAACCGGAGTCGCGCCGAGCTTGGTCTTGATTTCGGTAACCACACCCTCGAAATCCGCGCCGGTCCGGTCCATCTTGTTGACCAGCGCAACGATTGGCACATGGTATTTCTGCGCCTGCCGCCAGACCGTTTCACTCTGCGGCTGCACCTTGCCGACCGAACAGAACACCGCCACCGCACCGTCGAGAACGCGCAGCGAACGCTCCACCTCCGCCGTGAAGTCCACGTGTCCGGGAGTGTCGATGATGTTGATCCGGTGATTCTTCCAATAGCAGGTGGTGGCGGCGCTGGTGATCGTAATACCACGTTCCCGCTCCTGCTCCATCCAGTCCATCGTCGCGGTACCCTCGTGGGTATCGCCGATCTTGTAGTTCACGCCGCAGTAGAAGAGAATGCGCTCCGTCAGCGTGGTCTTGCCGGCATCGATGTGCGCCATGATGCCGATGTTACGGGTGTCCTTCAACGCAACCTTGCGATGGGGGGACTCGTGAAATTGAGTCTTGTCAACCTGGGTGCCCATAGTACTCTCTGCCCCGATTGATTACCAGCGGTAATGAGCGAACGCCTTGTTCGCCTGCGCCATTTTGAAGGTATCTTCTTTCTTCTTGATCGAAGAACCGGTGTTGTCGAACGCATCGAGCAGCTCGCCGGCCAGCGATTCGGTCATCGACTTGCCCTTGCGGCTGCGCGAATAGGTGGTGATCCAGCGCATGGCCAGCGCAACCTGCCGCTCCGGATCGACTTCGATCGGAACCTGGTAGGTCGCACCGCCGACCCGGCGGCTCTTGACTTCCAGCTTCGGCTTCACATTCTCCAGCGCCTGCATGAACACGTCGATCGCCGGCATGTCCGGCTTCTTGCTCTGGATCACATCCAGCGCACCGTAAACGATATTCTGCGCCGTCGATTTCTTGCCCCGGGTCATGATCGTGTTGATCAGCCGGGCAACCAGTTCACTGTTGTACTTCACGTCGGGAACAAGCTCCCGCTTGACTGCTCTGCGTCTTCTCATCTGTTGCGTACCCTGTATGTAAGTGAAAAACCCTGATTACTTCTTCTTACCCTTCGCGGCGGTCTCCTGACCCGGCTTCGGCCGCTTGGCGCCGTACTTCGAACGACCCTGCTTGCGCTTGTCCACGCCGAGGCTGTCGAGCGCTCCGCGCACGATGTGGTAACGGACACCCGGGAGGTCACGGACACGACCGCCCTTGACCAGAACCACCGAGTGCTCCTGCAGATTGTGACCTTCGCCGCCGATGTACGCGGTGACTTCCTGCCCGTTGGTCAGACGGACACGGGCGATCTTGCGCAACGCGGAGTTCGGTTTCTTCGGGGTACGGGTCGTCACCTGAAGGCAGACGCCCCGGCGCTGCGGGCAGGCGCTCAACGCCTTCGACTTGCTTTTCTTGACCTTCTCTTCGCGTCCGAAACGCACCAGCTGGTTGATTGTCGGCATAACAACTTCCTAATCTTTTATACTTAAAATATGACTGTTGATTCCATTCGGCATACATCAAAGAATCATAAAATAATACCGCAAAGCACTTTTTGCAAATATTTCGCGCGCTTTTTCGGCAAAAAAGTTTCAATACACCGAATTTTCCGGTGCGCCGGCTTCTCCCGCGGGGGAAAAAACCGGTACACCGGACCGGGTTTCAGCCGGCTCTCAGAACTCGTCCTCCCCGGAATCCTCCCCGAATTCCGCGTCGGCGTCTTCAAATCCTTCGCCCAGCTCAGGCACCAGTTCCCGGGCCTCGTCCGGCAGATCGCCTCCTCCTCGTCATCGCCGAAGTCGATCTTCGAATGATCCGGCTCGGTATCGCGCCAGGCGGCCGCAATCTCCTCGACCGAACGCTCCGGCTCCTGCGTCGGCAGCTCCTCCTCGATCTCCGTGCCGAGGTACTTCAGCCGGATCGACTGCATGAGCTCGGTTCCGGTTCCGGCCGGAATCAGATGCCCGGTGATCACGTTCTCCTTGAAACCGGTCAGGTTGTCCACCTTGCCGATCGTCGCCGCTTCGGTCAGGATTCGGGTGGTGTCCTGGAACGACGCCGCCGAGATGAAGCTCTCCGTCTCCAGCGCCGCCTTGGTGATACCCAGCAGGATCGGTTCGGCTTCCGCCGGCTTGCCGCCCTTCTCGATCACCTCGCGGTTGACCCGGTCGAACTCCGTCCGGTCAAGCTGCTCGCCCGGCAGGTAATCGGTCGAGCCGGACTCCGTGATCCGCACCTTCTGCATCATCTGCCGGATGATGATCTCCACGTGCTTGTCGTTGATTTCCACACCCTGCGCACGGTACACCAGCTGGATCGCGTCGACCAGATGGCGCTGCAGCTCGTGGATGCCGCACACCTCCAGCAGCGTGTGGGGAACGATCGAACCTTCGGTCAGCTTCTGCCCCTTGCGGACGAAGTCCCCCTTGCTCACGGTAAGATGCTTGTGCGCCGGAATGTTGTTGTGTTCCTCGGTCATCCCCGACTCCGGATCACGGATCAGCAGCTGACGACGACCGCGGGTCATCTTGTCCACCTCGACATAACCGTCGATGCGGGCAATCTCCGCCACATCCTTCGGCACACGCGCTTCGAAGAGTTCCGCGATTCGCGGAAGACCTCCGGTGATGTCCTTGTTCTTCGCCGACTGCCGCGGAACACGCGCCACCACCATACCGGGGGTCACCTTCGCTCCCGCCTTGGTCATCAGCACCGCGCCGGCCGGCAGCGGATAGTTCGCCAGAAACGCACCGTCGTCCCCCACGATGACAATCTGCGGATGCAGGTCCTCGCGGTGCTCCATGACCGTGCTCTGATCGGAACCGCCGCGCTTCTGCTTCTGCAGCGTCACCCCTTCAACCAGGTCGTGCAGCTCCACCGTACCGACCTCCTCGATGATGATCGGCACGTGGTTCGCTTCCCACTGCACGAACACCTCGTTCGCCTTGACCGTGTCGCCGTCGTTCTTGTCGAGCACGGCGCCCGCTTCCAGTTCGTAGCGGTCGAGCTCCGCCTCGCGGAGAGCATCCGACCAGAAGTCGTAGTCCTTGTTGTAGACGGTGCCAAGCGCTTCGGCCTCCACCTGAGCCCGTTCGCGGGCCGCCTTCTCCGCCGCCTTCGCCACCTCCGGATCGTAGACGATCACGTAGCCGTTCTTGTTGACGACCACGGTCTTGCCCTTCTGATTCTTGATGGTGCGCACGTTCATGAGTTTGATCATACCGTCGTGACGCGCCGCAATCACCGGCTGCTTGTAGGCGCTCGACGCGGTTCCGCCGATGTGGAACGTACGCATCGTCAGCTGCGTACCGGGCTCGCCGATCGACTGCGCCGCGATGATCCCGAGGGCGTCGCCCTCCTTCGCCTGCCGGTCGCTGGCCAGGTTCCGACCGTAGCACTTGACGCAGACGCCGTGCAGCGTCTCGCAGGTCAGCGTCGAACGGATCAGCACCCGCTGGATGCCACGCTTGTCGATCACATCGACAATGTCCGGAGTGAACTCCTCTCCGGCGGCAATGATCAGACGCCCGTCGGCAAACGCAGGATCGCGAATGTCCTGCGCGCTGAACCGGCCGAGAATCCGGTCGCGCAGCGGCATGATCACCTCGTCACCCTCGATGATGGCGCTGGTCCAGACACCCTTGGTCGTGCCGCAGTCTGCCTCGCGGCAGATGATGTCCTGAGCCACGTCCACCAGACGGCGGGTCATGTAACCGGAGTCCGCCGTCTTCAGCGCGGTGTCAGCCAATCCCTTGCGGGCGCCGTGGGTCGAAATGAAGTATTCCAGAACCGACAGCCCTTCCCGGAAGTTCGAAATGATCGGCCGCTCGATGATGTCGCCCGACGGCTTCGCCATCAGTCCGCGCATACCGGCGAGCTGACGGATCTGATCCTTGCTGCCGCGCGCGCCGGAGTCGAGCATCGCGTACACCGGGTTGATCTCGCCGCGGCGCGACGCCGTCTCCAGCCGGACGAACAGCTCGTTCGCCACCGCGTTGCTCGCCTGCGTCCAGATGTCGATCACCTTGTTGTGCCGCTCGCCCTCGGTCAGCAGACCGCTGTTGTACTGCTCGAGCACGTTGTCGATCTGGGCGCGGGCGTTTTCGATGATCTCCTCCTTCTTCTCGGGAACCTGAAGGTCCGCGATCGAAATCGAAAGACCGGCCAGCGTCGCATGGCGGTAGCCCATGTCCTTGAGATCATCCAGCAGCTTGATGGTCGCTTCGTGACCGGCGATCTTGTAGGAGTCGCTGATCAGGCGGCCCAGCTCCTTCTTCTTGGCGATCTGGTTGTAGAACCCGAGACGCTTGTCCCAGATCTCGTTGAAGATGCAGCGGCCGGGCGTGGTCAGGATGAACTTGCTCTCCTTGTCGCCGTAAAGCGTGTCCTTGCCGAGGTCCGGATTCGGAATCTTCACCGCGTCGTGAATTTTCAGGAATCCGGCCTGCATCGCAAACAGAACTTCAAAATAGTCTTTGTAGAGCTTCGCCTTGTCCTTGTTGCGAGGCTCGCAGGTCAGGTAGTAGCTCCCCAGCGTGATGTCCTGCGTCGGCGACGCGATCGGCTTGCCGTTGGCGGGCGAGAAGATGTTGTTCGGAGCAAGCATCAGCAGCTTGGTCTCCATCTGCGCCTCGTTCGACAGCGGCACGTGGACCGCCATCTGGTCGCCGTCGAAGTCCGCGTTGTACGCAGTACAGACCAGCGGGTGCAGACGCAGCGCCGAACCTTCGATCAGCACCGGGTCGAATGCCTGAATACTCAACCGGTGCAGCGTCGGAGCGCGGTTCAGCATCACCGGATGCCCCTTGGTCACTTCATCGAGAATATCCCACACCACCGGTTCGCCGCGTTCAATCATCTTCTTGGCGCCGCGGACGGTGTGCGCGTAACCGCGCCCCTTGAGGTGACGGATGATGAAAGGCTCGAAGAGGATCATCGCCATCTTCTTCGGCAGCCCGCACTGGTGGATCTTCAGTTCCGGGCCGACGACGATCACCGAACGGCCGGAGTAGTCAACGCGCTTACCGAGCAGGTTCTGACGGAAGCGCCCCTGCTTGCCCTTGAGCATGTCCGAGAGGCTCTTCAGCGGACGGTTTCCGGCGCCGGTCACCGCGCGGCCGTGACGGCCGTTGTCCAGCAGCGAGTCCACCGCCTCCTGCAGCATCCGCTTCTCGTTGCGGATGATTACCTCCGGCGTGCGGATCGAAAGCAGCGTCTTGAGCCGGTTGTTGCGGTTGATGACCCGCCGGTAGAGATCGTTGAGGTCGCTGGTCGCAAAGCGGCCGCCCTCGAGCGGAACCAGCGGACGCAGATCCGGCGGAATCACCGGCAGCACCGTCAGAATCATCCACTCCGGACGCGAATTGCTCGCCATGAACCCTTCGACCAGCCGCAGCCGCTTGGCCAGCTTCTTGCGGATCGCCTTGTTCCGGGTCCCTTCGAGGCTGACCTCCAGCTCCGCCTTGAGCGCCGGCAGATCGACCCGCTCGAGCAGCGTCTTGATCGCCGGTGCGCCCATCTCGGCGACGAAGGCGTCGCCGTAATCGTCCACCGCCTGACGATACTCAATTTCGGTCATGGTCATGCCGACCTGCAGCGGCGTGTCGCCCGGATCGGTCACCACATATTCCTCGTAATAGATGACATGCTCCAGCGACTTCGCGGTCATGTCGAGCACCAGGCCGATACGGCTGGGCATGCACTTGAAAAACCAGATGTGCGAAACCGGCACCGCCAGCTCGATGTGCCCCATGCGCTCGCGGCGCACTTTGGCCTGGGTCACCTCGACGCCGCAGCGGTCGCAGACGATCCCCTTGTGCTTGACCCGCTTGTACTTGCCGCAGTAGCACTCCCAGTCGCGGGTGGGTCCGAAGATGCGCTCGCAGAAGAGTCCCCCCTTCTCCGGCTTGAAACTCCGGTAGTTGATGGTTTCCGGGGTCTTCACCTCGCCGAACGACCACGAACGGATCACTTCCGGCGACGCGACGTTGATCGAAACCGCGCTGAACGAAGTCGCCGAGCTCTTGCCCAGCAGCTCCCGGTAGGCATAAGTATTGTCAATCAAGGTATCTTCCTCCTCGAATTAGTTTTCGGACGTCTTCTTGACGGTGCGGATGTCAAGTCCGAGGTTCCTGCATCTCCTTCAACAGCACGTTGAAGGATTCCGGCCGCCCGGCCTCCAGCACATTCTGCCCCTTGACGATGGATTCGTAGATCCGGGCGCGCCCGGTCACATCGTCCGACTTCACGGTCAGCATCTCCTGAAGGTTGTAGGCGGCGCCGTACGCTTCGAGCGCCCACACTTCCATTTCTCCGAACCGCTGACCGCCGTGCTGCGCCTTGCCGCCCAGCGGCTGCTGAGTCACCAGCGAATAGGGACCGACCGCGCGGGCGTGAATCTTGTTCGCAACCAGGTGGTCCAGCTTCAGCATGTAGATCTGGCCGACCATGACGCGCTGATCGAACTTGTCGCCGGTGCGCCCGTCGTACACATCCGCCTTGCCGTCGTAGACCCACTCGCCGGATTCGGTCTGCTTGAAGCCCCAGTGGTAATCGTGCCCCTCTTTCTTGGTGAAGGCCTCGTTGCCCTGCTTCATCAGCTCGATGATCTCCTTCTCGCTGATGCCGTCGAAGACCGGGGTCGCCGCCTTGATGCCGAGCATCTTCGCCGCCCAGCCGAGATGGGTTTCCAGCACCTGCCCGATGTTCATGCGGCTCGGCACGCCGAGCGGGTTGAGCACGATGTCAACCGGAGTCCCGTCTTCGAGGAACGGCATGTCCTCCACCGGAACAATCCGCGAAACGATACCCTTGTTTCCGTGACGGCCGGCCATCTTGTCGCCGACCTGCAGCTTGCGCTTGCACCCGACGTAGACCTTGACCCGCTTGATCACGCCGTTCTCCCCGCTCTCGGCGGCATCGAGATTGTCCACCATCCGGCGGTGACGCTCCTCGTTCTCCTGGAACTGCGGAATGAAGCCGTCGATGATCTCGGTCAGCGTCTTCTTGAGTTCACAGTCCTCCATGCTCCAGCAGTCGTAGTGGGTCGCCAGCTTCTGAATCGAACTCTTGGTCACCTTGCGGTTGGAGCTGATCAGCACCGCGTTCTCACGCGACGGCGACATGTCGAAGATCGGATACGGCAGTTTGACGCCGAGCATCACATCCGACAGCCGCGCGGTGAGGTCTTCGATCAGGCCGTTGTAGACGTCGCGGTAGTCGTTCCGCATCATCTTCTCCTGGCGGCGGACCTCGGTCTTGGTCATGTTCGCCCGGGCGGCATCCTTGGCGTACTCGATGCGGATGTCCATGACGATGCCGCCCTTGCCGCTGGAAACCATCAGGCTCGAATCCTTCACATCTGCCGCCTTCTCACCGAAGATGGCGCGCAGCAGACGCTCTTCCGGAGCAAGTTCCGTCTCGCTCTTCGGCGTGATCTTGCCGACCAGAATGTCGCCCGGCTTGACTTCGGCACCTTCGTAGACGACGCCGCGGCTGTCGAGGTTGCGCAGTGCATCCTCGCTCACATTCGGAATGTCGCGGGTGATCTCCTCCGGCCCGAGCTTGGTTTCGCGGCTGGTGATTTCAAACTCATCAACGTGAATGCTGGTGTAGACATCCTCCTTCACCAGCCGCTCGCTGACGATGATCGCGTCTTCAAAGTTGTATCCGCACCACGGCATGAACGCCACCAGCACGTTGCGCCCGAGAGCGAGCTCGCCGCCCTGGGTCGCCGCGCCGTCGGCAAGCACGTCCCCCTTGTGGACCACATCGCCGTGCGCCACCACCGGACGCTGGTTGACGCAGGTGCCGGCATTGCTGCGCAGATATTTGTAAAGCCGGTAGTTCTGATAGGAACTCTTGTCGGCATCCGCCGCGGGCAGCTTGCCGTCCGGCGTGACGAGCACATGACTGGAGGAGACCTCCGCGACGATGCCGTCCTCCTTCGCCACCACCACCGCGCGGGAGTCGCGGGCGATGCGGGCTTCCAGACCGGTTCCGACATACGGGGACTCGGGCATCAGCAACGGAACCGCCTGACGCTGCATGTTCGACCCCATCAGCGCGCGGTTCGCGTCGTCATGCTCCAGGAACGGGATGATGCCGGCGGCCGCACTGACCAGCTGCTTCGGCGAAACGTCCATGTACTGCACCTCCTCACGCGGGTGCTCGCCGGACTCCCCGTGGAAGCGGCTCATGATCATCGGACGCACGAAGCGGTTGTTCTCGTCGAGCAACGCGTTGGCCTGCGCAATCACGAACTGCTCCTCCTTGTCCGCGGTCAGATAGTCGATCTGGTCGGTCACCTGGCCGTCAACCACCTTGCGGTAGGGGGTTTCGAGGAATCCGTACTCGTCGATGATCGCGTAGAGCGACATCGAACTGATCAGACCGATGTTCGGACCTTCCGGCGTCTCGATCGGGCAGATCCGGCCATAATGGCTGGAGTGCACGTCGCGCACTTCGAATCCGGCGCGGTCACGCGAAAGTCCGCCGGGACCCAGCGCGGAGAGACGGCGCTTGTTGGTCAGTTCGCTCAGCGGATTGGTCTGATCCATGAACTGCGACAGCTGGCTGCGCGCGAAGAAGTCGCGGATCACCCCGGCGAACGCCTTCGGATTGATCAGTTTCGACGGCGTGACGTTCTGCTCGTCGAAGGTCATGCGCTCGCGGATCAGCCGCTCGGTGCGCAGGAGACCCGCCCTGCACTGATTCTGAAGCAGCTCACCGACAGTGCGGACGCGCCGCGCGCCGAGGTGGTCGATATCATCGACCTGCCCGCCGACGTGGCGAAGCTTGATCAGCAGCTTGGTCGCCGCCATCAGGTCCTTCGGATCAAGCGTGCGCTGAGTCAGCGGAACATCCTGCTTGAGCCGCTCATTGAGCTTGTAACGACCGACCGCGCCGAGATCGTACCGGCGGTTGTCGAAGAAGAGCCGCTTGATCAGCAGCTTGGCGTTGTTGATGTTCGGCGGGTCGCCGGGACGCATCCGCCGGTAGATCTCCTTGAGGGCATCCTCCTCGTTGCGGGCGGGATCCTTGCGCAGGCAGCCGATGAGATAATTGTCCCCTTCGGCAACATAGGCGAGCTCCACCTCGCGGATGCCGGCGTCGACCAGCTGCTTGAGATGGTTTTCGGTCAGCTGGACAAGCTCGTCGATCACCAGCACGTCGTCTTCGGTGGTGATGTCGTCCACGGTGTAGAAGCCGGAGAGGTCCTTCTGCTTGAGCAGCGAAGAGACCGAATGCTTCTTCACCTCGTAGCATTCAGAAAGGATGTCCCGGTTGGTCGGGTAGCCGATCGCCCGGAGGAAGGTCGTGATGTAGAACTTCCGGCGGCGGCGGCGGCGGTCCAGGTAAATGTAGATGTAGTCGTTGATGTCGAACTGAACATCCATCCACGAACCGCGGTCGGGAATGATCCGGTAGGAGTAAAGCGTCCGCCCGGAAGTGTGACGGGTCTTCTCAAAGCAGATACCGGGCGAACGGTGCAGCTGACTGATAATCACCCGCTCAGCCCCGTTGATGACGAAGGTGCCCTGTTCGGTCATGATCGGAATGTCGCCCATGTAGACCCGCTCCGGCACTTCGGCACCGTTGACCTTGAGCAGAAAATCAACGTACAGCGGCGCATCGTAAATTTTGCCGTCCTTGATGCAGTCGACCACGTCGCCCTTCTGCTCGCTGGCCGCGCCGATCTCGTAGGAGACAAATTCGAGCGACATCTGCTTGTCGAAGCTTTCGATCGGGAAAATCTCGTTGAACACCTCCTGGAGCCCCTGATTCTTCCGCTCCGCCGGCGGCACGTCGCGCTGGAGGAAATCGCGGTAAGAGTCAACCTGGAGGCCGATCAGATCCGGAACTTCGAGAACGTCCCGGAGCTTCCCAAAATTAATTCGTTTCGTCATACTCTGCTCGTTTCTGGTTGTATGTTGAACTATGTAAAAATTTTTGCAAAAAAAATTCCGGCGGTCACAGCACATCCCGCCGCTTTCTGCGGAAAACTCGATGGTCAAAAGACAAAAGAACCGACCTGTCGATAAAACACCACATCGACAGTTCGGAAATTCGAATCAAATTCGCAAATTTTTTCAGGAAACCGGGATTCGGCAAAACACCACACCGCTCCCCGGGGCGGCCGCGCCCCTTCAGACAAAATACCACATCGGAACGAATCGGGCCGGAAATGCGCACTCTCCATGCGCGGAATGGGATAACAGACAACGGAGGAGACGGTTCATCCACACGTCTCCACCGTTGTCGCAACAAAGCCGTCTTACTTGACTTCGACCTTGGCGCCGGCAGCTTCGAGCTGGGCCTTGATCTTCTCGGCTTCTTCCTTCGGAGCAGCCTCTTTGACCGCCTTCGGAGCCGCTTCGACGAGGTCCTTCGCTTCCTTCCAGGCCGAGACCGGTGATCGCGCGGACTTCCTTGATGATGGCAACCTTCTTGGCGGCATCGAAACCGGCCAGGATGACATCGAACTCGGTCTTCTCCTCAGCCGGAGCAGCGGCAGCGGCAGCAGCCGGCGCGGCGGCAACCGCAACCGGAGCGGCGGCGCTCACGCCAAGACGCTCTTCCAGAGTCTTGACCAGCTTGGAAAGCTCCAGGACGGTCAGGTTCTCGACATAGGAGACGAACTCTTCCATTTTGTTTTCTTCCGACATCTTAAATGCCTCCATTCGTAACTTTAGTTCACTTACTGTTTTTCAACTTTGTCTTTATACGCATTGAGCACATTCAGGATGCTCGCAGCCTTGGCGTTGAGAACGCTGACCAGGTTCCGGGACGGAGCCTGCAGCACTCCGAGCAGCATCGCCTGAAGCACAGGCTTCGACGGCAGTTCTGCCAGGCTGCCGATTTCGGCCTTGGAGAGGATCGCCCCATCCATGTAGCCGCCCTTGGCGCCGAGCTTGTCATTCTTTTGCCGTATTCGACCAGCACCTTGGCAACCGCACTGCAATCGCCTTTGCCGGAAATCATCGCCGTTCCAAGCGTGAGGTCGATCTGATCCAGACCGTCGATCTTGAGCAGCTCACCCGCCTTCTTGATCAGCGTGTTTTTCAACACATGGCAGGTCGCATTCTGCGCCGCAAGCTGATTGCGAAGGTCGGAAAGCTCCTTCACGGTGAGCCCCGAAAAAGAGACGAAATACAATAATCGGCGCCGCCGATCATCTCGCTGATCTGCTTGACCAGAAAAAGCTTTTTCGTTTCTCATTCTTTGGACCTCACCAGTTCCTTGACATTGATCTTGACTCCGGGAGTCATCGTCGCCGAAATCGTGCAGGAAAGGATGTAGGCACCCTTCGCCGTCGTCGGCTTCGCCTTGTTCAGCGCCTCGACGATCACATCGAAGTTCTCCTTGAGCGCATCCGCCTCAAAGGACATCTTTCCAAACGGAACATGCACGCAGGCCCCACGGTCCGCACGGAACTCCGCACGACCCGCCTTCGCCTCACGCACCGCCGTGCCGACCTGGTCGGTCACCGTGCCGGTCTTCGGATTCGGCATCAGGCCGCGGGGACCAAGCTGACGGCCGAGGGGACGAACCAGACGCATCGCATCCGGCGTCGCAATCAGCATGTCGAAATCCTGCCAGCCGCCCTTGATCTTTTCGACAATATCCTCGTAACCGACGAAGTCCGCTCCGGCATCCCGCGCATCCTGCGCGAGCGCACCATCGGCAACTACCGCCACGCGGACCGTCTTGCCGGTGCCGCGGGGAAGCGCAACCGCCCGCGAACCGTCTGGTCGGATTTGCGCGGATCAACACCCAGCTTGAACGCCACTTCCGCCGTCTGATCGAACTTCACCCCGGGCATCCCCTTGAGCAGAGCGATCGCTTCCGCAACGGAATAACGCTTCTGAGCATCGAAACCGGCAACTTCCACCTGTTTCCTGTAAAGCTTGCTTCTACGCATCGACCACCTCGATTCCCATGCTGCGCGCGGTGCCTTCGATGATGCGCATGGCCGCCTCTTCGTCACGGGCGTTGATGTCTTCCTTCTTGATCTGCACGATTTCACGGATCTGCGCCCGGGTGATCTTGCCGGCCTTTTCCGTGCCGGGCTTCTTCGCCCCGGATGCCACTCCCGCAGCCTTCTTCACCAGAACCGCTGCCGGGGGCGACTTGCAGATGAACGTGAACGACCGGTCCTGATAGACCGTGATCACGACAGGAATAATCATTCCGCTCTGTGACTGAGTGGCGGCATTGAACTGCTTACAGAACTCCATGATGTTGCAACCGGCCGAACCAAGTGCCGGACCGATCGGCGGTGCCGGATTGGCTGCGCCTGCCGGAATCTGCAACCGGATCAAGCCTGTAACCTTCTTTGCCATGATTACAATTCCTTTTTCGATCCCGAGGTGGTCCGGACTGGCAGGTGCCCCGCCACCAGAGAATCTGTCTTCCTTACTGCTAAAGTATCGCGCGGATCCGTCAAACGGTCCGCTCGACCTGCCAGAACTCCAATTCCACAGGGGTGGAACGACCGAAAATCGACACCATCAGCTTCAGCTTCCCGCGCTCGTTGTCGATCTCCTGAATCGCACCCTCGAAATTCTCAAACGCTCCGTCCTTGATCCGAACCACTTCGCCCAGCTCAAACGCAATCTTCGGCTTGACGTCGGTCTCTCCGACCTGCGCCGGCCGCATGATCTCATCGACCTCGCTCTGCGAAAGCGGCGTCGGTTTGTTGGTTCCGCCGAGGAAACCCAACACCCCTGGACGTTGCGCACAAAATACCACGCTTTTTCGTTGATCATCCCGAGATCATCGTACAGATCCATCCGGACCCAGATGTAACCGGGAAAAAGATGACGCGCCCGGATCGTCTTGCGCCCCTGGCGAACCTCAACCACCTTCTCAGTGGGGATGAACGCATCGTAGACCGGCACCTGGTCGCCGCTCTGCATCTGCCGCAACAGCGTGTCGCGCACCTTGTTCTCGTGCCCGGAAAGAGTATGGACGACAAACCACTGACCGCGGTTCTCGTTGCCATTTTCCACAGCTTCGCTCATAACTCGTCCCCAATCCTAAAAAAGTCTGCCCACCGTGACCAGACGGATCACTATCCTGGCCACCTCATCAACACCGGCCACAAACAGAGCCAGGATCACAATCGCAACCACCACCAGCACCGTCGATTCGAAAAGCTGCTGCCGGTTCGGCCACGTGCACCGCCCAAGCTCGGCCATCGTCTCGGAGATAAAGCGCCTTATTTTTCCCATAAAGGACACGCCGCCGGCAATCTCCCCGGCACTCCTGCTGCGCTTCTTACTTTCCTGCATTTTCTCCGTTACCTGCCTGTCTCTGTAAAATTGAAAAATGGCAGGAGAGGTGAGGCTCGAACTCACGACCTGCGGTTTTGGAGACCGCCGCTCTAGCCAACTGAGCTACTCTCCTGTCAATCAAGATCCCCACGAGCCGCTCTTACCGCGTCTCTTTGTGAATCGTGTGCTTGCGTTCGAATTTGCAATATTTTTTCTTTTCCAGGCGCTCCGGAGTGTTCCGCTTCTCTTTCATCGTCGTGTAGTTGCGGCGTTTGCACTCGGTGCACTCAAGAATAACCAATTCACGCGCCATAATCTTACCTGAGTTTACATGATTATCCCGAACCGCCGCAAATCGGCGGTCCGGGACGTGCCGAATCCGAATATTACTCGATAATCTCGGAGACTCGGCCGGAAGCAACCGTGCGGCCGCCTTCACGGATCGCGAACCGCAGACCCTTCTCCATGGCGATCGGGGCGATCAGCTCCACGGTGATCGTGGTGTTGTCACCGGGCATCACCATCTCGACACCCTCCTTCAGGGTGATCGTACCGGTCACGTCGGTCGTACGGAAGTAGAACTGCGGACGATAGTTGTTGAAGAACGGAGTGTGACGGCCACCCTCATCCTTGGACAGAACGTAGATCTCGCCCTGGAACTTGGTGTGCGGAGTCACGCTGCCCGGCTTCGCCAGCACCTGACCGCGCTCGACATCTTCCTTCTTCGTGCCGCGCAGCAGGCAGCCGATGTTGTCGCCGGCCTGGCCCTGTTCGAGCAGCTTGCGGAACATTTCAATACCGGTCACGGTGGTCTTCACCGTCGGTTTGATACCGACGATTTCAACTTCCTCGTTGAGCTTGATCACGCCGCGCTCGACACGGCCGGTCACCACGGTGCCGCGGCCTTCAATCGAGAACACGTCTTCGATCGGCATCAGGAAGGGCTGATCCACATCGCGCTTCGGCTCGGGGATGAAGCTGTCAACCGCATCCATGAGCTCGAGAATGCACTTCGAAGCCGGATTGTCCAGATCGCCTTCGGCCTCGACCGCCTTCAGCGCCGAACCCTTGATGATCGGAGTGTCGTCGCCGGGATAGTCATAGCTGTTGAGCAGCTCGCGGATCTCCATCTCGACGAGCTCGAGCAGCTCGGGATCGTCCAGCTGGTCAACCTTGTTCATGAACACGACAATCGCCGGCACACCCACCTGGCGGGCCAGAAGCACGTGCTCGCGGGTCTGCGCCATCGGGCCGTCGGTCGCAGCGATCACCAGAATCGCACCGTCCATCTGCGCGGCGCCGGTGATCATATTCTTCACATAGTCGGCGTGTCCGGGGCAGTCGACGTGAGCGTAGTGACGCTTCTCAGTCTGATATTCCACGTGCGCGGTGTTGATGGTGATGCCGCGCTCCTTCTCTTCCGGAGCATTGTCGATCTCATCGTATTTCCGGACTTCGCCGCCGAACTTCTTTGTTCAGCACCATGGTGATGGCGGCGGTCAGAGTGGTCTTGCCGTGGTCGACGTGACCGATCGTACCGACATTGACGTGCGGCTTGGTTCTTTCGAATTTTCCTTAGCCATTTTTCCCTCCTGAAAGGTTTTAGAGTTCCAACTTCAACTTCGCATTCGGCAAAATATTATGGAGCCTACATCCGGACTTGAACCGGAGACCTCATCCTTACCAAGGATGTGCTCTACCGACTGAGCTATGTAGGCATTCACACAAACACCTTACCCGACAATCAAAGGCGACGGATTCCTCACCCGTCGTCTTCCCTCGTTCGCGGCATCCCCCGCAAAACGTAATTATCGATGGTACTCGGGGGGGACTTGAACCCCCAAGGATTACTCCATATGGACCTCAACCATACGCGTCTGCCAATTCCGCCACCCGAGCGCATTCCGCCATTGGAACCACGCCAATTCGCGAGAACAGAGACATAATATATTCGTTCCCCGGCGTTTTGCAAATCAAAAAAACAGATTTTTTTGCAAAAACCGTTCCGGCACCTCTTTCTCCGCGTAAAAAACCCCTCAGGAAAGGGTTTTCCCCGTTGTCAAGCACCGTATTCCGCCGCTTGAACGTCGGGATGTCCAGATCCTCCCCGTTCCAGATCACCGGCGTGGTGTTCTCCATGATCCCCTTCGAAACCGTCTCCAGGAACGGCAGCGTCAGCTGCGAGGCGTCCTCCGCCGCAACCGCTCCGGCCCGGCTCCGCTTCGGCGTCCGCTCCACACTCTTGTGCATCACCTCGGCAACCTCGCTCTCCGCATCGAGCCGCACCGTCACCGCGCAAAGCTGGAGCATCCCCCGGTACTCCTCCGCCGTCGCCGCGCCCACAATCACCCGCGCTTCCGGCTTCACCTGCCGCGAGGCCAGCTCCAGCGCCGCCTTGGTCTCACCGATCGACAGCTCCGGCCCGCCGAGCAGCGACAGAATCACCGCATCCGCCTCGCCCAGCTTCCCGGCTCCGCCGAGCAGCGGCGAATGCAGCAGCTCCTCCATCGCCCGATCGATACGGACCGAAGAATCGGCCTCCGACGACAAGCCGACCCCGATGCTGCAATAGCTCTTGCGCCGTTTCAGCAGGCTGACGAAATCCCCGAAATCCGCCGCCAGCAGATTCCCGTTGCGCAGCACCGCGGTCAGCGCCAGCACCGAACGCGACACTTCGCGGTCGGCCAGTCGAAACGCCTCCGCCAGCGGCGTGGTCGCCTCCAGCACCGAAAAGAGCAGGTCGTTCGGCAGACAGAGCACCGCATCGGCCAAGCCGAGCAGCTCTCCCTTCACGGTCTCCTCCGCCACCCGCCGCTTGCTGTGACCCTCCAGCGTAAACGGCAGCGTCATCAGAAACATCGCCGGAATCCCCAGCTTGCGCGCCACGCTCCAGCACCACCGGCACACCGCCGGACGCCGTTCCGCCGCCGAGCCCGCCGACCACCAGCAGCATCGCGCTGCCGGAGAGCAGCTGCTCCAGCGTGGAGCGTTCATGCGCCATCGCCCGCTGCCCGTCGATCACATTTCCGCCGCACCCGCGACCGCCGCGCCAGCGGGCTCCGGCCAGCAGCCGGCAGGACTCCTCCACACCGGAACGCATCAGACTCTCGGCATCGGTATCCACCGCCAGCAGCCGCATCGACTGCGCGGCAGGAATCGCAGCCAGCGAGCGCAGTATGCGGCAGCCGGCGCCGCCCAGCGCCAGAACCGTGATCTGTTTGGGTTGTTCCAGAAGTTCGCTCATTTGTCACATCCGGATCGTCTCTTTCAAATTGGACAAATTGCGGCGGAAACGGCTGAGGAAGCCGTCGGCCGCGTCGATCAGGCTGCCGACCGTCCCCCGGCCGCGGCTGCCTGAATTCAATTCGTTGTAGTAGGCGGCGATCTTCAGCGCCCCCCACACCGTGCTGTAGCGCGGGTTCTCCACGCCGACCACCGCGCCGCCGGATTCCAGCGGCTGCCCGATCCGGCAGGAGAGGTCGAACACCTCGCGGAAAATTCCCGCCGTCCGTTCGAAAAGCGCTCCGCCGCCGGTGAGCACGCCGCCCGCGTCGAGGTTGCCGAGAGCCCCCCGGTCGGCCAGGGTTTTCTTGATGATCTCGAAGATCTCCCGCAGACGCAGGTCAATGATCGTTTCGAAGGAGACCAGCGGAATCCGCCGCATGCCGCTGCCCGGCTGCGGAAATTCAAGCCAGTCGCGCCGGGCGCGCATCGCCCGCACCAGCGTCCCCTCTTCGATCAGTTTCCGGCAGAGGGAGATCGGCAGATCCAGCCCGATCGAGAGATCGTTGCAGACATGTTCGAATCCGACCTGAATCACGCCCGAAGCCTGGATTCCGGAGTTGTACTCCACGTCGAACTCGGTCGTCCCGGCGCCGAGGTCGATCAGCAGCACGCCGTGTTCCCGCTCCTCTTCCGACAGGATTCCGAAATCGGCCGCCAGCGGCGCGAAGGCGACCTCCACCATCGAGTCCTCGAAGCCGGATTCGCGTATGATCGAGCGGAAATTTTCCAGCCGCGTCGCAACGGCGTGGACAACATGAACATAGGCGTCCAGCTTGCGCGCGTTCTGATCGAGCGGATTGCGCACCGGGCGGCCGTCGATCATGAAATAGGATTCCGAACTGTTGATGATCTCCCGGTCGGGGGCGGCGATATGCTGCACCTTGGCGTTCTCGTGCGCCTCGAACCGCTCCTTCTGCGTGACCCGGTGCTGTTCGTTCTTGATGAACACCGTCCCCACCCCCTGGAGCGAATCGATGCCGCAGCCGGTCACCACCACCACCACCAGCCGGCTGTTGCCCAGTTCGTGATTCGAGCTGCGGTCGGCCTCCTCCAGCGCGACGGCGAGCTGGTCGAACGCCTTCTCCATATTGTAGATCTCGCCCTTCACCACGGCGCCGGCGCTCGGAGCGATTCCCCCGCCCGATAATATTCACCCGCCCCCCCTTCTCCGGCTTCCCCGATCAGGACGCAGATTTTCGAACTGCCCAGTTCAACGGCAGTCACGATCTCTCTGGAATGGAACATCCGCTCTCTCCGTTTGGACGAATACAACACTTCCTCTTAAAATATATCGGCGGATATGCGATTTTGCCAGTCTCTTTCCCGATTTCCCGCCGAAATCTCCGTTCCGGCTCCGGTTCAACCGGCGGAACCGCCGGGAATCCACCCTTCCGAGATTCCTGTTTTGTGCTTTTAAATTACTGTTTTATCCTACTGAACCATGTTGTTTTGTGAGATTATACCACTATATTAATCGACAGCGGCGCGGGAGAAAGAGGATGAGTTCCCGCAAAACAGTCAGCCCGTTCAACAGGAAAGGCAACGATCATGAAATCCGCCACACTCCGATTCCCCGCACTGGATCCGGCGCTGCGCCGGGCCCGGCTGGAACTGCCGACCGGGATCGTCGACGCCGTACTCGACACCGACACCTTCAATGAGGTCGACGATCAGTTCGCCCTCACCTACGCCCTGCTGGCGAAGGAGACGCTCCGGCTGCGGGCGGTGACCGCGGCCCCCTTCCTGAACTCCCGCTCCTCCAGTCCGGCCGACGGCATGGAGAAAAGTTTCGAAGAGATCGGCCGGATTCTCGCTCTTCTGCAACATCCGGCGGAAGGGTTCGCCTTCCGAGGGGCGACCGGCTATCTGCCGGACCGCGACACCCCGGTGGAATCGGAAGCCGCGCATCGCATCGTCGAACTCGCCCATGAACAGCGGCGGACCGGAAAAGCTCTCTACCTCTTCGCCATCGGGGCGATCACCAACGTCGCCTCCGCGCTGCTGCTCGATCCGGGAATCATCCGCGACGTGGTGGTGATCTGGCTCGGCGGGCACGACCGGAACCACCCGGACAATCGGGAATTCAATCTCTATCAGGATGTTCCGGCGGCTCAGGTGATCTTCGACTCCGGCGTGCCGTTCTTCCAGGTGCCCTGCTGCACCGTCGCGGAACTGCTCGCGACCTCCCCCGCAGAACTGCGGGAACTCTGCAACGGGACCGGCGCCATCGGCGATTTCCTGCTGCACCGCACCTGCGACTACGTCGGCAATGGTTTCGCCGTCAGCAAGGTGATCTGGGACATCGCGGTCATCGGCTGGCTCCGCTGCCGGGAAGCATACCGCTCAGAACGGCTCCCTGCTCCGCTGCTCGACGACACCGGACGCTACCGCGTCCCCGCCGCCGGACGACACGAAATGCGCATCGCCACACACATCGACCGGGACCGGGTCTTCGCCGACCTCTTCACCCTGCTCCGCCAGGCCGAACGGAACCGCTGACCTACAAGTTGCGGAAATACCATCCGGCGGCGAGCCGGAGGCCGGTACTCACATCGAAACGGGGCTCGTAGCCGAGCACCCGCTTCGCCCGGCTGATGTCGGCGAGCGAATGGGGAATGTCTCCGGCCCGAACCGGACCATACTCCGGTTCGATCGCGGCGATTTCCGGATCGAATTTGGTCAGTTCCTCCCGCATCCGGAGAAAGAGTTCGTTCAGCGAAGTCTCGGTGCCGCAGGCGATATTGCAGATGCATCCGGCCGCCTCCGGCCCGGCGGAGAGCGCCAGCAGATTGGCTTCGACCACGTTGGTCACGAAGGTGAAATCGCGCGAATAGCTCCCGTCGCCGTTGATGACCGGCGATTCGTGCCGCAGAAGCGCCCGCGCAAAGCGCGGCACAACCGCCGCATAGGCGCCTTCCGGATCCTGCCGCGGACCGAAAACATTGAAGTAACGAAGTCCGATGGTGTCCTGATTGTAGATCCGCCCGAAGTTCGCCGCGAAAAGTTCGTCGGCGTACTTGGTGATCGCGTAGGGAGAGAGCGGGGTGCCGATCTCCTCCTCCCGTTTCGGCAGAGCGGTACTGTCGCCGTAGGTCGAGGAGCTCGCCGCGTAGACCACCCGCCGCACCCCCGCGGCATGGGCGGCAAACAGCACGTTGACGAATCCGGAGACATTGATGTCCACCGTGGTCATCGGATCGTGAATCGAACGCGGCACCGAACCGAGCGCCGCCTCATGCAGCACGAACTCCATCCCTTCAACCGCCTCCCGGCAGACGTCGCGGTCACGGATATCCCCCTCGATCAGCCGGAAACGGGGATTCGCGTGAAACGGCGCGATGTTCTCCCGCTTCCCGGTCAGGAAATTATCCAGACAGACCACCCGGCAGCCGAGTTCCAGCAGCCGTTCGATCAGGTTGGAACCGATAAACCCGGCTCCGCCGGTCACCAGGATTCCGACATTGTTCCACTGCATATCAGCACTCCTCCTTCCCGTATCGAAGCACCCCGTCGGTCAATTCCGCCACCCGGTCGGCCAGATCGGCGATTTCGCGGTTGTGGGTGATCATCACGATCGACCGCTCCGGATGCGCCGAACGCAGTTCGCCAAAGAGATCGAGAATGCCGCTGCCGGTCCGGCCGTCGAGGTTGCCGGTCGGTTCATCCGCCAGTAGAAGTTCCGGCTCGTTGACCAGCGCACGGGCGATCGCCGCCCGCTGCTGCTCGCCGCCGGAAAGTTCGCTCGGCCGGTGGCGGAGCCGCCCGGAGAGTCCGACCGTCGCCAGCAGCGATTCGGCACGCTCCCGCGCCGCCCGCTTCGCCACCCCGGCGAAGCGGGCCGGCAGCATCACGTTTTCCAGAATCGTCAGCTCCGGCAGCAGATGGTAGGCCTGAAACACGAATCCGATCCGCCGGTTGCGGAACTTCGCCGCCGCGCGGCGGGAGAGTCCGGCCAGATCGGTTCCGGCGACCCGGATCATGCCCGCATCCGGCTTCTCCAGCGCACCGATCAGATTGAGCAGCGTCGTCTTGCCGCTGCCGGAGGCGCCGAGCAGGCAGGCCCATTCGCCGCGTTTCACCCGCCAGTCGATGCCGCGCAGCACCTCCAGAATGGAGTCGCCCATTTTGTAGCTCCGCCGGACACCGGCCAGCTCGATGATCGGTTCGTTCGTCTCACTCATAGCGCAATGCCTTTGCCGGATCGAGCAGCGCCGCCCGCAGCGCCGGGAGCAGCGCCCCCAGCGTGCAGAGAATCACCGACGCCGCAATGATGAAGCCGACGTCCCCGGGCACGATGTGCGCGGGCAGTTCGTCGAAATAGTAGAGCTCCTTCGGGAAGAGTTCGATGCCGGTCACCCGCGAGACGAAGTGCATGATGTCGTTGCGGAAATGGATCACCAGCCACCCCAGCAGCGTCCCGACGCCGCTGCCGATCACGCCGATCAAGAATCCCTGCAGAACGAAGATCCGCGTCACCGCCCCGTCCCCGGCGCCGAGCGCCTTCAGCAGCCCGATCTCCCGGGTCTTCTGGTAGACCGAGGTCACCAGCGTATTGGTGATGCTGAACGCCGCCACCAGCACGATGAAGATCAGCAGAAAGAACATCATCCGCTTCTCCACCGCCAGCACGCTCAACAGCTGCTTGTTCTCATCCTCCCAGGTGGAGACCCGGTAGCTGCCGAGTTTTTCGCGCAGCGTTTTGATGAGCTCCTTCTGTTCAAACGGGTCCGGCCCCCAGCCGAAGACGCTGGTCGCGCTGCCCCACGGCAGGTCGAGCAGTTCCGCCGCGTCGTCGATCCCGACGAAGAGCACGCTCCGGTCGAAGTCGTATTTGCCGATCGAATAGATGCCGGTCACGGTGAATTCGGAGGGCAGATAGGCGGAACTGTCCGGATTGATCTCCATGCCGCCGTCCGGCTTGAACCGGACCAGGCTGGTCAGCCGTTTCGGAGAGTGCAGCAGAATCTTGTCGCCCACCTTCACCCCCCAGCGCGCCGCCATGTGAGTGCTGATGATCGCTTCGTTCTTCTCCAGCGAAAGCATTCCCCGCCGGAGTGCGGTGTCAAATTCGAGGTGTTTGCGCAGCTCCTCCGCCCCGGTGCCGAAGAGGAGCAGCTGCATGTCGAGTTCGCGCCCCCGCTGCACCAGCACCGGCGACTGAATCACCGCCGCCGCGTCGCCGCCCGCCGCCCGGACCGTTTCGACGATCTCCGACGGGTCACGGATCACCCGCCGCCACGGGTCGCGCACCTGAAAATGAGCCTGCGTCTCCACCAGCTTCTGCTTCATGAGATCGGTGAATCCGGTCATCACCGCCAGCACCACCATCAGCACCGCTACGCCAAGCGTGACCCCGAGCACGCTCGAAAGCGTGATCAGCGACACCGCGTTCCGCTTGGGCTTCAAATAGCGCCCGGCCAGAAAAAGTTCCGTCAGCATATCCAATCCACTGTTTGTCAAGCTGGTAATATACCAACCGGCGCGCCGAAACGCAAGGGCGGCGGCGAAATTTTCCGGAAAAACCGTGAAGTGATTTTGCGGTTCCGCGACCGCCGGAACCGGAGGAACGGGAGAATACGCAAGTTACCCACAGGGCACACTCCGACTCCGACAAGTTGAATGACCCATTCTCGTCGAAGCGCGCCCTATGGATAACTCTGCCCGGCGGAGAGGCGGGCAAAGCGGGTTCCATGGATAACTCTGCCCGGCGGAACAGCTCAGAGCGTCTGAAACACTCCCTGCGTCTCCCGCTGGAGTACCGCTTCTCCCGCCGCCAGCGAAACGCCGTGCCACTCCGCGGCTCCGTCGCCGAAGTTGGCCAGCAGCCGGTACTGCGCTCCGTCGACACCGCGGAGCACCGCCCCGCGTAGATCCCCGGAATCGGAGAGACACTCCCCGTCAGCGACGAATTCCGCCGGAGCATCCACGGCAAGCGCAACCGCAGTGTCCGCGAGAACGGTTCCGGCGGGATACCGGCCGAACGGCGCACCGGATTCCCCGCCGACCGTCTCGATGTAGAGCGACTTCAGCGCCGGTGCGTGCAGAAGCGCCGCTTCCCGGTCGGCCGGGCGGAAAATGCGGAACGACTCCACCCCGCCGATCGCCGCGACGGTGAGCCGCCCCTCCACCATCAGTTTCCGGCGGCCGGTGTCGATTCTCTCCGCCCGCTCCGGCTGCGCCGCCGTCTTCCACCCGGCTCCTTCCGTCCGGTAACTCCGCAGGGAACCGTTGTACAGATCGTTAGGAATCTGCAGATTGACCGGAATCACCTGGTCAAACGTGCTCTCTTTCAAAACTACGACCCGCTCCAGCACCAGCATGCTCCGCCCGTCCGGCAGCGCCGCGACCGCAAACCGGCTCTCCGCGACCGGATAGTGCCCCTCCCCCTCGCCGTATGGCTGGGCCTCCACCCACTCCACCGAGCCGCAGTGAACGAAAAAGTCCGCCCCGGTTTTTTCCGGCGGAACGCCCCCTGCCGCGCCTCGCGCCGGTGCAATCCAATCCGGCAGAGGAGATTGCCCTCCCACTCGGCCAGGTCGCTCCGGTCGGCGGGGAGGCAGAGCGCCACCGGCCCGGCGGCGCCGCGCTGCACAAAACTGCGGACGGCACTGTGGTCCTTCAGCAGATAAGCCCCGTGAAAGGAATCGTGCCACGAGCTCGCCGGCAGCGGTTCCGCGGCCGGTTCCGGCAGTGAAGCGAGCCGCGCCCACCAGAGCTCCTGCGACAATACCAGCGCCGGATCGGACTCCAGCCGCGTGTAGTAGTAGTAAGACTGTTCCCGGAGCCCCCGGAGCCGGCCGCCGTAGAAGCTGCCGTCCCGGTTGGAATCCTGTTCCTGGAACAGCAGTTCAAGATAACGTTCCCGGAGCCGTACCGCGTCCGCGTCGCGCAGAAAATCGGCCGCCAGCCACAGCGCGGGCAGCGCGTAGCACTGGCAGTAGGTGTACCGCGCCCGGGTGTCGCCGCCGATCCGCAGCAGCCGCCCGTCGTCGAAGAAGAAGTTCTTCACCGTGTGCCAGAGGTCGTCGACGTGGAGCGACAGTGCCTCCGGCGGATTCTGCCCGCGTTCGCGGAAGTTGAAGTGGAGCATCGCCAGATTGGAGAGGCAGATGATGCTGTAGCCGACATTCATATAGCCGTGATGGTCGAGCGAATAGTTCGGGGTGAAGTTGAATCCGACGTGCCACTCCCGCAGCGGGCGCCCGTCGAACCGCCGTTCCGACGCGGCGTCGAGCGCGTGCGAAATGCCGTTGAGCAGGAAACGGGTTCCCTTTTTCGCGCCAGAGCGCGGCATCCGGCGCGTCGGGATAGTCAAGCGCCGCCCGCCACAGGAAGCCGCCGTTCCAGATGTTCGATTCGGGGCGGTTTTCACCACTGGAGTTGAGCATGTTCGCCTTCACCGGATATTCGCGCAGCAGGAACTCCGCCTCGGCGAAGCGGAACGCCCGGTAACGCTCCCGATCCTCTCCGGTGAAGTGCGGCTCCAGCGCGTTGACGCCGTGGGTCATTCGTTCGGCGCCGAGCACGCTGATCCAGTGGCGCCCCCACTGCGCGTTGTCGGTGGCGGCGAGGTCGCCGGTCACGTGGGTCCGCATCGCGTAGCGGAACAGGGAGAGCGCCCGCTCCATCATCGCCGGATCGGACTCCTCCACGCCGGCAACCGCCAATGCTGCGGCGACGTTCATGTTGCTCTGCACCGCCCAGTGTGCGCTTTCGCCGGTGCCGTAGTACGCAAGTTCCGGGTGGCCGGGAACGTTGCGCAGCAGATTTTCCGATGCGAATTCCAGCCACCTCTTCAATGCGGCCCGACAACGGCTTCGAAGTGTTTCGTCCATCATTTCCTCCCGGTTATGAGAAAAGCTCTCTTTCATAATAAATCATGATTTTTCAGGAAAGGAATGGCTTTTTTCAGGATTTTCATATATATTGATACGGTTTCACCGCATCAGAAGGAAAAAAGCCACGATGGAAGAGCTGGAACACCTGGAAGCGGAACTTGCGGAGTTCGAACATCTCACCGGTCAACCGCTGACCATTCTCGGGCTGGACGGGATCTTCGACTTCCGCCAGGCGCGACGGCTCTTCACTCCACAGCGCGCCTCCCACAAGAAGATCGGCGCCTGCGCGGCGATCTTCAGCGAGCACTGCATCGAGCATTGCCGCCACCGACAGGGCCGACTCTGCCGCGAGGCGGCGGGACCGTTCGCCTCGGAGTGTCCGTTCGGAATCCGGCAGCTGGTCTTTCCGCTGCGGATGGGGCCGGTCCACTACGGGATGTTCTTTCTCGGGGCGTGGAGAAGCGAAGCGGTTTCGGAAACAAAACTTCCGGAGCCATTCCGAAACGAGTATGCGAAACTGCCTCCGGCGAATCCGGCGGAGGAAGCGGTACTGCTTCTTCTGGGGGAGCTCTGCGCCGACGGGGTACTCCACCGCCTCCTCACCCTCGGCCTGCTGACGGACACTCCGGACTTCCGCAGTGCCCGGATCCGCGACTTTCTGCAGTCGCGCCTCGCCGGGAGAGTCGGCCTGCCGGATCTCGCGCAGGAGCTGGAGCTCTCTTCCTCCCACACCAGTGCGCTGGTGAAGAAGCTCTTCGGCTGCTCCTTCACCACGCTGCTTCAACGCATGCGGGTGGAGACGGCGGCCCACTACCTCGCCGGAACCGAACTCAAACTGCACCGGATCGCCGAACTCTGCGGCTTCTCCAGCGAATTCCATCTGAGCCGGGTGTTCAAGCAGCAGACCGGCCTCGCACCGAGCGCCTGGCGGAAGCGATGAAACAGCTCTCCGGCAGAAGAATCAGAGAAGATTGCCGTGGGCTTCGATGATTCTGCCCGCACTCCAGCGCAGGTCGCGCAAAACCTCTTCCAGCTGAAGTTTCCGCTCATGCCAGAAATGGGTGCGGCAGGAGGACGCGAGTCCTCCGAGCAGTTTCCCCCTGCGGGGTGGTGACCGGGATGGCGACCGAAATAAAGCCGACCACATGTTCATCTTCGACGACGCTGAAGCCGTCGCGTCTGGTCTTCTCCACCTCCGCGCGAAGTTGTTCCGGCATATTTTTCGTCTGCGGGTTGAACTTGCGCAGTTCGCTCTGCTCGAGAAACCTCTCCAGATACGCCTCGCCCCGGGCCGCGAGAATCACTCGTCCGGCCGCGGTTGCGTGCATCGAATTGAGCCAGAGCTGACGGCCGTTGATCTCCCGGTATCCGGAAGCCTCGACGATCGTCACACAGTAGAGCCGATACGCGTAGTCACAGCCGAAAAAGGCGGCCATTCCACTCTTCCGATGCAACTCCAGCACCGCGTCCCCACCTGGCGCCCCAGCTGGGAAAATGGTCCCTTCGCCTGGTCGGCAAGCAGAAAACACTCCGGTCCGAGCTGATAACTCTTCTCCTCATTCTGCACAAGGTAGCCGTGCTGCAACAGCGACCGGATCAAATTGTGCGCCGTCTTCAACGGCAGCTCCATTTCGTGTGCGATCATCGCCGCGCGAACCGGACCATCCGCATCCCGAACTATCTCCAGGATTTCTATCGCCCGGTCCACCGACTGGATCAGCGTCTTTGCCCGCATAACCGCCTCTTCTCCGTTAAAATACGGGATTTTTTCTCTCCCGCTATTGACATTGATCTTCTTTTATGGTATAATTAAGGCAGACAGAATATTGGTATATATCCAATATTATAGGATATCAAATCATCTTTCCGATCCGGGAAGATGAAACAGAAAGGTGTACGACCATGATGCAGCTTCGTCACTCCCGGCCGGAAAACGGCATATCCCGTCCGCTGTCACATAAGATGAACGCACAAGAGCAAATATGCAAGCTGCGTTTGGAAAAAATCGTCCCGGAAAATCCGAAGAAAAGCAACGCTGCCAGGAAAGGGAAATCGATGCAGGAACGAAAAACATTCACCTTGATCAAACTTCCGACGGAAAAATTCCGCCCCGCAACCTCCGCCACCGCCCGGCAATTCCACGGGCCGGAAAGAGAGGGGTTCGGGGAGAGAAGCGGCGGGGGGCGACGCGTCTCTCCCCGTACCGCCGATCCACCGAACACTCCCGCAGTCAAACACGCCCGCGCGAGTCCGCACCGGCTCGGCACCCGGCGAAGGGGAGCGGAAATGCGAAGGGGTCTTTCCGCAAAAAAGCGGGAAGAGCCGTTCGTATTTCCGCGGCTCTCACTCCCTCGGGCCCGTACTCGCCGCCGAGTCCGGCCTGACAGCCGACCCGTCTCCGGCACCGGCACCCTGCCGGACGCAGGGGGTTCGGGGGGCGGCGGACACGCTCCCCGGCTCCCACACCGCCAAATACGCGGCGGCCCGATACCGGACTTTTACCTTGATCGAACTCCTCATCGTGATCGCGATCATCGCGATTCTGGCCTCGATGCTGCTGCCGGCGCTGAACAAGGCGTTCATGCGGGCGAAGATGACCGGCTGCACCAGCAACCTGCGCCAGATCGGGCTGACTTTTCACCAGTACGCCAACGACAACAGCGACTACATCACGCTGGACTGGGACAACAACAGCTACATCAAATACCTGACCAGTTACTTCAGTTCCGCGAGCAATAAAGTTCTGGGCGAAATGAAAACGCGCCGCTACCACTGCCCGGCGACCTTCCGTGAATGGGACGGGACGACGATGACCTATGAACTGAGCTTCTACTTCAACACGGTTTACGGCGCGAACATGGATTCCTACCACTGGGCGGAGGCGTGTGCGCAGAAACCGGCGGATGCCGCGGCCAACACTCACTACATCTGCGTGAAAGTGGCGAAGATTCCGCAACAGGAGAAGCGGTACCGGATGAAACTCCCGCTGCTCTCCGAAGCGATGTCCACCTCGTATCCGGGGCTGGCGTATTTCCGCTGGTTTCCCAACGGCAGCACCACGGCGCTCAACCTTGCCGCGCACGGCAGGCGGGCCAACTATCTTTCCGCCGACGGGCATGTCGCGTCAGGAGAGCGGGCCTACTTCAAAAGAACATGTACACGCAGCGGGCCAGTCTGGACGGTCTCAACATCATATCGTTGTAACACAAGGAGTTTTCTCTCATGAAAAAATACCGTTTCATCCTTCCGGCTCTGCTGGCGGTGGGAATTCTCACCACAACATTTGCAACGGAAACGGTTCCCAGGATCACCGCCGACGGCAACGCGCCCTCCGGCATTCTGCGCTGCGGCGAAACGGCGGAGCTGACCATTGCGCTCCGCCGCTGCCGGAAGAGGCGAAATATCTCAAGTGCGAACAGTTTGTAAACGGAAAGAAGGTCTCCGAACAATTCATTCCGGCCTCGGAGAAATTTCAGGTAAAGAAGAGCCTGACCGACCCCGGCTGGTTCGCACTGCTCGGCACCGCCTGCGACGCGGAACGCAAACCGCTGCCGAATCCCAGACCGGCACACGCCTGGGACAAGGTGCTCAAGGGGGAATCGGCGTGCTCTTTTCTCCGGAAAAGATTCCGCACCGCCCGGCTCCGGCGGATTTCGAGGAGTTCTGGCGGAGACAGCGGGCCGAGGTCGATAAGGTACCGCTCCGGGTGAAGCGGCGTGAAACCAGCGTGCCCGACCGCTTCAAGGACCGCGGCCGATGCTACGAGATCGAAATCGACTGTACCGGCGGGGTTCCGGTCAGAGGCTATCTGAGCATTCCGCACCATGCGAAACCCGGTTCGCTGCCGATCGTGGTACTGCCGCACGGCGCCGGGGTCTTCTCCGCCGCGAAACCGGTCTGGCGGCGCAACGTGATCGCCTTCGAATTCAACGCCCACGGCATCGAGAACGGCCGGGAGAGCGCCTACTATCAGCAGCTCATGCGCGGCGCGCTGCGCTCCTATCACAAGATCGGCGCGGGGAATCCTGAAAGCTGGTACTTCAAGGGAATGTTTCAACGGCTCATGCGCGCGCTCGACTACGTCAAGACCCTGCCGGAGTGGGACAGGAAGAATCTGATCGTACAGGCCAACAGCATGGGAGGCGGACAGGCGCTGGCCGCCGCGGCGCTCGACAGGGATGTGTCGCTCTGCCTGGCGGCGATTCCGGCGTTCGGGGATCTGCGCGGCCCGGTTCCGACCTATCCGCGCAACGACGGCGGGGCGTATGTCGACTACTTCGACACGGCGAACTTCGCCCGGCTGATCCGCTGCCCGGTCTACCTCTCAGCCGGACTGATCGACTTCACCTGCCCTCCATACAACATCGCCACCATCTACAACGCACTGCCGGAAAGTTCCCGCAAGGGGTTCAAACTCTATCCGACGCAGGGACATATCCGCTACTGTGTCACCGACGGTGAGAAGGTCTACCAGCAGTTAACCAGCCCGAAATCCGGGGCGGGGAAGAGTGCGGCGGCGGCGCGAAAGGTGCAGAGTCACGCATTCCGCTTCGGTGAATGGGAGTTCGCCGTCAACGACCGGGGGAATGGGAGAAACTGCGCTACCGCAGGATCGACCTGATCCCGTGGAAAGTCGATATGCTCCGCCTCCAGCTGGGGAAACGGCGCTGGAGCAAAATGAACGTCCGCACGGTCTCCTTCGATGAGAAAACGGGAGTTCTGCGGATCGACGGGGAACGCAACGGATTTGAAATCAGTCACTTCATCCGCTTCGACGCGCGAAAAATTCCGGGGCTGCTCGAACAGGAGGCGACGCTTCGGCTGGTGAACCCCTCCACCGCGGGCAAGCCGGTTCCCTTCTACAGCACAAGCTTCTGCTTCCCGGTGGCAAAGAAGGCGCTGCTGCATGCACCGGGCGCTCGCGGGCGACACCGGTTCGCTCCATGCGCTGGAGGACGATCCGGCGATGCGGCAGAAGGTCCGCACCACGCCGCGCCGGGGGGAGACGCTCTCCGGAAAGGAGCGGTTCACCACCGCGGCCTACACCATGCCGCTGCAGGCGGAACTCCGGGGGGCGCGGTTCGCTGCTCTTTCTGATCGACGACCGACGGGAGACCGCGCGGCAGTGGATCAACGTCCAGAACGGGAACCTTGTGCTGCAGCAGTACTTCGAAAGCTGCGGCTGGGCGTATCCCGGCGTCACCCACACCATCGGGAGCGCCGGGATCCACGTCTCCGGGAAAGATGCAGGGGAGACGCTGCGCAGCGGCATCGTCCACGACTGGTACCGGACGGGGAACCTCCGCGCGCCGCAGGACCGTCCCGACTGGGTGGCCGATGCGGTGATGTTCGAATTCATTCCGCGCCGCCTGGCGTCGGAGAACGGCTTCCGGACGATCACCCGGGAGTTTCTGCCCCGGATGCAGCGCCTCGGCTTCAACACATTGTGGAGCCAGCCCGCCAACACCGGGCCGACCTACATGCCGGTGGATTACCAGAAGCTCTGCGCCGACTTCGGCACTCCGGAGGAATACGCCGCCATGTGCAATGAGGCGGCAAAGCGGGGAATCCGGCTGCTGCAGGACATCGTTCCGCACGGCGGCACGGTGGAATCGGCCCGCGAGCGGGGCAACAGCGTCTTCGCGCTCCGCTTCCTCGAAAACGGCGGCGTGCTGCCGCCCGGACGGGTCAATGCGCTCGCCTTCAATTCGAAGGAGTGGCAGCGGTATGTCGCCGACTCCGCCCGGATGTTCACCCGGCTCGGCGCGGCGGGATTCCGGATCGACCAGTGCGGCGGCAGCGGACCGGACTGGCGGCGGACCGACTGGCCGCCGCGCGACCCCGACACGCCGCCTGCCGGCACCGATCCGGAGTGGTGGAAAAAATCACTGCCGCAGGACCGGCTCTCGCCGCCGCCTTTCCGGGCCAGCCTCTCCACCCGGCAGGGAGGATATGAACTCATTCAGGCGGTCCGCGGCGCCGCCCGCGAAGTGCGGCAGGATGCCGCGGTGCTGGCGGAGGTGCCCGACGCGGTCCATGTGCGGAGCGGGGATTTCATCTACGACTTCATGGGACGGGTCTGGCTCCACAAGTTTTTTGAACCTTCCGGTGGCGGAGTTCGTCCCCGCCTTCATCCGGCGGCTGGAGGAGCAGTACTTCACCGATCCGGCCGATCTCATCCGCATGCGCTACGTCGAGCTGCACGACGGCCCCTCCTCGGTCGCCGCCGTCGGACTCGGCCCGGCGCGCGCATTGACCGCGCTGCTCTACTTCGCGCACGGCATTCCGCTGGCGGGGGACACCACCGGCAGCTTCGACCTCGGCAACGGTCCGTTTCTGGCGCGACTGAACCGGCTCCGCGCCGAAAACGCCCCGCTCCGCCGCGGCGTGCCGAACTACCGCGCCATCCGGACCGGCGACCCGGCGGTCTTCGCCGTGCTCCGCAAAACCGATGCCGAACAGGCGGTCGGGCTGATCAATTTCACCAATTCGCCCCGGACCATACGGGCGGCCTTCCCGGAAAATGTGCGGTTCGATGCCGAGACCGGCGAACCGGTCGGCGAAACACTCCGGCTCGAACCGTGGCAGGCGCGGCTCTTCACCAGCCGCGAAGTGGCGAAGAGGAAGGCGGAAAAACCGGCCGCCGCCCCGGTTCCGACTGAAAGCGCACCGCGCCTGCGGGAAAACGCCGACAACTGGCAGGTGGATTCCGCCGCCTACACACTGCGGGTCAATCGCAAAAGCGGACTGATCGACGCCTTCGCCCCCGCGGGAAAGGAGAGCCTCTGCCGGAGCGCGCTGCTGCTGCCGATCCGCCCGGAGAAGTGCGTCAACCGCGCCCGGACGGAGCGCGACGGGGAGACGATCCGCCTGACGAACGAACTCACCTTCCCCCGGCTTCCCCGGCAGGACGCTTTCGCTCACCTACCACTGTTCCGCCGGAGGAATCCGGCTGGAGGCGGCGGCACGGAACTTCGGAGAAAAGGAGCTCGCGCTGCTCTTCGCCGCGCCGGAAATCGACCGCTATCAGGTGGACACCGCCGACGGGCGGCTCGACGACTGGTTCGAAGCGCGTCCGCCGGAGACGAAACAGGACAACCGGCTGCTGAACGATCTCGGTTACGAGCACTTCCGCTACTACCTCTCCGCCCGGCTGGCCAGAAACATTCTCTATTCGAGCAACCGGGTGCCGCTCAACTGGCAGTCACCGGAGATCCGCGCCTTCCGCGGCAATGACGGCGTCGTCTGGCGTCAGGAGAATCCGCTCACCGAACCGTCGGCGGGACTCTTCCTCTACTCGCAGTTCCCCGGCCGGAAGGAGTGGCATCTGGCCGCCTTCCTCTCGCAGAATCTCCCGCTCACAGCCGGAGTGCCCGCCCGGTTCACGCTGACGCTGAAACCGCTCCGGCCGGATCAGGTTCCGGCGGAGAAGGCGGCGACGATCCGGACCGGTGCGCTGACCCTTGCGAAGGACGATGCCTCGCTCACCTGCGTCACCCATCCGGACTACGCCTTCACCCTCGCCCGCCACGGCGGCGGCATCGCCCGGATGCAGAACGCGAAAGGCGAAACGCTCCTGCGCGACTGGGAGATCGAGTCGCAGGGCGGTTATTCCCGGCGGATCAGTTCCGGCGGCGACCTCTTCGACGGGATGATGATCTTTCAGGATGAGAAGTTTCTGCGGATCCGCCGTGCCGCGTTTCCGCGCAATCCGGGGCGGAGCGTCCTGCTCACCGGTCTCGCCTCGCTGGTCGAGTACGCCTTCCCGCTGGAAGGCGGCGGCCCCCTCTTCGGTTCGTACCAGTTGATGCGGCGCGGCTCGATGCCGAAAAAGGGCGGCAGAATCGTGCTGCGCGGGGAACTGGCGGGGCGGAAACGGATGCGGCACCGTTCCGGCTCCTCTCCTCGAATCTGCCCCGGGAACTCTCCGGCGTGGAACGTGACAAGACAACCCTGCGCCTGCCGCTGCTGGAGGAGGGAAAACTCTTCCCCGCCTACCGCTGGAACGGCATCACCGCCATGGCCTTCTCCACCGGAACGATGCCGGAAAATCTCACTGCGCCGGAGTTTCTCCAAGGCGGTCTCGCCCTGCCGGAGCCGCCGGAACGCGAAACCTTCGACGACTTCACCGTGGCCGGAACTCTGCTCGACGCGGCGGGAACCATGGAGCATACCCTGCCGTGGGTGACCAATCCGCCGCCCCGCATCACCTGTTACGGTGCGGCATTCTGCGCGGGCGACGAGAACAACGACAATCCCGCGCTGCGGCTCCGCGCCTACGCCAGCGCCCGGCTTCTGCTCCGGGTGCCGAAACAGAACGCCCGGTTCGGTTTCTCGCTCAAACAGGAGAACCGGGAACCGGTCCGGCTGGAGTGCCATCTCATCTATCAGGAAAACGGCAGAGAGCGGTCGCTGTTCCAGCCGATCGACCTCCCCGCCGCCGATGGAAAATCCGGCTGGAAAGAGTACCGGTTCGACTCGCCGGTCCCCGCCGGAACAACCGTCGCCGCGCTGCGCTTCCGGCTGCTCGACGCGCCCGGTTCGGTCCTGATCGACGACGCCGGATTCTTCCCGGAGAACAAATGAAATGAGAGCCTGTCGCCGACTTTTCCCACTTCTGCTGCTCGCGGCCGCACTCGGCGCATCCGGTGCAGAGCCGGAAGAGCGTGACCTCGCCCTCGCCCGGTCGATCCGGGGGTCTACCGGACGCTCCCGGAGGACTCCCCCGCCCGCTACGCCGCCGACCTGATCGCCTCGCGCTTCTGGCATTCGCTCGAACTGGGGCTGCTGGAGGGGACGATTCCCGCCACGGCCCGCCGGCTCGAAGAGGCGCGCGCCCGGCTGGGGAAAATCCGCGATGAACTCGACCGGGGGGCGGCGCTGGACCGCCCGGCCGCCGCGCTGGCGGATTCCGTTCCTCGCCGTTCCGCCGGTAATCGACGGCAAGTGGTCCGACGCCGAATGGGGAGAAAGCGCTGGAGATCCATTCGGAATATCCACTCAACTCCACGCAGGCGCGCACCGTCTCCGGCCGATGGCGGGTGGGCTACGACCGGAAGAACCTCTACATCAGCGCCCGTTTCCCGGAGAAGATCCGGCGGACCTGCCCGGTCTCCGACGCACCGGGTGCGCCGCAGCCGTGGGACGGCGACGCGGCGGAAATTTTCCTCCTCTCCGACCCGCGGATTCCCTGCTACCGGGAGATCGTCGTCAACGGTTCCGGATGCGTGTTTTCCGCGCTCCACACCAAACGGCGCGGCGAAATCTACCTCAACTGCCGCCGGGAAGCGCCGGAACGGATTTCGACCGCCGCCGGAAGCGATCCGCAGGGCGGCTGGTGCTTCGAAGCGGCGGTTCCCTTCGCTGAACTGCCCGGCTACTTCCGGGGCAATCCGTCCCGCTCCGGAGAGGAGCTGCGCCTCGCGCTGGTGCGCACCCGGGACGGCGAATTCTTTTCGGCATTCCCGCTGCTCTACAGCGGACACAACCTCTACGGCTACGCCACGGCGCAGCTGGAGTGAATCATTCGGAATTCAAACAGACAACCATTTCAACGCAGGAACCGGATTTTCATGAGTTACACCTTCGGCAATCAGGATTTTCAACTGCGCCTCTCCGAACGGAACGGCGCCATCGAATCGATCACCTTTCACGGCACGGAGCTCGCCGCGCCGTCAACGGGAATGTTCACGCTCCGCATGTACCTCCACGAGACGGGGGATTACCGCTTCTTTCAGGCGTCGGAATTCCCGGAGTTCCGGCGGGAGGGAGAGCTTTTTCTCTGGAGCGGCCACCCGGAGGCGCCGGAGTTCACCGTCGGCTGCCGGATCACCTTCGACGGGGAGTTTTCCGCATCCGCCCGTCGCTGCGCGGCGTGCCGGAGGGGATGTGGGCGGACCTCATCGAAATGCCGCGGCTCAGCGTCCCGCTGGAGAAGGAGATCTTCTGGCCGCACGGTCCCGGCTGCCTGATCCGCGAACCGTGGAAGAGCTTCCGCGAATACCATCACGCCGGATTCCCCGGCAACAGCGACCCCTGCGTCTATCCCGGCTCGGCCTCGGTGCAGTTCCTCGCCGCCTACGGAAGCCGCTACGGCCTCTACTACGCCGCGGACGACCCCACCCACTCGATCAAGACCATGGAGATCGGCCCGGCCGCCGGCTCGTCGGTCCGGCTCCGCATCGAATGCACCTGCGACCGGCAGGGGATGGAGCAGGAATTCGAACTCCCTTTCGACCTCGTCGTCGGCGCCTTCGAAGGGGACTGGATGGACGCCTGTGAGATCTACCGCCGCTGGATGAAGCACGACCCGACAATGAAGCGGGATTTCGCACTGCCCGACTGGATGGAGGAGTCGCCGGTGGTGATCATCTATCCGGTCTGCGGCGACGGCAGGATCACGCCGGAACCCAACCGCTTTCTCCCCTACGAACGGAACTTTGCGCGTCTGCAGGAGCTCTCCGCCGCGCTGGACTCCCCGTTGCTCGTGCTGCTGATGCGCTGGGATCACAACGGTCCGTGGATGCCCCCTACTACTGGCCGCCGGTCGGCGGGGAGGAGTCCTTCCTCACCTTCTGCGACAAGCTCCACAAGGCGGGGCACCGGATCGGCCTCTACGGCTCGGGAACGCTCTACACCCGGAAAAGCCGGATTCACGACTACTCCACCGAGGAGGAGTATCGGAAACGCGGCCTCGAACGGTTCATGGCCCGCGGGCCGAAAGGGGAGGTCGATGCCCGGATCTGCTCCAACATCCGGCAGGGGACGGAACTGTGCATCACCGAACCGTGGTGCGTCGATGTCATGTGCGAACAGGTGAAACTGGTCGCGGAGCACGGCGTGGACTTCTTCCAGATCCTCGACCAGAACCATGGCGGCGAAAGCTTCGTCTGCTACGCCCGCGACCACCATCACCCGCCGCTGCCCGGCGTCTGGCAGACCCGCGCGATGGCAAAATTGATCGAAACCATGCGCCGAACCGCCGCCGCGACCGGCAATCCGCTGCTGATCGGCTGCGAAAACGTCGCCGCCACTCCCTACATCGCCCAGATGCCGTTCAACGACCGGCGCAACCCGCTGGTCTACGGGCAGGAGGCAAATGCGGTGCAATACCTCTTCCATGAATACGCCAACAACTTCCTCGGCAACGAATCCTCCGCCTGGGGAGACGATCCGCTGCGCGGATTCGCCGGACAACCTCCAGCTCCGGCTGGCGATGAGCTTCGTCCGCGGCGAATACCTCTCGTTCACGTTGCGCGACTCCGGCGAGATCGACTGGGGCGCGGCGGCGGACTGGAGCGCCCCGGCGCCGGAACAACAGCCGGTTCTCACCCTTGCAAAGCAGTGCAACGCATTCCGCCGGAAATATCGGAAGTTCCTGCTGCACGGAACGATGCAGAAGCCGTCCGTCCGGCTGGAGTGCGGCTGGTACGAGCTGAAACTGCGGAAACGAGACAGCGAGTTTCTCCCGCTGGTGCCCACCGGCGCCTTCCGGGCTCCGGACGGGGAGGAGGCGCAGTTTCTGGTCAACTTCCGGAACCGGCCGGAACCGGTCCGGCTGCGGAGCGACCGGCCGTTCACGCTGGAGACCGGGGAGAGCCGTACGCAATTCCCCGCCGGAGAAAGCGCGCTGGAGCTGCCGCCGCTCTCCTGCGGTGTTCTGCTCTTTTTCCCATGAGAAAGAAGATTGAATTTTCCCGGCGGCGTGATATGGTATACTCCTGCTGCTTTCAGCAGAAACACAGGAGTATGGAATCATGAAACTTTCTCAGGGAAACCGTCTGCTCTTCATCGGAGATTCGGTCACGGATGTCGGGCGGGAACGCCCGGTCGCACAGGGAACTCTCTTCAACCGCCTCGGCCGCGGCTACCCGCACATCGTCTCGGGCATGGTGAACGCCCTCCACCCCGAACTCGGTATCAACGTCATCAACACCGGCGTCAGCGGCGACACCGCCCGCCGCCTCGCGGCACGCTGGCAGACCGACGTGATCGACCTCCACCCCGACTGGCTCTCGGTGATGATCGGCATCAACGACGTCTGGCGGCAGTTCGACAGCCCCTGCGAACCGGAGCAACATGTCCTGCTCGATGAATATGAGTCCACGCTGGACGAACTCTTCACCCGCACCCGCCCCCTGCTCTCCGGCGGGCTGGTCATCATGGCCCCCTTCTACATCGAAGCCAATCTGCAGGACCGCATGCGCGCTGAAGTCGCCCGCTATCAGGCCGCCTGCCGGCGGCTCGCCGAAAAGCACCACGCCATCTTCGTCGACACGCAGGCCCCCTTCGACCGGATTCTGCAGAGCCGCCACAGCAGTTTCATTTCGTGGGACCGGGTGCACCCCAACGACGTCGGCCATACCGCGCTGGCAATGGCCTTCCTCCGGGCGATGGAGTTCGATTTCGAAGCCTGAACCGGCAGAAAAACTACTCTCCGCCGTTTTCGGCTTCGAGACGGCGGAGGATCATCTCCGCCGGAGTGAGGTACTTCTTCTCCTGATTGCAGGCGCGGCAGCAGACCACCAGGTTGCCCCGGGTGCTGCGTCCGCCGCGGGCCACCGGAACGATGTGGTCCAGCGTCAGCTCCTCCGGCGGAAACTTCTTCCCGCAGTAGTGGCAGATGCCCCGGCGGAAAAGTTCCTGAAAGTAGGGGGTGTTGCGCAGTTCGCGCGCCTTGGCGCGCTCCCGCCTGATGTGCCGCTCGTCGCGGTTGATTTCGATCCAGTCGTCCATGAAAACGGACTCACCCGGCGATGCGGCCGTTGTCGAGCACATCGCGGATCGCCCGGGCAACGGCGGGGAGACGGTGAGGTTTCGGAAGGAATCCGCACGCGCCCTGCTGGAGCAGATCGTGCACCTCCGCCTCAGAAACAAACCCGCTCGAAAGCAGAATCTTCGCCTCCGGATCGATAGCGCGGATCTTGTAGAAGGTCTGGTGACCGCCCGCCTTCGGCATGATCATGTCGAGCAGTACAAGATCGATCTGGTCGGGATTCTCCTCGTAGATCTCGACCGCGTCCAGCCCGTTCTCCGCCAGCAGCACGGAGTAGCCCAGCTTCTGCAGAGCCTCGATCAGGAAATCCCAGATCGTCTCGTGGTCGTCCACGATCAGAATCGTCTCGTTCCCCCCCGGCAGATTGTTGATCGCGCCGCTCATGATGAAAAGAAAGCACTCCCGTTTGCGATAAAGTTAAACTACATCTATATTATACCATATTTTTCCTTTTATGGCAAGTCCACGGCGGCATTTAGCGGAAAAAAAATATGGAACAAACTCTGTATCAAGTGCTGGGAGTCAGCGCCACGGCCAATTTCGCCGGACTCAAACGCGCCTACTACGCCCGGGCCCGGGAGTGCCACCCGGACCTCTTCGGCAACTCCCCCGTGAAGACCCGCGAATTCCAGATTCTGGTCCACGCCTTCGACATCCTCTCCGACCCGGAAAAGCGAAAGCGGTACGACGCATCGCTGATGGAGGAGCCGCTCCCGCTCCGCAAATCCGGTCCCCTGATGGATTCCGAGGCGGACGACATCCTTGAAGAGTTGATCGTCGGCAACAACGTTCCGCCGGAAACCTCGCTGGCGACACTGCTCGCCGATCTCGAAAAAAACCGAAACCTTTCTCCGCTATCGCGAGGGGCGCGACCACCTGATGCACCGCCGCTATCGCGAAGCGGAGGAGTGCTTCCGCTTCATCGTCGCCCGCGCGCCGCAGAACATCATTTTCCGGATCCATCTCGCCCGGACCCTCGGAGCGACCGGCCGCTGTTTCGCCGCGCTTCACCACTATCAGGTCGCCCGCAGAATCGGCCGGAGGCGCGTCCCGGAACAGCGGCTGCTCCGGGTGAAGGCGGAGATGGAGGCGCTGCGGAAAAAAACACCATCCGCTGCTCCACTGGACCCTGTCGCTCTTCGCGGAGAAGAAACCGGTCTTCGTCGAGGATCCCGCCGACGCGATGGTGCGGCAGCTGAGCCGCTCGATGACCTCCGCGATGAAGAGTCTTCCCCACGACGACAGATAGAAGGGGTGATTCGCCGGGTTTCCCTCCGGAGAGACGCTTGCATTTTACCGCCGAAATGCTACATTAGACGGATGATATGTCCAAAAACACAAGAAGATTTCATATGAATGCACAGAATCTGGAGATACGCCGGGAACTGATCCGGCAGGCGCGTCAGGTGATCGTCAAGGCCGGTACCCGGCTGCTGACCAGTCAGGAGGCGATCGCGAAACTGGTCGACGGCATCGCCGCCATCCGCAGCCGCGGCAGCCGGGTGCTGCTGGTCACCTCCGGCGCGGTCGGCATGGGAATGCGCGCGCTCGAACTCACCCGACGGCCGAAGGAGCTGGCGAAGATCCAGGCGCTCGCCGCCATCGGCCAGTCGCGGCTGATGTCGATCTACGAGGAGGAGTGCCGCAAGCGTGGGTTCCGCACGGCGCAGCTGCTGCTCACCGCCGCCGATCTGCGCAGCCGCGAACGCTACCTCAACGTGATGAACTGCATCAACGCCCTCTGGGAGAAAGATGTCCTGCCGATCGTCAATGAGAACGACTCGGTTTCGGTCGACGAGCTCAAGTTTGGCGACAACGACACCCTCGCCGGAATGCTCGCCTCGATCACCGATTCACAGCTCACGATCATCCTCACCACCGAGCAGGGCTTGCGCGAACGGGTCGACGGCGTTCTCGGCGAACGCATCTCGGTGGTCGAAAAGCTCGACGACGCCATCCGCGGCATGGCCGGCGACACCGACAACTCCGAATTTTCGATCGGCGGCATGAGTTCAAAACTGCGCGCCGCCGACATCGTCACCGCCGCCGGAGAGTACCTCTGGATCGCCGACGGCCGGGTGCCGGGCATTCTCGAGGCGATCTTCCGCGGCGAAGACGTCGGCACGGTGTTTCTGCCGCGCCGCCGTCGGATGACCGGGCGCAAACGGTGGATCACCTTCTTCAGCAAGGTTTCCGGCGCGCTGCTGGTCGACGAAGGTGCGGCGAAGGCGGTCCGCGAGCACGGGCGCAGTCTGCTCCCTCCGGAGTGCGGTTCGTCAGCGGCGACTTCAAACGGGGCGACACGGTCGAAATCTCCGGGCCGGACGGCGTCCCATTCGCGCGCGGCCTGGTCAACTTCGAAGCCTCCGACTGCCTCCGCATCTGCGGGCGCCACTCGGCGGAAATTCACGAGATCCTCGGCCCGAACGTCGACGAGGAGCTGATCCACCGCGACAACCTGACACTGCTGACGCCATGAAAGTATTCCTCAAAACCTACGGATGCCAGATGAATGAGCGCGATTCCGAAGCGCTCGCCGGAATGCTGGTCGAAGCCGGCCACTCGATCGTCGAAAACGAGGAGGAGGCGGATGTTCTCCTCTTCAACACCTGCAGTGTCCGCGAACAGGCCGAACGCAAGGCCAAAGGCAAGATCGGCTACATGAAGAAACTCAAGGCGCGCCGTCCCGATCTGGTGATCGGTGCGCTCGGCTGCATGGCCCAGCGGCTCGGCGACCAGCTGCTCGAAGAGCTGCCCCACCTCGATTTCGTGCTCGGCACCGGGCAGCTTCACACGCTCGTGCCCCTGATCGAATCGATCCGCGCCGACCGCCGCCGCGTCGCCAGCACCCGGGAATCGGCCGACGTGCTCACCTCGATGGGGAGCCACTACCGGCCCGGCAGCGGTGCGGAACAGGTGTTCGCACAGATCGCCATCACCCGCGGCTGCAACCGCTTCTGCAGTTACTGCATCGTTCCGTATGTGCGTGGCCGCGAAGTGAGCCGCGGACGGGAGGATGTCCTCGCCGAAGCGCGCGAACTGGCTGCCTCCGGCGCGAAGGAGATCCTGCTGCTCGGTCAGAACGTCGCCGCCTACGGGCTCGGCGGCAACATCAACCCGCCCCCGCCGGATTACTCCCCCCTTCGCCGACCTTCTGGAGGAGCTGGACCGGATTCCGGAACTTCTGCGGATCCGTTTCACCTCCCCCTATGTGAGCTACTTCAACGACCGGCTGATCGGGGCGATCGCGGCGAGCCGGACGGTCTGCCACAACATCCACCTGCCGCTGCAATCCGGTTCCGACCGGGTGCTGCGCGAAATGAACCGCCAGTACACCGCGGCAAGTTACTATGAGGTGGTCGAAAAGCTCCGCGCGGCGATGCCGGATGTCACCTTCTCGACCGACGTGATCGTCGGCTTCCCCGGAGAAACGGCGGAGGATTTCGACATGACCCGCGAACTCATGAACCGGGTCGGCTTCGACAACGCCTTCATCTTCAAATACTCCCCCCGGCCCGGCACGAAGTCGTCGCTCCGGGAGGATTCCGTTCCCCGCGAAGTGAAGGAGGAGCGCAACCAGATCCTGCTCGAAGATCTGAGAAAGCGGGTGGAGCGGTCGCTCGCCGCCCAGGTCGGCACCGTTCAGGAGGTGCTGGTCGAAGGGGTAAGTCCGCGCAATCCCGCCCGCTGGTGTGGACGCACCGGCACCAACCGGCTGATTCACTTCGAACCGTGCGACGGCCTCGCACCGGGCATGCTCCGCCGCGTCCAGGTCGAACGGGCGGGGAGTGTCTCCCTCTTCGGCCGGCTGCTGTGAAGCCGCACGACTTCGCCAAGTATCTGCGCCGCAATCCGGCCGAACCGCTGCCGTGGCGGGAGCTCCGCCGGGCGGTGGTGATCCCCGCCTGCGACGAAAACGATTCCATCGCGGAGACTTTCGCCTCGCTCGCTTCCGCGCGCGGGATCGAGGAAACGGTGGTGGTGGTCATCGTCAACCATCCGCCCGACGCGCCGGACTCCTGCCGCCGCGCGAATGAACTCCTGCTCCACCGGCTCGATGCCGGAGAGCTTCGGCTGCCCCGGCTCGTCTGGCGCTTTGCGCCGGAGCTGACAGGCGGAGTCGGCGCCGCCCGCAAGCTGGGCATGGATGCGGTAATCGCCTCCCTCACGCCTGAAAGCGTCGAAGAGGCGGCGATCTGGTCGCTCGACGCCGACACCACGGTCGAGCCCGGCTATCTCGAAGAGAGTGAAGCATTTCTCGTGCAGAGCAAAGCGGGCGCGGTCACCATCGGCTTCCGCCACCGGGAAGGGAATACGCCGGAGCTGGAACGGGCCATCCGCCGCTACGAAGAGTATCTCGACTCCTACGTCGAGCGGCTCCGCCGGGCGGGCTCCCCCTACGCCTTCCACACGGTCGGGAGCGCCTTCGTCTGCCGCGCCGCAAGCTACATCCGCTGCGGCGGCATGAGAGTCCGCACCGGCGGCGAAGACTTCTACTTTCTGCAGGCGGTGGCCAAGACCGCGAAGGTGGCGGAACTGCAAAAGGTGCTGATTCACCCCTCGCCCCGCCCGTCGGAACGGGTTCCATTCGGCACCGGGCCGTCGGTCCGGAAACTGCTCCGGGGCGAACCGCTGCCGGAGATTTCAGACGGCGCCTTCGCCCGGCTCAAACAGCTGCTCGACGCGGCCGCCTCGCCCGGGGCGCTCGACCGTGCCGACGCCCTGCTCCGCCGCCTTCCCGCCGCCTCCGCCGCTTTCCTCGAAGCGGAACGGTTCCCGGCGGCCTGGAACGGGGTGCTCGCCAATCTGCCGAAAACGCCCGGGGCACAGCAGGAGGCCTTTCACTGCTGGTTTGACGGTTTGCGGACGCTGCGCTTTCTCCACGCCGCCGAACGCGACGCCTCCGGCAACTGAATCGCCTCTTTTTCGCTTGCAATCCTCTCATCCCGGAATTATGGTATGTCAACGCTTCGGCTCTGACACGCCGGGAACTCCGGTGAGAAAGCAGCGAGTTACCAACAGCCCGCGCTTCGACTCCGACGAGCTGGACGGGCCCATTCTCGTCGAAGCGCGATCCATTGATAACTCTTTTCCGGCGGTGGAACAGGAAGAGAAGAGTAGAGAGAATGCGGCAAACGATGTGCGATCCATTGATAACTCTTTTCCGGCGGTGGAACAGGAAAGCGGGAGAGAGCGGGCAAGAAACAACGGGAGAAGGTTGAAACGATGCGATTCTACTATTTCAGCGCCACCCACTGGGACCGGGAGTGGTATCAGCCCCGGCAGGTCTACCGCAAACGGCTGCTCACCCTCACGCGCCGGGTTCTGGATCTGCTGGAACAACAGCCGGAGTACCGCCACTTCATCTTCGACGGGCAGACCGTCGTGCTCGACGACATCGCCGAAGTCCATCCGGAGTGGAGACCCCGGCTCGCCACCGCCATCTCCGGCGGGCGGCTCAAAGTCGGCCCCTGGTACGTCATGCCCGATGAGTTTCTGGTCTCCGGCGAGGCGCTGATCCGCAACCTCCAGATCGGCCGCGCCGTGGCGGAGGAGTACGGCTCCGCCCCTGGCCGGTCGGCTACGTCTGCGACATCTTCGGCCACATGGCCCAGCTTCCGCAGCTCTTCGCCGGATTCGGCCTCAAAGGGGCGGTGGTCTGGCGCGGCCTCGCCTCGACCGAGCCGCCGCGTTTTCTCTGGGAATCCCCCGACGGCACCCGCATTCGAACCATTCACCTCATGCCGCGCAACGGCTACGGGCAGTTCACGCTCGACGTCCGCGGCGGCACCGACCGCTCGCCAGAGGAAAAGGAGTTCCGGGAACGGCTGCGCCGATGTGTTGAACAGGATACCGCCTACTGGGGCAAGGAGGCGTTCCTCCTCTCCGACGGGCTGGATCACTCCTGCCCGCCGGAAGATCCGGTTCAAATGCTCCGCTGGGTCGCGGCGGAGTTCCCGGATGCCGAACTTGTTCAGACCGACTATCTCGACCTTTTCGAACGGGAGTTCGGTCCCGAGGTCTCCACCGTGCTTCAAGGCGAGCTGATCCACCCCGCCGACATCAACGGCAACTGGCAGATCAGCGGCACGGTCAGCTCCAGAAGCGACATAAAACGGGCGAACGACCTCTGCTCGAACCGGCTGGAACTGCTGGTCGAACCCCTCCTCGCCGAACGGGCCGCCGCCGGAGAGACCGGCGACCTCGGTTGCTCCACTACCTCTGGAAGGAGCTGGTGAAGAATCACGCGCACGATTCGATCTGCGGCTGTTCGATCGATTCGGTCCACCGGCTGATGCTCGGGCGTTTCGGCGAAGTGTTCGACGGCGCGCGGGCGATTGTCGACGACCAGATTCAGCTCGACCGCGAACGGCTGACCGGCGTCCGGCTGGAGGCGCAGTCCGGAGACCCGGCCGACGAGGTCGCGCCGGACGGGCGCTATCTTCTGCGCCTCCGCAATCCGCTCCCCCTTCGACGTCGACCGGACCGCCGAATATGAAATCCGGTTCCCCGCCGCCGCTCCCTACCCGAAGCGGCAGGCGGAACCGTTCGGCTACGAGTTCGTCAACTCCTTCCAGCTCCGGGACGAGGCGGGGCCCTGGTCCCGTACCAGATCGTCTCCATCCGCCGCAACCAGATGCGGCAGTTTCAATGGAACGTGTTCCGCCGTTACGACGTCTACCGCGTGGCGCCCCGGACGAAACTGCGCGCGGCGGGCTGGACCACCCTCCGGCTGGAGCCGTCACCGGATTTCGTCCGCAGTTACCGGACGATGCGCACCTCGCAGCGGAGCGCGACCAACGGGATTCTGCGGCTCGATTTCCACCCGGAAGGGACCTTCGACGTCACCGACCTCCGCTCCGGCCGGAGCTTCCGGAACTGGAACGAGTTCCGTTTCGACCGCGAAATCGGCGACGGCTGGAACCACGTCGAACCGGTCGGCAACGCGGCACTGCTCTGCAGTTCCGAAAGCTCCCTGCGGGTGACGCTCGACGGGCCGGAACGGACCACGTTCGAAATCACCCGGCGCTACCGGCTCCCCGCATCGCTCCGTTACGAGGGAGGGTTGGGGAGAACTACGTCGGAATCCGGGAATCGGAGGAGTTCGCCGAGGTGGCCATCCGCACCATGGTGACGCTGGACCGCGATTCGGACCAGCTCGGGATTCATTTCGCCATCGAAAACCACGCGGAGGACTTCCGGCTCCAGCTGATCGCGCCGACCGGAATTCCGGGGAACTGTTTCGCCGGGCAGAACTTCGCGATTCTCAACCGGAAGGCGGGGCGGGAACTGGGCGACGCGACCGAAGGCGGATTTGAACGGGAGTTCATCGAGAAGAACATCTCCGGGCTGATCGGCAAGCGCGACGCCTCGGGCGGCGTTGCGCTGCTCTTCGCCGCCGGAATCCACGAGGCGGGAGCCATCGACAACGCCGCCGGAGAACTGGTGGTCACACTGCTGCGGGCGTTCCGCCGCACGGTCAACACCGACGGCGAGACGGAGGGGCAGCAGAGCGGGCGCTCGGAGTTCCTCTGCGCCGCCCGCTTCTTCGGCGCCGGCACCGACGACGCCGAACTTTGGAAAGCAGTGCAGATTCTGCGGGCGGAAACGCCGGTCCACCTCTTGAAGGAGGCGGGAACACGGCCGTTCACCGACGAGAGCTTCTGCCGGATCGACGGCGGGTTGAACTTCTCCGCGCTGAAACCGGCGGCGGACCGGGAACCGGGCAGCGTCGTGCTGCGGCTGGTCAACCTCTCGCCGGAGCCGCGACAGGGGAGCGTCACCATGGCGAAGAAGCTCCGGCAGGCGGAGTTCTGCCGCCTCGACGAGACGCAACTCAAGACAGCGGCTCCGGTAAACGACGGTCATACCGTTCCGGTCGAAGCATCGCCGTGGGAGATCGTCACGCTCCGGCTCCGCTTCTGACAGGAACTCCCGCGAGAAAGCAACCGAGTTACCGACAGCTCGCGCTCCGACTCCGACGCGCTGGGAACTCCCGCGAGAAAGCAGCGAGTTACCGACAGCTCGCGCTTCGACTCTGCCGGGAGCGGCCCGTGAGAAAGCTGCGAGTTACCAACAGCTCGCGCTTCGACTCCGACGAGCTGGACGGGCCCATTCTCGTCGAAGCGCGATCCATTGATAACTCTGCCCGGCGGTATTGCCGGGGGAGCAGAAAGCGCGATCCATTGATAACTCTGCCCGGGCGGTATTGCCGGGGGCAGAAAGCGCAATCCATTGACAACTCTGCCCGGCGGCATTGCCCTGCTCCGTATCATGGTTCGGGAAGAAAAAGTCCTTTTTTCTCCCGAACCGGCCACAGCCTCCCCACATCAGGTTCCGGCGGCTGTCAAGCGGGCAAACGGAATAAAAGCGACCCGCAGGGGAGCGGTTATGCCGGATTGCCGCTTGACCGACGTCGGGTTCTGATGTATCTCCCCGCCCGCCGTTCCGTCTGCTCCACACAAAAAATTCCCCCGGATGCAAACTCATCCGGAGGAACCTTTTCACGAAGCAGAAAACTTACTTCTTCTTCGCCTGGGCGATGGCGGCCCGGATCTTCTCCCGGCAGCGCTCCAGGTAGGCCTTGCGACGACGGCGCTTTTCGATCTTGTTGCTCTGCTGTCCCATTTCAGCTCCTTTGATACAAAAGGTTTTTTTACAAGTGCATTTTGATAAATATAGCCACCGGAATGCGAAATTTCAAATAAATGTCGAAAAAATCATTTCATTTTCGCCGAAAAGCGGTTATTTTATGTGTACTGCAGATGCAAAAACGGATACCAGAGAGAGGAGGATTCCGATGAAACATATCCTGCGACTTGCCGTGTGGATGCTGATCCTCACCCTTTTTGCCGGAATTCCGGTTCCGGCGATGACGGTGAAGGAGATCGTCGCGAGCGCGAAAAACGCTACCGCGGAACGGTTCCCCGACGCCGACAGCGTCCTCGTCTACGACCTCGAAGAGATCACCTATCAGCCCGACGGTCTCGGCACCAGCACCGACGACTTCTACCAGAAGGTGCTCAATGAATCCGGTCGGAAACAGCTGCGCGAACTCTCATTCCGCTACAACTCCACCTACGAGAAACTCGAAGTGCTCACCGTGGAGATCATCCGCCCGGACGGGAAAACCGTCAAGATCGACCCCGCCTCCGGCCGCGAAACCATCGACGCCTCCCAGATGGGGAGCAACATCTACGATCCGGCCAACAAGGTGTTCACCATCGCGGTGCCCGGCCTCGAAATCGGCGATGTGCTCCACGTCAAGAGCCGGGAAACCACCCTCAAGGCGCGGATTCCGGGGCAGTGGTCCGGCTACAACGTGCTGCAGGCGAATGTCCCCTTCCTCTACTACGAGGTGCGGATCAATGCGCCAGAAAGCCGTCCGCTGGCCGCGAAGGCGATCAAGGACGAAGTGCCCGGCACGGTGAGCTTTCAGGAGAAACGCGAAAACGGCCGCATCCTCTACACCTGGATCGCCCGGAACGTGCCGCAGGTGATTCCCGAACCGGGCATGCCGCCGATGTACACCACCGTCCAGCGGCTGCTCACCAGCACCGCAAAGGACTGGAAGGAGATTTCACGCTGGTACTATCAGGTGAGCCGTCCGCGGCTCGACGCGGTCACTCCCGCAATCCGGGCGAAAACCGCCGAACTGATCCGGAACTGCCGCACGCCGGAGGAGAAGATCATGGCGCTCTTCCAGTTCGTCTCCCAGCAGGTCCGCTACATGGGCATCACCGCCGAATCGGAAGCCCCCGGCTACGAGCCGCACGACGTTTCGATGACCTTCGACCGCCGCTACGGCGTCTGCCGCGACAAGGCGGCGCTGCTGGTCTCGATGCTCGAACTGGCCGGATTCAAGGCGTTCCCGGTGCTCTTCTTCGCCGGAGATCCCAAGGACGATGAAGTGCCCAACAACTACTTCAACCACGCCATCACCGCCGTCGAACTCGCCCCGGGAAATACCAGCTGATGGATCCGACCTACGAGACCACCACCGAACTTCTTCCGGCGGCGATGTCCAACATGAGCTATCTGGTTGCCAAGCCGGAGGGGAGACGCTGCTGCGCTCCGCCACGGTTCCGGCGGAAGCCAATCTGCTGCGCGTCTCCACCACGGCGGTGATCACCCCCGCGGGGAAACTCTCCGGCGGGAGCGTCCTCCGTTTCGAAGGGATCAACGACCAGATCTACCGTGACGCCTTCTCCCGCTGGCAGCCCGACTACCGGCGGCAGTTCTTCGCGGCGCAGGTGAAGCGGGCGATTCCCGGCGCCGAACTCAAAACACTGAAGATCATCCCCGAAAACGTCCGCGACATGAAAACACCGCTTCAGGCGGAGATCACCTTCGAAGGACGGGAATTCCTGCCGGAAAATCCAGTCGAATTCCTGCTCCAGCTGCCGCTCTTCGGCTCCGAATTCGGCGCGGCGGGCTTCGTCCTCGGCCCGGTCGGGCTGGAGAAGCGCAAATTCAAGCTCAAAGCCTACTCCACCTGCGGCATCGACGAGGAGTTCAAGCTGGCGATTCCCGCCTCCTGCCGCCTGCTCTCCGTGCCGGAGAGCGAAACGGTCGCCGCTCCCGGCATCCTGAACTGGCAGCGCAAACTCTCCGCCGGTCCGGCGATGATCTCCGGACGCAGCCGCTTCACCATCGACACGGTGGAGATCGATCCGGCCGGATACCTCAAACTCAAGGAGGCGCTGCGCAAAATCGAGAGCGCAGAACGGAAACTCCCGGTCGCCCGGCTCGACTACGCGGCGGTTCCCGCCCGCGCTGGCCGCTCAGGCCTTCCCCGGCGCGGACTCGTTGCTGCTCGACCGTGAAATCTCGGTCACGCTCCGCGACGCGCAGAACTACCGCACCGTGCGGCGCGAAAAGCGCCGGATCCTCAACTACGCCGGAGTGAAGGCGAATTCGGAGCTTTCGATCCCCTTCCAGCCGCTCCGCGAGACGGTCTCGATCGAGGCGACGGTCACTTCGCCGGACGGTAAAACGCGAAAGCTCGGCAAGGAGGAGCTCAATTTGATGGACGCCCCCGGCGCGGCCGCCGCCCCCCGCTATCCGGCGGGGAAGGTTCTGGTCGCCAGTCTGCCGGGCGTCGCCCCCGGTTCGGTGGTCGAGAGCGTCGTCACCACCGAGGTCAAAAGCGGAACCTTCTTCAGTTTATACTCCACCTTCGCCGCCTCGGTCCCGGCGGAACGGCTCCGCCTCTCGCTCTCCGCACCGGAGAAGCTCGATCTCAAAATCTCACCCTCTCCCGCCGCGGTCCGGTCGGATTCCGTCGTGAAGGGAGCGGAACGCATCCGCACCTGGAGCACCGCGAGCGTGCCGGAGCTTCCGCGGGGAACCGGCCATGGCACCCGCCTGGCTCTTCGCCCCCGACGGTGATGGTCTCCGCCGGTTCCTGCCGGACGCTGGCCGAATCGCTCGGCGCCGCGCTCGACAAGGTTCTGGCGCAGCCCCGCCCGAAGACCGCCGCTCTCGCCGCCACGCTGAAACCAGCCGGCGACAACCAGTCGGTGCTTCGCGACTTCGAAGGGACGGTTCTGCGCATCCGCGACTATGTTGCGCGGCACATCCGGCCGGCCGGTCCGGGGCTGAATGAACTGCCCTGGAGCAGCTTCTCCAACCCCGACGTGACGCTGGCGGCCGGATACGGCAACTCCGCCGACCGCGCCATTCTGCTGGCCGCACTGCTCAAAGAGGCTGGGATCGAATCCCGTTTCGTCGCCGCTTCCGGAATCGGTTATGCGCCGCAGACAGTCCGGATGCTCGAACGCTACCCCTCCGACTGCTTCGGCACGCTGCTGGTCTACCTGCCCGCGCTGGAGAGTTACCTCAACGACACCAGCCAGTACGCCCGGATCGGCACGACGGCGGAAGAGGAAAAAATCGGGCTGGAACTCTCCACCGGGCGATTGATTCCCATCCGGCCCCGCCGCAAAACCGCCACCTCGGAGAAGCTGGAGTACAACATCCGCATCCGTCCCGACGGCGCGGCGGAGATCCTCGCGACGCGCCGCACGTTCGGCGTCAATTTCGAGAACGAGCACCGCATGTTCCGGGAGATGACCCCGGAGGCGATGGCGCAGTATCTCCAGAACTTCGCCGCCGGCTTCTCGCAGTCGGCGAAGATCGTCGGCAAGCCGAAGATCGACTTCGACAACTATCCGGGGCTCTTCTCCTGCCGGGTGGAGGTGCCGGACTTCGCCTCGATCTCCGGGCCCTATCTGCAGTTCCGGCTGCCCGGATACAGCCGGTTCGCCGCGATGGTCAGCACCGCGGAATCTGAACGGCGCACCCCGGCGTGGAGGAACAGCCCCTCCCGGCTCTCGATCGAGTACCAGATCGAACTGCCGCCCGGATACGAAGTGGTGCCCGACCGGCCGAAACGGTTCGAGCTGGGCCGCTTCGGCTCGGCCGCCTTTACGAATACTTCGAACCCGCCCGCGGCACCTGCGGATCGACTGCGGTCTCACCCTCCCGGTGGAGCTGACCATGCCGGACGACTACGGCAAGCTGGTCCGACTCCAGCGCGAACTGGGCAAACTTTCGGCGGAACGGGTCATTCTGGTGAACCGCGCCGCCGCCACGGAGAAACAGCAATGAACATCAAAAACGCTTCCGGTCGGCCTCATCGACACCAACTGCTATTTCGTCCATCTGCCGGAAAAGCGGCTGCTCTACGTGATCGATCCGGGCGGTGACGCGGCCGAGATTGTCGCCGTCGCCCGCTCCTTCGACTTCGACCGGGTGGAAATCCTGCTTACCCACGCCCATGTGGACCACATCTCCGCTGCCGGAGAGGTCGCCAAGGCACTGGGGATCGACTGCGTCCGGCTTGCGGCTGCGGATCACCCCCTCTACGCCAGTCCGGAGAACGCCCTCCTGCCGTGGCTCCCCGCCGCGAAAAACCTCCCGCCGGCGAAGGAGTTCGCGCCGAACGACGATTTCACGGTGATCCCGCTGCCGGGGCACACCCCCGGCGGCAGCGGCCTGCTCTTCCCGACGGGGAACGCCCTCTTCATCGGCGACACGCTCTTCGCCGGTTCGGTCGGACGCACCGACCTGCCCGGCGGCGACTATCATTCGCTCATGGAGTCGATCCACAGCCGTCTGCTGACGCTGCCGGACGACTTGAATGTATATCCCGGTCACGGTCCGGCCACCACCATCGGCCGCGAACGGGCCGCCAACCCCTATCTTCAGGATTGAAATCATGCAGAACGGCCAGATCATCAGCAATGAACGGCTGCAGAACGACTACTTCCTCGTCCGCTTTCACGCTCCGGAAATCTGCCGGAAGGCGCGGGCGGGGCAGTTCGTCCACGTCCGGATTGACCGGCGCGGCGACCACATTCTGCGCCGCCCCTTCAGCATCCACAACACCGAACCGGACGGCGCGCTCAGCGTCGTCTACAAGGTTGTCGGCGCGGGAACGCGGGAGCTCTCCCAGCTCCCCCCGGCGCTCTCTCCGACCTGATGGGTCCGCTCGGCACCGGATTTTCCGACGTGCCGGAACCGGTGACGCCGGTTCTGGTCGCGGGCGGATACGGCGCGGCGGCCACCTACCTTCTGACCCGCCAGATGAAACAGCGCGGCCTTTTCCTGCTCGGCGCAAGAAGCCGGGCGGACGTCCTTCTCACCGACGTCTACCGCGCCGCCGGATACGAGGTGCGGGTCGCCACCAACGACGGCTCCGAGGGGGAGAAGGGGTTCGTCACGAAACTGGTCGAACAGCTGCTCGACGAACAGCCGAAACGGCGCTTCTTCTTCTACGGCTGCGGACCGCATCCCATGCTGATGGCACTGGCGAAGATCCTGCGCGCGCGACGGCAGGACGGCGAACTCTCGATCGACCACCTGATGTGCTGCGGCGTCGGCGCCTGCTTCGCCTGCGTGGTCAAGGTCAAGGCAGACACCCCGGAGGGGTGGCAGTATGCCCGCGCCTGCACCGACGGACCGGTGTTCAAACTCAAAGACGTCTACGTGGAGCAGTAAAAATGGCCGATCTTGCCTGCAATCTCGGAAAATTCACGCTGAAAAACCCGGTGATGACCGCCTCCGGCACCTTCGGCTATGGCTTCGAATATCACAACTACTACGACATCTCCCGCCTCGGAGCGGTGGTGGTCAAAGGAATCCGCATGACCCCGTCACACGGCAACCCGACCCCGCGCGTCGCCGAAGTCACCGGCGGTATGCTCAATGCCATCGGTCTGCAGGGGCCGGGGGTCGAAGCGTTCCTCCACAAGGAACATTACATGCCCTTCCTCCGCCGGGTCGGCGCGACGGTGATCGTCAACATCTGGGGCACATCGATCGCCGAATACGGCGAAGTCGCCGCCCGCCTCGAAGCGGAGAAGGAGGGCATCACCGCGCTGGAAATCAACATCTCCTGCCCCAACGTCAAGGCCGGCGGCGTCGCCTTCGGCACCGATCCGGCGCTGGCCGCGGAGGTGGTCAAAACGGTCCGGGCGGCAACCACCCTGCCACTGATCACCAAACTCAGTCCGAACGTCTCCAACATCGGTGAGTTCGCCCGCGCGGTCGAGGCCGCCGGCAGCGACGCGGTCTCCCTCATCAACACGATCACCGCCATGGCGATCGACATCGAGACGCGCAAGCCGAAGATCGCCAACCGCACCGGCGGCTTCTCCGGCCCCGCGCTCAAACCGATCGCGGTGCGCATGGTCTACGAAGCGGCCCGCGCGGTGAAGATTCCGGTGATCGGCATGGGCGGCATCATGACCGGCGAAGACGCGGTGGAGTTCCTCCTCGCCGGGGCGAGCGCGGTCGCAGTCGGCACCGCCAACTTCGTCGACCCCTTCGCCCCGCTCAAGGTGATCGACGGCATCAACGCCTACCTCGACCGTCACGGCATCGCGAAGGTCTCCGACCTGGTCGGCAAGGTCGAGTGCTGAAGTTGATGGAGATCTGGCCCGGCCCGATGGAGGGGGTGATGTCCGCCCCCTTCGTCCGCGCCGTCAACCGCCTCGGGCTGGTCGAGCGTTGGATGACACCCTTCCTGCGGCTGACCACCGCCTGCCCGCGCGGGCAACACCTGAAGACATTTCTCGAACCCTTCGCCGCCGGAGGTGTTCCGGTCACCGTCCAGCTGATGGGAGTCGATCCTGACGTGATCGGCGAAGCGGCGGCGCGCTTCCGCGACCTCGGCGCGGCGGAAATCAACCTCAATTTCGGCTGTCCGAGCCGTCAGGTGACCGGAGGCGGCGCCGGCGGCGGTGCGCTCCGCCATCCCGACGCCCTCCTCCGAATGGTCGAACGGGTGAAAACCTTCCTCCCCCGACCTCCCGCTGAGCGTCAAGCTCCGCACCGGCTGGAATTCGCCGGAGGAGGCGCGCCATCTTCTGCCTGCTCTGGCGCGCACCGGAACGCTCGACCGGGTCTTTCTTCACTTCCGCACCGTCTCCGAAGGCTACGCCCCGACTGAAGGCCGGGAAGCGCGGCTCGTTGCCGCCGTCGCTGCCCTCGAAACCATCCCCTGCATCGTCAACGGCGACATCCGGAGCGCGGCGGAGGCGCATGAACTCACCGCCGCCACCGGCGCCTCCGGCGTGATGGCCGCCCGCGGCTGGCTCCGCGACCCCTGGCTGCTCCGCCGCATCGCGGGGGAGACAGAACTCCCCGACGTCGAAACCGGGCGGCAGTGCCTCTTCGCCGAAGTTCTTTCCGACGGCTTCCGCTGCTGCCGCGCCATCGAACTGAGTCAGTTCCTCTGGGGGGCGCGACAACCCCTGGTTCGACCGTCTCCGCCGGCTTCCTCCCGGCGCCACGGTCGGCCCCGAACTCTTCCGCTGACCGCGGCCGGTAAGAGGGGAATCCGAAGGCCGTGGAGAGAGAGGGGGAAAGCAGGGCAACAGGAAGAAAACGCGGAGTTACCCACAGGCCGCGCTCCGACTCCGACGAGTTGGATGACCCATTCTCGTCGAAGCGCGCCCTGTTGACAACACTTCCCGTGGAAGTGACGAGAATTCGACGGAAACGAGGGACGAAGGGATTTTATTTCCCCGTGAGCAGAAAGCGGCGGAACGCCCGGAAGGCGGAGGGGAGCGAGATGCGTTCCTCCAGCTCCTCCCGCGTCACCCATTGATATCCGGCAGGCGGCTGCGGAAGTTCGACAAGATACCCCTGCATCTCCCACTCCAGATGGGTGAATACATGCCGGGCCGAAAGCACCCGCCGCACCGGCGTCTCCGGCGGAATCCCCAGCTCCGCCTGGCGGGAAGGTTCGAACGCACCTGCCAGCGAAGGGAACTCCCACAATCCGGCGAGCAGCCCCTCCGGCGGACGTTTCCGGAGTGCGACACGCTCCCCCGCAGCACAGCAGAAACACACTGCGCAGCTCAACCCGGCGCGGCTTCTTCGGCGCCCGCACGGGAATCTCCGCCGCCGTCCCGGCCAGCCGCCCTTCGCACAGCTCCGCCAACGGGCAGAGAGAACACTTCGGCGCCCCGTTCGGCAGACAGACCACCGCCCCCAACTCCATCAGGCTCTGGGTGAAATCACCGCAGCGTCCGGCGGGATAGACGGCGCGGAGCCTTTCGGTGATCTCCTTCCGGAAACGCGGCTGCGCAACCTCTCCGGTGTATCCGGTGAGCCGGGCGGCGACGCGGAGCACGTTGCCGTCCACCGCAGGCTCCGGCAAACCGAACGAGATCGAGGCGATCGCCCCGGCGGTGTACTCCCCGATGCCGGGCAGGCCGCGAAGCTCCTCCGCCGAGGCGGGGAAGCGCCCGCCGTACTCCGCCAGAAGAATCCGTGCGCACCGGGCGAGATTGCGGACCCGGCTGTAGTAGCCGAGCCCCTCCCAGAGCTTGAGCAGCTGTTCCTCCGGCGCGGCGGCGAGCGCCTCGAGATCGGGCAGCGCGGCGAGAAACCGTTCGAAGTAGGGCTTCGCCGCCTCCACCCGGGTCTGCTGAAGCATGATCTCCGAAATCCACACCCGGTAGGGGGAGGAGTCCTCCCGCCACGGCAGAATCCTGGCGTTCCGGTCATACCAGTCCAGCAGTCCGGGAACGATCGCGGCAAAATCGAGCTCCGTCATCCCCTCCCCGACTCCTCCGCGCCCTCCGGCACCGGACTCACGCCTCCGCCGCCGGCACCGGCTTCTTGACGAAATAGACCGGCAGCGGCGGGAAACCGTTGAACTCCACCGAACAGTAGCTGGAGGTGTACGCACCGCAGCTCAGCCAGTAGATGCGATCCCCCGGCTTGATGTAGGCCGGAACCGGGTTGCGGAAGTATTCGTACATGATATCCTGGCTGTCGCAGGTCGGCCCGGCGATGATGAAGTCCTCGGAGGGTTCGCCGCGCGCCTCGCAGTAGAGCGGATACTTGATGCTCTCATCCCAGGTCTCGATCAGCCCGTTGAACTTACCGGTGTCGATGTAGAGCCATTTGTCGACCCCCATGCTCGACTTCTGACTGATGAGAACCACTTCGCTGACCAGCACGCCGCATTCGCCGACAAGGGGAACGGCCAGGCTCCAGAATGATCTCCGGGAAGTCGTCGCCGAAGTCCTCCTCCAGATACCGGGTGATCTCCTCGGAGTAGACCGTCATCTCGTTGGTCTTGGAGATGTAGTTGGCCGGGAAACCGCCGCCCATGTTGATCAAGCTGAGCTTGACCCCCTCGCCGGCCAGATAGTCGAAGATGTACCGCACCTTGGCGATAGCGGAATCCCAGGCGCCGATGTCGCGCTGCTGCGAACCGACATGGAAGCTGATTCCGCAGGGTTCGAGGTTGAGCTCCCGGGCCAGCAGCACCAGGTCGATCGCCATATCCGGGTGGCAGCCGAATTTACGCGAAAGCGGCCAGTCCGCGGTTTCACTGCCTTCGGTGAGAATCCGGCAGAAAACCCGCGCACCGGGCGCCTCCTTGGCGATGTTGCGCAGATCCCCCTCGCTGTCCGTGGCGAAGAGGCGGACCCCCTTCTCGTAAAAATAGCGGATGTCCGCCGCCTTCTTGATGGTGTTGCCGAAGCTGATCCGGTCGGGCGTAATGCCCAGCGCCAGCACCCGGTCCAGCTCATACCGGGAGGCGATGTCGAAGCAGGAACCGAGGTCGCGGAGCAGTTCCAGCACCTCTACCGCCGGGTTCGCCTTGACGGCGTAGTAGATTTTGGCGAAGGGGAAGTGATGGAGCAACTCCTCATATTTCCGGCGCACGATATCAAGATTGACCACCAGAAAGGGTGTGGGATGCTGATTGGCCTCCTGTTTGATGGCCAGCCAGTCCTCTTTGGTGTAGTAGTCCAGAACGTCAATCCGCATTGTAATTTGACCTTTCGTATCCGTTCAAACGTTCTTGTTACCCTCTGCCGGAGCCGTGCCGCCGGATGGCGTGCGGATTTCCCCCGGTTCTGCGGAAAATCCCGCTTTCCAGTCAGCGAAACACGGGATTTTTTCAACAACGCATAAAAAGTACCCCCTTATCGGGGTATTGCAAATCATGAAATGGAAAAATTACGGTTTTTTATCCCGTTGTCACATTTCGTCTTCCTCCAGGACTCTCCCCGACGGAAATTTTTCCGAAAATGACGGACGAACCGCTTGAAACCATCTAATTGTATGTTATATTTATTTATAGATAGGATTTAAAAAGAACAGCAGACTTATCATGCGGAACAACAGACAGCAGGAATTCTTAAAGATCTGCCGGAATGCCGGCTGGAAATGCACGTCGCAACGACTGGCAGTTTACGATTTTCTGGCGGATAACCTCAACCATCCGGATGTGGACACGGTATGGACGGCGGTGCGAATCACCCAGCCGGCAATCACCCGCGAAAGCGTTTATCGGATCCTCAATGAGTTCGCGGCAAAGGAATCATCCGCCGCATGGATCACATCGACAGCGCCCGTTACGACTCCCGGACCGGAGCGCACGGCCACTTCATCTGCGAGAAGTGCGGCGAAATCTCCGATTTCAACTGGCCGGAAGGCGCCGCGGTTCCGCTCAATGAGATCCCGGGCAGCGTCGCCCATATGGAGATCCGGCTCGTCGGCGTCTGCCGCAAATGTTCGGCCCGCCGGGAAGACGAGTCTCAAAAAAGTCAGGCCCCCCAAACCTAAATCAACAGGAGGAGATCATGAGAAGCATCACCCGAATCGAACTGCAGTACGCCCACCGGTTCTACAAGTTCCAAGGCGAAGCCCAGTACCTGCACGGCCACACCGGCATCCTCACCCTTGAGGTGGAAGACACCATCGAGCCGGGCGTCAACATGGTTTTTCCCTGCAACGAGATCCAGAAAGTCGCCTGGGACGTGCTCAAAACTTCGACCACGCGCTGATTTTGCGCGAAGACGATCCGCTACTCCCCCGCCATCCTCAGCGTCTACGAGAAGCAGGGGATCAAAAACGGTGCGCCGTCAAACAAAATGAAGGGCGCGGCATTCCACACCGAACTCGCCACCGCCTATCCCGACGCACGCCTCGTCGTCACCAGAGAGACCATGACGGTCGAAGGAATGATCAAAATCGTCTATGAGCTTCTGAAAGACAAGCTCAACATTGCGAAGATCACCTTCACCAGCGGCGTCAACGCCGCCACGCAGGAGTACACCCCCACCAGAACCGTCGACCGCTGTCCGCTTTGCGGCGTCGCACTGGTCGACGGCGTCTGTCCGAAATGCGGATATCGGAAACACTGACACGAATTCCGGAATTTCCGAGTGCGGAGAGGAGAGAACCGGCATGGGGATTTCCTCTCCTTTTTTTTCGGAACAGGTGCCGCAATGGGAATGCAACAGGCGGCAGCCTCCCCGTCATTGCGCCGCGCAGCATGCCCCCGCAGAAACCCGCTTGCGCAAGATCGGCGTCAGTTGTGGAGCGCCCCGTAAGGCGAATACTCCCAGGAGGCGGGGGCGTTCTGCGGAATCGGACTGTACCCCATCCGTTCCTGCGGGGTACAGCCGGAAAGCAGACAGCAAAATGCCGCCGCAACAGCAGTTGCGACGGCATATTTCAAAGGAAGAATTTTCATTTTCCCCGAAAAGGGTCTCAAAGAGTTCGTACTCGTTCATTTCGATCGCCTGAAACGCTACCGTCGCGCCGACGGCGAGGAAAGTCAGTACGATCATGACGGTGAAGAATTTGGAATTGAACACTTTTCCGATTCCTCCCCTGCCGTTACTTTTTTCGCCTTGGCCGGCTGAGCGGGTTCATAATAGACGATGTCGCCGACTTCGATGTCCGCGCCTTCCGGAATGTTGGCGATCGAGCAGCCCGCATCGACCTTTTCCAGTTTGATCCGCGCGACAAATTCGCTGTCGCCATCCTTGAGGCTGCCGCGGGCGACCACCAGCTCCAGCCCAGGAACGATGTCGGGGTTGATCTCCGCGGTCTTGTTGCCGATCTGCTGGGTCACCACCGTATCCTTGCCCAGATCAGTGCTGAGATAACCGTAATGCTCATCCACCATGATGACTTTGCCGAGAATGGCCCGACGCGCCTCTTCCGATCCCTTCTTCCACGGGGTCGGCAGCTCCTGCGAAACATCGATTCCAAGAGCCCGCTTGAGGTCGTTGAGCTGCCCGTCCTTGCGGGCAAGCGTCTTGCGCAGGTTGCTGATGACGCCGTCACGCTGCCGGATCGTGTTGTCGCGGGTGCGGATGGTGCGATTTGCCTCGTCGAGCTTGCGTGCCGTGGTGTTGTAGCGGTTCTTGAGGGCGCCGACCGCGCCGACGACGGTCTGAGTCGGGGTCTTGAAATTCCCGGAAGCCGGGAAACTCACGCTCTTTCCGGCATGACCGCCGGCCTGGCGAAGTCCGGTTTCATAGGTGTTGCGACGCTCCTCCATGCTGCGCAGGGCGGTTTCAAACTTGCCGAATTCGCCGCGGTCCCCCTCCCGGAGCTTGCGTGCGTCAAGTCTCACCTTCAGGCGACTGCCCGCGACACGCGCGAAGTTGTCGATAACGCCGTTGCGCTTCTTCATGGTATCGCTGACCGCATTGATCACGTCATCCTTCCGGGTGGAATAGGTGTTGAGATTGCGGAACGCCTCCGCCGTGCCGAGATTCTTCATATCCACGGAGGAGCCGACCCGGCGAAGCGCGTCGGCGAGAGCGTCACGCTGAATGATCAGCTGTTTCGCCTGAGCCGCCAGCTTCGGCAGCTTTTCATCGAGCGCGTCGAAATTCCGGTGACCGATCGCCTCGGTGGTAAGTTCGCCCGCAAGCTTGGTCCCGCTGTTCCGATCCATTTCCACGGCTGTCGCGTTGATTGCGGCGGCCATCTTGTTCCACCCTCCGGTCAGCTGTCCGCGCTTCTCAAAGAGAAAATAGGAGAACGCTGCGCTTGCCGCGGCAAGCAGAAGGATCAGGATGCTCAGGACTACGTTGACAACTTTCATCGGTCACTCCACGCTGATTTTTTGTTGATTTGCGTTATATCAATAGAAAAGTTCAAAACAACTGTCTTCACCAAATAGTAGCACCGGAAAAATACATTGTCAAATCCGGTGCAGCTCGTAACAGCCAAATATGTCGATTTTTTTTGAAAAAAATGAAATTCTCCCGTTTTTTCCGTCAAAGGACAAACTTCACCCCGGGGACTGAGGCCAGTTCCGCCGCAAGTTGGTTCATCATTTCACGGTCGGTGAGCACCAGCGGCGCCTTGAACGACCGGTACCGGCCGTTTTTGGAATCAAGCCCTTCGTGCAGGGTCGTGGCAATTTCATGTTTTTCAAAACAGGCGGCGAGCAACGGCTTCGCCGCCGCGGCGAGATCGGCATCCACGATGATGCGAAATTCCCAGTCAACCGGGAAACGGATCTCATGGCCGGAGGTCCGGCAGGGTTCTTTCTCCATAACTGTATGCCTCTTCTGTTGCCGTTCCGGGAGTCAGCGCCGCTCCTGCCAGTAGGGCGAAATCGCCCGGAGCTGCTCGATGATCGGCGGAAGCGATTCTATCACGAAGTCAATCTCTTCCCTGGTGTTGTATTTCGAAAGGCTGAAACGGATCGTTCCGTGCGCCGCAGTGTAGGGGATCCCCATCGCGCGAAGCACGTGCGAAGGCTCCAGACTGCCGGTCGTGCAGGCCGAACCGCTCGATGCGCAGATGTTCAGCCGGTCGAGCAGCATCAGGATCGATTCCCCTTCGATGTATTCGAAGCTGATCGACGCCGTGTTGGGCAGCCGGTGCTCGATGTCGCCGTTGATGCGCACATCGGGAATCCGCTCGATCACCCCCTTCTCCAGCCGGTCGCGCAGTTCAGTCAGCTGAACACTCTCCAGCGGCAGGTTGCGGCGGGCGATCTCACACGCCTTGCCGAGCCCGATGATCGAGGTGACATTCTCCGTGCCGCCGCGGCGGGAACGCTCCTGGTGGCCACCGAAGATCAGCGGCCGGAACCGGACCCCCCGGCGCACGTAGAGCACCCCCACCCCTTTCGGCGCATGCAGCTTGTGACCGGAAATACTCAGGAAATCAATTCCGTCGGCATCGACGTCGATCGGCACCTTGCCGGCCGCCTGCACCGCGTCGGTGTGGAAGAGCGCCCCCTTCTCGTGGGCGATCCGGGCAAGTTCCGGAATCGGGAAAAGGGTCCCGGTCTCATTGTTGGCCCACATCGTCGAGAGCAGCGCCGTGTCGGAGTCGACCGCCCGGCGCACCTGATCGAGATCGAGCCTTCCCCGACCGTCCACCGGCAGATACTCCACCGTGACGCCGCGCCGCTCCAGCTCACGGCAGCAGGCGAGGATGCCGGGGTGCTCGACCGCGGTGGTCACGATCTTGTGCCGGTCCGGCCGGGCGCCGAGCGCCGCGAACAGCGCGGCATTGTCGCTCTCGGTGCCGCAGCTGGTGAAGATGATTTCCGTAGCGATGCCGTCCCGGTCGCGGAATCCGGCGCCGAGCAGTTCGGCCACCTGGCACCGGGCCTTCTCGATATCGGCGGCCACGCTGCCACCAAAGTGATGAATGCTCGACGGATTGCCGTAGCGTTCACAGAAAAACGGTTTCATCGCCTCAAACACCTCGGGATCCACCCGGGTGGTTGCATTATTATCCAGATAAATGACAGGTTCCATGATATTCACAACTTTCCTGAAAAGGACACATCTTTATAAATAAACCATCTTTTTCCGAAAAGTCAACCGTTTTCCGATTGATAATTCGCCGGAAGTTGCTAGATTACCGGAAGAATATGAATTCATAACCCGGAACCGCCGATGAAACCTCTTTCCACCTCCCCCGTCAAACTGCTGCACCGGCATTTCGAACTGTTTCTCTTCGCCGCCGCGCTGCTGCTGGAATTCCACATCTTCCACACCGCCCGCGCAGCGGGACTGCTCGCCCCGCCGATGCCCGGCATGGATCAGCACACAATCCTCCAGGCGGCGCTGGCGCTCCCCTCCGGCGTCCTGCCGGAACCCGGCAGCTATCTCTACTCCCCCCTCTACACCCTGTGGCTGGGAGGACTCGCGGCGCTGACCGGCGGCAACCTGGGGGCGATGCGGCTCCTCCAGGGAGCCCTCGCCGCTCTCATTCCAGCGGTGATCTACCGCACCGGCCGGAAGGCCGGAATCAGCCGCAGCGCCGCGGAAATCGGCGCCATCCTCTACCTCTTCTGCGGCAGCGCGCTTCTGATCGCACTCGACTTTCTTCGGGCGGCCCCGCTCGCCCTGCTGTTCCTCCTCTTCTACAACTGCCTGCTCGGCGCGTGGCGCAGCGGCACCCTCCGGAGCTGGTTTCTCGCCGGACTCTGCGCCGGCGGATGCATGCTCGGACGGGAGAACTTCATCGCAGTGGCTCTTCTGCCCGCAATCTTTCTCTTCGCGCCCTCCGTGCGAAAGCGGCTGACGCCCGGGAATGCGGCCTCCGCCGTCGCCGGCTCTCTTCTCGTTCTCGCCCCGGTTCTACTCTACCACCTCGTCACCTGCGGCAGCCCGGCCATCCTCCCCGGCAACGGCGCAAACGTGTTTCGATTCTTCCAGGGGAGGAGGCGCTGGCGGATCCTCTGCTGGCCGCCCGCCGCATCCTCATGGGGATTCCGGGCAAAATTTGCGACATGGCCTCCCCGTTCGAAATGCCGAACAGCCTCTCGATCTACGCCCATCGGGAATTCATCCCGCTGCTGAAGATTCTGGCGCTGCCGATGCCGCTGCTGATGGGCGCGGCACTGATCGGCACGGCGGGATTCCGGCGCAACGACGCAGTGCTGCTGGCGGCGCTTCTGGTCGCCGGATACTTCGGCTCGATCGTCTTCTGCGATATCTACTACCGTTTCCGGATCCCGGCCGAGCCGCTGCTGGCGATGCTCGCCGGAGCCGGAATCCGCAGTCTGATCCGTTTCCGGGCGCGCAAAGAGTACGCGGCACTGGCGGCGGGAATCGCCCTGCTGGCGGCGGGGGTCGGCTGGACCATCGCCACACCGCCGGAACCACGCCTCCCGGCCAGCGAGCGCGACGCAACCGTCCGCCTGCTGACGGAACTCGATCGGTTTTCGGCGGCAGAACACTATCTGGAACGCGCCCGGAAGCACGGAGCCCCGATGCCGGCGGGAGAACAATTTCTCATCCGCACCCTGGCCCGCGCGGGAAGACACGCCGAAGCACAGGAACTTTTCCGGCGCTGGCACAAACATTGGGAGCAGAAACAACCATGACCGTCTATCTCGATCAGGCGGCGGCGGCACGGCCGGCGCCCGAAGCAGTCGAATTCTACATCGCCCGGGTTCGCGAAGACTATGCCAATCAGGAGGCGGCGCATCAACTCGGACGCGAAGCACGGCAGCGGCTCGATCAGGCGGCGGAAGAGCTCTCTCTCGCCCTGACCGGAGAATCCGGCTGGGGGGTGATCTGGGGCGGATGCGGCACGGAACTCTTCAACCTCTTCGCCGACTCACCACTGGCGACCGGGAAACGCGCCGTCACCTCGCCGCTGGAACACCCCGCTCTGCTGGCCGTGCTCCGGCGGGCGGCGGTGGAACTGCGGACCCTCCGCCCCCGATCGCCACGGACGAATTTCACAGGAACAGCTCCCCGCGGGCGACCTCCTCGCCCTCCATCAGGTCCAGAGCGAACTCGGCACCATCCAGCAGATCGACGCCCTGGCGGAGGCGTTCCGCCGGCGCTCTCCTGACGGAATCGTCTTCGTCGACGCCATTCAGGGGCGGCCAAACTGCCGTTCCCGCGCGCCGCGGACGTCGTCGCGGTCTCCGGTCGCAAATTCGGCGCGCCCGGCGGCGGCGCGGCGCTGCTGATCCGCCCGCCTTCCGCGGCGGAAAGCAATTGACGCAGTTCGCCCGGCGCTGGCGGCACGAACTCTACCGCGGCTGCCGGCCCGAGGTCCCGGCGCTGCTGGCGATGGCGTACGCCGCACGGCTCCGCGCGGCGGAGCGGGAGGGGGCCGCCCGGCGCATCGCCGAGCTCAACGCGGCGGTGCGCCGGGCGTTGGAGAACCTGCCGCTGCACGGCGGGGGAAAGATCCGCTGCACGGTTCCCCGGAGCTGGCGTCGCCCTATCTGCTTCACCTGTTCCTGCCGGGGCTCCAGAGCGGCGTGCTGGTGCGGATGCTCTCCGCGGCGGGCGTGATGACGGCGGCGGGCAGCGCCTGCGCCTCCGAAAGCAGCGAACCCTCGCCCGCGCTCCGCGCCATCGGGCTCTCCTGAATGACGCCTACTCCGGACTGCGGATCGGATTCGGATTCGATTCCACGCCGGAAGAGGCGAAAAAGTTGGTGGAAGCTTTGAAAGACGCATTGAAAAACTACTGATGCCGCGATATGTTACCATTCTGATTTCTAACTCTCCGATACGGAAAGGAACCATAGAGATGTTCAAATCGATTTTTCCGGCTGCGCTGGCGCTTTTCTGCGCAGTTTTCACCGCCTCGGCGGCCTCCGAACCGATCGTCGTCGTCAAACAAACCACATTCAATCCGACCCTCAGTTTCCGGGGTGTGCCGAACGACTCCGGCCTGAACCGGGAGTTGAACTCCTTCCTCGGCGCCTGCGGCTGGTTCGATCTGGTGCGGAGCGACAAAGCGGACTTCACCCTCTCCGGCTCCCGGAACGGCAATCTGCTCACCCTGAAGCTCGAACAGGGCGGCGCCCCGGTCGGCGCCTGGAACATCACCATCGCCGGAGGCGACCGCGCCGTCGCCCAGCATGCGGTGGACGCCATCATTGAAAAGACGTTCAAGGAGCTGAAAGTGCGCGGCTTCTGCACCTCGCGCATTGCGTTCTGCGCCCAGACCGCGCCCGGAGTCCGGAACATCTACGTCTGCGACATCGACGGGAACAACGTCAGGCAGGTCACCCACTACAACTCGCTCTGCGTCGAACCGTGCTGGTTCCCCGACGGCAAATCGATCGGCTATTCCAAGTACAACCGCACCGGCATCGATGTGATTCAGACGATGCTTTCGGCCCGCCGCAGCCGGGTGCTCTCCAACTTCCGCGGCATCAACGCCGGCGCGGCGATCAGTCCTGACGGGAGGAAAATGGCGGTCATCCTCAGCCCCGATCACAAAGTGGACCTCTACATCCTGCCGATCGGCGGCGGAAAAGTCCGGCGGCTCACCTCCAACATGGCGGTAGAAGCCTCCCCCCTGCTGGAGTCCCGACGGCAGGCAGCTCGCCTTCGTCAGCGACGAGACCGGCTCGCCACGCATCTTCATCATCTCGCTCGACGGCTCCGCACGCAGGCGGCTGCCCACCGTCGGCAGCGACGCGGTCACCCCTGACTGGTCGAGCGACGGCAAGATCGTCTACGCAACCCGCGTCAACGGCAGCTACACGCTCGCCGTCTACGATCTCAACAGCGGCAAAAACGAACGGATCACCGAAATGCCCGGCACCTGGGAATCCCCGGCATGGGCGGCAGACAACCGACAGGTGGTCTGCAAACGTTCCGACGGCGCGAAATCCGCTCTTTACGTGGTCGACACCTGGACCGGCAGAACCAGGTTGCTGCTCTCGACTCCCTACAACCTTTCGATGCCGGTCTGGTCGCCCTGTCAGCGCTAGCACGGCCGCAGAGGAGGTTCCCTTGAGCACCATACCGGCAAAAGAGTATCTGAATTCGCTCGGCATGTTCGGCATCAAGCCCGGTCTGGAAGCGACGCAGGAGCTGATGTGCCGTGCCGGCGATCCCTGTCGCGATCTGCGCTTCCTTCACCTGGCGGGGACCAACGGCAAAGGTTCCACCGGCGCAATGCTGGAGTGTGCACTCCGGTCGGCCGGCTTCACCACCGGGTTCTACAGCTCCCCCCACCTGGTCGACATCCGGGAACGCTTCCGGGTCAACGGCAGGGCGGTTTCTCCGGAGGATTTCGATGCGTTCGCCGCCGAACTGGCTGAAGCGGCCCGCCGGACCACCGGACGGGATTTCCGCTTCACCTACTTCGAATTCACCACTGTCCTGGCGGCGATGATCTTCGCCCGCGCCGGCGTCGACTTCGTCGTCTGGGAGACCGGCATGGGCGGGCGGCTCGACTCCACCAACGTCGTCACCCCCGTCGCCTCGATCATCACCAACATCGCTCTCGACCATCAGGCCTGGCTGGGCGACTCCATCGAAAAGATCGCCCGGGAAAAGGCGGGCATCATCAAACCGGCGGTGCCGCTCTTCTACGGCGAAATGCCGGAGAAGGCGCGCCGGGTTCTGCTCGACCGGGCTCGGTCGCTGGGCGCGGCGCCCGCCGGTCCGGGAGAGGAGATCGCCGGTCCGATCCGGTTCACCCGCGAAAACGGACTGCTCCGGCAGGAGTTTGAATACGCGGGACGAACCATCCGGCTGCCGCTGCTCGGCGGAATGCAGCGGAAAAACTTCCGGCTGGTCCACCGGGTGCTGGAGTTCCTCGCCGCCCGATACGGCCTCGACCTCGACCGGGCGCTCGACGGCCTGGCGAACGTCCGCTGGCCGGCGCGCTGCCAGCAGCTCAACGAACGGCTCTTCGTCGACGGCGGACACAATCCGGACGGACTTTCCGCACTCCGCGAAGCGATGGAAGAGATCGCACCCGGAGAAAAAATTCACGGTGATCTTCGCCGGATTCCGCGACAAGGATGTGGAAACGAGCCTCAAGCTGATCGCGCCGCTGGCGGCGGAGTTTCTCTTTGTCCCGCTGCACGAGGCGGACCGTCCCTGCCGCACCCCGGAAGAGCTGTGCGCAATGGCGCGAAAACTGAATGTTCCGGCCTCGGGCGGGCCAACGCCCTGCTCGCCGTCAACGACGCGCTCGCCGACTCCCCGCGCAAGGTCCTGGTGGCCGGTTCACTCTATCTGGCGGGCGAAGTACTGGCCGATCTCGCCGACCGGCATCTCGTACTCGACCTGGCGTGAGACGGACGATGTTCCGCGAACAGAAACTGTCAAGCAGATCGGAATCTTGAATCATGATTGATCCCAATGTGATATCTTCCGGCGAAACCGGCGGAGCGAAGATGGATGCGGAACTGATTTCCGTACCGTTGCTGGCAACGCGGGAACCGGTGATCTATCCCTTCAGCCTCACCCCGCTGCTGATCGAAGGAGACAATGTCGCAGCGCTCCATCGGGCAATGGAAAGCGACCGGTTGCTGGCCCTCTTCCCGGAACTCCCCTCTGACGAAGAGCTTGAACAGCTGCCGTTTCAGGTGAAATTCCGCCTCTTCAGCTATGAGGAGAAACGCCGGTCCGCCGTCGGCGTGCTGGTGCGGGTGGTCAAGGAACTGAACTTTCCGGATGGAAGCATCCGGATCGTGGTGCGCGGCGTCCGCCGGATCATCTGTGCAATGCTCAGCCGCAACGAAAACGAACCGCCGATGGCCCGCTGCCGGACACTGCCGGAGCTGCCCGGGGGCGACGAGGTGGAAAACCAGGCCCGACAGAAGAGCCTCACCGTGCTCTTCCAGGAGTTAGCCGGCATGCTGCCGGGCCTGCCGGAAGAGTTGCAGGTCGCTGTCTTCAACGCCGGAACTCCGGGGCGGTTTGCCGACCTGCTGGCCGATGCGCTGAATTTCAGTTACGCCGAAAAGCTGCTGCTGCTCTTCCACACCGACGTACGCGCCCGCCTCGAGGCGCTGGCGGTCTTCATGAACCGGGAGCTGGAGGTGCTCAAACTCGGCATGAAGATCCAGAACGAAGTCCATCAGGCGATGAGTCAGTCGCAGCGGGAGTTCTTCCTCCGCGAACAGCTGCGCTCCATCCAGCAGGAGCTGGGCGAAGACACCCGCAACCCGGACATCATTGAAATCGAACGCCGCCTCGGCGAACTCACCCCTGCCGGAACGGGTCACCGAAGTGGTGAAAAAGGAGCTCTCCCGCCTGGAACTGATTCCCCAGGCTGCGCCGGAGTACCATATCAGCTACACCTACATCAACTGGCTGCTCGACGTGCCGTGGCTCACCTGCACCGACGACCGGCTCGACTGCAACGAGGCGGCGCGGGTGCTGGATGCCGACCACTACGGCCTCAAGGACGTCAAGGAACGCATTCTGGAATTCCTCGCGGTGCTCCAGCTCCACGGCGGGGGGAACGCAGGTCTCCGATCCTCTGTCTGGTCGGACCGCCCGGCGTGGGCAAGACCTCGCTCGGCCAGTCGATTGCACGGGCGATGAACCGCAACTTCGTCCGGGTCTCGCTCGGCGGCATCCGCGACGAAGCGGAGATCCGCGGCCACCGCCGCACCTACGTCGGCGCGATGCCGGGGCGGATCATTCAAAACCTCAAGAAGGCGGGCAGTGCGAATCCGGTCTTCATGCTCGACGAGATCGACAAGCTCGCCAGCGACGTCCGCGGGGATCCGGCATCCGCGCTGCTGGAAGTGCTCGATCCGGCGCAGAACAGCGCCTTCAGCGACCACTATCTAGAAATCGATTACGACCTGAGCAAGGTCTTTTTCATCGCGACGGCCAATCTGCTCGACACGATCCGGGGCCGCTGCGCGACCGCATGGAGATCATCCGCCTGCCCGGCTATACCTCGTTCGAGAAGCGGGAGATCGCCCGGCGTTATCTGGTGCCGCGCCAGATCCGTGAAAACGGCCTCACCCGGCAGCAGGTGCGCTTCCATCTTTCCGGCATCGACGAACTGATCGACTACTATACCCGCGAGGCGGGAGTGCGCGAACTGGAACGGGTGATTGGTCAGGTGTGCCGCAAGATCGCCCGGCGCATCGTCGAAGGCGAACTCGCCGCCGATGCCGTGACCGCGGTCACCCCGAAACTGGTGCACGAACTGCTCGGCGGGCGCAAGTTCCTGCGCGACGAGGTCGAAGGAGCCACCGCGCCGGGATGTGCCACCGGCATGGCGTGGACCAGCTGCGGCGGCGTCATTTTGCCGGTGGAGATCATCGCGATTCCGGGCGGCAAGGGCAACCTCAAACTCACCGGTTCGCTCGGCAAGGTGATGCAGGAGTCGGCGGAAACGGCGTTCAGCCTGATCCGCTCCCGTGCTGCCGCCTGGAAAATCGAGCCGGAGTGGTTCACCGGCCATGACTTCCACATCCACGTTCCGGACGGAGCGACGCCGAAGGACGGTCCTTCGGCCGGCGTGACGCTGTCGATGGCGCTGGTTTCGCTGCTCACCGGCCGGCCGGTGCGGCCGCGTCTGGCGATGACCGGAGAGATCACCCTCACCGGACGGGTGACCGCCGTCGGCGGCATCCGGGAGAAGGTGATCGCGGCCCTGCGGGCGGGCGTCACCACGGTGATGCTGCCGGAGGAGAACCGCAAGGATGCCGACGAACTGCCGGAAGAGGTCCGGTCGAAACTGACAATCCACTTTATCGGGACCTTCGAGGAGGCGGAGAAGTTTGCCTTCCCCGGTCCCGCCGCACGGGAGAAGTGAGCATGAGATACCTGTTGCTGTGCCTCGCGTTTTCGGCGCTGGTTCCGGCGACTTTCGCCGCAGAAGAACAGACGACGCCGATTTCTGAATTCATGAAACTTGCACGCAACCCCTACCCGGTCTCCAGCTACGCCGCGCTGGAAGGGAAAGTGCGCCATCTGCGCCGCGGCGGCCGGCCGGAAACGGTGCCGATCTATTTCGGCATCATCCTCCAACCGGAGCGGATGACCGGTCAGATCATTCTCGACGGCCGCGAAGGATACATGCTCGGCCAGACCCGGCGCAGCGGCTCTTCGGAAACCACAGTCGTGCCGATGAAGAGCAACACCGGCGACGCCGGGAGTGAAAACCGGCTCGGCCACATGGGAATCCGCCCTTCCGATCTTACCATGAGTTTCCTCTACTATCCGGTGGTACGCGAACTGGAGAGCGAGAGCGTCCGCACCGTGCCCTGCCGGGTGGTGCTGCTCGAATCTCCGGATAAAAAGGAGCAGGTCAAGGTGTACATCGCCCGCGATTACCACTTTCCGCTCAAGGCGGAATTCTTCGAGGAGCGGCCGCGGGGGGGACTCCATTCCGCACTCTGGAGATCAACAGCTTCCGCAAGAGCGACGGCTTCTACTACACCGACCGTGTCGGCCTTTTCGGCCCCGGCTGGCGAACCAGCATCGAATTCGACAAGTCCGCCGCCGTCGGCAAATTCGACCCGGCCAGACCGCCGAAGGTGATCCGCCCGCTGGCGAAGTGAAATCTCGGTGAATGAATCCGTCATCCGGCTGTGAAGTGACGGATTTTCTGCTTTCAACCGGGTCGCATCCGTTCCATTTTTGCTCAACGCCGCCGACCTTCCGGGGAAAGTGACGGAAGTTTCCGTCATTTTGCAACCGGAGAGCGTCATTTCCCCGCCACATCGCAATCGGCAACCGCCCCTTTGCCTCCGCGCGAAAACCGGAAAAACGGTGGATTCCCGAAGACCGTTCGAGCAATATTGTGCAATACAATCTCAATATCGCGCAATAAAATCCTGATATTTTCGTACCGTGGGGATTTTTTTATTGTATAATATATTCCAGGTACAGAAAGGAGCGTTGCGATGTCCTCGACCAGAAACCGGCACAACATTCAGCTTGCCGCATTTTACTTCCCCGATTACCACTGCGACGAACGCATGGAAAAGAGCACGGTCCGGGCTGGACGGAATGGGATGTCGTTCAGGCGGCCCGCTCCCGCTTCCCCGGTCACCGGCAGCCGAAAGTGCCGCTCTGGGGCTACGGAGATGAGTCGGAACCGGAGGTCATGGCGAAAAAGATCGCCGCCGCCGCCGATCACGGAATCGGCACATTTCTCTTCGACTGGTACTGGTACGGGGAAAAACCGTTTCTGGAAGGCGCACTGAAACGGGGCTTTCTGAACGCCCCCAACCGGCACCGGATGACCTATGCGCTGATGTGGGCGAACCACCCGTGGCGCAACATGCATCCGCACGGCTGGAACGAACCGGTCCGCACTCTGCTGGAAAGCGACGTTTCCCCGCGCTCCTTCGACCGCCTCTGCGGAATCCTGCTGGAGGAACATCTGCAGCGGCCGGAATACTGGACCATCTGCGGGAAACCGTTCTTCTCCATTTACGACATCACCCGTCTCTGCGAAAATTTCGGCGGGATTCCTCCGCTCCGCAAGGCGCTGGATCAGTTTCGAGCCCGGGCGGAACGCGTCGGCCTTGCCGGGCTGCATCTGAACCTGACCAGCCGGGGGGGAGACCATTCTGCCGGGCGAGAGAAAATCCAACGCGCCGGAGCTGGTCGAAGAGCTCGGGTTCGACAGCGTCACCAGCTACATCTGGATCCACCACATGCCGCTTTGCGACTTCCCGCGGAGCGATTACCGCCAATTGCGGACCCGATATCTCGCCTACTGGGACCGGGCGGAGCGGGAGTATTCCGTACCGTACTACCCGAACATCATGACCGCCTGGGACGCCTCGCCGCGCACCGTGCAGAGCGACAGGTTTCTTCACGGCGAGTATCCCTATGATCCGGTCGTGGAAAACACCCCGGAACAGTTCGCTGAAACATTGCGGCTCTTCCGGGACCGGATCGCGCTCCGGCCGGAGGAGCAGCGGATCATCACCCTCAACGCATGGAACGAATGGACCGAAGGCAGTTATCTGGAGCCGGACTCCGAATGCCAATACCGGTATCTTGAGGCGATCAGAGAGATCTTCGCGGAATGACAACTCTTCATTTTCAGGAAAGGAGCACAAGATGGCAAGATCGAAGCATCAACTTTTCTCCCCGGCAGGCAGCCGGATTCGGCTGGAACGACGCCGCATTTTTACCCTCATCGAACTCCTGATCGTGATCGCGATCATCGCGATTCTGGCGGCAATGCTGCTGCCCGCGCTCAACAAGGCGCGGGAGAAGGCGAAGAACATCAACTGCCTGAACACCCAGAAAACCCTCGCGCAGACGACCGCCAGTTACGCGGGTGATTTCGACGACAACACGATGCCGGTCGTCTCTTCCCTGGTCAGCAGCGAAGCGAGCAGCAACGAACGGCGGTTCATCCAGTACTACGCCGCCCCTCAGCCGGATGTCGGTCTGGGGATTCTCACCCGCCGCGGCTATCTGCCCAATGCCGTCACCTGGCCGACAGCGGCCTACTACGGCGATTCCTCTTCCGAAAACCGGCCCGAAATATTTCATTGTAAAGTCGGCGAATCCTTTGGGATGGAACAATATGAATTTCAACGTCGATTACATGCTGCTTTTCGACACCGGGAACAACACGGCCCCGTCGATGTTCCCCTCCTGGGGAAGAAATTCGGCGCCGTCTCCCGCCGGGTGATGGGAGTCTGCGCCGCCGCGAGCATCGGCCTCAACAAGGCACTTCATTCGAACGCAACCACCTGCTTTCTGACCGATGGGAGTGCAAGAATCGTGCAGGCGGCGGTCTACGTGCCGGAGGGGTGGACCGGGAATTTCACCCCCGACGTATACCACAGCGACACATCGATCGCAGAAGCATTGAAACGTATGGCGGAATGACAACCATGATGAACAAAACAATCCTCTTTCTCTCACTCCGGACTCACCTCTCTGGCGGCGCAGGAGATGTTTCTGAAACCGGCAGCCACCTCGCCGACCGGCTGGTTTCCGGCGGACGACATTCGCTTCGAAGTGAAAGGCACGGTTCCGGCCGGAACCGCATACCGGGTCACCGACTGGCGGGGACAGGCCGTCTGTAACGGCACCCTCTCCGGAGCGGAGCTGAAACTCCCGAAGCTGGAGTCCGGCTACTACCGGATCTGCTGGAACGGCGATGAGGCCTCGGCTCTGGGATTCGCAGTGCAGCCGGGGCCGTCGTCGCCGCCGGGCTCCACCGCAACCTCGTTCGCGCTCAACACCAATCAGGCCTATCTCACCCACGCGGCAACCGGCAACCCGCACCTGCCGGCCTCCGGCCGGGAGGCGGTCAGCGGTCTGCTCGGGCAGTGCAGTTTCTCCGACGCGCGGGAGTTTTTCAACTGGAAGGGCATCGAACCGGTTCCGGGAAAGATGAACTGGGAACTCTTCGACAGGAACTTCGACCTGCTCCATCAGGCCGGGGGTGAAAATTACCGGCTGCTTCCGCGACTCGCCCCGCTGGGCGCGCTATCAGGATGGTTCCGACGACAACTCCGTCGCTCCGGCCCACATTCCGGACGATCTGCTCGCCGTCTACCGCTTCTGCCGGAGCGCGGCGGAACGCTACCGGGACAAAGTTTCCGCCTGGGAGTTCTGGAATGAACCGGATGTCGGATTCTCGGAGGAACCGGCCTGGAATTTCGCCTCCGCCATGAAGGCGGCCAGCCTGGGATTCAAGGCCGGTTCCCCGGATGCGGCGGTCCTGACCGGGGCGATGTGTCTCTTCCCGGTCCGGAACTTCGTGAAGAGCGCGTTCGCCTCCGATCTCGACTTCTATTACGATATTTTCAACTACCACACCTACCTCATGCCGGCGGAATATCCGGCGCTGCTGCAGGAGATTTACGCCCTCATTGACCGCGCCGGCCGGAAACCGCCGGTCTGGTTCACCGAAACTGGAACCAATGTCGAAGGACAGGCCGCACTGCCCTCCTGCACCCCCCGGGAAACTGGAACAGAGCTATGAGCAGGGAGCTGATGGTCGCCGAATTTCATCCGAAATCGGTGATTCTGCTGAAACAGCTGGGGGTGGGCAAAGTCTTCCCCTTCGTCCTGCCCCCCGTTCAACGAGATCGGCGGTGCGAAAATGTAGGGGACTGCTCCGGCAGAATTTCACGGTGAAGCCGGCATTCGCCGCTCTCGCCGTGCAGAGCCGGCTGCTGGCCGGAGCAACGTTGCTGGGAGAGTGCAGAGAACGCGACGGCGTGCGCTCGTTCCTGTTCGAACGGCAGGACGGTTCGCAGATCCTCGCGTTCTGGAGCCGCTCCCCGCTCGAAACGGAGAAGACCGAAAACGCCGCCCGCGGGAATCCATCGCCGCTGGAACGGGAATTCGTTCTGGAGGCGGGTCCCGGCGTCTGCCACGTCACGGACCCCTTCGGCCGCCGGCAGGCGGTCACACCCGCTTCCGGGAATACGCTCAAGCTGAAGGCGGACCGGTATGTCCGCTATCTGGAGGGAATCTCCGGCATGAAACCGGAAAAACCGGCCGTGAAACGGGATGACGCCGGAATGGCCGCCTTCGACGGGGACCGCACCGTCGTCCTGAAGGCGGTGCCCGTCCGGAATCTGCGTCTCTCTTCCGGCCGTGATTTCGTCGATTTCGAAACGAAAGCGAACCGGTCGGAATCCGGGTGGAGCTGTTCAACCTCTCTTCGGAGAGCAAGCAGGGCACGCTGCACTTCTCCGCCCTGCCCGATCCGCAGCCCGTGTCGCTCGCCCCGTGGGAGAAAAAAACAACTTGAACTTCAATTCCCGGTCCCGAAAGCAAAGACCGGAGAGTTTCGCTTCTCCGGCCGTTTCAACGGGAAGAAAAATCACGTCGCTGGTCGTTCCCTACCGGAAGGTGGGCGAACTGCTCCAGACCACACCGCTCCCGCGCGCCGGGCAGCCGGACGCGTGGCGCACCAACAGCTCCGGGAAAATGTCCATCCGCGGGAACAGCAGTGAAAATTCCGTCGTGTTCGAGATCGACTTTCGCAACGTGACCAACCGCTGGGCGGCCCCCTCTCTGCCCTTGCTGCTCCCCCAGGAGTCGCTCCGCAGCGCAGTCGGAATGGAGTTTGAACTCAAAGTGGATGGCAATCCGGCGGATGCAATGTATCCGCTGGTCTATTTCTTCGGCAACCACGTGCAGGCCCGGGAACCCTATCCGCAACCGACGGGAGAGTGGAAGAACTATCGGATCCTCTTTGAAAATCTGAAAACACCGGAAGGGGTGGAACGATTCCAGATCGCCCTCTCCGGCAAACAGGAAAAACTGATCTATCAGGTGCGCAACATCCGTTTCCTGTTCAGAAGCGAGAAGTGACGGCCCCCAGCCGACGCCGTCCGGTCGTGAGACCGGGCGGCCGGGTGGAATCCGGAAACTTTTGCCCGATCTGAATTGCAAATTCACACAGCCCATCTATAATAAAAGGGATTGGTACCGGAAGCGGAGGCGCTGCACATGCCGTTCAAATTTTCAGAAATTCAGACCGAACAGGAGTTCCGGACACTGCCGGAACACTATCAGTGGAACCATTGTTCCAGCGCAAACAACCTGAAATTCATCATCCTGTCCACCTATCACCCGCAGGCGGTCTCCCCGCATGACCACGATTTTTACGAACTTGTTTTCGTCATCCGCGGGCACGGCACCCACCATTGGCGCAACAGATGCGGCGATGAGAGTACGATGGAGTTCGGCCTCGGCGACTGTTTCGCCGTCCATCCAGGCGAAATCCACTGGTACACCGGATGCCACAGGTTGTGGCTGTTCAACATTCTGCTGCAGAAGACGCAGCTGGAGGAGGAGCTCGCGCCGATCCGCGATATGGCAAACCTCAAGCAGTTCTTCGACCGGCCGGAAAAGAACCGCCATCCAAACTCCATATCCCGCCGGAATACTTCCCCGCCGCCGTCGAAAAAATCAACCATCTGGTCGGGGAACTCTCCCTGCGCGCCCAGGGCTATCAGACGGTCGTTTGCAACGGAGTCATCGATTTTCTGATTCTGCTCGGCCGTCTGCACTCCCGCCCGGTGGCGCGAAATTCCGTCCGCACCGAAATTCATGACGCCGTCAACGCCGCCTCGCTGTACCTCGAACAGCATCTGACCGACAACCTGACGCTGGAGGAGCTTGCCGGCCACGCCAACATGAGCCGCGCCCATTTCTGCCGCTGTTTTAAGCTGGTCTTCGGCTCTTCCGTATGGACCTGGCTGACGCAACGCCGCCTCGAACTGGCCAAGCAGATGCTGGCGACAACCGACCTCTCCCTCAAAGAGATCGCCGCCGAATGCGGATTCTGCAGCTCCAGTTACTTTTCCCGGCAGTTCAAACGCTACCTCAAGACCACCCTCAGAACTACCGGGTGGAACATTCGCTGCAATACATCCGCGCGTTCCGATTTTCCGGCACGCCCCGCCGCCCCGCCCGGACATGACCGGCGAAATGGAGGAGCGAGGAGAGAAAAACGGGGAGTGAGAAGAGGGAAGGAGAGGAGAGGAGAGGAGAGGAGAGGAGAGGAGGGAATGCGAGAAGGAAAAACCTTTTGAGGAAAGGTTCTTTCCTTCTCGCGCTCTTCCTTTTCCAAACCTTTTTGTCGACTACGGCAGCAGCTCGCCGCGGCTGAGCGCCTGCAATGCGGCAATCTCCTGCTTCCACAAGCTCTCGTCAATCGTCTCCAGCACCAGCGGAATGTCGTCGAACCGCGGATCCTGCATCAGCCGCCGGAAAAATTCCCAGCCGAGTTCGCCGTGACCGATGCTGTCGTGCCGGTCCAGCCGCCCGCCGAGCCTGCTCTTGGAGTCGTTGATGTGCATCCCCTGCAGATAACGGAAGCCGACCAGCCGGTCGAACTCCGCGAAGGTCTTCTCGTACCCCTCCGGCGTGACCAGATCGTACCCGGCTGCGAAGGTGTGGCAGGTGTCGAGGCAGACCCCCACCCGCCCGGGACGATCCACCGCTTCGAGCATCGTCGCAAGCTGTTCGAACGCGTATCCGACGTTGGTGCCCTGCCCGGCGGTGTTTTCAAAGACCGCGACCACTTCGGGAACGGTATCCACCGCCTCGCGCACCCCTTCGGCAATCAGCAGCAGATCCTCCTCCTCCGGAACCAGCTTGAGATGGCTGCCGGGGTGGAAGTTCAGCTTGACCAGTCCGAGCTGATGGCAGCGCTCCATCTCGCCGATGAAGGCGGCAACCGCGTTGCGCCGCTTGCCCGGATCCGGCTGCCCGAGGTTGATGAGGTAGCTGTCGTGCGGCAGAATGAGTTCCGGCCGGTAGCCGAACGCGCGGCAGTTCTCCCGGAACGCCGCCACCGCCTCTTCCGTGTACGGCGGCGCCGACCACTGCCGCTGGTTCTTGGTGAACATGGCGAAGGCGGTCGCGCCCAGTTCATGCGCGTTGACCGGCGCGTTTTCAACGCCGCCGGCGATGCTGACGTGTGCTCCGATATATTTCATGGGTTCTCTCCTCTTCTGAATTCACGGCCGGATTAAGATATCACGGCAATCCAGGTTTGTCAACAACCGCCCGGCGCGCGGCGCAGCGCTCCTTCAGCGGCGCCAGCAGCTCCGGCGGCACAAAAGCCCGCCCGCCCCGGAACCGAGCTGAATATTGGGGAATTCGCCCCGTGAAAATCGCTCCCGCCGGAGACGGCCAGGTTGTAGACCCCGGCCAGTTCGATCACCAGCGCCGTCTCCTGCGGCCCGAACATGCTGTAATACCCCTCGACCGCGTCGAGGCCGAGCGGTGCGAAACGTTTCATGATCCGCTTTGCCCAGGCGCGCTCGTTCCGCTCCCGGTAGACCGGGTGCGCCCAGACGGCGATGCCGCCCGCGGCGTGAATCACTTCGATGGCGCGGGCCGGATCGGGCAGTTCGCGCGGCACGTAGGCCGCGCAGCCGCGCTTGAGCAGCCGGTCGAAAACCGACTGCATGGTGGGGAATCCGTATTTCCGCATCAGCGCGCGGGCGAAGTGGGGCCTTCCGATGCTGGCGCTGTCGGACGAAGCACCGGCGAACGCCGGGTCCTCCCAGGAGACCGGATACCCGAGCGTGTTGAGCTTGAGCCGGATCAATTCGTTGCGGCGGCGGCGCCCCTCCCGCATCCGTTCGAGAAATTCCGCAAGTTCCGGCGTCTCCGGATCGATGAAGAGCCCGACGAAGTGAAGCTCCCGGTTGCCGAACATCGTGGAGAGTTCCACGCCGGGAATCGTCTCCACCTCCGGATGGCGCCGCCCCGCCTCCAGAAACTCCGGAATTCCGGCGACGGTGTCGTGGTCGGTGAGCGCGACGGCAGCGAGTCCGGAGGCGGCGGCCAGCTCCACCAGTTCGGTCGGGGTGCAGCTTCCGTCGGAACAGCTGCTGTGTGTATGCAGATCGATCCGGTTCACGACCGCTCCTTCCGGGGAATCTCCCGCAGCAGGGCAAGCAGATGCACCAGCCGCAGTTCCGGCGGATTGCGGTAGTCGATCACCGGCTGAAGTCCCTTCTTCCGGTAGATGGTGCCGCCGGGATTGTTGAGCGTCACCCTTCCGTCCACCACGGTGAAGTGTTCGTATCCGGCCTGCGCGGCGAGAATCCGCAGCCGTACCACCTCCAGCAGCGTCTCGGCGCACTTCGGCAGCTTTCCGTACCGGTCGCGCAGTTCCGCGGCGAAGTCGGCCAGCTCCTCTTCGGAGTTGAGCGCACTCAACCTCCGGTAGGCGTCGAGCCGGAGACGGTCCCCCGCCGATGTACTCCGGCGGAAACGCCGCGGCGAGCTTCCCATCCGGCGCGGTCAACGTGAAACTGATGAAGTCGATCGCCATCTCCACCTCCGGCAGGAATTCGCTCTTTTCGCCGCGCAGCTTGCCGACCTCCTGCTTGAGCAAGTGGCAGTAGAGGTCGAATCCGATCGTGTTGAGGTGGCCCGACTGCTCCGCGCCGAGCAGGTTCCCCGAGCCGCGGATCTCCAGATCGCGCAGCGCCAGCTGGAATCCCGCCCCGAGATTGGAACAGCGGCGGATCGCCGAGAGCCGCTTGCGCGCGTCGGAGGTGACCAGCTGGCTCTTCGGCAGCAGCATGTAGGCGTAGGCCTGGTGCTTCCAGCGGCCGACCCTGCCGCGGAGCTGATAGAGTTCGGCCAGCCCGAACCGGTCGGCCCGTTCAATGATGATGGTGTTGGCGTTCGGCACGTCGAGACCGGATTCGATGATGGTACTGCAGACAAGGCAGTCGATCTTCCCTCGAGAAAGCTGGTCATGACCGCCTCGAGCTCCTCCTCCGGCATCTGGCCGTGGGCGACGGCGAAACGGACGTCCGGCAGCAGGGAGCGCAGCTTCTTCGCCACCTCCTCGATCGTGCGCACCCGGTTGTGCAGATAGTAGACCTGTCCACCGCGGGCAAGTTCCGCCTCGATCGCCTGCACCACAAGCCGGTCCTCCTCCGGCGCGATCACCGTCTTGACCGGCAGCCGGAGCTTCGGCGCGGTCATCAGCGTGCTCAGGTCGCGCGCTCCGGCCATCGCCAGATAGAGCGTCCGCGGAATCGGCGTCGCCGACATGGTGAGCACATCCACTTCGGCGCGGAACCGGCGGAGCCGCTCCTTGTGCTTGACGCCGAACCGCTGCTCCTCGTCGATCACCACCAGCCCGAGGTTGTGGAACTTCAACTCCGGATTGCAGAGCCGGTGGGTCCCGATGATGATGTCGATGCCGCCGTTGCCGAGCCGGCGGATGATCTCGTTCTGCTCGGATGCGGAACGAAACCGGCTGAGCACGTCGATCGTGTAGGGATAGGCGGCGAACCGCTCCCGGAAACTGTAGTAGTGCTGCTGCGCCAGCACCGTCGTCGGCGCCAGAATCGCCACCTGATACCCGGCGGATACCGCCTTGAACGCCGCCCGCATCGCCAGCTCGGTCTTGCCGTAGCCGACGTCGCCGCAGAGCAGCCGGTCCATCGGCCGCGGCGACTCCATGTCGGCCCGGATCTCGGCGGTCGAACGGCGCTGGTCCGGCGTGTCGTTGAAGGGAAACGCCCGTAGAAAGGCGCGGGTTTCCGCTGTGTCCGGCGGGAAGACGATGCCCGGCGCCGCCTGCCGCATCGCCTGAAGCCGCAACATGTCCGCGGCGTAGGAACGGACGCTCCGCCGGGCGCTCTCCTTGTCCCGGCTCCAGCGCACTCCGCCGAGCCGATGCAGAGTCACCTTGCCGGGACTGCCGAGATAACGGCTCACCTTGTGCGCCTGCAGCAGCGGCACGTAGAGGATCTGATTGTCCGCATACTCGATGACCAGCACTTCGCGGGAGACGCCACGGCTGGTCAGTGTGCGAAATCCCCGGAAGATCCCGATGCCGTGATCGATGTGCACCGCGTAATCCCCCTCGTCGAGGTCGGCGAGCGAGAACTCCGGCACCGGAACCGCCGCCGGATCCGCGCTGACCGGTGCCGGCACCTCCCCTTCCGCCGTCCGTCCCTCGCGGGAGAATCCGGCGGTGATCAGCTCCTTCTCCGTGATGAGCAGCAGCTGTTCGGCCGGGAGCGAAAATCCGGCGCCGATTCCGGCGACATCGAACGAGGGGTGGCAGACGGCCAGTTCGTTCCGGGTACACCACGCTTCGAGCGCGGGAAGATTTTCCGGATGGGGGGGCGAGAGCCACCACGCGCATGCCGGAATCGGCGGCCCGGCGGAGGTTGCCGAGCAACATCTGCCGCCGCAGTTCCTCCGCGCCCGCCTTCGCACTTTCGCCGATTTCACCGGCGATCTCTCCGGCCGCGGGAAATACGTCGGCAGCCTCCGCTTCCGGGTGGTACGCCTCGGAAGCGGCGTCGTAGAAGGCCATCGCCTCCTGTGCGGCCTCCTTCTCCTCCCACAAAGTCTCCCACCGGCGGCACACCTCCGGAGAGGCATACTTCTCAAGCCGGTCGAGGCAGCTCTCCGGATAGACCGTCAGCAGCCGCCAGTTGCGGTGTGCAAAATAGCAGAAGAGGTCGGCATCGGCGGCACCTCCCGCGGTGATTCCGGCCCGGCCGATCACCCGATATTCGGAGACGCTCCCGGTAGAACGTTGACTCTCCGGCGAAAAGGTGCGCATGGAATCGATCTCGTCCCCGAAGAATTCGATCCGGCAGGGCGCGTCGTGCGCCGGACTGAAAATATCGACGATGCCGCCGCGCCGGGCAAACTCCCCGCAACCGAGACCTCATACTCGTCGTCGTAATCGAGACGCACAAGCTTCTCGACCAGCTCCCCGATTGGAATCTCCATGCCGGGAACCAGCACCAGCTGAGCATCGCGGGTCTCCTCCGGCGGCGGCGCCGGCGCCAGCAGGGCGTGAATGCTGCCGATCACCAGATCGAATCGACCGTTGAGCGCCGAATTGAGCGCGCGCGCCCGGCGGCTTTCTCCTCCGGGGAAGAGCAGCTTCCCCCCGGCCGGATTCCGGAATCACCAGCATCTTCAAATCGATTTCCAGCTCGCGGTTGAGTGCTTCGATTTCCGCGACGACGCGATCGACCAGATTGAGTTCCGGCAGCGCGGCGATCAGCGGGGAATTTCCGAAACCGCGGCACGCAGCAGCGGCAGCGCAACCGTGCCGGGATCGACTCCGCCGCGACTGACCGCCGCCGCAGTGGAATCGGCCAGATATTTTTTCAGAATTTTACGCCAATTCACCGTGCTTGCGGCTTGATTTTTGCTCATTTTGTTATATGTTGTTCCATTTAAGAGGTTGCAAATAACGAACCCCGGTTGTTTGCACCGTTTTATTATAAGCCGCATTTGTGAATTTTGGTAGCGGTAAAGTCCGGGTTTATCAATAAAAAGTTGAAATTATTTTAAAATTTCCGCGTCCGCCGGCGAATTCCGGTCTGTTTCGGTGCGCGGAAAAAGGATCCTCCATGACAGAACAGAACTTCGCGTCGAAGTCCGCCTCCACGGCGGACACCTCCTCCCGGAAAGAAAAATCGGATGAAGCAGCGGAGTTCGGAGCTAAGAGGTGCGCCGCCGGAATCGCGCCGGCGGTACCGCTTGCACCTCTCCCCGATCTCCCGGACGAGGAGGACGACTTCCCCTCGGTCGAACCGCTCGCGGAATCCCGCGCCGGTCGCAAGCTGGTCATCAAGAAAGTGGAAGCTCCACCGGTGAAGTTTGCGCCGAAGACTCCGAAGGCCGTTCCGGGCGGAGAGGTCGACGCCGAGGCGGAAGCGAAACGCCGCCGCAAAACCGGCGAAGCCGCCGCAAAACCACGTACCAAGCAGGAGAAGGATTCCGCCCGCAAGATCGCGCTCGACTCCAAGGTGGTCGCCGGAACCAAAAACGACACCATGAAGGTCTACATGGGCGAGATTGCCCGGATTCCGCTGGTCAACAAGAAGGAGGAGGCCGAACTTGCCGACGCCATCCACTGCGGCGACCTCGACCGTCATGAAGACGCCCGTTCCACCCTCATCAAGGCGAACCTTCGGCTGGTGGTCAAGATCGCCCACGATTTCAAGGGGCTGGGCCTGCCGTTGCTCGACCTGATCTCCGAAGGCAACATCGGTTTGATGCGGGCGGTGGAGAAGTTCGATCCGGCCAAGGGGGCCAAGTTCAGCAGCTACGCCGCCTGGTGGATCAAGCAGTCGATGCGGCGCGCGCTGGCCAACCAGAGCCGGACGATCCGCATCCCGGTCCAGTCGGCGGGCAAGATCAACAAGATCAAATCGGTCCGCATGAAGCTGGCCGAAGAGCTCGGCAGAGAGCCATCCGACGCAGAAATCGCCGAACATCTCGACTTCAGCGAACGGACCGTCGCCGGTCTCCCGCCTGGCCGACCTGCGCACCTTTTCGCTGCACGACCCGATCCAGCAGGGGGAGGAAGGGGAGTTTCAGGATATCATTCCCGACCGCCACGCGATGACCCCGGACCAGATCCTCGGCGACGTCGAATCGGTCTTCCGGCTGATGGACCTGCTCGAAAAACTCGAAGACCGCGAACGCCGCATTCTGGAAATGCGGTTCGGCCTGCACGGCAACCGCCCGCTTACCCTCGAAGAGGTCAGCCAGGAGATCGGCCGTACCCGGGAGCGGGTCCGCCAGATCCAGAATCAGGCCCTCTCCAAACTCAAGCAACTTCTGGTCGACGAGGCGGGATTCTCCGCCGACTGACCTCGCCACTGCCGGCGGAACAGACACAATGACCGTTCTGTTCCGCCGCCCTGAAACAAAAAACCCGGCGGGAATTTCTCCTGCCGGGTTTTTTCGTATTCGCCGAAGCGGAACTCAGCGCGCGTAGTACTCGATCACGCTCATGATCTTGACGCTCACCGGAATCTCTTCCAGCTGCGGCGCGCGGGTCAGCGTGGCCTTGAGGTTGTCGAGATCGACCTCCATGTACGGCGGCACAACCGAATTGCCCTTCTTGGCCATCTCGGCGATCGCCGGAGACTTCTCGGCGTTGATCGAAATGACCTGACCTTCGCGGACCTGATAGCTGGCGCGGTCAACCCGCTTGCCGTCCACGAGGATGTGGCCGTGGTTCACATATTGCTTGGCGGCGAAGATGGTCGGCGCGAATCCGGCGCGGAACACCATCGCATCAAGCCGCTGCTCCAAGCTGCGGAACAGCTTTTCGTGCGCCTGACCGGTACCGGCCTTCGCCTTGGCGTAAGCGATGCGGAGCTGCTTCTCGCTGATCGCGTAATAGTTCTTGAGTTTCTGCTTCTCCATCAACAGTTCGCCGTAGGTGGAGAGCTTCACCCGGCGTCCCTTGCCGTGCGGACCGGCCGCATACGGACGCTTGACGCTCGGGCACTTCGGGTCACCCCAGATGCACTGGCCGACCCGGCGGCAGAATTTGTGTTTCGCTCGACTTGCGGTTGGCATAACCAATCCCTTTCCTTCTTGTTTTTGCTTCCCGGAAAACGGGTGTCAAGCCTTCATCAAACGATTGGGGCCCGATTTCCGGCAGATACATGAATTTTAAAATAGCACCTGTCCGCTTCATTTTCAAGTGCATGCGCAAAGAAAACGAAAATGTTCCAGGGAATTTGCGCCCCCGTCGCCCCTTTCTGCTCCCGCGCAAAGCTTCCCGGCCGGAAGAAAAACGCCCCTCCCGGGCGGGGAGGAGCGGGCAATCCCGTTTTGTGGCTCCGGTCAGTGGGAACTCTTCAGATACGCCTCGATAAACTGATCGATCTCTCCGTCGAGCACCCCGGCGGTATCGCTGGTCTCCACTTCGGTCCGCAGGTCCTTGACCATCTGGTAGGGCTGAAGCACATAGCTGCGGATCTGGCTGCCCCAGCCGTTCTCCACCTTCTCGCCGCGGATCGCATCCGCCTCGTTGCGGCGCTTCTCCTCCTCGTATTCGTAGAGTTTGGCTTTCAGCATCTTCATCGCCGTGGCGCGGTTCTTGTGCTGTGAACGCTCGTTCTGGCAGCAGACCACGATGCCGGTCGGCAGGTGGGTGATCCGGATCGCCGAGTCGGTGGTGTTGACGTGCTGCCCGCCCGCGCCGCTGGAGCGGTAGGTGTCGATCCGCAGCTCGGTCTCGTCGATCTCCACCTCGATGTCGTCATCGAGTTCGGGGAAGACATCCACCGAGCAGAAGCTGGTGTGTCGCCGCGCATTGCTGTCGAACGGCGAAATGCGCACCAGCCGGTGCACCCCCTTCTCCCCCTTCATATAGCCGTAGGAGAACTCCCCGGTGACGTGCAGCGTGACGCTCTTCACGCCCGCCTCTTCGCCGGGCTGCAGGTCGATCACCTCATCCTTCCAGCCGCGCCGCTCGAAGAAGCGCCGATACATGCGAAGAAGCATGTTCGCCCAGTCGCAAGACTCGGTGCCGCCCGCTCCGGCGTGGATCGAAAAATAGAGGTTGTTGCGGTCAAACTTGCCGGAGAGAAAACTCATGATCTCCATCCGGTCCAGCGACTTGAGCAGCCGCCGGTAGGCGATCTCCGCCTCCTTGAGAAACTCCTCGTCTTCGCCCGCAAGTTCGAGCGCGACCGAATAGTCCTCCACTTCGGACTCCAGCCGCCGAAACGGTTCGACCAGATTCCGGCAGCCGGAGAGCTGGGCAACCGTGTTCTGCGCGGACTCCTTTGTCGTTCCAGAAGTCCGGCGCGGCCATCTTCTTCTCCAGCTCCGCCATCTCCTCCCTGCGCTCATCGATATGCAGGAATTCGTGGAGGTGTTCGATCCGGCCCTTCAGCTCCCCCTCCGCCTGCCGCAGCTCGTCGAAACTCATCATTTCCCGGCGTTCTCCAGTTTCCACATGTCGTCGAGCAGGTGTTGAATGTCATCGAGACACGCGCCGCACGCACCGCCCGCCTTGCAGTAGTGCGTGACCTCCTCGGCCTTGTGCAGTTTGTTTTCCTTCGCGACCTTGAGGATCTTCACATCGGTGACGCCGAAGCATTTGCAGACGATCCGCCCCTCGTGATCCGCGTCCTTTTCAAACGGACTTTTCTCCCCGCGGTAGTGGCAGATGGCCGCCTGAAGCGCCTCCATGCCCATCACCGAGCAGTGCATCTTCGCCTCCCGGAAGGCCGCCGAGCATATCGGCGATCTGCTGGTTCGTAATCTTCTCCGCTTCCTCCAGCGTCTTACCCTTGACCAGCTCGGTCAGCGCGGAACTCGACGCAATCGCGCTCGCGCAGCCGAAGGTCTTGAACTTGACGTCGGCGATCCTGCCCTCTTTGTCAAGCTTGAAGGTGAGCTTCAACGCATCGCCGCAGGCGGCGTTGCCCACCTCACCCACCCGTCGGGGTTCTCCACCTCACCCACATTGCGCGGATGGAGAAAGTGATCCATGACTTTATCGGTATAATTCCACATGATACACACTCCTCTCTTCTATTTCCCGGCTTTCTCCGGGAGTGATGCCTTCCGCAGAATCTCCTTGACCAGAGCCGCGGAACGCGGATGTTTGATTTCACCCCGCGTCAGCATCGCTTCGAGGTAATACCTCACCAGCGGATGCTGTTTCGCGTTGGAGTTGAGCGACCAGTTCGCGGCCAGAGTGATCAGGAAATTCTTCAGTTTCTCCAGATCCTCCCGGCGTGGTCTCTCCCTTCTCCTTCTTCGCCTTGAACTCCTTCGGCGTCAGCATTTCGCCGGGCCGGGCAAGCTGCTCGACCAACCGCCGGACCGGCTCCACCTTTCCGGTCGCGAAGAACTCGAACCACAGCTGATCGAGCTCCCCCGGGAGTCCGAATCGTGTCGGGGACTTCGTCCGGCAGCAGCACGAGTTCATCCAGCTCCCGGCTCGTCGCCCTCATCGAGCTTCGGATGCAGATTCTCCCCCGCCTCCCGGCCCAGAAAATGGATCACCGCCGCCACCGCCCGGCGGCTCTCCGCCGTCTGCTGCGCCGCCGCGATCCGGAGCAGCTCCCCCGTGCAGCTGCGGATTCAGCCGGAAGAGCAATCCCAGTCCGTAATAGAGCGAAAGCGTCTTGCCGTTCAAGCCGGGCCGCTCCCGCAGACAGCTCTCCAGAAACCCCGGCAGCAGTTCCGGCTTCGGTGAACGGTAGTAGTTGCTGAGCACTTCGCCGCTCTGTTTGAGCTCCACCGCGGGGTAAGGATCCGGCGGCGGCGTCAGCTGCCACGAGCACTCCAGCGGCTTCTCCGAACCGTCGTTGCGGTCGCGGAGTTTCCCGACGATCCGGTATGTCCCGGGCGCATCCTTTTCCTCCATCACCGCTTCCAGATAGAAGTTTGAGAGAAACACGCCTTTTCCGTCGCTCTTTCCCCGCAAGATGACGAGATCACGGCCGATCGCCTCTTTCGTTCCGTCCGGATTGACCTGCTCCAGGTCGGCCGTCACATCGGCGGCCCCGTCCTTGAGCGCGAAGCGGCCGAGAACCAGCCGGATCGAGAAGGGCTGCCCCGGCACCACCCGGGAAACCGTGGAAACCTGCGGCGGACGCCCGGGAAGAATGTGCTCCCATTGATCCTGCAGATTCTGCGAAAGCGTGACCACAAGGTTCCCCTCCACCGCATGCACTCCGCAGGCGGCGAAGAGGAGCAGCAGCGCTCCCGCAAGCCTTCCTGTTCCACGCTTCATCAGCCTTCTCCTCCCTTGCCGTGCCGGCCGGATTGCCCTGACCGGATTTCAACAATATACGATATTTTCAGAGTGTTTTCAAGTACCCCGGGATTTTTTTCTCCGGTCAGCGGTACTTCTCCATCTCCGCCTCAATCCGGGCGGCGACGTGGGAGACCACCGCGTCGAGCGCAATCCGTTCCGCGTCGCGGCTGCCCCGCACCTTGAACTCCGCCTGCTTCTCCGCCAGCGTCCGGGGCGACACCACCAGCCGCAACGGAATGCCGAGCAGATCGGCGTCGCTGAACATCGATCCGGCCTTCTCGCCGCGATCGTCGTAGAGAACCTCGATGCCGGCGGCCTGCAGTTCGGAGTAGAGCCGCTCACACGCTTCACCGACCCCCTCCTTCTCCGGATTGATCGCACACAGCTCCACCTGCCACGGCGCAATCGACATCGGCCAGATCGGACCGTATTCGTCACAGCTCTGCTCGATCACCGCAGCCATCGCCCGGCCGACGCCGATGCCGTAGCAGCCCATGACCATCGGATGCGATTTGCCGTCCCGGTCGAGATAGTCGCAGTGCATCGCGTCGGAATACTTGGTCCCGAGCTGGAAGATGTTCCCCACCTCGATGCCGCGCAGGAACTGCAGCGGCTGCCCGGTGAGCGGACAGGGATCCCCCTCCCGCACGCAGGCGATGTCGGTGACCAGGCAGTCGCTCCCGGCCAGGTCGCGGTCGAAGTTGAAGTTCCGGTAGTGGAAGTCCGCCTCGTTGGCGCCGACCACCAGATTGCCCGACTCCGCCGCCGAACGGTCCACGACGATCCGCGCCCTGCCGGGATCGATTCCAACCGGACTGGCGAACCCGGGCACCGCGCCCGCCGCCTCGATCGCGGCATCGTCGGCGAACTTCAGCTCAGGCACCTTCAATGCGTTGGCCAGCTTCACCTCGTTGACCTCGAAGTCACCGCGGATCAGCACGAAGATGAGTTCGCCGGTGTGCGCGTCCTGATAGAAGACCGCCTTGCCGGTGTTCTCCGGCTTCACGCCGAGAAATCCGGCAACCTCTTCGATCGTCTTCATACCGGGCGTGTGAACCTTCTCCAGCGGAAGCGGTTCGCCTTTTTCGAACTTCCAGGCCGCCACCGCGATCTCCCGGTTGGCCCGGTAGCTGTAGTCGGCATTGGTGATGACGGTGTCCTCGCCGCAGTCGCAGATCGCCATGAACTCATGCGACACCTTGCCGCCCATCATGCCGGAATTGGATTCGATCGACAGCACGTTCTTCATCCCCACCCGGCGGAAGATCCGCTCGTAGGCCTCGTGGCAGCGGGCGTAGTAGCGCTCCAGATCCGCCTGGTCTGTGTGGAAACTGTAGGCGTCCTTCATCGTGAATTCGCGCGTGCGGATCAATCCCGCCCGCGGACGCGCCTCGTCGCGGTACTTGGTCTGAATCTGATAGAGCATCACCGGCAGCTGCTTGTAGCTGTTGAGCTCGGTGCGCACCAGGTGGACGATCGCCTCCTCGTGGGTCATCGCCAGAATCATCGGCTTCTCGTTGCGGTCGCGGAAACGCAGCAGCTCCGCGCCGACCGACTCGTACCGCCCGGACTCCTGCCAGAGGTCCGCCGGAAGCACCACCGGCATCAGCACCTCCTGCCCGTCGATGCGGTTCATCTCCTCGCGGATGATCGCTTCAATCTTTCTGACGATCCGCTCCCCCGTCGGCAGCAGCGAATAGATTCCCGCCGACACCGGGCGGATGCAGCCGCCGCGAATCAGAAATTTGTGACTGACAGTCTTCGCGTCCTTCGGATCCTCCTTGATCCGGCGCCCGACCAGTTTGCTCATTTTCATCGTTCAAAACCCCTGCAATAGTTGGATAATCACCTTTCTAAACCACCGCCAGCCCGAGAGCCATCAGGAACATTCCGGCGATCAGTCCGTACAGCGACCAGTGCGACTCCCCGTACTTGTGCGCCATCGGCAGCAGGCCGTCAAAGGTGACGAACACCATCACCCCCCCGCCACCGCCGCATAGATCATATTCAGCACCGTTCCATCCAGAAACGGCGCGAGAATCAGGTATCCGAGCAGGGCGCCCGCCGGATCGGCCAGCCCGGTCAGCGACGCGCAGAGAAACGCCCGCTTCCGGTCCCCGGTCGCATAGTAGACCGGCACCGATACCGCCAGCCCTTCCGGTATGTTGTGCAGCGCCATCGCCAGTGCCACCGGGATCCCCAGTTCCAGTCCGCCGAGGCTCGCGGCGAACACCGCCAGCCCCTCCGGAAACTTGTGAATCGCGATCGCCGCCGCAAACCGGAACCCCGCCCGACGCAGCGGCCGGAAGTCCGCGTGAGGCAGCTCCATATCTTCCACGCTCCGGGTCTCGTGCGGATTGACCGGCTCCGGTACCAGCCGGTCGATCACCGCCGCCAGCAGCATTCCGCCGAAAAACGCCCCCATCGAAATAAACGCGCCGGGCGCCCCGCCGAACACCTCCCCGCAACTCGCGGTTGGCTCCGGCCAGCAGCTCGACAAATGAGATGTAGACCATCACGCCGCCGGAGAGCCCGAGCGCCACCGAAAGTGCACGGGTATTGGTCCGCCGGGTGAAAAATGCCGCGGCGGCGCCCAGCACCGTCGCCGCACCGGCCAGCGTCGTCAGCAGCAGTGCGCCAGCCACCGAACCCGCCGCAAATTCCATCACCGGCCTCCTCTCTCCGGGGTATCCCGCCTACAGCAGCGCCTCGTTCTCCACCAGTTCATGATGCAGCGCCTTCTGCGCCGCCTCGAAATCCGCTCGGTCGATGATGAACTGCATATTGACCTGCCGCATGCACTGGTCCAGCGCCAGAACGTTGATCTTCGCCTCGGCCAGCGCCTTCGCCGCCCGCGACAGGAAGCCCGGAATCTTCATGTTGCTGCCGATCACCGCGATCACCGCCACCTTGCGGGTGGAGATCTTCGCGGCGGGGAAGTTTTCCGCCAGTTCGGCAAGACAGGCATCCAGCCCGCGCGAACGCTCCGGCACATAGTGGGTGATCGTGTTGGCATTGGTGTTCTTGGCGATGTAGCTGACGCGGTGCTTCGCAAAAACTCTGCAGCACCCGGAAGTCGTAGCCGCTCTCGCCGACCATCTCCGGATCGAACACCTCCACCGCGAAGAGATCGCGCCGCCCGCAGATCATATCCACCCGCGGATTCGGCGAAACGTAGTTGCGGCTGATCAGCGTACCCGGATTGCCCGGGTCGAACGCGTTGGCCACCCGGATCGGAATGTTGTTCAATTCCATCGCCTTGGAGGCCTTCGGGAAATCGCCTCCATCGCCATGTCCGCCAGCTGGTCGGCGATGTCGAAATTGGTGTGTCCGATCGTCCGGACCTTGTCCTTGCCGATCAGTTTCGGGTCGCCGGTGGAGAGGTGGAACTCCTTGTGGATCACCCCTTCCCGCGCCTGCGTCACCACCGCGAGCTTGCTGAAGGTAATCTCGCTGTAGCCGCGGTCGAACTTCGCCATCACCCCTTCGGCGCACTTGGCGTAGCCGGTGACGATCGGCATGCACTGCGAGAAATCCAGCCCCTGAATGTGGTGCAGAATCGTCTCCTCCATCGTGCCGGTCTCCTGATCCTTCCAGCCCGAGAGGTCGACGAACACCGCATTGACACCGTGTTCCCGCAGGATCAACGTCGAATTGAAGGCGCTGTGCGCCTCGCCGACCGAGCTGAGCAGTTCGCGCGCCGCCGGCAAATAGTCCTCGCGGTGGAAATGGCCGAAGCTGCGCAGCTGCATCAGGTTGCGCAGGCAGCTCTTCACCCCGTCCATCCGCTCGTTGACGAAATCATCCGCCGCATCCTGCCGGAGTCCGAGGGATTCGAAGGTGCGGTTGAGCCGGATCAGTTCGGCGCGGGTCGATTCGAGCTTATCCGCCCACGACCGGTCGCCGGCGGCGAACGCCGCGAAGATGCCCGGCTCGGCAGTCTTCTTGTTCTCGAGCAGCAGGTTGGTGACCCCGCCGTAGGCGGAGACGACGAAGATGCGGTTGTAAAGCTCCGGACCACGGCGGTTGCCGATGAGGATGTTTTCCATCAGCTCGCCGAAGCGGGTCATGCTGGTTCCGCCGATTTTTTCTACGGTATGAATTCCCATGATGATTTCCAGTTCCTCTGCCTAGATGTCTTCGATGCGCATGAGTTTGACCGGCGACTGATTGATCGAAAGCGTCGCGAGTTCCGCCAGCGCGGCGCGGAGGCTCTTCTCCGGCGCGACGTGGGTCAGAATCACCAGCGCCACCGTGCCGTCCGCCTCGCGACGCTCGTGCTGGATCAGGCTGGAAATGCTGATCGACTTGTCGGCGAGAATCTGCGCGATCGACGCGATCACGCCGGGACAGTCCCGCACCTGAAGCCGGAGATAGAAGCGGCTCGAACTCTCCTCCATCGACAGCACCCGCCGGAAAAGTTTCCCCGGCCGGAAAGCGGGAATCCGGCGCACCGACCCGACCGCGAGGTTGATCGCCACATCAGTGAGGTCGGCGACCACCGCGCTGGCGGTGGCGTTCCGCCCGGCGCCGCGGCCGTAGAAGAGGGTCTGCCCGACGGTGTCGCCCTCGACCAGCACACCGTTGAAAACGTCGGAGATATTGGCGAGCAAGGTGTTCCGGGGAATCAGCGTCGGCCGGACGCTCATCTGCACGTCGCCGTCGGATTCCTTGATGACCGCCAGCAGTTTGATCCGGTAACCGAGCTCCTCGGCGTAGCGCAGGTCGGCCAGCTCGAGGTCGCGGATTCCTTCGACGTGGACCGGATCGAGCCCGAACCACTCCCCGAAGGCGAGCGCGGCAAGAATCGCCGTCTTGTGCGCGGTGTCGAAGCCGTCGATGTCGAGCGAGGGATTCGCCTCGGCGTAACCGAGCTTCTGCGCGTCGGCGAGAACGGTGCTGAAGTCAGCCCCTTCGTTTTCCATGCGGGTGAGGATGTAGTTGCAGGTGCCGTTCATGATGCCGTAGATGCGGTGGATCCGATTGGAAACCAGCCCTTCACGCAACGCCTTGATGATCGGAATTCCGCCCGCGACGCTCGCTTCGTAGTAGACGTCGACACCGGCGGCCTCGGCGGCGGCGAAGATCTCCTCGCCGTGGAGTGCGAGCAGCGCCTTGTTGGCGGTGACCACCGGCTTGCCCGCCCGGATGGAGTCGAGGATGAATTTTTTCGCAACCGTCGTGCCGCCGACCAGTTCGACGACGATGTCCGCTTCGCGAATCGCCTCGGCGGCGTCGGTGGTGAGGACCCCTTCCGGAATCCGCACGCCGCGGTCGGTGGTGATATCGAGATCGGCGACTTTGGCGAGGACGAGTTTCACACCGGTGCGGCTGGCGATCACATCGCTGTTGGCGAGGATGTTGGCGGCGACGCCGGCGCCGACGGTTCCAAATCCGATGATTCCGACTTTGATCTCTTTCACGGTCATTTTCCCTGTGATTATCTTGAATCCATAGTAAAAACAGTTCTGAAAAGATAATATAGCATGGATTTGCGATTTGTAAATTTGCAAATCACCGCAGGTAAGTGAAAATCGCCGGAAAACTTCCGCCCTCGCCAATCGCCGCGAGACGGAAGGCGGGTCCCCCGGAAATGCAGTGGCGAATTCATCAAAATACGCCTGTTCGGGAATTTTTGATGCGTTTCGCCATTGCCAAACCGGAAAAAGATACTATCTTAAATCGGACAAGATTCAATCGGGCTGCGCCCGGGAACATATTTGAGGGAAAAAGAAATGGTTCCGGAAAAAGATTTCTCTGATCTCGACACCAACTACAAACCGCAGAATGTAAACGGCCGCGAAATGGTCTTCCACGACGGATTCGCCGCCCCGTTTGCACTGGAAGGCTTCCCCTTCCTCGACGCCGAGGGGCACCGGAGCCGCCTGCCGCTCGAAGCCGCAGAACAGTGCATCCGCCCGCAGGTGCTCCCGATGAGCCGGCAGGGCGCGGGTGAAGTGCTCCGCTTCATCACCGATTCGACCGCAATCGCCCTCGACGTCACCTACGACGAACTCTACGCCGGGCCTCAGCGCCGGGCCAGCACCGGTTTCGACCTCTACATCGGCTCCGGCACGGAGAAGCGATTCTGCGGCAACCAGTTCCCCGCCTCACAGGACCAGCACGCGGAACTGCTCTTCTCCCGCCCTGCCGCTGCCCCGGCAGCGGGAGTTCCGGGAATACACGCTCTACTTCCCGCTCCACAGCGCGGTCCGGGCCATCCGGATCGGCGTCGATCCCGGCTGCCGCATCGAACAACCCACACCGCACCGGATGGAGAAACCGCTCCTCTTCTACGGCTCCTCCATCACCAACTGCGGCGCGGTCAGCCGCCCCGGCATGAACTACCCGGCCATCGTCTCCCGCCTGCTCGACCTGCCCATGATCAACATGGGGTTCAGCGGCGCCTGCCTCGGGGAACTTCACATCGCCGACCAGATCGCCGGACTCGATCCGGCCGCGCTGGTGCTCGAATATGACCATAACGCTCCCGATCCGAGTTTCTCGCCCGGACGCATGAGCCGTTCTTCCGCCACCTGCGCACGCTCTGCCCGGAACTGCCGGTGCTGCTCACCTCGCGCTGCGACTTCATGAACACCCCCGATGGGAAACGCCGCCGGGAGATCATCATGCGGACACACCTCCACGCACTCGACGAGGGCGACCGGTTCGTGGATTTCCTCGACGGAGAGACGCTCTTCTCCGGTCCGTTCCGCTACGACTGCACCATCGACAACTGCCACCCGAACGACCTCGGCGCGGCGCTGATGGCCGAACGGATCGCCGACCGGCTCAAACGGATGCTCGCCCCGCTCGACGACACCAAATGAACCGGTTTCAGCTCCGGTAAAGCTGCCGGTTCCGTTCCCGGCCCGCCTTGCGGAAGCTCAGCGGCGACATGCCGTACACCTTCTTGAAGAGATGGGAGAAGTGGAACTGATCGGAGAAGCGCAGTTTTTCCGCGATTTCGCCGATTCCGGCGTCGCCGTCGAGCAGCAAGAGTTCCGCTTCGCGCAGACGCTTGCGCCGGATGTACTCCAGCGGCGCCATTCCGGTCGCCTGCTTGAACTTGCTGTAGAAGGACTGGCGGGACATGCCGCACCGCTTCGCCAGCTCCCCCGGCGAGAACGCCAGCCCCGGCTCGGGAATCGATGCAGGCGGTCACCTCCTGAAACCACCGCTCCCGGCAGAAGCGGACCGCCTCCGCGCGGATCGCCGACTGCATAACCACGATCCGCAGAAAACGCAGCAGCAGCTCCTGAACGAGCAGCTGGTCGGCAAGCGTGTCCCGCTCCGGCGAGAGGAACCATCCGGCACATGATCTCCTCCGCCTCCACCGAGCGGATGAAATCCGGAATCTCCAGCAGACCGAGGAGATCGAAGAGCAGGTCGCTCCGGGCGGAAAAGGTCAACGACACGAACGGCGCCCGCTCCTCCGACGCCAGCCAGGTACGGCGGATCGAATCCTGCGGGAAGTGGATGATCGAATGGGCGGGCCGCTCGATGAACCGCCCCGGCGCCTCCTTGAACTCGCTCCGTACCGCCCCTTCGCGGATCAGGATGAACTCCGGATAGCCGCAGCGACACCACCCAGGAGAGCGCGAGGTGATCGCTCCGGTCGCAACGCGCAATAGCCGGACGTGGATTCCGTCAAAAATCTGACCGGGACTGATATCGATCTTCTGCATGGGAAAAGTATAGTTCGCTTCGCTCCCCTTTTCAAGCCGCTTTTGGACGGATAGACATAAAATTCAGAAAAAATACCATTTTGTTTTAAGGAAATGTGTGGTATGTTATGGATCAAACGACAAACCGAAAGGAGAGTTTCCGTGAAGTCCGCAAAACAATATGATGTCGCGGTGATCGGCGGCGGTGTCGCCGGTGCCGCAGCCGCCCTGCAGGCCGCCCGCTGCGGCTGCAAAACCATCCTGATGGAGAAAAACGTGCTGCTCGGCGGTCTCGCCACCGCCGGGCTGATCTACTTCTATCTGCCGCTCTGCGACGGCCGCGGCCGGCAGGTCACCTTCGGCGTCTCCGAAGAGCTGCTGCACCGGAGTCTCCTCTACGGGCCGGGACGAGTCCCGACGGCGTGGAAGAACGGCCGGAACACGGAAACGACCGAACGGCTCCAGGCGGCGTTCAGTCCCGCGGCGTTCATGCTGGCGCTCGACGAGGCGCTCGAAGAGGCGGGCGTCGACATCTGGCTGGACACCCTCTTCTGCGCGGTCGAGCGCGACAACGGCAGAATCGCGGCGGTCGAGGTCGAAAACAAGAGCGGCCGGCTCCGCATCGAGGCGAAGTGCTTCATCGACGCCACCGGCGACGCTGATCTCGCCCGCCGTGCCGGCGCCTCCTGCCGGACCGACGACAACTGCCTCGCGACCTGGATGCTGGACTACGATGAAAAACGCCAGAAGCGCTCCCCCTTCGACAACATTCCGCTGGGGCTGTTCGGCTCCAACGTGACGAGGGAGTTCACGCCGATTCCCGGCCGGGCGGATATGCTCCACGACGTTGAACTGCCGGAAGGAGAGGACCGGGAGAAGCTCTATTTCCACGGCATTTCCGGAAAATCGGTTTCGGAGTTCGTGCTCAAGAGCCACCGGGTGATGCGCGAGCATTACCGCAAGGCGTACGAGAGCGGCGAAGCGGACCGTGAGACGCTCTTCCCGGTGAAGCTGCCGCTGATGCCGCTCTTCCGCAAGATCTATTCGATCGAGGGGGGACCGGACGATGCAGAATCAGCAATACAACCGGGCGGAACCGGATTCGATCGGCATGATCGCCGGAATTTCCGGCCCGGGGATCATCTGGGAGGTTCCGTTCGGTGTGATGATTCCGAAGGAGCACATCGGTTCGCTGCTGGTGGCGGGCCGTTCGGTCTCGGCGATCGGCGACGCCTGGGACGCCGCCCGGCTGATTCCGGCGGTGGCGATGACCGGTCAGGTATGCGGACTGGCCGCCGCGATGCAGATCGAGCGGAAGTGCGAAACGTGGGAACTCGATCTCGACGCGCTCCGCAAGGCGCTCGACTACCCCTGCCACATCGCCGACCTCGACTGACGTATTCCGGCAAAACTACCTCCGCTGCTGCGGTGCGGGCTCATCGACGATGCCGCCGCGGCGGCGGAGCGCCTCCCGGAGTGCCGCGATGGAGAGTTCCGGACGCGCGGCGGCGACACCGGCGGCCTCGCCCATCGCCATGCAGGAGGCCATGACGCGGACCGGCCCGAGTACATGCCGTTCGACGCTGACCGCCCGGCCGGGGCAGAGCAGATTGGCGATTTTCCGCGGCCGCATGATGCGGAAGGGCAGTGGAATGAGATCCCGGATGGCGACATTTCCCTCGGTCATCGGCTGGCGGCTCGGGCGGTTCGGATCCGGCAGATCCCAGCCGTAGCAGCAGAAGCCGATGGTGTCATCGAAATGCGTCCTTTCGCGGAGGTCGCGGACGGTCAGCGTGAACTCTCCGTCGATCCGGCGGCTCTCACGAATGCCCGGCAGCGAGGCGATGAAGCGGAGTTTCGCGTTGCGGAAGCCGGGGAAATGGTTCCGCATAAGCTCGAGCAGTTCGAAACTCTCCCGCCTGCCGCGCACCATCGCGTCGCTGACTGAACGGCCGTCGAGCCCGTCAACGCGGGTGAGGCGCGAGGTGTTGATCAGAAACACCCCCTCTTCCGGCATCCGTACACAGATGAACCGGTCATAGGGGAACTTCCATATGCCCTGCTCGGTCAGCCGGCGGATCTCCTCCAGCATCCGGTTGGCGCGGTGTTCGTTGATGTAGCTTGAAAGCGCCGCTTCATCGACCCCTTCCACCTGAAATTCAAGCGTCGCCGGCGCGGTGAGATGGTCGGAATCCCGCCCGACCCGGAACGGCACCCCCGCCGCAGCGGCGAGGTCGGCGTCGCCGGTCGCGTCGATGAAGCGGGAAGCGGTCCATTCGGTAAGTCCGCTCTTGTTGTGAAGTGTGACGGAACGGATCCGCCCCTCTTCGACCCGGCAGCCGACGAGGCGGGTGAGAAACAGCAGTTCGACCCCTGCATCGAGGCACTGACGGTCGAGAAATTCGCTCATGCGCCAGCGGTCGAAGGGGATTCCGGCGGTGAGATGGGGGTTGCCGTCCCAGCCGAAGGGGAATACCCCTGCTTTTCCGGTTGCGGCAGCAGGGCGAATCCTTCGGCGGCGGCGGTTTCGGCAAAGCGGCGGAAGAGTCCGCCGACCACGAATCCGGAGCAGTCGGCAAAGCGGCCGCCGAGCCAGTGGCTGACGCCGCCGGCGGTTCCGGTCCCGCCGAGTTCGCCCATCGCCTCGACCAGCAGGGTTTTCGCGCCTAATTCAGCAGCGGCGACTGCCGCCGCGACGCCGGCGGGACCGCCGCCGGCTACGATGAGATCATAGCAGTTTTCCGGATTCATGATGGTTTCCTTTGACTTCAGGGGAGTTGTTTCGTTTCTTTTCTTCCAACTGCGGATTTCGGTGGATGGTCAGGTGGCGGCGCATCACCCGCTGAATCGTCTCCGCATCACGGGTGATGAACGCGTCGAGCAGATCGCGGTGAGTGACCTGCTTCGGATCGTCGAACCGCCGGGCAAAGTTGCTCGAAGCGTGCCGGAAGCGGGTTTCGAAATCGGAAAAGAAGCCGAGCAGGATCTTCTGGAATGAAGCCAGCGACCGGCAGCGGGTCGCCTCGTAGACGCGCGCGTGGAACCGGCAGTCGCACGCGAGAAAACGCCGGTAGTCGGCGGGATCGCGCTCCTCCTCCCGGACGATCTCCTCCAGATCGGCCAGATCCTTCTCCGTGAGGTGTTCCGCGAGCAGGTCGGCCAGTCCGAGTTCGATCGTCAGCCGCAGCTGGAAGAAATCCTGTTTCTCCTCCTCGTCGAGAAAGGCCGGATCGATCACTTTGGCAATGGTTTCGAAGATGTTCGGATGCGCGACCACCATGCCGCGCCGTTTTTTCGATTCGATGAACCCCATCATCCGCAGGCGACTGAGCGCTTCGCGGACGACCGTCCGGCTGATTTGAAATTTCTCCGCCAGCTCCGACTCCATCGGCAGCCGGTCGCCGGGCCGGAAGTGGTTTTCCCGCAGATAATCGAAGATCTTCTTCTCGGCAATGTCGGTCAGCGATTCGCGACGCGTGCTCTGTTCCATCCGGGACTCCTTTCTTTCTCCTGCCCCTGATCCAACATAGCACACTCCGGAGAATTTTTCAATATGTATGACATATTTGGAGGCAAAAAACGCACCCGGAATCGATTGCGCCGGGTGCGTTTTTTCAGTCCGTCAATCGACGATTGTTCCCATTCTCAAATTATCAGTGACATCTATTTTCCTTCCTGGATATCCAGAAACCAGTCGCAATACCATGAGGTTTCCTGCGAAGGAAGGCAAACCCGACGGACGAACAATTCGGGAGCAAAACACGTATCGTCTGCATAGAAAGCAAACCGAAAGATGCTGCATCCGGGGCGGATTCGTACTCGGTGGGGTAACGTTATTTGAACAAAACGTTTTTCTTCAAAATCAAAGCTCCAATAAGCTCCGGATTTCATGGGGGTCAGAAAACCGTTTCCTGTCGAAATAAATGTGTATGGCGGTGCGGGAGGAAGCGGAAAATTCACTCGGAGACAACTCCCCGGGGGCGAAACGAAAATAATTGTGATTGTAGTGAGTAAAAGCAAGAGGTTCCTTTCCTTCATTCCGGAGAATCCATGTGATCCGCAGTACCTTTTTTTCAGTATTGATCTGATATAATTTGGTATAGAAATAAGCGATATTTTTCCACTGTACCCGCTGCGAGACTTTCACCAGATTGGATTCGCTCTGAACTGAAATTGGAAAGGTCTTTACCACCCGGTATGGCGTTTCATTTTTATAGGCTGGCGCTCCGTCGCTTTGCAACAGTCCCACGCCAATTTTGAGAAATACGCCATCTTTGCCTGCCTGTTCATAACCGTATACGCCTACCCCGTCCAGACCAAATTCATCGCACAGGCCATCCACACTCAGCAGCGCCTCGCCATTCCGATAGATCTGCCGAATTCGGGCGACATGATCAAAACGGGCAGGGAAAAAGGTTTTCGGGGATGTTTCAAGCAATGCATAGAGTTCCGGCTGCCCCAGAACGATCTCTTTTGCGGTAGCGAAATACCATGCCAGAAGCAGAGGAAACACCACCAGCCGGATCTTCATTTTTTTTCCGCTTTACGGAATTCGTAAATCCCGGCTCCGGAAGAGAAAAAATAACGAGCCGGATTAAACGGGTCAAAATAGAACCCGCTTCCTTCCCGGACTTCGACCGCCACCGGAACATCTGGAGCAAGGGACTCGAAATGTCTGCCGCCATCCCGGCTGAGTAACAATCCGGTTCGTTCTTTTTTCAGATCCTTCGCCCATATCGCCAGATAAATTCGATTGGGATCGTCTGGATCGATTGCCGCAGCTCCACCGCGTTCTTCGGATATCAACCGCCATTGTTCGCCGCCGTCGATACTTTTGTACAGAAGATGTGGTTCCCATACGCTTGAATAGTTCCCTGGTCTGCGGCAGAGAGCGACCATGACACGGGGATCAGTCCGACAGATGGAAAGCGAAGCTGCGTCTCCCAGTTGTCCGGGGGCAAGCTGTACAAATGTCTGACCGCTGTCCGTACTCCGGAAGATACCGGAACGATCTGGTCTGAGAGCTTGCCGGATTGCGGCATAATATAAGGTATCGGAAACTTTGAAAATTCTTGTTATATCCCCCGCTTCCCAGGGATTCTACTCGAAGAAATCCGAGGTTTTCTTTCTCCCGGCGAAACAAGCCGGCAGAGGAAGCAACCCATAGTCGATCGTCATCCGGCAGAATCCAGTTGATCCTGATCTTCCATTTGCGGTCTGATGCCCCGGCGGTTTTTTCCAGTGCCGGAATATTCAGAGGGAAAAGGTGTTGCCGCAGTCATCGCTCCAGAAAATTCTGCTGGTATCACCTGCTGTTTTCCGGTTGGCTCCGATATATACACGACCGGCACGAGAAGGATCATAGGGAGACGGCTCCGATCTGGTATTTATCCGGGCCCGACACATTCTTACAGCCCCAACGCCAGTTCAGTCCGTCGTCATCAGTGAAGTGCACGCCGATATCATGGAATCCTGCCGCAAAACTTCCGTGACGGAAAGGATCGAATGCAATGACGTTAGGTACCACGAGCTGGCTGTCGCCACGAGCAGTTTTCATATGAGTCCATGGACTGGGAACAGGGGACGCCATCCCGGTGGAATTTTTCGGAAGCTTTTTTCCGTACCGTAGAAAGAGCTCCTCCCAATGCTGTCCGCCATCGGAACTTTTCAGCAAACCGTTTCCATAAGCAACATATACAACTTCCGGATTTTTTGAAGAAATAGCCAGGTTGTTCACACTCCAAATTCCAACTTCAGATTCTTTGAAATTACCGCCGAGCATAGGGAAATGCCCTCCACTTGCGACCCCATCCTGCTCCCGGAAATTTTTCCAATGAACGCGGTGGTCACTCAGAAAAGTCCAATTCTTTCCTCCATCGCGTGTGCCATACACCGCATTGAAACATCCCAGATACATAAAAGCCGGATTGGAGGTTGCTATTTCGATTTTGCAATGAGGTCCCCGTTCTGGAGGAATATGAAAATTTTTTTCCCACTCGGAAAAAGTATTACCACCATCAGCGGAAACAGAGAAACCGCCTGTTTCAATTTTTCCCCAGCCGTCCCGGACAGCGTATCACAAGCAGCCGGCCATCCGGTAAAACTGCGATATCGCTTGCGATGGAAAACCCTTTTGATTTCCGCCAGGCTGATGCATAAGGAATTCCACCTTCCAGATCCAGCCAGGATTTTCCTGCATCCTGAGAACGGAACAGGCCACCCGGACCGCAGAGATACAGCATCGTGCCATGTTGAATGATTCGAGAAAAAGCTATTGATTCTCTTGTTTCCCCGTTTCTCACGGGATTGTTCATCCATTTCAATGTACGTCCTCCGTCATGGGAGACACCTGCTGCGTGTTTCCACCATCCTCCGGAACGTTTTCCATAACCGCAGGTGATGTAAAGTGTATCCGGATTTGCCGGATTAAAGGCAATATCATTAATTGGAGTGGCAGGAGTACCACCTTGAACCAGATACCATCGTCTTCCTCCGTCATCACTGCGGAATAACCCGTGGACTCCTCCGATGTAAACCCGCTGATTACCGCGGGGATCAAATCGCACGCAGAGACCGCCCCGGTAAGCGGGATTGATATTTTCCTGAGAATTCCCGCCTGTCAGGGACCAGATTTCGCCGCCGTTTTCTGTGCGGTAAGCGATCCCCATATCAATGGTGGTGATAACTGTGTCGTCATCATGCGGATCGATTCCGATCCCGAAAAGATTTCCAAAAGAACCTGGTCCCAACGTACGGACAAAGTCATCGCAGAATCCGATGCCGCTGATCAGGGTGATGATGGTTGCAATCAGCCATCCGGTCAAGTGATTAAAAGGAAAGAGAATTTTCCTTATGGAGAAATACATGTTTAACCTCATTTTAACCTATTAAAAAGGAGCAATCTCTGTTTTTTGTTCCAAAGGCTGGACACTTCTCAACTTCATTCGTTTCCGTTGAAAAAACAGCGAACTTCAAACTCTCTCCTGATTACTTTAAAGTGGTGGGACGCGCATGGAAAAAGGGACCGGTGCTGAGCCGTTGATGGGCCCATACCCAGTCATTCTGTTCACAGTGCCCGTCTGCAAAACAGACAGTCGCCCGTCCTCCATGCCGAAATGTGTGAATCCCGTGAATTGCCCTGTTTATCTGAGAGAAAGGAGAACTGCTCACCTCTCCACTCTCTATATCACGATTCGTGCAGCAGGTTTCAATAAAGATTCCATATGCTGAAGGTTTTCGAATCTGGCTTGAATTGATCCGCCAGACTTCTCCTTTTTCAAAAAATATAATAATGTTTTAAATAACCGTTATATCCAACTGTATAAAACAATGCTTCATCAGAATGATAGGACGGACAGATAAACTTGCTGAGAGTATTTCCGTTTTTTCCGCCGACAACCGCATTCCAGTTTTTTTCGATTTCTGCAATATAATTTGTCAAAGGACCACCCTTATGCCAGATCAGTCCGCCGCATTGTCCGGGAGGAATCAGCCCATCAAAATCTGCCACATACATCTGGAGTACTTTCCCGAGATTGGAATATGTGGACATGCAGTGAATTGCCTGCCCTCTTTCCCGGGCCTTGTTCAACGCGGGCAGCAGCATTGCAGCAAGGATTGCGATAATAGCGATAACAACCAACAATTCAATTAACGTAAATAAGTGTTTCATCGCGGGATCCTTTCCGACAGGTCATGAGCTGTGGTTCGAGACGTCATCATGTGGTACTCCTTTCGATCAGAGTGGGTTTGATTTCGATCTGGGCGAAGTAGTCCGGTTCGGCAAGTTTGCGCCTCACGTACTCATACGCGAGGCGCCCGAACTCCTCGTAAGGTTGACGAACCGTCGTCAACGGCGGGTTGAAGAACTGCGAATAGAGCAGATCGTCGAAGCCGATGATCGCCAGCTCCTCCGGAATGCGGATTCCCAACTGCGCCGCCGCACAGATCACCCCCTGCGCAATCGTATCGTTGCCGCAGACCAGACAGCGCGGCAGCGTTCCACGACGGTGCAGCAGCCGGACCGCCTCCATCCCGTCGGTATGGCTGTACAGCCCGGTCCGGGGCAGGTCTGGCACCCCGGGGCGGGAACCATTCAGAAAATAGCTCTCGTCACAGTCGATTCCGCTGCCGGAAAGCAGCTCCCGCAGCAGGATTTCCCGTTCAACCAGATGCTTCTGCGGATTGGAGGTGAGCTCCCCGACAAAGCCGACCGAAGAATACCCCTTGCGACGGATCAGATCGGCGATCAGCATGATTCCGCAGCGGTTGTCGAGGTTGATCGACGGAATCGGCACCGCATCGCAGCTGTTGTTGATCACCACGTAGGGATACTGCCGCCGGTTGAAACGCTGGAACGTCTCGACCATCTCCGCCTGCCGGGCGTTGCTCACCACCCGGAATCCGAGGATCACCAGCGCGTCGATCCGTTCGATGTCCATGTAGTTGCGGTAGTCGCCGCCGTGAATCAGCAGGATCTGGTAACCTCCCGCCTCCGCAGCCCGCCCCAGCCCGTTCAGAATCTCGCGCGGATAATCGGACATGTACATCGCCCCCACCTCCGCCGGAAGCGACAGCGAGAAGCCGATCGTGTGCGAACTCTGCCCGCGCAACAGCGTGGCGCCGTAGTTCGGCGTGTAGTTGAGCTGCTCCGCCGCTTCCAGCACCCGTTTGCGGGTCAGTTCCGTCATCCGGATGTTCGTGGTCCGGGACGGATTGAACACCTTCGAGACGGTGGCTACGGAAACGCCCGCCAGTCTCGCCACATCCTTGATCCCCGTACGCGCAACAGCCATATTCAATGCTCCAAATCGATGCAACAAACAGGAAAACGTTTTATCAAACAGTGCAGAATCCATCCAGATGAATTATAAAATGGATTCGCTCTGTTATAATTATACAGCACTTCAAATGAAATGTCAATAGATAAAACGTTTTTTTTGAAAAAAATTCTCCCCCGCCGTTCGAAAGCCGCCCGTACGGCGTCTCGCTTGAAAAATCAGGATTTTCTGCTATATTATTAGGATACTAATGATATGAAATCGACCATGGAACACTCCCTTCACTACAATCTTCTGGCGGCGCACACGCTGTTTCAGAAACGGTTTCTCGCCCGGCTGCGGCAGGAATATCCGGCGCTGCTGCCCGGCCAGCCGAAGGTGATCGACTACCTGATGAGCCATCCCGACTCCTTTCAGCGAGAGATCGCCGACGGCTGCCTGATCGATCCGGCGACGCTGTCGCCGATCCTCGGGAAGATGGAGGATTCCGGCCTGATCCGCCGCGACAAGACGGACGACAACCGGAAGAACTCCATCGTATCCCTCACTGCCCGGGGAAGGAAGTCGGCCGCCGCCTCCGCGAACTCTTTCTGGAGACGGAACAAATGGTCTGCAGTAATCTTTCCGGAGAAAAGATCAACACTCTGCTGGAGTCCCTGCTCCAGATTCAGAAAAATTGTCGGAATCCACAACCATGAAATCCCGTTACAGCAAAAAGAAAGCGTTTTATTCTGTTTTTCATCGGGCTCGTCTTCGCCGGCATCGGCGTCGCACTCAGCACCCGCCCGGGGCTGGGAACCTCCCCATCTCCAGTCTGCCGTATGTGATCACCTTCATCATTCCCTGGACGCTGGGGATGACTACCGTCGGCATCAATCTGCTCTTCCTGCTGATGCAGTTCATCATTCTGCGCAGCCGGTTCCACTGGACCCGGCTGGGACAGCTGCCGACCCTTTTCGCCTTCGGATTCTTCATCGATCTCGGCATGTGGCTCTCCTCGTTCTACATTCCGGAAAACTATCTGCTCCGACTGCTGGAGGAGCTGCTCGGCTGCGCCATGCTGGCAACCGGCATCGCCTTTCAGCTTCTGGCGGACATCTCCTTCATGCCGGGAGACGGCTTTGTCCGGACCGTTGCGGAAGAGTACGGCTTCGCTTTCGGCACGACGAAGGTCTGTTTCGACGTCTCCATCGTGGTCGCCGCGGTCGTCGTCTCATTCTGCTGGTTTCAGGAGATCAGCGGCATCCGTGAAGGGACCCTTATTGCAGCCGTTCTGGTTGGTTTCATCATCCGGATGCTACAACAGCCGCTGCGTTTCGTGAAGCGCCAGCTGGTCAAGGCGTGATTTCGCCGCTCCCGCTCTGACGACCGGAAAAGAACGGGGCGCAGAACCGGTAGGAAGCCGCCCTGCGGGGCGGCGCTCCTGAATTCAGAACGGCGCACGAAAACCGCATTCCGGAGCGGATTTTACCGGGCGCCACGCCTTCTCAACAACCGGGAGCACCCTCGTCAGGAGCTCAGTTCATCGGGCTCCCTGCCGTGACAGGAAGGTGACGGCAAGGAAGAGGAGGATTGGAAAGCCTCTCTGCATGCGTTTCTCTTGTTCGCAGAGGAGGAGGTGGATTGTTCAAACGTATTCCGGAGAATCCGCGTAACGCATATCGATGGGAATTCCATCCAGACTGGTCAGTGTATGGATGCTTTCTGAAGAGTGAACTACAATCTCTTTTATCCGGAGGCCGGTGATTCCGTGAGAGGCATCTGCCCCGCGCAGAAAAATTCCCCGGAACTGATCTTCCACATGGAGATTGCTGATGGTTATGCCGTCAATTCGTCCGAACTCTCCATCCGAAGCATATTCGCTTGCCGCGATAGAAAAAGAAATTTCCGGAATTCTTCGTAAGTTATTTTCTATAAATATATTTTCATATTTTATATTCCGAATGATCGAATGATCAACTAGAAAGATGTGACAATATCCCCAGAAACTGCGGATACACTCAATATCTCGAAAAAGAACGTTTTCCAGCAGATCTCCCTGTGAAGAATGACCTATCTCCATACAGCTGGCTGCTTCATTGCAGAAGATGATTTCGCGGAATTCCAGATTGCGGGAGTCTTTTCCCAGCGAAGAGCGGGTTTTAACGGCAACGCCGTCATCGTCACATTTGAAGAAACAATGTGTTACCTGAAGATTGTGACAGGATCTGGGTTGAACAGCATCACTGTTACAGGTCCAAGCAATAGTTTTGCAGTCACGAATGGTACAATGCCGCGTTCCCTCCGGTACAATGATCCAGTAAGGAGGATTGTAAAACAATGCCCCTGGAGCAGAATGTTCTCTCCCTTGTAGAAATGAATGAAACTGTCATCCGCCCTTCCCTGCCAGTTTTCTTCCACGGTCCGCGGCATGAAGGAGCCGTCAAAGATCCCATGTCCGGAAATGGCGAGATCTCTGCACTCCTCCGCAGCAACTCCAGCCCGGATTATCGCGCCGGGCTCCAGGTAGATTGAATCGCCGGATTGCGGCAGAATACGTCCCCCCCTCGATTTCATGAATACCCGGCAGCAGATGCAGATATTCTCCGGGACAGCAATGCAACTCGCCGGGAAGATGAAATCCGGCCGGGATGAAAAGGGGGGTTCGCCCCGTAGGCGGAGGAAGAGGAGCATCGAAGAAAACGGCGATGCAGCACCCGGGAGAGCGGTTGCTATGCAAATTGATTTCCAGCATCCCGTACTGCCCCGGGATCAGTGTCAATTCCACCGTGTTTTCTGTAGCTGAAGCACGGTCTGCTGCCGCAGAGAAGGACGAAAAATCGCTTCTTCCACCGGAAACGGCAGCTGGAAGCGAAAATCCGCCGCACAATCGCCTTCGGCCATGACCCAGCCTTCGCATCCGCCGTTCGGATGGAACTTCAGCTCTCGCGAAGCCATATCCACCGCCGCCAGCGGGTGGTAAATGATCTCCCCCGCAGGACGGATTTCCGCCCGGAAGAGCGCGGGTGGCAGCCCTGCAATCTGAGATGAAAAATTCAGAGACATCATTCCTCCTCGAAAAAAGAGCGAAGTTCAAAGAAATCTTCCCCATGCGGAATTCTTTTCGCGACAAGTCGCGAAGACGACGATATCCGTCCTTCTCCACCAAAGCAACATTTTTCAATCGCAGGCCGCCGAGTCCGCAGGTTTCGGAAAACACGAATCCGTTCAACCGCACTCCCGGCAGTTTTCCGGAAAGCAGACAGCCATCAACGGAGAGTTCTGTTTTTTCCGGCAGTTCCTCCAGGCTTCCACCACAAAATTCAGCTCTCCGGCACTTTCCACAAAGACATTGTGATACGATGCTCCCCGCAGGGAAAAGATCCGGTGAGGAGAACTTCCGGCAATCCACTCCAGGGTGTCGAACTGCAGTTCCGCCGATTTCCGTTGGCCGATATTCCCCGGGAAAAGGGCATCCGGCGAACCTCCTGCAGGTAACTGCCGTTCAGCCGGTAGAACCTCCAGTAGATCAGAAGATAGATCACCGAGAAGAGAATCGGAATTCCCCCATGATGATCCGGATCCCCAGCACCGCCGCCGGCGGCTGAACCGCGTCGGCGACGAAGCCGATGCAGGAGAGTCCGGCGCCGGAGATGAAACCGCTCAGCGCTCCGGCGAGCTTCACCACGAAGGTCTGGGTCGAGAAGAGGATGCTTTCATTGCGGGTGCCGAGCTTGAATTCCCCGTAATCGACCACGTCGGCGAGCATCACCGTGAGGATTCCGAGCGAGAAGCCGATGCCGAGGTTGATCACCGCGCCGGTGAGGAAGATGCTCCACCAGCGCAGCGTCTCCTCCGCCGGGAAGCACGCGAGCAGCAGCACGAGGAACCCCGCCACCGGGAGGATGCCGGAGGCGGCGAACACCGTTTTCCGGCCGAATTTCGCGGCGAAGAAGGGGTAGCCGAAGAGTCCGGCCAGCTGGGCGAGCCCGGCCGCCAGCAGATAGCAGGAGACCAGATCCTGCACGCCGATGGCGTACTTGAAGTAGAACACCGCAAATCCGTTGGAAAGCTGGAAGGAGAGGTTGAAGAGCAACGCGAGCACCAGCACGACGATCACCTGATCGTTTTTCCCCAGAATGCGGAGCATCTCCCTGACCGAGGTGTGCTCCCGCTTCACCTGCCGGGGGAGACCTGTTCCCGAACGAAGAAGAAGGTGACCAGCAAACAGAGGAAGAAGATTCCGGCGATGATGGCGCCGAGCCGGGTGAAGCCGAGCGGCTGGCTGCCGGCGCCGAGCAGTTTCACCAGCGGCAGTCCGAGGTAGCCGATGAGCATCCACGCCGCGCTGGCGAAGATGCGGGGAATGACCGAGATGGTGTCGCGCTCCTTCTCGTCGTCGGTCAGCGCCGGAACCATCGACCAGTAAGGAATGTCCATCAGCGTGTAGGTGACGCCCCAGAGGATGTAGGTGACGGCGATGTAGGCGAGCTGCTGCCCGGCGTCGAGCCCGGGGTTGAAGAAGAGGAAGAAGAGCACGATGGCGTTGAGCAGCGTTCCGAGGAGGATCCACGGCCGGAACTTCCCCAGCGGGTGTGGGTGTTGTCCACGATCAACCCCATGATCGGATCGTTGACGGCGTCGAAAATGCGCGCCACAAGAAAGAGATTGCCGACGAAAATCGGGCTGATTTTGCAGATGTCGGTGAGGTAGAACATGTAGAAGGTGGCGACAATGGCGTAAACGAGATCCTTGCCGAACGCGCCGATTCCATAGGAAATTCTGGATGGCCAGGTTAAACGCTGCATGATATGGATTCCCCGAAAAGTTTTGCCGGATAACAATAGCATGAAGGAGGCGGAAAATCAAACGGAAAAATTTCCCGCCGGGAGTTTCCCGCAAAGGTTTCCCGGAAAACACAAAAGTTTTTCCCAGAAAGAATATTGTTTTTTATGCGGAACGTGATACGTTTCCCCTCAAACACATTCAAAACCGGCAATCGGGAGAAAAACGATGGAAACTTACGGTCCGATCATCCGCAATGCGGCGGAGATCCTGCACGGCGGCGACTACAATCCGGATCAGTGGCTCGAAACCCCGGAGATCATCGACCGCGACTTCGAACTCATGGAGAAATCCGGCTGCAACACCTTCTCGGTCGGCATCTTCAGCTGGACCATGCTCGAACCGGCCCCCGGCGAGTACCGTTTCGACTGGCTCGACCGGATCATGGACCGCATGGCCGAACACCACTTCCACGTGATTCTTGCGACGCCGAGCGGGGCGAAGCCCGCCTGGCTTGCGACTGCGTATCCGGAGGTCTGCCGGGTCAATGAGCACGGACTGCGCCAGCCATATGCCGACCGCCACAACCACTGCTGGAGTTCGCCGGTCTACCGCGAAAAGGTGCGCGAGATCAATTCGAAGCTGGCGGAGCGGTACGCGCATCATCCGGCGCTCTCCGTCTGGCACATCTCGAACGAATACAACGGCAAATGCTTCTGCAAACTCTGCCAGGAGCGTTTCCGCGTCTGGCTCCGGGAACGGTACGGGACACTGGAGAATCTGAACCGCGCGTGGTGGAACACCTTCTGGAGTCACCTCCACACCGACTGGTCGGAGATCACCCCGTGGGGCGGTTCCGAAGGCAATTCGCTCGACTGGAAGCGGTTCGCCACCTTCCAGTGCTGTGACTTCATGAAGTTCGAAGCGGATGCGCTGCGCGTTTACACGCCCGAGATTCCGGTGACGACCAACATGATGGGCTTCTACGACGGGCTGGACTACTGGAAAGTGGCCGAGGTGTGTGATTTCATCTCCGACGACGTCTATCCCGGCTGGGGAATCGATCCGGATGTGCGGCGCATCCTCTCGGAGTGCGCGATGCGTCACGACATGCACCGTGCGATGAAGAACGGCAAGCCGTTCCTGGTCATGGAGTCGGCGCCGAGTGCAACCAACTGGCAGCCGGGCCACCGATTGAAGCGGCCGAACCAGCACAAGCTCGAAGAGCTCTGCGCGATCGGTCACGGTGCCGACGGCACCCTCTACTTCCAGTGGCGGAAGAGCCGCGGCAATCTGGAGAAGTTCCACGGAGCAGTAGTCGATCATGTCGGAACGGGGGGAGACGCGGGTCTTCCGTGACGTCGCGGAACTGGGCGCACTCTACCGGAAGTGTCATGACATCTGCGGCAGCGCCACGCCGGTGCAGGCGGCGGTGATCTGGGACTGGGAGTGTTACTGGGCGCATCAGTTCGACCAGGGACCGGGCAAGGAGGATCAGAAAAAATATTGCGAGACGGTCCAGACCTTCTACCGTGCGCTCTGGACGCGCAACTTCCCGCTGGATGTGATCGAATCGCTGTCGGACTTCTCGAAATACCGTCTGCTGATCTGTCCGATGCTGATCATGCTCAAGCCGGGCGTGGCGGAACGGTTGAAGGCATTTGTGGCGGCGGGCGGCACGCTGGTGATGAGCTATCTCTCCGGCTATGAGGATGAAAACACGAACTGCTTCCTCGGAGGCTGGCCGGGCGATGGATTGATGGAGCTCTTCGGCATCTGGAATGAGGAGCCGGGCGGGATTCCGGCATTCGACCGCCAGTGGCTCCGGTACGAGGGGCGCGAGATCGAGGTGGTGGACTACGCCGAACGGATTCATCTGCGCGGCGCGGAAGCGCTGGCGGAGTTCACCAGTGATCCGCTTTACGAGGGGATGCCGGCGATCACGGTCAACCGGTTCGGCGCGGGGAAGGCGTACTACCTTGCCGGGCGGACCGGGGAGGAATTCCTCTCGGAGTTTCTCGGGAAACTGGCGTTGGAAGCCGGGCTGGCGCCGGTCATTCCGGCGGAGAATCCGGGGATCAGCGCCTCGGTGCGCCGCAAGGGGGAGGAGGAGTTTCTCTTTCTCTTCAACTACACGGCGGAGGAGCGTCAGGTCCGGCTGCCGGCAGGAAACTTCACCGTGCTTGCGAATGGTTCCTGCTGCAGCGGCGCACTCACGCTGCCGCCCTTCGGCTCGGAGATTCTGAAGAAGTAAGTTTCTGAACGCTCCGGCGGGCGGCCTGTATGCCGCCCGCCGGAGTGCCGGGACTCGATCAGACGGGAACGTTTCTCACCATACGCCGGTATCCAGCAGAATGGAACTGTCGATAAACCCGTTTTCAAAGCCGAAATCGCCTTTGAGAGAGTAACGGTCCACCGACTCCACTCGACCGTCAGCGCGCAGGACGTTGGCGATTCTCCCGCTGTGAAGCAGATTAACTTTGTACGCACTGCTTCCCGCAGTGTTGCACCAGTGAGATTGCGGCAGGGGACCGGAGGCGCCTGTCACCTTCTGACACGCCTCAGTCAAAAGAAAAATGCTTTTGCCGCTTTTACGTTCCGCCAGTGCCACCCGGGGCAGGTCAAAGGCACTGAACCGGTAATAATCTCCCTCATACGGAACCCGGCAATATTCTGTAACTCCGTTGGGCCACGAAATATTACCCCCATAGGTCTTCATCAGCACTTCATCCCGGGTCCCCGTCATCGGTGCCGGAGGCGCGGAAGGGCAGCGCATAACTTCGAGCGAAGTATATTTCGGGGTGTAAACCCGAGCATAATAACCGCCGGATTCCTTCAGAAGAAAATACCCCCAGCTCAACGGATACCAAGACAGGACAACCTTCTGATTGAAGTCGTTGGCATACTGGATGAGTCCGAGTCCACACTGCTTCAGATTGGAGACGCAACGGATGGTTTTTGCCCGGTTGCGCGAACTGTTCAACGCCGGCAGCAGCAGTCCCGCCAGAATTGCGATGATGGCTACGACAATCAGGAGTTCGATAAGAGTAAAATTTTTTGCGATTCATGGTAACTCCCCCTGTTATTGTTTATTCACCACCGAAACGAATCAAAGAGATCGTCATGGGATCATAAGCGCTTCCGATCTGCCATTCCAACGGCGTCGGACGCATCGTTCCCGAAAAGGGAATGGTCCGTTTTATTCCGTTGACGGAGAATGTCTGCTTCCCGCCGTCGACGACAAGGAGAATATGGTAATATTTCCCCGGTTCCAGAGCGATGTTCCGGATATCCGTCCAGAAAAAGTGTCCGGTACTGCCGGTGATATTTGCCAGAAAGAATGCATCCGCTTTAAGTGTGTAGCCGAACTCAACAGTACGGGAATCCCAGTAATAGCTTCCCGCGGGGAGCTTTGCCGTCATGAACGGGGTGACGCCGAAATAGTCAGGGTTGCCCGGCATGCGGTCGTAGCGCACGATCAGTTCCGCGTGGAAACGCCGGGTAAACGGGGCCGGTGCCCGGAAGGTCAATGTGCCGTTTCTCCCTGCAAGATGAATCCCTCCGGAGTTACCGTCGAAGGAGCGGAGAGCTTCAATTCCGGCGGCAGCGGTTTCGAACTGTCCCAGTCGATCAGCAGAGGAACGGTTCCCGTTCGTGGCGCTGCCGGAGCCGTTTTCAGGCCGGTATTGAGTGCAGGCGGCAGGTAGCCTGCGGTTCCTTCCGGATCGGCGTAGCATTTTCCATTCACGGAAAGTGTGACGCCGCGCACGGTGCGTTCCAGCCGGGAGGGGTATGCGGGAATTTCAACCGGAGCCCCATTCCAGACCAGCCGGAGCGCTTCCGTTTCGAGTGGAGCGTAAAGCCGGGTTTCCCGGAAGGTTTCCGACTGGCGAGCAACAGCACCGGGGACGTAAATGTTACCCCGTTGAGTTCCGAGAAATATCCGGCGGTCACGCCTTCCGCATCATTTCGGAACCCGAAGCCTTCCGGGGCGAGGATGCCGCGATTTCTGCCGTCCGACCAGGGGATCCCCTTATCGGAAAAGTTTGCGGTGACGATACTGCCGGAATAATCGGCGGTGACGACTTCTCCGGTTTCCTTCCAGTCGGCGAGGCGTCTGCCGATGAGGCGCGAAGTCACCTCCTGAGAAAAGATCGCGCAGGTTCTCAGCCAGAGAACGCTCCGCCGCGAAAGCTTCTCCTTCGGCAGTAGACCGACTTTCAACAGGAACCCGTTCACCAGAGAGTGGGTCAGACGGGTAATGGTGTTGGTCGCATCCTTCGTATTGAGGTTGTGCGGCAGATTTGCGACATACTCATGCGAGAGCATCAGACCGGGACTCCAGCTCAGCCGGGGGGAGAGAAGATAACGTGCCGACGAGGGAAGGTTATCCGGACTGTATCGGTTGTCATGCATGTTCCAGCAGATTCCCGCCAGATGGGGAAGCAGCCAGATGCCGCCGAATCCCTCGCAGAAGAGTGGAGTTCCCGTGCCGAACTGACGAAACATTTTTTCAATCTGCGCATAAAGCCGGTCCGGCGCCGGGGCGTCCTTGTGTAAGTCGTAGCGGATGGAGTGGGCGTTGACCGCGCAGATGACGTTGGTGAAATATCCGGCGGCGCCGAGCTGTTTGAACCGGTCGAAGAACTCCTTCCGCTTCTTTGAGGCGACAGGATCGGACGGGGAGACAATGTACCCGGGCATATTCCCCCAGCGGGCTGTGCAGGCAGTACCGTCCGGTCGGACGATCGCCGAGTTGCGGACGCCATGTTCCAGATCGAAATCAGATCCCTTCACCCAGTAGAAGAAACTGGTGCGCGGCACATAAATGCCGCCGTTGTCGGCAACTTTGCGGATCAACTGTTCGAATTCGGCATCCGTTCCGAAAAAGGAGTTGACCGGGAAATGGTTCGGAAAGCTGTCGAGCTGAACTTTCAGCGGCGAACCCTTCAGCGGATGCATGTAGTTGCCGTTCTGCAGCAGAATTCTGCCCGGCGTCAGTTCGACGCTCTCCCGGAGCGGAGTGATCGCGCCGTCTCCGGCGGCCCAGCTTGCCTGCCGGAATCGATTCCAGAGGTCGGCAGGATATTTCTCCTGAAGCTTTTTCAAGCCCTCCGGAAAGCAGTCGGCGATGTAACGGTCGGCCCAGCTGCGCAGATTTTTGAAACTCCGCAGGCGGATTTCCGGAGTCTCCCGGGTTTCGCCTTTTCGGAGATAACAGATGGTTTCGAGAGAAAACCGGAGCTTTTTCCCGGTCTCCCGATCACCGTCAATGTGGTTGATCGTCGGGTCACAGCGATGATCCGGCGCCGGGATGCAGTCGACGGCGAAGACTTTTCCGTCCGGCGCCGGCAGCAGGAACCCGTTCCAGGCGGCACTGCTGCCCCAGTAGTAACAATTATTGCATCCCTCCGCTTCGAATGCGGGAAACGCCCCGCCGGCAGCAGCAACTTCCGGTCATTGAGTCGAAACGCCAGTTCGGGAACAGGAAAGATCGAATTAATCGGCAGGTCGCTCTGATTGGTCACGATCAGCTTCAATGTCGCTTCTTCCGGCATCAGGCGAATCTGCAGTGTTACGATCGCGTCCGGATGACGGTATTCCGCCGTGAACACGCCGGTTTCCCGGTTGAATCCGGTTTTCCGCAGTTTCGCCCGCGGCCGGTCCAGAAAAACCTTGCTCTGCACGAACTGCTCGTTGCATCCGACATTGAAAATCTCCCTGGTCCGCGTGTTCGCCTTGCGGGCCTCTTCATCGAAAAAACGGATGTCCCAGAGCCGTTCTCCGGAAAAACAGGAGGGCGCGCCGGGAATCGTGAGCTGAAATGCCCCCCCGCCCTTCCTCGAATTCCAGTCGGGTTTCCCCGACCGAATACTCCGCTGCGACCGCGGGCAGCGCCGGCAGCAGCAACAACAGCAGCAATCGCTGGATTCTCATTCCGACCTCTCCTTCCTGCTGGTTTTCTCTGTTCCAAAGGTATTTTTTATCGCCTGCAGATAACCGTATCCATATCGTGTATCCGGCTCAAGGTAGGAACCTTCCGTCCATTCGTTCCAGCAGGGGACGGCAATCATTTCGCTTTTGCAGACTCCGGAGTCGTACAGCTCCTTCAGGAATTGCAGCGCCTGCTGGAAATACTCCGGCGTGTTGTTGACCGCGACGGGACTGAAGGGATACCCCCGCGGTTCGTACATGTCCGACTGGACGGTGCGCGGCGAAGAATCCCAGCCTGCGCAGGCGATCGGGGAATAAGGCAGAGTGAATCTCCGGCAGTTTTCCTCCTGTTCCGGCAGCCCCCGGCTCATCCACACCCGGTACTCCATCGCGGGAAACTCCTCGCCGAAGCCGTTCCACTGGTATGCGGAGAAGCTGTTGAAGCCGCACTCTCTGAATTTCCTTTCTTCGCTCTCCAGCCAGCCGGGGGAACGGTCCCACCAGCTGCCCCGTGCATTCAGATTGAGTTCGCCCAGTCCGGCTTTTTGCCACCTTGTCGCGGAGTTCCCGGAACAGAGCCGCTGCGGCTGTTTTCCCGCCGAAGCCGTCAACCATCTTCTCCGGATTCCAGATGGAGAAATAGAGTCCTCCATCCACTCGCAGATAGTTTGGCTGATTGAAGTAGTGCGCAAGGTAGTAATCGCACCATTTGCGGAAAGTTTCCGGAGAGATGGTTTCGCCGTCCCAGTTTTTCTCCGCCGGTTTCCAGTAACTCCCCGGATGCGCGTAGATCGGATTATGATTGCACCACATCAGGGCAAACTGGATCTCCCGCCGATTCGGCGCCGCCAGAAATCCCTCATTCAAAGCTCTTTCCCGATAGGGGCCGTCGTTAAAACAGTACCAGTCGAAAATAAATGCATCTACCCCGTAATTTCTGGCCGCGGCAATCTTCTGCGCCATCACCTCGGGACGGGATTCGTCCTGGTACCCCCACAGCGGAACCCGGGGTTGAATGTGACCGGGAAAGCGGGGAGTGGCATGCTGTGCGACACGCCACTCAGTCCAGCCTTTTCCATGCAGCGCTTCAATGCGCGGATCACAGTGCCAGTTTGGGAAATAGTAGGTGGCAATAAGCGGCCTCTTTTTCATGATTTCTCCAATTTGTCCACTTTTAATTTTCTCCCGCAAATCAATCTGCTCCCCGTGCCTCGCGAAGCAGACGACTGTCGCGTTCTCACACCGTTCCGCTGTTCAGCATGTAGTGATAGCCGTCGAAGCAGTTCGCCACCACGTCGGCAAGCGGCATCTGGGCACAGCAGACGCAGTTGTCCGCCGCCCCGTAGTAGATGCGCAGCGTGTCGTCCGGCTCCAGCAGCGCATTGCAGGTGAACACCACGTTCGACACCCGCCCGCTCCGCTCGTAGGGCGCTTCCGGGAAGAGCAGCGGCGCTTTTCCCCGCGCAATCACCTTCCACGGCTCCCGGTAGTCCAGTATCGCCCCGAACAGCGAGTAGATCGACCCGTCGCACGACGGCGCCACCCCGTGGTAGATTTCAAGCCACCCCTCCCGGATCCGGATCGGCGGCGCCCCGGCGCCCACCTTGAGCTGATCCCAGTGCGAGGGGCGCGCCGACAACGACGGCCGCGTCTTCCCCCAGAACACCAGGTCGGGCGAGAAGGAGAGCCACATGTCGCACGGCGAATGCTCGTCCCCGCCGAACGGCCGGTCGAACCGGCAGTAAAGTCCGCCGATCTTCTCCGGAAACAGCGCCCCGTTCCGGTTGTTGATCTCCGACGCGAGCGACACCCGTTCGAAGTGCTCGAAATCCTTCGTCTTCACGATCCCCAGCCGCGTCCCCAGCACGTTGTTGTGACTGCCGTAGAGAATGAAGAACTCCCCGTCGATCCCGGTGATCCGCGGGTCGTAACAGCCGTTCTCCTCCCACCCGTCCGGACACGCCGGCCACGCCGGCGGTTTTGCGTCGAAACGGAAATGGATTCCATCCGCGCTCCGGGCGATCCAGAAGAGAATTCCCCCTCCCGGTGAAATACATCCACCAGCAGCAGATATTCCCCGTCGTATTTCACCGCCCCCGGATTCAGCAGATAGTACCCCGCCTCCTCCGGCAGATCCGCCACGGTCAGAATCGGATTCTCCACCCGCCGCCGGAACATGTGTGCCATGAGCGTTGTCCCCTTAAATTAAGAAAACTGTTTTTCTGTTTTTGGTAAACTCTTACCTAATTATACCAGAAAAGAGGGCAAATGTCAAGAGTAGCGGGGAAAAAAATTCAGATTTTCCGGATCGTATCGCCGTAATGGACCAGATTGTCGAGCACTTTCGGCTCCGGATGACGTCCTTCGAGCAGTTCGAGCAGAAAGTCGACGCCGCAGCGGCCGATCTCCTCGACCGGCTGAATGACCGTCGAAAGCTCCGGACCGCCTTCCGATTCCGGCGGTGCGATGGCCATACCCGCAACGGAGAGATCCTCCGGAATCCTCACGCCAAGCTGTTTGAGAATCGGCACCACCGCAAGATCTTCGCTCGCGTAAAAGAGAGCGGTCGGCGGCTCCGGCCTCGCCAGCAGCCGCGAAAGCGCGTTCTTGACCGTCGACCGCTCACCGTTGGGCAGGTCGATCACGAACTCCCTTGCGCAGCGGAATTCCGTGCCGCGCGAGGGTATCCTCGTAGGCGCGCAGCCGCTGGATGTGGCTTTCGAACATGTCGATCACCATACCGAGAAAGGCGACCCGCTCATGTCCCCGGCAGAGGATGTAGTCGATCATCTCCGCGACCGATTCGTAGTTCTTCGTGGAGATGGAGTTGCCGCCGCTTTCGGCGTTGGAGAGCAGCACGTAGGGCAGCTGCGAGGCGCGCAGTTTCCGGTAGAACGGCTCCGAGTCGGAGAGGTTGATGCCGAGCAGTCCGGAGAGCGAATTGGCGGTGTAGAAGCAGTGCAGCTCCTCCGGACTCAGACGGGAGATCCGGTTGCCGTCGATAAGGGTGATGTCCCGCCCGTGGGCGAACGCTTCGCGGCAGACGCCGTTGAGCAGCGTCGCCACGAATGACGACGCCAGCGGCCGGTTGTTGCTCAGAAAGGTCACCGCGCCGATCGCGTTGCCGTGTTGTTTGCGCTGCTGCGGCACATAGTTGTGTCTGCGGATGATCTCCATCACCCGCTGTGCGGTCTCCGGCGAAATCTTCCCCTGATGATTCAGTATCTTCGACACCGTCGCGGTCGAAACCCCCGCTTCGCGCGCAATCGTGTAAATCGTCGGTTTTCCCATGGTAACAGTTTCCCGGTAAAAGGTAAATCATAAGGTAACATACCCTGTGGTTTCCTTTTTTCAAATCCGGGCGGCGGAAAATTGCGGAAAACCCGTTCCGGCGACCGCCGTTTCAGCCTGACGGGCAGTGGTGCGGTCAGGGCAGCGCGGGAATTCTCCGATCCGGATCCGATCGGAAGGGATAGGCGGGCAGTCCGGCTCGATTCTGCAGGTTGCAGTCCCCGCGAAAATCCGCATAGGCGTACCGGACGGACTCCGGCTCCGGAACCTCCGGCGCCGAAACGAGAACCGTTTCTCCGTCGATCGCCGCCCGGGCAGGATAGAAGCGCCCGTCACGCCCGGCAACGGCAAATCCGTTCGGAGCCCTTCCATCGCTGGTCTTCAGCCCTCCCGCCGTGTAGTCGAAACGGATCCGGAGGGATTTCCCTCGCGGACAACGGAGCGGAACAGCGGACCGCGACTGACCACCGCCCGGCCGTACACCATGCGCAGCGCCTCCAGCGCCAGCCGCCGGCCGACCTCCCGCTTTTCGGGCGGATGAATGTTGTCCGCTTCACCGATGTCCACGGCGGTGGCGATTCCCACGCCGGGGAGTTCCATCATCCTCTGCTGAATATCGCGGGTCAACGCCAGCCGGGAGGGCCGATTCGGATCCAGCCCCGCCAGTCCCGCACGTGAGCAGGAGCGTATCCGGCAAGCTGAACCAGCAGGAACGGCAGTTCCGGCTCCTTCCACCGGCGCCGCCAGTCCGCGATCAGCGCCCGGTGCTGCAGAAGATACCGGGGATCCCCGGCATTGGATTCCCCTGATACCAGATCACGCCGCGAATCGGCAGCCGTGTCCACGAGGCGACCATGCCGTTGAACAGCAGGCCGGGGAAACTCCTCGCATCGCGGTAGGGCAGTTGCGGGAAGGATGGCGGAACGGATTTCCCCGCCTCCCGGCGGGCGAGGGCAAATTCATCCTTCTGTTTCCAACCGGTCGGAATCAGGAGCTGCCGGCCCTGCACCAGCCGGGTCTGGCGCAGGTTGCTCATGTTGGCCGGATTCTGCGCGGGGAAGAGCTGTTCGGTGCGGATCGCCAGCACGTTGTCGCGTTCCCGCAGAAGTTCGGTCGGAATCCGGCAGGCCAACCCTTTTTTCTCCTCCTGTTCGAACGGCTCCCAGCCGCCGATCCGCTGTCCGTTCAGAAAAACGGCGGCGGACTCCCCCACTTTCAGAACTTTCAACAGCGGACTCTTCTGCCGCATGGCGGCGGGGAGATCGAACTTCACCCGGTAACGGCGCACCAGCAGATGGGTGTGACAAAGCTTCTGGTTCCAGTTTTCCCAGCCGGACTCGTCATAGTCCGGTTCCAGCCAGCCGGTGAACTTCGCCTCACCGTCGCCGGTCCTCTGCCGGAACGAAGGAAGCCACGCCTCAAGATCGCGACGAAACCGGGCAAAGGTTTCCTGTTCATACTCCGCCTGTTTCCGGGGCGGCCAGTCGAACTGCCGCAGCAGCTGAAGCTCCTTCTTCAGCCCGGCACGCTCCACGCCGTCGGGGGAGATCCACGGCTCGATCCGGGTTCCTCCCCGGGCGGCGATGACCAGACCGATCGGAATCTTCAGCTCTTCGCGCAGCGCTTTGCCGAAAAAATAGGCCACCGCACTGAAATGCGGCGCCGTTGCGGGAGTACAATGGAGCCACCCTTTTCCCTGGCTGTATGCGGCCGGACAGGGGAAGCCGTGAGCGGCGGCTTTCCGCTGCAGCGCGCAGCGCAGTTCCGGATCCCGGGCCGCCGCGGCCACCTCTCTGCAATCGGGCAGACACATACCGCGGCGGTAGGTGAGTCCGATCGGCATCTCCATATTGGACTGTCCGGAACAGAACCAGACGTCGCCGATCAGCACGTCGGAGAGCTTCCGGGTGGCGGTGTTGCCGGCGAAGGTGATCTCATGACTCCGGCTTCCGGCTTCCATCGCGGGGAACTCCACTTGCCACGCGCCGCGGTCGTCCGAACCGCTTCCCGGGTCAGAGCCCCGAATGTCACCCGGATCTTCTCCCCCGGATCGGCGGTTCCGAAAAAGGCGATCGGTTTCCGCTGCTGCAACACCATTCCCGAGGAAAAGACCGGGTCGAGAAGGAATCCCGCGCCCGCATCGATCGCCATCAGTGCGGCGGCAAGCTGCGGCAGAATGTGGAACTTCATGAAAACTCTCTCCTCTGGTTGCGGCAGGAATTACTGTGCCGGTTGATTCTGTTCCGAGATGCCGGGAGGGAGCTGTTCCACCCGGTTGTTCTCCAGTTTGAGATCGCGGTCGGCGGTCAGACAGATGGCGTACGGATATTTCTCCAGATCCCGGCGAACCGGGCAGGATTCCCATCCGGTAAACGGCGCCTTGATCCGGTTGCCGCAGATGGTTCCGCCGGTCACGCCGGAAAGGGAGGATGCCGATTGCGGCGGGGGATTCCAGAAGATTCTCCTCCACCCTGATGTTCCGGATGGAGCCGCGGCCGCCCGGCGTCTGCGGCTGGAGAATCGAGATGGCGCCGCTGCCGGCGGCAAAACGTTTTCCATTGATGCTCAGATTGTTTTCCCGGAAGGTGTTCCGAAGGATGAAGACATCTTCCGGCCAGGGATTTTCCAGAAAGTAGAAGTCGGGCATGACCAGTATTCCGGCGGCGCCGGTCCGCTCCACCAGGTTGTGTTCGATTCGGCTGGCCGCCTTGATCAGAAGTCCACGGACAAATCCATCGTGCAGGTGGGAATTTCGGATGATGCTGTTTCGGCCCGAGAACTTGCCGGTGTCCGCCAGACGGTGGCCGGCAAGCTGAATGCCCCGGTCGAGCACAAGTTCGATCAGAAAACTGCGCGGATGAAGTTTTTTCAGCTTCCACTCACTGCGGAACTTCTCATATTCCGCCAGCGCCGCCTCTCTCCCTTCGGAAAGCACGTTCGAGGATTTGACCAGACGGGATTCGGACACCTCTCCGGTCGCCGGATCGACGAAGCGGATCTGCGACCCGGTGAAATCAAACGGCCGATACTCCACCAGCAGAATGACCGTATCCGCCTTCGGCTGCCGGTAGACATAGGAGAAAAAGCCGTGAATCGTCAGCAAATCATCCAGCGCATGCGAGAATTCGCAATTCTCGACGATCGGGCCGTTCTGGACGTGGGAGGAGTGAAACACATCCGCATTGCAGGCCAGAACGCGGTCGGTACCCGGCCGGAGAATCACCCGGACGCGGGTGTAGCGGTGCCCGCCTTTTCCGTAGTGCTCCGTGACCCCCATGTGGCCGGACGCATATATTGTGATGTTCTCCAGCCGGCAGGCTTCGCTCTCCCAGATGCTGACCGCATGCTGGAAGGAGCGCGGTGCACAGACGAAGCGGATCCCCTTCTTCAACGGCACCTTGTAACGGAACGGGAAGGACCAGCGGGTGGAGATCCGGTACTCACCTGGCGTCTTCCCGGGAACGATGGAGTCCGGGTAATCCATGCGCTGATTGGGCTGCAGACGCCCGGAGCGGTCGGCAAAGGCGAGCTTGCCGTTCCGCAGGCGGTTGAAATGTTCCGTCCAGACCGACGGCGTGGGATATCCATCGGTCAGCCGGACGGTGAAGGTTTTCGCCTCCGGATCGACCTCCTGCACCTCCCCTTGTAGGAACCCCAGCGGATCGTTGTCGAAAGAGAGGTTCTTCACCGTGACATTGGTGCAGTTCGACAACCGCATTGCCGGATGGGCCACGTTGAAGGCGCTGGTCCAGATGGTCGAGCCGTTGCCGTCGAGCGTAAAATCCCGCAGGTCTTTCAGCAGAAACGGCGCCCGTCCGGGGGAGAAGCGATAGTGATCCCGAGGCATCTTGTACTCTTTCGCCCCGGAAGCGACGGCGGCATTCAGGTCACGGAGAAGTTTTGCGGCATTCTGCTCCTGCCTCATTTTTTTCCTGAGCGTTCCAGGCGGCGATCTCCGGCGGGAACGGGCCGGCGGCCGCGCCGAGGTACAGCAGGCAGAAAGAGGAAATCAGAACGGTCTTCAAAAGCGTGCGATTCACGGTAAAACTCCTTATTGTGAATGCTCTACAAGATCTCTTCCGGCTCGTTGGTCACCGGATTCAGGCGACAGATGGGATTCGTCAGATTGCGGACAGCCTGCACCTTTTCCTTGTAGGTCCGGGGCGGTGCGAGGTCGACATGATAGTCCGCATAGAGCAGGCCGCCCCTTGTTGTTGTGGGGCGAGGTCCAGAGAAACTGCCGGTCCGGGCGGGTCAGAATCGTGTGTCCGCCGTAACCGGTCCCCAGGAAACCGCTGTCACCGATGATGATCTGCATGGCGGGGCGTTTCAGCTTTTGTAATGATTCATGAAATAGTCGCTGCCGTAAAAGATAGTGCTGAACTCCCGCGGGAAAAGTCCGTCGCTCTGCCCCTGCGCAATTCCATAGGTATAGAACGAATCGATGGTGCGCGACAATTCCGGATTGGGGCCGCGTGACGGGCAGAAGAAGATCTTTCCATTGTCCCGGTCGGGTCGTATCCCGTTGTTGACCAGGGTCGACCAGAAAATATCGCCGGAATCCGCCCGGTATCTCTGCAGAAGCAGCCCGTTGTTGTTGTCCAGGTAGAAGGAGATCAGGATGCCGACGGATTTCAGATTGGATGTGCAGGTCGTCCCTTTCGCCTGCTCCCGCGCCTTGTTCAGTGCCGGCAGCAGCATGGCGGCCAGAATGGCGATGATCGCAATAACGATCAACAACTCAATAAGAGTGAATCCATGGACCCGGTGCGAACTTTTTTGCCGTCTCATTGCTCTTCTCCCGTTGTTTGTTATGAATCACCCCGGAGGTGAAAAATTTCAAGGCTCATGGAGCTCCTTCACGGATTCCCGTTCAATGATGTGCGGCTCCAGGCGTGCCGTGAAAAATTTGCACTCGTTCCGACAGACACGGAGCATCCCGTCGACCAGCTGCTGAATCATTTCTCCGATATCGGCCTGAATGCTGGTCGCAGGCGGCTGGAGATACGCATTTCCCGGCAGATGATCATGAAGGATGACGCTGATGTCGTCCGGAATGCGCAAATTGAATTCACTCAGAACTTTATAGAGCTGGAGCGCCGGCGGCGCACTGGTCAGAAAGAGCCCGGTGAACGCCGGTTTATTCCGGCTCAGGTAGTCGTGCATGACCGTATAGAGCTTGTCGCCGTTGGTATTCCAGGCGTCCACATGGCAGTCAATAACCTCGACCGAAGCGTGTGAGTAGCGGGCGAAATCGATGAATCCGCGGCAACGCATGCCTATGCTGGCGCCGCTCGGCTCCGTATTCAAAATGGCCAGACGTCGATGCCCCTTGTCGATCAAATAAGCGGCCGCCTTCAAGCCGCCGAGATAGAAATCGCTGTTGACGGTGGAGATTTCCGCATCTCCAAGTTCACAGTCCAGAAACACCGCCGGCAACGGGAAATTCTGCAGCTCATTCCAGAGAGATTTTTTGACAGTGCCGCCACTCTTGACGATGATGAGCCCATCGTAATCGGCAGGAAGCACTCCGGCCAGGTAGGACTCCCCCTGTTCCAGTGCCCGGTAGTGGATGGAAAACAGCCCGGTCTGTTCCGACAATCGGTTCAGCTGCTCTTGAAACAGCCCGTAGAGCCGGCAGGGAAAGTGCGGATAGAGAAACAGCAGCCGGATGGTCTGCCGCTCCGACCGGTCCCGCACGAAATATCCTTTCCCCGGTTTATGGAACAGCAATCCTGCCGCGACCAGCCGATCCATGACCAGCTGGATGGTGTACTGGCTCGTCTTGAATTTGCGCATCATCTCCCTGACGGGAGAGATGCGTTCATTCGGCTTCATCAAAGCGACATCGTCCCGCAGGCGGCAGTAGATTTTTTCCTGTAATTCCATGAAACCTCAAATGTATTTTGTCGTATCAATACATAATTATACAACAAAAGAGGTGGAATGTCAAGGGGGGCGTATTTTTTTTGTTTTTTCCGAATGCGGAAATTATCGTGGCGGAAGGTGGCGGCCCTCACGGTTCGCTCCCGGAGGACGGAATGACTGTGGGAAATTCAGCGGGCAGATTTTCCACCCGGTTTCCGGTCAGCGTGATGTTCTCATTGCCCTGCAGGTAAATTGCGGCGGGATTCTTCAGCACGAAGTTCCGGATGGGACACGCTTCGAGCCGGTGGAACGGTGATACAATCCGGTTGTTGCGGAGAAGCGCGTTGCGGACTCCGGTCAGGATGATTCCCTGCGCCGCCGGGGTGAGAATGGTGTTGTTCTCGATCACGAAATTCTCCATGAAGCCGCGTTCACTCAGGCGGAGCGGCTGAAAGATGGAGATGGAGGCGCCGCCGCCGTGGCCGATCGGGAAAAATTTTCCGTTGATGCTCAGATTGGTATCCCGGAAGGTGTTTCCGGCGATTCTGACATCGTGGGGAAGGGATTCTCGAGGAAGAAGACGTCAGGATGTACCAGAATCCCGGAGCAGCCGGTGCGCTCGATGCGGTTGTTTTCGATTGTGCCGTCCGCCTTCATCAGGATGCCCCGTACAAAGCCGTCGTGCAGATACGAGTTGCGTATGACACTGCCCTTCCCCGCAAATTTGTCGGTGTCCGCAAAGGTGCTTGTGCCGTGGATGGTGAGCGGGCGGTCGAGTTTGATCCGGATGAGATAAGAGCGGGGGGTGAAGCCGCTTCATCGTCGGAACCGTGCGGGTCAGGCGGAACGTTTCATAATTGCCGGCGGCCCTCTCCTTTTCCGCGGGAGTGGTAATCTCCCTGCGAAGAGAGCACGGTGTATGGCGGAGAGAGTTCACCGTTGGAGAAGTCGCAGAAACGCACCTTCGAACCGGTGAAGTCGAGCGGATAGAGTTCGGTGAGCATCGTCACCGTGTCCGGCGCGTCCTGCCGGTAGACGTAGGAGAAGGAACCGTGCACGGTGATCAGATCGTCGAGCGCATGGGAGAACTCACACTCCTCCAGCATCGGCCCCTTCTGCGTCAACGCGGAGTGGAACACATCGGCGTTGCAGGCGAGAATCCGGCTGGTTCCCGGGCGGCGGACCACCCGGACACGCCGGTAGCGGTGCCCTCCGCTCCCCCGGGATTCCGTCAACGCCATGTGTCCGGCTGCGTGAATGGTGATCTCCTCCAGCGTGCATCCGCCGCTCTCCCAGAGGCTGAGCAGATGGTAGGTGGCGCGTGGAGCGCAGGCGAAGAGCAGTCCGGGGTGGACAATGTTGTATTCGAACGGCAGATTATTGCGCGACGTGAGCACCCATTCGCGCGGGGCGGTCCCCCGGACAGCGCTCTTGAGCCAGTCCATCTTCTGATTGTCGAGCAGCCTGCGTTCGCGGTCCGCGAAAATGAGTTTTGCCTGAAGGCGGCCGGCGCGCAGCTTCTCCTCCCATTGGGAGGGTTCGGGATACCCCTCGTCGATTCGGACTGTGAATTGAAGTTCTCCGGCGTGACCGCGGTTACGACTCCTGCATGAATCCGGGAGGATCGTTGTCGAAGGTCAGGTTTTTGACGGTCACCCGGCTGCAGTTGAGCAGCAGCATGGCGTGACGCGGATAGAACGGGTTGTTCCAGATAGTCGAACCGTTGCCGTCGAGGGTGAAATCCCGAATCCCCTTGAGGAGCAGAGAGGGAGCGCGATCGTGGCTGAACCGGTAATGGTCGCGCGGCATTTTGTACTCTTTCACCCCGGCGGCAACGGCGGCACGGATCTCCTGCAGAAGCCGGACGGCGTTCTCCTCCTGGCGACGAATCTCCGCGTTGTCCCAGGCGGCGATCTCCGGCGGATAGGGGCGGCGGAAACGGAGTGTGCCGCAGGCAGCGTCAAGACGCAGAGGAAGAGCAGACAAATCCGGTCTCTTATTCCGGCGCGGCAGGGCTTGCAATCGGTTCGTTTCTGTCTTTTCGTTGTCATGGCGTCTCCTTTTCTGGCTGCGAATTTGAAAATGAAATTCAAATGAGCGGTATGACGTGGAAGTCCGGGTCGAAGACACTCCGGATTGTAACGGCTCCGGCGGTCGGCAGCGCGGCCCGGCCGACCTGCCGCGCGCTGCCGTCGAACCAGGAGAGATTCGTACTCCATTCGTGAATGGCGTGAAGTCCGCGATTGTTCTCGTAGATTGCGGTGGAGAAGCAGTAGTACGGCAAACCGTAGAGTGGAATATTGACCGAAGAGAGATTGCCGCTCTGCGTGGTCGCGGCGTCGGCGATCAGCGGGATTTTCCCCGGGTGTTTCATTCGTTCCAGACGGTAGTAGAGATACTGTCCGCCTTTGAATATGATGCAGGAGCCGTGTTTGATCTTGTAGGCGGTCTGATTCCTGGTGAAGTCGCTGTCGAGGCTCACGTTGAACATGCCGTAGACGTAGTTCAGCGTACCGTCATAATTTCTGAGCAGGGCTCCCCGCTCATTGGATGGACAGCGCCACATCTGGCTCCGCCTGGGGAAGTAGCCTCCTTCATAGAGAATCACCGAATATCCCTTGCCGGGACATTGATAGGCGATATAGCCGCCATGGTCGCTGGAGTAGAGAAAACATCCGTAGGTGATTTGTTTGATGTTGTTTAGGCAGGAGATGGTTCTCCCTCTGGCCCGCGCTTTGTTCAGTGCAGGCAGCAGCAGGGCGCTGAGAATCGCCAGAATTGCAATAACAATCAATAATTCAATCAATGAGAATGAGTGAATTCGCGAAGGAGTTCCTGAGATGTCCTGTTGCTTCATACGGTGTTTCCCTTTTTGTTGTATAGTCTCCGGTTGAACGTCGCGGATAAGCTGCATTACGGAACGTCGGGGAAGCAATCGGGGGGCGATCTGAATCTGGGCGGGAAGCTGATTGGAGCCGGACAGTCGGTCTTTGATGAGTTCGATGGTCCGCCGGGCAACTGTGCAGAGTGGAATGTCGATCACGGAAAGAAAGTCTGTTTCCGGAATCTGCGGATTTCGAAACTGAACATGCTGAGTTCTTCGGGGACCTTCACCCCCAGCTTCTCCAGCGTGTGCAGTGCCGCTGCGGCGGACTCCGTGCTGATGACGACCAGAGCGGTGAAGCGACCGCGGATCAGGGAGTCGAAATTGTTCTCCAGCCACCGGCTGACCGCTTCACTGGAACTCTGCCCCTGCCTGGTGTGGCTGTCGAAGACCTCGAGACGGCAGTCGTTGGCGCTGGCGAACATTTCCATACCTGCCCGCCGTTCGTCGGTGGCGGAAAAGTGAGGTTCCGAGAGCAGCACCGCCAGTTTCCGATGTCCGGCCTGCCAGAGGTGGCAGGCGGCGATCAGCCCGGCGGCTTCCGCGTTCCCCGCCACATACTGGATGCCGGGGACCGCCACCTTTCTGCCGCAGAAAACCGTTGGAACCGGGGAGTTTACCACCTGCGTTATCTGTTGAAACGTCAGCCGCGGAGCGGGCTGTTCCATCAGAATCACCGCATCGGCGGTACAACTTTCCAGAGGGGAAAGGAAATCCTCATTCAACGGGACTTCCCGTGTGACCAGCTCGACCTGCAGCTCATTTGCCGCAATCAGAAGCTCCTGACGAAGTTCGGAGAAGGTGTGGCTCTCGTAGCGAGGAAAGAGAGCCAGGATCTCCGGCTTGCCGTCATTGCGCTTCCGGTTGACGAAGGTGCCGTGTCCGTGGGAAGAGATCAGAAGACCGAGTTTTGCCAGCCGTTTCAACGCCTGGCAGACCACGGCCTGGCTGGCGGAAGTTTCACGCATGAGCTGACGAACCGATGGAAATAACGTACCGTCCGGCAACGAGTTGATCCGTCTGCGCAACTCCCGGAAGAGCTCATCGGTTTTTTGTGCCGCTGTCACGAAAACTACCCTCGCCTCCATGTGTGTTTTTTTTTACACACCTATATTTTACTATAAAAATAAAAAAAAGCAAGAGAGTTTCGGAGGAAAAAATGAAAAATCCGGCTAGAACGTTGATACAGTATTTGAACAGGTGGCGCGCTCTGGCGGCAGCGTTCCGGGGCCGGGATTCGCTTTCCGGAAGGCGGTGGGAGTGCTGCCGGTACAGCGGCGGAAGAAGTTCGAGAAATAGTACTCGCTGCTGAATTCGAGCCGCTCGGCAATCTCCCGCACCGAAAGCGGAGAGCCGAGCAGATACCGCGAGGCCTGCGCCGCCAGCTCCTTCTGCAGAAACGATTTGAGCGGCATCGAGAAATCCCGCGAAAAGTTGCGCGACAACCTGCCGCGGGAGAGGCCGGCCTCCTCGGCGAGCCGGTCGATCGTCAGCCGCGCGGAGAGATGCTCCCGGATGTAACCGAGCAGTCCGCCGTAACGACCGGCAAGCCCCGCCAGCTCGGCAAGACGGATGCCGGAGGGGAGCGGCAGATGCCCGATCACGCGCCAGAGAAACGCTTCGGTCTCGCCGAAGGCCCGCCACTCCGGAGGGGAGGTGATGTTCCCGATGATCCGCTCCAGCGCCCCGGGATCGACCGGGAACTCCCGACAATGCCGCTCCTGCCCGAAGAGATCCACGCCCGGCAGGACCGAAAGGTTGAAGTGGCAGCTCAGAAACCGCAGTCCCGGCCGGAACTCAAACCCGAGATCCAGCCCCTCCGGCAGGAACACGCCGAATCCGGGACGCAGCACGAGCCGTTCGCCGCCGGTGTGGTTCCGCACCTCCCCTCCCCCGCCAGCACCAGAAAGAGCCGGTTGAAAAAATGGGTGTTCCGCCCCTGCCAGGAGAAGTCGGCGAAAGCGAGCTGGTGCAGCTCCAGCCGGATCATATTGTGAACGGTGCGCCACTGCGGATCTTCGGTCAACGGCATAAAATCATATCTTTCCGGCCTGTTTTCACATTCCCATTTCGGCCATTTCCGGGTATAATAATAGCTGTGACGAAAAATTTCAACCCGGAAAGGATTCTTTTTACCATGAAACTGCGAGGTGACGCGCTGCGCGAAGTCTCGTTCCCCGTCGGCGGAATCGGCGCCGGATGCATCGGCCTGGCCGGCAACGGCCGGCTCATCGACTGGGAGATCTTCAACCACGCCGGGAAAGGTCTCGGCAACGGCTGTTCCCACTTCGCCGTCCGTGCCGAACGGAACGGACGGGTCGAAGCGGCCCGCATCCTCCACGGCGACCTGCTTTCCGATCTCTCCGGCGAACGGAGGGGGAGCGACGCGATGTATTACGGTTTCGGCTGGGGCCCCGGCGAGGAGACGCTCTGCGGACTCCCCCACTTCCGCGACGTGGTGTTCGACGGAGAATTCCCGGCGGCGGAACTCACCTTCACCGATCCGGACTTCCCCGCCCGGGCGCGCCTCACGGCGTGGAGCCCGTTTGTCCCCGGGGAATCCGATCTCGCCTCCCTCCCGATTGCGCTCTACGAGATCACGCTCGAAAACAGTTCCGACGCGACATACCGCTACAGCTGCGTCGGCGCCCTCGTCAATCCGTGGCAGAATCCGGAGGCGGAGAACCGGGTCGTGCAGCAGAAGGGACTGACCCAGCTCCTGCTCGACAACCACCTGCCCCCGGACTCCTTCGACTACGGCGAACTCGCCCTCTCCACTGACGCCGACGAGGTCTCGTTTCAGGAGCACTGGTACCGGGGACGCTGGCGCGACTTCCTCGAAGTCTACTGGAATGACCTCAACACCCCGGGAGCGTTCCGCAACCGCCGTTACTCCGGCCGGACCGGCGCGGTAAAATGGGACTGCGGCATGCTCGGAGCTCATTTCACGCTGGCGCCGGGGGAGCGGAAAACGGTCCGCTTCCTGATCAGCTGGTACATCCCGAACCGGCGCAACACCTGGGATTCCAACGTGGAGGAGGAGCTGCGCCGTTCCGGGTTGAAGGAGAACCGCTGGAAAAACTACTACACGCGTCTCTGCTCCGGCGCGGGGACGCGGCACAGCGTTTTTTCCCCATCTGGCAGGAGAGTCGTGAGAAGGTGTTCCTCTTCCGCCGGGCTCTGCACGAGAGCACGATTCCGGAAGCGTCGCTTCAGGGGGCGGCGGCGAACCTCTCCGTCCTGATCTCGCCGACCTGCCTGCGGGTGGAGGACGGCACCTTGTGGGGATGGGAGGGAGTCGGTCCGGAACGCGGCTCCTGCCCCGGCACCTGCCAGCACGTCTGGAACTATGCGCAGGCCCTGCCGCTGCTCTTCCCCGATCTGGAGCGGTCGATCCGGGAGTCGCAGGCGAAATACGGCTTCGACGAGAACGGCGGCTGGCAGTTCCGGCTCCGGCTGCCGCTGGGCATCCGGGCCCGCGCCCAATGGATGCGCCCCTGCGTCGACGGCTCCTATGGAGAAGTGATGAAGATCTACCGCGAATGGAAGATCTCCGGCGATACGAAGTGGCTCAATTCGATCTGGTTCGCGGTCCGGCAGGCGATCGAATACGCCTGGAGTCCGAAGAACCCCGACCGCTGGGATCCGGAGCAGAGCGGCGTCATCACCGGCAGGCAGCACCACACGCTCGATGTGGAGCAGTTCGGCCCCTCCGGCTGGCTCACCGGCCACTACCTCGGCGCGCTCAAGGCGGCGGCGGAAATGGCTCCACACTGCGGTGACCCCGCATTCGGCACGCTCTGCGCGGAACTCCTCGAAAAGGGACGGCGCTGGTGTGAGGAACACCTCTTCAACGGGGAGTACTACCAGCAGGCGGTGGACCTCCACGATCCCGCGCAGATTCTCCCCTTCCTGCAGGGGGACGAAACGGCGGAGCACAACCCCTACTGGGACGCCGAGCACGGCGAGATCAAATATCAGGCCGGCGAAGGGTGCGAAATCGACGCCCACCTCGGCCAGTGGTACGCTTCGCTCTACGGTATCGGCGAAATTCTCGCACCCGAACGGATCCACTCCACGCTCCGGTCGATCTACCGTTACAACTTCCGCCCGTCGCTGCGCAAATTCGCCAACACCTGGCGGACTTTTTCCGTCGATGACGAGGGCGGCTGCATCATCTGCGTCTGGCCGGAAGGGCGTGAGAAGCCGGTGATTCCGCTGCCTTACAACTCGGAGACGATGACCGGCTTCGAATGGGCCGTCGCCGCCCATCTGGTCATGACCGGGGAACCGGAGAAGGGCGAAGAGCTGGCCCGGGCGATCCGCCGCCGCTACGACGGACGGCGGCGCAATCCGTGGAACGAGATCGAATGCGGCAGCAACTACGCCCGCAGCATGGCCTCCTACGCGATGCTTCAGGCGTACAGCGGTTTCTGCTACGACATGGTGCGGGGCATGATCGGATTCACTCCGGTCCTCTCCGGCGATTTCCGCTGCTTCTGGTCGCTCGGCACGGTCTGGGGAACTTTTGAGCGCTCCGGACAGGAGCAGGAGCTCCACATCCTCTACGGCGAAGCGGAGTTTTCCGTCTTCCGGATTCCGGCGGAATCCGCCGCCAGGAACGGAACCGCACTCGCCGGGAAACGGAAGGACGGCGAATGGATTCCGGCGGAACCGGTCCGGCTCCGGGCGGGCGACCGCCTGACCTTCTCCGGAACCGCGGTCAGAGTTTGAAGCGGCGCAGCCGGAGCGCGTTCAGCACGACCGAAACCGAACTCGCCGCCATCGCCATCGCGCCGAAGACCGGGTTGAGGCGGGGGCCGTCGAAGAGCGCGTAAAAAAGTCCCGCCGCCAGCGGCAGACCGATCGCGTTGTAGAAGAAGGCCCAGAAGAGGTTTTCGCGGATGATCCGCATCGTCGCCCGGCTGAGACGGATCGCCGCCGGAACCCCGGCAAGCTCCGCGTGCATGAGCACCACGTCGGCGGTCTCCATTGCCACGTCAGTGCCGGAACCGATGGCGATGCCGACATCCGCCTGCGCGAGCGCGGGAGCATCGTTGATGCCGTCGCCGACCATCGCCACGACCGTGCCGCCGTTCTCCTGCTGAAGCTGGCGGATGAATCCGGCCTTGTCGCCGGGCAGAAGTTCGGCGTGAAACTCATCGAGCTTGAGCGAATCGGCCAGCGACTGCGCCGCGGCGGCGTTGTCGCCGGTGAGCATTACAGTTTTGACGCCCAGCTCGTGCAGTTCGCGCAGCGCTTCGGCCGCGCCGGGTTTGACCCGGTCGCCAATGCCGGCCGCGCCGACGGGACGGCGGTCACAGGCGAAATAGACCAGCGACCGCGCCCTCTGTTGTGGAAAGAGTGTCGCAACATCGATTCCCACCGCCTGCATCAGCCGGGCGCTGCCGATCAGCCAGAGCCGCCCGTCCGCCTCGCAGGAGAGTCCGAAGCCGGGACGGGCGGTGAACTTCTCCACCGCCGCGGGAGCGACACCGCGCCTTTCCGCTTCGTGGACGACGGCGCGGGCGAGCGGATGGTTGGACCGGCTCTCCGCCCCTGCGGCGACGGCGAGCAGCTCCTCCTCGGAACATCCGGAATCGGGCAGGAGAAAAAGTTCCTCCACCTCCGGGCGGCCGACGGTGAGGGTGCCGGTCTTGTCGAAGATCACGGTGCCGGTCTTCCCCGCCGTTTCGAGGGCGGCGCCGGATTTGATCAGAATGCCCGATTTCGCACCCCGCCCGATGCCGACGATGAGCGCGATCGGGGTTGCCAGGCCAAGCGCGCAGGGGCAGGCGATCACCATCACCGCCAGCGCAAAGCTGAGTGCGGAAGCGAATCCGGCCCCCGCGGCGAACCAGGCGAAAAAGGTCACGAGCGCGATGGCGATCACCGTCCAGACGAACTTCCCGGCGATCCGGTCAGCCAGCCGGGCGATCGGCGGACGCGACCCCTGCGCCTCCTCGACCAGCCGGATGATCCGGGCCAGCACCGTATCGCCGCCGATCCGGGTGGCGCGGATCACCAGAGAGCCGTTGCCGTTGATCGATGCGCCGGTCACCGGATCACCCGTCCGGCGAAGCACCGGCATCGCCTCGCCGGTCAGCATCGACTCGTCGACGCCGCTTTCGCCGGACTCCACCACGCCGTCGGCCGGAATTCGGTCACCGGGCCGAACCCGGAGAAGATCCCCCACCCGGATTTGGGCAGCGGGAATCTCCCGGTCGCCCTCCGTTTCGATCCGGATCGCCGTTGCCGGGGCGAGATTCATCAGCTCCCGGATGGCGCCGGAGGCGCGGCGGCGGGCGCGTCCCTCCAGAAATTTTCCGAGCATGATCAGCGCGACGATCATTCCCGCCGTGTCGAAATAGAGGCGGCGGGAATTCACCGGAGAAGCAGAGCCACAGACTGTAGACCGTCGCGGCGGCGGTGCCGCAGGCGATCAGGGAATCCATGTTCGGCTCCCCCGGAACAGCGAACGGAATCCGCCGGTGTAGAAGCGGAACCCCGCCGCGACCACCGGAATCAGCAGCACGATCTGCAGCAGCGCCTCCACGCCGGGCGAAAGAACGAAGAACGGCAACAAAAGCATTTCGTGCATCGCCACGTAACAGAGCAGCAGAGCGAACACCGCGGCGACGGCGAACCGGCGTGTCTCGGAGCGCTCCGCCGCGACATCCTCCACGAAAGCGGCAGGCACGGCGGCATCGCTCCTCTCCGTGCCCTCGAATCCGGCGGTGCGGATCGTTTCAAGAACCTGTTCCAACGAAAGTTGTCCGGGGGCCGCCCGGAGCGTCAGCCGGTTCGCCGCAAAATTCACGTAGACATCCGATGCGCCATCGAGCGCGGCGACCGCCTTTTCCAGCGAAGCGGCGCAGCCGGCGCAATGCATTCCGCGCACATCGAATTCGAGCCGCGCCGGGTCGCCGCCGAGCGGCTCCGCGGTGAATCCGGCCGCGCGGACCGCTTCCACCACCTGTCCGGCGGAGAGTTCCGGCGCCGCGTCGAGCGTCAACCGGTCCGCCGCGAAGTTGACGTAGACCTCCGCAGCGCCCGGCAGTTTCCGCACGGCGCGCTCCACCGAGGCGGCACAGCCCGCGCAGTGCATCCCCTTCACCGCAAAAGTGAGTTTCGCCATGGAACCGGCTCCTTCCCCGTCAGGCGTTCGGGCGCGGTTCGAAGGCGAATCCGGTGATCGAACCGTGTGCGACGATCTTCCCGGCGATGTCGAACACCTGGACACTGTAGACGCCGGTGCGGCGGCCGCGGCTCACCTCGGAGGCCACCGCCCGCAACTTCGTGCCGGTGCCCGGCCGGATGTAGGAGAGGTTGACCGAAGCCGACACGGTCGGAATTCCGCCGGAATTGGCGGCACCGGCGAAAGCGAGATCGGCGAGCGTGAAGATCGCACCGCCCTGGACGAGATCCAGTCCATTGAGTTTGTCGGGCGTGATCTCCAGCTCCGCCTCGGCGTAACCGGGACGAATGACAGTCAGATGTATGCCGTTCGCGCGGCAGAACCGGTCGTCGCGGTTGAGCCGCTCCTTCAATGTTTCAAAATCCATACGTAAGCCTCCATGAAACAGCCCCTCTGAAAGAGGGATAATATAATCCGCAATTCATTTTTTCACAAGGAATCTGTGGAAAAAACCGTTCCGCGGTTGAAAAAAACGCTTCCTGCTGGTACAGTAAAGGGATGAATGTATGAATATTCCCCGGAAAGGAGTTCCATGGAGACGCGAAAGAGAGAGAGCTGGGGCAGCTCAATCGGATTCATTCTTGCAATCGCAGGTTCCGCAGTCGGACTCGGGAATGTCTGGAAATTTCCTTACATCACCGGATTGAACGGCGGCGGCGCTTTCGTGCTCGTCTACCTCTTCTGCATCCTCCTGGTCGGCATGCCGGTCATGCTCTGCGAAATCGTCATCGGCCGGCGGACCAGAAAGAATCCCTACGGCGCCTTCAAGGCGCTCCAGCTCCGCCGCTCCCGCTTTGCGGACACCATCGGCGGATTTCTGCTGGCTGCGGCGCTGCTGCTCTCCTGCTCCGGGAGCTTCGGCTTTGCCGTCATCGCCGCCATCGCGGCGGTCATGATGCTCACGTTGGGCTTCGCCGCGGTCGGGCTCTTCTCGCTGATTACCGCGATGCTGATCCTCTCCTACTACTCGGTCGTCGGCGGCTGGATCGTCGAATACACAGTCAAGGCCTTCACCGGCGAACTGCACTTCAACAGCGTCGAAGCGGCGGGGAATGCGTTCGGCAGCTTCATCCACTCCCCCGGGCGGGTGGTTCTCTGGCACCTGGTCTTCTTCGGCGCCTCGGCGCTGATGGTCTGGGAAGGAATTCGCAACGGCATCGAACGGTGGTCGAAGATCCTGATGCCGGCGCTCTTTCTGCTGCTGGTCGCCCTGGTGTTCCGCAGTCTCACCCTGCCGGGAGCGGAGAACGGCGTCGCCTTCTTCCTGACGCCGGACTTCTCCAAACTCAGCACGGCGGGCGCGCTCGAAGCGCTCGGTCACTCCTTCTACACACTCAGCCTCGGGATGGGCATCACCATCACCTACGGCAGCTACCTCAGCAGCGACAGAAACATCTTCAGCGCCTCGCTCTGGGTGATCGTGCTCGACACCGGTGTGGCGATTCTGGCGGGGCTGGCGATCTTTCCGGCGGTGTTCGCCATGGGGTTCGATCCGGCGGCGGGGCCGAGTTTGATCTTCAACGTTCTGCCGGCGACCTTCAACAACTTCCCCCGGCGGCATGGGCTGGCTCTGGGCGGGACTCTTCTTCCTGATGTTGACCATCGCGGCGCTGACCAGTGCGGCGGCGCTGCTCGAAAGCGGAGTGACCTTCCTGATCGACCAGTTCCACATGAACCGCAAGGCGGCGGTTCTGCTCTGCTTTGTCGCGATCGGCGGGCTGGGCTGTCTCGCCTGCGTCAGCATCGGCGACTGGAACAACATTCCCGACGTGCAGCGGGTGCTCTCCGCCATCTTCCTGCCGGAAAACATCGCGCTCTGCGGCAGCTGGTTCGATCTGCTCGACAAGGTGACCAGCAACTGGATGCTGCCCATCGCCGGCATGCTGACCGCGATCTTCGTCGGCTGGATCTGGACCGCCCGCAAAGCGGGGCGGGAACTCCGGCGCGGTGCCGGGCCGGAGGTGGATGAAAACCTCATCACCTCGCTCTCCGGCTTCCGCGGGGAACCTCTTTACCGCACTTCGCGCAACCACGGGCTCACCGTGATGACCCTGTGGGGGCTGCTGGTTCGTTTTCTCGCCCCGGTGGTGATCATGTTCGTCTTCCTTCAGGCGATCGGCGTCAACCTCGGGTTCTGAACTGCTGCTGCAATCCGGCCGCCGGCGCGGAACACTTTACGGAAACAGAGGACAGCTGTTCCCGAAACGGGGCAGGAGGAGAGTTTTCAAGGAGGCCGCAATGGAGGAGAAGAGAACAGAAGACAGCCCGGCCGGCGACGAAATGGATGTGACGGTCGTTCTGGAGAACAAGGAGAAATCCGAAGCGTTTTTTCCGGAATCCGGAGCGCTTCCGGAAAATCGGGATCCCTCGTTTGCGGAACGGTTTCAGTTCATCTGCGCCTTCGCCTCAGGCGGCGTTGGCGAAGTGAGCAAAGCCAAGGACACGCTCTTCGACCGGGTGGTGGCGGTCAAGACGCTCAATGCGAAATTCCGCGACGATCCGGGAGCGGTCCGCGCCTTCATCGAAGAGTGCCGTCTCAACGCCCGGCTCGACCATCCTTCGATCGTGCCGGTCTACGCGATGGCGCAGGGCGAAGACGGCTACTGGCAGGTGGCGATGAAGCTGATCAACGGCTCTTCGCTCAACAGTTTCATCGTCAAGCTCCGCGCCTCCTATGACGGCCGGACCGTGACACCGCGGGAGGTTCATCTGGCGCTGGCCTCGCGTCTGGAATATTTCCTCAAAATCTGCGAGGTGATCGACTACTGTCACAGCAGGGGAATCGTCCACGGCGACATCAAGCCGGAAAACATCCTGCTCGGGCAGTACGGCGAAGTCTACGTGATGGATTGGGGATGCGCCCGGCTCGCCGGCTCGGTTCCGGAACGGCTCAACGGTACGCCCAACTACCTGCCGCCGGAGTTTCTCCGCACGCGGGTGGTGACGCCGCAGGTCGACGTCTACTCCCTCGGCATGGTGCTCTTCGAAATGGTGACGCTGCGCAGGGGGGTGAGCGACGGCTCTGAAGTCGGCAATCTCTCCCGCTGCAATATCTCCGAGGTGGGACACTGCCGCCACTACCTGCCCGAAGTGAAGATTTCCCGGGCGGCCCGGGCGATCATCGCCAGAGCGGTTCATCCGGATCCGGCACAGCGGTACGGCAGCGTCCGGGAACTCGCCGACGATGTCCGACACCTGATTTATGATGAAGAGGTGTCGGCCGCGCCGGACAATCCGGTGCAAAAACTTTTCCGGATGATCTACCATAACCGGATCAAGACCATACTGATCGTCGGCACGCTCTTCCTCGCGCTCTGCGGCTGGCTCTTTCTGGTATACGACCACGCCAATCGGCTTGAACAGGAGCGCAGCGTCAATCTGACGCACCGGCTGCAGCTCCAATCCTACACCAACGATCTCGCCGCGGCGGTGGCGCACAACTTCGTGCTGGTGCAGGCGCAGCTGCTGCTCTTTGCGGACAACCTCATCGAGGATATGCAGGAGCCGGTCGAACAGGATTCCCGATTTTACGACAACAGCGCGTTCCGCTCGCCGGAGACTTCTCCGCCGGGGATGATCCGCGCCGCCTCCTACAGTTATCCGATCAACCTCGACTACATGGTCCGGATCCCCGCCGATCCTCCGAACGGCGTCCGGCTGCGACCGCTCGGGGCGAAACAGTTCGTCAACATCTGCAGCAAGATCCTCTCCTACGATCTCTCCAGCCACGACATCAACGAGAACCGCGGCGGCAAACGGCTGCTGCTGAAACAGGGCACGATGATCCAGCGGCTGCTGGTGCAGTGGGCGAACAACGTCCGCTACAGCTACCCCGGCTCCTACGAGAATCCCGCCTCTCCGGCCACCATCGAGCTCTGGAAGCAGATCGGCGACACCGGCAGGGATCGGAAAATCATCTGGTCCGCCCCCTATGCCGGCAACATCGGCAAATACCGGATCTACTGCCGCTATCCGTTGTACACGCCGGCCGGGGAGTTCCTCGGGACCGCCGGGTTCGAACTGCGGTTCGAGCGCATTCTCCAGCCGCTGCTCCGGGCAAATACCGTCGATCCGGCACATGAGCTCTATTTTGTCGACAGCCATCGCTCCGTCGTGACCGTGCAGGATCGGAAGTTCGCCGCGGCGGCGCCGGGGGAGCCGCTGCCCGGCCCCCTCTCGGCCGACGAGGTGCTAGAACTGGCCGACCGACTTCAGGAAAACCAGCTCCTCCAGTTCGAAACCGAAATCGGCGGCAAAACCTATTTCGTCTCCGGCGACAGCGTCAATCTGGTCAACGGCCTGCTGATTCAGCTGATCGAATGTGAAACCATGGCCAACCACGTACACAAGGAATAAAGGAGGCCCCGCAATGAATGAGAACTCTGTCATGCCTCCGGCGATGATTCTCTGCGGCGGCAGAGGCACCCGGCTGCGGGACGTCACGGAACTGCTCCCCAAACCGATGGTGCCGATCGGTGAACAGCCGATTCTCTGGCACATCATGCACATCTACGCCGCCTTCGGAGTGCGCCGCTTCATCCTCTGCCTCGGGTATAAGCGCGAATGTTTCATCGACTACTTCATGAACTTTCACGCCCACAGATCCGACGTGACGATCACCCTCGGCAGCGATGCCAATCGGGTTCGTTTCCACGACAACATTCCGGAGGAGGGATGGGAGGTGACGCTGGCCGACACCGGCATCGACACGATGACCGGCGGACGGGTCGCCATCGCGGCGAAATACCTGCGCCCGGAAGAGGAGGAGTTCTTTCTCACCTACGGCGACGGGGTCGCCGACGTCGATCTTGCCGCGCTGCTCGCTTTGCACCGCCGACGGGGAAACTTCTGACCGTTTCCGCCGTGCACCCGGAGGGGCGTTTCGGCGAAATGCAGCTCACAGGCGAATCGGTGGCGGGCTTCGAAGAGAAACCGGTCCATGCCTGCGGCTTCATCAACGGTGGATTCATGGTGATGAAGCGAAAGTTCGTCACCCGCTATCTCACCGGAGAGGACGCCTTCCTCGAACAGCGCCCGATGTACGATGCGGTGAAGGCGGGCGATATCGCCGCCTACCGCCACGAATCGTTCTGGCAGTGCATGGATACCCCGCGTGAGTACGCTCTGCTCAACCACCTCTGGGAGACGGGCCGCGCCCCTGGACAAAATTCTGGAAACACGCATGACTTCGCAACAACAGCAGCTTCACGATGAAATTCTCGAGAAAGTTCGGGAATATTACCGACTGGTCCACGCACCGGCACAGAACGCTCCGTTCGAACCGGGCGTCACCTATCTCAACTACGGCGGCCGGATCTTCGACGAGCACGAAATGGTCAATCTGGTCGACTCCGCGCTGGAGTTCTGGCTTACCGCGGGTCATTACACCCGGGAATTCGAGCGGAAGCTGGCGGAGTATCTCGGAGTAGACTCCGCCCTGCTGGTGAACTCCGGCTCCTCGGCCAATCTGCTCGCCTTCATGACGCTGACCTCTCCTGAGCTTGGAGAGCGGCAAATTGCCCGCGGCGACGAGGTGATCACCGTCGCCGCGGGATTCCCGACCACGGTCTCCCCGCTGTTTCAGTACGGAGCGGTTCCGGTCTTCGTCGACGTCGAGCCGGAGACCGCCAACATCGATGTCTCGCGTCTGGAGGCGGCCCGTTCGGAACGGACCCGCGCGGTGATGCTCGCCCATACGCTCGGCAACCCCTTCCAGCTGCACGCGGTTCGCGCCTTCTGCGACAAGTACCGCCTCTGGCTGATCGAGGACAACTGCGACGCGCTCGGCTCCCGCTTTTCCGGGCGTCTCACCGGCACCTGGGGCGACATCGGCACGTCGAGCTTCTATCCGCCGCACCACATGACCACCGGCGAAGGGGGAGCGCTCTACATGAATGATCCGCGACTTTACCGGATCGCCCGTTCGCTGCGCGACTGGGGGCGCGACTGCCGGTGCAACTCCGGCGAAGACGGGGTCTGCGGACGCCGCTTCACCGGCCAATTCGGCAAACTTCCGGCCGGGTACGATCATAAATATGTCTACAGCCGGTTCGGATACAACCTGAAAGTGAGCGATATGCAGGCGGCGGTCGGCTGCGCCCAGCTGGAGAAGCTGCCGGAGTTTGTCGAACAGCGCAAACGGAATTTCCGCTTCCTTTTCGAGGCGCTGCGCGATCTGCCGGAACTGGAGCTGTGCCGCTGCTATCCGGAGAGCGATCCCTCGTGGTTCGGCTTTCTCATTACGCTGGCGCCCGGCGTGAAGTTCACCCGGACCGATCTCACCCGGCATCTGGAGGGGCACAGGATCCAGACCCGCAATCTCTTCGCCGGCAACCTGACCCGCCACCCCTGTTTTGAACCGCTCACCGAAGGGAAAGAGTACCGGGTCGTCGGAGACCTCGCCGCCACCGACCGGATCATGAACGATGCGTTCTGGATCGGTCTCTACCCGGGCATGACGGAGGAAAAACTCGCCTACATGGCGGAAACAATACGCGATTTCTGCAAACGGAAGTAACTGATTATGAGAGTAGCCGATTACATTTTCCAAACGCTGGCCGACCGCGGGACGAAGCATGTCTTTCTGGTCACCGGCGGCGGAGCGATGCACCTCAACGACGCCCTGCGCCGGGAAAAACGTCTTCGCTATATCTGCTGTTTGCATGAACAGGCCTGTGCCATGGCGGCCGAAGGGTACGCCAGAATCGCCGGTTCGCCCGGCATCGTCAGCGTCACTACCGGCCCAGGCGGCACCAATGCGCTGACCGGTGTGCTGGGCGCATGGGTCGATTCCATTCCGATGCTGGTGATCTCCGGGCAAGTGAAGCGCGCCACCACGATCGAAGCGGCGCCTGGAATCCATCTTCGCCAGCTCGGCGATCAGGAGATCAACATCGTTGACATCGTCCGCCCGATCACCAAATACGCGGTGATGGTACGCCGGCCGGAGGAGATCGTTCCGGTTCTGGACCGGGCATGGAAGGAGTGCCGCTCGGGCAGGCCGGGACCGGTCTGGATCGACGTTCCGCAGGACATCCAGGCGGCGGAACTGCCGGACACCCTCAGGCCGGGAGCGGAACCTGCCCCGGTGAGACTGGCACCGGATCCCGCCCTGCTCCGGGAGGCGGTCGAACGGCTCCGCACAGCCCGCCGTCCAGTCATCGTCGCCGGGAACGGGGTAACGCTCGCCGGAGCACGCGAACGGTTCCGGGAGCTGACGGCGCGGCTGCATGTTCCCGTGCTGACCACCCTCTCCGGAATCGATCTTCTGCCGTCCGATTCCTCTGTCTTCTTCGGCCGCCCCGGGATTTTAGGGGAGCGGGGAGCCAACTTTATTCTGCAGAATGCCGATCTGTTGCTGGTCATCGGCACCCGGATGAGCCTCCGGATCATCGGATACGACTGGAAGGAACTCGCCCGCGAAGCGTACCGGGTGATGGTCGACGCCGATCCGGCGGAAACGGCGAAACCGACCTTCCGGGTCGACTGCGCCATTCCGGCCGACGCCGGGGAGTTCCTCTCCGCGCTCGCGGCGGAACTCCCGGAGCTGCCGCCCAGGGAGGAGTGGCTCGCCTACTGCCGGCGGGTCCGGCGCGATTATCCGGTCATCCTGCCGGAACACCGTTCCAGAACCGACCGGGTCTCCAGCTACGTCCTGCCGGAGGTCATCGGCAATGCCTGCCGTGGAGATGAAATCATCGTCACCGGCAACGGGACCGCCTACACCAGCACCTTTCAGGTCATGCCGCTCAAGCCAGAGATGCGCATGTTCGCCAATGTCGGCTGCGCATCGATGGGGTACGGACTTCCCGCCGCCATCGGGGCGGCGCTCGCTGGTGGCGGCCGCAATGTCATCTGCCTCACCGGCGACGGCAGCATTCAGATGAATCTTCAGGAACTTCAGACGGTTCTCAACCTCAAACTGCCGCTGAAGCTTTTCGTCTACAACAACGATGGATATCTTTCGATCAAGCTGACCCAGAACGCCTTCTTCGGCGGCAAAAGGATCGGCTCAGACCCCGGTTCCGGCGTCGTGCTCCCCAACCTCTGCCGGATCGCGCAGGCGTATGGCTGGCGCACATTCCAGCTGCGCAGCAACCGCGAAGCCGAACAGCTCGTTCCGGAAATACTGGCGCTGGAGGGTCCGGTCTTCTGTGAGGTGCTAACCGATCCACTGGAACAGCTCGGTCCCAAGGCCGCCTCAAAACTGCTTCCGGACGGCTCCATGGTCTCCTGCCCGCTCGAAGATCTCGCCCCCTTCCTCCCCCGGGAGGAGTTCCGGCGCAACATGTTGGTTCCTCCGGTGGATTCCCATGAGATTTGACACATCAGAGTTCCACGCCCGGCTCGACGGCAGACGGCTCTTCCTCTCCGGCGGCACCGGCTTCTTCGGCAAATGGCTGCTCGCCACGCTGCGCAACTCCGGCGCGGAAGTTGAGGTGACGGTGCTTTCACGTGATCCGAAGCGGTTCCTCGCCAATTATCCGGAATTCGATAACTGGCGCAATCTCCGGTTTCTGGCGGGAGACGTCCGGGACTTCCCCTTTCCCCCGGCCGGTTCGACCTGGTGATCCACGCCGCAACCGATGCGAGCGCGAAATTGCTCGCCGAACAGCCGGAGGAGATGCACGACGTCATCGTCTCCGGCACCCGGAGAATGCTCAATTTTGCGGAACAGGCTCAGGCGGAACGGTTCCTCTTCACCAGCTCCGGAGCGGTCTACGGCGTCCAGCCGCCGGAACTGGACCGGATTCCGGAGAGCTTCCCCTGCAATCCGGTCACCGCCTACGGACGCGGCAAACTCGAAGCCGAACAGCTCTGCATCGACTCCGGGCTCCCCGTCCTGCTCCCGCGCTGCTTCGCCTTCGTCGGCCCGTATCTGAACCTTGGAATCCACTTCGCCATCGGGAACTTCCTCCGCGACGGCCTCCAGGGCGGCCCGATCGTGGTGCAGGGCGACGGCCGCCCCTTCCGTTCGTGGCTCTACGCGGAAGAGCTGGCGAACTGGCTCTGGACCATCCTGCTGGATGGAGCTTCCGGCCGTCCGTACAACGTCGGCTCCCCGGAGTGCTTCTCGATCGCCGAAGCGGCGAAACTTGTCGCCTCCTGTTTCGAACCGGCTCCGCACGTGGAGATCCGGGGTAAGCGGAGCGACGGCCCCGCGCCGCGCTACGTGCCGGACGTCACCCGGGCCCGACAGGAACTCGGACTCACCGCCGCCGTGCCGCTGCGCGAAGCGCTCCGCCGCACCATCGCCTTCCACCGGAAGAGGCGGTGATTACATCGCCTCCGGCACCCGGATCGTCAGCGTATTGAGTCCGTCGGTGAGAATGGCGCGCACCGCGTCGGCCATCGCCAGCCGGGCGGCGGCGAGCGGTTCGCTCTCCGCGGCCAGCACCGGACACTCCCGGTAGAAGCGGTTGAACGCCTTCGCCAGCTCCAGCAGATACTCCGCCAGCCCCGAACAGTCGCGCCGTTCGGCGGCGGTCCGCAGCACCGCCGGATAGAATCCGGCGGTCACCGCCAGCGCCTTCTCCGCCTCGTGGCCGAGCAGCGACCAGTCGGCCGACGCGGCATCGAAGTCGATCTTCCGCTCCCGCGCCTTCCGTTCGATCGAGTGGATCCGCGCGGCTGCGTACTGGATGTATGGCCCGGTGTCCCCCTCGAACTTCAGCGACGCGGCCGGATCGAAGAGAATCGTCGTCTTCGGATTGAACTTGAGCAGCATGAATTTCAGCGCTCCGAGACCGATGATCTCGCTGCGTTCGGCCAGTTCCGCCTCGCCGAGCGCTTCGCCGCCCCGCTCCCGGCACGCATCCGCGGCAAGGCGCGCCATCTCGTCGAAGAGATCGTCGGCGTCCACCACCGTCCCTTCACGGCTCTTCATCTTCCCGCTCGGCAGATTGACCATGCCGTAGGAGAGGTGGTAGAGCTGATCCGCCCACGGATACCCGAGCCGCTTCATGATCTCGAAGAGCATCTGGAAGTGGAGATTCTGCTCGTCGCCCACCACCCAGATCATCGATTCCGGATGATAATCCTCATATTTGCGCAACGTGGTTCCCATATCCTGCGTGATGTAGACGCTGGTGCCGTCGCTGCGGAGCACCACCTTGCGCCCCAGCTTGCCGAGGTCGCAGATGACCGCACCGTCCTCGCGCTTCTCAAACACCCCCTTCTCCAGCCCGGCGGCGACGATGTCCTTGCCGAGCAGATAGGTTTCGCTCTCCAGATAGGTGTGGTCGAAATGGATTCCCATGCGCCTGTAGGTTTCCGCAAAGCCGGCGAACACCCACGAATTCATCTTCTTCCAGAGGGCACGCACCTCGGGATCCCCGGCCTCCCACTGCTGCAGCATCTTCTGAGTGGCGCGGCCGAGCTCGGTCGCGAGAAAGAGCTCCTCGTCGCTCTTTCCCTCCGTCGAAGGATCGGATTCACGGAGCTGTCTGATCTCCTCCGAGAGCGCCCGGTTGTAGTCGACGTAGAATTTTCCGACCAGATGATCTCCCTTCATCCCGGTCGACTCCGGCGTGCAGCCGTTGCCGAACCGCTGATACGCGATCATCGACTTGCAGATGTGGATGCCGCGGTCGTTGACCAGGTTGATTTCGATGACGTCGTGGCCTACCCGCTTGAGCAGCGAGGCAAGCGACATGCCGAGCGTGTTGTTGCGCACATGCCCCAGATGCTGCGGCTTGTTGGTATTCGGCGCGGAGTATTCGATCAGAATCCGGCGCCGGGCAGACTCCTCCAGCCGGGCGGAGTCGAGCAATGCTCCGACGTTCGCCACCGAATCGCGGCAGAGCGCGGCGGGACGCAGCGTGACGTTGACGAACGCCTTGACCACTTCCACCGCTTCGACATCGGCATGGCCGCGCAGAAATCCGGCGACCGCCTCCGCCGCAGCGGCCGGTCCGCCGCAGAAACGGGCGAGCCGGAAGCAGTTCAGCGCGAAATCCCCCCTTCATTCCGGCCGGACAGCGATCCGGAGTGAGAGTCGGTTCCGCCGGATAGTTCGGGAACCGCTTCCGCAGGTCATTCTCCAGATCGGCGATAAATTGATAGTTCATCATGACATCCGTGTTTCAAAATACTTTACAACGTGGTCTTCACTACCCGGCATTCGCCCGCGGCGGCCGGTTCAATCACATAGGCGCCATAGCAGGCGGGGACCAGAACGGTCTCCCCGGCGGCAACTTCCACCATCCGTTCCCGGTCGTCGGGACGGCCGATTCGGACCGGCGCGTTGATCGCGCTGATCAGGTGGAAACTCCCGGAGGGAGCCGTATCGTCGTTCCAGACGCCGACCAGCCGCAGATCGCTGACCGCGAAGTACGGGCAGAGCGTGACCACATCGAATTTCCGGTTGTGTCCCGCAGTGCCGGAAACGCCGACGATCCGGGGAGAGGTGCGGTTCATGAAATTGATCGAACGCACTCCCGCTTCGACATGCAGCTGCCGCGGACGGCCGTGCGCATCCACCCGCCCCCAGTCGCTCACCCGGTAGGTGGTGTCGCTGTTCTGCTGGATCTCCAGAATCAGATTGCCGCCGCCGATCGCATGAAGTGTGCCGGAGGTGATGAAGTAGGCGTCACCCGGCTGGGAGGGATAGACCTGAAGCAGATTTTCCACATCCGGCGAATCGAGCCGGCTCATCAGCTGCTGCCGGGTCGCGCGGCCGGAGAGACCGGCGAGAATCTGCGCCCCTTTCCGCGCGGCGATGATGTACCACATCTCGGTCTTCGGTTCGGCGCCGTTGCCGATCTCCCGGCAGGCAGCCTCATCCGGATGAACCTGCAACGACAACCGGTCCCCCGCGTCGATCAGCTTGACCAGCAGCGGGAAGCGCTCCACCGATTTCGCCTTCCGCCCGACCAGTTCACGACCGTAGTGGGCAAGCAGGTCGTGCAGAGTCCGCCCCGCCAGCGCTCCATTGAGCAGCACACTCTGCTCGTCAGGACGATCCACCAGCTCCCACGACTCCCCGATCGGCTCCTCCGACGCCGGGACCTCGCGGCCGAGCACCTCGCTCATCTGGGTTCCTCCCCACATCCGCGCCTGGTAGATCGGAGCGAACTTCATAGGGTACAGTTGCGAAAAATCGATAAATTCACTCATTTTACACTCTCCGGAGCTTCAAGAAAACTTTGACAGGCGTCGATCAGAGTCCGGCTCATGCGCACAACTTTCCGATCGGCATTGACACAGACCAGAATCACATATCCGGAGACCAGCAGCTCGTCACCGCGCCGCACCTCGGACTCCACCCGCATGCGCACCCCTTGATCTCGCTGACCCGGGAACGGAAGGTCAACAGATCGTCGTAACGCGCCGGCGCAAGATATCGGCAATGCGCCTCCGAAACCGGCAGGAAGATGTTCTGCTTCTCCAACTCGCTGTAAGGAAGTCCGACCGAACGCAGCATCTCCGTACGACTGCGCTCAAAATACTCCAGGTAATTCGCGTAATACACAACTCCCATCTGGTCGGTATCCGCATAGGGCACCCGATACTGCATCTCGTGATACATGTTCCCTCTCCTCCTGCTTCTCTCTTCAATTTTCGCGGCAATCCGATCGACGTTTTCGTCGATCGTCAGACCGGTGGTATCGATCACTTCCGCATCCGGCGCCGGACGCAGCGGAGCCACCGCACGCGTGGAATCCTGCCGGTCCCGTTCCGCAATGGCCCGCGCCACTTCCGCCAGCGTCGCCCCGTCGGCGACCTCTCCGGTCTGGGCAAGGCGGCGGCGCGCCCGTTCCTCCGGAGTAGCCGTCACAAAAAACTTAAATTCCGCATCGGGGAAAATCACCGTTCCGATATCCCGCCCCTCCATGACGATCCTCCGTGCCCCGGCAAAGGAGCGCTGAACATCCAGCAGGTAATTCCGCACCGCCGGCTGAGTCGCCACCAGACTCGCCCCGTCGGCAATCTCAGGAGCCCGGAGGGCGGCGCCAGGAAATTCGCCATTCAGTTTCAACTCGTAACGCCCGGAATCATCCCGGCAGTACTCCAGTTTCAACGTGGAAAGAAACGCGGGCGTCAAGGAATCAAGTTTCACCCCCGCACGCACCGCAGCCAGCGCCACCGCCCGGTAGAGACTCCCGGTGTTTACATAGGCGATGCGAAACCGCTCGGCCAGCCGCTTCGCAATCGTGCTCTTTCCGGACGCCGCCGGTCCGTCGATTGCAATCACATTGCTCATAGTAATCCGTCTGAATGAAAACGGACCGGCTTCGACTGGACGCCCAGCCGGACCGGTCCGACAAGTTCGAACAAAGACCAACGGCGCGTCAGTTGCCGCTGCGGCTCCGCAACCGTCCGCTCTTGAGGAATCCTTCGTAATGACGCATGGTCAGATGGGACTCCAGCTGACTCATCGTGTCAAGCACCACGCCGACCATGATCAGCAGACTGGTGCCGCCGAAGAACTGCGCCACCATGAACGGAATCCGGAAGCTGTTGTAGAGAAACATCGGGAAGAGAGCCAGCGCCATCAGAAAGACCGCGCCACCCGCCGTCACCCGAGTCATCGCCGTGTCAAGGAAATCGGCCGTCGGCTGCCCGGGACTGATGCCGGGAATGTACGCTCCCTCTTTCTTGAGATTGTCGGCGATCTGAATCGGATTGAACTGGTTCGCCACCCAGAAGAAACTGAAGGCGAGAATCAGCAATCCGTAGGTGACCATGTACCCCGCACCGTCCTGCCGGAAGAACATCGCCAGCTTCAGCCAGATCGAACTGGCATCGCCCCGCGCGGCCATGTACTGGAAGAAGTATTCCGGCAGCATCAGCAGCGCTCCGGCGAAGATGATCGGCATGACGTTGGCGAAGTTGACCTTGAGCGGCATGTAGGTCGAACCGCCCATCATCTGCTTGCCCACCGTCTTGCGCACCATCTGGATCGGCACCCGGCGATACCCCTGCGACAGCAGGATCGTCGCCGCCGTGACTCCGCAGAACACCGCGAGCAGAAGCAGAAGCTGAACCGGGCGGAACGTACCGCCGTCCGGCGTCTGCCCCTTGATCGCCATGTCGATGAGTTCGATCACCGAATGCGGCAGCCGCGAAACGATGTTGATCGTGATGATCAGCGAGACACCGTTGCCGATGCCCCGCTCGGTGATCTGCTCGCCGAGCCAGGTGAACACCATCGTCGTGCAGGTGATCACCAGCACCGTGATCGGAATGAACACCGCCTTGGAACCGATGAAGAGCGGTTCACTCGGATTGGGCAGCCCGAGCTTGCTCGGATTGACCATCGCAACCGCCACCATCGCCCCCTGCACCACGCAGACGATGATCGTCAGATAACGGGTGTACTGACTGATCTTCTGGCGCCCCGTTTCGCCTTCGCGCTGCATCTTCTCGAGCTGCGGCAGCACGGGGACCAGAAGCTGAATGATGATCGAGGCGGTGATGTACGGCATGATCCCCAGCGCTCCCAGAGCGAAGTGCGCAAGCGCGCCGCCCGAGAAGAGGTCGATCAATGCCATGAACCCACCGCTGGTACTGTTGGCGGTAACTTCAGTGATGAATTTCTCCAGCGCCGCCGGATCCACTCCGGGGCACGGGATGTTGCTCGCAAACCGCACCAGCACAATAATCAGTGCCGTGAAGAGCAGGCGATTGCGCAGCTCCTTGACCTTCAGCGTATTCAGAAATGCCGTCAACATTTTCTACCCGTTTCTCCCGGTGTTACTCGACCACTTCGACCTTCCCGCCGGCCGCCTCGATCTTGGCCTTCGCCGCCGCCGAGAACTTCTCGGCCTTGACGGTGAGAGCCTTGGTCAGCTCGCCGTTGGCAAGAATCTTGATCATCTTCTCAGCCTTGCCGAGAAGTTTCTTCGCACGGAGCGACTCGGTGTCCACCACGTCGCCCGCGGCAAAGTTGTCTTCCAGAATATTCAGGTTGACCAGCGCGTACTCGATGTGCTCCGGGTGGTTGAAGCCGCGCTTCGGCAGACGCCGGAACAGCGGAATCTGGCCGCCCTCGAAGAAGGGACGGACCTTCGAACCGGTACGGGACTTCTGCCCCTTCTCACCGCGCCCGGCGGTCTTGCCGAGACCGGAGCTGTCCCCGCGGCCGACGCGCTTGCGCCGCTGCCGGGAGCCGGGATTCGGACTGAGTTCATGCAGTTTCATAATCCAGATATTCCCATTCGTTGATTAGTTGGTTTCCGCAGCCGGAGCAGCCTTCGGCAGTTCAAGCCCGCGGCGCTCATAGACCTCTTCCCGGGTCGAGAGCTGCGAAAGCGCCTTGAAGGTCGCCTTCGCCACATTGGCGGCATTGGCCGCGCCGAGCGACTTCGCCAGCACGTCCTTCACTCCGGCAAGTTCGAGAATCGCACGAACCGCGCCGCCGGCAATCAGACCGGTACCGGAGCTGGCCGGACGCAGCAGAACCCGCGCCCCGCCGAACTTCACCTCGATCTCGTGCGGAAGCGTATCCCCGTGCATCGGCACCTTCATCAGATTCCGACGGGCCGCCTCGCCGCCCTTGCGAATGGCGTCGGAGACTTCATTGGCCTTGCCGTAGCCGTAGCCGACCCGACCGTTGTGGTCGCCGACCACAACCAGGGCGCCGAAACTGAAGTTCTTGCCGCCTTTGACCACTTTGGCACTCCGGTTGATCGAAATGACGCTCTCGTCAAATTCGCTCTGCACCGGCTCATTGAAATTTTCACGTTTAGCCATGGAACGCTCCCTTAGAACTTGAGTCCGTTTTCGCGGGCCGCCTCGGCGATCGCCTTCACGCGGCCATGGTACTTGTAGCCAGACCGGTCGAAGACCACTTCCGTAACATTGACCGCCTTAGCCGCCTCCGCCGCCAGTTTCCCCAGCAGCGCCGCACCCGCCATGTTCGGACGGGCATTCTCGGCCTTGAATTTCGCATCCAGGCTCGAAGTGCTCGCCAGCGTGCGCCCGTTCACATCGTCAATGAACTGACAGTAGATGTGATTGGTCGTGACACTGACGCAGAATCTCGGGCGCTCAGCCGTGCCGGAAACTTTCTTTGCGAATCCGGATGTGCCGGCGCACACGTTGTGCTTTCCGATTGATAACAGCCATTTTATCAGCTCCTTAAGCTCCGGGATCAACCCACGGACTTGCCTTCCTTGAGGACGATGCGCTCGTCAACGTAACGAATGCCCTTGCCCTTGTAGGGTTCCGGCGGACGGAACCGGCGGATCCGGGCCGCGGTCTCACCGACCAGCTGCTTGTCGCTGCCCTCGATGACCATCTTGTTGTCCGGAGTCACCGTGAGCTTCACACCCTGCGGCACCTCGAACACAATCGGATGCGAAAATCCCAGCGTCAGCGTCAGCTTCGAACCGGCCAGCTGCGCCTTGTAACCGACACCGACAATCGCCAGCTCCTTGCGGAACCCGGCAGTCACTCCGGTCACCATGTTCTGGATCAGGCTCCGGGTCAATCCGTGCATCGCATTCGCGCGACGGTCTTCGGAGGCCTGCTGGACATATACCTTGCCGTCCTTGACTTCAACCGAAACGTGCGGCGGAAGCGGCATCGAAAGCGTGCTCTTGCCCTCCACCTTCACTTCGGCCCCTTCGACACTGACCTTCACACCGGAAGGAATGTCGATCGGTTTCTTGCCTATACGAGACATATTGAATCGTTCCTAACTCTTTGTGTTACCAGACGTAGCAGAGAATTTCGCCGCCGACGTTTTCCTTCGCCGCCTGACGACCGCTCATGATCCCCTTCGGCGTGGTCAGCACCACCGTGCCCAGACCGTTGCGGACCCGGGGAATCTCCCGGCTGCCGCAATGCACCCGGCAGGAGGGCTTGCTCACGCGCTCCAGCCCTTCGATCACCGGCTTGCCGTCGACATACCTGAGCTCGATGACCAGCCGACGCTTGGCACCCTCTTCGGCCACCGCGAAATCCTTCACGTACCCTTCCGACTTGAGAACCGCGGCAATCGCCGCCTTCTCACGCGAACCGGGCATCGCGACCTGCTTCAGCCCCGCCGCCCCCGCGTTGCGGATGCGGGTAAGCATATCGGCAATCGGATCTTGCATACTCATCTTTCGCTTCCTCCCTTACCAGCTCGCCTTGGTCACACCCGGAATCTGCCCCTTCGAGGCCAGTTCACGGAAACAGATACGGCAGAGCTGGAACTTGCCGATATACGCACGCGGACGCCCGCACGCCTTGCAACGAGTGTAGTTACGCACCGGGAACTTGCTGCCGCGTTCGGCCTTCACCATCAAACTGAGTTTTGCCATGATGCAATCCCTTTCCTTAATCCTCGAACGGAACTTCCATCATCTTCAGAAGCTCCCGGGCCGACTCGTCATCCTTCGCGGTGGTCACAATCGTGACGTTCACCCCGAGCGGATACTTCAGCTTGTCGGCGTCGACTTCGGTGAAGACCGACACGTCGCTGATTCCGAGGTTGTAGTTGCCCACACCGTCGAAACCGTTCTTCGGAATCCCGCGGAAGTCGCGCACACGCGGCAGCGCATTGTGCACGAAGCGGTCGAGGAACTCATACATCCGGCTGCCGCGCAGCGTGACCATCACGCCGACCGGCATGCCCACGCGCAGCTTGAAGTTCGAAACGTTCTTGCGCGCCTTGGTGATCACCGGCAGCTGACCGGTCATCGCACCGAGGTGCTTCTTCGCCTCGGTGAAAGCATCGCGCCCGCACTGGTCCCGATGCCGGTGGAGATCACGATCTTCTCCAGCTTCGGAATCTGCATGACGTTCTTCAGACCGAGCTTGGCCTGAAGCGCCCCGCGGACTTCGTCCATATATTTTTTCTTCATATCAGGCATTTTACTTTACTCCGTCTTTTCCGCGGCAACGGGAGTGACGTTCGAAACATGCACCGATACCGAACGCTCGATCAGTCCGCCGTTCGGATTGAGCCTGCTCTTTTTGATCGTCCGCTTGCCGATCGCGCGATCTTTCTTCGACGTGAATTCAAGCACCACCCGGTCGTTCTTGGTGATGACCGCCTTGATGGTGGCCTCCTCGCCCTTTGTAGTTGCCGGAATTCACCAGCACCTTATCGCCTTTTTTGACATGGTATTTCATAATTACAGCACCTCCGGCGCCAGCGAGATGATCTTCATGAAGTCCTTCTCGCGCAACTCACGCGCCACCGGTCCGAAAATACGGGTCCCGATGGGGTTCTTGTCCTTGTCGATGAGCACCGCGGCGTTGTCGTCGAACCGCAGGTAGGAACCGTCAGGACGGCGAATCTTCGCCGACGTGCGGACCACCACCGCCTTCACGACCTGCCCCTTCTTCACCGTCCCGTCGGGAATCGCCTCTTCCACGGCACAGCTGATGATGTCGCCAACGTGCGCAATCTTCTTGCCCTGCCCCAGAACCGTGATGGTCAGCACCTTCTTGGCCCCGGAATTGTCGGCAACCTCCAGAATACTCTGCATCTGAATCATGATTCACTTCTCCTGAAGGTGTTATTCCTGCACCGCCGGGCGGATGATCTCTATCAGCCGCCAGCGCTTCGTGCGGCTCAGCGGACGGGTCTCGACGATCCGGACGAAATCGCCCTTCTTCGCCTCGTTGTTCTCGTCGTGAGCGGTGAACTTCTTACTGACCTTGACGATCTTCTGATACAACGGATGCGGCGTGCGACGATCCACCTTGACCACGATGGTCTTGTCCTGAACGTTGCTCACAACCACGCCGACACGTTCCTTCCGGTGTCCCCGGACTTCAACTTTCGCTTCACTCATTCCTTCACCTCGGCTTTGGCGGCCCTGGCGGTCTGCTCGGTGTAGAGGCGCGCGATATCGCGACGGATCTCGCGGACCCTGGCAGTCTTCTCAAGCTGGCCGGTACGGGACTGAATCTTGAGGTTCAACTTCTCACGTTGCAGATCGGCGACCTTCGTCACCAGCTCGGCATCGGTCAATTCACGGATTTCCTTCGTCTTCATCGCATCACCCTTCCCGCGACAGGAATTTGCAGCGCAAGCAGAGCTTGTTCGCCGCACGACTCATGGCTTCCTTCGCAACCGCTTCGCTGCACCCGGAAACCTCGAAAAGCACACGGCCCGGAAGCACCGGAGCGACCCAGCCTTCCACCGCGCCCTTTCCCTTGCCCATACGGACCTCCAGCGGCTTCTTGGTGAAGGAGCGGAAGGGGAACATGCGGATCCAAACCTTGCCGCGACGCTTCAGATGACGGTTGATCGCAACACGGGCGGCTTCAATCTGATTATTCGTAACGTACCCGCGGGTCAGCGCCTGCAACGCGTAATCGCCGAAATCCAGCTTGTTGTTGGAAGTGGCAAGTCCGGCGTTACTTCCGCGCTGAACCTTTCTGTACTTTACTCTTTTTGGCATTAACGGCATAATCTTGTTCCTCCGTAGAGTCTTTGTGACAAATCCAAACCTTGACGCCGATCTTACCGGCCGTCGTGCTCGCTTCCGTGAATCCGTAGTCGATGTTCGCCTTCAGCGTATGCAGCGGCACACGGCCTTCCTTGTACTGCTCCTCACGGGCAAGTTCCGCACCGCCGAGTCGGCCGGCGCAGTTGATCTTGATCCCGTCGGCGCCCATGTCCATCGCAGTCTGGATGGCACGCTTCATCGCACGGCGGAAACCGATCCGGCGCTCCAGCTGCTGGGCGATGTTCTCCGCCACCAGCTGCGCGTTGGTCTCGGCGCGGCGGATCTCGGAGATCTCGATGAACACCTCTTTCCCCGCGGCCAGCTTGGCGATCTCCGACTTGAGCGAATCAAGCTCGGCGCCCTTCTTGCCGATCAGCACGCCCGGACGGGCCGAAAAAATAGTCACGCGCACGCGATTCGCGAAGCGCTCAATCTGAATCCGGGCGATCGCCGCCTGCGCAAACTTCTCCTTGATGAACTTGCGGATCGCAAGATCCTCATGGAGCCACTCGCCGAACAGCGTCCGGCCATGCGTCTTCTTGTCGGCAAACCAGCGGGATTCCCAATTCTTGGTCAGAGCCGTTCTCAATCCGATCGGATTAACTTTCTGTCCCACGATTCAATCCCCTATTCTAGTTCATATCCGTCAAAATAACTTCCAGATGGCTGGTCCGCTTGCGGATCCGGCCGGCCGAACTGCGGGCCTTCGCGCGAAAACGCTTGATGATCGGACCGGGGCTGACCAGCGCGGCCTTCACCACGAGCTCCTTCCGGTTCAGGTCGCAGTTGTTTTCAGCATTGGCCACGGCCGAGCGCAGCGTGTCGCCGAGCAGACCCGCCGCCTTGCGGGGGCTCAGATCGACGATCGCGAGCGCTTCAACTGCGGACTTCCCCTGAATCAGACGCGACAGGTGCCGCGCCTTTTCCGGCGATATCCGCACATTCCTTGTCAAAGCTCTAACTTCCATAGTCTGGCTTCTTTATTCCTGTTGTTTCTTGTTCGAGACCGCGGAACTCAACGCTCCCGCGGCATCTCTGGTTTCTCCCGCCACGGCCTCCATCCCCGGAGCAAGGTCGCCGATGCTGCCCTTGACCACTTCAGCCGCCGCGACGTATGGCCGCACAGCGACCACTCTGAGCTGAATCGGTCTGTCCTTCCCGACCCGGTAGATCATCCCGGTGAAAACACCTTTCGCCGAACCTACCGACAGCACCACAATCGACAGTTCCGAATCTACTGCAAGGATCCGACACGTTCGCAGCGGGTCGGCCCCGTTTTCCACAGCCGTCTCCGGCCCCGTCAGGGCGATGAACCTTCGCGCGCTCCGGGCGAGGGAGTCCAGCTTGAGCTGAATCTCCGCCTGCCGCACCTTCCCGATCGGCACTTCACGCAGAAGAGCGCGCACAAGGTCGCAGAATGTCACGGCGTCGAGGGCGAGCTCGCCGCCGCTTTTCGAGAGTTCCGCCAGCACTTCCACGAGCTGTTCTTCCCGCCGACCGGTTTTTCGCACTGCCCCCTCCGCCGGGACGCCGGCCAGCCACAACCGCAGTTGGCGCAGACTCTCATTCTGCTTGTTGAATTTTTCCTTTATTTCAATCAACTCGGCCCGCAGTTCCGAACGGTTTTCCCGCAGAGACTCGTTTTCGAGCTCCAGACGTCTGACCGTTTCGGCCGCGGCGGCCAGCTCCCCGCGAAGACGGTTCAACTCCCGCAGCCGATGAGCATCCGTCGGCTTGATCGTAACCGTCACTCCGGGGCCCAAACCTCCGCCCGACCGTCCCCATAGGCACACGTGCCCCCAAAGGCACACACCATGAGAGTAATTAAAATAATCGCATTTTCCCGTTTTGGCAAGTGTAAATCCTTAAAAAAGCGCAAATTATTCCAAATTTTCGCCATCGGGACCTCCTTTTCCGCCGCGGAACGCAACTTTCGCACTCCGGTACGGCCACCGGCACGGTCCGCCGGTCACTTCTGCTTCTCCTCGTGCGCACACCGTTCCGCACGGCGCGGGACGAATTCGATGAAATCGATCTCGGCACGCGTGTCCGAGCCGGAATACTGGCTGTTCGCTCCGACGCTGATGATGAAATAGTCATTCGGGTCACGCCCGTAGGCCGCCCTGAAATCGGCGACCACATCGTGTTCCTCGGTGATCCATTCCCCGACGGGCGTGGTCCGGTTCCGGACACAGAACGCCTTCACCGTCATCATGCCGGCGGCGTATTTGAGCAGTGCCGAACGGCCGATCGGCGTGTTGCACTCCCAGCGATAGCCGACACTCTTCTGCCGGATCAGCGTGCCGTCCCCGAAGTAGACCACCACCGCCTGATCGTCCACCTCCTCCGCGTCGGGAGCAAGCCGGACCGGACGCACCACCCGCCAGCGCCAGCGCATCACCGGGCAGCGCTTCAAATCGACCGGCGACGGCGCCGCCAGCATCACCCCGGTCGAACGATCCGCCTCCACGACCATGACCCGCCCATTTACCGCGCTGGCCTCCTCGGCAATGCGGAATTTCGTGCGGGGAACCATAAAACGCGACCCGTCGAACTTCCACTCCTTCCGGAGATTTTCCGGATCACTGAAGTCGTTCCGCCAGACAGCGTCCGGCGAAGGACCGCCCTCCGACGGCGGCAGCGCCGCCACGGCAGCTCCGCCGCAGAGCAGCAGCACCGGCAGCAGCAGCCGGAACATCTGTCGTCTCACTGTATCTTCTCCAGGTAATTTCGATATCGTTTCATAATCCGGCTCACGTAGCGCCGGGTGCTGGCGATGGCGATCCGCGGGATCACCTCGTCTCCGGGATCCGCCGGCTTCCACCGCTCCGCCCGGCTTTCACCGGCGTTGTAACCGGCAAGAGCAAGTTCCGTTCCATGCGTATAGTTCCGCCACCGCCGCAGGCCGCGGGCGAGGTACCAGCAACCGATCTCCAGATTGAGCCGGGGATCGGCCAGAGCAGCCCGGTCCGGCGCAGGACGGCGCTTCGCGCGCGCCCAGTCTGCGACCGCGCCCCGCGGCAACACCTGCATCAGGCCGACCTCACCCTTGCTCCCGCGGGCAAAGGGGTCGAACCGGCTTTCCTGAAAAACCACCGCCCGCACCAATTCCGGTTCGATGCCGTGGGTCAACGCCGCCTCGCGGATCTCCGCGGCAAACCGGGTATCATCGACCATCCAGTCGCGGAGATCATCGCTGCGGCAATAGGCGACCACCACCAGAGCGAGCATCGCGAGCGCAACAAACCGGACCGGGTATCCGGCCGGAATCTTTTCCACCATCCCGCAGTCCGCCTTGCGCCGGTCATCACTTCGCCCGGCGCTGCTGAAGATCGGGGGAACCGGATCGGGTGGAATGATCCGGCGGGCGGCTTCACTGCGGAGAAACTCTCCGAGCCGTCGTGCCAGCGCCCCGTCCACCCGCAGCTCCGCCACGGTGAAATTCCCCGCGCCCGGGCCCGGAATGCGGCAATCACGTCGGAAGCCAGCTGGGGATATCCGGCAAAAAACAGTCCCGCCCCCATCGCCAGATATCCGGGCAGGGCGGCAGCGAGCATCGCGGCCGATTTCTCGTCATCGCATTCAGCCCTCGCCCGGAGGCTCCAGCCGCCGGCGGCGGCGAGCCGGACATCGGCCATTGCCCGGCGGACATTGCGGAAAAAGGCTCCGGCTACCGGATCGACCGGCTTCCCCGCCGGCGACAGCATCGCCCGAAGGTTGCACGCACCCCACAGCAGCGGAGCGCCATCCGGCACCAGAAAAGCGGAACGACCCATGCCCCGGGGCTGAAGTCCGGCGAAAAAGAGCTCCAGCCCGCGCTCTTCAGCGGCGAGAACCGAATTCTGTTCCAGATAGCACAGCCCGAGCCGCAGCTGCTCCTGCGCGATGGCACTGCCGGCTTCGACCAGCAGGACCTCCCGCTCACCGTATTTTTTCAGGGAAAACCGGGTTCCTCCGTCGCGCAGCCCCTGCCGGAAACGCGCCTCCGGCAAATCGGTCCGGATCAACAATCCGCGCAACCGCTTCCCGTCGCCGGCCCAGAGCAGTTCGGAACAGTGGTCGAGCCGGACGCGGTAGCGCGCCTCGAAATCATCGAGCAGTTCCCGGACGGCCGGACTGGATTCCAACATCTTGTCGAATCCGGTCCGACTCCGCAGCTGGCCGAGGTCGGCGAACACCAGGAAGTCCGCCCCCGCCGGAACGAAGTTGAGCAACGGCGACTCCGCCGCCGCGGTCACGGCGGCCGCGGCAACGCAGATCATCAGGCTGAACGCCCGGCGCATCCGGTCGGAGAGGACTCCCATCGGCACCTCAATTCCGCGGCGCTTCCGCGCTCTGCGGCTTCTCCTGTTTTTTTCGGCAGCTTGATTTCGATATGCAGTTCGCGAAGCTGCTTGAGCGTCACTTCGGCGGGCGCATTCATCATCAGGTCCTGCGCCTGCTGGTTGAACGGGAAGGCGATCACTTCGCGGATGTTCGGCTCATCGGCCAGCAGCATCACCATGCGGTCGACGCCGGGGGGCGATGCCGCCGTGCGGCGGCGCGCCGAGCTTGAAGGCGTTGATCATGCCGCCGAATTTCTCATCGACGACGCTCCGGTCGTAGCCGGCGATCTCGAACGCCTTGTACATCACTTCGGGCTGATGGTTCCGGATGGCGCCCGAGGAGAGTTCGATGCCGTTGCAGACGATGTCGTACTGATAGGCGAGAATGTCGAGCGGATTCTGCTCCTCCAGCGCCTTCATGCCGCCCTGCGGCATCGAGAAGGGGTTGTGGGAGAAGACCGTCGCGCCGGTCTCCTCGTCGAGTTCGAACATCGGGAAATCGACGATCCAGCAGAATTTGAACACGTTCGGGTCGATGAGACCGAGCTGGCGGCCGAGTTCCGGAATCACCGCTCCGCCGATCTTCTGCACCGCCTTCTCCTCGTCGGCGAGGAAGAAGAGCGCATCGCCGTCTTCGACGCCGCCCGCCGCCTTGAGGCCGTCGAGGATCTGCCGGTCGAGGAACTTGACGATCGGACTCTTCTCCTCTTCCCCGGTCCAGATGATGTAGGCCATCCCCTTCGCGCCGTTCTCCTGCGCGAAGCGGATCATGTCGTCGAAGAACTTGCGCGGCTTGCCCGCGACCTTCGGCGCCCGGATCGCCCGCACCACGCCGCCCGCGGCGACCGCTCCGGCGAACGCCTTGAAGCCGCAGTTGCGGAAGAGTTCGGTGACGTCGATCATTTCGAGCGGGTTGCGCAGGTCCGGCTTGTCCGAACCGAAGCGGCGCATCGCCTCGCGATAGGGAATCCGTACAAACGGCGGGCGCGAGAACTCCTTTTCGGAAAACTTCTCGAAGATGTCGGCGATCAATCCTTCGATCACCTCGAAGATGTCATCCTGCTCGACGAAGCTCATCTCGACGTCCATCTGGTAGAATTCGCCGGGACTGCGGTCGGCGCGCGCATCCTCATCGCGGAAGCAGGGGGCAATCTGGAAGTAGCGGTCGAATCCGGCCACCATCAGCAGCTGCTTGAACTGCTGCGGCGCCTGCGGCAGCGCGTAGAACTTGCCCGGATGCAGCCGCGACGGCACCAGATAGTCCCGCGCGCCTTCCGGACTGCTGGCGGTCAGAATCGGCGTCTGGAATTCGTTGAATCCCTGCGCGGTCATGTAGCGGCGCATCTCGGCGATCACCTTGCTGCGCAGCATGATGTTGCGGTGCAGCTGTTCGCGGCGGAGGTCGAGGAAACGGTATTTGAGCCGCATCGCCTCGGGCGCGCCGTCATCCTTGGCGATCAGGAACGGAATCACCTCCGCCTCGCCGAGAACCTCCATGTCGGTCGCCTTGACCTCGATTTCACCGGTGGCCAGCTTCGGATTGACCGTGCTCTCACTGCGGGCGACGACGACGCCGTCGAACCGGACCACCGTCTCCACCCGCCAGCGCTCCAGCGCCTGGTAGAAGGCGCACTCCGGATCGATCACGATCTGGGTGATCCCGCAGTGGTCGCGCAGGTCGATGAAAATGACGCCGCCGTGATCGCGGACGCTGTGAATCCATCCGGAAAGCCGGACCTGCCGACCCACGTCGGCCTTGCGGAGTTCTCCGCAGGTGTTCGAACGATACTTGCTCATGATATTTCCTTGATAATGGATTTGAAAAACCGGCATTATAATCCTAATTTATTAAATATAGCACCATTTCGGCAATTTACCATATCTCCCGGAATTTTTCGGCAAACTGCCGCGCGGCGGGAAAGGAGCTCCGATGATACGGTTTGTCTACGGCGTCTGCGGCCTTTTCACCACCGTCATGGCGATGTGCGCCTTCGCCGACATGACCCGGCAGAGCAACGGATTCGGCGTCATCGCCGCCGGGATGGAGTTTATGGCATGGGGAACCTTCAGCGGACTCTTTCTCACCGGGGCGTTTCTGCCCGAAGTGACCGAACGGTTCGCCGACGCCGTCTTCTACCCGATCCGGCGGCTGAAAAAAACCCGCGCCGCTGCTCTCCCCCATCCTCGGGCTGATCGGCACGGACCGGTTCGACGAAGCGCGCGAGGCCTTCCAGCGCCTGCTCGGCGGCCCCGACTGCGACCTGCCCGCCGCCTGGCTCGCCTGGTTCCGGATGGAGCTGGAGAACTGCGACGACCCCGGCGCGGCCGACGCCGTTGCGGAGCGCTGTTTTGCCGCGCCCGGCGTTCCGCCGCCCCGGAATATGCGGAACTGCTCCGCCGCTGGTTCATCTCCGCCGCCGGCACGGAGGCCGAAGAGAGGGTCCGTGCCCGGATTCGCGAGGAACTGCACCGCCACCGCCGCGTCTACTCGCCCGGAGAGCGCCGCGAACTCGAAGCGCTCCTCGAACAGCCGTGACCCTACTTCGCCGCTCCGGCCGGCTGATCGACGGGGACGGAGACAGCGGGGGGTTCCGCTTTCTTCTCCTCCGCGGCCTTCTTCTCCTCCGCGGCCTTCTTCTCCTCCGCGGCCTTCTTCTCCTCCGCGGCCTTCTTCTCCTCCGCGGCCTTCTTCTCCGCTTCGGCGGTCAGCAGGGCGACGGCATCGGCGAGCTGGGAATCGCGGATGGCTCCGGGCTGCTTCGGTTCGACGACGCCGGGATATTTGCGCACCTGCCCGGCGAGAGTGAAGATCTGTTTCAGCGTCAGAGAGGAAACCTGGTCAGGCTCGAGGCCGCGCCCCTCGAGCACCCGGCCGGACGGGGTGACGTAGCGCCCGGAGGCGAAGCGGAGCGCCCCGCCGTCCGGAAGCGGAATGATCCGCAGCAGCGTGCCCTTGCCGAAGCTTTTCATGCCGACCAGCCGGGCGCGGCGATGGTCCTGCAGCGAACCGGCAAAGATCTCCGAACTGCTGGCGGAGAAGGGGTTGATCAGAATCACCACCGGCAGTTCCAGCTCCTGCACCTCCCCCCGCTTCGCCCGAATCTCCTGAGAGAGTGCCGCCTTGCGGTGCGAGGTGCGGATGATGACACTGTTTTCCGGCAGGAAGATCGAGGCAAGTTCCACCGCCGCCCCGACCAGTCCGCCCGGATTGTTGCGCAAATCGATGATGAGCGAACGGATTTTCTCCTTTTTCAGCCGGTCGAGCGCGGCGCGGAACTCCCCCGGGGGTATGGGCGTTGAAACTTTCAATCCGGATGTAGCCGATCGAACCAGCGAGCTTCTTCACCGCATCCGGCGGCACCGAGGGGCGGATCACCTTCGCCCGCTTCACCTCAAGACTCAGCAGGTCCTCCGCCCCCTCCCGGGCCACCTTGAGCCGGGCCACGCTGCCGATCGCCCCCCGGGCGAGAGCGAGGCAGCTCTCCAGATCGAGCCGCTGTGTCAATTTGCCGTCGATCTCCACCAGCCGGTCTCCGGGGCGCACCCCTGCGGCCGCCGCCGGAGAGCCGGGCAGGACGTTGACCACCAGCAGCGGCGCATTCGGCTGTTTGACGATCTCCACGCCGAGGCCGACCAGTTCGCCGGTCCGTCTCGTCTCGTTGGCGGAGAACTCTTTCGGGGGCTCGTAGCCGGAATAGGGATCAAGATCGGCCACCATCCCCCGTAGCGCCGAAGTCAGCAGCTTCTCGTAGCTGACCTGGTCCGACTCCACGTAGTTGTCGTGCAGAAATTCGATGGTCTGCGCGAGGATCGACGCCTCGCTGTAGGCTTTTTCACTGATCAGCGGCCGCGCTTCGTCCGCCTCCGCCGTGCTCCGGCATCCGGTGAGAGCGGCAGCGGGCAGGGTCAGCAGCGCCGCCAGAATCAATCGGGTTCTCGCTTTCATCTCATCAGGCTCCTTTCCTCATACTGTATTGGAATATAGTGCCGAAAGCGGATATTTCCAGCTTGATAAATCCCGCGCGAGGGATTATTTTATAAATATCAAGGCATCTGTAGAGTGAAACCAAATTCAATATTCGAGGAAATCACCATGAATCAGATCTCCCCTCCAGAAGGCGCGTGCCGCCTATGCCCCGAAACTCCCGCCCGCGCTGGCTCACGGCGCCATGGTCCGCGTCATCGAAGGCGCCCCGACCACCGCCGTCGCCGACGTGGAGAAGATCCGCGAGATCTTCAAGACCACCTTCGGCAGCCCCGCGCTCACCTTTGAAGCCGATCCCAACGCGAAGGGCGGGAAGGCGATCAATGTCGGCGTGATCCTCTCCGGCGGCCAGGCCCCCGGCGGCCACAACGTCATCGCCGGACTCTTCGACGGCCTGAAATCGATCCATCCGGACTGCCGCCTCTACGGCTTCCTCAAGGGGCCCGACGGGCTGGTCCGCGACGAATACATGGAGCTCACCTCCGACGTGATCGACGCCTACCGCAACACCGGCGGCTTCGACATGATCGGCTCCGGCCGGACCAAGCTCGAAACCGATGAGCAGTTCGAAGCGGCCCGCCGCAACTGCGAAGTGCTCGGCATCAGCGCACTGGTCATCATCGGCGGCGACGACTCCAACACCAACGCCTGCATGCTCGCCGAATACTTCAAGAGCAACAACATTCCGATCCAGGTGATCGGCTGCCCGAAGACCATCGACGGCGACCTCAAGAACGAGTGGATCGAGGCGAGCTTCGGCTTCGACACCGCCTGCCGCGTCTACAGCGAACTCATCGGCAACATCGGCCGCGACGCAAACTCCGCCAAGAAGTACTGGCACTTCATCAAACTGATGGGCCGTTCCGCTTCCCACATCGCGCTGGAGTGCGCACTCCAGACTCAGCCGAACATCGCGATCATCTCCGAAGAGGTCGCGGCGAAGAAGATGACCCTCGCCAAGATCGTTGAGGAGATCGCCGTGGTGGTCGCCGCCCGGGCCGCCGCCGGAATGAACTTCGGCGTCGCGCTGATTCCGGAAGGACTCATCGAGTTCGTCCCGGAGATCAAGGTGCTGATCGCCGAACTCAACGACCTGCTCGCCGCCAACGCCGCCAAGGTCGATGCGATGGAGAAGAGCGACAAGGTCGCCTTCGCCGCGGAGAACCTCTCCGCCGAATCCGCAGCGGTGTTCCGCTCGCTGCCGGCCGGAATCCAGATGCAGCTCTGCAACGACCGCGACCCGCACGGCAACGTCCAGGTCTCGCTCATCGAAACCGAGAAGATGCTCGCCGAAATGGTCGGCACCCGCCTCAAGGCGATGAAGGCCGAAGGCAGCTACAACGGCAAGTTCAGCACCCAGGTCCACTTCTTCGGGTACGAAGGGCGCTGCGCCGCGCCGTCGAACTTCGACGCAGACTACTGCTACAGCCTCGGCTACAACGCTTCCGCGCTGATCGCCGCCGGACGGACCGGATACATGTCCAGCGTCCGAAACACCACGAAACCCTCTTCGCAGTGGATCGCCGGAGGCATTCCGATCACCATGATGATGAACATCGAACGCCGCCACGGTCACGACAAGCCGGTCATCCAGAAGGCGCTGGTGAAGCTCGACGGCGCCCCCTTCGAATACTTCGCAGCGCACCGCGCCGAATGGGCGAAGGAGACCGCCTACGTCTATCCCGGCCCGATTCAGTACTTCGGACCGTCGGAGGTGTGCGACCTTGTGACCAAGACGCTGATGCTCGAACGCGGCGACAAGTAAGGTTACAATGGAAAAGAGCGATATCGACATTCGCTACGTGGCGGAGCTCGCCCGACTGGAAATTCCGGACGGGCAGGCCGCCGCGCTTCAGAAGGACCTGGAGAACATCGTGGCGTACATCGCGGAACTCGGCGAACTCGACCTGACCGGCGTCGAACCGACCGCCCACGCCGCTCCGCTCTCCAACGTATGGCGCGAGGATGTCGCGGGCGAGCCGTTCGGCCGCGAGCGCATGCTCGCCAACGCCCCGGCCCTGATGAACGGCGACCTGATCCGGGTCCCGCAGGTGCTGCCGGGAGAAGGGATGAACTGAAATGCCGGAAACCGATTTCTGCGACAAGCCGATCCACGCGCTGGCCGCCTCGCTGGCCGCCGGGGAGTTCTCCGCCGTCGAACTGGTGAACGGCTACCTCGACCGCATCCGCCGGAAGGACGGCGAAATCAAGGCGTTCCTCCACATCGACCCCGAACGGGTGCTGGCGGAGGCGGAGGCCTCCGACCGCCGACGCCGCGAAGGGAAACCGAAGAGCGAATTCGACGGCATCCCCGTCGGCATCAAGGACTGCATCGTCGCCGAAGGAGAGACCTGCTCCTGCGCCTCGAAGATCCTTGCTCCGGTCAAGTCCCCGTACGATTCAACCGCGGTCGCCCGGCTCCGCGCCCGCGGCTTCCTCCCCTTCGGGCGCCTCAACATGGATGAGTTCGCCATGGGTTCGAGCTGCGAAAACAGCGCGTTCCAGAAGACCGCCAATCCGCGCGACACCAGCCGGGTTCCCGGGGGTCCTCCGGCGGCTCTGCAGCCTGTGTCGCGGCGGGGTTCGCCCCGGCTGCGCTCGGCTCCGACACCGGCGGTTCGATCCGCCAGCCCGCCGCCTTCTGCGGCATCGTCGGGCCAAGCCGACCTACGGGCGGGTCTCCCGCAACGGACTGGTCGCCTTCGCCTCCAGCCTCGATCAGATCGGGCCGATGACCCATGACGTGCTCGATGCGGCGATTCTGCTCGACACCATCGCCGGGCACGACCCGATGGACTCCACCTCGCTGCCGGATCCGGCGGGCGGTTTTGCCGACGCGGTCCGCAACGCGGGCAACGCGCTCAAGGGGCTCCGGGTCGGCCTGCCGAAGGAGTACTTCTCCGGCTCCGGCCTCTCCGCCGGCGTCGAAGCGGTCATGCAGCAGGCGATCGCCCGGATCAAGGCGCTCGGTGCCGAACCGGTCGAAGTGAGCCTGCCCCACACGAAGTACGCGGTCGCGGTCTACTACATCATCGCCACCGCCGAAGCGAGCGCCAACCTCGCCCGGTTCGACGGCATCCGCTACGGGGACCGCAAGGAGGGGCGCGACCTGGTCGACACCTACTTCAAGACCCGCGGCGAAGGATTCGGCAGCGAGGTCAAGCGGCGCATCCTGCTGGGCACCTACGTGCTCTCCAGCGGTTACTACGACGCCTACTACCTCCGCGCCCAGAAGGTGCGCACGCTGATCCGGCGCGATTTTGAAGAGGCCTACCGGCAGTGCGACGTGATGCTCGCACCGACCACGCCGACCGTCGCGTTCAAGTTCGGCGAAAAGTCCGACCCGCTTCAGATGTACCTCTCGGACATCTTCACCATCGCGTTGAACCTCTCCGGCAACTGCGGCATCAGCGTTCCCGCCGGGAACGACGACGCCACCGGCATGCCGGTCGGAATCCAGTTCTTCGCCCCCGCCCTCGCGGGAAGCGAAACTGCTCCAGGTTTCGGAGAGCTTCCTGCGGGCGTGACATTCACGCTTCCCGCCGGGAGAGGAGCCCTGTCTCCTCCTCCGGCTTTTTTGTTTCTGCCGCCTGTGCCGCCGTCCTGGTACATTTTGTTACATAACAAAATTCCGAAACAAGTTGCATTTCCTCAGATTTTCAGTATACTTTATTAGCAGAGAAAACAACCGGGAGACCAAAACGATGATGACGACAAAGGGAATTTTCCTCTGCTTGCAGAGAGTGATATTGTTATTTCCGGCGGCGGCCCCGCCGGCGTGGCCGCCGCGCTGGCCGCGGCGCGCCGGGGATACCGGGTTCTGCTGCTGGAGCAGACCGGTACGCTCGGTGGCCTGGCGACCTCCGGACTGGTGCCGACCTTCGCCCCTTCCACCGACGGCGAACGGTTCCTCTACGGTGGCATCTATGAGGAGATCGACCGCGAACTCTGCCGCCGGATGGGGGTGGAATGCAAACCTGCCTCCTGGCAGGCGATCGACGCCGAAATCATGAAGCGACTGCTCGACGACCTGGTCGAAGCGGCCGGTGTGCGGGTGCTGTTCGGCGTCAAGGTGTGCGAAGCGGAGGTGGATGACGGACGCATCCGCGCCCTCTGGGCCGCCACCGCGCAGGGAATCCGCCGGATTACCGGGAAGCAGTTCATCGACGCGACCGGCGACGGCATGCTGGCGATGCTCGCCGGAGCGGAATTCGAATATGGCGACAAGGCCGGCAACACGATGAGTCCCACCCTCTGCGCCCAGTTCGCCAACATCGACTACAAAAAATATGAGGAGGCGTACCGGAACGGCAACTCCGACCGCGCCATCTGGCACCGGATGCTCCAGGCGGGGACCGCCCGCTGATCGAACATCACTTCGTCTGCATGACGCGGATGAGCCCCGCCACCGCCACCAGCAACCTCGGTCACATCTACGGCTGCAACGTGTTCGACCCCGACGACCTCACCCGGGGCTACCGGGAAGGGCGGCGGGTGGTGCGGATCTTTGAAACCTTCTACCGCGAACATGTGCCGGGGTTCGAAAACGCCGTGCTGGTTTCGACCGCGTCGTTGCTCGGGGTGCGCGAAACCCGCCGGATCCGCGGCGAGTACCGGATGACCTTCGACGACTACCGGAACCGGGCGGATTTCACCGATGAAATCGGCCGCTGCTGCTATCCGGTCGACATCCATTCCAGCAGTCTCGACAGTGAAGAGCAGAAGCGGGTGGAACAGGTGCTGGCCGCCACCCGGTTCAAGCACGGCGAAAGTTACGGCATCCCCTACCGGGCGATGATTCCGGTTGGACTCCGCAATCTGCTGGTGCCGGGGCGTGCGCTCTCGTCGGACCGCGAGATCCAGTCGTCGATCCGGGTGATGCCCCCCTGCTTCGTCACCGGCCAGGCCGCGGGAATCGCGGCCGGGATGGTGCAGGAAGAGGATGTCCGCTCCGTCGACATCGCCGCCTTGCAGGCGGCGCTGCGGGAGCTCGGCGGCATCTTTCACCAGCGGTAGAAAGCCGGGAGACCGTTGACGACGGCCCCTTCCTCCCCCCGGAACCGAGGGAAGGAAATCTCTTCAAAAAGTGCACTTTTTCCGCTGGAAAAATTGCATTCGGCCCGGTTGTGGTGTATGTTAATCCATTGCATGAACAACCTTTGGAGAGACAGTGGGCCATATGAGTGAAAACAACGTTGACATAAGCAGTTCCAGTTCCGAATACAGCGCCAGTAAAATCACCGTGCTCGAAGGGCTCGAAGCGGTCCGGGTCAGACCGTCGATGTACATCGGCGACACCGGGCAGCGCGGACTTCACCACCTGGTCTACGAGGTGGTGGACAACTCCATCGACGAGGCCCTCGCCGGTTTTGCGACCCATATCGAAGTGACCATCCACCCCGACAACTCGATCACAGTCGAGGATGACGGGCGCGGCATCCCGGTGGACATCCACGAAGGCGAGGGCAAGCCCGCCGTCGAAGTGGTGCTCACCATCCTGCACGCCGGCGGCAAGTTCGACCACAACTCCTACAAGGTCTCCGGCGGACTTCACGGCGTCGGCGTCTCCTGCGTCAACGCCCTCTCCGACTGGATGGAGGTCGAAGTCTACCGCGGCGGCAAAGCCTATTCGATCCGTTTCGAACGCGGCGTCACCACCGTGCCGCTCCACGAGCTCGGGCCGACCACCAAGCGCGGCACCCGGGTCACCTTCAAACCGGACGGAACCATCTTCCCCGACACCGTCTATGTCTGGGACATCCTCGCCAAGCGGCTGCGCGAACTGGCGTTTCTCAATTCCGGAATCCGCATCACCCTCACCGATGAACGCGCCGAAACGCCCGACCAGCCGGTCCGCACCGAGAAGTTCCACTACGAGGGCGGCATCCGGGAGTTTGTCGCGATGCTGAACCACAACAAGGAGCTGGTCCACCCCGACGTGATCTACTTCCATCGCGAGCGGAACAACATCGACGTCGAAGTGGCGATGCAGTACTTCAACGGAACCTCCGAGAACATCTTCAGCTACACCAACAACATCAACACCATCGAAGGCGGCTCCCACCTGACCGGCTTCCAGACCGCTCTCACCCGCACCATCAACAACTACACCAAGACGATGATGAAGAACGACACCCCGCTCTCCGGCCCGGACGTGCGCGAAGGGCTCTCGGCGGTCATCAGCGTCAAGGTGCCCGATCCGCAGTTCGAAGGGCAGACCAAGACCAAGCTCGGCAACTCCGAGGTGCGCGGCATCGTCGAATCGGTCATCAACGAGGAGCTCGGCGCCTATCTCGAGGAGAATCCGCAGGTCGCTCAGAACATCGGCAACAGCGCGATGCTGGCGGCGCGGGCCCGTGAAGCGGCCAAGAAGGCGCGGGAAACCGTCCGCAGAAAGGGTGCGCTCGAAGGACTCGGGCTGCCCGGCAAGCTGGCCGACTGCTCCAACCGCGATCCCTCCCGCTGCGAACTCTACATCGTCGAGGGAGACTCGGCGGGCGGTTCGGCGAAATCGGGCCGCGACAGCGGATTCCAGGCGATTCTGCCGATCCGCGGGAAACTGCTCAACGTCGAGAAGGTCCGCGCCGACAAGGTGTTTGAGAACAAGGAGATCCAGTCTCTCATCTACGCGATCGGCTGCGGCATCGGCGAGGAGTTCGACGTCACCAAAGCGCGCTACCACCGCGTGGTCATCATGACCGATGCCGATGTGGACGGCTCGCACATCCGCACACTGCTGCTGACCTTCTTCTTCCGGCAGATGAAGCCGCTGATCGAGGCCGGGTACGTCTACATCGCCAAGCCGCCGCTCTTCAAGGTCACCAAGGGAAAGAAGCAGGAGCGCTACATCGACACCGAGGATCAGCTCGACCGCTATCTGGTCAAACTCGGCGAAGAGGACATCACCGTCAAGGACGCCGACGGCAATCCGATCGAACCGGAGCGGCTCAGCGCGCTGGTCGAACTCTACACCCGCGCTTCGCAGGCGGCGGCCGGACTCCGGCGCTGCGGCGTCGAGCCGAACGAATATTTCGAGGCGATCACCGCCGACGGCCACTGTCCGATCAGCCACATCACAGTGCGCGAAATCGACGGCACGATGACCGAACAATACATCTACACCCCGGAGGAACAGCACGCCTTCATCGCCGCCGCAGAGGAGCGCCTGGGCGGACCGGCGCCGGAGGTTCCGGAAGGGGATCAGGCGGCGGCGGCAGCCGCGGCCGAACGGAGCGCCGAACTCGCCCGCCACATCGATGTGGTGAGCATCTTCGAGGCGCCGAACTGCGAAGCGCTGACGCGGGATCTCGCCGCGCACGGCCTGACGCCGCGGCAGGTGTTCGACAAGGCCGGGGCGAAGTTCCTGGTGACGACGCCGCGCACGCCGGAGACGGCGGCGGAGTCGCTCGAGGAGCTGTTCCGGGCGGTCCGCGCCAACGGGCAGGACGGGCTCCGCATCCAGCGGTACAAGGGACTGGGTGAAATGAACGCCGAACAGCTCTGGGAGACCACGATGGATCCGCAGAGCCGGACGATGATCAAAGTCCGCATGGAGGATGCGATCGAGGCGGATCAGATCTTCAACCTCCTGATGGGGGATGTGGTCGAACCGCGCCGGGAATACATCGAGAAATATGCGGCCGGCGTCAAGGATCTGGATATCTGACGCCGGAGCGGCAACCGGGACGGCAACGTTTTCAGAGAAAAAGGAACAAGGAGCACACCATGGCAGAGAAGGAAGCCAAAGTCGTCGATAAGGAGAAGAGCCTGGCGATTGCGATCAGCCAGATTGAGAAGGAGTTCGGCAAGGGTTCGATCATGCGGCTCGGAGATACCGGGGCGGCCTGCACCGACGTGCCGGTGATCAGCACCGGTTCGCTGGCGCTCGACCTTGCGCTGGGCATCGGCGGGCTGCCCGCCGGGCGGATCATCGAAATCTTCGGGCCCGAATCGAGCGGCAAGACCACCGTCTGTCTCCATGTGATCGCCAACGCGCAGGCGAAGGGCGGCAAGTGTGCGATCATCGACGCCGAACACGCGATCGATCCGGGGTATGCCCGGAAGATCGGCGTGGATATCGACAATCTGCTGATCTCGCAGCCAAACTGCGGCGAGGATGCGCTGAACATCTGCGACACGCTCGTGCGCAGCAACGCAATCGACGTGCTGGTGGTGGACTCGGTGGCGGCGCTGGTTCCCAAGGCGGAAATCGAAGGCGAGATGGGCGACTCCCACGTCGGATTGCAGGCGCGGCTGATGTCGCAGGCGCTCCGCAAACTCACCGGAGCGGCGAGCCGGAGCCGGACCTGCATTATCTTCACCAACCAGATCCGCGAGAAGATCGGCGTGATGTTCGGCAATCCGGAGACCACTCCCGGCGGAAACGCGCTCAAATTCTACGCGTCGATCCGGATGGACATCCGCAAAACCACCGTCATCAAGGACGCGGCGGCGAACATCATCGGCAACCGCGCCCGGGTCAAGGTGATCAAGAACAAGATGGCGCCGCCGTTCCGGGTCGCCGAATTCGACATCATGTACAACGAGGGGATCTCCAAGGCCGGTTCGGTGCTCGACGTGGCGACCGACATGGGGATTCTCGAGAAGCGCGGCTCGTGGTTCAGCCTCGACGGCGAACAGCTCGGCCAGGGGCGCGACCAGACCAAGGCGCTGATCGCATCCGATCCGGAGCTCTGCCGGAAGATTTCCGACCGGATCATGGCCGCGATCAAGGGCGGCGAGGCCGCCGCACCGCTGGAAATCCCGGAGGAATCGGCTGCGCCGGCCGAGCCCTCCGCGGAGTGATGGAATGCCCGCTGCCGGAGCGCTGACCGCATGAAGAGATTCCAAACCATCGGCACGGCAGTTCTTCTGCTGGCCGCCGCCGCAACTCTTTTCGGCCGCCGATGCGGCGACGGAGCTGCGGATGGGTGATGATGCGTTCGCCGCCGGAGACTACCGCAACGCGGTCAACTTCTATTCCAGCGCGCTGACGCTTTCCGGAGCCAATCCCGAACTGTGGAGCGCGGCGGCGGTCAAGCTGGCCGATGCCCGGCTGCGCACCGGGGATGTCGCCGGGGCAAAGACACTGCTGGCGGAGTTCCGTCGTCGTTTTCCGGCCAGTTCCGCCGGATTGCTTCCCGGCGAGATCATGATTGCCGAACACGATTACACCGGTGCGGAAAAATTCTTCAACACCCTGGCTGCGAACAGTTCGGATCCGGAGCTGCTCTGTGCGGCGAAGTTCGCCCGGGCGTTCTCCAAACTGCGACAGAACCGCGATCTCGAAGCGGCCTTCGACTTCGAAGAGATCGAAACGCAGAATGCCGACCTGCGGCGCTGGGCGGAACAAGCACATCTTGCCCGGATCTACGCACTGATCCGGGCGGGAAAACCGGAGGAGGCGGAGAAACTCCTCGCGGCCGGCAAATACCGTTCCGCCGAACCGGAGGGATACGCCCGGCTCGGACTGCTCTCCGCGCTGAAACAGGGGAATTTCGAGCAGTTTCGCGACCACTGGCCGCAGCAGCAGGAAAAGTATGGCGACCGCCCCGATCCCCTGATGTACGAACTGGCGGTCGAAGGCGCGGCTCTTGCGGAAAAAGAAGGGGGATCTCAAGTTCGCGGAAACGCTGCTCGACGCCGGATTCCGGCTGGCGGGAGGAGATTTGGAACGGAGAAATGCGCTGCGCGCGCTGATCAATCTTCAGGCGAAGATCTCTCCCGCCGCGGCGGCGGACACCATTCTGCGCGGCATCGAATTCTTTCCGGAAGCGGGGGATCGGGCGCTGCTGATCTTGCGCGGAGCCCGGCTGCTGGCGGAAAGCGGGGAGTGGAAGCGCGCCGTCGAACTTCTCGTCCGGATCACCGGTGACAACCGTGTTCCGGTGATGCAGCGTCTGGAGGCGGCCCGCGAGGCGTCGATTGCCGCCCGTCACGCGGGCGACCGGGAGACGGCGGAAAAGATGCTGCAATACCTCACGTCTCAGGCGGAAACGGCATATCAGCGCGAAGAGGGCAATTATCTGCTCGGGGAGTTCTATTTTCAGGAGAAGCGGATTGCGCAGGCGATCCGCCACCTCCGGGAAGCGATCGGCAAGGGGAACGGCAAATATGCCGATCCCGCCCGTTTTCTGTTGCTTCAATGCCTGCTCGAACAACAGGCGTACAAGGAGGCGATGCCGATAGCGGAAACTCTCCGCAGTTCCACCCGGCCGGAACTGGCTGCCGCGGCGGACTACTTCCGGGCACAGCTTCTGGAGAAGAGCGGACGACGGGCGGAAGCGCGCAGTGAATATCTCAAGTTTCTGGTGGCGCATCCGAAGAGCGAATACGCGCCGGCGGCCCTGTACAGCGCGGCGGAACTGGCGATGGAGCTGAAACAATTCAAGGCAGCGGCGGCGGAATTTTTCCGTTTTGCGGCGGAAAATCCGAAGCTTCCGGCGGCGCCTCCGGCGCTCTTTCTGGCGATGCAGTCGGCCTATTTCGGCCGTCTCTCCGCCGATACGACGCGGGCGGTGGAGCTGCTCGACCGGAACTATCCGGATTCCCCGTGCACGATTGAGGCACGGCTTCAGCTGGCCGATTATCTGCGCGGCGACGGAGATTTCGAACGGGCGCTGGCGCTGCTCGACGAAACGGAAAAGCGCACGGGGGGAAGACTCCGGAGATCCAGGCGGAGGTGCTCTTCAACCGGGCGCGCATTCATCTTGCCCGCGGCTCCGCGGCCGAAGCAGGAAAACTGCTGGCCAACCTGCTCAGCCGTTACGCCGCCAGCGGCGTCGGCGCCGACGCCGCACTGCTGGCCGGGAACATCGACTCCGACGCGGGGAATTATGCCTCCGCACTTCAACATTACCGGCGGGCGCGGGAGTTGCGGCCGACCGGTCTTTTGCGGAGATCTGCGACGGCCGGATCGCCGACTGCCGGTACAGTCTCTACTCCGAATCGCTCGACCGCAACGACCTCAATGCCGCAACCGCCACCTACCGGAAACTGGCACAGGAGTCCGGCGATCCGCGGCTCGTGCTCCAGAGCCTCTACAAACTCGGCAAGTGTCTGGAACTCGGTGATGAAAGCGATGCGGCGATCCAGACCTACGAGCGACTGCTCTATCTGGCCGCCGATCAGAAACGGCACGGCATTGCCCCGGATCCGGTCTGGTGCGGCAAAGCGGCCTATGCGGCGGCGCTCGCGCATCTCAAGGCCGGAACGCCCGCCGGAGCACGGCGTGCGCTCCGGGTGATCGATCAGTTTGAAGCGCTGGAATTTCCGCCGACCGGCGAGGATTTCGGGCGGCTGCGCGAGAGAATTCGGGAAAAATACAACCTTCGGGAGAAACTCTGACGATGCTTTATCTGAAACTGCTCAACGACGGCGGTCCGATCATGTGGGTGATTCTGGCCGGCAGTCTGGTCGCCCTGTTTGTATTTCTGGAAAAGGTGTTCCAGTTTCACCGGGAGGAGATCAACGTGCGTGAACTTCTGCGCGGTCTCTTCAACGTGCTCAAGCGGGATGGGTTTGTGGAGGCGATCACCCTCTGCGACAACACGCCCGGTCCGGCGGCCCGGTTGCTCGGCGCGGCGATCCTCGCCTACGAGCGGGGTGATGAGGACATCCGTCAGGCGGTGGACGACGCCGCGCTGGAGGAGATTCCCAAACTGGAACGGCACATCAATCTGCTCGGCACGCTCGGATTCATCATGCCGCTGGTGGGATTTCTTGGAACGGTCCTCGGCATGATGCGGACCTTCCAGGTGGTCGGCGCAAGCGAATACCTCTCCACCGCGGACATTGCCGGCGCAGTCAACATGGCGCTGATCACCACCGCGGCCGCACTGGTGGTGGCGATTCCCTCCTACCTCGGCTACAACTATCTGATCGCGCGGGTCAATTCGATCACGCTGGATATGGAGAAGGCGTCGCTGGAGATCATCGCCTTCTTCGACCGCCGCCGCCAGGAAACCGGAGGGGAGAAGCGATGATCCGCACCGACATCGGCAGACGGCGTTACCGCACACGCCTCAAGCCGCTGAGCGGCTGGCCGGAGGTGATTGCGCTGGTGGACATCTTCTTTCTGGCTCTGATCTTCTTTTTCCTGTCCGGATCGTTCGTCCGGGTTTCCGGCATCAGCGTGGAGCTGCCGCGGGTGCGCCCTTCGAATATTGCGGATATGGAGAAGTTCGTCGTCACCATCACGCCCCCCCGCGTCGGCGGGAGGAGAATGCCTGCTTTACTTCAACGACCAGCCGGTCACGCCGGAGCTGCTCAAACAGCGTTTCGGCGAAGTGCGGGGACGCTCTCAGACCGCGTCAGTCATCATCCGCGCCGATCAGCGGGTCTCCTTTGAAATGGTCGCAGAGGTCATGGCGATGGCGGAAGCGGCGAAACTTTCGAGCTTTCTTGCGGTCATGCCGCCGTCTGAGCGGCAGGAGACCGTATTCGGTCAGTAACCGGCGGGAGGAGTCATGGTCAAAGCGGTATTCCGGAAGCCGGCGCCCAGCCGACATTGGATCGTGGTCGGCGCAGCGCTGATCACGCTGGCGGCGCACGGACTTCTGTTCGGGCTGATCCGCTACGAACCGGAACGGCGTCCGGCCCCCGCGCCGGAGAGCGCCGGCGTAACGCTGTTCAATCCGGCTGTGCTCACCGAAGGGCAGCGGACCGGATTCTCCCGCTGGATCTCGATCCATGATCCGGCGCTGATGGTCCGCACCGACAACGAGGCGGGCTATGCGGCGCGCCACCGGCCGCCGGTGCTGCACGACTTTTCCGGAAACCGGCCCGCCACAGCGGTAAAACTGCCGGAACGGCGGATTCAGAAGTTCGTGCCGCTGCCCCGGCTCGCCGGAGCGGCAGCGCCGGAGGATCTGGAGTTTCTCTTTGCGAAGAGCGGTGAAGTGACGCCGGCGAAGCCCGCCGCGGCCCGGCCGCCGATCGTCCGCGACGCGGAGAACCGCATTCTGAAGCTTTCCCGCCTGTCGTTCCCGGTGGATCGCGGTGCCGCCCTGCCGACGATTGTCGCCTGTCGACGGGCGGGAAACATCGTCCGGCAGACGTTGCTGGCCTCCTGCGGCGACGAGGGGCTTGACGACACGGCGCTGATGGCGCTTTCCCGCTCTGCCGGGGAGTTGCCGGACTCCACGACCGTCACAGTCTACTGGCCGGAGCCGCCCGCCGACTCCGGAAAGGAGGAATAAAATGGGTATGTCCTACGCCGACGCGCTGCTCCTCTATTTTCTGCTGTGGATCGTACTGATTGCGATTCTCTGGTGGCGGGAGTTGTCGCGGGTCAAAAGTTTCGAATGGCATCTGAGCAACAGCCGGTTGTTTCACTGCGACAACTGTCACCATTCGTTCATCATCAAGGAACCGGTGAGTCTGACCCGCTGCCCGCGCTGCAACTCCATCTGCATCTGCCGCAGAAGACGGGATCTGGAGTGATAGTATGAAACGAATTTTCCGCACACTGTTCGCCGTGGCGACGGCACTCTCCGGAGCCGGGTGCGCCGAACTCTTTCTCCCGGCCGGGAATCCGCCCGACGGGGGCGATCGTTGAAAACGGACCGGTCGCAGGGGAATACACTCCGCGTGCCGCGGAGAACTATCTCATCACCTCGCTGTCGGGCTTTCTACTTCGGGAGTCGCCCGGCACCCGGATCGGCATTCAGGCGGACGCGGCGACCCGAGCCGCCGCCACCCGAGTGCTGCTCGCACTCGGACCGCTCTGCGCGGTTTCAATCGAGCGGGACGCTCCGCTTCTCCTGCGGGCCGGCGCCGTGGAGAACCGCTGGGATTTCCAGCTTTTCGACCGCGCCTCCGATACGATTCTCTGGCAGGAGCGGCTGCCGGTGCGGGAGGTGGCGCCATGAATTCCGCCGGGAAAATCGCCGTCGTCACCGGCGCCTCCAGCGGACTGGGCCGCGCCGTCGCCCGGGAATTTCGCCGGCGCGGCTTTACCGTCATCGCGCTCTGCCGCCATGCGCCGGAAGCGGATACCGCCGACCGGTTTCTCGCCGTCGATCTCACCGATGCGGAACAGAGAACCCGCGCCGCCGCGGCGATCGAGCAGGAATTCGGGCGGCTCGACGTGCTGGTCAACAACGCCGGAATCGGCTCCTACGCCACCTGGGAGGAGCTTTCGGAGGAGGAGCTGCGCCGGGAGTTCGAACTGGATTTCTTCGCCCCGGTCGAACTCACCCGTGCCCTGCTGCCTCTGCTGGAGAAGAGCCGCGGAAGCATCGTCAACATCTCGTCGGTGGCGGCGCAGATCCCGGTCGGCTGTATGGGAGCCTACAACGCGGTCAAGGCGGCACTGCGGATGTATTCGCTCACCCTCAGGATGGAGGTGGCCGGACGCGGAATTCACGTGCTGAACGTCTGTCCGGGGCGGGTCGACACCGGATTTTCCAGCCGGGCGCTGGGGGGCGGAAGCCGCCGGAAACGCCGGGGCGCACCGCCTCCAGCGCGGAGGAGTTTGCACGGAAACTCTTCCGTGCCTGCCGGGCACGCCGTCGCGAGCTGATCTATCCGGGGTGGTACCGCCCGGCAATCTGGTTCAGCCGCTGCTTTCCCGGCGTGGTCGAACGGGTCAACCGCCGGATCTGGCATCTGGAGTGACGGAGCCTCCGCGGGGCCGGGGTGATATTTTCCGGAAAATTGCCGCGAAGTAGTTGAATTTGAAGAAAGCTGAATTATATTAAAAAATCCTTACCGTATACCGGTGGATATCATTGAATGTCAACGCAAACCCGTTTGACCGGGAGCTTTCAAGGAAAGGTTTGGTGTTTCAGATGGCGAATAAATTGGTCGATTCCATCCAGATGGAAGTGCGCTCGACGCAGCCGTGCCGCAAGGAGTTTGACTTTACTGTTCCGGCGGATGTGGTGAAGGGAGAAACCGCGAACACGCTGCGCGAAATCGCGGCCCAGGTTTCCCTGCCCGGGTTTCGTCCGGGCAAAGCGCCGGTCGGGCTGATCCGCAGCAAGTTCGAGAACGAACTGAAGGATGAACTGCAGCGCAAACTGATCTATGCCGCGTTCGAACTCGCCGGGAAGGACGAGGCGAACGACATCGTGACCTGCGGCGTCGAAGGCAAGCCGGAGCTGAAATTCGACGAAGAGTTCAAATTCACCATCGGCGCCGACGTGGCTCCCGAATTCGAAGTCGGCGATTACAAGAGCGTCAAGGTGGAGATTCCGGTCGACGCTGTCACCGACGAACAGGTCGAGGAACGGGTCAAATTCTACCGGTCCGCCTACGGCAACTACACCGAGGTGGAAGGACCCGCTCAGGCCGAGGATATGCTCAAGGTGAACTACAAGAGCGACTTCGCCGCTCCGGAGGATGCCTCCGCGGCGGTGAAGCGGCAGCTGGAAGCGGAGAACACCTTCCTCTGGCTGAGCGAACCGGAGACGATTCCGGGATGCATCGCCGCGTTGACCGGAGCGAAAAGGATGGGGAGTACACCTTTGAAGCGGCCTATCCCGCCGATTACCGCGAAGCGGCGCTGGCGGGCAAGACGATCAAGTACACCGTCAAAGTGCTCGGCATCCAGCGCCGGAACGAGCTCAACGATGAACAGCTCGCCGAAAAGGCACGGGTCAAGTCGATCGAGGAGTTCCGCGACATGCTCCGCAAGGCGATGGAGCAGGAGAACGCGGCGAAGAACCACAACGAGGTGCTTGACGCTGTCTACAAGAAGCTCTCCGACATGGCCGGGGAATTCGAACTGCCGCCAAATGTTCTCCAGGCGGAGATCCAGAAGGAACTTCAGAAGATCGCCCGCGACACGGTGAAATCCGAGGAGGACGCCGAGAAGTTCAAGAGAAGGAGATCGACGCTCACCGCGCCGAAGCGGAGAAGGCGGCGAGGGCCGCGCTGCGCAAGACCTTCCTGCTCCGCAAGATCGCCCGGCTTGAGAAGATCACGCTCGACCAGAAGGAGGTCGACGCCCAGCTCCGCGACATGAGCCGCTACTACGGCTACAAGGAGAAGGAGTTCCGCGACATGCTCGAGAAGAACGGCGGAATGGATGATCTCCAGCTCGACCTGATCAACGCCAAGGTGCTGAACCAGCTCGCCGAGGCGGCAGTCAAGTAAGAGGCCGATCAGACGCATGCGGGACCGGGCGGAACGGCCGGGCGATTCCCTCTTCCGGAATCCGCCGGCCGGTCGGCTCCGGTCCTTTTGAGTATTCAAGTTGCCGCAGCAACATTACGAGAGGAGGAATGCCAAATGAAAAGCAACTCGTTTCTGGTTCCGATGGTGGTGGAACAGACCGGCCAGGGAGAACGTGCCTTCGATATCTACAGCCGGCTGCTCAAAGACCGGATCATTCTGCTCGGAACTCCGATCGATGACGATGTCGCCAATCTGGTGGTCGCACAGCTGCTCTTCCTTCAGGCGGAAGATCCCAAAAAGGACATCGACCTTTACATCAACAGTCCCGGCGGATCGGTGACGGCCGGTCTGGCGATCTACGATACGATGCAGGTGCTCTCCTGCGACGTCAAGACCTACTGCGTCGGGCAGTGCGCCTCGATGGGCGCGGTCCTGCTCTGCGCCGGAGCGGCGGGCAAACGGTTTGCACTGCCCAACAGCCGGATCATGATCCATCAGCCGTGGGGCGGCGCACAGGGCACCGCCGCCGACATCGACATTCAGGCGAAGGAGATCCTGCGGTTGAAGGCGATGCTCAACTCAATCATCGCGACCCATACCGGCCAGCCGGTCAAACGGATCGAGAAGGATACTGAAAGGGACTTCTTCATGGGGGCCGAAGATGCGGTCAAATACGGTCTGGTGGACAAGGTGGTCACCCGGCCGACGCAGGAGAAATAGTCGATGGCCAAACGGGGAAACAGTAAACTCATCTGCGCCTTCTGCGGCGCCAGGGAGGGCGATGAGCCCGGAGTGATCTTCGCCCAGAGCGGATATGAGGGGCTGGCGATCTGTTCCAACTGCCTCCGGCAGGGCTATCAGGCCCTGTGTGCCGGCGGGAAAGGGAAGCTGCCGGGCAGGAACAGGAACAGAAGCCGGACCCGATCGCCCGCCTCAAAGTTCCCAATCCGGCCGCCATCAAGGCGGAACTCGATCAGTTTGTGATCGGGCAGGAGCGGGCGAAGAAGGTGCTGGCGGTCGCGGTGCACAACCACTACAAACGCCTTCAGACTCAGGCGGGGATCCACAAGGACACCGCGCCGGAAGCCTTCAGCGACGTGGAACTCGACAAGAGCAACGTTCTTTTGCTCGGGCCGACCGGCAGTGGCAAGACGCTGCTGGCGCGGACTCTGGCGCGGCTGCTCGACGTGCCGTTCGCCATCTGTGATGCGACGACGCTGACTGAAGCCGGCTACGTCGGCGAGGATGTCGAGAATATCCTGCTCCGGCTCTATCAGGCGGCGGACGGCGACATCGCCCGCACCCAGATCGGCATCATCTACGTCGACGAGATCGACAAGATCGCCCGCAAAACGGAAAACGTTTCGATCACCCGCGACGTCTCCGGCGAGGGAGTGCAGCAGGCGCTGCTGAAGATTCTCGAAGGGACGGTGGCGAGCGTGCCGCCGCAGGGGGGCGCAAGCATCCCCAGCAGGAACTGCTCCGGATCGACACCTCGAACATCCTCTTCATCTGCGGCGGCGCGTTCGTCGGGCTGGATAAGATCATCCAGCGCCGCTGCGGCCGTCAGGTGCTCGGCTTCAAGCGCCTGGTGGACGACGAGGGAGTGGAGACGGAGGCCGCGGCCGAACATCTGGCGCGGAACCCCTACGCCAGATGCGAACCCGAGGATCTGATCCGTTTCGGACTGATTCCGGAGTTCGTCGGCCGGCTGCCGGTGGTCACTTCGCTGGAGCCGCTGGAGCGGAACGATCTGGTCCGGATCCTGCGGGAGCCGAAAAAATGCGCTGATCCGCCAGTATCAGCGGCTGCTGGCGATGGAGAAGGTTTCGCTGGAGTTCACCGACGACGCCCTCGATGCGCTCGCCGACAAGGCGGTGGCCCGGGGTACCGGGGCTCGGGGGCTCCGCGCGATTCTGGAGAATCTGATGCTCGATGTGATGTACGAAGCGCCGTCGAAACGCGGCGTCACCCGTTGCGTGATCGACGCGGCGGTGGTCCGCGGAGAATCGGAGCCGAAGCTTCTGAGCGGGAAATAACCTTCCGGCAACGCTGTTGCTTTCTGAGAAATGGATACATTCAATACCAAGACCCGCGTGCTTGCCGAGGAGGAACTGCCCGGCAACGTGCCGGACGGTGACGGCGGAGAGCTGGCGACCCTTCCGGTGAAGCCGCAGGAACGTTACAAGTTCATTCGGACCATCGGGTTCGGCGGTATGAAGGGGGTTCTGCTCGTCTTCGATCAGGATACCGGCCGCGAAATCGCCATGGCGATCATGCCGGACTTCCGGGAACGCCCGAAGGCGGATCTGGAGCGTTTCGTCCGGGAAGCGAAGCTGACGGCGAAACTGGAGCACCCGAACATCGTCCCGGTCCACGATATCGGCATCGATGCGTCGGGCTCCCCCCTACTTCACGATGAAGTATCTGCACGGGCAATCGCTTGCGGCGATGCTCCGGAAACTTGCCAAGGGAGACCCCGAGACGGTAAGCCATTACGGACTGGCCCGGATGCTTCAGATCTTCATCCGTATCTGCAACGCGATCGAATTCGCGCATTCCCAGGGGATCTGCCACCTCGATCTCAAACCGGAGAACGTCAATCTCGGCGACTTCGGCGAGGTGCTGGTGCTCGACTGGGGGCTGGCCCGCTCCCTCCGTCCGGCGGTCTTCGGCGGAATCTACGCGCCGAACGACCTCGACCAGACCCCCGCCGGCCGGGTCAAGGGGACTCCCGGCTACATGGCGCCGGAACAGATCCGCAGCTCCTCGGAGTTCCCGGTGGACAACCGGGCCGACATCTACTCGCTGGGCGCAATTCTCTATGCGATGCTGGCGCTGGCGCCGCCGTTCGCCCATCTCCCGATGGAGGAGGTGTTTCGCCGGACCGTGACCGGAGAGCTGCCGCCGCCGTCGGAAGTGGCGCCGGACGACCGGTACATTCCCGGCGCGCTGGAGGCGATCTGTCTCAAGGCGATGGCGGTTCAGCCGGCGGAACGGTACGCCAGCGTGGGAGAGATGCGAGAGGACATCTTCGCCTTCCAGACCGGATACGCCCCCAAGGCGGAGAAGGCCTCGCCGCTGAAGCATGCCGGGCTGTTTATCGGCCGGAACTTCCTGATTCTGCTGATTCTGCTCTCTTTGCTGCTGGCGGCGGCGCTGATCACCCTCGCCTTCCACTACTATCGGCTGCTCAACTACTGAAACGGAGGAGCGTCATGACTCCCGCCGAATTTGTCCGCCGGATGGGATTTCCGCCGGAAACCGTCGGCCTCTTCTCAAAATGCTGGAGTGGTGCACCGGAGATGGAGACGCTGCCGGCGTGTTTCCGGCCCGGATTTTTCGTGCGTTATGCGGAAAAACTCGGCGTACCGGTACCGTTCACACCGGAGGTTCCGGAGTTGAACGCCCGGGTCGCGGCGGAAAAGCTCCTCCGCGTCTACGCCAACCTGATTCTCCGGGCTGCTTTTGAATTTCCCAACGCCGCCCTCGGAAACTGGCCGGCGCCGGAACAATTTCTGACCCCGCGGCAGTGCGGCCTCTTCAACCTGCTGGCGGCGCTGGCGGCGCTGCCGCGAATCGAGCGCGCCTGCCGGGAGCTGGGTCTTCCGCCGGAATACGCAGATGGTGCCGCCCGATGGATTGGCGGCACCATCGGAATCTACGCTGCCGCCCACCACGGAGCTCCAGGGCACGATCTGCGACAGATCCACTGGCTGAAGCATTACATGGAAAAACGGCTCTTCCGGATCGGTCGCTTCGAATATATGATCCAGACCGCGCCGGAGTGGCTCCCGGCGATCTACCGAAGCAGAAAAAGCGGTCAGACCGTCGCCCTCTGCCGCGAAGGGTGGCAGCTGGACCGGAACGGATTCCGTGTCCGCCCCGGCGCAACGGGGAGTACTCCGCCCGATTCGACGAACAGGCGGACAGGGTGACGGGAATCCCAATCAATCCGGCGACCGGTCGGGCGGAGGTGCTCCTGAGCAGAACGATCGACACGGAGGAATATGTTCCGGTACTTTCGGCCAATGACTGGGTGCCGGGCATTCACATTCCCGGCGGTGGCGGAATGACGCCGGAGCTGACGAAGAGATCGCTCGTTCAGGCGGTGGAATTTTTCCGTACCTTTTTCCGCAGGGAGATCCGTGCCTTCTGCTGTGAATCGTGGATCCTCAATCCGGACTGGCTGACCGAACTGCCCGATTCCAATCTGGCGCGGTTCATGAAGGAACTTTACCTCACGCCGGTACCGGAAACCGACCGGGCGGGCCTCTTCTTCGTCTTCGGCCGGGATGACGGCGACCCGGCCACCTACCCGGCGGACAATTCGTTGCGGCGCGCCTTCCGGCGGCTGATCGATGCGGGTCGTCCGCTGCGGGCGGGCGGCATGTTCCTGCTGACGGCGGATCTGGAGCAATTCGGCACCGGCCGGAACCGTTGAATCCACATCCGCCGACGCATGAAAACCGCTCCGGTCACTCCGGCAGGATCAGATTGAGCATCTTCTCGGTCGCCAGCACCGCCGAAATCAGCTGGTCGGAGTCGATTCCGGTGGTCACCAGCGTCTTCCCCGGCGCAGCCCAGCGGATCGTCGTCTCGACCAGCGCGTCGGTCTTGCCCCCCGGCGGGATGCGCTCCTCATAGTCGAGCAGCCGCGGCATCGAAAGGCCGAACTTCTTCAGCGATTTGCGCAACGCCTTGACGAAGGCGTCGTAACCGCCGTCGCCCGATGCGGTCGATTCGATCGTTTCGCCGTCCATTTCGAGCACTACCCGCGCCTTCGGCGTCGCCTTGATCCGGGTGGTCACCTCGAAGTCGGTGATCCGGATGCGCGACTTTACCGGCGTGCTCAGCACCCCGGCGATGATGAACGGCAGATCGCTCGGAGAAACGTTCTTCTTGCGGTCGCCGAGGCGGATCACTTCGGCCAGCACCTTCTGCCGCACCTCGGGAGAAAGCTCCAGCCCCAGCGCCTCCAGATTCTGATCGAGCGACGCCTTGCCGCTGAGCTTGCCCAGCGCGTAGTTGCGGTGACGGCCGAACCGCTCCGGCAGCAGGCGGTTGGCGTAGAGGTTCCCCTTCTTGTCGCCGTCGGCGTGGACGCCGCAGGTCTGTGTGAAGACATCCGCCCCGACCACCGGCATGTTCCACGCGCACCGCTTGCCGGAGATGTTCTGGACGATCTCCGAAGCGTGCTGCAGCTCCTTCTCCACGATCCGGGTCCGGCGCGAAGTCATGTCATGGACCGTCACCGCCAGCTGCGCCAGCGGCTGGTTCCCGGTACGCTCGCCGAGCCCGTTGATCGTGGTGTGAATCCCGTTCACTCCGGCGCGGACCGCGGCCAGACTGTTCGCCGTCACCACCCCGTAGTCGTTGTGTCCGTGGAAATCCAGCCGCAGGTGCGGAAACGACCGGTAGATCCATTCGAAGTAGGTCGCCGTCTCCTCCGGATCGAGGATGCCGAGGGTGTCCGGCAGCATGATCCGCTCGACCGGCAGCCCCTGCAGCCGGTTCAGAAATTCGTAGACGTAGGCGAAGCTGTTGCGCATGCCGTTGGACCAGTCCTCCAGATAGAGGTTGACCAGCAGACCGCGGTTGTGGGCGCCTTCGATCTCGGCCGCGACTTCGTCAAAGTGGCGGGCGGGAGTCTTGCGCAGCTGCACCCGGCAGTGATCTTCGGAGCCCTTGGCAAGCAGGTTGATCACCCGCCCGCCGGTGCCGGCGATCCACTCGACCGAACGGCCGCCGTCCACGAAGCCGAGAATCTCCATCGACTCCAGACAGCCGTGGTGCTCCGCCCAGCGCAGGATCGTGCCGACCGCTTCGCGCTCCCCTTCGGAGACGCGCGCCGAGCCGATCTCCAGCCGATCCACCTTGACCCGGTTGATCAGCAGCCGGGCGATCTCAAGCTTCTCCGCCGGAGTAAACGACACCCCGGGAGTCTGCTCACCGTCACGCAATGTCGTATCCATCACCTCGACAAACTGTTCGAGCCTCTTCGATTTCATCATTTCCACAATTTCCTCACATAGCAATCGGCCGCTTTCCGCGGAACTCTCCAGTTCCTGTGCGCCGATCCGGTTTGATACAGAAAAGCCATGCGACACACCGGTACTCCGGGAGGCCGCATGGCTTTCGTTCAAATGCGGCGAAACCTCACCGCAGGACGCTCCCGGGAAGGGGATTACGGGCCATCCCGGCGCAGGCGCCGGCATGACCCTTTACGAATGCCGATCACGATCATCAGCACATGTTTTTTCGGGACGGGACGAGCCGCGCGCATTGAAATTCTCCATAAAATTGATAATTTTTGTTAAAATACTGCTGAAAATGTATTTTTTCAAGTCGGAATGCGGTTTTCCACTGGAAGTTCCCGTCCGGCGGCGCTATATTTCAAAAATCATTCAACCGCAACCGGAGAAGAATTCATGCAGATCAGTTACCGGGAAGAGTGCAAACGCAAACTCGTCCACCTCTCCTCCCTCTGGATGGTTGTCGCCATCCTCCTCCTGCCGGGTCGCTGGACCGCCGCCATCCTCTACGCCGTCATGCTGGTGCTCAATCTGCTCTGCGAACACGCCTACGCCTGCAATGTGCCGGTGATCACACCGCTCTACGGCGCCATCTTCGGGAAGATGCTCCGCGACGAGCCGCGCCACGGGCAGTGGATCGTCTCCGGCAGCCCCTACGTACTCGCCGCCGCCTTTCTCGTCTCGCTGCTCTTCGGCAGAGTTCCGGCCGCGGCAGCGATGACCGTCATGCTCATCGGCGACACCGCCGCCGCGCTGATCGGCCGCCGCTTCGGCCGCCACCGCGCGCCCAACAACAAGAGCGTCGAGGGAGTCGTCGCCTTCCTCATCGCTTCGTGGATCGCGCTCGCGGTTCTCTTCGCCGTCTGCGGCGCCGCCCCGGCGCTCTACGTGGTCGGCTTCCTCGCGGTGCTCCCCGCCGCGGCGGCGGAACTCTTCGAGAAACAGCTCCGGCTGGACGACAACTTCTCCATTCCGCTGATCGTCGGGCTCTGCCTCGAACTTGCGGCGCGCTTTCTCTAACGGAACTCCCGGGGATCCATCCCCAGCTTGCGGATGGTGTAGTGGAGAATCCGCACGGTGAGATCGAGTTCACGGGCCGCGGCGGCGACGTTGCCCCGGCTCTTGCGGAGCGCCTCCTGGATCAACCGTCTTTCGAACTCCTCCACCTGCCGGGTGAAGCCGCCGGTGAGCGGAATATCCTCCGACTCCTCCAGCTGCTGAAGCGGCGCGGGCAGTCCGGCGAGCTCGACCGTATCCCCGGTCGCGGTCAACACCGCCCGTTCGATGCAGTTCTCCAGTTCGCGGACGTTGCCCGGCCAGGAGTACTCGACCATCCGGTTCATCGCCGCGGCGGAGATCCGCCGCACCCGGCGGCGGTGCAGGCGGCTGTACTTCGCGAGAAAGTGGGCGGCCAGCAGCGGAATATCCGACTTGCGCTCCGCCAGATCCGGCAACCGGATCGGAAAGACGTTGAGCCGGTAGTAGAGGTCCTCGCGGAAAAGCCCCTCCGCCATGAGCTGCTCCAGGTTGCGGCTGGTCGCGGCGATGATCCGCACGTCGGAACTGCGCTCTTCGTTGCTCCCGATCCGCTGAAAGGTGCGTTCCTGGAGGAAACGGAGCAGTTTCACCTGCATCGCCGGACCGAGGTCGCCGATCTCGTCGAGGAAGAGGGTGCCGCCATCGGCCGCTTCGATCCGCCCGATCCGCCGGTGGACCGCACCGGTGAAAGCGCCTTTCTCGTGGCCGAAGAGTTCGCTTTCGATGAGATTCTCCGGCAGGGCCGCCGAATTGACCACGATGAACGGTCGGTCGCTGCGGTCGCCGGTGCGTTGAAGCGCGCGGGCGACCAGCTCCTTGCCGGTGCCGGAACCGCCCCGGATCAGCACCGTCGCACTGCTCGACGCCACCTGTTCGATCATTGCGAAAACCGCTCGCATCGCCCGGCAGGAACCGATCACCTCGGCCGGGCCGGAAATCCGGTTCAACGCCCGCTTGAGTCGGGCGTTTTCAGCGATCAGCCGGGAGCGCTCCGCATGTTCAGCGACCCGGAGCGAAACCGCCTCCGCCATCAGGTTGGCGACGATTTCGAGCAGATTGTAATCCCGTTCGAGCTCCTCTTCCCCCGCGATCTCCCGGTCGATGCTGACCGTGCCGATCACCTCGCCCTGATGGACCACCGGCACACAGATGAACGCCACGTGGGAGTCGCGCTCCCGCGCGCCGGTGCGGTAGAGAAACTCCGGCTCCCGGGCGATGTCCGGAATGATCCGCGCCCGGCCGGAGAGCGCCACCTGCCCGGTCACCCCTCGCCCAGCCGGTAGCGGCCGCGGCGCATCTCCTCGTCGCTCAATCCATTCGACGCCTCGATGACCAGCTCCTCGCCGCGCCGCAGCGTCACCGTGCCCCGCACCAGCCCCATCTCGCGGCAGAGAATCTCCAGCACCTGGCGCAGCAGAGCGGAGACGTCGCGCTCGCGCATCACCGCCCGGCTGATGTGGTTCAACACCGTCATCTCCAGGCTCCGGCTGCGCTCGATTTCTCCGGGCCGTCGTTGATCCGTCATTGCTCCGTCACTTTCCCGTCACGCCGCATTCCACCGGAATTTTGAGGTGAAACGCGGCGCAATACCGTCGGAGTTTTTCCGTTATTTCAGGAAAGTTTCTGCACCGCCCGCTTGACGCTCTCCGCCGCGCCCCTCGATCACCTTCGTGCTGACGCAGAAGGCCATCCGGACGTAGCCCGGCGTGCCGAAACCGCTGCCGGGAACCGCCAGCACCCGCTCCTCCAGCAGCGCCTCGACGAACTTCCGGTCGTCCGGCACCGGGGATTTCGGGAAGAAGTAGAACGCGCCGCCCGGCATGGTGAACTCCACTCCGGCGTCGCGGAGAATCTTCGCCATCGCCTCGCGCCGTTTGCGGTAGATCTCCAGATCCACCTGAGACTCCATGCAGCGGTCGAGAATCTTCTGCGCCAGCGCCGGAGCGTTGACGAAGCCGAGAATCCGGTTGCAGAGAATCAGCGCGCCGAGCAGCTCCTGCGCCCCCTCCACCTTCGGCGAAACCGCCACGTAGCCGAGCCGCTCCCCGGCGAGCGAGAGGTTCTTCGAATAGGAACCGATGATCACGCAGTGGTCGAACACTTCGAACATCGACGGCAGTTCCGCGCCATCGAAATTCAGGAAGCGGTAGGGCTCGTCGGAGACCACGTAGATCAGCCGGTTGTACTCCTGCTCCTTCTTCCGGATGATCCGCGCAAACCCTTCGAGTTCGGCACGGGTGTAGATCCTCCCGGTCGGGTTGTTCGGCGAGTTGAGGATCACCGCCCGGGTCCGGGGAGTGAACGCCTGCTCAAGCTTCTCAAGATCGAGCTCGAAGGTGAACTCCTTCGACTGCACCGGAACAAGTTTCCCGCCGTGATTGCCCGCGTAGAACCCGTACTCCACGAAGTAGGGCGCCGGGCAGATCACCTCGTCTCCACGCTCAAGCACCGCGTGGAAGAAGACGTTGATGCCGCCCGCCGCGCCGCAGGTGAACAGCACATGGCTGCCGGGCACCGCGACATTCTGCTCCTTCGAAATGTGCACCGCCAGCTTCTCCCGCAACGCCGGATATCCGGCGTTCGGCATAGCCGATCGCGAACGGTTCGTCCGCATGCGCCGCAATCTCCTCCAGCGCCCGCTTCACCTCCGGCGGCGGCGGCAGATCCGGATTGCCGAGACTGAAATCGTAGACATTCTCCTCGCCGTACTGTTTCTTGAGTTCGATCCCCGCTTCAAACATCTTGCGGATCATCGAGGAGTTCGCCAGGAACCCCTTCATCTCATCGGTTATCACTTTCATCGCACCATTCCTTATGTTGAAACCACCATTGGTGAAATCCGCCTCCCCTCTCTCCCTCCGCACGGGAAAGTTGACAATTCCCCCTTTTGGGAAAGGAGAAACCGCCATGGGAGAAAAAAATTCCTCGATCCGGATGAAAAACCGCTCGACGCCATCGAACGCGCTCTGCTCAAACGCGCCCTCGGCTTCCGCCAGCAGGAGGTCCACACCGAGGAGATGATCGATAAAAACAGCGGCGAAGTGCTCGAAACCGCCCGCCGCCGCAGTGTCACCAAAGAGGTCGTCCCCGATGTGCGTGCCCTGCTCTTCTGGCTCAAAAACCGCCGTCCGGAACGGTGGCGCGAACGACGGGAGGCTGAGGAGAAATCCCCGGAGTTCGACTTCGATTCCACCGACGAACAGCTCTAAACCGCGCCGGACGTGCGGCCCGGACTCTCACCCGCGCCGCCACCGCCCCGCCACACCGTCACCCCTCTGTTCAGGAGGCGGCCGCAGCAGCCTCTTCGGCTTTGCGCTTGGCGATCTTGGAACGGGCCACCGCGCTGGTTTCGAGGTCGCCGAGCATGATCCGGATCCGCCGGATGTTCTCGCGGCACTCCGGAATCTTCACTTTTTCAAAGAGATTGACCCGCTGGCTGGTTGTGCGCAACTCCGCGGTCAACAGCCGATGCTGTTCTTCGAGAACTTTGTAGGCCTCTTTGAGCGAAACCGCATCGCGCATCGCGCGGATGGCGTCGTCCACATACCAGTCGGTGTCGAAAATATCCCAGGGAATCTCCTCGAACTCCACCGACTCGAAGGTCGGAATCGGAATTCCGGCAATGTTTGCAACCCCGGTTTGAACCGATTTCACCCGGACCTTCTCCTCCAGCCCGGCAACCTCCGCCTCACTGCCGAAGAGTTCGAGAAAACCGCCCATACGTTCGACCAGCTCCCGCTGCGCGGCCAGATTGGCATCGAGCATCTCGGTGCTCTGCCGGACCTCCATCTGGAGCTGCTGCTTCTTGAGCTGCAGCGTCGGCAGGAAGCGGCGGAACTGCTTCAACGCGTCCTGCTGCTTCTTGAGTTCGGTTTTGGTGAATTTGACCTTACCCATACCGGACACCGCCCTTTACTTCTTCGGCCAGTACTGATCGACGAGGTCGGTTTTGATTCCCACTTCGTTGCGCTCGAAGCAGTCGGCGAGAATCTTCCAGCCGAGGTCGAGCGCCTCTTCCAGCGGAATGTTGACCGAGAGGTCCATCATGCTCTTCTCGAACTGACGGCCATACTTGAGCAGCTTGTTGTCCCACGCGCTCATCTGGAATCCCATCGACTGCTTTTCCAGCGTGCTGCGGTAGTCGGAGTAGAGGCGGATCATCGAGTCCATGATCGCGCGGTGGTCCGGACGGGTCTTGCCGTTGACCTGCTGCTTCAGACGCGACAGCGAACCGAACGGCTCGATGCGCCCGTTGCGCAGATAGAACTGCCCTTCGGTGATGTATCCGGTGTTGTCCGGCACCGGGTGGGTGACGTCGTCGCCCGGCATCGTGGTCACCGCCAGAATCGTGATCGATCCGGCCCCGTCGAAGTCCACCGCCTTCTCATAGCGGCTGGCCAGCTGGCTGTAGAGGTCGCCCGGATAACCGCGGGTCGCCGGAATCTGCTCCATGGTGATCGCAATCTCCTTGAGCGCGTCGGCGAAGTTGGTCATGTCGGTCAAAAGACAGAGCACCCGCTTGCCCTCCAGCGCGTACTGTTCGGCGACCGCGAGGCACATATCCGGCACCATCAGGCACTCCACGATCGGGTCCGCCGCGGTGTGGATGAACATCACCGTGCGCGACAGCGCGCCGTGCTCGTCGAGCGTGCGCTTGAAGGTGAGGTAGTCGTCGTGCTTGATCCCCATGCCGCCGAGGATGATGACATCCACTTCCGCCTGCAGCGCGATGCGGGCGAGCAGCTCATTGTAGGGTTCGCCCGCGATCGAGAAGATCGGCAGCTTCTGCGATTCGACCAGCGTGTTGAAGACGTCGATCATCGGAATGTTCGTGCGGATCATGTTCCGCGGAATGATACGCTTGGCCGGATTGACCGACGGACCGCCGATGTCAACCATGTCGGAGAGCACCTCGGGGCGGTTGTCCCGCGGGGTGCCGCGGCCGGTGAACACCCGCCCGAGCAGCGCTTCGGAGCTGGAAACCTGCATCGAACGCCCGAGAAAACGGACCTGGTCGCCGGTACTGATGCCGCGGCTTCCGGCGAAGACCTGCAGCGACACCTTGCCGTCGGCAAGGCGGATCACCTGCGCAAGCGAAACGCCGCGCGCGCTGGTCACTTCGGCAAGTTCATTGTAAGCGACGTCATCGGCTTCGACGGTGATGACGTTGCCGGCGATATGGATGATTTTGTGATATACTTTACGCATTTACCGTACTCCGTTCGGCGATTTTGGCTTCGATTCCGGCCTCCTGCTTCCTGAACTCCTCGCTGTCGAACGGGAGGTAGTTCCAGTCCATGAACAGCTGGCGCAGTTCGAGGAAGTAGCGGCGGGCGGTATCCTTATCCGGCAGCTTGAAGGAGCCGGCGAGCACTTTGTAGATGCGGTCGAACATGTAACGCTGGCGTTCCGCGCTGGTTGCGCCGTCCACCGCGTCGAAGGTGTTCTGCTGCAGATAGACATAGTCGAGAAATTCGCTCTTGAGGTAGACCAGGAAGTCGTCGAGGCTGGTTCCTCCTCGCCGATCACCTTCATCATCTGGTTGACCTCGGATCCCTGGCGAAGGATGCCGCGGGCAAAGTCGAGCTCCTCAAGCGGCACCACGCTGCGATACTTGCTCCAGCTGTCCAGCGGGTGGATCGCCGGGTAACGGCGCGCATCGGAGCGCTCGCGCGACAGCCCGAGGAACGCGCCCACCACCTTCAGCGTCGCCTGCGTCACCGGCTCTTCGAAGTTGCCGCCCGCGGGCGAAACCGCACCGCCGATGGTCACCGAACCGGTCTCGCCGTTGCGGAGCTTCACCAGCCCGGCGCGCTCGTAGAATCCGGCGATCAGCGACTCCAGATAGGCGGGGAACGCCTCTTCGCCCGGGATCTCCTCCAGTCGGCCGGACATTTCGCGCAGCGCCTGCGCCCAGCGGGAGGTCGAGTCGGCCAGCAGCAGCGTATTGAGACCCATCTGCCGGTAGTACTCCGCCAGCGTCACCGCCGTGTAGACCGACGCCTCCCGCGCGGCCACCGGCATCGAACTGGTGTTGCAGATGATGATCGAACGGTTCATCAGCGGCTGACCGGTGCGGGGGTCCTCCAGTTCCGGGAACTCGCGGAGGATCTCCACCACCTCGCCGGCGCGCTCGCCGCAGGCGGCGATGATCACCACGTCGGCCTCGGCGTGCTGGCTGATCGCGTGCTGGAGCACCGTCTTGCCCGCGCCGAACGGCCCGGGGGTGCAGAAAGTGCCGCCGACCGCGACCGGGAAGAAGGTGTCGATCGAACGCTGCTGGGTGATCAGAGTCTTCTCCGGCAGCAGCTTTTCGGCATAGTCGGTGATCGGAATCTTCACCGGCCAGAACTGGGTCATCGTGATGTTGCGGCTCTCGCCCTGTTCATTGACCGCGACCGCCATCACATCGTCGATCTTCCACTCTCCGGCGGGCTTGACCTCGCGGAGGGTCCACTCGCCCTTCCAGGCGAAGGGAACCATGATGCGATGCTTGACGATTCCCTCCGGCACCCAGCCGACGGCGTCGCCGGCGCGGACCCGGTCACCCGCCGCGGCAGTCGGGGTGAACTCCCACACCCGCTCACGGTCGAGAGCGCGCAGATAGACGCCGCGCTGCAGGAAGAAGCCGGACTTCTCCGCCAGCAGATTGAGCGGATTCTGAAGGCCGTCGTACACCTGGGTGAGCAGCCCGGGACCGAGTTCGACGCTCAGGAGTTCGCCGGTGAACTCGACCTCGTCGCCCACCTTGAGGCCGTTGGTGCTCTCGAAGACCTGCAAATCGGCGCGGTTGCCGCGCACCCGGATGACTTCGCACTTGAGTTTTGCATCGCCGACCGTGGCGAACGCGACTTCATTCTGCATGACCTGGTCGGTAAATTCGACGGTCATCAGGTTGCCGTTGACTCCGACAACCTTCTCTCTGGTCTTGAACTCTGCCATTGTATTGAAACTCCTGCTCGTAAAAAAAGTTCGTTGTGCTACTCCGCGCGGCGGGCGCGGCCGATGAGATGCGCTCCACGGCGCGGTTGAAATTCTCCCGCCCCTGTTCCGCCTTGCGCTCGCGATACTTCTCGAGAATCGCAAGTTTGCAGCGGTAGACGCAAAGCCCGGCAAAATCAAATTCATGGCCGCACTCCAGATCATCGAGATGACTCCAGCGGATGCGGTCGATCAGCTTCTCCCGCTCGAACGGATCGGCGGATGCAGCCTGTGCGAGACCGAAATCCACCATGCCGAAATATTCCGCCGGATCAGGAAGCCCGGCGGCGCGGTCATCGTCGCGCCCGGAACGGCGCTGGGCAATCCGGGTCCGCAGATACTGTTCGAATCGAACCATCTCCGCGAGAACTTCGGGAAGCTCCTCCGACGCTTCCGGATCGCGGGAGACATGCAGCCCGGCACGGCCGAGCAGCCGGAATTCACGCGCCGAAAGCTCCTCCCGGCAGCGCTCGTCGAACTCGGCCACGCTCATCGGCGCGGGGCGGCCGAAAAGCAGCGCGGGCAGAGAAGCGCACAAGTAGTAATACATCATCGCGGTGCCGTCCTTCCTTCCACCGGACTATTTCCCGTCGGCGAGCAGTTTTGCGAGGCGGGGGCCGATGTATTCGGCAACCAGTTCGGTGATTGCGTCGGAGGTGAAGTCGAAGTAAACCTCGCCGTTCTTGAAGCTGACCTCCATGCCCCCCCTTGATCTCCGGAGAGGCGAAGAGTTTCGGCCGGGACCGGAAGGAGTCGGCAAGCGCACTGCGGAGTGCCGCCTCCAGCGCCGGAACATCCTTGGCCGCGGAAAGCACGGTCAGCTGCGCATCGGGCGAAGCGGCGAACTTCGCCGCGAGATCGCGGATCAGCCCGGCCATCAGCTCCGGCGTGAGGGCCTGCTCGGCGGCGCCGGAGACCGCGCGGGTGATGCGGCGCTGCAGTTCGCTCTGGAGTTCGAGCAGGATGTCGCGGGCGGCCTGCCGGATGGCACTTTCCGCGCGGGCCTGGAGACCGGCAGCCTCCTCTTTCGCCGCCTTCACGACCGCTTCGGCGTCCTCGGCAGCCTTCGCGCGGATCGCCTTCGCCTCGGCTTCGGCGGCGGCGATGATTTCAGAACGCTGCGCCTCGGCTTTCCGGACGCCTTCCTCATTGATTTTATCGAGCAGACTCTGAAGTTCTTCGGCCATTTTCTTCCTCACGGGTTCGGTGGTTGCTGTTTTCCGACAATTTCATCTTGTAATGTACTCCCGGAACGGTTTTTTTCAAATGAAGCGCCCTCTTTCTCGTCTTTTTTTCACCGGGCGCGCAGCGATTTTCCGTTTACGGCTTGCACGTTGCCGGAAAACGTGCTATCTTCGATAACGGACGACCAATTCCAACACCTATCCGGGAGAAGAAAAGTGGAAAAATTCGATGTTTGTGTGATCGGCGCCGGGCCCGGCGGCTACGTGGCGGCGATCCGGGCGGGGCAGAACGGACTCAAAACGGCCCTGGTGGAAAAGGAGTTCCTCGGCGGCACCTGCCTCAACGTCGGCTGCATTCCGACCAAAACCCTCATCGCCGGAGCGGAGGTGCTTTCCGCTGCGCGGCGCGCCGGGGAATTCGGCGTCGAAATCTCCGGAGAGATCCGTCCCGACTGGAAGAAAATGCTCGCCCGCAAGAACGAGGTGATCGGCAAGCTCCGCAACGGCATCGCCGGGCTGGAAAAGGCGGCCGGCGTGACGATCTTCTCCGGACGTGGCGAATTTCTCAACCGCAAACAGCTCGTCGTGGCGCAGGGGGAACATGCCGGCACCGTGATCGAAGCGTCGAAATTCATCATCGCCTCCGGCTCCGAGCCGCTGGTACCCGGATTCATTCCGCAGGGCGACCGGATCCTCACCTCCACCGAACTGCTCAGCCTGCCGAAGCTGCCGAAATCGCTGCTGATCCTCGGCGGCGGCGTGATCGGCTGCGAATTCGCCTGCCTCTTCGCCGCCCTCGGCACCGAAGTCACCGTAGTCGAAATGCTTCCGCAGATCCTGCCCGCCACCGACGCGGAGTGCGCGAAACTGCTCGCCCGCCGGATGGAATCCGAAGGAATCCGCATCCTCAACGGCAAGCCGCTCAGCGACATCAAGTGCACCGCCCGCGGCGTCTCCGGCAAGGTCGGCGACGAAACGCTCCGCGCCGAATATCTGCTGGTCTCCATCGGCCGCCGCCCGGCGACCGCCGGACTCAATCTCACCGCCGCCGGAGTGAAGACCAGCGAACGCGGCTTCATTGAAGTGGATGATGACTTCCGCACCTCCGCGCCCGGAATCTACGCCATCGGCGACGCGGTGGGCAAGATCATGCTGGCCCACTGGGCGAGCGCGGCGGCGGAGGCGGCGGTGTCGCACATCTGCGGCAAGCCGGTCCACTTCGCCGGAACGTTGACGCCCGGCTGCATCTTCACCTCTCCGGAAATCGGCACAGTCGGACTCTCCGAAGAGCAGTGCAAGGCGCAGAACATCGCGTACAACGTCGGCAAGTTCCCCTTCGCCGCCCTCGGCAAGGCGATGGCGATGGGCGAAACCGAAGGGTTCGTCAAGATCATCGCCGACGCCGCCACCGATCAGGTGCTCGGAGTCCATATCATCGGACCGCATGCAACCGACCTCATCGCGGAGGCGGTCCCGGCGATGCTGCTGGAGTGCACCGCCCGCGAACTCGGCCGGGCGATTCACGCCCATCCGACGCTGGGCGAGGCGATGATGGAGGCCGCTCACGCGGTCCACGGCGAATGCGCCCACATTCCCACCCGGAAACGGCGCTGAACAACCCCACGATGTAAACAGGAGGAAGCCCCTATGAAACGATTGCTGATACTGCTGGCCGTCACCGCAATTTCCGGACTTTCCGCCGCCGCGCCCGCGGCGGGAACGGAGAAGGAGAAGCTGGTCGATGAATTTCTGACCGTCACCCGGCAGGCGGAACAGCTCAGCTCTTCGCTGGACAACGTGGCGAAGATGCAGCAGCAGATGATTCCGGAACTGCTTCGCCGTCAGGGAATCACCCTCTCCGCCGAACAGCAGAGGGTCAAGGACGAGATCATGGCGGTCGCCATGTCGGTCATCCGCGAGGAGATGAGCTGGGAGAAGCTCCGCCCCGCCATCGTCAAAAGCTACGCGGAAACCTTCTCCGCGGACGAATTGAAACAGCTCATCGCCTTCTTCCGTTCGCCGGCCGGACAGGTCTACATTCAGAAGACGCCGGAGGTGCAGCGGAAGCTGATCCCGCTTCTGCAGGAGAGAGCCATCAACATGCAGATTCTCCTCCAGCAGCGGATCAAGCAGCGCATGGCGGAGCTTCAGAACAATGCGGAAAAGTCCGACGCGACGAAACCGGCGCCGGAGAAAGGAACGAAACAATGATTTTCGATTCGCTGAACAACTTCGCCAACTACGCCAGACTGGCCCCGGGAACCTGGGCGAAACTCGCCGCCTTCCTCCACGGCTGTACCGCGGAGACCCCGGCCGGACGCTACGAGATCGACGGCGACCGGCTCTACGCGATGGTGCAGAGCTACAACCTCCACCCGGTCCGCCCGGAAAAGCTGGAGATTCACCGCAACTACGTCGACATCCAGCTGCTGCTCGCCGGGCGCGAAACCATCGTCTACCGCCCGGTCGACGGCCTCCCGGTGACCGCGGAGTACGACGCGGTCCGCGACATCGCCTTCTATCACCTCGACGAAAAGGGTTCGGTGGCGGTTCCGCTCGAACCGGGCAACTTCGCCCTCTTCTTCCCGGAAGAGGGACACCTGCCCGGCAACGGCGACCCGGCCGATTCGGTGGTCAAGGTGGTGGTGAAGATCGAGCGTTCACTGCTGGAGGGGTGACACGGTGGGCGATTCCGGTACCGCCGCCCGGCTGAACGCCGGGCTCGATGCGTTCGACCTCTTCTTCACCCGTCCCGACGAGGCGGGGAAGATCGTCCCGGCGGAGGAACCCATGCTCCGCCGGCTGCGCGGACTGCTGGCCGGCCTCGCCGCAGGAGGGAAACGGATTCCCGGCGAAGCCTCCCCGCCGACTACTTCAACGCCCTGCTCCGCGAATGCGGCGCTCCGTCGCTCGACGCCCCCCTGCGGGCGTTGCTCTTCGAAGCGTTCATCGAACACCGGGTGCTCCCGGAGGAGCTGACGGCGGAAAAACCGGGGCTGACCGCATCGTTTCTGCTGGAGAAGGCGGCGGCTCTGCTCCGCGCGGTCGCCCTCGCCGCCCGGTCGCTCGACGCGGCGGAACGCGCCCGCACCCTGCCCGCCGCACTGGAACTCTTCACCGCGCCGGTGCCGGATTCGCCCGGCGAACTCGCGGAGCTGCTGAGCGAATGCGACCGTTTCCGCCGCAGCCGGGTCTTCCGCTTCCTCGGCGGGAAGTTCCTCCCGGCCGAGGTGGATTCCGCCAAGCCGCTCGACCGCTTCTTCGGCTATCCGGGAGTGCGGAGCGCCTTCCTCGACCATTTCAGCAAATTCGCGGCGGGGAAAACCAATCTGCCGCTGCTGGTCAACAGCCTGCCGGGGCACGGCAAGACCAGCCTGACCGTCTCCCCACGTGCTGGCACAGCCCGGACTGGTGCTGATCCTGCCCGAACCGGAGGCGCTGGAACGGGGCTGGTGCGAACTGGTCGAACCGCTCGCCGCCCGGCCGGACCACCGCTTCGTCCTCTTCTTCGACGACATCGATCCGCGCCACACCGACTGGTACCAGTTCCGCACCAACGTCGGCGGCGCCTTCTCGCTGCCGGAGAACGTCATGCCGGTACTTTCGGCCAACTATGAGTTCCCCGCCAACATCCTCTCGCGCGGCCGGAAGGTCTCCTTCCCGGTCTTCGACGAGGTCCGCTGCATGGAGATGGTCGAGGACTTCCTCACCGGGTTCGGCGTGAAGCGCACGGCGAAGAATCTGATCTCGATCATCTCCGCCGACTACACCGAGGAGTTCAGCCAGAAGAAGTTCACCGAGCTTTCGCCGCGCAGCCTGATCCGCTACCTCTCCGGCTACGAACACGACCGGATCAAGCGCAAGACGATGGTGGAACTCTCCTTCGGCCCGATGATCACCCGCCCCGACGCGGAGCTCTTCTACGAGTTCAACATCGAACTCATGCGTTCGCTCTACGGCGAGGAGTACATTCAGAAACTGCTCAAGGAACGGCTCAAGGCGCTGGAATAGAGCCCCTCTCCGCGCCGGGAGGCCTGCCGCCCGGCGCGCGTCCCCACCTCCCCGTTCGGTTCAGCGGATGATGACGTTGCGCCCGAACGAGAGGTCGAAGGTGCCGCGGGTGTCCCCCTGGCGCTCGGCGTAGATGATCGCACTCTGAAGCGCGCTCAAGAGATAGGTGAAATTCTGGTTGCGCACCGGCAGGATCACCTTGCAGCTCTTCTGCCCCCGGAACCGCATGAAGAATTCGAGCCGTTCCGGATTGCGGACGTTCACCGCGATGATCGAAATATCCGGAAAACTGCGAACCGTCAGCATGATGAGCTCCAGCGCCGGACGGAGCTGCTCGAGCACCATTCCCGCCTTGACCCCGGCGGTGGAAAGCCCGAGAATCACCGGCAGCGGCACCGAAGCGCTCATCGATTCGAGCCGGGGAATCACCGCGCCGGTCTCATCGACCACCCACTCCGACCGGGGATTGCCGAGCACGGCGCGCGGCACCCGTTCGATCACCCGCAGATGGAGCGTGTCAGGCAGAATGCGCAGCACTTCGCTCTCCTCGATGCCGGGAATGGCGAGCAGGCGGCGGCGCAATTCCCCGGGATCGATCCGGAAAAGGTTCTCCCCGGGATGCACGCCGATCCGGGCTGCGAGCTGCGGCGCCTTGTCCTGCCAGTAGCCGCCGGAACGCACCTCGATCTCCCGCAGCCGGAACCGGTCGTTGCCGGAGAAGAGAAACCGCCGGGCCCCGTAGAAGCCGAAAAAGGCGATTCCCGCCGCGCCCAGAAGCAGCAGCAGCACGAACAGCGCCCGCAGAAACTTCTCCCGGTCACTGCGCACATTGGCGATGTTCCTCGCCGGAACCTTCTTGACGCCGGATGTGTTGGCTGCTGTCATCTTCCGCTCCCGTTTCTCCTTGCGGTCCGGATGAAATTCCGCCTCATTCCATGATGATGGCGGTGTAGTCGCCGCCCGGCGGAATCATCGGCAGAACGTGTTCGTCGTAGCCGGTGTGGATATCCAGCAGATAGGGCCCCTCAGCGGCGAGCATCTCCTCCAGCGCGGGAATCAGCTCCTCCCGGGTGAAGACATGCCGGCCCGGGACGCCGTATCCGCCGGCGATGGCGACGAAATCCGGATAGAAAGGCGATACCGCCGAACACTCCCCGCTGCACGATCCGCACGGCGCATCCGGGCACCCGTTGCTGCCCTTTGCAGCGGCCGAGCACCGTGTTGCCGCGGTTGTGATTGTAGAAGCGGTCCTCCCACTGCGCCACCATGCCGAGGTGCTGATTGTCCAGCACGATCATCTTGACCGGAATCTCCTCGACGAAAAGCGTGCCGAGCTCCTGGATGTTCATCTGGAAACTGCCGTCGCCGTCGACGTTGATCACCGTCTTCTCCGGACAGGCGACCTTCGCACCCATCGCGGCGGGCAGCCCGAATCCCATCGCCCCCAGACCACCGGAGGTCAGCAGCTGGCGCGGATGGCGGTAGTCGTAAAACTGCGCCGCCCACATCTGATGCTGGCCGACGCCGGGCACGATCACCGCGTCGCCGTGCGTGAGCTTCGACAGAGTCTCCATCACATACTGGGGCTGAACATGATCCAGCTTCTCCCGGTAGTGCATCGGGTACTTCCGCCGCCATTCGGCGATGCGGGCGAACCACTCCGCGTACTCCTGCGGCTCGGGCGACTCGTTGAGCGCGGCGAGCACCTCTCTCACGTTGGCGACCACACCGAGATCGGCCACCTTGTTCTTGTTGATTTCAGAATCGTCGATATCGACGTGAATGATCTTCGCCCCGACGGCGAAGGAGTTCGGATTGCCGGTCACCCGGTCGTCGAAGCGGGCGCCGAGCGCGATCAGCAGGTCGCACTCGTTGGCGGCGTAGTTGGCGTAGACGGTGCCGTGCATGCCGAGCCAGCGCAGCGAGAGCGGGTGATCGTCCGGAATCGCGCCGACTCCCATCAGCGTGGTGACCACCGGAATGTGGTATCCCTCCGCAAAGCGGACCAGTTCCGCGGAGGCATTCGCGCTGATGATGCCGCCGCCGGCGTAGATGCAGGGACGGCGGCTGGCCGCGATCATCTTCTTGATCTGCGGCACCGCGGCCGGATCCAGCTCCGGCTCGGGGTGATAACACTTGAGCGCGACCGGCGCGTCGAAGTCGGGCACGACCTTCTGCTGCTGGATGTTCTTCGGAATGTCCACCACCACCGGTCCCGGCCGCCCGCTGGAGGCGATCAGGAACGCTTCGCGCATCACCCGCGGAATGTCGTTCGCGTCGAGCACAAGAAAGCTGTGCTTGACGATCGGCCGGGTGACACCGATGATGTCGGTCTCCTGAAAGACGTTCTTGCCGATCATCGAGCTCGGCACCTGCCCGGTGATGAACACCGTCGGAATCGAATCCATATAGGCGTCGGCGATGCCGGGAGACGAGGTTGGTCGCCCCGGGGCCGCTGGTCGCCATGCAGACGCCCACCCGGCCGGAGGCGCGGGCGTAACCGCCGGCGGCGAAGGCGCCGCCCTGCTCATGCCGGGGCAGGATCACCCGGAGCGAGGAACGGCTCAGCGCCTGATGCAGTTCGATCGCCTGGCCGCCGGGATAGGCAAATACGACTTCGACACCGAGAAGTTCCAGACATTTGATGGTGATTTCGCTGCCCTTCATAAGTGTTGCCGTCTGCTTTTCCATAATCTGACCCTGATTGCTATGATTCACCGCCCTTTCCTATCGGCGGACTTCAGAAAATTACAGTAAATATAGAATATACCGCAATGTACCGTTTTTTTCAAATCACCGGCAGTGGCCGGGAGATTGATTTTCATAAAACGGCAATATATTATAGCGGTGTATGTTGCCCGGAACGATCGGGATACAGGAAAACGGGGAACCGATGGATTGGAACAACTATGAGTTCGACAACGAACCGCTGCCGCCGGAGAGCGGCAGATGGGGGAAGCGGATTCGTCTGCTTCTCATCTTCGTCGTCATCGCCGGCGTCACGGCAGGGCTGATCTACTATCTCCGCCCGCAGAGCTCCGCCGCGCCGCAGGAGCCGGATTCCCCGCCGCCGACGGAGAGTCCGGCCGATCCGGCCTGGCCGGCCGGTTCCGGAAACACGCCGGAGGAAACCGCGGATTCCCCGGCCGGGGAACAGCCGCTGCCGGGCACCGGAGAACTGGAGATCATCGATAAACGCCCCGGCGGGGAAACCCTGCCGGAAGTTCCCGCCACAGAAGAGGAGGCCCCGGTGGAAACCCCGCTGAATCCGGCGACGCCGCCTCCCCGGGAACCATTCCGCCGACCATCGAGCCGGAAAAGGGAAAACCGTGGATCCACGACCCGCCGCAGGATGCTCCGGCGGTGGTGCCCAACGCCGCGCCGGTGGACCAGAGCGCCGCGAGCGCGACACTCCGCGCGGCGCTCGACGCCGGGAAGTTCGCCGAAGCGTTCCCTCTGGCGCAGCAGCTCATCGCCGATCCCGCCCTGACCGAGAACTCCGCCCCGTGGCGGGAGGCGGCCGCCCTCCTCACCCGCGCCAATCTCGCCGCCTGGGAGAACGGCGCGGAACTGAAGGATTACACCATCTCGTACCGCGCCCGCCCCGGCGACAGCTTCAGCCGGGTGGCCTCCCGGTGGAAAACCACCATCGAATCGGTCAAGCGGAGCAGCCGGGTCCGGCCGGAGGAGAACACCCTCTTCCTCAACCAGAAGCTGGTGATCTACCCCGGCCCGTGGCGGATCCGGGTGGAGAAAGCGGCGCGGCTGCTCAAGCTGTACAACTGCAATCCCGCCCATCCGAACAGCTCTTCGCCGTCTTCGACGTCGGCATCGGGCGGCTGGGCAGGACTCCCACCGCGAACTTCGTCATCTCCGGGCGGCTGAAGCACCCCGCCTGGTACACGCCGAACGGCGGCATCATTCCCTACGGCGACCCGGAAAACATGCTCGGCGACTACTTCCTCAAACTGGCCCCGGCGAGCACGCCCGGCAAACCGCTGCTCGGCTACGGCATCCACGGCACCCCGGATGAATCGAGCGTGACGAAATCGCTCAGCAACGGCTGCATCCGGATGCGCAACGCCGATGTCGAACTTCTTTACCTTCTTGTTCCGGGGCGAACCCCGGTTGAAATTACCGAATGAGAAAGAAACCTACTATCCCAGATCAGGAGCTTGAAAAATCATGCCCGAATTTCACCTGGAATTTGAGAAACCGGTCCTCGAACTCAAAAAGAAGATCGAGGAGCTGAAGAACTTCTCGGAAACCAACTCGATCGACGTCTCCGAACAGATCGACGCATTGACCCGACGGCTGAACGAGATGATCCAGGAGATCTACACCTCGCTCACCCCGTGGCAGCGGGTGCAGCTGGCGCGCCATCCGGAACGCCCCTACACGCTCGACTACATCGAACACCTCTTCACCAACTTCATTGAACTGGCCGGAGACCGCCGTTTCCGCGACGACAAGGCGATCGTCGGCGGCTTCGCCAAGTTCCGGGGCAAACCGGTCATGGTGATCGGCACCCAGAAGGGGCGCGACATGAAGTCCAACGTCTACCGCAACTTCGGCTGGCCGAGTCCGGAGGGATACCGCAAGGCGATGCGGCTGATGCTCCTCGCGGAGAAGGCGGAGGTGCCGATCATCACCTTCATCGACACCCCGGGAGCCTTCCCCGGCATCTCCAGTGAAGAGCGCCACATCGCCGAAGCAATCGCGGTCAATCTGCGCGACATGTTCAGCCTGCGGGTCCCGGTCATCGCGATCGTCATCGGCGAAGGCGGCTCCGGCGGCGCGATCGGCATCGGCGTCGGCAACCGCATCCTCATCATGGAAAACGCCTACTACTCGGTGATCACGCCGGAAGGATGCGCGGCGATCCTCTGGAAGGACCGCAAACATGCGCCGCAGGCGGCGGATGCCCTCCAGCTCACGGCGGAGAAACTGCTGGAGCTGGGCATCGCCGACGAGATCATTCCGGAGCCGTTCGGCGGCGCCCAGCGGGACTACGCCAAGGCGGCCGAACTGCTCGGCGACGTGCTGGCGCGCCACCTCCACGATCTGCGCAAGCTCTCCGGCGCCAAACTGCGGGAACAGCGCTACGCGAAGTTCCGGGCGATGGGGCGGTTCGCGGAAGCCGCCGCCGCCGAACCCGAAGCGGCGGAGGCCGGAGAGAACCAGTGAAAAATCTTCTGACGGTGCGCGAAGCGGCCGAAGGCGACATCGACGCGATCTTCCGGCTGCTGGAGATCTACGCCTCCCGGGGAATCGTGCTGCGGCGGAGCCGGGAGGATATCCGATTCTACCTCGGCAACTTCGTCGTGGCGGAGATCGACGGGACCGTGCGCGGCTGCGCCGCGGTGCGCGACTTCGGCAACGACCTGCTCGAAGTCCGTTCGCTGGTGGTGGAGCCGGGCTTTCAGGGCAAGGGGGTCGGCCGGGCGATGGTGGAGGCGATCATCGCCGGGCTGAAGATCCGCCGAAGCTCCTGGCGGCTCTTCACGCTGACCTATCAGGTCGAATTTTTCCGCGCGCTCGGATTCCGGACGGTCAACCGGGAGATGTTCCCGGAGAAGATCTGGAGCGACTGCGCCAAGTGCCCGAAACACAGCTGCTGCGATGAAACCGCAATGCTGATCGAATACTGATTCCGGCGGCGGGTTCCGGTGATTTTCCCGCCGGGTTTGACATTTTTCCTTTGAGAAACAGCCAGTTCAAAGGAGAAATGCCATGAGAATCACCAGTCACAGCCACGCGGCGCTGCGGATCGACGCCGCCGGACTCCTCTCCATCGAAAACAGCTGGGACGTCGTCTCCGATGCCGCCGGAACCGACGTCGCCGCCCTCCTCGACGAAGCACGCCTCTGGGCGGGGGCCGTCGGAGATCCCTTCCGCCTCCCCTCCGACGACGGCTCCGGATTCCTCTGGTCGGAAAACCTTTTCGTCACCGCAATCGCCTTTCTGCCGGTCAACCGCGGACTCTGCCGCGTCACCTTCACCGGAGCCGGACACGCTTCGGCGGAAGCGGTCGGCGAGACGGTGGAGAAACGTTCCGCCGAAGGGGTCCTCACCCGGAGCCGGAAGTGGCGGACTTTCCGGGGAGACGCGGCGCTCCTGCCAGAACCCGGCCAGCTGCTCGACTGGGAGGGCGGGGCCTTCGTCTGCGAATCGAACGAGCGCAGAGAGAGTGCCGACGGCACAATCGACTGCACCGTCACCGCCCGCGAAATCTCCGCGCTCCAGCTCGGCGGCATCTCCGCAACGGAGGAGCATGACGGCATCCGGCGGCGCAGCGTGAAGTGGTTTGTCGGCAGCGGAAACCGGGAGGAGTTTCTCGCAGCCCATCCGCTCCTCTCCCCCCGCGGAGTGGGCGGGGAACTCCTTCTATCTCGACAGCCGCACCGTCACTGCCGGCGGGCGGACCGGTTTTGAAATCACCCTCACCGCCCGCGAAATCTCCACCCGGCTTTTGGAAGCGGTCCGGCGGGAGGAGTTTCACAGCTTCGCCCGGCTCGGTTCCGTCCGCCGGCAGATCATCTGGAACGCCCGCTACCAGGTGCACGCGGACGACATCGCCACATTCCGGCTCCTCACCGGCAGTGCGCCAACGGACTGGGGCGAGGAAAACTGCATCATCACCAGAATCACCCCGAAACGCCGCTCCGACATCGAATATGAAGTGGAGATCGAAGCCCAGCACCGCAGCAATCCGGGACTGTTCGAAAACTACAGCGCCAGCGACCGTTCCAGTCTCGGCAGCCGGGAAGACGTCTCCGTCGACATGACCGAATTTCACGTCTCCGCCGAAATGGCCGGTTACCACATGGCCGCCGACGGCAGCTATCAGGAAATCCCCGCCTGGGAGGCGGGGGAGAGCTGCCCTTTCGCCACCTCGTCTCCGCTCGACCGCAACATGATCGAATCAACCCTCCGGACTCTCGTGATCACCGTCACCACCTACCGCTCCGGCGGCGCCGACAGCGCGCTCTCCGATCTGGCCGGATGGATCGAAGGGCGCGTCTACTCCGGCAGTGTCTGCGGCCGCTCCGGCTCCTATCTCAAAGTGCGGCAAACCTGTTCCGAGACCTGCGATGACTCCGGAAAACTCTACACCCGGATCAACCGGAGCTACCAGCTCGCCCCCGGAAATTTCCGCTGGAACAGCACCTACTGGGACAACCATTGACCGGCGCCTCCCTCCGGAAAACGGGAAGGATGAGATGGAACGATTGTTCAAGAAAACCACAGTTCAGGAAAAAGCGCTCCGGCTGCTCACCGGTCCAAGCCGTTACGTGCTGCTCTTCGGCGGCTCACGGTCGGGAAAAACCTTCATTCTGGTCTACGCGATTCTGGTGCGGGCGCTGCGGGCGGCGGGCAGCCGTCACGCGATCCTGCGGCTGCACGGCAACAGCGTCCGGCAGTCGGTGCTGCTCGATACGCTGCCGAAGGTGGCGAAACTCGCCTTTCCCGGCCTGAAATTCAAGGAGTCGCGCCAGGATCAGTTCGTCCGGCTGCCGAACCATTCGGAGATCTGGTTCGCCGGTGTCGACGGCGAGGAACGGGTGGATAAAATTCTCGGCAAGGAGTTCGCCACCATCTATTTCAATGAGTGCTCCGAAATCGGCTATGAGGCGGTCAATACGGTGCTGACCCGGCTCGCTCAGCGTACGGCATTGCGCAACCGGGCCTACTTCGACTGCAATCCGGCCGGGAAATCCCACTGGAGCTACAAGCTCTTCGTGGAGAAACGCGATCCGGTGAGCGGTCTCGCGCTGCCGTTTCCGCAGAACTACGCCTCGATGCAGCTCAATCCGGCGGAGAACCGGGAAAACCTTCCGGAAGGATATCTCGAGGAGACGCTGGCCGGATTGTCGGAACGCCAGCGGCTGCGATTTCTGGAGGGGCGCTGGCTGGACGACTTCGCCGGAGCGCTCTGGACGCAGGAGATGATCGAACGCGACCGGGTGGAGGCGCCTCCGGAAGAGTTCGAACGGATCATCGTCGGCGTCGATCCGGCAGTGAGTTCAGGGCGGGACGCCGATGAAACCGGCATCGTCACCGTTGCCAGAGGACGAAACCGCCACTTCTACGTACTCTCCGATGCGAGCATGACGGGTCGGCCGACCGAGTGGGCCGGCCGGGCTGTCGCCGAATATGTATATGCCCAGTGAGCCCCATGGTGAGGAGGAAGAGGGATTTTTTGAGTGGGAATTTACCAAAAGATGAATGCCGTCGGGCTATGATGACCGCCCGACGGCATTCCCTCTTCATAATAATGAGCCCGAGCTCATTGACTACTTTGTTTCGCCCCTGGGATCAGCGAATCAATCTGCCCTGCCGGAGTAGAATTCAAACGAGGCAGAACGTCTTCGAGCCACTTGCGAAAGCAGATACGGTTCGCTTTGCATGTCGCAGCGAACGAATACAGAATAGCGAGACGCTGCCCTCCGGCTTCACTGCCGGCAAAGAGGCAATTCTTTCGGATGATCGCAATTCCCCGGTTGAGCCGTTCGGCCGGATTGTTGTCGATGTTTAACCGGGCATCTTTCAGGAATTTCTTGAGTTCTTCTTCAATGTTCAACGCATAAGAGACGGCTTGAGCGACCGGAGATGACGGACGTTCCGACTCTTTGAGAGCTCGGCACTGTTCAAAAAAATCCCGGACGAACTTCTGTGATTGCCGGCGTGCCTCCTTGCGCGCATGAAAGAGAGCGGTATCCGTTCCCTTTTTTTCTGCCCGCTCTTTTGCCACACGCTCAATCCGGTACAGGGCTTGTATCAGTTTCAGCGGAGCCTCTGCTTTCGTATATCCTCTTTCAACAGCTTGCAGAAAACGTCTGCGGACATGAGCCCAGCAACAGGCAACCTCGCAGTCCAGTTTTTCATAGGCCACGTAAGAGTCTCTGATGATTGTTCCGGGTAATCTCCGAGCAGACTTTCTGCAACATCCCGGGACCGGGACGGCGAAAAGTGATAAGCTGTCATCGGCGGACCGACTCCCGTCAATCGGCACCACAAATACGCTTGCTTACACTTCTTTGCTCCCTTGGCCATCAATTTGATGAATGTTTCGTCCGCATGGAGGATATCGCATTGCATAATCCGGTCGACCATCCGCTCATAAAGGGGCTGCAAAGCGTCTGCCGTACGTTTGTAGAGATCTTCCAGCGTAGACGGAGCCACCGGAAGTCTCTCGTTGCCGAACATCCGCGCCTGACGTTCCAGGGGGATGGCATTCTCCACTTTATCCGCAACAACTTTGGCAATGAAAGAGGCGTCATAACGGGTTCTGCCGCTGACTGAATCAAACACATCCCCGGGGCGGGAGCCGTAACAACACCGCGCAGCGTGTCCGAGGGATCGGCATATTTGGCGCGTTTGAAATGAATCACATACAACCCGGTTCGATAAGCGATCCGCTCGCTTTCATCATAACCGATCAGAATCATTCCCAGACGCTCTTCTTCTGGAACATCGATCACGCGTTCTTCCCGCGGCAGGTCGGCGGGAATCTCGGAAAGCGCATTCGCTTGACGGACTTTCCGTTCATGTTCGGCTACCGTAGCCGTAGGGACTTCTTTCGGGGATTCAGGTGACATCTCTTCGGGAAAAAGCGAGGGCGTGTCATCCCGGGGAATATAATGTTCCGTTTTGGAACCGAACAACTGCCGTCTGAACCACGCCAGCTCATTGCTGAGCTTTTCAACTTCCTCAGCCAGATCTCGGATAGCGACTCGCGCCTCTGCCAATGTTGTAACTTCCGGTAATATCATAATGAAAATATACCGGAAACTTCCTCAAGTTTCAAGCTCTGTCAAGACTTTTCGAGTATCTTTTGTAATAACGCTGCGGTTTGATCCCTGACAAGATCGCTGCAAGCTCTCGACAGGTCAATTCGATCCGGCCATCAACGGATTGAGGAATATGAAAGCCTCCCTGCTCAAGTCGTTTCATCCAGATCACAAAACCGCCGTCCTCCCATTGCAGTAACTTCACCAGCTTTTTATTCCGGCTGAAGAAGGCGAACACATGACCTGATTCCGGATCCTGCTTGATATACTCTTCCACCGCCCCTGCGAGACCGTCGAACGATTTTCGCAGGTTTATCGGAGTTGGGCAGTAGTAGATCTTTACCGAGCCGCTGATGCCGAACATGACCGTGCCTTGAGTAGATTCAACACTTCGGACAGTGTAGTGCCATCGAAACCTTTCTCGATTGCGATTTCTATGCCGTCAACCAGCAACCGAATCCCGGAACCATTCCTTGCATCTGTCTGCAATGGTTTGACCTCTACCAGCTCCAGCGATTCAGGGTCGCTCGCATCATCCTGGCGTGCCTTTTGCAACACTCGGATCCAGCGGCGAGTACTTTCGTAAGGAAGTTCCTTCAGTTCGCTGTATTCTTGAATCGTCAGACCGCTGTCCCAATATTCGGACAGTTGCGCCTCCCAATAATCTCGTCCTTCGCGTCCCATGCCGTTCTCCCATTATTACGGTTTGTGGAAGAACATACCACACTGTCTGACTCAAATCCAGATGGGGCTGGCTGGGCGCTTACCCGAATATCACCGCTTCCACGCCGACCGAATCGCAGGCGAGGTGAACAATGGCGGCGACCTCATCGAAACCGTGCTCCGCTCCATCGATGCCGACGTGAGTTTCCGGGCGGTGCGGGCGATGCGGGGCAAAATCGAACGCGCCGAACCGGTCGCCGCCCTCTACGAACAGCGGCGGGTGCACCACCTGGGGCGCTTCCCGAACTGGAGGAGCAGATGACCACCTTCCGCCCGGAGAGCGGCGACAGCCCCGACCGGCTGGACGCGCTGGTCTGGGCCGTGACGATGCTGATGGAGAACTCCAGCCCCCGTCACATCATCTCCTGAGCCGGATCGAATCAGTAGATGAAAAGCAGTTCGCGGTACTTCGGCAGCGGCCAGAGCTCGTCGTCGACCATCTTCTCCAGCCGGTCCACCAGCCGGCGCAGTTCGGCGAGCGCCCCCCGGATCGCCTCCGGATTATCGCCGTGCAGCGTCGATTCGAGCATCCGCTCGGCCGAAGCAAGCTTGGTGTAGAGTTCGCCGACCGCCGAAGCGTTCCGCCGCAGTTCATCCAGCGCCGGATTCTCCGCCAGTGCATCCGCGGCCCGGCCGACGGTCGCCAGATATTTCATCACCGCCGGATTGATCAGTGTGCGCGACATGGTCAGCGCCAGCTCACCCTCGATCCGGGTCCGAGTCCGGAACTCCCCGAGATAGACCTCGTAGCGGGAACGCAGCTCGCTCTCGGTGAACACCCCGTACTTCTCGAAGAGGCGGATGTTCTTCTCCTCGGTCAGCACCGCCAGCGCCTCCGGCACCGAACGCAGGATCGGCAACCCGCGCTTCTTCGCCTCGGCCAGCCAGTCCGCGGAGTAGTTGTCGCCATTGAAGACGATCCGTCGATGCTCGTGAATCACCCGGCGCAGCACCTCCTGCAGGCCGACGTGAAAGCTCTCGCGCGGCAGCGCTTCAAGCTCGGTAAGGATCTCGTCGAGCGCCTCCGCGACCACGGTGTTGAGCACCACGTTCGGCCCGGCGCAGGACTGGCTCGAACCGGGCGAACGAAATTCGAACTTGTTCCCGGTGTAGGCAAACGGACTGGTCCGGTTGCGATCGGTCGCATCCTGCGGCAGCGGCGGAAGCGTATCGACGCAGAGCTGCATCGGCCGACGCTTGCCGGAACTGCCGGCGGTCTCGCCGAATTCGATCTCGTCGATCACAGAAGTAAGCTGTTCACCGAGGTAGATCGAGATCACCGGCGGCGGCGCCTCGTTCGCGCCGAGCCGGTAGCTGTTGCCGGAATTCGCGGTCGCCATGCGGAGCAGCTCCCCATGGCGGTCGATTCCCATGATGACCGCCGCAATCGCGGTCATGAACATCGCATTGCGGATCGGATCCTTGCCGGGACTGAGCAGATTGAGCCGGTTGGTGCCGAATGACCAGTTGTTGTGCTTGCCCGATCCGTTGACTCCCTCGAACGGCTTCTCGTGCATCAGGCAGACGAAGCCGTGCCGGTCCGCCGCTTCGCGCAGCACATCCATCGTGATCATGTTGTGGTCGCTGGCCAGGTTCAACTCCTCGAAGACCGAAGCGATTTCGAACTGTGCCGGAGCCGCCTCGTTGTGGCGGGTCTTCGCCGGAATCCCCAGTTTCCAGAGCGTCCGGTCCACGTCGGTCATAAAGGCGAGCACCCGGGGCTTGATCGCACCGTAGTAGTGATCGTCGAGCTGCTGATGCTTCGGCGGCGGCGCGCCGAACAGCGTCCGCCCGGTCTGAATCAGGTCGGGACGGCAGAGGTAGAGCCGCCGGTCGATGAGAAAGTACTCCTGTTCGGCGCCGAGGGTGATCTCCGGCGTGCCGCCCTCCTCCACCTCAAAGACCCGGAGCATCCGTTCGATCTGGCGCGAAAGGGCGTGGATCGAGCGCAGCAGCGGGGTCTTCTTGTCGAGCGCTTCACCGGTGTAGCTGCAGAAGGCGGTGGGGATGCAGAGCGTCGCCCCGGCGGCGGTCCGTTTGATGAAGGCGGGGCTGGTCGGATCCCAGGCGGTATAGCCGCGCGCCTCGAAGGTGGAGCGCAGTCCGCCGGAGGGAAAGCTGGAGGCGTCCGACTCACCGACCACCAGATTTTTCCCCGAGAACTTCATAATGACGCCGCCGTTGCCGTCGGGTTCGAGGAAGGCGTCGTGCTTCTCCGCCGTCGCGCCGGTGAGCGGCTGGAACCAGTGGGTATAGTGGGTGGCGCCTTTGTGGATCGCCCACTCCTTCATCGCGTGGGCGACCTCGCCGGCGATCTCCGGATCGAGCGGGGCGCGCTCCAGCACGGTGCGCAGAAGTTTGGCGAATACCGCGCTCGGCAGGTACTCCTTCATCGAAGCGAGGTTGAACACCTCGTCGCCGTACAGTTCATCCGGCTGCCCGGCGGGGAGTTCGTTCCCTGCCGCCGGCACCGGATCCGCCGCAATATCCCGTATCGCCCAACGTCTGGCTTCGCTGCTCATGACCGACCGCCTTTCTCCAGAAAAAAATTACCAGAATACAGATCGGAGAAATATATCACCGCAACCGTTGATTTTCAATTCCGGCGGGCGTTTTCCTCCACGGGAAGGCGAAGGAACCTCCGCAACCGCCTCCCCGGCCCGGTTCTGCGGAACTCCTACTGCCGATACATCACCGGGAAGGTGCCGCGACGGGCCTCGCCGGTGGGAGCGTCCACCGGGCCGACGCGGTCGATGCGGCCCCAGCGGCGGCTGAACGGCCAGAAGACGATCCACGCCTTGCCGACCAGATTCTCCCGGGGAACCGCGCCGAAGAAGCGGCTGTCGAGACTGAACTGCGAGTTGTCCCCCATCATGAAGTAGTGATCCTCCGGAACCACATACTCCGAGCCGGGCGCGGCCAGGTGATGTCCCATGAAGTTGAGGTGTCCCTGATACCCCCCCTTGCCGCTGTAGAGCTTCTCAAAGACCGGATTGAATTCGGCGATCGGCCGGAACTCCTTTTCACCGCGCGGCTTGACGTGCAGGACGTTGTCGACGATCTTCAGCGTGTCGCCGGGCAGGCCGACCAGCCGCTTGATGTAGTAGAAGCCGCTGACGTCGGAGAGCTTCCGGCTGTCGGCGATCAGCCCGTCGGTATTGAAGACGACAATGTCCCCGCGCCGGAGCGGGAAGAGGTAGAGCGAGAACCGTTCGACAAAAAAGATGATCCCCCAGCGAGAGGAATCCGTCGCACACCACCTCCCCCGGCCGGTAGGGGCGCGACAGCTCCAGATTGGAGTACTCCTCCACCTTGCGGAAGTCGCCGGGGAGCTTGTACTCCTCAGGACCGATGCGGAAGGCGGTGCTGTCCGACACCCCGTCCCCGGCGGGGCGGAAGGAGTCGAGATCAAGTTCGCCTTCCGCGCGGATCTCCAGTTTCGCCGGGCGCGCGGAGAAGAGCAGCCAGTTGATCGGCTGCGGCAGTCTCCCCAACAGCGGATTGGAGGCGTTCTCCCGCTCCATGAAGTGGATTCCATACAGCGTCGGCTGCATGCTGCTGGTCGGAATCCGGAAGGGCTGGAAGTAGAGCCCCCGGATGCCGAAGGCGACCGCGCCGACCACCAGCAGCAGATCGAGCAGTTCGCGGATCTTCCGGTGGCGGTACGGAGGTGCAATCCGCTCGTACCTCTCCGCCAGCTCCTTCATCCGGGCCGGATCGGCGGAGCGCGCCTCGTCGATCAGCGCATCCAGATCGGCGCGGACCGTCGGAGAAAGAATGTCGTCGTCTGCATGGCGGCGGAGCCGCATCTCCGCGACGAACTTGTTCATCGCCTTCTGTCTGCGGCTGAAGATTCCGGCGAAATACCGCCGCAGAAATCCCGGATTCTCCCCCATGGTGCTCTCCTCTCTTAATTGAGTTCCGACGCCTTGAGCACGGCGACGAACGCCTCCTGCGGAATGTTCACCTGACCGATCAGCTTCATGCGCTTCTTGCCCTCCTTCTGCTTTTCGAGCAGCTTGCGCTTGCGGGTGATGTCGCCGCCGTAACACTTGGCCAGCACGTTCTTGCGGAGCTGCCGGATGCTTTCGCGGGCGATCACCTTGCCGCCGACTGCCGCCTGAATGGCGATCTGGAACATCTGCGGCGGAATCACCTCCTTCAGCCGTTCGGCGAGCTGGCGGCCGCGGGAGTAGGCCATGTCGGTGTGGACGATCGAACTGAAGGCGTCCACCGGTTCGCCGTTGACCAGGATGTCGAGCTTGACCAGCTTGTCGGCGCGGTATCCGGCCGGTTCATAATCCATGCTGCCGTAGCCGCGGGTGATCGATTTGAGCTTGTCGTGAAAGTCGATCAGAATCTCATGCATCGGCATCTCGGCGGTGATGATCACATGCCCGGCGTCGACCGAATCGGTCGCAGTGCAGACGCCGCGCTTGCTCATGACCAGATTCATCACGTCGCCGATGTAGGCGGTCGGGACCATGATCCGGCAGTTGATGATCGGCTCCTCAATTCGGTCGATGCCGGAGGGATCGGGCAGGAAGACCGGATTGTCCACGTCGATCTTTTCTCCGGACTTCATGTAGACGTGATAGATCACCGAAGGATAGGTGGCGATGATGTCGCAGTTGTATTCGCGCCGCAGCCGCTCCTGGATGATCTCCATGTGAAGCAGCCCGAGGAAACCGCAGCGGAAGCCGAATCCGAGCGCCGCGGAGGTTTCCGCCTGATAGAGAAAGGCGGCGTCGTTGAGCTGCAGTTTCGCCATGCTCGCCTTGAGCTGCTCGTAGTCGGCGGTGTCGATCGGATAGATGCCGCTGAACACCATCGGCCGGATCTCCTGAAATCCGGGCAGCGGTTCCCGGCAGGGATTCTTGACGTCGGTGATGGTGTCGCCCATCCGGGTGTCGGAGGGGCTCTTGAGGTTCGGAATCAGGTAGCCGACCGAACCGGCGGAGAGCGCCTCGTCGGCCCGCATTTCGGGGCTGAAGAAGCCGACCTCCTTGATTTCGCTTTCGATGCCGTTGCTGAAGAGGCGGATGCGCATGCCGCGCCGGAACTCCCCGTTGCGGACCCGCACATAGTTCACCACCCCGCGGTAGGCGTCGTAGTTGGAGTCGAAGATCAGCGCCGACGACCCCGGCTCGTCGGTGACGGTCGGGTGGGGAATGCGTTCGACGATCGCGCGAAGCAGTTCCGGAACCCCCTCGCCGGTCTTGCCGCTGACGCAGAGCGCCTCTTCGCGGGGAAGCGCGAGGATCTCCTCCATCTGCTCGTAGCAGAGCGGCAGATTGGCCGCAGGCAGGTCGATCTTGTTGATCACCGGAATGATCTTGAGATTCTGCCGGAAGGCGAGGTTGACGTTGGCGACGGTCTGCGCCTGCACCCCTTGCGTGGCGTCGATCAGCAGCAGAGCGCCTTCGCAGGCGCCGAGCGAACGGGAGACCTCGTAGGTGAAGTCGACGTGTCCGGGCGTGTCGATGAGATTGAGTTCATAGGTGTTCCCATCGGAGAAGGAGTAGTGCATCCGGACCGGATGGGACTTGATGGTAATGCCGCGTTCGCGTTCGAGATCCATCCCGTCGAGGAGCTGCTCCTGCAGATCGCGGACGGCGACCGTTCCGGTCAGTTCGAGCAGCCGGTCGGCCAGCGTGGATTTGCCGTGATCGATGTGCGCGATGATGCAGAAGTTGCGGATCAGTTCAAGTTTTGCCATATCTGCAATCCAGGGGTTTGTTTCTTATTCATCCGGATAATATAGCACAACCGCGGAGGGAACTCAAATCCTCCCGGCGCAATTGCCGAAAGTTTCCCATCCGGCACCGGCACGGAAAAGAGAGCGTTTTTTCCGCCGCGGCCGTTGCGTTGCGGCGCTTTTGTGGTAAAGTAAGAAAAAACCAGAAAACGGGGGAACTCTCATGCGGGAAAAAATTCTGCTCAATAAAGACTGGCGGCTTCTCGTCAATCCGCCGGAAACGGCGGTTCCGGTGACCAAGGCCGCGATGTACCTCTCCGCCAAAACCGAACGGCTCAAATGGGGGCCCGGCGCCTACCGCCACAACGACGTGCCCGGATTCTGGGATCTGGAGCAGGAGCTCCCCGCCGAACCGTGGGAGAAGGTCGATCTGCCGCACGACTACATCATCCGGCAGACGCCCGATCCGGATGAGGCGGGCGCGCTCGGATTCTTCCATTACGTCCCCGCCTGGTACCGGAAACACTTCACGCTCGCGCCGGAGGATGCGAACCGGCGGCTCACTCTCTATTTCGAAGGAATCAACGGCATCTCCGAACTCTATCTCAACGGCTGTTTTCTCAAGCGCAGCACCAGCAGTTACGTCCCGTTCGAAGTGGACATCACCGACCTGGCTCGATTCGACCGGGAGAATGTGATCGCCGTCTACACCGATCCCCGCTCATACGAGGGGTGGTGGTACGCCGGCGGCGGCATCCACCGCAACGTCTGGCTGGTCAAAACCGCACCGCTGGCGGTCGATCTCTGGGGGAGTGTTCGTGCCGGCGCGGAAGGAGACGGCAACCACCTGGCTCGTTCCGACCGAAGTGACGCTCCGGAACATCGGCTACGAGGCGGAAGAGGCGCAGGTGGATTGCGAAATCCTCGCTCCCGGCGGCGAAAAGGCGGGGGAGTTCTCCCTCTCCGGCACGGTTCCGGCGCGCGACACAGCGACACTCCACGGGGAAACCCGGGTCGACACACCGCTCCTCTGGGATCTGGATGCACCGAATCTCTACACGCTCAAAGTCACCGTCCGCCGGAAGGGAGAGGTGTGCGACACGGTGGAACAGCGGTTCGGCTTCCGGGAGATCGAAATGACGCCCGACCGCGGCCTCTTCCTGAACGGCCGCCATGTCAAGATCAAGGGGGTCTGTGCGCACCAGGATTACGGCCTGACCGGGAAGGCGGTGCCGGACAACCTCTGCCGTTACCGGGTCTCGCTCTTCCGCGAGATGGGGGCGAACGCCTTCCGCGCCAGCCACTATCCGCATCCGGAGGCGACGATGGAGGCCTGCGACGAACAGGGGCTGCTGGTGATGGATGAGACCCGGCGGTTCGAATCGAATGAAGAGGCGGTCGCGCAGCTGGAGGCGCTGGTCCGGCGCGACCGGAACCATCCGAGCGTCTTTCTCTGGTCCACCGGCAACGAGGAGATGGTATACCACGGCCTGGAACAGGGGCACCGGATCCACCGGGCGCTGGAACATGTGATCCGCCGGCTCGATCCGACGCGCCCGGTCACGACCGCGATCACCAACGTGCCGGATGCAAGCGTCTACACCGTCAGCGAGGTGATCGGGGTGAACTACAACCTGGATCATCTCGACGAACTGCACCGCCGTTTCCCGGAGAAGCCATTCGTCTCCAGCGAGAACTGCGCCGTCGGCTCGACCCGCGGCTGGTACTGGGGCGACAGCCCCGAGCGGGGATACATGGACGCGCGGGACTTCAACCCCGGCCCCGGCACCTTCCAGCTCTTCGGGCGCGAACGGACTTGGAAATTTTTCATGGAGCGGCCATGGATCTCCGGCGGCTTTCAGTGGGATGCGATCGAACACCGGGGCGAAGCGATCTGGCCGCGCCTCTGCTCCTGCTCCGGCGCGCTCGATCTCTTCCTGCAGAAAAAGGAGGCGTTCTACCAGAACCAGTCGCACTGGCTGGAGCGGCCGATGATCCACCTGCTGCCGCACTGGAGCCACCCCGGTTTCGAAGGGATGCCCGTCACCGTCTGGGCCTACACCAACTGTGACGAAGCGGAACTTTTCCTCAACGGCGTCAGCCTCGGCCGGAAGAAGGTGGAGAAGTACCTCCATGCGGAATGGCAGGTCCCCTACACTCCCGGCAAACTGGAAGCGGTCGGCTATCTCGACGGCCGCCGGGCCGCCGGAGATGTGCGGGGAGACCGCCGGCCCGGGCGTCGCGCTCGCGTTGAAGCTGGAGAACGGTCCGGTGGCCGCCGGCGGCAATGAGCTCGCCCTCTTCACCTGCACCGTGCTGGATGCCGAAGGGCGCGAAGTGCCGGATGCATCTCCGCTGGTGCGGTTCGACTGCTCCGGAGCCGGAACGATTCTCGGGACCGGTTCGGACAACACCGACCCGGTTCCAGTTCCCTCGCTGGACCGGAGGATGTACGCCGGCAGAATCGCCGTCGCCCTCCGCCCGGGGAAAGCCGATGCAACCGGTGCGGCAAAGGCGACGCTCATCGCGCGGTCGGAGTCGCTCCGCAGCGCGTATCTTCCAGTCGAATTCCCTGCTCCGACGGAGAGCTGACGGAAAACTGACGGAAAACTGACGGCAGGGGAACGGCGCACTTCGGTCCTCCTGCCGACGCGGCGGTCAGCACTGGATGAGCTCGTAGCGGGTGGAGCCTGCGCCACACTTTTCGGCGTAGGCGAGGATATCCCTGCCCCCGGAAGCTCTTCCCCAGCCGGGCCGCGGCATCCCAGCAGGCGGCGTCCACGGCGACCGGGTCGGAAGAGAGGAAGAGCCCGATATCGGGCAGAACCGGCTTCATCGCGTGAGGTTCGCAGTCGCATCCCTTGGTGATGTTGAGCGCGAAGTTGAGGTAGATGTGCCGCTTGCCGCGACTGGAGGCGCAGGCATACTCCGCGAGCTTCTCGCGGAAGAAACGGCCGCCGAAGAGCGCGTTCCACAGCCCCCCGAAGGAGAGGATCGAAATTGCGCGGTGGGGGCAGATCGAGAAGCAGGCGCCGCAGCCGACACATTTTGCATGATCGATGTGCGGATGGTCTCCAAGGGTGATCGCCCCCTCGTTGCAACGGGAGAGACAGGCGCCGCACCGGCGACACTTCCAGCACCGGATGCGCGGTTTGACCCCCATGTGCATGGCCATTTTTCCTCCTTTCGAAGCGAATCCCATCGAAAGCTGTTTCAACGCGCCGCCGAATCCGGCCAGCATGTGTCCTTTGAAGTGGGAGAGCACCAGCACCTGGTCGGCCTCCGCGAGAAGGCGGGCGATGTGACAGCTGGAGAAGTGGTGCAGGTTCACCGGTACGGCGACATCCTCCTCGCCGCGGGCGCCGTCGGCGATCACGACCGGCAGCTGGGTGAAGCCATGCTCGTGGGCAAGACGGATGTGGCGTTCGCGTTCGAACCGTTCGCCGCCGTAGAGGACGCTGGTTTCGATGTAGCAGCTTTCGATTCCGCGTTCGCGGAGGAAGTCGAGGATTCCGGCGTAGTTCTCCGGGGGAGGAAGGTGCGGTTCCGTTTTTCCCCGAAGTGGACCTTGAGCGGAATTGAGGAATCGAGAGAGATGGATTCCCGTTCGATGAAAAGTTCGAGCAGCTGCCGGGCCGCCGCGGCGACCTCAGCGGATGAGGCGTGCGGCGGGAGCGGCTTGAAATAGACGTTTGCCATAGAAAAAATCCCTCATAAATCCAGGCGGCCGTTCCGCCGTATCAACATACACGGCCTGATCAGGAAATGCAACCAGGGAAGAAGGAAAATCATCCGGAAAACAGCGATTTTCTGAAGTATATGAAAATGTTTTTCTCATCTTTTTCGGGGAGCATTTCAAGGCTTTTCAGAACTTTTCTCTTCCCCTCAAAAGGCGGCAAATGCATCTTCTCGAAAAATTCTCCGGAGCACCTTTAAAATCAATGCAGAGCTTCTTTCCTGATCCCATGTGCCCAAATCAAAATGTGCGCGATTTTCCGGACGTTATCACTTTTTATGGAAAGATTCACAAAAAGCCTTTGAGTTATTATTTCTCATTTCTTGCCGATTGCAAATCCCGAAACAGACAACGCCCGACGTCCGATCGTGCGCGTATCTTATTGTTGGAATATTAACATTAGCTTATTTCTTCTAGTTTTATAATTATCAATTTTTGCATCTATTACTTTTTTTATTTGTTTATTGTTAATGTCCAATGTAATTTTATATTTAATTTTTTCTGTAGAAGAAAAATCTATAAATAAGTATTTACAGAAAAAAGTAACTTCATGCTTTTTTTCTCTATATTCACAACTAATTCTATTTGCAGGAATATTAATTTCAGTATCAGGGAGAATTAGTGAAAATTGCATTAATTTTACATTGTCATTTTTAGAAATATTATTTATTGAAATTAGAAACTCATATGGTGAGCCATATTTGTGTTTAATCCACTCTCCAGTACATGTTATTTTTATAGAATTTTTTTATTTATATTAATTATTGTGTTTTGTTGAGGGCAAAGATACTGTTCTGTATAGTCCAGTTGTTTATAGAAAAACATTATTAAAAACAAAAAGATAAGAGTAAAAATTACTTTCATTGTCCTTGCGCTTCTCACCCTGCCTGGACAACTTTTTATGGAAAGATTCATAAGAAACCTTTGAGTTACGAGCCAATTTCAAAAGTATTGGCTCTCTCGTGTTAATCACTTGTTTTTTCGTGCGTCAAAACCGTTTCGGCGCACTAATCCAGACTTTTTCACAAAAAACGGCAAAAATCAAATTTCGGGCCGTTTTCCTCCTCTCCCGTCAACGCGGGATGTTCTCGATATCCTGTTGTTTACGTCAGCTTAATAAGTTCTATTCAAGCATGTTGAATAGTTGTTTCACTGTAATGGCGATCACGCCGAACATCAGGTGGCAAAGAACTTTCCAATGTCCCTTCACTCTGACATGACGTGCACCGTAGTTGTCTTTCAAATCCGAATTGCCGCGTTCCACCGTCGAACGCTCCCGATAACGAATCTTTCGTGCCGGGGCAAGTTCAACCTTGTCTCCCCGGCGCGGATTGGGATCAATCACCGGAACATGACCGAGCTTTTCCGAAAACGCTCTGATCTCTTCCGCATCATAAGCCGAATCGGCCAAGTCATACAGAATGGTTGCGCGCTCCGAAGCCATTTGCATCAAAGGAATTGCGGCTTGACTGTCGTGCATGGACGCCGAACTCAAAAGCGCCGCCAATGGAACTCCGCCGTCTCCCAGCGATAAATGCAACTTGTATCCGCACCAAAAGCTTGTTTTCCCCTTGCTGTCCCGTTTACCTCCCCAATCACAGCCTTGCGTCAAATCGCCGACGTTTTCAGCAAGCGTCCGATTCGGTTGGAGTTCAAGACGCCGGGTTTTGGTTTCGGAAAGTTCCTGTTCCGCCAGTGCCGCTTTTTCCGCTTTGCTTTTCCGGCCCCGCTTCTTTTTGAGCTTGATCTTCGGCGTATTCTTGCGGCAAGCCTTTTCTCTTCCGACGATTGCCGTGGAATCGATGCTTGCGTGTCCGACCAGCTTTCCCGTGTAGTTTTCCTTCACAATCATCGCGTGAACGGCATCCGGAACTTTTTCCTCTGCAAAAACTTTGAACGCTCGGGAAAACGTCGCTTCTGACGGAACCTCACAACGAGATTCCCAGCCGCAAAGACGTCGCAAACTCGGATTCGTCTTCAGATTTTCAATCAGCGCCTTCGTCGTCGGAAGGTCGTATACCGCTTTCAGAAAAAACGCCCGAAGCATTTTCTCGCGGTCCTTCATCGGTCGGCCCAAGCCGCACCAGCGTAGCGCACTGGTGATGAACCGGGACGGCCGAACCACTTCGACAATCCGCAAAAATTCCCTCATCTTCGCGGTTAATTCGCCCAATTCTTCTTCCAGCAGTGGAAAAAGATATCTTTCCATCGTAAAGTAAAGCTTCGGCAGATCGTTCATTTTTCCTCCAGGTTTGATAGTCCCAGAGTTAAGATGAACCTTCTGCCTCTTTTTTCATCCCGCCGAATTAAAAACTTTTGAAATTACCTCTTACTATATCGAATTGCTTTTCATTGCCAATCCCGAAACGGACAATGCCCGACGCCCGATCCGTACATCCTTCTGGTTATAAAAGCTCACCCAGGTTTCAGTCGCGCCAACTCTCGTTTGTCATCTGCAATCACTCAGAAACAAATGTGTGCAAAATTGCGGACACTACCTGAATTGATAACGTTCAGAAAATTGCACACATTTTCCGGACGTTATCGATGCAGGTTATTCAACCACGATCATAATTTCATGTCGTGTTTACTCCGTTCAAACGGACATCAGCTCAATATCATTCATTCCTTTGTGCGACTCAAAATTGCTTTGATATCTTGGAGATATAATGATTCGACTTCGATTCTGGTAATATCCTTCCAACGCAATATTAGCTCAGAGGAATCCCTGCTGCTAAATGTTCCTAATGCTTGAAGTAAAATATTTTCAGAATCATATCCCACGACTGTACCCAAAAAACAAATATTTGAATCTATCTTTTCAATAAAGATAGTTATGATTTCAGTTTTAAATTGTTCTATAACATCTCGCATACTTTGAAAATGAAAGTCTTTTTTCATGAATGAGAGTTGTTTCTTTCTCTCAATCAATGCAAATATTGCGTCTTGTTCATTTCCGCCATGACGAACTCTACTGATATCACTTTTTTCTATAAAACAATAACCATCAAAAAAACCAGAATCACTGAATTTAGCTAATCCAATAATATCTTCTCCTATAAAGCAAGGAATTCCTAATATAGTCTCATCACAAATCTCTTCTCGGAAAATATCAACGCAACAATTCCTTGCCATACAGTTTTCGAAATATTTATTTAATAAAGACATCTTAAAATCTCCCAGGAATATTTACTATAAACTATAAACGCCATTTATCAAATTCGAATACTCTTGTAGTCAATATGGCCTGGAGGTTATAGATAAGAAACAAAAATACTTGTAGAATCTCTTTGAACGTGCTATATTACCCGTATGGAACTTCGAGATGCAAGAAAAATCAATTCTAAAGAATTGTATGATCGTCGAAAGCAAGCGGTTTTGCTGTTCGAAAAAGGACTGAAGCGTTATGAAATCGCTCCGCTTGTCGGAGTGAGCGCCTATACTGTCGGCCAATGGATTAAGGCTTGGAAAAAGGAGGCCAGGCCGCATTGAAGGTCGGCAACAAAGGGCGACCGCGGGGGCTTTACCGAAAATTGCTTCCGCATGAAGAACGGGAAATTCGTCGTGCAATCACGGATCGTTGTCCAGATCAGCTGAAATTGCCATTTGCACTCTGGACTCGACAAGCGGTACAAACTCTGATCAAGCAGAAATATTCTGTGGATTTGAGCTTGCAGGCGGTTAGCAATTACTTGAATATGTGGGGTTTTTCCCCGCAAAAGCCGATTCGGCGGGCGTATGAGCGCAACGATCAGCGAGTTCGCATCTGGTTGGAAAAAGAGTATCCGGCTATTGCTGCTCGCGCCCGACAGGAAAAAGCGGAAATTCACTGGGGAGATGAAACTGGATTGCGCAGCGACGATGTAAAGGGGAGAAGCTATGCGCCGAAAGGAAAAACTCCGGTGCAATATGTGAAAGCTGCTCCCGAAAAATTGAATATGATCAGCACCGTCACGAATCGCGGATTGATGCGTTTTATGTTTTATCGTGAGACTATGACCGCACAGTTATTGATTCGATTCTTGAAACGGCTGATTCGCTCTTCTCAAAAGAAGATCTTTCTGATTCTGGATAACTTACGTGTTCATCACAGCAAACTTCTGCAAGAGTGGTTGACGGAAAACAAGGCTTTTATTGAAATCTTTTATCTGCCAAGCTACAGTCCAGACCTGAATCCCGACGAATTACTGAACCGGGATTTGAAAGCGGCCCTTTCCAAAACTCCGGCGGCAAAACGGAATGGGGAGCTTGAAGAACATGCAAAATCCCATATGCGAAGCATTCAAAAACAACCGGAGAAGATCAAAGCTCTTTTTCACAAGGAGTCTGTCAAATACGCCAGCTGAACTACAAGTATTAAACTGTGGGAGCAATAATAAAAATAGCGCTTCCCATTCTTTCGCGGAATATGTCGATATCGTCCGGACCCTGCTGCCGGATCTCCCGGTGGGGAACATCGTCGGAGAACCGGTCGGTCGCGACACCGGGCCCTGTGCCGCTCTGGCCGCGGCGCTGGTCGGTTCGCGCGGCGGCGACGGCGCGGTCATGATGATGCTCCCGGCCGACCATGTGATCAAGCACACCAGAGAACTTTCGGCAGTGCTGGAGGATGCTGCGGAACTGGCCAGGAAACACGCCGAATGGCTGTTCACGATCGGCATTCCGCCCACCTCTCCGGCAACCGGATATGGTTACATCCAGTGCGGAGAAGCGCTGGAAGAGGCTTCGAACGGGACCCGTTTCTTCCGGAGCCTCGGTTTCCGGGAGAAACCGGACCGGGAGACCGCCGAACGTTTCCTCGCCTCCGGAGACTACCGCTGGAACAGCGGAATCTTTCTCTGACAGACAGGTCGGGGCGCTGCGGGCGGAATTCCGCCGCCAGGCGCCCGGACTGGAACGGTTCTGCACCCAGATCGGCGAAACGATTGCAGCCGGAACTTTTGAGCAGGAACTTCCGGAACTCTTCCGGAATCAACCTAAAATTTCGATTGATTACGCGGTCATGGAACACGCCCGGTTCATCGCAGTGGCGGAGAGCCGGTTCGACTGGGACGACGTCGGGAGCTGGACGTCGCTGCGGAACCATTTCGCCACCGATGCCGACGGCAATGTCGCCGATGGACTCTTCGCCGCGGTGGATTCCCGCAACCTGGTGGTTTCAGGCAGCCCCGACCACCTGATCGCCGCAATCGGCGTCGACAACCTGGTCATTGTGCAGACCCGCGATGTGACGCTGGTCTGCGCGGCAAACCAGGCGCAGCGGATCAAGGAATTGCTCAAAGCAGTCGGTCTCCGCCCCGAACTGCGCCATTTTCTGTAAAATCCGGAACGGAATATGGAACTTCTCCTGATCAACATCGGCAACACCTTCGCACAACCCGGCGTCTGGAGCGGCAACGCCATCGATTTGCTGCCGCGAATTCCGACTGCGGAACTGAAGCCGGAACTGCTGCCGGCGGGAATGCCGATCGCCGCCGCCACAGTGGTTCCCGCAATTCGCAAGCGCTTTGCGGACACCGACATCTGGTACCTCTCGGCATACAACCAACGTGCCGGAGTCGATTTCACCCAGGTGGACGCCTCGACTCTCGGCGCCGACCGGGTGGCCAACGCCCTTGCCCTGGCGGAACTGTTTCCGCTTCCCGGCATCTCGGCGGACTGCGGAACCGCGCTGACGCTGGAGATCGTCGATGCGGACGGCGTTTTTTCGCGGTGGAGCGATCGCTCCCGGACGCGCCATGATGCGCCGCAGTCTCGCGGCCGGTACGGCGCAACTTCCCGAAATTCCATTTTCCACCCAACTGCCGGAACACCCCGGCAGCAACACGGTTGAAACGATCCGTTTCGGAGTGGATCGCGGCGCAGTCGGTCTGATGCGGGAGCTGCTCTCCGCCTCGCTTCCCGCCTGCGGAAAAGCGCGAAGGCCGACGATCGTCGCCACCGGGGGGATGCCCCGTTCTTCGCCGAAGCCCTCGGGATTCGGACGGCGCCGGAAGACTTCACTTTGCGCGGGATTCTCCGTGCCTTTCTCTCCCGGATTTCATAATTTGCTCCGGAACCGGGAAAGCCGAACGATCCGGGACGAAGCCCGCGTCTCCCACCGTGGAAGTATTTGCTCGGGAACATTTGCAAATCACTAAAGCAGAATTATATTAATAAGAATTGCCTGTCCCGGGCGTCCGAAAGCGGATGCGGAAGGCACAACACGAACAAAAAGGATTGGCTTTGGAAGACGGCGGTTTATTGATTCTCCAGTTGTTGTTTCTGCTTTTTCTGATCGCTCTGAATGCATTTTTTCGCCTCGTCGGAAGTTGCATTGATCTCGCTCAAGCCGGCCACGGTACGGCGGCTCGGCAGCGAAGGCGGCAGCCGCGGCCGGCGGCTCGCGGCACTGGTTGAGAATTCCGGACGTTTTCTGGCGACAGTCCAGGTAGGTGTCACGTTTGCCGGCTTCATGGCCAGCGCGTTCGCAGCGGAGAGCTTTTCCGATCCGGTAACCCTCTGGCTGGAACAGCATGGCTTCACCCTGCTCAGCCACGCCACACTCGATGCGCTGGTGGTGCTGGCAATTACCGTCCTGCTCTCCTACGTCTCCCTGGTATTCGGAGAACTGCTCCCGAAACAGCTCGGTCTGCGGTACGCGGAGGGGATTGCCCTTCATGTCGCCGGTCCGATCGACTTTCTGGCGAAAATCACCGCCCCGTTCGTCTGGGTGTTGAACGCTTCCGTCAATTTCTTCCTGAAACTCTTCGGAATCCAGCCCTCCAGCGAACAGGAGGTGACCGAGGAGGAGATCCGCATGATGGTCGACATCGGAGAGGAAAACGGGGCCATTGAAAGCGACGAAAAGCGGATGATTGAGAATGTGTTTGAATTCAACAACACCACTGCGGGCGAAGTGATGACCCACCGTACCGAGGTGGTTTCCCTCAATCTTGACGCAACTTCGGATGAGGTGGAGAAGACCCTCATGGAGTGCGGATTTTCCCGGGTCCCGGTCTATCAGGGCGATATCGACAAGATCGTCGGGCTGCTCCACTTCCGCGATTATTTCACCGCCAAGCTCAACGGCAACGCCGCGCCCGATATCAAAGGGTTGCTGAAACCGGTCTATTTCGCGCCGGAAACCATGCGCGCCAACCGGTTGTTCCGGGATCTTCAAAGCAAGAAGCTGGGCATGGCGATCATTCTGGACGAATTCAGCGGAACCTCCGGCATCGTGACTTTGGAGGATCTGCTCGAAGAGATCGTCGGCAGCCTCTACGACGAATACGACGACTACAGCGAAGAGGCGGAGGAGATCGGGGAAAAACTGTGGAGAATTGACGGTTCGATGCGAATCGACGAAGTTTCGCGACTGATCGACCGTCCGCTTCCCAACGAAGAGGAGGAGTATGACACCATCGGCGGCCTGATCTTCGGCCGCCTGAATGCAATTCCGACGCCGGGGGCGACCATTACGCTCCCCGAGGCCGGAATTGAACTCAAGGTGGAGGCGGTCGACGGTCGGCGGGTGGACAAGGTCCAGCTCAAACTGCTGCCGGAGCCGGAAGAGACGGACAGCTGCGAATAGTGGCCCGGTTCCATCTCGCCGGCCTTCGACGGACTTCCCCCCCGGCGGAAGCGCCTCCGTCCGCGGGGGAACAACTCTGAAGCGGGAATGCCCTCTTCCGGAGAAAACGCAACATACTCACTTTCGAAAAGCCGTTTCTTTCCGCTCCCGGCTGGAAACCAGGTGCGCTTCAAGAAATTCGTATGCGAAATGTCGGATCGCAGGCGGAACATCATGTCCCATGCCGTGATACAGGATTGCCGCCCGTTCCGGAACCCCGGCCAGCTCCCAGAGCCGCCGCGCCCGGTCAAAGCATTCCATCCCCGCAAACGGCAGGGGATTATACGGATCGTTGAATGGTTCCACCACGCAGAGAGCCCCGCGGAGCGGCAAGAGCCAGAAGCTCCTGATATTCCCAGGGCGGTTTCCCGCACGAAACCATTGCGGCATTGAGCCGGGGACTGAGCTCGGGCTGCGCCCCGCCCGGATAATTTCGATAAACGTTGGTCAAATTGGGGCTGATCCCGCAGGACACCACCGCCGCGGTCAAGCGCTCCTCAAACGCAGCCAGATATACGGATACCCGTCCGCCAAGGGAATTCCCGATGGCGCCAAAAGTTCCAAAACAGTAGTCGGGAAGGGTCGTCAACCAGTCGATCGCCATGCGGTGAAGACGCACCTGAACTCCATCCAACGACCAGTTGGGAAAATCCCGGTAAAACTCTTTCTGCAGTTCGTATATGCCCAGTGAGCCCCATGGTGAGGGGGATATCGCGGTGGAGCTTTTGGAAAAAATTAGAGCCAGGAGAAAAATGATGCCGTCTGGCGTTTGAGCGCCAGACGGCATTCCCCGCTTCATAATAATGAGCCTGAGCTCATTGACTATTTTGCTTCTCCCTTGGGGATCAGAGAATCAATCTGCCCTGCCGGAGTAGAATTCAAACGAGGCAGAACGTCTTCGAGCCACTTGCGAAAGCAGATACCGTTCGCTTTGCATGTCGCGGCGAACGAATACAAGATAGCGAGACGCTGTCCGCCAGCTTCACTGCCGGCAAAGAGGCAGTTCTTTCGGATGATCGCAATTCCCCTTTGTTCCATCCGGATCCATTTTGTAGTCGGTATTTCCCGACCAGGAACAGAACGTCTGCGGGAACGAGTTGAATTTTCCTTTGTTCGGGTCCCCTCTAAGCGTTTGATCCAAAACCGTTGAGATGGACTCTTCAAACGGCGGATCGTGTACAGCGCCATACCGGCTGAAATCCTCTCCGGACACATCGGTGAAATTGATGACCGTCAGCTTGTTGAGCGTATTTCTGATCGTTTTGAGCCACTTTCCCCATTCCGATATGCGGCTTCCAACGCCCGGATGCTCGCAGATCCGGCATCCTTCCGCGTTGACCTGCACCTTCTTTTTTGACAATAAAGTTCTCCTCGGAAAAATTGCAACACCGTTTTCCGCAAAACCGCGGAATCTTTTCTCTTCAAATGAATGCTTTTCTGTTTAACATTGTCAATTACTGTTATGAAGTCGGTCATGATCTCCGGATGAAAACTGCTCTTTCGAATTTTCATTTGTTTCCTTGATTTGCGGAGCGGAAATTTTTAAAATTGATTTTTTTGCGGAATTGCTATTGACATTGTCATTTTAAATACTATACTATTTCAGAAGAGAACGGCAGAAGGCTGTTCTCCTGAGGAAATTGTTTTTCAAGGAGTCGCACAATGTCAGACAAACTGCAGAATGCGCGTGAATATATTTTACGGAACATTGAATCCGCTGAATTCAAAGGCGGAGAGAAGCTTCCGTCCGCCCGCGACCTCGCCGAGCAGACAGGCATTTCGTTTACGATCATGCAGATGGCGTTCAACACGCTGATTGCGGACGGAATCCTCACCAGCGGGGTTTCACGGCAGGGGACAAGGGTTCGGAAGGACTGGGCGGAGCGGATTCTCCCGAACAGCTTCCTGACGTTCCGTCCGATCTGGGAGAATCTTTTCCGCGACAAAATACATCCTCAGGTGCCGGAACTCTTTGATATCAAGGCGTTTCATTTCGGTTCCTGCGAAGTCCGCGTTTCAAGCGAAGCGGTTGCCAAGCAGCAGGAATACCTTGATCTTTCGGAATTCTTTGAGTCGGAATTTCCCGACAGGAGTGATTTTTTCAATGCGCAGATTGAACAGTTCCGTTCTCACGACGGCCGGCTCTATGCATTGCCGCTCATGTTTTCTCCATGGGCGTTCTGCTGCGATGAGGAACTGTTCCGGAAGAGCGGCTGTCCGCTCCCGGAACCGGATTGGACGTGGGATGATTTTCTTGCGCTTCTGCGTTCTTTGCACAGTAAACTGCCGCCGCAGCAGGTTCTCGCAAGTTCGAAAGATCCGACCCGCTGGCTGATTTATCTGACGCATCTAGGCGGACGAATTTTTGAGTGTCATACGGGCGGGTACAAAGTGGTTCTCAACACACCTGAAACGCTGACTGCCTTGCAGAAACTGCAGGAGCTCTACAATATTCTGCCGCGTCCGGAGTTGTGCGCAGAACGCTGTGCATTACAGCTGTGTACGCGTCAGGATATTCTTTCGTATTCTCTGAAAGGAAAATTTCTGCCGCTACCATATGTTCCCGGTGTAGAGAATTTCTCGCTGATGGCGGGCGATCTGCTCTGTATCCGCCGGACCGTCAACAATTTTGACACGGTGCGCAAGATCATCCGATCCGTTTATTCGCCGGAACTTCAGCAGGAGATTGGAAGGCGGCGTTATGGCATTCCTATTCGGAAGAGCGCGGCAATTCAGAGCTTTACAGAAAACGAGCCGCAGGACCAGATTTTCTTTCCGCAGGTGTTCCGTATTGCCGCGACTCCGCACTATGCCTGGGGAATGGTGAACGGGCTGATCCAGGAGGCAATGTCCGGGTTTCTCTACTCTGCCCGGACGCCTCAGGACTTTGTCGATGAATTGAACCCTGTATTGCAGGCGCTCATAAAATACACGCCTGAAACAAGAAAATAAGGAGTTGTCAATGAAGTCGGAGCAGCATGAAACAAACGCGTGTTGTTTCTGGAAGTTGCATGACGCTGACCGCATCGCTTCCAGCAGAAACTTTTCCCTCGGGAGCTGTTTGCCCAGTTTGCTTCTGCAACCGGCATTGTCGCATCCGTTGCAAATATGCTGCTGATTCCTGTCATAGGGAAACTGCTGGATCTGCTCAACAACAATTACCGCTGTCTCTTCCTGATCGGCGCTCTGCTGGCACTGAGCGGAGTCGCGGTTCTGTGGTCGCTTTCGCGCGATTATGCGCGTTACGGCGGAGATGAGGCGTATCAGGCCCCGAAGATTTAACCCTTGCAAATAATCAAAGAGGAGGACAGATTTCGCATGAAAATCAAAAAAATCGTTGTTTCAAGTATACTTGCCGGAACGTTACTTTGCCCGGCTGCAGAGCTCGAATTAACAGGAAAAACAGATAAGGCGGATGCGCTTTATCGGACCGGAGACACTGCGCTTTTTGAGTTTTGCGTGAAAGATTCTTCGGGCTACCCGCAGAAGAACGTGCTGCTGAAAATCCATTATGAAGGCGACCGGAAAGCTGTTTTTGGTAAATCTTCTGTACTGACGGATGAAAACGGCTGTGCAAAGGTTTCCGTTGAACTGACTCGTCCAGGATTTGTTCGTTGCAGAGCGGAAATTGCTGACTGGGCAGGGAAAACGTTTTGCTGGCTTGGAGTTGGAGCGGAACCGGAGAAAATTCAGGCGGCGCGCAAAGCCCCTGCCGATTTCGATGAGTTCTGGAGTCGTCGCAAACAAGCGGTTGATCGGATTGATTTGAAGCAGGTGAGGCTGAAAAAGCTTTCAGCGGAAGGTTCCAGTCTGGAAGAGTTTGATGTGGAAATTCCGATGCCTTCCGGGATGCCGGTACGCGGAATTCTAAGTTATCCGCGAGAGACTAAATCGAAATCTCTTCCGGCAGTCGGTTGCTATCAGGGCGCGGGTATTTACCCTGCCGGTTCGCCGAAATGGGTATCCCGGCGTGGTTTTCTCGCGTTTGAAATCAATGCGCACGGATTACCGAATGACCGTCCGGCACAATTCTATAAGATCTTCAATCCGGAAAGATTCTTGAATTTGAAAAGCTGAAACCAGGCATTCTGAAAAACCGGAATTATGCATTCAATGACCCTGATGCGCTTGAGCGGGAGACAAACTACTTTGTCGGTATGTTTGAACGGGTTTATATGTCGCTCCGTTTCCTGAAATCTTTGCCGCAGTGGGATAGAAAGAATCTGGCAGTGGTTGGAACCAGCCAGGGCGGAGCCCAGGCAATTGCGGGAGGTGGACTGGAGTCGGCGGTGACTTGTGTTGTCGCCCATGTTCCGGCGTTGGGCGATCATGGAGCAAATTTTGCTGGACGTGACAACGGCTGGCCGAAATTCACTCATCAGAAAATCGTAAAGGCCCAGCCGGATGGAATTCAGAAGATGCTCCGTGCGGTGGATTATGTTGACACCGCTTCCTTTGCGGCGCGGATCAATCCAGAAGCCGCGCTTTTTGTCAGTACCGGACTGTTCGACAACAGCGCTCATTCATCATCTCTCGCTGCAGAATTCAATAGTTTTCGCGGGAAAAACAAGGAATTTGTCATTGTTCAATCCGGTCATAGAATACCGGAAAAGGTGAACACTGCCGGGCTTCGTTTTCTGAAAAACAACACTAAAATAACGAAAGAATGAAAAAGGATGTTTTTGTTATGAAAGCTTGGAAAATAAAATATAAATTTACCATTGTAGAGCTTCTTGTGGTAATTGCGATTATCGTGATATTGGCCGCTATTCTTCTGCCGGCGCTGAATTCCGCCAGAGCCAAAGCGCATACGATTTCCTGTACGTCGCAAATCAAACAGCTGGGGCTGATGTTCCAGCAGTACAGCAACGACTTCGGTGGAACGCTGATGCGGCAGTCATGCAAAGTTCTGAGAGCGATTCCATTCCCTATTATGAGTTTTCGGCTCCGCAGGGTTATTTTGCCAATAACTACATCATGAAAAATGCCCGTACTCGGAAGGTGAACAGGAATGGACAGTCTGTTTTTGAACTGGCTGTTGTTCATTCTCTGCTGTCGTGTCCTTCGGTGACTTTGGAGAGCCGTCCATCGGATCTGGACAACCGTATGCCGTATGATAAAAATTCCGCTTGGGAGATGCTGAACCAGTCGTATGTGATTCCGAACAATGCGGGAACGATCTACAGCAGTCTGGCGACTGATATGACCTATTATCCGGTGATTCCGCTCTCCCGCCTGAAGAGCCCTTCGCGCTTTCCGCATCTGTACGAGGGCAGAAATGTAACGTCGCTCATCAACCATGACCGGCGTTTTCTTCAGCCGGAATATACCGACAACCGAGTGCACTACCGCCACAGGAGGACGTCGAATGTGCTTTACGCAGATGGTCATGCGGGCAACAAAATGCGCTGCAACGCTCTGACGGGGGGAACGCTTGGCGACTGGGCGTCCGCATTTGAGCAGGAATAATTCGAACTGCGGAAAATCGGCGGGAACGGAACGATTCCGTATCCCGGTCCGATGTTTGAGAAACAGACCGTTTCCTTTGAAACAACAGACAGGAGTGAACATGAAACGCTTTTTTATCCTTTGCTTTGTGCTGATTTCGGCGTTTGCCGGAGCGGCGGAAGCGAAACTGCAGCTGGTTCCGCTGTTTCGCGGATGTTCGTATTACTGGTCCGGAACAGCCGGACAGGATGTGCTGCCGTATGTCCGGGAAGGCGGAACGGAAAAATGGGTCGCCGGGTTTGCGCCGGTTCACGACCTCGAAAAACCGGAGCTTCGCGGCAGCGTCGTTTATCTGAAGGAGGATGCCGCTTACGAGTTTGAGCTGCGGACCCCCGATGGAAAAACTCTTCCGGACGGACGCGGAACGTTCCGTACTCTGGGCGCTCCGGTTCCGGTTGCGAAAACAATCGTTCTGGATGAGAATAACTTCGACGGGCATCTGACGATCAATGATCAGGGGGCGCCGGACGGCTGGATCCGCTACACGGTCAAACCGGGATTCATCCTGACCAATCCGGAAACAGGCGGCGTTCAAGGAGAAGAATTTCCGTTACCACTCGTCCAGCGCCATGATCAATATCCGCAATGCAAAGTATGTTCTGCTGGACGGTCTGGTCATCCGGGGCGGCATGTCCAATGCGATCCATGTGGAAAAATCTTCGCATATCCGGATCGCCAATTGCGATATATCCGGCTGGGGACGCGCCGGAGTTCAGAGGTTTGATCTCAACGGACGTTTCTACCCCGCTGCCGGAAAATTTCCGAAGAGTTTCAACGGATTCAACTACGACGCCGCAATCTATCTGAAAAATTCGGACAATCTGCTCGTTGAGCGCAACTACATCCACGATCCGCTGGGACGCGCGAACAGCTGGACTTACGCTCACCCCGCCGGACCGGAAGCCGTCATGGTGCACGTCGTGCGCAACACGGTGATCCGGTACAACGATTTCATCGGCAGCGACACTCACCGTTTCAACGACGCGGTTGAGGGCTGGGGCAACTTTCATCCGCGCGGCGGATTCAATCAGGATGCGGAAATCTATGGCAATTTCATGATTTTCTGCAACGACGACAACATCGAACTGGATGGCGGTCAGCAGAATGTCCGCTGTTTCGGAAACCGCTTTGAAGGCGCGCTCTGCGGCGTGAGCATTCAGGGATGCATGACAGGACCGAGCTACGTGTACAACAACCTCGTCAGCGATATGGGAGACGAGCGCGGGGAGGTCAACCTCTTCCTGAAAACGGCGTCGCCCCGCAGCGGAAAGTTTGCCGCAAGTTATATTTTCGGCAACACCTTTTCCGGACCCGGACGCGGAACCGATGTGCTGAAACATCACAAACTTTTCCTGTACAACAATATTTTCGACGGACGCGCCAATCTTGTGGAACATGCGGAGCTTCCCTCTGCAGTCATGGAGGGAAATCTGCTGAACGACACCGATCCGCAGTTCCGCAACCCCTCCGCAGGCGATTACCGCCTGAGTCCGGATTCCCCCGCACGCAAACGCGGCGTCCCGGTTGCCGGAGATGAGAACCCGGACGCCGGAGCGTTCGGCGGCGACGGCGCGCCTGCGCTTCCCCCTGCGCCCGGTCCCGGTCGTTTTGAATCAGGGAAAGATGATGTTTGCTGCGGGGAAAACGGAGATGTCTCTTGCAGCGCAAAATACGGGAAACGTTCCCGTGGAATTCCGGATTGCGCAGAATCGGGATTTCGACTGGTTTGAAGTTCTGCCCGCTTCCGGAAAAATCAACCCCGGGGAAGGGGTTTCGTTCAGGGTGAAGCTTGATCCGGCGCGTTTTGCGAAACAGCCGCTCATGCGCGGTGCGTTCCTGGTGCGTTTCGCCGACGGACTGAGCTGTCCGGTATCCGTTTATGCCAAAACGGGCTGGACGATGCCGCTGAAGCCGCACGGAGGAAAAGATTTCGCAGTCTATTTCAATCCGGAAAAAGCCGATGCGAAACGGGTTTTTCCCCGTCTTGATCCTTCGCTTGGTCCGGAGGAGGACGGCATGGTTCAGCTGCCGCGCCGCGGAGAACCGGCAAAGCCCGGCTCCCCGGAGTGTCTCTCCTTTGAATTCGAGGTCCCGAAGGACGGGTTTTACGGCGTCTTTGTCCGCTGTGCTCCGCCGGAACCGGTCGGGCTGCACGATTCATTCTTCTATTCGTTTGACGAACAGCCGATGCGCCGCGGAGATTTTTCTCCGGCGAGGAGCGGTGAGGCGCGCTGGTTTATGGTTTCGGAAGCGGCCGGACATCAGGAGAGCCGCGGGGCGTTCTTCCTGAAAGCGGGACGCCATGTTCTTCACATCGCTCCGCGCGAAGAGACGCGGATCGGACTGATCGCCATCACGGACAACCATTATGCTTTTGAATACAAAAACTGAAAGGGATTGAAAATGAACAGAAAACTCGCACTTCTTGCCGCTGCCACTCTGGCTTTCCCGCTGGTTCCTTCCGCATTCGCGGAGAGCAACATGCCCTGCGTTGTCCAGGGCGGAACCGAGGCTTCTGCCGAAGCGGAACGACACAGTTTATCTTGATATATCGAAATCCGCGAATGGAGGAAACTTCGACCTTCTTGACGACGGCAAGCCGCTGCAGAAAGACGGTCTTCTGCAGTTTCCTCCGTGGGGCGCTCCGGCGGAAGCCGGCTCTGCGGAACTGATTGAAATGACATTCGAGGTTCCCGCCGACGGCAATTACTGTCTTTTCGCCCGTGTGATGTTCGACACGAAGCCGGTTTCGCATCACGATTCGCTGTTTTTCGGCATTGACGGCGCCCCGATGATTGCGGGTGCGTTTGCTCATCAGTACGAAAAAACGGAATTCAACAAAACTCTGTGGATTCAGTTCTTTGACGCCAAGTTCCCGAAACGCGCGCAGTGGCCGGTGTTTCTCAAAAAAGGCAGACACACAATCCGGATTTCGCCGCGCGAGGAGATCAATATCGGCATGATTGCAATTACGCTCAATCCGCAGGCGTTCCGCGGGAAATAAGAGGGCTTATGAAATCGTTCCGCATCGTTTCGCACTCCCTTTGGGATCGCGAATGGTATCAGCCGTTCGGGGTTTTCCCGGCGCCTCCGGCAATCCTTTCGCTGAAATCGCGGAATAAAACGGCGGAATGAACTCAAACATTGACAAGGATATACGGGATATGGGAAAAGTCAGAATAGGGCTGATCGGGGTGTCCGGCTACGGATACAATCATTTTGAACGGATCATCCGGCTTGTGCGGCTGGGCGTTGCGGAGTTCTCAGCGGCGATCGTCATCAATCCGGAAGAGGCAGCGGCGCAGATCGGACAGCTCCGGGAATGCGGCGCACGGATTTACTCGTCCGCCGACGCGATGTTTGCGGAATTGCGCGGGAAGCTGGATCTGGTCTGCATTCCGACCGGAATTGCGTTCCATGAACCTCTGACCGTTCAGGCGTTGGAAAACGGCGCGAATGTGCTGGTGGAAAAGCCGGCCGCAGGGTCCGGCGCCGCAATCCGGCGCATGATGGAAGCGGAAAAAAGTCCGGAAAATTCGTCGCCGTCGGGTTTCAGCATATCTACGGACGGGAGATTCAGTTTTTGAAACAGTATCTTCTGACCGGACGCGTCGGACGGGTTGAGAGCATTGTCTGCAAGGGGCTCTGGCCGCGTGCGGATCAGTATTACCGGCGCAACAACTGGGCGGGCAGACGTGCGGCGGCCGACGGAACCCCGATCTGGGATTCTCCGATCAACAATGCGTTCGCCCATTATCTGAATCTGGAACTTTTCCTGGCGGGGGAACGATTCGGCGAATCCGCTCATGCCGTTGAGGCGGAAGGAACGCTCTGGCGCGCGCGGAAGGAAATCGAGACTTTCGATACCTGCGCGGTCCGTTTTACGGTCAGCACGGGAAGCCGGCTGACGATGCTGCTCTCTCATGCGGCTCCGGTCAATCTCAATCCGGTCATCCGCATCCAATGCGAGCGCGGATCGGTTTTCTGGAATGTGGACCGCGGATGGAACATCTGTTCCGAAGACGGCGCCGTGATTGCGTCCGGTTTCGTTCAGCCGGCAAACGACGACATGTTCATGGACGTCGTCCGCGAAATTTCCGGAGAAGAGCGGTTCCTCTGCTCTTTGGCAATTGCGCGGGAGCATACGAACTGCATCGAAATGCTTTCGGAGAAACTTCAGCCGGTCGAACTGAAGGAGTGTGTCTCAAGACGCGAAAGCGACGGACAGTACCTGATCGACGGGATCCCGGAAGTCTTTGACCGCTGTTTCGCGCGGGACCAGCTTCCGGAGGAGATCGGAGTCGTGTGAGGTGACCGGGTAGCCGTTTGATTTCAGCAGTGCTCCAGTCGGCGTGCGCTTCCCTTTCAGGAAGCCGATCTCCCAGGTATCGACCGTTTTCGGGTCGCCGAAGAGATACCATCCGGTCTGGCTGGATCCCTCGTAGGCGCTGTTGCCGAGATACGGCGAACTGATCACCTGCAGATTTTCATCGGAAAGCACATTCAGCGCCGGACGAACCGCGTTGTCCGTGCCGCTCATGATGAGGGTCGCCCCCTGCGTCAGTTCGATCACGAGATGCTTGAGTGTAGTCGGAACCAGCAGATATTTCGGTTCCACCGAGATCGGCTGACCGTCGGCATCCACCTGATCCAGGAAGAGCTGGATCGCCTTCTTGAGCGAATCGGAACTCAGCGCCGAACTTGCGCCCGAGAGCAGGTTTTGTGATTCGTGCTGAACAGCGCCTTGCCGTCCGCCTGCGCCGGGTTCGAGAGAAGCCGGCTGAAAACAGCTGATCGATCAGTCGCGCCGCCCGGTTGCCCATTGCCGTCGGCACTTTCATGAATGCGCCCAGATCATCGTTGATGATCATTTTGCGCGTCAGGCATAGAGTCAAATGAGGACGAGTTGTCAGTAGGGCTGACACTTTTCCCCCAAGTGCTCTCAGAACCGTGCGAGCAACTTTCATTGCACACGGCTCGCTATGGCAACAAAGAGCAAAAAAGGTCTTGCATTCACAGAAAAACGTGATAGTTTACAATGTGTGCTTGGTATTTTGAACTCAAAAGAGGATATGGAGGCAGATTCAAATCAATAAATAACCAAAGACTGATTTTAATTTTTACATAGTGCCGGGTTGTTTCTCCGGCATCGCGTACTCTGATAAATCGCCAGTTTTGATTAATACGCACAATTACGTAAGCAGACCGTTTGCGGCTCTGCTTGCTGTGATTGTGCGGGTTCTGGCGAACCTTTCAGAGCATGGCAGGTGGAGCCGCTCTTTTTGATGAAATCCATTGCAGTGACATAAGATGTCACAGCTCCCGATGTAAGATATGCCGTAAAAAGGCAATCAGTCGAAACGGGAGCAAAAATGGGATACCAGAATGGTGGAAGACGGTATTTTTACCGATCAGGATCGTGCATTTTTCTGCTGTTTCCGCTTGTCATCTTACTTACAATTTTCCTCCATCCAGCATCCCGGTCGGACGAGCGTGCTCCGGAAGTCTCGCTGCAGCGGGGTGTGGCTTCATCACGATATGACAATCTTTCGTTCGGAATTCCCGGGAAGGCCGACTGCATTGTCGATCGGGAAGGTTTTGCTCTCGGCTACATCGAATATCACGTAAGCGCCCAGTGAGCCCCATCTAGATTTGAGACGACCAGCGTGCTATGTTCTTGCGCAACCCCGAACGACAGGAGGACGGCATGGGACGCGAAGGACGAGATTATTGGGAGGCGCAACTGTCAGAATATTGGGAGAGCGGTTTGACGATTCAGGAGTACAGCGAGTTGAAAGAACTTCCTTACGAAAGTGTACGCCGCTGGATCCGAGTGTTGCAAAAGGCACGCCAGGATGGAGCGAACGACTCGGCAGCGCTGGAGTTGGTCGAGGTCAATCCTTTGCAGACAAAAGCGAGGGATGGCTCAGGGATTCGGCTGGTAGTTGACGGCATAGAAATCGCAATCGAGAAAGGTTTTGACGGCACTACGCTGTCCGAAGTGTTGAATCTGCTCAAGAGGCAGTCATGTTCGGCATCAGCGGCTCGGTAAAGATCTACTACTGCCCAACTCCGATAAACCTGCGAAAATCGTTCGACGGTCTCCGCAGGGGCGGTGGAAGAGTATATCAAACAGGATCCGGAATCAGGACATGTGTTCGCTTTCTTCAGCCGTAATAAAAAAACTGGTAAAGTTACTGCAATGGGAGGACGGCGGCTTTGTGATCTGGATGAAACGACTGGAACAAGGCGGCTTTCATATCCCGCAATCAGCCGATGGACGGATTGAATTGACCAGTCGAGAACTTGCGGCGATTTTATCTGAAATCAAACCGCAGCGTTATTACAAAAGATACTCAAAAAGTCTTAACAGTGCTTGATTTTGAGGAAGTTTCCGGTATATTTTATGAATACCCCTTTTCACACTGCATGATACGGAGAGACACCCCATGAGCGACCTTAAACAAATTATAACCCGAAAGACCTTGCGTGAAGAAGCCGGAAGCACTTATTTCGGTCGTGGATTGGATTATTTCAAATCCGGGTACGTAAAAAAACTGGAAGTTCACGGCAACCGCATTGAGGGAAGCGTTCGGGGAAGCCGCCTGTATCATTGTTCCATCGAATGCGATATTGACGCGGATAGTCTTTTCGGCGAATGCAGTTGTCCACTCGGGGACGATGGAGAATTCTGCAAGCATCTGGTCGCATTGGGACTGGCTTTTATCAATGGTTTCGAGACACCCGCGCCATCTAGGAAACAGCCGGATTTCAAGCTCGCTAAGTTTCTGCGGGAGCGCAGCCGCGAAGAATTGGTCGCCCTTTTGAACGGCGCGTCAAAGCAGTATCCGGATTTGCTGGAATATTTTCGGATGAGCTATCTGCCGGCGGCTTCCGAAGCGTTGCAAAAGGAACTTACACTGAAAATCGACCGGCTGCTGGGGCTTGCGGAGGAATGCGATTACGAGGATTGTTACGACTATGACGAACAATATAAGATCGAACAGGATGAGGAGCGTCTCCGTCAGGAGCTGAAACAACTGACCGATACGATGGAGCGGATGTTTTCCGGGACCCACGCGGCAATGGTTATGGAACTTGCCGAATATGCGATAAAAGAAGCGGTCCGACGGGATTTGCAGTCGGAAGACTCCTGCGCCGGATTGATTTCGGAAATGCTGTCATTTTATTTCAAGGCGGTCAAAAAGGGATTGGGCAAGGCCGCCGATGTTGCGGAAAATATGATTGAATGGGAACCCTTGGACTCCTGGGGCGCAATGAGTCAGGTCGGGCGGTATTTTATGGACGCGCCGGCGCGGATTGAAAAGGCATGGAACACTGCGGCGTTACACCTTTGGCGTAAAATGCCGGTTCTTGGCATGAAGGACCAGCGCATGACTTCAACGCAACGCGCCATCATTGAAAAAAGACTTTTGCAATATGCCCGAATCAATTCGGACTCCGAGCTGGAGCTTGAAATACTGCAGCATAATCAGAGTACGGAAGAACACGTCCTGGCTTTGGGGAAATTGTTGATTCGGCTGAATCGCAGGGAGGAACTTCCGGATTATCTCCGTGAGGCGTTCCGTCATTTCCCACACAGTTGCGATATTCGACAAAGCCTGGTCGAGGAATTGGTTCATGTCAAAAAAGTATTCCGAAGCCATGGAAATCGCATGGCGGTATTTCGAGGAAAATCCGAACTGTTCCGGTGGCTATCAATTTTTACGTTCCGCCGCCCGTTCCAGCCGCCAAGGCGGGGAATTCCTCGAAAAGGCCCTTGCGTATGTTGAAACATATTTTGAAAAAAAATCAGGATGGAATCGCCAGCCGCTCCACTCGGATCGATATTCTGATTTGCGAAAAAGAATATGGACGGGCATTGGAAATCGCCGAAAGCGGTTTATGTTCCCATGACAGCCTGTTCCGTCTTGCATCCGCGCTCTCCAAGACACAACCGGACGCCTCGGCGCGGTTGGTCAAGCGTCCACTGGAACAATTTTTGAAAGAAGCCGGTGATAAATTTTATGAGAAGAGCGTCGCCGCATTGAAACTTTACCGGCAATATCTGGTTGCGGCGGGGCATCCGGAACAATTCCAGGCGGAGTGTCTTGCCATTCGTGAGCGACAAAAAAAACGCCGCAAATTCATTGCACTTCTGGATCAGGCAAAATTGTAGTATAACGCAGGAGATGATCCGGACGAATAGAACCGAAGAGACGATCCGCAATACCACTGCGGAATATCTAATCTGAAGGACTATCGCATATTTGTTTAGTTGCAATACAAGGAGCAGAAGCTTTTGGGTATCCGCCCAGCCAGCCCCCCATCTGGATTTGAGTCAGACAGTGTGGTATGTTCTTCCACAAACCGGAATAATGGGAGGATGGCATGGGACGGGAAGGACGAGATTATTGGGAGGCGCAACTGTCAGAATATTGGGACAGCGGCTTGACGATTCAAGAATACAGCGAACTGAAAGAACTTCCTTACGAAAGTACACGCCGCTGGATCCGAGTGTTGCAAAAGGCACGCCAGGATGATGCGAGCACCCCTGAATCGCTGGAGCTGGTAGAGATCAAGCCTTTGCAGACAAATGCGAGTGATAGCTCAGGGATTCGGCTGCTGATTGACGGCATAGAAATTGCGGTGGCAAAAGGTTTCGATGGCACTACACTGTCCGAAGTGTTGAATCTGCTCAAGGCACGGTCATGTTCGGCTTCGGCGGTTCGGTAAAAATCTACTACTGTCCGACTCCGGTGAACATGCGAAAATCGTTCGACGGTCTCGCAGGGACGGTGGAAGAGTATATCAAACAGGATCCGGAATCAGGACATGTGTTCGCTTTCTTCAGCCGTAATAAAAAACTGGTAAAGTTACTGCAATGGGAGGACGGCGGCTTTGTGATCTGGATGAAACGACTTGAGCAGGGCGGCTTTCATATCCCGCAATCAGCCGATGGACGGATTGAATTGACCAGTCGAGAACTTGCGGCGATTTTATCTGGAATCAAACCGCAGCGTTATTACAAAAGATACTCGAAAAAGTCTTGACAAAGCTTGAATTTGAGGAAGTTTCCGGTATATTTTCATTATGGTATTACCGGAAGTTACAACGTTGGCAGAGGCGCGAAACGCCATCCGAGATCTGGCTGAGGAAAATGAAAAGCTCAGCAATGAGCTGGCGTGGTTCAGACGGCAGTTGTTCGGTTCTAAAACGGAACATTATATTCCCCGGGATGACACGCCCTCGCTTTTTCCCGAAGAGATGTCACCTGAATCCCCGAAAGAAGTCCCCACGGCTACGGTAGCCGAACATGAACGGAAAGTCCGTCAAGCGAATGCGCTTTCCGAGATTCCAGGTGACCTGCCGCGGGAAGAACGCGTGATCGATGTTCCAGAAGAAGAGCGTCTGGGAATGGTGCTGATCGGTTATGAAGAAAGCGAACGGATCGCTTATCGAACCGGGCTGTATGTGATTCATTTCAAACGCGCCAAATATGCCGATCCCTCGGACACGCTGCGCGGTGTTGTCACGGCTCCCGCCCCGGGGGATGTGTTTGATTCAGTCAGCGGCAGAACCCGTTATGACGCCTCTTTCATTGCCAAAGTTGTTGCGGATAAAGTGGAGAATGCCATCCCCCTGGAACGTCAGGCGCGGATGTTCGGCAACGAGAGACTTCCGGTGGCTCCGTCTACGCTGGAAGATCTCTACAAACGTACGGCAGACGCTTTGCAGCCCCTTTATGAGCGGATGGTCGACCGGATTATGCAATGCTATATCCTCCATGCGGACGAAACATTCATCAAATTGATGGCCAAGGGAGCAAAGAAGTGTAAGCAAGCGTATTTGTGATGCCGATTGACGGGAGTCGGTCCGCCGATGACAGCTTATCACTTTTCGCCGTCCCGGTCCCGGGATGTTGCAGAAAGTCTGCTCGGAGATTACTCCGGAACAATCATCAGAGACTCTTACGTGGCCTATGAAAAACTGGACTGCGAGGTCGCCTGTTGCTGGGCTCATGTCCGCAGACGTTTTCTGCAAGCTGTTGAAAGAGGATATACGAAAGCAGAGGCTCCGCTGAAACTGATACAAGCCCTGTACCGGATTGAGCGTGTGGCAAAAGAGCGGGCAGAAAAAAGGGAACGGATACCGCTCTCTTTCATGCGCGCAAGGAGGCACGCCGGCAATCACAGAAGTTCGTCCGGGATTTTTTTGAACAGTGCCGAGCTCTCAAAGAGTCGGAACGTCCGTCATCTCCGGTTGCGCAAGCCGTCTCTTATGCGTTGAACATTGAAGAAGAACTCAAGAAATTCCTGAAAGATGCCCGGTTAAACATCGACAACAATCCGGCCGAACGGCTCAACCGGGGAATTGCGATCATCCGAAAGAATTGCCTCTTTTCCGGCAGTGAAGCCGGAGGGCAGCGTCTCGCTATCCTGTATTCATTCGCTGCAACATGCAAAGCAAACGGCATCTGCTTTCGCAAATGGCTCGAAGACGTTCTACCGCGTTTGAATTCTACTCCGGCAGGACAGATTGATTCGCTGATCCCAGGGGCGAAACAAAGTAGTCAATGAGCTCGGGCTCATTATTATAGATAAGAAACAAAAATACTTGTAGAATCTCTTTGAACGTGCTATATTACCCGTATGGAACTTCGAGATGCAAGAAAAATCAATTCTAAAGAATTGTATGATCGTCGAAAGCAAGCGGTTTTGCTGTTCGAAAAAGGACTGAAGCGTTATGAAATCGCTCCGCTTGTCGGAGTGAGCGCCTATACTGTCGGCCAATGGATTAAGGCTTGGAAAAAAGGAGGCCAGGCCGCATTGAAGGTCGGCAACAAAGGGCGACCGCGGGGGCTTTACCGAAAATTGCTTCCGCATGAAGAACGGGAAATTCGTCGTGCAATCACGGATCGTTGTCCAGATCAGCTGAAATTGCCATTTGCACTCTGGACTCGACAAGCGGTACAAACTCTGATCAAGCAGAAATATTCTGTGGATTTGAGCTTGCAGGCGGTTAGCAATTACTTGAATATGTGGGGTTTTTCCCCGCAAAAGCCGATTCGGCGGGCGTATGAGCGCAACGATCAGCGAGTTCGCATCTGGTTGGAAAAAGAGTATCCGGCTATTGCTGCTCGCGCCCGACAGGAAAAAGCGGAAATTCACTGGGGAGATGAAACTGGATTGCGCAGCGACGATGTAAAGGGGAGAAGCTATGCGCCGAAAGGAAAAAACTCCGGTGCAATATGTGAAAGCTGCTCCCGAAAAATTGAATATGATCAGCACCGTCACGAATCGCGGATTGATGCGTTTTATGTTTTATCGTGAGACTATGACCGCACAGTTATTGATTCGATTCTTGAAACGGCTGATTCGCTCTTCTCAAAAGAAGATCTTTCTGATTCTGGATAACTTACGTGTTCATCACAGCAAACTTCTGCAAGAGTGGTTGACGGAAAACAAGGCTTTTATTGAAATCTTTTATCTGCCAAGCTACAGTCCAGACCTGAATCCCGACGAATTACTGAACCGGGATTTGAAAGCGGCCCTTTCCAAAACTCCGGCGGCAAAACGGAATGGAGAGCTTGAAGAACATGCAAAATCCCATATGCGAAGCATTCAAAAACAACCGGAGAAGATCAAAGCTCTTTTTCACAAGGAGTCTGTCAAATACGCCGGATGAACTACAAGTATTAAACTGTGGGAGCAATATGAAGAGGGGAATGCCGTCGGGCGGTCATCATAGCCCGACGGCATTCATCTTTTGGTAAATTCCCACTCAAAAAAATCCCTCTTCCTCCTCACCATGGGGCTCGCTGGGCGCATACCTAATTACCATATTGATCCCCGCAATGAAGCGGTTCATGGATCAGGTTGGACGGAGTGGGAATTGATGAAAATTGCCCGGCCGCGTTTTCCCGGACATCAGCAGCCCAAGGTGCCGCTGTGGGGATATGAGGACGAGGCGGATCCAGCCGTTATGAGTCGAAAAATCGATGCCGCTGCCGGCAGTGGAATCTCCGCCTTTTTGTTTGACTGGTATTGTTACAACGATGGCCCGTTTCTGGAGCGGGCTTTGCGGGAAGGGTTTCAGAAAGCGCCGAATGCCAACCGGCTCAGCTATGCCTTGATGTGGGCCAATCATGACTGGACGAACTGTCATCCGCTTCCCGCTGACCGTGCTTCCATGTTACTTTATCCCGGGGCTGTCACCCCGGAAACATTCGAAAGAATGACGGACTATATCATCGAAACGCACTTTCTGCATCCATCTTATTGGAAAATTGACAATTGTCCATTCTGGAGGCATACTTAACCTGATCGGCGCGACAAGGGGCAAACTATGCGAAAAAGGCCGCCCTGTGCGCGGGCGGCTTTCGGAAGATCCCGGTTAATTTTTCAGCCATACTTCCTCGCCCCGGGAACTGATGGCGGAAATGCAGTGTCCGCAGAGGTATCCGAGGTCGTGCTCCTCCTGAAGTTCGCTTTCCGGGAAAAGGCTGTCGCACCATTGGCAGAGGCTCCAGGCTTCCGCGAATTCCCCATGCGTGATTTGAATTTCGCGCTTTTCCTCTTTCGCTTTCAAAGCCTCTGCCTCGGCGCATTCGAAGCAGACGCTTTCGTGTTCGTCGACCCTGAACACTTCGTCTTCGGAAATTGTTTTTGCCTCTTCACCAGAATTTATGGGGATAATATGCTCATTTTGAGCGTAATTTTTCTGACAGTCAAAATAAAGTGACGGATATTTCCGTCATTTCTGGCAAAATGACGGATGATTTTCTTGATACTTATTAGGGGGTTGGATGAAAAAAAACATTTTTTTCTTCCAAACCGGCAAAAGCCGTATTTACATCAGGTTCTGGCGGCTGTCAAGTGGCAAACGGAATAAAAGCGACCAACGGGAGCGATTATGCCGGATTGTTGCTTGACTGACGGCGGGTTCTGATGTATCTCGCACTGATTTACCCACAAATTCCCGTGAAGACCCTTGTTTTTTTGCAAATTTCGCAGATTTTCATTTTTCACTCCGTTGGTTGTGGGCGGTCTTTCGACCGCCCTGATTGTGTTTTTAGAAAATGTGGCGAAGCCGGTTGGCGGCTTTCAGGTAAGCCTTCTTGCTCTGAATAACCAGGCTTCGGGATTTTTCCAGCTCGGCTTTAACTTCGGCATCCTGTGTTTCGTCGATGGCTTTGTCGAATGCTTCTTTCACGCTGTTCAGCATGTCGACGGCATTCCAGCCATCGCTGTGGAGTGTATCGTAGAGCGCGGCTCCTTCCGGGGTTGTCCAGAATTTTTCCGGAACTTTAGAACTTATCAACTAATAATATCATAACGGAGGATAAATTGCCATAATTTTATTCATCGTTATCATCATAGCTGCCAAGTACAGCAAGGCATTGTATGCGCAGGCGGTTTTTTCGTATCTGACATGAATTTTTCTGAATCGGTTGAACCACGAATGTGCAACCTCGACAATCCATCGTTTAGGACGAAATCCATGCAGTTCAATTGCCTTCTTTTCTTCTCCGCGAGGTCGAATATGCGGCACCATGCCATGTCTTGACGCAACATCCGCTTTTCCGACATATCCGGCATCCAAGCAAACATTTTGAGTAATGTGTTTATAATGCTCAAAATCCAGGGGCTTCATACGCTCCTTGAGTAATTCATCAAGAACGGCTGCATCATGCCTGTTGGCTCCGGTTACGACGATCGACAACGGGATGCCAACTGCGTCTACGAGTAGATTTTTTTTGCTTCCCTTGCTTACCCCGGTCTGTTGGATTTGCTCCGGCAAGTTCTTGCGCCAATGGCGCTTTTCCATGAGAACCATCCGCCGACTGCCATTCCCATGCAATCCCTTCCATCTCGTCATACTCCATAAGACCAGCGTGCCAAAGCTTTTGAAAAAATCCAGCTCGTGACCATTGCATAAATTTTTTATGTACCGCTTGTGATGTGATATTTTCAAATTCCTTGCGCGGCAATGCATTCCAAATAATTCCCGTGCGGAGAACATAAACGATAGCCGAAAAATACAATCGGTTTCCATAGCGAGATTTTCTCCCTCCTCCCGGTTTTCGGCGATAATTTACCCCGGGGCAACGTAAATCATTCGGAATATATGTTTCAACTTTTGCCCAAAATTCATCCGTTATTTCCCATGTTCTCAGCCTTGTCGTTGCCATGTTTACCTCCATTGTTTTTGCGTGAAGATAATATAGCACAAGGAGCTATTAAAATCAATTTATTAGTTGATAAGCTCTTAGTCTGTTGTCTTTTTTTCATTTTTGCCTCCGTTGTTGGCTTTTCTGTTTTTCCGGGCGGCGTCCTCACCGCTCCGATTACAGTGCACATAATCCACAAATTTGTTTATAACAAACGAGTTACACGAAATAAACAATTAATATTTTTATCCGCATTATCGTTATAGCCTAACTATTTGTAGGTTGAGTTACCGTTAAATCTTTGACTGCCGGATTTTTACAGAACTAACATTTTTATAATTTTTATTCTGCATATTGTTCTGTAAAAAAACTTTTCTCCATTGGTCTCTGAGGAAAAAGTTGACATTTTTTTATGGTATAGAAAATCTTTGTAGCAAAGGTATTTAAGTTGAGGTTCAAAAATGAATACTTCTCTCTATGACACTGAACACCAAGCCAAAGAAAATCTTGAGAAAGAATTTCAAAAGCTAATATTGCGTCATTCAATGTTTTCCAATTCCAGAATGGAACTTGATTTCAAGGGATTAAACTCTATCAGAAGTTTAATTGATCGCGAGGCAAAGCAATTAGATGATTTAATTTCAAAAATTCGGGAAGAAGAAAAAAAACTGTGATGAATATTTACAGAAATATTGCCCTCATTTTTACAGTGAAATCTCCTTTTCATCTCCTGTTACAACATGGTTGGGCAACAAACAAATTGAAGAAGAGAATAACGCTAAAGAAAGAATCAGAAAGGCCCTTCGGAATATTGATGATTATGTCAAATCGCGAAGCAGAGAACTTGCAAATAGTTGGGCCGATGGATTAAAACTACATTTTAGTGACATCAGTACTTATGGAGTTGGCCGTCCTTGGGGAACGGAAATTCGACAACGGTTGGCAACAGCTTTTGGCTTAAAAAAAGAAGTAAACAGCCTTTGGGAGTTAGGGTCTGAATTCTTTGGCAAACTCTCAACATGTTTACTTGGGAGAACATTTCATTGGGCTGATCAAACAAGATCCTGCTATGGAAAAAATAAGAGAACATATTACAAGGAAGGTAATTTCGGATATTAGATCCCGAGCTTATCATGTCCCATATCTCACAATACAATCGTTCGAAGGTAGAATTTCAGGCATGAAACCTGAAGAGTTTGGCGGGAAACGTTCTTCTGACGACATGATACAGCAACTAAAATTTACACTAAGGCACCCAATCAGTTCTTTTTCAAAATATGCCGACACATGGAATGCTGCAATAAATGAATTAACATGGACTATTCGCCATGCGACGGTAAAATATAACGGGATTTATCATGTCATTTACAATTATTATGGATTCATGTTCATATGGGAAGTCGAATGTTCCCTAGAAGATACATATGATTTACGACCGAGAAACGGGAAAAAAATAGATTTTCAAGGAGCATACAATATTGTCACATCTATTTTGGGAACGGCGTATCATGATCTCTGCGGAAATACAGATAAAATGAGAATTCGGGCATATTGGAATGAAATGAAGGCTGACGCCACAATTTATTCTTGGAGATGACTTGTTTTTGAGAATAACAATGGTATGTTACATTTTTAAGGGAGTTTTGGGGATGGCAAGGTATATAATTTATTTTTTTTATTTTATCCTTTTTGTTTTTGGGCTGTTCGCGTTACGACGCAAAAACGCCAGATACACAGGCAAACAGGAAAGGATTTGCGCATATAATTGGCTTTTCCCCAACTTCTGATGTAACTGAAATTTATTTCTATGCCGATGAAATGGGATTTGAGCCGCTTTATTGTTTAGCTTTTCAGTCCTCACCAAAAAATGTAAAAAAATCATCGAAAAATTTAACCTTAAAAAAACAATAATACTAATTGGGAAGAACCTTTTGCTGTTCCAGAAGACCTTTTTTGGTGGAACGCTGAAGAACGGAAAAAAATCTGAGTTCTATTCTTCACAAGTGGAACAAACAGAAACGGCATATTATTTTTGGTATAATCCCCAAAACTCAAAATGCCAATTTATGATGGTTTGCTTTTAAGAGCTTATCAACTAATAAATTGATTTTAATAGCTCCTTGTGCTATATTATCTTCACGCAAAAACAATGGAGGTAAACATGGCAACGACAAGGCTGAGAACATGGGAAATAACGGATGAATTTTGGGCAAAAGTTGAAACATATATTCCGAATGATTTACGTTGCCCCGGGGTAAATTATCGCCGAAAACCGGGAGGAGGGAGAAAATCTCGCTATGGAAACCGATTGTATTTTTCGGCTATCGTTTATGTTCTCCGCACGGGAATTATTTGGAATGCATTGCCGCGCAAGGAATTTGAAAATATCACATCACAAGCGGTACATAAAAAATTTATGCAATGGTCACGAGCTGGATTTTTTCAAAAGCTTTGGCACGCTGGTCTTATGGAGTATGACGAGATGGAAGGGATTGCATGGGAATGGCAGTCGGCGGATGGTTCTCATGGAAAAGCGCCATTGGCGCAAGAACTTGCCGGAGCAAATCCAACAGACCGGGGTAAGCAAGGAAGCAAAAAAAATCTACTCGTAGACGCAGTTGGCATCCCGTTGTCGATCGTCGTAACCGGAGCCAACAGGCATGATGCAGCCGTTCTTGATGAATTACTCAAGGAGCGTATGAAGCCCCTGGATTTTGAGCATTATGAACACATTACTCAAAATGTTTGCTTGGATGCCGGATATGTCGGAAAAGCGGATGTTGCGTCAAGACATGGCATGGTGCCGCATATTCGACCTCGCGGAGAAGAAAAGAAGGCAATTGAACTGCATGGATTTCGTCCTAAACGATGGATTGTCGAGGTTGCACATTCGTGGTTCAACCGATTCAGAAAAATTCATGTCAGATACGAAAAAACCGCCTGCGCATACAATGCCTTGCTGTACTTGGCAGCTATGATGATAACGATGAATAAAATTATGGCAATTTATCCTCCGTTATGATATTATTAGTTGATAAGTTCTAAATCAACAACCATTCAGTATTTTTTGTAAACGGGATGCTGTATTATATACCTAGAGGATCAGCTCATCTGATTTGCTTCCAAGAACCTCTTTGGTCATTGGTTCGACCAGATCCAGTCGACCGCCTCTTCTCAGAGCTTGCCGGGCGCGCCCTAAGAGCGCATAGATGTTTCCATCGGTTCCGACCAGAACACAGGGAATTCCAGACTGTTTTTCTTCGGGAGTCATTTTGTACCGCCTTTCCTGCCCGGCCAGCCGATGCCGGGAAAATTATAGTTTCCATTCCGGATTGCCTCACACTCGGCTGCGACGGCTTTCCGGAACTCAGGGTGTTTTCGTTCCGCTTCCGAACACTTCATGCAGATACATTCCGTTGAAAAAAGCAGACATGATCCGACCGCTTTTCAGCGATCCTCCGCAACGATCGCATGTCTGCTGTGAAAAAAATTTTTCACTCATGTTTCGTCCTTTGTTTTCAGGGGCGGCCTTTCGACCGCCCCGCGTGATTATTGGAGCGCCTTGAAAAGTTCTTCTGTTTTGATTTTTTCATCGGCGGCGGTCACCTTGGCGACTGTCTCAGCGACCTGATTGTGGAGTTCTTTCAGGTCGCTGATCCACAGGTTGTCATTTTCGATCTGCTGAATCAGTCCCTCCATCCGTTGCTTCAGTTCTTTCAGAACCTTCTGTTTTGTCAGGCGCGCCTCGGCGGCATTTGCCTTGATTGCGGTTTCGAGTCTGTTGTTCATTTCTGTTCCCTTTCGGTTGTCTTCTGTCGGTGCGGCGTCCTTCCCGCCCCATTTACAGTGCATACAATGCCATGATATGCGTTAATAGCCAGTAGTTTGCGAAAGAAACAGCGATAATAAATATGGGGTTATTTCGTTGATTTTGAGGTATTTGCATTTGCAATAAAAACAAGTGATGCTGCCGGGGGGGGTGATGACAGTTTCACCTGACAGCATGGAAAAAGAGTTATGCAAGTATGGCGGAGCGATATCCGGGGAAATTATGCAGAAAAAATATTGGGGCATTGCTCGCATCGACCTGCTCATAAATTCGCCTTTGTTCGCGATATTGCGGGGCGTGTTGCGCGAACGCGGGACCGGGTCGCATGCCCCTGATCGTCAGAAAAACTGTTCGCCGCCACAGAGGCTTTTGTGTGCGATTGACCAATGCATTTGGGCAGATCTCAAATATTTCCGATTGAAAAATCAAAATATCACCGATTAAAAGTTGAAAAAATCGCCGATCGTGGTATAGTTAGCTAAACATCCAGGAGGTGAACGCTCATGTACAAAAAAGAATACCGTCCACGTTTCGTTGATAAAATGGTTGAAGACTATTTGGAAACATTTGGTGCTGTCGTTATTGAAGGACCGAAGTGGTGTGGCAAAACGTGGACATCTTCCATGCACAGTCGAAGTGAGTTTTTGCTAGATTGTGTCGTCAATAGTTAAAAGACCCAAGCTGCAATACACCTGATTTGTACTGCAGCAAGAAACGAAGCAGTGTTTTTAGCATATCTGGTTGCGACTCCGCGCCAACGTTTTAATATCATGAATGCATTCTCGACAAAGTGCCGTAACTTGTACAACTCCTTGTCGTATTCACGTTGCGTTTTGCGATTCTTTCTTGGCGGAATAACTGCCTTCATCCCTGCTTTTTCCGCTTTCTCGACAATTGCGTCCGAATCATAACCGCGGTCTGCCAGAAGAACCTTCGCTTTGATGTTATCAATCAAGGCTTCAGCCTGCTTACAATCCGCCGTGGTACCTTCTGTAATAAGGATTCTGACCGGCATACCATGCGCATCCACGGCCAAATGTATCTTGGTGTTGAGCCCCCTTTTGTCTTGGCCATATCTTGATTGCCTCCACGAGCACCACTCCCATGTGCATGAACTTTGATATGACTTGCATCAATCATCAACAGCTCAAATTCTGGATTGTCAATCAATTCCTGCAATAATTTCTCCCAAACTCCTTTGTCACGCCAACGGCAAAAACGCCGGTGAGTATTTTTCCAATCTCCGTAACTCGGTGGCAAATCACGCCAAGGTGCCCCCGTTCGTAAAATCCAAAATACCGCATTGATAAATTGCCGGTTGTCGCGAGCGTTGCCGCCCCAAGTTCCCTTTGCGCCCCGGTAGCAAAAATTCGATTTTAGCCCAAGATTCATCCGATATATCATGTCGTTCGTATGCATTCGCCATTTTCCCGATATCCTTTTTTTGACGTTTGCATAATATAGCACAAATCTATTGACGACACAACCTAGGAGACCCATCCGGAAATTTTCAGAATAAACATTTGGCAGAAATTTCTCCAGCAACAGTATTAACTGGAGCAACGCCCCGTCTTCTTGATGAATGGCAATCTGTTCCAGGACTGTGGGATGCCGTTCGAGCGGAGGTTGATACTCGTAATGCCAAAGGACAATTCATTTTAACTGGTTCAGCAACGCCGCAACGCAAAGGGGATTATGCACAGCGGTGCTGGCCGTATAGGCAGAATCAGAATGCGTCCTATGACTTTATTTGAAGCTGGGTACTCCTCCGGAATGTTTTCACTGCAAAAGATTTGTCAAGGAGAACTTGTTCCGGCCCTGACTGGTGAAGTTGAGTTGCCTAGTTTAGCTGCCCTGATTGTTCGTGGCGGATGGCCAGGCAACCAAACGTCATCTAAACGTAATGCTGGTCTTTTGGCCAAAGAATACATAAAAGCGGTGCTTGAGAACGATATCTATCAAATTGATGAAGTGAAACGCGATGCCCATAAAATCCATCTTCTTCTAAGATCGCTAGCCAGGAACGAAAGCACAACCGCCTCAAATCGGGTATTGAAGAACGACATTCATGAAATTGATGCAGAAAACATTGATGATGATTCAATTACTAATTATCTTGATGTGTGCCGCCGACTTTTTTTGACAGACAATCTTCCTCCTTTTTCTCCGGAAACCCGATCTTCAATCCGAATCAAACAATCGGAAAAACGTCTTCTGGCCGACCCATCGCTTGCCTGTGGTTTGCTGGCACTCTCGCCGCAAGGACTTATCCATGACCTGAATACCTTCGGTTTCCTTTTTTGAGGCAATGTGTCTTAGAGATTTGAGAATTTATGCCAACAGCTTCGGTGCTGAATTGTATCATTATCAGGATTATCGGGATAATGAAATTGATGCTGTTATTGAACTTCCAGATAAATCATGGTGTGCCATAGAAATAAAACTTGGGGCGCATCAGATTGATTCTGCGGCACAGGGGCTGTTGAAGATAAATAAAAAAATCGAAGCAAATGGAGGTATTCCTGCTTCTGAATTGTGCGTCATATGCGGGTTAAGCAATGCTGCATATCAGAGACAGGATGGGGTATTTGTTGTGCCAATTACCGCATTGAGAAATTGACCCCTCAAAATGAGCAAAGCCCGGCAGGAATCGAACTCTCACGGGCTTCATTTTGCTCAGAAACTTCGACACTCACGACTTCGACAGAAAGTTCCGTGATTATGAATTTAATCCCATAACCGTGAGTTGGCCTGCAGAACCTCGTAGGAACGCCGGGCGATTTCTTTCGTCATATTGGACTGTAAAATTGTCGTAGAATGAAACTTTACTTGAAGCGAGTCAATGATTCCACAAGGAAATATAGAACCACATAAACGAATACACTGAATTATTCGAACAGAATTCAAAGCAGGTGGAACATGGGACATCGAATTTAAGGGAACAAGACCGATGATGGAGTTAATGGAGGTGACATGACAGACAGTATGAAAACGCATAACATGGAACAGCGAATAACAGCCATTCGCGCCCGGTTGAAGCGACTTTCTACTGAACAGGAAAAACTGGAACAGGAACTCCATGAATTGCTTCTTATTCGGCAACGAACGATTTCTTCTTGGAGCCCACCAGCGCGAACATCCGACCAATATCCTCCGGACAAGAAAATCCGAATATTCCGCAGTTTGTTTCGTGGTCGCGAGGATGTGTTTCCTCGACGTTTTGAGAGCATGAAGACCGGGAAAAGCGGTTATCAGCCGGTATGTACCAACGAGTGGCGACGCGGAATTTGTTCCAAGCCGAAAATCAAATGTTCTGAATGCCAATATCGAGAATGGGTTCCGGTTTCTGACGACATTATAGAAAAGCATCTTCGTGGTTCCGATGAACGAGGTCATGATTTTACCATCGGCGTCTACCCTATGCTGGAAGACGAGACCTGCTTTTTTCTCGCAGTTGATTTCGACAAGCAGAATTTTCGTGAGGATGTACAGGCATTTCTTCTCACTTGCCGACGGTTCAACATTCCCGCCGCCTTGGAAAGATCCCGTTCCGGAAATGGTGCACACGTCTGGATTTTCTTCACTTCGCCAATTCCCGCCCGTACAGCTCGCCGCCTGGGCTGCTTTCTCTTGACGGAAACCATGGAGAGCCGTCCTGAACTTGGATTTGAATCCTATGACAGATTTTTTCCCAATCAGGACACGATGCCGCAGGGAGGTTTGGGCAATTTGATAGCTCTGCCGCTTCAGGCAAAACCACGCCAGCGCGGGAACAGTGTTTTTCTGGATGATGCGATGACCCCCTATCCGGATCAATGGGAATTTCTTGCCGGAATACGCAAGATGCAACCGGCAGAAGTGGAAACTCTTGCCGCACAAGCTGTGGAAAGTGGACGTGTTACCGCAGTCAAAATGCCGATATTGGAAGAAGACGAGGTTCCATGGGAACAGCCTCCATCTCGCAGGCGAAAAGAAAAAGATCTCGCCGTCGGCCTGACGAAACCACTGGAGATTGTCATAGAAAACGAGATATATTTCACGAAAGCCCAGCTTACGCCGAAATTGCAGACAGCTCTTCTACGGCTTGCTGCATTCCAGAATCCGGAATTTTACCATGCTCAAGCAATGCATATGCCGACTTACGATAAACCTCGTATCATTTGTTGTGCGGAAGATTTTCCGAATTACATAGGTCTGCCGCGCGGCAGTGCCGACGATATCGTTACGCTTCTGGTCGAAAATAAAATACGTTATACCGTATCCGATAAACGAAATCGTGGAAAGCCGCAGAAGTTTGCATTTCAGGGGAAACTCCGTCCGGAACAGGAAAAGGCGGCGATAGCGTTGTTGAAAAATGATCTGGGAGTACTGTCGGCATCTACCGCATTCGGCAAGACAGTGGTCGCGATATACCTGCTTGCAAAACGAGCCACGAACACGCTTATTCTTGTCCATCGGGTACAATTACTGAACCAATGGAAGAGCCGCCTGGAAAACTTTCTTGGGATTCCGCCATCGGAAATCGGAATAATCGGTTCCGGCAAAAGAAAACCGACAGGGATCATTGATGTTGCCTCAATTCAGAGTTTGGTGAAGAAAGGAGTCGTCGATGATATTGTCGGCAACTATGGCATGGTGATTGCGGATGAGTGTCATCATCTGAGTGCTTTCTCCTTTGAATCGGTGATTCGCCAGTGCAAATGCCAATATGTATTGGGACTTTCTGCAACACTCACCCGGAAGGATGGTCATCATCCGATCATTTTTCATGCAATGCGGACCAGTCCGCTACCGGGTCAACGACAAGCAGCAGGCACTTGAGCGACCATTTGATCATCGGGTCATTATCAGGCCCACGGAACTCACCCTGCCTCCGGAACAGCAGGAAAAGACCACGATTCATACCATTTACGATTTGCTTATTCATGATGATGCAAGAAACCGGATGATTGTGGAAGATGTCCGGGCAGCTTTGTTACATGGTCGCAATCCTGTGGTGATTACGGAACGAAAAGAACATTTGTTCTGGCTGGAGAATGCTTTTGCCGATGTGAAACCGCTGTTTGTAATGCGCGGAGGAATGCGCCGTAAGGAGTTGACATCAATTCTGCAGGCCTTCTCCGCAGTCCCGGAGGGCACTCCCCGGCTGTTGCTCGCAACAGGAAAATTCCTCGGAGAAGGCTTTGATGATCCTCGTTTGGACACACTGTTTCTTACCATGCCCATTTCCTGGAAGGGAACCCTCGCACAATATGCCGGACGGCTTCACCGTTTGTACGACCGGAAGACCGAGGTCATCATCTATGATTACGCGGATCTGAAAATCACGATGACGATGCGGATGTTTGAACGCCGGGTCGCCGGATACCGCGCAATTGGTTACCGTATAACGGATGACAATGCTCAATATCTATTTCCTGAATGAGTCATTCGCATGGAGTATTGTTGGCAGTTTAGGTTCTCTGCCTGTGACAGCACAACAAAATCCGCCGGATTTTGGGCATCCGATTCGGAATATGAGCAAGGGCCTGCCGGAGAGCAAAAAAACATCCGAATTCACTTTATCAACCAGGGTTGCAGTTGAATATGAGTATTTGGGGCGTGAAGCTTCTTTGAAAAAATCCCCGATCGGTAAGATTTCGTTTGACAAAAGCTGAAATCACGCTATATTTATACCGATCGGTAAGAAATTATAAGTTGGAGATAAAATGGCAAAAACAGAATTACAAACCTGCGAAGCAATCGGGACGCTGATACGGAAACTGCGTAAAGAACAAGGGGTCACGCAGGCGCAACTTGCCGGATTGGCAAATACCGGAATCCGGCTTATCGGCGATTTGGAAAACGGCAAAGAAACATGTCATATCGGAAAGCTTCTCCAAGTACTTTCGGCTCTCGGAGTCGGAATGTACATTTACAGTCCCTATGACAAGGAGTAACAGCCGATGCAGCAGGATGTACTCAATGTATTTCTGAATGAATCGCAGGTTGGAACATTGCTGCAGGAAAACGGAGCACTTTCGTTCAAGTATGCGCCGGAATATCTGCAAAACAAAGAAGCCTATCCGCTTTCTCAGAACCTTCCGCTGACGGATGGAATATTCCATGATCCGGTGGTTGAGAACTTCTTTTCCAATCTTCTGCCAGATGAACGTATCCGGACGACTGTTGCAATGATTTTGCGAGTGTCCCCCGAAAACACATTTGGACTGTTAAAACATATTGGAGCAGACTGTGCCGGTGCGGTATCTTTTTATCCCCCGGACAAACACCGCAATCGGCAAGAGCCCCAGTATACCGGGAACTTTCGGACGCTGAAGCATGTCATATTCTTGATAATTTAGGCCAGCGTCCACTGGATGCGGGTGATGAGGGAGTTCGCATTTCCGGAGCTGGTTCCCAGGAAAAACTGGTTGCCTGTTTCCGGAATGGGAAAATTGCACTGCCTCTTTATGGGACGCCGTCAACTCATATTATCAAACCTGCGATTCCCAATTTCCCGGACAGCGTATTCAATGAATATTTCTGCATGCGACTGGCAAAAGAAGTCGGACTGTCTGCTTCGGAATGTGACATTCTCTTTCTGAACGATGAATGTTTTTATGTTGTAAAACGGTTTGACCGTAAGGAAGAGGATGGTTTTACCATGCGCCTGCACCAGGAGGATTTTTGTCAGATCCTGAATGTACCGCCGAAACTGAAATATCAGGAGGACGGCGGTCCAGGCATTGAGGATTGCATACAGAGAATGAATGAGATGCATCTGTCTGCTGTTGACAGACTTCGCTTTATCAGACTGGTCATTTTCAATTTTCTGATTGGAAACTGTGATGCCCATGCCAAAAATTATGCGATTCTTTACCATGGGAACAAACCGTCTTTTGCTCCGGCGTATGATCTTTTATCAACAGTCATATATGAGAGCATGTCTCGACGGCTTGCAATGAATATTGGGGGAGAATCAAGAAGCGGGATGCTTCATAAAGAACATTTTGAGCAGATGGCCAAAGACTGCGGTTTTCATCCGAAGCTGATTTTGACGGAACTTTTAGAACTTATCAACTAATAATATCATAACGGAGGATAAATTGCCATAATTTTATTCATCGTTATCATCATAGCTGCCAAGTACAGCAAGGCATTGTATGCGCAGGCGGTTTTTTCGTATCTGACATGAATTTTTCTGAATCGGTTGAACCACGAATGTGCAACCTCGACAATCCATCGTTTAGGACGAAATCCATGCAGTTCAATTGCCTTCTTTTCTTCTCCGCGAGGTCGAATATGCGGCACCATGCCATGTCTTGACGCAACATCCGCTTTTCCGACATATCCGGCATCCAAGCAAACATTTTGAGTAATGTGTTTATAATGCTCAAAATCCAGGGGCTTCATACGCTCCTTGAGTAATTCATCAAGAACGGCTGCATCATGCCTGTTGGCTCCGGTTACGACGATCGACAACGGGATGCCAACTGCGTCTACGAGTAGATTTTTTTTGCTTCCTTGCTTACCCCGGTCTGTTGGATTTGCTCCGGCAAGTTCTTGCGCCAATGGCGCTTTTCCATGAGAACCATCCGCCGACTGCCATTCCCATGCAATCCCTTCCATCTCGTCATACTCCATAAGACCAGCGTGCCAAAGCTTTTGAAAAAATCCAGCTCGTGACCATTGCATAAATTTTTTATGTACCGCTTGTGATGTGATATTTTCAAATTCCTTGCGCGGCAATGCATTCCAAATAATTCCCGTGCGGAGAACATAAACGATAGCCGAAAAATACAATCGGTTTCCATAGCGAGATTTTCTCCCTCCTCCCGGTTTTCGGCGATAATTTACCCCGGGGCAACGTAAATCATTCGGAATATATGTTTCAACTTTTGCCCAAAATTCATCCGTTATTTCCCATGTTCTCAGCCTTGTCGTTGCCATGTTTACCTCCATTGTTTTTGCGTGAAGATAATATAGCACAAGGAGCTATTAAAATCAATTTATTAGTTGATAAGCTCTTAGATATGGCCAGCTTGCTTCCTGCAAAAGCGCAGAATCTCACGGACGAACTGAATGAGGTTCATGCCAGTCATGTTTATGGGCGTATTATGTGGGAAATCGGACGGCTTTGCCGACAAATAATAAATTGATGACCATACCGGAATTTGCGAAAACTGAATGCATGGGACTCAATATGACGCAGGTTAAATTTCGCGTTGAATAAGAAATGATTGAAATAAATGCTGTAAAACATCCAGGTCTTCATCGCTATGCACGAGAACTGCGTCAATATCCGAAACTGACGAAGGAGCAATATCATGCCATCATTTCTGACTTGAAACAGCCGGAGAAAAACGACGTGTACCAGGCCGCAAGGGAAAAACTGATCTGCTCTCACCTTGGGATGGTGCTGACAATGGCAGTCAACACCATCCATCGTTATTACGGGCTTTCAATGGAGGACTTTGTCGGCATCGGCAATCTGATGCGTGTCAAATACTTCGATCATTTTGATCCTGACAAGGAAGTTCGGTTCTCCTCGTACATGAAAAAGGTCATCGTCCGGTCCGAATATGCCAGTGTGAAGTCACACATCACCTGGGAACGCGACGAGGATGTAGACCCGGATTCCATCGGGATCGTCCGCAGCAATCCCAGCGGCTATCTGGAACAACGGATGGAACGGGCGCTTATGACCCTGTCAAACGATGAACTTCGCATTATAAGGATGCTCTTCTACTCTGCCAACGGATATGATTATGCAGCGACAGCACGGACTCTTCATCGAACAAAACGGGGACTGCGCAAAACGTTGGAAAGCATCTATGAAAAACTTCGTCCGCAGTTGAGCGATCTGCGATGCGGCGGCGATAGAGTGTACATAACATCAAAAGGCGGCGACCATGAACATTGAACATCTTGAACTTACCATTCCGCAACGGCACTTGATGGAAATATTTGCAAAAACGGACGTGAAGGGCGACTATGGAGATCAGTGTGTCCGGACGTTGCTGATGTATGTGCGGGAACTGTTGTCCAGACAAGGACATCTTTCCAGGACACTGGACGCCCTTCTTGACGGAACACTGCCGCAACTGGATTTCGCCCGCTATTACCACATCGTGATGTGCAAAGTCTATGATTGCAGTATTGACACACCGGGAGTTTCGCCAGAAAGCTTGCCGTTGCAGGAGTACCGCAACTCGTTACGAAACTGCTTTCCGAGGATATTTTACGATCTATTCCCGGATCCGGTACGATACATCGCGCCGGAACGGAATCTACTGGTGACATGGGAGATGGGATATGGCGAGAAAGTACGGAGTGAACTGGAAAATATTTATGACGATGAACTGAGAGCCGTTTTAAGTGTCGTTTATGATTATTGCTCCCACAGTTTAATACTTGTAGTTCAGCTGGCGTATTTGACAGACTCCTTGTGAAAAAGAGCTTTGATCTTCTCCGGTTGTTTTTGAATGCTTCGCATATGGGATTTTGCATGTTCTTCAAGCTCTCCATTCCGTTTTGCCGCCGGAGTTTTGGAAAGGGCCGCTTTCAAATCCCGGTTCAGTAATTCGTCGGGATTCAGGTCTGGACTGTAGCTTGGCAGATAAAAGATTTCAATAAAAGCCTTGTTTTCCGTCAACCACTCTTGCAGAAGTTTGCTGTGATGAACACGTAAGTTATCCAGAATCAGAAAGATCTTCTTTTGAGAAGAGCGAATCAGCCGTTTCAAGAATCGAATCAATAACTGTGCGGTCATAGTCTCACGATAAAACATAAAACGCATCAATCCGCGATTCGTGACGGTGCTGATCATATTCAATTTTTCGGGAGCAGCTTTCACATATTGCACCGGAGTTTTTCCTTTCGGCGCATAGCTTCTCCCCCTTTACATCGTCGCTGCGCAATCCAGTTTCATCTCCCCAGTGAATTTCCGCTTTTTCCTGTCGGGCGCGAGCAGCAATAGCCGGATACTCTTTTTCCAACCAGATGCGAACTCGCTGATCGTTGCGCTCATACGCCCGCCGAATCGGCTTTTGCGGGGAAAAACCCCACATATTCAAGTAATTGCTAACCGCCTGCAAGCTCAAATCCACAGAATATTTCTGCTTGATCAGAGTTTGTACCGCTTGTCGAGTCCAGAGTGCAAATGGCAATTTCAGCTGATCTGGACAACGATCCGTGATTGCACGACGAATTTCCCGTTCTTCATGCGGAAGCAATTTTCGGTAAAGCCCCCGCGGTCGCCCTTTGTTGCCGACCTTCAATGCGGCCTGGCCTCCTTTTTTCCAAGCCTTAATCCATTGGCCGACAGTATAGGCGCTCACTCCGACAAGCGGAGCGATTTCATAACGCTTCAGTCCTTTTTCGAACAGCAAAACCGCTTGCTTTCGACGATCATACAATTCTTTAGAATTGATTTTTCTTGCATCTCGAAGTTCCATACGGGTAATATAGCACGTTCAAAGAGATTCTACAAGTATTTTTGTTTCTTATCTATATATTCAGGTGTGCATATCGGGCTGTCTGATATCCTATCAGCAATTTTTGTCGTGCTGGACGTATTATCTGCTGACGCGGGAATGGCCGGACAAGGAGGCGTTTTATAAGGAGAAGTGGTCGCATGAAAAGGAGTTGCGCGAAGCATTCCAGAGAGCCAATGCACATCTGGCAAGGGAAAATCAGGAATACGGCGAGGCCTTGAATGAGCGCTTCATCACGGTTGCGGATGCCGCGCGGGCTGTACTTCGGACGGTCTATGATCATGACAATGTGGACAGAGAAGCCGACGCCTGGCGGAAACGTATCGCCGAAAGCGGTGTTGAACTTGGTGAGGCTGTTACCGGGCGCCAAAGAAGAAAATTCTATCCGGTTCCGAAGATTATCAGGGCTTTTCAGGAGACCAATCGGGAAACAGTGACGGACATCCAGATTGCGGACGCCATCAATGCCCGGGCAATTCCGAAAGACAAACTGCCGCTCTAACCCGGAGAAAAGCCGGAGAACAAAACTTTTTTCAATTATTTTTTGGTATTCATTTCAAGCTCGTGGGAGTCAATCTCACGGGCTTTTTCATGTACGGCAGGCAGAAACAGACCCGGAAAAAGCCGGAGATGCCGCTATCTCCCGGCAGGAAGATATAAAACGCATCCCCGAAAACAAACTCTTGGAAAGGAGAATCCGGCATGGAAACGGACAAGTTCGTACAAAGCAAAGTCATCCAGATGCCTATTGATGAACTCAAGATGGCGCAGCCGTTTTGCGAGGTCTTCGAGATCAGGGAAACGGACCTGCGGCAGGTAATGGATGCAATCCGAAAGAACGGGTTTGATACTCTTTACCCGATTGTTGTCTGGGAAGGGCATGACAATGTTGTTGTGGATGGACACACCCGCCTGATTGCGGCAAGACAGCTTGGTTATGCAACAGTTCCTGTTGTGTCTCGTTCTTTTGTGACGAAGAAGCTGCGCTTCAACATACAATTACAGCACAGAGAGTCCGTCGCTCATTGTCGCAGGCGGAGTTGATGAAGTGCGTTACGATGCTGCGCGAAAAGATTGCAGCCGGAAAAGAGAGCGGAGTGTCAAAGGTTTGACACCGGTTCCTCAAGGACGTAGCACGCAGGTGATTGCCGATGCACTCGGATCAACACGAGGGACTGTGGACAAAATCGAACGGATCACGCGGCATGGGGATCCCAAACTGATTGATGCGGTGAGGAAGGAAGAACTTTCCATTAATCAGGCACACGAAATTGTCAAATTGGACGACCGCCGAAAAAAGGGTCTTGAGCAGGCCGAAAAAATAATGAAAAACAACACGGCCGGACATCTGGACCGTTTCTTTCTTTACCGGAATTTTTCCCGAAAAATCTCGAAACTTTATGAAGAGTTTTTGAAAACATACCACGATCAGTTCCGTGAATGTGAGATGCACAAGTTCGACTGGGGAGATCTTCGAGTGGAGCTAATACGCGGGCTGGATCGCGACCTGATCTGCCGTCTAGGTAAAACCGGTGAAGCTGACCGCGCAATAGAATATTCAGCATCCCAAACGGATCTTGATGAAAATCTGGACTATTATTATGAGGAACATCATAAAGAGTGGGATACTCGTCATCCGTGAGCATAACGTTGCGTGATGGAAAGACTTTCGCAGTTCCAGCGACAACACCGGGATAACTGGTTAATACGCCTATGGAAGAACATTGTTCGAAATCAGTCACGAACGTGGCTGATATTCCGCCAAGATCATATTCCGGACTATGACGCGCCAGAACGCATGGAAACGTTAATTTGGGGCATATGTGTCCGGAAGACTGTCCCCTTGCTCCATTTTAACGCTTCGCATGCAAGACGGTCACGAAAAGAAGATAGCTTGCATCCCGAAGGAGTTGTTCCAAGGCACCGCACTCTCATGCCAGGTGAACCGCCGGCCTACTGTTCCTGATGCAAGAAATGGCTGCCAACGAAATGGCTTCCCAAAGATGAACGCGGCAAACGGGCGGAGCAATGGTTTGAATGTGAGCCTTGTGGATGCCGGGAGGCTGACGCTCCGCTATCTGTCCTTCTGTGCCGCCACATTGTGAAGGCTGCGACACACGTAAATCGACACACCGATTCACACTCCAGCTGGTCTGGCGTATTCCCAGGAAGCTGAAATCGAAATAGAAACTAAACCCATGAAAGAAGAAACATGACAACGGAACTCATCAAAACAACCGGAATCACTCTGAACGGGGACAAAATCACCGCGGTCAATGCCCGTGATCTGTGGAAATTCCTGGAATCCAAGCAGGAGTTTGCGAACTGGATTAAAGACAGGATCCGCAAATACGGCTTCAAGGAGGGACCGGACTTTACCGTTGATAAAATTATCAACGGCGAAAACAAAGGACGCTTCGCCGCCAATGAATACTTCATCAGCCTTGATATGGCCAAGGAACTTGCCATGGTGGAAAACAACGAACGCGGCCGCCAGGCAAGGCAGTATTTCATCGAAGTGGAGAAACGCTTCCGGCATGCCGGGAATCTTGTGGAAGCCATCCGCGCCGCTCTTACGCCGATTATCCGCGAAAATGAACAGTACCGCGCACGTCTGGAACTGGCCCGGAACTTTCTGCCCAACGGCAACCCCGGCGATCTCAACCGCGCCGGATTGCCGAAAAAACAAGTTCCGTCGCGGCTGTTACGTCGCACGGAACGGGCGCGACATCTCGCTTCTGATGGAAAATCCGACTCTGCCGGGACTGTTCGAGGAGATTCCCGTTAATCTTATGAACGGTCACTTCGGAGCCCTGCCGGAACCGGAGACGGTCTATGAAGATTGAAATCGCGCTGGCGCAAATCTTTTCCGAGGTCGAGAGAGCCGAAAAACTGCATCCCGACTGGAATCACATGGCATACTGGCTTGCTCCTGCCACTCTGACCGTAACTGTCACACTTTAACACTGGCATTTGCAGATTGGCAAGTCAACAAGAACGATCTTTTTTTTTGGCAATAAGAAACAAACGGGGAAATTGAAATACTACGGATCCGTTATGCAATCGCGGAAACAAGGATTCTATCCCGGAAAGAATTTCCTGTTCAAATTCTGGATGTTTTTCCGGTGGCAAAGCCTTCAGATATGGCCGAAGTCCTGATCCCTGGTACCATTGCAGAACGGCTTGCGGTGATTCAAGAATGTGAAAATAATCACTTTCCCACATTGAAAAATCTTGCGCATGAGTTTGCAACAATTCACAATATTCCAGTTCATCCAAGGTATAAAAATTACGCTTTTTAGGGAAAAATGAGCTCCATTGTTCAGAGGTAACGATTTGACGAAGAAGAGCATGAAACGGAGTTTTTTTCTGTAATGGAATTTGAACAGCTAATTCGCCGTCGTCTGTCAAGGCGTCCAGTAATTTAACCAGAAGCGTTTGGTGGTCCGGAACCCATTGCAGACATGCATTCGAAAAAAATCACATCCCATTGGGGACCTAAATTGTGGAAGGAGTCATTTGCATCAAACAACCGGAATGACAAATCTGGATAATCCTGTTTTGCCTGCTCAATCATTGCTGGAGAATTATCCACTCCGATAAGTTCAGCCGCTGGGAAATATTTTCTCAACACCGCCGTACTGTTGCCCGGTCCGCATCCAAGATCAAGGATTCGCGCAGGTGCTGCCGTTGTAAGCCGATGGACCAGATCAATAGATGGTTGAGTTCTTTCCGCTGCAAATTTCAAATATTGCTTTGAATCCCAATCAAACATGAAAATTGCCTCTTGTGTGAAAATGAAATAGTGTTAAAACTCAATAATATAACATCATTTGGGGAGACTCGCAAATAAGAAAAATGGAAACGAAACAAGATAATAAAAAAGACTCGCACATTCTTCATAAAAAACTTACATGAGGAATTATTCCTCTTGAGCAAATTTTATTCCTTGCTATAAGAAAGCTCCGGAAAAACCTTTAATCCATAAAGGCAACAATTGAAACGACTGATCACGGAAGCCATCCACACGGCGGCAAGTGTGATCCGGTTTTTGAAAAACATCAATGAGGAGTCCACCGATGAATCCTTTCACAACGTATCAGTTCCGTAAAATGCCGATCCGGATTGTGCGGAAGAGCGATAAAAACTACTTCGTGATCCGCGACATCTGCAACATTCTCGGCTGGAGCAATCCCAACCGGGAACTGGCAAAACACACCGAAAACGTTCCGCTTTATGAACGGATCCGGACACCGGGCGGACTGCAGGTCGTCCGGCTTGTTCCGCGCGCGGACGTCGAGAAACTGCTTGCCGCCAACTCGGGACACAAGGCTCTGCTTCTGGAACGCTACCTGAGAAACGAAGTGTTTCCCAAGCTGGACGCGGAGGAGAAGGCAGCGGCGCAGGTCAGAGCACTGATCGTGGGATTCATTTCCACGATGCACACACTCATGACGGAACAGTATTTCGCCGACAAATATCATGGAGAACGCAATAACCGACGCAAATGAAATCATCCATGCTCTGCGCCTCTGGTTTCAGGCCGGGGACGTGTTCGAGGTGCGTGTGCTGGACGCGGTCAGCGCCGATTACCGGCGGGAGCATATCGAGTCCGGTTATTTCGATTACGAGCACATCTCCGCCGTCCCGGAGGCGCTGAAACGACTGCTCTCCTTTCGCGGCGTTTACGTCACGGTCAATCCGGTCAATCCCGATCTGCTTGCCCGCGCGGTGAACCGTCTGCGTCCGGCTGGTCGGAATCCGACGACCGCCGACACGGATATTGTCCGGCGGCGCTGGCTTCTGATCGACTGCGATCCCAGACGAGCCTCCGGCGTGTCCAGCTCGAATGCGGAACATGAATCCGCGCTGGCCAAGGCTCGCGAGATCCGCGACGGCCTTTCCTCCCTTGGCTGGGCTGATCCCATCATGACGGATTCCGGCAATGGGGCGCAGTTGATGTACCGGACCGACCTCCCGGCGGACGACGGCGAGCTGGTGCGCCGGGTGATCGGCGAAATCGCAAAGGCTTCGTCCGAACAGGTTGCAATCGACACATCGGTTCACAATCCGGCGCGGATCTGGCGGCTTCCCGGGACAATGAACTGCAAGGGCGACTCCATCCCCGAACGTCCGCACCGCATGGCCCGGATTCTGGAAGAACCGCAAGATATTGTGCCTGTATCCCGGAAGCAAATGCAGGATATTGTGTCGTATCAGAATAAAGCTCCTCTGGTAGACGTTCCGGATGACGAGTGGAAGCACACAATGCCGGCGTTTGATCTTGACTCCTGGATCACGCAGTACTGCCCCGAGCTTGGCTCTCCGCAGCCGTGGAAGGGCGGACGCAAGTGGATCTTCCCCGTCTGCCCGTTCAATGAGGCGCACACAAACAAGTCCGCCGTGCTGATTCAGGAACCGTCCGGAGCGGTGGCATTCAAATGCCATCACAACGGCTGTTCCGGCAATGACTGGCGCGCGTTGCGTGAACTTCGCGAACCTGGATGCTACGACCGCAGGGAAGAGGTGAGCTCCGATGTGGATCTGAGCGGAATCTTGAAGCCGAACAGGATCGAAAAGCAGGAAAAGGAGGCTCCTCTCTTTCCCAATCCCGGACCCGTTCCGGACAAGCTGTTGTCGATCCCCGGATTCATTGATGATGTCGTCAAGCTCTCGATGCAGTCGGCTCCGTATCCGAACCGTGTCCTTTCGTTCACCGGCGCACTGGCGCTCCTGGCGTTTCTCGTCGGGCGAAAGGTGCAGGACAAGCGCGACAATCGGAGCAACATCTATCTCATCGCGCTGGCAGACAGCGGAACCGGCAAAGATCATCCGCGCAAGGTGAATTTCAATATCGCTTTCCGCGCGGGAGTCGCCGGGGCGATCGGTGATGCCTTTGCTTCCGGAGAAGGACTGGAGGATGCCCTGTTCATGCACCCGTCCATGTTGTTTCAGGCGGATGAGTTCGACTGTATTTTCAATACTTTGAAATACAGTAAAGACAACCGGGCGGAATCCATCAACGAAAAACTGTTGAAGTTCTATGGCGCGTCCAACACCATCTATCCGTTGCGCAAAAAAGCATCTGCGAAGAAGAAAGACGGCACAGTTCATGAGATCGCGCATATTGTGAATCCGAATCTGGTTCTGCTGGGAACCGCGATTCCGCAGTATTTCTATGAATCGCTTTCCCGACGTGTGCTTGAAAACGGTTTGGTCGCCCGGTGCGTCATCGTGGAAGCGGGCAAGCGTGGCGAAGCCGGGAATCCCCAGCCGATCACGCCTTCGGATTCGCTGATCCGCGCGGCAACCTACCTCGCGAATCTCGATGTGAACGGCAATCTGACAAACGAGTATCCAAAGCCGCTGATCATTACGGAAACGCCCGAGGCAACTGCCGCGCTCCGGGAAGTACAGCAGGAATGCGACCGGCGTTACAACTTCTATGAAGCACAGAACGAGGGAGCCGCCAAGGCATTGTGGGCGCGCGCCCATGAAAAGGTGTGCAAGCTCGCCATGCTGCACGGCATCAGCGGCAATGTCTACAATCCGCTGATCACGGAGAAATCCGTGCGATGGGCGTGGAAGTTCATTGATCATCTGACGCAGCGGATGCTTTACATGGCTGACCGCTATGTCTATGAAAACATCTTCGATGAGAAATGTCAGAGAGCAATCCGCAAACTGCAGGAGCATGGCGGCCGGTTGCCGCACAGCAAACTTCTGCGGCTTTTGCACGAGTCTGCGGACTCCATGAAGAAAATCGCAGAAACCCTGCAGGAAAAAGGCACTGTTCAGGTAGAATATGACTCTTCCGTCAGACCTGCGGCAAAAATATACCGGCTTGTGGAATGATTCACAAAAAACAATGTGAACGGTCCAGGGCTTCCCGGAAAAAAAGATGCAAAATGCCGGGAAAAGTGAAGGAAAAAAGTGTGAATAGCAGAATGAAAAGAGAAGAACAGAAAAAAATAATAATATATATATTTACCCTCAAAATATATTATTTTTCTTCTGTTTTTTTAGCTTTTCACCACTTCACAGCTATTCCCGGACTTCTTTCTTTTTTCATTTGCATATAAAGAGCCGTGAAAGCCGTGAACAACATTTTTGAAAGGATTTTTATGAAAACAGAAGATCGGCACATTAAGACATGTTCCGAATGCAAATTTTTTGATTCCAGAGGCAAAGGCTCCGGCAGTATTTGCCGCCGCCACGCACCGTCAACTGTCAGGTATGCACATTCCCCGTACATAGAGTGGCCGGTCGTCAAGGAAGATGACTGGTGCGGTGAGTTCAAACACAAAAAGTAAAGGAAAACAGCCATGTCCGTTTATGCTAATGCGGCAGATGTGCTGCCGTCCGAACTGCTCAAGGCGGTTCAAAAGCATTGGCGCGGTCTGCTTTATATCCCTCCGGTGAACTACAAGTCAAAGGCAGACAAGAACTTCGTGCAGAACATGGTTGCCTCCGGCACTCCCATCGGCGAAGTCGCAGATATGGTCCGGCTCACCCCACGGCGGATTTATCAGATCCAGAAGAAAAACCGGGAATAGCCGATGCACTTATGAGCCTTCCGTCACTTTTCCGTCACTTTTGTCGAAATGACGGAAAAATCCGTCGTTTATTTTAAGGGCATTTCCAGCCTCATAGAAGCACAGAAAGTTCGAGGGGTCGAAAATGAGGCGGCGAGGCTTATACACATTCCAGAGTCAACGGTTCCCCCCCTTGAAAGGGATTTTTCGAGGGCGCGCGGAAGGAGTCGGCATTATAAACAGACTTGCTTGCCGGTGATAAAATTTTTTATGCTCGCTGATTCTCAACGACTTGCGATTCACTCCGACAGCGCGCCGACACGCCCCCGGACAGCCCCCTTACGCGCGCGACAGGACGTTCGCCGGGGCTGTATAGCGGGTCGGAATCGAACGCGACAGCGGGGCTGTGTTGGGCATCAGTCCGGTAGTAAAAACGTGTCGTAATTTTCCGGGGTTAGAATTTCACTTATTGCGTCAGGATAAGCGTTGCGGAATGACAATGGAATTTTTGCCTTTGATGTAGAATTTATTTTGATTTCCCATGCCCTCAGCGCATCGGAAGTTTTCTCCAGATAATCAATTTCCTTGCTCTGAGGCGCAGCGGTGCGCCAGAAAAAACGTTGAGGTTGAAATGGCTGATTCAACGTGTTTTTAAGCCGCTCCAGGATCAAATAGTTTTCCCACATTCCGCCTTTGTCAGTTCGTGAGTCTATTCTGCAAAAATTCCCCATAACCGCATTGCGGACTCCGAGATCGTAAAAATAAATTTTTCTGCCTTTTTTAATTTCGTTGCGCATGTTTCCGCTGAAAGCCGGAAGAGAAAACACAACATAGTTTTTTTCCAGGAGGTCAATGTAGTTTTCAACTGTTTTTCTGTCAGTACCGGTCAACCCGGAAAGTTCGTTTAGGCTGACTTCAGAACCTATTTGCATGGCAAGAGCTTTAACTAGATTGTCGAGAATCTTTGTTTTTTTCAGCCCTTCCAACGCGTAGATATCTTTAAAGAGATAGCTGTTGACCAATTCACTCAACAATCGCTCCGAATCTTCCGGATGAGTTACGATATCCGGATACGCACCATAAAGGAGTCTTTGCTCAAGGGCCTGCTTTTCGTTTAAAAAGACCATCATGTTCAGTCAACTCATGAAAAGAAAATGGCAAAAGGCGATATTCAAATTTTCTGCCCGTCAAAGGCTCTGATGTTTTATCAGCCAGTTCAAAAGAAGATGATCCAGATGCAATTACTTGAATTTCAGGCAATTCATCGATAAGCAGTTTCAATGCGAGTCCGACATTCGAAACTCGTTGCGCTTCATCCAGAACAAGAATTTTTTTCTTGCCGAGAATCAGCTTCCAACGAGCGATGGTTACTCGTTCAAGTTCATCACGAGTATCCGGGCTGTCTCCATTCAACCAGAGGACATCATTTGACCATTCTTCGGTGATGTGCCGCAGCATGGTTGTTTTTCCACACTGCCGCGGACCGTACACGATTATCGCCTTGCCGGAAAAAAGACGTGCTTTGATGTCAGACTCCAAATGGCGAGCAATATAAGTCATGTGCTGATAACTCCATTTTAACGCATGTTTTTTTGGATTTCATTCCTAAAATAACGTGATTTTAGAAAAATTCAAGCATGAAACAAGGAAAAAAAGAGTTTGTTCCACAAAAATAAAGTTTTAAAGGACTTTAATTGCAAACAACTAACAGAAAGGACAGAAAAAGATGCAGATCATCAACATGAAACTCTCGGAGATCCATCCGTATGAGAAGAACCCGCGCTTCAACGACGGCGCGGTGGAGGCGGTTGCCAACTCGATCAAGGAGTTCGGTTTCCAGCAGCCGATTGTCGTGGACAAGGATCTCGTCGTGGTTATCGGCCACACCCGCCTGAAAGCGGCGAAACAGCTCGGCCTCACGGAAGTTCCGGTGGTGATCGCGGAAAACCTCACGCCGGAACAGGTGCAGGCATACCGGATCGCGGACAACAAGACCGGCGAGATCGCTGAGTGGAACTACGACCTGCTTCCGATCGAGCTGCGCGATTTGCAGGAAAAGGATTTTGACCTGTCGCTCCTCGGCTTCGACACCGACGAGCTTGACCGTCTGCTGAACGGGAGTTCCGAAGAAAATGTGGTTGCCGAGGGAGAGACGGACGCCGACGCCGTCCCGGATGTCCCGGAAGAGCCGGTCAGTCAGCCGGGGGTGATCTATCAGCTCGGCAAGCACCGGCTCATGTGCGGCGATTCCACCAGGGCGGAAGACGTCGCCCGTCTCATGAACGGCGGGAAAGCGGATCTCGTTTTCACCGATCCTCCGTATGGAGTCAGTTATCGCGGAGTGAACAATCCGGGCGGCCGACTGTGGGAGGTCATTGAAAACGACGATCTGCGCGGGGAAAAACTTTCGGAGTTCCTGCTTGCCGCATTCAAAAATCTGAAAGTGAGCCTCCGGGAAAAGCGGGCGTTCTACATCTGGTATGCGACAAGCAATCATGTTCAGTTTGAGCTGGCGATCCGGGACGCCGGATTGAAACCGAAGCAGGTTCTTGTCTGGAACAAGGGAATGATCCTCGGACACAGTGATTACCACTATGCGTTCGAACCGTGCTTTTACGGCTGTCATGAGGGCGAGAACTGCGAGTGGTTCGGCGACCGCTGCCAGACGACGGTCTGGGACATCAAACGGGACAACACGCGGGAATATGTGCATCCGACGCAGAAACCGACCACGCTGGCGATCAAGGCGATTTTCAACTCTTCGAAAGCGGGCGAGACTGTGCTGGATCTGTTTGGCGGCTCGGGCAGCACGCTGATCGCCTGCGAGCAGACGAACCGCGTCAACTGCACGATGGAGTTTGATCCGAAATATGTGGATGTGATCCGCCGCCGCTGGGCGGAGTTCGTCCATGGCGAGGGGTGTGACTGGCAGGCGCTTACTCCGGTAATATCATGCTCATGATATTGCCGGTTGGAAAATTTCAGCCACTCGATCTAGCAACGATAATATAATGTTTGCAAGCGCTACAAGCCCATATCCTCGTTGACAAGAATGACAATTGCCTGAACTCCCAATGGCTTCCTGCGATGGATGGTCATTACACTGCATATGCATTCTGGCGACAAACAATCTTCACATTTCCCTGTTATGCTGCATGGTGTTTTTCGATTATACCGCCTGGCGTTTTGTACTGCTGCGACATTTCGTGCACGATAGATTGCTTCCGGCAAATCTGCGGTAATTTTATTTCTGCCAATGACAAAAATTATCTGCTGCGGTCCATAACAGGTCGCTGCAGTACGATTACCGGTTCCGTCAATATTTACGATAAGTCCATCTCGAGTAATCGCATTGGCGGAAGTCAGATATACATCAGCAGTAAGAGCTTTCCGAGTTTCATCATGCGAACTTGTTGGAGTGTGCTGATAGATGGCTGAAACCTGAGAATGCCATTCGTTTTTAATATTCAATGTTTCCAGTGTTAAAGAATTTCCCATGCCAATGAGCATTTTTTTGTTGACAGGAAATCTGGTAACAATGAATTCTAAAGCCTCTTTGGCATTATTGCAGGCAACGGCGTCAAATCCGCGTCGGATCAAGTTACAGCATATTGAATGCAAGTTGTTTTCCATGGAGTACTCTCTTTCCATTCCTCATGTTATGGAATAAACACAAAAAGTAAAATAGCATGGAGCCTGACGATTACCAGAAGAATATCAAAGTGAAATTGAAAATAGTTAAAGAACGGTAAGGGAAAGAGGTTTGGAAGTATTGTTTAGCTGTTTTGCTGAAAAAGCAGAACTCTGTGTAGGATCTGATGCAATAACAGCTAAACAGTACCATCGCCTGATTCTGTGATCAACTATTGAACTCAAATGCGCCCCGGCGGGCGGCACTCTTGCGGACGCGCGGCGTCTCCTTCTCCTTGATCTCGCGGAAGAAGGCGGAGTAAAGGCTCTGCTCCGGAGTCTTTGCTCCATTCGGGCTCCAGAGACCTTCTTCGATGACTTGTGCGAGGATCTCTTTCGTGTTGAGCGGCGTCCGGCTGCGCTTGAGAACCTGCAGAGCCGCATTCAGGAGTGAGAGCTTTTTCTCCGGCGATCCGCCGGATTCCGGCGCGGGATTGGGCGTATCCACTTCCTCTTCCGCTTCCGGCGCAGCGGATTCCGCCTCCGGTTCCGTTGCGGGAGCCGCTTCCGACGGGATCTCCGCATCGACTGCTTCCGTCTCCGGTTCCGTTGCCGGGACCGCCTCCAGCGCTCCCGGTTCGGCGATGACCCGTTCGATTCTGGTGACGATGAACTCGCGGTTGCTGCCGACCTTTTTGACTTTCCAGCCGTTCGCGGTGATCTCGGTTACGACAACCTCGATCTCATTGCGTCCGACTTTCACCATGACGATGGTTCCGACTGTGATGTTGCTCGTGTCGCACATACTTACCTCCTTGTGCTCCCCAAAAGTTGCTTCCCCTTCGGCCACGGGCCTCGGGGCCCTGCACTGCAGGACCGCTACTTTCGGGGTCCCCGCTCTCCGGTGTTCCGTGCGGCTCCGCCGTACTCGCACCTTCGAGAGAAGACTTGTTAATTTTTGATATTGTTTGACTTGCGACTTCTTTGCTTCGCTGGTGCATATACAACCATGATTTGCGCCACTTATCCAGTCGCAATCTGAAAATAAAGGCAAAATAGATGGATAATTCTTTGAAAATCACTGCATTGCAGCCTGAAGTGCTGGTTAGATTGCTGAAACAGGCCGGATCCCGGACCGCTTCTCCGGAGATGATTGCCGCAGATCTTGCTTCCGGTGCGCCGCGGAATCCGGACGGCACGATCAACCTGATTGAATATGCCGCCTGGCTGGCGAAGGAGGAAGACGATGAGTTGTAAAAAATACCTTACTCGCAGATATGAGTACGGCGAAGCCGCACGGAATATCGGAGAGCCGGGGTTCCCGCAAAGTACCCGAAGCCGCGAAGCGGACCCGAGGCCCGTGGCCGAGGGGTGGCAACTTTGGGGGGATTCTATGATCAATCCGAGTAACATGCGCGTGGTGGACGTCGCGCGGCTTCTGAACTCCACGTCGTTCGGATTTGTCCTGCCGCAGGCGCGGCTTTACCGCGAGTTCAACCGCGTCGGCTTCCGGATCGGCTCCTCCGAGAATCCGCGCAACATCAACCTCCTGAAATACATTGCCTGGATGTTCGACCGGAAACACACACCGGAGGAGACGTCCGGCGCGCGCAGCTATGAGGACCGGCGCAACGCCGAGCGCGACCGTCAGGCGGAACAGTCGCTCGCCGGACGCGACATCGGCCCGCTCCCGGAGGTCGTGAATCCCGACAGGAAAGCCGCGTGCGAACGCAATTTCCAGCTTTTCTGTGAGAGCTATTTCCCGGAGACCTATGCTCTTGCATGGTCGCCGGATCATCTGAAGGTGATTGAGAAGATTGAAACGGCGGTTCTGCGAGGCGGACTCTTTGCGCTGGCGCTCCCGCGCGGTTCCGGGAAGACGACAATCACGGAAAGCGCGGCGCTCTGGTCGATGCTCTACGGTCATCGCGAGTTTGTGGTATTGATCGGCGCGACTGAATCAGCGGCTTTGGAGCTTCTGGATTCGTTGAAGACCGAGCTGGAAGTCAACGAGCGTCTCGCCGAAGACTTTCCGGAGGTGTGCTATCCGGTGGCACAGTTGGAGGGGATCGCGAACCGCTGTGCCGGACAGCTCTACAAGGGCGAGCGCACCCGCATCACCTGGACAAGCAACGAGATCGTTCTGCCGACCGTCGAAGGAAGCAGGGCTTCCGGAATCATCGTCCGAGTTGCCGGCATCACCGGACGTATCCGTGGTATGAAGTTCAAGCGGAGCGACGGCCGGAACGTGCGGCCGAGTCTGGTTGTCATCGACGATCCGCAGACCTCGGAATCCGCCGGATCGCTGGAACAGACACGCAAGCGGGTTCGTGTGCTTGCCGGAGACATCCTGGGACTTGCCGGTCCGGGGCAGAAAATCTCCGGGATCATGCCCTGCACGATCATCCGTCCGGGTGACATGGCCGACATCATCCTCAACCGAAACACACATCCGGACTGGAACGGCGAAAAGACCCGAATGGTCTATAGCTTCCCCACAAATATGAAACTGTGGGAGGAATACGCCGAGATCCGGGCGGAAGCTCTGCGCACGGAGGGCAATTTCCAGAAGGCGACGGAATTTTATCTGGCGAACCGGGAAGCGATGGACGCCGGAGCGGAAGTGAGCTGGGAAGCCCGCTTCAATCACGATGAAGTATCGGCGCTTCAACACGCGATGAACCTGAAGTTTCAGGACGAAACCGCCTTCATGAGCGAATATCAGAACGACCCGCTCCCGGATGACACGGCGGATGACTCCGCTTCTTTCCGTGGACGGGATCTGTGCAAAGATCAACGGACTTGCCCGACGGCGCGTCCCGCTGAAATGCGATCGTCTTACGATGTTTGTCGACGTCCAGAAAGCGCTGCTTTTCTATGTGGTGATCGCATGGGCGGAGGACTTCACCGGCGCGGTCATCGACTACGGCTCATGGCCGGATCAGCACCGACATGAGTATTCGCTTGCCGATGCGAATCCGAGCATTCAGACACTCTTCCCGAAAGCGGGCTTCGAGGGGGCCCTGTACGCCGCGTTGTCCGCGCTGACCGATGAATGCCTCGGTCGCGAGTGGGAGCGCGAGGACGGGGCTGTCCTGAAAATCGAGCGTGCCCTTGTGGATGCGAACTGGGGACAGTCAACCGATGTCGTCTATCAGTTCTGCCGTCAGAGTTCCCACGCCGGAGTGATCCTGCCGTCGCATGGCAGATACGTCGGAGCATCCTCGAAACCCATGACCGAATACCGCAAACAGCAGGGCGACCGGCTCGGATTCAACTGGATGATTCCGAATGTCGCCGGGAAACGGGCGATTCGGCATGTCATATACGACACGAACTACTGGAAGAGTTTTATTCACGCGCGGCTCGCGGTTCCCGTCGGCGACAAGGGGTCGCTCACGCTCTACGGACGGATCCCCGGCGCTCATCAGCTCTTCGCGGAGCATCTGACCGCCGAGTACTGCGTCAAAACACAGGGGCGCGGCCGCACGGTCGACGAGTGGAAACTCAAACCGCAGTCGCACGACAACCACTTTCTGGACTGTGTCGCGGGCTGTGCGGTCTGCGGATCCATGCTTGGCGCGTCTCTGCCCGAGACGCTTCCCGCGAAGCTCGACCGCAAGCCGATGATCCGCCTTTCCGACAAACGCCTTGGCGGGATTCCCCCGAATGGCAGACTCAAACTTTCCGAACTCAGGAGACAGAAAAATGGATAAACGGGAACTTCCCGAAAATATTCGTCAGGCGATCGATCTGATTGCCGCAGTTCTTCGCAGAATCAAGGCTAAAGAACTGGATAAACGCAGGGATAAATGCTTGTATATAGAGAAAAGCAAAGGGGTTACGGCATGATGAATGAATCTGAGGTAAAACGGCAGCTGGAGTTGCTGGATCTGATGAATCAGGCAGAACTTCGGGAAAAAATTCTGTGACCTCTTTGGCTTTGAACCGGGGCAGACCAATATTGCAAACCTGCGCCGCCGTCTTGCCTGCCGGATTCAAGAGATTTATTACGGCGGACTCTCCGAAGCGGACCGGCAACTTCTTGAGCAGATTGCAGACGGCGATCCCCAGGCAAATCTCCGGTATGGAAAAAATGGAGTTTCCCATGTGTGCGGAACTCGCTACCAGAGGGTCTGGAAAGGTAAAAAATATGAAGTGACGGCTCTCGGGAATGGAAAATTCGAATATGACGGAACGGTCTATCAATCGCTATCCGCCATCGCCCGCGAAATTACCGGGACTCGCTGGAACGGCAAACTCTTTTTCGGGGTGAAGTGATGGAGATGCAAACGATTCCAAAGAAGAGATGCGCGATTTACACACGCAAGTCCGTTGAGGAAGGACTGGATCAGGAATTCAACAGTCTGGACGCTCAACGGGAGGCTGGCGAAGCCTATATCGCCAGCCAGAAAGCCAACGGATGGGTCTGCCTCCCGACTCGTTATGACGACGGAGGATATTCCGGCGGCAATATGAAACGCCCTGCGCTTCAGCAGCTCCTTGCCGACTGTGAAGCCGGGCTGGTCGACATCATCGTGGTTTACAAGATCGACCGACTCTCCCGATCCATCTGTGATTTTGCAGACCTCTCCAAGAAATTTGACGAATGGGGCACACAGTTCGTCGCGGTGACGCAGGAAATCAATACCGCCACCAGCGCCGGGCGAATGATGCTCAACATTCTCATCACCTTCGCGCAATATGAGCGGGAGGTCATCACCGAGCGTGTGCGCGACAAGATGTCCGCCAGCCGGAAGAAAGGCAAATGGGTCGGCGGCAGTGTTCCAATGGGATACCGCGTGGAAAACAAGAAGCTGGTTGTTGAACCGGAAGAAGCGCGGGTCATCCAAAGAATCTTTCAGCGATTCATCGAGGTTCAGTCTCCGGCACTGATTGCCCAGGAACTCAACAAAGACGGGATTCGAACCAAGCAGGGGAAAGTATGGGATAAACCGCACATCTATCGTATTCTGAACAATCATACCTACATTGGTCAGGTCAAATACAAAGGATCTATCTGCGAAGGGGAACAAAACGCGATTGTTGAGCTGGACGTCTGGGATCGGACTCGGGAAATTCTCAGAGTGAATGATCCCGCACCAGCCCATATGCCCAGGACTGAAATCATTGCTCCGTTAAAGGGAATTTTACGGTGCGGACACTGTGATTGCACGATGAAACCGACCTATACACGAAAGAATGGGAAGCGCTATTTTTATTATCTGTGTTCTCGGGACTCTAAGCGGGCAACATCGACTTGCCCGGTGCATCAGATCCCCGCAGGAGAAGTGGAGCGAATCATTCGCGAACAGGTGATGAAAATGCTTCAGACACCGACGATTCTGATAAAACTGGCGCAAGTGTTGAATCTTCCCGCAGAGAAAATCGCAGAACTGTTCAAAGAGATATTCTGGCAGGAGATCTCGCCCGGTGAAATGAACCGCCTTCTCCATCTTCTTCTGGAAAAGGTCGAAGTTCACGAAGGCAAGCTCACTGTAGAATTCAAGAGTTCAGGTATCAAAACTCTTATGAAGGAAATCGCGAATGGAGAAGAAACAGATTGAAGTTCTGGAAAACGGGAATGTCCGGGTGACGATCCCGTTGATTTTCAAAATCGCCGGTGGCAGAACGAGAATTTTACCCCCGACAGTGAACATGTAGAATATACTCCAATTCAGCTGGCTCTCGCCCGGGCTTTCCGCTGGCAGAAAATGATTGATGAAGGAAAATTTTCCAACATCAAAGATCTGGCTGCAACCGTCGGAGTTGATTCAGGACTGATTTCCCGGACGATTCGCCTGACACTCCTTTCCCCTAAGATCATTCATAAACTCCTCTCCGGCGAACTTGACCTTTCCCTGGATAGTTGCCGTCGGAGTTTCCCCGACTCATGGGCGGAACAGGAAAAGATGTTTCACAATTAATTCTGAAATCACAATTCCCCGAACAGATTGCCTTGCTGATCCCCCGAAAAGCAAAGTCTATGAGCTCCGGCTCGTCATTATGAAGAGAAATGCCGTCTGGCAGACATGGTCGCCAGACGGCATTTATTTTTGCCTATTTCCTCCTTCAAAAAATCCCCAATCCCTATCTCGCCATGGAACTCATTGAACGGCTGTGCAGATTGCGGACAAATAACGATCTCGAACGCATTATGAAGGCGATTCGCCTCTGTCCCCAAATAGTCCGTAGCTTTCCTGCAGGGGAGTTAGCTAAGAGAAGTCAGGGCTCGGGCATAGTTCCATAATAAAATGCTGTTTTCGCCAGTATAGGAACAATTATATGCTTTACTTTAATTCGGCTTTGCTACCAACTAAAACTAATTTCGGAACTTGTAACCCGCAAACAATGGGATATAGTAACTTAATGACTTTTACAAAAATCTTTCAATAAAAAGTTTCCAGTTGAAGGAGACGTGCAAAACATGATAACAGATTTTCATGAATTATTTTCTGACTTCTTAGAGCTTATCAACTAATAAATTGATTTTAATAGCTCCTTGTGCTATATTATCTTCACGCAAAAACAATGGAGGTAAACATGGCAACGACAAGGCTGAGAACATGGGAAATAACGGATGAATTTTGGGCAAAAGTTGAAACATATATTCCGAATGATTTACGTTGCCCCGGGGTAAATTATCGCCGAAAACCGGGAGGAGGGAGAAAATCTCGCTATGGAAACCGATTGTATTTTTTCGGCTATCGTTTATGTTCTCCGCACGGGAATTATTTGGAATGCATTGCCGCGCAAGGAATTTGAAAATATCACATCACAAGCGGTACATAAAAAATTTATGCAATGGTCACGAGCTGGATTTTTTCAAAAGCTTTGGCACGCTGGTCTTATGGAGTATGACGAGATGGAAGGGATTGCATGGGAATGGCAGTCGGCGGATGGTTCTCATGGAAAAGCGCCATTGGCGCAAGAACTTGCCGGAGCAAATCCAACAGACCGGGGTAAGCAAGGAAGCAAAAAAAAATCTACTCGTAGACGCAGTTGGCATCCCGTTGTCGATCGTCGTAACCGGAGCCAACAGGCATGATGCAGCCGTTCTTGATGAATTACTCAAGGAGCGTATGAAGCCCCTGGATTTTGAGCATTATGAACACATTACTCAAAATGTTTGCTTGGATGCCGGATATGTCGGAAAAGCGGATGTTGCGTCAAGACATGGCATGGTGCCGCATATTCGACCTCGCGGAGAAGAAAAGAAGGCAATTGAACTGCATGGATTTCGTCCTAAACGATGGATTGTCGAGGTTGCACATTCGTGGTTCAACCGATTCAGAAAAATTCATGTCAGATACGAAAAAACCGCCTGCGCATACAATGCCTTGCTGTACTTGGCAGCTATGATGATAACGATGAATAAAATTATGGCAATTTATCCTCCGTTATGATATTATTAGTTGATAAGTTCTTAAAAAAAGTCCATCCAGAAGCAGAACAAAAAAATATTTCTGAAGATACAATAAAAGAATGTTTTGATGAATTTATAAAGCTGTATCGTAATGAATTCTTGAAATCTCTTTACAAAGGAATGTATGAGGCTGTTGCTGAACACCGTTTATGGTCAGATGAGTTTACGGTTGGATTAGAAAAGAAATGGTTTCGAGCTTTTTGTTGCATGTGATGCAATGAGTATTATTGCTGATGAAATATTGGGCGATTATATAAAAAATATAAGTCAACTCCAATGCCATATCGCTTCATCACATTGAAATATATTGCAGGCAGAGCTTGTCAAGTATATCGTGAAATAGTTTGTTTGGCAAAACACGGGTTCGCAGATGGAGCCTTTGCTCGTTGGAGAACTCTTTATGAATTAGCTGTTATCGCATTATTCATCAATGAGTATGGTGATACAGTTGCAAAAAGTTATAGATAAGAAACAAAAATACTTGTAGAATCTCTTTGAACGTGCTATATTACCCGTATGGAACTTCGAGATGCAAGAAAAATCAATTCTAAAGAATTGTATGATCGTCGAAAGCAAGCGGTTTTGCTGTTCGAAAAAGGACTGAAGCGTTATGAAATCGCTCCGCTTGTCGGAGTGAGCGCCTATACTGTCGGCCAATGGATTAAGGCTTGGAAAAAAGGAGGCCAGGCCGCATTGAAGGTCGGCAACAAAGGGCGACCGCGGGGGCTTTACCGAAAATTGCTTCCGCATGAAGAACGGGAAATTCGTCGTGCAATCACGGATCGTTGTCCAGATCAGCTGAAATTGCCATTTGCACTCTGGACTCGACAAGCGGTACAAACTCTGATCAAGCAGAAATATTCTGTGGATTTGAGCTTGCAGGCGGTTAGCAATTACTTGAATATGTGGGGTTTTTCCCCGCAAAAGCCGATTCGGCGGGCGTATGAGCGCAACGATCAGCGAGTTCGCATCTGGTTGGAAAAAGAGTATCCGGCTATTGCTGCTCGCGCCCGACAGGAAAAAGCGGAAATTCACTGGGGAGATGAAACTGGATTGCGCAGCGACGATGTAAAGGGGAGAAGCTATGCGCCGAAAGGAAAAACTCCGGTGCAATATGTGAAAGCTGCTCCCGAAAAATTGAATATGATCAGCACCGTCACGAATCGCGGATTGATGCGTTTTATGTTTTATCGTGAGACTATGACCGCACAGTTATTGATTCGATTCTTGAAACGGCTGATTCGCTCTTCTCAAAAGAAGATCTTTCTGATTCTGGATAACTTACGTGTTCATCACAGCAAACTTCTGCAAGAGTGGTTGACGGAAAACAAGGCTTTTATTGAAATCTTTTATCTGCCAAGCTACAGTCCAGACCTGAATCCCGACGAATTACTGAACCGGGATTTGAAAGCGGCCCTTTCCAAAACTCCGGCGGCAAAACGGAATGGAGAGCTTGAAGAACATGCAAAATCCCATATGCGAAGCATTCAAAAACAACCGGAGAAGATCAAAGCTCTTTTTCACAAGGAGTCTGTCAAATACGCCGGATGAACTACAAGTATTAAACTGTGGGAGCAATAATTCTGCCCCCCAATATATACCTACATTAGCATAATAGTTACCTCCAGCTAAGTCATCGGCAAGATTGTTTACTTTCGTCTGTAAATATAGAGCTAATTTTTGACTCCATGTAAGATTAGAACAACGGCTGCAAAGTTCATATCCCAACATATCCCACCCGTACAATGGATTGTTTCCAATCATACCATACAGGTTGTATCCACCTTGCTCTTCAATGGGATCGCGTGAAATCCAGCGACCAAGTTCAGGATTGTAATAGCGGTAGTTGTAGTAGATAAGTCCAGTTTCCTCATCGAAGTATTCGCTGCTGAAACGGAAGGGATTACGGTCAGCATAATCTCCAGAGACCTTTGTCAATGAACCGAACGGACTGTATTCGTAATGCGCAACAATACCGCCATTCTCATCAGACAACTCGGTTACGTTTTTGTTCGCATCAGTATGGTAATAATAAGTCTTCTCAGATGCAACATCATAGACAGTCAACGGAACATCCCGATCGAGAGCTTCCGGTTGCCAGACATAGTTTCTGACAGCCGCGTTGTTGGCCAACGCATTTCTCTCTTCAATCAACTTATATCCGTCATAGACAAGACTCAAGTGTTTTTCAAGAGTTTCTCCGCTGTAAACTTTCTTGAAGATACGCCGCCCCATATAATCGTAATCAAATTCAACTTTTATGCCAGTTGAACTGTTTTCCGCTTTGATCAGACGGTTTTCTCCATTCCAGGTGTATGTCCAATTTCCATTGGTCAGCATATTGCCAACTTTTTAAGGTCAGAAACGAAAGACTTTATTTCTGTTAAGACTAAGTCCATTTCGAATTTAAGAAATATTTTATGGAAATCATCATCAATATTTATAACGGCTTTATAATGTCCCAATTCATCTTTTTTATTAATTGATAATGAAAATCCTATTCCAGATAATATAGGAAATTCTGAATGGTGTATAAAGCATTTCTCAAGAAACTCAATTATTGACTGCGTCAAAAATTCTTCTTGGTAAGAATAATGTAAATTTGCAACTGCTATTTTAATTATTACATCATTACATTCATCAAAATCTGCATTGAGCTCTTGGGGAAGGCAAATTCAATACGGTCGGTGCCGTTTGTCAATAAAATATTCATACACCACCTTTATTGTGGAATCACTGTTATTACTTTTCCATTAGAATTGGTTACAACTTTGACATCTGAAGAAACATGAACTGTTGTTCCCGCAGTGTTACCTGGATTTTTGTTCCATTTTTATAACATTTTCAACTGCTGACGGCGGCACTTTGCGCTTCTCCCCCGCTTGGACAACTTTTTATGGAAAGATTCATAAGAAACCTTTGAGTTACTATATCTCATTTCTTGCCGATTGCCAATCCCGAAACAGACAATGCCCGACGCCCGATCGTACATCCTTCTGGTTATAAAAGCTCACCCGGATTTCAGTCGCGCCAACTCTCGTTTGTCATTTGCAATCACTCAGAAGCAAATGTGCGCAAAATATCGGACACGACCCACACATGAGAAATTTCAGCTATTTCAATCAGGAAGAACCTGCATGGATTATAGAACGGAGAGAATTTGGAAGTTCTTCATTTGCTATTTTCGGATGCCAGATTATCCCGTAGCAAACGACCATTATCATTCCATTCTCCATACATTCTGTTTTTCTTGCTGTTCTGCAATAATTTTTCTAAGCGGGAACGAAAAAGTTCGGGTTGTTTTTTTGATTTGAATGGTATCAATCCGTACCCGTTGATAAAGAGGCGGAAATTTTTGAAAATGAGTCCATGCCTCGGAATCTGCTTGAAGAGCCGCCAGAATATCCGGATCGATTACAAATCCACTTTCCGACATATCCGGCAAAAGAGCTCTTCCTGCATCTGTCATTCGTCCCATTTTCTCCATTCGTCTGCAGCGTTCTTTGTTCAGCTCAGACCACTGACTGTCTTTCCGCCGAGGAACCAGTTTCTGAACGGTTACGCCGTTTTCCATTTTTTTATGATACTGTCAATCCAGCCGAAACACATTGCTTCCTCGACGGCATCAACATACCATAAAGTTCCGTCATCCACAGGCCGCCCTCTTTTTGCGACAACCCAGCATTCTTTTTTGCGTATTATGATTTTCAGAAAGCCACGTCCTCAAATCCTCGCGATTTCGTACAGATAATAAATTCACAAAATCAATTTTTCTGTCATTCATTTCTATTCCTGCCGATTTCTCGTAGACGGTCTCTGCTGGATGATGATTTGTATTGCAATTGTCATGAGCGAGAATGGTTCTGTTTTCAGTAAAAACAGGTGACACTTTTCTACTGGTTAATAAATTGACAGTCAATAAAATAGCATGAAGAAATCTGATTGCAAATCAAAAATATTTGAATGACGGATGAGAAGTGAGCGATACTGGTGGATCGGCTTTCAGGGAAAGACGATCCGGAAGCGCAGGAACCGTCCGCAGGACGGAGTGAACGCTGGGAAAATGAAGCAAGTTCTTTCCTTGCAAAGATCTTGCTCCGTTTTGTTTTTTGAGTAAAGGTCGTTTGTGCTGAAAAGCGAATTTCGCAAAACTCGAAAAATTCTCTGAATCAAAAAGTCTTTTGTTATGAATTGCGCGAATAAGGGGTCGACCTCTTGATTTTTTGAACACATGTCCTCTGCATGTTTATTTTTTTGCATTATTGATTAATTGTAAACGTGTTACATTAATAAATGATTACAAAATAAATGTATAGCAGAGAAAAAATTGACGATCAAAGGTCGAGCTTCTCGACGTGTGTTTCCGTCAAAAATGCTCTCCGGACCCAAAGACCGGTCTTTACTCCCCGGAGAATTTACCGGGAGAAGGTCTGAAACACACCTTCATAAGAGAAAAGTGGAGATTCTCCGCTTTCGGGCAAAACGCGAGTTGAGCTCAAATTTGCCCCCGGAACGAAAAAAACCGACCAGAAGACCGGTCGGTGGAGAATTTTGGAAAATGGTGGACCATTTTTTTTTTTTCAGAAAAATTCTCTCCACCTCAAACTGGCGAATTTTTCGAGTCTCAAAAGGAGGAGCATTTTCACTTCTCGAAAAATTCTCCGGGAGAAACTGGAACTTCATTCTGCCTCAAAAAAGAGTTTGAACATCGCGAAAATGGTAGAAAAGAGATTCGAACTTCCGACCTCTACTCATGACCTGTCATACGAAAAAATCAGACTGGCAGACTGTCATAAAATCCCTATTTTTTCTGACAAGAGCGAAAATCCTCACGCGCGCGTAACGGGGGTGCATAAATTCCTCACGTTCACGCCGCCATCGGTTCCCGTCGATAACCGTGAAGCAAGCCACCAAGAAATGAAACCTCTCTGACCGGGGCATTCATATCCTGCGGATACGGTTTGACCATTTTGCCGCCAAGCCCGGCATGGGGACGATAATGGTTCCAGTATTCAAGATATTCCTTGACCGCCAGCCGAAGTTGCCGTTCTGAAGTAAAAATAATCTTGTTCAGACACTCTGTCTTGATCGCCCGAATGAAATTCTCCATGCGGGCATTCATCTGCGGTGTGAACGGCGGCAGCCTCTTGATTTGAACCCCAATAGATTCAAAAACAGAATCGAATCTCTTGTTGAAAAGCGGATCGCGATCATGGATCAGGTATTTTTTCCCCAGCATGAAACCGTCCCACATATCGCACATGTTTCTGGCAATCTGTGTAGTCCAGTTGTTGTCAGGATTATGAACAATACCTCCCAGGCATACTTCCCGGCTGCCGATGTCCATAAAAAACAGCAGACTCTCACGAACCAGTCCGAATGGAGTCAAACGTTCCACCTGGGCGAAATCCGTTGATGCGGTTACATACTGCTGCGTTTCGATAAATTGAGACCAGTCTCCGCGTAATCTCCGTTCGGGATCAGGAATGATGCCGTTCGCTTCCAGAATATGCCGAATCGTTGTCGCACTGACATTGTATCCCAGATACCGCATTGTTCCGGCAATGTGTTCATATCCCCAATCAGGATTGTTTTTCGCCAGTTGCAGGACTCTTTCAACTATTTCCGGAGAGACGGGCTTCCTGCCCCGCTTCTTCTGACCGTCATTGACACTGTTATATTTCGCTCCCACCAGATCTGAGCGGAGCCGCCTTCCGGACCACGCTCGAACTGGCACGGCGGGCCGCCGCGCGGAGGATCACCATCTCCTGTGACCTCAATTACCGCAAGAAACTCTGGAACTGGGAACCGGGTACTCCGCGGCGTGTGCTGGCCGAACGCTGCATGGCGCAGATCGTGCCGCTGGCGGACTGGGTGATCTGCAACGAGGAGGACGCTTCCGACGTCTTCGGCATCACGGCGCCGGAGACCAGCGTCGAAGCGGGCAGACTGAATGCGAAAGGATACGAGTCCGTTGCCCGGCGGCTGCTGGAACGGTTCCCGAAACTTTCGCTTGCGGCGATCACACTGCGCGAAAGTTGTTCCGCCGACCACAACAACTGGGGGGAATGCTCTTCGACCGGCAATCGGACCGGGCGCACTTCGCACCGCTCGACGCCGACGGCAATTACACCCCATACCAGATCCGGAACATCGTGGACCGGTTCGGCGGCGGCGACTCCTTCTGCGCCGGATTGATCCACGCCCGCTGCAGCAAGGAGTACGCCGCGCCGGAAAATGCGATCCGTTTCGCGGTTGCGGCGAGCTGTCTCAAACACACGATTCCCGGCGACTGCAATTACGTGAAGGTCGAGGGAAGTCGCGGCGCTGATGAACGGTTCCGGTTCCGGCCGGGTCATGCGCTGAAGTTTTGAAAGGAAACGATTATGAGCTTTCAAGAGAAACTGACCGAGTGTCCGCTGATCGCCATCCTCCGCGGAATCACTCCGGAAGAGATCATCGACGTCTGCGACGTCTTGTACGAGGCCGGAATCCGGCTGCTCGAAGTTCCCTTCAACTCCCCGCGCGCCGCCGAAAGCATCCGCCGCGCCGCAGCGCACTGCCGAGACCGGAATACGTTGATGGTCGGCGCGGGCACGGTGCTGACCGTGGAGCAAGTGCGGGAAACGGCAACGGCGGGAGGCGCCTTCGTCATCTCTCCGAACACCGACCCCGCGGTCATCCGGGCGACCAGGGCGGCGGGTTTGATCTCCATGCCGGGATTTCTGACCCCGACCGAGGCATTCACGGCATTGCAGGCCGGCGCGGACTGCCTCAAACTCTTTCCGGCGGGAGCGATGGGGACCGGATACATCAAAGATCTGAAAGCGGTGATCAAGGCTCCGATCTACGCGGTCGGCGGCGTCGGCCGGGAAAACCTTGCGGATTTTCTCGCCGTCGCCGCGGGCGCCGGCATCGGTTCGGCCCTCTATCGACCGGGGAAATCGCTCGCCGAACTCAAAGAGGCGGCCGAAACCTTCGCCGCCATCGCCCGAAAAAGCCGGTGACGGCAGCCGGTCCTCCCTTCCCTCCTCCCTGGCCGGCGGTGTTCCGGAAACGCGGATTTCCGGGCGCCGTCGACCTTTCCAATAAAAAAATTGAAAAAAAGATTTTTGCTCTTGACAGCACACTGCCTTTCGGGTATCAAAAAACAGGTTAGAAAATTGTTTTCTAAAAAAAAGAATCTCCAGGTCTCAGGTTGCTATGACACTCAAGAAAATTGCGGCGGAACTCGGGGTCTCCCCCCTCTACGGTAAGCCGGGTGGTGAATGGATACAGCAAAAACTTCTCGGTCGTGCCGGAGGTGCGGGAGAAGATTCTGGAAAAGGTCCGGGTTTCCGGGTACCGCGCCAATCCGGTTTTCAGCACGATCCGGTCGCGCCGAAACCGGCAGATCGCATTTCTCTTCGCCGGAGCCGAATTTGCGACCCATGGAACCGTGCTGAGCACCGCGATCGACGCGATGGCCCGGGAACTCTTCCGGCACAAATACGATTTCAACTATTCGATCACGCCGGGAAAGCCGGGATGCGGATACCAGCTGCCGCCCTGGCGGGCCGCGGGGCTGATCATCCCCAATGTGATTGAACCCGGCGAACTGAATGAAATCGAACGCAGCGGCATCCCCTACATGGTGTTCAACGGGGTCGCGGGCGCGCTCGGAAGCGCGGTCATGAGCGATGAAACCTACAACACGCGGCTTCTGCTCGACCGTCTGACCGCGCTCGGCCACCGCCGGATCCTCTATGTGAACTTCCCGCCGATTCCGACCGCACACTACAGTCTGGCCGAACGGCGGAACGCCTTCCTTGAATACCGGCGCGAGAAAGGGCTGCCGGAACTCCCGGAACAGCGCTGTTTCACCCCGGAGGAACTGGAAACAACCATCCGGGCCATCGTCACCTTACGGGCAACCGCGGCAGTCTGCTACGAATCCGGCAGCGCCCGCAAACTTCTGTACGCCGCCTGGCGGCACGGAATCCGCATTCCGGAACAGTGCAGCATCGCCGCCTTCAACGACGAGGAGATGCTCGACTACACGATCCCGCCGCTGACCCGGATCCGGATTCCCGCGGCGGAGATGGGAACGGAAACCGTCCGGCAGTTGATGAACCGGATCTCAGAAAAAGTTGAACCGAAAGGCAGTTCCCTGCGATTCCGCGGCACCCTGGTGGAGGGCGGTTCCATCGCGCCTCCGCCCCGCGAATGAATAATTGCATCCGTCCCAACCCAAGGAGAGAGAAATCATGAAGAAGTGTTTCACCCTGATCGAACTGCTGGTTGTGATTGCGATCATCGCAATTCTGGCGGCAATGCTGCTGCCGGCGCTGAATCAGGCGCGCGCCAAAGCGCACGCCATCAGCTGCGTCAACACGCTGAAAACCCTCGGGCACATGTTCAATTTCTACGCGGACGACAATGACGGGGTCGTGCCGGCGGTCAACCTTGACAATTCCGGAGAGGGGTTCTGGAAACACCAGATCGGCCCCTATTACAACTGCGACGATCCGGACTGGTTGCAGCGCGCCAGAGATATAGCCAAGGCCGGTCTGCGCTGTACGGCCGGTGCCGGTCTGCATGTTTCAGACGGTCCCAACTACGGAATGTGCGCTCCGGGAAATGTGCAGGAAACTCCCGCGAAACTCTCCTCCATCCAGGCTCCCTCTTCCCTCTGTTGCGCGGCCGACGCATACTGGAGCCCCAGCGGCTGGTACAACAATCACATCTCCTACTCCTCCCGGCCCGATCCGGTGCATCCGGGAGACTCCTCCACGATTCTCTATTATGACTTTCATGTGAATTCCCGGCGCAAGGCGGAAATTCCGAGCAACTACGACGATGTGTTCTGGACCGGAAAAAACCAGTAATTCATTCCCAAACAAAGGAGCTGATCATGATGAAAAAATGGCTTGCCGTCTTCACCGCCGCCGCCGGAATCACGCTGGCGGGCGGCTCCGCCGAACCGCAACTCCTCGGCGGCTTCATGAAATTGAAACCATCGGGAGAATTCACGGTCGACAACGCCTCCTTCCACCTCACCCACTTCGGGGTCAACTGGGCGATCACGGTCCAGGATTCCGGCTGTGTGGTTCCGGCGAAGGGATTTCCCGCCGTCTCCGCCGACAGCTTCCGGCTGGAAGGGGAGTACAAGGCCACCAACGGTCTCTTCAAACTGAAAGAGATCGTCACCTCCCCGGGGGCGGACCGGGCGGAACTGCAACTGCGGTTGAACTCGTCGGCACCGGTCTTCACCAGCGATCTCGCGCTGGAAGTGAAACTTCCCTGTGAACGATACTACGATCTGCCGATCCTCGCCGACGGCAAGGAGATCAACTTTCCGGAAAAGTTCCGCGACGACCTGTCCTCCCGCGAACTCCGGGTCAAATCGCTGGAACTCCCGCTCGACCGCGGCACGCTGACCATCTCCGGTGATTTCGCGATCCGTTTTCAGGACAACCGTCGCTACAACGCTCAGGGAGTGGTCGATCCGAATCCGTTTCCTCCCCGCAAGGAGCAGGAGATTCGGGAGGCGTCGCTCCGGCTTGCGCTTCGCTACAAGCCGCACCGCAGTACGCCCGTCGATCTGCGCAAGGCGGCCAACGCCGGATTCGCGGATGAAGTCGCCGGCGACGGCAAAGGCGGCTGGACCGACCAGGGGCCGGAAAACGACCTGCGCACCTTTCCGGTCACACCAGCCGAATATGCCGGCATCAGCTTTGACGTGATCGATCCCGCCGCCAACGGCGGTCGTTCGGTGGTGGCGCTGCGCGGCAAGACCTGTCCCCACTATCCGTCAACCGTGACGGTGGAGCTGCCGGAACCGACGGCGGCCGGCTACCTCTATCTGCTGAATGCGATCGCCTGGGAACCCGTCCGAAACACCGAAATCGGCACCGTGACCTGCGAATACGACGACAACCGCTACGTCTCCCGGAGCGAACAGGTCTTCAATATCGTCAGCGGGGTGGATACCGCCAACTTCTGGATACCGCGCAACATTGAAAACGCGGCGATCGGCTGGCGCCACGACAATCCGAGCTCCCGGGTCGGACTCTACGTGACCCGTCTCCGTCTCTCCGGCAAGCCGGTCAAACGGATCACCTTCGAGAGCAGCGGCGCCGCCGAATGGCTGATTCCGGCAGCCACCCTCTCCGACCGCAAGATCGATTTCGCCCGCGACGTGCCGCTGGTCATGCAGCCGGATGCCGACTGGGCAGTGCTCAAAAACCGCAAGGATTTCAAACCCGGGAGCATCCTTGACTTCTCCGATCTGCTCGATGCGCCGGCCGGAAAATACGGACGCCTCCGCAGTGTGAACGGAAGGCTCGAATTTGAAAAGCGCCCCGGCGTCGCCGCCCGTTTCTACGGCGCGAACATCGCTTACGACGCCCATTTCATGGAGAAGGCGCTCGTCGACAAGATGGTCGCCCACTGCGCCAGCATCGGCTACAACCTGATCCGCTTCCACCACTTCGACCGCGACCTGGTCGAGCGGCGCGGCGGCAACTGCACCACGCTCGACGCCGGACGGCTCGACCGGATGGACTACCTGCTGAGCGCCCTCAAAAACCGGGGCATCTACACCACGATCGACCTCTTCATGATGCGCGAAATCGCCAAGGGCGAATTTCCAGAAAATCCCGACTGGGTCCCGACGCTGGAAGAGTACAAGGCGTTGATCTTCATCAGCGACGCCGCAATGAAGAACTACCTCGAATTCGCCACCAACCTGCTCAATCACGTCAACCCCTACACCGGCTTCGCCTGGAAGGAGGAACCGGCGCTCATCACCATCAGCATGATCAACGAAGACACGCTGCTGCAAACCGCCTTCCGTACGCCGCCGGTGGCGAAGCTCTATCAGGCGCGGTTCGACGCCTGGCTCGCGAAACACGGCATCAAACCGGCGGCCAACACCCTCCAGGGGTACCGGCGGCAGTTCCTGTCGGAGGTCTATCTTGACGGATTCCGGAAACTGAAAACGTACTTCCGGAATCTGGGCGTCCGCTCGCTGCTCACCGACCAGAACCACGTCCCGAGCATCCCCTCCACCGTGCTGCGCGAAAATTACGATTTCGTCGACCAGCATTTCTACTGGTGCCATCCGGGGTTCCTCGGCAAAAGTTGGAATCTGCCCGCGGGCGTCACCAACGAGAGCTCCATCGACCGCTACGCCGGCGGCCTGCGCGACATGTTCCCGGCCCGAATCTACGGGAAAGCCTTCTCGATCACCGAGTGGGACTATGTGAACCCCAACAGCTACGCGGTCGAGGGAGCGTTCCTGACCGGCGCCTACGCCGCACTCCAGGACTGGAGCATTCTCTGCCGCTTCGACTACACCAACTCTGAACGGAGAGTCCGCATCGACGACTCGCCGGCCGGATTCTTCGAGCTGATCAACGATCCGCAGCGGCGGCTGTCGGAGGCGGCGGGGGTGCTCGCCTTTCTGCGCGGCGACGTCAAGGTTTCGGAGGTGAACTACCCGTTCCTGCTGAGCCGCGACTACGTCGACGGACTGAACAATCCGGACTGGTTCCCGACGCTGGTTCACCGGCTCGGACTGATCGGAAAGACCGGTTCTCTGCTCGCCGACCCCGGGCGCTGCCCGGAACTGCCGGCCAACACCCGGGCGCTGCTCTCCATCCCCGGATCCTGGAAAGGCGTCAAGTTTCCGGTTCCCTTCGTGGAGACCACCGACACCCGCGACGGATTCGACCAGCTTCTCAAAGCGAAGGCGATCACCCCGGAAGAGTACGACGCCGAGAAAGAACGCTATCGCAGCAGCACCGGAGAACTGCTGCTCGACCGCGGCCAGGGGACGTTCCAGTCGACGACGCCGCGCAGCGAATCCTTCGTACTCCGGAAAGACCAGACCCTCTCCGGCAGGTTCGCCACCGTCTCCAACCGCCTGACCTTCGGAGCCTTCCTGGTCGCCGCCCGCGATGAACAACCGCTGGCGTCGAGCAACCGGATCCTGCTGCTCCACCTGACCAGCACCCGCAACACCGGACAGCGCTTCCGGAACGCCGAAGCGCACATCGTCGAAACCTGGGGAAGCCCCCGCTGCTGGTCCGGCGCGGGGAAGCGGACCTGACCATTGCGCGCGACCTCTCCGGCTTCAAACTCTACGCGGTGGACCTCGACGGCAGCCGGGTCTTTGAAGTTCCGATGAAAATCGAAAACGGGAAAAGCCGGTTCACGCTCCGGAACGTCACGCCCCAGGGGGTATTTGCCGCCTACGAGCTGATCAAAGAATAAGGATTTCCGAAAAAAAATCACAGCCATCCCATAGGAAAAGAAAAAGTTGAAAGATGATGGTTCTGGATGCAACTTATATTTCAGCAAAAAAACAAGGAGCATCCATGAAACCATCAAAGCATAAAATGACCGTATTATCGCAAATTTTCAAGTTGATTCCGCGAAATTTGATTCCGAAACTTGCCAATGAGTTCGGAATAGACAGGCAGTCTCGGGTGTTCAGCCCGACGAGTCATGTTCTGGCTCTGGTCTTCGGACAGCTGACGCATGCCCTGGGGCTGAACGACATCTGCGATACGCTTCGAAATCATTGCGGTCTGGTAAGCAAAATTCGGGATTGCGTTCCCCCGAGCCGTAATGGCCTGTCCCACGCGAACCGGAACCGTGACGCAGGCATGGCGGAAAAACTGTTCTGGGAAGTTCTTGCTCATCTGAATGAGATCAGTCCGAACTTTCGGATTCAAGGCAGACGCTACTGTGCGTTGCCGAGACGCTTCAATTTGACGAACGTTCAGAATTTCAACCAGAGATTTTCCGATTCGACGCTGGCTCTGATGGAGACGTGGGGCGCTCCCCAGCATGTGGTCCGCCGTGGAGTCGCGGATGTTGAACTGACCTTGACTCCGGGTGAGACGCCGCGGGTCTACGGCGTCGACCTCTTCGGCGAGCGAATTGGCGAAGTGCCGTCAAAGTTCAATTCTTCGACCGGAAAACTTTTGTTCACGGCGGATACATTCGCACTGAAACATCCCTGCATGGTTTATGAAATCGTGCGCTGAAAACAAGGAACTACCGAAACCGGAAGTAAATGAAAACGATGGAACATATTTATTTTGTCAATGCGCATCCCGATGATCTCTGCGCCGTCATGGGGACGGCGGTGAAGCTGAGCCGGAAGAAAAACTGCCGCCTACATGTCGTCGATCTGACGCATGGAGAGCGCGGTCTCGTCGGGAAAATCGCGCCGGAGGAGTGCGCGAAAATGCGCAGCGCCGAAGAAAGCGAAGTCTGCCGGAAGCTCGGCGCGGACATCGTCTGGCTGGATGAAGCCGACGGCGCCGCGTTCGCCTCCGAATCCGGCTGCCGCAAACTTGCGGAGCTCTATCTCGCGGAACCTCCGCACGCGATCATCACCCAGTGGCCGCTCGACCGCCATCTTGATCATACCGCGGCCGCGGACACCGCTCTTCAGGCTTTGCGCATCGCTTCCGGACTCTCCGAGGGGCAGATGACCGGTTCCTGGCCCGAAGTCCTCTTCTATCATTATCTCCGCAACAGCATGGCCGATTCTCCGAACTGTTTCGTCCCGCTGAACGAAGAGGAGATGAAGCGGAAAGAGGAGATGATCGGCCTCTACCGCTCGCAGTCCCCCGCCTGGCTCTTCCGGGAAGAAAGGGAGATCAACATTTTCTACGGACAGAAGCTCGGTGTTCCTTATGCGGAGGCGCTGACGCGTCTTCAGCCGCTGACGCCGGGCAAGCTCTCGATTCTCGAAGCCCTTGAATCATAAGATAAGGATTCTTATCATGTCGGAAACAGTGCACTACACCGAAAACAGCCGTCCGTTCCGCAGGGAACTCGTGCCGGAACTCATTTATGACGCCAACCCCGCTCTCGTCGACTTTTATTATCTCGCGTGGAAGCTGGCGTGGGAACATATCTATGAAACGGAATCCCTGCCCTTCTCTCCGTACATCGGAGAGGGTTGCAAACGGGACCGCATCTGGATCTGGGATTCCTGTCTCATGGGCATGTTCTGCCGCTATGCGGCCGATGTGTATCCCGTTTGCAGCACGCTCGACAATCTCTACGCCTTGCGCGACGGGCGCTCGGGGTATCCGATCAACATCCACCACCTTGACAATCCGCCGCTGTTCGCGTGGACCGAACTCCTGCTCTACCGTCAGACGGGCGACGAGGCGCGGCTGAAGAAGATTCTCCCCGTCCTGATTTCCCATTACAACTGGCTCGAAAATCTTGACCCCGACCGCATGCCGTATCAGGCGGAACGTCCGGTCTGGCGTCGCGAGCGCGACGGCTACTGCTGGGCGGGCTGTCCCTCCGGCATGGACAACACCCGCGCGGGCGCGGCCGTTACGACGCCATTCACTGGGTGGACGCTCCGGCGCAGCAGGCTCTTTCCGCCCGCTGCATCGCCGAGATCGGCGCGATTGCGGGCGACCGCGCCGCCATGGAACATTTTGAGCGGGAATACGCTGAAAAAACCGCTTTGCTCGCGAAATATTTCGATCCGGAAACGGGCTGTTTTCTGGACCGTTACCGTGACGGAAGCGGGTTCTGCCGCGTGCTGACTCCGGCGTCATTCTGGGCGCTTGCGGCGCATTGCGCGACAAGGGAGCAGGCGGAGTCGCAGATCCGTTCTCTGCTCGATCCGCGGAAGCTCGGCGGCGATTTCCCGTTCGCAAGCGTGGCGCACGACGATCCCGATTTTCGTCCGGAGGGAGCATATTGGCGCGGCGGAATCTGGCTGCCCGTCGCCTACATGTCCGTCAAGGCGTGCGAGGAATACGGGCGTTTCGAACTCGCGGCGGAACTTGCGAAACGTCTGGTCGAGATGATGGAGCGCACTTTCCGCGAGTTCTCTCCGCACACGATCTGGGAGTGCTATTCGCCGACGGCGTACAGACCTTCGACGAACAAGGTGAATGAACTTGTCCGTCAGGACTTCTGCGGCTGGTCCGCGTTGGGTCCGATTGCGTTGATGATCGAAAATGTCGTCGGTCTGGTCCGGATGGATGCGGCGGAACAGCGGATTGAGTGGCTTCCCGGCGGAAGCGGCAGGATGGGGATGAAAAATCTTCCGCTTGGCGGGAACCGGATTTCGCTGGTTCTGGAGAACGACCGGATTTCGGTTGACTGCATTCAGCCGTTCCGGCTGATTTTCCGCGGACGCGAGCTCGCATGTCCGGCGGGGCGTTCCGTGATTGAGATTCTCTTAGGGTGATTTTTATTTTCCGTCGATGAAAACGGAGGGCGCCGTGTCTTCCGTTTTTTTGATTTTTTTCACAGCCATCCCATAGGAAAAGAAAAAGTTCACAGCCATCCCATAGGAAAAGAAAAAGTTGAAAGATGATGGTTCTGGATGCAACTTATATTTCAGCAAAAAAACAAGGAGCATCCATGAAACCATCAAAGCATAAAATGACCGTATTATCGCAAATTTTCAAGTTGATTCCGCGAAATTTGATTCCGAAACTTGCCAATGAGTTCGGAATAGACAGGCAGTCTCGGGTGTTCAGCCCGACGAGTCATGTTCTGGCTCTGGTCTTCGGACAGCTGACGCATGCCCTGGGGCTGAACGACATCTGCGATACGCTTCGAAATCATTGCGGTCTGGTAAGCAAAATTCGGGATTGCGTTCCCCGAGCCGTAATGGTCTGTCCCACGCGAACCGGAACCGTGACGCAGGCATGGCGGAAAAACTGTTCTGGGAAGTTCTTGCTCATCTGAATGAGATCAGTCCGAACTTTCGGATTCAAGGCAGACGCTACTGTGCGTTGCCGAGACGCTTCAAGCGGATGATCCATGTGGTTGATTCGACAACGATTCAGCTGATCGCCAACTGTCTGGACTGGGCGAAACACCGCAGACGGAAAGCAGCGGCGAAAATGCATTTGCGTCTGGATTTGCGTTCCTTTCTGCCGAATTTCATTCTTGTAAAAACAGCCGGTACACACGATTCTGCGGAAGCACCGGCACTTTGCGAGGGAATCAACGAAGGTGAAATTGTCATCTTTGACAAGGCGTATGTCGATTTCAAACACCTCTGGCGGCTTTTCCAACGCGGCGTTTTCTGGATCACCCGCGCCAAGGACAATATGAAGTATGATGTTGTGGGACAGCACAGCGCACCCAAGCTCAATATTCTTCGAGATGTTGTCATCAAACTGACCGGACAACGAACTTCCGTCTGGTATCCTGAAACTCTCCGTCTGATCGAAGCAATCGTCGAAATCGATGGAAAGCCCAAACGGATGACCTTCATCACCGACAACTTCACTTGGGCGGCAAGCTCTATTTGCGATCTCTACAAGGCTCGCGGGGCCATTGAAGTTTTCTTCAAGGAGATCAAACAGACTCTTCAACTCTCAGACTTCATTGGCTACAACGAGAACGCGGTGCGCTGGCAAATATGGACGGCTCTTCTCACATATATTTTACTCCGCTTTATTGCATGGCAGAATGAATGGAAGCATACCTTTACAAGATTATTCACAGCCTTGCGCGGAGTCATCTGGCGCTGCCTGGATATGGGAAGTGTCCTCAGATGTTGTGGGACAGCATCTGACTCTGTCCGTATGCGAGGCGCTCCGGAACAGGCATATTTACCAGGATTCGCACAACTATAATCCAACTCAACGAAAAGGAAAAACCGGAAATGGGTAATTAAAAAAACAATCAACTCAGGCTCAAATAGGGTGGTTAGAATGACGATTTCAAAGAATTATGGGACGGCACTGTTTTTTATTTTGAAATTACCTCCCGTATCAAAGGATTTCAAATTCCAACAGGAAAGGGTTGAATGATGGAAAATATTGTTTTTCTCTGCGCGCATCCGGATGATTTCACAGCCTGCTGCGGCACGGCGCTCAGGATGAGGAAACGCTTTTCCCTCCACCTGTGGGATTTCACAAAGGGGGAGCGCGGCCTGATCGAACAGGGAGTTTCCATGGAGGAGTGTGCCGCCATGCGGGAAAAAGGAGGAACAGCGCGTCGCCTCCGCCGTCGGAGCGGAGCTCCTCTTTCTCGGCGAGATCGACGGAAGTTCCTTCGCGCCGGAAAGCACCTGCCGGAACATGGCGGACCACCTCCGGGAGATCCGCCCGCGCGCCGTTTTCACTCATTTTGTGCCGGACCGGCATGTGGATCACATCATGACGGCGGCGGCCCTGTTCCGGGCGCTGAAAATCGCGCGCCTGGCGCCTGAAATTTATTTCTTTGAATTTTCCCATCAGTCGCTCGGTTTTCAACCGACCCACATCGTGGATATTTCCTCCGTAATGGAAGAGAAAATCAGACTGATCCGGATGTATGAATGCCAGAATGCGGATGACGGCATCGTGCGGAATAAAATCATGACGGGACGCTTCCGCGGACAGCAGATCCTCTGTGAATACGCGGAAGCCTTTCAGGCATGCGGTTTTAGAAAAGATGGAGCAGGATGTGTTCTCAATGAACTGGAATAAGAAAGGAGGATTTGCCGTGAGGAAAAGCTACACTTTCACATTGATAGAGCTTCTGGTCGTGATTGCAATCATCGCCGTGCTTGCCGGAATGCTGCTTCCGGCGCTGAATGCCGCGCGGGAACGGGCAAAGGCGGTGCAATGTATTTCAAATCTCCGGCAGCAGGGGACGGCAGTCGGAATCTATCTCGGAGACTACAAGTCCTATCTGCCGCCGGTTTCCGGGCAGTATCTTTTGATTCTTCTGCACTTTGTGAAAAAACAGTCGAACATAGCCGGAACCCCTGCGCAGTCAAGCTGCAATCCGGCATAAACGGGAGCGCTACTCCCGCCGTCCTTTGGACGGACTTTATTCCGTTTGCGGCTTGACTGCTTCGGAAACCCGGCTGAAGATTTTTTTGCGGTTTTCCGAAAAAACTTTTCGGAAAACTTTTATAGAAAAAGAAGCGACTGGTTGCATCAAGCTCTATGTTTTAGCGGCAAGCTCTATTTGCGATCTCTACAAGGCTCGCTGGGCCATTGAAGTTTTCTTCAAGGAGATCAAACAGACTCTTCAACTCTCAGACTTCATTGGCTACAACGAGAACGCGGTGCGCTGGCAAATATGGACGGCTCTTCTCACATATATTTTACTCCGCTTTATTGCATGGCAGAATGAATGGAAGCATACTTTTACAAGATTGTTCACTGCCTTGTGCGGAGTCATCTGGCGCTGCCTGGATATGGGAAGTGTCCTCAGATGTTGTGGGACAGCATCTGACTCTGTCCGTATGCGAGGCGCTCCGGAACAGGCATATTTACCAGGATTCGCACAACTATAATCCAACTCAACGAAAAGGAAAAACCGGAAATGGGTAATTTTAAAAACAATCAACGCAAGCTCAAACAGGAGGACAAAATGACAATTTCAAAGAATTATGGGACGGCAGTGATGCTGATTTCAGGATGGGAAGCACCGCTCGGACTGCTCAAGGCGGAACTGCAGCAGCTGGAGGAAGAGGGGTTTGAAATTCCGGAGGAGCTCCGCCGGAGATGTTCGGAACTGCGGGACCCGGCAGATCTCTGGTCCCCCGCACTCGAATCGATCCGCGAAGAGCTGAACCACCTGACACGCCGCCCCGACTGGCCCTACGAAGAACCGGACGAACTCGATGAGATCCGCCGTCTCCGCCCGGAAGGGCCGCGCCGTCTCGCGCTTCACTGTTCCGATCAGGAGCTGCTCGAACGCTACCACGGCGCGTGGCGCGGCCGCAGCGTCGGCTGCGCGCTCGGCAAACCGGTCGAATGCAAATCCCGCCAGTGGATCCGCGATCTCCTGCTCCGGCGGGGAGAGTGGGAGCTGTGCGATTTCTTCCGGGGCGGGGATCCGGCGCTCTGGTGTCCCCGTTCCCAGCGTGAAAACATCCGCTGCATGGAGCCAGACGACGACATCCACTACACGCTGGTCGGATTGCGCGTCATGGAGAAAAAAAGGGCTCGACTTCCAATGGTCCGACGTCGCCGACTGCTGGAACAGCCACCTCCCCCTACAACAAGATCTGCACCGCCGAAACCCAGGCCATTTTGAACTACAATCTCCGCCGTCCCCGCATGGGCGGACCCGCTCACAACTCCGCCACCCCCGCCTTCACCCGGCGCTTCAACAATCCCTACCGGGAGTGGATCGGCGCCGCGATCCGGGCCGATTTCTGGGGATACGCCGTGCCCGGTGAACCGGAACTCGCCGCCGCCCTCGCCTACCGCGACGCCTGCTGGACTCACACGAAAAACGGCATTTACGCGGAGATGTTCACTGCCGCGGTCATCAGCGCCGCTTTCGCGGAGTCCGATCCGGAGAAGTTGATCCGCATCGGACTCTCGGAGATTCCCGCCACCAGCCGTTTCGCCGAAGCGGTCCGCGCCTCGCTCCGGTGGCATGAGGAGTACCCTGACTGGAACAGCTTCCTCGATAAACTGGACGAAGCATTTCCCGGCATGTCGATCGTCCACGCGATCAACAATCTGCAGATCGTCGTCATGGCGCTCCTCTACGGGAACTCCACTATCGACCGCAACACCGCGCTCGCTGTCATGGGCGGCATGGATACCGACTGCAACGGCGCCACCGTCGGCTCCATCACCGGCATCCTCAATCCCGAAAGCCGCCTCGCCGAACAGCTCCACGACACCATCGAACCGGCATTCATCGGTGAAACCACCTGCCGGATGGCCACCCTCGCTGAACGCACCCTCGCCGTCCGCAAGGCCGTCGCCTGCGTCTGATACGAAATGCGCCGGGCATAGCGGGAGAATCAGGAGACAAGTATCGGGAGAATGTGCCGGCGGCAACGACGCCTCCGGCACCGTAAGCGCCCAGCCAGCCCCATCTGGATTTGAGTCAGACAGTGTGGTATGTTCTTCCACAAACCGTAATAATGGGAGAACGGCATGGGACGCGAAGGACGAGATTATTGGGAGGCGCAACTGTCCGAATATTGGGACAGCGGTCTGACGATTCAAGAATACAGCGAACTGAAGGAACTTCCTTACGAAAGTACTCGCCGCTGGATCCGAGTGTTGCAAAAGGCACGCCAGGATGATGCGAGCGACCCTGAATCGCTGGAGCTGGTAGAGGTCAAACCATTGCAGACAGATGCAAGGAATGGTTCCGGGATTCGGTTGCTGGTTGACGGCATAGAAATCGCAATCGAGAAAGGTTTCGATGGCACTACACTGTCCGAAGTGTTGAATCTACTCAAGGCACGGTCATGTTCGGCATCAGCGGCTCGGTAAAGATCTACTACTGCCCAACTCCGATAAACCTGCGAAAATCGTTCGACGGTCTCGCAGGGGCGGTGGAAGAGTATATCAAGCAGGATCCGGAATCAGGTCATGTGTTCGCCTTCTTCAGCCGGAATAAAAAGCTGGTGAAGTTACTGCAATGGGAGGACGGCGGTTTTGTGATCTGGATGAAACGACTTGAGCAGGGAGGCTTTCATATTCCTCAATCCGTTGATGGCCGGATCGAATTGACCTGTCGAGAGCTTGCAGCGATCTTGTCAGGGATCAAACCGCAGCGTTATTACAAAAGATACTCGAAAAAGTCTTGACAGAGCTTGAAACTTGAGGAAGTTTCCGGTATATTTTCATTATGATATTACCGGAAGTTACAACATTGGCAGAGGCGCGAGTCGCTATCCGAGATCTGGCTGAGGAAGTTGAAAAGCTCAGCAATGAGCTGGCGTGGTTCAGACGGCAGTTGTTCGGTTCCAAAACGGAACATTATATTCCCCGGGATGACACGCCCTCGCTTTTTCCCGAAGAGATGTCACCTGAATCCCCGAAAGAAGTCCCTACGGCTACGGTAGCCGAACATGAACGGAAAGTCCGTCAAGCGAATGCGCTTTCCGAGATTCCCGCCGACCTGCCGCGGGAAGAACGCGTGATCGATGTTCCAGAAGAAGAGCGTCTGGGAATGATTCTGATCGGTTATGATGAAAGCGAGCGGATCGCTTATCGAACCGGGTTGTATGTGATTCATTTCAAACGCGCCAAATATGCCGATCCCTCGGACACGCTGCGCGGTGTTGTTACGGCTCCCGCCCCGGGGATGTGTTTGATTCAGTCAGCGGCAGAACCCGTTATGACGCCTCTTTCATTGCCAAAGTTGTTGCGGATAAAGTGGAGAATGCCATCCCCCTGGAACGTCAGGCGCGGATGTTCGGCAACGAGAGACTTCCGGTGGCTCCGTCTACGCTGGAAGATCTCTACAAACGTACGGCAGACGCTTTGCAGCCCCTTTATGAGCGGATGGTCGACCGGATTATGCAATGCGATATCCTCCATGCGGACGAAACATTCATCAAATTGATGGCCAAGGGAGCAAAGAAGTGTAAGCAAGCGTATTTGTGGTGCCGATTGACGGGAGTCGGTCCGCCGATGACAGCTTATCACTTTTCGCCGTCCCGGTCCCGGATGTTGCAGAAAGTCTGCTCGGAGATTACTCCGAACAATCATCAGAGACTCTTACGTGGCCTATGAAAAACTGGACTGCGAGGTTGCCTGTTGCTGGGCTCATGTCCGCAGACGTTTTCTGCAAGCTGTTGAAAGAGGATATACGAAAGCAGAGGCTCCGCTGAAACTGATACAAGCCCTGTACCGGATTGAGCGTGTGGCAAAAGAGCGGGCAGAAAAAAAGGGAACGGATACCGCTCTCTTTCATGCGCGCAAGGAGGCACGCCGGCAATCACAGAAGTTCGTCCGGGATTTTTTTTGAACAGTGCCGAGCTCTCAAAGAGTCGGAACGTCCGTCATCTCCGGTCGCTCAAGCCGTCTCTTATGCGTTGAACATTGAAGAAGAACTCAAGAAATTCCTGAAAGATGCCCGGTTAAACATCGACAACAATCCGGCCGAACGGCTCAACCGGGGAATTGCGATCATCCGAAAGAATTGCCTCTTTGCCGGCAGTGAAGCCGGAGGGCAGCGTCTCGCTATTCTGTATTCGTTCGCTGCGACATGCAAAGCGAACCGTATCTGCTTTCGCAAGTGGCTCGAAGACGTTCTGCCTCGTTTGAATTCTACTCCGGCAGGGCAGATTGATTCGCTGATCCCAGGGGCGAAACAAAGTAGTCAATGAGCTCGGGCTCATTATTATGAAGAGGGAATGCCGTCGGGCGGTCATCATAGCCCGACGGCATTCATCTTTTGGTAAATTCCCACTCAAAAAAATCCCTCTTCCTCCTCACCATGGGGCTCACTGGGCATATACCCGGCACCATATCCTCCACCTCATCATAGCAAACAGACCCCAAGGAAAACAGTAAGGAAGTTCGCTGATCCAACTACTGAGGCGGAACGGGAGCCAGCCGGGCACGACCTGATTGGTGTCGTCATCCCAGAAGAAGTAGATCTCAGCCCACGGTTTCACTTTTCCATTCGGTGATCTGGCGTGAGACAGTATCGAAGTTTGCTCCTGTCAGGATGATCTTCCTGCCGGAGTGCTGATATTTCCGGAAATATTCCTTTTCTCGAATCTGGTCAAGCGCGATTTCGGCGGTCTGGTTGATTTTGAACTCAAAAATGTAAACATGATCTCCGTCGCAGATTACTGCATCAATGCGTCCGTTGTTCGTGCGGGATTCCGCTTCTATTCTTACTCCGATCAAGAGGAACACAGAGTAGAACAGCAGCTGGAAACGTCCTTCCGTGTCTGTTGCGACATCATACTGCACTGCGGCAAAGAATGTTTTCAGCAGTTCCATGAACAGATTGATGTCGCGAGCTTTGATCGCCTTGACCATCTTGAATACGTTTGCGCCGACTGTTTCCTGCGGGATGGAAGCATAATCGCTGATCAGATAGGTCTCAAATGCGTTCTTGACTTCACGGTTGGGGAAATCAAGATAATACAGTGTTTCTCCGAGATCAACAAATGAACTCTTTATGGTCAAGTATCCGGTCTGCAGCAAAAAGAGCCAGCGGATCAATTTTGTCTATTTCAAACGCATTGAATGCCAGTCCCATGACAGGTTCGCTCAGCGTCTTTTCAAAGTTGAAATCCGCTTTTTTGGTCAGTTCCACCAGAAACGATGGTGTTCCCGTGGAAAACCAGTAGTTGTTGAATTCGGCATCGTTCATGAAAAACTGAGCTAATGAAACTGGATTGTAAACAGACTCTGCCTTCGCATGAAATCGAAATCCGTCATACCATTGTTTGATTTCCGGGAGGAGCTCTTCACATGGCATATTCAGCTGCGTACAGGCTGAATCAATGCGATCGGCAAAGTAAGTTTCGAATTCCTCCTGAGTGTAACCGAACATCGTGGCGTAATCACGGTTCATCGTAATGTCGGTCAGGTTGTTGAGATCGGAAAACAACGATACGTGGCAGAATTTCGTCACGCCGGTAACGAATACAAAACGTTCCTTGCTTTCACATTTTTTGATGGAAGAATAGAATCCCTTTAATACATCTCGGCACGCCGTGGCCTCCGGGGTGGCCAAAGTATTCAAGATGGGTTTGTCATATTCGTCAAGAAGAATGACAACCTGATTTTTTGCTGCAACGGCATCAATAAAATCTTCAAACGAAGCTGCAAGCGCTTCCTTTTGGATCTTTACATTGACTTGATGCTCCGCACATTGATTTTCCAGAAGACGTACAAAATGCAGTTTCAACTCCTCTGAATTTTTTGCCTGACAATTCCCCATATCCAGATGTATGACGGGATACTGCTTCCAGTCATAAGGCTTGTCATAAATAGCCAGCCCCTTGAACAGTTCTTTTTTTCCCTGGAATACGGCCTTGAGCGTGGAAACAGTCAATGACTTCCCGAAGCGGCGAGGACGGGAGAGAAAATACATGGCTTTTCCCCTGACGGATCAGATTCCAAATGAATTCCGTCTTATCCACATAAAGAAAATCGTCCTTAACGATATCTTCAAATGTATAAACACTGCTTGTGATATTCTTCATAATATGGTGTCTCCTGTCCCTCTTCAATATACTCCATTAAATTTGAAAATCAAGCATTTGAGTTACCCGTTCACCCACCACCGCCAGACACGGACATAGCAGAATGCAAGGAAGGCAACTCCGGCAATGCAGAACATTGCGATACCGAGAGGAAACCAGAGATACATCAGCCCGAGCCCGGCGGCGATGCTTCCGAACAAGCATACCAGCACGATCAGTTCGGCAAGTTTGATTTTCTTTGCGGTCTGCTCTATCAATACGGTCTTTTCCATAATTCACCTCGCTTTCCAGTCGCCGGAGGGGATGACTTCTGCCTGCTCCGGCAGATGGTTCATGGTGTAGATCCATGCCTGAACAGTCGAACCGTCCGGCAGGAGGAAATCCGTCAGAATACGATCGTAGAGGCGGGGATATCCCTCCAGACGGTCGACATCCGCCCAGTCCCGAATCGGGATCTCAATCAGCTCGACAGCGACCTTTGTTTTCCCTTTCGGGACAAATGCCGGGAATCCCCACCCCGTGTCATAGAGCGTTCCGGAAATTGTTGCACTTCTGCGGGAAATGGCATTCCGGCAGAAACGTTCATTCCGTTCGCCGGAACGGAGTGTGCCGTATGCGGCGATCAGGACAGTTTCATTTTTCATTTGCGCCTCCTTTTTCTGATAAAGTGATTTTTGATTCTATGAAAATTCGCTCCCTCGCGGCAGATCTTCCGATACTCTTCCGGATAGGGCAATCCGTTGCGGATTTCCTTGGTTTTCGGAGTCATCTCGTAAATCAGCGCGGGCAGTTCCGTGCCGTCGTCGAGGATCACATCCACGGTGTAACGGCGGTAAATCTGCGGATATCCCTCGTAGCGGTCAAGACGCGCCACGTCATGCGCCCGGAGAAGATATACAAACCCGTGAACTTGTTCTCCCGGTGCATAGTCGACATCGGCATAAAGCCGTTCGGTCAGACGGTAGTTCGGCAGAATCGCCGGAGCATAAGGAACCGCAGTCGGGCAACGCTGAAACAACCTTTCCGGCAGCAGGTTGCTTCCGTATGCGAAATATGCGTATAACCCGTTCATTTCAGTTCCTTTCCTGCGATTTTTTCCATGTGCGTATATTTGCATGACTTTTCGGAATATCCAGTTCATTCTGCGATTTTTTCCGGAAGAAAGTGAGATTTTCCTGTTAAAATCGCCGGGAGCGGAAGCCCCCGGCTTTCCGATGTTCAGCATCCGCGCTTGCGTAAGAGATCGAGCATGGCTTCCGCCCTTGCCGCCTCGATGTTTTCCGGAGTTAAATCCGGGATAAAAGCGCATCCGAAGGCGGGCGGCGGGAGCGGCGCCTTTTCCAGGTCGAGGAATTTGATGTCGCGCTCGATCAACCTTTTCGGAACTCGTGCATCGGTGAAATCGTCGTTTTCGTCCACGCAAACCAGCAGGGCATTCCCGGCGATTCCTTCGGATCCGGGCCACCGGAATCCGACCTTCCAGTTCCGGAGGCGGCCCTCCTCATCGCAGACCAGCAGGTGACTCTCCCCGACATCGAGGCACTGGATCATGTCGCATCCGATGCGCTCATAAAATGCATGAAGCTCGTTTTCGATTTGGATTTCTTCGACCTTCCGGTCGACGGCGTTGATGAAAATTGCTCTCATTAAAAACTCTCCGGTTTCCGATCGAAGCCTCATGCTCCGTTCGTGTGGCATACAATGCCATGGATTGTTGTTATATCCAGCCGCAACTCGTTAATAACCAAACATATATTGCAGATTTATTTTTGAGACTTGACTTGCTTTTCAGGAATCTGCGTTACAGGCGAAACGGGCTGTTCTGTACTGATTACGTTCGCTTCAAGTTCAAACGTGGCGTATCCCATGGTTGTAAGACGCTGAAGAAACAGGAGTTCGGATTTTCATAGATTATGCTCCTCTTTTGTGCGCCGACATTCGCAGAGTTGCGGCCTTGTGGCGCGAGTCAGTTTTACTGCCTCCAGCGGGGTTCGGGTCGACTCATAAAATCGAACGTTGCCCCCAAACTTTGCGACACACGGCATTTTTTTTATGCTCTCCGGTTGCCGATGGGTCAAAAAATAATTGCGATTTTGCCGGATTTGACCTCAACGGAGACTGGATATTCCAGTCAAGTCATGCTCCGGTCAAAACCGCAAAGAAATCCTATTTTGCAATATAAGCCCGATCCCTGCGATGACCGGTAATATCCTCTTCGATAAAAAAAGTATATCCTAATTCCCGAGCCTGTTTTGTACAATCGGTCAATGCTTCTTCGGCACTGTCAAGAGCCGCTTGATCGGCAAATTCAAATGCCGTGATCCGATTGTTCAGAATTGCCTGCGCATCGCCTTGAATCACACAAGAGACGTGTTTCGTTTTCTGTCGGTCGTCCCGGCAATGAGAACCAATCAAGACCTGGAGGTTGCTTCAAAAAATCGTATAAGACTTTCATAAACTTTTTTCCCGTTGCGGCCCGGGGCATGAGTTATGCTCAGCCCCAGGCTCAAGTTGTTATTCTCTGAAATATACTTTTTATCATTTCCAGTTTGCCGTTGGCATATTCTATCATGCCGTTGTCATATGCACATCCGGAGTTTGCTTTCGGCAAATTGGTGAGAAATTCATTCAGAAAATTCTCTGCTTTCCGCAGATTTATTTCTGCCTCCTTCAGAGCTTTCTGTGCATACACTTTGCAACGGAAAGCCGCCATCAGCTGACCTAGATCATTTTCGTCTCCGAAACCGAGAAATTCGTTCATCCACCGTTCCGGATTGACATTGGCGATACCGCCACATTCACATGCTTCATCGGCGAGATGGCGTCCGCATCGACTGTCGAGGAAATCCCGAATGTGTTCCGGCGACCAGCATGGAACGGCCTTGGCCACCCATTGAAAAGCGTTTGCCCACTCTTTCCTGACGGAAAAATTGCGATTCCGCCGGGTAGTACCGTAAAATCCCCAATCCCTGTTTTTGATGGTATGACAATCATGACAATCTCCTTAAAAATTGCTGTTTCCGAGGCGGCATCCGCACCGCCTGCCGACAGTGCATACAATGCCATTTATTACATTGATAGCCAGTAAATTATGCCGGATATATCCAACTATATTATTCAAGTATTTCTGCTTTTTCACTGGACTTGTCCTCTGTGCCATGCTCAGACTGAACCGCTTGTTCCGTATCCAGTTCACCTTTGTCAATTTCAAACTTTGCGAATCCGAGAACAGCCAGCCGCTGAATAAAAAACAAAGCGGCAGATTCGGTATCTTTAGGAAGCGGAAACTTCTCCTGACCGATAGACTTGAGTATCTGACGCATGAAGTCCAGCGGAGTCAGGCTTGCCTGAAAGGGATTCATTTTCATAGCATTGACGATATCCAAGGCTGTCTTCCCGGAAAAATATTCCCCGGTGCATTCGACGGGATTGCCTTCAAAGTCTGTTTCGTAAATTCGGATTTTCATGGTTTGCGCTCCTTTTTTGTGCGCCGACATTCGCGAAGTTGCGGCCTTGTGGCGCGAGTCAGTTTTTATTGCCTCCAGCGGGGTTCGGGTCGACTCATAAAATCGAATGTTGCCCCCAAACTTTGCGACCATTGGCATAATTTTATATGCTCTCCGGTTGCCGATGGGTCAAAAAATAATTGCGATTTTGCCGGATTTGACCTCAACGGAGACTTGCATAACAAGTCAAGTCATGCTCCGGTCAAAACCGCAATTATAATTCAGCTTTATTTTCAAAGAACCGCTTGCATCTTCTGCAAGCTATGCTACTTTTTATCGGACCGGGTTTCCCCGGTCCGTGGTTTTGCTTTACCGTCCTTCGGGGCGGCCGTTTTTCCATGCGCTGTTCCCCGGCAGGTGCTTGAGGAGGTGCATGCGGACGTTTTTAAATTCCGGACCGATCAGTCCGAGGCGGAGGAGGAAAACCCGCATGTCGTACTTCGCGCTTTCGGCGCAGAAGGGACGCTGGTTTTTCGTGCTCGCACACTTCGCATTCTTGGCGAGGGCGGCGATGGCGAGGCAGAGAACAATGTGACTTTTGACCTCTCCGGCATGGGTAGTCCCATTAAACGCGCGTTTATGGGAAGCTTCCCATAAACGCGCTTATGGGAAGAAATAAAATATGGGAAGTTGACAACGGTTTCTGTGTAAAAAAACATTGCCTCTTCCCATAACATTTTGATCTTTCCGTTTTTTTCTACTTTAACGGAAACATCAAAAGTGGTTGATTATTACATGTTCTCCAAAAAATCGAGCACATCCTTTTTCGGCTTCCATTTTTTGAAGACAAAGCAGGAATGGTCATTTGTGCTTTGCTTAGCGCCTCCCGCTTCATCTTCAGATCTGCTTCAACGTACACATTGGTTGTTTCGATTGAGACGTGACCGAGCCATAACCGGATTGTATTCAGATCTATTCCTGACTGAAGCAGATGCATCGCGGTTGTATGCCCTCATGCAATGCGGTGATATATGCTTCTTTCCAATGTTGGGGTTTACGTTTGACGCTCTTCTGCAGGCTTTCTCCAGAATGTAGGTCACACCTTTTCTTGTCAAACGTTGGCCACGTCGATTAGTGAAAACAGCAACATCTGGCTGATTTATTTTGGGACCAAGGAGCTTACACAGGAGAACAACCGTTTCCCTCCAAAGCGGAATCGTTCTTCCTTTGTTTCCTTTCCCTTTCAGGAACGCACATCCACATGAATCTAATCGTAGTTGGGAAACATTAAGATTGACAGCCTCGCTGACGCGAGCACCGGTATTGTACATAAACGTTAAAAAGCACATGATCCCGAAAACCTTCTGGCGTATTGATATCCTGTTGGGTAAGAATCGTTTTGATTTCATCACACTCCAAGTATGACACGACACGGTGTTTTTCGTGTCGTTTGGCGATCTCCCGGATTTTTCCGATGCTTCCAATATCCTCCGGATACTTATAGCAGGCGTATTTTGCCAAGGATCTCAAAACTGCCAGTCTGTGGTTGACGCTTCTATCAGAATGCTCTTTTCCGTATGAGTTCAGAAAAGCGATAACATTTTCAGCTGAAAACATGCTGTATCGCACCTCTCCAGCATATTTCTGCATTAGAAAACTCAAAAAAAAGCGAATGGCTGTGCGATAGGTTTCGATGGTATTTTCGCTAACAGCTTTCTGCGTTATCAGCCTGTCATAAAAATAATCTCGAATAAGGTTAGAGAGTTTTTCTTCAAATTTCATGGCAACATTCCTCCGGTGCTTGAAAATACGTGAGTGTTTCCTGCAAGAGTTGCTCTGACGACTCCAGATAGTATACTGTGTCACTAAAATGAGCGTGCCCCATATAGGTGGCAAGGATAGGAAGCATTTTCTGTACATTCTCTCCCCTGTTTTTTCCAAAGCATAACTCTGTTTACAGCAAAGGAGTGACGAAAATCATGTAAACGTGGTTTGTTTGTTCCCGTTTTCTCCAGATGTAACTTTTGACAACAGCATTGAAAAAAGCATTCAAATTTCCATATTGCAAGTGCCCGCCTTTCAAATTTTGAATGACCAGCGGAGAGGTTTGACTTGGACGCTCAGATAGATAATTGCGCAGGGCCTTGATCACGCTGCTATCGACCGGAACCAATCGATTTTTGCGAAACTTGGTTTCTCTTATGGTAAAAACCATGTTATCAAAATCGATATCCTGCATTTCAAGTGACAGCAATTCGTTGATTCGCAATCCAGTGCAGTATAGTATCCCAATTATAATTGGCCACCTCTTTTTACTATAACGAGTCTGATTTGCGCCAAATGAAGCTCCAGCTTTCATAATGTTGCGAACCTCATCATCGGTGTAAATATACGCCTTGTAACGATGATACGTAGACTCAATGGGCTGTCTTCGTATCATCGCTAACTTCGAATCTTGAATACGGCAATATTCGTGAAAATTATATAAAGCACGATAACGCCTTGCTCGTTGTCTTAATGTAATGTTCCCGCTCATGCAGTAGGAAAGATAGCTTTCCTCCGACATCATAGATGCAATCTGTCGGTTATAGCAAAAGTTATCGTATGCATAAAGGATAGATTTTTCTACACGAAAATTCCGGCCAAGAGCATTTTGCATATAATCAACATATTGAACAATAATGTCCTGCAAGGAGCTTTTCAAAAATACTTTGGGGGCCATTTTTTTCATCCTTTCTCCGGTGTTATGATAGGTAGTACAGCATTACGAAGACTGGTCAAATCGACCTTGCTGTAAATCGTTGTGGTTTGTATGTTCATGTGGCCAAGCATCTTGGATACTTCATAAAATGAAGTCCCCTTGTTCACCAGGAGAGTCGCAAAAGTATGCCGTAACATATGCGGACCTTTTTTGGTAGGAGTCTGTATACCGCTTCGTATAACGTGCTGTGTTACGATAGTCGTTACAGCACCTGAACCGGAAAATCCCTGGATGGGAGCCTTCAGCTTCAGAAAAACTTGGCGGCACTTTGACTGCGGACGTGCATTGCACACGTAGTCCTGCAAAGCATGCAGTGCGATATCTGGCATAGGCAACTCACGTTCTCGTCTCGTTTTACGCGCCTCGATCAGCAATGATCGCTTTCTCCATCGAATATTTTCAAGCTTCAGATCAACAATTTCAGATGCGCGTAACCCCATAGATGCCAGCAAAACCAATACCGCATAGTCGCGTCTGCCCGCAGGAGTATCACGATTCGGGGATGACAATAGTTGTTCAAGTTGTTTTTCGGTGATTGCCTGTGGTATTTCCTGAAGCCGCCAATGAATGACAGACGGAACAATATTCCGAAAGTCTTCAGAAATAATTCTTTCCCACATTAAGAACCGTAAGAAGGATCGCGTGCAACTTGTAACAGATGATTTCCAGTCTGCGCTGGGGTGTAGGGAGAGTAAAAATGTGACCAGATCAATAACATTTTTTTTTGTCAAGTCCGTCAGCTCAAGTTTCCCTTGCAGCTTTATTCTCGCATTTAGAAAATACTTAATGACATTTGTATGCAGGACAATACTGCTTTCCGCCAAAGCGCATACCGTTCGCAGATGCTCTTGATATTTCAGTAATATTCCTGCGACGGAATCTGCCGAATATTCAACTTTTCCCTCTTGGAGGTAGTTTCTGTTCCGTAAAAAAACAACGATATATTTTACTGCTGCGGCTGTGTTATCGAAACTATTGCTGTTGGGACGGTAACAACTACAGACCGGAAGATGTTTTATCAGGAAGTCATTGATATGTTCCATTCTGATGTCAGTTACATTCTCTATCTGTCGCCATAGCATATATCGGCTTAGATGTGATATCCCATGCAAGAGAGATCGAGCGGTGCCCCTTGAATATTGTTGTGTGGAAAGTTGTTGGGACAAGTCATCCATAAACTGTCCCAGCGGTCCCAGGCGTAACACTGTTAATGTTCTGGGATTGACGAAATAGTCGTCTAACATGATTACGTCTCCTTATGTTGGGATTCTGACATTGCAGCCCATCCGCAATGGTAGAAGACATAATATATAATTTGAAAGGGGAAAGCAAAAAATTATGGGCAGTAGACTATACTTTGTCGTGGCAGAAATTGCTGTCAACTTCCCATATTTTATTTCTTCCCATAAGCTCGAACCTCGACCGTTCCGGTCCGCCATACGTTGTTCAGGTTGATCGCATGGTACCGCATGGAATCGTAGTGCGCGGGATTCGGGTTGGAATATCCGAACCATGCCTCGTTGAGCGCTTCCCGCGTGGTTGGCTTGGTGTTTTCCAGGCGAACGATGAATTCGCGGTCGGTGCGCCGTGTGTAGCTGTCGATTCGCCGCTGAAGCGTTCCGGCCGCCTTGAGGAGAAGCTCTTCCTGCTTGTAGAAAATCCGCGCGAAGTTCGCGATCTGCCGGGCGTTGAAATCGCGGACTCCGATGTGGACGTGCTGGCTGGTGCATTCCGGAGTTTTCGCTCCGGCTTTGCGGAGCTCGCGAACCACCGCCTGAAGGGTGTCCATGTCGTCCCATTTGAGGATCGGGGTCACCACCTCGGCGCTTGTGGAACGGCTTCCGAGGCTTCCGTCGCTGACCGCTTTCCAGTGGCGTCCGTCCGGTGCGACCACCGTCCATTCGTCGTATCCGCCTCCGGTGTAGCGGATCGTTCCGCCGACCACGCTGTGGATCGCTTTCACCGCCCGTTCGCGGCTGATGTTCGTGTACTCGAGTTCCGTCCCGAAGGTAAGTTCCTTCGCCGTCTGAATCGTGTTGGTCATTTTGGCCTCCGTTGTTTTGCCTGTTGACCGGTTCCGGGTTTCGGGCGGTGTTCCCATCGCCCCCGTCTACAGTGCATACAATGCCATGAAATACGTTGATAGCCAGTAATTTGCGAAAGAAACAGCGATAATAAATATGGGTTTATTTCATTGATTTTGAAGCATTTGCATTTGCATAAAAAACAATGAATGCTGCCGGGGATAAGGGCTTTTTTCCTCGGCAGCATGGATAAGGTTCAATGCAAGTGAAAATCGAGATAACAATCCGGAAATCTGCGGAAAAAATATAAGGGCAGAGCTCCCCGGACTCGGACATGAAAAACGCCGTTGTTTGGCCGGAAACGGCTCATGTTGCGATTATGCGGTCGGCCCCGAACCCCGCTGGAGGCATACTTAACCTGACCGGCGCGACAAGGGGCAAACTATGCGAAGAAAGCCGCCCTGTGCGCGGGCGGCTTTCGGAAGATCCCGGTTAATTTTTCAGCCATACTTCCTCGCCCCGGGAACTGATGGCGGAAATGCAGTGTCCGCAGAGGTATCCGAGGTCGCGCTCCTCCTGAAGTTCGCTTTCCGGGAAAAGGCTGTCGCACCATTGGCAGAGGCTCCAGGCTTCCGCGAATTCTCCATGCGTGATTTGAATTTCGCGCTTTTCCTCTTTCGCTTTCAAAGCCTCTGCCTCGGCGCATTCGAAGCAGACGCTTTCGTGTTTGTCGACCCCGAACACCTCGTCTTCGGAAATTGTTTTTTGCAAATTTCGCAGATTTTCATTTTTTCTCCGTTGGTTCCGAGCGGCCTTTCGACCGCCCTGATTGGGTTTATTCGTTTTCGGTTTCTCTCTCGACTTCTTCGAACCGGGAAGCGGTAATCCCGCCGTAGGTATAGCCGTTGTCGTGGCTGAGGTAGACCTTTTCGTCCTCGTCGAAATTGTTGAGGAACTCGATCAGCTCTCCGACTGTCATGGTGCTGGCGATTTGGTCAGGTGCATATCCTTCCCGGTGTGCGTTGATGGTCAGAATCATTTTTTGCCTCCGTTGTTGGCTTTTCTGTTTTTCCGGGCGGTGTCCTTACCGCCCCGTTCACAGTGCATACAATGCCATGAAACTTGTTTATATCCAATGATTTGCGAAAGAAATATCGATAATAAATATGGGTTTATTTCGTTGATTTTGAGGTATTTGCATTTGCAATAAAAACAAGTGATGCTGCCGGGGGGGGTGATGACAGTTTCACCTGACAGCATGAAAAAAGAGTTATGCAAGTATGGCGGAGCGATATCCGGGGAAACTATGCAGAAAAAATATTGGGGCATTGCTCGCATCGACCTGCTCATAAATTCGCCTTTGTTCGCGATATTGCGGGGCGTGTTGCGCAAACGCGGGACCGGGTCGCATGCCCCTGATCGTCAGAAAAACTGTTCGCCGCCACAGAGGCTTTTGTGCGCGATTGACCAATGCATTTGGGCAGATCTCAAATATTTCCGATTGGAAAATCAAAATATCACCGATTAAAAGTTGAAAAAATCGCCGATCGTGGTATAGTTAGCTAAACATCCAGGAGGTGAACGCTCATGTACAAAAAAAGAATACCGTCCACGTTTCGTTGATAAAATGGTTGAAGACTATTTGGAAACATTTGGTGCTGTCGTTATTGAAGGACCGAAGTGGTGTGGCAAAACGTGGACATCTTCCATGCACAGTCGAAGTGAGTTTTTGCTAGGAGACCCATCCGGAAATTTTCAGAATAAACATTTGGCAGAAATTTCTCCAGCAACAGTATTAACTGGAGCAACGCCCCGTCTTCTTGATGAATGGCAATCTGTTCCAGGACTGTGGGATGCCGTTCGAGCGGAGGTTGATACTCGTAATGCCAAAGGACAATTCATTTTAACTGGTTCAGCAACGCCGCAACGCAAGGGGATTATGCACAGCGGTGCTGGCCGTATAGGCAGAATCAGAATGCGTCCTATGACTTTATTTGAAGCTGGGCACTCCTCCGGAATGTTTTCACTGCAAAAGATTTGTCAAGGAGAACTTGTTCCGGCCCTGACTGGTGAAGTTGAGTTGCCTAGTTTAGCTGCCCTGATTGTTCGTGGCGGATGGCCAGGCAACCAAACGTCATCTGAACGTAATGCTGGTCTTTTGGCCAAAGAATACATAAAAGCGGTGCTTGAGAACGATATCTATCAAATTGATGAAGTGAAACGCGATGCCCATAAAATCCATCTTCTTCTAAGATCGCTAGCCAGGAACGAAAGCACAACCGCCTCAAATCGGGTATTGAAGAACGACATTCATGAAATTGATGCAGAAAACATTGACGATGATTCAATTACTAATTATCTTGATGTGTGCCGCCGACTTTTTTGACAGACAATCTTCCTCCTTTTTCCCCGGAAACCCGATCTTCAATCCGAATCAAACAATCGGAAAAACGTCTTCTGGCCGACCCATCGCTTGCCTGTGGTTTGCTGGCACTCTCGCCGCAAGGACTTATCCATGACCTGAATACCTTCGGTTTCCTTTTTTGAGGCAATGTGTCTTAGAGATTTGAGAATTTATGCCAACAGCTTCGGTGCTGAATTGTATCATTATCAGGATTATCGGGATAATGAAATTGATGCTGTTATTGAACTTCCAGATAAATCATGGTGTGCCATAGAAATAAAACTTGGGGCGCATCAGATTGATTCTGCGGCACAGGGGCTGTTGAAGATAAATAAAAAAATCGAAGCAAATGGAGGTATTCCTGCTTCTGAATTGTGCGTCATATGCGGGTTAAGCAATGCTGCATATCAGAGACAGGATGGGGTATTTGTTGTGCCAATTACCGCATTGAGAAATTGACCCCTCAAAATGAGCAAAGCCCGGCAGGAATCGAACTCTCACGGGCTTCATTTTGCTCAGAAACTTCGACACTCACGACTTCGACAGAAAGTTCCGTGATTATGAATTTAATCCCATAACCGTGAGTTGGCCTGCAGAACCTCGTAGGAACGCCGGGAGATTTCTTTCGTCATATTGGACTGTAAAATTGTCGTAGAATGAAACTTTACTTGAAGCGAGTCAATGATTCCACAAGGAAATACAGAACCACATAAACGAATACACTGAATTATTCGAACAGAATTCAAAGCAGGTGGAACATGGGACATCGAATTTAAGGGAACAAGACCGATGATGGAGTTAATGGAGGTGACATGACAGACAGTATGAAAACGCATAACATGGAACAGCGAATAACAGCCATTCGCGCCCGGTTGAAGCGACTTTCTACTGAACAGGAAAAACTGGAACAGGAACTCCATGAATTGCTTCTTATTCGGCAACGAACGATTTCTTCTTGGAGCCCACCAGCGCGAACATCCGACCAATATCCTCCGGACAAGAAAATCCGAATATTCCGCAGTTTGTTTCGTGGTCGCGAGGATGTGTTTCCTCGACGTTTTGAGAGCATGAAGACCGGAAAAAGCGGTTATCAGCCGGTATGTACCAACGAGTGGCGACGCGGAATTTGTTCCAAGCCGAAAATCAAATGTTCTGAATGCCAATATCGAGAATGGGTTCCGGTTTCTGACGACATTATCGAAAAGCATCTTCGTGGTTCCGATGAACGAGGTCATGATTTTACCATCGGCGTCTACCCTATGCTGGAAGACGAGACCTGCTTTTTTCTCGCAGTTGATTTCGACAAGCAGAATTTTCGTGAGGATGTACAGGCATTTCTTCTCACTTGCCGACGGTTCAACATTCCCGCCGCCTTGGAAAGATCCCGTTCCGGAAATGGTGCACACGTCTGGATTTTCTTCACTTCGCCAATTCCCGCCCGTACAGCTCGCCGCCTGGGCTGCTTTCTCTTGACGGAAACCATGGAGAGCCGTCCTGAACTTGGATTTGAATCCTATGACAGATTTTTTCCCAATCAGGACACGATGCCGCAGGGAGGTTTGGGCAATTTGATAGCTCTGCCGCTTCAGGCAAAACCACGCCAGCGCGGGAACAGTGTTTTTCTGGATGATGCGATGACCCCCTATCCGGATCAATGGAAGTTTCTTGCCGGAATACGCAAGATGCAACCGGCAGAAGTGGAAACTCTTGCCGCACAAGCTGTGGAAAGTGGACGTGTTACCGCAGTCAAAATGCCGATATTGGAAGAAGACGAGGTTCCATGGGAACAGCCTCCATCTCGCAGGCGAAAAGAAAAAGATCTCGCCGTCGGCCTGACGAAACCACTGGAGATCATCATAGAAAACGAGATTTATTTTACGAAAGCCCAGCTTACGCCGAAATTGCAGACAGCTCTTTTACGGCTTGCGGCATTCCAGAATCCGGAATTTTATCGCGCTCAAGCAATGCATATGCCGACTTACGATAAACCTCGTATCATTTGTTGTGCGGAAGATTTTCCGAATCACATAGGTCTGCCGCGCGGCAGTGCCGACGATATCGCTACGCTTCTGGTCGAAAATAAAATACGTTATACCGTATCCGATAAACGAAATCGTGGAAAGCCGCAGCAGTTTGCATTTCAGGGGAAACTCCGTCCGGAACAGGAAAAGGCGGCGATAGCGTTGTTGAAAAAATGATCTGGGAGTACTGTCGGCATCGACCGCATTCGGCAAGACAGTGGTCGCGATATACCTGCTTGCAAAACGAGCCACGAACACACTTATTCTTGTCCATCGGGTACAATTACTGAACCAATGGAAGAGCCGCCTGAAAAACTTTCTTGGGATTCCGCCATCGGAAATCGGAATAATCGGTTCCGGCAAAAGAAAGCCGACAGGCATCATTGATATTGCTTCCATTCAGAGTCTGGTGAAGAAAGGTGTCGTCGATGATATTGTCGGCAACTATGGCATGGTGATTGCGGATGAGTGTCATCATCTGAGTGCTTTCTCCTTTGAATCGGTGATTCGCCAGTGCAAATGCCAATATGTATTGGGACTTTCTGCAACACTCACCCGGAAGGATGGTCATCATCCGATCATTTTCATGCAATGCGGACCAGTCCGCTACCGGGTCAACGACAAGCAGCAGGCACTTGAGCGACCATTTGATCATCGGGTCATTATCAGGCCCACGGAACTCACCCTGCCTCCGGAACAGCAGGAAAAGATCACGATTCATACCATTTACGATTTGCTTATTCATGATGATGCAAGAAACCGGATGATTGTGGAAGATGTCCGGGCAGCTTTGTTACACGGTCGCAATCCTGTGGTGATTACGGAACGAAAAGAACATTTGTTCTGGCTGGAGAATGCTTTTGCCGATGTGAAACCGCTGTTTGTAATGCGCGGAGGAATGCGCCGTAAGGAGTTGACATCAATTCTGCAGGCCTTCTCCGCAGTCCCGGAGGGCACTCCCCGGCTGTTGCTCGCAACAGGAAAATTCCTCGGAGAAGGCTTTGATGATCCTCGTTTGGACACACTGTTTCTTACCATGCCCATTTCCTGGAAGGGAACCCTCGCACAATATGCCGGACGGCTTCACCGTTTGTACGACCGGAAGACCGAGGTTATCATCTATGATTACGCGGATCTGAAAATCACGATGACGATGCGGATGTTTGAACGCCGGGTCGCCGGATACCGCGCAATTGGTTACCGTATAACGGATGACAATGCTCAATATCTATTTCCTGAATGAGTCATTCGCATGGAGTATTGTTGGCTGTTTAGGTTCTCTGCCTGTGGCAGCACAACAAAATCCGCCGGATTTTGGGCATCCGATTCGGAATATGAGCAAGGGCCTGCCGGAGAGCAAAAAAACATCCGAATTCACTTTATCAACCAGGGTTGCAGTTGAATATGAGTATTTGGGGCGTGAAGCTTCTTTGGAAAAATCCCCGATCGGTAAGATTTCGTTTGACAAAAGCTGAAATCACGCTATATTTATACCGAGCGGTAAGAAATTATAAGTTGGAGATAAAATGGCAAAAACAGAATTACAAACCTGCGAAGCAATCGGGACGCTGATACGGAAACTGCGTAAAGAACAAGGGGTCACGCAGGCGCAACTTGCCGGATTGGCAAATACCGGAATCCGATTTATCGGCGATTTGGAAAACGGCAAAGAAACATGTCATATCGGAAAGCTTCTCCAAGTACTTTCGGCTCTCGGAGTCGGAATGTACATTTACAGTCCCTATGACAAGGAGTAATAGCCGATGCAGCAGGATGTACTCAATGTATTTCTGAATGAATCGCAGGTTGGAACATTGCTGCAGGAAAACGGAGCACTTTCGTTCAAGTATGCGCCGGAATATCTGCAAAACAAAGAAGCCTATCCGCTTTCTCAGAACCTTCCGCTGACGGATGGAATATTCCATGATCCGGTGGTTGAGAACTTCTTTTCCAATCTTCTGCCAGATGAACGTATCCGGACGACTGTTGCAATGATTTTGCGAGTGTCCCCCGAAAACACATTTGGACTGTTAAAACATATTGGAGCAGACTGTGCCGGTGCGGTATCTTTTTATCCCCCGGACAAACACCGCAATCGGCAAGATCCCCAGTATACCGGGAACTTTCGGACGCTGAAGCATGTCATATTCTTGATAATTTAGGCCAGCGTCCACTGGATGCGGGTGATGAGGGAGTTCGCATTTCCGGAGCTGGTTCCCAGGAAAAACTGGTTGCCTGTTTCCGGAATGGGAAAATTGCACTGCCTCTTTATGGGACGCCGTCAACTCATATTATCAAACCTGCGATTCCCAATTTCCCGGACAGCGTATTCAATGAATATTTCTGCATGCGACTGGCAAAAGAAGTCGGACTGTCTGCTTCGGAATGTGACATTCTCTTTCTGAACGATGAATGTTTTTATGTTGTAAAACGGTTTGACCGTAAGGAAGAGGATGGTTTTACCATGCGCCTGCACCAGGAGGATTTTGTCAGATCCTGAATGTACCGCCGAAACTGAAATATCAGGAGGACGGCGGTCCAGGTATTGAGGATTGCATACAGAGAATGAATGAGATGCATCTGTCTGCTGTTGACAGACTTCGCTTTATCAGACTGGTCATTTTCAATTTTCTGATTGGAAACTGTGATGCCCATGCCAAAAATTATGCGATTCTTTACCATGGGAACAAACCGTCTTTTGCTCCGGCGTATGATCTTTTATCAACAGTCATATATGAGAGCATGTCTCGACGGCTTGCAATGAATATTGGGGAGAATCAAGAAGCGGGATGCTTCATAAAGAACATTTTGAGCAGATGGCCAAAGACTGCGGTTTTCATCCGAAGCTGATTTTGACGGAACTTTTAGATATGGCCAGCTTGCTTCCTGCAAAAGCGCAGAATCTCACGGACGAACTGAATGAGGTTCATGCCAGTCATGTTTATGGGCGTATTATGTGGGAAATCGGACGGCTTTGCCGACAAATAATAAATTGATGACCATACCGGAATTTGCGAAAACTGAATGCACGGGACTCAATATGACGCAGGTCAAATTTCGCGTTGAATAAGAAATGATTGAAATAAATGCTGTAAAACATCCAGGTCTTCATCGCTATGCACGAGAACTGCGTCAATATCCGGAACTGACGAAGGAGCAATATCATGCCGTCATTTCTGACTTGAAACAGCCGGAGAAAAACGACGTGTACCAGGCCGCAAGGGAAAAACTGATCTGCTCTCACCTTGGGATGGTGCTGACAATGGCAGTCAACACCATCCATCGTTATTACTGGCTTTCAATGGAGGATTTTGTCGGCATCGGCAATCTGATGCTTGTCAAATACTTCGATCATTTTGATCCAGACAAGGGAGTTCGGTTCTCCTCGTACATGAAAAAGGTCATCGTCCGGTCCGAATATGCCAGTGTGAAGTCACACATCACCTGGGAACGCAACGAGGATGTAGACCCGGATTCCATCGGGATTGTCCGCAGCAATCCCAGCGGCTATCTGGAACAACGGATGGAACGGGCGCTTATGACCCTGTCAAACGATGAACTTCGCATTATAAGGATGCTCTTCTACTCTGCCAACGGTTACGATTATGCAGCGACAGCACGGACTCTTCATCGAACAAAACGGGGACTGCGCAAAACGTTGGAAAGCATCTATGAAAAACTTCGTCCGCAGTTGAGCGATCTGCGATGCGGCGGCGATAGAGTGTACATAACATCAAAAGGCGGCGACCATGAACATTGGACATCTTGAACTCACCATTCCGCAACGGCACTTGATGGAAATATTTGCAAAAACGGACGTGAAGGGCGACTATGGAGATCAGTGTGTCCGGGCGTTGCTGACGTATGTGCGGGAACTGTTGAGCAGGCAAGGACATCATTCCAGGACACTGGACGCCCTTCTTGACGGGACACTGCCGCAACTGGATTTCGGCCGCTATTACCACATCGTGATGTGCAATGTCTATGACTGCAGTATTGATACTCCGGGAGTTTCGCCAGAAAGCTTGCCGTTGCAGGAGTACCGCAACTCGTTACGAAACTGCTTTCCGAGGATATTTTACGATCTATTCCCGGATCCGGTACGATACATCGCGCCGGAACGGAATCTGCTGGTGACATGGGAGATGGGATATGGCGAGAAAGTACGGAGTGAACTGGAAAATGTTTATGACGATGAACTGAGAGCCGTTTTAAGTGTCGTTTATGATTATATTCAGGTGTGCATATCGGGCTGTCTGATATCCTATCAGCAATTTTTGTCGCGCTGGACGTATTATTCTGCTGACGCGGGAATGGCCGGACAAGGAGGCGTTTTATAAGGAGAAGTGGTCGCATGAAAAGGAGTTGCGCGAAGCATTCCAGAGAGCCAATGCACATCTGGCAAGGGAAAATCAGGAATACGCCGAGGCCTTGAATGAGCGCTTCATCACGGTTGCGGATGCCGCGCGGGCTGTACTTCGGACTGTCTACGACCATGACAATGTGGACAGAGAAGCCGACGCCTGGCGGAAACGTATCGCCGAAAGCGGTGTTGAACTTGGTGAGGCTGTTACCGGGCGCCAAAGAAGAAAATTCTATCCGGTTCCGAAGATCATCAGGGCTTTTCAGGAGACCAATCGGGAAACAGTGACGGACATCCAGATTGCGGACGCCATCAATGCCCGGGCAATTCCGAAAGACAAACTGCCGCTCTAACCCGGAGAAAAGTCGGAGACCAAAACTTTTTTCAATTATTTTTTGGTATTCATTTCAAGCTCGTGGGAGTCAATCTCACGGGCTTTTTCATGTACGGCAGGCAGAAACAGACCCGGAAAAAGCCGGAGATGCCGCTATCTCCCGGCAGGAAGATATAAAACGCATCCCGAAAACCAACTCTTGGAAAGGAGAATCCGGCATGGAAACGGACAAGTTCGTACAAAGCAAAGTCATCCAGATGCCTATTGATGAACTCAAGATGGCACAGCCGTTTTGCGAGGTCTTCGAGATCAGGGAAACGGACCTAAGGCAGGTAATGGATGCAATCAGAAAGAATGGGTTTGATACTCTTTACCCGATTGTTGTCTGGGAAGGGCATGACAATGTTGTTGTGGATGGACACACCCGCCTGATTGCGGCAAGACAGCTTGGTTATGCAACAGTTCCTGTTGTGTCTCGTTCTTTTAGTGACGAAGAAGCTGCACTTCAACATACAATTACAGCACAGAGAGTCCGTCGCTCATTGTCGCAGGCGGAGTTGATGAGGTGCGTTACGATGCTGCGAGAAAAGATTGCAGCCGGAAAAGAGAGCGGAGTGTCAAAGGTTTGACACCGGTTCCTCAAGGACGCAGCACGCAGATGATTGCCGACGCAGTCGGATCAACACGAGGGACTGTGGACAAAATCGAACGGATCACGCGGCATGGGGATCCCAAACTGATTGATGCAGTGAGGAAGGAAGAACTTTCCATTAATCAGGCACACGAAATTGTCAAATTGGACGACCGCCGGAAAAAGGGTCTTGAGCAGGCCGAAAAAATAATGAAAAACAACACGGCCGGACATCTGGACCGCTTCTTTCTTTACCGGAATTTTTCCCGAAAAATCTCGAAACTTTATGAAGAGTTTTTGAAAACATACCACGATCAGTTCCGTGAATGTGAGATGCGCAAGTTCGACTGGGGAGATCTTCGAGTGGAGCTAATACGCGGGCTGGATCGCGACCTGATCTGCCATCTAGGTAAAACCGGTGAAGTTGACCGCGCAATAGAATATTCAGCATCCCAAACGGATCTTGATGAAAATCTGGACTATTATTATGAGGAACATCATAAAGAGTGGGATACTCGTCATCCGTGAGCATAACGTTGCGTGATGGAAAGACTTTCGCAGTTCCAGTGACAACACCGGGATAACTGGTTAATACGCCTATGGAAGAACATTGTTCGAAATCAGTCACGAACGTGGCTAATATTCCGCCTCATATGAGGTTTCAAATCGTGGGCTATATGCAAATCGTTGCCGGCCCGTCCCAAGGGTCATATTCCGGACTATGACGCGCCAGAACGCATGGAACGTTAATTTGGGGCATATGTGTCCGGAAGACTGCCCCTTTGCTCCATTTTACCGCTTCGCATGCAAGACAGTCACGAAAAGAAGATAGCTTGCATCCCGAAGGAGTTGTTCCAAAGCACCGCACTCTCATACCAGGTGAACCGCCGGCCTACTGTTCCTGATGCAAGAAATGGCTGCCAGCGAAATGGCTTCCCAAAGATGAATGCGGCAAACGGGCGGAGCAATGGTTTGAATGTGAGCCTTGCGGATGCCGGGAGCTGACGCTCCGCTATCTGTCCTCCTGAGCCGCCACATTGCGAAGGCTGCGACACACGTAAATCGACACACCGATTCGCACTAGCAGGTCTGGCGTATTCCCTGGAAGCTGAAATCGAAATAGAAACTAAACCCATGAAAGGAACAAACATGACAACGGAACTCATCAAAACAACCGGAATCACTCTGAACGGAGACAAAATCACCGCAGTCAACGCCCGTGATTTGTGGAAATTCCTGGAATCCAAGCAGGAGTTTGCGAACTGGATTAAAGACAGGGTGGAAAAATACCGTTTTGTGGAGGGCAAAGACTTTTTGATAAATTTCTCAAAAAGTCTTGGTCGCCCCTCAAAAGAATACCTCATCAGTCTTGATATGGCCAAGGAACTTGCCATGGTGGAAAACAACGAACGCGGCCGCCAGGCAAGGCAGTATTTCATCGAAGTGGAGAAACGCTTCCGGCATGCCGGGAATCTTGTGGAAGCCATCCGCGCCGCTCTTACGCCGATTATCCGCGAAAATGAACAGTACCGCGCACGTCTGGAACTGGCCCGGAACTTTCTGCCCAACGGCAATCCCGGCGATCTCAATCGCGCCGGATTGCCGAAAAACAAGTTCCGTCGCGGCTGTTACGTCGCACGGAACGGGCGCGACATCTCGCTTCTGATGGAAAATCCGACTCTGCCGGGACTGTTCGAGGAGATTCCCGTTAATCTTATGAACGGTCACTTCGGAGCCCTGCCGGAACCGGAGACGGTCTATGAAGATTGAAATCGCGCTGGCGCAAATCTTTTCCGAGATCGAAAGAGCCGAAAAACTGCATCCCGCCTGGCCGACAAGTCCGATTCATCAGGCGGCCATCGTAACGGAAGAAGCGGGAGAGCTTTTGCAGGCAAGTCTGAATCACAATGAACACAAGGGATCGAAAAAGGCGATGATCACGGAGGCCATCCACACGGCGGCAAGTGTGATCCGTTTTTTGAAAAACATCAATGAGGAGTCCACCGATGAATCCTTTCACAACGTATCAGTTCCGTAAAATGCCGGTCCGGATTGTGCGGAAGAGCGATAAAAATTACTTCGTGATCCGCGACATCTGCAACATTCTCGGCTGGAGCAATCCCAACCGGGAACTGGCAAAACACACCGAAAACGTTCCGCTTTATGAACGGATCCGGACACCCGGCGGACTGCAGGTCGTCCGGCTTGTTCCGTGCGCGGACGTCGAGAAGCTGCTTGCCGCCAACTCGGGACACAAGGCTCTGCTTCTGGAACGCTATCTGAGGAACGAAGTATTTCCCAGGCTGGACGCGGAGGAGAAGGCGACGGCGCAGGTCAGAGCTCTGATCGTGGGATTCATTTCCACGATGCACACACTCATGACGGAACAGTATTTCGCCGACAAATACCATGGAGAACGCAATGACCGACGCAAATGAAATCACCCATGCTCTGCGCCTCTGGTTTCAGGCCGGGGACGTGTTCGAGGTGCGTGTGCTGGACGCGGTCAGCGCCGATTACCGGCGGGAGCATATCGAGTCCGGTTATTTCGATTACGAGCACATCTCCGCCGTCCCGGAGGCGCTGAAACGCCTGCTCTCCTTTCGCGGCGTTTACGTCACGGTCAATCCGGTCAATCCCGATCTGCTTGCCCGCGCGGTGAACCGTCTGCGTCCGGCGGGGCGGAATCCGACGACCGCCGACACGGATATTGTCAGGCGGCGCTGGCTTCTGATCGACTGCGATCCCAGACGAGCCTCCGGAGTGTCCAGTTCGAACTCGGAACACGAATCCGCGCTGGCCAAGGCACGCGAGATCCGCGACGGGCTTTCCTCCCTTGGCTGGGCTGATCCAATTATGACGGATTCCGGCAATGGGGCGCAGTTGATGTATCGGATCGACCTCCCGGCGGATGACGGCGAGCTGGTGCGCCGTGTGATCGGCGAAATCGCAAAGGCCTCGTCCGAACAGGTCGCGATCGACACATCGGTTCACAATCCGGCGCGGATCTGGCGGCTTCCCGGGACGATGAACTGCAAGGGCGACTCCATCCCCGAACGTCCGCACCGCATGGCCCGGATTCTGGACGAACCACAAGATATTGTGCCTGTATCCCGGGAGCAAATGCAGGATATTGTGTCGTATCAGAGTAAAGACACTCAAACCGACGTTCCGGATGACGAATGGAAGCACACTATGCCGGCGTTTGATCTGGACTCCTGGATCGCGCAGTACTGCCCCGAACTTGGCTCTCCGCAGCCGTGGAAGGGCGGACGCAAGTGGATCTTCCCCGTCTGCCCGTTCAATGAGGCGCACACAAACAAATCCGCCGTGCTGATTCAGGAACCGTCCGGTGCGGTGGCCTTCAAATGCCATCACAACGGCTGTTCGGGCAACGACTGGCGCGCCTTGCGTGAACTCCGCGAACCCGGATGCTGCGAACGCCATGAAAGCACACTCCCGGACGTGGACATTTCCGGCATTCTCTCCCAGAAGCCAAAAAATATTCCGTTTGTTGAAATCGCGGAGCCCATAGAAAGTTCCGAACCGTCGTGGCGCAAATTGGGGGACGGCGATGTGCTGAAAGCAATCGACGGAACGCTGTTCGGGCGTCTGTGCCGCTACTTCTGCAGTGTGTCAGAACCCGCGCTCCCAATTGCAGTCGGCATTGCGAAATCTCTGACACTGTGCGGCGCGGCCTTGAGCCGTCCGCGCTCGGCGTCGCCCTCGGCAATGGCAAAAATGAGAGCACAAGGGAACATCGCCGGACAGATCGGAATCGGTCCGCTGCGGGGACTCAATATGATTGACACGGGCGGGGGACAGATTCCCAACTTCTATTCGATTCTGGTTGCGCCGTCGTCAAGCGGAAAGGATATCGGAGGACTTCTTGAACAACTCGCCGTGCGGCACAACTGGTATATCGGTGACGCCGGATCCGCGGAAGGTCTCGCGGACGCTTTCATAAAAATGCCGAACGGCATTCTTTCCATCTCGGAATTGCAGCCATGGCTCGATGTGAAATGCTGGCAGCACAATGCCGTCCCGTTTCTTACGAAATCCTTCAACAAGGGCTTCTTCAAAAGCTCGTTTTCCTCACGCGGAGGGCATGGAAACATTCGCGCGGCGGATTACTGCTACCCCAATATTCTTGCATGCGTCCAGCCTGACGTACTCAGGAAAATAGCTGATAAATCCGACCTGGAAAACGGTTTTCTTGGTCGCTTTCTGTTCGCCAGAATGGTTCACGTTCTGTGTCAGCCGAATTCTTTCGATCTGCAGAAAACCCTTGATGAAATGTCTTTGCTGCTGGAAGCATTCAAGCGCAAGGAAGGCGTCATTCATATTGAGAAAGGTTATTCCGCGAGTCTTGGAAAGATGTTCAGCAAAAACGCGCCGGAAGAAATTGATTTTTCCTGGAAACGGCTCATCAACGAGTATTACCCGCGGTTCGCTTTTCTGCTGTCACTCACCGACGATCCTGCAACGCAGTGCCGTGAAACGGAACTGAAAAACACCGACTGGGAACGTGCGGAACGGCTTGTTCTCTGGTTCTTTGCCAATGCGGAACGGCTTCTGTTGAACATTGAAGACCGGAATGTGGATTCAAGAACCCGGACAAGGGAAACCCTGCTGGAGAAAGTCTGCAGGAAAATTCAACGCCTTGACCGGGGAAACGGGGTTACCATCCGGGATATTTCCATTTCCGGAATACGAAACAGCAACGCGAAAGAGCGCAGAGAAGCGATTGCCGAACTCACTGACCGGGGAATTATCGTATCTCTGGGCGACGGAAGATACAAAATCGATCATTGCCCGCCGGAATGGTCGGACTGCTGATTGTCCAACATACCTCTCAAAGCGTCCAACACCCCCAAAAACGTCAAACATGTTGGACGGTTGGACGCATGTTGGACACCCCGGCGTCCAACATGTAACTTTTCTATTTTGAACTCAAAAAATATAAATTATAAAGAAATATATAGTATGTTGGACAGTTTGACAGTTATAAGGGGGGATGATGATAGATACGGGGAAATACCGTGTTTATTGGAAAATGCGTCAAACCGCGTCAAACCGTCAAACAGCAAAAGAATCGCCATCACTTTCTGATGCACGAAACCAGCAAACCAGAGGAGAAACATGAAAAGAAACGAAGTTTTGCGGTATCCGCTCGCGGATATCGGTCCCGAATCACCCGTAATGACCGTGCGTCTGCACAGAACACCGTCCGGATATTGGAGATTCGATGTGAGATACAATCACCAAATCGACATTGCTGACCGGCTGTTCAATTCTCTTGCCGAACACGCCGGACTTGAGGAAAAGGTTATGAGTCTGTTCAACAGGATTCCCCGGAAAGGACGCCGTTACCCATGTCTGTATGGCTGTTCCGCTCTCTTTTGCAGCGGACAGCACTTTCCGAACCGGGAATCGGTCGTAAATCTCATTGAGAACGCCTATCTTCCCTGCTGGCGCTACGCCGTCGACAAAATCATGGAGAACTACACGTCCGGCGATTCATGGCTGCATGCCGTGCGGAAAACGGAAAGACAGTATTGGTCGGAGGTGAATCGAACCGCTCCGACCGAAAAGTGACGGGAAAGTGACGGGGAAAATCCGTCGTTTATTTTAAGGGTATTTCCAGCCTCATAGAAGCACAGAGACTTCGAGGGGTCGAAAATGAGGCGGCAAGGCTTATGCACATTCCAGAGTCAACGGTTCCCCCCTTGAAAGGGATTTTTCGAGGGCGCGCGGAAGGAGTCGGCGTTATAAGCAGACTTGCTTGCAGGTGATAAAAAAATTCTATTCATTGATTATAAAGGAGTTGCAGAAGTGAAAAAATCGCATTTTTACAGTAAAAGAGAGCATCAAAAAATGACTGTTTTACGGCTCTGAATGACGAGCGGGAGCGGCTCTGCCGCGCCAGAGATCCCCGGGAACGCGTTTCCGGGCACCGCCAACGCGCAATGACGCGGAAGACGGATCAGCGCAGGGGCGGCGCGGTAAAACGCGGTGGCAGGGCTTTTCCGAACGTTTGGGGGCGGGGAATCAAACAGCTGACCAGCTTCTAACCAGCGTAAGGCTTCTAGTATAGTTATCTGCTCCTCCGTAAATGAGCATCCCATCATCACTTTTATCAAGAGAGCGCCAGTAGTTCAGACCTTCCAGCATACTGCCCGAAAAGGTCTGTCCGGATTTGATCTCAATCGGAAAGAGTTTTTCTCCATCCTCAATGATGAGATCAATCTCATTGCCCTGAGAATCACGCCAGAAGTACAAAGGTGGCTCAATCCCTGCATTGAAGGCGGATTTGTAAAATTCGGAGATGATGTAGGTCTCAAAGATTGCGCCCCGCTGACTGTGAACTTCCAAATCCTGGGCTGATCGAATCCCCAGCAGATAGCAAAGGAGTCCTGTGTCATAGAAGTACAGTTTCGGTGTTTTGATCAGACGCTTGTTGAAATTGCGCTCATGCGGTTTCAAAAGAAAAATGATGTAACTTGCAGAGAGCAATGAAATCCAACGTTTGACAGTGACGGGTGAAACGCCGACATCATTGGCCAATGAATTCATGTTGAGCAGCTGACCACTTCGACCTGCCGCAAGTCTCAGAAACCGCTCAAAGGTTTCAAGATCACCGACATTGATCAACTGACGTACATCGCGCTCCAGATAACTCTGCGTGTACTGTGCATACCAGCTTGTCGGTTTGATATTGCGGTCATAGATTGGCGGATATCCTCCGCGGAAGATGTGATCAAACGGTTTTCCGGGAGAATCAGGGAACATCAGGGACTTCTTTACCGAGAGCGAAAATGTCATGATTTGGTTTCTGGTTTAATTCCCGAAAGGAAAACGGCAACAGTTTCAACGTGGCACAGCGTCCGGCAAGAGATTGGCTGATGGCTTCCTGTAAATGAAAGTTCTGTGAGCCCGACAAGACAAACTCGCCCATTTTTTTGTGCTCATCCACAAGGGGCATGATGAAGCTGAACAGTTTCGGGACCCTCTGAATTTCATCGAGTATTACCGGCTTTGAGAACTGCGCCAGAAAACCATTGGGATCCTCGATGGCAAACTGCCTCGTTTCCGGATTTTCAAGATTGGAGTATGCGTAATCAGGGAAAAGTTCACGACAAAGCGTCGTCTTACCCGATTGTCTTGGACCAGTAACGGCTATGACCGGATACTGATTGACTGCTTCAAGAATCTGATTGGACATCTGGCGTTCAATCATGATTTACCTCCTGTGGTTTTTCTTGCAAATATAACATTTAAAAATCAAAATTGCAAGAAAAAATCAGTAAAATCCTTGTAAAACCAACATTTAAAGTCAGAATTACAAAAAACATCGTGATAGATACAAAAGTACAGGCAAGCATTGCAAAGATGAATTCAGCTTCGCATAGGTTCCATTCAGAAAGCAAGGCATAACGGCATAATGAAAGCTCAATCCTTAACGAAACAACTAAGAAAGGACACTGACGACATGCAAATCATCAACATGAAACTCTCGGAGATCCGTCAGTATGAGAAGAACCCGCGCTTCAACGACGGCGCGGTGGAGGCGGTTGCCAAATCGATTAAGGAGTTCGGTTTCCAGCAGCCGATTGTCGTGGACAAGGATTTCGTTGTGGTTGTCGGGCACACCCGCCTGAAAGCGGCGGAACAGCTCGGTCTCACGGAAGTTCCGGTGGTGATCGCGGAAAACCTCACGCCGGAACAGGTGCAGGCATATCGGATTGCGGACAACAAGACCGGCGAGATCGCGGAGTGGAACTACGACCTTCTGCCGATCGAACTGCGCGATTTGCAGGAAAGGGATTTTGATCTCTCGCTCCTCGGCTTCGACGCAGACGAGCTTGACCGTCTGCTGAACGGGAGTTCCGAAGAAAATGTGGTTGCCGAGGAGAGAGACGGATGCCGACGCCGTCCCGGATGTCCCGGAAGAGCCGGTCAGTCAGCCGGGGGTGATCTATCAGCTCGGCAAGCACCGGCTCATGTGCGGCGATTCCACCAAGGCGGAAGATGTCGCCCGTCTCATGAGCGGCGGGAAAGCGGATCTCGTTTTCACCGATCCGCCGTATGGAGTCAGTTATCGCGGAGTGAACAATCCGGGCGGCCGACTGTGGGAGGTCATTGAAAACGACGATCTGCGCGGAGAAAAACTTTCGGAGTTCCTGCTTGCCGCATTCAAAAATCTGAAAGCGAGCCTCCGGGAAAAGCGGGCGTTCTACATCTGGTATGCCAGCAGCAATCATTTGCAGTTTGAACACGCCATCATTGATGCCGGACTGAAATCCAAACAGGTATTGATCTGGAACAAGGGAATGATCCTTGGTCACAGCGATTACCATTGGGCGGCGGAGCCGTGCTTTTACGGCTGCCATGAGGGGGAGAACTGCGAGTGGTTCGGCGACCGCTGCCAGACGACGGTCTGGGACATCAAACGGGATAATACGCGGGAATATGTGCATCCGACGCAGAAACCGACCGCGCTGGCGATCAAGGCGATTTTCAACTCTTCGAAGGCGGGCGAGACTGTGCTGGATCTGTTTGGCGGCTCGGGCAGCACGTTGATCGCCTGCGAGCAGACAAACCGCGTCAACTGCACGATGGAGTTTGATCCGAAGTATGCGGACGTGATCCGCCGCCGCTGGGCGGAGTTCGTCCATGGCGAGGGCTGTGACTGGCAGGCGCTTACCCCTGCTGTCGAAGAATAAAGAACAACAACGAAAGGGAGGCTGCAAATGAATGAAATCGTAAAAAGAGTTTAATGGAAGTAAGGTGCGAATCGTTGAAAAAGACGGGATACACTGGTTTGTAGCAAAAGACATCTGCAAATACTTTGGAGATTCCGACCACAAACGTTCTATCAGCAGACTTGATAAGGACGAAATCTCATTGGCAAAAAGTCAAGGATTCTCTTGGGCGTATGCAAAAATGCAACAGTGGTCAATGAGCCGGGACTTTATCATCTCCTGTTCAACTTCCAGCCTGAACAGGCACGTTGCAAGGATGGGGGGGGCGCGGATTGCACCCCAGATCAAAGAGCGAGTTGAAAAAATAAGAAAATTCAAACGCTGGGTGACGCATGAGGTTCTGCCGTCCATCCGCAAGACCGGAGCATATCTTTCTCCGGGCATGAGCAATGAACAGGTCAAAGCTCTGGTGGCAACTTTGGAAGAGGAAGTGTACCGGCGGATTCAGGCGGAAAACCGTCTGGCGAAACTGGAGGCTCATGCCGAGAAGCTGGCTCGTGCGGCCATTCCGGCAACACCCTTTGGAGAACTTTCTCAGAAAACCGGCAGACCGCGCACCTGTCTGGTTCGGAATTACCTCCGGAGCGGTCAGGAAGTAAAACCGGAGCACTTTGGCGCATACATCCAACTGCTCCTGCCTCTGTATACGGCACGGGAACTACTCCTTGATGCACTTCCCGCTCCGACTTCCGCACCGGCCGCTTCGGTCAGCTGTTGAACTCGAATGCGCCCCGGCGGGCGGCACTCTTGCGGACGCGCGGGGTCTCCTTTTCCTTGATCTCGCGGAAAAATGCGGAGTAAAGGCTCTGCTCCGGAGTCTTTGCTCCATTCGGACTCCAGAGACCTTCTTCGACGACTTGCGCGAGGATCTCTTTCGTGTTGAGCGGCGTCCGGCTGCGCTTGAGGACCAGCAGAGCCGCATTCAGGAGTGAGAGCTTCTTCTCCGGCGATCCGCCGGATTCCGGCGCGGGATTGGGGGTGTCCACTTCCTCTTCCGCTTCCGACGGGATCTCCGCATCGACTGCTTCCGCCTCCAGTTCCGTTGCGGGAGCCGCTTCCGGCACTCCCGGTTCGGCGATGACCCGTTCGATTCTGGTGACGATGAACTCGCGGTCGCTGCCGACCTTTTTGACTTTCCAGCCGTTCGCGGTGATCTCGGTTACGACGACCTCAATCTCATTGCGTCCGACTTTCACCATGACGATGGTTCCGACTGTGATGTTGCTCGTGTCGCACATACTTACCTCCTTCTGGTTGTTTGACTTGCGACTTCTTTGCTTCACTGGTGCATATACAACCATGACTTGCGCCGCTTATCCAGTCGCAATCTGAAAACAAAGGCGAAATAGATGGATAATTCTTTGAAAATCACTGCATTGCAGCCTGAAGTGCTGGTGAAATTGCTGAAACAGGCCGGATCCCGGACCGCTTCTCCGGAGATGATTGCCGAGGATCTTGCTTCCGGTGCGCCGCAGAATCCGGACGGCACGATCAACCTGATTGAATATGCCGCCTGGCTGGCGAAGGAGGAAGACAATGCCGATCAATCCGAGTAACATGCGCGTGGTGGACGTCGCGCGGCTTCTGAACTCCACGTCGTTCGGATTTGTTCTGGCGCAGGCGCGGCTTTACCGCGAGTTCAACCGCGTCGGCTTCCGGATCGGCTCCTCCGAGAATCCGCGCAACATCAACCTCCTGAAATACATTGCCTGGATGTTCGACCGGAAACACACTCCGGAGGAGACGTCCGGCGCGCGCAGCTATGAGGATCGGCGCAACGCCGAACGCGACCGTCAGGCGGAACAGTCGCTCGCAGGACGCGACATCGGCCCGCTCCCGGAGGTCGTGAATCCCGACAGGAAAGCCGCCTGCGAACGCAATTTCCAGCTTTTCTGCGAGAGCTATTTCCCGGAGACCTATGCTCTTGCATGGTCGCCGGATCATCTGAAGGTGATTGAGAAGATTGAAACGGCGGTTCTGCGAGGCGGACTCTTTGCGCTGGCGCTCCCGCGCGGTTCCGGGAAGACAACAATCACGGAAAGCGCGGCGCTCTGGTCGATGCTCTACGGTCACCGCGAGTTTGTGGTATTGATCGGCGCGACTGAATCAGCGGCTCTGGAGCTTCTGGATTCTTTGAAGACCGAGCTGGAAGTCAACGAGCGTCTCGCCGAAGACTTCCCGGAGGTGTGCTATCCGGTGGCACAGCTGGAGGGGATCGCGAACCGCTGCGCAGGACAGCTCTACAAGGGCGAGCGCACCCGCATCACCTGGACAAGCAACGAAATCGTTCTGCCGACCGTCGAAGGAAGCAGGGCTTCCGGCATCATCGTCCGAGTCGCCGGCATCACCGGCCGTATCCGTGGTATGAAGTTCAAGCGGAGCGACGGCCGGAGCGTGCGCCCATCACTTGTCATCATCGACGATCCGCAGACCTCGGAATCTGCCGGATCGCTGGAACAGACACGCAAGCGGGTTCGTGTGCTTGCCGGAGACATCCTGGGACTTGCCGGTCCGGGGCAGAAAATCTCCGGGATCATGCCCTGCACGATCATCCGCCCGGGTGACATGGCCGACATCATCCTCAACCGAAACACACATCCGGACTGGAACGGCGAAAAAGACCCGAATGGTCTACCGCTTCCCCACAAATATGAAACTGTGGGAGGAATATGCCGAGATCCGGGCGGAAGCTCTGCGCACGGAGGGCAATTTCCAGAAGGCGACGGAGTTTTTATCTGGCGAACCGGGAGGCAATGGACGCCGGAGCGGAAGTGAGCTGGGAAGCCCGCTTTAACCACGATGAAGTATCGGCGCTTCAACACGCGATGAACCTGAAGTTTCAAGATGAAGCAGCCTTTCAGTCGGAATATCAGAACGACCCGCTTCCGGATGACACGGCGGATGACTCGCTCCTTTCCGTGGACGAGATCTGTGCAAAGATCAACGGACTTGCCCGACGGCGCGTCCCGCTGAAATGCGATCGCCTCACGATGTTTGTCGACGTCGTGCGACAAGAAGTTGCTTGAAAATTTTGTTTGATGTGTATATGTTATGCTCTTTTGACTTTAAACTTTTCAAAAGTACGTACCAAAGACACAGACAAACCTGTTGTTTTGCCAACAGTAGCCTATTCGGGCATGCGATTGGAGTAATCCGATGGTGTGAAGCCCCGAAGACAATGCAACCCACAGAGGAAATCCCGCGAGGGAGGAACAAGTCCCCTAATACCATGGGGCTGGGAGCTAGGCTCGAACGGTAAGGTTAACATATGTGAACTGCTGATAAACGCCGTAACGAACAACAAGCCAAAGGTATTGATAGGCTTGAGCCAAAAGGCAAGGGTGTAAGGACACAAGATAACGTCTTCTTATGCGCAAACAATGATACCCCGGCGAAGAGGCGGAACCTAACCCGTTCAATATGGAATTTCAAACAAAACTTGGTAAGTCCGTATCCTTCCCGCAAGGAAAGCGACCCGCAAGGGAAGCCGATAGGGGGTGCGGATATGAGAGACCCGAAAAAAGCGAATGCCGCTCTGTAATGGGGCGGATAGCGGCAATGCCGTGATGCGAAAGCATGCAGACTTCGGGATGGTTTTTAATCACAATAACGAATGTGGAGTGAAACAGAAAATGTCGAAAGGCGATCAAAGGAACGTCAGTCAAAAATCTGACGTGCGCGTCGACAGTGAACTTGACTGGAACCAGATAAACTGGCAACAAGTACAAGATACTGTGACACGCTTGCAGGCTCGAATTGTGAAGGCTCAACAGGAAGGAAGAATAGGTAAGGTAAAATCTTTAACTCGTATTCTGACACACTCCTTCGCGGCAAAAGCCTTAGCTGTGAAGAAGGTGTCATCGAACAAGGGAAGTCACACTCCAGGAGTGGACGGAACTGTATGGAATACAAACGAAAGCAAAGCCCAAGCGATCCTTGAACTCAAACAGGAAGGCTACCGGGCAAAGCCTTTAAGGCGGAAATACATCCCGAAAACAGGGAGCAACAAAATGCGCCCACTCGGTATACCGACCATGAAGGACAGAGCAATGCAGGCAGTGTATGCAAGTGCACTCGAACCTGTAGAGGAAACTACTGGAGATCCAAACTCCTACGGCTTTCGTCCATACAGAAGCTGCCAAGATGCAATCGATCATATCGGTTCCATCATGCGCAGATCAGACCGCCCCCAATGGATACTGGAAGGAGATATAAAGGGATGCTTTGACAACATCAGTCATGACTGGATGCTCAAACATATCCCAATGGAAACGTCAATACTGAAGCAGTGGCTGAAGTGCGGATACTTCGAGAACGACAAAAAGTTCTTCAACGAGGCAGGTACACCGCAAGGCGGAATCATTTCGCCAACCCTCGCCAACATGGTACTGGACGGTCTCCAAAATCTTCTGTACAGTAAATACAAGAACAGATACCAATCGCACAAAAACGGCAAATTCTACTGGACAACCCCGAAACACAAGGGACCAAACAGACAAGTAAACCTTATCAGATACGCAGACGACTTCATCATCACCTGCAATTCCAAAGAGGTGCTGGAAGAGGAAATCAAGCCGATGATAAGAACATTCCTGCGGGAAAGAGGTTTGGAACTGTCAGAAGAGAAGACCGTAATCACAAATATAAGCGATGGTTTTGACTTCCTGGGGTTCAATATCAAACTGTACAAGAACATCGTACTGGTAAAACCCGCAGAAAAACGAGTAAAGAGACTGCGTGACAAAATCGGAGAAATCATAGCCGCAAAACAGGCAGCTTCCGCCGAAAAGGTTATTGAAGCGCTTAATCCTGTAATAAGAGGATGGTGTAACTACTACCGGTTTGTCAACAGCGCCGACACATTCAACAATCTTAGCAACTGGATTTGGGGCAGATTGTGGCAATGGGCGGTACGCCGCCACCACGACAAAGGAAAAAGGTGGTGTAAAAATAGATACTTTACCAAACTCAACGGGCAGGATTGGCACTTCTTCGCAAAGAAGGAAGATGGAACCATGCTCTACCTGACATACCCGAATGATGTCAAAATCCTTCGGCACAGGCAGATCAAAACAGACATGAATCCGTATGACAGCCACGACCGCTCGTACTATGAGGAGAGGGAGAAATGGGGAGTCAAATGACTCTTCCAACTTCAAAACCAACCTTAAAGCCGGGTGTTGAGAAATCAATGCCTTATTAAAAGCTTGAGCCGTATGCGGGGAAACTCGCACGTACGGTTCTCAGGGGGGAAAGGAGTAGCAATACTCCTGACCTACCCCGATCAGAAAGCGCTGCTTTTCTATGTGGTGATCGCATGGGCGGAGGACTTCACCGGCGCGGTCATCGACTACGGCTCATGGCCGGATCAGCACCGGCACGAGTATTCGCTTGCCGATGCGAATCCGAGCATTCAGACGCTCTTCCCGAAAGCGGGCTTCGAGGGAGCCCTGTACGCCGCGTTGTCCGCGCTGACCGATGAATGTCTCGGGCGCGAGTGGGAGCGCGAGGACGGGGCTGTCCTGAAAATCGAGCGCGCTCTCGTGGATGCGAACTGGGGACAGTCAACCGATGTCGTCTATCAGTTCTGCCGTCAGAGTTCCCACGCCGGAGTGATCCTGCCGTCGCATGGCAGATACGTTGGCGCATCCTCGAAACCCATGACCGAATACCGCAAACAGCAGGGCGACCGGCTCGGATTCAACTGGATGATTCCAAATGTCGCCGGGAAACGGGCGATCCGGCATGTCATCTACGACACGAACTACTGGAAGAGTTTCATTCACGCGCGGCTCGCGGTTCCCGTCGGCGACAAGGGGTCGCTCACGCTCTACGGACGGATCCCCGGCGCTCATCAGCTCTTCGCGGAGCATCTGACCGCCGAATACCGCGTCAAAACACAGGGGCGCGGCCGCACGGTCGACGAGTGGAAACTCAAACCGCAGTCGCACGACAACCACTTTCTGGACTGTGTCGCGGGCTGTGCGGTCTGCGGATCCATGCTTGGCGCGTCTCTGCCCGAGACGCTTCCCGCGAAGCTCGACCGCAAGCCGATGATCCGCCTTTCCGACAAACGCCTTGGAGGGATTCCCCCGAATGGCAGACTCAAACTTTCCGAACTCAGGAGGCAGAAAAATGGATAAACGGGAACTCCCCGAAAATATTCGTCAGGCGATCGATCTGATTGCCGCAGTTCTTCGCAGAATCAAGGCAAAAGAACTGGATAAACGCAGGGATAAATGCTTGTATATAGAGAAAAGCAAAGGGGTTACGGCATGATGAATGAATCTGAGGTAAAACGGCAGCTGGAGTTGCTGGATCTGATGAATCAGGCAGAACTTCGGGAAAAATTCTGTGACCTCTTTGGCTTTGAACCGGGGCAGACCAATATTGCAAACCTGCGCCGCCGTCTTGCCTACCGGATTCAAGAGATTTATTACGGCGGCCTCTCCGAAGCGGACCGGCAACTTCTTGAGCAGATTGCAGACGGCGATCCCCAGGCAAATCTCAGGTATGGAAAAAATGGAGTTTCCCATGTGTGCGGAACTCGCTACCAGAGGGTCTGGAAAGGTAAAAAATATGAAGTGACGGCTCTCGGGAATGGAAAATTCGAATATGACGGAACGGTCTATCAATCGCTTTCCGCCATCGCCCGCGAAATTACCGGGACTCGCTGGAACGGCAAACTCTTTTTCGGGGTGAAGTGATGGTGATGCAGACGATTCAAAAGAAGAGATGCGCGATTTACACACGCAAGTCCGTTGAGGAAGGACTGGATCAGGAATTCAACAGTCTGGATGCTCAACGGGAGGCCGGCGAAGCCTATATCGCCAGTCAGAAAGCCAACGGATGGGTCTGCCTCCCGACTCGTTATGACGACGGAGGATATTCCGGCGGCAATATGAAACGTCCGGCGCTTCAGCAGCTCCTTGCCGACTGTGAAGCCGGGCTGGTCGACATCATCGTGGTTTACAAGATCGACCGACTCTCCCGATCCATCTGCGATTTTGCAGACCTCTCCAAGAAATTTGACGAATGGGGCACACAGTTCGTCGCGGTGACGCAGGAAATCAATACCGCCACCAGCGCCGGGCGCATGATGCTCAACATTCTCATCACCTTCGCGCAATATGAGCGGGAGGTCATCACCGAGCGTGTACGCGACAAGATGTCCGCCAGCCGGAAGAAAGGCAAATGGGTCGGCGGTCGCGTTCCGATGGGATACCGTGTGGAAAACAAGAAGCTGACCATCGTGGAGGAGGAAGCACGGATCATCCAAAGAATCTTTCAGCGATTCATCGAGGTTCAGTCTCCGGCACTGATTGCCCAGGAACTCAACAAAGACGGGATTCGAACCAAGCAGGGAAGGATTTGGAACAGACAGCATATTTATCGGATTCTGAGCAACCATACTTACGTTGGTAAGGTCAACTACAAAAAACAGCGTTTGTGATGGAGAACAGGAAGCGATTATCGCCCAGGACGTCTGGGATCGGACTCGGGAAATTCTCAGAGTGAATGATCCCGCACCAGCCCATATGCCCAGGACAGAAATCATTGCTCCGTTAAAAGGAATCTTACGCTGCGGACACTGCGATTGCGCAATGATGCCGACCTATGCGCGGGAAAGGCAGAAAACAGTATTACTATTATTTCTGTGCAAAGGATTCCAAACGGGCAACTCCGACTTGCCCGGTGCGCCAGATCCCCGCAGGAGATGTGGAGCGGATCACTCGGGAACAGGTGGTGAAAATGCTTCAGACACCGACGATTCTGATAAAACTGGCGCAAGTGTTGAATCTTCCCGCTGAGAAAATCGCAGAACTGTTCAAAGAAACATTCTGGCAGGAGATCTCGCCCGGTGAAATGAACCGCCTTCTCCATCTTCTTCTGGAAAAGGTCGAAGTTCACGAAGGCAAGCTCACTGTAGAATTCAAGAGTTCAGGTATCAAAACTCTTATGGAGGAAATCGCGAATGGAGAAGAAACAGATTGAAGTTCTGGAAAACGGGAATGTCCGGGTGACGATCCCGTTGATTTTCAAAATCGCCGGTGGCAGAACGAGAATTTTACCCCCGACAGTGAACATGTAGAATATACTCCAATTCAGCTGGCTCTTGCCCGGGCTTTCCGCTGGCAGAAAATGATTGATGAAGGAAAATTTTCGAATATCAAGGATCTGGCTGCAACCGTCGGAGTTGATTCAGGGTTGATTTCCCGGACGATTCGCCTGACACTCCTTTCCCCTAAGATCATCCATAAACTCCTCTCCGGCGAACTTGACCTTTCCTGGGATAGTTGCCGCCGGAGTTTTCCCGACTCATGGGCGGAACAGGAAAAGATTCTTTTGAAAGGAAGCTGACATCTACAAATCAAATAAATCCGGGATGTCAGCCAGCATCTCTTTGTGCAACTGCTCTTTTGTCATCTTCTGCGGAGTTGGGCCTCGCTTCTCCTTGGGCTTCCATTGAAGCAGACGCTCCAATTCCGTTTTCAAACGTTGTAACTGCAACCTGGTCATTTGGGCATTCTGATCGAATTCCGACTTGATCTCTTTGGCTATCTGTTTCCGCTTCTGTTCCGTCCATGAAGAGAATCCCCAAATCGGAGTCTTTTTTTGTGCACGGAGTTCAGAACGTTTCTCCTGAATACTCCACTCAATATCCAGGAGCATCTCGTCGATTTCAGAACAGCTGAGAGTCGTTTCCCCAGATTCCAATTCGATTCCGGAACGGATGGCGCGCAACCCTTCAAGATCACGATTCACATACGCGTCCTGTATCTCATGCCAAAGGCGTTGCGTTTTAGCGTCATGAGCTCCCATTCTGTCCGGATGATATTGAAGGCAGAGCTCACGATACAGTTTTTTCAGTTCACTGACTTCCGATTCTTCCTCCGGAATGTTATCGTCATCTCCCAAAAAGATTGTCAAAGAGCTTTTGGAAGATTTTTTCAAAATCATCATCGTCCTCACATGTTTCGTCCATTTCAATATCTTCGTCCTCATCAACACCGAAGACGGCGGAACGAAGTTCCCGGGCGCTCTTTTCATATTCCCGTTTTTTCTTCTTCTCGTGTTTTTCTGCCAGACTCCAAGAATCTCTGCAATTCCATCTCCAGAAGTTCCCAGAAATTCTGTTCGGAGGTAAGCTGTGAACGCAAGGTAAAACAATACCTTTCCTTCGACATATGGGATTCATGGGCTAGAAAGCGAATTTTTTCATATCGGTTCTGACACAAATGTATCTGTTCCGTCAGCTCGCGTAAAAGGGTTTGTTCCGCACCGAACGTGCGAGCAAGATATTTACGGTACTCCGGCTCGTCTGATTCTTCATACCGTTGAAGTTGCTCCTCCAACCTTTCAAGGACTTTTTTCCGGCGCTTATATTCCTTCAGATACCCCCGGCGGATTTTTGCAGTGTCCAACGGGATCAATGCCCGACAGGAATTTTTTGGTGGCCGACCTCTTTTTTTCCACTTCTTCCGGTTTTCCCGTTGTCAATATTTTCTACAGGCAAGCCCGAACATAAAGACAATTCTGAAAAGATGTCCTCAAGTTCTTTTTCTAAACTTATCCTGCCCTTGTGATTTTTTTTGCTCATTTATTTCACTTCTCCATCAGCATCTTCCATTTCACCCCACGTAACCCCATATGGCGCTCCTCCAGACGTGTACCCGGCAATGAATGCAAATGTTTCATCGGAATCACATGAGATATCCGCACTGAATGATTCTTCCTGACTTTTCCGTTTCTGTTCCAGGCGATTCCGTAGAGTGGTTTTGACAGCTTTTTCCCGTTCAGGAGATACTTCGAGTCCCAGTTGACGCAATTCAGCGATCGCGCACAGCAGATCTACGCCATACCAGCGAGCATAATGCCTGACCATGTCTTTCGCCATATGCTTTGAGAGAAAGTCTGTTGATTTGGCCGACTGCAGCCGTTGTTCCCGTGTCATGCGTTTGCGACGCGGTATATTATCATGGCTTCTGCTCTTACCCATTGTTTTCTTTCAGTAAAGATTGGATTTTTTGCTTTTGTTCCTCGGAAGGTGCCGCCTTGTCATGTTCCCATGCGGAGACCTTTTTCGAAGATATGCCAAAGATCTCACCAAACTGAATCTGCGTCAATTTCATCCTTTTGCGCAGAGTACGAACGATATCCGGCGTGACATCTGAACCCGTCTCAGGCTCGCTTTCAGGCTCGCCAAACTCGGGAAACGGTATTTCCGGAAATGTATCGCCCGGACGTGCTTTGATGTGGGGAACACCGCCGACAAGCAATACAGAAAAAATCCCGGATGGCAGTACGCAGGTTCGGAAATTCGGCATATTTTCGTTTGGCCAAACCGATGATCTCATTTTGAACAGTTTTTTGCTGTTCCACATCCAACTGAGTGCGCTGAAACGCCTCCGATATAGACTCTCTGCGCCCGGTAACCACGATGTTCCAGGCAATCTGTCCCATCCGCCAGACAATCCGACGACCAACAAGATCCGGTCCGTTGGAATCGTCTATGTATTCCGGCATGACCGGTTCGCATAGTTTCTCCAACGCACAGGAAAGACGTGTGGAAAGACTCTGTTCACTGAGGGCGATCTGCTGTTTTCTCGCCCTGAGTTTGGCTTTTCGCTTTTCCGCTTTGCTCTTTTGCTCATTTACTGTTTCTCCCGGCTTTCCCGGAGCTTTCAATTTTATCACAATATTCTTTTCCGCCATCAATTTCGCCAACTCGCGTTTCCCTGCATCACGGATTGCCGCAATTTTGCGTTTCTGGGTCTCTTTCGGCTCGATTTTTCCGGACTCCCAATAGTAAACCGAGTTAGGGTTGACGCCCAGCAAAATGGCAAATTTCCTTTGGGAAAGGCAAAGCTCCATTCGCAGCTTTTTGATCCGACCTGCCGTAACACGTACCGGCTTTGCTGCAGTCGAAGGATTTACGGGTGACCGCACCGGCTTCGCAGGCGCGGGAACCACGTCCTCCAACGCCTTGATTCTGCGGTTTTGTTCCGTAATGGTTTTTCGCATCAACGCAAGCTGCTCCTTCAGATTTACAAGCTCGTTCCTGATTTCTCTGCGAGCCAAACGGCGGATTTCTTCGTTCAAGATTTTTTGAATGTTCGGCATAAAAATCGCTCCTGTCAGTTGATGATCAGCTTTGTCTGCAGACGACGATAAAGTTCCGCCGCGTCAAGCGCGTCATCCATGGCCCGGTGCTGAACCGGCTCATCCAGCCCAAGCTGAAGTTTCAGGTTCCGCAAACTGACGCTCGGAAAAAGTTTCTTCCTTGTTTGCAGTAAGGAAATATCATTGATGACAATGGCAAGTTGCATACTGTCGTGACAATATCTGGAAAATATGCGAGAAAGCGATGGAAACTTTATCTGGAAGAAATCCAGGTCAAACCTGAGATTATGTCCCACCGCCTCTATACGTTCAATATGATTATCCGCCATCCACATGATTATATCCGTGGCAACCTTTTGGATGTCTTCGCCCTCAAGCGGGTTGAGCCCGCTGATTTTCAAGGATTCAGGATCGGCATTCTCTGGATGGACGGCTTTTATCCGGGCTGTGAATTCCGGCAGTTCCGACCGTTTGAAATCTGGATTCAGAGGGACAATGGCTATTTCAATAATATCATGAACAGCCGGGTCAAGCCCCGTGGTTTCCAGGTCGAATGCCGCAAGTATCTTCAATTTTTCGTCTTCCATATTCTTTTCGTTTCCAGTGGTTTCTGTCAATTACTCTATATTCCATGAAAAATTCCCTCATTCCCTCATTTCCATTGGGTCGGTGCTCCACCATTCGGGGGTTAAAGATTTCAGGTGTATCACCTTTTTCGTTTCATAGTCGCACAAAATTTCTATTTCGCCTGCTGTTTTATTCAACTGCATCATAAATTCCCCGGCAAGCTCCACACGGCATACCTGCTTTTCCATGTGGCATGACAGCGACTATTTTTACGATTTGGCTTTCTTCGTTTGTTATCATATTTGCAATCGCATTTCTTTCCGCACACATCCCCAATGAACAAGCCGTATCAATGCAAACCCCCGTATAGATATTTCCTTTTGCAGAAAGAATTGCTGCCGAGACGCTTCCAACTTCTATCAGAGGAGAGAGCTTCCTCTCGTTCTGTACTTTCCTTGCGGCAATATACAGTTTATCCCATATCCCGTCGTATTGGGCAAGCGCATAGTTTTCCATCTCACGAACAAAATTTTCTTTCCCATCACAATATCCATCTATATCATAAGGAAACTTTTGTGCAAGGTCTTTCTTGATTTTTGTGTATTGGTTCCGCTCTCTTTCATGGGTACGCATATAATCACGGAACGCAAGATGCCGTCCGATATTGTTCCAGTCGTCTGCTTGAAAAATATGAATTTGATGGGTCCGCTCATCACCGCCTTTGCGAAGATAACGCCTACCCACTATCCCAAATTCACCGAGATATTCATAACCTATGTTTGAAAGCTTTTCTGCAACCGTATCTACCCTCTCCAGGCTCCTGACGACTACCATAATATCGATAATGGGTTTGGCGGCCAGTCCCGGAACGGATGTACTTCCAATATGGTAGATAGAAATACAATTATCTTTCAGTATTTCGGTAATATAGTCCCGCTCTCGTACATATTTTGACGGCCATTCCGGGTCATAATTTACAACGGTTATATGCTGTGGCATAATAAATCACTCATTATCCAGTTCTTGTAAGTTACGCTCAACCTGAACGTATTATCCCCATAAATTCTGGTAAAGAGACCCTTTTTATACTTGAGGCTGAGTTACCTCTCATCCCGTTCCACGACCCATTCACGGATTTTCTGTTCTTCAGATTCCCACTCTGAAGAAAGAAGCGTTTCGACGAACTTCTTGAAAAAATGCCACAAGCGCCAGTCGAAATGTATTCATGAACTCAATGCGTTCCTCCAGACGGTCGTCCGGTTCCATTTCTTCGCCTTCCGGCAGCTTCATCCCCCCCAAAGGAAAAAGTGTCCGCATCAAATGTTCCCTGCCAGACCTTTTCCTCGTGCTCCAGATAGAATTTCGCCTTCTTGAGCTTTTTGCCCACAGAAAGAGCAGCTTTTGCTTCGGCCGCCCGTAAGGGACTGTGCCCGTTTTTGAGAGTGTTCTCCGCTGCTCCATCGGCTTCGCCCGCCAACGCAAATGTCAACGGACCCTCAATCGTGAATGTACATTCTCCTACTTCCGGAATCTCCAGCATACCCCCCGGTCTCCTGTTCGGAAAAATACCACAACCATGTCAGGAAATCACGTCCGGGAACAGTTTCTCCATCCGCTCTGGTGGAAAACTCAATGACAGGCAGCTCATCGGCATGTTTCCCAAACTCACTTTCACTGTAATACTCGGGATTGATCTGTATCGGTTCGAAGTGGAATGTTTTGACAAAATATTCAACAAAAAGGTCGATTTGCGCGGAGGAGGACGCACCAAGATAGAGCATGCGATTTGCCGTGTCAATGACCGCCGGGATGGAGGAGAGCGTTGGAGGAATCGACATCAGGTTCTTTTCAATCACCTCCTCCTTGATTTGTTTTTTCTGCTTAGACGGTACGTTGGTTCGTCCATTGGCACGCATCCAAGCCTGTTCCTCCTGCTGGCACCATGCCTTGAGCATGGAAGACGGAATCTTGCGCTCCGCTTTGCGCAGACTGATGTAAATCAGATTGTTCCAAAGCACGGTGCTCTGTTCTATTTGGGAATCCAGCAGACAACGTCCCGATGCCCAGCCAATCTCAGGCTCATCCTTGACCAGTTCCAAACTGCCTGCGCGATTGGCGTTCAGCAAATCTATATAGTTCTCCGGCAAATCCTGCGGGAGTGCAAATAACGTAACGGAAAAAGTCCCAATTTCAAAAGGCATGATTTTCTCCTCCTGTATTTCATGTCTTATAGCAAACTGATACGGTGAATATATACCATAAATGATTGGTTTACAATAGGGGGAATTTCTATTTTTTGATTGCTGACCGGAATTAGAATAGCATAAAAGTTGAATATTGGTCGACAGGATTGACGTTGTCCGAATGTTGCCTTCAGGTCGTTTGTTCTGAAAAAGCGAATTTCGCAAAACTCGAAAAATTCTCTGAATCAAAAAGTCTTTTGTTATGAATTGCGCGAATAAGGGGTCGACCTCTTGATTTTTTGAACACATGTCCTCTGCAAGTTTATTCTTGCATTATTATCTGATTACAAACATGTTACCTTAATAAAAGATTACAAATTGAATGTATAGCAGAGAAAAATTGACGATCAAAGGTCGAGCTTCTCGACGTGTGTTTCCTCCCAAAAATGCTCTCCGGACCAAAAGACCGGTCTTTTACTCCCCCGGAGAATTTACCGGGAGAAGGTCTGAAACACACCTTCATAAGAGAAAAGTGGAGATTCTCCGCTTTCGGGCAAAACGCGAGTTGAGCTCAAATTTACCCCCAAAACGAAAAAACCGACCAGAAGACCGGTCAGTGGAGAATTTTGAAAATGGTGGGCGGTACGAGACTCGAACTCATGACCTCTGCCGTGTGAAAGCAGCGCTCTAGCCAGCTGAGCTAACCGCCCTAAAAAAGCGATATGTTTAATATATCCCCTCTTTTTTCGCTTTTCAAGGTGTACTATCATAATTTCCCCGGAAAAATACCCGCTCCCGAGAGAGAACACGCCCTCCTCTCCCGCACTTCAGGCTATCACTCGCACCTCTCATCTTCAAATCGGAAAAAATCCCGGCTTTTCATCAATTTTCATTTGATTTTTTCGAAAACACTTCTATATTAAAGGGCATGTTTCGAGCGTCCCTATCGTCTAGAGGCCTAGGACACCGGGTTTTCATCCCGGCAACTCGGGTTCGAATCCCGATGGGGATGCCATTTTTATTTTCCCCCTCAAACATTCTCGCGAGAATGCGTCTTTTTTCCCGCTACGGCATAATCTGGGGTCACATTTGGGGTCACATTTGGGGTCACAAATGCCCAGAGGAGGGAACCCATTCCGATGGTCACGTGTATAATGATGAAACGAGGGGTGCTGTATTTTCGGATGCGTCTGCCCAAAGCACTGGCTGATAGATGGCAAAAACGGGAAATTCGCCAGAAGATTCCCTCGCGCAGTTTGCAAAAAGTAGAGCAAGTCTGTAAATTGCTACGGGAACAACTGAAAGGATTCTTTACTGTGGCAGAGAAAACTAATTGGACCTATGAGCAGCTTCAGGAATTACTCAAAGCAGCGGTTCATCTGCATCTGGAAGTATTGGAAGCCGGAATTGACGACATGGTGCTTGATGGAAAAGATTCTTCAGCAGATATTGCCAGTTATCGAAAAGTTTTTGAAGATGATATTTCCAATATGCGTCAATTTCTCGTTCGCAAAGATGATTCCTACGCCGCCGATCAACTTCAGCTTACGGCGCAACGTAATTTCAACCGAAGTCTGGATGACATCTCCATTCTCGCACTGCATCAACTCGGCAAAGAATACTATACAATGCGGATCAAAATCGACAAAATCGGAATAGAGCATCTTAACGGCAACTATGATACGGAATTCGATCAACAACGAGGATTTGGTAGTCTTGTAACTCCGGAATCTTCCTCACAAATGGATATCAAACCGGAAAAACCTGCTCCAATCTATCTTCTGAAGGAGATGACCGAAGAATATATCGCCTACAAGAAGAGCAGCGGCAAATGGACAGCTAACACCGAAAATAATTGTCGTACCAGTCTCAATTTGCTTTGCGAATACTTTGGGAATGAGTGTCCGCTCCACACTATTACACGGGACCGGATGTATGAAATGCGGGAAAATGTTATTCGCCGTCTGCCCGTCCGGCGTAATACGGACTCTCGTTACCGTAACCTATCACTTCAACAGGCAATCAAGTTGGATACAGAAAAAAGATTAGTATTGCAACAGTCAATGAATATCTGTTTGATTTCTCCTCTTTCTTCAAATGGTGCGTTTCCTATAAAGAGATTCTCCAGAAAAAATCCAGTTATTGAGAGCTTATCAACTAATAAATTGATTTTAATAGCTCCTTGTGCTATATTATCTTCACGCAAAAACAATGGAGGTAAACATGGCAACGACAAGGCTGAGAACATGGGAAATAACGGATGAATTTTGGGCAAAAGTTGAAACATATATTCCGAATGATTTACGTTGCCCCGGGGTAAATTATCGCCGAAAACCGGGAGGAGGGAGAAAATCTCGCTATGGAAACCGATTGTATTTTTCGGCTATCGTTTATGTTCTCCGCACGGGAATTATTTGGAATGCATTGCCGCGCAAGGAATTTGAAAATATCACATCACAAGCGGTACATAAAAAATTTATGCAATGGTCACGAGCTGGATTTTTTCAAAAGCTTTGGCACGCTGGTCTTATGGAGTATGACGAGATGGAAGGGATTGCATGGGAATGGCAGTCGGCGGATGGTTCTCATGGAAAAGCGCCATTGGCGCAAGAACTTGCCGGAGCAAATCCAACAGACCGGGGTAAGCAAGGAAGCAAAAAAAATCTACTCGTAGACGCAGTTGGCATCCCGTTGTCGATCGTCGTAACCGGAGCCAACAGGCATGATGCAGCCGTTCTTGATGAATTACTCAAGGAGCGTATGAAGCCCCTGGATTTTGAGCATTATGAACACATTACTCAAAATGTTTGCTTGGATGCCGGATATGTCGGAAAAGCGGATGTTGCGTCAAGACATGGCATGGTGCCGCATATTCGACCTCGCGGAGAAGAAAAGAAGGCAATTGAACTGCATGGATTTCGTCCTAAACGATGGATTGTCGAGGTTGCACATTCGTGGCTCAACCGATTCAGAAAAATTCATGTCAGATACGAAAAAACCGCCTGCGCATACAATGCCTTGCTGTACTTGGCAGCTATGATGATAACGATGAATAAAATTATGGCAATTTATCCTCCGTTATGATATTATTAGTTGATAAGTTCTGAATTAAAAATCGAAGATCCAGTTGCACCTGATGAAAAACGCTATCCATACTCTCAGAGCGATATAGAGCGAATCTTTCGCCAGTTAAAAGAGCTTCAAGATGTTAACGACTATAAACAACTGGAACGAACCTGGACTATTCTTATTGCGATGTTTTCCGGCATGCGCCTGAATGAGATTTGTCAACTGTTTCTTGATGATATTGTGCAGACGGATGGAATTCCATACTTCAAACTTCCCGGTTCTCATCCAACGCAACGTGTAAAGAACGCTTATTCTAAAAGAGCAGTTCCGATTCATCCTGCGCTTTTGAATCATGGTTTCCTCGGTTACGTAATAAGTTTGCGCGGAAAGCCAGATAAAAATGGACTTGAACGATTGTTTCCCTCCTATACATGGAGTCCGCATTCCAGATACACAAAGAATTTTGAAAACTTCTTCAACAAGTTCAATCGGGAACACATTACGAAAGATACATTGAAGAGTTTTCACAGTTTCCGACATACAGTCAGTACCTATTTGGAAAATCAACCGAATGTCGAAACATTTCAAGTCAACCGTTTGCTTGGTCACAATTCGAAGACCACAACAGAGCAACGTTACGCCAAAAGTGATATTAAACGCCTGCGGGAAGTGCTCTCACTGCTCCAGTATAATTCTGATCCTTTTGAAATATTAGGCTGGCCTTGCCTGTCTGATCATGACGTTGCTGAACAAATCAAATTGCTTCCGGTATTAGAACGATTCTAAGGGTTAAAAAAAGAGGCTCCGGTTTTAATCGGAGCCTCTTGCCGGATCAAGCCTCGCGATAACAGGGCTTGAAACCGGCACTGATGGCGGAAACCAGCCAAAACAGACCGGCAAGCAGCATCAGGCCGATGCCGACCTCGAACAGAGAGGGCAGCAGAGCGATCAACAGCCATGCGGCGACGATGGCAAGGGCGGCAGTCAGGATTTCTTTCAGCATAGTTCGGGTTTCCTTTCGTGTAGTTGAAGAAAAACCGACGGCAGGACCTCTGCCGCCGGGGTACCTGGGTAGGCACCGCCCCGAGTGTACCGTGTTCGGGACGGGAGCGGGTCTGTTTTGGTCGGACCGCAGTGTTCTTTACTGACTAATTGGCATACAGCGGGAAAATTCTGACACTCTTCCCGATAAAAATGTCCTTTTATTTCCTCCAGAGAATGGCTTCCCGTCCGTCGAGTCCGAATAACCGGGTCAATCCCCGGTAGCAGAGATCGGCACGGGCCGGACTGTACTTCTTGGCGGTTTCAGTGAAGGCGTTCAACAAACTCCACCGGGTCGGCTCGGCGAACTCCTCGTGTTTCGGCTCCTTGAACTCTTTCCAGACGTTCAGGATGTCGCAGCTCGGAATCGCCTGAATCTCGGCGGCCTTGACGATGGAGGCCCGTACCTCATCATCTCCGACTTCATCGATCTTCAGCCCTTCAGCCACGGTTTCGAGTGTCAGGAACTCTTCTTCGAGCGCGTCCACGGCATCGATCACCAGATCGCGCACCCGAATCTGCCGGGTATGGCGGCGTTTGATGACCATTGAACCGCCAAAGGCGTTGTTAGAACAGACCAGTACCGTAATCCCGGCGGTCAGACCGACCGACAAACTGCGGTCATGGCTGTTGCGGATGCCGATGCAGCGGCTCCATTCGGGCGAACTGCTGCGGTTGATCCGCATAACTCCAAAGAGCTTCTGTCCATCCCGCGCCAAGCCGTACTGTTCATCGAGAATTCGCCAGCCGCGCGCGTTCACCACATCACCGACCGCATCAATCACCTCCATGTGCGGCACCGGTTTCCAACTGACCGTCCCAATCGGAGTCGGCACCTGCGCAATCTCCTCACGCCCGACAAAACGGGCATTGCTCTCAATCATCAGTCCCATAGTTACCTCCATTTCTTTAAATGCCACTGTCTGCAACGATGCCAGTAAGGACATTCGCCGCAGGCAAACGATGTTTCATTCGGCAGAAACACGCCTTTATTGACCGCATACTGCGCCCGGCTTGCCAGCGCCTCGAATCTGCGGAAGTCGTGAAAGCCCCGACTGGTGTAGTGACTCTCATAACTCGGCTTCTTCGTCTTGGTGACCACATCAAACCGGAAAAGCGGAGCGGTACCGGTCAGCTTCTCATAGGCATAACTGAACACGGTCGCCTGAAGATCGCGTTCGGCCTTTCCGGCGGGCCAGCGGCTCGCGGATGTTTTCCAATCCACGATGCAAATGTCCCGCCCATCCTGAACGACACAGTCCCACTCTCCGATCAGAGAGCAGTCCAGTCCGGGAACTTCGACTTTGAATGCCCGTGCGACAGCCTTGACCGTGTAACAGTCCGACCAGTTCGCCGACACAGCATCCAGCATCCGGGAGGCCAGTTCCACCATCGAATCATAGTTCTCACCCTCCTTGTAGATCAAATTCGGGGTCGCCTTGACTTCGATTTTGAACGCCTCCACGAACTGTTCAACCATTTCATCACGGGTCAACGAGCCGCCAGTCACACACTCCCACGCCTGAGCTGTCAACGCAGCGTGAAAGGCGTGCCCGAACGGGAAACAGGCCGAAGTCCGCTCGACTTCGGCGTGTTCCACATAGCGGTACATGAATTGCGCCTGACAGATGTTGAGGTACGTATTCAGTGCCGAATACGACCAGTGCGGTTCCTGCCGCAGTTCGTCCAGTGTTTCCATCATGCGGCCCTCCATTCGTTGATCTGACTGGAACACTGCTGTCTGGAAAGCTGCTGGACATCCGCGACATTGAACTTCGCGGCGATCTGCTGCGGCGTGATGCCGCGCATCCGGGCAAGATCGAGCAGATAGCGGATCTGTTTCGGACTGGCCGGAATCGTCTTGTCCGGTTGCTGCGATTGCCGTGTCTGCTGCTGCCGGTTGCCGCCGTGAAGTTCGGCTTCGACCGACTGCCGCACGAGTTCAAAGGTGTCGTGGATGCGTTCCTGAAGCTGATTTGCGTTCAGGCCATCAGGGAGTTCGCATTCGATTGAAGCGTGATAGCTCTGGCTCGAATACTCGCCCTCTGCCGGAACTTTCTTGGAATAAGATGCGTTCAATTTCAACATGGTTGCCTCCTTGAAATGAAAAAGCCGCAGAAATTTATCCTGCGGCACGGTTTGATTGATTGCGGGTTGTCACATCGCCATTTTAATGCGTTCAAGCCTCCGGCGGGTCTGTACGAACTCACGCTCCTTTTGCTTTTGCAGGAGTGTAACCTCTTTCACCTTGCGGATCAGGATGCCGGATTCATCGAGCAAGTGTTTGAGTTTGCTCCGCAGTTCCTCAACATTGCTGCTGAGTTCTTCCAGCGGAGAAGCGGCAGGAACCGGATCATTCGATTCCACAACTTTGTTTTCAGTGGTTTCCATTTTCTTCTGCTCCTGTTTTGGTTGAGTGGATTTTTCATATTTTCCGAGGACGGAACGAATGGGCATGGCCAAATAACGTCCATACCCGCCTTCTGCAACGACGGGAATCAATCCGTCCGAGTTTGCCCGGAACGTACAATATCCCTGTGCCAGCATCCGAAGCAGGATGTGTTTGTTGAGAACCAGCACGGCACGAGGTCGCACTCCGGCATGATCGGCAATCGCTTCCAAGCGCATATTGGGATAATCCAGCGGAATGACTGAAACTCCTTCCGGGGTGACATTGAGTTCGATTCCATGATAGGGTTCATGGTCTGGAACTGTTTTCAAAAAATCGATCACCTGTTTCGGTTCGTGAAATGTAATGGAGTAATCGAGTGCATTGTCGGCCGGTATCACCTGTTTCCAGTTCGGATAGTTGCCGGATGGCGCTTTGCCGTACCAGATGAAATTGCCTATCGTGATCTGGAACAATCGGGAGTTTCCGCTTGTCCAAGCAGCAAGGATTCCCGCATCATGCAGTCTGGCCGCCAGCAGTGCCGAAGGAAATGGAATCGTTATCGATTCCTTCAATGCCAAAGAACATGGCAGATTCAACAACTGTTTCCCGTCCGTTACAGTGATGCCGTCTTTTGAGAGATTGAAACCCCGTAACACTGCTCGCGGTTCATTCCGATTGATAATTGGAGCGGCTGAAGCCAGAAGTTCCGCGAACTCCACCGGCAATTCGACAACTGTCGCATCGGCGGGAACTGCTTCCTGTGCCGGATATTCAACTTTCCTGCCTTTCAGCTCGATCCTGCTGCCTTTGGCTGTGCGCACCATCTCCCGCAACGCCCGGTATTCGACGAAGAACTCCTCCGCACCTTCAACTTCGGCATCAATCCGAAGTGAAACCTGTTCTACGCTGTCAGTCGCCATCGCCAGAACTTTTCCGGAGTGCCGACAAACCGCACTCCCCGGAATACCTCCGCCGGACTGGTCTGACATACCATCTTGCCCAGTATCCGCAAGGCATCATTCAAGACTTTCTTTTCGATCCTCATTTCTTTTCCTCCTTGAGTTTGCATTTTTGGTCATAACCGTTTCTTTCCTCCCGATCCCGAAAGTAAAGACAAAAACACCCGGCAGTCGGACAACTGTCGGGCATTTTCGGAACCATAAGGTTCCCATCAGATGATTATAACGCAATTAAAAGAAAAATTCACAGCCATCCCATAGGAAAAGAAAAAGTTGAAAGATGATGGTTCTGGATGCAACTTATATTTCAGCAAAAAAACAAGGAGCATCCATGAAACCATCAAAGCATAAAATGACCGTATTATCGCAAATTTTCAAGTTGATTCCGCGAAATTTGATTCCGAAACTTGCCAATGAGTTCGGAATAGACAGGCAGTCTCGGGTGTTCAGCCCGACGAGTCATGTTCTGGCTCTGGTCTTCGGACAGCTGACGCATGCCCTGGGGCTGAACGACATCTGCGATACGCTTCGAAATCATTGCGGTCTGGTAAGCAAAATTCGGGATTGCGTTCCCCGAGCCGTAATGGTCTGTCCCACGCGAACCGGAACCGTGACGCAGGCATGGCGGAAAAACTGTTCTGGGAAGTTCTTGCTCATCTGAATGAGATCAGTCCGAACTTTCGGATTCAAGGCAGACGCTACTGTGCGTTGCCGAGACGCTTCAAGCGGATGATCCATGTGGTTGATTCGACAACGATTCAGCTGATCGCCAACTGTCTGGATTGGGCAAAACACCGCAGGCGGAAAGCGGCGGCGAAAATGCATTTGCGTCTGGATTTGCGTTCCTTTCTGCCGAATTTCATTCTTGTAAAAACAGCCGGGACTCACGATTCGGCGGAAGCGCCGGCGCTTTGCGTGGGAATCAACGAAGGTGAAATTGTCATCTTTGACAAGGCGTATGTCGACTTCAAACACCTCTGGCGGCTTTTCCAACGCGGCGTTTTCTGGATCACCCGCGCCAAGGACAATATGAAGTATGATGTTGTGGGACAGCACAGCGCACCCAAGCTCAATATTCTTCGAGATGTTGTCATCAAACTGACCGGACAACGAACTTCCGTCTGGTATCCTGAAACTCTCCGTCTGATCGAAGCAATCGTCGAAATCGATGGAAAGCCCAAACGGATGACCTTCATCACCGACAACTTCACTTGGGCGGCAAGCTCTATTTGCGATCTCTACAAGGCTCGCTGGGCCATTGAAGTTTTCTTCAAGGAGATCAAACAGACTCTTCAACTCTCAGACTTCATTGGCTACAACGAGAACGCGGTGCGCTGGCAAATATGGACGGCTCTTCTCACATATATTTTACTCCGCTTTATTGCATGGCAGAATGAATGGAAGCATACTTTTACAAGATTGTTCACTGCCTTGCGCGGAGTCATCTGGCGCTGCCTGGATATGGGAAGTGTCCTCAGATGTTGTGGGACAGCATCTGACTCTGTCCGTATGCGAGGCGCTCCGGAACAGGCATATTTACCAGGATTCGCACAACTATAATCCAACTCAACGAAAAAGGAAAAACCGGAAATGGGTAATTTTAGAAAACAACCTACGCAAGCTCAAATAAGGTGGTAAAAATGACTATTTCAAAGATCTATGGGACGGCACTGTAAAATTATCATTAAAATTCCAGATATCCCTCTTGACTTTTTCTCCTCTTTGGAGTATAATTAAAACAGTGAATGAGTCACTCAGTTGCATCCAACATAAAAGGTTATTTCATGCTGATTAAAGAAGTGACACGAGGAGAACTCGTGGAAAAATACATTGTGGAGAGAGTTATCGCCAATCTGAAGCCGGGAGACAAAATCCCTTCCGAACGAGAGCTGGCGACAGAGCTCGGTGTAGCAGTCCACACGGTCAATAAAAGTCTGGCCACTTTGACAGAACGCGGAGTTCTATACCGGAAAAAGGGACGTGGAACCTTTATCGCCGAATGCAGTCTGCGTGGAAAACGGGTCAGAATCCTGACCCGGTCCATGAGCTTTTATGAACGGAATGCTGTAACGAACTGGTTTAACTATCAATATGTGCTGGAAGGATTCTCAATGCGCGCTCAGGAACTGGGGATTATTCCAGAAATTTTTCTTCTTGACGATCTGGTTCCGCCAACAGAAGAAACAATGGAAAAGCTCCTTGAACCGGATGTCTGCGGGTATCTCGTTCATATTCATCGAAACCTGGATGTAATCCGGCAATGGACAAAGCTGCTGCAGGAGAACGGAAAAATTATTCTCTGCCGGAGTTATGCGCCGTTTGATTCCTGCAACACGGTTTATGCTGATATGCGTTCAGGAGTCCGAAACGCCGTACAGTATCTGCTGGATTCCGGAAGACGTAAAATTGCATTGTTTGAAGCCGGATGGGAAAACGATGGTTATATTTCCGCTCGGATCAATGGTTATCGCGACGCCCATGAAAATGCGGGAATTGTTCCTGATCCAGCCTTGTTTCGCATCTGCGACAGACTGGATGAGAAAGAGGGGTATCTGGAAATGAAAAAACTGCTGGAAGAAAAGATTGCATTTGATGCTGTTTTCGCCGGAACCGATACCCGGGCGTATGGAATTATACGGGCGCTGAAAGAGGCGGGAAAACGGATCCCCGATGATGTCGCGGTCATCGGCACGGATAATCTCAGCGAGGATTTGAATTCAGTCCCTGCACTCTCTTCCGTCGATTATCCGATGCACGCAATCGGGACAACTCTTTGCGATATTTTTGCGGAAATCGTCACAAAACGGGCCGTAGAACCGGTCTGCCGGATGCTGCCATGTAAATTTTTCAAGCGGGAATCATGTTAACCTGAATCCGTGAAATAATTGGTGAAATCGACGATAAAATAGAAGAAAAAGATGTTGAGTCGCAATATATTATGTATGTGTTTCGAGACATGGATAAACTCAACCCGACGGGTGAAATGAATGGCGACTCGGTTTAAAATAACTCAAAGCAAGGAAGATATTATAGCCACTGGCGGTATCGCCATGGTTGGAGCCTTGCTGAAAGACAATCGCGGATTGGCGCGTGTGGATAAAATGACAACGGATCGCATCAAAAAAGGTTGGATATCCAACAGCGGAATCATCAAATCGGTGGTCGGGCTGTTCACGCTTGCGCGCACTGATTTTGCCGATATCGAGTTGTTCCGGGATGAGTTGGCGTTTCGGCTTGCGCTGGAACTGGAACGTGTTCCGTCTGAAGAGACCTTGCGTCAACGTCTGGATTTAATCGCGAAGCTCAATTCCCGGCAGACGTTGTTGGATTATGCTATGCGCGATCTTCTGCGCAAGGTCGAATCGTTTGGAACGGTAAAAATCGGAAAACACAAATTGATTCCGCTGGATATCGACGTTGCCGCATTGCTGAATCCCGGCTGCAAGGAAGAGGGGATTGCCCGAACCTATCATCAAATTGATGGATACGCGCCAATCTTCGCCTATCTCGGGAGCGAGGGCTATATGCTCGCCAATGAATTGCGGATTGGCAGTCAGCACAGCGAGAATGGAGCGGTGGAATTTCTCCGGCGCTGCTTGGAACAGGTGAAAGCGTTGAAAATTGCTCTCCGACAAATCGTTGTCCGGGTTGATTCCGGTCACGACGACCGGAAATTCATCAAAGTTCTGGATGAATACGGGGTGAAATTCATCGTGAAACGCAACCATCGCAAGGAGCCTCGGGAGCGTTATTTGGAACTTGGGAAACAGTATGGTGAAAAACAGCCGTCCCGTGATGGAAAAAATGTCTGGCATTATTCATGGGGAAATGTTCCTGTCGACAAGTCGGCTGAACTGTTCGAGTCGGAAGAAGAATCCATGCGGGGAACCATGACGATGGTGGTTGCCGCGACCGAACGCCTGACCAATGCGAAAACCGGGGAAGTTTTCCTGTTTCCGGAAATCGAAATTGATTCATGGTGGACAAATATTGATTGCACGGAAGAAGAATGTATCGCGGGATATCACGATCACGGAACCAGTGAACAGTTCCACAGTGAGCTGAAGACTGATATGAACATTGAAAAACTGCCGAGCGGCAAGTTTGCGACGAATGCCTTGATCTTAAATATTGCGGCCTTAGCGTTCAATTGTTTGCGGATCATGGGACAACGTTTTCTGAACAAGCCGCAGTTGCTTCATCGGGAATATAAGGTGGCCCGCCGCCGGTTGCGCTCCGTGATGCAGGACTTAATCTATATCGCCTGCAAGGTGGTGAAACACGCTGGATATATTTGGCTCTCATTCGGTCGCGGTAATCCGCATTACCGGATTTTTAAGGATTTGTATGCACGATGTTGAACAATAAAGCAACCTAAATTGGATATGAAATGGAGGTGATTTAGAACATCTGTAGATGACTATGCCCAAAAATCGGGATTTTCGAATCATTTAAAGCGTTTTGTTCGTGAAATCGACAATACATGGCGATGAATCGGAGAATCAGCGGAATCAGGATCGGAAATCAGAACAAAAAACACCGGGAAATCCGACAAAAATCAACATTTGAATCCGAATGAAAAATACATCAACAAAAATTCACGGATTCAGGTTTCCGGAAAGGATTCGGGAAATGAAGACATTGAATGAACTCAAAACGCTGGCCTGTCAGGAAATCGACCGGCGACGTCAGGAACTGATCGCTTTCGGAACGGATATCTGGAAACATCCGGAACCGGGATATCGCGAATTCCGAACAGCACAAGCCGCAGCGGCAAAGCTGGAAGAACTCGGACTGACCGTCACCGGAGGACTCGCCTGCACCGGTTTCCGGGCCGATCTGGATACCGGACGCCCCGGTCCCGTCGTTGCTCTGCTCGGAGAAATGGATTCCCTGATTCTGCCGACGCATCCGGAAGCGGATCCATCCACAGGAGCGGTGCATGCATGCGGTCACAATACACACATCACAGCCTTGACCGGAGCGGCCGCCGGACTTTCCGCCGCGGGTGTTCCGGATTCCTGTTCCGGAAAGATCGCCCTGATCGGAGTTCCCGCCGAGGAATCTCTGAATCCCGTATACGCAGAGGAACTCCGCTCCTCCGGCAAAATCCGCTTCACCAGCGGCAAAGCGGAACTGATCCGATGCGGCGTCTTCGATGACGTGGACATCGCCATGATGAACCATTCCGGATGCAGTTTCCACGTTTCGGATTTCAACGGACATCTCCTGAAAGATGTGATTTTTCACGGAAAAAGCGCCCATGCGGCCTCGCCGGATGGCGGAATCAATGCGATGAGCGCGGCAAATCTGGCACTGCACGCACTGGCGCTTGCCAAAGACAACTGGACCTCGGAACCGTACGTCCGGGTCCACGGGCTGATCACTCATGCGGGCGACGCGGTCAATATCGTTCCGGACCGGGTCGCCATGACATACATGCTCCGGGCGGATTCCTTCGATGCGCTGACCCGCCTCAGCACGGTTTTCGACCGTGCAGTCAACGGAGCCGCCTACGCGCTCGGCGCCGTCTGCGAAATCAGGACCCGGCACGGCTCTTCTCCGCTGAAAAACAGCGACTCCCTCTGCGACATCTATCGCCGCTGCGTGGAGGAACTCGTTCCGGATGCGCACATCAGAGTCAAGGAATTCTTCATTCCCGGCTGCACGGACATGGGCGATCTGAGCGAAATCATCCCCTCGGTTCACGGCTATTTCCCCTGCTGCGCAGGAACGTGCCACGGCACGGATTTCCGGATTGCAGACCAGGAACAGGCCTATATTCTCTCCTCCAAACTTCTGGCTTGCATGGCTCTGGAGCTTATCGCCGGAGACGCCGCAGCCGGAAAAAAATCGCAGAAGAAAAAAGAGCAAACTGCCGATCCCGGAATATTTGAAGAGAATCTCCGGATTCGAATCGCATACCCGTTTCCCGTCAGACTGACTCCCGCTTCCGCCTGTGGGACAGCATCTGACTCTGTCCGTATGCGAGGCGCTCCGGAACAGGCATATTTACCAGGATTCGCACAACTATAATCCAACTCAACGAAAAGGAAAAACCGGAAATGGGTAATTTTAAAAACAATCAACGCAAGCTCAAACAGGAGGACAAAAATGACAATTTCAAAGATGTATGGGACGGCAGTGATTTTCAATACAACACGCGGACCGTTTCTTCCGGCGTTCGGACTTGAGGAGGCCGGGACTCTTGCCCCGGTCGATTCGCGACATTCGAGCGCGGAGCGCCTGAGCGTCGGATTCGAGACGCTGGACCGGGAACTGTTCGATCCGGAGGAGTGCTATGAACTGCTCGGGAAAAGCGGGGGTGAAATGGGCGCGCTGTCAGAGCGGATGGTCCCGCTGCGAAAAGACGCCGGGGGTCTATGATTTCGCATGGCTGGACCGGGTTGTCGATCGTTTCTGCGAGCTCGGGATCCGGCCCTGGCTGGGACTGACGTTCGGAAACCGGCTCTATTCACCGGATGCGAAACATCCCTCCGCGGTCGGCTGTCCGCCGGTCTGCTACGGGGAACGGGCCGTGCGGGCGTGGGAAAACTTTGTCCGCGCCGTTGTGGACCGTTACCGCGGCCGCGTCTCCTGCTTCGAAATCTGGAACGAACCGGACAACCGTCAGTTCTGGGGGCCGGGAGCTCCTTCGCTCGATCAGTATCTGGAGCTGGTCCGCATCACGTCCGCCGTGATCCGGAAAACCAATCCGGAGGCTGAAATCGTCGCCGGGGCTTTCGCCGAAGCGGCGAACGCGGTGGAGTGCCTGAAGCGCGGCATGGGGGAAATGTGCGATATCCTCTCCTATCACACCTATACGATGTATCCGGAATTTTACAGCGGAAACACCGCCGCGTATCTTCAGGAGGCGATCCGCACCTTTGCGCCGCATCTCAAGCTCTGGCATGGCGAGAGCGGCTGTCCCTCGGAATCCAAAGATCATTATGATGAGTGGATCCGTCTTTACCGAAGCAGTCAGGAGATCCAGGCAAAATGGCTCGCCCGGCGGATCGCCACCGATTTCCGGAACGATCTGGAGCTCTTCAGCTACTATCATGCCAGCGATCTGACGCTGCATCCGTATGTCAACGGGGAGGGATCCCCACCAAGGTCGGACGAATGGGGCTCATTCAGGCTCCGGGCGCCGTTCCGAAACTCTCTTACCGCGTGATGCAGAACTTCTGCGCCCTGTTTGATTCCAGACTCGAAAAACACGCGCTCTTCGCCCGGCCGTGCTACGATAATGTGTATGAACCCTGCGTATCGCCGGAGACTCCGCGGGATTTCTTCACCAGTCTGCTGGTCGACACCTACACCCGGAACGGCTGGCCGCTCTACCTCTATTACTATCCGGGGGATCTCCAGCGATCGGAGACTCTCGCGGCGCTGTGGGGCAACTCGTTCCAGATCCGGGCCGAAAAGGAGATCACGGAGCCGGTCCTCGTCGATATGCTCAATGGCGCAATCTATCGCTTCTGGCGTTTTGAGGCCAATGGGGAAAACCTTGGAATCAAGTATCTTCCGGTCACGGATTATCCTCTTGTCCTCACGGACCGGAAGGCGCTGACGGAATAAAACAGCGGCGGATCGGCTCCCGGAGTCTCTTCCGCCGACAAACAGATTTGAAAAGAAAGGAGTGCTGTTCGGATGAAACTAAAATTAAAGGAGGTTGTAGCCATGAATGCGGAAAGAAAAACATGTCGGTATCTGTCTTGCAAAAAAGAAGAATAATGAAGTTCACCCTTATAGAGCTCCTTGTGGTAATTGCGATTATCGCAATCCTTGCCGGGATGCTTCTGCCTGCGTTGAATTCGGCGCGGGAAAAGGCGCGGACGATTTCCTGCGTGAATGGAATGAAACAGCTTTCTCTCGCCGTTACGGGATATCTGAACAGCAATAACGACATTATTTCCGTAATGACGGAGAGTTGGCAAGCGTATCCCTACGGAAACATTGATTACGTGGGGCATCTCTCGTATGTTCTGGAAGCGGTCGGCGGCGCGAAACCTCTTTCGGAGCCGTTCGTCAGCAACTACAATCCCTACTGCAAGGTGTTCTATTTTGCGGTTCCTTTCGCCAACATATGCGCTTCAGCATACAATAAAACCCGCATGCTGAACCCGACCGATGACAATAAAATCTGCACGAGCCAGTGGTGTTACAGCAAGAAGCAGCATGTGGATTTCTTCCGCTATTACGCGATGCGTCTGGGTGACGACGGCGGATGCATCAAGAACGGTTCGATCTACCAGCATCAGCTGAACCGCGTGAAAAGTCCTTCGTCGAAAGCGTTCTGGATTGAGGGAATGGAACAGTTTCAGAAGTCTTACTTCAGCGACCCGGTGCGTATAACAACAGATGGCGCATGGAGTCACCAGAAACGCAACAATGTGCTCTATTTCGACGGACATGTCGGAAACGTCGTTTACGGTTCCGTGACCTGCAGTCATAGCGCGTATACCGCGGGGTGTGCGGTCTGCCCGTTCTACTATCCGTACAATTAAACCAGGAAAGGATTTGCAGCATGAAAAAACTTTTGACCGCATTTCTTTGCGGAGCGGCGGTTCTGCTCTCGGCGGAAACGCTGAAGGAGTGGAAGTTCGAGGGCGATAAGGTTTCCGGACTTTCGTATCCGTCGGAAAAGATCGGCTTCCGGATTTCTCCGGACGTGAAGACTCCGGAAGGTGAGCCCTGCGGAGGAATTCACCGTGAAGTCCGCGGGGGATGCCAAAGTCCCGTGGAGCACGCAGATAAATTTCTTTTCCAGACAGAAAATTGCCGCCGGAGCAAAGTATCGCTACACATTTCAGATCCGCAGCGACCGCGATGCGAAAATCTCGGTAAACTGTCTGTTGGCGGAACGCCCGTGGACGACGGTCGGGAAATCGTACCGCGATGTTCTGCTCAACACCGACTGGCAGACGGTCTCAATGGAATTTACCTCCCAGCTGGATCATGAGGGCGCTCTGCGTTCCCCGATGCTGATGGCGGGATCGCTTCCGCAGGGTGCGAAGTTCTGGATGGGACCCGTGAAATTCGAAAGGCTCGTGAATTTTCTTCCGCTTGCTCTGAATCCGGAATGGAAAATTTCCTGGACCTCTGACGGGGCGGAAGCGAAAACGGTGAAGATGGAAAACAACACGATTGACTTCACGAAATTTCGCGACAAGTTCGCCGAGAAGACTCCAGTGTATCTGTTCAATGAATTTGAAGCTCCGGCGGACGGCATGATGCAGGTCGGCTGTGCTGCGGACTACTGGTTCGAATTTTCGGTGAACGGCGAAAAAATTTATGATACGCTGGAGACCGGAAACAAGGTTAACACCTATCAGCCGACGGATCATGTGTTCAACTTCCCGGTGAAGAAAGGGAAAAACCGGGTCGTCGTGAAAGTCCTCAGCGGTTCCGCCGGCTGGAAATTCGTCTGCGGCAAGGTCCCGTTCCGCGAAAAGACGAACCGGATTATCCGCATTCAGCGCGGCAAAGAGTGGCGTCCGGTGAAGATGGACAAGGTTTCCTGGGACAAACGCAATCTGCTTTCTCAGCGGGTCGAAATGTTCAACCGCATTCCGGGTTCGGCGCTGGACCTTTCGCAGTATGTCAAAAAATACGACATCGACCGAAACGGTCGTCTGAAGGCGGATGCGTCCGGGGAACTTTATTTTGAAAACGCACCGGGCGAAAAGGTGCGTCTGCGCGGTTTCAACTTTGTTTCGGGTTCGTGGGAAGACCGCTTTTACACCTTTACGAAAGCGGAAATTGAGGAGTTCGCGGAACAGATCCGTCTTGCGGGAATGAACATTCTGCGTTTCCATTTTCTTGACGGCGCACTTGCCGGAGTCAACGGCTTGCCGAAGCAGGGAAAGGACCGGAAGGATATTGCGGAAATTCACATTCCGCAAAGCGTTGACGAGCTCAAGATCGACTCCGCATTCGCCGAACGTTATTACTATCTTCTGAAGTGTCTGCGCGAGCGCGGCGTATATGTCATGCTGGATATCTTCACTTCGTGCGGTCTTATGACGGAGGCGGTGAACGCAAAGGATTATCCGCGTTTTCAGATGTTCGACAATCCGGTCTATCAGAAACACTGGAAAGCGGCGTTCGATTTTCTGCTGAAGAAACCGAATCCGTACACCGGCAAAGCTCTGATTGACGATCCGCAGCTGATCGGCATCACCTTCTTCAACGAACAGGAACATCTGTTCGGGCAGAAATCCCGTGACATCGCCCGTTTTACGCCCGAATGGCGCAAGATGCGCGGCCCGTCCGCTCCGGAATTCGATTTTGAACTTCTGCGCTCCGATTCTCCGGACGGCGCGGCGGCGCGCGAATTCCCTGCGCGGCAAAATCCGGAAGATGAATGAATTTTATCTCGGAGTCGTCCGCGAATCCGGATTCAAAGGCTTTGTGACGAACTGGGATATGTTCATGCGCGGACTCGAAGGCGACGCCCGCGCGGATTTCAATGCGGTTGCGATGCATACCTATCATGCGCATCCGGCGGAGGCGAAACTTTCACCTGCGAACTTCAAACAGCGTCTTTCCTTTGGCGGATGGTGGCGCGGCAGAATGTCGAATGTCGACCAGAACAGCTCCATTACATTAAACAACTATATCGGGCGTGCGGCGGCAACCCGCGTGCTGGGCAAGCCGTTTTTCATGACGGAGTTTTCGCACTGTCCGCAGAACCGTTACATTCAGGAATATCCGGTGATGTGGGCGGCGTTCGCGAGCCTGCAGGACTGGCAGATTCTGACACCCCACATGAACACCGTCGCTCTTTATTACCGTCCGCTGCGCGCGTCGTTTGATGATGCGAACAACCGTTTCGCTCCGATGTGTTCACTTTTCACGGCGTTCGGCTGGCAGCGCGGCGACATCCGGAGCGCGAAGCATTCCGTTTCGCTCAACGTTCCCGAGTCCGTCCTGAAATCTCCCGAATACATCGGCGCCATCGGCAGCGGCTACAACGCGCTCTCCATGCTGACGCGCATCGGTTCGGACTACCGGAACGCGAAGAATCCGGTGGCGACCCTGAACATCGTTCCCAAGGCGTATGTCGGCGCGACGAGCATGGGAATGTTTGTCGTGCTCAATGAAGAAAAGGAGAAAAACTTCCGTATTCTCCGCGAACAGGTGGAAAACCTGCGCAGGAACAACATCCTCCCCGCCGGGAACCGGACGAACGTCAACGCCGGAATTTTCGAGAGCGAGACGGGCGAAATCTGCACAAATGTGCAGAAGCACACGCTCACGGTCAATACGCCGCGCTTCCAGTCGGCGGTGCTGAAGAAGAGTGAGCCGGTCGCTCTGAACGATCTTGCGGTGCAGTCGGTCAGCACGCCCGTTTCGATCACCGCGATTTCGCTGGAGAACGATAAATCCATTGCGGAATCGAAACATCTGCTTCTCTGCGTCGCGACGATGATTCTTGCGGAAAACGCGGTCTACTCGGATGAAACATTCTATTCCGAGCTGGACATCGGCGACATGCAGCTGCTGGTGCGTTCCGGTCAGTTCCGTTTCTCTCTGAAGAACGGCGGCAAAGGGCTCCCGTCCGTTTACGCGCTGAATCTCAACGGCTCCCGCGAGCGGAAAATTCCGGTTGAGCTCAAAGACGGAGTTCTGCAGTTCTCGCTTGATACCAGCAAACTTGAATACGGAACGCCTTATTTCGAGGTGGTCTACCCGTGACGCCGTTTTATCCGTCCGGCCGATGCTGAAAGATCACGGAATCTCCCGGAGCGTGTCGGGAAAGGGCATCTGTCCGACTTCTTTGGCCGGCTCAAAACGGCAATGCAAGTCGGGGATACGTTCAAAGCGGTGAAGGTTTTGAAAGAAAATTCCGCGAATGCATTTGCAGTTTCAACAAAGAACGGATATATTGGAAATGGCTGGACCAGCCTGTTCGCCCCCTCGACACCTGCGCTCTCCGTTCACCTGCTCCGCAAATACGCGCAGGACGCCGGGGTTCACTTCTTCACCGACATGGAGTGTCCCGTCTGGGCGGCGGAAGATCTGCTGATGATTCACACGACGGAGTCCGGCAAGCGCACCATCCGCCTGCGCCGTCCGGCGAAGCTTCGCACGCTTCTCGGCAACCCGGTTCCGGAACGGGAATGCATGGAATTCGAGTATGAGTTTTCCGGTCCGGAAACCATTCTGGTTCAACTTGACAAGCCGTCGGAGTTTGAAGATGATTTCAGATGAGTTATACTGCAATCTAAAACGGTGCAAAAGGAGGCTTTTTCAATGAAGCATGCAATTACCATTATGGGTAGCGCGGCGGCGGAGGGAATTCCTTCGCGTTTCTGCAGCTGCGATCTCTGTGCGGAGGCCCGCAAACGCGGAGGAAAAGATCTCCGCATGACCGCCGCCTACTCGTTCAATGACCGCGTCCGCATCGACTACGGTCCCGATTCCTATGCGGAAGAGGTGAAGCTCGGACTCAATGCTGCGACGCTCAAACATCTGTTTTTACCCACGAACACACCGATCATCTCGATACATTCGCCTTCGAGATGCGGGAGCCGGGCTTCGCTCACGATTTTGTCGTTCCGCTGAACGTCTACGGCCGCGCAACGGTTTTGGAGCGGTTGCGCCGGAGCATTCCGGAATCTGCGAACCAGACGCTTGTTCCGCATCTGCTGCGTCTTTTCCAGCCGGTTGAACTCCCGGAGGAGGACATGACCTTTTATCCGCTGGCCGCCAACCATTATCACATTCCGGAAGAGGCGGTTTTCTTTGCGGTCCGCCACGGCGAAGCGTGGATTCTTGTCGCGAACGACACCGGCATTCCGCCGGAAGAGACCTGGCAGTGGTTTGAGCGCATGAAGATTCGTTTCGACGTCGTCATTGCCGACGCCACCTGCGGTTTTCATGATTGCCGGGATCATCACATGGGGGAAACACATTCTTGAATTTCACGACCGTTTGGTGAAGCTTGGCGCGGCGGATTCGAAGACCCGTTATGTCATCAATCATTTTTCGCACAACGGCGGAGCTCTTCACGCAGATTTGGAAGCCCGCTTCAATCCGCTTGGCATAGAGGTCGGATTCGACGGAATGGTGATTCCGTACTGAAAAAGCAGGATTTATCGGGGGGGAGAGCGGGTGGTCGGGGTTGTTTTTATTGTCCAGAAAAGTTCTCCAGCCTCGAAAAAGTTAGAAACAACCGCAAATTGCTGATCGCTCCCCGTTGTTCGAAAATCGTCTCAAAATGACCACAGGAGAAAACAGAGAATGATTTTGAGGAGGGCATCCGACAAACCGAAAACGGTGCTTTTTAGATGGGAACCGCCGACCAGATGCAGAGATTCGGTTTCGGACCGGATTTTACCGGATTTTCAATTGAGGAAGGTTCTCTTGGTTTCAAAAAGGCATTCTGACAGTAATTTGTGTTCGTCTTCATAGACAATGTCCCAAGGTAATTTCCTCGTTTGTTCATCATTCAACAGAACATGGCTTATGATCGCCAATGTCGTGAGCCTTTGCTGTCCATCAACAACATAGTACTTATTGTTCTCCTTCTTTTGCAGAACAATAGGTTGGAGACAATAATTATTCCAAGCAAAAAAGCCGGCTGGGTGTTTACTCCCGCTCTGCGGCTGAGAAAAAGGTCACCAAAATCTCACCCGGCCTAAAAGAGCAGAAGCATTTCCGCCTGAAGGTAGAGAAATTGTATTTACATGCTGATTTTAAGACAAGAAAATGCTGCCTTTTGGTGGAAAATTTTTCAATCGCAATCTGAAATTTACAGAATGCGGTGTAAAGAAAACTCTCTGTCTGCCCCTGATTCCTCTTTCATGCGTGTAAAAAGTTTTGCATCTGTCGGAATTTTTTCTGAAAAAGCTCTGACTTGATTGGCTCTATTGGCTCAGTCTGAGGAGAAACGGGAAAATCCTCCCAGAGCCAATAGAGTTTACGGAAGTGCCATTGGCTCGGCGTTGAGCCAATGGAGCGGAGTGCTCTTTAGGCTTATTGGCTCGGATGAGCAAAATGGACATTGAGCTCAAAATGAGCCAACAAAGCCAATAAGAGCAATTCACTCTGCTGAAAAAATTTCAGCCGCTTGCAACTCCGCTCACGTGCGCGAGGCCACGGTTACCGGAGGCTTCCGAGTGATCGTGTAGGTCGCAATTTCTTTGTGTCCATGCCGTCCTTCATCGTAGGTTTGCATGTGGCGGCCTCTCTGAAGAACCCAACTGTCGATCTCAAGTCGGTCATCCACACCTGACTGGCTGAAGCCCCTCTGGAGATTTTTGCCCAAGTGCAACAGTGCTGCTTGAAAAGCAGTAGAATTGGCTGTGTGTTTCCACATATTATTTTCTTGAAGCAGTTGGAGCAACTCCGGCGTGGTGAATATGCGGCCGAGATTTTCGGTTCTCTCAACCATCCGCATCATGTCGCGAATCCAGCTCAATGTGGGATCGATGGTTCTTGCACCGAGTTCGGTGTAGCCGTCGTAGATGGAGGTCATTCCCATAATTTGGCTTATAATGCCATCCATGACATCCCACCATTGTGCGAAGCCGGTGGACACCCGGAGATCACCTTGCGGGAAAGCCTTTGGCTTGCCACTCTTGCAGGACGCGAAACACTGCGCCAAGAAACTTTGGGTAATTATGCAGGATGTGTTCTTCTTGAGTTCCTTCCCTGAACGTGGGGAAGGTTCTGCCCTCTTGTCTAGTCAGGCGCACACTGCAACTCCTATTGAAAATATCGCGTGAGAGAGAAGCTCCGTTCGTCGTAATCATTATAACGTGGTGTTTCGGGTTGATCAACGTATTTTTCATATAAGCCGCTCTAGCATTGTAAAGGTCTTCAGTTAAAAAGCTACAGAGTTTTTGTGAATGAAATGGTTTTCCGTTGTGTCCCGGATCGAGATTATCTATTGAGATTATTGGCGTTCCGTTGATCAGAATAGCGTCAAAACCTTCCATAAGGCTGCCAACGCTGCGACTTCCGGTTTGATTGACCGTGTGTGGAACGGTGTTATATACGGCAGCTGTCCTCTTATTCTTTTTGCCTTTACCCGTCTGGCTGTCGTTTGCTTCCACGAATAGAATCGGGGTGTGGCAGTTTAGAATACCGCCCATCGACAATGCTGGGGCTATAATGTGAGCCATGGCTCGGCTTCTATCTCCTTCACTAACAAAGGCAGTGAAACTATCGATCCAATTCAGAAGCTCAACAGCCTCTTCCAGCGACGAAGGAATCTGAACCTCACCTGCGGCATGAATCCCGCTGTCCCGATCATACCCGGTCACTAGCCGAAGTTCGCCATTGATTTTTGCCAGCACGGGGACAGGCGAGCAAATCGTCAGGGGATTCAAAGCCTTTACAAAATTTGGATGCTCGATCAGTAATCGGCAATCTCGTGGTACGAAAACAGCCGGAATCGGCACGTTTTCCTTCGAAAATGTCACCGGATTCGCAATTTCTTCAAACAGAGCGGGACACGCATCCTGATGCAACTGCATAAAAGAGTGATCTGCCTCGTTGAAAAGAACAGGGATTCCGCCGTTTTGATTGGCCAATGGAGTCATTCTATACACTTTTTGGTAGTATCTGGCAGCGTTACCTAGAGATTTTGCTACTGGTCCTAGGCGTGAAGGAGAAACCGGCACCATCGGTTTGGGACGGATGGTTGTTGCCGTCTTGAAAAGCTCAAGCATGAAGGACATACCGTTGGCTGTAAGCAACTCGCCCGGCTGTTTGGAATCTGGCATTTTGACCACGCTCAAACAGCATTGCAGATTGAGCAGCACGTTTGCGATATCAAGTAGCCGTTGGCCTATATCCGGGGAACACTGTCTTCCCGACAGCAAAATTACAACCTCGCGGGGATTTTGCTCAAAGAACTGCTGAAAAACCGGATGGATTTCCTTTTCAGGCGAGAGCATCTGAAATAAATCCACGCCAAATGCCGGTAGCTCGTTGCGGCTGAGTGACTCGGCGTTGACAGCTCCGTCAACCAGATAAACCGGCGCTGTTGGTGCAGCTTGCAGCCGAGAATAGGCTAAAGCTGAAATCCAAACATGACCGCCGAATCGCATCGATGTTTGTAGCCAATCGGTGTGATATTCCCAACCATCACCAGAACGCCTGCGTAATGCGGGGAGGTCAGAAAAATCCCATGGTACGGTTTCCCATCTTCTCCTTTAAGCGCCTCGCCTGTAACAGGCGACGTGAAAGGGATTTTTAACCCCGTGACTTCGTAGCAATTGCAATCAGGCAAATACCCTAGAATCCTCTGAATTTCAATTGAATCGCAAAGTGTCCATCCGTTTTCTTCGGCCATAGCCGATGTCAGACCGTACTCGGCAAGCCGAGCGTTCATGTTTTCTGAAATTGTGAAATTTGAAATATTAGTCATTTTCATAACTCCATTGTTAAAATTTTTATTTAAAATATTTATTTTTTTGTGTTAGAGGTTGAGCCTTTTTATCGCATACCACTTCTTTCACAAAATATTCAATTTTCAAACAGCCTCAAGGCTTGCCGCCCTGCCGGTACTCAGTCCAATCTCCTTTCTAATTATTGGTCTGGGTATAATTTACCCTATATTAGGGCGCTACTAAATACCTGCAAAAAAGCGCTACTAAAATAAACCAGTAGCGTAAAAATGATCTTGAAGTGAAATACAGAAATCAGGGCAAAAAATCCCTTGCGCACAGCATTCAAGTTATGGCAAGAGGTATGGGCAATCGGCAGAAACTAGCTTTCCCTGCTTGCGGGAGAGCGATTAACTGTCCGGCAGGGTTGTTTTCAGGATTTTAATAAAGTCCAACCAGAGGTCACGCGAGATATCTTCAGGGGGGATTGGCGGAGAGCCGTTCTAAAACCTTCGGAGCAAACCGTACAGGATAAGCCAAAACAAAACGGCGATATTTAGGGATTTTTGACCGCTGCGTGCGTATGATGGGAGTATGAGCCTTGTTTAACCGCCCTTTCGTACGATCCGTATTGCCGTCATCTCCCCATATTGCTTGTAGAAGCCGACACTCCTCACGGCAGGTACAAGCCGGGCATCTTTTTTCAGAACAGTTTTTTCTTCAGTCTCTGTTGGAAAGTATTGACCGTCATGGACTTCTCCCTTGATGGATTCAATAGGGATACCTTGTCGTTCTGCCAGTCGTGCTTTTTGGATTTTCTCTGTTGGCAAAATGAATCGTACTGAAGAAAAGGTCACATAATGCAAAACCAGTATTCTTTTCAGTTCCAGAAAAGTACACTTGTCAGGCTCTTTGGCAGAATTCTCTTTCTCCGTTGATATGCGAAACTTAATCTGTTTGCTTCTGCCATTGTCTTTTCCGATATCAATGATCTCAATGACAGACTTGTTTTCAGGAAGGACCATGTTTTCAAAATTTGCCAGTTCAGATTTTTTTACTTGGTGCAGCAATTTTTTACCTGCTCTATAGGAGCCGCGCTTGCCCGATATTTTTTATCAAGGTAAAGCAACAGTTTTTCGCATAACACGGAAGGAGCGAAAACCATCAAACCATCATAGACCGGAAATGCAAATGCTGTCATTAACTTATACGTAACTGGATTGGTTGCGTATTCGCTTTCAAGCTCAATCGTATCTATCGGAATCGCATAAAAATTCCCTTCGGTAACATCGTGCAGTCTATGATTTTTGAGCTGTGAAAATTTATTTTCAGGGCTATCTGCACTGTAATACCCATTGTCCCAGTTTACTGTTTTAAAATCCTCTTGTCCAAAAGGATAATACTGTGTCCATACCAAAGGATTATCTAAATTGCTCTCAATTCCGATTTTATTCCACCTTTAATCTTTAGCAGCGGCAAAGGGAAAAAAATATAATCCCCCAGTATACCGCACGGCAAGAGAAAATGGCAGAGGTAAAGCAGCCAGTCAAGATTAGCTGATTTATCGTCAACGGGGTAAAATAGCACTCCCTTCCGCTTAAAAAAATCGTTCAGCACCAGCATCTTTGTTTTCTGCTCATCGACAAGAACTGCTCCGCGGGGGTGATATGCTTCATAGGCAATATTCAGTCGGGGATGAATCGTTTTTGCAACATCATAAAACACGGGACGTTTTATCAATGGCTTTGCATTCACTTGGCTGGTGATCTTCGGAGCAGCAGATTCATTTTGTGGGGATGTGTATGTCAAAAGCGGTGCGGTTTGAAGAGGCTCAACTTTTCCGAGGCTTTTGATCTGGATCACTCTCAGCTTCTGCGTCATCTGAATGGTTCAGCTCTTGCAGCTTCTCATTCAGCTCATCCAACGAGTTGATGATTTTGTACTTCATCCCCCGGTATCCTCCCCTTGGTGGTTGAAAACCTTTTCCGCCAAAAAGAATACCTTGACGCAGGCGATAATTCAAGCTCCGCCGTGAGATTTTAGGATTTTTCAGTATTCACCGGCCACAGCATACTTTTGAAAAAAATACAAGCCCAATCTCTTTACGGTAATAGCGATCTTATTGAGAATCTATGAACATCTTGCGCCGTTTACGTCATAACATAATGAATTTAAATAAGATATAGATTTTATATCAAATAGGCCATGTTCATGTTTTGCATTCATGATTCATTATTGATAACGTTTTCTCGTTGTAAAAACAGCTCTGTTTTGCATCCTCTTGACATTTTACGCATCACTGCTTATATTAAGTTTTATCGAAGAAACAGAAGTATTCTTCTCATCAAAAACAAGACATCGCTCTTGCGTGGAGCCGTATACAGGTACTGGCGTTCACGTTCTTTGCAACAGCAACTTTATCCTGATTCAATCCGGATACACGAACCGTTGACAGCATGGTTCCGAGGAATCGTGCGCGGGGATACCGGCTAATATTTTATCTTAGGAGGCATTATGCCCCAACGAAAATCAAATATGGTTTGCCCCGACTGGGCAAAGAGAGAACTGTACGGAGAACCGTATGTCACCCGGCAGGAGGTATGTGAATACCTCGGCATCAGCATTTCAACATTGATGAAACTGCGAAAGGACGGCCTGCCCACGTATCAGGTCGGAGGTCAAAAGAGATTCCGTATTTCGGAAGTGAATGAATTTATCGGCAAGTATGGGAAGGAGGGCTGAGTATGCTGGATTTGGCAACGCTTCCCTTGAGTTTACACAAGGAAACAGCCGGGAGTGGCTTGTCCCGGCTGGATATATTAAGAGCCAAATACTCTACTACTAATAATATAGCACAACAACAGGCTTCTTACCAGAAATTACTGGCGGACTTCCCGGAGAACAATCGCAATCAGTACCTGATGACTCATATTCATAACGCCCTGAACTTGAATATAGATTATGGTACCATCAAAGCTGACCTGCTGAAACTCCCGCAGATCAACCGCCCGGGGATCCGATTACGGAGGCGGAAATTGACCGCGCCATCGAACGGACTAAAGAATCACGGGAAAAAGGCTTTCCTCTGCAACAGATTCATCCTGCGCCTCAGACGATCACAACCGGAGTTCCTGTACCAGTTGTGATGCCGGACACAAACAAAGCGGTAACTTTTGAAACATTAAAAGCCCGCAGCCCTCATTCGTTGACTGGTTCGGCCAAGGATGCGGAAGCGTTTCTGAAAACACTTTTTCAGGAAGACGAATTTATCTGTATCGGCGGGGTAAAAAACAATCATCCCTGTCAGGTACGCAGTTATCTGAATCGTTTGGATTCTCTTGGAGAATACATTACGATCAATCCGTTCACTCCTGATACCACCCGCAGCGATAAGAATGTCGCATTCTATCGTCATATGCTGGTTGAGTTCGATGTTGAAGATAAAGAAAAAGCTCTGGCTGATCCGCTATTTCTCAGCCAGGAGTTGGAAAAACAGGCTGGTTTCTGGCTGGAGATGCTGGACAAAGGGGTGCCGATCGTATCTCTGACGTACAGCGGTTCCAAGTCAATCCATGCCCTGTTTCGGGTAAATGTTCCTGATGCAGCAACATGGAAGCGGGAAATCGAAGGGAGAGTGTATCCGGTCTTCTGTAAAATGGGAGCCGATCCGGCAAATAAGAATCCCTCCCGGTTAAGCAGAATGCCGATGGCGCTGCGCGGAGAAGTTCGGCAGGAATTACTTTACCTGAATCCGAACGTTGTTCCCATGAGTCCGGAAGAACTGCTGAAATTGCTTTATGGAATTGCTCCGGAAGCAGCTGCGACAAATACTTTGTTCGAGCTGGTTCCGGCGCTATGTGCCAGCAAGATGACTGAGGTTGAGAAAAACCGAGCGCTTCATGCCGCGACATCCGCTCATCTGAAATCGCGCGGTTCATTTCTGAAAGTAGAAATGTTACGCGATTCCATCGAGTTACTCTATCTGGATCACACGACTCACATTGTGCGGCCAATCCACAATAAAATCTTTCTGGCGCAGTTATCCAGAGAACTGGGATTGCCGACCAATGATCAGAAATTCATTCGGCTTTTCAGCTATCTAGAGAATGATCTACTGGCATCAGAAGACATACCAGTGGTTACGCCGAGGAAATATTGGCATTCCACGCAGGATGCGATCTACATTTCCTGCAATGATCATGAAATGGTACGTATCACCGCTGATGGGATCAAGGTCGTTCCAAATGGAACCGATCAGGTGATTTTCCTGCCGGAAGCGGTTCTGGAAGACTGGACATATACGGAAGAGAACTATAATTTCTGGAAGAATCAACTGTGGAAAGATGCGACTATTCGCACCACAGAAGAGAAAAGCATTACTTTGGCGTGGACAATCCTCCTGCCATTTGCTCCGGAAAATAAGCCGATTCTCTGTATCGTAGGTGAGCCGGGTTCCGGTAAGACAAAGATTTCCAAAGGAGCAGCTTGGTTATGGGGGTATTCCGGCTTGGGACATTCAGCCGTTGCAGGATGAAAATAAAGGGTTGGATAACTTTGGCATCGGTGTGGACAAGGGAGGGATTGCATTAATGGATAATGTGGATACCGTCTATAAATGGCTGCCCGATACCTTGGCAAAGTATTCCACCGGTGAAGTCATCAGAAAACGGAAACTTTACTCCGACAAAGAACAGGTTGAGTTCCGGGGGATGCGGCACTGGTTATCAACAGTGTGAAACCATATTTTGCCAGCGATCCCGGCTGCAATGCCCGTTTGCTGGTGGTGCGCATGAACACACGTGAAACGAGAGAGGAACGGGATTTGGATTCTGAACTGAAAAAAGAAATCCTGATCCATCGCAATGCCTCACTTTCCATGATCTGCCGCCTGTTGCAACAGGTCCTTGCCGATAAGGTTCGTGTAATGGAAAATTTAGGCTTGCGTCACAATGATTGGGGAACTCGCCGTAAAATTAGGGCGCGTATTAAAGGAAGAAGAATTCATGAAATCTGCGATTCTGAAGAATCAGCAAAACAGAATGGATATTGTTCTGGAAAACAATGCGCTTGCCGCAGCCTTGGCCAGCTACTTTTCCCACCCTTATCATTCTGGCAGTTTAGAAGGTTATACAGATGACATAAGAAAGCGATTGGCAGAATTTAATTCTGATTTCGCCTATTATTCCAATCAAAAATTCTCCAGCCTGTTTATAAGAAGTCTGGTATATCTACAAAAGGACTACGAGATTCAGGAAAAAGTCATAGGGGGGAGTACATCGTACCCGATATACCATCACTCCAAAAACAGATAAACAGTTCAGCTCCGGTCAACCAAAAGGCCGGAGCTTTTTTACTGAAGATTGCACACTTTTCTCGAATTGCACACTTGCTCAACTGCACATTTTTACAATGATTACACAGGTCAAACATCTGAAATATGCAGAAAATAGGCAAACTTTCCCTTTCCCTATCGAAGCACACCATACCTCCCACACAACCACGCCACATAGTTAATATCCTTATATTTAATCAATTATAAATATTCTGTGGTGAGGTGGTGAGGTATATTGGAATAAAGTAGTATATATGGAGTATGCAATGTGCAGAGATTGCATACATAATTGATAAATACCAAAAGGTTTTTAGAGAAGCCTCGCCACAATATCAGGAAGAAGTTGATATATTTCCTTGAATGGAAAGGGGGGCGAAAGCTGAAACCGTGTGATCCCTGCCTCGCTAATAGCGATTCTGGAAGCAGACAATCCACTTCAATGCGGACAGAAACGGATAAACTTGAACGAACCAAGACTTTTTACGACAAGGGCAACTTTTCTGAGATTTCTCCATGGTATTACAAGCTATCTCACTCTGTCTGATAATGAGCCAATCCTTTTCTTTCCATATTCAGCAAGTACAAGGAAATTTACTCCTTAATCGAAAGAATGGAGATGTGTTATTAGCTTGAAAAAGTTGAAAAAAAGTTTGGAAATCCTCTGTCAAAATCCAACCATAACAGGTACTTTATAGGTATAGCAGGCTCCTTTCTGGGGCACAAATGGGGCACAAATGGGTCACAATTGCGGGATTTTGGGACCTGAAAACAGGAAAAACAGCCGTAAAAAGAAATTTTTGAGGGAGAATTGAAGAAGAGGGTTCTCATCCCATTGGGGATGCCACTTTACGTTCAACAGGTTTCGTAAATATGTCGCTGTCACGTCTTCCAGTTTCAGCGTAAAAATTACCGAATGGCGACAAAAACGGCCTTCCCGCCGGAAAACTCATACGGCAACAGAACTGGCCTCCTCTACGGCTTTCCCTCTCCGGAAACACCGGTCCATCTGTCTTATGACATACTGTGCCATTTCCTCATGTCGGCCGGCCGCCGGCAGACGCCTGCAGCACTTTCCGCTTCCTGCGCTCGACAACGGGCTACCTCCTGATGTACCATCTGCTTCCCTCATCAAACACGAAAGAAGCGCGGTTCTTATCGACAACTTCGACGGCTTCCTGTGGAGAGTTCCATTTTTCCCCGGGAAAATATCTTTGCAGTTCCTCCAGAATCTCGTTCTCCGGAACATACTCCTTCCCCTTTTTGAAAAGTTCGCAATATATTCCGGCAAATTCCGGGAACCTGCCGTAGTGGAGGAGTTTGGGCAGCGCCAGAAGCAGAGCATATTCTGTTGTATTCAACGCTTCCAGCTGTCCCTTCTTCATGTAGTGGATAAAATCGTAAGTGAGCCTTGTCTTGACCTGATTCGACGTTGTCCGGTTGATCATGTCCGTTACGAATTTTACGATTTCATCTCTCTCCGCCGCCCCGACATGCTCGAGCCTTCTATAACTTGCAATGGAGAGCATTTGAGCAAGATACAACTGCTCGTTCTCCGGCGCGTCACTCCGGCACGAAGCGACCGCCCGGCGGGCATATTCATAGAATTCGCCCGTCCTGTCAGGATCGATTTCCAGATCCTGTATGAAATTTCTCCAGACACGCGCGAACCGCTCGCTCAGCTCCGCATCGAAATCCTTCTCTTTCAGCCGCCTGCGGATGGCGTTATACACCGGAATGAAAACTTCACGCATCCGGTCGTCATCCTTCCATGCCGACAGAACATAAGCGGCATGATACTGTTCCATCACCGGCAATTGACTGAACCGATTCTGAAAACCCTTCTCGTCCCCCTTGAAGAACTCCGATGCGGCCAATATGGCGGTCGCCTCGAACAGATACCGATCCGGAACAGGATTGATTCGGAAGACCGACTTCCGGTACTGCTGCAACGGCACCAGTTCCCCGCCGGTCAGGCATGCTGCCGAAAAAGCCAACAGATAAAACAATATGCCCCTTTTCATTTTTTCTCCACAAATCCTTCCTTATCAGAGCGCCCGAACAACGATTGCCTCTTGCAGAAACAGCAGAGCGAGAATCGTTTTCTCCGGAAAATTCCAGATCCTTGAAATACTATACCCCCGGGCTGTCGATTACAAATCTTCCCCCGCGACAACTGATTCCGACTTCTGTGGTACGCGATCGGCTGGAGGCGGGATGCTGAACTTCCGCAAGAACTTGACGCTCGAGGGAGCTGGAGGGCCGGGCGCCCTCCAGACCTCTTGCGCCCGTGAAAAGGCCGAAGCTGGCTGCCGGCTTCTCCGGCATGTGGCTACAGGCAAACAGTGCTGTCTGAGCTGGAGTTTGAAACCCGGCTATGGTTTTGTTTCCATTCCCAAATCGCGTTTTCTGCAAAAAAAAAGACCGGCGTAATGCAATTTGCTCCATGGAATCTCGGAAGAGAAATTTTTCCTTCCGGATCGGTGTAATCAAGCATAATGTTGTTTTTATCCACAGCCATCCCATAGGAAAAGAAAAAGTTGAAAGATGATGGTTCTGGATGCAACTTATATTTCAGCAAAAAAACAAGGAGCATCCATGAAACCATCAAAGCATAAAATGACCGTATTATCGCAAATTTTCAAGTTGATTCCGCGAAATTTGATTCCGAAACTTGCCAATGAGTTCGGAATAGACAGGCAGTCTCGGGTGTTCAGCCCGACGAGTCATGTTCTGGCTCTGGTCTTCGGACAGCTGACGCATGCCCTGGGGCTGAACGACATCTGCGATACGCTTCGAAATCATTGCGGTCTGGTAAGCAAAATTCGGGATTGCGTTCCCCCGAGCCGTAATGGTCTGTCCCACGCGAACCGGAACCGTGACGCAGGCATGGCGGAAAAACTGTTCTGGGAAGTTCTTGCTCATCTGAATGAGATCAGTCCGAACTTTCGGATTCAAGGCAGACGCTACTGTGCGTTGCCGAGACGCTTCAAGCGTATGATCCATGTGGTTGATTCGACAACGATTCAGCTGATCGCCAACTGTCTGGATTGGGCGAAACACCGCAGGCGGAAAGCGGCGGCGAAAATGCATTTGCGTCTGGATTTGCGTTCCTTTCTGCCGAATTTCATTCTTGTAAAACAGCCGGGACTCACGATTCGGCGGAAGCACCGGCGCTTTGCGTGGGAATCAACGAAGGTGAAATTGTCATCTTTGACAAGGCGTATGTCGACTTCAAACACCTCTGGCGGCTTTCCCAACGCGGCGTTTTCTGGATCACCCGCGCCAAGGACAATATGAAGTATGATGTTGTGGGACAGCACAGCGCACCCAAGCTCAATATTCTTCGAGATGTTGTCATCAAACTGACCGGACAACGAACTTCCGTCTGGTATCCTGAAACTCTCCGTCTGATCGAAGCAATCGTAGAAGTCGACGGAAAGCCCAAACGGATGACCTTCATCACCGACAACTTCATTTGGGCGGCAAGCTCTATTTGCGATCTCTACAAGGCTCGCTGGGCCATTGAAGTTTTCTTCAAGGAGATCAAGCAGACTCTTCAACTCTCAGACTTCATTGGCTACAACGAGAACGCGGTGCGCTGGCAAATATGGACGGCTCTTCTCACATATATTTTACTCCGATTTATTGCATGGCAGAATGAATGGAAGCATACTTTTACAAGATTGTTCACTGCCTTGCGCGGAGTCATCTGGCGCTGCCTGGATATGGGAAGTGTCCTCAGATGTTGTGGGACAGCATCTGACTCTGTCCGTATGCGAGGCGCTCCGGAACAGGCATATTTACCAGGATTCGCACAACTATAATCCAACTCAACGAAAAGGAAAAACCGGAAATGGGTAATTTAAAAACAATCAACGCAAGCTCAAACAGGAGGACAAAATGACAATTTCAAAGATGTATGGGACGGCAGTGGTTTTTATCAATAAAGCGTCCCCAGATTGTCGAATGGATCTCCTGCAAAGTCTGTTCCAAAACCGCATTCATGTTTTTGTCTGCATCCATGTTTCTACCGCCTTCTTCATTCAACAACGGAAGTTTATGTTGATCCAGTTAACTTTTAAGATGTTACAGCACAAAAAATTCTTTCACGCAATATACATCGATTATGAAAAATTATTTAATAACTTGAATATCAATAGGAAAACATAATTTTTCATAAGCGCTTATTATAGCATATTGCGCGTGCATTGTCAATACAAAGAAAAATTTTGCAGAAAATCAGTGCATAAAAAACGAAACTTTTCCTGCCTGGAACAGCGAAAAAAACTCCCTTCCCGGCACTCCCGACAGCCGGATCAATTGCCGCCTTCCTTCTCCGCACGGACAGATCCATCGAAAAAAAGGACACTGCAGTATTTGCCCGGATGGTTGCCGGGCAGATTGCGGAGAATCGGAAATACCGCTTCGTCGCGCAGCCTCCCCTTCCCCAGGTATTGATAATCGGAAAATTCCGGCTCCCGACCCCATTGGCTCGGGCAGCGATAGACACTCTCGTCCGTCAAATATTCCGCAGTTGAGAGCGTTCGCAGATTCGGCGGATAAGCTCCTCCATTCTCTTCGGCATACAGATACAGAGCGATGCCGATCTGTTTCAGATTCGATTGACAGGCGATTCTTCTGCACCTCTCCCGAGTGCCACAGCTGCAGAACAGCATTCCGCTCCAGAAAATCCAGAGGGCAAGGATGGAATAACCAGCCGCGATTCCCACTTTCTTCCAAGTTTCGTCCTTTGCGGAAAACAGCTTGAAAATACCGATTCCCAACACAAGAAACGCAAGAGACAGCATCCCGAAAGCCAGCAGCCCACTCAGCTGCATGACTGCGAACTCCTCCCAGCTGTCATACCAGGAATCCGGCAGGATCGGCTGCAGGAGTTCCGGTCGGAACAGCAGCGGACGGAGAAACAAGTATGTCGCCGGAACCAGCAGAAAAATCCACAACCAGTACTGTTTCCACAATTTCATTCTCCAGGAATCCTTTTTATATTTCCCCTGAATAAAATGGCATGTCCCCGGGTTACTATAATCCGGTTGGCTCGGATTGCAAATTTTCATGCGAACCGACTTCTGCAGGGGCGCGGTCGGGCATGATTAGGGCGATATGCGAAACTGCCGTAAGGAATAATGCTCATGGGAGCTGGAGGGCCGGTCGCCCTCCAGACCTCCCCCCTGTGAGAAGGCCCAAGTCGGTTGATACTAATCAGCTTGCGGCCCTCTCGGGCTTTACATTGCCGGGCACAGCCCGGCAACTCCTCAATCGCCGGAGTAACTCCGCTCTCCGCACTGACCATTCTTGCGCCGGGAACGAGGCTCTATTTTCAAAACTTTTCTTGATATGAAATCAATAAACAAGATATAATAGCGCATCATTGCCAAAGGGAAACCGACTATATATACAACGATACATATCGGATACTTGAGCGGAAGATATAACAGCAGAGGGATTAATGCCATTCCCACTATATATAATACAATTAAAACAAACAAGCGAAATGAATTGTTCCTCAAGATACTCATCTTTTTTTCACAAGCTCCTGAACTGCATTGAGTATACCTGACGTTACCTCTCTCCTCTGGCAACATAATCACTTGCGCCACAGATTTCAGGCATAAGTATAACTTGCCTTTTCCTCTTTACAAGTCTTCCGCAGGCACATTGTTCCGACTTCCGCAGTGTGCGGTCAGGATGAGGGCGAAATGCGGAACTTCCGCGAGAATTTGATACTCGGGGAGCTGGAGGGCCGGGCGCCCTCCAGACCTCTTCGCAAGGGAGGAGCACGGCCCGATCAGCAACTTCCGATTTCTGCGGGACGCGGTCGGAGCGGAGGTGGCTATTTGATCTTCCGCAAGAATTTGATGCTCGCGGGAGCTGGAGGGCCTGACGCCCTCCAGACCTCCTCGCCCGTGAGAAAACAAAACCGGGTTGATACTAATCCGCACGCGGCCCTGCGGGCCTTACTTGTCGGGCTTCGCCCGCCAACTCCTCAATCGCCGGAGCGGCTCCGCTCGACTCCGTTCGACTGCGTCGCAATCGCTCCCTTGCTGCTTTGCGTTCCGCAAAGCAGTCCTCTCACATGCGCTCGCGGCGCTCTCCGCGCTTAACATGAGCGAGGGCCAGGTCGAGAGGGAGGCGATGACCGCGTCTGGGCTCACGGGAAAGTTCGGCCTCTTTCCCTCATGCCACTCGGAGCCTCTGATTTTAAATGGATGAATCCTCCGGACGCATCCGGCCACGGCGAATGAATTCACTTGGCGTCATACCGGTCTCATTGTGGAAACTGCGGGAAAAAACCGCAAGCGAGGAAAATCCGCTTTGTTCGGCTACCTCGGCGATCGTGACGGTCTCTGCCGACAACAGTTTACAGGCAACTTGTATTCGCAGTTCGCGAATATATCTGCCCGGCGAAAGATTCGTGATTTCACGGAAGATCTGCGTCAGCGCCGTCGCAGAAACGAGATGACGTTCCGCCAGCATTTTCACGGAAAGTGAAGGATCCGCAAGGTGTTTGAATATATCGCTGTTCACCTGCTCAAACAGGAGAATATGAGGAGACTGACCACTGTTTTCCCGTTTGACATCAAGATACTCCTTTTCGAGCAGAAGTTCTCCGAGCAGCGCGGCGGTCAGATGCTGCATCTGGTGACGAAGCGCAACCGGGGCATCCGGGCGCTCCGCCTCAGGGAACAACTCCAGCAGCCTCTTCAATACATGGAGCGCCGTCTCCGACATCCGGGTGCTTCGGTACATCAACTCCGCGGGAATCTCCGCCGTGGCCAGAAAAGTGATTACCAGCCAGTCGAAGTTATCTTGGTCGACCGCATAGCTGTGAAGCTGATAGGGATAGGTCAAAGTCGCGCCTCCGGCAAGGTATAGGTACGCTCGTTGACACAAACGCTCCCTTCCGTATGCAGATTGCAGGTGAGCGTATAACGTTCGTGAATGATGCTCCGCGAAGTCTTTCGAGTCGGATAAATACGTCGACCGGGGTAACGGTGGAGTAACTGAATGCTGTCCGGCAGCAGGTTCAATCCGCCGACGACGCCGTGAACGTAATCGGGAGGCTCTTTGAGCACGCCACACATTGCACGCAGATTTTCCAGTTCACCGGCCATATCCAACAATATACTTTATTTTGCAAAAAAACAATTATTTTCATGAATTTTTAAAAAAGAACTTGTATTTACATCTATATCATTTATAAAATGCAAAAAATATAATTACTTTTTGCAAACCGTTTCCTCTTGCCTTTGCAGTTGTTTTTATCTACAATATATAGCGGTCACCAATGAAACAAAGGAATCGTATGAAATATGACAGACAACTCGGGCGCGGCATCTGGCCGGTAGTGCTGACACCGTTTATCGACACCGGAGCGATCGACTTTGCATCTTATCGCAATTTGCTGGAATGGTACATCGGCAACGGCGTTGACGGACTCTTTGCCGTCTGTTTGAGCAGTGAACTCTATCAATTGACCGCCTCGGAACGGCTGGAGCTTGCAAAGTCGCCGTCGACGTCGCCCGAAACCGTATTCCGGTGGTCGCCTCGGCCTGGCTGGGGAGTTCCGAGGCGGAAAAGTTGCAATCCGTCTTCGACATGGCCGCAACAGGAGTGGACGCAGTGGTGATCCCATGCTGCCAGCTGGTTGCGGAAGATGCTGATGAAACGATATTCGAATGCGCTTTTCGGAAACTTCTGGCGGCGACCGACAGCATTCCCCTCGGCCTGTACGAATGTCCGGCGCCCTACCACCGGCTGCTGTCGCCGGAACTGCTGCACCGTTTGACCCGACTGGCGAAGGGACGTTTGCTCTTCCTGAAAGATACCTCCTGTGACGTTGAAGTCATCGCCCGCAAAGTCGACGCCTGTCGAGGTACCGGGCTGCGGGTTTTCAACGCAAACACCACCACGCTTCTGGCATCGCTTCAAGCGGGAGCGGATGGTTACTGCGGCATTTCAGCCAATTTCTATCCTGAAATGCTGGTTGAAATGTTCGAATCGTTCGCCACCCGACCGGAGCGGGCGGAAAAGCTTCAGCAGATTTTCAATCTGCTCCAACGTCATGTCGAGTTCAAGTATCCGCGTTATTCCAAACAGTTTCTGCATGAATCAGGGCTGGCAATCCGCAACTGCTGCCGGGTCGAACGCAATCCCCGCTTTCCCAATCTGCTTCGCCCCGAAGCGGTGGAACTGTTCCTCGAACTCACTCACGACCGCTATGCGGCCCGGCTGGGGAAATATTTCGGAGGACTCATCCGCGGCATCTTCACCGACGAGCCCTCCCCCCGGCTATGCGGGCAACTACATCGAAACCGGAGAGGGGGAGAGCCGTTTCTACCCCTGGTACCCTGGCGTGGAAGACGACTACAGGGCGGCGAGCGGACGTACGATCGAAGAGGGAATTCTGCCGGAATTTTATTATCCACTGATCGGGAAACGGTTCCGGACGGTCTTTTTGATCGGATCAGGGCGTGGTGCGATCACCACAAGCTTCTTTTTACCGGCCACCTGAACGCGGAGGGCATCGCTCCCGAAGCCAATCGTTTCAACGGAGATCCGCTGCTGGCAGTGACCGGCCTGTCGCTGCCGGGCGTAGATGAAATCCGCACCCTGGTCACGCCGGAATCGATAGAGTGGCTGACCTTCGGCACCGCCCGATACGGAGCGGAACGGCGGAAAAATGGAGCCCTGGCCGAGCTCTTCGCACTCGGGCCCGCCGACATACCGCCGGCAAAACTGCGACAGATGATTTCGCTGGCGGCGCTGTTCGGCATCGACCACTACGTGCTGGCGATCAGTCCGGTCGACTTCCGGGAAACGCCGAAAAAGAGCGCTGGTTCAACCCCTTCACCCCCGACCAGCCCTGGTTCCGGGTGATGGGAGAGCTCACCGAAGATGCGGCAAAAGCGGCGGTTCTGGCGCGGAAGAAGCCCGCGCCAGGCAGCTTTGCCATCCGTTATCCTGCGAGACGGCAGCGATCCCGGGGACCTGCTGCGGCTGCTCATATGCGAACAGTATCCATGGCATCTGATCGCCCCTGAGGAAGCTGCCGGAGACGAGGATCGCGAAGTGATCACCCCGTCCGCCTCCGGGATCAGGCTGGAACGGGCCGGTCTGATGCTGGACAGTCTGCCGGCGCTGGCGGAGCTGCTGCACAAACGCTATCCGCAGTCGGTCACGGTCGTCACGCCGGAAGGAAAGAAAGCGGATTCGCTGCTGGTACGGGAGTTCGCCGACGGCAGCATCGCCATTCTGGACCTGACCGAGCAGGAGACGGGGCGACGGCTGCTTCTCCGGCGCAACGGGGGGGAGATTCCGTTTACCCTGGCCGGGCGCGAACGCCGCTTTTTCCCGTCGGCTCCGCCACTGAGCGAAGTTCGGGTGAACCGGGACCGCCTGAACCTGGTCCGACCGGAGTGGAACGAGGCGGGCGAATTCCGATTCCGGGTCTCTGCGGGAATTTCGTTCCGACTCTATTTCCGAACCGGAGTCGCGGTCCGGTTCGACGGTTCGCCGGTCGATGCAGAAACGCCGTCACCGGAACTTGGTCCCGGCTTCGGTGGATTGTATCGACGCAGTCCGGAATTCTCGGTCGCGCCGGGGCCGCATCGGCTGCAGCTGACTGGCGAACCGGATCGGTTCTGCTTTCTGCCGGCACTCTGGATTGGCGGCGACTTTGCCTTTGACGCCCCGGCGCTCCTCGGTCCGGAACGCTTCGACGGCAGCGGGCTCGACCATTATGCCGGAACGCGGATTCAGACCGGCTTCGGGGAGATTCCCGCCGCGGCGACCGGAGTGGAGCTGGGAAACCGACGGCATGGCAACGGAAATTCTGCTCGACGGCGAATCGCTCGGAATACGGTTATGGCCGCCCTTTGTCTGGGAGATTCCGGAGCGACTCCGGGGATGCCGCCGGGAATGGCGGATTCTCCGCTACGGCTCCATAGCTCCGATCTTCGGCGGACCGGAGTTGAAAGAGCGTTTTCCCAGATGTTACGTGCCTCAGAATACTACAATGCAACACCCCGTTCTCCAACCTCATTTTATCGGAGTCTGATCAATTATGCGACCTATTGCGACGGAATGCACACTTTACCGATCCCCCGATCCGCAGGGAATCTTTTGTTACACCCCGTTTCTCGCCCGCGGATTCGGCGGACGACTGCTGGCAAGCTTTGACCTGGGAGGGAAAGGTGTGGGGAAACTCCCCCGGGCCGAAGTCCGACTACGGGGATTTCAGGCTCGGCAATCAGACGAAGATCTTCCTCTCCGACGATCACGGCAAAGCTGGCGGCCGGCGGCCGACATCGGAATGCTTCACGCCAGAATCTTTCGCGCCGGCAGGCGGCTCTACCTGCTCGGTCACAGCGGTAGAATGCTGATCTCATCCTCGGAAGACAGCGGAGAACACTGGAGTGAACCGACTGTCCTTGAAGGCAGTCGACACTGGCATCAGAGCGGCTGTACGATCGATGTCCACAATGACCGGATTTATCTGGTGATGGAGGCCGCGCTGGAACGCAGAACGTGGCCGGATGTATCGCTGGTGCTGATGGCCGCCGACCGGGAGAGCGACCTGACGCGCCCGGAAAGCTGGCGTTTCTCTCCGGAGTGGCGCTTCGATCGGGAAGTAACGTTGCCGCAGTCGTTTGGAATGCCGTTTTATCCGACCGGCGATCAGTGCCCCGGAGTTGCCGATCCGCGTTACTGCGGCGAACCGGGGAATCTCGAGACGAACGTGTTGCGAATTTACGACCCCCGGCATCATTTCTACGATCCGGAGGAACGTACGGTGGTTCTGCTTTCGCGGCTGCACTCCGGCACGACCAATTTGGCAACGATGCTGCGCGGGCGGGAGCGGTCCGATGGAGCGCTCGAAATCGACACCTTCACGACTCCGGGCGGTGCGCCGTTTCTCTTTCTGCCCTTTCCGGGCGGACAGATGAAATTTCAGATTGTCTACGACGAAGTTTCGCGTCTCTACTGGCTGATTGCCACGCAGAGCACCGACAGCATGACCCGTCCGGAACTCCTGGATGAACAACGCGTCAACCTCCCCAATAACGAGCGGCGGCGGCTGGTGCTGTACTTTTCGCGAAATCTGGTGGATTGGAGTTTTGCCGGTCTGGTCGCCAGCGGGCAGGATGAGAAAGCGTCGCGCCATTACGCGTCGCTGCTGATCGATGGGGAGGATCTGCTGGTGCTCAGCCGCTCCGGGGACAGCGAAGCCAGCAGCGCTCACAACGGAAATCTGGTAACGCTCCACCGGATACCGGATTTCCGAAAATTATCCTGGTAACCAGCAATTTACAGATGCACGGCAAGGCAGAGTCAACCTCCCAGCCGACGGTCTGCCGCCCCATCCGTCAAGGAGGAGGGCGGGCCAGTATTTTCTCCTGGGGACTGCCTTGCACCGGACTTATCCTTGCAGATAAACCAGCTTTTTTTCTGAAAAACCGGCAGACAATTTTGAACTTGAAGTTCGCCCGGATTCGGGAAGATTCCCGGTTCCCGCTTCGCCATCGGAAATTGCCGCAGGCAAAGTCAATTGAAGCTGAAGCCTCATCTCTCCGCTTTCGCAGCAAACTCCGACCGGCTCATCGCAGAGATTGATATAATTCCGGTTTTTCGCTCCATTGGAGGCCGTTCCCTCACAGCATCCGGACACTGGACCGCACAAAGCGATCGGTTGCAGCTCCATTTGCTCTCCCTGTGACTCTCCGCCCCCGGAGAGTCGCTGCGGAAAGAAGCTCAATTGAAACGGTCGGGGAGGACGGCGCCGTGTGATTTCAAGGTCTGTCGAAGACGGTCGAGAGCGATCCGATCCGGAGACACGCCTTCCGGAAACCGCCTGCGCCGCCGCCGCTCCCGCGGCCTGCCCCATCGCCATGCAGGAGGCCTCTACCCGCAGCGCGGAAAATGCCCGTTCATCACAGCAGAGCGCCTTCCCTGCACAGAGCAGATTCGGCAGCTGCTCCGGCAGAAGCGCCCCCAGTGGAATCTCCGGGAATACTCCATCTCTGAGAAATTGATACTCGATCCCCCGCTCATGGTGGATATCGATGTAGTAATAGGTCAGCGCGACCGCATCCTCATACTGTTTTCCGCTCAGATACTCCTCCGCCGTGATGCAGTGACGACCGACGATCCGCCAGCTCTCCCGAATCCCCGTCGTTTCACAGCAGTCCTGAAGAACACAATGTTCCAGCCCCGGCTGACGACGGAGAAAGCGCAGCATTTTCAACAGCCGCTGCCGCCCCTGTACATCCGCATCGGACTGCGTTATGGCGTCGGAAGAGTCCGCATTAAAAATATGCTGACAATTCCCGCCACGCCGACGGAGGTATTCAACAAACGGCTTATCCTCAAAACAGAAATCGCCCGGTTGCAGTTCATGGCAAGCCAGCGCTTCGCGATAGGCGAGTTCCAGCGCCTCCGCATCCAGTTTCTCCGGATCATACCCCGTCAGATGAAACGTCAACGTTCCCGGCTGTCGCGGTTCGCTTCTCATGCACGCGCCGCCCGCCATGCGGACAATCGACGCATCTCCGGTGCAGTCAACCACCTGCGTCGCCACAATCCGGCGCTGACAGAGCTTACCGGCAAGATCCGTCAACCAGCGTTTCCCGTCGAACTTCACCTGAAGAGGAATCAGACCGTATGCAAGCTCCCCGCCGGCCGCAAGAAATTTTTCCTCGGCCAGCATGGCAAACACCATTCCCGGAAGCACCACCGGCGCCCCGGGACGGTTCGGCGTATGCTCCTCAGGCCCCGGCATTTTTCCGTCGGACAAAGCGACACACTCCTGCGCCAGCTCCCAGCCAATCCCTCCGACAATCTGGCGACCTTTCGCCCTGAAATAGGCGGCATTGAAAATACCGTTCCTGGAAATCGCTCCACCACAGCAGCTCCCGGCTTCCACCAGCATGGTTCTGCAACCGCTGCGGGCCGCCTCCGTCGCCGCCGTCACCCCCCGCCGGACCGCCTCCAACCACCAGTACGTCAATTTCATCCATTCTCAACCTTCCTCACGGATCGGCAGAGCCAGATTCCAGCTCTGCGTGATATGATGGAAACTGACGCCGCCACGCCCGACCGCGCCATAAAGGCAGACCGCGTGTCCCCGCTCGTCGAACAGAAGAGAAGGCCGTTCCAGGCAGCCCAGCGTCTCCTCGTGCCCATCCGCATATCGCACCGTACGTGAATATGCCTTGGGGGAACTCCGACTTTCCAGTCAATGCCGTTCCTGGATTCAAAATACGCCCCCGCAATCCGCTCTCCGCACAATGTGCCGGAAACATCTTTGGCGATCATCAGAAATTTTTCTCCGTCATGCCAGACAAACGGGTCCTCCACGTGAAAATTGAGCACCGGATGATCGACTACTCGACGATATGGCCCTTCCGGCGTATCCGCCACCGCAAGTCCGATCCGCAGTCCCTGCGGCGTATTGCTCCGATAGTAGAGAAAAATCCGTTTGTCCGGCGTCACGCACGGTGCCGGATTGGTCACCACTGCGGCATCCCAACTCCCCGGGAGTGGATTCAATATCGGCTCCGGCAGCGACCGCCACGGACCAGCCGGCGAATCCGCCTCCGCCAACCCGATCCGAATTCTCCCGTAAATCCGGTCCGCAAAGCTCTTCGTCACCTCCCCCTCTCCGGAATAGGAGAGACCGATGTAATAGAGCAGCCACCGGTTCCCATATTGAATCACCCGCGGATTATGTGCCATCCGTCCATTCCAGTCCGCGGAATTCCCGGTCGGGAGCACCGTTTCACAGTAGGTAAACGGCCCCTCCATAACCGGAGAATATGCACGAACAATCTCGGAATGAAGCAGATAACCGATATACATCGGGTAATCCATACTCCAGCGGGAAGCGTAAAGATGATATCCACGAACAGGATCTGCGACAGGACTCCCGCACCAAACCCAGTAATGATCCATCTGAAACCCATTCTCCCGGCGCAGCGGTTTCAAACGAAAAGCGACATTCCATCTTCTTTTCCCCGGTTCCTTGTCAAACCGTTTCTCCCTGTTTCGTCAGATTCATTTCAATTCATTCGGCTCTGATAATATAACACGTTCAAACTGATATTACAAAACTCAACTGTTTGCGGAACAAGATCGGAATGAAGAGGAGGCTGTGCTGTACTTTCGCAGAGGTTTGATGCTCAGGGGAGCCGGAGGGCCGGGCGCCCTCCAGACCTCTTCGATGGGAGAAGACAGTGCCGAGGCGGGAAATTCCGACTTCTGTGGTACGTGGTCGGGAGCGGGGGAGATATGCAGGCTGCCGCGGTGAGTTTTCCGGTCGTGGGAGCCGGAGGGCCGGGCGCCCTCCAGACCTCTTCGATGGGAGAAGACAGTGCCGAGGCGAGAAATTCCGACTTCTGTAGTGCGTAGTCGGTATGGAGGCGGCTGGCTGATCTTCTGTGAGAAAATGTTGCTCGTGGGAGCCGGAGGGCCGGTCTCCCTCCGGACCTCTTCGCCCGTGAGAAGTCTGAACCGGGTTGATACTGATCCGCACGCGGCCCTGCGGGTTTTACTTGTCGGGCTTCGCCCGCCAACTCCTCAATCGCCGGAGCGGCTCCGCTCGACTCCGTTCGACTGCGTCGCAATCGCTCCTTGCTGCTTTGCGTTCCGCAAAGCAGTTCTCTCACATGCGCTCGCGGCGCTCACCGCGCTTGTGCACGTGAGAAGACAGGAGTTTTGTTGCAATTCAAAGCAGTCCTCTCACATGCGCTCGCGGCGCTCACCGCGCTTGTGCACGTGAGAAGACAGGAGTTTTGTTGCAATTCAAAGCAGTCCTCTCACATGCGCTCGCGGCGCTCACCGCGCTTGTGCACGTGAGAAGACAGGAGTTTTGTTGCAATTCAAAGCAGTTCTCTCACATGCGCTCGCAGCGATAAACGCGCTAAAAAAATCCCCCGGGAAACGCCTCCCGGGGGATTGCTGCAACTCTGCGATATCGAATTACTTCGAAACCGTCGATTCGATCGCCTGTTTGACCGACTTGAGCGTCTGTTCAACCGAATCGTTGCGCGGAATCACAATGTCGCTCACCGTCACCGCGATGGTTCCATCCGCTTCCGGACGCGAACTGAACGCCGCTTCAATGTTGACCTTCTCCGTGAGTCCACGTTCCTTGACGAATTCCACAATCTTGCCCAGCAGCTGCTGGCCCGGGCACTCCTTCTGCTTCGTGCAGATGGTGACGCAGATCGTCAGGCCCCTTCCTCAGGAGAGTGCATGATCGGACTCTTCGCATCGAAAAGCTGGCTGCGGTTCTTATACTGCGTGTGCAGTCGGGTGTGCGCCTCGTGCGATCCGGGACGGCCGCCGAAGCTCTCCGCGTAGCACTTGTCCACCCAGAAGTTGTCCTGCGGCTTCTGCACCTGACGCTCCTTGTCGGTGTCGTAGAGACCGGAGGCTCGCTTGGACCGGAAGCCCTCCTCGTGAGAAATCGGCTGCCCGCCGCCGGCCACACAACCGCCCGGACAGGCCATCACCTCGACAAAGTCGAATTCCGCACGTCCCGCCTTGATGTCCTCCAGCAGCTTCCGGGCGTTGCCCAGACCGTGCACCACGGCAATCCGCAGCTTTTGCCGGCAACCTCAACCACAGCCTCCTTGCGGGGGAGCAAGCCCGCGCACTTCACGGAAATCGATCTCTTCCAGCGTCTTTCCGCTGACCTTTTCCACCGCGAACCGCAGTGCAGCCTCCATCACGCCACCAGTCGTACCGAAGATGACGCCACCGCCGGTAGAGAAACCGAGCGGCATGTCGAAGGCTTCCGGCTCCAGCTCCTTGAGTTCGATTCCCATCGACTCGATCATCGAGGCAAGCTCAACCGTGGTGAGCACGTAATCGACGTCCGGACGTCCCTCGTTGCTGAATTTCGGCAGCTGCGCTTCATATTTCTTCGCCGTGCAGGGCATGACCGAAACCACCACCAGGTTTTCCGGCTTCACTCCGAGCTTCGCCGGAAGCGTCTTCCGCGCAACTGCGCCGAAGATCGCCTGCGGAGAACGGGTGGTCGAAACATTCGGCAGCAATTCGGGATAGAAGGTTTCCGCAAATTTCACCCACGCCGGGCAGCAGCTGGTGAACATCGGCAGCGTCCCGTTGTTGCTCAGCCGGTCGATGAATTCAGTCGCCTCTTCAAAGATCGTCATATCCGCCGCAAAGCAGGTGTCGTAAACGTAGTCGAAACCCATCATCTTCATCGCGGTGACCATCTTGCGGGCAACGTTTTCTCCAGTCGGGAATCCAAAGCGCTCTCCCAGTGCAACCCGAACGGCCGGAGCAACCTGCACCACCACCACCTTGTCCGGATCGTAGATCGCATTCCACACTTTGTCGGCGTCGCTCTTCGCCACAATCGCACCGGTCGGACAGACCTGTGCGCACTGGCCGCAGTTGACACACTCGACATCGTTGAGATCGTTGTCAAACGCCGGAACCACACGCGCATTCGCGCCGCGGCTGGCGAAATCCAGCGCACCGACACTCTGCACTTCAGAACAGACCCGGACGCAGTCGCCGCAGAGCACACACTTGTTCGGGTCGCGAACCAGTGACGGACTGGAGGCATCCAGCGGCAGATTCTTGATCGACTGCTTGTAGCGCACATCCCTTCACCCCGAGCTTGCGGGCCAGGTCCTGCAACGTGCAGTTGGCGCTGCGCTGGCAGGTCGGACACTCGCGATTGTGGCTGGCAAGCAGAAGTTCCACGTTGATCTTGCGCATGTTGCGGATCGCACGGGTGTCGGTCTGAATCACCATCCCCGGCTCCGGTTTGGTCGAACACGACGCCATGATCCCCCGCCCCTTGACCTCCACCAGGCACAGACGGCAGGCTCCGTAGATCGACAGTTCGGAATGGTAGCAGAACGTCGGGATATCGATTCCGGCCTTGCGGATGAGCTCGAGCAGATTGCGCTCACCCGCAATCTCAATCTCGCGGCCGTTGACGGTCAAAGTATTCTTCACTTCACTCATTTTATTTTCTCACTCCAGTGGTAGTTGATTACAGTCCGACGATCGCTCCGAACCGGCAGGCCGCTTTGCACGCGCCGCACTTGATGCACTTGTCGGCGTCGATCACGTGCACCTCGCGAACCTTGCCGCTGATCGCCCCGACCGGACACTTCTTGGCGCAGGCGGTGCAGCCCTTGCACTTCGAAGCGAGAATTTCGGGCCGCGCCAGCGCCTTGCACTCGCCCGCCGGGCAGGTCTTCCGGAAAACGTGCGCCTCATATTCGTCACGGAAATAACGCAGCGTCGAAAGCACCGGATTCGGCGCGGTCTTGCCGAGACCGCAGAGCGAACCGAGCTGCACGGCCTTCGCCGTCTCCTCCAGCAATTCAAGCGTGTGCCGGTCAGCACGCCCTTCGATGATGTCGTCGAGCATCGCGAGCATCTGCTTGGTGCCTTCGCGGCAGGGAACGCACTTGCCGCAGGACTCATTCTGCGTGAACTGCATGAAGAAACGGGCAATCTTGACGATGCAGGTCTGCTTGTTCATCACCACCAGTCCGCCGGAACCGACCATCGCCCCAACCGATTTGAGCGAATCAAAGTCCATCGGCAGATCGAGCATCTCCGGCGTAAGGCAGCCGCCGGAAGGTCCGCCGATCTGAACCGCCTTGAAGTCCTCGTCGGTCACTTCACCCTTGTTGTTGGTCACGCCGCCGCCGATGTTGTAGACGATCTCACGCAGCGTGGTGCCGAAGGGAACCTCAATGAGTCCGGTATTGGCCACGTGACCGGTGAGAGCGAAAGTCTTGGTGCCGGGAGACTTTTCCGTCCCGACCGCCTTATACTGCTCCGGCCCCTTGAAGAAAATGCCGGGCACCGAGGCGAGCGTTTCGACGTTGTTGATGACCGTCGGCTTGCCCCACAGTCCGCTCTGGGCAGGGAACGGCGGCTTCGGCCGCGGCATCCCCCGCTTGCCCTCGATCGAAGCGATCAGCGCGGTCTCTTCACCGCAGACGAACGCGCCGGCGCCTTCCATCACGTTGACCCGGAAGCTGAAATCAGAACCGAACAGGTGATCGCCCAGCAGTCCGGCATCCTCGGCATCCTTGACCGCCGCACGCATGCGGGCTACCGCCAGCGGATATTCGGCACGGACATACACATACCCCTCGTCGGCGCCGATGCCGCGCGCCGCAATCATCATACCCTCGATGACGGCGTGGGGGTTGCCCTCCATGACCGAGCGGTCCATGAACGCACCCGGGTCGCCTTCGTCACCGTTGCAGATCACATACTTCTTATCATTCTTGCTCGCGAGGGTGAACTTCCACTTGAGACCGGTCGGGAAGCCGCCGCCTCCGCGACCGCGCAGGCCGGAATCGATCGCCGTCTGACAGACCTCTTCCGGAGTCATTTCCAGAATCGCCTTGCGGGCGCCGAAGTAGCCGCCGCGGGCAATGTATTCACGCACGCAGCCCGGCTCGATCCGGCAGTTGGCCAGCACCACACGCTTCTGACGGTTGTAGAACGGAATGTCGGCGTCACCCTTGCAGTGCGCTCCGGTCTTCGGGTGAACGAAGAGCAGCCGGTCAATCACCTCGCCCCGCTGCAGCGTGCGCTCGACAATCTCCGGAACGTCCGCCACCTTGACCTTGGTATAGAGAATGTCACCCGGCTCAATGTGGAGCAGCGGCCCCATCTGGCAGAAGCCCTGGCAACCGGATTTGGAGATGTAGGTGCCGGTGTGCTCCTCCTCCTTGCGGAGCTCGAGCGCGACATCGACGCCGGCCTTCTTCAGCGCCTCGGCAAGGGCGTCGCGCACCTCCAGCGAACCGTTGGCGACGCAGCCGGTTCCGGCGCAGATGATGATGCGGCGCTTGATCTTTGCGGCAGCCGCCTTGTAATCGTCGCGGATTTTTTCAAGATCGACGGTTTTCTTTGCTTCGTTGCTCATCTTCTCAGGCTCTCTGTTGGATTGGAATTACTTGTTCGCGGCTTTCTCGTCGGCCATGATCTTCTCGACGATCTCGACGGCGCGTTCCGGGGTGCACTGCCCGTAGACCTCATCGTTGACCACCATCACCGGGGCGAGGCCGCAGGCGCCGAGGCAGCTGACCGTCTCGATGGTGAAGAGCAGATCGGAAGTGGTGCGCTTGTCCGCCGACAGATTCAGCCGCTCGTACAGGGCGTTGAGCAACCCGTGCGATTTCTTGACGTGGCAGGCGGTTCCGTCGCAGAGCTTGATCAGGTACTTGCCCTTGGGCTGCATGGAAAAGTGCGCATAGAAGGTGGCCACGCCGTAGACCCGCGACGGCGGAACGCCGATACTGGTCGCAACGTAGCTGATCATATCCCGGGAAAGATACTTGTAGACCGCCTGCACCTCCTGAAGGATCGGAATCAGCTTCGCTTCCGAATACCCGTACTTCTCGAGGATCTTGTTGACCGCGGCGAGATGGTCGATCATCGCCTGGGTGGTTTCCATGGTTTCCTGCATTTTCGCTCCTTGGTTGCTGTATTTGGGTGATTGCCGTATTCTGTTTCAATATGAAATTCAGTTGCCGTCCTGCTGTTCGAGATCCGCGAGGCGCCGGTTCATCTTGACCGAAAGCACCGCCAGCCCCCCGCGATCACTTCGCGCTGAACCACGACCTCGTCGGGGACCTTCAAACTCACGTTGGCGAAGTTCCAGATCGCACGGATTCCGCCGGCGACCATGGCATCGGCCACCTCCTGAGCGAAAGCGGCCGGCACACAGATGATTCCGATGCGCACCTGAAGGCGTCGCACCAGCTCTTCAAGCCGTTCCACGCTGAAAACGCTCCGCCCATGAATCTCGGTGCCGATCTTGCCGGGATCAGCGTCAAAGGCCGCGATGATCTTCAGTCCGTACTCTTCGAACCCCTCGTAGCCCAAGAGCGCGCTGCCGAGAGAACCGGCACCGGCCAGAATCGCCTCCGAAGCGTTGTCCCAGTTCAGATAGCTCTTGATCGCCTCGATCAGCTCCTTGACCTTGTAACCGACTCCGGGCTGGCCGGTAACGCCGGTGATGGCCAGATCCTTGCGGATGACGATTTCTCCGAGATTCATATAGCGGGCCAGTTCCGGCGTCGCAACAATCGAAATCCCCGCTTTGCGCATCTCGGAGAGCTTGTACAAATAGGTGGGCAGCCGACGGATCGTCGGAAGTTTCTGAACTTTTACATTCGCCATGAATCGGGGCCGCTCTCTCTAAAATTAGATGCAGATAAGTTCCTCTGACACGACATGAGCCGACCTGAATTCCCTCTCTCTGGAATCCGGTCAGCTCATGGATCGCATTTCCGGCAACGGTCCCCGGGTCCGGAACCCGTCGACGCCGCTCCCACTCCTTTTTTCCGCCGCCACGCCGGTTCTGCCCGGGCTGCGACGCGGGTTCGATAGTTTTTACCGAACTGCTCTCTTAAAATACACCGGAAAGCCAATTTTTCAAGTGCAACTTCGATACTTTTTTATCTATTCTTTCCTTTTTTGAAACTTCTCAAGCGGAGGTGTCCCGGGCTTCGCGCATCCGGCGCTTCCGGCGGATGGAAAATATCGCCACCGCTCCGTACCCGGTCCGGCCATCACTTCGGCGGAGAACCGGACACTCCGCATTTTCGCTCCCTTCTCCGTTGCTCCTCTACCCCATCAAAAAAAACGGGAGATACCGGCTTCCCGATATCCCCCGCTGACGGAAGAGAGCCCCCCGGCTCTTCCCTTCCCCCGTCACAATCCCGCAAGAAAACGGATCTCCCGCTTGATGAACTCCGTCGAGGAATCCACCACCGGGGCCATCAGCAGATCGGCGGCGATGAATTTGTCGCCCGCCTCCAGCAGCCGCGCCTTGAGCTTCTGCTGGAAATCATACTGAAACTCGGTCGCAATGTTCACCTTGGCGATGCCGCAGGCGATCACCGCGCGGATCTTCTCCGGCGGAGTCCCCGAACCGCCGTGCAGCACCAGCGGAATTGGAATCGCCTCTCCGATCCGCCGGGCGAGATCCACGTCGATCTTCGGCGTATCCTTGTAGAAGCCGTGCGCGGTCCCGATCGAGACCGCCAACGCATCCACCTTCGTCTCCTCGTAGAAACGGACCGTCTCGTCGAGCTGGGGAGACCGCCATCGTGCTGCCCCCCATCGGTACGTGGCCGATTTCGCTCTCGATCGAAACTCCCGCCTCGCGGGCGAGCTTGACCGCCTCGCGGACCGCCGCCACGTTCTCGTCGAACGGCAGCTTCGACGCGTCGAGCATCACCGAAGTGAATCCGGCCGCGATCGCCCGGCGGACCTGTTCAACCGAGGAACCGTGGTCCAGATGGAGCGCAACCGGCACCGACGCCTGTTCGGCCAGAACGCGGACCGCCGCACCCAGCGGCTCGCCGTGCCCGTTGTCGATCAGCCGGCTGTAGAGCTGGACGATCACCGGCTGACCGAGCTCCTCGGCCGCCCGCACCACCGCCAGCGCCGTCTCATAGTTGCCGATGTTGAAGGCACCGACCGCGCCCCCCCCCGCCGGGCGGCGGGAAGGATCTCATTCATCGTAACTAACATAGATCGGCCTCCGCCGCTTCTTCCAGCGTGATGCACTTCAGCCCGGCGGCTTCCAGCGCGTCCGCGGTGGAAGCGCTCGCCACGATCACCGGCACATCGGCTTCCGCCTGCGCCGCGACCTTGGCCGCCAGCATCTTCACCAGTTCCGGATAGAGCCGGTCGAGCACCAACGCCCCCTCTCCGGCGGTGTAGGACTCCTCGACGTTGGTACCGAACATCCGGTTCTTCACGCCGATCAGCGCAAGCAGCTGCTCGGCGCAGTCGCATTTGAGGTAGTTCTTGAGGTAATCGCTCGGCAGGTAGCTCGCGACACCGGTCTTTCCAGCGAAGGAGAGACGCCCCTCCTTCGCAAGTTTCGCAAAGTATCCGGCGGTGAACATCACCTCCGGAACCAGTTTCACGCCGGCGGCCTTGAAGTCGCTCTTCAAGGCGTCGGCCGCAGCCGGATTGCTGACCAGCAGCACCTTCGCTCCGGTGCCGTTGACCACTGCGGCGAACTTCTCCATCGCCGCCTTCGCGTCGGCGGCAAAGCCGAGCACGTTCAGCGCCTTGCCGATGCAGCCGCCCCGGACCACGGCGTACGGGACATTCGCCTTGTCGAGCACCGCCTTCACCGCCTTTTCCACCGACGGACGCGCCGCGGTGCCGGGATCGACGAAGTACAGGACATCCCCCTTCCCCTCGACGCTCCAGTTCTCGGTCGCCTTGAGTTCGGCGGCGACCTGCTTCACCTTTTCCGGCGCGTATCCGGCATCGACGATATCGCGGCGCAGAGCGAGCTGCAGACCGACCTCGTCGTACCCCTTGCCGTCGTGGTAGCCGTCGCAGTGGAAACGGTTCGCACCGGAGAGGTCCGAACGGTAGATCGCCTCGATGAAGTCGGCGTTGCCGATCTCCTCCGGATGCATCCGCACCCGGTCGGCGATCAGCGCGCGGCCGCGGGGCGTATCCGATTCACGGCCGGAAACCTGGCCGACCGCCGAAAGATGGCGGCACATGAAGCAGAACCGGCACGAGGACATGACTTCGGGAAACTGATTGATCTGCATGATTTAGACTCCTTTGAAACCCATCTTGCCGGGATTCATGATGTTGTTGGGATCGAGCTGCTTCTTGATGTCTTCGAGCACGTACATCGCCGGCCCGTAGAGCTCCTTCATCAACCGGCCGAGCTTGAGGCCGACGCCGTGATGCTCGTTGATGACGCCGCCTTCGCGGATCGCCGCGCGGATCGCGAGATCCCAGACGCGGTTGTAGAGTGCCGCCGCCTCGGCCGGATCGTCCGGCGCCTTCTCGAAGATGAAGCGCGCATAGAGCATGCAGCCCCAGTCGTACCAGTGGGAGAAGTGACCGATGAAGGACGCTTCCGGAAAGTTCTCCTCGACCACATGCTTCATCGCCCAGTAGACATTCTCGATCTTGCTGAAGGTGGCGACGGTGTCCAGCGTACCGAACGCCTGCGGCATGTGGAACATGTAGGGCGGGTAGAAGAACTTGTAGCGGTTCTTCCACCACGCTTCGCCCGATTCGGTGCCGAGGTCCTCCTTCGGACCGGCGGCGCGGCAGATTTCGCAGGCGCGCTCCATCTGGAGGTCAACCACCTTCTCCGGACCGTCGAACCCGAAGACCAGATAGGCTCCTTCGCGGTCGATGCCGAGCACCCGCTTGATCAGTTTCGCGGTTTCCGGGCCGTCATAGAGACGGACCGCGCAGGGCTGAAGCCGGCTGTGCATCAATCCGGCGCCGGCGGTCATCGCCGTGTGCATGTCCGGGAAGAGGAACGCATGGAACTTGCGCGCCTCCGGAATCGGGTGGATCTTCATCGTCACCTTGGTCATCACGCCGAGCGTTCCCTCGCTGCCGAGGAAGAGCATGGTGAGATCCGGCCCGGAGGCGTGGCGCGGCACCGGGAGCGTGTGAATGATCTCGCCGGTCGGCGTCACCACCTCAAGCGACATGACCATGTCCTCGATCTTGCCGTACTTGGTCGAGAGCACTCCGGTGCCGCGGTGGGCGAGAAATCCGCCGATGGTGGCGCAGGCGATCGACGCCGGGAAGTGCATGGTCGAATAGCCCGCCTTCTCCACCGCCCATTCGAGATGCTGGGCGTTGATGCCAGTTTCGCAGGTGACCGAAAGGGTGCGCGTATCGATCTCGATGACCCGGTTCATCCGTTTCATGTCGAGAATGATGCCGCCGTAGACCGGCAGAGCGCCGCCCTGGGAACCGGAGCCGCCGCCCCACGGAGTCACCGGAATCTTGTACTGATTGGCGATCTTCATCACCTTGGCGACCTCTTCGGTCGAACCGGGATGGACGATGAAGTCGGGTCTCTGCGGTTCGCGGCCGCGGTCGTGCCACATCTCCGGAATCCAGTAGTAGTCGATCGAATGGCCGAGGCCGTCGGCCGCGCCGGAGTTGACGAATTCCGCTCCGACCGCGTCAACGAGTTCGCAGCGGATCATCTGGTACATGTAGTTGTCTTTTGCCAGTTGCATGATCACTCCTGATTTAGGTTAAATGATTTGAATGCCCATCCATTTCGCGAAAAGCTTGAGTTCGGCGGTCACGTCGCCGTGGATCAACGCATAGTGGTGCTCCACCCCTTCATCGATGATCGTCTCGATCAGGTCGGAGACCTTTTCGTCGAACTTGATCTGAAGCGGAGTTCCGCGCAGCAGCTGCTCCGTCTCCAGCGCGGTGCCGGCAGCCATGAAGAGCCGGTAGCCGCCGTCGCGGTCCTCGCCGATGCGCATCAATGTCACCCGGCCCGGCTTGAGCGGAAATTCGCAGCTCACCCCTTTGACGCCGCCGCCGTCGATGATCGAATGCTTGCAGAAGCGCGGTTCGCAGCCGCCCCGGCAGAGGCTTGGCGCCGCTGCGCCGCAGTGCCAGACCACGCCGGTGTTCGCCTGCTCGTCGAAGCTGATGAGGTCGCAGAAGAAAGGTTTCTCCCCGGAACCAGCAGTGATCCGAGCTTCATCGTCACGGTGCCGATCATATCCCCTTCGCAACCGGTGACGAATCCGGCCTCGTTGAGCAGCCCGATCAGCGCGCAGACGCCGATGCCGTAGATGTCGCTGAACTCCGGCCAGCAGCGGATGGCAAACGCATCCAGACGGTACTTCTTCGCCGTTTCGACGAACGCCTGGAAAAGTGCCTTGAGCCGCCGCCGCTCCTCGTCGGTGATGTCGAACGAACGGATCGGATCCGCCACCGGCGCGCACGGTTCGGCACTGTCGGCGAAGATCTTCCGCGCCCTCTCCACCACTTCGAGCATGGTCAGCTTCTCGGTGGAGATGCCGAAGGTGTCGAGCAGCTGAAGTTCATCGTAGTTGCTCGCGTAGAATCCGGGAACCCGTCCGCCGACCGAACCGATGCGCAGATTGCGCAGCCCCTTGACCGCGGCGACGACGCGCAGTTTGCGGCCGATCGCCTCGACCACCTCCGGTCCTTCGCCGTAGACGAAGGTGTAGGGAAGACGCATCTTCCAGAGCGCGTGAGCATTGCAGTTGGTGCCGCAGAAGCTGTTCTTCTGGATGCGGCCGCCATCCCACGGCGGTTCCGGTTCAGACCAGAAGATCACCGGCACGCCGAGCCGCCTCGCGGCGGCGGGCACCACCGCGCCGAGAGCGAAGCTCAGGAAGTGGACGATCACCGCGTCGACCCGCTCTTTTTTCGAACTTTTCGATCGAGGAGTTCGCCTCCTCCTCGGTGACGATGATCCGCCCCTCCTCGACGATTTCGGCGTCGAGCTTCGAAAATCCCGATCACCTCGGCGCGGCGAATCTCCTGTTTCCCGTTGACCCAGCTGCCCTTGACGAGCGGCAGGTATCCGACCTTCAACTGTTCCATGGTCACTTTATTCCTCTGTAGATCGGCGCCAGTGCGTCATGCACGGCGCGATAGGTTTTGAAAAGTTCCGCGTACTTCGCGCTCAGCGCCGGATCCGGTTCGATCCGCCGCGAGATGGAAAGGCAGGCGCGGACCGCGCTCCGGCAGTCCGGATAAATCCCCACGCCGGTTCCGGCCAGCAGCGCGGTGCCGAAGCTGGCGTCGCCGGGCGAAGGCAGTTCGACCGGCACGTTCATCACGTTGCAGACGATCTCGCTCCAGATCCGGCTGCGGGCTCCGCCGCCGATGAGAAAGATCCGATTCATCGGCAGTTCAAGTTCGTCGATCAGCCGCCGGCAGTCGCGCAGGCTGAACGCCACGCCTTCGAGCAGCGCCCGGAGCATGTCGCCGCGGCTGCTCCCCATTCCGAGACCGATGAAGCTGCCGCGCAGGCTCGAATCCCAGTAGGGGCAGCGCTCCCCCTGCAGGTAGGGGTGGAAGAAGACTCCATTCGCCCCGACCGGACTTGCCTCGGCCAGGCGGTCCATCAGTTCGAAGCTCTTGATGCCGAGCTTCTCCGCCTGGATCTTCTCCGCCTCGCAGAAGAGGTCGCGGAACCAGCGCTGGCAGACCGCCGCCGCGTTGGTCGCCGAAACCGTGTACCACATGCCCGGCACGATGTGCGAATAGGTGAGCGTCTGCGGATGCGGATGCGCTTCGGCGGTCATCACGTTGACGTTTCCGGCGGTGGCCAGCTTGACGATCGCGTCGCCCGGATCGACCGCTCCGGCGCCGTAATCCTCGGCGGCGGAGTCGGAACTGCCGCAGATCACCGGAGTTCCGGCCGGAATCCCGGTCCGTTCGGCGGCTTCCGGAGTCACTTCCCCCGACCCGGTCGACCGGATTGACCAGCTCCGGCAGCACCTCGCAGGAGATCCCCGCCAGAGCGGCCAGCTCCTCCGACCAGGCGCGCTTCTTCATATCGTAGAAGAGCGTTCCCTGCGCCTCGATGTGGTCGGTCACGGCGACGCCGGTCACCAGATAACGGACGTAATCCTTGACGAAGAGGATGTGCCTGGTCCGGCGCAGCACCTCCGGCTCGTGCTTCGAGAGCCAGCGCAGCTGCGGCAACGTCCAGGTCGGCGTCGGATGCTGGTAGGCGGTCGCATAGATGCGTTCGCCATGCTCCGCCTCCAGCTCGGCACATTCGGCGGTGCTGCGCTGGTCGGTCCACATGATGGTGCGGCGGAGCGGCTTCATCGCGCCGTCGAGCAGCACCGCGTTATGGGTGCTGCCGTCGAAGGCGAGCGCGGCGATCCGGCGGAAATCCACGCCGGAAGCGCGGACCCGGGCGAGCGCGGCGCACATCGCCTCATACCAGTCGCCGGGCTCCTGTTCCGCCCAGCCGGGGTGTTCGTACCAGGTTCGGTACTCGACCGAACTTTCTCCGGCAAGATGACCGGCGGTGTCGATCAGGGTGACTTTGCACCCCCGGAGCCGAAATCGACTCCGAGCAGCAGGTCGCGGTCACTCATCGCGTCACTTCACCCAGGCGTGGGCGGGATCCTTCGAGGAGATCAGGCCCCGGTTGAACGCGCCGGTCATGGTCCAGAGATAGTACATCTGATAGCCGGGAGCGCCGCAGAGCGGATGGTATCCTTCGGCGATCGCGACGGTGTCGTAGTTCTTGACGGTGTAGGTCTCGTCGATCCGCCCGTCCGGCGTGTAGACCTTCTGAATGCCGAAGCCCTGCGGCGGATCGAAGAGGTAGAAGTAGGTCTCCTCCATGTCGATCTCCTCGGGCGGATTGTCGATGTCGTGGCGGTGCGGCGGATATCCCGACCAGTTGCCGGAGGGGATCAGCCCTTCGCCGATGTAGAAGTGTTCCGAATCGAAGGTCTCGTCGAGCATCACGGTCGCCTGCCGGGTGAAGTTATCCCGCCCAAGGGAGAAGGAGCGGGTCATCTCCGGCGTAATGACGGTCGGACGCGCGGTGTCGCGGCTCGCCGGGGAGGAGTTGACCGCGATCTCCACGTCGGTGAGCGCAGTGACGGTGTACTTCGTATTGCGCGGCAGATAGACCGTGTACGGCTTGCCGTCGAAGACGTTCTTCCGGCCGCCGACCTCGACGAAATCGAACCCGTCACCGGTGACCCGGCATTTGCCGCCGAGGAGCACCAGCGCAACCTCAAACGAACCGGTGTCGCTCTGGCGGCTCTCGCCGGCGCGCAGAACAAGCAGTCCGAAGCCGGTCAGTTTCATGTTGTACTCGCCGACGTCGAAGATCCGGTTGAATCCGGGTTTCGCGGGGCAGTGGATCAAGAGATTCTGTGTGTTCATGCTGCGTTACTCCTGTTCTTTGAGAAAGGTTTCGACCTGTTCCAGCGTCGGCAGTCCGGCGCGGGCGCCGAGCTTGCCGCATTTGATCGCCGCGACCGCCGAGGCGAACCGCGCGCACTCCGCAATATCCTGCGTCTGCAGATATTTGAAAGCGAATCCGGCGTGGAAGGAGTCCCCCGCTCCGGTGGTGTCCACCACCGGAGCCGGGAAGATCGGGAACCGGCGGATCTCTCCGTTGTCAAGGAAGATCGAACCGCCCGCCCCCAGCGTAATACCGGTCACCTTCGCCTGATATTTCGCAAGTTTCAGCAGCGCCCGGTCGAGATCCTGTTCCCCGGTGAAGGTCCGGGCAAAATATTCCGAGGCGATCAGCAGATCGGCCAGCTCCACCAGTTTTTCGACCCCGGGGCGGATCGTCCCCGCATCAAAGTTGAACAGCACGCCGTTCTCCTTCGCGCACCTCGCCGCCGCCAGCGCCGCCTCGGGATGGTGCCCGTCGAGGTGAAGCATCTTCGCACCGGCGATCACGTCGCACGGCACCTCCTCCGCGGAGAGCAGCCGCAGCCCGTTGTGGGTCCATGCCACGCTGCGCTTGCCGTCGGAATCGATCCAGCAGTAGGCCATCGGCGAACCGCACCCCTCGCGCACCGGGATCCGGGAAATATCGATCCCCTCCCGGGCGAGATCGGCGAGAATCCGCTTCCCGCCGTCGTCGTTGCCGACGCTGGTTACGAACATCGTCCGCAACCCGAGCCGCGCCGCCGCAACCGCCGCATCCGCCGCCGGACCTCCCCCCTGAATCTGATGTTCAATGATCTCCACCTTGTGGTCGATCGGAATCTGCGGGACCCGGCACAGGTAGTCGTTGCTGCAGTAACCCATCGCAACGAATTCCACCGGAGCATTCGTTTTCTGGTTCATTTTGCTCTTTCCTGAATCAATGGATTTCTTCCGTCTTCTCTGATAGTATACTCCGGTTCAATCCAAATACAAGAGTATTTTTTGATGATTATATGAGAAATATTGATGAAAAAATGATAAACTTTTGAGAAATTTATCCTGTTGAAGACCCCAAAACATCCGGGAAACGGGACGGAGGAAAGTCAGCCCTGATGGATTTCTGCGTTTTTGCGGCGGACCTCTTCGAGCTCCTCGGCGGCGCTCTCCCAGGCGGTCTCGGTCGCGGCGATGTCGGACTGGACGCGCGCCAGTTCGCGGTTGACTTCGGAGAAATCGATCCGGCCGCCGCCGGAGAGCTGCGCCAGAAGTTCGGTTCGGCGCGTTTCGAGCGTTTCGAGCTTCTCCTCCAGCGCGGTGACTGCATTTTCGGCGCGTTTCCGCTCGGCGGCGAGCGCCTCCCGGGCCTGGGCGCGGGCGCGGCGGCGGTTGCGGGCGAGATCGGGGGAGCCGTTCATCAGCCCGGCGCCGGTCTCGGGAGAGGTGGTGACCCCCGCGGCGCGCAGTTCCGCGGACTTCTCCAGATAGTAGTCGTAGTTGCCGAAATACTTCCGGATGCCCGGCGGTTCCATCGCGATGATGCCGGTCGCGGTGTTGCGGACGAATTCGATGTCGTGGCTGACGATGCAGACGGTGCCGGAGTAGTTCCGGATCGCCTCCTGCAGAAGTTCGCGCGCGGCGATGTCGAGGTGGGTGGTCGGTTCGTCGAGCACGAGAAAGTTCGGCGGATTGACGAAAATGCGGGCGAAGAGCAGCCGGATCTTCTCGCCGCCGGAGAGCACGCCGCAGGTCTTGGAAGCGGCTTCCCCGGAGAATCCGAAGGAGCCGAGCACGTTCATGAGTCCGGCGGTGGAGGCTCCCGCGGGCAGGTTGCCCCGCACCACGTCGTAGACCGTCTGCTCCGGCACCAGGAGATCAGCGAACTCCTGCGCCTGGTAGCCGATGACGCTGTGATGGCCGAGCACCACCCGTCCGGAGGTGGGCTTGAGTTTGCCGACCAGCAGTTTGAGCAGCGTGGTCTTGCCCATGCCGTTGTATCCGATGAAGGCGAGCTTGTCCCCGGCGTCGATGGTGAGATTGACATGCTCGAGCACCGGATGCCCGGGTACGTAACTGAACGAAAGATCCTCCAGCCGGGCCGCTTCGACGCCGCCGGGCGGCGGCTCCGGAAAACGGATCGCGCCGTGGTAGTTGAGGTCGTCGGGCAGTTCGATCTCCTCCATCTTGTCCAGCGCCTTCTGCCAGCTCTTGGCCTGCGCCGCCTTCGAACTCTTGGCACGGAAGCGGTCGATTACCCGCTCGAGATGTTCGCGTTTGCGGTCGGAATTGCGCTTGGCCGCCTCCAGCGACCGGCGGCGGTTCTCCCGTTCGGCGCGGTAGTAGTCGTAATCCCCGGCGTAGCGGGTCACCTGCCCGGAGTTGACCTCCAGCGTCAGATTGGTGAGCTTGCGCAGCAGAAACCGGTCGTGCGAAATCAGCAGCAGCGTGCCGGGGAAGGATTTCAGGAACCGGCAGAGCCACTCGACTGCGGGAATATCGAGGTAGTTGGAGGGCTCGTCGAGCATCAGAATGTCCGGCCGCGAAATCAGTACGCGGGCCAGCGCGGCACGCATCCGCCAACCGCCGGAGAAGGCGCGGAGCGGCTTTACGAAGTCCGCCTCGCGAAAACCGAGGTTGCTGAGCGCCTCCTCCGCTTCCGACTTCAACCGGTAGGCGCCGAGATGTTCGATCTGCGACTGGAGCCGGCCGTGGCGGGAGAGCAGCGCATCGAGCCGGTCGTTGTCCTCGACGCCTTCGTGCAGCTGCTGCTCGAGCCGGAGCAGCTCCTCGTGCATGGTGCGGAGCTCCGGAATCGCATCGGCGGTGAATTCCACCAGCGGGCGCTCGACCTCATCCTCCGGCAGATGCTGACGCAGGATGCCGAGCCGGAGATCCTTCGGCAATGAAACCGTGCCGCGGTCCGGCGGAACCTCCCCGGTGATGATGCCGAACAACGTACTCTTGCCGGCTCCGTTCGGACCGACGACGCCGACCCGGTCGCCCGGATTGATCCGGAACGACACTCCGCCGAGAATCGTCTCCCCCGGCGTAGGTCTTGACCACATCCTTGAAATCGATCATTGCTTCACACTCACCTGAACCGGCTTTTCCGGCTGCGGCAGCTCCACAACACAGCGGAATCCCAGATCGCCGGCACTGCCGTTGATATAATAGATATTGGGGCATTGCGCCTGCTCCGGCGAGGTCAGCCCGGAGCCGCCGGCGGAAAAGTAGGAGGTGCCGTTCTCATGGGAAATTCGGACGATCTCCCGCACGTTTCCGGTCATGTCAAAGGCGCCGTATCCGGAACGGTCCCCGGGGGAAACTCCCCGGCGGCGCCCCGGCCGGATATCGGGAAACCGCCGGATGGTCGTGCAACAGCGCCTCCCCGGCCCGGTAGGTATCTCCCCAGACGTAGGCGCGGCCGTCGACGCCGCGCGCCGCCTTCTCCCATTCAAATACGGTGGGCAGCCGGACCTTCGCGCCGATCTTCCGGCCGAGCCAGTCGCAGTAGGCGGCAGCCGCCTCGCCGGTGATGCCGACCACCGGCAGTTCCGGCCGGAAGGGTGCGGTCAGCTCGCCGTCGTCGTTCCAGATCCGGGCGGTACCTCCCGCCCCGGGTTCAAAGGCGTACCACCCCTGGTAGCGGCGGCGCAGCGCCGGATCCGGAAGACTCTTCCAGAACTTCAGATAGTCGCGGAAAGTCACCTCATATTTTCCGATCAGAAAGGAGGGCAGCATGCTCGTTCCGATGCCGGAACGCTCCCCGGAGCGGCCGCTGTGGAACTCGCCGCCGGGCACGTAACACCACTCGCCGGGGTAGCTCCGCTCCGGGAAATCGAACGAGAGCAGATTTTCCGCCGCCAGCGGCACCATCACCGGACAGCTGAACTGCGCGGAGCCGTCGCGTCGCCGGAACTCCAGGGTGTAGAGTCCTTCCGGCAGACGGAAGCGTGTTCCTTCGCCATTGAGCGCGACTTCTTCGGCCATCTTGCCGTCGGGGGAGCGGCACGACCGCGCCGTTCGCGTCGCGGATCGTCATCAGCCAGCCGCTGCCGGAGAGTCCGGAGATATCGAGCACTCCTTCGCGAGAATCGATCGCGGCGACCAGCGCCTCAAGCTTGGGATCATCCGCCAGCGCCTCGTCGAAGAGCGGCCTCCACCGCCCCCCGGAACTGCCGCAGTACCCGCCGCAAGGCAAAATAGTCGCGACCGTGCAGATAGAGCTCGAGCGTCGAACGGAAGATGTCACGGGTCATTCTCTGCACCTGCTGCGCCCGCATGCCGAGCTCAGGGGCGCGTGAAATGAACTCCAATGCGGAATTGTAACCGTTTTCCATCTCCGCAAGCTGGCGGAGCAGTTCCCGTTCGAGCGTCCGGTTGTGCCGATTCTGCGGCAGACGCTGGTTCTGCCGGATCTGCCGCGTGGTGCGCTGTGCCAGCAGATTGTATTCGCGTGCCTGGGCGTAGTTGAATTCGGCCAGGTTGATCAACGACGTACTCTGCGAAAGATTGCTGATCAGCTGAAACGCGTAGAATCCGAACCAGGTCAGGATCGCCGCCATCAGCACCGACGGCACCAGCGGATGACGCCGGATCAGTTTCGAAAGCCGGTAGATCGGCGTCGGCGAATAAGCCGCCACCGGGTAGCCATCCAGATAGTTGCGCACATCTTCGAGCAGCTCGGCGACACTGCGGTAACGCCGCGAGCGGTCGCGTGCCATCGCCTTGAGGCAGATCGCCTCCAGCTCCAGCGGCAGCGGCTGCTCCGGCGGAGCCGCCTTCCGCGGTGCCGGAAATCGTCCGAGCGCCACCTCGCGGCAGAGCTGATCCGGCGGCAGCTTCACATCGAACGGCGCGTTGCGCCAGGTCAGGATCGAGTAGAGAATCGCGCCAAGTCCGTAGACGTCGGACTGTTCGGTGGCCTCCGGCACCTCGCCGGTCAGCAGTTCCGGCGCCATGAACGCGGGGGGTACCGCCAACCACATGCTCCTCCTTCGGCGGCTCCACCGGACCCGCGGCCGCGGAGGGAGCCTCGTCGGGTTTGAGGTCTCCGTTCAGTTCCAGATCGAGTTTGGTGCCGGAACGGCCCTGATCGCGTTCGCAGTGATAACGCGCCATTCCCCAGTCCATGACCAGCACCTCGCCGTAGTCCCCGACCATCAGATTTCCCGGTTTGAGGTCGCAGTGGAGAATGCCGTGGCGATGCGCGAAGGCGACGCCGTTGCAGGCGCCGATGAAGATTTCGATCAGCCGCCGGAGGGAATATCTGCGACGGTAGCCGCTGCGGTCCTCGGAGAGTTTCGCGAGAATCATCCGCAGCGTCTCTCCCTCGACCCGCTTCATCGAGAAGTAGACGCCGACATCGTCGAACACCCCCATCCGGTGAACCGGCACGATGTTCGGGTGATCGATCTGAGCGGTCGCGCGCGCCTCGCGGATGAAGGCTTCGATCCGTTCGGTCTTGTTCCGGTACTGCGGACGAAGCAGCTTGAGTGCGACATCGCGGTTGAGTCCGGGCTCGTGAGCGGCGAACACCGCCCCCACGCCGCCGATGCCGATGGTGGATAGTTCCCCGTAATCCTGAATCCGGTCGCCGGAGGGAATTCCCAGCATTTCGCGAAGTTTCTCCGGCGAAAGGCGGTTTTCGCTGCAGGTGCCGTAGATCAGCGTCGCCTCGTCATCCGGCTGCGCCGGTGTATTGAGCGGGTCTTCCCGGAATTCCGCCATGGGTCACTTCCCGCCTTTTTCCGATGGTTCCAGCCGCTGTTCGAGGTGGCGGCGCACCGCTCCGCCGAAAGCGTTGAAATACTCTTCGCCGGGACGGCGGACGATCGGAATGCTCCCCGCCTTCTCCCAGTTGAATTCATCGGGGAAAACGAAACATTTCGCCTCCTGGCGACGTCCGAAATCGAAGTTCTCAATCGAAACGACCACGCCGATGAAGTCGCCCTCCCGGCTCAACACGAAATCGCCCGGTTCCGCGCGCAATTCGCTGCCGCCGGTGCCACGTCCGGTGTTGCGGATATACAGATAGGGCTCCCGGGCGGAGAGATCGATGGAGCAGCGTCCACCGAGCGCCGCGGACTCCTTGCCGAATGAGGAGGTCTTGAAAGGTAGAGATTGTGCAGCCCACGCTGGCGAAGTCTGCCGATCGTCATCGTTTCCAGCGGCTTCCGGCCTTCCGGCGCAATCTCCAGCGCCGCGATCCGCGGTTCATCCGGCAGCGTCAGCAGCGGACCGGCCGCGGTAATCCCCGGCGCGGCGGCATCCGGTGCGTCGCCGGGACGGGTCCGATAGGCGAGTTCCAGGATCCGATCGAACTTCAGCGGAGTCTCCAGATCTCCGGCGAGAGTGTGGAACGAGGCGACCAGCACGTTCTTCCCGCCGATCTTCACCAGCGGCAGATAGTAGACGCCTCCGCCGTGCTGATTGAGCAGAAGCCGCTCCTCGGTCAGAGCCAGATCGAGCCGCACCGCGGCCTCGTGATAGCGGTCCAGCACATCGCTGCGGAGCTTCTGCTCAGCCGCGGCGAGACGCTGTTCGGTCGATTTGAGTTTGACCGCGGTGGTCTCCCGCCTGGCCGCGGGTTTCGATGAGTTCACGGCCGGTCGTCTCCGCCTGCTGCTTCGTCGCATCGAGACTGGCCCTGGTCTGAGACAGTTCCGTCACCGCCGCCTTGAACGCCTTGCTCATCTGCTGGAGCTGAGTGCGGGCTTCGTTCCGCTCCACTTCGCGGGACGCAGCGAGCCGGCGGGTGCGTTCCAGCTGGCTGCGGCTGTCGGCGAGATCGCGCCCCGTCGCACTCAGCCGGCCGCGGGTGTAGGCCAGGTCGCTCTCGGTCTTCTGCGCCGCACGGGAAACCTCCCCCATCCGGGACAAAGTTTCCTTGAGCGACTGGCGCACACCGGCCAGCGCAGTCTCGCGGGCGGAAAGGGTCTCCCGTGTCTTCGCGAGGTCGGCGCCGGTTGTTTTCGAGCCGCCGCCGCTGTTCCTCCAGATTTCGCCGCGCCTCGTCGAGCCGTTCTCCGGTATCGGAGATCTTCTGTCTGGCGGCGGCGTAGTCCTCGCTCAGCCGGGCAAGATTCCCGGAGGCGAAGGCGTAGTTTTTCCGGAGGGCGGCCAGTTCGCTCTGCGCCTCCTCCAGCCGGATGCGGTTGAGGTGGCGGTTGCGGATCTCGCGGTCGAGCCGTCGTTGAAGCTGCTCCGGCGTGAGCGAACCGGTATTGGCCCGGGTGAGCCGGAGCCGTTCTTCGAGTTGTTCGCTTTTTAAGCAGCGTGTCGGCAAGCTCCCCGGCGAGCTTCTCGAGCATCTGCTCCCGCGCCTCGGAAAATCCCTCCTTCTGCTGCGCTTCGCGCAACTTCGTCCGGGCGGCTTCGAGCTGCTGCCGCCGATTCTGCAGTTCGGAGAGCAGCAGCGCAGTGGTCCGGCCGTCGAGTCCGACGCCGCTGCCGCCGACATGCGCCGGCACCATGCCGGTCATCATCGACAACATCGCCGAAACCAGAAAGTCGCAGATGACGATGAGAATTGCCCGGTTCACTTGCCGCCCTCGCCGATTTCATTGCCGCAGAGGAGCTTCTGCCGCAGCGGCCAGAGCATCGCCAGCCGCAGGATCAAACTGAAGATGATGCCGATCAAGGTCGAGCTGTAGGCGATCAGCCGGCTGCTCTGCGGGGAGAAGGTCATGACCAGAAAGGCCGAAACCGTACCGAACAATCCGACGTAGAGCGGCACGTCGAAGAAGATGTCGGCATTTTCGAGTTTGCGCAGCTTGAGCTTGCAGCTGTCGGAGCTGCGGCGGATGCCGGCGACCACCACGTAGGCCACGCCGAACGCGAGGAACTGCATCACAGTGATCACCGAGAAGATCAGCATCGAGATGCGTCCGGCAAAGTTCGCCGCGGGCGGCAAGGCTGTTTTCGGAACCGGGAGGTACCGCCCCGAGCACCTCGCCGGCACTGTTGGTGCCGCAGAAGATGTCGCGCATCGCCGCGGAATCGGTGAAGGCCTGATTCATCCAGAATACGAAAACGGCGCCGAGCACGAGAATCACGACCGGCAGCCAGAGACGCGAATGGGCAACTTTCATCAGCAGAGTTCTCCGGAATTTGTTTCTTGGGACATACGAACCATCCATACAATACGACCGTTTTGCCAAATATTCAAGATTTTTTATCGTTTCCGCCAGAATTCCCCGGAAAAAAAACAATCCGGTTTGCCAAATCCGGTTTTGCAATGTATCTTTTATGAAATGGAATATTCCGCCATGGCTCAACTGCAACAGACAGGTCTGCTTTACCGATGAAAACTTTGAACTGGTATGTGACGCGCGGCTTCCTGCTCGCATTCTCGATGGCAATCGCCATTCTCACCTTCGGCATGACCGGCGCGAACCTGGTCAAGGTGCTCGACTACGTTTCACAGGGGATCTCCTTCTGGACCTTTCTCGAATTCACGCTCTACATTCTGCCGATCATCCTCACCTTCACCGTACCGTGGGCGGTCATGGTGGCGGTGATGCTGGTCTTCGGGCGGATGTCCGCCGACTGTGAGATCACCGCGATGCGGGCGTGCGGCATCTCGATCATGCAGATCGTCTCGCCGATCCTGATCATCACCTTTCTCCTGACGCTCTTCTGCCTCTACCTGCAGGTCGAAGTCGGGCCGCCGCTGCTGGGCAAGTCCCGCAGCCTCATGCAGACAGCGGCGATCAACCAGCCGCTGGCGATCTTCGAACCGGGCAAGCCGATCGAATATGAGAACACCATCATCTACATCGACGACAAAGAGGGCGAAAACGGCATCAAGGGGGTGCAGATCTACACCTTGAGCGACCCGCAGACGGTGGCGCAGGATATCTCCGCCGCCCGCGGAGAACTGTCGGTGGACAAGGAAAAACAGCTCCTGATCGTCCACCTCTACGACTGTCTGGTGATCGACAAGAAATCTGCGGCCGGCAGTGCGACCGGCGTGGGCGGAAGCGGGGTGCCGACCCGCTTTTACACCCAGGAACTGGAATTCAGCTTCAATTACGGAAAACAGGCCAACGCCCAGCGAATCAGTGTCCGGGCCAAGTACATGACGCTCGCCGACCTGATGGGGCGCATCCGGCTGACCAAGGAGCTCAACCGCGACACCACCGAGCTGGAAGTCGAACTCAACCAGCGGATCGCCTTCGCGCTTTCGCCGATCGCGTTTCTGCTGCTCGGTCTGCCGCTGGCGATCCGCACCAGTCGGAGAGAGACCTCGGTCGGGCTTTTCCTGAGCGTGATCCTCGCCGGACTCTTCTTCCTGTCGATCATCCTCTGCGAATCGCTGAGCTCCTTCCCAAAACTCTATCCGCAATACCTGCTCTGGCTGCCGAATATCATCTTCCAGATTCTCGGAGCGGTCATGACCTATCGGATTTCCCAACGCTGAGAGGAGTGCGGCGCGATGAACGGCCACGGCTGTATCAAATTCCTGCTGGCGGTGCTGGTTCTGGCGGTGATCTACTTCGGATGGGTGATCACCGGCGCGCTCGACCGGGTCCGCGAAAGCAACCTGCGCGTGCTCGAACGGCTGGAACACCTCGAACAGCAGCTTCAGAATCAGGTCTTCTCCCCCGCCGCGCTCCGACCCGGGGAAACCGGAACCGCACCGGCACCGCCGGCGGCGGGTAGCAACATTGCAAACCGACAGTATTTCGATCCGGCCGCGGTTCCGGGCGGCCGTCTGCTTCAGGCGACGATGGCGGACACCCCGAATTTAAACCCTCTGATCAACAACGAGGCAACCGCCTCGGAGTTTTACGGCCTGTGCGTGCCCGCGCTCGCCGAGCTCGATTATGCGGACCCGACCGAATACCAGCCGATGCTGGCGGAATCCTGGGAGATTTCGCCCGACCACCGGAGTTATCGCATCAAACTGCGCCGGGGGTGTTCTGGGATCCCTTCACCGATCCGGAGACCGGGAAGAAACACGGCCCGAAGGAGGTGACCGCCGCCGACTTTCAGTTCTTCATCGAAGTAGTGAAGAATCCCGACGTCAACTGCGAAGCGATCCGCACCTACTATCAGGATCTCGAATCGATCGAAATCGTCAACGATTTCGAATTCATTGTCCGCTGGAAGGTCGAATACTACGGCTCGCGATCATCGACGCTCGGCATGTCGCCGATGCCGCGCCACTTCTACCACGCCTATGACGGCCCGTTCGACGGCAAGCGTTTCAACAACGACCACCGCCGCAACCGGATGCTGATCGGCTGCGGCCCCTACCGGTTCGTCCGCTGGGAGAAGGACCGCCGGGTAATCTTCCGCCGCAACCCCTCCTTCTTCGGGAACGCCCTCGGCGTCGGCGCCTCGCTCGAATATCTCGTCTATGAGATTATCAAACACCCCAACACCCGGTTTCAGGCGTTGCTCTCCGGGTCGCTCGACCGGCTCGGGCTCACTCCCGGATCAGTGGATCCAGCGGACCGGCGGGCGTGAGTTCGCTTCGGGCGAGCTCAAAAAGTACCGTTATCTCCTGCCGCAGTACACCTACATCGGCTACAACCTCACCAATCCCTGCTTTCCAGGACAAGAGGGTGCGGCAGGCGCTGACCATGCTGATCGACCGCGAAAAGATCCTGCGCGACATCTACTTCAACCTGGCGAAGATCACCACCGGGCCCTTCTTCCCGGAAGGTCCCTACGCGGATCCGTCAATCCGACCGTGGCCGTACGATCCGGAACAGGCGAAACGGCAGCTCGCCGAAGCCGGCTGGCGTGACACCGACGGCGACGGCATTCTGGAGAAGGACGGCGTCAAATTCGTCTTCACCATGCTTCAGATCGCGGCCAGCCCGATTCAGCAGAAAATGCTGCCGCTGATCAAGGAGTCGATGGCCGCCGCCGGAATCGACATGAAGATCGAGAACGTCGAATGGTCGGTCTACCTCCAGCGGCTGAATCAGCGACGGTTCGACGCCAGCTGCCTCGGCTGGAGCAGCCCGTTTGAGCCGGACATGTACCAGATCTGGCACTCCAGCCAGGCCGACAGGAAAGAGAGCAGCAACTACATCGGCTTCCCGCAACGCCGAGGCGGATACACTGATCGAGGAGATGCGCCGCACCTTCGATCGAAAACGGCGGATCGAAATCGCACACGCCTTCGCCCGGCTGCTTCACGATGAGCAGCCCTATACGTTTCTCTTCGTTCCGTACAGTCTGGTGGCGCAGTCGGGGCGGTATCGAAACGTGCGCGTCTTTCCGGTCGGGATGCCGGAGCGTCCCTACTGGGTGCCGAAAAACGAGCAGCGGGCCGTTCCCGGCCTCTGAATTGGAATATGCAACCGCATCAGGAAGGATCGAATATGACCAGAGTCATCATCGTTGGAGCCGCCGGCCGCATGGGCCGCAGGCTGGTCGCAAACGTCATGGAGAATCCGGAATTTCAGCTGGCTGGAGCCACTGAGTTCGTCGAATCTCCGTTCCTCGGAGAAGATGCCGGACTGGTCGCCGGATGCGGCGAGGCCGGAGTGAAGATCACCGCCAATCTTGATGAACTGGTCAAACATGCCGACGCCATCATCGACTTCGCCACCGGCGGGGTGATGGAAGCGGTACGGCTCGCGGTGGAAAACAACTGCGCGGCCGTCATCGGCACCACCGCGCTCTCTGCTGCGGAAAAGGGCGAACTCGCCGAACTTGCCGAACGCGGCGGCCGGATCGTCTCGGCCTACAACATGAGCGTCGGCGTCAATCTGCTCTTCAAGCTGGTGGGGGAGGCCGCGCGCACTCTCGGGCCGGATTACGATGTCGAAATCATCGAAATGCACCACAATCAGAAGAAGGACGCCCCCTCGGGCACCGCGGTGCGGCTCGCCGAAGAGGTGTGCGCCGCGCGCGGCTGGAACTACGCGACCGACGTCCGCCACGGTCGCGAGGGCATGGTCGGCGCCCGGTCGAAGCATGAGATCGGCATGCATTCGCTGCGCGGCGGCGACGTCGTCGGCGACCACACCGTCGTCTTCGCCATCAACGGAGAACGAATTGAGCTCACGCACAAAGCATCCAGCCGGGACACCTTCGCAAAAGGGGCGCTCCGGGCGGCGGAATTTCTCACCCATGCGGATTCCGGCCTCTACGACATGCAGGATGTCCTGGGCCTCAAATAAATTTCAGGAGCAGAGCAAATGAACATTCTCACCATCGGCAACAGTTTTACCGACAGCCTCGCACTCTACTTTCCGGCGGCGGTTCAGTCCGCCCGGTGCGATCTCCATTTTGAACGCGCCAACTTCGGCGGCTGTGAACTGGCGCGCCACTGGAGCTATATCGAAGCGGAAGAGCGCGATGTGCGCTGCCGCATCTATCAGGGCGGACGCAAACTCCGTTCGATTCTCGAACTGCGCGCCTGGGATGTGGTCACCATCCAGCAGGCCAGCCACGACAGCTGGCGGCCGGAAACCTTCCAGCCCTGGGCCGGAAACATCATCGCTTATGTGAAAAAACACGCGCCCCGGGCGGAAGTGGTGATCCAGCAGACCTGGGCCTACCGGGCCGACCATCCGCAACTGCTCCCCGGCAGCGAATGGGGCATTTCGCAGGACGAGATGTACGAGCGCCTCACGGCGAACTACACGAAACTTGCACGTGACTACAAGTTGCGGATCATTCCCTCCGGCTACGCAGTCCAGCTCACCCGACGCAACAGCGAACGCAAGTTCGCCAACTACGATCCGGCCCTGATCGACACCCTCGCCTGGCCGGATCTGCCGCCCCAGGCGGGGGACGTGGTCGGGCAGTGCTCCTGGCGAAAAAATCCGGACACCGGAGAACTCTACCTCAACCGCGACCTCATTCACCTCAATCCGCGGGGCCAGTATCTTCAGGCCTGCGTCTGGTTCGCCATGCTCTACGGGAAAAAGGTCAGCGAGATCCGGCTGGTTCCCGATGAACTGGCCAATTCCGACGTCAAATTCCTCCAGGAGACCGCGCAGCAGGCGGTGGATGAGTTCCAGCAGGTCAACCGGGGCTGACGCGAATGGCGGAGAAGAAGATATGGATTCTTGCCGGAGAGGCTTCCGGCGACCTCTACGGTGCCCGGCTCGCCCGTGAACTGCGGGCCATCGCCGCGGAACGGGGCGACACGGTCCGGATTTCCGGGATGGGCGGCCCGCAGATGGCCGCGGCCGACATCGATCTCAAGGTCGACTCGACCGAACTCGGCGTCGTCGGTGTGATCGAGGTGCTGAAACATATCTTCACGTTCGTCGCCATCTTCTTCCGCCTGGTCCGCGCCGCGAAGCAGGAGCGTCCCGACGAAGTCGTGCTGATCGACTACCCCGGATTCAACCTCCTCTTCGCGCTGATGATGTACGCGAACCGGATTCCGGTCGTCTGGTATGTCTGCCCCCACCTCTGGGTGTGGGGAAAATGGCGGCTCCCGGTGCTGGCGAAAATCTGCACGAAAATGCTGGTGATCTTCCCCTTCGAGGAGGAGGTGTTCGCACCGACCCGGCTGCGGGCAACCTTCGTCGGCCACCCGCTGGTGGATATCGTCGAGGAGCGCCGTGATCCTGAAATTCAGCGTTCTCCGGAGGAGTTCCTGCTGCTGCCGGGCAGCCGCACGATGGAGATCAACTTTCTGCTGCGCCCGATGCTCGATACGATTTCGCAGCTTGCGGAACGTCATCCGGAGTTGAAGTTTCATCTCAGTGCGCCGAGGGAGAAGATCGCCCGGCTCTGCGACGAAATCTACGGTGAATACCGCCGGAAGCATCCCGATGTACCGACCGTCAACATCAGCTGTGCCGACACCCCTTATTGGCAGCAGCGGGCCGGAACCGGCCTCGCCGCCAGCGGTACCGTCACAGTGGAATCGGCCATCGCCGGACTCCCGCTGGTGGTCGGATACAAACTCAACTGGGTCACCATTCTGCTCGCCTCGCTGGTGGTCCGCCTCTACCGCGGTTATTTCACGATGGTGAATATCATCGCCAACCGCACCATCTACGAGGAGTTTCTTCAGCACCATTTCGCCCCGAAAGAACTGGTTCCGGCAGTGGAACGCATTCTGCCCGGCGGCGAGCGCCGCGCCGAAGTCGAAGCGGGAATGGAGGAGGTCCGCAAACTCCTCAAGCCGAAGAGTTCCAGCGCCGCCCGCCAGGCCGCGCTCGCCTGTTACGATCTCTGACCGGCGGCGTCAGGCCAGCCGGATTTCGCGCAGGAAGGCAGCGAGCTTCTCCGACACCCGCAGAAATCCCACATCGTTGGGGTGAACGGCGTCGACGAAGCACTCCGCGAAGGTTTCGCCCAGAAGATCGAAGCCGTCGAGGAAGTAGACCGCTTCGTCGCCCATCGCCCGACGCCGTTCGCAGTTGGCGCGGTGGATTGCGCTTCGCCGGAGCCGATCCGCGGAATTCGCCTCCCGTTCCGCCGGAATCCGCAGCTGCGAAATCGTCACGATCGGCACCGCCGGGTGGCGTTCGCGCAGGATGTCGGTAAAGCGCGGCAGCGTCTGTTCCAGCCGGTCAAGATCGACGTTCGCATCGTAATCGAGCAGGAAGAGTGCCGGCGTCTTCACTTCGGCGATGGTTTCCGCCACCTCCGGCTCCCCCTTCGCCGAACCGGCGAAGCCGAAGTTCAGCACGGGCCGGTCGAGCAGTCGCGCCAGTTGCGCGGTCTCCGCCAGTCCGGGCCGGGAAGCACAGCAGCCGTGGATGATGCTGGTACCGTAGAACACCACGGGGTGCGGGTTCCTTCGCGGCCGCGGCGGTTCCACCCGCGCCTCCGGTGCAACCCCGATCTCGAAGAAATCCACCCGTGCATAAAGCGGGAAATAGAGTTCGAACTCGTGCATCTTCCGCTCCGGCTCCGGCGGAGGAGTCAACACGGCGGCGAAGGAGTGGGTGGGGAAACTCAACTCATCGTAATTCTTCCGGGTGACGGCGATGAACGCCCCATCCATATAGAGGTCGAATCCGGAGCGGCCGATGCTCATGATATCGGCGGAATTGTTATGGCAGGTAACGGTTGCCCGTACGGCGATAAACGGCGTATCCGAGCGGAAGCGCAGCACGCCGCCCGCGGCATGATCGGCATAGACATCGACCGCCTCGGAAAATTCACGGTCCGGGCGCGACTCCGGCAGTCGCCTCAGTGGTTCGCCCGGTTTCCGAAAAGCGAATCCCTCCAGTTCAAACGGGGCTTCGTCGCAGTTGCTCCAGCGTGCCGGCGGCAGTGCCACCGCCGTATACGCCATCGCCGGATCATATTTCTTCTGAGAAGTTTCCATCCTTTTCTCTCCCTGTTCCTCTTCATGCTTTACTATAGCATTTTGACGGTTGATTGCAAATTTTCAACGATCCGGAGCAAAAACAAAACGCGGGAGGGAGGCGGGAGATTGAACTTCCGCAAGGATTTGATGCTCGCGGGTGCTGGAGGGCCTGACGCCCTCCAGACCTCTTCGCAAGGGAGGAGCACGGCCCGATCAGCAACTTCCGATTTCTGCGGGACGCGGTCGGGGCGAGATGGATATTTGAACTTCCGCAAGGATTTGATGCTCGGGGAGCTGGAGGGCCTGACGCCCTCCAGACCTCTTCGGATGGGGGGAGGGCAAAACCAGAGCGGGAAATTCCGACTTCTGCGGGACGCGGTCAGGGCGGAGATGGATATTCAAACTTCCGCGAGGATTTGATGCTCGGGGAGCTGGAGGGCCTGACGCCCTCCAGCCCTCTTCGATGGGAAAAAGCGGTACCGAAGCGGGAATTTCCGACTTCTGCGGTGCGCGCTCGGAAGGGAGGCGGAATGCGAACTTCCGCGAGAATTTGACGCTCGGAGGAGCTGGAGGGCCGGGCGCCCTCCAGACCTCCCCGCCCGTGAGAAGGCCAGGAGTCGGTTGATACGAATCCGCACGCGGCCCTCACGGGCCTTACTTGTCGGGCTTCGCCCGCCAACTCCTCAATCGCCGGAGCGGCTCCGCTCGACTCCGTTCGACTGCGTCGCAATTGCTCCTTGCTGCTTTGCGGAACGCAAAGCAGTTCTCTCACATGCGCTCGCGGCGCTGACCGCGCTGAACAGTGCGCGGTCAAAGCCGCAGAGACATGCTTCAGGGACTTCAATAAAAAAGACTTTTAATCACGCCCCACTTTCAGGACTAAGTTTGCAATTTTCTTTGATCATCATAATCAGATCCCAGAGAGATATAGTATTCCTCTCATTCGCTGACATATCCTTTTTTTAATCTTAATAACAGATGAACCAGATATGATAATTGATTTTTTTATTTCTTTTTCATTAAGAAAAGTTAAGAAGTATGTCTGGGTATCAAAGCTGAATCCTGAAATGTTTCCTATATAATCACTGTCCTTCTTAAGTATCTCAATGATAGCGTGAATATCTTCTTTCAGCTTTAACGAATCTTTTACTAATATCTCATCTATTTTCAACTGATCACCCAATTCCCTAATATAGAAAATTCGTTTAGACAAGTAAAGAGCCCGATATCCAAGCCCTCCGCCACCCCATTCGACAACCACAATTTTTCCGGATTCTAAAGTGTTGAAATTTGCCTTTTTAAGTAAAATTAAAGATTTCTTTCGAAGATCCCTTTGCTTCCAGCTTGCTACTAGTCGATCAACCTCTCTTCTAGTCACAGCAAGAACGTCTTTATCACGAGACAATAATAATATTTGATCGTCAATTCCATCAAATTCAGAAAAATCAAATCCCAGCCGTTCATCTGCGAAAACATTAATCATTGCTATCATTCCAATAATAAGCAGTTTTCTCATAGATCTACTCCTATTCTGGACGTGGTTTGGGAACAGGATTAATGGCCCCCGGAGGCAATGGTTTGTTGCCGTATTTAGTCCTCATTGTGGCATCAGGGTCATTTTCTTTCAACATTCGATTTGTCTCTGTGCAAGCGCTTATTTCGGCATTAGAAATTCCCGATCCGGAATCAGGTAACAGATCTATTTTTCCCAAGTCAGCCTCCGAAGAATGAACTAATTCGTGAGCTAGTCCTGCCCACGAAGGACGATCCCATCCCTCAACACTCGTCACTGAAGGATCATAAGAAACAGATGTATTTGCACCCGTGTTATTTGTGGCATTTATGATATTCTCAGGAGTACATGAATTGGATCCCTGAGAAATTGTGTGAGTATTTGATGATTCATTCAATTGTTTAAGTATAGCAGCTCCTGTGGGAGTTGAATTCATTTGGTCAAGAGCAGCTTGAACTGACGCCTTGTATTCATCACTGCCATTTACAACTATGACAGTACCAAGAGGATCTATGGAAAATATTACCCAATTATTCACATACGCGAAATTGTTCCAGCCATCGGGGTAGCCGAGGGGTCGGCGGTCTGCCATTTGCCCTGTTCGGGGCGGTAGTTGCGGAAGAGGAAAGCGTAGCCGAGTTCGCCCACCAGCGGCTTGCCGGTGAAGAAGGCGTCCACGTTGTCGCTTTCGCCGAAGGCGGTCATCTTGATCGGCTGGTAAGCATTCTTCCCCTTCACTCCCAGCGTGTTCCCCAGCATGTCGTTGAAGAGCACCTTGTCGCCGGAGAGCACCGGGTTGCCGCCGGTTACCGCTGGTTCATTCAGAAGTTCCGTGCCGTCACGGTGGATCAGGGCGAGCCCGTCCCACAGATAGTTTTCACGGCGGCCGTCCGCATAGGTCACGCCTGCGATCTGGCCATCGAGGTGGTAACTGAAGTTCGCCGACACTTTGCCCGCCTCCGAAACCGACACCAGCTTATCCAACCAGGCATAAGTATAACTCTTGTTTCCCTCTTTTACAAGCCGGCCGGCGGCGTCATAGGCATATTTCGTCACTTTTCCTTCGGTTTCAGAGCTTACCAGCTGGTTCGCACGGTCGTAACGATAGGTGGTGGTCACTCCGTTCACCGTCTTCGACAGGATATTCCCGGCCGGATCGTAGGCATAGCGCTCCTGACCGACAACTTCCAGCAGCTGTCCGCGACGGTCGTACTTGTACGCCTGACGCACGCCGTTCACTTCGCGGGCAATGATCGTCCCATCCGGATCATAGAAGTATTTCAGCTCTGACACCGCAGGAGAACCGCTGAACCCCATCAGCGCCTTGCGCACCAGGCGGCCGTATTTGTCATAGCTGTATTCCACCGGAACGCCGTTCACCGTCTGTTTCACAAGCCGGTTCAAGTTGTCATAGTGGTAGGTCAGTTCGCCGCCGCTGCCGTTCCTGATCTTCGACAGCCGCCCCAGCGCGTCGTATTCCCGCGTTTCCGTCAGTTTCAGCGAACCATTCACCGTCTCCCGCCCGGTGCGCTGCCCCCACGCATTGTAACTGCTCCGCGTGATGACGCCATCTTCGTTTTTCTCCACAAGCCGCCCAAAGTAGTCATAGCGGTAGCTCGCTTTCCGCCCGTTCCGGCTCGACGAGATCACCTTCCCCCAGGAATCGTAGGAATAGGTCTCGACATCGCGACCATCATAAGTCACCTTGACCAGCCGGTCCAGCGCGTCATACTCACGGGCAATCTTCCGGTCTACCTTCTCCTCTCCACGGTATTTCGACAGTATTTCACGCAGCAGCCCGGTCTCGTCGTACACATAATCGGTCAGCTGATTCGCCGCGGAAAGACAGTACCGGAGCGAGAAGTTCCGGCTTCTGCGGGACGCGGGCGGGAGCGAGGGAGACAAGCAGGCTGCCGCGGCAAGACCGAAGATATGGGAGCTGGAGGGCCGGGCGCCCTCCAGACCTCCCTGCCCGCGAGAAGGCAGAAGTCGGTTGATACGAATCCGCATGCGGCCCTCGCGGGCCTTACTTGTCGGGCTTCGCCCGCCAACTCCTCAATCGCCGGAGCGGCTCCGCTCGACTCCGTTCGACTGCGTCGCAATCGCTCCTTGCTGCTTTGCGGAACGCAAAGCAGTCCTCTCACATGCGCTCGCGGCGCTCACCGCGCTTGTGCCCGTGAGAACGCAAAGTCGCTGCGGAAATTCCGCTCGCGGCGATGACCGCGCTTGTGCCCGCGAGAAGACCGGGGTACGGTGGAAATTCCACTCGCGGCGCAGGACGCGTACCCCGTGAGAACGCAAAGTCGCTGCGGAAATTCCGCTCGCGGCGATGACCGCGCTTGACTAATGCGCGGGACAAACCGAGAGGAGGTGCTCGCGGCGCTTAACATGAGCGCAGGCCAAGCCGAGAGGGAAGTGCTCGCGGCACTGGTTGCACTTGATGAATTCCGACATCTTCCGGAAGATGTCTCACTTCTTCGCGACAACTTCTCCCACAAGCAGAAGTGCCCCGATATAGGCATCGATCGGCTGGTATTTCGTCGGATTTTTATCGTAATCTGCCCGATTCCGCTCAAACAGAATGGAGCGTTTATCCGGCCTCTCATCCAGCAGTCGAATCCTCACCGTATGAATCATATCCGGATCAAGATCGTCCCCGACACCAACCGAATTCAGCCGATAATAGGTACAGTACGGATCGATGAGGCGACGCTGGAATGTCTTCCCGTCAAGAGTGATTTCCAGTACCCCGCAACCGGGGCCGAGCAGCGTGTAGAGATTGAGTTTCGTCCCCGGAATTGAAACTCCAACGCACCGCCGGGAGAGAGTTTGACGCACCCGGGAGCTCGATTCCTGAAAAGTTTCGCGGGAGCCTGATCCAGCGAAAGTTTTTCCACCGGTCCGGAAAAGCCGACCCCGGGCCCGTCCGCCGGAAGCATCACCGCGTTCTCAAAGTTGTCCTTCACCATCGGCGCGGGCAGCGGTACATGCGGCCCCGGCTTTCCCGTTCCGGCAAGCTTCTCGAAGGCACGTTTGAGAATTCCGGTGTAGATCACATGTCCGGTATTCTGGTAGGGATGAACCCCATCCTTCGAAAACGGAATTTTCCCTTCCTTGTCCACCGCGATGTCCGAATCCAGATTCAACGCCTCTCCGGAGACTCGCGTCAGCCCCTGATTGCCGCTCCGCATCACCAGACGCCCCTCCCTGACCAGCCGGGCGATCTCCGGCTCAAAGCTCACCGAGGCGATTCCGTAGTGATCCGCCACCTCCTCCATCGTACTGGTCGAGCGTTTCGCCTTGCCCGCCAGCAGGTCGGGAATGTTGGCCGCAGTCACCGTGTAGATAAAGCAGATATCCGTCTCCGGCAGCACCTTCCAGATATGACGGACGATTCCCTCCATCGACTGCCGAATCCGGTAAGGCGACGCTCCGGAATCATTGACCGCAAACTCCACAAATACCAGGTCCGGCTTGTGACGAAGCACATCCTGCTCCAGCCGAAACGCCCCGAGCTCGGAACCGGTTCCCCCGATCGCGGCATGAATCTGCTCCGCTTTCCGGCTCGGAGAAAGCGAGCGGAAATACTCCAGACTCTGCGGCCGCCAACCGTTCTGCGCGGTAATGCTGCCGCCGAAGTAGGCGATGCGTACCGGCTCCCCCGCACGAAGTTTGCGACAGAAATTCGGCAGCCCGCCGCGCACGGTACACTCCATCGGCCTGCGGATCTCAACCTTCCTCAGGTCCCGGGCAGGAACCGGCTCCGCCGCATTTCCCGTCACTGTCACCCCCGACAGCAATGCCACCAGGCCAATCGCCGCAATTTTCCGCATCCGTAAGCTCCTCCGTAGAAAATCAATTCACCGTAACTGCACGTTCTCCGCCTGCCATACTATAGGCTGCTTCCCGAAAATTGCAATACGCCGCATCCTCTTTTCCACCGAGGCAAATTCGCCGAAGACTGGAAAACGCTCGAAGCACGGCAGGAAAACGCCCCGTCGAGGATCGTCCCGCCCCGGAATTCTATTCGGTCTTGCTGTCAACCACCGAAATCTGACCGTTGTCATCCGGGTTCTCCACCCGCTTGCTCAGATCACGGAAGAGACGGAAGGTGTCACGCGCTCCACCGATCAGGAACCAGAAGGTAGACACCACGCCGATGATGCCGGGCATCACCAGAGAAACGATGTAGAAATAGTTGTTCCACCAGCTCTTCGGCCACGGCCAGAAAATGTTCCAGATCGCAACGACCACAAACGACAGGAACAGCTGGTAGATGAACACATAACAGAATACCGACCACGCGATCACCTTGTCGCCGCGGGTGTACTCCGGCGTAATGCCGATCAGTTTGCGGAAAATCGTGACCGGAGTCCAGCGGACCTTCTCTTCGGCGAGCGCTTCTTCCGGATTGTCGCAGTATTTGCCGCGGTGCAGCAGCTTGTCCAGATCGTAGGGCTTGTAGGTCAGAAGCGAACCGATGATGTAGCTGCCTACCGCCAGCACCATCGAGATGAAGAAGATCTCATAGGAGTTGATCGGGAACTTCACCGGGTCCATCGACCACTGAATCCACGGGTCAAACGGCTCGCTGATCGTCACCAGAAACGTGTTCATCGGATCGACCCAGTGATTCCGTTCCAGCCACGGGTAGATCGTCTCCGCCCAGTTCCGCTGGAAGATCAACCCCAGCAGCGAAGAGCCGGAACCGAAGATGATCGCACACCATGCACCGGTCAGATTCCCGAACCGGCTGTAGAGACCAAACACCATGATCGGCCCCGCGCCTCCCAGCCATAATGCGCACATGATCGTCGTGAACATGTTGATGTAGTCCAGCTGTGAGAAAAACAGCGCCACCACCAGAAAGAAAAGAGAGACGCCGAGCGCGGTCAGCCGCAGCAACAACAGATGCTTCTTCGGCGAAAGCCTGGTCTTCATGAAGGGCAGAATCATATCCTGCACAATGCAGCCCGCCGCGTTGAAAATACGGGAGTCGTCGGTCGAAATCAGCAGCATCACCATCAACAAACAGAAGAGTCCGAGCATGCCGATCGGCAACACGTTACGCAACACCATCGGCATCATCATCTGCTGGTAGAGAGTGCGATACTGCTGGAATTCGTGACGCGCTTCCGGCGTATCCCCCAACTTTTCCCGCACCACCTTGAAGTACCGGGTGTCGAGATTCTCCTGCTGCGACAGCGGCTTATCCTTTCCGATCACGTGATGCGTATCCGGGAGCGCCGCCACCGCGGAATTCACTTCCGCGAAACGGCCGCGATCTTCGATCACCTCGTCCAGCACCCGTTCGGAGAGTCTCTGACGCAGTTCGTTGTTGGTCACGCGGAACCGGTTGGAATTGTCATGCTCCGCAAAATTTCCGCTGTTCATGAAGACATACACCAGCACCGCCACCAGAAGCATCATCATCGTCGAGAAACCGTTCCGCCACGATCCGAGAATACCCGCCATCTTCTGTTCGTGCGGAGTCCGGCCGGAGTTGGTGGTGTCGTTGCCGATCCAGCTGGCTCGATTCAGAATGGAACTGGTCAGCGTCACCACCAGTGCGAAGATGTTGAAGTCCCGCAGCTGCGCCACATCGTACGGATTCATGAAGCTCTGTTCCGGAACGCGGTCCCACAGAATGGGGGAAATGTCGACATTCCACGAGAATTTCAACAGGATGAAACCGACGATCATCACGAAGATCGGATAGGAGAGCAATCCCTGAAAACAATCGGTCACCAGCAGGGAAATTCGTCCGGCAGGCCAGATGATCAGCATCGCCAGCGTCAAACACATCACAACGATGATCGCGTAGCAAGGCAAACTGATGCCGCAGATCATGATCCGGTGCGGCAGTCCGAGGTAGTAAATGAAAAAGTTGGTCGCAATGGCCGGGCCGAGCGCGTTGGTCACCATTTCCGAAATGGTACTGACCGTCGCCGTCACCACGCGGAAGGATTTGCTGCCGTATCGGAGCTCAATGAACTGCCCTTTGGAAAGGCATCGGGTCTGACGCCAGCGGTAGGTGCAGAACCCGGTCAGCGCCAGCACCACGCCGACGGGTGCGATGATATGGTTCCAGAAGCTGATGCCGTAGCCGGTCTGATAGTTCTGCTCACTGCCGGCCACCAGAGTGATGACCGAGAGTCCAGCGGCAAGGTCGCCCACCGAGATCACGTACCGCCCGGCCACCCGCCCGGCAGCGAGAAAGTCCACAACTCCGCGCGCATACCGCTGAGAGTAAAACGCCATCCCGATGATCACCGCAAGCGGGATCCCCACAATCATCCAGTCCAGCCAATGCATCTTGCCTTTCTCTCTCCTGTTGCAAAAAAGGCGAGGGCAAGGCCGCTCCCCCCGCTCTTTCTTGATTCCTGTTTCCGGCCCCCGGAAACCACCGGCGGCGAATCCCCGTATGTGCGGGGATCTGAGGGAAACCTCAACCCAAAACGGGTTAATATACCACCGGTTGCAATTTTTTACAAGAGCAAATATACGAAAATCGGCATCCGAGTTAGAAGGGCTTTCATAAGAGATTCTCTCTGTGAAATCTACGAATTCCGTGCCAAAAAATCAGCTGCGATGAGCGTCTCTCTTCTCTCCGGGGGAGCGGCAACCTGCCGCCCGCCTCCCCGGGGATCAGGCACGGACCTGCGCGATGTCGTCGGCGTCGCAGAAGATCATGCAGAGCCGGTCGAGCCCCATCGCACAGCCGGAGCTCTGCGGCAGGCCGCGGTCGAGCGCGTCGAAGAACTCCACCGGTTCCGGATAGGGGTGCATTCCCGCCTTCGCCCGGAATTCCAGAGCGGCCCGGAAGCGCGCCTTCTGTTCCGCCGGGTCGGTCAACTCTCCGAAGGCGTTGCCCAGTTCGATTCCGGCGATGTAGAGCTCCCACCGTTCCGCGACGGAAGGATCGTCGGCCCGGAGCCGCGCCAGCGAAGCCCGGTCAGCCGGGTAGTCGCAGAGAAAGGTGAGCTTCCCCCGGCCGAGCTGCGGTTCGATCTTCGTCACCATCCATTCGTCGAAGCAGTCGCAGCGCTCCGCTTCCTCGACCGTCGCGCCCGCGTAGCGCTGAAACGCCTCGCGGACGGTGAGAAATTCGAAATCCCCCAGATGGATCGTCTCGCCCCGGTAGCGGAGCGTCTCCCCCCCGGAGAGCTCCCGCGCCGCTTCCGCGATGAGCGCGGCGGTGAAACGGGCAAGCTCCCGGTACCCCATCCGGACGGCGTAGAATTCGAGCATGGTGAACTCCTCGCGGTGCTTCCGCCCGAACTCCCCGGCCCGGAAACAGCTGCCTATCTGAAAGATCCGTTCGAAGCCGTCGGCGAGCATCCCCTTCATCGCCAGTTCCGGACTGGTACGCAGAAAGTCCCCCTCCGCCTGAACCGATTCGATGTACTCCTCCGGTGCGGGCGCGTGAATCTTCACCGGCGTCTCCACTTCGAGAAAGCCGTGCCGGTAGAAGAATTCGCGGATCGCCCGGAAGAGCGCGGAGCGGCGCGCGAGATTGGCCTGTTTCTGCGGATCGCGCATTGCGCCGCCTCAGGCGAAGAGCCGGTTGACGAAGGCCGGATTGGCGAACGCCGCCCGGTGAACGTCGCTGGTGTAGTAGCGCAGCTGCGCGGCAAGTTCCGGCGGGACCTCCCGCTTCGGAATCCGGACATCTCCCCTGTCGGAGGCGACGCACGCCCCGATCATTCCGGTCGGATAGGTCGGCACCATGATCGCGCCGTAGCCGACCGAGGTAAAAATCCGGCGGGAGACCGCGTGGAGCCGCGCAACGATCTCCGGCAGGAGATAGGGAGACTCCGCCTGGGTGGCGATCACGCCGCCGGGACGCAACGCCCGCTTCATGTTCCGGTAGAACTCCTCGCCGAAGAGCGGCGCGCCCGGCCCGCCCGGATCGGTCGAATCGACGACGATCACATCGTATTCCTCCGGATGGTTCCGGACGAACTCCGAACCGTCGGCGATGTGAATTTTCACCCGCGGGTCGTCGAAGCCGCAGGAGATCTCCGGCAGAAATTCACGGGCGACCCGGATCACCTCCTCGTCGATTTCGCAGATGTCCATCACTTCAAGTTCGGGATGGCGCCCGAGCTCGCGCAGCACCCCGCCGTCGCCGCCGCCGATCACCAGCACCCGGCGCGGATTTTCATGGGCGAAGAGCGGCAGGTTGGCCATCATCTCATGGTAGGCGAATTCGTCGAAATCGGTCAGCTGAATGATTCCATCCAGCAGCAGCAGCCGGCCGAGCTTCGCGGTCTGGTAGAGTTCGATCTTCTGAAACTTCGACTGGCGGCGGCAGAGTTCGGCCTCGACCTGCACGGTCATGCCGAAACCGTTCATCGCCTCGGTCACCCAGAAATCCGACATGGCGGTCCCTCCGTTCTACTCGAAACAAGCCGGCGTTTCGTCTTCGACGTCGCGCCCGGTCCAGCAGTAGGTGCACACCTTCGCCGGATCGATGCCGATCGAGGCGATCAGCCGGTCGAGGCTCTGGTATTTCAGCGTGTTGAGGTGAAGCTCCTTGCGCACCTCCTCGACCATCGCTTCGTACTTGGGCGAACCGTATTCCAGATACTCCTGAATCACCTCGTCGGTGATTTCGCGCGTCTCCAGCCGGGCGATGGCGCGGCGGGCGGCGAGGTCGAGTTCGCTGCGCGAGCGGGAAAAGTTGAGGAATTTGCACCCGAAGAGCAGCGGAGGACAGGCCGACCGCATGTGGACCGCCTTCGCACCGCGTTCGTAGAGCCGCACGACCGTATCGCGCAACTGGGTGCCGCGGACGATCGAGTCGTCACAGAAGAGCATGCGCTTGTTTTCGATCTGCTCCTGCACCGGAATGAGCTTCATCCGGGCGACGAGGTCGCGCGCCGCCTGATTCTGCGGCATGAAGCTGCGCGGCCAGGTGGGAGTGTACTTGACGAAGCTGCGGCGGTAGGGCTTTCCGGCGGCGTTGGCGTAGCCGATGGCGTGGGCGATGCCGGAGTCGGGGATGCCGCAGACCGAATCGATCTCGTTGACGAAATCCCGGTCGGCCTCCGCCATTGATTCGCCGTTGCGGTAGCGGGCGCTTTCGGTATTGATCCCTTCGTAGCAGCTCGACGGATAGCCGTAGTAGACCCAGAAGAAGGCGCAGATTTTCATCGTGTCGCCGGGCGCGCGTTTCTGGATCACCTCCTTCGAAGTGATTTCGACGATCTCGCCGGGGCCGAGTTCATACTTGAAGCGGTAATCCAGATTGGGAAGGCGGTGCTCTCCATCGAGACGGCGAAGGCGCCCTCCTTTTCGCCGAGGATCACCGGCGTGCGGCCGTAGCGGTCGCGGGCGGCGTAGATCTTGTTGTTGATCAGCACCAGAATGGAACAGGAGCCGTCGATCACCTTCTGGGCGTATTCGATTCCATCGACGATCGACTCCTTGCGGTCGATCAGCATGGCGGTGATTTCGGTGGGGTTGAGTTCGCCGTAGCTGGATTCCGAGAAGTGGGAAAATCCGCGGTCGAACGCCTGTCGGGCGAGTTCGTCGATGTTGTTGATCTTCCCGACGGTGACGATGGCGTAGGTGCCGAACTTGCTGGAGATGATGAGCGGCTGATCCTCGTAATCGCTGATGATGCCGATGCCGGAGTTGCCGAAAAATTTGCCGATCTCATCGTCGAATTTGGAGCGGAACTGGGCATTGGTGATGTCGTGGATGCGGCGTGTGATGCGGTTTTCAGGATCGCAGATGGCGAGGCCTCCGCGTTTGGTTCCGAGATGAGAGTGATAATCCGTACCGTAGAAGATGTCGCAGACGCAGTCATGATCCGCGACGACGCCGAAAAAGCCGCCCATAGAATTGCTCCTGAAAAAAAGATGTTGCCGTCAGGGTGCGGCCGGGAGGGCCGCTTCCGAAAGCCCCGCAGTATAATGTACCGTGCCGAGAGCCCCAATGCAACCGCGGGGAGGAGATTTTATCAGGATTTCCTGACAGAAACAATCGTTTCCGGCAGGACGGCGCGATTCTCCTGCCGCGCTCCTGCGGGCGGAATGCTCCGGTGGAATTTTTCCTTTCCTTTTATAATATTTCAGTGCCGTCCCATAATTCTTTGAAATCGTCATTCTAACCACCCTATTTGAGCCTGAGTTGATTGTTTTTTAAATTACCCATTTCCGGTTTTTCCTTTTCGTTGAGTTGGATTATAGTTGTGCGAATCCTGGTAAATATGCCTGTTCCGGAGCGCCTCGCATACGGACAGAGTCAGATGCTGTCCCACAACATCTGAGGACACTTCCCATATCCAGGCAGCGCCAGATGACTCCGCGCAAGGCAGTGAACAATCTTGTAAAAGTATGCTTCCATTCATTCTGCCATGCAATAAAGCGGAGTAAAATATATGTGAGAAGAGCCGTCCATATTTGCCAGCGCACCGCGTTCTCGTTGTAGCCAATGAAGTCTGAGAGTTGAAGAGTCTGTTTGATCTCCTTGAAGAAAACTTCAATGGCCGAGCCTTGTAGAGATCGCAAATAGAGCTTGCCGCCCAAGTGAAGTTGTCGGTGATGAAGGTCATCCGTTTGGGCTTTCCGTCGACTTCTACGATTGCTTCGATCAGACGGAGAGTTTCAGGATACCAGACGGAAGTTCGTTGTCCGGTCAGTTTGATGACAACATCTCGAAGAATATTGAGCTTGGGTGCGCTGTGCTGTCCCACAACATCATACTTCATATTGTCCTTGGCGCGGGTGATCCAGAAAACGCCGCGTTGGGAAAGCCGCCAGAGGTGTTTGAAGTCGACATACGCCTTGTCAAAGATGACAATTTCACCTTCGTTGATTCCCACGCAAAGCGCCGGCGCTTCCGCCGAATCGTGAGTCCCGGCTGTTTTTACAAGAATGAAATTCGGCAGAAAGGAACGCAAATCCAGACGCAAATGCATTTTCGCCGCCGCTTTCCGCCTGCGGTGTTTTGCCCAATCCAGACAGTTGGCGATCAGCTGAATCGTTGTCGAATCAACCACATGGATCATCCGCTTGAAGCGTCTCGGTAACGCACAGTAGCGTCTGCCTTGAATCCGAAAGTTCGGACTGATCTCATTCAGATGAGCAAGAACTTCCCAGAACAGTTTTTCCGCCATGCCTGCGTCACGGTTCCGGTTCGCGTGGGACAGACCATTACGGCTCGGGGGAACGCAATCCCGAATTTTGCTTACCAGACCGCAATGATTTCGAAGCGTATCGCAGATGTCGTTCAGCCCCAGGGCATGCGTCAGCTGTCCGAAGACCAGAGCCAGAACATGACTCGTCGGGCTGAACACCCGAGACTGCCTGTCTATTCCGAACTCATTGGCAAGTTTCGGAATCAAATTTCGCGGAATCAACTTGAAAATTTGCGATAATACGGTCATTTTATGCTTTGATGGTTTCATGGATGCTCCTTGTTTTTTTTTGCTGAAATATAAGTTGCATCCAGAACCATCATCTTTCAACTTTTTCTTTTCCTATGGGATGGCTGTGATTATGAAAAGTGAATCTACGGTTTTATATACAGAATTAATATGGAATACTGAAGAATTTAACAATATAAAAAATAGGAAATTAATATTATGTTCCTCCATTTGGAATAATTTTGTGAGTAATAAATATTCATACATAAAAATATTGTATTTTAGGCATTATGATTTTTCCTATTGCAGTAAACGTATTACGAGTTATAAAAAAATTCTAAAAAGTGATTCCTTGCCATCTGTTATTAAAAATGCATCAAAAATGTCAGAAGAAGTTAATATTATTTCAACGGATGAGTATGATGTCTATGCGATGGAATCCATTGTTTGGGCTACAGAGAAATCTTTTAAAGAGACTTGTTCTTTGTTACATGATTCTCAAAATACATGTTTTGTTATTCTCGGGAATACTGAAGAATTTATAACAAGCGAACATTGGACATGTATATATAATATTTTAAATCATTCTCAATATTTACCTGATTCTATTTTGCGAAATTTATTGGGTTACATAAATACAACAGAGGCTTTAGTGCGAACTTATGGTTTTTTTGATGATTCCGAAATAGGTTTTTCCATATATGTAAGAAGCAAATAAAAGATAACGTCCGGAAAATCGCGCACATTTTGAAAGAAGGTTCTTGAAAAAGGCCTGTTTTCTTTGATTATAGGACAGGTGTGTCTGCAACCATATTTAACAACAACATAAGGATTTTCAAATGAACTGGATCGGTTGGCTCATCGTCATTCTGCCTCTGATCACCATCCTCTGGGCGGCCTGTCACGCCCAGCGGTATGTGCGGGGCGTCGCCGATTACCTCGCCGCCGGACGTGTCGCCGGGCGATACGTCATCAGTGTTGGTGACCTTCAGGCGGGACTCGCCGTCATCACCCTCGTCGCCCTCTGTGAACAGGAGTACCAGTGCGGCATGGCCATGGGACTCTGGAGCAAGCTGACCATTCCGGTGAGCATCTTCATGTCGCTGACCGGCTACTGCGTCTACCGCTACCGCCAGACCCGCTGTCTCTCGATCGGCCAGTTCCTCGAAATGCGTTACAACCGGGCGTTTCGTGTAATCGCCGCGACGATCCGGACGATTGCGGAAATGATCACCAACGCCATCGCCCCGGCGATTGCCGCCCGCTTCTTCATCTACTTCCTCGGCTTCCCCATTCTGTCACCATCTGGGGAATGACCGTGCCGACCTTCATGATCGTGGTCATCATCGTAGTCACGCTCGCAACCATCGTCATCCTGCCCGGAGGCCGCGTCTCGCTGATCATCACCGACTGCTTCCAGGGGCTGCTCGGCTACCCGATCTTCGTGATTTTCACTGTCTTCGTGCTGAGCAACATCTCCTGGGTGGACGACATCGCGCCGGTCATGCTCGACCGGGCGCCCGGAGAGAGCTTCCTCAACCCGATGGACCTTCACAAGCTGCGCGACTTCAACATCTTCAGTCTGGTAGTCACCATCGTCGGCAGCATTCTCAACCGCGCCAGCTGGATCGGCAACGACACAACCAGCGCCGGCCGCACCCCGCATGAACAGAAGATGGCTGGTGTGCTCGGCACCTGGCGGACCGGCTTCTCGATGCTGATGTGCACCCTGATCGCTCTGACCGTGGTGGTGATCATGCTCTCGAACCACTTCCGTGAAGAGGCCCGCGACGTCCGCGTCGAACTGGCCAACCGGGTGGCGAACGAGGTGATTCCGGACCAGGCGGTCCGCAAAAAGCTTGCCCGGCATTACGAGGCGATTCCGGCGGCGACCCACGTGATCGGTGTGGACAAGCCCTATTCCCGCACTGAGAATCCCGACACGCCCTACCTGAAAGGCACCTACAATCTGCTCCGCGACACGGTCGAAGACGGTCCGGCGGTGTTCCAGAAATTCCGCACGCTCTACTATCAGATGATGATGCCGGTGCTGCTGCGCAGCTTCCTGCCGAGCGCGCTGATGGGACTTTTCACGCTGCTGATGATCATGCTGATGCTCTCGACTGACGACTCGCGCATTTTCAACGCGTCGAGCACGATTGTGCAGGACGTAATCATGCCGTTCCGGAAAAAGGCGTTCACCCCGCGGGAACATCTCTGGTGGTTGCGCGGCGTGACGATTGCGGTCGGCTGTTTCTTCGTCTTCGTTTCGCTCTTCATGTCGCAGCTGGACTATATCAACATGTTCATCCAGATCATGTGTTCGCTGTGGCTGGGAGCGGCCGGGCCGATCATGATCGGAGGACTCTACACCCGGTTCGGCACGACGACCGGAGCGTTCTGCGCGCTCTTCTTCGGGTCGGGAATCTCCCTTTCCGGTCTGCTGCTGCAACGCAACTGGGCGGATATCATCTACCCCTGGCTGGATGAGATGGGATATGTGGAAAGCGTAGCGGAATTTCTGGACACCGCTTCCGGGCCGTTCCACCCCTACATCGTCTGGACGATGAGCGACGTCAAATTCCCGATCAACTCGTATGAAATCTACTTCATCGCGATGATCACCGGCTGTGTGGCCTATCTGGTCGGTTCGCTCCTCACCTGTCGCCGCCCCTTCAACCTGGACCGGATGCTGCATCGCGGCCGGTACAGTCTGGACGGCGAACAGCAGCACCACGAGGCGTGGACCTGGCGGAATGCGTTCTCCAAACTGATCGGCATCACGGATGAATACACCACCGGCGACAAGGTGATCGCCTGGTCGGTATTCGGCTACACGATCGTCTACCAGTTCATCATTGCGTTCGTCTTCGTGATTATCTGGAACGTATTCTGGCCGTGGCCGCCGGAGTGGTGGAGCATCTACTTCTACTTCAACACGATCATTCTGGGTGTCATCGTGGGGGGTGGTCTCGACGGTCTGGTTCTTCTGGGGCGGCGTTGTCGACCTCAAGCGGCTCTTCCATGATCTTGCCGCACGAGTCGAGAATCCGCTGGACGACGGCCGGGTATCCGGTCATGTTTCGGTGGTGGACCTGGCCCATGTCGAGCGTGCGGAGGGCAAGAATTCCGACAACTGAGCCTCGACGGAAAAATGACAGCGAGAGCGGTGAATACACCGCTCTCTTTTTTATGTCTCCTCAATGGGAAAAAAAACGCGCCGCCGGCAAGCGGCACTGCAGTTCTGCACAAACACAAATGGCGGCACGGACTCCGGGCGCCGTCCAATGCGACGATCCCTAGATCGTGTCGTCAATAGTTAAAGACCCAAGCTGCAATACATCTGATTTGTACTGCAGCAAGAAACGAAGCGGTGTTTTTAGCATATCTGGTTGCGACTCCGCGCCAACGTTTTAATATCATGAATGCATTCTCGACAAAGTGCCGTAACTTGTACAACTCCTTGTCGTATTCACGTTGCGTTTTGCGATTCTTTCTTGGCGGAATAACTGCCTTCATCCCTGCTTTTTCCGCTTTCTCGACAATTGCGTCCGAATCATAACCGCGGTCTGCCAGAAGAACCTTCGCTTTGATGTTATCAATCAAGGCTTCAGCCTGCTTACAATCCGCCGTGGTACCTTCTGTAATAAGGATTCTGACCGGCATACCATGCGCATCCACGGCCAAATGTATCTTGGTGTTGAGCCCCTTTTGTCTTGGCCATATCTTGATTGCCTCCACGAGCACCACTCCCATGTGCATGAACTTTGATATGACTTGCATCAATCATCAACAGCTCAAATTCTGGATTGTCAATCAATTCCTGCAATAATTTCTCCCAAACTCCTTTGTCACGCCAACGGCAAAACGCCGGTGAGTATTTTTCCAATCTCCGTAACTCGGTGGCAAATCACGCCAAGGTGCCCCCCGTTCGTAAAATCCAAAATACCGCATTGATAAATTGCCGGTTGTCGCGAGCGTTGCCGCCCCAAGTTCCCTTGCGCCCCGGTAGCAAAAAATTCGATTTTAGCCCAAGATTCATCCGATATATCATGTCGTTCGTATGCATTCGCCATTTTCCCGATATCCTTTTTTTTGACGTTTGCATAATATAGCACAAATCTATTGACGATACAACCTAACACAGCCCGGGATACAGAGACCACAGAGCATTTGCTCCCCGACATCGGGGGAAACGGTAGTGAGCGGCAAAGCTCAAAGTTTCCGCAAGCCGATGCAGAGGAGACCTCGACGGTATGGAATACGCACTCTGTTCGGCAGCACCGCGCCAGACGGAACCACGGCAGACCCGGCGCACTTCACACTTCCGGATGGCGCCGGGAGTGCATTCGCAAAAAAGCGCCCCCGGACGATCGCAAATCATCCGGGGACGACTCTTTTTATCGAGAAAAGCTGAACTTACTTCAGCCGCGCCTCGAGCTCTTCGAGCTGCTGCGAAAGTTCGACCGGCAGGTGTCCGGCAAACTTCTTATAGTGCTCTTTGATCATCGCCAGCTCGTTCTTCCAGCCTTCGACGTCAACCTTGAGCAGTTCGGCCAGATCGGCCTTGCTGACCTCATCTTCGATGCCGGTAAGGTCGATGGCGTCCTCGGTCGGCATGATGCCGATCGGGGTGTCCTTATATTTTCCGGCATTGTCGCAGCGGTCAAAGACCCAGGCGAGAACACGGCTGTTGTCCCCGAAGCCGGGCCACATGAACTTGCCTTCGGCGTTCTTACGGAACCAGTTCACGCAGAAAATCTTCGGGAGTTTGCCCTTGGCGGCGCCGGCTTTGCCGATATCCAGCCAGTGCTTGAAGTAATCGCCCATGTTGTAACCGCAGAAGGGCAGCATGGCGAACGGGTCGCGGCGGACGGTGCCGGTCTTGACGTCGAGCGCGGCGGCGGTCACTTCAGAACCGACAGTCGAACCGATGAAGACGCCGTGCTCCCAGCTCTTGGCCTGGTAGATCAGCGGCAGGGTCGAAGGACGACGGCCGCCGAAGAGGAACGCGGCGATCGGCACGCCGGCGGGATCTTCCCACTCCGGCGCAATCGCCGGGCAGTTGCAGGCACGGGCGGTGAAACGGGCATTCGGATGAGCCGCCTTGACCGGCTTGCCGTCGGCATCGACCATGCCGGGTTTCCAGTCATTGCCCTTCCAGTCGATCAGGTGTTCCGGCGCATCGTACCCGATGCCTTCCCACCAGACATCACCGTCATCGGTAAGCGCGACATTGGTGAAGATGGTATCCTTCGCGCAGGAGAGCATGGCGTTCTTGTTGGACTTCATGCTGGTGCCGGGCGCGACGCCGAAGAAACCGGCTTCCGGATTGATCGCGCGGAGGTTGCCCTCTTCGTCGAACTTCATCCAGGCGATGTCGTCGCCGACGGTCTCGACCTTCCAGCCCGGAATGGTCGGGATCAGCATGGCCAGGTTGGTCTTTCCGCAGGCCGACGGGAACGCGCCGGTCACATACTTGACTTCGCCCTTCGGATTGGTCAGCTTGAGGATGAGCATATGCTCGGCCATCCAGCCTTCGTCGCGGGCCTGCACCGTCGCAATGCGCAGGGCGAGGCACTTCTTGCCCAGCAGAGCGTTGCCGCCGTAACCGGAGCCGTAGGACCAGATCTCGCGGGTTTCGGGGAAGTGAGCGATGTATTTTTTATCCATCGGCGCACAGGGCCAGATGCCGTGGTCGCTCTCGCCGGGGCCGAGCGGCTTGCCGACGGAGTGGACGCAGGGAACAAATTCGCCGTCCTTGCCGAGCACTTCAAGAACTTTGGTGCCGACGCGGGTCATGATTTCCATATTGATCACAACGTACGCGGAATCGGTGAGTTCGACGCCGATCTTGGCAATGTTCGAACCGACCGGGCCCATCGAGAAGGGAATCACATACATCGTGCGGCCCTTCATGCAGCCGTCGTAAAGCGCAGTCATGGTCTTCTTGAGTTCGACCGGATCGATCCAGTTGTTGGTCGGGCCGGCATCCTCCTGCTTCCGGGAAGCGATGAAAGTACGGGCTTCGACACGCGCCACATCGGACGGATCGGAGCGGAACAGCAGGCTGTTCGGACGCTTCGCCGGGTTCAGGCGAATGGCGAGACCGGAGTCAACCAGCTCGTTGCAGAGACGGTCATATTCTTCGCGGGAACCGTCACACCAGTAAACGGCGTCGGGCTTGCACAGCTCGACCCAGCTCTGGACCCACTTGACCAGCTTTTCGTTGCAGGTCGGAGTCGCGTTGAGTTGTTTCGTCATGATTTTGAAATCCTCCGAAATATGTTTTGGGTTGGGTGTAGTCTCTCGGTATAATCTCTAAAATATACATCAAAATACGATTGATTACAAGCCGAATTCGTGTAATTCAGCAGTAAAAAGAGGGGAAGCCGCCGTTTTCAACCGGAGAAACTCCGGGAAAAGGTGCAAAAAGCGCCGCCACAGCAGTGACGGCGCTTGCCAGAATTCGGCCTGAAAGCGGATCAGTTCAGCAGATTCGCCTTGTTCGCTTCGACGTTGTCCTTGTTGACCAGGATGTAGCGGATGTCGAAGGCCTCCTCCGGATCACTCGGAGCCTTGACATCATACTTGGCCTTCGGATTGAGGTCACAATACCGGCGATGTCGCCTTTGGCAATCGCTTCGGCGAGACCGTCGATCCGGCCGGAGGGCATGCCGAGCAGGAAGAGCGCGGGGCGGGTCGCCTTGTCGGCCTTCCAATATTTCATCTTCTGCAGATCGTTCGGGAGGCCGATCGTGTTGACCACGATCTGGACATCGCCGTGCTTTTCAAGCAACGCATCGAAGTCCTTCGCCTTCATCATCATGTAGAGCGGCATCGGCGCCTCGGCCTGATTGCCCGGCAGAACGATGGTATCGATCACGACATTGTTGGAGCCGTACCCTTCGGAGAAGGCTTCCACCAGACCCTTGATGTTTTCGCTGTTGACCAGTTCGGGCTCGACCACGAACAGGACCTTCTTGCCGGCGTTGTTCTGCGAGAAGAACTTGCCGACCTTGTACCCCCTGCGAGGAATAGAACTTCAGCTCATTGCTGAGCAGGCTGCTGTTGCTGTTGCCGAAGATTTCCATCTCCTTGAGCAACATGATCGCACCGATCACGACGACGATGAAGAGCACGAATGCGATCGGCTGCATGGCCGGATTGGTTTTCTGCTTCTTGCTGCACACGATCATGCCGGCCAACGCCAGGAACATCAAAGCTCCATATACGAATACCATTATCGAACCCCTTTTTTTATAGTTTTTCCGTCAAGGCATATATCCCGATAGCCTTTACTTCTATACGGTATAGTACAATGGCGAAAAAATTCAAACTTGTTTTCTTGATTTTGCCTGTTTTTTTTCACATTTTTGTGAAAAAAACGGAGTCGGGGAACTTTTGCGGGGAAAAATTCACCGATTCCCCGCAAAAAGAATTCCGGAGTCAACAGCCGCGGAGAATGCGCGGCGCCATTGTGATTCCGAGCGGCCGGAGCTGATATTCGTAGCTGAACAGATCTCCCCGTGTCCGCCACGCCTGGGGACCGATCCACGGAATCCGGAAGGCGAGGGTGAATTACGCCGAACGAGTTCGCCCTGTGCCCGTAGAGGGTGAGATCGACCGTATGCCGCCCGGCGGAAAGCTCCCCGAACGGGCATTCGAACGGAGCGAACGCGATTGCGCCGGCCTCTCTGCCGTCCACGGCAACACCGATCAACGTACCGAAGAATCCGGCAAACGGCACCTCGCGACTGACCAGGTTGCCGCACAGCTCTCCGTGAATGCTGTTTCTCCCGGGAATCCGCAGCCGGCAACGCCCGCTCTCCGGCAGGTCGAAGGTGGCGTGGTAGGTGACGTTCCCACCGTAGAAGGGGAGTCCCTGCGGACCGATGTCGCCCCAGTGAAGCTCCCGGACCGGCGCAGTCAGAATCGCTTCATCGCCGCGAATCCCGACACCGAAGTCGCCCAGCAGATAGAAGCGTTCCAGTCCGCTCCGGGCAGAGTAGCCGCAGCGGAAGATCAGTTCGTGCTTCCCTGCCTCAATCGCCGGAAACGGGGTTTTACGCACGCATTCATCCGTCCAGAAGCCGTTGTCGCAAAACTCCACCCGGCGCCCGTCCCATTCGATCTCGAAGGGTTCCTCCGGCGGCTCGAATGCAAGTTCCGGGGCCGCGATGTCGCAGGCGGCCTCCACCGTGAACCGAAGCTCCACCCGCCCCAGCAGGTCGCCGGAGACCGTCTGCGCCCACGGCTGTACAATCGCTCCGCCGCGCCTCGGGAGTTTGAAGAGATCCCTAATCTGATTGTCGACCCGGAGGATCTCCTCCCGCGGCCGCCACGCCTCCTCGTCCGCCGGCCGCCATTCGGGCAGATCGAGCACCAGGACATTGGGTTCGTCGAGCGTGACCGGCATCGTTCCGCGCAGGAATCCGATGGTGGAAGCCTCCAGCTCTTCCGGATCGGAGACAATTCGCGGCAGCGGCTTCCCGACGCTCTCGCAGGAGGGGAGAAGTTCCAGCAGCAGATGGCCGTGCGGCGGAAAATCATACGTCACCACAGTCCAGCCGTTCTCCTGCTGCGCCTCCACCGGCGTGATCGACCCGCTCTGCGTATCGAGGGAACGCAGCTGCCAGCCCCCCGGACCATCACCCGGAGCGACCGGATTTCCCCCGCCCGCTCGGTATTGGCAAGGAAGAGAATGCGTTTCTCCCCGTCCCGGCGCATCTGATAGAGCAGTTTTTCCGCCGGATACCCATCCTGCCGGATCACCTTGATGTCGCGACACTCCTCGACCGCTTCGAGCAGCGCGGTGCGCGAGAAACCGATCCGGCGGCACCGTTCCGCCAGCTTCGCCGGGCGGTCGGAGAGTACCGCGTCGCAACAGACCGCCACCTCGCCGGCGAACACCACCTTCCCGCCGGCGGCGGCAAAGGTCTCCAGCCGGTCGAGCGTCGTCGAACGCAGCGTGATCCCCGGAGGAACCACGACCATGTCGTAGGCCATCCGGCCGACGATGAAGCGGCGCCCCAGCTGGACCGGGCACTGCGACGGCAGAAGAGATTCCGCGATCAGGTCGAAATCGACCAGACCGTCGAGCAGCCACGCCACCGTATTTTCGAATCCTTCGGAAATTTGCTGCCGGCGAGCGGCGGTCTGATCCTGCGGTCCATAAACCATCCAGTAGGATTCGACCGGATGGATCACGCCGACCCGGACATGGGGGACGCCCCGGGTCAGCGCGGCGTCGACCCGGGCGAAATGATCGGCGATGATCCGGTACTGTTTCCACCACGGAGACTGCCAGCCGATCGAAGCGGGATAATCGCGCTTCGCCTCACCCGCCATCGACATCCAGGCAAGGTGGGGCACCCGGACCGTGACGCCGAGCGCCGCCTGCCAGTCGCCCTGCCCCTTGTAAACGGTAAAATTGCAGTCCCAGTCGGTCACGCCGTAAAGTTCGCTCAGCACCCCGCCGCACCCGTACTGATGCGAGGCGCTCTGGGCCTGCTTGGCGGTGGAGAACTCCATATTGTCGCAGAGCATGTCGATACCGGGCAGCTGGAAGGCGCGGTAGCTGCGCATCGCCTCACCCAGCGCCGAGGTCTGGGATTCGAGCGTCGGCTCCGACATCATATGACCGGTCAGCCGCAGATTATGCGCTTCGCACCACTCGCCGATCGTGTCGGCGAAGGCGGAAGCGAACCGCTCGGCCACGTGATCGTGGTAGCGGTAACGGGCAAGCGACCAGGCGCCGCCGGGGAGCTCCCAGATCAGTTCGGGCAGCGTGGGCAGAAACTCGGCGCCGTACGCAGCCCGATAGGTATCCGGAAGGTCGTCGGTATAGGGGAGGATCACATCCTTCCGCTCCCGGGAAAACTTCAGCACCGATTTGAAGAAGAACTGCGGCTCGTCGGTGAAGATCGCCGGAACCGTCCGCCCGAATTCATCCCCCACGCATTTGGCATACGCCTCATGCGTCACCTCGACGAAACGGCGGATCGCGGCCGGATTGAGGGTGTCGACGTAGGTTTCGTCATTGAACCAGCTCCAATTCTCCCGGATCATTCGGTAGAGATGGAACTTTTCGAATCCCTCCGCCGGCTCCTCCGTCTCTTCGATCATCCGGTATTCGGCCAGACAGCCGTCGGCATCGAACCGGATCGCATAGCAGCCGAGCAGCAGACCGGAATCGTCATTGGCCGCATCCGGCGCTTCCGAACGCCGTTCCGGGGTGAAAAGCAGGTAGCGGGAGCGGAACTTCGGCTCCCGTGTGACGATGCCGCCCGCCGCGCCGGAGGGCCAGCGGTCCTCATCGTAGAGCCAGGCGAGCATCGAATCGCGTCTGGCGATATCGACGCACTCGCGGACCATCTCCATGAACTCCGGTTCAAGATAGGCGGTGGCCAGCCCCGTCCGGGCATGCATGTGAAATCCTCCCATGCCCATTTCGTGGAATGCGGCGATCTGGCGGCGGATCTGCTCCCGATCCAGTTTGCAGTTCCACGCCCAGAATGGAGTGTCTCGGTAGAGCGCCCCCGGGGCGCGGAACAGCTCTTCGAAACTCTTCTTCTGATCGGCAGCGTACAGGTTCTCCATATCCGGTTTCCTTCTGAACAAATGATTTTCCGGTTCCACGCTTCGGAACACTCCGGAAAGCGTTGTTTATACTATATCTCACCTTCCTTCGTAAACCTTGATTTTCTGAAACAAAATCAGCATGATCTGCCAAGAATGGCTCCGGAGAAAAAATTCCCTGAGGTTCAGGCCAGCTCCGCGGCGAACCGGCGCAGCTCCGCCGCCCCGGCGGGATCGTCGGTCAATTCACAAACTTCCGCGAGCGCTTCCAGGGTAACCCCCGGGAGCGGTGCGGTTTCGTCATGGCGGACGAGCGCCTGAAATCCGGCGTAACCGGCGATGCCCGCCGCGTGAAGAGCAAGCGCCGAACGCATCGCCGCCGCATGGATGTCTCCATTGATCTCTTCGGGTTGAACGCGGCGCAGGAGCCGGTAGTAGCAGAGGAGGACCTTGCCGTCGTTTCTGTTCCCGTCTTCCGAGGCGGAGCTGCGTGTTGAGCCGTACAAACGCGAGCTCGTCATCGGTGGTGGTCAGCGCTTCGAGCAGCGCCGAATCGATGTAGCCGTTGGCGTTGAGCCAGCGGAGATCTTCCGGATCGACGGCAATGCCGCTGTTGAGACGACGGAGGCGGTCGGCGATGTCGAGCTTCTGTTTCCAGCGATCGCTCCAGAGGTAGCAGCTGCCGATGAGGGCCCCGGCGGCGAAGCCGGCGACGTGAGCCCAGAATGCGACCTCGATCGCGCCTCCGAAAAGATTCAAACTGTAAAAGATCTGCATCAGGAACCAGCATCCCAGCACGATCCAGGCCGGGAGCGAGAAAATCACCGGCCGGGGGAAGAAGATCAGCACGATGAATACCGACTTGATCCGGACCGTCGGGAAGGTGACCAGAAACGCGCCGAGCACCGCCGAAATCGCCCCCGAGGCGCCGACACAGGGGATGTCGCGGTAGAAGGCGGGCGTCATCAGCAGGTGTCCGCCCATGCTGGCCGCCGCACCCAGAAGATAGAGCAGCAGAAAGCGGCCGTGGCCGAACGCCTTTTCGCACATCGGCGCGTAGATGAAGAAGAAGAACATGTTTCCGAGCAGATGGCCGACGCTGCCGTGGAGCAGCGTGCAGGTGAACATCGTCCACCAGTGGAATTCGGAGGGAACGCAGCCGAACTCATAATAGAGGTGTTCGATCTGCTGTTCGGAGAGTCCATACGTCATTGCCGTGTAGATTGCGATGCAGAGCGCGAGAATGCTCCAGGTCAGCCACGGTTTCCGTTCGAACGAGTATTCGTCGTCGTAGGCCCGGAAGGGGAGAAATACAAACATTTACTGCCTCCGTTCCACAATGAAATCCTCCTTGTCGGGGCGCTCCACCCGGAACTCTCCGTCACCCCGGCGGCTCTTCCGGAGCTTTTCGACCGCCTCCTCCATACGGTCGGCGGCGTCTTTCATGCGGCGTTCCATCTCCAGTTCCGGGAAATCCAGCTCCCGGCGTGGCAGAAGCTCCCGCATCACCTCCTCGTAGACCATTGAACCGTTGCAGGTGTAGAGAACGGAGAAGAAGGTGCTTCCTTCGACCGGATTGGTGAGATAGTGGTCGAGAAAGTGGTTCAGCGAATTCTGCTTGAGGCGTATGGCGGCGGAGAGCGACGCGCGAAAATACTCCTTGGCCGCTTGCTTGTCGCCGCTCTCCTCCGCCCACACCCCCTGGCGGAAGCGGAGCGCGGGGGTGAGCGGGTGGTCCAGCGGCACCTTGATCGCCTGGAAGCAGCCGCCGTGCCGCATCCCGCTCTCCGCAGAGGGCCAGTGCGTTCGCCTCGCCGAAACGGAGAATCGGATAGATCGGCGCATCATGCCAGAGCCGGGCGGATTCCGAGAAGTCACGGGCGCTGTTCGCCGCCCAGCGGAGAGCCCGCTTCGTGTCGCCGTCGCGGCGGAGTTTCTCCGCCCGGCGGTATTCGCGCGCCGCCCGCATCAGGCAGAGGCGCGGCGCCTCCTGTTGAAACCAGCGCCGCCGGGCATCCCGACGCACCATCCCCTCGGGCGAGGGGTTGTTGAACCCGGCCAGATAGGCCGTCCCGGAGAGGATGACGCAGAGCATCACCCAGAGCACCGGCAGCCGGAGCGCCCGGAACCCTCCCGGATCAGCGCCTGGCGATGCTGGCGGGTGCGGCAGGCCGGACAGAGCAGTTCCGGATAGGAGTCGGAGAAGCAGCGGAAGCAGAGCGGCCGGCCGCAGCGGCGGCAGGAGGCGGCGGCCTCCTCCGCCGGATGCACGCAGCAGAGGAAGGGGTTGTCGCGCGAAAGCAATCCGGATACGATCTCCGCCGCCCGGTTTTCCGCCGCCGCCCGGATCTCTTCCCGTTCCAGAGGGTACCGTTCCGCGAACTCCTCCATCGCCTCAATCCTTGAGCAGGAAGGCGACGATTCCGATCTTCGGGGAATCCGGTCCGCTCGCCCGGTCGTAATAGGAGGCCAGCAACTTGTCGCCGCAGAGGATTCTGGGTTCGGAAACGGCAATCTCATCCTTTCGCAGATAACGGCGGCTGCCCGAGGAGAGGGAGAGCTGTTCGAGCATCGTATATCCCACATTGCTCTGGTTGACCATCGAAAGCATTCCGCTGGAGGCGGAATCCCAGTAGATCAGCGCACGATCGTTGTCGGCGATGAGCTCTCCCTGAATTTCCGGCTTCCGCCACAGCTCTTCTCCGGAGGCGGCATCGAGGCAGGCGAGGGTGCGCTTGACCCGCACCGAAGGACGGCGCGGCGCCTGCAGGATCTGGCGGATGACCACATCCTCCTTCGCGAGCTTCTCGTAGGCGTTCGGGAGTTTGCGCTCCTTCTCCTCCACGGGTTTCTCCACCTCTTCGGTGGCGCCTTCCAGATAGACGTGGTCGGCGGTGATGCCGGTGAGCACCCGTCCGGCCAGCGGCTTTCGCCACACTTCGCGTCCGGCGGCGAGATCCACGCGGCAGAGTGATTCGGCGTCGGCGAAATAGCCTTCCTGCCATTCCCGTCCGGGCACGAAGCCGCAGAAATCGCCGATTTTTTCAGGCTCCACTGTTTCGCGCCGTCGGAGGCGCGGAGCGCGTGAAGCGTCTCCCGGAGTTTGAAGAGCAGCAGTTCCCCGGCCTGAACCGGTCCCCAGGTGAACCGGTCGGCGGTGGTGAGGCGCCACGCCTCTTTGCCGGAGAGCGGATCCATCGCGGTCATGCGGATCCCTCTCTCCTCCCCCGCTTTTCCGGCGGGCTCGATGCGGAACAGCCGGGTGCCGAGCAGGAACTCCTGGAAGAAGAGCTCTTCGGGTTTCGCCGTTTTCTCCTGCAGGACGGCGCCGTCGGCGAGGTTGAGCAGCCGCCGGGTCCGGATGTATTCGTAGTCGAACTGGTTGCGCGGATTGGGGCGGAGCTGCGATTTGACGGTGACGACCAGGACCGCCCGATCGCCGACGGAGAGGTCGGAGATTTCGGCTTCAAACGTCTTCTCCCAGGTGAGCTTTCCGGAAAAGTCGAACCGGGCGAGTTTGTTTTCACGGCCGAAGAGGGCGGCGCTCTTTCCAACCGGCCACATGGAACCCTTCTCCTGGTACCAGTTGAGCTGCGGGGTTTCGGGCGCTTGACGGCGGTGCCGTCGGCGCTGTTCACCTCCCATACGGTACCGCCGGCGAGGAAGGTGAGTTTCCCGTCTCGGTTTTCGATGAGGTGGAAGGTGGCCAGCGGGATCTCCTTCTTCCAGGCAATCCGCCCGGCGGGGTCGAAGTAACGCCCGTAGACAAACCAACCGCCCCAGAGGAGCAGGAGCAACAGCACCGCCCGGAAGGTCCATTTGATCGACTTGCGCACGATCTCCCCGGTGTGCGGGTTGAAGTCACGGCTCCGGTCGAAGTCGTACTTGACCGTCGGAATGGCCGGTTCCGGCATTTCGGGTTCCTCCTCTTCCGGATCCGGCGGCCGAACTGTCGGTGGCGGCGGAACGAATCCGGATTTCGGAAACGGCGGCGGCGGCGGAACGAATCCGGATTTCGGAAACGGCAGTTCCGGTTCCGGTGCGGCAGGTTCCGGTACGACAGGTTCCGGTACAGCGGTCGGTTCCGGCGGTCTGGACCGCGGCGGGAGGCGGAGCGTTGGAACGGCTCCTCCCGGGCGCACCGCCTGCGGACCCTGCGGTCCCGACGGCGGCGGGAGCACGGCCGGTTCCGACGGCGGGAGCGGAGCTGTCTCCGGTTCCTCCGGCGCCTCCGGAACGATGACGGTTTGCACTGCGCCACACTGGCGGCAGCGAAAATGGATCTCTTCGCCGGGCTCGGCGTTGAAACTGTACTTCTGACGGCAATCGGTACAACGGAATTTCACTTTCATCCGGCATCCCCCATGCAGTGAAACGAAGTGCACACTCATAATTATATGTGAAATTCCCCGTTTCTGCAAGCGGAAGATTGAATTTTTTCAGAAATTCCGTCCTCGCGGTTCCCGCGGCAGGGGCGGGGAGCGGCGTGTTTGCGCCGGTGTAATGCGATCACGTTTTTCAACCGCAGACACGGCCCCAGAATCAATTCCGCACACCGCACCCCCGGATTGTGCCGGAGTCTTTTAATCTGTTCGACCAGGCAATACCGGTCACATTCGGCGCCGCTCATCGGATTCCCGGCCAGAAAACGGGCTGCCGCCTCCCGTACCAGCGTCAAGGGCACCCGATAGGCGGGAAGATCGTAAAACCGTACCAGATTGCAACCCTCTCCACGCCGGAACCGCCCGGAATAGGTGACGTAGTCCGGATATTGGCGCAATTTTCCGGTGATGATGATTCCAAATACGCCGGTTGCATTGGCGATGTGTCCGAAGCCGCTCTCGACTCCGACGAAACCATTCGCCCCGGCAATGATCCGCGCCGCTGTCTGAAGGCTGATCCGACCGGTCTGATCCACATAAAGCGGATGATTCAACCGCAGAACCGGCTCCATGCCGATTTCGACCACCGGGCATCCGGCGGCAAAGAACTGTTCCGCCAATCCGCGCCAGCAATCCTCCGGCCACTGGCGGCTCCGCCCCTGTGATGCGCAGTGAAACACCGCGTATTTTTCCGGCAGCGGCGGCACGGTCGCCTCCGGATTGAAGTGGAACACCGGCGTTTCGTCCGGCACCTCCAGCCCCGCCTCCCGGGAAAACTGGGCGAGCAGACTCAGATATGGTTCCACCGTCTTCGTTTTTCTGCCGCGCGGCAGGCGCGGATCGCGGAAGTTGAACTCATACGAAACCGTCCCCGTCGGAAGCGCCGCCTTCCGGGCCAGATACTCCTCCGCGCCGCTCACCGGAACCACCTCGTCGATGAAAGGAGCAAAGCGGAGCAGCTCCACATACTGCTCACGAGTATACCAGCGGAATCTCCGATCGGGATACTTTTCATGCAGGAAACGGAAAGCCGGTTCCGCAGCCACAATGTCCCCCATCCGGCCGAGGAGACAGACGGTCAGAAGCGCTGTTTGATTCATTCCATATCCCGAGGTTTGCTGAATTTTTCTTATAATAGTGTAAAAAAATGAATTTTCAACTGGCGACTGCCGCTTTTTCATGCTATGATAAAAAAAACGGAGCACTTCATGGAGAAAAAATTTCTGGCGCTGGACATCGGCCAGGTCTGTCTTGCGATCCAGCCCGAACGCTGTTTTGCACGCCTCGGCTTCCGGAGCGCCGCCGAAGTTCCCCTGGAACTCCTGCGGCTCAGTGTCGATGAGTTCGAATGCGGCCGTCTCTCCGACGCGGAGTTTCTCGCGGCGGCCCGGAAACTCACCGGAACCACCCTTTCCGACGCGGAACTCGCCGCCGCCCTCGCCGCCATCATCGGCGGACCGCTGCCCGGCATGAACGAACTCGTCTTTTCCCTGCCCGCGCGCGGCATCCAGCCGGTCTTCTTCTCCGACACCTCGGCGCTGCATCTTGCGGAGGTGCGGCGGAAGTTCCCTGCCGCCGCGGTGGTTCCGGAAGGGATCTACAGCTTTGAGGTCGGAGCGCGCAAACCTGCCCGCGCCATGTTCGAAGCATTCGAATCCCGGTTCGGCCGCCCCGTTCTCTACGTCGACGACCGCCCGGAGCTGATCGAAGGCGCCGCAAAATTCGGCTGGAACGCGCTCCGCTTCACCGGCGCGGAGGCGCTGGAACGCGCCCTCTTCCCCGCCGGCTGATCCAGAAAATCCGCCGCTGCCCCGCCTCTACAGCCGGGCGGCACGGTTGCGCAACGCCAGATCGGCCAGAACCAGCGCCGTCATCGCTTCTACCACCGGCACCGCACGCGGCACCAGACAGGGATCATGACGGCCCAGAACTTCGACCTCGATCGCTTCGCCCGCCTTGTTGATCGTCCTCTGTTTCTTCGCAATCGATGAGGTTGGCTTCATCGCCGCGCGGAAGGTGATGACATCGCCGTTCGAAATGCCGCCCAGAATGCCGCCGGCGTTGTTGGAGCCGAATCCCTCCGGCAGAATCGGGTCGTTGTTTTCACTGCCGCGCCGCCCCGACGCGGCGAAACCGGCGCCGATTTCGATTCCCTTGATTCCGCCGATCGACAGAACGGCGTGCGCGAGCATTGCGTCGAGCTTGTCGAAAACCGGCTCGCCCCAGCCCGCCGGCACGCCGCGCGCTTCGCAGCAGATGATGCCGCCGACGCTGTCGCGCTCGCTCTGCGCGGCACGAATCGCCGCGACCATCTTCTCCGCCGCCGCCGGGTCGGGGGGAACGCACGATGTTGTTCTCCACCTCGTTCCAGTCGACCGTTTCGGCCCACACGCCGCCGATCATCATCGCGCAGGCGCGGACCGACACCCCCAGCGAAGCGAGAAACATCTTCGCCAGCGCTCCGGCGGCGACCCGCATCGAAGTCTCGCGCCCGGAGGAGCGACCGCCGCCCCGGTAGTCGCGGATCCCGTACTTGCGGAAAAAGGTCAGATCCGCATGGCCGGGGCGGAAAAGTTCCGCCAGTTTCCCGTAATCCTGGCTCCGCTGGTCGTTGTTGCGGATGATCATCCCGATGGGAGTCCCGGTGGAAACCCCCTCGAAGACGCCGGAAAGAATCTCCACCTGGTCCGCTTCGCGACGCGCGGTGCTCACCCGGGACTGCCCCGGCCGACGACGGTCGAGATCGCGCTGAATCAGCGCCTCATCAATCCGGATTCCGGCGGGAACGCCGTCGACCACCACCCCGAGCCCCGGACCATGCGATTCTCCGAAGGTGGTCACTCGGAAAAGTTCTCCAAAGGTATTGCCGCTCATATTGTATTCCACTCCTGTTCAATTTTTCCCGGCCAGCGCCCCGGCCGCCGCCGGAGCGGGAATCTCCCGTTCCACCGGCCAGACCAGATCGGCGAATTTGAGATAATAGGGTTCGCGCTCCCGGTTGATCCGGCAGAACTCCGCGAACGGGTCGGCCGCTCCGGCCAGAAACGGCGGCAGCCCCCGCCGGACCACCCGCGCATAAGCGAGCTCCGGCCGAATCGCCAGATAGACCTGAAACCCGAGCGAACGCAACGCTTCCGGATCGACGAAGCCGTTGGCGGGCACTCCGCCGCCCAATGCGACGATCCGCGGCGCGGCCTCCTCCTTCGCGAGCTTCCCGATCACCGCCGCTTCGAACCGGCGAAACGCTTCGGGCCCGAGTTCGAGAAAGATTTCCCGCGTGGTGAGCGCCCGCCCGTTCTCCGCCCGGAAACACTCCTCCAGCACCCGGTCGGTGTCGATGAACTCCACGCCGTAGCGCCGGGCGAGCAGCGCCCCCAGCGTGCTCTTGCCGCAATGCTTGATTCCGGCAAGCACAATGGATCGCTTCAGCCCCATCGCCAGATCACATCACCGAATCGGGGCGGACTATCTGCGTGCCGACGCCGTGATCGGTGAAGATCTCCAGCAACAGCGTATGCATGACCCGCCCGTCGATCAGGTGAACTTTGTTGATTCCGGCGTTGAGCGCGTTGACGCAGCTGCGCAGTTTCGGCAGCATGCCGCCGGAGATGATCTTCCGCTGAATCAGCTCATCCATCTCATCGGTGCGGATGGTCGGAATGACCGAATTTTCATCGGTGCAGTCAGCGAGAATTCCCGGTACGTCGCTCAGAAACACCAGCTTGCGTGCGTGGATCGCCTCCGCAATCCGGCAGGCGGCGATGTCCGCGTTGATGTTGTAGATCTGCCCGTCGATCCCGGTGCCGAGCGGGGTCACCACCGGCACCAGTCCGGCTTCGATCGCCTCCATGATCGGCGCGACGTTGACGCCGGTGATCTCTCCGACGAAGCCGACATCCTGCTTCTCGCCGGTGATCGGATCGACCGACATGGTCCGCTCCGCCTTGAGCACCTGCTTGCCGGAGATGCCAATCATCGCGCCGCCACACTCCTTGCCGAGCCGGACCAGTTCGCGGTTGACCGTGTTGTGCAGCACGTCGTCGACGATCCGGATGGTCCGCTCGCAGGTGAAGCGCAGCCCGTTGACGAAGCGCACCGGAATCTCCTGCCGCCTCAGTTCGGCCGAGATCGCCTTGCCGCCACCGTGCACCACCACCGGGCGAATGCCGATCGCCTCGAGCAGCACAATATCCCGCATCGTGCTGCGGACCAGCTCGGGATCCTCCATCGAACTGCCGCCGAACTTGATCACCACGATGGAGTTGCGGAAACGCTGAATGTAGGGAAGCGCCTCGACCAGTACATTCGCCTTGTTGATCAGATCTTTCATCGGAACATCCTCTCCTTCGCCATACCAGAACAATGCTCAAAAAACGTTATTATAACATGCCCTCCCAACCCGGCTTTTTCAACCGGAACCGCCGGAAAGGCACGCGGAATTTTCCGCTTTTTCCCCGAACTACTCGGCGATCACCACCTGCACCCCGGGGAACTCCCGCTCCGCCCGATCCGCCAGCTCCGGCCGCAGAAAAAGCGTCGTCGAGAGCCAGTCCGCCAGCATCGCCGACGGCGCGATCACCGTCACCGAATTTTCCTGTTGCGTCGGATGGCCCGCCACCGGATCCATGATATGCCCGTAACGTTTTCCTCCGATGGTGACGAACCGCTCGTAGTCGCCGCTGGTCGAGAGCGCCGCATTGCGCAACTCGATCACCTCCGGCAGCACCGCATGGCGGTCACGGGGATCGCGGATGCCGACCCGGTAGAACAGCTTCCCCGGCGGCGGCAGCGGCATCAGCCGGAGGTTTCCGCCGAGGTCGACGATGCCCCGCCGCACACCGCAGTCGACGGCCGCGTCGCAGGCCGCATCCACCGCATACCCTTTCGCAATGCCGCCGAGGTCGAACGCCATCCCCGGCACGGTGAACTTCACCGTCTGCTTCTCATCGTCGAAAATCACCTTCTCCAAGCCGACCCGCGCCCGCGCTGCGGCGGTCTCGGCAGCGGTCGGCAGAGCATCTCCCCGCCGCCGGTAGAACCCCCACAGGTCCATCAATGGTTTCGCCGTGATGTCGAACGCGCCGCCGCTGAACTCGTACGCCTGCCGCGCCTCGGAGAGCATCAACCACAACTCGTCGGAACAGGCGAACGGAGAATTTGCCGCGCTCCGGTTCAGCCGGGCCAGCTCACTTTCCGGATTGTAGAGGTTCGCCAGCTCCGTCACCCCGGTCGAAGGCCGCGCGAGCCGCCTCTGCCGCCGCTGCCGACTGCTCCGGCTCGGCGTAGAAGGTGAAGCCCGCCAGCGTCCCCATGATCGGAAACGTCTGCTGGAACTTCTCCAGCTGCCGTTCGCTCCGAACCTGATGAATCAGCAGCGCGCCCCCGCCAGAACCAGCAGGGCCGCGAGAATCAGGCCGTTCCGGGTGCGGGAGGTCATCGCGTCACGCTTTCTCGACGGCGACCTGACAGGCGGCGCCGTTGATCTCCAGCTCCTGCATCTCCGCCGTCGGTTCCGCGGAGAGCTCCACCGCGAGGGTTTCGCCGCAGATGTAGTTGCGATAGTGTTCCACTGCGGAACGCCACTCCTCCGGAACCCGGCAGAAGATCCGGATCCGGTCGGTCACTTCGAGCATCAGATCGCGGCGCAGCCCCTGAATGCGGCTCACCAGTTCGCGGGCGAACCCCTCCTCCTCCAGCTCACGGGTGAGCTCCGTCGCCAGCGCGATGGTGACTCCGCCTTCGCTCGCCGCCACCAGCCCCGGCTTCTCCTCGCGCCGGATGACCAGATCCGAAGCGGTGATCTCCGCCGAACTCCCGTCCGGCAGGGTGATCGTCTGCGGTTTCCCGGCGAGAATTTCGCCGATCTCCCGCCCGGAGAAGGTTTCAATCTTCGCCGCGGCCGCCTTCATGTTTCTGCCGAGCCGGCTGCCCAGCGCCTTGAAGTTCGCCTTGCAGCTCCGGTGGACCAGCGCCTCTTCGTCGTCGCTGAATTCGACGTTCTTGACGTTCAGCTCCTCGGCGATGATCGACGCGGTCGCCTCCAGCATCTGCCGCGCCTCCGAACTCCCGGCCACCAGCACCGCCCGCGAGAGCGGCTGGCGCACCTTCAGATTGTGCGCGGTGCGCAGGAACCGCCCCGAAGAGACCGCGCTCATCGTCAGCGCCATCTGCCGTTCGAGGTATTCGTCGCGGCAGTCGTCAGGCACCGGATAGTCGCAGAGGTGGACCGATTCCGGCATCGACGGCGTCCGCAGCGCCCGGTAGATCGCCTCGGTGGTAAACGGAATGAACGGCGCCGCCGTCTTCGCGAAGACCAGCAGCACGTAGTGCAGCGTCGCGTACGCCTCCTGCTTGTCGCGGTCGTCGCTCGACTTCCAGAAGCGGCGGCGGCTTCGGCGGATGTACCAGTTGGTCAGGTCGTCGATGAACCGGCTGAACCGGTTCGCCGCCTTCTGCAGATTGTAGGCATCAAGCTCGGCACGCACCTCCTCGACCATCTGCGAAGCGGAGCTCAGAATCCAGCGGTCGAGCACGTTCGACGGGTGCTTCGGCGGCCGGACCGCCCCTTCCCCGGATTGTAGTGGTCCACGCTCGCGTAGGTGGTGAAGAAGGAGAGCGCGTTCCACATCGGAATCATGATGCCGCGCAGAATCTCCTTGACCCCCGCTTCGGAGAATTTCAGGTCTTCGGCACGCACCACCTGGCTGCCGAGCATGAAGAGCCGCAGCGCATCGGCGCCGTACCGGTCAATCACCACCATCGGGTCGGGATAGTTCCGCAGCCGCTTGGACATCTTCTGCCCGTTCTCAGCCAGCACCAGCCCGTTGACCACCACGTTGCGGAACGGCGGCTGGTCGAAGAGCGCCGACGCCAGCACCACCAGCGTGTAGAACCATCCGCGGGTCTGATCGAGTCCCTCGGCAATGAAGTCCGCCGGGAAGTTCTCCTCGAAATGCTGCTTGTTCTCAAACGGATAGTGCTGCTGGGCGTACGGCATCGAGCCGGATTCGAACCAGCAGTCGAACACCTCCGGCACCCGCCGCAACGGCGACTTCCCGGTCGGCGACGGGATTTCGATCTTGTCCATGAAGTGTTTGTGCAAATCGTCGATCTTCTTCCCGGTGAGCTTCTCCAGCTCGGCGGCGCTGCCGACCACGATCACCTCGCCCTCGGCGTTGCGCCAGATCGGCAGCGGCGTTCCCCAGTAGCGGTTGCGGCTGATCGCCCAGTCGCGGGCGTTCTCCAGCCACTTGCCGAACCGGCCGTCGCGCAGGTGCGCTGGAACCCAGTTGATCTGCTGATTGTTCCGGATCATCTTATCCTTGATCGCTTCGACCTTGACGAACCAGGTCGAAATCGCCCGGTAGATCAGCGGACCGTCGTCCCGCCAGCAGTGCGGATAACTGTGCTTGATCTGGCCGCGGTGGATGAGTTTCCCCTCCGCCTTCAGCCGGTCGATGATCTCCTTGTCGGTCGATTTGACCGGACGCCCCTGATAGTCGGGCACCTCGGCGGTAAAGCGGCACTCCTCGTCGATCGGGCAGACTTCGGGAAGCCCCGCCGCCTTGCAGACCGCGTTGTCGTCCTCGCCGAATCCCGGCGCGGTGTGGACGATTCCGGTACCGTCCTCGGTGCTGACGAAGGAGCCGGCCAGCACCTGGAACGCCCCCTTCCCGGCCAGATCGGCGAAGTAGGGGAAGAGCGGCTCATAGCGGCGGCCGACCAGTTCGGAACCCTTGCCGCGCCAGAGGATCTCCGGCTTCTCCTTGTAGTAGACGCCGACCCGCGCCTCGGCCAGAATGTAATGGTCGTCGCCGTCCCGGACTTCGACGTAATCGATATCAGGTCCGACGGTCAGCGCAAGATTCGAGGGGAGCGTCCACGGCGTGGTCGTCCAGGCCAGGAAGTAGGTGTTCTCCCGGTCCGCCGCCCGGAAGCGGATGGTGATCGCCGGATCCACCACCTCGCGGTAGCCCTGATTCGCCTCGAAGTTCGACAGCGGCGTCGCGCAGCGCGGGCAGTAGGGAAGAATCTTGTACCCCTCGTAGACCAGCCCCTGATCCCAGAGGCTCTTGAAAACCCACCAGATCGACTCCATGAAACTGCGATCCATCGTGCGGTAGCCGTTGCGGAAATCCACCCAGCGCCCCATCCGGCCGACCACCTTCTCCCACTCGGCGGTGTAGCGCAACACGATCGAACGGCACGCCTCGTTGAACTTGTCGATGCCGTACGCCTCGATGTCCCGCTTGCTGGAGAGATTCAGCTGTTTCTCCATCTCGTTCTCGACCGGCAGCCCGTGGCAGTCCCAGCCGAAACGGCGCTCGACGTACTTGCCGCGCATCGTCTGGTAGCGCGGCACCACATCCTTGATGGTTCCGGCGAGCAGGTGGCCGTAGTGCGGCAGCCCGGTCGCGAACGGCGGGCCGTCGTAGAAGACGAATTCATCGCCGCCGCGGCGCTGTTCGAGCGATTTGTGAAAAATTTCCGACTCCTGCCAGAATCTGAGGATTTCGCACTCCAGCTTCGGGAAGTCGACCTGATTGGAAACTGCCTGAAATTCCATGATCTCCACCGGTTTGCTATGATTGAACTGATTTGAAACAACGTTTGAGATGCTCCTTCGGGAGCGGACGGGTGAAACAGCTCACCACGAACAACACCGCCAGCGAAAGCGGCAGCGAATAGACGAAGGTATCCACATACGGCCACGGAAACGATGAAATCAGCTCCGTCCGGCCGAAGAGCAGCTCGCAGACTCCGAGCGCCGCCGACTCCTTTGCGATGGAGGAAGAAGAGTCCGAAAAGACTCGCCCCCACTCCGGTCGCCATGCTCGCCCAGACCCCCGCCCGGGTCGCGCCGCGCCAGTAGAGCGCCGCCCAGTAGGCGGGCAGGAACGCCGCCGCGCAGACGCCGAAGAAGATCGCCGTGCCGCGGGCGATGATTCCGGGCGGCAGAATCACGCCGAGCACCACGCTCACGACGATGCCGAACACCACCCCGAGCCGGGTGATGAGCGTGCTGTCGCGGCGGACCCCAGCCAGGTTGCGGAAGAGGTCGTGCCCGATCGCCGAACCGGTCACGTGAAAGAGCGAACTCAACGTGGACATCGCCGCCGACAGCAGCGTCAGCGAGAAGATGTAGAGAATCACCGGCGGCAGCGCTTCGCGGATGAACAGCGGAATGATGAGGTCGGGATTCCCCCCGGCCGCTTCGATGGCGAGCTTGCCGCCGATCCCTTCGGCAATGCCCCGGTCGGTGTAGTAGAAGAAGACGTTGGAGAGCGCGCCGACCATGTAGGCCGATCCCACCGTGAGCAGAATGAAGACCGAGCCGATCAGCACCGCCCGGTTGAGTTCCCGGCTGCTCTGCACCGTCATGAAGCGGACCGCCAGTTGCGGCTGCGCCAGCGCGCCGATGCCGACGCCAAGCATCAGGCTCGACACCAATGTCCACCACCAGATGGAGTTGAAGCGGGGCATCGCGGTCCAGCCGACGTGGCCGAGCCGCGCCTCCTGCGGCAGCCGCTCCGCCACCAGCGGCGCCATGTCGGTCAGCGCCTGATGGGCGCTCACCACGCCGCCGAGCTTCCAGTAGCACATCACCAGCAGAGAGAGCATGCCGGCGATCATGATCGTGCCCATCATGGCGTCGACGTACATCACGCCCTTTGAGGCCGCCGAAGACGACGTAGACCGCGACCACCACGGCGAAGACGCCGAGCGCCCAGCCGTAGTCGATTCTCATCACCTCTTCGAGGAAACGGGCGCCGCCGATCAGCACGACGCTCGAATAGAGCGGCATGAAAAGGAAAATGACCAGAGCGAGAAACACTTTGAGGCCGCGCGAATCGAAACGGTTCCCCATGAATTCGGGGAAGGTGTGGGCATCGAGCGCCAGTCCCATGCGGCGGGTGCGCCGCCCGAAGAAGAGGAATGCGACGACGATGCCGATGGCGATGTTCATGAACACCAGCCACATCAGCCCCATGCCGAACTGCCCGGCGATGCCGCCGAATCCGACCAGCGCCGAGGTGCTGATAAACGCGGCTCCATAACTCATCGCCATGACGAAGGGGTGGGCCGAACGCCCGGCGAGCAGATAGTCGCCGCTGTTCCGGGTTTTGCGGAATCCGCGATAGCCGAGATAGCCGATAAAGAGCATGTAGACGGCGATCAGCGCGCCCAGAATCAGCGTGTTCATGCCGCCCGTTCCGGCGGAGACCGCCGTGCCGAAAAAGAGGGATCGAATTCATTTCTGCGGCTTGCCTCCCCGATGGCGACGGCGCCGTCTGCGGCGGCGTTTCGGCCGCTCCGGAGCAAGATCATCCGGGCCGCCGGAATTCCAGTTTACGATTCCGTAAACCACCCCGAACAGCGTGACGGCGACGCACAGGATCAGCGCCGCCGCAGTGGATGCGTCTCCCAGCCCCAACATTGAACAGCTCCGCTCTTCGTTGAAAACACAAAAAGCGGACGAGGAATCACTCGTCCGCCTTTTTACAATACAACTTCACGGGATGCGGATTACGCCTTGGTGAAGTTGCCGGTACGGATGCAGCGAACGCACATCTTGACGGTCCGGACTGTGCCGCCGTCGACGATTTTGACGTTCTGCAGGTTCGCTTCGAAGGTCCGCTTGACGTTCTTCACGACGTGCATACCGATTCCGCCGGCCTTTTTTCGCCAGACCCTTGCGGGTGATGCAGCCGCCGTGGGCCTTGCCCTTGCCGCACATTTCGCAAAATTTGCTCATTTTGTTCCTCGCTTCTTCCGCCGGAATCCGGCCCGGAGTATAGTTATGTTGCTTACACCATCTATCGTAAAAATGGTGGGTTGACCGGGACTCGAACCCGGGACCACCGCCTTAAAAGGGCGATGCTCTACCGACTGAGCTATCAACCCACCGGATCAATTACCGATGACAACAGATTATTAAAATAGCCCGTTTTTGAACTTTTGCAAATTTTCAACGAACTTTTTGAAAAAAATTAAGATAGTTCGGAAATCCTTTGAATTTTTTCTCCATCGCCCCTTGATTTTGCCCGCCGACGGTATATAGTGAATACCAGAAAGCAGGTTAGTCTCGGAACAATTTATGCATCGGGCTCTCTTTTGAGCTTATTGTACATCTGTCACGCGAGAGTATAAAGCCTGCTTTCTTTTTTATCCACGTCTCCCACTGCCGCCGCCCTTTTTCCCCCGGAAGGGTTTTCCACTTCGGAGTACCCGGAAATTCCGTCCGAAGGGGCTGTGCGCCGTTCAGAGTCCAGTTGGCAGATCGAGGAAAGTGAGCTCCAGCGGGAAGGTTCCGCCGACATGCCGCATCAGCGCCCGCGGGCCGACCGTTTCCGTCGCGTAATGACCGAGCGCAAGCACATTCACGCCGAGTTCCCGGGCGCAGTGGTACATCACGTGCGTGAGTTCGCCGGTGATCAGCAGATCTGCGCCGTCGGCGGCAGCCTGCTCGAGCGCATCCATCCCGCCGCCGCCGGAGACGACCGCCGCCCGCGACACCGCGGCGTCCGGATCTCCGCAGATCTGCGCGGTCGTCCTCAGCTCCCGCTCCAGACGCGCGGCGATTTCCGGCAGCGGGCGCGGCGACGGGAACTCCCCGATCCGCCCGATCATCACTCCGTCGTACAGGCAGCAGGGGTCCGTTTCGATCAGCCCGGCGAGACGGGAGAGTTCTGCGTTGTTTCCGAACACCGGATTGGCATCCAGCGGCAGGTGTGCGGCGTAAAGGCTGATTCCGGCATGAAACAGACACTTCAGCCGGGCGGCGGTGATTCCGGTGAAGCGGCGCGGTTCGCCCCCCCAGCTCAGTCCGTGATGGACGAAGAGAAACTCCACCTTCTCTTCAACCGCCCGCTCAAAGGTCGCAAGGCACGCATCCACGGCGAACGCGGCACGGCGCACCTCGGGATCCCCTTCGACCTGAAGGCCGTTGTTGGAGTGGTCGCTCCGGTACTGTTCCAGGTGAAGTTCTTCGTCAAGAAAGCGGGTCAGGTCGGCAAGTTTCATCGGTGGATTCTCCCGGTTCCGGTTGAATAAAACGGCGACGGATGATCGCCCAGCGCAGCTCTTCACCCGCCCGGCGATCGACAAACTCTTCAAAATCCCCGCGCGAAGCGAGGTTCCCCAGCGTCCGGATCTCCTCCCGGGTGCAGCGGAACAGCACCGCGCCGGGACGCGCCACTCCAAATCCGGCCAGTTTCCGCGCCGCACGACCGACCAGCCGCCGCGACCGCATGTTCCGCAGCAGCAGAAAGGCCGGGTAGGCCAGCGCCACCGGCCAGAAGGGCCAGACCGGCAGCCGCGGCAGCCAGAAGGTCTGCGCCGTCTGCGCACAGAGCAGCAGCAGCGCCGGCACGATGAACCAGATCGCGTCGCGTTCACGGATGAAACAGTTCCCGAGATAGCGGCGCAGCCGGCTCGGACTGGTCTGGTAGGCGAAATGCTCCTCCAGCGTGATCTCGTGCAGACTCTGCCGCATCGAATGGCAGAGTTCATGCGCGAGCAGTTCGCGCCGGTTGTAGAAGAGCCACCGTTCCCGGGTTCGGAACGCTCCCCGGATCAGGAAGATCGACAGCGGCAGCTCGGTGTCGGCGATCAGGCACCCTCCCCAGAGCAGCCCGACGTCACGCGAAAGAAAGAATCCCGGCACATGGCGCACCCGGAAATCATAGAGTTTCCCGGTCACCTCCTCCGCTTCTGCGATGATCTCCGCCGGAATCCGGTCGGCCGTGCGCACCCGGATTCCGTCGAAAACCGTCACCTCCCCCTTTTCGGCAAGTTCCGCCTCAAACTCCCGGTGAGCGTCAAGAATCGCCTCCACCCGGGAGAGAAATTCCGCCGGAGCCTCTCCCGCCCCCGGCAGAAAGCCGGCGGCGTCGAGCGCGCAGTACCGATCGAGACCGGGAAATTCCGGACTCATTCCGCCGCTCCGGGACCGGATTCCGGACTCTCTTTCGGCGGCTGCGCCTCTCTCTTCTGCTCTCCGTTGCGCGGTCCCTGGTTCTGGCCGTTCCGGCGGCCGCCGTCACGGTTCCGCCGGGAGCCGCCGTTGCCGCCGTTGCCGTTCCCGCCGGAACGGCGCTCCGTCGGCTGGATGGTGATCTCCTCGCGGGCGAACTGCACAACATTGCCGCTTTCGAGCGTGACCGACACCCGCCGGGTAAGCAGATTGCGGTCGCTGACCCGGCCGCGCCCCTGCGGCGTGTCGCACCACTCTCCGCGGCGCGGCATCCCCTTTCGAACTCCTGGTACCCTTCATGTTCGTATTTGAGGCAGCACTTCAGCCGCCCGCAGACGCCGGAGATCGTCGCCGGAGTCAGCGAGAGGTCCTGCTCCTTGGCCATCTTGACGTTGATCGAATTGAACTCCTTGAGAAACCGCGAGCAGCAGAGCTGCTGGCCGCAGACGGCGATGCCGCCGTGGATTCCGGTCTCATCGCGCACACCGATCTGACGCAGTTCGATCCGGGTGCAGAGCGCCCGCGAGAGCTCCTTGACCAGCTCGCGGAAATCCACCCGCCCGTCCGCGCTGAACTGGATCGTCACCAGCTTTCCGTCGAGCGAATAGTGCGCGTTCAGCAGTTTCATCTCCAACCCGAGGCTGTTGACGAACCGATGCGCCGTCTGCATGGCCGACCGTGCCTTGGCGTCGTTTGCGTTGGCGGTCGCCAGATCGGCGGTTTCCGCTTTCCGCAGCGCGGTCGGCAGGTCGCCTGGATTGGCCGGCGGCGGCACCTCCCTTCGAATCTCACCCAGGTCTGTATAGAAGTCGCGCCGAAACACGCAGAGGTCATGCGGCTGAAGCCCCAGTTCGGACGACGCCTTGATATCCAGTGAACTGCCGTTGTCCAGTCTGACGGCGAAAATCTGATCCATATTCTTCTCCGGAATTCTTATCGTAAGCCCCCGCTGCCGGGAGCGTGTTTTTTCTGTCTCCTACCAATATAGCAGAAAGTTACGGGGATTGCAAACGCACTTTTCCCAGGAACAGTTCGAGAAATCCGCTCACCGGGGCGGCAAACCGTTCCGGCGGCGCCGCCAGCGGCAGCGAAGTGAGCAGACGGCGCAGCGCCCCGTCGCTCAGGTTCCGGAAGCGGGGAGAGAGCACCAGCACCGCTTCACGGATCCCGTGCCGCGCCAGCAGAGCCGGGAGTTCCGCCGCCGCCTCGTCGTTTTTGACGAAGAGCCACCGCTTTTCGAAAAAGAGCTGCGGCGTCTGTTCCGGCAGGAAGAACAGATCCGAAATCACCACCTCCGGCGCCATGGAACGCAGTTTTGCGGTCAGGCGCGCGGTCTCCTCCGTCACGCCGAAAAGGGTCCGCAATCCGAAAAGCTGAAGCGCGAGCGAAAATCCCAGCGCCGCCGCCGGAATCAGTAGAAAACGCCTTCCGCGCTGTACCGCCCGGAGCAGAGAACCCGCCGCCCCCGCCTGCCGGATCTCCGCGTTGCGCTGTTTGCGCCACCCCTCGAAACTCAGCAGCAGCAGCACCGGCATGAGGCAGAGAAAATGGCGCGGCCCCCAGATGATGCCGATATCGCTCCGGGTCAGCAGCGGCGGCGTCAGCACAATGTAGACGATCGCCAGCGCCGCGAGCAGCCGCGAGGAGCGTTCCGCACTCCGCAGCAGCGGACGCCAGTTCAGCAGGAATCCCGCCATCAGCGGCGTGCCGGTAAACAGCCCCACCGTCACCCCCGCCGCCATCGCCGGAGCCGGATTGCGCCAGAGCATCACCACGAGAACCAGCCACGCCGCCGAAGCGAGCGCAAACGCTCCGTGTTTGCATCTCCGCCAGGCGCCGAATCCAGGCGCGGCTCCCGCCGCCGCCATCAGCAGCATCGGAGAAAACAGCACCGGGTAGTACCAGCGGAATTCCGGCGTTCCCGCATTGAACTGGAACAGGTAGAGATAACACCCTTCGAAGAAGCCGGAGAGCTGTTCCCATATCGTCGGCGGCGCGATCCGGTTGTGGGAGTAATAGAGCGCGCCGTGCAGTCCGAGCAGGTGGCCGAAACTGTGGAACTGCCAGAGGAGCAGCGGGAGCGCGGCGACGAGGAAACCGACGCCGAATCGGAGCACGCCGCGCCACTGCCGCCGGTCGGCGAAGAGGAGCCCCGCCGCCAGCGCCACCGCAAGAAAGTACATCTCTTCGCGCAGGATCAGCCCCGCCCCCAGCACCAGCCCGGCGAGGAACAGCCGCCGCCGTACCGCGAGCATCACCGCCGTCAGCGCGAAGAGGACGCTCGGCGCCATCTCCCAGAAGGTGCCGCCGTAGAAGAGCAGCGGCGTCCCGGCCAGCAGGAGCAGTCCCGCCGCCATCCGCCGCCGCCAGAGGCCGAAGAGCAGCGCCGCCGCCATCGCGCCGAGCGCCGGGAGAACCAGCACCCCGCGTTCCCCGAAGAGCCGGTACCACGGCAGCGTCAGCGCCGGAAAGTACTCGGATAGATCGACCGCATTTCACCGTGAAACCGCCGGAAGTGGAATCCGCCGTCCGGAAAGAACCTCCCCTCCGGATCGATTCCGGCCGCCGGATTCGCGATCGCCGTCGTTCCCCCTTCGGCGAGACTGCGCATGATGATGTACTTGTTGCCGTTGTCGGTGATCCAGCCCGCTCCCGCCGGAAGCAGAAGCGCCGGCATCGCCGCCAGAAGCACGATGGCGGCGCACCAGAGCATCGTCGCACGGTTCCGCAGAGTCGTTCGCATTCGGTTCCTCTCTCCGGCGGCTCTCCCGGTCACAGCCGGATACCGAGCTCCTCCAGCTTCTCGATCGCCACGGTGCACGAGATGCGGAAGGTCCACTTGAGCGCCTCGAACAGCGGCAGGACCGGATCGACTCCGCTCCTCTGCCCGGCATCGGCGCCGTCGTGATACCATGTCCAGTAGGCCCGTGCGCAGTCCGAGGGCAGTTCGAGCTTCTTGAAGGCGCCGATCAACCGCTCATCGGCGCTGATCGGTACCTTGCCGTCGAACATTCCGAGCAGCTCGAATTTGTTCGGCTGGCGGTTGACCATGTTGGTGACCGCCTCCGCCGCGCGGGCGAATACGAAGGTGAAAAGCGACGAGATTTCGTCGGAGGTGAGTTCACCGCCGCCGGTTCTCCGCCGGTCCGCCAGCCGTTTGAGCATTGCCAGAAACAACTCCTTCTCCGCCTCCGCCAGGACCGGATCGGCCACCAGAGGCCCCTTGAGATAACCGTGCTCCTTCGCCGCGTTGATCACCGAGAGCGCCGCCGCCTGCGCCGGGAGCGAACGGGTGAATTCCTTTGCCATGAAACGCCTCCTTCCTCCGGTTCAACGGCCCAGTTCCCGGCGGAGCTGTTGCACCGTCGAACGGAAGTAGCCGAGCGCCGCCTCGACCGGCGCGGGGGGTGAGAGATCCACGCCCGCATCCTTCATGATGTCGAGGACATCCTTCGAATCGCCCGCCTTCAGGAATCCGAAGTAGGCTTCGCGTCCGGCCGGATCGCCCGAAGCGAGGCGCTCCGCGAGCTGAATCGCCGCCGACATGCCGGTGGCGTACTTGTAGACGTAGAAGTTGTAGTAGAAGTGCGGAATCCGCGCCCACTCCACCGCGATCAGCGGATCGGCCTCGACCTCCGGACCGTAGTAGAGGGTGTTGAGTTCGGCGTACTTTTCGTCGAGCAGGTCGGCGGAGAGCGGCACCCCCTGTTCGACCAGCTCATGCGCCAGAAGCTCGAATTCGGCGAACATCGTCTGGCGGAAGATCGTGCCGCGGATCTCGTCGGCGAGGTGACCGAGCAGAAACGCCCGGAACTCCCGGTCGGAACTCCGGGCGAGCAGATGCCGGAAGAGCAGCATTTCGTTGGTGGTGCTCGCCACCTCCGCCACGAAGATGCTGTACCCGGCGTAGTGGTAGGGCTGAGTCGCGTTGGAGTAGAAACTGTGCATCGAGTGGCCCAGCTCGTGCGCCAGCGTGAAGACGTCGTTCAGTGTGCGGTTGTAGTTGAGCAGCAGATAGGGATAGCTGTCGTAGCAGCCGCTGGAATAGGCGCCGGAGCGTTTCCCCCGGCGTTCCGGCACGTCGATCCAGCGCTGGGAGAAGGCGAGCGAGAGCTTTTCCGCATACTCCTCCCCGAGCGGCGCAAGCGCCTCCCGGACCAGCTTCACCGCTTCGGCGAAGTCGTATTCGCGGCGGCAGGCGGGCAGCAGCGGATTGTACATGTCGAACATGTCGAGCTTGTCGAGATTCATCACCTCGCGCCGGAGCTTCATGTAGTCGTAGAAGCCGTCGAGACCGTTGTGGACGGTCGTGATGAGGCCGCGGTAGACCGATTCGGGCACATTGTCCGGCGCCAGCGCGCGGGCGAGCGCCGAGGGGTAGTGGCGGATCCGGGCGCTGACCACGTGGCGCTTGACCGCTCCGTCGAGGGTGGTGGCGAAGGTGTTGCGGAACTTGTGGTAGGTGCCGAACATCTTCCGGAACGCCCGGCGGCGCACGTCGCGGTCGACCGATTCGAGAAAGCGGCGGTAGCTGCCGTGAGTGAGCGCGGCCATCCGGCCGTCCTCGCCCCGCACGCGGCCGAAATCAAGATCGGCGTCGTTGAGGATTTCGAAGGTCTTGTCGGGATATCCGAGCACGTCGCCGAGGGTGCCGAGCAGCCGTTCCTCGGGTTCGGAGAGGGTGTGCGGCTTTTCGCGCAGCAGTTCGACGAGACTGCGGCGGTAGAGGGCGAGTTCGGGCGCGTCGAGAAAGGCGTTCATCGTCTCCTCCGGAATGGCCATCACCTCCGGCTCGAACCAGGCGCTGGTGTCGGAGAGGGAGGCGAAGAGCGCCTCGACCCGGTCGACCCGGGCGCGGTTGGCGTTGTCGGCGGTGTTCTCGTCGGAGCGGAGGTGGGCGAAGGTGTAGACCTTTTCGCCGAGCCGTTCGAAGTCGTCGAGGGCGGCGATGGCGTCGCGGAGGAGGGCGGGGGATTCGGCCAGGCGGCCGCGGAAGGCGAGAAAGGCTTCCGCCAGCGGCCGGATCCGGTTGAAATCACTCTCCCACGCCTCCGGGGAGGGATAGAGGACCTCGAGGTCCCAGGTCTGTTTTTCCGAAATCATTCTGAAAGACTCCTCTTTTCAACAGTCGATTCATGATTTGATACGATACGATAAAACCGGAAAATTGCAAGCAAAGAAGTGAATCGGGCGGAAAAAAAGCGAAAATCCGCGCTTTTTCAGCGTAAATCCATTTGCATTTCCGTCAAAATGGTGGTACATTGAGAACTATACGCGTGGGGCATTAGCTCAGTTGGCTAGAGCATCACACTGGCAGTGTGAGGGTCAGCGGTTCAAATCCGCTATGCTCCACCATTTTTTTGCCGTAGTTCCGGAGATTTGAGGGGAAACTCACTTCTCCGGATTTTTTTGCCATTCCTCCGGATTCTTTCCGAATCCCTCGTTTCGTGCAGAGAATGTCACATTTCTGCCACATTTTTTGCCACATAATTTTCCCGCCGACAAATAACCCGAAAAAATTGATTTTTTTTCATTTGGACGACTCGGATTCATTCCGTCGGAAAGAATCCGAAGAACCTGAAATTTCGGTTTCCTGCCGAATCATTCCGATTTCCAGCGGCGGAAATGCGCTGGTTGGCGGAGTCGTTCCCGGGGTGTTATCTTTTCCGTATTGACCATTTAACAAATGGAAAGGAATTTCACCATGAACGAGATCATTTTCGAAATCGAAGAAAAGTATGGATCGCTCCTCATAAGAGACGGGTCTAGATTCCTCCTCGGCTTGCAGAGCTTTGCCGAACTTTACCGTCAGCAAACCCGCTGCATCTATCTGCCCAACGAGAAGCAGTTTTATCAATATTCGCCGGCAAGCGGTCTGTGGCAACCTCAAAGACAGAGTGAGATGATCTCACAAGTCGGTCTTGCGGTTCGGGAATTTGCGAGCCGACGCGGAATCGAATGTGAACTCGCCCGATATCAGCGTCCTGCGGCGATCCGAGATATCCTGACCTATCTGGAAGTTCAAGCTGAAGTGGAAACCGCCTTTTTCTCTTCCTCGGGGAACTGGGTTCACTGCCGGAACACGATGGTGGAACTTACAGACTCCGGCGAATGGGAAATGCGTCCGTTTTCGCCGGATTATCACAGCCGCAACCGCTGCGATATCGTCTACGATCCAGCCGCGGATTGCCCCCGGTTCAAGGAGCAACTGCTGTCTCCGTTGATGGAAGAGGATGACGTGGAGCTTCTGCAGAAGTATTTCGGCCAATGCCTGCTGGGACGAAATCTCACGCAAAGCATTCTCCTGCTGACCGGTTCCGGCGGCAGTGGGAAAGGAACGGTCGCAAACCTCCTTGAGTTACTGGTGGGACCTCTCAACAGCATGCAGATCCGTCCCGGCTGTATCGGAAGCCGCTTTGAAACCAGCGCCTTTCTCGGCAAGACATTGTTGACAGGGAAGGAGTCGCAAACTTCATTCTTTACCTCCCACGGCATGGGAATTCTGAAGTCTCTGGTGGGGGACGATACCTTGCGGGTTGAACTGAAACACTCCAATGAGCAGCAGATGATTGAGGGGATCTTCAACGTTTTCATCGTCGGGAATGCAATTCCGCTTCTGGAGTTCGAGAGCAACGATGACCTCACGGCCTGGCATCGACGCCTGCGTTGGATCAAGTGCAAAAGCTATATGCCGCCAAAGCCGATCGATCACTTTGCCGACACTCTCTTTGCGGACGAAGGTGCCGGCATTCTGAACTGGAGTCTTGCGGGATTGCGGCAGCTTCTGCTGGCGAACTCCACCCGATTGCCGATATCTGAACTGCAGAAAGAACGGTTGAGTTTCCTTTTCGGCCAATCCTTCCAACTGGAAAGCATTCTCCGGAACTATCTGGAGGAGGCTCCGGGAGCAACCTTACGACAGAAGAGATCTTCTGCCTCTATGTCGGCGTGGCCAAACGCATCGGGTGGCAGCTGATGCCGGAACGGAAGTTTCAGGCAGCGCTTCCAGACTGTATGCAGGCGCTGTTTCATCTGAGTCGCTGCCGTGACATCAAACGCCCGGGTACGGATGGTCGCTGGACCAACCGCTCCGGTTACCGGAATATAAAAAATAAAGAAGTTGACATCCCCCGTACGAACCGTATGAACCGTATGACGAAATGGACCTTTGGGCTTGAAAATAAAAAATTATTTCTGAATAGATGAGCTTGAAACGGTTGATGTAATTGCTCCCTTGTAGAAGCAATCGATGTCATACTTAGGCCTCTTCGAATTTTAATGTGGTGCTGCGACTCTCAATTATATATACGTCTCAAGCATCAGCGAGAACTATTCTCATCCCGTATTCAAAAATAACCATGAAAGACAATCACCATGACCGAACAAGAACTGAATGTCTTCCTTGATCAGGAATGGAACTGTGCAGCATTCACTCCGGACACGGAACACCTCTCCGAACCGTTATCTCCGCCCCAGTGAGCACGCATCCTCTCCCGACACCCGGAACTCCTGGAACTCTGCCCCTTCTCCGAGTTCCCCCCAGACGAATGGATTAATGTGTTGACCAGGCATTCTTTTCGGACTCACATATCCGATGAAGTTTCTCAGCTGTAGTATCAGAATCTAAAAAAGGCTCTTTTTTATGCCCGCTATTGCAGAATGAGTAAAGTGTCAGACAACGAATTTTGACTGTCTCAACCCAGAAAACCAACAACTGAACTCATAAATTATTCGACTGTACAACATGTCCGACTTGGCAGTCATTGTAGGAATTCAATCTGTTTTGATCCCTCCTGAAGACAGTCGTTCTTCAGGAGGGATCAACTGTCTATCGCGCTGAAGTCAGATATACCTTCTTCTTTCCCAGTAAAAATGGAGGTTTAAATACTCTCATCAGACAGGTTGAGTCATCTCTGAACTACTGTCTTCAGATAACGTTTGGCTTCCGTGCACCCCCCCTATCCACGTCTTCAGGCAAACATTCTTTCAGCAATTAAGAACAGTACGGTTTGACAAAGCAATAAGTACCTCGTATATTACAGCGTTAATGTAATGCATCAACCTAATTTGGAGGAATGAACGAAACAGAGTTTCAAAATCAAATAACAATCAGATAACGTAAACTGAAGCAGACTTTCACCTAAGAAAACACCACCTTCTGCATGTGAAAAAAGTCAAGCTCTTGAGTTTGCGCCCAAGCTTGGGCGCTCTCTGTGCGTATGACTTTTTTGGGCATGTGGTGTGCCTCTTAGGTGAGTACAACAGAGGGCGTCTTTTTTATGTCTGTATTTGTTCAAATCCATTCAGGCATGCCCGGGTGTCCTCCGATTTAAACATGTCGATCACACATAAGGAGGCGCATATGGATACATCGAATTTCAAAGAATATTTCAATTCGCTGCTCACCGAGAGCGAAGAACACCTGTCCATGCTGGATCAGTTCTTGGCGGAACGTCTGGAACAAGCGGAAATCAACGAGCCGCAGACTGTCATCGCTGGCATTGACGCCGTTCTCGATTCCATCGACCGCAATCACGAGAACCTGACCTCAAGCAAACAGAATGGCACAAGCCGTATCGCATGGCTCCAACAGAATTTGATGAAGCAGACCTCTTCTCTGAAAGAGAATCAGGCGGCGGCTCTGATTGATTCCATTACCGGTTCCATGGTAGAAGAGAGTCCGGCTACAATTAATGAAACCGGTTCTTTCTCCGGGCTGGATGCAGTGGAAAAGATACGCAATCTGGATCAGGCTTTGATTGAAACTACCTGTCGAGCGCAAGCAGAACTTCAAACTGCCGTTCTTAACGCTCCCGATGACATCAGTCGAAAAAGCGAATTGGTACAACGAGCCATCGAAGGGAAAGATCCGGTAGCCTTCAAGCAGGTTAGAAAGATTGCAGCTGTCTGTCTGATGACAATGGATTCCGAAAAACAGCTGGATTATGCTTCAGCATCAATCATGGCTGATCAAGGAATCTTTACTCTTCAGACAGATTATGCAGTTGGTACTGAAGAATGTAGCGAGGCTGATGCCGTTGAACGATTGATTGATCGTTCTGCTACTCAACTCACGACATGGCTTGAAGTAACAGTTCCACGTCTGATTGATACGAGCCTGACCGTGATCTCTACTTATGTGATAGCACATTTTCCTGTTGCTGCGCCTGTGGTTGCAAAGGTCATTCCTGTTGTTCGTTCTTTGTGTCAGATGATTACTATTCCAGCTATCCGTAAGGGGGCAGAAAAAATTAAAACTGTAGCAAAATCCTGGTGGCAGAAGTTGAAGAGTTGCGGCAAGCAACTTTTGGAAGGGCTTGGTACGAAGATAAGTAATTTTTGTCCGCGGACTAAGAATAAAGATAGGAGATAACGTATGGCACGCTTACCACTGATTATCAATGAGCAACGATTACGGACATTGGACGAACTGCGCGAGAACTTCAACCTAGCGGAATTGATGGAACGTTTCCGTGGCGGGCAATTAAGAGCATGGCTTTACAACTGGGACTTCAAAGCAGAACAAGAGCAGGTGGAAGCTCTGCCAGCCGACTTACCGGACCCCAAACTCGCAGATGCACTGTGTCGTATCTTCGGCATTGAAGGCGAGTCTCGAATACAGGCATTAAACAGTCTTAAAGAAGAAAAGGTTCGGCAGATTCAGGAACAGCAACTTGAGACGCAACGCCAGCAGGAACAACAGCGGCAGGAAAAGCAGCGAAAAGCAGAAGCAAGCAGACCGCTGACGCTGGACGAGATCGAGTTTGAGTGGCAAATGACGGAAGGACCGGATGTAAAACTTCTAACTGCGGGAATGGATCGTTTTGTTACAATTACGAATGATTCAAGGGCTTATTACAGTTACGATGGCAGTCATTGGGAGGGAGGATACGGACATGGTGTCATGTTCTTACTGGCAGATCTTCTCTATTGCTGTAACAGTAATTTCATGTGTTCCAGTCAAGATGCTCTTTATGACCACAGTGGAGGCTTTATGAAAACTTGTCATATTTCCCAAGACTGTAAATGGGTCAACGCTTTGGAAATTGATGAGGGCATCGATATCAAGAAGATTATCTGGACAGGAGAGCGTTATATAGCTTTGTCTTCAAAAGAAACCGAATACAGTTATTTGCAAGAGGGCGAGGTGAAAACTTCAACCTATCCCCGACCGGCGATTTATGCCGCAGAAAGATTGACGGGACCGTGGTCCATTGAACGTTTGGATTGCCTGGAAGAAGGGGATATTTTCACAGACATTGCATTTTTCAACAATCAATTCATTATTGAGGGTATGAAATCCCTTTTCTACTGCAAAAATCATCAACGTCGCTCTGACGAGCAATTCCGCTGGATTGGTCCCTCCATTTCAGAATTGAAACGTATTCCTAAAAAGAAGTCTTCTTATCAACCTACTCGTTTGTGGCAGAGCAAACATCTATGCTTTTCCGATAATCAAGAGACGACTGGCAGTATGACAAAAGACGGGCCTCTCTGGACTGGAAAGCTGAAATACCGGATAACCGGATTTGTCGATGCTGACCGTTTTCTTGTTGCACGTTTGTTTGAGCCAGATTCCTGGTGTGATCCAAGCACCTGGAACAATATGAAAGATATTGGCTTTCACGTATCCCTAGACGGGATCGAATGGAGAAGGTTAGACGCACCATTACAGCAGGGAAAGATGGCTTATCTGAACGGAAAGTTGCTTATCGCTGATGGAAATAAGATTGCGATAGGAACGTTAAAAAATTGATATTACAGCTTGTGAATACATCAGGCGCGGGGTGACGCACCCCGCGCCTGATGAAAAGGAGACGTTGATGAAAGAAAAGATGTCCGACAGCCTGCTTCGTTATATTGACGCGGGCAGACCATTGATCTATATCAATCATTTCGACTTTGAAACCGTGGATCGGATGCTTGCGGAAGCCTTCCCGAAAGCTACGATTGCGGAATACTGCGATGCTGACGGCTGGGTTGACTTCAAGACCAAGCAGCCGCACGGCTCCACGCCTTACACCCTTCCGGAGTTTCTGATGTTGTTCAACAACGACCAGCTTTATCAGGATCGCAAGGAGTATCTCGTGGTGCTCAAGGAGATTCACGACTCCATCGGTGACAAGCAGGTCTACTCGCTTCTGCAATCCATCGCCCGCAGGAAGTTCATGCGCGGAGATTCCAAAGGCTACAACGTCACGGTTCTGATCGTGGACAGCAAACTGGTGATCCCTCCGGAACTGGAGAAGCTGATCACGATGGTGGAGCTGCGTCCGCCGCAGGAAGAGGAGATACGGGAGCTTCTGAACGGTATCGCGTCGGAGAACCTGCTGACCATCGACGACGACTCCATGACCGAACTGGTGATGGCGTTCAGCGGCCTCTCCGTCTTTGAGATCAAACAGATTGCCAACCTTGCACTCGCCACGGATGGGGAGATCAGCAGACACAGCAAGAAGCTGATCCTGTCCGAGAAGAAACAGGCGATTCAGAAGTCGGGACTGCTGGAACTGATCGAACCCGGAGATCTGGAAATCGGCGGTTTGGAGAACCTGAAGGAATATCTGCAAAACAACAAGGCGGTCTTCAACAATCCCGGTATTGCCGCTTCTCATGGAATCGACATGCCCGCTGGAGTCATGATCGTCGGTATGCCCGGATGCGGAAAGAGCCTGACTGCCAAGTGTATTGCCAAGGAGTTCGGGGTTCCGCTGCTGCGTCTGGACATCGGTCGACTGATGGGAAAGTATGTTGGAGAAAGCGAAGAGAACCTCCGCAAAGCCATCCGGGTCGCGGAAGCCACGACACCCTGCATCCTCTGGATCGACGAGATTGAGAAAGCTTTTGCCGGACTCGGTTCCGGAGGAGAGGTGACGACCCGTCTGTTCGGTCAGTTCCTCACGTGGATGCAGGAGAAGAAGAGCGCGATCTATGTGGTCGCGACAGCGAACGACATCTCCAATCTTCCCCCGGAATTCCTGCGTCGCGGACGGTTCGACGAAATCTTTCAGGTGCGTTTTCCCAACATCAAGGAACGGGAGGCGATCTTCAAAATCCAGTTGGAGAAACGGAATGGGAAACGGCTTCCGGATGGAGTCAATCCCCATGCCCTTGCCGCGATGCTGAAGGATCAGGACAACTATTCCGGTGCGGACATTGAGAGCATTGTCAAGGAATCAATGAAACGCGCCTTTGTGGACGGACAGCGAAAGGTCACGCAACAGGATTTGCAGGAGATCATCAGAAATACAAAGTCAAGTTATCAGTCGCAAAAGGAGAAACTGGACAAAATGCTTGAGAAACTGAACAGTCTCGGTGTCAAGCCGGCAAGTCGCTAAAGAAAAGCCAGGCTGCATCGTGAAACGGGAAAAGGATAAAGCAGAACAAATCGCTGGATGTGGATGTCTGTTCGGAGTCGTGACCGGCATTGTATTTGCCGTGGCAACGATATTCAGTGGAGATCTCAAGGATCCCCGGGCTTTTCTGATCCTGATACCGCTGTTCGCATTATTCTGCTGGAGCATTCCAATGACGCTTTTCAGCTCGGACAGGAGCCTTCGGATTGGAACGGGTTGTATCTGTTATCCTGTTCTCATCATTACGTTCCTCGTCGTATATCAGGAAGGTGGATGCGAACCCGTAGCTTGGAGTGTGTTTGCATTCATTGTTCTCCTTATTCTGACTGGAATTGTGGCAGGCATGGTACGCAAATATCGGGAAAGAAAGCAATAGCAGAACTAAATTCATAAAGAACCTTTCAAGAAAGATCAACCATAACAGGAGTATGTAAAATGGCACGTTATTCAGCAACAGTCGAGTTCACCAAGACCCCAAAACAGGGAGGCAGCACCGCGCGAATGAAAACCTCGCTTTACGTTGACATGAAAACTATTCAGCTGGTCAAGAGTGCGATCAAGGCAAAATATCCGAATGACAAGATCGTATTTATCAACGTCAGGTGGGATTGATCCTTCATTAACAATTCTATCCAAAGGGAAATAAAATGGCTGTTCAGAAAGCATCTTGGACAAAAATCAATGATAAAGTCTGCTGTACCTGTGAATACTGGAACGGTGAACGTGAACTGCAGTTTCTTGCCGGGACAAGGCTGAATGCAATTCTAGCCCAGTACAATCCACAGGGCCGATGCTCGGCCAAGATGAACTGCCTGATGTCCTACAGCAACCCCGGAGCGGCATATTGTCCGACCTACAAACGGTGGCACAAGTTACCGTAAGGATGTAAGATGAATGGCTTCATACGGCCCCCGGATTCTTCCGGAAGAAGATTGAAATGAAGTATTACCGTGTATGCTGTTCTGAATGTAATTATGCAGAAACGCTGAAGCTAAGCAGAGATTGCGATGAACCGGACACTCTTCGGAGAGTGACAAAACTGCCGAAGATCTGTCCTGTATGCGGAGCCGGGGTGACACGGAAGCGTATTCCGGTCTTGATCCGATATTAACAGATTGGATGATGAAGTTGAAATCGAGGTAAAGCATCCCTGTAAACACAGGGATCATTTGATTCGATATCAGGCGAAAAACGACTGTGAAGGCTGTGGAGTCGTGACGAGATCGCGACATAATGAAAAAAGGGAGGTACATGAGAAAGACATTCCTCGCAACAATCACGACGATTGCAATCTCCTTGGGCAGCATCTCGCCTGTGATGGCGGGCCGGGAAATCGTTCCTGCGGATGTCACGGTCAAGGTGCAGTATCAACTGAAGATGGACGGTTACAATTCATGGACGACAACGAACGCTTCTTTGAGGGGAGCGGTCACCGAATCTATGATGATCAGCCAGCTTGCTACCAGGCATCCAAGCGGACAGATTCGCATTCTGTCAGCATCCTATGGCAAGACTGTTTCCCATACTGTTCGCTACCAGATGAAGAGGGGAAACTCTGCCTGGACGAATGGAACCGTTACGTTGAACAATGCTTTGACCGAATCCATGGCAAGGAATCAGCTCAAAGCGAAGTTCCCCGAGCGTCAATCCGAATCCTGAGCTTCGTAAAAAAGAAATGACAGTGGAGAGTTCCCATGCGATTACCCGTAGCGGAAGACAGGAATTGTTTTACAACAAGATACCATGTATAGGTGACAGGAGCTAGTCGGAGAGAAAAGAACTCCTTTGTCGAGTAATTTTTGGAATTTAACCCAAAAACCAAATCACCGAAAAGGAGTTCAAAATGCAAAGAAAAGGTAATGCCATTCACAGAGAAAGTCAAGTAAAGAACCAAATAAGTGTTGGAATTGATATGGGAGGCAGTCTCTGGGCAACGGCAGTTCATGACTGGGAAGCCGGAAAAATGAGCTATTACGGTCTGAAAGATAAGGTTGATCGAAGCAAAGAAGATCGCGTATTTGACCTTGTCTCTAATTTGCATAAGAGCGGCAAACGCATAGATGTTTTCTATGAAGCAGGTCGTTATGGTTACTGGCCGGCTCGTAAACTGATGGCCCTCGGAGCCCACGTTCACATCCTTCCTATCAATAAGCTACAGGTGATTATGAGTGGCAAGACGATCAAAACAGATAAACTTGATGCAAAATTCCTCGCAGGCTTGCATCCTTCGGATCATGTTCCGACTGTTTACATACCGACATTGGAAGAAGAAGGACGTCGGGATGCGGAACGAGAATGGAATCGGATCAAAGAATCAATAGGTCGCGTAAACGCTCAAATGATCGCCTTAATAGAACGGACACCACTGCCAGGTTTTAAGTCACACCAAACGGCCAGTGAATGGCGGAAGGCATTTGCCAAATGGTCAAAATTGCCGGAATGGGCTGAATGTCCCTGCTTGTTGTTGCTTCGACTCCCCAATTTGCTTGCCGAACTGGAGATGTTCGAGAAGGAACTGGCTACTTGGAAACAAACCATTCAAAAATTCCAAGATCACGATGAAGAAACCTCCAAACAAAATGGCAACACGGATTTGACAGCAGAAACGGTCCGAAAATTGCAACAGTTCAAAGGTGTCGGAGATCGTTTGTCACGACATTTGCCGTGGGAGATCGGAGATTTTCATCGTTTTGCCACGGGAAAACAATTTGCCGCATTTTTCGGACTGACACCATGTCCATATGCCAGCGGAACAATGAAAAGAGATCAGGGAATCAGCAAAGCCGGGCGTAAAAGTCTGCGAAAAATGGCTGTGGAATGTGCTTGGCTGTGGTATCGCTGGCAAAAAGAAAGCTGGCTGGTGAAAAAATGGGCAGACCGTCTGGCTCAGAAAGGACGTAGCCGGAGAACCGCAATTGTCGCCCTCGCACGTCAGTTGATGGTTGCGTTGTGGCGATATGTGGTAAAAAGGTGAAGCCATTGAAGGAGCGATTATTAACAAACCAATTGCAGCATAAACTTATGGTGAATCGACTCGTTTGATTCTTGGCTTCAAATGATGCCGCAAATAAGGTTGAGAAATTCACCTCCACTTTCAAGGAGAATAAAATGTGTTCTGCGTAATGCGTTAAACGTTTTATAATTAACGACTTTTGAGTCGTTTGCCCTTGAAAATTCCTCCTCTTGGTGATATATTGTAATATCTTGCGGGACAACAATTAACCACTCAAAAAGAGGAAAAATATGATGCAAAATTCACTGTTTTATGACTACTACGGCCTAATCGATTCGTGCCCATTCCTGAAAAAAATACGATGCACTTTTCCGCGCTTTCGATCTGATCTACGACCAGCCGGATTTTCCCGAACTCGGCCGCCGTGGCTATCGGCGTTCCGCCTATTTCAAGGCGCTGATCTACAAACAATCGGCTCACATCAAATGCATTTCCGACCTGGTCCGGGATCTGGAAAGCCGTCCGATCCTTGCCGAAATGTGCGGTTTCAACCCAGGCCGGATTCCCGATGCGTCCCGTTTTTCGCGCTTCCTGACCGATACGAATAACTCCGAAATCGAAACTTTTTTTCATACTTCCGGCAAACTGCTGGTTGAAAAAGGCATCGCCACGCTGGAGGTCATTATGGCCGATTCTAAACCGATCAAGGCCAACACCAAGCACAACAATCCCAAGAATCCCAACCGTAAGCTCGACAAAGCCACCAAGATCAAGCGCAATCCCATGGCAACGCTCAGTTATTATTCCTACATCAAACAACCGAGCGGCGATAAGAAGAAAACCTTTACCTGGTTCTGGGGCTACCGTACCCACGTCCTGCTCAGCGGTGAGGGTATTCCTCTTATCGAAGTTACCCTGCCGAACAACCGCACCGACGGCAAAGTAGCCAAGGCGCTACTGAAAAAGTTCGTGCGAATCTACGGTCAGAAAAAAGGGCGCATCTTTCTCGGCGATGCCGGATACGATGACCGCGAACTTTATAACTTCATTGTCGAAAAACTTAAAGCCGAACCGTTCATTCCGTTGAACCGCCGCAATCAGCAGCCGGACAAAACCGTGGGGCCGCACGGACTGCCGCTGTGTCAGGCCGGTCTGGAAATGAAATTTTACGGCATCAGCCCGGATGGAGCCCGAACCCGCAAGAAATTTCGTTGTCCGATTGTCGCCGGGACCAAACGGGAAAAGGCCGCTTTACCGCCGCAATGCCCAATCGACCATGACCATTTCTGTACCGGCAAATGTTACGGCTGTACCGCCTATATCGACATTACCGATGATCATCGCAGCCAGGTGCCCAGAGAGTCGAAACGCTTTAAGGACACCTATAAATGCCGGACTGAAGCGGAACGTTATTTCTCCCGCCTCGGGCCTCGCGAAGTCGAGGAAATGTCGCAGTACAAATACCGCGCCATCCGCAACCAGATGACCATCGCGCACTTGACTCTGAGCTTAACCGCCGTGGCCGCCGCGTTGGTTCTGGAGCAACCGGATAAAATCCGTTGCTACAAAACTTTTGCCGACGCCGCTTAGCTTCGCCTGTCATAAAAAGTAAATTTGTCAAACAACACGCATTGTTGCCAATGCAGGATGGCTTACGCCTAAATTTTCAAGTTTTCAGTACCAAATCCGGCCTTTCGGGCCGTTTTTACCGCCAAACAAAATTTTCTCAGCGTTTCCGCCGCAAATCAGGTTCCGGCTCGTCGCCGAGTCAACGTTTTTCTCTTATTTCGCACGAGTCATTTAAATGCCACTGCTTGCAACGATGCCAGTAAGGACATTCGCCGCAGGCAAACGATGTTTCATTCGGCAGAAACACGCCTTTATTGACCGCATACTGCGCCCGGCTTGCCAGCGCCTCGAATCTGCGGAAGTCGTGAAAGCCCCGACTGGTGTAGTGGCTCTCATAACTCGGCTTCTTCGTCTTGGTGACCACATCAAACCGGAAAAGCGGAGCGGTGCCGGTCAGCTTCTCATAGGCATAACTGAACACGGTCGCCTGAAGATCGCGTTCGGCCTTTCCGGCGGGCCAGCGGCTCGCGGATGTTTTCCAATCCACGATGCAAATGTCCCGCCCATCCTGAACGATGCAGTCCCACTCTCCGATCAGCGAGCAGTCCAGTCCGGGAACCCGGGAGTTGCTCGCAGCACGCGGGCAGACGGAAATTACTCTCTCTCTTCCCGGAGACTGGAAAGTCTTCGCCGTCGACGCCGCGGGCAAACGACTGGCGGAAATTCCGGTTCGGAAGCGGAACGACAAAACCGTCTTCCCCGTCTCCGTCTTCAACAAGTTCGGTCAGACAATGGCGTATGAACTGACTCGGAACTGACTATCTCCCGCGACACTCCAGCCCGCAGTGGTTCAAAAAACAGCTTCTGCGGGTTGGTGTTCGCATCTCTGCTTCAGATCCCCCTTTTTTTCCTGAAAAAATTATCGTCCTCCTCTTGATTTCTTTGAAAAATCCTGTAAAGTAAAATCAGTAAATCGATTTACTGATCTGAAAATCGGAGTTTTTTTCATGATAGCAGCAAGGAAACTGGAATATACGCGGGAGCTTCCGATTCGGAAGAGCGTGGATGTTTTCATCGCCGGCGGCGGCCCGGCGGGGGTGGCGGCCGCTGTCACCGCCGCCCGGGCCGGAGCGAGCGTTTTCCTCGCCGAGTCGCTTGGCGCGTTCGGCGGCATGGGCACTTCTGCCGGCATCCCTTTCATCTGCCGGCCGACCGACGGAATCCATTTCCTCTGCGGCGGAATCGGCCGCGAAATCTACGACCGGCTCTTTCGCGACGGCGGCGCCGGGCCGGAGATGAAATATGACCAATTCCCGCCGGAAATCGGCGGATTCATTTACAATCCCGAATCGATGAAGCGGGTCTACGACGACTTGATGACCGCTTCCGGCGCGGAGTTCGCTTTTCACACTTCGCTCATCGACCTCCGACGGGAGAGCGGCCGGGTCTCTCACGCCGTCTGCGCGGCCAAGAGCGGACTCTTCGCCGTCGAAGCCGCCATCTTCATCGATGCCACCGGCGACGGCGACCTCGCCGCGATGGCGGGTGCACCGTTCGAATTCGGCGACGAGGAGAATCTCGCCCAGGCGGCGACCCTCTGTTCGCTCTGGTCCGGCATCGACTGGAACCGCAAGGAGATCTGGAAGGACGGCGCGGCGCTGGAACAGGCCTACCGCGACGGCATCTTTTCGGTGCCCGACCCCGGACTGCCCGGAATTCTCCACACTGTGGCCGATTCCGGCTGGGGCAACGTCGGACACATTTACGGTATTGACGCGCGCGACGAACGCACCGTCACCCGCGGCATGGTGCAGGGGCGGAAGCTCGCGCTCGAATATGAACGCTACTACCGGAACTACGTCCCCGGCTGCGAGAACGCCCGCATGCTCTGGACCGCGCAGACCCTCGGAATCCGGGAATCCCGGCGCATCCTCGGCGACTACCTGCTCAACGTGGAAGATTTCGTCCGGCAGGCGGTGTTCGACGACGAGATCGGCCGGTACGGGTATCCGATCGACCTGCACGGCACCCGCCCCCCCGGCGGACGGAAAAACCGACTCCGGCACCGCGCTCTTCGAACGCTATCAGTACCGGAATCCGGGGAGAGCTACGGCATTCCCTACCGGATCCTGCTGCCGCGGACTCTGGAAAACGTCCTCACAGCCGGCCGCTGCGTCAGCACCGACCGCGGCATGCACGGTTCGATCCGGGTGCAGGCGGGCTGTTTCATCACCGGGCAGGCGGCCGGAATGGCGGCGGCGCTCTCCGCCGCGCGGCACATCACGCCGCGGCAACTGCCGGTCGGGGATTTGCAGGATGCTCTGCTCGGCATCGGCGCCTATCTGCCGAACCGCCGGAAACAGAAGGAGACTCTCCCATGCGCGTAACACTGGCGGACATCGCGAAGATGGCGGGCGTGAGCACCGCGGCGGTTTCTCAGGTGCTGAACCGCCATCCCCCACGCCCGCACGCTCCGCCCGGAGACGCGCGAAAAGATTCTGCGGGCGGTCCGGGAGTCCGGTTACTGCCGGAACGAGGCCGCCGCCGAGATCCGCACCGGCGCGCCCAAAACCATCGCTCTGCTGCTGGAATTCAGCCACAGCGCGGTCCGGGGCGTCGCGGCGAATGAGATTCTGCTGGGGCTTCTGAATGCTGCGGCGCAGCGCGGCTGCAACGTCCGGGTCTGCAACCTCTCCGAACCGGAACAGGTGCAGCTCGAACTGGCGAAATACGACATCCGTTACGCGGTCTGCTTCGCCTTCTCGCCGCAGTTGCAGCAGGAGATCGGCGAATTTTGCCATGCCCGGCAGATCAATCTCTGCTACATCGAGGAGAGCTGCCGCGATGATTTCCCCGTGGTCTATTCCGACGACCGTACTGCGATGCGTCAGATTGTCCATCTGCTGGTGAAGGAGGGGCACCGCCGGATCGCTGTGGTCAAGCCGGGCGACGACATCCGTTACAGCGTCGAACGTCTGGAAGGAGTGAAGGAGGGAATGCGCGACTGCGGGCTGGAACTCGATCCGCGGCTGGTCTCCCCGCACCACGACCCGCGGGAACACTTCGCGGACCTCGAATGGTGGTTCAAGCTGCCGGAAGCGGAACGGCCGACCGCGTTCATCTGCTTCGACGACAACCGGGCGGCACAGGTGCTGATCACGGCGCAGCATCTGGGGATCCGGGTGCCGGAGAGGTGCCGGGTCTTCGGCTTCGGCGACACGCTTGCCCGGCAGCTCTACTACCCGGTCGGAAGTGTCGTTCAGCCGTTTGAAACGATGGGGGAGGCTGCGGTCGAAATCGTCACCGGCGGAAACGGTTCCGACGGGCTCCGTCACCTGTTTCCCACCGAAATCAGAGAGAGATAGCTTCAGCGGAAAATTACAGGAAAGAGCGTTTCATATTCCAAAAACAGTTTCCGGAAAACCATTTCAACAGGAGGCACACCATGCAGATCACCCCGAAAAGCAGTCCGACAGCGGCGGAGGCGAAATCCGGTAAATATTTTACTTTGATTGAACTTCTCATTGTGATTGCGATCATTGCAATCCTCGCATCGATGCTGCTTCCGGCATTGAACAAGGCGCGGCAGCGGGGAAAGGCCACTCTGTGCACCTCCCGGCTGAAACAGACCATGCAGGGGTGTCTGCTTTACGACGGGGACTACAACGGTCAGATCATCCTGTATGAAAAGACAACCGGTCGTTCATGGCTCGGAGTCATGCAGAGCAAATATCTGAACAGAAATGTCTCGATCTGCCCGAACACAAAACCCTATACCGGGACGAACATCAAGCTGGAACTCTATCGCTACTGTTACGGAATGGGCAACTACCGGGGAGCCGCCGGACGAGAACCCCATTTCGGCAACAACTTCTACTTCAACGTTGCGGACAAGGGATGGGGTTTCAATACAAAAAAGTCCCGCCAGCCCAGCAAGCTGGCTGTACTCGCCGATACCGTTTTCGCCAACAATCACGCAACCTACAGCGGCGTCGGAAGTTATCAGTTTGAGTTCGGAGGCTTCACTGAAAGCGGTACCGTCGGCGTCTTTCTCGCCCATCAGAACAATGCCAACATCGCGTTTCTGGACGGACACGTCAGCGCCCTGAATCGAGACCGGCTCTATCCGTGGCCGACCCGTATCATTTATGTGGTTTCCGGCAATCTGGAAAAAAATCAATCCCACGTTTTAACACAGGAAAGAGATTATCATGTTCCGCAACGTTTTGTTTCTTCTGCTTTCGGCAATGCCGTTGCTCTGTCCGGCAAAATCACTGGTCAACTTTGCCGACCCGCTGGAAGCGATTCCTCAGGTCCGCAATGGAAAAATCCAGCTCGATTCCGCGGGGAAACGATCGATTCGCTTCCCCTCCTATGGAATTTTTCTGCCGCCGTTCCGCCGCGGCGAAGTGATCTTGAACCTCACCACCACAGAAAAATCGCTCTCCGTTACCGCCGTCGTCCATGACCGGCAGGGACGCACCTTCCGATTTCCCCTGAAACAGACCGAACGAGGATATTCCACCATCATCGACTCCGCCGCAACCTACCCGGGTGTAAAAAAACAGAAGCGGGAAACCTGTGTACCGGAACAGCCGCTCCGGGTCATGTGGCTGGAATTCAGCGGAAAAACGCGGACAATCTCTCTCGACACCCTCGATTTCTTCGAACGGGGCGTGATGGCACAGCTGAAAACCGGCAGCGACCTCTCCGTGCTCAATCTGAGCGGAAAAACCATTCCGGAACTCGAAGCGGTCAACCATACGTCTGCTTCGGCGCAAATCACCCTCTCCTTTTCGGTGCGGAACAGCGCGGGCAGAGAGGTCGATTCCGGCAGTGCGCGCCTGTCGCTGGCCCCCGGAGAAAGAAATCCCTGCCGCTGAAACGGCCGGCGCTTCAGGGCGTCTACACGGTTCATTACACGATTGCGACGCCGGAGGATTCGTTCTCCTTCCGGAAACGGTTCGCCGCGCTGAAGCCGAAAGAGTGGAAGGGCGCCTCCCGGTTCCCGCTCGGCATCTGCACCCATTTTCAGCGCTACGGCAAGGACGATGTTGAAAAAGATGATCGAACTGCTCTCGCTCTGCGGCGCGGATGAGGTTCGCCTGAGCTGGCTCTGGCCGCAGATCAATCCGGCCCCCCGGACAATGGAATTTTCAGCGGATCGACTGGCTGGTCAATCAGTTTGAGAGGAAAAACATCGGCATGCTGGCCATGATGGGCGCGGCGCCGAAACATGCGGAAACCACCGGTTACCATCGTACCAACACAAAGGCGGCGCTGCATCTTCCGCAGGCGGAACGGTTCGAGGAATGGCTTCGCCTCTTCGCCACCCGGTACGACGGGAAAGTCAGCCGATTCTGCGTCTGGAACGAGCCGGATGCCTCCCATTTCGCCGACTTTGACCCGGCGGAATATGTGAAACTTCAAGAGATCGCCCATCGTACTTTGAAAGCGGTAAATCCGAAAAATGCTGTGATCGCGGGCGGTTTCTCTCATATGCTCACCCCCTATGGCAGAGAGGCGTTGGAACTGACGGCGAAACTGGCGCCGGACTCCATCGATATGGTCTCCACCCATCTCTACATGCCGCTTAGTCGAATCGATGAAGTTCTTGCTGACTGCCGCCGTTTTCTGCGGTCGCAGAAGCTCGATCTTCCACTGTGCACGGAAGAGACCGGCGAAGGGACTATTGATGATCGGCTGCAACTGGTCACGCTTTTTCAGAAGGTAATCCGCAGTCGGTTGGCAGGAGTGAAGTTCTTTCACTGGTACAACCTTCGCAACTGCGGCTTTGACACCTCCGACCGGCAGCACAATTTCGGCCTGGTGGAGCACGATCTGAATCCGCGACCGAGCTTCGTAACCTTCCACATGCTGACCAGCCTGTACGGCAACGCCGAATTGATTCGGGAAAGAACCGTGGAAGAATTTTTATGCGGTGCGCTTCGAATCTCCTGACGCCGCCCTCTATGCGCTCTGGCTCGCAAAACCGCCGCAGGAACAGACGCTGCTGCTCTTTGAAACCGATGCCGAAACCGTCGAACTGATCGACCTCTTCGGCAACGCCCGACGTCTCCATGCGGATAATGGACGCTATGCAGTTCCGGTCGATTCGGCAGGGCAGACGCTCCGTCTCACTCCGGCGAACGCGACGCTGAAAGCTCCGCAGGAGGCGCTGGCGCTTCTGGAGCCGTTGCGGGTCATCCCCGGCGAAGCGAAGGAGTTCCGTTTTCTCTGCCGTCTGCCCGGAGAGGTGACGTTGAAGGCGCTGCCCTGCGATCAGCTCACCGTTTCGCCCGCGATCCGGGGCGAGAAAGGGGCATTCCGGATTCCGGTCCGGGCGGCGCAGGAGTTCCGGCCGGAAAAGGCCCGGGTGTTTCGGGTGCAGATCTTCCGTGACGGCAAAACCTTCGGGGAACCCATCGAATTCCCCATCAGCAAGATTCACTATATTCCCATGGGGAAGATGACTAAAGTCGGTGGCATCATGCAGCAGAATCAAGTGAGGCGCATGCTTCCGGACACGCCCGAGTACGGCAAACTTTTCTGGACCGGAGCCCGTGATTGCGCGGTTCTATTCGGCGCGACGGCGGAAAAAAACATCCTGCATTTCCAGATCGGTATGAACGACGACGTACACGTTCAGCACTTCCCGGCGGAGGAGATGTGGAAGGGCGATTCGATCCAGCTGGTGCTGCTCTTCCCCGGCCAGAATGACTACTGGGAGCTGGGCATCGCCATGACCGAAGACGGGAAGATGCTAAAACATATCTGGCACGCGCCGAAGGGAATGGATGTCGAAAAGGCGCTCGCCGGCATCCGGGCCCACGGGAAAAGTTGGAAAAAATCTCACAACTTCCACCTCGTTCTCACGCTTTCGGCATTCGGAAGCAGTCTGGAATCGCTTCAAAAGACGGGCGTTTACTTCAACGTTCTAGCCAACGACAACGACGGGGAACTCCGGGAGTCCCAGCTCTCCTTCATGGGGAGCGACGGCACCGACCCGGCGGAGCGGCTCACCCGGAAATCCCCGCTGCTGGTGGTGAAATAGAAGTTTTCCGCAGGGAACTGCGTCACTGAGATTCGTTTCGGCAATCAATCAGGAACCGGGGACCGAATTCCTTGAAAGGGCAAAAATGAAATATCGAATGACTATGAATCATGTCATACCTCTGCTGTTGACCGTTTTTTTCCCACGCTGTTGCCGCTGGCCGGACAGGTCGTGAATACCTTTCCGTCTCCTGAATCCCTCTACCTTCGTGGTCGTGGAGCAGCGGAGGCGGCTCTGGGGCGCGACCGGGAATCCGGTTCCGGGAAAGAATATACTTTTCTCAAGCTGAAGAGCCCTGCCGGAATCTCTCTGGAACTGTTTTCACGAGATCAGCGCTGGCTGGGAAAACGGACGAGCGGTATCATTCAGCTGCGACTGATTCCGTCGGAAGCGAATCTCATCGCCCAGTGTCAACTGCGGATGGTTGATAAACCCGGAGAGGTATTTCAGTTTTCTCCAACACGTCGTTTCCGGGATGGTCGCGTCGAAGTGTTTGAATTCCGTTTTGGCGAGGAGCAAATTCGGAGTTCCTGGGGGCAGAAAGTAAACAGGAAGTTTGATCCGCCGCTGTCGTTTGCCGGATTTTCTCTGCGTAGCAATGCCGTTCCTTCACCGGGAAAGCTCTACCTTGTCAGTGCGGAGCTGCTTCCAGAGGAGGCAACCGGGGTGCGTATCCGCCGCCCGCTGCTGTCAGCTCCATTTCAGAAATACTCGACGCGGCAGAGTCAATTTCAGGGGAAAAGCGCACTCACGGCAGAGAACGAAGCGTTCATCATCGCGGGAGACGCGCAAAATTTCCATCTGGTGATCCATGATCTTTTGAAATTCCGTTGACGCATCTGAAAGCGATCCGGCTGTCTCTTGCTTCCGACGTGCCGGGCAAAGCGGGGATCGTCGTCGTTGACCCGGCAGGCAGAAAAATCTCCACCGCTCCGGTTGCATTCGGACCCGGTCAGTCCGTAGTGGAAGTACCGTTTGCAGCTGGGGAGGTGGAACGGCTGTCGTTCCGGTTCCTTACCCTCTCCTTTGCCCGGACGCCCTACCGGTGCGAACTTTCCGGAATGGAAGCGGTGGAAAACGGCAGTCAGGCGGCGGCGCTTGAGGTGAAACTTTCCGGAGACAACCCGTTTCTGATTCAGGAACCGGGAACGGAAAAGAAATTCAGGCTCAAGGTCCGCAATCTTTCCGACCAGCCGCTGACATCGGAGCTGAAAGTACACCTGGAAGACTACTTTCGGACCCAGGTGGACCGGAGATTCCAGCTCTCTCTGGCTCCGGACGAGACAAGAGTGCTGCCGCTGACGGATTCCCTGCCGCGCCAGGGGGTCTGGTACGGCAGGTATGAAGTCGGAAAATGTGCGGACGGCTCCCGGCGCATCGGAGATTTTCATCTCGCCAACATGCCGATGGGCCGGCCGACTCCGCTGCCGCAACCGGGGAGTTTCTATTCGGAATGAACTGTCACTTCAGCTACTGGAATGATTACAACTTCAATCTGGCGCTGCAGGCGATGATCGCAGCTCATGTAAAACTGGTCCGTGCCGCCGTGTATTGGGATCACATCCAGTACGCTCCCGACAAATTCCGCTGGGAATACGCTGACCGGCTGGTCAATTCTCTTCAGAAAAACGGCATCGCCCACAACTGGTGCGTTTACCCGGTGCCGAAATGGGCAGTTCCAGAAAACGTTCGTGACAAAGGTTATTCTGTTTTCAGCCGTACCGCGCCAATGCCCGGGCTGTATGGAAAGTTCATGGAAATTCTGGCAGAGCGGTACCGGGAAAAGTTCGTTACTACGAGGTGTGGAATGAAGCTGATCTGCTCAAAACCATCACCGTCGATGATTACATCAGAGTGCTCAGGGAGGGGTATGAGGGCGTGAAGAAATCAGATCCCGGCGCACTGGTCACCACCACCGGTTTCGCCTCACTGGTCCATCCGGCCGTCCGGAAAAATTTTCAGCGGGACGTGCTGCGGCAGGCCCGGGGATTCTATGATGTGCACGCGCTGCACGAACATGGCGGATTCGGCTGGTATGCTTCCATCATTGACAATCAGGTGCTGCCGCTTCGCCGCAGACTGGGTGTCACCGCTCCCTGGTACGCCAATGAAACGGCGGTAACCTCCCGCCGGAGGGCAGGATCGGATGCAGGCGGAGACGGTGTTCAAGAAAATCCTGTTCTCTTTCGCTCGAGGTTCGGCTTCCTACATCTGGTACAATCTGCGGAGCAAAGGGCGGAATCCGAACAATGCAGAGCATTGTTACGGATTGATGACGGCTGATTTTCAACCCAAATTCGGTTACGGAGTCTTCTCCGCTCTGGCAGGATTGTACGCGGGCGTGAAGTTTTACGGCGATCTTTCCCCGTTTCCGGGGCAGTACTGTTTCCGTTTTCGCGACAACCGCCGAATTCTGCTCGCGGCCTGGAATGAAGCTCCTTCTCTGGGAACAACACCGATGGTGGTCCGCACTGACGGGACTGAAGCGTTTCTGGTGGATCTTTTCGGCAATCGTCGAAAACTGCAGCAGGAAAACGGTATCGTCGTTTTCCCGGTCGGCACGGTTCCGGGATCGCTGGAGTTGCCCGGGGCGACGCGGGCGGAATATGGGCACCGGGTTTTGACTGCGGAGGCGCCCGCCGCCGTGCTGCCGGGGCGGGAACATCCGCTGAAATTTACGTTGCAAAATCCGTTTGCAAAAGAGGTTGCCGTTTCGATAAAACTGCAGGCCCCTGCTGGGATCCGATGTTCTGAAACGGAGTTTTCCCGTCGTCTCCCGGCCGGAGGTTCCGGAATCTGGAATGGAAGTTTTTTCGTAACCCGGGATATGCGCCTTCACCGGGAATCTCCTCCGGTCATATCGGCGGAGTACCGGTTTGATCATATCGATACCGGAGTGATGTACCTGCCGTTGAACCCGGCGCACCGGATCCCGGCGGGAGATTTTTCCGGTCGCGCGCCCGATTTCGAACTGGAGAAGATCACCCATGTCTTCAATCGTTATCAGGCGGATCCTGCCAACCAGCACCGGCTGTGGAAAGGACCGGACGACCTTTCGGCGAAAATCTGGCTGGGGCGTGGCGCCGATGCACTGAAACTGCGTGTTGTCGTGCGTGACGACGTGCATGTGCAGCCGGAGAAGGGGATGCTCACCTGGACCGGAGACAACATTCAGCTCTCGCTGATTTCAACCGGAATGTTTGAAATCTCCTGACCCGCCTGGCAGACGGCACCGCGGAAGTGTATCCGACTGCAGTCCCGTCAGGATTCGACAGCAGCGAAGTTGCGAAGGAAATTCGTCTCGTCACAGCACGTCGCGGAAATGAGACCATATATGAAGTGGAGTTTCCCCTTGAGGCGGTCGGATTGTCGAATCAATTGATGAAAAACGGGTTTCAGTTCAATCTAATTATCAACGACAACGACGGCGACGGGCGCGACGGCTGGCTGTTTCTCTCCGAAGGAATGGGGAAGGGCGGGAGCGTGAATACGACACAATTTCCTTATCTGGTTTTTGAAGAAAATCCATGAGAGAAACCGCCGGGAGCAACCGACGATCTCTGTATATTCACAATACGATTTGAAGGATGTAACCGGCAAAAGAAGTTTTTGCCGGTTCGTCCAAATCCGGTTCGACTTTCGGCAACAAGACGGCAAGGAGTATTACTTTCGCGCTGTTTCCGTCGAATAATATGACTGTTTTTTCCGTTATTCCTCGCAGTTCTCTGCGGAAATAACGGTTTTTTCCGTTTTTCCGGAAAAATGACGGAAAAATGACGAGCCGTTTTTCACCGGAAAAAATCCGTTTTTTTCTCTTCCCTCTTGACATTTGCCATGAGATATGGTATAATTTCTACAAGTTGGCCGATGGTTGGCGGAAATAAATGCCGCCCCACCGGAAAAGAGAGCAGAAAGAACGCAATGAGAACGCAGTCACAGCAGACCATATCCGAGGTGCAGAAGATCTGGTACCGGGTCATGTCGATCCTCTACCGGTCCGGAAGCCAGTCGGTGCGAATCCCCTCTTCCAACGAACTGGCGCAGGAGTTCGGCATCGCGCGCTCCACCGTGCGGATCGCTCTGGAGAAACTGACCGCCAAAGGATTTCTGATTCCCCGGCGCGGTAGCGGCACCTTCACCAATCCCAAATCCCGGCTGAACGCCAACTGGGATGCCCCGCTGGTCGGGCTGCTGATGCTTGACGGCAACCTCTTCTTCTACTCGCAGGTGCTGCAGAACGAACTGGAGTGCTTCTTCGGAGAGTTCCGAAAGACCGGCTGGAACATCCGGCTCGTCACCGGGCAGATGGACACTCCCGAGGCGGTGCAGGAGATCCTCTCCCACAACTATCTGGATGGTCTCATCACCTTCGGCTCCTCCGAATTCATTCCCCGGACCGCCGACGCGATGCTCCCCACCGTCAATATGGGGTTCTTCACCGAACATGTCACCAACGTCATTCCCGCGTTCAACCGGGTCCTGAACAAACTTTTCGAACGGACCGGCCGCGACCGGGAGATTCGCGTCTGGACTGCAACGCCGCGAAATATACGGAGCGAATTTCTCCGCGCCTGTCACGCACACCCCGGGCTGACCGTCATCCATGCCTCCAATGACGAGGTGCTGTGGGACGAGCAATATGAGGCTTCAATCCGCGGGGAGTTCACCCGCCACCGGCCGGACTGGATCCGCATTCACCCCCGGCAACTGCCGATTCTGCGGCGAATCACCGTCGATCTTTATGGAGAACCCGCCGCGCGGAACATTCTCTGGATTTTCCATACCCTGCCCGGCACCGATCCCGACTGGCCGGGATACTTCGTGCAGGCGGACCGCCGTTCCGAAATCCAGGCCGCCATCGATCTGCTCCGCCGGAAAATGAATCACGAGAGCGGCCCCTTCCCCTGTGTCACCGTGGAAACCCGGCTGATCCGGGTCCCCGATCATTGTGTCATCGCATGAAAAAAGGAGTTCAACCATGAGAACACGCGGCAGAAGTTTTACGTTGATAGAACTGCTCGTCGTAATCGCCATCATCGCCATTCTGGCGGCGATGCTGCTGCCCGCATTGAACAAGGCGCGGGAACAGGCAAAACTGACCAGCTGTCTGAGCAACATGAAGCAGATCGGGAACTACGCCGGAATGTACAGCGGCGACAACAACGATTATACGCTGCACAATCACCCGGCCAATATGGCCAATCACTCCGTCTTCACGGAAACCTACATCGTGCTGCTCGCCCCTTATCTGGGGCGGGACGGTTCTTCGCTCAACAACTTCACCGGCACAACCGGGACGCGCTATGAACTGTTTCGAAATTCCGCCCCGGTACTGAGCTGCCCGGCCCATACCGGCGACAACTACGGCCCCTCCGATTCCAAAGCGGCATATTCCTACGGCGTGAATGGATACATGTATGTGACAAACACCTCCCCCATCAACGCTTCCTCGCAGTTCATCGTGCGGAAGCTGAACAGCTACAAAGTGCCTTCGGCCATGTATTATCTGGGGGAAGTAGGACGGGTGCAAAATGACTGGATTGCCGCTGTTCTGGTAAACTCCCGCGCCAATCTGCTCAACGGCCAGACCCTCAATCTGACCGGATTCCGCCATCAGGCGGGAGCGAGATGCTCCATGCTCTATCTGGACCTGCATGTGAATCCGGTGCTCAATACGGAAGATGCCATGGTGACCTCGCCGAATCTGAATGATGACTTCTTCCTGCGGAAGTGGCTGGGGTATTCCGGACAGCATTAATGTAAAGAACTTCCTCGTTGAAAACCGCTCCTGCGAAACCGCATCCGGGGGCGATTTGTGTCTCCGCCGGAGGCGGTGTGCCATCGCAGCCCCTCCGGCAATCAAACACCTGTGGTGAATATGGAAAGGACATCTTCAATGATGCGTTATCTTCTTTCTCTCTGCTCCATAGCGGTCGCGCTCTCCGCCGGAGCCGGCGGCATCGCCATGAAAACAGGAGAGTGGCAGTTCATTCTCGACCCCCAGAATGGGAATCTGGAAAACATCTTCTACCGGAATGAACGGATTTTCCCGGAGGCCTCCCCGGAAGCTGGAGCTGGACAAGCAGGTGATCGACCGTTTCGAGCTGCTCCGCCATTCGCTGGAGGAGGGAAAGCTCTCTTACCCTCCGCTCGGGAGAGTGGCAGCTGGAGGAGACCATCGAATTTGACGCCCGCAACTGCCCCGGCCTGATCCGGCGGACCGCCCGTCTGCTGCTGAAGAAAGGGGATCCCGCCGGAGTCGCCTTCGGCAGCTACGTCGCCACCTGGAAAACCGGGAACCGGCAGGAGTTCTACATGCCTTACGCCATCGCGGAGAGTCCCAAACCCTACGGCATCATCCGCAAGGACGCCGATTTCTACGATCTGGAACGCCCGTACTGGATTCGCGGCAAGACCGGCAACCAGGGCAAACTCAACGCCACCGGTTTCGGCTGCGACTTCCTGCTGCTCCGGAATGAGACCGGCACCGCGCTGGCCATCCTTTCCGATTCCCGGCTGGAGCCTTCCCGGCTGGTTCTGATCGCCGGGAAGGAGGCAAATACCGTGGAGATGCGGGTCCTCTCCAGCGGCTGGATCTTCCCCGGCAGGCCGCAGAACAATCTCGGCGATTTCTACTGCCATGTATTGCCGCACACTTCGTTCGACACCGTGATCGACAAGACGATTCCCGCCTGGTACCGCCTGCTGGGGATTCATGCTCCGGCGGACCGTCCCGACTGGGTCGAAGGAGGGCGGATCTACCAGTTCAAACCGGATGCGTATGATGAGGAAAACCGCTTCGCGTGGCTGGAAAAGACGCTTTTTCCACGTTTGAAGGCGCTCGGATACAACATCCTCTACGCCCAGCCGGTGATCCCCGGATGGAATCCGCACTATCTGCCTGTCCAGTTGGAGACGCTCACCTCCCGGGTGGGCACGGCCGAAGAGTACCGCCGCTTCATCGCCCGGGCGCGTTCCGGCGGGTTCCGGTACTGGCAGGATATCGTGACCCACGGCAGCACCGCCAAAGAGAACGCGGCCCGCAACATGGATCTTTCGATGCTCACCTTCAACCGGGACGGGAAATTTTCCAACCGCTTCCTCGGCGATTACATGAATCCGCACTACCGGGCCTACCTCGCCCGCTGCGCTGAATTTCTGATGAAGCTCGGCCCCGACGGCTTCCGGGTCGACATGCCGTACGGCAACACGCCGAACTGGCGGAAGAAGGGATTTCCGACCGCGGAGACCCCGCAGAATCTCGCACCGCAGGAAAAACGCTGGTATCAGGAATGGTTCGCCCGGAACGGCTCCATGCCGGAGCTGCCGTATGAACGGGCCAGTCTCTGCCTCCGTGGCGGACGGCTGATCAATCCGCTGCTGCGGAGCATCGTGCGCAAGTACCGTCCGGACGGGGCGATGCTGAGCGAACTGGTCGAACCGGTTCACGGCTCCTGGGCCGACGTCGTCTACGACCTCTGCTGGGACTACTACGGCGTCTACTACTGCAGCACCACCCCCGCCATGTTCGTCCGGGATATTCAGCGCTTCTTCCACGAGCAGCAGAAACTCTCCCCCCGGGAACGCTGTGGGCCCACGAGCTCCAGTCGCACGACCTCATCGACATGTATGCGCGGCTGGGCACCGCGGCGGGGAACTGCGCGTACGCCCTGACGGTTCTCTGCGCCGGCCTCTCCATGACGCAGGAGTACGCGGACATCGGCCACGGCGATTTCGTCGCCCGGCTGAACGCACTGCACCGCATCCGCCCGGAGCTCATCCGCGGCGCCGCCGACTACCGGGCCGTGCAATGTTCCGCGCCCGAGGTGTGGAGCGTGTTGCGTCACGACGGGAAGCAGTGCAGCATCGGGCTCATCAACTTCTCCAACCGGCCGTTGACGGCGAACCTCTGGATTGCTCCTGAGAAGGTGTCGTTTCTGAAACGCGACAGCTATGCGTTCGTGGATCTGCTGGACGATTCGGTCATTCTGAAAGGAAACGCCGCCCGCCTCGCGGATTTTCCGGTGAAGCTCCCGCCGTTCGGCGTGCGGGTGATCGCCTCCTGCGCTCCGGAAACCGGTTCCGGTAACGTCTCCTCCCCGGTTCCCGCCGTACCGGCGGCGGAACCTGAACTCCGGGCGTTCCCGGACCGTTACGAAGTTCACACCGGGAACTACTCGCTCGCGATCGGGCGCAAAAGCGGGCAGCTGGAATGGCTGAAAAACCGGGAGGGCAACCCCCTGCTGGAAAAAACCGATCTGATCTTCGCCCGCAACAATATGCCGGAAATTTCCGTCAAAGCGGAGAAACGGCCCGGCGCAGTTGCCGTCACGACCACCTTCTCCAACGCCCGGGGGCGGGTAATGCTTGAATACCTCTGCGGCAAAGAGAAGGCGGAGGTGCGGGGCACACTCTCCGGCACGCCCGGCGGGGAGTACACCTACTGGTTTCTGGGCGCGCCCGCCCGCAACTCTTCCTGGAAGGCCAACACCTTCGACGGCGTCATGGCCGACCGCATTTACGGGGAGATTCTGCCGCTGCCGCGCCACCCCTACCTGGGCAACAATACCCATTACCGAGACAATTTCTACCGGGTGCAGTGGTCGTCGGAACGCAATCCGCTCGATCCGGCCGATGCGTCCTGCGGCGTCTACCGGCAGGACGGGCAGGGCGTGCTGATCCGTTTCCCGAACGGATTGAAGGATGTTCCGCCGGCGATGGAGTTCCTGAAGTTCAGCGGTCTGGAGAACCGGCCCGGCTACGCGGTCTATCTGCAGTCGCCTTCGCCGCTGCTGGAAGGAATCGCCCGGTCGTTCCGGATGGAGCTGATTCCGGCGGAATCGAAGAGCTTTTCCGAAGAACATGCGATGAAACCGACCGTGTTGAACGGCGTCACGCTGCGGAGCGAATCCACCGGCGCGGTGATTTCCAACGCCCATTACGAGGTGCATCTGCGACGGCTGGGCGGCATGATCCGACTGTTGCGCGACCGGAAAAACGGAGTCCGACTGATCGACCGCATGAGCCTGTACGGGCGCGTGCCGCAGTATTCCGCCTCAGAACTGTTTCCCCACCATGACGGGCAGAGCGGTTACCTGATCCGGGAAATGGATGGGCGGCTGTATTGCGGTACGCGTCCCATTACCGCGAACCCGGCCGCAATTCCATGTTTGACCAGCAACTCCAGGGGGTTCACGAGTACTGGTTCGATGCGGCGCCGGTTTTCCATGCCGCGTACTGGGTGGAGACGCCCACACACTGGAATTTCTCCCTGTCCCTGCAAAGCACGGCGGAAACAAACAAACCTCAAATGAGCAGAGAAAAGGTGGTGTTTCCGGCGAAGGGCTCCTCCGTGACGGTGGAGGGGCTGGGAGCCCGCGACGTTCAGATGGATCGGGTTTTCTTTGTTGCAACCTATTTTGATGAAAAAATCCTTTGCCGCAGGCGAATCGTTTCCACCGGAATCTCACGTTCCGGCTCAACGACGCTCCGGCGACGGAAAGAGCGGCCGCGGTCTACCCGGCGAATTTTGTCCGCCCCGCCCTCGACACCTCCTTTGAAATTCTCGGCGTGGCGTATTCCGTCCGGGGCGAAAAGATGTTCCCGCACATGCCGACCATGCTGTGGGAGAGTCTGGGGTACCGCTTCCACACCGGCAGCGGTTCACCCTCCTCCATCCTCTGGGATCCCGGCGACGCCGCGGAGGGGAGGGTTTCCATGGTGCTCAAGGGGTATGACGGATACCTCTCCCCCTGTTTCAAGGTTGCACTGAACGAACGCCCGGCGGGACGGTACCGGCTGACCATGGCGGTGAAGTCCCGGGGCAACCGTCGCGAGCCGAACATCGAAATCTGTCTGCGCGGCACTTCCGTAAACTGCCCCCGGGAATACCCCTTCTCCCGGACTGCCGTACCGAAAGAGAGCGACTGGCACGACCTCTCCTGGGAGGTAACCACGACGCGGGACCTGACCGCCGCATGGCTGCAGGTGGTGAACCGCGACGCGACCGGAACGGTCATGTTCGACAACATCCGTCTGGAAAAACTGCCGTGAACAACGGGAAAACCCCGGTTTTTCTCCGGATTGGGATTGCAAACAGCCGCCCCTCTGCTATTTTAAGGGAAACATCAAATAACGGGGAAGTAACGGAAAGGTGACGGGAAAATGCCGGATCGGGGAAAGGTGACGGGAAAGCGGTTGATTTCGTGCATGTTGAGTATTGCCGGACTTCTCGGGATTCTGCTGCTCTCCGGCTGCCGGAGCACGCCGCCGGAGCCGCCGCCGCCGGCGGCGCAGTGGTTCGACACCGGCACGTTCCGGGTCGAGGTGGTCGACGCGTCACTGCCGCGCGACGTGCGTTCGACCGGTTGCCGTTTCCTGCTCGCCGGCTGGGTCCGGAGCCTGATTCCGCAGGGCGCGGAAACGAGCATCCTCCGGACCCGCTCCATCCACCACCGTCTGCCCGCCTACGGCTGCCCGTTCGAATTCTACCCCTACCCTCGAACTGGAAGCAGGAGAGCTGCCCGGGCACTCCTCCCGGCTCCAGATCGGCGTCGGCGTCGTCCGGGAGCACGGCGCGGGGCGGTTTGAAACCCGCCCGGTCGAACTCTTCCCGTGGCAGACCTCGGTGGAGAGCTCCGGTGGAACCATCCGCATCATCTGCCAACAGAACTCCGGCGATCACGCCGGTTACTCCTACGAGTTGACCGTGACACTGACCCTGCGGCCGGGCGACAGCCCCGCCGAATATGAGTTCACCCTCGCCAACACCGGCCGCCGCCGAATTGACACCGAACTCTACGCCCATCCCTTCTTCGATATCGCACCGGGATTCAACGAAAGCTGGTTCCAGTTGCCGGGCAAGGCACGGGAGAGCATTGCCGCCGCGGGGAAAGTACGGAATCCACCTGCTCCGGCACCGGCATCACCGCCGGAAACTTTTCGCCGCTCTGCAACAGCGTCATGCTCCAATGCTCCCCCGCCATGGACCGGGCGGTGTTCTGGAAGCATCCGAAGAAGTTCTTCTCGCTCGAACCCTTCCGCCGCTTTTCGGTCGCGCCGGGCGGACGGCAGAGCTGGCGCTGTTCTCTCGAGGTCTCGCGCTGACTCAGGCCTCCGGATCCGGAATGTTTCCGAGCCGGATCCGGGAGAACCCCCGGTCACGGGCGTGGTCGCGGATCTTCCGCAGCAGCTCCGGCGGCGTCGGCCGATCGAACAGCCGGTACGCCGGATGGAAGGCGGTGAAGTGGATCGGTACCTTCCGATCGAGCTTCTCCCTCCGCCCAGTCGAGAAAGGCGTCGATCATCTCCGGGGAATCGTTCCGGCCCGGAATCACCAGATTGGTGATCTCCAGATGGTGTCCGAGCTCCCGGTGGAAGTACTCCATCGACCGGAGCACCGGCGCAAGGGGTTCCGCCGCAGAGCTCCCGGTAGAAGCTCTCGCTGAACCCCTTCATATCGATGTTGGCGGCGTCGATGAGAGGATAGAGTTCACGCATCGGCTCCGGATTGATCCAGCCGTTGCTGACCAGCACCGTCGCGAGATTCGCCTCCTTCGCCAGACGGGCGACAGCGAGGGCGTATTCGAGAAAAACCGTCGGTTCGTTGTAGGTGAACGCCACCGAACGGCAGCCGTGGCGGAGCGCCGCTTCGACGATCTCCTCCGGCGCCACCTCCCGTTCGCGGAATCCCGGCGGATAGCTCCCCGCGAGAGCTCGTCGTTCTGACAGAAGACGCACCCGAGGTTGCAGCCGAAGGTGCCGAGCGAAAAGGTGCGCGAGCCGGGCAGGAAAAAGGCCAGAGGCTTCTTCTCGATCGGATCGATCTGCACCGCCGCCGGGCGGCACCAGGTGAGCGCTTCAAGCCGTCCGCCGGAGTTGCGCCGCACGCCGCAGTATCCGCATTTGCCCGGCGCAATCCGGCAGCTGCGCGGGCAGAGGGTGCAGCGGAGCTGCTCCGCCTCCTCACGCCGGTAAAACATCGCTTCCTTCATCTGTATCTTATCCTCTCTTTCTCATGGTTGCGCTTCCTCCCTCGTCCGGACTTCGTCCTGTTTGTCATGAGTCATCGGGTAGCCGCGGCACCGGGGATTCCGGTAACGGCAGCTCTCCGGGGGCGATGCCGGTCCGGTTGTAAATTTTCCGGTATTCACTCGGCGGCATGCTGTTCGGACAGGCCTTGAAAAAACGGCTGAACGAGGTCTTCTCCTGAAAGCCGCACTCCCGGCCGATTTCCTGAATGGAGAGATCGGTTCCGGCCAGCAGCGTTCTTGCCCGGGCGATCCGCTGATTCCGGATATATTCCCCGGGGTGACGTGCATCGCCTCCACAAAGTGTTTGCGGAACGTGGAGCGGGAAAGGTGCAGAACGTCGCAGAGTGTGTTGACATTCAGTTCAGAATTTGACAAATTGGCTTTTATGTACCGCAACGCCCGCTCCACGACGTCGCCCGACTCGAGAAAGCTCTTTCTTTTCTCCCCTGCGAGATATTCGAACAGCAGAAAGAGCTGGGTTGTCGCGTGGAGCACCGAGTCGTGGTCGGATTTCGGCAGACAGCCGAGCAGCTCCCGGTAGATCTCCTCCGGAAACCCCTTTGCCAGCGGAAAGAAGCGGGGAAAACGGTAACTGGAAAATATCGACATCGCCAGCGGCCCGTCAAAATTGACCCAGGCGACGACGCTCTCTTCGGAATCCGACAGAAAACGGTGTTCCTCGTGCGGATAGTAGAAGATCACATCGTTCTCCCGCATCCGGAACGGGCGGTCGAAGAGGTACGCCACCCCCGAGCCCCGGACGCAGAAGGTCATGCCGATGAACTGGGAAAGGAGCGGCGGAACGTGGCCGGAACCGCTTTCGCCGCCTCGCTTCCCCACGCTGCAGACATAGAGTGGCAGCGGAATGTCGACCGGAAAATCCGGAAATGGACGGTTCGCCTGTTCGTACATCGAAACAACTCCAAAATGATAACTATCTGGCTTTTTTGTATCTTGTTTTTCCATGCAGAATATAGTATAATTATATCCAGATGCAAATGCTGCGAGGTTTTTTATGAAAAAGAATTTCACCCTTATCGAACTCCTGGTTGTGATCGCAATTATCGCCATCCTGGCGGCAATGCTGCTGCCCGCCCTGACCGCGGCACGGGAGAAAACCCGGGCGACCGAGTGCCTCAACCGTCTCCGTCAGAACGCCGCGGCCATGCAGTTGTACGCGATGGACAACAATGGACTGGTGGTCACCTATATCAAAGACGACGCCGGCTCGACCGTTCCATGGTCCATCCTTCTGTTCGACTACAAATACCTGGCCAGCTCCACCTATTACAGGACGAAGAGTTTCTTCTGCCCCTCGCTCCCCACCGAGGGGATCAACGACCCGTTTCGGACCTACGGCTCCCTGCGCTTCAACGACACCTGGGATATGAGCCTCTTTGAGGACGAAAAGGGATGGGGCAATTTCTGTCTGCTGAATCAGGTGATGACCACCGGAAATCTTTTCTATGCGACGCAGAAGTTGAAGAGGCCCTCCGAGGCGGTTCACTTTGCCGACACCATGTATGTCAGTCCCGGCACTCCGGAGCACGGGTACGGATTCTACTACATGCCGCTCAGCGTCAAAGTGAACGCCACCATCTCCCTGCACCACAGCCACCGGGCCAACATCGCCTACTTCGACGGGCACGCCGACAGCCGCTCCATCTCCGACCTTCAGGCGGCAGGAATCAGCGCTCTGGTCGTCGATGGCCGGAAACTGCCGTAAAACTCACGCAAAAATTTCGATACAGACTCAACGAAAGAGAAAAAATATGTGCAAACTCCTTCTGCCGCTTCTCCTCTATCTTCTCCTTCCGACGCTTTCGGCCGCTGAACTTCTGCAGTTCGGCGATGCAGAATTCCGGCTGGAGGGGCGAAAAATTCCCGGCCTGGATCAGGTGAAAATCGAACGGGCCCCGCTGTCCGGCTCCCGCCGGAATGGAACGGCCGTCCGCTGGGGCGATCCCGTCCCGGTCGCGATGGAACTGGGGCTCGTCTCGCCCGCCTCCCCCGAAATCGACAGGTTCGAACAGGCGACCTTCTCCCTTCGGGTCGAGTTCCCGGAACCAGTCGAACTGCGCCGGATCGTTCTCCGGCTGCGGGATTCCAGCGGGGAGCTCTTCCAGTTCGTCAACAATGTCTCCGGCACTTTTTCCGGGAAACGACAGCTGGACTACCGTGTTGCCGAAGGCGCCGCCGCCGCTGTCTGGGGCGGCGATCGAAACCGGAAAATCGACTGGCCGCTCCGCTTTCACGGCATCGCTGTCGACTGCAGCGCCCGGACGCGTTCCGGCGCCGTGATCCTGCTCGATTCCCTCGCCTGCCGGCGCTTCGGCGAAGCGGCGACCATCTCGCTGGAGACCGGACACCGGTTGAATCTCCTGCTGCCGCAACGGCAGGAGCCGCCTGCGCTCATCGTGCGCAACGAGGCCAGCGGGGGAGCTCTTCCTCGGCGGCGTGCTGCGCATCGAGGACGGCGCCGGCAACCTCCGGCAGGCCGGAGTGTCCGCCCGGGCCACGCCGGAAACGCCGGGGCGCATCGCCCTTCCCGGCGATTACTCCGCTCCGGGGTGGTGGAAGCTCAACTACCGCCTGATCAGCGCCACCGGGAAAGAGTATTCCGGCGAACACCGCTTCGGTCGGATGGTCCCGGCGGGACCGGTCGCGAAACGTACCCCGGGATTTCTCCTCGGCGTCTGCAGCCACATGGAGCGGTTCGGCCGGGAAAAGGCGGAGCTGGAAGCTCTGGCCGCCGGCCTCTGCGGCGCCGGAATCATGCGGCTGGATTTCTCCTGGAACCGTTTTCAGCCGGAACCGGACCGGTGGAATTTCACCCTCTATGACCAGCTCGTCGGTCTGCTCGCCGCTCAGGGCGTCGAAGTGGAGGCGATCCTCGGAAATCCGCCGGACTGGGCGGTCCCCCGCGACTTCACGCCGAAGTACCGCGCGCCGGAATTCGCCCGGGTCGGCCGGTTCGCCGATCCGGCACTCTACGCAGCCTTCTGCGCGAAGATCGCCGAACACTATCAGGGACGCATCCGGTATTTCGAACTCTGGAACGAACCGGATCTGATCCTCTTCGCCAACTTCGACTTTTCCCGGTACATGGAGCTGCTCCGAGCCGGATATGACGCCATCCGGCGCGTTTCGCCGCAGGCGGTGGTCATGAACGGGGGCATCGCGGGTACTCAGACCGACGCGGCGGCCGATCCCCGCTCCAACAACGGCTGGATCAGACTGCTCAAAGAGAACGGCGGCAGACACTTCGACCTTTTTCGCCTTTCACGGCCATGGCCCCCTCGCCGGTTATCAGTCGCAGCTGGAACAGCTTGAGCGGAGCGGACTGATCGGCAGGAATGCTCACCGCCCCTGGTACTCCAACGAAACGGCGGAGAGTTCCGTCCGGATCGGCGAGCGGGAGCAGGCCGCGAGCCTGTTCAGGAAACTCCTGACCGCCCGTGCCTTCGGCGCCGTGGGCTACAACTGGTACAATCTGCGGGAGAAGGGCGAACTCTACGCTCCGGGCCATTACGAGCGCCATTTCGGCCTGCTCACGACGGAGTTCGAGCCGAAACCGGCCTATCTCGCCTTCAATATGCTTTCCGCCAACTACCGGAATGCCGAATTTACGGACAGGATTCCCGTCGGAAAGGAGATCAGCGCCCTGCGGTTCCGCGGCACAGACGGCGGGGCGCTTCTGGCGCTCTGGAGCAATCAGCGTGAACGCCCCCGGACCCTCTTCGCCACCCTTCCCCCGGAACCGTAAAGGTGGATCTCTTCGGGAAGGAGACGCCGGTCGAACTCCGGGGAGAACACGCATGCATCCCGGTCACCTCCACCCCCTTCACGCTGAAAACACCCCCGGGCGGGAGCGGGGAAATCCGCCTCACGCGCGGTTTTCTGCCGGAACAGCTGCCGGTACAACTCATTCTGGAGCCGGGGAGGGAGCGCACCTGTTCCATCGCCCTGTTCAATCCGGCGGAGAAGCCGCTGTCCCTGACGCTGAACGCTGCGGCTCCGGACGGGGTATCCGTCACGCCGGAACGCGAAATCGTCCCGCTGCGGCCGGGCGAGACCCGGGAGGTGAGGCTCGTTCTCCGGGCGGCGAAGAGCTTTACAGCGCCGCTTTCACATCCGGAGACTCTGCAGCTGGAGCTCTCGCTGGATGATGCCGTCATCGAACGGATTCCGCTTGCGCTGACCCGGAAGCCGGCGGCGGGCGAGCCGCTGTTCGTGCTGGCGGACGCCGGGCAGTACCACGCGCTGGTGCCGAGCGCTCCGGGGAACGAGCCCTTCTACTGGCAAGGTCCGGCCGATCTCTCCGCCCGGATCTTTCTGGAGCGCCGGGGAGAGTTTCTGCGTCTGAAGGCGGAGGTCACCGACGACCGTCATGCACAGACCAACTCCGGTGAAGCGATCTGGCGGGGAGACAGCGTCCAGTTCGGCCTGGCGCTGCCGGGGCAGAAGGGGTTCTGGAGCATCGGGTTTGCCCGGCGCGGCGATGGCGGGACGGAGGTGTTTTGCTGGAGTCGTCCGGAGGGGTTTGCCGATCCCTCCGCCGCCGTCCGGGCGACCGCCCGGCGCGACGAAAAAAACCGTCGGACCCTCTACGAGGCGCTCCTGCCCTTCGCCGCGCTCGGCATGACGCGGGAGATCGCCGGAACCGGATTCCGCTTCAATCTGATCGTCAACGACAACGACGGCAAACTGCGGGAGGGGTATCTGGCCGCCGCGCCTGGCATGGGGGACCGGAGAGGACCCCTCCCTCTGGAAGGTGCTCCAGCTGGAGTAGGAGAGGCCGGGCTGGCCGTTTCCCGCGACGCCTAGTGGAAGTACATTCCGCCGTTGACGTCGATGCAGGCTCCGGTGATGTAATTGCCCCCCTCGCCCGCGAGAAAAGCCGCCGCCAGCCCCACATCGCGCGGCTTGCCCAGCCCGAGCGGAACGGTCGCGGCAAGCTTCGCCACCCCCTCATCGCCGTGGGTCTGAAAGAGCAGTTCGGTTTCAATGATGCCCGGTGCGATCGCATTGGCGGTGATGTGGTACGGCGCGCCGGTCCGCGCGATTGTACGGGTGAAGGAGAGAATCGCCCCTTCGTCGCCGCGTAGTGGCAGTGGCCGAACACCGCGCCGCGGTAGGCGACCATGCTGGTCATCGAGATGATCCGGCCGAAGTTCTGTTCGCGCATCATCTCCATCGCCCGCTTGCTGCACAAGAATACGCTCTTGAGGTTGGTTTTGAGGATGAAATCCCAGTCTGCCTCGCTCATTTGAAAGATGTCCTGCGCCCGCGAAGTTCCGGCGTTGTTGACCAGGATGTCGAGCCGGCCGAAGGTTCCGGCGATCCGGTCGAACAATTTCCCGACCTCCCCGGACTCCGAGACGTCGGCCTGCATGGCGACGGCGGTTCCGCCCCTCCTTTTCGATGGCGGCGACGGTTTCGGCCGCCGCGTCGGCGCCGCTCCGGAAGTTGACGACGACGGTCGCTCCCTTCTCCGCCAGCACCATGGCCACGCCCCGGCCGAGTCCGCGCGACGCGCCGGTTACCAGTGCGATTTTTCCTTCCAGCTCTTTCATGATTCTTATTCTCCCAGATTCCGCCGGGGGTCCGCAGGATTTTTCACAGTGTGAAACTCCATTTTTCCGGCTGGGTTACTATAGACGCGCAAAAGAAAAATTGCACGGGAAATCCGCCGGTGCGGACAACTTTTTTCGTTTTGTCTCCTCCATCGTCCGGAATTCCCCGGAAAAAACGTCGACGGGATTGAAAAAACCGGTTTGTTTGCTATGTTATCTGAAATCATTTTACGCAGCGAGGAACTGGATTATGCAATCGATCGAAATCCATATCGAAACCCTTCTGCGGCGCCACCCCGAACTGGCGCCGGCGGCACCCGCAATCCGCGAAACCATCGAAATGATTCTCGCCGCGTTCCGGGCGGGCAACACCCTATTCTGCTGCGGCAACGGCGGCTCGAGCTGCCGACGCAGATCACATCTGCGGGGAGTTTCTGAAAGGGTTCCTGCTGCGACGCGAACTGCCGGCGGCGGAGCAGAAACATTTTACCGAAAGGTTCGGCGCGGAAGGTTCGGAACTGGCCGGGAAACTCCAGCGCGGACTCCGCTCCGTCTCGCTGCTGTCGCATCCGGGGTTCACCAGCGCGTTCTGCAATGACGTCGATCCCTTTCTGGTCTTTGCTCAGCAGCTCTACGCGCTCGGACGACGGGGGATGTCCTTCTCGGCATCTCCACCGGCGGCGGCGCGGTCAATGTCAAATACGCCGAAATGACCGCGAAGATGATGGGAATCCGCACCATTCTGCTGACCGGGAACCGCCACGGCGCCTGCGAAAAATACGCCGACGTCGTGATCGCGGTTCCCGATTCGGAAACCTATCGCATCCAGGAGCTCCACCTGCCGGTTTACCACACCGTTTGTGCGGCGGTCGAGGATGCGATGTTCGGCGGAGACGAGCGATGAATGGTACGATCCGCCATGTCGCCATCATCATGGACGGCAACGGCCGCTGGGCGGAGCAGCGCGGTCTGCCCCGTACCGCCGGTCACCGGCAGGGGCGAAACAGGTCTCCGAGGTGCTGGAAGCGGCGAACGAGTGCGGTGTGGAATTCCTGACCCTTTACGCCTTCAGCACCGAAAACTGGAAGCGTCCGCCCGCCGAGATCGCGGCGCTGATGAATCTGCTTGAGGAGTTCATCGACCGGAACCTGCCGGAGCTGCAGAAGCGCGAGGTCCGGCTGCGCACCATCGGTCGGACCGGCGGACTCCCCGCCGGCGCGCGCAAGAAACTGCTCGCCGCCGTCGAAGCGACGAAGAACAACGCGAAGGGCACGCTCAATCTCGCGCTCAACTACGGCGGCCGCGCCGAGATCGTCGACGCGGTCAACCGGATCACCGCCGAACTGGCGGGGCAGCCGCGCCGGGAGATCACCGAGGAGAGCTTCCGCAACTACCTCTACGCGCCGGATATTCCGGATCCGGATCTGCTGATCCGGACCAGCGGCGAGCTTCGGCTGAGCAACTTCCTGCTCTGGGAGCTCTCCTACGCCGAACTGTATGTCACCGACACCCTCTGGCCGGATTTCGGCAAAGAGGAATTCAAAGCCGCCGTCGCCGCCTTTCAGCAGCGAGACCGCCGCTTCGGCGGCCGGAAATAACGGAAAACAACGGGAAAATAACGGATTGAGAGGAAGGATTTAAAAAAGTGTTTCTCTATCGGGCAATCAGCTTTCCACTGCTTCTGGCGCTGCTCGCCGCCGTCGTCTACTGGCGGGCGGGAGGGCCATGGCTCTTCACCATCGTCGCTTCGGGCGCCATCGCCGCGACGCTCCATGAGTGCTGCAAACTGGTCGAAAAGTGCGGCGCGCCCGCACTGCCGAAAACCACAGCCCTGCTCGGCGGACTGCTTTTCCTCGGCTACCTTGCCGCCAGAACGCTGCTGAACATCGGCCAGGTCGAGATGGCGCAGCTCCTGATGAAATTTGAGTTTCTGCTGCTGGTTTTCACCGTGTTCGGCGGCTGGTTTCTCGTGCTCTTCGGCCGGGAGCGCCGGAAGGAGCTGCTGCTGCGCGCGGCGGCTTCGCTCGGCGTGCTGGTGCTGATCGGCAGCTCGATGTTCGCGGTGGTTTCGGTCTACTTCAACCGGACCGTGCCGCTCGGGCCGGTACCGCTGAACATCGGCGCGCGCCAGCTGCTCTTTCTGATTCTGGTGACCAAGGCGATGGATACCGGCGGCTACATCTTCGGCATGCTCTCCGGACGCTGGATGAAGAACGGCAACCACAAGATCTGCCCCTCGATCAGCCCGAAGAAATCGTGGGAGGGTACCGTCGGCGGACTGCTCTTTTCGGTCGGCGTGAGCCTGATCTTCTGGAAGATCTACGCCGAAGCCCCCTTCTGCCGGATGCCGTTCCAGAATCTCGGCACCTCGATCTGGTGGTACATCACAGCCGGTGTGGTGCTCGGCATCGGCAGCCTCGCCGGCGACCTGACCGAATCGGCGCTGAAACGGAGCGCCGGAGTGAAGGATTCCGGCGCGATCATTCCGGGCATGGGCGGCGTATTCGACGTGCTCGACAGCTTCATCTACAACGGCGCACTCTTCATCGTGCTGGGCATGTGGAAAATCAACTGAACAGATCATCCGCGCGGCAGAACCCGCGGGAAAGGAGATGGTATGATAAATAGCTGACGTTCGCGGTTTCTGCTTGCGGCGTGTAATTTATGGCGATTAACTTACACGTATGGAAGCGGACAGGTTGCAGACTGAATATTTATTTGAGGCGCCTCCGAGAAGAGGATGACCCCGGAAAGGAGATTAGTCAGATCTGCAAACCAGAGCGCCACCGTAGAGAGCGATGTTAATTCGACTACTCTGTATAGGAGGATGGTGAGGCCGTGACAGCAGTTCCGCTTCGATTCGTGAAAAACGAATGGAGGCTGACGATGATGACAAGTTTTGTGGGAGTGGATTTGCACCGGAACAACTTCACGTATTGTATCCGGGAAAACGGCGAGGAGAAGAAAATCGGCAAGTGCGAAATCAGTGAGTTGAAAGGTTTTGCTTCACTGCTCGGAAAGGATACTGCCATGGCGGTGGAAGCGACCGGCAACACATTTATGTTTTGCCGGTTCCTGAAAGCTCATGTGGGACGGCTCGTCGTAGTAAATCCCTCACAGTTCAAAGTGATCAGCACGTCCACGAAAAAGACGGACAAGCATGACGCGAAAATATTGGCGGAGTTTCTGGAAAAGGATATGCTTCCGGAGGTAAGAATGAAAGACGATTTACAAGCGAAGATTTCAAGTTTGACGCAGACCAGGGAAAAGCTGGTTCAGTTGCGTACCGTCTTGAAAAACAAAGTCAATAATCTGCTGGCTGCCAATTTCATCGTTTTGAAGCGGGAGGAGTTGTCCACGGAGACCGGGCTTCGAAAAGCTTTGAGCTTTCACTTTGACCCAATCACCGATACGGAACTGTTCGTGGTCGTCGAACAAATTCGCAGCTTGAATCAAAGCATTGAAAAATTGGATAAGACGATTGAGGATCATGGCAGTAAGATGGACGGCTTCAAGAATCTGAAATCCATTAAAGGAATCGGTTCGAAAGGGGCGGCAACTCTGCTCTCGACAATCGGCAATATCCATGACTTCCGTTCTTCGAAACAGCTTGCGGCTTATATCGGAATCGTCCCGAGAGTAAGTAATTCAAATGATACGGTCTGTCATGGACGAATCACGAAGAACGGCAGCAAAATTGCACGAACCACATTGGTTCAATGTGCGCTGATCGCAAAACGATACAGCCCGTATCTCCATGCCTTTCATGAATCGGTTAAAAGTCGGCGGGGTGGAGCGAAAGCCAATATCGCCTTGGCTCGCAAATTCCTCGATATCGTGTATCGAACATTAAAAAACAACTGGATGTTTGAGGATTTTACTCAATTCAAACTCGTAAAAAATTGAGTTTTTCCCGGCATCGAAGTGGAATTTTATCATAGGAGAGGATATGAACCATAAGATTCTCGCCCTGCTGAGGGAAAATGCCCGTATGGGCATTCAGGAAATCGCATTGAGGTCGGGCCTCCCGGAGGCGGAGGCGGAACAGGAGATCCGCGAACTGGAGAAGAGCGGCGTCATCCGCGGCTATACCGCGATTCTCAACGAGAGCGAACTCGACGACAACAAGGTCAAGGCGCTGATCGAGGTCCGGGTGACTCCGCGGCGCGAAGGCGGCTTCGACCAGGTGGCGCGACGGATTGCCCGTTTCCCGGAAGTGACCGACCTCTATCTGGTCTCCGGGAGCTTCGATTTGCTGCTCACGGTGGAGGGCGATTCGCTCCAGGAGGTGGCCTCGTTCGTCTCGGCGAAACTCTCCACCATCGAAGGGGTCCTTTCGACCTCCACGAGCTTTTTGCTGAAGAAATACAAGGAATCCGGCAGGATCATGCAGAATGATGAAGAATATGAACGACTCAAAATCTGTCCGTAGGCCGCTGGTCGCCGACCATATCAAGGATCTGCCCAAGAGCGGAATCCGCGCCTTTTTCGATCTGGTCAACACGATGGACGACGTCATCTCGCTCGGCGTCGGCGAACCCGATTTCACCACTCCCTGGACCATCCGCGAAAGCGGCATCTTCTCGCTGGAGAAGGGGCACACCAGCTACACCTCAAATCTGGGGACGATCGCGCTGCGGAGGGAGATCTGCGACTACGTCGCATCCGATTACCATGTCCGGTACAGCCCCGAAAACGAGTGCATCGTCACCGTCGGGGTCAGCGAGGCGCTGGACATCGCCATCCGTGCGCTGGTCAATCCGGGCGACGAGGTGATCTACACCGAACCGTGCTTCGTCTCCTATCCGGCCGAAGTGCGCATGGCGCACGGCGTGCCGGTGCCGGTGGAGACCTACGCGAAGGACGGTTTCGCGCTCGATCCGGAGGTGCTCCGCACGAAGATCACGCCGCGCAGCCGGGTGCTGCTGCTGAACTTCCCCTGCAACCCCACTGGCGCGGTGATGTCGCGCGAGGGGCTGGAGAAGATCGCCGAAATCGCCATCGAAAACGATCTGGTGGTGATCACCGATGAAATCTACTCTGAACTGACCTACGAGGGAACCCACGTCTCGATCGCCTCGCTGCCCGGCATGCGGGAGCGGACCATTTTCCTCCACGGATTCTCCAAGGCGTTCGCCATGACCGGCTGGCGGGTGGGTTACGCCTGCGGGCCCCACGAGATCATCGACGCGATGATGAAGGTGCACCAGTACGCGATCATGTGCGCCTCGACCACCGCGCAGGAGGCGGCGCTGGAGGCGCTCCGCAACGGCCGCCGGGCGATGAACGAAATGCGCGAAAGCTACCGCGAGCGGCGCAATCTGATGGTGGCCGGATTCAACCGGATCGGCCTCGACTGCCTGATGCCGAAAGGGGCGTTCTACACCTTCCCGTCGATCGCGTCTACCGGACTCTCCTCGACCGAATTCGCCGAAGAACTGCTCCGTGCGGAACGGGTGGCGGTGGTGCCGGGGCCGGCGTTCGGCGCCTGCGGCGAAGGATTCGTCCGATGCTGTTACGCCTCCAGCGCGGAGGATATCATCGAGGCGATCGAACGGATCGGCCGCTTCGTCGACGGCCTGAAGCATCGGTAAACGCGGTGAAACGCGGCGCGGCGCTTGCTCTCGCACTCCTTCTCGCGCCCGGATTGCGGGCGGAGGTATTCACGCTCCGCCCCCTCCGGGACGGGGGAATGGCGGCCGCGCCGCCGGATTCGATGAACTGGTTCCGGGTGTGGAGCAGCGGGGAGAACACCGGGAATCGCTGCTCTTCAACGGCCTCCGGCTCGAAATGACTGTTTCGCGGATTTCCACCCCGTTCGACGAGCTGGTGCGCCACCTCTCCGTACAGTTGAAACCCGAGGAGTTGATCCGCTCCGGCGGGACGCTCCGGGTGAGCCGTCCGCTGGGCGGCGGCCGGATGGAACGGTATCTGCTGATCGACTCCGGCCCGGGCAAGCCGGTGACCGCGTTCCGGGTGGTCACGCCGGAGAAGCTCCCGAAACCGCCCCGCTGGCCCTCCGGACTGCCCCGGCTGCCGGTCGGAGCGGAGCCGGTGCAGGTGATCGAATTCTGCCGCACCGGCAATCTTTACGGTTCCTTCCGCGCCGCTTCCGGAGAGCCGGCGGAATTGCTCCGCTCGACTGCGGCCGGGCTGCGGGCGGCAGGCTGGATTCCCGCGGCGGGAGAGGCCGCGCCGGAGATCGGCGGCAGGGGAGATCTCTTCCTCGACACCGCGAACCGCCGGATCGCCTGGGTCAACTTCGCCCCCGGCGGAATCGGTTCTTTTATGTCGGAACTTACTGAATCCGGCTTGAAAAGCGGCCGTTCGGGAGCTATCTTAAGAAAAAACGTGCCGGAGTGGCGGAATGGCAGACGCACTTGACTCAAAATCAAGCGGTTTCAACCATACGGGTTCAAGTCCCGTCTCCGGTACCATTCTAACCTCAGAATGCAAGATTTTGTGCCGTTTTGTGCCACTATTGCCTTTCAATCCTCGAAATCAGTGTTATTTTAGCTCACGAGGATAGTTATGAGGAAAGAGGGCAATGGCGAGGAAAGTCATGAAGCAGGAAGTCGGCACCATCTACCAGAAACCGAACGGGACATATCATTATCGTTATCAGATCAACGGTGAACGCAAGTCGATCAGCCTGAAAACCAAGAATCAGGAAGAAGCGAAGCGGAAAGTCAAAGAGCTGCTTCCGGTTCTGAAAGCGACCAGCATGGAAGTCGTTTCGGCACATGTTGCTCACGCGCGCAATCTGATTAAGCCGGCAAACGTATTGTTGCTTACCGAAGCGTGGAATGTTTACGCAAAACACCCGAATCGTGCCACTCCTGCAACTGTTAACGAACGTCTCGCCTATGAAGCAGACTGGAGAGATTTCCTGAAGTCTCTTCCGAAAGGCTGTCAATATCTTCACGAAGTGACGCCGGAACTCGCCGATGCCTATGCGCAAAAGCTCCGGGAACGTCAACTGGCCGTTGATACGCACAACCGCAAGATCAAACGGCTGCGGAAAATCTTCTCTACTCTTATTGAGTATTGTCCCGACGGTTCCCCGTTCCAATCGCCCGTCCTGTGGCGTAAAGACCGCGAAGAGCAGGAACACAATACACGCCGTCTTGCCTTTACTCGCGAGCAGGAACAGGCATTGCTGGACGTACTGGCCGATTCTACGCACAAAGTGAAGAACAAGCCGGAAATCCGGGTCATCTATCATTTGGGGATGTTCACCGGCCAGCGGCTGAAAGACTGCGTTCTGCTGCAATGGCATAAGGTTGATCTTGAACGGCGGCGCATCTGGGTCAAGCAGTTCAAAACCGGTAAGGAGGTCACAATACCAATCGCCGATCAGCTATTGGCGGTACTTGAGGAAGCGTTGGCATGGAAGCGTGATGAATATATCTGCCCGAACTGTGCGGCTCGCTATAAGCAGAAAGACGCCAGCGGCAAAGATGTCGGATGCAATAAAGTCGGCTTGGACATTCTCCGGGTGATCCGCTGGATCGGGTTGGAGCCATCCGTGGAGGTGCCGGGGCGCAAGAAGAAGGCAACGGTCTACGGCTTTCATTCCCTGCGCCACAGCTTTGCCAGTCATTGTGCCGAAGCGGGCGTCCCGAAAGCCGTATTGCTTTCAATTCTCGGCACCGATTCTGATATAGCTGATAAATACTATATTCATATTGGAGAGGAGGCCCAAATGGAAGCGATTGCCGCTGTCGCGTCCATCACGACCAAATCCGATCGCCAGCGGATTGAAGAAGCATTGAAGTTGCTCGATACTCCCGATATCCCTACCGAGGAAATTTTGAACCGTGTCCGGCACGTACTGAAAGCATAAATGCTTATTTATGATAGCTTATTAGTTGAAACTGAGCCTCCAGAAAATGAAACTGGGGGGCTTGCTTTTTGAAACGTTTCACCCTTGAAATGAGTCTGTAAGCGGAGAATTTGAAACAACGATTTTGAGATTTTGAGCGTAAAATCTCAACAGATATTTATATCCTGGACCATTCTTTTATTTTCCAGAAAAAATTCTCTCCACCTCAAAATGGCGAATTTTTCGAGTCTCAAAAGGAGGAGCATTTTCACTTCTCGAAAAAATTCTCCGTGAGAAACTGGAACTTCATTCTACCTCAAAAAAGAGTTTGAACATCGCGAAAATGGTAGAAAAGAGATTCGAACTTCCGGTCTCTACACATGACCTGGCTTACGAAAAAATCAGACTGGCAGACTGTCATAAAATCCCTATTTTTTTCTGACAAGAGCGAAAATCCTCACGCGCGCGTAACGGGGGTGCATAAATTCCTCACGTTCACGCCGCCATCGGTTCCCGTCGATAACCGTGAAGCAAGCCACCAAGAAATGAAACCTCTCTGACCGGGGCATTCATATCCTGCGGATACGGTTTGACCATTTTGCCGCCAAGCCCGGCATGGGGACGATAATGGTTCCAGTATTCAAGATATTCCTTGACCGCCAGCCGAAGTTGCCGTTCTGAAGTAAAAATAATCTTGTTCAGACACTCTGTCTTGATCGCCCGAATGAAATTCTCCATGCGGGCATTCATCTGCGGTGTGAACGGCGGCAGCCTCTTGATTTGAACCCCAATAGATTCAAAAACAGAATCGAATCTCTTGTTGAAAAGCGGATCGCGATCATGGATCAGGTATTTTTTCCCCAGCATGAAACCGTCCCACATATCGCACATGTTTCTGGCAATCTGTGTAGTCCAGTTGCTGTCGGGATTATGAACAATACCTCCCAGGCATACTTCCCGGCTGCCGATGTCCATAAAAACAGCAGACTCTCACGAACCAGTCCGAATGGAGTCAAACGTTCCACCTGGGCGAAATCCGTCGATGCGGTTACATACTGCTGCGTTTCGATAAATTGAGACCAATCTCCGCGTAATCTACGGTCGGGATCAGGAACGATGCCGTTCGCTTCCAGAATATGCCGAATCGTTGTTGCACTGACATTGTATCCCAGATACCGCATTGTTCCGGCAATGTGTTCATATCCCCAATCGGGATTGCTTTTCGCCAAGTGCAGGACTTTTTCAACTATTTCCGGCGAGATGGGCTTTCTGCCCCGCTTCTTCTGTCCCTCATTGACACTGTTATATTTCGCTCCCACCAGATCCGAATACCATTTTCGGATTGTTCCGGGAGCCCATGTCGGTTCTATGGCGGCAAGCAGAAAATCATTCAATTCTTTGCCTTTTTGAGCCAATCGGCGTTTGTCGGATTCCGTCAGGATTGGGCGTTCCTTGCCCGTCAGCGAAGCCAGATGCTCCTCGTAGATGCGGAGCTTCTCCGCCATGTAGTCGTTCATTTTCTGCATATTCACGAGAATTGTCCGCAGATCCCCGTCTTTCACATTCTGCATGAACGAAAACACTTTATTGACGGTTTCATTGACCTGTTTACTGTTCATATTGTAAATCGCTCCATCAACAATTTGGCTGCTGTATTTTTCAGTTAATATACAGCTGAGGTTATCCGGTTGCGAATGCAATATGAGAATCTATGCACTTCAAAGCCTTTTGCAACACTCGGATCCAGCGGCGGGTACTTTCGTAAGGAAGTTCTTTCAGTTCGCTGTATTCTTGAATCGTCAAGCCGCTGTCCCAATATTCTGACAGTTGCGCCTCCCAATAATCTCGTCCTTCACGTCCCATGCCGTCCTCCCATTATTCCGGTTTGTGGCAGAACATACCACGCTGTCTGCCTCAAATCCAGATGGGGCTGGCTGGGCACTTACTTTGTTGCGGATTCATACAATACAGCGCAAAGGCGTTGAAATCAATCCAGCACTGCCGTGGCTGAAATGAAAAAATTCCGGCCCTTCCGCAAGGGGCGGCGGGAAGACCGGAACGGGAAGACGCCGGATCAGAGTGTGACAGGGGCTCCCTTGACGTAGGCTTTGAGGAAGCCATACGTACTGCGAATTTTCTGCAGATTGACAGTGCGGGCACTGCCGTCAGCATGGAGGAGATTGGTTTGCCCGTTGTGAATCATGTTCACATAGGAAGTGATGCGGCCGAGATTGAAAAATTGATAATCCTTCCATGCGGCGTCGTTGCAGTTGACCGATTCTCCCAGGATCGGGAAACGGAAATCCACGGGGCGGACATTGCCGGCCGTGTCGGTCTGCCCTGCCAGCCGTCTTTCCTGTCGCGGGATGGAGGACCATTTCAGAACGCAGTATTCATGCGCGAAGTACTGGGTGATCCCCGGGACCGGAACCCATACGCCATCCCAGATATCTGAAACGGTGGTGTTGCCGGCATAGACGGAATCGAAGGTGCGGTCGTCATTCGGGAAGAACGGGGACGAGGGGCAGCGGTAGGGCGCCATTTTTTCCCTGGCTACTGTTTTATTTTTGCAGATCGGACTGGTTGGCCAGAAAACTCCACCATTTTCTGTCTCGCGGGACTCCGACCGCAGATTCGTGTTTCCATCGGATTGTCACCCGGTCGTTGAAGTCGTTGGCATAGGCGTTGAAGGCGAGACCGTTCTGTTTCATGTTGTTGAGACAGGTGGCGGTCCGCGCCGTCTCTCTGGCCCGGTTCAGCGCCGGCAGCAGCATGGCCGCGAGAATCGCAATGATGGCGATGACAACGAGGAGTTCGATGAGAGTAAATGATTTTACAGTAAATGGTTGTGTGGCTTTGTCGTCAAGGCGGGTTGTGTGCGTGCCGAACGCGTTTTTTCCAAACTTCGGTTTCATATCAAGATCTCCTTGGGTTGGGGTTATGGTTCATCTGCCGGGGTGCCGGTGACGGCGAGCAGAGCGCCGGGAGCCGACGGATTGAGGCATTCGATCTCCACACTCTGAATCTCTTTGAGATTGCGTTGAAACTCCGCGGTGACGCCGGAAATCTCCTCCCGTTCCCGGTTGGTCCATTCGGCGAGGCGGAGATTTCTGCCGGAAAGCGTTTCCTTGAGCCAGCCGGCCGGAACGGCACTGCCGCTGTTCTCCGGCGCGAACTCCTGCCGGGACCCATCCGCGAAGTGAATGATGTAGCGGAAGGGCTTCGTGCGCTCCGCTCCGGAGGTGATGTGGAGAAAGTGGAGCGTCTTCCAGCGGCCGGGAAGCGCCAGTTTCACGTTCCCGGTCAGCAGCGCGATTGCGCCGGAGGAGGTTGTGCCGATCCGGAACGGTACGGCGCGGAACTCCCGTGTCCGGCGGGTGATGTTTTCTGCCGCCGCCAGCGGAGTGGTGAGGATTCCCCCTGCGGAAGCAGGGCGGCGTTGAACTGTTTCTCCAACGACAGCGGTTTGCGTTCCGGCGCAACGGCTTCCGGAATTTCGCGCGGCGGCCGGCGGTTGCGGGCGGCGAGACAGTATTCCATTTCACGGGTCATCGGCGGTTCGGGCGCAGGCTCCACCCGGACCCGCTCCGGCGGCTGCCAGCCGGGATAGCGGAGCGTCACGTTTGACGTGCCCTGACCGAGTTGGAGTTCGAGTTGTTTTTTCTCCGGAGAATAGCGGAAGGTGTCCGTTGCCGCCTTCCGGCCGTTGACCAGAATTTCCGCCGGTTCCGCGAAGCTGATGAATTCCGCCCGGAATGGTTCCGGCGCGATGAAGGTGATCTGCGCGGTGTTCTTCTTCTCCTGATAGACCGCCTGTTCCAGCCGGGCCGGTTCCCAGTTGCGCAGCCGTACCGGGGCGTCACGGCCGACCAGGAGTGCCGCCGCGGAGTTGGTGAGCAGATAGTAACAGCTGCCGGAGGTGGTGCCCCAGAGGGAGCCGCCCCGCTCCAGCGCGCCGATCGAGGCGAGCTCCGCCAGCTCTTCGGTGGGCGCGTTCTCGACGTCGGCGAAAAAGAGGTAGCGGGCGAAGGGAGCGGACCGTTGACGCTGAGCCGGTCTCCTTTGCGCAGGTAGCGCGGATTCTTCCACTGCGGGTAGCTCTCTTTCATCCGGCGGGTGAAGGCGGCCAGCGCTTCAGGGCAGGTCGAGCGGTAGAGATCGAGCAGCGGGGCGGAGTAGTGCATCCCGACGATCATGCTGGTGGAAAGCACCGGATTATCCCAGCGGGTGTTGGTGACAACGCCGAACTGGCTGTAGCCGATTTCGGGAATCTGACTCTTCCAATCCCAGCTGTTGCAGTAGGCCATCTCCAGCTCCCGCTTGAACAGCGAGGCGACGAGCGGAACCGCCTCTCTGGCGGCGACCATTGCGGCGAGATCGGCGAAACGGCGCTCCTTCATCCGGCAGGAGAGCTTGTACATCGCTTCCGAAGCGAGCCAGCTGTCCGGCGCCATGTCGATGGTGTGGGTGAGACGGCTGTCGGTGGTTCCCACCGCCATCGAAGGCCAGTCACAGCGGCGCAGCAGCGGCAGATAGTTCGCCCGGATGTCGGACCAGTTCCGCCGGATTCGATCCCAGTCGCCGGTGTGGCGTCCGTAGAGCTGAATCCAGCGGAGCAGGAAGCCGGAGAAGTCGGTGATGTCGCTCCAGTACGTGCGGTTTTTCGAGCGGGAAATCCAGCCGAAGACCGGGTAGAAAAGCCCGGTGAAGGGTTCGACGCGTTCCGCCGGGAGGTGACTTTCATAGATTCCTTCGAGGGTATAGTTGGCGTTCCGCGTCGCGGCAAAATAGACATCGAGGCTGATCCGGTTGCAGGTTTCCAGAAACTTCCGTTCCGCCGGGTTGAGCAGATTCCAGGAGTCCAGATACATCGCCCAGGTGGTGGAGGGATCGTGGGGGCGGGCGGTGTAGCTGTTCGGATGCACCTCCTTGTAGCTCCAGACCGCCTGGTTGGCCCGGGTGATCCGCTGCGGGTAGCGGTCGGTCTTGAGATAGCTCACTCCCTGCAGGTCGGGCAGGAAGAGCGAGTATTCCAGCCGGTTGGCATAGACACCGGCATAGGGGCCGAAGATGGTGTCGAAGTCGAAGTTCTCATACTCCGGCAGCTGGGCGGGATATCCCTTGCGGACGGCGAAGGGCAGGACCGGCGGCAGCGGGGCGATCTCGCGGCCCGGATAGTTCCAGTCGTTTTGGATTTTGCGGTAGGTGAAGCCGTTGGCGATGTGGAGCCGGTTGTTCTCCCGGTCCACGGCGAAGAATTCGTCGCACTGCCACGGATAAGCGGTCATCACGGCGTTGAGGCGGCGACACTGTTCGGTGACCGCTTGCGGGAGCTGTTTCCACCGGGTGGACCATCCCGCCGGAAGCGGCCGCACTCCGTAGAGCTGGGCAAATCCGACCGTTCCGACTCCGGCGGTGCGGGAGAGGATAATCTCTCCATTCCGGAACTCCACCGAGGCGGGGCGGTGCTGGAGGGTGAGCAGCCGGGGAACTTCCGGATTTTGGGAACCGCCCAGAATCAGCAGCCAGTTTTCCGAGAGGTCGCGCCAGTGGAACTGCGCAAGTTCTCCGCTCCCGAGCAGACGGATTCCCTGCCGGGTGGGGATGGCGAGGCGCAGAGGCGCTTTCGCCGCTCCGGAGAGGGGGGCGATCGCCATCCGGGGCGCGTCGGTGTCGATGAGAACTCCGGGGGCCAGCCAGCTGCCGGCAAGTTCCCAGCGGATCTTTCTGCCGTTGAGGCTGTAGGTGTAGCGCCAGCTCCGCGAAGTCCAGTTGATCGAGCGGGGAGTGGACTCCATGCCGACATATTCCGCACCGTCCGGACGGAACCGGAGCATGGTTTTCGAACCGTCCGGATTGACGAAGTAGTTGCGTTCCAGCCGGTCCAGCCGGGCGGTTTCGGCGAGGAGGTCCAGATTGCCGTGCTGCCAGCCGAAGAGGCCGAAGCTCTCCCGGCTCGCTCCCGGCTGCCAGCGGAGCTTGCCCGGTTCCGGAGCGAGAAGTTTGTTCCAGATGGTGCGGCTCAGCTCTTTTTTGCGCGCCCTGTTCTGTTCCGGCGGTGCCGGTGCGGCGGAAGGTTTCCGCGGCGGCGTGATTTTTTTCGCCGAACTGCCGGACCGCTTCGGAGAGTTCGGCCGGAATGGTTTCCCCCGTTCCCGACGGAACCGGAGTGTGCTTTCCTGCGCCTCTTGTTCACGGAGCAGTTCCGCGAGTTCCCGTCCGGCAGCCAGCTGACTGCTCAGTGCATGGTAGCGACGGCTCAGCTCCCGGAAGGGGGCGATCTTTTCCCGGTCGGGACGGTTCTCCGCCGTGAGACGGTTGAACCTTTTCGTCAGGACGTCGAATTCCTCCGCCGCGCCCGGAGGCGCGAGGCGCATCTTCTGCAGCGCGGCGAGCTGGTCGGCCAGAAGTTCGAAGCGGAGGCGGGCGTTTTCGGTGTAGTTCCGGATGGTGCCCGCGGGCGACAGAATCAACCGGAGCGATTCGAATTCCAGTTCGCTCTGCGGCAGTTTCCCGTCGGGATCGGGGAAGATGTAGCAGTAGAACCGGGCGGTCCGCTTCGGTCTGGTTTTGAGCCGGGCGAAGTCGATTTGATAGGTGTGGCGCTTGCCATCGGCGATGACGGGGAACTCCAGATCTTCCCGTTCGCCGCTCATCCAGCGAATCCGGAACCGCCCTTTGACCGGCTGTGCGACCGGCCGGGACGGGGTGAGGGTGAAGCGGAGCTCCGCCGCTTCGAGGTCGCGGGTATCCATCCGGGCGAGCATTCCGGCACAGGTCCGCAGGTAGACGCCCGTTTTGCGGGGGGCGGCGGGGATGCGCAGCTCCAGAACCTTCTTCGCCCGGTCGGTCCGGATTCCGGAAAAGCCGGCCAGATCGAATCCCTGACCCCGCGCGTCGAGCCGCGGATCGACCTGGAACAGAATCTCTTCCGTTCCGAAAAGTTTCCCGGTTGCGGCAACGGTGCCGAGAAGAAAAAAGAAGGATTATTTTCCGGATCACTGCCGTCCCATAATTCTTTGAAATCGTCATTCTAACCACCCTATTTGAGCCTGAGTTGATTGTTTTTAAAATTACCCATTTCCGGTTTTTCCTTTTCGTTGAGTTGGATTATAGTTGTGCGAATCCTGGTAAATATGCCTGTTCCGGAGCGCCTCGCATACGGACAGAGTCAGATGCTGTCCCACAACATCTGAGGACACTTCCCATATCCAGGCAGCGCCAGATGACTCCGCGCAAGGCAGTGAACAATCTTGTAAAAGTATGCTTCCATTCATTCTGCCATGCAATAAAGCGGAGTAAAATATATGTGAGAAGAGCCGTCCATATTTGCCAGCGCACCGCGTTCTCGTTGTAGCCAATGAAGTCTGAGAGTTGAAGAGTCTGTTTGATCTCCTTGAAGAAAACTTCAATGGCCCAGCGAGCCTTGTAGAGATCGCAAATAGAGCTTGCCGCCCAAGTGAAGTTGTCGGTGATGAAGGTCATCCGTTTGGGCTTTCCATCGATTTCGACGATTGCTTCGATCAGACGGAGAGTTTCAGGATACCAGACGGAAGTTCGTTGTCCGGTCAGTTTGATGACAACATCTCGAAGAATATTGAGCTTGGGTGCGCTGTGCTGTCCCACAACATCATACTTCATATTGTCCTTGGCGCGGGTGATCCAGAAAACGCCGCGTTGGAAAAGCCGCCAGAGGTGTTTGAAGTCGACATACGCCTTGTCAAAGATGACAATTTCACCTTCGTTGATTCCCTCGCAAAGTGCCGGTGCTTCCGCAGAATCGTGTGTACCGGCTGTTTTTACAAGAATGAAATTCGGCAGAAAGGAACGCAAATCCAGACGCAAATGCATTTTCGCCGCCGCTTTCCGCCTGCGGTGTTTTGCCCAATCCAGACAGTTGGCGATCAGCTGAATCGTTGTCGAATCAACCACATGGATCATCCGCTTGAAGCGTCTCGGCAACGCACAGTAGCGTCTGCCTTGAATCCGAAAGTTCGGACTGATCTCATTCAGATGAGCAAGAACTTCCCAGAACAGTTTTTCCGCCATGCCTGCGTCACGGTTCCGGTTCGCGTGGGACAGACCATTACGGCTCGGGGAACGCAATCCCGAATTTTGCTTACCAGACCGCAATGATTTCGAAGCGTATCGCAGATGTCGTTCAGCCCCAGGGCATGCGTCAGCTGTCCGAAGACCAGAGCCAGAACATGACTCGTCGGGCTGAACACCCGAGACTGCCTGTCTATTCCGAACTCATTGGCAAGTTTCGGAATCAAATTTCGCGGAATCAACTTGAAAATTTGCGATAATACGGTCATTTTATGCTTTGATGGTTTCATGGATGCTCCTTGTTTTTTTTGCTGAAATATAAGTTGCATCCAGAACCATCATCTTTCAACTTTTTCTTTTCCTATGGGATGGCTGTGAATTACATCTTGAAAACGGCAGAACTGGTAATTGCAAATTATTATACCTAAAAATGCAGGTAAAAGCAACCCCGTATCTCAATATTAATGAACAACAAAAGAGCAAATTTGCGCAATTTTTTTGCGCATTGACTTGATATTCCTTTTCTCCTGACCTATATTAAACATATGAGATTAAAGCTGAAAGAATTAGCGGAACGGACCGGAGTTTCAGTTTCAACGGTATCACGGGTGTTGAACAATCGGGGGCGGATTGCGCCGGAAACGCGGCGGCGAATTCTGGAGTTGGCGCGTCCTGGAAACAACATCCGGTTGGTACTGTTGGTCGTTCCACATGAGATTCTCGGCTGGTACAGCATCAGTCTGCTCAATGCGCTGAAGTTACGGGCGGCGGAGTTGGGCTATGCACTGGAGATAACCGCCGGGGAGGATCTTGCTTCCCTGCCGGAACAGAACTTCTTCGGCGTGATCAGCTTTGATTATAGCAATCACTTGGCAAGCTTCTGGGGAAGGAATTACGCCTTGCCACTGGTCTGCCTCAACGACATCGGCAATCCGCTCGAAGGGATTTGCGCGGTTTTCTCCGATGAAGCAGACGGTATGTCGCAGGCACTCAACCATCTGGTGAGTTATAACCATCGCCGAATCGGGTTGCTCACCTGCGGGAATCCGGAGACTTTCGCCAACTGCCGTCGCTGTGACGTTTTCCTTGCTGCGATGGAACGATTTGGCCTCGGGAATCATGCGGTGATTCGCCATTCGATGCATGAGAAATACGAACCGTATGGAGTAGTCAAGGAACTGTGCGAAAGCGGAGTCAGTGCTATTATCAATCTGTCGGAAACCAATTCCCTCCACATCCTTCACGCGCTGCATGTTGCCGGAGTTCGGGTGCCGCAGGACCTGTCATTTGTGAACGATGGAGCTGCCATACGTTTCAGAGTTCTTGGACCCGCCGCTCACTACTCTTGAGCAGAACTACACCGCTTTGGCGGCAACTGCCTTCGACACGCTTGAACGGCTAGTGCGTGGCGATCGAACATCCTTTGAGCAGACTGTTCCTTATCTCTTCCGTAAACGTGCCTCTGTCACCCTTGCCCGGAACTAAAGACTTTACGATGGCCAGGGATAGCAATTCCAGCAATCTATCAGGCTCAGTGTAGTTCAACGACTTTTCGCTTATATATTACCTCTGCGTAATCAGGATAATCCTGTTCGTTATCGGCTCCGGCGGTCGTGAGACTGCCGGGGCCGATTGTGTTTTAACATCATGGAGGTAATGAAAATGAAGATCAAAAAAGAGTGTGTTGGTGGATGCGTTGAAAGTGCTCGGCAAGGTGGTGTCGCAGACTTCTCCGGTGGAGGTTCAGCGGTCGGTACGGCTTCTCGGTGTCGGGGAACAGGTCTGGATGACTGCAACTGATGGCGTGGAATCCGTCACGGTCGAAGTGACCGGTAATGCCGGGGAGATGGAGGTGTTCTCGGTCGAGTATAAGGCGTTGCGTGAGTTGATCCGTTCCACGCGCGGCGGCGAGGTCGAAGTGACCGGCAAGCAGCTTGAATGGCCGGAAATGGAGGCCGTCCCGGATGACGCGATAACGGTCGAACTGCCGCCGGATTTCGGCAGGCTGCTGGCACTGGCGGCCCCGGTGGTGAATCTGCGTGAAGCACGGCTCGCGTTGCGGGGGATCAACCTTTCCCGTGACGGCGTGACCGCAACGAACGGTAAAGAGCTGCTCAATCTGCCGTGTCCGCTGAAAATCCCGGAGGATATGACGCTGCCGTTTCCGCTGGCATTGCTGACCGCGCGGCCGGAGGAAGCGGGTACGCTGCACGTCTGGCGCTGCCGGAACGAACGGCTGTTCCGCATCGTGATCGGCGGTTTCCAGTGGCAGGGCAAGGCATTGCCGGGCAACTTTCCCGATTGGAAGCAGGTGATTTCTGCCGACAAGACGTCGGATTATCAGATTGAGATTCACGAGCCGGAGCGGATCATCGCGTTTCTGAAAACGGTTCCCGACCACGAGCCGCTGAACGGAATTGAGCTCAACGTGACGCCGCGTGGTGTCACGCTCGTTCCGGTCGATACTCCCGAGATGTCGTTCGAGACGGACGCGGAGTTTCTGGGCGTTCAGCCGCGGGCGGTGCTGGTGCTCAATAAGTACATCCTGCTGCGGATGCTTCAGCAGCGTTACACGAAGTTCCGCGCCCATTCGGACGGACGGATGCCGGTCGTGGCCGAGGGCGGCGCCGGCTGTTACGTTGCGATGCCGATTCACCTTAGTCCCAAATCCAATCCACAAACCAACCAGGAGGCAAACAAAATGGAAACGAACGAAATCAAAGAAACCGACTCCCGCCGGGAGTCCGCGAACGAAGCTCCCGACCCGATGGAGGAGCTGAATCACGGGATCGACGAACTTCGCGGCAAGCTCAAACTTCTGCTCGACGAAACCGGTGTCCTGACCCGCAAGGTCAAGGAAGCCGTGCTCAAGCAGAAGCAGAAAGAGCGGGATTTCATCCTTGCCAAGCGCGCCATCGAACGGATCAAGATGGCGATCTGACCGGGATCAGTTCCACTTGATATTCGGTCTGACTTTGCGTTTGGCGCAATCGTTCAGATACGAATTGATCAGCGTCTGATAGGGCAGTGACACCTCACTCGCCAGCGACTTGAAGTAATCCACGGTCGCCGGATCGAGCCGGATGGTCACTGCCGTTTTCCGGGGCTTCACATACGGGTTCTTGACCGCGTTCGAGAAATCGTATTCTGCTCTCATGATCCTTTCCTCCTCTCGTAGGTGGAACTCTCATTCCGGGTCGCTTTCCGCGCGGAAATGATCCGGATCACATCATCGTTGGCGCGATAGCAGTGGCAGACCACCAGAATCCGCAGAACCGCGCTCATCCCCAGCAGGATGAACCGATCCTCGTCCTCCGAATGGTCGGGATCGAAAATCTGCAGCGCATCCACATCCTGAAATACGGTTGCCGCTTCCTGAAAGGTCACACCGTGTTTCTGCCGATTGGTCTCCGCCTTGTTGGCGTCCCATTCAAAATTCATTCGCGTCTCCCTCGTTAATATCAATATAATGTAAATACAAAATATTTCAACAGGAGGATGAAAAAATGTTGAAACTCAATGCGTCGTATTCGAAGAAGGTTCCCGCCGGGGAAGAGTATTCGAGCCAGAGCTATCATGCGTCGGTCGAGGTCGAACTTCCGGACGGCTTGTCCGGTGAAGCTCTCCAAGCCCGTATTCATGAAACGTTCGACCTCGTACGGAATTCGGTCGAAGCGGAATTGCATGGAAATGTGCCCCGCAATCATGAGGGGTATTCCGCCGCAGAAGAGCGCAAAACCGCGCCGCAGGGCAACCGGGCAGCGGGGCGTCAGAACGATGTTCCGGCAAGCCCGAAACAGCTTTCATATTTGCTCGACCTTGCCCGGCAGCGCGGCATCACTCCGCAGCAGATCGCGGCGCGTTTTCAGGTGCCGGACATCCAGCATCTGACCCGGCAGCAGTGTTCGGATCAGATCGACGAATGGAGGGCGGCGTAATGGCGACGATAGACGAACTGCGGCAGGAACCGCACTGGTCGTATTCCGCTCTGAATACGTACCTCAATATCTGCCAGTTGCAATACTTCTACCGTTACGTGGAACAGGCCGAGGTCGAACGAACTTCGATCTGCTTTCCGTTCGGCAAGGCGTTTCATTCAGCCTTGACCGCTCAGGCATGGGAATGCATGATGGGAAGCACTCTGCGGCAGGATGAGCTTGTGGAACGTTTCGCGGAGGCGTTCCGAATCGAAGCCGAAGCAACCCCGAACCTGATCTACAAGGAGGGTGAGAACTTCGACACGGTGATCGCTCTTGCGACCAAGATGCTGGATGCGGCGTTGGCAAACTGGACGGACTACTACACGATCAAGGGAGTCGCGCAGGCATTCAAGGTTGATGTTCCCGGTCTGGACAAGCCTCTGATCGGTGAGTTCGATCTCATCGTTCAGGATGGACGGGATGCCTGTATCGTGGACTGGAAAACCTCTGCGAGTCGCTGGCCTGCTGGCAAGGCTGACCGTGATTTACAGGCGACAGTATTCAGCTATGCCTACGAGAAGCAGAATGGCACGGCTCCGCTCTTTCGGTTTGATGTCGTTACCAAGACGAAGACGCCGGGATGTGAGAGCCACTACACCAGTCGCGGTTTTCATGACTTCCAGCGGTTCGAGGTGCTGGTAAACCGGACGCAAGACGCGATCAATAAAGGAGTGTTCCTGCCCAATGAAACAAGTTACGCCTGTAGCGAGTGTCCCTACCGGGATCGTTGCAGCCAGTGGCATCTGAAGAAATGGAGGTGAGATGATGGGATTGACGATGTGTGAAGGGAAGTTTGTCGGACGTGACGAGATCGCAATGGTTCCGACTCCGACCGCTACCGCGAGCTGGAAGCCGGTTCCCCACAGCGAAGTGATCGACGCTGTAACGGATGTCGTGAAAGCGCACGACTGGCAGATTCTGGAGGAGCAGTACGGCTTGGCGCGGGACGGACAGCGGATGTTCGGCATGATCCGGATCAACAAAAGTTCGAGCATGGAGTGGAGCCGCTGCATCGGTATCCGCAACAGTCATGATCGCACGATTGCGGTTGGTCTGTCTGCGGGGATCAGTGTCCACGTGTGCAGTAACTTGTGCTTCGGAGGAAGTACGGTTCTGAAGCGTCGGCATACCTCCCGGATCGAACTGAACGGTCTGGTTCTGGAAGCGGTGAACGCTCTGGAACTGGAGTTCCTGACTTTGGAAAACGTAGCAGAGGAGTTGAAGATCGATGAACTCAATGATGATGAAGTTCGTGCTTCGCTGGTGGTGGCGGCGGAATGTCATGCGATTCCGTCATGTGATATTCTGACTGTCTGGAATGAATTCAAACATCCCCGGCACGAGGAGTTTGCGGAACCGACCCGGTGGAGTCTTTTGAACGCCTTCACCGAAACCGCTAAGAAGTACAGTCCTGCCCGTGCCGACCAGTGCTATCGCAGTCTGACCCGACTGTTCGGACTGGACGGCAAACCGGCGGAACTGTGGAAATAGTCCACGGGTATTCACCCTGGCACGCCCTCTGTCGGAAGTGGTGCAAACGACAGAGTACCTCGCACCCCGGCGGCTTCGGTCGCCGGTTTTATCAACTGAAAGAAGGAGTCGTTACTATGGCGAAAGTCTTTTGTCCCAATTGTGCTTCGATTGCAAACCCGCTTCATCGGGCCAGTATGATTGGAACCGCAACCGGGATTACTGCTGGCGGAACTGTTGTTGTCGTCGGGATGGTTCGTGGTACCCGTATGGGAAGTGCGTTGGGAGTTGTCGGAACTACCGTCGGTGCTGTCGCAGGAGGTATTCTGAATCTTCTCTGGGGTGTCACCTCCGGAGGTCTGCTCGGCGCTCAGGCTGGTAAACTGATCGACGAAAATGTGATCGGATTGTACCGCTGTCCGAAATGTCATCTGCGATTCAAAGCGTAGATGGCTGAAAACTTCAGAGATACGCAGTAACGATGCGTGTCTCTTTTTTCGATTCATACCGGAATATCAGATTTCCGCAAGCGTTTCCACAATTTCAATAAAACGTGCCGGAGTGACAATAAACATTTCCGGCGGGAAATGTTTGATATTGCCTGTTACAAGATAAGTATCATCCGTACCGGATTCTAATACAACTTCATAAAACGGCACATCTTTTTCGTCTGGAAGTATAACGCCGGTTTCTGTGACCTGAAGCAGTTTTCCGCAGTTACGCAGTTCTGTTAAAAATGTATCTACAAGTTCCGGAGTAAATCCAAATTTTTTTCTGCGCAACACATCTCCATATTCAGCGAGAATGAGTTCACTGAACACCGGAATAACCGTTCCATCAAACAGATGATTCACAACTTTGACGGTTGCTGAATTTTCATGTTTTGCCAGCAATGCCGAAACCAGAACATTGGTATCAATCACTGCATAACATTTCATTTTTTGCCTCTGGCACGGTCTATTTCAGAATTGATTTCAGATAGAGACATCCCCTGAACACCATTGGCTTTCGCCTGTTTGCGTAGAGCTTGAAACGCGTTCGCCCCGGCTGTTTCGCCGGTGGCAAGCGAGATTTCAAATGGAATCCGTTTCTCGCGAATGACCGTTCTGGCAAAAATATTGATTGCAACGGAAGTATTCAAGCCGAGCTGGGCGCAAATTTTGTCCAGTTCATTCTTCACATCGCTTTCCATGCGAACGCTGAATGTTGATATTGCCATCATACACCTCTTATGTTATTATTTATTATAAATATAACACAATGTGTTCCATTTTCAAGTCGTAAATCAGGAAACTGATAACTCTGTATCGGTTCGCAAATGCTCGTACCTGGCCTATGGGCCTATGTTTTGCAATAGATGCACCGTAGAGCAGGAACTCCTTTAAAAGCCAGTCGAAGCGATCTCATTCCCTTGCTATGGCGGGAAGAAAATCGCTTCATTTTGCAGAATGTTATCAGATGGATCATTCATCGAATTGGGAATTGCGGAACGGATACCTGGTCAGGTCGATCAATTTCTGGAATTGTTCACGGGTGCGTATCCGATTCTTTAATTTCGGAACGATATTAAGACGACGCCAGTCTTCGTCACTGAACTGGTCAAGACACGGGCAATCCGGCAGCAGGTCGGCGGAGCTGTACAGGAGGCTCCACCACATCGGTTTCGTGAACTGTTCCCGGCAGGGACATTGAAACCACGTGCTCGGATTATGCTTGACGGTCCAGAACCAGTCGCCGAGCGTAAAATCACTCGTATCGATCTCTTTTTCAAAGGGCCAGTCACTCGCCAGCAACCCACTCCGCACAGCCGGATGATCCGGGATTTCGCAATAGTGGAGCAAAGTCGGCTGGCGCCGTAACAGTCGCTGCCACTGATGCGGGGTGAAATCTTTCCAGCAGGAACAGCGCCATGCAAAAGGAAGTTGTTTTTCAAGGACGACAACCCAGTCGGCAGGAGTGAACTCCGCAAACGGACAAAACTCCTGAAGCTCCGGATGTCGTGAGATAATGCGCGCCCATTGGGTCGGAGATAGGGGCGCTGAAACGGATGTTTCTTCCGGCGTAAAAGCGGCACAGTTCCATTCCAGGTCGAGAAATGTGTTCAATTCTGCATTGGTCATGATTTTACCTCGTTTGGAGTGTTATGAGTAAACGGCAGGAGGATGCCTGTCATAATATTGTTGTTCCAAAAATAAAACGAACTTTGGGGATGTCCGGCCGGTGCGTTTTACCGCACACGAGCCGGTAATCTAAATTATCATCATCATCCGGACTCCGCCGGACTCTCATATCATAGCAGATTCGCTGTATTTTTTTACAGCCGTTTCAATCATGCCTGCGGTATCTGCGTAAATCCGAACATCCGACATCCCTCCGGTGTCTTCTCTTTTTCATTCACTTTCGCGGCATAACTCATCCAGTGAGAGGCGTTATGCAGTTGCGTTTCCGCATCTGAACCATGACGGCGAATCCGTATGCCGGTATTGTTGTCCGCCCGTTCCTGCGGAGGGCAATACCGTACATAATTGGATTCAGGGGATGCGCCAATCTCACGGGACCAGATCTCATTGAAGAATCCGGCCACCCGCTGAACATGCTGTACTTTGTTGCCATCACAGATCGGATAGCAGTGATAATGCGGTTGATCGGAATTGCGTTGTTCCCGTGCCCAGACAAGCTGGGCGTCGATCCCCCCCCGCTTCAACTTCATCCGGCATTTGCGTATCGCATTGGAAATATGCCGATTATCATTCTGGGTTTCCATTTCAGGAGGGAAACGGAACTCCAGATGCCCCACAAATACCTGGCTGTGTTTGTCAACCATATATCGCAATCGTTTTTGAATCTCGGCGGTAGCTTCACGATAAACCGGATGTTCCGGATCGGCATTTACGGATAAATTGTTTAACCGGCTTTCCGTATGATGGTGTCTTTTCGGCATGGTTTCTTCCTTCGATTAAATTTATGTTGAATATGTTATGGTTGATTTCTGTTCAGTAATTGTTCTCATGATGGATTCGAACAATCATCAGAAATCAACTTCCGTATCTTATCTCCAGACTTATCCTTTTATTTTCTGCTTATCGTTTGTTATGGTTTTATGGGTTATGGCTTTTTATCGTTGCTACTCTATGGTTGCTATTTCTAATAACCGAACTGGAGATAGCTGTCTGTCGCTCGCATTTCCACGGCTTTTCATAAGACGACTGTCGGCAATGCAGAATGGAGGGAATTTTACAGTTAGGGAATCGTATAAGATAATGCAGAATCAAAGGTAAAAAATATTCGCAGACCGCAATCGTATGCGCTCAAAAGGAGGGGCGCATACATGGACCAGAATCCTATCCGCTATCAGACCGTCCGCCTCATCGGAAAATTACTTCACCCACTGACTGAATCCAATCTGATTACGATTCCGGAATACCGGGAAATCATCTCTCAGCTCAAACATCTGGCTGACAAAGGAACTCCGTTGCCGACGGTAATTCCTAAATTGGTTGACCAGACCGAAGCCGCAACCATGCTCGGTATCAGTCTTGCCAACTTTAAACGGCTTGAGCGGGAAGGCTATTTCCCATTCAAGCGGAAGATGGTCGGCACCAGCGTCAGATATCGCAATTCTGATATTGTCAGATTTATTTTGACAAGCGAAGAAGTAGAATAACAGTAAATGATTATCTAGTCCCAGAGCATATTGCAGTTTGATGGATTCGAGGTTTATTCTCGAATCCATCAAACTGGCTAAAACAATAAATATCAAAGAATATTTTTTATATACGTAAGAAACATGGAAGAACTGTACTTTTATAGCAGCAAAAAACACGTATGAACGATTGTAATTACTTGTTGATAAACATTTTATTACAAAAACAAGAAGGGAACGTTCATCTTTAAAGAATAAACGTTCCACCGGGAAAGATAAACGTGCCTCAGATCAAAATGAACGTGTTTGCGGTTGAGAGGTAATCGGCTTCACGTTAGTTTTTTCTGCCATTCTCGAATTGTTTTCGGAGTAACATTAAACCAAGGTCCCAAGTCATGAGCTGAGATGGATTTGCTAGATAAAATATTCTCTAAATAAGATTTGTCAAAACTTATTTTAGCACGTTCATTTTCCTCGTTTATGCAGATCGTCATCGGGTGATGTTCTGCGTATGGATATTTGGAAATGACATATGGGCGCTCTATCGTAATCCAATATTGTTTGGGAATTTTCTTCCCAGGTGTCTTGGACAGAAGAATACATTCCGTTCCGTTGTAAAATTTTTGTTTGCCTCCACGCAGAGAACCCGCATCAATATGTGCAATCACAATCACGGTAATTCCAGCATTGGTCAACTCGGTGATAAAGGGATAAGTATACTGGTTCCAGCCTGAATTATCAGCCACCGCATGGCCGGATACAGCAGTAATATTATCGATGATCAAAAGTTTCAAATCCTTTTCTCGATATTTCTCAACTACATTGCGAACTTTTTTCGATTCCGCCAGGCGAGTGGATATTTATACCTTGACCATTCAGGTGCTCTATGTGAAGAAACGGATGATTGGCAACATCACCAAAGAAATTTTTCAAGATTTTTGAGTATCATTTTCGAAAGTTTTTTCTCCCAACTCAAAATCTAAATAAAGCACATCATGCTTCATTGTTCTCTCCGGACGTAATATCTGCACTAACTCTTTTCCGGAGGCGACTGCCGCAGCAACCGCGATTGCAAACTTTGTCTTTCCACTATGTTTACCGCCTACCAGCAAAATATAACGACCGGCTTCAATCAACGGTCCCAATAAAGGAGGCGTTAAGGATTTTGATTCTTCGGTCGGACGGGACAATGACACAGAAGGAGGTTCTACTTTATCAGGTGCGGAAGAGGAAAAATAACGTTCACAAAAAATTTGTTCTGAAATTCTTTGCATGGAAAAATGGTAAGAATCTTCTTCCTTCCGAAATCCATTGAGTTCAACAAAATTTAAATTGATATTTTTTACTTGAGCTTTCATCTGCAGGTAATTGGCATGTACCCTATCCATCACCTGTTCTCGCGTTAAACCTGAATGTTCCACTATTACATAATACACAGTACGATCGCGGAAAGGATAAAAATCTATTTCAAATCCATCAAACTGCGCTCCGTAGTACGAAGTAAAGATGCAAGGGCCTATGAGAGCCTGCGGGGCAACACGAGCGAGTTCCAAACTATCAGTAAAGCATATTGGTACGTCACGATTTTCAGCAATTTTGTCAAGATTTAATAATTTTGCAGGAATTATAGGTAGTTCTTGGAATTGGTTGTTTACAACAGAAATAACGTTTGCAATTTTGTAAGTTCCTTTGCTCCCAAAATTTACGGTAGAAAAAGGTTGATTCTTTGTCGTATTGAATATAATTGACCCCTGATTGACATTGGGATTGCTATTAAATATTTGATAACAATAGCTTGTTTTATTTGACAATTTTTCTGGATGATCAATATCGATTCCCCCATTCTTTGGCTTTCTGCGCTCGATCACTGATATGTGGATAGTTTTGGTGCCAGAGATTATAAAGTGAAACTTTCTGCTGATGTAAGACATCTGCAGATGTGGAAACTCCGAGGTTTATATTGGCAAGTGTCTGCAAATATGCACAATCTCGCTTGTAAGGACAACAATTGTCTTGACAATAATTATGATGAACGTAAAGGCATTTTAAAATCTGTTCATAATTATTGGGAACGCTGCATCCAAGCGGAAAAACAAAAGCAACTTTATCGATTTGACAGGAATTTGAACTATTTTTATACTGATTGATTGAAACTTGCAGTTGCTGAAGTTCATTTGCTTTTTTCATTCCGATAAGTTTCAAGGTACTGATATCCGCAGCTCTCATGGATGGAATATTTGTATAAGAGATATTACTACTACCAATTGAGTTTAAGGAATTTGAATCTTGGTTTTCTTCTATTCTTTTGGCACGGATTCTTTTAGAGTTTTGTGTACAGATTAAATTTGTTATTGCTCCCACAGTTTAATACTTGTAGTTCATCCGGCGTATTTGACAGACTCCTTGTGAAAAAAGAGCTTTGATCTTCTCCGGTTGTTTTTGAATGCTTCGCATATGGGATTTTGCATGTTCTTCAAGCTCTCCATTCCGTTTTGCCGCCGGAGTTTTGGAAAGGGCCGCTTTCAAATCCCGGTTCAGTAATTCGTCGGGATTCAGGTCTGGACTGTAGCTTGGCAGATAAAAGATTTCAATAAAAGCCTTGTTTTCCGTCAACCACTCTTGCAGAAGTTTGCTGTGATGAACACGTAAGTTATCCAGAATCAGAAAGATCTTCTTTTGAGAAGAGCGAATCAGCCGTTTCAAGAATCGAATCAATAACTGTGCGGTCATAGTCTCACGATAAAACATAAAACGCATCAATCCGCGATTCGTGACGGTGCTGATCATATTCAATTTTTCGGGAGCAGCTTTCACATATTGCACCGGAGTTTTTCCTTTCGGCGCATAGCTTCTCCCCTTTACATCGTCGCTGCGCAATCCAGTTTCATCTCCCCAGTGAATTTCCGCTTTTTCCTGTCGGGCGCGAGCAGCAATAGCCGGATACTCTTTTTCCAACCAGATGCGAACTCGCTGATCGTTGCGCTCATACGCCCGCCGAATCGGCTTTTGCGGGGAAAACCCCACATATTCAAGTAATTGCTAACCGCCTGCAAGCTCAAATCCACAGAATATTTCTGCTTGATCAGAGTTTGTACCGCTTGTCGAGTCCAGAGTGCGAATGGCAATTTCAGCTGATCTGGACAACGATCCGTGATTGCACGACGAATTTCCCGTTCTTCATGCGGAAGCAATTTTCGGTAAAGCCCCGCGGTCGCCCTTTGTTGCCGACCTTCAATGCGGCCTGGCCTCCTTTTTTCCAAGCCTTAATCCATTGGCCGACAGTATAGGCGCTCACTCCGACAAGCGGAGCGATTTCATAACGCTTCAGTCCTTTTTCGAACAGCAAAACCGCTTGCTTTCGACGATCATACAATTCTTTAGAATTGATTTTTCTTGCATCTCGAAGTTCCATACGGGTAATATAGCACGTTCAAAGAGATTCTACAAGTATTTTTGTTTCTTATCTATAATTGGATAATCTCGCGCTCTAACTCTTTCTTCTGCTTCTGCAAGATCGTTAATTTTTCTGCGACAGAATCGTGTACTTCAACATAAATCGTTTTCTCTTTTACCGCAAATCGAGTCCCATTGATGGGAAGTAGCCAGCCATCTTCCAAAGTGGTTTGAAAAATTTTCTCAAGATCGATACCGAGATAAGGCGGTGAAAATAGCAATTGTAACTTGGCATCAAGTATTATTTCTTTTCGAGTTCAATGCAGTGAGGCAGTTGCATCAAATCCAACTAGAATGCTTCTTGAGGTTGCAATTGGATTTTTCCAAAAGTTTTTTGTCCCATGATACTCTCCTCTCGCAGTTATGATAAAGAATTATATTATATCTAATATAAATAAGACTAAATAATTTGCAATTATCACTTGTCTAATCGAATGCCGAGGCCATATCGTCTTGCGCGGAACGGCTGAGTGCACAGCGATCGGCGATTTTACGCCAGTTTTGAACACTTTCTTCGGTCTGCCTGATAAAAGAATCGGCCGTGTTTGTATCAATTCGGAAAAGTGACGCGACATCCCGCGCGAGATCGAAATCAAGGGCATTGTCGTTTTCCGAGATATTGAGAGCAAGACCGGTGCCATTCGGATTGGGATTGATGTCGTAGGCCGGAGAAAGTAGCCAGCCTTGAGGTGCCAGCAGGAAACCGTGGTTGCGGAGATGGTCGTCGGTATTCTTTACTGCTATACTGAAGACGATCCGTTTCCAGAGTTCCCGCAAATCGGCTTCAGGCTGAGCGCCGTACTGCATGATGAATTTGGCAATATCAAGATAACTGGTTCCGTCCTGATAATCGGCTCCATCCGTTTTGCCGAGCAACGTCATTGCCGAAGCGAAATGGATACGGCGGTTGCCGTTGCGGTCGAAACGCTTGGTCAGGAAAGTAGAGCCATTTTTGGAGAACTTGTCAAGTCGACATTCCGGCAGACGGAGGCCGACTTGCCTTGCCAGTTGATGTGTGACCATTTCCCATGCGCCGATATCAGTGGAATCCGCTTTGCTCGGAAATTTGGCGATCCAGAGATTGCCTGCCGGATCAAGCACATTTGCCTTCGGACGTGCGCCTCCCAATGAAGAGCCGGGAGCAATCAGCATCGACAGCCATTTCTCATGTTCGTTGTCGGACTGCGATTCATCCTCATAATTACGGCTGGCGGCTTCCAGTTCACGCAAACTGGTCCAGGGCGGAGCCGCCATCGCCCGGTCATTGTTGACAAACTCTCCGTTGGGGGATAACTTGAAGCGGATCGCTCCCATGCGGGTTTCATCGTAAACGCCCAGCAGATAATCGGACTCCTGCAACGGGGACGGTGAACGCTCTTCATTACGTGCCCGGATCGCTTCTCGCCGCCGCATCAATTGCCGCCCCCAGCGGTCCGGGGACGAATCGAGAAACAGACCAAAATTGTTCTTGTTACCGGCAGCGTATTGCGGACCGGCGAATAGTTGAAGATCAGGATCGAGGATGCGCGTGTCATTCGACTTCAGCCAGGCCGGATTGAACTCAAACGCAAAAATCTCTTTCCTCCTGACAATCTGAATTTGCAATTCACCCATCAGTTGAGGAGTCGCATCGGTATGCCAGTCACTGTAAACATAAACGTTTTTTCGTTCCATCTTTACTTGTTCCTTTTGGACGTGACACGCTTGCGGACGGATAGTCCGACATCCTGCAACTTGCGGCCAAGCTCATCGTCGGCCGCGACTTTCAGCAGATCGTGTTCCAATCCGAGTGAAACCAGCACCTGCACATAGCTGCCGAGCGAAACGGAGGGCGAGCCTTTTTCAATCTGCGACAGCGTCACCCGGCTGATTCCGGCCCGTTCCGCCTGAAGCGCGGAGGTGATATTGCGGCGCAAACGCGCCAGACGCAGGTTCTCGCCGAACTCCTGCAGCAACTCAATTGTTTTCGGAAACAGCACTGTGGTACGCTTCGCCATTGTTTTCTCCTTAGTTATGCCAGTTTAAACTATCACAGATTATGATGAATGTCAATGATATTTTACATTATTTCAAGAGAAAATTTTGAAAACCGGTTTGCAATGGCGAATATGAAGAGTTATAGTAAACCAGTTGTTTGATTTCAGGATTGGAGGCCGTGGTACCTACTTTTCAACGGTGCCGTTTTGTGCCGTTTGAAGATGAAAATGTACCAAAAGTGCCGTTTTGACAATTCAAGATGCCTTGTGTAGGATCGGGTCAGAACGATAGTTTTTTATTGTGCATCAATCTGTTGCAGCCCATCTTGAGGTAAAAACGGCACCGGTGGCGTCACACGTCTCCGGTACCATTTTTTTGCCCTGTCTCCGGGAATTTCCTCTTCGCATCGCGCACTCTCTCCGCTTTTTTCCAAAAAAAACCTCTCCGGCGGCTTGATTTTGCCCGGGATTCGGCTACAATAATAAGTGTATACAGTTTTTCCGGCTCAACCTTCAACCAATGAGGTGAAAAAATGATTACCACTCTGCCGAAAATCGGAATCCGCCCCACCATCGACGGCCGCCGCAAAGGGATCCGTGAATCCCTTGAGGTCCAGACGATGAACATGGCGAAGGCCGCTGCGGAACTCATCAGCGGCACGTTGCGCTACCCCAACGGCAAACCGGTCGAATGCATCATCGCCGACACCACCATCGGCGGCGTCAATGAAGCGGCCGCCTGTGCGGCGAAGTTCGCCAAAGAGAACGTCACCGCGACGCTGACCGTCACCCCCTGCTGGTGCTACGGCTCGAAACGATGGACATGGATCCCCTGACCCAGAAGGCGGTCTGGGGATTCAACGGCACCGAGCGGCCCGGCGCGGTCTATCTGGCGGCGGTGCTCGCCGCCCACGCCCAGAAGGGACTGCCCGCGTTCGGCATCTACGGGCGCGATGTGAAGGACGCCACCGATACCGAGATTCCGGAAGATGTCGCCGCAAAGATCCTCGCCTTCGCCCGTTCGGCGGTGGCGGTCGGCCTGATGCGCGGCAAGTCCTACCTCTCGATGGGCAGCGTCGCCATGGGCATCGCCGGTTCGATCGTCAGCCCCGAATTCTTCGAGGAATACCTCAACATGCGCTGCGAATCGGTCGATATGAGCGAAATCATCCGCCGGGTCAACGAGAAGATCTACGACGAGGCGGAATATGAGAAGGCGCTCGCCTGGATCAAGGCGAACTGCCGCCAGTATGAGGATATCTACAACGGCAAAGCGGGCAAGACGCCGGAAGAGCAGCAGAAGGTGTGGGAATATGTCGCCAAGATGGCGATCATCGCCCGCGACCTGATGGTCGGCAATCCGAAGCTGGCCGAGAAGGGATTCCGCGAGGAGGCCGAGGGCCACAACGCCATCGCCGCCGGATTCCAGGGCCAGCGGCAGTGGACCGACCACATGCCCAACGGCGACTTCCTTGAAACCGTGCTCAACTCCTCGTTCGACTGGAACGGCATCCGTGAAGCGTTCGTGGTCGCCACCGAAAACGATGCGCTCAACGGCGTGGCGATGCTCTTCGGCCACCTGCTGACCGGCACCGCCTCCGGCTTCAGCGACGTGCGCACCTACTGGAGTCCGGAAGCGGTCAAGCGCGCAACCGGATTCGACCTCGAGGTGCCCGGCATGATCCACCTGATCAACTCCGGCGCGACGACGATGGACGCCACCGGGCGCCAGACCCGCGACGGCAAGCCGGCGATGAAGCCCTTCTGGGAGATCACCGACGACGAGGCGAAGGCCTGTCTCGATGCGACCACCTGGGTGCCGGCGAACCTCGGCTACTTCCGCGGCGGCGGCTTCTCCAGCCGCTTCCTGACCCGCGGCGGCATGCCGGTGACCATGAGCCGGATCAACCGGATCAAGGGTCTCGGACCGGTCCTCCAGATCGCCGAAGGCTACACCTACGAGCCGCCGAAGGAGATTCACGACATCCTCGACAAGCGGACCGACCCGGGCTGGCCGACCACCTGGTTTGTGCCGAACCTCACCGGCAAGGGCGCGTTCAAGGATGTCTACAGCGTCATGGCCAACTGGGGCGCCAACCACGGCGCGTTCAACTACGGCCACATCGGCGCGGACCTCATCACGCTCGCTTCGATGCTCCGCATTCCGGTCTGCATGCATAACGTGCCGGAAGAGAAGATCTTCCGTCCGGCGGTCTGGAACGCGTTCGGCATGGACAAAGAGGGCGCCGACTACCGCGCCTGCCAGGCGCTCGGCCCGGTCTACCGGTAACGGTTCAACCTTCAACTCGAAACTCCGCCGGAACCATTTCCGGCGGAGTTTTTCAAGGAAAATCATGCGTTTTCGTCAAATTCATCTCGATTTCCACACCTCCCCCTTCATTGAAGGAATCGGAGAAGCGTTCGACCGCCGGGAGTGGCAGGAGCGACTCCGCGACGCCGCGGTCGATTCGATCACCTGCTTCTCGAGCTGCCATCACGGCTGGAGCTACCACCCGACCGAAGTGGGGAGGATGCATCCCCATCTCAAATTCAACCTGCTGCGCGAACAGATCGACGCCTGCCACGAGATCGGCATCAACGTGCCGGTCTACCTCACCGCCGGCGTCAATGAGATGAAGGGGCGGGAACACCCCGAATGGCGCGAAATCGATTGCGAGGGGCGCTGGAGCGGCTGGAACCATTCGCCGCTCGAACCGGGTTTCCCGAAACTCTGCTTCAACACCCCCTATCTGGACTACCTCTGCCGCCAGATCGAAGAGACCGTGACGCTCTTCCCCGACGCGGACGGGATCTTCCTCGACATCATTTCGCAGGGCCCCTGCTGCTGCAAATACTGCATGGCGGGAATGAAGGCGGAAGGATTCGATCCGACCAAGCCGGAGGACCGCCTCGCCTATGCGCGGAAGGTGCTGCTCAAATACTACCAGCGGAGCACCGCCGCCGCCCGGAGCCGCAATCCGAAGATGCCGGTCTTCCACAACTCCGGCCATGTGACGATGGGCGACACCGAGATTCTCAAGTACTTCAGCCACCTCGAACTTGAATCGCTGCCGACCGGCGGCTGGGGCTACGACCACTACCCGATGTCGGCCGCCTACTGCCGCAATCTCGGGATGGAATTCCTCGGCATGACCGGAAAGTTCCACACCACCTGGGGCGAGTTCGGCGGCTTCAAGCACCCGAACGCGCTGCGCTACGAGTGCGCCGCGATGATCGCCAACGGCTCGAAGTGCAGCGTCGGCGACCAGCTTCACCCCTCCGGCCGGCTCGACAGGAGCACCTACGAGATCATCGGCGCCGCCTACCGTGACGTGGCGAAGAAGGAGGCGTGGTGCGACAAGGTCGAAAGCGCCGCCCGCGTCGCCGTCCTCGGCAAAGGCGCGGCAACCGGAATCCGCGGCGATTATCCGGGGGACGTCGGCGTTGCCCGGGTGCTGCTGGAGGAGCACATCCCCTTCGACTTCGTCGATTCGAAGATGGATTTCCTCCGTTACGGCTGCCTGATCCTGCCGGATGAGGTGCGGGTCGGAGAAGCGCTCGCCGGAAAGCTCCGCGAATTCCTCGCGAAAGGGGGCAGACTGATCCTCTCCGGCACCAGCGGCATGGCTTCCGACCGCGACGAGTTTCTCTTCGACATCGGAGCGGAATTCTCCGGCGCCAGCCCCTACCTGCCGGACTACGTCGAGGCCGCGCCGGAATTTGCGCCGGAGTTCGTCGGCACGCCGTTCGTCATGTACGGTCGCTCCCAGCGGATCAAGGTGCGGAACGGGGAGTCGCTCGGCAAAGTCTTTGATCCCTATTTCAACCGCACCTACGAGCACTTCTGCAGCCATCAGCACACGCCGTACCGGATGGAGCCCTCCGGGTTCGACGCGGGGGTGTGCGGCGGATCGATCCTCTACTTCGCCCATCCGGTCTTCACCATCTACCGGGGGTGGGGCGCGGTGGCGGTGCGCGAATATATCGGCCGGGCGATCCGCCGTTTCCTGGGCGAAGAGATCCAGCTCGAGGTCTCGCTGCCGTCGCAGGGGCGCGCCACGCTGATGCATCAGAAGGAAGAGAACCGCTATGTGCTCCATCTGCTCTACGCCAACACGATCCTGCGCGGCGGCGAGGTCAAGCTCTCCGGCGGAAATCTCTCCGCCACCCGTCCGATCGAGGTGATCGAGGAGCTGAACCCCTGCCCGCCGGCGAAGGTTTCGCTGAAGTTCGACGAGACGCCGCGCTCGGTGAAGTTCGTGCCGGAAGGGAACGACGTGCCGTTCACGCTCCGCGACGGTCGAGTGGAGTTCGAGGTTCCCGCCTTCACCTGCCACCGGATGGTGGAGATCGCCTATTGAAACTGCCGGCTCCGGGCGCAACCTCCGGAGCTGCTTTTTCTAAAAAGCCGTTCCGACGGGTTGTATTTGCGCTGAAACACCGTTATATTACGCGTCAATGCCACTTCGGAAGGAATCGAATGATGAAGAGAGAGCGTCTGCTGCTGTTTTTTGCCCTTCTTCTTGCTCTTTTTGCAGGGACCGGATGCCGGTCCGGGCAGGCGGAGGAACCCGCTTCGCCGGCAATGGAGGAACAGGTGGCATCGCTCCGACCGGAGACGGCTGAAGAGGAGAAAAAAACGCAATCCGACTCCCCGGAATCCGCTCCGGAGGCGGACGCGGAAAAGCCGGAAGAGAGTGCCCCGCCGGCCCATGAAGGAATCTGGACCCCGTCGGAGCTGGAAAACTCCCTCGGCGGCGCCGATCCGATCGAAGGCTTCAACCGGGCGATGTTCTCCTGCACCGACTTCATCATGAACTACTTCGTCGATCCGGTCGGGCGGGTCTACACCTCGATTCTGCCGCGGCCGGTGATCGAAAAATTCAACAATCTCTGCGTCAATCTGGAGTTTCCCGCCCGGGCATTCAGCTGCCTCTTCCGGGCGGAATGGCGGGGGCCGGCGACGAGACCGCCCGCTTCTTCATCAACACCACGCTCGGCATCGCCGGACTCTTCGACCCGGCGGCCCACTGGTTCGACTTCTACAGCACCGAATCCGATTTCGGGCAGACCTTCGCCGCCTGGGGAATCGGTCCGGGATGCACGCTGATTCTGCCGCTCATGTCGACGCTCAATGTGCGCGACACCGTCGCGAGCATTTTCGACATGGCGTTCGACATCAAGACCTACATCCCCTACGCCGGCTACGCGACCGCGCTCAACCGGATGGTCATCGCCCACCGCGCCTACACCAAGGTGGTCGAGGGCAGCGGCGACCCCTACAAATCCTATCGGGAACTCGCGCTCCTGCGACGGGAGCTGCAGAGGAAAATGTACTTCTATCACGCTCAGAATCAGGCCGCCGCCGCCCGGAAGGTGAAGGAAGAGGCCGAAGAAGCGGTCAAAAACGCCGAAGAGTCCGGCGATGCGGAAAGGCTGGACGAGGCGAAGAAGGCGCTTGCCGCCCTGCTGCCGCCGCTGCCCGACCGCCGGACGACGCCGAAGCCGGAGGGGATGACCGGCAACTGGATCTCCATTCCCGGCTACGATGGCCAGAGTCCGCTGCTCGACACGCTTCGGGTCGGCATGTTTCAGGCGCAGAACAACGACGACCCGTGGTTCTTCCGGCTGTCGTTCTTCAACTCCGATTTTACCAAACAGTGCTCCGACCGGAAGATCTACTTTGCCGAGGACCTTCCGGCGCTCCGTTACGGATTCTGGAAGGCGCCGGAAAAGGAGGCGAAGGAAGAAGACGAGGAAAAAGAGTCCGTTCCCGAACCGCAGAAGCTGGCGATCCTGCTGCCCGGCATCGGCGGCAACTACTTCGGCATGACCACGACCGCCATCGCAGAACTTCTTCATCGGCACGGGTTTGCGGTCGCAGCACTCGACAGCACCTTCACCTGGCAGTTCATGCAGAGCACCGGGGCGCGCCGCCTGCCGGGCTACCTGCCAGACGACGCCGTGTCCCTCCGCCGGGCCATCCGGCTGGTGCTCGATGAGCTCACCGCCGCCGAAAAGATCCGCGATCCGGAGGTGGTTCTGCTCGGTTACTCCTTCGGTGCGCTGCACACGCTCAAAATCGCCGAACTCGAAGCGCAGGAGAACACCCTCGGCATCCGCCGGTATCTCGCGATCAATCCCCCGGTCGATCTCGACTACGCGATGACGCAGGCCGACTCGCTCTCCCGCACCGGCGCGGAGTGGGGCGAAGCCGAAGCGGTTGAACGGCTCTCCGATACCGGCGGCCGGGTCATGGCGACGATGATGAAATCCTTTCCGGTCTACGATCCGGATGCTGAACCTGTGCCGGGAATGAGTTACCGCGCTCCACTCGACGAGACGGAGGCGGCCTATCTGGCCGGGCTCTACTTCCGCATCTCGATCCGCGGACTGCTCTTTCACGCCCACCGGGAGTGGGGGATTGACGCTCGACACCCCCTACTCCTGGGGAGACCGGAACAAACTCTACTGCGAGATCGACAAGGTGAGTTTCCGGGAGTACGCCGAGCGTTTTCTCGTACCGGAACACCCCGACAACACTCTGGCGGAGCTTTTCGGGAACTCCGGACTGCGCTCATTCGAGGCGGAACTCAGACGCAATCCCTCCATCCGGGTGATTCACAACTACGACGACTTCCTGCTCTCGCCGGAGGACCGGCTCTGGCTCGACCGCACCCTCGGGCCTCGGATCACCTGGTTCGACCGCGGCGCCCATCTGGGCAACCTCTACGTTCTCACGGTACAGAACAAGATCGTTGAACTTCTACAGGAGAACTGCAATGATTCCACTCCCTCAACTCCGCCGGCAGATCCGGCAGCTGCTCGATGAGGCGGTCTCCTCCGGAGAGGAGCTCGGCTGCCAGCTGGCGGTCTATCTCGACGGCGAACAGATCCTGGACGAATGGGCCGGCTGGGCCGATCCCGACCGCACCCGCAGGGTGGAGGCCGATACGGTTTTCCCCGTCTTCTCGACGGGAAAGGGGTTTGCCGTCACCGCACTTCTCCGCCTGATCGAACAGGGCCGGCTTCACCTCGACGACCGGGTCGCCGACCTCTGGCCGGAATTCGGCTGCAACGGCAAGGAGGAGCTCAAGGTGTGGCATATTCTAAGCCACCGGACCGGTCTGTTCGAAACACCGCCCTGTACCGAAGCGGAGCTGATCGACCGCGACATCATGCAGCAGCGGATCGCGGAGGCGGTTCCGGCCTGGAGGCCGGGCACCCGGGCGCGCTATCAGGCGATCACCTTTTCCTGGCTGGTCCCCGGTGTGGCCGAACGGGCCACCGGAAAGGAGTTCCGCTCCATCGTGCGGGACGAGGTGGCCTCTCCGCTCGGAATCGAATCTCTCCTTTTCTACGGCACTACCGACGACGCCGAACAGCGCCGCGCCGTCCTCGTGCGCGGCAACGACCTCCCGCCGGTGAAACCGGAGGAGAAAACCCCTGCTCTCTCCGCTGGAAAACGCCATCACCTTCGAGTCGGTTCGCCGTGCCTGCCTGCCGGGCTTCAACTGCCACACCACCGCCCGAGCCATCGCAAAACACTACGCGGCGCTGCTCGGTGAGGTGGAAGGGATGCCGCCGCTGCTCTCCCGCGCCATGCTCGACCGGGCGACCACGCTGACCCGGGCGGCGGACGATCCGGTGCCGCTGGTGCCGGGTACCTGGGAGCTCTTCGGGCTGGGGTATGTGCTCTCCGGGCCGAAGGACGATCTGGGCCGTATCTTCGGCCACGGCGGCTACGGCGGTTCGGAGGGAATCGCCGACCGGAAGATGCGTCTCGCCGTCGGTTACACCTCCAACTCACTCCACTTGAATCCGCGGACCCGCAACCGGATTTATGAACTGCTGGAGCTCCATTCCCGCGACTGGTGAACGCCGCCGTCGCGAAAAGGCGGCGGAAACAGGTTTGAAAAAAACGGTTTTTGATGTATTGTGTAGTTTGACAGTAAAGTTCGGAATCCCGTCCGGTCGGAGGACGGGAGGAAGAAGTGACCACTGAATCAGGAGATCTGAAATATGGAAGATTTGGCCAAGCGAATCACCGACCGGCTGGAAGAGCTCCGCGTCCACCTGCAGGCGGACGGCGGAGATCTGGAGATCGTCGGAATCGAAGGGAAGACCGTCAAGCTCAAGTTGCGCGGCGCCTGCGGCGGCTGCCCGCACGCGGCGATGACCATCAAGGGCGGACTCGAGCGCATCCTGCGCGAGGAGATCGACCCGAGATCGTCATTGAGCGGGTGATCTGACCTGCAAGGTGTTCGTCTGAACACCGGAGCCCGTCGTCGGAGCTTTGAGCTTGCGGACGACGGGTTTTCCTTTGCTGTAGTCGATGAAATCCACCGGATTCCGTTCATTCTGCAGGTAGATGATCCGATCACTGCCTGTGAACTCTCCTTCGAACACCACCGAAAGTTTCCGCTCCGGCAGTTGCCAGCTCACCAGCGCCCGGCCGAATTTGTCGCCGGTGTAGTCGATCTCCATCGCCGGTTCATTTTTCTGAATCACGGCAAGCTCCTCCCTCGAGACCGCCTTTGGGGAACGCTCCAGCGAAAGTCGGGCGAGACGAACCAGCAACTTCTGATCCTCCTGCGTGAGCGCCCTGTAGGTTTCTCCATCCACCTTCACCGTCGGTCCGCAGCCGGCCGCCGTCAGCAGAAGCAGCAGCAGGGCCAGAGAGGTTGTCGCGCGCCGCATCTTACTTCTCCCCGCCGGTCGTCGGGACCAGCCAGCGTTTGATCTTCCCCGCTTCGGGCACCAGCCACCGGGAGAGGCGGAGCCGTGCCCGGTTTTCCGTGGAGACCACCGTTACCCGGTTGACGCCATCCCGGACAGGAACCAGCCAGCCGGATTTTCCCTTTGCGATTTTCTGCCCGTTCGCCCGGAGTTCGGAAACATCCCCCGGAAGAGGATCTCTCCGGCGGCGACCGGTTCGAACTCCACCACGGAAACTACCTTGTATGCGGGAACCTGCGAGTTCTTGTCCTCCCGGCGGAAGGCGATCGCGTTCTCCGCGCTCTTCACCCGGTCTCCGGCTGTGAGTTCCGGCAGACTGACTGCGCTTCCCGGGAGGGAAATCTTCGAAAGATCGAAGTTTTCCGGCACCGGCCCGAACGTGCGCGCGGTCGTGCCGATGCAGCGAAGCGAGGAATCCGCCTCCAGCCGCAGCGGCAGGAACGCCCGGCAGGCCTTCCCGTCACGCAGAAAATCCGCTTCTACAACGAAGTAGGGCTTCCCGAGGCGGTAGCGAAGTTCGCTGCGCATGGCGCCGAGCTGGAACTTCGTCTCGATCGACTTTCCGGGCGCGAGCTCCACCGGCTTCCGGACCTGCACACCCGGCGTGTACGCCGCGCAGCACCGGAGCGTAAGCACCAGCCGGGTCACCGGCACATCCCCCCCGGTTTTCCAGCTTCACCGCGATCGTTTCGCCCGTTTTGCCGATGGAACCGGCAAGGTACGGAATTTGTCAAAGGAGCCATCCTCCTTCAGCAGGGAGATCGTTTCCGGCAGCCGGTAAGCGGAATCGTGGGGAACCTCCAGCGCGAGCCGCCCGGCGGCGGCCTTCAACACCGCCCCTTCGACCGCCTGCGGTTTCACTCCGGAAAGCGAAAACCAGAGCGCCGGAGCGGCACCCAGCGTCGCCGGTTCGTACCGCTCAATGGTGTAGACCGCCACGTTCCCCTCCACCTTCTTCGTCACCTTCGTCTGGTGAAATTCAAAGCGGTAGGCGGCGTATTCGTTCTGGTTGCAGTACCACCAGTCGGGGCAGTCGGCCACTTCCTGGAGCAGTTTGCGCAGCGTCTTGAGCCCTTCGGCGGTGTGCCAGGAGTGCATCGAAATGGAGATGCAGGGATTTTTCTCGAGCGCCGAGGAATTTTTGAGCGCCGAGGAAAGCTGTTTGTGAAATATTTCCGGATTCGGATCGCGGTCGCCGGGGCGCAGCAGAAAACTTTCCGCCAGCGTTCCGGCCGGATAGCCGAACGCCTGTTCCTGCTTGTTGTACCGCACGGTCGGCGCGCCGATCACCCCGGTGTTGCGCATTGCCCGGCCGAGGTCGAGAATGATCTCCGGCTCGAAATTGCTGCCGAAACGGCAGTACGGATAGACCATCGTCGAAAACATGGAGTCGCTGTCCGGCTCCCGGATCGCCCGGAGGTGCATGATCTCGTAGAACTGCTCGTTCGGGTTCAGCGTAGGCAGAAACGGATGGCTGAGCGTGTGGATGCCGAGCGAACACCCTTTTTCCAGCAGTTTTCGACAGAACTCCGGCCCGAGCCGCCGGACCCGGCCGGGATTGGTGAGGTAAAACGTCCCCTTGATCCGGTGGTCGGTCATTGCCGCATGGGTTCGGTAGTGGTTGAGGGCATTGTCGTCCCACCGGCCGGAAAAGGCGATTCTGTACCAGTTGGGCAGCGCCATCGGGCGCAATTCCGCCTTCTCCGCCTCCGCTTCGGTCGCATAGCGCAGTTTCACCGTCTGAAGATAGCTGCGCATTCCCGGAAAATCCGCCGCCGGAATCGTACCTGCCGCAACAGATAACAGCGCGGCCGCCCACAGTCTGAGTTTCACTCTCGCACATCCTTTCCGCAAGTTTCGATCGGTTTCGGTTTTTCTCAATATATCATTCACCCCGCGGAATTGCAAACCCGGCAGGGGACGACAGTTTCACCATCTCCGCGCCGAAACCGGCGATTTCGGATAAAATTGACGGAGTTACTTGAAGATTGTTAGGAAAAGTTGTATATTATTTGAAATGTACAGCGGGCCGGATTCCGGCATAACTCTTCAGGAAATTCAGCGATGTCATACAGAAAAATTCAAATTCCCGCAGGCGACCGGATTGTCGCCGACGCTTCCGGCCGTCTGCAGGTGCCGGATCGCCCGATCATCGGCTTCATCGAAGGGGACGGTATCGGGCCGGATATCACCCGCGCTTCGATGCTGATCTGGAACCGCGCAGTGGAAAAGGCCTACGGCGGCAAACGGTCGATCGCCTGGATGGAGCTCTTTGCCGGAGAAAAGGCGAACGCCGTCTACGGTGAACCGCTCTGGCTGCCGGATGAGACGGTCGACGCCATCCGCGAGTACCTGATCGCGATCAAAGGACCGCTCACCACGCCCATCGGCGGCGGAATCCGTTCACTCAACGTCGCCCTCCGCCAGCAGCTCGACCTCTACGTCTGCCTGCGGCCGGTGCGCTACTTCAAGGGGGTGCCTTCCCCGGTCAAGGCGCCGGAGAAGACCGACATGGTGGTCTTCCGCGAAAACACCGAGGACATCTACGCTGGCATCGAGTGGAATGCCGGGACGCCGGAAGTGAAAAAAGGTGATCGATTTTCTCCAGAAGGAGATGGGAGTCAGGAAGATCCGTTTCCCGGAGAGTTCCAGCATCGGGGTCAAGCCGGTCTCAATCGAAGGCAGCGAGCGGCTGATCCGCGCGGCGATTGAGTACGCGCTCAAAAACCACCGCCGCAACGTTACGCTCGTCCACAAGGGGAACATCATGAAGTTCACCGAGGGCGGTTTCAAGAACTGGGGCTACGACCTGGTGCGCAGGGGAATTCGCCGACGTGGCGGTGGCCGCGCCGGACTGCAACGGCGTCGCGCCGGAAGGAAAGCTGCTGGTCAAGGACTGCATCTGCGACGCCTTCCTCCAGCAGATTCTGACCCGGCCGGATGAATACGACGTCATCGCCACGATGAACCTCAACGGCGACTACGTCTCCGACGCGCTGGCGGCCTGCGTCGGCGGAATCGGCATCGCGCCGGGAGCGAACATCAACTACACCACCGGCCACGCCCTGTTCGAAGCGACCCACGGCACCGCGCCGAAGTATGCCAATCAGGACAAGGTCAATCCGAGCTCCCTCGCCCTCTCCGGCGAAATGCTCCTGCGCCACATCGGCTGGACCGAGGCGGCGGATCTCATCAACCAGGGAATCGAACGGGCCATCTCCGACAAGGTGGTCACCTACGATTTCGCCAGAATGATGCAGGATGCTGCGGAAGTGAGCTGCTCCGGCTTCGCCAGAGCGGTTGTCGAACGTATGTAATGATAAACGGAAAGGTTGGAAGATGAAACTAGTATCCATTCTGAATGAAGAACTGGTATTTACCAACGTCAAGGGAGTAAGCCGTTCCGGAATCTATACGGACATGCTGCGTCGTGCCAAAGAGGTTCTGGAGGTGCCGATCGACGTAGACCACCTGGTCTCCGGCATGATCGAACGTGAAGACACGCTCCAGATGCCGTATGACGGCGTTGCCCTGCCTCACCTGCGGCTTCCGGAATGCGATGATCTCTACATCATCGTCGGACTGCTGCCGAAGCCGGTCCAGATGCAGTCGGTCGATCCGGAGCAGTGCCGGCTGGTCATCATGTCGCTGATCTCGCCGGACACCAGCGATCTCTATCTGAAATCGCTGGCGGCGCTGACCCGTTTTCTGCTCATCGGGCAGAACCGGCAGACCCTCTGTTCGGCGACCAATGCGAAGGAGTTTCTCGATATTCTGCGTCACGCCGACGTCAAGGTGCGCAGTCACCTGACCGCGGAGGATATCGAGGTTCGAAACAGTGAAACAGTACGCGACACCGATTCCCTCTCCAGCGCGCTGGACCTGATCAGCAGTCTGAACCGGAGTATGCTTCCGGTCATCGACGAAAACGGAAAACTGGTCGGTGAACTGGCGGCGCTGGATATCCTCAAACAGTTCATTCCGGAATACATCTTCCGGATGGAGAATCTGGATTTTCTCAACAGTTTCGAACCGTTCAACAAGATTTTCGAGGCGGAAGGCCGCCATGTCGTGCGCGACTACATGCGGGAACCGTCGCTGGTGGTGAAGCCGGATACCCCCCTGATCCAGTTCACCGTGAAAATGGTCAAACAGCAGGTCCGGGCCTGCTTTGTCGTAGATAACGACCACCGCTACCAGGGGACGGTGCTGGTCAAGGACATTGTAAAGAAAGTGCTGCGTGGATAATGCTTACCTTCTGGATTGGAACGATCGTTTTTTTCGGAACCTACATTGTCATCGCTTCCGAAAAAATTCACAAGACTGTCGCCGCCCTGCTCGGTGCGGCGCTGATGATGCTGTTCATTCTGCCCGGGCCGGGTCACTCCAGCTCGGACCACCCGGCGAAAACCGGTGAGGTCGAAGTGACCGAAACCACCGCCGAAGGCGTGAAGCAGATCGCCGCCCCGCAGAAAGAGGCGGTGCAGCAGAGCGCGAAAAACGCTCTGGCGGCGACCGAAAACGCTCTCTCGGAAGCCGACGGCGCACTGTTGAAGAAGGCCGCCCGCTACGATAAGCTCGACACCTTCGCCCGCTATTCGAATTTTGATGTGGTCTTCACCCTCGCCGGAATGATGCTGCTGGTCAACCTGCTCTCCGGAACCGGTCTCTTTCAGTTTGTCGCCATCAAATGCGCCAAGCTGGCGAAGGGGCTGCCGATCCGGACGATGATCCTGCTGGTCTTTGCAACGGCATTTCTCTCGGCGTTTCTCGACAACGTGACGACCATTCTTCTGGTGGCGCCGGTCACGCTGCTGGTCGCCAACGAACTGGGAGTTCCTCCGGTACCCTTCCTGATGGCCGAAGCGATGGCCTCGAACATCGGCGGAACCGCGACGCTGATCGGCGACCCGCCGAACCTGATCATCGGCTCCATCGCCCAGCTGGACTTCATGGCGTTTCTCATCAACCTCGCTCCCTTCATCCTCACCGTGATGGTGATCTACTGCATCTGCCTCTGGGCGTTCTACTCGAGACGGATGCACGTTACGGTGGAAAAACGCGCGCTCATCATGGAACTCGATGAAAACGCCGCCATCACCGACCGAAAGAATCTGCGCCGGGGCGGAATCGTGATGCTTCTCACCATCGTCGGATTTCTGATTCACGGTGCGGTGGGGCTGCAGCCCTGCGTGGTTGCGATGACCGGCGCGGCGCTGGCGCTGGCGCTCTGCAAAGTCAATGTCGACCATGCGCTCGAGAAGATCGAATGGAGCACCCTCTTCTTCTTCATGGCGCTCTTCATCCTCGTCTGCGGCGCGGAGGAGTGCGGCCTGATGGCGAAGATCGGCAGCGTGCTCAATCTGATGGACCGCTGGCCGGTTCTGGTGGTGATTCTGGTCATCATGTGGGGCAGTGCGATTGCGGCGGCGGTGATGAACAACGTCTCCTTCACCGCGGCGATGGCAAGCGTGGTTGCCACCTTCATCGCCAGCACGCCGGTGTTCCGCGACAACATCGAGATGCAGCACCTGCTTTGGTGGGGTCTGGCGCTGGCGGTCTGCCTCGGCGGCAACGCTTCGCTGGTCGGTGCGGCGGCGAACCTGGTGACGGTCGGAATCGCCGGCAAGAACGGTTACAAGGTGACCTTCACCCAGTTCCTGATGTACGGAGTTCCGGTGACGGTCGGCAGCATGATTCTGGCCAGCGCCTACATCATCATCCGCTACTTCGTGCAGTGCGCATGAGTGAAACAGTGGAATATCGCCGGCTCGGCGCTCTTTCTCCGGAAACGGAAAAGGAGCTTGCCGGGCTGTACCGGGAAGCCGGTTGGATCAGCGAGGAAGATCCAACCGGTTTTATCGTTCCGGCGATGGCAGGCTCCGCGGTGGCGATCGGCGCGTTCTGCGACGGCAGGCTGATCGGCATGGGGCGGGCGATCTCCGACGGGGTGTCCGACGCGTTCATTCAGGATGTCGCCGTCACCAAAGCGTTCCGGCGCCGGGGAATCGGCGGAGAAATCGTCCGTCAAATCGCCGCCGTTTTGCAGGAACGCGGCGTCGACTGGATCGGCCTGGTGGGGAACCGGGGACGGAATCCTTCTATCGTAACCTCGGCTTCGAGGAGCAGAAGAACTTCACCCTCTGGAAGTTGTAACCACAGAACCGTTCCGTCGTTTTTCCGTTGTTTCTCCGTCATTTCGTTTTTTACTCTGGAGTTTGCGATTGTATGATTCAGCACCATGTCTTCGGGCCGGTGGCTTCGCGGCGGCTCGGCGTATCGCTCGGCATCGACCTTGTTCCGCACAAAACCTGCTCACTCGACTGCGTCTACTGCGAAGCGCGCCGCACCACCTGCCTCACGACGGCGCGGAAGGAATATGTCCCGATCGCCGAGGTGCTTCAGGAGCTGGATCAGGTCCTCAAAACGGCTCCGGAACTGGATTTCATCACGTTTTCCGGTTCGGGGGAACCGACGCTCAACTCCGGCATCGGCCGCGTCGTCGACTTCATCAAGGAGCATTATCCGCAATATCCGGTCTGTCTGCTGACGAACGGCTGCTTCCTCGGCGATCGGGAGGTGCGGCGGGAAATCGCCCGGGTGGACCGCATTGTCCCTTCACTGGACGCATCCAGCGAGGAGGAGTTCCGCATTATCAACCGGCCGGCTCCGGAACTCAACTTTGAACAGTTTGTCGCCGACCTCACGGACTTCACGCATCACACCGACGCCGATCTCTATCTGGAACTGTTCATTCTGCCCGGCGTCAATGATTCGGACGAATCGATCCGGCGATTCGCCGGACTTATTTCGAAGATGAAACTCTCGATGGTTCAGCTCAACACGCTCGACCGCCCCGGAACGGAGTCCTGGGTCAGGCCCTCCACGGCGGAGAATACCCGCCGTTTCATCCGCGCGCTAGAACCGATCGTTCCGGTCGAAGCGGTCGGTCCGTTCCGTTACCGGAGCCGCAGCCGGGAACATGTTCCGGAGCTCTGCACCGGCGCGGAGCGGGCCATTCTCGACCTGGTGGAGCGGCGCCCGGCCACGCCCGCCGATCTAACGGTCGCGCTCGGTCTGCCGCAGGAGGAGATTCAGCTGCTGCTCGACAGCCTGTTCAAATTCGGATTGCTCGAGGTGGAAAAACGGGAGCGGGGAATCTTTTACGCTCCCGCCCGGCATTGAGCTTCAGAATTCCGGGAACGATTCCGCCGGCACCTCCTCCATCGCCGGGACCGGGTTCTGCGGAGACTCCAGCATGGAGAGGAGGAGCTCCATCGCCCGTTCGGCAATCCGATCGAAGTTCTGCCGGCAGAGGATGATCCTGCGGAACCGTTCCCGGCCCGGTCCGCTCCAGTTGTCGAAGAAGCCGCCGTACACGATTCGCTCCGGCGGCAGCGGCGGAAGAACCGGAGTTGTGTTGGTGAGGATGCCGACCGGTTCGCCGACCGGGGCCAGATCCGCCAGATCGCAGAGCTGCCGGCAGGGCAGATTCAGTTCCCGGAGCCTTTCCCGGATTGCCCGTTCCCTGGCGCGCAGGACCGGATTGACGTCGCCGAATTCCAGATAGAACTCCCGCGCCCCCCCACTCCAGACAGCGGTCAACCAGATGTCGCGCGGCGGAGAAGTTGTCGGTGGTGATGACCGGACAGGTCAGTTCCGGCCAGAAGCGGTCGAGGGACAAATGCGGCACCGGCAGCGCGTTGATGAGCGGCACCAGTTCGCGACACTCTTCGGTGTTGCCCGGCGGTATCAGGACTGCGGCGTCCGCCACCTTCTGATGGAGTTTCCGGAGCCATTGACGGAATCGCTCCGGCGAATTGTTGTGCAGCACGATCTGGAGGTCGTATCCTCGATGGTAGAGCAGCTCATCCAGCCGGACGGCGAGATTGCGTTCCCGTTCCGCTTCCGCGAAACCGAAGCAGCACCAGATGTTGCCGGTCTTGCCGCGGGCGAGCTGTCTGGCCGGGAGATTGGGGGTGTAGCCGTGTCTTTCGGCCAGCTCGATGATTCGGCGCCGGGTGCTTTCCTTCACCCGTTTGTCCCCCCGCAGTGCCCGGGAGATGGTTGACGCGTTGTACCCGGAGAGCCGGGCAAGATCATGAATGGTAACCGCCATATTTCCTCTCTGTCTCCTGGTATGTACAATAGCGCCGGTAAGAGTATTTTTCCAGTTTTTCCGGAGAAAATCCGGCACCGCGGCCGAGACGGAGGGGTTCAATGCGGTTGCGGGAGAGGAAAGAGATTCGCCGTTCTCGTCACCTCCGCGGCTCCGGCGACTCTCCGGGAATCGTGAGACGAGGATAGAAGCGAACCTGTTTCTCCGTTCCAAGTCCTGGAGTGACGGCAAGATAGCTCTCCCGTATTTCGCCGTCGTTGTCATTGACCAGCAAATTGAATTGGATTCCCTTCGCCCTCAGCTCCGGCGTCAGGCCGATCGCGGCAAAGGGAATCCCGGGGAGAAGTGTTCCTCTTCTCCCGTTCAACGGCAGTCGGGCGGAGCGTCATCGCGGAAGGGCGGCTCTTCCGCGGTTTTCCGACGTACGGATATCATCCGGTTCCGGTTACTCTCCCCGGACCAGTTCGTAGACGAGAATTGCATCTTTTCCCGGGAAATTATCTGCCAGGAAACGACTTTTTCCATCTGAACCGCGTTTCAACGGAATCTCGAACAGGCGAGCTCCGTTGCCTGCACAGGCGTAAAGTCTGCTGTTCTCCGGCGCCGCCAGCGAGATTTCAGCAGCGGCCTGGCGGAGCAGCTGCGGCACTTTGCCGTAATCCTCCAGCAGAGAACAGCTGTCGTCCCGAAATTTCATGCCGGTATTGCGGACCTGTGTCAAATGCAGGAGAAGAATCCTTCCGCTGTTCTTCAATGGTTCCCCGGTCATTGATGCGGCCAGAAACACTCCTGGAACCTGCCGGTTCCGGACCGACAGGAATTTGCCGGTTCCAACGCCGTGCGCACCCAGAGAAAACGCCTCGCTGTTCGGAGTCACCACGGAGACACGGTTCCGGGGGCGATTCAGTTCAATTTCTCCGGTGACACTGCGGAAGATTCCTTTGCCGGCCTCCGGCGGCAGGAATCCGCGCCGGAGTGCTTCGGTTTCCGTCCGATGCGCGTCGCCGGAGAGCTGAAGCGTCGGCACGTTCGCCGGCAGATTCCGATAAGAAACTTCCGGCAGCAGATAGATGGAACTGGTCTCTGCCGGAATCCCGCCGTCACCATCCCAGAGCACCACGCCGGTCCGTTCCAGCAGGCCGAGCTGCTGCGTCAACCGGGGGTAGAGGATCTCTTTCGGATTCTGTTCCAGATAGTCGGTCGGGACCAGTATGGTCCGGCAGGCCGGAGAGGGGCGGACATCGCCCCGCAGAAACAGAAGGGCCCCGATCCGATCGGCCAGATTCCGGACGGGATCGCAATACAGGCTGAAAAGTCCGATCCGAAACTCTTTCATTTCCCACGGGCCGGAGAGTATCTGGAAGTGACACAGGCAATCCCAGTCGTTCAGCGCGGCATACGCCCCCGTCACCAGAGCGCCTTCCATCACGAACGGTGCGGGATTGCAGTAATCCCACTCGGTGATGGTGAACGGCTTCCCGAAGATCCGGGAGGAGAACATATTGCCCAGGGGAGCCGCCAGCGACTGCGCGCTGTTGCTGGTCGAGAAGGTCAGCGGAAGCCGCCACGGCGTTTCCGGAAACGCCGGGTGGGAGTGGTAGAAGTGATTGTCCACCAGATCATAATTTTGCCGCATGAGAGTCAGCGGAACCGAAGAGAGCATATTCTGGTCATGCAGCATGGCCTTCACCCCCAGGCTCCGGAGAAAATCGGCCATTTCGGAATAGGTTTTCCGGTACAGGTCGACAATATAACGCCGATAGAGCCGGACATTTTTCCCCTGGGGATCACTCAGGTTGTTTGCCTTGAGCCATTCCGGATAACGCTTGCGCAGCAGGCGGTTCACCGGCGAATCGACGGCGGGATCCAGCTGAATGTTGCCCTCGTTGACGAGGTTGATGGAGATCAGCGCCGGATCATCTTTCCAGGCCAGTCCGGTGTAAGGATTGACATGTGTAAGGAAATTCCGGGCAAATGCCTTCCAGTTCTCCAGCGCCGAAGGAGAGGCGAACACCAGCTGCTTGAACTCATTCATTTGCACCGCCCGGTCGGGAAACTCTTCGATCTCCCCTTTTTTGAGAGGACGGCTGATGAAGAGATCCAGCGTCATGTAGATGCCCTGCGCTTTCGCCTCGGCGAATACGCCATCCATCCGGTCCATTTTTGCCGGATCAATCTCGGTGGACACGGGGCGATCCTTCCGGATCAAATCCCGCTCAAAGTGATGGAATCGCAGCAGATTGTAGCCGCGTTCCCGCATGCCCCGCGCCAGCGTCTTCGCCTGTTGGCGGGTGATGAAATTTCCATTGTAGCAGAGATTTCCCCCATAGAATCGAACCGGTTTGCCCGGTTTTTTTTCGAAAGCAAAATGGCCGTCGATATTCCGGACGGGTCCGTATTTTCCGGCGGGAGCATCCGCCAGCATCGAAAAGTCCAGAATCGATCCCGGATCACTTCCGAAAAGAACTGCATGGGCCGCCACTCGGAATTGGCCGCCATCACCACCGGGACCGCATTGTACATCGGGACGGAGTCATTCGACAGTGTCATTCCGGCAATCAGCCAGGAGCTGTTGCCCGCCGTTTGAAAAGTGATGTCGCGGAGCGGTTTGCCTGCCGTGCGGATTTTCGTCACATACATCCCGACGGGAGAGGTGCCGTTGTGTCCCTTCCAGGCGACGACGGCATTCGGGCGGTTTCTCGGCTGCCAGAAGTTGCCGCAATCTTTCCCGGAATCCAGCGTAATCCATTTCGTGGAGCCGTCCGCGTACCGGAAGCGGATTCTGCCCAGGCTTTTCTCCTGTGTCGGTTCCCATCCTTCGGCGTGCAGCAGATAGAGATACTTCCCGCTCTGTCCCTCTCCGGAGACGGTGATCTCCTTCGGGTAGAAAGGAGTTCTGGTATAATACAGGCCGATGCACCGCTCCGTCACGGAAAAGGGCAGTCCCGCGAATTGCCGTTTCCCCAGGGGAGCTGTCGCATGTCATTATTTCCCTGATCCGTCCAGCCGCCCCGGCCGTCTCCCGCCGTCTCGTCTTTCAGAAATGAGTTCGCTTCCGCCATTTTTAAAGGGATCCCGGAATAGTCCCGCCATTTCAGGTTCAGGTCCAGTTCCGCCGTTGAAATTTTCCCCTGACAAGGAGTGAAGAGAAATCGTATGGAGGCGTCGTTGTGGCCCCAGCGGCGATTATCCTGAAACCAGAGCTGGAATTGTCCCTCCGCTTCCAGAACGCCGCTGCCCATTGGGATTTCCACACGATGTGTCCCGGCGGGGAGGGCGTGAAGCATTTTGCCGCTGGTTTTTTCTGCAAAGGCGAGCGGTTTCCCGTCGGCGACAATTCCGGAGGTCAGCAGGAGCGAGGAGGTTGTGCCGAAAAAAAATTTGATTGGCGGCGATGGGCTTTTCTGTCCGGAGTTTGATGTTCAGCTTCCACTGGTTTTCCGCTACCGGTGTCAGGCGTTCGGAAACATGAAATGTACCGCCGGAGACCGGAAAAACGCCTTCCCGCATCCCTGGTTCCGCCTGTTTGATTTTGACGTTGTGTGAGCTGAAACTCCACTGCGGGTTGTAGAACCCGAGAGAAAAGATGGTATTGTCGACATTCAGAGTTCCTTTTGCTGCAGCGTCACTGAAATGTCACCGGCAAAGCTGAAGAAACCGATGCAGCACAGAACGATCATCCATATTTTCTTCTTCATACCATCTCCTTGTTACTTGGTGTATGTTCCATCATTATGGTACCAGAAATTCTTGTTTGGAAGAGACGAGTACGCCGGGATACGGTTTCTCCCTGCCGTTGCGGCATTTCCACTCACATAGACGACATTCAAACAGAAGTTGTTGCCGTGGCGGAATGCGTTTCCTGTCCCGTCTTGGATCGGATAAGCGCCGCCGCCGATTCCGTGATCTACAATGGCATGCCAGTGTTCCGGACGATCCATGTCAACATATAAAGCCCGCGTGGAAGGGCTCATGATTTTTTCAGGACGTCGACCGAATGACGAATATGTCCCCAGTCCCTTGACGGATATCGCGTTGACATTTGCGCCGATATATCGTCCCTTTTCGGTAATCTGAGGTCCGTTGACCGTGTTGTCGTGCGGCTGAGAAGGGCAGTCAAACGGGCCGCAGGGGCGCCCTTTTCCCTTGTCCCAGTAGCAGTTGTCGGTGATGCGCAATCCCGACTTGAGATATGCCATCAGCAGATCGTGCCATTTCGTTTCTCCCGTCAGATTTCCACCCGTCGGCTGATATCCGTTGTAATCGCCGTTGTACAAAACCGTGAGAGAATGAAGCTGTTTCATATTGTTCAAACAGGAGATGTCTTTCGCCTTCTGCCGCGCCTGATGGAGCGCCGGGAGCAGCAGAGAAGCCAGAATGGCGATGATCGCAATTACAATCAAAAGTTCAATTAGCGTAAATTTAATTCGGCACGGCGGCGTCAATCTGGGGAGCATTTTGTTCTTCATGATTCTCTTCCTCCTTTTTTGAGTCAGCAGATGTGTTCTGCGTAATGCGTTAAACGCTTTATAATTAACGACTTTTGAGTCGTTTGCCCTTGAAAATTCCTCCTCTTGGTGATATATTGTAATATCTTGCGGGACAACAATTAACCACTCAAAAAGAGGAAAAATATGATGCAAAATTCACTGTTTTATGACTACTACGGCCTAATCGATTCGTGCCCATTCCTGAAAAAAATACGATGCACTTTTCCGCGCTTTCGATCTGATCTACGACCAGCCGGATTTTCCCGAACTCGGCCGCCGTGGCTATCGGCGTTCCGCCTATTTCAAGGCGCTGATCTACAAACAATCGGCTCACATCAAATGCATTTCCGACCTGGTCCGGGATCTGGAAAGCCGTCCGATCCTTGCCGAAATGTGCGGTTTCAACCCAGGCCGGATTCCCGATGCGTCCCGTTTTTCGCGCTTCCTGACCGATACGAATAACTCCGAAATCGAAACTTTTTTTCATACTTCCGGCAAACTGCTGGTTGAAAAAGGCATCGCCACGCTGGAGGTCATTATGGCCGATTCTAAACCGATCAAGGCCAACACCAAGCACAACAATCCCAAGAATCCCAACCGTAAGCTCGACAAAGCCACCAAGATCAAGCGCAATCCCATGGCAACGCTCAGTTATTATTCCTACATCAAACAACCGAGCGGCGATAAGAAGAAAACCTTTACCTGGTTCTGGGGCTACCGTACCCACGTCCTGCTCAGCGGTGAGGGTATTCCTCTTATCGAAGTTACCCTGCCGAACAACCGCACCGACGGCAAAGTAGCCAAGGCGCTACTGAAAAAGTTCGTGCGAATCTACGGTCAGAAAAAGGGCGCATCTTTCTCGGCGATGCCGGATACGATGACCGCGAACTTTATAACTTCATTGTCGAAAAACTTAAAGCCGAACCGTTCATTCCGTTGAACCGCCGCAATCAGCAGCCGGACAAAACCGTGGGGCCGCACGGACTGCCGCTGTGTCAGGCCGGTCTGGAAATGAAATTTTACGGCATCAGCCCGGATGGAGCCCGAACCCGCAAGAAATTTCGTTGTCCGATTGTCGCCGGGACCAAACGGGAAAAGGCCGCTTTACCGCCGCAATGCCCAATCGACCATGACCATTTCTGTACCGGCAAATGTTACGGCTGTACCGCCTATATCGACATTACCGATGATCATCGCAGCCAGGTGCCCAGAGAGTCGAAACGCTTTAAGGACACCTATAAATGCCGGACTGAAGCGGAACGTTATTTCTCCCGCCTCGGGCCTCGCGAAGTCGAGGAAATGTCGCAGTACAAATACCGCGCCATCCGCAACCAGATGACCATCGCGCACTTGACTCTGAGCTTAACCGCCGTGGCCGCCGCGTTGGTTCTGGAGCAACCGGATAAAATCCGTTGCTACAAAACTTTTGCCGACGCCGCTTAGCTTCGCCTGTCATAAAAAAGTAAATTTGTCAAACAACACGCATTGTTGCCAATGCAGGATGGCTTACGCCTAAATTTTCAAGTTTTCAGTACCAAATCCGGCCTTTCGGGCCGTTTTTACCGCCAAACAAAATTTTCTCAGCGTTTCCGCCGCAAATCAGGTTCCGGCTCGTCGCCGAGTCAACGTTTTTCTCTTATTTCGCACGAGTCATGAGTCAGCAGGATTCCCGTTTGATGAACTTGCACGGCAAAGCCCGGCAGACAGGCGATTGAACCTGTCCGGTGGCGATTTCCGCAAAAACATCACAGAGCGATTTCCCAATCTCGTGCATCGGATAATCGACGGTGGAAAGGGTGGGGACGGTCTCCAGATCCTGCGGCAGATTGTCCGAGCCGACCAGCGCGACATCCTGCGGAATGCGCAGCCCGGCCTCCTTGAGCGCTCTCATCACCCCGTAGGCGCGGATGTCCGTTCCCGCAAAGATCGCGTCGAAGCGGATACCTTCCGCCAGCAGTTTCCGGGTTTCCGCATACGCCTCCTCTTCCGACATTTCCCGGCAGGGGCGGAAGAGCTTCGGATCGGGAACGATTCCGGCCTCTTCGTGAGCGTCGGCGTATCCCTGCCGGCGAACGGCGACATAACCGTCAGCCGGATTGTCCATTTCCAATACGGCAATCCGTTCTCTGCCGGACTTCAGGAGATAGGAAACCGCCTCCCGGACCCCGGCGCGCATGTCGCCGTATACCGTATTGCAGCTCTTAAAGGGAGCGTGACTGCGGCAGAGAACAATCTTCCCCGCCCGATTCAAAATATCAATCCACTGTTTGAGAACGAGGGTCTCCATATGAATGTGAAACAGATAACCGGCAACCTCCGGTTCCAGCAGTCGCCCCATCGCCTCCGGCGTGGGAGGGATGGAATAATCCAGAACATAGACCTCAGGAACCACCCCGAGTTCCTGCGCCCGCCGGGAAAAGCCTTCCAGAATGAACTGCGAGTTGAACCAGTTCACCACCAGATCCTTGTTGTAATACTTCAGAGAAGGCGTCACGATTCGAACACGCATTCCGCGCACATTCCGTTCCGCAACGAAAGTGCCGAGTCCCTTCCGGCGGGTCAGGATTCCGCGCTCCGTCAATGTCGCGAGAGTTTTGTTCACCGTGTGCACCGCCACGCCGAGTTCCGCCGACAGCTCCCGCTCCGACGGAATCTTCGCTCCCGGGGCCAGCTTCGCGATGACCTCGTCCAGAATAAATTTCTCCACGAGTTCTCCCCGGGTAACCTCTTTTATCAGCATTGCAGTCGATCCTTTTGATGTCCGAGAGAATGAGTGACTCACTCACTATCTTTTTAATTTTACTCTAAAAACAGAGATTTGTCAAGAGAAAATCAGAAAAAAAGCGTGATTTTGCCGAGTGAGGCAATCGGCCCTTCCTCAATCGGCGGATTCATTTTTATTCGCAAGATATTGAAAACAAAAACTTACAAAATATTCCCCCCGCGCTTCCGACAGGAGAACGGCGCGACGGGGAACCTGTGAAGAAGAGCGGGTTATCCGCGCGGAGCGCCGACACTGGTACGTTCGATCAGCTTCGGCTTGAACTCCACCGAGGCGGGGCGGCTGCCGGAGAGCACCCAGTCCCCGAGCAGTTTCACCGCCTGCTCTCCCTGCTCGCGGAGCGGTTCGGCGAAGGTGGTAAGTCCGGCCTGCTCCGCACCGCGCCAGCTGTGGTTGTCGAACGAAAGCAGCGAAATCTCCTCCGGAATCCGGAGCCCCAGCTGCTCCGCCGCTTCGAAAAACCATCCGGCCCGATAGTCCCGGACTGTGAAGAATGCGGTCGGCAGCTCCTCCCGCGGAACCCGTTTGAGAAAGCGGGCGATCACGCCGACCTGATCGGCACTCTGTTCATATTCCAGCCGGGAGAGGCACCACTGCGGATCGAAAGGCAGATTCTCCTCGGCGAGCGCACCGCGGAATCCCGCCAGCATTTCCGAGTAGAGAAACTGCTTCTCCGAGCCGGTCAGAATGCCGATCCGCCGGTGCCCCCCGGCGGACAAGATGCCGCACCGCCTCCCGCGCCGTCGCCCGGAAGTCGATGAATGTGCGGACCGCTTCGGTATGGTTCATGCTGTCCGCGGCGATAACGCAGGGAATCTTCGCCTTTTCCAGCGGCACGATCAGCTCCGGATAATTCGCGCACTGGAGGTAGATCACCCCCTGAATGGTTCCGGCCATGTGGTGGGCGATCATCTCGTCGGTAATCCGGCCGGAATCGGTGAGCGACAGCAGCAGCTCCACGTTCTGCTTTTCCGCTCCCGCCGCAACCCCCTGCAGCAGCTCGGCCGTCACCGGAAGATAGCGGAACGTGCCGAAGTCGGAAGGACGTACGAAAATCCGGTGAAACTTCCGCCGCGCCTCGGCGTTCTCCAGCACCAGCGCTCCGCAACCCGGATAGATCTGAATCAGCCCCTCCTCCTGAAGCAGCTTCAGAATGTTGTGAACGGAACTTTTGGAAATGCCCAGCTGCCGGGCCAGATCCCGCGCCGAAGGCAGATAGGTCCCGGCAAGGAAACGACCGTCCCGGATCGCTTCCCGCAATCTTGCTCTGCCGCCATCGGTTTTTCCTCCCCGCACGGAACCCTCCACCATCGTTGCTTGCGCCTCCTTTGCTCTTCCACTGAATCCACCCTCTTTAACATAATGGACAAATGCGAAAAAATCAAGTATTTTATGGACAGCGTTTAAATATTTTGTCAATAAATTTTCATAAAAATCGTCTTTTTTTATGAATTACCTTGATTTTTAAACGATTTGAGTTATAGTGGACAGTGTCCATTAAATTGACAATGCATGGGGGGCGCTGGATATGAACATCGGAGCGGGGACGGCGGACAACACGAGCTGTTATCGGGTCGGCACACTCAGTTACACCACCTTCGGGCTGGTGAACCTCTTCATCTGGATGCTGTGGGGCGACTTCTGTTTCAGCATGATGGAGCTGCTGATCCCGAATCTGCTGCCGCTCTATCTGCGGATGCACGAGGCGCCGAACTGGCTGATCGGGCTGATCGTCGGCAGCGTTCCGGCGGCGATCAATTTCGTGGTCAACCCGATCATCAGCACCCGGAGCGACCGCACCCGGACCCGCTGGGGGAGGCGGATTCCCTACCTCTTCTTCGCCACGCCGTTCGTCACGCTCTTCCTGATCCTGCTCGGCTGGAGCGATGCGATCGGTGAGACGGTCCATTCGCTGCTGCTGCCGGAGAACAGCTGGATCACCGTGTCGAAGGTGGTGATCGGCTTCATCGTCGTTTTCGCGGTGGGGTTCCAATTTTTCAATATGTTCGTCTTTTCGGTCTTCTACTACATCTTCGCCGACGTGGTGCCCCCGACCGCTGATGGGGCGGTTCATGGCACTCTTCCGGATGGTGGGGACCTGCGCCGGATTCATCTTCCAGCGCTACATCATCGGGCATGCCGAAACCCACATGGCGTGGATTTTCACACTGGTGGCGCTGGTCTATCTGGTCTCTTTTCTTCTGATGTGCGTCTTTGTCAAGGAGGGGAGTATCCGCCGCCGGAGCCGCGCAAGGGCAGTATGATCAGCACCTACTTCCGCGAGTGTTTCAGCCTCTCCTTCTACCGCTGGTTCTTTCTGGCGATCGCCTGCAACGACGCCTCGACCGTCTGCCGGACGATGTTCAACCTGCTCTTCGCCAAGGAGGAGCTGGGGATGTCGGTCGATCAGTTCGGCAAGATCATGAGCGTCAACGCGGTCATCAGCTTCTTCGTGCTGATGCCGATGGGAATCCTGGTCGACAAATTCCATCCGCTGCGGACCTACATGGCGGGCGGGATATTGATCGTGGCGGCGAATATCTTCGGATTCTTCTTCGTGCGGGACTACACCAGTTTCTACATTGTTTCGGTGATGCTGGCGCTGGTCTACGTGATCCAGAATGCGAGCAAGCTGCCGATGTTCGTCGCGCTGCTGCCGACGGCGCAGTACGGGCAGTTCTCTTCGGCCAATGCGATGGTGGTTTCGATCTTTCTGATTCTCGCCAACGCGGGCGGCGGCGCATTCGTCGATCTGCTGGGCTACCAGTACATCTACGTCTGGGATTTCCTCTTCACCGGCCTCGGACTCTTCGCTCTCTTCATGCTCTACCGCGGCTGGAAGAAACGCGGCGGGCGTGAATCCTACCGGCCGCCGCTGGCCGGAGAGGCCGCCTGAACCCCGTTCCGACCACGAAAATGATCGGGAAAGCACCCTTTTTCGACTTTTTTCAATTTTTTGATTTCGGGTGCGCATTTTTGCAAAAATGAGCTAAATTACTTATTCAAGTAATGACTTGGTCCATATCAATTATGAGAACAACGAGAGTGTAACATGGGAAACCTTAAGAAAAAGCGGCGCAAGAAGATCGCCAAGCACAAACGCAAGAAGCAGTTGAAATCGTTGCGGCACAAGAAGAAGTAAGCCGCTCCCGGCATGATGGCCGGGTGAACTGCGCCGCCCGCTTCCGATTGTTCGCTGATTGCGAATGCTCGGGAGGCGGGCGCGTTTTTTTTAAGGGAGAATGCTATGAAAAAACTGTTCAAATGGGATTGCTGGTCTCCTGCTTCACCCCTGTCTTTGTCGGTGGCGGCAACGGGGATAGCCGGCGACCAGGTGGAGTCGGAATCGCCGCCGCCGATTGACCGCCGGGTTTCCCGGGAGGGGGCGGAGAGGATCCGGGCGCTGGAGAATTTCATCGCCGCGATGCGCAATCCACGTTCGCCGGAACGGGCCCGCAAACTGGTGGAAGCGCTCAAGGCGGATCCGGCGTCTCCGGCGCCGCTCAAGCCGCTGGCGGAAAGCGTACGCTCCCGCGAAGAAGCGCAGAAAATCGCGCCGGAACTCAATGCGGTTTCCGCCGCGCATCCGGCGGAGTTCCCGCTGGCGCTGCTGGCCGCGGGCATCGACCGCCGTGCGGGAAATTCCGCGGTGGAGCGGGCGGTGCGCCTGCGCGTCTCTCTCGAAACCGTCTCCCGCCCGGATGAACTCGCGCAGCCGCGTCTCAATCTCTGGCTTGCCCTGTCGCAGATCTATCTGGACGCCATGCTGGAGAGTGAACAGTACGACGCGGCGGCGGAGTGGATGGAGGACGCCCCCGGCCCTCTTCGCCGGAGGCGGCGGACCGGCAGCTCCAGGCGTTCGCCGAGTTCTGCCGCATCGCCGCGCTGCGTCTGCCGGAGGAGCGGCGCTGGCTCGGCCTGCTGCCGGGGAAGCGCGAAGAATTCCTCGACCGTTTCCGGGAGTTTCTTGAAGAACTTCTCCGGCGCGAGGAACGTTTTACCCGGCCGGAGCAATATCTCAGCCGGATCGGCTTCTATGAAAAGGTCGGGGAGGCGCGCGAGGCGCTGCGGCTTGCCCGGCAGTTTTACCGCAGATATCCGTCGAAGGAGTCGCTGACCATGCTGGCCTACGCGGCGGTTGCAGTGCCGGATCTTCCGGAGCTGGAGTCCGTGCTCGCCGAGATGAAAAAGCAATATCCCGACCTGCTCAAGCTGGGAGAACTGCTCTATGCGAACGGGCTTCTGGAGGCGGGAGAGGTGATCCGCGCCCGGGAGCGGCTTGACCGGCTTGCCGACCCGGAGACGCGGCTGGATTTTGAACTGCAGCTGCTGCAGAGCGAGAAGCGTTACGCGGAGTTGCGCGATCGGATTCTCGCCCGGAAGGAGAAGGGGAAAAACTTCGGGAGATTCACGTGCAGCTGCTGCTGATGGCGGCGGAGAAGCTTCGTGACACCGCGCTGCTGGAAAAGGTGCATAAGTTTCTCGCCGCCGACGGGCTGCTCACGCATCCGAACTATGCGAATTCGGTCGGTTATGTCAGCGCCGAGCTGAACGTCAATCTGGAGGAGGCCGAGCGGCTGATCCGCCACGCGCTTTCGGTTGACGCGAGAAATCCGGCCTATCTGGATTCTCTGGCCTGGGTGCTCTACCGCCTCGGGAAGTTCAAGGAGGCGGATGTGGAGATCCGCCGGGCGATCCGGTTTGCGCTTCCCGGAGTTGAACAAGGCACGATCTACTGGCATGCCGGGGAGATCGCTGCGGCGCTCGGCAACCGGGATGAGGCGCGGCGTTTTCTGCTGATGGCGCTGGCGGAACGAGACCGGGAGCTGGACCGCGCCGCGGTCGAGAAGCGGCTGTCGGAGCTGGAGTCGGCCCGATGAATTCCGAACGGAAGATTCCGTTTCTGGCCGGACTTTCCCGGCGCGGACTGCGGGAGTGGATGTCGTCGGAGGGGCAACCCGGCTACCGGGGAGAACAGGTGGCGGACTGGATCTTCGGCCGCAGCGTCATCCGACCGGAACAGATGACCAACCTTCCGGCGAACCTCCGGCTTCTGCTTCAGGCGCGCTTTCATGCGCCGGGGGAGCGGTGTTGCGGCGGTCTCCTCCTCCGAAGACGGTACGGAGAAGCTGCTGATCGAACTCTTCGACGGCGAATCGGTCGAGATGGTGCTGATTCCATCGGAGGAGCGGCTGACCTTCTGCCTGAGTACGCAGGTGGGCTGTCCGGTACAGTGCCGCTTTTGCGCGAGCGGGCGCGACGGACTGGTGCGCAACCTCTCCGCCGGGGAGATCATCGAGGAGTTTCTGCTCGGTTCGGAACGGGCGGGCAGGCGGCCGGACAACCTGGTCTTCATGGGGATCGGCGAAGGGCTGCTCAACTACAACGAACTGGTGAAGGCGCTGGTTCTGCTGAGTTCGCCGGACGAGTTCGGTATGTCGCCGCGGCGGATCACCGTCTCGACCAGCGGCTACGTGCCGGGAATCCTGAAATTCGCTGAACTGGAGCGGGAGTTCAATCTGGCGATCTCGCTGCATGCTCCGGACGACGAGACGCGGTCGAAGCTGATCCCGCCTCCCTTCTGCTATCCGGTCGCGGAGATCATGGCGGCGGCGGACCGCTACCGGGAACAGGCCGGGCGGATGGTCACGCTGGAGTACACCCTTCTCAAGGGAGTCAACGATTCGCTCCCCACCGCGCGCAAACTGGCGGCGCTGGCCCGGAGCCACCACGCCAAGGTGAATCTGATTCCGTACAACGCGACCGACACCGAATTCCAGCGGCCGGAGCGGCGGGTGATCGAAGCCTTCGCCCGGACGGTGGAGGAGGAGGGCGCCCACGTGACGGTGCGGGTCGAACGCGGCGCCGAGAGCACGGCGGCCTGCGGTCAGCTCCGGCGGCAGGAGGGCTGATCCCGGAACCATTTCGGAACGCCCCGGGCGCGCAGCCGGGCGACGGTCCGTTCCCTCCGGGCGCGGAGCGTTTCACGCGTGCCGTCGAGGCGGGGATCCCGATAGCAGACTCCGGCGGTGGAGTGAAGCAGGATGCCGTACTCCTTTTCCGGCAGCGGCAGCGGCGGGAGTTCCGCGAGGAATCCGGAGACGGTGCCGCCGCGGCGCCGTCCGAAGGGGATCGATTCTCCGACCTTCAACCCGGCGCGCAGCAGAGCGGCGCGGTAGGGGGAAAGCGCTGCAGTAGCTCACCATGACGCCATCTGCGGCGAGTTTCCGCGCCAGAATCCGGGTGAAGTCGAAGCTCCACAACTCCGGATTGCAGTCGGGGGAGAAACCGTCCTGAAAGATCACGTCGAATTTGCCGATGGCGTCGGCGATCCGCTTTCGGGCGTCGCCGGAGAGCAGCCGGACGAAAGAGCGGCCGCAGCGGTATTCGCCTGAACGTTTCAGAGAAGCGATCAACTCCCGCTCGAGCGAATGCTGCGGGTGAAGCGCTTCCGCGGCGTCGAGTACGCGTAAATCCAGCTCCAGGGAAATGATTTCCAGCGGGTTCTCCGCCATTCTGGCGCAGCGAAGCGCAGCGGCGGTGTTGATGCCGAGTCCGAAGCCGATTTCCAGAAGCCGGACGGGGCCGCGGGCGAGCCGTTCCGCCAGCCGGGAGGGTTCGACGAACTTTCGTTCCGCCTCGGAGACCGCTCCGGCGAGCGAGTGGAAGTGCTGGCGGAATCCGGGATGGTAGAGGGTGAATGAGCCGTCGGCGGTCCGGACGCCGGGGAAGGCGTCCCGTTCGCCGCCTCGCCGGAACGCGTCGAGAAAGAATTCGAGGAACTGCCCCTTGCTCATCCACCAGCGCGGTGCAAGAATCTGCTTCGGTTCGGCCTCCGCGACCAACCGCATGACCAGCCACTCTTCAGGGAGAAGCCGCAGAAAACCGGCGGCCCACCGGGCGTATTCATATTCGTTGAGCGGCACCGGCTTCACCGGAAAATCCGGCGAGGCGAGCGGCGTTCCCCGCAGGACCAGGAGCTGGTGGAGCTTCACCGCCCGGAACGGCAGCCGGGCGAGGCGGCGGGCGGTCTCGTAAAAATCCTTTTCGTTCTCTCCGGGCAGCCCGGCGATGACGTGAGCGGCGGTGGAGATCCCGGCCTCATGGAGGCGGCGGACGGCATCCTCGACGGCGGCGAAATCGTGTCCGCGCCGGATGAGTTCCAGTGTCCGGTCGTGGGCGGACTGAACACCGAGTTCGACCCACACCTCATAGTCCCGGGCAAGTTCGGCGAGAAACCGGACCGTCTCCGGCGGCAGCGCGTCTGGCCGGGTTCCGATGATGACCACCTTGAATTCGGCCGCACGCAGCACTTCGGCGTAGAGCTCCCGAAGTCTCTGTATCGGCGCGTAGGTGGAGGTGAACGCCTGAAAGTAGGCGATCCACGGCGCTTCTCCGCCGTAGCGGGAACGTGCGAATTCGATCCCGGCCCGAACCTGTCCGGCAAGGTCGAGGTTCCGGGCGAGATGGCGGGCGCGCCCGCCGTCTTCGGCGCAGAAGACGCAGCCGGGACCGAAGCGGTCCGGACGGTTGGGGCAGCCGAGCGAGAGATCGAGCGGAATCCGGTGGAGCCGCCGTCCATACCGGGCGGCGATGTCGTCACTGAAAAAACGGATCTGCTGCATCTTCTCCAACCATGACCGGGAAACTCTCTTCGGAACAATCGGCGCTCAATATATCACCGTCGCCGCCCGATTGCAACCGGAGCCGCCCGCTTATCCCCGCCGGGGAGGTTTCCACGGCGATTCGACAGCTCGTGCTTCGACTCCGCCGGGGAATCCCGTGAGAAGCAGCGAGTTACCAACAGCTCGCGCTTCGACTCCGACGAGCTGGACGGGCCCATTCTCGTCGAAGCGCGATCTATTGATAACTCTTCTCCCGTGGAGGAATCGATGGTGAGCAGACAACATTTCCGCGATCTCCCCGAACCGGCGACCGCCTTCTCCGCATCAGGTTCCGGTGACCGTCAAGCGGGCAAACGGAATAAAAGCGATCCGCAGGGGAGCGGTTATGCCGGATTGCCGCTTGAGACCGGCGCCGGGTTCTGATGCACCGTTACCGCGCGCCGGAGCCGGTCGGGAAACTTCATATTTCCCGAGAAGCCGATTCGTATTTCCGCCGGAAGGTGCTATTTTAGTAATATAAGGAAAGAGCCGGGGGAGTCCGGAGAGGTACAGGGTTCATATTGCGAGGTGTCTTATGAAGATCGTCATTGTCGGCGGCGGAGTTGCCGCGTTCGAGGCCGCGCTTTCCGCCGGGAAGGCCGGAGTTGCTGAGGGGATCACCCTGATTTCACGCGAGAAGGTGCTGCCCTACCGGCGGCCCGCTCTTTCCGGCATGGTCGCCGAACCGCTGCCGGATGCGCAGTTCTACATCAAGCCGGAATCGTTCTATCGCGAAAAAGGGATCGACGTCCGCCTGGGAATCGCGGCAGAGTCGATCGATTGTGCCGCAAAGACGGTACAGCTTTCCGACGGAACCGGCGTTTCCTACGACCGGCTGCTGCTGGCGACCGGGAGCCACTGTTTTCTGCCGCCGATTCCGGGAATCGACGGGGAAAATGTCCTGTCTCTGAGGGAATTCTGTGATCTTGAGACCATCCGCACCCGGCTGGAGGGCGGGGTGAAGCGCGTCGCCGTCATCGGCGGCGGACTGCTCGGGCTGGAGCTGGCCCAGAGCCTGCTGGAGCGCGGTTGCGCCGTCACGGTGATCGAGGGCGGCGCCTCTCTGCTGCCGCGCAACCTCGATGCGGAAGCGGCCGGAGTCGCACTGCGGGAACTGGGGAAAATTCCGAATCTGGTACTCAAATTCGGCGCGGTCGTCAAGGAGATCACGCCGGCCGGGGTTCGGATCGACGGAGAGGAGATTCCCGCTGATCTGGTGATGGTTTCCGCCGGGACGCGGGCGAACGTTGAACTGGCCGCTTCGGCCGGACTGAAATGCAACCGCGGCATCGTGGTGGATGGCCGGCTTCGGACTTCGCAGCCGGATATTTTCGCCGCGGGGACTGCGCCGAGGTGGATGGGGTGCTTTACGGACTCTACGGCGGCGCGCGCGATGGGGCAGGTGGCAGGGACGAACCTTGCAGGCGGCGAAGAGACCTTCCAGGCGGAAGCGTTTCCTGCCAGGCTCAACGTGTTCGGGCTGAAAATCTTCTCTGCCGGCGTGCTGAAGGGGGCCGATGAGAAATCGGAGACCGATTCCGCCACCGGCGCGTTCCGCAAGCTCTTTTTTGATGCGGCGGGGAAGCTTGTTGGCTGTATCCTGATCGGCGACCTGAAGGAGGCGCTCAAGCTGCAAGCGGAGATCGACGCCGCTTCGGCCGGACCGCGGTGAATCAGACGAGCGTTTTCACGCTCTCCCGTTCGATCAGCAGATAAGGAACCCGGACGTCGCCGGAGACCGGTTTGCGGTCAATCAGCCGGTCGAGCAGTGAGATCGCCTCCCGGGCGAGTCCGCGGAAGTCCTGAGAAAGCGTGGTGTGCGACGGAATCAGCCGTTCGCTGATACCCGGAAATTCCATTGAAAGAACAGAGAGTTCTTCCGGCACTTTGATGTGAAGCGTGTTGAGTTGCTGGGCGACCGACAGGCCGTTGGTTTCACCGGCAGTGATCAGCGCGGTGACTCCGCAATCGACCCAGTGGTGCAGATCGGGGAATCGGCTCTGATCCCGGAAGAAACTGAATGCCTCAGGCTCGGCCACGCCCCGTCGCCGCAGCGCCTCGCAGAACCCTTCGTACCGGTGCGAAGTATACACCATCTCATCGGCATGATGGACATCGGAAATAAAACCGATTTTCCGATGTCCCTGCCGGAACAGATAATCGACCGCCAGCTCCATGCCGGCGATGCCGTCGGAACTGACCGAGTAGATATTCTCCCCTGTGACAGCTCGGCCGGTTGAGGCGGACCAGCGGAAAATTGCTGAACTCCCCCAGAATTCGTTGAGCCGGTCGTTGATCGAAACCGAAATTGCTCCGGCAATGGCCCGGGAGTTCAGCAGCTCGAGATCTCTGGTCGAGATGAGTTCCACCCGGTGTCCGTGGAGCGATATCTCCTTCAGCAGAAAGGTGAGCAGACTGCTGAGGTAGCCGGAAAGGTTGGTTTCAAAGATGATGAGAGCGATGGTCAGACGACCGTCGGCGGGAGCGAGCGGATATCCCATTTCCCGGGCGGTCTCGATCACCCGGGCGCGGGTGGCCGGATGGACGCGCGGATCGTTGTTGAGCACGCGTGATACGGTGACGTGGGAAACCCCGCGGCGGCGCGCCGACCATTCTGGTGGTGACTTTTTTCACCGACAGCCTCCTCCGTTTTCCTCCCGGGGGTGGGAGGGTGCGTTCGCTTTTCCGGCGTGGCGGCGCCACGCTTCCGGCGTCCTGCCGAATCGTCTCAGAAACTGACGGTGCAGATAGTTCGCTGAACGGTACCCCGTCATTTTCGCCACCTCCTCAACCGTCAGGAGCGACCGTTCAAGGATGCCGGCCGCGCAGTCGAGCCGATAGCGGTTGAGCAGTTCAGGGAAGGTTCGACCGAATTCACGACGCAACAGCTGGCTGGTGCGCGATACGGAGAGACCGAGCTCAGCGGCAAGGTTTTCCTGCGACGCCTCCGGAGAGCGGAAGCAACGCTCCATCCACCAGCGGATCTGTTCGCCGCGGCCGCCGCGGGGCCGTCCCCCGGAATCTCCTCCAGCCGCCGCCGGATCGAATCGGCGAACAGCGAGCCGAACCAGATGAGATCCTCCGGCGGCTCCTGTTCCGGCGGAAACACCACTTTTTCCGGCGGCTGAAACACCTCCGGCAGCGCCCCTTCCGGCGGCCGGAAGACGCCGAGAAACATCACCCCGGCCGGAGCTCCGAATTTCATCAGCGGAAACACCGCTTCGAAGAAACCGGCGTGGCAGAGCTTCCGGAACGGCCTCCCCGCCGCCAGATGAGGCTGGATCAGCCGGGTGTCGCACTGAACGCACCGCTCGTAGCACTCCCGGTTGCGGGAACGCATCTCTTCACAGCATGGCGCCAAGTGATGCAGCGGCAGTTCCTCCGGTTCGGCCAAAGCGGTGATCTCTCCGGTCAGGTCGTGAAATGCCACCCGGCAGCCCAGCCTTTTTTCAAAAACCGCGATCTCTTCCCCGCAGATTCATTTTTGCCTCCGGTATGGATTTTTATATAATAGTTGCAGAAAAGTGAATTGTCAAACGGTGATGATTCCGGTATACTAAGAAAAAGGCAAAATTCAGGAGAAGAGCCATGGAACAGATTTCCGTCACCCGTCACATTCCGGTCAAGTATACAGCGGACATTTGCGTTGTGGGCGCCGGTCCGGCGGGCGTCGCCGCCGCGGTCACCGCCGCCCGCCGGGGCGGACACGTGCTGTTGATCGACGGTATGGCGATGCCGGGCGGATGAGCACCGCTGCGCTGGTGCCGGTTTTCATGTCCTGCACGGACGGGGTGAACTTCCTTCCCGCCGGGTTCGGGCGGGAGGTGATCGACCGGCTGCAGGCGCTCGCCGCCCGCCGGAATTTCGACAGCGGTCTCGCCATCAACGCCGAACACCTCAAGCGTGTCTACGACGATCTGCTTGCGGAATCGAACGTTGAACCGCTCTATTACACCCGGCTGGTCGACGCAGTGGTCGAATCCGGCAGGATTGAGGCGATTCTCTGCAACGCGCCGAGCGGAAATTTCGCGGTGAAGGCGCCGATCTATCTCGATGCGACCGGGGACGGCACTTTTGCGGTGCTCGCCGGCGCGCCGTATGAATTCGGCGGCGAAAACGGCGATGTGATGCCCTCCACACTCTGTTCACTCTGGGCGGGGATCGATTTCGCCGCCTACCGGGCGGGCGGAGCGTTCAGCCACAACGATGACAACATGCTTGCAAAGCTCGAAGAGGCGTTCCGCGACGGGCGGCTTTCGGTGCCGGATTTCCATCACACCGGCATCTTCCGGGTCTCCAACGTCGCCGCGGTCGGCAACATCACCCATGTCTTCGGCGTTGACTCCACCGATGAGCGGTCGTTGACGCGCGGCGTGATCGAAAACCGCCGCCTGCTGGCTGAATACGAGGAGTTCTACCGCAGTCGGATCGCCGGGTTTGGAAACGCGGAGATTGTCGGTTCCGGTTCCGTTCTGGGCGTTCGGGAATCCCGGCGGATTCTCGGCGATTATGTCCTCTGCAGCGACGACTACGTGGCGCGGCGCGATTTCCCGGATGAGATCGGGCGCTACAACTTCCCGGCGGACATCCATCCGGCCCGGCCGGGAAAAGAGGAGGTGATTGCTCACAAGAGGCTTTTTTCGCTCCTTCCGCTGCGGGAAAGGCGAGAGCTACGGCATTCCCTACCGGATCCTGCCGCCGCGCGGCGTGAAAAATCTGCTCACCTGTGGCCGCTGCGTGAGCTGCGACCGCAACGTGATGGCGTCGATCCGGGTGATCCCCGGCTGTTTCATCACCGGGCAGGGGGCGGGAATGGCGGCGGCGCTCGCGGGCGCCGCCGGGAAGTTGCCGCGCGAGGTGAATGCCTCCGAACTTCGTGCCGAACTTCGCGGAATCGGAGCATTCTTTCACTGACGGAAAGTATTCCGAGCCTGTCTGCCGGACCGTGAAAAACGGCCCGGTTTTTTTGTTTTTCCGGTAAAAATTGGAAATATATCAAAAAAAAAGAGGGAATCTCTTGCAATTTACACTAACGCTTATCATAATATTAGTGAAGCCGCAAAGTATCCGGACCGTTGCTTTATCCCGGGGCGTGCGAGCTGAATTTTTATCCACCAGAACAGAAGGAGATGGATGATGAAAAAAAGTCGTGGGTTTACCCTAATCGAACTACTCGTCGTAATCGCGATCATCGCGATTCTGGCGGGGATGCTGCTGCCGGCGCTGAACCAGGCGCGGGAGAAGGCGCGCCGCATTTCCTGTACCAGCAACCTGAAGCAGATCGGCACCGCTCTCAAGACCTATTCGATCGACTACGAGAGTCGTCTGCCCGGCGATTCGGGAGCCAAGGGACTCGAAATTCTGCGTGCATACGATTTTCTGACCGACTACGGGATCTATATCTGCCCGTCGAGCACCACGACGACCGGCACCGGCAGCATTCAGCTCGGCTACAACAGCATTCCTGACACCTATGCTGGTTGCGACTATGCTTATGCCGGCGGCATGATCGAGGGTGACAGCGCGACCTATGGCCGTGCGGATTCCGGGATTGCCGCGGATATCTATGCTGCACCGGGGGAGGAAACCGAAGGCGAGGCGGATACGTCCGACAACAACGAGCTCGACACCACCCGTAACAGCGGTGCGCCGAATCACAGCGACTACGGCAACATCCTCTTTCAGGGGGGGCATGTGACCGGATTTCCCGGCGCCAGCTGGTACATCGACAAGAACCGCGGCTACAGCTTCATCTATCCCAATCCGGGCGGTGCGGCGGAAGTGACAGGCGACTGAGCTAGAGAATTTCGAAGGTCCGCGGGGAAGATGCGCACTTCCCCGCGGGGTTTCCGGTGAAACAAAAAAATAAGGAGGGCCGGCTATCGAATCAAATCTCCAGGATAAAGTTTGAAGACGTGACGTGAATCGACGGCGGAAATGTCGGAGGTCTGCGCTCTGCATCCCTTAAAAACAGGGCGTTCCGGTTGCGGAAAGGACCAAACGCATTTCCGTCGTCACTGCCGCGGAAAGAAATTTCTCGCTTCCGCGGCCTCTGTGGTCGGTATGGGGATGCCTGCACCAATTCCTTGAGGAAATTGCCGGAATCGGGAGACAAATCCGGAGAAGGAGAAGGAAGGGCGACGATCATGAAAGATTCATTTTTCTCCTTGTTTAATTAGGTAATCCTGATTAAAAAAGCAAAAAAGCCGAAAAAGTTGGAATTGCTCTGCATATTTCGATATTTTTTGCTAAAATATAGGTAACGTCGCGGTAAATGTCCATTTTAAGGGAAGTGGGCACACCGAATCGAACTTTATCGTAAGGAGATAAAAATGAAAAAAGTCGTGGGTTTACCCTTATCGAACTCCTCGTCGTGATCGCGATCATCGCGATTCTGGCGGGGATGCTGCTGCCGGCTCTGAACCAGGCGCGTGAAAAGGCGCGTCGTATTTCCTGCACCAGCAATCTGAAGCAGATCGGTACTTCTCTCAAGACCTACTCGATCGACTATGAGAGCCGCCTGCCCAACGCGTGTGGAGCCAAGGGTCTCGAAATTCTGCGTGCGTACGACTTCCTGACCGACTACGGCATCTACATCTGTCCGTCCAGCACCACCAGTGCCGGCACCGGCAGCATTCAGCTCGGCTACAACAGCATTCCTGACACCTATGCTGGTTGCGACTATGCTTATGCCGGCGGCATGATCGAGGGTGACAGCGCGACCTATGGCCGTGCGGATTCCGGTATCGGCGCTGATATCTATGTCAGTGAGGAAACGGCGGCGACAGTTGGTGACAACAGTGCCAACAACGGGGTCGACGGCACCCGTAACGGCGGTGCACCGAACCACAGCGACTACGGCAACATCCTCTTCCAGGGTGGCCATGTGACCGGATTCCCGGGTGCCAGCTGGTACATCAACAAGAACCGCGGTTACAGCTTCATCTACCCGAACGTGGGTGGTCAAGATTGCGATGGTGAATAATCCCTGAGCTTCAGAGAGAATTTACTGATCAGGAGGAGGGAGGCAGAGCCTCCCTCCTTTTTTGTAAAGAAAAACGAATTCAGCAATCATGCAGACGGAAAAACGACATTCCCGCGCTATTGCGCCGCGGTGATCCTGCTTGTGGCGGCGCTGATGAGCTACCCGCTCGCGCCGCTGCGGATCTTCATCGGGCCGATTCCCTTCTGGGGGATGTACAGCTCTTCCCGCCGGGCACGCTCGGGCTGTTCGCCGTCTGCTGCTGTCTCCTCTTCCCGCGTCGACTGGCTGAACTCTGGCTGGTCGATCCGTTGACCCGGGTTCTCCTCTGCCTCGGCGGCGGAGTGCTGATTCTGATTGTTTCCTTTCTTTTCCGCTTTTCCTGTACGGCAGATCAGTTTCAAACGGAACTCTTCTACCTGGCGATGCCGCTGGCGGGAATCATTCTTGCCGGCGAATTGAAGCGCCTGCTGCCGCCGTTTCTGCTGATCGTCGCGGTTCTTCTGACGGCCTCCCTGGTCGGCGATCTGCTGCGCGGGTTGCCCCCTCCGGACTGCCGGGCAACTGGAACTGGAACTGGTCGCTGCTGCTGGTGACCATCCCGGTCGGAATGCTCGCCTTGCCGATCCGCCGCAAGCTGGAGAGTTGTGCCGCCGTCGCAATTGTGGTTGCGTGGTTTCCGTATCTTTTGACTCCCCGTTACACTTCACTTGCCGCGCTCTTTTCCGCCGTTGCCTCCGCAGGTGTTCTGATGCTGCTGCTCAAGACCATGCGCAGCGGCGCACCCTTCTTTTGGTTCTGCTTGGAGCCATCTGCCTTTTTCTCTTTCTGGCGGCAACTCATGTGCCCGGTCTATTTCGTCCCGGAGAGGCGCGGGTTCCGCTCTGGCACGGCGCGGTCGAGCTTGCGGTAGGTTCTCCGTTCGGCAACGGCATAAGCCGGTTTGAAGGGGCGATTCCGGAGCATCTCCCCCGGGAGTATTTTCTGTCGGACTTCGCCTGTGACCGGCATCCGCATCCGCACAACGAGCTGCTCTCCTACGCCTGCGGCTGGGGTGTGCCGGGAATCATCTGGGGCTGCTGCTGATTTTCGGATTGTGGCGCGGACTCTGCACACTGTCGATCGACAAGCCGGCCGGGCTTGTCCTCGGTTGGAGCACGTTGCTGCTGTTCGGCCACGGCATGTTCGACGTCATTTTGTCGACCCCCCCTTTGCGGGGACGTTGTTCCTGTTGCTGGTCGGTCTCTTCTGGAGCGTCGGCGCACCGGCCGGAAGGGCTCCGGTCGTCATCCGCTTTCCGCGACTCCGGATGGCGGCGTCGGCGCTGCTCTTTCTTGCTGCGATTTTGACCGCTGTTCCCGCTTTTTTCAGCGGTCTCTTCCTTCGGGAGGCGAAAGAGGCACATTTTCAGCGAGATCTGGATCGCGCACTTCTCGCGCTCAACCGGAGCATGGATTGGAAGTTGACGCCGGAAAATCTCTATGTCACCGCTGCCATCCGCCTGTTTGACCGGAAGGATCCGACTGCGGCGATCCGGCTTTACCGGCAGCTTCCGGCAACCGGTCTGGCGTTTTATTCCCACAGCGACGGGCGCCTCGCGCGCGCATTGACCGTGCTCGGGGAGAAGCGGGAGGCTCTGGCCGCATTTGAACGCGAACAGCAGCGTTTCCCCCTACAGTGCGCTCAACGCCTATTACCATATGATGGCGCTGAGGAGGTTCGGACTGCTGGAGGAGGCCGAGGAGGCGGAGATGCGGTTTCGGGCGATTATGCACTTCAAGGGGCTGCGGCCGGAGGAGCTGCCGCTGCTGATCCGCAATCCGGTGGCGGACGACAGCCCGTCGGAACTTCGCATCATCAAGAGGGGGGCCCGGTGACGCTGAATGAATTCATCCTGTCGTTGCAGGCGCCCCCGCTCCAGGCGCTCAGCGCACTGTTTCTTCTGTTGGCGGCCGCGTATGGAATCGGCACTCTGCTGTTGCGCCGCTACGCTGGCGCGGTTCGGTTGCCATGCGGGAGTTCACAGGATTTGTGCTGGGGCTCGATCTTCTGGCGTTGCTGTTCCGGTTCGGGGAGTGCATCGTCTGCACAGCCCCTCCGGTGGTGACGGCAGTGGTGCTGGCGATTCCGGCTGGTTACGGCGTATGGATTTTGCTGACGTGTCTTCCGACCATCTGCCGTCACCACTGGCTGCTGCTTCTTCTGGCGCTGGCCGGGGCGGTCTGGACGCTCGGTTCGGCTTTCTGCATGCCTTACGCCTGGGATGAACAGGTCTATCAGACCGCGCTGCCGTTTCGATATCTCGCCTCCGGTTCGGCGGCAATGGTGCTGGACAATCCCTATTCCGCTTTTCCGGCGATGCAGCACTTCCTGATGATGCCCGCCATCCGGCTCGGCGGAATCGCCATGCCGCGGCTGCTGGTATGGTCATGTTATCCGATTCTTTTCGCCTGGCTCTTTCTCGCGTTGCGCCGTTTCGGGCGGATGACCGCTGTGGCGGTGACGCTGCTCGTGCTTCTCTCTCCGGTGGTCGCGGCGATGAACCGCGAAAACTACGCCGAACCTTTCATCGTGCTCAATCTCTTTGCCGGGGCCTGCGCCGTCCGCGGACTGGTTTCCCTGCGAAGCGCCGCCCTGTTGACTGGAATCTATGCCGGCATGGCGGCGGCGGTCAAACTGACGGCGGGCGGGGTTTCGCTCGCACTTCTCCTGCTTTTCGTTGGACGGCTTCTCCGGGATCGCTGCGGAGAGTGGCGACGCCTTCTTCCTCCGGCCGCCGGATTCTGCGGTGCGGCGCTGGCGGCGGCGTTCCCCTTCTATCTGCGAAGCCTGCTTGCGACCGGCAATCCCTTCTACCCTTTCGGTTCCGGAATCTTCGCACCCGGCTCCCCGGCGGCGGAGGTCGAAACCTATCATACTTTGCTCGGCCGTCACCTTTACGGACTGGAGGGGTGGTGGAGTCCGGCGGTCGCCTGGATCTTCGCCGGATTTGATGAGAAGCTGTTCGACGGTGTGGTGCTCGGGCTCCAGCTGCCGCTGATGATCGCCGCCTGCGGCGTCGCACTCCTGCTGCTCCATCGTCGCAGCCGGGTACGCTGCCGGGTGTTTCTCTTTCCGCTGCTGGCGACGGCGGCGATCTATCTGTTCTGGGGTACTCCTCGCAGCAGACACGATTTCTGCTGCCGTTCTGTTTCGTTGTCGGCTGGTGCTTTGCCGCGCTGTCGGGCGTGTTTCCCCGCCGGATCCGGGCGGGGCTGTATCTGCTGCTGCTCGCGGCGGCCTGGGCCGGAGTTCTGGTGCCGGCGCTCCGGCACTATGAGTTCGCCTGGAAACTGCTGCGGGAGAACCGGAACAATCCGGTCCGTTTTCTTGCCCGAAGCAGCCGGGATGCCGCCTGTTTTGCCATGCTCGACTACCTCAGCAGGGAGACGCCGGAAGAGAGTCGAGTCCTGCTGCTGTTCGAACGGCGTGGACTCTTCGTCCCCCGGGATTACCGGATCGGAACTCCGTACTTTCAGGAGAAATTCTTCACCCCCGTGCCGGAGAGTGCCGACGCGGTGCTTGAAACGCTCCAGCGCGAAGGAATCGATTATATCCTGGTCGGCGCCACCGAACAGAATCCGGAACATCTGGAAGTTTACGACCGCGAAAATTTCAAATTGTCGCTTCACCTGCGTTCGCTTCTGCGCTCCGGCGCGCTCCGGCTGATTCCGGTTCCGGGCGGGGGCGACTACACGCTTCTGGCGGTGGAGAGACGTTCTGACGGAAAAACGACGGATAAGTGACGGAGTATATTCTCTGCTCAAATAACGGATTTTTCCGTCACTTTCCCCGGCGGGAACGGGAGAGACTGCCCGAAGGAATCAGCTTGATCGATTCGCAGGCACCTTTGCCGATGCAGGCGGCGATCCGCCGAAGGAAAAGGTCCAGCGACGGGCGAGTTCACGGATGAGCGCGCTGTGCGGCACCTCCAGGTAGAGCACCTTTTCCTGCAGCCGGACCGGACGGGCCAGCCGGGCCATCGCCGGCCCGATGATCTTCTCCCAGCTGGTTTCCAGCTCGATGAAGTGCGCCACTTCCGGCGAACGGATGTCGCCGCACACCGCATCGACCACTTCGGAGAGAGCCACCGGTTGCGGCGTATGTGCGGAGATTTCGACGGCGGCGCGTTCGGGGCCGTACCAGTTGCGCAGCAGTCCGTAGTGTTCCCGGCGCTGTTTGATCTGGGCGTATTTGGACACTGCCCCTCCCGCAATCAGATGTTGAAATCGAATCCGATCATCATCGCCGGCAGCAGCAGCGTGTGGACGATCAGTTTCCCGGGGCCGATGAAGCCCTTGATCGTGTTGACCAGCCCGTTGCGGAATCCTCCGAACGGTGCGCCGATGCTCATCTGCAGCAGTCCCAGCGGCAGGCGGAGAGTCTGAAGCGTATCTTCCCCCCATCTTCAGGAGACAGCGGCCGGTGTTCAACCCGGCCCGGATCAGATAGGGCTTGGCCGCGTTGGCCGCCTTGAGCGCGATCGGCGCGAGAATCGCCAGCGTCACCGGATCCATCGCTTCAGCTTTCGGTGCCGGCAGGGCGAATGTCACCATGAGCGCCAGCAGCATGATTTGAATGATTCGTCTCATAATCGTACAATATACTCCCCCTTTAACCGGGAATACAATCCCCGGAAACGGCTCCTGCCGAAATTTCTTCGAGCAACTCCTCTGCCGCCCGCGGCCGCGCCAGCGCCGCCGCCCGCCTGCCGCGCTCTCTCCAGGCGGCGGAATCGGCGAGAAATCCGGCGAAGAGCTCCCTTGCCCGCTCCGGAGTGAATTCCGCATTGTCGATCCGCAGGGCCGCTCCGGCGGCGGCAAGAAATTCCGCATTGTCGCACTGATGGTGCTCCGCCGCGAAGGGGTAGGGGATCAACACCGCACCTCTGCCGAAGAGCGCCAGCTCCGCCACCGTACTGCCGCCGGAGCGGGAGAGCACCAGATCCGCTGCTCCGAGAAAGAGTTCCATCTTTTCCGACCCCGGGAGAACCAGACGTGGGAACGTCGCCCCCTCATAGGCGGCGAGCGCCTCGTCGAGCCGTGCCGGTCCCGCGAGGTGGAGTACCTGAAGGTCCGCCCGGTTCAGCGCTTTCAGCGCCTCCGGACAGGTCACGTTGAAGATGCGCGCGCCCTGACTGCCGCCGAAGATCAGAATCGTCGGCCGCGCCGGATCGAAGTGTGTCTTGAACTGCCGGTTCAAGCCGGCGAACGCCTCTTCCCGGGAGATTCCGGCGCACCGGACCAGTTCCGGACGGACCGGCATCCCGGTGGTAATCACCCGGCAGCGGCATGCGGCGGCATTGACCGGCGGAAACGCGGTCGCGAGCAGCACCGCACCGCGCGAGAGCCACCGGTTTGCCCTGCCGATCCGGGCGTTGCCGTCATGCAGAAAACAGGGAATATGCAGCCTCTTTGCGGCGAGAAAGGCGGGCAGCGACGCGAAGGACCCCATTCCGAGCAGCGCCTCCGGCCGGAACTTTTCCAGCTCCTGTTTTGCCGCCCGGCAGCCGCCGAGAAGCCCGCGCAGAAAGTGGAGCGCCCGGACCGGAGAGTGCCCCGGACTCGGCATCTGCGGCAGCTCCACCGCCCTGATTCCCGCCGCTTCGGCAACTGCCCTCTGCTTTGCGGAATTCACCCCGGAGAGCAGCAGCAGCACTTCGCCGCCGTACTCTTCCTGAAACGCCCGCGCCGTACTCAGCCCGGGGTAGAAGTGCCCCCCGTGCCGCCGCAGGTGATGACCAGTCGATGCAGTTTCATCACTCCTCCTCCCGATTCCGGTAACCGCGCCACCACGGCAGAAAGGAAAATGTCCGGCGGATGGCGTTGAGATACTCTTCGTTATATCCGGGGTACGCGGTTTCCGCCGCGATGGAGACCAGCAGGCCCACCGCGATCAGACTCGCCATCAGGTTACTGCCCCCGTAGCTGATGAAGGGCGCGGGCATCCCTTGGTCGGCGCCGAACCGGAGACCACCGCGATGTTGATCGCCGCCTGCAGCGTGATTCCCATGGTCAGGGCGAAGCCGAGCAGCATCCCCAGCCGCGAGGGCGACTGAAGACTGATCTTGAGCGCGCAGATCGTGAACCAGGCGTAGAGCGCGATCAGAATCAGCATCCAGATCAGCCCGAGTTCCTCGCCCACGATCGCCAGGATGAAGTCGGTGTGCGCTTCCGGCAGATATTTCGCCTTCATCCGACTCTCCATGAAGCCGATGCCGGTCCAGCCGCCGGAACCGAGCGCCAGAAGGGAGTTCCAGAGCTGATAGCCCTCGTCCTGCTGCACCAGTTCCGGACGGGTGAAGGAGGTGATCCGGGCGAGCCGGGTCGGATCGTGCAGAACGATGTACACCCCCAGCAGCGCGACAATCACGGCCGGAATGACGAAATAGCGCAGATTCAAGCCGGCGATGAAGAGCGTCAGACAGGTGACTGAGAGCACCAGAAGCGTGGTGCCGAAGTCCCGTCCAATCAGGATACCGCCGATCAGCAGCCCCGCCCCCAGTGCGAGCGGCAGGAGGCCGTTCCGGCTCCGGAGCAGGGCGAAGGTGCGCAGATTGTCCGAACAGTACTTCGCTACGAAGAGCGCCACTGCGATCTTCGCGAACTCCGACGGCTGCAGACTCAGCTCCAGCCCCGGCAGCCGGATGCGGATCCAGCGGTTGGCGCCGTTGATGGCGGGGAAGAAGAGCACCGCCGCCAGCAGCAGCACGAAGCAGATTCCCATCCACCAGTAGCGCCCGGCGGCGATCCGGCGGTACCCGACCACGAACGCGGCGAACGCGCCGGCCGAACCGAGCGCCACCCAGATGAGCTGGTTGCGGAAGTACTTCAACCCGGCAGTGTTGTAGCTGGCCGAATAGAGCATGGTCAGCCCGAAGACCACCAGCAGCGTCACCACCAGCAGCAGCCAGCGCGCCGGGATGATCGCCGAACTGGTGTCCTCTCCGTTCACCTGCGATAGTTCGTCCGTCAGGAAGAGGTTCTTCACGCCGCCGTATCCCTTTTATTCCAGATAGAGCTTCGCTCCCCGGGCGATTTCGCGCAAATTGTGTTCCGCGACGTAGGCGTCGACATCCGCCTGGTCGAAGATCCGGCGGGGCGAAAGTTCGATCAGCGCATCGACCTTCCCCTCCGCAGTGCGCGGCACCTTGACGCCCGCCGCCTCCAGCCGCCGCGCATCGCGATCGACCAGCAGTGCCCGGCAGCTTTCGACCGAGTCGACGCCGGTCGGATTCTTGGTCGGGGCGAAGAGATCCTCGCGCCGCCCTTCGAGCACCATCGTGCGCTTCGCCAGCGGCATCGCGTCGAAGATGAACGATTCGAGCTTGACGCCGTTCGGCTCGGGCGGGCTTGACCGGATTGCCCGCCTCATCGAGGCAGGGGATCTTCTTGTCGGCGCGGTGCCACGGCAGCTTCAGCGAGCCGCCCGCGGTCAGATGTTCGATGAATTCACGCGAAATCACGTGAATTGCCGGACTGCCCGCGATGAAGCGCAGCGAACCATCCGGATTGCGGCTTTCGGCGAGTTCCGCAGGCAGGTCGCTGTATTCGATGATCTCGATGTGCCCCTGCGTGACGCAGAAGTTGCCGAGTTTTTCGAACGGACCGGTCTTGGCGAGCATGATCGCGCTCATCTCAGAGTGTTCGAGGTCGTGGAGCCCGAGGAAGAGCGGATTCACCACCGGAATGAGCGGGTTGTCCACCTGGAAGTAGGAGAGGTATTCGACCCCTTCGCGCTTCATGCGGTCGAGCGCGCCGGATTTGCGCAATGCCAGCAGTGTGCCGCCGTGCCCGTCCGGCGAAAGTGAGAGGGAATCCTTCTCCGCCAGCAACAGCTTGCCGTCGTAACCGATCGCCGGCATCGTCCCCTGGGTGAAGAAGAAGACCTGTTCCGGCGCCAGTCCGAAGAAGGCGTGTTCGCGGAAGAACGCCTCGGTCGCCTCCCGGTTCAGCAGACTGGTCATCACATACCAGGTGAGCGGTTTCCCGAATTTTTCCCCGGCGCGGAGGATCGAGGAGGCGAAGTATTCGAACAGGGTCTTGCCGGTTACCGGCGCGATCGGATAGGTTCCTTTCGGGCCGTCGAATCCGAGCCGGGTTCCCCTGCCCGCCGGCGACAGTGAGGCAGCTCACTTTGCCGGCGCGCAGCAGTTCGACGCCGCGCGCTTCGGCTTTTTCGTAGAGGGAGCGCTGTGCCTCGTCCTTCGGCACGAGCGGAAAGTAGGGCGCCGGACCGAGATCCTCCGGGATCCGGGTCTTCGGCCGGACCAGCACGTAGTCGCGGATCAATTTATCCATCTCATTGAAGTCGATGGCCTCAAGCTGCCCGGCCAATTTCTCCTGCTGTGCCGGGGAAAGTTCCGGCCAGAAGCGGAGCAGCTGTTCCTGGTGAACGGGGGCGAGGCGGTCAAAAAGCTGTTGACGGCGGTCCATGATTGCAAGGTTCCTTCCATGTGTGAATCGCGGGTATGATTGCTGTTCTACAATATACTCCGGATTTGCGGCAACCGCAACCGCCGGACGCGGATTTTTCCGTACTCTTCTTTGCGAAATCCGCGTGTCAGGGCAGCTGAGAGGGGGGCACGCCGAAAAACTGCTTGAACGCTTTCGACAGATGGAATTCGTCGTAGAATCCGGTTTCCGCGGCGATCTCCTTCAAAGTCAGTCCGCGTTCGACCAGCAGCCGCGCCTTCTCCAGCCGGAGCCGCCGGAGGTAGGCGCGCAGCGGCAGCCCGAACTCCGCCGGAAAGTGGTGCGAAAGGTAACTGGTCGAACAGCCGGTCCGCGCGGCGAGCTCCTTCAGCGTGATCCTGCGGTGGAAATTCCGGTCGATGTACTCCGAGGCGGTGTCGACCCAGCGCGGTCGCCGCAGGTGGATCATCTCCTGCTGAATGATGTGTTCACCGACAATCCGCAGCAGCCGGGCGATCTCGCACATCATCTCCGGCGTGCCGGTGCGGATTCCCTCCGCCGGGAGCGTGCTCTCCTCCCGGCGGATCTGCCCGAACACGAGGCCCCCCAGATAGAGGCCGCGGCGACTGTAGAGCGGAACGACGCCGTCGAGCAGCCCGGCGTGGCAGCAGTAGATCACTTCGCGACGGGTCCGGCGGGCTTCCGCGAGGTGTTCCAGGTCGCACCGGACGCAGCGCGCGTCGAATTCGGGGTCCTCCCTGCGGTGGCGGAGGCAGAAGTCCGAATGCGGCCGCCCCGTCGCAACCGCCTGTTCCGTGCCGGTGCAGTCGAAGAAGGTGAGCCGGATGTTGAGCTGGCGTGACAGAAGGCCGATGAGTTCACTCAACGGCGTGGGCGGTTCCTGATTCGGCATGGCGGCGGCTCCTGTTTCATTGATTCCGCATTGCCGGATAGTATAGCACATTTCTAAAAATTTGCCAGTTTTTCCATGCCGGTGCGTGTGGTTCCATTCTCAAACCGGTCTCGTCCGGATATAATAAAAGCAGAGAAAGGAGAGTTCCGCCATGAAATTTGCACTCTATCTGGGAAACCGGGGATTTTTCCCGGAGCGACTGATCGCCGAAGCCCGCCGCGAGGTCACCGAAGCGCTTGCCGCGCTCGGAATCGACACCTTGTGCGCGCCGGAAAACCTTACCCGTTACGGCGCGGTGGAGACCGCCGCCGAAGGGCGCGCCTTTGCGGCGTTCCTCGACCGGCACCGCGGCGAATATGACGGTGTACTGCTGGTGCTGCCGAACTTCGGCGACGAGAACGGCGCGTCGGAGGCGCTGTGCGACTGCGGGGTGCCGATCTACATCCTCGCCTATCCCGACGAACTCGACAAGATGGATTTCCAGTCCCGCCGCGACGCCTTCTGCGGCAAGCTCTCAATCATGGATGTCTTCACCCAGTTCAACATTCCGTTTACTGCGTGGGAGCCGCATACACTTCACCCCGCTTCGTCCCGCTTTGCCGAAGAGATGCGGCAGTTCGCCACGGTCTGCCGGATCGTCCGTGGCATGAAACGGTGCCGGATCGGTGCGATCGGCGCCCGGCCGACCGCCTTCAAAACCATCCGGTTCGACGAAGTGGCGCTGCAGAAGAAGGGAATCACTGTCGAAGTGTTCGACAACTCCGATCTGCTGCTCGAGGTGGAAAAGGTGAAAGCCGGTTCGTCCGAACTGGAGGCGAAGGTCAGCCGTTTCCGGGAGTACACCGACTTTGACGGCGTCCCGGCCGACCGGGTCGAGATGCTCGCCCGGCTCTCGGTCGCCATCGACCGCATGATCGAACGCTACGAACTGCAGGCGGTCGGACTGCGCTGCTGGCTCGACCTTGAGCAGACGCTGAAGGTCTCGCCGTGCGTCGTGCTGAGCGAACTCAACGACCGGGGAATCCCCCGCCGCCTGCGAACTGGATGTCGGCAATGCGGTGACGATGTATGCGCTTAGCCTCGCGTCGCAGGAGCCTGCCGCCTGCCTCGACTGGAACAACAATTATGAGGAGGATCCCGACCGCTGTATCCTCTTCCATTGCGGCCCGGTGGCACAGAAGCTGATGGCTGCGCGCGGCCGGGTGATCGACCACCCGATGTTCGCCAAGTCGCTCGGCGAAGGGTGCGCCTTCGGCTGCAACGTCGGGCGGCTCCGGCCGATGTCGTTCACCTTCGCCTCGGCGGCTACCGTCGACGGAAAGGTCCGCTTCTACTCCGGCGAAGGGGAGTTCACCTCCGACCGGCTGCCGGAGGAGTTCTTCGGCTGCGGCGGTGTGGCGCGCATTCCGGAACTCCAGCCGAAACTGGTCCGAATCGGCCGCGGCGGCTACCGCCATCATGTCAGCATGACCGAAGGCAGCTGGCGCCGGGCGCTTGACGAGGCGTTCACCAACTACCTCGGATATGAGAAGACGGAGTTCTGAGCGATGAGTTTTCTCGGGATCGACATCGGTTCCAGCCGGGTCAAGGCGGTCGCATTTTTCGGAGGCGGGGCGGGAGCTCGGTTCGGCTTCGCGGGGCTACCCGGTCTCCTCCCCGAGCCCGGCTTTGCCGAACTCGACGGCGAAGAGGTGATGCGCGCCGCGTTCGACGTGATCGGCGCGGCGGCCTCCGCGGCCCGTTCCGGCGGCGACCCGGTGCGGGCGCTGGCGATCTCCAGCCAGGGGGAGGCGTTTCTGCCGGTGGACTCCGCCGGGAAAGTTCTGGCTCCGGCGATGATTTCGAGCGACACCCGTGCGACCGACATCATGGCGGAATTCGCCGCCGGCTTCGGCGTCGAACGGCTCTACCGGATCACCGGGCACACCGCCTCCGGCATGTTCACACTGGCCAAGCTGCTCTGGCTGGCGAAGTTCCGGCCGGAGATCCGCCGCGAGGCGAAACGTTTCCTCTGTTTCGAGGATCTGCTGGTCTCCCGGCTCGGCGCCGAACCGGCGATGGGGTGGCCGCTGGCCGGAAGAACCATGCTCTTCGATGTGGAGACGCACCGCTGGAGCCGGGAACTCTGCGATGCGACAGGCTTCTCTCCGGAGGAGTTTGCCCGGCCGCTCCCCTCCGGAACGGTGGCGGGAACGGTTTCTTCCCGCGTCGCCGACGCTCTCGGGCTGGAACCGGGAACGCTGATCGTTTCCGGCGGCCACGACCAGGCGCTCGCCGCGCTCGGTTGCGGCGCCTGCTTTCCAGGGGGCGCCATGTACGCGGCAGGAAGCGTCGAATGCATCGCGCCGGTCCACTCCCGGCTGATTCGTTCCGCGGAGCTCTTCCGCAGCAACCTCTGCTGCTACGACTTCGCCCTGCCGGGGCGGTATCTGTCGGTCGCCTATTCGCTCACCGGGAGCAACTTCATGCAGTATTTTCTCGAAGAGTTCTGCCGCGACCTCGGCGGGGATTATGCCGCGCTGGCCGGTTCGATGCCGACGGAACCCACCTCCATCGATGTTCTGCCCTACTTCACCGCCTCGGGAACTCCCTACTTCGACACCCGGACTCCGGGGACCGTGCACGGCTGGCGGCTCACCACCACCCGCGGCGAACTCTTCAAGGCGGTCGAGGAGGGAATCGCCATGGAGATGAGGCGCAACCTCGAACTTCTCACCGCTTCGGGATTCCAGGTGGAGGTGCTGGTGGCCTCCGGCGGCGGCTGCCGACTCCCGGCGCTGGTGCAGCTGCGCGCCGACGTGCTGAACCTGCCGTTCCGGGTGATCGCCTCCGGAGAGGCGGGCTGCCGGGGCGCGGCGCTGCTTGCCCGGAGTGCGCTCTGCGGCGTCCCGGTGGAGAAGCTGCCCGGCTTCCTCCCCGAGGTGACCGCCGAACTTCACCCGGAGCCGCGCCGGGCCGCGCGCTATCAGGAAAAATTCGAACAGTGGAAACATTTCACAGAAACAGTCAGAAGGGAATTGTAACATGTCCATCGTCTCATTCCGGGAGATGCTCGCCGACGCCCGCCGCAACCGTTACGCGGTGCCGATGTTCGACCTCTCCAACACCACGATGATCCGGGCGGCGGCGGAGAGCGCCGAAGAGCTCGGTTCTCCGGTCATCTTCGCCGCCATCTGGCCCGACCTCGACGGATCGCTGCTCGGCTACTGGGCCAACGCCGCCCGCTACGCCGCCACGCAGGTCAAAGTCCCGGTGGCGCTCCACCTCGATCACGCCACCACGATCGAACAGTGCCGGAAGTGCGCCGACGCCGGATTCCAGAGCGTGATGATCGACGCCTCCGCCGAACCGTTCGAGAAGAACGTCGCCGTCACCGCCGCCGTCGCCGGCGAGATGCACCGGCGCGGCCTCGACGTCGAAGCCGAACTCGGCCACGTCGCCGTCGGCGTCGTCGGCAGCGGCGCCGAGAGCGAAACCGGCGCCGCGGGCGACCACACCCCGGTCTTCACCGATCCGGCGTCGGTGGTCGAATTCACCGGCCGCACCGGGTCGACGCGCTGGCGGTGTCGATCGGCACCGCCCACGGGGTCTACGAATCCGCGCCGAACCTCGACATCGCCCGCCTCGCCGAAATCGACAAGGTCTCCCCGGTGCCGCTGGTGCTGCACGGCGGCTCCGGCACGCCGGAGGATCAGCTCCGCGCCGCGATTGCAAACGGCATCGCCAAGATCAACATCTATTCGGAGCTGACCGCCGCATGGAACCGCGAGATGTTCGAATTTTTGCGCAACCGGCGGGAGATGACCTGCTGGTTCAGCGTCTCCTGCCGCCGCCCTGAAGAGGCGATGCGCGAGGCGATGCGAGCGAAGATGCGGCTCTTCGGCTCGGCGGGACGCGCCTGACCGTCCGACCGGAAGGGCACTTGCACTTTTCTGAAACGGTGCTACATTGAATAACCGCTGTCCGGAAACGATTTCCGGCGGCGGTTTTCTGCAGGGGGCTGGATGAGCGGACTGGGGAGAGCGTGGTTCTGGGTGCCGGGCACCTACTTTGCGGAGGGCGGACCGTACGCGGTGGTCGCCGCCGTGAGCGCGGTTCTCTTCAAATCGCTCGGTATGACGAACAGCGCGATGGCCTTCTGGACCAGTCTGCTGATGCTTCCCTGGGCGATCAAGCCGTTGTGGACGCCGGTGCTCGATCTCTTCGGCACCAAGCGGCGGTGGATCCCTTGCCGCACAGTTCGCCATGACCCTTCTCTTCACGCTGGCGGCGCTGCTGATGCCGCTGGAGGGGACCACCCGGCTGCTGGTTGCGGCCTTCTTCTTCCTCGCCTTCGCCTCCGCCACCCACGATGCCGCGGTGGACGGTTTCTACCTGATCGCGCTGGATGAACACGGCCAGGCCTTCTTCGCCGGAATCCGGGGCACCTTCTACCGGATCGCCACCGTGTTGGTGCAGGGCGCACTGGTGATGCTCGCCGGGTGGGTCGAATCCCGCACCGGCGAGATCCGCCTCCGGCTGGTGCGCCGCGCTGGCCGTCGCGGCGGTGGTGATGGGGATTCTCTCGCTCTGGCACTGCCGGGCGCTGCCGCATCCCGATGCGGACCACCCCCGGCAGCGGGAACCGGGGCGGCTGAGCCGGGAGTTTCTCGACGCCTTCGGCAGTTTCTTCACCCGGCCGGGAATTCTTTCACTGCTGTGTTTTCTCCTCTTCTTCCGGGTGGCGGAGGCGCAGCTCGGCCGGATCGCCATCGCCTTCATGCAGGATCCCCGTTCCGCCGGAGGGCTGGGAATGTCGGTCGAGGAGTTCGGGCTGCTTTACGGCACCTTCGGCACCGTCGCGCGTGACCGCGGGCGGCATCTGCGGCGGACTGGCGGTGGCGCGCCGGGGGTTCGGACGGATGCTCTGGCCGCTGGTCTGCGCGATCAACCTGCCCGACATCGTCTACGTCTATCTCGCGGAGTTTCAGCCGCAGTCGCTCTGGATCATCGGGAGCTGCATCGCGGTTGAGCAGTTCGGCTACGGACTCGGTTACACCGCCTTCATGCTGGTGATGGTGGCAGCGGCGGAGAGTTCCGGAGCTTACAAGACCAGCCACTTCGCCATCATGACCGGCATTTCGATCCTCGGGCTCTGCCTGATCGGAATGATCTCAGGATGGGTGCAGGAATTCCTCGGTTTCGCCGGATTTTTTCCGCTACGTGATGGTCTGCACGATCCCGGGGTTTCTGGTGACGATTCCGGTGAGCCGGAACATTCCGCGCGACTTCGGGCGGAAGACATAAGAGGGAAGGACGGTACGGCATGGCGTTTTTCAAGGACAGGGCGAACGCGCTCGCCTCGGCGTGGGCCATCAATTCGCTGGCCTATTCGATCATCTATCCTTTCATTCCGATCTACCTGCACGAGGAGCGGAATCTGCCGATGGACCAGGTCGGCATGATCTTCCCGCTGATGGGGCTGGCGATCATCGTCACGCCGCCCTTTTCCGGCGTGCTGGCGGACCGGATCGGCCGCCGCTTCCTGATGCAGTTCGGCCAGACTTCCCGGGCGGGAATGTTTCTGCTGCTGGCCGCGCTCGCCTACTGGAACGCGCCGTTCTGGATCTTCGCCGTCGGGCTGATGATCAACGCCGGAATCGGCACCTTCTTCCAGGTTGGCGCCGACGCCTATCTCGCCGACATCTCCACCCCGGAAGAGCGCACTCACGCTTACAGCAAGATCCGCATCGGTACCAACATCGGCTGGGCGGTCGGGCCGATGCTCGGGGCGTTCCTCGCCCGCACGCCGTTCGCACTGATGTTCGTCATGACCGCGCTGCTCTGCATCTTCGGCGCACGTTACACCGGCTGGTGCTGTCCGACGGAACCGGCGCGGAACGCGGCGGCGCGGGCGGCGGAGGCGGAACATCACATTTCGTTCCGCACTGTCGCCGCCGACCACCGGCTGACCCGGATCCTCGGATGCAGTTTTCTGCTCTTCCTGCTCACCTCGCAGCTCTACTCGGTGATGTCGGTCTACGGCACCAGCGTGGTCGGCATCAGCCGTGACGCGCTCGGGTTGATTTACTCCCTCAACGGATTCGCGATCATTACCTGCCAGATGCCGGTGACCCGGCTGCTCGACCGCTTCGGCCTGCTGCCGCTGCGGCGCCTGGTGATGGGGGCCGCCTTTTTACGCCTTCGGATACTTCACGCTCGGATTTGCCGGAAACGCCTGGATGATGGCGGTCTCGGTTTTCATCCTCACCATTGGCGAAGCGGTGGTGCAGCCGGCGCTCTACACCCAGATCAGCTGCTATGCCCCCCGCAGGCGGCACCGGGCGCTACATGGCCGCGCTCGAACTGGTGCGCGGCGTCGGTTACGCGGTCGGCCCCTACCTCGGATCGGTGATTTTCCAACACTGTTCGGATCGTCCACTGCTGATGTGGACTCTGCTTGCGCTGCTCGGCGTCGGCGCCGGAACCGGTTTCCGGCTGCTCGGCATCGGCCGCTCCGGAACAAAGTTCCGGACCGAATGAACCGGCATTGCTTTTACAAAAAAAATTCACCGTCTTCAACAATATTTTTCCTTTCCCCGGCGTTAATCCTGTGAACAGCAACACCGCCGGACTCCGGCGGCTCATCATAGGAGTGTTTTATGAACAAAGGATTTGGTTTTTCCGCCGTCGCCCTGGCGTTCTCGCTCGGGGCACTCCCGTTCGGTTCCATCGCGGAAGAGGTTCCCCCTCCGCCGCCGCAGGAACAGCCGCAGCCGCCCTGTCCTCTTCCCGCCGCCGCAGCGCAAGATGATGCACCGCGGTCCGAACCGGGGCCCGGCGGCGCCGCCGCAGCAGCGCGAGATGATGCACCGCGGTCCGCACCGGGGGCCGGTGATGCCGCTGCCGCCGATGAGCGAGGTCGACCGGGCGAAATTCGCCGAATTGAATGAGGTGATCCGCGATGCGATGGACGATTTCCGGCAGGAGGGTTCCGAGGCCAACCGGGCCAAGCTCCACGCCGCAGTCGATGCGATGGTGGAAGCACGGCTGAAATACGATGTGGAACAGGCGGAGAAAAAAGCTTGAGTTCGTCAAGGCCCGACTGGAAAAGAAGGCGGTTCTGACCGAACGTTACCTTAAGCGGATGACCGCGGAACCCCGCCCGGGGTATGAGCGCCCCGGCAAGCCCGGACCGTGTCCGGTGATGGATCGTCCGGGAAAAGGATGCCCGGTCGCGCGTCCTGACGCGGTGTGTCCCGGCAAGCCCGGCCCGAAGGGTGCTCCGGCGGCGGAAGTTCGCGACGGAGCCGGGAAACGCGCTCCCCGGGAGGCCGGCATGCGCCAGGGCCGTCCGGAACGCAAAGGTGTGCGCCGCATGATGGAGCGCTGCTTCACCGAGCCCGAGCGCAACGACCTCGCCGAAGCGCATAAGATGCTGAGAAAAGCGGAAGCCGGTTCCGCCGAGGCGAAAGCGGCGGTGACCGGGATGAACACGGTCTTCAAACGGGCGCTTGAACGGGTTGACCGCGAGCTTGCCAAAGCGAAGGAGGCCGGGCAGGAGAAGGAGACCGCCGAACTGGAACAGGCGAAGAAGATGCTCTCCCGGATGGCGGAACGCACCGCGGATCCCGAGAAGTATCTGGAGGCGATGAAGAATCGCCCAGCGCCCCGGAAACGCGCTGAGAAGAAATAAACTTCCGCCAGCTGCGAAAACGCGCAAACGACTGTTGCGCCGACATGCAATACAGTGTTGTAAATTGCATGCCGGCGCATTATATTATAAGGAACCGTTTGCCAATTGTATGCAGGAGCATTCCGCGATGAAATCCTATTTCCCGCCCTGAAATCGATGCGATGTCCGGCTATGTCCCCGGCGAACAGCCGAAGATGGCCGATCTGGTCAAACTCAACACCAATGAAAATCCCTATCCGCCTTCGCCGAAGGTGCGGGAGGTGCTGGAAAAATTCTCGTATGAAAGGCTCCGGCGTTACCCCGATCCGCTGGCGGACGCCCTGCGTGACGCCATCGCGGCGGAATTCGGTGTAAAACGGGAGAACGTCATCGCCGGAAACGGTTCGGACGACATCCTCACCATGGCGTTCCGCTGCTTCACCGCGCCGGACCGGCCGCTGGCCTGCCTCAATCCGACCTATTCGCTTTACCCGGAACTGGCGAAAATGCAGGGGGCGCCGGTCATCCGAATCGCCCTCGACCCGGCGGCGGATTTCGCCATGCCGGAGAACCTGCTCGAACAGGCGAAGAAGGCCAATCTGCTGATCATCACCCGCCCGAATGCTCCGACCGGGAACTCCTTCCCGCTCGACTTCATGCGCGAGATCTGCCGGAACTTCGACGGCGTGGTGCTCTTCGATGAGGCCTACGCCGATTTCGCCGACGACAACTGCATGGAGTTTGCGAAAACCTTCGACAACGTTCTGGTGTCGCGGACTTTCTCCAAGAGTTACTCGCTGGCCGGCCTGCGGCTCGGTTTCGCGGTGGGGAATGCCGCACTGATCCACGGCATGTTCAAGGTCAAGGACTCCTACAATCTGGACATGCTCACGCAGGAGATCGCCCGGGCGGCCTTCGCCGACCAGCGGTACATGAAGGAAAATGCCGCCCGGATCCGGGCGACCCGCGGAGAACTTGCCGAATCGCTCCGTGCGCTGGGATTTTCCGTGGTGCCGTCACAGACGAACTTCCTCTTCGCCGCTCCGCCGGACGGCGACGGGCAGCGTTGCTTCCTCAAACTGCGGGAGGCGGCGGTGATCGTGCGTTACTTCTCCGGGCCGGTAACCGGCCGCTATGTGCGGATCACCATCGGAACGCCGGAAGAGATGGCGCGCCTCCTGGCGGTGCTCACTCCGCTCTACGGCGGAAGCCGGTAAGGATTCCCGCGATGCGGAAACTGCTCCTGACGATCTTCACCGCCGGAACGGTGCTCTGGAGCGCCGCTGCCGAATCGCTCCGGATTCTCGACGCCACTCCGGGCGGCGGTACGCCGGTCCGGCAGCTCGCTCTGCTCCACGGTCTGGAAAAGGGTTCCGTAAAACTCAGTGTCGAGACCGTTTCTCCGGAGGACGCGGTTCGGCAGCTGGAGGCGGGGAAGGCGGATTTCGCCCTCGTGGCGGCCGGGCGGATTCCGAAGTCGTTCACCGGGGAGCGCCGTCCCTATGGCGCGCTGACAGCGGCGGTCTATCTTTCGGCGAACAACCCGGCGGCGACTTTCACCAGGAAGCAACTCGCTTCGATTCTGACGGCGGAGCGTCCGGAGTGGACCGCCTTCACCGGTTCTCCGACTGAAATCCACCGGCTCGGGCTGAGATCCCGCGCCAACGGTTCCGGCATCGCCGAGGCGCTGATCGATCTCGGCGGCAAGGAGCCGGCCGCGGGAATCTTCCGGGTCGGTTCGAGCCGCGAACTGCTGCTGCTCGTCGGTGCGGACAGCGAGGCGATCGCCTTCGGATTGCTGCTGCCGGAGATTCCGGTGACGGTCAAAGCCGCCGCCGTCGACGGGGTGCGTCCTGATCCGGCAGAGGTCGCTTCCGGGAAATATCCGCTGGCGGTCCGCTGCGTGCTTCTCCACCGGAAATCCCTCTCCCCCGAGGCGGCGGAATTTCTCAAACGGTTCGACTCCGCCGATTTCCGCGATCTCGTGGAAGAGGCGGAAATGATGCCGCTCTCCCGCTGAATTTCCCCGCCCGGGTTGACAAAAATTCCAGTTTGAAACGGAGTTTTTCCAACTCGGGAGGAATGGCATGCAGAATGATTTTGTGCCGGTCGTCACCGCCGGCCGCAACGTGACGGTGGAGCGCACGGAACGCGGTTACCGCGTCAGCAGCTCCGCCTCTCCGGCGACGGTGACCCTCTACACCGGCTACCTGGCGGTTCGGGCGGAATCTCCGACCGGAGATGGAAAATCGGCAGCAGTCCGGGTGGTCGACGGGTCGCTCCCGGCGGAACAGCAGCTCAACTATCTGGCAGGGATGGTGGAGGTCGATCACATCTTTCACCCGGAGGCGAGCGATTCCGGCACGGCGGTTCAGCCGGAACTGCGCCGCTATCGCGTCGAAGTCAATCCGCGCGCCAGGCTCCACCTCGACGAAGGGGAGAGCGTCATCTATCTCTCGGTCCACGTCACGCTCGGCGCCGCGGAGGACGGACGCAACGAATTCGACGACCCGGTCTGGGAGAAGATTCACATCACCGCGAAATGCAAGGCCGCACCGGAGATGCCGGAACCGGAGGAGTGTGAGTTCTTTCTGCTGCTTGCCACAGCGAAGGTTTCCGGCGGAGTAATCACCATTCATCAGCAGAATGCGGGAGAACCGCACGGCCTGATTCTCAGCGCCTGCGAGCACGAGGATTCCGATTCCGAGGGCTCCGATTCCTCGGATTCCGGCAGCGGAAGCGACTCCTCACGGTCGGATTCCGACTCCCGGCTCATCTCCGATTCGCTGTGGTCTCTGAGTTCGAGCTCTGGTTCCGGATCGGGCTCAAGTTCCAGCGGTTCGAGCTCTTCCGGATCTTCCGATTCCGGCAGCTCCTCCAGCAGCTCCTCCTCCGTCTCCGAGGACAAGCTCTGGTATGGCGTGACCAAGTGTCTCTTCGACGGCGAGGACTGGCGTTACATGGGCACCGGCGGCGAACAGAAACCGATCCGGACCGGCGTATACACCTCCGAAGCCGGATTGACCTGGGATGTCCAGATCCGCACCGCCGGCTGCGCTACGCAGCCGGAGGCGATTTCGCTCGCGGAAAAGTGGGCGCGCGAACATCCGGACACCCGCTGCAACTACATCAATCACTAGGAGTTTTTCCATGCAGGCAATCAATCGTCACAACTGCCTCAGCTGTGCCGTCAAGCATCTGGCCAGCGCGGCGGCCATCGCCCGCGAAATGATCACCGGCTACGACACGGCGGACTATCGCCTCTATCTGGTCGGCAACCTCAATGAGGCGCAGGAGCAGCTTACCGGTATCGACCCGGAGATGGCGAACCTGGTCCGGCAGGTCCGCCTCTGGGTCGCCCCGGACCGGCTCGAAATCGCGATGACCCCCGAAAACTGCAGGCGATCGAGACGCTGGGACGGGTGGCGGCGAAGCGGAATCCCGCCGGGGGAACTGCCGTTCCGGCGAAAGAGGGGAAGGGGCCGCCGCCCTCCAGCCGCCTCCCTGCCGCTGTTCCGGTGCCGCGGCGGCAAGTTCCGCCGAACCGTGGAAACAGCCGGGCCGCAAGTTCCAGCCCGGTCCGCGGCCGGTGCCGGGATCGATCGACCTCATCATCCCGCTGCGGGCCGACGGTTCGGCGCAGGCGAACGACGAACTGCGCATCGCATTGCGCTCGATAGAGAAACATCTCCGCAACTACCGCGACATCTATCTGGTTTCCAGCCGCGAACCGGCCGGATTTTCCGGCTTCCGTTTCGTCCGCTGCGCCGATCAATATCCCCGCAAGCAGATGAACATCCACGCCGCGATCTGCGCCGCTCTGCGCACGCCGGGCATTTCGAACGAGGTGATCTTCTGGGCGGACGACAACGTGCTGCTCGCCGATCTCGACGCCGCCGATCTGCCGGTGGCGGTCCGGCCGGACGATCTGCTGAACTTCTCCAACGCCCCCCGACGCCCGGGTCTGGCACCGTTCGCTGCGCAACACCGGCGAAGCGCTCCGCCGTGCCGGATATCCCTCCGTCAACTACGAGGCGCACACTCCGGTGCGGTTCCAGCGGGAGAAGTATCTCGCTCTCGAATCGGAATTCAACTTCTTCGAAGAGGTCGGACTCTGCTACATCTCTCTCTATCTCAACCGATACGGCGTCATCAACCCGCTTCCGATGCGCCGGATCAAGGCGACTTTCGAATCGCCGAAGGTCGATCCGAAGGCGTTGGATGGAAAACTTTTCGCCGGATTCAGCGACGGCGGAGTGGAGGGCGGAATCCTCTCGGTGCTGCGCGCCCGGTTTCCCCGCCGCTCCCGCTTCGAACGCTACGGCGTCAATCGGAAACTCTATTCAGCCCAAACCCGGATCGGCGTCGTGATCGGCACCTGCGGCAGTGCGCCGCATGTCGATCTCGGTCTCCACTGGGTCGTCAGGGGCAACGACCTTCCGGCGCTGGTGGTCGACGACTGTTCCGGCGACCCGGAACTGGCGCGAATCTGCTCCGGGTATGGAGCGGAACTGCGCGAACTCTCCGAACACTTCGGCCACTACGCCGGAGATCTGCAGATCTTCGCCGCCGGGCTGGAGTGGGCCCGCGAACAGGGAATCGAGCTTCTGGTCAAGCTCTCCCGCCGGTTCATCGCCTGCACCCGCTGGCGCGAAGGACTGCTGGAGCTGGCATGCGAATCCAACGCGGTCACCTTCTCCAGCTACACCACCAGCTACCACTACGGATTCCGCACCGAATGCCTCGGCCTCTATGTGCCCGCCTGGGCGCCGCTGGTGCCGGAGCTGAAGTGCGAAGCGACGCCAGGCAGGCGCATCTTCGTCGAAAAGTTCCTGCACGACCGCGCCCGGACTCTCGCCGAAAGCTGGCTCTCTCCCGAATTCGAAGCGTGGCGCACCGCCCATCCGCTCGGCCGCGATAAGCAGGGTTACGCCTGCTGGGAGGCGATGCTCGGCACCGACCGCCGCGCCCATCGCGAAGGATTCCTCTGGCACAACGCCGACTCCGCCGAACGATACGCCGCCGCCGCCCGCGCCGCCGGACACCCCTATTCGGAGGAGGATTTCGGACTGGTCAGGAAACCGGGAAGGGTACAGCCGTGAGCGAAGCGATCTTCAGCCACTCCGGCAAGGTCGGCGACCTGATTTACGCACTGCCGTTCGCGCTCGCCTACGTGAGAATGTACAACATCAAACGGACCGCGTTCAATCTGAACGTCCTCCCCGGCCGGCGGCTCTACACCCGCGAATCAGCCGAAGCGTTGGCCGCGCTGCTCCGCAGCCAGCACTGGGTCGACGCGGTCTGGTTCGACCGTCCGGAAGAGGCGACCGTCAATCTCGACGCCGGCAACCACACCTGGGTTCGTCACAATTCCGGCGACCTCGCCCGCCGTTTTGCGCTGCTCGGACGGGAGTTTCCGGAACCGATCGATTTCACCGCGCCGTGGCTCTTCGGCATCGAACCGGATCCGCGGGCAAAGGGGCGGATCGTCCTCTTCCGCTCCCTCCGCTATCGCAACGACCGGTTGAACTACCTCTCGCTGCTGCGATGGCGCGACCGGCTGCTCTTTCTCGGTTCTCCGGAGGAGTACGATGAGTTTGCCTCCCGCACGTTCCAATGCGACTATCTGCCGACCGGGGACTTTTTTCGAAGCGGCCCGCCTGATCCGCGGCGCGGCGCTGACGATCGGCAACCAGACCGGCCTCTTCGCCATTGCCGAGGCGCTGAAGGTGCCGCGGCTGCTGGAGATCAGTCCGACCTGCCCCAACGTCATCATGCAGGGCGGCTGGAACCGGGATCTGCTCTCCGAAGAGGATCTCGAAGCGGCGCTTCGGCTCCGGGGTTGAACCGCAGGAATTTTTCCGGTCTCAGTTGATTTCGCGCCGCCGGCATGGTATCTTATGAGGAAAAATCAACCAGAGAGAAGGAATTTCCCGGCATGATCATTCTCGGCATCGACCCGGCGATCCGGACCACCGGCTACGGCGTGATCCGGGCGGACAACCCGGCAAGCTTCACCATTCTCGACTGCGGCGTCATCGCCAATTCCGCCCGGCTGCCGCATACAGAGTGTCTGCGGCGCCTCGCCGGAGGCATCCGGGAACTGGTCGAAACCTTTCATCCCGACTGCGCTTCAATCGAGGAACCGTTTCTGGGGAAAAACGCCTCGACCGCGATCATCCTCGGCATGGCGCGCGGCGCGATCCTGACCGCTCTCGCGGAAAAACAGATCCCCGTCTACGCCTACTCCCCCCCGGTCCGCCAAGCGTTCGGCCGTCGGCAACGGCGGCGCCACCAAAGAGCAGGTCGCCCGGATCATGGCGGTCGAACTCGGCATCGAAATCGAGGAGATTCCGCTGGACTCGACCGACGCCATCGCGCTGGCGGTCTGCCACGCCCAGCTGGCGCTCCGCCCCGCGCTCGCCGAAAAGATGGGCAAACCGCTGTAACCCCATGGCGAGCGACTTCCACACCCATTCGGCACCGCCTCCCGGCATCGCCGCCCTGGTCTCGACCGGACTGGATCAGCTCGGGCGCTTCCCGCTCGAATCGCTGGAGTTCCATCCGTGGCGTCTCCCGCCGCAGCCCGTGGAGCTGCCCCCGCGAATTCGCCGCCGGACTGGAACAGGCCGCCGCCCTTTGGCGAAATCGGCCTCGACCGGCTGCGCGGCCCCGCGTTTCCGGTTCAGCAGCAGATGCTCGACCGGTTGCTCCGCCTCGCCGCGGAACAGGAGAAACCGGTGGTGTTCCACTGCGTCCGGGCGACGGCGGAACTGCTCGCCGCCGTCAAACCCTACCCCCGCATGCGGAAACTGCTCCACGGATTCCGCGGCTCGCCGGAACTTTTTGAGGAGTTCCGGAAGCATGGATTTTACCTTTCGCTCGGCGCGGCGGCGCTTGAACGCCCCCGCCTCGACCACCTCCGCCGGACCGGATTCAACCGGGTCGGCTTCGAAACCGACGACCGCCCCGAACCGGTCGAACAGCTGATCGAACGCGCCGCCGGAGTGCTCGGCTGTCCAGCGGAACGACTGACCGCCGCCACCGACGCCAATTTCAGGGAGTTTCTACAGCGATGAATGAGTCTGAAAACCTGTCCCGTTTCGAACGCACCCGCCTCCTGCTCGGAAAAGAGAAGCTGGAGCGGTTCCGCCGCGCCCACGTGCTGGTGCTCGGCGTCGGCGGCGTCGGCGCCTACGCCGCCGAACAGCTCGCCCGCGCCGGAATCGGCACCCTCACCCTCGTCGACGGCGACCGCTTCGAACTCACCAACTGCAACCGCCAGCTCCCCGCGCTCACCTCTACCCTCGGCCGCCCCAAGGCGGAGGTGGTCGCCGAACGAATGCGCGAAATCAATCCCGCCGGAAACTATTTTCCCCGGGTGGAATTCCTCCAGGGCGACGGCATCGACCGCCTGCTCGAAACCCGCTTCGATTTCGCGGTCGACGCGATCGATTCGCTGACCCCGAAGGTGGAGTTCCTCCTCGGCTGCCTCCGCCGCAATATCCCGGTGGTGAGTTCCATGGGCTCGGGCGGCAAGGTCGATCCCTCTCTGATTCAGGTGGCGGATATTTCGAAAACCCACGGCTGCGCCCTCGCCCGCGCTGTCCGCACCCGGCTCCGCGCCGCCGGCGTCACCCGTGGCATCCGCACCGTTTTTTCCCCGGAAGCCGTTCCCCCGGAAGCGGTGCTCGCCTGGAAGGACGAAGCGGGCCACCACCACTCCACCGTCGGCACCGTCTCCTATCTGCCCGCCATCTTCGGCTGCGTCTGCGCCTCGGTCGTGCTCCGGGCGCTCTGAACCGGCGCGTGCCCCGCAGAGGTTGTTCCGGCGGAAAACACGGGGTCCCCCGCCGGGTGTGGGAAGCTGTGAGGGAACACGAGTTACCCACAGGGCGCGCTCCGACTCCGACGAGTTGGATGACCCATTCTCGTCGAAGCGCGCCCTATGGATAACTCTGCCCGGGGAGAAACCGCCGGGCAGTTACAGGTTCACCCGGAACGCCGCCTCCGCCCGATGCCCCGCGATCAGATCGGTGCAGATCACCGTCCAGTATCCCGTCCGGTCATTGCGCGCAACGGGGATCTCCAGCTCGAACGCCCCGTTCGTCAGAGAGTAGTAGCCGGAAGAAGCGTGACGCCGCCCCGCCGAATCGCGGATTTCCACTTCGAGAGCCTGCGTCCCCTGACCGGTCCCGCGGCCAGCAGCTCCGCCCGGAGACGGATCTTCTCCCCGCGGCGCACCGCAGGCGCAATCTCCGCCTTCAGACCGGTCAACTCCGCCGAGGCGAGATAGAGCAGCCGTCCGCCGCCCGGCGGCAGGAAGAACTCCGCGCTCCCTTTTTCCAGCGTGACCTTGCGCCGCGTCGCCGTGTCGTAGAGCACCCGCCCCTTCGCCGCGAGCTCCGGCGCAACTCCACCTTGACGCGCTGCGGAACTCCCGCTTCGAGCACCTTGCCGAACTTCCCGACATAGTCGCCCGCCGTCCGGCTGTCGTTGATGAGGAAAATCGCCTGATCCCCGTCGCCGAGACGGCGGCTGATGACCAGATTGTCGGACGGCGACGAGACGGTCCTGCGGAATTTCTTCTCCGCCAGTGTCTGAAGCAGAAGTTTCGCTCCGCGCCGCCACGCCGCTTCCCGATCGGCCGCGGAGAGCTTCGCCGTCTCTTCGAACGGCAGTTTCACCACGCCGGGGAGTTCCAGGCGCGACCCCTTGTCGGTGATCACCGTGCGGCCGGACGCGAGAAAACGCTTCACCGCGGCGAAGCCGCTTTCACTCAGGAAACGGGTGTCCGGCACCAGCAGCACTTCGAACTTCTCCAGTTCCCCAGCGACTCCTCATAAAGAATCCGCGGCTGGAGCTGGGCGAGAATGGCGCTGTTGTAGACGTCGGCGAAGATCCGGTTCGCGTTGCCGTAGTTGCCGGTACGCCCGTAGAGCGAACTGTAGACCGACTGCAGCATCGCCACCCGGGTCGGGGAGCCGGTCATCTTCCGCAGCATCGGCCCGTAAGGGCGCAGAACCCGGTCGGAGAACTCCGCCAGCGCCTCCGCCGTATCCGGATTGGTTGCGGCATAGGTCCCCGGCGTAGTGCTGATCGCGCTGCCGCCGTCGAGCATGATCGCCTCGACCGGTCGGGAGAGCGCCAGCCAGAGCGCTTCGCGCAGATGGTCCGGCGAGATGGTCATGAACCGGCCGAAGTGGACCGCGTCGCGCGCTTCGACGAAGGAGGCCGCCTCTTCGGCCGCCTTCTTTTGTCGGCCGACGAAGTGAGTTCGCCCACCACCTCGTTGGTGTACCAGAAAAGCTGTAAATTGGGCACGACCGGCTTCTTCCCGCCGACGGCGGCCTCCATCTCATCGATGTTTTCGAGCACCGCGAGCGGACTTGGGTTGGTGTAGGTCCAGTGACTGACGAAATCCATCCCCCGGTCGCGGCCGAGGAAGGCCGGATTGCGGAGAATCGGATCGTGGAAGGTGCGCGCCTCCGGCAGATGCTTCTTCAATATCTCCGCCGCCCGCGCCCGGCTCTCCACGAAACCGGAACCCTTCAGCCACCACCACCGGATGAAATCAAACTCCGGAGAGCGGTCCGGCAGCACGGCGGGATGGTTCTTTTGCCGTAGAGTGACGCGCCGACCATGCCCCACACCCGGTTGACTCCGGCGGGCAGCGGATCGAATCCCGCCCGCTTCGCCAGAGCGAGGCACTCCGGATGGAAGCACTGGAAGAGCTTGCGCTCCTCGTTTTCCGTTTCGGAGTCGAAGAGCAGCAGCCGTACCGAAGGAGAACCCTCCAGCCGACGGCCGAGCGCTTCGAGCGACTCCTCCAGCGCGCGCCGGTAGGCGGGGTGGTTGTGGCAGATGTCGCCGGAGAGCTGGAGTTTGCCGGACTGATTCTTCATCAGGAGATCGGCGAAACGCTTCTTGTCCCAGTAACGCCGGGTGTCGATCTTGAGCAGCGAGGAAACGCCGTTGCGGAGATACTCCTCGTTGCGTTCCACGGCGGCGAGGGTGCGAGTCGAGCTGCTTCTCCTTCTCCTGCGCGAAGCCGGAGACGAAGAAGAACGACGGCACCGCTGAAGCGGTGAATCCCAGCCGGGCCAGCTCTTCGCCGGAGTCGATGCCGTCCCAGAGCAGGAGCGGGAAACGGGCCGGATTTTCCGGCGGAACGACCGAAAGCAGTAGTTCGGTGGCGGCGAGAATTTTCCCTTTCGGCCCGGCGACCTCGCACTGGACCGCGTAATCGCCGCTGCGCAGAGTTCCCGCCGGAAAGAGAAGTTTCGCCTCCGCCGCCTTCCCCGGCGCCAGTTCAGACAGTTTCACCTTCTGTTCCGGCAGTGCCGGATCGATCCGCAGCCGGAACGTCGCATCGGAAATCTTCTCCCCGGCCGGATTGACGACCCGGAATACGAGCGGAACTTCCTTCTCCTCCGGCCGGAACACCCGGCGGCGGAATTCCGGTTCGATCACCAGTTCGCGCACCGGCTGTTTCTCCGGCAGAAGCTCCACTTCGCACCGGTCGAAAAATCCCTGACGGTGGCTGGTCCCCACCGCCACTGCGCCGGAGGAAAAGGCGTCGGCCACCGCGGTGAGTTCCGTCTTCCCGGCTTTCGCGGTCAGGCGGTTCCCCTCGATCCGGATCGACAGCTCCAGCGGCTGCTTCTGCGGCGAGGCGTCACCTGCCCCTTCGGTTCTGGCCAGCACCGTCTCCCGCCCGTCAACGATTCGGAGCAGTTCCAGCACCCGGTGCGGATCGGAGTAGCGTACGGCGTAGCAGTTGTCCTGATTCCGCCAGCGTGCCGCCAGATAGAGCGAACCGACGCCGTCCGCCGTCGAAACCCGCGCCCGGAAGGTGTAGTTCTTCCAGGCGGGCGAACCGGCGGTGCTCCAGAGCGGCCGGTCCCCCGGGGCGATGCCGTCGGAGAGTTCGGCGATCCGGCCGTCGGCGATCTTCCAGTCGCCGGAGACGGCGATCCACGCCGGCGCGGGCAGCGCGACCGGTTCAGCGGCGGCGAGAGGGAATCCCGCCGCCAGTGTCAGCAGTGCGGCGGCCCGCAGAATCCGTCGGAGAAGCGGCATGGTACACCTCCCGCGGATCAGAGCGTATCCAGCGACAATGGTTCGGTAGCCGAAGGAGTCAGCACCCGGCGGATCTTGCCCAGAACCCCTGGCTGTTGATCCAACTGATGTCGGAGGCGAAAACGCCGGTGCCGATAATGTTGACGTGGCCGTCGAAGAACGCCATATTGGCACGGTTGTTGTGGATGAGATAAGGATACCCGTATCCGGTGGAGGTGCTGGTGGTCAGCAACCGGTAGGCATTTTCATTTCCCTCGCTGTTCGGGTTCTTAGAACAGGCAACCATGCCGATCTTGCTGAATCCGGAGGAACGGTACTTCTTCAGGTTGAATTGGTTGACGGAATTGCCGTAGAGAGAGCCGTATCCCTTGGACCATTCTGAAATGGTGGTGTTGGCCGGAAGCAGTTCCGGACAGAAATAGATTTTTCCGAAAGGCAGATAATTTCCTTTGCTGAAAGCGACCAGCCAGGCGTACCCTTGGGTGGCCGCAGTGAGCTTGCCGACCTGCCCGGCCGGATACCAGAAGTTGTAATCCTGCATGTAGGTGTTGGCGGTAAGGCCGATCTGCCGGAGATTGCCGGAGCAGGAGATCGCCCGCGCCCGCGCCCGCGCCCGGTTCAGCGCCGGCAGCAGCATGCTGGCCAGAATGGCGATGATGGCGATGACGATCAGGAGTTCGATGAGGGTGAAAGTCTTGCGTTTCAACATGTTACTTGTCTCCTCTGGTTGAGTTTCCCTGGTTGAACTTCAGACAGACGGCTTGATATGGTGAAATAATATACCGGAACGTGCCGGAATCGCTCCGGCCAAGTTCCTGATTGGTGATGAGATCGGTAATCCGGACCGGTTCGGCGGGCAGTCCGGAAATCTCCACCGTCACCGGCGCATCGTCGGAGGAGTTGACCAGCGCCAGCACATGATTGTCGCGCCAGCCCAGCTCGGAAGAGGCGATCGAAGAATATTCACGCACCTCGTCTTTGCGGGAACTCTGGATCCCGCCCCGGGTGTCCGCGGATTTCTTTACCGACAGCCGGACGGCTCCTGCTCTCTGGCCTGTTTCAGCGTTTCGGAATTGGACCTGGAACCGAACAGTCCGGACCGGAAACTTACCGATTTGAAGAAAAGAAGCTTCCAGCTCTCCGTTCCAGACGGCAGCTACCGCTGTTACGACATATTCGGTACCCCCTCTTCCCTGACGGCAACCGGCGGGCAGCTGACCGTTTCCGCCACCCGGTTCGTCACCCGGATCGATGGACTTCCCCCTATCAGGCCGGACAAGCCGTTCGTCTCCCGCAATCAGCGCAATCAGCGTCGCGCCCGGCGAACGGAAATGGATCGCACGGTCGTCTTCCGGGTTGAACTGTCGAAGGATTTCGATCTGAGCGTAGACCGGGATTGTGCCGATGTACGCAAAAACGCCGCCGCCTTCAAGCTCCAGATTTACAACTTCTCCCCCGATGAAAAAAACCGGGACGCTCACCTTCTCCGGCGGAAAAATCCTTGAAAACCCTGCAACGCTCCAACTTCCCGCCTTCGGGAAGATCGAGCTTCCTCTGAAATTCACCCCCGAATGGAACCATCAATCCCGGGGAACTGCGGATCGAAGGGGTTTTCAACGGTCGGAAAAGTTCTCCTCTCGTCGCACCGCTGGTGAATTTCAGCAAACTGATTTCATCCAGCAAACAAAAAGCCGTTGAGCGGCAGCTCAAATCCCGCCAGCTGGCGGAGAAACTCGTCCGGAACAATGAAGATCGCTTTTGATTCCGGTGAATCCGCCATCCGTTTCGACGTCCGGTTTGCGCCGCATGTTGACCGCTGGGTCTATCCGGAATATACGCTTCAGCTGCCGCAGGAATCGCTGGAAGGCAGCAGCGGCATCGCATTTGAAATCAAAGCGGCTGCTCCGGAAAAAATTCGACAGATGCTGGTGATGGCGGTGAAAGGACCGGAACGGATTTTCGGGAAGCCTCTGTATTTGAAGGTCCAAAATCCCTCCGAGAAATGGCAGGAACGGGTCATCTGGTTCCATTCAGCCGGAATAGATCCTGCCGGGTTGAAAAAACTTCGAATCGGCTTCAACCCCACCTCCAACCATTTCGTCTACTGGCTCCGCAACATACGGATTCTCTATTCCGAAAATGGAGAACGGTAAGCTGGAGCTCTCCTTCCTGAAAAAAGAGAGCAAACTCCGGTCTCCAGCGTTCCGCCAACCCCGATGAACATCGGCACTCCGAGGCTGGCGGATCCTATCGTCACCTTTCCGTCGTTTTTTCGGAAATGACGGATTTTTCCGTTATTTCTGCGGAAAACGATGGATTCCCAGGAGCCGTCAGTTGCGGTTGAGCATCAGAATGGCGGTGCGATCGCCGGCGGCAGCGGCGGCGGAAAGCAGCTTCGCGCCCTCTTCTTCGTTTTTCTCCACGCCGCGCCCTTCCAGAAGACAGCGGCCGAGATCGCGCATCGCCTCCACGTTGCCGCGGCCGATCGCACTCCGGAACCAGTAGACCGCTCCGGCCGGATCCGCCGCAATGCCGGTTCCGTCAAGGTAACAACGCCCCAGCCGGTATTGACAGCGCGGCTCCCCCCGCCCGCGCCCCTTTGGCGAACTCCTCAAATGCCCGCACGGGATCCTTTTCCACGCCGATTCCTTCGGCGTAGGCGTTGCCGAGCTTGAAGAAGGCGGGCGGATACCCCGCCTCCGCGGCACGGCGGAAACACTCCACCGCACCGCCCGGATCGTGAGGCAGATACTCCCCGGTGAGTTTGTAGTCCCCCAGCCGCAGCAGCGCCGGACGGGACCCCGCCTCCGCCGCCTCCTTCGTCAGACGGAAGGCCTGCTCCGGAGCCGGCCGCCGACCGTGCCCGTATTCCAGAATCCGGGCGTAGAGAGCCTTCGCATCGACATCCCCGAGCATCATCGCCCGCTCCACCGCATCCGCGGCGTGTTCCATCGACGGAGAGCCGCCGACACCGTCGCGGCGGCATTCGGCCAGGAGAAGCAGAGCCTTCGGCTCCGGATTCGGCTGCGCCGCATATTCTTCCAGCCGGGCACGGAGTTCCCCCGCGCAGCTTTTCCGCCGTTCACGGTCTCCCGCCAGCAGCCGCGCCAGTTCGAATTTGGCCGGAGCGAAGTTTTCACCGCAGAGTTTGCGAAGCTCCTCAAGCGCTTTTTCCGGTTCCGCCGGAATCGCCGGACGCGTCCCGGTTTCTCTCTTCTCCTCCTTTACGCCGGAGTAGAGCAACCGGGCCCGGCGCATCCGCGCCTCCGGCCGTCCGGCTTCCGCCGCTTTCGTGTAGAAAGAGAATGCCTGGTTTTCACTTTGCGGCACCCCCCAGCCGCGTTCGAGACAGACCGCAAAATTATAGGTTCCCTCCGGACTGCCCAGCTCCGCCGCCCGGCGGAACCAGTAGGCCGCCAGCGTCGGATTGCGTGGACGGTTCCGCCCGAAAAAGAAATTCGTTCGCCAGTTGAAGCTGAGCGGCCACCTCCCCCCGCGAGGGCGCGGTCGCGCAGCGGGTCCGGCGGGAGCTCTTCCTCCGCGGCAAAAAGAGACAAAAAGAACGGCAATGCGAAGAGTCCGAACAGGAGGTTCCGGATGTTCCGCATTGCCGCCATTTTTCGGGAAAGCAGGCTTATTTGGACGCCTTGAGTTCGGCGATCTCCTTCCGGAGCGCCTCCACCTTGGCGGAGAGTTTTTCGAACCGGCTCGGCAGCGTGTGGCGCGCCATGAATTCACGCTGGGATTCCGCCGGTGTGCCGAGGGCGATCGCGCCGGCCGGCAGGCTCTTGACCACGCCGCTGGTCCCGGCGACCTGCACACCGTCGCCGAGGGTGATGTGACCGTTGACGCCCGACTTGGCGGCGAGAATCACCCCGCGGCCGAGTTCCGCGCTGCCGGCGATGCCGCACTGCGCAACCAGAATCGAACTTTCGCCGATCACCACGTTGTGCGCAACCATCACCTGATTGTCGATCTTGACATTGCTCTTGATCCAGGTCTTGCCGAAACGGGCGCGGTCGATGGTGGTGTTCGCGCCGATTTCGACGTCGTCGTCAATCTGGACAATGCCGGTCTGCGGCACCTTGACCAGTCCCTGCTTGGTCGGAATGAAACCGAAGCCGTCGCCGCCGATCACCACCCCCGGGTGAATCACCGCCTTGCGGCCGATCACGCAGCGGTACATCACCGTCACATTGGGATAGAGCAGCGAACCTGCGCCGATCTTCACGTCGTGGCCGATGTAGCAGCCGGCACCGATCACCGTGCCGTCGCCGATTTCAGCGCCCGCTTCGATCACCGCGTTGGCATTGATGCTGACCCCCTGGCCGAGCTTCGCTTCGGGAGAAACCACCGCCGAAGGATGGACGCCCACCGGCCACTTCGGCGGCTCTTCCGCGAAGACGGCGATCACCTTGGCAAAGGCGTAATCGACGTTATCGCAGACGATCAGGCTGCGGTCCACCGCCGGAGCGTCGGCGAGGTCGGGGCAGACGAGCACCACGCCCGCTTTGGTACTTTCGAGCTGGTGCTGGTATTTCTTGTTGCCGATGAAGGAGAGCTGATCGCTCTGCGCATCCCGGATTCCGGAGACGCTGGAGATGGTGCGGTCGGGCGAACCGATCAGTTTGCCGTTGACCATTTCAGCGATTTTCGCGGCGGTGAGTGTGACGTGATTCATGAGGTGCGGTCCTTCCTGAAATTGTTTAGTTCCTGACTGGTTCCGGCGGCGGGGCCGGTTTGGACGATGGGGTATCCGCCTTCCGGGTTCTGGTCCGATTCAGCTCGGTGAGAACCGCGGCGGTGAAATCACAGGATTCCGGGTAGATCAGCAGAGTCGGCTGCTCGTTCATCGTCTTGCCGGAGCTGTCGAGAACAAACGCATACCCCTCCGCCGCCGCCCGGCGGCGGATCTCCTGCTGAATCTCCGCCATGATCGCCTCGCGCTTCTGCTGTTCGACCTTGCGCAGCGAAGCACTCCCCTCGGTGGCGTAAAGTTCGATCTCCGCCTCCTTCTGCGAAACCTGGCGGGCCTTGGCGTCCGCTTTCTCGACGGCGGCTTTGCGGTCCGCCTCGGAAAGAGCCAGATTCTGGCTGTTGAGCCGCGCGGCGCGCGCCTCCTCCTTGAGGGTGCGCAGCTGATCGTTGAGCCGCATTAAATAGGTGCGGTAGACCTCCGCCTGCTGCTTGATCGCGTCTTCGGCGATCCGGCTCTTGTAATATTCGCGGAAGATCTTCTCCAGATTGACCACACCGATCCGCCCGTTTTCGACCGCTCCGGCGACGAACGCCGAACCGAGACACAACATCATCAGAATGTTCCGGATCCTTCGCATGAGGCGCCGCCTTTCCGCTCAGTTCGACGCGGTGTAGTTCGGGGCGTCCTTGAGCATGGTCACGTCGTGCGGATGCGCCTCGCGCAGTCCGGCGGCGGTCACCCGACCATCCGCGCCTTCTCCTGGAACTCCTTGACCGTCCGCGCACCGCAGTACCCGAAGGAGTAGCGCAGCCCGCCGACAAACTGGCAGATCACATTCTTCACCGGACCGCGGAATGGCACCATCGCCTCGATTCCCTGCGGCACCAGCTTCGAATCGTCATCGACATCATCCTGGCCGTAGCGCTCGCGGCTGCCCTTGCCGGTCTTCATCGCCTCCAAACTGCCCATTCCGCGGTAGGAGACGTAGCTGCGCCCCTGGTGCAAGATCATTTCACCGTTGCTCTCGCTGGTGCCGGCCAGCGCGGAACCCATCATCACGCAGTCCGCGCCGACCGCCAGCGCCTTCGCCACGTCGCCGGACTGTTTGATTCCGCCGTCGGCAATCACCGGGACATCCGCCGGAACCGTCTTCGCCACTTCGTAGACCGCCGTAACCTGCGGCACGCCGACGCCGGCCACCACCCGGGTGGTGCAGATCGAACCGGGTCCGATGCCGACCTTGATGCCGTCGGCTCCCGCATCGACCAGCGCCTTCGCCGCTTCCGCCGTCGCGATGTTGCCGGCGACGATGTCCACCCGGTTGCCGTAGCGCTTCTTGAAGAGCTTGACCGTCTCCATAACCCCTTTGGAGTGACCGTGCGCGGTGTCGAGCACCAGCACATCGACTCCGGCGTTGATCAGCGCCTCGGCACGAGCCTCGTCATAGGGACCGATGCCGGCGGCGGCACGGAGCTGGTGGTGAGAATCGCGGTTGTAGTCCGGCTCGTCCTTTTCGATCAGGGTCTTGACGTCGAGGAAGCTGTAGAGGCCGGTGAGTTTGCCCTCCTTGTCGACCATCGGCAGCTTGCCCACCTTGTTTTCGACCATGATCCGATAGGCCTCGTTCATCGAAACCGAATCGCTCGCCGTCACCGGCGTGCGGGTCATCACCTCGCTGATCCGGATGTTGTAGTTGGTGAGGAATTTGATGTCACGGCTGGTGATGATGCCGACCAGTTTGCCGGAGTCGTCAACGATCGGGAACCCGGAGAAGGAGTACTTCTTGCGACGCTTCTCCTCCATCATCTCCGCCACCGTCTGATCCGGGTGAAAAACCACCGGCGTGCGGATGATTCCATTGAGGTAATACTTGACCTTGCGCACCTCTTCGGCCTGTTTTTCGATCGAAAGATTCTTGTGGATCACGCCCAGGCCGCCGAGCTGCGCCATCGCGATCGCCATCGCGCTCTCGGTGACCGTATCCATCGCCGCGCTGACAAAGGGGATGTTCAACGTGACGTTCCGCGAGAAACGGGTCGAAACATCGGCATCGTGCGGCAGGAAATCCGCATATTGAGTCACCAGGGAAATGTCGTCGAACGTGAGTCCTTCGAAGGGGAAAGCGGCCATGAATTGATCGATATAGCGCATGATAGAATTCCTCAAAGCTGATTTTTGGGTGTTATTTTACTGTGTAATATAGCCTCTTCCGGCAAAAGGTTCAACCCGAAAAGCGGAATTTTCCGCGCTTTCTTTCACCATTTGCGCCGGTTCTGCCGGATAGACTGCGGAAATTCCCGAAAAAACCATCCACCGCTTTTGCCAAAGCGGCAAAGCGGTGGTATTGTATGGAAAAACGAATTCTTTTTCCGGAGGAAATCATGAAAACAACACTTTCCGCCCTGTTTGCCGTCGCAGCCGCGATGCTGTTTGCCGGCTGTGCCGCCGTCGACCCCGTCGACACCCCCCCCGCCCCCCAACCTCAGAATGCAACGCCCGCTCCCGCGGCGAAACCGGCGGAATCCGCCACGGTGAAGCCCGTGCCGAAGGCCGCGCCCGCCCCCGACATCGCCGAGAAACGGGCGATCGAGTTCCAGGGGCCGGAACGCAATCCGGTGGTGGTTCTCTGCGGCTGTGCCACCGGGGAGCCGGCGAAAACGGTTTGCCGCGGCGTGATCGACCGGCTGGTCGCGGCCGGATATGTCGACGCAGCCCGTCCGCTGCCGGAAGGGTGCGCGTACGCCACGCTCTACCGTTTCCCCTGCGACCCGAAGCTGGACATCCCCGGCAACGCGGCGAAACTGCATGAATTTCTCTCCGGACTGCGCACGGAGCTTCAGAAAAAGTACACAGAAAAGTTCAAGCGCCCGGGAGCGGTGCAAAACTCATGGATAAGCTGATTCTGGTCGGTGCGCCCAACGACGGGAGCCTCGCCATCCTCTCCGAAATCGTCAGCGCCGCCCGCCCCGATCCGGCAACTGCCGGAACCCCGTTCGTCACCTCTCCCGCGGCCTACCAGATGCTGCCGGGCGTGAACGCCGGAACGGTCCACTACGCCGATGCACCCGACGGTCCGGCGCTCGACCTCCTCAATCCGGCGGTCTGGACCGCCAACCGCTGGGGGCTGGCCGATCCCGCCGTGCGGGCCGCCATCGGAGAGAAGGAGGCCGCGGACCGGCTGGACAACTGTCTGCGCCGGGCAAAGCAGTTCCGTTCCGCGATGGAAATTCCCTCTCAGCCGCCGAAGAACGTCGCCCTTTTCCTCTTCGCCGGAAATTCGGTTCCGACCGCTTCCCGGTTGCTGGTCGACCGCAAAACCGGCCGCCTTTCGGTTGCAGAATACGTTCCGGGCGACGGCCGGACCACCCTCGCCAGCGCCAGGTTCGACCGGCGCGGCAACGACAACGGACTGCCCTTCTCGCAGTCTCCGATTTTCTGGCAGTCGGTCTCCCATCTGCCCGGAGAATATCGGGAGCTGCTCTCCTCCGACCGGCTCTGGGATGACATCCGTTACGATCTGTTGATGTTTCCGACCGACCGGCAGCGCGAAGTGTTCCATCTGAACCGGAAATGACCGGGGAGGCGCGCGTGGACAAAATTGTTCTTTCCGGTCTCCGGGCCAATCCGGTCATCGGCGTCTATCCGGCCGAACGCACCCGTCGCCAGGCGGTGGTGATCGATGTCGAAATCGGCCTCGATCTCAGCGGCGCGGCGGCGAGCGACGCCCTGGAGGACACGGTCAATTACGCCGAAATTGAAGAACGGATCCTCCATCTGGCGGAGGAGTCCCGCTTCCTGTTGATCGAACGGCTCGCCGGCGCCGTCGGGGAACTGGTCCTCGAATATCCTCCGGTGGAGCAGGTCCGGGTCCGGGTGGCGAAACCCGGCGCCGCGCGTTTCGCCCGCGCCGTCGCCGTTGAAGTTACAACCGGGCGCAACCGCCAGCCAGGAGGGGAACGATGATCGGAAAACGCGCCAAACGGCCGATCGGTCTCGACGAATTCGACGGAGGAATCTTTTCCATCTGGAACCAGAGACGAATGCTGCTGACTTCCGGGGAGTTTGCCACCGGGAAGTTCAACGCGATGCCGGTCAGCAGCGGATTTTTCGGCGAACTGTGGGGAGTGCCCTCCGCGATCGTCTTCGTCCGCCCCCAGCGCCGCACCTTCGACTTCCTCGAAGAGTACTCCACCTTCACCCTCTGCGGATTCTCCGACCGGAAGTTTCAGGAGATCATCGAGCAGCTCGGCAGCGTCTCCGGGCGCGACGTGCCGGATAAGATCACCCGCGCCGGACTCACCCCCGTGGCCGCAAAGCGGGTCGACGCCCCGATCTACCGCGAAGCCGAACTCGCCGTCGAATGCACCCGGCTCTGCCGCGGCAAGCTGGACGGCCGGAACTTCTTCCTCAAATCGCTGATCGAAGAACACTATCCCGACCGGGACTACCACAGCTTCTACATCGGCCGCATCGAGGCGGTCACCGGAACCGGCAAATACGTGAAGGAATAGCAGAAGGGAACCTGCCGGATGGAAGAAAACCTCACTCCGATGATGCGGCAGTACCGCGAGGCGAAGGCGGCGATCCCGCCGGACGCGGTGCTGCTCTTCCGGCTCGGCGACTTCTACGAGGAGTTTTTCGAAGACGCGGAACGGGTGAGTTCGGTGCTCGAACTTACCCTCACCAAGCGGCAGGGGGTGCCGATGTGCGGCTTCCCCTATCACGCGCTGGAAAATTACCTCCCCCGGCTGGTCGCGGCCGGCGTCAAGGTCGCCATCGCCGAGCAGATGGAGGATCCCAAACTGGCGCAGGGAATCGTCAAGCGGCAGGTGACCCGCATCATCACCCCGGGCACGATCATCGACAACGCGCTGCTCAATCCGACCTGTAACAACTATCTTACGGCCCTCGTCTCCGGGCGCGACCGCAGTGCACTGGCCAGCCTTGACATCAGCACCGGCGAATTCCGCGTCACCGAAACCGATTCTCCGGAGAAACTCCGGACCGAGCTAGACCGGCTCAACACCCGCGAGTGCGTCATCTCACACAAGCTAGCCGCCGAATTCCGCGCCAACGACTCCTGGCCTGAGACCCGAACAAGATCCTCTGGACCGAACTTGATTCCGAAGAGTTCGAAACCGAGCGGTCCGAGAGCTTCCTCAAAGAACATTTTCAAGTCGCCACTCTCGACGGCTTTGGCTGCCGCGACCTGCCGCTCGCCGTCGCCGCCGCCGGCGCGGTGCTCCGTTACGCCACCGAAAATCTCCGGCAGGACGCCGCCCACATCAACCGGCTCGAATTCTATTCGCTCGACCATTCGCTCGAACTGGACTCCATCTCTCAGCGCAACCTCGAACTGGTCGAGACCATGTTCGGCTCCGGTAAAAACGGCTCCCTGCTCGGCGTGCTCGACCACACCGTCACCCCCAATGGGCGGGCGGAGGTTGCGCGGCTGGGTGCTCCGGCCGCTCTGCGACCACGACGCCATCGTCGCGCGGCTCGACGCGGTCGAGCAGTTCACCCTCGATCCGCTGACGCTTGCCGAACTGCGCGAAACCATCGGCGTCGTCCGCGACCTGGAGCGAATTGTGGGGCGTCTCAACGTCGGCAGCGCCGGGCCGCGCGATCTCCAGACCCTCTCGGCTTCGCTCAGCGTACTGCCGGGGAGTCAAAACCTTGCTCGGCGTCTTCGCCGCTCCACTGCTCGAACAGCTCAATTCCCGGCTCGAACTCTTCCCGGAACTCACCGCCCGGATCGACGCCGCCATCGCCGACGAAACCCCGGCGCTGCTCGCCGACGGCGGGGTGATCCGTCCGGGATACTCCCCGCAGCTCGACGAACTGCGCGCCGCCGCCACCGACGGCAAGAGCTGGCTTTCGCAGATTCAGCAGCGCGAACAGGAGCGCACCGGCATCAAATCGCTCAAGGTGAAGTTCAATTCGGTCTTCGGCTACTACATCGAGGTGAGCAAGGCCAATCTCGCCGCCGTGCCGGAGGATTACATCCGCAAGCAGACACTGGTCAACGCCGAACGGTTCATCACGCCGGAGCTCAAGGAGCTGGAGAGCAAGATCCTCGGCTCGGAGGAGAAGGCGCGCGCCCTGGAATACCAGCTCTTTCAGGAGCTGCGCGAATATGTGCTCGGATTTACCGCGAAGATTCAGAACGCCGCCGACGTGCTCGCAGAGGTTGATGCGCTCTCCTCGCTGGCTGAATGTGCACGGCTTCATCACTACTGCCGGCCGCGCATCTTCGAGGACGACCGGCTGATCATCCGCGGCGGACGCCATCCGGTGCTCGACGCGCTGCTCGGCGCGGAAAATTTCGTCCCAAACGACTGCCTGCTCGACGGCGACCGCAACCGGATGATGATCATCACCGGTCCGAACATGGCCGGCAAATCCACCTACATCCGGCAGACCGCTCTTCTGGTCATCATGGCGCAGATGGGCTCTTTCATTCCGGCGGAGTCGGCGGAGATCGGGCTGGTGGACCGCATCTTCACCCGGGTCGGGGCCGCCGACGACCTCGCCCGCGGACAGAGCACCTTCATGGTGGAGATGGTCGAAACGGCGAACATCCTCAATCACGTCACGCCGAAAAGTCTGGTGATTCTCGACGAGATCGGCCGGGGAACCAGCACCTTCGACGGACTCTCGATCGCGTGGGCGGTGGCGGAGTTTCTGCACGACGATCCGCAGTGCCGCTGCCGGACCCAGTTCGCCACCCACTACCATGAACTCACGGAACTGGCACAGACCCGCCGCGGCGTCAACAACTACAACGTCGCGGTCAAGGAGTACGGCGACCAGATCATCTTTCTGCGCCAGATCGTCCCCGGCGCCAGCGATCGCAGCTACGGCATCCACGTCGCCAAACTTGCGGGAATTCCGGCTCCGGTCATCGAGCGCGCCAACGTGATCCTCGAACTTCTGGAAAAGGCCGCCGACGCCCCCCGTGACGCCATTGCCCAGCTGCCGCGCAATACCGTCCGCTCCCGCCGACGCAAGGGCAGGGAGGAGGAAAACGACGATATGATCCAACTCCGGCTGCTCTGACCGGGCGCCGACCGCAAACGACGGAGAAAACCATGGCCAACATTCTGTTTACACCGGTGAAGATCAATAACATGATCGTCGCAAACCGTTTCGTGCGATCGGCAACTCACGAGGGTGTGCTCGACGGCGGCGGTCTCTGGAACAGCCGCCTCGAGGAGATCCTGACCGAACTGGCCGACGGAGAGCTCGGGCTGATCATCTCCGGTCACGCATTTGTCTCCCCCGCCGGACGGGCAGGACGCAATCAGGCTTCCGCCGCATCGGATGAATGCATCGCCCCATGGGAAAGAATCGTGGAAAAACTCCACCTGCTTCAGAGCCGGATCATCCTGCAGCTGGCCCATGCCGGAGGCTTCGCCCTCGATCCGGAAACTGCCGTCGGTCCCTCCCCTTTTGCCGCATCGCCGCGGCGTCCTCCCTGCCGGGCCTTGTCGATTGCGGAGGTCGATCAGCTGACCGGGCAGTTCGTCGATGCGGCGATCCGGGCGCGGGAGGCCGGATTCGACGGTGTGCAGATCCACGCCGCCCACGGCTATCTTCTGAGCCAGTTTCTCTCCGGCCACTACAACCACCGGAGTGATGCGTACGGCGGTTCGCCGGAAAACCGCGCCCGACTGCTTTGTGAAATAGTCTCGGAGATCCGGAAGGCGGTCGGGAGTTCGTTCCCGGTGCTGGTCAAGGTCAACAGCGAGGATTTCGTCGCCGACGACTTCCAGGCGGCGGAGTGCGTCGAACTCTGCCGGAAACTCGAAGCGCTCGGCGTCGACGCGATCGAACTCTCCGGTGGAATTCCGGCCGCGCCCCGGAACTCGGTTCGGTTCGCGCGGTCAACGACGGTCCCTTTTACGTCGACACCGCCTGCCGGGTCCGGAGCGCGGTCAGGATCCCGGTGATTCTGGTCGGCGGATTCCGGGAGTTCTTCACCTGCATGGAGACCGTAACAAGAGGAATCTGCGACATGATCGCGCTCTCGCGTCCGCTGATTCGGGAGCCGGAGCTGGTGCTGCGCTGGCACACCGGGGAGATGGCGCCCGCCGCCTGCGACCGCTGCAACGGCTGCTTCCGGCCGATCGTCGCCGGGCGCTCCTTCGGCTGTCCCCGCCGGAAGTGAACCTTCCGGCTACTTCCGGGCGGTGAGGAAGGAATCCATCCGCTCGTTGACCGGCCATTCGACATCCGCCGGGCAGCGTGAGATCTCGTGCTCCAGCCCGTCGTAGAGGGGCATGAGTTCCGCCTGGGTCATTCCGGTGGCGGCGAGGATCTTCGAATTGTCGATGATCCGGTCGAAGAGCCGGTCGTATTCGAGCTGCCACCGGGCGCCGAAGCTGTACGGGTCGGAATTCAGAATCGAAATGTACTCCTCCTTGTCCACCCAGATCGACTGGAGGTTGCAGATCTCCTTGTAGTAGTCGGCGATCTCGCCCCAGGTGCGGTGTTCGGAGGTGGAGACGGTGTAGGTCTCGCCGCGCGCCTGATCGAGGAAGAGCAGCCCGGCGATCATCCGAGCGACATCGCCGGCCCAGCTCATGGTGGCCTGCACGTTCTTTGCCTGCTCCGGCACCACCGCCGCCTTGCCGGCGCGGGCGCGGCCGACGGTGTTCAGGGCCTCCAGCGTCACGAGCTGATAGCGCATGAGCGAATAGGTGATGGCGGGGCGGATGATGGTCCAGTTCTTTCTGGAGAAACTGCGCAGGATGTTCTCGCCGCGCGCCTTGTAGATTGAATAGTCGTCGGAGTTGCGCAGCACGATGTTTTCGGAGGCGTCGATCAGCCGGGGCGAACTTTCGCGGATCGGATGCTCCTTATTGTCATAGATCCGGTAGCTCGAGAGGTAGATGTAGTGATCGGTGTGGTCGAGGAAGCAGGCGAGGCGGCCGGGGAGCTCCCACGAAGAGTAGATCATGAAGTCGACGATGCCGTCGTAGCGGTTTCCCAGCAGCTTCTGCAGCACACCCGGCTCCTTCACGTTGGCTTTCAGGTAGCTTACGCCGGGAACCGGCTCTCTCGGGTCAACCAGGGCGACCGCGTCCACCCGATATCCCATGGAGGCCAGGCGGGGAACCAGATACTGCCCCATCGCGCCGGTTGCGCCGAGAACGAGAACTTTTTCGGATGATCCATTTCTTCACCTCAGAAACAATTTGAACAATGCCGATTGTGTATGGCGGAAGATTCCGACTCCATTTCAAAATAATGGCGAAAGCGGTTTTCTCAAATCCATTCGGCGGCTTTTTCTGTAAAAAGAGCATGCAAAGAGCCGGACGGTTTCGAAAAAGCGGAATCTTTTATGCAAATGAATCAATTCCAGCTCAAAGGTCGTTGCCGTGCGGCCCGAGGATACGCCCTCCGTCGATGGTGTAGTCCACACCGGTGATGAACGAGGCATCGTCGCTGGAGAGGAAAAGGAGGAGATCCGCAACCTCTTCCCCGAGACCCGTGCGACCGATCCAGGTGTAGGGCGTGGATTTGATGCTTTCGCCGATCATGCCGGGGGAGACGCAGTTGACCGTGATGTTCTTCTTGGCCAGCTCCATCGCCATCACCTTGGTCAGCATGATGACGCCCGCCTTGGCGGCGGAGTATCCGGCGTAGCAGGGCAGACCGACCTCTCCGGCGATGGAACCGAGCTGGATGATCCGGCCATAGCCGTTCTTCAGCATCGACGGCAGGAACGCCCGGGTGACCCGGAAGGTTCCGTTGAGGTTGATGTCGATCATTCGGAGCCACTGTTCCTCGCTGGTTTCGGAGAGGAGCGACGGCAGCCAGACGCCGGCGTTGTTGACGAGGATATCCACCCTGCCGAAATCGGCCAGCACCTGTTCCGCCATCGCCTTTACGCTCTCCGAAGCCTGCACGTCGAGGGCGTAGGCGCGGGCGTTTCCACCCCTTCTCCCGGAGTGTGGCGGCGACGGCTTCGGCCTTGTCCGCCGCAAGGTCGGCCAGTGCGACGGCAACACCCTCCGCACAGAGTTTTTCTGCAAGGGAGCGGCCGATTCTGCCGGCGGCACCGGTAACAACGGCAATCCGATGATCGAACTTCATGGCATGCTTCTCCTTGATGTTTGCCGGATTTTTCAGTTGCAGAAGGTTTCGATGTGCCAGGGGATGCTGGCGGCAACGGTTTTCATCGACCGGACCGAAGGCTGGGTGAAGGAGGCGCCTTCTTCGTAGCGGTCCACCGCGAAGGTGATCGAGACGCCGAGCTTCAGCCCGAGGTAGCGGTGGATCCGGCCGAACTTGCCGTTGCAGAGGTGAATGAACGGCGTCTTGAGCTCCCGATGGAGAAGCATGGTCGCGCGAACCGTTTCAGCGAACTCCTCGTCGGTGTCGGCGACGGTGACGATCTTCACCACATCGACGCCGCGCTGTTCGAAGGAGCGGAGCTGTTCAAGAATCGCTTCGGCGCTCATCGCCTTGTTTGGATGCGACGACATCACCACCTGGGCACCGAGGTCATGGATCTTGCTGATCAGCTGTTTCTGCTTTTCGATCGCTTCGGGGTTGCGGGTAATTTCATTGGGGGAGGGGTCGTAGAGGTCGCCCATCACGTCGATCATGGCGCCGCCGGCCTTTTGCGGCGTCGAGCAGCAGCACCTGGCGGCTCTCGTCGTCGTTGGCGACCTTGTGGCGGTCGTTGCGGTAGAAGTAGAACATGAAGGGAAGGTTTACCGCGTTGATGACCCGTTCGAGCGACTCCCGGTTGCGGAATTCCGGCAGCAGGTCGCAGAGGTCGATGGCGATGGCGTCGGCTCCGTCGAACTCGGCGCTGCGCGACTGGGCGATCAGGCTTTCCGGCGTTTGACCGGACATGATTGCTGTGATTGCGGTTGCTCTGGGATTCTGGAAAAATAACCGTCTCATTTCGATACCTCCGGATGCGACAGGTTTGATTTCGTTGCCGCGGTTTTTTCCGCTTCTGCAAATAATATACGGTTGCTTTTCCGGAACGGCAATGGCAGAAAACGGCTGTTTTATTGTATTTTTCTCTTATTTCGTTTGTAATTCCGCATGAAATCCGGTATATTTTCCCCATGTCAAACACCGAGATACATCTGCATATGCCGGAACCGTGGATGTGGTATGAAAGCATTTTATACCCAAAAGTTACCTTACGAACATCCACCGTCATCCCGCCTGGCAGCTGACGGCGGCACTGCTGGGGAGTTCCGGTTCCGCATTCCGGACGGGGGGAGGCGGTGCTCCGTCCGGGGATTGGATTTTACTCTCTCCGGAGCTGTTGCACGATGTCGGGAGCGATTCGCCGCGGTCGCGGGCGATGCAGATTTTCTTCCGCCGGTTTCCGCCCGAGCAGCTGCCGGAAGCGGCGGAGTGGTTCAATCTGCAGCGGGGAATCTTCCGGACCGGACACGCGCCGGTGGAGGAGTTCGAGCGGATCGCCCGCGCCTTTCTGAAAAAAGGCGGTGACGACGCGCCGCTGGGGCGTTCGTGGCGGAGTGTGCTCGGGCAGGAGTTCGTCGTCACGGCGCTGTCGCACATATCGAAACAGCAGGAGCGGGGAAAGAGGATTCACCCGGAGATCGTCCGGATTCTGGAATTCATGGAGCTTCACTTTTCCGAACCGCTCGGCGTGGCGGATTTCGCCGGAAAAAGCGAGTGGTCGGAAAGCCGTTTTTCCGCGATTTTCCGGCAGGAGACGGGCAGTTCGCCGATGCAGTTCTTCAACGCGGTTCGACTGGGACGGGCACAGGGATTCCTGCTGGACGGGGCGACGGTGGAGGAGGCGTCGCGCCGAAGCGGATTCTCTTCGGTGCAGTACTTCTGCCGGGTCTTCCGGAAACACACCGGCGTTTCGCCCGGCAGCTTCCGCGCCGCACCTTTCTCCCACCCGTAACGCGGGGGAAGAAGCGCGGTCAGGAGGTGATCCGATCGTAGACTGCCTTTTCCACATCGAGCGGTTCGGCTTCGGTATGGCTGATGAGCTTGATCTTCTTCCATCTGCCGGACTGGAACCGCCAGAGGAAGATCATCGCATCGATGACGCAGACCAGCGAGACGAAGGTCCATACCACGTAGATGGAGGCACGGAACACCAGGGTGAGCAGGAGGGTTCCGGGGACCAGCAGTCCCCACGCGGTAAGGGAGTTGAGCAGGAAGATCGCCACCGTGTCCCCGGCGCCGCGCATGGCGCCCATGAAGACGAATTTGATGCTGTCGCAGGCGTTGAAGAGCGCGGCGGCGGCGAGGACGCCGACGCAGATGTTGCTGACCTCGGCGAAATCGACGCTGCTCTGCTGCGCGGGGGAGAAGAATTCCGCGAGGGTGCCCGGCAGGAGCATGTAGACGAGTACGCCGCAGAAGGCGTAGACCGCGGAGATTCTCCAGGCGCGGTAGGCGGCCTGCTGGGCGATGCCGTGGCGCTGCCGGCCGATGTACTGGCCGACGACGATGGCGGTGGAGTCGGAGAGTCCGGAGCAGCGGCACGAAGTAGATGTTGTTGATCGACAGGGCGATGACGCTGGCGGCGAGCGCGGCGGGGCCGAGGTGTCCGATCAGGAAGGAGACCATGGTCCAGGCGCCGACGTCGATGAAGGTCTGGAATCCGGCGGGGGCGCCGAAGCGGATCAGTTTCCCGATCAGTTCGGGGCGGAACTCCCACCGTTTGCGGGTGGGGATCTTGCGCTGGTTCTGGGCGTAGAAACAGATCATGGCGGCGGCCATGATGCAGAAGCAGCAGATGCTGGTGGCGATTCCGGCGCCGAAGATGCCGAAGGCGGGCAGTCCGCACTTGCCGAAGATGAAGATGTAGTCGAGAAAGATGTTGAGAAGGCATCCGGAGATGTTGATGACCGCGACCGGAATGGTTCTTCCCTGCCCGGAGAAGAAGGCGAAGCAGGGGGCGGCCATGCAGAGGAAGACGCCGCTGGGCAGGAGGCTGGAGAAGTATTCCAGTTCGCGCGAGATGAGTTCGGCGGGGTGCCCGCTGTGGAGGATGCAGAACCTTCCGATCGGCGGAATGAGGAAGGTGATGATGACGCCGGCGGCGACGGCGAGGGTCTGCCCGGCCCAGACGGCGTGGAGGACGCTGGAGCGGTCGTTGGCGCCGTGGTACTGGGCGACCAGGGCGGAGGTGTAGTTGCAGGTGGACATGAAGAAGGCGAAGAGCGTGAAGTAGAGGATTCCGGCCGGCATGGAGGCGGCGACGTCGAGCGTCGAGTTTTCCGCCAGAAACTTGCGGTCGACGAACTGCATGATGCTGTTGCTCGCACTCATGATGATGAGCGGATAGGCGACGCGGCAGATTTCCAGATAGCCGCCATGGCCGAAAAAATTCCGGCGGCTGAAAGATTTGCGTATTCCGAAGAGCTCCATTTTCATCCCTTGTCAAAATTGAAATAGCGGGTAATATACACGCGCCGGAGCAGAAAGCAACCGGATTCCCCGGAATTGCGGGTTTTTTCCGGGGGGAGACGAGTTCAAAGGATGGCGACGCTGTCGCGTTCGATGAGCTGGTATTCGACCAGAATGTTTTTCTGATGGGGGGTGCCGTCCATCAGGTGTTCGAGCAGATTGAGGCTTTCTGCGGCGAGTTTGGGGAAGTTCTGCGCGAGCGTGGTCTGGCGCGGACGCAGGAAATCGGAAACCTGTTCACTCTCCCACCCGATGATCGAGATATCCTCCGGGACCCGTTTGCCGAACTGCTGGAGGATTCCCTGAATCCGGGCGCCGGAACTCTCTCCGTCGGCGGCGAAGATGGCGGTGACGTTCTTGTCGAGCAACGCTCCGAGGGCGTTGTAATCGCTTTGCGTGTTGTACAGTTCCACGAAGGCGGTGGATTCCAGCCGGTGTTCCCGCATGGCGGCGAGGAAGCCGGTCTGGCGGCGGATGTCTTTCCAGAATTTCGGGCTGAGGTAGCGGAGAAATCCGATCCGGCGGTGTCCGCGGCTGACGAGGTAATCGACTGCGAGTTTCATCCCCTGCAGTTCATCGGAGGCGACGCTGTAGACCTGGTCGAGGTTGTTGGGGAGGTCGTTGAGACAGACCAGCGGCAGCGATTTGATGCGGGCCAGTGCCTGCCGATCCGGCCGAGAAAATCGAAGGAGAGGACGCCGTCGACCAGCGTTTCATTGAGCAGTTCGATATCTTCAAACGAAAGGATGATGGAGCGGTAACCGCGCCGGTAGATTTCCAATGTCAAAGCTTTCTGAAGGGTTGCCGTGTAGGCATCGAACCTGGGCATCTCCAGAGACGGCAGGACGAGGCCGATGGTCTTGTGATGGTTTCCGCTCCGGTAGCCGAGTTCTTCGGCGAGATGGATGATGCGGCTGCGGGTCTCTCTGCCCACCTTGGGGGCGCCGGAGAGTGCCCGGGAGACGGTGGCGATCGAGGTTCCGGCGGCTTCGGCAAGGTCGCGTATGGTGACAGGCTTCATCGTTTTCTCCGTGCTGATTATGTGAATACTATACCGGATGAAAAGAAAAAAGCAACCGGAATTTACATTTTGTTACCCTGATTTTCATCTGTTTTCCTTCAAAAAAATTTTTCCGGGGTTGTTTTTCCAACGGAGTTCAGGTATAATTAAAGACAGAAAGCTTCACCATGGAAACGGGAAAGGGCAGTAAGTATATGAGAAGAAGAATTTTTACTCTTATCGAACTCCTCGTCGTGATTGCGATCATTGCAATTCTGGCCGCCATGCTGCTGCCGGCATTGAACAAGGCCAGAGCGCGTGCCAGAAGCACCACCTGCGTTAACAATCTTAAGCAGTGTGGTGCTGCGCTCGCCATGTATGCTGGTGATAATAATGGATTTGTTTATCTGGGGAACTCTCGCTGATGACTCTCGTCCCCTCTGGTATTATTTTATTCTGAAAGCGAAAGATTCTAATTGTATTGGAACATATATAAATAACACAGACGTAATTGGTTGCCCTGAATATAGAGGGGATGTAAGCCTGTGGAATTCCGGAAATTTCAAATCACCTTATTCTTTTGCATATGCAGCAAATGTAAACGCAAGAGATTTGATTGATGCCTTGAACAATAAATACATGCTGATTACAAATACCATTGTTGCTTTGCGGTTGGAACGTTTCGCTGTGCAGGAAAAAAAAATATAGTCTGAAAATTCCTGTTATGACCGATGGTGTCAATAACCAAAATAGTTCTCCTGTCAGCGCCTTCCCGTTTTTTTTCAAGCGTGATTATCCGGAAGAAGCAGGAAAAGACGGCGCTGTTGCCTTACGTCATAGCCGCAAAGGGAATTTTCTTCATGCTGATCTCCATGTCGAAGATCATAACGCTGGAGAGGTTGAGCAGATCTATCAGGTAAATGCTCTCCGGATTTACATTCCTTGACGTGAAATAAGAGGTTAAATATGAAATTTATACTTACCTTATTATTTCTTTCTTTTATTTTTCAGATAGTATCTGCAACTTCTTTGCAGTGGAAAATGAGTCGTTATACAAAAATCATTAGACAAAATGATAAATCTTTTTACAAATTAGTGTTCCGGAAAAAGCTCCAGATATTGCCAAAGCTAATTGTGCAATAGCCCAATTAGATTTGAAGGATAATCCACTTGGAGAACTGGATATCTCTATCAGGCTTGAGGTGGAGTCTCTATCAAAACCTCGGAATCATTTTCATGGAGCTGAATTGAAGGTATTTTTGGAAACAGCAGATGGGAAACAATTATCATTAGGAACTTCAGTTCCAGGATCGAAAAAAGACGGATAAGATATTGCGGGTGCGTCGTTTGATTCCTGCAGGAATTCAGCATGGATGGATCAGATTGGGACTCAACGATAGCTTCGGAACGGTAAAATATGATCTTTCTTCTTTAAAAATACGTTTTCTTCCATTAAATCGTAAGAAAGCAACTCTTTCTGAAAAACAGGAGAAAGATTTTAAGCTGATCGAAAACCGAGTTCGGAATAGAATACTTCAAAAGAAGGTAAGGGATAAAGATATTGAAAAATTTTTGAATGAGTCTTTACCAGATGGAACTTTCTCCGGCGTTGATTATAAAAATGTCAATCGCTCTGCCTGGAAAGCAGCCGGACATCTTTATTACGTGGAATTACTCTGCAGAGGATGGAATTCTAAACAATCAGCGTACTATCGCAGCGAAAACTCAAGATAATTATACAAAAAAGTGCTGAATGGTGGTGTAAGAAACAACCGCGCAGTTCAAACTTCTGGTGGAATGATATGGAAATTCCACGGCTTGCGACGACAATTTTGTTCATTGCGCCAGAGTTATTTCCTGACAATTCTCACTTGTATATTAGTTTATTGAAGATATGCCATAACGCTGTGCTTAATGACCACTATACGTATGCAAATAAAGTTTTCATTGCAGAAAATATTTTTCTTAGAAGTATCGTGGAAAAAGATTTTGAGCGCATGATTGAAGTTGCGGATATCATAAAATCTGAAATAAAAGAAAGCAATTACTCAGAGGAGATCCGTTCTGACTGGCATTTTGGTGGAATTCGCCCCGATCGATCATTTCAATTTCACGGTCCTCAGCTTCAGTTCGGGAATTACGGATTACAATTTCTGGAGAAGATTACATACTGGGGAACAATTCTGCGTGGAACTCAATTGGAATTTAACCTTGATCAGATCAAACTTATGCGAGAACTTGCTGTTGATGGATACGGCTGGTGTTTGTGGAACGGCTCAATGGATTTGCTTGCTGTTGGACGGCAGTTAGGGCTCAATTCCGGAAGGAGTAACGGATTGCGGGCTCGAAATGCTATTGCCAATTTGCGTACACTGGATTCCTCTGAAATCGCTTATGATAATACACTGGAAGGCAAAATTGTGGGCGCAAAATATTTCTTCAATTCTGCATATCTGGTTTATCGTCGTCCGGATTGGTTTATATCTCTACGAATGAATTCCAAGCGGGTTCGACCTGTCGAGGATGATGTGAATGGAGATAATGCTTTAGGTCGTTATTTTTCAGACGGAACAATTCAGCTTTTGCGTACAGGGAAAGAATATGAAAATATCACCGGATGTTGGGATTGGACAAGATTGCCGGGAACTACTTTGCCTGCCACTCCTGTTTTGGGACCGGAAGAATGTAAAAAACGTGGATTGAAGGTTTATAATTACAGTCAACGATTGCGTTATTCTTTTGGACTTCCCGCTCGAATGCGAGGAGAAACAGATTTTGTTGAAGGAACTGTTAATGGCCATCAGGCTGTTGCTGTTTATACTCAAAAACTTGATGGTGTCTCTGCTAAAAAAGCTTACTTTTTTGATGAAAAAGCTGTCTATCTACTTGGATGTTCGATTAATTCCACTTCACCATATCCGGTGGCAACTACTGTAAATGTTTGTCGAAGAAACGGATTAGTAGAAAAAGGAGATTCCTGGGTTTGGCATGACGGAATTGGGTATAAGGGGGAAAGACTTCGGGTTTCCACTGGCACTCGTACCGGGGATTGGGGAATTGTGTCGGGAGGAATTACTTCTCCCGCTCCATTTTCTGCAGAGCTTTTTTCTGTTGGAATTGAACATGGAATTCGACCCGAAAATGCTTCTTACAAAGTTGTAATTTTACCAGGAGCAACACCGGAACAGACAAAAGATTTTCAGCCAAAGATTCTCTTAAATAACAACGAAATACAGGCTGTTAAATTCTCTGATGGGAATATTGGTGCGGTATTTCATACGTCAGGAAAGCTGGGTAATTTCAAAACAAAAAAAACCGGGAGTTTTTATTTTATCTTCAAATGAAACCTTTTAAGATTTGGGCAGCTTCGTCGAGTTGCCTTCTCCGCCGCCACCGACTGCGGTCCGGAAAATCGCGCCGTCTTCGCTTACGAGTGGTGCGGCGCTGAGAAATAAAATGACGTTTTGATGAAAAAAGAAGGAGCGAGTGAAACAAACCCACTCGCTCCTCTCTCTTTACAGGCGGGAAAAGTTTTACTGCAGCGGTTGTTCGGCGACTTCCGGCGGAATCGCCGACTGGATAACCGGACGCTTCGGCGCCGGACGGAACCGCAGCAGATATCCCTTTGTTCTCGCTCAGATCATTCACCACAATCCCCTCCCGCTTGCTCAGGAAGGTGTAGTAGAAGTTCCACAGTTTGCCCGTCTCCCGGTCCATGTCCGGACGGATCTCCCCCGCACCGGTCAGCTCATAGGTTCCCGCCCAGTCCCAGTAGGCCGCCCGGCCGCTGTGAAGTTCCGGCGCCTTGATGTGAAGGAAGATCTTGTCCTGGTAGACCGCCGCATAATCCTCCCGCCCGGGATCCTCCGCCGTGTATCTGCCGGTCGCCATCACCGGTACCGTACAACCGGTCAACGCAAAAAGAAGAGTGAGTACACCGGAAAATAGGGCCAAAAAACGATACGATTTCATTTTCAGTTTCCTGTCGATTGCTGTGAAGTTCCGTTCAATGCTGTCTCATACTTATAGCCGGTTTTTTTGAAATTTCAACGTTCCGAACCATGAAAAAAAGACTCTTTCCCGGAATTTTCAGGCGAAACCGGCGCCCTCCTGCAATACATCGTCGTTCCGCCGGAAGAAGAGATACTCCCGCATCCGTATCTGCTGTTTGCGGCGCCTGATGATAAACCGGTGAAAAAGCTGTTAATAATCCGTTAAGGAATTGTGAAGAAAACGTTTCATTTACAGTTTCCTACAGTTCATGATCAAACTTATTGACAAGTCCACCGGTGCGCAACTGACTGATCCTCAAATTGTGAGTTTGGTTATTCACAGAAAATGTCCGCACTACTGCTGATAATTCTTAAATGAATTAATGAAAATACAGTAGGAAATCAGACCTTTTCGAAATCGGCGAAACCGGTGCTCCTCTTCACAGGAAGCGAATCGTTTTTTTGACCAATATTGAGAAATCCCAACTTGAAGAAACCGAGTTTGACGGCTATCTTAATAGATGTATGATGAAGAACAACAAATAGGCTTCGGGAGGCAAGAGAAATGAAATTTTCCGTTAACCGCGAAAAACTGCAGAAAGCTCTCCAGAAAGTGGGGAGCATCATCGGTTCGCGTTCCATGCTGCCGGTTCTCGGCAACGTGATGGTTCAGGCGGAAGAGGGGGCGCTGACGCTCACCACGACCGATCTGGAAATTCGGATTTCCACCCGGGTGGAAGCGTCGGTGGAGAGCGCCGGCGTGACGACCATGCCCGCGAGAAAGCTCGCTTCGCTGGTCGGCTGCTTCGTCGGAACCGATGTGGTGTTTGACGTGGATGAAAAAGATCACATCAAGATCCGCTGCGGTACCAGTCATTTCACGCTGCTCGGACTTCCCGCGGCGGATTTTCCGGCGGCGGCGGAATTTTCCGCACAGCGGGAGATCAAGATCCGGGAAGTGGAGTTCAAACGGATGGTCAGCGCCATCTCTTACGCGGTCAGTGCGGACGATTCCCGCAAGGTTTTGACCGGTGTGCTGCTCAGCGCCCGCGAATCGATGATCACTCTGGTCGCCACCGATGGGAAACGTCTGGCGATGCAGGAGAAGACTCCGGATGCCGTCGAGGGGGGGAGACGGGGATTCCATCATTCCGCTGAAGGCGGCGCTGGAAGTTCGCCGTCTGCTCGAAGGCGATGCTCAGATGTCCATTCGGCTCGGCGACCGGCAGTGCGTTTTCGAGACGGCCGGTTTCGAACTCTCCACCAAGCTGATCGAGGGGAATTATCCGAACTACCGGCAGGTGGTTCCGGCATCGTTCGCCCGCTCGATTGAACTGCCTACTTCGGTGTTTCTGACCAAGATTGAGACTGTATCCCAGGTGCTTTCGGATTCCAGTTCGTTCATCATCCTGCACTTTGAAGACAATCAGCTCAAGTTGCAGGCTTCCAGCTCGGAAGTGGGCGAAGGCAGTGATGTGGTGGAAGTGGCGTTTGACGGAGAACCGTTTGAAGTTTCGTTCAATCCCGCCTATCTGGCGGATCCGCTGCGCAATTGTGACGCAGATACGGTTCGCATGAAGATCAATGATCCGCTCAACCCGGTGGCGATCGAGGGCGGAGAAGGTTTTCTCTACGTCATCATGCCGATCCGCAAGAAGTAATGCTGATCGAACAGCTCGAACTGGTCAATTTTCGGAATTACGAATCGAACCGGTTCCGCTTTTCCGGTGACAGGGTGGTCCTGACCGGTCCGAACGGGGCCGGCAAGACCAATCTGCTGGAAAGCATATTTTTTCTCAGCATCCTGCGTTCATTCCGTACGGTTTCCGGCCGGGAAATGGTAAGGATCGGCAGCCGCGGCTTCGAACTGCGCGGGCGGATCGCCGGAAATGGAATGCGGGAGGAACTTCGAGTGGTCCAGGCTCTCTCCGGGCGGCGGGAGACCTTTGTCGGCCCCAATCGCATCCGGCGGTCCAGTGAATTCATCCGGGAGTTCCGGGCGGTGGTGTTCGTTCCGGAAGATCGGAATATCACCGGCGGAAGTTCCTCCTGCCGCCGCCGCTTTTTCGATATGTTGATTTCACGCTGGATTCTGGTTACCTGGCCGCTCTGTCGAACTACCAGAGGGCGCTGATTCAGCGGAACCGCGCCTTGAAATCACCGGAACAGGCGGCGGTGGCGGCCGCGTTCGAGCCGGAGCTTGCCGCAAATGCGCCGCTGATCGCCGCTCGCCGACGGGAGTATGCCGCCGCCGTGGAAAACGAGGTGAATCGGATGCCGGCGATGCGGGAAAAAGGGGAATTTCAAATCAACTTCCGCTGTGATTACCCGGAGTCGTCCGCGGAATATCTCGCTCTTCTGGAACGAAACCGGCATCGTGAGATGATCCGCAGCTGTACCGGGATCGGTCCGCAGCTGGATGATTTTGAATTTTCCCTCAACGGCAAGCTGCTGCGTCATTATGGGTCGACTGGACAGATCCGGATGATTTCCCTGCTGGTCAAACTGGCGGAGTTCAATCTGGTGCGCCGATCCGCACGGGAACCGGTGGCGGTGCTGGTGGACGACGTCACCGGAGAACTGGATGAGGAAAATCGATTCCGGTTTTTTGAAACGATCGCCGGAGCGGATCAGCTCTTCTTCACATTTACGGAGTTTCCTGCTCAGGAATTTTTCCAGGATGCTGAAAGGATCATGTTGCCGCAGCGGGAAGGTTGAGAGGAATGCGGCATGAATTTTCTATTTTCCGCTTGAAACTATCCGTTCCGGTTGCTATTGTATGTTAGAACGCACTGTCGTCGATATCCAGGGGGAGAGGTACGATGTCGAACAGACCTCCGATTATTCGTGTGCCGCGGCGTGCGGCTGTGACGCTTCCGTGTGCCGGAGAGAACATCGGTCCATACGATGTGCTGGAGGACGAGGGGCCGGAAAACGGATTTTACCGGTTTGACGTCCGGCATCCGCAACTCGATGTGCGGCGACAGATCCGGGCGGTTCCGGAATGGCGGACTTCGCCGGAGTTTCTCCGGGAACTGACCGCCAGACAGTGTGCGGTCGGAGCGCTTTCCAGTCCGTTTCTGCACCGTCCGCTGGAATCCGGGTTCGACGAGGTGCACCGGCTCTACTACTCCGTATATGAGAAGCTGGCGCCGAAATCGCTTCGGGAACTGGAGAACTACGGTGCGCTGACAGGAGAGGAGACTTTGACCGTTCTGCTCGCCGTGGCCGGCGGCCTTGCCGCTTTGGAGAAGGCGGGACTTCATCATGGTCGACTTGCGCCGGAAAGAGTTGTGTTCTCCGAGGAACTCCGACAGATCAAACTGGATGGATTGGAGATTCCGCCGGAGGAGAGTGTCGAGCGGCCGGAAGTGGAGATGGAGTGGGAAGATTCCGATGATCTTTCTGCGCTCGGTCATATGGCTTACCGGATGGTGACCGGTCGAACTCCTTCGATGAAAGAGGGTGGTTCCGGCAGTGATCCTCGTCAGTGGCGGCCGGATTTTCCCGGTCCGCTGGCAGTTGTCATCCTGCGGCTTCTGTCGAAGGGGTCAGTGACCGGATTCCAGTGCGCCGCGGAACTGGAATCCGAACTCAAAATGCTGCTTCCACGATTGGCTGCTGCGGAAGTGAGGAAACTCTATCTGGCACCGAAGCGGATGATTTCGGAAGATTCCCGGTCCGTTCCTCTTCCGGAGGCTGGAGGCCGGATCGATCATCGCGGAGCAAAGGGGAGCGGTCGAACCCGTCGGGGGATTTTCATTCTGACGATCGCAGCGCTGGCGGTTCTGCTGATATTCACCGCCGGAATTCGAATTCTGATGCATACTGCCTCGCCGCCGGCGGTCGAACCGCCGGTGTTCCGTCTCGCCGGAAAATCAACGTCTGAAAATGGAACAGGAGAAGCTCGCACAGGAACTGGAACGTCTGACCAGCCTGCGGAACGCCTGGCGCAAAAACCGGGTGGAAGGAGAGATGAGATGAATTTTCCGCCGGATGCGATGTTTCAGACAGGAAACCGTCTCGGAGAGTACCGGATTGAAGGATTTCTCGGCCGCGGCGGCATGGGGGAGGTTTATCTTGCCGTTTCCGAAGTTTCGGGCCGCGAGGTGGCGATCAAGGTGCTGCTGCCGGCGGTCATGGAGAAGAGACCGGACTTTGTGGAGGAATTTCTTCGGGAAGGCCGAGTTGCCTGCCGGATCAGTCATCCGGCTGTCATCACGGTGATCGATGCCGGAATCGACGAGGCGACGGGCGTGTGCATGCTGGTGATGGAATACATCGACGGTGGGACGGTTCAGCAGATGATCGACCGCCGCGATGTGATCGACTGGGAATGGGCGCTGGTGATTGCGCTGCGGGTGTCGGAGGCATTGGAGGCGGCGGCAACTCTCGGCATCGTCCATCGGGACATCAAACCGGAAAATATCATGGTGACTGCCTCCGGCGACATCAAGCTGGCTGATCTCGGCATTGCCAAATGCGGAGATTCCGTCGAGGAGGGAGGAAGACATCGGATGATCGGCACTCCCGCCTATGCTTCACCTGAGCAGTGTGCCGATTCCAGCAGCGTAGACGCCCGAAGCGATATCTACAGCCTCGGCGCGACCCTGTATGAAATTCTTACCGGCGAACTTCCGTTTGAAGGAAAGAGTCCTCTGGATGTGGTCAGGCAGGTGTTGAAGGCGAGGACGCCGGATCCCCGGGCGGTCAATCCGCAGATTCCGCCTGAAGTCGGCGCGTTGATTATGCGTATGATGAGCAAAGATCCGGCGGAACGTCCGCAGAGTGCGGCGGAACTGACGGTGCAGCTGCGCCGGATGATCTACGGGGAAGCGGCGTCTGCAAACAGAAAAAAATTTCGAAATGGCGGAAATTTAACGGAAAAATAACGGAAATGTGGCGGAAAATGGAACATTTTCGTGCTGAATTATTTCCGGATGAAATATCGATAAAATTCGGCAAGTGGATCTTGATTCTTTCCGGTTTGCTGATCTTTGCGTTGTTCGTACCGTTGCCGTCCTTTCCGGCAAGGAGCCCGAAAAAAACGCCGGAAGATTCCAATTTACAGATCACCGCGCGGATCAAACGGAAGATGGAGGAGACCGCCCGGGAAATCGCCGTTTGCAGAAAGGAGATTGGAGCGTTGCGGAAAGCTTCCATACAGCCGGCGGAAGCGCTGCTCTTGAAAAATCTCTTTTTCGATTATGACCCGGAAGCGGTGGAGGATTGGTTTGCCGGCGGTGTTCGAATTGTTCCGGAACGGATCGATCTGGAATGGATCAGCCGTCCCCGTTCCGGATTTGCGACGCCGGAGATGGAGCGGGTGAAGAGATGTGCCGCGCTTCTCGACCGCAGCGGAACAGTTCTGCCGGTGGAGACGGTCCGACTTCTCTTTCAGTCGGCAGTGACAGGCGGACCTTCCGAGAGAAGTTTTGCTTTTTATGCACTGAAGCTGCTCGCTGAATCGGAACGGAACCGGCCTGCCCTGCGCCGTTGCGGCGAATCGCTTCCGAAACTCTTCGGCGTGATTGCCGCCCGGGAGAAGGAGGACAGCTCGCTGCGGGACGATTTTGAGCGGCTCAAGCTGCTGATCGCGGAGCTCCCGGCGGCGGAAGGCAGGTGACGATTTTCCCCGGTCAAAGCCGGATGATTTCATCGTACTTGAGTTTTCCGCCGAAGAGATCCAGCGCCGAACCGATTGTGTAGTGAATTTTTCCCCGGCCGAGCGCATCGATGTCGGCGATCTCTTCGAGCGATGAGATTCCGCCTGCGTAGACACAGTCGATCGGAGAGGATTCCGCCAGCAGATGGAGCAGTTCCCGGTCGATTCCGGACTGTTTGCCTTCGACGTCCACGGCATGGATCAGAAATTCGGTGCAGTATTTTGCAAGAAGGCACAGCGTCTGCTCCTCCACCCGGAGCGAGGTGAACTTCTGCCAGCGGTCGGTGACGATGTAGAAAGCGCCGTCGCGGCCGCGGCGGCAGCTCAGATCCAGAGTCAGGCGATCGCGTCCGGTGATTCGGAAAAGTTTTTCCAGAAGGTCCATGTGAAGGAGGCCGTCCCGGAAGATGTAACTGGTGACGATCACCTGCGCCGCGCCGGCGTCCAGCCACATGGCGGCGTTTTCGGCGGTGATGCCGCCGCCGACCTGCAGTCCGCCGGGCCACGCCGCCAGTGCCTCTTTCGCCGCGTCGTCGTTGCCGGGCCCGAGCTTGATGACGTGGCCGCCGCGAAGGTTGTCCCTCCGGTAGAGTTCGGCGAACCAGGCGGGGCCGCGATCGGCGATGAAGTTGGTTTTTAGTCCGTTTCCGGAGTCGGAAAGGGTACTGCCGACGATCTGTTTGACCTTGCCGTCATGCAGGTCGATGCACGGGCGGAACTGCGCTTTTTTTCTGCCGGGATTCATGGGTGATCCTTCCTCAGCGATACAGATTCGTTTATTTTATTCCTTCAACTGGAACAGATCTTCCGGAGATTCCCGCCGTCAGTCAAAGCCGCGGCCAGCGCCATTCCTTGAGAACCTGTTCCGTTTCCGAGAAGGGACGACTGCCGAAAAAATCCGCGGTGGGCCGAAAGCGGCGACGGATGCACATTGGCGATCACGTGATGCTTCGTCTCGTCGATCAGCGGCCGTTTGCCGATGGCGTAATTGCCCCAGAGGATGAAGACCAGACCGGACCGTTTTTCGCTCAGCGCGGCAATCACAGAATCGGTGAACTTCTCCCAGTGGAGTCTGCGATGGCTGCCCGCCGCGTGCGCCCGCACGGTGAGGACGCTGTTGAGCAGCAGCACTCCCGCTTTCGCCCATGCGTGAAGCGAACCGGAATCCGGAACGGTGCCGCCAAGATCGTCGGCGAACTCCTTGAAGATATTCCGCAGGCTCGGCGGGAACTTCACGCCTTCGGGCACTGAGAAGGCAAGCCCTTCGGCCTGCCCCTCCTCATGGTAGGGATCCTGCCCGATCAGCACCACCCGTACCGCGTCGGGCGGAGTGAGCGCAAGGGCGTGAAACACCTTTCCTTCCGGGGAAACACCACGCAGGAACGGCGTTCCTCCTCCAGCTGCTCCAGAATCCGGTCGAGTTGGTTCTGGTCGAGGCGTTCGCCGAGAAACGAACGCCACGCTTCCGGAATCCGATCGGCCGTCACAGATTGAGCATCCCGCCGGCGAGGATCATCCGAATGTCTTCGTCGGAAAGTTTGTGACGGAAACGAATTTCGCGGATGGTTCCGTCCGTCTTGACCAGCATTCCTCTGATCTCGCCGCCTGCCGTGAGCTGTTCGCGGATGGCGTCGAATTTGAGTGAATCATTTTCGGTGATCTCGTCGTAATCCGCCGGGTTGACGAACAGCAGCGGCAGAATGCCGAAGTTGACCAAATTGGCGCTGTGAATCCGCTCGATGGCCAGGGCGGCAACCACCTTGACGCCGAGATACATCGGGCAGATGGCGGCGTGTTCCCGGCTGGATCCCTGGCCGTAGCTGTCGCGGCCGATGATGACGCCCGCTTTCCCGGCGTCGCGGACCGCGGCGGCCCGTTCGGCGAAGGAGGGCTTGCCCGGTTCGCTGAAGCACTCGAACACCACCTTGGAGTAGGCCGGAATGTTGCTCCGCAGTTTGAGGTGGACGCCCGCCGGCATGATATGGTCGGTGGTGATCTTGTCGCCGACCTTGATGACCACCACGCCGTCAAGGCTGTCCGGAAGCGGCTTGTTCATCGGTGGTTCGCCGATCGTGCGCTTGCGGATGATCTCTCCCTTTCCGGTGGGGAGCTGGATCATGTTGTCGTTGATGAGGAACTTCTCCGGCTCGGCCACTTCAGGATATTCGATGCCGAGCTCCCGCGGATCGGTGAAGGCGCCGGTGAGTGCGACCGCCACGGCGGTTTCCGGGCTGACCAGATAGGCCTGATCGCCCTTGGTGCCGGTCCGACCGGCGAAGTTGCGGTTGAAGGTGCGGACGCTCACGGTGTCGTCGGCCGGGCTCTGCCCCTGACCGATGCAGGGACCGCAGCCGGTTTCGAGGATGCGGGCCCCGGCGCCGATGATGTCGGCGAGCATGCCGTTGCGCGAGAGCATCTCCAGCACCTGACGGCTGCCGGGAGCGATGGCGAGAGTGAGGTTCGGGCTGACCCGACGGCCCTTGAGCACCTGCGCCACCATCGCGAGGTCACGGTAGCTCGAATTGGTGCAGGAGCCGATGATTACCTGCCCGACTTTGATTCCGGCGAGTTCGGAAATCGGCTTGACGTTGTCCGGGCTGGAGGGACAGGCCGCCAGCGGAACCACTTTCGCCAGATCGATTTCAATCAGCTGATCATATTCGGCGTCTTCGTCGGCCGCCAGCGGAGAGAAGGCGTCGCCGCGCCCCTGCGCTTCGAGGAAGCGCTTCGTCGATTCGTCGGAGGGGAAGACACTGGTGGTGACGCCGAGTTCGGCGCCCATGTTGGTGATGGTGGCCCGCTGCGGTACCGAAAGGGTCGCCACACCGGGGCCGAAATACTCCACGATGGAGCCGACGTTCCCCTTGGTGGTCAGAATCGAAAGCATGGTCAGAATCACATCCTTGGCCGCACACCACGGGGCGAGGCGGTTGGAGAGCCTGACACCGATCACTTTCGGGTAGGGGATGCGGAAGGGTTTGCCCGCCATGGCGAGCGCGACGTCGAGACCGCCGGCGCCGATGGCCATCATGCCGATGCCGCCGCCGGTGGGGGTGTGGGAGTCCGAACCGATCAGCGTCTTGCCCGGCACGCCGAACCGTTCGAGGTGGAGCTGGTGGCAGATGCCGTTGCCGGGCGGGGAGAAGCGGACCCCCTTGGCGTTGGCGACGCTCTGCAGATAGAGGTGATCGTTCCGGTTTTCCGGGCCGTTCTGCATCATGTTGTGGTCGACGTAGGAGACGGAGAGTTCGGTCTTCACCGCCGGGACCTTCATCGCCTCGAGTTCGAGATAGGCCATCGTGCCGGTGGCGTCCTGCGTCAGCGTCTGGTCGATCCGGATCGCCACCGGGCTGCCGATCTTGCGTTCTCCGCTCACGTAATGCGCATCAATAATCTTTTGAACAACGGTTCCTCTGGCCATGGTCCGGCTCCTTCGTAATAGAGTGATCGATCTCGAAAAAATACATTTCTTAATATACCAGAAACTGATCGATTCGGCAAGTTTTCCGCCGGGTTTGCCAGGGATTTTTCGAAAATTCTTTTTGAACCGCTGGTAAAATTCCGGTTTCCGTGATATCATAAAGAGGATGGAACGGAAAGGAGAAGGAACGATGAAACATTGGCGGAAAGCGGTGATCGCTCTCCTGATCGCACCGGGCACGGCGGCGCTGCTGCAGCATGTTCTGCCGCGGGAACCGGGATGGCATTCCGCGTGGCTGCTTTTCATTCCGGTGATACTGGCGGCGGGAGCGTCCGCGCTGGCCCCGGAGCCTGGGACCGTCCTTCCCCGATTGTACCGGTTCCGCTGTCTGACAGCGGCGGCGGCATGTTACGCGCTTGGAATCCTGCTGACGCTGGCGCTGAATTTTTCCGCCTCGGAACTGTTCCGCGGGGAGGTGGTGCGGGTGGTTTCCGCCTTTGGACTGCTCCTCACCTTCGCCCTGTTTGCCGGATGGAGTTCCGGACGGAGTAGAAAGGAGCGGTGGAGCATCGCCGCCGGATTTACCGTGTCCGGCATGGCGGGCGGGATTTCGTTCGGGGTGGCGCTCGCGTCGTTACCGGGGGGTGCGTCCGGAGCAGAGTTTTTCGATCGGAATTCTGGTGGCGGCCATCGTAACCGGCGCCGCGGCAATGTGGATTCCGCAGAAAAAACGACCGTTGCGGCGCACGGCAGTGCTGTGGATCGTAGTCGTGGCGGTGGGTGCGGCGGCATGGAGCGCGGCGTGGGGAGTGGGAAAATTCCGATTCGAAACAGTGAAAAACCGGATTCTTGAGGAGAAAGAGGAAATTTCCGACGGTGCGAACGGTGCGGAACTCTACCGTGAGGCTTCCCTTCTCTTCGATGCCTGGGCGGGAGATCACCCGGAATTGCTGCAGTCGCTTCCGGAGCTGGACGCCGAAACGGCGCGTCAACTCACTGCACCCGATCTGGAACCATTTTTCGACGCGTTCGACCGGGCCGGAAAAACGGAAGCGCGCTGGGATCGGAAGAAGTTCATCGCGGACGGTGCGAAGGAGGAGCTTGCATCGCTGGGCCGGATGAGCTGGTTCTGCCGCTCCCGGGCGGCTGCGTGGAGTACGGCGGGCCGTCCGGAACTGGTGCTGCCGGAACTGCTGCGTCCGCTTCCGCTGATCCGGCAGCTTCGCAGCCAGAACATCATCGCCTTCGATCTGGCAGGATCACAGATGGAGGAGCAGTTGATGCGCGCGGCGGTGGAATTCGGTCCGGTCGGTCCGGTTTATACGGCCGATTACCGGAAGCTGCTGCGCGCGCTGGAGGATGATTCGCTGCGTCCCTCCGGGGAATTGGAAGTTTTGACGCTGCTGTTTGCCGAGATGAAGGGGGCGTTCCGGATTTCTGGTTCGCTTCCGCTGATTCAGCAGCTCACCCTGCCGGCATCGCTCAACCGGACGGCGACGCTGCTTGACGAGTTTGCCGCGCTCCAGCCGGAGCTGGAAGAGGCGTCGCGCCTCGCCGTCCTCCCGGACGGATACCGGCGGGACGCATCGTCGAAGGATCCGGTCCGCAGCTACCTGGCTTCAACACTGCTGCCCTACTTTTCCAGCGGGAAAAACGGGAGCTCTGCCGGATCGGAATCGCACTCAAGCTCTACTGGTCGGAGCATGGAACTCCACCGGAAAAACTGGAGGAACTGGTACCGGCGGTTCTTCCTTCGATTCCGGTCTCGCCGATGAGCGGTGAACCGTTCGAATATCGCCGGGAAAAAGGGGGATTCCTGCTGAACGCCGGCACGAACGACGAGCGTGCCGCACTTCGCGGCGGAGTGCGCCGGGTGGAAGCAGTTCCGCTTCGGCCCTGACGGGGCAGGATGTGCGCCGGGGGAGACGTGTGAAGTGAAAAAAACCGGTCCGGATCACGGAGCAGCCGGTTTTGCGCTTGACGCGCGGCGGTTTCCGATGTATTTTCCACCAACGTGTTTTTTGGAAAGAGGAGGAGTTTTCATGCTGCATCGGATTCTGGTGTTGTCTTTCATGCTGCCGGTTCTCTTGTTCGCCAAGGGAGTACGGCGCGGTGGTGAAGATCTTTTCGGTGTCGAGCCGTCCGAACTATTATCTGCCCTGGCAGAATTTCAGCCAGCGCAACGCGAGCGCCTCCGGTTTCGTGATCGAAGGCAGGCGGATCATCACCAACGCGCATGCGGTCTCCTACCCGACTTTCATCACGGTTCGCAAACTTGGCGACCAGACGCAGTACCCTGCCCGGGTGGTTTCGGTCAATCACGAGTGCGACCTCGCGATCCTGACCGTCGACGCCCCTGGATTCTTCGATGGAATTTCGCCGATGGAGCTGGCGGACCTCCCGCCGCTGCAGAGTTCGGTCACCGTGATCGGATATCCGGTCGGCGGAGACAACGTTTCGATCACCAGTGGTGTACTTTCGCGCATCGAGCCGCGCCGTTACAGCCACAGCGGCAAACAGCTGCTGGCGGCGCAGGTTGACGCGGCGATCAATCCCGGCAACAGCGGCGGCCCGGCCATGCACGGCGGAAAGGTGGTGGGAATCGCCTTTCAGGGGGCGTCGTCGGCGCAGAACATCGGCTACATCATCCCCTGCTCGGTGCTGAAACACTTTCTCGAAGACATCGCCGACGGGCGGCTCGACGGTTTTCCCGATGTGCCGTTCCGTTCGGAGTCGCTGGAGAATCCCGACCTGCGCCGTTCGCTCAAAATGAAGGAGGAGATGTCGGGTGTCCTGGTGACAGAACTGCCTGAACTGCTGAAAAAAGAGGTTCCGCTGCAACCTGGTGACGTCGTGCTCAAGGTCAACGGCCGGAAAATCGCCAATGACGGAACCATCGACCTCGGACAGGGCAAGGTGCTCTTCTTCGGCTGCCTCTTCTGGGAGCGCCAGCTCGGAACCGTTCTGCCGATCACCATCCTCCGTGACGGTGCGGAAAAGAGCATCGAGACGAAGACGGTGAAATTCCCCTTCCGGGTGCCGAATCAGCTCTACGACCGCAACCCCTCCTACTACCTTGCCGGCGGAATCGTCTTCACTCCGCTCACCATCAACTATATGAGCACCTGGAAAAATTTCGATCAGGTGCCGGACGATCTGGCCGTAAACCTCGGCAAGAGCCGGAACCTGCCGGATGAGGAGATCGTCGTCATTTCTATGGTGCTTGCCGACGAAGTCAATCTCGGCTATCAGCGGGTCGGTGCGGACATCGTCTCGACCGTGAACGGTGTGAAGATCACTTCGTTGCGTCAACTTGCCGCATTGATCGACTCCCAGAAGGAAGGATTTCTCGAAATCGTGCTGCAGAACGGAATGCGGCTGGTAATGGACATTGCCAGAGTGCGCGAAGCGACCCCGAGGGTGATGCACCGCTACCGGATTCCGAATGACCGCAGCAGCGATTTGAAGCTGTGATACTCCGGTTTCGGAGAAAAAACCGCCGTTTTCCCGACGCGGGAAAAACGGCGGTCGTGTTTTCTTCTGCTCAGTTGATGACGCGCGGATAGCTGCCGAACAGCTTGAAGAAGGAGCAGTCCTCCTTGAGTTCGGCGCAGGCGGCGGCGATGTTGGGATCCTGGCAGTGGCCGAGGATGTCGACGAAGAAGCAGTACTCCCAGTGGCCGCTCTTGAGCGGACGGCTCTCGATCATCGTCATCGAGATGTTGTGATTGCGGAACGGCCGGAGGGCGTCGTAGAGGGCGCCGGCCCGATCGTGCAGCGAGAAGCAGAGGCTGGTCTTGTCGTCGCCGCTGGGCTGATTTTCATGCTTGCCGATGACCAGGAAACGGGTGATGTTACGGGCATTGTCTTCGATGTTTTCGGCCACGACCGGCAGATCGGTGTGATCCGCGGCGAGTCTTCCGGCGATGGCGGCAGCCTCGGTTTCCCGCTCGGCCAGCTCGATGGCGCGGACGGTGCTGGTCACTTCGATGAAGGTGGCGTTGCGCAGATTGGCCTGCAGGTATTCACGACACTGACCGAGCGGCTGCGGATGACTGTAGACGCAGCGGATTTCCGAGAGGGGACTGGCGCTGTAGAGCAGCTGGTGGATGGGCAGATTGAATTCCGCGACCACCCGGACGCTCGAACTGGTGAGCGAATCCAGCGTGGGGTTGACCACCCCTTCGGTGGTGTTTTCCACCGGGACCATGCCGTAGTCGGCCCGTCCGGTTTCGACGGCTCCGAAGACGTCGGGAATGGCGGCGGCGGGCTGAAGCAACACGCCGCGGCCGAATTTTTCCAGCGCGGCCTGATGGGAGAAGGTGCCTTCCGGCCCGAGGAAAGCGATCGAAAGGGGGCGTTCCAGTTTGATGGAAGCGGACATGATTTCGCGGTAGATCGCCAGCAGCGAATCGCGGTCGAGCGGCCCGTCGTTGAGAGAAGCGAGGCGTTCGAGGAGCGTGCGTTCCCGTTCCGGCACATAGATCGGCTGGTTGTTCTTGATTTTCCACTCGCCGATCTCCTTGGCGAGTCTGCATCGTTCGTTGAGCATCCGGACGATATCCTGATCAATTGCGTCAATGCCGGCTCTGAGTTTTCAATATCCATTCGCACAACTCTCTCTGGTTTTTTTGCAAATAACTCCGCCCCGGTAGCGGAACGCGTCAAAACGGGGGTTGAATTAATAGAGTTGGCGATGTACTTTATTTCAATGGTTAAATGGAGCAAACCGATGTTTTTTTTGAAAAATTTTTTCTGTGCCGCGGGATTTCTGCTTCTTGCGGCGGGTTGTTCGACGCCGGAACCGGTGCTGGAGCGGTTTGATGCATCGCGTCTGGCGCCGCCGGAGGTGGTGCGGGAACGGGCTGAACAACTTCGCCGGAGTCTGGCGCCTTGCCGCATCCGGGCGGTGGCGATGACGGCCGACAAGTTCTACCGGAAGGACGCGGCTGCTCCGGGGGAGCTGATCGAACGGATCCGTCTTTTCGGATTCAACCGGATCTACCTCGTGCTGGAGAACGAGAATGCGCTTGACGACCAGCTCGTCAGTTTCATGAGGGCGGCAGGCGCCGCGGGGCTGCCGGTGGAACCGGTGATCCGTCAGGCGGACTTCCGCTACTCCTATCACGGCAATGCGATCGTCCGTTCCTTTCGCTCCGAGGGGATGACGCTGCCGAAGATGGCGATGGCGCTGGTGGAATTCAACCGCAAGCTGCCGGAGGGGGCGAAATTCGCCGGAGTGACCGTGGCGATGGCTCCTCATCTTTTCACCATCGTCAACGTCAACCGGCCGAAAAATCTGCTCTATGCCTGGAGTGACAAGACCTGGGGGTCCGGGTTTGGACAACGATATGATGATGAAAGAGACCATCTCCGAACTGAAACGACTTTTCTCGATTCTTGCCCCGCTGCCGATGACCGTGAGCGTGCCGGATTTCTATCATGAACTGGCATTGCAGAAGAAGCTTTCCGTCGGGGAGATCAACGATTTTCTCGCCATCCAGCGCCCCCGGCCGGTCGTGCTGCTGCAGGACGGCGGCAACAAGCCGAGCGAAGCGCTGGCCGCGGTTTCCGGCGAGCTTGCCGCGGCGAAGATTGCCGACAGCGTTGTGGTCGGGATCAATCTGGCGAACCACACCTCGGTGACGGAGGGCGCCTTCCGCCGCCGGAACTGGCAGGATTTCAACCGGGCGATGGGATATCTGGTGAAGAAGTGGAAGGAGTTCCCTTCATTTGCCGGAGTGGCCGTCGGCCCGTTTCTGCGGCTGGAACTGATTCAGGAGGAGGAGTGAACCATGCGCTGTCCGAAGTGCGGCTGTCTGGATGACAAGGTGATTGATTCCCGGGTGGTGAGAGACGGTGCCGCCGTGCGCCGCCGTCGCGAGTGCCTCTCCTGCTCCTGTCGCTATACGACGATCGAAGGGATCGTTCCGGAGGAACTCAAGGTGATCAAGCGAAATTCGGTACGGGAAGATTTCGACCGCGACAAATTGCGGCGCGGCATCGCCAACGCCTGTTACAAGCGGCCGGTAAGTCCGGATGAGATCGACCGGATTGTCGAGGTTCTTTCCGCCTCGATTCTGCGGGATTTCGACAAGGAGGTCGCGAGTTCCGAGATCGGCACGCGGGTGATGAACCAGCTCCGCAGCGTCGATCAGGTCGCCTATGTCCGGTTCGCCTCGGTCTACCGGAAATTCAAGGATGTCGAAGAGTTCATCGAAGAGATCCGCGCCCTCAAGTAGTGCGGAGGGAGGATGTGTTGTGAGTGAGTTTGTTTTGAAACTTCATCCCGGGCGCGAGAAGTCGCTGCGCCGCCGTCACGCCTGGATTTTTTCCGGCGCCGTTGCTGAACTGTCCGGGAGTCCCGCTCCCGGCGAGACTGTCACCGTCGTCGACGGCGGCGGCCGTTTTCTCGCCCGCGCCGCCTGGTCTCCCGATTCGCAGCTGGTCGCCCGGGTCTGGAGCTTCGATGAAAACGAAGCGGTCGACGACGCCTTTTTCGCTCGGAAGATTCGCCGGGCGATCGAGTTCCGCCGGTTTCTCGGGTACGACGACCCCGAAGGGGGTGCCGCCTGATTTTTTTCGGAAGCGGACGGGTTGCCGGGTCTGGTGGTCGATCGCTACGGGCAGTTTCTGGTGATGCAGGTGTTGAGCGCCGGAGTGGAGTTTCACCGTGACCGGATCGTACGGCTGCTGGCGGAAGCCACCGGTGCGCGTGGAATCTTCGAACGTTCCGATGTGGGGAATCCGCGCCCGCGAGGGGCTGGCCGGCCGGACCGGACTGCTCTACGGGGAACAGCCGCCCAATCCGGTGATCATCCGGGAGAACGGCGCCCGTTACGCCGTGGATGTGCGGCACGGGCAGAAGAGCGGATTTTACTTCGACCAGCGGCTCTCCCGCGAAGTGGTCGCGCAGTACGCCTCCGGGCGGAGGGTGCTGAACGCCTTCTCCTACACCGGAGCGTTCGCGGTGGCGGCGCTGCTGGCCGGCGCGGAACATGTGATCAATGTCGACTCTTCGGCGCCCGCACAGCGGCAGGCGGCTCACAATCTCGAAATGAACCGCATTGCGCCGGAGCGGTTCGAAAATCTCACCGCCGACGTCTTCGAAACGCTGCGGAAATTCGTCGCTGAAGGGCGCCGGTTCGACATGGTGATTCTCGATCCCCGAAATTCATCGAATCGAAGCGGGTGCTGACGCAGGGGAGCCGCGCCTATCAGGACATCGCCCGGCTCGGGTTCCGGCTGCTCAATCCCGGCGGACTGCTGGTGAACTTCTCCTGTTCCGGGCTGATGACGCCGGAGCTCTTCCAGAAGATCACCGCCGACGCGGCGGTGGAGGCGGGGGTCGGCGGAGTCATCTGCCGCCGCCTCGAACAGAGTCCGGATCACCCGGTATCGCTCGCCGTTCCGGAAGGGTTCTATCTGAAGGGATTGGTCACCCGGATCGACTGAGGTGCAATTCCACCATGAAAAAAACCTCCCGGAGCCGGAATGGCTGCGGGAGGTTTTTTCGTCGTCTCGCGGGAAATTACTTCTCGTGACGGGCAAGGTAATCGGCGACGCCGACCGCGGTGGGTTTCAGCCCTTCGGAGCCGTCGTGCCAGTTGGCCGGGCAGACTTCGCCGTACTTTTCGGTGAACTGCAGCGCCTTGACCATGCGGAGCACCTCTTCGACGTTCCGGCCCAGCGGCAGGTCGTTGACGGTCTCGTGCCGCACCACGCCTTCCCGGTCGATCAGGAAGAGGCCGCGGAGCGCGACCGAGTTGTTGAGCAGAATTCCGTAGCTGCGGCTGATCTCCTTGGTGAAGTCCGCCACCATCGGGTAGCGGAGCTTGCCGACGCCGCCCTTGCTGCGTTCGGTGGTCTTCCAGGCGTAGTGGCTGTACTCCGAATCGACCGAGACCGACACGAGTTCGGTGTTCAGCGCGCGGAACTTCTCGATCGAGTTGTCGAACGCGACAAGTTCGGTCGGGCAGACGAAGGTGAAATCCATCGGGTAAAAGAAGAGGACGACATATTTGCCCCGGAGACTGGAAAGGGTGAAATCCTCAATGCAGTTATCCGGCATGACGGCCTTGGCGGTAAAATCCGGCGCAACGGTTGCTACGAGTGACATGATACTTTCTCCTTACTGTTATCGCAGGCGGTACTCCGCCGCCTCTGCGTTTCTGATAATAGATACTCTTTTTTGAAAAAAGTCAAGGTTAGTCCGATCGAATTTTCGGCTTCCCGGTTGACAAAGCGGTTCGGGGATCGTATACTATCCGGAAAACATCACTTCAGTATGCAGGGGGAGAAGACGTGTCGATAGTTCGATTTTTGCCGATTCTGACGATCGCCGTGTCGCTTGCGGCGGCGGTGCCGGAGCTTTCCGTGGAAGGAGGAAGTCTCTCCGGCCGGGGCGCGGTTTTCCGGTCGGAAGGTGCGACTCTGGTCGCCACCGCCGCTCATGTGCTGCTGGAAAATCCCGATCTGCTGCTGCGGGATGCGACCGGACATGCCATCGCAATTCGGGTGCTGGAGTTTGCTCCCGACCGGGATCTCGTGCTGCTGGAAGCGGATCTGCCGGAAAAGTACCGGAAAATTGACGGAAAATTGACGGCGGTTGTTCCGGGCGATTCCATTCGGTTTGGAAATCGTTCCGGCCGTTGCGAAACCGTCGAGCCGGTTCGGCTGATCTGTCGTGGCGTTTCGGTGAAACGGGGGGATTCCGGCGGGGCGGTGACCGATCGTGACGGACGACTGGTTGCGGTCGTTCGCGGCATTCTGCCCGGATCTCCGGAAATGACCGAAGCGGTCCGGGTGGATAACTATCGGCGCAACGCGCGGGAGCGGATCGGCATCGGGCGGTTCGCCGAGTGGCAGCGCGACTACCGGGAGCTGAAGCAGTGGAACTCCCGGCTGGTGGATGCGGTCAAACAGCTCGCCGGAGCAGCGTTGCGGCGGCGTGGCGCAGAGCTGCTGCGGGAGCTGCCGGAGACGGTTCCGGTCGGCGTTGAGACGCTCGACCGGCTCTGTCGCCGGGAAACGCTTCGCGCCGGCCGTGCCGCCGCCTGGCTCGGACTTTCTCCGCGCGGCGAAGTGCTGGAGGTCTGGGAGCCGTTTTCCGTCGAGGCCTGGAACGCACTGACGGAGCATGGCGGAGCGCCCGAAGTGGAGCGCGGCGGCTCGAACTGGGGAATTCGCGGCTGGCGGGAGGAGTCCGGACGCATGCGTTGGGCGGTCTTCTGCACCGAAGGACTGTTCGCCGGGAAGATTCTCATTTCGCCCGGCGGCCGGCTCCCGGAGGCGAACCTGCGACGGCGGTGACGGATCTCTATTCCGTTATTTTTCCGTCATTTTTCTTTTTCTGCTCAAAAGTGACGGATCACCGGAAACGTCAGTGCGGCGGCGACCGCCATTGCCGGAAGCGCGGGCAATTGATAGCGGGGTACCGTCACCGGGCCGGGCAGGAAGAAGTAGTACTCGACGAAGGCGAGGAAGACCAGCAGTGCGAACCACCGTTTTTTCCAGTTCCACACCGCGATTCCGAGCCAGACGGCCGCGCCGGCGTAGAGCAGGAGCGTCACCGCCAGCAGCGGCAGCAGCAGCAGCGGCAGGTAGAGCCGACCGTCAAAATAGTGGTTGACGGCGGCAAACAGCCCCTGCTTCTGGGTACGTTCATTGTGCCGCGGTCGGACCGGGTCACGCCGAGCAGTTCGAAAAATCCCGGAGCGTCGGGCAGCAGGATGTGCGGCCGGAAGTGCTGCGGCAACCAGGCGAGAGGGTGGGCGAAAATCAGCGCCTTGAACTGTTTCAGCCGGTAGTCCACCCGGCTCGCTTCGTCCGGAAATCTTTCATGGTCGGCGAAGCGCCGCTCCAGTTCGGCGAGGATCTTCGCTTTTTCGACTTCGTAGGAGGTGCCGTTGACCTTCGCCAGCAGCATCGCCCCGTTCTGATGGAGCATCGCTCCGGTGTTGGTGTCGATGCAGAATCCGGCGCCGATCCGGGCGTTGCGCCACATCCACGGCGTCAGCACCGCGAGGAAGAGCAGCAGCGCCGCGGCGCCGGTCCACAGCTTCCGCCGCCATCCGGGCGCCGGGGCGGCGAAGAGCAGCACCAGCGCGGGAAGAATCCACACCGAATTGATCGGCCGGATCAGCGCTCCGAGCGCGGCGAAGAGAATACACCAGAGGAAATCGGCCGGCCGGCCGTGCCGCAGAAAGCGGATGAACCAGCAGAACTGCAGTGCCGCGGTGAACGCCAGCAGCGTGTCGGAGAGCAGCATCGGCGCCTGCGCCATCATCGTGAGATTGAAGAGCACCAGTCCGGCGGCGATCTCCCCGGTCCGTCTGTCGCCGAGTTCACGCCCGGCCAGGTAGACCGGAATTGCCGCCGCCGTGCTGACGAGGATCAGCACAATGGCCAGAGCGCCGTTGTTCCCAACGCCGAAGAGCCGGTAGCAGAGCGCCGCCAGAACCGGGAAGCCGGGGGCGCGGACGGCGGAGGGCTCCCCGCCTGGGGCGTCGAGAAAGCGGCCCGATTCGGCCAGCGCCAGCGCCGGCCCGAGATATCCGGAGCTGTCAGGACGGGAAAAGCGTTCGGCAGGGTCCGTCAACAGGCCGGGGAGGGCGAGGCAGAGCCTCGCCGCCAGTCCGGCGGCGAGAAGCAGCAGGAGAACCCGGTTCTCCCGCAGAAATCGGCAGAGGCCAGCTCGGTTCATGCGCATTCCCCTGCGGAACCTCCGGTTTTGGGAGAACTCCGCATCATTCCCCGGATCTTCATCCGGAAATCATTTGCCGGAATTTTTGAATTTCCGGCGGATGGAGTTTTTCTCCTGCCGCTGGCGGGCCAGTTCGATAGCGGCCAGCCGCCGGGTCTCCTGCAGGTCCACCGACGGTGCCGGGAGCTCGATCTTCATCGATTCGAGCGTTTCGAGCAGGATCTGCGAAACCACCAGGTTGCGGAACCATTTGGTGTTGCCGGGCACGACGAACCAGGGGGCCTGTTTGGTCGAACAGCGGCTCAGCGCCACCTCGAACGCCTCGATGTAGTCATCCCAGAACTGCCGCTCGTGGTAGTCGTTGCTGGAGATCTTCCAGTGCTTCTCCGGCCGTTTCAGCCGCCGGACGAAGCGCCGGAGCTGTTCATCCTTGTCGATGTGCAGATAGAACTTGACGATCCGGGTGCGGTTGTGTGCGAGCAGATCCTCGAAGTTGTTGATCGCCTTGTAGCGGTAGTCCAGCTCTTCGGCGGAGGCGAATTTGTGCACCCGCTCCACCAGCACCGCCTCGTAGTAGGAGCGGTTGAAGATGACCACCTCCCCGCGGCGCGGCACCACCGGATGAGCGCGCCAGAGAAAGTCGTGCGCCTGTTCCAGCGCGGTCGGCGTCTTGAAGGACTGCACCCGGCAACCCTGCGGATTCATCGCCGAAAAGACGTTGTTGATCGTGCCGTCCTTGCCGCCGGCATCCAGCGCCTGCAGCACGATGAGCAGCGACTGCTTGCCCTCGGAATAGAGGTCGGTCTGGAGGCGGGCGATCCGGTGGTTGTTCTTTTCGAGCAGCGCCAGCCCGGCCGCCTTGTCCTTGAACTCCAGCGTGTCGTCGGGGTCGAACTTCGACAGATCGACTTTCGTCCCCTCGCGGATGATGTACTTCTCGTAGAAGCGCTCCATGATTCTGCCCCGGTTCAATATTTTTTAAGCAGGCGGAGGTTGCGGTCGATCAGGTTGTCGAGCGTCTCCACCGAGAGCGCCGAGCGGCCTTCGTCCGGCGGCGTGTTGAAGCAGTAGTCCACCAGCTGTGCGATGCTCGAGACCGCGACGTGCATGCGGGTGTCGCTCGAGGCGTAGTAGATGAAGACGGTCCCGTCGTCGTCGTCGATCCAGCCGTTCGAGAAGAGCACGTTGGAGACGTCGCCGACCCGCTCCTTCCCCTTCGGCGCGAGGAAGTAGCCGCCGGGCGAAGCGATCACCTTCGAGGGATCCTCCAGCGAGGTCATGTACAAGTAGAGCACGTAGCGCATTCCGGCGGCGCAGTTGCGCACGCCGTGGGCGAGGTGAAGCCAGCCGAATTCGGTCCGGATCGGCGCCGGGCCTTCTCCGTTCTTGACCTCCTTGATCGTGTGATAGCGCCGGAAGTCGATGATCTTCTCCTTCTTGACCTCCGCATGGGTGATGTCGTCGACCAGCGCCCAGCCGATGCCGCCGCCGGACCCGGCGTCGATGAATCCGTCCTGCGGGCGGGTGTAGAAGGCATACTTGCCGTCGACGAACTCCGGATGGAGCACCACGTTGCGCTGCTGGCTCTTCGACTTGAGATCGGGCAGTCGCTCCCAGTTGACCAGGTCGCGGGTCCGGGCGATGCCGGCGGCGGCAACGGCGCTGGAGAGGTCGCCGGGCGCGGCGTCGGGATCGGGCCGTTCCGGGCAGAAGACGCCGTAGATCCAGCCGTCTTCATGGTGGGTCAGGCGCATGTCGTAGACGTTGGTGTCGGGGTTGTCGGTCTCCGGCATGGTGATCGGGTAGTCGCGGAACCGGAAGTTGTCCACCCGTTCGGACTCTCCGCCAGTGCGAAGAAGGACTTGCGGTCAACCCCCTCCACCCGGACCACCAGGCAGTAGCGGTTGCCGAACTTGATCGCGCCGGAGTTCATCGTCGCGTTGACGCCGATCCGCTCGAGCAGCATCGGGTTGGTCGAACGGTCGAGATCGTAGCGCCAGAAGATCGGGGTATGTTCGGCGGTGACGACCGGGTATTTGAAGCGGTTGCAGACGCCGTTGCCGGATTTCATGATATTTTTGCGGGCGATAAGCTTTTCGTGTTTCCGGAACAGCTTATCCACTTTCTTGTAGAAACTCATGGGGAACCTCCCGGTAGTGAAATTGATCCTCTGCTGTATAATATCGGTGTATTCAGGGAAAATGCAAGAAACCCTAAAAAAAATAACGTTGCAGTTGAAAAAAAGCAGTCCGGCGCTACATTGAATTGACGGCGGATTTCCGGAGCGGCCCGGCCTTCCGGCCGGGATTTCCACGACCAGCGGCGGTGATTCACAGATGCAGAACGAAAACTTTTCCGCTCCGGAGGAGACGCCGGGCGGCTACAATTTCGGCACATTCGCGGGGGTGTACACTCCCGCCTTGCTGACCATCCTCGGGCTGGTCATGTTCATGCGCACGAATTTCGTGCTCGGCAACGCCGGATTGTTTCAGACATTGCTGATCCTGCTGGTCGGCAGCAGCATCACCCTCGCCACCGGATTTTCGATTTCGGCGATCGCCACCAACACCGACGTGGGCGGCGGCGGCGCCTACTACCTCATCAGCCGGGTACTCGGGCCGGCGTTCGGCACCTCGATCGGACTGACGCTCTTCGTGTCGCAGTCGCTGGCGATTCCCTTCAACATCCTCGGTGCCACCGAAGCGATCATCGACGGCTGGCCGGAGCTGCGCCCCTACTTCCCGCTGGTCAACGTCGCTCTCGGCGCGATTCTCTTCTTCTTCGTCTGGAAGGGGGGCGGACTGGGCGATCCGGGCGCAGTTCTTCATCATGGCGGTGCTCGGCGTGTCGGTGATCGTCTTCCTCGCCGGACCGCTCGGGAACTTCTCGCTGGAGAATCTGCGGGCCAACTGGGGCCGCTCGACACGGTTCATTCGCTGGTTCCCTGCTTTGCGATCTTCTTCCCGGCGGTCACCGGCATCATGGCCGGTGTGAACATGTCCGGCGACCTGCGGGATCCGCACCGTTCGATTCCGCGTGGAACCTTTTACGCGCTCGGCACCGCGGTGGTCCTCTACCTCATTCAAATCGTCATCGCGGCGGGCTGTTTCAACCGGCAGGATATGATCGCCTACCCCTACGTGCTGCTCACGAAGAATGCGCTCTTCGGACTCGGCTTCATGGTGCTGGCCGGCGTGCTGGCGGCGACGCTCTCGACTGCGCTCGGCTGGATGCTCGGCGCGCCCGGGTGCTCCAGAGCCTCGGCGTGGACAACGTCCTGCCGGGCATCGGCTTCTTCCGCGCGGGGGCCGGGCCGCGCAACGAACCCCCGCCGCGCCATCATTCTGGTGGCGGTGATCGTGCTGCCGATCCTGATCTGGTCCGGCATGATCGGTCGGAACGCGTCCGATACGGAGAGTTCGCCGATCACGGTCATGAGCGAACTGGTTTCGCTCTTCTTCCTCTTCACCTACGCGATCATCAACCTGGCGGCGTTTGTCGAATCGCTCGGAGCGAATCCGTCGTTCCGCCCCCGGTTCCGCTTTTTTCACTGGGGAATCGCCGCTTACGGGACGGCGGCGTGCGTGCTGGCGGCGTTTCTGATCGACCTGGAGCTGTCGATCGTCGCCTTTCTGGTGATCCTCGGGCTCTACATCTGGCTGCGCTACCGCAACCTCACGATGGCGTACGGCGACGCCCGGCGCGGCTTCGTCTATTCGCGGATCTATTCGCTGCTGCATCAGTACGCCCGGCTGCCGCTCCACCCGAAGAACTGGCGGCCCACCATCGCCGTCCTCTCCGGTGAGCCGGAGGAGCGAGCATGCTCATGGAGTACGCGCTTCTCTTCAGTCAGCGGCGCGGAATCGTCAGTTTGATCCAGATCGTCATTTCCGACGACCCGCACAACATCGGGGAGCGGCGCACCCCCGGCTCCGCCGACTGCGCGAACTCGCCCGCGAACGGCAGTGGCCGGTTTTTCCGACCGTGGTTATCGCGCCCGAATTCGACAGCGCGCTGCGGATCATTCTGCAGAGTCACTCGCTCGACCCCATCCGGCCGAACATCGTGATGATGGGGTGGCCGCGGCGCGCCGAACGGGTCGTGCCCTTCTTCACCCATCTGCAGACCATCGTCGGAGATTTTCACCGCAACGCGATCGTGCTGGCCAACGAGCGTTCCAGTGCCCGACCCCAGCGGTACGACGGCGGCACGATCGACATCTGGTGGCAGACGCCGGAAGGGGGATCGCTGATGACCATTCTCGCCTACCTGGTGCAGCTCGACCGCGACTGGCGCAAGAGTGTGCTGCGCATTTTCCTGCCGATGAACCGGGAAAAGGTCCGCCGGATCCACCAGGTGCTCGACGCCGCCAGGATCGAGGCGGAGATCGTCGGGCTTGATGAGGAGGTCCGCCTCCGCCGCGTGCTGCCGAAATACTCGTCCGGCGCGGAGCTGGTCTTCATCGAGTTCCCCGATTACAACACGACCGACGTGCGGAGGCAGCTGGTGACTCACGAGCTGCTCAAGCGCGATCTGGCCGGGCTGCCGCCGTGTTTCCTCGTGGTTTCCAACGGAGAAGCGGATCTGCTGGCCTGATTATGATTTTGTCAACTCAATACAAATAGAAGAGAAAATGGTATGAACAATGTCTGGATTACGCCGGTGACCTTTCTGCTGTTCACCGGAGCCGTCGCGCTGCTGACCTATCTCATCACGCGCCGGGACGAGCGGCGCACCAACGAGGGATACTTTCTCGCCGGCCGCTCGCTCACCTATCCCTTCATCGCCGCTTCGCTGCTGCTGACCAACCTCTCAACCGAGCAGATGGTCGGACTCAACGGCGACGCCTTCTCCTACGGGCTGAGCGTGATGGCCTGGGAGGTGGTCGCGGTGGTGGCGCTGGTGGCGATGGCGCTCTTCTTCCTGCCCCGCTTCCTCAAGAGCGGCATCGCAACGGTGCCGCAGTATCTGGAGCTGCGGTTCGACAAACACACCGGTTCGATCGCGAACCTGATTTTCTCTTCGCCTACATGCTGATTCTGCTGCCGATCGTGCTCTACACCGGCTCGAAGGGGCTGCTCAGCATCTTCGGAGTCAAATCGCTTTTCGGCATCACCTCCGAGCTGGGAATGCTCTACCTCATCGTCATCCTGATCGGCGTGGTCGGTTCGATCTACGCGCTCTGCGGCGGACTGCGCACACTGGCGGTCGCCGACCTGCTCAACGGCATCGGCCTCCTGATCGGCGGTTTCATGATCGTCTATTTCGCGCTCCGCTACGCCGGGGCCGGCGAAGGGATGTTCGCCGGGCTGGAAAAGGTGCGCTCCTACGAGCCGGCGATGTTCAACAGCCTCGGCGGAAACCATCAGGCGGTCCCCTTCACCACGCTCTTCTCCGGAGTGCTCTTCATCAATGTCTTCTACTGGTGCACCAACCAGCAGATCATCCAGCGCACCTTCGGCGCAAGTTCGCTCGCCGAGGGGCAGAAGGGGGTGCTGCTGACTGGACTATTGAAACTGCTCGGACCGCTCTATCTGGTGGTTCCCGGGCTGGTTGCCTACTATCTCTACAAGCAGGGACTTCTGCCGGGGGTGATCCGTGCCAACGGTTCGATCGACTCCTCGCTCGCCTACGGGGCGCTGGTCCGCACGGTGATGCCGCCGGTCCTGACCGGATTCTTCGCCGCGGTGATGGTCGGAGCGATCCTCTCGAGCTTCAACTCCGCGCTGAACTCCACCTGTACGCTCTTCAGCCTCGGGCTTTACCGCGAATATTTCAACCCGAACGCGACCGATCTGCAGGTGGTCCGCTCCGGGAAGTATTTCGGCATCATCATCGCGGTCGTCTCGGTCGCCATCGCGCCGCTGCTCAACCAGGTGGACAGCATCTTCAGCTACCTCCAGAAGATGAACGGAATCTACTTCATTCCGCTGCTGGCGGTGGTGCTGGTGGGCATGGTGTCGCGGCGGGTTCCGGCGGCGGCGGCGCGCTGGGCGCTGGGCGGCGGTGTGATTTTCATCGCCTTCTTCTACTTTGTGCCGCCCTTCGACCGCATCGTCAAGGCGATGAACGACTACAACTTTCTCGGGCTGGTCTTCCTTTACCTCATCGTCTTCATGCTGGTGTACGGAGAGATTTCTCCCCGCAAGGAGGAGTACTGCCAGATCGACGCCAAGGCGGTCGATCTCACGCCGTGGAAACATGTGCGGCTGGCCGGAGTGCTGCTGCTTCTGGCGGTGCTGACGATCTATCTCTTCTTCGCCGACACGAGCGTTCTGCTGGTGAAGTGAGGCGACGCGATGGAGGAGTCTCCGGCGGGAGCTTCGGGGGGCGGTTCCGGAGCGGCGCGGAAGATCATCCACATCGACATGGACGCCTTCTTCGCTTCGATTGAACAACGTGACCGTCCGGAGCTGCGCGGCCGTCCGGTGATTGTCGGAGGCCTGCCGGAGCATCGCGGCGTGGTTTCGACCTGTTCCTACGAGGCGCGTGCCTTCGGGGTCCATTCGGCGATGCCGACCCGGACGGCGTTCCGGCTCTGCCCGGAAGCGGTACTGCTGCATCCGGACATCAAGAAGTACAAGCGGATTTCGGCGGTGATCCGCGGGATCTTCCACGATTTCACCGATCTGGTGGAGCCGGTTTCGATCGACGAGGCGTATCTGGATGTCACGGTGAACAAGCGCGGCGAACGCTCCGCCACCCGGATCGCACGGGAGATTCAGCGGGAGATCTTTCAAAAGACCCGGCTCACCGCGTCCGCCGGGGTCTCCTGCAACAAATTCCTGGCGAAGGTGGCCTCCGACCTGCACAAACCGGCCGGATTGACGGTCATCCGGCCGGAAGAGGCGGAATCGTTTCTCGACGCGATGCCGGTGGAGAAGTTTCACGGCATCGGGCGGGCGACCGCGGCGCGACTGCTGGCGATGAATGTCCGTACCGGGCACGATCTGCGACAGCTGGACCGGTCGACGCTGGCGGCGCACTTCGGCAAGGTCGGCGAATTCTACTACCGGATCGTCCGCGGGATCGACGATCGGCCGGTGGAAACCGGCGACGAACCGAAGTCGGTGGGCAAGGAGATCACCCTGTCGGAAGACAGCACCGATCGCCGGCAATTGCGGATCATGGTGCGCACCCTCTCCTACAAGGTGGCGCGGCTGTTGCTCGGCCGGGGCTGCTCGGCCGGACCGTCACGGTGAAGCTCCGGTTCGGTGACTTTCACACGGTGACCCGTTCGCAGAGTTTCCCCGAGCCGGTGCCGGATGGCGGCCGCCTCGGAGAGATTGCGTTGGAACTGGCGGAGAAGGGGGGGATGTACCGGCATCCGATCCGGCTGGTGGGGGTGACGGTGAGCAATTTTCTCACTCCCGAGGAGCTGAACCGGCCGGTCCAGCTTGAATTCGACTTCTGACGGACCGGATTTTTCTTGTCCGCCGATTGACAAACCGCACTCTCTGCGATATAATGAAAGAACCCGACCGAGGGCCGTTCCGCCCTTTCGGCAGGGAACAGGAAAAAAGGAGATGGTATGATAAATAGCTGACGTTCGCGGTTTCTGCTTGCGGCGTGTAATTTATGGCGATTAACTTACACGTATGGAAGCGGACAGGTTGCAGACTGAATATTTATTTGAGGCGCCTCCGAGAAGAGGATGACCCCGGAAAGGAGATTAGTCAGATCTGCAAACCAGAGCGCCACCGTAGAGAGCGATGTTAATTCGACTACTCTGTATAGGAGGATGGTGAGGCCGTGACAGCAGTTCCGCTTCGATTCGTGAAAAACGAATGGAGGCTGACGATGATGACAAGTTTTGTGGGAGTGGATTTGCACCGGAACAACTTCACGTATTGTATCCGGGAAAACGGCGAGGAGAAGAAAATCGGCAAGTGCGAAATCAGTGAGTTGAAAGGTTTTGCTTCACTGCTCGGAAAGGATACTGCCATGGCGGTGGAAGCGACCGGCAACACATTTATGTTTTGCCGGTTCCTGAAAGCTCATGTGGGACGGCTCGTCGTAGTAAATCCCTCACAGTTCAAAGTGATCAGCACGTCCACGAAAAGACGGACAAGCATGACGCGAAAATATTGGCGGAGTTTCTGGAAAAGGATATGCTTCCGGAGGTAAGAATGAAAGACGATTTACAAGCGAAGATTTCAAGTTTGACGCAGACCAGGGAAAAGCTGGTTCAGTTGCGTACCGTCTTGAAAAACAAAGTCAATAATCTGCTGGCTGCCAATTTCATCGTTTTGAAGCGGGAGGAGTTGTCCACGGAGACCGGGCTTCGGAAAGCTTTGAGCTTTCACTTTGACCCAATCACCGATACGGAACTGTTCGTGGTCGTCGAACAAATTCGCAGCTTGAATCAAAGCATTGAAAAATTGGATAAGACGATTGAGGATCATGGCAGTAAGATGGACGGCTTCAAGAATCTGAAATCCATTAAAGGAATCGGTTCGAAAGGGGCGGCAACTCTGCTCTCGACAATCGGCAATATCCATGACTTCCGTTCTTCGAAACAGCTTGCGGCTTATATCGGAATCGTCCCGAGAGTAAGTAATTCAAATGATACGGTCTGTCATGGACGAATCACGAAGAACGGCAGCAAAATTGCACGAACCACATTGGTTCAATGTGCGCTGATCGCAAAACGATACAGCCCGTATCTCCATGCCTTTCATGAATCGGTTAAAGTCGGCGGGGTGGAGCGAAAGCCAATATCGCCTTGGCTCGCAAATTCCTCGATATCGTGTATCGAACATTAAAAAACAACTGGATGTTTGAGGATTTTACTCAATTCAAACTCGTAAAAAATTGAGTTTTTCCCGGCATCGAAGTGGAATTTTATCATAGGAGGATACATCATGTTGAAAGCCGTTCTTGCCGTCTGTTGTCTCGCCGCCGTTTCTCTCATTGCGGAGGCCGCCGACGCGGCGTTCAAGCCGCGCCTCGACCAGGTTTCGGTGAATGGAGAACTTCTCTACAAGGAGGGCGAATTGCTTGAGCAGCCCCGCAAGCTCGACGTCACGCTGCCGGCGAAGGTCGAATACGTTTTCACCAACGTCGGGGAGAAGGGCGCGGAAAAACCGCTGGCGGTTTTCGTCCATTTCACCAGCGGCGGCAAAATCGTTGCCGGCGGCGATTTCACCCTTCGCCCGCGACCACCGAATGGGCGCCGGGCAAGCAGATGCGCTTTGTCCGCAGAGTCTATCTGGAAAAGCAGAAGGGCAAGGCGCTCTCCGTCTTCCTCGGGCTGTATGACGCCAAGGGGAAGGGAGCCCGTGTCCGGCTGGAAAATCCGGGGATCGGCAAAGATCTCCGGCTGCCGCTCGGCACGGTTCTGGTGAAGTGATTCTCCATTCCGGGGGGATTTTCCCCCGGTCAGGCGGATCGTCACTGCGCCGCGCGTTTTTCGTCGGCTATGCGGCAGTATTTCCGGATGATTTCGATCTCCTTCGGGTCGTATGGGTGCAGGCTCGGCCGGAAAAGGTCGTGCATCCATCTGGAGAAGTCGAACGGCAGGGCGGGGTTCTCCTCGTACTGTTTCCACATGGATTCATAGGGTTCGTAGGTCTGTGAAAGTCCGGCCACGAATCCCCAGTTCCAGCAGCTGACCTTTTCGAGGAAGAAGAGCGGGAAGGCTTCGGCGACGTTGTTGTGACAGATCCGGTTCAGCCATTCGGTGTTGAAGAGCGGCCGGCCGAATTCACGCAGGTTCGAGATCATCAGAATGTTGGCTTCGTAGTCCCCGTAGCAGTGATAGGAGATGACGTCGGAGAGCTCCAGCGCCAGTTTTTCGATAGGCTTCCAGTTCTGGACGCTGCCGCGCCAAGCCGCCGGTGGTCAGCGGCTGCGAGGGGTTCATGCTCCGGGCGACATCGAAGATCCGCTGCAGATGCGGAATCGATGCCTCGTAACGATTCCCGTTGCCGGGCTCGTTGAAGAGATCCCAGGCGACGATGCGCGGATCGGCGGCGTACTTGCCGACGATCTCCGCGACCATGGCGTAGAAGCGTTCCGCCACCTCCGGCTCATCCAGGACCGGATTGTAGCCGACGCCGTCATACTTGCGGTGAGGCGAGTTCTTCCGGCCGCCGTGATAGCCCCAGTCGTAGTGTTGCGGCCCCAGTTGGGGCGGACGGTAGTTTTCATCCCGGGGAACAGTGCAGTCGTTGGCGAAGCAGACCAGCAGGGAAATGCCGTGTCCCGCGGCGACCGAGAGGAACCGCTCGAACCGTTCGAGGAACCCGTCGTGCTGCTCATCCCAGACGATGAACTCCAGAATCACCCGGATCGAATTGAATCCGATCGACGCCGCCAGTCCGAGTTCCCGGTCGGCGGTGGCCAGGTGCTGCTCAAAATCCAGCTCCTGCCAGAGGGCGATTCGATTGCAGCAGTCGGACGGCAGAAAGTTGCAGCCCCGCAGCCATGGTTGATTGTCGTACCATTCCCATGCTTTTTTTCTGCTCCATCGTTCCATCATCTCATTTCCTTCTGTTGTTGAGGAGAACTGCGTTCGAGGTCTCTTTCTAGTATATCCGAGGAAATCGCATTCGGCAAGCCGGAAATCATGCATTCCTGTCATGAAATCATGCAATTTTCATTTGAAATTGCTCGGATGCAATGATATTTTCACAAAATGAAGAAGCGACACGCCAAAACCGTTCTGTTTGCCAAGAACTTCTATCTGCAACAGGAATTGCGGGGTATTGTCGACTACGCCCGGGAGCACGGCTGGCAGTTGGAAATGCCGCAGATGTTCAGCCTTCGGAGCCACATCAGAAACTGGCGCGGCGACGGATATCTCACCGATACCGGCAGCGGCGTCGAACCGTTGCATGACGCGGGGGTCCGGGTCGTGGGGCTGTCGCTCGATCCGGTGCTCAAACGGTTCGCCGACGGCATCGTCGCGCCGGACAATCTCCGGATCGGCGTCGTCGCGGCGGAATATTTCCTGCGCCGCGGCCACCGCAATTTCGCAGTCTGTACCGACTGCTACGGGCGGGACCGCGCCTTCGAGGAGCGGATTGCGCAAGATGGCTTCCGGGCGGTCCGCCTGTCGATGCCGCGCTACTTCCGGTCGCCGCAGACCATCGATCTTCTGGCGAGAAAACTTGTTCGGCTGCCGCGCCTTTGTGCGGTATTCTGCAACAATGACTGGGAGGCTGCCGCGATCTTCAACGCCGCCGCTCTTGCCCGCCGGAAGGTGCCGGAGGAGATCGCTCTGATCGGCGTCGGCAACGAGGAGCTGCTCTGCACCGCCACCGAGCCGCGGCTTTCCAGTGTTGAAACCCGGCTGTATGAGCGTGGGTTTTTCGCCGCCCGGATGCTGGACCGTATGATGGAAGAGGGCCGCCGGTGAAACCGGAACAGCTTCTGATCGCTCCCGCCGGGGTGATTGAGCGGGGCAGCAGCAACGGTTTCGCCGTCGCCGACATCCGGCTGCGACGACTGCTCAATCTGCTGGAGAAAAACGCCGCCGGACCGGTGAAGATTACCGAATTTGCCCGTCGTCACCATCTCTGCGAATCGACGTTTTACCGACGCTGTGTGGCGGAACTGGGGATCTCCCGAAGCGGCTGCTCGTCGAACTCCGGCTTGGACTGGCGTGCTCGCGGCTGCTCGACTCCGACGATACGATAGCGGTGATCGCTGAAGAGTGCGGTTTCCCCTCCTCCGGCGCGCTGTTTGAACAGTTCCGACAGTGTTACGGCTGCACGCCCGCCGAGTGGCGCGCCGGCCGGAAAGCGGAGCTTTTCCAGAAAAACGTAAAAAATCCGCCGAATCTGAAGAAATCACGATGGCAGGACGGAAAAGAGCCGGCAGGTTCCCGCCTTCCCCGGCGGAATTTTCCTTCGATTGATGCAACCTCAAACAGAATGCCTCTTTGCAGAATGGAGTATTTCTGTCGTTCCTGAAGAGAACGTTTCCTTTTACGGTACTTGATCTTGAAAAATTGTATTTTTAATGTATACAGATGTTGGCGCGGCTGTATACATTCAGTATAATTAAAGCAGACAATCCGGGAGAAAGACGGTGATGCACTCGATACGACCAGAAGAACTCTATCAGATTCTGCGGCAGGATCTGGAAAATTTCGCGCCGGGAAGCAAGTTCTATTCCGTGCGCGAGATCATGAGGAAATACAGCTGCAATCTGCGGGTGGTCAACGGGGCGATTTCGAAGCTGAAGGAAAAGAAGCTGATCCATTGCGAGCCGCATGTCGGAATGTTCAACGCGATGCGGGAGAGTTCCCGGAAACGCCATCTGCTCTACCTCGCTCCGGACTGGCCGAGCCGCATGCTCCAGAAGAACAGGCTGGATCTGCAGGAGGAGGTCGCCCGGTCGAAGCACTGGCTGTTCCAGAGCCGCCTGTACGATGCGGAAAATAATCTGCCGCTGATGCCGGCCTCCGGACTTGATGCCATCTGCATCAACAAGCCGTCTGTCCTCGACAAGCGCCATCTGATGTGGCTGCAGCATATCACGCTCCCGCTGGTGCTGACGGATTGCCGGGTGGGGGATATTTCCATCAGTTCCGTCAATGTGATGGATGAGTTCGCCGGTTTTCTTCTGGCGAAGTACCTGTTCGACCGGGGACATCGGCGGATCCTGCTGTTCAATGCCGAGCCGGTCAACTCCTCCATTGCGCTGCGCAAGCAGGATGCGGAATTTCGCCTCGCTTTCCGGGATCAGACTGGTTGAACTGGACTGCAAAGTGCAGCTGGGGGAATATGCGGTGCGGAAAGCATACGAAACTTTATCCTCCTACCTCGCGGAAAAAACGCGACACCTTCACCGCATTGGCCGCCATGTCCTCGGGCTGTATTCCCGGCATCTATCGCGCCCTGGGCGAGAACGGTTTGAAAATCCCGGACGATGTGAGTGTCGCCGGGTGCGACTACGCGGACGATTATGATTACGTTACCCCCATGTTGAGCGGCATCGGTGTGAAGGGGTCGTTTGCGGAAGCGGTGCTGAATGGACTGGATGCGGTTCTGGACGGGAAGGTGAAATACTTCCACACCGAACTGCGTCCTTATATCATGGAAAGAAATTCGGTGGCGGCACTTTCCGCCGTCACCCGGTAACAGGGAGAAGAGCCATGGGGCGAAGAATGTTTACTCTGATCGAACTCCTTATCGTAATCGCCATTATCGCCATTTTGGCCGCCATGCTGCTGCCGGCGCTGAACAAGGCGAGAGCGGGCGCGCACGACGCAATGCATGTCCGTATTGAAGCAGTACGGTTTCGGATACAACCTGTATGCGGAGGATTTCGATCAGCTGACGCCGGGTATCTACAACCGGGGAACCGCGTACATCAGCTGGTATCGCCTGATGCTGCCGTACCTGCTGCCCGGCAGTACGGAGAATGATGATATCAGTGTATTTCCGCTGCAATGCCCCTCCGGGCTGGCAAGACGTAAAACCAGCGGCAGTTTGAATCTGGTTCAAGTTGACCTGCCGAACAACACCAACCGGCTGGTATCCAGAAAAAAAATCAGAAAACCCTCCATCACGGCTCAGAGTACCGAAAGCTGGGTGAATCCTGTCAACAACAAATACGATGCGGCATTGGGACATTACTGGCCGGATCGTCCGCCGGAAGCCCGTCACAACAACGGAGTCAACGTTCTCTTTGTCGACGGCCATGTCTGCTGGTATCTCTGCAACGGCACCTATCGTGACTGCCCCGGTTGGCCCAATGCCCCCGAGAGCGAACTGATCTGGGTGGATTCTGCCGCGGCCGTGAAACAGTAAACCTTTTATTGTGAAAACAAAATATTCTGCCGGAAAATGAAAAAAGATTCTTCTTGCTCTCTTTCTGCTGCCGTTTGCCGCGACGGCGGGTTCCGACCCGCTTTATTTCGGCAACTTCCGCAGCAACGCACCTGCCGGACTGCCGGGAGTGATCCGGACGTCGAAAACCACGGAAGGGTTTACTCTGCAATGGGAAAACAAAAAGCGGCAAGCCGCTTTCCGCCTCGATTTTTCAACAGCAGTACCTGGAAGATCCGGAAAAAGATTTCGTTCGATCTGAAAATCAATCGGAATTCCGGTTCTGCATGGAATATCGAACTCAAGGATACCGCCAGTGCAGTGTTCCGCAGACAGCTGAATCTGCCGGAAGCGGATGGAATGTTTCACCGGATTGTCGTCCCGATAGGAGAATTCAAAAAAATCCAATCCGGATTTCCCCGCGTTTCTCCCTCAGACGCATTGAAGGAGATCAACACGCTGACCCTCGTGGTTGCCGGGGAAAACGGGGCGGTGTTCGACGGCGAGATCCGGGATTTCCGAATCCACGCCGGGGATCGTTCCATCAAATTGTTCACCAAGGAGTTCCGCAATATTTTCGGCGAGAGCAGGAGATACGCCAGACCGATTCCCATCCGGTTCCAGGATGATCGTGTGCCGCGGGTTTTTGTGGCGGACAACACCTCGCTGTTCTGCTCTCTGCCTTTCCGGGAGGCGATTCGCCGGCTTCATCAGCAGTTCGAGGGACATCTCGGGGTTCATTTCAACGGGACCATGCATCCCGGCGTCTCCGAAAGCGCCGCCTTTTACAACGCCCTCGGGATCAAGACCACCTTTGAAAATCACGTCACCTCCGGCTATCAGGACTATCTTACCAGCAACCGGCTCTTTCTGACCCGGGATGACGGATTTTCGATGAACGATCCGGCGAACTGGGGAAAACCGAACCGCTACTTGTGGCCCTACCATGGAATCAGCATTTTCGACGAGCGGGCGTTTCTGCCGCTGCGGGCGACGATCGATGAAATGGCGAAAAACGGGATCTCCGAATACCTGATGATCGATTACATCTGGCCGTGGCGGGGCGCTGGGGATATGACGATGCCACACGGGAGGCGTTCCGCCGCGATCTGGCCGGTGAAGATGCCGGATTGCTCTATCGCAGTTCCCCGGAGAGAAGTACCGGAAGATCGGCTTCTTCGACTATCTCAGGCTTTTCACCGATTACCGGTATACGCCGGAATCGCTCGGACTGAAGAGCTTCCGGGACTACTCCCCGGTGACGGAGAAGCAGGCGTCCCGCGGCAGTGTGTACGAAAAACGGAATCTCTTCCTCTTTCTGGCGCTGTACCATTACGAGTACCTGAAATTTCTGCAGAAGACCGGCCTCTATGCCAACTCGAAGGGGATCCGCATGGTGGCGGGGACCAACCCGGAGGACATCGCCAACGGGAACGATCACTATCTCTCCGCCAATCTGCAGGGGGTGGACAAACTCGGATATGAGTTCTTCGGTTCTCCCGCCGGAACCTTCGCCTGGTATCACAACATGCGCTTTTTCAGCGGTCATCTGAAGAAGATGGGCAAGGATATCTACATCATCGGCGAGATCAACAACGGCGGACATGGAAAGACCAAGTATTCCCCGGAAGCGGCTTATGCGTTCTTCTACGATCTCTCCTCCGCCGCCAAGCCGTCGGATTACAACAACCAGTATATGGAGGCCCCCTGGGACGGCCGTCTGCCCTCCCCCCCTTACCATCAGGGGCGCTATGGCCACTGGGCTGCGGGCGCGTACGCGTTTCTGCAGAGTTTCCGGGAACGGCCGGAACTTCCGTCTCCCCGGCGGACCGCGGTGATCGCGAGCCGCAACATTCTGGAGTATCAGAGCGGATTTTCCAATGGAATGAAACAGGCCGGCAATCTCTCCCTCTTTCTGGATCAGCTGCATTATTCATTCGACGCCGCCGGCAAGGAGGGATTGTTCGACGGATTCTGCGATGCGGCCGACATTCTGGTGTTCAATCCGGCGGAGTCGTCGTCGATGCACTTCGCCGCCGCCAGGAAATGGCTGGACGCCGTTCCCGGACGCAGGTTGATCCTCCACTCCTCCGTTCCGTTCTCGCAGTTCAACGGCGGAGTGAATCTGAAAAAGAACGTCCGGGAGATTCTGTGGCATCCCGAAAAGAGTTATGATTGCAATCTGGAAAAATCCGCTGGCGGCGAAGAACTCCATCCTGGGGCTGGAGCTTGCAGAGCGGAAGATGTGCCCGGCGCTCTCGTTCGCCGACCGGAATCGCACCTTCCGATGCGACCGCAGCGTCTATCTGCTGAAGAATCCGGGCGAAGTGCTGCTCCGGGCGGAGAACGGACTGCCGCTGGTTTCCCGCATTCCGGCGGGGAGGGGCGAGATCTTTTACATTCATGCGGAAATGCCGCTGGATCGTGCTCCGGAATTCAGCCGGGCGCTGGTGGACTTCACCATGCGGGCGGCGGGAGAGAGGCCGGAATGCGAAGCGGATCCGGGGCGGGGGTGCATCTTTACGACGTTCCCGGCGGCCGCTCCCCTCGTCCTGTGGGATGCACCGTCGCTGGCCGCAATGGAGAAGGAACGGTATTTTTCGCGGAAAATTCTGCCGGCAAGCCGGACGGTCCGCATCCCCGCCGAACCGGAAACCGAATATCTGGTATTTCACTTTTACGATCTTCGCCGGGAGACGCAGAGGAGTTCCCGGAAGGATTCATCGAGCTGAAATCGGATGCCAGCTGTGATGTCATCTACTTCGGCAGGGATTCCGCCGTATTCCGGGAGACGCTGAACCGGTTGCAGAGTACCGCGCGGAAGGTACAGGCACTCAATCCGGAAAATCTGATGCGCGGTATTCGTGAAAACGGCCGGGAGCTTCTGGTCAACAACGGGTTCGAGCAGGGGACGTCCCGCCCGGATTTCTGGAATTCATTCGCCTCGAAACAGTATATCAAAGACGGAAAGCCCGGGGCGGAGGTCCGCGGCGGAAAGGCGTCGGTGGTGCTGAACTCCCCGGATGGGAACGACTGCCGCTGGTATTCCGAGGCGGTGGCGGTGACGCCCGGCTCCCCCCTGCCTGCTGTCCGCCTGGGTGAAGACTGAGAATTTCGACGCTGATGACGTGGTTCAGCTCCGGATAGAACGGCTTCGGGACAAACAGTACATCGGCATGTTTGCCGCTCCCGGTCAGCGGGGGAACGGCTCCTGGCGGAAAATGGAGCTGCTGTTTGTTCCCGATACGGCGGAAATCCGGGTCCTGCTGGTCGCCGGTTACGGGGAAAATCGGAAGAGTCCCGCCGCGGCGAAAGCATATTTCGACGACGTTTCACTCAAGACGCTGGAGCAGAAATAACACCACCGCCTCCGGGGAATCCGCCGTTTTCAGCAGAATAACGGAAAAACGGCGGAAAAAGTGACGGAGCATTCCGTTACTTTTTCAGACGCTTCTGAATTTCCGCCGGCAGGTAGAGCCAGTTTTGGCGTCGCGTTCCCCGGTACTGCCGTGGAAGTTGTCGTAGTCGCCCATCACCGGCATCGAAAAGTCGAGAATCCGAAGCGTCTTCTCATCCATCTTCTGCCCGTTGGCGAGCGTGTTCCAGTCGTAGCTGCCGCCGCGGCGCTCCGCATACTCCGCGTCGGAGGGGCAGCGGAACAGATCTTCGCTGCCGGATAAATTCGGCAGCAGCACCTCGCGGATCGTCGGTCCGGCCGCCGGGTCCTGCGATCCCCCGCAGGTCGGCAGGCAGAAGCGGTTCGCCTGCCCATACATTTCCAGCCCGGCTCCGATCTGTTTGAGGTTGCTGAGACAACCGGCGCGGCGGGCCGTCTCCCGTGCGCGGCCCGCCGCAGGAATGAGCAGACCCGCGAGAAGGGCGATAATTCCGATCGTAATCAGGAGTTCCACCAACGTGAACGGGTTTTGCTTCATGGTTCCTCCAGCATCTCCTTCCAGATTTTAAAAGTGGGTCCGAGCTGCTCCCGGTCCTGCGGCGAGAGCCGGTTGGTCGCGGTGTTGATCGCACGGTCGAAAGAGGCGCGCCCCCTTCGCTGCTCATCAGCAGCGCCAGCGCCTTCCGCTGCTGCTCCCGCGGCAGGCGGCGGAAGTAGGCGAGCGTCTTCTCGGCGTCCTCGCGCAGCAGCCGGGCGCGGTCGGGTTTCTCTTCCGGCGGCAGTGCGGAGAAGTCCTGCAGCATCCGGTCGATCGAACCGGCGATTGCGTCGATGATCACCGCGTTGCGTCGTTCGGCAGGCACCTCCTGTGCGCTGCGGAAACTGCGGCGGAGCTGATCGAGCCGCCCCAGCGTCGACTGGGTTGGATCGAAGGCGTTGTCGAAATTCCGTTTGATCCGCTCTTCGGGGGGGAGTTTCGCCTCCGCAGCCGCTTCCGCGGCACAGTACAGGACGATTGCGCCGGCAGCCGCCAGAAGCAGCAGAAACAGCACTGCGACGGAAATCCAGAGTTTTTTTCTGCCGGATTTCATGGTTTTTATCACATTCTCCGGTTGAATTTTCCCCATTCAGGATACATTATATCTCCGCATTGGACAAATCAAGGTAAATCGGAGAATTTTTCGAAGAATCTCCGGTCCGGCTCCGTCATTCGAGCCGATTCATTCATGGAGGAGTTGAAATGATAAGAGTCGATTCTCAACCGTTGTACGATGCTCTCTGTCCGGAGTGGAAACTTGCCCCCGCTCCGGAGCCGGAAGAGCGCCTCTCCATCGTCCCGCTCTCTTCTCCGGTGACGGCCCCGGGAGAACCGATCACTTTCGGCGTTTCACTTCTGCGGCATGGGAAACCGGTCTCCGGAATCGGACTCAAGTGCCGGATGGAGCGGGAGTTTCACGATCCGGTGGAGTTCCCGCTCCCCACCCGTTCCGCCCCGGTGGAGGTGACGACCGATCTGGAGCGTCCGGGATTTGTCCGGCTGGAAGTGAAGTTCGGCGAACTCACCGCCGCCGCCGGCGGCGGCGTCTCTCCACTCGAAATTGCCGGATTGCCTGATGTGCCCGGATTCGACGAGTTCTGGCGGCGGCAGCTCGCGCTGCTCCGCTCCGTACCGATGACGGTGCTGAAAATGGAGGAGATCGCGCCGGTCCTGCCGGAGTACGCGGACCGGGTCCGCTGCTTCGATCTCCGGGTCGCCTGTGCCGGCGCGAAGCCGGTCTCCGCGATCCTCGCGATGCCGCGGCATGCGGCGCCGCGGAGCTGCCCGGCCTACGCCTTCTTCCACGGCGCCGGGGTGCGCAGCGCCTTTCAGCCGCTCACCTGGGCTGCGCACGGCCTGATTGCGCTGAACGTCAACGCCCACGGCATCGAAAACAATCAACCGCCTGAATACTATCAGGAGCTCGAAAAGGGGAGCTCGCCGACTACGCCCGCCGTCCGGTGCTGGAAGGGAGGCGTCGCCGTTCCGCGATATGTTTCTCCGGGTGCTGCGTTCGCTCGAATTCCTCAGGAGCCTGCCGGAGTGGGATGGGAAGAATCTTGCCGTCCACGGCGGCAGTCAGGGCGGACTGCAGGCGCTGGCTGCAACCGCCTTCGATCCCGCGGTCACCGTCGGGCTCTTCAACGCTCCCGCCGGATGCGACCAGCTCGGCGTTCTGATCGGGCGCGCCCCGTCGTGGCCCGGCGCGGTGAGCTTTCACCCGGTCTCCCCGGAGGCGAACCGCTGCGCCGCGCTCTTCGACGGCGTCTCGCTCGCGCGCCGTTCTCACGCCAAAGCCTGGTTCACGGTCGGTTTTTCCGATCCCGCCGCCGTGCCCTCCTCGGTCTATGCGGCGTTCAGCGCCTACGGCGGGACGGAGAAGGAGATCATGGATTTTCCCGACTGCGGTCACGCGGGCGCGGTCTTCTGGGCCGGGGAGGCGGAACTGCTCCGGGAGTTGACGGGGGCGGGGCTGTGACGCCAGGCTCTATTCGCCGATGATCTTGATCAGCACCCGCTTGGCGCGTCTGCCGTCGAATTCCCCGTAGAAAATCTGTTCCCAGGGCCGAAATCCAGTTTGCCGTTTGTGATGGCGACCACCACTTCGCGCCCCATGATCTGCCGCTTCATGTGCGCGTCGGCATTGTCCTCATACCCGTTGTGGGCATACTGATCGTAGGGCTTCTCCGGCGCGAGGCGCTCCAGCCACCGCTCGAAGTCGGCGTGAAGCCCCGATTCGTCGTCGTTGATGAATACCGATGCGGTGATGTGCATGGCGTTGCAGAGCACCAGCCCTTCGCGGATTCCCGACTCCTTCAGCGCGGCCTCCACCTCGGGGGTGATGTTGAGAAAGCCGCGGCGATACGGCAGATTGAAACAGAGCTCCTTGCGGTACGATTTCATGAGAGGCCTCCAAAGTTGCGGGTTGTCAACGGAAAAGGATTCCGGCGTAGTCCACGACGTGGGAGTAGTCGCCGGTCACCTCGCCGGAGTCGGCCATCGCGACGATCTCTCCGGAGATCCTCCGCATCGGGTCGACCCGGTCGAGCAGCGCAAGGTAGAGCGCGATCGGATTCGCGCCGCAGATGGTCGCTCCGGTTCGCCCGAGAAAACGGCGGAATCCGTCGAGGTCGCGGGCGGCGATCCGCTCCGCCGCCTCCCGGTCCAGGCGATTGAGCTCTTCCGGCGTCACGCTCTCTCCGAACGGCGCGTAGCGGAAGTTCTCCCCGTAGTGGGTGAAGTCCGAACTGATGACCCAGAGCGTTTCCGGCGAATCGATGGCGGCGAACATTTCCGCGAGCGGATCGAGGTCGGCCGGCGCGATTCCGCCGACCACCAGCGGCAGGATTTCCGGCGAACCGAGAAAATACTGGACCAGCGGAAACTCCACCTCCAGCGAATGCTCCTGCGCGTGCGCCGCATCGGAGATCTGAAAGAGCGGATTGCCCGACTGTTCGAGTTTATCCTGCAACGAAAGCGCGGTGGAGAGGTCGCCGAACGGCGTCCGCCACGAGGTGAAGGTCGACCCCGCCACCCCGTGAAACCCGATATAGTGGGAGGGACCGAGCAGAACCACATTGCGATATTTGCCCTGCCGCGCTTCCCGCATCGTCTCCATCGCCACGCCGAGCGAGAAGAGATAACCGGCGTGCGGCAGGATGCAGCCGCGCACCGTCGCGTCTTTCCTCCCGGAGACGGGCGGCAGCTGCGCTTCGGTCTCCGCCATTCTCCTGCGCAGATCCAGCGCCTCCCCTTCATAGAAGCGGCCGGCAACGGCCGCCCGGCGGATTTTCTGCTGATCGCGGATCGGCATGGCGTGCTCCTCCTCCCGGACCTCTTCGGCTCAACGGTCGATGCTGGATTCCGCCAGGAATTCGTAGATGCGGGCCGAGAGCGAATTCTGATGGATGCGGATGATCTTCATCTCCCGTTCCACGCTCTCCGGCGAATCGGAGGCGTGGGCGGTATTCACCATGACGTTGCTGCCGAAATCCCGGCGGACCGTTCCTCCGGGCGCCTTCGAGGGGTCGGTCGGCCCGAGAACCGAACGGATCTTGCTGATGGCGTCGGGCCCTTCGTAGATCAGAACGAGACACTTCGCCTGGCTGTTCTGCTGCTGGCGTTCGATTTCGTTGCAGTTTTCCGGACGCTTGCCGGACATGAATTCGATCAGCTGCGAGAACTGGTCGTCCGCATAGGGAATTCCAACCGATTCGACCAGCTCCGGAAGCGAAGATTCGGGCAGTTTCACCTCGAAGTTCTCTTCGAGCAGATGGCGTGCACGCTCCGCGATTTTGGGCGCGAGCTTGGTGCGGAGCGCATTCTGGACCGGGCCGTAGAATTCGAGCGCGTCGTTGACGCTCATGCGGTGAACCTTGCAGCCGACGATCCGCAGCCCGGTGCGGCTGAGCATGTCGATGATGTTTCCCGGCCGGCTGGAGGGGCAGCGCCAGTTGTCCGGTTTGATGATGACCAGCGTGCGTTCATCTCCGGGCGCGGATCCGAGGGCATTGTCGATGAGATTCGGTGAGGCTGCGGCGAAATCGGCGAACATCCGGAGCTTGACGAGCGCTTCCTTCATGTTCGGCGGCGTGAGGACCGCCGGCTCGAAGTAACGCACCACCGAAGGGTTCTCCTTGTCCTTGACCAGGTCGGCATAGGTGTCGCGGAGCGTCTCGCCGGCCCCCCGGGTTGCGCGGCGAATAGGGGAGAGCCGGCCGGTGATTTCGGAGAGTTTCCGGCAGGCGTCCTCGCCGCGGAAGAGCAGCATCAGCGCCCGCTCTCTGCTGCCGTCTTCGCGGGGCGGGAAGTTTTCCAGAACATAGTTGGCCAGCAGTTTGCCGCTTTCGGATGAAATGTGGCTGGCGGCGTCCTCCAGACTGCGCGCGTACTTCTCCGCCATCTCCCGGGTGAAGGAGAGCATCTGAGCGCCGATGAATTCCAGATCCGTCCGCGACATCAGACGGGCGATGATGCCGCCGGTGCGCGATTTGAGCAGACTGTAAGGGGTGATGATAATGTAGGATAACTCGATGGCCATGATATTCCCTTCCCTGTACGCTGAAATCTCCGCGGCGGTTTCCCGTCCGGCGCGGACCGTTGAATGAAGCATAATCAGTTAATATAACGCGGTTTCCCGCTCCGGCAAGAGAGGGATGGGAAAAAAAAGCGGATTTTTATTCAGGAAACCCTATGCTTTCCCGGTGTGACGGATCAGTACGATGGTCTGATCGTCGTTCTGTTCCGCTTCGAACGAGGCGACCTCGTCGAGAATGCGGTGCATCATCGCCTGAGAGGTGCCGCCGAGCTCGCAGGAGCGGCGGAAAACTTCGGTGAGACGCCGCACCCCGAACTCTTCGGAATCCCGATTCAGCGCTTCCGAGAGTCCGTCGGAATACATCATCAGCGTCGTTCCCGGTTCAAAACTCATGCAGAACGTGTCAAACGTGGCGAACTCATCGGGGAGAATGCCGAGTGCGGTTCCGTCCGGCGAAACCGTCCGGATATGGCCGTGAATATAGGAGATAAGATCGGTGTGCCCGGCCCGGCCGAATTCGATGAGCGAGTTGTTCCGGTCCAGCAGGCAGCACCCGAGCGTGATGAAGCGGTCGGCGTCGGTGTCGCGGTGAAGCTTGCTGTTGACCTCCTTGAGAAAGTCGCTGAGCGTGGTGAAGTTGTCCGCAAGACTCCGGGCGAAGCTGCGGGCCATGGCGGTGAGCATGCAGGCGGGAATTCCCTTGCCGCAGGCGTCGCCGATGATCACCAGAAGCCGGTTTTCGTCGATCTCCACGAAGTCGTAGAAGTCGCCGTTCACCTCCTTTGCCGACCGGGTGTAGGCGTCGATGGAGAACTGATCCCACGACGGAAACGCATGCGGCAGCAGCGAAAGCTGAAGGTGACGGGCGAATTCCAGCTCCTGATCGATCCGCTCCCTGCGGCTGATTTCACTGTACACCTGAACCAGATTCTGCACCATCAGCACCTGCCCGGAAAGCAGCTTCAACCGGCTGAACTGCTGCTCGGAAAAGGACGACCCGGCTGAAGCCGGTTGGTCGCGGCACAGACCGCGCCGACCATCATTCCGTCACGCAGCAGCGGAATCGCCATGACGCTGCCGAGATGGGCGTTGTCCGGATATTCACTGAACCGCTCGTCCGCCGAAGCGTCGGGAACCAGTTCCGGTTGGCGCGAGAGGATGATTCCGCCGAGAAAGCCCTGCCCCGGCGCGATCCGCTCCCGGCGCAGCGCCTCGAAAAGATGGTGCTGACGGGTGAACAGCAGCTTGTTTGTGCTGTGAATCAGCGGATAGGTGCCGCAGACGCCGACGGCGCGCAGCTCGTCGTCCGCCAGTTCATAGATGGCGACCGCTTCGGCATCGGTCTGTTCGCTGACATGGCGGGCTGCCGCATGCATGGCTCCCGCCACACCCTCGTCCCCCTGCAATCCGGTGGAGAACCGCATCAGAAAGTTGGTGATTTCGCGCCGCCGCTCGTTGGATTCATCGAGCTTGCGCGAAAGTGCCTTCGAACGGTGAAAAAATGCAGGGCCACTCCCCCGAGGGGGAGCAGCACCAGCAGCAGAATCGCAATGAGCCAACCTGTCATTTTTCCCGTCTTTCACTCCCGGGAGGAGTTGGCTCTTCCCGGGAGGTGTGGTTGCGCCGGAGCTTACCGGCCGGACTGATACTCCTGCAGCGACTTCGGCGACGAATCACCGTGAAGCGCTTCGCGGATGCCGGCCGCGGATGCCTTCGCCGCCGCGATCGTCGTCATGTACGGGATCTTGTACTGAATCGCCAGCATGCGGATGCAGCTGTCGTCGATCTTGCCCAGCCGCCCGATCGGCGTATTGATGATCAGCGCGACCTCGCGGTTCTTGATCAGATCGGCGACGTTCGGCCGCCCTTCGTTGAGCTTCTTGACCTCCGAGTGCGGAATGCCGTTCTCAGCGAGGAACTTCGCGGTCCCTTCCGTCGCGACCAGCTTGAAGCCGAGCTCGTGCAGCGTCCGGACGATCGGCAGCAGATACTTGCGCTCACGCTCCGAAACCGAAACCAGCACCGTTCCCTTGAGCGGCAGCCGCGAACCGGCCGCCTGCTGCGCCTTGAAGTAGGCCATGCCGAAGGTCGGCGCCAGCCCCATCACTTCGCCGGTTGCGCGCATCTCAGGGCCGAGCACCGGGTCGACCTCCGGGAACATGTTGAAGGGGAAGACCGCCTCCTTCACGCCGAAGTAGGTCTGCGGATGCGGCTTGAGAATGTCCTTGTATTCCGAAAGCGAATGGCCGAGCATCAGATAGGTGGCGATCCGGGCCAGCGGCATGCCGGTCACCTTGGAGACCACCGGTACCGTCCGCGAGGCGCGCGGATTGGCTTCGATGATCCAGACCTGATCCTCGCAGACGGCGAACTGCACGTTCAGGATTCCCTTGACCCGGAAGTCGCGGGCGATGGCCGCCGCCTGCTCCTCGATCGTGTCGAGGTACTTCTTCGCCAGCGTCACCGGTGGAATCGAACAGGCCGAATCGCCGGAGTGGATTCCGGCCAGCTCGATGTGCTCCATCACCGAGGCGACGAAGGTGTCTTTGCCGTCGGAGATGGCGTCGACTTCGCATTCGATCGCGTTGTCGAGGAAGCGGTCGATCAGCATCGGATATTCCGGGCTCACCTGAATCGCCTCGATCGCATAGCGGGTCAGCATCGCCTCATCGTAGAGCACCGCCATGCCGCGGCCGCCCAGCACGAACGAGGGACGGACCATCACCGGGTAGCCGATCTTGCGCCCGAGGGCGACCGCCTCTTCCAGCGAACGGGCGGTGCCGCTCTCCGGCTGGCGGATTCCGAGCGCGATCATCCGCTCGCGGAAGTATTCGCGGTCCTCGGCGAGCCGGATTCCCTCCGGCTGGGTGCCGATGATCTTCACGCCGGCGTCCTTGAGCTCCTGGGCGATGTTGAGCGGCGTCTGGCCGCCGAACTGGACGATCACCCCTTCGGGTTTCTCCTTGGCGTAGATCGCCAGCACATCCTCGGTGGTCAGCGGCTCGAAGTAAAGCTTGTCGCTGGTGTCGTAGTCGGTGGAGACGGTTTCGGGGTTGCAGTTGACCAGCACCGATTCATAGCCCGCGTCGCGCAGCGCGAAGGCGGCGTGGACGCAGGTGTAGTCGAATTCGATTCCCTGGCCGATCCGGTTGGGTCCGCCGCCGAGCACCATGATCTTGCGGTTTCCGGAGACCGGAACCTCGTCCGGCGCGCCGGAGTAGGTAGAGTAGTAGTAATCGGCATTTTCGACGCCGCTGACCGGAACCCGGCAGTAGGTGGCGACGCAGCCGAGGGCGATGCGGCTTTCGCGGACCTCCTTCTCCGGAACGCCGAAGAGACGGCCGAGATACTTGTCGGAGAAGCCGGATTTCTTGGCTTCGATCAGCAGCTCATCGGGCAGCGCCATCCAGGTGTAGCCGGCGAGCTTGAGTTCGAAATCGGCCAGCTCCTTGATCTGGGTGAGGAAATATTCGGTAATCTTGGTGAGGTTGCGCGCCTCGGCGACGGTCAGCCCCTTCTTGAACGCCTCGTAGAGCTGGAAATAGCGCTCGCTCGACGGCGAGGCGATCAGCGGCATCAGCTCTTCGAGCGAAAGTTTTTCGATCTTCTTGACCAGCCCGAGCCCGCTGCGGCCGATCTCCAGCGAGCGGATCGCCTTCTGGAAGGCCTCCTTGAAGCTCTTGCCGATGCTCATGACCTCGCCGACCGCCTTCATCTGGGTGCCGAGGTGGTCTTTGGCCTGCGGGAACTTCTCGAACGCCCAGCGGGCGAACTTGACGACCACGTAGTCGCCCGAAGGGGTGTACTTGTCGAGCGATCCGTCGCGCCAGTAGGGGAGTTCATCGAGGGTCACGCCGGTGGCGAGCTTGGTGGAGACCTGTGCGATCGGGAACCCGGTCGCCTTGGAGGCGAGGGCGCTGGAACGCGAGGTGCGCGGGTTGATTTCGATGACGATGATCCGGTTGTCTTCGCGGTTGTGCGCGAACTGAACGTTGCACCCGCCGGTGACGCCGATGGCGTCGATGATCCGGTAGCTGTACTCCTGGAGCTTCTTCTGCACCGATTCCGGCACGGTGAGCATCGGGGCGACGCAGAAGCTGTCGCCGGTGTGGACCCCCATCGGGTCGACGTTTTCGATGAAGCAGACGGTGATCTTGTTGCCCTTTTCGTCGCGGACGACTTCGAGTTCGAGCTCCTCCCAGCCGAGGACGCACTCCTCGACCAGCACCTGGCCGATCAGCGAGGCGGCGAGGCCACGGGCGACCACTTCACGCAGCTCCTCGACATTGTAGACGATGCCGCCGCCGGTGCCGCCCATGGTGTAGGCGGGGCGGAGGACCACCGGATAGCCGAGTTCGGAGGCGATCTTCTCCGCCTCTTCGACCGAGTAGCTCGGTTCGGATTTCGCCATGGGGACGCCGAGCATATCCATGGTCTTCTTGAATTCGATGCGGTCTTCGCCGCGCTTGATCGCGTTGAGGTCGACGCCGATGACCTTGACGTGGTACTTGTCGAGGATGCCGGCGTCCTGGAGGGAGATCGCGAGGTTGAGCGCGGTCTGTCCGCCGAGGTTGGGCAGCAGGGCGTCGGGCCTTTCGCGTTCGATGATCTTTTCGACGCTGTCGACGGTCAAGGGTTCGATGTAGGTGTGGTCGGCCATGCCGGGGTCGGTCATGATGGTGGCGGGGTTGGAGTTGGCCAGCACCACTTCGTACCCCTCTTCGCGGAGCGCCTTGCACGCCTGGGTTCCGGAGTAGTCGAATTCACATGCCTGCCCGATGATGATCGGTCCGGAACCGATAATCAGGATCTTTTTCACATCTTCCCGCTTCGCCATAAAACGTACCTTTCCTGCCTGTTTCAACGATGGAGAGTATCGGCCCGGCGAACAAGCCGGCCGTGCGCAAACCGGGATGTAATATATCACGTTTCAAATATCAAGTCAAAGAAAAACTGCCGTATTCGTGGAAAATCCGGCGGCATATTGCAAAAATCGGTCGTTTTTTTGCAGATGGAACTTGATTTTTCCTCAATGTGAATTATTTTAAAGACCGTTGCCGATCGCATTCGGATGCGGGGGAGTAGCTCAACTGGTTAGAGTACCACCCTGTCACGGTGGATGTTGCGGGTTCGAGTCCCGTCTCTCTCGCCATTTTTCAATGGCTGCATCCGGGCGGCGGGCTGCGTTTTGTTTCTGAAACGCGGGGGGAGTAGCTCAACTGGTTAGAGTACCACCCTGTCACGGTGGATGTTGCGGGTTCGAGTCCCGTCTCTCTCGCCATTTTTGTTTCTCCGGCATTCATCGCCGCAGCTGTTCTTCCTTCCGTGGAATTCCCGATGTGCGCCCCGGTTCGCCGGAACGTTTCCGGGACCTTGGAAAACGCGGATTTTCGACGGCGGAACGATTGACAAATCCGCCCGGGTCCGTTACATTATGAGACGACGGAATTATTATCAACTCATTCACCACGGAAAAGCATATTCTGCATATGAAATACGAAGCGGTAATCGGCCTTGAAGTGCACGTCCAGGTGCGGACGGCGAGCAAGATGTTCTGTTCCTGCCCCAACCGGTACGGCGCGGAACCCAACACCCTGGTCTGTCCGGTCTGCCTCGGCTACCCCGGAACCCTCCCCGTGCCCAACCACGAGGCGATCCTGAAAGCGGTCCGGGCCGGGCTCCTCACCGAATGCACCATCGCCAAGTTCAGCAAGTTTGACCGGAAGAGCTACTTCTACCCCGACCTGGCCAAGAACTATCAGATCAGCCAGTATGACCTGCCGTTCTGCACCGCCGGGCGGCTGCGCCTCTCCGGCAAAGGGTTCTCCGGCGCCGAACTGCCGGAGAAGTATGTCGGCATCACCCGCATTCACCTCGAAGAGGACCCCGCCAAGCTCACCCACAGCGCCGGCGCCTCCGGGGCGGACTACAACCGCTCCGGGGTTCCGCTCCTCGAGGTGGTCAGTGAGCCGGATATGCGCAGCGCCGACGAGGCCTACGCCTACCTCACCCGCCTCAAGGAGATCATGCAGTACGGCGACATCAGCGACTGCGACATGGAGAAGGGGCAGATGCGCTGCGATGTGAACATCTCCCTCCGCCCGGTCGGGCAGAAGGAGTTCGGCACCAAGATCGAACTCAAGAACCTCAACAGCTTCCGCGCCGCCCACCGCGCGGTGGAGTATGAGATCTGGCGGCAGGCCGACATCCTCGACAAGGGCGGTTCGCTCCGCCAGGAGACCCGCGGCTGGAACGACGACAGCGGCGAAAGCTATCTCATGCGCACCAAGGAGCAGGCCCACGACTACCGCTACTTCCCCGATCCGGACCTGATGCCGGTGACCTTCACCGACGAGGAGATCGACGAGATCCGTCGCTCCCTGCCCGAACTGCCCGAGGCGAAACGGACCCGGTTCGTCGAGAGCTTCGGGCTGACCGCCTACGATGCCGAAGTCCTGACGCTCGACCGCGCCGTGGCCGCCTACTTCGACGAGGCCGCGCGGCAGAGCCGGGCGCCGAAACTGGTCGCGAACTGGATCATCTCCGAACTGCTCCGGCTGCTCAGCGAGGAGAAGGTCGCGATCAACGCGTGCAGAATCGCCCCAAAATCGCTCGCCGAACTGGTCGATCTCATCGAGAACAGGACGATCAACGGCAAGATCGCCAAGGAGGTGTTCGCCGAAATGTTCGCCACCGGGGAATCCCCCGCCGCCATCGTCAAGGCGAAGGGGCTGGTGCAGGTGAGCGACGCCGGCGCCATCGCCGCGGTGGTCGCCGAGGCGATCAAAGCCAATCCGGCGCAGGTCGAACAGTATCGCGCGGGCAATGAGAAGGTGCTGCAGTTCTTCGTCGGCCAGGCGATGAAACTCAGCCGGGGCAAGGCGAACCCGCAGCTGGTGATCGCCGAGCTCCGCAAACAGCTTGCGAAATAGGAGGGCCTCGCGCCGTGGTGGTTTCGACCCAGCTGATCGTGCTGTCGAAGCAGTCCTACCGGGAGAGTTCGCTGCTGCTGGCCGGTTTGAGTCCGGACTGCGGCAGACTCAGCCTGGTGGCGAACGGCGCGCAGAAACTTTCGGCGAAGAACTTTCCCGCCGTCGATCTTTTCCGCGAACTGGAGGTGGAGTTCGACGACGGGGGAAAAGCGACCTGCATACCGCGCGTCGGTTGGAAATCGCCACCGAATTCGATGCGATTGCGGCCGATCCGCGTCACTTCCGGATGGCGGGCCGCATCGGCTCCTTCCTGCTGAAGAACGCCGTGCCGAATGTGCCGCTGCCATACACCTACGACGCGTTCAAATCGGTGCTCAGCCAGCTGTGTACTCCATCGGGGACGCCGGGCTGCTGGAACATGGTTCAGTGTTCGGTGGTGATCAAGACCGCCTACCTCTACGAAAACGGCCTGCTGCCGGAGGCCTCCGATCCCCGGCAGAATGACTTTCTCGAGAATCTGGTCGCCGCCGGAATCGAAAACTCCGCGCTGCCCGCCTGCCGGCCCGACTACTGGAAGACCCTCAACGAGTGGCTCTCCTCGCTGCTCGACTTCCACCATCTGGCCCGGTGAAGGGAGGTTACATCTCCAGCACTTCCCGCACGGTGATGCGGTCCACCTTCCACCTGTCGTCGATCCGCTTGAGAGAACAGAAGAGGTCGCGCACTTCCGATACGGTGCGCCCGTCCTTCATTCTTCCTTCCAGGATGCCGGTGAAGACGGCACTGGCCGAATCCGGCGGCTCGACGGTGATCTCCAGGCCGCGCATTTTCACCGAGACGGTGGAGAAGAGCGCCCGGAAGCGGGCCAGCGTCGAGGCGATCTCTGTATCCGAAAGTTCGCCCGAGAACATCTCATGCTTGAAGTTGAAGTGACAGCGGGGAGCGAAGAGCGACTCCACCTGCCGGATCTTCAGCAGTCCGGAGGCGGTTTTTTCGCCCGAACCCTTGGTGGCGAGCGAACAGAGCTCCCGCAGCGTGCGGCGGATCTTCACCTCGTCGCTGTCGCGCAGAAAATACCATGCCGCCGCACCTCCCGCGGCAAGCACGAGAACGAGGATCAAAGAAATGAGAATGCGCTTGTTGAGTTTCATCGGTGAAATACACTTTCTCCTGCCGGATCAGAAGAGGGGCGACCCGGCGATTTTGCTCGCGAGCACCTGCCCGAAACGGTGCTGTTCAATCGGCTGGCTGCGGTTGTCGCCGACGACGTAAAAGTGGTTTGGTTCGACTTTACGCGGAGGCAGATTCCAGTCGCAGATGTAGCGCACATAGGGCTCCTCCTGCGCCTTGCCGTTGACGTAGAGCGTACCGTTGCGGAATTCGATCGTATCGCCCGGCAGCCCGACGATCCGCTTGAGGAAGTAGACCCGGTCGGCGTAGCGCAGAATCACCACGTCGCCCCGCTTCGGCTTGCCGAAGAGGTACTTGCCGCGCCAGCAGAAGGTGAACCCCTTCGCCGGATAGGTCGGCACCATGCTCTCGCCGTTGATGACGCACGGAATCAGCACAAAGCCGAAGGTCACGCCGGCGAGCAGAGCCACCACGGCCATCCGCAGGAGGAAGCCGCGGTTGAGCCGGGGCAGAAAGAATTCGGTCACCACGCCCGCGCCGGTCTCGTCGTCGGAACGATGCGCACCGGCGATCTTCGCCCAGATGCCTGCCGCCCGCCTGAACATGATATCCTCCCGGCGTCAGCGCTTCTTTTCCCGCCGACCGGAACGCCCTTGGCCGCCGCCTCTTCTTCCTCGAGGAAGGAGAGAAAGCGGGATTTGTCGCTCGCCTTCATGTAGGCCTCTTCGGCGGAGATGTTGCCGGCGTCGAACTGTTCCTGAATGGAGCTGTCCATCGAACGCATGCCGCGGCCGCCGCCGGCGTCGATGATCGTGCGGATATTGGAGATCTGCCCTTCGCGGATGGTGTTCGGCAGACCGTCCGCCCAGAGCAGAATCTCGTGGACAGCGACACGGCCGCCGTTCTTCTTGCGGCAGAGCAGCTGCGAAACGATCGCCTGGAGACATTCCGCAAGCATCGTGCGGATCTGCGCCTGCTCGTCCGCCGGAAAGGCGTCGATGATACGGTCGACCGTCTTCGGCGCGTTGTTGGTGTGCAGCGTGGCGAAGACCAGCATGCCCATCGCGGCGCAGGTGAGGCCGAGGCGGATGGTTTCGTTGTCGCGCATTTCTCCGATCAGCACGATGTCCGGGTCGGAGCGCATCGCTCCCCGCAGCGCGCGGGGGAAGGATTCGCTGTGAATTCCGACTTCGCGGTGGACGATCGTGCAGTTCTTGTTCTGGTGGACGAATTCGATCGGGTCTTCGATGGTGATGATGTGCTTGTGGAGGTTGTCGTTGATGTAGTCGATCATCGCCGCCAGGGTCGTCGATTTGCCCGAACCGGTCGGACCGGTCACCAGTACGAGGCCGGACTTGTAGTTGCAGATCTCAACCAGCGTTTCCGGCAGTTTCAGCTCCTGCATGGTGAGGATCTTGCTCGGAATCTGACGGAGGACGCACCCCATGCCGTGGTAGTTGTAGAAGTAGTTGCAGCGGAAACGGGCCAGCCCCGGAATCTCATGCGCGAAGTCGAGGTCGTGCGTCTCCATGAATTTGGTCCAGCGTTTGGGGGGCAGACAGATCTCCTTGAGCATCTCCTCCATCACCTCCGGAGTGAGGATGACGTCGTCCAGCGGCTGAATGTTGCCGTGGACGCGCGCTTTGGCCGGGAAGTTGATCGAGAGGTGAAGGTCCGATCCGCCGAGGCTGAGCATCTGGCGGAGGTAGCGGTTGATTTTCGGTTCCTGTTCCATGATCGTTCGTCTCCTTGAACGTTTACCGGGCTTGCTTGAGTTTGCGGGCTTCGCGGGTGGCCCATTCGGCCTGAAGCTGTGAAATCACCGACTGGTCGCGCATCAGCCCGAGCGCGACCTCATGCTCGATCAGGTTCTGTTTGTATTTTTCCAGCAGGCACTGGTCGAGCGTGCACATCCCCTGCTTGCTGCCGGTTGCCATCGTCGATTTGAGCCGGAACGCCTTGCCTTCGCTGATGATGTTGCTGACCGCCATCGTGTTGATCAGCACTTCGTAGGCGACGGTCAGTCCGCCGCCCGCCGCCGGAATCAGCCGCTGGCAGATGATGCCGCGCAGACTGCCCGCGGTCATCGCGCGGATCTGCGGCTGCTGCGAGGGGGGAAGACGTCGAGCAGACGGTTCAGCGTATTGGCCGCGTCGCTGGTGTGCAGTGTACCGATCACCAGGTGTCCGGTTTCGGATGCGGTGATTGCGTTTTCGATCGTTTCGAGGTCGTGCATTTCGCCGATGACGATGATGTCGGGGTCTTCGCGGAGGGCGGCTTTGAGCGCCGTCCGGTAGCTGATCGTGTGACGGCCGATTTCGCGCTGGGTCACCTGGCAGTTCTTCGACAGCTGAAGGATTTCGATCGGGTCTTCGACGGTGATGATGTGGTCGGTCCGCTTATCGTTGATGATGTTGACCATCGCCGCAAGCGTGGTGGTCTTGCCCGAGCCGATCGGGCCGGTAACCAGCACCAGGCCGTTGTGGTAGTCGAGGAGCCGTTTGATGTGGGTGATGTCGGAATCCATGAAGCCGAGCTCTTCGAGCGTGCAGATGTGATCGGGCACCAGCCGGTAGCTGCCCTCCATGCCGTCCTTGTGCATCATCAGGCAGACGCGGAAGCGGTCCTTGCCGACCTCCAGAGCGAAGTTGATGTCCATATCCTCGTAGAAGCGCGCCTTGCGTTCGGGCGAGAGCAGCACGGTGTTGAGCCGTTCGGCATCTTCGGCGGGGAGGACATAGTCGTCGAACCGTTCGATGTTGAGCATCCGCCGGACGAACGGCTTGGCGCCGGCGGAGAGGTGCAGATCGCTGCAGCCGAGGGCGCGCAGGCAGGTCAGCAGCAGGATCATCCGTTCGGCGACCTGCGCATCGTCGAGCTGGGAGATGTCGCGCAGCGTCGGCAGGTCGGCGTAGGAGCGGATCCGGGAGAGATCGATGTTCGCGCCTTCGAACCGGGTTGCGGAGTCGGCGACCAGTCCAGTCCGCTGTCTTTTCCGGCGGCGGGAACTCTCTTCATCATCCTCATCCTCTTCATTCTGCCGGGGGGCGGCGGGCTGCTGCTGCGCCTGGGTTTCGTATTCCGGCGCGATGCCGGTTTCGGCCTGGCCGACCGCGTAGTCGATGACGGCCTGAATCTGTTCCAGGACGCTCTGCGCATCCTCCTGGGAGAGACCGGCGACCAGCCGGTCCAGGACGGCCTGTGCATAAGTGGTCAGATCGGGGGTGCCGAGGGTGGCGTAGAGCTGCTCGGCTTCCGTGCGGGTTAGGGCGCCGTTGGTGACCAGCGCGAAAATGAACCATTGAATGTCAAGCGGCATATCTCTTCACTCTCCTGCTGAAAACGATTGGATTTCCGTATTATAATCCGTTCTCGCCGATTTTTCAAGGCGATTACCGGAAATTTCACTTCGCAATTCCGTTCCGGCGGAAATTGCAAAATTCTTTTCGGTGTGCTATGTTAAGCAAAACGCTCCCGTAGCTCAGTTGGATAGAGCGAACGCCTCCTAAGCGTTAGGTCACCAGTTCGATTCTGGTCGGGAGCACCATGTCAAATTCAGCAGAGGCCGCCGACTTTGGAGAACCGGAGGAAAGAGAGCCAGGCGAAATACCACCAGATCGCCGATATCCTGCGGGAACGCATTCTCCGCGGCCGCTACAAGCCGGGGGAGACGATTCCCTCCTACCCCCGTCTGCGCGAACTCTTCGAGGTGAGCGACATCACCGTGCGCAAGGCGGTGGCGCTGCTGGTCAACGAGAAGCTTCTGCGCATGGAGCGCGGCCGCGGCAAGGGATTTTTCGTCATGCCTCCGGTCCCGGCGCGCGGTTCCGGGCGCCGCCTCCACCGCCTCTGCATCCTGCCGGTGAATTTGCCGCAGAGCGATGATCCCGCCATTCAGAAGGGGATCACCGCCGCGGTTGAGGCGGAGTTCGGGAGCGTCTTTCTGCTGCCGGACTTCGCCGACGCCGGCAGCAGGATGCGTTATCTGCGGAGCATCACCGCTGCCGAGGCCGCCGACGGATTTTTTGATCAACGGGCAGCTTTTCGCCTCCGATCGGGAGGCGGCGGGAGTGACGGAGTATTTCGACTCCTGCGCCATGAAGTATGTGGTGATCTATTCGTGCGAATGCCGTTCCGCTTCGGAATTTTTCGCCGCCGGGCGTCCCGGCGTGTTCATGAACGAGCGCGACGCGCTCCGGCGGGCGCTGCACCGGGCGCGGAGCCGCGGGAACACCCGGCTGCTCTTTCTCGGCATCGACGGGTTTTCGGTGCGCCGCTCGATCGAAGTCGCCCGCCGCCTCGATCTCGCCCGGGAGTTCGAATTCGTCGAAATCATCCTCGACGAACTGCAGGTGAAGAATCTCTTTCACTCTTTCGAGCGGGTGCTGGAGGAGGCGGTCCGCCCCGGAACCACTGTCGTGCTGGAGGGGAGCAACCTGCCGCTGAGCTACTTCGACAGCCTGCTCGCGGCGCGGCGGCTCCGTCCGGGTCGCGACATCTCCTGTTTCTTCTTCGAGCACTACTGCAATCTGGAACCGGTCTTTTTCAGCAAGTACTCCTCGATCAGCCGCCCCTACTTCGACCTCGGGTTCAAGGCGGGCGAACTGCTTCGGCGGATGGTCGCCTCCGGTGCTCCGGGAGAGACCATCACGCTCTCCGCGGCCTTCAACGACCTCGGCACGATTTAGAAGTTCAGCGGACCGGTTCGGCGATGACGAAGGCGGGCAGTCCTGGAATCTTCCAGTGCTCCAGCACCCGCCGGATCGCCGGATCGTTGAGGTTCTCCGCCTGAAACTTGACCACGACGAACTTCTCCAGCGCCTTCTTCACCTCCGGCTGCGGGAAGACCTCGCGCTCCATCGCGCGGCAGTTCTTGCACCAGGTCGCCCAGAAGTCGATCAGGAGCGGTTTGCCGGAACTGCGGGCTTCCGCGATTCCGGTTGTCAGCCGGGCGGCTTCGGCCTCCGGGGAGAATTTCCCGGGCAGTAGCGTGTATCCGGTCCAGCCGTAGTAGCAGGCCGCGGCGAGGATGATGACGCCGAAGATGGTTTTGACCGTCACCATGAAGGCGCCCGGTTTCGGGAGCACGCCGAATCCGGCTCCGGCCAGCGGCCACGGCAGCGCCATGCCGACGCCGAGCAGGAAGGGGAGCGCCAGTGCGAAGTAGTTCCCCGCCTGATACCGTTCGGCGGCGAAGAGCAGGACGCCGATCACCACCGGGGCGACGCAGGCTCCGGCCAGCAGTGCGGCGAGTGCGCCCATGACGAAGGCGACGACAGTTTTGCCCCCCCCTGATCCGGCTCGGCTTGACGTTGAATTTTCCGGAGAGGTCGACGTTGAACACTCCGAACATCGCCAGCGCCAGAATCAGGAAGATCGCGGCGATGACGAAGTTGAACCAGCTCGACGCGTTGAGCGAACCGAACCGTGCTCCGGCGAGGATGACCGCCAGTCCGAGGATGCCGTAGGCGGCGGCCATTCCGGCGCCGTAGGCGAGGCCGCGCCGGAAGCCGGTGCCGCGCCCGGCGCCGTCGGCGCCGATGATGGCGAGGTTGACCGGAATCATCGGCAGTACACAGGGGGTGAGATTCAGCCCGAGCCCCCCGAGCAGCGTGAGGAGGATGATCCACCAGATTCCGGCGTTGTGGAACAGCGACTCCTCCTCCTGAGCTGTTCCGTTTCCGGAGAGGTCGAGGAAACGCAGGAACCCTTCGGCGGAGAGGGTGCCTGTGGTCTGGCGGAGCGTCTTCAATTTGTCCAGTTCGAGCGGAGCATCGACGGCGCGGTCGAGGAGCGTTTCGGCGGACGGGGTGCCGCCTGCGAGGGTGAGATCCTCCGGCATGTAGCACATGGCCGGCTCCCCGTCACCGGCGCTCCGGCAGCCCTGGTAGGAGACTGCGGCCCGGAAGGGAGGGGTGCCTTCGAAGATCCAGACATGTTTTCCGGCGGGGTAGATCTGCGTCGCGCCGAAAAACTCGTCGTCGTGGTTGACCGGTTTCGGTGCCTTCGCCGGGGCAAGGGTTTTTCCGTCCGCGCCGGAGACCTGAAACTCCAGCGTTCCGGCGTAGAAGTAGTGCTTCGGGGCGACCGTCGCGGTGATCTTCAGCCGGGAACCCTCCGTTTCGGCCTTCCACTCGAAGGGGGCGGCGGTCACGGCGGCGGCGAAAAGTGTGCCGAGAAGGGAGAAAAGAAGACGGTACGGCATGGAGAGCTCCCGCGGTTATTTTTTCGCCTTGTCCGTCTTCTCTGCCTTTTTCGCCAGCTGTTCGATGTCGCGGATGTATCCTCTGGCGTTGCGGGCGGTCACCTTGCCGATCGTTTCGCCCCGGGCGTTGAGCAGCAGCGACGTGGGGTAGCCCCTGACGCCGTATTTCACCGCCAGCTTCTTATTCTGCGCGGTGAGCTTGGCGTCGAGCTGTTTTTTGCGGGGAAAGTCCAGATAGAGCAGTACGACGTTCTTCTCCGCGAACTTCTGGAACGAGGAGTCCTTCAGCACCTTCTTCTCCAGCTGGACGCAATAGGGGCACCAGTCCGAGCCGGTGAAGAGCGCGAGCACCGGACGCTTCTCCTTGGCGGCGCGGGCGAGTGCCGCGTCGTAATCGGTGCCCCATCCTTTGGGGCATCCGCCAGAAGCGACGGCGCCATGGCAAACAGCAGTGCGAAAACGACGGTGGAGAACAGTTGCTTCATCATTTCAAATCAAACTCCTCGATTGGTGGATGGGGAAGACACGGCTTCCTCTTTCCACTGTAGCACCTATTTATTTTTTTTCAAGACGCAGTTTGCCCGCGGCATGAAAATAAGCTATATTACCGCAGCGGAGACGGAACCCGTCGCTCCGGGCCCTTTTCGGAAACGGCGGATCAATGACGGAAAAGTGACGGGAAAGTGACGGATGATGCGGAATTTTTCGCAAGATATTGTTTTCAAATAAGTTCTGACAGTACAGGAGAGAGTTGTTATGAAAAAGCTTGGTTCGCTTTCGCCCGCGCCGGTGTGGGAAATTTTCGAGATGATCTGTTCGATTCCGCACCCTTCCGGGCATGAGGCGGCGCTGGCGGAGGCGCTCGCCGCCGCGGCCCGCGAACGGGGGCTCGCCGTCCGGCGCGACGCGGCCGGAAATCTGCGGATCGCCCGCGCCGCCGCGCCGGGATTCGAATCGGCTCCGGTTGTGCTGCTTCAGGCGCACCTCGATATGGTGCCGCAGACGGCGCCGGGGGTGAAGTTTGACTTTCTCACCGACCCGATTCCGCCGGAGATCCGGGGGAGTGGGTGGTCTCCGGCGCCGGAACCACGCTCGGCTCCGACAACGGAATCGGCGTCGCCGCCGCGGTGGCGCTCCTCTTCGACCCGGCATGGCGCGGCGGGGCGCTGGCAGGGGTGTTCACCGTCTCCGAGGAGGTGGGGCTCAACGGCGCGCTGGCGCTCTCCCCGGAGATGCTGGAGGGGACCTATCTGCTCAATCTCGACTCCGAAGAGGAGGGTGAGCTCTACCTCGGCTGTGCCGGCGGTGCCCGGCTGACGCTCACGTTTGATGTCGCATTTCAGCCGGTTTCCGCCGGAATGACGGGGGTCCGCTGCACGGTCGGCGGCATGGCCGGCGGACACTCCGGCTGCAACATCGCCGACCGGCGCGGCAACGCGATCCGCCTGCTCGCCCGGCTGCTGGAACGCTCTCCCGAACTTCTGGTCGCCTCCTTCGACGGCGGCACCTGTGACAACGCGATTCCGCGTGAAGCGGCGGTGTGCGGCGCCCTTCCGGCGGACGGAGTCGAACCGTTCCGGACCCGGGCGGAGGCGTTCGCCCGCGAAGCGGCCGGAGAGTTCGACGCGCCGCTGGAGTTCCGGATCGAGGTGGAAGCTGCGCCGTTGCCGGAACGGGTCTGGCGGGAGGCGTTCCGTGACCGGGTGCTCGGCGCGCTCACCGGCTGCCCCGACGGTCCGACGGCATTCGATTCCGCGCTCGGCGTGGTGCGGACCAGCTCCAATCTCGCCTCGGTGCGGAGCGAAGGGGAGCGTCTCATCGTTGCCACCAGCCAGCGCAGCCAGATCGACGCCGAACGCGCCGCGTTGACAGAGGCGATCGCGCAGCGGTTCCGGGCGGCGGGGGGCGGCGGCGGTGAGCCACGCCTATCCCGGCTGGGAACCGCGGTTGGATTCGCGGCTTTTCTCGACGGCGGCGTCGCTCTATCGCGAACTCTTCGGGAAACGGCCGGAGCCGAAGGTGATCCACGCCGGTCTGGAGTGCGGCATCCTCTCCGGAATCAATCCGAAGCTGGAGATTCTCTCCTTCGGCCCCACGCTGGAGAATCCGCACAGTCCGGGCGAACGGCTCGACATCGCGTCGGTCGGCCGTTTCTGGAGATTTTTACGCGAACTTATTTCCCGGCTCCAGTCTTCGCCGCGGCCCTGAGTTCCTTCTGGAGTTCGGGAAGCCCTTCGGCGAAGCGCCTGTTGGTGATCTTCGAGAGGGCGGCGCCGATGCGGGCGTCGGCCTGCGCCTTCTTCTGCCCGACCGGCGTGCGGTAGAAGGCGATCAGGGCGCGGAGTTCATCGGAGGTGTAGTTTGCAAGGTAGAGTTTCGTCAGCTCCGGCTTGAGCGCGTCGAAGGCGAAACATTTGCGGACGAACCGCTCCAGCGCCGGGCGGGCGGGATCGTCCGGCGCGGAACCGAGCTGGCGGAGCGAAGCCTCGACGGTCGCCTCCAGCGCCTGCCGGGTGCCGTTGATCCGCAGCAGCTCTTCGGCGAGGGCGCGCGCGTCACGGTCGGCCGCGGCGGCGCAGCAGCAGAGGAGCAGCGCCGCCGGAAGAAGGAGGAGCCGTTTTCTCATAGATTCCTCCCGATGATCTGAATGGAGCCGAGCGGGCGGTTGAGCCGTTCGGCGACCACTTTGCACTTGACCCGCAGCAGGAAGTAGACCGGGCGGGTGAACTCCTCGTCGAGCGATTCGAAGTTGCCCTGCCCCTTGGAGATGACCAGATCGGCATGGTGGAGCGCGTCGATGATCTCCGGCGAGCTGTGGCGGAGCGATACGCCCGGGGCGCAGTCGCCGGTATCGACGATCGGCGCGAAGTCGATTCCGGAGAGTTTCGCCTCCCGCCGGGTGACGTCGTTCAGCACCGGGAGGCCACGGACGCCGATGGTCAGCTTTTCGGCGTAGGGTTCCATCAGCAGCCGGTCCACCACTGCTTCGCCGCAGTTGTCCAGCATGTAGAAGATCGATTTCGCCCGGTCCATCCGGCGGTGGAGGTCGGCGCACGCCTCGCGGTCGAACGGCAGGTCGAACACCTCGCGGATTCCGGCCTCCGCCTCCAGCAGGTTGAACTCCGGATTGACGCCGTAGTCGATGATGTTGCCGCCGATCGCCAGCCGCACCGCCGCTTCGAAGGGATCGCTGCTTTCGGCGATGAGCTGCCGCAGTTCGGGTAGAAGTTCCAGCCCGAGCTGTGTCGACTTGTCCTTGACTTCCCGGTAGGCGTCCTCGATGCCGGAGACCTCGCTGACGATCCGGTTGAAGAAGCTGGCGAACTCCGGCGGCGTCGTCCGGTCGTCGGCGTCGACCACCTTGCGGAGCATCCGGCGGACCAGTTCGTACTGTCTGTCAAGGTCGGGGGTGGCCATCTTCGCCAGACGGGAGAGCTGCGAAAGAACGCAGGGGTAGCAGTCGATCTGGACTCGCATGGTCAGGCCTCCGGCCAGTGGTGCCGCAGCAGTTCCGCCGTCACCTCGAGCGCCTCCGGCACGCAGCGGATGTCGGCGAGAACCGGCATGAAGTTGTTGTCGCCGTTCCAGCGCGGCACGATGTGCATGTGCAGGTGGTCGGCCACTCCGGCTCCGGCCGCCTTGCCGATGTTGCAGCCGATGTTGAACGCCTCGGGCGCCATCGCCCGGCGGAGCGTCTCCCTCGGCCGCGGCGCAGAGATCGAGGAGTTCCAGCCGCTCCTCCCGGGTGAGCTGTGCAAGGTCGGCGACGTGCCGGTAGGGGGCCGCCAGCAGATGCCCGGTGTTGTAGGGATAGCGGTTGAGCATGACGAAACAGAGTGTTCCGCGATGGAGGATCAGCGGTTCCTCCGGCCGTTCTCCGGGCTGTTCGTTGCCGCAGAGAAAACAGCGATTCTCCTTCGGGCCGCGGATGAATTCGATGCGCCACGGCGCCCACAGCGGTCGGTTTTCTTCTCTCATGATGTCGATCCTTGTTGCCTGGCAAGTTGCAGGAGACGCTCCTTGCGTTTCCGGTATTGGATCAGCGCGACGGCGGCATGGAAGATCACGACCGCCGCCAGCACTGCGATGAACCATTCTCCGTGCCGGACGAAGAAGGTCTCCGCCGGCTCCGGCTCGACGCCGACTCTGACGGTGACGATGCCGCGGCCGCGGCGCAGTTCGAGCCGCGCTTCCGGGCCGGGCACCTCCAGAATCTGGGTGAACACTCCCAGCGGCGTCACCACGCCGGAACCGCCGTTGTTGCCGCAGCGGACCATCGGCAGTCCGGTTTCCACCGCGCGTGTGACCGCGTTGGCGAGGTGCTGTTCCGGTTCGCTGCTGACGGGATACCAGGCGTCGTTGGAGAGCACCACCAGCACGTTGGCGCCGCGCCTGGCGAACTCCCGGGTGAGGTAGCCGAACACCCCCTCGTAACAGATCGCCGTCCCGGCGCGGACATCGTCGCGCAGCCGGATCGGATTCGGGTTGACTCCCGGTGTCAGGTCGCGGTTCATATCCACCGCCCGGATCACGAACTCCGGCAGCAGCGAGCGGAAGGGGATGTACTCCCCGAAGGGAACCCGGTGAATCTTGTCGTATTTGTGGCGCAGTTTCCCGTCGGCGGAGAAGAAGAGTGCGCTGTTGGTCACGCCGGGGGGGGCCGCCGCCGGGGAGCGTATCCGCGAAGTCGATCGAACCGATCAGCATCGGCAGTCCGGTCCGGGCGATCAGCCGGGCGACGCCGAACCGGAATTGTGCACTCACCGGATGGGTCGAGCGGAAGGGCACCGGCACCGCGCTCTCCGGCCAGACGATCAGCTCCGGTTTCGGTGCAAGCTGCGGCGCCCGGCTGCTGAGGGCGAGGTAGATGTCGAGGCGCCTCCTGCGCTTCGGCGAGTGAGGCGTTGCGCCGCTGGGAGATATCCCCCTGCACCAGCGCCGGGAACCAGTTCGGACGGAGCGGTTCGTACTGCACGATCCGCAGCAGTCCGCCGAGCATCGCCAGCGTGAGGAGGAGCAGAACCGCGAGCATGACCCGCAGCCCCGGACCGCGGAAGCGGGTGCGGCAGGCGGCGAAGATTCCGGTGTTGGCCAGCGCGACGAGAAAGTTCACGCCGTATCCGCCGGTGAACGCGGCGATCTGGAGCATTGCGGTGTTTCTCCACATGGTGACGCCGAGATCGTTCCAGGTGAAGAGGCGGGATCTGGTCCACTCCAGCAGAGTGAAGAGCGCGGCACTGCCGACGGCGAAGAGGAGCAGCCGGAAGAACGCCGCGGAGGTGTGGAGAAACTTCTCCCTCGCGTCGAAACCGCCATCCTCCGCCAGGGCCGGAAAGAGGCTGTTCCGCCAGAGCCACGGCAGGGCCGCCGCCCAGACCGCCGGCCAGAGCGAGATGACCGGCGCGAGCAGCCACGGCACCGCCGGATGGATCTCCCGAAGGAAGCGGAAGGCGAAGAGCGCCCACCCCAGCCCCCAGATCCATCCGGCGAAGGCGGCCGTGCGCCAGGTGGCGTTCACCGCGAAAAGCAGAAGCGGAACCAACGTGAGGAAGGCGAGGAGATTCCAGTTGAGGGGCGGCAGGGCGGCGGCGTAGAGCGTTCCACCGAAAAAGATCAGCAGGAGCCGCAACAGGCGGCATTTCCGCGAGACCCGCGCCGACTCGTCGGGCGGATCGCCGGCGCCGGAGGGCGGTGAAATCATGAAAATATCGGGTAAATGCGTCATTGCGATTTAAAAATTATTGAAATCATGGTGCTTTTGGTGTAATTTACTACACATTTACAACCGAGGCAATTTCAAAAGCCGGTTTCGCATATATTTTTTCCGGATTTCGACAGGCGCGGAGCCCGCTTTTGAAAGTTGCCTCACAATTTCGGAAAGAGCGGAAAAGATGAAAATCAACGAAACAGTGCAGTTTGACCACATCGTGGTCGGCAGCGGTCTGGCGGGGCTCTCCAGCGCCCTTCATCTGGCGCGGTCCGGGCGGAGCGTGGCGGTTTTGACCAAGCGGGAGATCTACGAGTGCAACAGTCGTCTCGCCCAGGGCGGCGTCGCCTGCGTCATGGACCGGCTGGATTCTTTCGACGAGCATGTCAAGGACACCCTCACCGCGGGGGCCGGACTTTGCGACATCGGCGCGGTCCGGGCGATTGTCGAGGCGGGTCCGGCGGCGATTCAGGAGCTGATCGAACTCGGGGCGAAGTTCACCACCCGCGGCGAACTCGGCTACACCGACGAGGCCGAGGAGTTTGACCTCGGCCGGGAGGGCGGCCACCACAAGCGCCGGATTCTCCATGCCGGCGACATCACCGGCGCGGAGCTTGAACGGGTGATGATCGAGGCGGTCCGTTCGATGCCGAACATCAAGGTGTTCGAATACCACGTCGCGATCGATTTGGTGGTCAGTTCGCGGCTCGATCTCGGCGGACCGAACCGTTGCTTCGGTGTGTATGTGCTCGACGTGAAGAGCGGGAACATCCTCACCTTCCTCGCGCCATCGACCACCATCGCCTGCGGCGGCGCCGGCAAGGTCTACCTCTACACCAGCAATCCGGACGTCGCCTGCGGCTCCGGCATCGCGATGGCCTACCGCGCCGGAGCGAAGATCGCCAACATGGAGTTCATCCAGTTTCACCCGACCATTCTGCACCACCCGACCATCCGTTCGTTCCTGATCAGCGAGGCGCTGCGGGGGAGGGGCGCGGTGCTCAAATGCCGCGATTCGCGCGACTCCGAGCCGGTTGAATTCATGCAGAAGTACCATCCGATGAAGAGTCTCGCGCCGCGCGACGTGGTCGCCCGCGCGATCGACTCCGAAATGAAGCGCACCGGCGAGGAGTGCGTCTATCTGGACATCCGTCACCTCGACGAGGCGACGCTTCGCCGCCGGTTCCCGAACATCTTCGCCAAATGTCTGAAGGCGGGCATCAACATGGCGCACGATCTCATTCCGGTGGTGCCCGCTGCTCACTTCGTCTGCGGCGGCATCAAGACCGACGTCAACGGCGCATCGAGCATCCAGGGGCTCTACGCGGTCGGGGGAGTCCGCCTGCACCGGGCTGCACGGCGCGAACCGGCTGGCGAGCAACAGTCTGCTCGAAGCGCTGGTGGTCTCCCGCTTCTCGGCGGCGGACATCGATGCGAAGTTCGAGGTGTTCCGCCAGTCGCGGCCGAACACCGACGCGGCACTCAATTGGATGACCGGAAACGCCACCGACTCCGACGAACAGGTGGTGATCGCCCACAACTGGGATGAGATCCGCCGCTTCATGTGGGACTATGTCGGCATCTACCGCACCAACAAGCGCCTGGAGCGTGCCAAGAACCGGATTAAATTGATCCGCAAGGAGATCGAAAAGTACTACTGGGATTTTCTCGTCACCGCCGACCTGGTCGAACTGCGGAACATCGCAACCGTCGCCGAGCTGATCATCGACAGTTCCCTGCAACGACATGAGAGCCGGGGGCTCCACTACAATGCGGACTACCCCTACCGCGATCCTGAACTCGACTGCGTGGACACCATCATCCAGAGGGAGCTGTGACGTGCCTGCGATGAAACACGAACTTCCGGTCGAAAATCGCGTCATCGAACTCATTTCCACGTTGCAGAATGCCGGATTCGAAGCCTATATCGTCGGCGGGGCGATCCGCGACCTGCTGCTCGGCCGCCGCCCCAAGGACTACGACATCTCCACCGCGGCGACGCCGGAGGAGGTGCGCAACGTCTTCGGCCGCCGGGCGGCCCGGATCATCGGCAAACGGTTCCGGCTGGTGCATGTCCGCCACGGCGGCGAACTCTTTGAAGTGAGCACCTTCCGGCAGGCTCCCTCCCCGGAAAGCGCGGCGGTGGGGCCGGACGGGCGGAAGCACGAGGAGCTGCCGGAGCACATGATTCTCTCCGACAACTCCTTCGGAACCGCCGAAGAGGATGCCTGGCGGCGCGACTTCACGGTCAACGCCCTCTTTTACGATCCGGTCCGGTCGGAACTCATCGACTTCACCGGACAGGGGATCGACGACATCCGTTCCGGCGTGGTGCGGGCGATCGGCAACCCGCGCCTCCGCTTCGAGGAGGATCCGGTGCGGATGCTCCGCGCGCTCAAGCTGGTCGGGCAGTACGACTTCACCTTCGACGCGGCGACGGAAAACGCGCTCTTCGCCATGCTGCCGCTGATCCGCCACGCCGCGCCTTCGCGTCTTTCGCTGGAGCTGGAGAAGATCCTGAGTTCGAGCTACGGGGACAAGCATCTGCTCGCCTTCCACGACTACGGGCTTCTGGAGTATTTTCTGCCGGAGATCGACACGGCGTGGGGCAGCCCGGCCTGTGAATACGCGCTCAACCTCTTCAACGAACGCAACTGCCGGGTCGCCGAGGGGATCTACCGCAACAGCATTTCGCTGGCGATGGCGACGCTGGCGCTGCCCTTCGTCGAACGGGAGTGCGGCAGTTCCGTCGGGGGGCTCTGGCAGAACTCCCCGGAGGCGCGGACGATCATCGCCGGTGTGCTGGACCGCCTCTTCCGTCCTCAGACGATGATGAACCGCATGACGCTTTCGGCGGAACGGGTGCTTCAGCTGCAGGCGCTTTTCGGAGAGTCGAAGAGCCGCCCGGAACAGCTGATGGAGAGCCGCTCCTACGCCCATTCGCGCGAACTTCTGCTGATCCGCACCGCGGTGCAGGAGGGCGACGTGGCCGAACTGGAACGGCTCTGGCCGCCCGCCGGGAGCCGCCGCCGCGGCAGCGGCCGGGAAGGGGGAGAGGTTGAAGGCGGCCGGAAACGCCGTCCACGTCATCGCCGCCGCCATTCCCGCCGGGAGAAGGAGACCGAATCGTGAGGCGGCTCCGGCAGGCGGCCGCGCTGGTGCTGCTGCTGGCGGCGGGGCTGTTTCCCGTGCCTGGCGGCGCGGAGGTGCTGAACGATCCGGCGACCGGGCGACCGGTCCGTTACGCCGGGAAGTTCTCCTCCGCCAGAGTGACGCTGCCGGATCACTACCGCGCCCGGAGCCGGGAGTTCCGCGGGGTCTGGGTGGCGACGGTCGAGAACATCGATTTCCCGCGCCACGCCGATGCGGCCTCGTTTCAGCGGGACTTCATCCAGCTCGTGGAGAATCTGCGCAAGGCGAACTTCAACGCGATCTTCTTTCAGGTGCGTCCGATGTGCGACGCCTTCTACCCGTCGAAGCTCAACCCCTGGTCGCGCTGGATGACCGGGCAGGAGGGGGCGCGGCTACGGGTCGTTCGACCCGCTCGCCTTCATGGTGGAGGAGGCGCACCGGCGCAACCTTGAATTCCACGCCTGGATGAATCCCTACCGGGTGCACGGCGGCACGCCGTTGCGGCGGAACGCCTATCTGAAGACGCTCAGCCCCGGCAATTTCGCCCGGCGGAATCCCGCTCTGGTGCTGGAGTCGAAGCTCGCCAACGGCCGCTATTCGCTCTTTCTCAACCCCGGTGAGCCGCGGGTGGTCCGCCATATCGTCGATTCGGTGAAGGAGATTCTGGCGCGCTACCCGGTCGACGCGATCCATTTCGACGACTATTTCTACTTGTACACCGACATCGGCGGCATCGACCAGGCGACCTTCCGGAACCGGAATCCGCGCCGTCTTTCGCTCGCGGACTGGCGGCGGAGCAATGTGGACAACGTCATTTTCGGGGTGCGGCAGGCGGTGGATGCGTGCAACCGCGCCACCGGGCGGCGAGTCGCCTTCGGGGTCAGCCCCTTCGGCATCTGGGCGAACAAAAGCCACCTCGCCTCCGGTTCGCTAACCGGCGGAAAGGAGTCCTATTTCACTCAGTACGCCGATTCGCGCGGCTGGGTGAAGAAGCGGTGGGTGGACTACATCGTGCCCCAGATTTACTGGCCTTTTTCGCACGACGTCGCGGCCTACGCGGCGCTGACCGACTGGTGGAGTTCCGTCGTCGCCGGAACCGGGGTCAATCTCTACATCGGCCACGGCGTCTACCGGCTCGGCTCCGGTAAGAGCTGGCCGGCGCGGGAGCTGGCCGATCAACTCCGTTACAACAGTGCCCGTCCGGAGGTTTCCGGTTCGGTGCTGTTCTCCTACCGCAGCGTCTTTCTTCCCGCCAACGCGGCGATGAAGGAGGGGGTGAACCGGGCGCTGCGCACCTATTGGAGAGCACCCGCACTGCGGCCGCTCTACCGCAATCTGCGCTGATCGCCGCGTGCGGTCGGTTCTACTTGTGTTTGCTGAGCGCGTGTTCCACCATGGCGGCGACGATTTTCTCGGTGTTTTCCGCACGTTTGTTGAGTTCTGCCTCCAGGCGGATGGCGCGGCGTTTCATCTCCTCGAGCTGGCGGCGGTTTTCATTGAGCCGCTGTTCGAAATCGGTGCGGGCGTGGGCGGTGAGTTTCGCCTTGACGGCCTCCTTTTCCGCCTGCGTGGAGGCCGCGTGATAAGCGGCGATCAGACTGCGGAATTCTTGGTGCCGGGCCTGTTCCACCTGGCGCATCGCCTCCGCCTTCTCCTTGAGCACCGAGCGGAATTTCTCCCGGATCGGAACTCTGAAGCCGAAGAAGCTCCTGACGCTCCTTTTCGCTCAGATTGGCGAAGACGCGCCACATCCGCGGGCCGCCGAACCGGGGGCCGCCCCCCTTGGGGGCTTCCCCCGTTCCGCCGGGGGAGGCGGCGGGGGGCCGGCCGGTTCTTCCGGCGGGGTGGCGGATTCCGGGGCCGCCATTGCCGTTCCGGCGAAAACGGTCAGCCCGAACAGGAGAAGCAGGAGGCGGTGAAATTTCATGTTCAGTTTCCTTTCAGCATATTGAGTCCGGCGAGTTCCGAGAAGGCCTGCCGGCCGCAGTAGAGTTCGAAATTGAGGTTGTAGTTTTCCTGCTCGACTTTGCTCCAGTCGTTGAGGGCGAGCAGCTCCTGCGTCTCCGCGGCGCGGGCGTCGTTCGTATCCGGCTGGAACCAGAAGATGCCGGAGCCGACGAGCAGTGCCGCCGCGGCTGCCGCTCCGGTGAGGCTGCACCGGCGGAAGAGCCGGCGGAAGCGAAGTTTCTTCGCCTCCTGCTTCGCCGCCGCGAGAATCCGCCGGTCAAGAGCCGCCGGAACCTCCCGGCGGATCAGTGATTCGTAGTGTTCAAACTCTTTCATATGACACCTCCCCGGTCGATTTCCCGGATCAATTTTCTCAAATTCCGGATCGCGTACTGCATTCTGCCGAGCACGGTATTGATCGAGCAGTTCTGAATCTCGGCGATCTCCTTGAACGCGAGGTCCTGCTGGCGAAGCAGGAAGACTTCGCGCTGTTCCTCCGGCAGCCGGGCGACGGCGTCGGCAATCACTTTTCCCACCTCGCCGGAATCGAGTTCGCTGACCGGCTCCATCGCCGCCGGGCCCGGCACATCCGGCGCGGTCTCTGCATCGAGCGGAAGTGCCCCTTCCCGTTCCGGCCGGAGTTTCCGAATCCGGTCGATGAAGATGTTCCGGCTGATGCGGAAGAGCCAGGCGCTGAACCTGCCGTCGTCGCGGTACTTCGGCAATTTTTCAATCACCCGCAGCCAGGTTTCTTCGAAGACCTCGTCCACTTCGGCGGGGTTTCCCGGAATCAGATTGTTCAGAAACCCGTACAGCTGGCGGCGGTAGCGGTAATACAACGTCTCGAACGCCGCTTCATCGCCGCCGGAGAACGCCCGGATCAACTCCATGTCTCCGGTTTCGTCTGCCGTTTTCATCGGATCGTGCTCTCTTGTCTGTTCCATCTGTTTAACGGGCGGGTGGGGGAAAAAATTGTATGGGCCGCTGGAAATTCGTCAAAAATTCCAGACCGGGCGGTCCGGCGCGAGCAGCTCCTCCGGCGGCGGACCGGCGAGCTCCACCCAGCGGTACTCCTGCCCTTCGCGGCAGACCGGAACCGCTCTCCGGTGCGAGCAGAGCTCGGAGGAAGATGAGTTCGATGCCGCCCCGTTCCGGCGCCGTGACCAGCCGGTAGAGTTCGTCGCCGGGAACCACTTCCACGCCGAGTTCCTCCTCCAGTTCGCGGCGCAGCGCCCCGGCGGGGGTTTCGCCCGGTTCGATTTTTTCCGCCGGGGAACTCCCATCCGGCGGGCGGTTTCCCCGGCGGGACGGGAGGCGAGCAGCACCTTTCCTGCTCTGCGGATGACGGCGGCGGCGACGTGAATTCTGCACATGATTCTACCCCGGAAAGAGTTCGACGAGCGACTGCAGCAGGAAAAGCAGTTTTCCCACCAGGAATGCACCGACCGCGTAGAGTTGGTCGATGAAGACGAAAAGCAGCATGATCATCACGAAGAAGGCGCCGCGAACCGCCTCCGAGCTCTGCCGGACGAAGCGTGGGAAGAAGTTTTCGAGGATGTACCAGCCGTCGAATCCGGGCACCGGGAAGAGATTGAGCAGAAAGAGCACCACGTTGAGTTCGCCCGCGTAGAAGAGCATCTCCCAGGTGAATTCGGTTCCCAGATTGAGTTTGAAGCAGACGAAGCAGAGCACGGTGAATCCGAAGGCGAGCGCGAGATTGGTCGCGGGTCCGGCGAAGGCGACCAGCGCCGGGCCGTGACGGTGGCGCATGAGGTCGTGCCGCACCGGGACCTGTCCCCACGCCAGCCCGAAGAAGGCGAACATGATCAGCGACCAGAGCCCCATCTGGCGGAAGGGGTTGAGGGTCAGGTGTCCGGCGTCGGCTGCGGTGGTGTCCCCCCCCGGAGTGCGATGTAGGCGTGCATGAATTCGTGGCAGCAGATCGAGAAGATGACGATGATGGCCACGGCGAAGAAGAACTGCGGGTTCTCCCAGAGTTGCTGGATGAAAAGCATGATGACTTATACTTCCGATTCGTCGAGCGCGACCGGCCAGAACTGGAACGCGGGCGTCTCGTAGGGGTGGCTGGCCCGGATTGCGGCGATGACGGCGCGGAGATGGCGGCGGGCGCAGATGGTTTCGAGCTTGATTTCGGGAACGGTTTCCAGTGTGCCGACCGAACCGACGGCGGGCGAACTGCCCGGCAGCGGCCGGAACTGTCCGGTCCCGGCGGTGGACCAGATGCAGCTGTCGTAGTTGCCGAGCCGTCCGGCTCCGGCGGCTGCGACGGCGGCGCGGAGGGGTTCGGCGTGAGTGGCCGGCACATAGATTTCGATTTTGAAAAACATCGGTTCCCCGGTTGAAAAAATGAAACATGCGGAATTTAGCACCGCACCGCCGGAAAATCAACTGGAATATTCTCCATAAATATGGTATATTACGAAATTCGACACGATTTACGACGGTAATGCGGAGGAGAGCAACATTATGAGCCTGTTTGACCGTCCCTATATGCGGAACGGCGGTCGTCCCGCCGACAACGGCATGAATATGATCTGGACGCTGATCGCGATCAACGTGATCGCCTATCTCTTCATCGCCCCGCCGGAGTCGCCGGGATTTCTCCGGCTGGCGCTGACCAGCGGCGGCATCCGGGATTTTCATCTCTACCAGCTGGTGACGGCGGGATTCCTGCACGGGAGTTTTTCTCACATCTTCTTCAACATGTGGGGGAGTCTATCTTTTCGGCACGCTGGTGGCGCCCCACATCGGCGGAAAGCGTTTTCTTGCGCTCTACCTGGCCGGCGCGATAACCGGCAACCTGCTCTTTCTGCTCTTCAACTGGAACACGCCTGCGATCCTCTGCGGCGCCAGCGGCGCGGTCTGCGCGATCATGATGGCGGCGGCGATGCTGGAGCCGAACCGGAGGTTCGTCATGATCTTCATGCCGTTCTTCCCGCTGAAGACGGCGACGCTGGTGATCTGCTACACCATCCTTGAAATCATCCTTGAAATGACCGGCGGTCAGAGCGGCATTGCCCATCTGGCCCACCTCGGCGGATTTCTCGGCGGCTACTGCTTTCTGAAGGCTCTCTTCGGCAGTTCTCTGCCGTGGGATCCGTTCCGGCACCGGGTGCGTCCGGGGGAGTGGAAGCGGCCGCCGGCCTGGGGGAGGCCGCGCGTCCCTCTGCGGAGCCGCCGCCCGCGGGAGGACCGGTCTCGCCGCGCGAACTCGACGCGTTGCTCGATAAAATCTCCCGGGAGGGGATCAACAGCCTGAGCGAACATGAACTTGCCCGGCTCCGGCAGGCCCGCGAGGAGATGCGGGGCGGCAGAGGGTAGGATCATGCTCAGCACTTCGCTTTTTCGACTACACGCTCCCGGAGGAGCTGATCGCCCAGTATCCGGCGGCGCGGCGCGACGGGTCGCGGATGATGGTGCTCGACCGCCGCAGCGGAGCGTTTGAGATCCTCCCGTTTCCGGCGATCCGCGACTATCTCGAGGCCGGGGACGCATTGATCTACAACGACACCCGGGTGCTGCGGGGGCGGATGTTCGCGCGACGCGACGGGGATCCGGCCGGGGCGAAATTCGAACTTCTGCTGGTCGAGGCGCTCGATCCGGAGCGGCGGCGATGGAATGTGCTGCTCCGTCCCGGCCGCAGGGCGCGCTGCGGCACCCGCGCGGTGCTGCTCGACCACTCCGGCGAACTCAACGTCGACGGAGACGGCTTCACCGTCGAGGGGAGAAACGAGGACGGGTCGTTCCGGGTGGAGTTTTCCAGCGCCGATTCCGACCGTCTTCAGATGCGTTACGGGCACATTCCGCTGCCGCCCTACATCTCGCGCGGCGACGAGACCGCCGATTCCGAACGCTACCAGACCGTCTACGCCGAAAAGGCGGGCGCGGTGGCGGCGCCGACGGCGGGACTGCACTTCACGCCGGAGATTCTCGCCGGAATCGCCGCGAAGGGGGTGCGCGAAGCGGCGGTGACGCTCCACGTCGGTCCCGGCACCTTCAAGCCGGTTTCGGTGGAGAACGCCGAAGAGCACCGGATGCACTCTGAGGAGTACTTTCTCACACCGGCGACGGCGGAGCTGGTCAATGCGACCCACCGGGCGGGGAAACGGGTGCTCGCGGTCGGCACCACGACGGTGCGGGTGCTGGAAAGCTGTGCCGCGGAGGATGGAACCGTTTCGCCCGGGCACGGGAAGACCGAGATCTTCCTCTATCCGCCGCGTAAGATCCGGGCGGTGGATATGCTGCTCACCAACTTTCATCTGCCGAAGAGCACGCTTCTGATGCTGGTCTCCTGCTTCTGCGACCGGGAGAAAGTGCTGGCCGCCTACGCCGCGGCGATTGAGGCGAAGATGCGCTTCTACAGCTACGGCGACTGCATGCTGCTGGTTTGATTCCGGAAAATTCGCCGGACGGCTTGAGTTCGACGGAAAAACGTGCTATATTGCCGCCTTAAGGAAGAGAGGCGGTTCAGCATGAAAATCGGATGGAACATTTGGGCGCTTCTGAGCTGCATTGCGCTGTCGGCAGGCGCGGCGAATTATGAGCTGCGGCCGGATGATGAACTGCAGATCAATTCCGTTCTTGCTTCGGTCAACGGCGAGCCGGTCAGCCTGGAGGATATTCTGCCTGCGACGCGGCAGCAGGAGTATCAGGCCTACGCCGCGTATTCCGGCGACCGGCTGTATGAGGCGATCCGGGCGATCCGGCTCAAGGCGGTGAACGATCTCATCGACCGCAAGCTGGTGATCGCGGACTACCGGCGGCAGCCGTTCGAGATTCCCAACCAGCAGATCGAGGAGGAGCTGGACAATGTCGCCGAGCGGATGGGGTACCGTTCGCGTGCGGAGTTCATCCGGCAGGCGCGGCAGGCGGGTTCTTCGATTGAGAAGCTCCGCAGTGAGGTGGAGGAGAATATGATTGTCCAGCTGATGATCTACCGCCGGTACCAGATAGAACAGGATATCACGCCGCGGGAAGTCTATGAATATTATCAGAAGCACCGGCAGGAGTTTGTACGTCCGGAGAGCCTGGAGCTGGGGATGATTTTGCTGCCGAAGGATTCGCCCGAACTGGAGGTGACGGCGGAGAGGATCGCTGAGGCGCTCAAGGCGGATTCCGGTCGGTTTGCCGAGCTGGCGCGGCTTTATTCGGCGGGGCCGGGTGCGGAGAAGGGGGGAGCCTCGGGCGGATTGAACGGCGTCGGCTTCGTCCCGAATTTGCGGCGGCGATGCCGGAATTGACGCCGGGGCGTGTTTATGGGCCGGTGCGGACGGGGGGAGGGATTTTCTTTCTCAAGGTGATTGCGCACTTTTCGGAGGAGCAGTCGGATTTTCGCCGGCTGGCGGCGGAGATCCGTACCCGTATGAGGGAAGAATTTCGCGAAAAAAGCCGGGCCCGTTACCTGGAGGAGTTGCGCAAGGATGCGATCCTGCGTTACTTTTTCTGACCGGGGATTGATTTTCCCGCAGAGCGGATTATATTCGAATGAACGATAGAAGAAATCAGACAATGCAGAGCAGCCGGAGCGACGGAAACGATGAAAATTTATTGTGAAAAATGTAAAAGCGTCTTTGAGGCGGAGCGTCCGGAGAGCGGAGCGCAGACCGTTTGCCCGAAATGCGGCGCGATGGTGAATTTCCCGGAGACCCCACCTCACCCGGAGCGGTGATCGGAGATTTTCTGATTGAGCGGGAGATCAGCAAGGGGGGCATGGGTGAGGTGTTTCTCGCCCGGCAGCTTTCGCTGGACCGGCCGGTGGCGCTCAAGGTGCTGCAGGATCGATTTCTCAACGACAAGGAGTATGTCGAGAGTCTTTTCCGCGAGGCGCGGGCGGCAGGAAAGATCAACCATCCGAACATCGTGCAGGCCTATGCGGTTGGCGAGGAGAACGGGATTTTTTACTTTGCGATGGAGTATGTGAGGGGGGAGACCTTCAAACAGATTCTCCAGCGGCAGAAGAAGCTTGACTTCATGCAGGCGGCCAAGGTGGTTCGTGAGATTGCCAGTGCTCTTGATGCGGCGTGGCGTGAGCAGAAACTGGTTCACCAGGACATCAAGCCGGATAACATCATGCTGGACGCCAACGGCTTCGCCAAGCTGGCCGACCTTGGTCTTGCCCGGGTGGCCGGGAATGAAAACCGGGATGAGGAGGTCGGAGACGAGGTGATGGGTACTCCGCAGTACATCAGTCCGGAACAGCTCACCGGCGTTCCTACCGATGTGCGCAGCGACATCTACAGTCTCGGGGCGACGCTCTACCAGTTTGTGACAGGGCGCTTCCCCTACGTGGCGGACACCGCCGAGGAGATTGCCCGGATGCACGTCGCCGGGAATCTGACGCCGCCCAAAGAGGTGAATCCGGAAATTCCTGACGAACTCAATACGATCATCATGAAGATGATGGCGCGGAACATCGAAGATCGCTACCAGACGCCGACGCCGCTCATGAAGGCGCTCGACATGTTCATGCGCAACTATCGTCCGGCGGGACCGAACGTGCCGACCCTGAACCTGAAGTTCGGGAAGAAGGCGGCGGCACCGTCATTCAAGCTTCCGGCGGCGGCAAAGGCGGCGGCACCGAAAATGACGGCTCCTGTTTCTTCTTCGCAACCATCTGTTTCTCATGATGTTGCGGAGGAAAGTGACGGAAATGTGACGGAACGTCCCGTTTCAGAACCGGCTTCGGTGCCGGAGGAAAAACCTGTGGAGGAGAAGAGGGCGGAGCCGGCGAAGGAGGAGAAGGCGCCGGAGATGACGGCGGAGAATATTCCTCGGCCTGAAATGGCTCCGGAGCCGGAAGCGCCGCAGGAGGAAACTCCTCCGCCGCGCCGCCGGCTTTCGCGCCGGATGAAACTGGTGCTGCTGATTGGCGGAATCGTGCTGGTCGTGGTGCTTGGCGCGGGCGGGACATTTGTATTTCTGGCGAAGGGCGACAAATTGCCGGAGCCGTTAAAACCGTATGGAAAGCCGGTTGCGGAGTGGTTTGCCGCCCGGGCAAAGGCGGCGACTGAGGCCGTTTCTGCTTCGGAGCCGGAGAAAAAGGCGGAACCGGTTGCGCCGCAGAAGAAGATTGAGTCGCAGAAGCCGGCGACCCGGCGGGCATATCTTGACGGAATCGAAAAATTCCTGACGCTGGTGCGGAATCGTCCGGATGATCGGGAGGGGCAGCTTGCCGCGGGGGATGAATTTTTCACCCGTTTTCCCGCAGCCGCAGACCGAGGAGGAGCGTTCCGCGCTCCGGCCGATGCAGGAGGTGTATGGCAGGCTGGATGAGCTGCATCGAGCTGCGCCGGCGCGGGCAGCCGCCCGGGAGCGTCATTTGAAGGGAGATTGCCGAGCGGCGCGAGGCGTCGGATGAGGCGAAGCGGGCGCGTGCCGAGGCGGAAGCGGAAGCGCGGCGCCAGCGGGAGGAGCAGGCGCGGCTTCTGCGGGAACAGGCGGCGGAGCAGAGGCGTCTGGCGGCGGAGCTGCAGCGGCAGCTTGCCGCCCGGGTAGCCGGTTTGAAAGCGGAGCTGGGGCGGTATTATCCCGCGCTGGTGGCGGGATTTTTACAGCGCCGGCCTGGAGGGGAATGAGGCTTCGTTGAACGCAGCGGTGCAGAGCATGTCGGAATACATTGCGCCTTCGGCGGCGGATTCCCGGGAGGAGAAGGCGTTGCTGAACACGTTCCGTGCGATGCAGCAGGAGTTGCCGAAGGAGGCGGTGAAATTCCGCAATTTCGTTCGCACGGTGGAAGCGGTGAATGGAAACAACAGTTTCAATGTGGAGCTTGCCGGCCATGAGCTGGCGGATGTGGTATCGATCCGGCCGGGGAAGGTGCTGTGCCGTCGTGCCGGTCAGGATCCGGAACCTCTTCCGCTGGACGATGCACGGGTACGGCGTCAGTTTTTCTTGCGTCTGGAACAGAAGTTGAAGTTGACGAATGCGGAGTTCTGGTTCCGGCTGATGAACCGTCAGCTGGATGGAGAGACGGCGAAACTTGCTCCGGCGGGCTTCTGGCGGAACAACTTCCGTATCTTTGCGGAATCTGTAAAATAACGGAACCGATCCGTTATTTATCCGGAAATGACGGCCCGTCATTTCCGGAATACGTTGCAGCGCAATGAAGAGGAGAAATGGCATGAAATTCCGGATGGTACACAACAACTTCAACGTGCTCGACCTTGAAAAGAGCCTGAAATTCTACCGTGACGCTTTTGACATGCACGAGGTGCGGCGGATCGAAGCGAAGGACGGGAGCTTCATCATCGTCTATCTGGAGGACGGGAACAGCTCTCACCAGTTGGAATTGACCTGGCTCCGAGACCGCAAGGAGCCGTACAATCTCGGCGACAACGAATTTCACCTGGCATTCAAGGTCGATGATTACGAAGCAGCCCATGCCCGCCATGAGAAGATGGGCTGCATCTGCTACGAAAACCCCGAGATGCACATCTACTTTTGCGAAGATCCTGACAACTACTGGATCGAGGTTATTCCTGAGAAACGGTGAAAAATCTGCCGCATGGAGTTTTTGACATGCGGCTTTTTTTGGGGCCGTTTTCCGGTTTGGTTTTCCGGGCGGTCTCGATTCCAGTTACATTCTCCCTGAAAAAAGAAGGACCGGCGAACCGGCCCCATAGGTGTAATCACCTTCGGCATATAGCCTTGTTGTGATAAGACAATCTTAACTTATCACAAAGAAAAAAATTTTGCAAATCCATTTCCGAGAAAAGGAGTAAAATCATGAGCCGAATCTTAGGTCTTGATGTTGGAACGAATTCGCTTGGTTGGGCAATTCTGGATCCTTTTCAGAAGAGGTTTACCGATGCCGGAGTCGTGGTTTTTCAACAGGGGATTCCGGATGAAAAGGGAAGGGAGGCGGAACGTTCTCCCGCCGCAGAACGACGGGCATTCCGGGCTGCGCGCCGCCTGAAATTCCGCCGTCGCCTGAGAAAGTATCACACATTGAAGGTTTTGATTGCAAATCAGATGTGTCCATTGACCATGGCTGAATTGCAAAACTGGATCCGAAATGGAAAATTTCCCATTGAAAACCGGAATTTCATCGCCTGGCTCGGCAGCACGAAGGAAGACAATCCCTATTATTTCCGGGCCAAAGCCGCTGAAAGAAAATTGCCGCCGCAAGAGTTGGGCCGGGCGTTCTACCATCTGGCGATTCGGCGAGGCTTCTGGAGTTCCCGCAAGGAGTCTTCCTCTTCGAATGAAAAAGAATTGACCAATTTTAAGAAGGAAATCAATCAGCTGACGGAAATTCTACAAAAGAAACAGTGCACTCTGGGGCAGTATTTTTATGAATTGTTCCAGAGATCTGAAAAAATCCGTAAAGTTAACCGTTGCGGCAGAAAAAGAGCATTATGAGCCGGAATTTGAAAAAATATGTGAAGTGCAGAAGCTTCCGGAACCATTTGTCGCCGAAATGAGAAAAGCGATCTTTCTGCAGCGTCCTCTGCGTTCGCAGAAACATCTTGCAGGTCATTGTTCTCTGGAGAAAAAACGTGTCCGTTGTTTGATCGGTCACCCGTTGTTTGAACGCTATCGGATGCTTTCGTTCATCAACAGTATCCGAAAGAACGGCGTTCCCCTGAATGAAGAAGAACGGCAGAAAGCACAGGCCGCTTTTCTGGTCGGCAAGCCAAGCTTCGAATTTGAAAAGCTGGTTCGGAAATTATACCCTAAATATCCGAAGAATGAATGGTCGGCGTGGAATTATCCCCCAGATAAATCGATCGCATCATCTCCCGTCACGAACCAGTTGCAGAAAATACTGGGAACGGAAGATCTTTTTGCCTGGCATCACGAATACATCGGGCGTGACAATAAACCGAAAAGCATGGATTACCAGACCCTGTTTGACGCTCTTACCTTTTTCGATGACGACGATATGCTGAAAAATTTTGCCATCGAACGAGCCGGCTTGACTGTAGATCAGGCGGAAAAATTTGTCAGAATTCGAATTCCGGCAGGGTATGCGAATTTCAGCCTTTATGCGATCCGGAAGATTCTGCCTTTCCTTGAGGCCGGGCATATTCAGACCCGCGCGGTGTTTCTGGCAAAACTGCCGGATGTACTTGGAAAAAGATGTTTTTCAGAAAAACGGGGAGAAAATTATTGCGGATCTGGAACAGTTGGAGGCCGACTGGCGTATGGAGCGGGAAGCTGCGTCGGAATCCAGCCAACGTGCCGAATTTCTTTCCTTGACGGAACGGATCAAACACTATCTGGAGGACGAATTCCACGTGACACCGGATCGTTTTGAATTGCTGTACCGTTACAACAGCCGTTCCGATTATCAGGATCATTCCCGAAGTGAGATTCTTCCGGAAGTGAATCTGGGAATGATCTACAATCCGATGGTATACCGGTCGCTGAACGTTCTCCGACGTCTGGTCAATCATCTTCGCAAAACGGGAAAAATCGATGCCGATACCGAGATCCACGTGGAACTTGCCCGTTCTGTAAATGACAAAAATACGCGCATGGCGGTTGCAAATTACCAGAAAAAACAGGAGAATCTGCGCAAACAGTATCGTGAAGCGATCGAAGCACTGGGATATGAAGCAACGGAAGAACAGATTTTGCGTTATGCCCTCTGGATGGAACAGAATAAGCGCTGTCTTTATACCGGTAACCCGATCGGGCTGGCGGAATTGATGAGTGGTGACAATGTTGTTGAGATTGAGCATACAGTTCCCCGTTCCCGTGGCGGAGACAGCAGTATGGAGAATCTGACGCTTTGTTTTACGGATTACAATCGTTACATCAAGAAAAACGGTCTGCCGACGGCGTGTCCGAATTATGATGTAAAATGGAAAGAGTACAACTCCATCCGGGAGAATATCAGAGTTGTCGGCTGGGAGGAAAAACGGGAAAATCTGCGTTCGCGTCTGGAAAAACTCCGTTCTGCTGCCAGAGGCAATCCGCAGAAGCGGGTGGAGTTCCTGGAATGTAAAAGGGAGTTTAATTACTTGTGCGCAAAACTGGCGGCGTTTGAGCTTACGGATGATGAATTGCAACAGGGCGGATTTTCCCGGCGGCAGCTGGTGGATACCGGAATTATCGCCCGTCATGCGGTTTTCCTGCTGAAGTCCGTTTACAAAAACACCTACTCCAGAAACGGGCGCGTGACGGAATGGGCAAGAAAAGCGTGGGGAGTGCAGGGATTCTATGAGAAAAAAGAGCGCAGCGATCATCGGCACCATGCCATTGACGCCATGTGCATTGCTGCTTTGACGGAGGGGTTCTTTCAAAGAATCAGTGAAGCGTATCGGCTTGATGAGGAAAAGGCAATGACATATGCCCGATACAGCAGTACTCTGCCGGATGCCTATCCCTGGCGCTCATTCCCGGAAGATGTATTTGAGAAATCAGAAGAGATTCTGGTCGCTCATTTTACTCGGCACAATGAAACGAAACAGACCAGAAAACGGGTTCATCTCGTCACGCCGTACAAAACGGCGGATGGCGAACTCAGACGGGTGGTGACAGCCGGCGGCGACACTGTCCGCGGACAACTGCATAACGACAGTTATTTAGGACGCATCAAAGACCCGGAATCCGGTGAAGAGAAATATGTATTCCGCAAAGAATTGATTTTTAAATATTTCAAAGAAGAATCCGCTCTCGCCGCTATTGTCGATCCCGCGATTCGTGAGGCTGTATCAGCACAGCTCCGACTCCGCATGGATTCGGGAAAATCTTTTAAGGACGCTATCGCGGAAGGCGGTTTTCATATGAAATCAAAAGACGGTACTTTTCAAGGGCCGCCGATCCGCAAGGTCCGGTGCTTCGTCCGAAATGCAGAGCCGTTGAAGATCCGGAAACACGCCTATGCTTCCGAAGTGGAATACAAAAACTACATTTATGCCGAGACTGCCAAAGGGGGAATTTCAAGGCGGCGCTCTTCCGGTCGCCTCAGGGAGAGCTCTGCTATTGCCTGCAATCGCTCTGGGACTGGGCGAATGCGCATAAGCGGTCGGATTACGTTCCTCCGGAAAAACAATCGAGACCGGGGAGTTTATCGGGTTTATTGCACCGGGAACGATGGCTCTTGCCTATGAAACCACACCTGATGAATTGAAAAAACTTTCTCCACGGGAACTCTGCAGGCGGTTATATAAAATCATCATAATTGAGAAAGACAGGCCGCGATTGAATCTTCGCTATCATTGCGAGGCCAGAGCCAAATCCGAGGTACAGGCGGAAATGAAGAAAACGATGGGAGTCGAAGAGGCGTCGAGCATCTCTTTTCAGGAGCCGGCCAGACTGTTGAAAATCAGCAGTGAAAAATTTTCCAATCACCTGATCTTTGAAGGGATTGATTTTGTCATTTCCATAGACGGCGAGATACGTTTCCTGAAATAAAACTCTCGGGAAGGTGGTTTTCATGCTGAAGCGAACGCTGTTTTTCGGATCGCCCGGCAGGTTGTTCCTCGAACGCTCCCTGCTGGCCTATGAGCCGCGAGGTATCGATGGTGTTTCGGAGAAACGGACGTTTCCGCTGGAAGATCTTGGTTTCATCGTTCTGGAGTCGCTGCAGCTCTCGGTAACGACGGCATGCCTCAATGCACTGGCGAAAGAGAATATTGCCGTGGTCGTCTGCGATGCGGCGCACATGCCATCGGCAATGCTTCAGCCGTTTGCCGGAAATACGCTGGCGCAACGGCATACGGAAGCGCAACTGCGTGCCACCGGTGCGTTGAAAGCCCGTCTCTGGCGGCAAACGGTCAAAGCCAAGATCACCAATCAGGCTGAATGCTTGAAACGTCTGGACTTGTCGGATCAGCGGCTGCGTGTGTTGGCGGAATCGGTCAAGGCGGGAGATGCCGCCAACGCGGAAGCTGTGGCTGCGCGATATTATTTTCGGCAGCTTGCCGGACGCAAAGAGTTTTTACGCAGTCAAGACGGGGGGCCACCGAATCCCGCGCTGAATTATGGATATGCCATCTTGCGAGCAGCCGTGGCGCGTGCATTGACTGGATCCGGATTGCTCTGCGTGGCAGGGATTCACCACGCGAATCAGTATAATCCTTTCGGTCTTGCGGATGACATCATGGAGCCGTTTCGGCCGTTCGTGGATGAAATGGTCTTTTCCGCTTATGATTTTTTCTCGGTGCCTGAATTGGGAAAAGCTCAGAAATCACAGTTGCTTCAGTTTTTGACGGCGGATGTCATATCGGGAGCGGAGAGACGTCCTCTTTTGAACAGTATCAGCTATACTTCTGCATCGCTGGTCCGCTGTTTTTTGCGGGAAGAAACGGTCATCAAATATCCGGAATTTGTGAAAAAATGAGTGCGGAATATCAGGCAATCAGCAGGTACGCGGCGATGTGGATCTATGTGATGTTCGACTTACCGACCAATACAAAGGCGCAACGAAAGGCTGCGGCTGGATTTCGTCATGATTTGATTAAGGATGGATTCCAGATGATGCAGTTCTCCGTCTACATTCGACACTGTGCTACCGGAGAGAATGCTCTGGTACACATCAACCGGGTTGAAGCGATGGTTCCGGCAGAGGGGATTGTCACGGTTTTGAAAGTGACCGATCGTCAATTCAGTGACACACGGACTTTTGTCGGGAGAAAAACCACTCCACCTCCACCCGCACCCCTTCAGCTGGAACTTTTTTAAAACTCGAAAATTCTTGAAGATGTCGTTGGTATTAAAGGAGTTGTATCTCCAATAATATAACTCACCTTCAAATTACGTCAAATCACAACACACATGAAGAAGACAATCGAACCACGGGTAATATAACTCACCTTCAAATTACGTCAAATCACAACTCTACGAATTTCCGATTTCGTGTGGATGAAAATATAACTCACCTTCAAATTACGTCAAATCACAACCATGAATATCAGCGAGGTAATTGCGCATACAATATAACTCACCTTCAAATTACGTCAAATCACAACTGTGAAGTAATGGCAACCGAATGGCAGGATAATATAACTCACCTTCAAATTACGTCAAATCACAACAGGTAAAACGATGGATATTCTTGAATCACTAATATAACTCACCTTCAAATTACGTCAAATCACAACCAATTTCCAGCTCCGGGAACAGCCCGTCGAAATATAACTCACCTTCAAATTACGTCAAATCACAACAGGCGGGCAGTGATCCGACCAAATCCGCCGAATATAACTCACCTTCAAATTACGTCAAATCACAACTTGCGGCAGGGAGTCCAGACTATCCCGTAAAATATAACTCACCTTCAAATTACGTCAAATCACAACCCCTGTTCTGCGGGGAAACCCCCCGCGCAAAATATAACTCACCTTCAAATTACGTCAAATCACAACGAGATGGCGGAGCTGGAGAAGAAGATGGCCAATATAACTCACCTTCAAATTACGTCAAATCACAACTTATACTGGCAATGGAAATATCGAACGAATAATATAACTCACCTTCAAATTACGTCAAATCACAACTGGTTCATCGTGCTGCTGAAATCGCCGGTTAATATAACTCACCTTCAAATTACGTCAAATCACAACGTGTACCGTGAGCGCGTAGGCGTGGAAGAAATATAACTCACCTTCAAATTACGTCAAATCACAACAAGAAAAAATTGCGGTTCTTCTTGCTGAAAAATATAACTCACCTTCAAATTACGTCAAATCACAACTAGCAGTTTCTGCAAATATTCGCGTGTCTAATATAACTCACCTTCAAATTACGTCAAATCACAACGCTGAAGCGAGGTTTCCACAATGTGAGACTAATATAACTCACCTTCAAATTACGTCAAATCACAACTAATCAAACGTTACACCCCGTTTTTTCGTAAATATAACTCACCTTCAAATTACGTCAAATCACAACACATGTCTCTGGCATCCTGATCCAAGATCTAATATAACTCACCTTCAAATTACGTCAAATCACAACATTAGTTTGCGGCAGAAGCGGTCCCGGTCAATATAACTCACCTTCAAATTACGTCAAATCACAACCGCTGACGACAACCGGGGAAAAAACTCTGTAAATATAACTCACCTTCAAATTACGTCAAATCACAACCCTCAATAATTCCGACTTTCATGGCCTTTTAATATAACCCACCTTCAAATTACGTCAAATCACAACAATCCAGATCAGTTTCTTGAATTCAAAGATAATATAACCCACCTTCAAATTACGTCAAATCACAACGCTTGCACAGCTCCGCCGGCGGTACGATTGAAATATAACTCACCTTCAAATTACGTCAAATCACAACATTTCTACGAGTACCCGATTGAAGCGGAAGAATATAACTCACCTTCAAATTACGTCAAATCACAACAGGCAGCATCGGGACCGTACGGATGAAGTTAATATAACTCACCTTCAAATTACGTCAAATCACAACTTCTCGTAATGGTTCGAGAATAAAAGAAGATTTTCTTACTTGTCGAACCACGTGGCAACAATTCTTTATAACCCGGTTGCTCGACGACTACTGGATCGAGGTTATTCCGGAAAAGCGCTGATTTCACGGCAGCAGAAGCTGCTTCATATGAGGCAGATCATTTTTCTCGCAGGTACGCGTCCTGCGCCGCGAGCGCTTCCCTCTCGGTTTGGCCCGCGCTCTTGTTAAGCGCGGTCAGCGCCGCGAGCGCATGTGAGAGAACTGCTCTGCATTGCGACAAAACCCTGTCTTCTCGCGGGCCTTAAGCGCGGTCAGCGCCGCGAGCGCATGTGAGAGAACTGCTTTGCGAAACGCAAAGCAGCAAGGAGCAATTGCGACGCAGTCGAACGGAGTCGAGCGCAGCCCCTCCGGCGATTGAGGAGTTGGCGGGCGAAGCCCGACAAGTAAGGCCCGCGAGGGCCGCGTGCGGATCAGTATCAACCGACTTGGGTCTTCTCACGGGCGGGGAGGTCTGGAGGAGACCGGCCCTCCAGCTCCCTCGAGCATCAAACCCGCGCGGAAGTTTAGCATATCGCCTCCGCCCCGACTGCGAACCGCAGAAGCCGGAAATTCTCGCCTCGGTACCGTCTTCACCCAACCGAAGAGGTCTGGAGGGCGACCGGCCCTCCAGCTCCCTCGAGCATCAAATTCTCGCGGAAGTTCAGCATATCGCCTACCTCGCGACTACGCACCGCAGAAGCCGGAAAATCCCGCTACGGTACCGCTTTCGCCCATCCCTGCATTTTGTTCTCTGGTATCAATGGCGAAGGGAATTAATGGTGTCCACAACCTTCTGCGGGTTGGAAATTCCAATCATGCTGATCTCTGTTCCAGCTGTTGCCGCACTTCCAATCAAAATATTTCCCACTCCAATGAGCCGTTGCCATACCCCTGCACCAGATTCACTGCGCGCATATCTTTGATCCAGATTTCGTTTTGCAGTTTTCCAATCCAGCCGCGGCGGACAATGAGCCGCGCTGTGGTAATTCGGTAAGTTGTATAATGTATTTCTATCCAGACATACAGAAGGATCAAGATACCGATTATGAAAGGCAGGGTGATAATTCCTAAAATAATTGCCCATAGATAGTTCATTGCGCCGGGATGACAGACCATAACCTCTTTTTCCGAAGCAAAATCGGTCGAGGAAGTTTGGTTTTCCAGTCGTATTGTCGTCATTTCCGGAGCTTTCAGTACGGCACCGCAATGGGGACAACAGTTTGCCCGTCGGGAAATTGGTACAAAACAATCCGGACATGGAATCAAGTTTGGATTGTTTACTTCAATTTCATTTCCGCAATCCGGACATTTCAAGGTCTGGCCTATATATTGAGGATCCACGTCATAGTGACCACCACAGTGAGGACATTCGATCTTCATGCTTTCCCCTCCCTCAAAAAACAATTTGTTTTTAAGATTCTTGCAATCTCACGTGCCGGAAAAAGATCAGAATTTGCCGATGCCTGATTCTGTACCTCCATTTCTGTCCATTTTGCGGACAAATATTATTTCATATATTATTGTTTTTTATTAATAGTTTTTCGAATTTAATATAAGAGCTAATAAAAAAATGCAAGGGAATCTTGATTTGACTTACAGAAGTCTGAACAAAAGCGGCAGGTCATGCTGGAACATGGTCAAGGCAGTTCCGCCACCATGAGGAACTCCTCCGCCGTTTCGCGGACCGGATGAAATCCTGCCCGGCGATAGAGATGGACCGTCCGGTTCGCCTTCTGTACCGAGAGGGGATACCCGGGGATACCCCGCCTGTTTCAGCAGCAGAAGCATTGCCTGCAGCAAAGCGCTCCCGATTCCATTGCTGCGGAACGGTTCGCGGACCGCGAGGGCGAGCGACGGCGTGTCATCGTCGAGGTGTCCGTAATCGTGCATGAGCCGGCACCAGACCATGCCGACAACTTCGGAGCCGCTTTCCGCAACCAGCCCCAGATCGCCCGCCCGGGAGCCGAAATCCGCAAAGTAGATCTGCAATTCAGGGCGGTTCACCACGCTTCTCGGCGGCGGCGCCACACCTTCCGGGACGAAGATCGCTTCGTACAGAAACTCCTTTAACAGCGGGAAATCACCGGGAACGATATTACGAATCTGAAACGCCATCTTCCCTCCCGGCCGCAGACGCGGTCACTCCGTTCCGAAAGTTCCGCGGCGACTCCCCCGTGGTAACGTTTGAATTCCGAGGAGAATATCAGTGCGCTGTCATACCCGACCTGCGCGGCAACCTCTTTGATCGAAAGTTCCGGTCTCTGCAGCAGAATGGTGGCGGCAAGGCGCATGCGCATGCCCCGCAGCATCCGATGCGGCGGCTCTCCGAAGTATTTCCGGAATTCTCGTACCAGATGGATCTTCGTGCACTGCGCATCATGACTCAGCTCCGCCAACGTCAGCGGACGGTGAAGATTGCGGCGGATCTTCTCCCGCAGTTTCAAAAAGCGCTCAGGAATCTCCCGCACCGGATAGGGCGATTGCAGAAATTGCAGCAGACGCCAGGTCGCCACGCCGTTTTCCCGCAGCGCCTGCTCCGACTGCTGTTCGTAGAGCAGCCGAAACTCCTCCAGACGTAATTCGAACTCTTTCCGGTCGATCTCCGGCAGGATCCGGCAGCGGTCAAAGCCGTTCGCCCGCTGCCAGGCAGGCAGAAGCGCTCCGCCCAGTGTCAGCGAAACTTTGCGGCAGAATCCCTCCGGCCCGGGACTCAGCGTCGCCTCGCAGACCGGCGGAATCCACAGCAGGCTCCCGGCGTGGACGATCCGCGGCGTTTCCCATTCGCGCGTCTCCACCCGCAGTGCGCCTTCCCGCACAAACTCCACCGAGGGCCAGGGGACGTTCCGCCGATGGAACCGCGCCCGTTTGAGCCAGTGGGTTTCGAAGAAATTTTCCACATATACCATCTCCCGGATTTCCGGCGGCAGATAGAGGTAGTAGAGCCGGCTGTTCCGGCGGTGAACCGTCAGTCGCTGTTCTCCCGCCTCCTGATGAGTGACGGTCTCTGGCAGAAACTCCTCCCGGTCGGCCGTGATCGTTTTCCGCGGATATTGCATGATGTTAATTTTCCATATATATTTTAACCGTTTCACGATATAATATAATCGGTGCAATATTGACATGCTACGACTTTTGTCATAAAATATAAATAGAATTCATTCATCAAATGGAGATTTTCATGATCAGAAAACTTCTTTTTATCTGCGCAACGGTGCTTCTGCTCCTGCCGGAGTACGGCGCGGAAGAGAATTCGCGGGGCGACGCGCCGCCGCCGAACGGCTTGTCGCTTGAGGAAAACTGGAGCATGGACGACGCCTGGCGCCGGACCACCTCGACCCGGGAGATCGTCTCTCTGAACGGGCTGTGGCAGTTCTACCCGGTCCTGACCACGGAAACGGCCCGCAGGATGCCTGCGGAACATTCCGGATGGGGATTCTTCAAGGTCCCGGGCATCTGGCCCGGCATGGGCAAAAAAAGAACCAGCCGGGCGACAGCACGATGGTTTACGGACTGGATGCGAAACGGTTCCCGGGAGGAAATCCCGCGGCGCTGGTTTCGGCGTGGTACCGGCGTACCATCACCATCCCCGACGGCTGGAGAAATCGGAGAATTCTGCTGGAAATCACCATGCTCCAGACCGCCGGACGCATCTTCGTCGACGGGAAACCGGCGGGCGACCTCTACTTCCCCGGCGGGAAAATCGACCTCACCCGCTTCGTCACCCCCGGCGGGAAGCATGAGCTGGCGATTCTGGTCTCCGCCGTGGCCGCCGGCAGCGGCGACAGCGTCTTCATGGCGCCGGACCGGCAGCACAAAGAGGCGAAGAGCATCAGCAACCGGGGCATCACCGGCGACGTCTATCTGCATGCGGAGCCGCTCCATGCGGCCATCACCGACGTGCACGTCCTCACCAGCTTCCGCCGGAAACGGATCACCTTCGACACCGGCCTCTCCGGAAACGGCGGCGATTACACCCTCGAAGCGGATATTTTATGGAACAACGAGGTCGTCAAACAGGTGAAGTCGGAACGCTTCCGGATTCCGTCCGGGGGGCGGCCGTTCCGCATCCAATTCTCCGCCGACTGGCTCGCGGAACACCTCTGGGACACCGACACGCCGGAGAACCTCTACACCGCCAATCTCCGCCTGAAAGCGGCGGACGGCGCCACGCTGGATGCGTTTTTGCCGCAACAGTTCGGCTTCCGGGAGTTCTGGATCGACGGCAGAAACTTCATGCTGAACGGGTCGGTGATCCATCTTCGCAGCCTGTGCAGCTCCGCCATGCGGGACGGCGCCGACCACTCCAGCGCCGCCGCCACACGCCGCTACGCCGAACGGGCGAAGAAGAACGGCTTCAACCACCTGATCGCCTACAACTACTTCTTCACCCCCGGCATGGTCGGCTATCAGGATGATTTCTACCTCCAGAGCTCCCGCGCCGGCGTGCTCACTTCGCTGACGCTGCCACACATCAAGGATTTCGAATGGGATCTGAAGAAAAACGAACAGCGCTACCGGAAGATGGCGGAATTTCTGATCCGGCGGTTCCAGAACGTTCCCGGCGTGGTTCTGTACGCGGTCAACCACAACGCAACCGGCTACTACGGCGACCAGAATCCGCAGAAGATCGACGGCGTCTACGCCCCGGATCCATTCATGAAGAAGGCCAACGCCGTCGATTACAGAAATCGGCGCCAGGCGCTGCTCTCGGCGGAGCTCATCAAACAGCTGGATCCCTCCCGACCGGTTTACCATCATGAATCGGGCAACCTCGGCGACATCTTCTCCATCAACTGCTACCTCAACTGGGTTCCGGCACAGGAGCGGAGCGACTGGTTCGAACACTGGGAGCGGTTCGGCGTCAAGCCGCTCATGCTGGTGGAGTGGGGCAATCCGCACATCGCCTCATGGTCGAGCTACCGCGGGCCCGATTTCATCTGGCGCGTCCGGAGCGTGCAGTGCATGTGGTTCAACGAGTACAACGCGGCGATTCTGGGCGAAAAGGCGTACCGCAGCTCGCGGCTCAAGGAGATCCGCTACAAACGGCAGAGCCGCCTCTGCGCCGGAAACCGGCCGGTCCAGTACGGCGAGATCGGCGGATTTTCCGCCAATGAGGACGGCGACGAGGTGATCGCCGCGATGATCGGGAAGAACTACCGGGATATGCGCGCCCGGGGCGTCTCCGCCATCCTCCCCTGGGATCAGGGCAAATTCTGGCGCTGCCGGAACGAGGTTGACGAACAGCTCCATCCGGACCGTTTCCGCAACCTGAAACAGCCGGGAATCGTGCCGGACCGCACCCGGCGCGGCGGCGGTTATCCGGCCGACGGATACGGCAGTTACGCCGTCAGCCGGGTCGGCGAAGCGGGGCTGCCGTACCTGCGGGAGCTGATCGCCTGGATCGGCGGAAAACCCGGTGACGTGACCGAACAATCCCACACCTTCCGCCCCGGCGAAACCGTCGAAAAGACGATTGTGATCCTGAACGATTCCCGGCGGACGCGAAACGCGAAGGTCCGCTGGCGCGTTCCGGCGCTCGGTCTGGAAGAGCAGGAAGAAGTCTCTCTGATGCCGGGTACCCGGCGCGACCTCCCGGTGACCTTCCCGATTCCGGAGAGCTGCCGGGAGCGGTCATTCCCCATCGAGGCGACGGTCCGTTTCGACAACGGAGAGGAGCGGAGCGACCGCTTGGGGATCGATCTGGTCGCCTCCGCCCCGCCGCTCCGGCTGCAGTCGCGGGTCGGATTGTACGATCCGCGGGAGCAGAGTGAGGCGGCGCTCCGGCGTCTGGGCGTGCCCTTCCGGAGTGTGAAGAGCGATGCGGATCTGGAAGAGGTCGATCTGCTGGTCGTCGGTCGTCAGGCTCTGCCCGGCTGTCCGCTGCCGCTGGCGGAGAAGATGCGGCGGGGCGGACGGCTGCTGGTGTTGGAACAGGACTCCGCCGGACTCGCCGAACTCGGATTCCGCAGCAATGAGTACGGGATCCGCACCGTCTTCCCGCTGGTCGCCGATTTCACGGCGAAACCGGCCCGCGACTGGCGGGGAGCCTCCACGCTGACGCCGCCGGAACTTGCCCTGCCCGGCTGGGAGCGGCAGGATCCGGTCTGGAACTGGCAGGGATTTTCCAACACCCGGGCGTGGCGGGCGGGCAACCGGGGCAACGTCTGCAGTGTTCCGCTGGAGAAGCCGGTCATCGGCGATTTCCTGCCGTTGATGCAGTGCGGCTTCGACCTGCAGTACACCCCTGCGGTGGAATGGAGAAGCGGGAACGGCATCGCCATCTTCTCTCAGTTCGATCTTTCCGACCGGACGCAGAATGAACCGAAGGCGGATGAGCTCCTGCGCCGGCTGCTGTGCCGTCTGGATTCCGCCCGGGTACAGCCCGACCGACCGACCTGGTTCAGCGGTGGGGGAGAAGGCGGCGCAGCTGCTGGAGGATCTGGGCGTCGCGTTTCAGCCCTGCGTGACGATTCCGGAATCCGGCGTACTTGTCGTCTCCTCCGGCACCGGATTGGGCGACCTGACCGGCGCGGTAAAGCAGGGGCTGAATGTCTTCGCCCTCGCGCTGTCGCAGGAGGAGCTGAATCACCTCTTCCCCGGCAGATTCGAGACAAAAAGTTGAAAAGCGCTTTTCCGATTTCGTCGGGGATCTCGGGGCGGTTCCGGAGTTCCGCGGAATCTCCAACGCCGATCTGCACTGCCGGATGGAGCTGGAGTTCGCCGGATTCACCGGCCGCTCCAACTGCGGAACCGCTCTGCAGGCCCTGCGGCTCGGCAAAGGAAGCGTGGTGGTGCTGCAGGTGGCGCCGTGGATGATGAATGAAACCGATTTTCAGTACCGGACCAGCCGCCGCAGAAACCATTTTCTCATTTCGCGGCTGCTCCGCAATCTGGGCGCCGCGGACCGGTTCGACGCCTGGGGGAAACTGGACCGGGAACACCGCCGCCGTCTCGAACGGGAACGCGGCGTGGCGTTCTCCGGCCGCTGGAAAAGCTCCGAAACCGCCTCCGGCGAAAAGCGGGTCGAAGAGCACAGCAACACCTTCCATGTCGCGCCGGAAGTTCTCCGCCGGAGCAGCGACGCGATCCTTGCGGTCTCCTCGCCCTCGCGCTCCCTCGCGGTGGAGGTCAACGGCCGGAAGATTCCGGAACGCACGATCAACATTGCCGGAAGCAAACGGGGGCTCTCCCGCCGGTTCGTCGTGCCGGCCGCCCTGCTCCATCCGGAGAAGAATGTGGTGAAGATTTCGCAGGAGAAGCGGAAATATCCGGGGATCTGCCGTCGACGGTGACCCTCTCGATGGTTCCGGAGAACCGCTTCTATCCGGATATTCCGATCGCCTCGGACGATCCGTACCGCTATTACCGCTGGTAGAACAGGAAAGAACCAATTGCCAATACGAAGATGCCATTTGACAGGAAAGGTTGAATCATGATCCACACACATCTGGAGACCCGTTCCCTTCGCACATTCACTCTGATCGAACTCCTGATCTGCATCGCCATTATCGCGATTCTGGCCAGTCTGCTGCTGCCGGCGCTGAACAAGGCGAGACAGCGGGGCAAGACCGCCGCCTGCAACAACAATTTAAAGACGATGAATCAGCTGATCCTGCTCTACGCGTCGGATTACCGGGAGAGCGTCCCCGCGAGCGGTCTGGGGGTGGAAAACTACGCGGGCGCCCTGATGCGGGGCGGCTATCTGCGCACCGGCAACCGGTATGTCGCCCTCTGTCCGGAAAGCGACCTCGCGACCGCCGAAAATCTGGCGAGCACCTACTTCATCCGGAACAACTGCTACGGATTGAACTATCTCGGCAGCTGGCGAAACGGCGACCTGAGCGGTTCGATCAAGACAACGGCCCCGGGGATGACCACCAACGACACGCTTCTGAATTTCAAGCAGCTGCGCTCCCCCAGCCGTTTCGTTCTGCTGATCGACAGCAAACGGAAAGATACCATGTATAGGTGACAAGCAATTGTCGGAGTAGAAAAGAACTCCTTTGTCGAGTAACTTTGGAAATTTACTCAAACCAAATTACCGAAAAAGGAGCTCAAAAATGCAGAGAAAAGGTAATGCCATTCGCAGTGAAAGTCAAGTCAAGAACCAGATAAGTGTCGGAATTGATATGGGAGGCAGTCTCTGGGCAACAGCCGTTCAGGACTGGGAAGCGGGAAAAATGAGTTATTACGGTCTGAAAGACAAGGTTGATCAAAGCAAAGAGGATCGCGTGTTTGAGCTGGTCACAAATTTGCTTCATAGTGGCAAACGCGTAGATGTTTTCTATGAAGCAGGTCGCTATGGCTACTGGCCAGCTCGTAAGTTGATTGCACTTGATGCGAATGTTCATATCCTTCCGATCAACAAGTTGAAAGTGATTATGAGTGGAAAGACGATCAAGACGGACAAACTTGATGCAAAATTCCTTGCCGCCTTGCACCCCTCGGATCATATACCAACAGTTTACATCCCGTCCTTGGAAGAGGAAGGTCGTCGGGATGCGGAACGAGAATGGGATCGTATCAAAAATCAATAGATCGCGTAAACGCTCAAATGATTTCTTTGATAGAACGCACACCGTTGCCAGGTTTTAAATCACACCGGACGGCGGTAGAGTGGCGCAAGGCAATTAGAAAATGGTCGAAATTGCCGGAATGGGCAGAATGTCCCAGCTTGTTGTTGCTTCGGCTTCCCAATTTGCTTGCCGAACTGGAGTTGTTCGAGAAAGAACTGGCTGATTGAAACAGACCATCCAGAAATTCCAGAATCACGATGAAGAAACTTCCAAACAAAATGGCAACACTGATTCGACGGCAGAAACGGTCAGAAAATTGCAACAGTTTAAAGGTGTCGGAGATCGTTTGTCACGGCACTTGCCTTGGGAGATCGGAGATTTTCACCGTTTTGCCACGGGAAAACAATTTGCCGCATTTTTCGGATTGACACCATGTCCATATGCCAGTGGGACAATGAAAAGAGATCAGGGAATCAGCAAAGCAGGACGCAAAAGTCTGCGAAAAATGGCGATTGAATGTGCATGGCTGTGGTATCGCTGGCAACCGGAAAGTTGGTTGACAAAAAAATGGAAAGACCGCCTTGCGCAAAAAGGACGTAGTCGGAGAACCGCCATTGTCGCGCTCGCGCGTCAGTTGATGGTTGCGTTGTGGCGATATGTGGTTAAAGGCGAAGTTATTGAAGGGGCGATTATTAACAAACCAATTGCAGCATAAGCATGGTGAATCAACTCGTTTCACCTCCTGGTCTTCGAAAGATGCCGTAGGAAAGGTTGAGAAATTCACCGCCATTTTAAGGAGAACGAAAGGATATTTTTGAACATAGAGGCTACTCGACAAAACTCTTGGTTGCGGATTGCATCCGACACCTTAAGACAGAGGCTTCGAATTCACACGTTTTTCGCATGTGGCATATTATCGGCGAATGTCTGGAACGTTCGCGGTCGATGGAAGGTTGGGAACGATGGCTTACCCGCTGCCGGTGTGAAGTGCTAGAAAATATCTTTTGAAGAACAGAAACAGAGATACAATAAGTTTTGATTTTTAGCAAAAACGACACCTATGGTTACATGGGTAAGGGGAATTACGCTTCGAATATAAGAAAAACTGGAAAAAAGTTACAAAAGTGGCTTGACAAAACCTAACATGGAAGGGGTGATGAACAACGGCCCCAAGGCGGTCTTCTTCGGCGGTGACGTCGGCACCTGGGGGGCCAATCCCTGGATCATCCACAACAGGAACTCCGTGTCGACCGCATATGGCGACGGGCATGTGAAAATGGCCTCCCGGACCCAGTTGAAGGAACAGACCAACAAGAGCGTCAAATTCGCGCTTTTCGGCGTCGATCCACTTTGAGTGAAACTGCAACAAGCCCGATACGAGAACCTCTCCTCATGACGACAACGTTTCCCCCTCAGACAGCGCCGGAACTGCGCACTTCGCTGGATGCCGCGTGGGAGCAGATCAGCGGTCTGCTCTTCTGCGGACGTACCAATCTCATCTACGATTACCTCGGCTCGACCGGGAAGGACCGTTTCGATTTTCTGCCGTTCCCGGAGGAGATCGAACACGATTTCCCGAATCCGCGCGGCTACGCCACCGGGATGGAGGACAGTGCGCTCAACGGCGGGATCATGATCCACGCGGCGCTTCTCCGCGCCCGGCTCTTTCCGGAAACAGCGGAGGAGTGCTGCGCATTCGCCGCAAAACTGCTCCGTGGACTGGAGCTCTGCGCCACCGTGCACGGCCGCGAAGGCTACGTGGTCCGCAGCGTCTCCCACCGGGACGGCACAAGCTGTTACAGCTGTTCGTCGCGCGACCAGCTGACCTTCTGGGTCTGGGGGCTGTGGCGCTACTTCCGCAGCGATGCCGCCACGGAGCCGGAGCGGGAGAGGATCCGCTCCCTGGTCGTGAAGCTCGCCGCCCGCGGCGAGCGGGAGGTGGTTTCGGAAAATCAATACAGCTACCTCACCCTCGGCGGCGTGCCGGATTCGCTGCTGCAAATGGATGAGGTCCTGCCGCATGAAATTCTCCGGCTGCCGATGTTCTACCTGGCGGCATGGAAACTCTCGGGCGACGCGCACTGGCGGGCGTGTTACGACCGGATGATCGGCCGGGCGCTCCGCCGCGCCGCCGAACCCAAGGAGGACTGGAACCACTTTGAACTCTCGCAGTTTCTGCTGACGCTCGCCCTCTGCTACGAGCTCGATCCGCGCCCGGAATTCTCCGCCATCGCCCGTGAAATCGGCGATGTCACCGAGGAGATGTTGTGCGGCTCCTTTCTCCCTGAACTGGAGAGGTGGCGCGGCACCTGGTCGATTCCGGCGACCGCCTGGCGTGATTCGACGGCGCTGCGGCTGGTGCACCGGCCCGACGGCGGGGTCGTTTCGTACGGAAAACTCGATCTGCGCTGCGGCCAGACGCCGGGGTTTCACGATCTCTTCAATCTGGTGCGGATTCCGGGCAATCTGATGACCGGACTGCTCCTGGCGCCCGGGCGACAGGTGAGGGAGCCGTTGATCCGCCGTTTCCTGAAGGCGTTCTGCCGCCCGGATTACCGGAGGAGCTGTTCGTGCAGTTCAGTCAACGTCCTCTACGCCGCCCTGCTCGGGCTCGAACGGCTCGGCGGAATCCGCCGGTGAACCGCACCCCGGATCACTCCGGACCCGCATGGGCGGCCGGTCAGATCGAGATCCCCTTGAGCTTCTGGTAGAGCGAAACCGCGTAGGAGTCGGTCATGCCGGAGACGTAGTCGAGCACGGTGAGCAGCCGGCGGTAACCGTTCCGGCACCACTCCTCGTCGGCGAGATGCTGCTCCAGATCCGGCAGCAGCGCCGCAATCCGGCGGCTGCGGAACGAAGCGCCTTTGCCGCCGGTCCGCTCCAGCGCCATCTCGTTGGCGCAGGGCACGAAGATGTCCAGCATGCCGGAGACCAGCTCGAACCCGGCGCCGATCACCTCCGCCACCTGCCGGTGGTTGTAGATGTCGCGGGTGCTCCGATTCTGGATCCGCTTCAGCGGCTCCTGACAGGAGACGTAGTCGAGCAGCGGCCGCGGCAGCGTCCCGGTCAGCAGTTCGTCGTGGTGAGCGAGAAAGATCGCCGAAACCTCGCGCACCAGCCGCCCGATCACCTGCGCGCGCAGAAACTCCGCCTTGCGGATCGGCGAAGCGATGGTCGCGACATATTCGGCGGACCGCTCCGAATCGATGATCTCCAGAAAGAGACGTTCCAGCTCCTGATAGTCGATCAGCCCGAGCCGCTGGCCGTCTTCGAAGTCGACGATCCGGTAGGCGATGTCGTCCGCCGCCTCGACCAGATAGGCGAGCGGATGGCGCTGCCACGCCCAGGGGCCGGCCGGAATCATTCCGGTATGCTCGGCGACCTCGGCGAAGAACTCCTGCTCCTCGCGGAAGAAGTTGAACTTCTTGCCCGCCACGCCGGAGGGTTTCACCTCGACCCGCGACGCGCTCGGATACTTCGCGAAGGCCGCGAGCGTGGCGCAGGTGAGCTGCATTCCCCCTTCTGATCGGGCATTTCGAGGCGGGTCAGCACCCGGAACCCCTGCGCGTTGCCTTCGTAACGCTCGATGTCGGCGGCCTCGTCCTCATTCATCACATCGCGCATGGCGCAGGCGACCGGGGAATGGGTGAACCAGTACCGGATCGCCTCCTCGCCCGCGTGTCCGAGCGGCGGATTGCCGATGTCGTGGGCGAGGGCGGCGGCGGCGACGGCGGCGCCGATGTCGCTCGGCTGCGCTCCGGCGGTGTCGAAATTCTTGCAGATCTCCACCCCGACCGCGGTGCCGAGCGAACGGCCGACCGAACTGGTCTCCAGACTGTGGGTGAGCCGGGTGCGGACGTAGTCGGTCTTGACCAGCGGGAACACCTGGGTCTTATCCTGCAGCCGCCGGAACGCTCCCGAAAAGACGATCCGGTCGAAATCGCGCTGAAACGGCGAACGGTCCTGCGTGATCACGCCGGGCTTCGAACTGCCGACGCGGTGCGGGGACAACAGTTGTTTCCACTCCATCAAAACGGAACTCCCATCTGAATCTTGCTTCCTCTTACAATACCCGGAACCGGCACGTTTATCAAGCCTTTCCGGGTGGAAAATTCCGCTTTATCGGGCTATTTTAAAGGATCGGCCGGAAAATCCGGCTTTGAAGAGAGACTGCGATGAAATTTCTGGAGTTCTGGAACCGCGAAGCCCACCGCTTCAAGGGGAATCGTATTCGACATCGACGGCACGCTGGTGTGCGGTCCGCGGCAGCTGCCCGGCGCGGCGGAACTGCTCGGCGGCTGCCGCGCCGCCGGCATCCCGCTCTGCTTTCTCACCAACGACGGCGACCATACGATGGAGCAGAAATGTTCCTTCCTCTGCCGCGCCGGACTCCCGCCCGCCCGGAAGAATTCATCTCCTGCCTCGCGGCGCTCGACACCGCGGCCGAGGAGAACGACTGGCGTGGACGCACCTTCTTCGCCATCGGCAGTCTCGGCACCATCCGCTGTCTCCAGCTCGAACGCGATACGGGCTGTATCGATCACTGCGCCGGAGTCATCATGGGCGAGGGGCGCTACGACTGGCGCGGCAGCTGGGAAGCGGCGGTGAACTTCTTCCGCCGCCATCCGGAGCGGCCGTTCATCGTGCCCAACCCCCGACCTCTGCTGGCCGGACCCGGTCTCCGGCGGCATCTGCATCGGCGCCGGCGGGCAGGCGCGCTGCATTGAACATCTGCTCCGGGAGTTCGGCATCGCGCTGAACATCTTCTACCTCGGCAAACCCTATCCGGCGATCTACCGCCACGCCTTCCGCGAACTGGAACGGCGGTTCGGCATCCATCCGGAACCGTCGGAGCTGCTGATGCTGGGCGACTCGCTCGCAAGCGACATCCGCGGGGCGAACCGATCGGGCATGGTCTCCGCGCTGGTGCTCACCGGCATCACCTCGAAGGAGCAGGCGCTCGCCGCCCGGGGCGATTTCCGGCCGCAGTACGTTTTCGATTCGATCAACTGAAGTTGAGCGGCCGCATCGCCGCCAGGTTCGTTTTCTACAAAATTATGCGCGCTTTCTCCATTTTTTTCGCAGCGGCGGCGGTATACTAAACAGAAGAATTTCGAGCGCGATATCAACAAATCAGGAGAGAGCGTGACCATGGATGCAATTCTGAAATTTCTTCCGAACCGGGTTCGCCGCCTCTATCTCGGCGGCAGCGGCATCGACCGGATGCGCGGCGAAAGTGTCCCCCGCCGACGGCTACTATCCGGAGGACTGGATCGCCTCCTGCATCGAAGGCAACACCCGCGAATTTCAGGCGCCGGGGCACGGGTTGAGCAAGGTCCGGTTCGACGGGGAGGAGGTCCGTTTCGCCGACCTGCTGAAGAAATATCCGGCCGACCTGCTCGGAGAAGCCCACTTCGCCCGCTACGGCGCCAATCCCGCCGTGCTGACCAAGTTTCTCGACTCGGCCATCCGGCTGCCGGTTCAAGTCCACCCCACCGTGCCGGATGCGAAGCGCTACTTTCACGCCGACTTCGGCAAAACCGAAGCGTGGATCATCCTCGCCTGTCGCCCCGGCGCCTACGTCTACTGCGGATTCAACAGAAACGCTCGACGAGGCGGTGTTCCGCCGGGAATCGCTGGCGGGCGTCTACGAGCGCGGACTGGGGATGATGCACAAGATTCCAGTCAAACCAGGCGAGGTCGTCATCGTCTGGGGGGATTGCCGCACGCCATCGGTCCCGGCATCACGATGGTCGAAGTGATGGAACCCTCCGACCTCACCATCAACCCCGAGGCGCGCTGCGGCGAGCGGGAGATCGCCCCGGAAAAACGGTTCGGCGGGACTCGATCCGGAGACCGCGCTCGACATCTTCGAATACAAACCCCGCAGCGAGGCGGAGATCCGGGCGCTCTCCCTGCCGAAACCCGAACCGGTCGCCCCCGGCTGGAACCGGCTGATCGACCGCGAAAAGGTCCGCTTCTTCGAGGCGCAGGAGCTGCGGGTCGACGGCGAACGGCAGGTGGAGTTCCCGGAGGAGTGTTTCCACATCGCGCTCTGCGTCGAAGGACGGGTGTCGCTCGACGGCGTGCCGCTTTCGGCGGGAGAAAGCGCGTTTCTCCCCTTCGTCCGGCGGCGATGCGCCCTCTCCGGCAACGGCAGGCTCGTGCTGATCCTCCCCCCTCGCCCGCAAAGTAGGAACTCTCTTCCAGCAAGGAAAAAAATCATGGATGGTTTCCCCGCCCCGTCGGGCCGGTTCGCCACCGGCGTCAATTTCTGGGCCTCGAAAGAGGCGATTCACATGTGGAGGAACTGGGACGCCGCCTCGATCGAAGCGGATCTCGCCGCGCTGGCGAAGTACGGCGTGCAGCTGCTGCGCTGCTTCCCCTTCTGGCCGGACTTCCAGCCGATCCGCCAGCTTCGCTCCGCCAACTGCAACGGCGTCGGCGGGCGGTTCAAGGAGGTTCGGTTCGGCGACGACCCGCTCCCCGACACCGAGGCCGGACGGGCCGGCGTGGATGAGGTCATGCTGGAACGGTTCGAAACCTTCGCCGATCTCGCGCAGAAGTACGGCATGAAGCTGATCGTCTGCCCGCTGACCGGCCAGATGACCTTCCGGGCTCTTCGTGCCCCCCGCGCTGGAGGGGCTGGACCTCTACCGCGACCCCTTCGCGCTTCAGTGGGAGGTGCGCTATCTGCGCTGTTTCGTCAACCGCATGAAACATCACCCGGCCATCGCGGCGTGGGAGTCCGGCAACGAAACCAACCTGCTCGGGAAGATCGACTCTTCCGCCGGCGCATGGAGCTGGACGGCGCTCATCCACAGCACCATTCGCAGCTGCGACCCGACCCGGCCGATCATCGGCGTCAGCGTCACCGGCTTCGGCGAGAGCTGCGACGAGAAGTGGCGGATCGAGGATCAGGCGGAGTGGAGCGACTCACTCTCGGTCCACCCCTACGCACTGTGGGATCCCGCCTACGGACGCGAAGAGTTCGACCGCATCCGCAACCTCCACCACGCGGTGTTCCTCGCCCGGCTCTCGGGCGACATCGGCGGGAAGCCCTGTTTCGTCGAAGAGACCGGCACCTGGCGGCCGATCGTCGGCAGCTATCCGGTGCTCGCCGCCTCGCTCCGCTCGATCCTCTGGAACCTCTGGAGCGAGGACCGGCGCGGACTGCTCTGGTGGTGCGCCTTCGATCAGGAGAAGCAGGCGATCGCCCCCTACGACTGGAAGGAACCGGGGCTGGAACACGGCCTCTTCACTTCGGACCGCGCGCCGCATCCGACGGCGGAAGTGCTGCGCGACTTCCGGAGGTTCCTCGACGGACTGCCGTTCGACGCGCTCCCGGCCCGGGGAGCCGGACGCGGTCGCCGTCGTCACCGACAAACACACCGCGCTGGGGTGTTACCTGCTCGCCCGGCAGGCGGGGATTCACCTCGCCTTTTGCCACGCCCGGCAGGCGCTGCCGGAGTCGGCGTGCTACCTCCTCCCCTCCGCCGCCGGACGGGCGGGATTTTCGGTGCGCAGCTGGGAGACGCTGCTCGAACATGTCCACGACGGCGCGACGCTCTACCTTTCGCTCAACGACACCATCCTCTCCGGCATCGACGAGATCTTCGGCGCGGGTGTCCGCGACCGCCGGATGACGAACGACACGCCGGAGTTCCGCTTCGACGCCGGGTTCTCGTTCACCCTCCCCCGGCGCATCCGCTACCGGATGAATTCGTACGGGGCGGAAGTCCTCGGGCGCGAAGCGGACGGCAATCCCGCCTTCTTTCGCCACCGGTACGGCAAAGGGACGGTCTATCTCCTCAACTTCCCGCTCGAAGCGGCGGCGGCCGGCGCCACCGGCGGATTCGAAACCGATGCGTGGAAGCTCTATCGGGAGATCCTGCACCCCCGGCGGCTGGCGGAATCGCCGTCGCCGTTCCTCCAGCTCACCGAGCACCATTTCGCCGACGGGCGCGCCGCGCCTCATCGCGGTCAACAACCGGCCGGAGCCGTTCGCGGGCGCGCTGGCGCTGCCTGCCGGGCGGCCGCTGCTGGACCAGCGTTCCGACAGCGGCGCGACGTGGCGTGCAGGCACCCTGGAGATGCCGCCGAATTCAGGACTGCTCCTGCTGCTCGGCTAGCGCAGGTCACTCCCGGGAGCGGAACGCGGCGGCGAGCTCCTCGTCGTCGAAGAGGTTGAGTTCGTCGCGGTCTGTCGCGTAGAGATAGAGCGAGGCGATGTAGACCTTTTCGGCGACACTCACCAGATAACAGAAGGCGAAGAAGCAGAGGAAGAGCAGCATTCCGACGCCCGCTCCGGTGATGACCGGTACGGCGCCGCCACCGGCGGCTCCGATTAGGGCGCCCACCGCGAAGAGCGCCAGGAGAAAGAGGAACACGCCGACCCCGGTGATGATGTGCAGTCCGGCAAAGCCGATGAGGGTTTCCCCAGGTGCGGCGGATGATCGACGCGGAACGCTTCAGCGCGGTGAAGGGGTTGGAGAGCTCCGGATCGCAGACGATCGCCGGAACGGCGAAGACCGACGCGACCGCCCAGACCACGCCGATGAGTTTGAGCACGATGCGGCCGACCAGCCCGGCGCGCCTCTCCAGCACGCTCAGAATGATGCCGATCGTCGAGGCGAGCAGCGACCAGAAGAAGATCGCCTTCAGCCGGTAGAGCGCGTAGCCGAAGCCGCGGGAGACCGAGACGTTCTCCCCGCCGAGCCCCCGGATGATCTCGCTGAAGAACGCGGTGTTGCAAAAATTCGCCACCGTCATGCAGAAGAGATAGACAAGCGCGAAGATCGCGAAGACGACCGCGTTCAGCGCCGGATTTCCTCCTCGAGCCGGTGTCGGCGAATGCGGCCTCCGCCCCATCCGGCGAACCGTTGACGGCGAGATAGCACACGCCGGCGATTCCGGCGATGATGAGGACGAACAGCAGCAGCATCGCGCAGGCGGAGAGGAGGGGAAGATCAGCAGTTTCTTCTCCCTGCCGATCAGAGTGAGAGATTTGCGGAAGATCTGCCAGCTTCGGGTCAACTTTCTCATGAATCCCTCCTGTTCTCCGGGGATTCCGGAGGGGGCGGGGCCTCCCTCCGGCGAATCCCGGTCGCGAAAACCGCTGTTGGTTATTTACTCCTTGTCGCCGCAGTCGCAATCGCAGTCACAGCCGCAGCCGCACTCGTCATCCTCCTCGTCGGAGCAGACGAAGTGCTCCTGAATGCGGGCGAGGACTCCCTCCGGCGTGAAACCGAACTCCTCGGCGAGCTTCCTGTAAGGAGCCGACGCGCCGAAGTGGTCGAGGCCGATGGCGAGGCCGTCGCGGCCGATGAAGCGCTGCCAGCCGTAGGTGGTTCCGGCTTCGATCGAGACGTAGCAGGGGCACCAGCTCGGGAGGATCTCCTCCTGATAGGCCTCATCCTGCTGCAGGAAGAGCTCCTGCGACGGCATCGAGACCACCCGGACGCCGACCCCCTTCTCCCGCAGGAGTTTCGCGGAGCCGAGCGCGAGGTTCACCTCGGACCCGGTCGCGACCAGGACGATGTCGAACTCCTCGTCGTCGCTGACCACGAACGCGCCGCGGGAGACATCGACCTTCGCCGCCGTTTCGGCGTCGTAGGGGCGAGATCCTGCCGGGTGAGCAGCAGCGCGACCGGTCCCTTCGCCTGCAGCGCGACCGCCCACGCCTGCGCCACTTCGTGCGCTTCGGCCGGCCGGATCACCGTCAGGTTCGGAATGGTGCGGAGCATCGCGATCTGTTCGATCGGCTCGTGGGTCGGACCGTCCTCTCCGACGTAGAAGGAGTCGTGGGTGAAGACGTAGATCTCATGCAGATTCTGGAGCGCGGCAAGACGGATCGCCGGCTTCATGTAGTCCGAGAAGACGAAGAAGGTCGAGGTGTAGGGAATCGCGGTGCCGAAGAGCGCCATGCCGTTCCCGGCCAGCCCCATCGCCAGCTCGCGGATGCCGAAGTGGAGGTTCCGCCCGGCGCGGTTGTCGGCGGAGAAGTCGCCGCCGTCCTTGATGTTGGTCTTGGTCGAAGGCGCGAGGTCGGCGGCTCCGCCGAAGAGCGACGGAACCAGCGCCGCCGCCCGCTGCAGCACCGCCCCGGAGGAGGCGCGGCTGGCGACCGGCTTGTCGACCGGAGCGGCCTTGAGCAGCTCTTCGGCGATATTTTCCGGCACGGTGCGGTTGACGAAGCTCATCACCAGCGCGGCGCGCTCCGGATCGGCTTCGAGGAACTTCTGGTATTTCGCCTCCCACTCGGCGGCCTCCTGTTCGAGTTCCGCGACGCGGGCGTCGCAGAAGGCGCGCACCTCGTCGCTCACCGTGAAGGGTTCGGCGGGCATGCCGAGGTTCCGGCGGAGCGCCTCGACCTCCTCTTCGCCGAGCGGTTCGCCGTGGGCGCTGGACTTACCCTGCTTGTTGGGCGCGCCGTAGCCGATGCTGGTCTTGCCGATCACCAGCGTCGGGCGGCCGTCGGAGCGGAGCGCCTCCGCCAGCGCGGCGTCGCATTTTGCGATGTCGTTGGCGTTGTCCAGCCGGATGACCCGCCAGTTGTAGGCGGCGAAGCGGGCGGCGACGTCCTCGGAGAAGGCGAGACTGGTTCCACCTTCGATGGTGATGCTGTTGTCGTCGTAGAAGACCACCAGTTCATCGAGGGCGAGGTGTCCGGCGAGCGAGGCGGCCTCGGAGGTGCATCCCTCCATCATGCAGCCGTCGCCGGCGATGATGAAGATGCGGTTGTTCATCAGTCCGGACTCCTCCAGCCCGGTTTTCGCGGCGAAGTAGCGCTTGGCGATCGCCATGCCGACGCCGGAGGCGAACCCGCTGCCGAGCGGGCCGGTGGTGATGTCCACACCGGCAGTGTGGCCGTACTCCGGATGGCCCGGGGTGCGGCTGTCCCACTGGCGGAAGTTGCGGAGCTCCTCCATCGACAGCCCGTAGCCGAAGAGGTGGAGCAGGCTGTACTCCAGCATCGAACCGTGTCCGGCGGAAAGGATGAAGCGGTCGCGGCCGAGCCAGTTCGGATTCTTCGGGTTGTGACGCATATACTTGTACCACAGCGTGAAAGCGAAATCCGCACACCCCAGCGGCATGCCCGGATGGCCCGACTTCGCCTTCTGGATCGCTTCCGCGGAGAGCATCCGGATCGTATTGGCGGAGTGCAACGCTTTTCGAGATCGAACATCATTCCCTGAAATCCTTTCTTTTTTCCTGCCGGAACTGGCAATTTTCCCGTTTTCGCGCTATTTTTACTATAATGCCTATAAACTAACACGGCAATCCCGCAAAAACAAGTATGTTCATGAAAATATGACAGAGCGTTTCATCACTTCGACACTGAACAAGCGCGACACGGCGAAGGAGCAGAGCCTGCGGCCGCCGAAATTCGCCGACTTCCCCGGGCAGCCCCGGGTCAAGGAGCAGCTGGAGCTCTTCGTCCACGCCGCCCGGGCGCGCAACGAGGCGCTCGACCACATCCTGCTCTGCGGTCCGCCGGGGCTCGGCAAGACCACGCTCGCCTACATCATCGCCAACGAGCGGGGCACCAACCTCAAGAGTTCGAGCGGTCCGGCCATCGAGAAGCCCGGCGACCTCGCCGGACTCCTGACCGCGCTCGAACCCGGCGACGTCCTCTTCATCGACGAGATCCACCGGCTCAACTCCACGGTCGAGGAGTACCTCTACAGCGCGATGGAGGACTTCTTCATCGACATCATGCTCGAACAGGGCGCCGGCGCCCGGTCGATCCGGCTGACGGTGCCGCACTTCACGCTGATCGGCGCCACCACCCGGCAGGGGATGATCTCCGCGCCGCTGCGGTCGCGCTTCGGCCTGACCATGCGGCTCGACTACTACGACGTCGAAAGCCTGTCGCAGATCCTTCGCCGTTCCGCCGGAATCCTCGGCATCGAGATCGACGACGAAGGCGCGATGGAGATCGCCGGGCGCTGCCGCGGCACGCCGCGCATCGCCAACAACCTGCTCCGCCGCGCCCGCGACTACGCGCAGGTCCGCGCCGACTCGGTGGTGACCGGCAAGGTGGCGGCGGAGGCGCTCGAGATGCTCCAGATCGACAACGACGGGCTCGACGAGATGGACGTGCGGATCCTCGAAGTGATCATCTCCAACTTCCGCGGCGGCCCGGTCGGCCTCAAGAACATCGCGGTCTCGGTGGGCGAGGAGGAGGATTCGATCGAGGATGTCTACGAGCCGTTCCTGATCCAGAAGGGATTTCTGGTGCGGACTCCGAAGGGCGCGTGGCGACCCCGAAAGCGTGGAACAAGCTGGGCCTTTCGCCGCTCCGCGGCGGCCGGGGCGACGACCAGCCGGAACTTTTTTGAACAACACACCAGACGGAGGAAATCATGCCGGCAAAATGGGTTCAGTCACTGTTGAAACTTCAGGCGAACGATCTGCGGATCCGCGACCTGGAACAGCGCATGAAACTGCTCCCCTCCGAGATGAATGCGCTCAAGGCGAAGCGCGACCAGCTGGTCGCCTCAACCTCCCGCCGCGGCGGAGGCGGCACACAAGGTCGAACGCGAAATCAAATCCGCCGAATCGGAGATCGCCCGCCTGACCGACGAGAGCCGCAAGCTCCAGCAGCAGTCGGCGATGGTCAAGAAGAACACCGAATACCAGGCGATGCTCAACACCGTCGCACTCAACAAGAACAAGATCGGCAAGCTCGAAGGGGATGTGATCGAGCTGCTCGACAAGTTCGAGGAGGCGAAGGCCCGTTACCGGAAGATCAAGGCCGGCAACGACGCGGCGGTCAAAAGCGCGCGCGCCGAGTTCGAGGAGCTGATCGCCTTCGCCGGCGAAGTCAAGCAGGAGATTGCGAAACTGCAGGAGAAGCGCCCCTCGCTGGTCCGCGGCGTGGACGGCGAGACGCTCAGCCGCTACAACACCCTGCTCAAGGGGCGCAACGGCGGAATTCCGCTGGTGAAGATCGAAAACGGCATCTGCGGCAACTGCCATCTCCGGATCACTCCGCAGGCGATGAACGGCATCCAGAAGGGGGTCGTCACCTACTGCGACAACTGCCAGCATATCATCTACGACGAGGAGGCTTCCGAATAGTCCGATGGAGAAGGCGCCGGAACACGAGCCCCGCGACATGCGCGAACTCATCTACCGCGGCGTGGAGTCCGAGGAGCTGGACTACAAGGCGGCGATGAGCTGGACCGCCATGAGCCGGGCGGCCCGGGCGAAGATCGTCCGCCACTGTCTGGCGCTGGCCAACACCAAGGGCGGCTACATCGTCATCGGCGTCGGCGAGGATGCCTCCGGCCATCCTTCGGTCTATCAGGGGCTGACGCCGGAGGAGACCCACTCCTTCGACCCCTCGACGGTCGGACCGTTCGTCAACCGCTACGTCGAGCCGCCGATCGACCTCACCGTCGAGCGGCCGCTGGTCGACGGCAAACGGTACGCGGTGCTGGTGGTGCGCCCCTTCCGCAACCTGCCCCACGTCTGCACCGCCAGCATCGAGAACGAGTTGCAGACCGGCATGTTCTACATCCGCACCAGCGACGCTTCGAGCCGGCCCGCCTTCCGCGCGGTCGAGATGCACGCGCTGATCCAGCGGGCGCTGCGCAACCAGCGCGAAGCGCTCGGCAGGATGCTGCGCGGCATCCTCTACGAGAGTCGCGACACCGTCCGGCAGGGGGCGGACTTAAGCGAATTTCGCGACGCGGTCAGCCACGCCCAGCTCTTCTTCAAGCGGCGCAAATCTCCCCCGCCCGGAGTTCCGGCGGTGCTGTTCAACTTTCAGGTGATCCCGCCGGAATTCGATCCGGAACACTTTACGCTCAGCCGGATTCGCCGCGCGGTCGGCGACGCCTGGACGCTGCTCGCCTCCTCCGGCTTCATCGAACCGGGGGAGCTGGAGAAGTGCTACCTTACCAACGTCTCGCTGCGGTCGCTCCCCGAAGGCAGACTCAAGATGTGGCAGGTGTTCAAATCCGGCCTCTTCCATTTCGTCGCCTACTGGCCGGTGCCGAACCACACGCTCCCGTACAAACAGCTCGCCACCGGCCTTTCCGAGGCGGTCTGCTTTCTCGGGAAGCTCTACACGGAACTCGGATACGCCGAGGAGCTGCTCACGCTCCGGATCACGCTGGAGGGCACCGAAGAGGTGAAGCTGAAGCTCTCCGGCCGGGACGGCGGAGTGTTCCGCTGCCGGATTCCGGAGATCGCCGTGGAGATCCGCCGTTCCGCCGCCGACCTCGCCAGCGGCTGTGAAATGCACGCCTCCCGACTGATCCGTGAAGTGACCGAACGCTTCAACCTGCCGGACCAGTATCTGCAGGATCTGCCCCGGGAGATCCGCCGCCATCTGGAGAAACGGTAGAAGTCATGATTATACCGGCCGGTTTTTTTCCCTTCCGGAGAGGAGTCCTCCGGAGAGTTTGATCCCGACTTCAATCCGGAGGAGTTCGATCTTCCGCCCGAATTGAACGATCCGGAGGAGCTCCCGCCGATCCGGCCGCTGTGCGAGGAGTTTTTCGCGCCGGGCGGTCCGCTGCGGCAGGCGGCCTCCCGCGGCGGCAGGCCGTATGAATTCCGTCCGCAGCAGATCGAGATGTCGGGCGCCATCGCCGACGCGCTCGCTGAAGGGAGCAACCTCTGCATCGAAGCGCCCACCGGCGTCGGCAAGAGTTTCGCCTACCTGATTCCGCTGATCTACCGTTCGCGCAGCAGCGGCCGCCCGGCGATCATCTCCACCGAGACGATCAATCTGCAGGAGCAGTTGATCGACAAGGATATCCCGCTGCTGCGCGAACTTACCGGCATCGACTTCCGCGCCGCCCTCGCGAAGGGGCGGCACAACTACCTCTGCCGCCGACGTCTCTCCCTGCTCAGCGGAGAGCAGCGGGATGCGCTGCTGCCCGCGCCTTCGCTCGCGCTCGATCTCGACCGGATCGTCAAATGGCTCGAACGCGGCTCCGACGGCGACCGCGATTCGATCGATTTCCGGATGGAGGCGGCAACCTGGAATCTGGTCTGCTGCGAAACCGGCAACTGCCTCGCCAAAAAATGCCCGTTCTTCCGCAGCTGCTGTTACTTCAAGGCGCGGCAGGAGTGGGAGACCGCCGATATCGTCGTGGCGAATCACGCGCTCTTCTTCACCGATCTGGCGATGCGCTGCGCCGGAGGAAACGCCGGAGCGCTGCTGCCGAACTACGGCACGGTGCTGATCGACGAAGCGCATACCCTCGAAAACAACGCGGCCGAACATCTCGGGCTCCATCTCTCGCGCGCCGGAGTGATCGCCACGTTGAACCGGCTCTACAACCCGGATTCGGCGCGGGGACTGCTGATGCGTCAGGGCTGCCCGCCGGAACTGCGCGGCGTGGTTTCGGAGACGCGCGACGAGGCGTACGGCTTTTTCACTCCCTACGAAAACTTTCTCGCCGAGCGGGGGGAAAGCGCCCGCGAAGTGACTGATCCGGCCCGCTTTCCGAACCGGCTGAGCGGGAAACTCCTCCAGCTCTGCCGGGCGCTGGAGACGGAGATTGACGAGGAGGAGGATGCCTCGTTCCGCGCAGAACTGGAGGCGCAGTTCTCCCGCTGCCGGGAGTTTATCGACGCGATCGACAGTTTCACCTCCCGTTCGATTCCCGAAGCGGTCTACTACGCCGAAACGGACCGCCGTTCGGTGGTGCTGCACGCGGCGCCGCTCAACGTGGCGGAGATCCTCGGAGAGGTGCTCTTCAACCAGGATTTCCCGGTGGTGCTGTGCAGCGCGACACTGAGTGTGCGCCGGAGCTTCGACTACTTCCGCAAACGGACCGGATTCCGGAACGGCAAAACCCTGCTGTTAGACTCCCCGTTCGGTTCGGACCAGGCGAAGATCTACATCTCCCGCAACATGCCGGATCCGAGCTCGGAACATTTCAACGCCGCGCTCGCCGGCGAGATTCCCCGCTTCATCGAGCTCACCCACGGCAAGGCGTTCGTGCTCTTCACCAGCTACCAGTCGCTGCGCTACTGCACCGACGCGCTGCGCGGATATTTCTCCGAAAAACGGCATCCGACTGCTGGTGCAGGGGGAGAATCTGACCCGATCCGGGTTGCTCAGGCAGTTCCGCGAGGATGTCGACTCGGTGCTCTTCGGCACCGACAGTTTCTGGACCGGAGTGGATGTGCCCGGCGAAGCGCTGAGCAACGTGATCGTCACCAAACTGCCCTTCGCATCGCCGGGGCACCCGCTCATCCGGGCGCGCATGGCGCGGATCGAAGCGGAAGGGCGCAGCTCGTTCACCGAATACAGCCTTCCGGAAGCGGTCCTGAAGTTCCGGCAGGGGGTGGGGCGGCTGATCCGGAGCCGCAGCGACCGCGGCATCATCGTGCTGCTCGACCGCCGGGTACTCACCAAAAACTACGGCAGGCTTTTCCTCGATTCGCTTCCCTATCGGTTTGAACAGATGTGACCGTCCGCCTCCCGGCGGGCGTCTCGGCGGTAACTTGCCGGAGTGCGGAGCAGCTGGTCGCGGAACACCTTGTGGAAATACTCCGGAGACCGGAAGCCGGCCTCGGACGCCAGCTCCTTGAGCGGCATGTCGGTGTTCGTCAACAGAAAACAGGCGCGGTTGAGCCGGATTCCGGTCACGTAGGCGGAGAAACTCATCCCCGCCGCATCGCGGAAGAGCTTCCCCAGATGGTTGGGGGAGAGCGAGAGTTCCGCGGCGAGCGCCGAGAGCGAGGCGTCGTCCCGGTAGTGCTTCTGCGCCCACGCGGCGGCGGAACGGATCAGCGGCGGCGGGACGACATACCCGGGGTCGGCTTTCCGGACCACTTCGATCAGAAGTTCCAGCAGGAGCGCCCCGGTCCAGGCGCGGGCGAACGGCTCCTCCGGACGGGCCGCCGCCAGAAGTTCGCATTTCCGGCGCAGCGACCGCTGTTCCTCCCCGGAGAGGCGGCAGAAGAGCGAGCGGGTCTCCAGCAGAAACATGAGCTCCTCCGGCAGGGGAGTCGCCGCGAAAGGAGAGGTTGGCGACCTCCACCTCCGTTTCGCAGGAGATGCCGTGGCTGTCGATGCCGCCGATCAGCCAGCACTCCCCGGCGGAAAAGGGGAGGGCCCGGCCGTGGATCCGGTGGAGGCCGCGCCCCCGGGTCACAATCTCCAGCTCGTAGAAGTTGTGCCGGTGGAGAATCGTCTCATGCCCCGCCTCCAGCCGGTGAAATCCCGCCTCCAGCCCGGACCAGCCCGGCAGTCCGTTTTTCAGAAACACCCCGGCCATGCGCGGCGTCGCTCCTCGGTTTGCATTGCGTCTCTTGTCACTCCTCTACCAATACCACGGAAGCGGAGCGATTGCAAGTCCGGGCGGAGGGCCCGAGGTTGATTTTTCGGGGATGCGGGGTATATTAGCCCGCAGGAGGTGGGTTCCGTGGAATCGTCCGGCGTACCGTTTTCTCTTTCATTGCGGCTCTGGGAGTATCACCGCCACGACCGGCGGATCGAACTGCCGATGCACTCGCATCTCTTCTGGCAGCTCAACATGGCCGAGGCCGGGACGGCCGAATTCGTCACGCCCGGCGCTCCGCCGCGGGAACTTTCGGCCGGCGCGCTGCTCTTCATTCCGCCCCGCTGCGAACATCTTCTCCGCTACGGAGACGAACCGTTCGTCGGGTTCTCGTTCAAGATGGAGGTGCGCGGCCTCGGTGAAGAGGAGGGGCCGCCGCTCTTGATTCCGCCGGCGCGGGAGAACATCGGGTGCATCAACGCCGTCCGCGAGCTTCTGACCGCGACCTTCCCGAACAACCGCATCTTCAACGGCGAAAACCTGCTCTGCGACGATGACGACTACACGCTGCTGGTCGAATCGCTGCTTTCCGGTCTTTTCCGCCGGTTTGTCATCGGCGGCGCCGACACCCGTCCGCCGCTGCTCCGGAAACTCCGTCAACTGCTCCACCAGCGGCACGGACGACCGCTCACCGTCGCGGAACTCGCCCGCAGCTGCAACTATTCCCCCGGCCACCTCTCCGAACTGATCCGCGGGGAGTGCGGCGAAACCGCCAAGACGATGATCGACCGGGAACGCGCCTCGATGGCGCGCCACTACCTCGAATTCCTCCGATATGAACATCGGGGAGATCGCAGCGCACATGGGGTTCGCCAGTCTGTTCGCCTTCTCCGGATTCTTCCGCCTTCACAACGGCTGTTCGCCGCGGGCGTTCCGCGCCGCCTGCCGGGCCGGACTGGATGCCGACTCCGGTCCGGCGGTCAGAAATCCCTGATTTTCGTATCTTTTCCTGAAAACTCGAATATCGCTTCGCTCGGAAACGCATTACATTGTTTCCTGTACAAGACACGGCGAGGCTCGATGATGGGTTACAGGAAGAGAGAATACCTCGCGCTGCTCGACCGGGCACTGCTCTTCGCCGCCCGGCACACCGGCGCGGACGGACGCATGAGCGTCAACGGCGAAATCGACTGCAAAGACGCCGGATGGCTGGTGCTCGGCGGCGCCGTCCGGGGCATCGAGGCGGGCTGGCGCATCGGCGAAGTCGATCTGATCGATCTCTGCCGCCGGTGGACGCTCGCTTCGGTCCGCGTCGACGACACCCGCAGCGCATGGACCACCTTCGCGCTGCTCTACACATTCTATCTCACCGGCGGAAACGACGGCACCTTCGCCCGTTCGTTCACCGTCCAGGAGCGGGCGGAAGTGGAGCACTTTCTGCTCCAGATCGATATGCACTACCTCTACGAGGCGTCGCGCAACTACCGGGTGGCGGCCGCAATCATCGACGCCCTGCGGCTCCGCTTCGGCTGCATCGAACACCCGGAACGGCCGATCGAGGAGAACATCGACGCCATGCTCTCCGGTTATCTGGGAAACGGCTTCTTCAACGACGACGACTGCCGGGGCAGCCGGGCCGACCGCCGGATCGACGCCTACAGCGCCGAAATCATCGGTCTGTTGCTCCACTTCGATGAGATCTTCGATTTCGCCAGCTGCCGCCACGAACAGATCATGCGGATCTGCCGGGAGTTCTGCCGTGACGGCCGTTTTCTGATCGACGTCGACGGGGAGTTCGCCAAGTGGGGCCGCTCCCTGCGGGGCGAAGCGGAGGCAAAGAAGATCTTTCTCTGGGAGTTCGCCGAGACGCACCACCTCACCGCGCAGCCGGGCGACGGAATCGCCGCCGCAACGGCACAGCTCGGCTTTTTTCGCCCGGTACGGCATCGACGAAACCGGCAGGATCGGTTGCGACAAGGCGTTCAACCGGGGAATGCGGGACGAATACACCACCCAGGTGCAGGCGCAGGGTTACGGCGTCTACGGGCTGGCGATGGCGCTGCGCTTCTGTCCGCCGGAACCGCCGCCGGATCCGGCTCCGCCGCCCGCCGCCGAACGGAATTTCGTACACTGTCTCCCCGGCCCCGCAATCGTCTGCGCGTCTGATCGCGAAACCGGAATCCACTACGTCGTCCCTTTCGCCAACCGGATGACCAAGAACATGTTCTTCTGGCACAACCGGATCACCGGCGAGAACGACGTCGAGGTCGACGTGAGCGCGAAGTTCATGCCGCTGCCCTACTTCGGGCGAAAGGTTCCCGCCCCTACGCCGGGCCGCAGCTCCCCTTCCTGCCGATGCTGCGCACCGCGGCGGGAATCCTGCTCATACCGCGCAACCTCGGCGAAAAAGAGCCGCGGGTCGTCGGGGAATCCGGTGCATTCCGAAATGAAACGGAATACTTCTTCTGCCGGATGCGGGAGTATCGCCCCGCCGTCGAACTCGCCTTTTCCGCAACACTGTTCTGCCGCCCGGCGGAGCTGGAGTGGGAATTCCGTTTCCGGGGAACTGGCCGGAAGGGAGCTCCGCCGAGCTCCACCTCTTCGAGCCGCTGCCCGAATGCGGAATCCGCGTGGAGTGCGAGTTGCGTGGCGCGGAAGCGCGCTGGAGCACGGAGGAGTGCGCCCCCTCCATCTACGGCCCGGTCACGCTCGCCCGCGTCGCCCGGATCACCCCCTGCGACACGCTTTCTCTCCATGTGAGGTACCGCCATGTCTGAATTTTATCGCCACGGAGCGGTTCTGCTGCTCGATGAGGAACAGACGCCTGATGAACTCCGCGCGGCGTGCGCCGCAATGCGTTCTCTCGCGATGAACACCGTCGTCATCTGGCCGCCGGTCTTCTACCGGAACGGGGCGTACTGTTTCCGCCGCCAGCGGGAGCTGCTCGACGCCGCCGCGGCCGAGGGGCTCGACGTGATCGTCGAACTGCACGGACAGGTTCCGAACCTCGAATTCTACCCCGACTTCCTGCCGGTTGACGAAGTGATGGTCCGCAACGCCGACGGGACGCCCGCGCCGGGACAGAACGGGCTCGGGGAACTCAATTACAACCATCCCGCCGTCCGGAGGGAGATGAAGCGCTTCCTCGAAGCGGCGGCCGCCGCGCTCAGAAGTCACCCCGCCCTCGCCGGGTGGGACATCTGGAACGAGAGCCATTTTCTGAGTTACGACCCGTGGACTCTGGCCGAATTCCGCCGCTTTCTCGAACGCAAGTACGGCACCATCGACGAACTCAACCGGGTGTGGAAAAAGAGCTATACCGATTTCTCCCAGCTCCGGATCGACCCGGTGCTCTGGGCGTCGATCATGCCGGAGGTGGATCTGCAGGAGTTCCGCACCGCAAACCTCGCCGAACGGTGCGCCGAATGGACGCGGATCCTCAAGGCCGCCGATCCGGATCACTTCGTCATCGCCGATAACGTGATGAGCAACGCGGTGTGGAGTGAGTTCGACCGCGGCACCGATGACTGGAAACTGGCGAAAGCGGTCGACCGCTTCGGCATCTCCTTCTATCCGAAGACCGGCGGGCGGCTGCTGCGCGACAACGCGCCGTGGCTCCGCGCGCTCACCTTCGACGCGGCCGCGGCGGCGGGCGGCGGCACCTTCCTCGTCTCGGAGATGCAGAGCCACTACTACTCCGAACTCTTCACCGCCGAACGGGTCTCCGCCGAAGAGCTCACCTGCTGGAATCTCGAAGCGCTGATGCACGGCGCCTGCGGCTGCATCTACTGGAAGTGGTCCCCCTTCAAAACCGGTCTCCAGCTCGGCGGCCGCGGCCTCACCCTCGCCGACGGGAGCTTCTCCCCCCCGCGCCGGAGCGGTGAAACGCTTCGGCGAACTCCTCCGGAACCATCCCGATCTCCACTGCCTCAAACCGGCCGCGCGCCCGCGCTGCTCTACGACCGCATCGCCAACTTCATGGTCAAGGCGGTCAACGCCAAAGTGCGCCACATCATCGGCGACGACCAGCCGGCGGAGGCGCGGTTCGGCGTCTACCGCCGCGCCTTCGAACGGAACATTCCGCTCGAAATTCTCACGCCGGAGACGCTGGAGCTCGACGGAATTTCGGTGCTGTTCCTCCCCTATGCGATCACGCTCGATGACCGGACTGCCGAAACGCTCCGCGAATTCGTCCGTTCCGGCGGCACGCTGGTGGCGAACTACCCCTTCGGCGACTTCGACGGCGAGGGACGGCTCCGCCGGGAGATTCCGGGCGGTCCGTTGCACGATCTGGTCGGCGCGAAGCATCTCGACATCGACGACGGCGGCTGCGAACTGCTCGAACCGGCGGAGGATTGCACCGTTCTCTCCGAACGGCCCTTCCTCTCGCTCCGCTCCTTCGGCCGCGGCCTGGTCTGCTACGCCGGAGCGCCGGTCTGGAACGGCGACGGGCACGACGACACCTGCCGGAAAATCTTCGACCTTCTGACGGAAAGGCACCCCGAACTGGTCGCGGTCCGGGCAGATCTCCCGGTCGCCCGCGCCCGCGGGCTCGAGGCGGAGTACCTCTTCGTCGCCGACGGCGGGGAGTCCTCCTGCTGCGAAATCGAGCTTGCGGAACCCTTCTCCGCCGAACTGCTCTTCGGCGAAGGGAGCTGCTCCGCGACGGGAACTGGCTCCGGCTCAACGGAGCGAAGAACGCGCTGCTCCGGCTCCGCCCGAAACTCCCCGCTGCCGCCGCTCCTGCGGCTCGGCGGCAACCGGGTGTGGCGGAGCTACCTGGGCGGCAGGACGCTCGACCAGATCTCCGGAATCGAACCGCCGCAGGACGGCCACTTTCCGGAGGAGTGGCTGCTCTCCGACACCGCCGCGGTCAATCCCGGCCGCGCGCCGGAAGGGATCACCCCCGTCCGGCTCGGGGGTAAAACCGTTCCGCTCACCGAACTTTTCGCCCGCGCGCCGGAGTTCCTGCTCGGCAAAGCGCATCGCAGGCTGTTCGGCGACCATGCGGGCGTGCTGGTGAAGTATCTCGATTCGGCGATCCGGCTTCAGCTGCAATGCCATCCGACGGTGGAGTTCGCGAAGCGGTTTCTCCACTCCGATTCCGGCAAGACCGAGGGGTACTGCATCCTCGGCACCCGGCCCGGCGCCGACGCCGCCGTCTACCTCGGTTTCCAGCGGCCGCCGTCGAAGGAGCAGTTCCGCCGCATGATCGAAACCCAGAACATCGATGCGATGCTCGGCTGTTTCGACCGGATTCCCGGTCCGGCCGGGCGACCTCTTCCTGGTTCCCGGCGGACTGCCCCACGCCATCGGCGAAGGGGTTTTCATGATCGAAATCATGGAGCCGACCGATTTCGTCGTCCGGCTCGAATTCGAGCGCGACGGCTGCATCCTGCCGGAGGAGGCCCGCTTCATGGGGGAGCGACGTCGATTTCGCGTTGTCGATGTTCGACTTCACCGCCTACCCGGTCGACGAGGTGAGAAGACGGTTCTTCGTGCGGCCGCGTCCGGCGGAACGTCGCGGAGACTCGCTCCGCAGCGTGCTCTTCGACCGGAGCATCACCGACCGCTTCCGCATGGAAAAGTTCGACATCCGCGGCAAAGCCGCCTTCTCCGGCGAAGGGCTCCGCCTCCTCATCGTCACCGCGGGCGGAGGCACACCCGCGCCGGCGGAACCGAACTTGCGCTCCGCCGCTTCGACCGGGTGCTGGTTCCGGCCGGAACTCCGGTCGTGGAGTTTGAAAGCACTGGCGGCATGGAGCTCATTCAGGCCGCGCCGCCCGCGCCATGAGCCCGGCAACGCCCGGATGGTCTCCTGCTTCCGTCACACGCCGTCGAATCTCCGGCGGCGGCGCAGCGCGCCCGGCGTGACGCTCCAGTAGCGCTGAAAGAGCCGGGCAAGGCGGCTCTGGTCGGGAATGCCGCATTCGGCAGCCACCGCACCGATCGGCAGGTCGGTCAGTTCCACCAGATCCCGCGCTTCGGCAACCCGCAGTCGTTGCAGATACTCCCGGAATCCGATTCCGACCGCCTCCTTGAAGAGGTGGGTGAAGTGGGAGGGGCTCACCGCCAGCTCCCGGCAGAGCGGTTCGAACGCCACCGGACGGCGGAAATCCCGGTGCAGGCGGCGCACCGCGGCGCAGACCCGCGGATCCATCCGGTCGAACTCCAGTTCCGGCAGCAGCGGCAGCTGTTTGCGCTCCCAGCTCTCCGGCTCGAACGACTCCACCAGCGCGGTCAGCAGCGTCTCGAACTGCTTCATCGCCGATGCGGGCTGTTTCGGCATCGCGGCGTACGCCCCGGCGAACTCCCGCCCCGCGCCGCGTCCCCCCTCCGGCGAAAGGAACGGTCCGGCGAAAATCGCCGCCCGGCAGGTGCCGGCCACCACCGGCACCACCAGTTCCAGCACGCCCGCCGGACAGAGCAGCGGGAACGGTTTCCGCTTCTCCAGTGCGAGGTGGAACGCCGCCCCGGCATGGTGGCGATTGCAGCCGAGCAGCGCCGCCGCGCCCGACTCCTTCACCGCCCGGCAATAGCGGCAGCAATGGTAGCGCTGGTGTTCCGGCAGGAGCGGCAGCCAGCTCCGTTCCGAACACTTCCAGACGAAGTACAATCCGGTCACTTCACGCAATGCGTCGAGGACGCGGATCAGTTGTCGAAGTTGATTCATCGCTTCTGCTCCTGTATTCGGCCCGGGGGAGGTGCATCAGAACCCGGCGCCGGTCAAGCGGCAATCCGGCATAACCGCTCCCCTGCGGGTCGCTTTTATTCCGTTTGCCCGCTTGACAGCCACCGGAACCTGATGCGGGAAAATCGCGGAAATGTTGCCTGCTCATGATCGATTCCTCCACGGGAGAAGAGTTATCAATAGATCGCGCTTCACACCCTGGTCTTTTCCCGTTCCTCCACGGGAGAAGAGTTATCAATAGATCGCGCTTCGACGAGAATGGGCCCGTCCAGCTCGTCGGAGTCGAAGCGCGAGCTGTCGGTAACTCGCTGCTTTCTCACGGGCCTTCTCCGTCGAAGTCGAAGCGCGAGCTGTCGGCAACTCGCCGCCTTCTCACGGGCCTCCCCTGTCGGAGTCGAAGAGCGAGCTGTCGGCAACTCGCCGCTTTCTCACGGGCCTTCCCCGTCGGAGTCGAAGCGCGAGCTGTCGGCAACTCGCCGCTTTCTCACGGGCCTCCCCTGCTCGGCCGTTCACGGTTTTCTCTCCGCCTCGGTTTTTCGGAAAAATATGCATTTTCACCGGATACACTCAAAATACAGCAGAATATTCATAGTTTCAAGCCGGATTTCGGACTATTTTGTAAAAAGAGACAAGCTTGAAACAGGGAGGAATCCGCATGAAAATCACCCGGATCGAACCGCTGGTGGTCGGAGCCCCGACGCCCGGCACCGGCAGGCTCTCCAACAAGAACTACATCTTCGTCCGGGTCCACACCGACGAAGGGATCACCGGACTCGGCGAGGCGTCGCTCGGCGGTTATACGCAGACCATCGTCAGTCTGCTCGGCGACCTCGAAGAGCTGCTGATCGGCGAGGATCCGACCCGGATCGAATATCTCGCGCAGGTGATGACCCGGCAGAAGTTCTGGCGCGGCGGCGTCGTCAAAGGCTCCGCGGTGGCCGGAGTCGAACTCGCCCTCTGGGACATCCTCGGCAAGAGCCTCGGCGTGCCGGTTTACCGGCTCTTCGGCGGACCGTACCGGCAGAAGATCCGCGTCTACGTCAACGGCTGGACTGGCGGCTCGCTGGAGCCGGCGGTGATCCACGACCGGGCGCAGGAGGCGCTCGCCGCCGGATACGACGCCTTCAAATTCAGCATCGCGCTCCCGTCGTGGCCGCTGCGCGACCCTGCCATCATCCGCACCATCGCGACGGCGGCGGAAACGATCCGCGAAGCGATCGGTCCGGACCGGCTGCTGATGTTCGACGGCCACGGCCGCTACGACGCCGATTCGGCAATCGCCATCGGACACGCGCTCGAACCGTATTCTCTCTACTTCTTCGAGGAGCCGGTCAGCCAGCTCGACGTCGAAGCGATGGCCCGGGTCGCGCGGGCGCTGCCGATGCCGATCGCCGCGGGCGAACGGCTCGAATCGCGCTGGGAGTTCCGGCGGCTGCTGGAGAACGGCGCGGTCAGCGTCGTCCAGCCCGATCTCGCCCACTGCAACGGCTTCCTCGAAGCGTACAAGATCGCCGCGCTCGCCGACGCCTTCTCCGGATTCCTCGCCCCGCACGGTCCGATGAGTCCGGTGCTGACGGTGATCTCCGCCCACCTCGACGCGGTCGCACCGAACTTCCTCATCCAGGAGCGGCTTTTTCTCAACGACTGGCGGAACGAGGTCATCACCGAACCGCTTCAGGTGAAGGAGGGGTTCCTCGACCTGCCGCAGAAGCCCGGCTGGGGCATCGAACTCAACGAGGAGCTCTGCCGGAATCATCCGAAGATCAGCATTCATCTGCCCCGCCTCTTCCGCGAGGACGGCGCGGTCAGCGACTGGTAGGAGGTTTCATCATGAAGCTGAACGGCAAAACGGTCCTGATCACCGGCGGTTCGCAGGGGCTGGGCGCAGCCATGTCGCGCCTCTTCGCCGAAGCGGGCGCGCGGGTCTTCGTCAACTGCGCCCATCACATCGAAAAGGCCGAAGCGGTCGTTTCGGCGATTCGCGCCGCCGGAGGCCTCGCCTCAGTGAAGCGATTCGACATCTCCCGCGAAGAGGAGGTCCGCAAGGCCTTCTCCGAAATCGAACGGGAGTCCGGCGGAGTGGACATCCTCGTCTGCAATGCGCGGGTCGACCCCTACAAGCGCCCGCCGGAGCTCTCCGACGGCGACTGGTTCGACACCGTGATCGGCGTCAATCTCAAAGGCCCCTACCTCTGCGGATTGGCCGCACTCGAACAGATGAAGAAACGCGGCGGAGGCCGGATCGTCAACATCTCCAGCGTCTGGGCCTACCGCTCCGCGAAACGGTCGATGGTCGAATACGCCCTCTCCAAAGCGGCGCTCCACAGCCTGACCCGTTCCCTCGCCGGACTGGGCGCGGCGCACGGCGTCACCGTCAACGCCGTCGCGCCGGGAATGATCCTCTCCGACGAACTCGCCGGCCGGCTCACCCCGGAAGAGATTTCCGCCATGACCGAACGGATTCCGGTGAAGCGGGGCGCCGCCGCCGAAGAGATCTTCGCCGCGGTCCGGTTCGTCGTGGAAAATCCCTACATGACCGGGGAAATCCTCAACATCAACGGCGGCGTCTACATGCCGTGAAAAGGCATGGCATCGGCCGCTTCAACATTACAAGGAACTTTGTCATGAACCATCCGCTCTGCCGTGAAATGCTTGCGGCGAAAATCATCGTCATTCTGCGCGGCCTCCGCCGCGAAATCGCCGTCCCTGCCTGCGAGGCGCTCGCCGGGGAGGGGCTCCGCTTTCTCGAAGTGCCGCTCAACACCCCCGGCGCTCTCGAAACCATCGCAATGCTGGCGGAACACTTCCGCGGCACGAAGGTCCGCATCGGCGCCGGAACCGTCCTCACCCCGGCGGCGGTAGAGGAGGTCGCCCGCGCCGGAGGGGAATACATCATCTCTCCCAACACCTCCCCGGCGGTGATCCGGCGGACCGTCGAACTCGGATTGCTCTCGCTGCCCGGATTCCAGACCCCGACCGAAGCCTTCGCGGCGATCGACGCCGGAGCCGATCTGCTCAAGGCGTTCCCCTGCGGCACGCCGGAGAACATCCGGGTGCTGAAATCGGTCGTTCCGCTGCCGATCTTCGCGGTCGGCGGCATCGACCGCTCCAACCGCGACGCCTTCCTCGCCTCCGCCGACGGGCTCGGCGTCGGGATCGGCATCTTCCGCCCGGAGATGAGCGTCGAGGAGCTGCGCCGCTCCGCCCGGAATTTCCTCGCCTGAGCGATGTCGGAAGCGCTTCAGAGCAGCTTCATCACCTTCAGGCTGCGATAGGCGGTCGGCGTAACGATGATGTGGTCGAAAAGGGAGATCCCGAGCGGAGAAAGGGCGGCGGCGAGGCTCCGGGTGAGCCGGATGTCGTCCGGTGAAGGATCGCACACGCCCGACGGATGGTTGTGCGCGGCGATCACTCCACTGGCCCGCGCCAGCAGCGCCCGTTCGGCGATCTCCCGCGCATAGACCGGCGCGCGGTCCACCGTGCCCGGATAGGTCTCGTAGGTGATGAGATGATTCTGCGTGTTCAGAAAGAGCACCATGAAGGTCTCCCTTCCGCCCGCCGCCGAGCTTCATGCGCAGAAAATCGACCACCCTTCCGGTGGAGTCGAGCACGTCCACGCTCCGCGCCTTCTGCTCGAGATATTCGGTACAGAGCTGTTTGAGCAGTACGATCAGCGTGGCGGCGTGCGGCCCGATGCCGTCGATTTCAAGCAGTTCGGCAGGAGGCGCGTCCAGTACCTTCTCCACCGAACCGTAGCGTTCCAGGAGCAGTTTTGCCAGCGGTTTCACGTCGCGGCGCGGAATGGCGAACATCAACAGCAGCTCCAGTGCCTCGTAGTCCTGCAGCCCGACCAGCCCGGCGCGCAGAAACCGTTCCCGCAGCCGCCGGCGGTGCCCGGCGACCGATCCGGCCCGCTCAGCCATGGCGCGCCTCCGGCTCTCTCTCCCAGAAACTGAAGAGTTCAAAATGACCGGTGCGAGGAAACATGTTGACCCCGCGCAGACGGCTCAATTCGAACCCGCCCTTCCGCAGCCGGAACGCATCCCGCCCCCAGGTGGCCGGATTGCACGAAATGTAAACCAGAAACCGCAGCGGACTCTCCACTAGATTGCGCAGCGCCTGCGGCGAGAGCCCCGTGCGCGGCGGATCGGCCACCAGCAGCGTCCCCGCCGGATCGGATTCCGAATTCCGGCTGAACGCATCGGCGGCGTCCCCGGCAATCACCTCCGGTTCCGCGATGCCGCAGCGCCGGAGATTGTAGCGGCAGGCGGCCGCGGCGGCCTCATCCGACTCCACCGCCAGAATGTCGCGGACTCCACGGTGCGCGGCGGCCGCGGCGAACAGACCGACTCCGCAGTAGAGATCGATCACCCGGCGCGGAGAAAGGCGCTCCAGCACCGCTTCGAACTCGGCGACCAGTACTGCGCACCCCGCCGGATTTACCTGAAAAAACTCCCGCACGGCACCGACAGCTCGCCGAAGGGAACCGTCTCCCGCAGCCAGGTGAGGTTGGCGGCCGGACGGTTGCGCCAGAAGCGCACGCCGTCGCGGTCGGTCCGGCGAAAGGTGACATCCATCCCCTCGTGCAATGAATGCAGAAACGACCTGTCGACGCGGAGCCGGGCAAGTTCGGCGTTGATCTCCGGATGCGCCAGCGGACAGCGTTCGATGTCGGTCACGGTCGTGTTGTCCGCCATCACATATCCAAGTTCGGTCCGTCCGCCGGATTTGTGGACGTGCAGGACGATTTTGTCGCGGTACCCCTCCGCGGGAAGCGGCGCGGCGAAGGGGGCGACCACGCCGGGCGCCGGTTCGATCCCCGCCCCGGCCAGCAGATCGGCCAGCTGGGCGGACTTGAGCTCCGCCTCCAGCCTGTATTCCGCGTGGCGGTAACAGCAGCCGGGACAGCGCCCGAAGTAGGGGCATCCCGGTTCGATCCGCCGCGGACTGGTCTCTCCGAAGCGGACCACTGTGCCGCGTGAATAGTTCTTCTTTTTTTGCCGTGATCCGGCCGATCAGCCGCTCTCCGGGCAGTGTGCGGGGCAGGAACACCACCTCTCCGTTACAGCGGGCCAGGCCGTCGCCCCCCGAACACGGTTTTCTCAATTTCACACTGAAACTCGGTGCCGATCTGCATGATTCCGGATTCTCTTTCGCGGTTGTATTGCCGGGTAATATATCTTGATTTTTCCGAAATTGCGAAAAAATAATAAAAAAAGGTGAAAGATTCCTCCGCGCGGAGTATATTATCACCATGGTTCTGTTTTTATTTTCAACGGTCAGGAATTGTCAGGAGGATTGCCATGCAGGTTCCGTTGCTTGATCTCCGGGCGCAGTATGCGTCGCTCAAAGATGAAATCATCGCGGAAATTTCCGAAATCTGCGACTCGCAGCGTTTCATTCTCGGCCCCAAGGTGGAAAAACTCGAATCCGAAATCGCCGCCTACTGCCGGAGCACCGGCGCGGTCGGCGTCACCAGCGGTTCGGATGCTCTCATCATCTCGCTGATGGTCGAAGGCATCAAGGCGGGCGACGAGGTGATCACCACCCCGTTCACCTTCTTCGCCACCGTCGGCGCAATCGTCCGGGTCGGCGCCACGCCGGTCTTCGCGGACATCGATCCGGTCACCTTCAACATCGACCCGAAGAAGATCGAAGAGAAGATCACGCCGCGCACGAAGGCGATCATTCCGGTCCACCTCTTCGGCCAGGCCGCCGACATGGATCCGATCATGGAGATCGCCCGCAAGCACAATCTGGTCGTCATCGAAGATGCCTGCCAGGCGATCGGCGCCGAATACAAGGGCCGCCGGGTCGGTTCGATCGGCAACTACGGCGCCTTCTCCTTCTTCCCGAGCAAGAACCTCGGCTGCTTCGGCGACGGCGGCATGGTCACCTGCAACGATCCGGAAAAGGTCAAGCTGCTGAAGATCTTCCGCAACCACGGCCAGAGCGGCACCTACATGCACGACTACGTCGGCGGCAACTTCCGCCTCGACGCGCTCCAGGCCGCGATTCTGTCGATCAAGCTGCGCGACCTCGACAAGTGGTCCGAGGCGCGGCAGCACAACGCCGCCGAATACCGCAAGCTCTTCGCCGCGGCGAAGCTCGAAGACAAGGTCGCCCTGCCGCAGGAAGTCACCTATCCGGTCCGCCACATCTACAATCAGTTCTGCATTCGGATCTCCGGCGGGCGGCGCGACGCACTGCGCGCGTTCCTCCAGGAGCAGGGGGTCGGCTGCGCGGTCTACTACCCGCTCTCGCTCCACCTGCAGAACTGTTTCCGGAACCTCGGCGGCAAGCCGGGCGATTACCCGGTGAGCGAGCAGGTCTCGGGTGAGATCCTCGCGCTGCCGATCTATCCGGAATCGACCACCGAACAGCGTGAGTTCGTGGTCGACACCATCGCGAAATTCTTCGCCTAGGAATCGGCATGGGGCGAGTAAGTGAAAACGAGCGCGATTTCAAAGCGCAGAGTTACTTCCGGCTTCTCCGCTACGCGCGGCCGTACTGGCTGCGCCTGACCATCGGCATCCTCGCCGGTATGACGGTCGGCGGGTCGCTCTTCGTCAGTCTGCTGATGATTCCGCAGCTGGTCGGTGTGGTCGATCCCGCCGGGGCCGGAAGCGCCGTCGAGACGAAGGCGGCGCCGTCGCGTCTCACCGGCGAGATCCTCCGGGCGCTGGAGAAACCCGGCCTCACCGAGGCGGAGAAGGCCGCCGCAATCGAAGCGGTGATCAACCCGCAGGAGGAGGATCCGCAGCTGGCGAAGATCCTCCGCCAGGCGCAGGAGACGGCGGAGCGCTACCACCTCCCCTACCGGGTGGAAGGAGGAGAGATCCAGGTCTACTGGCCTGTGAACTTCTCCTTTGAGGCGGTCGGCGCGGACGGGCGGGTCGCCTGGCAGATCTTCGCGATTTACGTGCTGATCTTCGTCCTGGCCTGGGTGGTCAAAAACGCCGCCACCTACATCAACCACTACTGCACCCGCTGGGTGGGCGCCAAGGTGGTGGCCGACCTGCGCGAGGAGATCTTCCGCAAACTGGTCAACCAGTCGATGCGCTTCTTCGGCAACATGGATGTCGGTCACCTCATCAGCCGCTGCACCAACGACACCTCGGCCATCGAAAACTCCGTCTCGAATTCCATCGCCGACTTCACCAGCGCGCCGATTCAGATCATCGCCTGCTTCGCGGCGGTGCTGGTGGCCTGCCAGAAGTACAACAGCTATTCGCTGATGGTGATTCTGCTGATCGGCGTGCCGCTGGTGGTGCTGCCGATCCACATCCTCGGCCGCCGCATCCGCAAGGTCTACAAGAAGAGTTTCGCCCGCATCGCGGAGGTGTTCTCGCGGATGCACGAGGTGTTCACCGGAATCCGGGTGGTCAAGGGGTACAACACCGAGGCCGCCGAGGAAGAGCGGTTCAACCACGTCAACCGTCTCTATCTGCGGCAGGTGATCCGGGCGCTCCGGCTCCAACTGCTGATTTCGCCGTCGATGGAGGTGGTCGCGGTGGCGGCCACCCTGGTGTTCCTGGTCTTCTCCTACAGCCAGGGGATTTCGGTCACCCAGCTCGCCGCTCTGCTGGCGCCGGCGTTCATGGCCTACCAGCCGATCAAGGATCTCTCCAAAGTGGTCGCTTCACTGCAGCGTTCGATGGCGGCGGCGGACCGCTACTTCAACCTGATCGACACCGACACCTCGCTCCCGGAGAAACCGGACGCGGTCGAACTGACCAGCTTCCGCGACCGGATCACGCTCGACAAGGCGGAGTTCTCCTACGACGAGCGCAAGATCATCGACGGGGTGAGCTTTGAGATTCCCAAAGGGACACATGGTCGCGGTGGTCGGCGAAACCGGTTCCGGCAAGACGACGATCGCCAATTTGATCGCCCGCTTCTACGATGTGACCGGGGGCGCGGTGCGCATCGACGGCATCGACGTGCGGGACTATCGGCTCTCCTCGCTGCGCAAGATGATCGGTGTGGTCAATCAGGATGCGATCCTCTTCAACGACACGATCGCGAACAACATCGCCTACGGCTGTCCTTCCGCCACCCGCGAGGAGATCATCGAAGCGGCGAAGCTGGCCAACGCCCACGAATTCATCGTCGACGGGCGCCACGCGCAGGGGTATGATACCGAAGTGGGCGAGAAGGGATTCAAACTCTCCGGCGGCGAAAAGCAGCGGGTGGCGATCGCCCGGGCGATTCTGCGCAATCCGCCGATCCTGATCCTGGACGAAGCGACCAGTGCGCTCGACACGGTCACCGAAAAGCTCGTGCAGGAGGCGTTGAACCGGGTGATGGCCAACCGGACCGTCTTCGCCATCGCGCACCGGTTGAGCACCATCCGGAACGCGAACTGCATCATCGTGCTCAAGAACGGCAGGGTGGCGGAAGCGGGCACACACGCCGAACTGCTGGCGAAAAACGGCATTTACCGGCGGCTCCACGACACTCAGTTCAAGATGGATTGAGTGCACATATCCGGCACGGCGGTTCCGGGCGGAAGGGAGAGCGGTTCATGAAATTTTCCAGCGTCCATTTCATCGGCATCGGCGGAGCGGGGATGGCGCCGCTCGCCGCCATTCTGCTTGAACGCGGCGTCGCGGTCTCCGGCTCCGACCGGGAGCTCAATGCGAAAACCGCCCGGCTCGCCACAGCCGGCGCGAAGATCTTCGCCGGACACGATGCGACGCATCTGCCGGATTCCGCGGAACTGGTGGTCTACTCTTCGGCCGTTCCTCCCGAAAATCCCGAACGCCGGCGGGCGGTGGAGCGGGGAATCCCGCAACTCCGCCGCGGCGAACTGCTGGCGGAACTGGCCGGAGAGTACCGGCGGGTCGTCGCGATTTCCGGCTCCCACGGCAAGACCAGCATCACCGCGATGCTGGTGCACGCCCTCCGCGGCTGCGGATTCACCCCCGGATTTCTGATCGGCGCCGCACTGCGGAACGGCCCCTCCGCCTCGGCGGGCCGGGGCGGAGACCTCTTCATCACCGAGGTCGATGAATCTGACGGGACCCATACGCTCGTCGCCCCCTTTCTCGGAATCGTCCCCAACCTCGACGACGACCATGCCTGGAGCGTCGGCGGCGAGGAGGCGCTGCACGAAAACTTCCGCACCTTCGCCCGGCGGTCACGGAAGCTGCTCTACTATGGAGCCCCGCTGCCGGACCGGCTCTTCGGATTCCATCCGGACGCAATCCGGCTGGAGCGCCGGGATGATCCCTGCGGCCCCTGGACCGGCTTTCAGGCGTGGAACGCCCGGCTGGCGCTTCATGGCGCCGAACTGCTCGGCGTCGACCCGGAACAGGCGGAACGGGCGCTGGCGGATTTCCCCGGCGTGGCGCGCCGCCTCGCGGTCCGCTTCGACTCGCCGGAGCTGGTCATTGTTGAAGATTACGCCCACCACCCGGCAGAGCTGGCCAGCTCGATCGCGACTTTGCGCCGGCGCTGGCCGGACCGGGAACTTCAGCTGGTGTTTCAACCACACCGCTACGCCAGACTGGCCCGCTACCTGGATGAATTCGCCGCCGAACTGGCCGACGTGGATTCGGCCCTCGTGACCGACGTCTTCGCCGCCTGGAGCGAAACCGGCCCCGTCGGAGCCGCCGATCTCGCCGCCGCTGCCGGAGATCGGGTCCGCCACCTCTCCGGAAGCTGGAAAGAGATCGCCGCCGCCGCGCTGGCGATGCCGGCAAAACGCCCCCGTCTGCTCGCCGTTGTCGGCGCCGGAGATATCGAACATATTTTCAATTATCTTCCAAATAATGTTAAGTAAACTTACGATTTTAGTAAATTTTTTCAAAAATTTCTCACTTTTTCACTTGATTTTACGAAAAGAGGGACTATTTTGCTGATATACCCGGAAAATCGGCGGGAGCAGTTTCCTCCGGTCCGGGCACGGGGGAACGACACCGTGAGCAGAAGATCCGGAACATTCTGCGGAGAACCGCCGCGCTGCTGCGTATTTCCGCCGGGATCGGCGGCGATCTGCGCCCGGAGAAGCACGGTACCGCCGGAGTTCTCTCCGTCAGGAGCGATGGCGGTTTCATCCGTTCATCCCGGGAAAGTTCCGAAGAGGAGCGGCACTTTCCTTCACCAGCAGCGTCGACTTCCCGTCAGGGGAGGGCCGGTCCGGGCTGAGAATCAGGCACCGCGGTTTCCCTTCTCCGGATGATCCGGCCCCATGGAAGACTCCGTTACTGCCCGGCTCTCCCCCAGTTTCGCGGAAGAAGAGGAGCTCCCGCCACCGGGATGGAGAGCGCAATCTGAAACGGCCCGTCGCTTTTTTTGCGGTTGTGGCCGCGGCATCGGTGGGAACATGATCCCCGGCCCGGAGAGAGAAACCGGAATCGGCGCGAATTTTCCGCTCGGAAACACGGCAGGCCATCATGAGCGACTTTGATCTCTTCATCATCGGAGCCGGACCGGCAGGCCTGATGGCAGCCGTCTCCGCCGCCGCGGCAGGGAAACGGGTCGGCGTCGCCGAATTTCTGCCCTCCGCCGGACGGAAACTGCTCGCATCAGGCTCCGGCAAATGCAACCTCACCAATCTGCTCACGCCGGAGGAGATGGCGGCCCGTTTCACCGCCAACCCCCGCCGGGTGCTCCCCGGCGTTGCGCGCCTTCCCGCCGGAGGAGCTGCGGCTCTGGTTCCGCCGCCGCGGCGTGCCGACCTCGCCGGTGGATGGATTTCACTGCTTCCCCGATTCGCAGAGGGCGGGCGATCTGCTCGACGCCCTGCTGCGCGAAGCAGCGCAGTACGGCGTGCGGATCTTCTGCAATACCGCTGTGGACGGGCTGCTGATTTCCGACGGGAAAATTGCCGGATGCCGGGCCGGGAAACGGGAATTCCGTACCGGGAAGCTCATCATCGCCGGCGGCGGCAACGGATATCCCGCCCTCGGCGCCCGCGGACTCGGCTATCAGCTCGCGGAATCCGTCGGGCACACCGTGCTGACTCCGGTTCCGGCGCTGGTGGGACTGCGGACGAAGGAGGAGTGGCCGACCCGCCTCGCCGGAATTACCGTCGAACGCGCCCGCGCCGGATTCGGCCGCGGCCGCACCTGCGACGGCGTGCTGCTGTTCACGAAAAACCGGCGTCTCCGGTCCGGCGGTGCTCGATCTTGCCGGAGAAGTCAACCGCCGGCTGCTCACCGCCCGGGAAGCCTCTCTCACGCTTCGCTTCGACGCGGAACGATCCACGGAGTTCTGGCGCGCCGAACTGGAACGGCGGCGACAGGGCGACGGCAGGAAAAACGGTCGAAATGGTGCTCTCCGAATCGTTCCCACGCCGCCTCGCCGAAACACTCGCCGACCTCGCCGGTTGCGCCGGATGCCGCCTCGCCGGACTCTCCGCCGCCGGACGGAACCGCCTGATCGCGCTGCTCGACGCCATGCCGCTCGTCATTATCGGCAATGACGGCTGGGGAAAGGCGATGGCCACCGGCGGCGGTGTGCCGCTCGAAGAGATCAATCCGCGCACGATGGAGAGCCGCCTGCACCCCGGACTCCGCTTCGCCGGAGAGATGCTCGACGTCGGCGCCCCCTGCGGCGGCTACAACCTGCAATGGGCGTTCAGCTCCGGCCGTCTCGCCGCGCTCGCCTGACGCGAACCGGAACTCACTCTTCGGAAAAACTCCTCCGGGAACGCTCCTGCTTTCGCAGACTGCGGAGCGCCTTGCTTTCCAGCCTGCGCCGCACCGACGATGCCGTCGGCCGGGTCGGCCGCCGACGCTTCGGTTCGCGGAGCGCCTCCTCCAGGATCGCCTGCATCCGGCAGAGCGCTTCCTCACGGTTCCGGAGCTGGCTGCGGGTGTCGCGGACCGTCACCGCAAGAACCCCCTCCGCAGAGAGCCGGGAGCAAAGCCGTTCCCGGAGCTTCTCCCGCACCTCAGGCGGGAAACGAAGCGTCTTCCCCAGCGGGAAAAGCAGCCGCGCCGTCGAGGAAACCTTGTTGACGTTCTGCCCGCCCGGACCGGGAGAGCGGACGAACTGCCATTCGAATTCGTCCTCCGGAATGAAATATCTCCCGGCCACCAGCATCAGACATACTCCCGCCAGAACCCCAGCCACTCTTCGTAGATCTCGGGCGCGCTGCGCACTTCCGCCTCGGCGGGGAACTCCTCGGTCAGAGGAATCAGATAGGAGTTCGACACGAAGATGTCGCACCAGAGGAACTGCTCCTGCGCGAGAGTCCGCATCGCCTCGCGAAACTCCGCCGGCGTGTGCACCTTGTTGAGAAACTTCAGGCACATCGCCTCCCGTTTCGCCCGCGCCACCCGGAACGAGCCGTCTTCCGGCCGGAACACCAGCGTGTAACGGTCGCGGCGACGCGTCTCGGAGTCCGGATTGAACAAGCCGGGATCATCCACATAGCCGCCGTCGAAGACGATCTCCACCTCGTGGCCGACCCGTTCCGCCGCCCCCGGAGCTTCTCCTCGAACTCCCCCTTCTCCACCGCGGCACGGAACCGGTTCCACGCCCACGACTCATCCATCAACAGCCGCCGCCCCTTCCGGGAAGGATAGACCGCGGCGAGCATCGGATCCAGCCCTTTGGTGAGACTGAGTCCGCACTGCAGCGAGGTGCGCTGTTTTACATCCCAGGAGAAGAAATATTTGCCGAATTTGAAGAAGGGAAGATCGAGCGAAGGAACGATCCACCAGTCGGTCAGCGCCGGTGTGTAATGGTTGAAGGGACGCCGCACCAGACGTTCCCCTTCCACCGGCGGAATGAACGGTTCCATCTCCTCGCAGAGCCGCCGGGGCGACCGGTTCAAGCTGTAGGTCATCGTCATGAAACAGACTCCTTGCGTGACAAATCCTGTGTTTTACGGCGCGGATGTGCGGTTCGCGCCGACACTGGTTACAATACCATCACTCCAGGAATTGTGCAATTTCCGAAGTCGAAAAAAAGGAGGGAATCCCGTTTCCCGGGACTCCCTCCCCTGACGACTCGATCTCGATTACCAGCGGTTGCCGCCCTCGCGGTTGCCGCCGAAGCCGCCCCGCGGACGTTCTTCGCGCGGACGCGCTTCGTTCACGACCGCCTTGCGGCCGCCGATCTCCTTGCCGTTGAGCTCCGCGATGGCGTTGCGCGCCTCGGCGTCGTTCGGCATCTCGACAAATCCGAACCCCTTGGATTTGTTGGTCTCGCGATCCGTCACGATCCGGGCGGAGCTCACTTCGCCGAACGCCGCAAAAGTGGCCCTGAGTTCGTCACGGTCAAGTCCGTACGGCAAGTTCCCCACGTAGATGTTCATCCTGATTCCTTTCTCTTCTGCTTTCTCTCCGGACCTCCGGAGTGTTGAAAAATTATTTTGCCCGCTCTCCTGAATCGTTCTTATTACAGCCTCTTGGGGAATCGCGCCGGAAAGATCGGACCGTCAGGAGTTCGCAGGCAGTGCTTGCAGTCGGAAATCATCGGCGGGATCGCGTGTCGCCCCCCGCTCGTCGGGAAGCGCCGCCAGTCAGCTCTGGCTTCTGTGTCGGTTGTCCGGGATCAGTTCAATATTCAGTCCAATCGAGAATCAGTTGCTCTTTATCGAACATTTCTCAATATTATACCGGAAAAATGGCTCAATGTCAATAGCTTTTGAAGTTTTTTCCGAAAAAATCACGTTTTTTCTGAAAAATGTGGATCTTTTTCAATATTTTCGTTGAAATTCAGCTCTTTTGAACGGCTCATCCTGCCGAACTGTCCGCAGGATACGACTCCCGGACACGGAACAGATTTCCCTCCGGATCACTCCCGATCAGAAATCCGCCCAGATGAGGATTCTCATCGAAGGCCGGCGTGTAGCCGGCATCCTCCAGCCGCCGCCGGAGCCGATCGAGGTCAGGCACGGTGAACAGCAGCGACGCCGCCGCCGAAGCGTGCTCCAGATAGGGTGCCGCGCTTTTCTCCAGAATCAGCCGGAATCCCGGCATCAGCTCGAAGGAGACGGCGTAAGTGCTGTCCACCACCGGCTCGCCCAGTTCGAGCAGTTCGCGGTAGAAGAAACGGCAGTTGTTGAGATCGTTGACCTTGATGACGATGGCGAAACGTTGCGCATCCATGAGATATTTTCACCTTGTTCCCTTGCGAAATCACCGATTGTGCCTTAAATTATATGGTATACCGTTTTCCCGTCGATTGCAAACGGCAATTCGAATTATCACAGGAAAAATCAATTTATTCAACTGGAAGGGGCATTTCCGGTGAACAATGACGTCTATCAGAATCCGTTGACCGACCGTTACGCAGGCAAGGAGATGAGCTATCTCTGGAGCCCGCAGTTCAAACACTCCACCTGGCGGCGGCTCTGGCTCATGCTCGCGAAGTGCGAGCAGAAGCTCGGGCTGGCCATCACCGACTCCCAGATCGCCGCAATGGAGCAGCACCTCGACGACATCGACTTCGAAAAGGTGGCCGCCAAAGAGCGCGAACTGCGCCATGACGTCATGAGCCATATCCACGTCTTCGGCGAACTCTGCCCGGAGGCGATGCCGATCATCCACCTCGGCGCCACCAGCTGCTTCGTCACCGACAACACCGAGCTCATCCAGATGCGCGAAGGATTGAAAATCATCCGCGGCAAACTGCTCCGGCTGATGAGCCAGCTCGCCGCCTTTTGCGACGCCAACAAGGCGCTGCCCACCCTCGGCTTCACCCACTTCCAGCCCGCGCAGCTCACCACCGTCGGCAAGCGGTTCAGTCTCTATCTCCAGGACTTCCTGCTCGACTTCGAGCGGGTCGAAGAGGAGATCGAGCGCATCCCGTTCCGCAGCGTCAAGGGAACCACCGGCACCCAGGCGAGCTTCCTCGAACTCTTCGACGGCGACCATGAGAAATGCCGCCGGCTCGAACGCGACGTCGCCGCCGGCATGGGATTCAACCATGTCATCGCCGTCTCCGGCCAGACCTACACCCGCAAAATCGACTATTTCGTGCTGTCGATCCTCTCCGGCATCGCCCAGTCCGCCTCGAAGATGGCGACCGACATCCGGCTGCTCGCCAACCTCAAGGAGGTGGAAGAACCCTTCGGCAAGAAGCAGATCGGTTCGAGCGCGATGGCCTACAAGCGCAATCCGATGCGCAGCGAGCGGGTCTGCTCGCTCGCGCTACCTCATGAGTCTGCCGGCGAACGCGGCGATGACCGAGGCGACCCAGTGGTTCGAACGCACCCTCGACGACTCCGCCAACCGCCGCATCGTGCTCGCGGAATCCTTCCTCGCAGCGGACATCATCCTCTCGCTGCTCATCAACATCACCGACGGCCTCCAGCTCTGGCCGAAGGTGATCGCGCGCCGCATCCAGTCCGAACTGCCCTTCATGGCGACCGAAAATCTGCTGATGGCCGCGGTCAAGAAGGGCGGCGACCGGCAGGCGCTGCACGAGGTGATCCGCACCCATTCGATGGCGGCCGCCCGCCGGGTCAAGGAGGAGGGAGCCGACAACGACCTGCTCGACCGGCTCCGCAACGATCCGGCCTTCGCCTGCATTCGGGACGAATTCGATTCGCTGCTCGACCCCTCGACCTTCATCGGCCGTGCGCCGCAGCAGGTCGAGGAGTTCCTCTCCGAACGGGTCCGGCCGGTCCTCGAACAGTACCGTCAAGAACTCGACGCCGCCACCGCCGACGCCGTCAACGTATAGCAGAACGTAAGAGCAAGGAGTGAGGAATCATGGCTTTTCTCGATGACAACTACCTCATCGGCAACGCGACCGGAAAACGGATCTTCAACGAGGTCAAGGATCTCCCGGTCATCGACCCGCACAACCACGCGAATGTCCGCGAAATCGCCGACAACGCCTGCTACACCGACGCCTGGCAGCTCTTCGCCGCCACCGACCACTACGTCTGGGAGATGCTGCGCAAGCGCGGCGTGCCCGAATCGCTGATCACCGGCAGCAAAGCCTCCGCCGAGGAGAAGTTCCTCGCCATGGCGAAGGTGTTCCCCGAAATCGTCGGCAATCCGGTCTATGAATGGATCCATCTCGACCTCAAGCGCTACTTCGGCATCGATGAGCGGCTCTCCGAAAAGAACGGCAAAAAGATCTGGAACGCGGTCAACGAGAAGCTCGCCACCGACGCCTTCCGGCCGCAGGCGCTGCTGACCGGTCCGCTGAACGTCGAGGCGATGAGTTCGACCGACGACCCGGTGGACCTGCTCGAAGATCACGAGCGCGCCAACGCCGCCTTCGGCCGCCGGATCATCCGTCCGACCTGGCGCCCCGACAAGGCGATGAAGATCTTCGCACCCGGCTGGAGAGAGTACATCGACCGGGTGGGCAAGCGGTTCAACCGGAAGATCTCCACCTTCGGCGACCTGATCGACGCCATGCGGCAGAGCCACGACTACTTCGCCGAAAAGGGGTGCCTCGCCACCGACCACGGCCTCGAACTGCCGCTGCGCGCCGACTACCTCTTTGAGGACGCCGACCGGATCTTCCGCCGCGCCCTCGCCGGAGAGGCTCTCACCGCCGCGGAGATGGATTGCTACATGGGCGCCTTCCTCGCCGAAGCCGCCGCCCTCAACGCCGAAAAGGGCTGGGTGACCCAGCTCCACCTCGGCGCGGTGCGCGACGTGCGCACCCGGCTCTTCGACGCGCTCGGTCCGGATGTCGGCGGCGACGTCAGCAACCACTATCAGGACTTCCTGCCCGCGCTGGTGTCGTTCCTCAACCGGTTCGACAGCAAGCTCAAAGTGGTGCTCTACTGCCTCGACCAGGGCCATCAGGCGACGCTGGCGACGCTGGCGCGCGCGTTCGGCGAAAACGTCCGGCTCGGTTCGGCGTGGTGGCTCTGCGACCACCCGACCGGCATGCGCCGCCAGCTCGAATACATCGGCGCGGTCGACGTCTACTGGAACTTCGCCGGAATGGTTTCGGATTCGCGCAAGCTGCTCTCCTACGGCTCCCGCTTCGAGATGTTCCGCCGGGTGCTGGCCGACGTGCTCGGCTCGCTCGTCGAATACGGCCAGATGCCGGAGGAGGAGACGATGAAGCTCGCGGTCGCCATGGCCTACGCCGAGCCCAAGCGCTTCTGGAACTTGTAATAGGGAGTTTTTCATGTATATTTAACCGGATACAATCCGGTTGCAACATCACTACAGTTTAGAGGAACGACATGAGCGCAAACGTCAAGAGTGATTTGTACAAGGCCGCGGGCGTGGACATCGACCTGGCCACCGAACTTCTCGAACAGGTGAAACGGAAGTTCGCCCAGACCCGCCGCCCGGAGATGCTCGCCCCGGTCGGCGGCTTCGGCGGCCTCTTCCAGATCGACCTTTCGAAATACCGCGAACCGGTGCTGGTCTCCAGCATCGACGGCGTCGGCACCAAGCTGATGATCGCGATGATGATGGAGAAGTATGACACCGTCGGTCACGACATCGTCAACCACTGCATCGACGACATCGCCGTGCAGGGGGCCGAACCGCTCTACTTCATGGATTACATCGGCATCGGCAAGCTCCGCAGCCCGCTCTACGAAGAGGTGCTCACCGGCATCGCCGACGCCTGCAAGGCGGCCAACTGCGCCATCCTCGGCGGCGAAACCGCCGAGATGCCCGGCATGTACGGCAACGACTTCGACCTGGTCGGCGTCATCACCGGCGTGGTGGAGAAGTCGAAGCTGATCACCGGCGAGAAGATCCGTCCGGGCCACGTCGCCATCGGGTTCGGTTCGAGCGGACTGCACACCAACGGGTTCAGCCTGGCGCGGAAGATTCTCTTTTCGCAGTGCAGCTACAATGTCCACACCTATCTGGACGAGCTCGGCGAGACGGTCGGCGAAGCGCTGCTGCGGCCGCACATCTGCTACTACCCGGCGATCCGGGAAGCGCAGGCGAAGAACCTGCCGCTCGACGGCATCGCCCACATCACCGGCGGCGGCCTCTACGACAATGTGCCGCGTATTCTGCCGAACGATGTGACCGCGGTCTTCGACACCGATGTGCTGCCGATTCCGCCGATTTTCAAGGTGCTGGTGGAAAAGGGCCACGTCGATCCGGTGGAGGCCTACCGGGTCTTCAACATGGGCATCGGCATGGTCTGGTTCGTGCCGCAGAAGGCGGCGGACGAAGCGCTCGCCATCGCCCGCAACAACGGCTTCACCGCCGGAATCGTCGGCGAAGTGGTGCCGGGACACCGTGACGTGCGCGTCCGCTGACCGGGCGCGGCGGACGAAGCAGCAGAAACGGCTCCGCCCGGAGTGCGGCGCATTCCGGACGGGGCGGAGAAACCCATAAAACGGCCCCCGGTCCGAAACGGGAGACACGGCGGGGGCGGGGCCGGGAGGATTGCGGCGGATGTTCGACTTTTCCAGATTCACCGGATCATTCCGGCTTTCCCAGCGGATGGAACGCTCCATGCGCCACACCTTCACGGTGGTGACCGCGCTGTTCCGCAACGGCGGCGACAGCGGCTCCGCCCGGGAGGTGCGTCACGCCGTGCTGGCATTGTTCAAGCAGATTCTGGAGAGCGACGGACCGTTGACCGAGGGCGATCTGGAATCGCTTCGCCAGCTGCTGATGCACGAGCATTCGCCGCTGGAAGTGGACCGACTGGTCGCCGAGCTGAAAAACCTGCCGCCGATCTCCGCCGAAGACGCGGCGGCGGCGCTGCAGTTGCTGCCGCGGGAAGAGCTGGAACGGGTGCTGCGGGCGTTTCTGGTCCTCGCGGTTTCGACCGATTCCCTGGAGCGCAGCAAGCCGCTGATCGCCGACATTGCCCGGCGGACCGGCTTCTCCGCTGGTGCCGTCGACCGGGTCACTGATGAAATTGTCGCCGAACATCTCCGGCGGCAGCGGATTCTCCGTTCCGGGGCCGGAATTCTGGTTGCGTTGATCGTCATCGCGGTATTCATTCTCACCGCGACACTGCTGCGGTCGGTCATCTTCGGACTCATCGCCGCCTATGTGATGCTGCCGGTGGAGAAGTACTTCGAGCGGCGGCTGCGGGAGAAGCGGGGCCTCGGGCACTACCTCTTCGGCCTGGCGGACTGGATCTTATCGCCGCTCAACCGCCTGTCGCGAAAACTGCGCCGCCGGGCGGGGGATCCCGCGCCCGAAGAGCTTCAGCGCCGGGAGAACCGCCGGATCATCAACCGGGCGGTCGGCCTGACCTGCGTGCTCGTCGTGCTGGTGATTCTGATGCTGGGCATTCTCTTCTCATCGCTGACCAACCACTACGTGCACAACCTGAGCAGTTCGGTGCGCGACTGGACGGAGAAGAATCTCGTCGTGGAGAAAAAGCGACGGAACCGGCCGGGCCCTCTGCGGAACCGGTCGGCGAGGAAGCGGCGGCGGTCGCCACCGAAACAGCCGGAATGGAACCTTCCGCCTCGAAGCCGCAGCCCATCGAAAGCTCCCTTTGCCGAATCCAGCGCACAGGGGCTGCTCGACCAGGCGTCGGTCTACCTCAACCATTTGCGGGAGCGGTTTGAAAAGCTCCCTCTGGTGAAGTTCGGGCTGGATCAGGTCAGCCGGATCATGCAGGATGAGTCGGCCCAGCGGGAGCTGGCGGGCATTCTGCTGCGGCGCACCGGCGGGCTGGTCTCCTTCACCGCCAGCGTACTCGGCATGATCGTGGCGATTCTGGTCGACCTGCTCATGACGGTCTTCTTCTTTCTGCTCTTCCTGTCGAAACTGGCGGAGTTCTGCGGCGACGGCGGCAGTGACCGACGCCAGAGCGAATACCTTGTCCGCACCGTCTTCAACGGCAGCTGGCTGCCCGGCGCCAGCGAGGAGACGGTGGCGGAGGCGCAGCGCATCATCAGCGGCGTCATCGGCCGGCTCCGCATCTCGGTGCGTGGCTATCTCACGCTGATGACGGTGGATGCGACCGTTTACACCACTGGATTCTACCTGCTGGGAGTTCCCTACTTCCCGGTGCTCGGCCTGCTGGCGGGGTGCGGCATTCTGCTGCCCTACATCGGCCCGATTCTCTCGGCGACGCTGACGGTGCTGGTGACGCTGGCGGTGGGCGGCGGCGACGTCTCCGGCGCGCAGTTGGCCGGAATCATCGCTCTCTATCTGGTTTACAACGGCATCATCGAACAGTTCATTCTGTATCCAGCGGTGATTGGGGAATCGCTCGGATTGACCACGCTGGAGACGATCATCGTGGTGTTGCTCGGCGCGATTTTCGCCGGAATTCCCGGCATGATTCTCGCGCTCCCGGCGTCGTCGATGATCAAATATCTGGTGCCGCAGATCTACAACTGCCTCGGCAACACCCGCGTCCGTCAGCCGGCGAAGGAGGCAGGACAATGAAACCCGCCGCCGGATACCTCCTGCTGATCGCCGCGGCCATACTGCTGTTTTCTGCCGGCTGCAGCCACGAAATCTCCGTCACCCGCGTCGGCAACCGGGACCGGCTCGGCTACGGCAGTGTCTCCACCGGGAACGGTTTGAACCAGAATACCGCCAATTTGCTGGCCAATCTGCTGCTTTCTGAGCAGTACGAGGAAAATCCGGAGGGGTTGCTTCAGCACCTGCAGAAACTGTTCCGGAACGAACCCCGGCCGGAACACCTCGCCGCGATGGCCGATGTCGCGCTCAACCTCGGGTTGCGCTTCGCGTCGGATCCAGACCGGGCCGTCGGCTACCATCTCGCGGCGGCGCTCTACAGCCACACCTATCTGCAACTGCTCGACCGGCCGGGCGAACAGCCCTACAGCGAAGAGCGGGTGGGGGTCATGCGGATCTACAACGCGGCGACGGGGGAGGTGTTCCTCTTCCTTCGCCAGCGGAATTTGCTGCACCACAAGGGATACCGGCTGACGGCGGCGGGGGGCCAGCGGGTGACCTTTCAGGCCCCGGAATTCCGGCTGCCGCTTTCGCCGGAAAGCTATTCGGATTTTCTGCTCTGCGCCGACTACCGGCCGGAGAACCTCACCCACGTCAGCCGCCGCTTCGGCCTCGGCGCGCCGCTGATCTGCCGGGTGAAACCCCACCTGGACGAGGTGCGGTTCACCGACAACCAGACGTTGCCGGCGACGCTGGTTCTGCAGTTCAAGCCGGGGGAGGAGAACCGCCGGGAGGTCACGGGGCAGCTCGTCTTCTTCGACAGCCGCAACTGCGATGAGGTGCAGCTCGGGCGGAACCGGATTCCGCTGGAGCAGGATTTCTCCACGCCGCTGGCCTACATGGCGCACGATCCGCTTCCGTTCGGCTATCTGGAGTACATGCTCAATCCGGACAAGACGGTGCGGATGCAGGGGCTTTACATGTTCGAGCCCTACAGCGACGACCGGATTCCGGTGGTGCTGGTTCACGGGCTGATGTCGAATGCGCGCACCTGGATGCAGATGATCAACACGTTGCAGAACGACCCGGATCTGCGAAAACACTATCAGTTCTGGGGCTTCTCCTACTCCAGCGGCAACCCGGTGCTCTACTCGGCACAGCTTCTGCGGGAAGATCTGCAGGCGGAGGCGGACCGGCTCCAGGCGACCGGGCGGCCGGTGAAGATGTTCAACCGGATGGTGCTGATTGGCCACTCGATGGGCGGACTTCTCTCCAAGACGCTGATCATGAACGCGGAGAACCGGCTGGTCGAACCGTTGCTCGGCGACAACTACCGGGAGATGCTCGCGTCGCTCACGGCGGAACAGCGCGACTTCGTCACCCGGATGATGGATTTCAAGGCGCTCCCTTTCGTGCAGCGGGTGGTGTTCATCGCGGTTCCGCACCGGGGTTCGGAGATGGCGAACAGCGCCATCGGCCGGATCGGTGCCTCGCTGGTCGAACTGCCGCAGTCGCTGGTCCAGCGGGGCGAAGGGGTCATCGGCAACCTGATGCGCCACGGCTGGCTGCAGCCGGACAATTCGAAAATTCAGACCGGCATCGACAATCTCGATCCGAACAACCGGACGCTTCAACTGCTTGAAACGATTCCGTTCCATCCGGGGATCCCGTATCACTCGGTGATCGGCAACCGGAAGCAGGCGGGAATTCCGGGCGGAAGCGACGGAATCGTCCCCTACTCCAGCAGCCATCTGGAGGGGGCGGCGAGCGAACTGGTGGTCAAATCGGATCACAGCGCCCAGCAGAATCCGCTGGCGATCCGGGAGATTCGCCGGATCCTGCTCGAACACCTCCGGCAGTATCCCGACCTGAAGGTCTCCACGCCGGAACTGCCCGATGAGATCACCGGCGGGGCGCAAGAACATGCAGATTGAATCGCTCCTGCGCGGATTCCGCCGTCACCTCCTCCGACCGCTCTGCGTGGCGGCGGGCGTCCTCGCCGCCGTCTGGTGCTGGGGGCGGCGTACTACACCTTTCCGTGGCCGGAAGGGTGGGAGTTCGCCGCTTCGCTGCTCTTCTTTCTGCTGCTGCCGGGGCTGGCGGCGGCGGGATGGTTCCGCGGAACGCTTCTCGCGGTGATGGCGGCGCTGGAGCTGGCGGCCATTCTCTTTTTCGCACTGCGGACGCCGGAACGCGCCTTCGACGGAGTGACGTGGCAGCGGCCGTGGGCGAGGGCTCCGCATGTGGAGTTCGACGGAGCGCGGGCGAAGATCGGGAACATCCGCAACTTCCGCTACCGCACCGAAACGGATTTCGACAGTGTCTACACCAGCGGCGAATACGATCTCGATCAACTTGAGAGCGTGGATCTCGCGGTCTCCCACTGGGACGGGCTGGAGGCGATCGCCCACACGATGCTCTCCTTCGGTTTCCGGACGGGCGATATCTGGCGGTCTCGATGGAGACGCGGCTGCCGGAGGGGATGGAGCAGGGGTTTCTGCCGGGGCTGTACAAGCAGTATGAGATTCTGATGGTGCTTGCGCTGGAGGAGGACCTTTTCCGGCTCCGGACCGACTTCCGCGGGGAGGAGCTTTATCTCTACCGCACCAACGCGACGCCGGAACAGGCGCGGACGATGCTCGATTCGCTGCTGGAACGTGCAGTCAAGCTGGAGCGCGAGCCGGAGTTCTACAACAGCATCACGGAGAACTGCACCACCAGTCTGGCGCCGCTGCTGCGGGAGATCAATCCGAGTTTCGAAGGGGACATCCGCCTGCTGTTGAACGGGCGGTCGGATGAACTGCTCTACGAGCTGGGTTACCTCCGCCACCGGGAAGGGGAGAGTTTTGCGGAGCTGAAGCGGCGGAGCCGGGTGGAGGCACAGCGGGTGCCGGCCGAGGAATATTCGCATGCGATCCGGTCCGGGCGGGAATGACTCCAGCGTCCAGCCCTATAAAAAAATCTATTTTTTGCGGGTTTCCTGACTTGAAAAAGTAACCTAGGTAAATTATTATTAATACAAGAAACATAGTTTAATAGAGGTCAGCATGCATCAACAGCCATTTCGCGGAATAGCGCGTGAGCTAGCGCAGAGAGTGAGGAATGGAGTTTATCCGGCGGATTTGGCGCTTCCCTCCCGCCAAGAACTGGCCAGAGAGTTCGGAGTGGCGCGTGCAACTCTGGATCGCGCAATCCAGGAATTGATACGGAAACGGATTCTGGTCGGAAAACACGGTTCTGGAACATTTGTCTGCGGAACAGGCGAAACGCGACGACGCATCGCGGTAATTGGTTCCATTGACACGGAGGAATGGGTGGACAGTCCTTTTGACCTTGCTCCGGTTGCAACATCGGAATTAAGAGAAAAATCGGCTTGGAGACGGCTGTTCGAATTTGACGGCCTGTTGTGGATGCGGCCGGAAAAGGAACTTTTCTCCATCATAGACAGCGTAGGAGATCAACTGCCGCAGGTACTGGTCAATCGTGTTCACCCCGGCTTCTCTTATGTCTCGACTGATCATCGCGGCGCGTACTATGCGATTACAAAGGAACGGATTGCACAATTGCCGGGGTGTCGCATCTTCTTTCTTCATAATGATATCCGTTCTCTTCCAGTTGACTATCGGTTCGATGGATTTGCGGATGCGTGCCGTGAAGCCGGTTGTTTTTACGATCTGCTTCATATGCCGGCGACATTTGAGGGACGCCTGGCCGTGCTTCGTGAACGGCTTGAACTTACCCAGGGGAAACCCGTACTCGTCGTCGCAGATTGCCTGGCGCAGACAGGAGCATTCATGAGGTTCGCGGCAGAACGCAATGTCCGCTGGCGGAAGGAGCTTTTTACAGTGATTTCGATAATGAATTTGACTGCGATGTATGGGGCGTGAAAGTTACCAGTTTCATCCAGGAGCAACCCCGGTTGTTCCGGGAAGCTCTTGCAAAACTCGAACGAATTCTTGATGGAAAGGAAGATATGGGAACAGGTGCACTGATTGCCCCCCTGCGACGTGATGGAGATACCTGAAACAGATAAACAAGAGGACTAATATGAAAGAACCTATTCGCATCGGCATTGGCGGACTCGGCCGCAGTGGTTTTGCAATCCATTCTGAGTATCTGAAAGATGATCCACGTTTTCAGGTGGTGGCAGTTGCCGACCAGTTGCCGGAACGCTGTAGAGATGCCGTGAAGCGGTTTGGTTGCCGAGCTTACGAGAGCTATGATAAGATGTTGGCTGCAGGCGGATTTGACCTCTTTGTGAATGCGACGCCAAGCAGGTTCCACGTCGAAGCGTCGCTTGCAGGACTCGCGTCCGGCTGCCACGTCGTATCAGAAAAACCAGCGGCAACAACAGTTGCGGAGTTTGATCAGATTGTTGCAGCAGCAAAGTCGTCCGGCCGGGAATTTTTCCCATTCCAGAACGCCCGCTATTACCCATTTTTCCGAAAAATACGCGACGTCATTTCCTCCGGCGTACTGGGGAAATCATTTGCATCCGCATGAACTGGAGCAGTTTTGCACGCCGCTGGGACTGGCAGACCCGGCAAAGTGAATGCGGCGGGAATCTGTGGAACACGGGACCTCACCCTGTCGATCAGGCCGTAGTGCTTTTCGGCGAGGCGGAACCGCAGGTATTTTGCCGCATGGCTTCACGTCATTACGATCTAGGAGGAGATGCGGAGAATTTCTGTGCATTGACATTGTACGGCGCCGGACATCCCACCATTGAAATTCAAATCAGCAGCTTTCTCGCCTGGCCACAGGGAGACCAGTACAATATTCAGGGGACCCTGGGTGGACTCAGTGGCGGCCTCGACAAATTACAGTGGAAATATTTCGATTCGTCCCGGGCTCCGAAACATAAACCATGGGAACCATGGAGTTACGATCGACAGTACTGTTCTGAAAATCTGGAATGGCAGGAAGAATGCTGGCACTTCTCCGAAACACCATCAGGAGCAAAAAATTTTCAGATCATGAGTGGAGCTTTTTATTCTGAGCTGTATGATGTTCTCCGGAACGGAGGAACTCGCGAAATCACGCTCGCACAGGTACGGCGGCAGATCGGCATTATGGAAGAAGCACATCGGCAGAATCCATTGCTACGTCATAACTTAACAGAGGTGAAACTATGAGCGGACTGCAAATTGGAATGGTTGGATTGGACACATCGCATGTAATCGGATTGGCCGAATGTTTCAACAATCCAACCGCCACATTTCCTGTGGCAGGAGCGCGAATCGTAAAAGCGTTTCCCGGCGGCAGCGATGCTTTTCTTTAAGTCGAGACCGTATTGCCGGATTTTCTGCGGAACTTCGGGGAAATACGGAGTCGAACTTGTTGATTCTCTCAACGCGCTTGAGAATCTTGATGCTTACCTGATTGAAAGTGTGGATGGGACGCAACATCTCGAACAATTTCGCGCTCTCGCGGAATTCGGGAAGCCCGTCTTCATCGATAAACCATTTGCCTGCAGTTACGATGAGGCAAAGCAAATCTTCGAACTCGCACGCAGAAAACAGCTCCCCATCATGACCGCATCCTGCATGCGGTTCGCTGCTGGCGTTGGCGATTTAACGATTTCCGGCAAGCCAATTGCCGTTGATGGTTTCGGTCCGCTTCCATTTCTTCCTGATTACCGCGATTACTTCTGGTACGGCATTCATACAGCAGAACTTCTTTATCGTTACCTCGGAACAGGGTGCGAGCAAGTGCAAACCATTTCTCGCGGACCAATAGAACTTGTTATCGGGTTCTGGGCCGATGGAAGAATTGGACAGATCACAGGGAATTCAATTGGATGCAATGACTTCGGAGTGCGTCTCGTTACGCAGACCGGCCATGTTGTATCCATGCAGAATCCTGATATTCCGCCTCTATACCCGATGGCGTCTGCGATCCTGGACTTTTTCCGCAATGGAATTCCGCAGATTGATCCGGCGGAAAGCCTGGAGATCATAGCTTTCCTCGAAGCAGCCAGCCGAAGCCGGGCGGCCGGCGGAATGCCGGTTGCATTAAACAATCTGTAAATCAAGGAGAATTGAAATGCAGATCAGAATTTTTAAAGATAAACTTTCTCTCGGAACTGCAGCCGCAGCCGCAGGAGCGGAAAAAATCCGTCAGGCCCTTCAGCAGAAAGGTACCGCCAATATAATTCTTGCTACCGGGAAAAGTCAGTTTGAGATGCTCTCCTCATTGCTGAAAGAGTCTGGAATTGACTGGAACGCAATATCAATCTTCCACCTTGACGAGTATATCGGTCTTCTCGCCAGCCATCCGGCGGGATTCCGGCGCTATTTGTGGGAACGATTCATCTCAAAACTCCCAGTTCCGCCGGCAGCATTCTACCCGATCAACGGAAGCGCCCAAGATCCGGAAAAAGAGTGTGCCCGGCTGGGAGAACTCATAGCGAACTATCCTATCGATGTCGCATTCATCGGTATCGGCGAAAACGGTCATATCGCTTTTAACGATCCTCCCGCCGACTTCAACACGGAAAAAGCGTATCAAGTCATCAGCCTTGATGAGAAATGCCGCCTTCAGCAACTCGGGGAAGGATGGTTCCAGACATTCGAAGATGTTCCCTTGCACGCAATCTCAATGGGAGTGCGACAGATTCTCAAAAGTAAAACCATCATCAACACAGTTCCCGATTTTCGAAAGGCGGAAGCTGTGCGCAATGCGCTCGAAGGGGAGATTTCAAATCTGTGCCCGGCCTCAATTCTACGCACACACTCAGATGTTATAACGTTTCTTGATCGCGATTCCGCATCACTGCTGGAGGGAAATTATGCGTAACCCCGGCTGGGTAGATTTACAGGTGAATGGCTGTGGGGGTGTGGATTTTTCCGATCCATGCTTGACGCAAAGTGCATTTCTCCGCGCGGCAGAGCAGGTATTGAAATCGGGCACGGAATTGTTTCTGCCGACTCTCATCACGAGTAAACTCGCGGTTTATCGCCGCAATCTCGTGTTGATTCAGGCTGCAGTTGAGCGGTTCGGACTGGGAAAAAACATTCCCGGCGTTCACCTTGAAGGGCCATTTATTTCACCGGTTCCGGGGGCAGCAGGAGCTCACAATCCGGAGTGGATTATACCTCCCAAACCAGAAACGGTGGAACAACTCCTCAACTGCGCACCCGGGTTCATAAAGCTTGTAACCCTCGGAGCAGACACTGACGGTGCACAGGAAGCAATTCGCCTGTTACGGAGACATGATGTCGCCGTCTCAATCGGTCACCATATGGCAAACGCGGCTCAAATTGCCTCGGCAGCCGATGCTGGTGCTCAGGCATTGACCCATCTCGGCAACGGTGTTCCCGGGATGTTGCCCCGTCATGCCAATCCGATCTGGGCGGGACTCGCGGAAGATCGTCTCATCGCAATGATCATTACGGATGGACACCATCTGCCCGCGGAAGTAATCCGGGTGATCTGCCGAACTCGCAGCGTCGAAAAAATCATTGTGACGAGTGATGCCTCACCCGCTGCCGGTTTTTCCCCTGGCCCCTGCCATGTACTTGGCAATGATGCTGTGCTGGACCCTTCCGGCAGGCTTTACAATCCGAAAACTGGTTTCCTTGTCGGCTCTGCCGCCATGCTGGCTGATTGCATGAATGTCCTTGAGTCGCTCGAACTTTTCAGCGAAAAGGAACTGCTGCGAGTTGGACGGGAAAACGCTCTTGCTCTGCTGCGGGCGTGGAAAGAACAACCGGAAAAAGCTTAATTCTTCAGCCGCGTGCCACACTTCGCCCGGTAAAATTACAAAACCAGTTTATTCAACTGCAATTCCGGGCCGCTGATGGTGAAATATCTCAAATTGAGGCTTTCGCAGATTTCTTCAATTCACGGCTCCTGATTGCAGCACAACTTTCCTCTCTGCAGTTTTTCCTGAAGTAGAATTATTTTCACATAAGATGAGATTTCAGAATGTACTTAAATCATTCTCCACCGTTTTGTTCCGGAAACTTGATCTTGAGAATTGATGCAAGGTTTTACATCCGGGGAAAATTTTCTGTCTTTTTTGGATAATTCATTCCTCTTCCCGACAGGAAACGATCAAAAATTACATTTTTTCTGAGAGGTTCTGCAATGAAAATCCACAAAAAAAGTGTTTCCGAATGGAAATTCACCGGGAACGGAGTTATTTTTTAACAATGTTCTTGTTTTGGAAACTTCCGAAACCTTCCGCAACCCCGTGGTGTAACGGCAGCACAACTGGTTTTGGTCCAGTTAGTCCAGGTTCGAATCCTGGCGGGGTTGCCATTTTGATTCCCAGATCATCATGTGCCGTTGATGCAAACTTATTTCTTTCCCTGCAATACTGATCGTTATCCGTGCAGAAAAGAATACGAAGAATCTTTGAAAAACCGGGATTTTTGTATATTTCCGCTGTTTTCGATATTAGGGTTCACGTAAAGTTGTAGTATAATTAATGCAGATCCGAAAATCATTCAACAGGAGCAGACAGAAGATGAAGATCGATCCACATTTTTCCTGCCCGGTTTTGCGCCGGATCAAAGCTGGTTCTCCACAGTTTACCCTTATCGAACTCCTGATCGTGATTGCGATCATCGCCATTCTGGCGACAATGCTGCTCCCGGCGTTAAACAAAGCGCGAGAGCGAGCCAAGACGGTTCAGTGCGTCAGCAATCTCAAGCAGGTGGGGAGCGGTTATGCCACCTACTTCGCTGATTGTGCCGATTATCTGCCGCCCATTGTTCATGACGGAGCTGCAGCACCTTACTGGACCATGTATCTGGTTGGCATTGGAACTTATCTGAGTTCGGGAAGTTCCGGATACTATGACTTGACTTCTGGAACTTATGTTTCCCCGAAATTGTTCCAATGCCCCAGCATGTTGAAAACCATAAATGCCTATACTTCCCGAGAACCGGGCTGGTGGATTTCCAGTCCTCACTATGCTCCATGTGTCGGCATGGCAAAATTTGAAAGGCCCGGCATGCCTAAAGTGACGCAACTTAAAAAGCCTTCTGGGAAATTTCTGCTCGGAGACGTATGGGCCATTGCCGGCTCCACGCTGAATCTGGATGCAGGACTGTACCGAATCAACGAAACTCTTCCTTCTGACGGCTGGGGTATCTGGGCGGCGCGACACAGCAGCAGCGTCAACATTCTCCACGCAGACGGGCATGTCAATGCCTATCATGTTACCAATCCTCGCAATCCATATCTTTCTTCGCCCTTCACCTCTGACGCTGAAGACAGAGCTCATTATTGTTACAATCTGTGAGGAACTCATGAAAAAGATATTTTCCCCGCTTCTTCTATTTGTGTTTTCATTTGTGTTGCCCGCCGCGCCGCTGTCGATCCGCGTCGATGTTCGAGCGCAATCCGGTACCCTGTCACCTGCGAGTTCCGGCCTTCAGTTTGCAAAATGGTTGAAAGACAAACAGGAGACCATGTTGATCTACTCCATGAACACGGAAAGAGGGGAGTGGACAAGTTGTTCCTTTTCATTCATTCCGGCAGAAAACGGGAATGTTACTCTCACGTTACGCGGCCCTGATCTGGGGAAAGAAGCACCTCAATGGGTACTCTATCGGAACATCCGCAAGAATGGCAAGCTGCTTCCCAACGGTGATTTTTCCAAGGAGTTTTCCAACTGGTACCGGAGAAAAACCGACGCGGACTATCAGGCGCAACTGGTGGAAGATCCGGCGCTGACCCCGAAAGGGCGATGCGTTCGTGTCTGGCACGACGGTTGTCTTTCGCAAACTGTTCCGGTGAAAGCGGGCGAAAAAGTAACGCTTACTGTCGATGCCTGCCCGACTTTCGCATTTACACCGGCGAAGGGAGCCTGGCCGCTCTCTCTTCGGAGTGTCGCCAATCGGGATTATGCCGATCAAAAAGAGGGAGATGGCAAGGGCGGCTGGTCTGATCAGGGTCCGGAAATGGATTTGCGAAAGTTCGATACGGGTCAGAAACAGTTCGTAGGAGTCCCTTTCGACCTGATTGATCCTCAGAAGAATCAAGGAAAGGCGGTCGTTGTTTTCGACAGCAGACGGACCGCGACCGGCCTGAAGGAAATTGTCCTCGACCTGCCGGAAGCAGCGAGAAACACCCGGTTTCTCTACCTTCTGCACACAAGTTGCTGGGTTCCTGCCTCGCCTACCCCCGTGGGTACCATCATCTTTGAGGATGGCAGCGGGAAACAGACGACGAAGGAGATCGTATCAGGCACCGATGTTCGGGACTGGGTTCACCCCAGTCCCGCCTCCAATGCTCAGATTGCCTCCAGCGGGACCTATCTGGGCCAGAGGAGAACGCTGTTTCTGAGCAAGTATTCCCTGCCCCTGAGAGGAGCGAGGAAAATCCGTCTGCGCACCACCGGAAAAACGGTGTGGATTCTCTGCGGCGCAACATTGACAGACAAGGACATCACCTGGAGCAACGAACCATTTGTCCCCCGTGCACCGGAATATAAAACCGCTGACCTTTCTGAGCTTCCGTTTATTCGACCGGGATCGGTGCTGGATCTCAGCAGCCGGGTGGATCATAGCGCCGCCGGAACCTATGGTCGGGCAATCCTTACAGAACAGGGCAACCTGGAATTCGAAAAAACGCCCTGGAGTGCCTCTTCGTTTCCGAACGGCCTATCACTTTGCCTCGGAATGGGGTTTCCTGTATCTTATCCGCAAAAAAACATTGAGGATCTCAAGCCTCTCATCGACAGTTATGTGGGTGAACTGCGCCGGCGCGGCTACAACATGGTCCGCTCTCATACCGTGGAACATTTTCTGATGCTTGACGCACCGGAAAAAGGCCGCCCCGATCCCCCGATTTGCCAACACCCTGGACTACTGCTTCGCACAACTGAAGAAAAACGGCATTTATCTCAATTTAAATATTGCCGCTTATCAGTTGTTGTATCCGTTTAAAATATCGAGTGAATCACAGCCGGTTGACATCAAGCCGAGAATGATTTTCGGCGATCCCCTGATTCGGCAGGACTGGCTGGATACCGCCCGCTACCTCCTCTGTCACAGAAATGCCTATACCGGAATTGCTCTCAAAGACGATCCCATGCTGGTCTGTGTGGAGCCGTTCAATGAACTGGCAATGGGGATACGTCAGCATCCGTTCAAGAATACGGCGACCAAGAAACTGGTCAGAGATAAATTCCGCGCTTTTGTCCTCCAGCGAAACGGCAACGTGGATGAGGCAAAATTTCCTGAAAATCCCAACGAGGTCAATGGGGGAAGCTGCATCAGGAATGGGTTGAATTCTGTATCGAATCTTTGCGGGAAACCGGCGCGTGGATGAATGCACGGTTGCGCGAACTCGGCTGCAGAACTCCCATCGGACAATATAACCTCACTCATGATCGCTACTTTGGCGCCATTCGCACAGAACAGAGTGATGTTGTAATCCGCAACAGCTACTTCTGCCATCCGAGCAACCTTTCACATCCAGGTTCGATCACCCATCAGCTGAGTGCAATTGAAGCTGGTGTACCGTATTTTGTCAGCGTTGCCTCCTGTCGTTTCCCTGACCGTCCCCTGATTGTCACCGAATACAATCATGCCCGTAATCTTTACGAATACGAGCAGTTGCTTTTCCCCGCCTACGCGGCACTGCAGGGATTTACCGGCATAACCATGCATGCGGTTGACATGCGTCAGCGGCAGGAAGCTGACAAAGAGTTCTCCTCCTATCTCGACCGGATGACGGAATATCTGAGTTTCTTCCTGTTCCAGCAGGGTTATGTGTCACCTTCTTCCAATCTGGTGGAACTGGTTGTTCCCCAAATATCCCTCTTAGGGAAAGGAACAGATACTCCCATCAATGTAATGCAGACGCGATGGGCATTTCTCTCCCGTTTCGGCGTCTGTTACGAAGGAGCAAAACGCCCCGCGACAGTAGCCGCACACCCCATGCCGAAGCCGTTGTTGTGTATTCCGCTTGATGGCTATGCGTTCGAAGCCTCAGGTTTCAAGGAGCTATCAGATAAGAACAAAAAAGAATTTGACCCTATTCCATTGATTGATGCACTCCGGGCAAAGGGGTAATTCCACAAGGCAACCGGACTGATCCGGGAAAGGGAATCTGGGAGTCAGATACCGGGGAACTACTCCTGAACATTCCTGAAAAACGTTTCCGGATTCTCACGCCCCGGGTCGAGGCCATCACATTTGAAAAGAATAGCGACGAATCACTCCCGGTACTCGCCCAGACGTTTTCCTCCATACCCTCGACGGTGGCATTGGTTTCACTTGACGGAAAGGAGCTGGCGAAGGATTCCGGGCGGATGCTGCTCTTCTACCTGACCGCGAATTACAATACCGGAATGGAACTCTCCGCCGATCAGTCAACCGTTCGCAAGGTAGGACAAGCGCCGACGCTCCTGCGTACCGGGCGGCTCGAACTGCAGCTCAATCTCCCTGCCGGGAAGAACTATCGGCTCTATCCGCTCCGCTCCGACGGACTCCGCCGGGAGGGGATCCCGCTCACGAAAAACGGCTCCGGCTACCGGCTGGAACTCGACACCGCCGCGCTGCCCCACGGTCCCACCGGCGTCTTCGAACTCGTCGCGGAGCCGTAAAGAAGAATTGCCGGAGGGCATGGCGGCAATTCCCGGCAGATTCTCCGCCGCGGCTCTGGAATTCAGGCACTTTCCCGGTTATATTACACGGAGTTGTATTTCATCATTCCGTTTCGACCGGGAAAGTGTGCTCATGGATATCGAAGATTTTTCCGTCAACCGCGAACCGCGCGCCCGCGCGCTGATCCCCCTTCGCCGTCTTCCTCGTCTTTTATCTCGGGCTCTCCATCGTCTCCGGCGACTTCTACAAGGTCCCCATGCCCGTCGCCTTCCTCGTCGCCTCCGCCACCTCGCTCTTCCTCAGCCACAAGGCGTCGCTGCGCAGCAAGATCGAACTCTTCGCCCACGGCATGGGCAACGTCGACATCATGGTGATGTGTCTCATCTTCATCCTCGCCGGAGCCTTCGCCGGCACCGCCAAGGCGATGGGCGCCGTCGACGCGACCATCCAGCTCGCCCTCACTTTCGTCCCCCCCAGTCTGCTGGTCGGCGGACTCTTCCTCGTCGCCTGTTTCATCTCGCTCGCCGTCGGCACCTCTGTCGGAACCATCGTCGCCCTCGCCCCCCATCGCCGTCGGACTTACCGCCAATCTCGACCTCTCCGCCGGCCTCTGCCTCGGCGCCGTGGTCGGCGGCGCCATGTTCGGCGACAACCTCTCGATGATCTCCGATACCACCATCGCCGCCACCCGCACGCAGGGGGTCGAAATGCGCGAGAAGTTCCGGGCGAACTTCCGCATCGCTCTCCCCCGCCGCCGCCGCCGCGCTCATCGTCTTCTTCCTGCTCAGCCCGGGCGGCGCGGCTCCCGCACCCGCCGCAATCCATTTCAGCACCGTTCTCCGCGTGCTGCCCTATCTCTCGGTGCTGATCCTGGCTCTTTTCGGCGTCAACGTGATGGCGCTGCTCGCCTTCGGCACCCTCTTCGCAGGAATCGTCGGCCTCGGCTGCGGCAGCTTCGACTTCTGGCAGTTCCTGGACGCCGCCGGAAAAGGCGCGCTCAGCATGTCCGAAACGCTGATCGTCGCCCTGCTTGCCGGCGGCCTGCTCAAGGTAATCCGCTACAACGGCGGCATCGAATACATGCTCCGCGTCATCGAACGCGGCATCCACGGCCGCCGCGGCGCCGAATACGGCATCGCACTCCTGGTTTCGGCCGTCAACCTCTTCACCGCCAACAACACCGTCGCCATCGTCATCGCCGGTCCCATCGCCCGCGACATCTCCCGCCGTTACGGCGTCGCCCCGGAGCGGTCGGCCAGCATCCTCGACAGCTCCAGCTGCATCGTTCAGGGAATTCTCCCCTACGGGGCGCAGGTGCTCGCCGCAGTCGGTCTGGCCGGAGGAACCGCGGCGGTCTCCGCCTTCGAAGTGCTGAAATTCCTCTGCTACCCCTACTGCCTCGCCTTCTTTCTGATCCTCGCCATCGCGCTGGGCGGCAGATCCGTCCGGAAAAGTGACGGAAAAGTGACGGAAAAGTGACGGAACAATGGATCTTTTGCCGGACAATGCATATAACAACATTATGGCCAACAATTTCAACGAAAAACATCCGGTCATTTGACAAGGCGGAAAGTCAAATAAAACGGGAGTCGGCCTCCATTGCGGAGAACCGGCTCCCGTTATTTAGAGACCGGAAACGGCGTTTCAGTTTCCGTAGCAGGCGAGATCGCCGAGCATTTCCTCGATGCGCAGCAGCTGGTTGTATTTGCAGATCCGGTCGGTACGCGACAGCGAACCGGTTTTGATCTGCCCGGCGTTGGTCGCCACGGCGATGTCCGCGATCGTGGTATCCTCGGTCTCGCCGGAACGGTGGCTGACCACGGCGGTGTAACCGGCCCGGTGCGCCATCTCGATCGCATCCAGCGTCTCGGTCAGCGTGCCGATCTGATTGACCTTGATCAGAATGGAGTTGGCGGCGCCGAGTTCGATCCCCTTCGCCAGATATTTGACGTTGGTGACGAAGAGATCGTCGCCGACCAGCTGACAGCGGTCGCCGATCTTCTCGGTCAGCAGGCGCCAGCCATCCCAGTCGGATTCGGCCATGCCGTCTTCGATCGAATCGATCGGATAGAGACGGATCAGTTTTTCGAGGTACTCCACCTGTGCGGCGGCATCCCGTTTCGGCGCGGAATTCCCCTCGAACTTCGTGTAGTCGTAAATGCCTTTTTTGTAGAATTCGCTCGAAGCGCAGTCCAGCCCGATCATGATATCCTGTCCCGGCTTGTATCCTGCCAGATCGATCGCCTTGATGATCGAATCGAGCGCCTCCTCGGTTCCGCCCTGGAAGGTGGGCGCGAAACCGCCCTCGTCACCGACCGCGGTCGAAAGTCCCTTCTCCTTGAGAATCTTCTTGAGCGCGTGGAAGGTTTCCGCCCCCCATCCGGAGCCCTTCATGGAAGGAGTCCGCACCGACCGGACGGATCATGAACTCCTGAAAGGCGATCGGCGCGTCGGAGTGCGAACCGCCGTTGATGATGTTCATCATCGGCACCGGGAGAACCTTGCCGTTGACCCCGCCGATGTAGCGGAAGAGCGGCAGATCCAGCTCCGCCGCCGCCGCGTGCGCCACCGCCAGTGAGACGCCGAGAATCGCATTCGCTCCGAGCTTCTCCTTGGTCGGCGTTCCGTCAAGCTCGATCATCGCCTGATCGATGCCGATCTGGTCGAGAGCCTCCATCCCTTCGACTTCGGGGAAGATCTTCTCATTGACGTTCTCGACCGCCTTGAGCACTCCTTTGCCGCCATAGCGCTTCTTGTCGCCGTCGCGCAGTTCAAGCGCCTCATTCTCGCCGGTGGACGCTCCCGACGGAACCGCGGCCGTCCCGACCGCACCGGATTCCAGTTCGACCTCCACCTCGATGGTGGGATTGCCGCGGGAGTCCAGAATCTCTCTGGCATGGACCTCACTGATTTCGGACATGGTGACACCTCCTCTTTGATCGTTCGCCCATCGGAACCGCATGTTCCGTTCAACGAGATAAAGATAGTGCTCTTTTGGAAAAATCAATCCATCCCGCCGGCTCCCGGATTGAAAAAAGCTCCATATGGAGTATTTTGTAGCATAGCTTGAATTCAATATAAGGAAACCCTTCGCATGAAAGCTCTCTGGATCACCTTCGGCGTCGTCGCCGCCGTCATCGTCATCACTGTCATCGCCGCGATTTCGATCCGCAACGGGTTGATTGAACGCGACGAGCAGGTGCGCGAAAACTGGAGCCAGATCGAAACCCAGCTCCAGCGCCGCACCGATCTCATTCCGAACCTCGTGAACACCGTCAAAGGCTATGCGAAACACGAGGAGAAGATCTTCTCCGAAATCGCCGCCGCGCGCAGTCGTCTTCTCGCGGCAAAGGGGCCGGCAGCCAAGGCGGAAGCCGGTTCGCAGCTCGAAGGGGTCCTCGGGCGGCTGCTCGCCATCGCCGAAAACTATCCGAACCTCAAGGCAAGCGAGAACTTCCTGCGCCTTCAGGACGAACTGGCCGGAACCGAGAACCGGATCAGCGTCGCCCGCACCCGTTACAATCAGGTTGTGCGGGAATTCAACGCCGCCATCCGCAAGTTCCCCGGTTCGCTCTTCGTGCCCGGGCTCGATTCAAGCCGGCGGAGTACTTCCAGCCGCCCGCCGGAAGCGCCGCCGTCGCAACGCCGCCTGCGGTGAACTTCTGAACCGGGGAAGGGGCCTCGCATGAAACATCTGTTTTCGCTTCTCCTGTTCGGACTGCTGATCGGACTGGCCGCTGCGGAACCGAAGGTGCCGCAACTCACCGGGCGGGTAGTCGATCAGGCGAAGATCTTCGGCGCCTCCGGAGCGGAGAAGATCGATGCGGCCATCCGCGCCCTGGAAACCGCCACCGGCGGTGGACAGATGGCGGTGCTCACGGTCGACACGCTCGACGGCACTCCCATCGAGGAGTTCGGCATCCGCGTCATGGATCAGTGGAAAATCGGCCGCAAAGGCAAGGATGACGGGGCCATCCTGATCATCGCGCTGCGCGACCGCGCGATGCGCCTCGAAATCGGCTACGGATGGGAAGGGGAGATCAACGACGCCCGCGCCGGGGACATCATCCGCGGCCTTGCTCCCTTCTTCCGCGAAAACCGCTACACCGACGGCGTCCTCTTCGCCGTGGGGGAGGTGCAACGCTTCGTCACCGGCAAGGCGCCGGAAAATCAGCCGAAAGCCCCGGCCCGTGCTTCCCGCCGCAAGCAGGAACAATCTGATTCGTTCCTGCCGGTCATCATCTTTATCATTCTGCTTCTCCTCATCATAACCCGCTTCGGGCGCGGCGGCCATCCCGGCAGCGGCTTCGGCGGCTTCGGCGGCTTCGGCGGCGGCTTTGGCAGAGGGGGGCGGTTTCGGCGGCGGAGGAGGATTCTCCGGCGGCGGTGGCGGCGGCGGTGGCGGCGGAGCCTCCGGGCGCTGGTGACGAGGTAAGATGCGGAAGGTTCCAAGCCATGCTCGATGATACAGGAATGGTGATCGTGGCCGGCGGTTCCGCCCGCCGGTTCGGCGGCGGCAACAAACTGCTGATCGAACTCGCCGGTATGCCGCTCTTTCTCCATACCGTGCGCCGTTTTCTGCCGGAACTTGCAGGGCGGATTGTCGTCGTCGTTCCCCGCGCGGAACGGGAAACGTTTCGCTCCGCGGCCGACCGTTTTCTGCCGGATCACCGCCTCATCTGGGCGGAAGGCGGCGCAGTCCGGAGTGAATCGGTGAAAAGCGGCCTTGCCGCCCTGCCGGACGGAGTGACGATCGCGGCGATTCACGACGCAGCGCGACCGCTGGCGAACCTCGCTCTGCTGGAGAAGCTGGTGGAAAAGGTGAGAACAACCGGCGGTGCGATTCCGGGCAAACCGGTGACCGACACTCTCAAGCGGACCGATTCCGCAGGGCTCATCTGTGAGACGGTGAACCGCAGCGGTCTCTGGCGGGTGGAGACGCCACAGGTGTTCCGGCGGGCGGCACTGGAGGAGGCCTACCGCCGTGCGGGCGACCGGGAGTTCACCGACGACGCGGGAGTGATGGAGGCGGCGGGCTTCCCGGTCGCCATGGTGCACAATGAAGCGGAAAATCTGAAACTCACCTACGCGGGAGAGACGGAACTTCTGGCGCGCCTGCTGGAGGCGGAACCGCGGAGATGAAACTCGCGCGCGCGGCACATTTGAAGCTGGGGCGGCGCGGCGAGGCGTTCGCCTGTCGGCTGCTGGAGACGAAGGGGTACGACATTCTGGCGAGGAACTGGCGGATCAAGGCGGGCGAACTGGACATCGTGGCGCGTGATGGGATGATGCTGGTCTTTGTCGAAGTGAAGACTTTGAGGCGCACCGGTCTTTTTCGGCCGTTGGACAATCTCTCGCCCCGCCAGCGGCGGCGAAACTTCCGGGCCGGGAAATTCTACTGGAAGATGCTCCGCATGCCGGGATTGCGGGCGCGGTTCGATCTGGTGGAAGTGGTGTTGGGCCGCTGGGATCTGCAGACCATCCGCCACTGGGAAAACTATCTGCCGCAGCTCCCGGAAGCCTCCCGGCGGAAATGCTGAAGAGAAATGCGGGAGAATCATTGGAAAGATTGATTTCCCCGAGGAAAACAGGGTGACTCCGACATGGTGGAATGGTTCCGGAAATTTGCGGCGTGGTACAATCTCTTCCCCTGTCCGATCTGCCGGACCGGCGAGGGGAAGGGTCAACCGGTTCTGCCCGGAGTGCCGCCGGGAGCTGCATCGGATTCCCGCTCCGCACTGTCGGGGATGCGGCGGAGAACTGGACGGCGTGCTCGCAGTCTGTTCGAAATGTCTTGCTGCACCGCCCCGTCCATGGATCGGCGCGGCGTCGGTGTTCGAATACCGTGACCTGGCCCGGAAGGTTCTGCACGACTTCAAATTTCACAACTTCCCGGAGCTGGCCCGGCCGCTGGGTGAACTGGCTGCCGAGGTCATGCGTGAGGAGAACTTTCGCGCGGACTTGGTCGTTCCGGTACCGCTGCACTACACGCGGCTCTTTTTGCGCTCCTACAATCAGGCGGGACTTTTTTGCCGCCGTGACGGCGAAGCATCTCGGCATTCCGTTTGCCGACGCGCTCAAACGGATAAAACGCGGCCGGCGGCAATCCAGCCTGAACCGGGAAGCGCGGCACAGGAATCCCGCCGGCGCCTTCGCGGTGCGCCATCCGGAGCGGATTGCCGGGAAACGGATTCTTCTGGTGGATGACATCTTCACAACGGGCGCGACGTTGACGGCGGCAGCCAATGTGCTGTTGAAGGCGGATTCCGGTCCGGTCTTTGTGCTGACCGCGGCCCGCACTCCGCGCTACAGTCGCTGAAAAAGTGAGAAAACCCGGTCCATTGAACTTGATATCCGGTGTCGGCCGGATTATATTAAAAAATCCACGGGGGCAATTAGCTCAGTTGGTTAGAGCGTTTGCTTTACACGCAAAATGTCGGGGGTTCGAGTCCCTCATTGCCCACCATCCTTCGCTCAAGCTTCGCTTGAGCTATGGATGGCAAGCCATCCATACCCGAACCACTGTGAGGGGAAGGATGTCCTCCGTAGCTTCAGCGAAGGAGGACTGAACGCTTGGAATCTTTGCTTGAGCTATGGATGGCAAGCCATCCATACCTGAACCACCGTGAGGGGAAGGATGTCCTCCGTAGCTTCAGCGAAGGAGGACTGAACGCTTGGAATCTTCGCTTGAGCTATGGATGGCAAGCCATCCATACCCGAACCACCGTGAGGGGAAGGATGTCCTCCGTAGCTTCAGCGAAGGAGGACTGAACGCTTGGAATCTTCGCTTGAGCTATGGATGGCAAGCCATCCATACCTGAACCACCGTGAGGGGGAAGGATGTCCTCCGTAGCTTCAGCGAAGGAGGACTGAACGCTTGGAACTTCGCTTGAGCTATGGATGGCAAGCCATCCATACCCGAACCACTGTGAGGGGAAGGATGTCCTCCGTAGCTTCTAGAAAAGAAACAACCCATCCGGAGGAGATGACGCCTGATGTTCTATGCATATATTCTTCGTTCCTTGTCTCATCCCTCAGAACGCTACATCGGCAGTACCGAAGATCTGAAAGCGCGTCTTGCTAAGCACCACACAGGAGATGTTCCTCACACCTCGAAATACCGGCCGTGGAAAGTCGAGGCGTATTTTGCCTTCGAGACCAAAGAGAAAGCTGCTGCATTTGAAAATTACCTGAAATCAGGCAGCGGCCACGCTTTCGCAAAACGACATTTCTGATTCAAATCCTTCAACCCGGATTTGCGAAATTCTGCTTTTCTGCTTACCATCAAGAAACATATGCTGAACTTATGCGAGGATTTGATGCTCGTGGGAGCTGGAGGGCCGGTCGCCCTCAGACCTCTTCGATGGGAGAAGACAGTGCCGAGGCGGGAAATTCCGACTTCTGTGGTGCGCGGCCGGGAGCGGGGGAGATATGCAGGCTGCCGCGGCGAGTTTTCCGGTCGTGGGAGCTGGAGGGCCGGTCGCCCTCCAGACCTCTTCGATGGGAGAAGACAGTGCCGAGGCGGGAAATTCCGACTTCTGTGGTGCGCGGCCGGGAGCGGGGGGAGATATGCAGGCTGCCGCGGCGAGTTTTCCGGTCGTGGGGCTGGAGGGCCGGTCGCCCTCCAGACCTCTTGCGCCCGTGAGAAGTCTGAACCGGGTTGATACTGATCCGCACGCGGCCCTGCGGTCCTTACTTGTCGGGCTTCGCCCGCCAACTCCTCAATCGCCGGAGGGGCTCCGCTCGACTCCGTTCGACTGCGTCGCAATTGCTCCCTTGCTGCTTTGCGTTCCGCAAAGCAGTCCTCTCACATGCGCTCGCGGCGCTGACCGCGCTTGTGCTCGCGAGAACGCAGTGCCGTTGCGGGAATTCCGCTCGCGGCGCTGACCGCGCTTGTGCTCGCGAGAACGCAGTGCCGTTACGGGAATTCCGCTTGCGGCGCTGACCGCGCTTGTGCTCGCGAGAACGCAGTGCCGTTACGGGAATTCCACTCGCGGCGCTGACCGCGCTTGTGCCCGCGAGAACGCAGTGCCGTTACGGAATTCCGCTCGCGGCGCTGACCGCGCTTGTGCTCGCGAGAACGCAGTGCCGTTACGGGAATTCCGCTCGCGGCGCTGACCGCGCTTGTGCTCGCGAGAACGCAGTGCCGTTACGGGAATTCCGCTCGCGGCGCTGACCGCGCTTGTGCCCGTGAGAACGCAGTGCCGTTACGGGAATTCCGCTCGCGGCGCTGCCTGCGCTGTTCCCATAAACCGTCAGAAATCGACAGGCAATACAAGACTTGTCTGCAATCAGCGGCACAGCAAAAGGCCGGCAAGAGAGGGGTTCGGGGAGAGAAAGCGGCACGGAGTGTCGCGTCTCTCCCGTACCGTTGGAGCTTCGACATACTCCGGGGTGCAACATTCCCGCGCGAATCCGCACTGGCTCGGCACCCGGCGAAGGGGAGCGGAAATGCGATGGGGTCTTTCCGCAAAAAAGCGGGAAGACCCCTCGTATTTCCGCGGCTCTCATTCCCACCGGCCCGCACGCGCTGCTGAGCCCGGCCAAACCGCCGACCCGTACCCGGCACCGGCACCTTGCCGGACGCAGGGGGGTACGGGGGCGGCGGACACACCCCCCGTTGCCCACGAGCGGGACAACATGAAAAAAATCCATTTCGATTGCGAAAAACTTAAGGGGAGAAAAAAGAATGGCGGAGAGAGGGATTCGAACCCTCGGAGAGGTTTCCCCCCTCGCAGGTTTAGCAAACCTGTGCTTTCGGCCACTCAGCCATCTCTCCGCTGAATGTACGCATAACATAACACCGGTTACGCGGAACATCAAATCACAAACGGGAGAAATTCCTGTTTTTTCGGAATTTTTATCTGAATTTTGTTCAAAGTGTTGTTGCCCGCCGATAGCCCCAGTCGATCAATTTGCGACAGAAACGGTCGCGGTCACGTGCTGATTTGAAACCGGTGACGCATCCTAAAATTCGTCGTCCGTCCCGCAGCACGCTGAAGGTGAGGCAGCTGCCGGCGTCGGCGGTGTAACCGGTTTTGAGTCCGTCCACTCCCGGCCAGCGTGGATTGACCAGCTTATTGGTCGTTGTGAGCACAGTTTTCTTATCTCCTTCCCGGATGAAATCCTGTTTCGTGGTGCTCCACTGCATCACGGGGGGATATTCCAGCAGTTGTTCGCCCACCACCACCATATCGCGGGCGCAGCTCAGGGAATTGCCGAGCTTCTTATCTTTGAGGCCGCACGGACTCACGAACTTCGAATGGTTCATGCCGAGGGAAAGGGCGCGCTGATTCATTCGGGCGATGAAGTGTTCCACGTCACCCCCGATGAACTCCGCGACCTGCGTCGCCGCGTCGTTGGCGCTCTTGATCGTCACCGCCTTCAGCAGATCCGAAAGCGGAAAGGTCTCCCGCGGATCGAGCCAGATAATTCCGGTGCGCGGCACCTTCAGAACCGTCCGGGTGATTTTAACCGGCGTATCCAGTGATATGGCCGGATTCTTCTCCATCTCCTCAAAGGTGATCAGCAGCGTCATCATCTTCACCATTGACGCCACCGGCACCATCTTAAACGAATTCTTTTCCCACAACACGTTACGGGTATTGAGATCGACCATGATTCCGGTTCTTGCTCCCGCACTGCCGGGCACCACATTGGCGGGGAGGTCTCCCCGCACCGCCGTCGCAAAGTTGAAGGGCTGCCCGAATTTCGGGTTCCCGGTCGGCTTTTTGTAGCGGTAGACCGGTGGCGGAGGTGGTTCCGGGGCTTTCGCCACGGGTTTTGCCGCCGTTTTGCGGGAAGAACCGAAGAGACGGCTCCAGAAGCCCGGTTTTTCCGCCGCTTCCGTTTTTGCTTCCGCGGTCCGGGCGGGAGCCGCGGCAACCGCCTCCGGAGCCGGTTCCGTTTCCGGATGGTGGTTGAAAACAAACAGTTTGATCAGCAGAATATGCGCGGCAATGATGATGATCAGCAGCACTGCGAAGAGCTGCATTCTGGCACGGGTCACTTCGTTCATCGCTCCCCCGCCCCCTCAGACGGTCTGGACCATCGCCTGGTCCCGGCGGAACACTCCGCGGGCTGCCGCCCGGTTCATCGCACTGATCAATGCCGCAATCGCTGCCCGGTCGATGTTGGAGTGCTCCCCGGCGCCGTAGATCAGTTCCTTGTGTTCCGGCGTGTCACCGCAACGGAGACCGATGAACGCCATCGCACGGGCGTCGGCATCCTTGCCGAGTGTGCGTTCGGAGAAGTCTTCCAGTTTGAAGAACGGCATCAGTCCGGAACTCTTCAATGCGTGCACCACCGCCGAAAGCGGTCCGTTGCCCTGGCCGGTCAGCTCGTACTTTTCGTCTCCGATGTACCAGGTGAAGTCGGAACCGGAACGGTCGCCCACCGAGGCACGGTGATAATCCTCCATCCGGTAAGGGCCGACGATGTTGACGAAGTTTTCGTCGAAGATCCGACGCAGCTCCTCCGAATTGATCTCTCCTCCGGTCCGGTCGATGTACTCCTGCACCACCGCGCCGATCTCCGGATGCATCGTCTTCGGCGGATAGATGCCGAACTCCTTCTCCAGCACATAGACGATGCCGCCCTTGCCGGACTGGCTGTTGATGCGGATCAGCTTCTCATACTGCCGGCCGAGGTCGGAGGGATCGAGGTGGAGGTAGGGGATCTTCCAGCCCTGTTTGAAGTATTCGGTGATCTCCGCCCGGTGCTCAAACCCTTTCCGGATCGCGTCCTGGTGCGAGCCGGAGAAGGCGGTGAAAACCAGATCCCCGGCGTAGGGATGGCGCGGATGCACCTCGATCCCGGAGTTGCGTTCGACGATCCGCACGATCTCCGGCATGTTGCTGAAATTAAGTCCGGTCTTGACGCCGCGCGATTCGAGGTTGAGCGCCAGCACCGAAATGTCGAGGTTGCCGGTCCGTTCGCCGTGGCCGAAAATGGTCCCCTCCACCCGGGTGGCCCCGGCCAGCAGCGCAAGTTCGGTGGCCGCCACCGCGCAACCCTGGTCATTGTGGGCGTGCAGACTCACCGTGGTCTCCGCCAGATACGGATATTTGCGACAGAAGAGTTCGATCATGTCGGCGTACTGGTTGGGGGACGCCGCTCCACCGTCGCGGGCAGGTTGAGGATGAAGCTTTCCGGCGTGGCCGCGCCCCACTCCTCCTTGACCGCGCAGCAGAGCTCCACCACGAAATCGAGGTCGCTGTCGGTGAACTCCTCGGGGGAGAACTCGTAGGTCACCCTGCCGGTGAGCCCTTCGCGCTCGATCGCCTCGCGCACCATCCGGGTGCCGTCGATCGCCATCTGCATGACCTGCTTGTGGTCGCAGTTGAAAACGAACCGCCCGTGCAGATCGGAGGTCGGTACGTAACAGTGAGCGATGGCGCTTCGCACACCGCGAAGCGATTCGATGGTCTTGTCGATCAGATGGCGACGCGCCTGGGTCAGCACGGAAATACGCACATCGTCCGGAATCAGATTGCGGTCGATCAACATGCGCACGAAATCGTGATCGTCCGCCGAAGCGGAGGGGAAGGAGACCTCAATCTCCTTGAAGCCGATTCCGAGCAGCATGTTGAAGTATTCGAGCTTGTGTTCCGGCGACATCGGTTCGGGCAGCGCCTGGTTGCCGTCGCGCAGGTCGACGGAGGCCCAAATGGGCGGAGCGGTGATAATCCTGTCCGGCCACTGCCGGTCTTTGATCGGAATCGGTTCCGGGTAACGGTATTTCGGATAGTTGCTCATCGTATTGTCATCCTTCTGCGTCGAAATCCGGCGCTATTGGTTATTTGTCTTTGCCGTTGATGATCCGGGCGGCGGCACACGCGGCGCCGAATCCGTTGTCAACATTCACCACCGTAACGCCGGCGGCGCAGCTGTTGAGCATCCCGAGCAGCGCCGCCAGACCGCCGAAATTCGCGCCGTATCCGACACTGGTCGGCACCGCGATCACCGGGGAGCCGACTAATCCGCCGACCACACTGGGCAGCGCGCCCTCCATGCCCGCGATTACAATGCACACATCGGCGCGGCGGAGACGGTCGAGCGACGCGAACAGTCGTTCAATTCCGGCGACGCCGACATCGGCCACCAGTTCGAACGCACGCCGCACTCTTCGAGCGTGTATTTCGCCTCCAGCGCGACGCCGAGATCGCTGGTGCCGGCGGAGACGACCGCCACATTGCCCCGAAGCTCCCGGGCGCTGTTCTGCACGGCGAACACCTTCGCAACCGGATCGTGGACTCCCTGTGGCACTCTTTCTCGAAGCGTCCGTCCGGCTTCCGGTTCCACTCTGGTCACCAGCACCGAACCGGTCCGGCGGAGAATTTCCGGCACGATCGCAAGGAGCTGCTCCACCGTTTTCCCGGCCCCGTAAACAAACTCCGGCATGCCGCAGCGTGCCATGCGGGCATGATCGATTCGGGCGACGCCGAGGTCGGTGACCGCGCCTTCCGCTGCGGCCAGTCGGGCGACCGCTTCCGCGAAGCCGAGCGTCCCCTCCGAAACAGCCTCGAGAATTTTGCTCTTTGTGTCCATAACGAATAAAGAATATAACTTGCGGCGATTCAAATATCAAGTATATTATAAGGAAAACCGGGGATTTTGCCCCCTCGGAAATCAACCGGATGAAATCTGCCGGATAAACCATGATGAAACAGTGCCTGATCCTCGGAGACGGTGTCTCCGGCCGTGCCGCCCGGCGTCTGGCGGAACTCCTTGGAATGAAAGCGGAAATCCTCTCCGATCCCGCTCCCGTCCCTCCGGATGAAGCGGTGGAAAAATGTTCCCTCATCGTCACCAGCCCCGGGGTGCCGCCGCTCACCTCGCCGCTCTGGCAGGCGGCCGCCCGGCGCGCAGACCGCGGCGAAGCGGAATTCATCAGCGAACTGGAGTTCGGTTTCCGCAACCTTCCGCGCCGCCGCTGCATCGCGATCACTGGAACCAACGGCAAGACCACTACGACTGAACTTGTCTGCCATCTGCTGAATGCGGTTGGAGTTCCGGCGGTGCCGGCGGGAAACATCGGCGTGCCGCTCGCCGACATCGCCGCCGATATGCGGGAAGGGAAGCTGCCGCCGGAGACGTTCCCGGTGGTGGAGGTGAGCTCGTTTCAGCTGGAGCGCGCCGACACCTTCGCGCCTGTCGCCGCCGCGCTGCTCAACCTGGAATCCGATCACATCAACCGGTACGCCGGCGGATTCGAAGAGTACTGCGAGGTCAAGCGGCGGATTTTCCGCCATGTCCCGGAAGAAAACCGCGTCTTCGGGCTGTCGCTGCCCGCCTCCCGGCGCGTCGAGCTCCGAGAGGCGCGGCTCTACGTGGACGGACGCGAACTCATCGACACCGGCGTCACCCGGCTCCAGGCGCCGCACAATCAGGAGAATCTCGCCGCCGCGGTCGAGCTGGCGCTGCGGCTTCTGCCGGCGGAGGAGGTGTTCCGACGGGAATTTGTCGAGGCGATCCGCTCCTTTGCGCCGGGCCGTCATCGGATCGAGCTGGTGGCTGAGCGGGATGGCGTCCGCTATGTCGACGATTCCAAGGCGACCAATCCGGCCTCGGTGCTGGCGGCTCTGCGCACCCTGCCGCGACGGCGCTGCGCGGTTCTGCTGCTCGGCGGCCTCGACAAGGGGATGGATTTCACCCCGCTGCTTGAAGAGAAGGAGCGGATCCGGTTTGCGGTTCTCTACGGCGCCTGCCGCGCCTCCATCGCGGCGGTTCTCGACGGGAACATTCCATTTGCGGAGTGCGGAACCGATTTTGAAAAGGCGGTCATGACCGCGGCCGGTCATGCGCTTCCGGGCGACACGGTTCTGCTTTCGCCGGCCTGTGCCAGCATGGATATGTTCCGCGACTACCGGGAGCGCGGAGACCGGTTCTCCGAAGCGGTTCGCACGCTGCTTGCGGAACGATAGTTTTTTCCGAGGTTTCCACCCCGTCTGGCGCGCCCCGGAGGACCCGTTCCGTACCTCGTCGCGGTTCCCGATCAAAAAAAAAGAAGAAAAGATTTTGGCCTCCTATTGACTTAGCCACAAAAATGTGCTATAATGTAATCGTGGGAACTTCGATGGGGACAATGAGCTGAAGCGGGATAACGAAAATGGTCGATGACATCGTACGGAACTGGATTCTGGATGGCATTGAATCCGGCGGAATTTCCGCCGGCGGCAAGCTGCCGGGGGCGCGGGAGATTGCCGCCCGGTGCGGCATCTCGTTTCTGATGGCACAGCGGGCGATCGCCTCGCTGGTGCAGGACGGTGTGCTTACCTGCATTCCCCCGCCGCGGGGCTTTCGTCAAGCCGGGCTGGGAAAGAGCGGCTGATCGCCAATCATCTGGTGCTGTTTTCCAATACGCGGGAGTGGGTTCCGAAACTCAGAGAGCGGATGAGGGCGGAGCTTCCGGAGCTGCGTTTGTGCAGTGGTTTCAAGCGTGGAATGTTTGAGGTCCGGACGACCTACACCCTTCAGCGCGACCGGAACCAGTATATGGATCTTGCTCCGATTCTGAACCGGTGCTTTTTCGGCCGGGAGGAGTTCTATGAGCATCCCTTCCAGGGGTTTCGCGAGTCGGACGGGAGATTGTTCGGCATACCCTTCGACTTTTCGCCGCGCGTTCTGTTCTGCAACACCCGGCTGCTGAAGTATTATCGGATTCCTCTGCCCGCCGAGGGTTGGGAGTGGGGGAATTTCTGGAGATCATCCGCAGGCTCCGCCGCGATCTGAGCGACATAGAGATTCTGAATTACACCGAATCTCCCTACTGGTGGATGAATATCTTCTTCCGTGCCGGAGGCAGATTGCTCGAGCGCGAAGCCGGGCGAACCTGCCGGTTTTTCCTGAATACGCCGGAATCCATTCGTGCGCTGCACGCCCTGCGGGAGCTCTATCAGGCGCTCCGGCCTGAACGGCGCGAGGAGGGAAACGCACAGCGTTTTTCCTCCGGCTCGCAACTGTTTTCCATCGCAGACCGGAATTACATTTCCGCCATCCGGGCCGACGGTCTCACTGACTGGTGCACGCTGCCGCTTCCCCGGATTCCGGGCGGGAAACCTCTTACGGCGCAGGCGACCGACCTGATCTGTATCCGGAAGGGAGTGCACCGATGATTCCACTGCGGAGGCGTTCATCCGTTTCATGCTCAGCGAAAGCGTTCAGGATATTCTCGGCTCGTCGAAGAACGGCATCCCCATTCTCCGTAAAGCCGCGGAAAAAAGCTTCGCCGACGGTGATGAACGGGATGCCGTATTCAAAAAAGAGATGTTCCATGTGACCTCGGATTACAATATCGACTCTTCCGGCATCACGGAGATCATCTATTACCGGATCGTCAAACTCATACGGGAGTCCATGCCGCTGGAGGAGGCGATCGCGGAGTTCAGCCGCGCGGTCGATCTTATTCTGACCACCAGCAACGAAATGTGCAAGGATGCCATGTGGAGTTGAATAATTTTTGATGCCGATAATGACTAAGTCAAGAGTGGCACAGGAGGAGCCGGACATGCCGCAACAGGGAAAGCGATACGGAACGGAAATTGAGTTTCCGGAAAACGACAACCGCCGTTTCTTCGATCATAACAGGAAAGGGAACAGGGAATGAGAGAGCGCAGAAATGGTTTTACCTTAATCGAACTCCTGATCGTAATCGCGATTATCGCGGTTTTGGTGGCGATGCTCCTTCCGGCGTTGACGAAGGCGCGAGAGACCGCCCATGACGCCAGATGCAAATCCAATCAGAAACAGCTCGGGATGGCCTGTTTTTCCTACGTCAACGATCACAGCGGCTTCAACATCGTCTGGTATAACTCCTGGGATACCCAGTGGTATTTCACGCTGATAAAGATGAAATATTTTACCGGAACCGGTTTCGTCGATCTCACCGAAGAGGGCGGCACGCCATGGAACAATCCGAAAGGCATCCTGAACTGTCCGGCGGCGCCGCCGCTCGACGACTGGACTTTTTCTCAGGGATACCGCCATACCCATTACTCCGCCAACAGCATTACCCTCAACCAGTACGCTCCTAAAACCGACTTCTGGAACACCCCGGGGAACCGGCCGACAAAGGCTCCCGTAAGAAGAAACGCCAGCATCATGCTGCTGACCGACAACAACCGGGAAAACGGGATTAAGGATGATCCACAGGCACCGCCTCCTGCGATTGCGGGCTCCGCCACCTTCTGCTATGCGAACGGAGTCAAGGTCGGCTCCAGTTCCACCTACGCGCCCGGCATCAATCTGCGGCATGGCAGCGGGCGGGCGGCCAACGTCTGCTACTGGGACGGCCATGTCGCCTCTCTGAGGCCGGGGCTCGGCAAATACAACATGCGCTATTACTATGTCAATTCCGGAACCCTTTTCTTCAATCCGAATGCGACCAGGTGAGGTGTCACCAAACCTTCCACCCAAAGAGGCGAAAACGGAGGAATATTGCCATGCCTTTTATATTGCGTGATGCGCAGATCTCGGCGGAGTTCAGTTCCCGCGGAGAGCTGCTCTCCCTGAAAAATGAAGAGACGGGGACGGAACTGATCCGGCCCGGATTCCCGTGGAAACTCATTCTGACGAGGGGAAGCAGTCTGGAGGAGGAGCTTCCGCCGGACGGAAATCGGCCGGAGATCCGTCAAGCGGGAAACCGGCTGGAGATGAACTTCGACGCTCTCCGCGGCGGAGACGGTACGCTTCTGAAGATCCGCCTCGCGATCGTTGTCGAACTGGAGGCGGGCGAACTCCGCTGGAAGATTCTGCTGGAAAACGAAGATCCCCGTGTGATGGTCCGCGAGTGCATGTTTCCTGTCGTCACCTTTTCCGAGGCGGCGCTTGCGATGAAGCTGCACACCGCGCATCAGGGGGCGAAGTGCTGGATGACCTGCGGGGGACGCTGGCGGCGGTCAAGCCTCTTTATCAGCAGAAGGACGAACGCTTCCGGCGGCTCATCTTCCACTATCCCGGCAGTTCGCTGGCGACCAACTCCTTTCTATTTGCCAACGGGGAGGAGGGGGTCTATTTCGGCTGCCACGATCCGTCGTTTCAGGAGACGCTTCATGTGTACGAAAGGAGCGCGGCGGGGGAGGTCTCCTTTATTTCGACCGCATCCCGTTTCTGAAGACGGGGGAGACCCGGGAATATTCCGGATATCTGACCTCCCCCTATTCGGGGAGGTGGCACGACGGCGCGCTGAAGTACCGGAAGTGGGCGGAAACGTGGCTGGATTTCCGGACGCCGCCGCCGTGGGTGAAGACGATGCAGGGGTGGCAGAGAATCATCGCCCGGACCCAGTACGGGGAAACGCTCTACCGTTTCCGGGAGCTGGGGCGGGTGTTCGACGACGGCCTGTCGGCGGGGATCGATACCCTCTTTCTGCTCGGCTGGCATCAGGGCGGCCACGACAACGACTATCCGAATTACATTCCTTCCGCGGAACTCGGCGGAGAGGGGGAGCTCAAGGAGAACATCCGACGCATCCGAGCGAGGGGGGGACACGTCATCCTGTACTGCAACGGGCAGCTCATCGACCGCACCTCGGAATTTTACCGCACGACCGGCCGCGGAATCTGCTGCCGGGATATGTACGGAAACGAGATCACCGAACGCTGGGGGTTCGGCGGTGACGGGGTATCGCAGCGGCAGTACGGCGCCCGTTCCTTCGCCGTTGCCTGTCCTTCGTCGGAAGAGTGGTTCAAACTGCTGAAGGGGATGGTGGACCGCGCGGTGGAATACGGGTGCGACGGCATCTTCTTCGATCAGATCGGCAAGGCGGCACCGGTCTGCTGGTCGCCGGAGCACGGCCACCCGGTTCCCTTCGTCGAATCGACGCGGTATCGTGCGGATCAGATCCGCCGTCTCCGGGAATACGCCAATGCCCGGGCGCCGGAGATGAGCTTCGGCGTGGAACACGTGACCGATCTGACGGCCCAGTACTGCGACTATGTCCACCCCTATCCCGGCGGGGCCAATCTTCGCAATCCGGACTGGAAAAACGAGGGGGAACGCCCCCGGATCGACATCGACCGGGAATGGTTCCGCTTTCTGTTTCCGGAGGTTCGGCTTTCCAACCGGGACCTGCGGGACGGTTCCGATGTGGTGCGGCGGGTCAATCGCATGATCCTCGACAACCTGCTGGCGGATGTGGAGATCTACCGCTGCCGGAAGACTATCGCGGAGATTCCCGAATACCGGGAGTATCTGCGGAAAGCGCTGGATTTCCGGAACGCAAACGCTCATCTTCTGACGGAGGCCCGGTTCCGTTCCACCGTTGATTTTTCCGTAGATTCCGATGAGCTCGACACGGCTGGATACCGCACTCCGACGGGGGATATCGTGGTGATGGCGACCCAGTGTCACCGACCGGAGATCCGGTTTCACCTGACCGTGCCGCAGGCACGTCTGGTCGGTCACTCCTTCCTGGGCGAAGGGAAGTCGCGTCGGATGGCGAGGTCCGGCTGAAGGAAAATGCTCTGGTTCTTCTTCATTATCACAGGATCATTTAACGCGAGGATAAATCTGTTATGAATCTGCACCGTCAATTGTTTCCCAGCAAGCTTGCATGGTTTTTCCGGCTTTTCGCCTGCGCCGTCCTGTCGGGGGCGGCTGCGGAGGTTCCGCCGTGGCGAATCGAAGGACTGCAGGAACGTGTCAGACTGGCAAAGGCGGAATTCCCGACCGCTTTCTGCGAACTGGTTCTGGAGAAGGATTTACAGGGAATCGACGGATTCGCCGTCGTCGCGGAGAACCAGCAGGGATTTCGGCGTCTGGCGCTGCGGCGTTCCGGTAATGTACTCCGGTTTGAGGCGCCGACGAAGAGCGAATCGCTCTATTTATACTTCAACGGGGACGCTCCGGCACTTCCGGAGTTCGATGAGCGGGAGAATCTGTTCAGCGGCGCGCTTGCCGCCGCCGGAAAATGGCGGAGCGCCTCCGGCGGGAAGGTCTCCGGCAACGAGGGGGGAGTCCGTCTGGACGGTGCCGGAACATTTTCATTCGAAAAGGAGATCGACGGGGAAACGAAGGGCGAGCCCATCCATCTGGAGTGGAGCTTCCGGCCGGAGTCGCCGCTGCCGTTCCTCCTCTCCCTGAATCTCCGCCAGCTGGATGCGGCGGGAAATCCCCTGCCTTCCGCGGCGATTGATCCGCGCTGGCTCACCATGGCGGTTGTCCCGGGCAAGCCGATCACGATGCGCCAGAGCGGAGCTCTGGATCCCCGGGCGCGGAAACTTGTCGCGGAGTTCTCGATGAAGAATTTTCTGAACGCCGCTTCTGTGGACGGTCTGCCGTTGCCGAAAGGGACCTCGGTCGCGCCTTCCCTTCGGATTTCGAAGCTGGAGCTGCGCTGTGCAACCCGTCTTCCGATCTGCGGACGGAATCCGGAGCTGTTTGCGGCCGGAGCGGCGGGGGAGTCGCTCAAGCTCGATGGAAACGGAGGTTTCTTCTTCAACGCGCTGCCTCCCTGTTTCTGGTCGGAGGGGCGGCAGACCGCGAACCCCGGTGAATTTCACTGGCCGACTGCGGAGGGGAGCGTGGAGTTCTTCCTCTATCCCGAGTGGAAGAGGCGGCGGGAGACCACGCTGTTCGAAGCCTGGCAGAAGAATCGGAAATCGATCTTCCGGCTCTCCTACGACCCGGTTCGCGGGAATTTGATTCTCCAACAGAAGGACTTTGCGGAAAAGGCGTGGAACAAGACCATTCCCGCAGAGCTGAAAACCGGGCAGTGGCACCACATCGCCGTCTGCTGGGACAATCAGGAGCGGCTGATCTTTCTGAACGGAAAGGTGCTCTCCCGGGAGAATCTTGCCGGCTTCCAGTATGCCGATCTGGCGTCGGCGAAGAAAATCGACCGCATCCTGCCGAACGAGATCTGTCTGGGGATGCCTGCGGGAATCATGTATCAGCCGCTCCGCCCGAATTACGAGGTCCGCTTCAATCCGGCAAAGGGGCGCTTCGATCACCTCCGCATCTCCCGGACGGTGCGTTACCGGACCCCGTTCACGCCGGCCGCCGCCGGTTCCGTCGACGGGGCGACCTGCGCGCTTTTCCGGTTCGATCGGAGTCTGGAGGGGGTTCATGGAGACGGAGACGGCCGGGTGCGCGGCGGTCTTTTCAGTCCGCGGCCGCTGCTCCCCGAAACGTGGCAGGCGGAGCAGCGTTCCGGAGGAGTGCGGACGATCCGCCGGGTGCCGGCGGAGCTTGCCGCCGGGAACGATCCGAAAAGATTCTGAACCGGAACAATTTTCAGGACAATCCGGTTGAAGAGGATTTTGCCGCCGCACGCATTCCGGTGCGCGAGACCTTCCGCCTGACGCCGGGCGGGGAGCGGAAGATCACCTGCCCGGAGGGGACGGTGATGGATTTCGTGGAACTTCGCTGCCCGCCGAACGGCTCCACACTGCGTCACCCCGTCCTGCTGCGGGAGGGGGAGCCGGACAGCCGCTCCTACGCCGGAATCGTCCGGAGCCGGGAGTGGAAAAATCTCTCCGAGCGGGAGCGGTGCGACCGGCTGTTCCAGTACGCGATCGCCAGAACCGATTATTTCATCTATTTCCCGGCGGAATTTCTGCCGCACTCCCGGAATCAGCTGCGGCCGAACTATCAACCGCTCTCCTTGCTGAACTCATACGGCGCCGACCAGTGTGGACCGCTGAACAATCTTCTGCTGAATCTGTTTGTCCAGTCCGGCAATCTCCCCGCGAACGCGATCGCCGGAAACGAACATGCGTTCGAACAGGTGTTCTACGACGGCGCATGGCATGTGTACGACCTCTCGGCGCAGACCTTCTTCCCCTCCCGGAACAAGGTTGACGCGGCCTCGCAGGAGGAGCTGGAGAACGATCCCTGGCTGATCGCCGCGAACGGCAGCTCCATCCCGTCGCACTTCTACCGGCGCGGCCTGCGCGGTGCGGGCTGGGTTCCCTCCACGCCCCGGACGAAATTCGCCATTGTGCTGCGTCCCGGGGAGTCGTTCCGCATTCATCCGTACAACGACGGGGACTTCAACGATCTGCAGACCGAATGGGGCGGGGCGACCCTCGTCGCGATGGGGCGCGAAGTGACGGAGAAGCTCAACACCAACCGCAAAACCTGGAAAGCCGATCGGATTCCGCCGGAATTTTCCACCGGATTTCTCACCGCGGAGTGGAAACAAGGGGATGGAAACGCGCTTTTCAGCAGAATCACGCCGAAGAGCTTCTGTTTCCAGATCGACACGCCGTATCCGCTCGTCGCCGTGAACGTCGTGACGGAACCCGCTGCAAAGGTGGAGTATTCCATCGACAGGGGGACGCTCCTGGCGGGAGCCGGAAAAGTTGCTCACGCGCGGTCGCCACGGGATGCTGATCCGGGTTCATGCGCCGCTCGCCTCGCTGCGTTCGTTCCGTTGCCGCAGTTCGGTCCAGATGAATACGAGGACTCTGCCGGGAATGCTCAAGCCGGGCGAAAACCTCCTTCGGTTTGAAGCGGATTCCCCGGGCACGGCGGAAATATCGATTCAGTACCGTAAGCCGGCCGCGCCGATCCGGCTGGAAGGGTCCATTGACTTCGGGGCCAGAAGAGGGTGGGAAAAACGCTTTCTCCTGCTGAACTCCGACAAGGCGCTGGAAATTCCGGTCAAGGGGGTGGGCCCGGCCGCGGTCGTGAAATGCCGGGCCGGAGTTCAGGGGACACTCCGGAACGGCGTTCTCTCACTGCGGGCGACGCCGGGGAAAAGCCGGTACTGAGCTCTTTCTCCATCTGTGACGGCGAGCGGGAACAGCTGATGACGGTTCTGGTCTGCCGGGGAGCCAGGTTGCTGACGCCGGATCAGGCGCTCTTCCTGCCGGAGGCGTACACGCTTGAGAACGGACTGCTGAAGTCGCTGAAAGCGCGGAAAAGCGGCGTGGATTTCCGCTTCAAGCTTCCGGAGGCGCTGAACGGGAAATTTGCGGTCCTGACGCTGGCGCGTCCCGGTACTCCCGGCGCGCGGGGCGGCGGACCGCTCTTCCAGCTGCGGAAGCCGGATGGAAAATCGGATACTCTGATCCGCAAGAGCAACCTCAGTTCGGAATACATCAAGGCGGATATCGGTCACATTTTCCGCTGGGCATATCCGCAGAAAGGGAGATATGCGTACTTCTATCCGGATCTGCTGGATTTTTCCGGAACGGACGAACTGACGATCCGCGCCGCGGATCCTGGGGCGGAATTCGCGGCTCTGCTGCTGATTCCAGCGGAAAACCGGGAGGAGATCTTCCCGATTCTCCGTTACTTCATCTGTCTGAACAATCTTCCGGAACGCTTCCCGGAAGGAGAAGGGAGTCTGCCATGAAAAACAAAATCATTACACTGCTGCTGCTGACCGGGACGCTGTTCTGCGCCGCCGGAGGGAAGCTGGAACTGGTTCCGGGATACGAGGTCTGCTCGATTTACCTGCCGGGGTGCGAAGCGGAAACGGAAGCGGAACTGCAGGCGGTGCTGAAATACCGCCGGGAGGGGGAAACGCAGTGGAAGACCGCCGCGGATGCGCTGGTGTATCTCCCGAAGGAGAAGGAGCTGCGCGGATCGATCCTGGAACTCGCCGAAGGGACCGGCTATCAGATTCAGCTGGAGTATCGGGACCGGGACGGGAAGAAAACTCTCTCCGGACAGTTCCGGACCCGGACGCCGAAGGTCTCCATCGCGAAGACGATCGTCCTGGACGAGAAGACGCCGATGCCGATGCGGATCTCCCGCTCCGGTTCTCCGGAAGGGTGGATTCGCTACACGATGAAGCCCGGAGCGGTTCTCGACGGCGGGGAACGAAGGGAGTTCGCGATTTTTCTGGACAAGGTTTCGCACGTGATACTGGAAGGGCTGACCGTCCGGGGCGGGAGACGCCACGGGATCAATGTCGAAAACTGCCGGGAAATCCAGATTTTGAACTGCGACGTCTCCGGTTTCGGGCGGATCGGAGAGCACCGGCCTGACCTGAACGGGATGTATTACAACGAAAACGGGAAACCGATCGATCAGGATGCGGGAATCCGTATTCGAAACACCCGGGCGATTCTGGTTGAGCGCAACTACGTCCACGACCCCCGCGGTACGGCGAACAGCTGGTTCTACGCCCATCCGGCCGGGCCGAACGGATTGAATCTCGGCAACGTGAGGGAAGCTGCGATTCGTTACAACGACTTCATCGGCAGCGATCTCCATCGCTGGAACGACGCTTCCGAGGGCGCGGGCAACGGTTCGGTCACCGGAAGCGCCTGGCGGGATGCCGAAATCACCGGGAACAATTTCCTCTTCGCCAACGATGACGGCATGGAACTGGACGGCGGCCAGATCAACGCCCGTTTCTTCCGCAACCGGAGCGAAGGGATCTTCTGCGGCGTGAGTCTGGCGCCCTGTCTGCGCGGTCCCGTCTGGTGTTACCGGAACCTTTTCTGCGCAACCGGCGCGGAATTCGGCCTGAGCAACGTCGGCATCAAAAACATTTTCGGCGGCAGAGCCAACGGTTATGGTCGAATCTACTGTTTCAACAATACGATCGTCGGCCTCGGCAGCGGAATCAGCGCCTTCGGCGGCAACCGGGAAGCGGGGAAGATGCTGCGGTTTGTTTCGCGGCGCAATCTGGTTTCGGTGACCGGCGTGCTGATTTCCAACGCCCTGTTTCGGGAGAATCGCGTGGATTTCGATCACGATCTGCTCAAGAGCGTGCCGGGATTTCTTTCGGTCCCCGCGTTCCGGAAACTTTTCGGGCAGGAGAAGAACGGCATCGCGGATGCCCCCCTCTTCGTCGATGAGAAGCACGGGAACTACCGTCTGCGGCGGAATTCGCCGGGAGACCGGGAGGGATCGGCGCCTTTACCCGGGAGGACAGCCGCGAACTGCCCCATCGCCCGATCTCTCTTGTGACCTCGGTTGCCCGTCTCTGCTTCCGCGCGGATTCCGCGAAGGAGTGGAAACCTCAGAGCGTGACGCTGTCGGTCGCGACGCCGGGACGCGAAGTGCCGTTCCGGATCGTGCAGAACGAAGCGTTTCCGTTTCTTCAGGTTTCTCCGGACGAAGGGGTGGTGCGGTCCGACGCCCCGGTGACGCTGACGGTCTCCATCGATCCGGAGCACATTCGGACGGCGATGAACCATTCTGCGGCGTTTCTGGTGCGCCAGCCGGACGGGTTCTCCCGCTGTGTCACCGTCTACGCGGACTCCCGGCAGGATCGCGCACTGCTCGCGAAGGACCGAAAGGACGCAATCGCGCCGGAGGCGGTTACCTCCCTGGGCGACAACCGGTGGCAGATCGACTTCAACCTGAAAAAGGAGTTCCGGGGCTACCTCTTCGGTCGTTTCTCCACGAAGACCCCGCGGAAAGTCACGTTGCTTCACAACGGGGAAAAGAGCGACCGGTGCGAATTGCGCGGTCCGGCAGAGGTCCGGCCGCAGCCGGTCTGGCGAAATGTCGGGACGCGGAATCTGGCGGCGAATCCTCATTTTCGCCTGGCTCCCGGCAGACACCGCTTTTTATTGACGCTTCAGAAGGGAGAGCTGTTGAACGCAGCTCTTGCAGAGCTGCCGGGAACTTTCCTCAATTCTCCCTGGGAGGAGTGAGGTCAGGGCCGGTGACGGAGCCTTTGCCGGGCGCCGTCATGCCCTGCCGCCTGTATTTTCTCGGCCTGCCCGTCCTCCCTGACCAGCTGCTCCCCGGAGAATTTCCGGGGAGAGCCGGTGGAATCGGCGGGGAATCGGTCTGACGGCGTTGTTTTCGGACCGGCCGTCTCCGACTGGCTTTCGCATCCCGCTGAGAAGTGATTTTGACTTTTCCCGCCTCTGCCCGCCGGAATCTTCCTTTCATGATCGCGGTCTCCTGCGCTCAAAAAAGAACAAAATGAAAAAAAATTCTCTCTGGCACTTGTTATTTATATCAAAATGATATATAATAAAGAAAGGCAACCATGAGAAAGTTTCATGCGAAAGACCAAATCATACAGGATGGAATCCATTCTGGAAGAACGGATCGTCATGGGGGACTACACCCTGCTGGATTTTCCAGCGGAACGGAAACTGGCCGCGGCATTCAATGTGACTCAAATGACCGCCCGGAAGGCGGTGAAGAATCTTGAACGGCGCGGACTCCTGCGCCGCCTGCCGAACGGCAGCGTAACGGCAGCCGGGAAACGGAATCGGACGGCCGCGTTTCTGGCGCCTGCGGTGTTCTCCTCTCATATCTTTCACTTTCAGAATCTTCTCTCTCAGAACGCGGCGGAAGCCGGCTGGCAATTGCGCACGGTTCTCTATATGCATTGGGATGATGCTGTCATTGAGGAGGCGCTGGAACGGTTCGACGGAGTCTTTCTCTACCCGGTCCGGGAGCAATTGTCCGAGCGGGTGACCGAATTGCTTCAGGAAACCAGGACTCCAGTCCTGTCGCTGGGAATCGATTTGAGCGAGTGGGGAATTCCCGCCTTTCTGGAGCAGTCGGGGAACGCGGCGGACCTGATGATTGATTATCTCCGGGAGCAGGGATACCGTAAGATCGATTTCCTGTTAACCCAGCCGTGGGATGAGAACAACCGCGCTTTGTTGGAACAGTGGCGCGCGCGGCTGACCTCTCTCGGCCTGAATGGACAGTGCTTCGATTTCCCGGTTGAATCCTACGGCGACAGTTATGAACAGGCATTCCGCTGCGTTGGCAGTTTGCTGGAGCAAAAAGGTTGCTGAGCAGATGCATTCTGGGGGCGACCATGGCGGAAGCGGTGGGTGCCTGCCGCGCTCTGGCTTCGCACGGAATTCAGCCCGGCCGGGAGTTTGCCGTCAGTTGTGTCCAGAGGGGCCGGGGAGGAATTGGGGATTATTACATCCCGTCGATTACCGGTGTCGAGGCGGAAGATTGCGGCGCGATCCTGCGGGATTATTTCGACTGGATGGCCGAACCAGAGCGTCATCGGCCGGAGAAAATGGTGCGTACCGGCGGCCCGGGAAAAATTTTCATCGGAGAATCCGTCATTCCGGCGGCGGCCCTTGAGCGGAAACAGGAGAATTTGACGTGAGTGCGGTTCTGTATCAGCGTTCTGTTCCGGTTCGCCGGGAGGTGGATCTCCTCGTTGCCGGCGGTGGCCCGGCGGGAGTTGCGGCCGCGGTGACCGCGGCGCGTCTGGGGGCGAAGGTGTTTCTGCTGGAAGGTCAGAGCGCGTTCGGCGGCATGGGCACTTCCGGCGGACTTCCCTTCTTCTGCCGTCCCACGGACGGGAAAAATTTTCTCTCCGCCGGTTTCGGAGAAGAGGTCTACAATCGACTGTGGGAAAGCGGCGGCGCCGGTCCCGGGATGGTGCGCAATGAACACCCGGAAGAGATCGGAGGTTTCATCTACAATCCCGAGGTTTTGAAGCGGATCTACGATGAACTCTGGAATCGCCGGCATGAAATGATTTCGGTTGTGTTCTACGACCAATATGTGCGGACACTTTACATCGGCCACGACGGAGTGCAGCCGCCGCCCCGGGGACCGGATATTTTCTTTCATTCGATCCAGCCGCCGGACGCCGCCATGAAAGCGACGATTCAGGCGCTGCTGACCGGCGATCCGCATTCGCAGGCGGGGCGGTTCAATCTGCTCGCCCTGCTGGAAATGATGCAGGAGCTGCTGTATCGGGAACAGGCGGGGGCGCTTTCCGAAGAGGAGCAGCTGTGGAACCGGATATTCGATCATCTGCAATATACCTTCTGCAATAATGTTTCGCGGGAAGATATCGCGGAAAAAATGAAGGTTCACCCGGCACGGCTTTCGCGGCTGATTCACATTCACACCGGGTTGTCCGTCCGCGGTTATCTGAATCAGATGCGGCTCGAATACGCCACCCGGCTGCTGCGGGACAGCCGGCTGCCGGTCGAGGAGATCGCCATGCGCTGCGGCTTTCAATACCCGAGCTACTTCATCCGATTGTTCCGGACTTCCCGCCACTGTTCGCCGGGAGAGTTCCGGCGGCGGGTCAAGGAAGCCGGTGAAAGGTCCGGCTGACAGCCGGTTTCCGGAACACCGGATTGTATATTCTGCTGCAGGATACAGGAGAAAACTTCGAAAAACGATTGTATTTTCCCGCTCCGGGCGTATAGTAACCGATGTCGAAACGTGCCTGAAATTCCGGAATTCCGCGGCACCGGACCGCGGAATTCGCCACCGGGGGAGAGAGGAGCAGAGATATGCCGGATGAGGAGCGGAAGAGAGCGGAAGAATATTCCCGGCCGGACTGGAAGAGAGCGTTCCGGGAAGGAGCCGAGGATGTGCTGCACGCCCCCTTCGGCGAACCGGTCTACTGGTTCTGCCCGGAACGGTTCCAGCTGCCGCTCTGGCCGGAATTCCTGCTGCAGATCCGCTGGAGCAGAGCGGAATCGGTCACTCACTACTCCTCCTATGTTTACGCGCTGGAGTTTCCGCTGTACGGGGATCTCGCGCTCGTCTCCCGCGACCGGGAGGTGGTGGTCACGCCCGGAAGCGCCGGAATCGTCCATCGCGGGGAGTATTCCATGCTGAAAGCCGGTCCTTCCGGCTTCTGCAGCAAGTTGTCGATCGGGCTGCGGGGGGTGATTCTCTCCTCGCTCTTTGCCTCCTGCGGACTGAGCGACAAACTGGTGGTGCAGCTGAAGCAGCCGGAGCGCATACCACAGCTTTTTCACGAACTGGAACGGCTGCTGCTCCGGCAGGAGAGCGCTGAAATTTCCAGAATTTCCGCGCTGGGGATGGAGTTGTTCAATCAGCTTGTCCTCTCCGCTTCCGCTCCGCCGGATGAGGAATTTTCCCGAATCCTGAACCTCTTCACCTCATACATTCCCAAGAGGTGCACCATCGCGGAACTCGCCGGACGGCTCTCCCTCTCTCCGGTGACGCTGGAGCGGCTCTTCCGGCGGCACACCGGCAAATCCCCGAAACGCTATCTGCACGAACTGAAGATGGAGACCGCCCGCGAACTGCTCCGCCGCGGCAGCTGTTCCGTTCAGGAGGCCGCGTTTCAGGTCGGTTACGAGGACCCGCTCGCCTTCTCCAGAGCCTTCCGGAACTATACCGGCAGCCCGCCGCGGGAGTTCCTGCGCACCGGAACGGCCGGAATACCAAAGGGATGTTGATTTTTTCCATATTTTTGTCGATTGCTGCTATATTTTCCTCTTTTTTCGCTCCTCATCAGCCTGTTTTTTGTGGTATAATAATCAGGACGCGAATTGCAAAGAGCCGGATTTTCTCCGCCGGTCATGCCGGATGAGAACGGAAACGGGAATGGGAAAAGACGGCGAAACGATCAGGAGAAAAAGAGGATGAAAAACTTTCTGTCGGCCTGGGTGGGCTGTCTGCTGGCGCTGAACATTTTTTCCGGAGAGATTCCGCCGTGGATTCCGGCGGCTCCGGCCGTGCAGGGGGCGTATCCATTGATTCAGGCCGGGGAGATTCCCGGCACTCCGCCGGTGATCCGGACGATTCCGCTGGAGGGAGAGTGGAAAACCGCCTGCGTGGCCACCTCCGCCGTCCCGTTTCCGGATGACGTCGACCGGAAGGCGGGGTTTGCGGAAAAGGAGTTCGCCGACGGCGCGTGGAAGGCGCAGACGGTTCCGGGGAAGACGGTGTACTCCCTGTTCCGGGAAGTACCGGATACCCGGCGTCCCTATATGAAGGCGTGGTCGCAGAAGAAGATCAACCTCACCGATATCGCCGGATGCCGGGCGATCCTGAAATTCGACCGCGCCGGTTACGAGTGCATGGTGTTCGTCAACGGCAGACAGGCCGGAGTGCACAGAGGTTCCTTCACCCCGTTTGAAATCGATGTGACCGACGCCGTCCGCGAAGGGGAGAATCTGATCGCCCTGCGGTTCCGGGCGGATCTCGGCCACACCGGCGGCATCGCGCCGCAGGCACACGTCTACGGCGCCGCCTTCGCGCCGGAACACCACCCGTTCGGGATCTGCGGACCGGTCCGACTCTCCCTTGAGCCGCAGGTCCGGATCAGCAGGATCCGGATTGTGCCCCGGCCGGATGAGCGGTGCGTGGAAGCGGAGGTCGAAACGGCCAATCACACCGGAGAACCTGTCACAGTCCGGCTGGCGGCGAAGGTCACGCCCGCCGTCCGCAAAGATGCGGATCAGGTCACGGGCCGCGTGGAATCCGCGGAGTGGAAACTCGCTCCGGGCCGCAGCACGCAGATTCTCCGCATTCCGCTGGAGAATCCGCAGCTCTGGAGTCCGCGTTCTCCGTATCTCTACTTCCTCACCGCGGACCTTCTGCGGGAGGGAGAACTGCTCAGCCGCCGTTCCGAACGGTTCGGCTATCGCGATTTCCGGGCAGGGAAAGGCAGGTTTTATCTGAACGGCGAGGAGTGCTACCTCTTCGGCGCATACCTGCACGCGATCTCCTTTCCCGCGGGCGACCGCTGGCACGCCACCCGGCTGCTGGAGTATAAGAAGCAGGGATACAACATCGCCCGCAGTGCACACGATCCGCTGCTGCCGGAGGTGCTGGCCGCCGCCGATGAGCAGGGCTTCATGATCTACCATGAATGGGCCTGGTCCTTTCTCCACAACCTCCGTTTCCGGGAGTTTGAGGCGAACAACCGGGCGGAACTGACGGAGTTCGTCGATTACAGCCACAACCATCCGAGTGTGGTCATGTGGTCGCTCGGCAACGAGATCAACCACCGGAATCCGGAGGTCAACCGTCTGCTGAATCAACAGGCGGAGATCGTCCGGCAGGTGGATTTGCAGAAGCGCCCGCTTTGCGCGTTTTCCGGTTCGGGGCCTGGAATACCTACGGTTCGGCGAAACTGGAGACCGATTTCTTCGATGTGCACAACTACTGCGGGATCGGCAGCCCGTGGACCACGTTCCGGGAGAAGATCGAAGAGGTCCGGCAGGGGCTCCGGAAGATCTACGGCGACGGGAAGCTCGCCGAGGCCCCCCTTCTGCGCCTGGGAACTGATCGGCTTCAGCTGGGGGGCGAAACCGGACAGGAGCTTCCGGCGCGGCAACCTCAGCGACTACGCCGCCTACATGGGAAAGGCCTCTTCCTGGGGCGAACCGAACGGAGTCGGCTTCATCGGTTCCGCGCCGCTCTTCAAGGCGCTGCAGGAGGGATTCTCCCGCTGGGCGCAGGGGATATTACGCCCACCGCATTCTGGAACTGATCCGGATCGACGAGAATCAGGCGGGATTCGCGCCGTGGTTCCACAACCATCCGATGGCGTACCTCTGGAATCAGCCGGTCTATTTTTCGCTTCACGACGAGCATTTCCTGTTTCCCCGCAATCTCTTCAGCGGGGAGAAAAGTTCCTGGATCCTCGAGATCGCCAACACCTCGCCGGAGACGCTGGCAGAGCCGGTATTGGAGCTGTCGCTCTATGACGGAACCGGCGCGGAACGCCCGCTGCAGCGGATTCCGCTCGACCGCCTCGCCGGACACTCCCGGAGCCGGAGCGGGGTGGAACTGCAGCTCCCCGGAGAACTGAAACCGGGCAACGTACAGCTCCGCGGCCGACTGCTCTCCGGAGGACGGGAGGTCTCGCGGAACTTCTACAATCTCTTCGTCGCGCCGCGCTCCCGGCAGCCGTTGAAACCCTCCGCACCGGTCTATCTTCTCGATACCGGTGCGGCGCGGAACGTCGCCCTGCTGCGCGAATATCTGAAGAACCGTTCGGTGGAGCCGCAACTGGTGAAGAGTCCGTCGGAAATCGCGGGCAAAGGGACGCTGATCGTTCCGCCGGAACGCTTCGAACCGCAGAAGGTCGATCTCGGTGAGGCGCGTTCGTTCGAACCGTTCGTCAGCCGGGGCGGCACGCTGCTGATTCTGGAGCAGAAGAATCCGGAGAGCCGCATGCCCGGCGGACTCGCCCTGTCGCCGGGAGGGCGTCCGTTCGTCGATATCGTGACGCCGGGCCACCCGATTTTCCGCGGACTCGACTGGACCGAATTCGACACCTGGAAAAACGGGGAGTACGGATATGTCGTCTCCCACAGTTTCCAGCCCTACGCGCTGACGGCGCTCGCCGTCAAAGGCGCCCCGCTGGGCGGCAGCGAGATCGGGAACGCGGTCACCGAGGCGACTCTCGGCTCCGGCAGAATCCTCTGCTCCCAGCTGAACGCATTCCTCTCCCGGCAGGAGGACAGCGCGGCGTGGCGCTATCTTGACAACCTGATCGGATACGCGGTGGAGTCTCCCGCCTGGCCCGAGGCGATGCCGCTCGCCGCCGCCGTGACGAAACAGTACGATGTTCTGCCCGAACGGTGCGTGCCGATTGATCTGCGCTCCTGCGTGACCACCTCGTTCGCCGATGAAAAGGAAGGGGACCGGCAGGGGGCTGGTTCGATCAGGGCACGAACGACTTCCGCGCCATGCCGCTCGGGCGGCAGTTCGCCGGCGGCGTGCCGTTCGACATCATCGACCCGGCGAAGAACGGCGGGCGGAGCTGCATCGTTCTCCGAGGTGGAATGCGACCCTATTTCCCCCGCCTCGGTCGAGGGATCCGGGTGGACGGGAAATTCTCCCGGCTCTTCTTCCTCCACACCGCGGCCTGGGCCTTCACCGGGCGCTCCCCGGGGTGCTACCGGATCCGCTATGAGAACGGGCAGCAGGAGGAGTTCCGGCTGGTCGGCAGCGTCAATATCGGCGACTGGTGGAACATCGCGCCGCTGCCGGAGGCGAAGACGGGAATCGTCGTCACCGGCAGCGGCGGCCACACGGTCGGGAGCTATGTCGCGGCCTGGGAGAATCCGCATCCGGATTGGAAGATCGTCTCCGTCGATTTTCTCTCCGCCGAGGCGGCGCGCGGCACCGGCGTGGACTGGCTGCCCGGCGAATCGCCCGTTCCCGCGCTGATCGCGCTGACGGGAGAACGGTTCGCGGAGAAACCGCACCGGATGATCGAGGAGCAGTACCGGGGAGTGCTGGGCTGTGCGCAGGTCTTCCGGGATGGCGGGAAACGCATGGTCGCGGTCCGTTTCCCCGCGCGGAAACAGGGGGACGCGGAGACGCATGGGGCGATCCGTTTCAGCGCTTCCGGAATCGATCCGGAATGCCGGCTGCTCTCGCTCCGGATCCGCAGCAATCGCGCCGCCGCGCTGCTGGTCCGCCTGCCCGAACAGAAGTGGCGGGGCGTGTACAGCGGTGTCATCGCGCTGAAGGGAGATGGAAAGTTCCACACCTACCGGCTGTTCATCGGAAAGGAACTGACGCTTCACCCGCCGGTTTCGCTCCAGACGCTTCGCGGCGAACTGTTCCTGTCGCCCGGAACGCCGGGGCCGCAGCCCGCATTGAATCTGACCATCCGCGACGCATCGCTGGAGTGAAACAGCAAACAGGAGAGAACCGGGAGCGGGTGCCGCAACACGCCGAAACCGCTCCGGGAAACCGGATTTAAAACAGGAGAAACCAGAAAATGGGGATTGCAGGAAGTCGAAGAATCTACATTCAGAGAGGAACCGGAATGACGACGCCGGGAAACTGCCGCAGAAAGGGGAAAAAAGAAATTTCTCCCTGATCGAACTTCTCATCGTGGTGGCGATCATCGCGATTCTGGCGGGAATTCTGCTTCCGGCTCTCTCGCGGGGACGGGACAAGGCGGGCAACGCCCGCTGCGCTTCCAATCTGAAGAACCTGATCGTCGCGGGCTTTTCCTATGCCGACGATCATAACAGCTACTGGATGCCGAACACCAATCAGGACTATCTGGACTGGCAGTACAACCGCGATTTCCGGAGCCGTCTCGGGCAGGCCGCGGAAGGAGGCTACATCCGGACCAGCATCCTCTGCCCGCTCTCCGATGCGCGGCTCAACATCAGCGGGAGCGTCACCAGCTGGGAGGACACCTCGGATGGCTACCGCAGTTACGTGAACCGCTGGGTGCAGGATGACTGGAGCGCCTGTCCGGCCTACAAGCTCTCCCGCCTCAAAACGCCGGCCCGCAAGGCCTACTGGGGCGATGGAGTCGGAGGAGCGTTCGGCAACTACGATCCGAGTTCCGCCTATTTCGTCAACGGCATGGAGGCGTGGGTCCCCGCCTACGGGAACGGCGCGTTCGCCTGGCGCCATGCCCAGTCGGCGAATCTTGTCTACTTCGACGGCCACGTGGCCGCCCTGCGGCGGACGGTATGGGATGCGGGCGACGCGCTCTTCCGCTGTGCCATCATGCGCGACGCTTATCTGCGTTAACCGCCCTCGCCGATCATGAGGGGGCCTCTCCTTTTGCAGAAAAAACGCGAAAAACTTGAAAAAACGTTGATTTGAGCTTGACGTCTTGTGAAAGGCTGCTATATTATGATCCTGTTGCGCCTCAAAAGAGACGCGGGCTGATGAAAACGAGAGTTTGAGGTTCTGTCAGAACTTCGAAAAAGTTCAAAATAGAGCTTGCATTCGATTTTGAAGCGTGCTATATTAAAGAACCGTTTTTTTCGGCGGGCTGATTGAAAATTGAATAGTGCGATGTAACCTGAAAATTACATTGAGATTAGGTAGTTTACTACAGAAATCACAATAAGCTAAATCAGACACTCTGATAAGAATTTATTTTACGGAGAGTTTGATCCTGGCTCAGAACGAACGCTGGCGGCATGGATTAGGCATGCAAGTTGAACGAACCACTTCGGTGGAGAGTAGCGGAAGGGTGAGGAACGCGTGAGTAATCTGCCCCCAAGTTGGGAATAACAGCTGGAAACGGCTGCTAATACCGAATGTGGCTATTTTCTTGCATGAGGAGATGGCTAAAGATTTATCGCTTGGGGATGAGCTCGCGTCCCATTAGGTAGTTGGTGAGGTAACGGCCCACCAAGCCGATGATGGGTAGCTGGTCTGAGAGGATGGTCAGCCACACTGGGACTGAGACACTGCCCAGACTCCTACGGGAGGCTGCAGTCGAGAATCTTGGGCAATGCGCGAAAGCGTGACCCAGCAATGCCGCGTGTGTGATGAAGGTCTTCGGATTGTAAAACACTGTCTCCCGTGACGATAATGACGGTAGCGGGGAAGGAAGCCACGGCTAACTACGTGCCAGCAGCCGCGGTAATACGTAGGTGGCGAGCGTTGTTCGGATTTATTGGGCGTAAAGGGTCTGTAGGAGGTTTGTTAAATACGGGGTGAAATCCGGGAGCTCAACTCCCGAACTGCCCTGTAGACTGACAGACTGGAGTACCGGAGAGGTAAGCGGAATACCAAGTGTAGCGGTGGAATGCGTAGATATTTGGTAGAACACCAAGAGCGAAGGCAGCTTACTGGCCGGCAACTGACTCTGAAAGACGAAAGCATGGGGAGCAAACAGGATTAGATACCCTGGTAGTCCATGCCGTAAACGTTGTCAACTTGATGTGGGTGGATTTAGTCCTATCCGTATCGAAGCCAACGCGATAAGTTGACCGCCTGGGGACTACGGCCGCAAGGCTAAAACTCAAAGGAATTGACGGGGGCCCGCACAAGCGGTGGAGCATGTGGCTTAATTCGAGGCAACGCGAAGAACCTTACCTGGGCTTGAAATATACCGGACAGTCTGTGAAAGCAGATCTCCCTTCGGGGCTGGTATACAGGTGCTGCATGGCTGTCGTCAGCTCGTGCCGTGAGGTGTTCGGTTAAGTCCGGCAACGAGCGCAACCCGTGTCATTAGTTGCCAACAGGTAAAGCTGGGGACTCTAATGAGACTGCCTGTGTTAAGCAGGAGGAAGGCGCGGATGATGTCAAGTCAGTATGGCCCTTACGCCCAGGGCTGCACACGTGCTACAATGGCCGGCACAATGAGAAGCGAAGTCGCGAGGCGGAGCAAATCTACAAAACCGGTCTTAGTTCAGATTGCAGTCTGCAACTCGACTGCATGAAGTTGGAATCGCTAGTAAATGCGTATCAGCTACGACGCATTGAATACGTTCCCGGGCCTTGTACACACCGCCCGTCACATCATGGGAGTTGATTGCACCCGAAATCGTTGATCCAACCTGCAAAGGAGGAAGGCGCCTAAGGTGTGGTCGATGACTGGGATGAAGTCGTAACAAGGTAGCCGTAGGGGAACCTGCGGCTGGATCACCTCCTTTCTAAGGAGCAAACCTCGGTCTTCCCGCAAGGGATGTAAATCCGCTGGTTATGGCTAAACTCCGGCGTCTAAGCCGCCGGATGTGGGTGCCGGTAACGGCATCAAAGGAAACATCGCACTATTCAAAGTTCAATCCCCCGTAAAAACGGGTTGCGGAGCAACTCTCCGCGGTTGATGAAAAATTTAATAAGTTTCAAGGGGCCGTAGCTCAGTTGGCTAGAGCACCTGCTTTGCAAGCAGGATGTCGAGGGTTCGAGCCCCTTCGGCTCCACTTTTAGTGGATACCGAAGTGAGTGACACCGAGCTCTGATTGAGCCGCGCCAACGAGCGCGGCGAGACATTCCGAGGCCGACGTTCGGCCGGCGGCAAACGTGCCGCTCCGATGTGTCGCGGTGCTCCGTTGTCGCACCTTGATCGAAAGATCAAGCGTAACGGGCCGGGCAATTGGGTACGAGCCGATTCTGGCAAACATCATCCAATCTCGCAGGCATGAGTACGGCGAAGCCTGCGGAATGCCGGAGGCAAAAACGTGCCGCTCCGATGTGTCGCGGTGCTCCGTTGTCGCACCTTGATCGAAAGATCAAGCGTAACGGGCCGGGCAGTCAGGTATGAGTCGGTTTTTGACAGACATCATCCAATCTCGCAGGCACGAGTACGGCGAAGCCGCACGGAATGCCGGAGAGCGGGGTCCCCGAAAAGTACCCGAAGCTTTTGCGAAGCAAAGACCCGAGGCCCTTGGCCGAAGGGTGGGACTTTAAAGGGAATAAGGGCGTATAGCTCAGTTGGTTAGAGCGCGTCCCTGATAAGGACGAGGTCCTTGGTTCAAATCCAAGTACGCCCACCATATTGAAACTTTATGAAAAGATTTACCGATCGAGAGATTGGTGCTGCGGAGAGAGATCCGCGGGTTGATTGACAATTAAAGAAAATGTCTTGAAGGAAATCTGCAAGAAAAAAGGTTGCATCTGAAAAGATGTGATCGACAACTTATGTTGAGAGACAAGTAGACAATTGTTTCTTGGTGGTTAAGCTACTAAGGGCACATGAAGGATGCCTTGGTATCGGCAGGCGAAGAAGGACGTGGTAAGCTGCGAAAAGCTTCGGGGAGCTGCACACGAGCATTGATCCGGAGATATCCGAATGGGGCAACCCGGCTGGAGTAATGTCCAGTCATCCGTAACTGAATCCATAGGTTACGGAAGCGAGACGCAGGGAAGTGAAACATCTCAGTACCTGCAGGAAAAGAAATCAACAGAGATTCCGCAAGTAGTGGCGAGCGAACGCGGAAGAGGCTAAACCGGTCGGTTTACTGACCGGGGTTGCGGGACTTCGACGACGGCAAGACCAATCGATAGCAGAAGGATCTGGAAAGGTCCGGCATAGAGGGTGAAACCCCCGTAAGCGAAATTGATTGTAAGCCGTGAAGTATCCCAAGTAGGTCGGAACACGTGAAACTCTGACTGAATCCGGGGAGACCACTCTCCAAGCCTAAATACTAGCCGGTAACCGATAGCGTATAGTACCGCGAGGGAAAGGTGAAAAAGCACCCCGGGAGGGGAGTGAAAAGTATCTGAAATCATGTGTCTACAAAGTGTGGGAGCGCAAGCGACCGCATGCCTTTTGCATAATGAGCCTGCGACTTACTCTAACGAGCGAGGTTAAGCCTAGTGCGGAGCCGAAGCGAAAGCGAGTGTGAAAAGCGCGTCTAGTTCGTTGGAGTAGACCCGAAGCTGAGTGATCTATCCATGGCCAGGTTGAATCTGCGGTAACACGCAGTGGAGGACCGAACCAGTTCATGTTGAAAAATGTTTGGATGAGCTGTGGATAGGGGTGAAAGGCCAATCAAACTCAGTGATAGCTGGTTCTCTTCGAAATAGCTTTAGGGCTAGCCTTGCGTAAATAGTTTGCGGGGGTAGAGCTACTGATTGTTCACGGGCCCTTACCGGGGTACCAAGAACTATTAAACTCCGAATACCGTAAACCGTACCGCAGGAGTCAGACTATGGGGGATAAGCTTCATGGTCGAGAGGGAGACAGCCCAGACCGCCGGCTAAGGTCCCAAATCTGGACTTAGTGGTTTGAAGGATGTGATGTTGCATAAACAGCCAGGATGTTGGCTTAGAGGCAGCCATCATTTAAAGAGTGCGTAATAGCTCACTGGTCGAGTGATATCGCGCCGAAGATGATCGGGACTGAAGTCCAGAACCGAAGCCGCGGACCGTGGATTTATTCACGGTGGTAGAAGAGCGTTGTATGCGGGTTGAAGCCGAAGAGTGATCTGAGGTGGACTGCATACAAGTGACCATGCAGGCATGAGTAGCGAAAAACCGGATGAGAATTCCGGTCACCGAAAACCTAAGGTTTCCCGGGGAAGGTTCGTCCGCCCGGGGTTAGTCGGAACCTAAGGCGAGGCCGAAAGGCGTAGTCGATGGAGGACAGGTTAATATTCCTGTACCACCTTGCTTGAGTGATGGAGGGACGCAGTAAGTCAGGCGAGCCAACTGCTGAATATGTTGGTCGAATCCCGTAGGGCGTGTCATAGGCAAATCCGTGACACATCAGCCTGAGAGGCGTAAGGTATCCGGGCGCAAGTCTGGAGGAATTCGCTGTGACTACACTGACGAGAAAAGCTTCTAAACGTTGACAGCAGGGTGTCCGTACCGTAAACCGACACAGGTAGGTGAGGCGAGTAGCCTAAGGTGCGCGAGAGAAACCAACGTTAAGGAACTCGGCAAATCAGCCCCGTAACTTCGGAATAAGGGGTGCCGTTTCAGGTGGAGGGATTTACTCCCCGAGCCCGGGACGGTTGCAATAAAGAGGCCGGTGCGACTGTTTAACAAAAACATAGCTCTATGCCAACTCGTAAGAGGATGTATATGGAGTGACACGTGACCAATGCCAAAAGGTCAATGGGAGAGGTTAGCGCAAGCGAAGCTTCGATCTGAAGCCCTGGTGAATGTCGGCCGTAACTATAACGGTCCTAAGGTAGCGAAATTCCTTTGTCGGGTAAGTTCCGACCTGCACGAATCGTGTAACGATGCCGGCACTGTCTCAACGTGGATCTCGGCGAAGTTGTAATTCCGGTGAAAATGCCGGATACCTGCGGAAGGACGGAAAGACCCCATGAACCTTTACTGTAATCTGATATTGGTATTTGATTGCTCTTGTGTAGCATAGGTGGGAGGCTGTGAAGCCGCTACGCCAGTACCGGTGGAGCCACAGGTGAAATACCACCCTGGTGTAATTAGATATCTAACGGATGCCCGTGAATCCGGACTCCGGACCGTGTCAGAGGGTCAGTTTGACTGGGGCGGTTTCCTCCTAAATTGTAACGGAGGAGCCCGAAGGTACACTCAGCACGGTTGGCAATCGTGTGTAGAGCGTAAGGGTAGAAGTGTGCTTTACTGTAAGACCGACAGGTCGAGCAGTTGCGAAAGCAGGGCCTAGTGATCCAGCGATGGAATGTGGAATCGTCGTTGCTCAACGGATAAAAGGTACTCTGGGGATAACAGGCTGATAGCGCCCAAGCGTCCATAGCGACGGCGCTGTTTGGCACCTCGATGTCGACTCATCACATCCTGGGGCTGTAGAAGGTCCCAAGGGTTCGGCTGTTCGCCGATTAAAGTGGTACGCGAGTTGGGTTCAGAACGTCGTGAGACAGTTCGGTCCTTATCCTCCGCAGGCGCAGGATATTTGATGGGATCATTCCTTAGTACGAGAGGACCGGGAATGACTGACCTCTGGTGTTCCGGTTGTGGCGTCAGCTGCACTGCCGGGTAGCTATGTCGGGAACGGATAAGCGCTGAAAGCATCTAAGCGCCAAGCCCACCCAAAGACGAGATATCCCTCCCCGCAAGGGGCTCAAGGCCGGTCGAAGACTACGACCTCGATAGGATGGAGGTGTAAGTACAGCAATGTATTCAGCTTACCATTACTAATCGGCCGTGAGGCTTAACCACCTTTTTTCTTATCGCTTCATTACAAAGCCATAAGAAAAAAGCTAGTCTCAACTGAGTCTTCTTCAGACTTGCTTCAACATTTTCTTTCTTTGTATTTTTTTCCGGTGCTCATAGCGGAGTAGAAACACACGTTCCCTTCCCGAACACGGTAGTTAAGGACTCCAGCGGCGATGGTACTGTACATTTGACTATGGGAGAGTAGCACGGTGCCGGAAATTTTTTACCTCCAGTTGCTTCGCACACAACTGGAGGTTTTTTTATGCTTCGAAGCCGGAGAATCCTGGCGGACGGGAAAGCAGTGCCGAAACTGAGCTCACAGATGGAAGAAGTTCTTCACTCCGTCGAGGATCATCCCCGCCGCAATCGCCGAGAGAAACAGCCCCGTCAGGCGGGTGATGATGGCGATACCCCGCCGCTTCAGCAGCCGTTCCGCGCGGGTGCCGAGCAGCAGGAGCCCGGCAAGCAGGGCGGTGGCAAACGCCAGGGCGGAAAGGTTCGAAACGGTCATCCAGAGACCATGATTCTCCAGCCCGATCACGATCAGTCCGGCCGCGGTGCCCGGCCCGACCGCCATCGGAATGGCGATGGGGACGACTGCGATGTCGTGGCCGGGGTCGTCACCGTTGTCATCCGCGGCGCCCGCTCTTCCCCAGATCAGCGAAATCGCGCACACCATGAGAATGACTCCGCCGCCGATCCGGAACACATCGATGTTGATGCCGAAGAGCGAAAAGATCACACTCCCGCCGAAAAAGAGCGTGACGCCGGCGATGATGACGGTTATCGTCGCCCGGAGCACGAGCCGCCGCCGTTCCCGCTCCGTCCAGCGCGGAGTCATCGCCAGAAAGGTGGAAAGCACTGCAAACGGATTCAACAGCACCAGGATCTGTATGGAGGTAAATAGCGTGGCCGTCATCTGTTTTTCTCCCTTTTTTCCCTGTTTTGTTTGATATTTTAAATGAAGTTCGTTATATTATACAGTCAGTAATGGAAAATACAAGCGGAAAATTCAATATATTTTATAAAAAGTATGATATAATGAATACGGGAAGAAAGATTCCGGAGCCTCCGGCATTGGGGAGCAACCTGCATCGGGAGCGGCGGCGGCAGCAGTTGTCGCTGGACGCGCTGGCGGCGGCGAGCGGGGTGTCGAAAGCGATGCTGTCGCAGATCGAGGCGGACAAGGTGAATCCGACGATTGCGACGATGTGGAAGATCGCCCACGCGCTGAACATCGACTTCGAAACGCTGCTGCGGGGCGAGGGGAAACGGTCGAAACGCTTCGAGGTCAACCGGCGTGAGAACATCACGTCGATTGCAGCGGAATCGGGGGCGGTGTTCGAGGTGCTTTCGCCGGTGAACATGGCGGAGGATCTGGAGCTCTACCGGCTGAAACTGACGCCGGGATGTGTGCACCGGTCGCTGGCCCACTCGCCGGGGACGGAGGAGTTTCTGACGGTGCTCTCCGGCTCCATCCGGGTGAAGGCTGGCGAGAACGAGGCGGAGCTTCGGGTGGGGGACTTCATTCTCTTCGAGAGTGATGTCGAGCATGAGATCGGCAATCCGGGAGATGGACAGGCGGAGGTGTACATGGTGGTGCGGTTTTCCACGGGAAACGGGGGCGGTAAAAAGTGAAAAAAAACAGGAAATCCGGGGTTTTGATTTGCAATTTCCGTCTCCGGTTGTTATGTTACCGGATATTTGGTTTACGGTAAACGAAATGCGATTGACTGGAGGATAGGACAATGCAACTGGATCCGAACAATCTGCTCGACAGCCTGGAAGAGCACATGATGAAAACCGAGGAGGCGCTCAGCGGCAGCTTTTCCGCCATTCGTACCGGCAAGGCTTCTCCTGCATTGGTGGAGCATGTGACGGTGGAGTATTACGGTACTCCGACCCGGCTTAAGGAGATTGCCGGCATCACCGCGCCGGAACCGCGGCTGCTGGTGATTCAGCCGTGGGACACCACCGCGGTTTCGGCAATTGAAAAGGCTCTGCTCGCCTCCAACATCGGCATCACGCCGATGAGCGACGGCCGCACCCTCAAACTGCCGATCCCTGAGCTGAGCCAGGAGCGCCGTCAGGTGCTGGCCAAGCAGGCGAAGGCGGAGTGCGAAGAGGCGAAAGTGGCACTGCGCAACATCCGCCGCGAGGGCAACGAAGCGGCCAAGAAGGCGCAAAAAGACGGCATCTATACGGAAGATGAGCTCAAGAAGATGCTCGACGATATCCAGAAACTGACTGACCGCTACATTGCCACGCTCGACAAGCTTCTGGCGGCCAAGGAGAAGGAGCTGATGACCGTCTGATGCGCCGCCCTGGAACACCGCGTTCCGGAAACGCCGCTGCCCGACTCCGGGGGCGGCGTTTTTTACGGAATCTCCTCTGGATCGCCGTTGCGGCGCTGCTGCTGCGGCTCGGTGTTTCGGCGGAACTCGCCGCGATCAACGGCGGAAACAACAGTGTATTCTCGCCGTCGAAGCTCAGCGACCTGGCCACCTATATGCAGCTGGCCCGCGATATGGCGGCGTTCCGCTATTCCGGGGAGTTCTACTATCAGCCGTTCTATTACGCGGTGTTTCTGCCGGTGCTCTACCTTGTTTCCGGCGCTTCGGTCTGGTTCGTGATCGCGGTGCAGTCCCTGCTGGGGGCGGTTGCTGCTGGTTCGCCGGACTCGCCGCCGCCCGGATCTTCGGGCGAAGGGCCGGATATGCCGCGGCGGTTCTCACCGCGATTTCCACGCCCCTTCTGCTCTATACCCCGTTCCATCAGAATGAGACGCTGCAATCGTTCAACCTCGCGCTGCTTTTCTACCTCGTGCTCCGGGCGATGGAGTGGAAACGTCTCCGGTTCTGGGGGGGCGGGGGTGATGGCCGGCATCGCGATCCTCACCCGCGGCAACATCTGGATTCTGATTCCCGGCATACTGCTGCTGGGGGCTGGCCGGACGCCGGTGCGCCCTGACCTGGCGTCGCATCGCCGCCGGACTGGGGCTGTTCGTCGGACTGCTGATCGCAGTGCAGTTGCCGTTCGCCGTCCACAACACCCGGGTGACGGGGCGGCTTTCCGGACCGAGCACCGCCGCCGACGCCGTGCTCGGGCTGGGCAATTCGCCGGAGGCGCCGCCCGGTGGTCGGGAACCCGGACTCCCCGCCGGACCGATGGAGTATCCGGAGGCGTGGCACCGAATGATGGAGCTCTCCCGTTCCGGACAGTCGGTGGCCGGACAGATGTTCGACTGGATGTGCCGGGAGCCGGCGGCCTTTTTCGAGTTGCAGTTCCGCAAGCTGCTGCTCTTCTGGGACTACCGGGAGATTCCGAACAATGTTTCGCTCTACGGCGAAGGGGAGGAGAGCTGGATTCTTCAGCTGCTGGTGTTCGGCCGCAGCGGACTGCTGCTCGCCCTCGCCCTCGCCGGAATTCTGGTGGCGGTGCTGCCGCGGCTGCGGTTTCGAAGTGCTCTGCCGGAATGGCTGTTGCTCTATTTCATCGTTGCGTACTGGGGGGCGACGGCGCTCTTTTACATCCTTTCGCGCTTCCGGGCGCCGATGGTGCCGCTGGCGGCGGTGGCGGGCGGGGCCTTTGCCGCCTGGATGATCCGCCGTTGGAGGATGGCTCCGGAGGCGCGGGAAACATACGCTGCTTCTCGGCGGCGGCGCTCTGGTGGCCGCCTTCTGGCTGACCACCTCCGGGTATGAGTTCTACCGGCAGCAGTGCGAAGCGGCGGTGATGCGGTTTGTCCGGCCCGCCGGCACCCGAATCGATCTCGGCGGCGGGAAGAGCGCGTGGTTCGATTACGGACCGCTGACCTTCGGCGGGTGGCAGGAGTTGCCGCTCGAACCGGGGATGGTGTTGGAAAAACGGTTTCCGCTCTTCTCCGCCCGTGCGGAACTGGAGTGGACGCTCCTCACCGTCTCCCCGGGAAAACTCGCCGTCAAGATCAACGGGCAGGACCAGCTGTTTCGTCTGGAGAAGCCCGGATTCTCCAAAGTGCGTATCCCGGTCTCCTGTCCCGGCGGGATGGTGAGGATCGAGCTTCTCGCGGTCTCCGGAGAGCAGCGGTTGATCTGCGATTCCCAGCGGAATTACCGCCGTTCCAGTTGGAACGGCCGTCCGCTCGGCGGCGAGTGGATCATGCGGCTCTATCCTCTTCCCGCGGGAAAAGCCGACCGGAGCGAGGCCGGGGAATTGCCCGAAAACCGGACCTCTCCGGTTGAAAAATAACGGCGATACGGTATATTATATCATTTTCGTTCTTGTAAATCCGGGAGTGAAGCAGCTTTGGAGTTCATCGTCAAACCGCAGAATTTTCAACTTCCCGAGCCGTTGGCGCTCGATTGCGGAAGGACGCTCAAAGGGGTCAACATCCGTTATGAAACGGTTGGTACCCTGGCGCCGGACCGTTCCAACGCCATTCTCATCACCCATGCGCTCTCCGGCGACGCCCATGTCTGCGGGCGGCACGCGCCGGAAGACCCCAAACCCGGCTGGTGGGATGAGATGGTCGGGCCGGGCAGGGCGATTGATACGAACCGTTACTTCGTCATCTGCAGCAATGTGCTCGGCAGCTGCGCGGGGTCGACCGGACCGCGTTCGGTCAATCCCGACACGGGCAATCCCTTACAATCTGGATTTTCCGGTGATCACCATCCGCGACATGGTCCGCGCCCAGCGCTACCTGATCGATTACCTCGGCATAGAGAAACTGCTCTCCGTTGTCGGCGGCTCCATGGGCGGCATGCAGGCGATGGAGTGGGCGATCAACTATCCGGACCGGCTGGACAGCGCCGTGCCGATCGCCACCACCAGCCAGCTGTCGCCGCAGAGCATCGCGTTTGACTGGGTCGGCCGCGAGGCGATCAAATACGATCCGAACTGGAACAACGGCAACTATTCGGCCGACCATGTGCCGGACCGCGGACTTGCCGCAGCCCGGATGCTCGCGCACATCACCTATCTCTCCGACGAATCGATGAGTCTGAAGTTCGGCCGCGATCTGCAGGATACCGACTCCTACAGCTTCGATTTTCACCGCGACTTCGCAGTGGAGAGTTATCTCGAGCATCAGGGGCGCCGTTTCGTCGAACGGTTTGACGCCAACAGCTACTTTTACATCACCCGGGCGATGGATTACTTCGATCTGGCCGCCCGGGCGGGAGGGGACCTCGCGCGGGCATTTGCCTCGGCGAAAGCTGCGTTTCTGGTGGTCTCCTTCTCCAGCGACTGGCTCTTCCCGACCGCGGAGTCGCGCAAAATCGTCAATGCCCTGCTCAAAAACCGGCTGAACGTCTCCTTCTGCGAAATCAAATCCGCCTACGGGCACGATGCGTTTCTGCTGGAGGTCGATGTGCTCGGGCCGATGATCCGGGATTTTCTGCGCAACCGTCTGGAGGCACTTCATGGTTGAATCACTCTACCCCGATCGGAAGCTGCGGCACGACCTCAAGATCATCGCCGACCTGGTTCAGCCGGGCCACCGGGTGCTCGACCTCGGGTGCGGGGACGGCAGCTTTCTCAAAACGCTCCGGGAGACGCGCGGAGCGGACATCCTCGGCATGGAGATCGAACACAAACTGATCGCCCAGTGCATCGCCAACGGCGTGCCGGTGATACAGGGCGACCTCAACGACGGGCTGGATTTCGCCGAAGAGAATTCGTTCGATCTGGTGATTCTGTCGCAGACGCTTCAGCAGGTGCGGCGTCCGGACCGGCTTCTGCGGCGGATCGTCCGGGTCGGGCGGCGCGCGGCGGTGAGCTTCATCAATTTCGGCCATTTCCACTGCCGCCTCCAGCTGCTTTTCGCCGGATCGATGCCGCGCACGACCCAGATTCCCTACCAGTGGTACAATACGCCGAACATCCATCTCGGCACGATCCGCGACTTTCAGAAGCTCTGCAACCACCTGAACATCCATATCTACCAGGAGATTCCGGTGGGGTTGTCCTTCCCGCTGCTGACCACGTCGATGCCCAACCTCTTTGCGGTCGGCTGCGTGTTCGTGCTGGAGCGGAAGTGATCCGCGCCACTTGACAAAAGCCGTTTTCCGCGGTATTGTTATGAGGTCGGTCTGGGAAACATTCAATCGGGAGGAACCATGATTCAGGTGATCGAACGCTGCTTCACGATCCTGGCGAAGGTGGCGGAAGATCCGCAGCGGATCTGGTCGATCAGCGAGATGGCCGCACTGATCGACGTCCAGCCGCCCACCTGCTTTCACATCGTCAACAGCATGGTCGAACTCGGTTATCTCGAACGGCTCGGCATGCGCCGCGGGTACCGGCTCGGTCCGGCGGTGAACGGGCTGTGCCACAACTTCGCCTACCGGCCGGAACTGGTTCGGGTGGCGGATTCCCTGATGCGGCAGTTCGTGCAGGAGAACCGGGAGGGCATCGTCCTCGCCGTGCTGAAGGGGACCAAGCGTTACGTCATCTGCGAGGCGAAGCCGGGGCTCCACCACAAACTGCAGGTCAACTACAACCCCACCGTGATCGAAGATGTCTACTATACGGCGACCGGGCTGCTGTTGCTGGGGCACTGCACGCGGCAGGAGCAGGAGAAATTCCTCGCCGTTTCCGGACTGCCCGGGAAGGAGCTCTGGCCCGCGGTGCGGACCCGGGAGGAGTTTTTCCGGGAACTGGAGCTTCTTGCCAACAAGCCGATGCTGATCCGGGACTGGCATCCCACGCTGACTTCGGTGGCGTTTCCGGTATTCGACCGGAGCGGGCAGTTCATCGCCGCGCTCGGCTGTTATGTGCCGGCCTACCGGTTCGACGGCGAGCATCGTGAAAATGTGCTGGCCGGCCTCTACGAGATCAGCCGGCGAATTCAGGAGGAGCTGCCGGAAGATGGTGAAATTCTGCCGATGAATTCATGAAAAATTCCCGGGATGACGAAAATATTTGCCGTAATACCTTGCAATCTCATCATGATGGATTTAGATTATAAAACCGACATTGTGTGAAAGAGGAATCTGCATGCTGAAGTTTCATATTCGGATCGTGGTGCTGCTGGCGGCGGTATGCTGCATGTTCGCCGGCTGCGCGACCGTCGACAACAACTACCTCCGGCCGGAGGATTTCGCCGATTACCTGACCCGCGCGGGAATCAAGGTTGACGGCGTCCGGCCGCTTCTGCCGGATCCGTTCCGCGCGACCAGCGGGTGCGGCATCATGATCGCCGGTTCTGAAATCGGCGTCTACAAGTACGACCGGACGTCGCGAGTCCAGCGGAAACGGCTGGAGCGGCTCGCCGAACAGGGCAAGACCTACATTCAGGGAATCCCGTACCCGATCGAGGTGCGCGGCTCCTTCATGATCATGGGGTTGGAGAAAAATAAGCAAAAACGGGCGATTCTGCGGGTTTTCGATACGTTCAAGTAATCGTCCAACAGAGGGAAGGAAAAGAGACAATGGCAGGAAAGAAGTATGTGTACTCCTTCGGCGGGGGAACTCCGAAGGATCGGGCGCGATGAAGGAGCTCCTCGGCGGCAAGGGAGCCAACCTGGCGGAGATGGCTTCGCTCGGGCTCCCGGTTCCCCCTGGATTCACCATCACCACCGAGTGCTGCGTGGACTATTTCAAAAACGACAGCAAGCTGCCCGCCGGGGGTGGAGAAGCAGGTCAAGACCGCCCTCGCCGGGGTGGAGAAGCAGATGGGCATGAAGTTCGGCGACGCGAAGAATCCGCTGCTTGTCTCCTGCCGTTCCGGTGCGCGCAGTTCGATGCCGGGTATGATGGAAACCGTTCTCAACGTCGGACTTTCCACGAAAACCATCCCGGGCTGATCGCCAAGACCGGCAATGAGCGGTTCGTTTACGACGCCTACCGGCGGCTGATCATGATGTACTCCGACGTGGTGATGGAGAAGGCCGAGGGAATCGAACCGGCCGAGGGCAAGGCGATCCGCAAGCAGCTCGACGCGATGATGGAAGAGCTCAAGGAGAAGAAGGGCTACGCCTCCGACACCGACCTCACCGTCGAGGATCTCAAGCTGCTCTGTGAGAAGTTCAAGAAACAGATCAAGACCACGCTCAAGCGCGAATTCCCCGACGATGCGATGGAGCAGCTCTGGGGCGGCATCGGCGCGGTGCTCAAGAGCTGGAACGGCAAGAAGGCGGTCTCCTACCGCCGGATCGAAGGCATTCCTGATGACTGGGGCACCGCGGTCAACGTGCAGAGCATGGTGTTCGGTAACATGGGCGACACCTCGGCGACCGGCGTCGCCTTCACCCGCGACCCCGCGACCGGAGACAACAAATTCTACGGCGAATGGCTGATCAACGCGCAGGGCGAGGATGTGGTCGCCGGAACCCGCACCCCGAATCCGCTCAATCAGGATACCTGCAACGAGCAGAACAAGCACCTCAAATCGATGGAGGAGCTCTATCCGGATCTCTACCGGCAGCTGTTCGGCATCCGTAACACGCTTGAGCAGCACTATCACGACATGCTCGACATCGAGTTCACCATTCAGGAGGGCAAACTCTACATGCTCCAGTGCCGGGTCGGCAAGCGCACCGGTACCGCCGCGCTGAACATGGCGATGGATATGCTCAAGGAGAAGCTGATCGACGAGAAGACCGCCGTGATGCGCGTTTCGCCCGCTCAGCTCGATGAACTGCTTCACCCGATTCTCGACCCCAAGGCGGAGAAGAGCGCGCAGCTCATCGCCCGTGGACTCCCCGCCGGTCCCGGCGGAGCGGTCGGCAGGATCGTCTTCAACAGCGAAGAGGCGGTCAAGGCCGCCGCGAAGGGGATTGCGGTCGTCATGGTCCGCGAAGAGACCAACCCCGAGGACGTCGAGGGAATGCGCGCCGCGACCGGCATTTTGACCGCCCGCGGCGGCATGACCAGCCATGCGGCTCTGGTCTGTCGCGGCTGGGGAAAGTGCTGCATCGTCGGCGCCGGATGTCTCGAAATCAATGAGGTGGCCGGCACCATGAAGGTCGGCGGCAAGATCTACCGCGCCGGTGAGATCATCAGTCTCAACGGTACCCGCGGCTACGTCTATGCCGGAGCGGTGGCGACGATGGATTCGAGCGAAAATCCGAAGCTCCAGCATTTCATGAAGCTGGTGGATAAATACCGCCGGCTCGGTGTTCGCGCCAATGCCGACAATCCGGAGGATGCGAAGATCGCCCGGAACTTCGGCGCCGAGGGATCGGCCTCTTCCGGACCGAGCACATGTTCTACGGCAAGAACAGCGAAAAACCGCTCTTTGCTCTGCGCAAAATGATTCTGAGTGCGACGCCCGAAGAGCGGCAGAAGGCGGTCAAGGAGCTGTTCCACTTCGTCAAGAAGGACATCAAGGGGACGCTGACCGCGATGGAGGGGCTCCCGGTGACCTTCCGTCTGCTCGACCCGCCGCTGCACGAATTTGTTCCGAGCGCCCGGGAGGCGCGCCAGGAGCTGGCGAAGGCGCTCGGCATCAAGCTCACCGACATCGCCCGTCGCGCGGAGGGGCTGCATGAGACCAACCCGATGATGGGCCACCGCGGCGTCCGCCTCGGCATCACCTATCCGGAAATCTCCGAGATGCAGATGCGCGCCATCCTCGAAGCCGCAGCGGAACTCAACCGCGACGGCCACCCCTGCAAGCCGGAAATCATGATTCCGGTCACCTGCGATGCTTCGGAGATCAAGTTCCAGAAGGCGATTCTCGCCCGCGTCGCCGCGGAAGTTGCGAAGAAATTCAAGGTCAAGGAGATCGAGTATAAGGTCGGCACGATGATCGAGATCCCGCGCGCCGCGCTGCTGGCCGATCAGATGGCGACCGAGGCGGATTTCTTCAGCTTCGGAACCAACGACCTCACCCAGATGACCTTCGGTTTCAGCCGCGACGACATCGGCGCCTTCCTCGGGGATTACCTCGACAAGAAGCTGCTAGCGGCGGATCCGTTCCAGACGATCGACCAGGCGGGCGTCGGCAAGTTGATCGATATCGCAGTCAAGGGCGGCCGTTCGGTCAAGCCGAAACTGAAGGTCGGTATCTGCGGCGAACAGGGCGGCGAGGCGAAATCGGTCGAATTCTGCCACAAGGAAGGGCTCGACTACGTCTCCTGCAGCCCCTACCGGGTGCCGATCGCCCGGCTGGCGGCGGCGCAGGCCGCGATCAGCTGCGGCAAGTAATCCGGAGCGTTGGAAAAAACGGCGCGTCCCGTGGAAAAGCGGCCGGCCGGATCGGATCATTCAACACGGTCCGGTCCGGCCTTTTGTTCAGACTCGAAGGAACAGCCCAGATGAAGTGTCCGAACTGTGAACAGGAGTTGACGCGGGAGTTCTACGAGAAGGTGATCGTTTTCCGGTGTTCGCACTGCGGCGGCCGGATGTTGACCGTCGCCGGATTGCGGAGTCTCTGCGCCGACCGCGCCTTCGTCGAGCTGTTGTGGCGGACTGCGCGGACCGGATACTCGGAATCGGGGCCCGATTGCGGTTCCTGCCACATGCCGATGCGGCGGGTGACGCTGCCGCTGGCCGGGAAGGCGCTGGAACTCGATCTCTGCTGCTCCTGCCAGACCGTCTGGTTCGATCCGGCCGAACTGGAACGGATTCCGCTGCCGGAACCGGAGCAGGAAGGGCTTTCGCCGAAAGCGCGGGAGCTGCTCGCTCTGCGGCAGATTCAGGTGGAAGAGCAGAGGATCAACCGGGAGTTCCGCAACATTGATGGCGGGGAGCATGCCCCCGGACGAGGGGTGGAAGTATCTGGTCGGCCTGCTCGGGCTGCCGGTGGAGCTGGATGCGCCGGCGTGCCGCCGTCTGCCGCTGATCACCTGGGGGTTTCCCTGCTCTGTCTAGTTGTGTTCTTTTTTCACCTTTTCGCATCTGCGCGAAGCGATCGGCAGCTGGGGATTCATTCCGGGGCAGTGGAGCCGCCACGGCGGATTGACGCTGCTCTCTTCGATGTTTCTTCACGGTGGAATCTGGCATCTCGTCGGCAATCTCTATTTTTTGCTGATCTGCGGAGACAATGTCGAGGATGAGTTCGGCAAAGGGAAATATATTCTTCTGCTGCTCGCTTCGGGGTTGTGCGCCTCTCTGCTGCATGCGCTCTTCGATCCGCGCACGGAGGTTCCGTGCGTGGGCGCGAGCGGATTCATTTCCGGCGTGATCGCCTGTTATGCGGTCTGTTTTCCCCGGGTGCGGCTCTCCTTTGCGCTGATGTCCAGGAGTGTGTTCGGTGCGATTCTGGCACGGCGCAACTGGTTTTCCATTCCGGCCTGGGGCGCGTTCGCCCTCTGGGTGGTGCTGCAGATCGTAATGGCGTTTCTGCCGCGTCCGGGCGGAGGCGGCGTCGCCTATCTCGCCCACATCGGCGGCGCTCTGCCGGGACTTCTCTTCGCATTTTACCACCGCTTCGCTCCGAAGGCGCCCTCCTACGACAGCAGCGAATACCGCTTCTGACCGGTCCGATCCATCCGGCGGGGCGTCGTCCGCAGGACGGAAACGGTTCTCCGGCGAATGTTGTTTCTCCTGACGACACGTATTTTCCAGAAAAAATTTTGAAACAACTCTTGCTTTTTTTTCGGTTTTATGGTATACTATTGTCAAAGTTGCACACATGTGCATCTTTGGGAATATCGATATGGGTGTAACGATCACACAACTGGCTCGGGAGCTGAATATCTCACATTCGACCGTTTCGCGGGTGTTGAACGGACGGATCAAGGGGCAGGTGCATCCGGAGATAGCGAACCGGATTTTCACGCTTGCCCGCGAGCGGGGCTATGCGCCGAATCCGCACGCCCGCTGTCTGAAGACGGGGCGCAGCGGCATCATCGGACTGGTGGTGGGGGGAATCTCCGAACGTTATTCCGGCTGTTACGCGCAGGCGCTGCTGAACGAGGCGGAAAAGTACGGGCTGCGGCTGGTGATCTCCACCACCAATTACGGCAGGGGCGGGAGCGGAAATGTCTGGAGGACCTGCTGCATTTTCATGTGGACGGGGTGATTTACCCGCTCTATTTTGATCCGGAGAGTTCATATTATCAGGAGCTGAAGGAGCGTCGGTTTCCGCTGCTGAATTTCGGCAACGGTGATTTCAGTTCCGTCAACTACGATTATACCGCCGCTTTCGGGAGGATGTTCCAGGAGTTCCGCAGTCGGGGGGCATGCCGGGGTAACGCTGCTTACCTGGCCTTACGACCGGCAGGCCGATCTCTTCCGGCAGATGGCGGAGGAGAACGGATTCGAGGTAGAGACGGTCGGATTCGATTCCGACAACCGTCACGACGGGAAGGCATTCGAGGAGCTTCTCCGCAGGGGCACCCGCGCCCTCTATACCAACAGCTACGTGGAACTTGCCGGACTGCTCGACTATTGTGCCCGCGACGGGGCGGCCGCTCCGGACTGCGCCTGCACCTACACGCTGCCGTTTGAATATCTGTCTGATCCGGCGGTGATCGGTATGATCCATGCGCCGTTGAGAGAACGGGTGGAGAATGAAATCGGGCTGCTGCGGTTGCTGATCGAAGATTCAGCCCGGGAACGCGAGGTACGGCTGCTGCCGACCAGTTTTCTCTCCCGGCCGGAACTGGAAACGTTGCGGAGCAAGCAATGTCAGGATATCTGGTACAGAAATTATTGTTGACCCTAAAGGGAAGGAGGCATCGATGAAATCCGGAAAAAATTTCACTCTGATCGAACTTCTGATCGTAATTGCGATCATCGCTATTCTGGCGGCGATGCTGCTGCCAGCCTTGAACAAGGCGCGGGAATCGGCAAAAAGCATCTCCTGTACCAGCATCTTGAAACAGTTCGGCCTTGCGAACCAATCATACGCCGCCAGTTATGATGACTATGCGGTCCCCGGAAGAGCCGGCGGACTGCCATGGTATAAGAATATCACATTCTTCAAGCTTGTCGGATGTCAGTATGATACCGTCACAGAAGTGTATCCGGAGTTGAATAAATTTTCCGGAAGAATCAGTCGGGAAATGATCTGTTCGAACGCCACAGCTGCGCTGAATGCAGCCAGCCTCAACGCCGTGAGGAACGGATTTCATCAGGTGGCGTACAGCTACGGCATGTCCAGCGAGGACTTTGCCGCAAGCGAGGGGGACTGGGCGATGGGCGAAAAGAATGCCCCGTTCAAAATGGGGCGGATTGTACGGCCGACACAGCGGGTCCTCTTCTGCGACGCGGTCAACTGGGCCCTGCGAGTGAATAATATGGAAAGATACTTTGAGCCGGGACGGGGGAAACGGAATCCACGTATATGGGGCCGGCGTACCGGCATAACAACCGGGCCAACGTCTGCATGTATGACGGGCATGTGGAATCCATGGAAGTGGCGGAACTCAAAAAGCATACCGCTGGCGGAAGATGTATGTGTGGGATGAGGAGGATATTTGAAATGAAACAGCTGCCGATCAAAATTCTTTCCACTCTTCTGGCGGTATCTCCGCTGATTTCCTTTGCCGATGCGGTGATTTCGATAGACGCCGGGGATATCATTGCTCCGGTGAAGCCGTGGTGTTTCGGCAACAATTTGAGCGGGGCGGACAGCCGCGGCATCTATGTGAAGATGGATTCTCCGAAGACCAACCTGCGCTCCATCAACTATGCGGGCGGCTACTGGAATCCGCTCCAAAACGCCCCCTTCGAAAATATCGCCGCGCTGGTCAAAAATCTGAAAATCGGCATGATGCGTTATCCGGGCGGATGCCTCGCGCATAACTTCAACTGGAAACATGCGGTCGGGCCGCTTTCGGAGCGGCGGGAGTGGAAATTCGGGGTCGATCAGTACATTGCACTCTGCCGGGCGATGAACTGGGAGCCGATCATCACGTTGACGGACTACGCTCTCCCGCCGGATCAACTGCCCCGGCATCTTGCGGAGTTCGTCGAATATCTGAACGCTCCGGCTCTTCCGCAATATCCGTGGGCGATGAAACGTGCCGCCTGGGGGCATCCTGAACCGTATGGCGTCCGCTATTTTGAACTGGGCAATGAGTCCTGCCACGGGAATCATCTGATGGTTCCCAAGTACAGTTATACGCCCGAAGAATATGTGGAATACGCCGTGAAAAGTATGGAGGCCATCCGTAACATCGATCCCTCCGTAAAACTTGGAATCGTCACCCGGCCCGGAAACGGCATTGACTGGAACTGCGAATGGAATCGCAAGGTGATCAAAGGCGCGGGCCCGGCCGCGGATTTTCTGGTTCTTCATTTCTACGGGCCGACAATCGGTGGTGCGGATCAACAGACAGCGTTGAAAAGCGTTCTCGCGTACCCTGACCAGCTCGCAATGCGGTTGAAGCAATACAGCAACTTATGCCGGGAGTTGGCAGGCAAACCGCTGCCGTTGCACATTACCGAATTCAACATCGGCAGCACCTCCGACCGCCCTTTCCCGTACCGTTTTTTTTTTCTGGCCGGGTTGATGTGTGCCGATCTGATGCGGCTCTGGCAGGCGCCTGACAACCATGTTGCCAGCGCACAGTACTGGCATCTGCTGAACGGGTTCTGGGGCGCCGTAAACACGGAAACGGCGACCGGACGGGTGATCCGGAAACGGGCGACGCTTCCGTTCTTCGAAGTATGGGGGAGATATCGGGGGGACCGGATTGTCGCGTCGACGGTGCGGAATTCTCCATCGGTTTCCTTTCTCGCCGGATGCGAATTGATGCCGTCGACGGGAACGGAGTATATCCCGGCGAAATTGGTCGCCGAACTGGAGAAAATCCCGCTCCGCCTGAATGAACACACTTCCGACCGCAATATCCGGATGAGTCCGGGGAAAAACGATATGTTTCAGATTCAAATCGACAAGATGAAACAATCCTGCTACAGAACATTTGCCCGGATCCGCCGTCCGAAAGAGGCCACGGGAAAACCGTGGAAGATCGTCTTGAGTTTCGACGCCCGTTATCTCCCCGCCGCCGCCGTCGCCGCAGAGGCCCCGCAGGCCACTTTCGGTCTGGGGCTGGGGATGCCCGCGGCTGGACAAAAACAAAATCGGCGGTTGCGATTCCCTGCCCGTTCCGTGGTGGGAAATGGAGTCGTTGTTCCGGAATTTATCTTTCTCTGCCCGATACTGACGAGGTCGACATCCTGTTCCGGCTGGAGAAGATTCGTTCCGCCGTTTCCGGAACCTTCGAGGTCCGGAACCTGAAAGCGGTTGTAATGACGGCGGAACAGTTCCCCGCGTATCCGGCTCTTGCAACCTTCTCCTCTCTCTCGAATGACGGCAACACTCTCTATCTGCTGGTTTTCAACCGCGACCCGGAACACGCAGTCCGGACCGATGTGGTTCTAAATCGCTTTTCGGCACGATCGGGCAAGTCGCTCGAACTGTACCGGAAGGATGTGAACTCCTGCGATTATTTTCAGGGCAGACGGGCGGAGCAAAAACTTTCCGGAGGAAGATTTTCCCACACCTTTCCGGCGCACTCTCTGACTGCATTTGAATGGCGGAGAGAATAGTCCGGATTTTCCGCCATCCCTCCGGCGATGCCGAGGTCAGAGCTCGTCGGCTGGAGTGACCGCTTCTTCGACCGCCGTCAGCTTGAGCCGGACCAGTTCCATCTGGAGCGCATCGCCGGAAAGGATCCTTCCGGTGCGCAGCACCACCCGGCCGGTCTCGCCCGGAGCGGTCTCCAGTTCCCCGAGGATGGATTCCGCCTCGGGGTAGCAGCCGTCTGCTGTCATGCTGTCGTTCCGCAGCATCGCGCGGACCGTTCTGCCGTTGAACTCCACGATGACTTCGCGGTCTCCGTGCCATGAGCCGCCGTGAGAACGGGTCCGGGTGACCAGCGAGAGCCGGTAGCGGCCCCGTCGGGAAACGAAACATCCCAGGAGATGGCGTCCGCCGGATTGTGCCAGGAGGAGATGGCGCCGGAATTCTCACGGCGGCAGTGGCCGGAGAGAGGAAGCTTTTCTGCTGCCGCCCGAGCTCCTCTGCTCCGGTTCCCTTCGCAGGTTCGCCTGAAACGGTTCCCGTATCAATGGTCGCCCGGTTCGGCAGAAGCGTCAGTTCCCCGTCGATCGGGAAGAGTTCCCGGGCGAAGAGCGGCCTGAACTCCACCGTCACCGGAATTCGTTCCAGGACAACCGCTTCCGGCGGATGCAGCTCCAGCACCTCCCCTCCTGTTCAAAGGGAACCGAACAGGCGGTCACCTCTCCTGAAATGCCGCGAAGCAGATAGCGCGGCCGCTCCCGGATGAGGAAGAGGTTCAGCCGGTTCCCGCCGGAAAAGGTGCAGCGGCACCACGACAGCTCCTGCGGCAGCGGATTTCCCGCGGCTCCGTGAATTGCCCCCGAGGCGGATTTCATCCAGTCGGCGAGCCGGTCGAGCACCTCGAGCGCCGGTGTGGGAATTCTGCCGCAGCCGTCGGGACCGAAATTCAGCAGAAGGTTCGTGTTCCGGGAGGCGAGGTCGATCAGGGTGTCGCGGATCTCCGCGAACGGTTTCCAGTTGTGGTCGCCGGATTTGTATCCCCAGGTGTCGTTGAGGGTGACCGCCGATTCGACCGGAGTTTCGCCCGCGTCGACCGGAAACTGATTGTCGCCGAGCGAATCAAAGTCCTGCATGCCGTACCCGATTCGGCTGTTGATCAGGCATTCGGGTTGAAGTTCATCGACGAGAATGCGGATCTCCTGCGCGTGCCTTGGCCGGATCGTTGCGGGGCAGTCGAGCCAGAGCAGTGAAATCTCCCCGTACCGGCTGAGCAGTTCGGTGAGCTGCGGAATCGTCTTCTCTCGGAAGTACGTGTCGAAATCCTTTGCCTTCCGGTCGGGGAAATCCCAGTCGTTCCCCCAGGACATTCCCTTGTTCTTCGGCGCATCCGGTCCGGGATCTCCGCCGTCCTTCTCATGCCAGTCGAGGCAGTGGGAGTAGTAGATGCCGAGCCGCAGCCCGAACTTGCGGCAGGCCGCGGCGAGTTCCGCCAGCGGATCCCGCCGGAACGGGGTCGCATCGACGATATTGAAACGGGAAACCCGCGAGTGGTACATCGCAAACCCGTCGTGGTGTTTTGCGGTGAACACCACGTAGCGGATTCCGGCGTCACGGAAGCGGCGGACGATCTCCTCCGCATCGAACGCCGTCGGATTGAACTGCTCCGCCAGCGCGGCATATTCGGCATTGGGAATCCGGAAACGCGCCTGAAGCCACTCGCCGATATACTCCATCGTCTCCCCTTCCAGACCCCCCGGGAAGGGCGTAGAGCCCCCAGTGAATGAAGGCGCCGAAGCGCGCTTCGGAAAACCATCTCTTCTGTTTCATCGTTTGCAGCTCCGTGATACCGCTACCCTCGCGCCGGCAGGAAAGAGGGGATAGGTTTCAGCTCCGATTTGTTTTTGAAATTTTTGCGGATACTATACTTGATTTCCGTAGAATTGAAAATGGATTTTTTAACCTGATATTATGGACTTTTTTCCTGCGGTCCGGAAAATTTTTTTGCTTTTTTCCCGGCCGGATGCTATGTTACTTCACCATGGGCAGCGAGATCGCATACTATTTTCAGGATGATGATGACCGGCATTTTGTCCGGGATCTCGATCTGGAACTCCTCGTCTGCGGACACGCCGAGGCGAAAGAGGATCTGGAACAGTTTCATCCGTTCCGCTGCGACCCCTTCTTCCGCCTCTACCTCCCGCTCCCGGGGCGCCCTCCACGCCATGGATTGCAATGAAACAGTGCGGATCGAGCCGGGCAGTTGTTACCTGTTTCCCGCAAACGTCCCCTTCCGAATGCTCTCCGCCGGAGCATTCACCCACGACTGGCTCCACTTCAAATCCGAACTGCTTGCGCGCCAATCCGGATTCCGCCGGATCCTTTCCGTCCCCGCCGCTCCGGAAATGACGGCGCTCTGGGAGAAGTTTCTGGCACAGGCTAGAAATGGAAACCGGTTTGAAAACCTTTTTCTCGCCCATCAGCTCCTGCGTCGGCTCCTCCTCCCCTTCCTGCTGCTGCCGGAAACCCGGATCAATCGATTTCCCGCCGGAGAGGAGGGATTCCACTCCGTGCTGCGCTATATGGAAAATCACTACATGGAACCGATTCAGATGTCTGAACTGGCGAAACTCGCGAAAATGGAGAAAAACCGCTTTTCCGCTGCGTTCCGCAAACAGTTCGGCGTCGCCCCGAAAGAGTATCTTACCAACACCAGAATCGCCAGAGCAAAAGAACTGCTGCTCAGCACCGGCTGGACCGTCAAGGAGATCGCCATGCAGTGCGGCTTCCGCGACGATCTCTTCTTCTACCGGATTTTCAGGCGCCACGCCGGAATGTCCCCCATGCAATATCGGAGAACCATGTATTCCGGCTTCTGACAGTGCGGATACGGCGGGCGCGGACCGGTCGGAGGCAGGGCGCGAGCCCGTGGGAGGCCTGTGGTGAACTCGTGGGAGCCGGGGGGCGTGTCCGCCGCCCCCCGAACCCCCTGCGTCCGGCAAGGTGCCGGTGCCGGGTAAGGGTCGGCGGCGGGCGCGGGCCGGAGGGAGTGGGAGCCGCGGAAATACGAGGAGTCTTCCCGCTTTTTTGCGGAAAGACCCCATCGCATTTCCGCTCCCCTTCGCCGGATGCCGAGCCGGTGCGAACTCGCGCGGGCGTGCTTGACTGCCGGGTGTGTTCGATGTGCGGGCGGTACGGGGAGAGACGCGCCACGAAGTGCCGCTTTCTCTCCCCCGAGCCCTCTCTTTCCGGCCCGTGGAAGTTCCGGGCGGTGGCGGCGGATGCGGGCCGGTGGGAGCCGGGGGGGTACCGGGGGGAGTCCGGGGGAGTCCGGGGAGCCGGGAGGAGGTTTCGAACTGGAGATTAGAAATCTCCGGTCGGAGTGACCGCGTTCCCGGCGGGGACCAGTCCAGCCGGTGTCGCGGTGCAATTCACCAGCCGCTCGTACACCTTGCGGACGGTCGGTGAGAGTTTTCCGGCGCCGTATCCGTCACTGCCGGAATATTCCGCATTGCGCAGCCCGCCCGGCTGGAGCTTTTCACTCCGGGAGTCGGCATCGAGTCGCAGTTTCCCCAGTGCCGGGTCGCCGATCTTCACCGCTTTGCCGTCGAGCACGTAAAAGGCGGGGGAAAACGGTTGTCCGCAAATTGCAGGCGCGGATAGGGCGCGGCCGGGAGCTTTGCGACGGCATTCTTCATGCCGCTTACGGCACACCGTTTCATCGAGACGCAGCTCCTGCTCCAGGTTGCGGAGAAATCGGCCAGATAGCGGGCCTGCGAAAGCGTGCACTGGTGAAAATTCACGCTTCCGCCACGGCCGCGCAGCAGCGGAAGATCGCGGTTCCCCTGTATGACGCAGCCGATGAAGGTGAATTGCGAGGCATGTTCCTGCACGATTGGTTCATCGGAACTGCCGCCGGAGAAAAAGCAGTTGACGAACCGCGCCGTCGCTTCGTTGTACAGCGAAACGTTGCTCTCAAACGCATTGTCGAGAAAGACGCAGTCCACATATTCCGCGTGGGAATTGTTGACGTTGCAGACGTTGCTCGACGCACAGCGGATGGCTCCGCAGCCGACGTAGCGGATGGAACTGGTCTTGTGACAGGAGAAGCCCTGCCCGCAGTTGTCGTAGGCCAGGCAGTTGATGTAGCTGCTGTTCTGCGGAGAACCGTCCGCGTCGAAGCCGTCGTTCACACTGAAGATGCAGTTGAAGTTGCGCACGATCGTATGGCTCGCGTGAATGTAGAACCCGTAATTGGCCGGGAGTTCGATCCGGAGCTCCTCGAGGCGCTTTCCCTCCGGGAGATGGAAATAGACCATCTTTTCGGCCTTGTTCCACCAGAATCCGCCCGGCGTCTTCAGCAGCGTTTCCCGGTCGCGGCAGTTTGGCGCGGCCCTGCCGTCGACGAACCAGATGCGCGGCGTCTCCAGCCAGCGGTTGATCGTCCTGTCGATCTTGAGCCGGTTGCTCATCGGGTAGAACGGCAGCCGATGAAGCGTGGTTTCCGGAACCGCCTTCCACGCTTCCGCCGGAACCTCCGCCAGGCCGCTGATCGTGGCGCCGTTGCCCTCCACAATCAGCGGTTTCTCCGGCGTGCCGCCCCGGAACAGTCGGTATCCGTAGCTTTGGGAGACGTCGGCGCTTTTGTAGGGCATCCGGTATGGTTTCCCGGTGTTGGCCACCTCGATCCGGCCGGAGGTCGGAACCACCCTGCACGCCTTGTAGAGCGTCGCGAAGGGGCGTTCGCGGGAGCCGTCCCCGTCGTCGCTGCCGGTGAGATTGTTGACGTGAATGGTTTCCGCTCCCGCGAGAAACAGCGGCAGCAGGAGAAGTCCGGCCGAAAGTGGGGAAAATTGTCGTCTCATTTCCGTCCTCCGATGATGCTCTCCCGCCCGTCGATGATGTTTTTGCCGGTGATCCCCCCGCTCTCGATCAGCCAGACCGGTTCGAGGCCGCGGAATCCGAACCGACTGCCGGGAACCGTCGTTCCGTATGCCGTATTCTCGATGATGTTGCCGGAGACGACCGAATCCCGCGTGGCGCAGAGGGCGATTCCGGCTCCCGGCGAGTCGCTGATCCGGTTGTTGAGAATGGAGAGCCGGGCGTGTCCCCGGGGGATCTTCCGGTACTCCTTCAGATGGACGAAACTGCAGATGGCGCCGCAGACGTAGGAGTCCCCGCGCGGAATCGAAGCCTTGCCGACATTGCGGATTACATTGTTGCGGATGATGACGTTCTCCACCCAGCCGGCCTCATTCCAGTATTCGAACTCGGCGCCGAGCGAGATCGCCGCATCGGTGACCCGTTCGATGGTGTTGTTCTCGATGACGCCGTCCGGTACCATGATCCGCATGCCGCGCGCCCGGTGGTCGTGGAAATAGTTCTCCGCGATTCGGAAGGGGCGGCCGTTGGGCAGCGGCTGCAGATGGAGATCGCCCTCCAGCGGCAGAGTACCGGTATCCAGCCGGATCTCGTAGGCGGTGGGAATCCACTGGTGTTTCGATTTGTACTTCGCCCGGTCGAACCCTTCGGCCAGCTCTTCCCGCGTCGCCCGGTAGTCCGATTCGGCGCAGGAGATGATTTTTACCTTGCCCACCGGAGCGAAGCCGAGGTCGCGGCGAAGCAGCAGCGCGGTATCTCCCGGCGGAAAGAGCGCGGTCATCCGCTCCGACGCCGCGGCGAAGGGGCGGATGATCCGGAACGTTCCGTTCTCCTTCTCCAGCGGAATCAGCTGCATGACCGCACCCGCGTGAAAGTTGATGGAGTCGTCGTTGCTGTTCCGGATCTCGCACCCGATGATGTGCGGATAGTTTCTGGCGAAGGAGATGTTGAATCCGTCGCCGTTGGTGGAGCGGATGCGGTCGGTTTCCGCTCCTTTCGGCCGGGGGCCGGGAATCACGCGGCAGTGGAGAATCCGGTCGTCTCCGGCGCTGTAGCGCATGCCGATGGCGAAACAGCCGCTGCCGTGGATAGTGAGATTTTCAAACGTGTGCCCCCGGCCGCCGACCGTCTGGATGACGTTGGCGAAGCGCCGCCCGATGGGGATGCGGTCGCCGATGCGGAGGCGGGCGGTTCCCGAAAGCCGGACCCGCATCCTGCCGCGACGCGGCGTGAGGATCTCCGGTTTCCCGGAGAGGCGCCCCAGATCGGTGCGGAGCGTTCCGTCCGGCAGGAAGACTTCGAGACTCTCGTTCGCGATCAGGTCCGGAACCAGATCCGGATACCCTTTCTCCACCTCGAATTCGATGGTTCTGCCGTCCGCGGAAACCCGGGTGATCTTCACCTGCGTGAAAATCATCGGATCGAAGTCGAGCGTCAGATTGCGGATGGTGAAGTTGGTGCAGTCCTCGATCTTGAAAATGTGATCTTTCCGACTCATCAGCAGTGTGGCGCCGTTGCCGTCGATGGTGACGTCCTTCAAGCCGGTGATCGTGGTCCGGCGGTCGGTGCGGTAGATCTTCTTTTCCAGCTTGAGATGTTTCACTTTGCCGGTGAGGACCGGCCGGATGGTTTCAGCCCAATCCGCACTGGCGAGCAGCAGCGGCAGAAAGCAGGAGCCGGCGAGAAGACGGCGGATGAGATGTTTCATGATGTCCCTCAATTGTTTTTCGCCACGACGCGCGTGAGTTCCCGGGTGTAGTAGACGTCGACGTTCACCCGGGAGCCGACCAGTTCAAGACCGCCCATGCTTTCCGTGTGGCCGTCCACGAAGCCGACGACGCATTGACCGGAGTGCGCCAGCCAGATGCCGGTGTTGGCCTGATCTCTTGCCTTGAGATAGTCCGGCGCCCAGTAGTAATAGCCCTTCCCGAAGCGGTACTCGTCGCCGCTGTCGATCGTGCAGACGGTGTCGGCCAGATAGAAGAAACTGCCCGGATTCTTCACCTTGTGGGAGACGATCGTGATCGTCAGATTTCCCGGTCCCTGCGCCCAGCATTTCCCGAATGTGGCGATGCGTGAACAATCCTCGTTGGCTGAATTGTTCATCCAGGCGCCGTAGCTGCCCCAGTAGCGCTGGCTCGGAACCGTCATGTCATACTCCGCCGGCACGTTGTTGGCGGGGCAGGTCATCACCGCCCATGGCACGTAGGCTTTGCTGAGCAGTTGCCGGGAGTCGTAGGACATGTTGGTGAGCAGAACGTTGAACGGGACGAAAGTCGTGCCGACCTCCGCCTTCATCACGATATGGCCGTTGTAGTCGGCAGCGTAGGAGCTTTCCGCGAGCAGAACCTGCTTCTTGTTGGAGGTGCAGCGGATCGCTTCGGCACGATCCCTGGCCTTGTTGAGCGCCGGAAGCAGCAGCGCCGCCAGAATGGCGATGATTGCAATAACAATAAGAAGTTCTATCAAAGTAAATTTTCCGGCATGGCGGTTCTCTCCGCACGGCAAGCTTTTCCGGTCTCTGTCTGACGGCGTGGGATGCCGGCCTGTTTTTCCTCCTGCACGTGGGAGTATGCGTTCTGTTTGCATGGTACCTGTCCTTCCCGTTTTTATGTTTCAGGCACAATGTCGGGAGTTGCCCGCATTGCGGCCATCGAGACGGAATCCGTTTTTATGAAAACGTTTTCACTTATATTGATATTATAACAGAGAACGTTCTTAAAAAGCAAGCGAAAAAGGAAAAAAATTGAAAAAACGTAAAAAAGAGGATGGAAATGGTACATGCGGCGCATTTTCCGGGAAGATGAGCCTCTGTTTCTGTAAGTGCGGCGGGAACGGGGGGATGCTTTCGCGATTTTTTCTGACCGGCCGTCGTTTTCGTGCATTCCCCCGCCATGGACCGCGACGTTTCCGTGGCCTCGCCTTTTTCCCGTGACGGCCCTGTGCCCATGCCGGAGAGGGAAACAGCGGGAGAATCCGGACGGCCTGGGATGCAGAACCCCTCCCGGGGAGACCGGAAGGGGAATTCGCGCTTCGTTCGGGAAGCCCCGGATCAGCGGTCGGAGTCCAGCAGATGCTGGCGGAAGAAATACCGGTTGGCGCCGCCGGCGTCGGCGGTGTTGTCCTTGGATCTTGCCGATCTTCTTTGCGGCTTCCGCGTTTTCCGCGGCGCCGGGCAGGACATATTCACAGTCGGCTACGACGACCAGCCGGGATTTACGGGTGGATTCCGATTCGGTCTGGAAGAGGTAGCCGAGCACCGGAATGTCTTTCAGCCACGGAACCCCGTTGGAGCCGCGCACCACCTCCCGTTTTTCCAGCCCGCCGATGACGAAACGGTTGCGTTTGGTGGAGATCATGATGTCGCTGCTGACCTTGTTCCCCTTCTGAATGCGGGGCGCACCGCTGGACTGGTAACCGATCAGAGAGGAGTTTTCCAGGTCGAGGTGGAGGACCGCTGCCTCCGGCGCAATCGATGAGGCCTTGACGGTCATGGTGAAGCCGTACTGATTGGTGTCATCCCGGACGACGGAGGTCTGGTTGTCTTTGCCGACAGTGATCTGATTGTCCGGTGAGGTGCGGCCGAAGGCGGCGAGCACCTTGTCGAACGCCTGTCCGAACCAGCCCTCCGGCTGTTCCTCCGCATTTTCTGCCGGGACGGTTGAATCCATAGTGAAGAGCTGGGTCAGCCGCCGGAAGGAGGTCTGCGTGTTCTGCCGCACGACCACTTCGCCGGAGTGGGCGATCTTCGCTTTGCCCCGGCTGGCGAGAAAGTCGATGTACCGGGTGTTCCATTTCGGGTTGAAATTGTAGAAACTGGTCCGCTCGGACCCTTGCGGACGGCTCATGGTGCCACCGTAGGTGGCCGCCCAGTTGTCCCGGAAACGGGCGCCGGCGCTGAAAAGTTCGGTTCCCTCATTGTTTTTCCAGGATTGAAAATCGAGTCCCAGTTTCTCGTCGTTCTCCGAGTAGAGCTCGTAGACGCGGAAGCGGATCCGCAGTTCCGGGAGCGGCACGTCGTACTTGCGGAGCATCTCCTCGATGTTCCGGCGGGAATAGGAGGCGGTGTTGAAGAAGAGGCAGTTGAGGTCCGGGTCGAGCTGGACCTTGTCCTTGCCGCCGGTCAGTTCGGTTTCGTCGCCGGAGACGTTCATGCCGACGTGCTTGATCATCGGCATCAGCGTCTCGGCCGGAACGTTGGCGGGGAAGTAGACATATTTCGGCTGGCCGGAACTGTGAAGGATGCCCGGCTTGTCGAGCCGTTCGACGATCGAATCAATCCCCATGCCGTTCTCATGGTCGTGGAAGCGGTACTCCTCCGCCGAGATGAAGAGCAGCGAGACGCCGTCTTCGAACTGGAGACATTCGACCGCCGTATTGCTGCCGAAGACCCGCTTGGTTTGCACCATTTCGCGCAGGAAAGTGCGCAGCGAATAGGGTTCGGCGTGTTTGAGAACGTAGGTTTTGGTCACCACCTTGGGGTCGTTGTTGTCCCGGATGAAGTGGACGGCGTCGGTATCCTTGCCCAGATCGAGCCGGAGCTGCGCCTGCACCTGGGTGTCCATGTAGCTGGCTGTATCGTAGTTGTTGTTGTCGCGCGGCGTTCCGGTCGAGGGCAGCTGCGTGTTGACGGTGTCGAGCGTGCCGGAGAGCCGGCTGCTGGTGTGGAACGGCGTCGATTCGGAGTCGCCGGGTGCGGCGAGGAGCGGCGCCGAGGCGAAGACGGCCAGAAGAAAACTCATCTTTTCATGTTCATAATGCAATAATCCTTTCTCTGTGCATTTCTCTTAACCCCGCGATGAATTCTGCGCAGCGGAAGCTTTGCGCATCCGGCGCCGGCACCTCTGCCGGTCCGTTTGCGGGGGCGAAGTGCCCCGCCCGCCGGAGGCATATCATTCCGTTTATTTCATGTCTGAAACATCCCGAATCCGGCTCAGTTCGAACTTACTGCGGTGGTGACCGGTGCGATGGATTCGAACGGCTGAAGCCGGCCGCCCCACACCTGCGGCAGGGTTTCCGGATGAGCGAATATGGCCCGTGCGGTGACGAAAAACCAGCTCTTCTGACGGTTGGTGGTGGTGGTGGAAAAGAGATACTTGAGGATGGGAATCTCCGAGAGGAACGGTACGCCGATGACCTGTTCGACCTCACTTTCCTCGCTCCAGCTTGCCAGAATTTTTTCTTCGCCGGAGAGGAGATTGCAGTTCCCCGCGAGGGTGCTCACTTCGGCGAGTTCGGCGCCGTAGTTGTTGCGTTCAACGACGTTGGAAACCCGGATGTCATACTGGAAGGTCACCAGCGCGCTGACCGTGCCGCCCTCCGGCCGCACCGGCACCAGACCGTTCTGCGGATCGGCGGGAGTGCGGAAGCAGATCCGCGGAGCGGTGATCTGCATCTGCAGCGGCGGCGGGGAGTCGAGCTGTTGAGCAGCGGATTGTTCGCGCCGGTGGATTGCACCGGCTCCTTCATCCCGCCCTTCATGCCGACGCCGGAGATGCCGACCTGAAGCTGGTCATTGTCCCGTTTGAAGATGGCCTGTGACTGGGGATCGAATCCGATCGAATAGGTGGCGCTGTCGCTGTTGGCCATGGTCAGGCCGGCGGTGTTCACGACATCGGCGCGGCCGTCCTGCTGGAGCATCCGGATGAAGCTGGCGTCAAACTGCGGGGCGAAGAAGAAGCCACCGAAGGCGCCGCTTGCCGCCTGAAGGGCGGCGGATCCGGAGGAGGAGAGACTCATGGCGTCGAGCCCGGCGGCGAACAGGTTGAGGCCGGGGCCGTTGCGCCATCCGAGATAGTCGACTCCGAGGTCGCGCAGTTCGCTTTCCCGCACTTCGTAGACGATCAGCTCCAGGTTGACCATCGGAATCGGCCGGTCGAGCCAGGCGAGATATTTGAGCAGGTCGCGGTTCTTGTTGCTGTCATCCTTCCAGTAGATGAGGTTGGTGGTCGGGTCGTATCCGACGAAGGAATCGCCGCCGGCGTTGATGCCGGTGCCTTCCATGATGTCCACCATCACCTGAGCGGAACGGAACCGGGCCGGATAGACCGTGCGGGTGATGCCGGTGCCGCGGATCGGATCTCCGGGAGCTCGTCCGGCGAGCCCGGCCGGCCGGTCGAGCTTGGCGAGCAGTTCATCGACGTAGGGCATCATCCGGACCGGGCAGCTGACGGTGAGCAGCTGTTCGTTGGCGGCTTTGTAGTTGATGCGGTTGACCGTCGATTGGCGGTTGTAACGTTTGACCACGCCGAGGAGAAACGGCGTGACGTCGTTCGCCTTCAGATATTTGAGGCGGTAGATTTTTGAGACCATGTAATCCTGGGCGTCGTCCTGAATCAGGCGGATGGTTCGGACGTTTTTCTCCGCCGGGGCGGCCGGAGCTGCGAAGAGGCAGAATCCGGCACCCAGAGCGAGCATCGCAGTGATTCGTTTCATAAAAAATCCCTTTTTTTCCGATTCGGGTTGATTCCCCGGCGGACATCTCCGGTTCCGGGGAGGTGATTTGCAGAGAATATAGATTGGGAATGTTAAGATCATGTCAGCGTCCTGTGAGAATTTCCTGTCCTCTGACTTGTAAAAGGGGATTCCGGAATTAGATTATCCCCGGAAAAAGGTTACGACGAGTTATCACAGGAGAATTCCGGAATGAAACACTGGACTTTCGGTTTGCTGCTGTCGGCGCTGCTGCTGACGGCCGGCTGCAATACGTCGATGATCCGGAGCACGCCGCCACTGCCCGGTCAGGCCAGCGCTTCCGGGCGGGCGGTGGTCGGAAACATCGAAGCGAGCAACACCGGACTTTACCTCTTCTACTGGCTTCCGGTCTGGAGCGGTTCCACCACCCGGCCGAACCGGCGGGAGTACAACATGTTTTCCGACCGTCTCCACAACCGCTACATGTATCCGATGCTGGAGACACGGGCGAAGGTGCTCGGCGGAGACGGCGTGGAGGACATCCTCTCCCGGGAGAGCAGTACCGGCTGGATGACGCTGTGGATCTTCTGGCGTCGCACCCGTTTTCTCTCAGCGGTCGCGGTGGACCGGCACGCGCCGAAACCGGCGGCGGCTTCCACAAAAACAAAAAAACTGATGCAAACGTGCCTGTGACGGAATCCGCCATTTGCAAAACGGCTTTTTGGTGCTATGTTCTCAATCGGCTTTTTATGCCTGCTACAAATAATTCACGATTTGAAAGGTCAATAGAAATGAGTCGCAAAGTCATCATCGCCGGTAACTGGAAAATGAACAAAACCGCCGCCGAGGGCAAGGCTCTGGTCGAGGCGCTCAAGCCGCTGGTTGCCGATGTCTGCCCGGAGTGTGCGGAGATCGTGGTCTGTCCGCCGTTCACCACGCTTGCGGCCGTGATTGAAGCCGCCCGCGGCAGCAACATCAAAGTCGGTGCGCAGAATGTCCACTGGGCGGAGAGCGGCGCCTTCACCGGCGAGATTTCCGCGGCGATGCTGAAGGAGACCGGCGCCGAATTTGTGATCATCGGGCACAGCGAACGGCGTCAGTATTTCGGCGAAACCGACGAGACCGTCAACAAGCGCCTCAAGGCTGCGCTGGCCGCCGGACTCAAGCCGATCGTCTGCATCGGCGAGCTGCTTGAGGAGCGGGAAACCGGCCGTACCGAGGAGGTGCTTGCCCGTCAGCTCGAAGGCGGACTGGCCGGACTCACCGGCGAGGAGATGGCGCGGGTGGTGATCGCCTACGAGCCGGTCTGGGCGATCGGAACGGGCAAGACCGCGACGCCGGAGATGGCGGAGCTGACCCACAACTTCATCCGTTGCACGCTCAACGACATGTTCGGCAGCGAGATCGGGGAAGGGGTCCGGATCCAGTACGGCGGCAGCATGAAGCCGGAGAATGCGAAGGAACTGGTTGCCCAGCGCAACATCGACGGCGGTCTGATCGGCGGTGCGGCGCTTAAGGCGGAGAGTTTCGCGGCGCTGGTTCACAACGCCATTGCGAAGTGAAAATCGGTGTAATTCGGTAAAATATTACGATATTGGCGCAAAGTTTTGGAAAAAGGATTTGACTTTTTTCAAGCTGTGCGCTACTATTAACCGGTTTCATATGGAATACCGGGGCCGGTTGTGGCTCCGGTTGATCGGATAAATGTGAGATAAGGGTACAGTTTCATGTCGACTTTGACCGTTTTCCTTTACGCGCTGGTGGTGGTGGTTTCACTGCTGCTGATCGGAATTATTCTGATTCAACCGTCGAAGAGCGGCGGCATGGGCGCCGCGTTCGGCGGGGTCGGCGAATCGGTGTTCGGCGGGCAGGCCGGCAGTCATCTGACCCGGGCGACCGTGGTGATGACGGCGGTGTTTTTCCTGCTCACGCTGGTGCTGGCCTCGCTGATCGGTCACGGAGTCCGGATGGGGCGGAGTGACGACGGCGTCACGGCCGCGCTGGAAGCTCCTGTTGCGGCTGCGGTGAAATCGGAAGCCGCGCCGAAGGCGGCGGAGACCGCGGAGAAGGCGGTGAAATCGGAAGCCGCGCCGAAGGCGGCGGAAACAGCGAAGTGAATTCTGTTCGCGGAATGAAGCAGGAAGGAGTTTGATCAAGATGAAGAGTGTCCCGGCGGTTCTGACGATTGCCGCGGTCCTGTGGTCCGCCGTGTCGGTTTCGGGGGCGCCGCGGGCTTCGGCTGACGATTATTTCTTCAACAAGATCAAAATCACGCTTCAGAGCAGTGTTTCGGCGCCCAATTTCGGCAGTGACAATTTTGCCGGCGGGGCGATGAGCAACAATCTGAGGAACCGGTGGGCGGTTTTCGTCATCGATTATTATCCGAAGATTGAAAAGAACCGCCGGGCGTGGATCGATGACGTGGATCTCACCCTTACGGTGGTGTTCACGGCGCAGAGCGGCGGGCGGAAGCTTCCCTGTGTGATGCGCGGGGTCACCCGGTTTGCGACTGTGCCGATTGACGGCCGTCGCCACACGGCGACCATGATGATACCGCCTCAGCTGCTCGACCGCTATCTTGCCGCGACCGGGTCCGGCAGTTCGGTCAATTCGAACACCTTCATTGCGGAAGCGACCTTCACCGACCGGAACGGAACGGTGATCGGTCGCGGGTTCTACGGTTTGCGGGGCTCGAACGAGCAGCAGCTGGCGGCCGAGTTTGCGAAATATGCGACGGCGTCCAACGCAATGAGCGTGGAAGGGGGCATCCTTTCGCGCGACAAGACTCCGTGGAAGATAATCCGGCCGGACGATTACGATCTGATCAAGACGGACGGGATGAAATAACAGACACCTGCGCCGGGAATCGGTATTCCGGCGCCGAAACATCGGAACAAGCGGAAATGGCAAAAGAGAACTCGATTTTAGCGATTGACGTCGGCGGGGACAACCTGAAGATGGCAGAGTTTGTCTTCCCCCGGGCGGCGGAATTACTTTGCGCAAGTTTGCATTCCGCCGTCTTGAGACGTCGGAGGAAGAGGGGTTCAGCTTTGCCCAGATCTATCATGAGATGCTTGCCGAGAATCATTTTACGGCGAAGGGGGTGCGGCTGTCGCTTCCCGGTCAGTCCTCGTTCTCGCGCCTGAGCAAGCTGCCGCCGCTTCTGGGCAATTCCTCCGCCATTTCGAAGGTGGTGGAATTTGAGGCGCGTCAGACGGTGCCGTATCCGATGGATGAGGTGGAGTGGGGCTACCAGCTGCTTCGCCATGAGTGGACGGAGCAGCGGAGCGAAACGCAGGAGGATGGTTCCGTTGTTGAGGTATCCGAGCCTCACGAAGAGTTTGAAGCGCTGTTTGTCGCGGTCAAGACCGATCAGATTACCCAGTATACCGATGTGATAGAGGATTCCGGCAAGGAGATCCTCAGTGTGGAGATTGCGCCGATTGCGCTTTTCAATGCGGCCAAAGGCAGCGGGCAGTGCCGGGATGACGAGTGTGTTCTGCTGTTGAACATCGGCGGCAGCGGTTCCAATCTGATGATTGCCGACCACAATCGTGCGTTCATCCGCAGCATTCCGATCGGTGGGGCTTCCATTACCCATCAGATTGCCAAGGAGTTCGGGATCGGTTTCGCCGAGGCGGAAGAGCTTAAACAGCGCCATGGATTTGTTGCACTCGGCGGTGCGTATGAAGAGCCGGAATCGGAGGTGGCGGCGACCATTTCGAAGATTGCCCGCAATGTGATGACCCGTCTGCACGGGGAGGTGAGCCGTTCGCTCAACGTCTGGCGGGCGCAGCACGGCGGGAATCCGCCGACACGGGTTCTGCTTTCCGGCGGCGGGTCGACGATGTTGTACATCACCGACTTCTTCCAGGAGAAGCTGCGGGTGCCGGTGGAATATCTCAATACGTTCAGCGCGATCACGATAGCGGATTCCGTGGATAAGGAAGCGTTACAGGAGGTGGCGCCGATGTTCCAGGAGCTGATCGGCATGAGTCTGCGTAATCTCACGCAGTGTCCGATTGATATTTCGCTGACACCCCGGAGCATTGTGCGTCAGAAGGAACTTGACCGCAAGAAGCCTTATTTCTACGCCTCGGTATTTTCGTTGATTGTCTGTCTGGTGATTTTTGCGATCGGGGTGAACCGGCGGTTGAATTTCGACAAGACGCGTGTCGACCGGGTGAAAAGCCGCGTGGAGGAGACGAACCGGAAGATGGAGGAGATCAACCGTCTGATGGGGCAGCGGAATTCCGCGAAATCCCGCTTTGAAGTTCCGACCGGTTTCCTGGCACAGCGCGGGAAGTGGACGGATATTCTGAATGAACTTCAGACTCTGCTGCCCGATTCGATGTGGCTGACCAAACTGGAGGCGATCGGAGACACGGTGCCGGGGCAGACGACCGAGTCGCAGCCGCAGCATGATTCGCCGTTCGGGCCCTTTGGCGGAGCAGGGCTCCGGCGCCGAAGCAGCAGAGGGATGTCGGTTATGTGGACATTCCGGAGGCCAAACAGCTTCACCTGGTCGGCTATACACTGGTGCTCAAGGGGCGTGACCTGCTGGAAAATGAATTGCAGCAGAAGATCAAGAAGTCGAAGTATTTTTCGAATGACGATGACGGTTCGATTCTGGACAAGTATGAACAGGAGACCGAGGTGTTGAACCTCACTTCGTTCGAAATGCGCCTCAAACTGAAAGAACCTGTCAAGAAATAGGACGGAGAGAGACTGTGAATCGATTTGTCAAAAACAATCTGGTGTTGTTCATTGTGCTCGGTCTTTCCGTGGCGGTGGCGCTGGTGCTGCTGGTATGGACCGCGATCCGTTACACGCAGATGACCCGTTATATCAACGAGACCGACAAGCTCCGCAAGCAGATCGGCGAACTGATTTCCAAGACGCCGGCTCCGGTTGACGACAACAAGCCGCGGATATCTGCGGACATCGAGCTGTATTCGAAGACTGCCGCCGGGTTGCAGCAGCGTTTCGGGCACCCGATGGCGCCGGCGGTGGATGCGTTTATCAAGGAGCTCAAGCTTACGCCGAAGGAGGCGAAGGCGGAGGGGGCCTGAAAACGATTACGCTGGAATGGCTCAAGGAGCAGTTCCATGAGGGGTGGGATCGGATTGATTCGAACAACAGCGCACAGCAGGGGGTGTTTTACAAGCAGTTCCAGCGTCGTTTCAGCAACTGGACGGAGGCGTTGCAGGAGTTCCGGAAGGTGGCCGAGCAGGTGACGACCGAGCCGATCACGGAATACAACATCGACGAGGTTTTTCTGTCGGCGATCGGAATTCCCCGCACGATGCAGGGGAACCCGGAAAATCTCGCTAAGTTCATCAGCGACTTCCGTTACAAGCTTCTCGACATGCTGGCCGGCAAGGTGGCGGTTGGGCCGGACGCATCGCACTTTTCCTTCGAAGAGAATACGGTTTACCAGCCTGAAGAGTACCCGCTGGTGGAGCGCAACTGGGATATTATCGGGGATTTGGTGCAGCGGATCAGCAAGTCAGGCGTCAAGGAGTTGACTGCGTTCCGCAAGCGCTCTCTGGCAGGTGAGGAGTCCAGTGGTTACCAGCTCTATCACTTCTCATTTGAGGTGATCGGTCTCCATCGCCAACATCCGCAAGCTGGTTGCGGATATTGACAATGCGATTCCGGCGAACCGGGTTTACCTGGTGCGAAGCGTTTCGTTGTATGCTTTGAATGATCCGGCGGAAGCGCTCTTCTCTCAGGAGAGCACGCTGCCGCAGGACTTCATCGATTCGCTGGTGCAGCAGGAGATGCGCAGAAATGCAGCGGTGAAGACGCAGACGACAGCGGTCCCGGCAGTGCGTGGCCGCCGTGGCCGGAGACAGGTTGCGCCGGTGATGGAGACTCCGGAAAGCACCACGCTTTCCTCGGAGGAGATGCAGGTGCGCCGGGCGCAGGCGGTGAAGGAGTTTGAGGAAGCGGAAAAGAAGAAGAAATATTTCGAGCGTTTCGGTTATGGAGATACGCTTGTCGGCGGCAGTGATGAATGCCGGGCGGTGATCGACGTGGATTATATCATGCAGAACTAGCGGGTGCATGGAGGTTTATTTTGGAATTCCTGAAGCGACATTATGAGAAACTGATCCTGCTGTTTATGCTGGTGGCGTTTATCATTTCGATGATTCACGTGCTGCGAATCATTCAGCAGACGCGTGAAGTGACCGAGGCGAGTCTGCAGATCCCGACCCGGAAGGCGGATTATGAGCCGCAGAATCCTGAGGCGGCGGAATTTGATGTGGAGGGCAAATTCAAGAGCACCAGCCTCAAATGGGAGGTGTCGACGGCGCGTGAGAAAGGGAATGCCGAGCATTTTTCCGATCTGGTGATTCCGTTTGCGATGGCTCGCTGTCCTCATTGCAAGAAGATTATTCCCCGCAGCTACTTCCAGGGCGGACCGGAGGCGAATAAGGATCTGAAGGAGGGGGCCAAGCCGATTCCCCCCGGCAAGTGTCCGCTCTGCGACGGGGAGCTGGTGATGCCGCCGGAGAAGAAGGGGCCGATCTGGAAAATTACTGCGGAAGATGCCGACGGAGACGGAATGTCCGACGTTGACGAGGCAAAATACGGCTTTGACAAGACCAATCCCCATGACGGCTGTCAGGATAAGGACGGGGATGGCTTCTCCAACGTTTACGAGATCCGGATGGGGACGAATCCGACCGATCCGCGCAGTCGGCCGCCGCTCTGGTACCGGTTGAAGTTCGCGGCATTGCGCCGGGTTGAACTGCCGATTACGTTCCGGGCGCTCAACGCCAACAACAGTGACGACAAGCAGAAATGGGATATTCAGCTCAATACGCGTGACGAGCGCGGCCGTGAGCGGACTCAGATTGAGATGCTTGGAAGCATCATCACTCTGGACAAGAAGGAGTATAAGATTTACGACATTCTTCGTAAACAGACGGAGATCCCGGGGCAGACCAAGGATGGAACGAAGCTGATCAAGGACGAGTCGGTGATCTATCTTGAGCAGAGTGACGGCAACGGCAAGGACAAGCTGGAGATGCAGGTGGGGCAGAAGGTGTACTCATCGAATCCGAAGGCGATTCTGGAGGACACGGGTATGCGTTACAAGGTTTACATGTGTGACGTCGGGGAAGTCTTTACGATGGGCAGCCGTGCGATCGGCACGAGCCGTTACCGTCTGAAGTCAATTGACGCCAAAAAAGATGACGGTCCAGCTGGAAGATCCCTCCAAATTTGACGGAGATACAACGCTTGATCCTGCGGGGACGTCGATGCTGGTTACCCGGGAAGGGAAGATTCCGGAAGAGATGCTTGTGGTGCATGATCAGGTACCCGGGATGGATGCGTATGGTGTCGGATTGGGCCGCGGGCGCTGATCCGGTGGGATTGATGAAAAAAAGAACGGAACTGTCGATTTAATAATGTAAGGTGGAAAAAGAGCATGGAAATCTCTAACCGGAAGCTTTTTTCGCACGGCGTGGTTGTGATCGGTCTGGCGGTTGCGGCTGCGGGCGTATTCGAGGCAGCAGCGGAGGAGCCGAAAGCGTCTGCGGCCGCACAGAAAGCGGTTGTGGACGGGGAAACGGGACTCAGTCAGAAGGAGCGTGCGGCGCGGCAGGCGCGTTTTGCCGCGCAGGACGAAAAGTTGACGGCAGCCCGTAAACTGTATGCTGAGCAGAAGTACGACGAGGCGACCAAGGTATTCGAGGCGATTCTGGTCGATCTTGAGAAGGATCGGGGGTTGATCGCCGACGAGCGCAGGGCGGTGTTCCGTCGCGAGCTGGCGAAGATCCGCCGTGAATGGGCGAATTCGGTGATGTTCCGGGCGCGGCTGGCCGCGGTGGAGAAGCGGTATGCCGATGCGATTTCCATTGCCACAGACGTACAGAACATTGATGCCGGCTCCAAGGAGGAGGCGGCGAAGCTGATCGAATACTGCACGCAGATGCAGAAGGGGGAAGAGGCGAAGACGGCGGTTTCGCTTGACAAGGCCAATCCTGACCTTGCGCATAATCGTAAGACGATCGACCGTCTGCTGCGGGAGGCGGAGGTATTTTACCGGCAGAAACGTCTGGAAGAGGCACGTAGTCGTGCTGAGCGGGTTTTTCTGATCGATCCCTACAATGTCCGGGCAGTGGATCTGATGTCGCGGATCTACCGTCAGATTTACTCATACGGTCTGCATCGTCATGAGGCGGACACCATGGGGATGGTGGCCTACAGCGACTGGCAGTGGGCGGAACCGGTATTCACGGTGAGTGTAGATTCGACCGTGCGTCCTGGAACGGAGCGTCCGGTGGACACGGATGGGATCTATGCGCGGATGGAACGGATCATCTTCCCGAGCATCGCATTTGATGACGCTGACATCATGGCGGTGATTCGCTTTCTTAACAGCCGGAGCAAGGTGTTCGATCCGGACAAGCAGGGGGTGAATATCTCCACCGGTATCAATGCGCGGACGGCGGAGACGCTCAAGCGCATTACGATGAGTTTCTCGCGAATTCCGATGAGTGAGGTGCTTCGTTACATCTGTCAGGACACCGGGTTGAAATACCGGATCGAGCATGATGGCGTGTTTATCGGCCCGGAGGTGGACGAGATGCAGACCCGTTACTTCCCGATTCGGGGCAATCTGATCTCCGGTATTATCGGTGAGAGCGGCGGCAGTGCCGGCGGCGACGACGGTCTGGGGGGCAGAATGGAGGCTCCGGCGCCTGCTCGTGGCGGCGGCGGCAAAGAGGATACGATCGAAGCCAAGACATTTCTGGAGACGGCGGAGTCCGGCGGGGCCGCGGGCGTCGGTCAACGAGGAGATGCTCAAGCGTTATTTCCGCTTCGCGGCGTCACTTTCAGTGAAGGTACTTCGATCGACTACGACAAGCGGACCGGCAGATTGATTGTCCGCAACACGCTGGAGAATCTGCAGCGGCTGGACGAATTGATTCGACAGCTTGATGCGATTGAAAAGCCGCTGATCATGATCGAGATCAAGGCGATCGAAGTGACTGAGCAGGATATGCAGGAGCTGGGTTTTCACTGGTCGATGGACATGATCGGCAAAAATATGAACAATGGTGAGTTGAACCGCGGAGCGAAACAAGGGTGGAACTTCGGCCAGGGACAGAATATGACGAGTGTCACCCGCCCCGGCTCGGATGTCACCGGAGTGGACGGTACAGTGATCGACAGCTGGAACATCTTCCCGGCGCTGTTTGGCTCCCAGCACCCCTTTGGATCAGATATTCCGCTCAATATCTTGTTGACGATCAGCGCCTTGAGTCAGAATTCCCGTACCGAGACGATGGCGGCGCCCAAGGTGATGACCTCCAACGGAACGACGGCGGAGGTGCGCCTGGCGAAGTCCTACCAGTTCCCGACCGACTGGGAGACTTATGAAATTGAAGAAGATGACGGCACCTATACCATCACTCCCCCGGCTCCTTCGTTTGACGAAGAAGAGGATGTCGGTGTCATTTTCGATGTGACTCCCCGGGTCAATTCCGACAACTACACGATCAACCTGAAGGTCAATCCGCAGATCAGCCAGTATCTGGGGAAGGACTCCTATCAGATTCAGGTGTCCGGTTACACCCGTCAGTTGACCACGGTGCGGGAGACTATTGAGGGGAATCTTGTTGTTCGGCAGGAGTGGGTCAACACGCCGCAGAACATCATTTTCGATGTCTGGATGCCGATGATCAGCCGGCGGAACCTGAGTGTCAACGTCAATGTATACGACGGTGAGACGGTGGTGCTGGGCGGCATGGTGGACAACACCACTATCAGCCGGGTGGATAAATGGCCGATTCTCGGAGATCTGCCGCTGGTCGGGCGTTTCTTCCAGTCTCATGTGGAAGATGTTGTGCGCAAGAGTCTGCTGGTCTTCGTGACTGCGCGGCTGGTGAACAACGACGGCATTCCGATCCGCCGGAACAAGAATGTCGGTGCGCCCGACTTCAATCGGTAAAACTAACGCCGGAGGCTTGAAAATATGGTTAGCAGAGAGAGAAAGTTGCTGGGGCTGTTCTTCGTGCTCGGCGTTGTCCTGACGCCGGCGGCAGGGGCGCGGGATACGGCGCAGTTGACGGATGAGACGCGTGAAGCGCTCAACCGGGTTGATCAGGGGAAACAGGAGAATGAGCAGCGCGCCGCCCGTCTGGTTTCGAGGCGAATGACCTGTTGATCCGCAACAAATACATGGAAGCACGCGATAAATACATCGCTGCGTTGAAGATTTTTGAAACGTTTCCGTCGGAAACGTTTCGTCAGAAAAGCGCCTGGTGTCGGCAGCAGATTGGGAAGTGCTATTATTACAGGGCGGAAGACGCGATGCTTCAGGCTGAAGAGCGCGCACAGGCACGCGATTTTGAAGAGGCGATAGCCATCTGCAAGGAGGCGATCAAATACTGCCCGGAGAATGCGGCAAAGCTTCAGGCGCGTATCGAACGGTACGAGAAGCGTCAGGCGCAGGCGCTGATGATGACCGATACTTCGGAGGAGAAACTGATTCCCAATCTCAAGACGCAGGAGTATCAGATTCAGGTGCTTCTGGAGCAGGGGCGTCAGCTGATCAATGCGAAAGATTATGCGAAGGGGCTGCGCAAGTTTCAGGAGGTTCTGCTTCTGGATCCCTACAATGCCGACGCCATTCAGAATGTGAAGGCGACCTACAAGCGGATCGACAACATCGGTCTGGCGCGTTATCGGGATCAGCATCGCAAGATGGTTTCTGAAGTGGAGTGGAAATATTCCATTCCGATCATTCCGGAAGGGGACAGTTCCGCGGCGAAGAACCTGATCGACGAGGGGCCCAAAGTGAAGGCGGAAGCCAAGCTCAGTCCGCTCCAGCAGAAACTCAACAGCATCATCATTCCGCGAATCGACTTCGAGGATGTCACCATCACAGCTGCGGTGAAGAACCTGCGGGATCAGAGCCGCCAGCAGGATCCCGAACGTCTTGGCGTCAATATCTTTCTGCGCAGCAGCGGTGTTGGACAGCAAACTGCGACTCAGAATCCCGGGGACGAGCTGCCGCCTGCTCCGCAGCCGCAGCAGTTCAACAACAACGCGGAAGGGGATGGCAATGCGGAAGATAATGAACAGCGAATCACGCTGTTGATTCAGAACAAGTCGCTGATGGATGCGATCATCAAGTTGTGCGACACCGCCAAGCTGCGTTACAAGGTGGAGAAATATGCGGTGGTCCTCGCTCCGGAAGGAATCGCCCTGGAGAATATGGAAACCCGCCTCTTCCCGATGGACCAGGCGCCGGTTGACGATCCGGAGAACGAACAGGCGCTCAAGAACTACTTCAAGGGGGGTGGATTTCCCGGAAGGCTCTCAGATTGTGTATGACAGCCGGATCAACCGGTTGATTGTCACCAATACTCCGGAAAATCTGCAGAAGATTGACGAGTTTGTCAATGAACTGCTCAAACAGCAGGATCCGATGATTCAGATCATGGCGAAGTTCGTTGAAATTTCCCAGAACGATCTGGATGAGCTTGCCTTCAATTATCAGCTGGCGGTGAACGCCGGTACCGACAAAAATACGGTGACCCGGCAGACCCGCTGGGATCAGGGGGCCAACACACTGATGCGTTACTACAAATCGGGAACCGGCGGTGATGTTGCAACGACCGATCCGCTAGTTGATGGAACATTCTCCTACGTCTGGGGAATGACAAGGGAACCAAGTTCATTGCATCGATGTTCGCATTGAACTGGGCCTCCAGCGAAGATGTGCTTTCTTCGCCGCGGGTGACGACGCTGCCGGATCAGATGGCGACGATCGAGATGGTGACGGAACGTTATTTCCCTGACGAGTGGGAGATCGTCGACCTGCCGATGAACAACGCCGGCGGTTCGAGTGATTCGGGCGGTTCAACCGGTGCCACCTACTGGGTGCCCACCTCCGCCGGTCCGCAGCCGACCTTCGAGTCGGATCCGACGCCGCTCGGCATCAAGTTTTCCATTACGCCGAAAATCGTCGATCTGGATCGTCGAATGATCAACGCCGACATCAATCTGCCGATTGTGACGCTCAGCGGCTGGATGGAATACGATGCCCGAACCATTGAGACTGACGGCAGTGTCGACGGAGAATACTATCGCATGCCGATCTTTGACAAGCGTGTTATCAAGACCGAAGTCACCGTTTATGACGGGGAAACGATTGTGCTGGGTGGTGTTGCCCAGGATACGACTTCGGTTGTCAACGACAAGATTCCGATTCTCGGCGATCTGCCGTTGGTCGGTCGCCTGTTTCAGTCGAAGTACACGGAGTCGGAGAAGCGCAATCTGCTGGTGTTCCTCACCTGCAGGCTGGTGAAACCGGATGGTTCTGCTTTCTTCCCGGAAGAGGATCGTTCCCGCGGTCTTCCTGACTTCGGGCGCAACCACTGATCGTGGTTGGAACGGGGGCTGTCGCAAGCGTTCATAAGCTCTGTGACGCCCCCCTGTTTTGCTGCAGGGAGAAGCGCATAAGTGCATGGCTGTGATCGAAAGAGGATCGCAGCTTTTTTTTATGTTTGCTTCTGAGAAAGATCCGCGGGCGAAACCGGTACTGCAAGCCGGAGAGAGACGGTTTCGAAGAGAGGATGAGACCATTCGTTTCGGCAGAGCTGGTACCGTGTCGCCCGACTGGAACAGGAGAGTTTCTCGGTTCTCCTGGCGAGATGGCCCCCTCCCCGGATTTCAGGAGTATTTTTTGTTTTATTCAGATGGGGTATTGATTGGAATCTTTCTGCTATAAAAAGACCGGATCTCTCCGCAACTTTTCCGGACCTCTTTAATTCGACAACTTCAGCGTTATCGAACTCCCGCAGATCAGGCGGGAGAACATGACGATTTTGTCAATAGGTTTTCACCTGAAGTTTGCCGTTCAAATAACCGGCACTGCCGCCTGCGGCAGCGATTGCGTCTTTGAGCTCCGTCCGCATTTGATCCGGGGAAACCGACGAGACATGACCATCAGTCCACCCCACATCAGCCCGGTTGCTATGCAGAAAATACTGATAATTCTGGGTGAACTGCCAACCGAACACGGAAGTGCCGCTGGTAATGCTGTAGGTTTCGGTCAAAATCGCCTTATTTTTTCGAATCCGATTGAAGACCAGCGCTCCTGTATTGCCATCCGCGGGATCGGCCCGGACAAATCCTCCATCCGTGATATATTTGCTCCAATGGGTATGAATGCGTGGCATACCAAACGCATTGTTGGCATATTCCGTCGCGTCCGGCGGCAATTTCGGACACCGCAGAAAAGAGGACTTTTGCTTGTAGTTGTCGGTCGTCGGTGCAACATATCGGAAATAGACCTGCGCGAACAGGCTCGGGTAATTGGTTATGATCCCATTCATTCTGATCATGTAAGTATTCGCACTGCCCCGGGTGACGAACCAACTTTTGTTGTCGTCCGCATAAAAGTGAATGTATTGCAATGTTTGTTTTTGATTGTTGACACACTGGATCGCCAGAGAACGCTCTCTCGCTTTGTTCAAGGCGGGAAGCAACATCGCGGCAAGAACAGCGATAATAGCGATAACGACGAGAAGTTCGATAAGAGTGAATGTATGTTTCATTTTTCTTTCCTCCGGGGTGAAATGCTGAGTTTGAAATATTCCAATTGTACTTTCCCTGAAATGCTTCCTGATGCGTCGCCGATTCGACAGAACGGGGATGGTCGTCCCGGATTTGACGGCACAGGTCCCCAGCCGGCGATTTTTCCGTCGATCCACAATCCGCCCAAACCGCTCTCCAGATCCAAAATTGCCCGGAATGTATGCATTGCTGTCGAAGGCCCGGGCAGTGTGACCGCCTTCCCCACGGCAGCAGAATTCGGCCGAACCCGGTGCAGAAGACGAATTCATAACTCCCTTTCGGGCGAGCTCCCGCCATGCAGGCCGCCATGAAGCTGCCTCTGCCGTTGCTGGCGGGCGCAACTTCTCGTGCGCGCCATTCCATCACGACAGGAGCGCGGAGTGGATCTCCCCAGCCCCGGACCGGAATTTCAAAACATTGATACTCCAGACTGCCGCTGCCGCCGGAATGATTCAGCGTTACCGAATTCTCTCCGGTGGAGAGGCATTTCGCCTGATAGCGGTTCCGAATGAGAGAGGAGAGTTGCAGTTCGCCATTTCGAACCGCCAGAGAAGCAATCTCCTTTGTCGACTGGGCGGACATCATCTACCCGTGGCTGGATGACATGGGGTATGTCGAAGGGGTGGCGGAGTTCCTCGAAACGGTTTCCGGCCCGTTCCATCCGTACATCGTCTGGACGATGAGCGATGTCAAATTCCCGATCAACTCGTATGAGATCTACTTCATCGCGATGGTCACCGGTTGCGTGGCCTATCTGATCGGCTCGTTCCTCACCTGCCGCCGTCCGTTCAATCTGGACCGGATGCTTCACCGCGGCCGCTACAGCCTCGACGGCGAACAGCAGCATCATGAGGCGTGGACCTGGCGGAACGCCTTCTCCAAGCTGATCGGCATCACCGACGAATACACCACCAGCGACAAGGTGATTGCGTGGTCGGTCTTCGGGTACACGATCGTCTACCAGTTCATCATCGCGTTCGTTTTCGTGATCATCTGGAACATTTTCTGGCCGTGGCCGCCGGAGTGGTGGAGCATCTACTTCTACTTCAACACGATCATTCTGGGCGTGGTCGTGGGGGGTGGTCTCGACGGTGTGGTTCTTCTGGGGCGGTGTGATCGACCTCAAGCGGCTCTTCCACGACCTGGCGGCGCGGGTGGAGAATCCGCTGGATGACGGCCGGGTTTCCGGCCACGTCTCGGTGGTGGACCTCGCCCACGTCGAACGGGCGGAAAGCAGGAACTCCGACAACTGAGTGCGGCAGAACCCGAAGGGAGAGCGGTGAACGCGCCGCTCTCCCTTTTTTTACGCAGATGTTCCGCGCGGCGGGGAGTTGCCGGGAGGGCGGACAGGAGAAACGACGGAGAAATAACGGAGAAGTGACGGATGATCTCCTCCGGCGGATTGAGGAGAAAATAACGAAAACTCCCGCCGTTTTCAGCGAAACGACGGGAGAGAGCACGGCACCTGCCGGCAACGGATTCCCGTGCCGTGGTCGTCATTCCCAATCTCAATGAAAAATTCCGATTGCTCCCGGAAGAGCACCCCGTCGGTGGGCTGCGAGGATATCCGGCCTGTCGGTGCCCGGGTTCCTGTCCGATTGCAGAAAACGGAAAAGAATCAGCGGATCAGTTCATATAGGGGAATGCAGCCGGTGGAGTGGAAATTTCGGAGCGCGAGAAGGAGTTCCCCTGCAGAATTTTTTCTGTATTTCGCATCGGTCGACGCGTTTCCCGGCGGCAGTCAGGGAATAAACCGTCCATGTGTTTGTCTCCGGAAGCTTCAGGAGAAGTGATGCCTCGCCTTTTGCAGCCAGCCAGGGGCCTGTCCCCATGCATCAAGACGGCTTTTTTCGAATCGGAAAATTTCATCATGGAGGGGAACGCATTGGTCAGATGGAACAGAAGAAGGTGGCGGGATTCTCCAAGTTTTTTTTCCGTCAATGGCAAGGAGAGCGAAGAGAGCCCGCTCTTTCCGATTCTGAACCGTCATGATTCCGCCGGTATCGCTCTTCATTCCGCCGGGGAGGATCAGCAGTTCGCAGAAAGGCGAGACAAGCTTGAAGGTCTGCCGTCTGGCGTTCAGTTCAATCTGACCGGTGGCGGAGCGGTAAACTCCGTCCTTTTCGCTGAAACTGTTTTCAGGCAGAAGCCCATCCTTCTTTAATGACGGAAGAAGATCCGGAGCTGAATCCTTCAGCGGGTACTGGGGAAGGTTGAGTCCGGGGAATTTTTTCCCACCGACCGTCAGGAGCGCGCGGCATCCCTGCGGGAGTTCCCCGGAGAACCGGTTACGGAACCAAGTCGGGCAATCAGCCCGAGGCGGACCAGCTCCTCCGGATAGGCATTCTGAAACGAGAGTCCTTCGAGCTCCGGAACCGCGATGGCAAAGGCAGGCGGAGCCGCTTCCATTCCGCCATCCAGAAAAAGACGTGCCGCAAGCTGATTGGCAAGACGTTTCAGCGGATCGTTGACAAGATCAAAGAAGCTGGAGGTATCTTTTGAGTTCTGAATTCGTTTGATTCGGTGGCTGTATGCGAACTGGCAGAGTATCGACCAGTCCTGCAGCGCGGCATACGCCGCGGTTACGGGCGGCGCCTCCACCCGGAACTCGTTCGGCAAAGAGCTGTCGAATTCCGTCACGGCAAACGGTTTTCCGAAAATCCGGGAAGCGAACAGATCCCCGGGCAGCTTCGCATACTCTTTCAAAAGAGAATGCGGACGGAGCGGAACAGCCGGAAGCTGTCCGTTTTTTTCCCAGGTAGCGGAATTTGGTCCAGTAGCAGTGATTATCCACGAAATCGTAAGAACGACGCATCCAGGAGAGAACCGGCGAGGAGAACATATTCTGATCCGACAACGGAGTTTGAATGCCTTCCGAGCGGATAAATTCAACCATCTGCACATGTCGGCGATCGTACAGCTCCATAAGGAAACGGGTGAACAAGGGATCGTGGTTCTCCGTGACAGCTTTTTTCTCGGGGTGGTGCTGTTTCATCCATTCCATGAACCGTTTTTTGTAAAGCTCGCGGACTGCATTGCTGACCGCCCAGCGCCGGACATCGCTCGGATTTCCTTCGTTCACGAGGCCGAAGCCGATATACACCGGGTCATCTTTCAGCGCCACCCCTGTATACGGATTGACATGGTTAATCCATGCATGACAAAATGCCTTCCAATTTTCAAAAACAGGATCTGAAATATACAGGAGGGCTTTGTAATCGGCATGGAACAGGAACCTCCCCGGATGTTCCGGGATTTCTCCTTCCGGTATAAATTCGGAACGGGAGACGAAGAAATCGGTTATGATGTAAATCCCCCCGCTGTTTCAGGCAATATATAAGATAATCCAGCCGGTCCAGCATTCCGGCATCCAGTTCTGTGGTGTTTTTTCTCCAGTTGGTGATCAGCTTGTCGTGGTGATGAAGACGAATGATATTGAATCCAAGCCGGGCAATCCGGTCCGCAATTTTTTCTGCCCATTCCCGTTCCGGAACCGTAACATCGGAACAGAGATTGGTCCCATAAAACCGGACGGGGAAATCAGGGCGATCCCGAAAGACAAATTGTCCGTTGCGAATTTGGATCGGCCCGTATTTTCCCGCCGGAGCATCGAGCTGATGAGAAAAATCCAGACATGACCCTTGCTCCACATCCCCATGGTCCTGAAGCTTGCAAAATTTCTTTTCCGCGACAATGTAGAATGGCAGATTGCTGCGCAGAACCTGAAAATCCGAAATCGATGCTGCAACAATCCCCCACACCGAATTCTGCGCGGAAACGAACTCCACCCGGTCGAGCACTTTCTCCTCCAGCGGGAAACAGCTCAGATAAAGTCCGATATACCCGTCCCTGCCGTCGACATGCCAGGCAACGTCCGCGCGAGGCAGTGCAACCGGGTCCTTCCAGTTTCCGACATCCCGGTTCCCGAGCACGGGGAATTCGGATGCGGAACCATCCTGATATACGGCTCGAACCGTTCCGACGAGCCGGTTTTCCGTCCAAGCACTTCCGTGAAGCAGATAAAGAAACTTTGCTTTGCCCCCGCCGCGAAGCGGACAGACGGCCCGAACCGGAAATGCCGGACGATGACGCCCCGCCAGCATCAGGCAGGATTTCCCGTTGTTCTTCTGCGGATCGAGAATTTCAAAGCTCACTCCCTGAAAGAGTTGTTCCCCGGGCGGTAAAGAGTGCAGATCACTTTCCGGTCCCTGGTCCGTCCAGCCGCCGACGCCGTCCTCGGCTCGGGAATCGGCAAAACCCATGTTGGCAGCCCGACGAAAATCCAGATGGGAAAAGGTTGCGTTCTCTTCCCGGATCTTGAGAGAAAGTTCGGAAGAACGGACTTTGCCGCGAGAGTTTTGAAATTCCATCCGGATCAGAAAATGATCTTTTCCATACCGGCGGCTGTCCTGAATTTGAACATTCCAGCTCCCCGTCAGAACAACTGGCCCCCGGTTGCCCGGTAAGACGAGTTTCTGAATCCGTCCGGCATGAAGATTGTAACCGGAATTTTCCCGGAACTCTTCCGGGAGCGTGATTGTCTGATCATCCACCTGCAAAACCGCTCCACGATATTTTGCGGCAGGAAGAACAACGCACAACGCAGCCGTTTTCAGCTCGGCGCCATCGGGGAATTGGAGCCGGGCGCGATAGTTCCCTTCCCGTTCGCCACGTCTCTGCCAATCCGTTTCCAGTTTTCCCTCGGGCAGTCCCGGAATTGAAATTTTCTGAATACTGCCTGAAACTGTCTTTTGATTTTTTTCTTCGACAGGGGAAAAATATTTTTTGCGTCCCTGGGAATAACCCTTCCAATCCTTCGAAAAAACGTGGACCGCAAACGACAATCCTCCGGCTTCCATTTCTCCCCGAGGACTCCATTCGAGAGCGGAAGTGCGGCAGGCGCTTCCGATCAGGAACAAAATCAGTGAAATATTCAGCAAACCTGTGGTTTTCATATGATCCTCCATACTCCTTGCAGCGTTTTCCACTACCAGGAAGTTGCCAGAAGATCTGGTGTGTTTCCCTTGCTTTTGTAAAATCGCCTTGCCGAAACAACATTTCCTGCGATCATGATCACGTTGGCGTTTCCGTTGTGGCGGTAAAAAATTCTGCGTTGAATGCTGGTGGGATTCACCTGTGCATCAAGTACATTGTTGAATCCATACGCGATTCCGCCGGAGAGAGGTTCTCCATACTCGGCAATCTCGATGACGGAGGTGGGATTCTTGATTCTTGTCACCTTCTTCGGCGCAGGCGCGCTGGAAGCATCGGGATCCACGGCGTTGAAGCTGGAATCGTAATTCATGATGTAGCCATTTTTTCGATTGGGATTGAGAACCGTATCGGAAGGACAGCCGTTAAAGTACCGCCGTGCCTGCCAGAGAGAAGTTGCCGCTGTCGGAGCGCTCTCATGTCCGACATGTGGGGAAAACGCTCTTGACCAGCCAGCTTCCCGGATCATACCAGAGACTGTTATCTTCTCCCCTCATCAAATATGGAACCGTGAAATCGTCAAACGCCCCTGGTACAGGGCGGATGCATGTCCCCATGTCTTTAAATTATTGGTACAACTCACGGCACGTGCCCTCTCTCTGGCCGAGTTCAGTGCGGGAAGGAGGAGGCCAGCCAGAATCGCGATGATCGCAATCACAATAAGGAGTTCTATCAAAGTAAATTGAGGGCGTTCTGCGGAAATCTTTGCCGGAACGATGTTTCTCCCGGCACGGATGCAAAATCGCCGCCTCTTTATCTTTTTCAATTCAGTCACGGCCATCATACCATTCCTCCCTGTGGTTCGGTTTAGAAATAGACACTGAAAAAATGGACGTCGTCGAGAATCGCGTTTCCGGCGGAGGCGTAGTCGCACACCCGGGTGGTGAAAGACCCGAAATCCGCCTCAAACACACAGCGCGCCTCCGCCGAGGCCACCCGCCGCAGCCGGCAGTCGAAGCCGGGCTCCAGCGCCGGACCGAACATCTCCGCTTCCGTATTGCCGATGAATTTGCTCCGCGCCAGCAGCAGCGGCCCGTACACCAGCGTGCTGCCCGGCTCGGTGCGGAACATCCCCTCCATGCCCGGCTCGTTCCACCGCATCTCATACCAGCCGTCCGTCTCCTCCGGCGGCAGATGGCGGCGGATCTCCAGCTTCCGGCCGAAACGGAGTTTGATTTCGGAGTGTCCCGCCGGAATTTTCTCTTCGATCCACTCGCCCGATACATCGCGCCGGACCCCGCCGCACTCGATCTTTGCCGAGGTCGCCCAGCCGGGAATCCGCAGTCGCAGCGGCACGTCGGCCGCGCCGGAGAGCTCCAGCGCCAGAACCGCTTCGCCCAGCCCCGCGTAATCGCCGGAGAGCGCAAACGAAAGCTCTCCGCCGCCCGGAAGCGGGAACTTCCCCTCCGCCTCGACGTAGAGATTGACCGAAACCGCGTCGCCATGCAGCGTCACCGCCGCCTGGACCGCATTCAGGAAGCCGCGCGGCATGTTGTTCACACAGCAGTGGTTGCGCTTCATTCCCGCCTGTTCGAAGACGATCATGTGCCGCCCGTGGCTGCGGACGCCGCGCGCCCCCAGCGCCCGTCCCGGCAGGCGGCGGCGAGGAAGGGGTTGAGAAACGCCCGTTCGAAGTCGTCCAGATAGCGTTTCTCGCCGGTTTCGACGAAGAGTTCGTAACAGAGCCGCATCCAGTGGATCACATCGCATGGTTCGGAGATCGCGTTGAGCTGCGCCCCCGCGTGGCGGAAGATGTCGTTGAAGCCGACGCTGAAGAGCAGATTGTACTCCCCCCGGTGCAGCAGCGCGTGGAAGGATTTCGCCGCTTCGAGCAGCTCCGCGTCTCCCGTCTCCCGGTAGAGTTCGATCAGGCCGTCGAAACAGGAGAGCATCTCATACACCTTCGCCCACTTCTCCGGTTTCGGATACCACTCGTGCACCGGGCGGCCGGAAAGGGCGTTGGCGATCAGGTTCGGCGCGAGGTTGTCGGGGCGCTTCCAGTCGGCGGCGATCTCCCGCGCGAAATCGAGGAACTCCGCGTTCCCGGTGGCGCGGTAAAGCTGCACCATCGGCTTCAAAATCGAACCGCTCGGAATTCCGGTGAAGGTGCCGGTCGCGCCGAGCCGGATCTGGTGTTCCCGCAGCGAGTGGATGAGTTGCAGGGCCAGCCGTTCGGCCCCGGCGAGGATTTCCGGTTCCTTCAGCAGGCGCCACGCCTCGATCAATCCCCAGAGCGTGTATTTGCGGCACCAGATGTTCCAGTTCCAGTTGCAGGGCCAGCCGAGCACCGGCTCGGTCCGGGCCGGATCGGCGGCGAAGACGTTCATCGGGTCGCGGTAGGTGCCGAGGTAGCCGGAGGGTTCCTGCAACGCGAGCAGTCGGTGCACCCCTGCCGGATGAATTCCCGCAGCTCGCCGTCGTCGAAATATTCCGCGGTGCGCACCGCGCCGATGATCCACTTGCCCCAGAACTCCCCCTGCCAGATGCCGTGCACGCCCGAGGCGTCGTCGAGTTTGTTGCGGAAGGCGTCCTCCGCCTCCTGATACGCCGGACGCGCCTCCTCCGAGCGGAGGCGGCGGTTCAGGAAGCGCTCCATCTGTTCCCCGATGCTTCCTCTGAAGCGAACCGTTCCCGGCCGCGGCGAAGTGACGGCGGATTTGCGAAGTTGTGTCATTATTTTCAACCCTCAGGATTGTTTTCTTTTTATTCCCTCTTATATTATACTTGAAAAAGTCTTGAAAAAATGGCAGAATATCCAAAAAACCTTTGATTTTGTCTAAATATGCCGAAAGAACTCTATCCGGTTTCCGAAGATGACCTCATTTCCGGGGAAACCATCAGTCCGCCGATTCTCCGCCCATGGTTTCAGCGGCTGACCGCCTCGTGGGGGCTGATCTTCGTCCGGGACGGCCACGGGGCCCTCGTCTGCGACGACAAATCTCTAGTCGTCGAACAGGGGATGCTCATTCTGATGACCCCCGGCTTCTGCCACCAGTTTCTGCCGGAACCGGGCTGGGAACTGCTCTGGTTCCACTTTCTCGCCCGCCCGCACGTGACGGAGGCGCTGCGGTGGCCGCCGGCGATTCCCGGAGCGGGAGCGGTCCATTTCACCGGAGAGGAGGAGACGGCGGTCCGGGAGACGCTCTCCGAAGTCCATCAGCTCGAACTGCGCCGTCCGCCGGGATGGAATCCGCTGGCGATGCTGCTGCTCGAAAGCGTGCTGGTGCGCGGCTTCAACCGGATCCAGGCGGTCCGGGCGGAACCGGATTCCGCCATCCGCCTCGCGCAGGAGCTGCTGCTCAACAGCGGCGACAGCGTGGACCGGATCGCCGCCCGCTGCGGCATGTCGCGCGCGGCGCTCTTCGCGAAATTCCGGCAGGCGACCGGAATTTCTCCGCGCCAGTACCGGGAGTGCGCCATGCTCCGCCGGGCGGCGCGGCTGCTCGAACAATCCGGACTCCCGGTCAGTGAGGTGGCCGAACAGTCCGGCATGCCGGATCCCTACTACTTTTCGACACGGTTTCACAAGTATTTCGGCCTCTCGCCGCGGGAGTACCGCCGCCGGGCGGCGGATTCCGGAGATTCCGTCTGATTCCGCCGGAAAGGTGCCGCATTTTCCCGCTGCCGGACTTGAAAAAATCACACTCATATGGTATTGTCTGCAACCATCTGGAACTTCAGGAAGAAATCATGTACAACAGCATCATCTGCCGCTATCACGAAATCGCGACCAAAGGCAACAACCGCAACATGTTCGAACGCTGCCTGGTCGATAACATCTCCCATCTGCTCCGCGAAGTCGGCGTCTGCCGGGTTCACCGGGTCCGGGGAGGATCTGGGTGAACCGCGTCGACGGGGAGGCCTTCTCCGCCGCGGAAATGGAGGCCATCCGGCCGCAGCTGGCGAAGGCGTTCGGACTGGAGTCCTTCTCTCCGGCGGTCCGGCTGCCGGTCGACATGGACGCCATCCGCGAAGCCGCCGTCGCCATGGCGCCCGAAGTGCTCGGCGCCGCGCTGGCGGAACGGGAGAATGTGACCTTCCGGGTGCGGGCGCGCCGGAGCAACAAGCGTTTCCCTTTCCGCTCGCAGGAGATCGAGATCGATCTGGTCAGCGCCATCGCCGAACGACTCGGGAACGGCGCTTCAAGCTCGATCTGGACCATGCGGAATTCACCCTCGGGTGCGAAGTGCGCGACGAGTTCGCGGCGCTCTTCTGGAACTCCCTGCCGGCGCCCGGCGGCCTGCCGGTCGGGAGCAATCCGCGGGTGCTGACACTGCTCTCCGGCGGCATCGATTCTCCGGTGGCGGCGTGGATGGTGATGAAACGCGGCTGTCCGACCGATTACATCACCTTCCACAGTTCGCCCTACACGCCGCCGGAGACCGAGGAGAAGGTGCGCCGCATCGCCCGCCACCTCAACGAATGGCAGCTCCGGGGGAAACTGCACCTCTGCAATCTCGCGCCGCTCCAGAAACTGATCCGCGACTGCTGCAACGAGCGGATGCGCACCGTCCTCTACCGCCGCGCCATGCTGCGCATCGCCGAACAGGTCGCGCTGCGCAGCGACTGCCGGGCGCTGGTCACCGGCGAGGCGGTCGGACAGGTCGCGAGCCAGACCATCAACAATATGAATACGATCAACCGCGCGGTCAACATGCTGGTGCTCCGTCCGCTGGTCGGCGCGGACAAGAACGAGTCGATCCGGATCGCCGAGGCGATCGGCACGATGGAACTCTCCTGCATCCCGGCCCCGGACAGCTGCACGGTGTTCGCACCTTCCAGTCCGGCGACCTCGGTTCCGCTGGAGCTGGCCGAGGCAGAGGAGCGGAAAATTCCGGAATATCCGGCGGTAATCGAGAAAATCATCGCAGATATCGTGACCGAAGCTTGACATTTGCCGGAAACGGCGTTAACTTTCAGAAACGGATATTTTTGCGGAACCGCCGACAGCAGTTGTTCCTCCGAGGCGGCGCCGCTTTTACAAGAAAAACGGTTCAACAGGGGGGTGGATTTTGGCCAGAGATACCGAATACGTTCTCGGGCTGCTTCAGGAGTACGGCATGGTCACTCCGGAGCAGGTTGCCCAGGCCCGGCAGGAGGCCGCCGACAGCGAAGAGTTCGTCGACGCGGTGGACATTCTCAAGAAAAAGGGCATCGTTCAGGAGCAGGAGCTGCTCGCCATGCTCGCACAGCAGTACGGCATGGAACTGCTCGACCTCAGCCACTACGATATTCCGCAGGAGGTGATCGACTCCATGAGCGGCGACATCGCGCTCCACTACCGGGTGGTGCCGGTGATGAAGCACGACAATCTGCTCACCATCGCCATGAGCGATCCGACCGACATGGAGACGCTCGATACGCTGCGCTATCTGCTCGGCGGCGACGTCGACGCAGTCATCGCCCCGCAGCGGCAGATCGACCTCCAGATCGCCAAGCATTATGCCGACGAGACCGAACAGGTCAACCGTTTTCTCGGTGACGCCAACATCGCCGACGCCGATATGCTGATCGAACAGAACGAGGAGGCTGCCGACAGCCGCCTCGGCGAGGCGGAGACCGCCGAAGATGCCGATGCCCCGATCATCCGCCTGGTGACTAAACTGCTGATCGACGCCTACAAGATGAAGGCGTCGGACATTCATTTCGAGCCGATGGAGAAGCGCTACCGGGTCCGCTACCGGGTGGACGGTGCGCTGCGGGAGGTGGACGGCCCCCCGAAGTATCTGCAGGCCAACTTCACCAGCCGAATCAAAATCATGTCCCACCTCGACATCACCGAGAAGCGCATTCCGCAGGACGGACGCATTCAGCTTTCGGTCGGCGACAAGGACATCGACCTGCGTGTGTCTTCGATTCCGACCACCCACGGCGAGAGCGTGGTCATGCGAATCCTCGACAAGGCGAGCATTCAGCTCGACATTCCGAAGCTGGGATTCTACGCGGACGACCTTGAACTGGTCAACCGCATCATCAGTTTGCCGGACGGCATCTTTCTGGTGACCGGTCCGACCGGTTCCGGCAAGACCACTTCACTCTACGCGTTTCTTAACACGATCAACACTCCGAGCCGCAAGATCATCACCGTCGAAGACCCGGTCGAATACCAGCTGCCCGGCATCAACCAGGTGCAGGTGGACCGGCACGTGGAGATGACCTTCGCCGCGGCGCTCCGCTCGATGCTCCGTCAGGCGCCGAACATCATCATGGTCGGAGAGATCCGCGACGTTGAAACCGCTGAAATCGCCATCAACGCCGCGCTGACCGGTCACCTGGTGTTCAGTACGCTGCACACCAACGACGCGCCGGGCGCGATCACCCGACTGGTCGACATGGGGGTGAAACCGTTCCTGGTGGCGACGGCGCTGCGGGCGGTGATGGCGCAGCGGCTGCTGCGCCGGATCTGCCCGGAATGCAAAAAGCCGTACACGCCCTCCGCGGCGGAGATCAAGATGTTGCGGTTGTCGCCGGAGTATCTCGCCAACCATCAGTTCTACAAGGGGACGGGGTGCAAGAAGTGCGGCCACACCGGCTACAAAGGGCCGGATTGGCATCTATGAAATCTTTCAGATCACCGAGGATATTGCGCGGCTGGTGTTTGCGAACGAGTCATCGGGCGTGATCCGTGAAGCGGCCCGCCGGGCCGGGATGCGTTCGCTCCGGACGACGCGATGCGCAAGGCGGAGGCGGGGATTTCCACGCTCGAAGAGGTGATCTTCGTCACGTTGATGGATGAAAATTAAGCGGCAGGACTGATAAAATGCTCGATATCGAAAGTTCCGCACTGATCGATCTGCTCACCAATGAGCGTTCCCAGGGCCATCCCGGCCTGAAGGACCAGCTCCGGGAGGTGGTCGACGAACATGAACGCTCCGGCAAGCCGGTCATGGAGATCATTGAAAATTTCGGCATCTTCACCAAAAAAGGAGATGCTTGAGGCGATGGCGGAGAATCTCGGCTCCTACGTCTGGATTCCCACCGACGAGGATCTGCCGAAGGAGGTGATCGATCTCATTGAGGTCAACACGGCCCGGAGTTACGGCGTGATTCCGCTCAAGCTCGATGAGGATGAGGATATGCTCCATCTGGCGATGCGCAATCCGCTCGACTACCAGACGGTGGAGTCGCTTCGGTTCATCATCAACCACAATATTCTGCCGGTGCCGGTCGATCCGGACCGGTTCGACCAGGAGCTGGAACGTTACTATCCGGAGAAGGTCGACACGGTGGCGGACATCGTCGCCGCGTTCGGGGAGCATGAGGAGATCGTCGAGGAGGACGATGTCGACCACTCCAACGACGCGCCGATCGTCAAGTTCGTGGACGTGGTGATGCAGCAGGCGATCAAGGACAAGGCGTCGGACATTCACTTCGAGCCGTTTGAGAAGAACTTCCGCATCCGCTACCGGGTGGACGGCGCGCTCTATGAGATGCCGCCGCCGCCGAGGAGTCTGGCGGTGCCGGTGATCAGCCGGGTGAAGATTATCTCCGGGCTGAACATTTCGGAACGCCGCCGGCCGCAGGACGGCCGTATTCAGCTCAAGGTCAACGGCAAGCCGATCGATTTGCGTGTATCCTGTCTGCCGACCAGCTACGGGGAATCGGTGGTGCTCCGCGTGCTCGACCGGTCGGTGGTGAATCTGAGCCTCGACTCGCTCGGCATCGGCGAGGACGTGCTGGAGAAGCTGCGGGAACTCATCCACCTGCCCAACGGCATTCTGCTGGTGACCGGTCCGACCGGTTCCGGCAAGACCACGACGCTTTATTCGGCGCTCGGCGAGATCAACAATCCGGAGGACAAGCTGCTCACCGCCGAAGACCCGGTCGAATACGATATTGAAGGGATCATTCAGTGCCCGATCAACGATGCGGTGGGGATGACCTTCGAACGGGCGCTGCGCGCCTTCCTCCGGCAGGACCCGGACCGGATCCTGGTCGGAGAAATCCGCGACTTTGAAACCGCCCAGATTGCGATCGAAGCGTCGCTGACCGGGCACTTCGTGTTCAGCACGCTGCACACCAATGACGCGGCGAGCACGGTGACTCGACTGGTGGATATGGGAGTGGAGCCGTTCCTGATCAGTTCCTCGCTGGCGGGTGTGCTGGGGCAGCGGCTGATCCGTCGGGTCTGCAAGAACTGCAAGACGCTCTACACGCCGACCGACGACGATCTGGAGCGGCTCAATCTGACGCGGGAGGAGATCGGCGACCGCAAGTTCTGCTACGGCAAAGGGTGTCCGACCTGCAATTACACCGGGTATAAGGGGCGGAAGGCGCTGACGGAGCTTCTGGTGGTCAACGGCGACATCCGCGAGCTGATTTCGGATAATGCGCCGACCTCCGCGATCCGCGACAAGGCGCGGGAGCAGGGGATGCGCACGCTGCGGGAAGACGGACTTGCGGCGATTTTCAATCATGAATCGAGCGTGGACGAGGTTGTTCGTTACACCTGATGGAGAACCGGCGCGAGAGGCGCCTTTGCAATAAAACCCAATTGGAGAATGCATCATGCCGCAATATCTCTACTCCGCGATGGACGGAAACGGCAGAGAACAGAAGGGCAAGATCAACGCCGATTCCGAGGAAGCGGCGGCAATCGAACTCAAGAGCAAGGGATTGTTTCCCACTTCGATCAAGCCGGCCGTGCTTACCGCCAAGAAGAAGGCCGCGAACCGCACCGGCAAGAAGAAGGGCGGCGGTTCGCTGATGAACGTCAGCCTCGGCGCGGCGGTGATCAAACGCAAGGATTTGACGGTGGTGACCCGTCAGCTGGCGATTCTGCTGAGTGCGGGGCTGCCGCTGATCCGTTCGTTGCACACGCTGGAGAAGCAGGCGCGCAATCCCGCGGTCAAGCAGGTTCTCAGCAAGACGGCGGAGACGGTCGAAGGCGGGGCCACCTTTGCGGAAGCGCTGGCGCAGCATCCGAAATCGTTTGACAAACTCTATCTGAACATGGTCCGTGCGGGAGAGGCGTCGGGTGCCATGGAGATCATTCTCGACCGTCTGGCGAGCTTCATGGAAAAGGCGGCGCGAATTTCCGGCAAGGTGAAGTCGGCGATGATCTACCCGACGGTGGTGCTTTCGATCGCCATTCTCGCCATCGTCGGTCTGATGATCTTCATCGTGCCGAACTTCCAGAAGATCTTCAAGGAGCTGCTCGGCCCGGAGGAGCCGTTGCCGGACATTACGCTGCTGGTCATGGGGATCAGCAATACGCTGATCACTGACTGGTACTTCTACATCGGCGGCATCGCGGCGGTCATCGCGCTCTACCAGGTGATCGTGCATATTCCGATCGGCAAGTGGGGGGTGGACTGGGTCAAGTACAACATGCCGCTTTTCGGGCCGATCATCTCCAAGACGGCGATTTCGCGTTTCAGCCGGACGCTGGGTACGCTGATGTCCTCCGGTGTGCCGGTGCTGAATGCGCTGGCCATCGTCAAGGAGACCAGCGGAAACGACGTGGTCGCCTCCGCCATTCAAAAGGTGCACGACGCGGTCAAGGAGGGCGAAGGCATCGCGGTTCCGCTCAGCGAGACGAAGATCTTCCCGGAGATGGTGATCAGTATGGTGGAGGTGGGAGAGGAGACCGGTAAGCTGCCGGAGATGCTTGACAAGATCGCCAACACCTACGAGGAAGAGGTGGACAACGCGGTGAGCGCACTCACCTCGATGATCGAGCCGTTGATGATCGTCGCGCTGGCGGTGATCGTCGGTACGATCGTGATCGCGCTGTTCCTGCCGCTGACCAAGATCATCGAAAAGCTGAGCTGACGCGCGGAGGAGAGCGGCGAATTCCATGGATCAGCCGATTTACGCTGTCGTCATGGCCGGCGGCAGGGGGGAGCGTTTCTGGCCGAAGAGCCGGAACGCCCGCCCCCAAGCAGCTGCTGAAACTGACCGGCGAGCTGACGATGATCGAGGATACGGTTGCCCGGGTCCGGGAGGTGACCGATGCGGAACGCATTCTGGTCATCACCAATCGGGAATATGTGGAGGCGATCCGGTCATTGCTGCCGGAGCTTCCTGCCGGAAACATCATCGGGGAACCCGCGGGGCGGGACACCGGTCCCTGTGCGGCGCTGGCCGCGGCCCTGGTCTGTGAACGGGGAGGGGAGGAGGCGGTCATGCTGCTGCTGCCGGCGGACCATGCGATCCGCCGCCGGCGGGAGCTCACGGAGGTGCTCCGGGACGCCGCGACGCTGGCGGCGGAGCGACCGGGCTGTCTGGTGACCATCGGGGTTCCTCCGACCGGACCGGAGACCGCCTACGGCTACATTCATTGCGGTGAAGAGCTGGGGTGCGGGGGCTCACCCGGTTTTATCACAGCCTCGGTTTCAGGGAGAAACCGGATCCGGAACGTGCCCGTGCTTTTGTCGCGGCGGGGTGTTACCGGTGGAACAGCGGGATGTTCATCTGGCAGGTTCGTTCATTGCGGGAAGCGTTCCGCCGTTACGCGCCGGAGCTGGGGGAGCTGTTCGATGATGTCAGAACGCTGATTCGCGAGGGGCGGTTGGAAAACGGCCTGGCGGAACGGTTTCTCCGCTCCGATCGGATTTCGATCGACTACGCGGTGATGGAGAAGGCGGAAGATGTGGCGGTTGCCGAGTGTCGGTTCGACTGGGATGATGTCGGCAGCTGGACCGCGCTGCGCAACCATCTGCCTGTCGACGGAGACGGGAACGTGGCGGAGGGGCTTTTCGCCGGAATCGACGCCAGGAATCTTACGGTGATGGGGTCCGCGGATCATCTGATCGCGGCGATCGGGGTGGAGGATCTGGTGATCGTCAATACGGGGGACGTGACGCTGGTCTGCCGTGCATCCGAGGCGCAGCGGATCAAGGAGCTGCTCAAACTGGCGGACACGCGGCCCGAACTGAGGAAATTCCTCTGATGCTTTTTCTGCTCAACATCGGCAATACCCACGCCCAGCCGGGGATCTGGAACGGGAAAATGCTGGAACTTCTGCCCCGGATTCCGACTGCGGAGCTCCGGCCGGATCAGCTTCCGGCGGATCTTCCGGTGGCGGCGGCGACGGTGGTCCCGGAGACGCGCCGGATGCTGGATCGGGAAAATCTCTTCTGGCTGACGCCGCAGAACGCTTCCGGATGTGTGAATTTCAATTATGTGGACAGTTCCACCCTCGGGGCGGACCGTGTCGCCAACGCCGTGGCGCTGGCGGAATTTTATCCACTCCCGGCGCTGGTCGTGGATTGCGGGACGGCGATCACGATGGAAATCGTCGACGAAAATCGGATTTTCCGCGGCGGTGCGATTGCTCCGGGGAGGAAACTGATGCGGCAGGCGCTGTTCACCGGCACCGCTCAGCTGCCGGAAATTCCGCTCTCCTCCGAGCTGCCGCAGCTCCCCGGCATTCACACGAAAGGAAGCATCCAATTCGGAGTCGACCGGGGAGCGGTGGGACTGGTGCGTGAATTGCTGGAGTGTGCCGTGAACGCGTATGGCTGCGTCACCCGGATTGTGACCGGTGGAGATGCGCCGTTCTTTTCCGCCGCGCTCGGTCTGCCGGCAGCGGCTCCGGAGTTCACGCTTCACGGCATCCGGATCGCCTGGTGCCGCTGCCGGGGATGATTGTTCCAGCTTCAATTTTTCCGGAAGAAACCGGATTCCGCACTTGTTATATTTACAATAATATGGTATTTTATGGATGAATTGCAACGGGAGAGAAATTTCATGCCGGAGAAGAAGCCGCTGATACAGGTGCTGGACCGGGCTCTGGACCTGATGGAGATGCTGGCGCGGTCGAAAACGCCGCTGCGGGCGACTGACATTGCGCGGGAGATGGGCTTGAGTTTGCAGAGCGCCAACAATCTGCTGCGGGCGCTCTATCTGCGGGGGTACCTCTCGCAGGATGAATCGCGCAGTTACCGGCTGGGCCCGCAGTGTCTCTATCTCGGCAGTTTTGCCGACCGCTGGAGCGAACTGCGGGCGGCGGTGGCGCCTGCGCTGGCCGAACTGACCCGGAAGACTGGGCTGAGCGGTTTTGTCGGCATTATTGAGAACGACAAGCTGCTCTGTGTGGCGCTGGTTCCGGCGGAGCTGCCGAAGCTGCCGATCCAGCCGCCGCAGCTCTGGATGGAGGAGCTTCACTGCACCGCCTGCGGCCGGGTGCTGCTGGCCGCGCTCACGCAGGAAGAACGGCGGCGGTTGTTTGCGCGGACGACCCGGCGGAAGATCACCGGGCGGACCGAGGTGGATCCGGCGGTGCTCGAACAGCTCTGTTCCGAGGTGGCGGAGGCGGGGTTCGCGGCGGTGGATGATGAGTCGCGGCAGGGGGTCTCTTCGCTGGCGATACCGCTCCGGGACGAAAATGGGAAGGTATATGCCACCATCGCGCTCTCCGGGGGCGCGGGAAGTGGGAGCTCTTGCCGTTTGAGCGTAAACTTGAAGCGCTGAAAGAGGCGGCGTCGAAGATTCGGAGGTAGAGGGGTGTGGCAGGGATTTCTGCTGGCGATCTTAACCGGTTTCACCTGGACGGCGATCGGGGTGGTGCTGAGCCGGTGTGCGAAAAAAAGTTTCGACGTGGTCGCCTACAGTCTGGCCCAGACCTTCTTCGGAATTCTGTTCACTGCACTCTGCTACATCCGGTTCGGTGAAATCGTGTGGCGGGAACTGCTGATTCTTCTCGTGCTGGTGGGGACGGGGGGCGTCATCAATTCCATAGCGCAGATGGTGGTGCGTCAGGCGATGAGCCGGGGGAATCATGGTCCGGTGTGGGCGATTTCGCAGGCTGCGCTGGTGATTCCGTTCCTGGCGGGAGTGGTGCTCTGGGGGAATACCGGTTCGGTCGGACAGTGGCTGGGAACGGGACTGATCGCCGGAGGCATTTTAATTCCGGTGGCGGAGCAGTTCCGGTCGCAGCGGAATGTGCTGCTGCCGACTCTGGTGGCGTTTCTGCTCTTCGGCCTGGTGCAGACGCTGTATGCGGCGCCGTCGCAGATTCCTGACTTTCACGATTCGGCGGGATTGCGTCCGACGCTGGTTTCGCTGGGTGGATTTGCCGGGTGGTGTCTCGTGATGTCGTCCCGGCGGGAACGGCCGGCCTGGAATCGACCGACGCTGGGGTTGGCGCTTTTATGGCGCTGCTTTCGCTGGTGAGTCTGAAGATCTTCTTTCTCGGGCTGGATCAGCTCAGCCGCGCCGGACTGGGGAATGTGGGAATCCCGCTGATCGTCGGTGCGAACATTCTGGGATTTGCGTTCTACAGCCGGGTGGTGCTGCGGGAGCGGCCGTCGAAGCCGGAGACGGCCGGAAGCGCGATGGTGCTGGCCGGAATCGTCGCCACCGCGTTCTGAAGGCCGTCTTAGGAGCCGGGGGTCACTTTGCCGCGGTGAACTCCGCGACGGTGTTTCCGCCGGATTTCAACAGCAGGCGGCCGCCGGAAATGGAGAAGGAGTCGACCGTGGAGAGCATTTTGAGGTAGGCTCTTTCGTATTCCAGCCCCGGTCCGGCCATCATCGTGGCGCCGAGAGTGCCGAACCGGATCGTTCCGGCGGCGTCATCGCAGGTGACCGGTCCGAAATAGCGGTTGACGCCGGCACATCCGGAGACACGACCCGCCTCCCTTTCCGGCGGGAGCGAAGGAGAGGGTGACGGCGTTTGCCGGTTTTGCCCAGTTGCCTTCCGTGCCGGGGAGAGTGGCGAGATCGAGTTTCCACGCGGTTCCGGCAAGCGGAGCGGCGGCGGACTCACAGCAGTTGACTCCGGCACACCCGGCGCCGCAGAGAACGGCGGTCACGGCGGCGAACACTCCCAGAAGCAGTTGTTTCATTTTCATCGGATTTTCCTCCCTGTTCAATTTATTTGAGTTGGAACCATCCGGATCACTTTTCCGGCGGTTCGTCGGTTTCGCTGCGTTTCTTCCTGAGTTCGGCGGCTTCGGCGGGCGTGATCTCTTCGAGGCGGACGTTGTCGAAGCGGTAGACGCCGGCCGGCCAGTAGGCGTAGATGCGGACCTTCATCTTCACGGTGTTTCGAGGGGGGCGGAAGGTGATTGCGGCGGTGCGCCATTTCCCCGAAGGGAGCCCTTCGGGGCGAGACGGGTCTGGTAGCAGTCGGTCAGTGTTTTGCGTCTCGGATGGATCATGAAACCCTTGATCCAGACGAACGGAGTGCCTCTGCCGAGATAGTCGACGGAGAGTTTGTAGTCCTTTCCGGGTTTGACGTCGAGCAGGACGCTGTCGAGCGCGGCTCCCTCATAGGCGCCGACGCTTTTGAGCGGGTTGGAGGGAATGACCGGCTTCGGGGGCGGGGTTGCGGGATTCTCCTTGCGTTTCTTCTGGTATTCGAGCACCTGATAGCGTTCGGGGCGGGTGTCGAGTTCGAGGATGCGGCCGCGGGCGCCGTCGGTGCGCCAGAAGCTGGTGAGATTGTCCACCTTCTCCCAGTGGAGGGCCTCGGTTTTCCCTTCATCGAAATTGCCGTTGGGCAGGAGATTTTCCGCACCCAGAGCGAAGGCGGCGAAGAGAATGAACAACGGGTAACTGCGCATGATTTCACTCCTTGTCATTGAGCTGTGAGTTCGGCTCCGCGGAATCCTCTGCACCGAGCGCCTTGAAGTAGCTGCCGACCCAGTCGTCGTATCCGGGCGGAATCTTTTCCGCCGCGGCGGTTCCGGCGGAGAACTTCCGCAGCCGGGTGGTGCGGATGGTTTCGGCGTCGGCGCGGGCGACGGCGTCGATGGCGGTGCGGGCTCTGCGCAATGCGGCGGCGATTTCCCCCGGATGCGGCGGATGTCGGCTCCTCCGGACTCCGAGGAGGAGTCGACGCGGGCGAGTTCGTCGATCTTGCGGAGAGCTGTGTAGAGTTCGCCGGAAGGGAGCCCGCGGGCGCTGACCTGCCGGAGCAGAGCGAGAGTGCGCTGCTTAAGTTCCGCCTGCTCTCCGGCGAGCCGGGCGGCGATGGCGGGGTCCTGGTCGGGGGTGGTGCCGGAGAGGCCTTCGGAGCCGACGCCGGACTGTTTTCCGCCTCCGGTGGCGCCGCCCTGGGCGTCGTTGGAGCGGTCTTCGACGGTCCCCGCTTCGAAGGGGGACTGGACCAGCCGGGTGGGAGTTTTGCGTCCTCCCTTGCCGGTGGCGGTCTTTTCGACGAACTGGCCGGAGGATTTGCCGGAGCGCCCTTCACCGGAGCGGCCGCCAACCTCGTTGTTGTTGGGCAGCACGTTGCCGGTGATTCCCTTGGCCTGCATGCTGTCAATAGTGCCGTCGGAGACGCCCCAGCCGAGGCCGTCGTCGGTGTCGAAGGTGAAGGAGTTGGTGCCGTCGGAGGTATCCTCGGTCATCTCCTCTTCGGTTTCGATGAGATCTCCGATGATGTCGGTGAGTTCTGCGGGCAGGTCGGTGAGATCGACGTCGGCCATTTCGCCGTTTTCCTCGGAGATCCACTTGATGTAGTCCTTGGCGTCGGAGAGCCAGCGTTCGAGATTGTTTGCGACCGCTTCGGCGCTGTCGCAGGCGGTGTTTTCGGCGAGGGTGGCGATTTCGATCTTCTTTTGACCAGAGCGTCGCCCGCCTTCTGAAGCTCCTCGTACATCTCGACGAATTCATCAGCCATCGCGGAGTTGGAGAAGTCCTGGCTCTGAAGCTTGGAGAGGTCGTTGAAGGCGGCCCGGAAGTATTGACTGAACTCCGCCTCCTTCGCGGCGAGGTCGCCGAGGAGCTTCTCCTCTCCTTCGCTCCAGTCGTCGGTCTTCGCCGGATCGAACGCCTCAGTCTGAGCGATGATCTTTTTCTGTTCGGTGCGGAATTCGGCTAGTTTCTCCTGAAGGTCCTGCAGTTTTTCGTAGAACTTCTTCTCTTCGGCGGCCTCGATCTTCTTCTGTTCGCGTTTCTCCCAGTTGCGGCGGACGGCGGCCAGTCCGGTCAGCAGCCGGCGCAGCCGGTCGATGGCGGCGCTCTGGTGGAGCACCACCTCGTTGAGATGGCGGGTCAGAGTGTCTCCGGAGCGGTTGAAGGGGGGAGCGGTCTTCTTTTTCAAGCGGAGTGAACACATCCGGGCCGAGCGCATCGATCGCATCGGCGGCCTTCGCCGGAATCGCTCCGGCGTTCCGCATCGCCTTTACCAGCGGCCGGGTGGATTTGCTGAGCCGGGCGATCTCCCGCTGGCGGTTGTGAAGCGTGCGCGCGTCGTTGTAGCGGAAATTCCGGAGCCGGGCGGTGACGAAACTGCGCGCCGCCTCCTGCTTGTCAAGCATGGAGAAGAGGATTTTGTAGAGTCTGCCGTCGCTCTGGCTGGATGCGGCTCGCCGCAGTTCATCCAGAGGATCGGTGACGTGGATGGTGAGCGGCAGGGCGGTTCCGGGCGGGAATCGGGCTGGAAATCGAACGCCGTGCAGTGTACTTCGACCGTGCTGCCCGGCGGGAAATCGCGCGGACTCAGCCGGAAAGGGACCGCTTCGCGGATGGTTTTCCGGGCGGAGTTCCCGGATAGTCATAGCTTCGGATCTCGGCGCTCTGCCTCTCGCGCCGGGCGGAGAGAACGATCCTGCGGAGCGCCGCGTCGTCTTCGGCGGCGATTTCCAGCATCACCGTCGACCCGGCGGGCGCCTCGAAGTTCCGTTCGCGGTTGAGGAAGCGCACCGAGGGGGGGCGATCGGTCCGGCATTTCAGGAGGTAGCGGGCGGAGTCCGGGTAGCGGATTCCGTCGACGGCGTCGATCAGCGTGACCGCAAGTGTGGTGTCGGAGTTGAGCACGAAGGACTCTCCGGGAACCACCTCCATCCGGTATCCGGCCGGCGGACGGGCTGAGAAGCGGATGCCGCCCCTTTCCAGAGGGTGAATTCTCCGCGCGGTTCGGTGGAACTCTTTGTCTTCAGTCCGAGGTAGGCGGGTGGAGTTGCGGCAAGTTCGATCGCTTCGAAGCGCGGTGCGGGGCGGACCCGGATGCGGTAGCTGCGCGAGGTGTCGCGTCCGCATTCGATCCGGTAGACGGCGTCGCGGATGATGCCGGAGAGTTCCCGGGTGGCGCCGCGGTCGTGACCGGTCATGTCGAGGGTGGAGACGCTTTCTCCCGACTCAATCCGCAGCCGCAGCCCGGCGCGTGGGCGGCCGTCGATCAGCGCCGATGCGCGGACCAGCACCCGGCCGCCGTAGGGAATCTCCACGTCGCCGGGTTCAACCCGGAATTCGGTCCGGTTGATGGGAGCGAGTTCGCGCCACGGCATGGCGATCCGGCGGAAAGCGTTCGCGGCCGGGCGGGGCCAGAGCGCGGCATAGCCGGCGAAGAGGAGAATTGCCCGAGCAGCATTCCGCCCTGCCGGCGCAGTTCCGGCACCCGGAAAATTCGGAACTTCTCCCGCTTCTCCGCCGCGGCGGAGGCATATCCGGCGTAGACCCGCCGGATCGACTCAGGCAGATCGGTGCGCCTGCGGAATTCGACCCCGTTGACCAGCGCGTTGCCGGGAATGTGGAGCCGCCCTTCCAGTTCGAGTGCGATGGAGCGGTCGCTCCGGCGGAAGAGGGTGCGGAGAGAGCGGCCGACCCTCCAGATGCCGCCGAGCGGCAGAGAGAGCAGGAGCGCCCAGAGCATCCAGCGTAAAAAATCGTTCCAGCCGAAGAGGTTGTCCAGTGCCGCCGCGCCGAGTGCACCCGCGATGAGGAGCGCTCCGACACTGAAGAGCGTCGAGACGGCCGCGCGGCGGAAGAGATAGCGGCGGAACTCAATCAAGATTGCGGATAAACTGTCCTTCATTCTCGCCTTTCCGTCCCATTTCAAGTTCGATATGATCGCCCGGCGCGATGCGGCCGAGCCGGTCGAGTTTCAAAAGTTTGCGCGGGGAATCGCTGCCCGGCTGTTTGTAACGCACCGGAATCTGGCGGGTGTCGAGCTTCCACGCTTCGCCGTCGAAGTGAAAGTTCCAGATATCCAGGTGCCAGACGTAGCCGCCGCCGGGCACATGTTTTTCGGCGGCGTAGAAGTTCGACCGCCGCTTGTAAATGAGCGCCCGCGCCCGCTTCGCATCGCCGTTGGCCTCCAGCAGCCAACGGTCGGGGAAGAAGTCGTCGGCCAGCGGAACGACCCGGCGTATCTCTTCGAGCTCCTCCGGTTTGACCGGCGTTCCGGCGAGGCCGTAGAGGAGAAAGCGGTCGGTGCGCAGATAGAGTTCGTATTTCCCCGGCAGCAGCGGGGGAAACGGAAGGAACCGTCCGCCTTGACCGAACCGGGACAGACCACGTTGCGTTCCACGTCGAGCAATGTCGCCGCCTGCAGTTTCCCGTAGCCGGAGAGTTTCCCGGTGACCGGTTTCGCCGGAACCTTCTCCGCCTTCGGAAAGCGGATGGTGACCGGGTAGACCTTCTCCTCGAGCGTTTCGCCGACCTTGCCCTTGATCTGTCGAGTGAGGAAGATTTTCCCGCTCCCGTCTTCACCGCGCAGCCGGAAGGCGAGCGAGATCAGATGCCCCTTGAGTTTCTTGCCGGAGACCAGTTCCACCTCGGTGGCGAAGTTGATGAAGGGATAGCTTCCGTCGAGATAGGTTTTGTCCACCTTGCCCGCCTCGGTGTAGAGCCAGGGGCGGTTCATCGTCGCGCTCTCGACGCTCTGGGTGATCGAAACGAGGTCGGCAAGCTGGAATTTCTGCTGGATCTTGCTGTCGGGAAGCCGCAGGATCAGCGGTCGGTTCCCCATGATCGAGAGCTCGCCCGACCGGCTGCTGCCGTCGGAATAGAGGATCACCGCGGATTCGGCAAACGCCGTCGCCGCCGCGGTGAAGAGTGCGGCGAAAAGCGCAGTGAACCGGAACTGTGTCCGGCGCAGAACGTGATCGATCTTCAATGCAGTCTCCTCCTCATGAACCAGATGAGTCCCGCCAGCAGCAGTGCCGCCGCGAGAAACCAGATTGTTTCAAAGACCGGACGGAACTCCCGCTCGGTCGCATTGTGCGAGGCCAGTTCGGCAAGGTCGGCTGCCAGACGGTCGAGATCGGCGGGGGCGTAGATCCGCTCCGGAGCGGCGATGCGGCGGAAGTTCCCGTCGAGAGTGCGCAGTTCGGAACTCTCCTCCATCGCTTTCCCGACGGCGATCGGCACCACCCGGCGCGCTTCGGGTCTGGATTTGCTCCGGGCGACCACCTCCAGTTCACCCGCCGCGCCGTCGGGGAAGGTGATGGAGGAGAGAAAATTGCCGGAGTTCTGCCGTCGGAAGAGAGCGTTCGCGACGCCCCTTTTGCCGTCGAGAAGGTCCCGATCACCTCTTCCGTATCCGGCGGCGGCGTCACGCGGATCGCCACCGCCTCGTCCGGCAGCGGAAGTTCCGGAATCAACTCCACCCGCCACTGCGCGGCGGCGCGGCTGCTCAGCCAGGCGGAGAGTTCCGACCAGAAGGTTCCGAAATTGGCGTCGCGCTCGGAGGCGTTTTTGCCCCATAACGGGAGTGACGGCGATAGGATGGCCGCCACCTGTCCCCGACCGTAGGGCATGGCGACCACCAGCGGGAACTCCCCGGCCTGAAGCAGGACGGCCGCGCCCGGCTTGAGCGATTCCACTGCGCGGAGTCCGCGAACCGTTCCCGGGCGGAGTCTGTCGGCGAAGGGGCTCTCCGGCGGCGCGGTGATTTCCAGCGGCACATCGGGCAGTTGCTGTGGCGATGGCGTGAAGGGGAGCAGCCGTGCGGCGGCCGATCCCGGCGTGACGGAGAAGGAATCCGAGCCGCCGAGCAGCACCAGCGTGCCGCCCTGTTCCACATAAGCTTCGACGGCGGCGAGCTGTTCCCGGGAACAGCCAACTTCATCGAAGTCGCCGAGAATCAAGGTACCGACCGGTTTCAGCGCTTCGGCGGAATTCGGCAGCCCTTTTTCGAATCCCTTTCCGGCACTGGAGCCGATCCGGCGGACGCCGCCCGCCGCTCCGGCCGGATAGAGCGCGGTGAAATCCGCCCGTGTCCGGGTGAAGAAGCGGACCAGCGGACGGAATCCGGTGGAGAGGCGGGCGAACGAGATCAGCGTAAAGCGGGAGTCCGGTTCGGCGTCGACCGCGGCGGTGCGGCGGTTGTCCAGCGCGGTCACCTCGCCCGGCAGCGGTGCGAGTTCGAAGGTGAGGCGGTGAAGTCCCGCCATGGCGAGCTCCGCCTTGACCGGAACCTGCCGGGTCTCGCCCGGCCGCAGTTCGAAGCGTTCGGTCGTCACCGGTTCGCCGTCGATCGAAAGTTTGAATTCAACCTGCTGCGGTGAATCAAACCCGGTGAGCGTCACCGGGAGCCGCAGATCGAGCGCCGCTCCGGCGCGCGCGGTCTCCGGCACCCGGAATTCTCCGAAGGAAAGGTTGGGCACCGCGTTGAGTTCGCTGCCGAACTTCACGGCGAACACCGGAGAATCCGCGCTCTCCATCCGGTGGCCGGAAACGTCCCCGCCGTCGGTGAGCAGTACCGTTGCGGCGAGCGCCCCCGTGCCGAACCGGCGGTCGAGCGCCGCGAACGCGCCCCGGAAATGGGCCGCACCTCCGGGCTGCTCCGCGTGTTCCGTTTTCAACTGCCAGTCGAAGTCGAGCCGTTCAGACGGAATTCCATTGCCGAGGCGGCGGAGCAGTTGGCGGGCGAATTCGTCGGCTGCCGCAAGTCGCGATTTCCCGGAGGAGGTGTCGCAAACATCCATCGAAAGCGAGGAGTCCACCAGCACCGCCACCCGGCCGGTCCGGTCGTCCGGACGGCGGACGATCACCACCGGATTGGCCGCCATGATTGCCAGAAGTCCGGCCAGCAGCCAGCAGACCAGCCGGAGTCGGCGACGCGTCGTCGTACGCAGGATGCAATATCCCACCGCGGCGAGCGAGAGCAGCAGCAGCCAGACCGGCACCAGTGGAGCGAACGAGATCATGCGGCCTCCTTTCTGCACATCCAGCAGTCAACGCCGAAGAGCAGCAGCGCCGTGAGCAGAAGCCAGCCGGCCAGCTCGGTGCCGCGCCGGAGCTCTTCGAGCCGCAGCCGCCAGTCGCCGTCCAGCCGCAGTTCGCGCACCCCGGGAAGAGTGCGGCGCAGTTCCGCCCCGGATGCGACGGCGGGTTCCGATTCCGCTCCGGCCGGTTCGCTGCGGGTGACGGAGGACGCATCGTCCGGCGCCATCGCTTCCACCAGTTTCGCCATCGCCACCGGGAAGGAGCGCAGCAGCGGCCAGTTCGAAGCGCGGTTGCGCAGGTCGAACGCACTGTCGAACCGGATGCCGTCGCCGAGCCGCCGCCTTGTCAGCAGCGCAGTGCCGTCAGAGAAGGAGAGCCATGTTTCGGCGCCTTCCGGAACCGGGAGCGGCGCAATCTGTTTCCATGCGATGAAATCCAGCTCCAGCAGATCGTTGAGCGGCGCGAGCGCCCCGGAAAACTTCGCTTTCTTTCCTGCCGCCGGAAGCTGTTTTCCCCGGGAGCGGGGAGCCGCCAGAGCCGCCCTCCGTTCTTCACGAACTCATTGCAGCGGTTCTCCGGCACTGTTCCGGCGACGATTACCAGCCCGAACCGGCGGAGGTCGGCCGAACCGAGTTCCGCCGGAGAGAGCTCCTCGAACCGGACTCCGAACCGCCCGTCTCCGTCGGGATCGAGTGCGTAGCGCAGAAAGTAGAAGGGATCGGAGGAGCCACCGGTGCCGCGCACCAGAGCAATTTTCAACGTCTCTGCGACCCGGAATGAGAATTTCGCCCGGTTGTCGCCGGGAATGTTCTCATCTTCGACCGCAACACTTCCGGAACAGTCGCCCGGCGGCGGTGTGAATTCGAAGGCCACGTCCGCTCTTTCTCCCGGCGAGAGGCTCAGCAGCCGCTCGCCGGCCGGACGCGAGTTGAGCAGAAACTCCACCCGGCTCTCCACCGGCCGGTTCGAATGGTTGACCACCGTTCCCCGGAGTTGCCGACGTACACCCGCCCGTCGGGGCAGTTCGGAGAATCCGGCGATTTCCACCGAAAGATTGTCCTCGCGCCCCCGCAGCGGCAGGGCGTAGACACGCGCTTCCTTTGCTTCGTTCCAGCTGCCCAGAGTGCTCTTCTGGAAGTCGGAGAGGAGAAACACCTCTCCGTCCCGCACCGTCCGGACCGCTTCGGCAAGCGCTTCCCGAGAGCGTTCCCGCGTGGGATGCCGTCTTCGCCTCGCGGATCGCCCGGCGCACCTTGTCGCGGTCGGCGGTCGGCAGCACACCGGGCCGGGCGGAGGTGAAGAAGAGCGCGGTCTCCCCGCCGTCGTCGAACCCGTCCAGCAACGCAAGCGCGGTGCGCTGCGCCTCTTGAAACGCGCTCTCCCCCGCCGGGAGTTTCCGCTCCATCGAGAAGGAGTCGTCCAGCACGATCGCCCGTCGCACCGCGCCGCTCCCCGGCGGAGCGATTCCGCGCAGCCGCGGCTGCGCGACAGCGAGAACCGGCAGCGTCAGAATCAGAAAACGCACCAGCAGTTTCAAAAGGTCCCGGAGCCTGCGGCGCATCGCCGGATGGTGTTCGTCGCGCAGAAAGAATTCGAGGTCGGAGAAGCGCACCACCATCCGGCGCCGCCGGAAGTAGAGGTGCAGCACCAGTGCCGCCAGCCAGACCGCCGGCAGAATCCAGAGCAGATGCGGTGCGCCCCAGTCGAGCATCAGAACAGTTTCTCCCGTTTTGCGAAGTATGCCGCCAGCGCCCGCTCGAACGGCGTCGAGCTCGACAGCGTTTCAAACATGAAATTCATCGAATCGCAGAGATTCCGGAGCTTGCGGTTGTGTTCCTCGAGCCGCTTGAGGTAGGCGTCGCGGACCGGCTCCGCCTCCAGCTCCAGCCGCTGCCCGGTTTCGAGATCCTGGAGCTCCACCCGCCCGCGATAGGGGAAGGTGAGTTCCGCGTCGTTGAGCACCTGAAAGAGGATCACCTCGCACTGCTTGAACCGGAGCAGCCGCAGTGCCGGAGCAAAATCCCCGTCGAGCGAGAAGAGGTCGGAAAAGAGAATCGCGAGCGAACGGCGCGGCAGCTGTTCGGCGATCTGCCGCAGACAGGCACCGTTGCGGGTCGCCCCCCTCCGGTTTGAGCGATTCGAGCGTGCCCAGCAGCGCGGTGAGGTTCGCCCGGCCCGCGCGCGCCGGAGAGGCCCGCAGAATCCGGTCGGAGTAGACGAAGAGCCCGGACGCGTCCCTCTGCTGATACATAAGGTAGCAAAAGGCCGCCGCAAGATAACAGGCGTAATGAAACTTGACCGGATGTCCCGCTGGATCGCTCATCGCCATCGAACCGGAGCCGTCGAGCAGGATGTAGCTCTTGAGGTTGCTCTCCTCCTCGAACTCCTTGATGTAATATTTCCCGCTGCGCGCCAGCGCCTTCCAGTCCAGATAGCGGATCGAATCGCCCGGGGCGTACTTGCGGTCCCCGGCGAACTCCGACGAGAACCCATGGTACGGCGAGCGGTGCAGTCCGAGCAGCGCCCCTTCGACCAGCGAGCGGGCGACCAGCTCGATCCCCTTGAGACTCTCCAGGGTCCGGGCCGGCAGATAGGTGAATCCGGAGGCGGCTTCGCGTTTCATCTTATTCGGCGCTCTCCGGTACCGCTTCCAGCAGCTTTCCCACGAGGATGTCGCTGGTCAGGTTCTCCCCGACCGCGTGGAAGTTGCAGGCGATGCGGTGACGCAGCACCTCCGGCGCGAACCGGCGCACGTCGGCGCAGCTCACGTTGATCCGCCCCTCCAGCGCGGCGGCGGCCGCGTGCCGCCAGCAGAAGATACTGTCCCGCCCGGGGGCCGGCTCCGTAGGAGAGATTTTCGCGGATGAAATCGGGCGCGTCCGGATTCTCCGGCCGCGACATCCGGGCGAGGTCGGCACAGTAGGCGATCACATGGTCGCTCACCGGAATCGAACGCACGCTCTTCTGGAAGCGGAGCAGCATCTCCGCATCGAGCACCGGCTGCGGCTGCGGACGGCTGTTCCCGGTGGTTTCGCGCAGAATCGTGATCTCCTGGTCCCGCTCCGGATAGGTGAGCTTGATCAGGAACATGAAGCGGTCAAGCTGCGCCTCCGGCAGCGGATAGGTTCCCTCCTGCTCGATCGGATTCTGCGTCGCCAGCACGAAGAAGGGCGCGGCAGCGGATTGCGAACACCGTGGTTTGAGACCTGACGCTCCTGCATCGCCTCCCAGCAGCGCCGCCTGCGTCTTCGGCGGCGTCCGGTTGATCTCGTCGGCCAGCAGCAGATTGGTGAAGACCGGCCCGGGGATGAAGCGCAGTTCGCGCCGTCCGCTGCCCGGCTCCTCGTCGAGAATGTCGCTGCCGGTGATATCTCCCGGCATCAGGTCCGGGGTGAACTGCACGCGGCGGAAGTCGAGCGCCAGCGCCTGGCCGAGGCTCTGCACCAGCAGCGTCTTGGCCAGCCCGGGCACTCCCTGCAGCAGACAGTGGCCGCCGGCCAGCAGCGCGGCAAGCACCGCCTCGATGACCGCCTCCTGCCCGATGACCGCCTTGCCGATTTCCGCGCGGAGAAGCGAGAATGCTCCGCCGAGCTGCGCGATCTCCTCCGGGAGCTGTTCGAGTTGGGATTGCATAAAATTCCTCTCTTAATGGGTTAAGAAGTAGCTTGCGATCGAACCGCCGAGGCGGCCCGCCGCCTCCGGTGTGTACATGACGCTTCCCGGACGCGGCACCTGCTGCCAGCCGCCGGCAAGATCCACCGGTGAGTAGATCAGCGGCAGCCGGTCGCCGTCGGCGATGCCGTAGAGCAGCGGATAGCGCTCGTCGGGATAACGCGCCGCCGCCTCCGCCGAAAAAACCGCTGCCGGAGAAACGGTAGGGCCCCCGGGTGAAGAGCGGATGGTTCTCCGGAATGCGTTCCAGATTCCGGCCGGGATAGAGCCGGGCGACGAGCCGCCGCACCGCCGCATCGAATTCGGAAAGTCCCATCGTGTTGTTGATCAGCAGGAATCCCCGTCGTCCAGATAGCGGCGCAGTTTGGCCGCAGCCGCATCCGACAGCTGGAAGTTGCCGAGCCCTCCGAGGTAGCAGAAGGGGTAGTCGGAGAGTTCCGCCCGGTCGATGTTGACGTAGTTGACGCTCCCGGTGGTGTTGACTTTGAGGTTCCGGCCGAGGTGGCGCAGGAAACGGTCGCCTGCTCCCGGGTCGGAGTTCCAGAAGCCGTCGGTGACCAGCTGTGCGAAGGGCACCTGTTCCGGATTGGCCGCGCCGGGCTCCGCCTCGCTTTCGCCGGCCGCATAGCGCCGGGCACTGTCGAACCAGCCGATCGCGTAGAGCGCGAGGTTGACGCCGAGATCGACCGCCGCCCCGGACCGGTAGAAGGTGGCCGATGGAATGAGTTCCGGATAGGTGTTGTCCCACCCGCAGCCGAGACCGACCGGGGAGATTACCGCCGCCAGCCGCGGTCCGAGGAAGAGTCCTTCCAGTTCAAAGGGGGCGGTTCTTGTCGCGGTTGGTCTCCCCGCCGACCAGCGATTTGGCGATGTGGAAGACCGGATGATCCGCCGGAACCCGCCGCAGCGGCGCTTCCGGCAGAATCCGGCGCAGCTCTTCGGCCGCGCTCCGCAGAAAGAAGGGGGATCCGACCACCGAGTCGAACCAGATCATGCCGCCGTCGAGCAGATATTTGCGCAGTTTCGCCCGCTCCTCCGGGGTGAAACTGATCCGCCGCCCTCCGGAGATGAGCAGAACCGGTACCTCCGCCGGGTCGCCGGAAAGCATCCCGAGATCGAGAGAGGGCCTGGTACTCCAGCCCGCTGCGCGCCTTGAGCTGCCGCAGCAGCTGTTGCGCGTCCGCCGGAACCATGTTCCAGTCGAACACCCTGGTCACCACCCCGTTCGGCCAGGTGTAATCGAGGTAGCCCCCCAGATCACCTTGCCGATCAGCGTGGTCGGCGCGGGCGGATGTTTCTTCTCCGAGGCGGCGCAGCGGCGTCGCCGGCAGTGGCAGAGGCGGCAGTGACTCCCCTCCCTGGCGGCGCTGCGCTTTGCCGCCGGCGGGCGTCCGACCGGACGCAGAAAGGCATCCTCCTCCGGAGAGGCGGCTCCCGCCGCCAGCGCGGCCGCAAGCAGAATTCCACAATATCGCAGAACGTTTCTCATCGCTCCACCTCCTTTTGACGGATCTCTTTCAACAACCGCGCCGCGGTCACCGCTGAACGGGAACGGGGGCGGCGTCAAGTACCTCTTTCCATGCTTCGATCGCCGGGGGCGGTTTTGCCGCGGCCGGCGTAGAAGCGGCCGAGTTCCAGCGCGATCTCCGCGCGCAGTTCATCGTCATCCGGTGCCAGGGCCCGTGCCAGCTCCAGCAGCCGCGCCGCTGAACGGGGCGGCCCAGTCCGGCCTCCAGCCGGCTCTTGAGCTGCAGATAGTCCGGGGCAAGGCGAATTGCCGGACGCTGTTCCTCCAGCTGCTCGGCATAGCGCATTCCGTCGGAGAATTTGCCGAGAACGATCGCGTTGCGGATTGCCAGTTTGATCCCGTCCAGCCGCAGCAGCTGCCGCCGGTCGTACCGGTCGGACGGGAGGAGATCTTCGCCGCGAGGAGCTCCGCCGCGGCACGTCCCTCCTTCATTGCGGCAAGATCCGTTTCGAGCAGTTCATACGGCCGTACCCGCGCCTTCGGCAGCGAAGAGCGGTCCACGGAGGCGAACGCCTTTGCGGCGCCATCCGTGTCCCCGGAACCGTAGAAGAGCACCTCCGCCAGCGCCAGTCGGGCGGTGTTGAGTTCAGACGGCGCCTTGAGCCGGGCGATCAGGCTCCGCAGTTCCGCCGCCGCCGTATCGAACTGCTCGTTGCGCCGCTGGTCGTCGAGCCGTGTCGCCTCGTAGTGGCGGGAAGAGCACCTCCGGTTCGACCTTGTTCTGATTGCGGATCATCGTCTCGTAGAACTCCCGGCTCTCTTCGGTCAGCTTCGCACGGCGGAGCGCTTCGCTCAGATACCGGTACCCTCCCCTCCTGAAGTCCGGTCTCCGCCTCCTGTGACATTGCGGCGCGGAGTATTTCCGCCTCTCGGCCCGGCTTCGGCAGTGACTGCCCGAATCGGTAGCGAAGTTCCATCTTGTGGGAGATCTTCCTGTCGTCGTCGGTCCTGACCGTGATAACGTAATTGCCCGGTTTGAAGTAGGCGTGGGTGAGCGTTTTTCCCGTCCGGGTGCCGTCGCCCCAGTCGACCGACCGGATTTCGGTCCCCACCTGCGGAGAAACCGAGACGAAGTAGAGCTGCAGTTTCTGCCCCTCTTCGGTGAGCATCTCCTCCAGAAGCCAGCTGAAGTCGGGAATTTTCCGCCCGTAGTCATCGAGCCGGGGGCCGATCTTCGCCCGGAGCGTCGGCGCGTAGGCGTTCGCCGGAATCGGCGAAAATTTCTTTTCGCCGCCGGGTGTACGCCACCCCGCCAGGGAATAACAGCTCCCGCGCGAATTGGCGTGCAGATAGGTGATACGGTGAAGTCCGGCATCCAGATCGATCGATCCGGCCCGTTCTCCGCGCAGTCCGCCCCAGACGTCGTGACTGCCCGGCCAGGCGACGACCGGCTTCCCGTCGATCTCCAGAAAGGAGGCGTCGGTGGAGGCGGTGCAGAAGGTGTAACGGCCCGGTCTGCTGATCCGCAGCACTCCCTCGAACACATGCAGACTGCCGGGATTCGGCCCGAGCGGATTCCAGCCGGAGTAGATCCTCGGTTCCACCACGGCGCCGAGCGGTTCGGCGGAGTCGAGCAATCGGTCGAACACCTTCCGGTTCGGGACGTTCCGGTATTTGACCCGGTAGACGCTCCGGATCACACCGGAAGCGGGCAGCCAGTCGCTCGCCGCGTCGGCCGCTCTCCTGCCCTCCTCCAGCCGGAGAACCTCTCCGGGTTTCGCATTGAAGACGAAACGCACCAGCGAGCCGCGGCGCAGCAGCACTTTGGCCGGACGCTCCGCACGCAGAGAATCGGTCAGCCGGAAGTCGGGCGTCTCCAGATGACACTCCGCTTCGACCAGCTGCGGCTGCGGTGTTTTCCCCACCGTGCCCGGGACGGACAGCCGCCGTTCCGCCGCCCCCGCGGGAAGAAGAAGGCCGGCGGCCAGCAGGACGGCGCATTGCCACATTCGAAAGCGAATTCTCATATCGTATCGTCAGTTTCTTTGAACAGTTCCATCTCCGATAAGATTCCTCCGTTCCAACGTTCTTTCAAATGGATTTCTCAAAAAATTCCATTATTTTTTTGCAATACCCGTCCGGATGGTTGACAGAAGAAACAAAAGGATTTATTTTGGGAGTGGATCTGTCGAAATCGAAACGGTGCACCCGCGATGAATCTCCTGAGAACCAAACTGAACTGGCAGGATTTTGAATTTCAGGTTCTTTACTGCGTCCATGACCGGGTGAGCAGCGTGAGAGACGCTCATGCGCACGATGACTTCTATGAACTGGTCGTGGTTCGCGAAGGGAGCGCCTCGCACGGCTTCGGCGGCACCAAGAACCGGATCACCAGCGGGGATGTCTTCCTCATCCTGCCAGGCGAAACCCACTACTATGCGGAAGCACGTCGGCTCGGCATCTACAACATCCTCTTCTCCCGTCAATTCTTTGCCCAGCTGCTGGCGGAGTTTCAGGGCACCGCCGAGATCGGCGCCTATCTGGGGCTGCCCGGAGACTCCGCCCGGGGATCAGAACTCTGGAGATCCGGCACTTCGACCGTCGGCTCTTTTTCAGGTTACCGAACTGCTCGATGAAATTCTGCTCGAGGAAAAGGAGAACCGTTCCGGCGCCCGGCTGGTGGTTCTCGCAAATGCATTGAAACTTCTGACGCTGATCTGCCGTGACGCGAAACGGAATACCGCCGCGGAACCCGGTGACGCCGTCTACAAGATCAACCGGATCGTCAGCGAACTCAACTCCGCTTTCGCCGAGGAGTGGACCTTGCAGAGCATGGCTGAAGCGAGCGGTTTCTCCGTCGGCTGCTTCCGCCAGCAGTTCCGACGAATCGTCGGAGATTCCCCGATTGCCTGGCTGCTCTCGCTCCGTCTCGAAAAGGCGGCTCACCTGCTTCGCAGCACCTCATTGCCGGTCGCCGATATCGCGGAGGTGTGCGGGTTCCGCGACAGCAACTACTTCTCCCGCCAGTTCCGCCGCAAGTTCGGCTGTTCGCCGCGAACCTTCCGGCAGCGCGCCGCTCAGTGACGGTTTTTCTGAAACGCTTCCGTGCGTTTTTCGACGTTTTCCGCGATGTTGCGGTAGAAGAACAGGATGTCCCCCATGTGGAGCACCCCGCGCGGGAAGAATTCCGCCTCGTACTTCTGCGGCGACTCCAGATCGACCACCAGAGTCCCTCGTTCGAGATCGAGCGCGCCGCCGCAGAAGCCGGGCCGCTCCAGCGCGATCTCCCCGTCCGGCCGGAAAAAGACCGCACCGAGATTCGCCTCCTTCGGCGCCGGCCGGTCGTCGGTGCGCCAGTTCAGCGGGTTGATGGCGACCCCTCCGCAGAAGATCGACTGCTCCGCACCGGGCGCTTCGGTGTTCCACGAGACCACCACGCCGGTGTCGTGTTCACCGCGCGCCATCTTCAACTGCGGGAATTGCTTCAGCTCCTCCTTCGTCACCGGCCAGCCGATCACATAGGCGGCCACCAGTTGTTTCAGCGCCGGATCATCCGGGGAAGTTCATTCTTCAGCAGTTCCAGTACCGCCATCGCCCCCTGACTGTGGCCCATCAGAAGAAACGGACGGCCGTGGTTCCGGTGTGCCAGGTAGTGACGGAACGCCCGGCGGACATCTTCCAGCCCCGGCTCCATCGGGGAGAAATCCTGCGGCGAAGCGGAGAGGCCGCGCAGCGCCCGGTTCAGCTCCGCCTGCCGGTAGTGAGGTGCGAAGATGTTGAACTTCCCCCGGAACATCATCGTGTGTTCTCCGGAGATCAGTTCGCCGCGCCGGCGCAGCTCCGGCACCGCGATGTCCATCACCGGATGCGCCGCATCGACGAAAACGGTCGGGTAGACGTAGAACACATCCACCGGAAGCGAGGATGGATTTTCCGGCAACGGCACCGCCCAGCTCTCCGGTTTCGAATAGTCGGGTTCGACTGCTGCCTGTACGGCACGCACCTCCGCCGCGGTTTCCGGGAGAACCGAACACCCGGCGGCACACCATAACGCCATCACGGGCAATGCAAACCGGAACAGCTGAAGCCGGAACTTCATCTTCGCCTCCTTCTTCAAAGCACGGCGCCAGGAAACGGACCGACACCGGAAAGACTCTTATCTTTTATTATATTAAAAAAAACTCCGGTCAGGCTGACCCCGGCCGGAGTGAATATCTGCAACGGACGGAAAAATCAATCGACCGCTTCGAGATTGCTGTCCAGAATCTTTTCGAAACCCAGCGCCTTCAGCTGGCCTTCGGTCAGCGCTTCGGCACGGCCGTCGGCGAACGCCGCCACCGTCATATTGCCGTGGATCGTCGTGACGCTTGCGTTTTCATCTTCCTCGTTCGGAATGAAACTCCAGTGCTGGACTGGGTCACTACCAGTATTGTCTGCCTTGTAGGTATCCGCGTACATGACCAGTTCGCTGGGGGACTTCATCTTCTCCTGCACGTACGCCATGACCGAACCGTCATCTTTGGCGCCGGCGGCACGGAACCGGCCGACCTCCTTGTATTTCTTGCCGTCGGAGTACCAGCCCCCGTCAGCAGATGCATTGAGCATGCCGGCGACCCGTTCGTAACTGTCGTCCTTGTTGTCGACGAAATCCTTTTTATTCAGCTTGCAGATCATGATCTTGCCCGGCACATATTCCTGTGAGGGAGTGCTGTTGGCCGTGCCGCCTTCCTTATACTTCAGCCCGGTGAGGATTCTCGCATAGTTGCCGTCATCGGTGCTGTAGACCAGCATGTTCTCGTTGTCGGTGGCGTAGAGCAGCGCGCCGGTCATCAACTGCTTGTAGTTGTTCAGGCAGTCGGTGCGGTTCGCCGTCGCCCGGGCGTTGTTCAGCGCGGGCAGCAGCATGCCGGCGAGAATCGCAATGATCGCGATCACGACGAGGAGTTCAATAAGGGTAAAATTTTTACGCATTTTTCATACCTTTCCAGTAAGGTTGGTTATACCCGGATAATCTTCACCGATGCTAATTTATGCTGAAAACGGCAAAAAAATCAAGGAAAAATCTCGACAAAACCGGATTTTTCCGGAATATTCCGGAGATACGGAAAGAAAAACGGTGCGGAAATCAGCCGTTTCCGTACCGTCGGCGGGATTCCCCGCTCTCACTGGATGAAGTGAATCGTCCAGGGATAGCGGTAGACCCGCCCATCGGAGGCCTTCATCGTCGCGATGATGATCAGCACCAGTGCCCAGATTCCGAGCACCGCCAGCATGAAAAAGCCGATGATGACGAAGATCAGCAGGCCGCAGATGATCGAGTAGATGAGCAGGGATATTTCGAAATTGATCACCTCCTTGCCGATTTCGTCGAGGAAGGCGGATTCACTGCGCTTCACCAGCCACAGAATCAGCGGCGCGAGCAGACTGCCGAACGGAATGATCAATCCGGCGAACTGCAGCAGCTGGCAGAGTACGGCCAGATTGCATTCGTCGCGGGTGGGGAGCGCTTCCCCTCTGGCTTCTTCTTCCGGCGTTACGGGGCCATTGCTGATGTTGTCCATCGTTCATCCTCCTCCGTTTTGCAGGCAAAAAAATGGTGGAGCATAGCGGATTTGAACCGCTGACCCTCACACTGCCAGTGTGTAGCTTCTGTGCTCAAAATTACTTTAAAAATCAAAAAATGTGGCAGAAATGTGACGTTTATTGTTTGACATGGCTTCCCGTGAATGTTATTTTAGGATAGAAACGGAAACAAACCGATGGCGGTCACTCATGAGTGTCAAAAAGCGAAAAACCAGCAAAGGCGAAACTGCGGAATACCACTATGACTTCACGGAAAACAATAAGCGATATCGTGGAGTCTGTGAGGGGTGTACCACAGAGCGGGCTGCGCTTGCTTATGAGAAGGAGAAAAGAGAACTTGTCAAAAAGCTGGTTGCTCAGAAAAATGCAGTAGCTCTGGTGGAAAATTTTCGTCAGGAGTTGACGGGCAGTTCTGCTGTTTCTCTGAAAGATGCCTATCAACTTTATGAAAAGAAACCCCGTCCCAAACAGGCCGGCAGCAGCCGTGCCAAACAAAACAGGCGAATCTGGGACGATTTTTGTGCTTTTATGGAAAATCGTTATCCCGGGATTGTTAATCTTGCCGAAGTGACTAAAAGCCATGCCGAAGAATACTTGGCTGAACTGCGAAATAATGGGCGCTTTATCAAAGAGAAAAATTTTTTATTACCAGGGCGACAGAAAACGATTTCTTATGTGTCCCGGGATTGTCTTTCCCCAACAACATTGAATCAATACCTGAAACAATGCAAAAGCGTATTCACGTGGTTGAAAGAGGATGCCGGTTTGCTGAATAATCCGTTTGATCTGCCTTTGCAGAAAGCGATGCCGGAAAGTCGGGAAGCATTTACTCCGGAAGAATTGCGGCTGATCGGCAACCATCTTAATAATTTTGTACGTCCGATTTTTATTATCGGTATTTGTACCGGCCTATCAGAGGGAGATATCTGTCTGTTGAAATGGTCAGAAATTCATGACGGCTGGATTACCCGAAAACGGCGAAAAACCGGAGCATTGCTTGATATTCCGATTCTGCCTCCATTGGCTGACTTTTTTTGACAGAACAGCATACCCATTCCGGAACGGAGGAATACGTTTTACCGGATCATGCCAAGATGTACCTGACGAATCATTCAGGTATTTCATACCGATTTAAATCGTTTCTTGAAGAGTTGGGAATCCAAACCACTCGAAATGTAGAAGGGCGCTCGCGCGCCATCAGCATCCGGGACGTTCACAGTCTACGGCATACTTTTTGCCTATATGGCTGGCGTTTACCAGATTCCACTACCGGTAGTACAATCAATCCTCGGGCACATGAGTGCGGAAATGACACGTCATTATCAGGCTCATGCCGATCGCAAAAGCAAAGGAGAAATATCTGGCCCAACTTCCTGACTTTCTGGAAAGCACGGCAAAACAAATCCCACGGCTCGGCTCTTCCCCGCGTGAGCAGTTGCAACAAGTACTTGCGAGGTTATCGGAAAAAGCGATTGAAAAGTACTCGCTTATGCTCAAGCGTTGCAATAAGTTGAACATTTCCCTGATTTTTTACTCAGTGATAAACACTGTTTCTTATAGCACGGGAAAGCACGGGAAAGCACGGGAAAGCACGGAAAGCACGGGAAAGCACGGGAAAGCACGGGAAAGCACGGGAAAGCACGGGAAAGCACTCTCATACTTTCTGGTAAGTCACTTTTTGTCCCCGAACTCCATTGCGCTTGAGTAAGCCACGTTCTTCAAGAGACCGCAGAAGGCGATAAGCCTGCGGAGGAGTCAGCTTACAAAGATCAACGACATCCCGCCGACGGATTTCTCCATAGGTTTCGATATACTGTAATACCATCTGCTCTTGTTGGAGGGCCCGAAAGCCTGCTTGTCGCACATATTCTGCTTTTTCATTTCGTTTTCGATAAATCTCGGAACTTAAAGTGTAAGTTCTGGAACGCCCGTTTCCATGCGCATCAATCAGCCCTGCTTCAACAAGTTTCTCCAATATGCCGTGTACTTGCGTTTCCGTTTTCTGGATAGAGGTTGCAATCTCTGCCGTTGTCAAGCGACGTTCGTTTTTCAATCGTGAAAGGATAATCAGACTGTCTACCGGTAGAGGTGCTCCCATCTTTTCTTCCAGGTGCAAAATCATTTCCAGAAAAGCCTGGTCGGCTTCTCCTCCGGAAATGAATAATGATACGCAGGAAGAATCCGACATACTGTAGTCCGGCATAGGACGTCCATATCGCAGGACACCTTCATAAATACGATCAATTCCCCGCCCGGTACGTTCCGCCAGGCCGATCCGTTTAACGATGTCCGCCAGCCGCGGGTTACGGGAACGCGGAGCGACTGTCAGAAGATTGTTAAGATTAACCCCTTCGATGAATCCCCCGGACTGGTGATTGTCAAACCGTCATCATCCAGTTTTATCTGAACCATTCCCAACCGGGAATAATCCCGATGGACCAATGCGTTTACGAAGGCTTCACGGAAGGCTTGCTTATCGTAATTAGGTACGGGAACACGGAATAAACCATCCTGCAGCTCTTTTTCGGTAATTCGGGCTTGGAATCGCAATTCAATTTCTTCAAAAGTTTGCAACAACGGTTTCCGGAAAAACTCGTTTACTTGAACATCAGTTCCATGAAGAAGCTGAAATGCGACCTCGTGAGTAGGAATATGCCGCAACAAAAGTTCTTCGGTTCCCAACAACAGAACTCCAGCCAGGGTGGGATAAACGTTTCCATTCTCTGTGCAGGTTATTCCCAATGCACCGTCCAGCTCTGAATCGTTTAGAGCCAACAGGGCTTGGTCTCCACTGTATTTGCGAATGGCATCACGGATACGGAGCCGTTGCAAAGGATCCAAATCTTTCGGCGATACTCCTTTTACAGGCTGGCTGGAGGGATCCAACGCCCCCAGAAATGATTGGCGCTGTGAAAACTCGTGTGGATAAAACGGTACTGCTTCCGGCGTTCCATCCGCTTTAAGCCGGCGATGCACCATCAGTCCATCCGAAGAGGAAACCAACTGCATTCGCGGCACTTCAATTCGAGCAACAAGCTTGGAATTAAAATGAACTCCGGTAATTGCAACACTGATGGGCGGAGTCGTTCGATTGGCAATCATTGCGGCCATTCCGGACAAATCGAGATGTTGCCGATGCAGACCTGTCACTTGTCCGTCATCTTCAACTCCAAGCCACAGGAGCCCCCCCTTCCGTGTTTGCCAATGCAACGACAGCGGCTACTAACTCGCGGTCATTCAAGCGGGCAATGTCGCTCTTGAACTCTTGGGTGAGGGTTTCTCCCAGCTTTAATTCATTCCTGTATGCCGTCATATTACTCCTTGCCATCATTTATAATTAAGATATCTGCTTTTTACGGATATATCAAATTATTTTTCTCAATTTCTTCTGGAATCCAGGAGGCGAATACCTTCCATTGTCCTTTGGGAGTATTGCCTTTGGTATTGATTTCAGCCAGATACGAGGCTCTGCGGAAACAATCGGCTTTCTTTGTTTCATATTCCGGATCGTCATGACGGAGCATTACGCCATTGATCTGTTTCGTCCCGGTACGGCTGTGAGTGCAATCGTCGATCAGGCCTTGTCCTTCCGGCAACCCAAGTTGACTCCGCCACAGTCGTTCCGCCGTCTGGATGTGATTATGGGCACTTTGCGTTTTATTTCCGCCCAGCCACAAACATACGTGATAATGCTGATGCTTCTCGCGGGACTGTTCCCTCACTGCGACGTATTGCGGCTTCAAGCCTTTCCTGCTCAAGTTATTCATGAAATTGGCCTGAAATGACCTGAAGGAACGGTTGTCCGCATGTTCGCAATCATCCTGTGGAAATCGTGATAAATTCAAATGTAAACTTGTAAAATTACACGTGAAATTTTATAACTTTCTATATTAAAGCAAGATAATTTTATTTTATATTGAGCCGGTGGAACTACCGGACGAGGCATTGGCTCTGCGTTCCGCCCAGTAGCGTTTCAAGGTCATGGTTCGGCTGTAGTCTTTGTAAAACTGGGATGCGAAAAACTTCCGGGTGGCTGAATCGGTCACATCGTTTTCATCGACCTTTCCAAGATAGGAAAGTTGCCGGATCGTTTCCTTCTTCTGCTCCCAGACGTCCAGACTGTTGCGATTGATCATCCGGCCGTTGGAACGGTGAGAACCATCCGGCGCTCTGTTGCAGGGATAAACCAGAGCTTTTTCCTGTACTTCCGATAGTGGAATCTGCAACTGTTCCGCCCAATGTTTTTCAAGTGTGGATCGCAGGTCGGGGATGGAACGTTTTTTATTTCCATTGAGGACAAGCCCTACATGATAGTGCGGATTGCAACTGCTCTGCTGTTCTCTTCTGGCAACATATTGCGGATCATATTTCTTTTGACTGAAATCTCGACAAACCGCCTGCATGGCAGCAGAAAAGTCACGGTTGGTACCATCCGCTTCATATCCCTGTGGATAACGCAGATCAAATCTTGCCACAAGTACCTTGGAATGTCTCTCCGTCATCGTGTTCACCAGATCGACAATCGTTCTGATGTAGTTATATGAAAATTCACGTGGAACATCACAGAGAGGGTGTCCTTCAAATTGATTATCAACAAAAGTTTTCTTTCTTGGCATACTCAGATTCCTTTTTTTGATTTTTTATAATATTCTTACGAACAACATCTTTATGAGTGTCTGAGTGTATGAGTGTATTATCATAAATCCTACCTCTTCTGAAATGAAAACACGCAGTGACACCTCGCCGGAGTTACGATTTTCTTCTCATAGAATGGTGGCGGAAAATGTTGACTTAGATCCCGGATTGGAAATAGGGTTTCAACAATTCGTTTTGTTCTCCGGAATCGGCTTGTCGCAGATCGTTTGCCAGTGTTCGCTGAAAATCCTCAACGCCGTTCTCCGGGAGCTCCTTCTGCAGATCCGGTTGCACATTTGCAATTTCCTTATCACTTAACTTGACCACTGCGGAAAGAGTCCCTGTCGGATCAATGGAAAAGCGAAGGCCAAATTTTTCCCGTCCGGTTGACCAGATAAAAAACCTTTTTCCCGCACGAATGCCGTATTTGAAAAAAATATGTCTTTGTCGCCACTCGCTGCAGGAAGGAATTGCTGCCGCCTGCTTCCGAGAGCACAATGACACCGATCCCATGATCCACACAATATTTGATTACGCCTTCGCACCTCCGGGAATCCCTCGTTATCTCTGTTGAAGCAAGAATAACGATTGAGGCTTTGGCACTTGCACGCTCCAACTCATCCTGGGCGAGGTTGCCGGTTTGCCATGAGAGATTCGGATCCCAGATGCCTTGATTTCGACAACGGGTCAGGTTATATTTGTCTGCGAAAACAACGATCTGCATATGGGCGCTGACCGCGTTCCAGTGTCCATTCCAACAGCCGTTTCTCAACGCTGCGGCTAGATGAAGAATGATTTCCGGTGCAAGCGCTCCGGCGAGATGGACAACTTCATCTGTGTTCAACGTACCGGGAATGAGCATTTCAGGAGAGCTCATCATCCACTCGGTCAGGTCTCCCCGATACTCGCTTGACAGTTCCGGTGGGATTTGTAATTGCCACTGGGCAAGATGGTGGCGAAACTCCCCCATAGACAACTTTATACACTCACATCCACACAGCAGTGTCAATGAAAACGGAATGTTTTCCCGTCGAAGTCGGGCAGCAAATCGCATCGCGAACTCCCAACCGCTTTTTCCCTGCTTATTCAGTATGGTAATATCAACAGTCTGATTCAGCAGCGGATCCAGATCGCAGATTTCCACCGCAGCGGCACCTCCGGGATAACAGAGCCATAGATCATCACAGATCAGCCCCTTGAGCGGCAGAGACAATGTTACATGGACTGTTCCGGAGCTTCCCAGTCCTCGGCGGATTGGAAAGAGGGCATCTTCGGATAACCAGACCCCCCCGTCGCAACCCCAGAAATCCATTCCTTCTTAAGAACGTAACAGGCAAAACGATGGCACGACCATTATCAAATACTTTCCATTCATACAGAGCTCTTTGTACGCCATCAGCATCGTATACGTTCTCCATAAACCACGCAGGCTCTTCCTTGAACAATAGGGTTTTGTCCTCATGCCAGAAGCTGCCGTTGCTTATACGGTTACGTCCCTGCCAGCTTCCACCAAGTTGAAATTTTTACACAAAGTTCGGGCCCGCTCAAGCTCCGCCAGTTTCACTCCTCCCAAGTATTGCGGATATGGATTCTCTGCGGCGGCGTTCAAGACCGCCATCCTCAAGTACGGGAACAACGTGTTCCAGAGAGGAAACTCGTTGGCGGGGACCAGTCTTCCATCTGGTTGAAGATAATCAATCTGCGGTTCTCCAAGAGCAAGACGGCTAATATTACCAATGACCTTCGAATGGAAAATAAAGCTGTTTCCCACCGGCAGATGAAGCCGGAAACACCCGCCCTGCGATACCCAACAGAAGCCGGAATACTCCCACAGCAAAGAACCTTCTCCATGAAGTCTCCCGTTTTCTGCCTCATCACAAAGAGCCTGGTCCGCCTGAGAACATGTGATCACTTGTTCTGCATCTTCCAGTGCGACAATGAAAAATCATTTTCTGATATTTTGTCACTCCTTCGTGGAGAAAGATTGGTAATATTGTAGCTTACAGGAGCCAATATTTGAGTATGGGATGTCTGGACCAACATGATTTACTCCTCTTGTTTTTTGGTTGAAATGGCCTTTCGATGACCGATATATTCTTGAATTTCATGACCAGGATTCCACGTGTTGTTCAAAATGATTTGCAGTATCGGAAGCAGTTCATCTCGCAGTTTCCACCTTCCCCGAACGAGGCGGGCGAGGGACTTCAAGGCTCAGTATAACCAGAAATGGCTCCTGATAACAGGGCAGATTATGACTGTTTTCCAACGACTTCAGGGCGGTTCCCGGGCGCATGTCATCTCCATAAAAGGGAACGCAATATTCGGCACATTGCATCAATTCGCGTTCGAGCAGAAAATGTTTCATCGGAATCAACCTTAGAACACGGCAGACTAGGATTCTGCCTGGTAAGCTCCTGCGACAAGCCTGAGTATGCTTGGCACACCTCTCCGCACAGCTGCCCGATAATCTCCTCCGGCAGCGGCAGGGGAAATGGAGACAACCCGATACGGATAATTTCTTGCTCATCAAACCACCATCCCAGCCGTCCGGCCAGCAGGCGGACGACGGGAATGACAGATTTCTGAATAGCTTCCAGCCTCTTTTCAAGATTTTCTTCACTTGGCACGGTAACCTCCTCTGACTGATGGTGCATAATCTCGACGGATGCGTTTCTTCCGAACGACTCGGCTGCGCAGAAACTTTTCAAGGCTGTCTCTTAAGATCAGTACCGCGCCGGGGCGACTGTCATTGAGTTTACTTTTTTCGATCAACCCCGCGGCACACCAGTTGTCGATGGTGTCGGTACTGACCGATGCATATTCCCGCCGCAGCCTTTCTGGATAACCATGGACTTAGCGGAGGCTTCTCTTGGTGCTCTACCTTTTGCCGACTTTCCAGCCATTCAACTAATTCCTCCGGTGGAACGTCAATCGTGCGGGCTACCAGATCGATCATAGAATTCTCCATAGCACTCTCCTTTCCTGTTTATGGAGTTTACTACGGATAATGTATGTCAATATGTTTTGTTTTCAAGTTAATGATTGAAAATGGTTTATGAATATAATCACATATTGGTGTGTTGTGATTTTTAAAGAAAGAAATATTATAATTCTGGCAATGATTTTTTGGGGGAAAGTGCGTATTGCGATTGGAACAGTTGAGGCAGGTAACTCTTGTTATTTTCCCAAAATCGTACAAGTAATGTTTTAAGCTACTTCAGGGAAAGTCGCGCTATACGATTGGAAAAATAGCTAAAGATTGAATGTGAGGCGAAAATAGTTAGTCGCCAGTCCCGGTCAGAAATTATCCCAACAGAAATTTAAGATTCAATTATCAGTTTTTTGAACAACTGGGGTTCATTTATTGCGACATTAACATCTATTGCGTTTTGCTGGTCACGGATAGAGCGCTGCTTTTTACTACGGCCCGCACGTGAACATAAATTTTGAAGAGTTCGATAACTGGTAATTTGCAAATTCTTCAAGTATTCTTCGTTGGACTTGAAGTAGGAAATACAGGCATCTTTTTTGCTCATGCCATTTTTTTTAGCGTTCACTGAATTATTAATTTCATTAATCAGTTTTTTGATTTCATCCTGACGGTTTTGATTTCTTTTATTACGCGACTGCTGAATACGCTTGCGACGTTCTAATTCATTTTCATCTGGAGCAAGAAGTTGATCGAATTTGTTTAATTCATGATGAAATCCAATATAGCTATCTATGAATGCAGCTTTTTTTCAGCTTTTTCTTCGTCTGTTTCATCGTCGGAAAAACTGAAAGAAAAGTGTGGTAAATCAACTTGCAGCAGAAGTGAGGAAAATACTCCCAAATCATAAAGGAAATCCGTCGAGAAACTTCTTGTCGGTGCAGCACAGTAGTTGATTAGCGAGTACAAAATTTCAGTACGGAACAATGAAGGTACATTGGGCTGTCTGAGAACATTGATGATTGTCAAAATCTGGTGAACCGGTCGAAAGCGTTCGTAGAAAAGAGCAATATCATAAGGAGTTGTAAAAAGACACTTCGTTTTTTTCAGATAATTTGACCTCTTCTGGAAGTTCCACAAAGAAATTTTTTATACCCGGCAATAACGATTCGCTTCGCGCTCTTTTCTTCTCAACGTACCTGTCTGGGTAATCGAAAAATAACTGATCAAGTTCACTATAAATTTCATCAAGCTTCTCTAAAATACTTTTTTCATATTCATAGACTGAGGTCTTTTGTTCAATTGCGTTTTTTATCTGTACTATGGCGTCACAAGAATCACTAATTTCAGGAATAATACTCCAACTTGCCAGAAATGCCAATCGCCGATAAGTATGTGGAGTCAAACGCATCATATTGTATTCCGCCTCAAATAGAACAGCTTATTTAAACTCGAAAATACTATATCCTCCCCATCACTAATTGCAAGTGTCGAATTTGATTTCTTCCAGAGGTTGTAAAAAAATCCGTAAACGACCACAAGCGATACCCCATCTCAAGTTTGTTTCGGAGAATAAAGACAAGTCCACTACCGGCTGCGAAACCGGTAGTGGACTTGATGGTCAGCCCTGCAAATCATATTTCCCGAACAATGTCCAGGGAAACACTCCCGGGCTCTGCATGGTTTCATAATTGACTTTTCGGCGGTTCATGCCGGTAAAAAAAGCCTCCGGACCGGCGAAATTCATTGAAAAGAGTTCATCAAATGCTATTTTAGTGAAGAGGATACAGAAACAACTGAATTTTCCGGAGGGGGGACGATTTGAGCGACGCAAAGGGAGCGGCGACGCTTCAACCCTCCGTCGCTTCATCCGGTTTCGGGAAACTGACAGAAAACGGCAAATATGGATCAACTGCAATTCAACTCTATCGTAAGTTTTATCTGGGGCATCGCGGATGACTGCCTCAGGGACGTTTATGTGCGCGGCAAATACCGCGATGTGATTCTGCCGATGACGGTAATCCGGCGGCTGGACGCGGTGCTGGAAAAAAGCAAGCCGGATGTTCTGGCGATGAAGGCGAAACTTGACGCGGCGAAGTTCGCCAATCAGACTCCCGCGCTCTGCAAGGTGGCCGGGCAGTCGTTCTGTAACAGCTCGCCTTTCATGCTCAAAGACCTGACCTCCCGGGCGAAGTCCCAGCAGTTGAAAGCGGATTTCATCGCTTATCTCGATGGATTTTCCCCAACGTGCAGGAGATTCTGGATAAGTTCAAGTTCCGCAACCAGATCGACACCATGACCGAGGCAGGGATTCTCGGCGCGGTGATCGAGAAGTTTGTGGCCCCCACTGTGAATCTCAGTCCGGAACCGGTTCTGGACGACCGGGGCAATGTGCGTCTGCCGGGACTCGACAACCACACGATGGGGACGATTTTCGAGGAGTTGATCCGCCGTTTCAACGAAGAGAACAACGAGGAGGCGGGGGAACACTTCACCCCGCGTGACGTGATTGAACTCATGGCCGATCTCGTGTTTCTGCCGATTGCGGACCAGATCAAGGACGCCACCTACTCCTGTTACGACGGGGCGAGCGGCACCGGCGGCATGCTGACGGTTGCGCAGAAGCGGTTGAACGAGCTGGCAGCCCAGAACGGCAAGACCGTGTCGATTCACCTCTTCGGGCAGGAGGTCAACCCGGAGACTTACGCCATCACCAAGTCGGACATGCTGATCTCAGGAGAGGGGAGAGGAGTCGGAACACATCGGTTACGGATCGACGCTTTCCAACGACCGGTTCCCGACGTATCGATTCGACTTCATGCTCTCGAATCCGCCGTACGGGAAGTCGTGGAAGACCGATGCGGAGAAACTTGGCGGCAAGTCGGAGATCATCGATCCGCGTTTCGTGGTGAACTTCGCCGACGATGCAGAGTTTGCGATGATTCCGCGCAGCAGTGACGGGCAGCTGCTGTTTCTGCTGAACAACATCGCCAAGATGAAGGAGACCACCGAACTCGGCAGCCGGATTGCGGAAGTTCACAATGGTTCGTCGCTCTTCACGGGGGATGCCGGTTCGGGGAGAGCAATGCGCGGCGTTACATGATTGAGCGCGATCTGGTAGAGGCGATCATTGCGCTTCCGGAGAACACCTTTTACAATACGGGAATCGGGACGTTCATCTGGATTCTGTCGAACCGGAAAGCGCCGGAGCGGCGCGGGAGGATTCAGCTGATCGACGCGACGGAGTTGAAGGTACCGTTGCGGAAGAATCTCGGGAAGAAGAACTGTGAATTTTCCGAAGAGAACCGCCGCCGCATTGCGGAGATGTTTCTGACGATGGAGGAGTCGGAACACAGCAAGGTGTTCGACAACTCCGAATTCGGGTACTGGCTGATTACGGTGGAGCGTCCGCTGCGGCTTCGGATCGATCCGGAGCGGGAGATTCCGGAGACGGCGCTCAAGGCGGCGGATCGGGCGGCGTGGGAGAAGGCGCGTGCCGCGCTGCCGTCGGATGTGCCGCTGGATGACTGGACGGCGTTTGCCCGGGCGACCGGGCTCAAGGCGGGGCTGTTGAAGAAACTGCGCCCCTTCATCACGGAGAAGGATGAGAGTGCCGGACCGGTGGAGGGGGAAGCGGACGCGGAGCTGCGGGACACGGAGCGGGTGCCGTTCCGGTATGAGGGAGGAATTCCGGCCTTTTTCGAGAAAGAGGTTTTGCCGTTTGTGCCGGATGCGTGGATTGACGAGAGCAAGACGGAGATCGGTTACGAACTTTCGTTCACGAAATACTTCTACAAGCCGTTGCAGCTTCGCCCGCTGGAGGAGATCACGGCGGAACTGCGGAAACTGGAGGAGGAGACTGCCGGACTGCTCGATGAGATTCTGGGAGGGGGGGCGATGAAACCCTATCCCGAATACAAGCCGATCGGCCTCGCCTGGCTCCCGGAAATTCCGAGGCACTGGACTACTCGAAAAATAAAATACATTTTTCGGGAACGCTCAGAGAAAGGATACCCGGATGAGCCATTGTTAGCTGCGACTCAAAACCATGGTGTAATACCGAAAAGTCTTTATGGGGCTAGAACTGTCGAAGCCCAAAAAGATCTTCATCTTTTAAAATTAGTACGCGTGGGAGATTTTGTAATCAGTCTTCGTTCCTTTCAAGGTGGGATCGAATACGCTTATTATCAAGGAATCATCAGCCCTGCTTACACTATTATGATTCCGGATTCTTGTTTAATCGATTCCGGATATTTCAGGTACCTGGCGAAATCGCCCAATTTTATTGCTTTGTTACAAACCTGTGTAACTGGCATTAGAGAAGGTCAAAATATTGATTACTCGACCTTGAGAAGACACAGTTTACCCTTGCCTCCCGCCGACGAGCAGGCGCAGATCGTCCGCTATCTGGATTCGATGACGGCGAAGATCAACAAATTGATCCGTGCCAAGAAGAGGCAGATTGCGCTTTTGCAGGAACAGAAACAGGCGATCATCAATCAGGCCGTGACCCGCGGACTGGATCCCGACGTAGAACTGAAAGATTCCGGCATCGACTGGCTCGGCCCCATCCCGAAACACTGGGAAATGCGTACAGTCAAAAGTATTTCGAAAATTCTTCCTGGATATGCATTTGCAAGCGATGAATTCTCACAACAAGGGAAATATTTACTCCTTCGGGGCATTAATATTGGAGTGAGTGGAATAAATAAGGAAACGGCGGTTTATTGGAATAAGGAAATTACTGGATTAGCCCATTTTTTATTACAAGAAAATGATCTTGTTTTAGGAATGGATCGGCCATGGATCTCTGGTGGGTTACGTATTTCTCTTGTTACATCAACGGATTTACCTTGCCTGCTTGTTCAACGCGTGTGTAGAATCCGTGCAAATGAAAATTGTTTTAATAAATTTTTATTATACGCATTGCGAAGTGACATATTTCTTAATACACTTTCTTCTGAAACGAGCGGAATCAGCGTTCCTCATATAAGTACAAGTCAAGTAGGATCAGTTAAAATTCCTTTCCCTTCTCTTGCAGAACAAAACGAAATTGTTACATTTATTGAGTCGCAATTGACCCACATAGAAAACCGTATAAATATAATTCATGATGGCATATTTTTGATAAGAGAATATAAGAACAGCCTAATATCAAAAGTCGTGACAGGAAAAGTCGACGTTCGGAACATCGCCGTGGAGGCCGTATCCGCCGAAGATCTCGCCCCCTCCGACGATCCTGATGAAAGCGAAGAACAGGATTCCACAATTCCCGAAGAAAGTGAGGAGTGATATGCCTCTTCCCATTACATGTAAAATATGTCCGGTTTCTTCTGTGTCGGATTTTATAAAACAGATAGAGGAATTGCGTTCTTCGTCTTGCTTATTTCGGGGAGAGGCAGACTTTTATGAATATAATTTTATGCGTGCAAAAGCTTTGCGCTCCTATTCCAATACCTATGACAATCCTCGCCCAGTAGATCCCTTTTTCTTAAAAATGAAAGACTTCGGGAGATATGTCAAACACCGACTGACGGAAAATGAACAAAATAATTTCCTCGCATTTTCTCAGCATTACGGAATTCCGACCAACCTGCTTGATGTGACGACTTCGCCGTTGGTCGCGCTCTATTTCGCATGCCAGCCACGGGGGCGCAAGAGCACCAATGTCTGGCACAGCAAATATTTTATCGGCCACAAATCCCATTGTGATTTCGGATTCGTTTATGTTTTTCGGGATTATGTGGATATCACTTCATTTATCGAGGATGCGTCCGGTCAGCCGTTTAATCTGCTTGAGATAATTTTCCTGAACAACTCAAGAGAATATCAGAAAATATTACCTGTGTTTCAGGACCTTAAGGATCGGAATCCAGAATATTTTGCAGCATTATTGGATGAAGCAAAAAATTGCTATGTTTCTGAGCTTTACTATGAGCCGGATTGTGAAGATGGATTCCTGGAAGTTTTATTCGACGCGAATCCGCTTTCGGCATATTGGGGTTTAGTGCGAAAAGATGAATCTCTGAAATTTGTAAATATTGAGAATGTTGATCCGGATGTGCAGTTATATGTCGCATTGACGGCATTCATCTTGCGACAGATAAAACTTCTCAAGATTCCCGTGTGGAATATTGATTTTCTGCCGAATTTTCTTTATCGCCCGAATTTAAACTTTGAGAGAATCCAAAATCAAAAAGGGCTTTTTCTTTATCAAATGTTTTACACCTATCCGGACTCTCTCACGGATATTCCCATTTCTCCTATTCAACGGTTGAAAATGGATCCGATTCTGTTTGAGGTTCACAATAAGAAAAAAAATCCTGCATACATTGGATATGCTTGGATTCAATGAAATGACAATCATGTCGGATTACGATAGTATTGCCCGTTATATCAATACCCATGGATAAAAAATCATGCCGAGCGACACAAAGGAAAAAGGTCTTGAAACGCTGATTGTGGAGTATCTCCGCGATCAGAACCGATATGAGCAGGGAACGAGTCGTGATTACGACCGGGAGTTCGCCGTCGACACGACCCGCCTCTTTCGCTTTCTCAAGGAAACTCAGCCGGAGAAGGTCGAAAGGCTCGGCATCTTCTCCAGCGAGATCAAACGCCTCCAGTTCCTGAACCGCCTCCGCGGCGAAATCGCCAGACGCGGCATCGTCGATGTTCTCCGCAAAGGCGTCAATCTCTATCCCGCCGGAAATCTGATCCTCTTCTATCAGACCCCGTCCGAAAACAATTCCAAAGCGAAGAAGAGGTTCGAGCAGAATATTTTCAGCGTCACCCGTCAGCTCATGTACTCCTGCGACGACACCCGGCTCGCCCTCGATCTGGCCATCTTCATCAACGGCTTGCCCGTCATCACCTGCGAATTGAAAAAATCAATTCACCAAACAGAACGCAGACGACGCCGTCCAGCAATACAAGACCGATCGCGATCCCCGGGAACTGCTCTTCCAGTTCAAACGATGCATGGTTCACTTTGCCGTCGATGATGTCCGCGTCCTCTTCTGCACCCGCCTCGAAGGCAAAAAATCCTGGTTCCTCCCCTTCGACAAGGGATGGAACGACGGAGCCGGAAATCCTCCGAATCCCGACGGCCTCAAAACCGATTACCTCTGGAAGATCATTTTCTCCCGCCCCGAACTTGCCAACATCATCGAAAACTATGCGCAGGTCGTCGAAAAGATCGACGAGGACACCGGGAAGAAAAAAGCCAATCAGATCTTTCCCCGCTATCACCAGTGGGCCGTTGTCCGCGCTCTGCTCGCCGACGTCAAAACCAACGGCATCGGGAAACGCTATCTCATTCAACACAGCGCCGGCAGCGGAAAATCCAACTCCATTGCCTGGCTTGCGCATCAGCTGATCGGCCTCGAGCATGACGGCAAACCGCTTCTCGACTCCATTATCGTCGTAACCGACCGCATCAATCTCGATAAACAGATCCGCGATACGATCAAACAGTTCATGCAGCTCTCCAATACCGTCGCATGGGCGGAGCACTCCGGCGACTTGAGGAAGGCGCTGGAGCATAAGAAGAAGATTATCATCACCACGGTATTCAAGTTTCCCTTCATTCTGGACGACATCGGCAACGACCACCGCTCCGGAAAATTCGCCATCATCATCGACGAGGCCCATTCCAGCCAGAGCGGACGCACCGCCGCCAAGATGAACCTCGCGCTCTCGCAGGCCGCCGCCTCCGAAGACGAGGAAGAGGAGACCACCGAGGACAAGATCAACAAGATCATCGAGGGGCGGAAAATGCTCCCCAACGCCAGCTATTTCGCCTTCACCGCCACGCCGAAAAACAAAACGCTGGAGATTTTCGGAACTCCGTATCTGGAGGGGGACAAAGTCAAACACCGCCCGTTCCACGTCTACACGATGAAACAGGCCATTCAGGAGGGATTCATCCTCGATGTGCTGGCCAACTACACCCCGTATCACAGCTTTTACAAGCTGATGAAGACCGTTGAAGACGATCCGCTCTTCGACAAGAAGCGCGCTCAGAAACGACTTCGCGGTTTTGTAGAAGGCAACAGCATTCCCATCGGCATCAAGGCCGGTATCATCGTCGAACATTTTCACGATCAGGTGATCGCCAGAGGCAAGATCGGCGGCAAAGCCCGCGCCATGGTCGTGACGCGCGACATCCCCCGCGCCATCGAATACTATTACGCCATCACCCGCGCACTGGAAGAGCGTCACAGTCCCTACAAAGCGATCATCGCTTTTTCCGGTGACAAGGAGTACAACGGCAAAGTACAGAATGAAGCCTCCATCAACGGGTTTCCGAGCAACGCCATCGAAAGGACCTTCAAAAAAGAACCGTACCGTTTTCTCGTCGTCGCGGATAAATTCCAGACCGGTTACGACGAACCGCTGCTTCACACCATGTATGTGGACAAGGTTCTGACCGATATCAAAGCCGTGCAGACCCTTTCGCGCTTGAATCGTGCCTGTCCGCTGAAACGGGATACCTTTGTGCTGGACTTCGCGGAAAATGAAGAGGCCGTCAAGGAGGCATTCAGCAAATTTTACCGCACGACCATTCTGGCGGACGAAACCGACCCGAACAAACTTTTCGATCTGATCAGCACTCTGGAGCATCATCAGGTGTATTCCACTGAGGAGGTTGAACACCTGGTGGACCTCTACATCAACAATGCTGAACGCGATAAACTCGATCCGATTCTCGATCTCTGCGTGGCCCGTTATGAAGAGGAACTCGACGAGGACGGGCAGATCGAATTCAAAAGCGCGGCCAAGGCTTTTATCCGCACCTACGGGTTTCTCGGTTCGATACTCCCTTACGGAAATGCGGATTGGGAAAAGCTCTCTATTTTCCTGCAATTACTGGTTCCCAAGCTGCCTTCACCGGATGATCCGGATCTTGCCAAAGGAATCCTCGAAGCGGTCGATCTGGAGAGTTACCGCGTGGAGGCGCAGACAACCATTGCGATCCAGTTGAATGACGATAACGCAGAAATCGATCCGGTTCCCGCCGGATATGCCGGTGGAAAACAGGAGCCGGAGCTCGATCCGCTGACCAGCATTCTTCAGACATTCAACGAGACATTCGGCAATATTGCCTGGGTGGATGCGGACCGCGTTCGCCGGAAAGTCGCGGAGATTCCTGCGATGGTTTCGCAGGATGAAAAATATCAGAACGCCATGAAGAACTCCGACAAGCAGAATGCCCGCATCGAAAGCGACCGGGTGCTGTCCAACGTGATGTTCAATCTGATGTCCGACGACATGGAACTCTACAAACAGTTCACCGATAACCCGGCCTTTAAAAAGTGGCTCTCTGACATGGTGTTTCGTGTGACTTACAATGCCAACGGGAAGCCTTTCCAGTCTCCCCGCCGCACCGCATTAAGGAATTTTACCGTTGCCTCTTGGGCAGTTCAAATAAAAAAAGAAGAACGCGAGAAGGAAAGAACCTCTTGATGAAAGGTTCTTTCCTTCTCTCATTCGGTTGCTTTTACAGAATCGACGATTTAACGTTCTCTGAAATAGATGTCATTCAGTTGTTCTTCAACTTTGGAATCAATGTCCGGCTCCCGCTCTAAATGATTTTGGCTGTTTATCCAGTCATTATAACGAAACAAGTTCCTCTGGTAAAATATACGCGACGTGAACGCATAAAGAAAAAACGTTTAGAATTATACCGTTTGATAGTCAGTTCACCAATTTGTCTGACCCAATAGTCGGCACACCTTGCGACGACAATAATTTTCCCATTGTCTATTGCCCATTGCAGCAACGCCTTGTTATATTCCATGTGAGGGAAATAGCCGGGGCCATTGTATTCTTTTGATGCATAACCATGGACTTGCAGCAAAAAGAAACGTCTGTCTATTTTGTATAGTAAGTCACTTTCGGACTTATCTTTCGGGACCTGCCTTTTAAATACAGATTCCTTTTCATTGCTCAACAGTCTATATTTACCGGTAAAATGTTCAAAAAACCAGTCTCTGCCAGAGTAGTTGTTGAATTCATTATTCAGAACATAGTTGCAGAAAGCCCCGGTTTTTTTAAAGGCAAGTTGATCTATACAGCGCTCTTGATTGACTGGATTTCTAAATAACGATTTATCCCCGTAGATAGTCCGTTGCCCCGTAGTATCATCATTCTCTTCATATCCCGGATTTGCCAGCAGCACCCAGATTTTCGCCTCCGGTGTTCCCTGATACGGCTGCGGAGGAATAGTTTGCTGATACTTTTGATTTTCTTCACCATCCAAGCAGAACCTTCCAGCAGGCAGCTTTTGCCACGGATTTGGTATGCCGCTCCAGCTATCCATTGTACGTTTCGCCTCTCAGTTGGATTATTTTTGTTAAAAAGTTGGTGTAAAAGTCCTTGAGTTACTATATTCCATTGCTTGCCGATTACAAGTTCCTAATGGGAGCCTACTGAATTGTCCATAAGATAATTTGGCAGATAAAGGGGATTCTTGCAATAGGGAACAAGATGTTGTGCAGTTCAAATTGATTTCATCTATATATAACCATTGTGATGGCAGGCTAAAGTGACGGCCTGAATGAGTGATCAGCCCTGTCGGTCTTTGCGGACCGGCGGGGCTGATTGGTTTTAATCGCATGGAGGTGGTGAAGATGAAGATCAAAAAGAGTGTGTTGCTGGAGGCGTTGAAGGTGCTCGGAAGGTTGTGGCGCAGACTTCGCCGGTGGAAGTGGTACGGTCGGTTCGTTTTGTCGGGGACGGCGGGCGGATGTGGCTCATGGCGACTGACGGCGTGGAGTGTGTCGCCGTAAGTGTGAAGTGTGAGGTTGCAGAGGCGGTCGATTTTGCGGTTGAGTATCGGGCATTGCGGGAGCTGATCCGTTCCACGCGGGGTGGCGAGGTCGAGGTTACCGGGACACCGCTTGAATGGCCGGAGCTGGAGGTCGTTCCCGAGGAGGCGGTTTCGGTCGAGCTTCCGGCCTCGTTCGGAGAGTTGCTCGCGCTGGCGGCTCCGGTTACGGATCGCGATGGTGCGCGGCTCATTTTGCGGGGCGTCAACCTTTCGCCGGATGGCATCACCGCGACGAACGGAAAGGAGCTTCTGCATCTCCCCCTGTCCGCTCGCGATTCCGGAGGAGGTTACGCTACCGTTTCCGCTTGCGTTGTTGACGGCGAAACCCGCCGCTCCCGGCGTGCTCCACCTCTGGAGTCGGCGCAATGAACGGCTCTTCCGGATTGAGATCGACGGCTTTCTGTGGCAGGGCAAGGTACTCTCCGGGAAATTCCCCGCCTGGAAACAGGTGATTCCGTCCGGCAACGCTTGGGATTATTCGCTGGAGTTCTTCGAGCCGGAACGGATTATCGCGTTTTTGAAAACGGTTGTTCCCGACCACGAACCGCTGAACGGAATTGAACTCAATGTGACGCCGCATGGCGTGACGCTCATTCCGGTCGATACTCCCGAGATGTCGTTCGAGACGGAAGCGGAGTTTCTGGGCGTTCAGCCGCGGGCGGTGCTGGTGCTCAACAAGTACATCCTGTTGCGGATGCTTCAGCAGCGTTACACGAAGTTCCGCGCCCATTCGGACGGGCGGATGCCGGTCGTGGCCGAGGGCGGCGCCGGTTGTTACGTTGCGATGCCGATTCACCTTAGTCCCAAATCCAATCCACAAACCAACCAGGAGGTAAACAAAATGGAAACGAACGAAATCAAAGAATCTGAATCCCGCCGGGAGTCCGCAAACGAAGCTCTCGACCCGATGGAGGAGCTGAATCACGGCATCGATGAACTGCGCGGCAAGCTCAAGCTGTTGCTCGATGAAACCGGTGTTCTGACCCGCAAGGTCAAGGAAGCCGTGCTCAAGCAGAAGCAGAAAGAGCGGGATTTCATCCTTGCCAAACGCGCCATCGAGCGGATCAAGATGGCGATTTGACCACATCGACAAAACAAACATACAACCGAAGGGACGGAGGCCTGACCGCTTCCGTCTCTTCTCATTTATGGAGGTGAAATGATGTTGAAACTCAATGCGTCGTATTCGAAGAAGGTTCCGGCTGGGGAGGAGTATTCGAGCCAGAGCTTTCATGCGTCGGTCGAAGTCGAACTCCCGGACGGGCTCACTCAGGATCAGTTGCAAAGCCGGATTCATGAAACGTTCGATCTCGTACGAAATTCAGTCGAAGCGGAACTGCATGGAAATGTACCCCGCAATCATGAGGTGTATCCCGCCGCAGAAGAGCGTAAAAACGCGCCGCAGGGCAACCGGGCAGCGGGTCGTCAGAACGATGTTCCCGCGAGTTCGAAACAGCTCTCGTATCTGCTCGATCTCGCCCGGCAGCGTGGAGTGACTCCGCAGCAGATCGCCGCGCAGCATGGCGTGCCGGATGTGCGGCAGCTGAGCAAGCGGCAGTGTTCGGAACTCATCAACAGCTGGAGGGCGGCATGATGGCGACCATCGATGAACTGCGACAGGAACCGCACTGGTCTTACTCTGCGTTGAACACTTACCTCAATGTCTGCCAGCTGCAATACTTCTACCGTTATGTGGAGCAGCCGGAGATCGAACGGACTTCGGTCTGCCTCCCGTTCGGCAAGGCGTTTCACGCGGCCTTGACCGCGCAGGCGTGGGAGTGTCTGATGGGGGAGTTCGCTGACCCGGGAGGAGATCGTCAACCTCTTCGCGGAGTCGTTCAAGATCGAAACTGAAATCGCGCCGAATCTGGTCTACAAGGAGGGCGAAAACTTCGATTCGATGATCGCACTGGCGACCCGGATGCTCGATGCCGCACTGGCGAACTGGTCGGACTTCTACACGATCAAAGGCGTCGCGCAGGCGTTCCGGATCGATATCCCCGGACTCAAAAAAGCCGCTGATCGGCGAATGGGATTTTCTCGTGCAGGACGGGCGGGATGTCTGCATCGTGGACTGGAAAACTTCCGCGAGCCGCTGGCCCGCCGGCAAGGCCGACCGTGACTTGCAGGCGACCGCGTTCAGCTATGCCTACGAGAAATTGAACGGGACGGCTCCGCTTTTCCGGTTCGACGTGATCACCAAGGCGAAGAATCCGGTCTGCGAAACGCACTACACCTGCCGCGATGAGGCTGCGTTCCGGCGGTTCGAGTCGCTGGTCGTGCGGGTGCAGGACGCGGTGGACAAGGGAGTGTTTCTGCCGAACGAAACGAGCTTCGCCTGTGCGGAGTGTCCGTATAAAAATCGTTGCAAAAACTGGAGGTAACGTATGGGATTGATGATGAGTGAAGGGAAGTTCGTCGGACGCGATGAGATCGCGCTGGTTCCGACGCCGGAAGCGACCGCGAGCTGGAAGCCGGTTCCGCACAGCGACGTGATCGACGCGGTGACGGAGGTGGTTAAGGCGCACAACTGGCAGATTCTGGAGGAGCAGTACGGTCTCGCCCGGGACGGTCAGCGGATGTTCGGCGTGATGCGGATCAACCGCACGTCGAGCACGGAGTGGAGCCGTTGCATCGGCATCCGCAACAGTCACGACCGCACACTGGCGCTCGGATTGAGTGCCGGGTTGAGTGTCAGAGTCTGTTCAAATCTCATGTTTGGAGGGAGTACGATATTGAAACGTCGCCACACCTCCCGGATCGAACTGAACGGTCTGGTTCTGGAAGCGGTGAATTCGCTTGAGCTGGAGTTCCTGACTCTCGAAAATGTAGCAGAGGAGTTGAAGATCGATGAACTTAAGGATGATGAAGTTCGTGCTTCGCTGGTGGTGGCGGCGGAACGTCAGGCGATTCCGTCGTGCGATATTCTGACCGTCTGGAATGAATTCAAACATCCCCGGCATGAGGAGTTCGCCGAGCCGACCCGGTGGAGCCTGTTGAACGCCTTCACCGAAACCGCGAAGAAGTACAGTCCCGCCCGCGCCGACCAGTGCTACCGGAGCCTGACCCGGCTCTTCGGACTCGACGGCCAACCGGCGGAACTGTGGCAGAAATAACCACGGGTATTCACCCGAGGCACACCCTCTGCCGGAAGTGGTGCAAACGACAGAGTATCTCGCACCCCGGCGGCTTCGGTCGCCGGTTTTATCAACTGAAAGAAGGAGTTGTTACTATGGCGAAGGTCTTTTGTCCGAACTGTTCCGCGATTGCAAATCCACTTCATCGCGCCAGTACGGTTGGAACCGCAACCGGGATTACCGCAGGAGGTGCAACGGTAATCGTCGGCATGGTGCGTGGTGCTCGTGCAGGAAGTACATTCGGAATAGTGGGAACAACCATTGGTGCTGTTGCCGGTGGAATCCTGAATCTTCTCTGGGGTGTCACCTCCGGAGGTCTGCTCGGTGCTCAGGCGGGCAAGCTGATCGACGAAAACGTGATCGGTTTATACCGCTGCCCGAAATGTCATCTGCAGTTTAAGGCATAAACCTGACCGGGACACTCATAACGAGTGTCCCGGTTGACAGAGTGTTTTTTGATTCATTCAGCAGCTTCCGTTCTGCGCTTCTCAAGGTATGTGATCTGATCGGGACGCAGTTTCGACTTGGCAAACCATATCGGAGGCGGGTAAGGAATCATTCCTGTGCGGTGTATCTGATAAAATCCATTGATACAGGTAATTACACTTTTCTGTGTTCGATATGGTTCTTCATATTCCAGCCATCTGTCAAACCGCTGTTGAGCCAGCTTCTTCGGTTCGAGTCTGTACTTGAGCCTTCCATGTTAGGTTTTGTCAAGCTACTTTTGCAACTTTTTCCTGTTTTTCTTATATTTGAAGCGCAATTCTCCTTACCTATGTAGCCATAGGTGTCGTTTGTTGCCAAAATCAAAACTTATTGTATCTCTGTTCTTGTTCCTCAAAAGACATTTTCTTGCACTTCACACCGGCTGCGGGTAAACCATCGTTCCCAACCTTCCATCGACCGCGAACGTTCCAGACATTCGCCGATAATATGCCACATGCGAAAAACGTGTGAATTCGAGGTCTCTATCTTAAGGTGTCGGATGCAATCCGCAACCAGGAGTTCTATCGAGTTGCCTCTATGTTCAAAAATCTCTTTTTTTTATTCTCCTTATGACTCGTGCGAAATAAGAGAAAAACGTTGACTCGGCGACGAGCCGGAACCTGATTTGCGGCGGAAACGCTGAGAAAATTTTGTTTGGCGGTAAAAACGGCCCGAAAGGCCGGATTTGGTACTGAAAACTTGAAAATTTAGGCGTAAGCCATCCTGCATTGGCAACAATGCGTGTTGTTTGACAAATTTACTTTTTATGACAGGCGAAGCTAAGCGGCGTCGGCAAAGTTTTGTAGCAACGGATTTTATCCGGTTGCTCCAGAACCAACGCGGCGGCCACGGCGGTTAAGCTCAGAGTCAAGTGCGCGATGGTCATCTGGTTGCGGATGGCGCGGTATTTGTACTGCGACATTTCCTCGACTTCGCGAGGCCCGAGGCGGGAGAAATAACGTTCCGCTTCAGTCCGGCATTTATAGGTGTCCTTAAAGCGTTTCGACTCTCTGGGCACCTGGCTGCGATGATCATCGGTAATGTCGATATAGGCGGTACAGCCGTAACATTTGCCGGTACAGAAATGGTCATGGTCGATTGGGCATTGCGGCGGTAAAGCGGCCTTTTCCCGTTTGGTCCCGGCGACAATCGGACAACGAAATTTCTTGCGGGTTCGGGCTCCATCCGGGCTGATGCCGTAAAATTTCATTTCCAGACCGGCCTGACACAGCGGCAGTCCGTGCGGCCCCACGGTTTTGTCCGGCTGCTGATTGCGGCGGTTCAACGGAATGAACGGTTCGGCTTTAAGTTTTTCGACAATGAAGTTATAAAGTTCGCGGTCATCGTATCCGGCATCGCCGAGAAAGATGCGCCCTTTTTTCTGACCGTAGATTCGCACGAACTTTTTCAGTAGCGCCTTGGCTACTTTGCCGTCGGTGCGGTTGTTCGGCAGGGTAACTTCGATAAGAGGAATACCCTCACCGCTGAGCAGGACGTGGGTACGGTAGCCCCAGAACCAGGTAAAGGTTTTCTTCTTATCGCCGCTCGGTTGTTTGATGTAGGAATAATAACTGAGCGTTGCCATGGGATTGCGCTTGATCTTGGTGGCTTTGTCGAGCTTACGGTTGGGATTCTTGGGATTGTTGTGCTTGGTGTTGGCCTTGATCGGTTTAGAATCGGCCATAATGACCTCCAGCGTGGCGATGCCTTTTTCAACCAGCAGTTTGCCGGAAGTATGAAAAAAAGTTTCGATTTCGGAGTTATTCGTATCGGTCAGGAAGCGCGAAAAACGGGACGCATCGGGAATCCGGCCTGGGTTGAAACCGCACATTTCGGCAAGGATCGGACGGCTTTCCAGATCCCGGACCAGGTCGGAAATGCATTTGATGTGAGCCGATTGTTTGTAGATCAGCGCCTTGAAATAGGCGGAACGCCGATAGCCACGGCGGCCGAGTTCGGGAAAATCCGGCTGGTCGTAGATCAGATCGAAAGCGCGGAAAAGTGCATCGTATTTTTTTCAGGAATGGGCACGAATCGATTAGGCCGTAGTAGTCATAAAACAGTGAATTTTGCATCATATTTTTTCCTCTTTTTGAGTGGTTAATTGTTGTCCCGCAAGATATTACAATATATCACCAAGAGGAGGAATTTTCAAGGGCAAACGACTCAAAAGTCGTTAATTATAAAACGTTTAACGCATTACGCAGAACACATTGGCATTTAAAGAAATGGAGGTAACTATGGGACTGATGATTGAGAGCAATGCCCGTTTTGTCGGGCGTGATGAGATTGCGCAGGTGCCGACTCCGATCGGGACGGTCAGTTGGAAACCGGTGCCGCACATGGAGGTGATCGATGCGGTCGATGATGTGGTGAACGCGCGCGGCTGGCGAATTCTCGATGAACAGTACGGCTTGGCGCGGGATGGACAGAAGCTCTTCGGAGTCATGCGGATCAACCGCAGCAGTTCACCCGAATGGAGCCGCTGCATCGGCATCCGCAACAGCCATGATCGCAGCTTGTCGGTCGGATTGACCGCCGGGATTACGGTCTTGGTCTGTTCGAATAACGCCTTTGGCGGTTCGATGGTCATCAAACGCCGCCATACCCGGCAGATCCGGGTGCGCGATCTGGTGATCGATGCCGTGGACTCTCTCGAAGAAGAGTTTCTGACGCTTGAAACCGTAGCGGAAGGGCTGAAGATCGATGAGGTCGGAGATGATGAGGTGCGTGCCTCCATCGTCAAGGCCGCCGAGATCCAGGCGATTCCGAGTTGCGACATTCTGAACGTCTGGAAAGAGTTCAAGGAGCCGAGGCACGAGGAGTTCGCCGAGCCGACCCGGTGGAGTTTGTTGAACGCCTTCACCGAAACCGCCAAGAAGTACAGTCCGGCCCGTGCCGATCTCTGCTACCGGGGATTGACCCGGTTATTCGGACTCGACGGACGGGAAGCCATTCTCTGGAGGAAATAAAAGGGCATTTTTATCGGGAAGAGTGTCAGAATTTTCCCGCTGTATGCCAATTAGTCAGTAAAGAACACTGCGGTCCGACCAAAACAGACCCGCTCCCGCTCTGAACTTGGTACACTCGGAACGGTGCCTATCCAAGTACCCCGGCGGCAGTTCCTCTGCCGTCGGTTTTATCTTCAACCACACGAAAGGAATCCCGAACTATGCTGAAAGAAATCCTGACTGCCGCCCTTGCCATCGTCGCCGCATGGCTGTTGATCGCTCTGCTGCCCTCTCTGTTCGAGGTCGGTATCGGCCTGATGCTGCTTGCCGGTCTGTTTTGGCTGGTTTCCGCCATCAGTGCCGGTTTCAAGCCCTGTTATCGCGAGGCTTGATCCGGCAAGAGGCTCCGATTAAAACCGGAGCCTCTTTTTTTAACCCTTAGAATCGTTCTAATCGGATGAACATGCGCGTCCGCTACGAGGTGACGGACCTTTTTTTAACCCTTAGAATCGTTCTAATACCGGAAGCAATTTGATTTGTTCAGCAACGTCATGATCAGACAGGCAAGGCCAGCCTAATATTTCAAAAGGATCAGAATTATACTGGAGCAGTGAGAGCACTTCCCGCAGGCGTTTAATATCACTTTTGGCGTAACGTTGCTCTGTTGTGGTCTTCGAATTGTGACCAAGCAAACGGTTGACTTGAAATGTTTCGACATTCGGTTGATTTTCCAAATAGGTACTGACTGTATGTCGGAAACTGTGAAAACTCTTCAATGTATCTTTCGTAATGTGTTCCCGATTGAACTTGTTGAAGAAGTTTTCAAAATTCTTTGTGTATCTGGAATGCGGACTCCATGTATAGGAGGGAAACAATCGTTCAAGTCCATTTTTATCTGGCTTTCCGCGCAAACTTATTACGTAACCGAGGAAACCATGATTCAAAAGCGCAGGATGAATCGGAACTGCTCTTTTAGAATAAGCGTTCTTTACACGTTGCGTTGGATGAGAACCGGGAAGTTTGAAGTATGGAATTCCATCCGTCTGCACAATATCATCAAGAAACAGTTGACAAATCTCATTCAGGCGCATGCCGGAAAACATCGCAATAAGAATAGTCCAGGTTCGTTCCAGTTGTTTATAGTCGTTAACATCTTGAAGCTCTTTTAACTGGCGAAAGATTCGCTCTATATCGCTCTGAGAGTATGGATAGCGTTTTTCATCAGGTGCAACTGGATCTTCGATTTTTAATTCAATAACTGGATTTTTCTGGAGAATCTCTTTATAGGAAACGCACCATTTGAAGAAAGAGGAGAAATCAAACAGATATTCATTGACTGTTGCAATACTAATCTTTTTTTCTGTATCCAACTTGATTGCCTGTTGAAGTGATAGGTTACGGTAACGAGAGTCCGTATTACGCCGGACGGGCAGACGGCGAATAACATTTTCCCGCATTTCATACATCCGGTCCCGTGTAATAGTGTGGAGCGGACACTCATTCCCAAAGTATTCGCAAAGCAAATTGAGACTGGTACGACAATTATTTTCGGTGTTAGCTGTCCATTTGCCGCTGCTCTTCTTGTAGGCGATATATTCTTCGGTCATCTCCTTCAGAAGATAGATTGGAGCAGGTTTTTCCGGTTTGATATCCATTTGTGAGGAAGATTCCGGAGTTACAAGACTACCAAATCCTCGTTGTTGATCGAATTCCGTATCATAGTTGCCGTTAAGATGCTCTATTCCGATTTTGTCGATTTTGATCCGCATTGTATAGTATTCTTTGCCGAGTTGATGCAGTGCGAGAATGGAGATGTCATCCAGACTTCGGTTGAAATTACGTTGCGCCGTAAGCTGAAGTTGATCGGCGGCGTAGGAATCATCTTTGCGAACGAGAAATTGACGCATATTGGAAATATCATCTTCAAAAACTTTTCGATAACTGGCAATATCTGCTGAAGAATCTTTTCCATCAAGCACCATGTCGTCAATTCCGGCTTCCAATACTTCCAGATGCAGATGAACCGCTGCTTTGAGTAATTCCTGAAGCTGCTCATAGGTCCAATTAGTTTTCTCTGCCACAGTAAAGAATCCTTTCAGTTGTTCCCGTAGCAATTTACAGACTTGCTCTACTTTTTGCAAACTGCGCGAGGGAATCTTCTGGCGAATTTCTCGTTTTTGCCATCTATCAGCCAGTGCTTTGGGCAGACGCATCCGAAAATACAGCACCCCTCGTTTCATCATTATACACGTGACCATCGGAATGGGTTCCCTCCTCTGGGCATTTGTGACCCCAAATGTGACCCCAAATGTGACCCCAGATTATGCCGTAGCGGGAAAAAAGACGCATTCTCGCGAGAATGTTTGAGGGGAAAATAAAATTGGCATCCCCAATGGGAGTCGAACCCATGTTGCCGGGATGAGAACCCGGTGTCCTAGGCCTCTAGACGATGGGGACGCATGAGGCTTGTCAAATGATGGTGCTTACTATAAACCTTTTTTAAAAAAGTCAATCCCTGAAATGCGGCTTTTTCCGGATTTTCCAAACATGAGTGCCGTTTCCCGGGGGCTGGTCGGTATTTACTTCGAAAATCCGTTTTTTTGCCGTCGTATCTTGATTTTTGAACCCGATCAGCTTATAGTCAACGAAGAATGTTGTGACCATTTTAAAAAAGGAGAGATGCTGTGAAACGCTGTTTTTTCACTTTGTTTCTGACGATCGCGCTCACTGCCGCCGCAGTGACCGCGGAACTCGAAACCCGGACGGAACCATCTATCGGAACGTCACTGTCGAACAGGTCGATCCCGCCGGTCTGACGATCGGGTTCATCAACGAAAACGGCACTTCCGTTCTCAAACGGATCCCGTTCGAGGAACTGGATGCCGCCGTCCAACAGCAATATCGCTACGATCCGGAACGCGCCCGCCGGTATGAGGAACGGCGCGAACAGCTCAGCCGCGACAGCATCGAGGAGATGAAGGCTTCCTCCGAGCAGGCAGGTCGCACGGAAACTATCCGGGCAAAACTCCGGGAGCGGTTCAATGGCAAAAACGTCGAGGTGAGCCGCGACGATCTGCTCTTTCTGATCCGTTCCAACCGCAGGGCCCTGCGGGTCAACGGCGTCGAAGCGGCGGAATCCGGTACCCTCGTGCGTGTCCTGCAGGATGACAGCGGTCTCGACGCTCTGCCGATGATGATCCTCGCCGACGGCCTCAAGCTCAAGGCGGATGAAAGCTGGACCGGCTTCCTTTATCCGACCGGACTTAAGGCGCGCATTCAGGGGAATGCCAATCTGCCGGTCTTCTGCTCCTCTGCCGAAATGGCCGCGGATCTCGTCTCCGGATATCTCGACATCTACTACCAGTTCGTCGCTTCCGGGGGAACGACGCCGCCGGAAAACAGGCGTCCGCTCCGGCGACAACGACCGCGGGTACCACCACCTCCGGCGTCGCGGGAATTGACACCAAAGATAAAAGCAGCTCGGAACCGATCGAATTCGGCAATATCCGTAACTATTCCGGCTACTACTTCGGCAACAGTTACTATCCGGTCTGGTGGTATTACGGGACATGGTGGAACCGCTATCCGGCGCGGCCGCTGCCTCCGCCGATCCGCCCCGGACGGCCTTTCCCGCCGTTCCAGCCCGGCTGGCCGTGTCCGCCGGAGCGTCCGGAGTGTCCGGGAGAGCACGGTGGTGTGTCGCGGCCGGGGAGGCCGACGGAAGGCGGCGCTGCCGCGGCACCGCAACGTCCTGTCGGCATTCAGTCACCCTCACAGGAGCCTGCCTCCCGGCCGAATACGCAGTCGAGAGTCGGCATCCAGACCGTACGTCCGGCGGGGAATTCGACGAGCCGTCCTGCCTCCCGGAGCGGCAACATCATCCCCGCCGCTCCGGTGAACTCCGGACGCCGGGCGATGGGGCGTTTCTGAACCTGGCAGTCCTGCGCCGGTCTTGTCGTGGAACGTTTTCCCGCAGAGGGGAGAGGCGCGGCAGAGGCTCTGCTCTTCCGGCAATCCTTACTGCAGATCGACGGTGGAACGGTCTGTGATGAAAACCGGATAATTCGGCACATCCAGAACTGGAATGGAAAGAGCTCCGGAAGCCGATTGGGTGTAGCCGGCGGGCAGGCTGTAGACCTTCTGGCGCAGAGGATCGATCACGACGGGATCCGCAATTTCGCGTCCATCCATGAAACAGTCAAACGCACAGCGTATGGGGTCCGGATTCAGAAGAACCGTTTCGGGAGAAAACACCGCGAACAGCGGAACGCCGTCTTTGCGGAATGCAAAACACTGCAATGCATTCTTCTCCAGAACAGAGATGTTGTTGAGCTCTATTTTCGGATAAAGTCCCAGCTCCGGAGCGGCTTCCAGCCCCTCGAACAGAGTTGCGAGCGACTGCATGGCGTAGTAGGCGAGTTTGGGACGGTTCTCTTTATTGCAGAATATTCCACAGGAGGAATCCTCCCCGCCGGACCAGTAGCTCTTCAGGTCGCTCATGCTGTAGATCGATGAAAGCTGCATCCCCGATCCGGCATCCACAGTCAATCTGCGTGCATTATGTTTCGCCTGAGAAAGTTCCGTTGCGGCAAAAGGCCGTGGAGCGTGAAGGTTGCAGAATCGCCTCTCGAGAGACTCCCTCCCTCTCCCATCCACATGGCTTTCGGCCGGATGATCGATCTGACTTGTTCATAATGTGCGCGGTCGAACGCTTGAGTCGTGGCGTCATAGGTATGACACGCGAGGATGTCGATCACATCCCCGAAGCCGAGTTTCCCCAGTTCCCGCATGTAGATCCCGTGAAAAACAGCGGGACAGGCGACGATCTGAGCATCCGGTTTGATTCTGCGCACAGCGTCGGCTGTTTGTCTTGTAAATTCAAAAAATCTCCGGCGGTCCGCCTCAGCATCTCCTCTCGTGAAATGCCGGAATAAGGCGCTTCCCCGTGGAATCCCCAGAACAGACCTGTCCCATCCGGTTCGTTCCAGACCTCATATTCCCGGACGTGATCCTTGTAATGCTCCACCAGCGCACACACAAAACGGATCCAAGCGTTCATCGCGCCGGGACCATGATAGAAGGGTGTATCCCCGGTAAATCCGCGCAGAAAACCGGAGGAAGGTTCTTCTCCGGGATGCGCCTTCCGGAATGCTTCATATTTCCGATTCGGCGTGTAGAGCGGATTGCCGAAGGAAAGCTGAAGCCAGACTTTGAGTCCGCGCCTGCGGAGATTCTCGACAATTCCGTCGAGCCATGTGAAGTCATAAATGCCCGGCCGGGTTTCAATCTTGCGCCAGCCGCTCTGAACTCTAACATGTTTGATGCCGGACTCGCCGAGAACATCGTACACCTGTTCCGGATCAAAGGTGTCGCGGTCCAGAGTCTCGAATCCGATTCCGACCGGGGAGTCTTTGATTTCCCGCGCGTGTTTTGTTTTCAGGAAACCCAGGAAGTTTGCGCCGGGAATCTCCGCGAGAGGATCTTTCGTCCAGTAAAAGGTTTTCGCTTCCGCATCCAGAATATGCGGAGAGGTGTACCACTTCAGCGGATCGGGTTCGCATGTCTCGCAGTTTACCGCAACGACCATCCAGATCGATTGATCTCCCGCAATGAACTTCAGGGAATGCACCGGTTTGGGCTGAATGGGAAATGCGGAAATCCCGAGATTGCGATAGCGCCCGCCATCCAGCCCATACCATACCGGCTTATAATTGGGAAAAGTCCGCGGTTGACACCAGTCGCTGAGATCGCGTCCATTTTGAATCTCAAATTGATCGCGGGAACGGTCCGCATAGATCACGATCAGCCGTCCGGCCACAGATGTCGAAAGCCAGGCCCCGGTATGGAGCAGCAGAATATGGTTCCCCGTCCGATTCCCTGCGTCAACTTCTGCTTCCGGCAGAAAATCCGGAAATTTTCTGGAAAGGACCAGACATTGCGCTTCCCCGTCCGGGAGAATTTCAAACCGGAACGGCTTCCCTTCCAGGGACTCCCGGCGAAACATCCGCAGATCGTTTCCCGGCCCCTGATCCGTCCAGCCTCTGCCGTCTGCATCGGTTGCGAAGGAACGGTTGGCGACGGATGCCAGGGAGATCGCCGCCGGGCAGGCTTTGCCTGCAACACTCTGTTCTACCGGGGATAAACTGCTTTGGCGCATCATGTGAGATCCTTCTATGTTTACTGGAGGGGGACGAGTTCTTCCGTCATCAGGTTGGAGATGTTTCCCTTATGCGTCGAGAGGATCTCCTGACTGGAAAGAGACCGTCCGCTTCCGTCGCACATGGCCGCGTTGGCGCGATTGTTATGGCGTAGATGAACCTTGTAATTGTTGCCGGCGTTGAGCATGCAGTGCTGACTTTTCCAGTCGATCAGATAGCTGTCTGCAAAAGGATGATCTTGCTTAAAGAACCTTGCGGCTCCCAGGCGATGTCGGGTTTTCTCCCGATCTGGTTCAGCCGGACAAAGCGGTTGCTGTTCCAGGCGCCTCCGCCGAGCCGATTATTCATTCCGTATGTAATTGCATAGCCGTAATCGTAATGATCATCATCAAGGCGTTTCTCGCTGAAGCCGGGGCAGCGGTATTTCCGATAGGAATCGCTCTTCCAGGACTCGTCACGGGTTCTACGTTCCGCAAAGAGCAGAAAACGGCGCGGCCAGTGCATGTAAGAATCCATATCATCCACTGTCCCGGTTATCAGGTCGCCGCTCCGGTGAGCAATGGGCGGGGGGAGCCAGTCATCATGATCGCTGGCGTAGAGGAACATGAATGCCGCACACTGTTTGAGATTGGAGAGGCATTGCGTTCCGCGCGCTTTTTTCCTCGCCGCATCCAATGCCGGAAGAAGCAATGCAGCCAGAATCGCAATAATGGCGATTACGATGAGGAGTTCAATAAGAGTAAAATTCTTTTTTCCCTTTTTCATGGATGGATGCCTTTCCTGTCTGGTTTCTGTCAGAAATCGCCGCGGGCAGAAATGCCTCCTGCATTCTGCTCTGTATCTGATGCCCCTCAAAAATGTTTTCCTCCTTTCCGGCAGAGTTCGTTCTTATCGTTCGTTGACCAGTTCGTACGCCATGATTCCCGCCTGCCGCCCGGTGTCGGCGGTGAATTCGAGTCCGCCGTCGAGTTTCCGGAACGGGATCTCGGCCACGCGTTTTCCCGTCTGGCTGACGGCGTAGAGCTTGCCGTTTTTGGCAAGCGGAGTTTTCAGACGGATCGTCGCCTGACCGATGCGGAGAAGGTGAGGATAGGTCCCTGTTCCATGCGGAGTATGACCATAATGGTGGAGTTGATTGCCCTTCGTCGCCCATTTGTCCCGGGAGGGTTTGACATCGGTGATATGAAGGATGAGGATCCGGCCGCTTTCCGTCAGCGGCTTGTGATCGGCAGAACCGGCGAAGACAGTCGAGAAGGTCGTATTTCCGGTTACCCGGAGAAGGGAGCCCTCGTTGTCCATGTTCCTGTCCTGAACCAGGGCTTCGCTTCTTTCGGAGACGGCGCGGAAGAGATTCCTGGCCGGATGGAATGCGATCTGTCCACCCGGCGTGCGAATCCAGCCGTCACTGTCGATTCCGCCGAGTTTCCGCAGGATGGAATCCGGATCTTTCTGAACTTCCGGCGTGAGGAAATCCTCGTATGAAAATTCATTGTCCGCTTTTTCCCCCTCTTTGAACTGGAGCGAGAGTTTTCCCAGCACTCCCAGCCGGATATAGGCCGGAGAGGGATAGGCTTTTTCCAGATTCCGGGGATTGTAGGTCCATAGATTGTTGAGACCGGGATGCTCCCAGAGCCTTTCCGGGAGATTCAGATGGAGCTCGTCTTTCGCGGGACGAATGTCTCCGCGGAGGTAGAGACAGGTGAAAATGTACTGGGAGAACACATTGACCGGATCCGTCAATATTCCGAATGAAGCAATGATTTTCTGTCCGTCGCCCAGAACATCGGGCCAGCGGCTGATCCATTTGACGGACTCGAAATCGAAAATACCGTCGAAGTCCTGCCATGCCGCAAATGCTCCGCCGATTGCGCCGCCTTCCGCGCGAAACATGTTCGGCGCACAGTAGTGATACTCCGTCACCATGGACGGCATTCCGGTAATGCGATGACGCGCCGTCATCAGCGGAGACTCCCAGTATTCCTGAATGGAGGAGCCCAGGCGGGAAGAGCTGGGATTCCGGTTCCAGCCGAAGCCGACATCCGCATTCGGGTGAGCCCAGTAGTAATGAATGTCGAAATAATCGTTGTCGCGCCGCGCCTCTGCGGTAATGATCGGCAGCCCGTTGTTATTCTGGGAAATCGGCGCGGTCACTCCGATTTTGCGCAGCTCCGAACGGTAATAGGCAAGCCCCTCGCGAAGCGTATCCAGGCTGAAGTGCATCCAGTCTGCCGCTTTGGGCTCTTTTTCCAGAATGACGCCGTTCTTTTTTGCACCACGCCTCGTAGGCACGGTTCAGTGGTTCGCGCAGAAGGCGATTCGGGCTGTTGTACCGGATGCCGCGATTGCCGATCAGTTGAACCTCATTCATCAGCGCAACGCTGAGCAGAGCGGGGTCTTCCGCCAGAGTCATGCCGGTGTAAGGATTTTTCCGCGCGAGAATGCCGCGTGCGAAATCCATCATGTTCTCCCGCATTTCCGGATCAAACTGGGCGAGAATTTTCACCTCAAACGGAGAGATTCCCGCGTATTTTTCCGGGAACCCTTTCCGGCGCATCGTGTAAAGATCGAGTGTGATATAAAAACCGGCCTTTTTGAATTCGGCGATCTGGCGGAAGAAACGGTCGAGCTTCGCCTCGTCGAACACGATACCCGTGCCGGGCCTGACGAGTTCCTCGTCGAAATGATGCAACCGGAGCGCATTCATGCCGTACTGTTTCAGGCGCCGGGTATAATATTGAATCAAATCCTCCGGGAGCAGAGTTCCCTCGCCACAGGCATTGGTTCCGTAAAACCGGACCGCTTTGCCGGGTCTGTTTTCAAATTCAAAATGGCCGTTGCGAATGACGACTTTGCCATAGGTTCCGGCGGGAACCGTCGGGGCCAGAGAACTGAAGTCGAGGATGCTGTCGGGAATAACCCCGTGCTCATACCGATAAACTTTCCACTCCTTTCCCGGGGCGATGGAAAACGATTTTTCCTCCGGCTCCTTCTCCTGCTTCGGAGCGAAAAAAATCGCCCTGCCGGAAACGCCCGTGGCCGCGACAATCATCCACATCGCGTCCCCTTCCGCGTGGAAAATGAACGCCTGAACCGGTTGATCCTGAAGCGCAAAACGGGACATGCCGAGTCCGAATCTCATCTCATCCTTATTTTCTGTGCTCCAGATTCGCTGCCAGTTTTCCAGATTTTTCGGATCCCCCATCAGTTGTTCACATCCACGGCGTTGCGGACCGGAATGGTCTGGCGGCCGCCGTCGGAATAGACGACTTCAATACGGCCGACAACTTCTTTCTTTTTTCCGCACCACGCGGCGGCATGCAGCAGATAGAGCCAGTCGAACGATTTCCCGCCGGCTGAGATTTTCGCTTCGGCGAGAGTCCCCTTGAACCTTTTCCCGAGAACCATGCAGGTTTTCTCCCCCGGTGCAATGTTGAACCGGACGCCGTCCGCGTGCAGCTGTTTTTCCTTGAATTGAGAAAGATCCTGCTGTTTTCCCTGATCGGTCCAGCCGCCCTTCCCATCGTCCGCCACGTCATCGGCGAATGACCGGTTTGCCGCCGGGGAAATATCGATCGGAGTAATGAGGAACGGGAGATACTGAATCGTAACCTCTCCCTGCAAATAGCCGTTTTTCGGGAAGAGACGGAAATCGCCGCTGTTGTAGCCGTAAACCATACAGGCGACTTCACAGCCGGCTCCGTCGATCCGGAGGGTTCCGCTGGAAAGCGGAACGTCAATGCACTGAACAATTTTCCGATTGAACGGAGGACGAAGCCATCTGGTAAGATTTTTCTCCTGCGGCAGGGAGACTGTGCTCTGTTTGCCATTTTCCTCCAGGAAAAAAGTGTTTTCCCTCGGAGACTCGGATCCAGAGAAAACACAAATGCGCCACTTCCAATTCTCCGGGACCACTCGCCTTCCAGCTTCCAGAAAAAGTCAAATGAATTTTCTTTCCCATTGCGGATTCCGTAGACTCCGGGAATGATTTTTCCGGCGAAATCCGTCTGGATCGAAAAACAGCGGTTTTCAATCTTCCGGACCGTCACCTTGCCCGGGGCGTGGAGGGTCAGAACGGCTCTCTTTCCACCGGCCGGGTCCAGGATTTCAATTCGGCCGTTTTCCTTTTCGTGAACCCATGCCGGCTGAGCTGCGGATGCCGTCAGTCCGCTCATCAGAAGCGCGGCCGCAATCCAGTTGCTTGATCTCATAATCGTTGTTCCTCCATTGGTTCAGGATTCCCGCGACAATCGTAATATAGCATGGTGATAGAGATTTGAACAGAGACGATCTTATCCAAAAATATTGTATTTACGCCAGATTCAATCTTCTTTTTTTCTGAAAAAAACTTGCTTTTTCAGAAGAAGATGATACTGTTATAAATACTATGGGTATCGTTTTTCAAGTTCATATGGAAGATTTGAAGCGCATGCTTCATCTCGTGCCGCCTGTTTCCGTCGTGACCTATTATGAAGATGAGGTCCAGCCGCGGAAACAGATTCTCGATCAGCTCGGATTCGCACTTCGCCTCACCGGAAACGCAGCTGGAAACCACTTGCTGGTCAACGGGAAGAAGTATTATGCGGCCTATCCGCATATTCTTCTGAAGAAGCCTGGAGAGATTCATGAAGACTCCGGAGGAGCTGTTCACTCCAGTTTCTTTTTTGCTTATTCCCCGGCGATATCGGATAATGTCATGAACATGGGAACGTTCGACGAGTTCATTTTCAGTGAATTTCCGCAGCACTGGGAGACGTTCGAAATTTTTCGGTCCATTCAAACGGAAGTTTTTCATCTTGAGGAGTTCGGCGTCATTGATCGGATCGATATGCTCTGCTGGCGGCTCGTTCACGAGTCTCTTTTGGCATACCAGCAGAAAACGAATCCCCAGCCGTACAGATTCAGGCAGATTCTCAGAATCATATCCTATCTTCAACAGAATTTCAAAAAGCCGCCGGATTGGAGAATGCTGGCGCGCCAGAACGGCCTCTCTTATCGATCGTTTCAGCGCCAGTGGCAGCAGAGTGGCCTCCCGCCGCCGAATCAATATGTTACGCATCTGCGGATGGAAGAAGCAAAACGCCTGCTGACAAAGACGGCCATGCCGATCGCCGACATCGCCGATGAACTTCATTATTGTGACTGTGCGTGGTTTTGCGCGGTTTTTCGCCGCGCAACGGGAGTGACGCCGCTTCAGTATCGGCACAGATTCTCCGGATGACACGATCCGGCGGGCCGGAGCATTGCCGTTCCCGGCATGCGGCCGCCGGAGTGTCGGATGAACTTTTCAAGTTTCGTCCACCGCAATTCAAAAAAAACGAGGCTGTCGCATCCCGGGAGAGGGTTTGCAACAGCCCCGTTTAATTTTCTGAACGGAACCTGCCGCTTACGGCATCGCCAGAAGCGAGAAGACCAGGGCGAAGATCGCGCAGGTCTCGATGATGCCGAGCACCATCAGGTAGTTCGCGAATCCCTGATTGGTTTCTCCGAAGGCGTTGCAGCCGCCCGCCGCCGCCTTGCCCTGATACCAGGCGGAGACGCCCAGCGCCAGGCCGCCGAAGAGGCCGATGCCGAGGTAGAGCGGCCAGTACTGCGGGGTTTCCAGCGCTCTCCCCTTCAGAATGATCATCATGATCATGCCGTAGATCGTCTGCGACAGCGGCGCACCGGCCAGAGCGACCAGAAGGAACGGCGCCGGCTTGTCCTGCTGATAGCACTTTTTCCAGGCGCCAACCGCGGCACTGCCGCCGATTCCGGTTCCGAGGGAAGAGCCGACTCCGGCCAGACCGACCGCCGCGTATCCGCCGGCAAGCGCCAGCGCTTTCATCATTTCAATTTCCATTGCTCAGTTTTCCTCCGATTTTTTGTGATTTGTAAACGGTTTGAAGTTCGATCCGCTCCAGCTCAAGCCGACATGGTTGGAGAATTCCAGCGTGTTGAGCCGGACGCCGTGAACCAGTACGCTTAACGCGCAGAGTCCGAGATTCAGCAGGTGACCGAAGAGAATCACCAGAACGCCGAAGAGCAGGAAGTAGGGCGACGCCTTCCAGATGCTGACACCCATGCCGTTGAAGCTTGCTGCGATGTAATACCCCGCCATGCCGACCGCGAAAAGCCGGATGTAGGAGAGCACGTCCACAAAACTGCCGATGATGTTGAAGGGGAATTGGAAGATGTCCGCAACGTTCTTCCAGTTGATGTCGCAGCAGATCACCAGCACCAGACCGGCCCCCGTAAAGCCAGTACATGTAGGTCGGAAACTCTCCCGGCCAGACGATCAGCCGGAGCGTCAGGAAGAAATTCCCCCACAGAATCAGCATCCAGCCGAGGTTGCGGCCGACACTTCGCAGATTTCCGTCGTGAATCGCCCGCCAGATCCGCCCGAGCGAAAGCTGAGCCACCGCCAGCGCAAAGCAGAACGCCTGCACGTTGGCATCCTTGACGTCGGGCTGGGTGAAGAACCGCAGGCTGAGCTGCGGCAGCGGCGCCGTGCCGAAGTAGTTGTTGGTCAGCACGCCCCCAGACAATTGCGGCGATGCTCAGCACCGTCATCAAGCGCAGCGGCAGCGCCGCCGCCCGATTGTTGCGGAATTTCCACTTCGCCAGCAAAGTCCCCAGCAGAAAAACCAATCCGTACCCCGCGTCGCCGATGATCATCGCGTAGAAGATGGTGAAGAACACCAGCACGCCGCCGGAAACGTCGATCTCGTCATATCCCGGAGAAATGCCGAGAAACTGGAAGAGCGGCGAGATCACCCGGCTGAATTTCGATTCCCGGAGCAGTGTCGGAACCGCATCCCCCCGGCGCCGGATCGGTGATCAGCAGTCCCCAGCCGTGTTCGCGCGCCGCTGCGCGAAGTTTCTCAATCTCCGGCTCCGGAACGAATCCGGAAAGCGACACTACCGCGCCGTGTTCCGCCAGGGAGTCGTGTACCCGGGCATACTCCAGCTCCGACTCCAGCGTCTGCACCCGCCGCTGCGCCGCGGGCAGCGATGCGAGCAGGGCATTCAATTCCTCGCCGACCGCCTGGAGCTTGAGTTCGAGTTCCCCCGGCGCGGCGCCGCAGTTCCGGTGGGTTGTCCTCCGCGCCCAGCCGGATTTCCGGCAGAATGTCCGGCTCCAGATCCCGCAGCGTCGTCGCCACGAAAAAAATCCGCCCGGAATCCTCGCTGATCGACCGGCACTCCACCTCATCCAGGGCCGTCGCCGCCTCGTACTGCTTCTCATTGCCGCAGCAGAGGTGCACGTGAATCCCTTTCTCTTCGAGCGCAGTCAGCGTATCGCGATTGAACTCTCCCCATACCGCGAGCGCTTTCTGGCGCTGGCGGATGTTTTCCAGTTCTCCCGCAAACCGGTCCCGCTTGCCGAGGAGGTCGGCAGCCTCCTCCAGCGCCTCCGCGCCGGAACGGGGTTTCCCCTGCGGTGTCGCTCCGCCGTTTTCACGAAGCAGTTTCTCCAGCTCCCCCGTGACCCGGGTCGCTTCGGAAAGCTCTTCCGCGAGCTGCTGAGCGTTTTCCGAGGCGGTGCTGCGGATCGTTTCGACCTGCATCACGCCGAGTCCGCGCAGTGCGGTGAGCGCTTCGTCCTGTTCGGTGCCCAGCGCCAGCAGCGTGACTTTCTTCATCGGTACAATCATCTTATCTCATCTCCCGCTGATTTCACGACCGGATCTGCCCGTTGCCGCGAACGAGATACTTGTAACTGGTCAGTTCATCCGCTCCCATCGGGCCGCGGGCGTGAAGCTTGTCGGTACTGATGCCGATTTCCGCTCCCATGCCGAATTCTCCGCCGTCGGTGAACCTGGTCGACGCGTTGGCGTAAAGCGTTGAAGAGTCGACGTTGGCGAAAAAGTAGTCGATATCCTCCGGAATCGAGCTCAGAATTCCATCGCTGTGCCCCGATCCGTAATGGTTGATATGCTCCACCGCCTCCTCCACAGAACCGACGGTTTTCACCGCGAGGATGAGCGCGAGATATTCGGCGAAGTAATCCTCCTCGGTGGCAGGAACCGCCTCCGGCGCGAGTTTGCGGAATTCCGCGTCGCCGCGCAGTTCCACGCCGTTCTCCCGCATCGCAGCGAGGAAGGGCGGCACGAACCGCGGCGCGATGTCGCGGTGAATCAGCAGCGTCTCCAGCGCATTGCAGACGCCGGGGCGCTGACATTTTGCGTTGACGATGATCTTCACCGCCTGATCGATGTCGCATTCGCGGTCGACGAAGAGGTGGCAGACCCCCTTGTAGTGCTTGAGCACCGGCATGGTCGCTTCGGCGCAGACCAGCCGGATCAGCCGCTCGCCGCCGCGCGGAATTACCAGATCGAGATAGCGGTCCATTTTGAGCAGCAGATTGACCGCTGCGTGATCGGTCCACGGGACCAGCTGGACGACTCCGTCCGGCAGACCGCACGCCACCGCCGCGCGGTTGAGCAGTCCGGCGAGGCAGAGGTTCGAGTGGAACGCTTCGCTGCCGCCGCGCAGGATGACCGCGTTGCCGGCCTTGAGACAGATGCCGGCGGCGTCGACGGTCACGTTGGGGCGCGATTCATAGATGATGCCGATCACGCCGATCGGAACGGTGATCTTGGTGATTTCAAGCCCGTTCGGGCGGACGTTCTTCGACAGGATTCTGCCGACCGGATCGTGCTGGGCGGCGACGGTCCGCAGCCCGTCGGCCATCCCCTGAATGCGCGCTTCCGTGAGGGTGAGCCGGTCGATCATCGCCGGAGCGATTCCCTTGGCGCGGGCGGCTTCGAGGTCGGCCGCGTTGGCCGCTCGAATTTCCGGTCGGGCCGCTTCGATTTCGCGCGCCATCTGTTCCAGACAGCGGTTTTTCGCTTCGCCTGACAGGGTGGCCAGTGCACGGGAGGCGGTTTTCGCCTTCGCGCCCATCGACTCCAGCGTCTTTTTCATCACATCGGGTGTCACACTCTCACTCACCGCGTTTCCTCCGGAAAATCCACGAATTGCCTGTCCAAATATATTCCCTTTAAAATACAGCAGAATTGCTCCGGTTGCAAATCGCCGGAACGGGAATCTTGCCCAATCTTGAAAAAAAACTCCGGAAAAAACTTCCCTCTGCCGTTTTTTCCATCAAAACGGATTGCAATTTTGACGAAACGGGTTATGTTAATCACTTGTTTTATTTGTGTTGATGAAGAATAAAAAATCCTCATTTTCAAACAGGAGAGAAGATATGCCGGTTGATATTCTGGTCGGGACCCAGTGGGGTGACGAAGGCAAGGGAAAGCTCATCGACGTGCTCACCCGTGACGTCGATATGGTGGTTCGCTTCCAGGGCGGCAACAACGCCGGACACACCGTTGAAATCGGCAGTGAGCGCTACGTGCTCCACCTCGTTCCCTCCGGCATCTTCCGCAAGGGGGTCCGCTGCGTCATCGGCAACGGGCTGGTGGTTGATCCGGTCGCGCTGACCGAGGAGATGAAGGGCATCGCCGAAAAGGGATTCGACGTCTCCGCGATCGAGCTGAGCAACCGCGCCCAGCTGATCTTCGAATATCACAAGCGGGCTGATGTGCTCAACGAAACCGGCGCCGGTTCGAAGAAGATCGGCACGACCAAGCGCGGCATCGGTCCGGCCTATGCCGACAAGATGCACCGCTGCGGCATCCGCGCGATCGATCTCACCGCTCCCGAGCGGCTGGAACCGCAGTTCCGCGCCGAGGCGGCGAAGTACAACAAACTTTTCTCCGAGCACGGGATTGCGCAGCTCGACATCGATGCCGAATGGCAGCGCGTCAGGGAGGCGGCCGCCTACCTCGCCCCCCCGCGTCTGCGATACGGTCTATTCGATCAACGCCGCGCTCAAGGCGGGCAAGAAGGTGCTCTGTGAAGGAGCGCAGGGCGCTCTGCTCGACATCGACCATGGCACCTACCCCTTCGTGACCAGCAGCAACACCACCTCCGGCGGCGCCTGCACCGGTGCGGGAATCGCGCCGCAGCATGTCCGCGACTGCTGGGGGGTCATCAAGGCCTACACCACCCGGGTCGGCGAGGGGCCGTTCCCGACTGAACTCTTCGATGAGGCGGGCGAGCAGCTCCGTCAGGTCGGGCGGGAGTTCGGCGCGACCACCGGGCGGCCGCGCCGCTGCGGCTGGTTTGACGCGGTTGCCGCGCACTACGCCTGCATGGTTGACGGCGTCAACAAGCTTGCCGTCACCAAGCTCGACGTGCTCGACGGCTTCGAAAAGATCGCCGTCTGCGTCGCCTACGAGATCGACGGTCGGATCACGAAGGAGTTCCCCGCCTCGATCGCCGAACTGCAGGCGGTCAAACCGGTGCTCGAGTGGCTGCCCGGCTGGCAGTGCGAAACCTCCGGCGCAACCTGCTGGAACGACCTGCCGGAAAACGCCCGCAACTACCTCAAGCGCATGGCGGAACTGGTGGACTCCTCCATCGCGGTGGTGTCGGTCGGCCCCCGCCGCGACCAGACCTTCACGATCTGAACGTCAAACGGGTGAATCTGTCGGCCGAAACCGGAATGTTCCGGTTCCGGCCGTTTTTTTGGGAGAAGGCGAGGAGTGAAACCGGAACTTGGCAACTACTTCGATTCCGGCCGCAGCCGGAGCGGATTCCGGCCGCGGCTGGCGGATTTTGCGTCGGGAATCGATTTCATCCAGATCGGCGCGCTGCTTTGCCTCATCGGCACCGGGTTGCTCTTCATCTATTCGACCGGGGCTCAGATCGGGGGGGGATCATGCCGCATCGTTCTTTTTCCGGCAGCTCCGCTGGATCGGTGCCGGCGGCATTCTCTGGCTCTTCTGCTCGCTGATCGATTATCGGAAAATCCAGTATCGGATTCTGGCGGTCCTGTTTTACCTTGTCACGATTGTTCTGCTGGTGCTGGTGTTCTTCATCGGCGTGAAGGTCTACGGGGCCACCCGCTGGCTCTCGATTGCTCCGCTCGGCATGCGGCTGCAGCCCTCCGAATTCTGCAAGCTCGCGCTGGTGATGGTGCTTTCGGCGATGTTTGCCAGCCCGATGTTCAAGGTGAACCGTCTGCCCTGTCTGCTGCTCGGCGCCGGCACGGTGGCGCTGCCCTTCGTGTTGATCGTGCGCGAACCGGACCTCGGCAGCGCGCTCATTCTGTTGCCGATCTATCTGGCGATTCTTTTCACCGCCGGGCTGAAATGGCGCTACATTCTGCTGGCGGGGGTCGCGATCAGCATTCTCGGCGGGGCGGTGGTGCTCAACGAGGCGATGCAGTTCCGGCCGATGCTCAAGGAGTACCAGCGCGACCGGATCCGGGTTTTTCTCAATCCCGAACTGGACCGCACCGACACCGGGTACAACTCCTACCAGGCGCGTCTGGCGGTCGGTTCCGGCGGACTGACCGGGAAGGGAATCGGCGAGGGGACGCAGAACACGCTCGGATTTCTGCCTCAGACCGTCTCCAACAACGACTTCATCTTTTCTGTGATCGCCGAGGAGGTCGGATTTCTCGGCTGCCTGCTGCTGCTCGCGGCCTACCTGGCGCTTTTCTATTCGATCATCCGCACCGCGTTTCTCACCGTGGATCCCTTCGGACGCTATCTGGCGGTCGGAATCGCCGGCATCTTCTTCACCCACTGCTTCATCAACATCGGCATGAGCATCGGGCTGGCGCCGGTGACCGGACTTTCGCTCCCCTTCGTCAGCTATGGAGGCTCCTTCATGCTGATGGGGCTGGCGGCCTGCGGCCTGCTCCAGTCGGTCTACCGTTACCGGAATTCGCGCTGACGGCGCGGTAGCGTCCCGGCGGCAGGCCGCTCTTGCGCCGGAAGAGCGCCGCAAAGTGGTACTGGTCGGAAAATCCGAGCATCGCCGCCAGCTCCTTGATCGGAGTCCGGGTGCTGGCCAGGAGTTCCCGCGCCGCCTCCATCTTGCGATTGAGCAGATAGTGCAGCGGCGTCTCCCCGAAATCGCGCCGGAAGATTCTGATGGTTTGCGCGCGGGATTTCGAGACGGCGGCGGCGAGTTCCTCCAGCGAAGGGACCGCGCCGAACACCGCCGCGTCGAGGCGGGCGCGCAGCGTCTCTCCCTCTTCCGAGATGGAGCTCTGCGCGGGGGCTCCGGTGAGGTCGACCGCCATGGCGGCGATGACTGCGGTCAGGAACTCCGGGCCGGTGCGGGTGTGGATGTATTCCGGATGCTTCCGGAACTGGGAGAGCGCGTCGGGAAAGAGTTCCGGACGGGAGAAGTTGCGCACAAGAAACACCTGTTCCACCCGGAAGATGCGGCGCAGTTCCATGCCGAGCACGCCGCTGAAGTTCATCCACAGCTTCACCCAGGGGTCTTTCGCATCGGACCAGTAACGGTGGGGGGCTGCCCTCCGGCACGAAGTAGAGGTCCCCGGCGGAGGGGTGGAACCGCCGCCCGTCGATCTCCAGCGTGCCGGTGCCCCGTTCGATGTATTCGACCACGGAGAAATCGGCGGTTTCGCGTTCGATCCGGTAGCTGCCGTCACAGTAGCTCACCCCCGCCAGCCGGAGCTGGAAGGGGGCGTCGGCGGAAAACGGCGGCGGCAGAATGAACTCTTCGCGCATCTTATTTCCGCGTGATGGTGCATTGATGCAGCTGCCACGGGGGCAGATTCTCCGCTCCGGAGACCGTCACCGGGTGAAGGGTGCGGTTCTGCAAGGTGGCGAGGAGAGTTCCCGGAGCGCTCTGCTCCAGCGTGACCAGTTCGACGTCGTCGGCGTTCTCGACGGGAAGTTCCAGCAGGGAACCGCTCCCCGGCCGTTTGCCCGGATGCGGCCAGGTGAGAATCGCGACCGGCGGGAACTCCAGCTCGTCCGCCAGAGCCGGTGCTGCTCCGCTGCTGGTGGCGAGGAGGAAGTGGAATTTGAGTTCTCCGCGCTCCATCGCGTGTTCCGGAAATTCTTCCGCCGACGTCATGGTGCTGGTTGAATAGCGGGTGCCGCGCGACAGTGTCAGTGTGAAGAAGCCGTCCTCATTGTCGAACCCGTAGCTGGCATCCGCCGCGAAGGAGTAGGGTGTTTCGTTGAATACGCGGGCGTAGCGGACGCCCGGTACCTGCCCGGTTTCGCCGCGGGTGACCTCCGCGGCGGCGACGTCGTAAACCACCCGTTCGCCCTGCGGCATCCGCATTTTCAACCGAACGGCGCGGTCGAGCCAGAGGATCCGCGCCGCCCCTCCAGCCGGGAGGAGTCGCGATTCAGACGCAGCGTGAGCTCAATCTGCGAGCGGCCGCCGGAGAAGCGCACCCAGAGCGCGGCCCGTTCCGGGCCGGTTTCGAGCACTTTCGATTCGGTGATGCGCCAGAGTTCGACCAGCTCCTGCAGGTGGATGCCGTCGAACTCTTCGGAGCCGTCGCCCCACGAACCCCACGGATCGCGGTAGAGGGCGAACGAGATGCCGCCGTCTCCGGCGAAGGGTTCGCCGTTGCGGAGAAGTTCGATCCGGTAACTGCCCGGAACGGCGCGCACTTCGAGCTCTCCGTTGCCGATGGCGTATTCGGAGAGCGCCGCAGCCGGCGTTCCGGCCGGTTCCGGTGCATACTCCGGATGGGCGACGTAGCCGAAGGTCATGACCTTCCAGCCGAAGGGAGGCAGTTCCACCGGGCAGAGCACCCGCTCCCGCCAGAGGATTTCCGGGTAGCAGTGGTGTTCGTGCTCGATCTCCTGGAACGGTACGGGAAGGCCGTTTTCATCGCGAACTTCGAGGATTTTGTCTCCGGGCAGAGCCCCGAGCAGCGGGCGGTAGTCGAGGTTGGTTTCGAGCTCCACCGGGCCGCGGTAGGCGACGGGCCGCGGATTGAAGAGCAGAAACGGCACCGCCTCGGGCATGTCGTCGGCGGGCTCCGGCACCCGTACCGCGACAGTCGCGGCGAGGTCGTTCAGCGCCGCGAATTCCCGGGCCCGGGCGGAGGGGGCCGCGCCGCCGATCCAGTCGGACTGCTCCTCGTAGGCGCGTTCGATGCTGCTCCCCGGCAGGATGTCGTGGAAGGTGTTGAAGCAGATGTCGTTCCACTCTCGGTGGAAGTCCCGCGGCTCCTGTCCCAGGGCGGCGCGGATAACCGATTCGCTCCGTTCCGCGCGACGTACCGTCGCTTCGGCCCGGCGGAAGCGGTATTTGAAGCCGGTCGCCGAACTGTAACAGCCGCGCAGGCAGAAGTTGAGTTCGCCGCGGAAGGCGGGCGGTTCGAATCCCGCCGCGATTTCCTGCCGCGCCGCGTTGAAATAGTCGGTGAATGTGGAGAAGCGCACCTCCACCTCCGGATGCGCCTCCGCCCAGGCGAGCGTTTCGCGGATCTGCCGCCGGGTGGTGCCGCCGCCGTGGTCGCCGAGCCCCATGCCGAGGGCGATCTCCCGGCGGGGGGAGTCGGCGTAACGTTCCAGCGCAGTGTCCAGTCGGCGCAGTGTTTCGTCGCGGCCGCAGCCGTACCAGCCGATCGCCAGGCGGCAGGAGAGGATCCGGCTTCCTCCGGGACCCTCCCAGTAGAAGAGGTCGTCGGGCAGGGCGAGCTGCGCCTCCGCCGGGCGGGAAAAGCAGAAATTTTCGAATCCGGCCAGCCGGAAGATTTCCGGCATTCCGGCGCTGTGGCCGAAGCAGTCCGCCGCCCAGGCGGTCTTGACAGGCGTTCCGAACGTTTCACGGAAGTAGCGCTGCCCCAGCTGGAACTGCCGCACCTGGGTGGCGGTGTCCGGCATATTCTGGTCCGGCTGGACCAGATTCCCGCCGACGATGTCCCACCGCCCCGCCCGATGGAATGCGCGGATTTTTTTCGAACAGTTCCGGGTCGAATCGTTCGATCTGGCGGTAGATCACCGCTTCACCGCGGGAGAAGCGCAGAAACGGGAACTCCTCCAGCAGAGCCGCCATGCTGCGGCAGGTTTTGATTCCCTCGTTCAACCCTTCGCGCCAGTCCCAGAACCAGACCGGATCGAGATGTGCGTTCGACAGCAGGTGAAACGTCAATTTTTTCATCTTCTTCTATTTCCTTACCCATGTTCCGGTTCTGTCCCCGGCTCCAGTGAAATTGCGATATAAGATAGCATTCGTTTCGGCGATTGCAATTGGCCGGAACGGTTCTCCGGCAGGAAAATCATCCGGAAACGGACGCGCGGCCGTCGGCGAAGGAATTTTGTGAAAACAATTCGTATTTTTTACCGACAGGTGCTATCTTTAAGGGAATTGACCGGAGGAAGGATAAAGGAGGCGCAATGGAGACATTGAGTGCGGCGGCGAACGGTTCGCTGCTGGCGGGAGTCTACCTGGTCTACCAGCTCCCCGCCTTGTGGACGGCGCTGCTGCTGGCCCGCCGGTTCGCGCCGCGGCGCTGGTGCGAATTTCTGACCGTGGCCGGATTTCTCTACCAACTTGAGATGATCGCCGTCCCCGGCGTGCTCGGTGTGCTCGGCATGCTCGACCACCTCTTCGTCGCTTCGATGGCGCTGGCGGCCGGAGTGACGGTGGTCGTCTGGAAGAAACCGTGGAAGCCGCTTCCTCCGGAGCGGTTCACCGCGCCCGAACTGTTGATGATCGCGCTCACCGCCGGGTTCCTCTTCTACCAGTGGCGGATGTTCGCCTATCTGCCGGTGATCGGCACCGACGCCCAGACCTACCACATCTACTATCCCGCGGTCTGGCTGGAGACGGGGTGCGTCGAACGGATTGTCCAGCCTGGGCTGATGACCGCGACCTATCCCTGCTACGGCGAACTTGTTTACTGCTGGCACATGGCGCCGGTCCGGCTCGACTTCTTCGCCCGGAACATCCAGTTCTATCACCTGCTGCTGGCCGCAATCGCCGTCGTCGCAGGAGGAACGGCGGCGGATTCCGCCGACCGGCGGCGATTGCGGCGGCCGCGTTTATGGTATTCTCCGGTGTGGTCTTCCGCAACGCCTCGGTGGCGAACACCGATCTGATGGTCGGGGCCAATCTGGTGATCGGCACGGCACTGCTGATTCCGGCGGCGCGGCGAAACTCCACGGCGTGGTTCTGTCTGGCCGGTGCCGCGTTCGGCGTCGCCGCCGCGACCAAGTACCTCGGATTCCTGCTGGCGCCGCCGATGCTGCTGCTGCTCGGCGCCGGCATCTGGTTCCACCGCCGCGCCTGCCGGAAAGGGGGTGCTGCTCAGCTTTCTCGCGGCGGCGGCGGTGGCCGCGCCCTGCTTCATCGCCAACTGGATCACGTTCGGCAATCCGGTCTTCCCGGTCCGGATCGGCATCGGAACTTTTTCGCTCTTTCCCAGCTATATGACGGAACACTCCCCCCACTCTCGGCTGGTCGCTGCAGGCCTGGCACTACTTCGTCGACGGTGCGAAAAACAGCCTCTCTCTCTGGAATGCGCTCCTGTTCGGCGCCGGATTTCTCGCCCTCTTCCTGTACGCCGCCACCGCCGGGCGCCGCCGCCGCAACGGCCGGATGCTGCTCTTCTTCGCCGCGGTCTGGCTGGCATTGCTGCTGCTCCAGCTCAAACTCTACCCGTCGATCACCCAGCCGCGGCAGATCGTGCCGCTGGCGATGCTGGCGGCTGCCGCCTCCATCGGCGGATTCGAACTTCTCGCGCGCCGTTTCGGCCCCTGGAGCGTGGCGGTTGTGATGATCGCCGCCGCCTGGACTGCCTCGTTCGACCAGCTCTCCTACCCGGTTCACGGGGGGGAATCCTCCTCGCGGCGGCGGTCTCGGCGCTCTTCCTGCTCTCCTGCCGGGTGCGGCGGCGGCTGTTCCGGTACCTGCTGTGGCTGTTTTTCGGCATCGCGCTCTTTCTCGACGCCGGTTACCGGTACGGTGTGAGCAATGCGACCGGGTCGATGATGCGCGCCCGTTTTCTGTCGGCCGAGGATGAGGCGCTTCGCACCCGGATTGCGCAGGAACGCGGCGGCGCGGGCGCGGTGATCGCCTACTGCGGCCTCTATTACTACCACTATTTCGCCGAGGGGCGGAACCGGGTGGTCACGGTGCCGGTCACCGAATCGGGATGCGGTTCGCTCGCCGGTTACCGCGATTTCGCGGAGATGCGTCGCCCCGGGAGCTTCGAAGCGTGGCTCGCCCGGCTCCGCGAGGCGGAGGTGGACTATCTGGTGACCGATCCCGGCGTCGCCGGAATTCCCAACGCCGACCTGGAGCTGCGCTGGGCGGAGGAACACCCCGAACACTTTTCCCCGGTCAATCCCGAAGGGCGGGTCCGCGCCTTCCGGCTGAAGCCGGAGGGGGGAGGGCGGCCGTGACCGAGATTCAGACGCTCACCCGCGCCGTGATTTCCGGCGAGATCCGCCGGGTGCTCTTCGACAGCGGCGACGGCCGGTACGCCGTGCTCCGGCTGGCGGACGGCACCGGGGCCGAACATGTGATCTGCGGGCCGCTCTGCGGACTCGCTCCCGGCCAGAATATCGAAGCGGAAGGGCACTGGGAGAAACACGCTGAGTTCGGCAACCGCTTCCGGGCGGAGAGCTTCCGGCTCCGCCTCCCTTCGACGCCGGAGGGAATCAAGCGGTTCCTCGGTTCCGGCGCGATTCCCGGCATCGGCGGCCGCACCGCCGAGATCATCGTCGATCACTTCGGCGACCGGACGCTGACCATTCTCGACCGTTTTTCGAAACGGCTGCGGGAGGTCCCCGGCATCGGCCCGAAGAAGGCGGAGGCGATCATTCAGGGGTGGCGCGAATCGGCCGCGCGCCGCGAAAGCTATATCTTCCTGCAGGGGCTGGGAATCACTCCCGCCTACTGCGCCCGGCTCTTCCGGCAGTACGGCGAACGCGCTCCGGAGGTGGTGCGCGCCAACCCCTACCGGCTGGCGGAGGAGGTGGACGGCATCGGGTTTCTCAAGGCGGATGAAATCGCCGGAGCGCTCGGCGTTGCCCGCGATTCAGTCGACCGAATGGCCGCCGCCTGTGTCTACACCGTCAACACGCTGGTCGGCTCCGGGCATGTCTGCTGCCCCGAGCCGGAACTGCTCCGACAGACCGCCGAACTCGCCGGTCAGGAGGCGGATCGCGCCGCCGCCGGGCTGGAGGCAGCCCTCGAACGCGGACTGCTCCGCCGTGCCGACGGGATGATCTACACGCCCCTGCTGCTCCGGGCCGAGACCGAACTGCCGAAGCTGATCGCCGCGTTGGCGACGGCGCGCCGGTTCGCCGGGCAGTCGCTCCGTCCACTGCCCGGCGAGGCGCGGTTCACTCTCAACGAAGGACAGCGTGCGGCGGTGGAGGCGGTCAGCCGCGCACCGCTCTCGATCATCACCGGGGGGCCCGGCGTCGGAAAAACCACCGTGGTGGGGGAGATCGTCCGCCGCGCCCGCGCTTCCGGCGTGCCGATCGCGCTCGCTGCTCCGACCGGCCGCGCTGCGAAGCGGCTGTCGGAATCGACTGGAATTACCGCGAAGACGCTGCACCGGCTGCTGCAGTTCGATCCGGCCTCCGGCCGTTTCGTCCATGGCGCCGGAGCGCCGCTCAGCTGCCGGCTGCTGATCGTCGACGAGGTGTCGATGCTGGATCTGCTGCTGGCGCAGGCGCTCTTTCGGGCGCTTCGTCCGGGCACCTCGGTGGTGCTGGTCGGTGATGCCGATCAGCTTCCTTCGGTGGGGCCGGGTACGGTGCTGGCTGATCTCCTCGCTTCCGGCTGGTTCCACGTGACCGCGCTCACGCAGATCTTCCGGCAGGCGGAGAACAGCCGGATCATCGTCAACGCCCATCGGGTCAACCGCGGACAGCTGCCGGAAAATCTGCCGCTCCGCCCCGGGGAACTCACCGACTTCTACTGGATCGAACAGGATGACCCCGACCGCGCCGTCGAGCTGATCGAAAAGATGGTGGCCGAACGGATCCCCGCCCGGTTCGGACTCGATCCGGTCAACGACGTGCAGATTCTGACCCCGATGAACCGGGGCAGCTGCGGCACGATCGCGCTCAACGCCCGGATGCAGGCGCTGCTCAACGGCGGCGACCGGCCGCAGTTCAAACTGGGGAACGGATCTTCCGCAGCGGCGACAAGATCATGCAGATCGCCAACAACTACGAGAAGAGCGTCTTCAACGGTGATTTCGGCCGTCTCGGACGGATCCGGTTCAAGGAGAAGATGTTCCATGTTATGTTCGATGACGGCCGGCTGGTCGAGTACCGGTTCGAGGAGGCGGAACAGCTCTCGCCGGCCTACGCGGTGACGGTCCACAAATCGCAGGGCAGCGAATTCCCCGCGGTGGTGCTCCCCTTTCTCACCCAGCACTACATGATGCTCCAGCGGAATCTGCTCTACACCGCCATGACCCGGGCGAAGCGGCTGCTGGTGCTGATCGGCAGTGTCCGCGCCGTCCGGATGGCGGTCGAGAACGCCCGGCTCGAACCGCGGTTTTCGCTTCTGGCCGAACGGCTGAGCGAACTGCGCCGCCGCTGCTCCGAGGCGTTCCGCAACGTCCCTGAATGGTTTCTCCTTTCCGCGGGTTGACAAAACGCACTGTTATAACACCATCCGCGAAAGGAGAACCGTATGGAACCGAATTGGGACTTTATCTTTCATCGGCGGCATCCGCACTACTTCCGCAATCTGGAGTGCTGGCAGCGCAGCGCGGCGGCCTACGCCGGGGGCGAGGCCTACCTGCGGCAGGCGCTGATCCGGCATGTCTCGGAGGTCGAACTCGAATTCGCCGAACGGCTGCGCCGCGCCTACTACTTCAATTACCCGCGCAAGCTGGCGCGACTGATCACCCAGTTCGTCCTCTCGGTGGAGCCGACCCGCGAGGGGGCCGATCCGGAACTGGTCGAAGATTTCTCGCGCAGCGGACTGCGGACCGGCGAGGTGATGCGTCAGTTCTCCACGCTGCTCAACGTCTTCGGCGGCGCGGCGGTCGAGATCGAGATGCCCTTCTTCGAAGGCGAGGTGGACTGCGAGCGGCGGAACCGGGAGAAGCTCCGCCCGGCGGCGAAAGTTCACTCCCCGCTGGAGGTCCCCGACTGGGGATTCGGCGCCGACGGCGAACTCGACTGGATCATCTTCGAGGAGCGCGTCCGGGTCGCGCCGGGACCGTGGAAGCCCGCCGTCGAACTGCTCCGCCGGAAGCTCTACACCCGCGAGGAGTGTTTCGTGCTCGAACGCGAGGCGGGCACCGGCATCGTCCGGCAGCGGCTGCATGCGGCGCACCGCCTCGGCGCGGTTCCCGCCTTCTACCTTGTCGAACCGGACGGATACGGACTCAATTCGGGCCACTACTTCGAGGATGTCGTGCGCATTTCGGATGCGATCCTCAACAACGAATCCGAGTCCCAGATGAACATCGTCAAGCAGATGTTCGGACTTCTGGTCATCTCCGAGGGGTTCGCCCGGGGGGCGCGTTCGTCGGGCGGGGGCCGCTCCGGCGGCGCGGCGGCGGAGAAGTTCAGCCATGTGCTCGCCCGTTCCGCCGCGATCTGGGAGAGTCCGGAGGAGCGCGGCATCAGCCGCTACATCTCCCCCTCCGGCGCCGACACCGGCCGGATCCGCGAGGAGAACGATGCGCTCAAGCGCGAGCTCTTCGACACGGTCGGCATGGCGCTGGTCACCCCCTGCCGGGAGGCGCAGACCGCCGAATCCAAGGCGTGGGACTACCACCAGGTCAAACAGTTCCTCGCCTGCCGCGCCGACATGCTCGAACAGGCGGAGCTGCGCTGCTGGAAGCTGATGGCGAAATTCGATCCCTCCATCCGGATTCCGTCGGTTCTCTACAACCGGGAGTTCGCGGTCGCCGATCTCAAAAGTTCGATCGAGTCGCTGCTGGAACTGCGGGAGTTCTCCGGCGGGAGGCCTATCGGCGCGAAGTGGAGAAAAGCGCGCTCTTCCTGCTCGAAAAGATCCGCAAGATCGATCCGGAGCATCGCCGCGCCATCTTTGCGGAGATCGAACGCGGAGACGGGGAGGTGCGCCATGATTGAGTCGCTGCCGCTGGAACCCGGCTCCCTGCTGAAAAGGCGGGAGGACGGCTCCTTTGCGGAGTTCGCCTGCCGCGCCGCCGTGCTCGAATCCGGAGCGCTCGGCGGCTCCGGCGGAGAGGAGTGCGAAGCGGTCTGCTGGATGGTTTCCGAAGTGCTGCCGCAGCCGGGCGACCGGCTGCTTCTCCGGGAGCGTCGCCTCGATCTCGGGAGGGTGCGGGTGTTCCGCAACCTCGACGGCCGGGTGGTCGCCTGCCGCTGCACTCCCGCGGCCGGACTCAGTTGACGCGCCCCTCCTCCCTCCTTGAAAAAAATGCGGAAAAACAACTAGAAATTCGTTTGAATGAGGTTGCATTTCCCTTTTAATCAGGTTATTTTAAATAAAGTTTCAGCTGGGAGGAATGAAGCTCATGTTTTGCAAGTATTGGTATCCGAATATGATTCGGCAGCATATCCTGTCGCGGTATGGTGTGGAACCGCTGAATTCCCACTATTACGCCACGACCTATCCGAGTGTCTATGCTGCCGCGGACCGCATCTTCGGCTCGTGGGAAGCGGCCATCACGATGTGCGGTCTCGACTACAGCCAGATCCGCAAGTACAAACGGTGGAGCAACACCGCCGTGATCGACCGGATCCGCCAGCTCCATGAGGAGGGGCAGCCGATCTCGTCGCAGTCGGTGCAGGTCAACCACAAGAGCCTCTACATGGCGGCGATCAAGCGGTTCCGCGGCTGGAAGCGCGCGGTCGAGGCGGCCGGAATCGACTATCGGCAGATCCGGCTGCGCCGCAGTCTGAACAAGACGGAACTCCGGCAGCAGATTCTCGAACTCTACCGGAAAAAGGTGGATCTTTCCTACACCAACATGCGCAACAACTACCAGTATCTGCTCGCCTCCGGGAGCAAGAAGCTCGGCGACGGGAGCTGGGCGCGCGCCCGCCTCCGCTGCGGAATCAAGGTCAACTACCGGATCGAGAACCGCGGGCTTTCCAAGCGCAATGCGGAAAATCAGGAGCCGGTGCAGCACTGATTGTCGTCGGAATGCCGGTACCGTTTCCCGCCGTCCATACGGATGGCGGGATTTTTTTGCCCGGGAATGAGAAAAAGTCCTGTCCGGTGCTTGAAAAATGCGCGATTACATGTAGTTTACCTTGATACAGCGGTTTCCATTCACGAGAAGGACAGGATATTGAGGTGGAATCCGCGACAGAGTACTGTTTTTTCATTATCTTCCGCCGGCTGTTGCCGGCGGCGGAAACAGCCGGAGTTGAAACTATGGATCGAAAAAGTCTCAAACAGGCGCCGATTTACGTGCGCGACGCCTACAATCATGCCATCAAGCAGGCTCCGTCCGATCTGGACGGCGCCATTCGAACGCTGGTGAAAGTGGTTCGCGAATACCCGGAAGTGGCGGCGACGCGCGAAAAACTTCGGGAATTCGAGCTGGCGAAGACGCGCGGAATGAATCCGCTGGTGCGTGCGTTCTGGATGATGCTTTCCCCGATCCCTTTCTGCTGATCAAGCTCAAGGCGATCCGCGATCCCTACGGTGCGCTCTCCCCTCTGTGAGGGGCCGCTCGTTCACTGCGTGGACAATCCGCTGATCCTGCTGGCCATGGCGGACGCCGGGGAGGATTGCGAGGCGATGTTCATTTCGGCGGAAGCTCTCGAAATTTTCCATGAGTTTCATCCTTCCAACGAAGGGGTGGCACGCCGGATGGCCGAGGCGTTTCAGCGCGACGGCCGGGCCCGGGAGGCGCTGAAGGTGCTTCAGGAAATTTCCCGGCGCCATCCCGCCGACCTCTCGATGCAGGCGGAACTGCGCAGCGCCATCGCGCTGGCCAGCATCGAGCGCGGCAAGTGGGAGGAGGAGGGCACCACCCAGAGCAAGGCCGCCGACGCCAAGGCCGCCGTCACCCAGCAGCTGATGGACGGCTCGATCCACGATGCCGACCAGGCGAAGATGCTGATCGAGAAGTTCACCGAGGATCTCAAGACCAACGATTCGGTGGATATCCGTCGCAAGCTGGCTGACGCCTACATGGTTGCGGAAGATTTCGAGGCCGCCCAGCGGGAACTGAAGATCGTTGCCAAGAAGCTCGGCGCCCTCGATCCTTCGCTCGACAAGAGCATTGAAAAAGCCTATATCGCCCAGATCAATCAGGCGATTCGGGAACTCAAGCGCAATCCGACCGCCTATGAACAGCCGGAGGCGCAGATCGCCCAGCTGGAAGCGCAGAAGGAACAGTACCGGCTCGATCGTGCAGTTCTCCGGGTGGAAACCTATCCGAACGATACGCAGCTCCGCTACGATCTCGGGGAGATCTACCTTGCCCGCAACGAATTCGAGAAGGCGATCCCCCACTATACCGAGGCGCTCCACAGTCCGCAGAAAAAGACCGCCTGCCATGTCCGGCTCGGTCTGTGCCTGGTCGGCGCCGGGAGACCGAAGGAGGCGGTCGCCGAATTCGAACTTTCGCTCAAGGAGCTTCATACCATGAAGGACAAGCTGCGCGTGGACGCCGTTTACGGGCTGGGGCTTGCCCATGAGGCGCTGGGCGAGCCGGAAAAGGCGCTGGAGTGTTTTCGCGAAGTCTACCAGGTCCGGCCGAAATATCGCGACGTCGCCGCCCGGGTGGAGGGGGCGCAGAAACCCGCGGAATCCGCTGCGGAACCCGCACCGGAGCAGTCCGCTCCGGAAAAATGAAAATAAATCCCGTGTTCCTATTGATTTTTATGGAATTGCGGGCTAAATTCTCCGATGACAGATTTTTTTGATTCAATGCCGAGAAAGGGTTTATCATGGCTGACCAGGAACCGAAAGTCGACAATCCCGGAATGAACGAGGATGATACCAGGACACGGAAAACCGTTCGCCTGAAGTCTCCTACGGTGACACCCTCTTCGATCAAACTGCCTGCTGCCGCGCCGATTGCGGATCCGCTGACCGGACGTGATACCGATACCGGCAATCTCGATGTCCTTGCCGATACGCAGACGCGCCGCACGGTCAAGCTCAAGCCGCTCGCTCCGCAGAAGGCGGCGAACACCCCGATCAAACTTCAGGGTACGGGAGTGACCACCACCACCACGGTGACACCGGTTTCCCCTTCCGGCGAGAATACGCAGACTCGCAAGACGGTGATGCTCAAGCCCGCGGCTCCGGTCGGCATCAATCTCGACGGAGCCAATACCTCTTCCCGCAAGACCGTGGTGTTGCGTCCTTCGGTGGCGCCGGTTTCCGGTGTGAACGTTGTTCCCGCCGCGGCACCCGCGCCGGCGGAAGGCGACGATACCACGACCCGCAAGACGGTTGCGCTGCATCCTTCGGTGGCGCCGGTTTCCGGGGTGAAGATCGCTCCTGCCGCGCCCGCGCCGGCGGAAACGCCGATGGAGGAGGATGATACCAGAACCCGCAAGACCGTCACTCTGAAGCCGTCCGCGGTGACTCCGGCCGGGCTGAAGATCGAAAAGGAGGATGCTGATGATGCGACCATCCGCATCCAGCGTCCTCCGCACAAGGCAGTGACTCCGGCGGCTCCGGCTGTTCCTCCGGTGCAGAAGCGCACGGTGGAACTCGATTCCTCGGCACTGGTTCCGGAGAACGAGGTTCAAAAAGACGATGGAGCTGGATACCTCCGATCTCGTCGAGGAGAAGGCGACGGTGAAACTGTCACGGCCGGTGCCGCCGGTACCGCCGGCGAAACAGGCTGCAGCTCCCGCGGCGCCGGAGCCGAAGCAGGCGGAGCCGGAAGGGAAGACCGAGGAGCCGGAAGAAAAGGTTGCGGAGCCGGAAGAGAAGACTGAAGAGCCGGCGGCGGCAGCGGCGGCTTCCGCGGATACGGTCGAAAAGAAGAAGGTGAAGCCGCCTCGGGTCGATCTGCCGGTTGACTCCAGGCCCAGTCTCGCCTATCTGGTGATGGCCGCAATCACGCTGATTCTGCTGATTGGAACGGCGACGCTGACGACGGTGCAGTATCTCAACCTCTGCCAGGATCAGAATATCGAACTGCCCGGGCTCGGCAAGTAAGGAAGAGTGGTCGGCGCGCAGTCTCCCGGCAGCGGGAGAGCTGCGCGTCTTTTTTTGTTTTGACGGATTGAAATCGTTTACTTTCGCCGTTATATTACCAGTCCGAATTTATCCAACATGTAGAGATGGGGTAGAGAGAGATGCCGTTTGACCGTGGATCCTTTGCTTTTACGATGTTCGACGTGCCGGGGAACTCCCGGAGAATTTTCTGGAATTGTTTGCTGCGAAGAAGGCCGGATCGCTCGATTCGGTGACGCAGGAGCCGCAGATCGGCTGGGTTACCGGCCACCACCTGCTCGACACTGCGATCGATGAGGCGTCGGCTCAGCTCGGCGGCAGTTACTTTCTGATGCTTCGGCAGGCGGTCCGAAAGATGCCCGCTTCGCTGCTGAACGCGGTCTGCAAGCGCGAGGAGCAGGCCTACATGCGAGCCAACAACCTCGAATACGTTTCCGGCAAGGTCAAGAAACAGATTCGGGAGGAGGCGATCGAGAAGTACATTTTGAAGATGCCGCCGGCTCTCTCCGGCATCCCGATGGTCTACGAGCCGCACGAGAAATTGCTCTATGTCGGCGCTTCCAGCCGGACCCAGCTGGACCTTTTCATCGAACAGTTCTACCAGACCACCAAGGTTGAGCCGGTCCAGCTGACGCCAGGCGTGCTGCTGGAGCGGCTCTTCCAGTCGACGGCGGCGAGTTTCCCCGTGCTGACCATTGGCGGGCGTCCTGATCCCGAGCCGGTGACCGGGCGGGACTTTCTGATGTGGCTCTGGTTCTACAGCGAGACCGTCGGCAAGCTGGAACACCCGCAGTACGGCGAATTTGATCTGATGATCGAGGCGCCGTTGGTTTTCATCGGCGATGAAGCGCAGGGATCGGGCGAAACCACGATCAAGAAGGGGGGACAGCCCCTGCGGAGCGCTGAAGCCAAGGCGGCGATCGCCGTAGGCAAGAAGCTCAAGAAAGCCAAACTGACGCTGACCCGCGCCAATCAGATCTGGAGCGGCACCTTCGACGCCGATCAGTTTGCGTTCAGCTCCTTCAAACTTCCTGAGGGGGATGCTCTGACCAACGATGACGAGGTTTTTGCGGAGCGGGTGCTGAATTTGTCGATTTTCCGCGAGGCGATCAGCAGTTACTTCCGGAAGTTTGCCGACGTGATGCTCGGCATGGAATTCCCCGCGTTTGAAAAGGAGATTCGCGAGTGGGCACAGCAGCGGGATGCAATCTGAACGGGCGGGCGGGCGGCCATCCTGAGGATCGGGAGGTCCGGTTTCTCACCGGAGTTTATGAACTGTTTCCGACGGAGATTCTTTTGAGGCGGTCCGTGGTTGAGCTCGACCTTGGCTGCGGCGTCGGCAGCTTTACCGCCGAACTGGCGAAACGGTATCCGGAACGGACGATTCTGGCTGCCGACGTGATGATCGGGCGGCTGCGCAAGCTGGTCCGGCGGATGCACCGGATGAAGCTGGAGAATTTGACGCTGCTGCGTTCCGAGGCGCGGTTTCTGGTCGGATTCTCGTTTCCGGACGGGGCGCTGGACCGCATCCATCTGCTCTGCCCCGATCCCTGGCCGAAGGGGCGTCACCGCGGGCACCGGCTGCTGGCGAGTGACTTCACCGCCCAGCTGCACCGGGTGCTCAAGCCGGAAGGAATCTTTCACTTTTCCAGCGACGACGAGGCCTACTGCGACGCCGTGGGGCGGGTCATCGCCGCATCGCAGCTCTTTGCGGAGGCTCCGGAAGCGATCGCCGATATCGCCGATGTCCGGAGTGATTTCGAAGAGCGCTGGCTGGCGGAGGGGAAGCCGGTTCACCACGCCGCGTGGAAGCGTCTGCCGCTGCCGCCGCACACGATCGGCCACTGATCCTTGCGAAACGGTTAAAAAAAACGGGGTGTCGGAAGTGATTCCGATACCCCTTTCTAGTTTCTGCGCGTCTGCGTCAGCGACAGGCCTGACAGGCGGTGATGATGATCTGTCCGAAGATGTCGTCGGCGTTGCAGCCGCGGGAGAGGTCGTTGAGCGGCTTGGCCAGACCCTGCAGGATCGGGCCGTAAGCGTCGGCGTGGGCCAGACGCTGGACGAGCTTGTATCCGATGTTTCCGGCGTTGAGATCGGGGAAGATCAGGATATTGGCGGCGCCGCCGAGCGGGCTGCCGGGCGCCTTCGCCGCGGCGACCGAGGGAACCAGCGCGGCATCCGCCTGCAATTCTCCGTCGCAGAGGATATCCAGTTTCTCCGCTTCCACCTTGGCCTTCATCATTGCCGCGGCCTCTTTGACCTTGTTGAGAATTTCATGGTCGGCGCTGTTGCGGGTCGAGAAGGAGAGGAAAGCAATCTTCGGCGTGCCGCCGAGCAGCGATCGATAGGTTGCCGCCGTCGCCAGCGCGATGTCCACCAGCTGGCCGGCATCGGGATTCGGATTGACGCCGCAGTCGGCGAAGAGCAGAACGTTGTCGCCGGCGGGAGCGGGGGTCTTGAGGTCCATGACGAAGGTGCTGCTGGCGATCTTCATTCCGGGCGCGGTTCCGATGCAGTGGAAGGCGGCGCGGAGCATGTCGGCGGTGGAGGCGATGCTCCCCGCGACCAGGCCGTCGGCCATGCCGCGGCGGCACATCATCGCGCCGAAGTAGATCCGGCTCTTCATGGTCTGCGCGGCTTTTTCCGGAGTCATTCCCTTGGCCTTGCGCATCTCGGTGAACTCTTCGACGAACTCCTGCATCAGCGGACTGGCGAGATAGTCGAGCGTTTCAAACTTGCGTTCCGCGACGCCGGCTTTGGCGCAGGCGTCGGAAATTTCAGCCTCGGTGCCCAGGACGATAATCCGGGAGACCACCTGTTCGGCGACCGCTTTGGAGGCGGCGGCGACGACGCGGGGATCCTGCCCCTCCGGCAGAACGATCACTTTGGCGCCTTTGCGGGCGCGTTCTTTCAACGTGTTCAGAACAGACATTTTTCCATCCTTTCCGTTTGAAGCGGCTCCCGCGCGGGAAGCCGCCGGTGCTATCGTTATTTTTTCAGCCCGAGCGTGTCGACCGTGCTCATCGCGATCATCAGCTCTTCGTTGGTGGGCATGACGATCGCCTTGAAGCTGCTGTCATCGGTGGAGATGATCCCCCACTGCCGGAGCAGGCTTCGTTGCGCTTGTCGTCCAGTTTGATGCCCAGGGCGGTGATGCCGTTCATGATCCGCTTGCGCATCGGCACGGAGTATTCGCCGACGCCGCCGGTGAACACCACCGCGTCCGCACCGCCGAGCAGCACATAGTAGGAGCCGATGTACTTGATGACACGGCGGGCGAACATCTTGAGCGCCAGCTCCGCCTGCTCGTTGCCCGCGGCGGCGGCGTTGATGTTGTCGCGCATGTCGCCGGAGCCGATGCCGCCGACGCCGTAGAGGCCGGATTTCTTGTTGAGGATCGTATCGACCTCCTTGGTGGAGAAGCCGAGATCGATCAGCCGGATCACCGCCGCCGGATCGAGGTCGCCGGAACGGGTTCCCATCATCAGCCCTTCGAGCGGGGTGAGTCCCATCGAGGTGTCGATCACCTTCCCATTCTTGATCGCGGCCATGCTGCATCCGTTGCCGAGGTGGCAGGTGATCAGCGTCACATCTTCCGGTTTTTGCCGAGGAAGCGTGCGGTGGCCAGCGTCACATAGTGGTGGCTCGTACCATGGTATCCGTATTTGCGGATGCCGTACTTCTGGTAGAACTCATAGGGAATCGCATAGAGGTAGGCTTCCGGCGGCATGGTCTGGTGAAACTGAGTGTCGAACACCGCGACGTTGGGCACGCCGGGCATGGCCGCTTCGCAGGCCTCGATGCCGGCGAGGTTGGCCGGGTTGTGGAGCGGACCGAGCGGAATGTACTCCCGGATGATCTCCTTGACGCCATCGTCGACCTTGACCGGGCGGGTGATCTTCTCGCCGCCGAGCAGGACACGGTGGCCGATAGCGGAGATTTCACTGAGACTCTTGATGACGCCGTGCTGCGGATCGACCAGCTTGGCACAGATCTCGCGGACCGCCTCCACATGGTCCTTCACCGGAATCACTCCTTCGAACTTGAAGCCGTCGGCACGCTTGTAGATCATGTTCGGCTTGTCGGTGCCGAGACGTTCAAACTGCCCCTTGGCCAGAACCGTGTCGTTCGCCATCGAAAACAGCGTGAACTTCATTGAGCTGCTGCCGGCATTGATGACCAGGATCTTCATTTGAAAACTCTTCCTCTCTGCTGTGTAATAATGATGTGTCACTTCTTGCGGAATACGATGCGCCCCTTCGTGAGGTCGTACGGGGACATCTCCAGCGTCACCGCATCTCCGGGAAGGATACGGATGAAATTCATCCGCATCTTGCCCGAAATGTGCGCGTTCACCGTATGCCCGGTCTGAATTTCCACTTTGAACATCGTATTCGGAAGCAGCTCTTTGACCACTCCCTCGATTCTGATTACATCGTCTTTGGCCACGTTAAAATCTCCGGTTCGTTTTCTGTTATCAATACCTGATGCTCGAAATGGGCGGAGCAGGAACCGTCCGCGGTCCTGACCGTCCAGTGATCGTGGGAATCGGTGTTCACCCGTGCTGTGCCGAGGTTGAGCATCGGTTCGATGCAGATGACCATGCCGGGCACCAGCTGTGCGCCGCGCCCGAAGCCGACGAAATTCGGCACTTCCGGAGGCTCGTGGAGCCGGGTGCCGCAGCCGTGGCCGACATATTCCCGGACCACGCCGAGGCGGTATTTCTTCGCGGTCATTTCGACCGCGTGACTGATGTGGGAGATGTAGTGGCCGCGCTTCGCCTGGGCGATGCCGTCCATCAGCGCCTGCCGGGTTCCCTTGAGCAGCCGGGCGATCTCCTCGTTGGGTTCCCCGAACCCGAAGGTGAGGGCGGTGTCGCCGATGCCGCCGTCGATTTCAACCCCCACGTCGATGCTGACGATGTCGGTGGGCAGAAGAATGCGGTCGGGACGGGCGATGCCGTGCACCACCTCGTCGTTGACCGAGATGCATATGTTGCCGGGATAGCCCCGGTAGCCGAGAAACGCGCTTTTGCCGCCGGTCTCGCGGATGAGTTCCCCTGCGAGCTGGTCGAGATCAAAAGTAGTCATTCCGGGTTTCGCCAGTCTGGCGACGGAGTCGCGGACCTGCGCGGTGAGCTGCGCCGCGCGGCGGATCCGGGCGATCTCATCCGCCGTATGAATGACCTGATTGCGCGACATGATTTACGCGAGCTCCTTTTCGAGCGTCGCCATGATCTTCTCCTTGTCGGTTTCGGTGATGGTGAGGAGAAGTCCGAGTTTGTCGTAGTAGTCGATCAGCGGCTGGGTTTGCCGGTAGAAGACTTCGAGGCGGGATTTTGCGGTTTCGAGCGAGTCGTCGGGCCGCTGGAAGAGTTCTCCGCCGCACTTGTCACAGACGTTCTCCTTCTTCGAGGGCTGGAAGAGCTTGTTGTAGATCGCTCCGCACTTGCGGCAGTTCTGCCGGGCGGTCAGCCGCTGGAGCAGAAGTTCGTCATCCACCTTGAGGTAGACCACCCGGTCGAGCTGCGTACCGAGTTCGCGGAGCGCGTCGGCCAGGAGTTCCGCCTGCCGGATGGTGCGCGGGAAGCCGTCGAGGATGAAACCCTCTTTTCGGCAGTCCGGCTGGCCGAGGCGGGCGCGGACCATGCCGGCGACCACTTCGTCGGGAACGAGTTTCCCCGCTTTCATCAGCGTGGAGGCTTCGCGGCCGAGCTGGGTGTCGCGTTTGATTTCATCACGGAGCAGGTCGCCGGTGGAGATGTGTACCAGCGGCTGCTTTGCGAGCATGAGGGCGGAGATGGTTCCCTTCCCGGCGCCCGGAGCGCCGATGAAGATCAGATTTTTCTGTTTGAACATGATATTTCCCAATCGATAAAGTTGTGAATATGGTAATCCGGTAAATTACCGGCGGCTGCAGAGAAAGTCGAAAAGTTCTTCCTCCGGAATTTCGTTTTGCGACCCGTCCGCCATGCTTTTGACTACGGCGACCCCCTTTGCCAGCTCGGCGTCTCCGCGGATGACCGCGAATCTCGCACCGGATTTGTTTGCACTGCGAAGCTGTGCCTTGAAGGAGCGTTCCTCCAGTTCGAGGGCGACGGTGATTCCCGCTGCGGCGGAGCCGGGTCGCCAGCTTGAGATTGGCCATTCGGGCGGCGGCGCCCAGACCGACCAGATAAAACGAGGCCGGATCGACCCCGGGCGGATTGAGGTTGAGCGCATCCCGCACCATCAACAGCCGTTCCATACCGGCGGCGAAGCCGACGCCGGGAACCGGACGGTTCTGACCGGGCAGGAAGAGTTCGTAGCGCCCTCCGCCGGCGACCGCAGTCTGCGCGCCGAGTCCGGCGTGGCTCACTTCGAAGACGGTGTGCACGTAGTAATCAAGCCCGCGCACCAGCAGCGGATCAACCGTAAAGGGGATTCCCAGCGCGGTGAGCGCGGCCTGCACTTCGTCGAAATAGGCGCGCGATTCGTCGCTGAAGCTCGCCACGTAGTCGGGCGCGCCGGCCACCACCTGGCGGCACGCCTCCTGCTTGCAGTCGAGAATGCGCCAGACGTTGCGTTCGAGCCGGGCTTTGCAGTCATCGCACATGGTGTCGATGTATTTTGCGAAGTAGTTGCGCAGCAGCTCTCCGGCCGGACCGCGGTCGGCGGTGACGCCGCGGGTGTTGATGGCCAGTTTCGCATCGGTGATGCCGAGCTCCCGCAGGAACTCCATCAGCATGGCGATGCATTCGGCGTCGATGAGCGGCGCAACCCGGCCGACGTTTTCAACGCCGACCTGGTGGAACTGGCGGCGGCGTCCGGCGGCGGGCCGTTCGCCGCGGAACATCGGCCCGCAGTAGTAGACGCGCTGTTCGACGCCGTTGAGGACGTCGGTGTTGGAGAGGGCGCGCATGACGCCCGCGGTGCCTTCCGGCCGGAGGGTGAGGCTGCGTCCGCCGCGGTCCTCGAAGGTGTACATCTCTTTCTGAACCACCTCGGTTTCGCCGCCGAGGCCGCGCTGAAAGACTTCCGTATATTCGAAAATGGGGGTGCGCAGTTCGCCGTAGCCGTACCGGGAGAATACCGAGGCGGCGGTATTCTCAAGGGTGCGCCAGCGCCGCGCCTCCGCCGCGAAGATATCCGCCGTTCCCGGCGGTGGGGCAAAGTTTGCCATGGAACTGTTCCCGTGTTGTTGATGCCGTCGGTCCGGCGGAGCTGCGCCCGGAGCGGACCGTTAAAAATAAACCACGCCCGACGAGGAATTTCTCCGTCAGGCGTGTAACTGTCTCATCGCGACCCAGCTTATTTGAACTGGGCGGGGTTGAGCTTTTCGACCGCTTCCTTGAGCTCCTTGCCGGCGCGGAACTTCACGACCGCCCGCTCCGGAATGATCACTTCGTTTTTCGGCTGGTTGGGGTTGCGCCCCTTGCGGCTCTTGCGGACCTTGATCTCGAATACGCCGAAGTTGCGCAGTTCGATGGTGTTGCCGGCGATCAGGTCTTCGGCGATGTAGTCGAGCGTCTTCTGGACCACTTCCGCAACGTCGTTCTGAATAAAACCGGTTTCCCGTGCAATCTTAACCACCAGATCACGCTTGGTCATTTTCTGTTCTCCTGAAATCTCTTATGTTTGGTTTCCAATGTTCAACAATGTCGTTTTAATAATATTGCGCCAAAAATGCGGATATTCAACACTTTTCACAGAAAAAAGCGGGATTTTTCTCATTCGCCGCCGCAAAGGCGGCATTCCCGTGCCGCATTCCTTCTCCGACCGGTGATCCGCCCCCCTCAGCCCTCCTGCTGTTTGAGCACTGCCCGGCGAAAGTTTTTTCTTGCCGGCGCGGAGCACCAGGCCGTTTTCGCCGAAATCGGCGCTCCGAACCGCCGCCACCGGATCGGTGATTTTCCGGTCATCGATCGAAACCGCGCCGCCCTGGATCAGCCGCCGCCCGTCGCTGTTGCTTTTGCAGAGTCCGGCGAGGACCAGCAGCCGGGCGACGGTGACGCCTTCCGGACCGGCGATTTCCGCCGGATCGATTTCGGCGACCGGGAGCTCCGCGGTGATCCGCACCGGTTCCACCGAGAGGATCGAACTGGTCGTGGGAATCTTCCGCTCCGGATCGGCGAATCCGAACCGGCTTCCCGCGGTGACGAACGCTTCCCGCGCGGCGGCTTCCCCGTGGGCGAGGCAGGTCGCTTCGTAGGCGAGGATCTCCTTGGCGCGGTTGATGTTCCCGGCCGGGTCGCAGAGCCGCTTCACCTCGTCGATCGGCAGAGCGCTGAAGTAGAGCAGCAGCTTCTCGACCTGGGCGTCGTCGGAATTGCGCCAGAACTGGTAGTAGTCGAACACGCTGGTGCGGTTGACGTCGAGCCAGACGTTGGCCCCGCCGGAGGTCTTGCCGAACTTCTGCCCGCTGCTGTTCATCAGCAGCGGAATGGTCATGCAGTGAACCTCGTTCCCGCTCTTGCGGCGGACCAGTTCGGTTCCGGCGACCATGTTGCCCCCACTGGTCCTGCCCGCCCATTTCGAGCTTGCAGCCGTGGTCGCGGTTGAGGATGTAGAAGTCGTACCCCTGGAGGATCGAGTAGTTGAATTCGAGGAAGGAGAGTCCGTTTTCCAGCCGGGACTTGACCGACTCCTGCGCCAGCATCCGGTTGACGCTGAAGATGCCGCCGACTTCGCGGAGCATTTCGATGTAGCCGATTTTGCAGAGCCAGTCGGCATTGTTGACGAAGAGCGCCTTCCCCTCGGCGTCGTCGATGAAGCGCCGGAGCTGCGCCCGCAGGCAGCGGACGTTTTCCTCGATGGTTTCGAGCGTCATCATCGGCCGGGCGGAGATCCGCCCCGAGGGGTCGCCGATCTGCGCGGTCGCGCCTCCGACCAGCACGATCGGAATGTGCCCCGCCTTCTGCAGCAGCCGCATCGCCATCACCGGCAGCAGATGGCCGACGTGCAGGCTGTTGCCGGTCGGGTCGAAGCCGACGTAGAACCTGACCTGTTCCGTGGTCAGAAGTTTTTCGATCGCCTCCTCGTCGGTCTGCTGGTAGCAGAAGCCCCGTGCTTTGAGTTCCTGATAGATGTTCATGATGCCTGCAAAAGTGATTGATTGTTCGAAGCGAATACTATACCCCGTTCTCGACCCAACTGCAAGTCGGAAACGGAAAAAATCGGACGGCCCGGAGCTGACACGCTCCGGACCGCCCGAAACAACCGGTGATGGTGGTCAGCGGCGGCGCTGTTTGGCTTCGCGGCGCTTGACTTCGCTCGGCTTCTCGTAGTGGCGCCGGTTGCGGAGTTCCTTGAGGGTGCCTTCCTTGTCGAGCTTCTTTTTCAGGCGGCGCAGAGCGCGGTCGATGATTTCGCCTTTCTTGACGCGGACTTCGGTATCCATGACTGATTCACCCCCTTTGCGATACGTTGGTTTTTTAACATGCAATTTCTCAATATACACCGCAAGGCGCACAGTGTCAAGAGGGAATCCGGAAAAATCATCCGCGGCGGAGCATCGCCAGTGCAATCCGGAGCCCGTCGGCGGCGGCGGACATGATTCCTCCGGCGCATCCGGCTCCCTCGCCGGAGAGATAGAGCCCGGAGAGCGAGGATTCCAGCGTCTCCGGATCGCGGCGGAAGCGGAACGGACTGGAGACGCAGGTTTCGACCCCGACCAGTTTCCCGTTCCGGATGAATCCGGGCATGATCCGGTCGAAATGGGTGAGGGCGGCGGCGATTCCGGCGGCGAGCTCCTCCGGCAGCAGCCGGTCGATCCGGCCGGGTACAAGGCCCCAGCGGCAGCTGGTGGCGCGGCTTGAAAGCCCGTTTCTGCGGCGGAGAAACGCGGCGGCGTCCTGAGCCGGGAGCGTGTAGTCGCTCCCCCCAGTTCGAAGGAGGCCCGTTCGAGGCGCTTCAAGCCGGTCATACGCCGCGTCGGGACCGGCGAACTTCTCCGGCGGAAAGGTGACGATAAGGCAGCTGTTGGCGAACTCTCCGTCACGGGCATAGTCGCTCATGCCGTTGGTGAGAGAGCGGCCGCGCCAGGCGGTGGCATTGAGGATTTCGCCGCCGGGACACATGCAGAAGGTGCTCACTCCCGGCGCCTGCCGGGGATGGGAGACCATGTGGTATTCGGCGGCGCCGAGCGCCTCCGGCCGCGAGCCGGTGATTCTGTACTGTCGCCGGTCGATGAATTCCTGAGGGTGTTCGATGCGGCAGCCGATCTGGAAGGGTTTGAATTCTCCCGTCGCTCCCTGTTCCCGGAGCCTCCGGGTGAGGGCGCGGCCGCCGAGTCCGGGGGCGATCAGCGTGAGGGGCGCTTCGATCGCTTCGCCCGCCGCGGTGACGACGCCGCGGCAGCGTCCATCCCTGAGCAGCAGGCCGGCAACCTCCGTGCCGAAGCGGAACTCTCCGCCGAGGGAGACGATCCGTTTCCGCAGACCGGCGGCGACGAGCCGCAGATGATCCGAGCCGATGTGGGGGCGTTTGAGGTAGCGGATCTCCGCCGGAGCGCCCGCTTCGGCGAAGGCGTTCAGGATGAAGCCGGAGTTGCCGTCGCGGGTCCCTGTGTAGAGTTTTCCGTCGGAGAAAGTTCCGGCGCCCCTTCGCCGATCAGCAGGTTGCCGGATTCGTCAAGTTCGCGTGTTTCGAGGAATCGCCGTACCTGTGCGAACCGGGTTTCCACCTCCGGGCCGCGATCGAGGATGATCGGCCGGGTTCCAGCCATGGCGAGAGCGAGGGCGGCGAAGATTCCCGCGGGGCCGGTGCCGACCACCAGCGGATGGCGCAGGGTGGTTTCCGGCAGTTCCAGGCGGGGGGCTGCGAATGGACGAGCATTTCCGGTGGAACCGGTTCCAGTTTCCGCGCGGCGGCGGAACGCTCCTCCACCTCGATCAGAAGGGTGTAGACCAGTTGCGGTGTCCCCCGCCGGGAGTCGATGCTTTTGGCGAGAATCCGCCAGTCGAGCAGCGCCGCCGGGGCGATTCGAAGTGCTTTCGCCGCGAGCGCCCCGATCCGATCGTCGATATCAGCGGGCGCAGTGAGGGCGTTGACGGAAAAATTGCGGAGAACCGTATTCATGGAAACGTTTATTCTTCCGGCAACGGGGTTTCCACGACAATCTGCCCCTCGCGCACCTCCGCGTTGGGTATCGCTTTTTTACGATCGACTGCTGGAAGGTCAGGGGTTTCCGATTCTGCGGGGCCGGTTTTTCCGTCGGCTCATCCGCCGGTTCCTCCGCCGGTTCCTCTGCCGGCTCGGCAGAGGGCGCTGCTGCTGTTTCTTCGGTCGGCGCCTCCGCCTTTCCCGCCGTTTCTCCCTTCGGATTCAGCGGCACCGGAACGGCTTCCTCCTCCTCCGGCGGTGGCGGATCCGCTTTGCGGGCCAGCTCCAGCAGCGGGGCGAGCCGGTCCCGGTCGGCGTCACGCTGGAAACTCGCCCGGTCGACCGCGTTGCTGATCGAAACCAGCGAGGCGGTGGAGGCACGTTCCAGTTCCGGCAGCGCGACGATCCCGGCGACCGCCTGTTTCTGCGGTACGGTGCAGAGCAGGAAGGCGAGAAAGTTGATCAGAACCATACCGGAAAGAAATCCGCAGACTCCGCCGCCGAGTTTGTCGACCGGAGCGGGAAAGTTGAATTCCCGCGGCGTGTCCGGGCGCAGCTGCTCGACCACCTTGAAGAGCACCAGCCAGGTGGCGAAGGCGGCGACCAGCATCGAAGCGGCCGGTTTGAAGGCGGCCGCTTCCGCCGGAAGGGAGTAGAGGCCGCTGATCAGCGGCTCGCTCCAGATTCCGACATAGACTGCGAAGAGCAGGTTGCAGAAGGTGAGGTAGCTTTGAAAAAGACGGCGGTTCAGTCCGGTCAGCGCGGCAAGGATGGGCACTCCCCAGAGAATCAGCATTTCCATAGGTTCTTCACTCCAGATTGAGCGTTACGCGTTCGACTTCCTCGACCGAAGTGACCCCGGCCTCCACCAGCTTGAATCCCTCGTAGGCCATGATCGAACTGCCGTGTTCGCGTTCGATCTCCTCCTTGATGCTGCTGAGGGTGGCGTTCTCGGCCTCCAGGGCCGAGCGCAGAGCGTTGTTCATCACCATCAGATCGAAGATGGCGACCCGGCCGGCGTATCCGGTGCCGTCGCAGTCGCGGCAGCCGACCGGACGGCAGACGTTGCGGGGACTCAGCCCCGCCTGACGGAAATATTCCGCATACTCCGGCGCAAGTTCCGCATGCTCCTTGCAGTGACAGAGGCGGCGCACCAGCCGCTGGGAGACGATCAGCTGCAGCGTCGCGGCGACGCTGCGCAGCGGTACGCCGAGGTTGATCAGCCGGTCGATGGTGCCGAGATTGTCGTTGCTGTGCACGGTCGCGATGATGAGGTGGCCGGTCTGGGCGGCGTGAACCGATACTTCGGCGGTCTCCTCATCGCGGATTTCACCGAGGCAGATGATGTCCGGATTCTGGCGCAGGGCGTTGCGCAGCAGCTTGGCAAAGGTGATGTCGGCCTTGTTGTTGACCTCCATCTGACTGATGTTCTCCATGACATGTTCGATCGGATCCTCGATGGAGATGACGTTTTTGAGCGAATAGTCGATCGCCTGGAGCAGGGCGTAGAGCGTAGTGGTCTTGCCGCTCCCGGTGGGGCCGCAGATCAGGATCATGCCGGAGGGCATCCGGACCGCGTTCTGCATGATCTTGAGATTCTCTCCGGTCAGGCCGGTGTCGCGCAGCGTGATCGGGCCGGCGCTGGATGCGAGCACCCGGACGGTGATCTTCTCGCCGCCGAATGCTCCGACGCTGGCGACGCGGAACGATGCCGGCCCCTTCGCGCTTTCCGCGCTGAAAGCGCCATCCTGCGGACGCCGCTTTTCGGTGATGTCCATACCCGCGGCCACCTTGATTGCGCTGACTACGCTGGCACCGAGGTTGATGTTCATCTCTTCGACCAGCCGGAGCGCGCCGTCCACCCGGAACCGGACCGCGAGGGTCCCGTTCGGCTTCGGATCGAAGAAGATGTCGCTGGCGCGCCTTGAGAGCGCATCGTAGAGCAGGTGCTTGAGGCGGAGAATCGCTTCACCGGACTCCCCGTGCTGGCCGGATTCCAGCACCGGCTGGCCCCGCGAGTCCCGCAGTTCGATCTCCACATCGTACCGTTTTGCGTTGACCTTCCGGAAAATCGAGTCGAAATTCTCCTTCACCTGGCTCCAGAAGTCGTACAGAAAGAAGACTGCGATGACCGCCGGACCGGCGAGGAGCGCCGCCAGATTGAGCCATTCACGCCCGCGTACCGGTACGGTTTCGCGCCGGTCGATGTAGCCTAACACATAAACGCCGGAGTACATCCAGGCGGCCAGCAGAGCGATCAGAATCGGATTGTAGTTCACGCGTGTTTTCCCTCAATGATTCCCTTCACCGGTAAATGTATTGTCAGGCTCTGTTTTTTTCAACCCGGTGCGGCCAAAAAAACAAATTTTTTCCCCGCCTTTCATTAAGTAAGAACGGATTTCGAAGGAGATTTCTTATCGCCTGCCGGAAAGAATCAGAGAAATTCTTCATTTTCCGCCGTCAGCTTCGCCAGCAACGCGGGCACTGCGAATTCGGTACGGAGCGTCCGCCGCCCGAGAGTGACCGGCATTGCGCCGCATCCGGTGAAGAGCTCCACTTCATCGTCGGTGAATCCGCCCTCCGGGCCGATCAGCAGTGTCGCCGGGCGTTCCAGCCGGGTCGGCAGCGGGCGTTCTGCGGCGGGGTGGCCGATGAAGAGGTCGGAGTCCGCCGCCAGAAGCGGCAGCTCCTCCTGCACGAAGCGTCGGAAATTCCGCCGGAACTCCACCTGCGGCATGGCGGTGTCGCCGCACTGCTCCAGGGCGAGTTTGAGCGTCTCCTCCACCTCCGGCGGCGTGATCGCCGGACTGCTCCAGTAGCTCTTCTCCGCCTTGCGGGTGGTGAGAAAAATAGAAGCGCTTCACCCCCATGGTCGCGGCGCAGTGGAGCACCTTGACGAAGGTGGGGGGGCGCGGCAGGGCGACCGCCAGCGTCACCGGCAGCGGTGGCGGCGGCTCCCGGTCGAGCGAAGGGATGAGTTCGGCCGCCTCCGGCGTGATGGAGACCAGTTCCGCGGTGCCGATCAAGCCGTTGAGCAGCCCCGCCTTGCACCGTTTTCCCGGTTCGGCGTGAATTACCTCGTACAATTGTCTGTGGCGGCGGCCGGTGATGCGCACCCGGTCCGGCGCGATGAAATCGGACTCCTCCAGCAGCAGGAGATTCATAAGAGTTCGCCTCCGTGTTTTTTTACGGAATATAAGATGTCGCGCCGGGCGGTTTTTTTCAAGGGGTGGGAGCCGGTCGACGGAAAAATTCCATATTTTTCCATCCGGATGCGGGAAAAAGCGCCGGAACGGTGTTATACTATTATATCGAACCAACCAAATTCATTCTGTTGCAAGGAGAGAATCATGTCCGGAGCCGTTTTTACGTCGCCGCGATGTCGGAACAGCCCGACGGCGGTATCTACCGTTATGAAATGCGCGAATCCGCCGCGCCGGAGCAGGTCGGGTTCACACCGGTCCCCAACGCGAACTACATCGCCTTCTCGCCGGACGGCAAATACATGTACACCACCTGCTCGGTGGAGGGTGAGGGCGGAGTCGCCTCCTTCCGGATTGCCTCCGACGGGTCGCTTGCGCCGATCAACACCTGCGCCGCGGGCGGGCGCAGTACCTGCTACGTCATCACCGATCCCTCCGGAACGTTCCTCTACGCCGCCAACTACAGCACCGGCACCTTCGCGGAGTTCAAACTTGACAACGGCCGGATCGTCGAACGCACCCAGCTCATTCAGCACGAAGGCAAAGGTCCGAACGTCGCCCGCCAGGAGTGCGCGCATCCGCACTTCACCGGACTTTCGCCCGACGGCCGCTACCTCTGTGTGATCGACCTCGGAATCGACGCCATCAAGGCCTATCCGATCGATCCGGTGAAGGGGCTGAATGCGGCGGGTGTGATCACCAGTCCGGTCCGTCCGTCCGGTTCCGGTCCGCGCCATCTGGTCTTCGACCGCTCCGGGAAGATCGCCTATTTGCTGAACGAGCTCGGCAACACGGTGATCTCCTGCCGGTACGCCGACGGCCGGTTCGAGGCGATCGAAACGCGCTCGACCCTCCCGGCGCTGGTCAACGTGGCGACCAAGGCGGCGGCGGTCCGGCTTTCGGCGGATGAACGCTACCTCTTCGCCTCGAACCGCGGCTTCGATTCGATCGCGGTCTTCCGGCTGGACGGAAAAGGCGGCATGGAACGCACCTCGCTCGTCCTTTCGGGCGGGAGCAGTCCGCGCGACATCAACTTCCTGCCCGGCGGGAAGATGTTCGCCGCCGCCAACGAGTTCTCCGACGTGCTGGTTTTCTTCGACTACGACGGCGAAGGCGGACTCACGCCGAACGGGCTCATCTACAAGCTGCTGCGGCCGCTCTGCGTGATGTGGCGCTGACCGGGCCGGACACGCCGAACTCCGGGAGGATGGTGCCATGAAAGCGTTGATTGCCCTGCTTCTGCTCGTTTTCCTCTGCGGCTGCTCCACCTTCCGCGCGCTCTTCGACGAGACGCCGGAGGAGACCGCTGCCCGTCGGAACCGCGCCGCCGCGCGGCAGGCTGCCGTCGGGGAGGGGCAGAAGAAAGAGTTTCGCGACCCGGTGGAGGACCTGCTCCGCATCCGACGCAGCAAGCCGACTCCGGTCGCCGCCGGATTCGACCTCACCGAGGAGGAGCGGCGCGTTCTGGAGAATTCTCTCTCCGGCAACACCGCTCCCAGTGCCGAAGAGGAGGCTTTTCGCCGCCGGGCCCGGGAGGGGGAAGAGAAGAACGAGGCCTGGGTCTTCGGCGGGAATCCATTCAAGAGTTCGAAGTGAGGGGGCGTGAAACTGCGGCGGCTGGCCTTTCCGCGGTTCCCGGTCCGGGCGGAGACGGCACTTGCGCTGGGCGTGGTGTGCGGCGCGGCTTCCGGCGCGACGGGCGGCGGAGTTGCTGTGCTCATCGCGGTTCCTGTCGGCGCGTTGCTCGCTTTTCTGCTGTTTCGTCCCCGACCGGCGCTGCCGGGTGCGCTCGGTGTGCTGCTCGGCGCGGCGAGCTGGTTCTGCCATGAGAACTGGCGGAGCGATGACGTGCTTCGTTCGCTGCCGGAGCGGAATCTCCGGGCGGAGGTGGTCTGCCGCCTCTCCGACGGGAGAATCACATCGGTCCGGGCAATTCCCGCTCCCGGGCTGGTCCGGGCGGGCTGCGCGCGCTCCGGCTGCTGGGGGAGAGGGAGTTCCGGCCCGCTTCCGGAACGCTCTATCTGCGCTTCCCCGACCCGGCTCTGCCGGTGCCTCCCCTGCGGCGCGGTGATCACCGGTTCCGGCACGCTGGAGCTTCCGTCGGACTCCGTCTACCGCTGGGAAGACGGAGAGCTGCGGCCGGTCCGGAACGGACTCTCCTTCGCCGGATTTCTCGCCGCCCGCGGTGCGGAACGGCTCTTCCGAATCGACTGGTTCCAGGTGGACCGGGAGGAGCCGGGAATCGTCGGACAGCTCTGCCGCATCCGCGACTTTCTGCTGGAGCGGTCGCTGCGGGGCGTCACCTCCGACCGGGTCCGCTGTTACGCGGCGGCGCTCTTCTTCGGCGCCACCGGCGGCATCGACGGCTCCACCCGCGAACGGTTCATCCGTTCCGGCACGATCCATCTCTTTTCGGTGAGCGGCATGCATGTCGCCGTGCTGGCCGGGGTATTGCTCTGGCTGTTGCGGTCGCTGCCGATGCGGCCACGGATGCTCTCTCTGCTGCTGCTGGTCGGCGGTTACGTGCTGACCACCGGCGCCAATCCGCCCGCGATCCGCGCCTTCTGCATGATCGGACTGTGGTGTGTTCTGCGGATGGCGCTGCTCTACCCCGGCGCTCAACACCCTTTTTCTCGCGGCGGCGGCGATGGTGCTCGTTTCGCCGATGCTGGTGCTCGATCTGGGATTCCAGTACTCGTTCGTCATCACCGCCATGCTGATTCTTCTCGCGGAACGGTTCCGGGAGTGGAACGAACTCTTCCGCGAACCGCTGCGGTACATGCCCTCCGGCCGTGCCGCGTTCCGTTTCGAACGGTCGCTTCGGCGGGGAACCGCACTGCTCTTTACCGTCGGCGGATGTGTCGCCGCCTTCCTCGCCGGAGCGGGGATTTCGCTCCATTCGCAGGGGCTGCTGCTGCCCGGTTCGGTGCCGGCCAATCTGCTGCTCTCGCCGCTGGTTGGCGCGCTCTTCCCGGTGCTCGCGTTCAAACTTTCGTTCGGACTGCTGTTCCCGGTGCTCGACCGGCTGGGCGCCTGGCTGCTCACCGCCGGATTCTCGCTGATGGATGCGATTGCCGGAACCGTTTCGGAATGCTTCGGACGGATGTCGGCGGTCCGTCCCTCCGGCTGGGAGGCCGTTCTCTTCACCGGGGCGCTGCTCGTCGCCGCCGGGGTGCGGAAGAGGCGGATTGCCGTCTCTTCCGCGTTTCTCGCCGCGCTGCTGCTGGTCGGGTGGGTGATCCGCGCCGGATTCCGGCCGCCCGCCCTGATGGTCGGCGCCGGCGGACGCTCCCCGCTGCCGGTGGTCGCGGTCGCCGAACCCGCCCGCGGCATCGGTATCGCGGTCAATATGCCCGGCGGGGATGCCGCGGAAGCGGTCGCCGGATTCTTCCGGAAGAGCGGCATTGTCGCGGTGGAGACTCTCTACCTCTCCCGTCCCCGGACCGGAGCGGCGCGGGGAGTGCCCGCCCTGCTCCGCGCCCTCCCGGTCAACCGGATCGCTCTGCCGGAGCCGGATTCCTACGGCTGGCGGATGGAGGAGCTGCTCGAACTGCGCGCCGCCGGGGTTCCGGTGACCGCCCATCAGGGGCGCGACCCCGGTTTCTGCCGGATTCTTGACGAAAAAAACGCATTGGGAGGTTGCATATTCGAATCCCGGGTCTAAATTGTTATTCCGGCTGCTGATCGATGCGGCCGATTCCGGGTGGCGGTTCACGCTGCGCCGCCCGGGCCGCCCGGAGGAGCGGTTTCAGATTCCATACGGCAGCGTGCTGGAGATGCGCGAACATGTGCTCGGAGAACCGTGAGAAAAAGTTGAAGATCTGCCACGTCATCACCCGGATGATCGTCGGCGGCGCACAGGAAAACACCCTCTACTCGGTGATCGGCCACCTTCGCCACGGTCACGAGGCGGTCCTGCTGACCGGGCCCTCACCCGGGCGGGAGGGTAAATTGCTCGCCCATGTCGACTGCCCGGAGTTCGAAACCGTCGAAATTCCTTCGCTGGTGCGCAATATCGACCCGGTCAACGACATCAAGGCGTACTTCGCGCTCAAACGTTTCTTCCGGAACCGTCGGTTCGACGTGGTCCACACCCACAGCTCCAAGGCCGGGATCATCGGGCGTCTGGCCGCCCGCGCCGCCGGAGTGCCGGTGGTGGTCCACACCGTCCACGGGCAGGCGTTCCACCCCTACGAGAAGGCGTGGAAGAACCGGCTCTACCAATTCGCTGAACGGCTGGCCGCCCGCCGCTGCGACCGCATCTTCGCCGTCGCACAGGCGATGATCGATCAGTGCGTCGAAGCGGGCATCGCGCCGCGCGACCATTACCGTGTGGTCTATTCCGGTATGGATACCGCACTCTTCGCCGGAGCAGAGCCGGAACCGGCGCTGCGTGAATCGCTCGGCATCCCGCCGGAGGCGCTGGGTGATCGTCACCGTCGCCCGGCTCTTCAACCAGAAGGGGTATGAGTATGTCATCCCGGCGGCGGCGAAGGTGATCGCGGAGTTCCCCGACACCCATCTGCTGATCGTCGGCGACGGCCCGATGCGGGAGCAACTCGACGCCGAAATCGCCGCGCTGGGGCTTACCGGGCACTTCCACTTCGCCGGACTGGTCGCGCCCGATCAGGTCCACCGCTATCTCGCGCTCGCCGATCTGCTCTGGCACCTCTCGCTTCATGAGGGACTGCCCCGCTCGGTGGTGCAGGCGCTGGCGACCGGAATTCCGGCGGTCGGATTCCGGCTCGACGGTACGCCGGAGGTGGTGATCGACGGCGAGACCGGCTACTGTGTCGCTCCCCAATCGGTGGAGGAGGTGGCCGAAGCGACCCGCAGGCTCTGGCTCGATCCGGAACGTGCCCGGACAATGGGCGAAAACGGCAGGAAGCTGGTGCTTGAGAAGTTCCGCTGGGGAGACGATGGTCGATATCCTCGAACGGGAATACCGCGAACTTCTCGACCGGGTTTCCCGCTGAAAAAAAGAGTCCCCGGCTGCCCGGGGATCTTCGGTTTCCGCAATCGAAAGCGGGAATTACCCCACTTCCGCGCCGGAGGCGATTTCGCCGTCGGTCGTCACCAGCCGGAGGGTGTCGCCCTCCTTCGCCGCGAGCAGCATTCCGGCGGACTCGATGCCGCGGATCTTCGCCGGACGGAGGTTGGCGACAATCACGATGCTCTTCCCCGCCAGCGATTCCGGGGTGTACCACCGGGCGATGCCGGAGACGATCTGCCGCTCCTCGCCGCCGGATTCGATCCGGAGCCGGAGCAGCCGGTCCGCCCCCTCCACCCGGCTCGCCTCGATCACCTTCGCCGTGCGGAGCTGAACTTTTGCGAAATCGGCGATGTCGATCAGCTCCGCCACGCCGACCGGCGCGACCTCTTTGCCGCCTTCGCCGGTTTCGCCGCCTTTTCCTGCTTCGCCGGTTTCGCTTCGGCCTCCTTCGCCGCCTCGAACTGGATCCGCGGGAAGAGCGCGGCACAGTCCTGCACGGCCCGTCCGGCGAGGTCGCTCTTCTTCGTCTTCAGGTCGGAGATCTTCAGCGCCGCGAAGTCGCGCCGATCGTATCCGAGCGCGGCGCCGAGATCGGCCATCTTCGACGGCATCACCGGCGCGAGCAGCACCGCGACCCGGCGGAGCGCGTCGGCCGCGGTGTAGAGCACCGTGTTGAGCCGGGCGATTTCGCCCTTCTTCGCGAGGCTCCACGGAGCGGTCTTCTCCATATAGCGGTTGCCCGCCCGGACCGCGTTCATCACCGCCGCCAGCCCCTGGTCGAACTTCATCGCCAGCAGGCAGCTCTCCATCGCCGCAACCGCCTTGTCGACCTTCGCATTGAGTTCAGTTTCGTCGGCGGTGAGTTCGGCGGGCGGCTGGATCACTCCGCCGGAGCGGAGCGTCATCTTCAGCACCCGCGAGAGCAGGTTGCCGAGGTCGTTGGCAAGATCGCTGTTGTAGCGGGCGACGAACGCCTCCTCGGTGAAATTCGCGTCATTGCCCGGCGACATCTCCGAGAGCAGGAAGTAGCGGAAGGCGTCCACACCGTAGCGCTCGACCATATCCATCGGATTGACCACGTTGCCGAGCGACTTGCTCATTTTGGTGTTGCCGGTCAGCCACCAGCCGTGGGCGAAGATGGTCCGCGGCATCGGCAGCCCGATCGCCTTGAGCATCGTCGGCCAGTAGACGCTGTGGGTGGTGAGAATGTCCTTGCCGATCAGGTGGTAGCTCGCCGGCCACCAGTGCTCGAACTCCTCCGGATTTCGGTGGAATCCCACCCGGAGATGTAGTTGATGAGCGCGTCGAACCAGACGTAGCAGACATAATCGGGGTCGAACGGCAGTTCGATGCCCCACGACAGGCGCGATTTCGGTCGGCTGATGCAGAGGTCGGAGAGCTTCTTCCGGAGGAAGCCCAGCGTCTCGTTCGCCCGGAACGACGGCTGGATGAAATCCGGATGGGTCTGGATGTAGTCGATCAGCCACTCCTGATAGTTGCTCATGCGGAAGAAGTAGTTCGACTCCTTGATCGCGCTCACTTCGCGGCCGCACTCCGGACACTTCCCGTCGACCAGATCCTTCTCGGTGAAGAACCGCTCGTCGCCGACGCAGTACCAGCCGGTGTATTCCGCCTTGTAGATTTCTCCACGGTCGTAGAGCTCCTGGAGGATCTCCCGCACCACCTTCTTGTGATACTCCTCGGTGGTGCGGATGAAGCGGTCGTTGGTGATCCCCAGCTTGCGCCACAGCTCCTGAAAGCGGACCACGGTCTCGTCACAGTGCTGTTTCGGATCCATGTGCCGCTTCTCGGCGGCTTTCTGCACCTTCTGACCGTGCTCGTCGGTGCCGGTGAGGAAGAAGGTGTCCTCGCCGAGGGAGCGGTGGTAGCGCGCCAGCACGTCGGCGAGAATCGTCGTGTAGGCGTGGCCGATGTGAGGTTTGTCGTTGACGTAGTAGATCGGTGTCGTCACGTAGAAATTTTCCGTATTCATCGGTACCTCCCGGAAGAGTATGTGAAACGTGTCAAATCAAAATTTTCATTAATATATCCTCCCGGCGGGAAAAAAGCGAATTCCAAACCGGGAAAACGGAAAACGGCCCGCAGCCCGGCCGGGCCGCGGACCGTTTCCGCGGAGAAGTTCTCCGCCTTACTGGAGCTTGCCGGCGATGCCGAGCCAGCTCTGGATCATCGGCGAGAACTTGATGAACACCGGCGCGAAGACGATGCACACCATGCTCATGAGCTTGATGAGGATGTTCAGCGCCGGACCGCTGGTGTCCTTGCAGGGATCGCCGACGGTGTCGCCGATCACGGCGGCGGCGTGGGTCGGATTCTTGGAGCCGTCGGCGAGCTTCTTGCCGCCGTAGGCGCCGTTTTCGATGTGCTTCTTGGCGTTGTCCCAGGCGCCGCCGGCGTTGTTCAGCATCGTGGCGAGCACGAATCCGGTGGCGAGGCCGCCCGCGAGCATGCCCATCACGCCCGGAATGCCGAGGATCAGCCCGGTCAGCACCGGAATGACGATCGCCAGCAGCGAGGGCACGAGCATTTCACGCTGCGCTCCGGCGGTGGAGATCGCCACGCAGCGGGCGTAGTCCGGTTTCTCCTCGCCCTTCATGATGCCGGGCATCGCCTGGAACTGGCGGCGCACCTCTTCGACCATCGAACCCGCGGCGCGACCGACCGCTTTCATCGTCATCGCGCAGAAGAGGAACGCGGCCATACCGCCGATGAAGAGGCCGCCCAGCAGCATCGGATTCATGATGTTCAGCTGCTGCCAGTCGACGAAATTGAGAATGGTCATCTTGCTGGCGGCGGCGACGTCGATTCCCTCGCCGAGGCCGGAGTCGAACTTGCCGATCCAGATTTTGCTCTCTTCGATGAAGCTGGCCAGCAGCGCCATCGCGGTCAGCGCCGCCGAACCGATCGCGAACCCCTTGCCGGTCGCGGCGGTGGTGTTGCCGAGCGAATCGAGCGCGTCGGTGCGCTGGCGCACCTCCGGCGGCAGGCCGGACATCTCCGCGTTGCCGCCGGCGTTGTCGGCGATCGGACCGTAGGCGTCGGTCGCCAGTGTGATTCCGAGTGTCGAGAGCATGCCGACCGCGGCGAAGCCGACGCCGTACAGCCCCATCGAGAAGGCGCCCGGCGCACCGGAGAATCCGCCCGCGAAGCCGTAGGCGCAGAGGATGCCGATGACGATGGTCACCACCGGAATTCCGGCGGAGTACATGCCGGTGGCCAGTCCGTCAATGATGGTGGTGGCCGGTCCCATCTGGGCCTGGAAGGCGATGCCGCGGGTCGGCTTGTATTCGGCGCTGGTGTAGTATTCGGTCGCCTGACCGATGATCACGCCCGCCGCCAGTCCGGCGACCACCGAACCGAAGATGCCGAGCGTGATGAAGTCGAGATACCACAGGAAGAGCAGGGCGACCAGGATCAGCACCGAGCTGCCGAGCGTTCCGGTGAGCAGACTGCGCAGCAGCTGCTTCTGGGTGGCGCCCTCCTTGCAACTGACCATGCGGATTCCCACCAGCGAGAGCAGCGTGCCCAGCCCCGCCACGATCATCGGCGAGAGAACCAGCTTGAGCGCGTAATCGGTCGTCGCTCCGGCGGTCTGAGCCGCGACGGCGGCGCCCAGCGCGGCGGTCGCGAGGATCGAGCCGCAGTAGGATTCGTAGAGGTCCGCGCCCATGCCGGCGACGTCGCCGACGTTGTCGCCGACGTTGTCCGCGATGGTGGCCGGGTTGCGCGGGTCATCCTCCGGAATTCCCGCTTCGACCTTGCCGACCAGGTCGGCGCCGACGTCGGCGGCCTTGGTGTAGATGCCGCCGCCGACGCGGGCGAAGAGCGCCTGGGTGGAGGCGCCCATGCCGAAGGTCAGCATGGTGGTGGTGATGTGGACCAGTTTTTCAGAGACCGAGCAGCCGGCCGGAACCAGTTCCAGCCCGAGGAAGCGCAGGCCGGTCGCCATGTGTTCCGACGTGTAGACCAGCTTGTCGAGGATGAGGTACCACAAACAGATGTCGAGCAGTCCGAAGCCAACCACCACCATGCCCATGACCGCGCCGGAGCGGAAGGCGACCTGCAGGCCGCGGTTCAGCCCTTCGCTGGCCGCCTGCGCGGTGCGGTTGGAGGCGCGGGTCGCGGTCTTCATGCCGATGTAGCCGCAGAGGCCGGAGAAGAAGCCGCCGGTCAGGAAGGCGACCGGCACGAACGGGTTCTGCACGCCGCAGAAGGCCAGGACCGCGAAGATGGCGAAGAGGATGAAGAAGACGATGCCGACCACCTTGTACTGGCGGCGGAGATAGGCCATCGCCCCTTCGCGGACGTAGCCGGCGATCTCCTTCATCCGCTCATTTCCCTCGTCGGCCGCGATCATCTTGCGGTAGAACATAAGCGCAACCAGCAGAGCGATGATCGACGCGAGCGGCGCCACCCACCAGAGCAGCGGCATTCCAGCGAACATGGAGAGGCTCTCCATGTCCGGCGGAACGGCGTTTTCGACGACGGTTACGGATTCAACCACCACGTCAGCGGCGGCGGCCAGTCCTGCAAAGGAGAGGCCTGTCAGCAGCAGTTTTTTTTCATTTGAGCTCCCCGGTTAGAGTTGATGATATATCTGAATTCGGCCGGAGTGCCGGCCACAATTCCCGTTTAAAAATACTCCGTCAAATCGATCCGCGGTATGGAAAAAACGGTGAAAATTCTGCACTTTTCCATTTTTCAGACGGAAACCCAAATTGCAATTACAATAGTTTCATTTTTTTAATTGCAAGATTGTCCGAATGGTGATACATTAATTTTGTGCGTTTTTTATCGAAAATCATCCGGAAATCAGGAGTGAATACAGCAAATGAGTGAAGAAGTCCGCAACGCCGCCGAAACCGGCGCCGAATCCGAGGAACAGCAGGTCAACACCCTTTTCGCCCAGCGGCTGGCGAAGGTCCGGGGAGCTCGAAGCCGCCGGAATCGATCCCTACGGTCACGCCTTCCCCGATACCGTTCCGCTCGCAAAGGTGCGCGCCGAATTCGTCGCCCCGGCGGAAGGGGAATACGGCCCCGAAGTCGTCGTCGCCGGAAGGCTGACCGCCCGCCGCGGCATGGGCAAGTCGATCTTCGCCGACCTCCGCGACAGTTCCGGCAAAATCCAGCTCTTCGTCGGCAAAGAGCGAAATCGGCGACGAGGCGTTCGCCCTGTTCAAGAAGCTCGACATCGGCGACATCGTCGGCATCAAGGGGCCGACCTTCCTCACCCGGATGGGGAACTCACCATCCGCGTCCACGAGTGCACGCTGCTCGCGAAGTCGCTCCGCCCGCTGCCGGAGAAGTTCCACGGGCTGGTCGACGTCGAACAGCGCTACCGCCAGCGCTATCTCGACCTCATCTGCAACGACGAGAGCCGCCGGATCCTCAAGATGCGCAGCGACATTCTCCGCGAGATCCGCAACTTCATGGATTCCCGCGGCTTCATGGAGGTGGAGACCCCGATGCTTCAGGCGCTCGCCGGCGGCGCTTCGGCCAACCCCTTCACCACCTTCTACGAGGCGCTCAATTCGACCATGTACATGCGCATCGCGCCGGAACTCTACCTCAAGCGGCTGCTGGTCGGCGGCTTCGAGAAGGTCTATGAACTCAACCGGAACTTCCGCAATGAGGGGATGGACCGCCGTCACAATCCGGAGTTCACCATGATGGAGGTCTACCAGGCCTACGGCGACTGCCGCACCATGATGGAGCTCATCGAATCGCTGATCACCACCGTCGCGATGAAGGTGGTCGGCACTTTGAAGATCGACCACGGCAACGGCAAGGTGATCGACCTCACGCTCCCCTGGCGGCGCGCCACCTACAACGAACTGTGCGAGGAGAAGGGCGGCGCCGACTGGTTTGAGCTCACGCCGGAGGAGCGGATCGAGCGCGGCAAGTCGCTCGGTCTGGATGTCCATCCCGGCATGCCCGATCTGGAGGTGACCAACGAACTCTATGAAAAGCTGGTCGAGCCGACGCTGATCCAGCCGACCTTCGTGACCCGGATTCCGGTCGAGCTGCTGCCGCTGGCCAAAGGGGTGCCCGGACGATCCGACCCATGTCGACGTCTTCGAACTCGGCATCAACGGCGTCGAGGTCGCTCCCGCCTACTCGAACTCAACAATCCGATCATCCAGCGCCGCCGGCTGGTCGAGCAGTTCGAGAAGAGCAAAAAAGAGGGCGACCGGATCGAGGACAAGATCGACGAGGATTTCCTCGTCGCCCTCGAGCACGGCATGCCTCCGGCGGGCGGCATGGGCGTCGGCATCGACCGGCTGGTGATGATTCTCACCGGCGCCGAGGCGATCCGCGACGTGATCCTCTTCCCGCAGATGCGCCTTCGGAAGTAATCCGTTCCGATGGAGGCGCCGGAACAGATCTGGGAGGTCAGCGACGTCAACCGCGCCGTGCGCGAGATCGTCGAAGGCAGCCTCCTGCCGTTCTGGCTCCGCGGCGAGGTCGGTTCGCTGGTTCTGCACCGCTCCGGCCACGCCTACTTCACGCTCAAGGACACCAACTCCCAGCTCCGCGCCGTCTTCTTCGGCGGTGCGGCGCAGTGTGCGAAGCTCGGCGTCGCCAACGGCTCGATGATCGAGGCGTTCGGCAATCTCACCGTCTATGAGGTGCGCGGCGAATATCAGTTCTCCGCCCGCCGCCTGCGCCTGGCCGGTCTCGGCGACCTCCAGCGCCGCTTCGAGGAGGTGCGCCGCCGCCTGGCCGCCGAGGGGCTGTTCAACCAGGAGCGCAAGCGGCCGATTCCGGTGCTGCCGAAGCGGATCGGTGTGGTGACCAGTCCCACCGGGGCGGCGATCCGCGACTTTCTGCAGATCATCAACCGCCGTTTCCCCAATGTCAACATCCGCATCTACCCCTGCATGGTGCAGGGGCAGGGCGCGGCCGAACAGGTCGCCCGCGGCGTCGAATTCTTCAACCGCACCGGCGGGGCCGACGTCATCGTCGTCACCCGCGGCGGGGGCAGCATGGAGGACCTCTGGCCCTTCAACGAGGAGCGGCTTGCCCGCGCCGTCGCCGCGAGCGCCATTCCGGTGATCAGCGCGGTGGGTCACGAGATCGACTTCACCATCTGCGACTTCGCCGCCGACCTCCGGGTGCCGACCCCCTCCGCCGCCGCCGAGCTGGTGATCGGCAAACGCGAAGAGATGGCCGCGAAACTCGAGCGGCTCGACAAGGATCTGCGGAACGTTCTTGCGCTCACGCTCACCCGGCTGCGGAGCCGGTTCGAGCGCGCCGCCGGGAGTTTCGTCTTCCGCGAGCCGAAACACCTTGCCGAAATGCGCCGCCAGCAGCTCGACGAACTGGAGTCCCGGCTTTTTCGTGCGCGGAAAATCTGCTGCTGCGCCACCGTTCGCGGCTCGACCAGCTCGCCGGAACGCTCGCCGCGCTCAATCCCCGCCGCCAGCTCGAACGCGGCTATGCGATCCTCTTCGATCCCGCGGAGAACCGTCCGGTGACCACCTCGAAGCTCCCCGCCGGCAGCCGCCTCCGGGCACAGCTCGCCGACGGAGAGATGGACATCGAGGTGAAGTGATTCCCCGCCGCGGAAAATGCGGAAAAACACCGTCCGACAGCTTGTTAAAATCCCGGCGTGGTGGTATATTACTCCATTTTAGGGTCCGCGGGCTCTTCTTTGACAGGCGGATTGCAATTTAATAGCGAACAAATGTTTATATAAATAGCGGCGGGAACAGGTTATGAGTGAATTGGGGAACAGGGATTTTCCGGTCAATATTGAAGATATTATGCATACTGCATATCTGCAGTATTCGCTGAGCGTCAACGTCGGCCGGGCGATTCCGGATGTTCGCGACGGTTTGAAGCCGGTGAACCGCCGGATTCTTTACGCGATGCGGCAGCTTGGGCTGAGCAAATCCCACGCGACGGTGAAGTGCGCCCGTGTCGTCGGTGAAGTGATGGGTAAGTACCACCCGCACGGCGATGCGGCGATCTACGATGCGCTGGTCCGGCTGGCGCAGGACTTTTCGATGCGCAACCCGCTGGTTGAGGGTCAGGGCAACTTCGGCAACATCGACGGCGACCCGGCGGCGGCCAGCCGCTACACGGAGTGTCGCATGGAGCGGCTCGCCGAGGAGATGCTCAGCGACATCGAAAAAGAGACCGTCGACATGATTCCGAACTTCGACGAGTCGGAGACGGAACCGGCGGTGTTGCCCGCCCGCTTCCCGCAGCTGCTGGTCAACGGCACCACCGGCATCGGCGTCGGCATGGCGACCAACATTCCGCCGCACAACCTCGGCGAGGTGATTGACGCGACTGTCTGCCTGCTGGAGAATCCGAAGGCGACGGTCGACGAGCTCATGGAGCATCTGCCCGGGCCGGACTTTCCGACCGGCGCGATCATCCGCGGCCGTTATTCGCTGCGGCAGTTCTACCAGACCGGCCACGGCAGTGTCAAGATCCGCTCCAAGGCGGACATCATCGAGAAGGACGGCCGCGAGCAGATCATCGTCACCGAAATTCCCTACGCGGTCTGCAAGGAACAGCTGGTCAAGAAGATCGCCGAACTGGTCAATGAGAAGCGCATCACCGGCATCTCCGGGCTGCGCGACGAGTCGAGCAAACGCACCGGCATGCGCATCGTCATCGAAATCAAGCGCGGCGCAATGGCCTCGGTCGTGCTCAACCAGCTCTATGCCCATACGTTGCTCGAAACCACCTTCGGCTGCACGATGCTGGTGGTCGACCACAACCGGCCGCGCACGATGAATCTGGTGCAGGTGCTGCAGGCCTACATCGACCACCGGCTCGAAGTGGTGCTGCGCCGGACCATCTTCGATCTGCGCAAGGCGGAGGCGCGGGCCCACATCCTCGAAGGATTGATGAAGGCGCTGGCCAACATCGACGAGGTGGTGCAGATCATCCGCGAGTCGCGCAGCCGCGCCGATGCGGCGGCGAACCTGATCGCCCGTTTCGAATTCACCCAGGTCCAGACCGACGCGATTCTCGACATGCGGCTGCACCAGCTGACCGGACTGGCCATCGAAGTGCTCAAGGCGGAACTGGAAGAGCTGCTCAAGCGGATCGAATACCTCAAGGCGCTCTCCGCCAGCCGCGACATGCGGCTCGGCGTCATCCGCGACGAACTGCTCGAAATCAAGGAGAAGTATGCCGATCCGCGCCGGACGGAGATCACCACCGACGACTCCGACCTCAACATCGCCGACCTGATTCCGCGTCACAGCTGTGTGATCACCGTGTCGAACACCGGCTACATCAAGCGGGTGCCCGCCGACACCTACCGTACCCAGCACCGCGGCGGCAAGGGAATCATCGGCATGGAGACCAAGGAGGAGGACCATGTCGAACATCTCTTCAACGCCGACAGCCACGATCTCATCTTCTTCTTCACCGACCGCGGCTTCATGTACTGGCTCAACGTCTACGAGATTCCGGAGGGTCGCGCACCGGCAAAGGGCAAGGCGATCGTCAACATGATCAAAATCGAGCCCGGCGAGAAGATCTGCGCGATGCTGACCGTCAGCCAGGATGAGTTCAACGATCCGAACAAGTACATTGTCATGGCTTCGCGCCGCGGCTACATCAAGAAGAGCGAGCTGGCCCTCTTCAAGAACCTCCGCCGGGTCGGTCTGCGCGCCCTCGTCATCGAGGACGACGATGATCTCATCGGCGCCGGCATCAGCGAGAACGGCAACGAAATCCTGCTTTCGACCCGGCTCGGCATGGCCTGCCTCTTCGACCAGAACGACGAGCAGATCCGACCGATGGGCCGCACCGCCCGCGGCGTGACCGGCATGCGGTTCAAGATTCCGGGGACGACGTGGTCAGCCTTGAAATCATCCGCGAACATGTGTACAGCGATGAGGAACCCGCCGACGAGAACGAGACGGAAACCGAGGTCGAAGTCGACGTCGACGACGAAGCGCCGGTCTACGGCAGCGGTCCGGAGGTACTGGTGGTGACCGACGGCGGCATGGGCAAGCGCTCCTATGTGAGCACCTACCGCAAGACCAACCGCGGCGCGAAGGGTGTGGTGAACATCCGCCTGCGCGAAGGCGAATCGGTGCTTTCGGTCATCCAGATCACCGAGGAGGACGAGATTCTGCTCACCACCGAGCGGGGGGCAGCTGGTGCGGATTCCGGCGAAGGAGATCCGCCGCGTCGGCCGCGCCTCGAAGGGGGTGCGGATCATGAACCTCAATCCGGGCGACCGCATCACCGGCGTCGCCAAGCTGATTGAAGTGGATGTTCCGAAAGCCGCGACGGCGGAAACTCCGGCGGAAGAGGGGACTGCGGCGGATCCGGCTGTGCCGGAAACTCCGGCGACCCCGGCGGTCGATACGGATGTTGAACCCGGCAGCGGGGAATAACCCATCAAACCGCGAGGCGGCATGTTTCACTTCAGGCAATATTCGGCGCCGAAAGAACTTCCCTGATCATGGGGATCGTCAATGCGACCGGCGACTCCTTCAGCGAGGGGCCGGGGTCCGCGCCGGAAAGTGCGCTCGACCGTGCGCTGCGGCTGCTCGCCGACGGTGCCGATCTGCTCGACATCGGCGGCGAATCCACCCGGCCGGGGGCGCGGGAGATTCCTCCGGAGGAGGAGATCGATCGGATTCTGCCGGTGATTCGGGAGTCCGTGCGGCGTGCCCCGACGCGGTTCTGAGCGTCGATACGCGCAAATCCGAAGTGGCCGCCGCCGCCGCATTGAGTGCGGGGTGGAGATCATCAACGACGTATCGATGCTGCGGTACGATGCCGCGCTGGCGCGGGTGACTGCCGAAGGCGGGGCGGCGCTGGTGCTCAGCCATTCGCGGGGAACGCCGGAGACGATGCGTTCTTCCGCGTATCACGATTACGGCGCGGATGTCGTCGCGACGGTGGCGGCGGAGCTGGCCGCGGCGAAACGGACCGCGCTGGAGGCGGGGTTGCGGAAGAGAATCTGATTTTCGATCCCGGCATCGGTTTTGCCAAGACGCCGGAACAGGACTGGGAGCTGCTGCGCCGGAGCGGAGAGTTCCGCCGGCTCGGCCCGGTGCTGGTCGGTATGTCGCGCAAATCATTTCTCGGGAAATTTCTCAACCGCCCCGATCCGGCGGACCGGCTCGGCGGTACGATTGCGGCGGCGCTTCACCTTGCCGGATGCGGGGTGGAGATTCTCCGGGTTCACGATGTCCGTCAGCTTCGCGACGCGCTGCTGGTCCGGGCGAAACTTCAGGAATGAGGAGCTGCGAAATGTTGCCGGATGTTTCCATGCTGATCGACTTCGCGCGGATGGTCATTGAAATCGCGATCCTCGCCCTGGTCATCTACAAGATTCTCTATTACATGCGCGGCGCGCGCGGCTCCTACGTGCTGGCCGGAATCATCATTCTGCTGGTGGCGCTGATCGTCATTTCGCAGTATCTCAAGCTGGAAGCGATCAATTTTCTGCTGCAGTGGCTGCTGGTTTCACTGCCGACGGCGCTTTTCATCATCTTCCAGCCGGAGCTGCGGCGCGCGTTCGCCCAGCTGGGCAGCTACACGGTATTTCAGGGCAAGCGGCGCCGCGAAGTGATCGGCGAACTGGTCACCGCCACCGCCAACATGGCGAAGCGCAAGTGCGGCGCGCTGATGGTGGTCGAGCGGCGGATCGGCATGCAGGCGCTGATCGACGACTCGGTCCGGCTCGACATCAAGATCAATGCGATGGTGCTCGAATCGATCTTCTTCCCCAATTCTCCGCTGCACGACGGTGCGGTGATCATCCACGACGACCGGATCGTGGCGGCGCGTGCGATTCTGCCGCTGACCCGGGCGGAGAACATTTCACGCCGGCTGGGAACCCGCCACCGGGCAGCGCTGGGGATCTCCGAGGAGACCGACGCGGTGACGATCGTGGTTTCCGAGGAGACCGGCACGATCAGCATCGCCTGTCGCGGAGTGCTGCATCGCGACCTTGCGGTCAGCGAGCTTGAGAACTATCTGGAGAAGCTGATTATTCAGGAACAGGACGACACCGATCTTGCCGAGACCGTGCAGATGCTCGAGGAGCAGTCTGAACAGCCCTCCGCTGTGCCGTCTCCGGCGGAAAGGAGCGAGAAGAAATGAACCATCTCATCGGCCGGATTTTCTCCCCGTATCTGGATGTTTCTGCGTCGGGACTTCTGGCGCAAGCTGATTGCACTCTGCTTCGCTTTCTTCACCTATTTCGCGGTGCAGGCGCAGCTGGCGGGGAACAGAAGCTCACCGGTGTCCCGGTGGAGATCCGGCTTCCTCCCGAACTCATCAGCGTCGGCCGTCAGGATTTCCTGGTTTCGGTGACCGCCCGCGGGCCGAAGAGTTCGCTGCGCAACTTTGAGGGCAGGGATCTCAAGGGGGTGGTGGAGGTCCGGCTGGAGGATTATGTGCCGGGGGTGCCGTTCAAAGTGCGGCTTCACCCCTCGGATTTCCGTCCGGTCAAAGGGTGTCAGCGTCAATTCGATCGATCCGCAGTATGGGGAGCTGGTGCTGAATCTGCAGCGGAGGGTGTCACGGAATGTTCCGATACGACCGAAATTCACCGGGCAGCTGGGGCGGAATTACCGGCGTGCCGATGTGCGCTGCATTCCCTCTGAGACGCAGGTGACCGGTCCGGAACAGCTGGTCCGGGAGCTGCAGGAGATTTCGACCCGTCCGATTGCGCTCGACGACACGGTGACCGAGTCGTTCGAATACCGGGCGCAGCTGGAACCGCCGGCGGGGGTGATGGTTTCGCCGTGGCGGGCGACGGTGCAGGTTGATATTGTGCGCAACTACGAGCGCCGGATTTTTCAGGACATGCCGCTGCTGCTGCTTTCCGAACCGGGCGGGAACCGCCGGTTCCAGGTGGAGGGTGCTCGACAAGCCGCGGGTGGATGTGACCGTGAGCGGCCTGGCGCAGCCGGTTTCGGCGCTGCGGACCGGCGACGTCAAGGTCTATCTGGATATCTCCCGACTCTCCGAACCGGGCATCTACACACTTCCGGTCGGCTGTTACGTCAAGGGGGACAATCTCGACGTGCGGGAGATTTACCCCGAACAGATCAAGGTGAAAATCACGAATCTGCGATAAAAAACAAAAGAAAGGTGCAGTTCCATGATTATCAAGAAATTCAACACGATGTTCCACAAACACAGCCGGTGGCTTTTCGGAGCGTTCACGATCGTCATCATCGTGTCGTTCATGGGGTTTCTGACGCCGGGGCAGTTCGGGCTGGACATGTTCTCCGACCCGGCGAACACCCGGGTCGGCACCGCGTTCGGCGAACCGGTGACCTACGGGGAGCTGATCACCGAGGCGGAACGGCTTCAGCTGTTCAATCAGATTTTCTACGGGGGTCTCTTCGCGCGGTCTCAATCCGGAGCAGGCGTTCGGACCATACTGCATGGTGCTGGCGGCGAAACGGATGGGGTTGGCCGCCAGTGACAGGGAGGTCGCCGCTCTGCTCCGACAGGCGCCGACGCTCCAGGTCGACGGCAAGTTCAGTCTCGACGCCTACAAACAGCTGCTGGCCAACCTAAATCGGCAGGGAATCGCCGATACCGATCTCAACGATGCGGTCCGGGACATCGTGCTGCTCAACAAGGTGGGGCGCGATCTCGCCTCCGGCGTGGTGGTCACTCCGGGCGAGGTGGAGAACTTCTACCGGCAGCTCAACGGGAAATTCAAGGTGCGGGCGGCACTGTTCGATGCCGCCGCATTCAAGAGCAAGGTCGATGCGCGTGACGCCAAGGCGATCCGCACCTACTTCGACACCAACCGCAGCGAATATCAGATTCAGGCGAAACTCTCCGCGCTTCTGCTGGAGTTCCCCTACGCGTCGTTCCGGGCGGAGGCGGAGAAGGCGGCGACCGCGGCGGAGCTGGAGAAGTTCTTCCGGGCGGATCCGCAGGCGTTCGCCGGCAAGGACGGCAAGGCGCCCGAGTACGCCAAAGTGAAAAACGAGGTGCGTAAAAAGTTCGTCGAAGCGCGGAGCCGCGACCTTGCGGTGCGCCGTGCCTACGACTTCGCGTCACAGGCCTATGAGGCGGTGGCGGAGGCGGACAACAAGGCGGAGGCGTTCCGGAAACTGGCCGCGAAGGAGAAGCTCGCCATCGTCGAAACCGGCATGGTGGATATCGATGCCGAAGTGGTCGGCAAGATCCGTTCGCCCCAGCTGATGCAGCAGCTGGCCGCCACTGCGGGAAGCAATCCGGTGACCAACGCGATTCCGACCGAGAATGCGGCCTACGTCGGCATTGTGACCGAGCGGGTGGCGGCGCGTCCGGCGGAGTTCAACGAGGTCTCCCGGCAGCTGGCGACCGACTTCGTCGAGGCGCAGGCGAAGAAGCTCGCCCGCGAGGCGGCGGAGAGCGCGCTTGCCGCCGTCAATGCGGGCAAGGATCCTGCGGCGCGTTCGAAGGCGTTCGCCGCCTTGAAGGGATGCACCTTCAAGACGTTTGAGTTTTCGCTCCAGAATCCCCCGGAGGCCGGGCTGGAAGTCGCGGCGCAGGCGGTGGCGGAACTGCGGGCCGGGGAGTTTTCCTCGGTCTACAATACTGCGGACGGCGCTGGAATTTCCGAGCTGCTCAAGCGGATTCCCGCGGATATGAAGGAGTTCGCGGCGAAAAAAGAGCAGTATGAATTGATGTGTCGTTCCTACAAGGAACAGCTGGCGCGGCAGGCGTTCGAAGAGGAGCTTTCCGCGCAGTGCCAGCTGCTGCCGGAGTACCGGCAGCGCTGATTCCGGGGAGAGCCCGGCAACGGAAGAGGATGATGATGAAACGTACAGGTTCCATGGCGGGTCCGGCGGAGGAGGCCGGGACCGCGCTGGGCCGCCATATGACGGTCGAATTCTACGAGTGTGACTCCGCGGTGCTGGCCGACGCCGGCCGGCTGGAGGAGATCTTTCTTGTCGCCGCGAAGCGTTCCGGCGCGACGGTGATAGACTCCTATTTTCACGAGTTCAAGCCGCAGGGGGTCAGCGGTGTAGTGGTGATCAGCGAATCCCATTTTGCGGTTCACGCCTGGCCGGAGCACGATTATGCCGCGGTGGATCTCTTCACCTGCGGCGACCGGGTGGATTTCGATGTGGCGATCCGGGAGATTGCCGCGGGAATCGGTTCGGCGCAGTGGATCGTGTCGAGCATGATGAACCGCGGCATCGTCGGCACCAACGGCGTCGAACGGCTGGTGCCGGTGACGGAAGGTCCGGCGGCGCGGTTTCATCTTTCCTGGAGGTCGCGTTTCGAGGCGACCGGCGCGCGGGGGCTCTCCGCCGCGATCGACATCTACGAGTGCAGCGGGGCGCTGTGGAATCAGCCGGAGCGTTATCCGGAGTTCGCCCGCCGTCTCGCCGGACTGCTCGGCAGCGAAACGGTCTGTGAAATGCGGTTCGATCCGCCGCGGCCGGAATGGTTTGCGTTTGAACAGCCGTTGCGCAACGGGCGGTTTGCCGGGCGGGTGGATACCCTCCGGCGTGCGGCCTACTTCGATCTTTTTCTTTTCGGATACTTCGAGCCGCGGGAAGCGGCGGAATTCCTGATCGGTGAACTCGGCGGCCGCTACTACCGGCTGATGCCGCAGATCCGGCAGTGAGGGAGGAAACGATGGCGGACCGCCCGGAAATCCTGATCGTCGATGATGAACACAACACCCGCGAGGCGCTTGCGCGTTATCTGCGGGGGCGTTTCGCCGTCACCACCGCGGCCGACGGCGAGGTGGCGATCGAACTGTTGAAGGAGCGGAATTTCGATCTGGTGCTGACCGATCTGCGCATGCCGAACGCCGATGGAATGAGTGTTCTGGAGGCGACTCGGAGCAAGGCGGACCGGCCGCTGTGCATTCTGCTGACCGCCTACGGATCGATCGGCGATGCGGTCGCGGCGGTGAAGCAGGGGGCGTTTGATTTCGTTCCGAAGCCGGTCAAGCTGGACAAGCTCGAAGAGGTGATCGACGCGGCGCTCGCTTCGCGGCGGGCCTCGGCGGCTCCGGAGGCGACGGCTCCGGAAGCGGAAACGGCGGGGAGGAATCCGGTCTGGTGTTTCCGGCCCCCGGTTCCGGTGATCCGATGGGGCGGATCATGGAGATGGTCGCGACGGTGGCGCCGACCCGTTCGACCGTGCTGCTCACCGGCGAAAGCGGCACCGGGAAAGAGGTGATCGCCCGGCTGATTCACGACCGCAGCGGGCGGACCGGATACTTTGTGCCGGTGCACTGTGCGGCGCTCACCAGCACGTTGCTGGAGAGCGAACTCTTCGGTTACGAGAAGGGGGCGTTCACCGGGGCTTCCGAACGACGCAAGGGAAGGTTTGAGCTTGCCGATCACGGTACGATTTTCCTCGATGAGATCGGCGAGATCGACGCGGCGACCCAGGTGAAACTTCTGCGGGTGCTGGAGAGTCGTTCCTTCGAACGGGTGGGCGGCACGGAGACGGTCAAGGTGGATGTGCGGCTGATCGCCGCCACCAACCGGGACCTGCGGAAAATGGTGGCGGAGAAAAGTTTCCGGGAGGATCTTTTCTACCGGCTTTCGGTGGTCAATCTAGAACTGCCTCCCGCTGCGGGACCGGCGGGAGGAGATTCCCGTGCTGATCCGCCGGTTCATCGCGGAGTTCGCCCGCGACAACCAGCGGGAGGTGGAGGGGATCGACGCCGCGGCGCTCGACCGGCTGGTGCGCTACGACTGGCCGGGGAACATCCGGGAACTGCGCAACTGCATCGAATGCATGGTGGTGCTGGCGAAGGGGCGGGAACTCTCCGTGGCGGACATTCCGGAGAACATCCGGGAGGCCCGGCCGGAGGTGCCGGAGGAGAAGGCGAAGGAGCTTCCGGTCGGCACCTTCGAGGCGACCGAACGGGAACTCATAGAAAAGGCGCTCGCCGAGTGCAACGGCAACCGGACGGCGGCGGCGAAACTGCTCGGCATCAGCCGGAGGACGCTGCACCGTCGCCTGGCGGAGAAGCAGCAGTGATGCCGCGGGAGGATTCCCTCCGGCGTTATACGGATAATGGGTTGAGGAATTGACAATGCTGGAAAAAATTCGCAGTCGGGAGGCCCGAATCGCGGTGATCGGCCTCGGATATGTGGGGCTGCCGCTCGCGGTGGAGTTCGGCCGGGAATATGATACCGTCGGATTCGACGTCAAGGAGTCGCGTCTGGAGGAGCTGCGCCGCGGCGGCGACTCCACGCTGGAGACTTCACCGGAGGCGCTGAAGGCGGCGGTCCGGTTGCGCTATACCTCTGATCCGGACTCTCTCCGTGATCGCGATCTCTTCATCGTGACTGTTCCCACGCCGGTGGACAAGTACAAACAGCCGGATCTCGGTCCGCTCCGCCGTGCCAGCGAAACGGTCGGCAAAGTGATGCGTCCGGGGGCGATTGTGATTTACGAAAGCACCGTTTATCCCGGCTGTACCGAAGAGGAGTGCGTACCGGTGCTGGAGCAGTGCAGCGGCCTTCTCTTCAACCGGGATTTCTTCTGCGGCTACAGTCCGGAGCGGATCAATCCCGGCGATCATGAACATACGCTCACGAAGATACTGAAGATCACTTCCGGCTCGACGCCCGAAGCGGCGGATGTTGTCGATGCGCTTTACAACTCCATTTTGAAGAACGGCACCTACCGCGCCGGTTCAATCAAGGTTGCCGAAGCGGCCAAGGTGATCGAAAACTCCCAGCGCGACCTCAACATCGCGTTCGTCAATGAGCTGGCCAAGATCTTCCGCCTGATCGGCGTCGATACCGGTGACGTGCTGAAGGCGGCGGGGACGAAGTGGAATTTCCTGAATTTCCGTCCTGGTCTCGTGGGCGGTCATTGCATCGGAGTCGATCCCTATTACCTCACACACAAGGCGCAGGCGCTCGGTTACCAGCCGGAGGTGATTCTCGCCGGGCGGCGAATCAACGACGGCATGGGCAGATACGTTGCCACGGAGGTGGTCAAGCTGATGATCCGTCGCGGCGAGCGCATTCTGGGCGGCAAGGTGCTGATGCTGGGGATCACCTTCAAGGAGAACTGTCCGGATATCCGCAACTCCCGCGCCGTCGATGTGGTGCGCGGACTGGAGGAGTTCGGCTGCGAGGTGGATCTGCTCGATCCCTGGGCGGATCCGGCCGAGGTGAAACGGGAGTACGGCATCGCCGCGTTCCGCACGCCGGAGGAGCTTGCGGGGCGGAAATACGGTGCGATTGTCCTTACGGTGGCGCACCGGCAGTTCCTCTCAATGGATCTGGGTCCGTTCAAATCGGAGCATACCGTTGTCTTCGACGTGAAAGGGGTGCTGCCGCGGAACGAGGTGGATTCCCGGATCTGAACGACAGCCGGGATCGGCTGTCGCCGGGCGGTCCGGATTATCGCTCCAGGGAAACGGCGGTGATCCGCCATGGCGGCAGCGTCAGGTTCCGGCGGCGGTCCGGCAGAGTGATGCACGCCTCCGCCGGAGCTCCGGAACAGTTCTGCAGGGCGAGGCGGATCGCGTCTCCCTCGCGGACGAACTCCACGATCCGCACGCAGTCGGGGGGTCACCGACAACAGGGATCCCGCCGGCGGCAGTGCTCCCTGATGGGGCCAGCCGGCCAGTACGCGCGGCGACAGGAACAGCTCTTCCGACCGTTGCCGGATGGTGTTCGCCTCCGAACTCAGCAGAAACCGCAGCGTCAGCTCTCCTGCCGAGACCGGCAGTTCCGGGTGGAGCGAGGCGCCGTCCACCTCATCTGCGGCGTAGAGCGTCCGGCGGGCGACGCCGTAACGGAAGAAGCCCTCCTCGTTGTCGTATCCGAAGGCGCCGTCCGCGGCGAACCCGAAACTCTCCCCGTCCGGATAGCGGAGCTTCACCCAGCCCACCGCCGGGAACTGCCCTTCCGTGCGACGCTCCACCTCTCCGCCCGGAACGTCGCAGAGAAGCTGTTCCGCCTGCGGCAGCCGGAGGAAGAGACGACAGGCGCGATCCCGACAGAAGACGCGCAGTTCCGCTGCGATCACCGGCGAATCCATGGCAAGACGGAGCGTCAGTTCCAGATGGGAGGCGGCCCCTTCGATGCGGAACCAGATGGCGGCGCGCAGAGGACCGGATTCGACGATCCGGCTGGCGCGAATCTTCCACACCTCCAGCAACTCCTGCAGATGGATCGATTCCGGCTCTTCGGACATGCCGCCCCAGGAGCCGAACCGGTCGCGAAAGAGGGCGAAGGAGAGCGGCAGAAGCGTCCCCGCCGCGCTCATCAGCGACAGCGAATCTTCGCCGACAGTTCCGGTGATTTGCCAGTGTTGGTTGCGGATTCCGTTTTCCCCGCAGCCCACCGCCGGAATTCCGGCGGGAACCGGGTAGGGCGCGGGTCGGGTACCGGTTGCGAAGGTCAGCACCTTCCAGCCGGTCGGCGGCAGTTCCACCGGCACGAGCAGCCGTTTGCGCCAGACGCAATGCTTCATTGCGTTGTGTTCCTCCGGAATCTCCTGTGCCGGCAGAAGGTTGCCGGCATCATCGCGAAGCTCCACCACCGGGTCCTCCCGGCGGAAACGGTAGATCGGCCGGTAATCGAGACTCTCCTCCAGTTCGATCAGCCCATGGAACGGACGGGGCAGCGGATTGAAGACCAGCAGCGGCACCGGCTCCGGCCAGTCCGCCGCCGGAGCGGCCGGAACCGGCATTTCGACGGCGGCGGCGAGCCGGTTCAGTGCCGCGGTTTCCGCTTCGAAGGCGCCGTCGATCACCGCACAGAGCTGGCAGCTCTGCTGTTCGAGCGCTCGTTCGATGGCGGAGCCGGGCAGGATGTCGTGAAAGGAGTTGAAGAAGAGCATTTTCCACAACGGTTTCAGATCCGGGGAGGGGGCATGTGTCGGGGGCGTGACTGTTTCGACGGTTCGTTCGGCCCGCAGCAGTGCCGATTCCGCCTGTCGGTAGAGCCGTTTGAAGCGGGGAACGGAAGAGTAGCAGCCGCGCAGACAGTAGTTGAGTTCGCCCTGGAACTCCGGCAGTTCCCGTCCGGAAGCGATCTCCTCTTCCAGCGCGGTGAAGAAGCTGCGGAAGGTGGAGAATCGCACCTCGAACTCCGGATGCGCCGCCGCCCAGGCGAGGGCGCCTTCGATCTGTCCGCGCGAGGTGCCGCCGCCGTGGTCGCCGAGGCCGAATCCGATGCCGATGTTTCGACCGTTCCGCTCTGTCTGATATGCCGCCAGCCGGTCCAGGCCGGGGGCGACATCGCGTTCGGCGGTGTAGGAGAGCAGCCGATAGGCGAGGAGGGTTCCGCCTCCGGGGCCGCTCCAGCGGAAGAGGTCGCCGGGCAGTTCGAGCTTCTGGGGGCGCATGAAGGAGAAGTACTGGAAACCGTTTGCGGCGAGAAGGTCGGGAATGCCTGCGCTGTGCCCGAAACTGTCGGGAGCCCAGGCGGTGACGGCAGGGCGGCCGAATTTTTCGCGGAAGTACTGCTGCCCCTCCCGGTAGTGTCGGAAGAGAGATTCCGTCGAAGGCATATTGTGGTCGGTCTGGACCCAGTTGCCGCCGACGCACTCCCAGCGGCCGGCATTGACCAGATCCAGGATGTGTTTCCACAGTTCCGGATCGAACGTTTCGATGTGGTGATAAATGGCAGCTTCGCCGCGGTTGAACACCATTTCGGGGAACTCTTCAAGCAGTCGGACCAGCGCCCGGCAGGTGCGGATTCCTTCATTCAGCCCTTCGCTGCGGTCCCAGAGCCAGACCGGATCGAGGTGCGCGTTCGGCAGCAGGTGGATGATCTTCTTCATGGCGCGGTCTCTCCCCGACTGGCGGCATCGGCGTCGATTCCGATGGAGTTGACGATCCAGAGCGGACGCATGTTTCGGAATCCGTGGTGGCTGCCCGGGGTGATCGGACTGGTGGCGGTGTCGCGCAGGCGGTTGTTGCGCAGTGTCACCTGCTCGGCGGAGTAGAGAAAGATTCCCGCGCCGGGGCAGCGTTCAATGATGTTGTCGCTGATCGTGATATTCCGATTTCCCCTGAAGGAGTCTGAATACTCTTCCCGACGGCAGAAAACACTGATCGCCCCGCTTGTGTAGCTGCCGATGTCGTAATTCATACTGGAACCGACATCAAGGATGCGGTTGCCGCGGATCAGAATATTTTCCACCCATCCGGCTTCGCGCCAGTAGCCGTATTCGGCGCCGACCGCGATGGCGGCGTTCCGGATCCGTTCGAAGCGGTTGTTTTCGATCACACCGTCCGAAGCCATCAGGCGGAGGCCGCGCGCCCGGTGATCGTGAAAATAGCTGTCGCGGATCTCGTAGTGATTCGCGGCAATCGCGGGAATGTCAAAGAAGAGGCCGGGTTTCAATGCCGGTGTTCCCGGCTCCAGCGTCACCTCGTAGGCGGTCCATTTCTTTAAGTTTCGATGGGAATAGTAGCGCCGGAAGGCTTCTCCTCCATCATGGCGCGGGGAAAGCCGGAAACTCCGGATGGATCGCTCGCCGATCACCGCGAAATTTTGGGGATCGAGCAGTCGGATCCGGTCTCCGGGACGGATGATTTCGGGAAGTTCTCCGGATGATCCGGGCGGACCGTGTCGAACCGGTCTTGATCGATCAGTTTCGCCACCGGCAGCGCTACTGAGTGCAGATTGACGCCGTCATCCCCCATGAACGAGAAGTCGCAGTCGATGATCCGGGGGCCGCGGCGCAGGTAAGCGAAGTTCACTCCGTCCGCTGAACTTGACAGCAGTCGTTCCTTCGTTGCGCCTTCCGGTTTCGGCCCCCGGGTAATCTTCACGTTGACGAGTTCGTCGCCGCCCAGACCGAACCGGGCGCGAAACACCAGTCCCGGACTGCTGTAGACGGTGACATTTTCAAAACGGATTGCTTCACACCGGGAAAGATGAATGGCCGCATCCCGACGGCAGTCCAACGCGATCCGGTCTCCTTTTTTCACGTTTTTGTGCGGCCTGTCGGCGTGGCAGATTCCGCGTTCCGGCGAAATGATTTCGATCTCTCCATAAACATCCGGCGCGTCCGGCTTGAAGAGCTTCCCATCCGGAGTGAAGACATGGATACGCCGATTTGCATAAACCGGCGCCAGACGGGGATAGCCCGTGTCGATTTGAAAATGGATCTTCCGCAGATCCGGTGAAAGTTCCGTTACCACCCCCTGCGTGAACGGCAGCGGATCATAATCGAGGATGAAGTTTTTCAGAGTCACTTTTCGGCAGTCGATCAGTCGGATTGCCTCATTCAGTTTCGTCATGGTGATCCGGGCACCGCGTCCGTCGATGACGCCGCCAACGAGATTTCTGAGTATTATTTTTTCGGAGAGCCGGTATTCCGGTTGAGAGAGGGGTGACGGAAGCCCCCGCCCTGAGCGCAAGATCCAGCTCCTGCTGCAGCGATGGTGCCGCGGCGCCTGTCGCGGAAACAAGCAGGGCGATTCCGATGTTGAAATTTTTCATTGTGCATCCTTCTTTCTGACAATTCCAGCCGGAGTGGCTTCAAAATTTTTCAAGCGGTCGTAAAGCTGCCAGACCGATTTCGGCAGCAGTGCACCGATTCGCTTTGAACGGCGGCGTGAAGCATCCGGATTCTCACAGTCACGGCGGCCGCTCAGGGGAAGTTCGGCAACGGTTGAATCGAGGTCGATTTTCCAGGCTGCGAGTTGCGGGGAGGCTCCTGGAATCAATTTCCCGTTGCGTGAGAGGTGGCAGGTGCCCGGTTGATACTGGTTGGCGGCGAGATCGATACGCATGTTGTTCGGAAACTTCGGCAGTTCCACGCAGCAGCGGGAGAAATTGCCCAGCATCGACTGGCGGACGCTGATCGAACCGGAGGCATCTGCCGGAGCAAACGAACAGAATGAGCTGCCATATAACATGGTGCAGCCGAAGAACGAGAGGGTTCCCGCCTGTACCGTGACCATGTTCCGGCCGTGCCTGCCCAGCAGCACGCAATTGGAGAATGCTCCAAGCGAACGCCGTTGCTGCCGGATCAACTCCCCCGGTTCCGGATCGGCGATGATACACTCTTCGAACAGAGCTGCGGCATTGTCGCTCAGAAAAACCGCTGCTTCGAATGTATTGTCGATCAGGACGCATCTCTGGTAGACTCCTTGACTCTGCCCGATATTGCAGACCGCGGAACTGGCGCAGTTGACCGCGCCGCAGTCGAGGTAGGTGACTGCGGCCGCATCGTGCAGTGACATTCCCTGGCCGCAACTGTTGTACGCGAGGCAGTTGATATACATAGACCCTTTCGGATTTTCTGCGGCGTCGAAACCATCGTTCCAGGAGAACATCACCGTGAAATTGCGCACGATCGTGTAGTCACGGTGGATGTAGAAACCATAATTGGCCGGCAATTCAATTTTCTGCCCGGCGAGTGTTTGCCCTGCCGGAAGATGATAGAGAACCTTCCGTTCCTTTTTGTTCCACCAGAAGCCGCCGGGTGTTTTTTTCAGAGTTTTCCGGTCGTGGAGATTGGGCGCGGGACGGCCGTCGACAAACCAGATCGGCGTACCGTCCAGCCAGTAGTCTTTGGTTCTGTCCCGCCGGAACATGTTGCTCATCGGGTCGAACGGAAGAGAATAGATCCTCTCCTCCTCGCGCGTCCATGCTGTGGCGGGGATAACCGCGAGGCAGGAGATCTCGGCTCCATTGCCTTCCACCACCAGTGGAGCATCGGGAGTGCCACCGGTACGCAGTCGCAACCCGTGCCTGCCGGGGCCGTCATAGGGCATCTGATAGGGTTTCCCCGTGTTGACAACTTCGATTCTTCCACTCGTCCTTACCTGTCGGCACGCCTTTTCGAGCGAGGCAAACGGTCGTTCCCGCGACCCGTCATAGGTGTCGTTCCCCCGGATATTATCCACATAAATCGGTGCGGGGCCTGCTGTAGCAGCGGTCAGCCCCACCGCCAGAATCATCGAAGATATCAATAATCGGTTTCTCATGGCAACCCTTTCTACAGAATGACGATGTCCGTGTCTCCATCCGGATGGAACCGGATGATTTTCGGAGTGCATGTACCGAATTCATTCCGTCCGATCTGTCCGACGTGCCCGTCACCGTAGGCGATGTTGCCCCGGTGGGCGTGTCGCAGACAGAACGCCGCTTCCACATTTCCCGCGGCGGTATCCGCCCGCCACATCCAGTGTCCGCTTCGGGTTGACCAGAAGAGAGTGTCGGCAAAAAGCATGGTGATGGAGGCTCGCCTCATCTTTGAAAAATAATACCAGTAGGTCGCGCCGGACTCCCAGCCGAGAATGTTGCCCAGCTTGTAATTGTTGAGACAGGTGTTCACCTTCTCCCTGGTGCTGTCGCCGGCAAAGCGCCACAAACCGTATGTGCCGCGCGTGGTGCTGGTGAGGTAAAGCTGATTGTTCCGGTCGGCGGGACAACGCACCACTTTGGGTGAAACGTAGGCGGTTCCCTGTAACTTTCCGCCAACGGGAATGCCGAGATTGGCGGTAAGTGTTTTCACCCATGGGTCGCCGTTCAGATAGGCGGGCAGAACATCTCCGAAATCGTTTGCATACAGTTGTGAGCCGGCGATGCACTGTTTGAGATTGCTGGAGCACTGTGCCGACATGGCGCTCTCCCGGGCCCGATTCAGTGCCGGAAGCAGCATGCCGGCCAGAATTGCGATGATCGCAATCACAATAAGAAGTTCAATCAGTGAGAAACAACGAAACGACGGTTTCCCCGGAGATTTTTTCCCCGGGAACCTTTTCCTTTGAAAAGAGAGTGACATCTTTCCTCCTTTCTTTCTCAAAACGTTTACTGTGTTCTGCGTAATGCGTTAAACGCTTTATAATTAACGACTTTTGAGTCGTTTGCCCTTGAAAATTCCTCCTCTTGGTGATATATTGTAATATCTTGCGGGACAACAATTAACCACTCAAAAAGAGGAAAAAATATGATGCAAAATTCACTGTTTTATGACTACTACGGCCTAATCGATTCGTGCCCATTCCTGAAAAAATACGATGCACTTTTCCGCGCTTTCGATCTGATCTACGACCAGCCGGATTTTCCCGAACTCGGCCGCCGTGGCTATCGGCGTTCCGCCTATTTCAAGGCGCTGATCTACAAACAATCGGCTCACATCAAATGCATTTCCGACCTGGTCCGGGATCTGGAAAGCCGTCCGATCCTTGCCGAAATGTGCGGTTTCAACCCAGGCCGGATTCCCGATGCGTCCCGTTTTTCGCGCTTCCTGACCGATACGAATAACTCCGAAATCGAAACTTTTTTTCATACTTCCGGCAAACTGCTGGTTGAAAAAGGCATCGCCACGCTGGAGGTCATTATGGCCGATTCTAAACCGATCAAGGCCAACACCAAGCACAACAATCCCAAGAATCCCAACCGTAAGCTCGACAAAGCCACCAAGATCAAGCGCAATCCCATGGCAACGCTCAGTTATTATTCCTACATCAAACAACCGAGCGGCGATAAGAAGAAAACCTTTACCTGGTTCTGGGGCTACCGTACCCACGTCCTGCTCAGCGGTGAGGGTATTCCTCTTATCGAAGTTACCCTGCCGAACAACCGCACCGACGGCAAAGTAGCCAAGGCGCTACTGAAAAAGTTCGTGCGAATCTACGGTCAGAAAAAAGGGCGCATCTTTCTCGGCGATGCCGGATACGATGACCGCGAACTTTATAACTTCATTGTCGAAAAACTTAAAGCCGAACCGTTCATTCCGTTGAACCGCCGCAATCAGCAGCCGGACAAAACCGTGGGGCCGCACGGACTGCCGCTGTGTCAGGCCGGTCTGGAAATGAAATTTTACGGCATCAGCCCGGATGGAGCCCGAACCCGCAAGAAATTTCGTTGTCCGATTGTCGCCGGGACCAAACGGGAAAAAGGCCGCTTTACCGCCGCAATGCCCAATCGACCATGACCATTTCTGTACCGGCAAATGTTACGGCTGTACCGCCTATATCGACATTACCGATGATCATCGCAGCCAGGTGCCCAGAGAGTCGAAACGCTTTAAGGACACCTATAAATGCCGGACTGAAGCGGAACGTTATTTCTCCCGCCTCGGGCCTCGCGAAGTCGAGGAAATGTCGCAGTACAAATACCGCGCCATCCGCAACCAGATGACCATCGCGCACTTGACTCTGAGCTTAACCGCCGTGGCCGCCGCGTTGGTTCTGGAGCAACCGGATAAAATCCGTTGCTACAAAACTTTTGCCGACGCCGCTTAGCTTCGCCTGTCATAAAAAGTAAATTTGTCAAACAACACGCATTGTTGCCAATGCAGGATGGCTTACGCCTAAATTTTCAAGTTTTCAGTACCAAATCCGGCCTTTCGGGCCGTTTTTACCGCCAAACAAAATTTTCTCAGCGTTTCCGCCGCAAATCAGGTTCCGGCTCGTCGCCGAGTCAACGTTTTTCTCTTATTTCGCACGAGTCATTCTCAAAACGTTTACTGTATGATGTTCAATTTATCCGGGCAAGATATTTCACGGTCATGGAGCGAACGTCGTTGTTCGAATGCGGAGTTGACCTCCGCCACCGAACCCCGGTCGACGATGCGCATCGGGAGATATTTTCGAAAGCAGCAGATCTCCTTTCGGACGAGCTGCCGCAACCCGTCGAACACTTCGGCGATCTCCCGTTCGAAATCGGCAGCGATCAGCGTTAGAGGAATGGGGCCGGGCGCAAAACTCGCTCCCCCCCCGGGTCATGATGCTCAACTCCTCTGGAATGCGGATTCCGCAACGCAGCAGCCGCCCGGCGATCGCCACTGCTGGATCGTGAGATTCACAGAACAGCGCGGTGAACGGGAGTTGTCCATTATGTGCATCCAGATAATTTTGAATACATTCGGAACTTTTTTCCGCGGAGAATTCCCCATAGGAGACTTCGCTCTCAATCACTTCGATCTGCATGCCGAGCAGTTCCGCTCCTTTCCGGAAGTAGTCCGCCAGCAGCGGCGGTCCGGAAATTTTCGGTTCAGTCCGGATGTATCCCACCGAACGGTGTCCGTGCGAATACAGATAACGGCAGGCGTCAAGCATTCCGAATCCGTCGTTCATCCGGACCGTGCTGAACGGCAGAAATCCCAGTTCCGCATCCAGCACGATGGCCGGCAGCTGAAGCCGGCTAAGCCAGTCCAGGTTGTGTTTGTCCTGCACGATCCGGTTGTTGAGCACCATGATCAGCGCATCGTGTCCGGATAGATCGAGCCGGTCAAAAGAGTCTTGCGCATGAATCTCGCGCAGGGAGAGTTTCCACCCGGACCGGCTCGTCACATATCGTTTGGCGCATTCCACCCACTCGCGGATCGTGCTGCTCGGCCAGTCCACATAGCAGAACAGCGCTCGCAGATCGACGGAACTGGATGCAAGACGGGAGAAGATTCCGATCCGTTTCCGGCGAACGATCAACCGCTCTTCCTCCAGCCGCTTCAAGGCTGCGTCGACGATACCGCGATGGGTTCCGTAACGGCGCACGATTTCCCGCACAGCGGGGAGGCGTCCCCCTGCGGCAGCAGAGCGGCCTCGCGTCGCAGAATTCTGCAGAGATTTTCGATTTGGATATTCTGTTCCATACTTTAATTGTATTCTTTTTTGCTCAGAGAAGGCAACGGCTGTGCAAAATTTTTTTCAATATTTTTGTATCGCCTCTGCGGATGGTTTTTATAGAATAAGATGGTTTTTCAAAGGAAAAGCGAAAAAATGAGCGAAAAACCTCACTTTTGAGCTTGCGAGTTGGAAAAACACTGCTATATTAAATCCCATTGCGCCTCGTAAGAGACGCGAGCTGATGGATTGAGACGGTACGTCTCGGTTCAGAAAACGAAAAAAGTTTTAAATTGAGCTTGACTGAGTAAAAAAGTCTGCTATATTAAAACCCTGTTGCGCCTCAAAAGAGACGCGTGTTGCTGAAAATGAGAGTTTGAGGTTCAGCGAAGAACTTCAAAAAAGTTCAAAATAGAGCTTGCATTCGATTTTGAAGCGTGCTATATTAAAGAACCGTTTTTTCGGCGGGCTGATTGAAAATTGAATAGTGCGATGTAACCTGAAAATTACATTGAGATTAGGTAGTTTACTACAGAAATCACAATAAGCTAAATCAGACACTCTGATAAGAATTTATTTTACGGAGAGTTTGATCCTGGCTCAGAACGAACGCTGGCGGCATGGATTAGGCATGCAAGTTGAACGAACCACTTCGGTGGAGAGTAGCGGAAGGGTGAGGAACGCGTGAGTAATCTGCCCCCAAGTTGGGAATAACAGCTGGAAACGGCTGCTAATACCGAATGTGGCTATTTTCTTGCATGAGGAGATGGCTAAAGATTTATCGCTTGGGGATGAGCTCGCGTCCCATTAGGTAGTTGGTGAGGTAACGGCCCACCAAGCCGATGATGGGTAGCTGGTCTGAGAGGATGGTCAGCCACACTGGGACTGAGACACTGCCCAGACTCCTACGGGAGGCTGCAGTCGAGAATCTTGGGCAATGCGCGAAAGCGTGACCCAGCAATGCCGCGTGTGTGATGAAGGTCTTCGGATTGTAAAACACTGTCTCCCGTGACGATAATGACGGTAGCGGGGAAGGAAGCCACGGCTAACTACGTGCCAGCAGCCGCGGTAATACGTAGGTGGCGAGCGTTGTTCGGATTTATTGGGCGTAAAGGGTCTGTAGGAGGTTTGTTAAATACGGGGTGAAATCCGGGAGCTCAACTCCCGAACTGCCCTGTAGACTGACAGACTGGAGTACCGGAGAGGTAAGCGGAATACCAAGTGTAGCGGTGGAATGCGTAGATATTTGGTAGAACACCAAGAGCGAAGGCAGCTTACTGGCCGGCAACTGACTCTGAAAGACGAAAGCATGGGGAGCAAACAGGATTAGATACCCTGGTAGTCCATGCCGTAAACGTTGTCAACTTGATGTGGGCGGATTTAGTCCTGTCCGTATCGAAGCCAACGCGATAAGTTGACCGCCTGGGGACTACGGCCGCAAGGCTAAAACTCAAAGGAATTGACGGGGGCCCGCACAAGCGGTGGAGCATGTGGCTTAATTCGAGGCAACGCGAAGAACCTTACCTGGGCTTGAAATATACCGGACAGTCTGTGAAAGCAGATCTCCCTTCGGGGCTGGTATACAGGTGCTGCATGGCTGTCGTCAGCTCGTGCCGTGAGGTGTTCGGTTAAGTCCGGCAACGAGCGCAACCCGTGTCATTAGTTGCCAACAGGTAAAGCTGGGGACTCTAATGAGACTGCCTGTGTTAAGCAGGAGGAAGGCGCGGATGATGTCAAGTCAGTATGGCCCTTACGCCCAGGGCTGCACACGTGCTACAATGGCCGGCACAATGAGAAGCGAAGTCGCGAGGCGGAGCAAATCTACAAAACCGGTCTTAGTTCAGATTGCAGTCTGCAACTCGACTGCATGAAGTTGGAATCGCTAGTAAATGCGTATCAGCTACGACGCATTGAATACGTTCCCGGGCCTTGTACACACCGCCCGTCACATCATGGGAGTTGATTGCACCCGAAATCGTTGATCCAACCTGCAAAGGAGGAAGGCGCCTAAGGTGTGGTCGATGACTGGGATGAAGTCGTAACAAGGTAGCCGTAGGGGAACCTGCGGCTGGATCACCTCCTTTCTAAGGAGCAAACCTCGGTCTTCCCGCAAGGGATCTAAATCCGATGGTTATGGCTAAACTCCGGCGTCTAAGCCGCCGGATGTGGGTGCCGGTAACGGCATCAAAGGAAACATCGCACTATTCAAAGTTCAATCCCCGTAAAAACGGGTGCGGAGCAATAACCCGCGGTTGATGGAAAATTTAATAAAGTTTCAAGGGGCCGTAGCTCAGTTGGCTAGAGCACCTGCTTTGCAAGCAGGATGTCGAGGGTTCGAGCCCCTTCGGCTCCACCAGTGGCAAATCCGTTGTCGCACCTTGATCGAAAGATCAGGAAATAACGGGCCGGGCAATTGGGTATGAGCCGATTCTGGCAGACATCATCCAATCTCGCAGGCATGAGTACGGCGAAGCCGACGGAATGCCGGAAAAGGAGCCCAAGCCTGATTGAGCCGCGCCAACGAGCGCGGCGAGACATCCCGAGGCCGACGTTCGGCCGTGAGCGAAGGGTGGCAACTTTTAAGGGGTTTAAGGGCGTATAGCTCAGTTGGTTAGAGCGCGTCCCTGATAAGGACGAGGTCCTTGGTTCAAATCCAAGTACGCCCACCATATTGAAACTTTATGAAAAGATTTACCGATCGAGAGATTGGTGCTGCGGAGAGAGTTCCGCGGGTTGATTGACAATTAAAGAAAATGTCTTGAAGGAAATCTGCAAGAAAAAAGGTTGCATCTGAAAAGATGTGATCGACAACTTATGTTGAGAGACAAGTAGACAATTGTTTCTTGGTGGTTAAGCTACTAAGGGCACATGAAGGATGCCTTGGTATCGGCAGGCGAAGAAGGACGTGGTAAGCTGCGAAAAGCTTCGGGGAGCTGCACACGAGCATTGATCCGGAGATATCCGAATGGGGCAACCCGGCTGGAGTAATGTCCAGTCATCCGTAACTGAATCCATAGGTTACGGAAGCGAGACGCAGGGAAGTGAAACATCTCAGTACCTGCAGGAAAAGAAATCAACAGAGATTCCGCAAGTAGTGGCGAGCGAACGCGGAAGAGGCTAAACCGGTCGGTTTACTGACCGGGGTTGCGGGACTTCGACGACGGCAAGACCAATCGATAGCAGAAGGATCTGGAAAGGTCCGGCATAGAGGGTGAAACCCCCGTAAGCGAAATTGATTGTAAGCCGTGAAGTATCCCAAGTAGGTCGGAACACGTGAAACTCTGACTGAATCCGGGGAGACCACTCTCCAAGCCTAAATACTAGCCGGTAACCGATAGCGTATAGTACCGCGAGGGAAAGGTGAAAAAGCACCCCGGGAGGGGAGTGAAAAGTATCTGAAATCATGTGTCTACAAAGTGTGGGAGCGCAAGCGACCGCATGCCTTTTGCATAATGAGCCTGCGACTTACTCTAACGAGCGAGGTTAAGCCTAGTGCGGAGCCGAAGCGAAAGCGAGTGTGAAAAGCGCGTCTAGTTCGTTGGAGTAGACCCGAAGCTGAGTGATCTATCCATGGCCAGGTTGAATCTGCGGTAACACGCAGTGGAGGACCGAACCAGTTCATGTTGAAAAATGTTTGGATGAGCTGTGGATAGGGGTGAAAGGCCAATCAAACTCAGTGATAGCTGGTTCTCTTCGAAATAGCTTTAGGGCTAGCCTTGCGTAAATAGTTTGCGGGGGGTAGAGCTACTGATTGTTCACGGGCCCTTACCGGGGTACCAAGAACTATTAAACTCCGAATACCGTAAACCGTACCGCAGGAGTCAGACTATGGGGGATAAGCTTCATGGTCGAGAGGGAGACAGCCCAGACCGCCGGCTAAGGTCCCAAATCTGGACTTAGTGGTTTGAAGGATGTGATGTTGCATAAACAGCCAGGATGTTGGCTTAGAGGCAGCCATCATTTAAAGAGTGCGTAATAGCTCACTGGTCGAGTGATATCGCGCCGAAGATGATCGGGACTGAAGTCCAGAACCGAAGCCGCGGACCGTGGATTTATTCACGGTGGTAGAAGAGCGTTGTATGCGGGTTGAAGCCGAAGAGTGATCTGAGGTGGACTGCATACAAGTGACCATGCAGGCATGAGTAGCGAAAAACCGGATGAGAATTCCGGTCACCGAAAACCTAAGGTTTCCCGGGGAAGGTTCGTCCGCCCGGGGTTAGTCGGAACCTAAGGCGAGGCCGAAAGGCGTAGTCGATGGAGGACAGGTTAATATTCCTGTACCACCTTGCTTGAGTGATGGAGGGACGCAGTAAGTCAGGCGAGCCAACTGCTGAATATGTTGGTCGAATCCCGTAGGGCGTGTCATAGGCAAATCCGTGACACATCAGCCTGAGAGGCGTAAGGTATCCGGGCGCAAGTCTGGAGAATTCGCTGTGACTACACTGACGAGAAAAGCTTCTAAACGTTGACAGCAGGGTGTCCGTACCGTAAACCGACACAGGTAGGTGAGGCGAGTAGCCTAAGGTGCGCGAGAGAAACCAACGTTAAGGAACTCGGCAAATCAGCCCCGTAACTTCGGAATAAGGGGTGCCGTTTCAGGTGGAGGGATTTACTCCCGAGCCCGGGACGGTTGCAATAAAGAGGCCGGTGCGACTGTTTAACAAAAACATAGCTCTATGCCAACTCGTAAGAGGATGTATATGGAGTGACACGTGACCAATGCCAAAAGGTCAATGGGAGAGGTTAGCGCAAGCGAAGCTTCGATCTGAAGCCCTGGTGAATGTCGGCCGTAACTATAACGGTCCTAAGGTAGCGAAATTCCTTGTCGGGTAAGTTCCGACCTGCACGAATCGTGTAACGATGCCGGCACTGTCTCAACGTGGATCTCGGCGAAGTTGTAATTCCGGTGAAAATGCCGGATACCTGCGGAAGGACGGAAAGACCCCATGAACCTTTACTGTAATCTGATATTGGTATTTGATTGCTCTTGTGTAGCATAGGTGGGAGGCTGTGAAGCCGCTACGCCAGTACCGGTGGAGCCACAGGTGAAATACCACCCTGGTGTAATTAGATATCTAACGGATGCCCGTGAATCCGGACTCCGGACCGTGTCAGAGGGTCAGTTTGACTGGGGCGGTTTCCTCCTAAATTGTAACGGAGGAGCCCGAAGGTACACTCAGCACGGTTGGCAATCGTGTGTAGAGCGTAAGGGTAGAAGTGTGCTTTTACTGTAAGACCGACAGGTCGAGCAGTTGCGAAAGCAGGGCCTAGTGATCCAGCGATGGAATGTGGAATCGTCGTTGCTCAACGGATAAAAGGTACTCTGGGGATAACAGGCTGATAGCGCCCAAGCGTCCATAGCGACGGCGCTGTTTGGCACCTCGATGTCGACTCATCACATCCTGGGGCTGTAGAAGGTCCCAAGGGTTCGGCTGTTCGCCGATTAAAGTGGTACGCGAGTTGGGTTCAGAACGTCGTGAGACAGTTCGGTCCTTATCCTCCGCAGGCGCAGGATATTTGATGGGATCATTCCTTAGTACGAGAGGACCGGGAATGACTGACCTCTGGTGTTCCGGTTGTGGCGTCAGCTGCACTGCCGGGTAGCTATGTCGGGAACGGATAAGCGCTGAAAGCATCTAAGCGCCAAGCCCACCCAAAGACGAGATATCCCTCCCCGCAAGGGGGCTCAAGGCCGGTCGAAGACTACGACCTCGATAGGATGGAGGTGTAAGTACAGCAATGTATTCAGCTTACCATTACTAATCGGCCGTGAGGCTTAACCACCTTTTTTCTTATCGCTTCATTACAAAGCCATAAGAAAAAAGCTAGTCTCAACTGAGTCTTCTTCAGACTTGCTTCAACATTTTCTTTCTTTGTATTTTTTTCCGGTGCTCATAGCGGAGTAGAAACACACGTTCCCTTCCCGAACACGGTAGTTAAGGACTCCAGCGGCGATGGTACTGTACATTTGACTATGGGAGAGTAGCACGGTGCCGGAAATTTTTTACCTCCAGTTGCTTCGCACACAACTGGAGGTTTTTTTATGCTTCGAAGCCGGAGAATCCTGGCGGACGGGAAAGGGCGCAGGAGTTCTTTTTCGCTGCTTCGAAACCATGCGATAATTACCTCCGGAAAAAGTTGTAAATCCACGGCAGACAGTATATATTATTCAATTCACTGAAATTACAGGAAAAGGCGATGGATCGATTATGATGACTTTGACCCGATATGGATTGCGCGAGTGGGGAACTGCCGGACTGATCACCCTGGTGATTCTGATCGGCTGCTGGTATCTGATCCGTCACGGGCACCCGGAATGGGGCTGGCCGGTGGCGGGTGTTGTGGTGGTGCTGTTCCTGGCCTTCGCCGCGTTCTTCCGCAATCCGTCACGGACGATCCCTGCGGATCCGGCGGTGCTGGTCGGTCCGGCCGACGGTGTGGTCCGGGATATCGAAGTTGTGGAGGATTTCAACTTTCCTCCCTTCGACGGCAAGGCGCGCCGGATCGGCATCTTCCTTTCGGTGCTCAATGTGCATGTCAACCGCGCTCCCGCCGAACTTGAGGTTGAGAGCAAATTCTATCGGGAGGGGGAATACCTCGACGCCCGCAACAGCGAATGCGCCAAACGGAATGAGGCGATGACGATTGCCGGGATCGCCACCGCCGGCGGAAAACGGTTTCCACTGGCAGTCCGGCAGATTTCCGGCGCCATCGCCCGCCGGATCGTCTGCCCGGTCGATCCCGGCCGGAAACTCCGCAAGGGGGAAGTCTACGGAATGATTAAATTCGGTTCACGCACCGAACTCTATCTGCCGGTGGACGGCTTTGAGATCAACGTCAAGGTCGGCGACCGGGTCTACGGCGGCGAGACCGTCATGGCAACAGTGAAGGAGTAACGGGTATGAAACAACGGTTCCGGGAACTGATCCAGACGCAGCGCTGGCTGAAATATGTGCCGAACTCCTTGACGCTGTGCAACTCTCTCTGCGGTTTCGCCGCGATTCTCTACATGTTGCGCGCTTATGAGCGCGATCTCACCCGGGGGATGCCCTCGGCGTTTTCGCCGTCGCCGCGGTCGTGATCTGCTTTGCGATGGTGTTCGATGCGCTCGACGGTTTCGCCGCGCGCATCTTCAATGCCGCAAGCATGCACGGGCTCCAGATGGACTCGCTCTCGGACATGGTCACCTTCGGGGTGGCTCCGGCGGCGCTAGTGGCGATCATGACCCACAGCCTGCGGGACTGGGAGCTGAACCGCACTCAGGAGATCGCCGTCTATGTCCTTTCGTCGGTCTATCTCGGCTGCGCCGCGCTTCGCCTGGCGACCTACAATGTGCATGCCATTCTGGAGAAGAAGAGCAGTGAGAAATTTTCCGGACTGCCCTCGCCCGGTGCGGCGGCGGCCATCTGCGTGACGGTCGTTTTCGCCTACAAATCCGGAATCCGGCTCAATGCGGTCGCATTCATTCTTCCCTGTTATGCGGCGGTGCTCGGACTGTTGATGGTCAGCCCTATCCCCTACATCCACTTCGGCAAATGGCTGGTTTCAGTGCGCCGCAACCGCCGCCGTGCGATGATGCTTATCGCGATGCTGGTATTGCTCGTCATCTTCCAGATCTATGCGCTGACCGCGCTGGTCACGCTCTATATCCTTTCCGGCCCGGTGCTGGCGTTGTTCCGGAAGTTCCGCCATGCCGCCGTTGCACCGTCAAATCCGTAATCTGTTCAGAGGGGAAGAGTCATCATGCACTATTTGATCACCGGCGGCGCCGGTTTCATCGGCAGCCATCTTACGGAGGCGTTGCTGGCTTCCGGCGGGACTGTGACCGTTGTGGATAACTTCTCCACCGGCAGCCGCGATAATCTCGCCGCCGTTGCCGGGAATCCCGGATTGCGGGTGATGGAAGCGGATGTGGTGACCGACACCGAACTTCTCAAATCGCTGATTCCGGAGTGCGATGCGGTGATCCATCTCGCCGCGGCGGTCGGCGTCGAACTGGTGGTGCACGATCCGGTGCATACCATTCTCACCAATGTTCACGGCACGGAGAACATTCTCCGCCTCGCCGCGGAACATCACCGTCGGATCCTGGTCGCCTCCACCAGCGAGGTGTACGGAAAATCCACGCAGGCAAAGTTCTCTGAAACCGACGATCTCATTATCGGCTCCCCTTTCAACTCCCGCTGGAGTTACGCCTGCAGCAAGCTGCTGGATGAATTTCTGCTGATGGCGTTTCACCGCTCCTCCAGTTTGCCTGGCACGGTGGTGCGTTTCTTCAATACCGTCGGTCCCCGTCAGACCGGACGGTACGGCATGGTGGTGCCGCGCTTCGTCGGGCGCGCCCTGCGCAACGAACCGTTGCAGGTGTACGGGGACGGGGAGCAGTCCCGCTGCTTCTGCCACGTCGCTGACGTAGTCCGGGCTCTTCTCCTGCTGCTGCCCCGCGAGGATACCTGGGGCGGTGTTTTCAACATCGGCAGTCAGCGCTCGGTCACCATCCGCCAGCTGGCGGAACTGGTGATCGAACGGACGAAGAGTTCATCGATCATCGAACAGATCCCCTACGAGAAGGCCTACGAAAAAGGGTTTGAGGATATGCGCCGCCGGATGCCCGATACGGAGCGGATTCATTCGCTCACCGGCTGGCAGCCGGCATACTCCCTCGAACAGATCATCGACGATGTCAGCCGCTCGCTGTCGAAGGCGTAAGAGCGGGACGCGCGGCGGAGAAGCGGTTGTCGGAGGTGATGCCATGCGTGTGCTGATTACGGCGGGGCCGACCCGCGAACGGATCGATGCGGTCCGTTTTCTCTCGAACCGTTCCACCGGGAAGATGGGGTATGCGCTGGCGGAAGCGGCGCATGCCATGGGGCACGATGTGACGCTGGTCTCCGGGCCGGTTTCGCTCGCCGCGCCGGAAGGGGTGCGGCTGGTCCGGGTGGAGTCCGCCCGGGAAATGGCGGAAGCGGTGCTGGCGGCGTCGCCGGAGATGGGACTGGTCATCATGGCGGCCGCGGTGGCGGACTACCGCCCGGTGACGGCGTTTGCCGGGAAACTGAAGAAGCAGCCGGGGAACCTCGTGCTCGAACTGGAGCGGACTGAGGACATTCTCGCCTCGCTGGGGGCGCGGAAGCGTCCCGGACAGATTCTGGTCGGTTTCGCGGCGGAAACCGATGACCTGATCGCCAACGCCGCCGGGAAACTGGCGAAGAAGAATCTCGACTGGATCGCGGCGAACGATGTGAGCCGGTGCGACATCGGTTTCGGCTCGCCGGACAACGCGGTGTCGCTGCTGGGAGCGGACGGGCGGCGGTTCGAATTCGGGCCGGCGCCGAAACGGGAGATCGCGGAAGCGATTCTCCGCACCGTCCTGTCGAAGTGAATTCCCCTGGAAAGGATCATCCGATGAAAATTCTCTTTTTTTCTGATGTGCACGGCTCGCCGGAGAGCGTGGAACAACTGCTGGAATGGGAGAACCGGTGGAAGCCGGAACTTTTGGTACTGCTCGGCGACGTGTTGTACCACGGGCCCCGCAATCCGCTCAAGCCGGATTACGCGCCGCAGCGGGTGGCCGGACTGCTCAATCCGCTCCGGGAGAAGATCGTTGCCGTCCGCGGCAACTGTGACTCCGAGGTGGATCAGATGATGCTGGAGTTTCCGCTGATGGCGGATTTCTCCACGCTGATGGCGGAGGGGCACAAGTTCTTTCTCACCCACGGACACCACTGGAATCCGGCGACGCCGCCGCCAATCGGCTCCGGTTCCGTGCTGGCATTCGGGCATACGCACATCCCCTGTCTCGAAACCTGCGCCGACGGGCTGATCGCCTTTAATCCCGGCTCGATCTCTCTGCCCAAGGGGGAAATCCCCGTCGTTCGGTCTGCTCGACGGAGGACGGCTTTCGGTGCGTGAACTCTCCTCCGGGGAGGAGATGCTTTCGCTCCTCCTCCCGTGAGACGCGTTTCGGTCAGGGCAGCCGCATGCACCAGGTGGTGTCAGCGATGAAGCCGAGCAGCAGCAGCCCGAGAGCCACCAGCGCAAGGCGGGGAGCGTACTCCCGGAATTCGATGTATTTCGGCTGTTCGATGGTGGTTTTTTCCAGCTGATTGATCTGGTCCATCACCTGTTTCATGCCGTCGGCGTCGGCGGCGTGGAAGTAACTGCCGCCGGTGATCTCCGCGAGCGACCGCAGCAGCTTCTCGTCGAATTCATCCTGTATGCGTTCGAAGCGGGAGCCGCCGAAGCCGTTCACCAGAAAGAAGGCGTTGCGACTGCCGATGCCGACGGTGTGGATCACCACGTCAAATTCCTTGGCCAGCGCCGCCGCCTGTTCCGGAGTGAGCCGGTTTTCGGCGGTGTTGCGCCCGTCGGTGAAGAGCACCAGCACCCGCCGGGGCGCGTCAGACTTCTTCAGCCGGTTGACGCCGGAAGCGAGCGGCGAAGCGATTCCGGTGGCGTCGCCGATCATTCCCGGTTCGAGCCGGTCGAGGTGGGCGAGCAGCCAGGCGTGGTCCAGCGTCGGCGGCGCGAGGCTGTAGGCGAGCTGAGCGAAGCCGATAAGTCCGATTCGGTCGTTGGGCCGCGCCTCGATGAAGCGGCGGATTTCATCCTTTGCCACTTCGAGCCGGTTTTTCACCTCTCCGGCATTGACCGCCCGGGCGAGCTGACTGCCGCTGGTGATGCTCTGCGGAACGTCGAAAGCCTGCATGCTCCCGGACATATCCACCGCCAGGATGATATCGATTCCCTGCGAGCGGATCATCACCTTTTCGTCTCCGTAGCGGGGCCGCGCCAGCGCGACGATCAGCACCGCCGCGCCGAACAGCATGCAGAGCTGTGGAAAGGTCGGCCGCCGCCGGGCACGCACTCCCCGGAAGGGGACCGCGGTCGAAACCACGATCGACGGGCGCTTCCTCCAGTATACCAGATAGCAGCCGATCAGCGGCAGAAGCAGCAGAAGCAGCAGTACCCAGGGATAAGCGAATTCCATCATTTTTCACCTCCTCCGACGGACTCCTCCGGGCGGATGCGGGTGCTCTCCACCAGCTCTTCGGCACGCGAAAGCGCATCGTCGAGCAGCTCCCCGCTGGGCGGCGCCTTGGCGAACTTCACCTGGTCGGCCGCGGTCATGAAATCGCGCAGGAACGGCCGCTGCGCCTCCGGCAGCGGACTGGTCCGGCTGTTGAGTTCGGCGAGAAACTCCGGCGTCGTCCGGGTGGAGGCCGGAATCTCAAACCGGGTTTCCAGATAGCTGCGCACCAGGTCGGTGAGCCGCACGAAACCGGTTTCCAGCGGAATCCGGTGGTCGCGCAGTTCGCCCCGCAGCGCGTGAAGCGCGAGCATCGCCCTCTCCCACGGCGGCAGTTCCGGCGCCCGTTTCCGGCGGCGGCGCCACAGGAACCAGATCAGCAGTGCCGCCGGAATCAGCAGCAGCCACCAGAGCCGGTTCGAAACAGCCGATTTCGTCACGGTGACGGCGTCGGCAAGCTGCAGTTCCGCATTGGGGGCGACCTTCGCCGCACCGGCGGAAAAAGTCCGGAATGGTCACGGTGAAGAGCACCGGTTCCCCGCCTGATTTCTCGGGCGAAAGTTCCAGCGTGAGCACCCCCGGTTGAACGGTTCCCGGCCGGAAGGGACGAAGTTCGGCGGCAATCCGCCACACCTGACGCGACCACCTCCAGCCGCCCCGGTCGATCTCCGGTTCTCCCACCAGCGTCGCTCCGTCGCCGGGTTCGGCGACCACCTTGTTCACCCGGCGGAAGAGCGGCAACTCCAGCTCGACCGATGCGCGGACGGTGGACCCCAGATGAATTCCTTCCGCGGGGACGAGCGTCGCAATCCCCGGCACCTCCGCCGGAGCGGTCAGCCGGAGCGAATACAGATATCCGCTCCCGACGACGAGCACGGCGAGCACAATCACCGCCGCGACCGTCGCTCCAGAATACAGTAAAAAGACGTTTCATGGCGGCACCTCAATGGCTCATGCGTTCACGGCGGCGCGAAAAGAATTCGACCACCGGGCGCAAAACATCCTGACCGCTCTCGATCTCGACGAGATCCACCCGGGCGCGGCGGCAGATCTCCCGCCGCGCGGCCCGCTGTTCGTCGAGTGCCCGGTCAAGTTTCTTCAGGTCGCGCGTCCCGCCGCCGAAACTGACAAGCTGCCCGGTTTCGGCGTCCTCGACCACCACCGGCGCGGTGCACGGCCAGCGATGTTCGACCGGGTCGAAAATCTGAAGCGCGATGCAGTCGTGCTTGCGGTTGAGAATCTTGAGACTCGCTTCGAAGGACTCCTCCGAAATCAGGTCGCTGATCAGGAAGATGACGCTTCTCTTTTTTGAGCATCTGCGCAGTCTCCCTCAAGGCCATCGCAATATCCGTCCCCGGCGAGGCGGGTTCGAAGGCGAGCATCTCACGGATCAGCCGCAGCGTGTGGCGGCGGCCGGACTTCGGCGGAACGTAGAGCTCGATCCGGTCGCTGAACATCATCAGCCCGACCTTGTCGCCGTTCCGCCCGGCGCTGAAGGCGAGCAGCGCCGCGAGCTCCGCCGCGGTCCGCCGCTTGGTCTTCTCCGCCGAACCGAAGGCGCCGGAGGCCGATACGTCGACCAGCAGCAGTACGGTCAGCTCTCGTTCCTCGATGTATTTTTTTGATATAGGGCGACCCCATCCGGGCCGACACGTTCCAGTCAATGTCGCGCACATCATCTTCGGGGGTGTATTCGCGCACCTCGTCGAATTCGATGCCGCGCCCCTTGAACACGCTGCGGTAGGCGCCGCCGGTGATCTCGTCGACCACCCGGTTGGTGCGGATATCCAGCAGGTGTATCTGTTTGGCTATTTCTGGCGGCAGCATGAGTGAACCTCCATTCCCGCGAATGATTCCACAGTTTCCGGACGCTGGAGCATGTGCCGCACTACGGCGTGCGCAGTTCGGCCAGCAGCCGCTGAATCACGGTGTCGGAGTCGATGTTTTCCGCTTCCGCCTCATAGGAAAGCACGATGCGGTGCCGGAGCACGTCGGGCGCGATCTCCTTGACATCCTGCGGCAGCACGTAGGCGCGCCCTTCGAGCAGCGCCGCGCCGCGGGCCGCCAGCGCCAGCGCGATCGATGCACGCGGCGAAGCGCCGAAGCTGATCAGCCCGTCGAGCTCCTCCAGGCGGACTCCCTGCTGACGGCTGGAGAGCTCCGACCGGCAGCCTGGACGGGTCGCGATCACCAGATCGAGAATGTATTCGATGATCTTTTCGTCGATGTAGATTTTGTCCACCAGTTCCCGGGCGGCCATGATGTCGTCGAGTTTGGCGACCGCGATCGCGTTGAGCGACGGGGCCGGATGCGCCATGCGGTTGACCACCGCCGCCTCTTCACCGCGGGAGGGATAGCTCACGCGGAGTTTGAACATGAAGCGGTCGAGTTGCGCCTCCGGCAAGGGATAGGTTCCCTCCTGCTCGATCGGATTCTGGGTGGCCATCACCAGAAACGGCGCCGGGAGCTTGAAGCACTCGCCGGCGATGGTGACCTGTTTCTCCTGCATCGCCTCCAGAAGTGCGCTCTGCACCTTGGCCGGGGCGCGGTTGATTTCGTCGGCGAGCACGATGTTGGCGAAGACCGGCCCGATCCGGGTCGAGAATTCGTGGGTGTCGGCGTTGTAGATGCGCGTGCCGATGACGTCGGCCGGGAGCAGGTCGGGGGTGAACTGCAGTCGGGAGAACGTGCCGTTCAGCGATTGCGCCAGCGTCTTCACCGCCAGGGTTTTTGCCAGCCCCGGCACCCCTTCGAGCAGCACGTGGCCGTCGGAGATCAGCGCAAGCAGCAGCCGGTCGATCAGTTTCTCCTGGCCGGCGATGATCCGCCCCATTTCGGTCTTGATGAGCTGGAGCGGCGCCGCCTGGATCCGAACCTGTTCCTGAAGAAGCTGAATGTCTTTTTGTTCCATGATGGTACCTCCTCAAAAAAAATCGTCTGATCGGATGGATCCCTCTTCAATCTATAACCATACAATATGCCGCTTTGCTGGAATGTCAAGCCCCCGTGCGCAAAATTTTCCCCGCTTCTCCTCCCGTCTCCGGGGTTGCAAAAATATCAAGACGCGGTATGTTATTTCCATCATCAAACCGGGAGAACGGCAAAATGCTTCAAGTGGTACAGTGCTGGGACGACGGCGTCATCAACGATATCCGGCTCACCGACCTCCTTCGCCGCCAGGGCGCGAAGGCGACCTTCAATCTCAATCCGGGATTCCATGCCGACGAGCGTGGCGTCAACCGCTGGGCCGGACCGGGCTACAGTGGCTGGAGCTGCCGGGGATTCCTGCCCGGCAAGGTGGGCCGCAAGGAGATGAAGGAGATCTACTCCGGATTCCGTGTCGCGTCGCACTGCTTCCGCCACGAGACGGTCGGCACGCTGCCCGACGACAAGTTTGTGCAGGCGGCGATCGATGCCCGCGCATGGCTGGAGGATCTGTTCCAGTGCGAATGCCCCGGGTTCGCCTGGCCCTGCGGCCGGTACACTCCGGAGACCTGCCGCGCGCTCCGCGAGGCGGGTTTCGCCTATGGACGCACCACCCGGAACAGCAGCGACGTCGCCGGCTGCGAAGAGACGATGGCGCTCCACCCCTCCTGTCACTTTCAGGCGAACGACTTCTATCAACGGTACGAGGAGGCGAAGAAGACCGGCGTCTTCTACTTCTGGGGGCACAGCTACGAGATGCAGGAGTATGACGAACTCTGGCGGCAGCTGGAAATGAAGATTCAGTACATCAGCGAGGATCCCGATTCGGTCTGGGCTGACGTGATCGACATCGTGCCGGAGTGCCATCGCCGCGGCGCCCGCTGAAGGAGAAGGATTTCCTGCGGAAAAAAACACCCGATCTGCTTGAAAAAATCCGGACCGGAAGTATATTGCGCGCATGACCGGATTGTTCACTATCTGTCGCCGCCGGAGTTTCCGGTTCGGCCTGCTGTTCGCCGCGTTTCTGTTCGCGGCGAACGGACTTCTTCACCCGCTGTTCCACGGGGCGTCGTGCCGCGGCGAACGGCGCGGTGCGCTCTTACTCTCCGCTTCGAGCCGGATGGACGCCGCCGCTCCGACCGCCGCCGCCGATGCCGGCAAACTGCACTGCCCGGTCTGTTCGGGGATTTTCCATGCCGCCGCTCCGGCGGAACCGTTCCCGGCGGAATTTGATTTTCTTCCGGATCCATCCTTTTTCCCGGTATCGGGAACACTTTTCCCAGAACTTCTCCCGGCCGCCTGCCGGGCCCGGGCACCGCCCGCGGCCTGATCTCTTCTGTCTGAACATTTTCACGGACCGCGCCGGAACTCCGGGGCGCGTCCTGTTTGCCGTTTCGTTTCCGGAGTGTGTTTCCAGTAGAAAAACAACCTATGAAATACAAATTTACTTTAGTCGAACTCTTAATAGTAATAGCGATTGTGGCGATTCTTGCCGGTCTGTTGCTGCCGGCGCTGAATCAGGCGCGGGAGAAGGCCAGGGAGACCAGCTGCATCAACAACCTGCGCCAGACCGGATTTGCCTTTTCCCTCTACGCGGACGCTTTCGGGGGAGTGCTGCCGGTGGTGCACACCGGCAGTTTCGACCATCCGCACGAGCTGGAACCGGAGGTGGAGTGGTTCCAGCCGCTGACCGCGATGGGGTATGACCTGGTCTACCTGCGCTGTGCTGCCGACCGGGCGTGGGATGACGGGGAGGAGCTGCAGAGCTACATGATCAATGCGATGTTCACCTTCGGCCGGCGAATTTCGTCGCTGAAGAGCGCCTCGAACCGGATCGTCCTTTCGGAACGCGGGTTCGAGACGGACGGTGTGACTCCGGTCTCACACCAGTGTTACGACGCGATGTGCGATGCCGCCGACTGGAAGGGGGTGGTCGACATCCGTCGCCACGGCGGAAGGGCGAACTACCTTTTCGCCGACGGCCACGCCGCTTCGCACCTCTTCGCCGAAACGGTTCCGGAAGAAGGAGCGGAAGGGTTCCGCACCAATCAGCACTTCGTTTCGGAGTGGTGTGACCGTTACCAGGAGAAACACGAGCACGCGCGTTGAGCGGAGTGACTCAGCGGACCGGCGGAGCGGCGACGGCCCGCTGAGCTTCGGCCGCAGTCGCCGGCGGGAGCGGAGACGCCGCAGTTGCAAACAGAAACGAGGCTTCCGAATCCGGTTCGATCCGGGCGGAGATCAACCGGGGGCGCCCGTTTCGCGGCAGAGTGCGAAGCACCGCCTGCTCCACGGCGGAGAAATCCGGCAGCTGCCGCGATGCTCCGTCGCGGTCGGCGGCCGAGAAGGCCGATTCGGTCAGATCGAGCAGCGCGCAGCCGTGCAGCAGCAGGCCGCGGGAGGAGGCTTCCGCCGGCCGGAAACGGAGCTGCTGGAAGCGGACCCGGGAGCCGCCGGGAAATCCGGTTTCGAGATGGCGGAGTGCCGCACCGGTGTTGAGGCGGTCGCACACGTTGCCGGGCGTTCCGGAGGAGTGTCCGGTGTGGTAGAGCAGAAACTCGCAGCGTGCGCCGGAATTTTCAAAATCGAATTCCAGTGCGGTGAGAGCCACGGTTCCCTGCCGGGCGCAGGCGGGACGTAGCTGCCGTACCAGTGCGGCCACCGCCTTTTCGACGATCGACGGTTCGGCGAGAGAGGCGAAGAGGAGCCGGGATGCGTGAAGGTTCCGGTCGGTAACGGCGGAGAAGGCGGACTGATTCATTGACAACATTCCTTTCGTTGAGTTGACGCGCCATCCGCGCTTCTCGCGGATGGTCTGCCAGATAGGAAAGTTTGTCAACCCCGGCGCCGGAAGTGGCTCCGCCGCGGGCCGGAACTCATTGATCGTGGATCGTCTCCCGGAAGAAATGCGAATTGGTCACCTTCGCATAACCGGGGTAGCGGGCCCGGATTTCAGGCGGGCAGTCCGGGGAATGTTCTGAAATCTCCGGTAGAACCAGAGGTACTGTTCGGGATAGGCGCGGATATATCGCTCGGAGATGTCCATCAGCTCCTGGATCACCTCCCGGTCGTCGGCGTATTCACTGAACGGTTTGCTCAATTTCGCGGAGTGCGCGGTGACCCGGCCGTCGGCGTGGCGGACACTGGTGCCGTAGATGATGACCGCCGGAATTCCTTCCGCGTCGCAGAACCGCTTCAAAACCGCGGGTGCGGCGCTGCTGGAGACCGGGATGCCGAAGAAGTTGACGAAGATGCCGCCGACGCGCCCTTTGGTGTTCTGGTCGATCAACGTTCCGACGCCGCGTCCGGAGCGCAGCGCCTTGACCGCGGCGCGGACGGCTCCGCGGGAGAAGATGATTTCCAGCCCCTTGATCTTTTCCCGGCTTCCGCTGTTGAGCAGCCGGTTGATGTAGGGGTTGCGGACCGGTTTGGCGATGGCGACCATGTCGACGCCGGCGTAGAAGGGCGCCATCACGCCGGAGGCTTCCCAGCTGCCGAGATGGGGATTGACGAAGATGATTCGTTCGCCGGCGGCGACGTGCCCTCTGAGTTCCGCGGTGATGTCGGGCGGCAGGAAGTAGCAGCGTTCAATCCGGGCGGGATTCCCGTTCAGCCAGATGAATTCGAGCAGGTTGAACGCCATGTGGAAGAGCGATTCCCTGCCGATTCGCGCGACCTCTTCCGGTGGGAGTTCCGGCATGGCTGCGTGAATGTTGGCACGGACCAGGTCGCGGATTCCCGGCACGAGATGCATCCCGGCCCCGAACAGGCGCCCCAGCAGCCGGATCATCCGGTAGGGAAGCAGGCGGATCAGACGGTAGGGCAACAGAATCGCCAGATATTCCAGGCGTTGGCGGGCCGTTTGAAGCATTTTCATCGGTAAAATTGGATCTCCTTGCGAATATTTTTCCCGTATCGGAGAAAATTTACACCTTCGGAGTTTTTTTTCCAGTCCCGCCGTCGAATTTATCTCCGGAATCCAGTGGAAAATGCGCCGGGGAGGATCGACAAATCTTCCGAACGGGTGTATAGTAAACAAGAGACACCCAACCAAGATATGGAGATCGATTATGAATCAGTGGATGGAACGCAATGCGAAGTACACGCTGGTCGATGCCGACAGCCAGTTCTCAATCGCTTTCGCCGGAATGAAATTTGAGGAGTCCGACCTGAAGGCGCTCGCGCCGAAATTCGAACGGGCGGCGCGGGAGATGGCCCGGATTGAGGCCGGCGAAATCAAAAATCCCGATGAACACCGCAAGGTCACCCACTTCACCGACCGCCGGAGCTATCCGGAAAGCGAACTCTTCCGTTCGGTTCAGACCTTTGCCGAAGAGGTGCGTTCCGGCAGGATCACCGGAGAGACCGGCAAAAAAGTTCGACGCGGTCGTAGTCAACGGCATCGGCGGTTCGGCGCTCGGGCCGCAGCTGATGCAGTTCGCAATCAACGGCCCTTACTGGAATGAGAAGAGCGACGCGCAGCGCAACGGCTACCTCAAAATCTACTTCCTCGACAACACCGATTCGGCGGAGTTCGCCGATCTGCTCGAAGTGATGGATCCGGAGCGAACCCTCCATCTGGTGATCTCGAAGTCGGGCGGCACCCAGGAGACGAAGAACAACATGATCGCGATGGAGAATTTCTATGCGTCGAAGAAGCTCTCCTTCGCCCGCCACGCTGCCGCGATCACGATGAAGGAGAGCGAGCTGGACCGCCACGCCCGTGAGAACAACTTCCTCGCGATTTTCGAGATGGCCGAATCGATCGGCGGACGCACCAGCGAGACCAGCATTGTCGGGCATGTTCCGGCGGCGCTGACCGGGGTGGATTTCGCCTCCTTCCTGAAGGGCGCCTGCCGGATGGACGACTGGACCCGTACCGCGGATCCGGAGAAGAATCCGGCGATGATGCTCGCCGCGATGTGGTATATCGCCGGAAAGGGCAAAGGGGATCGCAACATGGTGATCGTGCCCTATTCCGACCGGTTGATTCTGCTCTCCCGCTACCTGCAGCAGCTGGTGATGGAGAGCCTCGGCAAGGCGCTCGACCTTGATGGTAAAGAGGTGCATCAGGGGCTGAATGTCTTCGGCAACAAGGGCGGCACCGACGCGCACGCCTTCATCCAGCAGCTCAACGACGGGCGCGACGACTTCTTCGCCACCTTCATCGAGGTGCTCAAGGATGCCGAGAAGCTCCCGATCACCGCCAATACCGAGATGGGTACCTATCTGCACGGCTTCCTCGAGGGGCTGAGCGCCGCGCTGCGCGGCAAGGGGCGGCAGATCATCACGATCCGGGTGCCGGAAGTGAACGCCTTCACGCTCGGCATGGTGATCGCCCTCTACGAGCGCGCGGTGGCGATCTACGCGGAATTCATCAACATCAACGCCTTCCACCAGCCGGGGGTGCAGGCCTACAAGCTGGCGGCGAAGGGAATTCTCGCGCTGCGTGAGAAGGTGCTGGCGAAGCTGAAGGAGCTTGGTCCGGTCGAAGGAACCGCCGCCGAAATCGCCGCGAAGGTCGGCGAACCCGATCAGGCGGTGGAGATCGGCGGACTGCTCGACAAGGCGGCGGCGAACTGCCCGTGCGTGTCGCGCAGTTTCTGCAAAAGTCCAATGCCTGGATCTACCGCATCGGCTGATCTTGGGTGTCCGGAAGAGGAGAGGCGGCACCGCCGTTCCTCTCCCGTGAAGAGATACAAGAAAGGCAGTCGGGTTCGGCTGCCTTTTTTACATCGTCAACTTTTTGCGGTGAAGAAATTCTATTTTCCGCAGTCCGGCTTCCCCTCTGCCGGAGCGGAGGATTCCGACCGTTTGTCGCTGATGGTGCTGCCCTGAGGGAACAGCGTCATCGGCAGTTGGAGTCGTGAGGGCAGCGGCGCGCCTTCATCCGCCCATTTCAGCAGGCGGATCAGCGCTTCTCCCATTTCCACATGATTGAAATCGTAGGTGTCGAGCGGCAGATGACTTTCCATGCCGCTGCGGCGGATGAAGGTTACGATGCTGAGTTCCTCCGGAATCTTCAGTTTCAAGCTCTGTGCGAGGAGGCTGATTTCACCGCCATCGCCCGGTTGGCGACAAAGAGCAGGATGGGGAGGGCTGTTCTCCGTTGCGGAGTTTCTGCAGAAGATGCTCCACCTCACCGCAGAGATTCAGCCGGCGGTTCCACGGCAGAGGCGGCGGGAGCGGCACTCCGCAGGCGGCCAGCGCGGCGGCACAGCCCTGATACCGTTCCTGGAAGTGCTCCATCCAGCCCGGCTGTTCTCCGGTTCCGGTGATGAAGCGGGCGGATTTGTAGTGCCGGGAGTTGCAGTAGAGAACACCGGCAGAGTAACCGCCGCGGAAATTATCGGGAGTTACCGTCGGATTCTGCCGGTCCGACCGCATTCCGTAACAGACTACGGGAACCGGTCCGGGCGGCGTGAAATCTTCTGACACCGCATGCACGATACCGACCGCATTCCGGTCACTCCGGGCGTGGCGCAGCGCGGATTCACTGAACGGAGCCTCCCTGACACTCCAGTTGCACGCTTCGGCTCCGCGGCGCAGGACCGCCAGTACATCGTTGTGATAGGGGCTGATGGTGGGGGCATTGCAGTGGAGAAAATAGAGTACGCGGTTCCGTCTGCCGCTGGCCTTCAGGCGCCAGGGCAGTTTCCCGGCAACCCGGGTTCCGCCGCCGGCGTTTGCGGTCAGAACTCCCGCCGCCACAAGTTCACGCACTGCGGCGGCGGCCGTGGTGTGTCCGACCCGGAAGAGGCGTGCCAGTTCGCGGACGGTGGCAACGCGTTCTCCGGGAGGATATTTCCCCGCGGCGATCTCTTCGCAGAGGAACTCCTTGAGCTGCGAAGAGAGTTTTTTTTCTCTCAAGCTTCATACTGGGGAAAATAGCATAACTTGTTATGATTTCAATAACAAATTGGCGGGAAAATCTCTTTTTTCCGCTTTTTTTCGAAAAAATTTTGTCGGGGAGTGGTTTTTCCGGAAAAACTTTATGGTATAATAAATGGGGAAACCGGGAAATACTGCAATGGGAAATCTGAATGAAGCCGATTTTACTGATTGACATCGATGATACGCTGCTCGTTTTTCGAATGGTGCCGGGAATTTGCCATTCGACTTCAAGTCTGGCGACGGTCATCCGGCGTTATGCCGTGGAGGAGCGGGGCATGCCGGAAGCGGAGAGCATGGCGCGAATGGAGGCGGTCCAGGCGCGAATCAAGTGGTGGAGCTGGAGCGATTTTCTTGAAGAGTTTCATTTTGAACCCGGCCCGTTCTGGGAGTATGCGCGGGAAGTCGAATCGCACTACCTGATCCCGGCGGAACCGGGACTCCCGGAGACGTTGAAGCGACTGCGTGAAGCGGGTTGTTCGCTCTATATTACCAGCAACAATCCGGAGGATGGAATCCGGCACAAGCTCCGTCTGGCGGGGATTTCCCGGCCGGAGGAGCTTTTTGACGGTTTTTTTCAGTGCGACGCGGTTGCGGGCAATGAAGGCGGAGGTCGGTTACTGGCAGAAGGTGATCGAAGCAATCGGAGCACCGCTGGAACAATTGTGTCCGGTGGGCGACAATCCCGATGATGACTGCCGGATTCCGGCGCGCGCGGGGATCCGGAACAGTTTTCTGCTGAGACCACGGAATTCGTCGCAGCGTCTGCCTGCCGGATGCCGGGTGGCCGAAAGTTTCCGCGCCGTTGAAGAATATCTGCGGGGCGCTCCGGCGAGTGGAACCGGAAAGGAGGTTGTCAGATGAATTACGATGCTCATGCGAATATTTTTTGGGAGCTCTTCGCGCTCTTCCGGAAAAGTACTGCCGCCTCCCCGGTGTTCCGGAGTCTCTGCCGGCTCTGGCGGCGAACTATCCGGATCTTTTTGATGATCCGACCCGCAGCGAAGAGAGCAAGAATGCTGTTGATGCCGAGTGGAGGAGGTTTATCGATTTCCCGCCGGAACGTGCCGGGGCGGCGCGGCTTCACTTCTTCCCCGGCCCCATGGATCGGCAGGCGGAACGCATCGGACTTTACCGCTGTATGCTGGAACGGATCGTCTGTTCCTGGCGCCGGCGGGATTTCGTCGCATTCATCAAGCACGCGGGTTGTCTGAGTCACGCCATGGGCGACGCGGTTCAACCGGCTCACATTACGCCGGATCCCGACAATTTTCTTCTGAGTCAGATGCTGCCGGTACCGGATGACCCCGGATTGCGGAATTTTCACTACCACACTTCGATGGAGGCGGTGACCGGAACGTGTGGAACGCTTGCCGAATCGAAAAATTTAGGGTTTTCCATTGAGGAAGCCGCCTGGCGGCTCTCGGTTGATGTTCTGCTGGCGATCCGCCATTGCCGACGCTACATCATTCCGACGGTGGAGGCGTTGTTCGCTCATGACTCCGCCCGGGCGGAGCAGTTGGCGGCAGGACCGGTGACTGCGGCTGCTCAGCTGACACGGGATGCGCTTTTCACCGCCATTCTGATCGCGGAGAAACGGGTTGGGAAACTGCCTCCCGTGGATCTCCGGCTGGTTCCTCCTTCCTCGGAACGCCACGATCTGGTTTACGGCGGCGCCATTCTGGACGGCAACAAAAAAATGCCACCCAACAATGTACCGGTGACTCCGGGAGCGCTGCGGATCGGCGGGGAAATCGTGCATCTTCCGGGGCTCGGGGTGCTGCCGCACAGCGGGATGCAGTTTGACCGGAGCTGTCATATGAGCTGGATTCTGCCGGCTGGAGTCTTCCGGCATTTTACTGCGCTGGCCGGACTTCATGCCGAAATCGGCGCGGGTGGCGCAGTTGCCTTTTCGGTCCTTCTGGATGGAACCCCCGTGTGGAATTCCGGGCGGATGACTGCGGAAATGGAGGCGTGGGACGTTGAGATCCCGCTGGGAGAGGCCACTGAACTTACGCTGCGGACAGATGACGCGAATGAGGGAAAAAGTTTCTGGAACAACAATGCTTACTGGGGCCGGCCGCAGTTGCACCGGTCACCGGAAACGGAGCAGGAAAAATGAGACGTTGTATTAACCATCGATTCTCGCTGATAGAATTGCTGATCGTAATCGCGATCATCGCGATTCTGGCCGGACTGCTGTTGCCGTCCCTCTCTTCCGCAAGGGAAAGTTCCCGACGGATCTCCTGTACCTCGAACCTGAAGCAGATTGCCCAGGCAAATGCTTCCTATATCAATGACCACAACGGCTATTTTGGAGAAATCGGTTATATGGTCCTGAGCTCGGATTGGAACAGTATCAATACCGCTTATCTGACAGACTGGAATGTGTTCTGCTGTCCCTCCGATGCAGTTGAACGGGTGGACTGGGGCGGAACGAAACGTTGTTCTTACTCAATGAACCGCTGGCTGACCGGAGTTTACAGTATCCGGGAAGCGGCGCTTCCGGTTCCGACGGTTCACGCAAGCCGGAGTGAGCGCGGAAAATACACTGCACACGTCAGTGACATCGGCCGGACACGTCAGGGATATTCCGGATTGATGTCGTTTTCTGAATATCATGCTGAGCAGAATGTGTTCCATGTGGGTGCCGCCGGCGGTGGGTCGGCCGGATTTTCCTCCGTCATCGCTACGGCAGGTGATGTCTATGTGGATGCTCGACCGCTCTTCATTCACCGTGACAGTGGCTGTTACGCGTACGCCGATGGACACGCCGGGTATTTGAATGCTCCTGCTCTGTGGGGAAAACTGGGGATTGCATGTGACTTGCGCCCTTCTCTCAGCGGAAGTGTTTCTCAGCTGATTTTTGAGAATTACACGGTTCGTCCGATATTGAAATAAAATGACTCGTGCGAAATAAGAGAAAAACGTTGACTCGGCGACGAGCCGGAACCTGATTTGCGGCGGAAACGCTGAGAAAATTTTGTTTGGCGGTAAAAACGGCCCGAAAGGCCGGATTTGGTACTGAAAACTTGAAAATTTAGGCGTAAGCCATCCTGCATTGGCAACAATGCGTGTTGTTTGACAAATTTACTTTTTATGACAGGCGAAGCTAAGCGGCGTCGGCAAAGTTTTGTAGCAACGGATTTTATCCGGTTGCTCCAGAACCAACGCGGCGGCCACGGCGGTTAAGCTCAGAGTCAAGTGCGCGATGGTCATCTGGTTGCGGATGGCGCGGTATTTGTACTGCGACATTTCCTCGACTTCGCGAGGCCCGAGGCGGGAGAAATAACGTTCCGCTTCAGTCCGGCATTTATAGGTGTCCTTAAAGCGTTTCGACTCTCTGGGCACCTGGCTGCGATGATCATCGGTAATGTCGATATAGGCGGTACAGCCGTAACATTTGCCGGTACAGAAATGGTCATGGTCGATTGGGCATTGCGGCGGTAAAGCGGCCTTTTCCCGTTTGGTCCCGGCGACAATCGGACAACGAAATTTCTTGCGGGTTCGGGCTCCATCCGGGCTGATGCCGTAAAATTTCATTTCCAGACCGGCCTGACACAGCGGCAGTCCGTGCGGCCCCACGGTTTTGTCCGGCTGCTGATTGCGGCGGTTCAACGGAATGAACGGTTCGGCTTTAAGTTTTTCGACAATGAAGTTATAAAGTTCGCGGTCATCGTATCCGGCATCGCCGAGAAAGATGCGCCCTTTTTTCTGACCGTAGATTCGCACGAACTTTTTCAGTAGCGCCTTGGCTACTTTGCCGTCGGTGCGGTTGTTCGGCAGGGTAACTTCGATAAGAGGAATACCCTCACCGCTGAGCAGGACGTGGGTACGGTAGCCCCAGAACCAGGTAAAGGTTTTCTTCTTATCGCCGCTCGGTTGTTTGATGTAGGAATAATAACTGAGCGTTGCCATGGGATTGCGCTTGATCTTGGTGGCTTTGTCGAGCTTACGGTTGGGATTCTTGGGATTGTTGTGCTTGGTGTTGGCCTTGATCGGTTTAGAATCGGCCATAATGACCTCCAGCGTGGCGATGCCTTTTTCAACCAGCAGTTTGCCGGAAGTATGAAAAAAAGTTTCGATTTCGGAGTTATTCGTATCGGTCAGGAAGCGCGAAAAACGGGACGCATCGGGAATCCGGCCTGGGTTGAAACCGCACATTTCGGCAAGGATCGGACGGCTTTCCAGATCCCGGACCAGGTCGGAAATGCATTTGATGTGAGCCGATTGTTTGTAGATCAGCGCCTTGAAATAGGCGGAACGCCGATAGCCACGGCGGCCGAGTTCGGGAAAATCCGGCTGGTCGTAGATCAGATCGAAAGCGCGGAAAAGTGCATCGTATTTTTTTCAGGAATGGGCACGAATCGATTAGGCCGTAGTAGTCATAAAACAGTGAATTTTGCATCATATTTTTCCTCTTTTTGAGTGGTTAATTGTTGTCCCGCAAGATATTACAATATATCACCAAGAGGAGGAATTTTCAAGGGCAAACGACTCAAAAGTCGTTAATTATAAAACGTTTAACGCATTACGCAGAACACATTGAAATAAAGGAAAAGGAGTGAAAAATGTTACGTTGGTCTCTGCTGCTCACCTGTTGTGCTGTCATCTGTTCCGGGGCGGGGCCGGCATCGGAAAATTTATTGCCAGCCGGGAATTTTTCCGCTGGTATCGCGCCAGGAAAAACGTTACCGTCCGGTTGGGAGGTCTCCCCTTATGCCCTCCGCTCACACGTTTCGCTGGAACAGGGAGAAAAAGGGACCTTTCTGAAAATTGCCAGTCCCGATCGTCCGGCGGCTCTGTATGCCGCGGTCAGACTGCCGGTGAAACCGGAGTGGAAACGGATCCTGCTGGTTGCTGAGATGGCTGCTCCGGAGTTGAAACCGGGGCCGGAGGCGTGGAACAATGCCCGGATTTCCGTGACGTTTCTCGATGCGACAGGCAAGACGATCGGATATGGTTCCGCGTTGGAGTTGAAAGCTCCAGAGCCGGAATTCCGTGAGATCCGGGTGGAAAATGCGATTCCAACCGGCAGTGCGGTTATCCTGTTGCAAGCCGGATTGTTCAAGGCACAGGGAATTGTTCTGCTCAAATCGTTGCAGGTGGTTCGACTGGGTGGAGAATGATGAAAATGTCCCGTTTTTCTCTTCTTCTCTTCATGGTATTTCCATTGATTTCGCTTGCGAACCTTTTACCGGAGGGGGAGTTTACCACGGCGAAAACGAACCGGGAAGGGTTGCCGTCTGGCTGGGAGGTCTCTCCTTATGCGCTTCGTACCCGGGTTTCGATGACGTCAGTGGAGAAGGAGACTGTGGTTCGCATAGGCAATTCCGATGCGGCACAGGCGATCTACCTCGGCCGTCTGCTCCGGTTGCAACCCGAGTGGAGGCGTCTCCGCACTTCGGTTGTTTTTGCGCGCCGGAGCTGAAACCCGGTGCCGAACCGTGGAATACCGCCCGGGTTTCCCTGACGTTTCTGGATGCCGGAGGAAAAGTTATCGGATACGGCAATGCTCCGGAATTGAAGACGGCATCACCACAGTTCCAAAAAGTTGTTACAGAAAGCCCCGTTCCGACTGGAGCCGCTTCGGTACGATTTCAAGTCGGGTTGTTCAAGGCGTGCGGAGTTTTGCTGGTCAAGTCCATTTCGGTGGACGCTCTGGATCAGAAATTGCTTCCGGTGGCATCTGATACGGATGCTCTATGCTGGGGAAAAGAACCGGTCATTGAGCAAGGCGGGGTTCGGGGAGAAATTGTTTTAAACGGAATCTGGCGCTTTGCTCCTGGGGAAAGAGATGGTTCGGCAGATGACTCTGCGGAATGGGGACTCTGCCGGGTTCCTGGATTGTGGCATGCCGATTACTGGGGCAGACCGGAATGCGCGGTCATTGCATCCGGCAACGGTCCTGCCTGGAAGAATCTTGCACTGAACCGGCTTGACCGTGCACGGTTCCGGCGGAGTATCACTTTACCGGAAACATGGAAAAATCGTCGGATTTTTCTGCGGCTGGAACGGGTTTCCACGGATGCGGAACTCCGGGTCGATGGAGAATATGCCGGGAAAATCGACTGGCCGGGGGGAACTCGACATCACTCCTTTTCTGGAGGCGGGGAAAAGGGCGGAGCTGGAACTGCTTGTGACTGCTTCCGGCGGAGGGCGGAACGAAGTGGTGCTGGATGCCGGTCATTCCGTCGAGGTGGATCGGCCTCTGGCGGCACGCGGCATTCCCGGCGACGTATTGCTTGTTTCCCGTCCTGGCGGAATTCATATTGACGGTGTGTTTATCCGCACGGACACCCGTTCAAAACAAATTTCGGTGGATGTGGAGATTACCGGGGTTGAGAAGAGCGGTCCAGCTCAGTTCCATTTCCGCATTCTTGATGCTGCCGGGAGATGTGTCAAGGAGTTTTCCGGGGAACGATCGCTGAATCGCGGCGGTTTGCAGAGTGTTACCTTGGCGGATCACTGGGAGAATCCGATCCTGTGGGATGTCGGGCAGCCGTATCTCTACACGCTGGAGAGTGTGCTCCGCATAGACGGTGTGACGCGGGATGTGTTTCGGGAACGATTCGGATTCCGCGACATCCGAATCGCGGGCCGGGATTTTCTGCTTAATGGAAAGAAGATTCGCTTTCGTCCGACATTGCCGTTTCACGAGGTGGCGGTTGGCGGATTCCGTTCCGCCATTGCGGCGCAGATCGACGGTTTTCTGGCCAGCCATTTCAACCTTGCTGAACTCTGGCCGAACGACCATTATGAACGTGGCCGCATCATCGCCCGGAAAGCGTGGGCTGACATTGCCGATGAAAAAGGCTTTCTGCTGATGTATCCTGCTCATACGGCTACGGCTTACGTGAGACAGTGGAAGAGTCCTGCGGTGAAGGAACGCTGGCGTCGGGAGCTGGTCCGGCAATGGAAGGAGATTCGCAACAACCCATCTGTTATTCTATTGGCGGCAACCCCTAACCGGTATGCACATATCGACGATCAGAATCCGAGGCGTATCGGAAACCGCCGGGCGCTGGAGGGCGATGCGGCATGGCAGCGTTTTACCGCTCCTGCCCGCGAACAACTGCAGGTGATCCGGGCAATGGATCCCTCCCGGCCGGTGGCGATGCATTCCGGCGCCAATCTCGGCGACTTTCAGGCGTGTAATTTTTATTTGAATCTGCTGCCGCTTCAGGAACGGGAGGAGTGGTTCCGCTTCTGGGTGAAATCCGGGGATATGCCTTTTATGGCGGTGGAATTCGGTACCCCTTTCAGTTACAACTTCTTTCGAGGCCGCAACGGTGCATTTGGCGCTCCTGCTTCCGAACCGTTGCTGACGGAATTCTGTGCCGCCAGCCTCGGAGAGAAAGCATACGAACTGGAACGGCCGCAATACCGCAAAATGATCCGCAGTTTCTTTGTGGAAAAACAGCAGTATCGCTGGATGCAGTCACATCCGGAGATCGTGTATGCTCCGGCGGCGCTTGAATTACAATCTTTGTTTATTCGCAATACATTACGTTCATTTCGAAGTTGGGGGAGTTTCCGGAGGCGTGATCCCGTGGGAATGGGGCGCCGGCTGGCAGATGAAGAGCGGGCGTCGTCCGCTGCCCGCATTTCGACTCGGCGACCGGGGCTGGTTTCAACGGGAGGCCGACCTGTTCATATTCGGCCTGAAAGACGGGGCTGAAATAACACTGCCGGGTCGCGAACTGCAGGCGGTAAATACCCCTCTGTTGATGTATATCGCGGGGGAGATCCACTCCTTCACGGAAAAAGGGCATCACTATTACAGTGGTGAAAAGCTCTGCAAATCGATCGCGCTCTGCAATGACGAACGGTCGAAACAGGAGTATCAGCTTTCGTTCGAGATTGTCGTGAACGGAAAAACGATAGCCGACGGCCGGCTGACAGGAAGTGTTCCGGTCGGGGAAAGTATTCTTCTGCCGCTGGAGACTGAGTTGCCGGAAACCGCTGCCCGCACATCGGGTGTGATCCGGGTGAAGGGAAAATTCGGCAAAGGTGATGTCTTCGATGAATTCCATTTTTCCGTTTACCCGGCTATTCGTGAAAAAATGGCGAATGAGGTACTTCTCTTTGATCCACGAGCAGCCGTGCGGCGGGATTTTCTCCGTTTGAACATTCCATTTCGGGAGTGGAAGGGGGAGCTGCCGCAGGGAACGTATTGGTCGTTGCGCAGGGAGCGCTGAATGAGCCGTTACCGGGAGCTCTGGATGGTTTTGTCCGTTCGGGTGGCCGGCTGTTGATTCTCGGGCAAACCGGTGACGTGTTGATGGATGCTGGCAAGTTTCGGATATCCCGCCATGTCTCCCGACGCTTCTGGCCGGTTGCCACGCAACGGAATCACCCGATACTCTCCGGAATCGATGCCGGGGAACTCTGCAACTGGCGGGGAGCCGGAACACTTCTGCCGGAGGAGTCCGGGACTTCGATCGCATGGCCCAAAGCTTCTCTGCCTTTCGGCTGGCATGTGAGCAATCAGGGCAGCGTGGCGTCGATCGCGGTGGAAAAGCCGCATCACGGTTCCTGGACTCCGCTGCTGGAAGGGAGTTTGACCTTGCTTATACGCCGCTGATGGAGAAAACTCTTGGCTCCGGGCGGGTGATTTACTGTTCGCTCGATCTTACGGAGCGGACACAGCCGGATCCGGTTGCGGACCGGTTTCTGTCGCGGATTCTGCATTATTTGGCGACGGCTCCCGTTGCCCGCCCGGGAATGCGTGCCAGTTACATCGGCGGGGAGAAGGGGGCGAAACTTCTGACGGAGATGGAGGTGGATTTTTCCATTGCCGACCGGCTGCCGGAGTCAGGATTGGTAATTCTTGGAGAAGGAAACCGGGTCCGCGATATTGAGCTGGAGCAATTTCTCCAGTCCGGCGGCCGTGTTATTCTGATCGAACGGGGGAGTGTTCCGGAACGTTTCGGATTCCGATTGGAAAAAAGCCGGTTTTCCAATCGGATGAAAATACCGGACTGGCCGGAAGTCGCAGGTTGTTCTGTTTCGGAGTTTCGTTCCCGGACGGATGTTGACGCGATGCTTTTCCGGGCGGATTGTCCTTTGCTGCAGCGGTACCGGGTCGGGAACGGTTCGGCGGTTGCCCTTGCTCTGCTGCCGGATGAGCTAGCCGTGGAAAAGAATACCTATTTACGTTTTACCTCCTGGCGGTTGCGGCGTCTGCTGGCACAGCTGATCGCCAATTCCGGTGGCCGTTTCCTGCGTGAAGATGCTTTGTTGAACGGCGGAACCCGCGGACCGGCCTCTCTGCCGCTGGCCGGCGCATGGCGGATGATGGTGACTCATCCGCTGTCGAAGGCGCAGACGCCACAGCAGGCGCATGAGGATCCCGGCGATGCCGGCTTGGCGAAAGGGTTTGCTCAAGGCGGATTTGACGACTCCACCTGGCGGAAAATTTCTCTGCCAGGCAAGATCGAGGACCTCGGAGGAGAACTTGCCGAATTTGATGGAGTTTTCTGGGTTCGCCGGAAAGTCTGGATTCCTGCTCAATGGCTGGGCGAAGAGATCGTATTGGATCTCGGTGTGGTCGATGACTGCGACGTCACCTTCTGGAACAGCAGAAAAATCGGTGAAACGTCGAAGAAAACTCCCCATTTCTGGGAGCTGAAACGCAGTTATCCGGTTCCTGGCGAATGGATCCGGTTCGGCGAGTGGAATACGATCGCAATCCGGATTTTTGACCACTTCGGCAGCGGCGGTATTGTTGCCACTCCCGATCAGTTCCGGGTCAGGCGGGTGATTCGTGATGTATATGATCCCGACTATCGCCGGGATCATGAACTCGGCGATGATCCTTTCCGCTACCTGCGCTGGTAGGAGAAAGAATTTCTCTGTACAGAAGAGGTATGTCCGAAATGCCGGGCTGCGAATGACGCATGGCTTTCCAATATGCTGAATACAAAAGAGCTGTCGCAAGCTTGATAGAAGTTGGCGACAGCTCTTTTTTTGTGTACCGGAATTTCCGGCTTTTTTTGCGAAGGCGGAATTACGCCTTGCTGACGCGCTCGGCGTACTCGCCGGTGCGGGTGTCGATCTTGACGATGTCGCCCTGGTTGATGAAGAGCGGCACCTGGATCTCGTAGCCGTTGTCGATCTTCGCCGGCTTGGTGACGTTGGTGGCGGTGTCGCCGCGGACGCCCGGCTCGGTTTCGACGATCTCCTTCTCGATGAAGGTCGGCAGCGTGATTTCAATCGGCTCGCCGTTGAAGAGGACGAAGTTGCAGAGGCTGTCCTCGATCAGGAAATAGGCCTGCTTGCCGAGGGTCTCCGCGGAGACCGCCATCTCTTCATAGGTGTTCGGATCGCTGAAGATGTAGTGGTGGCCGTCGAAGTAGGAGTAGTACATCTCCCGCTCTTCGAGGTCCGGCTTCTCAATCTTGTCGGTCGGCCGGTAGGTCTTCTCCATGCCGGAGCCGTTGATCAGGTTCTTGAGCTTGCAGCGGTAGAGCGCGGTGCCCTTGCCCGGCTTGCAGAAATCGAACTCGGTGATGACCCACGGGGCGCCGTCGATCTGGATCTTCAGCCCTTTTTTCAAATCGGATGCGCTGAACATGTTTTACTCACTCCTTGAGAAACGTGGTTTCTGTTTTATTTCGAATGATAACCGAATAATATACACCCGTGGCTCTTACTTTTCAAGAGCCGGCGCGGGTCTGCCGACTTGTTTCCGCCGGCTCGCGTGATATATTATGCTTAAGCATCTGTTCGTGCAAATCAGTTTTGAGGGAAAAATGAGCCAGGAAAGTCGCGTCAATCTCGAAGTTAATCTGAATACTCTGGCGGAGAATTTCATGGAGATCCGGCGGCGGGTCGCCCCCTGCCGGCTGATGGCGGTGCTCAAGGCGAATGCCTACGGCCTCGGTGTGCTGCCGGTGGCCGAGGTGGTGAAATCCGCCGGGGCGTACGCCTTCGGCGTTGCCGAAATCAACGAGGCGCTCGAACTTGCCCCCGCTCGGACTGCCGGTCCAGATCCTCGGCAATCTGCTGCCCGACGAGATCGCTCCGGCGGTGGAGTACGGCATCGTCTGTCCGCTCAACGATCTGGAAATGGCGCGGATGATCAGCGCCGAGGCGGTGCGGCAGAACCGGCGCGTCCGCTGCGCCGTCACCGTCGACTCCGGCATGGGGCGGCTCGGCATGCCCGCGGAGAACGCCGCGGAGCAGATCCTCGCCATGCGCACTCTTCCCAACCTCGACATTCAGGGAATCTATTCGCACTTCTCCAGCGCCTTCTGGCGCTACGACGACTACAGCCTCGGCCAGCTCGCCGCCTTCAAGGTGCTGCTCTCACAGCTCGCGCGGGAGGGAATGACCTTCTCCGACATCCATATGGCCGCCAGCGACGCGCTCAACAACTTCCCGGAGAGCACGCACGCGCCGTTCACCGTTGCCCGCTGCGGCATCAACATGTACGGCTACTACGACAACGAGGTCCGCCAGTCGATGCGGCTCTCGCCGGTGGTCGAACTCAAGACGCGGCTCGCCGCCGTGCGGATTCTTGCGGCGGGATCGTGCATCGGCTACGGCCGGATGCACCGGCTGGCCCGGCCGACCCGGGTCGGCACCATCGCCGCCGGATACGCCGACGGGCTGCCGCTGGCGCTCTCCAACCGCGGCTACGTGCTGGTCAACGGCGAACTCTGTCCGGTGCTGGGGCGCATTTCGATGGACTACACCACGATTTCGCTGGAGAACGCACCGGAGGCGAAGCTGGGCGACGAGGTAGTCTGCATCGGTCGCCAGAAGGACCGTTTCATTCCGTTTGAAGAGTGGGCACAGCTCAAGGGGACCCATGTCTACGATCTGCTCTGTTCGATCGGCATGCGGGTGCGCCGCCGCTATCTCGGGCGCTGACTGTCTCCGGCACCCCTCCGGAAAAGCGCGCCGCGGGATTGATTTTTTCCGTTCCGGGGGATAAATTAAGGCGAGACAATCAGATACGGATCTTTCATGCGAACTTTTTTCTGCGAAACCATTCCTGAGCCGGGCGAGGCGGCGGAGCTCGAAAAGAGCGAGTTCGACCACCTCTTCCGAACGCTCCGGGCGGCGCCGGGCGACGCGGTCGCGCTCTTCGACGGGCGCGGCCTTGTCGCCGTTGCCCGGGTGGAACCCCGCCGAACGCTGGTGATCGCGGAGCGCCGCCGGGAACCGGAACCTTCGAAGCGGCTCCATCTCTATTGCGCGGTGCCGCGCCGGGCGAAGTTCGACGTGCTGCTCAAGCAGGCGGCCGAGCTGGGGGTCTGGTCGATCCGGTTGCTCCGCTGTGAACGTTCGGTGGCGCAGCCGGAAGGGAGTGATCGCTGGGAAACTCTGCTGCGCGAAGGGTGCAAGCAGTCGAAGAATCCGTTTCTCCCCCGAATTCTGCCGATGATGAGTCCGGCGGAGGCGCTCGAAGAGATCCGGGAACGGAAGATCCAGGCGTTTTTTCGAGCGGTCGACGCCGGGAAGGCGTCGGAGCGGGAGGAAGTTGCCGGGGGCGATTTTTGCCTGGCTGGTCGGCCCGGAAGGGGGATTCACCCCGGAAGAGGAAGCGGCGTTTCTCTCCGCCGGGGTCCGCGGGCTCAATCTCGGGCCTTATGTGCTCCGTCTGGAGACGGCGGCGGTCTGCGGCCTTGCGGTGCTGCGGCAGATGATGGCCGGGGAGGAGAAACGATGAGGGCGATTTTTTCTGCTGCCGGTCTCTCTTCTGCTTCTCGTCGCCGGGTGCGGCGACGGGGACATCCGCCGGGATCCGCTGATGGTGCAGGGCGACCGCAGCCGCCGGGATGGGGATGCCGAGGCGGCGGAGCGTTTCTACCGGCGGCTGGTCGAACGCCGCCCGGATGCGCCGGAGGCGAATCTCGCACTGGCGACCCTTTACGACGAAGCGCTGGCCGATCCGGCGGCGGCGCTCTACTTCTACCGGCGTTATCTGGCGCTGGCTCCGGACTCCTCCGACCGGCAGACGGTGGAGGGGTACTGCCGGATGGCGCGGGCGAAGCTCCTGCGCGAACTCTCGCGTGAAGAGCTGCCTTCACCGCCGGCGGATGAACTGGAACTGCTCAGGCAGGAGAATGACGCACTCCGCCGCCAGATCGGTTTCCTCAAGCGTTACATCATGGACCGGCAGAAGGCGCAGGTCCGGAGCGCGGCTTCTGCCGCTCCGGTTGCGCCGCCGGCTCCGTCCCGTCCGCAGCCGTCGGCGGAGCAGTTTTACACGGTCCGCGCCGGAGACACCCCCGGAGGAATCGCCCGCCGGTTTTACGGTTCGGCTTCGAAGTACCGGTTGATTCTGGAGGCAAATCAGTTGAACAGTGCCACCGGTCTGCGGGTGGGGCAGACGCTGCGGATTCCTCCGGCGCAGTAGAGAGAACTTGCGGAGAGAGAGTATGAAGAGAATTGTCACGACGATGCTGGCGACCGCGCTTCTGGCCGCGGCGGGGTGCGCCCTGATGGGGCCGGAGTATGTGGAACCGGCGGAGTACGATCTGGCGCAGCCGCCGGCGGCGGAAAGCGCTTCTCTGTCGGCTCCGGTGCGGTTCGGCGTCTTCCGGAACGTCTCCGGCGCGGACCGGCGGTTCCTGATCCGGGCGGAGGACGACCGGATGCTGACCGACGAGTACAACCGCTGGCTGGTGAGTCCGGAGTTGCTGATCGAACGGCGGCTCCGGGCGGCGATGCCGGATCCGGAGGAGATCCGCCGGAGCGGCGAAACGGTCCGGCTCGGCGGAACCGTCTACCGGTTCGAGCTGGATCGGAAGCGGAAGCTGGCGGTGGTCGGCGTCGATTATTCAGCCCGGCTTTCTGACGGCGCCTCGCTGGAACGCAACACTTTGTGCGAAGCGCCGATCCGGGATGACTCCCCGGCGGCCGCAGTCCGGGCGATGTCGGAGGCGGTGGAGAGATCGGCCGCCGCCGCAAAACAGCTGGTGCTGGAGCTGCTGAAAGGGGCCGGGGAGGAGAAACCGGCTTCGTTGACGAATGGAACAGAGACGAAATAAGATTCAACACACAACTCGGCCGCCTCGCGGCCAACGGGAGAGCAAGAGAATGGAACATCTCAACGTACCGCCGGTCAATCATGTGAAAGTCCTCGACGGGCAGGGGTGGGTCGGCCTGATCGATCACCTCGGTTCGGAGGCGACGATCGTCAACGCCGCCCGGGTCTCCTTCGGCAAGCTCAAGCAGACGATGGACGAGCGCGATATCGGGCTCTTGAACTACCTGATCGAAAACCGTCACACCAGCCCGCTCGAGCATGTGGTCTTCACCTTCAGCGTGCACTGTCCGCTGTTCGTCCGGGGGCAGTGGCACCGCCATCGCACCTGGAGCTACAATGAGATTTCGCGCCGCTACACCCAGATCGACATGGAGTTCTACACTCCCGGCACGCTCCGCCGCCAGTCGGAGGACAACCGGCAGGCCTCCTATTTCGACCCCACGTTCGGCGGGGAGGAGCTCAAGGCGGAGATCGACGCGCACAACCGCGCCAGTTTGAAGCTCTACGAACACCTGCTGGAGTCCGGCGTCTGCCGCGAACAGGCGCGCGGCGTGCTGCCGCAGAACATGATGGTCACCTTCTGGGGCACGGTCGATCTCGGCAATCTGCTCCACTTCCTCGAACTGCGCGACAGCGACCACGCCCAGTCGGAGATCCGCGAATACGCGAAGGCGATCAAGACGCTGATCAAGCCGATCGTGCCCAACGTCGCCGCCTACTTCACGAGGAAGGGGCAGGAGTGGTGACGATGGAGTCCGCCCTGCCGGTCATCGCCGTGACGGCGGGCGATCCCGCCGGAATCGGTCCGGAGCTGGCGGTGCGCGCCGCCGCCGATCCCCGGTTCGCCGGGCGGGTGAAGTTCCGCCTCTACGGCGAACCGTCGATCCTCGCGGAGGCGGCGAAGCGGTGGAGCGGCGGCGTTCTGCCCGAGGTCCGTTCCGCCGGAAGCCTCCCCTTCGCGGAGCTGGCGATCGGCGAGGCCTCGGCGCGCTGCGGCAAACTCGCCTATGACGCGCTCACCATGGCGACGCTCGATGTGCTCGCCGGGAAGGCGGGCGCGCTGGTCACCGCTCCCATGAACAAGTATTCGGTCAACCTCTCCGGAATCCCCTTCACCGGCCATACCGAACGGATCGCCGAGCTGTGCGGCACCCGGAATTTCGTGATGATGCAGTCCGCCGGCGATCTGCGGATGGTCTTCGTCACCACCCATATCCCGCTGGCGGAGGTGCCGCGGCAGGTGACCTTCGACCGGATCGTCGACGTGACCCGGCTGCTGGATCAGGTGGTCCGGCGCGAAGGGGGTCGCCCGTCCGCGGCTCGCCGCCGCCGCCCTCAATCCGCACGCCGGGGAGAACGGCTGCATGGGGAAGGAGGATGAGGAGACGGTCAAGCCCGCGCTCGCCGCGCTCCGGGCGGAGGGAATCGACATCGACGGGCCGTTCCCGCCCGACACGCTGTTCATCGAGGAGACCCGCCGCCGGTACGACGGCATCGTCTCGATGTACCACGATCAGGGGCACATTCCCTTCAAGATGCTCGCCTTCGACCGCGGCGTCAACTCGACGCTCGGGCTGCCCGTCGTGCGGACCAGTCCCGACCACGGCACCGCGTTCGACATCGCCTGGAAAGGGGTGGCCGACACCGGCAGCTTCTACGCGGCGATCGAACTTGCGCTGCGCCGCATCTCCTGAACCGGCGGGCCGGATTCAGCGGCCGATCTGCGCGACCGCGTCGATCCGGTACCGCCCGGAGAGAGAGGCTGAAGCGGTGCCGTCGGCGCGCACCTCGCCCCAGTGCTCCGGATTCTTCTCCCACTCGAAGCTCCAGCCGTCGTCGGCGTAGAGCCGGGCCGGGCGGGGCGTCTCGCCGTAGAGGCGCAGCACGAGTTCGTAGACCATGCCGTCGGCGACATGGGAGACCGGGCGGGCGACCGGAATGATCGAATTTTCGCGCACCAGAATCGGCAGCGTCTCCTCGTCCGGCCGGAGGGTGACCTCGTCCCGGTAGAGTTCCCCTGTGTAATAGTCCCGCCAGCCCCCTTCCGGCAGCGGAACGGTGCGCTCCTCCTCGTCGGCGGTGAAGGGGATGCAGAGCAGATTCTCCCCGGCCATCCACGCCTGATCGACCTCCCGCAGCCGGGGGATCCTCCGGCCACTCCATCGCGAGCGCGCGGAACGGCGGAATTCCCCGGAAATGGTAGTCGGCGAACGCGGCGTAGAGGAGGGGGAGGAATCCCATGCGAAGTTCGAGGATCTGCCGGGTGAGCGTCTTGAGCCGGAGCTGTTCCGCCTCGGGGAGAAATTCGCCCGCGAGATTGCGTTCGCGGACCAGCTGCCGCCACGGCGGGTGGGGCATCGACCAGATGTTCATCAGCATCTGCGGCGCGAGCACCATCGACTGGAGGCGGCGCAGGTAGTCCCGCGGCGACTGCGCGTGGCGCAGTTCCGGGGTCCAGAGCATGCCGGAGAAGCCGCACCCGGCGACGCCGCGCAGAAAGTCCCGGTGGTCGTAGAGGTCGCTGTAGAGCACGAAGGGCATCGGCGGGGCGAAGGCGTGCGTATTGCGGACGCTCCCGCAGGTGCGGATTCCGGCGTCACGGCAGGCGTCGAGGATCGTCTGCTGATAGAGCAGCCCGAAGAGCGAGTGCATCTGTTCGCCGTCGCAGCCGGAGGGGAAGCGGGAACACTCCGGGAACGACCATGGACTGCGGATGAAGTCGGAGTTGTCGCACTCGTCGAGCTTGAAGGAGCTGATGCCCTGCCGGGTGAACTCCTCCGCGTGATAGTCGCGGAAGAGTTTCGCCGCCTCCGGAATCGTGAAGTCGGGGACCTCCCCCTGCCACACCTCGAATTCGCCTGCATACTCCGCCATCGGTTCGTAGAGCGGCGAGGTGGGGTGGAGAAAGGCGTGTTCCCAGAGGTTGACCCGGAATCCGGCGTCGCGCAGGGAGCGTATCAGCTCCCGGCGGTGCGGAAAACGCTCCTCGCTCCAGCACAGCGAACAGGAGTAGGCATGCGACTGCCAGCCCGGTTCCAGCCCGAGCACGTCGCAGGGAATCTTCTCCTCGCGCAGTTCGCGGGCGAGTCCGGCCACTCCGGCTTCGGTGGCGGTGCCGCAGGCGCGGTACCAGTTGCCGAGGCTCCACTCCGGCACCAGACAGCCGCCGCCGCAGAAGAGCACGTAACGGCGCACCGCGTCGAGCAGCGTGGGGCCGCTGAAGAGGTAGAGTGTGACGCCGCGGGCGGCGGGAACCTCGGCGATGACCGGGGCCGTCGCGCCGGATGAGGCGTAAAGTTCCGCCTCCGTGAGCTTGATGTCACCGGCGGGTGCGACTGCTTCCCGGCGGGAGAAGGGGGTGTTGCCGCCGGTGTAGAATGTCGCATAGCGGGCGGTGTCGAGCAGGACGCCGTATCCGGCGGTGGAGAAGTAGAGCGGCGCGGGCGCGTGGCTGTCGCCGGTGTCGGCGACCGGGTCGCTGTTGACCCGGAGCGTCCGCTTCTTCCCGGTCTGGCGCAGGCTCTTGAGCTGGAGTCCGAATCCGTAGAGATCCTCCCCGGCCGGAGCGGCAGTTCGAGGCGGCAGCCGCGGGGGGAGACGGTGAAGCGGATCTCTTCCGGTGGAAACGGTGCGGTCTCCGGTTCCGGCAGGGCGGCGATCGCTTCGGCGAGCGGCGCTTTCCGGTAGGACTGGCCGGAGGGAACGCAGGATTCCGGTTCGCCGAAGGTGAGTTTCCGGATTCCGGGATACGGGGTTTCGCAGTGTATTTTCATCAAGCTGAGGACTCCTCTTTTGACTGTTTTTGACGCATTTTCCGCCTGCGGCGGCAACTTACAGTTCGAAGGGCAGTATGCCGGGGCCGTTCCGGTCGAGCGTGCCGGAGGCGAGTTCATATTCCAGCTCCCGGCACAGCCGCTCCCGGTCCTGCGGCAATCTCCCCGAGAGCGGAACCGGGTTCGAGGTGTGGTTGGCCCGGAAGACGGTGCGTTCAAGCTTGAGAAGTCCGATGAGTTCGTGCAGCTCCTCCACCGCCTCCTGCTCGGTCACCGGTTCGAATCCGGGCGGAAACGGCAGGCCGGGAATCGGAATGAACCGCAGCGCCGACAGCAGTCTCGGCTGCATCCGGTTGAGGGCGGCGGCGGTCTGCTCGATGTGCGATTGACGCAGGGCGCGTCCACCGAGGCCGATGAGCACCATCACCGACAGGCGCAGACCGGCCGCCTGCGCCCGCTGGACCGCTTCGATCATTCCTTCGACCTGTTCGGTTTTGCCGAAGAGGTCGAGCACCTCCTGCGAACCGCTTTCCAGCCCGAGGTAGAGGGTGTGGAGCCGGAGGCGGCGCAGTTCGACCAGTTCCCCGTCGGTTCTGTTCTGAATCGAACTGCCGTTGGCGTAACTCCCGACCCGCGCCAGCGCGGGGAAGGCGCGGTCCAGCGCTTCGAGGTACCGCTTCAACCGGTCGAAGGGGAGCGCCATGCAGTCGCCGTCGGCGAGAAAAACCCGCGCGGGTCCCGGATAGCGCCGCCCCGCGTCGGCGATTTCGGCCAGCACCTCCTCTTCCGGGCGGAGCCGGTAGCGGACACGCTTGTACATGCCGCAGAAGCGGCAGCGGTTATGCGGACAGCCGTACGCCACCTGAAAGATCAGGCTCTCCGCCTCCGCCGGAGGCCGGAACAGCGGTTCCTGATAGTTCACGCGTCCCGCCGCTCCAGAAGTTCCCGGTAGACGGCGAGCGCTCCGGCGCTGAAACAGCAGAAGATCACCTCTTCCGGCAGCGGGCCGGACCACTCCCGCGCCGCGGCGACGGCAATCTCCGCCGCCGCCCGGGCCGGATAGCGATAGACGCCGGTGCTGATGCAGGGGAAGGCGACGGAGCGGCATCCCGCCTCCGCCGCCAGAAGCAGCGAATTGTCGTAACAGCGGCGGAGGAGCTCCGGCTCGTTCCGGTCACCGCCATGCCACACCGGTCCGGGGGTGTGGATGACGAACTTTGCCGGGAGCCGGAAGCCGGGGGTGATTCTCGCCTCGCCGGTGCGGCAGCCGCCGAACTTGTGGCACGCCTCCAGAAGTTCCGGCCCGGCGGCCCGGTGGATGGCGCCGTCCACGCCGCCGCCGCCGAGCAACGAACAGTTCGCCGCGTTGACGATGGCGTCGACCGCCAGTGTTGTGATGTCGCCTTCGATCGCCCGGATCATCATGTTTCGTTCCTCCCTGCCGGATGTTTCGTTTCACCGGTAATATATCACGGGAGGGGCGCGGTTTCCATCGCCGTTTTTCCGCACCGGAAATTTTTACCGGACGGAGCGGAGTTTTCGTTTCGGCGGGTAGAGTGGGTCATCCTCCCGGCCGCTCGGGGAGACGGCGGGAAAGAAGGTGCGGTTGCGGTTTTCGCTGGAAAATCGAGTGAAGAGCACTGTTTTTTCCGGATGGCTCTGGTTGGGTATGGTGCAGAACACCTCAATTCCTTCCGGAATGCGGCGAAACGGGCGGGTATTGTCGATCTCCAGCAGGTCGATGTCGTGCCCGGAGAGATGGTTGCGTTCCAGCTCCACTCCGTAGACCAGCGGACCGCGCATCAACGCGATCCGGCCGGACTGCGCCATCGTGCCGCGGATTTGGCGGACCGGCATCGGGAAGCGGAGGTGCAACGCCGTTTTTCCGGCAGTCACCGGCAGGCGGTACCATCCGGCGGAAGCGCGTTCTCCCTGAACGGTCGCTCCGGCGCACCAGTTCGGAATGCGCAGGGAAAGGGTGAACGGCTTTCCGGCGTCGATCGATATCTCCACCTCCTCCGATTCCGGATAGCCGGTCTTCTGACGGATCACTGCGTCGGGCATCCGGAGTTCGGAGTCGGTGTAGAGATTTACCGCCACCCCGTCCGGCGTCTGGAAACAGATGGCGTCCGGAAGTTCGAACATCATGCGGCGCAGATTGTTCGGGCAGCAGTAGGTCTCGTGTTCATACCATTCTCCCGGTTCGTTGAACGGGATGAAATAACGCTGCCGCAGTCCATCTGCGGATTGTGCGCCGAAAAATGCGTTGTAGAGAATCCTCTCGAAGAGGTCGCCGTAACGGCTCGCCGGATCGAATTCGAACATCTTCGCCGTGCAGCGCAGGAGATAGGCGGAGACGCAGGTTTCCCCCATCTGCCGAGACCGGTCTGCGTCGAATCCCAGAGTTCGCCCCAGTTGGTTCCGCCGGAGCAGGAGCCGGAGATCGAGGAAAACCCGCCGAACACCCGGCGGTAAAGCTCTTTCGCCCCGTCGTACAGCACCGGGGCGGCGGAACCGGTGAGCTGTGCGTACTGAAGCTGGGCGAGAACCCGGGCGATCCAGGTGTAGACGTGCGCCGTTCCATTGACCGGCAGCATGCGGTCATAGGCGTCGATCGATTCCTCGATTTTGAAGACGTCGCGGCAGTACCCGGTAAAGCGCGGATCTCCGGACTCCTGCGAGAGCATCAGGAATGCCGTTTCCAGTCCGAGAGTGAGCGGTGTGCGGCGCCGGATGAGAAATTCCCCGAGATGGAGTGCGGTTTTCAGGGAGTTTTCACGGTGGAAATACCGGTGATCGAGCACATACGCCTGGATCATGTAGGCCTGATCGTGATTGTCCCAGAAGCCGGGGGCGCCGGAGAACGCGGTGATGGCTCCGTCCGGAGTCTGCGTTGCGGCGAGTTCCGCCAGACGTTCCGTTTTGAAGCGGACCATCTCTTCACCGCAGATACCGTGCATGGCGGCCTTGACTGCCGCATCGAGGAACATGCCGTAGCCGGAAAACCCGCCGGGAAGATCCGGGACGGCGCACCGCCGCCGGAAATGGCGGACGAACAACTGTTCCACATCGATATGGCGCAGCATCTTCTCCGCGGTCAACTCCATGCGGCGGCGGATCTCGCCGCCGGCCTGCACCGTGCCGGGCGGAAAGGGGCGGAAGGTCTGTTTCATGCGGTCCGGTCCTGTTTCTGCTCTTTTCATGCGAATTTCCTCCGGAAGCCGGCCTGGGGGAGAGAATTCTCCCGGATTCTTCCGGCTGTGTCCTTGAATTTTTTCCTCTGTTCCAGTATAGTGGACGGCGGAGCGGAAATCAACCCGGCGGATATGGAAAATTCGATGATTGCATGGAGAAAACGGTGTCGAATCCGGAATTGAGTTATTACGACAGTTTCACTCCGTGGAATTCGGTGGAAGAACGGTTCCTGATCCGCGGTTTCGCGCTGAACGACCGGATGCCGCCGGTGCTCGTTCACCATGGAGAAAAAGCGGAATATCCCTGGCCGTGGCTTATTATCTGTTTCGAAGAGCCGGTGACGCTCAATTCCGGCTGGAAGAATGAAAGTTCCTGCGAAAGGTCGGTGATGATCTGGCCGCCGGGAAGCGCGCACCGCTACGGTTCATCCGATCATCCGTGGCGGCACTCCTGGCTGATCGTGGAGTTTCCGGAAATGGGGGCGCTTCTGGAAAATATGAGCTCCCCGTCGGCGTCCCGCTCCGGATGGACGCCGGGCGCATTTTCGCCAAGTACCTGACTCTGTTGCACGAGGAGCTGATGCAGTACGAACCGGATGAACCCTTTCTGAAAGGGGTGCTCCGCCTCTTCCTCTACGAGCTGCATCGTCTCCGCCGGGACCGGCGAGAGCAGATTCCCGCCCGGGTGCTGGAGATGAAACTCTACCTCGCCGAACATCTTGCCGAGGCGTTGTCCGTGGAAGCGGTCGCGGCGCGGTTCGAACTCTCTCCGGCCCATTTCTCCGCGCTGTTCCGGCGGTACTATCATGTCGCTCCCATGCGCTACCTCAATCTGCTGCGGATGAATCAGGCAGCCCGGCTGCTGCGCCTCTATCCATATTCCTGCAAGGAGGTTGCCGCGCGGATCGGATTCCGGGATCCTCTCTATTTCTCCCGGAGTTTCCGCCGGTTCTGGGGAGTTTCGCCGCAGTCGTTCCGGGAACGGGAACAGGGAGGGGACGGAATATGAACCGATGGTGCAGACGGCTGCTCTTTCTCGCCGGTTCGGCGGTGATGGCGGTGACGGCGGCGGCGGGAGAGGGCGACCTGCCGCGCAACTTTCACCAAGTCGATGCGGAAAACCGTATCTTCCGCAGCGCCCAGCCGGACCGGGAGGAGTTCCTGGAGCTGGAGCGGCGCGGCTTTCGAACCATTCTCAATCTGCGGAACTTTCACTCCGACCGGCGGAAGATCCGCGGCCTGAAACTCCGGGAGTTCCCGGTGCCTTGCAATGCCGGAAGCATGACCGAGGCGCATCTCGCCCGGGCGCTCCAGATTCTCCGCGACGAACCGAAGCCGCTGCTGATCCACTGCTGGCACGGTTCGGATCGCACCGGAACCGTCGTCGCCGCGTTCCGCATCGTCTTCAACGGGTGGGAGACCGAAGCGGCGATCGGGGAGATGTGCCGGGAGGAGTACGGCCACCATGCCGGAATTTACGACAACCTGCCGGAACTTCTGCGGTCGATCGACTGGGGAAGATGCGCTCCCATCTCCAGTCGGCGGATTGGCCGGCGGAACCGTTCCGACCTGAGCAGGTGCTGCGCATCGAGTACACGGTGGAACCGTTCCGGATCACGGCGGACGGGGAGAGCGCGGCGGAAGCCGCCTCCGCGCTGGAGCTGGTGCACCGGGTGTGGCGGAGACGGCCGTACCGGATCGCGCTGCTGGTGTTCGACCGGAATCCTGGCAATTCGCTGTATGAGCCGTTCGCCGCGCGGCTGAACCGCCTGCCGGAGCTGGAGAGCGCGGTCCGGATCGACGCGGTTCCGGCGGAACGGTGCGACGAAACCATGCGGGAACGCTGTCGCCGCCTCGGGCTGGAGGCGGATACGGTGCGCGAGCTTCGCGTCGTGCCGCACCGGGTGATCTGGACTCCGCCCGCCGAACCGGTGCAGAAAAAATCCGGGGAATGACAGGAGCCATTCCCCGGAGAGTTCCGGTTCGGTTCCGCCGGTTCAGCGGACGGTGAAGAGGACGCGGAAGGTTTTCCCGTCCGGCCGGGTGAAGACCACCGTGGTGGTGCCGGGGGCAACCCCTTGAGGTCGATTTCCGCTTTGTCGTAGCGGAAGGGCCAGATGCCGCCGCGGTCGTGCTCCATCTCGACCCGGCAGATGTTCGGATCGTAGCTGTTGATGGCCCAGTACAGCCCCTGAGACGCTTCCTCTTCAAGTTCAAAGTCTATCTCACCCCGGAGCGGTACCGTGGCCTGGCAGGTAAGGTCGGCGAGGCGGTTGAGCGAATAGAGCTTGTTCTGAATCAGCATCTGCGCCGGGGCCGCCGCTGTCAACGCGGCCTGCGTGGTCACTGCGGCGGTCTGCGAGGCTACTGCGGCGGCGGGCGGCACGACCACCTGAGCCGCGGCAGGAACCGGGGTCCCGGCCGGGGCGGCATGGGTCCGCTTGAACTCCGCTTCCACATCCTGGAAGGTCACTGCGGCGCCCTTTTCAGCGGTCAGGACAATTCGGACAAATTTGACGTTGGGGTTTGTGATGTTGAAATAGTTTTTGGTTTTGCTCCAGAAGGGGGAAGCCTGATAGGACTGCGCGCTGCCGGGCAGCGGATTCTTCGCGCCGTCGAATGCGGCAAATCCGACCGTGGCGACACCGGATCCCCTCACTTCGGATTCGATTTTGAGCAGGTTCCCGGCAACGGGGAAGAGATCCGAACTGACCGATTTCGCGTTCTGAGCGGTGGCGTTCACTTCAATGCCGAACTCGTCGAAGTCGTTGCCCCGGACGATCTTCGTCGAACCGTTTCCGGTGGAGACCATCCAGCCGGGAGCGGTGGCGGCATTTGCGGCGGCGCCGCGGAAATCGCCGTTGATTCTGAGATCGACATCATCGTCGGCGAACGTGGGCAGGGCGCAGATTGCACCCAGCGCGGCAAAAAGCAGAAATTTCTGAATCATTTTTTTCTCCCGATCGTTTTCCCGGTCGCACCGGGAAATATTTGAATATTGATAATTATTTCTAATATATGTCTAAAATTTTGAATTTGCAAGAAAATATCTCCGGAAAATTGTCGGTGTTACGGCAGTGCGGAACGTGATGTGAATGCGATCCCGTTTCCCGCAGTATGAAATGTTCCTGATAAAACGGAAGATGCGTCACATTTTGCAGGCGGAAATCTGAAAATTATCAGTTGCCGGTTCCATCGGGATAATTTTCGGAAACGGCTTTTATTTTTGCTGAACCATGCTATATTTAGTCCGAAAAGAGTGCCGTCCGGGGAGGGCGGCCGCGCAATTGTGAAGGAGGATACAATTATGGCGACGATCAAAGATCTCAACGCGGCGAATTTCGAGGAAACGATCGGCTCCGGTACCGTTCTGGTCGATTTCTGGGCTCCATGGTGCAATCCCTGCCGGATGCTCGGGACCATTCTCGAACAGGTCGCGAAGGAAGCCGCTGACGATGTGGTAATCGGCAAAGTTAATATTGACGACAACAAGGAACTGGCGGCGAAGTTCGAAGTGGTCAACATCCCGCGGATGTTCCTCTACAAGGACGGCAAAATCGTCCAGGAGTTCAACGGCATTCAGAGCAAGCCCAAGCTGCTCGACGCGCTGAAGAACGCATAAACAGGTTTCAAAACCCGATTCCGCCCGGGGCCGGCACTCCGGGCGTTTTATCTTTATGAGGTGAATTCATGTTCGAAATCGAAATCGAACGCTGTTTTTCCGCCGCACATCAGCTGCGCGGTTACAACGGCAATTGCAGCAATCTGCACGGTCACAACTACCGGGTCACCGTCACGGTCCGTTCGAACGAGCTTGACCGGATCGGTATTGCGCTGGATTTCCGCAAGCTCAAGCAGGAGCTCGATTCCCTGCTCGAAGAGTACGATCACCGCAACCTCTCCGAACTGCCGGAGTTTCAGGAGCTCAACCCCACCAGCGAGGTGCTCGCGCGGACCATCTACCGCCGAATGGGCGAAAAGATGAACGGCGGCCCGATCCGGGTCTGGAAGGTGCGCGTCGGCGAGTCCGACAGTTCCGCCGTCACCTACTTCGAGGATTGAGCCGTGCGGCTGGTTGAAGCGTTTGCAAGCATTCAGGGGAGTCCACCCATGCGGGCCGCCCCTGTTTCTTTCTGCGCCTTGCGGGGTGCAACCTGCGCTGTTCCTACTGCGACACCGGCTATGCGCAGTCGGCGGAGGCGGGGCGCTCCGCTGAGATTCCGGAACTGGTCGGCCTTGTCCGTGCTTCCGGGTTGAAGCTGGTCGAAATCACCGGCGGAGAACCGCTGCTCACGCCGGAAACTCCCGCGCTCTGCCGGGCGCTTCTCGACGCGGGGGTTGAAGTGCTGGTCGAGACCAACGGGTCGCTCTCCATCGCCCCTCTGCCTCCGGAGGTGTGCCGGATTCTCGACTGCAAACTGCCCGGTTCCGGCATGGCGGAGGCCAATGACTACGGGAATTATGAACGGCTCACTCCGCGCGACGAGGTGAAGTTCGTCGTCTCGTCGCGGGAGGATTTCGAGTTTGCGTGCGATGTAATCCGGCGGTACGATCTGGCGGCGAAGACGCCGAATCTGCTTTTCAGCCCGGTTTGGGGGCGCGTCGAATTTGCCGACCTTGCCGCGTGGGTGGTCGAATCGCGCCTGCCGGTCCGGATGCAGCTGCAGATGCACAAGTTGATCTGGGGGGATCGCCCCGGGGTCTGAGTCGACATCCGGTAAAAGGGCGCGCGGGGAGATTCCCGACGGATTTTTTCTTTCCGGGGTTGACGAAGGCGGTTTTCCGGGATACGTTATTGAGGATAAATGGTTTCACACCACAAGGGGAGGAATGGTTTTTTCATGCGTCGTTTTCTGCTGCTGCTGGTTTCACTGTTTGCGATTTCCGGAACTTCGTTTGCGGCTTCGGAATCGCTTCCGGATGGGAAAATCGTCATCGTAGTCAAGGATTTCGACATTGTGCGGGGTGCGACATCCGCTCCTGCAGCTCCGACCGCTGCTCCGAAAAAGTTCTCTCTCATGAGCCCGCGGGACTGGTACGAGGGGGTAGCCGACTGGTGCGCCCGTGTTGGAGAGTGGTTTCAGGACCGGGCGGGGGATCTGCTGGTTTTCGTGATCGGCACCGCCGTGACGTTCGGCCTTATTTTTCTGCTCAGTTTCGTCATCCGCCGTTTTTTCCTGCAGAAACTGGAGGAGGTGCTGCATGTAAGCTTTCAGCGACGGCTCTATGAGGCGTTTCACTGGCCGGTCGCCTGCTTCCTCTGCTGCCTCGGGGTGTTCTTCAGTGCGCAGCCGCTGTTGAAGTCGATGCCGGGAATCTATTCGCTGATCTGGCTGCGGCTTCTGCTGGCATCGCTGGCGGTGAGTACGGTCTGGGGGTTGTTCCGGCTGATCGGGTTGCTCGACCATTTCTTTCAGCGCCGGGCGGAGCGGACTCCCGGGCGCCGGATGGATTCGCTGTTGATCGATCTGATCCGCAAGACGGTCAAGGTGGTGGTGATACTGATTGCCGCGCTTTTCATTCTGCAGAACATCCTCAGCTTGAACATTACCTCACTGCTGGCCGGTGCGGGAGTGGTCGGGCTGGCGATTGCATTTGCCGCGCAGGAGACGATCGCCAACGTGTTTGGTTCGATCATGATTGTGCTTGACCGACCGTTTTCCATTGGCGACCGGGTGCGGATCGGCGATGTGGACGGCATGGTGGAGGCGGTGGGGCTGCGCAGTACGCAGATTCGTTCTCTGGATGGCTTTCTCTTCTGTGTGCCGAACCGGCAGGTGGCGGATGGCACCATAGAGAACATCGCTTTGCGGCCGACGATCAAGTGGCCATTTTCGATCGGGCTCACTTACGATACGACGCCGGAGAAGATGGAGGAAGCGTGCCGGATTCTGCATGAAATTCTCGACGGACACCCCGGGTTCAATATGGAAACCCAGCCGCCGATCATCTACTTCACCGATTACAAGGACTGGTCGTTGAACATCAGTGTGATCGTCTGGTTTCAGACGCTGGATTACCTGCAGTTCCTGCGCTGGAAACATGAGATCAATCTGGAGATTCTCCGGAGGTTCAACGCCGCCGGACTGAATTTCGCTTTCCCGACGAATACGACATTTGTGGCAGGCGACCGCAACTATCCGCTGGAGTTGCTTTCCGGCGACCGCCGCGCCTGATATCATACCGGGCCTTGTCAAGCGCGGAGAGCGCCGCGAGCGCATGTGAGAGAACTGCTTGGCATTGCAACAAAACTCTTGTCTTCTCACGGGCACAAGCGCGGAGAGCGCCGCGAGCGCATGTGAGAGAGAACTGCTTTGCGTTTCGCAAAGCAGCAAGGAGCGATTGCGACGCAGTCGAACGGAGTCGAGCGCAGCCCCTCCGGCGATTGAGGAGTTGGCGGGCGAAGCCCGACAAGTAAGGCCCGATAGGGCCGCGTGCGGATTCATATCAACCGACTTCTGCCTTCTCGCGGGCGGGGAGGTCTGGAGGGCGCCCGGCCCTCCAGCTCCCCCGACGATCATTTTCTCTCGGAAGTTCGAATATCCACCTCTGCCCCGCCCGCGTCCCGCAGAAGTCGAAAAATTCCGCCCCGGTACTGTTTCCCCATCCGAAGAGATCTGGAGGGCATTCACTCCTCCTGCCCCCCCAAGTAATATTTTCTCTCGAAAGTTCGCTTGTCGTCTTCCTCCTACAGGAGATGGAACTGTATTGCTCATATTTACTTACCATCGACTTGAAAAAGAGGAAAAAAGAAGGTATACTTATTCCAGAAAACGATAAGCAGGTGTCAATTGCGGAAGCGATGACGCTTCCCCCTTTCGCAAGGATCGTTTCACGCGAGGGAAACGACAGACCACGACTTTAAAACGGGGACACGGAATGGCTTCGGACACAACGAAAACGACAACTCGCCATGGATTAAGAGCAGATTGGCAGAGGCATTTATTTCGATTCTTTTCTTTTTTATTGTTGCTTCCGGCTCTGTTTTATTTTTCTCTTACATTTGAATGCTATCTGCAAAGAAGGCATGCTGATGATTTTGAAAAGCAATATATTGATTTCAAAGAGGTTAGTTCTGGTCAATATCAGTATGAAAAAAATATCTATTTCACGCCGGAGATAGCCACTTTTCTGACTGGTGGCGGAAGAATATATCTGTATATCAAAGATTCGGTGTTGAACAAGCAAACTGTTCAAAGCATTCGTCTGGAAGTGATTCGAGAGAATCATGGAGAAATGAAAAGGTATCGTTACAGTTATTCCGATTCGGAAAAGAGTGCTGAGAGGTTTCGACGTTCAGGTTACCAATGCCTTGCCTTCCCTCCAGTAAAACTTCATGTTGATTACAATCACATAAAGTTCGCGATCAGTGGAATTGAATTGCCTGAACCCGGGAGTGATGCTGAAATTCTGCTCGTCTTTTCCGGGATAAAACGGCGAGTTATCATTTGGACATATTTGTTTAAGGGAGTTGTTTCCTTGGCCGGATGGTTGCTGATTATCTCCATATATGCCCTTGTGGAAAGGAAAGTCAGAAAGAAATAAGGCCCGGAAAAATTCGTACATCAGTCGCCTTTGACCGTGCCCGAGCTTTAAACATGGTCTTTGTTACGACACATATCTCTACGGCTTTGACCGCGCCCGGGAACTTAATCGCCGCGAGCGGAATTTCCGCAGCGACTTTGCGTTCTTGCGGGCCCAAGCGCGGTCAGCGCCACGAGAGGAATTTCCACATCACCCCGGCCTTCTCACGGGCCCAAGCGTGGTAAGCGTCGCGAGAGGAGTTTCCGCAACGACTTTGCCTTCTCACGGGCCCCAGCGCGATAATCGCCGCGAGGGGAATTTCCACATCACCCGGCCTTCTCACGGGTACAAGCGCGGTAAGCGCCGCGAGCGCATGTGAGAGAACTGCTTTGCGTTTCGCAAAGCAGCAAGGAGCGATTGCGACGCAGTCGAACGGAGTCGAGCGCAGCCCCTCCGGCGATTGAGGAGTTGGCGGGCGAAGCCCGACAAGTAAGGCCCGATAGGGCCGCGTGCGGATTTGTATCAACCGACTTCTGCCTTCTCGCGGGCGGGGAGGTCAGGAGGGCGCCCGGCCCTCCAGCTCCCACGTCTCCCCGTTTCGTCGCGGCAGAGAGATGAGGGGGCAGACTTACGGAAGATGCGAGAGGGTCCAAGTCAATGTTCCATGCCAGGATTCCCCCGGCTTGAGGGTCAGATTCCCAGGGCTCTCCATTTCCAGATTGTAACAGCCAAGGCCGAACCAGAGACGCGGAGTGCGGAATTTTTTCAGGTCGAATGTCTGTTTCAGACGAACTTTTCGGATGGTATCGTCCACTTGCCACCAGCCGTCGGAAAAAGCCTGTATCGTTTTATTGCCGAGTCCATTCCAGAAGTTCATGGTGAGGACTTTCCCGCCGACCGGAAAGTGGAGGACATCGGTGCCGTGATCGCCGCTGCCGCCTACCGTGTATTCCGGATGAAAATACCAGGAACACGCGACCGGTTCTTTCCCGCCGTTGGTCATCGTGACATCCAGTTTCAAAGAGCCGCGGCCGTCGAGTGTGAGCTGTTTGACAAGCTTCATCCCGGCAGGGGAGACCGCCGTCATGCGCACGCCGTCCGGAAGAAGTTCCGCTTCAAAGGGGGTGTTGGGGGAATGGCGTATTTTTCCGGAGCACGGACACGATCCCAGAGCGTATAATAGAAGTTGACCCGGTCCAGCCCGGCGAGATGATCGTAGTCGATATGAACCTGATTGCCGCCGGCGGTCTTGTCCAGAATCTCCAGAATTCTGCCGCCGCGCGCCGGATCAACGGTGACCTCCAACCGGTCATCGGAGAGGACGACGACCTCCTTGTCGTACCCGTCCATGCGTTTTGTGGCGACGTTGATTTTCCCGTTGTTCCGGCCGTGGGTCCGGACATAGATGATCTCTTCCGCGGAATGCGAGGCGTAGCGCCCTTCGTAGGAGACCCGGAAGCGATAGCGGTCCAGAATCCGTTCGGTCGGCGGCGGGGAAAATGAGACGGTTTCCGTTTTCCCCGCCGGAAGAACGAGCTGTTTCTCCTGAATTTTTTCGCCGGTTCCGTTTTCCAGAACGCAGAGAACGCGGTACTCTTCTTCGGAGGAGTTCTGCAACGAAAAACGGACTGTCGCGTTCTTCTCTCCGGAACGGATTTCGAAGAGCTTTTTCTCCGGAACGACGCGGATTCCGCTTTTCTTCTCGTCTTTGGTTTCGACGTTGACGCTGCTCAGAAGTTCCACCGGCCCCGGTGCTTTGATGTAGATGACGGATGGGCCGTACAGCGTCCGGAAGGTGCCGTCCGGTCTCGTCTGGATGGCGGAACGTTTCCCGTAGAGCTGCGTGACTTCCACTTTGCCCGGCTGGGTCGTGCGGAAGAGCCCGCTGCGGTCGCCGCGCCCGTCCCAGATGACCGCGGTGAAGGCACCGGTCTTGGCGTCCTGGTAGTTATAGCCGTAGACGAGTCTTTCATCGGTGCCTTTCATGCGGGAGTGGAGCCGGGAGCTGCCGAGCTGTTCCCCGAGGGTGCAGAAGGCGTAGAAGGAGGGCTTCTTCTGCAGATAGTAGTCCACCATGCCGAAATGATGTTCGGTGTCATTCGGATTGGTTCCCGCATCCCAGAAGGAGTAGAGAAAGACCCGCTTGAATCCGAGAACGTTGTGAATGATGAGCCCGCGGGTCAGGAACTGGGCAATCTGTTCGCGGGAGATCGGAAAGCCCAGCGGATTGGCGATCTGCCCATCTGAATAGCCGAATTCCGTGGAAATTTTGGGCTTGTTTTCATCGCCGTATTTCCGGAGCATGGCGTTGACCTTCTTCATCGCGTCAAACAGAAATTCCGGCGCTCCCTGCGGATAGCCCGGCAGCGCCGGATTGTTCCGCGGGCTGCCGCCGTAGGTGTGCAGATCGAGAACATCGATATACTCTTTCAACCCATGCTGATACATCTGATCCAGATACTGGAGCGCCTCTTTGCTGATGTTGACGGCCGGGGCGGCGACGGCGATCTTCGGATTTTTGGCCTTCCCGGCCTGATATGCCTTGCGGATGCGCTCCGTCGCCTGTTCGGGGGGGCGTCCGGAGAGTTCGGGTTCGTTGCCGCATCCCAGGGCCAGCACGCCGATTTTCGCGGCGATCTCCGGAATCACGCTTTCGGAAAGCATGCCGATTCCGCGGTCGTAGAGAAGATCTGCAACGTGCTTGTGAAGCCGCCACCAGCGAACCTGCCGGACCGGCGTCGTGCCGAGCAGTTCGATTGCCGCGTGATCCCACGCCTTCTGATGGCGGTGCGGGGCGCGGACCGCTTCTCCGTCGCCGCCGTAATAGTAGTTAATGGCGAGCATGTCGCCGAAGGTATCATAGGCGAAGGGTTTCGGGGCCACGTATTTCCGCATGACGATTCCGGGATTTTCTCCCTCGTTGTAGACGGCGTTGACGCCGAAATAGTAGACTTTCTCCGGTTCCAGAGGGTAGAATAGCTTGCGGGTGGTGCGGCGGGGAAATTTTTCCAGAAGTCTGACGCCGGGGGCGTCCACCCGCGCCACCGGCTTGTCGGAGACGTAGAGTTTCCACGCCTGGACGTCGCTCACATTTTCCGCAAAGCTGCTCCAGTCGATGATGACGCCGGCTTCCTGAATGCCTTTCAGTTCAAAACGGACTTCCGGACGCTGATTTTCCGGGCTGAGCAGGCGGGCTTTCTCTTCGCTGACCTTTTCCCCGTAGACGGCGACTTCGCTGAGAATCTGCTGCTTGGCGCCGGGGCGTTTCCGAATTCGGAACTGGACGTACCTCGCGGCCGCGGGTTTTTCCAGACGGAATACCGACTCCGCGCCGCGCCCGTCCGGAGTGCGCAATTTGTCGCTGATCATACAGGTGCCGGCGCTGACGAACTGCTTTTTGTCGTTGGAGAGCAGAATCTCGAAACTTCCGGTGCCGACGGCGTCTTTCTGAATCGCCCAGACGGTTGCGGATTCGATCAGATAGAGCCCTTTGAGGTCGATGATGAACGATGCCCACAGACCTTTGGTGCCGCCCCATACGCCGAATGCCTGACAATCCCCCTCCGGGCCTCGCCGGGCGTCAAGAAGCGCACGGTTGGTTCCGTCGGGCCGGCTTCCGGTCTTGATGATTTCCGGATCGCAGGCAAAGGGACCGTCGGTGACCCATTCGAGGGTCGCACCGGTCTGGATCCGCTTCTGGCTGTTCGGAATGCAGTTGGAGACCCAGTTCGGGCGGTGGTTGTCGGTCAGCAGAGCGCTTTCCGCCGGAAGGAGTATTCCTGCCGCAAGGAGCAGGAAAAGCAGAATCTTCTGTCGCTTCATGGTGTGAATCCTTTTGGTTTTATTACTTCATACCGCCGCGGTATTTGTAGTAGACGGGGCGCTCCTTTGTGCCGTCGGAACAGAGCGCCCATTTAAAAACCGGATACGGCAGGGTCATTGCGTGTCCGTCGAGAAAGAGGACGTTCCCGGGCCGCCGTGAGTGAAAATGACTTTCTGTACACTGCCGTTGTTGTAATAAAACCATCCGTTCGGATCGATTTCCGTAATGGCGATGACGTTGCTCGGGCTGGGAATTTCTACAATTTTTCGCGGAACCGAATGGGGGATTCCGCCGCTCGGGTCGATTACTTTGGCCAGTCCGAACCGTTCGCCGTTTTCATCGGTAAACAGGTTGGTATTCAAGGAGTAGCCTTTCTGATACCACCACAGCGGATAGATGAATTGCTCATCGTTGAGGGCCGGGCAGCCGAAAATCGTATGATTCTGACCGGTCTGTTTCGCATAGAGGTTCCCCAGGAGCCAGGCGTAATTCGCCTGCCAGGAGCTTGTAGAGGCTCCTCCCAGTCCCGCCGTTTTGGAGGGGACGATCATGTCGGCGTTGTCGTTGATGTAGAAGGTGAGCAGCTGCCCCTGCTGTTTGAGGTTCGCGACGCAGTTCACCAGCTGCGCCTTCTGGCGGGCCTTCGCCAGCGCCGGAAGAAGCATTCCGGCCAGAATCGCGATGATCGCAATTACAATAAGGAGTTCTATCAGCGTGAAGAATTTCCGGAATGGATTTCCTGCGGTGGGTTGCAGCGTGATTTCACCCGTTTTACGCATCCGTTTCATGACATTTTCCTCGAAGTGGTTGTTTATTGGAGCCTGGCGGTTGAATTGCGAATGACAAGTTTGGTGCTCAGCGTCTCGCCCGGGAGTTCGGCGAGCGTGCCGGACAAATACAAATACAGGTAATTCGCCGCTTTGTAGCCGATCTCGTAGAGAGGTTGCGCCACGGTGGTCAGCGGTGGATTCAGATAGGCGGAGGCGGAGAGATCGTCGAATCCGACGACGGAGATGTCATCCGGGATCTTCCGGCCGGTTTCCCAGCAGGCTTTGTACGTTCCCTGCGCCATGGTGTCGTTTGAAACCACGACGGCGGTAACATCCGACGCCTGACGGAAAAGCTGCATGGTCTGAAGGTATCCCGCTTCCTGGCCGTGCAGAGTCGGAATGTGATCGATGATCAGTTTTTCATCCTTTTCGATGCCGTGGCGCTTCAAAGCGTCGTTGTAGGCTTTGAAGCGGTGCTGGTGGTTTTCATCCGCGACCATATCCATGGCGAGAAAGGCGATTCTGCGATGTCCGAGTTCGATCAGATGTTCCAGGGCGTCGGTTTCTCCGCCGTAGGATTCGTTGTTGACAAACCCGATTTTGTCTGACCGGTACGGATAGTTCAGCATCATCACGGGAATCTGTGCTTTTTCCAGCTCTGCAATCTGAGGCATGTCTCCGGCGAAGAGGCAGACCCCGTCGCAGCGGCGTTCGCGAATCTGTTTCAGCAGGCTCCGCTTCCGGCTTCCGCTGTTCATAATGATCGAGAGATCGGCGCTTTCTGTTCCGGCGAATGCGGACATCCCGGTGATCAGTTCCGAAAAATATTCATCCATCAGCGGTTTTTCCTGCGTGAGGACCACGCCGATGTTGAAGACCCGTTTCGCGCCTTTGTTCGGGGAAAAGTTCAGCTCTTCGATGACCGCCAGGATTTTCTTTCGCAGTTCTTCGCTGACATCTGTCCGGTTGTTCACGACGCGCGACACCGTTGCCACGGAGACGCCCGCCCGTTCCGATACCAGCCGGATGTTGTTGGTTTTTGTCCGTCTCGGCATTTCTCTCTTTCGTCCTTCCTCGTTTCTTCTTTAAGTATATCGGAAAAATGGGAAAAGTCAATAGAGGATTGAAAAATTTTCGTAAATTTTATTTTATTTTTACGAAAATAAAAACGATGTATCGGATGAGGCAATTTGCGCCCTGAATGCATCGCGTTTCGTTTTCCGGGGAACTTGAAGGGGGAAAAGTGGAGCCGACTGTCGGGATCGAACCGACGACCTGCTGATTACAAGTCAACCGCTCTAGCCAGCTGAGCTAAGTCGGCACCGGACAAAACTAATATAGTCCGCAATGGCCCGCTTGGCAAATCGTTTCCCGGTAAAAATCCGGTTTTGCCTTGATTTTTTTCAAAAAAAATGGTACATTTACTTCTCCGTATATGTTTTGAATTCAACTCCTGCGGGACCTTTCACGGAATATGGCTGAGGAAACAACCGTACAGTACGACGGCAGTGCGATCAAGACCCTTTCGGCGCTGGAACACATTCGGCTCCGGCCCGGCATGTACATCGGGCGCATGGGCGATGGTTCGCACCCCGACGACGGCATCTACATCCTCATCAAGGAGATCATCGACAACAGCATCGACGAGTTCATCATGGGCCACGGCAGGAGAATCGAACTGGCCATTGAGGAACGCAGTGTCTCCATCCGGGACTACGGCCGCGGCATTCCGCTCGACAGAGTGGTCGAATGTGTTTCGGTGATGAACACCGGCGGCAAATATAACGACGATGTCTTCAAATTCTCCATCGGCCTCAACGGCGTCGGCACGAAGGCGGTCAACGCCCTCTCGGAATTCTTTCTCGTGCGCTCGATCCGCGACGGACGGTTTCACGAGGCGCGCTTCGAACGCGGAGTGTTGACCGGCGAGGAGACCGGCGATTCGCCGGAGAAGAACGGTACGTTCGTCCGCTTTGTGCCCGATCCGCAGCTCTTTCCCAACTACGGATTCAAGCTCGAATACATCGAGAAACGGCTCTGGATGTACGCCTATCTCAACAGCGGGCTTTCGCTCTACTTCAACGGCCAGCGCTACTACTCCGCCAACGGACTTCAGGATCTGCTCGAATCCGAGACCGGCGAGGAGCGGCTCTACAATATCATCGCCTACCGCTCCAAAACGATCGAATTCGCGCTCACCCACAGTGACAACTACGGCGAGACCAGTTTCAGTTTCGTCAACGGGCAGTACACCAACGACGGCGGCACCCATCTCTCGGCATTCAAGGAGGGGGTGCTCAAGGGAATCAACGAATTCTCCGGCAAGAACTACAAGGCCGACGAGATTCGCGACGGCATGATCGGCGCGATCGCGATCAAGGTCAAGGATCCGGTCTTCGAGTCGCAGACCAAGAACAAGCTCGGCAACACCGATGTGCGCGGACCCATCGTCTCGGCGGTGCGGGACGCCGTCGTCGATTTCCTGCACAAGAACCGCGAAGTCGCCGATGTCCTGCTCGACAAGGTCGCCCGCAACGAACAGATGCACCGCCAGATTCAGGAGGTCAAGAAGAAGGGGCGCGAAACCCAGCAGAAGACCCGGCTGCGCATTCCCAAGCTCAAGGACTGCAAGTTCCACATCGGCGACAAGTGGCCGCGGCAGCTGGAGAAGCGGGATACGATGATCTTCCTCACCGAAGGGGATTCCGCGGCGGGTTCGCTCGAGGTCTGCCGCGACGTGAACTGCCAGGCGATCTTCGCGCTGCGCGGCAAGCCGATGAACTGCTACGGCGAGAAGTTCGACAAGATTTACAGCAACGAGGAGCTGACCTTTCTGATGCAGGCGCTCGGCATCGAGGACGACATCGAGAATCTCCGCTACGACAAGGTGGTGATCGCGACCGATGCGGATGTCGACGGGCTTCACATCCGCAATCTGCTGATCACCTACTTCCTCTGCTTTTTTCGAACAGCTGGTGCTCTCCGGGCACCTCTACGTGCTGGAGACGCCGCTCTTCCGGGTGCAGAGGCCGAAGGAGAAGCCGATCTACTGCTACAGCGAGGCCGAGCGGGATTCCGCCGCGGCGAAGCTCGGGAAGAAAGCGGAGATCACCCGGTTCAAAGGGCTGGGGAGATTTCGCCGAAAGAGTTCGGTCAGTTCATCGGCGAGGAGATCAAGCTCCAGCCGGTCACGCTCGAAAACATGCGCAACGTACCGGAACTGCTCGGTTTTTTCATGGGCAGCAACACCCCGAAGCGCCGCGAATATATCATGAACAACCTGGAAGTGCACAAATATGAGTGAGGAAACGGAGAAGCCGGAACTTGACGCTCCAGTTCCCACCGAACCGGAAGAGGCGCCGGGGAACGGCGAAGCGGGCGAAGGCGAAAACGGCAGCGTCGCCGCCGAACGCTACCGCGGCAGCAACGACTACTTCCGGATGATGATGGACCGGAACTTCCTGGAGTATGCGAGCTACGTGATCAAGGATCGCGCGATTCCGGATGTCGACGACGGCCTCAAGCCGGTGCAGCGCCGGGTGCTCTGGGCGCTCTACCAGGTGTACGACGGGCGCACCCACAAGGTGGCGAACATCGTCGGCAACACGATGCACTTCCATCCGCACGGAAACGCGTCGATCGAGGATGCGCTGGTGGTGCTCGCCAACAAGGAGTACTACATCACCCGGCAGGGGAATTTCGGCAACATTCTGACCGGCAGTCCGGCGGCGGCGGGGCGGTACATTGAATGCAGTCTTTCTCCGCTCGGGCACGAGGTGCTGTTCAACAACGACATCACCGAATTCGTCGACACCTACGACGGGCGGGGCATCGAGCCGGTGGTGCTTCCGGCGAAGGTCCCGTCGCTCCTGATGCTCGGCAGCGACGGCATCGCGGTCGGCATGGCGACGAAGATCATGCCGCACAACTTCAACGAACTGCTCGAAGCGGAGATCGCGGAGCTGCGGGGCGAACCGTTCCAGCTTTATCCGGACTTTCAGCAGGGTGGACTGATGGATGTGCGCGAATATAACGACGGCAACGGCAGGATCACGCTGCGGGCGAAGATCGAAATCGTTGGCCGCGACCTCGTTATCCGCGAAATTCCGGCCACCACCACCACCGAGACACTGGTGGCGTCGATCGAAAAGGCGGCCGAGAAGAACAAGATCAAGATTTCAAGCGTCAACGACTACACCACCGACAAGGTGGAGATCAAGGTGGTGCCGACCCGCGGATACGATCCGGAGAAGACGATGCAGGGGCTGTACATGTACACCGACTGTTCGGTTTCGATTTCGGTGAACATGACGGTGATCCGCGAGAGCCGTCCGGTGCAGATGAGCGTTTCTGAGGTGCTTCGTCGCAACACCGCGAAACTGCTGGAGCATCTGAAGCGGGAGCTGGAGATCGAGCTGGACCGGCAGGAGGCGCTGTTTCACGCCAAGACGCTGGCGCAGATCTTCTTCGAGAACCGCATCTACAAGAAGATCGAGGAGTGCAAGAGCCAGGAGGAGGAGTACGCCGAGGTGCACGCCGGGCTGGCTCCCTTCCGCGACATGCTGCGGCGGGACGTCACCGATGAGGACATCGACAAGCTGCTCGCGCTGCCGGTGCGCCGGATCAGCCGGTTCGACATCGAGAAGAATCAGCGGGAACTGGCCGAAGTGCTGGCGAAAATGGAGGAGATCAAGCGCAACCTCGGCAACCTCAAGGGGTACGCGATCCGGTATCTGAAGGGATTGATCGCGAAGTACGGCAAGGCGTTCCCGCGCCGCACCGAGATCGAGCACTTCGAGAAGATCGACCGCCGCGAGGCGGCGCTCAACAACATCAAGGTCGGCTGGGATCGCAAGAACGGCTATATCGGCACCTCGATCAAGAGCGACGACATCGTCGCCTGCAACGAGTTCGACCGCTTCCTCTGCGTCGAGAAGAGCGGTGCCTATAAGGTGATCGCGCTGCCGCCGGAGAAGCTCTTCATCGGTAAGCTGTACGACTTCCGCAAATATGATGAAACCACGGTGTTCGGTGTGATCTACCGCGAGGTGAAGTCGGGCAAATATTACGGCAAACGCAGTGCGATCGGCGGATTCATTCTCGACAAGGAGTACGCGCTCTGTCCGCCAGGCTGCCGGCTGGAACTGCTGACTCCGCGCGCGGATGCGATCTATCTTCTGACCGAGACCGGGGCGCGCAACCGCCAGACTCAGCGGGAGATCAATCTGATGGAGCTGCCTGTCCGCAGTCCGAAGGCGCGCGGACTTTTGATCGGTTCGAAACCGATTGTCAAGATCACGCACTCGCGCTATCTTACGCCGGAGGAGCTGGAGGCGTTCCGCAATACCGAATCCGGCGAGGAGGCGGCGGAGGAGGGCGAAAACGAAACCGCGCCTGAAACGACTGTGCCGGGGGCCGTTTCGCCGGAAGTCCCGGCGAGTGCGCCGGAAAAGACGGTGAAGAAGGCCGAGAAAAGACTTCTGCCCCGGAACCGGAGACTGTTTCGGAGCCGGAGACTGTTTCGGAGCCGGAGACTGTTTCGGAGCCGGAGACTGTTTCGGGGCCGGAGACTGTTTCGGAGCCGGAGACAAAACCGGAAGCCAGTCCCGAACCGGAAGTTGCTTCGGAACCGGAAGCCAGTCCCGAACCGGAAGTTGCTTCGGAACCGGAAGCCGCCCCGGAACCGGAACCTGTTTCTGCGCCGGAGACAAAACCGGAAGCCGCCCCGGGGAAGCCGGAGAAGAGAAGGGAGCGTGCGAAGAAGAGTCCGCCGCCCGCCTCTCCGGCAGATGGCGATGCTCCCCGTGGCGGGTTGAAGAGGAGGTCCCCGTTGCATCGGCTGCTCCGGAAGTTGCGGTTGCGGAAGCTCCCGCGCCGGCTGCGTCCGTCTCGGAGGCGGGAGACGCGCTGGTACTCGATGGTTCGCCGGATGTGCCGCGGCGTGTTTCCCGGCAGAAGCATGCGCGGCCCGCGGCGGCGGAGCCACCGCCGCCGCCGCCGGAGGATGAGGATTTCGGGATGGTGCAGCCGGAATTCGGATTTTGATTTACAGGAGAGAAGTTATGGCATTTCTGCAATGTTCTTTTCATTCGGATGTTCTCGGACGGGCCTGTTCGATGAACGTCATTCTGCCGCAGAAGGTGACGACCCAGATCGGCATGACCAGTTCCGGCGGAGCGAATCGCCGCTATCCGGTGCTCTATCTGCTGCACGGGCTGAGCGATGACCACACCATCTGGTCGCGGCGGACCTCGATTGAACGGTATGCCGCTGAATATGAACTGGCGGTGGTCATGCCGGATGGCGAACGGGGCTTCTACACCGATATGATGCAGGGGCCGCGCTACTGGACCATGCTCACGGAGGAGCTGCCGGCGATCGCCGCTTCGTTTTTCCCGATCAGCACCCGGCGGGAGGATACCTTTGTCGCCGGACTTTCGATGGGCGGCTACGGGGCGCTCAAGTGCGCGCTCCGGCTGCCGGAACGGTACGCCGCGGCGGTCGCGCTTTCCTCGGTGGCCGATGTGCGCTCCTGGCTGGAGAACTGCCGGATGAACCGGGAGGAGGCAACGCGGATTTTCGGCACCGTGAAGGACCTGATCCCGAACCGCAACGATCTTTTCGCGCTGGCGGAAGAGACGGTGAAACTGGCCACACCGCCGCGGCTGATGATGGTCTGCGGGACCGAGGATGGGCTGCTCGACGCCAACCGGGCGCTCCGGTCGCATCTGGAATCTCTGCATTATCCGGGATTCCGTTACGAAGAGGGGCCGGGGGCCCATTCGTGGGGATTCTGGGATCACTGGATCGTCGAGGGGCTGAAATTTTTGATGGAAGGGCGGTCCGATGGCCGTTGAACCGGTTTCTTCGGTGGAGGAATTCCGCCGTGTTTCCCCGTTTCGGCGCGCCTGGGTGCTCTTCTGGGCCTACGTCAGGATCACCTCGCTGGTGATCGGCGGCGGCTATGCGATTATTGCGGCGGCGCAGGATGAATTTGTCCGGCGGCGCAAATGGCTCACTGAGGACGATGTGCTCGAAATGATCACCATCACCCAGACGGTGCCGGGAATTCTCGCCACCAATTCGGCGATTTACGTCGGCTGGCGGATCGGCGGCTACGCCGGCGCGTTCGCCGCGATGGTCGGTTCGATTCTGCCGTCTCTGGTCATCATCGTGCTGATCGCTGCGGGCATTTCCAGCATTCAGAGCACGATCGACACCCCGGCGGTGCAGGGGGCGTTCAAAGGGATCATCGGCTGTATCGTCGGCATGGTGATCGTCACCGCGCTCAAGATGCGGCGCAAGGCGGTGGTCAACCTTTTCGGCTGGATCGTCGCCCTCGGCTGTTTTCTCGGGCTGACCGTATTCAAGGTGGGGCCGGCGTGGCTGATCGTCTGCGCTATCGCTGCCGGGCTGGCGAAGGTGACCGCGGATCGGATCATCGTCCGCTGCCGTGCGAAACGGGAGGAGGAACGATGATCTCGCTTTTCGGTCTTTACTGGGTTTTCTTCAAGTTCGGACTGCTCTGCTTCGGCGGCGGCTACATGCTCGTGCCGCTGCTCACCGCTGAACTGGTCGGGCCGGGAAAGCCGCTTGCTCCGGAGGAGTTCGCCAATCTGCTTTCGATTGCGCAGGCGACGCCCGGGCCGATCGGCATCAACACCGCCACCTACGTGGGCTACACGCAGCACGGAGTGACGGGAGCTGTCCTTGCCACGCTGGGCATGATTACTCCGGCGATGATTCTGGTGATTCTGGCGATCCGGCTGCTGAAGCGGTGGGAGTCGAGCCTGGCGGTGCAGGGGTTTCTCACCGGAATGCGCCCGGCGGCCTTCGGATTGATCCTTTCAGCGGCGGTGATCTTTGCAGAACTCTCGGTTTTCACCGGTGAGATTCCGTGGGGAAAACTGCTGGAGGGGGCTTTCCGGGCGAGATTGGAATCCGTCCGGCGGCGCTGCTGATCGCCGCGGCCACTACGGTGATCATGCTCCGGACGAAGATCTCCTTTATGTATCTGCTGCTGGCTTCTGCGGTGCTCGGTGCATTTTTCTGCCGCTGACCGGGATGAAACATGACCGGTGCATTACATTTTGCTGATATTTCGCCGGTTCGGAGGAAATCTGATTTGAAAAATCGGCATTTTGGTGTATAAGTGTATAGTATCGTATCCGCTTCCGGGCGGTCTCTTCCGGAGGGCGGGTGAAGTGAAATGCATCATGACGGCGCGGCCGGCGGGCCGGCCGTTTTAACCTGAGGGGAGAATAGAAGAAATGAGACAGAATCGATGGATGGTGTCGTTGTTCGCCGCCGGTGCGGTGGCGTTTTCCGCCGGTGCCGCGGATGCAGTGAAACCGGCTCCGGCGAAGGCCGCTCCGGCTGAGAAAGCGGATGCGAAGAAGGCGCCTGAAGATGTCTGGAAGCTGATTCCCGCGACCGTCGCCGAAGTGGACGGCAAGAGCATCAGCAAGGATGAATTTGTGAAATTTCTGCTCAAGAGCATCCCGGACGGCAAGATTCCGGAAGGTCTGACTGCGGAGATGATCCGCAAGGAAGCGCCGGGGCTGGTCAAGCAGATGGTGCTCGATCAGCTGATCACCGCCCAGGTGGAAAAGGCGGGGATCAAACCCTCCTATGAGATGGCCAAGGCGAAACTTGACGAGCGTTTTAAATCCTTCAATCCTCAGCAGCTTGAGATGATCAAGATGCAGATGGCGCAGTCCGGCAAGGATTTCGAGAAGCTGCTCGACGAGCAGGCGAAGAATCCGCAGATCCAGAAGGATGTCGCCATCGGTGAATTTTTGCAGAAGACGGTGATGAAGACGGTCAAGGTCACCGATGAAGAGGTTCGGAAATACTACGAGGAGAACAAGGCCACGCAGTTCACCGAACCTGCCGATCAGCCGGATACGGTCCGCGCATCGCATATCCTCATCATGGCCGAGGAGGGCAAGGCGAAGCCGGAAGAGATGAAGGCGGCGCTGGAAAAGGCGACGAAGCTCATGGAGCTGCTCAAGAAGAATCCGGAGAAGTTTGAAGAGACCGCGAAGGCGGAGAGTCAGTGCCCGAGCTCCCGGCAGGGTGGTTCGCTCGGCGCTTTCGGCAAGGGCCAGATGGTACCGGAATTCGAAAAGGCCGCGTTCGAGCTGAAGGAGGGTGAACTTGCCGGACCGGTGAAGACCAAGTTTGGTTATCACATCATCCGCCGCGATGCGGCGAAGGGGCCGACAGTGACGCCGTTTGAGACGATCAAGCCGCAGCTGACCAAGTTCCTCGAGAGCCGCAAGCAGCAGCAGGCTTTCATGGAGTACATCAAGAAGCTGGAGGAGGAACACAAGGTCAAGTACACGATGCCGCTGGAAGTTCCCCAGCTCCCCGGTGCCGTGACGGCTCCGGCGGCGAAGTAAGGCGAGTGTTCGGAATCGGCCGGTGGAAGTGATGTTCCGCCGGCCGTTTTGGTTATTTTGCTCCGGTTTCGGGGCGGCATGACAGGGGGCGCGATCATGAGAGCGGGAGCAGTGATTGTCGTGGTTGCCGCGGCGTTTTGCGCAGTGGCGGCGGCTCCGTCGAAACCGGCGCAGAACGGCGGCAGGTCAAATCCTGCCGCGTCAGCGAAAACTGCGGCGAAACCGATTGCGAAGCCCGCGGTGAAAATTCCGGAAAATCTCGATGGAGATCCGGTCTGGGGGCAGTTCCCGGCGGTGATGGCGGAGTATCGTGGCGGCAAAGTGACCCGTGAGGAGTTTGTCCGCTATGCGCTGGCCGCGCAGCCGAACGGGAAGAAGTGGAGTCGGGCCTCTGCTGCCCGTACCGCGCCCGGTCTGCTCAAGGGGATGATCGACGAGCGACTGCTTGCGGAGGCACAGAAAAAGGCCGGATATCTCCCGTCGGCGGAACGAACCCGGACGATGCTCCGGGAGAAATACGCCGCACTGCCCGAAGAGACCGTCAAGGCGATTGCGGTCGAAGTGATGCGCAAGGAGAAGAGTTTCGACCAGTTTCTCGACCGGATCAGCCGCAATCCGGGGATTCAGAAACAGGCGGCCGCCGATGCGTTCTTCCACCAGGTGGTGCTGGCGAAGGCGAATCTGAAGATCACCGATCAGGAGGCGCGCAACTTCTACAACTCCAACCGCTGGGGATTCCGTTTCAGCGACTCGTCCAGAGCGGTGCGCACCACGCAGATCATGCTCGATGCGCGCACGAAGCAGGAGAAGCAGGCGGCCCGCAGCGAGATGATGAAATTTGCGCGGGAGCTGAAAAAGAGTCCGGGCCGCTTCAATGCGCTGGCCGCCGTCTGCGCATTGCGTCCGGACGGGCGGCTTTCCGGCCCGGTTGCTCCGTTTGAACCGAACAGAAAGCAGATTTATGCCGCTTACGAGAAGGCGGCGGTCAAGCTCCGCCCGGGGAGATCACGCCGGAACCGGTCGAAACCGAGGCGGGAATTCACCTGATCCGGCGCGATGCGGTCCAGGGAAACCGCCAGCACAGCTATGAGGAGGTGCGGGAAGAGCTGATGGCCTACCTGCGCGAACGGCGGGAGTATGAGGTTTTTACCAACTATCTCTCCGGTCTGGAGAAGGCCGCTGGAGTGAAATTTCACATCGCCATGCCGGAATTCAACTAAGTTTTTTTAGAACGGACGAGTTGCCGAGAAGGGCTCTCTTTTTTTATTTGCTTTTTTTCCTTTGCGCTATATATTATCATAAAATATAGCTTTCGGAAAATAACGAGGTGAAAGAATGGGCAAGACGGCATTGGTGACGGGCGGGGGGCGCGGAATCGGCGCCGGAATCGTCGACAAACTGGCGGCGGAAGGTTGGAACGTGGCGTTCTGCGGCCGTCACGAGGCGGAGGCGTTCGCGGAACGGACGGTCGAGCTGGAGCAGAAATACGGTGTCGGAGCCCTTTACGTGCGCGCCGACATTTCATCGCGGCAGGACCGCGAGGCGTTGCTCAAGGCGATTCTGGAGCGGTTCGGGTCGCTGGAGGCGCTGGTGAACAACGCCGGCGTGGCGCCGAATGTCCGCTGCGATCTGCTGGAGATGACCGAGGAGAGCTTCGACCGGGTGATGGGGATCAACCTCAAGGGGCCATTTTTTCTGACTCAGGCGGTGGGACGGTATTTTGCGGAGAATAAGATTGCCGGTGTGATCGTCAACGTGGGGAGCATTTCCGCGACGGTGGCGTCGATCAGCCGCGGCGAATACTGCCTGTCGAAGGCGGGGGTGGCGATGGCGACGAAACTGTATGCCGTCAAGATGGCGGAGTTCGGGGTGCCGGTCTATGAGATCCGTCCGGGGGTGATCTCCAGCGACATGACCAGCGTGGTCAAGGAGAAGTACGACAAGTTGATCGCCGAAGGACTGACGTTGCAGCCGCGCTGGGGCGAACCGGCCGACATCGGCAAGGCGGTAGCGATGCTGCTGCGCGGCGACCTCGCCTATTCGACCGGGCAGGTGATCAAGGTGGACGGCGGCATGGAGATCGGGCGGCTGTGATGCGGCAGGTTCACACACTGGTGATCGGCTCCGGCGCGGCCGGCCTGGCGGCGGCGCTCCGGCTCCGGGAGCTGGGCGTCGAGGATCTGCTGCTGCTCTCGGAGGGGCTGCACCGCGGCACTTCGATCAACACCGGCAGCGACAAGCAGACCTACTACAAGCTCGGCATCTACGGGAGCGAACCGGATTCCCCGGTGCAGCTGGCCCATTCGATCTACGACGGCGGCTCGGTGCACGGCGACGTGGCGCTGGTGGAAGCGGCGCTGTCGGTGCGCTGTTTCATGCATCTGGTCAACCTCGGGGTGCCGTTTCCACATGACGAGTTCGGGCAGTACATCGGCTACAAGACCGACCACGATCCGAAGCGGCGGGCGACCAGCTGCGGGCCGTACACGTCGCGGGAGATGTGCCTCGCGCTGATCCGGGCGGTGAAGGCGGCGGGGGTGGAGATCGCCGAACGGCGCACCGTCGCCGAACTGGTCACCGTCGCCGGACGGGCGGCGGGGGCGGTCGCCTTCAACGGCGAAACGAAGGAGTTCGAAACCATTCTGGCGGAGAATGTGGTGTTCGCGGTGGGCGGTCCGGGCGGCCTCTACCGCACGAGCGTCTATCCGGCCGGACACTTCGGTGCGATCGGTCTCGCGCTCAAGGCGGGCGCGCTGGCGCAGGGACTGCCGGAGTCGCAGTTCGGGCTGGCGTCGATCAAGTTCCGCTGGAACGTCTCGGGCACCTACATGCAGGTGCTGCCGCGCTTCATTTCGACTGCGGCGGACGGGGTGAGCGACGAGCGGGAGTTCCTGCTCGACCACTATCCGGACGCCGGGGCGATGAATTCGATGATCTTCCTCAAAGGGGTACCAGTGGCCGTTCGACGTGCGCAAGGTGCCGGAGGGGTCGTCGGAGATCGATCTTCTGGTGCATGAGGAGACGGTGAAGAAGAACCGGCGGGTCTTTCTCGACTTCCGCTCGAACACGGCGGCGGGGCTGGATTTTGCGGCGCTGTCGGCGGAGGCGCGGGGCTATCTGGAGAAATCCGGCGCGCTTTTCGGCACGCCGATCGAACGGCTCCGCAAGATGAATCCTGGCGCGATCACACTCTACGCCGAGCACGGGATCGACCTCGCGGCCGAACCGCTCGAAATCGCCGTCTGCGCCCAGCACAACAACGGCGGACTGGCTGGAAACATCTGGTATGAATCGGTCAATCTGCCCCATCTCTTCCCGATCGGCGAGGTCAACGGCTCGCACGGCATCACCCGTCCGGGCGGGACCGCGCTCAACGCCGGGCAGGTGGGGGCGTTCCGCGCCGCTGAATTCATCGCGGCGAAGTACCGCGGTTTCACGCTCGACTTCGCCGCGGCGGAGAAACGGGCGGCGGAACTGCTCGATTCGCTCGAAGCGCGGCTGCACGGCACCCGCGACTGGCGGGCCGACCGGCGCGAACTGCAGGAACGCATGACCGCATACGGCGGCCATCTGCGTCCGGTGGAGAAGCTTGCCGCGGCGGCGGGCGACGCCCGGAAGCTGCTTGATACAATGTACCGCGACGGCTACCCGCGGGAGGATGCGGAACACGCGGTGACCAACTTCCAGCTCGCGTTTTCGCACTGGTTCTATCTGGAGTCGATCGCCTATCAGGCGGCATCCGGTGCGGGCTCCCGCGGTTCGGCGGCGCTGGTCAATCCGGATGGCTCGCTGATGCCGGAGAATCCGGCGTACCGGAAGCGTGTGCTGGAGTCCGGTTTCCTCGACGGCGCCCTCCGCCTGCGCTGGGTCGACTGCCGCCCGGTGCCGGATCCGGACGGCTGGTTCGAGAACGTCTGGGCCGACTGCCGCGACGGGAGGATCTATGGAACTCTTTGACTTCTCGATCCTCCGCGACCTGCGCAAGAAGGCGAATCTCAACATCGCCGACGTTTCGGCCGAGAGCGGCGTCGCCGCATCGGTGATTTCGAAACTGGAGCGCAACCGGACCCGGGCCGAGCTGGATACGCTCTACCGGCTGGCGCGGGTGTTCGGCATCACTGCGGCGGAGCTGCTGAATCTCGCCGAGGCGCGGATCAGCCATCCGCTGAAGGCGACTGAACACCGGTCGGAGGATTTTCTTTTCGAGGAGATCAACTACAAGAACATCCGCTGTCTGCACGGCAAGGCGCCGAAAGGGGCGGCGGTGTCGCGGCCGAAGATTCACCGCGACGACTACGAGCTCTGCTGGGTGCTCTCCGGGCGGCTTCGGATCACGCTGCCGTCGGAACGGTACGAACTTGCCGCCGGGCAGTCGCTCCAGTTCGACGCGCTGCTGGAGCACACCTATCTGGCGCTGTCCGATTGTGAAATACTCATTCTGCACATTCGAAAGGAGAAGAGGTTCTGAAAATGGCAGACTATCCCCGCATTCCCACCTTCAAGACCGCCGCGCAGTTCCGGGCCCACCTGGCGGAGATCGGCGCGGATATCGAAATCGACGATTCAATTCTGGCCGCTCCCGAAAGTCCGCTGGCGCAACCGGCGGAGTACCACGGGCACAGGATCGGCAACCGCTGGTGCATCCTGCCGATGGAGGGGTGGGACTGCCTGCCGGACGGGAGTCCGAGCGAACTCACCCGCCGCCGCTGGCTCCGCTTCGCCGCCAGCGGGGCGAAGCTGCTCTTCGGCTGTGAGGCGTGCGCGGTGATGGAGTCCGGCCGCAGCAACACCCGGCAGCTGATGATCACGCCGCGGACGATGCCGGCGCTCCGCCGCCTCCGGGAGGAGATGGTGGCGCTGCACGCGGAGAAGTTCGGCACTGCGGACGATCTCTACATCGGATTGCAGCTCACCCATTCCGGCCGGTTCAGCCATCCGCACGATGATGCGAAGCTGGAGCCGGTGACCGCCTACGCGCATCCGCTGCTCGACGAGAAGTTCCACTGTTCGGCGGAGGACGTGGTCTCGGACGGGGAGATTCAAAACATCATCCGCCACTTCATCGATGCGGCGAAGCTGGCGCAGGAGGCGGGATTCGATTTCGTCGACATCAAGATGGCGCACGGCTATCTGGGGCATGAGTTTCTGAGCGCCTGGACCCGTCCCGGCGCCTACGGCGGCAGTTTTGAAAACCGCACCCGCTTCTTCCGGGAGATCGTCGAGGGAATCCGCCGCGAAGTGCCCGGACTCGAACTCGGCATGCGTTTTTCGCTCTTCGACTGTCTCCCCTTCGAGAAGGGCAAGGACGGCGTCGGCGTGCCGATGGAACGCGGCAACATCGGCGTCGGCCACTACGCATGCGCGTTCGGCGGCGACGGCACCGGGCTGGGATATGACCTTTCGGAGCCGGTCCGTTTCCTGGAACTGGCCCATTCGCTCGGGGGTGGATCTGATCTGTACGACGGTGTGCAGTCCCTACTACAACCCGCACTTCCAGCGTCCGGCCTACTATCCGGTTTCCGACGGCTACCTGCCGCCGGAGGAGCCGATCCTCGGCGCGGCCCGGCAGATCCGGGCGGTGGCGGAGGTGCGCCGCCGCCTCGAAGGGCGCGGCATGCTCTTCATCGGCGCGGGCTACACCTGTCTGCAGGAGTATCTGGTTCCGGCCGGACAGGCGGCGGTGCGCGCCGGGCGGACCGATTTCGTCGGCATCGGCCGGATGGTGCTCGCCTATCCGGAGCTGTGCGCCGACACGCTGGCCGGGCGGCCGCTGGCGACGCGGCGGATCTGCCGCACCTTCGGGGACTGCACGACCGCGCCGCGCAATGGAATGGTTTCGGGCTGTTATCCGCTCGATGAATTCTACAAATGCCGTCCCGAGTGCGCCCGGGTGCGGGAGGTGAAACGCAAACTTGCAGGTGTGAAATGATTCTCTTTGTCGCAGACGACCATTACAAAACCAGTCCTGGACGCAACACGTACGAGATGATTGCGGCGGATTATCCGCAGATGAAGTTCTTCGAGAACGACTGGAGCTGTTTCACCGCCTTCGATCTTGCGAAGGAGTGTGATCTGTTGATCCTCAACATGATCGCCGATACCTGCGGACTGCCGATTCCGGAGGAGGCCGCGGCGCAGGCGGTGAAGCGCTACTGCGAAGCCGGGAAGAATCTGCTGCTGCTTCACGGGGCGAGTTCCGCCTTCTGGCCGTGGGACTGGTACCGCGATCTGGTCGGATTCCGCTGGGTGCGCGGCAATGATCCGGATGGGTTCCCCGCGTCGTTCCATCCGCACGAACCCTACAAGGTGGTGCGCGCCAAATGCCGCAACCCGCTCGTGGAGAAGCTGATCGAAATGGATCTGCCGCAGGATGAAATCTACACCGGGCTGGAACAGACCCGGCCGATGTGGACGCTGATGACCACGACGATCTCCAGCGGCACCTTCCCGCAGTGCACCGAATCGTCCACGCCGTGGGGCGGGCGGGTCATCAACTTCCTGCCCGGACACCTTCCGGCGGTCACCCGTCATCCTGATTTTGTCGCCAACGTCAAGCTGCTGATCGACGATCTGCTGGCGCGGTAACTCCCGGAGACGGAGAAAGACGAAACAAAAAACGGGCTCCGGCGCTTTGCCGGAACCCGTTTTTTTCTGCTGTGGCGCGTCACTTGCGGATGCGGGCGGCCACCGAGGCTTCGTAGGCGGCGAGGTCGTCGATGGCAAGCTGGGCGACGCCGGTCTGCATTGCCGCTTCGGCCACGCGCATCGCCACGCGGGGCACCACCCGCGGGTCGAACGGCTTCGGAATCACGCAGTCGATCTTCAGTTTGCCGTCGTTCCCGTCGAACATTCCGGCGGCCGCGTCGGCCGGGTAGGCGGCCGACAGCTGCGCCTTCACCTCCGGCGTGACCGGTTCGGCGGCGAGTTCGGCGAGCGCCTTTGCCGCCGCGAGCTTCATCGCCTCGTTGATGTCACGGGCGCGGACGTCGAGCGCACCACGGAAGATGCCCGGGAAGCCGAGCACGTTGTTGATCTGGTTGGGGAAGTCGCTCCGTCCGGTGCCGACCACTGCGGCGCCCGCCGCGAGGGCGACGTCGGGAAAGATCTCCGGAACCGGGTTGGCCATCGCGAAGATGATCGGATCCTTCGCCATCGAGCGGACCATGTCGGGCGTGACGCAGTTCGGAGCGGAGAAGCCGAGGAAGATGTCCGCCCCTTTCATCGCCTCTTCGAGGGTGCGGGCGGAGGTCTCCGCCGCGAACTCCGCCTTCTCCGGATTGAGATCGGTCCGGCCGCGGTGGATTACCCCTTTGGAGTCGCACATGATGAAGTTCTCCCGTTTTGCTCCGGCCGTAAGGTAGAAGCGGCTGCAGGAGATGCCGGCGGCGCCGGCGCCGTTCACCACGAAACGGCACTCTTCGATCTTCTTGCCGACGATTTTCAGCGCGTTGAGAATCGCCGCAAGCGAAATGATCGCGGTGCCGTGCTGATCGTCGTGGAAGACCGGAATGTTCATCTTCTTCTTCAGCGTCTGTTCGACCTCGAAGCAGGCGGGTGCGCCGATGTCTTCGAGGTTGATGCCGCCGAAGGTGGGTTCGAGCCGTTCGACGGTTTCGATCACCTTCGCCGCGTCGGTCCGGCCCTTTTTCGTTGAACACCTTCCCGAGGCAGAGCGGAACGGCGTCGATATCGGCGAAGTGCTTGAAGAGCACCGCCTTGCCCTCCATCACCGGGAGCCCCGCCTCCGGACCGATGTTGCCGAGTCCGAGCACGGCGGTACCGTCGCTGACCACGGCGACCAGGTTGCCGCGCGAGGTGTACTCCCAGACCTTCTCCTTTTTCTCCTTGATCGCCAGGCAGGGCTGGGCGACGCCGGGGGTGTAGGCCAGCGCCAGCTCCTCGCCGGTTTCGCACGGCTTGGTCGGCACGACGGCGACCTTGCCGGGCCGGTTGTCATGATGGTAGGCCAGCGCGAGTTTCTTGAGTTCGTCCTGTGTCATAGCGTTCTCCTGTTCTTTCGCATGGGCGCCGCCGCGCCGCGCTTGGATTGCTGTTTCAGCGGTCCGCCGGGCGGACCGGGATATTTCTCGATTGCAGGAACTCCTTCGCCTGCGGAACGGTGTAGGTGCCGAAATGGAAAATGCTCGCGGCGAGCACCGCGTCGGCCTTGCCGCGGTCGAGCACCTCGGCGAGATGTTCGAGCGTGCCCGCGCCGCCGGAGGCGATCACCGGCACGTTCACCGCGGTGGAGACCGCCCGGGTGAGTTCGCAGTCATATCCGGAGCAGGTGCCGTCGGTATCCATGCTGGTGAGCAGGATTTCGCCCGCGCCGAGTTCAACGCCGCGCACGGCCCATTCGACTGCGTCGATTCCGGTGTTGCGCCGGCCGCCGTGGGTGAAGACCTCCCAGCGGTTTTCGCCGGGCACGCGTCGGGCGTCGATTGCGAGGACCACGCACTGGCTGCCGAACCGTTCGGCACCTTCGCGGATCAGATCCGGGCGCTGGATGGCGGCGGTGTTGACCGAGGTCTTGTCGGCTCCGGCGAGCAGCATCCGGCGGATGTCCTCCGCCGTGCGGATTCCGCCGCCGACGGTGAGCGGAATGAACACCTGTTCGGCGGTGCGCCGGACCACATCGACCATGGTGTCGCGGGCGTCGCTGCTTGCGGTGATGTCGAGAAAGACCAGCTCGTCGGCGCCCTGTGCGTCGTAGTTCCGGGCGATTTCGACCGGATCTCCGGCATCGACCAGATCGACGAAGTTGACCCCTTTGACGACGCGGCCGCCGGTCACGTCCAGACAGGGGATGATTCTTTTGCCAGCACGGAACACCTCTCGCGGAATCGGCTTGTTGCACCATTGATCCGGTAATATATCACCGGTTCGGTTTTTTTGCACGGCAAAATCCGGGAAAAGGGGGAGGAAAACTTGCTTTTTCCGGAAATCCGGCTAGTTTAACCCCAGACAAAATCATCACAGGAGGACAGCCCCATCATGGAATTCTACGAAGTACTGAAAACCCGCCGGAGCATTCGCGCCTACAAGTCCGATCCGGTGCCGGAAGCGGCGCTCCGCCGCATCGCCGAAGCCGCGCAGTGCGCCCCCTCCGCCTGCAACCGCCAGCCGTGGAAACTGGTCGCGGTGCGCAACGCCGCGCTCCGCAAACGGATCTGCGAAGTCTACCGCAATCCGTTCCTCGCGCAGGCGCCGGTGATCCTGCTGGCGCTTGGTGACGCCTCGACGGCGTGGCAGCGGCCCGGCGACGACCATTCGATCGTCGAAATCGACCTCGGCATCATGTTTGAACACGCCGTCCTCGCCGCCGCGGCGGAGGGGCTGGGCAGCTGCTGGATCTGCGCCTTCGAACGGGCTAAGATGGATGCCGCCGCCGGAATTTCCGCCCCGTGGACCGTTCTGGCGGTCTCTCCCGCTCGGCTATGCCGCCGCAGAGCCGAATCCCTACCAGCGGAAGCCGTCGGCGGAAACCTTCGAAGTGATCGACTGACGGAGCGAGCCCATGCCGTTTCAGGAAGCCGTCATCGCCGGAGCCGGGTTCACCGCCCGGGTTGAGCCGTCGGGAAAATACGCATTCACGCTGGAGCTGGAAGGGCGTCCGCGGCTGCGGACCGGCCGGGCCGGATGCGCCGCATTCAGCGAACTCTCCGCATTGCCGAAGAGCTTCCGCCGCCACGCTTCGAGCGACGGACTCTCCGCTTCGGTCGAAGCCCGTTCGGTCATCCCCTTCGGCTGCGAATACGAGGTGCGCCGCGAGATCGAACTGTGGGACGGGTGCGGCACGCTGACCGTCGACATCGCCGCGGTCAACCGGGGCGCGGTCGGTGACCTCTCGCTCGGAGAGGTGAGCTTTCCCGGGCCGTGGACGAAGCTGGAGTTCCTCCTCTGGGGGAGAAAACGTTCCGGGCCGTGGAACTGACCGGAGAGGAGCGTGAGTTTCACCATTCGCCGGAGATCCCGGTGATGATCCGCCTCTCGGACGGGGCGGGGTGCGTGGTCGAATTCGCCGCGGGCAGCGACCTCTGGCGCCACCGGGCGGGGTTCCGCACGCCCGGCGCGACCGGGGAGTTCACCCTCTCCGGCAGTGCGGAGGAGGTGCGGTTCACCCGGCAGATTCTGCGCTACGAACCGGAGGTGGAGCCGGAGAAGCGCCCGTGGCGGTTCTCCAGCCTCATCGCCTGGCGCACCGGGAGTGATTCCGAATCGGAACCGGCCGGGGAACGGGTCGATCTCGCCGCCGCAGAGCTGCCGGATTCCGGCTGCCGGGTCCCGGTGGAGGGCGGCGGTTCCGCCGCTCTTCCCTGCCTCGCCTCTCCGGCGGGGCGGAAGTTCATCCGCAATCTGGTCCGCCGCGCCTCCGGCAGTCTGGTGCTCACCGGCGCCGCGCCGGAGCTCTGCCTCGATGCCGCCCATCTCGGGCGGGCCGGGAAGGGGGAGCTGGAGCACTTCGATCTGGAGGATTACTTCGCCTTCTACCTCTGGGGGAACCACCAGCTCGCCGGGCGGGGGGATTCCTTCACCATGCTCCCGGCGCCGGAGTGCCGGTTCGCCGGTTCGGCGGCGGTGAGGAATCTCGGGCGCGCGCCGCGCAAGCTGTTCCCCGCGGAGGGGTGAACGGCGCCGCAAAGCAAGTTTCGCATCATCACAGAAAGGAGTTCTGACATGAACGATATGGAAACTCTGGAGCGGAAGTTCGGTTCCGACTCGGTCAAATTCACCCGCGGCCCCGGCGGCTTCGTCTGCATCGAGGTCGCCAACGCCGCCGCGAAGGCGAAGATCTCCACCTACGCCGCCCATCTCTTCGACTACACCCCGGCCGGGGAGCGGCCGGTGCTGTGGATGAGCGGCTCCTCCTGGTTCGAGGCGGGCAAACCGATCCGGGGCGGGGTGCCGGTCTGCTGGCCGTGGTTCGGCCCCGGCGCGCGGGAGGAGCTGCCCGCGCACGGCTTCGCCCGGCTGTCGCAGTGGGAGGTCCGCGCGGTCGAGTCGTTCGAAAACGGCAGCGTCACCCGGGTCGTGCTCGGACTGACCCCCGAACAGGCGGTGAAGCCGGAACTGGTCACATTCGCCTTCGATCTGGAGTGTGAATTCCTGATCGGCCGCTCGCTCACCGTCGCGCTGACGATGAAGAACTGCTCCGACGCGCCGGTGGTGGTGACCGACGCGCTCCACACCTACTTCGCGGTGAAGGAGGCCGAGGCAATCCGGGTGCGCGGACTGGATCAGGTCGGCTATGAGGACCGGGTGGTCGGCGCGCCGGTCGTGCTCGGCCATGTGCAGCAGGGCGACATCCGGATCGACCGCGAGGTGGACCGAATCTACCACACCACCGGTGCGGTCGAGATCTTCGACCCCGGATTCAACCGCACGATCCGGGTGGAAAAGAGCGGTTCCGCCGCGACGGTGGTCTGGAATCCGTGGATCCGCAAATCCCATGCGATGCCGGACTTCGGCGACGAGGAGTACCATTCGATGATCTGCGTCGAAGCGGCCAATGCGAGCGTCGACGCCCGCACCCTCTTCCCCGGCGAAAAGCGCCGGATCAGCCAGACGGTCACCGTGCTCTGACGCGGAATTCTCTGCTGTGCCGCCCGTGGACAACGCTGCCGCGGGCGGCGCACTTTTATCGTTCTTCTTCAATATCAGAACCTGCCCCCCCTGCGCCGTCTATCGAGCTCCCTCCGCCTGTCATGGGTTCAGAGGGGAAAAATACATTTTTCCCCCTGAACCGGCAACGCCGCATTCTCATCAGGTTCCGGGGACTGTCAAGCGGGCAAACGGAATAAAAGCGACCCGCAGGGGAGCGGTTATGCCGGATTGCCGCTTGACCGGCACCGGGTTCTGATGAATCTCCCGCCCCCCACGGCACCGGGTTCTGATGAATCCCCTGGCTCCCGGCTCCGTTGTCTCTACCGGGAGAGCTTGATTCGCGGATCGGCGGCGAGGTAGAGCATGTCGCTGATGAAGATTCCCGTGAGCGTCAGCATTCCGGCGAAGGCGAAGAGCGCCATCTGGAGCGGATAGTCCCGGCTGGAGAGGGCCAGAAGCGAGAGCGAACCCATTCCGGAGATGTTGAAGATGTATTCGACGATGACGCTGCCCGCCACCAGGGAGGGGAGCAGTCCGCCGAAGAGGGTGATGAGGGTGATGAGTCCGTTGCGGAAGGCGTGGCGCCAGATCACCAGGGGTTCCGGCAGCCCCTTGGCGCGGGCGGTGCGGATGAAGTCCGAATGGATCACGTCGAGCATGCCGCTGCGGGCGTAGCGCGACAGTCCGGCGAAGCCGCCGTAGGCGAGACAGAAGACCGGCAGCGTGTAGTGGCGGATGATTTCGAATTGCAGCTGCCAGGTGCTGAGTTCGTCGAGATTGGCGGGCACCACTCCCTTGAGCGGAAAGAGCTCCCAGCGGCCCCCTTCGCAGAGCAGCGCCTGCAGCAGCAGACCGACCCACATCACCGGCAGCGAATAGAGCACGAAGAGCAGGAAAGCCGAGAGCTGATCGAACCAGCTGCCCGCGTAGACCGCGGCGTAGACGCCGATCGGAATCGCCAGAAGATAGGTGAGCACCACCGCCCAGAAGTTCAGCGTCACCGTCACCGGGAGCCGTTCGAGGATCAGATCGGTGACCGGGCGGCCGGGATCGACCGAGGCGGAGACGCCGAAGTCGCCGTGAAGAACCACGTCGCGCAGCCACAGGCCGAAGCCGACCAGAATCGGCTTGTCGAGGTTGAGCGCTTCGCGCATCGACCGGTTCTGCCGGAAGGCCCCTCTTCGGCGTTCACCGCGGTCATGCCGCCGTCACTGCTGAAGAGGTCGCTCCGGGTGGGATCTCCCGGGGCGAGCCGGAGCAGGACGTAGCTCACCAGCAGGATCGTCAGCAGCGTGAATGCCGCCAGAATCAGCCGTTTTACGAGATATCCGAACATGTCAGGCTCCTCCCTGCGATTCTTCGGGGAACTTCACGCGACCGAGCAGAAGTCCTCCGGCGACGAAGGGATTACCAGCAGGGCGATGCCGTACTCCGAACGGCCGGAGAAGGCCGCCGCCAGCGCGATCAGAATCGGACCGAGCACGGTGGTGAATTTGCCGAAGATGTTGTAGAAGCCGAAGAATTCCGACGCCCGTTCGCGGGGAATCAGACGGCTGAAGAGCGAACGGCTCAGCGACTGGATTCCCCCCTGCGAGGTTCCGATCAGGAAGGCGACCGCGAGAAACACCCACAGTTTGTGCGTGGCGCTCGAAAGCGACGGAATCACGCCGCAGAGCAGCGACACCAGCACGTAGACCCCGATCGCCCAGTAGACCAGAGTCCGCGCCGGAACCACCCGCGACAGCCTGCCGTAAAGCATGGTGAAGGGAAACGCCAGAAACTGCAGTGCGAGAATCGTGCAGAGCAGCCAGGCCGACGAGATGCCGATGTCCACGCTGAGCGGCGTCGCCATCATGAAGATCGTGCCGACGCCGTCGATGTAGAGGAAATAGGCGACCAGAAAGAGCACCACGTTGCGGTAGCGCCCGATCTCCCGCGCGGTGGCGGCCAGCCGCCGGAACCCGTCCAGCGGCGAGATCCTTTCTCCGCTCCGCCGCTCCCGCACGTTGCGGAAGAGCGGCAGCGCGAGGAAGCACCACCAGGCGGCGGCGATGAGGAACGAGATCTTCATTCCCGCCATCGAATCGCTTCCGGCGAGGAACATGATTCCGAGGCAGAAGAAGAAGGGAATGAGTCCGCCGATGTAGCCCCAGGCGTAGGCGACGGTCGAGAGCCGGTGGAGGCTGCCGCGCGGCGAGACGTCCACCAGCAGCGAGTCGTAGAAGGAGTTGCTCCCCATGTAGGAGACCAGACTTACGAAGTAGAGCGTGAGCACCAGCGTCGAATCCCCCGTTCCGGCGAAGCAGAGGCCGACGACGGCGAGGAGTCCGGCCGCCATGAAGCCGCCGAGACAGCGTTTGCGTCCGCCGCCGGCGTCGGCCATCGCGCCGAGCCACGGGGCGAGGATTCCGGCAACGATTCCGGCCGCGGAACTGACCAGACCCCAGCTGCTGGTCGCCGTCGCCGGTTCCATGCCGACGGCGGCGTAGTTCTTGTAGAACATCGGCGCGAACACCGTGCGCACGATGAGGGCGAATGCCGCATTCGCCATATCGTACAGGATCCAGCTGATCTGCGCCCGCGAAAATTTCACGCCGGAACGTCCCCTTTCCGCCTCAGTAGATCAACGCGTCCGGAATCCACTGGAAATCGGCGGCGTTGCCGATGCCGACCGTCCAGCGGATCTCCTCCTCGTCCCCCGCCGGCGCGACGCCCGCGGTCAGCGTGTGCTCGCCCGCCGCGAGATCGAGGTCGGCGAACTGGTTGATCGGACAGTGGTGGAACGACGGCTGGCACCAGCCGCCGTCGCGGCCGAAGGTGAACGCACCATCCACCCAGACCCGCGACAGCGACGCGGTGCAGAACATCACCCGCACCCGTTGGGGCGTCGCCAGATGGAAGCGGAACCGCATGAGGTAGAGCGCGTTGAGCGGAACTTCACCCGCCTCGATGCTGCCGTTCGAACCGGGGAAGGTGCGCAGAACGGTCTTCTCCGGCATCACCGGCGGATTCTTGCGGTCGTCGTAGCGGATCCAGCGGTCGAAGAGGCCGCACTCCGCGGTGATGGCGAAGCGGCTCCAATCCGGTTCCGGCGCGTCCGGCGCGGTGCGGAGGCGCACCCGCTCCCGGAGCGAGAGCAGCTGATCGACGAAGTCGTCGAGGGTCTCGGGCGGCGTGATGCCGACGATGGTCGGCGAGAGCACCAGCTTGCGCCCGATCGGACGCAGCCACTCCTCCGGAATCCCCTCCGGATCGATCAGGCCGAGAATGGCGCCGACCGTCGCGCCGGTGCAGTCGGCATCCTTGCCGCAGTTGACCGCGAAACAGACCGTCTTGCCGAAATCGCCTTTCCCCATCAGAAGCGCCATCACCGAGAAGCCGAAGTTCATCACCGTGTTGGTGAAGTCCTCGCTGCCGTAGTGGGTCTTGATGAGTTCGAACACCTCGCTCCAGGTGCGGTTCTGCGCGCACCAGCGGCGGGTGTCGCGCACCGCCCGGGCGATGCCGCACTCCGCCGGAATCGCCGCGAGCGCGGTGTCGAGCAGTTTCTCCATGTCGCTCTCGACGAAGGCGGCGCTTTCGAGCACGGCGAGGAACACCGCCGCGTTGACTCCTTCGCCGACGTGATCGACCATCGCATCCTCACGCATGAACTTCGCCGCCAGTTCGGGATCGCCGGGGGCGAGACAGGCCCAGATTTCGCTGCGGATCGCCGCACCGAGCCCGTCCTTGAACCAGTTGTCGTAGCGGCCCGACCAGGTGGCCGGAATCCCCAGCTTCAGATTGCGGATGGCGATGCCGTACTCGCTCCACGGAAAGTGCACATGCTCCACCCACGCCCGGCCGAAGAGGTCGCGATCGACCACCGGCTCCGCCTGATGCGCGAGGCAGTCCGCCCAGAGCACCTGCAGGTCGAGGTCGTCGTTCGGAATCATATCGGTCGGCACCGGATCGTAATAGGTGAGTCCGAGCGGCCCCTCCCACCCCTCGTAAGGCTGGCCGAGCGTACCGCCTGCGGACTTCCCGAGAAAGCATCCGAGCATCTTTTTACGAAGTGTATCCTGGCTGAGTTTCATGATATCGATTCCATTTTGGGTGTTGATGAAAATCATTCCATATAATACCGCCGCCGGAGTGGAAAATCAACCTTGCCAACCGAAAAATCCATCCCTTCTTTCAAGCGTAGCAGTAGAGACATCCGTGGCGGCAGCTGTGGTAGAAGCCGATGTCCTTGCTCAACGCACAGCCGCAGAAACGGCGCTGGCCGCCGTCCCGTTTCAGCGCGGCGAACTCCGGGTCGCCGGGAAAGAGGGCGCACAACCGCTCCGGATCGATGCAGGCGCTGCGGCGCACCCCTTCGGCGGAGAAATCCACCGGCTCCGCGCAGGCGGCCGCTTCGATGCCCCACTCCCGGCAGCGCGCGGCGATTCTCCCCCGCCGTCTCATGCATCTCCGTTTCGGAGAAGGGCAGGGGCGTGACGCCGTTCCGCGTCAGGCGGCGGCGCACTTTCGCGTAGGGGGCGACGTCGACGAAGCTGAACACCAGGCGCCGGGTGTACGGAGCGACCGCGTCGCCGATTCGCCGGAGCTTCACCAGCAGAACATCCGGCGTGAGCGTTTCAGTGCGCAGCAGGGGATCGAACCGCCAGATGAGATTCTCCGGACCCACCCGGCGGGAAAGTTCCCGGAAGGTCGCAATCCCGCTCCGCGAGCGGCGGAACGTTCGGTTCGAACCCCTCCCGTTCATAATCGTTCAGCGTGAAGTGAAAGTAATACCGCAGTCCGAAGGAATCCACCTCGTCGAGCCGTTTCAGAAGCGGCGCCGGATTCTTGCTCCAGAAGACCACCGCCCGGGCCCGCTCGAACGAGATGAACTGAACTTTCCCGCTGAAGGGATTGCGCCATTCGCAGAATCCGGCCGCGAGCCGGTCGAGAAACCAGTCGGTGTAAAAGGCGGGCAGATCGGTCGCCCGGCTCGCCGACAGGACCAGCGGGGCGATCGCCCGCACCGGCCCGGCGGCGGTTGCCAGCGTGACCCCGGGGTGCTTCACTTCACCGCTTTGAAGTAGAACTGCCAGCCGCAGCCGTCACGCTCGACCCGCGGCAGCGGAAGGCCCGCCTTCATCAACGCGTCGCCGAGGAAGCGGCGGCCGTCGCCCGCGAGTTCGTACAGCGTCTCCGGCTCCAGTCCGCGCAGCCGGACGTGGTTGAGCGGGCCGTTCGGCACGTTGCGCGGCTGAACGCAGCTCACCAGCGCTTCGCTCCGGTCCGCCGAGACATGTTCCCAGGCCGTAACCGGATTCGTCTCTCCGGCCTCCGCCAGCCGGTAGAGCGTCCCCTGCGCGATGATGTGGTTGTACCGGTGATAGTCGGCAATCTGCCGCCGGATGACGTCGCAATCGGATTCGTCGAGTTTGTTGAGATCAAGTTCGTACCCGAACGTTCCGGCCATCGCCACGATGCCGCGGGTTTCGAACGGCGTCGTGCGTCCGGTCTGGTGGTTGGGACAGGCCGAAACGTGCGCCCCCCATCGCCGAGGAGGGATAGACCAGGCTCGTGCCGTACTGGATCGCCAGCCGTTCGATCGCGTCGGTGTCGTCACTGGTCCAGATCTGCGGCACGTAGTAGAGCATCCCGGCGTCGAACCGGCCGCCGCCGCCCGAGCACCCCTCGATCAGCAGTTTCGGATAGCGCTCCAGCAGGAGTTCATGCAGGCGGTACACGCCGAGCACGTAGCGGTGGAAAAGCTCGTTTTTGCGCTCGACCGGGAGCGTTTCCGACCCGACTTCGGTCAGATGGCGGTTGGCATCCCACTTGATGTATTCGATCGGGGCGCTGTCGAGAATGCCGCTGATCGTCCGGAAGAGGTAATCCACCACCTCCGGCCGCGACATGTCCAGCACCAGCTGCTGGCGCCCTTCGAACACGGACGGCCCGGAATCGACAGAATCCACTCCGGATGCGCCCGGAAGAGTTCGCTGTCGCGCGACACCATCTCCGGCTCGAACCACAATCCGAACTTGAGCCCGAGTTCATTGACCCGCTTCACCAGCGGCGCAAGTCCCCCCCTTGAGCTTCGACTCGAAGACGAACCAGTCGCCGAGACTGCTCCGGTCGTCGTCGCGGTGGCCGAACCAGCCGTCGTCGAGCACCAGCATCTCAATGCCGAGCCGCGCGGCATCCTCCGCAATCCGGATCAGCTTCTCCGAATCGAAGTTGAAATAGGTCGCCTCCCAGTTGTTCACCAGAATCGGCCGCTTGCGGTCGCGCCAGTAACTGCGGATCAGGTGGCGGCGGAAAAGATCGTGGAAGGTCCGGCTCATCCCCCCAGCCCCTCCGCCGAGTAGACCATCACCGCCTCCGGCGTGTGGAACTCCCCGTTCGGTGCGAGCTCCCACTCGAAGGTCTCCGGATTGATTCCGATCTGCGTCCGGATCTGGTCGAACTGGTCGAGCTCGATCTCCGCCGAGAAGTTGCCGCTGTAGAGCAGCGCCACGCCGAACGCCTCTCCGGCGGTCTCGGTCGCGTCCGGCGTCACCAGCGCGAAGAAGGGATTGTGCTGGTGGCTGGAAAGTCCCCGGCGGCTTTCGATCCGCTGGATCGAATGGGAAAGTTTCCGCCGTTCGACGTGCCGCTCGCGCGCCCACGCTCCCGGCAGATGGAGCAGTTCGAAATCGCCGTATGCGAAATCCAGCGTGCAGCTCGCCGCCTTCTCGATGTACACCGTTTCACCGGAACGGTTGGTCACCTTCACCGAACGGGCGATCGCCGCCAGATCCTCGAAGACCGTGTAGAACAGCGTGAACTCCACGTCGCCGTCGGCGAGGAGGAGTTCGAGCGTCTCGACCTCCTCCGCTTTGCCGAAGGTGGCCGGAAGTCCCGCAATGGCGGGTTTCCCGCGGTAGATCCGGTGCGAACGGTACTTCATATCGGTCGCATTGTACCCGTTTGCGCGCCGGACCTTCGCCGAAGGAACCCGGTAGTCGCCGAGTCCGAATGTGGAGTACTCCTGCGGCATCGCGTCGCGCGTATCCTCGGCGGTTCCGTCGGCCGGATTGGGCGAAAACGCCCGCTGAGTCGGTCGGTAGAGATAACACAGATCGGTGGTGTTCAGCCGTTCCCCGTAGTAGAGGTGGGCCACGTAACCGTTGGGTTCGATCAGGAACGCGTAGCTCGAATTGCCCGCGTCAAGCCGGAAAATCCGGTTGTTCTCGTCAAAAACAATAGACATTTCGTTTCCTTACTTTTTTAATTGTCTTCGCCGTCTCTCCGGAATTCCACTTTTTTCCGCAACCGGGGAGAGGAAAACGACTTCTACAGCTCCCGGCTGATCCGCATCGAACAGAAGTTCGGCCCGCACATCGTGCAGAACCGTTCGTCGCCGTGGTCGTGGTCGGCGGGCAGATCGCGCTCTGCGAGCGCCTCTTCCCGCAGTTCACGCGCCTTCTCCGGATCGAGCGCCAGTTCGAACTGCTTCTCCCAGTCGAACGCCGCCCGGGCGTCGCTGATCGCGTCGTCGCGCTCCCGCGCACCCGGTTTGCCGAGCGCAATGTCGGCGGCATGCGCGGCGATTTTATAGGCGATCACGCCGTCGCGCACGTCCCGCGCGTTGGGGAGCCCGAGATGCTCTTTCGGCGTTACGTAGCAGAGCATCGCCGCTCCGGCATACGCCCCCCCCATCGTCGCTCCGATGGCGCTGGTGATGTGGTCGTACCCCGGCGCACAGTCGATGACTACCGGGCCGAGGATGTAGAAGGGCGCGTCGTCGCAAACCTTCTGCTCGCGCTTCATGTTCATCTCTATCTCGTTGAAGGGGATGTGGCCGGGCCCCTCCACCATCGCCTGCACGTCGGCTTTGCGGCAGCGGCGGACCAGTTCACCCAGCACATCCAGCTCGGCGAACTGCGCTTCGTCGCTCGCGTCGGCGAGACAGCCGGGACGCATCCCGTCGCCCAGCGAGAGCGTGACGTCATATTTGCGGCAGATTTCCAGGATTTCGTCGAACGCGGTGTAGAACGGATTCTCCCTGCCGGTCTGATTCATCCAGGCCGCGAGGATCGAGCCGCCGCGGCTGACGATCCGCAGCTTGCGCTTCTTCGCCGCCGGAATCTGCGCGCGCAGCAGTCCGGCGTGGATGGTCATGTAGTCCACCCCCTGTTCGGCCTGTTCGCGCATCACGTCGAGCACGAAGGATTCCGAGAGATTCTCCACCTTTCCGCAGCGCGCCAGCACCTCGTACATCGGCACCGTGCCGACCGGGGCGGGGCTGTGCTCGATGATCGAGGCGCGGATCCGGTTGATGTCGCCGCCGGTGCTGAGATCCATCACCGTGTCCGCGCCGTATTTGAGGGCTCGCTGCAGCTTCTCCAGCTCCTGCCGGGGGCAGCTCGCCACAGCGGAGTTGCCGATGTTCGCGTTGATTTTGGTCTTGAGCCGCCGGCCGATGCCGATCGCTTTGAGATTTCTGTGCAGAATGTTCGCCGGGATGACGATCGTACCCGCGGCGACGCCGGAACGGATCTCTTCCGGTTCAAGCCGTTCGACTTCAGCGACCCGCTTCATTTCCGGGGTGATGGTTCCGGCTTTCGCCTGCGCCGGCTGGGTAATGCAGTTCACGATGAAAACTCCTGAATATGTGAAAGATGTTTATGATTGCCTGTCTGCCGGTTGCGGCAGGAGTTTCTCCAGCGCCTCCACCGTCCGCCGGGTCGCTCCGGCGTGGCGGCGGATGGCGGCTCCGGCCCGTTCACCCAGCTCGCGCCGGAGCTTCTCGTCAGGCAGCAGTTTGCGCAACTGCTCGACCAGCTCGGAGTCGCGGGTCACGGTGATCAGGGCGTGTTCCTGAAGCAGTACCTTCTGGATGAAGCGGAAATTGCGCAGCACATGTCCGGTGACGATCGGTTTATCCAGCAGCGCCGGTTCAATCAGGTTGTGCCCCTCATCGTGGCCGGCGAGACTCTTGCCCATGATCACCACGTCGGCGCCGTTCATCAGCTTGAGCATCTCCCCCGGTGGTGTCCGCCAACAGGACCTGTACCGGAGGATTGGCCTTCTCCTGACGGCTTCGCCGGGCATGGGAGAGCCCGAGCCGCTCCAGCATCGCCGCGATGTCTCCGCCCCGTTCGGCGTGGCGCGGCACCAGCACCAGCCGCAGATCCGGCATCTCCGAAACCAGCTCACGGAAGGTCTCCGCCACCAGCTCCTCTTCCCCGGATGGAGTGCTCGCCGCAAGCAGGATCCGGTGTTGCCCCGGTCCGAAATAGCGGCCGTACTCCGGATCCGGAAGATTTGCCGGCGTCTTCTGGTCGAACTTCAGATTTCCGCTGACGGTGACATTCGCCCCGGGAGAGACCGATTTGTACCGCTCGGCGTCCGCCTCGGTCTGCACGGAGATCAGCTGAAATTGCCGGAGCAGGGGAGCGAAAAGAAACGTGCCCGCCGGTAACCGCTGGCCGAGTGGTCGGACATCCTCCCGTTGACCAGCGCAACCGGAATTCCCGCCCGGCGACTCTCGGCAATCATGTTCGGCCAGATCTCGGTTTCAAAAATCACCAGCATCGACGGTCGGAGCACCCGGAGCGTCCGCCGGACCATCCACAGAAAGTCGATCGGACAGAAGATCGCCGCCGAATTCGGCGGCAGCTGCTTGCGCACCAGCTCCTGCCCGGTGGTGGTCGTCGTCGAAATGACAAATTTCCGCTCCGGATGCAGCGCGTGCCATTCCCGGATCATCGACAGTGCGACCACCGCTTCCCCCACGCTGACCGCGTGAACCCAGATCGCCCCGTGAAATGCCTTCAATTCTTCAATCCGCTTCGGCGTGAAGTGGCCGAACCGTTCTCCGAAGGTGTCCTTCCAGCCGCCGCGGTTGCGGTATTTGAGCAGCAGCCCCGGCACGAAGAACAGGAAGCCGATCGGCAGAAACAAATTGTAGAAAAATCTGAACATCATCAACTTCCGGATGTTATTCCACCGTTACGCTCTTTGCAAGGTTGCGCGGCTGATCGATCTCGCAGCCGCGGGCCGCGGCAATGTAGTAGGCGAAGAGCTGCAGCGCCACCGCTGTCGGCAGAGGCGCAACGAAACGCGAACAGTGCGGAATTTCAATGATGTCATCAGTCATTTTCCGCACCGAATCATCTCCCTTCGTGACCACCGCGACCACCGGAGATTTGCGCGCCCGGCACTCCTGGATGTTGCCGACGATCTTGTCCTTGCCGGGAATGTCGTTGGCCAGCGCCAGCACCGGATGCCGCTCGTCGAGAAGAGAAATCGGCCCGTGCTTGAGTTCGGCCGCATGGTACCCCTCCGCATGGATGTAGCTGATCTCCTTGAGCTTGAGGGCCCCCTCCAACGCCGTGGGGTAGAGGCAGCCGCGACCGATGTAGAAGAAATCATCGAATTTCGCATACCGTTCGGCGATCCGCTTGATCTCCGGCGCGCGGCTGAGCACGTCGCGGATCAGATCCGGAATCGTTTCGACCTCGTTTGCCAGCTCCTCGCCCTCGCTGCGGCTGAGCCGGCGGTTGCGCCCGAGCAGCAGTGCCAGCAGCAGAAGCACCACCACCTGGCTCGAAAACGCCTTGGTCGAGGCCACGCTGATCTCCGGCCCGGCGTGGAGATAGATGCCTCGCCCCGCCTCGCGGGCGATCGTGGAACCAACCACGTTGCAGAGCGCCGTCACCAGCGCGCCCTTCGCCTTCGCCTCCCGCACCGCCGCAATGGTGTCGGCCGTCTCGCCGGACTGACTGATCGGAATGACCAGCGTGTTCGGTTCGATGATCGGATTGCGGTAGCGGAACTCCGCGGCCTGCTCGACCGAAGTGGAGATTCCGGCGATGTCTTCAAAGAAGTATTCCCCGACCAGCCCGGCGTGCATGCTGCTGCCGCAGCCGGCGATGACGATCCGCGTCACCTGCGCCAGATCGTGCGGGGTGAGGTTCATCCCGTTGAGCACCGCGGTCCCCATCTCGTGGTCGATCCTGCCCCGGATCGCATTCTCGATGGTTTCGGGCTGCTCGAAGATCTCTTTGAGCATGAAGTGCGGGTAGTTTCCCTTCTCCGCCTGCCCGGCGTCCCAGTCGATCTTGGCGATCTCCCGTTCGACCGGAACGTTCTTGATGTTCCGCAGGTCGATCCTGTCGGGCGTCAGCAGCGCGATGTCGCCGTCGTTGAGGTAGATCACCTGCCGTGTGTAGGGCAGCAGCGCGGCGATGTCACTGGCCACGAGGTTCTCCGTTTCGCCGACGCCAATCACGATCGGACTGCCCTTGCGCGCCACCACGATCTGCCCGGGGTGCAGCGTCGAGACCACCGCCAGACCGTAGGTGCCGGTGACCTGTTCCAGCGCGGCGGCGGTCGCGCTGATGAGATCCCCCTCGTACCCCTCGGCGATCAGATGGGCGATCACTTCGCTGTCGGTGCCGGAACGGAAATGGCATCCCTTGCTCAGCAGGTGCGCCCGGAGTTCCTGGTAGTTTTCAATGATGCCGTTGTGGACGATGGCGAACCGGCCGGATTCATCCGTGTGCGGGTGGGCGTTGGCCGGAGAGGGTTCCCCGTGAGTCGCCCAGCGGGTGTGCGCGATGCCGCAGCCGGAATGTTTTTCCAGCTCCGGCTGTTCCGCCACGAGCGCTTCCAGATTGCGCACTTTGCCGACCGCCTTGACTTCGTACAGCCGCTTGTCGGAGATGACGGCAAGCCCCGCGGAGTCGTATCCGCGGTACTCCAGCCGTTTGAGTCCGTCAAGCAGAACGGGCGCTACCGCCCTGGACCCCGTATAACCGATAATTCCGCACATTGCACAGCTCCTCTAATCAGAAAAATGGGTGTTGATGTATCCCGCCGCCTCCTCCAGCGAACCGAGAATCTTGGTGCAGAAACGCGCCATCCAGGGGCTGCAGTCCTGATATTCGAACGGCGAGAATGCGACGACGAATTTGCCGAGATTGTGCGCGGCATAGAACACCTCCATGCTCGTGCCGATGCTCGGCTTGTTGTAGTTCACCAGAATGATGTCCGCGTCACGGACATCCTGAAGATCGAACTCGACGATTTCATTTGCACTGTCCACCTTGCGGTCCACAAAGGCGCGACGCATCGGGTCGAGCAACCGGAACTGTCTGCCGAGCAGAAGCTTCGCCGCGTCGCGCCAGGCGCGGGCACTCCCTTCGTGTTCGTCCATGATCGGACCCGAGAGGTAGATTGTTTTCACTCTGTTTTCCATATTCATCACCGGATTGTTAACGGGAACGTCAAAAATACAACCCGGTTAATATAGCATTTTCCTCTCCGGTTTCCAAGTCCGGAACGGAACATTTTCAGATGTTGAGAATTTCCGGCGCGCACCGGCGCACGAGCGCTTCCGAAAGCGCGAGCGCATCGCCGGCATTGGAACAGCGCAGCGCCTCCTGCGCCGTTTTTTTCCGCCTCGTGCATCGACATGCTCCGGATGGCGCGCCGCACCAGCGGAATCGAAGCGGGCGCCATGCTCAGCTCATGAACTCCCAGACCGACCAGCAGCGGCACCACCCGCACCTCCGCCGCGACCTGACCGCAGACGCTGACCCAGATGTTGTTCCGGCGCGCCGCTTCGACTGTCCGACGGATCAGTTCGAGAATCGCCGGGTGCGTCGGCCGGTAAAGGTAGGCCACCCGTTCGTTGCTGCGGTCGATCGCCATCGTGTACTGCACCAGATCGTTGGTGCCGATGCTGAAGAAATCCACCAGCGGCGCGAAATGTTCGGCCAGCAGCGCCGCCGCCGGCGTCTCGATCATCACGCCGAGTGAAAGGCGCGAAACGTACTCCTGCCCCTCGTGATCCAGCTGTGTCGCGAGATGTTCGAGCATCCCCCGCACATCGAGCACCTCCTGCACGCTGCTCACCATCGGGAGCATCACCCGGAGATTGCCGTAGATTCCCGCCCGGAGCAGGGCGCGCAGCTGCGTCTCCAGCAGGTCCCGCCGCTCATGCAGACAGAGCCGGATTCCCCGCAGCCCGAGAAACGGATTCTGTTCCGCCGTCCGGTAGAGGTTGGTGTTGAACTTGTCGCCGCCGACGTCAAGTGTGCGCACAATCACCGGATTGTCTCCGCCGGCGATCAGAAGATGCTTGTACACCTCGAACTGCTCCTCTTCGTCCGGCGGCTGGACCCGGTTCAGAAAGAGGTATTCCGTGCGGAACAGACCGATCCCGCAGGCCCCGCTGCCTTTGACCTCTTCGATCTTTTCCGGCGTGTCGAGATTGGCGGCAAGCTGGACCATGAAGCCGTCGGTGGTCTCCGGACGGAGCGTCTTTTCCTGTTCGAGTTTATTGTAGAGCGCCCCCGCTGCTTCGGCCTTCAGTCGATACGCCTCTTCGGTTCGGGCGTCCGGATTGATGATGATTTTTCCGGTGTAGCCGTCGAGGATCAGTTTGTCGGCGGCGCTCAGACTGTCCGGCAGCTCCGGCGGAATGCCCACCACCGCCGGCAGTTTCATCGAACGAGCCAGAATCGCCGCGTGACAGGTGGCGCTGCCGGTTTCCACCGCGAAACCGAGCACTTTGCCCTGGTCGAGCTGGGCGGTCTCCGACGGCGAGAGGCTGTTGCCCACGATGATCCGACGGTCATCCATCCCGATCTCATGGTTGTGCGCCTCGGAGAGGTTGTCCATGATCCGCGACGCCACGTCGCGGATGTCGGCTCCCCGTTCGCGCAGGTATTCATCCTCCATCCCGCTGAAGACCGCGGCGAAGTGCTCCGTCGCCTGGTAGAGCGCGTAGTCGGCCGTGTAGTGATCTTCGCGGATTCCCTTCTCCACGGCGCCGACGAACATCTTGTCATCCACCAGCAGCAGATGTGCTTCGAAGATGTCGGCATCCTGCGAATTGAGACGGGTGCGGAGCCGTTCCCGCAATTCGGTAAGCTGTTTCCGGGTGACCTCCTGCGCCGTATGAAAGCGCTTCAGCTCGGCCTCCACCTCTTCCGGGGCGAGCTTGTGAGGTTCCGGCTCCAGCAGATGGCTGTGAGTGCGCAGCCGCAGCACCCGCCCGATCGCAATGCCGGGGGGAGACGGCGATGGCCTGAATCGTCTGGGATGGTTGCGTCATTTCTTCCGGCCCTCCTCGTCGCAGGCTGGTTCTACTCTGCTTCGCCGAATCCGGATTCGAAATATTCACAGATCCGTTTCGCGGCCTCTTCGGCGTCCGGCCCGGAGGCGCAGAGGTGCAGCCGGGTGTCCTTTCCGGCCGCCATCATCAGCAACCCCATGATACTGCGGCAGTCGGCGGGGGCTTCCTGTTGATCTTCACGCTCGAGTGTCACTTCCGCCCGGAAGCCGGAAGCCAGCTTGGAGAGCTCCGCCGCGGGCCGCGCATGCAGTCCGCGAAGATTGCTCACAGTGACGATCTTTTTGACAAGCTCTTCCGCCATCATCCGCCGTGGTATCCCTGGTTGTTGAAGGTTGAATCTTTCCTGTAATCTTATAATATACACCCGTTTCCTCCGGAAAGCAACCTCTCCATCTTGTAAAAAGCCGTTTGCGAGGTTATATTCTGACGACGGAAACGGCATTTCCTCCGGAATCCGGCGGAAAATGCAGGGAAGACGCCTCGGCGGCGGCATCGGAAGTCGGAACACTTTCAACCTCATAAACATAAAACAGGAATTGCGGAAATGAACGAAAATTGGAAAATCGAAACCCGGGCGGTCCAGTGCGGCTATACTCCCGGCAACGGCGACCCCCGGGTGCTGCCGCTCTATCAGAGCACCACGTTCAAGTATGACGACGCCCAGAGCGTCGCCGACCTCTTCGACCTCAAGCGGGACGGCTTCTTCTACACCCGGCTCGCCAATCCGACCGTCGACGCCTTCGAGAAGCGGATGGCCGCGCTGGAGGGCGGCGTCGCCGCCGTCGCGGTCAGCGCCGGACAGACCGCCACGATGCTTTCGATGCTCAACCTCGCCTCGGCGGGAGATCATATCCTCGCGGTGTCGAGCCTCTACGGCGGAACTGTTTCGCTGCTGACCAACACCTTTCACAAGATGGGCATCGAGGTGAGTTTCGTCCGGCCCCACGACGACTCCGCCACTGTCGCCGCCGCAATCCGACCGAACACCAAGGCGATCTTCGCCGAAGCGCTCGCCAACCCGGCGCTGGTGGTGCTCGACATCGAGCGCTTCGCCGGCATCGCCCACGCCGCCGGCATTCCGCTCATTGTCGACAACACCTTCCCGACCCCCTGTCTCTGCCGTCCCTTTGAGTTCGGCGCGGATATCGTCACCCACTCCACCTCCAAATATGCCGACGGCCATGCTCAGTGCGTCGGCGGCATCATCATCGAGAAGGGCGGTTTCAACTGGAAGAACGGCAAGTTCCCCGACCTGTGCGAACCGGATCCGGCCTATCACGGGCTGGTCTACACCGACAACTTCGCCGCCTGTCCGTATTCGGTGAAGCTGCGCGCCCAGTTCATCCGCGACATGGGCGTGCCGATGGCGCCTTTCAACGCCTTTCTCACCAACCTCGGGCTGGAGACGCTTCCGCTGCGCATGGAGCGCCACAGCCGGAATGCGCTTGCGATGGCCGAATTCCTCGAGGCGCATCCGAAGGTGAGCTGGGTGAACTATCCCGGACTGGCCTCTTCGCCGGAGCACGAGATGGCGCGCAAATACCTGCCCGACGGCGCCTCCGGCGTGCTCTGCTTCGGGGTCAAGGGCGGCAAGGCCGCCGGCGAGCGGGTGATGAACTCCCTCCGGCTCGCCGCCATCGTCGTCCACGTCGCCGACGTGCGGACCTGCGTGCTCCATCCGGCCAGCATGACCCACCGGCAGCTTACCGATGCCGAACTGGAGGCGGCCGGGGTGTCGCCCGACATGATCCGGCTTTCGGTCGGTATCGAGAACATCGACGATCTCAAGGCGGATTTCGACCAGGCGCTGGCCAACGCCTGACACGTTGCTGTTGTTTCACTTCGGCGGGAAGGAGCTGACGGAAAAGCTTCTTCCCGCCTTTTCTGTCTCCGGAATCTCGCGATCTGGGAGAATTTTAATACGACGCTAACCAAACTCTAACAATGGGAGGATATCTTATACAGCGAATCCCCGGAGAAGGAACCCTCCGCAGACAGATGCCGGGGAGGAACATCAACAAGGAGTATAAGATGAATCTCTTCCGAAAGCTTGCGTTAATTGCGCTCCTTCCGCTTGCGGCCGGAGCGGCCGACGTTTCCATCAACGGAGCGGGCGCATCGTTCCCCGCGCCGGTCTATCGCGCCTGGACCTACGGCTTCTCCCAGTCCACCGGCGAGAAGATCCGGGTCAACTACCAGAGCAGCGGCTCCGGCGCCGGAATCAACCAGATCAAGGACGGTACCGTCGATTTCGGCGGAACCGACAATCCGCTCACCCGCAAGGAGCTGGATGCCGCCAACCTCTGCCAGTTCCCGATGCTGACCGGCGGCGTGGTGGTGATCGTCAACATCCGCGGCGTCAAGCCGAACACGCTCCAGCTCGATCAGGAGACCCTCGCCGGAATCTACCTCGGGCAGATTAAAAGTGGAACGATCCGAAGATCGTCGCGCTCAACCCGGGCGTGAAGCTCCCGAAGCGGAACATCGTCGTCGTGCGCCGTTCGGACAGCTCCGGAACCAGCTTCATCTTCACCAACTACCTCTCGAAGATCTCGAAGGAGTGGCGCGACAAGGTCGGCGCCGGTCCGGCGGTCAACTGGCCGGTCGGCATCGGCGGCCAGAAGAACCCCGGCGTCTGCAACACCGTCGCCCGGATCAACGGCGCGATCGGCTATACCGAATATACCTACGCTGTCGAAGCGAAGCTCTCGATGGTGACGTTAAAGAACAAAGCCGGGAAGTTCGTCCGGCCGACCCCCGCCACCTTCCAGTCCTCCGCGGCGAACGCGCAGTGGGATCCCGCCGAAGGCTTCTACATGGTGCTCACCGATCAGAGCGGCGACGAGAGCTGGCCGATCACCGGTGTCACCTACGTGCTCGTGCAGCGCAACCAGACCGATGCGGCGAAAGCGGCCGCTCTGCTGAACTACTTCAACTGGTGCTACACGTCGGGCGCGGTCACCGCCTCCCGGCTCAACTACGTGCCGCTCACCGGCAAGGTGCTGGAGCTGGTCCGCAAATGCTGGGCGGATGAGATCCGCTGCAACGGTCAGCCGGTCAAGTTCTGAGAAAGTGTCGAGTCGGAGCTGTATCATGATTCGGATCATTCCAGTCACCTCTGCCGGCATGGATCGGCTGTTCCGGGTCGCCGCGGCCGGAAGTGCGCTTCTGGTGCCCGCGCTGCTGGCGGCGTTCCTGATCCAGCTCGGCTGGGGATCCTTTCCGGCCTGGCGGGAGTTCGGCCCCGGATTCATCATCGGCACGGATTGGGACCCGGTTGCCAACAGTTACGGCGCGCTGCCGGCGATTGTCGGAACGCTGCTCACGACTGCGCTTGCGCTGCTGATTTCGATTCCGCCGGCCTTCGTGACCGCGCTCTTCCTGGTGGATGCACCCGCCGGCATCGGCGAGGTGCTCAGCCAGGCGCTCGATCTGCTCGCGGCGATTCCCAGCGTCATCTACGGCATGTGGGGGCTGTTCATTCTCGTGCCGCTGATGCAGGATTACGTCCAGCCCTTCCTCTCGGAGACGCTGCATCTGGGGAGCATCCCCTTCTTCGGGCAGGACGGCAACGGGTTCGGAATTCTCACCGCTTCGCTGATTCTCGCGCTGATGGTGCTGCCCTACATGTCGGCGGTGATGCGGAACGTCTTTAAAATGACGCCGGGCGTCCTGCGCGAATCCGCCTACGGCATCGGCTGCACCCGCTGGGAGACCGCCCGTGACATCGTCATGCGGTACGGCATCCGCGGCCTGCTCGGCGGCATCTTCATCGGCCTCGGCCGGGCGCTCGGCGAGACGATGGCGGTCCTCTTCGTGGTCGGCAACGTCGTCGAAATGCCGGTCGACCTCTATGCGAGCGGCACCACCATCGCCGCGACGCTGGCCAACAACTTCGCGGAGGCCGACGGCATCCTGCGGGCGGTGCTCTTCGCGCTGGGGCTGATCCTGCTGCTGATGGCGCTGGGGGTGCAGATCCTGGCGCAGTACTACCTCTTCATGACCGGCGCCAAACGGGGAGAAAAGTAAAATGACGTTCGTCTCTTCCACCCGCCGCCGCGGTCTCTTCCGCCGCAAACTGGTTGACCGGATCGTGCGCATCCTCTCGGTCGCGGCCCTCGCGGTCGCGGTCGCCGGCATGATCTGGATTCTCTGGACGGTGGTCTCCCGCGGTGCGGCGGTCATCAGTCTGGAATTTCTCACGGAACCCTCCAAACCGTTCGGCGCGGAGGACTCCGGCATCGCCAACGCTCTGCTCGGCACGCTGGCGATCACCTTCGGCGCCGCGCTGATCGGCATCCCGCCCGCGGTGCTCGGCGGCATCTACCTTGCCGAATTCGGACGCAACACCCGCGTCGGAAATCTGATCCGTTTCGCCGCAAACGTGATGATGGGCATGCCGTCGGTGGTGGTAGGCCTCTTCGTCTACGCGGTGCTGGTGATTCCGCTGGGCACCTTCTCCGGGTTCGCCGGTTCGGTCGCGCTGGCGATTCTGATGGTGCCTGTGGTCCTGCGCACCACCGAGGACATGCTGCTGATGGTGCCGGATTCCCTCCGGGGAGTCCGCACTGGCGCTGGGCACCACCCGCGCCCGTGCGTCGCTGCAGATTGTCTGCCGTTCCGCCCGGGGCGGACTCATCACCGGAATCCTGCTCGCCGTCGCCCGGGTCAGCGGGGAGACCGCTCCGCTGCTCTTCACCGCCCTCTGGAGCGACGCCTGGCCGAAGAACTACTTCACCGGCCCGACCGCAAACCTGCCGGTTCTGATCACGGAATACTCGACCAACTCTCCCTTCGCCGACCAGCATGCGGCCGGGTGGGGAGCCGCTTTGATCGTTACATTGATGGTGCTCGCGCTGAACATCGCGACCCGGATCGTTTTCAAGGAGAAACACCATGGACGCTGAAGCTCTTCCTCCGGTAAAAATATCGGTGAAACATCTGAACTTCTTTTTACGAAAAAGGGCACCAGGCGCTCTTCGACAACAACCTCGACATCCGGGCGAACCGGATCACCGCGGTGATCGGTCCCTCCGGTTGCGGAAAGTCCACGCATCTGCGGGTCTACAACCGCATCTTCGAACTCTACCGCGGCCAGCGGGCCGAAGGGAGCGTGGAGATCGACGGGGTCAACATCCTCTCGCCCGAGGTGGATGTGCTCGAACTGCGCCGGAAGGTCGGCATGATCTTCCAGAAGCCGACGCCGTTCCCGATGTCGGTCTTCGACAACGTCGCCTATCCGATGCGGCTGCATTTCAAACTCTCCCGCAGCGAGATCGCCGACCGGGTCGAGGCGGCCCTGCGCGGCGCTTCGCTCTGGGACGAGGTCAAGGACAAGCTCAAGAAGAGCGGTCTCGCCCTCTCCGGCGGCCAGCAGCAGCGCCTCTCTGCATCGCCCGCGCCATCGCCGCCGAGCCGGAGATCCTGCTGATGGATGAACCGACCAGCGCCATCGACCCGGTGGCGACGCTCAAGATCGAGGATCTGGTGCTCGAACTGCGCAGTCGCTTCACCGTCGTGATCGTCACGCACAACATGCAGCAGGCCTCCCGCATCAGCGACTACACCGCCTTCTTCTACAAGGGGCGGATCGTCGAATACGACGTTACCGAAAAGATCTTCACCAACCCGGCGGAGAAGAAGACCGAGGAGTACATCACCGGACGCTTCGGATGAGGCCTCTCCGGCGGATATCGAAACAATTTCAACCGTGATACAGAGGAATCAGAAAGTATGAGAGCTCATCTTGCCAAAGAGATCGGCAACCTGCAGCGGCTGGTCAGTGAACTGGCGGCCGAAGTGGAGGATGCGGTCAGAAAGGCGGTCACCGCCGCCCGGGAGCGGGACGAGGCCGCCGCCCGGGAGCTTATCGCTCACGACGACGTCATCGACCAGCATGAGATCGCCATCGAGGAGGAGTGCCTGAAGATCCTCGCCCTCCATCAGCCGGTGGCGGGGGATCTTCGCTACATCATCACCTTTCTCAAGGTGAACGGCGAACTGGAGCGGATCGGCGACCTCGCCGCCAACATCGCCGGACGCGCCGTCTCCATGGCCGAGGATACCGTGAAACCGGAGGTCCTCTTCGACTTCGACCCGCTGGTTTCGCTGGTGCGGCAGATGCTCAAGCGCGCCCTCGATGCGCTGGTGGCACGCAACTGTCTGGAAGCCAGTGAAGTGATCCGGGATGACCGGACGGTGGATACGCTCAGCGGCGAGATCTGCGACCGTGCCGTCGAACAGCTCCAGAAACAGCCCGGCCTGGCCGGCTACTGCACCGATGTGATCCTGATCGCCAAACATCTGGAGCGGATCGGCGACTGCACCACCAACATCTGCGAAGATATCGTCTATCTGGAACTTGGGAAAATCATCCGTCACGGCGGTCGGGATTCCCGGTACTCAGGGGAACTTCCGGAGTGATCTCCGGCGGAAACTCCTCCCGCAGGCGACCCTCTTCCCGCCACAGCCGGATCGCTCCGGCCGGCGTGGGGATGGTCGCCGCTTCCTTTCCCCGGCAGAGCGGCGACGGAGCAAGCCGGAAGGTGCGCCAGCCGTCCGACGTCGGTTCACAGCCGAAGAAGAGAATGGGCAGCAGAGCCGCCGGACCCGCGCTCCACGCATGGCAGAGGCTCAGCCCGTACGGGCGCCGGTAGAAGGCGTACCGCTCATTGCCGGTCTGCGAGGCGTCGTACGCTTCGAAGAAGGTGGTCGCACCCAGCCGGAGCATGCCGCCCCAGATAGTCCGGAGCCGGGAGAGGGCGGTTTTGTGCAGGCCCGCCCGGTGAAACGCCAGAATTTCCAGCGCCGCCTGATACGGGGTGCCGACCGGCGGCAGCTCGTCGCCGCGCAGTTTCTCCATGATGGCGCGCGCCATGGCCGGATCGACCAGACCGGAGAGGACGGCCAGAATGTTGGCGTGGCGGTAGAACCCCAGCTCCGGCCGTGCCGGATTGGCCGGGAAGAGGCCGTGCCGGGCGTCGAAGTTCCGGAGCATTTTCTCCTTCAGTTCGCCGGCCCGTTGGCGGCACCGTTCCGCCAGGCGGCCATCCTGCCGGCGCTCCGCCAGGCGGGCGGCCGCTTCGAGCGCCCGGAAGAAGAGGATCTGAAGCGCGCTCTCCTTTTCCTCGCTGTTCCATTCCCGCTCCGGCTCCCGCCGGCTGGCCACCCAGTCGATGAAGACCCAGCTGCCAGGCGGCAGGAAGGGGGAGGAGCTCTCCAGAAGATGGCGGACCATCGCCGCGATTCCCGGATAGAGCCGCTCCAGAAAGGCCGGATCCTCGAAGTAGCGCAGATAGAGATCGTGACAGATCAGCAGCCAGAGGGTGTAGTCGGTCGCGCCGTTGACGTGCTGTTCCCCGATTCCGGCGTCGCCGAGAATGGTCAGCGTTCTGCGGACCGGTTCGGGGTCCGCGAAGGTGTAGGCGTTCGCCAGCAGCGAGAGCGCGAGGTCGCCCGCCCACGGCAGGCGGTCCCGCTTGATGCCGTCGATCAGAAAGTGGCGGATGCAGAGCCGCAGGGTGTAGGCTGAACACATCCAGATCCGGTTCAGCTCCTCATCGGCGGCGAACGCGCCGCGGTAGCGCTCCGGCGTAAACTCGGCGTCGCACTCCACCTTCACCGGGGAGGGGGGCTCCGACGCGCAGATAGCGGAAGGCGAGCGCTCCCGGCGTCTCCCAGCGGCCCGGTGCGGCCTCGACCAGCTCCAGCGACTGTTCACTGCGGGCGGGATCGCGGTTCTCCAGCTCGAAGGTTGATTCGCCGAAGCCGAACTCCGGTCTGGTTTCGCTGTGAATCCGGACCGTGCCGATCAGCTCCCGTCCGAAGTCGTAGCGCCCCGGCGCGTACTCCGCCGCGGTCAGCCGGAGGGTCGGCAGCGGGTCCCCCGCCGGGGCGCCGCCCGGCAGCGCCGCCTCGAAGTGGTCGCCATCGCTCGATGCCTCCCAGCTGAGGGGAGGAAAGGGAGAATCCCCCGGCAGGAGTTCTCCACTGGAACCGGTCTCCACCCGCAGAGTCAGCACCCCTTCCTGTTCGGGATGGAGGCGGAGCACGCCGTTGCTCTGCAGCTCCGCCGCCAGCGGAACCCCGTCGAGCGTGGCGGAGAGGGCGCCGCTCGCGCGGAGCAGGAGCGCCCCCGGCCGGACCCGCCGGCGGAACCAGCAGACCGTCGAGGGCTGCCGGAAGCTGCCGGGGTAGCCGACATGCAGTTTCATGAGCTCGACTTCGCGGCGCATCTTCTGCAGCAGAAACCGCTCGTATTCGCCCGGCGGATAGAGCCAGCCCGCCGGCGCGGCACCCTCCGGCACTGGTGTTTCCACAGACCAGGCCGGGTCGATGACCGCCGCGGCGGACTCCCGGTGCGCCCGGTCCGGCACTCCTTCGTCCGCGCCGTTCCGGCGGGCGAAATGGCGGGAGTCCCCCCACTGATCGTAGGCGATCGTTTCGCCGATGGAGGCGATCGCCTGCTCCAGTTTTTCGCGGACCAGCCGGGCATTCTCATCGGTGCCGGGTTTGTTTTCGTAGAGCAGATAGCCCTGCCGGTAGGCGACTTCGCCGATGTTCGGCATGATGACGTTCGCCCCGGCGAGCAGTCCGCGCTCCCGGCCGTCCGGCGCGAGCGCCTGCAATGCGGTGGTGCTGGCGATGTTGACGTCTTTGAGCTGGAGCCGGGTGGCCGCGATCATTTTGAGGCCGAGCTCCAGCTGTCGCTCCGGCCGTTCCCCGTATTCCGGAAACTCCCGCCCCAGCGGCGTTTCGTGATGGGGAATGTAGGGCCCCATGCCGATCATGTCCACATCCAGCTTCCGGAAAAATTCGATGTCGCGCACCAGATCGTCGACCCTCTGGTGCGGCAGCCCGATCATCACGCCGGTCCCCACCTGATAGCCCACTTCGCGGAGTTTGCGGAGTGAGGCGAGCCGCTCCTCGTAGCGATGGTCGGCGGGGTGCAGTTTCGCGTAAAGCGCCGGATTCGACGCTTCGATCCGCAGAAGGTAACGGTGCGCCCCCGCCTCGAACCAGCGGCGGTAAGCTGCTTCACTCTGCTCGCCGACCGAAAGGGTGATGCCGAGGTTGCCGGGCAGCGCCTTGATTCGTCGCACCGCCTCTTCGATGAAGTCGACGAACGCCGGATCGTTTCGCTCCCCCCGACTGGAGCACGACCGAACCGTAGCGGAACTCCACCGCGTGCCGCGCCGCCGCGACGATCTCGTCGAGCGTCATCGCGAAGCGGCCGACATGGGAATTGCTCCGGCGGATCCCGCAGTAGAAACAGTCCTTCCGGCAGAGGTTGGAGATCTCGATCAGGCCGCGGAGCCGGACGCGATTGTCCACATATTTGAGTTTGACCGCGTAAGCAGCCCGGTACAACCGCGCCAGATCTTCCGGCGCCTCCAGTTCGAGCAGAAGCTTCAGTTCGGCTTCGGAGAGGAGTTCTCCCGCCGCAGCCCGATCGAGAATTTCCGTGAGATTCATGCCGTCTCCCGCAGGGCGAGCGCCGTTCTGTGCCGGTGCTCCGGTTTATTCCACAATTCTGCCGTGCAGTCCGCGCACCTTCACCTCCGGTCCCAGGTGGCGGGCGATCTGCACCAGCTCCCGGTCCGAATAGGTCGGCTGTTTCGACAACTCGTCGTCGATGACCTCCACCGGATTGTACTGCTGCAGCACCCATCGCCGCACGCCGAGCGAAGTCAGTTCCCGGTGCATGGTCGCCAGATCCTCTTCCGAAAGCAGCCGCTTGTGGACGGTGGTGCGGATGTCCAGATCAAGCTCCGCGCCGAGTGCCAGACGGATGCTTTTCCGCACCCGTTCCGCGACCGTTTCATCCCCGGTGCCGGTCAATTGCGCATACCGGGCGGCCGGTGCTTTGTAGTCGATCCCCATGGCATCCACGCCGACCGACTGAAGCAGCCGTTCCACCCGATCGGGAAAGGTGCCGTTGGAATCCACTTTGACCAGATAGTCGCGGGAACGGATGTTGCGGATAAATTCCCCGATATCCTCGTGCAGCATCGGTTCGCCGCCGGAAATCACCACCCCTTCGATCAATCCCCGCCGCTGGTCGAGAAATCCGAAGAACTCCTTTTCCGTCACCCGTGGCTGGCTGGTCGGATCGAAGACCAGACAGGGATTGTGGCAGAACGGACAGCGCAGGTTGCAGCCGCCGGTGAAGACGATGCAGCCGATCCGCCCGGGATAATCGACCAGTGTGAACTTGTTGAACCCTCGTAAATCCATTGTATTACCGCCTGTCTGCAGAAAAAAGGGCCGGATGCCTGCGGCGCTCCGGCCCCTGAATCAGTCCGTTCCCTTACTTGACTTCGAAGGTCTTGCGGTCCTTGAACTCTTCCTTCTTGCCCTTGTTCCAGTTGGAAACCGGGCGGAAATATCCGCAGACGCGGCTGTACACTTCAGTCTTTTCCCCACACTTCGCCATGATCTCTTCTCCTTATTTGAACATGAATTTGTTGATGAATTCCGGTTTCGCGGATTCCGCTCCTCTTCGCCGGATTCCTCTTACTTGACTTCGAAGGTCTTGCGGTCCTTGAACTCTTCCTTCTTGCCCTTGTTCCAATTGGAAACCGGGCGGAAATATCCGCAGACGCGGCTGTACACTTCAGTCTTTTCCCCACACTTCGCCATGATCTCTTCTCCTTATTTGAACATGAATTTGTTGATGAATTCCGGTTTCGCGGATTCCGCTCCTCTTCGCCGGATTCCTCTTACTTGACTTCGAAGGTCTTGCGGTCCTTGAACTCTTCCTTCTTGCCCTTGTTCCAGTTGGAAACCGGGCGGAAATATCCGCAGACGCGGCTGTACACTTCAGTCTTTTCTCCACACTTCGCCATGATCCGTTCTCCTTTGTCGTTTCCTGTATCGTGAATGTTCACCGGCGGGCGCGAATGCTTCTGCGCCCGCCCCTCGTTTCCCTGCTTACTCGTTGACCGCTTCCTTATGCTCCGCCTCCAGCGGGCACTCGAAGTGCTCGCCCGGAATGTAGCCGTGGACCGGACAGATGCTGAACGACGGCGTCAGCGTGAAGTACGGAATCCGGTAGTTGGTCGCAATCCGCTTGACCAGCGACGCCACCAGTTCGGGGTCGTCGATCCGCTCGCCGATGAAGGCGTGGAAGACCGTCCCGCCAGTGTAGATCTGCTGGAGCGGCGCCTGCAGATCGAGCGCCTCGAAGAGGTCGCTGGTGTACCCCACCGGCAGCTGCGTCGAGTTCGTGTAGTACGGGTTTTCGCTGCCCGCGCAGATGATCTCCGGGAACCGCTTGCGGTCCAGCCGGGCCAGCCGGAAACTGGTTCCTTCCGCCGGCGTCGCCTCGAGGTTGTAGATGTGCCCGCTGGCCTCCTGGAAGTCCTTGATCTTCTCCGCCATGTGAAGCAGCACCTTGCGCGAGAACTCCGCTCCTTCCCGGTCGCAGATCGAGCAGCCGAGGAAGTTGAGGCAGCACTCGTTCATCCCCACCAGACCGATGGTGCTGAAGTGGTGTTCGAGGTTCGGCAGATAGGTCTTGGTGTAGGGAAGAAGATCCCCTTCAAGATGCTTCTGCACCACCTTGCGCTTGATCTCCAGCGATTCCATCGCCAGCGTCATCAGGTGATCGAGCCGTGCGAAGAACTCCTTTTCGTCCTTGGAGATGTAGCCGAGCCGCGGCATGTTGATGGTCACCACACCGATCGAACCGGTCTGCTCGCCGGCGCCGAACAGACCGCCGGTCTTGTTGCGCAGTTCGCGCATATCCATCTGCAGGCGGCAGCACATGCTGCGCACGTCGCCCGGCTTCAGATCGCTGTTGATGAAGTTCTGGAAGTAGGGCAGCCCGTATTTGCCGGTGACGGTGAAAAGCAGCTTCGCATTCTCACTCGTCCAGTTGAAATCCTTCGTCACATTGTAGGTCGGAATCGGGAAGGTGAAGATCCGGCCGTCGCGGTCCCCCTTCGGCCATCACTTCAAGGAAGGCGCGGTTGATGAGATCCATCTCTTCCTGGAAGTCGCCGTAGACCTCGTCCTGCGGTTTCCCGCCGATGATCACCGGGTTGTCGCGGAGATCCTCCGGCACCACCCAGTCGAAGGTGAGGTTGGTGAAGGGGGTCTGCCCCCAGCGGCTGGCGATGTTCAGGCCGAAGACGAACTGCTGAATGTTCTGCTTGAGCTGCTGATAGGTGAGCTTGTCATGCCGCACGAAGGGCGCCAGCAGGGTATCGAAGGAGCTGAACGCCTGCGCCCCCCGCCCACTCCGTCTGCAGAGTGGAGAGGAAGTTCACGATCTGACCGGTCGCCGTGTCGAAATGCTTCGCCGGCGCCGCCGACGCGCGGCCGCCGCGCCCCTGGAAGCCGCGTTCGAGCAGATCGCGGAGGCTCCAGCCGGCGCAGTAACCGACGATGCCGCACGACAGGTCGTGCAGATGAAAGTCGCCGCTCTGGTGCGCTTCGGCAATCTCCTTCGGGTAGATGTTCGCCAGCGTATAGTTGGCGATCACCGCGCCGGAGACGTGGTTGAGCAGACTCGCATAGGAGTAGCCGGAATTGGAGTTCTCATTGACCCGCCAGTCCTCCTGCCCGAGATAGCTCGACACGAGATCCTGCACATCCATCATCAGCTTGCGTCCTTCGCGCAGTTTGTCGTGGCTGGCGCGGTAGAGGATGTAGAGCTTGGCCGCCTGGGGCAGGCCGCGGGTGATCAGCGCATGTTCGACCAAGTCCTGGATCAGATCGACGTCGGGAATCATATCCGGGGCGTCATAACCCTTGGCGACCAGTTCATCCACCACGTGCCGGGCGACGTTGCGCGCGACCTTGTCATTGGCGGTTCCGGCGGCCTTCAGTGCTTTCCCGATCGCGATGACGATCCGCTCCGGATCGAATTCCACAATCCGGCCGTCGCGCTTCTTCATTTTTTCAATGGATGACTTGATCTCTTGCATCTTTCCCCGTTCTGCCCCTGTTGTTCGCTGTTGAAGGTTGCTGCTCGAATCTTCCCGATTGTATTTTCAGTGAAATTCCCACGCCGGAACCGTTCCGGAGTGGGAGCGCACGTTATCTATAATACCACACAATATAGATATTTCAACTATGAAATACACAATATCTTGTGTTTTTTGCGATTTTTTTGACCGCGATATTCCTAGCGTTTTTCCATGAGCGGGTTACAGCTTTCCGGCGGGAATTTTAGCGCTCTTCCGTTGTGGGAAAGTGCCCTTTCTGCTGTGCCGAAAAAGGGGGAGACGGGTCAGAATCCGGTTTCGTAACCCGGCCGGTCGAGCAGCCGCAGATCGCCTTCGGTCATGATCCGGACCAGTTCTTCGAACGTGACCTCCGGATGCCAGCCGAGTTTTTCCCCTGGCTTTGGCCGGATTGCCGATCAGATGGTCCACTTCCGCCGGACGGAAATAGCGCGGATCGATCCGCACGACGGTTCTGCCGGTGGTCGTGTCGACGCCGATCTCCTCCGCGCCGGAGCCTCTCCACTCGATGCGGCGGCCGACATGGGCGAACGACTTCTCGATGAACTCCCTTACCGAATGGGTTTCGCCGGTTGCGACCACATAGTCGCCCGGCTCCTCCTGCTGGAGCATCTTCCACATCATGCGGACGAAATCCGGGGCGTATCCCCAGTCGCGCCGGGCGTCGATATTGCCCATGAAGAGACACTCCTGCATGCCGCGGTGGATCCGGGCGACCGCCATCGTGATCTTGCGGGTGACGAAGGTTTCTCCGCGCCGCGGGGATTCATGGTTGAAGAGGATGCCGTTGCTGGCATGGAGGCCGTACGCCTCCCGGTAGTTCCGGGTGATCCAGAAGCCGTACAATTTGGCGACGGCGTAGGGGGGAGCGGGGGTGGAACGGTGTGGTCTCGCTCTGCGGGATCTCCTCCGCCTTGCCGTAAAGTTCCGAGGTGGAGGCCTGGTAGAAACGGGTGCGGATGCCTGTCTCCCGGATGGCGTCGAGCAGCCGCAGCACGCCGATCGCATCGCATTCGGCAGTGAACTCCGGCACTTCGAATGAGACCTTTACATGCGACTGGGCGCCGAGGTTGTAGATCTCGTCGGGAGCGATCGCTTCGAGCAGCCGGTTGAGATTGCTCGAATCGGTCAGATCACCATAATGGAGCCGGAGCTGCGCGCATTCTCCGGAGTGGGTTCGGCAGAGATGGTCGATACGGACGGTGTTGAGGGAGCTGGCGCGACGGATGATTCCGTGCACTTCATATCCTTTTTCCAGAAGGAATTCGCTCAGGTAGGAGCCGTCCTGGCCGGTGATCCCGGTGATCAAGGCTTTTTTCATGGTGGAAATTTCTCCTGTGTTCAGTTCGGTTTTAACATACAGGAGGGTTTGCGTTTTTGCAATGCACGGAAGGTGTGATCGGGGAAATTTCTTTCCATTTTTCCCTTTCCTCCGGAAAGCGGGCGATTGTATTTCCCCCTGCGACATGCTATGTTAGAAGAAACGGAGGATCGAAGAAAGAGATTTACGGGAAAGGACGGCTATTTTGCAAGAGAGAAGAATCATTGTGACCGGCGGGGCCGGTTTCATCGGTTCGGCGGTGGTCCGGCACATCATCCGGAATACCCCCCGATGCCGTGTGCGTGATCGATAAACTTACGTATGCCGGGAATCTGGAGTCGCTGGCGGAGGTTGCCGACTCCCCGCGGCTGCGGTTCGAACAGCTCGACATCTGCGACCGGGCAGAGCTCGACCGGGTCTTCGCCGACTTCCGGCCGGATATCGTCATGCATCTGGCGGCGGAATCCCATGTGGATCGTTCCATCGACGGCCCGATGCAGTTCATCCAGACCAACGTAGTCGGTACCGCGACAATGCTGGAGGCGGCGCGGAACTATTTTCAGTCTCTCGGCGAGAAGGAGAAGAGCCGGTTCCGTTTTCATCACATTTCGACAGACGAGGTCTACGGCGACCTGGAGGGCCCGGGGGACTTCTTCCGAGAGACCACGCCGTACGCTCCCTCTTCGCCCTATTCGGCGAGCAAGGCGGCCAGCGACCATCTGGTCCGGGCGTGGAAGCGCACCTTCGGACTGCCGACGATCGTGACCAACTGTTCCAACAATTACGGCCCCTACCACTTCCCGGAGAAGCTCATTCCGCTGGTCATTCTCAACGCGCTCGACGGCAAGCCGCTGCCGGTCTACGGCACCGGAGCGCAGATTCGCGACTGGCTCTATGTGGAGGACCACGCCCGGGCACTCTATCTGGTCGCCACCACCGGGGTGCCGGGCGAGACCTACAACATCGGCGGGCACAACGAAAAGAAGAACATCGAGGTGGTCGAAACCATCTGCTCGCTGCTCGACGAACTGCGGCCGCGTTCCGACGGGCGCTCCTACCGTGAGCAGATCACCTTCGTCACCGACCGTCCCGGGCACGATCTGCGCTATGCGATCGACGCCGCCAAGATCGGCAGGGAACTGGGCTGGAAGCCGCAGGAGACCTTCGAGAGCGGCATCCGCAAGACGGTGGAGTGGTATCTGGATCATCGGGACACCTGGTGCAAACGGGTGCAGGACGGCTCCTATTCCCGGGAGCGTCTCGGACTGGGAGGAAAGGCGAAATGAAAGGCATTGTTCTGGCCGGCGGAGCCGGGAGTCGGCTCCATCCGATCACCCGCGGAGTTTCGAAGCAGCTGCTCGGCATCTATGACAAGCCGATGATCTACTATCCGCTTTCGACGTTGATGCTGGCGGAGATTCGCGACATTCTGATCATCACCACGCCGGAGGATCAGCCGAACTTCCGGCGGTTGCTCGGAGATGGTTCCCGGTTCGGCGTCCGGCTCTCCTATGCGGTGCAGCCGTCGCCCGACGGGCTGGCGCAGGCGTTTCTGATCGGGGCGGACTTCATCGGCCGTGATCCGGTTGCCCTGGTGCTCGGTGACAACATCTTTTACGGCGCGAACCTGAGCGTTCTCTTGAAGAAGGCGGTGGCGCGCAAGTCCGGCGCCACGGTGTTCGGCTACTATGTGTGCGATCCGGAGCGGTTCGGTGTGGTGGAGTTCGATGCGGCGGGCAAAGCGGTGTCGATCGAGGAGAAACCGGCGCATCCGCGTTCCAACTACGCGGTGACCGGGTTGTATTTCTACGACAACGACGTGGTGGAGATCGCCCGTCATATCAAGCCCTCCGCGCGGGGCGAGCTGGAGATCACCTCGGTGAACAACGAGTATCTCAAGCGGGGGGGATCTGCATGTGGAGAAGCTGGCCCGCGGCTACGCCTGGCTGGATACCGGCACACACGAAAGCATGCTCGATGCCGCCAACTTCATCCGCACGATCGAATCGCGGCAGGGACTTCAGGTCGCCTGTCTGCAGGAGATCGCCTACAACAACGGCTGGATGACCCGTGAAGAGGTCCGGGAGAGCATTCAGGACATGATGAAAACCGAGTACGGGCAGTACCTCGCCCGGCTGATCGAAGAGGAGTGAGGGGTCGGCATGAAAGTGATTCCGACGGAAATAGACGGCGTGATGATCCTGGAACCGAAGGTGTTCGGGGATGCGCGCGGGTATTTTTTTGAGTCCTGGAATGAAGCGGCGCTGGCCGAAGCCGGCATTCACGCCCGTTTCATTCAGGACAACGAATCGAAGTCCCGGTTCGGCGTGCTGCGCGGACTTCACTATCAGGCGCCGCCCTATACGCAGGCGAAGCTGGTGCGGGTGATCTGCGGCGCGGTGCTCGATGTGGCGGTGGACATCCGTCGGGGGTCGCCTACCTTCGGGCGGCATGTGGCGGTGGAGCTCTCCGGAGAGAATAAGCGCCAGCTCTTCGTTCCGCGGGGATTTGCGCATGGCTTTGTGGTGCTCTCCGACGAGGTGATCTTCGCCTACAAGTGCGACAACCGCTACAGTCCGCCGCACGAACGGGGATTGCCTTCGACGATCCCGAGCTCGGGATCGACTGGCGGGTCAAGGTGGATTCCTTCATCCTGTCGCCGAAAGATACGCGCAACCCCCGGCTGGCGGAGGCGGAACTGTTCGATTTCAACGAGGAGAAGCAGGGGTGATCCCCTGGAGAAAGGGAACTGCAATGAAAGTACTTCTCACCGGGGGGCGCGGGATGCTCGGACGCACCCTGACCGCGGAGCTTTCTGAATACGAAGTGATTCCAACCGATCTGCCGGAGGCGGATATCACCGATCCGGCCGGATTCGACGCCTTGCTGCGGGAAGCGCGGCCGGATGCGGTCATTCACTGTGCCGCGATGACCGCGGTGGACCGGTGCGAGAGCGAGCGTGACCTGGCGTTCCGGCTCAACGCGTTCGGCACCGGAGTGGTGGCGGCGGCCTGCAACCGGAACCGTGTCCGGCTGATCGCGATTTCGACCGACTACGTGTTCGACGGCAATGCGGACCGTCCGTACAGTGAATTCGACCGGCCGACCGGCGGCGCCACCATCTACGGGCAGAGCAAGTTCGCCGGGGAGGAGCTGGTCCGCGCCCACTGTCCGGACCATGTGATTGCGCGCATCTCCTGGCTTTACGGAGCGGGAGGGCCGAGTTTCGTCCACACGATGCTCAAGCTGGCCGACGGGAGCCGCCCCGAACTCAAGGTGGTGGCCGATCAGATCGGCAATCCAACCAGCGCGCCGGCGGTCGCCCGCGGACTGCGGGAGCTGCTCCGCCGTCCCGGGCTGGTCGGGACGTTCCACCTCACCTGTGAGGGGGAGGCCAGCTGGTATGAGTTCGCCTGTGAAATCTTCTCGCAGCGGCGGGTGACGCAGAAGGTGGTGCCGTGCCGCACGGAGGAGTTCCCGCGTCCGGCGCCGCGTCCGGCCAACTCCCGGCTGGAGAAACGGATGCTTCGGCTGGCCGGACTGCCGCCGATGCCGGACTGGCACGATGCCCTGCGGGAGTTTCTCACCTGTGAGTTTGGAGAGGCGTAGACCGGATGAAGAGCCTGCGTTCGTATGAGATCGTCCAGTATGTGCAGGAGCGTAAATACTGTTCCCTGCCGGAACTGATGGAGAAGTTTCAGGTCTCTTCGGCGACGATCCATCGCGACGTGGCGGCGCTGGTCAAGGCGGGGCAGGTGCGCAAGGTGCATGGTGGCGTCGCGGCGGTGGACGCGGCTGCGTCGCCGGTGCTGTCGGTGCACTACCGGGACCGGCTGGTGAACAATCGCGAGGTGAAACAGATCATCGCTGAAGCGGCGATTTCGGAGATCCGCGACGGCGACATCATCTTTCTGGACTCCTCGACCACGGTCTACTACCTGGCGAAGCTGCTGCAGAATTCGAACTTCGCCAATCTGACGATCGTGACCAATTCGGTGCTGATCATCCAGGAGTTTCCGTTGTTCCCGTCGAACTACTTTCTGATCGCGCTGGGTGGAAACTACGATCTGCAGCTCAACGCCTTTCTCGGGCAGGCGACGATGCGGGAGCTGGAACACCTCTCGATCGGCAAGGCGTTTCTTTCGGCGCTGGGGATGACGCCGGAGGGAATCTCCTCGCGCCACGAATACCATGCGAACTTTCTCCGGCGGGTGCTGGAGATTTCGGCCCGAAACTACCTGCTGATCGGCAGCGACAAGTTCGACCGGTCGGGAATCTTCGCGATCGCGCCGCTGTCGCGGATCGACCGGCTGATCTCGGACGCGCCGCCTCCGGGTTACTTCTACGGCCGGAGCATGAAGTTCGAATAGTCGCCGGTTCGCGGTTTCTTCCTTCTGCCGGCATTTCCCTGCTCTACGGTGTCCGGAGATCTTTTTTGATACCGTTGATCATGATGAGCTCAAAATCCTGAACGCGGAAATCTCCCTCATGCGGATACGTGACGTGCCCGTCTCCCCACAGGAGCATTCCGCTGTCTCCGTGATGGATGCTGGCAACCCCTGTTCCGTTCTCCGTCGGAGAAAAGCCGTAATAGCTTTCGCCATAATGAACATCAGCCTGAATGGAAAAGGTGTCGGAAAAGAGCGGAAGTTTCGAATGGTTGCGAAGACGGTTCAGGTGGAGCGTGTATTGTCCTGCTGCCGGGGAGGAGAAGAGGGAGGAAAATGAGCCGAATAAACTCTCTCGTTTTTCACCTAGCCACCATTGGGTTCGCATGGCGGGGGAATTCACTCCGATGCTGTTGAATTCCCTGGAGAAATCAAATTTTTCCCGCTGGGCCGGGCAGATCGTCACCTCACGGGTCACATAGTTGCGGCTGAGGGGATAGCTGGACTCCTTTCCGGGGATGATACAGATCGCCTGGACCCAGGCCCAGCTTGGAGTGAGGTTAATCGGCCACATATCCTGAAAGTCCGCGGCGTAAAGGGAGACAGCGGTGTTGATCTGCTTGAAATTTCCCGCGCATCGGGTACGCATGCCGGCAGCTCTGGCCTTGCCGAGTGCGGGCAGCAGCATCGCTGCCAGAATGGCGATGATCGCGATTACGATGAGAAGTTCAATAAGAGTAAATCTGCATACAGCGCCATCGATTGCGCAGATCCTCCGAAAATCTTTTTTCCGCTTCATAGTCACTCTCCTTGTCTATTGTTTATCCGGATAAAGAAAACGGATATTGCGGATCCAGTAATCGAGTTTGTTGTCCGACGGTCCCAGCCCGATTCGGAACTCTTTGAGTTGTTCCAGCTTGAGAAAAGAGGGCCAGAGAACAGTGCGGGTCTGCCATTGTTCCGTCGGTGCCGGTGTGAAGTGTACGGTGATATTCCGGTTGTTTTCATCGTGAAATCCAACAACCTGATATGTGAAATACTTTGACCCGTTGCTCTGTTTCGCCCTGATTTCGAAAGAGACTCCGAGGGACCCCGTCAGATTTTCCCCGGGCGAAGAGAACCGGTATACCGGTTCGGCCCAGTGATTTTCATTTATGCCGGTGAAATCCGCATGAATTCTGATCGCCTTCTCGGTCGGATCGTCGGAGATGGTCATGCTGCCGGAGCAGTGGGGACGCCAGCGTTTCACATTGCCGGTTTCGAAGGATTTCGCAAGAGTGTTTTCAAAAGGAAGGAAAAAGGGCAGAACGAGGAAGTTGCCCGTCCCCGACGAATCTTCCAGGCGGATCCGGAAGTTGCCGGGATTTTTCACTCCGGCAAGATCGAGCTGGTATTCCAGGCTCGTTGCGGAGCGGGGAACCAGAATCTGCGGTACCTTCGGAGACGAGAGAATTTTTCCGCCGGGCGGAAGTTGAAGATGCGGGGAGATTTTCTGTTCCTTCTCCGACAGGTTGACGGCGGAGAAAACCAGACGTTCCGGCCGGGCCTGATACCCCAGCCGATTTGCCGGCAATCCGGCCGGATCAAACTGGAAGATGACGGGATTTTGCTTCCGGGGGAGCGGCCGGTAGCTCCGGGCAATGGCGAGCAGTTTCGCTCCTTCGGTCTCCCGGTTCAGCGGAGGAAGTTCCGACAGAGTGAGATAGTTGATTCCACGGAGGAGGGTGCGGCCGGCTTTATCCGGCGACAGGGGGCTTCCGTCGATCGCGAACTGATCCAGAACCGGAAACTCCGGCGCGGGAAGTTGAACGGGAGTTTCGTCGCGGCCGAGAATGACGCCGGTGTGGTGCCGGCCGTCGGAGAATACCAAGATCCGCTCCGCCCCGTCGGGGCAGCTCCGCGTATCGCCGAGATAGGTTTTCCCGGCGAGGAGCTGCGCCGCATAAAAGTATGCGCCCAGAGAGCGATGCGGTGTGTTATTCCGGTCGAGCAGACCAAAATTGGCGGTGCGTTCCGGGTGGAAGTTGAGAATGAACACGAAGAACCGGTCGATTCCCGCCGCTCTGGCCAGACATGCTTTTGCCACAATCCAATGGGCGCTGCGCAAATCTTCCTTAACTTTTGCCCGGGGGGCGGAAGGACCGCGATAGATGTCTTTCAGATTGTAAAATCCACGGCTCCACGGTTTCCCGCATTCGGTTATCCAGAGAGGAAGTGCCGCCCTGGGGGAGTCCGCGAAAATGTCGCGGATCTGACGGATGTGCGGCCACAGGGTTTCCGGTGCGGTATAGTTGTGAAACGCGAAGATGTCGATGGTCTCGAGCAGGCCGTTTTCCAGATAGATCCGCCATCGCTGGGCATCAATTGTTCCGAAAAAGGAACCGAATCCGGGGCCGACCACCGGGAGATCGGGATTTTCCCTGCCTGCAAGGTAGGAGTTGGCGGCGAAATAGGGCTGATACAGGTCGCCGGAACGCGATTTCAGATCCGGCTCGTTGCGCAGCTGGTATGCTCCCATGACCTGCCGCCGGCGGGCCAGCATGGTTTCGATGGAGGGGGAGAGTTGAAGCACGGAAGCCGGGAGCGCATCCATTCTTTTCCGTTCCGAGGGGGCTCGCATCCAGATCGGCACCCGGTTGTTGTAGATCAGGATGGACATGCCGTTCCGGCCGGCGAAATCGTAACCTTTCTCCTCGTTCGCGGACCAGCAGCCGGGACTTCTTTCCTCATATTCCCAGGAGTGCCACCTGCGGACCGACTGAATACCGAACCGGTGGAGAATCCGGAACATCGATTCCACGCCCGGTTTCGCATTGAGATTGATTCCCCAGAAAAGATCTCTGCTGCCGGAGTTGTCCGGCAGAGAGAGGATGCCGAACCGGACTCCGCCCGCCGCCGGAAAGGAGAGTTCGAAAAAGCCAGCAGGGAATGTAATTGTGCCGGAATAGCTTTTCCGGTTCGGCTGAAGAGTGAATTCCGCCGCCGCGAACCGTTTCCCGGTGAAATCGAACAGCTGCCCGGTGAGCCGTCCCGGCGGATTTTCCGCGTCGGTGTGAAACTGGAAGAGCGCCGCCTTGCCCGGCGTGACGAAATGCTGTTCCATTCCTGCCGGTACCAGCTTCAGTGGCTCGGAGGAGTACAGAAGGATGGAGGCGAGAATAAGCAGCATACCCGATGTTTTTTTCATGTTGGAACCTCTTCCGAAATGGCTGTTTCAAGATTTCTTATTCTATTATACTTGATTTCAGGACGATTGAAAATATATTAAAAATGGAATAATATATATTTTTTATGAACCTGAAAGGAATTTTCATGCGACAGGTTCTTTGTGCGATGCGGTCGCCGAATGGATCGATTCTACAGGAAATTTACCGGTTCGGCCATTGTCACGGCTGGCAGATCGAATGTTATGAAGGGCGGTTTCCGCCGGGCTGGTTCGGCGATGGAGTACTCTCCGATTCATTTTCCCTGGAGGAGCTGAAGGAGATCCGGGAGATCGATCATATTCCGGTGGTTTCGTTTACTCTGCCGCCGCACGGGAATGTCCGGACGGTGGCCGGCGATACCCGGACGATGGCGGTGATGGTCGCCGATTATTTTCAGGATAAAGGGTTCTGCAACTTTGCCGCGATTGATGCCCGAAACTGGAACCAGGCTGACCGGGTTGCCGATATTGACCCGGTCGTATCGTTGAAAGAAGAGCTGGCACGACGCGGGCTTTCGCTGGAAATCTGTTACTGGCAGGAGAATCTGCGTCCGGAAAAGCTGACTGATTACGGGTGGATCGTGGAGCGGCTTTCTTCATTTTTTCTGGCTCTGCCCCGGCCGGTGGCGCTCTTCATCTCGAACGGAAGGCATCTGGCGGTGGTCTACCGGATCATATCCCGGCTGGGGATCCGGGTGCCGGAGGAGTTTGCGGTGCTCTGCAACTCCGACAACTCCTGCCTGCTTGAAAATGCGTCCATTCCAACCTCCCATATATGCGGGGAACCGTTTGAGATGGGGCGCAAAGCGGCGGAGCTGCTGGAACGGATGATGAATGGCGAGAGTGTTCCGTCGCTGCCGGTCCGGGTGACCCCTTCGGCGATCGTTTCCCGCCACAGTACGGATGCGTTTACCGTGTCGAATCCAAAACTGGCGATGGCGGTTGAATTCCTGTGCGGAAATTACATGAACTTCATCAGTGTTGAGGATGCTGCCGCTGCCGCGGGAATTTCCTCTTCCATGCTGGTGAGGCTTTTCCAGCGTCATCTGCGGAAGAGCCCGTCGGAATTTCTGCGCGGAGTGCGGCTCAATCAGGCCTGTTGCCTGCTGGATAAAAGTGATCTCCCGCTTTCGGCGATTGCCCAAAAAATCGGATATGGTTCCGCAATGTCCTTTTCCACTGCGTTTCAGCAAAGATATCTGGTCGCTCCCGGAGAATATCGCCGGATCCGCCGCCGGGCTGCTTCTACGGCCGGAGCATGAAGTTCGAATAACGGTCCGGGCAACCGGTTCTCTCCGGCTCTGAAACGGCGGCGGATTTCCGGGGAAAGATTTTGCCGCGCCCCTTGAAAACGACGATTCCCCGGTGTATTTTCAAGAGATCATGCAACAGGAATCTGCCACACCATTTCGGGGAGTTTTTGCGATGAATATTTCCGCCAACTGGATCTGGTCCGACGACGGGGACGGACGCGGCTACAATCTCTGTTCGATTTTCCGGCGGGATTTCCGGCTGGAGGCTGTTCCGGCGGAAGCGCATCTCGCGGTCTGCGCCGACAGCGGCTACCGGCTCAAGGTCAACGGGCAGTGGCTCGGCGACGGTCCGGGGCGCAGCTATCCCGCTCACACCCGGTACGATCTTCACGACCTCGCCGGAGTGCTCCGGAACGGGCCCAATCAGATCGAGGCGGTGGTCCGATACTTCGGCTGCGGCAACTTTCATCAGCTGCCGCAGCGGGCCGGTTTTCTCGCCCAGCTGGAGATGAGCATGCCGGATGGTTCCACCGAGACCATCGTCACCGATTCGAACTGGTTCGCCGCGCCGCTGCCGCAGTGGGTGGAAAACACGCCGCCGATCTCGATTCAGCAGCCGCCGTTCGAATGCTTCGACGCGTCGATTCATCGGAACCTCGAATGGAAGAGCGCGTCGATTGTCTGCGCCGCGGAGGCCGGTCCCTGGAAGAACCTTGCACCGCGCGATTGTCCGCCGCTGACCCGCCGCGAGGCGTTGCTGCGCCGGTTCGAAAGCGCGAACCGGGTGATGCCGGAGCTGGTCACGATCGGCATCGCGCCGCAGCGGATTCTCTTCCCCGGCGACGTTTCGGTCCAGACGCCCACCATTCTCCCTTATTTCGTCGCGTTCGAGATCGATTCGCCGGAGGAGCAGGAGATCTCGATCGTCGCGCTCAACATTCTCGTCGCCGTGAACGGCATCACAGCGAAGGAGGGGCGGATCGAATTGCGCCGCGGCCGGAATTTCCTCGTATTCGGTGTGGACAGCCTCTCCGGGCACAGCAACTTTCAGGCGATCGGATTCTATCCTGAATCGGGGATCGACCGCAGCCGCATTGCCGGCTGCACCATCGCCGAGCTGCGCGAACTGGCCGCGCTGCTGCCGGATCTGCCCTGTCCCTGGGCCAGTCCCGACTATCAGAAGCGCCGGAAAGCATACGAGGAGGAGCGGGCGAAGGTGCTCCGCTGCCGAAACTTCGAGGAGTTCCGTAAACTCTGCCCGTCGGCCCGGCCGCTGAAGGAGGAGGAGATGGTCGATACCTCCTGCCACTTCTCCTTCGAATGCCGCCGTGCGGAGCCGGTTCATCCCGGTGATGTCGAGCATCCGGAAAACCTCATCTATCCCGATGACCGCATGACGGTGATTCATCCGGTCGATGGGCGGGATGTCGAACTCTGCTACGATCTCGGCGAGGAGAACATCGGGTTCTGGAACTTCTCGCTGATCGCCGCCGCCGGAACGGTGATCGACCTCTCGGTTTCGGAGTACATCTCCGAAACCGGACGGATCCAGCACACCGGGTTGCACTATCGCCATTCGATGCGCTACATCTGCCGCGAGGGATGGAACCGTTTCACCAGTTTTCAGCGGCGCGGCGGGCGGTATCTCTTCATCACGCTGCGACGGATGACCGCTCCGGTTCGCTTCCAGTCGCTGCGGCTGGTGGAGTCGACCTATCCGGTGGTGGAGGAGGGCTTCTTCCGGTGCAGCGATCTGGCGCTGGAGAGGATCTACGATATTTCGCGCCGGACCCTCAAACTGTGCATGGAGGATACCTTCACCGACTGTCCGCTGTACGAGCAGACGCTCTGGGTGGGGACGCCCGCAGCGAATCGCTGTTCGCCATGAGCTGTTTCGGTGCCTACGACCTGGTGCGGCGCTGCATCCGGCTGGGCGGAGAGTCGCTCGACCGGCTGCCGCTGGTCGGCAGTCAGGTGCCGTCGAGCTGGGACAACATCATTCCGGCCTGGAGTTTCATGTGGGTTCTCTCCATTTTCGATTACCATGAAGAGACCGGCGATCTCGAATTCGTCCGCGAAGTGTGGCCGATGCTGGAGAAAAACCTCTCCGGCGCGGAATCGATGCTCGATCCCGGCACCGGACTCTTCGCCTGCACCGGCTGGAATCTTTTCGACTGGAGCCGGACGAAGTGCGAATTCCGGATCATGATCTACAACTCGCTCTTCCTCATCGGCGCGCTCGACGCGGCGGTCAGGCTCGGCGAGGCGCGGGAGGAGGTGCCGGAAGTCGTCGCGCACTGGCGGGAGTTCCGCGCCGCGCTGGCCGCTTCGGTCAACCGGGTGTGGGATGCGCGCAAACTCGCGTGGCCGGATTCCATCGATGAAAACGGGCGTTCATCCGAAGATGTCAGTGTCCATACCAGCATGCTTGCGGAGATCTTCGACGCGGCCGCGCCGGAGCATCAGGCGGAGGTTCGTGCCAACGTGCTTTCGCCCCGTTCGGAACTGATTCCGGTCGCTTCTCCCTTCGCCTCGCTCTACTATTACGAAGCGCTTGAGAAGCTCGGCGTCGCGGGGGAGATTCTCGATGCGATCCGCCGCGACTACCGGTCGATGCTTCAGGCGGGGGCTTCCACTGTGTGGGAGACCTATGCGCGGGCCTTCTCCCACGTCGGGGATTTCCCGACCCGGAGTCACTGCCACGGCTGGTCGGCCGCGCCGCTCTACTATCTGCCCCGGCTGGTGCTGGGAATTGTTCCGGACGGCGTGGGCGGCAGGCGTTTCCTGATCTCGCCCCGGGTGACCGGGATCGATTTTGCGGCGGGGGAGCCGTCCGACCGTGCACGGGCGGATCGAAGTGCGCTGGGAGAAATCCGGTCGTTCGCTGGCGATTCATGCACGGGTGCCGAACGGGGTCGAGGTGGAGTTTCAGGCCAATGACACCACCAGCGACATGGAGGTTGCCCTGAACATCGTGCATACCCCCGCGGTTCCGCTGCACTCGTGAAAGAGTGCGGTCAGCGGCTGGCGTCGTGTTCCGGATTCCGGCTGAGCCGCGCCTTGCGGCGGGGCGGGCGGCGGTAGGCGACGGCGCCGTTGCGTCCGTGGTCGACGCCGGCGGCGAAGAGGACGGCGCCGGAGCCCGCCACGGCGATGTTCTGCGCGAGGATCCGGCGACCCTCCGGCGTGGCGATGCTCTGCGGTTCCGCCTCGCGGGCGAGCCGGAAACTCCGGTCCTGTCCCAGATAGACCAGTCCCCAGCCGGAGGCGATTTCGTCAGGGGCGACCAGTCCTTCCGGCACGGCGAGGTAGCAGAGGTCGGCGACGCCGGTCTGCCGGATGTGTTCGAGGCGGCTGCCCTGATGGAGTGCGTGGAGCAGTTTTTCCAGCTGCCGGCTCAATTTGCGGTAACGGGGGTTTCGGCTGGAGGCGTAGTCCCAGCGGCGGAATTCGCTGAAGAGGTCGTCGGTGGAGCCGAGTTCCGGCTCGGTTTGCCGGATCTCCGCTTCGAGCTCTTCCCTTTCGGAGCGCAGGGCGTGGATTGCCGCGAGCCGGGCGTCGCGGTCGGCGCAGTCGGAAAAGCAGTGTTCAAACCGTTCATAAAGCACGACGACGGCGGTTCGTTCGACGTTGCGGTAGTTTCGCCCCTCTCCCCGCCAGAATCCGGCCGCAGTGACCTGATACTTCCGGAAACGCGCCGGTACCTGAATCTGCAACGGCGTCGGGGTTGAGGGAGACGAGAAAACCCAGGGCGAGCTGCTGGAGTTCCGCATGGGAAAGCGGCCGTTTTTCCGGCGGCGCCGCCGGGGCCGCCGGGGCTGCGGCCGGGGGCTCCGGAGAACTCCCGGCATCGGCTGCTTCCGGCGCCGGGGCCTGGTCCGGCTCCGGCTGGAGAAAACTGAAAAGATCGAGTTCCGTATCGGTTTCGTTCATAAAGCGCTTCCGTCTACTGGGAGTTTGCACCTGCATTCCGGGATATAACATATCCTGTCTTGCCTGGAATTTCCAGTTTCCCGGATAAAAAAAGCGCCGACTGTCGTTGAAATCGCCCGTTCCGCCTGAATCCGGAGGGGGGAAACTCTGTTTTCAGCGGTCCGGTTCTGCGGGAGTCAACGTCACGGAGTGAATCCACAGCGTGCTCTCTTCCGCTACTTTGCTCTGAACGCGCACGACCGGGCTGCGCAGATCCCGCGGGATCCGGAACCGGATTCTCTCCACCGCCTTCCGCGGCGAACCCTGCCAGAGACATTTCCGGGTCTCCGACATGTATTTACCATCATCGCCGGTACCGGAGAGGGTGATGATCACCGGGACCGGCTGGTTCGGCGCGTCGTTCCAGTCGGGCGTCCACGCCGAACGGCGGAACGCGGGCTTCTCCATCACCAGATTTTCCCCGAATAGCTTACCGTCAGGAGCCAGTCACTTCCGGCCGGAAGCGTTGCCGGGCCGACGCTCAGCTCGAGCGGCGGGTCGGGGAAACGCATCTCCATGGCGCTCTCGTTGTTGCGGAACACCGGATAGCTGCGGAAGTTATGGGTCAGTGTCATCCCTTCCGGGAAGGCGTCGTTCTTCGCGCCGATCTTCCCGCTCCGCAGGGAGTTCCAGGTGAAACACCCGGCGATGAGGTCCGGGCGCGGCCCGCGACAGGCGGTGACCTCCGCCTTCGCATCCGCGACGGGCGTCCCCCGCGCCGGAGGCGTCGAACCGGACGTTCATCCCATAACGGTTGCCCGGCAGAATGGTCCCCGCCGGATGGAGCGTCAGCCGCTTGTCTTTGTCGGCGCGGAAACGGAACTCGAAGGCGGAATCAGGGGTATCCGTCTCCGGTCGGCAGCACCTCGTACCGGGCGGTGATCTGCGGCGTCTCATCGAAGAGAAATTGGATGTTGCAGACCAGTGGCATATTCTCCGCCCGCCCGTAGGTGGGGCGGAGTTCCGCTTCGACCGACAGCGCGAGATGGTTTCCGTCGCGTTTGAACGAGACGAAGCTCTCGAAATCCACCAGCGTGCGGAGCGTCTTCTTCCCGGCGAGGAAGAGCTCGCCATTCGTGAAGAGCGGTTTCCCGTCGGATTTGCGCCGGAATTCGCGCACCACCCCGCCGCGGTGGCTGATCTTCACCTGATAGTGGCGGTTTTCGAGGAGATAGTCGTTGCCGAGGTCGGTGACGGAGAGTTCCCCGGCGCGCCACGGCGTGGCGGCGAGCTTCTCCGCCGGGAGTTCCGCCCCCGGCTTCAGCAGGAGTCTGCCGTTGCCGATCAGTTGCAGATGCACCCCCGGAACCTCGCCGAACCGGCGGAAGAGCCGGAAGGCCGGAGCGTTTCCGGTTTCGAATTCCGCCACACAGCTTCTGCCGTCGCCGTCGGCGAACCACAGGCGCGGTTCGTTCAAGGCGAGCGGCGTCAGCCGGGAGTCGGCGAGCAGCGTGAAATCATCCCCCCGCCGGAACGGGGTCCGCTTGAGCGACGGCTGCCAGCGCATGCCGCGGGCGAACGCCGGGGTGATGTGCTCCTCCCACCAGACCAGTCCGGCCGGGTAGCGCAGCTCCTGCATGGAGACCGCGGGCAGAAGCAGCCGCATGGTGTCGGGCAGTTTCACTTCGACGGCGACCCCGTCCGCCCGGCAGAGCCAGCGCCAGCTCGCGTCGCCGCCCCGGCCGCACAGCGCGACGCCGTCGGGCCGCGATTCGATGCCCGTCTCGATTTTCTCAGGGAGCGGGGCCCAGGCGGCGCTCAGGAGATCGGCTGCGCCGAAGAGCTCCCGCCCGTCGGCGGAGAGAATGGCTTCCGGCAGCGCGGTCGCCGGGTCGAAACGCAAGGTGTAGCTCCCGGCCTCGATCCGGTTGCCGTTTTGCCGGACCGTGTTTTTTCGCGACGGCGCGGGGCGCGGCCGCGATGGCCTCCTTCTCCGGAACTCCGGCTTTCAACAGCAGAATGTCCCAGGGGCGAGTGAAAGTTCCGCGCGGTTTCCGCGGCGGGCGATTGCACGGCCGCTCATCGCGTCGACGATTGATGGCGCTTTTGCAGCGCTTCGGGCAGTACCGGCGCAATGGTGCGCGTTTCCGGGGCGAAGTTGAGAACTGCCAGCACGGCGGAACTTTCTCCGCGCCGTTCGATCAGGAGCGCGCCGCCGTCATGGGTGTACCGGGGCGTGCCCCGGCTGAGTTCCGGGGTGGTGCGGCGCAGTTCATTGAGCTTCTGATAGAAGCGGTAGTTGCCGAACATATGGTCTGAGTAGCAGAGCGGCACCCCTCTCGCAGAAGTAGAGCAGCGCCTCCAACGGCCGCGAGGCGGAAAATCCGCAGACCGCCAGCGCGTGACGGTTGTCGTTGGTGACGATGCTGCGCATCATCAATGCGCCGGGAACGTCAGCGTAATGGGACTCCTCCAGATACTGCGCCAGCTGTGCCGCGAAGGGTTCCGCCGGAATCTCGTTGATTTTGTACGGCAGATAGTTGGTCAGGATGTCGTAGCTGAGATCGGCGAACCGGGTATAGGGGGTAGCCGTGGGTTTCCCGCGAGCGTGAAGTTTTCGCTCGAAACCCGTTTTGCCTCGCCGCGGATGGTGTTCATGACCCGGATGCCGCCGGCAAGCTCGGCCAGACTGGCGCGGGGATAGGAGAGTGCGGGCACCTGGCCGCCGTTTTCGGCGAGGAATCTCTCCCAGACTCCGTTTGGAAGCGGTGTGTTGCGCGGACTGGTTTTGAACCGTTCCTCGAACGGCACCCGGCGCGGCAGCCCGTGCCCGGCGCGCCGCCAGTTGGGGCACGAGCTGCCCGCGACCGCGTCGATCCGGAACGCTTCGGCGCCGTGCTCGCAGTAGTTGCGGGCATACTGCCTGAGCTTCCGGTTCCACTCGGGGGCTGTTGAAGTCGGCGAGCCGCCCGCCGAGCGTCATGCCGTTGTAGAGGAAGAGCCGTTCGAGAATCGAGGGAGCCTCGCCGCCGTGCGGTACGATGTCCTGCATCAGTGCGATTCCGGAGGCTTTCAATTTCGCGGCGAAGTTGCGGTACTCTTCCCAGTTGCCCCAGGTCGGATCGACCCGGGTGAAGTCGATCGGGTTGTATCGCACGGTCGAAACCTGCACCGGCGGGAGGTAGAAGACGTTGAACCCCATCTCCCGGACCCGTTCGGCTTCCCCCCCGGCGGCGTCGTTGAAGTTCGCCATCTGGAATTCGGCGCCGTAACTGCCGTAGATCCGGCTTTCGGCCACGCGTTCGGCACGATCCCGCGGCGCGGTCTGGCCGGTAGCCGTGAAGAGCTTCGGCAGGTCGTCGCGGAGCGCCTGCCGGATCGGGCGGGGACTCGCCTCCAGATAGAGCGGATCGAGTTCGTGACGCACCCCCTGTTTCGCCCATCCGGCGCAGCCCATGGGCAGTTCAATGCGGAGAGTGCCGCCCCGCCGGCGGATGATCCACGCGCATCCTTCCTGCTCCTTCTTCTGGACGAAGAGCAGGGACGGGCCTTTTCCTGTTCTAAAGAAGCGCCCCGACGTAGTGCGGGGCGTACAATCCGGCGTTGTCCGGGAGGTGTTCCAGTCGGCCTCTGCCCCATTGGCCGCTGCCTGCTCCGGAAAATTTATGGCTGCTGTCCCAGATTCCCATCGGGTTGTTGAAGAAAACGCCGGGGAAGAGGTATTTCCCCGGCAGGGCATGGTAAGAAGCCAGGTGAACCGGTGAAATGAACGATCCGGATCGTTCCCGAGGTACGCGAAGGAGACCTGCCGCCGCAACCGGTTCGGTGCGGTGGCGCCGAACTGGATCGTCTCGATGAAATTCCACTCCGGAGCGGCGTATTCCAGCTCCAACGTGCCGGATTTCGCGTCGAAGCGGCTCTTCACCAGCCGGGTCTCCTCGCTGTTCAGGCTTTTGCCGCCGTCCAGTTTCAGTTCGAAGGGCGGCGTTTCGCCGGTGAAGAGAATCCGGTTGTCGAAGGCGAGGCTGCGCCAGCTGCCGTTGCCGCGGTTCAGAATCAGCTTCCAGCGGCCGGATTCAAACGCGACCGAAGGCTCCTCCGGGCGGACGGAACTCCGGTCGGTAAAGCGGTATTCGCCGGAGATGACCAGCTCCACTGCTCCGTTGACGACCCGGTCCTGATAGAGCGTTTCACCGGCGGGAATGAGGAGAGAACCCTGTTCCGTCGCGACCGGCTTGAGCTCCGGCAGGGAGCGGGTCCATTCCGGTTTGAGCGGGAAGTTCTCCGTCTTCAAATTGCGCAGCTGGAGATAGGGATATTGTTCTCCCGCGGCCTGGCGCATCCGGGAGAAGCCGATGCGCACCAGCTGTTTGCGGTCGGTCCGGAAGCGGATTTCGAACTTCCGCCACTGATTGTCCTTCACCTCCGGCAGATACATCCAGAGCCGGCGCCGGCGGGAGTTCTCCTTTGTGTCCCAGGCGGGGTGTTCGAAGACCGCGCCCTCCGGGGCGGAAATCGTGTCCAGCGTGGTTCCCGGCGAGTGGCCGACCAGATCGATGCGCAGTGCGGGGCCGGCGTACAGCGGGAGGGCGGCGGCCGTCAGGAGCAATAGATGCCAGAGTTTCTTCATATCGTTTCCTTTCCGGTTGATGGTTTCGGATTTCCGTTACAGATACTGGACGTAGCGTCCGGGGAAGATCGGGTCGATCGCCTTGGTGATGGCGCCTTTCCCCAGCAGCTTCGCCCCGCCGGTGGCGGCGTGGCCGTCGAGATAGAAGACGTTGGTCTGTTTCCCGTGAACCAGCGCAAGATGGCCCATGTTTTCGTTGCCCAGGCACCAGAGCTTGCCGATGTTGGAGCGTGCGGCGAATTTGCCGCCGGAGACCATCATGCCGTCTCCGCCGAGAATTCTCTGCGCCGGACTGCCCTTTGGCGCTCTTGAAGGTCTGCCAGCAGGTGTTGTCGTCGACATATTCATACCCCACTCCGGCGACCAGATTTTTCGCCTCCCGCTTGAAGGGATCCCAGGAACCGCTGTAGTCGTGAGCTGCCCGCCCCCAGTCGAGCAGGGAATAGCAGAGCCAGGTGGCGGTTCCCTCGTTGGCGATGTTGCTTGTGGTGTAATTGGTCGCCTTGCGGATCGCTTCACAGTAGACCACATTGGCCGGGAGGTACTTGTAGGCGAAGAGCACCCGCCCGGAGGTGATCACATTCTCCCCGAAGAACGGAAACGAACTGTCATACACCCGGCCCGCATTCGCATAGGCGATCGGCATCCACTCCTGATTGTCCAGCCCGTACTGGGTGCAGGCCAGCGCGTACTGTTTCTGCTGGCTGGTGCAGTTTACGGTCTGCGCCCGCTCCCGTGCCTTGTTGAGCGCCGGCAGCAGCATCGCGGCGAGAATGGCGATGATTGCAATAACAATGAGCAATTCGATCAACGTGAATGGCCGGGATACTTTGCCGGAGCGGGGAACGGTTCCTTGAGGAATCAACGGTACTTTCTGCATTGTTTCACCCCTTTCTGCTTACAGGTGATATGTAATGGATTTTGGTATCTTGCGGCATACGGCGCTGACATCGGTGCCGTCGATCTGGCTCCAGAGCAGTTTCACCGCCTCGGCGGCCATCTCTTCGCTGCGGTAGCGGAAGGTGATTCCGCGCAGATCCGGCATTGCGCTCAGCACGGTTTCGTCGAAGCACCACAGACATTGTTCCGGATCGTCTCCACGCCAGCCCGCCGGCAGCCGGTTGTGGCAGTAGCGGGGCCAGTTCATGTAGACCCCGTCCGGAGGGCAGTTGTGCTGGAGCGCCGCCTGAAATTCCACGACGAAACGCTCCGGCGAGTCGAAGAAGCGAATCTCTTCCGGCGGGAGCTTTTCCCGGCGGTACACCGCTTCAATTTCCGGCCGGAACTCCTGAAAATAGCGCTCGTTCATCAGCCACCAGATGCGGCGGCATCCTTTGCGGAAAAGCGCCTCCGTCAGCATTTCTCCGGTTGCGGCATAATCGGCGGTGACCACCGGCAGAGAGTCGCTCTCGTGGAACAGCGTGACGACCGGCATCCCCTCCCGGTGCAGCTTTTGAAGGGACTCCTCCACCGCCGGCGAGGGCTGGAGCCAGAGCAGCCCGTCGTAATGGCCCGCTTTCAGAAGCGAATGGAAGTCGCGCGAATTGGTGTTGGTGAAGATGACCGGGTGCGGCTGCGCCTTCAGACTGTCGTAGAGTTTCAGCCCGCACTGCATCTGAGCCTCCCAGAGCGGCCGGGGAATCGCATAATAGAGCCCGTTGCCGATACCGATGCCGATGTTGCGGATGTGTTCCGCCTCGCGGTAGAAATACTCGCGGTTCGGTTTGGTGAAAGTGCCGACGCCGGGAATTCCGTAGATCCAGTTCTCATCGGTGAGCCGTTTGTATTCGGCGGCGACGGTCCGCTGGGAGACCGAGAGCTGGCGCGCCATCTCCGTCGAGGAGGGCAGGCGGATCGACTGCCCGCGCGCCTCCTGAATCAGCCGGACCACCTCATGGCGTACCAGCAGACTTGCTCCCGTCTCCTTCACAATCGGATTCTCCTGTTTTGCATAAGTGATTGCATAGGTAATAAAGCATTAATTCTTCCATTTGCAAGAGCAGAAAACAAAAAAATTTAAGATTTTCGGAAAAACTCCCGGATCGAAAAACCGGTCCGGGAGACGGGCGGCCGGGAAAATTGGCCCCGGAGCCGCGGCGGGGGCTGGAATCCGGCACGAACGGAAGAGGATGCTAATTTTCCGCGGCCTGGAGTTGGCGTCTCCCTGTCACAGCATCCTCCTGCATTGCGCGGTATTTGGTGCGCAGGCAGTTGAGGATCGTGACGGCGTTGACCGCCGCAATCCGGTAGAAGATCTGCCGCCCCTCCCGGCGGCAGGCGACGATTCCGGCGGCGCGCATCCGGTTGAGATGCTGCGAAACGGCGCTCTGCGGCGCGGAGATTCCGGCAAGAATCCGGCTGACCGTGCATTCGCCGTTCAGGTCGAGAAACTCCAGAATCCGCAGCCGCAGCGGGTGGCCGATCAGTTTGATCACCTCCGCCATCGACTGGAGAAACTCTTCGGGGAGGGGGCGGGGTTTCGTCATGATGTCACTCTCCCCGCCGTCTCAGATGAAGAGCGTGGTGGAGCTTGCTTTCGCCATCGCCGCAAAGCTGGCGACACCGGCAACTTCGTCCACCTCGATCAGCTCTTCGCGGCTGATCCCCATCACGTTCATCGCCATTTCGCAGGCGACGAATTTGACGCCGAGTTCCCGCGCCTGGCGGAGCAGGTCCGGCAGCGAGGTGACATTCTGCTGCTTCATCACCCGCTTCATCATCGCGCTGCCGAGTCCGGCCATGTTCATCTTCGACAGAGCGAGCTTTGACGCCCCGCAGGGGAGCATCCAGCCGAACAGTCTGGAGACGAGGTTCTTTTTCACCGCCGGAGCCGGATTCTTCCGCAGAACCGACAACCCCCAGAAGGTGAAGAAAATGCCCACCTTCGCGCCGGAGGCCGCCATGCCGCAGGCGATGATCAGCGCCGCCATCGCCTTATCCAGATCGTTGCTGAAGAGGACGATCGCCGCGCTGTCCCCGCCGGATGCAGCGGCCGGAGCGGCGGTCGATTCCACCGAAACTCCGCCCTTGCGGATCACCGCTTCGAGCTGGTCGCCCTGTTTCTCCAGCGAGGCGACTTCACTGCCGCTGGAACGGCTCCACGCTTCGAGGTCGGGCGCGAACGAGGCGGCGGCCAGCAGCCGGAGCGTCTCCCCGGGGGCGAGTTTTTCCATTTCGCCCTTCAGCCGTACGATCGGCCCGGGGCAGGCGAGTGTGCGCACGTCGACTTTCCGCTCCGTTCCTGCGGAGTGCGCCGCAGGGGCGGCCGGTTGCACCGGTGCGGCGGACTTCCGGTTCACCGACGGGAGCGGCGCATGGGTGTACTTCCAGGTGAGATAACCGCCGGAGAGGTTCCGGACGCGGAAGCCGTTCTGCTTGAGAATCCGTTCCGCGAGGTAGCCGCGCAGCCCCACCTGACAGCTGACGATCAGCTCTTTCGAGCGGTCGAGTTCGTTCAGTCGCCGCCGGATCGTGCCGAGCGGCATGTTGATTGCCCCCGGAATCGCACCCGCCTGGTGCTCCGCCTCCTCGCGGACGTCGATGAGCAGCGCGTCCGCCGGAATCGCGTCGGCGTAGGCGAGTTCAGTGGTGCCGTCCAGTACGTTCTGCGCGATCATGCCGAGGTAGTTGACCGGGTCCTTGGCGGAGTTGTAGGGCGGGGCATAGGCCAGTTCCAGTTCGGCGAGTTCCGGCGCGGTGCGGCCGGACTGCATCGCCGCGCCGATCACGTCAAGACGCTTATCCGCCCCCTTCGCACCGACCGCCTGTGCGCCGAGAATCTTCCCGTCGAGGTCGAAGAGCAGTTTGAGGTGGAGTTGTGCGCCGCCCGGATAGTAGGAGGCGTTCGAGGCCGGATGAGTGTAGATGCGGTGGTATTTCACGCCGAGCGACTGAAGTTTCTTTTCTGTAAGGCCGATGGAGGCGGCGGTGAGCGAACCGATTTTGATGACCGAAGCGCCCCAGCTTCCGCGGTAGACATTGGGTTTCCCGGCGATGTTGTCGGCGACGATCCGCCCCTGCTTGTTGGCGGGGCCGGCGAGCGGAATCGCGGTCTTCTGCCCTGAAATGCGGTCGACCACTTCGACCACGTCGCCGGCGGCGTAGATGTCCGGGTCGGAAGTACGCAGATGTTCGTCGACCACGATGTGGCCGCGGGGGCCGAGTTCGAGTCCGGCGGCGGCGGCGAGTTCCGAATTCGGTTTGACGCCGACGCTCATGACGACGAGGTCGGTGGCGAGTTCGGTCCCGTCATTGAGCTGCGCGAAGAGTACTCCGCCCTCTTCCTTTCGGAATCCGGCGAGTTCCGCGTTCAGCCGCACGTCGATGCCGTCGGCGGCGAGTTCGGCTTCGAGCGGCCAGGCCATTTCGCGGTCGACCGACGGGAGCACGTGGCCGGAGTGCTGGAGAATGGTCACTTCGAGGCCGCATTTCTGCAGGTTTTCAGCCGCTTCCAGCCCGATGAAGCCGCCGCCGACCACCAGCGCTTTACGGGCGCCGCCGGTCTCAAGGGCGCGGAGCGCGTCCATGTCCGGAATGGTCCAGAGCGGGTGGATGCGCGGATCGTCACCGCCGGGCAGCTCCGGCGCACCCGGGCGCGAACCGGTTGCCAGCAGGAGCTTGTCGTAGTGCTCGGTGTATTCGGTTCCGTCCTCCCGGCGGACGGCGACGCTCTTCGCCGCCCGGTCGATGGAAAGCACCTCGTTCCCGGAACGGATGTCGATGGCGAACCACGCCTTGAACTTCTTCTCCGGCATGACGAAAAGCGAGTCCCGTTCCGGAATGACCCCGCCGAGATGGTAGGGCAGTCCGCAGTTTGCGTAGGAGATGTACCTGCCGCGTTCGAGCAGAACGATCTCCATGGATTCATCGAGCCGCCGCAGTCTTGCCGCCGCGCTTCGCCCCCGCGGCCACGCCGCCGATGATCAAAGTCTTCATTGTGCTCTTCTCCCTGAGATTGCTGTTGAAATATCATATATATTATAATATCATAATATTTGAATATTTCAAGCGGGAGCTGAGAAATTCTCTGTCGTGAACCGTCCGTTGCCGCTTCCCGGAAAGCGGTGTAAAAAAATCGTCCGTTCCCGATCGAAAGGGAGCGGACGATGGAGGAGCGCGGAATATCCGCTCCATCATGGCGTGTGAATGACGATTTCGAGCGTGGTGCCGGGAGCCGGCGTGATCTTTTCCGCCGGAACGCCGTTGACCAGCATTCCGGGGGTGCCGCCGCGGATCGCTTTGAGGTTCAGCCGTGTTCCCCGGTAGAGGAGATTTTGCAATGTCATTTCGCCGTTTTCCGGCGGTATCGGTGAAACCTGCAGACCGTCCGGCTTCCACTGCATTCCCCAGATCGAGGCGAACACCATGCGGAGGAAACCGGTTGCCGACCAGCTCTGGCGGGAACAGGACTGCCATTCCACGATGCCGTTCTCCCGGCCTTTTTCCTGCATGCCGCCGTACGGGAGCCCGGTGTCCGGATGGTAGATTTCGTAAAACATCGAATCGCGCACCGCTTTGGCCGCCAGCAGCTCGGTTTCGCGGAGCGCCTGCTCCCGGAAGCCCGATTCCGCCAGCGCCTGACACCAGGCGGCGTTCACCTGCGGCCAGATGGTGCCGGAATGGCGGGCGTAGACTCCGGGCGCGGATGCGTACCGTTCATATTGCGGCCAGACTGCGGCGATGCCGTTCGGCGTGAGATGGGTATTGGCGATCAGGCGGGAAAGGCGGGGGCGGAAACCACTCCGGCCAGAATCGCAAACGCGATTCCCAGCCCCTCCTGCCGCTCCACGGTGTCCCCGGCGTCGATCAGATAACGGAAGCAGCCCGCGTCCTCCCGCCAGAACGACCGGTCGATCGCCTGCTTCAGCGCCGCGGTCTCCCGTTCGAGCTCCGGAGGCACCGGCAGGTGGAGCACCCGGCGCATGTTTGCGGCGCTCTGGCAGGCCAGCAGATAGAGGCAGTTGGTGGAGAGCGCCTTGCAGGGAATGCCGCAGCCGACCTTCACCAGCCAGTCATGCTTCGGACAATCGTGGAGACAGTCCAGAATGCCGCTCCCGCAGTCGTCGGAGACGAAGCGGTCCGGATAGGCGCTGATTCCATCCTGAAAGCAGGCTCCGCCGCGGAAAAGCCCGTCTTCCGGATCGAACTCCGTTCTGCGGAAAAAATCTCAGCGTATTCTCCGTCGCCGGCAGGGCGGTCAACAGGAATTCCGTGTCGCCGGAGCAGAGCCAGTAGTTCCATGCGCCCCAGGCCCAGATGATGGTGTCCCAGTACTGGCCGTATTCCTCGTCGATCCTCAGCTCGCCGTCGCGCCGGGCGAGGGCGGCGAGCAGTGTGTTCCGGGCGATTTCCGGCGCGATTACCGCTCCCGCGTACCAGCTGTTGAAGGAGGCGTCGCGGGTCCACGGCGTGGGATATTGCAACCCCGCCCGGATGACCGGCACCTTGCTCTCCAGCAGCCCGGCCCGGTAGAGGCCGATGTTGCCTGCAAGATCGCCGCAGGCGATTGAAAAGGCTTTGTCGATGGTGCGGTTTCCGGTCGACAGAAAAGGAATGCGCAGCACCTCCACCGGGCCCGCGTCGAGCGGGCTCCGGCTGAAATTTCTTTTACTTGTGTATTGTTCATATTATCACAACTCTCTCCGGGGATTCCCGATTGTCTTGCCGTTTGATTTCGCGGGGAGCGAAATTCAAGCGCCGGGCCCTGCTTTTTTACCTTATACCATTTCTCTGAAATCTGCAACCATATTTTCCCTGCGGTCCGATCTTTTTTCGAGACTTCCCCGTCAGCGGGTCAGGTGGTAGGCGACAACGCCGCCGGGACGGCATCCGGGATCCGCCCGGAAGCGGAATGCGTCTTCCTTCATGCCGCCTTCGACCGGCCCGAGCGTGTTCTGGCTGCAGTAGTAGTGGGAGTTGTTCATCTTACGTGGCATCGGATCGGCCCGTTTTCGGGTTGACGGGTTTCATTTGCTGTTTCTGAAAATACACCGGAAAAGCCTTTTCGTCAAATTCCAGTGTCGTGAGAGCGGATCAGAATTTCTTCAGCAGCACCTGTTCCATTGAAGAGGTTTCGATCTCGCTGTTCCTGCCGTTAAGCCGCCTCGGTCACGCATCGGACGGGCTGCTCCAGGCAAATGCGGAAAATCTCTCTGCGGCGAGAGACCGCCTCCCTCGACCCGGTTGACCGGAGCCTCTTTTCTTTTCGATGCTCTGTTTCCCACGCTTGATTGATTGCGCGTCCTCTCTTCCGTTCCTGCGGCTGCTGATGAAATCGATCCTGTTTTTTCTTTTTTTTCTCCTTTTTACTTGCTTTTTTCAGAAAATCTCCTATAATTAATACAGGTTGAACCGATTCAATCGTTGCAATAAGGATGGAATAATGCGAGCGACATTGAGTGATATTGCGAAACAAGTCGGGGTTTCAAAATCCCTTGTTTCGATGTATCTGAACAATCACAGACTCTCCAGAAAAATTGCAGCTGAAACGAAGAGGAAAATCGATCAGGCTGTCCGAGAACTGGATTACAGACCGTCGTTTACCGCGCGGGCACTTTCGAATGGGAAAACCCGTACCATCGGCATGATCTGCGGAGGAATCAAAAATCCCTATTTTGCCAATCTGGTGGAAGATGCGCTGGAAGAGACCGCCCGGAAAGGTTATCAGCTTCTTCTCGGATTGACTCGCTGGATTCCGGAGGAGGAGGAGAAGAGCATCAAGAATCTGTTGAACCGTCAGATCGACGGACTGATCTGCTGCGTCCATCCGGAAGAAAGTTCCGGGACCAGTGAACTGCTCCGTCAAAGCCGGATTCCGATCATCCGTCTGAGTCCGTCTGACGATTTTCCGTCAATCTGCTCCGACGGCTCCGATGCGATGGAGCGGGCGGTTTCCTTTCTGACCGCGCGCGGTCACACCCGGATCGGCGGAGTCTTTTACGAGCGTTCGGAATGGCCGGAATTTTTACCGAAGCCTGCCGGAAATTCGCCATTGAATCGGAACTGTGTTTCACAAACGTTTCCCAGACGGAACAGTATGTGGAGACCTTTCAGGGACAGAATTTCTCTGCTCTGATCGTCAATGGAGCTCCACCGCTTCTGGCTGCGCTGGAACACAACCCGGAGTATCAGCCTGAGATCATCGTCGGTTGTGATGATTATACCATGTATCCCTCCCTTGATCGGATTGTCGGAGGAATCTATACGGATTCTCGACGGCAGATACGGACGGCGGTTGATCTGCTGATCGACAAACTGGAGGATCCCGCTCGCGAAATTCCCCTGAAAAATACAGTTTGCTCTCGTTTCATCTCCCGGGAGGAGATTGAAGCCAGGCAGAAACAATGTTACGGTGTCTTGACGCCATTCCCTGTAATCGAACAGAAAGGATGAGGTATGAAGAGAGTAGGCGCTTATTTCACTTTAATAGAACTTCTTATCGTTATTGCAATCATCGCGATATTGGCCGCGCTGCTCCTCCCCTCTCTGCAGAAAGCCCGGAGCAAAGCACGGGACATGCAATGTCTCTCCAACTTGAAGCAGCTCGCCTTCGGTGTAATCTCCTACGCGGATGCCAACAACGGGATCTTCCCGGAATACAGCGGATGGGGCAGCCCCGCCGGCGGCGGAACCGGGTTGAACGGTCGCGATTTTCTCACCATGATCGCTCCACATATGGGCTACCGTGATCGCGGACAGAAGCAGGACTGGCTGGAACGGGAGAGCGATGGGCTGGTGCATATCCGATATCCGGTGATGCGCTGCCCTGCCTCGATTGTTTCCGCGCCGACCACCGACGAGCTGATCGGCAGACACTACGGAATCAACTACGACATCTCCTGGCCGGATGCGGCGAACAACCGCTATCTCTCTCGGGTCAAACGCCCTTCACAACGCTTCGTTCTCGGCGATATTGAGAGACCGGGAACTCTGCATATTACCGGGAAACAGTATTTCGGCTGGCGTCACCGGAGTCAGCAGGGGTGCAATATCACCTTTGCCGACGGCCACGCCCGGGCGATGCACTACGGCGAGATCCCGAACCGGAATTGGAGTGTCTACTTCTACGGCTGGTATTGCAAAGATTGAGAAAGGAGTGTGTTGCACAGATATTGACCGCATCGGAATTGCCGCCCTGGACCTGGAATATCCCCGTACCTCACAAAGCCGGAACATCGATCATGAGAAAACATCTGCTTTTTCTATTTTTCTGTACAGTCCTCCCGCTTTTCGGGGAGGAAATGAAGATCAATTTTCCCCGATTCACCGAAGTGAAACCGCCGATTCTGCTGAAACCATATCCAACTCTCTCGATCGACCGAGACGGCAATTGGCTGGTCAACGGTCATCTCCGCTATCTTCTCGGGGCTCAGGTGCCCTCGCTTTTCGGCCGCGACGGATTCCGGCCGATTCCACGGCATCATGCTCCGGAATTCAACTGGTTGTATGATCGGGCGCCCGACTATCAGGCTGCTCAGCGGGTTGGCTTCGATACTCTCTGCATGACCAATCCGGTCGGGTGGATCAAAGAACTGTTTCCGGAATTTCAATACAGTCTGATCGCTCCGTCGGCGGACGGCTTTCCACTGGAACCGGGCCTGCCGGTCCTGATGGATTATACCTGTGCCCCGTGGAGCAATGGACGACCGGCAAACGCGCCCAATACCGGTTTCCATCATCCGGAACTCGCAGGAAAACTGCCGGATGACGCCATCGTTCCACCTTCGGATCAAGTGTGGATGCCCTACAGCATCTTCCACCCGGAAGGACGGAAGATGTACCGGGCCATGTGGGTCGGCGCCGCGAAATTTGCCCGAAACTGGAAGACGCCGATTCTGGCTTACGAGCTTTTTAATGAACCCATGTATAACGACAAAACCCCCTATGCCAGAAAAGTTTTTGCCGAATCTCTCCGACGAAAATACGGTTCCGTCAACCAGATGAACCGGCGATACCGCGTTCACTACCGCTCGTTCGAAGAGGCGTCTCAACGGCCCAATCTGAAAGAGAACCGGGGACTGTTTGTCGATTATCTCAAATTTCTTGAGGACGGTTTTCTCGATCTCTGCACCATGGGCAGAGAGGCCATCCGCGAAGTGGATTCGGACGCGCGAACCTGTATCCAGCTCAAGGGGCTCTGGCACTACCGCACTATCTGTCGGAGCGCTGCCAATTTGTACAAGTTGAATTCCATCAATGAGATCGTTACCGTGTCCACTGGCGGGGGATTGCGCTTTTCCGGTGCCAGTAAGGCACCAAAACAGGCTGTTGCCGCTCCTTCAAATCCGCTGACATTTTTCGACGGGGTGATGGAACGCCACTTCTACCGCGCCCTCGCCGACGGAAAACCCATGCAGAATCAGGAGATGTACGCGGGCAGAACCTACGCTGACATCCTCTCCAACCTCTGGCTGGACCATGTCCGGGGGAGCAATGCGACCTATCTGTTCGACTGGACTTCCGGCGCGGTACACTGGCACCCGTTCAACGAGGAGGGGGGCAGAAAACTGGCGGAAAGCCGTTCCTACAATCTCCTGAACCCGTACAATGTGCCGACTTCGGAACTGCCTGCAATTCATCAGGCGAAACGGGAGATTTTCCGGTTCGCCGAGTTCTTCCTGCCGCGCGACCGCAATGTGAAACGCGATATTGCTGTTCTCTTTTCCTATCCGACCGAACGGGTGTCCGGCGTTACCGGCGAGAACGTCAAGGTGGAATTCGTCAATTATGGAGGCGCGTTGGAATTCTCTCACTACCCGATCGATGTTCTCTTGGAAGAACAGCTTGCAGAAGGGCGGCAGAATCGCTACAGGGCGATTGTCGCGGCAGGAATTCGCGCAGTCTATCCGGAGACGGCGGAACGTTTGCTGGAGTTTGTGCGCGGGGGCGGTACCCTGATTGTCGGCAGGGAGTTCATGCAGGAGGATGAATACGGCTTCCCGGTTGACTGGCAGGGGGTATTCGATGGTCTGAAGTATACCGATCACCTGAATGCTCCCATTTCCGAACTTCACTCCCGGCTTCCCCGGCCGGAGCTGCTCCGGGGCACGGTCACGATTCACAATATTCGCAGAATCTCCTCCGCTCCCGGGTGGGAGGTTTTCGGCAGCGATGGAGAGAATCCGGTGCTGCTGCACAAAACGCTCGGGCGAGGCGGCATCTGGCTGGTCACCGCCGCCATGCCGGATTATGCGACCGCTTCCGTGCTTGGCTCCATTTTGCGTCGGGAGAAGCTGGTTCCGCCGGTTCTCCTCTCCTGGCATGATCGCCGGGATCTCCCGGTCAACGTCGAGCTTCACGCCGCTCATCGGGAAGGGAAAACCGCTTACTTCCTTTACAACTGGGACACGTATCCCAAACTGATCTCGCTGGAATCCGACATGGTCACCAGATACGGATATGCGATGGATCCGATTTGTCGGCGGAGCCTTCCGATTGTCGACGGCAGGGTGATGCTCCTCCTGCCGCCGCGCCGGAGGACGCTGCTCCTCCTGGGGGACCGGAATTTACTTGCCGACGACTATGGGAAATGCACTCCGGTCGGAAAAGATGATCTTCTGGAGGAATATCGTGCCGCAGTCCGGAAAAAAAGCCGCGCATCCTCCGTCGGCGAGGAAAAACGCTACTTCCCGGATCCTGCCCAGACGGTGCCGTTGAATCTCCGGACATTCGCCAATTCGCCGTTCTTTGATCCCACGGCGCCGGAGGATGGCAGAGGCGGCTGGACTGACCAGGGGCGGGGGCACTCCTGACTGGAGTCCCCTGGGATATCCACAACTTCCTCGGTGTTCCCTGCGAGTTGATTCGGCCGGACGACAACAACAATCTTACGTGTATTGTCCTGAAATCCAGATCCTCCGCCATTCCCTTTCCGGAGCGGATCGGCCCGATTCCGGTCAACAACCGGTTGAAAAGCCTCTTCTTTTTCCATGCGGCGGCATGGGTCCCGAAAGAAAAGGTTAAGGCGATGGATTACGTCATTCATTACGCTTCAGGGAAAAAACTCTCCATCCCCGTGATGGCGAACGAGAACATCTGGGACTGGTACTCGATTCGGACCGTGAATCTGCCGGTGGCGTGGAAAAATCGCGAGGAGAACGGCTTCTACTGCTGGCAGTGGATCAATCCGGAACCGGAAAATGAGATCAGGGCGATTGAGCTGGTTTCCGCCGGAGGTCCCGTGATTCCGATTGTCATCGGCATCACGGCGGAGTTTGCCGATCCTGCGGTACGGAGCACCCCGCTCAAAGGCTTTCAGATTTACGGCTGGAGCGGCATTGCCGGCGTGATCCGCGACGGTGTTGTTACCGCCTCGATCACACCTTCGGTGAAGGCCTATTCCGGCTTTGTTCTGACTTTCCCGGGGAGGATGATTCCGAAGGAACTTTCGTTTCAGGGTGAGCTCCGTTTTGAAATCCAGGCGGGTACCGATCTTTTCGGCGGCAGGAAAAGCACTGAATTCGAAGCGGTTTCATTCAATCGAGTGGGGGAATAAGGGAAAGGCGATCTGGAAAGGGAAACGACTGCCGCTGAAACAGTTCCTCCCGGAAAAGAAGTTGACGGAACAGTTTCAGCAGGTCAGCATCCCGCTTGCTCAACTGGGTACTGAAGAACAGCTCAAAACGGGCAACCAGCTTTCGTTCCGCTTTGCCGGGCTGCCCGAAGCAGGAGTCGTCATCCGGAATCTCCGGATCGTCACGCCCCGCTGATCGGTGGCAATTGCTTCTCCCGGCCCGTCTCTCCTTGCGTCCCCGGGGCGCAGGAGCAGACGGAGTCACTTTACGAAGCGGATGAGGTCGCGCTGAATCTGGAAGAGTTCGGTTTTGTTTTCCCGATAGAAAGGCTCGAGCGAGGGCAGCGGATTGTCGTCGCCGTCGGTCAGCTTCTGGGTGGCGAAGGCAATCGAGTTGGAGGGAAGAATCGTCTTGTACTTCGCACTGGCATACACCACCTGCGACCAGTCCGCGATGATCGTGTAGGTGCGCTTCTGCGACGGATCAAGCAGATTGAAGCCGAGCGAGAAGTCCTGAGGCGGATTGGTCACTCCGAAGTGGGGCGCAAGAATCGGTACCACGTCGAGATGGCTGCTCATGCCGGTGTAGACCTGCGGTTTGACGCCGGGAATGTGAATGACCAGCGGAGTGCGGATCTGCTCCTGCACGAAGGTGGAGTTGTGGCCAAGCCGCCCCTTTTCGTAAAACTCCTCGCCGTGGTCGCCGATCAGGACGACGACGGTGTTCTTCCAGAGATCGCATTCGTCGAGCACCTTGAACACCTCTCCGAGCCGCATGTCGAGGTGGTGATTGGAGTTGATGTAGCGGTTTTTGATCATCGGACCGTCCGCCGGGGACAAGCTGGCGTAGTTGAGCGTCTTCGCGTACTCCTTGCGGAGAACCGCCTCTTCCGGGAACTCATACGGCGCGTGGGAGGATTCGAAGAACATGAACGCCATGAAGGGACGGCTCCGATCGGCGGAGCGGATGAATTCGGTCAGCAGCTTCACATTGCGCTGGTCGCGGGTGTAGGTCAGCCCCTTGTCGTCGCTGTAGAGCGATTCGGAAGGAATCCGGCAGAAGACGGTCTGGTCGAATTCCGGGTAGCTGAATTTTGCCGAGGTGATGCACTTGAAGTTGTACCGGTCTTCGATCAGCCAGTCGATGAAGGCGGGGCCGCGGCGGTTTTTCAGGAAGGTGTCCCAGTAGTTCCCGTAGAGGCTGTAGAACATGGAGAAGACTCCTGCCGGGTGCCGTTGCCGCCGGAGTAGTTGTTTTTGAAGTTGACGGCCCGTTCCGCGAACTTGCTGGCGTTGGGCATGATTTCCGGGTCGAGCATATCCGCGCGCCACGATTCGCAGGCCAGCCATACCACGTTGTATTTCGGACGGTCGGCCCGGCGTTGAACCGGATTGGCCGGATAGTTCAAATGCGCGTATTTCCCCGCGTTGGCCTTGACCTGCATTACCTCCCGGTCCGGCGCCTTCACCCCGAGATCGGAGAGAAAAACCGGACATCGTCATCCCCTGGAAGAGTGGAATGGTGCGGACCGCCATCAGCGGTGTCGAACGCAGCATGTAGTGCTCGTAACCGTAGGCGAGCATCGAGAAGAGCAGACAGATGATGCAGAAGCCCGCCAGCGCAAATTTCCGCCAGCCTTTCAGGATCGCGGCGATGATCCGCAGTTTCGGCACACAGACGAAGGCGGCCATGAGCGCGATGTGAAACGCCAGCAGCAGAACGATTCCGGCGACGAGGGTCAGGATTGTCCCCGCCCGGAGTCCCATCGAAGCGAAGCCGCCGGGGTGGTCAGCAAATTCCAGACGAGAAAGTTGAAGTGAAAGCCGAAGCCGTGATAGAGTCCGGCATCCATCAACAGCAGCAGGTGGGAGAGGTACATCGTGCCGACCGCGCAGCCGGTCACCAGGTGCCGCCGCCACGGCGCTTCGCCCGCCTTCACCGTCGAGATCGAGACGAGCGCGGTGACCAGCAAGCCGGGGATCATGTAGAAAAAGGAGTAGCAGAGCGCCGCCGCTGTCATGATGGCGACGGTGATTCCATCCCATTCCGTCACGCGGGAGAGAAAATACCCGACGACGGCGAGCATCAGCACATAGACCGTCACCAGATAGGGCGCGATCGCTTCAAAACCGGGAAACCATGATCTTCTTTGTTTTTCCATCAGACAGTTACTTTTCCGAAAGAGTGTGAAATAAATAATTAATAACTCAGTAATATAGTTGTGTTTCGCAGTTTTTTCCAGCGGAAAGGAAAAATAAAAAGAGTTTTCGGTCGATCCGGTGCGGAAGGCCGGGAAGGATGAAAAAAGAGGACCCGGATTTCTCCGGATCCTCCTGTTGACGTATCGATGTCGTTCCGACGTCGTCAGATGCCGAGATCGATCATCGCGTCGGCGACCTTGCGGAAGCCGGCGATGTTGGCGCCCATCACGTAGTTGTCCGGCTCGCCGAACTCGGCGGCGGCGGTGCGGGCGGCGTTGTGGATGTTCACCATGATGCCGTGGAGTTTCTCATCGACCTCTTTGGCGCTCCAGGAGAGGCGCATGGCGTTCTGGCTCATTTCGAGGCCGCTGGTGGCGACGCCGCCGGCGTTCGAGGCCTTGCCGGGCGAGAAGAGAACCTTGGCGTTCTGGAGGTACTCGGTCGCTTCGAGCGTAGTCGGCATGTTGGCGCCTTCGCAGACGCACATGCAGCCGCCGGAAACCAGCGCCTTGGCGTCGTCGAGCTCGAGCTCGTTCTGGGTGGCGCAGGGCATGGCGACGTCGGTCTTGACCAACTGCCACGGGCGCTTCCCTTCGTAGTACTTCGCGGTCGGGAACTTCTCGGCGTATTCGCGGATCCGGCCGCGGCGGACGTTCTTGAGCTCCTGGACGAACGCGAGCTTTTCAGCGTCGATGCCGTCCTCATCGATGATGGAGCCGTTGGAGTCGGAGAGTGAAAGCACCTTCGCACCGAGCTGGGTCGCCTTCTCGCAGGCGTACTGCGCGACGTTGCCCGAACCGGAGATCAGCACGCGCTTGCCGTCGAATCCGGTATTGCGGGTCTTGAGCATTTCGGCGGCGAAGTAGACCGCGCCGTAACCGGTCGCTTCCGGGCGGACCAGGCTGCCGCCCCAGTTCAGACCCCTTGCCGGTGAGCACGCTGTCATAGCTGTTGACGATGCGCTTGTACTGGCCGAAGAGGTAGCCGATTTCGCGGCCGCCCACGCCGATGTCGCCGGCCGGAACGTCGGTCGAGGGACCGATGTGGCGGAAGAGTTCGCGCATGAAGCTCTGGCAGAAGGCCATCACTTCGCGATCGCTCTTGCCCTTGGGATTGAAGTTCGAGCCGCCCTTGCCGCCGCCCATCGGCAGCGTGGTCAGGCTGTTCTTGAACACCTGTTCGAAGCCGAGGAACTTCAGAATGCTGAGGTTCACCGACGGGTGGAAGCGCAGGCCGCCCTTGTAGGGGCCGATCGCGCTGTTGAACTGGACGCGGTATCCGGTGTTGACCTGGATCTCTCCCTTGTCGTCAACCCACGGAACCTGGAAGATGATCGCCCGCTCCGGAATGACCATCCGCTCAAGGATCTTGTTCTTCTCGTACTTCGGCTGCGCATCGAGCAGCTTGCTGAGCGAATTGAGCACCTCGGTGACGCTCTGGATGAACTCCTTTTCCTGCCCGTTGGTCTGCTGGAGATCGGCCAGCACCTTCTGCACATAACTGTTCATGTTCAAAACCCTTCCTGAAATAATGGTTTGTGCCATTGACTGGGAAAATAATATGAAGCATAAATCGTGCCAGAAAATGAATTTCGCTCATTTCCTGCGGAAAGGCGCGTTCCCTGCGGCGCACTCTCCTGTTTTATTTCACAAAATTGTAAAAACAGGGTAAATATATGACAAATTTGTTATTTTTTCAAGCGTCCACTGTTGTTTCGAGAAGAAAAAAAGAAAAATATTGAAAGAAAGTTACAAAAATGTCATCTTCTGTCGATTCTCCCCTCTCCGCTTCCGCTGCGCCGCGCGCTTCCCGGTTGGCTTCATACCCGCGGTTGCCCGGTTCGAGCTCCGCCGCCCGGGTGAAGCACTCCGCCGCTTCGGGGTAACGCCGTTCTTCCATCGCCAGAATACCGAGTGAGTTGTACGCGGCCGCGTGAGCAGGATTGCATTCCAGCGCCTGGCGGAAGGCTTCTGCCGCTTCAGACCGCCTCCGCTGCCGCTGGAGGAAGAAGCCGTAGTTGAAATGAAGATCTGCGTAGTCCGGCCGCAGGGCGAGCGCCCGGCGGTAATGTTCTTCGGCCTCTCTCTCCCGGCCGGGCAGGGCGGAGCAGAGGTTGCCGAGATTCATGTGGGCGTCGGCGTCCGCCGGATCGGCGGCCAGCACCTGTCGGAAGGCGTGCTCAGCTCCTGTGGCATCGCCTTCCGCCATGGCGATGCCGCCGAGCAGATTGCCGAAGCGCGGAATGTCGTCGATCTCCCGCGCCGCCCGGGTCAGCAGACGTTTTGCCTCCGCGAGCTTCCCCTGTCGGAACGCGGCTTCGCCGAGCAGAGCGTCCGCCTCCGCCCGGCCGGTGTCGTGCCCCTGCAGCAGCAGAGACACCGCCAGCAGCACCGGCAGAACCGGCCAGCACCGTCTCCACCGGAAACGCGCGAAGGCGCATGCCGCGAAGAAGAAGATCGCCGGCAGCATCGCCAGTCGGTAGCGGCCGGAGGTGACCGTCAGCACCTGCATGAGGAAAAACGCGCCGAGCAGCAGATAGAAATGGCGGCAGGGCACGAAACGCTTCCTCTCGCGCACGACTCCGAGCAGGGCGAAGACGAAGAGCGGCAGCGTCAGAACTCCGCCCAGCCGGATCAGAGCGGAGCGGCGGATCAGAAATTCGGGATCCGCTCCCGCCGTCAGCTCCCTCCAGTACCATATTTTCCCCGCCTTCACGCAGACGAGGCGAAGCGTATCGACGGGGTGGTCCCGCCAGAAGGAGAGGACCCGTCCGAGCCAGACGCGGTCGACGGTGATGCCGCGTTTTTCCGCCTCCAGCTCCGCTTCGCGGTGCAGCGTGCGCCACTGCGTGCCGGGGCGCACGTAACAGCCGCCGGTCGCGTCGGGATTGTTCCCCAGCCAGAGATTGAAGGCGCTGTTGGCCTGAATCAGGACCGGCCGCTCCGCGCGGAAACTGTTCAGCAGCGAGGCCGGCAGGATCATCAGCAGCGCTCCCGCGAGGATGAGCAATGCCGCGGTAAACCGCTTCCGCAGGCCGAACCAGAGCAGTTCCGCCGCGAGGAAGGCGAGGCTCATCGGATGGGTGATCGCCGCGAGGCCTGCCAGCACTCCGGCGAGAGGGAAACGGTGGAGTTGTTCGGCGCGGTTCCGGCTTCGTTCCGCATGGTAGAGCGCCGCGACCGTTCCGGCCAGCAGCGGCAGCAGCAGCGCTTCGGAGATCAGTTCCGCCTGGTGGAAGAGGGGAACCGGGTAGAGCATCGCCAGCGCGAGGAACCAGAGCGGCGTCCGGCGCGGGATGCCGCGCAGCCGGGTGAGAAGCGCGTAGACGCCGAGCCAGCTTAGCCAGTTCAGCAGCAGCTGCACCGCCCGGACCGGCGGAATCGAACCGCCGCAGATCCGGTAGAGCAGCGCGAGGAACCAGGAGTAGAGCGGGGCGTGGATCTCCGCTTCGCGCGGCAGGAGTATGCCGGAGAGGATTTCGCGGGCGCGGGCGTCATATTCGGCGATGTCGGGGCCGACGGCGAGCGCGAAGAGCGGAGAGTCGGCGTAACTCGCCCAGTACAGACCGCGAAACACCAGCCCCTGCCGCCGCCAGCAGAAGCACCGGGCGGAGACGGGAGAGCCGTTCCGGCATGTTCGCCAGATCCGCCATCAGATCTGCTACTACCGCGGCGGGAAGTCGAATTCGTATTCGAAGAGGTCGCCGATCCGCTCGATCGCCTTCTCCTCATCCGGCCCTTCCGCCCGCAGAACCGCCTTGGATCCGACGGTCAGGCCGAGGGAGATCAGCGTCAGAATGCTGTTGAGTTCGGTATTCTGGCCGTCGCCGGTTTCCACGCTGAACTTATGGTAGGGAAACTCCTTGTTGATCGTGTTGAGGATCACGCTGGAGGGACGGCAATGGATTCCCGCTTTGTTGCGAACTGTGAAAATGCGTTCTTTCATCTTTCCTATCGTCCCCCCTCTGGTGGTTGATCAACTATTCTGCCGGTGTCAAACATAATACAGGAACGCGCGGAGCGCAACCCCCGCACCCAAAAAAACGGCAAAAACCCGGAGAAAAGGTTCTCCGGGCAGGATTTTTCCGTTTTGCAGCAGCCGACCGCGCCGGCGGCCTCGCCGGGAGAAGCCTTTCACGTGCGGAGTTGACCGGCGCAGCGGTTCCTGTTACGGTGTGAGAGCGACATCGAGGAACTCCGCCGGACGGAAGGGAGTATCCCCCATGCCGCGCGAAAGCTGGAGCCAGCCGATCCGCCGGGCGCCGTCGGAGAGGTTGACCAGCACGTTGAGCCGGCAACTGGAACCGGCGACCAGCCGGAACGGGCTCACCGCCACCGGCGAGAAGGCCATTTCATAGACGGTCTTCCCGGGCTGGTGGCGGATGGCCAGCTTCACATCGTCGATCTCGCCGATCTCTTTGGCGAAGCTGTCCCAGGTGACCGACGAGGCGGCCAGCCGCCAGACCAGCGGCTTTTTCTGAAATTCGCCGATCAGATATTCGAAGTCGTCCGACTGGAGTCCCTTCGTCTCCGATGTGGCATTTTTCATCGTGTCGATGCCGAACTGAAGGCTGTCGCCGCGCCAGATCGCCATCTTGCCGAACCGCTCCTCCGGGTGGAAGGCGTCGCGGTGGACGGTGACGGCGCAGTAGAGCGCGGCCGGACTCCACGCGAACCGGAGTTCCGCCCGGATCTGTTGATCCGCCCTGCTCCACGGCAGCAGCGTGCGGGCGTTCCGGAAGTCGAGCGTCACCGGAGCCGTTTCCGCCGGCCAGTCGGCGAGGTCGCCGTCGATTTTGATCTCGTTCCGCGCGGCGGGGATCATCATGCCGTGCAGGGCGATGGTGTGTTCCGCATCGCGGAAGCCGTCGATCCGGAGCTTCATCGTCAACTGCTGCACAGTTCGCGAAATCGGCGCGGGGGCGCGGAATTTCAGAAGTTCCGTTTTTTCGCCGTAAATCTTGAACGGCTGCCGTTTCCCGGCGCATTCGACCGAGCCGGTGAGGGTTTGGGTGGTCACGTTCCGCAGGCGGATGCCGAAGGTGTTCGCGTCGCAGAGCTCGACCGAGTACCGCAGCGGGTTCTCCACGCCGGTCTGCCGGGCGGAGGCGAGGAACTGTTTCAGCTCCGCGACCGGGAGGGTGCTTCTCAGGTAGACCGGGAACTCATCCAGCCGGATTTTTTTCGCGGAAAATGAGCTGCCCATCATGTCGCAGAAGTCGGCTTTGCGGGCAAATTCGAGCGTTTCTGGCGTCCCCTCCCACTGCCAGAGCGCGGCGATTCGTTCCGTGCCTTTGTCGAAAATGTAGCAGCGTTTGTTGGCCCCGAGTCGGACCCGGTCGACGACCGGAGCCTCCCCAGCAGGTCGGCGGCATTCCGGACCGCATAGAGGAAGGGGCCGGAACCCAGTGATGATCGGGGTCGCCGAGAACGCCGGTCCAGGCGTAGCCGAGGTCGATTCCGGTCGACTGGAAGTGGAAATAGCTTTTGACTCCGCAGGCGAATTCGATCAGCGCATACCGGAGATCACGCGCCGCGTACTGAACGGCGAGAGGGTGAATCCGGTTGTCCGGCAGCGTCGGGAAGTTCATGTTGCCGCTTTCAGAGCTGAGGATCGGGAGGTCGGGGCGGTAGCGTTTCAGCGTCGCCTGAAATTCCTGCTGGGCTGTCTCCAGATCGGGCAGCTCCGGGAGCTGGCGGTAGGGGTGTTCGGTAAGAGCGTCGAGCACCTTTGCCGCGCCCGCCTTCAGATACGCCGCCAGAAACTCCGGCTTGATGTGGCACCCGGGACCGGCGATTTTCGCCTGCGGATCCAGTTCGCGGATTGCCTGCGCCATCTGCACGGTGGCGGCGGCGCAGCTCTCCGGCGTGGAGGGGTGTACTTCGCGGGATCGGGATTGGTCGTTCTGCCGCCCCAGATCTCCGGTTCGTTGAAGAGCTCGTAATAATCCACCTTGCCGCGGTGTTGGAGGATCGTCTCCTTGAAATGGCCGGTGATGAGCGAGCGGGCGTCTTTGGGAATGTAGAACGGCGCCTGGGGGGTATGGCCGGAGATGTTGACCATCACCAGGAATCCGGCGTCGTGAAAGCGGGTTGCGGAACGAAAACCGCCGCACTCCGGTTCGTTCGGTTTCGCCCAGAGCCGGACCGCGCCGAGACCGAAGTCGCGGAACAACCGGATGGTGAACGCGTCATCCTGCGGGGAGCTGTGGACATTGGTCCCCCAGCGGGTGAGCGATTTGCCGGGCGAGCGGAGGATGCCGGTGTAGAAGGTGTGGGTGTACGCTTTCCCGTCTTCCGCCGTGGCGGTGAAGATCAGATTGACCGGGCCGAGAACGTTGGCGGGCGGGGTGATCGAGAACGGTTTCTTCCCGGGAACGGCGATCGACTCCGGTGTCTTCCCGGCGGCGACGACTTCGCCCCGCCAGTTGCGCAGCTCCCAGTTGAGACGGCAGCTCTTCATTCCTGCGGCGGCGTCCAGTTGGATGGTGCCGCGGAACGGTTTCCCCGCGTAAAAGTAGCCGTGTTCGCTCTCCAGTTTCCCGGAGAGGGCGATTGCCGGGGGCGGCATTTCGGTGCTTTTCAGTGCCGGTTGACAGGCGGCGTCATCGAGCCAGACCTTCCCGGCAGGGGTGACGATCGGCGAAACGTGATGAAAACTCTCCGTCATCGCCGGATTGCCGATTTTGATCACCCCCGGCGCGCTGTCGCCGAATGAAGGAACCGCAAGTTCATACTTCTTCCATTCGGTTCCGACGCTTACGGTTCTTAAATAGGCGGCACCGTGGTGGGTGAAGAAGCCGAGAGAGACTGTGGTTTTCGGCTTTTCCGCCTTCAGATACATTGAGAAGACGAGCGGTTTGCCGATTTGATAGGGGACCGCGTTGAAGACCAGCCGGTTGAATCCATTCTTGACCGGTTCCAGCCGGAACGAGTGCTTCCCGGAGTGGAATTCGCCGTCGTCGACCGCCACCTTCATCGGCGGTTTGGCGATGCGGACCTCCGACGGGGGGTACACATTGTAGAAGCCCCGTTCCGCGCCGCCGTTGGTGATGAAGTTGACGCGGGGATCGACCTTGCGGTCGTCCTGTTTGACGGAGCAGGTGATTCTGCCGATCTTCAGAAACGGGAGATCCTTGAAGGTGATCCGGCAGGAGACATGCTTCAGATTCTCCGGAAATTTCGTTTCGAAGCGATACAGTGCGGGGGTGGATTTCAGAGAGATGGTCTTCTTCTTCCAGTAGTGTCTGTCGGTTCTCCCTTCGAAAAACAGATCGACCGTGGCCCCCTCCGGACCGGCGAGTTCCGCCTCCAGAACCACCTCTTTTCCCGGCTGCGCCGTCAGTGGATAGTAGAAGTCCAGCGTCTTCCCCGGAAACGCCTTCCGGAAGCGTTCGGTGTTCAGCAGGAGCATTCCCTCCTGCACGGAGGCCTCCGGAAGGCCGGATTTCTGCATGTCGCGGACGGAACCGGTCCGGGTGCTGCCGCAGTAGAGGAGCAGTTCGCGGTTCTGGTTGGTGAACCGGGTGGAGAGATTCTCCCATGTTTCCCCGTTCGACGACCGGGTGGCGGCACTCCGTTTCCTGCTGTTGGCGGCCGTTTCAAAGAGAATGCCGCAGTGGCCGGCGGGGATCAGAAGCCGCCCGTGCCAGAACAGCGCCCGCCCGGGCGAGCCCGGCAGAGAGGCGATGGAGCGGCCGGGGATGACGGCCGGATGCTCCGGATCGGTGAAGTCGACCGTGGTCACGGTTCCCCATTCGCGGCGGGTGAAGACGGCGATGGAGCCGTCGGTGGAAACGGTCCCCGCGGGGGACGGAACCCCTTGGATCTTCAAGACCTGTTCCGGAACCTGATCGGGCGCGGCCGGATCGAGCAGGACAACTCCTTTCTTCGCCGTCGCCGGGAAGAGGAAACGTCCGTTCAACGCGGCGGGCGCGGAGTTCTGCGCGGCAAGAAAACGCTTGTAATGGTACTTGATCTCGGGAATTTCTCCCCGCAGATCGAGCCAGAGGATGCCGCCTGCGTGACAGTTCACCGGCAGGAGGCCGCCGAGCTCCCGGTCCGCTGTGGTATCGGTGTAGAAGATTCCCCGGACCTGCTGCTTGAGCACGGTCCGGATTTTTTTCGGGTCGGAGACATCTTTGACGAAGAGCGTCATCCCTCCCGTGGTGCAGATGAGAAACCGTGGATTGGATACGGTGCGCAGATAGAGGCAGGTGGCCGGATCCCGGCCGAGCTCCTCCAGTTTTCCTTCGGGAGTGATCCGGTAGATCGCCAGGCCGTTCACGCCTTCGGCCGAATAGATTCTGCCGTCCCGGACCGCGACGTCGTAACTGCAGGCCAGCGGGAAGTGGTTCTGCGGAACCAGCCCCTGTTCCGTGACGCGCCAGGTCCGCAGCCCCTGATGGGAGCAGGCGGCGTAGAGGGTGTCCTGCTCCAGAAACAGGCGGCGGACCTGCCCGTTGACGTCGATGCGCTGAAATCCGGGAAACTCCTTCGGGGCGCCTTTCGTTTCGCCGGGAACCGGTTGCGGCTGGAGTTGCGGCGGTTTCGCTTCCGCCCGGGGGGTGGTGTACAGGCCGTCCATGCCTGCGACGTAGAGCACGCCTTCCCCGATCGCCAGGCTGCCGACCGGATTCGGTTTTTTCCAGCAGTCGGGGAGTTTCCCCTGCGCGAGGATCTCCGGTCTGGCCGGGTCGGCGACATTCACCAGATAGATGCCGTTGACGGTGTCCGCCACGTAAGCGGTCGTCCCCGAAACCGTCACGGTCCAGGAGTCAAAAAACATGGTCGGCGACGGCGGGAACTTGACCCCGCCGACCCGCCGCGGACGGGCCGGATCGGAGATGTCGAAGATCTCCAGCCCGTGGCCGCGGTTCTTGCGCGCCTCCTTCGGACCGGTTTTGGCATCCATTCCGGTGGCGGCGTAGCAGTAGTTCCCCCGTACGGCCATGCCGTCACCGTAGCCATCCAGCTGAAAACTCCCGACCCGTTTCGGATTCCTCAGATCGGCGACGTTCCAGATGGTGATCCGGCCGTGGCCCCAGCTGCCGCAGTAGAGGAGGTTGTTGTGGAAGGCGACCGACTGAATCTCGCCGCCCCGGATCAGCCCGATGTGGCGCGGTTTTTCCGGAATCGTGCAATCCAGAATTTCCACCCCGTAAATCCTCTGGGCGACGAAGACGATGTTGCCGGTCACGGCGATTCCGGTCGCCAGCTCCACCGTGTCGAACCGGGTGAGCAGCCGCGGCTCCGCCGGGTCGGCGAGGTCGAAAATCCAGAGCCCCTGACCCCGGGCGGTGATGTAGAGCCGGTTGTTCTGCATCGCCATCTGCCGCCCGGAGACGCCGGGCAGGCGCTTCATCAACCGGGGCGCGGCGGGAGTGCTGAGATCGTAGACGGAAAGTCCTTTCCAGCCGGCGGCATACAGGTAGTTGCCGTTCCGCAGTATCGGAACGCAGTTGGTCGAATCCGGAACCTTCCGGAGTTCCAGCTCCGCCGGCGCCGCCGCCGTGTTTCCGGCAAAGAGGACGGCGAGGAGGAGCAGGAGAACGGTTGTGATCGATTTTCTGCCGATGTGGATCATTGGTATCTCCTCAGTTTCAATGTTTGACTTCCAGAAGTGTCTTCAGATCCTGCCCTCTGAAATACATTCCCTTGTTATATGTCATGTAATTTAAGTAGGCGGTGTAGCAGTCTGACGCGAAGTCGTGCATTCCCTGCGTCGCGGCGTGCCCGTCGATGTACACGGCGTTGATCTGGTTCCGGTGGCGGAGCGTGGCGTATGCGTTGTCGTCCCGGAGGTAGTATACCATCGTGTTGGCGGAATTACTCGTCTGTGTGAAACTGTCGAAGAGGAGCGGCGAGCGGGAAGGCTGCTGCGCCTTGTGGAACAGCATCATGACGAAGTATTCGCCGTTTTCCGTGTAGCGGCGATACGGCGTCTTCCCCGAAGCGGCAAAATTTGCGAACGAGGCGTCGCCGTTCATGCCGAAGGAACCGTACGAAAAGGTCTGGCTTGTGGCGGTGTTCCGCCATGGGTATGGGTCATTGTTTGCGGGGCAGGTAAAACAGGCCGGAATCCCCTGCATGGAGAGGCCGATGTAAAGACAGCGGCTCCAGCCGTACTCCGAGGTCATCCGGTGGGCAAAATAGCCGTTATAGGAATCCACGTAGCTGGCGGCGAAACTGCCGCACTGCTTCAGATTGTTCAAGCACTGGATGGTGCGCGCACGCTCCCGCGCCGCCGTCAGCGCCGGCAGCAGCATGGCCGCGAGAATTGCGATGATCGCAATTACGACCAGCAATTCTATCAGAGTGAAATTTTTCTCCGGTCCGGGGTCAGGATCTCTGTCGGATGCATAGAGTCTCTCCTTCATGAATGGTCGGGGTGATGGCGATGGTGGGGAGCTGGTCGATCAGGCCGTCCGCGTGGGCCTGAATGCGGTCGGTGATCGATATGGCGAGTTCGTCGGTCGCGCTGGAAATCGCGTTGACGCGGGCGTTGCCGCTCAAGGCGTTGTTCTGGGAGTTGAGCGTGATCAGGCCGAAGCTGCCGGGTGTGTAGCGCTGCTGGTCGTTCAGCACTTCCAGCACCAGCAGCAGCAGGTCGTCGGTGGTGAGAAACAGCGAGTCGTACCGTGTCTGATCGGCGATTTTCGTCGTCTCCCGGATGCAGCTTTGGAGGCGTCCTTTGCCGTAATAGACGCGGTAGCAGTCCCGTTCCGGCTGAAAATCCTGCCCCAGCCGGGCGCACTCCCGGGTGAAGCCGGCGATTCGTTTCTGATACGGCGAATACCTGTGGTCGGTGAAGTCCGGCGTCAGCAGAGCCGGCGTGCGGAAGCCGTGCTCAAACAGCTGCTGCGCCGCAAGTTCGCCGACCCGGGTGTTGTCGATCGAAATCACCGGAAGTCCGTAGTGGAGCAGCCCTTCGTCGGGGAAGAGGATGTTCCGTTTTTCCTCGCGCCACCGCCGGATCAGCGGCTCCAGATTCCGGTCGATACAGAGAATGAGGTAACGCGCCCGGTTTTGGGCGAGGGTTTGCAGATCCTCCGCGATCTCCTCCGGCCAGTAGCGGAGCAGAAAGAGTTCGGGCGCCAGCGGCGTCCCTTCATCCGGTTGACCAGCGCCAGCCAGAGGCGGGCCCAGGCCGGATTGTCGATCATGTTCCGCCCGCCGGCGAGGAAGAGCACCGGAATCCGGTTCGCCTCCGGGTTGAGACTGCGTCCGTTCGCCGTCCGCAGCAGCTGCCCTTTCTGCTCCATGGCTTCGAGGATCTCCCGGATGACGCTGCGCGATCCACCGGTGCGGGCGGCAAGTTCCCGCTCCGACGGAAACGCCGTCTGCCCCGCGGCAAGCAGCTCCCGGACCAGCTGACGGACCTTTTCCTCGGTTACCGCCCGCGGCTGATTGTTGCGCAACGCTCCCATGAGATCTCCCGAAAATTCAAAACAGACCAACTGGTATGTTTTAATTATACCACAAAACCCGGCCGATGTCAAGTCCCTCCGGAAATCCGGAGTGGAAAAATTCGTTTTTTTGTTTTTTCGCTTGACTTTTAATGGAAAATGATCCATAATATGTTTTAACGTTAAAACATGTAAAACAGGCGGCCATGAAAGCGACTTTGAAAGACATTGCAGCGCGGGTGGGAGTGACCTCGCAGCTGGTCTCCTTCTATCTGAATCATCCGGAGACGACGCGGGTTGCCCGGGAGACGCGCGAGAAAATCGATGCGGCGGTGAAGGAGTTGAACTACCGGCCCAATTCCGTCGCCCGCGCCCTCTGCACCGGGAAGACCGGAACCATCGGCCTCATCATGGGCGGACTTACCGAACGGAAACGGGGCTGCTATATCCACTCGCTCATGAACGAGGCGAAGCGGTACGGCTATCATCTGCTGACCGCAATCACCAATTACAACCAGCGGGAGGAGCAGGAGATTCTGGAATATATGCTGGGCCGTCAGGTGGACGGCATCCTCTACACGCTCCAGCTCGCTCCCGGCAACAGGATTTCGCAGCGGTTGCACGAGAGCCGTTTCCCGATCCTCATGCATGCTCCGCAGGCGGAGGAGAATTTCAACACCATCGGTCACGACTGCCGCGATTCGCTGGTTGCCGCGGTGGACGCTCTGCTGGCCCGGGGCCGCCGGGAGATCACCTGGCTGGGGACTTTTCACAATGAAGAGGGAGACGTTTCTGCGGCAGCTGGCCCAGGAAAAGTCGTTCCGTCTGAAGGCGTTGCTGATCACGCCGGACCCGGAGGAGACCGACCGGCTGACCGCCGCCGTTCTCCGGGAACGTCCTCCTGCGATTATGACCTTCAACGTCTCCTTTCTCCGCAATCTGCTTGAGGAAATCGAAGCGGTTTCTCCCGCCTACCGGCCCGACTGCGTTGCCGCATACTCTCTGCCGTTTGACTGGATCCGCAACGAACGGGTGATTGGAGCCGTGCACCAGTTCCACAAGGAGCGCGTCGTGCAGGAGATCTCCCGGATGCTCGAGATCATCCGCCACCCGGAAGGCAAGGTGAAGGCGATCCTACTCCCGACGGAGTATCTCGCCGCCGGGGAAATTCCGGCGCTTCGCGAAAAGCAGCTGCTCGATCCCTACTATAAACCATTCAAATGACAGAGGAGAAAAATGTTCAGGAAACAGGACGGTAAATTCACTCTTATCGAACTTCTAATCGTAATCGCAATCATCGCCATTCTCGCCTCGCTTCTCCTTCCCTCGCTGAACAAGGCGCGGGAGCGGGCGAAGACGATCCACTGCGTCTCCAATCTGAAAGGGGTCGGGGCCCTCTTTTTCTCTTACGCGAACGACAACAGGGGATTCATGCCGCTGAACAACGTCTCGGCATCGACCACACTGAATTTCCCGAAAACGCAGTGGTGCAACCTGCTGGTCAAGGGGGGGATATATTTCCGACAACAAATCGCTCTCCTGCCCCTCGGTGTTCCCGTACGGGCAACGGAATGTGAGAACCGCCGGCGATCTTGACAACTACCAGACCTACGGGGCGAATATCGGCCCGTATGCCGGCGGGGGGAGCATCCGGTACAAATCGGCGGGGAGCGTGCCCTTTTCCGGTCTCTGGCACGGCAGTTTGAAGACCTTGCAGCCGAGTTGCTTCCCGATTCTCGCAGATACGATTCAATATGACGCCGCCGGGAATTTCGTCATGCAGAACCACTACTTCTACTGGCCCGCCTACAATCTGAGCGGCAGTGCGACGAACGGCAGGGTCCATACGAGGCACGCGCAGAAGTGCAGCGTGGCGGCGGCGGACGGGCATGTCACCACCGTGAACCGGGTGGAATTGATCGAACAGATGGGATTCCGGGACAACGGAATCTATATTTTCTAAAACCGCAGAGAGGACGTTGGGAATGAAGGAACGATTTTTTCTTCTGGCGGCATTGCTGATTCCGGGGCTGGAGCTGACTGCGGAATCGCGGATTGTCGTCAAAGATGAGGTGATTCGGCCGGTGGAACGCCGGATTTTCGGGACCAATCAGATCGCCGGAGTCAACCGGAAAAACCAGAAGACCGGCGGCAGGAACCGGACCTACGATCTCGGCATGGGCATCTGGGACCCGGCAGGGAACGCCCCCGACCCGGAGATGGTCCGACTGGCCCGCGAGGCGGGCGTGACGGTTCATCGCTGGCCCGGCGGATGCCGCACGCACAACTTCGACTGGAAGAAGCTGATCGGGAAGGCGGAAAGCCGGCCGAACAACCGGTTCGGTCTCCCGGAATTCCTGCGTTTCTGCCGTGAGACGAAGGCGATTCCGATCATCACGCTGCCCGATTACTCCGGCACCGCACAGGACGCCGCCGATCTGGTGGAGTACCTGAATTCTCCCGACGACGGTAATCATCCGTGGGCGGCGCGCCGGGCCGGCGACGGACACCCGGAACCTTATGGCGTCGTCTACTTCGAGTACGGCAACGAGACCTACCACGGCAATCATGAAGGCTCCCTCTCGCAGGGGGCGAAGGGGATCATTTACGCTCCGGAATACGCCCGGCGCTACGCTGAATACCGGCGGGCGATGCGGAAGGTCGACCCCCGCATCCGCCTCGGCGCGGTCTGCCATGAGGAGTGGATTCCGGAAATTCTCAAACGGAACGGGAAGAACGTGGATTTCTTCGTGCCGCACATCTATATCGGCTCCTATTCTGCGAACGACGGCGCGATTGCTCCGGAAACGCTCTTCTCCATCGCCCTCGGCGGCGTGCGGGAATTGCGCGCGGAAGCTGGCGGCCGTACAGAAGGAGGCGGAAACGCTGGGCATTCAAAAGAGCTTCCCGCTCGCCGTTACCGAATACAACTGTTTCATGCACAACGATAAACCGCGCCCGTACCGCTTTTCGCTCGGCGGGGCGCTGATCTCGGCGGAGATCCTGCGGATTCTGCTGCACGATCCCAACGTGTTCATGGCGAACTACTGGCTCTTTGCCAACGAATTCTGGGGAACCATCCGGAATTTCCAGGCCCCCCCACCTCCGGCGGCCGGCCCACTACATGTTCACCCTGTTCCGCCGTCATCTGCAGGAGGAGCTGCTGCGAACCGAGGTGCAGTGCCCGCGGTTCGACTCTCCCGGAGGGTACGGGGTGCCCCGTGCTTCGGGCGCGGTCTCCGCGGAGGGCGAGGCGAAGGAGAGCGCCCGGAATCTCCTGCCGCCCCAGCCGTGGAAGTTCATCGGCGGCGCGAAGGAGAAAGAGATTTTCAGCCAGAAGGAGCTGGCGGATGGCACGCTGGAGATCACCTTTCACAAGGATACCTTTCTGAACTATTTCCACGCCCAGAAGCGGATGCCGGCCAATTCGCTGAGCGGGTACCGGGTTTCCGCGGAGATCCGGACCGAAGGGATGGAAGACTCCTCCGGCGCCGCGATTCAGATCGGGGACGGGCGCGGCTTCGACGCCACCCGCTCCTGCGCGGTCAGTCCGGGCGTTCTGAGCCGGCAGTGGCGGACGATCTCCACGGTTTACACGCCGCTCGCCGATACGAAATCCCTGCTGATTTCGATGCGCCGCCTTGCCGGCAATTCGCGGGGAAGATTCTGGTGCGCAACGTCCGGGTCACCGAGACGATTCCGGACAACATCGGGGCCTCGCCGCTGATCGAGGTGACCGCCTCGCGTTCGAAGGATGGGAAGAGGTACTCCTTCGTGATCATCAACAAGTCCATGAAGGAGCCGGAACCGCTCTTTCTCGCCTTGCCGGGAATCCGGCGCGTCACGGCGGAAACCCTCTCCGGACCTTCGGTCGATGCGGTGAACGAGGACGATCCGGAGCGCGTCATACTGCGGCCGCAGAAGTGCCGGGTTACCGCAGAGGGGCTTCAGACGCTTCTGAGGCCGCACTCCCTGACCGGGATCACTGTGGAACGGTGAAGCAAAATAGAGGAAATGAAGACGATGAATGAATTCTGGGTAACTCCGGGCGATGCCGTGCAGAACGCGATCGAAAAAGGCTGCGGCGGCCGGAGGCGGCAAAGTGATTCTCGCCCCGGTACCCACCGGAGCGGAACGATCTACCTGCGCGACAATGTCGAATTGCATCTTCCCGCCGGAAGCCGTCTGCTGGGGGCTCCGAACCGGAGGACTACAGCGATCTGCCGGCCGGACTCTACGGGGGAGTACGCCCCCTGCAAGTGTTCGAAGGCGCTGGTTGCGGCGTCCGGCGCCGTCAATATCGCCATCACCGGCGGCGGAGTGATCGAAGGCGGCGGACCGTCGTTCTACGATCGCGACCGGCTGGAAGGGGGATTTTTCTATGCGAAGACGGCGAAGCCGCGCCCGCGCCTGCTGCAGCTGGTTCACTGCCGGAACGTCCGGCTCGAAGGGGTGACCTTTCTCGACTCCCCCGGCTGGACCACCTGGCTGATCGAATGCGAGGATGTCACGATTACCGGACTTCGCATCTACGGCGATCCCCGCATGATCAACAACGACGGACTGCACTTCTTCGGCGGGAAACGGATTGCGGTCAGCAACTGTTTCATCTCGACCGGCGACGATGCGCTGGTCGTCCGGGCCGGGCGGGCTTGGCAGCGGGATTCCGAATGCCTGGCGGAGAATGTGGTCGTGACCAACTGTGTTCTGGAGAGCTCCTGTCAGGGGGTGCGGCTCGGCTGTACCTGCGACGACAAAATCCGCCGCTGCAGCTTCAGCAACCTGATCATCCGCAGCCGGAATGTCGGTATCTATCTGGACAATCCCGTCCGCTATCTCACCGTCGCCTGCAAGGGGCCGCTGCTGGATCTGGACGACGTGAGCTTTGAGAACATCTCCGTGGAATCCCGGACCAAACCGATTGCGGTGGAGGTAGAAGAGGGGCTGGCGCTGCGCAGAATCGGCCGCGTCCGGTTTCACAACATCTCGTTCCGCGGGCGGGAGCCGCTCTGTTTCACCGGCTCGTCGCAGACCGTTCTGGAGGAGATCCGGTTGTCCGACGTTTTCGGCTCCGTTTCCGGACCGGAGACGATCCGCAGCTGCTATGTCAACTCGCTGATTATGGAGCGCTGCGACATCTCCCGGAAACCGTGACGGAGCTTTGCCGTTTACCGGGCGTCCGGGGATAAAAGCTCCGCTTCCGGCGACACCCCGCAACGGGTCTCCTCCGGAGGAAATCCGGCGATCCGGTTGCAGTAGCTGTTGGAACAGCCGGCCGGAATCCACTCCTCGCGGCGGGCGCGCAGCCACTCCAGCGCGGGGGTTCCGGCCACCTCAAGCTCCAGACGGTTCCGCCCGGGCGGAGCCCCGTCGAGACGGAACACCCACGGAGCGAAGGCCCGCATCCCCGTCTGCTGACCGTTCACCCGGAGCGTGCCGCCCGACCAGAGCTGCCGGAACCGCAGCGCTTCCGGCAAGGGACCGGTTCCGCACTCCAGTTCGGCGGAGAGGTGCAGTACGCCGGAGAATCCCGGCTCCTGCTCCGTGTAGTCGCCCGAGGCGGGGAGCGCCTTCCCCACCGCTCTGCGGCGGAAGGCGGGGCGGGGGCCGAGGTGGAGCTTTTCCACCATGTCCACCTGCCAGTCGAGACGGAGCCATCCGGCGGAGTACAGCGGCGGCAGAACGTTCTCCGGCGCGGAGCTTCTGCGCCGGATGATGCGCAGTTCCCCCGGCGCAAACTGCGCTTCATAGCCGCCCGGAATCTTCCGGAGCGGTGCGAGCCGCCCGGGAAGCGCGTCCGGTGGCGGCAGCTCCTCCCACTCCTCCTGCGCGGCGAACTGCAGCAATCCGCCGTCACGTTCGTCGCAGAAGACCATCACCGCCTCCGTCCCGTCCCGGCGGCGGCACGGGAGAATCCGGAATTTTCCGCGCGTCGCAAGCGGATTCCAGAACGCATACTTCGCCGCCATCTCCCGGGGAACGGGTTTTCCGGATCGAGAAGCAGCGTGCCCGCCTGCGGCGTCTCCTCTACTCCCGCGAACCGCCACGGAATCCAGCGGTCGTCCAGTTCGGTCAGAAACGCGTTCCACGCGCGGTTCCGCTCCTCCGTCTCATCGGGGGAGGCGAGGGGCAGCAGGGGCCGGTAGCGCACCCACACCCGCGGTTCCACGGCGCCCGGGTCGAAATTGCCGGCCCAGTTCCAGTGCGCGGTCAGCGCCGGGAAGAGCCGCCACAGCGGATTCCGGGGGAGAAGTCAGTGCCGCAGGAGATCTTGCGCACCCCGTTCGCCGAAGCGAGGAAGGGCATCACCATGAGCCGGCTGATTCCCCGCACGAACTGGGCGTTGGCCACATGGTTGAGGATGGTGGTGGAGTCGCCGGGGCCGTAGACGTTGAAGCTTTCGCTGAGCGTTTCCCGCCGCCCGTTCCGGACTGCGGCGGAGAGGGCGAGTTTCGCAAAGGCTCCGTCGCCGGAAGCGGGGTGGATCTGCCGGGCGATCGTATCCACGCCGGGAACGTCGAAACGGTCGCAGATCTTCAGGTAGTCGCCGAAGATTGCCGCGTGAGAGGTGATGAGATGTTCGCCTGCGAGATGTCCCTCCAGAGAGATGCCGTTGGCGTGGCACCAGGAGGCGATCACCCCGAAAAAGTTGCGGGCGAAGAGCTCCGTACAGCACTCCAGATAGAGCCGTTGCGCCCGGGCCGCCTCCGTCGAATCGCCGGCCGGCGCGAAGAGCAGCGGATAGATCTCCTCCACTGCGAACCCGTTGCGCCGCCGGAACTCCTCCGGCAGCAGCGGCGACCAGGGGACACGTTCGGTGCCGACCGCACCGGAGAGGGTGGGCTCGTCGGTGAAGATTCCGCGAATGGTCCTGCCGAACTCCTCCGGCGCGGCGGCGCGGTAGCGTTCGTGAACGAGGCGGAGAAATTTCCGGGTCGCATCCGGATTCATGAGATCGCTTCGCCAGCCGGCGGGGTCGGCCGGAACCGTTTTAAATTGTTTTGCGCCGTCGCGGACCAGCACCCGGGCGGCGAATTCCGGGTTGCCCCGACCACCCTGCCGCAGGCGGTGCCGCTGGGCCAGCCGCCCTCGTCATAGAGGATCAGCAACAGACCGAGCCGGCGGCATTCGTCGACCACCCGGCGGAAGTGCTGAAAATAGCGTTGCCCGAGGTAGGCGATCCGCATCCCGGCATAGAAGTCGTTGGGGCGGAAGTTCTGCGGCATCGGATGAAGACAGACCGAACGGAATCCCGCGTCGCGCATCGCCGTGAGCTGACGTGTCGTCATCGCTTCGGAGGGATCGCAGTTCCAGTACCAGAAGATCCCCGGATTGGCGTCGCCCCGGAGCGTGACGGCGGGGCCGCCCGCGGGGAATGGAGAAGCTGTCGTTTGTGTGGAAGACATGGGGGCTACTCTTTCTTCTCCGCCGGGAACAGCTGGAGCCGCACGGAGTCCACCGAAAGGGAACCGGTCGTCGCCGGACCAAAGCCGATTTCCGGCTTCAGCGTCCCGGCGTCGGCCGGAATCGGGAAATCGAGCTGGTAGAGGGTCCATCCGGCGGTTCCGGTGAGATCGGATTTGAGCTTGTCTTCGGAGAAGGAACTGCGCTTGCGGCCGCTGTTGACCGCCAGAATGACGCCGTGGCGGCCGCGCCCTCTGCCGGTGGTCTGCACCTGTTCAAACCGCGCCAGAACCTGCAAGGTGCCGCGGGCGTATTTCCCCGGCTCGACCGGCACGGTCTGGGTGATGGTCACCTTTTCCGGGACGGGTTTCGTCGTCCGGATGCGCAGGCCGTTGCCGTTTCTGCCGTACTCCGGGGCGCAGTCGACGCGGGTGCCGGAGGGAACCGGGTAGCACCAGTTCGCCGGGTCGCCGAACGAAACGCGTGCGAAATCCCCGTTCGGCGGCAGTTCGCCGCCGGGGGGAGCCGGATCAGGTGATAGTGCAGGCGGCGGCGGTAGGAGTTGCCGGGATCGCTGCCGAGCGACTCCTTCTGCTTTTCTCCGACGCGGTCGATCTCAATGTCGAGGCCGTAAACGGGGGAGGCGGGAAGTTCCGCGAGGGGGAGGAGAATCTCCATTTTGTAGCCGGTGTCGGTCTCGGTCACCTTCCGGGTGGCGGCGGAGGTTGGATTCCGGCTGGCGTACACGGTCACGCCGGTCGTGGAGGGGCGGACCGCAAACGCGTACTGCCACGGCTTGATCTCGTTGCGGTCGAGGTGGCGGAACGGGGCGGGGTCCAGAAAGAGTTCCACCGCGGATCCCTCCCAGAGCGCATGGCCTTTCGCCGCTTTTCGATGAGGATCGGCCACCTCCAGAACGATCTTCAGGCAGCCGTTTTCCAGCGAAAGGTCGGCGCGGGTCCCCCGGGAGAGGGTCACCGTGGCCGGCAGGGTGTGGGCGGGCGTCTCCGGCACCAGATGGACGTTGGCGGGAACCGCCTTCTCCGCGGGAAGCTCGATGAGGGAAAACTCCTCTTTGCCGAAGGAGAAGCGGGTCGGCAGGTCGCCGATACGTCCCTCGACGATCCCCGGAATCCCCGTCCGGTTGCGCGCTTCGAGGAACAGGCGGTCGCCGCACCGGCGTCCGTAGAGCTCCACCGGGTTCTCCACCTGGAAGGTCGAACCTGTCAGCATCGTTTTCACCTCCGCCGGCGTGCCGGTGAGGAAATATGGTTCAAAGGAGAGCTCGTGGGAGCGGCCGGAACGTTCGTTCCCGTAGAGGTCGAGCACCCGGGCGCGGCCCGGTCCGGGGTCCACCGGCTTCCCGAGGGGCGCAGGTCGTAGAGGAATCCCAGCGCTCTGGTGCCGGATTTGTCGGTGAAGATTCCGGCGCGGATCTGCGAACCGAGATCGACCGGGGCGAGGGTCTCCATGCCGGTCAGCAGGAAGGAGAGCGCGTTCATCGCCGCCGCAAGTTCGGTCATCGGCACCAGATTCACAATCCGGTCCGCCCGCTGGAAGAAGGAGGAGGCGCACGGAGAAGGCGACGCTTTGACCCCGTGGAAGAAGCCGTCGAGGAAGTGCCGCTGAAGCTCATTCGAAGAGTAGCGGGAGAACTCCCGGCCGCAGTTGATCTGCCGGCGGCGCGCCGTGGGCAGATAGTAGCACTCCGTGTTCCACAGCGGTCGCGGTTTCGCCAGCGTCGATTGGATGTTCTTCACACACTGCGCGTAGAGGTTGAGCGCGCCGTTGATGTAGTCCAGACCGCAGGCGTAGGGGTGGAAGGCGACGGCGTCGAGGTAGTCGACGTAGTTCGGATCGGCGGCGTTGAGCTGTTCGCACCATTTGACGACGTTCATGCCGAAGTCGCCGGTCACCCCGTTCCCGAGCAGAATGGAATCCGGGCGGTGCTGTTTGAGGAACTTCCAGGTGTGTTTCAGGTAGTCGATGTAGTTCTTCGCCGGCATGCCGAAGATGCCGGGTTCGTTGGACATCTCCCAGCAGCGGACCTGACCGCCCCAGTTCTTCCAGACAAATTGCAGATACCGGTCGTAAATTTCCATCGGCGGCAGTACCGAGCCCATCTTCCGGCCGGGCGCCTGGTAGAAATATTCATAGAGATACATCGGCAGCTGCGAACCGCGGATGCTCTTCGTCCGGTAACGGTCCAGCGTTTCCTGGCCGCCGTGGACGGTGAAGTTGCCGACCAGACAGAAGAGCGGTTCGATCTGATACTTTTTGAGCATATCCATCTGCAGGCCGATGATCTTTGACGTGAACTCGTTTTTTCCGGCTCGATCAGGCGCCACCGGCCCCAGACCCGGAACAGGTTGACGCCGGATTCCTTCAACAGCCGGTACTCCCGCTCGAAGCTGGAGTGACGGATGCTGTAATTCTCCTGCCCCTCCCGCTCGGCGCGGCCGATCGGGCAGAGCGCCTCGTCGTTGACCCCGATTCCCCAGCCGAAGGAGCCGAATGGATGCGTGACGGCCGGGTGAAGCACCTGAATGCTGGTGTTGATGCCGCGGAGCGGTTTCCCTTCCGGCGAAGAACCGTGGTGAAGGAGCCGTATTCCCCGGCCTTCCAGGAGGCGCTTCCGGTCCAGGTGCCGTCCGCTCTCCGGGTCAGCCGGAGCGGGAGCGCGGCAAGTTCGCTGTTGTTGTAGTCCCGCAGTACCGCAAGTTCCGCATCGAGCGAATCCGCCGCATCCGCGAGGCGCGCCCGCACGGCGAAACGGACCGTGTCGCCGCGGCGGTAGAGCTGGTCATCCCGGTCCGGAATCACGCAGTACTCTTCCGGCTCGTCGGTTTTTCTGCCGTCGACGTAGCGCAGCTGGAAGTTGTCAAGGTAGAGGCTGTTGAGCGTTCCGCCGCTCTTTACCGCGGAGGGCATCACCCAGATGTTGTAGTAGTTGGTGTAGGCTTTCACCGGAAAGCGGCGGGAGAATCGCTGCCATTCGGTGGTCGGGCGGAAGGAGAACGACTTCAGCATCGGGTAATAGGAGTCGCGGTCGTTGTCGGGGAAAAGGCGGAAGTCGATGGTGAACGAGCTCAGCTTGTGCAGTGTGCCGCCTTCATCCGGACCGACCTTTGGCGTCGAAGGAGATCTCCACTTCGCCGTCGCGGGTGAGCAGAATGTCGGCAAGTTCCAGCTGGTAGTGGGAAACGCCCCGATAGCCGGGGATCATCAGGCACTGGCCGGGATTCCCCGGAAACGGTGCGCGGCGTGTAGAGCCGGTCCGGGGCCGCCCGGACCGTGTCGATCGCGGCGCGGTTGACGTCGAGAAAATATCCCGGCACACCGCGCCCGGGTTCGCCCAGTTCCATGTGCGAATTGAGGTTGACCGGCTCTCCGCCGCAGGCGAGGAGAGCCAGCGCGGAGCAGAGGGTAACGGGCAATGATTTCATAAAGAAGTTCCTTTCCTGTGCGGGAGCGCTGCCCGGCTATTCATTGATGTTGGTGGCGAAGTATTTCTTCCAGATCTCGACCGCCCGGCTGCCGCCGGCGGCGTTGAGCTCGGAGACCGCGTCGAGCATCCCCGCATGGCCGTCTACATAGAGAGCTCCGGCATCCCGACCATGAACCGGCCCGATATAGTTTACCTCATTGTTGGAGGAGTTGAAGAGATAGCGCCCGTCATTGATGTAGCCGACACCACCTTCGTTCCGATTCAGTTGATATTCGATCACTCCAACTTTGGCTGAGGCCTTTTTACCCGTTCCGGGGAGACGACGCCGGCCGGACCGACCTCCAGTGGACCGGTGATGCCGACGGCGCCGTCGGCATACCACAAGTCGGAGCTGGAACCGACGACGATATAGTGGCTCGGAAGAGGGCCGCCGCTTTCCGTTCGCTGTTCGGCGTGTTTGGGACAGCGCAGACCGAGATAACTGCCGTTTACGGAGCTGTGCTGCCGGTAGATCGGCAGATAGGAGCTGCCGATTCTGACGCCGGAATCGGAGAGGCCGGTCAGCAGATTCCACCAGCGTCCTTTCTCCGTAGTCCCCGGCAGGGTCTGGGTTTCGTCCTGCGGCCAGGGGAAAAAGGTGAAGTCGCCGGTGTACTGGGCCAGCCCCAGCCCGATCTGCTTGAGGTTGTTGACGCAATGGATCGAGTAGGCGCGCTCCCGGGCCCGGGTCAATGCGGGCAGCAGAATTCCGGCGAGAATGGCGATGATCGCGATTACGATCAGGAGTTCGATCAAAGTAAAATTACTCCGTTTCGCGCGGAACGACGGGGAATCGGCCGCGACAAAATGCGATGCCGGAAATACGGGACTCTGCTGTTTCATCTGTCATGCTCCTGTCTTGAGAAAATTGAAGTTCGAACGGGACCGGGGGGCGTGATTCCGGCGTCTGCCGGGCCGGAACTCCCCCGTCTGTGTCTTAAAAAGCACATGAATGGATGAGGAACATCCTTTCCCTTCTTGTTTTTTTCTTTTCTAGAACTATGATATATTATAGGATGAAAATGTGCGGGCCGGTATGGTATGGAGAAGCAAATCTATGTCAAAAGAACTATCAGTAAAAATTTCAGTGCGGAAAAGATCGAAGTGCTCAACAGCATGCTGCGCATTACCCGCTGCCATTACCGGGAATCGCTCTATCCGTGGGACCGGGCGCATTTTCTGCCGGCGGAGTGGTATTTCTACTGCAACCCCACGCCGGGCGGGTACTTCTATTTGACGGGGGAGGCGGCGCAGCCGTTTCTGACCGACCGGGTCTACATTTTCCCCCGGGGCTGTTCGTTTTTCACCTATTCGAAACAGCCGATTTCGCACTTCTACATCCACTTCCGGATCTACGACCACATCACCAGCCCGGAACAGCATTTCGAACTGCCGCTTGAGCCGCAGTTGCGGCAGCTGATCGACGACTGCATCGCGACCGGGCAGGACTGGCGGAATACGCAGCGGCGCACCCTGCTGGCCTATGCGATCATCGGTTTGGCGATGAGCCGGCTGCCGCCGGAACTGTTCCGGCTGGATACGATACCGGATCACCGGGTGGAGGCGATCTGCGAGCTTATCGAAGGCAATTTGCGGGAGAAATACTCCAATACCGAACTCGCGGAGCGGGCGGGGCTTTCCCGGAACAGTTTCATCCGGCTGTTCCGGGAGAAAACCGGGGAGACGCCGCAGCAGTTCCGGCTGCGCAAGAGTGTGGAATACGCCGCCGGGGGAGCTCCATTACAGCACGCACTCCATCGATGAGATCGCGGAAGCCGCCGGATTTTCCGACCGGTTTCATTTTACGAAGGTGTTCGGGCGGTTCATGCAGATGCCGCCCGCCGCCTACCGCAGGATCACCCGGGGCGAGAGCGGTCACTCCGGCCGGTGAATTGTTCCGCCGTGTTGCAAGCGGCATCAGCCGACAGAGGAACGCAACGTGAGTGCCCGCAGTTCAGATGGGGATCTGCCGAACATCCTGTGGAATACTTTGGTGAAGTAGTTGGCATTGGCGAATCCGGCCGATTCGGCGATCTCCTTGATGGAGGCACTGCTGTTGCTGAGCAGTTCCAGCGCTTTCTGCATCCGGCACTCGATCAGATATTCCTGAGGCGACATTCCGCTGGCCGCCCGCACCTGCCGCATCAGCGTGGTACGGTGCACGCCGAGTTCTGCCGCGAGTTCACTGATGTTCAGTTCCGGATCGTCGAGGCGCCGGGCGACCTCAGCCATGAATCGGCGGCCCAGATCGATGTTGGGTATCTTTTCCGGCATGACGGTACGCAACAAAATTTCATATCCGATGAGAGCAGCCCGGCTTTCCGCATCGATGCCGGGGATAGCTAGTTCATGACGCAGACGGGAGAAAAGTTCCTGCGGGCAGGGACCGGCACGGTGCGGTTCCCTCGTCAAACCGAATCCTTTGATCACATCGGCGCAGAATTCGCCGTCGATCGTCAGCCAGCAGTATTCCCACTCTTCACATGCGGCCACCTGATGTACATCTCCCGGAAAATAGCTGCAGATCTCTCCTGGGTGAAGCTGCCAGCTGCGTGAGCCGAGGCGGAACTCCCCGCAGCCGGAGACGCACCAGTAAAGCTCGAGAAAACTTTTCCGCATGATAAGGTCGTGCCAGTCCGGCTCCACCAGGTAATGACCGCTGGAGCGGACACGCACCGGCGCATGCAGCGTGCCTTTTTGGAAAAACGGTAACAAATTTTATTCATCGATTTTTTTCTTTTGCATCATTTCTACCCTATAAACTACATTGCTACTCTTGGAAAATCAAGGAAAATCTGGTAAAATATTGAAAGAACAACGGTTCGAAGTAAACAGGAAAGGCATCCAGAATGAAAAAGGGACCTAAAGTCGTCGTCATCGGCGCGGGCAGTTATTTTTTCGGCAAACCGGTCATCTACAATATGGTGACAAGTCCGATTCTGCGCAGCGGTACGCTCGCTCTGGTCGATACCGACTCCACCGTGCTTGAAACCATGGTTCGTTTGGCAGAACGTGTCCGGGCACATGTCGACGCACCACTGACCATTGAAGGTGCCGTCGAACGTCGTTCCGTGCTGCGGGACGCTGATTTCGTGGTGCTGAGCTTCTCGTTCCGCAATGCCTACTACCGCGGAATCGATACGCGTCTGTCGGCCAAATACGGCATCACCATGTGTTCCAGCGACACGATCGGGCCCGGCGGAATTTTCCGTGCACTGCGTGAACTGCCCGAGGTGCTGCGCATCGCCGATGACCTGCGTGAACTCGCTCCCGAAGCGTGGCTGATCAACTTTGTCAATCCCACCTCGACGCTCGGAATCGGACTGATGCGTTACGCGCCCGACATCAAGAGTTTTGCACTCTGTGACGGCAACCACATGCCGTATGTGCGTAACATGTACCTCGAACAAATTGGCGTTCTTGCTCCTGGTGAGACGATGACCACCGAACAGGACGCGAAGTTCGATCTCACTATCGCCGGAGTCAACCACTGCACCTGGGTGCTGCGGTGCGCCTATGAGGGAAAGGACCGCATGTCGGATCTTCTTGCCTTCATCGCCCGCAAGGCGCGGCAAGAGTACGAGACCCCCCTGTCCACCAAGGCGAAGCCGCGGCTCAATATGAATTATGCCAAGGTGTTAAGTGAACTCTACGGCGCAGTTCCCACCGCCGTCAGTCACACCAAGGAATATGTACCGTTTTTTCAAGGGAAGTCCGCGGTGCCGACCACGCCGGAGCCGCTGATTCCCTTCGATGCCTGCAACCGCGCCGAAGAGATGGCGGCCGCCTGGGAGGGCACTCGGAAATTCGCTGACGGCGAGACGCCGATAGAACGCTTTTTCGAAACCGGTCATGGCGATCACGCCACCGATATCATCGAATCAATGTGGGGAAATCTGGGCCGGAAGTTTTACATCAACTCCCCGAACCGCGGCGCGGTGCCCAATCTGTCGGCAGATGCGTTTCTGGAGCTGCTCTGCGAACTGGATATGGAACACGGTCCGCGGCCGCTTCCCGCTTGTGATATGCCACGCGGTCTGCTGAGTCTGACGCAGCGGGTGCTCGATACTCACGAATTGACCGCACAGGCTGCGGTGGAGTGCGACCGGACGCTTTTGATGCGCGCCCTGGCCGCAGATCCGCTGACCACCAGCCTGGATGATATCCGTAATATTGCTTCTGAGCTCCTCGCCGCGGAAAGAGATCATCTTGATGAACGCTGGTTCCGATAACCATGTACTTTTTTCGGAGGTCGACATGATTGTTATGTGCAGACGAAAGACTTTCACTCTCATTGAACTCCTGCTGGTTATCGCAATCATCGCGATTCTGGCGGCGCTGCTGTTGCCGGCACTCTCAATAAGGTCCGGGAGCGGGCAAAGAGCATCCAGTGTGTCAGCAACATGCGTCAGCTGGCGATTGCCGCGCAGCGTTATTCCGATGACAACCGGGGATCGCTGAAACTGTCAGTCGCCAATAAAGCAATCAATTCGAACCGTTACATTTTCGGGCCAATCAGCGAACTGCGTTCCCGCCACACGCTGGTGCCTTGTTTCACCTGGGAACGGTGCGAGAACTATACCGATCCAACGCGGAGTCGAATGCCCCGGTTGGCGATTTGTCCCTCCGGGCGGCGTGACGGCTTCGGCGAGTGGAGCGCCGAGGATGGGCGCCCCAATAACAGCTATTCGCTCAATACCTATCTGATCGAACTGCCGTCCGACAGTGCGACCGGGTTTTCCCGGGCGCGTTATCATGATCTGGGGCGCCGCAAGAAACCGTCGCTCGGGTTGCTGATGGTTGACGCTACCGAGGTCGCTTATGACGGGACTCGTCCGGCCGGTGCGGGCAAGGGATTGATCGCTACAATCAGCAACCAGCTCAACATTTCCCGTCGGCATGGCCGAGGGGCCAATGTCGCCTACGCCGATCTGCATGTGGGGCATGAGAGTCACAGTTTGCTGTTGTCACGCCTTTCCGGGGAAGTTCCGCCTCGGTTCACCGGAATTTCTGGCATGATGCCGAGTGATGGGAGAGGTGTGATGAAATTGTATGTCCTTCTGCTGCTGGCTGGTCTGCTGAACAGTGGTTTTGCCCTTGAAATCGGCGTATGGAAGAACTATACGCCCGACGCGGTGGAGATGCGGGAGGCGGACGGCATGTTGGTTCTCAGGCGGACCGGATCCGGGAAAAGTTCCGGTGACGGCATGGTTGCCGGAAAACTGAGCGGTTACCACCCTGGACGGGAGCTGGAGTTTTCCGCATTCGTTCGTTCGGAAGTGAGTTCCGCCGCCTATTTACAGGTACGGCTCTACTGCAACCGACGTGAAATCAGACGGATTGCCTCTTCTTACTCAAGCCGTGGTGGGAAAAGATTGTCAATCCGTTTCATTCCCGGCGATGCCGACCGCATCGAGCTGGGGTGTCGTCTCGTCAACACCCCTTTTGTCTGCGGCAGTTCCGCATTTTTCGAGCAGTTGCGGATCATGCCGGTACCGGTGGTCGGAAGGAAGACGCGGAACCTGCGTTTTGTCCCCCGCTTTTCACAGTGCTTCCGTTTATCTTGAAGGAGGTGCTGCGGACGACTTTACCATGAGCTATCGTGAAAAGGGTGCCGGAGAATGGTGTGAAGCTCCCACACCGGTCGTAGTCGATGGAATGGTGACCGGGGTGCTGTTTTTCACTCCGGGAAGGTACCGCATATGAGGTCGAATTGGTCAGCTGCCGGAACCCGCGGGAACGTTATTCCGGCACGTTTCGAACACGGGAGAGCAGGCTCCCCGTCGCCCGGACAATTGTCCTTGACGCGAAGAACTGCAAACTGCCTCTGATTATCCGGCAGTCCGGCAGTCCGGACGGCTACATCCGCTATACGGCGGCTCCGGGATTTGTGCTGGACGCTGGATTCGATTGTGAGGAGGCGATACGGATCGACGAGGCCGACTACATTATTCTCGATCAACTTACGGTCAGAGGAGGGCGATATTACGGAATCAATCTCCTGCAGAGCGGACATGTCGTCATCCGCCGCTGCGACATCTCCGGATTCGGCGCGCCGGGTGTCCGACGGGAGGGGGATGGCAAGTATCTGCTCGATAATCGGATTGTCTACGATCTGGCCGGAATCCGCATCAAGGACTCCGGGGAACTTCTGATCGAGCATAATCTGATTCACTCTCCACAGCCCGGACCTGTCCGTGGTTCGATTCTCACCCTGACGGTCCGCATGGAATTTTCGTTCAGAGTCCCGGGGCGGTTACTCTGCGCTGGAACGATCTGGTCGGCAGCGATCTGCAGCGTTGGAACGACGGCATTGGCGGGGATAATAACGACTCGCCCATCGGCGGTTTCTGTCGTGACGCCGAGATTTTCGGCAATTTCATCTATCTGCCCAATGACGACGGCATCGAACTGGATGGTGGCCAGCGTAACGTGCGGCTGATCGGCAACCGCATTGAGGGCGGTTTGTGCGGCGTGAGTACTGCCCCGGCATGGAGCGGGCCCTCCTATCTGGTCGGCAATCTGCTCTGTGACCCGGGCGATCAGCACGGCATCGCTAATTTTGCCGTGAAGAATGCGTTCCGCAACTTCGGCCCCGGACAGTTGCGGCTCTTTTTAACACTGTCTGCGGCAATATCAACGGATACAGCAACTATAGCGGCATTGTTCCGAACCGGGAGGAGGCTGCCAGGCTCAAGGGTGTGATGCGTAACAATCTTTTCGCAGTCAAAGGACAGATTTTTGACGGCGGTGTGTTTCGGGTTCGAAATGATTTCGACCATGATCTGCTCTGGAACGGCAGAGGGGCGGAACGGGCACCGATTCTGGCGGGGCAGGAACGGAATGCCATCCGCCGAGAACCCCGTTTCGTCAGCTCGGGGGCCGGAGATTATCGGCTGCGGAACGATTCGCCGGGGAAACACCAGGCTTCGGCGCTTCCCGGGTTCGGAGCCGAGGGCGGGGCGGATGTCGGAATTCCGGCCCGTGACGGCAACTGGTTCCGTCGGCCGACGGCGCTGGCCGCCGATGCGGCCCATCTGCGGTTGGAGGAGGGAGGGGCGTGATTCTGATGCTTCGCAACAGTTCCGCCCGGCCGTTGAAGTTTCAGACGGCTCTGGTTGCCGCCCCCGGTTTCTTTTCCGTATCGCCTGCCGAGGGAGTTGTGCCCCGAGACGGGCAGCTTCCAGTGAATTTCACTGTGAAGCCGGAAGCGGTCCGGATGGCCCGCCGTTATCGGGGGGCTGTTGTGTTCAGGGATCCTGACCGAATCGGCGTGCCGGTTACGGTCGAAGCGGATTTGAGTCGCGATGCCGTCCGGGCGGGAGAGGCGCGCCGGAGGGCGATCGCGGGGAGTGTCTCCAGACAGGACGGCAGCGGGAGCTGCAGTCTGGAGTTCGACGTGGAGCGCCCGGGATGCTATTATCTGTTTGTTTTTGCCACAGAGAGGCCGGTAGCGGTCAATCTGCGCCATGAAGAGGGGAAAGCCCCCTGGCGCCGCGCCGCATTTTACGGTCCGGTGGCGGCGGAGGGCGGAGCGTGGTACTCGTTAACTCCGACCGGCGCCTCGTTCGGCAACCAGCGTCCGTTTCGGCTTGAGTGCGGGCGGCATCGATTTGCACTCCGGCAACGTCGTGAGTTCCGTTACAGGCTGGAGGCCGCAGTGTTGACTCCGGAGCCGGAGAGTTTTCTTCAGACACCGTTTGTGCGCTGAAAACCGCGATTGAAACGGCGGCAATTATCGTCGTCGGGTAATTGCGGAGCTCGTATTTCCCGCCGGAAATGATCGTTTTGTCAAGCCGTTCCTGTAATTTTTCTGGGGGGAATGAAGGGGAGTGGAAACTTCCACCGCGGAGCTCGAACCCGGCAGCTTTCGCCGGCACATGTCTGCTGGTATTTCCCGGGAGAATTTCATGAATTTTCTGATTACAACCATTTCGGCAAGGTGAGCCGAAAACATCTGGGGTCCTCCGCCGGAACTCCGTTGCAACTCCGCCGGAGAACTGCTTTCTGCGCCGATGGGTCAGCCGAATTCGGGCGGGCGGTCGAATTCCAGCTTGAAAACTGGAACCGTGCCGCTGAGCGCGTCGGCGTCGAGGTTCCGCAGACGCAGTTCCGCGCCGCGGTCGCGATAGTAGATCAACGGCTCCAGAGTCCACTCCACCGCTTCGCCGGTGTTCAGCAGCGTCACCCGGGTCGGAGGCTGCTTCAAGGGGTGGAGCGACAGCGCACTGCCGGAAAGACCGCGCGGACAGTGGATGTAAACCGCGCCGCCCCGCCGCGTGACGAGCAGCGCGGAATCCGCCGTCAGCCCCGGAATTGGCTCCGCAAAGGACTCCCGGACCCGCCTGTACCACGTCCCGACGCCGTGCAGAATCTTCCGCCCCGGCTCCGGAATTATGCCGTCGGCGTCCGGCCCGACGTTTAAGAGATAGTTGCCGCCGCGCGCCAGATTGGTGTCGATGGAGCGCAGAAAATAGAGGATGCTGTAGTAGTCCTCGTCCCGGCGGTAGCCCCAGCTGTTGAATCCGATCGACTGGCACGCCTCCGTCGGGCGCGCGAACGCGACTTCGCCGCGGTTGGCGTTTTCCGGGTCGAAATCCCGCTCCGGCGTCGAGTAGTCTCCCGGGCCGAATCCGCGGTTGTTGACCACCGCTCCCGGCTGAAGACGGCGGATCAGCTCGTGCACCTCCGGCGCTTCGGCCTGAGGTACATTCATGTCCCACCAGATTCCGGCGACGGGACCGTACTGCGTGCAGAGTTCGGTGATCTGGCGCTTCAGATAGTCGAGGTAGCGGTTCCAGTCGTGCCGGGCGGGATCGGTCCGGATCTCATGGTGGCGGCCGAGGTTCGGATAGTTCTCCTGGTGCCAGTCCACCACCGAGTAGTAGAACTCCAGCGGAATCCCGCGCCGGGCGCAGGCCCCCGCCACCTGCCGGACGATGTCCTGCCGGTATGGAGTGTTCCCAACGTGAAAATCGGTCTCCCGGCTCGGCCACAGACAGAATCCGTCGTGGTGCTTGACGGTCAGCACCAGATACTCCATGCCCGCCTCTTCGGCGAGGTCGAGCCACCGTTCCGGGTCGAAACGGCGCGGATGGAATTCGGCGGTCAGCTTCTCATACTCTTCGGCCGGAACGCCGTAGCGCTGCTGCTCCTGTTCGTGCAGCCCGTGAATCGCGTACAGCCCCCAGTGGAGAAAAAGTCCCAGCCGCCGCTCGAAAAACCAGTCGCGGCCGTCGTGAAAACGTTGCATGTTGTCTCTCATTTATTCCTGGTGTACACCCTGCCGAAATCGGCGGCACTGCGGAAATTCTGCGCCGTGCCGAAGAGCATCAGCTGGGTCTTTCGTTTCGCCTGGTCCGGAAACACTCCGTTCAGCCCGAGGTCGAAGCCGAAACTTTCCGGGAGCTGTTTTCGTCCAAACGCCCGCCACGGCAGTGTGAGCCGGACGATGTAGCCCTCCCGGGTTGTTTCCCCGGTCACGGTGACGCCGCGCTGCGCCGCATCCGGCAGCTGCGGACTCCAGAGCGCCGCTTGGACGCCCGGCAGTTCGGGCCGGATCAGCAGCTGATAAACCCCCTTGCCGTAATGGGCCTCCCGAGTCCCTGGTCCGGAGTCCGGAAATCGAGGAAGAGTTCGAGGCTGCTGCCGATTACGCCCGGCCACGGTTCCGGCGCCTTCCGGTTGGTGTCGCGCACCTTGACGGTGAGGTGGAGTGCCCTGACGTCACAGGAAAGCTGTACTTCGCCGGAGAGCTCCTCCGGGCCTCCCCAGAAGTAGTCCTCCTGCAGCGAGGCGAGTTTCGGCGGCCGGCCGATCACCGCCTGTTCCACCCGGTTCAGCTTCAGCGGTGCCGAGGGGTGGCTGCCGATGTGCACGGACGGGCGGTTGCGGAGTGAAACCGAATAGCGGAACTCTCCGCCGTCGGGCAGTTCGACCGTGAACGGAAGGTGGAACTCCGGCTGCCGCGTCTGCCGGACCGGCTCGAGCAGAAAGGGAGAGGTTGCGCCGCTTTTTCGGGGCAATCCGGAGGGTCGCCGTCGCCGGAATCGACCGGAAATCGCTGGTGGCCGGAGCCTTGATCCGGGCATTCCATTCGCGGCTGCCGCGGTTCAGCAGCGTGAAGGTCACCCGGGTTTTCCCGTCCGGCAGAGGAAGAACTTTGACCGCGTCGACCGGCGATGCTTCGAGTCGCATTCCGGCGCGGGCGGCGTGAAGGTAGAGCGGCCGGTCGGTCAGCGGAACGAGAAAGGTGTGAACTCCGGCGCGGGAGCTGACCGGTTTGAGCGTGGAGCTTTCCCCGTACAGCGAGACCGCTTCCAGCTCCGGAACCGGGGCGGCGAGGAGCACGGAGCCGGTCGGTCCCTGCGACCAGAGCAGTGCGACTTCGCCGCCGTTCGCCTTGCGGAAGATTCCGCCGTTCACGCCGCCGGAGGCGGCGGGAGCCGGGGCGGATTGAGCACCACGCCTTCGAACTGGGCGGCCAGCACGCCGATTGCGAGGGTGACGAGGTTCGGGGTACGTTCGCCGCCGGTCGTGGCGGAGATCAGCGAAAACGAAGGGGTGTTCTGCTCCCACTTCGCCGGATCGGCGGGCCATTTCGGATTCCAGCCGAAGAAGACGAACGCCTCGACATCGGCGAGAAAGTTGATCGCCGCGTTTTTGACGATCGACATCGAAGACAGATATTCGTCGTTGACCCGGCCGGGCCAGGCGTTTTTCGAGACGAAGCCGGTGGCGCGGGCGGCGACCTTTTCCGCGACGACTTCCGGCGGAATCGGCTGATCCGCCTCGTAGCGGAACGCGGTCAGCACGCCGGTTTCGGAGTTGAAGAAGCGCCGGTATTGCGCGGCGGTCTCCCGGGCTTCTCGGAGCATGGCGGGCAGTCCCGCCTTGTCCGGCTGTTCGGGGGTGGTGTAGGTGTGCCAGCTGATCGCGTCGAGCGCCGGATATCCGCCGAGGGCCAGCACCTTCTTCATCCACGGCACGAAGGTGCTGGTGCCGCTGATGCCGAAGATCACGTTGGCGCGGTCGATCGGCTTGAGCACGGCGGAAACGGTTTTGCAGATTGCGGCGTAATCGCCCGGCTTATCCGGCATGTGGCTGGAGGCGTTCGGCTCGTTCTCCACCTCCCACAGGCGGATTTTTCCCTTGTACCGCTCTCCTGCGGCGCGCACGAATTCCGCGTAGCGGTCGAGCTTCGGGAAGCCGCCGCTCCACCCCCAGGCGAGTTTGCGCATCTTCGAGTAGGGGCGCTCCCGCTGCCAGTCCGAGAGCGGTGTGCTCTGCAGACAGACGTACATCTCCCGGCCGGAAGCGAGTTCCCAGTCGAGTTTTTCGTTCCAGTTCCATTCGGCGGGAGGTGTATCGGGGTCGAGCCCGTAATTGCCGTGAAAGTCTCTCAGCCACGCCGGTCCGACGACGTAGCCCCAGCGCAGGTATTTGTGGGAAAAGCGCAACGGCAGGACATCCGGCCAGAAGCCGAAGACGTTCACATCGCAGTCGTGCAGGCCGAACAGACCGGGACCGGATTTTTCACCGCGTGGCTCGACGTGGAAAAAGTGGCGGCGGAACTGTTTCCCCGTGTCTGAGCCGGTGACCTTCAGCTCCAGATGGTAGAGATCGGTTGCGAGCGGGAAGGGGAACCGGACTGCTTCGATCTTCTCCTCGCCCGGAGCGAGGGGGATCTGCTGTTTCCAGTGCTGATTGAGCTTGCGCCGTTCGCTTTTGATCGTATAGTCCAGCTGGATCTTCCGGGCGCTGCCGGTGGAGTTGACCAGCTGGAGCGTCGGGCAGTCACGCCGTTTGGGATCGGTCGAGACGGCAAAGCTGTCGAAGCCGTGCAGAGAAGTGGAGACGCCGCCGGAATTTTTCGCCGGTTTGACCCGGGCGGCGTAGTCCTTTTCCCAGTCGAGCGTCAGCTCCGCTCCGCCGGAACGGTAGCGGAGTTCATCGGTCATTGCGGCGTAGACGGTCAGGCGAACCGGTTGGAATCCGGCCGGCAGCGGCAGAGTGATGCTTTTTCCACTGCCTTGAAACAGCGCTTTGCCGGGACGCAGTGCAAGCTGGTATCGCCGCCATCTGCCGATCTCCGGCTGTTCGGCGGAAGTGACTTTCCGCCCGTTGCCGCGCAGGGAAAAGGTGCGGCCGGCGCTCGCCGGTTCCACCCGGAGCTCGATGCAGCTGCCGTCGGCGCCGGTGAGGACGAGGACGGATTTCTCCCGGCGGCGTGGCAGGTCGCGCAGAAAGAACTCCAGCTCCCCGGATTCCGCCGCCTGAAAGTGCGGCTGAAGTTCGTAGGTGAACCGGACCCCTTCAAAGTCGACCGCATTGCCCCGGGCTCCACCCGGAACGGGCGCGATGACCGGCACGCGCAGGTTGCTCCCTCCGGCGGCGGGGTAGAGGGTGACCGCCGCGAGCGGCAGTGCGCAGAACGCCAGCAGGCCGCTCCAGACCATGGGGAATCTCATGACCGCCTCCTATTCGGTTACGATGATCAGCGTGGGGGCGAACTGTATGCCGTTCGCTTCGGCGAAGTCGGCGGTGCGCCAGCGCCAGCCGCTCCCGGCGGCGGCGTTCGCGGCGGCTTCGAGGCGGAATCCGATCCATGCGGATTTTGCCCGGCTTGCCTCCTGAACGGCGCGGGTGACGTCGATGGAGACCGCCTTCCGGACAGTTTCAACCGGCCTGGCAGGCAGCGCGGTGGAGAGTTTCGTACCGTTGTCGTCGACCAGTTCGATCTTGCCGTCCGCTTCGGGAGAGAGGTAGTAGTAGAGATCGGTTTCCGGACCGGAGGCGCCGGCTTTTTCCGGATGGCAGCCGAATTTTCCGTTGAGACAGAGTTTGAGGGTTGCCTTTTTTACCGGTTTCTCCAGTGCCGGAAGCTGAAATTCGAACACCGCCTTGCGGTTCTGCTTCCAGAGTTTGCCGGAGATCGCTTCGCGGGCTTCTCCGTCGGTCTTCACCGCGGTCACCTTGTCGACGATGCCGTCGTTGTCGGTGTCGATCAGACAGCCGTCGGTTTCCGGCGCGGTCCGGGAGGTCAGCGTCGCCGCGGCAAGCGGGAGCGAGCAGAGAAAGGCTGCGCTCCACAGCGCGAAGATTTTTTTCTGCATGATGAAAGACTCCTTATTGCATGGTGGTTAGGTGCCAGTATTTGTATTGTGCGCGGTCGTCGACCTGATTGGTGATGACCTGCCACAATGAGGAGCCGACATGGAAGTCCGCGTACAGGATGTTGGTCTGATTGTCGTGCCTGCCGCTGGGATAGGCTTTGGACCAGGCGGGACTGGCAATTTCACCGGCGTCGAGTTCGCGGCCGTCCACGGCGTAAATCTTCTGCGCGGGCGCCTTGATTCTGGTCACCTTTCTGGCGAGGGAACCTTTGCCGGTTTCCGAGTTGGAGAAATAGAGGTAGTTGACGCCGTACATGCCCCAGAAGTGGGAACCGCCCTTCAGCGTTCGATAGGTTTCGTTGTCCATTTCCCGGACCGGACAGCGGGCGGTCACATTGCGGTCGTTGCTGAATGCGGAGTAGGTGGCATCCTTGTCTCCCTTGTATTGGTAGAGGCGGCAGAGCCGCGACGACCAGAAGGTGCCGACCTCGTCCTGCGCATAGGCTGGATAGTACCCGTTGTACTCATCAAGGTAGAAGTTCAGGTAGGTTCCAAGCTGCTTCAAATTGTTGGCGCAGGTGGACTTGCGGGCGGAATTGCGTGCTTTGTTCAGCGCCGGCAGCAGCATTGCCGCCAGGATGGCGATGATCGCTATTACGATCAGCAATTCAATTAGAGTGAACATTCTGCGCCGCCAGGCGTGAAACAGGTTCCATCTGCACTGCATTTTTCATCCTCCTGTAAATCAAGTTTTCCGTTTGCGCATGAATGCGATTTAAGATTCATCCCCGTCACCGTTGCCGAGGGGGAAGCCCCGGCCGTTCCGGAAAGTTCAGGATTCCCCGCACGACCTGCCGGGAATCAGCTCCGCCGTCAGCTTCGGAATCACGACATGGCCGGAAGTGCCGGCGTCCAGAGCGGCGCAGAGCGTATCGAGGCAGAGGGAAACCATCCTGGCCGGGTTGACCTCCAGCACGCTCAGCGGCACCGGAGTGGCGAATTCGCAGCCGTGATTCATGTGGGTCAGCAAGGCGATGTCGCGTGGGATTTTCAACCCAAGCTCCATCAGCGCCAGAAGCAGACCGCGACAGACCACATCGTGGTTGACCAGCACGGCGTCCGGACGCCGTGCACGATCGGCAAAGAGCGCCTTTCCCATCTCATAGCCGTCGGTATCCGTCTGCCCCCCACCGGACCACTTCAACTGCGGCGCCGGATCCCGCCGCCGCCTCGGCGGCTCCCTGCTGCTCATCGCGGAAATAACCGCGGAAGTCCTCGTATTCCAGCTCCTTCGGCAGCATGGAAACGACGAGGATCTTCCGATAGCCGCGTTCGATCAGATATTGAACGCCCCTGCTTACCGTGCCGCGCTGATCGAGACTGACCGGTTCCAGCCAGGTGAGTCCGGGATGGTCGTCGAGGAAACGGGTCAGCCGCGGGGAGCGGTTGCTGGCGACGACCGCCTTGACCTCGCCGCGGGCGAGATCCTGTTCGAGGTCGAAGAGCGCGCGGCTGCCGGACTGGAAATCGAAGTAGACCTTGAGATTGAGGTCGCGCTCCGGCGTCTGCCGCTGGAATTGATCCAGCAGCTGGGAGTAGAGCAGGCTCTGATGCAGAAAGGGTTTTTTCCCGAAGGCGAGCCCGATCACATTGACCCGCTCCCGGGGAGCGGACGAAGGTGCCGCGTCGGGGCATCCGTTCGATCAGCTGCCGCTGGACCAGATGCTGCAGGCTCTTGTGGATTGTTACCGGTGTAACATGGTATATTTCAGCAAGTTCCAGCGTCGAAGGCAGCCGTGCCCCGTCGGGAAGTTCCCCGGAAATGATCCGCCGGGCCAGATGGTCGGCGATCTGAATCTGCAGCGGCTGGCTGGTGACGGCTTCGAACGCGGTCATACCACGACTTCCTTCTTCTGATATACCATTATCATATCAAGTATAATAATAGTATACCAGATCCGGAGTGGTTTGTCAATAGCTGTTTTGAAAAAAGATTGAAAAAAGAGTGTTTGAAAGGGGGTGGAAGCGTCGGTCGATTTGCGGGGACGGGAGAGGGAATTTCCCGTTCAGCGCGCTACCAGTCCGGCTTTCTGCTCTTTCTGCCAGAGGTAGAGCGACGGAACCGGAGCCGACGGTGACGGCGCGGTATCGTTGACCGGCAGAAAACGGTTGCCGCTCTGCTGGAATTCTGCGGCGACGCCGCCCAGGAGTTTGCCGTTTCCGCCCAGAATCGTGTTGTCGACAAACTCACAGCCGGAGTTCTCCAGATATTCGTTGAAGAGCAGCGGCCACGCGGCGTCCTTCAGCGTGAACACATTGCCGCGGATGATGTTGTCGCGGCAGTTGAGCCGGGCGATGATGCCGGGGCCGGAGTCGGCGAGGAAGCGGTTGTAGACGATCCTCCACTGAAAGTTGTTCCCGCCCAGATAGATTGAACTTCTTCTGGACCGTGCGTCGCAGTTGTAGATCACGTTGCGCGGCCCGCAGGAGCCGTGCATCCCGTCGTTGAACGGCGTCGAGTAGAAGGCGAAACCGTAGCTGGAGAATTTGCCGGTGGTTTCGATGATCCTGCACTGTTCGATCAGGTTCTCCAGACAGTAGCCGCTGTGAAACTGCGCGTCGCTGTTGTGAAAGACGCTGTCGCGGATGACGCAGCCGGAACAGCACCAGTTCAAAAGCGGCGCGTGGCGGAGATCGAAGGTTTCAATCCGTTCCATCAGGCAGTGGGTGCCATATTCAAACCCGGCGTAGCTCAGGAGCGAAAGGGGGAAATGTGCGCCGCGCAGCACCGAATCGGCAAAAACACAGTGGATCACATGGCTGAACCGCACCGGCCAGACTCCCGCCTTGACCACCTCGAGGTTGCGCGCTTCGCAGTCGGCGGCCGCCTGAAACGAGATCGCGTTGAGCTGAAAATCCCGCTGAATCTTCCCCTGCTGTTCGATCGTGAACCCCTCCGCCGCGCAGAAGCGGATCGGGAAAAATGCGGTGGCAAACGCCCCTTCCGCCGCGAAGTAGGGCACGCGGGAGGGAGCGGCGAGCGTCAATTTTTTCCTTCCCGGCGCAGGATTCGAAAGGCGCTTCTGCGCATTTTTCCCCAGGCGAGCGGGGTATGGGCCAGTCTATCCCATTCGGTGTTGACCGGGGCGTTCAGAAAGATGTATTCACATTCCGGCGTGAGCTGGTGATCGGAGGCAAGTTCAACCTCCACTTCTCCGCGTTTCATGTCGGCGGCAAGCGGCATTCGCGAGGCGGTGGCGGTGAACTCGTTGCCTTTAAAGTGAAGCAGAGAGTGATCTTTCGTATAGCCTTGCGCAGGCGTAACTTGAAAATTGAACGTCTCCTGAACCGCTTCTCCCTGATAACCGGTCGTCTTCAAGGTCAGCCGGCACGGGCCCGCCGCAAGTTTGCTGAGATACTCCCGCGGCTGGAGCACGATTCGGCCCACCGCCGGATCGGCCTGACTCACGGAAAAGCCGCGGTCCTTGCGGAAGCCGACCGATTTCAGATACGCTTCGGTGGAATCGAACTTCTCCGCCTCGGCGGCGGCCGGAATCTCCCAGCGCCCCAGCTCTTTGCCGTCGAAGAGAAGCGATACAGCCGTGCATTTTTTCCAGGGGAAATAGAGTTCCAGCCGGGTATTTCCGCCGATGCGGTTCCCGGGGGCGAAGTTCATGATCTGCAAACCGGAGGGGCGGGGGCGCGAAACCAGCCGCGTCTTCCCCCGGCCCGCGCCGCGGATGACGATCCGGCCGGAGGTGATGTACACCTTGCCGTCGAGCCAATATTCGCCCGCTTCGAGCTGGATGATTCCCTCACCGTTCTTCGCCGCGGCGTCGACCGCCTTCTGAATTCCTGCGGCGTCATCGCGGTCGTCTCCGGGAAGCGCGCCGAAGTCGCGCGCTGCAAAAACAGTTTTCGGCGGACGCCGTTCGGAAACTCCCGCACGGGTGAAATCGGGGTAGAAGATACCGTCCGGCCCCCGCATCGAAAGGGAATCGCCCGGCTGAAACGGTTCCGGCTCCAGCAGGCGGCGCGGCTTCTCCTCCTTGAGCTGGAAATCCCAGAACCACACCTTTGCCGCAGAGAGCTTCCGGATCTCGATGCGCAGCGAGGCGCACTCCGGCTGCGTGTCGAACGGCAGTTCCATTTGGAGTTCCGTTTTCCGGAGCGAAAGATCGGGACGCAGAAAGGTGTCCCGGTGGCGCATCCAGTCGGTACGGGGAAGCGGCCGCCCGGTGCGATCGTACTCTTCGAGTTCCAGATAAAAGAGGTTGCTCCGCTCGCTGTAGTAACGGAAACTCAATTGATAGCGCGTCGAAGGCTTTACCAGAATCTGCCGGGAGCAGAAGAGTTTCCCCTTGCCCGGCAGAAGCGCCTCCACCCCCGCCTTCGGCACCGGCTGCAGAGAAGTTTCGCCGCTCCACCCGGTAAGCGGAATCGCTCCGGCGGAAACCGGTTTTCCGCCTCGCCCGGTTCCCGCCGGGCGAAGAAGGAGAGCGTGACCGGCACGCCCGCTTTGACCACAATCTTCTGAGCGAGCGTTCCGTCATGCCACACCTTCACGCCGAACTTCCCGGAAACGGCGTTTTCCACCCGGACAGCCCCTTTGCCGACTCTCCGCCAATGTTCCGGAAGCGTCGGGTCGGCGGCGGAAACGCTCTCGAAATCGCCGTTCCGCAGCGTCGCGCCGGAGAGTTCCAGCCGGTCATAGATCACCTCAAGGCGTTCGATCTCCTTCGCCCCCTTCGGTTTCCGCCAGGGGCCGCGCAGCCAGAGGTCGAACAAGCCATCCCTGGCCGGCGTGAAGGTGATGGAGGTCCGGCTCCACCGGTCCGCCCGGAGCGGAGTTGCCCCCTCGATTGTGAAACCGTTCTTCCCGATTCGCCCGACCCGGATGTTCTCGCCGGAGATCGGAACCGTGCCGTTCCCCTCCGCAAAACAGTCGGCGTTGCGCAGATCCACCCTGAATGGATGCGCGGCACACAATGTTCCGGCAGCCAGTACCGCAAGAAGCAGAAAGCCTGTTTTCATTTATGTACTCCTGTTTCAGTATTCGTATCTTTGATAGGGATAATTTTCCTCCACATTCCGGAACGGGAAGAAGGCGCGGACAGTCAGTGCATTGGCGACTTTGTAGGTCTTGACGCTGCCGTCGAGATGGAGCGAATTAACTCCTTTGGAGTGACGTGCCGCCGGATTTGCCTGAGAAGTGCCGGTGTAATCCGTGCGGAAACGGTAGTAGCCGTATTCCTCGTTCTCGTCAAAGGACATCTGGGAACTTTTGCTTTTGAATGCGTCCACCAGCAACAGCTTTCGACTGGGCGACTTGATCGATCCCATTTTGGCGGAGGTGTAATCGACATGGTTCGGCCGCAGCCAGCTGTTCATTGCATAAAATGGATTATAATTCCACCAGGTGGCCGCCCGGGTTCCATCGTTATTCGCCGCCTCATAGCTTACAGTTCCGGTCAGATCCACCTGGTAGGTTGTGGATGGGCAGAAAAACAGCTTGTTGTTGGCATAATTCCCGTTCGTATGATACATTCCGGTGACCCATTTTTCCGCTTCATTCGCTCTTTTGTTCGGCCCCATCAGCAGAAACGTCCATCGCGTATATGGCGTTTCCGGCGGCGGCAGCCAGTCGTCGCAGTCCCCGGCGTACTGCGCAAACCCGAGCCCGAGCTGCTTCAAATTGCTGATGCAGGTAGCGGACCGGGCACGCTCCCGCGCCTGCGACAGCGCTGGAAGCAGCATCGAGGCAAGAATTGCAATAATCGCAATTACGACAAGAAGTTCGATCAAGGTGAATTTTTTCATACAATCCTCCCATTTGAATTAGAGCGTATTGCTGCTGAACACGAAACGGACGTTGGAAAGGGTGCGCATCATCGGAACGTTCTCCCCGCGCCGCCGGGCGATGATGAAGCGGGCGGCACTCGCCGCCATCTCCGCCAGCGGCATGTCGATATACATAACCTCCTCCTGCCCGGGCAGAGAGGTCCACCTTGTCAAAAGCACATCACGGCGAGATCCTGCCCGATCCCGCGCCCGGCCGTCCGACCGGCGAGCAGAACGTAGTCGAGCAGTCTCTGCACCGTCACGAACAGGGCGTCCGGACGCTCTTTCCGCAAGAAATCTTCCAGCGTGGAAATCGCGGAAACTCCGCCGCAATCCACCGTACAGATCAGCTCCGGCCGCCCCGCCTGCCGGCACGCCTCCCGATATCCCGCCGTGCGGGTCTGATTGGCGTAGGGACTGAGCGAAGCGGTCTGGATCAATCCGACCCGTTTCCGGCCCATCCGGAAGAGCAGTTCGAGTGCGCGCCGGGATTCCAGCTCGTAGTCCACAGTCGCATAGGCAAGATTGGGCAGGTCGGAGAAGCGGTTGATGAGGACCACCGGAATACCGCTGCCCGAGATCGCATTGAGCCGCCGGAAATCGTCCGGCGTCTCACGGGTGGTCATCAAAATGAGTCCATCCATATCCCCGCCGTTGCGGGCGATGAACTCCTCGGTCGGGCAGTAGACCAGCCGGGCGTTCTCACCGGAACAGATCTTCTGCGCCCCATCGAACACTTCGGCGATGTAGGGGTTGAAACCGCTGCTGGAACCGGTGATGGCGATGTTCAGCGTCTTCTGCTCCTTCTGGGGCCGTCGGCTCTCGCTGACGAAGGAGCCGACTCCAGGCTGGCGGAAGATCAGCCCGTCCGCTTCAAGAATATCCAGCGCCTTGCGCACGGAAAACCGGCTGATGCTGAACTGGCGGCAGAGCTCGTTTTCCGACGGCAGCGCCATCCCAGGGGCCAGCTCCGCCGGCGGATCCGCGTCGAAAGCGATCCGGCCACCTCTTGAAATACTGGCTTCTTCTGACTCATTTCCATCGCCTTTCTTTGAAAACGAACAAGTATGTCAAACTTGTCTGTTTTTATTATAGCAAAAAATAAACGGATGTCAATCCTCCTGAATGAAAAAAACGGAAAAAAGTGATGTTCACCTGTCTCATATGCTTCGATGAACTGTCCGGAAGAAATGCCTATGCGCAGTGTACCGGCGGTTGTCGGAAGAGGCGGGTGAGCATGCCGGCCCGCGCCGCATGTGCCGGTTGAAGGTGCTCCGGTTGGAAAATCAAAAAAAATAATCGACGGAGCTTGCAATTTCTCAATTGCGGCATTATTTTATGAGACAAAAATTATGCGGGAACACTGTCATATCGATTTTCCACCGCTCGTGACAGTGTAAGCCGCAAAGGGTCTCAAGCTTAGTGTTGTTTACTCAGCCGCTTCTGCGGGGGGCGAGGTTCTCTCCGCGGGAAGGGGGAGTTGGCGCTTGGCTTGTGTTTGTTTCTGCGGATTCCGCAAAAAGAGAGAGCTTTCAAGCGAGAAAGAGGTAGAATTATGAAAGTGAGGGCATCGGTAAAACGCAGATGCGAGTTTTGCCAGATCATCAAGCGCAACGGCACAATCCGGGTCATCTGCTCCCGGGATGCGCGCCACAAGCAGCGTCAGGGCTGAACAGAAGTTTCAACGGTACAACAAACGTTAATTGAGGAAAGAGAGATATGCCTCGTATCATTGGTGTTGACATTCCGGGCAACAAGCGCGTTGAATTTTCGCTGCGCTACCTCTACGGCATCGGTCCGGCGCTGGCGCTGGAAATCATTGAAAAGGTCGGCATCGACCGCAACATCAAGGCGAAGGACCTCACTCCGGATCAGATTGCCAAGATCACCAAGATTCTGCAGGACGATCTGACCGTGGAAGGAGATCTGCGCCGTCAGCTCTCCGCCGACATCCGGCGGCTGCAGCAGATCAACTGCTACCGCGGCGTGCGTCATCGCCGGAACCTGCCGGTCCGCGGGCAGCGCACCAAGACCAATGCACGTACCCGCAAGGGCAAGAAGATCACGATCGGCGCCATCCGCGACAAAACCCAGCGTCGTCTGGCCGCCAAGGGCTGATGCCCTCCGGAATCCGCCGGCGGCGTGAATCGCTGCCGGGAATGAGAATGACCAGATTGTTTTAATGTAGGGAATTTAGATATCATGGCTGAAGAAGTGAAGAATACCGAGGCGGTTGCGGAGGCTCCGGCCGCGGAAAGCGCTCCCGCCGCAGCTCCGAAGCAGCGCGGCAAAAGCGGTCGTTATGTGCCGTCCGGCATCGCCTATGTTCTGGCGACGTTCAACAATACGAAAGTGACCTTCACCGACCTGCACGGGAACGTGCTCTGCTGGTCCACCGGCGGGAAGAACGGTTTCAAGGGATCGCGCAAGAGCACGGCGTATGCCGCGCAGGTGATCGCCGGGGATGCCGCAAAAAAGGCGCAGCTCCTGGGCATGAAGGAAGTGGAAGTACGCATCAAGGGGCCGGGTGCCGGCCGTGAATCCGCGGTGCGCGGGATTGCCGCCGCCGGTCTGGAGATCAGCACGATCAAGGATATTACGCCGGTTCCGCACAACGGCTGCCGTCCTCCGAAGCGTCGCCGGGTCTGACGAGGGTCCGGTTCGGGCGGTGTTCCGCGGAAACGGCCGGATGCGGCATGGCCGCATGAGCGGGGTCGTTTCACGGAGTGCCGGAAGTGCTTGTTTGGAAAAATGCTGCAAAGCATAATCAATTTGGAGGAATAATATGACTGCTGCAATCGGTTTTCCGATGCCCAAGTCGATCGTTGTGGACGATGCGAGTGCGACTGAAAACTACGCGAAATTCATCGCGGCTCCTTTCCAGAGCGGATTCGGTCATACGCTGGGCAATTCGCTGCGTCGGGTATTGCTCTCCTCGCTGGAAGGCGCGGCGATCTGTTCTGTCCGGATCGACGGTGCGAAACACGAGTTCGACTCGCTGGACAACGTGGTGGAGGACATCACCGAGATTGTGCTCAACCTGAAGTGTGTGCGGCTGAATCTGCATGCGGACGGACCGAAGACTCTGGAGATCCGCAAGGACAAGGCGGGGAAGGTCACGGCGGCGGACATCGTCTGCGACAGCACGGTCGAGGTGCTCAACCCCGATCAGGTGATCTGCACGCTGGACAAATCTCTGCCGTTCCGCGCCGAGATCGAAGTGATCAGCGGCAAGGGGGTATCTGCCGGCGGAGCGGAACACTGCGCCCCGTTCGATCGGGACGATTCCGGTGGACTGCCTGTTCAGCCCGGTGACCCGGGTGAACTACCAGGTCGGAGCGGCCCGCGTCGGGGAAGAGACCGAAATGGACAGCCTTGAGCTTGAGATCTGGACCGATGGGCGGATCAGCCCCCAGAATGCGCTCGAAGAGGCGGCCCGGATTCTGCGCGACCATCTCCAGCCGTTCATGGGCAACCAGGTGGTGGAGAAGGATGTGGTTCTCACCGAAGAGGAGACCAAGATGTTCAAGCTGCTGTCGCATGACGTCGAAATTCTGGACCTCTCGGTCCGGGCGATGAACTGTCTGAACAGTGCCAACATCAAGCTGATCGGCGAACTCTGCACCAAGACGGAGAGCCGGATGCTCAAATACCGGAACTTCGGCAAGAAGTCGCTGGATGAAATCAAGGAAAAAATTGAAAAACTCGGGTTGGAGCTGGGTATGAGCTTCAGCGACCGTCTGATGTCTGCTCTGGAAGCGGAGTCGGTTCGGGTCCGGTCCGAAGTTGAGGAGACCAAGTAATCATGCGTCACAGAGTAGCTACGTTTAAAGTTGGACGGTCCAGCGCGCATCGCCGCGCGATGCTGGCGAATATGGTCAGCAGCCTCTTCCTCAGCGGGAAGATCGAAACCACGCTGGTGAAGGCGAAAGAGGCGCGCCGTTTCGCCGAGAAGCTGATCACGATCGGCAAGAAGGGGGATCTTCACCGTCGTCGTCTGGCGGTTTCCAAGCTGCGCGACAAGACTGCGGTCAAGCGTCTCTTCGATGAAATCGCTCCCGGCTATGAGGGGCGCAACGGCGGATACACCCGCATTCTGAAGCTCGGCAAGCGCCGCGGCGACTCGGCGGAGATGTGCATTCTCCAGCTGGTAGAAACCAGCGTCGCGACGGAAGCCCCGAAGGCGGAAGAAGCGCCGAAAGCGGAAGCCCCGAAAGCGGAAGCTCCGAAGGCGGAAGAAGCGCCGAAAGCGGAAGAGGCTCCGAAGGCCGAATAACACTTCTGTCGACGGGCTGAGAAAAGCGGAACTCTCGATTGAGGGTTCCGTTTTTTTTGGTGCCGGGCGCGGCTGAAGTGAGGGGGGAGTTCTGCCGGGTGCGGGAAAAGAAAACGCCCCCCGGCGGGTTGCGCGGGGGCGGGCGGAGAGAGCAGGGAAGAATTTTCTTACAATCCTGTCCGGTGAAGGCGGATATTGCGAATCCGATAAGTGACTTTGTCTATCGTGGGATTCATGCCGATTCGGATCTGCTGGATGGTTTCCGGAGAGAGGGAGGCGGTTTCCACAAAGACCTGCCGCCATTCTCCGAGTGACGGCGCGTAGCTGATGTAATGGCTCCGACCGGTTTCCTTTTGGCGATCTTTTACCAGCATGACCAGGTTGTTGATGGGCTTCTCCTTACTATCGGACTTGATTTCAAAGGAAATGCCTATGGTATCTGCGGGAAGGCGCCCACCGGGGATCAGGAATTCCGGATAGACCCAGCGGTCGACATCGGGGGGAAACTCCACGTCGAACCGGATTGCCTGTTCGGCTTCATCCCGGGAGATCGTCATTTTGCCGGAACTGTTTTCCGCCAGTTCTCCGGCTTCTCCGCGCCGACGAGCAGCGGCGTGTCGGCAACTTCTGCGTGCTGGATCACCGGCAGGGAGAGCCTGCTGATGGGGCGGCCGTTGAAACTCCCGGCGAAGTGGAACCGGCTGCGGCCGGCACTGGATTTTTCCGGAAGAGACAAGGAGATTTCCCGGGTCTCGAAGGGGGCGAGTTCCACTGGTGCCGGCAGACCGGAAAGCCGGCCCCTTCGACGGTCACCTGTCCTTGTTTTTTCTCATCGCTGAAGTTGATGACCTGCAGTTTCAAGGGACGTTTTGTCGCGTTGGACGGCACGATCAGGACTGTTCGGTTGCCGTTCAACAGGAATTTGTCGTCGGGAACGATTCGCAGAACGATGCTCTTGTCGATTTCACTCCTGCGGGCGCCCGGCCTGCCGATTCTGACCGGCGGTGTTTTGACCGGGATGGGGAGTGGTGATCCCGCTGAGGTAGGCCGGATATCGTGTGGCGGTGATCGTTATGGTGCCGTTTTGCGGCTTCACCTGCTCCGGGGTGCCGAAGATATCGGCCAGGAGAAGCGGTCGATCGGATGAAAGAGCGAACTTGCGTTGAAATTCATTGCCGGACTGAATCCCGGCAGGAGAAGTTCCCCATTGGTCCAGCTCGGACTCACTCCAGAAGGCGAGGGTCTGTCTCCCATCCGGCTGGCGGAAGAGGAAGGCGCGGATTCCCGGGCCGAAATCGGGCTGCCCGAGATATTCGGCATTGCCGAGCTGGTCGGTTAGCGTGGCAAAGGCGGTGAAGCCGGGCTTTGCCGTGTAATCGTAACGGATCAATCCCCAGTTTTTTTCCCCTGCTGCTCGTTCATCGGAGGCAGGACAAAGGAGAAGTCCCGGGCGACGCCGAGGCTCTGAAGCAGCAACTGGCTTTTGGGAATGAATTCCGCCCAGATCATCTCCTGTTCGTGGGAATGAACGTGATTTTTCCCCTGCGCGGGGCAACCTTCGCCACCCCTTCGGCCCGGGTGCCGTTTTCGGTCACCCAGATCGGCATATCGCCCACTCCGTATTCCTGAAGGAGTTTTTTCCAACCGCCGACCTGAGCCGGATACTCTTTCAGAGGGCTGTAGGTGTGGAAGTTGAAGATATCGAAATATTCGACCAGGTCATTCTGGAGCGCTTCGCGGGCAAACAGGTCCGTTTCCGGCGCGACACAGAAGGAGCCGTTGGTGACCAGGATGGATGAATCCCCCGCCTTGAAGCCGAGGTAGGCCGCTTTGCTCATCGAGGCGAAATCCCATGCGGACCCATCCCAGAACCCGCCTCCTGCCAGGTCGGGCTCGTTCCAGAACTCCCAGACGCGGATTTTCCCGGGGAAGGTCTCCGCCAGCTTCCGGGCGAACCGGTAGGCGGTGTGCAGGTCCCGGGGATATTTATGTCCTTTGACCCGCGCCCACGGGGCGAAACTGTGCCAGGTGGAGGAGAGACCGATTCCCGCCTCGAAGAAGAGTTCGGGCGCTGTTTTGTACCACGACCAGTCATACTGCCCCTCGGTTGGTTCCGCACGATCCTGATGGGTGCGTTCGCGGGCGAAGGTCACTCCGGCCAGCCGGGCCAGTTCGACGAAGAATCGGATCCCTTTTTCCCGCTCGCCCCGCCGATAGGTGTGTACGGACCCGATGACACTCAACGCGGCGTCCATGCAGTAGGGGGAAGCGGGATTCGCTTTGCGCCGGGCCGGATCGGGAATCACCGAGAAGGAGCCGGTCCTTTGAACTGCATATCCGGTGCCTGCAAGGCGATCCGATAGTAGCCGCGCGGCAGGGCGGCGAGCGAAACCCGCCCGTCCGTCGGCACCGTTCCGTTGGCCACAACCTGGTCGTGTCGGTTGAGAATCTCGTAGGCAAGTCCGGGGAAATCGTTCGGTCACGGTGAATCCGATGGGTGCTCCGTCGGGAAACAGCATGGCCGGGGCGTTCGAGCGGATCAAATCCGCAGCATTCCGGCTCTCCTCCTTCGGAAGCTGTTCGAGCAGCTTCACATTGCGCAGCAGGAGCGTCATCCCGGGACTCTTCGGGTTGGCGCCGATGCGGAGGCATTTTACCGCGTCACGGTCAATTTTCCGGGCGTCAAGATCGATCACCACCTGCTGCCAGCGGGGTGAGGGAGTCCAGCGGACGGTGCCCCTTTGTATCCGGAACATCACGCAGGCGGTCTTGTATCCGGCGGCGGGATTCTGCTGTGTGAGTTTCGCTTCGAATACGAGATATTTTTTCCCGGCGGGGATCCCTTCGGGCAGCTTGAATTCCGGATAGGCCCAGAAATCGGTTTCCGGCTGAAATTTCACATCGAACCGGATCGCTTTTTCTTCTGTGTCGCGGCTGATTGCCATTGTACTGCCCTGCGTGGAATTTTTCCGCCAGAGTTCCATACGGTCGAAGTTCGGTTCCGCGGCTGGGATTGTCAGGGACAAACAGAGCAGCAGGACGGCGGGTATGATGTTTTTCCTCATGGATGATCCTCAAGTTGAAAGTTTTCTGTTAGTCGGGGAACCGTATTGCTCAGGGGGAAGGAAGAAGATCCCCTGCCGCGGTCAGCACCACGGTGAATCCTATTTCATGAAGCTGCCGCAGATTGGCGGACTCGGCATGTCCATCGATATAGGACAAATTGGTGATGTTTCCGGTATGGCCGAGAATCGTGCCGCTGTATTGACCGTAAGCGTGGGTAGGGGCAAAACACCAGTATCCCATTCCCGGTGCTTCAGCCATTTTTTTTCCGCGACGAACATCGGCAAGAATCAAAGTCCTTGTCGGGGCACGCATTTTCCGCAGGGAATAGAAGATGGCATCCTGTTCACTCCACGGCCCGATCGCATAATCTCCCTGATCTGGAATTTTCGGAGTGTAATATGACTCTTTCTTCTGATCGTAGCGGTATATGGAGATGGTTGTGTATTCTTTGTGAATGAAGTCGAGAGGAAGAGGCGCCGCCGGGCATTGGAAAAAGATTGAAATTTGTGATGTATTTGCACTCGTCGTAGAATCTGGCATAGAGGCCTTTCCCGCCGGCGCTGAGGTCGTGCGTCGCAATCCAGTCCCCATAGTCGTTGGCGTACATGAGAAGACCAGAGGTGATCTGCTTATGCCGGGAAAGGCAGTCTCCCTGTTTGGCCCGCCCCGGGCCTGGTTGAGCGCCGGCAGCAGCATGGCGGCGAGGATCGCGATGATTGCAATAACGACAAGAAGTTCGATTAGTGTAAATGATGCCTGTCTTTCTTTTCGTTTCATGAACCGTGTCCTCCTTCAGTTGATGACGGTTTTAATCAGCCGGTCGGCGATATCTTCTATTTTCGAATCGATGTATGCGCTGTCAAACGAACAGAAATAAGCGAGTTCCAGGTTGCGGTGGAAAATGGTGAACAGCTCCTCCGGCACCCGGATCCCGAGGTGGAGAATCGCCTGCATCGCCCCCCATCACCGCGTTGTCGGGGTAGACGATGAGCGCATCCGGCCGCGGCGTGGTGGTGAGCAGTTCCATCGTGCAGCGGTAGCCGATTTCCCCCAGCTCTGCGAAGTGAGCGACTCGTTGCGGATGACGCGAAGATTGCGCGGCATGATCTTGATCCCGGCGGAATGCAGGCCGGCAAGAATGAAGTTGGATTGTTTCCTGGGTGTGCCGGAAATGATTCCTGCAATCCGGCGGCAGCCACGCTCTTTCAACTGCTGTGCCGGAATAGAGAAATCATATTGTTTATCGCTCATGAGGAAAGCTTTTCGTATCGGTATCCGGTCGAACCAGCTGTTGTCGATTCTGCGGACGACCACTCCGATCACCGCCTGAATCCGCCCGGAGTGGATCGCCTGCTGCAGCGCGTCGGGAATCTTCTGGTGTTGTTCCTCTGGACGGCAGTCGTCGAAGATGGCGCATTCGACGCCGCGTGCCTGAAATTTTTCCTGGAGGATATCCCGCAGCACGGAGAAGGCGATCAAATCGCTCCGGCTGCCGTAGAGCTTCGAGGTGTACAGCCCGACCCGGTGGATCCCCTCCGCCCGCGGCGCGACGAACATCCCCCGTCCGTGCTGTTTGTTCAGCAGACCGGAATTGACCAGGAGATCGGTCGCGAGCTTCACCGAGAAGAAATTAGTGTGCCAGAGTTCCGCCAGTTCCCGCAGCGACGGCAGCCGCTCGCCGGGCTGAAGCGCGCCGGATTCGATCTTCTCCCGCAGGTACTGCGCCAGCTCCTGATGGATCCCCGCGTTCCCGGTAGGATGAAATTCTCGGAACACTGCTGAAGAATTAAAATCCATAAAAATTCCAATCAGTTATATCTCTATCACCAATATAACATGGGAAAAGGGAAAGTCAATGGTGTAAAAAGAAAAATAAGGAAAAAAGTCGAAGCGGCCCGGCGGGACCGGTTCCGACGGAATAACTGTACCGGAATCAGTGTCCGGCGGGAACATCGACGATGCAGCCGCGGCCCCGGAGGGCCTCCCTGAGCGCTTCGACGGAGAGTTCCGGACGGGCGGCGGCCGTTCCGGCGGCTTCGCCCATCGCCATGCAGGAGGCCATGACCCGAACCGGCCCGAGCACATCGCGCTCGACGCTGACCGCCCGGCCGGGGCAGAGCAGATTGACGATCTTTTTCGGCTGCATGATCCGGAACGGCAGCGGAATGAGATCGTTCCGGATGGCGATCTTCTGTTCGGTCATCGGCTGGTAGCTGGGGCGGTTCGGATCCGGCAGGTCCCAGCCGTAGCAGCAGAAGCCGATCGTGTCGGCGAAACGGGTCCCTTCGCGGAGGTCGCGGACGGTCAGCGTGAACTTCCCGTCGATCCGCCTGGTCTCGCGGATGCCCGGCAGTGCGGCGATGCAGCGGAGTTTCGCATGGCGGAACCCGGGGAAATGTTTCCGCATGAGTTCAAGGAGTTCGAAGCTCTCCCGCCTGCCGCGTACCATCGCGTCGCTGACGGAACGGCCGTCGAGGCCGTTCACGCCGGTGAGCCGCGAGGTGTTGATCAGAAACACCCCCTCTTCCGGCATGCGTACGCAGATGAACCGATCGTAAGGGAACTTCCAGATCCCCTGTTCGGTGAGGCGGCGGATCTCCGCGAGCATCCGGTTGGCGTGGTGTTCGTTGATGTAGCCGGAGAGTGCCGCCTCGTCGACTCCCTCCACCTGGAATTCGAGTGTCGCCGGCGCGGTGAGATGGTCGGAATCCCGCCCGACCCGGAACGGCACTCCGGCCGCGGCGGCGAGATCGGCGTCGCCGGTCGCGTCGATGAACTGCGACGCGGCGAGGTCGAAAAGTCCGCTTTTGTTGTGGAGCGTGACCGAGGTGATTTTGTCTCCTCCGGTGGCGCAGCCGACGAGCCGGGTGAGGAACAGAAGTTCGACTCCGGCGTCGAGACACTGGCGGTCGAGAAATTCGCTCATTCGCCAGCGGTCGAAGGGAACTCCCGCGGTGAGATGGGGGTTCCCGTCCCAGCCGAAGGGGAATAGCCCTCTTTTGTCGGCTGCGGCAGCAGGGCGAATCCCTCTGCCGCGGCGGCTTCGGCGAAGCGGCGGAAGAGGCCGCCGATCACGAAGCCGGAGCAGTCGGCAAAACGTCCTCCGAGCCAGTGGCTGACTCCTCCGGCGGTGCCGGTGCCGCCGAGTTCGCCCATCGCTTCGACCAGCAGCGTTTTCGCGCCGGACTCGGCGGAGGCGATTGCCGCCGCGACTCCGGCGGGGCCGCCGCCGGTGACGATCACGTCGTACGCATTGTTTGAATTTACCGGGCGTATCTGCTGTTTTTTCATGGCCATGGGGAACGTTCCTTTTGCGGTTTCGGGTTCTATCGGCTTCGGACCTGTCTGACCGGCGGGGGTGATGGATTGCGAGGTGGCGGCGCATTGCCCGCTGAATCGCTTCCGGATCGCGGGTGGCGATTACGGTGAGCAGGTCACGGTGGGTGCACTGCCCGGATCGTCGAACCGCTGGGCAAACCGGCTCGACGCGCTCTGCACGCGGGGTTTCGAAATCGGTGAAGAACTGGAGCAGAATCCGCTGGAAGGAGGCCAGGGAGCGGCAGCTCGTCGCCTGATAGATGCGGGAGTGAAAGCGGTAGTCGCAGTCGAGAAAACGCCGGTAGTCGGCCGGATCGGTCTCTTCCTCCCGGACGATTTGCTCCAGGTCGGCAAGATCCTCCTCCGAGAGCTGTTCGGCGAGCATGTCGGCCAGGCCGAGTTCGATCGTCATCCGCAGGCGGAAGAAATCCTTCTGCTCCTCTTCGTCGAGGAACGCCGGATCGATCACCTTTGCGATCGTCTCGAAGATCGACGGGTGACCGACCACCATTCCGCGCCGCTTTTTCGATTCGATGAATCCCATCATCCGCAGGCGGCTGAGCGCTTCACGGATGATCGTGCGGCTGGTCTGGAACATATCGGCGAACTCTTCTTCCATCGGCAGCCGATCACCGGGCCGGAAACGGTTTTCCCGCAGGTAATGAAAGATCTTTTTCTCGGCGATATCGGTCAATGATTCACGATGTGCGGTCTCTTCCATGGCGGATTTCCCTTTCTTCCTGCAGATAAAGGTAACACCATTTTTCAAAAAATCAATATGTAATACATATTTATCATAAAAAAAGAGACTGTCCGGCGGAGTGGACGGTCTGCGCCTGAGGAGTCAACGGCCGGCAGGAATTCCGGTGCCGGTGATCGGCGGCATATCGAGCATGGTGAGCAGTCCGGAGCGGGATTCAGAGGCGATGGTGCGCGCCGCGTTGAGGACGATGGCGCAGGTACCGAGATCGCCGTTGACGCCGCCGCGGATAACGCTGTCGAGTTCGGGGGTGCCGAAGAGATGGACTCGGTCGGTGGATTCCGGTTCCCCGATGGCGGCGACGAATTCCATCCGGATGAATTCGCGTCCGCCGCTGAACCCGAGGCCGAGCTGGCGGACGCCGCGGGCGCACCCCTGTCGGACCGGAATTGCTCCAGGTATGTCGAGGTCGTTCGCCGCGATCACCGGTTCGATGGTCTCCGTGACGGCGTCGAGTTTCCGGCCGAGGGCGGCGCCGAGGAAGTAGACCGATTCGGGCAGGCCGACGTGGCGAAGGCGTCCGGATTGTTTTTCCGCCTCGAACTCCGCCGGGGGTGAGTCCGGCGCCGATCTTCTTCTGGAACGCCGGGCGGCGGGGGGAGGCGTCCTGAATACGCTGGATGTGGACGCGGGTGATCTCTCCGGTGAGTCCGGAGAGCACCGCCGCGCGGTAGTCCATCAGGAATCCGGGGTTGATGCCGACCGGAAGCACCGGCACTCCCGCCGCGCGGGCCGCCTGATCGATTTCGCCGCCGCCTCTTCATGGAGCGGCCAGGGGTAGAAGAGTTCTTCGCAGGTGGTGACGGTCGGAATGCCGGCCCGGGCGAGTTCCGCCAGTGTTTCGGCGCAGGCGTCGGCCCGGGAGACGGTGGTGACCGCCGCGGCGTCGGCGGAGATTCCAGTGAGGGAAGCGGTTATGGCGATGCCGCAGGGAGGGCAGCCGGCGACAATTCCGGCATCGGCGCCGGCGAGTTCCGGTGCGAGGTCGATGACGCCGGCGAGTTCGAATTCGGGACGGCGCAACATGGTTCGGTAAAGCATCCGGCCGATCTGGCCGAAGCCGCACAACAGGATTCTGGTCTTCTTCATCGGTGAATTTTTCTCCGGGGTTTTGTCATTGTGTAATGTTCCATGATTTCGGCTTGAAATCAAATCGAAAACCAGAAAAAAACGTTTTTTCCCGTCGGAAAATTTGAAAAGTTCCAGTTGGAGGATTATGTTAATAAAATTGATGCAACGGTTCAGGCGGTGACCGCTTCTCTGTCCGGAACGGACCGGCTGCCGAACACGCAAACAGCGAAAGGATTGAAACGATGGACAAGGCACAGAGAACTGAGATCATCAACAAGTTTGCCCGCAAGGAAGGCGACACCGGTTCGCCGGAAGTGCAGATCGCGCTGCTCAGCGGCCGGATCAGCGAGCTGACCGAACACCTGAAGGCGAACCCGAAGGATCACAGCACCCGTCGCGGACTGCTGGCGATGGTGAGTCTGCGCAAGAAGCTGCTCAGCTATCTCGCCCGTGAGAACCGCGCCAAATATCTGGAGATCACCGACGCGCTCGGCATCCGCCGCGCGAAGTAAGCGGTTGTTCCACCGAAACGGGAAAGAGGACCGGGGAAAGCGAATTTCTCCGGTCCTTTTGTATTTTCATGTCGGCCGCAGAGGGGTCGATCCCCGGGGGCGGCCCATTTCTTCCCGCTGAACTCCGGCAAAGATGGGAGATTTTGCCGGAAAAAGATTGACAAACCCGGACTGTTGCGGCATGTTATAGAAAATACCAATCAGAGAGGGTGTTCCTATGGTGGAAAATCAGGAAAAACATACGATATCGGTTCTGGTGGAGAATAAGTTCGGCGTCCTCGCCCGGGTGGCCGGGCTGTTCAGCGGCCGCGGCTACAACATCTCGTCGCTCACCGTGCATGAAACCGAAGACCCCGCCTATTCGAAAATGACGATCGTCACAACCGGAGATGCCGCCATTCTCGAGCAGATCGACAAGCAGCTGCGCAAGCTGGTCGATGTGATCCGGGTGGACGATCTCACCGGCAGCCGGTTCATCGAACGGGAAATGGCGCTGATCAAACTGAAGACCGCCTCCCGGGAGGAGCAGTCGCAGCTCATTCAGCTCGTGGAGATCTTCGACGGCACCATCGTCTCGGTGAGTCGCGGCGAAATTGCCGTTGAAATCGCCGGCCGCTCGGACCGGCTGGATAACTTCATCGAACTGGTTCGCGACTTCGGCATCGTCGAGATGGCGCGTTCCGGCCGGGTGGCCATCGCCCGCTGCGCGAAATAACCTCCGCCGGTTTCATGAGCTGATCAGAGCGCGGAATCCGGAACGAATCCGGTTGCGTTCGAAAAAGAAAGCCCGCGACGTGACTGCGTCGCGGGCTTTCGTCGTTCCGGGAATCCGGTTTAGATCATGCCCTTGAGCATGTTCAGCAGAACACCGGCGGCGACCGCCGAACCGATGACGCCGGAGACGTTCGGTCCCATCGCGTGCATCAGCAGGAAGTTCTGCGGGTTGGCCTCCAGACCGACCTTGTTGGCAACACGGGCCGCCATCGGCACCGCGGAGACGCCGGCCGCGCCGATCAGCGGGTTGATCTTGTTCTTGCTGAAGAGGTTCATAACTTTCGCAAAGAGCACTCCGCCCGCAGTACCAATGGCGAAGGCAACCGCGCCGAGAACCAGGATGCCGACCGTCTGGAGCGACAGGAACTGATCCGCGGAGAGCTTCGAACCGACCGCGAGGCCGAGGAAGATCGTCACGATGTTGATGAGCGCGTTCTGCGCGGTCTGGTTGAGGCGCTCGACCACACCGCACTCCCGCATCAGGTTGCCGAACATCAGCATGCCGATCAGCGGAGCCGCATCGGGCAGCAGGAAGGCGCACAGCAGCGTGATGAGCAGCGGGAAGCAGATCTTCTCCAGACGGCTGACGCTGCGAAGCTGATCCATCTTGATCTTCCGCTCTTCGGCGGTGGTGCAGAGCTTCATGATCGGCGGCTGGATGATCGGTACCAGCGCCATGTAACTGTAGGCCGCGACGGCGACCGCGCCGAGCAGTTTCGGCGACAGTTTGCTGGTGAGGTAGATCGAAGTCGGGCCGTCGGCGCCGCCGATGATGCCGATGCTGGCGGCTTCCTTTGAAGTGGAAGTCGATTCCCGGAATGATCATCGTCAGAACCAGCGCTCCGATCAGCGCGGTGAAGATGCCGAGCTGGGCGGCGCCGCCCAGCAGCGAGGTCTTCGGGTTGGCGATCAGCGGACCGAAGTCGGTCATTGCGCCGACGCCCATGAAGATCAGAAGCGGGAATACGCCGGATTCAATCCCGACGTTGTAGATCTGCCCCTGCAGGCCGTCCGGCCCGGAAATGCCCGCCAGCGGAATATTCGCCAGCAGCGCGCCGAATCCGATCGGCAGCAGCAGCAGCGGCTCGAACTCTTTGACGATCGCAAGATAGATCAGAACCAGAGCAACCGCCATCATCAGCACGCGGCCGAGACCGAGAATCCAGGTCTTGCTGAAGTCGTTGGTGGTCTGATGCCAGAGGTCGTAGATGCCGGTGCTCTTCCAGAGCCCCTGGAACGCCTCTCCCCAGCCGGGCATGGTGCCGCCTTCCGGCGTGTTGTTGTCGACCGAGTCGTGGACGATGTCGGTCGGCAGGAAGCAGCCGAGCACCATTCCCTTGGTCAGGATGGCGGAGGCTTCGAGAGCCGGGTTGAGTTTCACCACCTTCAGCGCTTCGGTGATTTTGAGCTTGCCTTTGCTGCGCCCCTTCGGGGGCAACCACCAGCGCTTCGCGACCGGGCAGGACCTTCTGCTTGTCGGCGATCGTCTTGGAGAAGACCACCGCGGGCTGATCCCAGGCATAGACCAGATATTTCTTCCCGTCAGGAGCGGCAAACCACTGGAAGAGGTCGTCTCCCGAAGGCAGGGCGACGATGCCCGGCGGCAGAACCAGATCCGCAACCGGCTTGGCTTCCGGCCGGATCGTCTCCACCGCCTGAACCGTTTTGGCGACGGGCGCCGGGACCGTCGGCTCCGGCGCGGCAATGGCGGCGCCGGCGAAGAGCGCGGCGAACGCCGAGAGACAAAGTTTGAAACTGTGCATGACTTACTTCTCCTCGATCATCGCGAGCGTGTCACCGGCTGCCACGACCTGGCTCTGGGTAACGCTGATTTCGCGGACGATACCGGCCTTGGGGGGCCTTGATTTCAGTTTCCATTTTCATCGCTTCGATCACGAGGATGACGTCGCCTTCGGCAACTTCGTCACCTTCTGCGACGGCGATCTTGACAACCGTGCCCGGCAGCGGGGACGGAAGCGGAACCGCATTGCCGGAAGCCGCCGGAGCAGCCGCCGGCGCGACGGTGCCTTCAGCAACCTTGACCGTGAAGCTCTTGCCGTTGACGGTGGCGGTGTAGGCGTCTCCGGACGCGTTGAGCTGAACCGCGACGTTCTTGCCGTTGACGGTGGCGGTGTAGGCGCCGCTAGATTTGCCGGTGCTCTTCGGCGCGGCGGCTTCCTTTGTAGCGGATGCCCATCGGACGGTCGCCCTTGAGGAAGTTGAGGCCCTTCTCACCGCAGGCGGCGACGATGAAGATGTTCTCCTCGGTCACCGGGAGTCCGGCCTTTTCCAGGAGTTCGGTGTTGTATTTGACGCCGAGTTTCGGATTGCGGTTGTTGATGTCGACCACCGCTTCGGTGGTGGGTTCAAGACCGAGCTGTTCGCTGGCGAGTTTGACGATCTCCGGATCCGGTGCGACCGGGGTCTTGCCGAAGTAGCCGAGAACCATCTTGCCGTAACCGTTCTTGTCGATCACCTTCCAGCGGCCCTGCATCGCGTTGGAGAACGCCTGCTGGAAGTAGAACTGCGAGACCGGGGTCACGCTGGTGCCGAAGCCGCCCTTGGCGACCACTTCGCGCATCTCGTCGATGCACTTGTCGTACTTGTCGAGGCAGTTGTTGTCGCGCATCATCTGGGTGTTCGCGGTGAGCGCGCCGCCGGGCATGGGGCTGAAGATGATCTTCGGGGAGACCTGCATCGATTCCGGCGGCATGAAGTATTTGTCCATGCACTGCTCGAAGACCTTCTCCGCGGCGAGGATCTTTTCCGGATCGATGTCGATGGTGTATTCGGTGCCGCGCAGACGCTGGTACATCACGAGGATGTCCGCTTCGCAGGTGCCGCCGGAGAGCGGGCTCATCGCCAGGTCGATGGTGTCCGCGCCCGCTTCGATCGCCGCCATGTTGCAGCTGACCGCCATGCCGGCGGTGTCGTGGGTGTGGAACTGGATGTCCTTGCGGTTGTCGCCCTTGAACTCGGCGTCAAGCAGTTCGCGCGCCATTTTGATCGTCTCGTAGACGGTCTGCGGCGTGGAGGTGCCGGAGGCGTCCTTGAAAGCGAGGCTGTCAAACGCCAGGCCGCTGTCGAGGATCTCCTTGAGCCGGTCGATGTAGAATTTCGGCGTATGCGCGTAGGATTCATGGAGGTTCGGCGCCAGCCCCATCATGGTGACGGTCGCCTGGTGCTTGAGGCCGTACTGGGTGATGTATTTGCCGGAGGCGGTCAGGTTGCGCACGTCGTTGAGCGCGTCGAAGTTGCGGATCGTGGTGATGCCGTGCTTCTTGAAGAGCTTGGCGTGCAGCTCGATGATATCGCTGGGCTGGCTGGAGAGGCCGACCACGTTGACGCCGCGGGCGAGGGTCTGGAGGTTGACCTCCGGACCGACCACTTCGCGGCAGCGGTCCATCATCTCGAAGGCGTCCTCCTGGCAGTAGAAATAGAGGCTCTGGAAGCGGGCGCCGCCTCCGATTTCGATGTAGTTGATGCCGGCCTTGACCGCCGCTTCGAGGGCGGGGAGGAAATCATCGGTTTTGACACGGGCGCCGAGACAGGACTGGAAACCGTCACGGAACGAGCAATCCATGAATTTAATCTTTTTCATAGCGGAATTCTCTGTGATATTGAACTTTGGGTTTGAATCGGTTTACTTTTTTCCGGGCGAGTTCGACCGCCGCGGCGGCGACGGCTGCGAGCTGCGTATCGTCATCGGAGGCTTTCTTCGGCTTGGCTGGAGCCTTCGGCGCCGGCTCGAAAGCCGCTGCGAACGGCGCGAGAACCTTCTGCATGAGGTTCATGGCGATGATCATCAGCACGAGGAAGAAGTAAACCATCCCCATACCGAAGACCAACAGCTTGAGGCCGCCCATAATCAACTCGAAGTTGCTCATGTCATCTCCCTTTTCTGTTGTTTTTTGTTTGTTTGGATTGAACCGTCTATGTTAAATGATTCCAGTCGACCGACTCCCGGTTGATCTTCACGTCGCCGCAGGTGAAATACTTCACCTGCCCGTTTTCCTCGAAGATCATCGAGCCGTCCGCCGATATCGCCCGGAATATCCCGTCGTGCGTACCCCCGCAGGAGTCGGTCACCGAGATCCTCCGACCGATCAGCCGATTCGCTCCGCGCCATTCGGCGAGCAGGGCGTCCGCACTGTTTAAATAAGTAATATAATATCGAAACACCGTTTCTGCCAGTCGTTTTATCAGGTTTTCTAAATTAAATTTCCGTTTTTCTTCCGCCAGCAGGGAGGTGGCGGGCTGATCGATCCGGCAAAGCTCCTCTTCCGACAGGTTGACGTTGATGCCGATTCCGGCGACGGCGCCGGTGATCCGGCCTGCTTCGATGCGGGCGCTTTCGCAGAGCAGTCCGGCAAGTTTGCGATCGCGCACGTAGAGATCGTTCGGCCATTTGAGAAATGCGTCCGTTCCCGGGGCGGCCTCCCGGAGGCAGGCGAGCGCTCCGACGCCGACCAGACAGCCGCTGTGAAATCCATCGGCAAGATGCTTGAAGAGGAATGTGGCATAGATGTTCCGTCCCGCCGGAGAGATCCAGGCGCGTCCGCGGCGTCCGCGCCCCGCGGTCTGGCAGCGTGCCGCAACCATGGTTCCATCCGGCAGCTGGTCGAAGTGTTCGCGCGCATATGTGTTGGTGGAGTCCACCACGTCGAGCAGAACCGGTTCGGGAACCGGGAGAGGAGTTTTCATCATGATACGGAAAGGGCCGCCGACGGCGGCCCGGGGTGTTGATGGAGATTCCGGTCAGATGCGGTTGTCGCCGGCGACCTCCTTGTTTTCGAAAACCGCTACCGCCCACATGGCGGCGAGGACGACGTAGACTGCCACATAGACCGCGCAGCCGACCACGTAGGAGAAGGGAATCGGCCGGTTGACCGCGACCGCGTCGGCAAGCCAGAAATACTGCCAGTTCGGGATTACCGCGTAGAGGAATCCGAACAGGAGATCGAGCGCATCCGAACCGGTTTCCCGCTGGAAAAGATAGCTGGAGACCAGCCCGAGAAAGAAGACCACCGTGCAGACGCAGAGATTGGCCACGATGTCGAGCCGGGTGGCGAACACCACCGCCAGAGTCGCCATCGCGATCGTCGCGAAATTGATGAGAACCAGCGCGCAGCCGAGATCGGCGAGCGAGATGGTCGGCTCCGGCTTGGCGAGCAGGCAGTAGACCGCAAAGCAGGGAACCATCAGCGTGAGCGCGTAGGAGGCGATTTCAGGGAAGGAGCTGCCCCGGAAGAAATTCGCCAGCATCCCGACCAGGCACCCCGCGGCGAGCAGCCCGAGGTAGAGGTAGTAGACTCCCATGTCCATGCGGAACTGGTCGGTGGCGACATAGACCGCGATAACTCCGGCGAAGTTGCAGACCGCGGTGAAGAGGGTTACCGCGACCAGGATTCCGGCAATTTTTCCGAGGATGAAGTTCCAGCGATAGACCGGTTTGGAGAGCAGCAGCAGCACGGTTCCGTTGCGCATCTCCCGCGCGACCGTGTGGCTGGCGCAGAGCACACCGGAAACCAGCCCGAAGACCAGACCGGTCGCCATGGAACTGTCCACCACCAGTTTGAGCTGTTCGGAGAAGACGAAGAGCGCCGCCGAAGGATAATGGCCGATCAGAACCAGCGCGCAGAAGAGCATCAGAAAGAATACCGGCTCCCGGACCGATTCCCGAAAGGTGTTTGCGGCGATTTTGAAGAAGTTGAACATCAGCCGGCCTCTTGCGGTATGCGGGGGTCACTCCGCCGCCGGGAGGGCGGCTTCCTCGACGACCGGAGTTTCCGCGCCGGTTGCCGGAACCTCTTCGGGAGTCTTCTCTTCCGCCGGGAGTTCCGTCTGCGGAACCGGTTTGGGCGCTGGACGGCTGACCGGGCGGTAGATGCGGCTGTCATTAAGCATCACCTCGCGCAGACGCTTGTAGTTGTCTGCGAGGTTGCTGAGGTTGAGCAGATCGGTCAACTCCTCCGCGTTGCGCTGCCAGTCCACGCAGTCGATGGTGACCACCGGAATGGCATGGTCGAGCATCTGAATGTACTTGGGCTGGATGTAGGAGGCGTTGCCGAGCACGACGATCCGGCGCGGATTGATGAAGCGGATGAAGTCATTGAACCGCTTTTCCGGAATCTCGAGTGAAGCGGAATTTTTCGATTTCGGCGGGCAGAAAAAGATGCGGCTGTCGCCGGATTCGCGGGTGGGCAGCAGAATGTAGGGCTGACGGCTTTCGTTCTGGATCAGTTCCGCCAGGAGCCGGGGGCTTTTGTAGTTCCCGGTCAGAACCAGCGTGACGATCCGGTTCCTGGGCCCGTTGAAGGCCCACGGGGCGGCCGCGGCTCCGAAGGAAAGCGCGGCGATCGACAGCATCAGGGCGGTTTTCACGAAATTGAAACGTACCATTTTGCACCTCTCGATTTAGGCGGATGATTCGACGAAATAACCGTTGAAATACAAACTTCTTTTTAAAATATAACCTGATTCCCCGGACAAGCAAATAATTTTTGCCCCGGAGTTTGAAAATAATCGATTATTTTACTTGAAGAATCGGAAAAGCACGGCATTTTAAAGAGAGCGGTGTCCCCCGTGACGCCGCCGGAACTACGAAATAGACCGGGAAGATGGCAGAATATATGCAGATCAGACCTTTTTTTCACTGTCCGCACTCCGGGGCGGCGCGCGTCGCCGTGCTCATGAGCGGAACGGGAACCAACGCGGAAGCGCTGTTCCGGTATTTCCGGGAGCACTCCGGGCTGGCGTTCGAACCGACGGTGATCGTCACCGACGCTCCGGCGACGAGCCGGGCTGCTGAACTTGGAGAGCGCTTCGGGCTGCCGGTGGCGGCGCTCGACATCCGGGCCTTCTACCGGGAACGGGGCGAGGAGGCGATTGCGCTCACCACGCCCCGCCGCCGGGCGATCCGCGAGGAGTGGACCGGGGAGCTGCGCCGGCTGATGGCGCCGTACCGGGTCGACTTCGCCGTGCTGGCCGGTTTCGTCCCGTTGACCAATCTGACCGATGATCTTTTCTGTCTCAACGTGCATCCGGGAGATCTGACGATCGAACGGGACGGGCGGCGGCTGCTGGCCGGACTTCATTTCCGCCCGGTCGAGCGGGCGATTCTCGCCGGATTTTCCAGTTTGCGCAGCAGTGTGATTCTCGCGCAGCCCTACCGGGGGAACGGCGCGGCGGAGATGGATTCCGGCCCGGTTCTCGGCGTCTCCCCGTCCGGTTCCGATCGACCTCGGCGGCCACCCGGTTGAAGAGCTTGTACGGATGGAAGCTGCACGCGGGAGCGCTCCGTTCCGCGATGAACTGCGCCGGATCGCCGCCGCCAATCTCGAGCGGCTGAAGGTGGAGGGGGACCATGTGGTACTGCCCAGGGTGGTGGCCGATTTCGCCGCCGGGCGGTTCGGCGCCGACGGAAACGGGCAGCTCTGTTTTCAGGAGGCGGACGGTTGGCGGGCGGTCCGCACGGTGGAGTACTCCGTTGACCGGACGGAGCCGGTCCTGCCATGAGGCCGCGCCGTCGTTTCCGGATCGGCCGGGCGAAGGCGATCCTTTTCGGGGCGGTCATTCTGCTCGGAACTGCGGGGGTGGTTCGTTCCTGTTGGGACTCCGCGCATTCCGCCCGGGCGGGGGTGCGGCGCGCCCTCCGGCAGATTCCCGGGGTGAAATTCGGGAAGATCCGCGGGGAGGGGGAGCGCTCGGTCGTCATCTCATCCCTCTCCTGGCGTGACGGTGACGAGGAGCTCCTTTCCGCAGAGCGGACCCGGTTGACGCTCCGGGCGGAGCCGTCGGGTCTGGTTCTGCATTCGCTGACCGGGGAGCAGGTGGCGCTGCGCCGCCTGCCGCGGCTGCTTGCCGCGTTGCATCGAAACGGAGTTCCCGGCCGGATTCCCGCCGGAGGAATCGCGCTCTCCGGCGTCTGGATCGGCGAAAACGGTCGGAAATATCCCTTCTCGCTGCGGAGTTCCGGTGCGACGAAGGAGGGGGCGGTGCGATGGGAGTTTTCTCTCCGGAACCGGGATTCCGGATTCTGGGGGAGCAGGAGGAGGCGGGCGTGTCCTGTCGCTTCGCTTTGCCGGTCATCTTGATGCCGCGGTGCTGGCGGCGGCGGGGGGCCGCTGCCGAAAGAGGTGAAGCTGCCCGGCCGTTTTACGGTCAGCGGATCGGTCCGGCTGGATTCGGACGGGGGGCGTTTCGAATCCCCGCTCGCGGCCGACGGACTGTTCCCGGAACCGGCGATGATTGAAGGCGGTTTCTGGCGGCTGATGCCGGGCGGGCGGTATTCGCTCCGCTGGGAGGGGCCGGGCGGACCGTGGAGTGTGACGTTGCCTGAGGCGGAGTTGCAGCTTCCTTTTGTCGCGCCGCTCGGTGCGCTGACTTTTTCCGGTGACGGCGGCTCCGAATTGCGTTTCTCGCTTTCGACCGCCACGCCGGCGGGGAAAGTGGCGGGGAACCTCCGGCTCGACGGCCGGATCAACCGGAAGAGCGGCGAGTGGGAACTGCGTCAGTCAGGTCACTCCGACCGGGTGGTGAACTGGCAGTGGAACACGCCGCTGGGGCTGGTCAGCTGCCTGTGGAGAAATCCGCGTCTCTCCGGTTCCGGGGTCGGAGCGCGGGGAGAGATCGATTATTCGTTCGGATTTGACGAGTTCCGGTTTCGTCCGGCGGCGGAACAGACCTCCTTTTCCGCGCTTCCGGGAACGATTTCCGGAAGCTGGAGTTTCAATTTTACCGCCCCCGCCGACTCCGGATTCACGCTGAACGGGACTCTGGAGACGGCCCGCCTGGAGTGGCCGGAGCCGCGGGAGTGCCTGGGCCGCGGCGCGGGCCCGGGTCGGGTTTTCCCTCTCCCGGCTGCCGGGTGAATCCACCTGGAAGCTCGATCTGGATCCCGAGGCCGCCGGCGTCAACATTTTCGGTGCCGAGCTGCCGAAGCTCAAGCTGGAGAATCTTGCCGGAAGAATTTCCACCGCGTTGTCGGCGGGGCATCTCGACCGCCGGCCGGCCGGAATCGGCGGCGGAATTCAGGTCGGTCGGATCACGGTGGTGGATTCCGTTTTCGGGAGCGGGTCGCTCCGGGAGTTCCGGCTGACCGGCGTGGTCGAGCTTGACGACGAGGGGAGAATGACCGGGCATCGGCTCTCCGCCGGCTGCGGAGGGGGCGTCCTTCGCAGCGGACAGGCGGAACTTGCCGCTTCCGGAGCCGAACTGGACTGCGAGTTCAACCGTCTCCGGATGACGCCCGGAGACAATCTGATTTCGAATGTGACGCTGACGAAGCCGGTTCTGCGTCTCTCCGGTTCCGAATGGGCGGCTCCGAAGGGGGAGTTCCGGGTTTCGGAGAGATCCGCGGTTCCGACCTTCTGCCTTCGCAATGGAACGGTCTGTTCAAGTTGCCGGAGGGAACGCTGAACGCGGGGAGTTTTTCCGGGCGCTTCGGCGGCTTTTCCGGCCGGCTCCGCTGGCAGAAGGGGGAACTTGCCGCGTTGGCGGCGGCACTGACCGGCGTCTCCGGCTCCTCGCGGGAGGGGAGCCGGTCCGACTGGTCGCTGGAGGCTCCCGCGGTGGAGTTGTCCATCCGCCGGGAGCGGACGGGCATTGTCGGAGAAACTTCGCTTACCGGCGGCAGTCTGGCGCTTCTGCTCGGCGGAAAGACGAGACTTGAACTGAAGAAACTTTCCGCCCGGCTGCCGATCCGCTTTCCCGCCGGGGAAACAGCGCCGCCGGGGAGTTTCTCGGCGGGGGAATTCCAGATGCCGTGCGACTGGATTCGCGCCGCTTCCGGCGAGTTGCGGCTCACGGGAAACGGCATCGCGTTCCGGGGGCGTGCCTCCTCCGGTTATTTTACCGGAACGCCGCTGGAGTTTCAGGGGGGAATCGGTGTGGGCCGGCCGCTGGCCGGTTCGTTCCGTCTGGCGGAGTCGGAGCTGCTCCGTCCGATCCGGTTTGACGCACCCTCCGCACTCAGCGGAGAGTGCCGGTATTCCGGAAAACTCGCCGCCTCCGGTTCCTTCGGCGGTGCCGAGGGCTGGCAGCTCGAGTTCCGGCCGTCGGGCGGGACGCTCAGCGGCGGCGGCTTCGAGCTCGCGCAGCTCTCGGGCGCGCTCCGCCTGGGGAAATCGAAACCCCGCGGCGAAATTCCGGCGGAGAGCTCTCCTTCCGCCGGATGACGGGTCACGGCGTCTCCGTGGAGGACGGGAGACTCCGGTTCCGCCTGCCGCCGTCGGGGGAGCTCAATGTGACCGCCGGAACCGGAATGCTCTGGGGTGGCCGCGCCCGGCTGGAAGGGCCGCTTTTCCTGTCTCCTGGAACGGGGGCCGCCGAGGTCGGCATCCGGTTGCGCGGCGTCCAGATCGGGCGGTTGCTCGAAACCCTCGGACTGCCGGCCGCGCCGATCCGCGGAGTCGCCACCGGGCGCGCCGTCTGGCGGATCTCCCCGCCGGGGCGCCCAGGCTGCTCTCCGCCGACTTCTCTTCCGACAGGGTGGACCATTTGCAGCTCGGTGCGCTCGAACCGTTCCTTCCCCGCGAAGGGAGGGACTCCCCGCGGACCCAGCGGACGATGGAGGTGCTGCGCAACTTCAGCTGCCGGGCCCTCCGGCTCAAGCTCGACCGCGAGGAGAACGGCAGCGCGGTGCTGGAACTGGTGGTGACCGGTCGTCCGACCCGTCCGATCCCGCTGCCTGATGAAACGGCGCAGCGCTACATGCACGCGATCGATCCGTCCGCGTTCGGCCTGGATTCGGATATGACCGTCTCCATCCTCTACCGTCTGCCGGAATCCGGAGGGAAGTAGATGGGATTGAATGCGTTCTGCCGCCGGATCTTCACCCGCTTTCTCGACGGGCCGCCGTCATTTCAGCCCGCCATGCTCCGGAGGAGAGGACGCTACCGATCCAGCACGCTGGCCCTCGCCGCCTGGAGCTGGGCCATTCTCCGCAGCGTCTTCTCTCCGGTCGCGCTCTGGTTGCTGCCCGCAATGCTGCTGGCACTGCTCTACGCCTCCGTCGCAATGGAGGCGCCGATGCGCGTTGTGGTGCCGCTTTTTCTGGCGGTCATTCTGGTGGAAACGATCGTGGGAATGGTGTTCCGCCCCCCGCATTGAGATACGCCGTTCCCTTCCGGCGCGGGTGCGGAACGGGTCGGCCTTCCGGACCGTGTTCCGGGTGCGGAATTTACGCCGGCTCCCCGCTTACGATCTTACGTTTGATCCTTTCGACTATGCGGCGGGGTGAAGATGGAATCCGCCGCGTCGCTCGCTGTCCTGCGGGGAGGGGCGTCCGCGACGACGGCGGGAATGGTGCGGGCGGTCCGGCGGGGGCGTTACCGCCTCTATGCTCCGCGGGTTGAGTCGGGCTTCCCCTTCCGGCTCGTGAAGTGGAGCTGCCGCAGCCGCGGCGGTGCGATGCTGACGGTATACCCCGCATTCACTCCACTGCACCGTTTTGCGATGCCGGTGGGACGGCGTTGTCAGACTGCCGGTTCGGCGAGCTACTCCAAGGTAGGGGAGTCCGCCGACCTCATCGGGGTGCGCGATTATCGCGACGGAGACGACATCCGGCGGATCGACTGGCCCGGGAGCGCCCGCACCGGCAGCTTCGTGGTCAAGGAGTTCGAGGAGAATGAACTGAAGCGTGTCGCTCTGATTGTCGACACCTTCGTGGAACCCGCGTCCTTCTGGTCGCTGCGCTTCCGCCGCCGGGGACCGGAGGAGCGGCTGGAGGCGGCTCTCGAGCTCGCCGCCGCGCTGGCCGACTACTTTTCCCGCGGCGAGGCGGTGGTGGAACTTTTCGCCGCCGGGCCGGATGTCTACCGGCTCGAAACCGGGCGGAACACCGCCTCCTTCGATTCGGTCTGCGACATCCTCGCCGGAATCGAACCTTCGCCGAAGCCGGCGCTTTCCCGGCTCGAACCGGAGCTCTTCCGCGACATCACCCGGATCGGAGGAGCGGCGGTCCTGCTGCTCGGGCTGGACGACGGCCGCCGTCGTTTCCTGGAGCAGCTCCGCGAACGCGGAGTTTCCGTCCGCGCCGTCCTGATCGGCGAGTCCGCGACCGAAACGCTGCCGGAGGGATGCATCGCCGTTTCTCCCTCGGCGATCCGAAGAGGGGAGGTGCTGTCGCTGTGAACCGGACCGGCTCATCCCGTCGAATTGTCTTTCTCGTCGCGTCGATTCTGCTGCCGGCAGTTCTCTGCTTCAGCGTCGCCGCGGATCTGCCGCACGTTGCCGTGTTGACGGCGGGGCTGCTCCTTCTGGCCGCCCTGTCGCCGGGAGGCTGGCGCGTCACGGACCGGACCGTGACCTACTCCATAATCGTCGCGCTGATCCTGACCGCGTTCGGCAACTATCTGGCGCCGATTCGAATGGAACGGTTTGGATTCATGGCCTATTTTCTGCGTCCCGGCATTCTCATTTCGTTCTTGTTCTACGCGGCGGCGCTGACGGCCGGATTCCGCCGGCGGGGAAATTCCGTCGGAATCGCGGCGGCGGCGGCTCTGCTGGCCTTCCTGGTCTGCGGCGACCTTCGGAGAAATTTCCCCGAAGCGGACCGCATGGCGCTGGATTTCCTGCTGAAACAGCACTTCACCCTGTTCTACGGAGGCTGTTTCGGTGTTTCGGTCATTGCGGTGCTGCTTGCTTCGCGTTCCGGCGGAGAGCGGCCGCGAGGCGTTCATCTCGCCGCCCTGGCGGTCTCCCTCGTACTGACGGGAGCGCTTTTTTTCGGCAGTATCCGGCTCTACCGGCAGTACGAACAGAAGATCCGCTCCTGGGAAAACTCCCTGCTCCGCATGGGGAATCCGCCAGCTCAACCGGGGCCGTGCCCAGCGCCAGAACCGGCTCGGCGGCGCTCCCGAACTTTATCGACCGTTCCCCCGGAACAGCGGCGGAGGGCCGCCGAAGTGGTGCTTCGGGCCGTCTCTCCGGCGCCACCGGGCTATTTGCGGCTCAATGTTTTTTCCCGTTACGAGCGGGGTGCCTGGCACGATTCCGGAGACAATGGGAGGATCGCGCTCGAACCGATCGCCTCCGAGAACTGGATGGCGGCCGATCAGCTGTATGCGGTGACGTCCGCCGAGCGCCGGGGTAGCCGAATCCGTATTTTCCCTGCGGAACCGCTGGTCGACACCCGGCTGGCCGCTCCCGGGAACGTCACCGGTGTCGAGGTGATCGCCGATCAGGTGAGCCGCGGTGCGGACGGCCAGCTCGGCAGCGAAGGCTTCATCCGCGACGGAGGCTACACCCTGCTGGTCCCCCGCGTCGTTGCCCGGGCCGCCTGGCAGGAACCCGCCCCGCCCGACGAGGAATATCTGAAGGTTCCCCGGCGGCTCCGCCGGGTGCTGCAGGCCGTTTCGCAGGAGATCGGTCTCGACGAGGCAGGAAGCGATGCGGAGCGTTTTACGCGGGCGATCAACTTTTTCCGGAAGAATTTCCGCTATTCGCTGGAGTGGCCCGGGTCGCCGTACCGGGTTGATCCGATCCGATATTTTCTCCGGAGGCATCGTGAAGGGCATTGCGAACTTTTCGCCGGCGCCCTGACTCTGCTGCTGCGCGAAAACGGCATTCCCGCCCGCTATGTGAGCGGAGTGGTCTGTTTTGAAGAGCATCCGTCGGGGCGGTATTACATCGCCCGCGTCGGCAACGCCCACGCCTGGACGGAGGCTTATGACCGCGACCGCGGCGAGTGGGTGCTGCTGGACGCCACCCCGTCTTCGGCAATCGAGCCGGTTCCGCCGCCGGATAACTGGCGCAGTTCATTCGCCGGAAGCGCCGATCTTTTTGCCTTCGGCTGGCGCAGACTGCTCGCCGACCTGCGCTGCGGACGGATTGCGACGGCGATCATCGATGTTGCGGAGGTGTTCGGGCAGTTTCTTGTCTTCCTCTTCCTGCATCCGGTCATCGGACCGGTTCTGGTGCTGCTTCTGGTTCTCTTCATCCGGCGCTGGCTGCGGCGCCGCAAGCGGAGTCCTTCGCTTTCGCCGGCCCGCCGCCGGATTCAGGCGGAGTTTCTCCGTCGGTGCCGGGAGCTTCGTCGGCGCGGCCTGCTGGCTCCCGATGCGGAACCCACCGCGCCGGAACTGCTGCGGCGGCTGGAACGCGGCAGCGGCCTCTCCCCTGAGGAGAAGGAAGAACTTCGCCGCTTTCTCCTGCGGTATCTTGCCGCCCGGTTCCGCCCCTGAACGGCGCTCAGAAATTGTTCGGCGCTCCGAAAAAAATAAAAAAAACTGTCAAAATCTATTGTAAACCGAACTGATTTATGCTATTATTAAAAAATAAAATCGAGCCGCCGGTTTCGACCGGTCAATTATTCATACGCAGATTCAGACGGGGGTGTGGACGCGTACGCGGTCTCATTTCGTGCCTTGAATCTAAAGGAGGTGCAATGGTGAAATCAGCATGGGGCGTCACTTTGCTCGCGGCGGCGGCCACAGTCGCATCCGCCGCCGAAGAGGCGCCTGCCGTGACGTTGCTGCGGAGCTATTCCCAGATGAACTACCCGGTGGCGCGCAAGCTCGCCGGAGAGCATCCGGAACTGCCGGAAGCCAAACTGGTTTCCGGACTCTGCGATCTTTACGATCGCGCCAATCAGCAGATCGAAGCCGGCCAGACGAAACTAATGGAACTCTTCATGGATCAGAGCGTTCCGCTGCGCTACCGGCTTCAGGCGGGGCTTTCGCTGGCCCGCACTTCGCAGCTGATGAAGCAGCGTCGCGACATCTATGAAACGAAGGGCGACAAATACGACCACAACGAAATCTACGAGAAGATCCTCAAGCTGGCACCGGGGTCGCAGGCGGCGCGCGATGCGTTCTTTTTACATGATGCGCGAGCAGATGGAGTCGCCGAAGAGTTCCGAGGCGATGTTCGACCGGGTCGAACAGTTCATCGCCGATTTCAAGGGGGATCGGAAGCTGCTGCCGCCGATCCATCTGCTGGCCGAATATGAATACATCAACATGCGCAGGGACTACAAGACCGCGGTCCGTCATCTGATCGACGGGTATGAGCTCGGGTTCGCCAATCCCAGTGAAGACCGTTCGGCGCTGTTCCGGATCGGCTTTTTCCTCTACAAGAAGGTGGGGGACCTGCCCCTGGCGGTCAAATACTTCAACGAATATCTGAAGAAGTATCCGTTTTCGGCCCAGGCTGTGGTCGCCCAGCGTTTCCTCAATGAAATCAAAGCGGAAGGCAAGCGGAAATGAGCAAAATCGATGATGAAGTGACCTTCGGCAGTAAATTTCAGAAGGTGGGAGTGTGGCTCGCCGTCGCCTTTTTCATCCTCTCGGTGATCATGGTGATCCGGAATCACGGCGGCATGACCGTTTTCTCCCCCGACACCAAGGTGCTGACCTTCGCCCACTGGCAGCTGGAAGACGGATTCCGCGAGGGGGTTCGAAGAGGCGATCAAGATCTACGAGAAGGAAAAGGAAAAACAGGGGGTCAAGGTTCGGGTACGGCAGGTGGCCGTGCCGGTGCGCGGGTATTCGCAGTGGTTCCTGACCCAGCTGATCGGCGGAGAACCGGCCGATGTGCTGGAGCTCTCCGGCAACTCCGACATTCACAACCAGTATTTCACGCCGCTGTCGCCCTACATCGGCGAGAAGAATCCCTGGAACGCGGGTACACCGCTGGAGAACTACAGCTGGCGCGAGAGTTTCTCCGACGACATGCTCGCCGCGCTCGATCTCTCCTACAGCGAATTCTTCGGCGTCTGCCTTTTTCGCGATGACGACCCGCGTCTACGTCAATCTGGATCTCTATCAGAAGGCGGTGGGAAACGACAAGATGCCGGAAACCGTCGCCCAGTGGCTGGACAGCTGCGAGAAGATGCGGGAGTACGGGCTGCGGCACAATCGCCCGATCATTCCGATCGGCGTGCGCGGTTTCGACAAGGGAACGCTCGGCCAGCTCTTCAGCAACTACACGTCGCAGCTGTGCAGCGGACTTTCCGACACCGGAAACGACTTCGGCTACGGCGTCACGCAGGGGACGCTCTTCCGCCAGGTCAACGACGGCGAACTGGACAAGGATGTGCTGCTCCGCCCGGTGGAGCTGGTCACGGAGATCGGCCAGTATTTTGCCGACGGGTTTCCGGCGATCGACCTGGAGCAGACCAAGTACCTCTTCTTCTCCGGCAACGTCGGCTACTTCCTCGACGGCAGCTGGAATGCGTACAGCATGGTCAACAACTCCCCGTTTCCGGTGAAGATCATCAACATTCCGCTGCTGGCCAAGGATCACCCGCTGGGCAAATACTCCTACGGGCGGATCACGGAGCTGGGCAGCGGCATCGGCGGCAAATTCGGCATTCCGAAGAAGACGAAGAACTTCGATCTGGCGCTCGACTTCCTGCGGTTCATCACCAGCTACAAAATCAACCAGCTGACGATGGTGGATCACTGCAAGTGGCTTTCATCGCTCAAGAAAGTGAAGTACACCGGTCTGATGGAGGCGCTTGAACCGATCACCAATACGCCGAACACCGCGGTCTCTCCGCCGTTCAACACCGGCGTTTACGGCAACCGCAAGACGCTGCAGCGTCTGGAAAACATCATCATCACCAATCCGCCGAATCCGAAGGAGGCGTTCTGGAACGACTTCCTCTCGGTTCGGAAGTTCCTGATCGACGAGATCAATGAAAACAACCTCGGCGTGATGCGGACGCTCTGGAGCATGGATGGAACCCGTTCCGCGCTGGCGTTTACCGAATGGACCGGCGATATTTCTCCGGCGGATATCCGGCTCAGCCGGATGCGGGGTGCCATCAACCTGGAAGGCATTGTCAGCCGTTACCGGGCTGCCAAAAACAACGAGACGCTGGTGCATGAACTGGGGCGATTGAAGGAATATAGCGAAAATGGCAATTGAAGTATCAGTCAAAAAGCTGCGTTATTACTGGCCGGTCTACCTGCTGATCGTGGTGCCGCTCGGCATGGTGCTGCTGTTCAACTACCAGGTGATTTTCAACGGCATTTACCACATGTTCTATCGCTGGGACGGCGACACGGTCGAGGAGTTCATCGGGCTGGACTATCTCCGGCGGGTGCTTGCGGACCCCGACCTGCTGCGAAGTTTTTACGTGGTGGGGATCTTCGTGGTGGCGAACATCGTCAAGATGATCCTGCCGATTCTGGTGGCGGTGGTTCTTCACCATGTCATCAACGACCGGATCGGGTATCTCTACCGGATTCTCTTTGTGATTCCGATGATTATCCCGTCGATGGTCGGCATTCTGATCTGGAAGTACTTTTACGAGCCGAACAGCGGTATCCTGAACGGACTGCTGCGGCTGATGGGATTCATCGCTCCGACCGACACCGTGCAGTGGCTTTCCGATCCGGCGCTGGTGATTCCGTCGCTGGTGTTCATGGGGTTCCCGTGGGTGGGGGCGTTCGGCGTGCTGATCTATCTTGCCGGACTGCAGGGAATCAGTGAGGACATCTATGAAGCGGCGGATATCGACGGTGCCGGTCCGCTGACCGTTTTCTGGCGGATCGAACTGCCGCTGATCATGACGCAGGTGCGCATCAACCTGATTCTGATGATCATCGGTACGATTCAGAGCTGGGAGAATATCTACCTGTTCCTCGGCATTGACGGCGGTCCCGACGGGATCGCGACGGTGCCCGGACTGATGATTTTCCGGGAAGCCTTCTCGCGCGGTCTTTTCGGCTACGGCTGTGCGATCGGTTTCGTCATCTTCCTGGTGACTCTGGTGCTGACGCTGATCAACAACAAATTCGTCCGGGTAAACAAATAGGAGTTTTGAGCAATGGCTCGTGTAGTTCGATCGAAATTCGTGGAATTCTGGAAGCATGTCTTCATTCTCATCATACTCTTTTTTGCCTTTGTTCCCTTCTATCTCATGTTGACCATTTCGTTGAAGGACAATCAGCAGTTTGCCCGCAACCCGTGGTTTCCGGAGCCTCCGTTCCACTGGGCCAACTACGTCTACGGCTGGGAGCAGATCGGCGGAAAGATCTTCAACACCGCCTTCATTGCGATGTCCACGACCGTGCTGACGCTTGTCTGCGCGGTGGTCGGCGCATTTTTCTTCGCCCGCTACCGGATGCCGGGGTCGAAGTTCCTCTTCGGCATCTTCGTCATTCTGATGATGTATCCGGCGGTGGCGAACATGGTGCCGATGTTCAAGCTGATCACCTCGCTCGGGCTGTACAACACCCATTTCGCGCTGATCCTGCCCGGCATCGCGGGCGGGCAGGCCTTCAACATCTTCGTGCTGCGGAACTTCATCGAGGACATTCCGCAGGACCTTTTCGACGCGATCGAGATCGACGGCGGCAACACCTTCTACCAGATCTGGCACGTGGTGGTGCCGATGTCGATGCCGATTCTCGGCACGCTCGGAATTCTCTCGATCATCGGACAGTGGAACAACTTCGTCTCCCCCGCTGCTCTATCTGCGCGACACCAATCTGCAGACGATCGCGGTGGCGCTGCTCCACCTGGAGGGCGAGTATACCAAGAACTGGGGGCAGTTGATGGCGGGGTATACGATCGCCTCGATTCCGCTGGTGATTCTGTTTATCTTCTGTATGAAGCTCTTCATCCGCGGTCTCTCATCGGGCGCGGTCAAGGGTTGAGAGGCGTGTTTTTCACCGGGAAGCGGCACCGCCGCTTCCTTTTTGTTTTTCAAGGAGCAAGGTATGATCAAGTTCGCTTCTGTATTTTCGGATTATGCGGTTCTGCAGCGGAGGATGCCGATTCCGGTGTGGGGGACGGCGGAGCCGCGTCGGTTGGTGGAGGTTCGGTTTCGCGGCGAAAGCCGGCGGGTGTTGTCGACTCCGGACGGCAGGTTTCTGGTCCGGTTCTCACCCTGCGAGGCAGGCGGGCCGTTCGTGCTGGAGGCGGAGCAGATCGGCAGTGGTGAGCGCTGTGTCCTGCGGGAAATCATGGTCGGCGAAGTGTGGCTGGCCTCCGGGCAGTCGAATATGGAGATGGCGCTCGGTGCCGTAAGTGCGGCAGAAGCGTTGGAGGCGGAGAAGACGGAAAATGTCCGCATGCTGAACGTTCCGCACTGCGCGCGGACCGGTGGACGGGCGGAGTTTCACGCCCGCTGGATGCGGCCTGGGCACGGAAACGGCAGAGTGTTTTCCGCTGCGGCATTCTACTTCGCCCGCGAAGTGGCGCAGGCGACCGGAGTGACGGTAGGGATAGTCCACTCCTCGTGGGGCGGTACGGATGCGATGGCGTGGTGCAGCCGGGAAGCTCTGGTGCAGAATCCCGATTTCCGCGATATGGTGCTGGAGCTTGAAGCGGAGATGTTCCATCCGGAACGCTGGAGCGGAGCCTGCGACCGCGACATCTATTCCCCGCAATACGACAAATTGGTGGAGATTGTCCAGGCGATCGGCTGCCCGGAGAACGATGGTGCCGGCCGGGGCTGGGCGGATCCCTGCTTCGATGATTCCGGCTGGAAGCGGATGATGCTTCCGAACCGTTGGAATCAGATGGGGAAGATTACAACGGCGTGCTCTGGTTCCGGCGTGAAGTGGAAATTCCGGCAGAGTGGGCGGGGCGGCCGCTGACGCTGGCGATCGGTGCGGTGGACAAGCACGACATCACCTATTTCAACGGAGTGCAGGTCGGCGCGACCGGTTCCGGCGTGGATACGAATGTCTGGAACGAATTGCGAGAATACCGGATCGCGCCGGAACTGGTCCAGGGAGGCCGCGCGGTCATTGCGGTGCGGGCGTACTCCTTCCTCTTCGACGGCGGCCTGATCGGTCCGGCGGACGCCATGCGCCTCTACCCGGAGGGCGAGGCTACGGAGACGGGGATCGAACTTTGCGGTCAGTGGCGTTACGCAACCGAATTCAACATGGGGCGCGTCACACTTCCTGCCACGTCCGCGGTGGAACCCGGGCGCGAAGAGCTGTACGGCACCTGCAACATGCCGCATGTGCTCTATGACAATATGATTGCTCCGCTGATTCCCTATGCGGTCCGGGGGTGATCTGGTATCAGGGCGAGCACAATACGCTTCGTCGCAACCGGGCTTACGGCGGGTTGATGCAGTCGTTGATCGAGGACTGGCGCCGGGCGTGGGGGCAGGGAAAGTTTCCCTTCTACCAGGTGCAGCTGCCCGGTTTCCATGCCGGAATGCCGTACGAAGAGGCGAGCAGCTGGGCGCGGCTGCGGCTCGGTCAGCAGGCCGCCGCGGAGGCGACCGGGAATGATTTTGCGGTGACGCTGGATCTCGGTGACCCGGATGACATTCATCCGAAGCGCAAGCGGGAGGTTGGGGAGCGGCTCGCCCGTCTCGCGCTCCGGCGCGATTACGGGATGGAGCTGGTGGAAAACGGTCCGTTCCCGCTCGACGCCGTCTTCGAAGGCGACGCAGTCCGCCTCCGGTTCCGCCGCTGTGCGGAAGGGTTGTGTTTCGACCCCGGCCCTTCTCTCTTCGCCATCGCGGGGGCGGACGGGGTATTCCGGACAGTTGAACCGGAAATTGCCGAGGGGAGCCTCCTTCTGCCGTACACCGGTGTCGGGCGGCCGCGCCGGATCCGGTACGCCTGGGCCGACAATCCACAGGGCGCGCTGCTCCGCAACGGTGCGGGATTGCCGGCTCCCACGTTTGAACTGGAAATCCTCTGACCGGGAAACGCCGGAAGGGCATCTGCCGACGGTTTCCCGCGGGACGCGATTTTCGCCCCCGCGGGAGGAGAACGATTTGTAATCCGGAAAATTCGGGCATATATTACTCCCGTCCGATGTGGTAAACACACTGAAGCGCCAGACGGCCGGGAGGAAGGAATTCATGACCGAGACCCAGAAGCATTTCCACGATTTCCTGTCTGCAAACAACATTCTCTGCAACGTGAAGTGCGCGGACCGCGACGAACTGCTCCGACTGCTGCTCTCCACTCTCAAGCGCCACCATCCCGGATTGGATCTCGATCTGGCGGCGCGCGAAGTCAAGGAGCGGGAGGAGCTCTTCCCCACGGTCATCGCTCCCGGTCTCGCCGTGCCGCACGCGCGCATTCCCGACCTTTCCGCACCGCTGGTTGCGATGGCGTGCAGTCCGGAGGGGGTGGATTTCGCGTCGGAGATGGGGCCGGTCAAAGTCACCATCCTGCTGCTGACACCGGTCGATGAACCCAATCTGCACATGCAGCTGCTCGCCGCACTGGCCGGTGATTTCGGCGGAGAAGGGGTGGTGGACCGCGTCGCCGCGATGAAGACTCCCGCCGAGGTGATCGGCTGTTTCTCCGGCAGCGAGCACACGATGCCGACCTACCTCAAGGCCGCCGACGTGATGCGCGGAAATGTGGTGACCGTCTATGAGAACGACACGCTTCAGACGGCGATCCGCACCTTTGCCACCAGCGGCATCGATGAACTGGTGGTCATCGACCGCACCGGCGACCTGCGCGGCGTGGTTTCGCTGACCGATCTGCTCAAATTCAGTCTGCCGGAGCATCTGCTCTGGATGGAGGACCTGACTCCGATCTACCGGTTCCAGCCGTTTGCGGACATGCTCAAGAGTTCCGACGACACCCGGGTCGCCGACATCATGCGCGAAGAGTTCGTCACCGTGGATCGTGAAGTGCCCGCGGTGCAGCTCGCGAAGCTCTTCCTGGTCCATCAGGTTCACAAGCTGATCATCACCGGGCCGGGGGAAGCTCGCCGGCGTAGTGGAGCTCAAGGAGTTCTGTGCAAAACTGTTCTGGGAATAATTCAGGAGGATCTGTCACATGCATGAAGAATCCGCTTCCACCGTGCTTTCTCCCCGGGCGATGCTCGTCCGGTTCGCTGTTCTGATCGGAGCGGCTCTGCTGGTCGGCATCGGCGGCGCCTCCACCGTGCTCGAGGCCCACCAGGCGACCGCCTGCGCCGTCTTCGTCGCCATCATTTTCGGCACGCTCTTTTTCTGGGGATTCCGGCTCGCCATCGCCTTTCTCGGACTGGCGGTGCTGATCTTCACCAATTCGCTGAACATTCCGCAGTTCGTCTCGTCGTCGTCGCTGGAGGTGATTCTCTTTCTTGTCGGCATGATGGTGATCGTCGGCGCGCTGCGCGATCTCGGCTTCTTCACCTGGATCGTTCAGCTGATCGTTTCGATGCCGCATCTGACCGGGCGGAAATTCACCGCCGTCACCGCCATCGCTTCGGCACTGCTCGCCTGCGCGGTGGATGAGGTCACCTCGATCATCTTCGTCTCGACGCTGATCTTTCAGGTGTGCGACCGTTTGAAGCTCAATCCGACCCCCTACATTCTGATTGCGGTGCTCGCCACCAACGTCGGCAGCGCGGGGACCATGATGGGCAATCCGGTCGGCATCTACATCGGCAACAAGGGCGGACTCACCTTCGGCGATTTCATGATCTGGTCGTTCCCGTTGATGCTGGTGGTGCTTTTCGCCACAGTTGCGCTGATGCTCTTCTGCTTCCGCCGTCAGTTGCGGGAGTTTGATGTGCGGCTTAAGAACCGGCTGGAGCAGGGACTTTCGCTCGCGCCGGTGGTGGATGTCCCCTACAAGCCGGGACTGCTGCTGATTACGCTGACGATTCTTGCGATCGCCTCGCACCACCCGCTGGAGAGTTTCTTCGGGCTGGCAAAAAAACAGTGTCCTGTTGATTACTCCGCTGATCTGCGCCGGCGTGGTGATGATTCTCCGCCAGAACCGGGCGCGTTACTACATCGAGCAGGAGGTGGACTGGTGGACCCTCCTCTTCTTCATGCTTCTCTTCGCCGTGGCCGGGACGCTGGAGTACACCCATGTCGACCGGGTGATGGCGAAGTACTTCTCCGGCGTCTGCGGCACCGAAATCACCGCGCTGGTTCCCTTCATCTTCTCCGTCTCCGCGGTCGGATCGGCCTTCATCGACAACGTGATCTTCGTCGCCGCCTTCTGCCCGGTGATCGAACAGCTCTCCTCCAGCGTCAAGGATCTGCCGCTCTGGTGGGCTCTGCTGCTCGGCGCCTGCTTCGGCGGCAACATCACGATGATCGGCAGCACGGCGAACATCGTCGCGCTCGGTATGCTGGAGAAGCGTTCCGGCGTCAACATCACCTTCTTCTACTGGCTGAAGATCGGACTGCTTTCCACGGTAGTCGGCGGTGTGATCGGCATCGCCGGGCTGCTGCTGCTCGAACCGCTGATGCCGGATCGTTATGCCGCGGTGAAGTTTGAGATGCTCCAGCGGGATTCCGGTCGCCGTTTCGACGGCAAGAACGCGATCCTTTCCGCGCGGATTGCCCCGGCCGGAGGGGATGCGGAACGGGTGGTCTTTCCGAATCTCAAGCCGGGAGAGTATCTTCAGGTGCGACTGGTGTCGCCGGGAGGCGTCGAAGCGTCGATCCAGGCGGCTCTGCCTCCGGAGATGAAATCCCGGCTTGAAGAGTTCTCCGCCGCCGGGGAGTGCCGGTTTATCGGGAAGCTTTATTCGGCCGGTTCCGGCGACTATCCCTGCGTGATGGAGGTCGAGCAGGTGGAGGTCCCGAGGCAGTGAGGGAGCTTCTCCGCCACGGCGTCAAAATGGCTGCGGCCGCGGCGGCTCCCGCCGGAATCCGTCGACGAGGTTGAGGATCACCCGGACCTGCGCCTCCATCTCCTGAACCGAGGCAAATTCCTGCTCCCCGTGGAAGTTGTACCCGCCGGTGCCGAGGTTGGGGCAGGGGAGATTGCGGAACGAGAGCAATGCGCCGTCGGTGCCGCCGCGGATCGGCGGTTCCGCGACCAGCAATCCCGCTTCCCGGACCGCCCGGCGGGCAAGTTCCAGCAGGTGCGGATGACGATCGATCACCTCCGCCATGTTGCGGTACTGGTCGCGGCAGGAAAGGTTGACGGTTCCGGCGCCGTACTTCCGGTTCATGCGGTCGGTGATCTCCTGAAGCTTCGCCTTGCGTGCGGCGAACCGTTCGCCGTCATGGTCCCGGAGGAGGTAGGTCAACTGAGCTTCACCGACGGTTCCGGCGGTGCGGGCCAGATGGTAGAAGCCCTCGAGCCCCTCGGTTTTCTCCGGTGTCTCGCCGGGCGGAAGCTGGGCGTCGAATGTGAAGGCGAGCTTCTGGGCATTGATCATGATCCCCTTGGCCGAACCGGGGTGGACGTTGACGCCGCGGAATTTTACCTCCGCTTCCGCCGCGTTGAAGTTCCGGTATTCGATCTCGCCTGCGGCGCCGCCGTCCAGCGTGAAGGCGTACGCCGCGCCGAATTCCTCAACGTCGAAGCAGAGCGTGCCTTCGCCGATCTCTTCATCGGGAGTGAAGCCGATGCAGATGGTTCCGTGCGGCAGATTTCGGGTGAGGATCGTCTCCGCAGCCGTCATGATTTCCGCGATGCCTGCCTTGTCGTCGGCGCCCAGCAGCGTGGTGCCGTCGGTGGTGACCAGCGTGTGCCCCTTCAGGCGGTGGAGGACGGGGAAGAGTTCCGGATCGAGCGTCAGATCGCTTGTCCCGAGCGGAATGACGCCGCCGGAATATTGGACGATCTGCGGATGAACGTTCCGCCCGCTCGCGGCGTCGGAGGTATCCAGATGAGCGAGAAATCCGAGCGGAGGAACCTGTTCCAGCCCCGGCGTCGCCGGCAGACGGGCGGTGACGCAGGCGTGTTCCGAAACGTGGACCTCGTCGGCCCCGATGGTTTCGAGTTCGGCGGCGAGATGGCGCGCCAGTTCGAACTGGCCGGGGGTGGAGGGGTGGCGCCCGGTGGCGTCGTCGGACCGGGTGTCGAATCCGACGTAGTCAAGAAAACGTTCGAGAACGGTACGCATGAGATGGGTTCCTCCCGTCGTCCTCACGTTTCATGGGGACGGTTGTTCGCTGTTTTTCTCCTCGAATTCCGCGAGGATGCCGGCGGCGAGCGCGACCAGATCGGCGCAGGGGCGTTTCCGGTAATACTCCCGGGTGCGCGCTTCCGAGACAGGGTCGTCGCTCTGATGCGGTGCGAGTCCCAGCAGTTCCCGGCAGATGATCGAACCGGCTTCTCGCCGGAACGCTTCCGCGAGTGCGCGGATTCTCCGGTAATGTGCGTCTTTGGCCGCTTTGTCGGAGAGGTCGGAGTACCCGTGCATCAGATTTTCCGCCAGAATCATGCCGGAGACCGCGCCGCACATCTCGCGCAGTCGCGAAACTCCTCCGCCGAAGCCGGAGGCGAGCCGAAACGCCGCTTTTTGCTCCAGGCCGCACTCTTCGCAGAATGCCCCGAGCACCGCCTGGGCGCAGTTGGCGCCTTCCAGAAAAAAGATTTCGCGCCCGTTCCGCTTTTTCCTGAATCGGATTCGATGACATTTTCCGAACCATTTCCGTCGTTTCCCGGGGGAACATTCTGCTCCGCCGCGGTCATATAATATAATCCCCCGGCGGGGGAATTTCAATCCGGTCGGGGAAAAACGGCTCTTATGCCCGGGGAGGTGTCCGGATCTTACCGCAGGCGGAAGAGGTTGGAGTCCCGCCGGTAACGTTCGGGAGAGACCCCGAACAGCCGCTTGAAGCGTCGGCTGAAATGATAGGGATCGACATAGCCGCAGCGTGCGGCGATTTCCGCCACTGTCCCGCGGGTGGAGAAGAGAAGTTCGGCGGACTGGCGCAGCTTGAGCTCCTCCAGATAGCTCTTCGGCAGCATGCCGGTGTGGTGCAGGAAGTTGCGCCGGAACTGATCCTGACTGAGATTGCACAGTTCGGCGAGTTCCGCGACGGTCCACCACTTTTCCGGCCGAGCCTTGATGAGCGCGATCACCTCGCCGATCGGCGAACTCTCCTCATGCCGCCGATGTTCGAAATAGAGGTCGGTCAGCAGCTGCTGCAACAGAATATTCGCCTTGATCTGGGCGGCGGAGGAGGGGTCGGCGATCAGTTCCGCCAGCGCGGGAATTCGCCGCAGTGGACCGAATTCGTACACGCCGGTCCTGAGGATCCCGGTTCGGTGCAGCAGGTCCGCCACCGGACCGGTGAAACGGATCGAATCCTCGATGTAAGGGGCGTTGTCGCTCCCGCCGTAGCGGTGAAGGTCCCCGGGGGCGATCAGCACCGCTTCGCCCGGGTGAAGTCTGCGCTCCCGTTCGCCCGGGCGCCAGAACTCTCCTTCGCCGTCGTAGAGATGGGAGAGGGAATAGAATTCGAATTTCCGCTCGCGGCACTGCCGGAACCCTCCCACGGGGGGAGCTGCAGCCGACGGATGCGTTGATGATCCAGAACCCGTAACTGCGGTGCAGTTCCGGCATCCGACTGACGATCCGGTGAATCACCAGATCGGGGGAGCTGTAGTCGAATTCAATTTTTTTGTCATCAGCCATGCGGTTTTTATCCATTTCGGAATGTTTTATTTGCAGTATACTATATCACAGCGATCCGATTTTATCAATAGATGAAGGAGAGTGGATCATGGAAAAGAGATTCGGCGTTGCGGTGCTCGGAGCGGGAAACCGTGCACGTTACGTGGTCAAAAATCTGTTGCGTGATTCCGGTGGGGCGGTCCGGGTGGTTTCCGCCTTCGATCCGGACCGGACGCTGCTCGACGAGACGTTGCGCAAAATCTGGGGAGTTCCGATGCGCTGGCGGCCTCGTCGGCGGAAGAGGCGATTCATGCTCCCGGCGTCGACTGGGTGATGGTGTTTTCCCCGAACTCCTGCCACCGGGATCACATCCTCGCCGCCTTCGCCGCCGGAAAGGATGTCTTTGCTGAAAAACCGCTGGCCACCACCATCGATGCCTGCAAGGAGATCTCCGAGGCGCAGAGGAGGAGCGGCCGGGTGTTTGCCACCGGATTCGTCCTGCGCTACGCGCCGATTTACCGCAGGGCGAAGGAGCTGCTGGATTCCGGCATGTTCGGGCGGCTTCTCCTGATCGAGGGCAACGAGAACATCGCCCCGGACCACGGCGGCTACATCATGTGCAACTGGCGGCGGCTGACAAAATTCGCCGGACCGCACATCCTTGAAAAATGCTGTCACGATCTGGATCTCATCAACTGGTTCTGCGGCTCGCTGCCTTCCCGGGTCGCCTCGTTCGGCGGACGCGATTTCTTCAAACCGGAGAACAACCGTCTGATGGAGAAGTACGGCGAAAAGACCTTCAAGAGCTGGTGGGATCCGCACGCACAGGCGACGCCGTTCACCGACGACACCGACCTGATGGACAATCAGGTCTCCATTGCGGAATTCCGCAACCGAATCCGGGTCACGTTCACCGCGACGATGAGCAACGCCATTCCGGAGCGCCGGCTGTCTTTCGCCTGCGCGGAAGGGACCATGAAGCTGAATCTTTACAGCAACATCATCCGTTACCGTCGACTTGGCGACGAAGGTGTGACCGAGCTGAACTTCTCCGGCGACGGTCACGGCGGCGGCGACAGTTACATCATGAAGGAGCTTTACGAAACGATGTCCCGGGGGTCCCGCCGAAGTGCAGCGGTGCAGAAGGACTTCGCAGCGCCGTTTTTGCGTTGGCGCTCGACCAGGCGGCACGCAACGGCGAAATCGTCGATCTGGAACCGGTCTGGAAAGCGCTCGGAGAGTAGTTGTCCGTCGCCGATGCAAAACCCCCGCGATCTTCCGGCTCCCCGGAACCGCGGGGGTTTTTCATGCCGGAAAAACGGTGGAGAAGTCGAACTCTGCCGACAGGGCGGAAAGTACTTCCCGCTCCCCGGCGGCGCATTCTGCGCCGGGGGCCGGGGAGAGATCATCTTCCCCCGCGGAGTGAAGCAGACCGTGGACCAGATAGAGCGTCAGCTCGCGGGCGTAGGAGGAATCCGGCCGTTTTTCCCCTTCTCTCCGGGCGGCGTCGAGGCAGATGATGAGTTCGACCGCCGGATCCCCCGGAAAAAGTCCGGCCGGATCGTCGAAATAGCTGAAGGTGATGACGTCAGTCGTTCCCTCGTGGCCGACGAACTCCGCGTTCAGCCGCGCCATCGAGCGGTCGCCCACGAAACGGATTCCCAGATCCCAGTCGAACTCATCCGTGAGTCCGGCGAGGTCGGCGGCGCGGCGGGCGAGGCGGAGAAGTTCATTTCGATTCGGCCGGCGGTAGCGCCTGGTTTCCCATGAGAACTGCAGGTTCTTCATCTCCCTCTCCCGGTTCCCGCTGATAGGCGATTCTGCCGTGTTTCATGCTGATCAGCGTGTTGATGAAACTCTGCCGGACCTTGTCGAGTTCGGCGAGCGTGATGTTCGCTTGGTTGAGCTGCCCGTCTTCGAAACGCTTCTGAAAGATGCCGTTGACCACCGATTCAATCTTTGCGGCGGAGGGCTTGTCCAGCGAACGGCTGGCGGCTTCGCAGGCGTCTGCGAGGCTGATGATCGCCATCTCCTTGTCCTGCGGCGGCCGGCCGCTGTAGCGGAATTGAGATTCGAGCACCGGGGCGCTGCTGTTTTCCCGCCGCTTGTCGGAGAGCGCCTTGGCGTAGAAGTAGTGGACGAGATCGTTGCCGTGGTGCTGTTCGATGGCGTCGCGCACCGTCCGGCACATCCGGTACTCCCTTGCCAATGCCAGTCCTTCCTTGACATGATCCCGGATGATGATGCTGCTCATCTGCGGATTCAACGTCAGGTGCTGGTTGGCACTGTCCAGATTGTTCTCGGTGAAATACTGCGGCATTGAGAGCTTGCCGATGTCGTGGAAGAGCGCGCCCGCCTTCGCCTTGAGCGGATTGGCGCCAATTGCCCGGGCGGCGTCTTCGACCAGCGTGGCGACCATCAGGCTGTGGAAGAAGGTGCCGGGTGCCTCCCGCTTCAGTCGTTCCAGCAGAGGATGGTTGTAGTCGCAGAGCACCATCAGCGCCATGTTGGTGCTCACGTTGAAAACGATTTCAAAGAGAAAGGTCAGCACCAGTGCGAGAATGGCGGTCAGAAAGGCGTTGCCGAGCGCCAGCGAAGCGGCTCCGCCGAGCTGGTGAAGAAAATCGGTGTTCTCGCCGAGCAGCAGATTGAAGTTGAGGATGAAGGTCAGCGGAAACACCGTCGCGACGATCCGCAGAAAGTAGGAGCGGTAGTCGGTCGCGGAACGGACCGCCAGCCCGGCGAGCGATGAGATCACCATCCCCTTGAGTGCGAGATCGAACGCCCGTTCCGGCACCACCATCATTGCGGTCATCGAGGCGATGAAGAACCCGACGCACAGCGCCACCCGGTAGCCGAAAATCACCGCCAGAAGCACCGAGCCGAGCGCGATCGGAATCGCGTTGACCACCAGCGCGCTGCTGAGGTCCCGGCTGGCGCTCACCCCCATGTTGTAGGAGAGAATCGCACCGAAATTGACCACCAGCGAGACAATTACCACCAGGCCGATCAGTGAGATCCGCTTGTTGGCCCGCACCACATCCGGGTGGAGATTGTAAAGGTAGAACGCGGCGAAGATGATGAGCACCAGACTCCAGATCATGTTGTGGGTCAGAAGCGCGATGCCGATGTCGATGGTCACGCTCTTCTGCTCTTCCTCCCGGTGGATCTGGAGCAGACTCTTGACGGCGGGTGTGACGATGTCGCCCTTGCTGATGAGCAGATCCCCCTGGCGATGTTGCGCGGTACCGCGGGAACCGCGGCGGCGGCCTCCTCCCGGACGGTCCGGGTAACCGCTTCGTCGAAATCGAGGTCGCCGGTCTTGCCGATCAGTTCGGCTGCGGTCCGGATGAATTCCGCGCGCATCGCTTCCGGAACGGCTCCCTGTTCGGCGGGAAAGATATTTTCCGCAAGTTCGGTCGCGGCGGAGGTGTTGTCCCAGAGATCCGTGACTGCGCGCTCCTGAAGCCTCCGGTCGCCGACGGTGATGACCCGGATCCGCTGGCCGACGTTGCGCGCCGCCTTGTCGTCCGCGCCGATAACCCCCTGACGCAGGATCATCCGCAACCGGTTTTCGAAGTTGCCGAATCGCTCCTGAAGCTGGCAGAATTTCCCCAGCTCCTCCAGCAGCGGCAGGGGAAGTCCCGCCGCCAGCCGGGAGGGAAGCGACGCGGCGTTCGGCGTATATTTCTTCTTGTCATGCTCGAGCCGGAGCCGTTGTTCGACCGCTTTGAAGAACTCCGTGAAGTTGCGCACGATCGCATCGGAGCGGGTCGAATTCACCCGGAAGAATTCCGGTTGCCGTTCCATCGCCGCCATGCGGGAGCGGTCAAGCTCCTCCTGATCGACGTAATTGAAATCGCAGGAGGAGTGAAGAGTCCGGGTCGCCTCCTGGCCGATCACCCAGCCGGGATCGATGTTCTGCTGCAGCGCGGAGAGCGTCATCAGCACCGAACTTACCACCCAGACCATCACCAGAATGAAGACCGCGGGAGCCGGGGAACGGTCGATCGTATTTGCGAAGGAGTCCCAGTCCACGAGCCGGCGCGGGTTGATGATCCCCTTCCGGCGAAGTTCACGCCGCGCCTGATAGCGTTCAAACATGATGCGAAGCCGGTTGAACATCGCTTACTCCTTCTGATCTGTCGCCGGATCGGATTGATACGCCCGGATGATTTTTTCCAGCAGGGCGTGGCGGACCACGTCGCCGGTCTCGAAGAAGGTGAATCCGATCTCCGGAATTCCGCGCAGATGGGAAATGGCGTGCCGCAGACCGGAACCCTCCTTCGGCCCGAGATCCGACTGCGAAGGATCGCCGGTGATTACGCACCTTGAATTAAAGCCCATCCGGGTCAGAAACATCAACATTTGCTCGACAGTCGTATTCTGCGCCTCGTCGAGGATGATGAACGCGTTGTTGAGGGTCCGCCCGCGCATGAAGGCCAGCGGCGCCACCTCGATGATGTTGCGCTCCAGCAGCGCCGAAACCTCGTCGAACTGCATCATATCGTAGAGTGCATCATAAAGCGGACGCAGGTAAGGCATGATCTTCTCTTCGAGACTGCCGGGAAGAAATCCGAGATTTTCACCGGATTCCCGGGCTGGCCGGGTCAGAATGATCCGGCTGACGTTCCCTTGAGAAACTCCGAAACCGCCATCGCCATCGCAAGATAGGTCTTTCCGGTCCCCGCCGGCCCGACGCCGAACACCATGTCGCGCGAGCGCATCTGCCGGACATATTCCAGCTGGCGTCGGGAACGGGGCAGCACCTCGCGCTTTTTCGGACTGACCGCAATGCGTTCATTCCACAATTCGTGCAGATCTCCTTCGCGGCGGTCGCGGAACGAACGGCAGAGAAATTCAAAATCGCGCGCCTCGATCTGGCGCGACCGCAGTTCGTAGAAGTGCGCCAGTTCCGCCAGCAGCGCCTCAACCCGTTCGACCGCTTCCCTCTCGCCGTGGATCTCGACCCAGTTATCGCGCGCAACCAGCCTGACGCCGAAGAGATTCTGCAAATAGCGCAGATTTTTCACCTCGTCTCCGGCGCAGGCCGTATGAAGCGTCAACCCCTTTTCAAAGTAAAATCGGCTTTCGATATTCATAGATGATTCGGTTCAATGGTAAAGGAGCGGCACGCGGGCGAGTTTCCCGTGCGCCGCTCCCGGCTCCTCCGACGGATGCTTCAAAGCTGCGGAATCCGCAGTTTCATCCCCGGTCGAAGCGCGTTCGGATTGGTCAGCTGCGGATTCGCCTTCAGAATCAGGTCGTAACGCGCCCCGTTGTGATAGAACTTCTTGGCGATGAAGGAGAGCGTGTCGCCGGGCTTGACCACGTAGACCACGCTGTCGCCGGTCGCCGCCGCCGGTTTCTCCGCCGCCGGTTTCTCCACCGCCGGTTTCTCCACCGCCGGTTTCTCCACCGCCGCCTTGTTCTCGCCGTCACCGGCCTTCCGATCCGCTTCCGGAGCGATCACCGTCGCCTTGTCTTCGGCGACTTCTACGGTGACTGGATCGTCGGCGGGGGCGACATCCGCCGCATTTACGGCCGGCAGCTGCTCACTCTGCGTTTCCCCTGCGGCCGGCTGTTCCTGCTGTTCCGCTTCTCTCAATTCCGGAGAGACCTTGTCGGCAATCGCCGGGGGCGCTGTACGGGAGGGGCGGAAACCGGAGTAACTGCGATCGACGAACTGTTCCCAGTACTCTTCCTGCGAACCCGGTTTGACCTGTGCCAGATCCGGCTGGCAACCCGTGACGAAAACCGCCAGTGCAACTCCCGAAATACTCCATGCGAGAAATTTCATCGTATGCCTCCCTTTCAACTGGATCTCTCCTGATTATCTTAACGGAATTGATTCCAAAATCCACACCCGCTGTAAATATACTCCAAAACTTCAGTAAAAACAAATCGCCGATGCAAAAAACGGAAAAGAGGCCGCTCCCGCTCACGGGAACAGCCTCTTTCGGAGAAAATCCAATGATTTTACCGGAATTTTCGGAAAATCACCACTCCGTTGTGACCGCCGAAGCCGAGGTTGCTGTTGAGCGCAACCTCCACCTTCCGTTCCCGGGCGGTGTTCGGCGTAATATCCAGATCACAGGCCGGATCCGGAGTCTCGTAGTTGATCGTCGGCGGAATGATGCCGGTTTCAATCGCTTTGACGCAGGCGATCGATTCCAGCCCGCCCGCAGCGCCGAGGCCGTGACCGGTGGTCCCTTTTGTGCTGCTCACCGAAACCTTGTAGGCGTCTTCGCCCAGCGCTCCCTTGATCGCCATGGTTTCGAATTTGTCGTTCAGCTGTGTGCTGGTGCCGTGAGCATTGATGTAGTCGATCTTGTCGGTGCCCAGCCCGGCGTGGCGCATCGCCATCCGGATCGCCCGCGCACCGCCGTTGCCGTCGGGTGCGGGGCTGGTGATGTGATAGGCGTCGCCGGTGGCGCCGTACCCGACCACTTCCGCAAGAATGTTCGCTCCGCGCTTCTTCGCGTGCTCGAGCTCTTCGAGAATCATCACGCCGGCCCCTTCGCTCATCACGAAACCGTCACGGTTGAGATCGAATGGACGGCTCGCGTGAAGCGGATCGTCGTTGCGCTGGCTCATCGCCTTCATCGCGCAGAAGCCGGCCACGCCGAGGGCGACCACCGAAGCCTCCGCTCCTCCGCAGATCATCACGTCGGCGTCGTCCCGCTTGATGCACCAGAACGATTCCCCGATCGAATGACAGCCAGTCGAACAGGCGGTCACCAGACCGAGGTTCGGACCGCCGGCACCGTAGCGGATCGAAATGTTGCCGGAGGCGAGATCCCCGATCATCATCGGAATCAGCAGCGGAGAGATTTTGCCCGGACCACGCTCGATGAGAAGTTTGTCCTGCTCGCTCATCGTGTGGAGGCCGCCGATGCCGCTGGAGACGATCACCCCCGACCCGGTCAGGATCAATGCTGCTGCCGCGCAGTTCCTTCGGAAGCCCGGCGGTCTCCATCGCTTCATCGCTGGCCGCAATGGCGTACTGACAGAAAAGGTCCAGCCGTTTGGCCTCCTTCGCCGACATATACTTCGTGACGTCAAAATCCTTGACCTCACCGGCAATCTGCGTACGGTACTCCGACGCATCAAAGCGGGTGATCCGGCCCAGACCGCACCGGCCGTTGACCAGGGAATCCCAGAAATCCGGTACATTGTTGCCGACGCAGGACACCACGCCGTAACCGGTAACCACTACCCGTCGATTGTTCATACCTACTTCATTTCTCCATATTCCGGCGCGGACGCCGTACCTGCCGCTTCTTTTCCGCCCGTCGCCGGAACGGGAAACCGGCGGATTCCTGTCATGAAAACGGGCCACCAACGTACAGAACGATGAGTGGCCCGCATCAACGACACCGCTCCGGACCGTAGAGTCACACGCAGTGCCGACCAGGGAGAGAACTTACTCCTGGCTCTTGCTTTCGACGTATTTGATCGCGTCGCCGACGGTGGTCAGCTTTTCGGCGTCTTCATCCGGAATGTCGGAGCCGAACTCTTCTTCGAGCGCCATCACGAGTTCCACCTGGTCGAGCGAGTCGGCGCCGAGGTCCTCGATGAACTTGGCTTCCGGAGTCACCTGATCCTCGGAAACTCCGAGCTGTTCGACGACGATCTTTTTCACTTTGTCAGCAACAGAAGACATTTTTGGCATCCCCTTTTCTTGGTTTATCAGTTCTCAATGTCGTTTGCTTTTTCCATTTATCAGCATAGCTTCACATACTATGCCGCCAAAAACGGAAAAAGTCAAATTTTTTTCAAATAAAGGCGAATTTTTTTTGTATTTCCGGCCCGTTCGAGCCCGAATCGATCTTACATCAACATGCCGCCGTCGACGTTGATCACCTGCCCGGTGACATAGTCCGAATCCGGCGAGCAGAGGAAGTAGACCACGTTGGCCACATCCTCGGGCCGCCCGCCGCGTTTGGCCGGAATCACCGTCAGGAAGGCGTCACGCGCCTCCTGCGGCAGCTTGGCGGTCATGTCGGTCTCGATGAAGCCGGGCGCGACCGCGTTGACCTGGATGTTCCGGGTGGCGAACTCCTTCGCAGTGGTCTTCGCCAGCGCGATCACGCCGGCCTTGGAGGCGGAGTAGTTCGCCTGCCCGACGTTCCCCCATGCGGCCGACGACCGAGGCGATGTTGACGATCTTGCCGGAGCGCTGCTTCATCATCGGCCGGACCGCGGCCTTGGTGAAGTTGAAGGTGCCCTTGAGGTTGACGGCGATCACCGCATCCCACATATCCTCGGTCATCTTGAGCATCAGCGTATCCTTGGTGATGCCGGCGTTGTTGACCAGAATGTCGAGTTTGCCGAAATCGGCGACGACGGCGGCGACGGTCTTTTCGGCCTCTTCGAACTTGGCCACGTTCGCGGCGTAGGCGCGGGCGTTGACCCCCGCCGCCTTGAACTCATCAGCGGTCGCCTGCGCAACGTCGAGCATGATGTCGACGATCGCCAGAGCGGCGCCTTCCGCGGCCAGCCGGGTGCAGATCGCTTTGCCGATGCCGCGGGCTCCGCCGGTGACGAGGGCTACCTTGCCCTCCAGACGTTTTTCCTGACTCATTTCCTCTTTCCCTTCCTTATCGTTGCGTTCGTGGGTTCACAGTTCGATGGCGTCGAGCGTTTCGACGCTGTTGACGTTGATGCCGCGGATCTCCGGGAGCGTCCGGCGCAGCAGCCCGGTCAGCACGTTGCCGGGGCCGAATTCGATCATCGTATCGCCGCCGGCGGCGACCATCGCGCGCACGCACTCCTCCCAGCGGACCGAGCCGGCCACCTGCGAAGCGAGGTTGTTCCGCAGTTCGGTGACATTTTTCGCCGTGGCGGCGGTGAAGTTGTGGTAGACCGGAATCGCCGGCAGTTCGATCGGCGCGGTGGCCAGAACGTTGACCAGCGCATCGCCGGCGGGCTTCATCAGCCGGGAGTGGAAGGCGCCGGCGACGTTGAGCAGAATCACCTTGCGCATGCCGCGCGCCTTGAGCGCATCGACCGCGGCGGCGAGTTTGCTCTTCTCGCCGGAAATAACGATCTGCCCGGGGCTGTTGTAGTTGGCGACGTCGATGCCGCATTCGGCGCAGACTTCGCGGATTGCCACAGGATCACCGCCGAGGACGCTCGCCATTCCTCCGGAGGTGCTCCGGCAGGCGGCGTCCATGAGTTCGGCGCGGCGGGCGAGCAGCCGGAGGCCGTCGGCAAAGCCGAAGGCGCCGCCGGCGTAGAGTGCGCCGTATTCGCCGAGGCTGAGACCGGCGCAGGCGACCGGTTTCACGTCGGGGAACTTCACCCGGAACGCGGCCAGCGCGGCGCAGCTCATCGTGTAGATGGCGGGCTGGCAGAAGCGGCTTTCGGTCAATTTTTCGACGGGGCCGTCGAAGATGATGGAACTCTGGTCATAGCCGAGCACGGAGTCGGCCTCTTCGAAGAACGCCCGGGCTTCCGGGCAGGCGGCGGCGAGGTCCCTGCCCATGCCGACCGTCTGGGCTCCCTGTCCTGAAAAAACGAAAAACGGCTTCATGCGGTCTCCTTTCCGGTTTGCTGAATCACCGTGATAATGCGTTAAGGTAACACCGGATTCGGGATTTTTCAAGAAATTCCATCGTGATTAATGATCGACAGCTGTTCGGCGAGGGAGGCGATTTCCCGCCGCCAGAAGGAATCCGACCCCCAGTCGGGATGGCGTTCCCGGAAATTCCGGTCATGCCGCTGGCGGGCGCACCAGTCGAGGAAGTAGATCATCCGCATGGCGCGGAGCAGTTCGATCTGGTCGAGGCTGCTGCGATCGAACTCCCGCAGCGATTCATAGCCGCGCAGCAACAGCTCCAGTTCGCGGGTGCACTCCTCTACCGGACCGGGCAGCAGCAACCAGAGGTCCTGTACCGGCGGTCCGGTGAGCATGTCGTCGAAGTCGATCAGCATCAGCCCTTCGCCGGGGCGCTCGAGGACGTTTCCCTTGTGGCAGTCCCCGTGGAGACGGATGCGTTCCCCCGGCCGGAAATTCGCCAGCAGAACCCGGAGAAGCGCCTTCAGCACCGCGGAAAGGTCGTCGAGAACGCGTCCTGCCGCGACTCCGGAACTCAGCAGCCGCGCCGTTGCCGACAGGGTGGTTTCGCGGGGGTCGAGAACCTCCCGGTGCGGTGCGGACCGGGTGGCTCCGACGGTGTGGATGCGGGCGAGCAGCGAGGCCGAGCCGGAGCCAGAGTTCGTCGTCGCCGCCTTCGAGTGCGCGCCCCCACCGTTTCGGAAAGGCCGCGAAGAAGATGCCGTCCGCCGTCTCGCCGAGGGTGGAGCCGGTCGCGAGCCGGAATGGAGCGACGACGGGAATTTCCGCCGCTTTGCATTCGAGGGTGAAGAGGTGTTCTTCGAGCAGGGCGTCACGGGACCAGCGGCCGGGGCGGTAGAATTTGAGAATGAAACGTTCTCGGCGACAGCTCTCCATCTCGTAGACGCGGTTGATGTAGCTCGGCAGCGGCAGGAGAACGCCGGAGAATCGGCGTTCGAGCGCCCGCTCCGCCGCGGCGAAGATGGTGTCGGGGACCAGGGTATCGAACTTGTTCTGCATCGGTTGTCCTCCGGCGGTGTCTCTTCCGGAAATGCAAAAGGCGCGGCAGCGGTCGCCCGCTCCGCGCCTCCCGTTCCCGGCGGCTGCTTAGATTTCCACCGGCTTGGTCTTCGGCAGGCCGAGGACTTTGTCCTCCTTGATGCGGCCGTCGGCCAGCAGGACGTTGATGCGCTCATAACGCTTCATCACATTGCGGATCTTGCGGATCTTGCCGCCGACGCGGAGACTCGGATGCTGAGACATTTGACACCTCGTATGTTCTATATTGATTCAATATTTCGTACTTGTATAAGCGATAACGTCTATTAATATGGACCCGTTTCTCCGATCATGCAAGTCCGGAATCGTAAAAAAAAACGAGATTTTCGGCTCTCCGGTTGAAAAAAAGCGCCTCCGGAGTTATTTTGAGTGATTATGAAATATTTCGCGATCCTCTCCGCCGCGCTCGTGGTGTTTCTGCTCTCCGGCGCGGAACTGGAAATCCTCAGTACAACCGATCTGCACGGGCGGCTCGAAACGATGCCGCAGCTCGGATACGCCCTCCGTTCCGGCGGAAAGGAGGCGCTCCGCATCGACTGCGGCGACACGGTGCAGGGCAGTTCGATCTCCCGCCACAGCGGCGGGGAGGCGATGATCGCCATGCTCAATCTCTACGGTTACGACATCTGGGTCCCCGGCAACCACGACTACGAATTCGGCCGCGACACCCTGCTCGGGCTGGTGCGTTCGTTTCGCGGCACGGTGCTCGCGGCGGACTGGGTTGAGCCGCCGGCGGTGCAATGGAAGCTTTTCGAACGGAACGGCGTGCGCTGCGCCGTCATCGGCATGAGCGAACCGAAGATGGCGCAGCGGGTTCTGCCGGGGGATGGATTCAAATTCCGGGGGCGCACTCCGCGCTGACCGCGCTGATGCCCGAGGTGCGGGCCGCCCGGCCCGACGTGGTGGTGCTCGCCTGGCACAACGGACTGTACAGTTCGGTTGGAGCGCTCTCCGCCTTTCTGCGCGATTTCCCGGAGATCGACCTGGTGCTCGGCGGCCACAGCCACGAGGAGCATCCCGGCGAACGGGCCGGCCGGGCCTGGTACGTGCAGTCCGGCTCCCACGCCGCCGCCGTCGCCCGGATCCGGATCGAGGTGAATGACGATACCCGGAAGATTCTGCGCATCCGTTCCGAACTGCTCCGGCCCGACCCGGAGCGGCCCGATCCGGAAGCGCTCCGGCTGCTGGAGCCCTGTCGTGCCGCCTGGCGGAAAGACTTTTTCCGACCGTTCGTCCGATTGAAGGAGCCGCTGCGCCGGCCGAAGGCGCGGGAGTACGGCTCCGCGTTCGGGAGGATCGGCGGCGAGGCGCTCCGGCGGGCGACCGGGGCGGAGGCGGCGCTCTTCGCCGTGCGCTCCGGCAGCCGGGTCCTCGGCCCGGAGGTGACGCGCGAAGCGTTGTTCCGGCTGCTTCCCTACGAGAACCGGGTCTGCACGATCGCGCTGAGCCGGAAGGAGCTTCGCCGTTTCGCCGAGGAGCAGTTCGAACTGGCGAAACGGTGGAAACGGATCCCGGTCTTCACCGGGGTGACGGTTTCGGTCAGCCGGGCGGGGAAGGTCGCCGATGTAAAGGCCCCGGAACGCCTGACGCTCGCCCTCACCGATTATACGCTCGTTTCGAGCCGGGTGCTGAAGCCGCTGCTGGCGGAGCCGGGGCGGGAGTGGAAGGTGTTTCCCTTCACCGAGCGCGAGGCGTTTGAGCGCGAACTGCTGCGCACCGGCAGTCCGCTGTGAAGCTGGATGTTTTTCAATGGATTCGATCATAAACAGGGTGAAACAGCAAATATGGATCTGAAAGTTGTTCCGTCGAAGATCCGCGGCTCGATCGCGGTCACCGGGTCGAAGTCACACACCATTCGCGGCATCACCGCCGCGCTGCTGGCCGAAGGAACCAGCACCCTTGTCGCGCCGCTGGAATCTGCCGACACCCGTTCGACGCTCGCGGCGGCGTGCCGCCTCGGCGCGACGGTGAAGGAGTTCCCCGGCCGCTGGGAGATCACCGGCACCGGCGGACGTTTTCCGATCCGGGTTCGCCGCTCGACCTCGGCAATTCGGGAACCGGGCTTCGGATGCTCACTTCGGTGGCGGCGCTCCAGAATTTCCCGATCGGATTCGACGGAGATTCGTCGCTGCGCACCCGGCTGATGTCCGGACTTCTCACGGCGTTGGAGAAGCTCGGCGCCAAGGTGGAGTCGCAGGGCGGCAAGTGTCCGTTCCGGATCTCCGGCCCGCTCCGCGGCGGCGCGACGAAGGTGGACGGCACCACCTCGCAGTTCCTCACCTCGCTGCTCTTCGCCCTGCCGCTGCTCCGGGAGGATTCGACGATCGAGCTGGAATTTCTCCACGAGAAACCCTACGTCGGAATCACGCTCGCCTGGCTCGATGCGCTCGGCATCCGCTGGAGCGGCAGCGGGGATATGCTGCACTGGCGAATTCCCGGCGGCCAGAGCTACCGCGCCTTCGAGCGGGTGATTCCGGCGGACTTCTCCACCGCGGCGTTTCCGCTGGTCGCCGCCGCGGTCGCGGGGGAGGGGTGGAGATCCGCAATCTCGACTTTGACGACGCGCAGGGGGACAAGCTGGTGTTCGCTCTGCTCGAAGAGATGGGGGCGAGGATCCGCCGCGGCGGGGAGCTCTTTGTCGAACCGGCGCCCGGAAGACTGCAGGGGCGGACCCTCGACCTCAACGCCACTCCCGACGCGCTGCCGGTGATGGCGGTCGCCGCCGCGCTGGCCGAAGGGGAGACGAGGCTGGTCAACGTGCCGCAGGCCCGGGTCAAGGAGACCGACCGCATCGCGGTGATGACGGCGGAACTCACGAAGATGGGCGCCCGGATCGAGGAGCTCCCCGACGGCATGGTGATCCGGGGCGGCTCCCTGCACGGCGCGAAGGTTCACAGCCACGGTGACCACCGGATCGGCATGGCGCTCGCGGTGGCCGGACTCGCCGCCCGGGGGAGACGGTCGTCGGGGAAATCGAGGCAGCCGAGGTCACGTATCCGGAGTTCATCCGGGACTTCCGCGCCCTCGGCGCCGGATTCGAGCCTATGCCGGAAAACGATTGAGGGCGCTGACCATCGCGGTGATCGCCGCGATGTTGACGTTCTCGTGGATTCCGGCGCCGTAGATCACCTCGCCGTCGCCGGTGCGCAGCCCGAGGAAGGCGATCGCCCGGGCATCCGAGCCGCGTCCGAGCGCGTGTTCGGAGTAGGCTTCGACCTGAAACGGCGGAACACTCGGGCAGCGGTGGAGCGCCGCCGCCGCCGCTTCGATCGGGCCGCCGCCGGTACCGATGACCGCATAGACCGAGCCGCCCGCCTTGAGCGCGAGTTCGACGCCTGTCTGGTCGATGCCGGTCGGCGCCGGGCGCTGAATGCGGAAGTTCTTGAGTTCAATCCGGCCTGACGGTTCGACGAATTTCTCCAGAAAGATCCGGTGAATGTCCGGCGCGGTGAGTTCGCCTCCGGAACTTTCGGCCTCCTGCTGGACCGCCGTCGCAACCTGCGGCTGCATCGCCTTTGGCACCTCGATGCCGTAGACGTTTTCGAGAACGTAGGCCACTCCGCCCTTGCCCGACTGGCTGTTGATGCGGATCAGCCCCTCATGGCTGCGGCCGACATCCCGGGGATCGATGTGCAGATAGGGCACCTTCCAGCCCTGATGGAAGGTTTCGGCGATCTCCGCCTGCCGCGCCAGCCCCTTGCGGATCGCATCCTGATGGGTGCCGGAGAAGGCGGTGAAGACCAGCTCCCCGGCGTAGGGGGCGCGGGGATGGACTGGAATGCCGGAAACCTCTTCGATGAAATCGACGATATCGGGCAGACGGCGGAAATCCAGCCCCGGCTCCACACCGCGCGATTTGAGGTTCAGCGCGAAGGTGACCAGATCCATATTGCCGGTGCGTTCGCCGTGGCCGAGCAGTGTTCCTTCGACCCGTTCGGCTCCGGCCAGCACCGCCATTTCGGCGGCGGCGACCGCACCCCCTGGTCGTTGTGGGTGTGAACGCTGAGCGTGGTCCGTTCCATCGCTGGATAGCGTCGCACGAATGCTTCGATCATGTCGGCGTACTCGTAGGGTGGCCGGCGCTCCACCGTCTCCGGCAGGTTCAGAATGAACTCCTCCTTGCCGCGGCTCGCCCACGCCTCTTCGACGGCGGCGGCGAGGTCGACGACGAAACCGAGGCGGCTGTCGCTGAACTCCTCCGGCGAGAATTCATAGGCGATGCGGCCGCGGAGTCCGGCGGATTCCACTGCGTCGCGGATCTGCCGGGTGCTCTCGACCGCCATGTCGGTGAGTTCCTGTTCACTCTTGTTGAAGACGAAGCGGCGGTGGAGTTCGGAGGTGGCGGCGTAGCAGTGGATCGTCGCCCGGTCCGCGCCCCGGATTGATTCGATGGTCCGTTCGATGAGGTCGGGCCGGGCGGCGGTGAGTACGCAGATACGGACGTCGTCCGGAATTGCTCCCTCCCCGATCAACTGCCGGAGAAATTCAAACTCCTCCCGGGATGAGGCCGGATAGCCCACTTCGATCTCCCGAAATCCGATGTGGGCGAGCATCTGGAAGTAGCGGAGTTTGGCTTCCGCATTCATCGGGCGGATAAACGCCTGATTGCCGTCGCGCAGATCGACCGACGCCCAGACGGGCGGGGTGGTGATTCGGCGCGACGGCCACTGTCGGTTTTCGATTTCGACCGGATCGGCGGGGCGGTATTTCGGATACTCTGACATGATGGAACTCTCCTTTTATCGTAATGAATGGTTGGACAATCTCCGAGAAGAGGAAACGGGGAAGGCGGAGGATTTTCCTGTTTCGGAAGAACCGGGATGGAACACTCTCCCCTCCTCATGCGGGGGATCACGCCGGCCGAACCGGAATGCAGGAGGGAAAATCAAATGCTTGCAACCTGCTCAGGCCCGACCGGCGCGAGTAAGTCGAAGCGGAAGAACGGCAACGGCGGACCCCGTCGGCCGATGGCCGCCGATTCCCGATTTTTCACTGATTGTGACGCTGTGCCGCATATGAACCCCAAAATGATAACCTTTCTTAAATATAGAGCCGTTTTCGTGAAATTGCAAGAGGCGGAAGTGGAAAAAACGGCATTTCCGCCGGATCCGGTTGTTTCCGGAAGTGGCCGTCAGGAGAGGATTTCTCCTGTTCCGCGGGATCGGCAACGATTTTTCAAAAGTTGGGATTTTTTTTCGGAAATAGGTTGCAAAATGTTGATTGCCGTGATATTATAGATTTACCGACTCAAGCGGGGAAAGGAGAAGGTATGAAGTTTTTTCGTATGACGATGTTTGCGGCGATTCTCGGAAGTTTCGGGTTGCAGGCGGAGGTTCCGGAGTTGCAGGAGCTGGTTCCCGAGGCGAAGGGATACGAACTGATTGCGAAGTTCGATCCGCTCCGGTGGCGGGCGGAAAAGTATCAGGTCGACCGCACCAGAGAGCTTTCCGGAGAGCTCAAGCGGATCGGCTATCTGGTCAAACTCACCGCCAAGGACGGGAAAACCAGCTGGGTGTTCGCGTCGATGGACGCCTTCACGCAGGATCTGGCGCTCATCGGAGTTCCTTCCCCCCAGTCGAAGGTGTTCCAGCAGTATGTCGACAACCTCGAGGTTGCCGGCAATGTGGAAGGGCTCAAGACCGGAAAGTTTGAAAAGGGAAACGTCGAAATCTGGGGGCTCAATTACAGCGGCAACAACGCCAAGCAGATTCCCGGCGCCACCGGGAAGTATGACTTCGGCGATGCGGTGAGCGGCAACGGAAGCTACGGTTCGCTTCAGGTCCACAACTACCTGGAGAAGCAGACGGTTTTCGCCTTCAACAACTTCAATGCCGGCGGCAAGTGCGACCTCGGCATCGGCAACAATCCCGACGCCAAGGGCCATCCCGACTGGACCTTCTCGAAGACGGGCTCCCAGTACAAGGCGGCTGAGATCTACGTGGTCGGCCTGTTCGACAAAACCGTGGCGAAATAAGGCGGGATCGATGCCCTGACGGCGGCGTGCGGATTTGTCGACCGACATGAACCGGTGCGGCGCAATCTTCTGCTCTCCGCCGATGTTTTCGGAAGCTGTCCTCCTTTGAAATGAGTTTCTGCCGGAGGTTGTTCTGTCCCCGGGATAGGAAGTGCGGAACGTCTCCTCCAGAATTGGGGATTGACTTCGCGGCGTGGATTGCGTCGGGACGGGTGGTTGTTGTATTGTGGAAAGTGATCGGTTTGGAACATTCAACCGAGGAAAGGAGATGGTATGAAATTTTCTCATGTGGCGGCTGCGACGATGCTTCTCGGAAGCTTCGGATTGCAGGCGGAGGTCCCGGAGCTGCTGGAACTGGTTCCCGAAGCGAAGGGGGTATGAACTGATCGCGAAGTTCAATCCGCTCCGCTGGCGGGCCGACGGGTACCAGACGGACCGTTCCGAACAGCTTTCCGGCGATCTGAAGCGGATCGGTTATCTGGTCAAGCTCACGGCGAAGAACGGCGAGACCAGCTGGGTTTTCGCGTCGATGGATGCCTTTACGCAGGTTCCGGCGCTTGCCGGAGTGCCTTCTCCCGATTCCCAGTCGTTCCAGCAGTATGTCACCAACCTCGAAGTGGCCGGCAATGTCGCGGGAGTGAAGACGGGAAAGTTCGAGAAGGGCAACATCGAGATCTGGGGACTCAACTACGGCGGCAACAATGCCAAAAACATTCCCGGCGCCACCGGGAAGTTCGACTTCGGCGATTCGATCGCCACCAACGGTGCCTACGGCTCGTTCCAGGTTCACAATTATCTGGAGAAGCAGACCGTTTTCGCCTTCAACAATTTCAACGCCGGTCCCAACTGCGACCTCGGCATCGGCAACAATCCCAATGAGAAGGGCAATCCCGACTGGACCTTCTCGAAGGCGGGTTCGAAATACAAGACGGCCGAAATTTACGTGGTCGGCAAATTCGACAACCTCTCGCTGAAAGAGGTGGTGCTGCTGGATCCGCAGAAGACGTCGCTCACCGGCAGCTGCGGCGACAAGATGCTGTTCGCCCCCGGCGAGGAGATGGTCTTCACGCTCAAGGCCGATTTTCAGGGGCAGAAGCCGACTTCCGACTACTTCGTCAAATGGAGCCGCACCGGCGACGACGGCAAGAAGGCGAGCGGCAAGGCGAAGGTGGTCGAAGGCGAACCGATCGTCATCAAAACCAGTCTCGACAAGCCCGGTTTTGTCCGCATCTACGCGACGCTTGTTGACCGCAATGGCCGCAACGTGACGAAGAAGGATCCGAAGCGCAAGAGCAACATGGCGATCTTCTTCGACGGCGGCGCGGGTGTCGAGATCGACAAGCTGCAGGGGGTGCCGGAGCCGGAGGATTTCGACGCGTTCTGGGCGAAGCAGAAGGCGAAGCTCGACGCGGTGCCGGTCAAGGCGGAGATGAAAAAGGTCAAGACCGGGAAGCGGGCGGATGTCTATGCGGTCAGCGTCGATTGCGCCGGACCGCGTCCGGTGACCGGATATCTCACCATTCCGATCAACGCCAAAGAGAAGTCGCTCCCGGCGATCGTCAACTATCCGGGATACGGCACCCGGGTGCAGCAGGCTCCTGGAGGCGGTGCGGGCAATGCGATCGTCTTTACGATCAACGCTCATGGTTACGACCTCGGTCAGGATGCCGCCTATTACAAGAAGTTCTTCGACGGAATCCGTTCGAACGGGAGGGGGTATGCATTTGACAAGAAGCAGAATTCCGATCCTGAGACCGCCTACTTCAACGGCATGGCGCTGCGGGTGATGCGTTCGCTCCAGTTCGTCAAGACGCTGCCGCAGTGGAACGGGAAAGATCTGCGCGCCAACGGCGGCAGCCAGGGCGGACTTCAGACCATCTGGGCGGCGGCGCTCGATCCGGATGTGAACAGCGCCACGCCGTCGATTCCGTGGTGCTGCGACCTCGGCGGAATCACGCAGGGCCGGCTTGCGCCCAGATGGCGGCTGGAGTACACCCGTGCGCTGGATTACTTCGACCCGATCAACCACGCGAAACGGATCAAGTGCCCGGTGTTCATCACCCGGGCCGGGCTCGGAGACTACACCTGTCCGCCCTCCGGCGTGGCGATTCTCTACAACAACATCAAGTCGCCCAAGAAGATCGTCTATGTTCAGGGTTCCACCCACGGCTATGTGCCGCCGAAGGCGCAGAAGTACGTGCAGGAACAGAAGTGATCTTTCTTTTCCCCGCCGGATTCCGGCGGGAGGCATCGCGGGCCGGGAGAGTTTTCCCGGCCCGTTTTTTGTCGGAGGAAAACGGGTTTTGGTTAAGAAATCAAAGATGGCCTGAACAATAAAACCGGGGATTTTTTACTTTTTCGGGCCGCTTCTGTTGCAATTTCGGAAAATTCCAGACATAATTAAAATGGATACTGAGAAATCAATGGAGGTGCCGTTTCCATGTACAGTAGATTTTCTTCCTCCCATGCCCGGATGCGCTCTATTTTCACCCTGATCGAACTCCTCATCGTAATCGCGATCATCGCGATTCTGGCCGCGATGCTGCTGCCGGCGTTGAACAAGGCACGGCAGAGAGCCGACGCGATCAACTGTGTCAACAACCTCAAGCAGATCGGAATCGGACTCCTCCAGTATGCCGGGGATGCCGGGTTCTTCCCCTGGCCGCAGGATGAGAGAGTTGAATGGGGGAATTCAGGCGAGACGATCAGCTGGTGGAACCGCCTGATCGGGAAAACCGCTGCGCTTACTCCCATCGGCAGTGCTTATCTTCCCTACGACACGAAACTCAAACACGGCAACCTGCTTGGGCTGCGCTGCCGGGCCCACGCCGACCGGCACTCCTTGCCGACCAGCAATTTTCCGGTCAACTCCTATGCTGTGGTCGGTTCCAATGTCAACATGTACAAGACTATCGGAGTCGGGATTACCGGAACCATGCTGGATGGGACTCCCATCGGCGTCGTGCGTCCCGGCAACGTCCGCTCACCCAGCCGGAAGATCTGCATCATTGAGCGGCAGAACGAACAGGATGACTTCGGTGTCGGCTATATTTCGACCGCAAGTGCGCTCTATAATGCAGATCCCTCCACAAATTCCGACCGCGTCGGGACGGTGCACGGCAAGAACGCCGGATTCCTCCATGTGGATGGCCACGCGGCGATGATCAACGTAGTGGCGGAACTCAACGTTGCGGGGAATCAGTGGAGTTCTGCCGCTACCAAGCTCTGGAAAGAGCGTTTCGCCACCAACTTTCCGTAGAAGAGCTTACTCTTCGAACCTCCGGTTCCGCCGGTGGCCCAGCCAGAGGGCGGCCGCCGCGACCGCGACGACGGCCAGCAGTGCGGTTACTGCGGTGCGTCGGGTACGCTTCTCCTTGAGCTCCCGCTTCTCCTCTTTGAGCGTCATGCCGGTCACCTGCGGTGAGGCTGCGGCGGTGCGGATCGAGGAGATGCTTTTTTCGTAGCTTTGTTTCGCTTCCGGCGAGACGAGCTTCCCCCGATGAATTTCCGCAGCGGCGCGTTGTCGCAGACGAAACCGGAGCATCCGGGCCCGTGGTCGCGCACCAGTTCCGCGTGCAGTTCGGCAAGCTGCTTCACCGTCGCAGGATCGGCCTTCCAGAATCCCTTGCGGGCGGTTTCGAGCATGACGGCGGTGATCTCTTCGAGCGTATAGGGGTTCTTTTTCTTGAAATAGTCCCGCATGCCGAGCCGGTACCTGTCGTCGACGAAGGTCTGCTTGTACTCCTCCCACAGGTGGTCGGAGAGCATCTCCGGCCGGAGCGCCTCCCAGGCGAAGGAGTTGCGCACCGTCTTGGCGAAATTGTTCGCTGCGGTCTGTCCTTCGGCCATCATTTCCCGGAGGTAGTTCGGGTTGAGCAGCGTCGAACGCGCCTCCACCATCGCCGCCTCGCCCAGCTCCTGAATCTTCGCACGTCCGCTGTTGCGCAGATCATTGAAGAAGGCGTCGGCCTCCTGTCCGTTGACCGTCTTGACCGCGAGGCTCAACCCGCCCATGAACTGGTAGATGTCGTCCAGCGAGAGCGGTCCGGAGGAGCTCGACGATCGGGAGTGGATGATCGCATCGGTGTTGGCCAGCGCGGCGCGAAAGGCGGCCGGAACATGTTCATTCCAGTGGTTTTCGGTGTAGATCGTACCCATGTTCTCGAAGTAGTGGTCGGCGAGTTCGGCGCGCTCGTTCCAGCGGCCGGAATCCTCCACCTGTTCGCGGACGCCGGTGCCGAAGCCGTTGTTGATCCGGCCGAAGATACGGGCGTCGGCCAGCTCCTTCGCCCGTTCCGGCGAAAGTCCTTCGGCGATCATGCGCTTTTCGGCATCGCGGGAGTTGGCCCGCACGAAATTCGGCGCCGATTCGGTTTCGGCGGCGCGGGCGGCCATGCGCACCGCCCGGTCGATCAGGATCATCCGGCTTGCAGCGATGCCCCGGAACTGGCCGGAGGTCTGGACCGCGACGTCGATCCGCGGGCGGCCGAGCTTTTCCGCCGGAATCAGCCGCACCGAGCGGACCCGGCCGCGGCTGTCCCACACCGGCTCCACTCCCAGCAGGAAGAGGATTTCGCCGAGCGTCGTCCCCTGCGTCCGGATGAACTCTCCGCCCCAGAGCGAGAAGGCCACCTTGCGCGGATATTTCCCGGTCGCCCGGAGCCGGCTCTCGATCAGCGCTTCGCCGAGGCGGCGGCCGACGGCGAAGGACTCCCGGTCGGGGTCCGCTCCGGATCGATTCCGTAGAGGTTGCGCCCGGTGGGCACGGTGTCGGGATTCAGCACCGGACTTCCGCCCGGTCCCGGCGCGATGAACCCGCCGCGCAGGGCGTTGACGAGCGCATCCAGCTCCGCCCGGGTCGAGAGGGCGAGCGCGTCGCGCGCCGCGAAGGCTTCCGGCGCCTCGTTTCGCCCCGGTTCCCCCTTCGCCAGCGCTCCGGAGATGCGGACGCGGGCGGGGGCGAGGTAGTGTTCGTCGTAAAACCGCTGATTTTCCCGCTTCTCTTCGGCGACCTTTCCCGCCGCGAGGTCGGCTTCGAAATTCCGGGCGGCGAGGTCGTCCACCGTCATCAGCAGCGCGGTCTCGTCGAGCTCCTGCCGCGAATAGGGGCGGCCGAGCACGTACATCCCCGGGCGACCTTCGATTCGGAGATCTCGTGCAGATGGTTGTGGAGCCGCTCCAGCCCGTCGTCGGTGAGCGGCAGGGGGAGTTTAAGGTCCTTGACGATTCCGAGCTTCTCCGCCAGCTCTCCCGCGCTGCGCCGGTATTCCGCCGCCAGCATCGGATTGTCGGCGCTTTCGATCGCGTGCAGTTTGCCGTCGAGCGAAGCGAGTTCTCCGGAGAGTCCCGCGTTCATGAAGGGCGCGGTCAGGTGGCCGATCAGCGTCGCGTAACTGCGGCGCTTCGCGGCGAGCGCCTCGCCGATGTTGTTGATGACGTAAAGATAGTAGTGCGGCACCGGTCCGGTCAACGCGTCCGGCCAGTCGTCGTCGAGCAGGCCGATCATCCGGGCCGGAGTGAATTCGAGACTCCCGTGGGTGCCGAAGTGGAGCATCGCATCCGCCCGGAAGACGAACCGGCTCCAGAGGTAGGCCGCCGCGTAGGGATAGGGGGGCGCCTCCTTCGTGCCGTGGACGATCTTCGAGGCGTCCCCCGCCGATGCCGGAGAGCGGCTGGGGCAGCAGCGTCACCTTGCCGAACGTCAGCCGTCCGACGACGAGTCCGGATTTTCCATCGCGTACCGTGGCCATGTAACGCCCCGGAGGCGGCCCGTAGAGGCGCTCCTGATCGGCGATCAGCGAGGCCGGAAAGGCTTTTTTGCGAAGTTCTTCGAAGAGTTCCAGCGGGAGAAACTCCGTCTCTTCCCGCGCAGCGAAGCGATGGATCTCCCCCCCTCGGCGTAGGCGCCGAAAACGGCGGCTTCCCGTTGGATCGCGGCGATGAGCTGTGCCGGATTCTCCGGCAGAGGACCGGTATCGTACCCCTCCTGTTTCAGGCGGCGGAGCAGACTGAGCAATGATTCGGCGACTTCGAGGCCGCTCGCGTGGAGTGCGTTCTGCCCCGGCTCCTTGTAGAAGAAGATCGCGATGCGTTTGTCGAAATTCTTTTTCCGTTTCAGATTGAGGTGGTTTTCCACCAGAAGGGAAAACTTCTCCAGCCGTTCGGGGATCGCCCACTGCTCCTCGATGCCGCGTTCGTCGCGGCGGAGCGCGGTCAGCAGAAAGGGAACCGCGCCGCCATCCAGCTCCGGAACCGTCACGCTCTGGCTGAGCATGCCGCCGGAGAGGCCGCGCGGATCGGCGTCGTACTGCTCCAGCGTCCGGTAGACCTTGATCGGGCAGAGCAGGGGGATGTTCCGTTTCCGCAGGAAGGCGACCGCCTCCTCCGCCTTCTCGTCGGTGAGCCGCCCGTGGGGCAGGTAGATTACCAGATCTGGCGAAATCTCCTTGAGGAAGTCGAGCCGTTTCGCGTTGCCGGAGATGCCGACCACATTGAGTTTTCGCGCCTCCAGCGCCTGAATGATGTCGGTGAGATATCCCGGCTCACCGCGCGCCGCGCCGCCGTCGCCGGGAATCACCAGTGCGACCGTGGGCGCGCCGGGGTGGAATTTCCCCCGCCTTGCGGTAGTAGTCGAAATACGCCTCCTTTGATTGGAAGAGCGCCTCCGGCGCGGTGTGGAACAAGGCGTCGGCGGGCAGGATGCGGGGCGGTTCCGGTTTCAGGGCGAAGAGCCGCTTCCCGTCGATCTCGTAGCGGAGGTAGTGCCAGAGCCGCCGGTAGTTCTCCCGGCTGCCGTTGGCGAAATATCCGGCGACGGTCTCGCGCTGTTCGCGCGACAGCGTGCCGAACCGGCAGTCCGGCCGGGAATCCTGATGGACGTAGAGCGGGATGCCGCGCGACTGAAGCTCTGCGATTGCCGCTTTCTGCTTCTCGCTGACCGACATGCCCATGCCCTGAAAGAGGATGAGGTCGAAGTGGCGGAGAGTGCGGGCGATTGCGTCGTTCCATTCGACCGTTTCCACCCGGAAGAACCATTCCGGAACCGTGTCGAACATCGGCGCGGTCTTGTAGCCGGAGAAGTTCACCAGCGCAATCCGGGTGGGCGCCATGTTCCGCCAGAGCGCCCAGCCGCCCGCGGCGAGCAGAAAGAGAAGCGCGGCAATGCCGGCGGCAATGAGACGGACCGGTTTCATCGCACCTCCTCCTCCGGAACATAGATGATCTCGCCCGATTCGAGCCGGTAGGCGATACCGACCCGTTCGCCCCGGCCGGTGCCGGTGGATTTTTCGCTCTTGTATCGGGTCACTTTATTCTCCTTTTTGACAATGATCTCCATGTCGGGTTTCCCCGCATTCTTGACGAAGGTGACATCCTCGCTGGTCAGAAGTTCGGTCATCTGTGAACGGATGACGAACGCGACCATCAGCGCCACCGCGAACACCATCGCCACGTCGAAGAGATTGACCAGCGTTTCGCGCGGATCGAAGTCGTCGTTTCGCCCGAACGCCCGGTAACGGTCAGCGCGCTTCATGCTGCTTCTCCTTCCGCCGGAGCTGAACGTCGAGCGCATAGCGCAGCGAGGAGATCTCTTCGGCGTACCAGTGGCGTTTGACCGAGTAGACCAGGAGTCCGACGCCGGCGACGAAACAGCCTGCCACGGTGGTGGCGAAGGCGATCTGCATGTTGTAGGCCATCGAACCGATGTCGCCGGAAGCGAGTCCGGCCAGTGCCGGTCCCATCGGAATGAGCGTCCCCCATCAACCCGAGCATGGGGCCGACCTTGACCATGAATCCGGCCCGTTCCAGCTCGCGCTCGTAGCTGCGGTGCCAGTCGCTGATCCGTTTTTCGCAGTGGATTTCGTCCCAGTCGAGTTCGGCGAGTTCGTGCAGATGGCGGGCGAAGACGCCGGAACCGATGCGGGTGAAATCGATCGAATGATCCATTTCAAGCTCCTTCAATGCGTATTCCCGCCCGCGCCGCTGACGCAGGAGGCCGAGACAGGTGGAGCCGAACCCGCCGAGCGTCACCAGAGACGCGGCCAGTGCGGCGATCAGCAGAATGGTGACCGGCAGAAGCAGGCTGAGGGAGATCCAGTTAAGAATTTGAGTGATGTAGTGCATGATACTTTCTCTCTTTGAATATTTCAATTGCGTGAAACAGCAGGAAGAAGAGGAGTGCTCCGGCGAACAGCCCGCCGAACACCGCCAGATGAAGCCACCCGACGCCCGGCCCGGGATCCTCGCCGATACGGCACTCCAGCGCGACCGGCAGGAAGACGGCGCCGAGGAGCAGCAGATATTCCGCGCCGAGCAGGGCGCCGATCCGGTCGTCCCGGCGCGGCAGGAGCTTCCGGGCGAGAACGCTCCCGCCGAGCAGAACGGCGGCGCCGACGGCGGCAAGAAGCGCGGCGGTAAGTCCGAAATTCCAGCCGACCAGATGGTTGAAGCAGAAGATCTCCAGATAGAACGAGCCGGGGATCAGCAGAATCGACGGTAGAAGTACGACGGAGCGCCAGCTCTTTTGCTCTTCTTCGTCGAGCAGTTTCCAGCCGACGACCAGCGTGAGAAGTTCCTGAAGCACGACGCCGAGACAGAGCGTCGCGAGCAGTTCGGAGCTGCCGAGCTGCTGTAGCATCCGCTGATAGTTGAAGGCGGCGAGCCGGTCACGCCAGATGAGGGCGGGCAGTACGGCGACCGCGCAGAGCGGAATGCGCCAGCGAAGCGGGAGCAGAGCGAGCTTGAGAATGCTCTGCAAAGCGGCTCCGGCCAGTACGGCGATAACAAGCAGTTCCATAATGGTGTTTCCCTGTGAAGTCGATCCCGCCTAATTTTTGCAGCAGCTGCAGGAGCTGGTTTCCCGTTTCAATCTGCGCCGGAAATCGCATAACAGGTAGATGGCCGCACTGAGAAGAACCACCGCCGAGAGCAGCAGCCCGTTCCAGTCGTTCCCCGCGGAAGAATGCTTCCGTTTGGCGGCTTCGAAATGATATTTCGCCGCCTGGCGAACTCCATGGAGGATCGCATCGGAACTGTAGGTGGCGCGTGTGACGGCATCGACCTGCCGCTCGGCGGCCTCTTTGAGGGTCATCCCGTTCCAGCGCTCGAAGAAACCTTTTTTTCGAGCATCCGGAGATAGCGGGGAGTCTCCTGATTCGGACCGGCCAGGACACCGATAATTCTGCCGTCAGAACCAAGGCAGAGGGCGACCGGGATGGGGCCGGCATATCCGGTTTTACGTTCGGAGTCGCCGGATTCCAGCAGCAGTCGGCCGAGCTCCCGCCCCCCTCCCCGCGGACCGAATAATCGAACGGGGCAGTTTGCTTCAGCTCTTCAAAGCCGGAGAAACGCTCCTTCACCCCGGCAAGGTAAGGAGCCGTCGGATCCTCTTCCTGCGGGGCGGCGCCGAGTGAAAACAGAAGGAGCGCCGGCAGAAGCAATGTGATATGTCGCTTCATGATGGATCTATTTCATTTCCTGAGCGGGGAGTTCAGTAACCGCCAGCAACCGGCAGCCTCCCGCATTCATCCGGATTCGGAATTCGATGTCGGGCCGTGTCGCTCCGTCGCCCTTCGCCACCGCGCGGTAGACGCCGAGCCCCGGGCGGCCGCTTTCGCGGAAGCTCCACTTTTCTTTCGCGAGCGCCGCCCCGTGTTTCCGCAGGATGTTCATCGCCTGTTCGACCGGATCACATCCTTCGGTTTCCCGGGCGATTTCGCGCGCCTCCCGGTCCATGCCGAAGAGTTTCTGCAGCTGGGTTTCACTCCGGCTTCGGCGCGGTTCAAGCGTGTAGGCGACGCAGGCCTGGAGACGCTGCTCCAACTCCTGTTTCACCGGGAAATCCTTCACCGGGTTGGGTTCCGGGGCGCGTCTGCCGAAGACGGCGAACACGCTCATCGACAGCCCGCATATGAGCAGGGCGGAAATCAGAATTTTCTTTCTCATGAGATTTGCTCCTTCTCCGGCTCAGGGGTTGGCCTGCGGTTGATTGATCCCCAGAATCTCCCATTTGGTATTGGGGGCGTATAATTCCTCGTCGTCGGCGTCGGCACCCAGTCCGCCGATGTAGAGCGCCGGAATCGAGAGGTAGCCGCTCCGCTCGGAACTTACATGCCCATCCGCCCAGATCACATTGGCCCGGCCCATGTGGCGGAACATTGTCTTCTCTGAATCGACCGAATGGCTGAAGTCCATCTCCGAACCCAGTCCGTGAGAGCCACCGCCGGAGGTGTCGCTCTTTTTTCCTCCCTGATCAGCGAACGAAACACCGCGGGATGGTGTCTTGATCGTGCCCGGCTTGGTCAGGCGGTATTTGTTCCTGGTGTCAGGTTTGCTTGCGGTAGCAAAAGCCTCCCAGCCATGCAGGTAAGGCGCGATGCCGATGCCGCTTCCGGCCGCATTCTTTATGGAGTATTCATCGCTGCTGTAGAACGCCGAAACCCACGGGTGCGGGCAGAAGACAACGCTTTTCGTCACAATCGAGGCCATCGATGCGTCTTCCCCCGGTTTCGGCAGGTAGGGGGTGAGATACCCTTCGCCGGTGTAGTCGAAGTCTTTGGTCGGCTTATTGCAGGCGGCCATCCACGCCTTGTGGCCTCCCGTCGCGCCCATGTAGTAGATCGTCGGGCAGAAATATTCGTAGTCGTTCTGATAGAGGGAGTCCGCCGAGCTCACCTGCTTCATGTTGTTGGTGCAGCTGGTGGCGATTCCCCGCTCCCGCGCCTTGTTGAGAGCCGGCAGCAGCATGGCGGCGAGAATGGCGATGATCGCGATTACTACGAGGAGTTCGATAAGGGTAAAACTCCGGTATCGGGCCGTGGCTGAGGCGGACCGGTGGGAGAAAGCGCAGAGTGCAGGCCGGTGGGAAGCGGGTGGCGTGTCCGCCGCCCCCCGCACCCCTGCGTCCGGCAGGGTGCCGGTGCCGGGTTCAGGTCGGCGGTCAGACCAGGCTCGAGGTCGGGTGCGGACCGGTGGGAAGAGAGCCGCGGAAATCCGAACGGCTCTTCCCGCTTTTTGCGGAAAGACCCTTCGCATTTCCGCTCCCCTTCGCCGGGTGCCGAGCTTGTTCCAGCTTGCGCGGGGGTGTTTGACTGCCGGGGAGGATGTGGTGCGGGCGGTACGGGGGAGACGCGTCGCCTTGCGCCGCTTTCTCTCCCCGCGCCCCTCTCTTTTCGGCCTGTGGAAGCTCCGGGCGGAGGTGGCGGTGGCGGGCCGGTGGGAGCCGGGGAGCGTGTCCGCCGCCCCCGCACCCCCTGCGTCCGGCAAGGTGCCGGCGAAACGTTCTTGCTGAGTCTTTGCTCGTTCATTTTCATCGTTCAGGGTTGTTGTCGTTTTTTTTATTTTTGCGATTCCGGAGAATTTGTTTTTCTTGATCAACGTGTGTTTGCTGCGGTTCTTCCCTCTCTTTTCCGGTCGTTATCTCTTTGAAGAGCATTTGCACCGTCTGAATCTAAAATTAGTCATTACTAACTTCTCTGGTAAAAAAAAACAGTCCTGCTGTTTTTCATATAATATATCAGGCTGGGAACCGTTTTTCAAGCAAAAAATTAGTTTCATCTAATGATTCTTGCAAAATTTCCTTTTTTACATGCTGTCGCGTCGAGATTCTGTTCATAATCTGAATTCGCATCGATTCTGTCGAGCTTGTTGGTAAGTGTCTGGAATCTGGTTGCATTGTCGGCTTCTTGAATGGCATTATTTTTATTTTTTTTTAAATTTGAATGTTTTTAAATTTGAATTTTCTTTGCAAACAGGTATATTATTAAAAAATTAGACAAGACTAATTATTGATAACCGCATGACAATGCCCGAGTACTGTAGGGTATCGGCACCTGTTTGTAATTGAATATCCCGGCTGTATTTTCTCCCGGAGATGATGGCCGGAAAGATAATTAGTCTAGTCTAATTAATTAGAAGGGAGGTGGCATTAGACAGTTACAGTTGGAATTGAATTAATGTTAATTGAGAAACAAAACTAAGGAGAAAAAAGGATGATGAGCAAAACTTTCTTTTTCGGCGATGATTGCCGCAGGCATGATGTCATTCGGCATTGGATGTGCTTCTGCGGGAGCCAATGACGATACGGCGGCGGCTGTCGCAAAGACAACTCAGGCGGTTTCGGTCGCAAAGAAGAGCTGCAAGGGCGGCGAGTGCTCGAAGAAGGCTGTGCAGGAGAAGAGCTGCAAGGGCGGCGAGTGCTCGAAGAAAGCTGTGCAGAAGAAGAGCTGCAAAGGCGGCGAGTGCTCGAAGAAAGCTGTGCAGGAGAAGAGCTGCAAAGGCGGCGAGTGCTCGAAGAAGGCTGCCAAATCGGTGCAGGCAGTGAAGAAATAGCCGCAATCAATCAGATTGGGTGGATATCTTGGGAAGAGAAAAGCGGAAACGCACTCTCCCTGCCGCATGTCCGCGGCAGACCCCTCCGTGGACATGCGTTTTTCAAGAGAAATAATGTCAGAAAGGGAAAACGATGAACGGAATATCGCGATTTAGATTTACATTGATAGAACTCTTAATTGTTATTGCAATAATTGCACTCCTTGCCGGCATGCTGATGCCCGCATTGAATAAAGCGCGGGAATCCGGAAAAAAAGCCAGTTGTACCGGAAATTTGAAGCAACTGGGTTCCGCGGCTGTACTCTACAGTGCGGATTATGATGACTGGATGGCCGGTTGTACCGGTGGCTGGTGCTGTGCCCGGGGAACCTGGGTAGCTAAAAAACGTGAGCCAACAACGGGTTGATTTACGTACTGCAGGACTGATTACACAGTATGCAAACAGCCTCAATGTCAAATGTTGCCCGTCAGTTGCCTCCATGGCGATTGCCCAGCTGGGGCCGCAGGGAGGCGACTCCGGAAATCGCGACAGACTCGTCTGTGGGAGTTTGCCGGGGGGGCGGTTACGGCATGAACACCATGTTCGGATTCAGAAACGGAACGAGTGGAGGAAATTGTATTTCCGGTTACGCGAAAGTCAGAGCCACCGCCATTCTCAATCCCAGCAAGGCGGTTATGCTCAGTGATACCATTCAGCAGAGAACGTCGGGAGAAGAGGTTTTTCAAGTCTATCCTTATTATCTTCAACCGCGTAACGGAAGCGAAGTACCCGGTGTCGGCGGACTTTCCAGCAACGCGGCTACCCAGCACTTCCGCCACAACGGCACTGCGAACGTCACCTGGGCTGACGGACATGTTTCTCCGGAACGGATCGGTGAATTCGACGACATCGGCTTTGCACGCAGCAATGTCGTCGGCTGGCTGGGGACGACGGATGCCTGGTATTGTTTGACCCGGTCGGATTTCGAAGCGCTGGATCTTACTCCGGGGAATATGAATAGGTCGTTGCATCATGGAAAAGTTCAATCGCCGCTATTTGTTTTACGGAATAAGCTTTCTGGCGCTTTTCATACTGGCGTTATGGGTGTTTTACAAGCCATCCTATCTTGATGAACTGAGGCGGATGGAGAAGGTGGAACAGGGAACGGAAGAGCCGCTGGAAACGGTAAAAAAGCACTGGAAGAGATAAGAAAACGCGACTGGGGAAAGCTCTATGCACTCATGCTGGAGTGGGATCGTAGCGATTTTGAGGAAATGTACGTGAAAGGACTTTTCTTGCGCGAAGAATTTCACCCGGCGGAGCCAACCGGTTGCGCCAGACTGATTCATTCTCACCGTCCCGACAACATTTCCGTTTTCGTATTCAGCGAACCGAGAAACGAGACTTATCAATTCAGCCTGCGCAGAGACCGGCAGGGGAAATATAAGATACGAAACATTTCTTTGACGGAATGATCAAAAAAGCGGAGACATGGCAACAATGAAACTGCTCATTCCAATTCTGATGCTTCTGATTATCGCGGCAATCTGGCTGTTTCTGCCGGGCGATGCGGAGGAGCTGGCGCTCGCCGAACAAGTGGCGGTGCCGGTTACTGTGGAACAGGCGGCGTTTATGGAGAAAGTATTGAAAGCAATCGAAAAACATGATCTGGATCAACTTGTGCGCATGACTCACAGGCCGGATGAATTTACTCTTTCCACGTATAGGGAAGGAGTGTTTGCAGAAAAAAATTTCTGTCCGGCAGTAATCACCGGAGCGGTCAAGCTGAAGAAAAGCAGCCGTGGCGTCACTTCGGTTCTGGTGAAGAGCGAACCGCGCGGACGGGTATACCAGTTCAGCCTGATTTCAAAGGAAGGCGTTTGGGCGATCAAATCGATTTCCGAGGAACTATGACCGGGGCGCGGCATCGGAAAGGAGGAGGGACGGCGAAGTGGAATCCTTTTCTCTCTTCCGGTTCCTGCGAAGTACGTCAAATGATTTTTCATTATGAAAATAGGGTGTATCGCCGGTTCCCGGGCGGATTCGGAATGCGATCTCTCCGCCATTCCCCATGAAATCGGAAAGTTATCATCCGGCATTCATGAGCGATATTCCCCTGCCGGAAAAGCATGCAGAAAATACCGGATTGGTTACGGCGTGAGGAGTCGGTGTTTCACTTGATTCAGCGAATTCCGGTTTCCGCGACGACCGTACTGCCGTTGCGCGTCAGGAGTGCAATTCGAATGTACCGATGGTGAAAACACGGTGTTTTTTCCCGAAACTGGAGAGGAAAACGAAACATCCTGACTGCATGGCGGTAAAAAAACGGGATTTTTTCCCGCCGGGATGATTTCCCGGTTGAAATCCGGCTCATGTATGATATGCTAAACGCGGAAACGGAATTTGTTTTTCAATGCCAGAAAACGGGGGGGACGGACACATGATGGAATCCGCCGGGGAATTTCTCGCCAACAGCCAGAAGATCTATCTCTTCATTGCTGTCTTCGGATCGGTGATTTTTGCCGTACTGTTCGCTCTGACTGTCATCGGACTCCACGGCGGAGAGGCGGACGTCGGTGCGGGAGGTATTCCGGACGACTTCCAGCCGGAGGCGCACGACATCGCCGACATTGAGGGGCTGAACTTCTTTTCGCTTAAAAGCATCGTTGCGTTTTTGACCTTTTTCGGCTGGGGCGGCTTCTTCTTCGGTCACCTCGGCTGGGGCGGGCTTGCAATTGCGTTCGGCTGCGGACTGTTGATGATGTTCCTCACCGCACTGGTGATTTCGCTGCTGCTGAAACTGCAGCAGTCGGGCAACCTCCGCAGCGCCGATTTCCTCGGCAGACGAGGCACGGTCTACCTCACCATTCCCGCCGGGCGGCAGCCTGGCGGAATGGTCACCGTCCTGCTGGAGAACTGCACCCGGCAGGTCAAGGCGCGCGCCGACGAGGAGATCGCCACCGGCTGCGATGTGGTGATTGAAAGCGACCTCGGCGGCGAGGTGTTTCTCGTCCGCCGCAACGAGAATTGAAATTTTCCCGTAAACCATCCAACCCCAAAGGAGACTTCGAAAGAATGGGAACTGTCGTACTGGCCGCACTGGCCGCATTTGTCCTTTTGATGATCTTCATTTCGCTGGTCACCTGGTACCGCAAGTGCCCGTCTGACAGGATCATGGTCATCTTCGGCAAAACCCACGGCACCAAGGCTGCCCTCTGCATCCACGGCGGTGCGAAATTCGTCTGGCCGGTGTTTCAGGACTACGGTTACATCTCACTGCGGCCGCTGCAGATCGCGGTTAACCTGGACAACGCTCTCTGCAAACAGAACATCCGCATCAACGTTCCGTCGGTCTTCACCGTCGGCGTCAGCACCAGTCCGGAAATCATGGGCAACGCGGCGGAGCGCCTCTTCGGGCAGACGCCGGAAGCGATCGCCGAACTGGCCAAGGACATCATCTTCGGTCAGCTCCGCCTGGTGATCGCCTCGATGATGATCGAAGAGATCAACGCTGACCGCGAAACCTTCCTGCGCGCCGTTGAAGCGAACGTGGCCGAAGAGCTCAAGAAGCTCGGTCTGGAACTGCTCAACGTCAACATCACCGACATCACCGATGAATCCGGCTACATCAAGGCGATCGGGCAGCGTGCCGCCGCCGGGGCGATCAACAAGGCGAAGATCGACGTGGCCGAAGAGACCCGCAAAGGGAAGCATCGGTGCGGCCGAGGCGCACAAACTCGAACGCATTGCCGTTTCGAAAGCGGAAGCGGAGGCGGCCGCGGGCGAAGCCGACGCCGAGCGGGAGCGGCGCATTGCGGTGAAACAGGCCGAAGCCGCCGCCGCCGTCGGCGAAGCCGGAGCCGAACGCGACCAGCGCATCGCGGTGAAACAGGCCGAAGCGGAAGCGGCCGCGGGGGAAGCCGGAGCCGAACGCGATCGCCGTATCGCGGTCAAGCAGGCGGACTCCGCCGCGACGCAGGGGAAAACATTTCGGCGATTGAGATTGCCCAGTCGAATGCGACCCGGGCGGAACAGGAGGCCGAGGCCTACCGCCGCGCGGAAGCGGCGCGTCAGATTGCCGCCGCCCAGATTGAGAAGGCGAAGTATGAAGCGGAAGCCGATGCGCAGATCTCCCGCGCCCGGTTGGAGGAGGAGCGCCAGAAGGCGGAGGTGATCGTTCCGGCGGAGATCAGCAAGGAGCAGATCGAAATCGCCGCGGACGCCGAGGCGGAGAAGACCCGCCGCGAGGCAAAGGGTGTGGCCGACGCGATCTACGCCAAACTGGAAGCCGAAGCGCGGGGCAACTACGAAATTCTGAAGGCGAAGGGCGAAGGCTACAAGCAGATCATCGCCGCCTGCGACAACGATGCCAACGCCGCTTCGAAGATGCTGCTGATCGAAAAACTGCAGGACATCGTTGCGCTGCAGGCCGAAGCAATCAAGGGAATCAAGATCGACAAGGTCACTGTCTGGGACGGCGGCAGCAAGAGTGCGGACGGGAAGACCACGACGGCGAACTTTCTCTCCGGCATGATACAGAGTCTGCCGCCGCTGCACGACGTGGCGGGAATGGCGGGGCTGGACCTGCCGGACTATCTCGGCAAGGTGAAAAGCGACCGTCAGGACTCCGCCGCGCCGGAGCCGCCGAAAGCGTAAGGAATCCGGCACATCAACACCCGGCGGGGAGCAACTTCCGCCGGGTGTTTCATCTCCCGGCAGAAGCATAAAGAGAGGCGAGTTACTGTTTGTGAACCGGGAATGCCTGAGCGGCATCCCAGAAGTCTGCTGAGAGACAGGTCAGGCTCTCCCTGCCTTCGCCGTCGTTGTCGGCAACCTGAATGTTGAACAGGAAACCGGTTTCGGCACACTGCGGCGAGAGGCCGATGCTTTTCATCGGAATTTCCAGCGAATAGTGGGAGACTTTTTGTTTGTCGTCCCGGCTGAATTCGATTTTCATTGCCTGCTCAATTTCTTTTCGGCGGCTGGCGAATGCGGGCGGCAACTGTCGGCAGTGGACTTGCGGTCGATTTTTTTCCGCTTTTGCCATGCCAAGTTCCCAGTAGCCGTTCTGTTCCGGCAGCTTCAGAAAGAGGTGCACATAATCGCCGTCCGGCTGTTTTGCCGCATCGGTGAAGGGTTGACAATAAACATCATCCCGGACTTCCACTTTCAAGCATAGAGTATCACCCCGGTAAGCCCCCCCACCTTGAAGCTGAGATCCTCCGGGCCGCGCCATACCAGGTGGGCGCTGGTCGGTTCGGAGGTGACCAGAATCTTTACCGCATCCGCCCGGTCTGCGGTAAAGTTCGGCTCTTCACGGAACCCGTCGGAAGGAAAGGCTGAGGAGCTGCTGACCGGGTAGAAGAGTTTCTGTTTCAACCCGGGGGCATCGATCTGCAGCGCCGCCTGAAGAGGTACCCCCGGTTTCGAGGTGAAGCCGCGCTCCGAACGCAGCGGGAAACGGATCTCCCGGGCGGCGTTGCCCGCCAGAGTGACGGAAACCGTCTCCGTCTCGCACCTGACCCCTTCCGGCAACTCCAGTTTCAGGTTGAAACGGCGGGGCGCGGAGAAGGGATTGCGCAGCATCCCGCGAAACTCCTGCTTCCGGCCGGGATATATGGTCCAGCTGAAATCATTGCGGAAAAGCTCTCCGGCTGCTTCCGGCGGCTTCTTCATGCCGGGAAAACGGTAGGTGGCGGGCTGTTCCCCCGCTTCGGCCAGCACAAGCCCGTTTCTGACCGGGACGTCGCTGACGTTGCCGAAGAGGTCGATCCGCTCGGCCTTGCCGGTGATCCCCTTGAAGAGGAATGTCGGATTTTTTGAGTTGCGTTCCTCCTTCCAGAGCGGCAGCAGAATGGCGCCGTCACGCCCTTTGAAAAAGTAACCAAGAGCTTTTCCATTCAGCGGGACCTCACTCAGAAAGCGGCCGTCCCGGAATGTTCCCGAGAGCATATTGTAGGTGACATAAACCGCTTTGGGCTGGAAATCGTGGGTCAGCATGCCGTAATTGTGCTCGTTGTTACGGGGATCGTTCCCTTTGTTGCGCAGATTGTACCAGTTGTAGCCGACGGCACCGTGCGCCCAGGCGAAAATCAGTTTTTTGAACAACGTTTCCGCCTGCGGCAGTTCTCCGATGTTGACGGCGCTCACCGCCGTTTCCGTCGCGTAAAAGGGGGTGACGTTGCCGTATTGCCGCTGAAGCTGCTGAAATCCGAGAACTCCGTTGGCGAACCCCCAGAACATTCCGTGGCCGTGGTAGCTGAAAATGTCGTAATAGCCCTTGCCGTCCCGGATCGTTTTGATCATCACATCCGGATCACTGGTGATCCGTCCCCGTCCGGGCAGACGGGTGAATCCGGCGGTCATCACCTTCACCTCCGGCGCCGCCTGCCGGATCGCCTGAAATGCGTTTTTCAGAAGTTCGACGTAATCGTCACCGGAGAACCGGGCGAAAATCAACAGATCGGGCTCGTTCCAGATCTCGATGTAATGAAATTTATTGCGGTAGCGTTCCACGAATTTCGCGGCAAACTCCCGCACGGCGTCGCCCCGCGGACAGCCCCAGCCGCCCTGAAAGCCGGGTTCCAGCAGCGGCTTGTTCCGATCCACCGCCCAGGACGGCACGAAACTGAAGATCGGTTGAAGTTCGATTCCCTGTTCGGAGTAGTCGGCGGCGATCCGGTCGAAGCTTCGGAAGACCAGCCGGTCCGGGCGCGGCTGCATGGTCTGCCAGCCGATGTCGCAACGGAAGGTCTTGACGCCGCAGAGCGCGGCCGCCAGAGCCATTTTCTTCTGCTCGTCCAGCGGATACCGTTCCGGGTGATCGCAGACGCCGAAGCGGAATCCCCGGGGAAATCCGGCGGTCGGACCGGCCGGAACCAGCCTGGCGAACTGCACGGTCCGACGGATGTCGCGGCCGTTTTCCCCCGTCGGCTTGACCGTCACATCGACGTAGCAGACGCCGAACCGTTCCGGAACGGGAAGCGGGTGGGCCGTGCTCTGCCCCGGCGGAAGAGAGAGTGTCAGCGTTCCATTCCCGGTGATATTTCCCATTGCATCACGGAGCGTGAAATCGGCTTCGGCGGAAAAGGGCGTTCCCTGCCGGTTGAGGAACCGGAGAATCGGCGTTGCAGCGGAATCCGGCGTCAGAAGAGGAAGCGGATTGCCGGTTTCCACCGAAAGTTCCAGCGGCTCTTCCGTCGCGGCCGCACGGTCGGACTCCATGGAAACTGCGGCGATTCCGACCTTGCCTTCCCCTCTGGCCCCCTTGAGAAAATCCCCGGCAAAGCCGTGCAGAACCGCCGGGAAATTGATTTTTCCGTTTCCTTTGTTTCCGGCGCCCCAGGTCTTGATGCCCGGTTCCGCGGAAACGTCGAAGACGAGTGTCTGAATTCCCGGCTTCTTCCCGGTCAGGACGCAGGGAAACTGAAAGATCTCATTGTCCTTGTCACGCAGCCGCAGCGAAAACCGCGACAGCTGTGCCGATTCCGGCAGGTCGACGCTCACCCGGAACCGGGCCCGTTTGAATTCCGGCAGCGGAAATCGTTTATGAAAAAAGAATTCGAAATGGGTTCCCCGTTCCGGATTGTAGCGGAGCTGGAGCATGGTTCGTCCATCCCGGGGGAGGTAGTCATATTCCTGACCGTTTCTGTCTGCCTGGAACAGGGTGAGGTCGGGCTGTTCGCGTTCACAGTCCAATATCGTGATTTCCCGGCAGAACGCACTCCACGGGAAGCTGGACAGGGCCAGCAGCAGCAAAAGAAATTTCATCCCTTTTCCCTCCTGAAATCACGGCATGTAAATTGCGTTTTCCGAAAATTTGTAGGGGGATTGTATCAGGTCTCCTTTGGAGAGCGTGGCGGCGTGCCCGTCGCTGAATACCGCGGTTGCCCTGCCGGAGTGAATCAAGGCGACGCCAGCATTGCCGTTCAACCCGCCGGGATTCCAGATGTACCACGGGCCGGCCGTACCGAGGCTGCCCGCGTTGTTTCCGAAGGTGTCCGTGAAGAGGATGGTCCGGCTCGGCTTCTTCATTTTCTTCAGAGAGTGGGCGACCGTGCCGTTGGGGGAGACGATGCAGTAATCTCCCAGTTCATCCTGATAGTTCTCCCTGCCGTATTCCCGATGCATTCCGTAGACCAGATAGTTGAGCACCTCCGATTTCTTGCTTTTCTCCACTTCGGGGGAAACGCCGGCGAACGCGGTCGGACAGCGCAGGAAACGGATCGGAATGTAGTTCTGATCCGGCTTGCTCTCATCCGGCCAGCCGTTGCTGTATTTCCCCAGAGTCAGAACCGAACTGAAGGTGACCTGGGCGGCGCCCCCCATTTCATCCAGATGATATTGTACTGGTTGAAATCCTCCGCATAAAGGGCCTGGGCGTGCCAGCAGCTCTTCAGATTGTTGAGGCAGGTGGTCTGGCGCGCCTTTTCTCTCGCTTTATTCAACGCGGGCAGCAGCATGGACGCCAGAATCGCAATAATTGCTATTACTACGAGAAGTTCAATAAGTGTAAACCGCTTTTTCATTTCTTTCCCTCCTGTTGGCTGAAACGGTTGAAATCAATTCGGCGGATTCGCCCCATGTCAAAACCATGCAATCCCCCGGCTTCACCCGGAATGCGGAAATTTTCATAAAGATCCTCATAGGTCTGGGTGGCGCGCCCCGCTTTCCCGACCGGCAGCCGGTGGCCGAACTCCCATTCGTGGATCGGCAGAAAACGGCAGTGAAAGCGGCGGTACGCCTCCAGCACCGGATCCGGTCCGCTCTGAGAGAACGGACTGGTCGCCATCAGGTCGATGTGCGCCTTTTCCGCTTCGATCCGGTCGTAGATCGGCGCCAGTTCCTCCCAGTGGTAGATGTCTCCGCGCACCAGCAGCGTGACGCCGGGTTGAAAGGTGACCGCGTAAGCGCTGTTCGGCACATCTTCTCTGCCCGCCATGCGCTGGACGCCGCGATAGCAGCGAACTCCCGGTTCGTTCAATTCCTCCGCCGGAGTCGCGCCTTCCAGCAGCCACTGCCGCACCGCATCGCCGGGCGCGACCACCGGTTTCCCGCGGAGCAGAAACGCATCCGCCACCGCCAGTCCGAGGTGATCGAGATGGCCGTGCGTGTAGAACATTCGATCCACCAGTTCGGCGAACTCCTCCACCAGCCCGGGCGAGAGCTGCAGCCGGGTACGCCGCTCGCCGGCCGGAGTGCATCCCTCATTCAGGTCGAAGCCGGTCACCCGGCCGGTCTCCTCCTTGACCAGCAGCGCCGAGCTGTACAGCTTCCACATCCGGACGCCGGGGCCGCGCCAGGTGCGGATCTCCGCGATCACCCGGCGGCAGACGTCGTGGTAGAAACGGTTCAGAACCGGATCGTTCTCCAGTTCCGGGCAGCTGAACAGCTCGTCCAGTCGTTTCAGAAGCGGCAGCCGGGCGTGCCAGTTTTCCGGCGACGGCGGCAGCCGGTCCAACCGGCTCCGTGCCTCTTCCAGATCCTGCAGTTTCATCGTTCGATTCCTTTCTCAAATTCGCGGAGCACCGATGCTCTCGCGGCAGAACAGTTGCGGCGGCAGAACTTCGACGCTTCGGGGCTGTTCCGGACATGCCAGACGTTCCAGTACCCGGTCCACCAGCTTGCGGGCCAGAAGCTCCCGGCTCCCGTATCCGACCGAAGTGAGCGTCGGTACCAGCCGTTCACACAAGTCGACGTTATCATGCCCGATCAAACTCAGATCTTCCGGAACTCGCAGTCCACATTCGTGAAGTCGCCGCAGGATCGTGATCGCGATGGTGTCGTTGTGACAGAGGAGCGCGGTCGGCCGTTCGGCGCGGGGTGCGCGGCACAGCGGTTCAAAGATTTGCCGGTTTTCAACCAGACGGTAAATATCCGAGCTCCGGATTGTGAACCCCTCCGGCAGCTCCATCTCGTATTCATGCGCCAGAATTGGCAGTAGCCGGGAGCGTTCGTCGCTTTCATCATAGCCATACCAGCCGAGCCGATGGTGCCCCAGCTCACGGAGGCACTCCAGCGTCAGGCGCAATCCCGCTTCCGCATCCTGCAGGACCGCGTCGAACCGCGGATCTGGATGAAAAAGGCTGACCACCGGCAGATCGAGATGGTCCGGCAGCCACTGCGGCTCCAGCGTGATGATTGCATCGAGGTTGTTGTCCAGCAGCAGCCGCGTGGCGGACCGCTGTTCCATGTCGTTGTTGAAGAAGGCGAAGAGCGGCCGGTAGCCACGGCGGACGATTTCGGCGTGCAGCGCCGTTACCAGCTCCGCCCGATAGAAGTTGTTGGAGTAGGCAAGCGCCACACCGATCGTGTTCGAGCGCCGCCGGCGCAGGTCCGAGGCCGCCCGGTTCAGCCGGAATCCGGTCGCGGACGCCTCCTGCCGGATCCGCTCCGCCAGTTCCGGGCGAACCCGCCCCTTGTCCCGGTTGTTCAGCACCAGCGAAACCGTGGACTGTGAGAGATTCAGCCGCTTCGCCAGCTCCGTCATCGTTATCGCCATATTCGCAAAAACTCCTTTGGGCGATTTTTATTGTGTCATACGTATGACGTTATTAATTATACCCATTTTTCCCGCTTTGTCAAGAGCGGGAGTGAAATTATCAGAAAAAAATGCGGCTGAGGAAGGTTGCGAAAGGTGCGGCTTTCTGTGACAGGATCACGCGGCACAAGGCGAGTGCGGAACAATCAACGGGCTGTCCCTCCGCGGAGCGCCGTCTACGGCACGGGGAAGTGGGAGATGGCCACCGGATTCTTGAAATGATCATGATCTGTGTTATAGTATTTCCCGGGAGCTTTTTCAATGTTTCTGGATTTGCCGTGGAAAATCATAACGACGTTTTATGTGTGCCGGGGATTTGACCATCCGGTCGATCATCCGCCCTGCTGGACGACACAGCCGCACTCGGTCCTCGTGTTGGATCAGGCGGGCACCGGCGTTTTGCGTACACAGGAGGATCCGCTTGAGTACAATGTGGATGCGGAAGAGCGGAATCTGTTTTACCTTCATCCGGAGCTTCGCCGTTACATTCTGGTTTCCGGAAGCCGTCCGATGCGGCTCATTGTGCTGGCGTTTAACATAGAACTGGAGAACGGTCCCGAGTTTTCCCGATACTATACGATTCCGCTGGTTTTTCCCGGCGAAACCCGGCTGGCGTTGAACAAGGCGATTCTGACACTCCATGCTCTTCACGACGATACGAGCATACCGGCCTGCTTTGAACGGCAGCGGCAAATGCAGATCGTTTCCGGACGGCTGCTGGAACACGCCGCTATCCGGAGCGATGTGCCGCCGGAAGCCGTCTCCGTCCGCTGCGCTCCGGCGGCGAACGAGCTCAATCTGCACTATACGGAACCCGTCGATATCGATCGCCTGGCGAAGCTTTGCTCCGTGTCCCGTTCGCATTTCTTCCGCCTTTTCCGCATGGAATACGGGATGACGCCGCAGGAATATCAGCTCCGGAAACGTCTGAAAGAGGCGCAGCGGCTGCTGCTGTTTTCCAAGCTGCCGATTTCGGAAGTTGCATGGAGAGCCGGCTGGAATGATCCGTTTCACTTCTCTCGCTTCTTTTCCCGCGAAGTAGGCTGTTCGCCATCGCATTACAGAGAGAGTCATCTCTGAATTTTCTGCGACAATTGTCCTCATGCCCCGCTTCCTCACATGAATGCGATTTGAGATTATACGACATTTAGATGCTACATGCCGCTATACCATATCCTTTTGAAATAGAGTATAATATAGGAAGAGCAAAAAAGTATGCTCTGCATTCACGATATTACAGCGATGTCGGGGCAGAGCCGAATGTCGTTTTTACCTGGCACGGGAGGGGCGTAAAAATGCTGACTTTCAATTGGAATAAGGCGGAGCTGGAAGCGGATTTTCAAAATGCGGGAATCGCGGAAACCGGACTTTCCCTCGAAGAATTGAAAACCGGATTGCTGCAGATTGCGGAAAGGGAAAAGGAGGGTTCCCATCCGATCGTAAAAGCGAAGGCTTTTGCATATCAGCTTGACAACATGAGGATCGGCGTATCGGGGCACGACCTCTTCGTGACTCTCGGCGTCTGGGGACACAAACTGTTCGCCGATACGATCGGAAAGGTCTGGGCCGAACAGGTGTTCAACGGCCCCCTCAGAGAATCGATTGCCTCGGGGCGGAAACTTTCCGATTTGATTACATTTCTTCTCGACTACAGCCACAGCGTTCCGGATTGGGATGCGATCCTTTCGCTGGGGTTTTCCGGACTGCTGAACCGGGCCGTCGCCGCGGAAAAACGGTTCCGGGAAGCCGTCGGAAACAAAATGACGCCGGCACAAGAGGACTTTTTCACCTCCATCCGGATTGAATATGAAGCTGTGTTGAAACTGATGGACCGCATCTGCGCCTGTGCGGAAAAATATGGATGCGGTCCGGAAACCGTCGCCGCATTGCATCATTTGCGCTCCGGGGCGCCGACCTCCCTCTATGAGTGCATGTTGCAGATATGGCTCTATTTCCAGTTGTCGGAATATGCGGACTCCATAGAAACCCGTTCCTACGGCAATCTTGACCGGGTGCTCTACCCCTATTATGTCCGTGATCTCGAGTCGGGAAGGTTCACGCGGGACGACATTCGGGCGGTATTCCGCAATTTCATGTGCAGAGTCTCTGCGATGAACTACTACTACGGACATCCGTTTTATTTCGGCGGGACCAATCCGGATGGTTCCAGTGCGGTCAATGAGCTGTCGTATCTGATCCTTGATGTGTACGGTGAACTCGGGATCTATGATCCGAAGTTTCAGATCAAGATCGGGGAGAATACACCGCAGGATTTTCTGGACAAAGCGCTCAATCTGATCCGGAATGGACAGAACAGCATCGTTTTTGTCGGCGAACCGTGCATTCGAAAAACAATGCTTGCAGCAGGCTATTCGGAGGAAGAGGCCCGCACGGCGGATGTCAAAGGGTGTTATGAGTACACCGTCCGGGGAAAGCCGTGGAGACCCGCTCCTGCGTGCTGGGGTTGCCGGATATCGTTCAGCGGACTCTGCGGGAAGGGGGACGGGTTTCAGAATTTCGACGAATTTCTGAAGACGTGCCTCCGGCATGTTGCTGAAATCAGTGACCGCTGCGTGGAGATTTCAAATGAGTTCGAACGCTTTCTTGAGGTGGTCAGACCCGCTCCGATGTTTTCCGGCGCCTGCGCCAACTGTCTTGAAAAAGGGGTTGACGGTTATGCCCGGGGATCGGTCTACAACAATTCCAATATCTGGCTGATGGGACCGGCTTCTGCCGCCAATGCGCTTTCCATGATCCGGAAATACGTGTACGAAACAAAAACCGTCACGCTGAAAGAGCTCCGGAAGGCACTCGATGCCGATTGGAAAGATACCATGTATAGGTGACAAGCAATTGTCGGAGTAGAAAAGAACTCCTTTGTCGAGTAACTTTGGAAATTTACTCAAACCAAATTACCGAAAAAGGAGCTCAAAAATGCAGAGAAAAGGTAATGCCATTCGCAGTGAAAGTCAAGTCAAGAACCAGATAAGTGTCGGAATTGATATGGGAGGCAGTCTCTGGGCAACAGCCGTTCAGGACTGGGAAGCGGGAAAAATGAGTTATTACGGTCTGAAAGACAAGGTTGATCAAAGCAAAGAGGATCGCGTGTTTGAGCTGGTCACAAATTTGCTTCATAGTGGCAAACGCGTAGATGTTTTCTATGAAGCAGGTCGCTATGGCTACTGGCCAGCTCGTAAGTTGATTGCACTTGATGCGAATGTTCATATCCTTCCGATCAACAAGTTGAAAGTGATTATGAGTGGAAAGACGATCAAGACGGACAAACTTGATGCAAAATTCCTTGCCGCCTTGCACCCCTCGGATCATATACCAACAGTTTACATCCCGTCCTTGGAAGAGGAAGGTCGTCGGGATGCGGAACGAGAATGGGATCGTATCAAAAAATCAATAGATCGCGTAAACGCTCAAATGATTTCTTTGATAGAACGCACACCGTTGCCAGGTTTTAAATCACACCGGACGGCGGTAGAGTGGCGCAAGGCAATTAGAAAATGGTCGAAATTGCCGGAATGGGCAGAATGTCCCAGCTTGTTGTTGCTTCGGCTTCCCAATTTGCTTGCCGAACTGGAGTTGTTCGAGAAAGAACTGGCTGATTGGAAACAGACCATCCAGAAATTCCAGAATCACGATGAAGAAACTTCCAAACAAAATGGCAACACTGATTCGACGGCAGAAACGGTCAGAAAATTGCAACAGTTTAAAGGTGTCGGAGATCGTTTGTCACGGCACTTGCCTTGGGAGATCGGAGATTTTCACCGTTTTGCCACGGGAAAACAATTTGCCGCATTTTTCGGATTGACACCATGTCCATATGCCAGTGGGACAATGAAAAGAGATCAGGGAATCAGCAAAGCAGGACGCAAAAGTCTGCGAAAAATGGCGATTGAATGTGCATGGCTGTGGTATCGCTGGCAACCGGAAAGTTGGTTGACAAAAAATGGAAAGACCGCCTTGCGCAAAAAGGACGTAGTCGGAGAACCGCCATTGTCGCGCTCGCGCGTCAGTTGATGGTTGCGTTGTGGCGATATGTGGTTAAAGGCGAAGTTATTGAAGGGGCGATTATTAACAAACCAATTGCAGCATAAGCTTATGGTGAATCAACTCGTTTCACCTCCTGGTCTTCGAAAGATGCCGTAGGAAAGGTTGAGAAATTCACCGCCATTTTAAGGAGAACGAAAGGATATTTTTGAACATAGAGGCTACTCGACAAAACTCTTGGTTGCGGATTGCATCCGACACCTTAAGACAGAGGCTTCGAATTCACACGTTTTTCGCATGTGGCATATTATCGGCGAATGTCTGGAACGTTCGCGGTCGATGGAAGGTTGGGAACGATGGCTTACCCGCTGCCGGTGTGAAGTGCTAGAAAATATCTTTTGAAGAACAGAAACAGAGATACAATAAGTTTTGATTTTAGCAAAAAACGACACCTATGGTTACATGGGTAAGGGGAATTACGCTTCGAATATAAGAAAAACTGGAAAAAGTTACAAAAGTGGCTTGACAAAACCTAACATGGAAGGATATGAAGAGCTGCTGCTGCAAATCCGGAACGATCCGGATAAGTTCGGCAACGACCGTGAAGTTCCGGACAGTCTCATGCGGCAGCTGATCGAAACCGCCGCTTCCCGGATCAACGGAAAAAAGAATTGTCGCGGCGGATTTTTCACCACGGCACTCCATGCGGCGGACCTCTTTCTGCACTGGGGCAGAAATTTTCCCGCCACGGCGGATGGACGTCGGAAGGGGGAGGAGTTCTCCAAAAACGTCTCGGTTCAGCCCGGCAGCAACCGGAACGGCGTTACGGCGATGATCCGCTCGGTTCTGAAGCTGGATCCCACGCATTTTATGGCGGATTTCCCGCTCGACGTCATGCTGGCGCCCTCGGCGGTGACCGGTGAAGACGGGCTTGTGGCCATGCGTGCGCTGCTGATGACCTATATTCTCCGCGGCGGCCATGCGATCCACTTCAATATTTTCAACACGGAGTTGCTGAAAAAAGCGCAGAAGCATCCGGAACAATACGGCGATCTGCAGGTCCGGGTCTGCGGGTGGAATGTCCTCTGGAACAATCTCAGCCGACAGGAGCAGGATAGTTACCTCATTCAGGCTGAAGCAAATGAAATAGGTGCGTAAGAATGAAACCAGAAGGATTCTTTGCCGATGTCAAGCCGTTTGCCGTCCACGACGGGCCCGGCATCCGGACGACGCTTTTTCTCAAGGGGTGCTCTCTTCGCTGCGTCTGGTGTCACAATCCTGAAACGATCAGCCGCAAGCCGGAACTGGCATTCTTCGCTTCGAAATGTGTTTTCTGCGGCAGGTGCGCGGCAGTCTGCCGCCGGCACATTCTGCGGAACGGGGTTCACGCCATTGACCGGAACGGCTGTACGGTCTGCGGCGAATGCGTAAAGCGGTGTCCGGCGGGGGCACTGCGGATCTACGGGGAGAAGATTTCCGTGGAGGAAGCGTTCCGCATGCTGACGGCCGACCGGATGTTTTACGAAAACTCCGGCGGCGGGGTCACGATTTCCGGCGGGGAACCTCTGCTTCAGCCGGAGTTCTGCGCCGCGCTCTTCCGCCGGCTTCACGAGGCGGGGGTCCATACCGCGCTGGACAGTTGCGGCAATGTGCCGTGGTCGAACTTCGAACTGGTTCTGCCATGGACGGATTTGGTCCTCTTCGACCTCAAGGCGGCCGATTCCGAAGTGCACCGGAAGTGCACCGGAAGCGACAATCGCCTGATTTTGGAAAATCTGCGCAGACTTGATGAATGCGGCGTTCCGTTAGAGATCAGAATGCCGCTCATGACCGGCTGGAACGATACTGAAGACGATCTCCGGAAGGCGGGGGAACTCCTCGGTTCATTGCGAAGCGCGCCGGTTCCGGTCCGTTTGCTGAGCTGCCACGATTTCGCCAGAAGCAAATACGCCGCCGTCGGCAGACTGGATACGATGCCGCATCCGGAAACGCCGGAATTTTCAGCGGCGGAATTCCTTGGGCGTTATCCGGTGCGGCTCATCAACTGAGCGCCGGCATCGCGCCGCGCCGGAACAGCGGTCATTGCGGGGAGCTGAAATGCAGAAAGATATCCGGAACAGCCAATTCAGGATTCACGCTTCTGTAATTTTTATTCCGCCGGCGGTTGGGTTTGTCGCATTTTCAAGCCATCCATGAGCCACCAGTCAGGAGCTTCGGGGGAGCGGAGGCTCCTGCCGGCGGCGGTTCTGTCAGGCTTCCCGACCGAGCTTCTGCGCGAGTTCCGCTCCTTCGGGCGGCCATTCCGTCTGCAGTTCGTCCAGGGCGCGGAACCGGGCCGCCAGCGCCGCCATCCGCATCAGCGTCGGGCAGGGGGTGCCGGTATCGATGCAGAGACGGATGGCCCCGATCAGCCGGTCCTGCCAGCCGAGTTTGCGGGCAAGGTCGCGGCTCACCCGGGTGACCTCGTCGTTCAGCAGCGGTGAAACCATGCGGCGGATCAGTGTCTCCGCCCAGCGGGTATATTCGGCCGTTTCGAAGAAGGGATCGCATCCGGCGAATTTTCGCTGCAGGGCGAGTCCACACTCCTCGACCAGAACGCGGCGGGTTGTCTCCAGCAGTTCAGGACAGTTCGCCGCTTCGGACATGTAACGGCAGCCCTGCTGCCGGGCCAGCAGTGCCAGCACCAGATGGGAGGCGTTGTGGCCGTAGAGTTTCGCCTCTTCGAAGGGAATCAGATTCCTGCGGGGATGGAGCCCGGCAATGCCGCATTCGGCCGCTCCCGGAGCGTCCGAGGTGTAGATGGTGTTGAACTCTTCGACCAGATGGCCGCGCCGGAATCCCGGCACCAGCGGCGGAAGCGTGTTCTCCTGCGCGTCGAACACCTTGCTCATCTTGCCGATGACCGTGTCGAGAAAGCTGGTGGCGGGGAAGGATTTGCCGATCGCCTCCGCCAGCTCTGCCGCCGCCGTCGTGCTGTTTTCCGACGTGTAGACCAGCCGGTGCGCGGCGGGATTGCGTTCAAACCCTTCCCGCAGCCACGGGGCGCAGCAGCGGTAGAATCTGGTTGCCGGCAGTGCGGTGTTGATCACTTCCGCCTGCGAGGCGGTTTCGATCAGTACGGCGAGATCGGCCGCCTGGTCGGGGTTGTAGATCTCCACCGGCGCATATTGGTCGGAACGCACGGCATTGGTTCCGGCGGTGTTGACGGTGATGCTCCGATAACGGCGCAGAGCTTCCACCAGCGCGGTATCGACGTCGGCGAGAACGATCCGCTCGAATCCGCCAGCCGCGGCTCCGGCGACGAAGATGCCGGTCTGAATCGGTCCGGCGCCGATTCCGAGGAAGATCTTTTTGCTCATCGAAATATCTCCGGGACAGGTGTGAATTCGCACTCTTTCAAATAGTTGCGCATGGTTTCCAGCGATACCGCCCCGTCGCTGGCCGTCGGAGAGAGCAGATTGAACCGGCTCGACGCGGAGCCGAGTTCGAGAGCCTCGTGCAGAGGAAGATCTTCATGCAGGCCGTAGAGCACTCCGGCGGCGAATGCGTCACCGGCGCCGGTGGAACCGATGATTTCGGCTCGTTCCATCCGGCAGGAGGGGCGTAAACCGGGGATTCCCCCGCTTCAGCGCCAGCGCGCCTTCCGGAAAGTGGATCACTGCCAGGTGGCGGACTCCGGCTGCGAGAAGTCCTTCCGCCGCCGGAACCAGTCCTGCCCAGTCGAGGGAACCGTCGGCGCGGCGCAGCTCCCGCCCGAGGCAGTGCGCGGCTTCGATCTCGTTGATGATCAGGATGTCGGTCCATGGCAGGGCTGGGGGGATGATACGGCGGAACTTCTCCGGCGCTTCCGAAACGAAATCGACGACGGTCCGGTATCCGGCATCGCCCATCCGGGCCAGCAGTCTGCCGCCGGCGGTGCCGTACTCCGGATCGTCCGAGTCGAGGGAATCCAGCAGCAGCAGGTAGCCGAGGTAGAAGAAGCGGGCGGGGGTGTCGACGCCGTCGAGGTCCGCCGGGTTGAATTCCGCATTGGCGCCGCGGCAGTGGAAGAAGGTCCGCCGTCCTGCGCCCGACATCACGTCGGTGTAGGCGGTCGCGGCGGAGTGGCTGCGGATCATCCACCGGCTGTCGATGCGGCGCCGTCGGAGCTCTTCGAGGAGGAAGCTGCCGTCGTCGTCGTCGCCGACTCTTCCGGCGGCGTAGAGCGGCAGGCCGGGATCGATTGCGGCGAGGTCGAAGAGGAGGTTGCAGGGGCCGCCGCCCGGCGCACGGGTCTCCTCGACGATGTTGCAGAGGTTGCCTTCGCCCGGCCAGCGGTCGATGGTCTTGACTTTGTCGATGATCCAGTTTCCTGCTGCGAGGATGCCGTTACGCATGGCGCGCTCCTTTCACAAAGGTTTCGTAGTCGGCGGCGGGCAGCGGGAAGGGCGGTTCGTCCTCTTCGACCGGGTCGAACCGGATCACATCATCGAGGAAACAGTTGTCGTTGCTGTCGTCATTGACCATGGAAACCTCTCCGGCGAGGACGTTTCCTCTGCCCGGTTCTCCGTAGAATCGATGGGCGTGGATCGGTTCGAGACAGATGCTGTCGCCCGGTTTGAGGATCACCCTGTCGCCGGAGTCGAGAGTGCGGCGGAATCCGTTGACGCTGATGGAGAAACTTCCGTTGCAGAGCCGGTTTTCCGCCGGGTCGGCGTGAAAGAGTTCGATGACCAGATTGCCGCCGCCGCGGTTGATGATGTCTTCGCGTTTATGCCAGTGGAAGTGGCGCGGGGTGACCTGATTTTCGCGGACCATCATGATCTTTTCGGCATAAGGCTTCGGATAGCGTTCCGAGCCGGCAATGCCGTTGCGGAGGGTGAAGAGCAGGAGGCCGGTTTTCAGGAAGTCGTCGCCGCCGAACGCGGTGACGTCCCAGCCCAGTTTCAGGTCGAAGATTTCGCGTGCGGCTTCGGCTTCGCGCTCCCAGTCGGCGACGGAGAAGGTTGCGTAGGGGGGCAGCGGAAAGTGCATCGCTTCGAAGAACGCCATCCCTTCGGCAAGATGCCGGTTGATTTCGGAACGTTTCATGGATCTTCCTCCCGTTTTCCGCGTTGCAGTGAGAATGTTCTATGTATAGTATAGCGGATTTCCGGGGAAAATCTTTTCGTTTCTTGGCGACTTCCGATACTTTTTTGCCATGCCTGATTCAGGGAGCGGCATGTTGAAGGTCGATTCTGCGGAAACTGTTCCGGTAGGCGCGCGGAGTCATTTTTCGACTGTTCTGGAACTGTCGATTGAAATTCGACAGGTTGTAAAATCCTGATTCGAAAGCGATTTCGACGATCGGTCGGTCGCTGCGCGCGAGCTCTCCCGCGGCGCGGCTGAGTTTGAGTTCCGTCACGTAGTCGATGAAGCGTTTGCGGGTGGCGCGGCGGAAGTAACGGCTGAATGCGGTCGGGGTGAGGCAGGCTTCGGCGGCGGCCTCCGCCAGCGGGATCGGTCGCCCCAGGGCGAGGCGGCGGTGGATCAGCCGCAGTACCCGGTTGAGCCGTTCATCGGGTGCCGCCTCCGGTCTGATGGCGGAGCCGGAGAGGGTGCGGCGGGGGGAGGCGCGAGAGCAGTTCGAGCAGTTCGAGCAGTGCGAGCAGCCGCCGGGCTCCGTTCTCGCGGAAGAGTTTCTGAAGGAGCGGAACGGCCTCTGCGGCACTCTCTTCGGGGAAATGGAGGCCGCGTTCCGCCTCCTGCAGCATTTGAGAGACTGCTTCGAATTCAGGGAGTTCTAGAAATGTTCTTCCGCAGAAGGCGGGGGCGAATTTGACGACGCGGGTTTTGCTCCACTCCGGACCGGTGCTGTCGGATTCGAGTGTCAGATAGTGGTGTGGCACCAGACCGCCGATGAGGACGAGGTCGCCCGCCTGAAATGGTTCGATCGAGTCGCCGATGAAGCGGCTGCCGAAGCCGGATTCGATCCAGGTAAGTTCGCATTCCGGGTGGATGTGGTAGACGCAATCGAGCGTCGGTGCGATCATCTCCTCGGTCACGAATGACTCGCCCGGACCGGGCAGAATCTTTTCAAAATGGAATTTCATAATAAAAAGTATCATATGATGATAAAAAAGCAAATGAAATTCCGAAAAATCGCAACAAAATGGAACGAGGGGCAGATTTTGTCCGCAGTATCTTTGTGCTTTGCGTTGTTGCCTCTCTGGAGATATTCTCCAGCCTCCTGCACCCGGTATTCCAAAGCTTCAGTTGCCACAAGACAGGGGTGTCTTCTTTTTGTAGTGTTGTTCTTTCTCCGGTCAGATTGTCACCGGTGGGGTCGTATTTTCCTTCAACCGCCCGGTCATTATTTTGACCACGGCTTCCTGCAGGGAAGCGACTGCTCCACAGGAGCAGATCACGTTTTCTGCTCCGGATAGTACTTCGATGTCGTAGGGCGAATTCATCCCGACGAGGATTTTGTTCTGTCAATTTCCGCCAGAATCAGGATGGCAGGTTTCTGCTGCTTCGGGGATAGATGTTTCGGCATTTTTTCTATGTACCGAAGAGAGGCGGCACGGTTTCAGGAGGAAATTGCTGTTTCGCGTGCGAGGGAAAGCGCATCGGAGGAGGATTTGTTTTCCTCCTCCGGCAGGCGGTTACGGCATTTCCGGAGCGAGCAGAAGCTCTTCCGGAGTGGCCGCCAGGGCGCAGGCTTCGATCTGCCATTTCCCGACTTGCGCGTTGCGCGGGGCGATTCGGATCGTGTGATTGCCTGCCGCCAGTTCTGCCGGTCGGTTGGTCTTCTTCGGCGTCAGGGCGAGAATCGGCGACATCCAGCGTGGACCGGTTGCGGTGCGCCGCTGAAGCCGGGCATTGATTCCGCTCGGAACCGTTTTCCCATCCAGCGAGACGGAGAATTCGCCGGGATTGGGAGCGTCGCTCCGGACGAAGAGAAAGTATCTGCCCGGTTTTCCCAACTGGAAATTCAGCGCGAATTTTCCGTCTCCCTCCGGGGTCACCGTACCGGGAATCACATTCCGGCGGTTGTGTTTGAGCAGAGCGCGGACGCGGGTCGAATCGGCGCAGACCGAGACCGGCCGGGAGAGTCCGTCGGCGAAACGGATGGTGAAGGCGCCGAGATTCTTCCGGGCGGAAGTGATCTTTTTCCGGCCGGATTGCGACGGAGAGCGAAAGCGGCGTTGTCCCGTCAAGTTTCCCCGATTCCGGCGTCACGTGGAAGAAGGCGTCATTACCGCTGCGGACGGTGAAGCGGCCGCGGAACTTCGGATCGGTCGCCGCAAGCTGAATTGTCCGTGTCGGCCAGTCGCCCGCACGCGAAGCGGTGAAGGAGAGCCGCTCGGCGCTGACGCGCACCGGCAGCGGGCGATGCGGGAAGCCGTGCTGGACGAAGGGGAAATATGCTCCCGCATCCATTCCTTTCACCGTCAACCCGGGAATGGGGGAGCGCCCTGCCGCGGCCCGGGGAATCGGATGCGAGGCGGAAGTCATTCCGCTCCGGCGCGACGAAGTGGGGGCGGGCATCGATGCCGTGGCGCTGCTGCTCCTTCGGAATCGTTCCGGAGTTGCGGTAGAGGTCCCCGTCGCAGTCCACCGGATGGAGGAAAAGACTTTTGAGGAAGGCGGGTTTGTCGGTGGCGAAGCAGTTATTGCGGGTGACGATGCTCAGGGTGTCCCCCGCCTGGTTGACTCCCTGATTGGAAGTGCCGCCCCACTGGCCGACGATGGTGTTGTGGAAGTAGTGGATACGGCCGGAGTTACTTTCCCGGTGCATGTTTTTCAACGCGTAGTTGGAAAAGCCGAACTGATCGCCGTCGAGACCGGAGAAGAGGTTTCCCCAGATCCACGAGGGACCGATGAGGCAGGGGGCGGCGCTGATGCCGCAGAGGTTGCCTTCGGTGCGGTTGAGAAAGAAGCGGGTGTTCTCCTGGCCTCCGTCGAGCTCCATGCCGTCGTCGTTGCCGAAGGCGAAGTAGTTTCCGGTGATTTCGGCGTCGCGCCGTGGTCCGCCGTCCGGATAGCCGTTGCGTATGCCTTCGACCGCATCGTTCCAGCGGTGCAGATCGCTGCCGATGAAGTCGTTGTAGCGGAGCGTGAGCGCGACGGTGTCTCCGACCAGCACCGCGTTCGGTCCGGCGGGATGGCTGTAGAACCACGGGTTGGAGGTGCCGCGGGGCGAGTGGATGTAGTTGCGTTCGATCAGGATGTTTCTGCTTCGCTCCACCCGGATTCCGGAATCGTAGTTGCAGCCCCGTTTCCGTTTGTCGTAATAGACACCGCCCCGCGAGGTATCGAGTACGCCGGTGCGTCCGAAGCCGGAGATCTCGCAGTTGAGGATCTGCACCTCATTGCAGCGGTCCAGTCGGAAGGCATTGAGCCGCCCGCCGGTGACGGTCAGTCCGTCGAAGATGAGGTACGATGCCCCCTTGACCAGGATGGCGTCATCCGCTTTTTTCGCCGCCGCACAGGACGGTTCCCGGCTTTGCGGTGTAGCGGATATAGCCCTGTGGGGAACCCGATTGGGTCACCATCAGGGGGAGTGATGTTTTTTCGTCGAGCTGAATTGTTTTCGCCACCGGGACCCGGGTAGTACGGGTGCGGAATTCACGTGTCACGGTTTCCTTTTTCCCGGCGTCGGAAATTTCCAGCTTCAGCCGGTAGGGGTGTCCTCCCGCAGCAGGAGGAGGCTGCCGCGGGCGACCTTCCGCACGGGATCGTAGATCAGCGGCAGGGCCTCGGTGAAGGTTTCGGTTCCTGCCGGAGCGAAGAAAAGCCGCCCGGAGAACTCCTCCGCTTTCGCGGCCTGACAGTCGCGGTAATAGACGCTGCAGACCTGATAGCCGGGGACGAGTTCGAGAGTGGCCGCCGCCGCGCTCCAGACGGTGATGGCAAGAGCGATGATTGCGAGTATCGGTTTCATGGTTCTCCTCACTTGGTATCCGATTGTCCGGCGGCGATTCGCCACGGGTCGTAGTTGAGTCCGCAGAGTGTCTTCTGCAGTTCGATCAGAAATTCGCGGGAGGGGGCGGGCAGGATCAGCACTGCCGCGAGCTCGGTTCCGGCGGACTGCTTCGCCTCGAACACGAGGGAATCGAGCTCCGGCAGCGCCTGTGTCTGCAGTTGCTGATAGGGGTATTTCCCTTCGATCGGGCCATCCCACTTGAACCGGCTCATCCCGCTGCCGTACTTCGCCTTGTAGAAATCGAGCGCCGGATTGATGCCCCAGCCGGCCGGGATTCGTTTCCCGTCGGGTCGGAGCAGGTCGAATTCGGCAACCCGCGGTCGACCGGTATTGGGAAGCTGTCGTTCGGCCGGAACTCGATGCAGCGTCATGACCAGATAATTTCCTGCGGGCAGCGGGGCGAAACGGAACTTCACCCGGGCGCCGACTTTTTCCAATCTGGCGCAGGGATTGCCACGCGTCGCAGTGACCGGAACCAGCTGGGCGCCGTTTTCCAGCAAGGCGGTGTCGGCGGTGACGAGGCGGGCATTCGGGGCGGCGAGGACCGTGAGCGACGTTTCGCTGCCGTCGGGCAGGGTGAGCGTCACATTGCCGAAGAAGGGAAGAGGTGTTTTCGGTTCGAGTTCGAGCTGCAGGAACTCGCCTGACCGCGCGGCGTGGAGTCCCGGGTGGCGCGGATGACCGCGTCCGGCGCGATTCCGGAGAGCGGCAACTTCTCCGTCCGGCCGGGGGGGAGCAGAACGAGCTGTCGTTCCCAGCCGCGGATGGCGCCCCAGCAGACGCCGCCCCGGAGCTCCGAGGAACCGGTGTCGCACCGGTACTGCAGCGTGACGCGGCAGCGGGAGCCGCTGTCCGCCTTGAGACGGAGCCGGTTCCGACCGGGACGGAGCACGCCGGTGAGCAGGCGACTGTTGAGCATCACCCGGGTTTCGGCGTGGAATGCGGAGATCTCGTCGGGGGATGCGTTGACCCGGAGTTCGAATTCATAACGGGCACGGATTGCATAGTCGAGCGTCACATTGCCGGCTGCGTCGCTCTTTACCGGGCGCCAGGTGCGGCCGCGGTCGGTGGAGAGCTCCATCGGAACCGGTTGACCGTTCCGCTCCGCCCGGAATCGCCCGGAGATGATCGGGTAGGGCAGAGCGACCCGGTAGGAGAATCCTTTGTCGCTCCAGCGGAAAAAAGGCAGGATTTTTTCGCTGCGGTTTCCCGTCGAAGTGGAGGTAGGCGTTGGAATAGTGGGGGAAGATCCGGTCGACCTGCCAGACCGGGGAGGCCGCGTGGGTCTCCCCGGTCATGTCGGTGACTGCTGTCTGTTTCCGTTTCGCATTGTCGGATTGCAGGTCATTGTACCCGCCGTCGTTGCAGAACCAGATGCGGAACCGTTCCCCCGGGCGGAGCGTGAAGGCACTGCGTCCCAGCAGCGAGGGCACGTGTTCGGCGAACGTGCGCTGGAACAGCCGGATGAAATGGTCCGCCGAGTGGGGCGGCGTGACCAGCCCGAAGGGCAGCAGCTCCGTTTCCAGCTCCCGGAGCGATGCCGCCGATTCCCGGTCGGTCGACGGGAAGAACTTCTGGGCGGAGAGGTCGTACAGGTGCAGTTTCCCGTCGTAGAACACCTGTTCAAAGCTGTGCGCGTAACCGAAGGTCTGGGTGGCGGGCATGTTCCCGGAACAGCAGAAGAGGTTGGCCGCCAGATTGTTCAGGGGCCGCATTCGAAGGCGCAGTACCCGTTGAGCATGTGCAGCGCCTGATAGGTCACCTCGAGGGGCCGGTCGCTGCCCGGGTCAAACCCGATTTGATGCGACATGAAGTAGTCGCTCGATCGCAGCAGCAGCTGAAAGATCCGGTCGGCGCGGTCGCGTTCCGGACAGTGCGCAAGATTCATGCTCTCCGCAATATCCGCGAACGAACGGGGATCGACCTCCCCGTCGTTGAGTACGATCGGATGGACCAGCGGCTCCGCTTCTTCCGGCAGCGCCAGTTCGACGGAGTCCATCCAGACCTGTTGCGGAAGGGTGAGTTCGGCGCTTTCTCCCGGCTGAAGCTGGAATGTTTTTTGTTCCGTACGGCGGAGCCGACGGAAGTCCGCGGTGACCGGGAGCACGGGGTAGTTGTTGGCCTGCAGGACCGCTTCCGGCGTGTTGCGCCGGGAGTTTTCCGCCGGACGGAGCCGGATTTCCCGCTTTTCTCCATTGTGCGATTCCACGATCATCGTATCGGCGATACGCGGTGTCGCGGCGATCACCGTGCCGGTGATCCGGGCGTCGCCGTCCCCGGCTCGTCCGTCGAAGCTGCGGTCGAAATCGAACGCAACACGGAATTTCTTGCCGAAATTCCCGGTTTGAGATGGGGTAAAATTCTGATGGTAAAATGCTTCGCTACGGATCAGGAGGCGGTCCATCCGTCCCTTGAATCCCGGTACCTGCTGATTCTGGAATCGGTTTCGGCTGATTTTTCCCGGGTAGCCGAGGGAGAACTGCAGCGCCATGCGGGTATCCGGCTCCTTGAGGTTTTTCTGCTCGAGCGGCGCAAATTTCCATGCCGGATCATGGAGCAGGCACTTCCCGTCGACGAAGAGCCGGACGCCGTCGCTGTTGCTCCACTGCGCGGCGAGGTGGTGCCACTTTCCGGCCGGCAGCGGACACTTCACTCTCTTCCGGAACACCCGATCCCGGAAGTCCTTGAGGTAGAGAGTCAACTCCTGTTTTTTCGGCGCGAAGGAGAGGGTGAAAAGAGAGTTGCGGGATTTTTTGCGGTGCCACGCCCAGGCGTCGAACAGCGTAACCGGGGCATCATTCGGCTTCCACTCCGGAAAAATCCACGCCTCCACCGTGCCGTCACCGGCGGGCCAGAACCACTCCGACGGCGGCGGCTGAGTACCTTCCGCCCAGAGCGATTGGGACGCGAGCGGGAAGAAGATTCCGGAAATTCCGTCGAATCGGAACGCCGTGTCGCCCGCCTTGCCGCTGACACCCGGTGCAAACAACTCATTGTTCCAGCCGGGGAATGGAAGCTCCTGTGCGATGCGCAGTTCGAGACGGTTCACCAGCAGCCGGGGTTCGGCATCCTGCCGGTTTTCGAGCGGCAGTCCGCGCAGATCATACGCTTGCGGCACCGCCCGGAAACGGAGGACCACCCTCAGTTTTTTTCGCCCGGGGATCGATCCGGCCGTTTTCGCTGTGATGGCTCCACACCCGCGGCGGGCGCATCAGTGAGATCCAGCGCGGATCGGTGACGCTCTCCGGCAGCTCCCGGTTTTTCGCGTCGAGCTGCCGGATGCGGATGGACCCGCCCCACGGGAGCTTCGCCTGCGACTGAAGTGAGAGTTCCAGAATCGCACTCCGGCCGGCGGCCCCCTGGCGGCAGCGGAAAGTCCCGGCTGATGGTCAGCTGCTTTGCCCGCTTCTGCAGCGGTGCGGTGAAGAGGATTCCCTCTTTTGTCGCTGTTGCCGAGGCGGTGCCGTGCCACTGCCCGACCGAGTCCGGTGCCAGAGCCCCCGCGAGCAGATTCTTTTCGGGGGGGCGGCGGGCAGGCGACGGGCGGGGCCGCCGAAGTAGAGCCGGAGAGGATTGCCCGCTGCGGGGGGCGGAGAGGCAGAAGCGGAGCCGGATTTTGCCATCCTCCTGCCGGACCTGCAGCGGAACCTCCCGGTCGCCGTGAAAGAGCCGCACGGTTTCCGGAGTGACCGCGCTTCCCGCGGCTTCCGTCAGTTTTTTCCAGTCCGGCGCAATTTCGCACTGCACCGGGCGCGGTTCGCCGGAATCCGGCTGCTCCAGCTGGATTCTCCACGGCATCTCCGGCACCTGCCACGCCGGAGTCGCGGGATTGCCCGCCGCCGCACCGAAAACCGGAAGCAGCGGCAGGAGCAGCAGAAATGCGGAACAAAGCAAATTACTGTAACTCATCAGGTATGTTCCTCTGGTTTTGTTACGGCTGGCGGCAGACGATGGTCTCAAAATTACGCCCGAAGGCGAACATACTGTATGTGGTATCAGGATAAACGATTTCCCCGATCTCCCGTCCCATGGCGGAAACATGTCCGTCAAGAAAAAGCATGTTGGCCCGGTTGTTTCCATGCCGCATGTGTACCATGTAAGTTTGCGGGCTGGTGCTGCGACAGTGCATGGTGTAATGTTGAGCCTGTGTGGAGGTGTTCCAGGAATCCGCCGCCATGAGGAAGGAGGCGGGGAGCTTGACTCGCCGCATTGGAACACAGAAGCCGTTTTCCTCGTCAACCCGGAATGAAGCATTATCCTTGCCGACATTATCGCGTGTGGTGCCCGGATGCTGGTTGTTGCGGAAAAATGAGCCGTAATGATGGAGAAAACGATTGCCGTCTCCACTGACCGCCAGAGGAATGAATGGCGCCGCCGTGGGGCAGAGAAAGGTCGCCGGGGTGTTGATGTATTTGCCGGGCATCTGTTTGATCACATTGGGCGCACCCATTGCGCGCCCCCAGGCCTGCGAAAGATAACAGGGAAAGGTTGTGATCGTACCATTATATGTTATAGGTCATCAGGTTGATCCCGGCGAAATCACCGGCATAGGCGCTGAGGCCGAGGCCGATCTGGCGCAGATTTCCGATGCAGGTGATCGCTTTCCCCCGCTCCCGCGCCTGGTTGAGTGCCGGAAGGAGAAGCGCCGCCAGAATCGCGATGATCGCGATCACCACGAGAAGTTCGATAAGTGTAAACGACTTGCGAGAACTGCTGTGGTGGAAATGCGTTTTCCGGCAATCCATGACTTCTTCCCTCCCTTGCCTGGTGTTCGATGTTGCAATCTGTCGCGGGCGGCTGCCCGCAGAGTTTCCGGTCACTGATAGTATAGCACAACTGAATGACTGTGTCAATAGCTGTCGATAAAAAAATTGACATTTTGCAAAACTTTCTGCTGCAGACCGCAGCCGCGCTGTGCGGCGGGGATCAATCCTGCCACTCCTCCTGTTCGTCGTCGGCGATGCGGAGCAGGAAACGGATGGTTCCCGCCAGTTCGTGCATCAGCGTCTCCGCCTCCGGGCGCGGGGTGCTGCTTATGTGGAGAATTGCGCGGGAGATGATGTTGTAAAGTTTCAGCCAGCGGATGTTGTACATCGCGACCGGCTTGCTCAGCTCCTGCAGGAAAACGGCATCGAGGGGATCTGTCGGGTCCAGGCTCCGGGCCGCGGCGCTCCGGAGGAGCGGAATCCCGTTCCGGATTGCGCCGAGATGGTTTTGAAATTCCTCGGAAAGAACGGATTGGATCAGCTGTTCCGCCAGTTCCAGATCCGCACACTCCTGTCGGATGCAGAGCAGTTCAACTCCGGGGACGTTGACGTCGCCCCCCCCTTCCGGGAGAGGTAGTTCTACTGCAGCAAGCTCCTGTTCCGTGCCGGGTGGCAGGTGACGGTGAAGCTGCTGCCGGGTCGTGATATGTAATGCTGTCTCGTGGGGGGGCATCTCTCTGCGGGCAGGGCCGAGGATGTCGCGCAGTTCCAGAAAACAGTCGAGGGCCCGGAGCAGCTCCGGAGAGTCCAGAGTGACCGGGTCCTCCCGGGTGAAATCAAAAAATTTCCTCCGAAACGGGCGGCAATGGTGGTGAATTGAAAGGGGCTGGCGGTGAAGAGAAAAGCCTTTTCCGCCGGAAGTTTCTGCCGAAGTGTCCAAACACATTGCATGAACTCCTCCCAGCTCCAGTTGCGGCGGGGGAAAGGCACGTTGTTCTCTGCGAAGATCCTTCGGTTGAACACGATGATGCGCGGGGAGAACAGCAGAGGGATTCCATACAGTTTGCCGTTGATGCGGAAGGCGTCGAGCAGCGGAGTGAAGAAGAGATCCGGATCAGGAAAGAGCCGGTCGAAAATCGGCGTCAGATCCATGTACTCCGCATGGTGTCCGAGGAGATAGTGAGAGACGCGAATCTCGTAGATCGCACGGTGCGATTTAGAAGTAACCCACAGTGCGGGGTTGTTTCGGGTCAGCGGAGCGAGTTCCTGGCGGAGATCATCAATAAATTTACTTTCATAGAGCAGGAACGACTTCTGGATCAGGCGCTTTTCCCAGTTTTCCCGCACGAAGGTGCCGTTGCGGGGATGCTCAGGAGAATGCCCTGCTGCACCAGGCTCTCGATGACGCTCTGCAGATGGGTGAAGCAGCAGCCGACTTCGCGGGCAAGGGTCCGCGCCCCCCGGGAGCTTGTCGCCGGTTTTCCACTCGCCGCTTTCGATCCGGTCGAGCAGACGGTTGCGGATCTCCAGATTTTTATCGATTTTCTGACGGTTCTCTTCTGACATTGCCAATTCTCTGCAACTCGGGGACTCTGAACTCTACAATATATCGAATCTGCTCTTTTGTCAAGATTTTTCATAACGGAGCAGCCGGAAAAATATAAAAATTCCTTTTACTTGACTGTGTCAATTGTTTTGCATCTTCCTCTGCTTCGCTGAATCCGAATCAGCATCGAAATTCCCGGGCTGTGCCGGATTGTCGCCGGCACGGTATGGCAGCGACCATGAGGGATTGGATGTTTTTCTCCTCCTGCGTGAACAATTTCCGCAGACCGGGCTGTTTTTAAAACAGGAATATCATGGCGATGGATGTTTCATTTCTGCCGAAAAAGCAAATGAATTTCCGGAATCTTCATGAAAAATAAAAAAATGGCGGCAACGATTTCCTCGGAACAGTTGCCGCCTGTCGAATCGAATTGGAAAGAGGCCGATTTAATGCAGATAAGGGACCTTCTGTCCGTTGCATTCCATAATTCCGTTTCCCAGATGAAATGTATCTGTTCCCACGGTAAGCCGATTTCCTTCCAGTGTGACCGGCCGGGGTGCAACTCCTTTCCGCAGCGGCTGGAGGACGGTGAGGAGGGTGACGGCCGGAGCTTTTTCCGCATTCGACACATTGAGCACCCGGGCGGAGCCGGGTTTGCCTTCATTCCGACCGCCGGGACAAGTTTTCTCCTTTTTGATCCCGGTCGACTCCAGCTGTTGCCACAAGGGATTGACGGATAAATGCTGTGTCAGCTATTCAACCGGTTTGAATTCGAGTCCCCTGACTTCCACCTGGCCCCGCTCCTTTTCCGCGGCCAGTGTGCCTCGAAAAAGGAGATAGCCCACACTCGGCGTTCTAACGTTGAATTCCGCCTCAACGGAGCAAAAGCCATCCTTATCGGGGCGGGAGACCGTGTGCGAGACAATTCGGGGAGGGCCGGTGTCCTGGAAAGGACCCGGGGGGCCGCTCCGGAAATCACCGGCAACATGACGACAGGTTTGCCCGGCAAAAGTCCGAACATTTTTATGCCTGGCGAATCACAATGATATCTCAATGGTACCCAAGCCGGCTGGACAACGTCTTATTTCAACTCCGTCGACATAAACCGCCAGTCCATTACCTCTTTGATAGCGGCTGCCGTCACGATCAAACTGCACGGTTAAATCGTATCCTGATATTTTTACTCCGTCCAGAAGAAAATAGTCCCAGCATTCAGCCGGAAGGAGCGGATTTATCCTGATTTTCTTCCGGGAATCTGTGGTTATGCCACAGAGTCCATGGATTATCAGATCGGCATATGTGGAGTGGCTGTAGTCTTTGCCTCGTTCATGAAACATGGAACTACGTTTTATGCCGGAATTTAACCAGGAAGACATGATTTCCCGCGCGAGCCATGTTCCGGTAAACGGATCCAGATTTTCATCGATCCAGGGAATTGTACGACCATTTTCCCGTAAATAGTGACTTCGGGTATAACAGATAAGCGTCTCAAAGAAAGAACGCCGATTGACCTCCGCGCTCTCCCGTTTTTGAAGCAGATGAGCAAGCCCGGTCAAGGTAACCGACGTTGCAAATGGCCAGGAAGGGCCGTTCCACTGGCATTCGTGGCCGTCTCTGGCGATTCTGAATCCCGGATGTCTCCGTTCCGCTGTCGTCGGTCCATAGGGGGCAAGGAAGCCGTCTGGATGGATAAGCTGTTTCCATGCGCAATCATATTTCGCCGCCATGTCGGGGAAGTAGTACCATGGGGTATAACCATGAAGCTCCCGGACGTCGACGAAGCTTTCATCTTCTTCCCGACGTGTCATGAAAAACTCTTTTTCTTCGTTCCAGAGTCTTGTTTCGATCAGCCGACGCAATTTTTCCGACTCCGTGCGATATTGTGCCGCTGCTTTTTCCTTGCCGAGCTGAGTGCTGATGGTCGCAAGAGCATTTGCTTCCGCAGCCATACAGCTGTTGATCGTAACGCGATATCCACTGCCGCCGATAGAGCACTCCATGCCGTCCCGACCGTCGTTTTGTCGAAAGAGCCCATTTGCGCGGAGATGCGTTTTTTTCCATTCTGCGTAGTTCATGCAAAGAGCCTGGTAGAGCTCCGATACCAGGGAAGGGCTGTTCGTGATCGAGACCGTATCCAACAAAGCTGAAGCTATCCCGAAAGTGTATTTGCGCGGGTCAGCTCCGGATTCCGGATTCAGCCAGAAGCGCAGATATTCTTCCGCAACGCTCTTGTCGTTAAGCCACCGGGCCTCCCGGAGCTGATGAGCCGCGGGGCAGCTGATGGAGTTGAACGCTCCGGCCCAGGGAACATCGGGCATGAATTCAAGAATGATCCGCCCGTAAGGAGTGGTACGGATATGCTTGCGAAAAACTCCACCAGCGGAAATACCAGATTTCCCGAAATATCGGATCCGGACAATCCCAACGGGGAATTTCCGCTGTTAAAAAATCCACGGCTTCCGCATTGGGAATATCTCCTTGATATGGTTCTTCATCCTGCTCGTTGAATCGATTGCAGTATTCTGCGACGACTTTGTTGTCAATAAAATGTCTCATGCAGTCATTCCATGCAGCGGTTGGTTATTGTAGAAGTTCCTGGCGCATTTTACAACTCTAAATCCAGACCATCATGAATAGCCAGGCCGATATATTCGTTTTGGCAATTTCTCCCGTTGTACCAGAGCAGCCATCGCTTGTTTTTCACATCTTTCACAACGGACGGTTTGTAGCAGGCGGCAGCATCCCATTTTGCGTCAGGACATCCTGTCCCCCGGGGCGCAACGCAAGGCGTTGTGTTTCCGTCATGGACAATGCGGCCGGTTCCACAATGGGATTGCCATGGAATCGAGTCCAGCGAGTCACGCCGTCAGGAGAGTGGGCCATACAGATTGAGGCGGTGTTGATATCAAGATAGCCGATGTAAAACATGAGGTATCCATACTTTTCGTCCGGAACGATTTCGCAGGCTCCGATTCTTGCCTGTTCCCATCGGGAATCTCCTTTGATGAATATGGGATTTGCAGGAAATTTGCGCCAGTGAATTCCATCGGGACTTTCCGCATAGCCAATTGCATTGGGTTCGTACATTTCACCTCCCGCATACCACATGCGAAAGAGGGCACGCTTTTCATCAAACAGAACAAAGGGATTGTAAACGGTGTTGTTCTCCCAGGGCAGTTCCGGGATTAAAACTGGTTCCATAGTCTGGCGTTCGAAGTGATGACCATCATGACTTTTGGCCAGTCCAATCCGTGCATAACCACGGGCCATGCCGGAGTACCACATCCAATACTCACCGTCATGGCGGATGATGCAGCTTCTGGAAACTGCATCTTCCCAGCCTGAGTCGAACCGGGGAGACAACAGGATTTCAAAGGCACTCCAGTGAATGCCGTCCGGACTTTCGCTTTGAGCAATGCTGCGATGAGGCCGCCAGGTGAAATTCATCTTGTACAGCTCATCCTCGAAACGAACATCCACATCGTAGCATGTTCCGGTTTCCGGTCCTCCCATGACTGGATTGCCTTCGTACTTATACCAGTTGCCGTTTTTCATGGAGAACCTTCCTCCTTTATTTTACACAGAGAGAATTTTCGACACGTTTCGAGATTTTGCATTCCCATCATTATTCCCGCGCTTCCTGTACTCCGACATTGGCGGCAAAAGAATCATCCGGCGATTGGAGCGCTCCGACATATCGGAACTGCCGGGGAGCGTTTTCGAACGGAACCGCAGGTTCAAATTTTTCAGGGATAATCTGGTTCTTCTCCCATCCCGGTAAAACCTGTTCAGGGGAATAGAGCTGATTGCACACTGACGACGGCATACTTTCCACCTTCTGTCGGGTGATTGCCAGACGATTGCCGGCGTAACTGAAATGGTAGAATCCTCCGCCTGTCTCTTTGGTCTTCCGACTGCCCCACCCCAGAAGGGGAAACAACTAAATTATTGTAAAATGATATATTGTCAATTTTTGGTACCTTTCCAAATCGGCAAAAACAACGTCGTTAGGTTCTATTATAGTATTGTTGAAAATCAGCAGCCCGGGAATACTCTGATGTTTCCAGGAATCTCCTTTCAGGTAGGGATATTTTGAGCTGTTCCACATGCGCCTCTGAATTCCAATCTTGAAAGCACTACCACGCCACACCCGATCTTCCGGAGTACGATAGAAGATGTTCTGGTAGACGTAATTGGGACCCGGCCATGGATGGCCGCGCAGCGGCTGCATGGAGATTGCCTGAAAAATGTCTATGAAATAATTGCGTCGGATGTGACAGTGCCGGCCATGGTTCTCCAGCTCGACTCCATTATCTATCAGCCTTTCACAGCGGTTTTCTTCAAAAATCATGTGGTCGCCGTCTGAATTTGCAATCGCTTCAAAAGCATCATGAATATAACAGTTGCGGATGGTCCATGATTTCCCTATTCCGGAGACAATTCCATATTCATAAGGAGTGATCGCACCGTTGAGTCGACGGCTCTTATGTACCCACCAATGGAGACGTTTTTTTGTGGATCGATGTGGCGTTTCCCGTCTTTTACCTCAACCGTCAGTTCCTGGGCATCCTGATAAATCGGGAAGCTGTGAAATTCGCTGAACTCCAGTGTTACATTGGAACTGCTTCTTTCCCGGGCCTTTCCAACCACGCCCCCTTGCCAGCACCCCAGAAAGAGTGCGTTACGGATTACGGCGTGATTTCCGTCAACGTAGACTGCTGCGATGCCTGGAGTTTCAAATGTCAGGCCGTCAAGGACTACATGAAGGTCTTGCCCCTCTCCTCCCAGAAGTCCGAAATTGTAGGCCCGGGTGTTTTTTTTATTTAATCCGTTCCTTGACGAAGGGGCGACCGCTATGACATGATGATTGGGATTGACGGAACCGTATTTGCCATCCTGGCGCAGCCGGATGAAAAGTTTGCCGTTCTCTTGAACAAATCCGTGCCGCGGTCCCGGTATCCCGGGAATGGCTTCCAGCGTTTTGAGCGCATCAAGCGAGCGGTAGGGGTAAAGATCGACCTCATCGTACAATACCCGGCTCGGTTCCATAGCATCATACGGGATGGAATATATTTGCCTTTCCGTATCAAAAAGTGTCCATTGTTTTTTCTTGTTCCGAATGTCCGGATCCGCTCCCGAGAGAATCACTCTTCTCCTCTTGATTTTATCTGCCCGGAAGGTGATGGGTTTCCCCGGCTGCCCGGAAGCGTTTCAGCTTGACCGATTCAAAATAGACTCCGGGCATGATGATTACTGTGTCGCCGGGATTAACACAATCGGCTGCCTGCTGAATTGTTGCAAATGGGGCTGTTTTTGAGCCATCTCCCGCCGCCGAAGCGTTACAGTTTACGTAGAGTTCCGAGGCAAATACGCTGCCGGTGATAATGCAGAAAAAAAATGCCAAGATCCTGTTTTCCATGTCTTAATTCTTTCTCATCAAATAAGTATTTTTGATTCCAATTCGATCAAGCTTTTGCGTTGTGGACGAATTGTTTTTTCACTGACAGCCATTGCCCAGGTGGTAAACATGTTTTAAAGGGGGCACTTGTCACTGTCGGTGTCAATTGTATTTACGGGGAAACATGGCTTTGTCGAAATAACAGCCGTTCTTATATTTTGAGTCCAGACCGATTCGCGTTTTTTCGACAATGTCGCCGGCGCTGTTGCTGTCAACATGCCCATCGATCCATAGAATATTCGCTTTCCCGTTATGGATCATCATGATTCCGGCATATGCGGCTGTAAAACTGATCGAATACCATTGACAGTCCTGTGCCGTTGCATAGGAACATCCCAGCGCGAAAAATTTGGATGGTGACTTAATACTGTGCAGCGGAGCAATAAAACTATTTTTATCAGGTTCTCCCCTGTATACGAATGGGTCGGTACTGACGTCTTCCTGCGTGAGCGGATGCCCTTCCCCATTTGGGACTGTCCCATAGATGGCGAGGTTGTTTACACCTTTGGTGTAAGTGGAACGAGGGCCGCCATCGAAACCTTTTTTCGGAGCAGGTCCGAACGGCAGAATACTTGGACACATAAAACATCCAGGGAGTCGAGATAATTTGTGCTTAATCCGTAATGATTCAACCCGTAAAATTCGCGCAGTTTGTTTGACAGCAGGGCGGCATAAGTAACCGGGTATATACCTCGGGCAATATAGAGCGTCACGATATCACCAAAATCCTGAGCATACATGTGCAGCGCTGTCCCAATCTGTTTCTGATTGGATGCACATCGTATCATTTTCCCTTTGTCCCGCGCTTTGTTCAGCGCAGGAAGAAGCAATGCCGCCAGAATCGCGATAATTGCTATAACTATAAGGAGTTCAATTAGAGTAAAATTTTTCCCCGTCAAACCTTTGTGTTACATTGTAACGTTTAAAGTCCGCCATGTTGCCTCCTGAAAATTGAAAAACGTCTGTACGATGTCGTAAACGCTTTACTTTCTTAGATTAAGATTCGCTCATTGCAACGGCCCGCTCGACGGTCAGCGCCGATTCCGGCCGCTCGCCCGCGGCGAAGCGCCCGATCTCGTCGGCAAGGCAGTTCCAGCGCTGCTCGAACTCGATCGAATTGTTCGCCCGGTGCGGCGTCAGCAGGACCCGCTCCATCGTCCGCAGCGGGGAATCGCTCTCCAACGGCTCGTTCTCGAAGACGTCGAGCGCGAGGAAGATCCGCTTTGCCTTCGCCGCTTCGATCATTGCGGATTGATCCACCATCTTTCCCCGCGCGATGTTCACGAACAACGCATCCTCCTGCATCACCGCAAACTGTTCCGCTCCAACCATGTGGAAGGTGTCGGAATTGCTTCCTCCCGCCAGAATGATGATCTCGTTGTCGTGGAACGCCTCGTCGAGCGACACTTTCTTCACTCCTGCCGCCACCGCCTCTTCGCTGGTGAGATGGCGCGACACTACGGACAAATTGTTTGTGAAGTTCCGGAAGAGCCGCACGATCGCCCCGCCGATCCGCCCGAAGCCGATCACCGCCACCTTGCGCTGGAAGAGAATCCGCGTGCGCGGATATTTGAACCGCGGCCACGCTTCCCCGAAATCATATCATGATGGTAGTCGGCGATCCGCAACAGCGAAGTGAGCACCAGCGCCAGCGTGTATTCCGCCATCGGCCGTTCCCGGGAAGCGCCGGTGTGGATCACCGTGATCCCTTTCCGGAGCGCGTACAGATCGGCGATGTTCTGCCGCGTGCCGCCGTAGGTCGAGGCGATCAGCCGGAGCTGCGGCGCCGCATCGATCACCCGCTCAGTGACCAGCATCTGCGCCGTGAACGGCACGATCACCGCTTCGTATCCCGGCAGGTGATGCAGCAGCGCCTCTTCGCTGATCTCCTCGATTTCGGTGATGTCGCAATGTTCGGCGATCCGGGCGCGGGCTGCCGCGTCGGCGATTTTCCCCAGCGAAAGAAGGGAAATTTTTTCATCTTCTGTTTCTCCTTATCGGCCCATCCAGCCACCGTCGACCAGATAGATCGACCCGTTGACGTAATCGCTCGCCCGGGAGGCGAGAAAGACCGCCACCCCTTTGAAATCCTCCGGCGTGCCCCAGCGCCCGGCCGGAATCCGTTCGAGAATCGCCCGGCTGCGTTCCGGGTCGTCGCGCAGCGCCTGTGTGTTGTCGGTCGCGATGTAACCCGGCGCAATGCCGTTGACGTTGACCCCGTACTTCGCCCATTCGTTCGCGAGCGCCATCACCAGTTCGCCGACGCCCGCCTTGCTCGCCGCGTAGCCCGGCACGTTGATTCCCCCCTGAAAGGTCAGCAGCGAACAGGTGAAGATGATCTTGCCCGACCGGCGCTCGACCATGTCGCGGCCGAATTCCCGGGCGAGGACGAACTGCGACGAAAGGTTGATTTCCAGCACTTTATCCCAATATTCATCCGGATGCTCCGCCGCGGGTTTCCGCAGGATGGTTCCGGCGTTGTTGAAGAGGATGTCGATCGGCGGCTGTTCCGCCTTGACCGCGGCGATCCACCGGTAGAGCGCCGCCCGGTCGGAGAAGTCGCATTGGTACGGCGTGAACTTGCGCCCGAGCGTGCGCACCTTTTGTTCGGTTTCACTTCCCGGCCGCAGCGTGGCGGAGACGCCGATGATGTCCGCGCCCGCTTCGGCCAGTCCGATGGCGATCCCTTGACCGATGCCGCGGGAACAGCCGGTGACGACGGCGGTTTTGCCGTCGAGTTTGAATTGATCGAGAATCATGTTCACGCCTCCTTCCGGCAACGGATCAATATCTTCATCGCATCGGGCGCCTGCCCGAGATATTCGAATGCATTCTGCAGCTCCTCCAGCGGGAAAACCCGGCTGATCAGCCGGTCGAACGGCAGCTCCTGTGCCGCCACCAGCGCAATCGCCCGCTCGAAATCCTCCTGTTCGTAGACCCGCGCGCCGGTCATGGTGAGCTCCTTCCAGAAGAACTTGTGCAGATCCACCGGCACCGGCGCCGGATAGATCGCCACCATGACGATGGTTCCCCGCGGCCGCGCCGCTTCGGTGATCAGCCGCGCCCCCGCTTCGGAGCCGGTCACTTCGAACACCACGTCGGCGCCGGAACCGCCGGTCTCCCGGCGGATGCACGCGACCGCCTCCTCCGCCTTTGGATCGATGACGGCGAAGCCGAGCTCGCGGGCGAGCCGGAGCCGGGCGGGGTTGATTTCGATCACGGTGACTTGTCCGCCCGCCTTGCGCGCGGTGAGCGCGATCAGCATGCCGATCGGCCCGCCGCCGTTGACCACGACGAAATCATCCTTCTTCAAACCGGAGCGCCGGACGTCGTGACAGGCGACCGCCGCCGGTTCCACCAGCGCGCGAGATCCATCGGCATGTTGTCCGGCAGACGGTGGAGCAGCCGGGCCGGAACCACCCACTCTTCAGCGAATGCGCCGGGCGTCTCGATGCCGAGAAATTTCAGCTTCTCGCAGATGTGGGTGAATCCCGCGCGGCAGGTGTTGCAGCTGCCGCAGTTGTCCAGCGGGCGCACGGTCACCGCGTCGCCGATCCGGAATTCCGTCACCCCGTCGCCGAGGCGGAGAATTTTTCCGCTCATCTCGTGGCCGACCGCCTGAGGCGGGTGAACCCGTTGATCCATATGGCCTTTGAAGATGTGGACGTCGGTGCCGCAGATGCCGCAATATTCCACGGCGATGGTCACTTCGCCGGGACCGGGAACCGTGTCGGGAATCTCCCGGCACTCGATTCTGCCGGGGCGGATGTATTGAGCGGCTCTCATTTTAAAAAGTATCCTCCATTGGCGACCACTTCGGTCGGCTTCATACCGGAGTTGACCATGCCGCGGATTCCCTCCTCCTTGAGCAGCAGCGCCTCCGCCTTTTCCAGCACGTCGAGGGTGATTTCCGCCGGAATCCGGATCGCGCCGTCGATGTCGCCGAAGATCCAGTCGCCGGGATGGATGACGATCTCGCCGATCCGGATCGGTTTCTGATAGTAGTACATGCGGAACCGCCCCAGCATTCCCACGTTGGTGCGGTATTTGAGAAAGACTGGAAAGTTCTGCGCGAGAATCGCTTCCGTATCGCGAATTCCGTTGACGAATGCGCCGCGGCAGCCGTTCCGCCGGGCCGCCATCGTCATCACTTCGCCCCACTGGGCGGTGACGGTGTCGCCGGTACAGTCCCACATGACGATGCTCTCCGCCGGAAGCGCTTCGAGCATTTCGGCGCGCATTTCAAATTCACCGTCGGTGGTGATGTCCGGCGCGCCTTTGATGGTGAAGGCGCGGCCGCAGAGCTTCATGTCGCGGTTCAACGGATGGTATTCCGAAGGAAGCGCCGCGTGCATCTTGTAGTCGAAGCGGAGAATGTCGTTGACGGCGCCGGAATAGAGCTTCAGGTAACGTTCGCGCAGTTCGGTGTCGGATACGGTTGGTTTGGAAATCATTTTATCTCTCCTCGTTCATCGCCTCGTCAAACGAGGGGATCAGCTGGTTGCGATACAGTTGTTCGGCCTGCCCGAAGGCGAGAATGACCGGTCCGGCGGCGTGGATGTCGTTGCATTTCCACGGATGCATCGCGTAGGAAGCGATCGTTGCCTCCCCCGGCGCAAGACAGCCGGTGCAGCAGTGGTAGATCGAACCGTCCAGCGCGATGCAGCGCAGGAGGCCGTGCAGTCCGCGCAGGAAGGGTTCGACCATCTTTTTGCGGTCGAGCGAACCGTTCTTGATGCCGCGCCCCATGCCGTAGAGGACGAGTCCGGTGCCGGAACTCTCCGGATAGCTGCCGGAATCCTCCATGCACTGGTGAAACATGCCGTCGGCATCCTGCACTGCGAGACAGCCGTCGATCACTGCGCGGAACGCATCCCGCACCTCGTCGCGCCGGGGGAATTCCTGCGGCAGATCGTAGCAAAGTTCGGCCAGCGCGTACACGCCCCAGCCGACGCCGCGGCTCCAGACGGCGGAGAGCTTTCCGCCGAACCGTGCCTGATGGTAGAGTTTCGTCGCCGGGTCGAACAGCGCCCGGTGATGGCCGAGCATCTGATGGACGCTTTCCTCGATGAACTCGTTTCGCCCCGTCGCCCTGCCGACCCAGACCAGAAAGGGGCAGACGCCGAAGACCGTATCGATCCAGAGGAGATTGTCCGTACGGTTCGGGTGGATGAAGAGCCCTTCGTCGTCACGCGGAAACTCCCGGCAGAGCCGTTCGGCCGCCGCGACCAGAATCTGCTCGGCTTCCGGCAGGTAGCCGCGCGCCAGCAGCCAGGCGGTGGCGTTTCCTCCCTGCTGATAGATGTAGGAGTTGTAGGCGCCGGAAACCGACGGAACATGGCCGGAAAGGTACTCCCGCGCCAGCTGTTTCGATTCCTCGAGAATCGCGTCGTTCCGGGTGAACTTGCCGATCCGTTCCCAGGCGGCCAGCGCCAGAATCGACGCGTAGGAGTTCAGGCCGTGGGTCCGCCGAAACACCCGCCACGCCTTCCGGGCGATCTCTTCATACTCCGACGTGAAAGATGGTTTCTCACTCATTTTTCATTCCTTTTTCATCAATGATATATTTAATCTATATCCATAGTAAATTATACCATAAATCAGGAGGAATGTCAATAGGAAAATGGAGAAAAATCTTGATTTTTCCAATAGGATATATTAAATTATATCAATCTTGAAAAAATGGAGAAAAAATGGCGAACAGTGATTTGATCGGTTCACTGGTGCGGGCGATGGAAATTCTGAAGATGATCGGCGATTCTCCATCCGGCTGCCGGGTGGAGGAGATCTGCGCGGCGATGAAGTTGAAGCCGCCGACCGTCTACAATATTATCCGGACCCTGGTGGCGGGTGGATTTGTCGAGCGGCACAATCGCAGTCTGAGACTGGGGAGGAGTTCAAGCGTCTCGCCGGCGTGGGCGAGGGAGGATTGCTGGAGGAGGCGGCCGAGACGGAACTGCTGTCGCTCTATCAGCGGATTCCGAAGGGGACGGCGATCTTCGGCGTTGCCACGCGGCAGGGAGTGGAGCAGACCCATCGGATCAGTTTCGACCGGCCGGGGGTGATTCAGAATCTGCCGAACGAGATCATGCATCCTTACGCGACGGCGGCGGGGTTGATCGGGCTGGCGTTTGCGGATGGGGGAGAGTTTTCTGCTGCAGAGCGAGAAGTGGCCGTTCGCCGAGTTCGGTGCGCATTTATGGAAGAGCCGGGCGGAACTGGAAGCCTTTCTCGAACGGGTGCGGAAGGAGAAGATGGCGCTCTCTCCTTTCGATCGGGATCTGTTCTGGCGCATCTCCGGCGCAGTGACTGATGCGGACGGGCGGCTTCATGCGGTAATTGAGTGAGCATTCCCGCGATCCATCTCAACGAGGTGGCGGAGGAGGCGGTGGAGAAGGAGGTGCGGAAATCCGCACAACTGCTCTCTGCTGCGCTGCGGAAGCAGCTGTGACGTCGGCTTCATCCGGAGAGGCTCCCGGCCGTCTCCTTTTGCGGGTGGCGGTGGAAAAAATGTGCCATCTTCGGAGGATTCCGGTGGAGCGGATGCCGTTTTTGCCGCTTCGCGCTTCCGGAAACGTGATTTTTTAAAAATTCAGCTTGCTTTATGAGAAAATGCGGCTATATTAAAAAGTACTTGCAAATATGCAGTCCTGTGGTGTAACGGTAGCACAAGTGATTCTGGTTCACTTTGTTGAGGTTCGAATCCTTACAGGACTGCCATTTTTTTTGCCCACCTCAACCTCTTGAGTTCAAGGCGCATTTTCCATCCCGTCCGGCAGGTGATTTGGGGCACATTTGGGGCACAAATGGGTCACAATCGCGGATTTGAGGGGTACCATAAAATGCCGTATATGATGATCAAGGGTAAAATGCCTTATTTCAGATCCCGGATTCCGGCAAGGCTCTCACACCGGATGGATCGCAATGAAATACGGATTCCAGTCCGCACGACTGATTTGCAAAAAGCATCTGCCGTATGTAGATTACTGCAACGGCAAATGAACAGGATATGCGATATCATGGAAAAAGAAAATCATTCTTTCACTTATGACGAACTAAGGGCAAAACTGGATGAAGTAGCCAATCTTTTACTTTCCTCTATTGAAAGTTGGACCTTTGACTACATTCACAGCAACCACAATACCCCCAAAGACCGAGAAGAGGTTGCGCGAGGAATAGACCATTTCATCAATGACACCCGAAGAAGTCTTGTGGAAAGCGATTATGGGATAGCCCAACGTGATTTCCTGAGCATGGGGCCGCCGGAACTGCAGAACATTTCTTCTCTCTGGCTTCTCGACGCTCTGGCAAAAGAGTATTATCAAAAGAGAATCCATGTTCTGGAGGTTGCCAAACAGCATTTACAGGGGAACTACGATACGGAATACGATCGTCGGAAAGATACTGCCACCGTTGATCCTGATGCGACCTTTTACGCAAGAGTCAAGCGCGAAAACAACATGCAGACCCCTGCTTCAGCTCCTGAAGTTTCATTTTCACAGCTGATAGAACAATTCATTGAGTTCAAAGTTTCTTCCGGAGAATGGCAAGCGAAAACCCGGATCGGTCGACAGGCCTCTCTTCGCCTGCTTGTCGAGTATTTTGGCGAAGATTGTGATCCGGCTACGTTAACAGCTTCCCAAATGCTCGATTTTCGTGAAAATGTCCTGCGCAAACTTCCTGTCAGAAGAAATATCTCCCCGGAATACCGGAACAAAACATTGAAAGAACTGCTGAAACTGGATAATATAAAGCCAATGGACATCTCCACCGTCAATGATTACCTGATGGTGTGCAGCAGTTTCTTCTTGTGGGGAATCCGTTTCCACAATTGGAAATCCAATCCGGTTTCCGGGCTGTCAATCAGTGATCACCGATCGGACGATGAGAAAAGAGTCCCCTACACACAAGCTGAAATCGAAACCATTTTCAAAAACTGGGCTGCCTTGCCGGATAACACCCCTGATCGACGAGCCAGAAAAGAGCAGTTCGGCTGGATTATTCTGATCGCCGCTTATAGCGGTATGCGTGAGAATGAGATTTGCCAATTGTTCGTCTCGGATATCGTTTGTTCAAAAGGGATTCCCTGTTTTGATCTTCAAGAGAACCATCCCACGAAATCATTGAAAAATCGGCAATCAAGACGCCAGGTTCCGATTCACGCCCAACTGTTGAAACATGGCTTTCTTTACTTTCGTCAGTTGCCAACGGGAGCAGCCGGAGAAAATCATCCGTGAAGAAATGCCCCCGGTTCGACAGCTTTTCACCTGTTGCCTCTGGGATAAGAACAACCACTACGGAAGAAACTTTTCCAGAGCTTATGCCGCCTTCAGTCACGCAATACTCCCCGATTCCCCGGCAAAATTTCACAGCTTCCGGCATAATGTAGCAACCTGTCTCAACAATCTGGATGGGATATCCTCACACCATGTCAGCCGAATTCTCGGCCATGCTCAGCAGACGACAACAGAACGTATTTACACCAAAACCGACTTGGAAGTTCTGTCCGGAATCATCAATCGAATGCATTATAACGTTGATCCATTCGAGTTGCTTGGGATGCCATCTCTCTCAGATGCCGCAGTGCAAGAGCAAATTGCCCTCCTTCCTGTAAAGGGATGAGTTTTACCTTTTAAAAAAGAGGCTCCGGTTTTAATCGGAGCCTCTTGCCGGATCAAGCCTCGCGATAACAGGGCTTGAAACCGGCACTGATGGCGGAAACCAGCCAAAACAGACCGGCAAGCAGCATCAGGCCGATGCCGACCTCGAACAGAGAGGGCAGCAGAGCGATCAACAGCCATGCGGCGACGATGGCAAGGGCGGCAGTCAGGATTTCTTTCTGCATAGTTCGGGATTCCTTTCGTGTGGTTGAAGATAAAACCGACGGCAGAGGAACTGCCGCCGGGGTATTTTAGTAGGCTCCGTTCCGAGTGTACCAAGTTCGGAACGGGAGCGGGTCTGTTTTGGTCGGACCGCAGTGTTCTTTACTGACCAATTGGCATATAGCGGGAAAATCTGACACTCTTCTCAAAAAATATCCATTTATTTCCTCCAAAGAACAGCTTCCCGTCCGTCAAGCCCGAACAGGCGGGTCAATCCCCGGTAGCAGAGATCGGCGCGGGCGGGACTGTACTTCTTGGCGGTTTCAGTGAAGGCGTTCAACAAACTCCACCGGGTCGGCTCGGCGAACTCCTCGTGTTTCGGCTCCTTGAACTCTTTCCAGACGTTCAGGATGTCGCAGCTCGGAATCGCCTGAATCTCGGCGGCCTTGACGATGGAGGCCCGTACCTCATCATCTCCGACTTCATCGATCTTCAGCCCTTCAGCCACGGTTTCGAGTGTCAGGAACTCTTCTTCGAGCGCGTCCACGGCATCGATCACCAGATCGCGCACCCGAATCTGCCGGGTATGGCGGCGTTTGATGACCATTGAACCGCCAAAGGCGTTGTTAGAACAGACCAGTACCGTAATCCCGGCGGTCAGACCGACCGACAAACTGCGGTCATGGCTGTTGCGGATGCCGATGCAGCGGCTCCATTCGGGCGAACTGCTGCGGTTGATCCGCATAACTCCAAAGAGCTTCTGTCCATCCCGCGCCAAGCCGTACTGTTCATCGAGAATTCGCCAGCCGCGCGCGTTCACCACATCACCGACCGCATCAATCACCTCCATGTGCGGCACCGGTTTCCAACTGACCGTCCCAATCGGAGTCGGCACCTGCGCAATCTCCTCACGCCCGACAAAACGGGCATTGCTCTCAATCATCAGTCCCATAGTTACCTCCATTTCTTTAAATGCCAATGTGTTCTGCGTAATGCGTTAAACGCTTTATAATTAACGACTTTTGAGTCGTTTGCCCTTGAAAATTCCTCCTCTTGGTGATATATTGTAATATCTTGCGGGACAACAATTAACCACTCAAAAAGAGGAAAAATATGATGCAAAATTCACTGTTTTATGACTACTACGGCCTAATCGATTCGTGCCCATTCCTGAAAAAAATACGATGCACTTTTCCGCGCTTTCGATCTGATCTACGACCAGCCGGATTTTCCCGAACTCGGCCGCCGTGGCTATCGGCGTTCCGCCTATTTCAAGGCGCTGATCTACAAACAATCGGCTCACATCAAATGCATTTCCGACCTGGTCCGGGATCTGGAAAGCCGTCCGATCCTTGCCGAAATGTGCGGTTTCAACCCAGGCCGGATTCCCGATGCGTCCCGTTTTTCGCGCTTCCTGACCGATACGAATAACTCCGAAATCGAAACTTTTTTCATACTTCCGGCAAACTGCTGGTTGAAAAAGGCATCGCCACGCTGGAGGTCATTATGGCCGATTCTAAACCGATCAAGGCCAACACCAAGCACAACAATCCCAAGAATCCCAACCGTAAGCTCGACAAAGCCACCAAGATCAAGCGCAATCCCATGGCAACGCTCAGTTATTATTCCTACATCAAACAACCGAGCGGCGATAAGAAGAAAACCTTTACCTGGTTCTGGGGCTACCGTACCCACGTCCTGCTCAGCGGTGAGGGTATTCCTCTTATCGAAGTTACCCTGCCGAACAACCGCACCGACGGCAAAGTAGCCAAGGCGCTACTGAAAAAGTTCGTGCGAATCTACGGTCAGAAAAAGGGCGCATCTTTCTCGGCGATGCCGGATACGATGACCGCGAACTTTATAACTTCATTGTCGAAAAACTTAAAGCCGAACCGTTCATTCCGTTGAACCGCCGCAATCAGCAGCCGGACAAAACCGTGGGGCCGCACGGACTGCCGCTGTGTCAGGCCGGTCTGGAAATGAAATTTTACGGCATCAGCCCGGATGGAGCCCGAACCCGCAAGAAATTTCGTTGTCCGATTGTCGCCGGGACCAAACGGGAAAAGGCCGCTTTACCGCCGCAATGCCCAATCGACCATGACCATTTCTGTACCGGCAAATGTTACGGCTGTACCGCCTATATCGACATTACCGATGATCATCGCAGCCAGGTGCCCAGAGAGTCGAAACGCTTTAAGGACACCTATAAATGCCGGACTGAAGCGGAACGTTATTTCTCCCGCCTCGGGCCTCGCGAAGTCGAGGAAATGTCGCAGTACAAATACCGCGCCATCCGCAACCAGATGACCATCGCGCACTTGACTCTGAGCTTAACCGCCGTGGCCGCCGCGTTGGTTCTGGAGCAACCGGATAAAATCCGTTGCTACAAAACTTTTGCCGACGCCGCTTAGCTTCGCCTGTCATAAAAAGTAAATTTGTCAAACAACACGCATTGTTGCCAATGCAGGATGGCTTACGCCTAAATTTTCAAGTTTTCAGTACCAAATCCGGCCTTTCGGGCCGTTTTACCGCCAAACAAAATTTTCTCAGCGTTTCCGCCGCAAATCAGGTTCCGGCTCGTCGCCGAGTCAACGTTTTTCTCTTATTTCGCACGAGTCATTTAAATGCCACTGTCTGCAACGATGCCAGTAAGGACATTCGCCGCAGGCAAACGATGTTTCATTCGGCAGAAACACGCCTTTATTGACCGCATACTGCGCCCGGCTTGCCAGCGCCTCGAATCTGCGGAAGTCGTGAAAGCCCCGACTGGTGTAGTGACTCTCATAACTCGGCTTCTTCGTCTTGGTGACCACATCAAACCGGAAAAGCGGGCGGTACCGGTCAGCTTCTCATAGGCATAACTGAACACGGTCGCCTGAAGATCGCGTTCGGCCTTTCCGGCGGGCCAGCGGCTCGCGGATGTTTTCCAATCCACGATGCAAATGTCCCGCCCATCCTGAACGACACAGTCCCACTCTCCGATCAGAGAGCAGTCCAGTCCGGGAACTTCGACTTTGAATGCCCGTGCGACAGCCTTGACCGTGTAACAGTCCGACCAGTTCGCCGACACAGCATCCAGCATCCGGGAGGCCAGTTCCACCATCGAATCATAGTTCTCACCCTCCTTGTAGATCAAATTCGGGGTCGCCTTGACTTCGATTTTGAACGCCTCCACGAACTGTTCAACCATTTCATCACGGGTCAACGAGCCGCCAGTCACACACTCCCACGCCTGAGCTGTCAACGCAGCGTGAAAGGCGTGCCCGAACGGGGAAACAGGCCGAAGTCCGCTCGACTTCGGCGTGTTCCACATAGCGGTACATGAATTGCGCCTGACAGATGTTGAGGTACGTATTCAGTGCCGAATACGACCAGTGCGGTTCCTGCCGCAGTTCGTCCAGTGTTTCCATCATGCGGCCCTCCATTCGTTGATCTGACTGGAACACTGCTGTCTGGAAAGCTGCTGGACATCCGCGACATTGAACTTCGCGGCGATCTGCTGCGGCGTGATGCCGCGCATCCGGGCAAGATCGAGCAGATAGCGGATCTGTTTCGGACTGGCCGGAATCGTCTTGTCCGGTTGCTGCGATTGCCGTGTCTGCTGCTGCCGGTTGCCGCCGTGAAGTTCGGCTTCGACCGACTGCCGCACGAGTTCAAAGGTGTCGTGGATGCGTTCCTGAAGCTGATTTGCGTTCAGGCCATCAGGGAGTTCGCATTCGATTGAAGCGTGATAGCTCTGGCTCGAATACTCGCCCTCTGCCGGAACTTTCTTGGAATAAGATGCGTTCAATTTCAACATGGTTGCCTCCTTGAAATGAAAAAGCCGCAGAAGTTTATTCTGCGGCACGGTTTGATTGATTGCGGCTTGTCACATCGCCATTTTAATGCGTTCAAGCCTCCGGCGGGTCTGTACGAACTCACGCTCCTTTTGCTTTTGCAGGAGTGTAACCTCTTTCACCTTGCGGATCAGGATGCCGGATTCATCGAGCAAGTGTTTGAGTTTGCTCCGCAGTTCCTCAACATTGCTGCTGAGTTCTTCCAGCGGAGAAGCGGCAGGAACCGGATCATTCGATTCCACAACTTTGTTTTCAGTGGTTTCCATTTTCTTCTGCTCCTGTTTTGGTTGAGTGGATTTTTCATATTTTCCGGGAACGGAACGAATGGGCATGGCCAAATAACGTCCATACCCGCCTTCTGCAACGACGGGAATCAATCCGTCCGAGTTTGCCCGGAACGTACAATATCCCTGTGCCAGCATCCGAAGCAGGATGTGCTTGTTGAGAACCAGTACGGCACGGGGTCGCACTCCGGCATGATCGGCAATCGCTTCCAAGCGCATATCGGGTAATCCAGCGGAATGACTGAAACTCCTTCCGGGGTGACATTGAGTTCGATTCCATGATAGGGTTCATGATCTGGAACTGTTTTCAAAAAATCGATCACCTGTTTCGGTTCGTGAAATGTAATGGAGTAATCGAGTGCATTGTCGGCCGGTATCACCTGTTTCCAGTTCGGATAGTTGCCGGATGGAGCTTTGCCGCACCAGATGAAATCGCCTATCGTGATCTGGAACAATCGGGAGCTTCCGCTTGTCCAAGCAGCAAGGGTTCCCGCATCATGCAGTCTGGCCGCCAGCAGCGCCAAAGGAAACGGAATCGTTATTGATTCTTTCAATGCCAAAGAACACGGCAGATTCAACAACTGTTTCCCGTCCGTTACAGTGATGCCGTCTTTTGAGAGATTGACCCCCGTAACACTGCTCGCGGTTCATTCCGATTGATAATTGGAGCGGCTGAAGCCAGAAGTTCCGCGAACTCCACCGGCAATTCGACAACTGTCGCATCGACGGGAACTGCTTCCTGTGCCGGATATTCAACTTTCCTGCCTTTCAGCTCGATCCTGCTGCCCTTGGCTGTGCGCACCATCTCCCGCAACGCCCGATATTCGACAACGAAATCCTCCGTAGCTTCAACTTCGGCATCAATCCGAAGTGAAACCTGTTCCACGCCGTCAGTCGCCATTGCCAGAACATCTCCCGGAGTGCCGACAAACCGCACTCCCCGGAATACCTCCGCCGGACTGGTCTGACATACCACCTTGCCCAGTATCCGCAAGGCATCATTCAAGACTTTCTTTTCGATCCTCATTTCTTTTCCTCCTTGAGTTTGCGTTTTTTGGTCATCACCGTTTCTTTCCTCCCGATTCAGAGAGTAAAAAACAAAACACCCGGCAGTCAAACAACTGTCGGGCATTTTCGAACTGTAAAGTTCCCTTCAGATGATTATAACGCAATCGCAGGAGAAATTAAGCCTCTGTACTGTCGACCTCAACTCCTATTTGAATATCCTTACCACTACTCTTCCTTCAATTTCGACGGCTATGATGTCCCAATTCCGGCGCAATCGCTGTTTATGCAAAACGTTTTTCATCAATCTCACCGTCCTGCTCCATTATAAACAATCCGGCAACGTAGAGGGCGGACTGTCCGTAAATTCCAGTTTCTTCATCAGCATAGTTGGCGGCGGTTTTCGATTTGTAGAAACGACACAGGGCTTCCTTTTCGCTAATCTTGTAATAGTTACAAATCAGACGAACAATTTCCGGAATTACTGTGGCTCTGACTAAATTATGCTCGATCATAGGAAACCTTTGCAACAGTATAACAGGATTCATATTTCAAATACGCCAAAGCCCGTTCCGAACAGAAAGCAACTTGATTGTTGATCTTTTGAAATCTCAATCTTTCAAGCGCATCCTCTTTGCGCATGATTCCGGCGATGACATACGAGATGGTTTCACCGACATTGTCATTGGCGATCTTGCCTGTAATCACATCTTTGCCATGCGTAAAGGTACAATCCGAGCGACAGGCGACAACAAGATCAAGCCAGGCAAGATTTGCTTCCGGGAAGTCCAGAAATTCCAAATTTTTCCGGGACGCGGCTTCATCAAATTCAAAAACTGAAACTATGGCTTGGACGGAAGAGCAACCATTACGAATTGCGGCCCGTTGACGACGGTAAGCCCAGCGTTCGGCTTGTTCTTTGATATCGGTCGTGTAGAATGCAAAACCAAAATCCCGCCCGATTTCGCTGCGGATAATACGTGGAGAGTTTACTGCGGTAAGTCCTCCATGATACAGCTTCATTTTTCCAGTTCCTTTGCAAGGTATTCATCAAAGAATTGCATAAGGGCTTCCATACCCATGCCATGCAAGTCCTCATAGTCCGTTTCCAGCATCTTCAAAAGCCCGCTTTTCTGGAACAAGTCATACACTTCCGGGCCGGTTTTCTGTATATGTCTGCTGTAAAACTCGATGCAGAATGTTTGAAATGACAATTCACTCATATCATAAGCTCCTCAACTCAAATATACTCATTCTTGACCAAGTAATTCATTTGAGCTGTTTCAAAAGTTGAGTTCGGTGAAAAACTCATACTAAGCGGAAAGCGATGTAGGATAAAATTAGCATGGATTCGCCATTTGTCAAGCATGCGATCACTTAACCGGAACAGTTAACCATAAAATGCCGATATTTTGAGCACCCAATGGCAGATCACATCTCTTCACTCTTCTTCATAGAACTCCGGCCAGTATCATGATCGTTTTCCGGCGGACGCGATGCTCATATTCCGGCGGATTTCGGTGCGCGCCCACATAAAATCACTCTTTGTTGTTCTTCAACGCTTCTTCCGGTAATTTGTACCCCTGTTCAGCAACCTTGCGGAACCAGAAATCGGCTTGTTCGGCGGATTTCTCCACTCCGTAGCCGTATTTATAATAACAGCCCAGCATATATTGCGCTTCCACATGACCTTGTTTCGCGGCAAGTTCAAGCCATTTCGCAGATTCTGTATAATCGGTCGGTAAACCCAGTTCCCCCGTTGCATATCCTTGCGCCAACTTGAATTGCGCATCAACGAAACCTTGTTCAGCGGCTTTACGGAGCCATTTTACCACTTCGGAAACGTCCTGTTTCACGCCATGCCCCTCGGCATAACAAATTGCGAGAGCATATTGAGCCGTTGTATCGCCGTTATCGGCGGCTTTACGAATCCACTTTTACTGCTTCGGTATAATCCTGTTTGACACCTTTTCCCATGTAATAACAATTGCCGAGATTGAATTGCGAATATGCCCAACCCTGTTCTGCGGCTTTGCGATACCATTTAACCGCCTCAGCGTGATTCTGTTTGACACCCAAACCGTTTGCGTAACAATACCCAAGATTATGTTGGCCTTTGGCATCCCCCCTGTTCAGCAGCTTTGCGATACCACTTGAACGCTTCTGCGTGATCCTGCTTGACGCCGATACCGTTGCCATAACGATACCCCAGTTTGCGCTGCGCCACGGCATCGCCCTGTTCAGCCGCCTTGCGATAGTTTTCAATCTCCGAGTTTCCGCAGACCACACCGATTGCAAACGCAAAACAAACAACTGCAACGATCATTTTTTTCATTTTTCACCCTCCATACAAATAGATTTAAAATACCATATGAGCTCTTCTGCGCCTTTTGCTTCAGCTTGTTCATGCAGCCGACATGCAAAATCCAAAATCGCCTTATCGACACCTATGGGAATATGATGTTTTAGTAGTTGTTGTTTTACTTTTGCCATATCCCAGTGACGATACTTGAAATTGATTCCACTGGCACAGGAAAGTTCAGCAAGTTTATCTCTTGCCGCAAAATCATTGCCATCATATACCATGCTGAAGCGGTATAAACAAGCCGCAAGTTCGTACATTTTCTGTTGTTCATAATAATAGCCAAGATACTGATATGCTGTTCCGATGTCCTGGCGATCATTGAGAAATTCAAACATTTGTCCAAGCACTTCCCGCAATCTTTGTAAATTATCCTGCTGTTTCAGCAATTCAGCATACTCAAACCAGTAAGCGGCACAATATGGATTCCATGCAATCGCCTTTGTCAGCAACGTTTCATCATTTCCCTGCAATTTACTGTACAGGAAATAGAATCTGCCGTAATCACGATCCGCAAGCCGCAGTTCTTTAGCGTGGGGATTGAAATTTTTGTAAAGTATCAGAGCAAACACACTTGGAAAATTAAAGTAACGGAAGTGTTCATCTTCCTGTGGCGGAACTTCATTTTCAGCTTTGACAAATTCAGAACGCATCAGCTGAAGATCGCCGCCTTGCTCCAGTAAAATTTCAGCACGATCCAGCATCATCTGAAAGGTCGGATCAGCCGGAGAGTGTTCAGGCTGAAAATTCTGCAAATCAGCAGCAAGAATATCATTGCAAGTACGATACCCGAAGAGTAAATGAGTACCCTGCAAACACCAGTAAGCCCATGGTGCGTAGCCGAATTGATCTGTCGTCACCGGAGCTTCGCGTAATGCCTCAAGGAACTTTAAACGGAATTGGGGTTGACGTTCGGCAAGAAAATGCAAAACCGTTCTGCCGTAAACATCTTTGGCATCGGGATATGCCCCGGCTTCAAGCAACTGTGTGATGTTATAAGTATAGATATTGTGCCGAACCGCATACATCAAAGGGGTTCGTCCATAGATATCCCTTTGCATTGACATCGGCTCCGGCTGCCAGCAGAACTTTTACTCCGGTAACAGATTGAAGATCGTAAAATGCTTCAAGAAGCCGCAAAGACCGTTCACTTGTGTTGGCATAATCAAGAAAGTTTGCGGTTATTTCTTCTGCCGTATCAAGCCTGACCTTGAGATATTGCAGCAGTTGCTCTTTGGGCAATACAGAAACAAATCCTTTGTGTTCAAAGTCTTTAAATAACCCCAAACCGTCAGGAAAATTCCGAAGTATTCCCATTAAAGGAGTAACACCATTCCCATCTCTGTAATTGACATCAGCTCCGGCCGCAATCAGCATCTTCTGAATCGTTGAACCACCATACCGGCAGGCGATAATCAGCGGGGTATCATCATGATTATTGCAGATATTGACATCGGCTCCGGCATTTAAAAGTAGCGGTATCGCTTCAGTAAAGAATGATTCCGCATCACATTCTGTATGTTGAATGTTCTTCTCTTCCGAAGAGTCCGGGAAAGGGATGTAATCAGGATCATCACTCCCCGGATGTAAAACACTGTTCAATTGTTGTAAAAGTACAAGCAGTGGAGTACTTCCATCATGATTACGGGCATTGACATCTGCACCGGCATTCAGCAATCTCTGGATGGTCTTTATGGAATATCGATGTTTCAGCACATCATGCAGAATCACATTCCCATCCTGATCTTTCTGATTGATGTCAGCACCATGATCCAAGATGAAGGCAACTTTTTTTACCGTTTTTCGTTCACGGAGAGCGAGGGATGAATGGTATTGCTCGTTTTCCATTTAAACATTGCATTCCGAAGTTATTGAGGATAGTTCTTCCAGCCGTTTTTCAATTTGGCAATCAACGATAAGGGCTTCCAACGGACGCGATGCTCATTTCCGGCGGATTTCGTTGCGCAGCCACAGGGAGGAGGTATCAAGAGGTTTTGAACCGACCTGTACTGCATGCTGACGTGTGGAACGAAGTGAGTACTTCGACTTTCTGGAATGATGTTTTATTTTCATAGTTCGACCTTTGTTTTTGATATGAACAGAAAGGATATTTATTCAATATCCCATTATGTATAATATACTTGCATATCCTTATCAATGCCATTCGATCGAACCTGTCTCCATATTGAAAGAACTCCCCGAAGTCTGAAAAACTCCGAGGAGCAGAATAATTTTTTCTAAACAAAGACAAATAAACAGATGAAACAGAATATTTACTTCGAATAGCCTCGAATGTATCCATCGGAATCATAATGATGAATCGCATTGGGCTGCTCTCTTTGAATCCTTTGACTTTTAACAAACCGAAGTGTTTCTTCCAAGGCTTCCTTAGAACCAAACTCGCTTGAAAGTGTGGTCATTCTTGAATTTGGAGAATAATTCGAGGAATAAAAGTCTACCGAACTACTGCTAGATGAGCGATTGTAGGAAGGTGTGTATGATCTTGCTGAATTTGATGAGTTTTCATATTGAGCAGCTTCATTCATCTGAGACAAATTCACGATAACGACAAAAAGCAACAGCAGCACAATCAACACCACGCTTCCCATTCCCAATGGATGTTTTTTGTAATCTCAGAAAGGCGGCTAGATATTCTTTTCCCACGTTGTGGAACAGGAATGAAACTGCTTGTTTTGCAATAAGGACATTCAACGTTCATTCCCTGATACTTTTCTTCTGATTCTAATTTCTTCCCACAGTTGCCACAAAAAAATGTAATCATGATTTGCACCTTTTCTCAGAATTACTTCAAAAATGAATTCAAGTCAAGAATCTTCATGGAATAACCGGGAGGTTCTCCATAACGGTTTTTCCCTCGTGTCCCAGGAAGAAAACATAAAATCAATAACCATACTCCCCACAAAGCCAGAATTACTGCCAAGGTTCCAGCCAATATAGGATGTGCTTCCCGAAGCAGCAACAATAGTATGCAACTGAAAGCGCCCAGACCGGAAAGAAGCATTATCACCGTTTTCTTTGTTGGCGATACTTCCACATCATGCAGTCTCGTTATTTCCGCAACCAAAGCCACTGACAAGAGAATGATGCAAGCAGAAGTAATCAATATTCTTGATAGGAACATCTGCTGAATAAAAAGGAAAACGAAGAAGCAGATTACAATAATCATGGATGTACAATGAAGTAACCATAACGCAAAACTGGCTCTCCCAATTCTCAATCCATTCCCTCCGACCGGAATATTTGATTCCGTAATATTTGGATACACTTTTGGTATCTCCATTTGCTTTGCAACTGTAATTTCCCGATTACAAGAAGGACATTCCACATGAAGGCCAATTTGCGCGTCCTCCGCTTCAATTTTCTGTTTGCAGAAGGGGCATTTAAAAACAAAGCTGCTATTGCCAGGTAATTGCTCAGGCAGTTTTGTTCCACAAATTGTACAGAATTTAAAATTATCTGGAACTTCATTATGGCATATTTGACATTCCATATTTTCCCTCATATTGGACAGAATTTTCTGGCATAGACAAGTTCAACTAACTAAGCAATTCGCATTATTCAAGTTCTCCGTATAATATAGCGTCCTTCAAGAGACGTTGACACTCCGGATCACGAACATAATTATGTGGCATTCTACCGGTGAAATCCTGTTTCCATGGCGGAACCCCGATCTCCAATAAATATTTTATGACTTCCTTTTTATCATTTTTTGCTGCGATATGAAGTAAGTTTTCTTTCTGTTTGGTTTGTTGATGAATATTTGCACCTTTTTGCAATTAATAGTTTTACGATCTCCCAATGACCTCTTTGGGCAGCCGCAAGATGAGATGAATCTCCATAACTATTAATAATATTCGGATCTGCTCCTTTTCTACCAACAATTTTACAACCTCTTCATGACCATCGCTTGCCGCAACAAAAAAGAGGTGTGACATTCGAATTATTAGCAATATTTGGATCTGCTCCTTTTTCTACCAACAATTTTACAACCTCTTCATGACCATTGCTTACCGCAATAAAAAGAGGTGTGACATTCGAATTATTAGTAATATTTGGATCTGCTCCTTTGTTGAGTAAATAGGCTACAATATCGGAATATCCATTACGAGCTGCTTGATATAATGCAGTCCCTCCATTTTCTGTACGCGGGCGATTGGGATCAATTCTATATTTCTCAATAATATATTTTACAACCTCTAAATCGCCTTTGCCCGCATAATTTAAAAGATGTTCACTAGGTCTTCCAGGAGGAAGATCTTTTTCAATAGTATTAAAAGAAACATTATGAACTTCCTCTTTAAGAGCAGTAGGACTGGTGGAGGTTACACCGACAATTGTACTATGGAATCCTCCCCATATAAAAACGGTACAGGCAACTGTTCCGCCAAATGTAGTCCCCAGAATAAAAAATAGTCCTTTCATAAGAATTGCAGAGAATCTTTTGCTGGAAGTATTGCCGATTTTATCAACAATATTACCATTTTGCTTTGGCAAAGAACGCTTAAAGGGAACTCCTTGCACATCTGCTCCTTCAATAGAAAACTTTTGCGGAATGTGAATTGTATTTTGGCAGTGAGGACATTCGGCTCCCAAGCCTTCCCATTCTTCCTCTGCTTCGACATGTTTTCCACAATGAGGGCAACTAAATTTAAAACTTGCCATTTTTTTCCTCCTTGCTGTGCGTTATTGACGATTCAAATTACTGATGAAAACATAGTATGGAGATTTCTGAACTTCTTCAAGAATTTTTGTTTTCAATTGTTCTCCAGAAGCAGGATCGTACTTCAAATATTGAATAACTTGATCACATTGATGCCAGTTACCACCATACAGGAGATCAATCAGCGTTTCTTTGACGAAATACGCCTTGACATCTTCCCCGTTATCGGAGGAAGCGCATCCGAATTCATGGATAAATTTTTTATACTTTTCTGCCAATGCAGACAGATCTTCCGAAGTCATCGGCACTTTTTTATTCAACTCTCTATCCGGCATTAACTTGCCATTGGAATACGCGAGAACCAAAACTCCACAAGGATTCATGGTTGCCAATGGAGTAGAAAAATCATCAAAATGCCTGAACTCAAACCGGCCATCTCCATTCACATCATCCAGACGTGGTATTTCTCCAGTGGGGCCATAATAAATCTGTCGCCAGCCGTCCGCATCGAATTCAATCACTCGCAGATGATACGGACCGTAATTACTGCCACCGAAATCGTGAATCAGCAGATACCGTTTCCCATTTCGGAACAGGTCGAAGAATACCGGTTCATCTCCCGCATCAAGCCATTCCAATTTGATAACATCATCCCGGTATTCAAGCGGTTTCAGCAAATAAGAAGAAACGTACGCATAATACTCTAACGATGACACATTGCCGGTTCCATCATGCACCCATAACGTATGCAGGAAGCCGTCATCATGATTACGCTGAAGTGTGACCCGGTATTGAGGAACAAAAATGCAACCGCTTCCGCTGCAAACAATAATCAAATTCAAAATGGATCTATACAGATTACTTATCATACTTGCTACATGAAATCATAAAAGCTGCGGTACAAAACAATCCCCAACCTAATCCACGCATGGTCCCCGTTGATTAGCCGGTTCACCTTGAAGACAACCGGAAATAATCATGATTAATCCAATTATTCCGAGTGTGTATGCAAACCAATGGGATATTTTCATTTATTTCTACTCCGAATATCGATTGATAAAACAAAATACGCCATAACCTCCTGCAACTACCAGCAAAACCCAGAGCCATCTGGATTTGCCGGATTTTTGATTACCGGATTGTTGTTTCGTTGAAAGGACAGCGACCCTTCGAACCGCATTGTTTTTGAGAACGTCTTTTGTTGCCTTACCACCAGATTCTGTTATTTTAACGATTGTCTTCAGCAATTTTGCCGAACCAACAGGAAGGGAAACGGATCCGGCTTGTACAGATAGTGACAAAAATATTACGGCTGTAATCCCCCCAAACAACTTTTTCATAATCCCCCGATATTTATTTTTCTGAAATGGAAGAATGCAGTAAAGGATTATTGGCGTCAACAGGATTTTTCAGAAATGCTTCAGCTTCTTCACAACCATCCTGGGCCGCGAGAGAAAGCAGGCGCATGCCTTCCTGTCTGGAATTATCGTTGCGTTCCACCCCGCATCCAGCCAGATACATCAGTCCCAACAGATACTCCGCTTCCGCATGGCGATTTTCAACCGCTTTACGCAAATGCGTAAGGCTGGCAAAGTCATCTTTTTCACAACCCATTCCCCTGTGATAGCAAATTCCAAGCAAGTAGTTCCCATCCGGATACTCTGCATCGGCAAGCTGCTTGGAGTATCGATAAGCATTGGCAGGAGATTGAATGGTCTCCGGACCGAACATGTAGGCCCAGGCAAGGAAATAGACAGCGTGGGGAGAACCCAATTCCGCAGCTTTTTTACCCTCGGCTAGCGCTTCCTCGTACCGTTCTTCTTTCCACAAATTCAGTGCATTATTGTAACTGTTGCCGGATTCTGCCATGATGTAAATATTTTTTCGCGCTTCCTGCGCCGTTGAGATGCAACGCGCATATTCGTTGTTACGTCGTTCGGTTTCTCCCCACAACGCATTGGTAACTGCCTCCAGCCAGTCTTCACGACCAGCCTTATATTCAAGGTTTGCCATTTCGCAGAGAGCATTCGCATAGATTGAAACCTCCTGTGCAAATTCCGGCGGAGTCCTCCTCAAATTAAGTTTTACAATCTTCACATAAACAGCATACGGACCTTCTCCTGAATAAGAACGTTCGATTTCCTGAATTTCATCCCAGACAGATTTCATTCTTTCTTCCGGGGTACTGAGCATTCCGGTTTTCCAGAGAATCAGACCGGCAACAACAGCCAGAACAACTATCGCAATGACAACTTCCACCAAGGTGAATGATGAATGTATCAACCATTTTTTGTTTCTCATCGTCATTTGCCTTTTTTAAAAGAATGAGTTCCGATTCGCAGCAAGATCCACCAGCCCAGTAGAAAACCCAGCACGGTAGTTACGGTTATTTGAGTATCCGACATTCCAACGGGAATCATATTCTGGTCATAAATAATATGTTGCGGAAATAGAATATCGCCGACCATATTGACGAACGTCCCGCCAATCATGGAACAGAGAAAATAACCTATCGCAATAGCTACTCCTCTACCTTTATGTGCCAGAGTGGAAATACAGATTCCGGAGAACAAAATCCCGCCGAGAATACAGCCTAGCGAAAGTCCGAAATAAGTTTCATCCATATAGCCATCGCTGTTCGCGTGACCAATGATTGCTCCGAGGATAAGTCCTGTTATACTTCCAATGAACCATGCGGTTCCAATTTTACGAAACATCAGAATCCGGTCACTCGACAGTTCGGTACGACAAAAAGGACAAAATGTGATATTTGCAGAAAAATTCCGGCCACAAGACGAACATTTCATAATCACCTCCCTATTTGCTTTTTTGCCACATCCTCAGCGAGAAACCCGGAACATCGCCGTAGCGATTAGGGCCAGGTGTTCCTGGGATAAAACAGAGAATAAATAGAAAGATAAGCCATATAGTGCTTAAGGTTGCTAAAAATTCAAAAAAATATAACCCCAGGCCAATGAAGTATCGCCAATATAATGGATATACCCATCGTAAATCTCAACTGACTTGACGAAAAATTGATATCACGAAGTCTTGCGTTTTCTGCTTTTAAAAGAAAAATAATTGGGAAAATCATCCCAATCAACATAATTCCCCATCCTATACCGGAAATCTCAACAGCAAGTGCTCCTCCAATCAAGACACATACAATACAAAATATACAACTAATCAAAAGCCATATGAAATATCCTCTTCTCCCCATTCTGGAAGAACCCTTTAAATTGGCATTTGTCGGAGTTGCTAATGTTGTATCAGAGGCGACTTCTTTTGAATATTTTGGGTAGATCATCTCTTACTTCCTCCTTTCAGTGGGGTGGTGAGCTATAATTTCTTATTTTCCTCTCTGTTTTGAGTTTATAGTTTTGAATAGTCTTTGATAAAATACTCCATGTCATTTATTGTTTAATATCCTTTGGCATTCAGAAATACATGTCAGCATTTTTTCTGATTTTTTTCGAACTTGGAGATCTTTGTGAATCGCCAATGCATTCCATTTAGCAAAAAGCTCTCGTAGTTTTTTTTTTTATCAGCCGTAGGAATGTTTGATGGAATTCCAAGAATAACAAATGGATCTGTCTCAGTAATCTCGTGCATTCGCAGATATTTATGTTTTGCATCTTGATATTCTTTATCATCAAGTCCAAGTTCCTGGGCAATCAAATCCAGTAATTTTAGATCATGCTCTCCTGCGTTCTCAAAGGTTGCAACAATTTGAATAAAAAATCCATGAGAGAATATTTATCCGAAACTTTAACAAATTCACCTAATTTTTTTATTTTTTGAATTATAACGGAATCATTAAGGATTTCACAAGGCTTTTTTATTCTCGCAAGCGTTGCATTTAACTCTTTTTTCGACTGTTCTTTATTTTCATCGTCTCGCAAATCAACACGCGATTTAATCCAGTCTTTTACTACCATAGATGTTTCTAAAGAAAAACATTTTGAATTTGTGAAAACGATCAGTCCAACAATATCCAACGATACCTGTTCTACTTTCTTCCAATATTCATCGTACTCCATATAGCCAACTTCACTGACATCAAAAGAAATTTTTTCTTCGGCAAAAGCGAGCACATTATTGTCTTTCTCGCTTATTAATATCCCAAATTTGATGTCTCGCATTCCTTTATATGGAAATATTAGACTAGCAATCGGAATTGTAAATACTGTTATCCAATCTGAATATTCAGAACTTTGATAAGGTAATGTAACATCCTCCTTGGGGGACAGCACACCATTTCCCAAGGACGAGAGTGTATTATCTGAAACAGCGATAACATCGCCATCCTTAAATTCTTTTCCTCCACTACAGTCTCTTGCAAGCAACAAAAAATCTACAGGAGTATTGTCTTTGGGAGCAACAACAATACCTTTTAATTTTATTTCAAAAACTTCGATTTTATCATTATCTATGGTAATGTATTTGCTTTCTACCTTAATTTTGAAAGTTGACTCTCCTCCAGCTTTGGGGCCGCCGAATGCTTCTCCAGCCCATGCGCCAATTGCAGCTCCTACGGCAGTTCCCCACCCCGGTGCAATGCAAGAACCAATTATTCCACCTATAATTCCGCCCCCCGATACCCATAAGTTCTCTTTCTGAGCTGTTTCAACTTTGTTGAAGCAGCTCAATGTTCAAGTTTATTCCAAGTTCATTCCATCGAGTTTCCTGCGACTACTTCTGTTTGAGGAATCATCAATGTTTTTTGTGTCAACTTGCAAACAGACTTTCTTTCCAGAATCAACATGTAAAAATGTACAATCCATACGTTGATCTTTATCATAAGAATATGTTACTCTAATGACACTTCCTTGCGGAGTATTTGGTGGTAAACGAAACGTCTGATTAGAAACTATTGAAACCAAATCGGGATCTGTTTCTTCACCTTGCGTTATACTTGCATCTATAGCTTCTTGACCATCATAGCGAACATAAAAATCTTCTGTAACGCTGCATGGGATGGGTGTATTCTTTTTGATGATGATAGTGTTCATCATCTCTTCACATTTCTTATCGTCATTATATCCCACAGCAAGAGTCCCATAACTATGATTGCACACGTCAACAAGAGTTTGCGATCTTCTCATTACAGCTGCAACCCCAGGGGACATTTCTTCCGGTTTTTCTTCTGCCATTCTGCGTCCTGCATATAGAGCAGCACCGAGGGAAACAACTTCGTCAACATTACCAACCATTTCTGGAGCTTTGCCAAAGATATCAACCAATAGATCTCTAACCGCAGGTAATCTGGTACTACCGCCAACAAGAAGTATGTGATCTATCGATGCTGGTGTTTCATTTGCTTCATCCAAAACACATTCGACCAGTAATTGAATTCGCGACAGCTCGCGTCCGATGATTTCTGCATATTTTTCTCTGCTTAATTCTCCCTTTACAGTACCATTACTTCCCTGCAAACGGAATGAGACAGACTGTCTTTTTGAAAGAGAAATTTTTGTTTCTTCTGCGTAATCCTCTATAATGCTCCGTTCTTCATTTGTTTCAAAGAGCTTTCCGCCATTAGTCTCTCGGGAGTAATAATCCGCAAAATAATCAACCAGTAATTGGTCAAAATTGAAACCACCCAGGTTTCTATCACCTTGGGAATTGATGATTTTGACATCATCGTTTGTGGCATTTGCGATAGTTACATCCAAAGTGCCACCGCCTAAATCAAAAATCAATACTTTCCCTGAATATCGTGAACAACAGCATAATAGTAAGCCGCCGCTGTCGGTTCGTTGATAAGACCGAGTACATTCACTCCGGCAATCTTCCCTGCATTAATAGTAGCATTACGGGCAGTATCTTCAAAATTAGCAGGTACAGTAATCAGGACATCTGAAATTTTTCCAATCTGTAATTCAGCATCCTGAATAAGTTTTTTATGATAAAAGAGCTTATCTCAGCAGGAGAATATGTTTTCCCATCAATCCGTAGGGTATAACTTTCATCGCCCATTTGTCTCTTTATCCAGCGGCACGCTCTCGTCACATCATCGTGTCGGCTTCTTATTGCTTCACCACCGGTAAGCACTCTTTGTGAGTCTGCAAAATAGACGGCAGACGGCATGATTCTTTCTCCATCTGCATTTGCAACGACTTCCGGCCTCCCCATGTCGTTCAGATAAGACAGTGCCGACATTGTTGTTCCCAGGTCAATCCCAACGATTTTTCCCATGATCATAAATCCTTCTATGTTAGCTTTTGTCAAGTCCACTTTGCAACGTTTTCTATCTTTCTTATATTCGAAGCATAACTCCCCTTATGGTGGTTATTATTTTTAGAAGTTTGAGGATTCGGAGATAGAATTTTTAGAAATCATTTGTTCCTGTATTTAGGGGCGATTATTTAGGGGTGATTTCCTTGTTGAGAAAAAATATTTTTTATGTCGTTGTCACGTTTCGTGCTACTTTTTTACTGCTTGTGGAACGTTGAGTTCGTACTCAAGGCTATTACTGTTGTTAAGTAACAAATGGTTTTGGCGTAATATGATCGCACCAATGACTAATATGACTAAACACAAAGCAATTACAATATAAAATGCAAAATTTGTCTTTAAGGAGGCAATCTGAGTGAGCCAATTATTGTTCGAATATTCTTTGTCTTTACTGCGAGTAGTTAACCTTTTTAACTTTTTTCTGACAGTATCAGATAAAGATGATGTAAAAGCTACAATTTCGAGCATTGTTTTTTATCAGTTGAAAACAAAACTACTTTTGCAGGCATAATAACTCGACTATTGTTTTCATTAAACTCATACAAATAGCCTGCGTAAACCACCGAAGCAATCCGACCATCTAGACTCTCGTCATCGGTATAGCATTTTAATGGTATGCATTCAGCTATTTTCTCCTGTCCCGAATATAGAGAACCTACTTCTGGAGATACTTGTACTATAGAATTTCTATCGAGCAACTCAATAAGGGAATCGATTGTATCCTGTATATGAGATTTTGCCGCATCATCAGCTTTTTCGAGATTTTTCTCAAGACTGTAGATACTTCTGATTATTTGTTTTGAGAAATTTTTCAAGATATGAAAATCATATCCTTCTTCAAGTCGCCGAACTCTGTTGGAATTTTCATTTATATATGATGTAATCCCACTTAATTCATCCCCAATATTATATACTCGGCAGCTTAGCTCTTGCATTCGCTCAACAATGCTGTCCAATTTATTTATCAGGGACTTGATGGCAGCCTGATTCGCAAGCAATAATGAGAGTACCGTTTCCTGATCGAACTGGTGATCAAAGTTGTTCACCATATGACCTTCTGTTTTCATATCATGATGTTCTACAGCATGTTCTGTACTGTTGTCAACAGCACCATCTATTGTTGTAACTTTTCCTCGTTCATTTTACTTCTTTCAAATCAACTATTCACTGTCGTATAAAATTATATGTGGCATACGACAATCCCAGCAGGGTATCATCGTACGGTGAAAACTCATTCAACTGGCATTCCTATCATAATTATCATCAACAAAGCGTCCTGTCATTTCATCTGACTCTTTTAGTTGAGATTAATTTTATTTTTTACTATCCAAAGGAACAAAAAGACAATTGCTCTACTTGCGAACTTTATCTTCCTCTTTCCCCCACTTGGAAACAGACAGAAAATTGCTGACGGCACACAAAAAAGCCAACCAACTACCGGAGAAATAAAAACAAAGACCCAACGAAATAATCAAAATTATCGGAATTAATATGCATCCAATATTACCCTTACCCATATTTTGTAATCTATAATAGAGTCCACTCATAACTACAATTACAGCAAGAAGATAAGCCAATATTACGACATATTCAGATGGATAGCCATAAATGCCGAGCAATCCGGTCAGTACTCCTGATAGCATCAAAATAGAGAAACTTTGCGATTAATACACACATAAATCTTAATTGCCCCATGAGTTCTTCCCTTTGCGTTTTCTTATCAAGACTTTAATTTTCTATCATCCAGTAATCGGCTTGAATGTGGTATGTAAAAAATTCGGATCGGGTTCTTCCCTCTATACGTCGTTTTTTCTTCAACTCTGTCTTTTTTTCGTCAACGACAATTAACTCTGTTCAAGTTCCGATTTTCTGGATTTTATCTTTTAAGCCGCCAAACAGATTCATTTCTCAATCTTCTCTTGTTTCAAAAGTCACCTCTTTATGTACGGGAATAAAAGAACCTGTCAAACCGAGTATCCCCATCAGGAGGATACCAGCTTCCGTCCAACTGTGAGGCGGCAGGAATGTATATTCCGGTTTCAGTTCCAAATCTCCAAATATTTTCTTCCACCAAGGTGCGTTATGAAGAATCTGTTCATTAATTTCCGGAACAAAAACGAGATAATACACGATCAGTGTCAATGATGCCGCGAAGAGTACCAGGCTTATACCTTTGAGAAGCATACGTCTGCCGCTAGCCCTCCAATGAGGCAGCAGCCGCATCCAATTCCATGCTTCCCTGACAATTCCAACCAGAAGAAATAAGCCCAATATCCCCAGGCAGGCAATAAAAAAACATGATGCTAAAGTCATGAGGGCTTTTAACAGGTTCAACAGAAACATAATGACAATCCAGAAAATCAGCAAGAAGCCGCAACCGTTCCCTCTCCAATTGTCATCATGAATCGTTACATCTATTTTCTGCTCTGGCATATGTTTCTCCAGCTTATTTGACATGGAACAGGCGAAAAAAAGAAAAGCCGACTCCACGTATTTTGGGAATCGGCTTTAAGGCGGGCAAAAAAACGGACGCCTCCAAGCACCAAGACAGAGGTCCGACCAAGAACCCGCCATGAAAATACAAGGAAGCGCCCGAAAGAAGCAGATACACTTCTCCCGGGTCTCCTGCGATTCCATGGCAAATCTTTTTTAAACTTGGTCGGTTTCTGTCTTGATTCGCAAAATACACGGAATGTGAAAATCAACCCGACTGAAAATCAGTCTGTTATACAATAATACTTCAGAGGCAATTAGGCAAGGGAGAAAGGAACTTTTATGGATTTTTTAGAATATTTCCGGTGCAGCAGCCCCTATATATATTGTTCGCGCGCGCTTGGAAAGTCATTCAAAAATCTGACGTGCAGATATTCATTTGACCGTGCTCTGCGGCTCTACCCATTTGAAGCTGTCAATGATTTTCTGAAAACGTTTTTTTCGTTTCGCTAAATTCTTTTTCTCAAACACTATCAGTTTGAATATGACCAAACTGTCCTGGGTGAGATGGAATTCCCAGTATATTGGATATTGTTCCAAGGCAGTACATTTTACTTTTATGATTTCTTTCCCCTGATCTTTCTCTTCAAACACAATGGAGTCAATTACTGCTGGAATCTTCAGCTCCTTTATCTCTTGTTCCAACAATGGCCGGAAAGTATCTTCTGTAATATTGGGGGGAGGAGTTCTCGCAGTGATACGTTGATTTCTACCCGATCACACTGCGTCCTGTCATCCCAATCTGCGATTAACATAACACCGTGATACTCATGAGAAGCTTCTGTGAGGCGATCATGGCGTGCCCTTTCTTCCTCCGTTCCCCTGCTTTATAGGAACAAACCACGGAATACTAAAAGGCGTTTTCAGTAAAGTATCATGTTTTGCATTCAAATTGTTCCGGAAAGAAAGGTAATATAAAGGTGAAAACGGTGTGACAATATCCATTTTATATTCAAATAAAACCCAACCTGCCGGAATAAGAATTTTATAATGATATGTGGTATCAGTATATTCGCCCTCGACCCCCTCGTCTTGTCGAAGCCGATCCGCCGCCAATTCATAATGCGATAATGCGGGACTTCCATTATTGAATAAAGATTGGAGCGGTGTTCTCAGTAACCATCGACTGGAATATATGCTGATTCCAATTAAAATAACTGTAATTACTGCTCCCAAGCTCAGCCAGACAATTTTTTTTGACCGGGGCCTTATAAATAAGTTCCGCTCCAATACAGGATCGGAAGTACGAAGCCGCTGCAGGCGTTCACTCAAATAGTTTTCCAATTCGTCTACCTGACGACATCTCTCCGGAACTTGTAACAGCAGTTGAATAATTCTGTTTAATTCTGCGGCTTCCGAAGATAAACTCAACCAAGAGGGGAATTCCGGATAATATTCCGGCGAAAAGCCTGATAAAGCACAATATAATGTTTTTCCAAGTGCATATAAATCACAACATTGTGTTTCTTCCAATGATAATTCATCTCTTCGTTTGTTGCGATACATTTCAACAGGAAAAAATCCCGGAGTACCTGCCAAACTATTTTGACTGCTGCTGGCCATCAAGCCAATATCACCAATTTTCGGAATTCCATTCACATAAACAATATTGCCCGGCTTCATATCGCGATGAGCCAACCCCGCACTATGAATTGTCTGCAATGCGGATAATAGCGAATGTCCCAATGTAAAAAGCTCAGAACAGGACAATGGTTGCTTAGAACTTATCAACTAATAATATCATAACGGAGGATAAATTGCCATAATTTTATTCATCGTTATCATCATAGCTGCCAAGTACAGCAAGGCATTGTATGCGCAGGCGGTTTTTTCGTATCTGACATGAATTTTTCTGAATCGGTTGAACCACGAATGTGCAACCTCGACAATCCATCGTTTAGGACGAAATCCATGCAGTTCAATTGCCTTCTTTTCTTCTCCGCGAGGTCGAATATGCGGCACCATGCCATGTCTTGACGCAACATCCGCTTTTCCGACATATCCGGCATCCAAGCAAACATTTTGAGTAATGTGTTTATAATGCTCAAAATCCAGGGGCTTCATACGCTCCTTGAGTAATTCATCAAGAACGGCTGCATCATGCCTGTTGGCTCCGGTTACGACGATCGACAACGGGATGCCAACTGCGTCTACGAGTAGATTTTTTTTGCTTCCTTGCTTACCCCGGTCTGTTGGATTTGCTCCGGCAAGTTCTTGCGCCAATGGCGCTTTTCCATGAGAACCATCCGCCGACTGCCATTCCCATGCAATCCCTTCCATCTCGTCATACTCCATAAGACCAGCGTGCCAAAGCTTTTGAAAAAAATCCAGCTCGTGACCATTGCATAAATTTTTTATGTACCGCTTGTGATGTGATATTTTCAAATTCCTTGCGCGGCAATGCATTCCAAATAATTCCCGTGCGGAGAACATAAACGATAGCCGAAAAATACAATCGGTTTCCATAGCGAGATTTTCTCCTCCTCCCGGTTTTCGGCGATAATTTACCCGGGGCAACGTAAATCATTCGGAATATATGTTTCAACTTTTGCCCAAAATTCATCCGTTATTTCCCATGTTCTCAGCCTTGTCGTTGCCATGTTTACCTCCATTGTTTTTGCGTGAAGATAATATAGCACAAGGAGCTATTAAAATCAATTTATTAGTTGATAAGCTCTTAATAATTTTCCTTTCCAGCGAAACTGGATCATAATGGTCTTCTGTAAATGAATCTGCGGCCTCCATAGTATAATAAAAAGAAACTTTCGTCCTCATCAACGTGATAAATCTGGAGCAGATTCGGATGAGACATGGAAACTTTTCGATAACTGCTCAATCCTTGTAACTCTTTTCGCCAATTATCTCCGGATAACCCAAATTTTCGAATCACTTTCAGTGCGAGAATCTTATTGGACAAGTCATGAACGCGATATACCTCTCCAAAGGCTCCCCTTCCGCAGATATCAAGAACAACAAAGCTGTGAAATTTTTCTCCTAGTCTAAATTCCATTTACTCAATCTCGATTTTTGCATCTCTCAACATTTTTTCACTTTCATAACATTGACGACACAAATCAGAGTCATCAAAACAATTCGGATTAAGCTCCTCTTGAAGTTCCCCAACCAATTCTTTTAATTTTTTTGTACAGCGACTGGAGACAGCATAGATATTTGCACGGTTTTCTCCGACAAAGGCGGCAACAGTATTGGCGTCGCGCCCCTGTAGCTTGCACAGCTGAAAGATTTGAAAATGCCGGGGAGACACCTGACGCTTCAACTCCTCCAAAGCAAGGCTGAACAGGTAGTTCCGCCAGAGTTTCTGCCATTCCACCTCCCCGGAATCATCTGCGGAATGCTCCGGAAGCTCTTCCATATTTACGATGAAGTTTCTCTTTTCTGCACGCGCCTTCTTTCGCAGATCGCGGATGCAGTTCCGGATGATTCCGCCGAGATAATCGCGGAAACGTCCCCGGAAGGGTCATAGCAACTGATTTTGTCCTTTGCACGGAGTGTATCGTAGACCCGGTCGATCAATTCCCTGATCTGATCCCGGCTCAGCTTCTGCTTATTGCCATACATGATGATCAACGAACGGTACTTGGGATAAAAAGTGTTCCCAGTCCGCCGGAGACAGGGCGTCACTTCTCATCCTTGTCGTCAGATCCACCCAGGTCTTCCAGCCGGATTCTGCCTGCGGCGCATGCAAACTGTCGTAAGAGTTCATCATCAGCCTTTCATGATCAACCAAATTGTAATTAACAGAAAGATACTGCCATAATGCGGATAATCAACTTATTCCGGCCTGAAAAACATTTTTTTGCCCTTTTTTTTCGTATCAGCACCATTTTATGTCAGTAAAAATTTTTCATTGGCGATTAATGAGTGAAAAACAAAGAACACACAACGAGAAAGGAGGTGATCGGGTAGAAAAAAGCATGACCGGGCTTCAACCGTTCCGCCCTAAGAAGATCGGGAGTAGAATTGATCTTCAAAAATCAAAATAAAGGTATCCAAAATATGAAAACTGTTAAAACAATTCTGGTACGTTCGTGCAAAACTCCGGTTTTGCTGGGGATCGGCAAGCAGTCTGAAATCATTGAAACAGTGAGAGCGGAGAGAAAATTCGACTTCACTCTTCCTGATACGCCTTCCTGTCTGCTGGAAGGGAAAGATCGATTCGGTTCAAAGTGTACCCTCGTCCTGCTGGAAGAAATTCCGAAAGATGAAAATCAGCGTATGATCGAGCTTTCCTGCTGGGCTTCCGCAGTTGTCAACACGTTGGTTGATATGAGCACTGTTGACGAAGCTTTGAGACCGGCATTTCTCAAGGAATGCATTCACGATCTCATTTCTGAAGTGCAGGCATTGCGTGAAGCTGATGAAGAGGCAAAAGAAACTCTGCGTCGCTCTACTTCAAAATTGATCGTTCCGCTTAAAGAGGCACGGACCAAGTGCAATAATTCGGAAATTTGCGAATTGATCGATCAGAAAATAAAAGAAGTGGAAAATGCAGCAGACAAGGATACTGCCAAGCGGATCGCCGATGCAGCCAAAGCGGATGACAGAATCAAACTGTGGCTGCCCGACACGAAGAAAACAATTCCGACAGACAATCCGGCTGCATAAGCCACAACTGCGCCTCCAGAAACACCAGACGGTCCGACCAAGCCCGCATTGATAACAGGAAGTTATCCGAAGCATCCCGTTTTCTTCTGATCGAAGAAGCGGGATCTCTTTATGTCCGGAAACGACAGGAAATATCCGATTCTGTTCTGATCAAATAACAAAATGATGAAAATTCCAACGCGTTGGAAAATTTCTACTCCATCTGCCGACTGCTTGAAACGTCATTATTCCTGACAGCATACTCTTGATGAAATGCAAATCACGCTCATTTCTCATTAACCGCAATGGTTATCCTTTAGTGCCGGAACGTCCTGTTTTTGCATCCTCTTGACATTTTACGCATCACTGCTTATATTAAGTTTTATCGAAGAAACAGAAGTATTCTTCTCATCAAAAACAAGACATCGCTCTTGCGTGGAGCCGTATACAGGTACTGGCGTTCACGTTCTTTGCAACAACAGCTTTATCCAGTTTAAAACCGGATACACGAACCGTTGACAGCATGATTCCGAGGAATCGTGTGCGGGGATACCGGCTAATATTTTATTTTAGGAGGCATTATGCCCCAACGAAAATCAAATATGGTTTGCCCCGACTGGGCAAAGAGAGAACTGTACGGAGAACCGTATGTCACCCGGCAGGAGGTATGCGAATACCTCGGCATCAGCATTTCAACATTGATGAAACTGCGGAAAAGCGGTCTACCCACGTATCAGGTCGGAGGTCAAAAGAGATTCCGTATTTCGGAAGTGAATGAATTTATCGGCAAGTATGGGAAGGAGGGCTGAGTATGCTGGATTTGACAACGCCCACCTTGAACTTATACAGAGGAAACAGCCGGGAGTGGATTGTCCCGGCTGGATATATTAAGAGCCAAATACTCTACTACTAATAATATAGCACAACAACAGGCTTCTTACCAGAAATTACTGGCGGACTTCCCGAACACAATCGCAATCAGTACCTGATGACTCATATGCATAACGCCCTGAACTTGAATATAGATTATGGTACCATCAAAGCTGACCTGCTGAAACTCCCGCAGATCAACCGCCCGGGGATCCGATTACGGAGGCGGAAATTGACCGCGCCATCGAACGGACTAAAGAAGCACGGGAAAAAGGCTTTCCGCTGCAACAGATTCATCCTGCGCCTCAGACGATCACAACCGGAGTTCCTGTACCAGTTGTGATGCCGGACACAAACAAAGCGGTAACTTTTGAAACATTAAAAGCCCGCAGCCCTCATTCATTGACCGGCTCGGCTAAAGATGCGGAAGCGTTTCTGAAAACACTTTTTCGAGAAGACGAATTTATCTGTATCGGCGGGGTAAAAAACAATCATCCCTGTCAGGTACGCAGTTATCTGAATCGTTTGGATTCTCTTGGAGAATACATTACGATCAATCCGTTCACTCCTGATACCACCCGCAGCGATAAGAATGTCGCATTCTATCGTCATATGCTGGTTGAGTTCGATGTTGAAGATAAAGAAAAAGCGATGGCTGATCCGCTATTTCTCCGGCAGGAGCTGGAAAAACAGGCTGGTTTCTGGATGGAGATGCTGAACAAGGGGATACCAATTGTTTCCTTGACGTACAGCGGTTCCAAGTCAATCCATGCCCTGTTTCCGGGTAAATGTTCCTGATGCAGCAACATGGAAGCGGGAAATCGAAGGGAGAGTGTATCCGGTCTTCTGTAAAATGGGAGCCGATCCGGCAAATAAGAATCCCTCCCGGTTAAGCAGAATGCCGATGGCGCTGCGCGGAGAAGTTCGGCAGGAATTACTTTACCTGAATCCGAACGTTGTTCCCATGACCTCGGAAGAACTGCTGAAAGTGCTTGGCGAAATTGCTCCGGAAGCTGCTGCGGCACCTGCAGTGGGGAATACTCTGTTCGAGCTGGTTCCTGCGATATGTGCCAGCAAAGTAACCGAGATTGAGAAAAACAGAATGCTCCATACCGCGACATTGACTTACTTGAAATCTCATGGTACGTTCCTGAAAGTAGAAATGTTACGCGATTCCATCGAGTTACTCTATCTGGATCACACGACTCACATTGTGCGGCCAATCCACAATAAAATCTTTCTGGCGCAGTTATCCAGAGAACTGGGATTGCCGACCAATGATCAGAAATTCATTCGGCTTTTCAACTATCTGGAAAACGATCTACTGGCATCTGAAGATATACCGGTGGTTACACCGAGAAAATATTGGCATTCCACGCAGGATGCGATCTACATTTCCTGCAATGATCATGAAATGGTACGTATCACCGCTGATGGGATCAAGGTCGTTCCAAATGGAACTGATCAGGTGATTTTTCCTGCCGGAAGCGGTTCTGGAAGACTGGACATATACGGAAGAGAACTATAATTTCTGGAAGAATCAACTGTGGAAAGATGCGACTATTCGCACCACAGAAGAGAAAAGCATTACTTTGGCGTGGACAATCCTCCTGCCATTTGCTCCGGAAAATAAGCCGATTCTCTGTATCGTAGGTGAGCCGGGTTCCGGTAAGACAAAGATTTCCAAAGGAGCGGCTTGGCTATGGGGTATTCCGGCGTGGGACATTCAGCCGTTGCAGGATGAAAATAAAGGGTTGGATAACTTTGGCATCGGTGTGGACAAGGGAGGGATTGCATTGATGGATAATGTGGATACTGTCTATAAATGGCTGCCCGATACCTTGGCAAAGTATTCCACCGGTGAAGTCATCAGAAAACGGAAACTTTACTCCGACAAAGAACAGGTTGAGTTCCGGGGGATGCGGCACTGGTTATCAACAGTGTGAAACCATATTTTGCCAGCGATCCCGGCTGCAATGCCCGGTTACTGGTCGTGCGCATGAACACACGCGAAACGAGAGAGGAACGGGATTTGGATTCTGAACTGAAAAAAGAGATACTGCTTCATCGCGATGCCTCTCTTTCCACGATCTGCCGCCAGTTGCAGCAGATTCTTGCCGATAAGGTCCGTGTGACGGAAAATTTAGGCTTACGTCACAATGACTGGGGGAGTATGCCGTAAAATTGGGTCGCGTATTACAGATAGAAGAACTCATGAAATCTGCGATTCTGAAGAATCAGCAAAACAGAATGGATATTGTTCTGGAAAACAATGCGCTTGCCGCAGCCCTGGCCAGCTACTTTTCTCACCCTTATCATTCTGGCAGTTTAGAAGGTTATACAGATGACATAAGGAAGCGGTTGGCAGAATTTAATTCTGATTTCGCCTATTATTCCAATCAAAAATTCTCCAGCCTGTTTATAAGAAGTCTGGTATATCTGCAAAAGGACTACGAGATTCAGGAAAAGGTCATAGGAGGAGTGCATCGTACCCAATATACCATTACTCCAAAAAACAGATAAACAGTTCAGCTCCGGTCAACCAAAAGGCCGGAGCTTTTTTACTGACGATTGCACACTTTTCTCGAATTGCACACCTGCTCAACTGCACATTTTACAATGATTACACAGGTCAAACATCTGAAATATGCAGAAACACAGGCAAACTTTCCCTTTCCCTATCGAAGCACACCATACCTCCCACACAACCACGCCACATAGTTAATATCCTTATATTTAATCAATTATAAATATTCTGTGGTGAGGTGGTGAGGTATATTGGAATAAAGTAGTATATATGGAGTATGCAATGTGCAGAGATTGCATACATAATTGATAAATACCAAAAGGTTTTTAGAGAAGCCTCGCCACAGAATCGAATAGTTGATACGCCCCGCCGGGTGGAAAAGGCCGAAATCTGAAACAGTGTAATACCGGCCTCATAATACCTGTTTTGACAACAGAACAACCCACTTCAACACGCACAGAATCGGATAAAATTGAACGGACCAAGACTTTTACGGCAAGGGCAACTTTTCTGAGATTTCTCCATGGTATTACAAGCTATCTCACTCTGTCTGATAATGAGCCAATCCTTTTCTTTCCATTTCAGCAAGTACAAGGAAATTTACTCCTTAATCGAAAGAATGGAGGTGTGTTATTAGCTTGAAAAAGTTGAAAAAAAGTTTGGAAATCCCCTGTCAAAATCCAGCCATAGCGGGTAAATTATAGGTAAAGACGGGTCCCATTCAGGGGCACATTGGGGGCACAAATGGGTCACAATTGCGGGATTTGGTGACCTGAAAACGAAAAAAACAGCTGGGGGAAAGCGTTTTTGAGGGGAAAATGAAAAACGTGGTTTTTCGTCCTTACGAGGACTGCCATTTTTTTTGCCCGCGTTCGCTGTTCAGCTCGCTTCCTGCGGGATATCCACCAGGAGTTTTCTGAAACGGAGGCAATCAAAACCACCGGCTTAGCCGGTGGTATGCACCACGCCTTCAAGGCGATGTTACCGGCAGCCCGACACGGGCTTTGAAAAAATTCGCCAATCGCAACAAATTCACAGGCCGCCGCTAAAGCGGCCAACCAACCTTTTTCTTGTAATAGCCTATTTGAAAAGAAATAGGCCCCCTGCTATGCAGGCAGAGTTCTTCTGCCTTTTAATTCTTGCTACCCGTAAACGGGTCTATGTACTCCCTAAACGTTAATTGCTCCATTGCCTGATCCTCTGCCAGTTGATTTTGAATATAAGCGGCAATCGCATGAGTATCTGCTCCGGCTGTATTAACATAATAACCTCTGCACCAGAAATGCCGATTCCCGTATTTATATTTCAAATTCGCATGTCGATCAAAGATCATCAGAGAACTTTTTCCTTTCAAATACCCTACAAATTGAGACACACTCAAATTGGGAGGGATACTTACCAACATATGAATATGATCAGGGCAAGCTTCGGCCTCTAGTATTTCTACCTTTTTCAATTCACATAATTGACGTAGAATTCTCCCGATATCTTTTTTAATTTGATTATAGATCACTTGTCGACGATATTTGGGGGCAAATACAATGTGATACTTGCATTTCCAGCTCGTGTGTGATAATTTGTCAATTGACATTTGAGACTCCGTTCTATTATTTGTGATTGGCGAATTACAATACTATAGCACGGAGTTTCTTTTCTCGCCTTGAAGCTGAAGCTGTTCGGCTACATACCGGCACAGCCGGTAGTTTTTTTGCGCTGAAGCAATATAAAAAACGGCATTCCGCGCTTCGTGCAGCGGAATGCCGTAGGGGACGGAAAGCTCCGGATTACTTGACCCGGCCGGTGTAGGCGTCCGCGCCGGAGTTGTCGATGACATACTGGAAGAATTTCTTCTCCGCCTCTCCACGCGCCTTGTCCCATGGACGGGGCTGGCCGCAGAGCTGCACCACCCAGAGTTTCAGCTCCTTGCGGTGCCAGTTGACCGAGCAGTTGGTGCCCCAGGCGCCGCCGTGGCCGAACCAGGAATCCTCCTTGTCCACTTCCGGAGCGGAGAGTCCGAGCGAGTAGCCACCCATCCCCTTCGGACGGGTCGACTTGGCCAGCAGGTTCTTGACGGTATCCTCCTTGAGGATGCGCACGCCGTTGTCGCCCACGCCGAGATTCATCAGCATCTTGTAGAACTTGAGCTGATCGTTGGCGGTGGTCCAGAGTCCAGCACCCGCGGAGGCGAACACGTGGGAGTCGTTGTAGGGACGCTGCTGCATATTGTTCTGGAGCCGGTACTTCGCCGGGGCGTCCTTCACACAGTCATACATTTCGACTTGGGTTTCGAGCTGTTCGTCGGTCGGCCAGAACCAGGTGGAGGTCATGCCGAGCGGAAGCAGAACCCGCTCCTTGAGGAAATCCTCCCAGCGCTGTCCGGTGACCACTTCGACGATAGCGGCGCCGATGTCGATGCCGGTGTTGGAGTACTGCACTTTGGTGCCGGGTTCAAACAGCAGCGGGGAGGCCGCCGCAATCGCCGCGGTCTGGCGGAGGGGCGCGCCGCCGGACCAGCCGCCGCCCTTGATGTTCCCCTGCTTGGCGGAGATCTCGAATGGGAATCCGCCGGTGTGGTTCATGACCATGCGGATGGTGAGGGGCGTCTTCGCCTTGACGAGGGTCTTCACACCGTTTTTGTTGGATTTCTGGACCCAGAGCGTCTTGAATTCAGGCAGGTATTTCGAGACCGGGTCATCCAGATTGATCTTGCCCTCTTCGACCAGCATGGCGATGGTGACACCGCAGAAACCCTTGGTCTGGGAGCACTGCATGAACACGTCATCCATGGTGATGGGGCGTTTGGCCGCGACGTCGGCATATCCGACGCAGGCGGTCTCCTGAATGCCGTCTTTGTAGAAGACGTTGATGGCGCCCGGGAGCTGACCTTTCTCGACGTAGGGCATCAGCGCGTCCTTGGCGAAGGTGGTGTTCGACTCCGTCGGACCGTTTTTCACCGACTGGCATCCGGCGACGAGCGCCAGAGCGGCGAGACACATCAATCGTTTTGCGAACTGGTTCATTTTGCTTCCCTTGTTGTAACTCCAGCCGTTGGTTTTCTGCCTCTCTGCGGGAGGGAGGCTGGCGATCCGTCGGGATCGCTTGAAATTGTAAGATACTATTATTTTCTCCGATTGCAAATCCCGAGCGGTAAAATCCGGCGGAATTGAATTGCCCCGGGCGCTTTTTGCCGGAGAGGCGGCCGGGAAAAACAGCCTTGCCCCGCGTTACAGAACGGCATGCACTTCGCCTGCGGGGACGGCGTGCGGGCCACCTCCTCTCCATCCAGATAGAGGGCTAGCCCGGTGCCGCGCCGGTAGCGGCTGCCGTCGTGGTCGAACTGCAATGCGAGTTCATGCCCCCCGTATGCAGAGGCCGTCGAGCAGAAAGTAATCCCAGCATTCCGGAGGGAAGCAGCGGTGCGGCGCGGATCTCTCCGGGGAGATCCGGATCGATTCCGCACAGACCGGTGATGATCAGATCGGCGTAGGTCGAATGGCTGTAATCTTTGCCCCGTTCCCGGATCAGGGCGTCGCTCCGGATGCCGGCCTTCTCCCAGCTCTGCAGAATCGAGCGGGCCAGCCACTCCCCGGTAAAGGGATCCAGATTTTCGTCGATCCACGGGATGGTGCGGTTCTCTTCCCGCAGATAATGGCTCCGTGTATAGCAGGAGAGCGTCTCGAAGTAGGCGCGGCGCCCGACTGCCGCGCTCTCGCGCTCGTGGAGCAGCCGGGCGAGGGCGGTCAGGGTGACCGAGGTGGCAAACGGCCAGGAGGGGCCGTTCCACTGGCACTCGTGTCCGCCGCGGTCCAGCCGGAAGCCGGGGGTGGCGCCGCTCGGCGGTGGTCGGTCCGAACGGGGCAAGAAATCCTTCCGGATCGGTCAGCTGTTTCCAGGCGATGTCGAATTTCCGTGCCATGCCGGAGAAGTAGTACCAGGGGGTGTAGCCGTGCAGCTCCCGCACGTCGACGAAGGCGTCATCTTCCTCGCGCCGGGTCATGAAGAAACGGCTTTTCTCGTTCCAGAGTCGGGTTTCGATCAGCCGCCGCAGGCGTTTCGCCTCCCGATGGAAGCGGGCGGCCTCCCGGTTTCTCCGCAGTCGGCGGCGAGCTGCGCCAGTGCGCCGGCCTCCGCCGCCATGCAGCTGTTGATGGTGACACGGTACCCGCTGCCGCCGATGGAGCACTCCATGCCGTCGCGGTTGTCGCTCTGCCGGAAAAGTCCGGCGGGTGTGAGGTGACTTGTCCGCCACTGCTCATAGTTGCGGCGGAGCGCCGGATGGAGCCGCCGCAACAGCGCCCTGTCGCCGGTGACCGCCGCGGTGTCCAGTGCGGCGGTGGCGGTTCCGAAGGTGTAGCTGCGGGGTGAGGCGGCAGCTTCCGGGTGCATCCAGAAGGCGAGGTACTCTCCGGCGATGCCCTTGTCGCGGAACCAGCGCGCCTCGCGCAGCTGATGGGCCGCCGGGCAACTGATGGAGTTGAACGCTCCCCCCCACGGCACATCGGGCATGAACTCCAGCAGGATTCTGCCGAAGGGAGTGGTGCGGATATGCTTGCGAAAACTCCACCAGCGGAAGTACCAGATCTCCCGGAAGACCGGGTCCGGGCAGTCGAAACGGGGAATCTGCTCGGTTAGAAACTCCTCGGCCTCCGCATTCGGAATGTCCCCCCCGGTAGAGTTCGGAGTCCAGTGCGTTGAACCTCCTGCAATATTCAGCGACGATACGGCGGTCGATGAAATTCCGCATGACATTCTTCCTTTTCCCTTACCAGAGTTCCGCAGTGCGGAGCACGGCCAGACCGATCTGTTCGGAGGACTCTTTTCGACCGTTGTACCAGAGCAGAAATCCGCCGTTTGCGGGGCAGACCGCCGGTTTGTAGCAGGCGTCGTGGTCCCAGCTCCCTTCGTCCGGGGAAACGATCGGGTTGCCCGGATACTGTTCCCAGCCGTCGACGCCGGTTCGGGAGCGGCAGAGGCAGATGGTCGCCCGCGAATGGCTTTCGAAGCCGATGTAGAACATGTAGTAGAATTTCCCGTGCTTCATAACCTGCGCCGCGGTCACCTTGATGAGTCTGCCGCCGGGAATTTGTTCCGCCCGGAACACCGGATCGGGGGAGGGGGTCTCCCAGACCAGCCCGTCCCGGCTTTCGGCATAGCCGATCGCATCCGGTTCGTAGTGGATTCCCGGGTTGTTCATGCCGGAGTACCACATCTGGAAGAGGCCGCTTGCCGGGTCGCGGAGCACATGGGGGCACATGACGCCGCAGTTCTGCCAGGCGCCATCGGGGAAAACACCGCTTCCGGAATCCGGTTCCACAGGATGCCGTCCCGGCTTTCGGCGGTGAAGATGGCGGCGTGCTTCGGCGCGGTGCGGTCCGGCCCCTGGCCGGAGTAGTACATCCGGAATCCGCCGTTCGGCAGCGGAACGACGCAGGCGCGGTTGATGTGGAACTCCCGCAGGTCCGGCCGGGGGAAGGCGCCGAGGACGATCCGGAGATCACTCCAGTGGATGCCGTCGTCGCTCTCGGTCATGGCGATGGCGTTCTGGGGGCGCCAGCTCAGGTACATCCGGAATCGCGGCGCCGGCGGTCTGCACTCCAGAACGAAAGGATCGAAAATCGTTCCCCACTGCCCGGCTGGAATCACCGGATTCCCCGGAAATTTTTCCCATTGTTTTGACATCAAATCTTTCTCCTTCGAGTAACCCTGCTCCTGTTTCGGCCGGGCGGAATTTCGCATTCTGTCCGTGAGACTGCGCGTCCGTTTTGAATAATACATGCGAAACCGGAAACTGCAAATACATAAAAACGATACTGCCGTACATAGTTAGGGTACTTCTGCCCCGGCCGGCCGCCGGCGGAGAACCCGGTTCAATAAATCTCATCCCCATAGAAGAACTGCAGGTTGTCCGCAACTTTCTGACGCATCTCGATGGTGGATTGCGAGGTGACATGCAGATCCGGGAAGAGGACGTTGACCTGTTTGTTATGGACGGCCCAGTAGCAAGTGCCGCTGAGGCTTGAACTGCCCCAGATCACGCTGGTTCCGCCCAGTCCCGATACTTTCGCTCCGGAGGTCTTCAGCGTCCCGTAGGGCGTGCGGACACAGGCGAGCATCACAAAGGTGCTCGGCGCCTTCTCCGGAATCATTATTTTGAAGTCGTCGCCGCTCTTTGCGCCGATTTCACTGCCGCGATAATACCAGCGCCCCTTCTCATTGCCCCAGCCTTTGGTGCCGCACCAGGCTCCGTGATTTTCCCAGTGGCCGTCGGCATTGGCCCCGTAGGTGTATTCGAAGTAGGCGCTGTTTGCGTCGTGCGGAATTTTGGATTCCGAACAGACCGTCACCTGATTGCTCGGGTTGGCGTAACCGGCATTGGCCAGAATCTGACCCCATGTCCCGTAGGTGTACCCCCTGCCGCCGTTCTGGTTGTTGTGGCAGGGCTTGAAATACCATCCCTCCGCCGACGGAACCCGCATCAGGAAGTAGCCGTTGAAATCGCTTCCGTACATGCCGATCATCATTCCGCACTGTTTCAGATTGGAGATGCATTTGGCGGCTCTTGCGGTGGTGCGCGCCTTGTTCAGTGCCGGCATGAGGAGCGCAGCCAGAATGGCGATGATTGCGATCACGACGAGGAGTTCAATAAGGGTAAAATTTGTGTTCCTTTTCATATTCACCTCCTTGTGTTATGATGGATGGATGCCGATTTCTCCGGGAATTTTCTCCGGTTGGTCACTTTCCCGCTCCAAAACGGATGTCGTACATGGTTTCGCTCAGACGGCGGTTGGCCTGTGTCATCTCCGGGTACGGGGTATCGGTGATGTCCACGAAACCGAAGGGATACGCCTCCCCTCTGGCATCCTGCCGGTCACCAGCTGACTGCGGTAGCAGAACCAGCTGGCGCCGACAAGGGCGGGATTGGCGAGAATGTCGCGGAAGACCTGCTGAAACACTTCGGCCCGTTCCTGCTGATCGCGGTAAGGCTGCGCCCCCCAGTAGCCGCGGCCGTCCGCCCGGATCGAATACTCCGACAGCCAGATCGGCTTCGTGATGCCGGGCATGCCGAGATCCCGGTAGAGCAGATAATAGCTGTTGATGCTCACCACATCACAGTATTGATTCGCGATGTATGCCACCAGGAGATCGGCATCGGGCAGCGGCCGGAGCCGGGAGCCCAGATAGAGATGATTCGGGGCATTGCGCCGGACCGCGTCCCGGCAGACTCGATAGTAACGGTCGATCATCACCCGGCCGAATGCCGCCATATCCGAGTGGCTTTTCCGCTTGTCGAACCGGATTTTCCGGGAGCTCATGAAATCGTCGTAATCGGCATAGTCGGCGCTCCAGACCCGGTTCAACTCGCGGATGGAGGGATATTTTTTCTCCAGAAACTTCCGGAACTCTTTTTCCCGGGCATGGCAGCCGGAGCTGTCGCCACATGCTCGCCCAGCTCCACCGGGTTCAGCGTCAGCTCATTGTGAATGAAATAGCCGATGCACCACGGGTCGTCGATGGTGAATTTCCACTGTGTCTTGAAGGCGTCATCCAGCGACCGGACGAACGCCGGATCAAATGCATCGTAGAATTTCCGCCCCGGTATCAGCGCCGGTTTCGACCAGTCGAGCAACACCGGAGTGTAGGCGAGACGACCCCCGCGATACACCCGTTTGTCGCACCAGCCGCCCACCGTGTTGAAGCCCCATTTGCAGAGCCGTTCCTGCGCCATGTCGACGGCGGCGGGATCGATGCTGCCGTATTTGATTTTGAGATTGCGACTGGTGTGATCCTCCAGATGGGTGAACCAGTGGCGGCGATCTTTTTGTAGTCGTTCTGACGGAACCGGATTCCATTCATTCCCATACCGAAAAAGAGTTTCCCCTCCGGATCCACCAGAGTCCAGCGGTCGCGGTACCGGTCAACCCGGAAGAATCCGGTCGCCCGGAGCGTCGGCCCGTCCGCCCAGCCGCCGAACCGGGTCCGCCGGGGAATCGGCGTCGTCGCCGCCAGAGCCTTGCGCTCCTCAACCGCCCGTGCTTTCAGATCCGCTTCGGAGCGGACCTTCTCCGGCCAGTCCGCGTGGATGTACTGCCCGAAATCATCGATGAAGGGGAAGAACTTCTCCGGATGGGCCAGCAGCGGAGTGTATTGCGGTGGTTGCCCGGTGAGACGGAAGTTGGTGAGTTTGAATTTATACTCCTTCTCCTGATAGAGCGAAGCGCTCAGAACGCCGAAGTCGACGCTCAGCCGTTCGCGGAACAAATTGACGTTGCAGTCGACTCCCGCCGGACTCAGGCGAAGCCGGGGATCCAGCGCAATCCGGCTGAAGGGGGCTACGGTCGCGTAGGGGGCGGTGACCGTGACCTTCGACCGTGCGGGAATTATCTGTCGGAAGTTTTCTGTTGCCCGTTCCACTTTGCCGTGGTGGGTGACGATCCGCACCTGAAAGACCAGCGGGCGGTCGTTGCAGTTCTCCACGTCGACCGCGAAAGCGCCGTAGGAGGCCATGCGGTCGGAAAAGCGGGAGTCCTTCTGAACAATCGCCACCACCATGAAGGGCGCTTCGACGCCCGGGCGGGACTGGGTCGGCCGGAAAAGCACCTCCAGGCCGGATGGCTCTCCGGACATCTTGCGGACGACGCAACGATTCTTTTTCGGGTAGATGCGGTATTCATCGTTCTTCCATATCAGCTCCGCCGCGGAGGCCACCGCCAGCAGGCAGCCGGTCATTCCGCAGGCGATTCCCCATTGCAGCAGATTCATAGTGCAACCATCCCTTCAGTTTTGAATTTCGTCGAACATCGATGCATCCGCAATGAAAAGCGGGTAGTCCATGACCGGAAAGCGGTGAATGCGGAGTGCGCCGTAGAAATTGCCGCCCTCCAGCGTGGGCTGTACCAGCTGTTCATCCAGCTGCCAGACATTTCGCCGAATCGGGTCGATCACTACCGGATTTTCAAACATCTCCGCGTCATCCATCAGCATGTAGATGGATCCGTACACCGCCGGGGCGGAGAGTTCGACGTGTTCCGGATTCCAGAAGGCGAACAGCGGTTTCCCGTTGCGGCGGAAGGCGTGTGCCTCCACCCGGTAGGGCGCACGCGGTTCGAACGCCTGCCAGTTGTCGGGGCGGAACGCGCAGAAATTGTCCGGCGCGTTTACCAGCCCGTCGAAGAGGAAACCCATCCCCCTGCATCGCGTAGTAGGCCAGTTTCCCGCAGTTGTGTTTCGCATCGATCACACCGTAATACTGGTCGCGCCCGTCCGGATAGTAGCAGAGAAAGTCCGTGACGGTGAAGATCGAACTCAGCTCCGCGCCGCAGGCCAGATCCGTCAGAAAACGGCGGGTCAGATATTTCGCCTGCGCCATCTCCGTCGGGAAGGAAAAAGAGCATCGACTTGCCGCTGGCACGCCCGCTTTCCCCCTGCCAGAAACGGATTTTCTTTGCCGGATCAGAAGGACGCAGACAGGCACGGAGATGGTTCACCCGTTCCCCGATGAACTCCTCCGGCACCGGGCCGTAGAAGTGATAACTGAAGATGTCGATGTGATCGGCGAGTTTGTTTTTTCCGAGCGCTTTGATGTAGCTGGTGCCGGTCTGGGCCGCAACTGCAATTATTTTTGCATCCGGTATTTCCGCATGAACTGCTTCGGCGGTTTTCGCCACCAGCCGGGTGTAATCGCGCGCCTTCTCCTCCAGAGAGAGTTCGTCCCACAGGGATTTCCCGTTGTGGCACCAGAAGGTTTCCGGCTCATTCCAGACCTCGTAGTAGCGGACACGGCCGCGGAAGTGGCGGCAGAGTGCCCGGACATACTGCTTCCAGGCGTTCATGCCCTTTTCCCCGTGGTAGAGCGGGACTTCCCCCACCCAGCCCCTCGCCCAGCCGGGGACGATCTTTCCCGCCGCTTCGCGCCACGCTTTCTCATACGCCGCCGCCGGAGTGTGGACCGGGTGGCCGAAACTCAGGCTGAACCAGGTTTCAATGCCGATTCCCGCCAGGGAGTTCACCACCTCGTCCAGCCAGGAGAAGTCGTACTCTCCCGGAACCTTCTCGCACTTCATCCAGCCGGTCTGGCAGCGGGCGAACTTCACGCCGCTCTCCGCGAGGAAGGGAATGGTCTTCCGCGGATCGAATGTGTCGCGGTCGAGCGTCTCAAAGCCGACGCCGAGGATGGAGCGCTTCACGTCAACGCTTCTTTTCGACGGGAGGCGGCCCAGCAGTTCCGCGCCGGGGAAGTGTTCCAGCGGATCCTCCTCCAGATTGAAGTGGTTCGGATCCGTCCAGAAATCCTTTCGCGGAACCGGCGGCACAATGATGCCTGCTGCATTCAACCTTTTTTTCACATTTTCCAGCATTTCCCGCTTCTCCTGCATTATGGCGCAAAGTAGACGCCGCTGTTGATGTTTCCCGTTTCCCCGGTCATTGCGTCGCAGCGGAGCTGACCTCTGCAATTTCTTCTCCCGTCACCGCACGGCGGTCGGTTATGATAACCGGATAATCCGGAACGGGAAGCGGCGGAAAGACCGTTCCTCCCTTTGCCCAGGCGGGGCATCCCGCATGGAGGATTCGATACACGTTTCCACGCAGAGGATCGATCAGGACAGGTTCCGTCAGGGGAGGTTTCCTGCCTGTCAGGAATTGAATTTCCCCCATGATTGGTTGAAAGGAAATCGCCACGTTCTCCGGCTGCCAGATCGCCGCCGCGGGAATACCGTTTTTGCGAAACACAACCGTCTCCAGATCAAAGGCGCGAATGGGACTGAGAACGGCGCCATGTGTCGGCGTGAACCGAATCAGAAGATCTTCGGTGGGAATTGCATCCTCGGTCAGAAACGCCATCGCCTTCAGAACCTGGCAGGAGAGTTTCGGCTTCAGAGTTCTTCCATTGATGACTCCGAAATGCTGGTCGCTCCCATCCGGATAGTAGTTTTTAAAATCAGTGACGGTGAAAATAGAGGAGCGTTTTGCTCCGCACTGGAGATCGATCATCGCTCGGCGTGCTATGAATTTTGCCTGATTATATTCGGTCGGCAATGTGAACAGGGTGCTTTTGCCGGTCGGAAAGCCGCTCTCGCCCTGCCAGTACTCCAGTTTCGTTCCAAGACAGGCTTTGGCAAAATTCACTCTCCGCCTGGTATAGTTTTCCTGATTTCCGTAAATATGATAGCAGAAAATGTCCGCCAGCTCGGAAAGGCCGTGTTCCGCACAGGCCCGTATATATTCGGAGGCCGGATTGGCTGCACAGGCGGCAAGGCGCGCGGATGGAATCTCACACCGGACTACGTTTCCAGTTTCCCGGAAAAAGCGGACATAATCCGCGGCACAGCGTTCGAGACGTTCAAGGTCGGAGAGGTCAGGATAAGGGGCACGCCCATGATAACACCAGAACTGACTCAGGACATCCGGTTCGTTCCAGATCTCCCATTCCGTCACACGATCCTTGAAATGCCCGGCAATGGCCCGCGTGTAGTCAAGAAAACCTCGCATCGCCTCTTCGCCATGGTAGAGGGGGACTTCCCCGACGTAGCCGCGAATCCGTCCGGAAAGAATTCCCGAGCCGGAACTCCGACGGATCTCTTCATATTCCGGGACCGGCGTGTACAGCGGATTCCCGTAGCTGAGGCTGAACCAGGTGCGGATTCCCCGCTGCGCCAGGGAGTCCACGATGTCATCGAGCCATGAAAAATCATATTGACCCCTGACGCGCTCACACCGGATCCAGCCGGTCTGACAGCGCACATGCTTGATGCCGGTTTCTCCGACAAGATCATAGAAATCTTTCGGATTGAATGTCTGCCGGTCCAGTGTCTCAAATCCCAGCCCCATCAGGGAATTCTTTATCTCCCTGCTCGATTTCTGAGGCAGTTTCATCTGGAATTCCAGTGCCGGATGATTCTCAAAAGGATTCCGGTTGAAGTCGAATACAGGCTCTTCACAATTCATTTCTCATTCTCCATTCCGACCAGCTCGAAGAAGGGGCTGATCTCTTTTGTCTGCGACGTATCCACCGATACGATCAGCCGATCCTGCTCCTGAAGAAGTGGAATTTCCTCCATGCGTTCCCCGGCGAGATTCAATGCGTAGCAGCGGAACCGGCTGCCGGAACGATTGGTGAAAACGGCGTCAAAACGCCCCGTTTTCATCCGGACCGGCAGTGTGCCGCGTTTGACGAGGTACTCTCCTGTTGCGTCCCATTCCATTCCGGTATTGGCCACGCGTGTGGAGTAGACCAGAACGATACGCCGGCTCTCCGGGAGCGGACGGCGGTCGACTGCGGTCGCGGCGAAACAACCGGCTTCTGAGAGGGTTATCTGCCGCAGAAATCCGGAAAATTCCCGTCGACCTTTTTCCATCGTGATCACTTCGGTTCGTCCGGTGATGACCCGGAACTCCTTTGCCGGAGAATTCAGGAGAATCTCTCCGGTACAGCTTTCGAAGATTCCCGAATCCGGAGCGGTTTGGTTTCCCGGCGGAAGGAGATGTCGTTTTTTCAGTTCCGCAACGATCGTATTCATATCGAATGACGTATCGCCCGTCTCCTGCAGATCCGCGGACCAGCCTCCGCGGAAGCCGGCATCTTTGCTGCTGCCCTGCATGGGAATGGTCAGTGCGGCGGGGGCGGGAGAGCTCTTCAGATCCGGCGGAATCGGCAGATCCGGGAACGTAATCGCGAAGCCGCAAAGCAGAGCCAGACGAATCTGCTCCAGCGAGAGTCCTCGATACATCCTGGTCGCCTCTTCGGGAACGGCAAGATCAATCCGGAATGGAGACGGTTTTACGTCTCCACGCAGATAGAGCATATTCGCAATGAATTCTCCCGCGCGCAGGACCGGATTGGCGCCCACATTGAAATATGAGTAAGGATAACTGCCGCGTTTCGGTTTGAGATTGACCGCCGCTTCATGAATGAAGATACCGTCAGTTCCCTGCAGGGCACCGTAAGCGCCGAAAAGCGGACCTGCTTCGAATTGGTAACGATTCCAGACGGGCTGGCAGTATTCTGTGATCAGGTGGGGCCGGTCCGGGTAGCGGGAAGCGTTGTTCAGCAGAAAATTCTGTGCAAATGCGTTGACGCAGCTCTGCTGGGAGCAATATTCCCGTCCGCTCCGCCGGTAGGGATGGGCAAAATACTTGTGCGAAACCGCGATGGGGCTTTTCTCGTAACGGACGGCCAGATTATCGATCCAGTGGGGAACATCGTACTGGGCAATCAGCCCCCGGTATCCGGTTGCTCGTACAGTGGAACTGCACCAGTCGAAGCATTCCCGGGCAATGGAGCCGGTGAAAAGCAGAAGCTCCCGGTCAAGCGGTGTCTTTCCGAGGCCGCCCAGCATTCGGGATGGAACCCGGACTGATTCGAAAGACTCCATGCCGGTTGCTTGTTTCAACGAGTTCCGCGTCGGATATTTTTTCCTGAGATATTCCCGGAATTTTTCCCGTTGCAATTTTCAATGTTTCCGGGGCGAGTTTTCCCCAGATCAAACCACCTTCCAATTCGTTCCAGAACTCAATCACGCCGATTGTCGTGTCATCCCGATAGAGTTTTCCGTTACAGCTGTTGCGACGGTTCAGAAGCGTGCGTACTCCGAATGCCCATGCATTCCGCACTGCCGGATCGCCGAGATACATGCGCAGCTTCATATCGTTGGAATTGTGTTTTTTACGTGATTCGGCCGAGTCTTTTTGAAAAACATGGTATGCGGCGATCGGGAGATAACAATATATCCCGTTCCTGCCGAACTCCGCCAGCAGGTGATCCAGCAGGGAAAACCGTTCTTCATCCGGCAGGAAATTCTGCTGAGTACAGAGTTTATCGGCATCGAAAAATCGAATTGCATTGTACCCCTGACGACGTGTCGCCAGGACAAATGCGGATACCTCCTCCCGGGTCGGCTGCGGGTAGGGATTGCCGGGAAACTGGAAGAAGCCACCGCAATTGAATCCCATCAGCCGCGAGGAAAGTTTGCCGTCCTGTCGGATCTCCAAACGTGGAAGTGTCCCGTCCGGAAGACGTGGAAGTTTCGAATTTTCCGTGAGATCCAGAGCACTGCCCGCCTGAATTCTCAGCCGGTCGGCGTGGATAGACCGCCACTGGTGCCCGGCTCCGTCCTGGCTTTGTGTACCGGAGGGAAGGAGTAGAAGAAGGCTGAGAGAAAACAGAATTTTTTTTCATGAGGGGGCTCCCCGTGTGTCGGCTGATTTATTTTTCGGTCCAGAAGATGGCCGGGGTCGCGGCGGCGGAATGGAACTGTGTTCCCAGGAGGTGACTCTTCAAATGGCCTCCCGCGTACAGAAAATTTGCTTTTAGATTATGCCGCATATAATCCACGATTCCGGATGAATCCGGAGGAAGACTCCGGGCTTGATTGGTCTTGTACGCGTCTGGAATTCCTGCTGAACAGAGATTGTTCCAGTTACTGAAAATTTCCATCTTCGACTCGGCAACGGCTACGGAAGAGGGGTTGACCATCCCCAGTTTGCGGGGGGCGATAGGAGCTTCCATTCAGAAAATAGAGTCCTCCTGCACGGGGAAGCGCGGAGTTGGCGGGGCCGCGTGTCGGACTGTAACTGTTCCGGTAGAATGCGGCATTCGCCAGACGAGGGGTGTTGGGGCAGAAGAAAACGCCCTTGAGAGAGTCCGTTTGATCCACTCCTTCCGTGAAACTTCCTTTCGAAACCCTTTCCAGCAGGAGAGGGACAAAATCCCTTGCTTCACAACCAGGCTGATAAAACGGAATAAAATCGCTGTTCTGCTGGGCATACATGGAAAGAAGCAGCCCTGTCTGCTTGAGATTGCCAGCGCAGGCAATACTTGATGCCATTGACCTTGCCTTTCCCAGAGCAGGAAGCAGGAGCGCGACAAGGATGGCGATGATCGCAATTACGACCAGGAGTTCTACGAGAGTGAAAAATTTGATTCTCCGCTCCATCGGATCCTCCTCCAGATTGAAATGATTCGGATCCGTCCAGAAGTCCTTACGCGGAACCGGTAGATCGACGACATCCACCGCATCCAGCCGTGCCCTCACTCTCTCCAGCATCTCCTGTTTCTCCCTTTTTTGTGTTACGGCGCAAAGTAGACGCCGCTGTTGATGTTTACCGTTTCCCCGGTCATCGCGCCGCAGCGGAGAGTGTTGACCGCCGCTTCCGCCACCTCTTCCGCGGTGGCCGCGCGATGGAGCGGAAAGCGTTGCAGCTTCCGCTCGATCTCCTCGTCGGAGAGGCGGTTGTGAATGTTTTCCGTCTCCACCATTCCCGGGGCCAGCGTGTTGACGGTGATGCCGAACTCTCCCAGCTCCAGCGCGAGGCAGCGGGTCAACGCGTGCATTCCCGCCTTTGAAACCGCATAGGGCAGCAGCCGCTCCTCCATCCCGATGTGTGCCTGCACGCTCGAAACATTCAGAATCCGCCCCCAGCAGCGGCGCTTCATCCCCTCTTTGACCGCTTGCGCACAGAGATAGGCGCCGGTCAGATTGACGTTCAGCAGGTGGTGGAACCAGGCGCCGTCGCTCATGCCCGCCGGACGTTTGTAGGGGTCCTGCCGGGCGTTGTTGACCAGAATGTCGATCGCCATTCCGCCGATTGCCCGATGCACTTCCGCCTCATCGGTGATGTCGAAGATCAGCGTGTCGGCGGAGAATCCCTTCTGCCGCAGATCGATGCATACCTTTTCCGCCTTTTCCGGCGAATGGGCGCAGTTGATCAGCACCCGGCAGCCCTGTTTGGCCAGCGCTTCTGCGATGACGCGTCCGAGCCCCTGCGCCGAGCCGGTGACGAGAGCCACTCTTTCTGCAAGTTTGTCAGCCATGTACAATCTCCCTGAGATGAAGTTCTATCTGCCGGGCGAGGGCGGTCCGGTCCCGCCGTTCCACCGGTGCCGGCGGAAAAACCGATGCCCCCGCCCCGACCGCGACCGCCCCGGTCGCCAGCATGGAACGGAGTGTCTCCGGAGTCACTCCGCCGGTTACGATGAACGGGATGTGCGACAGCGGCGCCATCACCGTTTTTACGTATTGTTCCTGCCCCGGAAGAATCGGGAACAGTTTGACCAGATCCGCGCCCGCCTCCCATGCATGCAGAATTTCATTCGGGGTGAGCGCGCCCGGAATCACGGCCGCCCCCCGGCGGTGCGCCGTTTCGATCACCGCCGGAGAGCAGGCCGGTGAAACGAGGAATTCCGCTCCCGCGTCCGCCGCCGCCTCCGCCATCGGGACATTGAGCACCGTTCCGGCGCCGATGTGAAGTTGAGGAAACTCCTGCCGGAGCGCCCGGATCGCACCTCCCGTATGGCGGAGCGTTTCGGAATCGGAGGGGTCGAAGGTGATTTCGAGAAATTTTCCGCCCCGCGAGGCGAACACCTCCGCACAGAAGAGAATCCGTTCCTTCGGAATGTGGCGCAGAATCGCGAGAAACCGCGCCTGCCCGAGCTCTTCAGAAAGTTTCATGTTCCAGCCCCTTGAAGTAATAGACCGTGTCGCCTTTCGGGCGGATGTCGGTGACGTTGCCGGTGTAGTGGCGCAGATTGCGCGGTTTGTAAGGGTACTCCGCGAGGACGGATTCATTCACTTCGATTCCCAGCCCCGGCCGGTCGGGAATGCGAATGCACCCCCGGTCGAATTCAACGCATTCGTCGGTGATGCGTTTCCGGAAACTTCCGTCCGTGAGCATGATTTCGTGGATGAGGAAATTCGGCGTGCAGGCGGCGAGCTGGAGAATCGCCGCGTTGGAGACCGGCCCGCTCGGATTGTGGAACGAGACCGGAATGTGTTTCGCCTCGGCCATCGCCGCGATCTTCTTCGATTCAAACATGCCGCCGGTGTGGAAGATGTCCGGCTGGGCGATGTCGACCGCGTTCCGCGAGAAGAGCTCCTCGAAGCCGAACTTGGTGTAGACCCGCTCCCCCGGCGGAAATCGGAATCGGCGAACGGGAGCGGATCTCCGCCAGTACGGCAAGGTTGTCCGGCGGGCACGGCTCCTCCATCAGCATGATGTTGTACTGCGCGAGTTCGCGGGCGATCCGCAGGGCGGTGCAGCCGTTGAAGCGGCCGTGGCATTCGATCAGGAGATCGACCTCCGGACCGACCGCCTCCCGGACCGCGCCGACGATTGCGGAGGCCTGGTCGAGCTCCCGGTTGCCGATCGTCATATGGGCCTTGCCGAAGGGATCCCACTTCAATGCCGTGACGCCGAGCGCGGCGGTTTTCCACGCAGCGGCGGCGAACTCCTCCGGAGTCCTGGCGCCGACGAACCAGGCGTTTGCGTACATCCGCACGGAATCGCGCATCTTGCCGCCCATCAGGGCGTAGACCGGGGCGTTGAAATATTTCCCGGTGATGTCCCACATCGCCATCTCGATTCCGCTGATCGCGGACATGAGCACCGGCCCCCCTTCCAGTAGATGTCGCGGTAGACCTCGAAGCACATTTTTTCGATCTCCCTCGGATCGCGGCCGACGATCAGCCGTTTCCAGGTCTTCGACACAGCCGGAGAGGGCCCCTCCTGCGTTCCCAGCGAGGCTTCTCCCCAGCCGTACAGCCCCTCGTCGGTTTCCACTTTCACAAAGGTCCAGTTGGTTCGAAAGGCGTCCATGACAAAGGTTTTGATCGCGGTGATCTTCATGATTTTCTCCGTTTTTACTTTTAATTATACTTGAAACCGGAGAAAATGTATATATATTTCATGCTGAAAGAAAGGAATATTATGCTGAAAACCGAATTTATGGAAAAGCTGCGGCTGTTTTCCGAAGAGCTGAAGACGCTGGGAAATTTTCTTGAAAGCGGTTTCGTCTGGCATTTTTCCGACAACGACCTGCTGATGAACGTGTTGCAGGAACAGTGCGAGCACGCGGATCCCTATTGCCGGATGATCAAGGGCAATCCCTATCGCAAGCTGAACCGGTGCATTCACTTTCACCACGACGAATCGTTTCGGAAACTGCGGCTGTCGCCGGGGTTCCGGATTGCGGAGTGCCATGCGGGCGTGAAGACCCTCGCGGTGGGCATGACGGTTTCCGGAGTCTTGAAGGGGGTGCTGTTCGTCGGACCGTTCGCGGGGGAGGCGAAGCGGCTGGTTCCGCTGGATCTCCCGTCCGTTTCGGACCGGAAACTGAGTCTGCTGGGCGACTATCTCAAACAGCGGATGGATCATCTCTTCGATTCGGAGTGGCTGCCCGGGCAGGAAAAACCGCTTCTGACCCAGCTCCCTCTTCGGATCGACGGATTCTCGCAGCGGCCAATTACATGCGGGACCACTGCTATGACTGGATTACGGCGAAGCAGGCGGCGGAGGTCAGCGGATTGAGCGTCTCCCGTTTTCTGCACCTGTTCCGGACGGAGACGGGATATTCCTTCAGCGACTGGCTGCAGCGGTTGCGGGTGGCACGGGCCTGCCGTCTGCTGGAGGAGTCCCCCCTACAAGCTGGCGGAGATCGCCGAGATCGCCGGGATTCGCGATCAGAGCCGGATGACGGTTCTGTTCCGGCGGTATCTCAACACCACCCCGGAGAGTACCGGGCTTCGTCCCGCCGGGAGAATGCGGCGAAGGCCGACGCCTGATTTCAGGTGCCGGCCGCGGACGGGGGAGGGGGCGGAAACCTCTCCTCCCCGCCCGTCGCAGAGGCGTTGTTATTTCAACTGGAAGCTGACCTTTTGCGGGCCGACCAGATAGAGAATCGAGCCGGTCACATTGACCACACTGCCGGATTCGGGAATCGGCTGCCGGGCTCCCATGTGGTTGAGTGCCGCGACGATCTTTCCGTCAATCTGCAATGTCACCGGTGTATTGAGGTCCTGCCGGTTGAAGGCACTCCACAGGGCCCAGACATGGGCGCCGTTCGGTTTGATCCAGTGGGCCAGGTAGACATCGTCCCGGGTTTCGACCACTGGAACCGTCGAGTTGCCGGGGAGCAGGCGGGTCAGCTGTCTGAGCGCCTTGAAGGCGGGCTTCTGCCCCAGCGTGTTGGTGAGCAGCCCGAAATGGGATTCCGAGTAATTTTTATTGGCGTGGTTGTTGATGAAATTGTACCAGAAAATCCGTTCGATCCCCGCGGCGAAACCGCAGATGAAGGTGCGGGGCAGGTACTGGGCCTGCAGTTTTTCGCTCACCCCGTAGACGACGGATGCCGTCGAGGCGATGACGTTGCCTTTCAAATCGCTGTTGAGTTTGTAGACGCCGATGAGTGGCGCATTGAAACTGCTGTTGCCGCCCTCGACCAGTGGAATGAACAGATCCGCCTCCTTCATGTTGCGAAGGCTCAGAAAACGGCCGACTTTGGAATGGTCCTTGAGATCCCAGTGAAGTTTGTCGCGGAAGGCCGGTGCGGGGCGCTGATAACTTTCCGCCTGCGGCACGCCTTCCCGGGTCCACCAGGCATCCCAGGCGATGTGCAGATCCTTCAGGTGGTCGCCGTTGACCTGCTTGAGCACATAGCCGCCCCGGCCGTCGAGCTGATGATCGAAGTAGTAGGGCAGTTTGTAGGGGAGAACCAGTGTACCGCCCTTTTTGACATACTGCACCACGGCCGGATAGTACGCCATGGGGAATCCCTCTTCGCGATGGGTCAGCAGGAGCTGACACTCTGCCGGATTCAGGGTCTTGAGTTCTTCGAGGGTAATCCGGCGGATTCCCTTGAATTGGGGAAAGAGTTCACGGGGGTGGTTGTCCATGCCGAAGGCGAACCCGCTCTTTGCGTCACAGACCAGCGCGACCGTGCACTCCGCCGGATTCAGGCCCGCTTCCCGGACCGCCACCGGCAGAACTTCCAGATAGAAATCGAGCAGCGGGGTCGTCGGCCAGCCGACCTCAGTGATCCAGATCGGTTTATCGCCCACTCCGTACCGGGTCATCAGCTCGCGCAGCTGGCGCGCTGAGGCAAAGATCAGCTCCGGCATCGAGGTGTAGGGGTGATAGTTCATCACGTCGAAATATTGGTGGGCGCCTTTCCGAAAGGTCCGTTCGACCCAGTCGACGTTGGCGCCGACAAGCCCGGCGTAGACAACCTTCAGCTCCGGATTGACCGCTTTGAGTTCCTGCCAGGTGCGCTTGAGCAGCGGGGCGTATTTTTTCGGCGGAGGGGCACCAGTGACTGCCGGCATCCGGCTCATTGTAGACCTCCCAGTACTGTATGGAGCGGGCGTATTCTTCGGCACAGCGCCGGACGAATTTCCCGTAGGCGTCCAGATGTTCCCAGGGCCATTTGCCGAATTTCGGCGGATCCCCCGGGAGGATCGGCAGAAAATGCAGTCCGGCCTTCAGCGGGGCATCCACCAGACGGTCGTATTGCGGATTGAATTCGCCCGGTTTGAGTTCCCAGTAGCGCCAGTCCACGTCGGAGCGGACCCAGGAGATGCCCGCCTCTTTCATCAGCGGAAAGAGCTTCGGGGCGATCCACTGTTCTTTCCGGGTGATGTGACAGGCGGCGCCGTGAGGGATCGGCGACCAGGCGGGCCGTTTCCGCCGCCGTACAGCAGGCGGCGGCCAGCATGAGCAGAGTGCTGATGCCGTGTTTGAACATGATTGTATCCTTTCTCTTGTTTGGGGGGCGTTATTGGAAATTGGCGGTGAATTCGTCTGTGGGGGCAGGGTATTGCAGGACATCGACCCCGCCCCGGACGTGTCCGTCATAAAAAGCGAGATTGCATTTCCTGTTGTGGAGTGCGGCGAAGTCCCAGATGGTTGAATTTTCATACATTCCGTAGCCGGTGACGCCGAAATTTCCTTTCCAGAACTCTCCGATCACATAGGTGCGGGCGGGGGATTTGCAGCGGGCGAGTTTCTGACCGCTCCCGTTGCAGTTGTAGCCGTAGGTGAGTTCCGCCTCCCGCCAGAAATCGGTGTTCCACCCGGGCGCGAATTTCCCCATCGGTTGATAGGTCGCGCAGACAAACAACTTATAGTTTTTCTTGCCGTAGATTCCGCAGGTCGTTTCAAACCAGCAGGGGGATTGGGCCAGAAGTCATCGATGTGCGGTGTGCTTCCATGGTTGATGCCGCACTGTTTTCTGCCGAGCGGAAGCGTATCGCCGTAATCGTTGACGTAGAGAGTCAGAAAGGAGGCGATCTGCCGCTGATTCCCGGCGCAGGAGACTTCGGTCGCTCTCGCACGCGCCTTGTTCAAAGCAGGCATCAGCATGCTGGCCAGAATGGCGATGATCGCGATTACGATTAAAAGTTCGATCAACGTAAACGAGCGTTTCTGGTTTGTGGTTTTCATTGCAATACTCCTTTTGCGGGTTGATGGGTAACCTTGCGGTGATCGTACAAAACGGGTTTGGATTCGACGCAGAACGGGATTTTCTCCGGAGATCTGAGGTAGTGGTCGATGGCGGCGGCTTTGCGGCGTGCCATTTCGTTTTCATCGTCGGCGATGGTGGGAATCGGCGGCGTGAGAAAGCGGGTCTCCTCCGGGTTGCCGAAGGCGATGATGTTCACTTGTTCCGGCACCTTGATCTCATGCTCGTAGAATGCGCGCAATACGCCGGACGCCGCGCCGCCGGAGATGATGAAGAGAGCCGTGAAGTTCAGTCCGAACCGCTCCAGATGAGCGGTCATTGCCTCGTAGGCTTTCTCCGCGGAATAGTCCCCGTCCTCCGTGTGACAGGCGATGGGGACCGCGTTGCAGCCGCGGAAGGGGACGGCGTCGAGGAAGTTCTGATAGAGCATCAGGGCGCCGCCGCTCGGGGGCTCCGCCAGGAGTACGCCGAGCCGGGTATGGTTGTGCCGCCGGAAGAGTGTCAGCGCCATCTGGGCGGCATAGGCGGCGTTGAGATAGAAGCAGTTCAAAGAGATCCCCCGGAGATCGCGGTCGCTCACGACGATGTTCGTTTTGTTCCGGATCAGCAGGATGAGCTCTTCGTCGGAAAATTCCCGGGAGGGGCAGGCCAGCACGATGAGGTCCGCCGTGCAGGATTTGATCTGTGTAAGCAGATTGTCCTGATACCGGTAGGAGAGGGCGGAGAACTGATAGTTCCCCAGCTGTTTGAGGGCTGCTTTCAGAAGCTGAACCTGCCTTCGGACATGCTGGTTGGGCCAGTCCACGTAGAAAAAGGCGACGGAGCGGGAGGGGGTTGCGCTGTGCACATAGAGGCCGCTGCGCAACCGGCGGACCAGAAGCCCTTCCGCCTCCATGCGCTCCGCCACGGCGGCCACGACCCGGTAGCTGATCTTGAAGCGCCGGACAAGTTCGCGGGTGGAGTAGAAGCGTTCTCCCGGCGAGAAACGGCTCAGCTCCGGGACGAGCTTGCGGTAAAATTCTTCAGTTCTGGCTTGCAGCAGCATTTTCCCATCTTTCGTTGTTCACTGTTATTATAGTGTGTGTGAGCAGATCGACAAAATTTTGTGAGCAGATTTTCCGCATTTTCATTGGGGATAGTATACCATGCGGGGAGAAAAAAGGCAAGAGGGCTGATCGCTGCCGCCTGCTTCCTCCCGGGGAGGAGGGGGATGCCCGGAAGCCTGGAACGAGGCAAAATGCAACGCGACGATCGACGCATTGACCGTCGGATTATAACGCGGTCAGCCCCATTCTTCGAACAGGAGAAGTTGCAACCATGACTGCGGAGAGGAGAGGCAGAACGGCCGGGTGTTTCCCGGCAGTGGAACACCGGCCGGCGGCTTCCGACGGGGCGGAAGGCCGGCCGGTGTTCGAAGATCAGCGCGAAGCGTTTTGCGGGTGCCCGCACTGCCTCCGCGTTGTCGCAATCGCGATGGCGAGCGCGGCAAGCTCATCCGGATCATCCGGCTGTTTCGATATTTCGACCTGTTCCGCCGAGACCGGCAGCGGCTTCGCCGCCGTGCCGAACTCGGCGGATGAGCAGCGTCATCATGTGAATCAAAAACGCTACGAAGAGCGAAATCACAATCGTCAGAAGATAGGTTTCCCCCATAATAATCCATGCTTGTTCCATAGTGAACACCTCCTCATGAATTCTGCAGCAAACTGATGTAGATGGCCGCGATAATCGCGGTTGTGATTACGCCGAAGATATTCACCCCCCAGCGCGTAGTGCATGATGATCGCATTCGGGTTCGCCCGGGTGACGCACTTCTGCGCGACCTTCGCGGTGGAAGGAACGCAGCTGACTCCGGCGATGCCGATGACCGGATTGAACTTCCGCGGGTGACGAAGTACATGAAATAGCCGCCCAGGATTCCGCCGACTCCGGAGAGCGCCAGCGCCGCCATGCCGAAGATCAGCAGCGGCAGTACCTTTGGGATCCATGATCGTCTTCGCTTCACAAAGCACACCCAGCAGGAGTCCCAGCGTCAGAGTCGAACCATACAAAACGATTTCACTGACGAGATGCTGGAATTTTTCCAGCCCGGATTCCCGAATCGCAATTCCGAGAAACAGCGAGAAGAAGAGCGGAGACGCCACCGGAAACAGAAAGGGAGAGCAGCACGCATGCGACGACCGCGAAGGTCAGCTTCTGCCCGCTGGTGATCTTCAGTTTCGGATCGTCCGGCGGCATCTCGATGGCCTGCAGCTTCTTCGGAACCAGAAGCTTGACCAGATAGGGAAATCCGCCGTAGGCCAGCCCGAGGTACATGTAGGCGACCACGGTGATCGGCACAAAGAGATGAGGCGACAGCTTCAGCGAGGCGAAGAGCACCATCGGCCCGTCCGCGCCGCCGACCAGTGCGATCGAGGCCGCGTCCTTGAGGTCGTACCCGAACAGACTGGCCAACGGCAGAACCAGCAGCGTCCCCAGCTCCGCAAACAGCGCGATGATGGCCGACACATACGGCCGCTTCATCACGAAGCCGACATCCAGGAGCGAGCCGATGCCGATGAAGATCAGACAGGCGATGAGGCCGTTGCTGAAGGTCAGCGTGTAGACCGGCTGCAGCCAGTCGATCTGCATCAGCGTCATCAGATGGTCGTTGTTGCTGATCGTGGAGTCGAGGAAGAGGTTGTTCACGGCGGTTTCATCCACCGGCGTCTTGTTCGCCATGTTGATCGGGTCGAAGAACATCGAGGAGACGTTGATCGTCGCCATGCCCAGCCCCATGGGGATCATCAGCAGCGGTTCCAGAATGCCTTTGCGCCCCAGCCAGACCAGGGCGAAACCGAGGAGAACCAGCGTGATCCGGACGGCGATTACCACCGGATCCGAGGCGGCCATGACGGCGAATCCCTGAAAAAGATCGAGAAAGCTATTCATGACTCACCTCCCGTCAGCCCTTGATCACGGCGAGGAGCGCGCCGGACTGCACCTGCTGTCCTTCCGCGACCTCCAGCTTCGCCAGCACGCCCGCTTCCGGAGCGTTGATCGGGGTTTCCATCTTCATCGCTTCGAGCACCATCAGAAGCTGGCCGGCCTGGACGCTCTCGCCCGGTTTGACCAGAATGCGGACCACCGCACCCGGCAGAGTGGAGTGGACCTCAGTGAACTTCTCCCCCGACGTCCCCATCGCGGCCTGACGGACCGGCTGCTCCTCGACAATGCCCTCCGCCAACGCGAAATCATACTGCCTGCCGTTGACCGACGCGGAGTTGCCGGAGATCTTCACCGCATAGCTTTTGCCGTTCAGCGTGACGGTGACCGCATCCGGTTTCGGCGCGGAGGCGGTGGCGGCGGGGGATTCCTGCTTCTGTTTCCGATCGATTTTGCGTACGCCGATGGTACCTTCGCCCTTCAGGAAACGGATTCCCTTTTCGCTGCAGCTTGCGGCGATGAAGATGTTTTCGTCGGTGATCGGCAGCTGGTTCGCATTCAGCATGGCGATCGCGGCCTTGCGGCCCTTGGCCGGATTTTCGTCGTTGATGTCCAGCGGACTGCGGGTGGTCGGCTCCAGCTTGAGCTGCTCGGAGGCGATCCGGACGATTTCCGGATCCGGTTCCGCCGGCGTGCGGCCGAAATAGCCCAGCACCATCTTGCCGTACCCTTCGGCGATCTTCTTCCAGGGGCCGAACATCACGTTGTTGAACGCCTGCTGGAAGTAGAACTGGCTCACCGGCGTGACCGAGGTGCCGAAGCCGCCCCGGGCCACCGCCTCGCCCATGGCGGCGATGACCTCCGGATATTTCTCCATGAGGCCGTTGTCCCGCAGCATCTGGGTGTTCGCGGTCAACGCGCCGCCCGGCATCGGGAAGAACGGAATCAGCGGGTTGACCTGCGTCGCCTCCGGCGGCATGAAATAGTCCTTCATGGCCCGTTTGAGGCTCTCTTCGAGCTTGATGATCTTCTTCACGTCGATATCCAGATCGTACTGCGTGCCGCGCAGGGCGTGCCACATGGTCAGGATATCCGGCTGGCAGGTGCCGCCGGAGAGGGGGGCGATGGAGAGATCCAGCTGATCGGCTCCGCCTTCGAGCGCCGCATGGTAGGCCAGCACGCTGCAGCCGGCAGTTTCGTGAGAGTGGAAGACGATCCGCGCATGGTCCCCGAGCAGGTTCCGCGCCATCCGGATGGTTTCGTAGACCTTGTGGGGGGTGGAGGTTCCCGAGGCGTCCTTGAAGCAGACCGAATCGTAGGGGATGCCGGAGTCGAGAATCCGGCGCAGAATGGATTCATAGAACTCCACGGTATGGCCGACGCACCCCGGGGGGCAGTTCCATCATGGTGACGGTGATTTCGTGCTTCAGGCCCGCTTCCGCAATGCAGGTCCCGCTGTAGAGGAGGTTGTTCACGTCGTTCAGGGCGTCGAAATTGCGGATTGTGGTGATGCCGTGTTTTTTCATCAGCTGAGCGTGCAGCTTGATGATGTCGCGCGGCTGGCTGTCGAGCCCGACCACGTTGATGCCGCGGGCGAGGGTCTGAAGGTTGGCGCTGTTTCCGACAATGCGGCGGAAATCATCCATCACGCGGAACGCATCCTCGTTGCTGTAGAAATAGGCGGCCTGAAACAGCGCGCCGCCGCCGGCCTCGAAATGGGTGATTCCCGCCGAGGCGGCCTCTTCCACCACGGGCAGAAAATCGGAACTGAAGACGCGGGCGCCGAATACCGACTGGAATCCGTCGCGGAAGGCAGTCAGCATAAAGTCGATTTTTTTCATAATTTTAACACTCCTGGGCTTTTTTGAATCATGGGAAAAAGGGGAATATGCCGCAGGAAGTGCACGAGCCGTTTCGCCCCCCCGGAACAGGCAGAACTATGCAAAGGGGTATCTCCGACGGGTTGCCGTCAGAGGAATCGGACCGAGCCGGTTTGAAATTTTACATGCAGAAAACAGGCACGTACACTCAAGCGACAGAGCAGTACCGTGCCGCGGCGGGGTCCGCCCGGGCCTTGAGACGTGGCGAAAGCCAGGTCAAGAGTTGCAGCCGTGAGTTCGCCGGAGGGGCGAAACTAGTCCGGGTGGAGAGGTTTTCTGCAAGGAAGCGGACCGGTTTCAGCAGAAACGCCGGGCGGGCCGACCGCGTGGGATGCGTTTCGCTGGAGCGGTTGAGCGTTCTGCCGACCGAATCGTAACCGGGGGATGGGAATCCGGCTTCGTCAGACTGCATCCGGGATGCGGCGGCGGCGAGCAGAAGGTCCGCGTCTTCGTTCTGGAACCGGCTGCAATCCTGAGGCGCGGCATGCAGCACGACAGCTGCGACGATGCCGGCAAAGGAGACCAGCATCGCAGACAGAAACAAAACAGTGAGCCGCGGGCAAGTTTTCATGATCAGTCAGGTATCCAGATTTAAAATGACATATAATATACTTCCGGAAACTGTTTTTTTCAATGAAGTGCGCGGGAAAAGCGTGAATTCCGCATTCGGTTGGTATTTTTCGCTGGCTGATGGTATTATAAACGGCTTCCATTCAGGAAATATTCAAATAAGCCGGCATCCTTCAAGCATCCTGACTGCGAGCGCGAAAATCCAACGGAGTCTGACCAAATTCTTTTTAAACGCCCGGCAGAAAGAGTCCGGATGCGGATAACCACAGGCGGCGGCGATCACTTTCACCTGATAATCACTTTCCCGAAGCAGTCTGCGGGCGAGTGTCATACGAATTTCCGTCAACAATGCTCCGGGAGCCTTGCCGAAACGTTTCCGACAACGGAGTGCAAGATAGGATTCTGAAAGGCCGCACTGAGCAGCGAGCTCGGCGATCGTCCACCCCCGCTCTGGATGTTGGCGGAAGAGAAGCGGGATCTGCTCTTCCGGAGAAACTGAGAGAACGGGATAGTCCAATTCCTGTTTCAACAGTTCAACGATCAGCTCCGCAACAGCCCGTGCAATTTGAGGCGAACGCCCCAGATTGGAGTTTGCAACACGATATGCGAAATCCAATAAATCCTTCAACTCCTGAATATGCTGCACCTGCCGAATATGAATCCCCGTACTTTGCGGCCAATCTTCGGAGAAGGAGGCAAGCAGAAAAAAAAGACAGGCAGAATCGTCATCCGTCCAGTATCTCTGACGGATTCCGGCAGGAATGATGAAAAGTTCTCCCGCGGAAAGAGTAACTACTTTATCGAGCGTATCAACGGAATAGGTGCCACGGGTAACCACGATCACGATTTGACGTCGGGGTTTCGGGTAATCAATAAGGTAGCCGGGAACGTGTCTGCCGATTCCGGCGAGTGCAATACCATGCCCAAACCACGCCGCCCCTTCCGGATAATGGGAAAAATCAATATATCTTTCACAACATCCCGACGGTAAAAAAATCGTTTTGGCATGTTGTTTCATTTTTTTTGCATATTGCAACATCTTGTTTTTTATCTCTTTTTTTTCATAATTAATATAGGTTTATAATTTTATTTGTCAATCCATGACCGTAGAACGGTAGAAGCTGTTCGGCAAAGCGGCTTCGTCAAGAGAGAGGATTTCTGGATTATGGCAGTTTCAATTGCGGTGGATATGGGGAAACGTCTTGCTCCCGTGGCTCCGGAGCTTTACGGAGGCTTGATAGAACATCTCGGGCGCAATGTCTATGGTGGAATCTACGATCCGTCTGATCCAACCGCCGATGCCGACGGTTTTCGGCAGGATGTTCTGGAAGCCGTCCGTGAACTTGATATGCCGGTGAGCCGTTATCCCGGCGGCTGCTTCACCGATACATGGCATTGGGAGGAAGGGATCGGGGAGCGTGCAAAACGCCCCCGCCCGGCTCGATTTTGCATGGAAACAGCACGAACCCAACATCTTCGGAATCGATGAATTCATGAAGTGGGCAGAAAAAAGCCGGTTCCAGGCCGATGATCACCCTCAACCTCTCCACCCGGGGCATCATGGAAGCGCTTGATCTTTTTGAGTACTGTAATGTTCCCGGCGGTACCCGCTACAGCGAACTGCGTCGACACAACGGACATGAAGAGCCCTACAACGTCCGTTACTGGTGTCTCGGGAACGAGATCTACGGAGACTGGGAGATCGGACACAAATCCGCCGAGGAGTATGGGCGGCTCGCCTGTGAAACTGCAAAGATGTTCAAGAGGTACGACCCGGATCTCAAGATGATTCTCTGCGGAAACATATCCAGCCCCGAGTGGAACAGAACTGTTCTGGAAATGGCCTATGAACATGTGGATTACCTCTCATTGCACGAAGGGTTCAACATCAAAGCATACGAGCCGGAGGAGTTTCTTCGCCGCACCGATCACTTCGCCGCAGGAATTGAAAACGCTATTTCTCTCTGCCGTGAAGTAAAAAAGATGAAAAATGCACCCCACGATGTATTGCTCAGCATCGACGAATGGATCGTCTGGGATTCGGATCGGCGTGATTCCCCTGAAACCCGCTGGACCGTCGGCCGGCCTTTACTGGAACAGGACTTTTCACTTCTTGATGCAGCCGTGGCCGGAGAGCTTCTTTCTCTTTTCCACAATCATGCCGACATTGTCCACCTTGCATGCGTGGCGCAGACCATCAATGTAATCGCTCCGATTCGTACAGCACCGGGCGGCAGACTCTGGAAACAGACGACCTATCCGGTATTCGCCGAGACCTCCCGTTACGGCCGGGGCGAAGCCTTGAAATTGAATTTCTCAAAGGAAACGCTTGAGGAGCTCTACATGAGCGCCGTCTGGAATGAAGCGGAATCCTCACTTTTTTTTGTTTGTGACGTCGCGCCGGGTGGGAAGCAAAGTGAATTTTGAATTTTCGCTTTCAGGAATTGAAATCACCGGGATGCCGGAAGGTGTGACTCTCTCCTGTGACGATTGTCATGCCGTCAATACAGAAACGGATTCCCCGGTAAAACTGCATGATTTCAAAAATCTTACGCTGAATGGAAGTATTCTGTCCGGCACTCTCGAGCCGGCTTCGTGGAACCGGATTCGGATTCCATGCAGGCTCAAACAGAATTGTTCCTGAACATTGTACGATACTCTGTTTTCGTCATCCAGACAATAAAATTTATGATTGCAATATGAAAAAATTTCATGGGACGCCTCATTCAAAGCTTCTCCATCGGCACGGATTTCCCAGTAGAGGCAGAATCAATTTTAAGTCATATAAAATATTACAGATCGAAATTTCAGGAGATAGAAGATTGTCAGAGAAAGGAGGCACGGCAATGAAAAAATCCCGTCACCCCAAAGGAGGCCATCATGAAGACTAACTGCCTGAAATTCACGCTTATAGAACTCCTGATCGTAATTGCGATCATCGCCGTTCTGGCCGGTATGCTGCTGCCTGTATTCGGCAAAGCGCGCGACAAGGCGCGGGCATCGACCTGTTTGAACAACAAGAAGCAGTCGATCACCGCGCAACTCATGTATGCGCAGGACAATCGCGGCTTTTTTCATCATTACGCAGCAGTACTCTGCAGGTTCGGGGCTGAACTACAATTGCTGGGCGTTTCACCTGGCCTGCCGGCTGGAAGGAGCCAAACTCATCCGTTCCGGCAGATATCTGAACCACGCCTCCACGATGTGCCCGGAGAGCCGTCCCTATGACCTCAACACCGTAAATGTCCATATTCAATCCTTCGGAATCGATGCGACCATGTTGGCTGCCGCCTCTGTCACCGGGCCAAGAACACCTATGGGGGTGTATTTCCTCAAGGCAGACGATTTCGGCGAAAACCGGTACATGGTCACGGCAAGGATGAAATCCCCGGCACAAACCGTGGTTTTTGCCGATACGGCCAGATATGACGGAACTTACAGCGGCACGCGGACTCCCTATGCCATTTTCTATCAAACGAGTGAAGATGTTCTTGGGACCAAGACCGCCGTCTACCAGGCACACAGCGGACGGATTTCCGTCGCGTTTGCCGACGGCCACGCCACCATGAAAACCGGTGAAGAGCTGTACAATACACCGTTCTACCTGAAACGCTGGCTCAGGACGGCGGATGCCGTCGGCCTGGTCTCGAAATAATAATTTGATCTCAGGAGCAATAAGATGGAGCTTTTCAAAAAATTACAGTGATGCTGGCAGCATGCTCTGTTCCCGTTATGGCAGCGGTCTCTCCGCAAGCGCCGGCCGTTCGGTCGAATCTGGAACATCTTCAGGGAATTCAGGCCAATGTAGTCACGGTCAGCACTCCGGCGATCGAAGTGAATTTTGTTTCGTCATCTTCCGTACGCAGTTATACGGTTACTGATTTCTGGGGGAACTTGTCGACAGCGGCGAGATTCCGGCAGGGACGGGAAAACTTCAGCTTCCTGTTTTCGAGCCCGGGAGCTACCTTTTCCGGATCTCCGACGGTGGCGAGTGCCGCTTTGCGGTCGTCGGCGAAATTCCGCCGCTGCCGAAAAAACGCTCTCTGTATGGATCAACCAGCCATTTCGGGCATCTTACCTGGCCGCATGGTATCCGGACGCTGCTGCGTGCCGCCGGAATCTCGGAACTGCGCGACTCCGCGTCCTGGAATCAGAGCGAACGGGAGAAGGGAGTCCTCGATGTCAACAACCCCGTCCCGCGAATCACCAGAAAAACGGTGGAGAATTTCAGAGTTATGCTCATTGCAGCCTACGGGAATCGCCACTACGATCGATTTTCTTCTCCTCACACTCCGGAGGGCGTCGCCGCCTGGAAACGTTATCTGACCTGGCTGATCGATACCTTTCCGGAAAGCGATGAAATCGAGATCTGGAACGAATTCAACGCGGCATTTCTGCTCCATGGAGTTGTCGCTCCCACGCCGGAAAACTATCTTACGCTGCTGAAAGCCTCCTATGAGGCCGTCAAGACGAAATCCCAGTCTGTCAAGGTCGTTGGATGCAGTACTTCGCTTGTACCGCGGGGATGGTATGACTCTTTTTTCAAGCTCGGCGGCTTGAACTATCTTGATGTTGTAAGTGTTCACCCCTACCGGTGGACGGAGTGGGCATGCCCGCCGGAGACGCTTTACCCGGATATGGTGTGGCTCAGGAAGCGGATTGATCAGTATGCCGGAGGACGTAAAATTCCGATCTATGCGGATGAATTCGGTTATCCGGTCGGCCGCGACACGGGTGTTTCTCCGGAGATGCAGGCGGCCTATATTCCCCGCACTTACGGAAACTTCGCCAGAGCGGGAGTGGAACGGGCCCACTGGTACAACTTCATCCTTCGGGAGCAGGATCAAAAAAATTCCCCTGGTACCTTGCATTTCTTACCAAGACGAACCGTTTTCTGCCGGAACCAGGGTTCAGCGCGTTTGCCGCAATGACCCGGGCGGTGGATGGAGCCGAGCTGATTGGCGAAGTTGCCGGTCTGGCTCCCGGCCTCGGGTTGAAATATCAGCGTGACGGGAAAGAGGTCTACCAGCTCTGGGGCACCGGGAAACCTGTCGTGCTGGAGGTGGCGGCAACCGGACCGGTCAAGGTTACCGACCTGATGGGACGAACCCGGGAGTTGCTTCCTTTGGACGGCAGGATCTACCTTCTGCTCAACACAACCACGGTTTACCTGAGCGGGCCGGTCCAGAGCGTAAGCACAAGCAAAGAGGTGGTGTTGCGTGAAAAAACTCCGGCTTTTTTCCGTATCCCGATGACACTTGAGTTTCAGGCGCCGGCGGATTTCCGTTTAAAACTGCGAAACGGTGAATTTCAGCCCGGGCAGGTCAGACTGCCCGTTTCCGAAAAAAAGTCGGCGGCGCCGCCGTCTCAGGCGAACTCCGCCGGGCAGGCAGACTCTGTGGACTTCTGTTTTTCCAATTTGAAGTCACTCCCCAGCTTGAGTCGGAAGCGCTCCGGCTGGATGCAGAGGGCAATCTGGTTCTGCGTTTGAAAAACCGCTTTCCCGAGGCTCGGCAGACGCTGAGCAAGATTCGCGGTACAATTGCCGGTCAGGAATTCTCTGCTGCGCCGGAGATGAAATTGCCGGCAAAAGAGACTGCAGAGGTTAAAATTCCGTTGCTGCCGGGTCCCGTCGTGCCGTACCGGTTGCATGACATCAAGGTGATTTTTGAATTTTCCGATCACGATCCTGTTGAAGTGACGGACAGAATCGGTTACAATCCATGTCATTATATGCCGCAGGAGGATTTTCGCAAAGATGGTGAACTTGATGAATGGAAGAAATTTCCAGCCATCAATTTGAAGAAACACGCGCGTCAGATTTGTGATGTTTACGGCAAGCATGTCTTCCCGGGTGCAGCGGAAGTGGGCGGCAAAATCTGGATTGCCTGGAATGAAAAATACCTCTTCATTGCAGCGGAACTGGATGACGAAATCCACCATCAGAAATTCCCGCTCTGGCAAGGCGACAGTATTCAAATCGGGCTTGCGCCGGTCAAGGTTGATCCCATGACCACAATTGAACTGGAAACGGGGTGGCGTTCTTCCGTCGGCGACAGCATTCTGGTCCCAAGTTCGATTCCTCCGGGATTCGACGGAGGGGCGGTGCGCACCCGGAGCAGTTACAAGTTCTTCCACGCGGACAGAAAAACCCGCTATGAAATAGCGATGCCATGGGAAACTTTGTTTTTCATAAGGCCTGAGGTGGGAGGACTTTTCCGTCTCTCGTTTCTGGTCAACGACAACAATGGAACTGATCAGCGCCAGGGCGCGCTTGCCTGGGGGACGGGATCGTCACAACGAAATCCAGCAGATTGTATTCGGTAATACAGTTTGAAAAAAGGGATGCCGGCAGGAAATAAGTTTTCGAACAACGAGATCCAGAGAGAACATGTTTACAGGCTGTTTCCAACGAAGCAGTCTGTAAATTTTCCCTTTGGGCGCTGTGATATCCGGCATCCGTCTGAAACATGGCATACGCGACTGGTCGATCATGCAAAAAACAGGTGCAGGAAAAAAGCTGTGGTAGTGTCCGCTGTTTTGCGCACATTTGCTTCTGCGTGATTACAGATGACGAATGTGACCTGGCGCAGTTGACGCCTCTGACCGATCAGAGCGGGCTTGTCTCTTCGGAAAGATTCATTCGAATCTGCAATGTCACGCTCCGGCTGAAGGCTGTTTCGGTGCTTTCAACCGGGTAGCCTGCGGGATATGGCAATCCAAGGGATTCCTACACCGATTTTTAATGAAAATTATCCCCCCGGGGAGAGAGGCGCGGGGATATGCCTCGGCTCGTCAGGGGATTGACCACTGCGTCCATGGTCTGGCGAAACGATCGGAAATTTTTACGATTCGCGGCAAGTACTGACTCTGCCGCAATCATCGGTTGCCGATACGCAGGGAAAGCCGGCGCACCAATCGGAGAATCCCGTAGACGGCAAACACAGGAACCGAGGCGATCCAGAGATAGGACCAGCCGAAGAAAAGCGCGAAAATGAGTTCCGGTCCGCGAGGAATGAAAAAGACCGCAGAAATAAGAAATCAGAACGGTTCCGACAACGCCACACCATGAGAATACGGAAAGCGCGGCAATCCACAAAAAGAGTCTCCCATGGCGAAACCAGTCTGGACGATGCTCCCTCAAAAACAGAGCCCGCACGGAATTACGAAGACGTAGAGGACCAGAAGTGTAAAAACTGAAACCCCCATAGCACAAATGTATCCTGGTTTGTTGTTGTCCGGCTGCCGATTCGCAACTACGGAAATATAACTCTGTTGTCTTCGTTTTCAACTCGGCATGGTTCAAAAGATGAATCTCGTATGGGTACAGCCCCTTTTTTTCCTCCGGGGGCATTACGTGGAAGCAGTCAAGAAAAGCAGATTTTTCAATTCAGTAATCAAGGCGCCGATTGTCTCTTGGAGCATCCGGTTTTCCCGTTTGGATCGTTTTCGGCATGATCCACGCCGCTCCGGTCAAATTGTTCGGCTCCATCTGTAAGCAGTTGATCCCGCCAGAGAGTGGGGGGATCTCGTGAAAAAAGATGATTCCGGCTTGAAATTGCCTCCTCGCCGATCTATTCTATTGGGGAAGAGGAATTCAACGGCCGGAATCCGGCCGACAGCTCGAAATGACAGGAGGTTAAAATGGAAAAACAGGAATTGAAACAGATTGTGCAGGAGATGATCGCCGCTCCCTCCTGCTGCCAGGAGCTCAAGGATGCCGCACAGAAATGGCTCGACGCCGCGGTTCCCGCCGCGAAGAAAGCGGCGGCCGATGCGCTTGTGCTGGAGTTGAAAGACGATATCGCCCCGATCGGGCATGTCATTGAATTCTTCGAATCTTCGCGAGGCAAGCAGATTTTCGGCGAAGAGCGGGCTTCCGCGATTGCCGCACACGCCCGCGAAGTGCAGGCGAAGGGCGGCAAATGGTGTGACTGCCCTGCCTGCTCCGCCGGGCGGAAGATCCTCGACAACGCCGCCCTGCTTGTCTGAACGGAAAAACTCCGGGCGCGCCTTTCTCCCTCGGAGATGCAGTTGTCGTCAATTCCCGGTGTGCGGGAACAGATGCTCCCTGCCCAGCGCGCGGATGTCGGCTTTCGTCCGTTCGTCGAGCTCATAGCACTGCTGTCGTTCGTCGTAGTGGAAGTAACCCCGCTCCTTGAAGTGGTAGGATTCCCAACGCCCGACGGAGGGGCAGGCAAACTGCTCCGGGGTGGGGATGCCGGCGCGCATCCGCTCCCGGAGCGCCTCCAGATGGTGCAGGTAAAGTTCCCGCGGCAGAACTTCCTTTTCGCAGCATACCTTTGCCGCCATGGCGACCACTTCGCCCAGACAGCCGAGGGTCCGCATCACCCGCGCCGCCGAAAAGGCGATGTGCGAAAGACTGAGCAGCCTGCCGCCCAGGAAGAGATTTTTCACATCCCGGGCGTAAAGACAGCGATACGGTACCGGATAAAATGACCGGATGCCGCGATGATAGGCGCAGGAGCGGAACGGTTCTGCGAATGCCGCCCGGTTTTCCGGCTCCGGATAGTGCAGGTCGATCGACCAGGAGAGCGCCGCCGTGCCGTCCGGATGCGGAATTTCCTCTTCGATGTCCCGCTGAGTCATGACGTAATCACCGAGAAAACGTCGTCCCTCCCGTTTGCCGCCGCAGGCGGAGATCCAGTCGATGCGCCGGTTCGCCCACTCCGCCTTCCGACGGGAACGATTTTTCAGCCAGGACCAGTTGGCAAAGGTGGTCATCAGCGAATAGTCGCGGATGTATTCGGCCTCTTCGACTTGATCGCGGTACTGGCCGCATTCCGCCTCCCAGTCTCCCTCGGTCACACAGCGGCAGTTCTCCTCGTTGAATTCAACGCCCCAGTCGATCTCGGGAAACGGCACCGGATGATCCTCTTCGACGCTGGTCCAGAGCACCGAAAGCCCCATCACCTCCCGCGACGACCTCTCCGGTGCGAGCGATTCCCCGAAGATCTCCCGCCCCTCGGTTCCGTAGAGGAACGACGCTCCCGCCGCCGCGGCGACGGAACCGTCACCTGTACAGTCGGAGAAGAGGCGGCCCCGGTACCGGGTTTCCTGCCCCGTCAACGTGTGCCGGGTAATCACCGCCGTGATGCGCGCCGGGTCGCCGGGAGCGGTTTCCACTGCGACAACATGCTCATTCAATCGCAGTTCCGCCTTTCCCGCGCAATCGACACGGAATGCATTGATCTTGCGGGTATCCTCATACCACTGCGCCGGTTTTGCGCCGGGAGTCAGGAAAAGCGGCGCAATCTCGCGAACCGTGTTGCCGATGTTCGGATAGGGACCGATGTGGGTGCAGCCGCCGAGCGGCACCCGGATTTCAGAGCTGTTGCAGCCGCCGGGTACCGGCCGGTCCTGCAGCAGAAGCGCCGTCAGGCCGAGCCGGGCGGCGGCGAGCGCTGTCACGGTCCCCGCAATGCCTCCTCCCGCGACGACGAGGTCGTAGATGACCGGATCGTCCGCCGTTTCGATCGGAGTGTGTTCCCGTCGGAAGGCGTCCAGTTCCGCGCCCCCGTCCGGAGGAATCTCCTCCGGATCGGTGGTAAGATAGATTGCATCGCAGCGGCCGTTGAATCCGGTGAGATCGTGAAGCGCCAGCCGATGTTTCCCCCTGGGTGAGCCGGATGCTGCCGGCCTTCTGCCATGCCCACCCGCTCCGTTGGTCCCGAGCTCTGTCGGAAGGTCGATCCCGTCGATCCGCAGTGTGAACCGACCGGCCGGCGTACCTCGTTCCCAGACCGCGGTCCAGTCGCGGGTGCGGGCGAAGAGATGGTATTCGCCGGGGCAATCGATGTCGATTTCGGTCTCCGCGTCTGCGACCGGTACGCCGGCGCCGTGCGCCATCAGACAGGCGGAGCCCATCCGGTGCATCGGAACGGTGTCCACCACCCAGCCGCCACGGTTGCGGAATGATTCCGCTTCGAGAAATACGCTGCTCATATTTTCCTCCTTGTCCGGAACCGGCGTCACATCGGAGAAATTTCTTGAATTACCGGTTGAAGCGTGACATCCGGAACCGCCAGATAGTCCGGCTGTTCCAGAATCGAGCGGATCAGCTTCCCCAGGGCCTCCGGGGAAATGCACCGGGCGGCCAGTTTCGGATCCTCCGCCGCGCCGCGGATTCCTGCCGCATGGTTGAAGTCGGTCTGCCCCCCAGGAGGGATAGACACAGCTGACCCGGATTCCCCAGGGGCGCAGCTCGGTGTAGAGGCCATGGCTGAATTTGGCCAGTCCCGCTTTGGCTGCGGTATAGACGCTCCAGGCGGGCCACGCGTAGAGTGCGCAGACGCTGGCGATGTTGATGATGGTGCCGCGTTTCCGCCGCATCATCACCGCCGCGGCCCGGCGACAGCCGAGGAGAGCGCCGGTGAGGTTGGTTTCGATCGTGCGGATGATCTCCTCGTCACTCTGTTCGACGACGGGAGCGATTCTGCCGCCGGAACCGGCATTGTTGACCAGAACATCGAGAGCGCCGATCTCCCGCATGACGCGGTCCCAGTCGGCCCCGGAGGTGACGTCCGCCGGTATGGCGTGAACGCCGAGTTCCGCTGCCGTTTTCTCCAGCTTTGCCGGGTCGCGTCCGGTGATCCATAGTTCGGCGCCCGCCTCTTTGAGTACGGCGGCGATGCCGCGACCGTATCCGCCGGAACCACCGGTGACGAGAATCCTGGCTTCTTTCCATTCCATGTCATACCTCCTGCGTTGAGAAACGGCTGTTTGTTTCCCTTCCATGTTTTCCTGATTTCCTGACGGCGGCCGGGAACTTCGCGGTTTCGCAGCAGTGCTTCAGCAGAGCCGCTCCTGAATTTGCGCGGCGGTTTCGCGCACCAGCGCGCCGAACTGTTCCAGTGTTCGGTCATCCAGCCGGGATTCTGGCCCACCGATCCAGACGGCGGCGACCGGATATCCCGACACGTCCAGCACGGGTGCTCCGACACAGCGCAGCTCCGGCAGCTCCTCGCCCCGGTCGTAAGCGATTCCGATCCGGCGGACCTCCGTCAGTTCGTGCTCGAGTTCCTCCTCCGAATCGATGGTGACCCGGGTGAATTTCGTGTAATGGAGCTTTCGCAGCAGCTCCTTTTTCTCCCGGTCAGGCAGGAAAGCGAGCATCGCCTTGCCCGGCGCAGCAGTGTGAAGCGGGTAGTGATGGCCGATCCGGACTGAAACGCAGACCGCCTGGCAGGAATGTACCGATTCAATCACGATCCCCTCGGCGCCGTGAAGGACTCCGAGCATCACGGTTTCGCCGGAGCGGTCCCGGAGTCTGCGCATCGGTTCGCGAGCCGTTTCCACCAGAGAGGAGTCGTCGATGCCGCGGTATCCGAGCGACAGGAGCTTTCGGCTCAACCGGTAGCGGTCGGTCTCCTCCCGGACGACATAGCCGAGTTCCGTCAGTGTCACCAGCAGCCGGTAGAGGCTGGCGGCCGGCAGTCGCAGCGATGCCATTTCCGCCATCGTCAGGCCCCCGGGGCAACGCGACAGCAGTTCCAGAATCCGCAATCCGCGCTCCAGGGCCGGAACCAGATACGGGGTGACTGTATGATTTTGTTCTGATGCCATTTCCCATTCCTTATGTTATTTTAATATATCATACATGAAAGTAATTTTCAAGTGTGAAAAATTGGCCGGAATTGATCGATTCGATGGAGCGGGGGCGTTGGATTGGCAAGATAGGGTTTTGCATACATCGGTATTCTGATTGTGTGGGAGGGAAGGGCGGTTTCTGCGTGCCGGGCGAGCAAGGCTGGGGCATGGAGAATCAACGTAGAGAGGAGGTATGGAGTTTTCATAGGGTGCGGAGTCTGCAATTTCGAGTACGCGGGAGACCTGCAACGAAATGGATCAGCCTGTCTTTCCGGTACGTGGCGACGACGCCGAGGCCATTCCCGGTTACGAGCAGAGGCTGTTCCGGGTTGAGGTTCTCGAATTTCGGCGGCATGGAACAAGGAGGAGATCCGGAGTGTATTTCCCTGTTGCCTGAGGGAATTTTCGGAGGATGAGTTTCGCCGGGAGATCGCTTTCCTCATTGACTCCGGGGGGAGCGAGGACAGCGGCAGAAAACACTTCGATCAAGAGGACCGGTTTTTTGAGTATTTCCCAGCGTGACGTCAGCTTTTCCAATCGAAAAGCCAGGATTTCCATTTCTCTGAGAATGTTCCGGAAAGATGGTCGGAAACGGACCGCCATAAGAGAAAAGAGGAAATTCTCCGCTGTCAGGAAAAACGGGAGTTGAGCTCAAAATTACCCCAAAACGAAAAAGCCGACCGGAAGACCGGTCGGCGGAGAATCAAAAAATGGTCGGGGTGAGAGGATTTGAACCTCCGGCCTCTGCGTCCCGAACGCAGCGCTCTAGCCAGACTGAGCCACACCCCCGACGGTTGAATTCGTCAGCTCCTTTCCGGCGCCGACAGATTATAATATATACCGCCAACGCCGGAAAAGCAAACTTAATTCGACGCGTTTTTCAGAGAAATCACAACTTTTTTAAACGCACCTTCCCCTTCAGACTCCGTCGTGATCTCCGGATCGTTCTGAAGCGTCACATGAATGATCCGCCGATCATGCGCATTCATCTCCGGCAGCTTCACCGGATCCCCCCAGCGCTTCACCTCTTTGGCCGCATCCAGCGCCTGCTGCTCCAACTGCGCGGTCGATGCGCGTTCCGGTCCGTCGTTGTAACGGCGGCGCTCTCGGCGCTCCCGCTGCGGACGGCGTTCTTCTCCGTTCTCTCCTCCCTCGTTCTCCCGCGGCCCACGTGCTTCCCGCTCTCCCCCGAGCGTAGCCGTCGATGTCCAGCAGAATGTGCGGACAATCCTCATTGTCCTTGAACATGATCCGGTTGAGGAGCAGCTGCAGGCTCTCCAGAGCCTGTCCCTTTGCGGCCGATGATCCGACCGGCGTCGTCCGAAGTGATTTTCACCGCAAGACGGTTCCCTTTCTCCTCAATGCGGAGCGAGGCATTGAGCCCGAGGTAGTCGAACATGGTGGCCAGCGTCTTGACGATCTTTTCTTTCTGCTCCTGGAGCTTTTCGTTGTCTGACATCGATTCTTCCCTTTTCTTAAGTAAAGTTGATTCCGGTTGGCGCGGCCCGGTTTTACCTGGCTCCTTTTGCCGGCGCCGCACTCTGCACGTTCCCGCTGCGTTGTTGCAGACGCAGCTGAATGATACTGAATATATTACTGACCGTCCAGTAGAGCGTCAGCCCCGACGGCAGGTCGTACAGGAAAATCAGCATGACGATCGGCATCGCCATCATCATCTTCTTCTGAACCGGATCCATCGACATCGGCGTCATCCGCTGCTGGATCACCATCAGAATCGTCATCGCAATCACCAGAGGATTGATCGGCAGACTCCAGCCGAAGAGAAAGAGCGGAATTCGAGCCACCGTGTCCGCCGCCGCCAGGTCTCGCGACCAGAGAAACGGTACCTGCCGCAATTCCACCGCACCATCCAGCGTGGCGTACAGCGCGAAAAATACCGGAATCTGCAGCAGTATCGGCAGGCAGCCGCCGAACGGATTGACCTTCTCCGTCCGGTACAGTTCCATCATCTTGGTGTTCAAAAGCTGCGGATTATCCTTGTATTTTTCCCGCAGCTCCTGTATTTTCGGCTGCACCGTCTGCATCTTTTTCATCGAGGCATTGGCCTTGGCGGTAACCGGGTAGAAGAGCAGCCGTACCAGCAACGTCAGAATGATGATGCTCACACCGTAAGACCCGCAGATGCCATGCAGTTTGACCAGAATCCACAGCAGCAGCCGGGCGAGATAATCGAGCGGCCCCCAGGCAAGGTGCATCACTCTCCCGGTGGTCGAGTCGAACGCATCCAGCTGCGCAATTACCTTCGGGCCGGAGTAGTAGCGGAACGAGAACTGCTTCGACGCTCCCGCTTCGACCAAACAGGGAGCCAGTCGGGCGCCGACAGTGATGATTTCATCCTTCTCCTGACCGCGGAGCCGGTAGGTCCGGGCCTGATAGAGTGTATAAGGTTCCGCCGCCGTCAGCAGAACGGTGAAATATTTGTTGCCGATTCCGGCCCAGGAGACTGTCGGCGCGGGAGTCTGGAAGAAATCCTCGTCATCCCATCCGGCCTTGAGGTCGAAGAACTTGCCGGCAGCGGTCATATAGTCCATCCGGTGCGAAGCGACCCGTACTTTGTCCCCGGAAAGCAGCGCCCACGGAGCCAGATCGCCGCCGTTGAACACCAGGTTGTTCAAAGAGATCGGCACCCCGCTTCGATTCTTCACTTCCAGCGTGATGCGGGTCTCGTATCCGGACGCATCGATCTGCCATTTCTGAAGCAGATCAAAGGTGGTGCCTGATGCGGTGCGGATTCTCCGCTCAAGCTCGTAGCTGTCCGTAGTGAGCCGAGTGGAAAGAATTCCCGTGACAACCCATTGCGTTCCGGGTTCAAAAAGCGAGAGTGCGCCGGAGGTCTGCCCGAGAGTCTGGTCGAGGACGACCGGCTCCGTTCGCTGCGCGTTGAGATAGCGCTTCATGGTGATGGCGCCGACCGCGCCTTCGAGCGGCGTAATCCGCAAACTCATGTCGCTGTTCTGCAGTTCGACCGGGGGCAGGGGGCGCGCGGCCAGTACCGGTTCGACTGCGGGAACAGCCGCTGTGGTGACCGTTTGAATCGGAGCCTTCGCCGCCGCCGCAGGGGGAACCGCGGCGGGCGTGGGAGTCGCGACAGGGGCCGCCACCGGAACCGGCGGAGTCTGAATCCAGCCCATATAGCGGCAGAATGGATCCCAGCCGAAGAGTATCACTGCGCAGATCGCAATTGCGATCACCGTCTCTTTATCGAATTTCACGTCAAATCCTTACTGTTCCTGAAGAGACCACCGCCTCTTCCATGACTCTGCCGCACAGGGCGCCCGAAAGCTGAATCTGGGAGCTACCGTTTCCCGCGGCGGGCGCCGGGGCAATCGCAACGACGGGGGGGGGACCGGATCCACTCCGCCCCGGCAGAACGGCTGACAGCGCATCAGACGCCAGATGGTCAGCCCCGTCCCCCGCCAGAAGCCGTGGAGCCGCAGTGCTTCGACCGCGTAATGCGAACAGGTCGGTTCAAAGCGGCAGCAGTTGGGCAACAGCGGGGCAATTGTCCATTGATACACACGAATGATTGCAATCAGCATTCGGGCGGCAAGGCCGCCACGGACGGAATCAGCTTTGCTCTGATCAGCAGTTCCGCCATTTCTCCGGTCACCTCCTGCCGCTTCCGATATTTCATCCGGTTGCGGGGAATCAGAATCATCCATACGGGGGGGAGTGTGCCGCGCAGAATCCGGAAACTCTCCCATAACAGGCGTCTCGCCCGGTTGCGCTTCACCGCGAGAAGGCTGTACTTTCTGCCGCATATGACTCCGCATCGCAGGGAACTGTCGGGGGCTTCGGCATAGACCAGAAGCATGCTCGGCCCCACCAGTTTGGTCCCGTTGGCCCGGACCCGTTCAAATTCCGATTTGAACCGCAGCTTATCGGGTTTTCGCAACGTCTTTTCAAAATGATGCCCAACGGGTTGCCCGGTTCAGTGCCGGGCCGGACAGTTCACTCGCAAACAGACACGTTACGCGGTCAGCCGGGCGCGGCCCTTCTGGCGGCGGCGCTTCAGGACCAGACGGCCGGCGCGGGTCGCCATGCGGGCGAAGAATCCAATGCGGCGCTTGCGGCGGCGGCAGGAGGGCTGGAATGTTCTTTTCATCTCTCTTTTCCTTTTCTCTTATCGTAAAACAGAATTGTTCGAATTACGGAATCATTAAAATACATCCGTTTTCGCCGAATTCAAGTTCCATGCCGGAAAAAGCCGGGATTTTGTCCTGGGACGGCGCATCGGTGAAGTCATCGGTTTCTTCCTCTATATCGTTTAGGTAGAATTGCTTGCGCCTGATTTTGTGCGAAATTTTTCCGTTGGAACGGCGGGGGAGGAAAAACTTGAAAAATCTGTATTCAGGCACTACATTACTAAACAGGTCCTGTTTTTCGCTAACAATCGGCATGGGGTGGAGATGAAAAATATCATTCCTCTGGTGGTTTCGGTCATTCTGGGATTGGCCGCCGTCTATATTGTGAGCAAACTGCTTTTCGAACAGGAGAAGACGGATACGGAAAAGAAAATATCCGTCGTGGTCGCGGCACGCGATCTCGCCGCCCGCGACGAATTGTCGGAGGGGACGCTCACCTATAAGGATATTCCGGAATCGGCAGTTCCCCGCAACGCCCTGCGCTGGGAGAACGTCAGCCTCGCCTACGGCCAGCAACTGCCGCATGCCGTCTCGCGGGACGATTACATCCTTATGACCGACATCCGGATCCAGACGACACTGAGCGACTGCACCCGACAGGGGGAGTGGACCGTGCCGGTGACCTTTTCCGATCCTGCGCTGGTGAAGATGCTGATGCCGGATGATGAGATCGCCATCATTTCCACCTATGTCTCCTCTCACGTCACGGTGGACAAGGAGATGACCCAGAGCGACGGCTCCGGCGTGAAGATGACCGAATCGCGGGAGACCTCCGTGCTGCTGCCCTGCGTCCGGGTGATCGGCATCGCCAATGAGAACGGCTCCTTCCGCGAGGGGGGCAGTTCCAGCGGTACGGTTTTCGTTTCGCTGCCGCCGCAGCAGGCGATGATTCTGATTGCGGCGCAGCGGGAGTCCGAACTGTATCCGGTGCTGCGCAAACGCAACGATTCGGTTGCGCTCAACCGCAAGGACGGCGGCGTCGTCAACGCCGAAACGTTTGCCGGAATCCGCAAGGGGCTCGCCCCTGCGGAATTGCCAGAAGTTCCCAACAAAGACCATCGGTGAGGTCCTGACATGAAGCGTGTTTTACTCATCTCCGCCGCGGTTGCCGGCGGTTTTGCGGCGGCGTTCGCCGCAGCTCCCGCCGCCGTTCCCGCCAGTCTGCCTGGAATACAGGGCGCGTTGATCTCCCTGCCGCCGGAGAGCGTTTCGGTCTCCACCGGAGAGAGCCGGAAGTTCGAAGTGCCGTTCCTGGTGGAGCAGTGCAAATCCAGTGCGGCCTGTGCGAAGATCACCCGGCAGGAGGGGCGTTCCTTCGAGATCGAAGGGGTCTCCGCCGGCACCGCCGTCGTAACGGTTTCCGGTCCGGGGATCAGCAAGGAGTTCCGGGTGACGGTTTCCAGTTCCATCATGCCGATCTACCGCGAACTGAGCCGGGAGCTGGGCGATCTGCCCGAAGTGGGGGTGGAGCTGGCGGACAATGTGCTGACTCTCCGCGGCGAAATCACCAGAACCGGTCACTGGGAGTATTTCCGGCGGGTGGTGAAACGGTATGAGGCGCGCTGCCGCAATTATGTGACCTTCCAGCCCGGACCGGCGCTGTTTTCCGAACTGAAACAGCTGTTTGAGGCATCCGGCTACAAAGTCGCGGATTCCATTTCGCCCAAGGCGCCCGGGCAGCTCAAGTTTCAGGTGTCGAACGGAGTGCTGACCGTCTCCGGCTATCTTCTCTGTGAAAATGACGTCGCCTCGGTCAAGCGCATCCTCGCCGCGCAGAAGTGGCTCTCGCCGGAGTGGAACGGCAACGCGATGCGCGCTGAAACCGACCTGCAGATCGCCGATACCCAGCTCGATGTCGGTATCGTCTTCGTCGGCGTGACCCGGACTCAGCTGGAACGGCTCGGCAACTCCTCCGCCGACGGAACCGTTCTCTCCTGGAATCTGATCGCCTGGTTCCGCGCTCTCGCCGGAGACGCCCCCGACGAACTTGCCGGCAGCTCAGACGGGCGGGGCTGTACTCCCACTTCAACACGAATCTGAAGGGGGCGCTGGTCTTCTTCGGCAACAACGGCATCTCCGATTTCCGCGATGCGGGGCACATCACGCTGACCAACAACGGCAGGGAGTTCGCCTCCTATGAGAATGGCGGCACGCTGAACGTCAAGATCTACAGCCAGGATACCGCGGAGTTGAAGCCGATCGATTTCGGTCTCAAAATCAAGGCGCGCGGCGGCCTGGTCCGGGCGGATGAGGTCCGGCTGGAGCTCGATCTGGAGAAGAGCCTCGCTCCCATCAAACAGGATGAGGACTACTTTCAGCGCTCCACCAAGACCCGGGTGGAGATCCGCTGCCCGCTGAACAAAACCGCCGTCATCGCCGGGCAGAGGGAGCTGACCTATTCGGAGAGCGGTCCGAGCGGGTATGCGTTTCTGCGCCATATTCCGGTGGTCAGCTGGTTCACCTCGTCGGAGGAGGAACAGGGCGAGGAGATGCAGTTCCTGATTCTGGTCTATCCGCAGATTGCCGGGCGGAAGGTGGAGATGAGTTCCATCCCTTCCGCGGAAACCGCAGCTCTGGAGGAGAACGTCTCCCGGTCGGTCGTTGAGAAGAACCGGAAAGTTCGCGCCCGGGAGGAGCTCTCCTGGTTTGAAAAGATGTTCATCTGGTAGGATTGGATTCATGCTGCGACTTATGCTTACAACTGCGGGCGGCGAGCCCCGGATCATCTCTCTGGAAGGGAAACTGCCGCTGACGATCGGGCGCAGCGAAAACGCCGGACTCGTTCTCGCGGACCGGAAGGTCTCCCGCCGGCACGCCGAAATCGGCGCGGAGGCAGACGGCTCTTTGTTCGTCGAAGACCTCGCCAGCCGCACCGGAACCCGCGTGAACGGGCAGACCATCTCCGCCCGGACCCGGCTCGGCGCCGGAGACGTGATCGAGCTCGGAGAATCCCGGATCGAGCTGCAGGTGGCCGAAAATGCTCCCCGTCCTTCGCCCGCAACAGCCTCTCCCGCGACGCGACCGGCGGAGGGTTCCGGGCACCGGCTGCCGATCTACGCCGCGCAGGAGACGCTGATCGAACTCTACAGCGACACCATGCTTCAACTGGCGAAACGGGTGCAGAACCGGGTGCTGGAGCTGCTGAACATCGGCAGCTTTTCCGCTTCGGAGATGTCGAACAGCCAGATGCGTCCGCGGGTCGAGAGCACCGTCGATCAGATTCTGCGGGAGATTCGCCATGAAATTCCGTCGACCGTCAAACTCGAGCAGTTCCGCCAGATCCTGCTGGACGATCTGATCGGTCTGGGGCCGCTCTCGCCGCTGCTGCGGGATGCGACCATTTCGGAAATTATGATCAACGGGCCGGAGAACATTTTCGTGGAAAGCCGCGGGCTGCTCTATCGGACCGCGGCGAAATTCAGCAGCGAGAGCCATCTGCAATCGATCATTCAGCGCATTGTCGAGCCGCTGGGGCGGCATGTCGACGCAGCTTCCCCGATGGTGGACGCCCGCCTGGAGGACGGTTCCCGGGTCAATGCGGTGATTCCCCCTCTGGCACTTGACGGTTCTCTGGTGACGATTCGAAAATTTCCCGCCCACAAACTGACCGATGAGGATCTGATCCGCTTCGGCACTCTGACCCGGCCGATGGCGCTCTTCCTGAAGGAGGCGGTGCGGGCGAGGCGCAATATTCTGGTCTCCGGAGGAACCGGTTCCGGAAAGACGACGCTGTTGAACATCCTCTCGCAGTTCATTCCGGAAAAGGAGCGCATCATCACGGTGGAGGATTCCGCGGAGCTGAAACTCAGTCACGAGAATCTCTGCCGGCTGGAGGCACGTCCGGCCAATGTCGAAGGTCAGGGGCGGGTTACGATCCGCGATCTGGTCATCAACACGCTGCGGATGCGTCCGGACCGGATCATCGTCGGCGAGTGTCGCGGCGCGGAGGCGCTGGATATGCTCCAGGCGATGAATACCGGTCATGACGGTTCGATGACCACCTGTCATGCGAACAATCCGCGCGACGCGCTGTCGCGGCTGGAGAACATGGTCATGATGGCGGGTTTCGAACTGCCCTCCTCCGCGATCCGCGAACAGATCGCCTCGGCGATTCACCTGATTGTGCAGCAGACCCGTCTGCCCGACGGCTCCAGAAAGATCGTGAAGATCTCGGAGGTGACCGGTCGGGAGGGCAGTACGATTCTGCTTCAGGACATTTTCACCTTCGAACAGGAAGGTTTCGATGAGAAATTCCATGTGATCGGCCATCACTCCGCGACGGGAAATATTCCGAAGTTCATCGACGAACTGCGGCAGGCCGGAGACCTGGAACTGGATATGTCGGTGTTTGTGCCGGAGAGTTAGAAGGAAAGGGCGGCGGAATGACCTCCATCACGGTTTTGCAGCGGTACGGCGTCTATCTGCTGGTGCTTTTTGCCGTCGCTCTGCTGATCTACATCCTCATCTCGCTGGTGCAGTCGTTCAGTCTGGAGCAGGCCGACCGGAAGATCCGGGAAAACCGTTCGGAAGGGGTGGCGAACAACATCTACTACTTCATCAACCGCACGACGCTTCAGCAGATTCAGCTCTCCCTGGGCATTCTGCTGGCGGGCGGATTGATCGCGGTGCTGGTATTCTGCCAGGTGTATGAACCGTTGATCGTCGTTCCGGCAGCCGCGGGGGCCTTCCGTGCTGGGGCTGGCGGCGCCATGGTTCTACTTTTCCGGGAAGGCGCGCCGGCGGGCGGCTCTTTTCGAAAACAGCATTCTGGATCTTTCACTCGGGTTGACCAGCGGTCTGCGTGCCGGTCAGGCGCTCCCGCAGGCGCTGGAGGTCTTTTCCCGCCGGTGCGAAGGGCCGCTCAAGGAGGAGCTGATGATCGTCATTCGCGAATATCGGCTCGGTCTGGAGCTGGCGGAGGCGATGCAGCGGATGTACAACCGGATCCCCTGCGAGGATTTGCAGTTGCTGATCATATCGATCCGGCTGACCACCCAGTCCGGCGGCAGCATGGTTGAGGTGCTCGAAAAGATCACGCAGATGATCCGGGGGCGGACGGAGTTTCATCAGAAGCTCCGGGCGTTGACTGCGCAGGGGCGGTTCGAAGCGCTGGCGATGTCGCTGGCCCCTCTGGTCGCCTTCACGCTTCTTTTTTCATCAACAACGATCTGATGCTGCCGATGGTGCAGACAGGGATCGGATGGTGCGCCATCGGCGTGATGCTGACGCTGGAAGTGATCGGATATCTGGTGATCCGGTCCATAGTAGACATCAAGGTGTGAACAAATGAAACAGATGATAATCTATGCTCTGACCTTCATGGCGGTCGTGCTGCCGACTGTCTTCTTCGGCATGCTGTCAAACCGGACACCGGGGCGGCGTGCAGGGGGAGAGGAGTTGCCGCTGCTGTTCCGCCTGATTCATCCGATCACCGACCTGATGGAGGCGGTGGGGGGTGGGAACGCTCTGCCGGAAACTCCTTCCCGGCTACAGTCAGGCGCTTCAGAAAAAGCTCAGTTTCGCCGGGGTGAAACTCAGTGTCGGCAGCGTCTGCTGTGCCCAGATTTTTCTCACCCTCTTCTGTGGAGTGGTCGCCTGCGGCGTGACGGCGCTGCTGGTGGAGCCGGAAAACCGCATCTCCATCCCGATCGCGGGGGCTGATTGCCGCGCTGGTCGGCGGCAGTCAGCCGGGAATTCTGATCGGCAATCTGGCGCAGAAGCGTCGGCTGGCGATTCTGCGGGCGATTCCCTACTCCATTGATCTCATCGCTTCAGCCATGCGCGGCGGCCTGGATTTTTCTGCGGCGATCCGCTTCTACGTCAAACTCGGCATTGCCGGTCCGCTGACCGACGAATACTCGCAGATGCTCCGCGAGATGGAGCTGGGTGTAATCCGGACCGTTGCGCTGCAGAATATGGCGGACCGGATCCAGATCAAGGAGTTTACCTCGTTCGCCGCGGCGGTTGCGCTGGGTACCGAACTGGGCGCGCCGCTCACGGAGACGATGGAGATTCAGGGCGAAGAGATGCGCAAGGCCCGTTTCGCGCTGGCGGAGTGCAAGGCACAGCGGGCGCCGTCGCTGATGCTTCTGCCGATGGCGTTGTTCATTCTTCCGGCGGTATTCATTATCATTTTGACACCGGTGTTTCTCAAGATGAGAGAGGCAGGGGTTCCGCTGTTCTGAGGAGGAGTTCATGGGCGGTCTACACGTAAATTACAGGATCAGGTTTCTCGCCGGCGAACTGGCCGGCCGGACCTTCGCGATTCAGCCCTCCGGGACGCTGATCGGTCGGGAGAGAAATGCCGATATCCGTCCTGGCGGGGCGGACATCGCCGCGGAGCATATCACTCTGATGCCGCAGTCGGATTCCGGTGTGCTGCTCCACGTGCACGGGAGCGAATCGGCGTGGGTGAACGGCGAGGAGATTTCCGGCGGCGGGGATGTGCTGCTCACGCCCGGGGCGGATGTCCGGATCGGCAGAGAGCTGACCTTCGTGCTGGAGCCGGACGAGTCCCGGGTGGCGGCCGCGCCGGATATCGATGCCGGGGAAGCCGAGGAGCAGACAGAAGAGCTTACGGAGGACTCCACCGCAGCGGCTGACGCCGCGCCGGCGGATGGGGAGTGCACGCGTTACGCTTCCCGCCGCCGAGCTTGAGGATCTGAGACGGTTCAGCCGCAGCCAGCGGCGGCGGAAACGGGTGGTGCTGGGAGTCGGAATTCTGTTCTTTCTGCTCATCATCGGCGGCGGATATGTGTTGTCGGAGCTGGAGCTGGAAAATCCGGTGACCTGGCCCGGCGAGGTTTCCGGCGTATACAATGACGGCGAGTTCCGACTGGAGATCGAACCCGGCGGCAAGTGCCTCGTCTATTTCCCCAGAACGCCGGCCACGGTGACGAAACAGGAGGGGAACAACTGCGAAATCATGACTGCGCTCGGCAGGAACATGGATGTGCCATTTCACATCCGGTTTACCGTCGAGACGGTGCCGGACGGCTACCGGACAACGAGGCGTAAGAGCTTCGACGCCTGGCGGAAAAGGGTGTCGGAACAGAACGGCTTTTGCATTTCTGGACGATCCGAAACAGGATTTCTACTGTCCGTCCGAGAGCGGATTTCCCTATTACCGGCTGCAGTACACCAGGCAGGACAAGAACTTCCGCTGGCAGGGCTACGCGAGCTACATGCGTTTTCACGACAAGGAGCTTGTTCTGCTGCGGGAGGTGCCGGCCAATCACTTCTGGCGCTCAGACCGGGTGTTGCAGACGTTCGGCGCATTTGTCGTCTCGCCGCAGATGGTGGACCGGTACTGGGAGATTCCCGAGACGCGGATGCCCGAAGAGTCCACCCGGCTGCTGCAGCGGGCCGGTCTTGAATTGCGGAAGAACATCGCCGTCGCGGTCTGGGATGAACTGGACTGGATGCTGCGGACTCTGCTCTGCCGCGCTTATGAAACCGGGGATCCGGTGCTGATTGCGGCGGCTTTCCCGCTCTGGCGGGAGTTTCGGGAAAAGCAGCAGGTCTGGTACGCCCAGAGTTGTCTGGCCTATCAGACTTACCAGACGGCGGAGGACCGGGAGGGGATGAACCGGATCATCAACGAGTGTCTCCGCCGCTTCCCCTCTCCGGACGACCTCCGGCATGTGAAGATCATGAAAAACGTTTGGACGATTGAAGAATGATAAAGCTGTTTCTGAAATCCAGAAAAAGAATGGCGCCGCGGAGCCGGCTTCGACGGTCGAGCGGGAGAAACGCACTTATGTGCGTCTTCTGGAGTTCCGCTGCCGGGGTAAGTTGATCCATTCGGCGAAGACGGATACGCTGGGCGCGACCGTCCGGATCGGTCGTGCTCCGGACAATGACTGGATCATTCCGGAGCAGGACAGGGTTTCCGCCGATTATCAGGCGGAACTTCGTCTCGGTCCCCGCGAGATGCGGCTTCAGGGCTGCGGAAAGCAGACTATTCATTATCACGGGCGGGAACTCTCCGGCTGTGTGCTCAAAGGAAATGACCGGGTGGCCATCGGCGATTGCGAGCTCCTGGTCAAGCCGGCCGAGGTCCGGGATTTCCGCCCCTGCGATGTGCACCGGCTGGAATTTTTGAACGGTCCCCGCGAAGGGGAACTTGTACGGCTGGAGAAACCGCTCATCCGCATCGGTTCCGCTCCGGAGAACGACATCGTCATTGCCGACGACGTCGTCTCCCGTTTTCATGCGGAGATCCGCATTGCCGGGAATGGCGAGTCCTGGATTCACGACCTCGGCAGTCTCAATGGAACTTTCGTCAACGGTGCCCGGCTGGGGCGGCAGGAACGCATGCTGATGGATTCCGATGAGATCGCGATAGCCTTTTTCGATCTGATGTTTCTGGATCGCAACGTGCCCCACACCCGTTCCCAGATCGGCCGGAAGATTCTGGTCATGGGCGTCACCGTGCTGGTGATCCTCGCTCTCTTCGGAGTGTTTTACGCGATGACGCCGCAGGCGTCTGAAGTGCTGAATGCGGCGGAGTTCTACATCCGCCGCGCGGACTTCCCCGCCGCCCGCCGGATGCTCGATCGAATGCCGGAGGCGCGCGACTATCAGAAATATGAAAAACACCACCAGGAGCATCTCCGGAATATCGCCCGTTACGAAAAGACGCTCGCGTCGTGGAATGAGTTCCGCAAGCATCTGAAGGATTCCGACTGGGATGATGCCGCGAAATGTTTCGGTCGCCTGGAGATCGACAATCGTTTCGCCTGGAACTGGGAAGATGCCACCGTCGATGAGCGCATGGCGCTGGTGCGCCACTCCAAATCCCTGCTGGATCTGCTGTTCAAACTGCGCGCGCAGCTCTCTTCGATGGATTCGGAACCGACTTTGCAGCCGAAGCTGCTGGCCGAAGTGAAAAAGGATCCGCTTCTCGCCGCCGAAAAGAAGGAGCCGGAGTGGCTTCTGCCGTTGCGCGCGGAGATCGGCAGACTGGTTGCGGAGCTGGAAAACAACTGCGCGATTCTGGAGAAAATGAACGCGGCGTTGAATCAACTGGAGTCGGAAAAGAGCGATTTCCGACAACTGATCGCCGCGCTGGAGAAATTCGGCCGCTCCTCATCCGGCAGTGTGCGGGTCAGGGCTCAGGATCTCGCGGACCTGCTGAAGCGTCTGGAGGAAAATCAGAATGCGGTCGCCGCCAATCAGGCTGCGATGGAGGAGATGCGGTTTGACGACATCAACCGGGAGATTCCCTTTGTTTCCCTTGACGAGTGCATGATCAGCTCCCGGGCGATCCGCAAACGCAATCAGCTCGCGGTTCGGCAGGAAACGCTGCTCCGCAGTGTCGAGGAGCTGCGGTATCTGCTGAACCGGTTGAGAGCCGTCGGGGTGAGCGGGGGAAGATTCCGGGTCTCATCGAAAAGTTTGCATCCGGCGGGCGGCTGGCGCAGGCGCTGCGCTTCGAGTGTCTCCGGGGAAAAATGCCGAATGCACGCCGGAATACGCCGGTGGATGAATATGATCGGATGTTCGGCATCCGGTTCTTCTACGAGATCATCCAGCAGTCGGCGATGCAGCCGACCAATCTCTATTCCGGGGACATCATACCCAGTCTGGAGTTTCAGCCGGAATGCATCGCCCTCAATTCGCTCTATCGCGCGGTGGAGGAGACGAACCTCTGGCTTTCACATCCCGGGAACCGCTGGATGCTTCGCGGCAAGGCGAAACAGCTGCGCGAGACGTGCGAAACCGTGTTGAAACAGCGCGGTGCCTTGCTCGCCGAGCTTGACCGGATGGCGAAGGCGGCGCCCGGCACCCGGGTCTATTTTGTCGCACGGGCGGCGTATTTTTTACTTTTCGCCCGCTTCTTCGATCCCCCGGCAGGAGATGGAGCAATACGCTGCGGCGTGGAAGACATTCCGCCAGTCCCAGCAGCGAATTCTGGCGGAGTATGATCCTCTGAAGCCGCAGACAACTGCGCAGATGGATGAGAAGATTCTGGCGAACGGCATCCCGGGCGATCCGGTGGTCAACTGGGTCTGGAGTCAGAAATGAGCGGGAAGCGGCACATCGTGAGGAAGCGGAGCGTGCTTCTGGAGTATTCGCTTCTGGTCTGTTCGATTCTGCCGCTGGTCTTTGCCGCATCCGCTTCGGTCTACTCTCTCCGGCGGCTCGTTCGGGCCGATCGGCAGGGGAATCGTCGCGCTTTACCAGCGGATTGTGACCATCATCTCTCGCCGGTCCCGTAACGATGGAGACCGCGGTCTGGAATCTGGTGTGTGATGACGTCCGGCCGGAAGAGCTGCCCGCTCTGTCGGCGAAGCTGGACGCCGCCGGATTGTTTCCCGTTCCCGGAGAGAGTTCGGAGCGGTTTCTCGACCGGCTGAAGCAACTGCGTCGCGAACTGGAGGCGCTTCAGAGGGGCTCCTCCGATCTGCTGACGCTGATTGCGGATGCTTCACCGGTCTCCGGTGCGCTTCGCGATCGGGCCGCCGAGCTCACCCGGGAAACCTTCCGATTTCATGCGGAGTGGGTCCCCGCCTGGTATTCCTCGCGGCAGACCGGATTCCTTTCGGCTGGAATTCTGCTGGAGGTCGATCGGAAAGTGCCGCTGCTCTTTCTGCACAGCGCGTTTTCCCGATGTGCCCGCCGCATGGGGTACGATGCGGCGGAAACCATGGCGCATGAACTGGTTCACGCGGTCAGGACCGCGTTCCCACCCCTCGGTTTACGAGGAGTATTTCGCCTGCCGGATGAGTTGCTCCGCGTTCCGCCGGTGCGTCGGAAGTCTGTTTCGGAGGTGGTATCTCGCCCTGTTTTTCTTCGGCGGTTTCGCTGCGACACCGATTCTGGCCGCGGCGGAAATTCCCTTCTGGCCAATGCCGCTTCTGCTGCCGCTGCTGGTCGTATTGCGGGAGAGTCTGCTTCGGCGGCGGCTGTGCCGGGCGGCGGCGGCGCTGCGCCGGGCCGGGCTGGAGCCGCTGCCGGTGCTGCTGCGGCTTTCCGACTGTGAGATTGCCGAGACGGCGGGAGAGAGTCCGGAGAAGATTCGGAAAAAGGCCGCTGTCTCATTCCGCTGGCGTCTCTTTCAGGAACGGTTTCCGCTGACGGACGGGTGAGAATTGAAAGGCGATTCTCCGCCGGGAAGCTCCATGGCGTCCAGTTCCGCCAGTGCTTCGGCCGGGCTGCCGGGACGGAGGGCGGGGAGTATTCCATCATCCGCCCCAGCAGCTGTGCGAGCTTTTCGGTCGCCGCCGCCCGCAGAAGATCGATCGGCGGCTCCGAACGGTCGGAGAGGATGCGTTTGAGCATGACCGTGAAGTCGGCTTTTTCGCGGAAGCGGCGTCCGGTCAGCACCTCGAAGAGCACCAGCGCGAGGCTGTAGAGATCGCTCCGGCAGTCGACTGCGGTCGAATCCCGCGCCTGTTCCGGCGACATGTAGGAGGCGGTTCCGAACACGCCGCCCGGCTCCTCGGGGAACCCGGGAAGTTTCGCCAGGCCGAAGTCCCCAACCGGATGCCGCCGTCGGAAACGAACCAGATGTTGTCCGGTTTGATGTCGCGGTGTACGACTCCATGATGGTGCAGCTCCGTCAGCGCCAGCAGCATGCTTCGCAGCAGATGTATCGCCTGGCTGAACGGAAAGATTCCATGCTCCAGCCGCCGCCGGAGCGTTCCGCCGTCGGCGTATTCCATTACGGCGTACGGCATCCCCGGGGAATTTCTCCGTGTTCGAACACATGGATCAGAAACGGCGATTCCCGTCGCTGCAGAAGAGCCGCGATGTCGTCGAACCGGTCCCGTCGCGGGTTATCCTGCCGTAAAATTTAATCGCGACCGGGGCGCCGGAGTCCAGGCGCGCCGCATACCAGATTTCCGAAAGAGCGCGGATTCGCAGCGGACGGAGCAGCTGCAGACCGGCGAGTTGTTCCCCACGAAAAAAATGAAGTGGTCTCTTCTCGCCTCATGGATATTCCGGCAGTTCCAGATGCATCAGCGCCGCATTCTCCCGGAAGCCAGGCACTTCTCCTAGGATGAAACGTCCGGAGACTTGGCCGTCCGGCCCCACCGATTCGGTGTGCCACTTCAGCAGGGGACGGAGGCGGTACTCACCCTGCTCCAGCGGCAGAACCTCCGCGATCTCGACGATCTTGCGGGAGCCGTCGGGCAGGCGCATGGTGTGTACGAGGCAGTGGATGGCCGAAGCAACCTGCATCCGGATCGCGGAGAGCGGCAGGTTGACGCCGCTCATGATCGCGCAGGTCTCCATACGGCTGAGCGCGTCGAGCGGACTGTTCGCATGGATGGTGGACATCGAACCGGAGTGACCGGTATTCATCGCCTGGAGCAGGTCGAGCGCTTCACCACCGCGAATCTCCCCCGATGACCAGCCGGTCCGGCCGGAGCCGCAGCGAGGCGATCACCAGGTCGCGGATCGAAAATTCCCCCTGGCCGTTCTTGTCCGGCTTGCGGGTTTCGAAGTAGACGCAGTGCTTCTGCTGAAGCTGAAGTTCGCTGGCATCCTCCAGCACGAGGATGCGGTCCTTGGCCGGAATGAGTCCGCTCAAGGCGTTGAGCACCGAGGTTTTGCCCGACGAGGTGCCGCCGGAGACGATCACGTTTTTCCGCAGCTTCACGATCGCGTTCAGCAGCAGAACGCCCTCCGGTGGAATGCTGCCGAACTCCTCAAGCTTCTCCATCGTGAGCATTTCCTTCTTGAATTTGCGGATGGAGAGGATCGTCCCGTTCCGGCTGATCGGCGGAATGGTGGCGTGAACCCGGGAGCCGTCCGGCAGCCGGGCATCCAGATCCGGATGCATCTCGTCGAGTTGACGATCGACCGATTTGGCGATGTTGACCGCGGCGGCTTTCAGCTGTGCTTCTCCGGCGAAGCTGGCGCCGGTCTCCTCCAGCCGGCCGTTTCGCTCGACATAGATTTGAGAGGGGCCGTTGATCAGGATTTCCGACACCTGGTCGTCCGCCAGGTACTCTTTGACCGGCGCCAGAAACAGCACCAGAAACGAGGCGTTGTCATTCATGGAATCATCTCTCCTTGCAGCTCTGTTTTTTTATCCCGCCGATAGGAAAATCCGGTCAGATTCGTTTTGATCTTCCAGATCAGCAGCGTCAATTCGTATTCGCGGCTGGAAAAGGTCAGGATCATCTGCGGCTTCAAGCTTGCATCCAGCGTGATCCGTTTTTCCGGAAGCCAGGAGCGGTTCTGGAGCCAGGAACTCAGCCGGCCGCGGGCAGAGACGAAGTTCGCCGCAATTTCTCCGGTGTACTCCCAGCTGTTCTCCGGGCAGGGCCACGTTTTGCGCCGCGCGGCAGTTCCAGGGGAGGCAGGCCGCGCGGCGCCCCGGCTGTCTTGCGCGCCGCGGGCGGCGGCGCGGCGGGACGGCTCCTCTTTTCCTCCGGTTTGTGGAGCAGCAGCACCAGCCCCAGGCCGCCGAGAAACACCAGCAGAAAGACGGCGGTGAAAAGCGGGAGATTCTTCACTTCGGCGTGCTCCACTCTTCGTATTTGGGGAACCGTTCGTAGAATTTGATCTTTGACGGCTCTTTTCCCTGCTCCTTCGTGTCGTCACTGTACTTGGGATCCTTCAGCAGGTCGAGCTTCCACTCCTTTGGGATATTCATCCTCCTTCGCGTCGAATTTCCAGATCTTGTTTTTGGCGACGAGACTGGGATCCCAGTGCCGTTTCGCGGTGCTGGAGCCTTTGCTCCGCATGACGATGCACTGCGTATACTCGTTGCCGTAACGGGAGGAGGTGATCTGAAACTCCGGAATCGATAACGGTTTGGATTCCCCCGACATGGTGTACGGCATGTTGATCCAGTTGTCCAGAAACCCGGGGCGGGTTTCGTACAGCGTGGTCTTGGAGCCGATAAACTGCAGATACGAGTGTTCCCCAGTCAGGGCGCGCTTCTGCGACGTGGTGATGACCGTCGAGCGCGGAAACATCGACTGCAGCGCCAGAATCGCCGGCGTCCGCGTCGAAAAGCGATTGCCCGCCATCCAGACCCCCCAGTGGTCCGCGGCGCGGAGATTGATCGCGTCGAGCGATTTCATCCCGAGCCAGAGGATGCCCCCCAGCGTCGCCATGTACACCGGCAGAACCAGGACGAACTCCATCAGCACGGAGCCCCGGCGGGAACGGAACAGGTTGTCGCACGTCTCTTTCATTCTTCAGTGTCCCAGATAGTCCCGGAGTTTCTCCCATTTGAGTTTGCCGTCCTTGTCCTCCTTGTCGGTGATGAGGCCGGCGGGCGGCTTGAGTTTCTCCCAGTCGGGCAGGTTCTTCTCTTCGACCTTCTTCCCTTTCGCATCGACCCAGTTCTTTTTTGTCGAGCATGATCTCCTTGAGAATGTTGCCGCTGCCGATGGTGAACGCCTGAAGCTGGCCCGCTCCGGCGCAGAGATCCCAGGCGTTTTTGACCGGCAGCATGACGCCGTCCCAGTCGGTTTCCACCAGATTCCACTCCTTTTCACCGCTGGAGAGGGGTGTAGCCGAGGTTGTAGTCGGCGCTTTTGAATTTCTTCTGCTTGTCCTTCTCGTAGAGCTTGTATCCGGCACGGGCGGAGGCGATGGCGCACATGTACTCCGGCCGGTTTCCCCCGCGACGCTCGGATTGAAGGCCGAGAGGATCGACGGCGCGGTGAGCGAGCGGCCGCTCCAGCTGAACACCGAGAACGGATTGCTCGTCCTGCGGGCGATCGCCACCGTGATCGAACCGGCCTTGCCGAAGAACAGCGGCGTCAAGGTCAGCGGAATCGCCGGAGGCACCGCCAGACCGATCGGCAGATCTTTTTAATCAGCGGAAAAAAAGCTGTCGTATCCGTGATACTCCGGGTGTCCCTGACCGATGGCGCCGCCGAATATCGGCGGAAGATGCAGCTGGATCTCCCCAGATTGACATGGACCCAGCGGGTCCAGAACCAGTCCCATTTCGCATACAGGTGGGTTTTCGTCTGCCTGTAGACGCGCCAGAAACCGGGAAGCGTTTTGCGGACGATCCAGTCGTCCGTCCCCGGGCCGAACACCTTCTTCGGCGAGAAATCCTTCAAGGTGGGATCGGCAAAGGAGATGAAGGTTTTCTCGTTCTCCTCCGTGCCCATCATCGTGAGGAACCCGGTGTCGGTGTTGCCCATGGAGACGTTGACAAAATAGTCGTCTTTGCACTCCATCATGTTGGCGATGGCGATCTGCTGCGCGGTCTGTTTGACCATCTTCGGATACTCCTGCCGCAGTTTGTTGAGTTTTGCCATCATCTTGGTGATGTTCAGACTGTATTCCGCCACTTTCGGCGTATTGGTGACGGAGCCTTTTCCCCTTGAACTGCGCGCTGAGGGTATGGAAAGCTTGCAACAGTAGAAAACGTTGAGTGAGTGACTGACCATTGAATTTTTTTCGCCAGTTCAGGAATCCCGGCTCCGGTGCCGGCAATTTCCAGAAATAAACTGTTCACCAGAATGTCGGTACCGCAATTGTAATGGAGCCCCGGCTCATGCATGTGGCACGGAGTGTTCCGCTGTCGCGCCGTGTTGAGATCTTTCTGGAACTGGATAAAGATATAATTGCAGAAGAGGTCCATCGCCAGGTCGAGCGAGCGTTTCTGCAGGTCGACGTAGGTCCATGCCATCGCCTTGTTAACGGTCGCCATCCGGCTGAGGTAGTCCGCCTGCACCACCGCGGCGGAATAAGCTGCCGCATCCGCCGCATTCTGCAGTTCGATCTTGTTGCGCACCACCTCGCCGATGCCGTAGATTCCGATCACCAGCAGATAGACCGGCATCACGAAGGCGAGCGTAATCGCCAGTGCCGCCCCCCGGGTGTCGGTGGCCAGCTCCCCGCATTTGCCGGCAAAGACGGTGAATATGGTCGGATATGCGCTGCTCATCGGGTCACCGGATAGAATTTCGTTGCATACGGAATCGCGATCACACTGGTCGAGGTGAGCGTGATATACGGATATTTCAGCTTCTCCTTCTTATCGGAGCCTTTGACCTCCATCTCATTGGCGTACTGAGCCAGTAAAGCGGGATTGAGCGCGTAGGACTGCTGGTCGAGCTTTTCGCTCCACTTGCTCTCCTCTTCGTCCTTGTTATCTTTGGCGAAGAAGCTGATGATCCGGCCTGCGACCGGCACCAGCAGAAACATCTTGAACTTGACCGTGCATTGGAGACCGCGGGGATCGAGGTCGGTCAGCGGAATCTCCACCTTCACCTGGTCGTCGAGGTATTTGGTGTTCGGGAGCCTCCCCAGCCGTCGAGCCGGATGTATTTGTCGTCGGCGCGATTCTTTGCATCGCTGGAGTCCGACGGCGACGCGGAGACGACCGCGAGAATCCGCTTCACCACGGTTTCCGCCCGGCTCTTGCGCTGGAGGTTGTTGACGGTCATGGCCGAACGCGCTCCCATGTAGGCGGAGTAGTGCACCACCTGCCAGGTGATCATGATGTAGGCGAACTGCATCGCAAAGAGGAACAGCACAAAGAGAATCGGGAAGCAGAAGACGAATTCCAGCAGCGCCGCCCCCCGGGAATCTTTCCACAATGACCGTCTCCGGCTCATTTCCCTCCTCAGCGAATAGAGCAGCTGAATGAACAGATTGAGGAAGAGTCCGGCGGCGATGGCGGCGCCGAACGGTACCCGGCAGCTCTCGGTTTCCGGCGGCGGCAGATTTTTTTCTGCCCTCGGCGCGGTCATAGCGGAAGTCGAAGAGGGTGCGGCAGTAGTGCTTCACCCTTGCCGGATTCACCTTGCGGAACAACAGCATGAACAGGGCGAGAAGCAGCCCCGCCATCGAAACCAGCAGAATCAGATTGAGCGTGTTGCCCGGACCGGCAATCAGTCCGGCGGCGAAGAGCATCTTGACATCCCCGGCTCCCGCCGCCCGCAGAAAGAACGGCAGCAGCAGAAACAGCGACGAGAGGAACGCGGTGACCAGAGAGGCGAAGAGGTAGTTCACCCCAACCCCCAGCGCGATCGCCGCCGCCACCAGGACTCCCCGAACACCCACGCATTCGGAAGCTGGTGTTTCCGGAAATCATATACCGAAAGCCAGATCAGCCAGGGGGTGGCCAGAATGATTTTTCCGAGGGTCAGATGGTCCATCCACAATCCGTTCCATAAAAAAGACGGATACCCGACAAACGAGCATCCGTCCAGGATTTGCCGCTGAAACAGGAAATTACCTGTCGTAATTATGCATCGCCTTTTCGTGCTCGTTGGCTTTTTGATGTCCTGAACTGAATTCTTTTCCAGTTCGGATTGATAGTTTTCCGCTCCTTTTTGCGTCACTCATCGCCTTGGTCGCCACGTTCATCTCATGGGAGACGTTTTTGCCGAACATGATGACTGCGACGACAACCGCGGCGGCGATCAGGACGGCGATGATGACGTATTCCATCATCACGGCGTGTTTTCTGGTGATGGTTTTCATTCTGCGTTCCCCGTTCTGGACAGGTCGACATTACCTGTCGTAGTTGTGCATGGCCTTTTTCGTGCTCCATTGGCCTTCTTGATGTCCTGAGAGGTCCCGGTCTCCACCTCTTTCTGAGAGTCTTCCGCACCCCTGGCGTCACTCATGGCCTGGGTCGCGACGTTCATCTCCTTGGAGACATTCTTGCCGAACATGATGACTGCGACGACGACTGCGGCGGCGATCAGGACGGCGATGATGACGTATTCCATCATCACAGCATGTTTTCTGGTGATATTTCGCATACTAGACTCCCCTTGACGATAAAATTTTGCGCTGCAATCAATATATACGTTGTTCGGAAAAAGTCAAGATCCGTTCTGCAAACAAAGCGTCAAATTGTCGTCCGGTCCGGCTGCCGTCTCCGGACGGGTCATCCCCGGGTGATGTTCTTGACCCACCTGTACTTGCGATAATGCAACATGACCCAGGGAACTTTGCCGACCTCATCCAGGCAGGTGCAGGCGTAGACCACCAGAACCGGCAGGTGGAACCAGAACGCGCCGAGAAAGGCGCAGGGCAGGGCGATTCCCCACATGCAGACCGCCAGACTGTACACATCGAACAGAGTATCGCCGCCGGAGGAGAAGATTCCGTTGATTACGACGGTGCAGACGCAGCGTCCGATCATGTAGACGGAGAGAATGACGAACATCCCCACCATGTAGTGGTGTGCCTGCTCGGTCAGCTTCATGTAATGCGACACCAGGGGAATGGTGCAGAGAATCACGAAGGTCGAGAGCAGTCCAATCAGAAACGAGAGGATCATTGCCCGGTCGCCGTACTTTTTTGCCGCGGAGGAGATTGCCGGCGCCGAGCTCATTGCCGATCAGGATTCCGGCACCGGCGGCAATCCCGTTGCAGAGGCAGCACATGATGTCCCGGACCACGGCGGCCACCGCGTTGGCCGCGGCCGCATCCGCTCCCATATGACCCATGATTGCCGTGTAGGAGGTGAAGCCGATCCCCCAGAGCAGAAAACTGCCCAGCACCGGAAGCGTATAGCGCCAGAAGTCCAGAAAAAAGCGGTCTGCTGAAGGTGAAGACCGCCCGGAGCTTCAGCGGAATGAAGCTCTTCTCCAAACTGGATGAAATGCACCAGCCGAGTTCGATGACCCGGGCGAGAACGGTTGCCAGCGCCGCGCCTTTCCTCCCATTGCCGGAGCGCCGCAGAGGCCGAAGATAAAGATGGAATTCAGAATGATGTTCAGGATGACCGCTCCGGAACTGATCCAGGCCGAACGGGAGGCGTGTTCACTGACGCGCATGATCGCCAGGTAGCATTGGGACAGGCCGGTGAGCAGGTAGGACCAGCTGGCGACCCGCAGATATTCCGCGCCGATTCTGACCAGTTCCGGATCGTGGGCGAAAAGCAGCATGAGCTTTTCCGGAAACCAGCGGCAGCCGATGAAGAACGCGATCGAGACCAGCAGCGATTCGTGAATGCTCAGGCCGAAGATCTTCTCAAGCATCTTTACATCTTTCCTGCCCCAGTACTGGGCGCCGAGGATTCCGACTCCACAGACGATTGCGCCGAGCAGCATGTTCTGAACGAACTGAATCTGAGTGGCGAGCGAGACTGCCGCCATGGCGCTCTGGCTGACTCTGCCCAGCATCACCGCGTCCGCCGCCGCGACCAGCGCGAGCATCAGGTTCTGCAGGGTGATCGGAAAGGCCAGCGCCAGAAGTTTCCTGTTGAAAACACGGTTGTTCAGCGGATAGGGAAAATTCATGCCAGGGACCGGATGTGTTTGCGATGTTTGTAATAGGAGGTCGTATTCAGGGAAAAACGTTTTCTTACTATAATTGCCGTCCGGCGAAAAAGCAACTCCCGAATGCGGCAAACTGCCGGAAAATCATCGCGTCTGAAGGTCATGGGGGGACGCGCGCTCCCCGGCGGGAGCTTTTCCGCCGGGCCGGCGAGTTGCGGCGCACTTCCGGCCTTGACACCGGGGAAAAACTGTGGTATGATATGACGGCGTACCATGACGGCTGGGGGCGGGACCCGGCCGACTTTCTCCGCGCGGTTGCAGGAACAGTGGAGAAGAGGATGATTGATGAAATTTTATTTCCCGCGGCAGAAGGAGTTGCCGAAATGTCAGATGTGAGAACGTTCGGAGCCGCAGGAAACGGCAGTGCCGATGATACCGCCGCGGTTCAGCGTGCCATCGATGCCGGAGGCATCACCCGCTTCCCCGCCGGGACCTATCGATGTGGAACTCTCTATCTTCGGGATTTCACGACGCTGGAACTGGAACCGGGTGCCGTTCTCTTAGCCAGTCCGGACCGCGGGGATTACAATCCGGATGATTTTGCTCCGGCGAATCACGTCTACCCGACCGAGGCGGTTTCCGGCGCCCATCTCCTGATTGCGGACGGCTGTTGCAACATCACCATCCGGGGCGGCGGCCGGATCGACGGCAATCGGAGTGCATTTTATGAACTGCCCGCCGACCTGGTCTGCTCCTATGAGACGATCACCTGGCGTCCCGGGCAGATGCTCTTTCTGCGCCGCTGCCGGAACGTGACGATCACCGATGTCGAGCTGACCAATTCCCCTTACTGGAACTGCTTCCTCTACGGCTGCGAAGAGGTCCGGATACATGGAGTGCGCATCGTCAATCCGATGGCTACGCCGAACGGCGACGGGTTGGATCTGGATTCCTGCCGCAGAGTGACCGTCAGCGACTGTATCATCGAAACCGGCGACGACTGCATCGCAATCCGTGCCAGCGCCGACCACGGCATTGCCGAGCCGGTCTGTGAAAACATCACCATCACCAACTGCGTTCTGACGACGGTCTGCAATGCGGTCCGGATCGGCGTCGGCACCGGAACGATACGCCGTATTTTGATGAACAACTGTTCCATCGTCGGCTCCCGCACCGGAATCTGTATGGCGATCCAATACTGGACCGGAGCGTCGCTGCAGATAGAGGAGTGTATTTTCTCGCAGCTGTTCATCGAGGCGGAGCGACCGTTTTCGATCCACAGCAACGCCTGGGGGCGTACCGCCGGAAAGGTTTCCCGGCAGATCCGGGGAATCACTTTTTCGCAGATCCGCGGCACTGTGAGCGTCGGCAATCTGATCGATGCGTATGAACCCGGAGACATCAGGGATCTCTGTTTCGACCGGATTGCTCTGCGCTGGACCGGGAAAGCCCCCGGAACCGTATGGGAGGAGCCGGGGTATGATTTTACCGAACGCACCGATCACGTCCCGCAGGCGGTCTGGTGCATTCGCAACGGGGAGCGGATCGAGCTGCGCAACTGCACGGTTTGCCGGGAGGAGGGCGCGGAGGAGATTCCGGAGGAGCTCCTCCGCATTTCCGACGAATGAGACGGGGGAAGAAACGGATGGTGAAACGGAGCCTGATGCGGCCGGCTCCCGGGAATGGTGTGAGAATGGGATCCCTTTTCGCACGGGAGGGTACGCCTGTTGTCCGGGGAATTCGGCAAAAACGGGGGGCGATATGAAGAATCAGCAGCCGATCGTGTATCCACGTTCCGTATATTTAAAGCGGAAGTTTCCGTTCTCCATCGGGCGGCATTGCCACCGCCCGGGCGATTTCCCGCCGGATCAGTACCATGTGCGCGAATTCTACAAGATCGTCTATTTTTTTCATGGAGAGGGGGAGTATCTGGTCGACGGCAGGTGTTATCCGATTCAACCCGGAACGGTGATTCTGGCTCATCCGCGCTTTGAAACGACCTATCGAATTCTCGGAGCCTCGCTGGATGTCTGCAACATCCTGTTCCTGCCGGAGTTCATCCGGGAGAATCTGGCGAAGTTGAAGAACCGCAGCGGATTTTTCTCCATCTTCAACGAGGCGGAACCCACGATGAGCGGCCTCTACGTGTTCCCCTGCGTAAAGGAATTGGAGAAGCTGTTTCTCCGCATGCTGGCCGAGTACCGGGTGTGCGAGGAGAACTATCACGTTACTCTCGAACTGCTTCTTACCGATCTTTTGATTCAACTCTCCCGGAATGCGCAGAAGGGAATGCTGAAATTCAAGTCGGGGGATATTTACAACACCCTGAAACAGCAGATCGAGGAGCATTGCACCGAGCCGTTTTCACTGGATGAGACGGCGGAGAAGTTCGGCGTTTCCAAAAGCCACCTCTGCCGTCTGTATCGCCGGGGAAAGCGGTTCGACCATCATGTCCGAACTGAACCGCCTGCGGCTGAAGGAGGCACAGCGGATGTTGCGGGAAACGGATCTCGCCGTCACCGAAGTCTGTTACAAATGCGGTTTCCGCGACCTCTCCTGCTTCTTCCGGAATTTCCATCGGCAAACGGAATGACACCGCTCGCCTTTCGAAAAAATGGCTCTGATTGATCTTGTTTCCATCTGCGGAATGAAATGGAAATATTATCCATGCTTTTTCCCGTTTTCAGCATATAATAGAGGATAGAGCGCTGAAAACGCAAAAAAAGAGAATGGATGAATCATGAAGAAAAGACCGATTGTCGCCGCCTACTATTTCCCGAACTGGCATTCTGATCCGCGCATCGAAGCGCTGCATGGGAAGGGATGGACCGAATGGCGGGTCGCCGAGTACGCCACGCCCCGTTTCCCCGGCCATGAGCAGCCGCGGATCCCGCTGTGGGGGTATCAGGATGAATCGCGACCGGAGGTGATGGGGCAGAAGATCGCCGCGGCAAAACAGTATGGGGTGGATGCGTTCATCTTCGACTGGTATTGTTTCAACGACGGTCCGTACCGGGCCCGCGCGCTGGACAACGGATTTCTGAAGGCTCGAACTGCGGCGACGTGCAGTTCGCCCTGATGTGGTGCAACCACAATCCGATCTATGCGCATCCGGGGAACTACTGGAAACCGGCCGAGAAGAACTGGGACGGCGAGACCATCACGCCGGAAACCTTCCGCACCTGGTGCGATTTCTATATCGAACACTATTTCCGCCAGCCCAACTACCTGCGGGTGGACGGCGGGTTGTACTTCTCCTTCTGGCAGCCGCTCAAGCTGATCGCCGGTTTCGGCGGCGAAGAGGCGACCGCGGAACTTTTCCGGGAATTCCGGGCGAAAGTAGAGAACGCCGGGCTGGGGGAACTCAATCTCAACGCACACTGCACGGCGCCGGGGCACACTCCGGAGATTCTGGCGGAGCACGAGGCCGTGCTGAAACGGGTGGGATTCAACTCCATTTCGAACTACGGATGGGGGTTCCCCGGGTGGGAACAGCAGTTGAAGGTGGACTATCTCAGCTGGATGCGCCAGGCGCTGCCGCGTCAGGAGGAGTTCTGCCGCTGGTTCTCGCTGCCCTGTTCCCCGCTGGTCGCGCAGGGATGGGATTCCAGTCCGCGCACGGTGCAGTCCGACATCTACGATCTCTCCCGTGGTTATCCATTCCGACCGATTGTGGTGGACAACACGCCGGAGCTCTTTCAGGAGGCGCTGCAGGCTATGAAATCCCTTTGCGATCAGGGAATCTCCAAAAGCGAAATGATCCAGATCGCCTGCTGGAACGAATGGACCGAAGGAGCTTATCTGGAGCCGGATACCCGGTTCGGCTACGGGTATCTTGAAGCGATTCGGAACGTGTTCGGCACCCGGTAGTTTTGCAATATCCGGCCGCGCGGAGTTCCCCTCCGTCCGGCCGGAGTCCAGCGGGCACGGTGCGGCAGGAGGCGGTCGTGAAAAACGGACAGGAGGATAACGATGAGCATACGGAAGAAAAATTCGAAGAAGGTGTGGATTTTTTTTACTTTGATTGAACTCCTGGTTGTAATCGCGATCATCGCGATTCTGGCGGCGATGCTTCTTCCGGCGCTGACCAAAGCGCGGGAGCGGGGCATGACCACCCGCTGTCTTGCCAACGTCAAGCAGCTCGGTCAGTATTGCAGCATGTATTCGATGGAATACGAGGATTACATTCCGCTGGCCACCAACAATCCCGGCGAATCCTTCACCTGGGGGCCGTCGTGGATTCCGCTGCTGTGGCGATATGCGCATCCCGGCGACAAGACCACTTCCTCAAACATCGTGACGAATCTGTATTCCTCCGGCGCAAATTCCTTCATCTGCCCGGGGTTCAAACCGGAAACCAATTATTACAGCGGCTACAGCATGAACTGGAGCGTCAATATGAGGAAAAATTTGAACACCATACCCACCGCGGCGAATCAGGAACGCCGGAAGACCGGTTTCACCAAATATCCTTCCCGGACCTTTCTGATGATTGATGACAGCGGCAAATTCGCTTATTCCTCCCGTGGCGAGATCGGCCGGCTGCTGACGATCCAGGGATTGAATGCGGCCCGCTGTGAGATATCGGCGGTTACGAACCCGTGGATCACCCGGCACGGCGGGATGGCGCTGAACGTCGCTTATCTCGACGGCCACGCCGCCACCACTCCTGCCGGGAAGATGTACCTGGGAGGATACAAAGGAATTTTTCTGGACCGGATTCTACTACGAAACCGTCGACTGATCCGGGCAGAATTGGGTGCCGGCAGAAGAGGCCGGTTGTCCACGAACAGTTTTACAACTGAAAAAATGATGGTATAGTAAAGAGGACAGAGGGTTTTCATGCTGAGAAAGATGATTGCATCGGTTCTGGCTTCGGCCGCCGTGCTGGCGGCATCCGGCGCCGGACCGCTTAAAATTCGCGGCACCGCATTCGCCAACTGGTGGCGCACCGGGGAGACTGTCTGTTTCAAGGGAAATCAGCCGATTCCGGAGAATGACCGCATCCGGGTGAAGGTGAACGACGTCACCGGGGCGACGCTCTATACCGGCGAGGTCGGCGGCCGGGAGTTCAACGAAAAAGGGTGGTGCTGGCAGCCGCCGTCGCCGGGATACTACGAGGCGGAGTTTTCCCGCGGCGGCAGCGTGGACGGCACTGTCGCAGAAAGTTACCGGTTCCGGGTTTACAAACAGGACCGGAAGACTAAAAATATTCCCTCGCCGGGGATACGCAAATCCCGGTGACGAAGCATCCGTTCGCCGTGGCGACTCCCACCCGGCCGGTGGCGGAGATCTCGCCGGTGTTCGGCATGTCGCCCCACTTCAGCCGCTACCGGGATTTTCTGCCGCTTTCCCGGCTGGTGGGGTTCCGGGGGATCCGGGTTCATTACATCGACTGGGCGAAGTTGGAGAAGGAGAAGGGGGTCTGGGACTGGAAGGAGCTCGACGAATTCATGCAGCTCGCCCGGAAGAACGGCTACTCCGACTCGGACATCACGCTCAATCTGATGGGAATTCCCCGCTGGGCCTCACTGGCTACGCCGGAAGCGACCTGGATCAATATCTGCATTCAGGAGTACAAGACGGTGATTCCGAAGCAGATGGAGGACTGGAAAAACTTCATCCGCATGGTGATGCGCCGCTACCCCGGCGTGAAGAAGTACGAGCTCTGGAACGAGCCGCATCTGATCGGTTACTCCTGCTTCTGGAGCGACAGCGTGGAGAATTTCGTCGCCCTGCTGAAGGCCGGTTACGAAACCGTCAAGGCGGAAAATCCGGAGGCGATCGTGCACCTCGGCGGCATCGGCATGCGCTATCTTCCGTTCTACCGGGAACTACTGAAGCTCGGCGGTGACCGCTACTACGATGTGCTGCCGATGCACGGCAGCTGGGTGCAGATGGCGCCCTTCCGCCGGATGGAGAAGGAGTTCGGCCGGAAGAGCAAGCCGTGGCTGAGCAGCGAGTGGCACGCGATGCTGCTGCGCGCCTCCTTCCCGTGGCCGAGCGAACCGATGCTGACGCGGAACATGCTCTGCGACTTCCTCAATCAGGTGCGGCAGGGAGCGGAGGAGGTGGATTTTTTCTGCATCGTCAACGCGCAGAATTTTGAAAAGGAGTGTCTGCCGTGGATGAAGAAGTTCAATCCGGGCAGCGCAAGCCACGTCTCCGGACTCTTCCGCAAGACGCCGTTTCCGGCACCGCGCTACCAGGCGGTCGCGTGGCACGTGCTCTCCGATCTGGTGAAGGGAAAGTTGTCTGTTGGGGAGGGATTCCGCTTTGGGGCGGGGCAGTGTGCAGTTGCTCTTTCGAGCGACGCCGGGGGAGTTGCTGATCTTCTGGAACGGAGGGGAGAACCCGGTCCGGATCGACGGCGAGCTTGCGAAGATCGTCGCCGCGTCCACCGTCTGCGAGGCGGACGGCCGTCCCGTCGCCCTTCCGGCGGAGATGACGCTTGCGCCGGAGTTCTACTACATCGCCCGCAATCCGGACCGGAAACTGCTCGCCGCGGTGAAAGGCCGGGGCGCGGAGGTGCTGATTCCGCAGAGCAAGGCGTTGCCGCTGTCGCACGAGGTGTGCGGGAACTACCTGCCGGGAAAGCTCTTCGACGCAAATCTCCAACTCACCGCCGCCGGGCGGCGTGCACCCCGGATGGCGCTGCGGGAGAAGGCGGTCACCGATCCGGCGGCCAGAGCCGGTGAGATTTCCGGCTTTTTCTCGGCGGCGCTGGACCGGGAGAATTTTGAACTGTATGTCGAGGTGAAGGATGCGGTGCACCACCCGCTGCCGGGGAAGCAGCCGTGGGAGGGTGACAGTGTCCAATTCGCTTTCGACGGCGGCGGCCGGGGGCTGACGGGCGACCGGATTGAGTTCACGCTGACGCTCGACCGTGAGGGGCGCGCCCGGCTGGTGAAGAACTTCGCCGCGCCGGTCGGCGGCGACCTGCCGGGGCGGTATACGGCGGCGAATGAGCCGATGCAGACCGTGACGGTCGCCGGGGAGCGGCGGAACGGCCGGACGGTCTACCGGCTGCGGATGCCGGTTTCGGAGCTGTATCCGCTCACGATTCCGCAGAATGGAACGGTTCGTTTCTCACTGTTGGTGAACAACAACGACGGCAATGGCCGGGCGTACTACCGGGGAGTGGGCGAGCGGCATCGGCGGCGCGAAGAGTCCGACGGAATACGGAGATCTTACGGTGTGGCAGAGTCCGCGCAATCTGCTGAAGGGCTGCCGGTTCCGTCCGTTCCGGGCCAAAGCCGACCAGCGTCTTGCCATGCGGAAGAACGGCTGTCGCGTCGATGCCGGTGCGATCGGCGACCGGGATGCTGCCGGGGTGTCGGTGAGCGTGGGAAATCTTCTGCCGAACGCCTCCTGCCGGCTCACGTTCCGGGCGCGCGGCACGGCGCGGATCGAGGTGGTCTGCTTCGCGAACAAACAGCGGATCAACCTGCTGAAACGCACTGCGCTGAAGAGTGACTGGCAGGAGTTCTCGATGGTCCTGACGGTGCCGGAAGGGGTGAAGAGCGCTTCGTTGAATTTCTTTGCCTGGGAGCAGCCGAAAGTGTTCTTCGAGGTGGAGGATATTCGCCTGATGCCGTATTGATCCTCTGGCGTTTTTTCCCCTTTCAACCGGTTTCCGTAATTTCACCGCGGAAACCGGTTTTCCCTTCGCCGCATGCAGCTTCCGCCGCCAGGAACATCGGAAGTGAAATAGGCCTGCAAGCTCTTCTGTTGGAAAAAAATGGAAAAATTTCCATAAGGCATATGCTCCCGGCGCGGCGGAATATCTCGCCTGCTGCATCCGATTTTTCGAGGAGTGCAACTGGGCGTGGTGTTACCATGCCTTCCGGGAAGCCAGAATGCGGGATCTCGAGTACGGCGGGAGTGCAATCGATGATTTGAAGCCGGATCCCGACTCCGACCGCAAACGGATCCTGCGGGAAGGGTTTCGCCTCAATCAGACGGAATCCGCCGCCGGAAAATGATCACCGGGCGGACGCAGTTTCCGGGGATGCCCGGAGAAAACCGCATTGCGTTGATTCAGTTCTTCGCCGTGCCGTTGAGTTTTCTCACCGTCACCCCTTTGTGGTAGCGTTTGGTGAAAACGATCTCCAGCTGATGGCACCGGTTTTCCGGCGCGTCGATAAGTTCCATCGCTTGGGCGGCTCTTGCCTTGTTGTCCGGGTAGAATCGGGTCACATCCATCGGGAAAAGAAAACAGGGAGTGGCTGGAGCGAGGGTCACAATAGAAATATCTTCCGGAATCCTCAGATTCAGCTGATGCGCGCAGTAGATCAATTGCTGGCAGGAACGCTGTTCGTCGCAGATCCGCGCCGTGTGCCCACCGCTTCGCAGCGCCGCGAGAAGCGGAGCGGGATCTCCGTAATTGTCGCTGATGACGTCGTTTTCCAGATTCAGTTCGGGATGCGCTAACTGAATTCCCCGGAGGTAGCGCTGAAGACGGAGGAACGGCATTTCATCGATGGAGTGGAGTTTCCGCGCTTCACCGTAGCAGCAGACGACGCCGATTTTCCGGTGTCCGTTGCGGCGGAGCAGCTGCGCCTGGCGCCTGCCGGCATCGGTGTGATCCGGGTGGAGCAGTGCGCCATGCCATATCTGATTTTCTCCGAGAGTGATAAGCCGGATTCCCGCTTCCACAAGTTTCAGCTCACTCTCTCCGGTCCGGTCTACGGAACCTATTTCAATCACGGCATGCGGGCGGAGTTGCAGACTCTGCTCCAGACATTCGCCGCGGTGTCCGGTCAGCAGCAGTGTCTCATATCCCTCCCGGGCGCAGGACTCCAGCAGAAGCCCCGTGATGTCGTTGTCGTTCATTCGGTCAAAAAGTCCGTAGAGCGAGGTGAGAAAAATCACCAGCTTCCCTTTGCGGGCGGAATTCAGCTTCCCTGCGATGTTATTGCTGCGCCAGCCCATTTCATGAACATAGTTGAGAATCTTTTGCGGACTTCCTGTTTGACCCCGGGCTTCCCGTTGATTGCCCGCGACACGGTGCCAAGCCCCACGCCGCAAGCTCTTGCAATATCTTTGATGGTCAGATTTCCGTTTGCAGACATTTTCTGTTCGCTCTCATCAAAAGAATGGAAATATTTCCAGTTTATTTTACTATTATACTTGAAGCAAAATGAAAATGCAGGAAGGAGTGCGATTTTTTCCGATTTTCTGGAATCGCCCGGAACCGGGGAAGCGGAAACGGATGTTTCGATGTTCCGCGAAGAGGGAAACGTGTTTCCGGGAATGGAGCTCAATTTCCGTGTCGACTTTTTCGGATTCGGTGCTACATTATCTTACGGCAAGGAAAACGGAGGAGATGCCATGAATCTGGCAGAACTGATGCGGTTCGGCGAGCGGAAAAGCGGCGCGGTCATCTGTCTTGAGCCGCTGCATTGCGCCTTTGTCGGCGACTCTCCGCTCAAACTCGCACCGGATCAGTTTCTCCATCATGGAGCGTTCTGCTGCTATCACAAGACCCATCAGGGGCTGGGGAGTGCTCGCGCAACAAGGCGAGAAGCATCGAAATCGCCCGGCGGGGACGGGCATTTTCCGGGTGCTGCCCGTGCGGCATCTGGGATCTCGCTCTGCCGGTCCTCTGGAATGGAGAGCTGGCGGCGGTGCTCTATCTGGGCACTCTTGCCGGGAGGCCGCGGCCGGAACTTTATCCGCAGGGGTTTCCCCGCACGGCGGTGACGGAGGCGCGGAAGCGGGAGCTGCTGCGGCTGGGAAATTTCATCGCCGAGTTCATCCGGATCGAACTCGAACGCAACCGCGACTCCTGGCCGGTGCGCGGGGATGAGGCATCTTATCTCGCTCTGGCTCGGCACTTTATCGATCAGAATTACAATCTTCCGATCGGGCTGACCGACTTGGCGGAACAGCTGCGGATGAATCCGAACTATCTGGGCGGAATCCTGAAGCGGGCCGGCGGGAAAACCTTCCGGCAGCTGCTCAACGAACGCCGGATCCACGAGGCGAAGCTGCGGATTCAGCTTCATGTGGAGGAATCGATTCAGAGTATTGCCGCCGGTTGCGGATTCCCCGACAGCAACTACTTCTGCAGCGTCTTCAAAAACTGACCGGCTGCGCCCCCACCGTTTACCGGAAGCGGTTTCAGACTTCCGGCTTCATGGAAAATCTGTGATTTTTCAAGATTTTTCCAGAAAAAATTCAAGGAGTTTTCTTGGAAACATGTTATTGTAGAAGCAGAAGAATATACCGCACGGTTTCGTTGAAAAACAGGAAAAATCAACAATGGAGTTCATGATGATCGGTTTGCATTTGCCCGCCGTTTTCGCCGCAGCTTCGTCTTATGCCGCTATCCCCGCTTTCCGGAGTCGCCGAAGAGCGCGGATATTCACTCTCATTGAATTGCTCATTGTGATCGCGATCATCGCCATTCTTGCGGCGATGTTGCTGCCGGCGTTGAATAAGGCACGGGAAAAGGCAAGAAGCATCAAGTGTCTTTCCAATCTGAAGCAGGTTGGGCATGGGCTCGCTTTGTACTCCAATGATTACGCCGGGATTGTCACTACGTACAACCGGGTTAGTTACAAAAACTATTCTCAGCTTCTCTGTGAAGGCAGGTATCTGCCGGATGATAATCTGTATCGGGTGTTGAGGTGTCCTGCGCTGGAAGAACTTACTGCAGAAACAACCTATCCGTTCAACAAGGTATACGGCATTTTCTATCAGTACCATGATTTTCCCTATAAAACCGCGATCAGCGAACCCAGTCAACATCCGTCGTCACAGCACATTATGATTCCGAGGATCAAGGCGGCATCGAAGGTGCTGATTCTGGCTGACACCTGTTCTCCTACGACCGGCTTCAGTAACCGGATTGCCACGGTGTTTCCGGAATTCGGCATTGATTCTCTGCCGGTTGAGATTCATCAGAGCGGTCGCATCAATCTGGGTTTTGTCGATGGACATGCCGCTGCGACCGGTCCGCAGGCTCTGATCGATTCGGCCTCTCTCTCGACCGGACATGTCAATGGCGGGAAGAATACCTGCGCCTACCGGAATACCGCACAGCGCACGAGCGCAGTGACTTATGTGTCGCTGGCAATTCCGTAACCTCAGCTGCTGGGAGAAGTATCATTGAGGTAATTTCAAAAAGTTTTTAATTTGGGGGATGAAAAAAGAGGCAGAAGGCTCATTTTAACTTGGGGGTAGCAAACCTGGAGGAAAATGAACGATCTGCCGAAGCTTTACTTTACAATGGAAACATATCTTTTTCCACTGCTGGAAGAAGAATTGTGCGAATTAACCGCAAAAATGAAGGAGTTTTTGCGGATTGTTGAAATGATTAAGCCGTCACGATTCATCACCAGCACGCTACGCTGGAGCGGATTGGGACGGCCGATGAAAGACCGGGAGAAAATGCTTCGGGCATTTTTCTTGAAAGCGGTCTATGACTTTCCGACGACGAAGGGGTTGATTGAAAATTTGAAAACAAATCCGAGTTTACGCAGGCTTTGCGGTTGGGAATATCGAGGAGAAGTCCCCTCCGAAGCGACATTTTCAAGAGCGTTCGGAATTTTTTCCCGGGAGAAAGTCTGCAATGCAATCCATGCGGCAGTTGTTCGGGAAAATTATACCGACAAATTGGTGGGACACGCAAGCCTTGATTCAACCGCAATCATCGGTCGCGAAAAAGCTTGCCGCAAAAACAAGCCGAAGCTCAAGCTCAAGAAGAAACGCGGGCGAAAAAGTATAGCGGAGAAAGCGGCGTTGTCCAAACAGGAAATCGCAGAGATCAAAACCCGGCGGCTTGAATTGCAACCGCATCAAACACTACCGGAGAATCTTGCCGATCTTCCACAAGGTTGCGACTGGGGCGGTAAACGCGACAGCAAGGGTAAAACGTCCTATTGGTGCGGCTACAAACTCCATCTTGCGGTTGGGGACGGGGAAGTTCCACTAGCTGCGATTTTAAGTTCAGCCTCATTGCACGACAGTCAAGCGGCAATCCCTTTGATACAGATGTCTTCGGCACGAGCAAAAATTCTGTATGATTTAGCGGATTGCGCCTATGACGCGGAAGAAATCAAGGCTGTTTCGAAAAAGATGGGACATATTCCGGTTATTGATCCCAATCCCCGGCGGGGAGGAACGGTTGAATTGCCTCCAGCCCGAAAGATTCGTTATCGGGAGCGTTCAACGGTTGAGCGGGTAAATTCGGATTTGAAAGACAACTATGGAGCACGTCATGTCAGGGTGAAAGGGCATTGGAAAGTCCTGTGTCATCTGATGTTCGGCGTAATCGCCATTACGGTGAAGCAACTGTTCAACATGCTTGAATAGATTGATTTAAGTCCGATTAAAAATTGAAAAAATGCAACTCCTGTGGTAACGGGAAAGGAGGTTCTCACAAAAAAAATCGATTTTTTACGGCTTTTTTGAAAAAAAGTCGTACTGGATGTGTCAAGATGGGCTTGGCACATGAGAAAAAGAGTTATTTACAAGAAAAAAACAATCTTTTTGAAATTGGCTCATTATGAAACTGCCATTACTTATTTTCGCCGTCATTTGTGCGGCACTGACTGGAAGAACGCAGGGGATAGAGTTCCGGAATGCGGATTTTCGTGAGGTTGATACGGAGAATTTCCCGGTTGCCTGGCGGCTCGGCGGTAACCGGGGTGACATGGATTTTTCCGTAACTGCCGGGGACGGTGTACTGAAAATCATCAATCGGACTCCGCGCCGGAAAAATCAGTACCTCGCTCTGGTACCGAAACAGCTCCACGGTATCGTACCCGGCGATCAGCTTCTGGTGCAGCTGGAGGCGAAAGGAACTCCGAATCTGGATGCCGGCATTATCCTTGGAAACTGGAACCGTCGCTTGTGGCTGCGCCGGATCGAGATGAGAAAATTCACCGGATTCCACCTCAAATTCAAGGTGGAGGAGCAGGACATCGCCGAGGGTACTCTCCGGTTCTATCTGATCGTCGAGTCACCCGGTGAACTACAGATCCGAAATCTCACTCTCACACGGAAAGAACGTGGGCCGCAAGTGACCGTGATCCCGGCGGAGGAGTTTCAAAACATGGACTTCTACCGGTACGGAAATCCAGTTCCGTTCCATCGGAACCGGCGGCCTTTTTCACGTTGCCGCTTGATTCCGAACACTTTTTTCCGATGACGGGAAGCCGGCTGCAGCAGATGGTTTTACCGGGAAAGTCGGCTGTACCTTTACCGGAACGAGTTTTCGTTTCCGGTTTGATGTTCTTGATCCGCGGCAGGTGGTGCGTCGGGGAAATGAAATGTATACCGGTGACGGCGTTCAGCTGCAGCTTGATCCGTTGTTCGCCCCGCATGCCGGTGCGAAGGTGACCGATCTGGAACTGGGAGCTGCCCCGGGAAATCCGCGTGCCTACTGCTGGAGCATGGGGCGCGAACTTTCCGCCGAAGAGGCGGAGGTCGTCACGACCGCAATTCCCGGCGGATACCGGCTTGAACTTGAATTGAAGGCTTCGCTGCTCAAAGGATTTCCGCTGGGATGAGCTGCGTGGGTTTTCTTTCAATTTCCTCATCAACGATCGAAACGATGAACAAGGAGCGCGGCGAGTCGCATTTTTTGCTCCGGGTATCCATCTTGGGAAGAGTGCGAAATACAATGCGCTGGCGCTGCGTGATGACGGCATTCCCTCTGCCGTATTGCGACTGGAACCGGTCCGGGAGGCTCGGATTCGCGGTGAACTCTATCTGCTGGGTTGTACCGGAATCCGGCCGCTGCCGGTTGTGCTTCGCTTCACCGATTCCGGCGGGCTTGTTCGGGAATTGACGGTGGCGACCATGCCGCCGATTCCGGCCGGGGGAATCGGTCGGGCTGAGTTTGCTGTGAACATTCCCGTAGAGCTCGCTGACGGTCCATTGCGGCTGGAGGCTGTGGTGGAGGGAAAAGTATTGGGTCGCAGAATACTTTCTGGAGAAGGGCGTCGTTCCCCTGAGCAGAAGCTGCAGGAACAACGGAAGGTGTTTCAGACGCTTCAGGCCAGAAGTCGGAATCCGAAAAGTTTCGCCGCCCTGATCTGCACCCTGTTTGAACGCGGACTGACTCTGGCGGAGGCCGATTTGCGTACAAGCGGTTCTGCAGGTGCGGTTCGCTACCATCGTACCCGGGGAGAATTGCAGCTGGATGAACTTGCCCGTCTTGCGGTTCATTGGAAGGAACAACTCGAGCAGCCTCAGCCGTTTTCCATGAGGAATGACGCAGGTTTCTTCATCGGTTACGGTCATTTCGCCGATGCGATCGACGATATCCCGCTCTTCGAGAAAATCGGCGCTAATTTTGTTCAGACTGAGATCGGACCGGCGCGCACTTTCCCACGCCGGGAAGGAGAGTTTGATCCGACTTACTATCAGAAGTATGTGGCGCGTCCGCTTGAGTTGGGGCGAAAGCATAATGTGAAGATCTGCGTGTTGCTTTCCCCTCATGTGATTCCAGACTGGTGGTGGAAGAACCATGAAGCTGATCTTGCGCCGAAACCGCGCCATCAGATGGAATATTTTTATGACTGGAATGCTCCTTGAAGTCCGGAAATTGCTGAAGGCGCACATCGAAGCGGTCTGTCGACTGCTCGCCGAAGATCCCAACCGGGAGGCACTGCACAGCATCTGCCTGAGCAACGAGCCCAAAAGTGAAAATCCGAATTTGAACCGGGTGGAGACCAGGCGTGCTTTTTTGCCGCCCTGAAGAAGAAGTTCGTAACGATTGCCGCCTTCAATGAAATCTCCGGGAAAAACTATCCGGACTGGGAGACGCTGGAACAGGAGCAGGGGAGTTCTCCGGCGCTCCACTATGCATTCGAACGGTGGAAGCAGTGTCATTTCGCGCGTTCTCATCGCTGGATGTATGAGATTGTCAAAAAATATCTTCCTGATGTTCCGGTTCACGTCAAACTGCCGGCACCGCACAGCAGTCGCCAGCCGAAATGGGGAACGGATATCGCGCTCTTCTCGGATTTCTCCGATTTAAATGGGAATGATTCCGGGTCGAGTTACCGCAAGGATACCCTTTATCTGGCTAACTGGATCAACTTCCAGCGGACCTATGATATGCAGCGCTCTTTCAAGAATGTGCCGGTGATGAATACGGAAAATCACATCATCGCTGACGGCGATTTTACTCCGGTTCCTTATGAGCATGTATACTGCGCCATTTTTCTGGAAGCTCTTTACGGTGCCCGCGGCATCGTCACCTGGGTCTGGAATCGATGCAGTTATCAGCAGCATCTGCGGGAGATCTGGCTCGACGCATCAATCTATTACCGACCGCTTAACATCTGGGCGCAGGCGAAGGCGACTTCCGACCTGAGAAGACTGGCTGCTGAGGTGGAGGCATTTGCGGAAGCTCCGTTTCCGGTGGCTCTGCTTCACTCGCATTCCTCTTTTCTACAGAACGGCGAGGCGTATGTCCGCAAGCAAGAGGAGGTTTACGCCGCTCTCGCCTGCTGCGGCGACAAGGTGGGGTTCCTGCGCGAGGACCGGCTAGCCGAACGGAACTTCAGCGCGGTCCGACGTCTGTTTCTGACATCGACCTCTCATCTGAGTGAGGAGGCGATCGCCGCGTTACAGGAGTTTACCGCCGCTGGAGGCAAGCTTTATGTTTGCGGAACCGCTCCGCGCTGGAACTCCTACGGGAAGCCGTTGGATAAGCCGCTGCCGCCGTACACGGTAATTCCGGATACCCGGCTGACCGCGGAGGAAATGCAACAGAGTTTCGTTTATCCGGAGGCTCCGGTTTTTGCCGGGGCGGTATCCGGATTGGTGCAGCGTTCGGTACCGTTCCGAGGCGGGAAATGGCTGCTCAGTCTGGTCAATTACAACGACACGCCGGTGGAAGTCAGGCTGCACCTGCCACAAAAGGCGCAGGTGCAGGACCTGATTTCCGGGCGGACAGTGACGGAACGTTTTTCGTTGAAACCGCTCCGCCCGATGCTGCTTCTGGTACGCTGAGCTGTTTCCGGTACGATTTCAGGGGATGTCGGGGAACATCGCCTCGTAGTCCGGTTTATCCGAACGGAACGGGAGCGCCGGGAACCCCTCCCGGTTGCAGAGATTCACCCTGCAGTAACCGGTGAAGGCGTACCGGACGCGCTGCGGTTCCGGTACCAGCGGCGTGCGGAGAAGAACAGTTTCTCCGTCGATGACCGCATCCGCCGGATAGAGTTCCCCGGTGCGACTTCCCAGCACGAAGCCGGTCGGCGCTTTCCCGTCGGAGGTGGTCAAGCCGGAGCCGGTGTTCCGGAAGAGGATCCGGAACGCGGACCCTTCCTTGCGGATCCCCCGCGAAGGTCGGGCCATCGGCGATCACCTCTCGCCGTAGACCATCTGTTCGGCCTTCTTCGCCAGCCGCATTCCCACCGTCTGCTTGTCGCGGGATGGATGTCCGAGTGGTCGCCGCGGTCGAATGCCGAGATCATGCCGACATTTCTGCGGACATGCGGCAGTTCCGCCTGAATTTCGCGGGTGATGCCGTAGGGGGAAAATTCCGGGAACCGCTGATCGTCGAACATGGCGTCCGGCAGCCGGTTATCCGGATTGTGCGAGTGGAACGCCGCCAGCTGCACCAGCAGAAACGGCATGTCAGGATCATTCCAGTGTTCCCGCAGATCGTCGATCAACATCTTGTGAAGCGGATAGTAGGTGAACTCGCCGTTGTTGCTGCATCCCTGGTACCAGATCGTGCCGCGGACCGTGTAGCGGAACCACGGGAAAAGCATTCCGTTGAACAACGTCGAGGAGTAGTTCGGCCCGGTCGGCGTACGGTCGGCGCCGATGGTCGGCACATTCGGTCGGGGTGGGAATCCTGCCGGTACCGTGAAGAGGTTGATCCAGCGGCAGGCCGGCTGAAACTCCAGCGTCTGTTCGCCATCGCTGATCTGCCAGCAGTTCAAATTGGCGGAACCGACGCTGTAGTGGTTGTCCACTTCGATGCCGACGCAGTTCCGACCGGCGCGGAGCAGCCGCGCCGGGACACGGTATTGGCGGCAGATGTTCCAGTAAGCCGGCTGTTCCATTCCGGTTGCTCCGATGAATTCACCGTTGAAGAAGGTGCGGTCCGTGTCGTTGAAAACTCCGATCTTCAGCGTGAGGTCCTTGCCGGAAAACGTTTCCGGCAGGTCGAACGTCGCCCGGATCATATAGCGACCGGGGACGGGCAGGCTCAGGCAGGGGGCTGTACTTTCCTGCCAGCTGGAATCGTCCGTTTCCGGCTGAAAGAGAGCTGGATCCGCTTTGCCGAGGGCGTCGAAGTTCTTGAGCCAGTCGAACAGCTGCCGGAACTCTCCGGTCTCCTGCAGCTTGTTCCACATCACTTCGATCCTTGTCTGTTCGATGAAGGGCTGCCAGGATTTTTCACGAAACTTCCGCTGTGAAATCCACGCTTCGATGATGGTGCCGCCCCAGGCGGTGGCGATCAAGCCGACGGGAACGTCGAGGTCCTCTTCCAGGGTGCGTCCGAAAAAGTAGCCGCATGCGGGAAAACAGGGCGACGGTTTCGGCGTTGCAGAGCTGCCAGCCGTTGCCGTTTTCCTCCGTCAGCGGACCGTCCGGAGCGAGGCGGCGGGTCAGCATGGAGTTGTAGAGCCGGATTCGGGGATGGTCTGCTTTTTTCAGCTCCTCAACGGCATCGAGGGTGCGCCAGAAGGGATTTTCCGAGTAGACCGGCATCTCCATGTTGGACTGGCCGGTGCACATCCATACTTCGCCGATCAGGATATCGTCCAGCGTGACCGGCGACACTCCGCGGTCACCAGTCAACGTGAGAGAGTAAGGTCCGCCCGCCTGCATCGCCGGGAATTCGGCGAACCATTCGCCGTCGGCTTCGGCGGCGACGCAACGTTCCCGGCCTGCGAAGGAAAGTGTTACGAATCTGCCAGGCTCCGCCTTGCCGGAGAGCCGGATCGGCCGCTCCCGCTGGAGAACCATATGCGAGGTGAAGATACGGTGAAAGGTGAATTTTCTGGCGAATTCCATGATGAGAAGCTCCTGCCGGATTTCAGCGCATGAACTCTTCGAACACCGCGGCTTCTTCCGGCACGAGCAGAGTGCCGTCCGGGTGGAAGACATCGTGGAAAGGAATGCTCAGATCCACAGAGGCCATCAGCCCCTGCCAGGGGAGGACAGTCTGAGTTTTACCGGAGACGAGTCCCCAGTTGACTGCGCCGACGTGATTCTCGCGGAGGATGGGCAGGCAGTCGCGGAAGGTGCTTCCGGCGTGTCGCGCCATATATTCCGAGCAGAGCATCGGCCGACCGTTGGCGATGAGGCGGATGAAGTTGATCCGTTCACACAGTTCTCCGGGCCGGTTGTAGGCGTGGAAGGTCACGACGTCTGAGTTTTCGAACATGAAGCGGTTCATTTCGTCGAACGACTTGCTGAAGGTCCACGGGGCGGCGGTGAACGGCTGATCCGGACTGACCTCGGCGGCCCAGCGGAAGACGTCGCGGAGGAGCGGCATGGAGGCCATCTCCCGCATGCCGGTGGCGGTGATGTGATCTCCGGCGCTCCCGTTGCCCGGCTCGTTGTAGAGGTCCCAGAGGACGATCCGCGGATCGTGGGCGAAATGGGTGAGGACGCCTTTCACATAGCGCTCCAGCCGGGGCCGCTGCGAGAGGTCGTCCGCCGCGCGGTTGCCGGGGACTGGATCCAGCCGGAGTTGTGACTTCCCGGAACCGGTTCGGGCTGTTTGCCGAGCTGGAAGTCGGATTTCCAGCAGTCGTCAAAGAAGACGAACATCGTCTTGATCTTCCAGCTGTCGGCGATTTCGAGGTAGGTTTCCATTCGTTTCAGGAATCCGGCGGAATCCTGTTCCCAGAGCAGGTCGTGCAGATAGACCCGCATAAGGTTCATGCCGATGCCGGCGGCGTAGCCGAGTTCCCGGCGGATCGTCTCCGGATCGAACGATTCCTCCTGCCACATTTCCAGCTGATTGATTGCGGTGGAGGGGGTGAAGTTTGCGCCCCGGTACCAGATGTCATTCCAGATGAATTTTCTCATATCGGCCTCTTTGCATTTTTATCGTTTGCCAGGTTCCGGTAGGTTTTCCGAAATCAATATAAAATAGATGTTACGAGGTGAAATTTCCACCAATTCGGCGGATTTGAGGCGAAGTTTTCCCGATTTTTCGGGGGAGGGGCGGGTAGAAACGGAACCGACCTGCTTCCTCCGTGCGCGTGAACAAATTTTCAACTTTTTTTCTTCCAACTCTTGACACCATCGTTTTTTTCTGGTATAATATAATTGCTGAATCGATACAGCAAATAAGAAAATGAGGATAAAATGCCACCGACTTTGAAAGACATCGCCAATCGGGCCAATGTTTCTCCGGCACTGGTGTCGATGTATTTGAACAACAATCCGAAGTCGCGCATGTCGGCGGAGACGCGGCAGCGGATCGATGCGGCCATTCGGGAGTTGAATTACCGCCCGTCGGCGCTGGCGCGCAGTCTCCGCAGCGGAAAGTCCATGACCATCGGTTATGCCACCGGGAACATCGTCGGGACCTTTTCCAGCTTTCAGACTCAGATGTTATTGCTGGAAGCGTATCGTTACGGATATCAGCTGCTGATTTCCCTGGTCCCGTTTTATGACCTCGCACAGGAGCAGAAGATTCTCAACAATCTTCTGGACAGTCAACCGGCAGGCATTCTCTACAATCTGGATCTGAAGCCGGATGAAGAGACCGCACGGCGTCTCGAAGATTTTCCCATTTTGCAGATTGATTCGAATCATATGAAGTATAACAGCCTAATGCGGGACCGCTCCCGCTCAATATCACAAGCAATCCAGCTGTTTGCACAGGAGGGGAAACGCAGATTGGCGGTCACCGTCGTTACTCCGCATGGAACTTGGTACAACTCCGCAACGGACACCTGTCGGAAATATGATTTGGAAATCATTTACATCTCCGACAGCACGGCAAAGAATCCACAGAGTTTTTTTGAAGCGCTCTCTGCCGGCAGGGCAGACTGCTTCCTTTCCAATTCAAGCATATTTGTCGCAAGGCTTCTGCAGTATTGCGAGAGTCGTGGAATCACCAGGATCCCTGCCTGCATCTACACTTATGCGCTGCCTGTGGATTATATCTGCCACCCCGTTGTCCGGGGATGTATTGTCGACCCGTTCCGGGAACGTATCTCCATGCAGATGAAGCGGATGATCGAAATGATCGCCGACCAGGACATGAAGATTGAACACCGTAATTCTTTCTCGCAGTTCATGAATCCAGTCGAACTGGCCCGATATTATAACAACCAATTGGAGGACCCGTATTATGAGCCGATTCTCGTCGTTCACTGATCGTCCGGAAAGAATCACATACCGGTTAGAATTTGCAAGGATAAAATTTACTCTTATAGAACTTCTGGTTGTAATAGCAATTATCGCCATTCTGGCGGCGCTGCTTCTTCCGGCGCTGAACAAGGCGCGGGAACGGGGATGACCGCCAGCTGCCTCGGCAACGTCAAGCAGCTCGGGCAGTATTGCAGCATGTATTCGATGGATTACAGAAATTACATTCCGCTGGCCGCCAATAACCCCGGCGAATCCTCCACCTGGGAGCAGTCGTGGATTCCTCTTCTCTGGCGGTATGCGAATCCCGGTGACAAGACGACCTCCTCCGAAATCATGACGAATCTGGAATCGGCCGAGGAAACCGTTTTCTCCTGCCCCTCCTTCCAGCCCGCGGAAAACTATTACAGCGGGTACAGTATGAACTGGAACGTCAATATGAAGGAGGGTATCCAGACTACAGGATCTGCGGCGAATCAGGAACGCCGGAAGACCGATTTCACCAAATATCCTTCCCGGACCTTTCTGATGATCGATGACAGCGGCAAAAACCCTGTTGCCACCCGTGGCCAGATCGGCCGGCTGCTGACGATTCAGGGGCTGAATGCCGCCCGCTGTGAGATATCGGCGATCACGGACCAATGGATTACCCGCCATGGCGGAATGGCGTTGAACGTCGCCTATCTCGACGGCCACGCCGCCACCACTCCTGCCGGGAAGATGTACCTGGGAGGATACAAAGGAATTTTCTGGACCGGATTCTACTACGAAACCGTCGACTGATCCGGGTAGAATTGGGTGTCGGCAGAAGAGGCCGGTTGTCCGCGAACAGTTTTACAACTGCAAAATGATGGTATAGTAAAGAGAACAGAGGATTTTCATGCTGAGAAAGGTGATTGCATCGGTTCTGGCTTCCGCAGCTCTGCTGACTGCTGCGGGGATGGAACCGCTGAAAATTCGCGGAACCGCGTTCGCCAACTGGTGGCGCACCGGGGAAACGGTCTGCTTCAAGGGGGATCAGCCGATTCCGGAGAACGACCACATCCGGGTGAAGGTGACCGACGTCACCGGGAAAACGGTTTTCACCGGCGAAGTCGGCGGCCGGGAGTTCAACGAAAAGGGGTGGTGCTGGCAGCCGCCGTCGCCGGGATACTACGAGGCGGAGTTCTCCCGCAGCGGCAGCGTGGACGGCACGGTCACCGAAAGTTACCGGTTCCGGGTTTACAAACAAGATTGGCAGACCAAAAAAATATTCCCTTGCCGGGGATACGCAAATCCCGGTGACGAAGCATCCGTTCGCCGTGGCCACTCCGACCCGGCCGGTGGCGGAGATCTCGCCGGTGTTCGGCATGTCGCCCCACTTCAGCCGCTACCGGGACTTCCTGCCACTTTCGCGGCTGGTGGGATTCCGGGGGATCCGGGTCCACTACATCGACTGGGCGACGCTGGAGCAGGAGAAGGGGGTCTGGAACTGGAAGGCGCTCGACGAATTCATGAAGCTTGCCCGGGAGCACGGCTATTCCGATTCGGACATCACGCTCAATCTGATGGGAACTCCACGCTGGGCCTCCACCCGGCCGGAAGCGACCTGGATCAATATCTGCATTCAGGAGTACAAGACGGTGGTCCCGAAGCAGATGGAGGACTGGAAGAACTTCATCCGCATGGTGATGCGCCGCTACCCCGGCGTGAAGAGGTACGAGCTCTGGAACGAGCCGCATCTGATCGGCTACACCTGTTTCTGGAGCGACAGCGTGGAGAACTTCGTCGCCCTGCTGAAGGCCGGTTACGAAACCGTCAAGGCGGAAAATCCGGAGGCGATCGTGTACCTCGGCGGCATCGGCATGCGCTATCTGCCGTTCTACCGGGAACTCCTGAAGCTCGGCGGCGACCGTTACTACGATGTGCTGCCGATGCACGGCAGCTGGGTGCAGATGGCGCCTTTCCGCCGGATGGAGAAGGAGTTCGGTCGGAAGAGCAAACCGTGGCTCAGCAGTGAATGGCATGCGATGCTGCTGCGTGCCTCCTTCCCGTGGCCGAGCGAACCGATGCTGACGCGGAACATGCTCTGCGACTTCCTCAATCAGGTGCGGCAGGGGGCGCAGGAGGTGGATTTCTTCTGCATCGTCAACGCGCAGAACTTTGAAAAGGAGTGTCTGCCGTGGATGAAGAAGTTCAATCCGGGCAACTCAAGCCACGTCTCCGGCCTTTTCCGCAAGACGCCGTTTCTGGCGCCGCGCTATCAGGCGGTCGCGTGGCACGTGCTCTCCGATCTGGTGCGGGGGAAGCTGGTTGTGCAGGAAGGATACCGCTTTGGTGCGGGACAGTGTGCGGTTTCTCTTTCGAGCGACGCCGGGGAGCTGCTGATCTTCTGGAACGAAGGAGAGACCCCGGTCCGGATCGACGGCGAACTTGCGAAGATCGTCGCGGCGTCTTCCGTCTGCGAGGCGGATGGCCGTCCCGTCGCCCGTCCGGCGGAGATGACGCTGGCGCCGGAGTTCTACTACATCGCCCGCAATCCCGACCGGAAACTGCTCATCGCGGTGAAAGGGCGGGGCGCTGAGGTGCTCATTCCGCAGAACAAAGCGTTGCCGCTGTTGCACGAAGTGCACGGGAACTATCTGCCGGGGAAGCTCTTCGACGCGAAGCTCGAACTGACCGCTGCCGGGCGGCGCGCGCCCCGGATGGCGCTCAGGAAGAAGGTGGCCACCTACCCGGCGGTCAAGGCCGGGGAGATTTCCGGCTTCTTCTCGGCAGCGCTGGACCGGGAGAATTTTGAACTGTATGTCGAGGTGAAGGATGCGGTGCACCACCCGCTGCCGGGGAAGCAGCCGTGGGAGGGTGACAGTGTCCAATTCGCTTTCGACGGCGGCGGCCGGGGGCTGACGGGCGACCGGATTGAGTTCACGCTGACGCTCGACCGGGAGGGGGCGCGCCGGCTGGAGAAGAACTTCGCCGCGCCGGTCGGCGGCGACCTGCCGGGACGGTATACCCCGGCGAATGAACCGATGCAGACCGTGACGGTCGCCGGAGAGCGGCGGAACGGGCGGACGGTCTACCGGCTGCGGATGCCGGTTTCGGAGCTGTATCCGCTCACGATTCCGGCGAACGGGACGGTTCGTTTCTCGTTGCTGGTGAACAACAACGACGGCAATGGCCGGGCGTACTACCGGGAGTGGGCGAGCGGCATCGGCGGCGCGAAGAGTCCGACGGAATACGGAGATCTTACGGTGTGGCAGAGTCCGCGCAATCTGCTGAAGGGCTGCCGGTTCCGTCCGTTCCGGGCCAAAGCCGACCAGCGTCTTTCCGAGCGGAGGAATGGATATCGCGTCGATGCCGGTGCGATCGGCGACAAGGATGCTTCCGGCTTGTCGGTGAGCGTGGGAAATCTTCTGCCGAACGCCTCTTACCGGCTCACGTTCCGGGCCCGCGGCACGGCGCTGATTGAGGTGGTCTGCTTCGCGAACAAACAGCGGATCAACCTGCTGAGACGCACCGCGCTGAAGAGCGGCTGGCAGGAGTTCTCGATGGTCCTGACGGTGCCGGAAGGGGTGAAGAGCGTCTCGCTGAATTTCTTCGCCTGGGAGCAGCCGAAAGTCTTCTTCGAAGTGGAGGCGCTTTCGCTGATGCCGTATTGATTTCCGGCGGAAAACGGCAGGATTCAGGATCGACTTTTCCGGATTCGGTGCTGCATTATCTCCCGGAAGGGAGGGCGCGAGCCGATATAAAACTGACGGAACTGATGCGGTTCGGCGAGACGAAGACCGGCGCAGTCATCTGCCTCGAGCCGCTGCATTGCGCCTTTGTCGGGACTCTCCGCTCAAACTCGCACCGGATCAGTTTCTCCATCATGGGGCGTTCTGCCGCTATCACAAGACCCATCAGGGGCTGGGGGAGTGCTCGCGCAACAAGGCGAGAAGCATCGAAATCGCCCGGCGGGAGGGACTCATCAACTTTCTGCGCTATCACCGCTTCAATTTGCAGAACTGGCTGGTCACCGCCTGTGACGATGCGGGAATCGTGAGTGAAGGCGAAGGACCCTGGTGGGAGCTCTTCGCGCCGACCGACATCAACGGCGAAAGCAATTACGACGACCCGGTCTGGCTTGAAAACTGCTTCGAGTACTACACGAAGATCATGCGGAAATTCCGCAACTCCCCCTCGATGCTCTTCTTCTCGCTCGAAAACGAGACGATGACTGCCGCGAATTCCCGGACCGTGAAGAAGTTCCGCGAACGGGCGCAGGCCGAGGCCCCCCACATGATCCTGATGAATCACTCGCACAGCTCCGCACTGGCTCCGGAAGCTCCGGTCGCGGTTCTGCACGATTACGATCTCGGAGTGAACCGCATCCGCGAATACTGCTCTCTGGCGGAAAAGCCGGTGGTGATCGGGGAGTTCTGGAATCCGGAGGTTTCGAACGCGCTGTACAATCCGCAGCAGGCCCGCGGCGCGGAACGACTGATGAAACTCTGGCTCGAACGGCTAGTGAAGAGTTACTACGACGCGGGCGTCGACGGCGTCATGCCCTACACTTTCACCGGACTCGGCGCCATCGCTTCGAAACGGGACTCCGGCGCCTGCGGCCCGTGGAGCGAATTTTACACTGCGATGCCACAGACCGTATTCAGCGTTCCCGTGGTCTGGCCGTCGATGTCCGGCTCCGGCGGAATCCGGGCGGAAAAGCTCTATCTTGACAACATGACGTTGCGCCGTGGGCCGGTCAATTTCTTCGATCCGGAGCGCCCCGCCTATACCCCGACCGCGGTGATGGAGGCGTATCGCAACATCTTCCGGCCGCTGCCGGAACTCCAGATCAGGCGGAGCCCGGAACTGCTCGTCGAAGTGGTCCGCGACGGGAAGCCGGTTCCGCATGGAAATGTCTTTTCTACAAGTGAGATCGGCTGCCCGCGGGGCGTTCAGGCAGATGCGCAGGGCAGAGCGTGGTTCTGTTACGACCTTCCCGGGCGGCAGACCATCACCGTCACGGCGGACGGCAGAACGCTGACGCACGTGGTGGATCTGGTCTGCACGCCGCTCGGAAAAACCGGGCTGGGACTACCTGCCGAAACTGCGGTTCGATCTCGGCACCGGCACGGCGGAATTCACGCCGGGCAAAGTCGATGCCGCCGGAACTGTGGAAAAGTCCGCGCCGAAGAAATCCGTCCGCCCCCCCTTCGCCGGGAGAAATCTGCCTTCGCCGGACTCGCACCGGTCGGCCCCTCCGGGTTCATCCGCCGCTGGCTGGTGCTCGGTCCGTTTCCCAACTACGGCAGCCGGCAGAACCGGACCGCGCAGTGGATGAATACCGATTTCCTCGGCGGGGAGGCGACGATTCTCCCCTCGCTCGATCTGCCGTCGCAGCAGGTGGAGTTCAAGCGCAACCCGGAGGCGTACTGGGAGCCGGGCCGGTTCTCCATCCGCTGGGACTGGCTCACCTCCGACAAGGATGTGGTCGATCTTTCCGGCGCCTTTCTGCTCGATCACCCCGGGCTGGACGGGATCTTTCAATTCATTTTCGGTTACGCCGCCTGCTATGTCAAAAGCGATTCCGACCGGGAGGCCGTGCTGACGATCGGCAGCGACGACGGTTACAAAATTTTTCTCAACGGCGAAATGGTCGGCTCCCTGCAGGCCTACCGCGGCTGCAAGCCGGATGAAAACCGCCATCCCGTCCGCCTGAAAAAAGGTGGAACCGACTGCTGGTGAAGATTGAACAGGAGACCGGCGGCTATGCGTTCGCGCTCCGCTTCCTCGACTCCGGCGGCAAGCCGCTTCTTCTGGAAACCAGCCTGACCCCGCCGGTCGCGGGTACGGAGCTGCGGCGGGGAGCGTTTCTCCGCGACTGGATGGTGATCGGTCCGTTCCCGAACGTGGGCGGGCGGCCGAAATGCGCCGGATTTCAGCGGGACTTCCTCGGCGGGGAAGCGGATGCCGTTCCGGGAGGCGGAGAGGTTCGAACCGAGTTCCCCGCCTATGAAAAAAGCCTATTATGAAGCGGGTACGCTGGTCAACCGCTGGAAGCCGTACCGCGCCGCCAAAGACGCGGTCGATCTCGGCAGCGCACTGCTGCGCAGCGACGTGCCGGGGCTGGATGTCTCTCCGCTGCAATATGTCGCCGGATACGCGGCCGCGACGGTCAAAGTTCCGGAGGCCGGAGAGTACACGCTGGAACTCTCCACCTTCAACGGGGTCCGGGTCTGGCTGAACGGGAAACTGGTCATCGACGACCACAATCATACCTTCAACCGCGATCCGAATTCCCCGGTTCTGGCGCCGTCGCACCGGAAAACGCTCAGACAGCGGGTTTCCCTTCTGCGGGGGGCGAACCGGCTGCTGGTGAAACTCGATGTCGATTACGGCCCGATGGATTTCACGCTGAAACTCGAGTGAAGACGGGGAAAAACCGCGTGTCCGCCGGAGCGAGCGTCGCGGAGTGATTCGCGGGGGCGGAACGTCAGCCGGAGCGCTTCCCCTGAGGGGCTCCGGGGCGTTCCGGGCTGTCCGGAATGGCTCCGTTGCGCAGAAACGCTTCGCGATACTCCTGCGGGGTCATTCCGAATGCGGCCTTGAATACCCGGAAGAAATAGGCGTGGGTCGAAAATCCGCAGTAGTCCGCGATCTGGCCGATCTGAAAACTGGAGTTTTCCAGCAGGGAGACGCGCATCCGTCAGCCGGATTTCATTGACCAGCTCTTTGAATGATTTTCCCGTCTCCTGCTTGATCACATGGTACATGCGGCTCGTGCTCAGATGGTAGTGATGTGCGAGCGACTCGACGTTGAACCCATTGTTTCTGTAGCGCCGGTCGATGTGAAGCCGGAGCCGTTCCGCCTGCGACAGTCGGTTTTCTCCAATGTTTTTTTCACATTCCCGATGTCCGAGTTCCTGAAGGCGCGCCGCCAGCTGACGCAACCCCTCCATCACGAACTCATCCTCGTTGTTTTCTTCGTCGACCGGCGGGAGCGAAGCCGCATCGCAGCCGGTCGGCAGCTGCCAGGGCGGGGATGAACTGCGGTAAACCGGATATTTCCGGGCAAGTTTCGGATTCGCCCGGCGTCCTCCCGCCAGAAGCATGCCGAGCAGATCGTCCTGCCAGTAGACGGCATGAATCCACTCCCATACGCCGCCAGGACACAGTTTGACGCCGCCATTCCGGAATTTCCAGGCATTGGCCAGAAGCCGGTCGCTGTCGAAATTCTGGCACGCCCGCTCGTAGCCGCAGGCTTTGATGCTTCGGCAGACATTTTCCCGATGAAGGTACCGGTTGACCGGAAACATCGCGGTCAGGCGCGTGTCATTGTGATAAAACACGACATGCGTCCGGCTCCATCGCTCAAAACATCGAACGGCATTTTCCGCTTCTTCACTCATGAGGTTCTCGTGTTTTTCAGCAGTTTATGATAGTTGAACGGCAAAATTGAATATTTGCAAAGAGTCTGTTTTCTGGTATAATATACTCAGGTACCGGAAAAAAATCAAAGAGGAATGTTTTTCAGCAGGGAAATTGACGGAAAGGATCAGGTTATGAGAAACAGCTTATTTACTCTTATTGAACTCCTTGTAGTAATAGCGATCATCGCGATTCTGGCGGCGATGCTGCTTCCCGCGTTGAATCAGGCCCGGATGCGGGCGCAGACGTCGAGCTGCAGCAGCAACCTCAAGCAGATCGGCACCGCCGTTACACTCTATTATCAGGATAATGACGACTGGTTTCCCCATCGCTGGTTCCTCAGCAATTCTTCCGTGCCGGGGGGAATTTCCCATTTCCGGTCAGTCCGTATCTGGGGTTGAAATGGACGACCAACTACGTTCAGAATACGGCCAACCTGGAGGCGTTCAAAGTCTGGCTCTGTCCGGCGGACAATGGAGACAAGGCTTCCCAATGGGGCGTGCCGTTCTGCTACGATACCACCTCGGTCATCGCCATGCCCAATTTTTACGGCGGCCGTTCCGGTGCTATGATCGGAATGAAAAGCCAGCATTTTGTTTCCCCTTCCGCCTCCTGCATTGTTTCGGAACCTCCGCCGGGGACGTTGAGCAACAATTTCATTTATGTTTCGCTCAACAACGGTGCAACCAGCGACGCGTCGCCCGGTCCCGAAAAATTCGGCCTCCAGCGGCACAAGGGGGTCAATCTGCTGCTGGCCGACGGCCATGTGAAATTCTACCGTCTTCCGCCGCGTGTGGCTGAAGACGAACGGCTCTGGAAGCCGTGGAAGTAACCGGGGTGGAACACAGGAGAACCTTTGAAGATGAAGAAACTGTTTATTGTTCTCTGGACCGTTGTTGCGGTGCTTGCTCTTCCCGCCCGGGAGATGGTGAAAAACGGAGATTTTCAGGATGGCGGGCGGCATTGGCGGGTCCTTCGCCAGAGCGGACTGAATTCGCAGAACACGCCGGTCTCCTTTGCCGATCATCAGTACCGCTCGGTACTGCCGCAGAGATTTGCGGATAACAACGGTCGCCTTCAGCTGGTGCAGTCGATGGTACTTGATCCATCAAAAGAGTATCAGGTCCGTTTTACCACCCGGCGGCAGACGCGCGGCTCCATCTTCGTCTCCTACCGGACCGGCCGGAATCCCCGGCGCAATCTCGGATTGACCCGGACGGTCGAACTGCCGCCGGGGGAAGCGAGCCATTCCTTCGTGTTCTCTCCCGGCGGGGTGCCGAAGGCGGGGGAGGGCGGTGAATTCTGTTTTCAGATCGGCGCGGCTTCCGGTGAAACGGTGATCCGTGATGTTTCCATTCAGGAATTCACAACGATACCGCTTCGGTTCGGTTCCCGCTGGGACATATTTTCAAGGATCCCGGCACATATCGGGCGATGCCGGACGGGAAACCGGATGTTTCTCTGAAGATCCCGTTCGATGCAACGGCGGGCAGGCGGCACACGATCGACTTTGTCCGACTGGGGCGGCGGGTCGGTTCGGCGCCGGCTGTGGTCTTTTCCGAGATCGACGCTCCGGAAGCGGGAATGATGCGCGCCGGGTTCGCCGCGGACTGGTTTTTCGAAGCGTACCTCAACGGCGAGATGGTTTGCTCCACCATGGAGAAGGGAAACGGCAACAACGCCTTCTCCCCGGAGACAACGAGGTGCTTCTCCCGGTCCGGAAGGGCCGGAACCTGCTCGCGGTCAAAGTGCGCAGCGGCAGCGGAGGCTGGAAGCTGGTCTGGGGCACCCCGGAACCGCCGGTCCGTTTCGTCGCCGATGAGAACTGGAAGGCGATCGACGCGAAGAAGATTCAGATCGAACCCGGAACCGCGCTGGATCTCTCCGCAATGATCGAGGCTCCCGCCGGAAGGTTCGGCCGGGCGGTGGTCGGCCGGAACGGATTGCTCGAATTTGAAAAACAGCCGGGAAAACCGGTCCGCCTGCACGGATTTACCAGCTTTCTGCCCGACGATGTCTGGAGAACGCCGGACGACCGGGAATTTCGACAGATTGTGACGCGCTTTGCCGGGGCGGCCCGGCGGCAGGGATACAATCTCTTTCGCATGCACGGTCTCGATCAGTGGCTGATGCTGGATTCGCAGCAGGATATGAAGATCTCTCCGAAATTCCTCGACCGCTGGGACTACATTATCTCGGAGTTCAAGAAAGAGGGTATCTATGTGCAGTTCGTGGTTTTCTCCTTCAATCTGTACAGCAGATCCAGCGGCTATCAGGCGACCTTCCGGCGGCGGAACATGCACAAGATGCGTCTCTTCATGGGGGGCGAACTGGAGAAGGAACGGTTCCGCTACGGCGCAACCACGCTGCTGAACCACGTCAACCCCTACACGAAACTGGCGTGGAAGGATGATCCGGCGATTGTGCTGGTCGAATATTACAACGAACAGTATCTCGGCATGGGGCGTTACGCGGAGGCCGCGCGGCAGTTCCCTGAGGATCACAAGTTCGTGCTCTCCGTCTGGAACGACTGGCTGAAGAAACGGTATGCGAATGTTCCGCGCGCCCGGTGGCCGAAGGCGCTGCGCGAGGCGGGCAACAAACTGGTGGAGATCCCTCCCGGCGGAGTGCGCTCACCAATGACTACTCCATTTTCTGCTATGAGCGGATCAAGGAGACCAACCGCTGGTGCGAGAGCGTCATCCGCGCCGCCGGATACAAGGGGCTGACCACCGAAAACTGCGAACGGCAGCTCAACAGCGCCGCCGCCGGATGGGAGACGTTGCAGGTGACCGACAACCATGTCTATTTCAGTCATCCGACCAACTGGTTCCAGGTTGGGTCGAGCGTGAATCAGTCGAGTGCGATCGGGCAGGCTGCCGGATATTTCCGCAATCTGGCCGGGGGGCGGCTGGCCGGGAGGCCGCAGTTTGTCGGCGAGTTCAACTTCTGTTTCTGGAATCCTTACCAGTACGAGGCGGGACTGGTGTTCAACGCCTACGCCGCCTATCAGAATTTCAGTTCGCTTGCGATTCATTCGCATCCGGTGCTGAATCAGGGCGGCGACATGCAGATCCAGAATTTCAGCAGCGGTTCGAATCCGATTCTGCGGGCGGCGCAGTTCCTTTCGAATATGTTCTTCCTGCGGGGAGACGTGACGCCGTCGAAAAAGCTGGTGGCGTTGACGATTCCAAAGGAGTTTCTGGAGAGTGACGGCAACGGCATGCGCGCCCCCTCCGGCGAGCAGACCAAACTGGCGCTGATGAGCGGATTTGCGTTGGCCTTCCCGTGGGCGCCGACCCCGGAGGGAATCTCCGCCGGGCGGGTCCCGGATCTCGCGATCCTGCCGTCGGGCGCGGCGGACGTCGAAATTCACGGCTGGTTCACCAAGGTTTCCGAACGGACCGTCGGCGGCAACTTTTCTCTCGACCGGACGGTGCGGGAGATGAAGGAGCGCGGCATTCTGCCGAAAGACAACATCAGTGTTCCTTCGAAGGGAATTTTTCAGAGTGACACCGGAGAGCTTACCATGCGGGTCCGCGAGAAGCTGCTCAAGGTGGTGACGCCGCGCACCGAGGCGGTCGCCATGTCGGGGAAAAATCGGAGCGGCTCGGCGCGGTTTCGGTGTTGAAGAACTCCACCCGGGGGTGTCTGGGCGTTACTTCGATCGACGCGCTGCCGCTGCCGGAGAGCCGCCGGATGGTGATCGTCTATGCGACAGAAGTGGTCAATTCCGGCATGGAGCTGGGCGGCGGCCGTGCCAGACTGGTGAAGCCGGGGACCGGACCCGCGCTGCTCAAAACCGGCGAGTTCGCTCTCTCCATCCGCAACCGGAACCGCGGGACCTGGAAGTTCTACGCCCTCAGCCTGGCGGGGGAACGGAAGGAAGCTCTCCCGGTGGAAGAGCGGAACGGTGCACTTTTTCTGTCCGTCGACACGGCGAAACTCCGGAGTGCCAATACGCCGTTCTTCGAGCTGGTTCTGGAGCATTGACGTTGCGGAGAACCTTCCGGCTGCATCCTGCGAGGAGGTTCAGCCGGGGTCAGAGAGGGTCCGCTCCGGAATCCGGTTCCGGTTCATCTCCCGGTACAAGCTCCGGAGTGGCGATGATTGCAACGTTGTCCGCCCGTTCCGCCGCGCCGGAAATGCGTCTTCGAAGCTCTTCGAGCGCCAGTTCCGCCAGCATCCTGGCGCCCAGGTCGATCGAAGCGGGGCGCGGATAGAGGCCGGCAAGGTATTCCGGCGTGTAATTGCACGAGATGATTCTCGGCCAGCATGCCGGACGCAGGCGGCACAGCGCCCGGTGAAGCAGCGCGGTCAACCGTTCCTCCGGCGAAAAGATTCCGTCCGGGAACGGGACGCGCTCGGCAAAAAGCCGCCAGCAGGAGCGGTTCCAGTTCCGCCGGAGTGCAGAGCTCGAACTCCCGGGGCGGATGCAGATCCAGTCGCCTGCATTCCGTTTCCCGCGCGAAGAACTCAAAACGGAATCCTTCAATTCGCGAGGCAAATCCCGGATTGATGCTCGGCGCCGCCAGCACCAGCGGATTCCGACAGCCGGAGTCCAGCAGATAGCGCGCGGCGATCCTGCCGGCAAACTCGTTGCCCATCAGAACGGAGTGGCCCCCTTCGCGGAGCTGGTGGCTGTTCAGCCAGACATGGGGAATCCGGGTCAACACTTCCGCCAGTTCCGGAGAGCCGCCGCCGTGTCCGGCGAGAATCAGGCCGGCCAGTTCTCCGTGCAGGTGGCGACTTTCCAGTTCCAGAGGCAGTATCCCGGCCGGGAGCAACTGCAGATTCCATCGGTGCGGCAGGCGCTCCACCAGCGCCGCCAACTTGTTGACGATCACCCGCGGATCACCCTCCGAACCGGGCAGCAGCAGCATGCCGATCGTTTCGCCGCGCCGCCGCGTCGAACGGCTCCGCTGTGGTGCGCCGAGCCGTTCCAGCTCCGCCAGAATTCTTGCTCTTTTCTCCGGCGCCACACCGCCGGAACCGTTGATCACCCGGGATACCGTGGCCGGTGAAACTCCCGCTGCTTCGGCGATCTCCCTTACTGTCCTGCCCATGTAACCTCCTGTCTGCTGGGGATAATATAGAAACATTTCAGAATATTTCAATGATTTGTTTCATTGATTTTTCATGAAAAATATTGTGCCGTTTCCGGTCGCCACCTATATTGATTCGAATCCAAACAGGAGAGAGATGAAAATGCAGAAAAAACTTCAGGGAATCATCGTGCCGCTCATTACACCGCTGGAAACTCCGGAAACCATCGATCGTGCCGGAACCGAACGGATGGTCAGGCGGGTGATCGAAGGCGGAGTCAACGCCCTGTTCCTGCTCGGCTCGACGGGCGAGGGGCCGGCGCTTACTGCCCGCGCGAGGTGTGAGTTCATCGACGTTGCGGTTGCCGCTGCCGGCGGTGCGCTGCCGGTGCTGGTCGGAATTTCCGGCGCGTCGGGGGCCGAGGCGGTGGAAGCGGGGAAATTCGCCGCGCGGGAAGGTGTTTCCGCCGTCGTGGCGGCACCCCCTGTTACCTTCCGGCAACGGAGGCGGAGCTGGTCTGCTATTACGAACGGCTGGCCGGTGAGGTCGGTTTGCCGGTCTACCTCTACAACATGCCGGCTCTGACCAGTGTGAACATCTCTCCCGAGCTGACGGCAAAATTGGCCGACAGGGAGAATATTGCCGGATACAAAGACAGTTCCGGAGATCTGGCCGCGTTCCGCCGCGCCGTGAAACTGCTCGGCGGTCGACCGGATTTTTCACTTCTGATCGGACCGGAGCATCTTACGCTTCCGGCGCTGCAGATGGGGGGGACGGCGGCGTCAACGGCGGAGCCAATCTCTGTCCGGAACTTTTTGCCGCGCTCTTCCGGGCAGTGAGGGAGGGGGCGCCTCAGGAGCGTCTCTCCGCAATCCAGCGCGAGATCGTCCGGTTGGGGGAGCTTTACGGCTCTCTTCCCGGTGCGCCCGGGGTGATTCGCGGTCTCAAATATGAACTTGCCCGGCTCGGCGTGATCCGGAACGTTCTCGCCTTTCCCGCGCTGCCGTTGCAGAATGATCCGCGTTCCGGCCGGCCGGGGTGCTGAGTTTGTCCGGCGGAGGGAGGGAAAAATGGGTGGGGAGGAAGGAAAATATATGACGAAAAATCCGAAATAGACTTGACAAATTCGGATTATGGTGGTACTATATTGCTCCCACAGTTTAATACTTGTAGTTCATCCGGCGTATTTGACAGACTCCTTATGAAAAAGAGCTTTGATCTTCTCCGGTTGTTTTTGAATGCTTCGCATATGGGATTTTGCATGTTCTTCAAGCTCTCCATTCCGTTTTGCCGCCGGAGTTTTGGAAAGGGCCGCTTTCAAATCCCGGTTCAGTAATTCGTCGGGATTCAGGTCTGGACTGTAGCTTGGCAGATAAAAGATTTCAATAAAATCCTTGTTTTCCGTCAACCACTCTTGCAGAAGTTTGCTGTGATGAACACGTAAGTTATCCAGAATCAGAAAGATCTTCTTCTGAGAAGAGCGAATCAGCCGTTTCAAGAATCGAATCAATAACTGTGCGGTCATAGTTTCACGGTAAAACATAAAACGCATCAATCCGCGATTTGTGACGGTGCTGATCATATTCAATTTTTTCGGGAGCAGCTTTCACATATTGCACCGGAGTTTTTCCTTTCGGCGCATAGCCTCTTCCTTTTACATCGTCGCTGCGCAATCCGGTTTCATCTCCCCAGTGAATTTCCGCTTTTTCCTGTCGGGCGCGAGCTGCAATAGCCGGATACACTTTTTCCAACCAGATGCGAACTCGCTGATCGTTGCGCTCATACGCCCGCCGAATCGGCTTTTGCGGGGAAAAGCCCCACATATTCAAATAATTGCTGATCGCCTGCAAGCTCAAATCCACAGAATATTTCTGCTTGATCAGAGTTTGTACTGCTTGTCGAGTCCAGAGTGCGAATGGCAATTTCAGCTGATCTGGACAACGATCCGTGATTGCACGGCGAATTTCCCGTTCTTCATGCGGAAGCAATTTTCGGTAAAGCCCCGCGGTCGCCCTTTATTGCCGACCTTCAATGCGGCCTGGCCTCCTTTTTTCCAAGCCTTAATCCATTGCCCGACTGTATAGGCGCTCACTCCGACAAGCGGAGCGATTTCATAACGCTTCAGCCCTTTTTTCGAACAGCAAAACCGCTTGCTTTCGACGATCATACAATTCTTTTGAATTGATTTTTCTTGCATCTCGAAGTTCCATGCTGATAATATAGTACGTTTGAAGAGATTCTACAAGTATTTTTGTTTCTTATCTATAAATAGAAACGGGGATTGGATCTTCACGCTGGCGGTCCCGTTCGTCGGACGGTGCTGCACACATTGCAATCTCCAGAAAGAGGCAGAATCCGGTCGGATGGAATTATTCGACCGGGAATTGCGATGGCGTGGATCCGGATTTTGCGTTCTGCCGGGGTTTTGGCGGAGCGATTTGCGGTGCAGTCCGTGAAGTCGGCTCCGGGCTGTTTGCGGTGTGCTCGCACATTCAGTGGGCTGGCTGGATTCCGTTGTGGGGTACGGAAAATGGGCGGTTTTTTCGGTGCGGGTTCACCCGAGGGGATAACGACAATGAAAACTGCTGTACAGTATCCGGCGGCGACCGCCGGCGTGTCATTGGTATCTTCCGAGGCAACCTCCTGCGCTTTTCCTCCCTGTTCTGTCCATGGTGTTCTTTTCCGCACATCGATGCGGATGGCGATATTGCACACTTGCGGAAATGGCAAGTGCAATACAGGCGGCTGCGGATTTCCGTACGGTTACTGAAGTTTGCAGCTGTTCCGGTGACGGCCTTCAGAGCGGTTCGTGCCGGAGTGGGAATGCCGGGTTCGGAATCGATTGAATTCCGTTCCGGAGGGATTCCCTTATCGTTCGTCGAAAACAGTTTGCCTGCGGGATCGGTTTCTCGCGGGGTGGCGAAGCCTGGAAAACTGCATGGCGTTTGAGCAGAAAACGTTTCAAATCACCTTGTCGGAACATGCTTTGTGGATGCCGGTTTATACACAGCCGCGCCACGAGTTTCGGTTGCATGATTATTTGAAGGAGCGGGGCATTCCGGTATATCTGCCGGTGGTGCCGGATATTAAAATCCACCGCGTTCACAAGGGAGCGAGCCAATACACATACAGGAAAACGGTGCTGCGACCGATGTTTCAGTCCTCTACGGTGGCGCTCTGGTTTGCAGATCTGACTAATCTCCTTTCCGGGGTCATCCTCTTCTCAGAGGCGCCTCAAATAAATATTCAGTCTGCAACCTGTCCGCTTCCATACGTGTAAGTTAATCGCCATAAATTACACGCCGCAAGCAGAAACCGCGAACGTCAGCTATTTATCATACCATCTCCTTTTGCTGAACCAGTGCAATGCCGAAACGGTCATTGCGACGGTCACGACCGACGCCGCCGCAAAGAAACCGTGAAAACTCTCAACACTCCCTCCCCCGGCATGAGAGCCAGAAGGCTTCCCGCAAACAGGCAGCCGAAGAAACTCCCGAGCGATTGATTCAGCGAAAAGGCCGCCACGTAATGATTCGCCTCCCCGGCACCCGCCAATGCGGCCGCGGCGTTCCCCTCGAGGTTGCGCAGCGTCAACGACAGAAAACCGTTGTTGCCGTTGTAGACGAGAAACAGAAACAGCGCCAGCAGCACCGGCGAAGCTGGCCGAAGCACCCAGCAGAAACTTGCAGCGGCCATGATTCCGGCACCGGCCATCATGACCGGCGCATAGCCGCAGCGGTCCACAAGACGACCCGCGGAAGAGGCTCCCGCCGCAACGGCAAACGACAACCCGAGCTCAAGCAAAATGACCCAGAACGGGGAAAAACCCTTGACTTTCAGAAGGTAGACCACCAGATAAGTCGAAAGCAATCCCGTCCAGACCGCATGCAGGAACCCGAATCCGAGCAACGGGCGGAATCCCGTGTCGCGAAACGGCAGCGTCCACTCGCTCAACCGGATCGGCTCCGGGCGCGCCTGTTCCGGGAATCCGTACCCGGATCAACGCCGTCATGGCGGGCAGATCGGCCGCAAGCATGACAAGCTGAAGAATCAGCAGCAGCCGGAAAAAATCCGCTCCCTCACTACGCTCGAGCAGCACCACTGCCGCAAGGGCCGCCAGGGATGACACCAGCCCCGGCAGCGCGGAAAGCACCGAACTGCGGCAATTGAAATCTTCCCGATGCAACGCGCTTTTGTAAATGGTCAGCAGACTGTTGTTAGCGAACATCGCACAGGTGTATCCCCCGGAAAACACGATCAGAAACACGGCAAACAGAATCCCCGGTTCCCTTGTCAACAGCGCGCACACGGGAATCCCCCAGCGGCAGCACCGCTCTGGCAAGATAACTCCAGAAACAGACCAGCCGGTCACGGTTCCATCGCCGCAGCACCCCGGCGGCAGCCCAGTAGGAGAGTGCCGGAAGCAGAAACATGCTGCTTTTGACCACCCCGAAACTCACAAGATCGAAATCCGCCCGCAGCAGGATCATGTCCGACACGACCCAGTTGGCTCCGAGCGCGATCGCCACAGAATTGAACCCCTGAAACCAGAGCAGTTTCCGGTAGTTGTAATCGCCGCAGCCCCGCATGCTCACCTCCTCACCGTCACCGGCGGCACTCCAAAATGCCGCCGGAACGAGTTGCAGAAATAGAACGGGCAGCTCCAGCCGGTCAGGCGCGCGGCGTCGGAGACGAGATATTCTCCCGATTCGAGCAGTTCCCGCGCCTTCTCGAGCCGGATCGCAATCAATTGCCGCCGGATGCTCAAGCCGCCGTTGCGCCGGAACAACCGGTTCAAATGCTGCGGAGTGACGCCCGCAAAAGCGGCGACTTCCTCAACGCCAAGCTCTCTGCGGTAATAATTCCGCCGCAGATAATCGATGGAACGCGCATACAGGTCTCCGGTGGCTTCCGGCACATCCGCGAGTTTTTCAATCAGGGAGCGGATCGCCTCGACGCAGGAGCGCAGCAGCTGTTCCCGCAGACGCGGTTCATCCTCCGGAATTCGCGCCAGGAGCGCAAAAAGTTCCGGCAGGAAATTGAGCCGTCCATCCGTCTGACGGTTGAAGAAGAGATAACAGTCCGCGAAGCGGAGTGTAAACATCCCCGCCCCCGTCTCCAGGCTCATCGGGCAGATGCCGGTAACTTCGTGCGGAACGCCCGGCACAACCAGAAACAACTCCCCTGATGAGAGCAATTTCAGCTCCCATCCCGCGTGAATGTGCGGATCGAATTCAGAACGCAGCGCCGCGCGTTCCGCCTCCGCGATCACCGTCAACGGCGGCGGCACGGCGATCCACTCCTCCAGCAACCGGGTGATGCCGGAGTAATCCATCTTGCCTCCATGGGTTTGTCTGTTGCGCGGGAAATGAAACTCTCCCCCGTCCGGCAGTAACTATACTCGAACTTCAGCACAACACAACCCCGGACAGCTGTATTTTTTCAACCGGCCTGTAAAAATCGAACTAGATCGTGTCGTCAATAGTTAAAAGACCCAAGCTGCAATACACCTGATTTGTACTGCAGTAAGAAACGAAGCAGTGTTTTTAGCATATCTGGTTGCGACTCCGCGCCAACGTTTTAATATCATGAATGCATTCTCGACAAAGTGCCGTAACTTGTACAACTCCTTGTCGTATTCACGTTGCGTTTTGCGATTCTTTCTTGGCGGAATAACTGCCTTCATCCCCTGCTTTTTCCGCTTTCTCGACAATTGCGTCCGAATCATAACCGCGGTCTGCCAGAAGAACCTTCGCTTTGATGTTATCAATCAAGGCTTCAGCCTGCTTACAATCCGCCGTGGTACCTTCTGTAATAAGGATTCTGACCGGCATACCATGCGCATCCACGGCCAAATGTATCTTGGTGTTGAGCCCCTTTTGTCTTGGCCATATCTTGATTGCCTCCACGAGCACCACTCCCATGTGCATGAACTTTGATATGACTTGCATCAATCATCAACAGCTCAAATTCTGGATTGTCAATCAATTCCTGCAATAATTTCTCCCAAACTCCTTTGTCACGCCAACGGCAAAAACGCCGGTGAGTATTTTTCCAATCTCCGTAACTCGGTGGCAAATCACGCCAAGGTGCCCCCGTTCGTAAAATCCAAAATACCGCATTGATAAATTGCCGGTTGTCGCGAGCGTTGCCGCCCCAAGTTCCCTTTGCGCCCCGGTAGCAAAAAATTCGATTTTAGCCCAAGATTCATCCGATATATCATGTCGTTCGTATGCATTCGCCATTTTCCCGATATCCTTTTTTTTGACGTTTGCATAATATAGCACAAATCTATTGACGACACAACCTAATGTTCTTGTGATAGACGGATCTGCCGAGCGGTGCAATGCCCCGCATTATTCCGGTTGCCTGGGAAAGCGTTGGATCGACACCGTTGACTATCTCGGCTTTTTTCTGTAATTTGGACAGGAATGCAACAGGAAAATCTCGATAGGATATTCTGACTCTGAGCTCCTGCGATTCTCAGAATCGTATCATGCTGCCGCCTCTGTTCTTGCACGGGGATCAAGATTTTTTCTTTCAGAAACTAAAGAGTCCTGAAATAGAAAAGGCTCTCAACCGAAGTGAATGTCAAATAAAAAAAATAATCATTATCTGCAATAATATCTTTCCTGTGCCGGCAACTCGAGGCGGCGCCATGCCGAATCTTGTCGAAAGGCTGCTCACTTATAATGAGCTTACAGGAAAACAGAAATTCATTGTCTATTCCATATTTGATTCCAGAGCTCAGTTAAGAAGTCGTGAATTCAGGGAGAACAGAATTTCGTTATATTCATAATGACAGCATATGCTCCAAAATCCGCCGTTTGGGGTGGACCATATGGAATCGACTGACACAAAGATATGACGGTTCCGAATATATTCGCGACGTGGTACATGATCTGAAAAAGCACGCCGACCCGGTGTCGTATGTAATCATCGAAAATGCTCCGCGCTTTTCGATGTATCTGCGAAGGCATTTTCCAGATGCCGAACTGATTCTGCATTTACATAATGACTGGGTTAATCCGGAAGCCCGTTATTATAGGCGGATACACACCTGTCCTTCGGCATCACGGTTGCGGAGTTTGTCAAAGCTGGATGTATTCCGTTTATTCCCGACACCGGTGGTCAGACTGAAATTGTTCCATACCCGGAGTTGCAGTTCAAAACGGAACAGGAAGCGATTGAGAAAATAGTATCTCTTCTGGAAAGCCCGGTCCGGCAAAAGGAGTTGCTGACGGAATTGAAAGAGCGTGCGGAACTTTTTTCTGCGAAGCATTTTCAGCAGAAAGCATCAAGGATCATTCAAAAAATTCTCGATGAAAGAGGATAGAATTCCATATCTTCCTGATGTACAGGAACAGTCTGCCTCTTTTATGGATTATGCAATGACCGGTTGAGGTTCAAATTATTTGGAGAAGCCAAAATCCAGCTGCAGTTGAGAGAGTCAACAATTTGAAAAAGGTTGATGGATGAAAAAAAAACTCTGTCTGTATTATTATCTATAATTTTACAAAGATTCCGGAGCATTTTGATCTTTTCCTGAAAAGTTGTGAATACAACCCGGAGATTCACTTCCTGCTGGTGACGGACTTGGCCGTAACACACATGCCGGAAAACATAAAGGTGGTTCTCTTCTCCATGGGGGATTTGCAGAGACGGGCGGAACGTGTTCTCGGGACAACGGTAAAATTGAGCAATTTTTATAAACCGTGCGACTTGCGGCCGATGTTCGGTGAGATTTTCCGGGAAGAGTTGCAGGCGTATGATTATTGGGGGCATGCGGATCATGATATTGTCCTGGGGAATGTCAGTTTTTTCTCTCCCCATTGATCAAACAAGGCTATGATATCATCAATTGTTATCCGAATTGGTGTTCTTCCCCATTCTGTATTTATCGGAACATTCCGAAATGCAATTCTCTTTTTCGCGATTCGAACGATTGGCGCGAGATGCTGAATACTGAGCGTTATTGCAATTTCGATGAGATTGCCGGATTTTATTTCGATAAACTGAATCAAGGAGTTCCGCCGGAGGAAATCGACAGTCCGTTTACATCCAATACTCAGCTTATCTGGAGGGCCGCGAAGGCAGGAAAGGTCAAACTTTATCATGAACGCTTGATTCATGATGCCTGGCGAACCGGGAAAGAGTTGTGTCATTTTACTCCCCGGCGGAATAACGATGGGATCCGATGCGATTTTTCTTCATCATTTCATATTTGACAAAAGTCGCAGTTGTTTCTCGTTTCCTCATTGGAAAACAGTACCGGATGAGTTCTATTTTGACAGGACCGGTTTTTATACGACCGACATGATAAAACATCGTGGAGTCATTATCGTGTTACGGTATTTACTGTCTCCAAAAAAATTTTTTCAACGTGTTCAGAAGAGCGTGGAACGGCATGGCTTTTTACGGTTTTTTTCAAACGATGTTTGAAAAGATTTTCCTGTACTTTGTTTTGAAATACCGTGGGGAAGGCGGTTCGTTTGTCGCGACAGAAATCGTGGAACCTAAATTATATGATATTGTTGATTGAAATAATCTCAAGATGAATTCTCCGAAAATTGCTTTTATTACACCGACGAAAGATCGTCCCGGGGAGCTGCAGCGAATGCTCCAATCGCTGGAGAATCAGACGCGCAGGCCGGATCAGGTTATCGTGGTCGATGCGTCCACTGAGAGTGTCGGAGCCGTCTGCCGGGAGTTTCCGGCGCTTGGTGTCAACTATCTGCGCTGGACGGCGGCTCCATCCGCGGCCGCCCAGCGGAACGGCGGACTTGCGCTGCTGAAGCCGGAAATCGACTGGATCTGTTTCTTCGACGATGATCAGGTGCTGTATCCAGATGCACTCGAAAAGGCGGTGGATTTCATTCTGGGAAATCAGGACCACGTATTCGGCGGGCTTGCATTCTGCTGCACGGATTATGAGAAAGAGAACCGTTCCTTTCGATGGAAGGACAGCCGGCTGGCACGGAAACTGGGACTCTATGCTCCCCCGGGGCAGGTGGCTCCTTCCGGCTGGCAGTCGGTGATCCGCCATCCGCGGGAGAATCTCGCCTTGGCCTGGATGAGCAGCAGTGCCATGATGCTCAAGCGCGAAATACTGCAATCAGTTCAGTTCGACAATTTTTTCCAGGGGTACAGTTATCTGGAGGATCTGGACTTTTCTTATTCCGTCAGCCGGAAATATCATCTGTTCCTGCTGGTGGATGCCAGGTTCGATCATTTTCACTCTCCGGCGGGACGCGGTTCCCGTTATGAATTCGGAATTATGGAAATTCGCAACCGGCGCTATTTCGTCCAAAAACACCACCTGTCGCTCTTTTCCTATCGGCTGGCGGCGTTTCTGCGCTGGTGCATGAGTCTGCTGCACGGTGAGTTCAGCAGGGCTCTTGGAAACATCAGAGCACTGTTCCCCTAGACCCTCATCCACGTTCAAGCCGCCACGCTTGAAACGCATGTGCGCTGCCGGCAACGCTCCCTCGACGGATGGCAAAATCGCCGGAAGGCAGACAAGCCACCTGCCGGCTCCCCCGTATCGCCGCCCGGCGGCTCAACGGTCGGAAGCGCAGAATTCATGCCGGATGCCGCGGGAGATCACCAGATCCCCGGTGACGTTCCGGATGATGAACTTCGGCCCGATCGCGTCACGCACCAGTTCGGCCTGATACTCCGACTCGGCGCACAGCGACGAGTTCGTCAGCTCTTTCCCCGGCTGAAGTTGAAGCTCATTCCATCGAATTCTTCCGGACGGTAGACCACCGTCGCATTCTTCAGCCCCGTCACCTCAATCCGACGCTGAATGCCGGGGAAGCACTGCGGCACATCACGGCAGGTGATGATGGAATCGTCACCGGTAACGAAGATCCTCCCTCCTGATTGACCGAGCGTTCGCAGTGGTAGAAGGCCCGGTTGTTCCGCAGCACGGTATCGCAGCGGCTGAAGACCGGCGCACCATCCGGGAAGCGGAAAGAGCGATCTCCCGTGGTATTTTTCGAATAGGCGACCAGATAGAGGCCGTTCGCATGCCAGCGCAGCGTCATGCAGTCATCCGGCAGCAGCGGATCCACCTTGTGGAACTCGATTTCGTAGCCGACCCGCCCGAGCAGATACCGGAACAACCTCTCACAGTGGAAGTACTGGTCTTCGGCAAACGGCGTCGGATTGTAACTGCCCGGACGAATTTCGAAAGAATTCGTGCCGCGAATCCAAAGGATTCCGCCGTTTCCGACCGCACGGTACAGCGCCGCGGGACGACGCTCCTGCCCCTTGACATATTCCGCCAGAACCTCCACACCGGCCGACGGATCCGCCACGCTGTCAATCGCACCGCCGGAGTAGACCGGCAGATGGCGGACCGCATAGAGTTTGCTGAACGCTTCGATGCCCTCGAGCTTCATCTCCCCTTCGACCGGAGAGGCGGGAACCACTCCGAGCAGCTTCCCGATCGCGTCGCCGCGCGCCGGACCGTAGAAGAGGATCTTCCCGCCGGCGGCGAGATGCTTCTCCGCCGCGGCAAGCACCGCCGGCGAGATATCGAAGATGGTGGACATCACCAGCACCCGATCCCGGAATTCGACGCCGGATTCGATCGCCTTCACGAAGTTCGTACTTGAAATCACCGTGTTCACCGGGAAGCCGGCGTTGATCGCGCCGCGGATCAGATAGTCATCGGCAAAAATCTGTTCCAGGCGGCGTCCCGCGTAGACCTCGTTGTGATACTCTTCGAACGGATAGACCCAGATGAACGGCCCCGCCGCATCCGCCGCCGTGCTCTCCGCATCATAGAGATAGCCGGAAACCTCCACCGGTACCAGGTCGGGCATCCGTCCGTAGGAGTCGTCGATGGAGAGCAGGTGAAGCGCATTGGCAGCCTCCACCGAACCGTCCGCCCGCAGTCGGGTCACCGAGAGCGGCAGGTAGATGTCGTAGGGACTGCGGCTGTACCGGTCCAGCCAGGGGCTGTTGACGAACCACGGGTCGTGCGTGTAGTAGCGGAAGGGATAGCCTTTCCCCGTCGGCAGTTCGGCGATGTGGCTCATCCACCCCGCGAGCTCCATGCCGAAGTCGCCGTTCAACGCCGCCCACGGAGAATTGACCGGCGCCTCGATGTCGTACACCTCGCGATAGATTTCGCGGGTCGGCGTCGCGTCACTGGAGAGATCCATTCCGGTGGTGAGGTTGGTGCCGCGCGTCTCCAGCGGGAACTTCGGGCATTCACGCCGGAAATCGTTCCAGAAGCCGAACATCGCCTCCTTGGTCACATGCGCCTCTTCCGGGCTGAACTTCTGCCCGTCGAAGATCGCGCCGCAGGCGCCCCAGGTCTCCATGCCGAAGCCGAATCCATTCGACAGCCAGAGGTAATCGAATCCCATGTCGGTGAGGTACCGCTGCGCCTGCCGCCCGAGGAAGGTGCCGAACGTGGTTCCCTCCGGAATTCCCTGCGGAAACCCGGCGTAGGGGTGTTCATCGGCGTGCAGCGTGGTGTAACAGCAGACGAAGGTCTTGCCGCCGAGACAGAAGCCGCGGCAGATCTCCGGATGACGCCTGTATTTGAAGTCGGAGACCGCGAACTCCGGCCCGGAGTCGAAGGTCGCCCCCATCCGGAGCCGTTTGCCGTACATCTCCCGGAAAAGAGCACGGAGAACATCGATCACCCGCTTGAAATCCCCGTAGGTGAACTCCGGCGGATTCTCCATATAATACCGCGGATGAGCGTGTATGGTCTGCTGTTCGCGCGGCAAAGTCGAGGATTCTCCGTGCGGATTGGCGACGCCGATCCATTTGCACCACTCGAAGCGATCCTCCATCTTCCCGTTGTATTCGAGAATTTCCGAACCGTCCGCGGCCCAGAACATCAGCGAAATTTCTTCTGCATTCTCAATCAGGGTCCGCCACTGTGAGAAAATTTTCTTTCCGACTGCGCGAATTCCCGCCTCGGAATGATCGGCAAATGGTTTCAGAGAGACTTCCAGATCCAGTTTTTCCAGAACATCCGTTGACACTCCCATGGAATAGATGATTGTTTCAGTTTAGTATAATGCGGGAAAAAAGAATACGCTTGGGCAATATTGATCTGGCCGGCGGAAAATATGGATCAATCAATATGGTCCAAATTCCGCCTTCCATTCTCAATATCCCAGCTCGTCCGCCCCCTCGAACTGCATCCGGTAATACTTGGCATAGAGTCCATCCTGTTCCAGCAGTTCCCGGTGGGTGCCGCGCTCTTCGACTCCGGCATGGTTGATGACGATGATCTCGTCGGCGTTGCGGATCGTGCTCAGCCGGTGGGCGATCACGATGGTGGTTCTGCCGCGCGAAAGCTCCTCCAGCGCGCTCTGGATGTGCCGCTCGCTCTCGTTGTCGAGTGCGCTGGTCGCCTCATCAAGAATCAGAATCTTCGGATTCTTGAGGAAGACCCGCGCAATGGAAATCCGCTGTTTCTGCCCGCCGGAAAGCCGTGCCCCCCGCTCCCCTGCATAGGTGTCGTACTGATCGGGCAGCGACATGATGAAATCGTGGATGTTTGCCCGTTTCGCCGCTTCGATGATCTCCTCCTCCCGTCGCGCCGGGGCGACCGTAACCGATGTTTTCGCGCAGCGTGCCGGAGAACATGTAGACCTCCTGCTGCACGATTCCGATCGCGCCGCGGAGCGATTTGAGCGTCACGTCGCGGACGTCCTCCCCGTCGATCAGCACCCTGCCGCCGGTCACGTCGTAGAAGCGCGGCACCAGCGAGCAGAGCGTCGTCTTGCCGCCGCCGGAAGGTCCGACCAGAGCAAGAGTTCTGCCGGGTGCGATCCGGAGGTTCAGATTGTGAAGAATTTCCCGGCTGCCGTCGTAACGGAAGGAGACGTGATCGAAAACGATCTCTCCTGCGGTCAGCCGCAGCGGATGCGCCCCGGACGATCGACGATGTCCGGTACGGTTTCGATCACTTCGACGAAACGTTTGAATCCGGCATATCCCTTCTGAAACTGTTCCGTGAAGTTGATGAGCACTTCGACCGGATTGAGGAAGATGCCGATGTAAAGTGCGTAGATCGCCAGTTCGCCGGGGGGCGAGGGAGCCGCGGGCGATGAACCAGCCGCCGCTGACCAGGATCGAAGTGTAGAGCAGCCCCTGAAAGAAGCCGTTCCCGGCGTGGAAACTGCCCATGACCTTGTAATTGCTCACCTTGGAGTCGAGAAACTGCAGGTTGGAGTGGCTGAACTTGCCCCGTTCCAGCTCTTCGTTGGCGAAGGATTTTACCACACGGATTCCGGAGAGGGAATCCTGAACCCGGGCGTTAACGCCGGCGATTTTGCGGCGGTTGTCCAGGAAAACCGCGTGCATCCGGCGGTTTTTGCGGATCGAGAAGAGCGCCATCATCACCGTGACCGCGAGCAGAATCAGCGTCATCGGCACGTTGATGAACATCAGAATGGCGAAGGACCCGACGATCTTGAGCAGGGAAATGACGATGTTTTCCGGACCGTGATGCGCCAGTTCGGAGATGTCGAAGAGGTCGCTCACCAGCTTGGACATCATCTCCCCGGTGTTGTTGCGGTCATAATAGGAGAAACTGAGCCGCTGATAGTGGTCGAAGAGATCCTGCCGCATGTCGCTTTCCATGCGCGCCCCCATCACGTGCCCCCAGGTGGTGATGAAATACTGGCAGCCGTAACGGACGATATACAAAAGCAGCAGGCCGACTCCGATCAGCCAGAGGCTGCGGAGGATCGCCTCCGTCCCTTCGGTGAAGAGGCCGGTGGTGAGCAGCTTGAGAATCTGGGGAACGCCAGGTCGATCGCACAGACTGCCAGCGCGCAGAACATGTCACACCAGAAGAGAGCCTGATAGGGGCGGTAATAGGAGAGGAATTTTTTCAGAATATTCATGGCAAAAGGAATCCGGTTCCGGTTTTGAAAGTGGAATTAATTTAATCTTTCCGAACCGTTTTTTCAAGTTGCTTCCGGGAAAAATGAGCATGCCGGAGCATCGATCCGGAGAAATTTGACAAGGTGCCGATTGCGTGATATAATAATAAAAGTTTCCGTCCCCACGGCGGTTCAATAGCAACGAAAGGAGTCAGTCATGAAAAGAATCCTTCCCCTTCTTCTGCTCGGCGTTTTCGGCATATTTGCGGTCGGAGCTGCGGAAACCCTGCTTCATGAGACGGTGTTTAAGGCGCCGAAAAAGGTTTTTTCTTCTGGCATGTGAAGGCGATTGAGAGCACTGCCACGGTCTCCGAGGGGGTGGCGAAAATTGAAATCAGGGCGAACAATGCGGAAAAGCCGAATCTCAACAATGCGCAGTTTATCGTTCCCTACGCCAAGGGACTCCGGGGCGGAGTGAAGTACCGGGTTGAAGCAACCGTCAAGTCCAGCGCCGATCTGACGGTGAGAATGGCCGTCAATCTCAATAAGAGACCATGGACGCTGCTGACGGACAAGTCTTTCAAGCTGAAGGCGGGAGAGGCGGAAAAACTGAGCCTCGACTTTTCGCCTGCCGCCGACATCACGGAAACTTACCGGGTCCCCATGTTCGGGTTCGGGCTCGCGACGCCGGGGACCTCTCTGGAGGTTTCCGACGTGAAGCTGTTCGAAGTGAAATGACGCGACAGCGTCGAGCTTTCGGTCATCGTCCCGGAGTGTTCCGGGGCGTTTTTTTTGTGGGGGAGTCGTCCGCTGCGGGAGGACACTGCGGTGAAAATCCATTGCCCACGCTGAACGGTTCGCGGAGGTCAGGCCGACCGACCGCAGTTCAGATGCGGGAGAAGGTCGGCCTACCCCATACCATGCTGCGTGAGGAGCCGCGGCGGTCGATGTAGCGGGCGCAGAATGCAACGGTCGCGTCATAGATCCGCACTTCCAGTTGGTAGGTGATTCGCCGCCGTGTTTCGGAATCAACGGCTCCGGCATGTGTTCCTCTTCCTTTGTTGTTTCCCATGTGGTTACTACACTCGAACTCCGGCTACGCCCGACAGGTTGCACGTTCTGAGCAATTGCCGATGGCCGGTGCAAATTGATATATCATGACACTCGCCAGCGAAAGAATAATATTGAATAAACGCTCAATCAGCTTGCAAATGAGATGATCTCGACTATAGTGAATGGTGGACTTACATGCACCTGTGAGACACTGTGGGGGAGAAGAACGGCGATGAACGTGGGCGACGGAACGGTGACATTTCCCCGGGCGGCATACATTTACTCCTGCTCTGGCGCGTTGGAGAACCCGGTGGACGGTGACGAAAATCCCTTCCGGTTCCACATAACGCAGAATTTGATGCTATACAGTGGTTCTGAAATTGGCTTTTCACGGTTTCCCCGGGAGCACTACCGCCTGAAGATTGAGGATGATGAAAAACATGAAAAAAGATCTGTATACTGCATGTAAAATCATATTCTTCTATTTGTTCATACTTGATTATCTTTTTTTATTCTACAAGACAAAGTATGATCTATTTCATGTAGAAACAAACGAGAAAGAGTTGAATGAACTCTCTTCCCTTTTCTCGCAAATATATGATGGTGTCGGCGGGATCCTTCTGTTGATATTATCTTGTGTCGGGATTGCTGTAATTTCAGGTAGAAGGAAACGCGGTTTGAGAACCCTTCGAAAAAGATGGCTCTACATCCTATTGATAATTGGCGGATTGTTGTTGACCTATCCATCGCGAATAATATTATTGAATTGGGGAATTGATAATACGGGAAGGCTTATGGATCTGGGGTTCAGCATGCTGATATCAGAGATGGTTCTGCCTGTAATCATTTTCCTTGCTCTTCTGCTTTTCGGCATCCCCTTATGTATTTGTCGTTTCCCTACAATAATTACTTGTAAAATCTCCAAAGGTATTGTCAAGGACATCCCTTGTTATTTACTGGTTTTCTGCTTTGCAATATTGGGAATAGATCATGTTTTGGGCGGAGATTTGTATCAGGTTACCCGAAATCTGGTATTTATTTATATTGTTTTGTCGATAAATGCAGGAATCAAGGCAGACGCCCGGCACAGATATTAGAATTGAGATTTATGAGAATCTCAATTTTGTCAATTGGAATTTGCAATCGTAAAAAAAAGCAGAATAGTTTTTTTGAATGAAAAAAATAAAAAAAGAAATATCTTTCTTTTAATTTTTATAGTTTTGGTAGTTCTATTTCTCGTAAAATCGTTTGTCGTTTCAGAACAGGAAATATTTTTAACAAACAAAAAAGAGTTTTTCACTTTTTCAGATAAAGATTGGAGAAATCTCGATATTAATTTTTGCTGGACAATATGAAAGGAAAATATTATTGTGCTGAAAAGCATAATTTGTTTCAAAAGGAAATTATCATTATAGGTAGATTAAAGCAGGATTTTGATTTAAAAAAACTTTTCAATACCCACAATAAGAGTGAAGCATGGAATGTTTATATTCCTCCATTTGTTGATTTATCAAAAATCAAAGCTGCAACAAAACAACTTGGTATTTCTGACGTTGATAAGGATGAGTGTGGATATCATTTTATCTCTCATACATTTAAATCAGATCCTCATTATCGACAAACAATGATCGAAATAAGAGGTATATTACCGCAAGATGGATGGTGGTTCACATTAGATATAGCCGAGGAGCGGGATTTTGTCTATATTTAAAATTCAGATGATACGAGTAAAATAATTATTAATCAGTTGTATAAAAAATTATTCGAGGGGGAAACATACTATACTTCTCATAATTTTGCCGTGGCGATCCTGAATCTCAAGGATTTTTACGTTTGTCGAAACTGGGCAACCGAAGCTATCCCAAATTGTTGCTTATCTTGCAAAGAAGAGTTAAAAGAGAGTGTTAATAAATGAAAAAAATATTGTTTTTCAGTATGCTTATATTGATTTTAATTGGTACAAATATATTAACGGGTATTATAAGTAAAAAATGCTGTCAGCTTATTTCCGTCGGGCAAATATTTATGTTTAATATTGAAGCAGGGGAAAGAAACAAGCTTTTTTTTACAAGCCTTAATAGAGAGGTTGGAAAAAAACGATCCAGAAATAGTCAACGAATTAAGGCAAATACGAGGTAAGTTTATATTTTCAACGGAAGGATCGAATTTAATAAATCTAATAAACCAACACTAAGATGAATTCCAGATGTGGCTATAATATGAACAAGAATTAATAAGATAAGCAACGGGTTCTAAAGATTAATCTTGGGAAATTTGTCACAAAATGAAAAAGAAATCTTTTTATTTGATATATGTTTTTATTCTTATAATATCCAATACGATAACTGCAGTAATTATATCTCTGGACGAATGGTCACATGCAATGGAAAAAAATACAATATATAAAATTAATATGGAAAACCAGAATGTACTTCTATTACAAACAGTCATATCAAGACTTGAAAAACAAGATACTTTACTGTTAAATAAGCTAAAGCAGATTCAAGATGAAGCAATATATACATACGAGAAATTTGATATTTTAAGCTTATTGAAGAAACATTTTCCTGACGAATTTAACTGACGTTGAACTTTTTGGATCAGCCGACGAGCGTAACCGATGCCGTTGGGACAAGATGCATTAAAATTGATTGTATGCGTATCAGGACATACGAAAATGATTGGAGAATTTTAGTGGAGCCTTGCTGAGATTTCCATCCAGGGAATTCAGGTCGACTTTTCGCCTATGAAGCAATATTTTTACACGATGGAACTACAAATGCAAAGTATAAAGAATAATATTGTTACTTTTGCTGAGCTTTTCATTGTTATTCTATTGATATTGTTCACTCCTATGGGGACTTCAATAATTATTTATGGCACTCAAATATCACTGCTTTTTCTTCTTGCTATTGTTATTATTATTAAAACCCGAAGCTACCAATTACTTAACAGGGAAAATATTTTAAAAAAATAATTTTATTGGTTTTATTGCTTGCTGTCTTTTGTGCTTGTTTTATTGCCAATATTATAAAAATGGTAGTGTCCGATATTTTGCGCACATTTGCTTCTGAACGGTTGCAGATGACAAACGAGGGCGCAACTTTTCTCTTTACTTTGTGACACAGAACCTGTTTCGAGGTCGAATTTTCAAGCCCGCATTGATTCAATTGGTCTACCAATTGAATCAATGCTGCTCAAAAAGGTTTGGAAAGGAAGAGCGCGAGAAGGAAAGAACCTTTCCTCGAAAAGGTTTTTCCTTCCCGCATCCGGCTTCTACGAACCCGACCGAAGCTACGGGCGGTGAAATTCGCACGGTACCGCGGTCTGACAGAGCGCACAGCCGAGGGCGCGGTCAACCCAGCCGTAGTGTTCCGCCCGGCCGGGAGCGACGTGCGTCACGCAATAGTGGGCGCATCCGGGTTTGTCCCGGTCGGCGAATTCCTTGCCGATCGCGTGCCCCGGACAGCGGCGGATGCAGGCGCCGCAGCGGGTGCACCAGGCGAAGGGATCGTCGCCGTAGGGGCGCGGATCCGCCGGGAGTTCCAGCGTCGTCACCACCGAACCGAGCCGGATGGCGACGCCGTGTTCGGTGATGAGCCCGGCGGAGAGCCCGAAGGTGCCCGCTCCCGCCACGAAGGCGACGTGCCGCTCGGACCAGCTCGAGGTGAAGTGTTTCACATCCCAGCCGGGGGCGGGGTAGATCTCCCGTTGTTCGAGGTGCGGCGCAACGGCCGGATATCCGGCTTCGGTGAGCAGCGCCGCCAGCTGGGAGCGCATCTCCTCGTTGAGGATTTCACCGAAGGAACGCACTGCCGCCCACTCGACGGAGGGCCGTTCGGTTTCGTCTCGGTTGGTTTCCCGCGCTTTCCGGCAGACCGGGAGAACCCAGACGATCACCGATTTCGCCGTCGCCTCCGGGAACTTCCGCTGCAACACCTCCTGCGGGGTCCAGTGGAAGGGGCCGATGACGCTCTTGAACTTCTGAAAGAACGGATCCTCCGCCGAGGCAACCCGGACCGTCGGTTCTTCAAAGAATTCGGCGGCGCCGGTCCGGCGGTAGAGATTCCGGATGGTGGTTTCGATCTGTGCTCTCTCCATGGCGGCTCTCCTTTCCCGGTAAAATAAAAGGGAGAGCGTGCGGATCACGCTCTCCCCCGATACGGAGCGTTACTCTTCAATCTTCTTTTTCGAGGTAGTCGCGCAGCTGCGTCACGTTGACCCGCTCCTGCAGCATGGTGTCGCGGTCGCGAACCGTGACCGCGTTGTCGTTGACCGAATCGAAGTCGAAGGTGATGCAGTAGGGGGTGCCGATCTCGTCCTGGCGGCGGTAGCGTTTGCCGATGCTGCCGGTTTCGTCGTATTCGGCGCGGAAGTGGCGGTCGATGTCTTTGTAGAGGGCGTAGGCCTGCTCCTTGAGTTTCTTGGACTGAGGCAGCACCGCCACCTGGATCGGCGCGACCAGCGGCGGCAGATGGAGCACGACACGGATGTCCTCCTCCATCCCCTCGCGGTTGGTGGCGGCCTTCTCCTCGTCGTAGGCCCTGCCGAGCAGCGCGAGCATGGTGCGGTCGAGACCGACACTGGTTTCGATGACGGTCGGCATGAGTTTGCGGCCGTTGTCGTGGTCCATGTACTGGAGGTCGTTGCCGGAGAATTCGCTGTGGCGCGAGAGGTCCCAGGTGCCGCGGTGGTGAACTCCTTCGAGTTCTCCCCATCCGAAGGGGAACTTGACCTCGATGTCGATCGCCGCCTTGGCGTAGTGGGCGAGCTTCTCGTGCTCGTAGATGCGGAAGAAGCTGTCGTCGAACTTCAGCTTGTTCTTATAGTAGTTGATCCGCTGCTGTTTCCAGTATTCGAACCACTCCATGCCCTCTTCGCCGTCGCAGAAGAACTCCATCTCCATCTGGGTGAATTCGCGGCTGCGGAAGGTGAAGTTGCGCGGATTGATCTCGTTGCGGAACGCCTTGCCGATCTGGGCGATGCCGAAGGGGAGCTTCTGGCGGGTGGCGATCCGGACGCTGTGGAAGTCCACGAAGATCGGCTGGCAGGTTTCGGCGCGCAGATAGGCGACGTGCTCGTCGTCGAAGACCGGGCCGACGAAGGTCTTCATCATCAGGTTGAATTCCCGCGGTTCGGTGAGGTCCTTCGAGCCGCAGTTCGGGCAGGTGGTGGGGTCCTCCATCTGATCGACCCGGTAGCGGGACTTGCATTTCTTGCAGTCGGTCATGAGGTCGCTGAACTGGTCGATGTGGCCGGAGGCCTTCCAGACGCGCGGGTGGCAGATGATGGTCGAATCGAGTCCCTCGACGTTGTCGCGGGTTTCGACCATTTCGTGCCACCAGAGGTTTTCGATGGCGCGCTTCATGCGCGAGCCGTAGGGGCCGTAGTCCCAGAATCCGTTGAATCCGCCGTAGATTTCCGAACTGGGAAATACGAATCCGCGGCGCTTGCACAAGCTGACGATCTTATCCATCAGCTCCTGATTTTTGACGTCCTCTTCCGCCATGATTGCCGGCTCCTTGCCTGTCGCGCGGGGCCGCTGAACGGTTCCCCGCAGTTGATTGTTTTCCGATCAAAGTTATAATATACTATACTTCCGGAATTTTGCCAATGCGGGCGGGGATTTTGATTTTATGCAGTAAGAACCGGCGGTTTGCAGTACCGGGCAATAATTCAACGCGGGGAAACGTTTATATTGGAACGACCCCGATACTCATAGAAAAATCGAACTGTTCAGGCGAGGTTGTGTGAAAATGCGTATTGCTGCTGTAGAACTCATGCTGTGGTTTTGTCTGGCCACTGTCGCGAATGTCGCCGCGTCGGATTGTCCGGATGCGATCTGTCCCGTTCCGGAAAACGGCACGGAGCTCCGGGTGCTGATTCCGGTGCCGGAGACGGTGACCCGCGTCATCCGCGAAGCGAAACGGTTGGATTCCCTTGAAGGCAAGACGATTGCGCTGGTGGGCGGCAGCTTCATGGCCAACGTGACGCATCCGGAACTGAAGCGGCTGATCCTGAAGGAATATCCTTCTGCGAAGATCTATCTTCTGAGCGAAATCGGTTCCGCCGGTCCTTATCCGCGGCCGGGCGTGATACGGCACAAAAAGGAGGAGTTCCAGCAGAATTTGAAACAGTTCCATGTGGATGCCGTCATTTCCGGAAACGGCGGCTGCGGCCTGTGCACGCCGAAGGAGACCGGCTCCTGCATCGCCGCGGAGGAGCTGGGGATTCCGTCGGTGATGATCGCGGCGCCGGGATTTGTAAAACAGGCGAAGATCACCGCCCGCGCCGCGGGCTTGAAGGCACTCCAGGTGGTGGAATATCCGGGGGCGTTTGCTTCCCATACCCGCGAAGAACTCATCGACAATACCCGCCGGGTTCTCTGGCCGCAGATCAAAAAGGCGCTTACGACACCGGCTGCCGAAGCGGAATTGTCGGAGATCCCGCATGGCGTTGAGGTTTTTTCTTCTGCTGAGGAGTTTCAGCAGGCGTTTCTCGAGTCCGGCTGGACGGATGGACTGCCGGTGATTCCGCCGACGGAGAAAGCGGTCGCGGAGTTTCTGAAATTTACCGATCTTCCGCCGGAAAAATCGCTCGGCGCAATCCCTCCCGCGCAGCGCGAGACCACGGTGCGGCACGTGGCGGCGAATGGAGTGATGGCGGGGTGTCCGCCGGAGTTCATGCCGGTCCTGATCGCCTTTGTTCAAGCGATGAAAGAGGGGGATTTCCGCCGGCCGCTGACCTCCACCCACGGCTGGACCCCGTATTGCTGGCTGAATGGCCCGGTCGCCCGTCAGCTGGGATTTGACAGCGGCCAGGGGGAAATTTCGCAGCCGACGAATCTCCAGCTGGGGCGGTTCCTCAATCTGGCACTGCTCAATCTCGGCGGTTACCGGGTAAAGGAGAACCGCATGGGGAGTTTTGGCTACCTGATGCCGTGGTGCTTGGTGGAGGATGAGGCGGCGGCGCTCGAAATCGGCTGGAAGCCATATCACATGCAGCAGGGCTATCGCCTGAACGACTCCACTCTTACGGCGGCCTCCGCGATCAACTGGGGCAACAATCTGGTGCCGGCGACCACCGATGGTGTGAAGATCAAAGATCTCATCGCATGGGACGCCGTGGAAAAGTCCCAGATGGCGGGCGGCAGCGGCATGCCGTGTGTCTACCGGACATTTCTGGTGACGAAAAGCGTGGCTCGAAACCTGGCGGCGGTTTATCCTGCGAAAGATATGCTCGAGGACGCTCTGGTGGCGGCGGCACGCATTCCGCTGGGGGAGCGTGCATTCGCCAATTATTGGGGAAATCCCGGCAGTGCGTTCGATCCCGGGCGGTATCCGCTGTCGCGGCATGAAAGGCGAATCGCGCAGAACGAACGGGCCCGCACCACCGGAGCGCCGCCGTGGCTCGCCTGGACAGGAATCTCCTCTCTGAGAACGGTTCCCGCAATGGAGAAGGGGAAAAGCGCTTTTCTGGTCACGGGGGATCCCGCCCGCAACAAGGAGCTGTGTCTGCCCGGCGGCGGATTCGCCACCGTCAGGGATTGAACTGCCTGCCGCGTGGAATCAGCTCATGGCGGCCCGGGGGTATCCGCCACTGGATTCGTTTCGGTTGACATCCGATCTCAAGCCGGACACGCCGCCCCGTAACAATCGCCGTTTCCGCTCCTTCCGTTCGCAGGGCGGCGCCGAGTCGCGCTTCCTGCGCCGCAGAATGGATTGAGGACGGAAAAATTTCCCTTTTCGCAATTTGAAAGTTGCCCGGTCGGGGAGCTACAGTAAGGCAAATCTGATTTCAGCGGAGAAAGGTTTGCGAAAATGGCGGAAGTGGTTCGTGTCGGGCTCGGAGAGCGGGCCTATGATATTGTGATCGGTTCCGGCGTCCGGGAGCGGGCGGCGGAACTTCAGGGCAGGCTGTTCCCGGTGACCGATTCCCGGGTGAAGGAGCTGTACGGCAGCTGGCTTGAGAGCTGTTTCGGGGCGGCGGAGAGGTTCGTCTTCCCGGCGGGGGAGGGAGCAAGACCTTCGAGACGGTGGAGGCGATCTGCCGCGCCGCCGCGCGGGCACGGCTGGACCGCAAGGCCTGTTTCGTCGCCGTCGGCGGCGGCGTGACCGGCGACATGACCGGATTTGCGGCGGCGATCTACATGCGCGGGGTGGATTTCATTCAGATTCCGACCACGCTGCTGGCGATGGTCGATTCGAGCGTTGGCGGCAAGACCGGCGTGGATCTGCCGGAGGGGAAGAATCTGATCGGCGCATTCCATCAGCCGAAGCTGGTGCTGATCGATCCGGATTTTCTCGGCACGCTGCCGGAGCGGGAGATCCGCTGCGGGCTCGCCGAGATCATCAAGACCGGCGTGATCCTCGACGCTGAGCTCTTCGCCTCGCTGGAGGAGGAGCCTGTTTCGCTGACCGGCCGGATCGATCCGGTCCGCTATACGAGAATCATCCGGCGCTGCTGTGAACTCAAGGCGGGCGTTGTTGCGGCTGATGAACGCGAATCCGGTTTGCGTGCGATTCTCAACTACGGCCACACCTTCGGCCACGCGGTGGAGATGCTGAGTGAATTTTCGATCAGTCACGGCGAAGGGGTGGCCATCGGCATGGCGGCGGCGGCGGAGCTGGCGGTGGCGCGGGGCAGGCTCACCCGTGCCGAGGCGGAGCGGCAAAGGCGCCTGCTCGAAGCGGTGGGGCTGCCGGTCAAACTGCCGCGGGAGTATCCGGTTCCGGCGGTGCTCGAAGCGATGACCCGCGACAAGAAGAACGCCGGGGGCGGATCCGGGTGGTGTTGCCGGAGGGGATCGGCCGTGCGGGCGTGGTGACGCCGGAGGTGTCGGAGCTCGCCGCCGCGCTGGAGGCGATTCATGCTTGACCGCGAGGCGTGCATCGTCCTGAACATGATTTCAGGGGTCGGCTACGTGAAGTATACCGCATTGCGGGAGGCGTTCGGTTCCCCCTCCGCCGTTTTCGGGCGGAGCGCGGAGGAGCTGCGACGTGTTTCCGGGATCGGTCAGGCGCTGGCCGGGCGGATCGCCTCCTATGAGTGGGAGAAGGAGCTGGCCGCCGAACTGGAACTCGCCGACAAGGCGGGGGTGCGGATCCTCACGCTGTTCGACGAAGGGTATCCGGATGTGCTGCGCCACCTCTACGATCCGCCGCTCTGCCTCTATGTACGCGGGCGGTTGCCCGCATTGCCGGAAAACGCGGTCGCGGTGGTCGGTTCGCGCCGCATGTCCGCCTACGGGGAGCGGATGACCCGGTCGATCACCTCCGAAGCGGTCGCGGCCGGATACTCGGTGATCTCGGGGCTGGCATTCGGGGTCGACACGGTGGCGCACCGGACGGCGGTGGAGTGCGGCGGGCTGACGGTCGCGGTGCTCGGCGGCGGGTTGATGCACATCCATCCGCAGGAGAATGTGCCGCTGGCGCGAGAGATCGTACAGTCCGGCGGTGCGGTCTGCACGGAGTTCCCGATGAATTTTCCGGTGAGCCGGACTTCGTTTCCGCGCCGGAACCGGATTGTGGCGGGGATGGCGCGGGCGACCATCGTCACCGAGGCGGGACCGGCCAGCGGTGCATTGATCACCGCCCGGCTGGCGCTGGAGAACGGGCGGGATGTGTTCGCGGTTCCGGGGCATGCGGATAATCCGCAGGCGCACGGTGGTCACCGGCTGATTCGCGAGGGTGCGGCCGGGCTGGTGGAGAATTTCGGCGATGTGCTCGACGGGATGGGAATCGGCTTCCTGCCCGGACTGCGGCCGGGGGAGGCGGTTTCGGAAGGCGGTGTCGCCTACGTGCCCGATTCCCCCTCCGACCTTTCCGCAGAGGCGCAGAAGGTGTACGAGCTGCTCGACGGGCGAGAATTGAGCTTCGACACGCTTGTCGAGGAGAGTGGTTTCGACACCGGTTCGCTGCTGGCGGTGCTGATGCGTCTGGAGATGAAGATGCTGGTCGAACATGGAGCCGATCAGGTCTACCGCCGGAGCGGTCGTTGAGTGGGAGTTCCGGGGAAATGTTGAAAAAAAAGCTCGATGGCAGCTTGCATTTCCATCCGGCCGGGAATATATTAAAAGCCATTGAAGCGTTCGGGCGTATAGCTCAGTTGGTTAGAGCGCCACGTTGACATCGTGGAGGTCACAGATTCGAGTTCTGTTACGCCCACCAGTTTTTTGGTGGCGGAGCCGCTGCAAGTGAATTGCTTACGGCGGTTTTCTTTTGTCCGGCTTCATCATTTCGGGCGTATAGCTCAGTTGGTTAGAGCGCCACGTTGACATCGTGGAGGTCACAGATTCGAGTTCTGTTACGCCCACCAGTCTCTATTGCGGAGGAAAGTCTCCGGCGCGGGCCGGATGGGGGGCTTGTATGAAACGGGTTATCGACCGGCGGCCCGGCCGGAGTTGCCGAAACCGGTTGCTGCTTCGGGAGGAGGTCCCGGCGTGAAACGGCGCATCGATTATTCCACCGGAGCTCAGATTACCGGAATTCTGCTGACATTGGCGCCTCTGCCGCTCATTCTGGCGGAGTTTCACCCGGAGTTACGGGGGAGCCGCTGTGGAAATTCATCATTCCGCCCCTTGCGGTGCTCTGCGGAATTGTCGGGGCGCTGCGGCTGTTCTGCCGGGGTCGTTACGGGCGGATCTGTTCCGCGCTGTTCTGGGTTGGCAGCTTCGGGTCGGCGCTGCCGTGGCTCTCCCGGGATCCATTCGCGACGCTGTTGCTTTCCGCCACGGTGCTGGGGGGCGCTGTTTACGCTCTGGGAGCTGCATCTGCGACCGTTTCCCCCGGAGTTCGAAGTGACGCGTCCCCGCGCTTTAGCCGGATTGCTTACGGCGCTGGGAATGCTGCTGATCTCCCCGTTTTCGGATCAGGGCGGAGCCATCCTCTACCGGGGGGCGCTGGCCGGTTCGACGGTGATGGCGTTATCGCTCTTTCTGGCGTGGGCGGTCCGGGCGGCGCATTCCCGGCCCGCGCAGTGGTTCGGCGCGGTGTCGATCGGTGTGATCCTTGCCGGTTTTTTTTCGGGCGGGAGCTGGAGCTGTGTTTCGGAGTGTCGGCGGCGGCTCTGATCTGGATGTTGCGTTTCCGGCCGCTGTTCAGCGGGAGTTACTTCTGGCATGATGTGGTACTGGGGCATCCGGCCCGGGTGATGTTCTTCACCTTTCTGCTGCTCTGTGCGGCGGGGACGCTGTTGTTGTCGCTTCCTGCGGCGGGCAACGTGCGGATTTCACCGCTGGATGCGGCGTTCACCGCAACCAGCGCGGTGTGTGTGACCGGTCTGACGGTGGTCGACACCAGTTCGGACATCACCGGCGTCGGCCAGTTTTTTCTGCTGTTGCTGATTCAGCTCGGCGGACTCGGCATCATGAGTATTGCGACGATCGCGCTCCATGTGATGGGGCGACGGCTGAGTTTGCGGCAGGAGCATCTGATGAGTTCGATGACCGATACCGAGCAGCGCGACCTCATGGAATCGCTCAAGCTGGTCTTTCTCTATACCTTCGGAGTGGAGGCCGCGGGGGCGGTGATTCTGACGCTCCTCTTCTACCTGCATGACGGGGAGCTGCTGTTCGCGTTGCAGCAGGAATTTTTACCGCTGTTTCCGGATTCTGCAACGCGGGATTCACGATCTGTGCGGGCAATCTGACCGCCTATCAGAATGCGCCGCTTCTGCTTTACACGGTGGGGATTCTGATTGTGCTCGGCGGAATTGCTCCGGCCACCGCCGTGTTGCTGCCGAACTGTCTGCGCGGTCGAGCGGTGCCGGTGGGGGGCGCATCTGGCGCTGACCGCGACCGCCTGGCTGATCGGAATCGGCACGCTGGCGTTTCTGGTGCTGGAGTGGAACGGGGTGCTGGCCGGACTTTCGCCGGCGGCGAAATTTCACAACGCGGTTTTTCAGTCGGTGACGCTGCGCACGGCCGGATTCAATTCGGTCGAACTCGGCGGACTGCACAGTTCGACCGTGCTGATTTCGCTGATCTGGATGTTCATCGGCGGCAGTCCGGGCGGTACGGCGGGCGGCGTCAAGACGACGACGGCGGCCGTGCTGGCGCTGGTCTTCTGGGCGGACATCACCAACCGGGACGGGATTACCATCCGGAACCGCCGGATTGCTCCGGGCATTCAGCGGCGGGCGGCGACGATTCTTCTGGCGGCCTTTCTGGTGCTTCTGGCGGCGGTGATGATGCTGCTGGTCACGCAGCCGCTTCCGGCGCGGGAGCTGATCTTCGAGGCGGTCTCGGCGATGGGGACCGTGGGATTGTCGCTCGGGGCGACCGCGCATCTGGACGCCATCGGCAAGGTGATTGTCATGCTGACGATGTTCATCGGGCGGATCGGCCCGCTCACCATTTTTCTGCTGCTCAATGACGAGCGTCACGGTTCGCAGTCCAGCTGCCCGGATGCGAACATCACGCTCACTTAAACCCCGGGAGGTTCAGCTATGGCTCAACAAATCGTCATCATCGGTCTCGGCCAGTTTGGCATGTCGCTGGCGCGGACCTTTTCGGAAAAGGGTGCTGAAGTGCTTGCGATCGACAGCTCCAAGGAGCTGGTGGATGAAGCGTCCGCTTTCGTCGCGGAGGCGATTGCGATGGATGCGACCGATTCCGCGGAGCTTGCCCGGATTCATCCGGAGCAGCGTGATGTGGCGATCTGCGCGATCGGCGATGAGTCGAAGGAGGCGTCGATTCTCTCCACGGCGCTGCTTCGGCAGCTCGGTGCGCCGCTGGTGATTGCGCGCGCCAACGACAAGACCCATCGGCGGATTCTCCAGCTGGTCGGCGCCCATCAGGTGATCAATCCGGAAGAGGAGTTCGGAAACCGGTTTGCGCACCGGCTGCTGTTCCGCAACGTGATTGCGGATACTCCGATCGGCGGGGGATCTGTTGCTCACCGAGATCAGCCTGCGTCCGTCGATGGTTGGCAGGACGCTGGTGGAGCTGGAGCTGCCGAAGCGGTTCGGCATGCTGGTTGCAGCGATTCGTCGAGGCGACACCACGAAGATCCTTCAGCCTTCTCCGACGGAGCCGCTGCAGGCGAATGACCGGCTGGTGGTGGTGTCGAGCGAGGCGGCGATTGCCAAACTGGCGAAGGAGGTATGAGATGGAGCATGCGCAGTCGGTTCGGGCGGGGGCGTGGCTTCGATCCTGCTGAATCTCCTGATGGCGCTCGGGGCGATCTGGGTGCTGGCGCGCATGACGCCTGCGATCGAAGAGATTCTGTCGCGCAACGGACAGTCGCTGGAGGCCTGTGAAGAGATGTTCGCGGTGCTGGCCGAGGCGCCGGCCGATCCTGCGGGAGGGGCCGGATTCCGCGACAATTTCCGGCAGGCGCTGCTGCGTGCCGAGGCGAATGTCACAGAGAAGGAGGAGCCGCAGGCGCTCGAAGTGATCCGTCGGAACTATCCGGCGGCGTTTCTCGGGAACGGTGCGGCGCGGGAGGCGACTGTTGCGGCGATCCGGCTGCTGGCGGCCAGCAACCGCCGGGCGATGATTGAAGCGGAAGCCCGGGCGCGACATCTCGGCACGGCGGGTGCGTGGGGCGTGGTGTTCATGGCGCTCACCGTTTTTGTGGTGGGGGCTGCTGTTCAAGCGGGCTCTCTATCGCAATCTGGTCGCCCCGCTGGAGGAGGTGGACAATGTCCTCGCCGCCCGGCGCAATGGGGACCGGATGCGCCGCTGCAACACCATCGATATGCCTCGCGACGTCCGGCGGGTGCTTGGCGACATCAACGACGTGCTCGATCAGCTGCCGTAGGCCGGCCCGGGAGCGGTTCCGCCGGAACGCCGACGCTTTCCGGAGAGTTTTTCCTCGTCGCCGAAGACGGCGGGCGGGTGTTCCTTCTGGTAGGCCTTGATCCGGTCGATCATCATGCGGGTGGTGGCCTCGCGGACCTCTTCGAGTTCAAGAGCCTTGAGGTCGTTGAGGAGGGCATTTTCGAGGAGGGCGATGCCGCTTTCGAGGCCCTTCGTCGCGAAGCACCTGCAACGCGGCGAGGCGGGCGGAGGCGAGGGGCGAATTGTAGAGTTCGAAGGTCTCCCGGTTGCGTTCGCGGACAAGGTGTGAAACGGTGAAGAACACCGCGGCACCGGCGATCACCGCCCCGGCGAGAAAGCCGAGGACGGCACTGCGGATCAACGTTGCATCGATTTTCATGAGGTTCTCCCAGGATATTCCATTCCATTAACGGAAGAGCGGGGCGATTTATTGCCGTGGGCGGAGGATTTTCCGTATTTTCCGCTTAGGAAGGGGAAAGCGGGGAATTTATCGGTGCAGGATTTGCGTTATGTCGCCCGGCGTGGTATATTTTCCGCGAGAAAAAAATCCCTTGCCGGGGAGATTGAAACAAGGATGGAATCATGAACTTCTACGAAAAACTCAAACACGCGGCCCAGCTCAACCGCAGCCTGGTCTGTGTCGGTCTCGACCCTGATCTCAAAAAACTTCCGGCGTGCCTGGCGGGGAAGAAGAATCCGATTTTCGAATTCAACAAGGCGATCATCGACGCCACCCGCGACTGGGTCTGCTGTTACAAGCCGCAGGTCGCCTACTATGCCGGGCAGGGGGCGGAGGCCGAGTTGAGAATGACGATCGACTACATTCGGGAACAGGCGCCGCTGGTGCCGGTGATTCTCGACGCCAAGCGGGGGAGACATCGGCTCGACCGCGGAGATGTACGCCCGCGAGGCGTTCGAGCAGTACAATGCCGATGCGGTGACGGTCGAAATCCCTACATGGGGTTTGACACGCTCAAGCCGTTCCTCGACTATGCGGACCGGGGGGTGGTGATCCTCTGTCGGACTTCCAATCCGAATTCCGGTGATCTGCAGAATCTGATGTGTGACGGGAAGATGGTTTACGAACATGTCGCGGAGCTTGCCCGCGACAAGTGGAACTACAATCACAATGTGGCGCTGGTGATCGGCGCAACCTATCCGGAGGAGCTGCGGCATGTCCGCGAACTCTGTCCGGAGCTTCCCTTCCTGGTGCCGGGGGTCGGCGCGCAGGGGGGGCGACGTGGAGAAGGTGGTCCGTTACGGCTGCGACGCTTCGGGCGGCGGACTGGCGATCAACTCCTCGCGCGGGATCATCTACGCCGACAGGAGCGAAGCGTTCGGCGCGGGGGCCGGGCGTGCGGCCCGCGAGCTGCGCGACCTGATTAATTCTTTCCACTGAGGGAACCGTCCCATGCCGCAAAACGCAGCAGTTGAAACAACGAACGGCGGAGTTCCGGCGATTGCGATCGTCGGGCGTCCGAACGTCGGGAAGTCTTCGCTTTTCAACACGATCGTCGGGCGGCGCCTGTCGATTGTCCACGAGATGAGCGGGGTGACCCGCGACCGGGTGGTGGCGCCGCTGGTCCGGAACGGGCGCCGGTTCGAGCTGATCGACACCGGGGGCTGGGCATGCTCGCCGGAGAGTCCCGCAAAGTGGATGTGTGGGACAGCCGTATCGCCGAACAGGTGGAGCTCGCCATCGAAGGGGCCGACGTGTTGATTTTCGTGGCGAACGTGCGGGACGGCATCGTGCCGCTCGACGCGGAGGTTGCCCGAAGGCTGCACAGCTCCGGCAAACCGGTGCTGTTTGCCGCGAACAAGTGCGACAATCCGGAGCTGGATGCGGAGGCGGTCGAATTCATGCAGCTCGGCTTCGATCGGGTCTATCCGGTTTCCTGCCTGCACCGCCGCGGCGTGAACGCGCTGGTGGAGGCGGCGCTCCGGCTGCTTCCGGAGGGGGGCGCGGGGGAACCTGCCGCGGATGCTCCGGCTCCGGTCAACATCGCGGTGGTGGGGCGCCCGAATGTCGGGAAATCCTCGCTGGTCAACGCGTTGCTCGGTGAGGAGCGCGTGATGGTGAGCGATGTGGCCGGGACCACCCGTGACGCGATCGACGTGGATTTTCAGATCCGGTACCAGGGGGAACTTCGTCCGGCGGTGCTGGTGGATACGGCGGGGCTGCGCAAGAAGGCCAAGGTGGATACCGTGGTCGAATTTTTCAGCGTGATGCGGGCGCAGGCGGCGGTGACGCGTGCCGATCTGGTTTTGTTCGTGGTCGAGGCCAGTGCGGACGGGATGACCGCGCAGGACCGGCGGATCGCGTCGATGATCCGGGAGTCCGGCAAAGGTTGTGTGATCGTGGCGAACAAGTTCGATCTCTGCCGGGATGAGCACCGGTTGAAACAGCTTCAGGCGGAGCTGCGCCGTTCTCTGCCGGGGATGAGTTATGCTCCGGCGGTGTTCATCAGTGCGCGCGACCGCTCGAATCTCGGCGGACTGCTCGACCAGATTGCGGAGGTGATGGAGCAGCTGGAGCTGAAGATTCCGACCGGCGTGCTCAACCGGGTGCTGGCTGATGCGGTGGAGCGCAACACGCCGCCGGTGACGGGGGCGGCGCCGCTGAAGCTGTTTTACGCGTCGGTGATCGGGATGAAGCCGCCGCGGATCCTGCTTTTCGTGAACAATCCGGCTTATTGTGCGGAGAACTATCTTACATTTCTCAAGAATGTGCTTCGGCAGGCGTTCGGGCTGACCGGGCTGCCGATTGAGCTTGAACTGCGGGCCCGGCCGAAGAAGGTGGAGAGCATCCGCCGGGAGGAGAGGCCGCGCCGCCGACCGGCGGAGAAGAGAGCCGGCAAGAAAAAACAATTCCAGAAGGAGACAGCTGTGATGGAAAAGGAAATGGAACTTGAAGTCAAACGGTTCATGGCCGGCGAGATCGCGAAAGGCACGTCGCTTTCCGACCTGCAGCAGCTGGTCAATGAGAAGTTCAACCAGAAACTGACCTACATGGACATTCGGATCATGGCGTCCGAACTGGACGGCATCGACTGGAATGCGCACGATCCGAAGGCGCAGGCGAAGGCGAAAGCCGAAGAGAAGGCTGCGGCGAAGGAGGCCGATGGCGCGGAGGAGGCCGATGGCGGCGATGCGCTCGAGCCCGACGTGGAGGCGGAACCAGGGGATGGGAAGACCGTGGTGGAGGTGAGCAAGCTGGTCCGTCCGGGAACGGCGCTTTCCGGCACGGTGAAGTTCGCCTCCGGTTCCTCGGCCGAATGGTATGTCGACCAGTTCGGGCGGCTTGGTCTGGAGAATCTGCGCGGAGAGAAGCCGACGCAGGCGGACATCGAAGCGTTCCAGAAAGAGCTGGAGCGGGTTTTCGCCCGCTGAGGGAGTGTTCCCCTTGCCCGGGCGATGAGAAGGCCGGTTAAATACACGCTGCTCGGAGCGATCCCGGTGGTTCTTGCGGGAATTTTCACCGGGTTCTTTCTTTGCGGCTCGTTTTTTTCTGACCCGGGTCGTGCTGCCGGCGGTCTCTGCCCGTGCCGGAATCGACATCGCCGCGGAACGGTTGAAGTGGTCTGTCTTCTCTTCGCGTCTGGCGGCGGAGAAGCTGCGGATCGGTCCTGCCGACGCCCCTTGCTTCACCGCGGGGCGTGCGGAGTTCACCTTCGCACTGCGGGAACTGCTTGCCGGACGACTGAAGTTTTCGGATATTTACGTGGAACGGGGCGACTTCGCGCTGTTCCGGGTTGCGGACGGGTGGAGCTGCTTTCGCCCGGCATCGTCCGGGAAGCTCCCCTCCCGGACGGCAGAGGAACGCTCCGCCGCTGTCGAGCCGGAGGCGACGACGCTGTCGGAGCCGCGGCGTCAGGCGGAGAAGAAGGGGGAGTTCGCCTTGATCTTGCCCGGATTCGTCTGGAGAATTCCCGACTGACGCTGGTTTACGGCAGCGGCGGAGCGGGCGGGGCATTTGAACTTTCCGAACTCTCCGGGCGTTCGCCGGCCTTTCGGAACGGGGCGCCGTTTTCCGTCGAGCTTTCCGGAAGGGTGAAGCTCGCGACCAGCCGTGCCAGCCATGTCGATGACGGGCGCATGAAATTGTCGTTCGTGACACCGTTGAACGAGTCGCTGCAGCCTGGAGCGGTGAGCGGGACATGCGTGTTGTCGGCGCTATCCGGAACGGTCGGCGGGGTCGATCTTGAGGGCGGCGCACTGTCTCTGGAGGTGAAGAGTCGGGAGCGGGCCGACGGGTTCGACATCGATCGGCTCCGCCTGGAGCAGTCCCGTGACGGGGTGTTGCGCAGTGTACTGGAGTTGACCGGCTCCGTACGGCGGTCGCCCTTTGCGGTCGATGTGAATGTCAACCGGGGGACCGTTTCTCCGGAAGTGATGGCGATCTGCGCCGACCTCGGACTGGGGTTCAATCCCGGGCGGGCCACGCTGGAGTGCCGGGGAAAATTTTCCTACGGCGGTCGCCGCCTCTCCTCCGACGGGATGCTCCGGCTCACCCGCAGCGGCGATGCGATCTTCGGGTTGGAACGGATACGGGTGCCGGATTTCCGGCTTGAAGTGGAGCATCGGGCGGAGGTGGATTTCAACCGCAGCGAGATTGACCTGTCCCGGTTTTCCGCCGCCATGGAGACGGAAGGCAGGGAGAGCGCGTCGCTGCGTCTCCGGCGTCCGGTGCGATACAGCTGGAGGACCCGGGGGAGTGCTGGGCAGGAGAGTGCACGGTTTGATCTGAATTTCGACCGGTTCGATCTTTCGCTGCTGCGGTTTGCCTTTCCTCACGATTCTCCGTTCCGCTTTGCCGGAGGAAAGTTTTCGGCGAAAGTGCAGCTGCTTTTCCGCCACAATCTCTCATCGGTCGGCGTCCTGGGAAGCGGCCGGCTGGAGGGGGGGCGGTGGCGGTTCGGCACCCGCCGTTTCCCGGCGGACGAGGTGTTGCTCGGGCTGGATTTTCAGCTGCGCCGCAACCTGGATTTCCGGGTGAACAACATCACGCTTTCTCTGCGGGACCGGGAGCGCGGTCTGGGAACGCTCTCCTTCTCCGGCCGAGGGTCATTGCCGCGCCGGGAGGCGGAGCTGGAACTCCGTTTCGAGCGGCTCGCTCCGGAATGGGCGGCATGGTGGGACCCTTCGTGGGAGCCTTTCGCCGCCGGCTGGAGAAAACTGGGAATCTCTCCTGCGGATCTGACTGTGGCGGTCGCCCTGTCGGAGCGTGGGAATGCGGTTCATCTCCGCGATTGCAGACTCTCTGCTGATCGGGGAAAAAACCGTTTGCCGCCTTGCAGTTGAACTCCTTCACCTGGTTTCCGGGCTCCGGAACGGTGAATCATGGACCGGGATTTTCCTTACGGTGCGCATTTCCGGCGGAGATGGTCAATCCGCTGCTGGCTGGAGCGGGGGTGGAATTTCGTTCCGGGCGGTTGCAATGGAACCTGACCGGGCGGCTGACCCGCCAGCTCGACGGGGGAGTGGTCGACGGCGAATGTTCCCTGGATGAGGCCGGAATGAGGTGGGGCGGGCGGAGTCTGACCGGTTTCGGTGTGCAGAACCGTTTTTCGCTCTACCTGCCGGATTTCAATACGCTGGAGATCAAGACGGCCAATTTCTATCTGCGCCGCCGGGGGCGGCCCGCGCTCCGGCTGGAGTGCCCCGGCACATTTGATTTTCAGGAAGGGCGGTACCGGGGAGAGTGGCAGCTCCGCTACCTCAACGAACAGTTTCTGAACCTGTTTTCTCCGGTACTTGTCGAGGAGGCGCAGTTTTCCGGACGGCTTCAGGTAAGTGCGCAGAATCATTTTGAATCGTTTCGGGCGGCGGGTGCGGTGGAGTGTTCCCGCTGGCTGGCGCCGGAGCGGGAAAAACTTCCCTTCAACGGGCGTCTGCTTGCCGTGTTTGAGAGCACGCCGCGGCAGTGGGCGGTGCGGAATTTTCAGTTGAAATTTCGCCGGGCGGAGCATTTGCTGGCGGATTTCACCGGGGAGTGCCGGGTGGATCGGTTTCAGGTGAGTGGACCGGTTGCGGTCCGTCTTTCGTCGTCGCGGGTTGAACTCGGGGAGTTGTTGAAGCTCTTTCCCCCGGACGGCGTCACTCGTCCGACGGAAGGGAACGAGGCCGCGAAACGCGCGGCGGTCACTGGAGACAAGAAAGAGATTTCCACGGCAGAACGCTCCACCGGGAGGCGGATTCCCTTCCTGTTTTTCGGTTCGCGGCCTGTCGATTTCGGCTGTCGATTTGAAAAGCTCCGCTTTTCTCCGGAGCTGGAAGCGGAGCTGGAGGGCCGATTCCGGTTGAAGCAGGGGGAGGCGCATTCCGAATACCTGAACTTCTCCCTGAACGGGGCGCGATTCGATGCGGAGGTGCGGGCCTCCAGCCAACCGGAGGGAATTCGTGGCGAGCTGGCGGTGCGCGGAGACGACTGGCTGCCCTGCCGGCCGTTGCTGGAGCTGCTCACCGGTGTTCGGGATGACGGATTTGAGGGAGTGCTCTCTTCGCTCAATACGCATCTCACCTGGCTGGACGACGGGGGAAAAACAAATTTCTCAATACGCTCACCGGCTACTTTCGAATGAAACTGCGTGATGTGGTCATTCCGAACGGAGTGGCAGACTCGCTGTTCGGGCGGCTTCTCCTGCTGCCGGTGGATCTGGCCGGAAAGCTCTCCACGCTGATGCCGGAGGAACTGGCTGCACTGCCGGGAAAAATCTTCAGCGCCGCCTCACTGCAGAGAACGTTGCGGACGATTCGCTTCTCCTCCGGGGAGCTGGATTTTTCCGCCGATCGCGGCGAGGTGAACGTGCGGGAGTGCCGTTTTCTCGGAGACTGGATCGACCGCATCGGATTTACCGGCCGCTTTCAGCTGGGAGGCGAGCAGAAGCTTCAGCTGGAGTCGCAGCTTGCCGTCGGCGGAATCCCGCTGACGGTGCCGGTTCGCGGAACGCTGACCCGGCCGGTCGTCGACATTCAGCAGGGGGCGACGGCCGGAATCAGCGATTTCATCCAGCGGGTGCATGCGCTCAAACTGATCGATTTCGGCACCGATTCCTCCGGGGAGCCGGCTCTGTTGATCCGCGATCTTCCGCTGAAGGATACGTTGCGGGAGCTGCGATATATTTTCGATGAGTTGTTCAAGCAAAAGAGGTGAATGTTCATGGAGATTTTCGATACACATTTTCACTATTACGGTGAAAGTTCGCCGTTGGAGTTCTGCCGGATGATCTCCGCGGAACTTGCGGTGCCGCCACAGAACAGCTGGGGGGGCGGTCGAGCGGATTCTGCTGCTGGCGGTCGGAGGGGATTACCTCGAAAGCTGTCGGGCGCGGGAGTTCGCCCAGGTGGTTCCCGACGCCTGGTTCGCCGCCGGAGTGCATCCTCACCAGGCGGAGAGCTATCGGAAGGAGGCACAGGACTTCTCTTTGTTCCGCGGACATCCCCGCCTTGTCGCGGTCGGCGAACTGGGGCTCGACTACTATTACGAGGAGTCCCCCCGCGAGGTACAGCGCAGTGTGCTCGAGGAATTTCTCAGACTGGCGCTCGAATGGGATCTGCCCGCGATCATCCACATCCGCGACCGGGATGGTGCGGAGGATGCCTACGCCGACGCGTACGATCAGCTGCGCGACTTTGCCGCAACGGGCGGCCGGTTCGTCGTGCACTGCTTCGCCGGAACCCCGGCGTGGGCGGAGAAATTTCTCGCGCTCGGCGGCTACTGCGGAGTGACCGGCATGGTCACCTTCAAACGGGCGGAAAATATTCGCGAAGCGCTCCGGGTGATTCCGGACGGCCGGCTGCTGATCGAAACTGATTCCCCCTATCTCGCTCCGGTACCGCATCGCGGTTCGACGAATCACCCCGGCTATCTCATTCTGGTGGCCGCGCAGATTGCTGTCGAACGTGGGCGGACGGTGGAGGAGATCGCCAGACTGACGACCCGGAACGGACGGGAATTTTTCCGGCTTGACGGGGAGGTGCGGCCATGAAACGATTTATTCCCACTGCGGCGGCACTGCGGCGCGAAGCGGTTTCGCCGGAGGAACTGGTGGTTGCGCTCCGGGGGGGACGCATTGATGCTGGTTGAGGAGGCCCCCGATTCGCTCCGACTGCCGACCGTCGCGGAACTGCCGCCTGCGCTCGCCGGTTCGGAACGGCTGCTGATCGGCAGGATCGACCGCTTTGAATGCTCGGTGATTCCGCTGCCGCAGGATGCTCCGGTGCCGGAGCCGTTGCGGCCGGTCGATCTGCGTTCGGCGCGTCTTCTGCTCGGCGGCGCCGAGGAGATCGCGGTCTGTCGTGGCCGGGAGCTCGCCTTCTGGCGGCGGAACCACCGCTACTGTGGCCGCTGCGGCGCCCCCTGACCGATCACGCAACTGAGTGCGCCCGCCAGTGCGAGGCCTGCGGCGCGCTCTTCTACCCGGTGATCGCTCCGGCGATCATCGTGGCGGTGACAGACGGTGCCGGGCGGCTGCTGCTGGCGCACAACGCCAAGTTCCGGGGAAACATGCACGGGCTGGTCGCCGGATTCGTCGAGGCGGGCGAAACGATGGAGGAGGCGGTGCGCCGCGAGCTCCGCGAGGAGGTGAAGCTGGAGGTGAAGAACATCCGCTACTTCGCCAGCCAGAGCTGGCCGTATCCGAATTCGCTGATGGCGGGATTCACCGCCGAGCTGGCGGAGGGAGACGCCGTGCCGGTTCCCGACATGAGAGAAATCACCGCCGCCGGATTCTACACGCCGTCGGATATGCCCGAGGTGCCCCCGCCGGGTTCGATCGCCCGGCGGATGATCGACCACTGGCGCGAAAACTATAAAGGAACGCTTTCATGAATGAACTTCTTCTCTACCGGATCGCCGCCGCCGTCGGCGGACTTCTGCTGCTGGTGGTCGCCGGATGGACGCTGCGGCTCTCGCCCGGGAATCTCGCCCGGTTCGAACCCTGGCCGCGCAACCGTCTCGGCGGACTTCTGCTCGGATGGGTCGCGCTGGGGCTCTGCGTCTCCCACGCGCAGGTGGTGTCGCCCGGATTCCTGCAGCCGCTGCTCTGGCCGTTGGCGGTAATCGTGCCGGTGCTCTCCTACTTCTTCCTCGACTATCTGCTGGCGCGGGCGGTCGGTGGAGTGATGATCCTGTGGGCCTACTATCTGGTGCACGAGTCCTTCAACGTGCACGCGGCGGGAACTCCGGTTCTGGCGCTGCTTGCGTGGATTTTCGGCTTCGGCGGCATCTGGGTTTCGGGGCGTCCGTGCGCATTGCGCGACTGGATCCGGCTCTGCTGCGGCAAGCCGCACTGGCGCTGGGCGAGCGCCGGATTCCTGATCCTGCTGGCGGCGGCAATGCTGGCGGCGGCGGCGCTGACCGGAGGGCGGTGACGATGGCGTTCGATCTTGCCTCCTATGCCGCGGAGTGCGGCGTGGCGGAACCGGAACGGTTCGTCGAGCGCTGCAACCTCTTCCGCGACTATCTGCTGGAAACCAACCGGACGCTGAATCTGACCCGGATCACCGGCGTCGAGGAGTTCGCGGTCAAGCATGTGGCCGATTCGCTGGCGATCGCCCGGTACTTCCCGGAGTTCCGCGAGGCGCGGTTGCGGGTCGCCGACATCGGCTGCGGCGCGGGATTTCCCTCGCTGGTGCTGGCGCTGGCGTTTCCCAATCTTTTGCTCACGCCGATCGACTCCACCGGCAAGAAGGCGGCGTTCGTCGAACGGGCGGCGCAGCTGCTCGGGCTCGGCAATGTGCGCGTGGTGACCGGACGCTCCTGCGAACTCAACCGCAAAGGAGAGTTCAAGTCCCGGTTCGACGTGGTGACCGCCCGTGCGGTGGCTCCGGCGCCGGTGATCTGGAAGGACGCCGGGAACTTCACCAACCGGAACGGGCGGTTCATCCTCTACAAGACCCCCGAACAGGCGGCGGAGGATCTGCCCGCACTCGAACGGCTCTCGGCGGGGCGAACCATCCGGTGGCGGACGACCGAACCGTTCGAACTGCCGGAAGAGTTCGGCACGCGCCTCTTCCTCTACTCGCTCCCGCGTTGACGGGATAAAAAACGGCGAATCCGATCGAAACGGATTCGCCGTGAGAGGCTTGTGCCTCCGGCACCGGAGGGTTACTCCACCACTTCCGGCTCGATGGCGGAGCTGAAGGTCAGCCCGTCTGCGCCCCTGTCGATGACCAGGTGCGACTGCGGCTGGATCTCGCCCGCGATGATCTGCCGGGGGACCGGAGTCTCCACCAGCCGGATGATCGCCCGCTTCAGCGGCCGGGCGCCGAAGCTCGGATCGTACCCTTCGTCGGCGATGTACTGCTTCGCCTTGTCGGTGACCTCCAGCGTGATGTCCTGCGCCTTCAGCCGCTCCTCCAGCCGGCGGAGCTGGATGCCGACGATGTTCAGGATCTGCGACTTGTCCAGCGCGTGGAAGATCAGGATCTCATCCACCCGGTTCAGGAACTCCGGCCGGAAGTGCTGCCGCAGTTCGCCGAAGAGCTCGTCTTTCAGCTCCTCGACGTGCCCCTTGTGCGCGAGGATCCGGTCGCTGCCGATGTTGCTGGTCATGATGATGATCGTATTCTTGAAGCTGACCGTGCGTCCCTGCGAATCGGTGACGATGCCATCTTCCAGAATCTGGAGCAGGATGTTGAAGACATCCGGATGCGCCTTTTCGATCTCATCGAAGAGCACCACCGAGTAGGGCCGCCGCCGGACCGCCTCGGAGAGCTGGCCGCCCTCCTCGTAGCCGACGTAGCCGGGAGGCGCGCCGACCAGACGCGACACGCTGAACTTCTCCATGTACTCGGACATGTCGATCCGCACCATCGCCCGCTCGTCGTCGAAGAGGTCGGCGGCGAGGGTCCGCGCCAGTTCGGTCTTGCCGACCCCGGTGGGGCCGAGGAAGATGAAGCTGGCGATCGGCCGGTTCGGGTCCTTCAACCCGGCCCGGGCGCGGAGCACCGCATCGGCGACCGCGGTCACCGCCTCGTCCTGCCCGACCACCCGTTCGTGGAGCCGTCCGCCGAGCGCGAGAAGTTTCTCCTTCTCGCTCTGGACGAGCTTGCTCACCGGAATGTGGGTCCAGCGGCTGATGATGGCGGCGATGTCCTCCTCGTCCACCTCTTCCTTGAGCAGCCTGGAGTCGCCGCTCTCCTTGATCTTGCGCTCCGCATCGGCGATCTGGTGCTCGATGCCCGGAATGATTCCGTGCTGGAGCTTGGCGGCCTCCTCGTAGTTGTACTCGCGAGTGGCTTTTTCCAGTTTCGCCTTTGCGGTGTCGAGCGATTCGCGCAAAGTGCGCAGATCGGTGATCGCCTTCTTCTCGTTTTCATAACGGGCGCGCAGCGACTTTCCAACCTCCTTGAGTTCGGCGACCTCCGCTTCGAGCGTCTCGCGGCGCTTGATCGAGGCGGCGTCCTTCTCGTTGCGCAGGCCGGTGATTTCGATTTCGAGCTGCATGACGCGGCGCTCGTTCTCGTCGAGTTCGGTCGGCGAGCTGTCGATCTCGGTTCGCAGCGCGGCGGCGGCCTCATCGACCAGGTCGATCGCTTTGTCCGGCAGGAACCGGTCGGCGATGTATTTATCCGAGAGAACTGCGGCAGCGACCAGTGCGCTGTCCCGCAGTTTCACGCCGTGGTGCAGTTCGTAGCGCTCGCGCAGTCCGCGCAGGATCGAAATGGTGTCCTCCACCGACGGCGGATTGACCAGCACCGACTGGAACCGCCGTTCCAGTGCGGCGTCCTTCTCGATGTACTTGCGGTACTCGTCGAGGCGTGGTCGCGCCGATGCAGTGCAGTTCGCCGCGGGCGAGCATCGGCTTGAGCAGATTGCCCGCATCCATCGATCCCTCGCTGGCGCCGGCGCCGACGACGGTGTGCAGTTCATCGATGAAGAGGATCACCTTGCCTTCAGAAGCGGTGACCTCCTTCAGAACAGCCTTGAGCCGCTCCTCGAATTCGCCCCGGTACTTGGCACCGGCGATCAGCGCGCCCATGTCGAGGGCGACGACCTGCCGGTTCTTGAGGTTTTCCGGAACGTCGCCGCGCACCACACGGCGGGCGAGTCCTTCGACGATGGCGGTCTTGCCGACGCCGGGCTCGCCGATCAGCACCGGGTTGTTCTTGGTGCGGCGCGACAGGATCTGGATCACCCGCCGGATCTCGTCGTCACGGCCGATGACCGGGTCGAGCTTGTCCTGCATCGCCATCTGGGTGAGGTCGCGCGAATACTTCTTGAGCGCCTCGAAGGTGCTCTCGGGATCCGCCGAGGTGACCCGCTGGTTGCCCCGGATGGTCTGGAGCGCCTGCAGCACGCGGTCGGCGGTGAGACCGGCCTTGCTCAGCAGCTCCGCCGCGGAAGAGCCGGAGGCGGCGAACATCGCCAGAAACAGGTGTTCGACGCTGATGTATTCATCCTGCATCGCCTCGGCCTGCCGGGCGGCTTCCACCAGCAGCGCGCTGAACTCCCGGGAGTTGTAGATCTCCTGTGCCTGTGAGCCGGAGACGCGTGGCAGTTCGGACAACGCCTGATCCACCTGATTTTCGAAGAGACGGCGGTTGATGCCGAGCTTTTCGAGGATGGAGGGGACCAGACCGTCCTCCTGCCGCAGCAGTGCGGCCAGGACGTGGATATTTCGCAGTTCGGTGTTGGAGTTCTCAACTGCGAGATTGTGGGCGGCCATCAGGGCCTCCCTGCTTTTCGTGGTAAGTTTTTCCATATTCATAATCTCACTCTCCTATGATAAAATTCCACTTCGATGCCGGGAAAAACTCAATTTTTTACGAGTTTGAATTGAGTAAAATCCTCAAACATCCAGTTGTTTTTTAATGTTCGATACACGATATCGAGGAATTTGCGAGCCAAGGCGATATTGGCTTTCGCTCCACCCCGCCGACTTTTAACCGATTCATGAAAGGCATGGAGATACGGGCTGTATCGTTTTGCGATCAGCGCACATTGAACCAATGTGGTTCGTGCAATTTTGCTGCCGTTCTTCGTGATTCGTCCATGACAGACCGTATCATTTGAATTACTTACTCGGGACGATTCCGATATAAGCCGCAAGCTGTTTCGAAGAACGGAAGTCATGGATATTGCCGATTGTCGAGAGCAGAGTTGCCGCCCCTTTCGAACCGATTCCTTTAATGGATTTCAGATTCTTGAAGCCGTCCATCTTACTGCCATGATCCTCAATCGTCTTATCCAATTTTTCAATGCTTTGATTCAAGCTGCGAATTTGTTCGACGACCACGAACAGTTCCGTATCGGTGATTGGGTCAAAGTGAAAGCTCAAAGCTTTCCGAAGCCCGGTCTCCGTGGACAACTCCTCCCGCTTCAAAACGATGAAATTGGCAGCCAGCAGATTATTGACTTTGTTTTTCAAGACGGTACGCAACTGAACCAGCTTTTCCCTGGTCTGCGTCAAACTTGAAATCTTCGCTTGTAAATCGTCTTTCATTCTTACCTCCGGAAGCATATCCTTTTCCAGAAACTCCGCCAATATTTTCGCGTCATGCTTGTCCGTCTTTTTCGTGGACGTGCTGATCACTTTGAACTGTGAGGGATTTACTACGACGAGCCGTCCCACATGAGCTTTCAGGAACCGGCAAAACATAAATGTGTTGCCGGTCGCTTCCACCGCCATGGCAGTATCCTTTCCGAGCAGTGAAGCAAAACCTTTCAACTCACTGATTTCGCACTTGCCGATTTTCTTCTCCTCGCCGTTTTCCCGGATACAATACGTGAAGTTGTTCCGGTGCAAATCCACTCCCACAAAACTTGTCATCATCGTCAGCCTCCATTCGTTTTTCACGAATCGAAGCGGAACTGCTGTCACGGCCTCACCATCCTCCTATACAGAGTAGTCGAATTAACATCGCTCTCTACGGTGGCGCTCTGGTTTGCAGATCTGACTAATCTCCTTTCCGGGGTCATCCTCTTCTCGGAGGCGCCTCAAATAAATATTCAGTCTGCAACCTGTCCGCTTCCATACGTGTAAGTTAATCGCCATAAATTACACGCCGCAAGCAGAAACCGCGAACGTCAGCTATTTATCATACCATCTCCTTCTTATGGTCGATTCATCATGATTCGACCAGTTGCAAGCAAGAGACGTGCCAGCCCAGCATCCGGCCCGAAATGGGCGGCCGGGGAAGCGGAAACCGGATTTTTCCGGTTTTCAGACCGGCGTTACGCTGCGACATCGCGCCAGATTGACACGATTCGTGTGACAAAATGGCCCGCGCGTTGTGGTGATTATATGATTTCCAACCAGCTTTTTCTGATCCTGCGCTTTTCCATCGGCAGCGGCGGAAGGCGCCGGATGAGCCAGAATCCGGGGGCGAGCAGCAGGGTTGCAATCGCGAAGTAGGCCTGGTAGCCTCCGGGGAATCCGCCTGCCCGCCGGTGCACCAGTCGAGCAGCAGCCCGGCCAGCGCCATGCCGGAAATTCCGGCGCCGACGCCGGTCACCAGCGAGATGAAAATCGACCCGGCCACCCGTCTTTCCGGAGGGGTGGTCTGAAGGAAGTAATGGGTAATCGCGTTGCTCGAACCGACAAACACCGCTCCGGCGACGAAAAACGGCAGACAGAGGAAGACGTTGTTTCTGGAAGCGGGGGCGCAGAGCCAGAGAAGACCGATCAGCATCATGCCCGCATAGGCGAGCAGAACCATTTTGCGCGGTCCGATGGAGACGGCGATCTTCCCGGAGAGAAAGGACATTCCGGCGCAGGTTCCGAACTGGACCAGTGCGAAGAGCAGTGCATCGGTGTCGCTGACCAGATAGCCGCGCTTGAGCGCCAGCATCGAAACCGGAATGGTCATGATGATGGCGAGATTGACCAGAAAACCGGAGAGGATCAGTCGCCGCAGCGTGGTGTCGCGAAATACGGCGAGGCAGTCCTGAAGGATCGGTTTCCGCGCGGATTCGCGCAGGCTTTCCGTCTCGTCGATCCGGCTGATGTATCTCGAAGCGGTGAAGCCGCAGCAGGCGCCGACCACGATGATCGCGGTGAGCACCCACAGACTGGAGTTCATCCGCAGGATCAGGCTGATGGCCAGCAGCGCGAAGAGGCAGGAGAGGTAGAAGAGCCCGATGGAGACGGCGATCACCCGCGGCCGGGTGAGATCGTCGGTGATTTCGCCGATGAGCGGCTGGGACATCACCAGCCCCGCCGCCCGGAATCCGTAGAAGAGGAAGGCGCCGATCAGCAGCATCGCCATCGCCGCCGGGCGAAGGTCGAAAAAGCAGAACAGCGGCGCGGTGGCGACCATCAGCGCGGCGGCGTTGCGGGCCATCCAGAAGATCGACTGGCTTCTGGCGGCGCCGACCCGGGCGGCGACGACTTTGCCGAGCGGCAGAAGGAGATAGCCGAAGTAGATCATGGCGCCGAGGGCGGAGATGAAGTAGTCGGGGCACTCCAGGCGGACGGCGAGCAGGATCAGCACGGTCTCTCCGAGGCACATGTAGGAGAGGCCGTTGATTGCATTGAAAATACTGTAATTCCGCTGTGAGCTTGCCTGCCGGGCAGCGGAAAGAGGGCCTTTTAGAATCATGGTTCGCCGTTCGCTCCGGGCGGCGGGAACGGAAACGGTCCGCCGCTTTTTGAAGAATATAGCATTGTTCCGGGATTTTGCCAGAAATTCCGGGCGCTTTTCTTGTACGATGCTTGACCCGGCGGAGGAGAAGGGGTAAATTGAGGAGAGCCGAATGAAAAAAAATGATTCAGGAGAAATTGCGGTATGAAGGTCGGGTGGAACGAGTGGGGCGGCGGAACGTTGCTTGCTGTGGAGAACGAGAACTGGCTGGCTGAAATCGCCCTCGTTCCCGGCGGCTGTCCGGTGCGCCTGCTGGAGAAGAGAACGGCAACGGAGGTGTTCCGGACTCCCGCTAACATGGCGGCACTCAGGAAAGAGCCGGCGGTTTACGGTATGCCGGTTCTGCTGCCTCCCAACCGGATTGCCGGCGGTCGGTTCCAGGCGGCCGGGCGGGAATACCGTCTACCGGTTAACGAGCCGGAGAAGGGCAACCATCTGCACGGACTGCTGTTGAACCGGCCGTGGCAGCTGGAGCGGGAGACGCCGGACGGAGTGATACTGCTCTGCCGCTTCGGAGAGGATCAGCCGGAGTACGCCGGATTTCCGCATACGTTTGAAGCGCGGCGCAGCTTCGAATTTCTTCCCGGCCTGTTCCGTCACCGCTTCGAACTGGTGAACCGGAGCGAAGCGGCGATGCCGTTCGGGCTCGGATTCCACACTGCGTTCCGTCTGCCGGAGGTGGAGGAGGCGTTTGTGGAGATCCCCTTCCGGGAGGAGGGGTGCTGGGCGGTCCATCCGAGCGGCGGCTGCCTACGGGGAACTCCGGCCGTGGAGCGGAGAGGAGCTTGCGCTTTTCCGCGGGGAGCGTCCCGCCGGGAAGGGAGCGGTTGCGGCGATGTTTCCGCTGCCGCCGGGAGCGGCGGGACACCGGGCGGAGCTTCGGTGGAACGGACGGCGGATCGTCTATGAATTCGATCTTCAGTATCGCCACCTGGCCTGCTGGAACGGTGGCGGCGGCGCGGGATTCTTCTGCATCGAACCGATGAGCTGGATGACCGATGCGCCCAATGTCGATCTTGCGCCGGAAATTTCCGGGTTCCGGCTGCTCGCTCCCGGGGAGCGGGCCTGTTTCGTCTCGACGATCGCGGTGAAGCGCCCGTAAGGGAGTTCGCCCGGAGGAGCGTTCCGCCGGACGCCGCGTCGCTACCGGATGTCGCAATCTGCCAGAAGGTTGATTCCATCACGGAATTCCACCGGATTGGCACATCGGATTGCATACTCCGGCAGGTTTTCCAGAGCAGCGTCGGCATCCGGCATCCACAACCCGAACTGATAACGGCCGGGAGCCAGATCTGCCGGCAGCACTGTGTCCAGCACGAGAGAGTGGCTTTCCCCGCTGTACCAGCGCCGGAGATCGACGGGAAAATCGAACGTGCAGCCTCCGCTGCCATTTTTGAGAGTCAGACGTACCGGCCGGGGATTGACCGGAGCCGAAAAACCGCGGTTAATCAGCTGGATTTCCGCGTGGAGCGTCTGCCCTGCCGTGAGTTCTCCGGGCAGATCGGCGCTCTGCAGTTCGATCCGGTAGCCGAGGTGATCGCGGATATATTCGTAACAGCTCCTCCAGACGTGACGACCCTGTTCATCGGTAAAGTAGCCGTCCGATACCGGCAACTGGTGATCGAAGAGAAAAAGCGGATCGATCGGAACCCGTTTCCAGATATCGAAGGAATATGGTTCCCCTTCGAAGAGCGAGTGTGCATGCACGAATCCGAGCGTATCGTAACTCCAGCGCCGCAGATATTGAATCGCCATGTTCGGCAGGACAACTCCCCCGATGTCATGCCAGAAAAGTTCTCCGTCCATGGGGAGATATTTCCCTTCCGCTTCGAGGTAGGCCATCTCCTCTTCCGCGGAGACGATGCTGTCTTCATGGCCGAACGTTCCGCCGCTGGATGGGTGTCTGGCCAGAAATCCATCGTTGAAATGGCCGATGCGCGCCTGAGGCAGACTGGTGAATGCTTCCTTTTCCGACAGCGGTTCCGTGCCGAAGAGGCGCATTTTGAATCGGGGATAACGGAGCATGGTCCGGCGGTGCTGCGGCAGAATCTCCAGCACCATGTCGATCAGTTCCCGGTGAAAGGCGAAATCATGCTGAAGATGATGAAAACTGTTGTGCCACTCTCCAAAGGAGCCGATGAATCCGCACTGAAGCACGTAGATCACATCGCTGTATTTCCGGATCAGTGGAGCGAGCTGCTGAACATGAGAGAGAATCGTTGCCGCGGTCGCCCCGGAGAGCGAGGGCGACAGCTCATAGGCGAAACGGAGCAGAGCCTTGACTCTGCTCTCGCGCAGTTTCAGAAAGAAAAGCTCGATGTCGTCGAGTTTTTCCTGCGGAAGCTGTCGCCCGTCGTCGTATCGGGAGAGAAAACAGTAACTCTGCACCACGCTGACGCCATCGTACGCCAAAAAGTCGATTTCGTCCTGCCATTGACTGTGGCTGAATTCAACCGCATCAAGCCGGTTGCCGCGGATCAGGTGAAGAATTCCGGGCACGTCGATATTCTGAAAGACCGGTTTCTCACTTCGTCCGTCGAGTTTGAGCTGCTTCGCGTGGCAGGAGCAGGTGCCGGCGATCTCTCCGGGGATTCTGCTGAAATAGATCTCGGTGCGGAATCCCCGTTCCGGATTGCGCAGCGCCGTTCTACCGTGAAGATCGTCCGGACGGATACCGCGAAATTTTCTTTTCATACGATTTTCTCCTCAATGGTTGTCGGAATCGGGAATGATGCGCAGTTTTCCCCAGTAGCAATGGTCGTGGAACTCATTGGACGGCATGGGGGGCGCAGGTCCGCTGGCGCCGGGGAAAGCTGTAGCCGTAGTTGTAGCGAACCAGCAGAGCATGCCATTCGGTTCCGGGATCAAAAGGCCGGCCGAACTGCCGCTCCAGATCCTTGAGGGGGATGGCGCCTTCCACACTCCAGCCCCGGTCGATGTCCCGCCACACGTTCAGCGTGCCGTTCACCTTTGCCGCGCATCGGATTCCGGAAAGGAAAAGTTCTTTCCGGACCGCTCCCGGATAGTACTTGCTGACGTAGAACAGCGAGGTTCGGAAGTTGTTGGGGGTGAAATAGAATTCATAATAGCAGAAAAGGTCGGCCGGTTTCAGAAAAAGTTCCAGCGTGTCGCCGGTGCGGAAATGCATCTCCTGATCCTCCACGGCGAACTGGACCACGTCACGATCCTGAAAGACTCCTGCGATGTAGAGGTTTTCCGCATCGTGAAGCAGAGCAACCCGGCTGGATTCGACCGGTGTCCCGCGCAGCGCGGCACGGACCTTCGGCGGCAGCTCTTCCGGAATCGGATCAGCATCCGTGAGAGAATGGAATTCGGCATGGCCCCATTCTCCGGACGAAACCTCCCCGTCGATGACGATCGGGTTTCGGACCGGCTGGACTGTGATCGTCCGCCGTTCGGTCTCCAGTCCGAACGGGTCGACGGCACAGCCGGCTGTCAGCAGCAGAACGGCCGCGGCAGAGAGAACGTTCCACGTGCTGTTCATTTTTCCGCCTCCGGATCGTGAACTTCACAGACGGCGAAGGGTTCGTGAAAACGGATGAGCTGCGGATCCCGGGAGTCGATCAGGATGTTGTAGACGAAACCGCCCTTCACCTGTTCCGGCGCGATTTCCCGCCAGCTCCGGCCCCCGTCGGAACTGGTGATCCAGGCCGGAGTCTGCCGGTTGAGGTCGATGGAGGAGCTGGCGGTGTAGAGCCGTGCCGGATTCCGCGGATTGACCGCGATCCGGCGGTACAGCTTCCCGGAGGCGATCTTCCGCCAGGTTATCCCGCCATCGGCGCTGTGGTGAATGACCCCGTTGCTCCAGAAGCCGCGTTTTTCCTGGGATACCACGTAGATGTGTTCGGGATGCCCTTCGCAGACGGCGATGTCGGTGACCGGCCGCCCGGCGAATTCGTCCACAGCCTGCCAGCTCTCCGCACCGTCCACGGAACGGTACAACCCGTGGTTCCGGACCGGTTTATCGCCGACCTGTTCGATTCCTGATCCGGCCAGCAGGATTCCGTTTGCCGATACGAGCTGGTTGATGGCCGGATTCTCTCCCAATCCCCGGACCTTCCGCTGCCAGTGTTTCCCGCCGTCGACGCTTTTGTAGAGGCCGTTGTCCGCCGTGGCGTAGAGGGTGCGGTTTCCCGGCGGGGTACTGAAATCGATCACAATTCCGGAGCAGACTCTTTTCTTCTTCCGGGGGCCGATCGCCTGCGGCGGACCGATTTCCTGCCAGCTTCGGCCGGAATCATCCGAACGGTACATGCGGTCTCTGCCGAATGTGGCGTAGAGGCGCCCCCTGACCTGCGGATCGACGGTGATGGAGTGACACCACCCCCATCCCACGTCATCGAGGGTCTTCAACCCCCGGATCGGCGATTCCCAGCTCTTCCCGTTGTCGCGGGAGATCATGATTCCGTGGTCGAGATATCCGCCGTAGAGGGTGTCGGGCTCGAAGGGGTCGCGCTGCATGACGGTGCAGCAGAGCAGATGGATGTTGCGGCTGCTGATCCGGTGGGTGAAACGGACCGGGTTGATCTTGCCGAAGAGTTCCGGCTGGAACGGTTCCCCGTAGTTGAAGGTGATGTCCCGCCAGGTTTTCCCGCCGTCGCAACTCATGGTGTAGCCGCAGTTGTCGCTGTAGATGACGGTGTCCGGATCGGACGCGGCAACGGCGAGTTCGATCAGCGAGTCGATTTTCCACAGGAAGGAGTGAAGGTAATTGCCTTTGCCCGTGTTGAGGTTGAAAAAGCGGTACGACCCATCCGGATTGACGAATTTCTGCGTCCTGGAGCCGGGAGAGGTGACTTGGCGCCAGCTTTCTCCGCCGTCGTCGCTGCGGAAAATCGCGGCAGGATGCAGCATCCCGAGGTAACAGCGTTCCGGCTTTGCGCGGCAGGAGCGGACGATCAATGCATTTCTGGAGGCGGGCAGAAGGGGCAGTCCTTCGCCGGATTGCCGGAAAGTTTTTCCGAAATCCATACTGCAGAAGAGGCCGCCGTAGATTTTTCCGTCGGTGCCTTTCCACGGTGTCACGGTTAGGAGCAGGCGGCTCCGGTTGCCGGGGAGGCGGGCCAGATCGACGCTGCCGAACACCGCTCCGGGGAAGCGAAAGATTTTTCGTCACTTCGGTCCAGCTCTTCCCGTCATCCCGGCTGAGATAGAGTGCATCATCCGCGACGGCGAGGAGCTGTCGCTGCCGGAGAGGAGAGGCGGGATCGATCACTATTCCCTTGAATCCGGTACTCGGCTGATTCCGGGTGGGGGAGGGCAGTTCCTCCCAAGATTCCCCATCGTCACGGGTGCGGAAGATCCGCCCGGTGCTCCATGTTCCCGGGCGCTGGCGGGCTTTGCTCCCCCTGATACAGATAGACGGTCCGGCTGTCGTCAGGATCGAATGCGATCCCCTGCCAGTGGCCGGGCGTTCCCCCGATGGCTCTCGTCATGCGACGGAAGGTTTTCCCGTTGTCCTCCGAACGGTACGCTCCGTGCTCGCTGACGATCCACGCCACGGAAGGATTGTCCGGCGCGAAGGCCGCCTGAAAACAGCCGCGGTAACCGGGATTGATGCCGTCGCCGCCGAGAACCTGCCAGCTTCTGCCTCCGTCCGCGGTACGGAAGGCGAACCCCATGTCCAGTCCGCCGATGATCGTCTGCGGGTTTGCCGGATCGATTGCCAGCGCGTAACATGCTCCGCCGACCCCCGGTCCCAGCAGGCGAATGCCGTCCTCCGCTCTGCCGCAGAGAGAACAAAACAACACCGCTGCCGCCATGGAGAAAAAATATGCCAGATTTCATGAATCCATCCTTTCCGAGGAAGTTGTGAGTTCATTACCGAAAATATTTGCAGAAAGTGCTTCCTTTTCCTGCAATGCCGGTCTTCGGTACAGAGACCGGTACCGGAGAATCCTTCATGTTTCGTGACATTGGCACCGCTGCCGGGAATGAAACAGGATTTCAGGGACGCTGAATCTGTTTCACCAGTTGTCATCGGCCGGATAACCGGGTTTGCTTTTGGGATACCAGAACGTCTTCCGGTAAAAACCGGAACGGTCAACCCCGTGGACGCTGGCGAACGGAATTTCTCCGAATGCCATCTGCCTGCAATGTCCGTCGATGAAGGCGACCGATGCGTGGTTGGAATGGTTGAGGGCTATGCTGTTGCCGTCACTTGCCGGCCAGTTGCAGTTTGCCATGCTGGTTCCGCCGCTCTCTCCGGCGAGACCTGTTTCCGTGCAGTACATGGTCCGGGAGGGTTTCAGAACCTGACTCAATTTGATCCCGGTTTCCAGTTGCGCATTCAGGCCGGCCCCGAAAACATTGACCGCGCCGCTCTGGCTGTTGATATAGGCGGCCTTGCCTGCCGCCGCGGGAGGGGCAGAGGAAGGGATGGGTGTAGATCTGATTGCTCAACTTGTACATCCCGCTCAGCGGAGCTTTGCTGTGAATGCCGAGATACGGCGGGAGCATGCCGGCGGCGTTGGAACCGGTTCCGGTCGGCGGCGTGTTTTCTCCCTTGAGCCAGATTCGCGTCGAGAAGCTCCAGCCGTCGGTTCGGGCGGCGTTGTTGCGCGGTGTGAGCCATCCCGCGTTATCCGAGCTGTACATGCTGCTTGCCTTGCCATACTGTGTGTAGTTGGAAAGGCATTTCAAGGCCTGTCCCTTCTCCCGTGCTTTCTGCAGCGAAGGCAGCAGGATCGCCGCCAGGATTGCGATGATTGCAATAACTACAAGTAACTCTATAAGAGTAAAGTAATTGCGCTTTTGTTCCGAGCCGTTCGGCCGGGGGGGGACTCGTCCTTCCGTTCACATGAGCAGGCTCCTGCGAGGTTGAGAATGCGATTGATTTTCTTCATACTCACTTCTGAACTCCTTTTTACCTGATTATTCAAAGGACATGGATGCCTGGAATCAGAGAACCGAAAAGGGCGTGGAAACCTCCTGTTTACAGTCGTCACGAACAGCGGAAGATCCCGACCGCACTGCGGCGGTGGACTCTCGGACAATCAGCCGGGGCGTGAACAGCCGGGCGCACCGGGAAGCCGGACCTTTGTTTTCGATCCGGTGGATCAGGATGTCGACGGCGCACTCCGAAACTTCCGGCAGGCGGTTGTCGACGGTGGTCAGGGAGGGAATCAGACTTTCGGTGAATTCAAAGTTGTCATAACCGGCCAGCGCGATGTCATCCGGACAGCGAATGCCAAGTTCGTGGAGTGCACGGAGAACCACCATGGCGAAAAATGTCATTCCGGGCGATGATGGCATCCGGTCGTTCCGCGCGGATGAATTTCATGAGGCGTTTGACCAGTTCCGGCTGACCGGGGAGGATGTCGAACTGAAACCGGGTTGTGAATTCCGGATCGAAAGGCAGGCCGTGCGCCGCCATCCCCGGGTGAATCCGGATTCCCGGGCGAGCATGGAAGGGTATTTCCCGCACGGGAAGCCGGAATAGGGGAGGAAATAGGCAATTCTCCGGCGTCCCGTTTCGACCAGATGGTCCACCAGCTGCCGGAGTCCGGCGGCCAGATCCACTTCCACGTAATCACAGGAGCCGTCGTCATGGAGCGGGCGGTCGTAGTAGACGACGTGCTGCAATTGTTTTGCGTATTCGACGATCCACGCGTTGAGGTTGGGGAAGGAGTTCGAGAGCAGAATGGCCCCATCCAGACCGTGGGAAGCGAAGTTGTCCAGACAGAAGCGGATGTTCTCCTGCGTTCCGTCGCACTGGCTGATCAGGACGCGATATCCTCGTCGGGCGGCGGCTTTTTCCATGTAAGCGACGCGGGCAAACTCCATCGGGGGAGCTTTGCGTGTAAAGGAGCAGGCCGAGCAGCCGGCTGCTGCCTCCTGCAAGACGGCGTGCCGCCAGATTGGGGTGATAGTCCAGCTCTCGGGCAATCGCCAGGATCCGTTTTGCCGTCTCCTCGCTCACCTTTGTATTGTTTCCGGTGCTGTTGGGATTGAGCACTTTGGAAACGGTGACCGCGGAAACTCCCGCTCGGCCTGCTATGTCCTGCAACTTCACCTGACGCATCGCAAAACCATATTAACTTAGCGTTTAGTTTCTTTGCTTATATTATGATACAGGAAACAAGAAAAGTCAAGATGGAAAATTAAAAAATATATTTTTCTGTCACGCGGGAAAGCAAGCGGGTTCAGGAACGACATGAGTCGCACGGAAAACGCCGGAGGTGCCCCGCTGGCCGGACAGGCAGGGGGGGGACGGGAAAGGATTTTACCCGATGCGCCCGGCGAGCCACTCTCCGGCTCCGTCGAGGATCATCTGAACCGCCACCGCCGAGACGATCAGCCCGGTGATCCGGATCAGCGGCCCGACCAGGTGGAGTTTCTGGAAGAGCCGGCTGAACGGGCGGGAAAAGAGCATCAGCACGAAGTTGGCGAAGATCGCCAGCACCAGCGAGGTGATGCACGAGAGGTGGCCGTACTGCGCCGAGAACGAGATCGCGATGGTGATCGTGCCGGGCCCGGCGATCAGCGGCGCGGCCAGCGGTACGATCGAAAGTTCGGTGAAGTCGTTCCGCAGTTCATTTTCCCGTTTCTGGAAGAATTTTCCCTCCCGGACCGCCATCCAGCCGATGAAGAAGATCACCAGTCCACCGGTGATTTTGAGCGAGTAAAGACTGATCCGGAAGATCTGTTCTAGCACGAACTGCCCGACGATGGCGAAGGAGATCAGCATCAGCAGCGCCGCGAGGGAGGACTTCCAGGAGAGTTCCCTGATCTGGCGCATTTCAAGTTCCGGTTCGTAGGTGGAGAGAAAGAGAATCTTGCTCGGCGGATTGAGCAGAGCGAGCAGATAGACGGAGTTTTCCAGTACCTTCAGCCAGTCCATGGATGCTTTCCTCTTTCGAATGATGAAACGAAGGACGGAACAACCCGGTTCCCGGGCTGTCCCGTCCGATCGGGTTTGGTGATTATTCCGTATAGAGACCGGGATGCTGGAGCTGCTTGAGCAGCGCCACTTTCTCCGCTGCGGCGGAGAGGCGGCCGGTTTCGATCAGCCGCAGGTAGGTGTCCATCATCTCCTTGTGCGCTTCGCAGGTGAAAAGGTTGCGCAGCGGCAGAATCTGTTTGCGCACCTCGACTGCTCCGGGATCGGCGAACGGAGCCCCTTCCGTCGCCCGCCGGATGCTTTCGAAATTCCACCCCCCGACGATGGTGCACCACGCCTCAAAGCAGGATCGGGTTTCCGCAATGAGATCGCTCAGGGTGTCGAAGTATTCGCCGAAACGCCGGACCGCTTTTTTCGTCGAGCGGTTCAACCCGCCACGGCGATTCGAGGAAACGACAGGGCAGAATCTCCACGGCGACCGCTCCGTTGCGGTCGAAGGTGAAACGCGGCACATAGCCGGTGTACCAGAGGTTGTCCGGATCGAACGGCTGCTGTTCCCGCATCGGGAAGAAGAAGTTCCCGGTGCTGTAGACGATCGGAGCCCCCTGATAGACCTCCATCCCCTGTGGGCAGTGGGTGTGAATGTTGACCACCGCCGACGCGCCCGCCTCGACGAAGGCGCGGCAGTTCCCAACCATGCGGGGCGACGGGACTGGATTGAATTCGTTGCCGCCGTGACTTACCACCAGCACGATGCTGCCGGCGCGGCGCTCGCGGGCGATCTGCAGCAGAATGGGAGCGACGTCGAGCGGATTGGAGCCGGGAGTATCAGGTGTCGCGGTTCCGAATTCATGCTCCGCGATGTTGATGATACTCAGGGAAATTCCGTTTTTTTCAAGTCGGAGCGGATGGCGTGCTTCCGCGAGGTTTCCGCCTGCACCGACGGTCTGGAGCCCGGCGGCGTGGAGGCGTTCGAGTGTTTCAAGGACCGCTTCCGGGCCGTAGTCGCCGATGTGGTTGTTGGCGAGCAGGGCGATATCGAACCTGCCCGCCTGGAGCAACTTCACCGAATCCGGCGCACAGCGGATGTTCGGCCCGGATTTGATGATCGGCGTATCGGAGTCGGTGACCGGGGTCTCCCACTGCACCAGCCGCAGATCGGCGCCGTCGAGAAACGGTTTGACCTGTTCAAGAATTTTTCCGGAACGACCTGCGGAGATCTCCGGCGCAGCTGTGCCGCGCGGGCAGGTGTCGCCTGCGATTGCGAGGCAGAGAGTTTCTCTTTCCACTTCCGGGCGGATTTGCCGGGTGATTGCGTAACTCATCATCAAAACCCTCTTTCTGGCGGCTCTGAGGCCGACCGGTTGTTTTCGAGCTTTGAAAATAATGTAATGCGGATTTCCCGCTTTTCAATCCCGGAATTCCATGGTCAGCGGATTTTCCGGCGACAAGAGGAACTCTTCGACCTCCCCGTCGGGGCGGAAGCGGAGGCGGACACGTCGCTCCGCAATCGATTGCAGCCGGAAACTGCGCAGACTGCCGTTCCGGCGCACCCCGCTCGCCACCAGGCCGCCGGGCAGGTGCACACCGACGAATTCGACGTCCGGCCAGATCTCCGGAATTCCCGGAAAGAGTTCGATCACGCCGCCGCGTTCGTGGATGGTCAGCTCCAGCAGCGCGGTCGCAGCCGCCATCGTGCCGTCCAGCTGCATCACCTCGTTGGTCTCCTTCGGCTTGAGGGCGTCCGCCCGGCGGTGCGAGGAGATTCCGCGAAACTTCGGCAGATAGACCGTCGCCAGGCTCTCGTTGAGGAAGAGCCGCTTCCACACTTCGAGAAGGACCGAGGGCGCCTCCCGCATTCCCCAGCGGCTCTGCAGGATCATCGCCCACGGGTAGCACCATTCGCTCCATTGCCCCGCTCCGCGCCAGATCCAGTGTTCGACCGCCTGATCGACCTCTTCGCTCTCTTCCGAAGTGAGTTCCGCAGTGAGGTCGAAGGGATAGATCATCGAGAGATGGGAGTGATGTCGGTGGCAGACGTCGAGATCCTGTCCCTCCCAGATGGCGACGCGGCCGTTGATGGTGGAGAAGCGGGGCAGACGCCGTTTGATCTCCCGCCAGGCGGGGTCTGCCTCTTCGCCGAGTTCGGCGGCGGCGGCGATCAGGGCGTTGGCCAGCGCGTGACAGCAGGTGAGCTGGTTCGAAGGGTTCTTCCCGGCGTTCTGATGGCAAGGTTTCCCGTTGCGGATGACCGGGAAGGTGCAGCCGTATTCGGCGGAGATGGCCAGCGGAATCATCAGCTTCCCGTCGGAATCCTCGCGCATCGCCGCGCGGAAGACGTTCATCACCCCCGCATGAAGGGCATGGCGCGGTGGCGGAGAAACTCCCGGTCGCCGGTGTAGCGATAGTAGAGCCAGTAGAGCATCGCCATCCAGCCGCCACAGACGAAGTCGAGCATCGAACCTGCGGCGCAGCCGCCGACCTGCATGCAGCGGTCATCTACCGCGTGAGTGAGCAACAGACCGTCTTCGATGCCGAAGAGAAAGCGGGCATTTTCGCGCATGGTCCGCTGCGCGGCCTCGGATTCGAGCATGTCGAAGAGCGGCAGCATATGTTCGAAGCGTCCGGTCGGCAGGGCCAGCGTGTAGACCTGCTGAACGTTGACGTTGAAGTGGTAGTCGTTGCTCCAGCGCGGCGACTGGTAGTCCTCCTGCCAGGGGCCCTGCAGAGAGCAGGGTGTCTTGCCGGGCATGGTCGACGCGGCGAATTTGTAGAGGGCGAGCCGGAAGAAACGGTTGAGCGTCTCATCCGGCAGTTTCAGCTGCGGAACCTGCTGCCAGTAACGGTTCCACCAGGCGTGTGCCGCCTCCGGGTCGGGTTCCGGAAATTCGGGCGCGCGGCTGTCGCATCGCAGTGCGGCGGCGAGGCGCCGACCGCCCGGAACTTTACCGAGCCGCATCCAGCAGCCGGGATCGTCCGGGCAGGGTTGAAACCAGCCGCCTTCGAACCGTTCCGGCGCCTGGAACCCGCCCTCTTCGAAGAAATCATGCAGTTTCTCCCACATCGGGTGCGGCTCGACGGCGGTGATGAGTTCGGCCGGATCGGCGATGGAGAGTTGATCGGTGGCGAGATCGAGTTCCAGAGTGATGTTGCCGGCGGCGGTCTCGACTGTGACGGTACCGGTGGCGTACTCCAGCTGGAGCTGTTTGAGTTCGGCGGCGAGCCGAAGGGGTGAAGGTACCGCCGCCGACCCGGGTGCTGCTCCAGTAGCGGGAACCCGGACGTCGGGGCAGGGCTGCGCCGCAGTGTCCCCGCAGCAGGAGGTTGACTTCCTCGACGGATTCCGGGGTCCAGGCGGCGATGAGGTCGTCGTAGGGAATCGGCTGCCGGAATTTTTTCGGAAAAGCGATGGTCCCAGCACCCTTCCAGGGCGGCGGTCAGTTGAAGCTCTCTGCCGCTTCCCCAGAGCAGAATGCCGAGACTGCCGTTGCCGATCGGCAGGCCGGTGTGCTGGCGGAGCAGGGGAAATTCGAGCGTAAAGGTGTCATGGATCATGATAACGGGGTCCTCACATCATTCGGTTTCTGGTTTTACATGGTATCTCTGCGGATCACTTTTGAGATGATCCGGTGGGTACTGGTGAAATCGGGGTGTCGACCGTCGATGGCGGCGATGAGCTCCTCTGCGAGCAGCTGGGCGATCAGCTCCAGATTGGGGAAAGCGTGGTCAGACGGTAATCGGCGAACCGCCGGTCGTCGTCGAACGAAATAAGTTTGTAATCGCGTCCGGGTTCATAGCCGGCGGCTCTTGCCGTGTCGATCAGCCGGACGGCGGCGCGATCGTTGCAGGCGATGAAGGCGGTATCGGGGCGGAAATCTTCCGCAAACTGTGAATAATGTCCGTTCATATCCGGCTGATAGGTGATGAGCTTTACCGCCTGCTGCCCGTAGCGCGGCATGCTCTCCTCGACGCCCCGGAACCGCTCCAGCTGGAACCGGGCGTGTTTTACCCCGAGCAGGCAGAAGACGATTCGCGACGGGTGAGTGCTCATCGCGGTTTCCAAAGCGAGTGCGCCGTCTCTGATGTTGTTGATGCCTACGATATTGCACCAGGAGCAGTCCGGCATGATCCCCCCGCGGTCGAAGAGGTGGATGTGGTTGCGGAAACGGAACAGCAGTTCCGGGCGGTCCGCCAGAATCCGGTCCCAGTTGCCGCCCGGCACGACCACCAGTCCGCCGCACCCCTGCCGGATGAGTTCGAACAGCACCTGCTGGTAGTGTTCCGGCGTCATCGAGTCGTCGATCAGCCGCTCTTCGAAGTCGATCCGGTGCCGTGCCAGCATGGTGCGCAGCGGGATGAGAATCCGGTCGTTCCAGTGGATGTTCCGGTAGTTGAGCTGACTGTGATTGAGCACGCACACCTTGCGGCTGACCGGCAGCAGAAGCTGACCGAGCTCATACTCCTGCGGACAGCGCAGCAGAGTGGTGCCGCGGCGGCGGTCGCAACGGAGGATGCCCGCACGTTCGAGTGCCTTGACCGCGTAGTGTGCGTTGAGCCGCCCGGTGGAAAACTGCGCCGCCAGCTGATTTTCCGTCGGGAGTTTGTCCCCGATGGAAATCTCGTTCGCCGCAATCCGGTCGAGCAGATACCGGTAGATCTGTTTCTGATGGTCGTTCATTTGCCGGGTGAGGGGAGGAGGAGTTCTCTCCTTCCGGCCGGCGGCCGGAAGGAAACTTGAGCTGCATTACTTTGCCGCTTTCGGCGCCTCCGCCAGTTTTGCCTGGAAGGTGACGGTGACCGCTTCTCCCGCCTTGCAGGAGATGGGCTGGTTCCAGCGGTCATTGTGGGCGCAGGTCACGAAATTTTTGCCGGAAGCTCCCTGCGCTTCCTTGACGAAAACCGGTTTCCCCATCGGCCACCAGCGGTCGGGGCGGTCGGCCTGTTTCGCCGCCGTCTCAAAGTCGCCGTTGGCGATTGTCGCGCCGGTGACGCGGATGTTGTCGTAGGAAACCTGAAATTTCGGATTGTCGCTCATGAGGTTGATGCTCACTTTGCCGTCCGCCTTGGGCACGAAGGTGAAGCTGAACTCCTTCCACTCCTGCGAAATCGGTCCGGTGACGATCAGCCGGGTATCTTTTTTCTCCTTGAGCCAGCCGGCCTGGCTGCCGGTGGTGCCTTCGGAGCCGTTCTTGTAGACCATTCCAAGCCCCTTGTCGCCCTGCAGATCGATGCGGAAGACATTCCGGACCGCGGCGGCGGAGACGGAGGAGGCCGCAGCGGCGGCCAGAAGTGTGAGAAGAAGTCGGTTCATGTGGTGTTCCTTTCGTGTGTTTCGATTACTGGTTCAGCATCAGTTCGGCCCGCTCCACCTGGACGGTTCCGGTGGTGTGCGCGCCGAGGCCGATGCGCAGAGCAAGGTAGTTCGCCCGCGGCGGAATCTTGAAGTCGAAGGTGCGCAACTGCCGTGCCCCATCCCCTTCCAGATCCTGTTTGCGGGTGGTTTCCGCATAGTGGAGGTCGCCGCCGTTGTAGTTGACCGCGAGCAGGGAGACCGTGACGGCCGCGGCCCGGTTGCGCCGCTTTGACGTCGCGGTAGCGTAAGACGACCTGCAGCGTGCCGCTGCGGTACTTCCCCCGGTGGAATCGGAATCTGCTGCTGAATCACGCTTTCCGCCACTTTGTCCGGCCGGTGGTTGGTGATGACAACCCCGTTTTTCCCGTCGGCGGTGACCGTCATGCCCGGCGTAATGCTGTAGCACCACCAGGCGGGATCGCCGTACGAGGCGTCGGAGAAATCGGTGTTGTGAAGCTTCTGCTCCCCGCGGAATCCGGATGAGGTGGTAGTGGAGACGCTTGCGGAACGAGAGCCCAGGGCGGCTGCCGAGGGACTCTTTTCCTTCTCCCCCGGCCGGTCGATTTCAATGTCGATGCCGTAGAATTCCGAATCCGGCAGTTCATCGAGCGGAATTTCAAGGGTCATCCGGTACCCGGTCGCGGTGCGTTCGACTTTGCGCGCGGCGCGGGTCGTCTCCCGGCGGACGGCAATGGTTTCCACTCCGGTGGAGGAGGGCAGGGTCGCGAACACATACTGGTGCGGCTTGACGTCGTCGATGGAGAGATTGCGCAGCGGTTCCGGATCGAGGAACACTTCGACGGCGGAACCGTTCCAGAGATTTTTCCCGTCGGCGGCCTTGAGATTGGAATCTTTCACTTCGAGCTGAATTTTCAGCATTCCGTTTGAGACGGAGAGCGCGGCGCGGGTCCCTCTGCGGAGCGTCACCGTGGCAGGCAGGGTGTAGCCGGGCGTCTCCGGGACCATCTTCACGCCCGCCGGAATTTTTCCGGAGAAGGGCAGGGCGGCCACGGTGTGGCCGACGTCGTTGCGGAACGAGAGGTGGAGTGGCATCCCGCCAAGCACGCACTCCATTTCGCCGGGGGAGGCCGGAGAGGTTCTTCGCGTCGAGCAGGAGCAGGTCGCCGAACCGCCGTCCGTGGAACTCCACCGGATTTTCCAGTTCGAACCGGGAGCCGGTCAGCGCCTTCCGGACCGCGTCCGGAGTTCCGGCAAGGTAGTACGGCTCGAAGCCGAGATGATACTTCCCGGCGGCGGTCCGGTCGTTGCCGTAGAGGTCGAGAATTTTCACCCCGTCGGCGCGCCCCGGAATCCAGGTGCTGCCGCTCGGGCGGAAGTCGTATAGGAACCCCAGCGCCCGCTTCCCGTCGCGGGAGAGGAAGAGCGCGGAGCGAATCTGCGGATTGAGTTCGACCTTCTCAAGTTTCTCCATCCCTTCGAGCAGGGCCGAGAGCGCGTTCTGCGCCGCCGCCACCTCGTTGAAACTGATCAGGTTGACGGTGTTTCCGGTGCGGTGGAAGTAACTGGAGGGATCCGGCGAGGCCGCCGCCGTGACGCCGTGATAGAGCCCGTCGAGGAAGTGGCGCTGAATGTCGTTCGCCCCGTAGCGGCTGAACTCCCGGCCGTGGTTGATCTGGCGGAAGCGGGCGGCGGGCAGATAGTAGCATTCGGTGTTCCAGAGGGGGCGGGGCCGGGCGAGTTTGTTCCGGATGTTTTTGACGCACTGGCCGTAGAGGCCGCGGATGCCGTTGAGGTAGTCCAGCCCGCTCGCGTAGGGGTGGAAGGCGATGCCGTCGAGGCTGTCCACGTAATTCGGATCCGCCTCATTGAGCTGTTCGCACCACTTGACCACGTTGATGCCGAAGTCGCCGGTGACGCCGTTGCCGAGGATCACCGCGTCGGGGCGGCGCGCCTTGACGGTGCGGTTGGTGTATTTGAGGTAGTCGATGTAGTTCTTCGCGGGCATGCCGAAGATGCCCGGCTCATTGGAGACCTCCCAGATGCGCACCTGCTTCCCCCAGTGGGCGAGGACGAAGTCGAGATAGCGGCCGTAGACCTCGATCGGCGGCAGTACCGATCCCTTGCCCGGATCACTGCTCTGGTGATACCACTGGAAGAGGTATTCTGGCAGGTTGCTGTTGCCGCGTTTGAGCCGCCGTTCCAGTCCCTGCCGTCCGCCGTGGATGATGAAGTTCCCGACCAGGCAGAAGATCGGTTCGTAGCCGTAGCGGGCGATCTCCTTCATCGGGAGGTCCATGATGTCGGCGGTGAACTTCCCCTCCTCGGGTTCGATCTGCCGCCAGTGACCCCAGATACGGAGCATCTGAACTCCCGCCTGTCGGAAGAGCCGGTAGGCGCGTTCCATTCCGGCGAAGGGGAGGATGTAGTTGTCGACGCACTCTTTCCCTGCCCGTCCGAAGGGGCAGAGTGCGGGAGCGTTGGCGCCGATCCCCCAGCCGGGCGATCCCCACGGATGGCGGATCACCGGATGGAGCACAACGAACGAGGAGTTGACGCCGCGGAGCGTTTTGCCTGGAATCTCCAGACCGGTGAGGAAGGAACCGTATTCTCCCGCCTTGAGCGTCACGCTTCCCTTCGAAGGTGCCGTCGGTATCCGCTCTCAGCGTGACCGGGAGCGTCGCAAAGGGGGAGTTGTCATATTCGCGCCGGAGTTTGAGCGTGCCGGCAAGCTCCTTCCGGTCGGAGCGGAGCCGGGCGCGGACGGTCAGTTTGACCGGATCACCAGGGGCGTAGATCTGGTCGGTGCGGTCGGGGATGACCGCGTATTCCTCCGGTTCCTCCGCCGGTTTGCCGTCGACCCAGGCGAAGCGGAAGTTGTCGAGATAGAGGGCGTTGCCGGTTCCGCCGTCCGGAATGCCGTTCGGAAGCACCCAGATGTGATAGTAGTTGGTGTAGGCTTTGACCTTGAACCGTCTGGAGAAGCGCTTCCATTCGGTGCCGGGGCGGAAGCTGAACCCGGTCAGCATGGGGTAGTAGGTGTCGCGGCTGAGGTCGGGAAAGGTGCGGAAGTCGATGTGGAAGCTGCGCTGCGGCTGCATGGCGCCGGTTTCATCCGGACCGATTTTCGCATCGAAGGAGATCTCGACTTCGCCGTCGCGCGTCAGCAGAAAATCGGCGAGTTCAAGCTGGTAGTTGGAAACGCCGGTGTAGCCGGGAATCATCAGGCACTGCCCGGGATTGCCGCCAGGAACGGTCCGGGCAAAGTAGACCTTCTCCGGATTGGCGCGGACTGCGGAAATCGCCGCCCGGTTGACGTCGAGCCGGCAGGCGGGCACTCCGGCGCCGGTCAGCCCCAGCTCCATGCTGCTGTTGAGATTGATCACTTCCCCCGCAGACAACGCTCCGGCGACCAGGACAAGGATGGCGTGGACGATCGATTTTCTCATGACGGACTCCTTTCGGCAACTAATTATACCCGGATTTCGACCGGATACAACAGGGTTTGGGAAAAAAATCGAAAAAAGCCCGTTTTTATTGTTATATTTTAATAAAAAATAATAACCAAAACATTTTACCCCGGAGAAATGCTCAGCGGCCGGAACCGTTGCGGTAGACGAACTCGCCGCCGATCAGGGTGAAGAGGATTCCGGAGGCGGGCGTGTGCGGGTGAAGGAAGTCTGCTGTACCGTCGATCGTCTCCGGATCGAATGCGGCGAGGTCGGCCGGTTTCCCCGGCGCGATCGTTCCCGCATCGGCGAGGCGGAAAATTCCGGCGGGCAGGCCGGTCACCTGCCGCACCGCCGCTTCGATCGAACTGGACGCATCGAGCCGGAGACGCAGGAAGTGCGGCAGCGACCCGAAGGCGCGCGGATGGCAGCTGCCGAGCGAACCGTCCGCCGGGCGGGCGTTCTCGTCACTGCCGCAGGCGCAGTAGTCGAGCGCGATGATCCGCCGGAGATTTTCTTCGGACATACCGCGGAATCCGGCGGTGGTGCCCGCCGCGTCGGCGGAGAGCAGACGGACGGCGACGGCGGCGGGTGGCAGCTTGCAGCGTGCCGCAATCCGGTCGAAGGTTTCGCCGCAGAACTCCGCCATGCCGGGCGCGGAGGTGCCCACCAGACGGACCGTCTTCCACGAGTCGGCGGGTCGCGCTTCGGCAAGCGCATGCTCCAGCGCTTCGGCCGTTGCCGGATCGGCGAGGCGGCGTTCGATCGTCTCGTCGTCGAGATCCTCCCATTCGCCCGGCAGGATGGTGCTGAGCTGGGTCATCGATTCGGTGTAGGGATAGCGGTCGATCGTGAGCTCCATTCCCTCGGCGCGGGCCGCTTCGAGCAGCGCCAGGGCGCGGTCCAGTTTGTGCCAGTTTGCCCGCCCGGCGGTTTTGAAGTGGCTGATGTGCACCCGGCGGAGTCCGGCGCTACGGGCAAGTTCGATGGTCTCCTCCAGCGATTCGATTAGTTCGCGCCCCTCGCTGCGCAGATGGGTGGCGTAGAGGCTGCCTGAGCGGGCGAGGAGCTTCATCAGAAACAGCAGTTCGTCGCGGTCGGCGAACTTGCCCGGTACGTAGAGCAGTCCGGTGGAGAGGCCGGAGGCACCCTGTTGCAGTGCGGTTTCGAGCAACGTCTGCATGCGGTCGAATTCGGTTCCGGAAAGCTCCTTCTTCTCGTAGCCGGCGACGGCGGCGCGCAATGTGTTGTGTCCGCAGAGGGCGTGCATCCGGAGCCGCACATCCCGCGCGTTCAGCGCTTTCTGCCAGCCTGCGAAATCCTCCCAGTCCAGTTCGATGCCGTAGTTGCGGTAGAGTTCCGTCAGGTGGCCGCGGTTTTCGCCGGTCAGCGGGAAGGCGGAGAGACCGCAGTTGCCGACGATTTCGCCGGTCACCCCTGCGAAATCCGCCCGAACCCCTCCGGCGAGGCGAGAATCGAGAGGTCGGAGTGGCCGTGCGCATCGAGGAAGCCCGGGGCGAGAATTCGGCCGCCGAGATCGTGATGCTCCTCCGCCGCCGCGGAACCGAGAATCTCCGGCTCAACCGCCTCCACCATCCCCGCCCGGACCAGCACCGCCGCGCGTCGAAGCTCCGCGCCGGTGCCGTCTGCCAGCCAGAGGTTGCGGAAAAGTTTACTTGAGCAGTTCATAGACACGGAAAAACTCCGATCCGCTCCACGCCTGCGCCGGACAGCCGCCCTGGCGGTGGGGCGCGTCGCCGTCGGCGACCTCGGGCAGCTCCCCGAAGACGCCGCTTTCGAAATATCCGGCCGCCGAGAGCAGCAGCGCCATCGCCCGTTTCCGCGCCCGCCGTCCGCCGGTCAGCGCGAGCGCCTCGCAGTAGGCCGGGAAGGGCCAGCACCAGACGGTGCCGTTGTGGTAGGCCACCTTGCGCTCGGTGTCCTCCGGGCCGCAGTAGCGTCCGCGGTAGGGGCGGGCCGGATCGTTGAGCAGCCGCCCGTCCCGTTCGATCGGCAGCAGATAGCGTACCGGCCGGTCGGCGAGACTGCGGATGCCGCCCGGCACCAGCAGCTCCTCGCAGGCGGCGAGGATGCGCTGCTGCTTCGCCCGGTCGGCGACCGCGCCGAGCGTGATCGCGAAGAGCTGGTTCGGCCGGATATGGTCGTCGGGCGCCGCTTCGGCGGCGGGAACGCCGGAACGGGCATGAAGGCAGTCCGAACAGTTCCCAGTCTCGGTGCGGAAGAAGAGGGTCTCCACACTCCTGCGGACCTGCTCCGCCCGGCTGCGGAACTCCGGCTCCTCCCGGCCGAGGAACTCCAGTGCGGCGTACCAGAGCGCCTGGATCTCGATCGGATATCCTTCCCGCGGGGTTCCGGCGGGGAAGTTCGTGTCCATCCAGGTGAAGTGCGACGGGCTGAAGATGAGGCCGCTCTCCCGGTCCATCCGGATGCCGTTCGGTGTGCCGTTTTCGTAGTGATGGGCGATCGAACGGAGCACCTCCCGGAGCGTCCGCCCGTTGCAGTCGGCGTCGAGCAGCGCGGCGGAACCGGCGGCGTCGACGAAATCTCTTGCGGCGACGACAAGATAGAGCGGCGCGTCGCTGGTGTCGCGGTTGGCGTCGTCCAGCCCGCGGATCATGTTCGGAATCGTTCCGTTCCGTTCGAAGCAGGCGAACTGGCGGATGATCGCTTCGCATTCGGCGCGAAACTCTCCGACAGCAAGGCCCCGCAGCGCGATCAGCGTGTCGCGTCCCCAGTCGAGGAACCACGGATAGCCCGCAATCACCGTGCTGAATTCGTCGCGCTTGACCACGAACCGGCGCATGGCGGGTTCGAAGAGCTGCCGCGGCGCAACGGCGTCGGGGCGCGGAGCCGCCTCGGGCCAGGTGCCGGAGTCCCCTTCCGGAGAACCGGCCGGGACCACTTCCGCGAAGAGCCGGGCGCTCTCGCCGCCCCGGAGCGGAATTTCGAGATAGCCGGGGCTGAACAGGTCGGTCTTGTCCTCCAGCCCGTAATAGCGTTCGGCGGGGAGGTCGACGAGGTAGTACCACTCCGGTTCCGAGTGGAAAGCGCCGCCCTCCATGCGGAGCCGGAGCAGCCGCTCCGCCGGTGCGAAGTCAAAGCCGTTCGCCAGCGGCCGGACCGCCGCCGGGAAGCGGTGTTCCGGACCGGTGAACGCCTTGGTGACCTGATGGTTGATCCTGTCTTCGAGATCGGGCCGCAGGATGAGCGTTACCGGAGTGGCGTCGTCAACTTCTCCCGCCCGCCCGTTGGAATTGGGTCGGTGGAACCGGAACTCCACCGCGTCGCGGTCGAGCGCCATGGCGAATTCGATCTCCAGCTCCGCCCGGCACCCCTGTCCGGCGGGCAGGCGGAACTGCCAGCGCGCCCGGTTGTCCGGACCCGCGTGGAAGCTGGTGAGCGAATCGAGATCGACCGCCTGCGAGTAGCCGTTGATCGCCAGCCATGCCCGGCAGCGGGTGAACATCACGTGGCGGTCGACCGGATAGGAAGGGTCGACGTTGGCCGCGAGAATCGCCTCGTATTTGCTGTTGAGTTTCCCCCAGTCGGCGGAGAAGAGGCTGACGCCGCCGAGATGGTTCGCCCCAAAGGCGTAGCTCGCGCCGAGTTCGTTTTCGCCCCGACCGTGGGAGAGGTGGATCCGGACCTTCCGGGGATCCGGGAGCTGGAGCAGCTCTCCGCCGATGCGGCGGATCGTGCCGTCGGCGTCGAAGCAGACCATGTGCAGCTCCAGCAGCCGCGCCCTCTCTCCCGCCGTTCTCCGGCAGCGGCAGCAGGACGATCTGCCGTCCGTCCACCGTCCGGAGGCTTGCTCCGAAGGCGATGGTCCGGTTTTCGAAACGGATCTCAAGCCGGAAGCGCCCGCAGCTTTCCGCCAGCAACACGTCGCCCGGCGGCAGCATCACCCGGCGACGCGGATCGAATGCTTCGCGCCAGTGGGTGAGCGGAGGCGGCTCCATCCCGGTTGCGGCTGCGACGAAGCCCTCCGGATCGGCCAGCATCGCCTCTCCGGGCGCGGCGGCGGCTCCGGCGGAAAGTCCGGAGAGCTTGACGAGAATCCGCCGCGCCATCGCATCGGCACGCTGGCGCCGGACCCGTTCCGGTTCGCGGCCGGCCGGCAATTCCGGAATCCGGTATTCGTCAAAGGCGATGCAGAGCGCCTCCCCCGCCTCCAGCGGGCAGGAGAGTTCGCCGAATTCGTGGCGGAAGTTCACCGTGCGGCCGGTGAGGAGATCGCGGCCGCTCCCGGCCGGACAGCGCTCCGCCGGCCAGTGCACTTCTGCCGGACGGTCGCAGTCGAGATTGAGCAGCGCCAGCAGCGTTTCCCCGGTTTCCGCCCGGCGGTATGCCGCCAGAACATTGCCCGGCCCGGTCTGGACCAGTTCGACCCGGGTGCCCGGCAGGAAGGCGGGGTGGTCGGAGAGGAGCGCGTTGTAGCAACGGATGGTATCGACCAGGTTCGGTTCCGCTCCCCAGTTGAGGCCGCCGTTGCCGTGGACGTCGATCTTCTCTCTGGCGAAGAATTCCGCGCCGTTGGCGAATCCGAACGCTCCGTTTTCCGCCAGCAGCGCGGCGACGGCGAAGCGCAGTTTTGCGTAGGTCTGAGAGGTGGCGGCCAGACGGTTGTTGTCGTGGGTTTCGGCGAAGTTGACCAGCGTTCCGAAGGTGTTGCTGCAGCGGTCCATGACCGGAAAGTAGCTGTTGATCTGGTCGCGGGTGTAGTTCTGGAAGAGTTCCGAATATCCCCAGTTCAATCCGGAGCTGCCGAGCAGCTGCTCCTGCAGTTTGAGCGGCCCGCCCAGCCCCTCGAGCAGGAAGACCGTGTCGGGATACTCTTCGCGCACCCGGGCGACGATGTAATCCCACGCCGCTTCCGGGAGCATGTAACCGGCATCGCAGCGGAAGCCGTCCACGCCGCGGCGGCACCAGAAGAGGAACACCTTCGCCATCAGCTGCCGCACCTTCGGGTCGCGGTAGTCGAGCTTGCAGAGGTCCTCCCACACCACGCCCCAGGCGCCGGGGCTTTCAAACGTGCCGTCGGCGGAACGCACGAAGTACTCCGGGTGTTCCCCCTGCAGCTTCGACGCCCATCCGGTGTGGTTAACCGGAATGTCCATGAAGATCCGGCCGTCGCGGGCGTGAACGGCGTCGACCAGTTCGCCGAACTGGTCCAGCGGCGTTGCTCTGCGGTCGAACTCCGCCAGCGCCGGATCGACGTTGAAATAGTCCAGCGCCGCAAAGGGACTCCCGTACAGTCCCATTCTGCCGTAGGTGGTCGGAACCGGGTGGATCGGCAGCAGCTGAAGGATCCGGCAGCCGAGCGCGCCGAAGATGTGATCGAGCTGTTTGATCAGCCCCCGGAAGGTGCCGGACGGCGGCAGCACCGCGTACCCGGCCCGGTCCAGCTCCGCCACCGCCGGCGGCTGCGGTTCCGCGTATTCCCGTGCGAGGTTCGCACCGAACTGCCGGACAAAGGCGCAATAGATGGTGTTGGCGGTCAGCGCCGCGGCGCTCTCCACCTTGAACCGGAAGTTCCCCCCCTCCGCCCACTCGATCGGCGCTCCGCCGTCGGGGATGAAGCAGCATTTTGCCTCGAAAACCCCCATCTGTGTGAGCGGCAGGGTGATCGATCGACTGCCGTCCGGGGCGGGGTGGAGTTCGATGTCGTGCCAGTCCAGACCGACCGGCGGCCGGTTGTGCTCGGCGAAGTCGACCAGTTCCCGGCGGCGGACTTCCGCCCGGCCGAGGTTGGTGCGGACGACCGCTTTCCCGGCCCGGCCGGGGGCGATTCCCTCCAGGCGGAACGTGACAGTGTCTCCGGCATGGAACAGAATGCGAACGGGTTTGATGCTCTGGCGCATGGTGGATTCTCAGGTCCCTTGAATGATTGCTTCCGATTTCCTCCATAATATAACGTTTCGTCATAAAAAAAAAGTAATCGTTTCGGTTTTCACTTTAAAAAAACGTAAATTGAATTATATTAAAAGGGCGGCGTCCGCCGCTGAAACTCACGGATTAAGATAAGGATCATTACGATTATGTATAGAAAACTCACTGCAGGAATCCTGCTGTTCGCCGTCGGGATCGCCGGTGCGGTCTCGGCACTTTTTCTTCGGCCGGCGGAGCTGGCCGCCGCGGAAGTCCGCGCCACCGCCCCCCGCAGGAATTCCGACGGGAACCGGGACGGCGAGCTCCGACTGATCGCGCAGATGACCGCGCAGCTCTTCGCCGCCAGTCACTACCGCAAGCAGCCGCTTGATGAAACGCTTTCCGAACGGCTGTTCGACGAGTATTTCGACTCGCTCGATCCCAACCGGATGTTTTTCACGCAGAAGGATGTGGAGCGGTTCATGCCGTTCCGCCGCTCCCTTGCTTCGGCGCTCCGGCGCGGCGATACCGGGTTCGCGTTCGAAGTGTACGACCTCTACCGGGAACGCAACCGGGAGTTCCGCGCGTTCGCGGAGAAACGGCTGAAGGAGCCTTTCGACTTCACCGCCGACGAGGTCTATGTCACCGACCGGCGCAAGCTGCCGCGCGCCGCGGATCACGCCGCGCTGGAGAAACTCTGGGAGCAGCGGCTCAAAAACGATATCCTCTATTATCGGCTTTTCGACCGCGCGATCGAGGAGGCGGAAAAGGAGGAAAAGAAGAAGCAGAAAAAATGCGGCCGGAGACAAGGAGACGCGCGAAAATGCGGCGCGCCGCGAGGTTGCGAAGAAGTGGGCCGGCAAGACCCCCGCCGAAAAGGTGCTCAAGCGGCTCCGCGACATCACCAATTCTCTGGAAAATTCCGATCGGATCGACATCCTCGGACTCTATCTCAACGCGCTCGCGCAGGTTTACGGCCCCCATTCGAACTACCTCTCCCCCAAGCTGGACGAGGATTTCGAAATCGGCATGAAGCTCTCGCTCACCGGCATCGGCGCCACGCTGACCAGTGACGACGGTTACATCAAGATCGTCGCGATCGTGCCAGGCGGCCCCGCCGCGCTCGACGGGCGGCTCAAAGTCGAGGACCGCATCATCGCCGTCACCCAGGAGAACGGCGACACCGTCGATGTGATCGACATGCCGGTCGACAAGGCGGTCAAGTACATCCGCGGTCCCAAGGACAGCAAGGTGACGCTGACCGTCCTCTCCGGCGAAAAGGGCCGGAATGCCGTTCCGGAGAACATCACCATCACCCGCGACACCGTCAAGCTGGTCGAGAGCGAAGCCAAGGGGAAGTTCGCTCGATCAAGCGCCCGGACGGCACGGGAGAGCTCAAGGTCGGTGTGATCACCCTGCCGAGCTTCTACATGGACTTCGACGCCGCCTACCGGGGCGACCCGAATTACAAAAGCTGCACTCGCGATGTGAAGCGGATTCTGGAGAAATTCAACAGGGAAAAGGTCGACGCGGTCGTCATGGATATGCGCCGCAACGGCGGCGGCAGCCTCCCCGAAGCGATCACGCTGAGCGGACTCTTCATCAAGACCGGGCCGGTGGTGCAGATCCGCACCGGCGACCGCCGCATCCAGATCAAGTCCGACAATGATCCGGAGATCGCCTACGCCGGGCCGCTGGTGATTCTGACCAGCAAACTTTCCGCCTCCGCTGCGGAGATTTTCACCGCGGCGCTGCGTGACTGCGGCCGGGCGCTGGTGGTCGGCGACAGCCGTACCTTCGGCAAGGGACGGTGCTCGACGTGGTGCCGCTGGAACGCTATCTGAAGTTCGTCGGCCGGGATTTCCCCGCCGGATCCGCCACCTACGAAACTGCGATGTTCTACCGGACCGCGGGCGGCTCGGTCCAGCAGCTCGGCATCGAGCCGGATATCCAGCTGCCGTCGCTCACCGAGCAGATGGAGATCGGCGAAATGTTCATGGACAATCACCTGCCGTGGGATTCGATCAAACCGGTCCGGCGTGAGATGGTCAATCCCGGCCTCCCCGCATTGCTGCCCGCGTTGAAGGCGGCGTCGGAGAAACGGATTGCGGCAGATCCCGAATATCAGACGCTTCTCCGTCGGATCGATCTTTTCAAACGGTACAAGGATCGCAAGGAGGTTTCGCTCAATGAGGCGAAGCGGTGGAAGGAGTATCGCGAGGAGAAGGAGATTCAGGAGGCTTCCGAGCGGCTTTACGAGGAGCAGGCCGGTATCTCCGGAAAATCTGATGCCGCCAAGTTCGACCCGGTTCTGACCGAGGCGGTCCGCATCGCCGGAGACCTCTGTGCGGCAGAGGCTGCCGCGTCTGAGACCGCCCGCCGTAAGTGAATGGTGTTGCGGCACCTTTCCCCAGCCGTGAAAACAGAACGTCCCCATCGGGAATCCGACGGGGACGTTTCGTTTTTTACTTCTGTTCCGGAGCCTTTTCCGCAGGAGCGGCTTTCTCTTCGGCCGCGGGGGACGTGGCCTCCTTTTTCTCCGTAGCCGCTTCGGCGGAACGGTACTTCAGGAACTCCGCCTTGATGATTCGGCGGTAGCGGAAAAGTGTCCCCGTGTCGCTCGGAGTGCCCCGGACGTTGCCGTAGGTGAGGTCGACATCGCGGTAGATGGCACGCCAGCTCGGCGAGGAGTCGTCGTAGTCGAACGAACTCATGTACAGCGGATTGGTGTTTCTCCCCGCCGCGCTTCGCACCACCTCCTGCGAGGTGATGAGCACGGCGTCGGCGCCGACCGATTCCGCCTCGGAGACCAGTTTTTCCTCCAGCCGGTCGCGGCTGACATCCATATAGTCGCCGGAGACGACCGCTTTGCCCATCACCTGAAAGGGCTGCTTGATTTTCGCCTTGTCGGAGAACACTTTGACCGAGGCGGAGGGTTCCGGTTCGCGGGTTCCGTCATATTCGAACGAAATGCAGCCGCACAGCGTCGCCGCCAGCGCCAGCATGGCCGGCAGGATTTTCTTCATGATTTGCACTCCTGAACGTGATCCTCTTGATGTATGCCTGTTAAATTAACCGGACAAGCGGTTTTTTTCAAATCAAAACGGTGAAAACATGTTGATTTTAACTTCGGATTGAAGTATTTTAAAAAGACGAGCGACGGATCCGCGGAGCGGGTCCGCAGATGAGATCAACGGAATCCGCCGCGGGCGGTTCCATGCCGGAATAGCGAAGGAGCGGTGAAAATGATGGAATTCAAAGGCGTGTACACGGCGTTGGTCACTCCGTTTGTGAACGGCGGCGTGGACTGGAAGGCGTTGCGCGAACTGGTCGAGATGCAGGTGAAGGGCCGGGTCGCCGGAATCGTTCCGGTCGGAACTACCGGGGAGTCCCCCACGCTGAGCTGTGAAGAGCATCTCAAGGTGATCGAAGCGGTAGTCGAAACCGCAGCCGGTCGCTGCACCATCATCGCCGGTACCGGCGCGAACTCCACCGAGGAGGCGGTCCATCTCACTCGCGAGGCGAAGGCGGTCGGCGCCGACGCGACGCTTCAGGTGACCCCTTATTACAACAAGCCGACCCAGGAGGGGTTGTACCGCCACTTCTCCACGGTGGCCGACAAAGTCGGGCTGCCGGTGGTGCTCTACAATGTGCCGGGCCGCAGCGGCGTGCCGATCGCGGAGACGACGGTGGCCCGCCTTGCGAAGAATCCGGTGATCGCCGCGGTCAAGGAGGCTGCCGGCAGTGTGGATCGCGTGTCGATGATCCGCGAATTGTGCGACATCACCGTTCTGAGCGGCGATGACTCGCTGGCGCTGCCGATGATGGCGGTCGGCGCCTCCGGTGTGATCAGCGTTTCCTCCAACCTGATTCCTGCGGAGATGACCGAGCTGGTTGAAGCGGCCGCGGCCGGCAATTTCGCCCGGGCGTTGGAGCTGCACCGCAAGTACTACTGCCTGTTCCGCGATCAGTTCATCGAAACCAATCCGATTCCGATCAAGGCGGCGATGGCGATGGCGGGGCTGATCCGTGAAGAGTACCGGCTGCCGCTCTGCGAACTCAGCGCTGAGCATCGTGAGAAGCTGGCGGCGACGTTGAAGCGCTGCGGCATCATTCGATAATCAGAGGAGATGCGGCGGTTCCGAGCGGGAGCCGCCGCTCTTTTTCTGAACGGGAGGTTCGCAGTGGCAAAGCAGGAAAAAACCAATGTGATGCGGATTCTGGATCGAGCCGGAATCCCCTATGCGCATTACAGTTATGAGCATCATGGGAACGATGCGGTTGACGGCGTCACGGTGGCGCAGCGGATCGGCCGCCCGGTCGAACAGGTGTTCAAGACGCTGGTGACCCGCGGCGCGAGCCGGAACTTTTTCGTTTTCGTAATTCCGGTGGCGGGGGAGCTGGATCTCAAGGCTGCCGCCGCTGCGGTGGGGGAGAAATCCGTGGAGATGATTCATGTCGCCGAACTCTGCGGCGTGACCGGATACATCCGCGGCGGCTGTTCCCCGATCGGCATGAAGAAACATTTCCGTACTGTGGTCGATATTTCCGCCGAGGCGTTCGATACGATCATTTTCAGTGCCGGAAAGATCGGTGCCCAGGTGGAGTTGGCTCCCGCTGCTCTCGCCGAACTCGTCGGCTGTTCCTTTGCTCCTGTGGCAAAGCAGTAACAATGAGCATCGGACTCCATTGAAATCGAAAACATTCAGAGGAATTTGCCATGGATGATCGTCTGATTTTCCCGTATCCTTACCCCATGCCGCATGTTCACTGCGGCACCACACTCGGCAACGGTCTGCTCGGCCTCAGTGTATGGGGCGGAGAAAACCGCCTCAACATCACGGTCGGCGTCGCTTCGCTCTGGGATCACCGCGGCGGTGTCCACTGGTCAAAACGGCAGAATTTCCACGACATCCGGCGCGCCCTCGAACGGCAGGATCTGGAGGAGATTCACCGGATCTTCGCTCCGGAACATCCTCGGGCGGCCGGATTCCCCAACCGTCCCTCGCTGCTGGCGGCGGGGCGGCTGGAGGTGACGCTTCCGGATGGGTGTCTTCTCGAAGAGGCGAAACTACGGGCCGACGTCGGCGTGATTGAAATCTCTTTTCGCCAAGGCGGCGAAAACGGCACCATCCGGGTTGCTCTTGCGCAGCAGGAGAAGGGGCTTTTCCTGCTGCGGCTGCCGATCCCGGCGCAGATCCGTGCGGTGCCCTCATGGGACCTCATGCCCGAACTGCGGGAACTCTCTTTCGTCGAACCGCTCCGTCGGGAGTGCGGATTCCACCAGCCGATGCCGGCGGATCCGGGATACAGCCTCACTTTTGAGCGGGCAGGGGAGCTGGTACGCTGCTTTTTCCGGCGCGGCGACGAGACCGAACCAGTCCGGATTCCCGCCGCCGGCTGGGAGGAGGTGACCGGTGAGCTGGCCCGTTACTGGGGGGATTTCTGGAAACGGGTTCCTGTCGTCCGCTGCGAAAGCCCGCTCATTGAGGAGCTGTTCCGCTCGGGGCTCTACCAGTTCCATTCGATGACCGAACCGGATGGCGTTCCCGCCGGTCTGCAGGGCGCCTGGATCGAGGATCACCGGCTGCCGCCGTGGTCGGGCGATTACCACTTCAACATCAACGTTCAGATGTGCTACTGGCCCGCGTTCCGGGCCGGTCTGGCGGAGAACTGCCGTCCGCTGTTCGAGATGATCTGGTCGTGGCGCGACACCATGCGCGAGATCGCCCGCTGTTTCATCGGCGTTGAGGATGGCTACATGATGCCGCACGCCGTCGATGACCGCTGCGTCTGCATGGGGGCGTTCTGGACCGGCGCGATCGACCACGCCTGCGCGGCGTGGATGGCGCAGATGATGTTCGACTACTACAAGTACACCGGCGATGTTGAATTTCTCCGCGAGATCGGATTTGAATTCATGCGCGGCACGATGCGGGTGTTCGAAGCGCTGCTGGAGGAACGGGACGGCGTGTTCCACCTGCCGGTCGGCGTTTCGCCGGAGTACCGGGGCGCGGAGCTGAACGCCTGGGGCGAGGACCCGAGTTTTCAACTCGCGGCGATTCACCGGCTGGCGGCGGATCTCATCGAGGCCGCCGGAATCCTCGGCGTCGAGCCGAAACCGGTCTGGCGGGCGATTCACGAACGGCTTCCGCAGTTCACGTTGATCGACGGAAAGGGCGGCGAGCAGATTGCCCTCTGGAAGGGAACGCCGCTGGAGGAAAGCCACCGTCACCACTCCCATCTGGCGGCGATCGCTCCCTTCGCCACGGTTTCTCCGGAAGATCCGCGCTGGCGCGATATCATTCGCCGCAGCGTCGACCACTGGATCCGTACCGGTATGGGATTCTGGGCCGGCTGGAGCATGCCGTGGGCGTCGATGCTTCACAACCGCGTCGGCAACGCCGAAATGGCGGTGCTGGACATCGAACTCTGGAGCCGTGTCTACCGGAATGCCTTCAACCGCTCCTTCCACGATCCGGTGATGGATGGATTTGCCGTCGGTCTCTGCGGCGACAAAACGGTCATGCAGATGGATGCATACATGGGGGTGGTCGCGGCGATCGAGGAACTCTTCCTTTTCGAACAGAATGGCGTGCTGTATCCGATGCATGGAGTGCCCGCTTCGTGGCGGGGGTTCACGGCGGAGAATTTCACCGCGCCGGGCGGTTTCCGGCTCAGCCTGTCACGGCATGAGGGAAAGGAAGAGATCCGGGTGGAGGCGCTCCGTGACGGCGTGCTGAAACTTCACCTTCCCGCCGGGAACTGCGATTGGATGTGCGACGAAGAACTCTTCCCCGCGGAAGCTGTTACGAACGGAGACTGGAGACGGGAGAAACGCTCCTCTTCCGCCGCTGAGCCGCCGGGCGGGGGGAATCCGGGCCGGAGTTTCCCTCCTGCGGGGCTCCGGCCTTCCGTTTTTGGGGCTCAGCAGGCACCCTGCCGGGCGAGCACGACGTAGATGGTTTTGAAGAAGATGTAGTAGTCCATCCAGATGGACCAGTTCATGATGTAGTACATGTCCTGCATGACGCGGTGCCGGTAATCGACCTCGTTGCGCCCGGAAACCTGCCACAACCCGGTGATGCCGGGTTTGACGCGTTTTCTCACCTCGTAGTTTTCCCCGTAGTATCTGATCTCGTCCGGGACGATCGGCCGCGGCCCGATGACCGCCATTTCGCCGGTCAGCACATTCCAGAATTGAGGCAGTTCATCCAGCGAGGTTTTGCGCAGAAAGCGCCCGATGGGGGTGATGCGCGGGTCGTTGTGCAATTTGAAGTTCTTTCGCCACTCCGCCTTCAACGCCGGATCTTCTTCGAGCATCTTTTCCAGCCGCTGGTCCGCATCGGCATACATGGTCCGGAATTTCAGGACCCGGATATTTTCCCATTGATTCCCAGTCGGTTGGCGAAGTAGAAAATCGGTCCCGGACTCGACAGCTTGACGATGACCGCCAGAACCAGAAACAGCGGCAGCAGACAGAGAACGGCCGTGAAGGCGAGCAGAATTTCCAGCAGCGCCTTGAATAGGCGCGGCATCGGCAGCAGCAGCTGATTGTGGATTTCAAAACCGCCGAAGAGACCGACCGAGGCGGGGTAGAGCCAGGAGATCGGCAGTATTTTGTTGTCGGGAATGAAGGTGATGTGCCGGAAGATCTTCGAATAGGAACGGAACGTCCGGTTGATCGCCTCCGCCGGCAGACAGCAGACCATGTAGTCGATCTTCAGTTTCCGGGCGATTTTTCCGGCTGCGGCGAGCGAGCCGAGCACCGGATGCCCCTCGATGAGCTCCCCGCGTTTCGCCCGGTTGTCGTCCAAGTAGCCGATCACCCGGAAGCCGTAGTAGCAGCTTTGCGCGAATTCCCTGCAGACGAGCTTGCCGGTTTCGCCCGCCCCGGCGATCAGAATGTTGATCTGCCCGATCCCCAGCTTCTGCATGAGATAGCGGGAGAGAAACCGGGTGACCGGCAACGCGGGAATCGTCAGGCACATGCTGAACACCAGGACGAAGCGGGAAAAATGTTCGCTGCTCCGGGAAAACATCAGCCAGGTGAAACTCAGCAGATAGGTCACGAACACGGCGAAGGATATCCGGCGGATCTCCTCGATTTTGTTCAGGCAGATGCCGGGATAGAAGAGACTGCCGTGGTAACAGCGGAACAGGGTGTTGCAGCTCAGAAACACCAGCAGAAACGGCAGGAAATTCCAATAGCGGTCCAGCTCATACTCCTTGTCTCCCAGCAGCCGGTATCCCCACAGTACCACAAAAAAGATGCCGGAGGCACACAGGGCGTCGCTGAGCATCAGCAGGACGACCCGGGCGCGGATTGCACTGAAAATCCCGGGAGTCCGCTTGAATCCGATTCGCCTCATTTTTCCCCTGAACTCCTGTAGCGATAGACATTGATGTACGCTCTTTTGCGGTTGTCCCGCGGAGCGGAAAAAATTTGTTTCCATTCACTCTCCGCGGCGCCGACCGCGGCCGCCGGCGTTTCCTGCCCGGACTTCTCCTCAAGGAACACGTAGGCGAAGTTGCTCTCCCGCAGCAGTTTTTTCAACTGTTTCCGCTGCGCAGTTTGCTCCGCATAATGATCGATCGAAACGACCGGAAGACCGATGTAGTATTGGAAACGGGCGGTCTCGCCGCAAATTTCAACGAGGAGCGGAGCCTTGCAATCCGCCGCATCCGCCCTGACCGCGGCGCAGCTCTTCGGAAGCGTGTCGTCGTACCGGTTGAACCGGCACAGCTTTCCCAAAGAGACGATGACCAGAAACAGCACCAGCGCACGGCTGAACAGGCGGGGACAGCGCTCCAGCGCACTTTTGAGTTTCGGCACGTACTGTTGCAGACGAGAGGAAAAGCGGCGCGGCAGCCAGAGCGGAAAAAGGTAGAGAAAATATACCGAAAAACAGATTCCGGCGAAAATCAGGATTTCGGAGTAGCGCTTGGAGAGCAGGGTGATGCAGCCTCTCCAGAGGAACATGAAAATGACGCCGCCTGCAATGACGTAAAACATCCTGTCCCGGCGATGCCGGTTCAGAAGAACCGCTAGAAGCGCTCCCGGAAGGATCAGAATGAAATAGGGTTCGAAAAGAATCCGGGTGAGCTGACTTAGAAAATGAATGAAGTTCATGGCTGTTTTTCAAATCCTGCGTATCAAAACTCGTTCCAGACGCTCTTCATAGGCGCGGGCCATCTGTTCCCCCACATTCATGAGCGCGATCAGCGAAGCGGTGAAGATCACCAGCGAAATACTCCAGACGGCAAAGTTGAGCAGCGCCTTCTTCCAGGAAAGCGCACGGAAAATCAATGCGAACAGAAAGTAGCCGCAGATGATCGGCAGCAGTTCCAGCGCTTCATAGCGGGAGAACATCCCAGCGCTCAGAAAGAGACTGCTGAGTGACCACCAGTACCACCGGCCGAACTTGACCGCGTACAGTCCGCAGAAGATGGCACACCCGGTGAAGAACAGATAGGGGGTGTCCCGCTGGATGTTGATCGAAAGTTCAATGAGGGAGGGGTGGACCGCTGCCAGCAGCGCCGCCGCCAGTGCCGGTTCCCGCCGGACCGTGGCCAGGCGGAGAAGTCCGTAACAGACAAGCGGCAGGAGGCTGCCGAGGAAGAGGTTGATCCCGATCCCCGCGGCGAAGCTGCTCATGCCGCAGCCGGAGAGGAGTTTCATCAGCCAGGGGTAGAGCGGCAGATAGGAGTGGGGGAGGATACATCCCCGTCACCCTCCACTGTTCGGCGAGGTTGACGTACACTGTCCCGTCAGTGGATATGGTCGATTCCAGCGAAAAGCAGATCCACCGGATCAGAAAGCCCAGCAACAGGATCCCCGGAAGCAGAAGGGCATTCCACCGCGACGGAAGCACATGATCCGCAGGAGACCATTTTCGATTCCGCGTGTTGTGAAGCAACTGTTCTCTCATATCGTCGATCGCCTACCGTGCGTTCATGAAATTTTGTATTCTGGACCGGAAAATTTCCGTGGAGAAATGTTCCGCCTGTTCCCGGCAGGCCCCGGATTCCCAGGAAGCGGCTTCGAATTCCAATATCGCCTCCGCCAGCGAATCCACGGAACACTCCGGAAAGAAGAGACCGGTTCTGCCGGGGACCACCGTCTCCAGAGCACCGCCTCTGCCGAGGGCGATCACCGGCGTGCCGGCCGCCTGCGCCTCCACAGGGACGATGCCGAAATCCTCCACTCCGGGGAAAAGCAGTGCTCTGGCTTCCGCATAGCAACGCCGCATCTTCTCGCCGGAAAGTCGTCCTGTGAAGATGATTCCGGGGCCTGCGATGCGCTGCAGCTCCTCCTTCATGGAGCCGTCTCCTACCACGACCAGTTTCCGCCCCAGTTTCCGGCAGGCGTGAACCGCCAGCTCCGGATGTTTGTACGGAATCAGCTGGCCGACGAAAACGTAATAATCTTTTTTCTCATATTGCCCCGCCCGAAAGAACGAGGTGTCGACCGGGGGATGGATGACGCTCGCATCCCGGTTGTAGATCCGCCTGATCCGCTCCCGGACGAAGTTGCTGTTGGCGATGAAGTCATCCACGGAATCCGCGGACTTCAGATCGTAGCTGCGCAGGTAATTTTTAAACAGCGCCATTGCGGCCCGCCCCATTACGCCGGCCTGCTTATAATAGTCATCGTACATGTCCCAGAGGTAGCGCATCGGCGTGTGGCAGTAACAGACATGTCTGGCTCCGGCGGGCTTGCGGATCCCTTTGACGGGACCGGATTCACTGCTGATGATGAGATCATACCCCTCCAGATTCAGCTGCTTCAGCGCGAGCGGCATCAGCGGAAGATACTTCTGACAGTGCTTCTTCGCCAGTGGCAGTTTCCCGATGAATGTCTCATGAATCCGGTGCCCCTCGAATGCGGCGGCGATCTTTGACGGGTCGTAGGCGTGCGTGAAGATGTCCGCCTCCGGATAGAGGGAGGCGAGTTCGGCAAGCACCTTCTCGCCTCCCCTGAGATTGATCAGCCAGTAATGTAACAGGGCGACCTTCATACCATTCCCCGCAGCGCCCGGAACTGATGATCCGGATTCTTCTCTCAATTGCCATGGGGGAGCTGTTGCCGCCGGTAGCCGGCGCGCCGGCCGATACGAAAACCGAGCATTCTGCAGACAGGAACGGCCCCCCCCGATTCAAGCTAAATTCCCCGAACTAAAAATAGCATGCAGAACGGCCGATGTCAAGTTCATGCGCTGCTTTCTGCCGGTTCTTCCTCCTCCGGAAGAGAAATTCCGGAATCCCGTGCATCTGGCCGCCGGACAGGAGAAGGATGGTTCCGCCCTTTACAGGATCTTTGGCGTTACATAAAAGAACCCGCCTTCGCATTACGAAGACGGGCGGAAGGGTATCCTGCAGGTTGTCGAAGAGTCCTATTTCAGCAGAGTTGCCTTTTCCACCTTCAACACTTGAGTCTTCCAGTTGGGAACCCGGTAGGCGGTGCCGCTGAGCTCGACGTTGTGCTCGGCGATTTTCTTCAGTTTCGCATTGTCCGGAGAGCAGACGAAGTAACTGTTTTCATATTCGCCGCGGCTGTTGCTTTTCATCAACGCGAAGTCCGCAGCCCGGGTAGTGCTGCTCGGCACCGCGACCAAATAGCCCGAAGCGGTTACCTTTTCGCCCCGGGAGAGATCGACGCCGATCGCCTTGAGCTCCTGATCCATTTTGTCAGGGGCGACGGATTTCTCGACGGGTTTCTCCGCTTCAGCCGGTTTTGCCGCTTCGACGGGTTTCTCCGCTTCGGCCGGTTTTGCCGCTTCGACGGGTTTCTCCGCTTCGGCCGGTTTTGCCGCTTCGACGGATTTTGCCGCCGGCTTGACAGTTTCCACCGCTTTTTTCTCCGGTTCAGCCGCCGGGGTTTCGACCGTTTCCTTCGTGATTGTGGTCGGTGCCGGAGCTTCTGCCGACGCCGGCGTCACCGGTACCGTCAGTCGGTTGACTTTAACGTAACTTTTCGCGACATACAGTTTCAGACCAGCGGGCGGAGTGATTTTCGCCCAGTTGTGACGGGTGGTGCGTTCAACGTTGACGGCGGTTCCCGCCGGAAGCAGTCCGTAGCTGGGGGCTTCCTGAGCCATATCCATGCGCATATTGACCGACGAGGTCACCTTGCCGTCCCGCAGGAAGACTTCGGAGACATAGACCGGGGTAGCAGCCGGAGCGGTGATTTCGTAAAATTCACCCCGCACGGCAAGCACGTCGACTTTGGCGCCGGAACGCAGTTTCATTACCGCGGGCGAGCGGAGTTCCGGTTTCATTCTGACGTTGAGCAGCCGTGCCGTGACGATTCCCTCGTCTCCGGCGTGCAGCGCCAGCGCTCCCAGAAACGCTCCGACCAACAGAAATCCGAATTGTCTTGCCATCTTGACCGCCTCCCTTGAAATTCCTGTGTTTTGTGGTAGATTTACAGATAATATACTTGAATTTCGGACAGGTACAATCGAAAATGAAAAAAAATCCGATTTTGTTATTCGCCGCCGCATTTCTGAGCGCATTTCTGACCGGTTGCGGAATGCTTCCCGCTGACGAAGAGACGCCGCTGCCGCTGTCCGGCACGCTGTGGCGGCCGGAAGAACTTCCCGACGGAGGCCCCGCTCCCGTTCCGGGGGCCGATGTCCGATTGATCTTTCGGGTGGACGGCAAGCTGGGCGGCTCCACTGGCGACAACCGTTTCTATGGCGGCTACCGCCTTTCTTCCGGCGGCGGAATGCGGATCGGCGCTCTGAGCGTCACCTGGCGCAACGGTCCGAATCGGGCATATGAGGAGCGTTTTCTCTCCATCCTCCGGTTGACCGCGTTCTATTCGATTCGCGGGGATGTACTGACTCTGCTGGATGGACAGCACCGGATTCTTGCACTCTTCCGGGGGCAGGCCGGCTGCGCGGATGGAATTTGACGGGAGGAGTCGACGATGCTGCAGGGATATGCCGCTGATTTTCTGCGCTACCTCCGTGCCGAACGAAACGCTTCCGAGCACACGGTGGAGGCCTATTCGAGTGATATCCTGGAATTCATCACCCGGGTCAAGGGCGGGGAGGAGTCGTTCAACGACTGGAACGGCGTGGACCGCGATGATGCGAAAATTTTTCTACTGCGGCTTCACGAGGCGGGGGACGGGAAACGCTCGATGCAGCGCAAACTTTCGGCGATGCGCTCTTTTTTCCGTTATCTGGTCCGCTCGGAGCTGGTGAGGGAGAATCCGTTTCTCCGGTTGCCGCCGATCAAGGCGGACCAGCCGCTGCCGCTGGTGATGAGCATCCGTCAAATCGATCAGCTGACCGCGGCTGTCGGCGGTTATTGGAGTCAGGCGCTGGCGGCCGGAATCCCGAAGTCGGAGGAGTCCGCTGCGTTTTCCGCCGCTCGGGATCTGGCGATGATTGAGGTGATCTACTCCGGCGGGCTGCGAATCAGCGAGGCGGTCGGATTGAATTATGGCGATCTCGATCTCATCGGAGGCGTGGTCAAGGTCCGGGGCAAGGGGAAGAAGGAGCGGCTCGCTGTCCTCGGACGCCCGGCGGAGCGAGCGCTCCGAGCCTATTTGAAACTTCGGGCGGGGCTGGGGGCAGGGCGTTCCCCCGGCGCGCCGGTTTTTCTCAATCAGGCGGGAGCGCGGCTGACGCCGCGGTCGTTTCAGAGGAATCTGAAGAACTATTTGCTGACGGCAGGACTTCCGCCGGATCTCACCCCTCACAAATTGCGCCACTCATTTGCGACGCACCTGCTGGATGCGGGGGCGGATCTGCGCAGTGTTCAGGAGATGCTCGGTCATGAAAATCTCAGCACCACCCAGATCTACACACACGTCAGCGCCGAACGGATGAAAGAGGTGTACCGGGAGGCGCATCCCCGCGCCAAATAGCCGGAATTGTCTCCGGGGTGTTGCGGTCAGGGCTGAAGATCCCTTTCCGCTTCGATCTCGAAGAAGAAGGTGGCGCCGTCCCGTTTCATATCGGCGGAAAAGAACGCCTTGTCGCCGACAATCTTCTCCGGCGAAATCCGTTTCAGGCGTTTCCCCGAAAAGGAGAGCGGATAGAGACGGAGTTTTTCCGGAGTCCGGTGGCGGATGGCCACGGTGAAGATTCCGCGCTCCAGCAGGGGCGGCAATTTGCCGATATGGACCAGCGTATCCATGTTTGGACTGGTGAAGGTCATTTCGCTGTTCAGAACATTGGTGGAATAGACCAGCATCAGCCGGTTTGCGTCAAAGATCTTTTTCCGGCCGTCGAGGCTGACGCAGGCCAGATTGCCGCCGCAGCTCATTCGGTGAACTTCAAAATCGGGCATCTGAACCCGGGAGTTGGCAGGCGCGCAGATCCCCTGCAGGCGCGGCGTGTTGACCTCAATCCGTCGGGCGTCGGCATCCAGGTAAAGCTCTCCGGTTTCCGATTCGAAACGTCTCCGGCCGTCGCTGCGGTTGGCGGCCGGGAGCAGATCGCGTTTTTTGAGCTGCGCAATCACCGTTGCGGCGCTGGCGGCGGGGTTGTCGAGGGTGGAAGAATATCCGGCCCGGTTCACGACGACGGCGTCGGGGTTGCCGATCCGGAAGGCGGTCTCTCCTCTGCGGAGCGGCAGGGTTTTGCCGTCTTGCCCAATCGGTTCGACGGAGACACCGGTGATCAGAGCCAGCAGGGCCTGTTCCGTGGGGAGACCCCCTTTCGGACCGTTTTCCGCAAACACTTCCGCCTCGTTGACGCGAATCCGGATGCCGGGGCGGGCCGGAGTGACGTCTCGCCGCAGGAAGAGGAAGAAGGTGAGAAATTCGCTCGCTTTGGCGACCGGATCCATGGAGAGGACGAACGGCTGGATCTGATGCACCGGTCGGAAATTGACCGGAGACGCGTGTGCCGTCAATACGTCGAAATCCTGCAGGGCGGCATAGGCGCCGGTGGCGAACGCCTGTTCATACCGGTACCGGTTCCAGAATGTCACGTTGTGTTCCGTGACGACAAATGGTTTCCCCGGCTGCCGGGTGCAGACGAAGCCGCGGAAATAGTTCAGCAGAGTTTCGCTCGGACTCTGCTGACTCAGCGATGAGTTGCGGTTGATGTAGGCGTTGGGGTGTGCGTGATAGGCGTTCATCGCGACGAAAGGGGCATGGAGCCGGGTCATATTGTAGGTCTGGCTCTTGCCGCAGTTGAAGCCGGTGACCTCGCCCCGGTACCCCAGACGCTTCATCTCGGAACGGTAAAATTCGAGAGTTTCCCGCTCGCACTCATTGCGGAAGATCTCCGCATCGTTGATCATGGGGCCGGCGAAGGTCGTTTTGAACGGCGGAACGTCGTCGAACGAACGGAATGAATCCGCGGCCGTTCCCCAGGCTTTGCGCAGGTTCCCGATCGTACCGTAACGTTTGCTCAGAAATGCGCGCCAGTGCGGGGCGACCAGGGCTTCATCGTACCGCTCCCAGAAGCCGAACTCCTGCTCATTGAAGCCCACCGCCATCGCCAGAACGGGATCGTCGATCAGTCGTGTGCCGGTGTAGGGATTGGTCCGGCAGAGAATTTTTTCCACGCCCCGGCGCCAGTTTTCGCGAACCACCGGATCGAAGGCGATCTTATGTTTGAAGGATTTCAGCGGATCACGGTTTTTCTGGGGCTGACCCGGCGTATACCCGATCCAGCTTGTCATCAAGTCGAAATTCAGATAGAGACCGTTTTTCTTCATGGCGGCGATCAGATAATCGAACCGGTCGAGGACGCGGGGATTGAACTGCAGGGGCTCCGTGGCTCCCTCCATCAGGGCGCTGTCGAGGAAGTGGGTACGGATCATGTTGTAGCCGTTTCGGCGGACCTCTCTGACAAATTCATCGAGCTCCGCATGCGGGAGCGCAAGGGTTCCCTCGGCAAGAACCGCACAGGCCAGGAAGCGGAGCGGGCGGTCAGGTTGATTTTCCCGGACGAACTTTCCGTTCCGGATGACGATCCGATCAGTCTGACCGATCGGTTCCACCGGGAGAAATTTCTCCAGATCCAGCGCTGAGCCGGGCTGGATTTTCCAGTTTTCCGGGAAGGAAAAAGGCAGCCATCGTTCTCCGGCGTGGATGGTGAATTTCTTCTGTTCCGGCAGCGGGATGTCCTGATCGGCAAGGGTGGCGGCGAGGATGAGCCAGATGCTCTCTCCTGCGGCCTGGAACGTGACGGTCCGGATCTCCGTCAGCGAGGGATCCACGGCGAATTTGGAAACATAGGCCGCGATCGGCTGGCCGTCGCCGCTCCGGGCGCGGAGTGCGGGAAATCCGTTCTGCATGAAAGCGATGTTGCGATACCAGTCATGAACATCCCTCTCGTGTTGGATGGAAATGGTCTGCTGTCTGTTTCGGACATCGGTCAGCGTGACGGATCCGACCTGCCCGGCGCTCCACGCCGCAGTGTGCAGCAGATAGAAAAATCTGGCTTTTACGGGGGAGTCCAGGGAGATTTCCGCCGACTTCGGGCCGCGTGGCAAGTGGTAGGGCGAGTGCATGGCCAGAACATTTTTCCCCGTGGGAACCGTCGCCAGCGGAATCCCGGCGAACTCATTTGCGTAGAGCATTCCGCGGAAAGCGCGGGCATCTTTCTCCGGCCCCTGGTCGGTCCAGCCGCCGGCGCCGTCTCCGGCAACCGGATCGCTGAGCTCCATATTGGCCACACCGGTGAGATCGACGATGGTGCCGAGCTCCTCCACGGAGAGATTGCGGATCGTCACCTGCCCGGAACTGTTCTGAAACAGAAGCTTCAATGTGACGGCGTCGAGCTTTGCCGGGGCGTGAAAGACGTGGGAATAGCGTTTCCAGCCGCTGGTCCCGTTCGGAAATTTGATCCCGCCATACGTGCGTTTCCCCGCACGTTCGAAGGTGAACTGAAGGGAGGCTCCCTCATAGGAGCGGACTCCGGGCCGCACATTCTCGAGGGCGGCTTCGGCGGAAAGTCTCAGCAGCTTCCCCGCAAAGCGGTCCGGAGCAAACGACCGGCTTGCCTGGACAATCGAGGCGCGCTGCTCCACGTTCAGGCGCAGGCCGTCCTGTGTGAAGTACGCCTGGGGAGGCAGCGTCCATTTTTCCGGCGCCTGCGGATTGCTCTGCAGGGCGTGTTGATAGAGGATGCCGCCGGCGTACAGCTGCACCGAGCAGAACAGAATCGGAGTAAACAGATACCGGAACCATCTCATGACCATTTCCCTTTCCATGCTTTTTATTTTTCCGCTGTATGCGGCTGGTTTTGTGCCGGGATCGTTTCCGTTGAGATCCGCCACGGGATGCCGTCGTTCTTCAGGCAGTTCTCGAATTCCGTGTTGCGGCAGCAGTGCAGAACCGCGTCGTATTTCTCCAAATCCGACAACCGGGAGCGGAGGAGCCTGACACGGTTGAAATGGATATCCCGGGTGTAGTGCAGCTCCAGAACTGCATCGCTCGAACCGCGTCCCCAGAAGCCGTTGGCATCGATATCCGGCGAGGTCCCGCTGCCGGAGTGTGTGATGGTAATCTCGGAAAAACGGAGATTTTCCACCGGATTGGCCGGAGTTCCGAAGATCCAGGAGGTGCGTTCCGTGGAGCCGCTGATATTGACGAAGAGGAGATTCCGGATGGCCGCCCCAGGCCGTTCCGGAGGTGGAACCTGTTCATTGAGTATGGTTTTCAGGGAGAGAAAGCGTCCGGCCCCGACCAGGAGATTGCTGAAGGTGATGTTTTCGATGAGGCAGCCGGCGGAGTTCGCGTTGTACCGGGAAATGATGGAAAGCGCGGTGGCGCTCTCCCGGACGATGATGTTGTCGATCAGGCTGTTGCGGATCGTCCCGTTGCCGACTCCGATCCGGATTGCGTTGGCGAAGCTGCTCCGCAGCACGCAGTTGGAGACGATCACGTTCTCACAGACCGGCGGTGGCAGATCGGACCGGCGGTCGGATGCGCGCAGGGTGATCGCGTCATCCGAGGTGTCGATGATGCAGTTGCGGACCATCACGTTGCTGCAGGCGTCGACGTCGATCCCATCACCGTTCAAGAAATAGTGGCGGCCGAAAATTCGAATTCCTTCAAGCCGGATGTTTCTGCATCGATGCAGAAACAGATGCCAGTAGGTTGCATCGACGAGTGTGACATCGCGGATCTCAATTTCTTCACATCTGCGGAAATAGAGCATCTGAGCCGGCCGCTCCGGATTCAGGTTGGCGAAAAAATCCTCCCCGCGGCGAACCGGGCGTTCCGGCATCCAGCCGGGGGCGTTGCCGTTGATTCTTCCGCCGGAAAGCGTGATGTTTTTTCTTGCCGATTGCGATGAGCAGGTGGCGGGCGGAGACCCGTTCCGTCACGGAGGGGAGGGTGTTTTCCGGAGAGAATTGTGCCGGGTTGTAGGCGGCCGGATCGGTCGAGGCCAGCAGTTCGGCACCGGGGGCCAGCCGCAGTTCGGTGTCGCTTTCCAGATACAGCGTGCCGGTGAGATAGCGGCCGGCGGGGACGACGATGAGCCCGCCGCCTTGGAGTGCCGCCTGTATGGCGGAGGTGTCGTCAACGCGACCATCGCCGATTGCGCCGAATTCTCGAATGTCTTTCATGGGGAGAACTCCCTGCTGTACGGGTTCTGCGACAGCGGCTGTGCAGCCCAGAAGGAGCAGCATGTCCCGGAACCACGATTTCATTTCATATCCCCGTCTGAGATCAGTCCATCGTCCAGTAGAGGGACGCCTTTTTCCCGATGAAGGGAAAAGTTTTGACGGAAAGGTTGCTCATCAGAAAGTTGCCGGTAAGCTGGTGCTCAAACAGCGGGCTGCCGGCTGCGCGGCTTTGATACAAACTCGGATACGGTCCCGGTTCATAGGACTTCACCATGCCGGTGCCGTTGGAGGTCCACTTGGGGTCGCAGAACAGTTTGAGCGCGGTCATCAGAAGACCGTTGGTAACCCGGCTGCCGAAACGGAAACTCTGATAGACGCGGGTCTGTTCGTTCACGTATCTCCAGCACCCGGAGCGGTGAATTTCGTCGCCGCGCGCCGCATTGTAGCTCTGGATGGTGAATGCGTAACCGGAGAAGATCCGAAGCACTCCGTCGGGAATCTCCTGGCTTGGACACAGAAGAATGGTTTTTCTCCCCATACTGGCGCCGGAGGTGTCATAGGCTTCGCCCAGATAGATGCGCATCTGTCTGGAGAATGAGCCGTAATGATCGCTGCCGTTGGCATCCATGAACAGGAAGTCGCGATGATCGTTCGCATACATGCCGGCGGCGTAACCGATCTGTTTCAGATTGCTCATGCATTGGGAACGTTTTGCCTTTTCCCGCGCATTGTTCAGCGCCGGCAGCAGCAGCGAGGCGAGAATCGCAATGATTGCAATTACTATGAGCAGTTCGATAAGAGTAAATGTGACAATCCTGCGTCGACAGGCGCGTGTCGCCCCGTGCGTTCCCGGAGATCTCATCACCTCTGCCGTCCGCAACGGAACCGATGCCGGGGAATGGAAATCCCTCGATGAATCCTGCGGTACTGTCCATCTCATCTGTTGTCTGAACATATGGAAGCCCTCCCTGTGATTTGCAATTGCTGTTCTGTCGGAAGAAATGCCAGTGCATGGAGCAGTTTGATCCCGCCGTCACTGCAGTGTCTGGAGAAGTCGATCGAAGAGACGACCCGGTCAAGGCGTGACAGCCACTCCCCGGGAACCTGCCGGGAGCCTGAAGCCAGAAGGATGGTGAGATAGCTGCCGAGTTTCTGCAGCAGGGTCTGTGGCCTGCCGAATTCCTCCGGGAAGAGGGGGACAAGATAGGGTTTCCCTTCAAAAAGTCCGTTGCACTGATCCGCGGAGAGTGAGGCGTGATGCAGTACCATCGGCAGGCGGCGGAAATTCCGATTCGGTGCATGCCAGTCTCCGTCGAACAGCTCGGCTTCCCGAAGGGCCTGGAGAAATCGCGGTTCGGCAAACGTCGCCAGCCGGTCCATGACTCCGCGCAGCGCCCGCTCATATTGCGGTACGCAGCCGCATTCGATCATCAGCAGTAACGAAAGCTGCATCTGTACGATCGGCAGATGCCACCAGGAGGCCTCCTCCTGCGAACCCCAGTGCGGTTCCACTGCCCGCGGGAGATATTCCAGCGCCCAGTCCAGATAGCAGCGGCGGCCGGTCGCCTCAAAGGCAGCCAGATATATCATCGGCAGCCGTTGAATTTCATGGGGAGCGCAGTTCCAGAGAGTGGAAACCAGCGCGGGTTTCCCGTCGAGACGGAAGAGATTGTACCGGCGTTCCGGCGTGATGGAATGTCGACAGTCTCCGGCGATCAGCTCCAGCAGGTGAATGAGCTTTTCTCGCAGTGCCGGAGACAGGCCGCGTCCGGAGTGGAGGAGTCTCCACAATCCGTAGACCGCCAGAGTCAACTGGTCGCGGGAGGTGTTGGAATAACAGTGAGGTTCCGGCGTCGGGGTCATGCCGCGGGCGACGAAACCGGGGCGACGATGTCCTTCGCAGCAGAGCGCGATCCCCTGAACCACCCGGGTGGAAAAGCAGGGATCCGGAATGAGTTTGCAGAGGATGTCCAGAACGGAACCGGCGTTCAGCATGCAGTCCTCCATGCCGGTTCCCCATCCGCACGGATTGGGGAAATCCGCCGCCACCTCTTCCGGCGCGGGCAGATAACGGAATTTCTGGGCGCGATCGTGGGAGGTGGTATAGTCGTAGAAAAGATTGGTGCGGGGGTCAAACAGCTGTTCGCGGATTCCTTTCCAGGCGGCAAATAGATCCATAATGATGTGATTCCTTGTTGACGATCGCTTTTCAACGATAAATATACCTCCGTTTTATTTGAAAAACAATACGACTTCTGATATTTTATATTGGAAAAGCCAATCAATATATTTGAATTGTTAACATGAAAAAGCCGACGGAAAAGATCGAATTCGAACCGCTTAAGAATACGCGGGCCGGCGAGGCCTCCTCCTGTTTCGTGAAGCATCGAAAGCGGTGTCGGCTGTTCATCTTCTCCATGATGCCGGACAGCGGAGAGCCGCTGTTCTGTTACTCCCTCTTTGAAGTCTACTGGCTCAATAAGGCACGATTCGAACGGAATCACGTCGATTCGCTCGGCGTCGAATATGTTCTCAGCGGTTCGCTGCTCGCTTCGCAGGGGGAGTTCTCCGGCAGAATCATGCCCGGGGAGCTCTTTTTGATGCAGCCGGGGCGGAGGGGCTCATCAGGACCGGGCCGGAAGGATACTGCGAAAAGGTTTCTCTCTCCATCCATGGCGAACTCATGCACAGTTTTCTGGAATGCGCCGGCCTGCAGGAAGTCAACTGGATCCCCCGGATAGACCGGGGCCGTTTCGAACTCCTGCTGGAAAAGATCCGCATGCTTGCCGGCGAATCCTCCCAGGTCATCCGGCAGCGGAACGGTGCTCTGAGTTACGAGCTGCTGCATTTCCTGAAATTTCCGGAGGAGAAGCCGCCGGTGCCGAATGGTTTTGAGCACCTGGCCGAATATCTGCACAGCAACCTCGACCGTCCCCTGCCGTTGAAGAGTCTTGCGGAGACGGCGGGCTGTTCCACCATCCATTTCATCCGGAAGTTCACGAGTTGCTTCGGCATGTCGCCGGGCAAGTACATCCACACGCTGCGCATGACGGCCGCGGCGGAACTGCTTCTGGATCATCCGGAGCTCTCGATCAAGGAGATTTCCGCCCGGATCGGTTACTCAAACGCTCTGAATTTCTCCACCGCGTTCCGGAAATTTTTCAACGTCTCCCCTCAGCTCTACCGGAAGCAGCAGAATCTGTTCTAAGTCGCGGTTCCCGCATTCTCCTGCCGGAGCAAGCTGCCTGCCGCGAAGTTCTTCCTGCAAGCTACAGGAGCGAGAGCAGCAGCCAGAGCAGAAGCAGCACCAGCAGAAGAGTGCCGCAGCCGATCCCGGTCTGAACGTCGCGTGGTCTTCCGGCGGGCCAGCGGGCGCCGCACTGGTTGCAGACCATCTCCACATCGTCGGCACCGAGGAGACCGAGCAGCAGTCCCACCCAGCCGAAGAGCAGCAGGCCGAGGCAGCCGCAGCCGGAGTCGTAGTTTCTGCGCACCGCAGAAATCTGGGTGGAACCGCAGGCGGGACACCGCACCGGAGGCTCGTTCCCGTACTGTCGCGCGGAGGCTGAACCGGCAGTGGCGCAGTTCGGGCAGCAGGGCTGATCGTCAGGCACTTCCGTGCCACACTTTGCACATTTCATGACAGGCCTCCTCTTTTCTACCGCAAGATACTATAACTTTCCCGGATATCAAGCGGATTTTCCGATTTTTGCCGGTTATTTTTCTCTTTTTCGGGGGAGTTCGAGCTGGAAGGGAGGCCGCGGGGATCCGAAGTCGTGCTTCCGCCGTGCGATCGTGCGCCGCACGGTGGCGGAAAGAACCGGTTCCCCTGGTGTTACCGGCAGGAGCGCAGAATGAGCTCGTGCAGTTTCTCTTCGTACTCCGGAGTGTACGGATTCGCCGCCTCCTTGCGGATGTAACGGGCGAAGCTGAGAAAGAGTCCGTCGTACCGTTTGTGCGGAGGATAGGTGAGGGGCACGCTCCCGTCGGAGTACGGGTGGGAGTTGTCCAGAGTGACTCTGGCGAAGGTGTCGTCGCTCCCGTCACCCCGCGGCACTTCGATCGGACGGATTTCGAAGGAGCCTTTCGTCCCGTTGATGACGATGGACCGTCGGTTGACCCCGTTGATTTCGGAGGCGCAGGTTTTGACGAAGGAGACGCCGTTGGGGTACCGGTAGGCGCAGAACCCGTAATCGACACATTCCACTCCCCCGGCTCCGCGTACGTGCATTCAGTGGAATCACCTCTTCCGGGAATCCGCAGAAGTGGACCACCATGTCGATCATGTGACAGCCGAGGTAGTACATCATGCCGCCGCGAAAGCGCGGAAGGGTCCGGTGATAGCCGGCATCGTTGCAGCAGCTCATCTGGGCTTCCACGCTGAAGATTTCCCCGAGTTTTCCCGCCCGCTTCAGTTCCAGCGCCTGCAGAACCGCCGGGTTGTGGCGGAACATGTAACCGAGAGAAAGAACCAGATTTTTTTTTCGCGGCGAGGCGGCACATCCGGCGGAATTCCTCCTGGTCTTCACTGCCGGGTTTATCCATATAGGTGTGGAACCCCGCCTCCAGCGACCGGATCGCGTCGGCGACCAGCCGATGCTCGTCGGTTTCGATAACAAGCGCGTCGGGGCGACGGCGGAGCACCTCCTCCCAGCTCAGAAACGGCAGCCCGGCGAAGGCGCTGTTACCGGCGGCGCGTCGAAGGAGTTCCGGATCCTCCTCAACGATGCCTTCGAGTTGGAAGGTTTCTGGGAGTCCGCGCAGCTCCGCAGCCGCGTGTGCCGAGTGAACCATGGGGGCGGTGCCGATCTGAATGATGCGAAGGGGGGCCATATCTTTTCTCCGGGGCGATTGTGATTTTCTCCGGATAATATAGCGCGGGGTGCCGCCGGGGTAAACTGCAATAATCCGGGATTGTATGAAACAAATCAACGGTCGCGAGAGGCGTCGCGTCCCCTGTTCTTGCTCCGGCGGCGGTCGTGGCGGCGCCAAGGCCGACATCGACTGCCGGATGAAAAAACGTCCCGCCCGGCACCGGCGCCGGGCGGGACGCGGCTTTTGTCGGTTTAAAATGCGACGGGTTTCCCGGTAGCGGCGGATTCGTAGATCGCATCGAGAATGCGCATTACCGTCACGCCCTGCTCCCCGGTCGCCATGAAGGGGGTGTTGTCGCGAATCGCGTCGGCGAACATGTGATAGGCGCTCCGCACCTCCGGCACCGGAGGATGCAGTTTGCAGTCATACTGCTTGCCGTCGATCTCCTGATAGTATTCGACATCATAGGTGTACCCCTCGTTGAGGTTGTACTGGTAGATGCCGCCCTTGTCACCGAGCAGCCGGGTGGACATCTGCTCGTTCTCCTTGATGTTGCCTGTCCAGGAGGCGTCCAGCTCCAGCGTCGCGCCGTTCCGGAACTTGATCATCGCGCAGGCGAAATCCTCGACGGTGTAGTTTCTGACCAGCGCCGGAGCGATCTTGTTGTAGGTGCTGCCCATCACCCAGGCGACTTCCGGATATCCCATCATCCAGAGCGCCAGGTCGAGCCGGTGGACGCCGAGGTCGATCAACGGGCCGCCGCCGGACTGCGCCCTGTCGTAGAACCACGACCCGGACGCGCCTTCGGTGTTGAAGCCGGATCCGGTTCCGCCCGGCACGCCGCGGCGACGGAGCCACACGCTGCGGGCGTAATAGATTTCGCCCAGCCGCCCCTCTTCGACCAGCGCTTTCATCGCCCGGGACTGCGGGGTGAACCGGTAGCTGAAATCGATTCCAAGCTGGCGGTTGCATTCCTTCGCCGTCGCGAGCATCTCCTCGGCTTCCGCGGCGTTCATCGCCATCGGTTTTTCGCAGAAGACATGCGCGCCCGCCTTCAGGCCGGCGATGGTCAGCTCCTTGTGCTGGTTGTTGGGAACGGCGACCGAAAGGATGTCGAGTTTTTCATTGCGGATCAGATCGATCCCCTCGGCGTAGACCTTTTCAATCTGAAACTCCTGCTTCGCCCGCTCGCGCCGTCCCTCCTGGCGGTCCGCGACGGCGACCACTTCGACGTCCGGATGGGTCATGTACCCGCGGAGATGGTTGTAGCCCATGCCGAGACCGATCACTCCAGCCTTCAACTTTGCCATGATTTCTGTTTCTCCTGATATTTTGTGATTACTTGTTGCTGCCGTCCGCGTTCTGCATCACACCCGCCTTGAACGCCGCGGGATCGACCGAACGGATCTCTTCCAGTGCCGGATAGCACGGAGCGCCCATTTCACGGAAGAAGACCGGCCGTGCCCAGCGAACCGCATTGCCGATCACCCGCAGCACATTTTCATTGTAGAAGTTCGAATAGGACTCATGGCCGGGCTGGAAGTAGAAAATCTTGCCGTAGCCGCGCTCGAACGTCACGCCGCTGCGGAAGACGTTCCCCCTTCGAACCAGCTGATGAAGATGAGTTTCCCGTCTTCGGGAATGTCGAAACGCTCTCCATACATCTCCTCGTGCTCCAGCTCGAAATACTCCCCGATTCCCTGTGTGATCGGGTGGAACGGGGCGATGTTCCAGAGCCGCTCCTTCTCGCCCGCCTCGCGCCACTTGAGCGAGCAGCTGCAGCCGGTTACGGCGCGGAAAATTTTTGAGAAGTGTCCGGAGTGGAGCACGATCAGTCCCATCCCTTCCAGCACCCGCTTATGCACCTTCGCCACGATGTCGTCGCGCACCTCTCCGTGGGCGCAGTGCCCCCCACCAGATCAGCACGTCGGTCGTTGCGATCACTTCGTCGGAGAGGCCGTGATCCGGCTCGTCGAGCGAGGCGAGGCGGATGTTCAGATCATCGGTCGCAATGCCCTGCGCGATGGCGCCGTGAATCCCTTCCGGATAGATCTTCCGGATCGCCTCATGCTCCTTTTCGTGGCGAAATTCATTCCAGATGGTGACGTTGATTTTTTTCCATTTTCCACTCCTTCTTATGACGGAATTCCCCGCCGTCCGATGTTTAGTATAGGGGTATGCAGAGAAAAAGCAAGCCACGGGATCATTGCATTTTGTGATATTCTGAAACCTTTTGTGAGAAATGGTTGAAAATATGTTTTTTCCGTGTAAAATAAGTGCGGAGAAAGGAAAGTTGGCATGGAATTGAGCAAAGTCCGAAAATGGCAGGTCAATTTCGAAGTGCACCGTCCGCTGCGGAATCTGCCGGTGCCGGAGGTTGTCGTTGAAGAGATCCAGCATGAACGACGCTATCGGCTGGACGGCCGGCTGCGCGGTGACGACGGCGGCCAGCTGTCGATCACCATCGGCGGCCGCGGCGCGATCCGGGTGGCCGGCGTTGATCACGCGTTGACCCCCGGGCGCGCCTTTCTGCACAATCACAATGATCCCCGGGTGTGCTACTACTACCCGCCGGATGGCACCGAACCGTGGAACTTTCTCTGGATGGCCTTTTACGGAGGCGAGTTGTACGAGCTCATTGCGGGAGATCAACCGCTCCTACGGCTATCTCTTCGACGTGCCGCTGGATTCCCCGCTGGTCGAACGGCTGTTCCGCTACCGGCAGTACCGAGGCGAGGTGCTGACGCTCACGCCGCTGGAAGGCGGGAAGCTGGTCTACGACGTGATCCACGAACTCTGTTCTCCGGTCGAGGAGGAGATGCGCAAATCGCCGCACAGTTCGCTGGTTGCGGATGTGCAGAACCGGATCGCCGCCAATCTTGCCGAGCGGCTTGATGTCACGGAGCTGGCCCGCCATTTCCGGATCTCGCGGGAACATCTTTCCCGGGTATTTCGCGAGCAGACCGGCACGCCGCTGCACGCCTACATCACACGGGCGCGACTGCGGCTTGCGGTGAATCTGCTTCTGCAGACCCGCCTGACCAGCAAGGAGGTGGCTGCGCGATGCGGCTATGCGGAATATTCGGTCTTTTATCGGATTTTCCGCAGAAGAATCGGGCTTTCCCCCGACGAGCTGCGCAGAACCCGCTATCACCCGAGCATCTGAAACGCCCTTCCCGTTTCTGCGGAAAATGACTTGCCCGCGACGGGAGGGGAATCGTCGTTTTTTGTAACTAGGTCTCGATTATGAAATATCCTTTTTCTCTATTTTTCTCATGGGAAGTCTTCTCGTATCATATTGAATTTACGTTAAAATAGTAGAAAAATTTTAAAACATCTATTGACATGGCCACGAAAATGCAGTATAATAAAAGCAGAGATGTGACAAAGGGGATTTCATGTCGGATAAATTGCAGAGCGCGCGGGAGTACATCCTGCGGAAGATCGAAGACGGCACCCTGCCGGGCGGCGCCAAGCTGCCGGCGGCGCGGGAATATGCCGGGGAGTGCGGGGTGTCGCTGGCGATCATGCAGATGGCTTTCACCTCGCTGACTGGTGACGGCATCCTCCACAGCGTTCCCCGGCAGGGCACCTACGTTCGGGAAGATTGGAGGGATCGGATTCTGCCGGGCAGTTTTCAGACGTTCCGGAGCGCCTGGAAAGAGGTTCTGGGCGATCTGCTCGCCCGTGATCTGCCGGAGGTCCGCGTGTGCGACCGATTCAAAAACGGCATGTACGAGATCGTGAATACCTGGACCGCGCAGTTCCGGCAGGAGGAGTATCTGGATCTGGCCGATTTTCTGGAGGAGGTCTATCCGGACCGCGGTGATTTCTTTCTGTCGCAGTTTCACTCCGCCTGTTCCCGGGGGGGCGGCTCTATGGAATTCCGCTGATTTTTTCCCCGTGGGTCATCGCCTGCAACGTCGATATGATCCGTGCCGCAGGGGCGGAGGTCCCGCAGCCGGGCTGGCTGTGGGAGGATCTGCTTTCCCTGGTGAGGCAGCTCCGGAAAGTCTACTCTGCGGACCAGACGCTTTCTCTCTGGCCGCTCTCCAGTTTGTGGGTCAATTTTCTCTTCCGTTCCGGCGGCGCGATCATCGTCCGGGAGAACGGGGAATACGAAGTGCGGCTCGACGATCCCCGGACATTGAACGGCTTCCGGCGCATCTTCGAATTGCAGCGGCTCCTCGGCAGAGAACAAGATGTTTTGACCTACAATCAGGCGAAACAGAGGTTTCTGGAGGGGGCATCCGCGCTCTTCGGCGCCACTCGTGAAGACATGAACTTTCAGTCGCCGATGAACTGGACCTGTGTGCCGCTGCCGATTGTTCCCGGCGGAAGCGACCGGCAGCGGCAGGCGGCCGATCTCTTCTGCGTTCGCAGGCAGGTCAACAATTTCGACGAGGTGAAAGCGATGATCCGGCTGCTGCTCTCGAGCGAGGTGCAGGAGCGCCTGGGCAGGATCCGTTACGGGATTCCGATCCGGCGTTCCGCCGCGATCCGGAGCATCGACGAGGAGGATCCGCGCGATTCCGTTTTTTCTCGGAAATGGCCCGGATCGCTCCGGACTGCACCCTCGCCTGGCCGGAACTTTACCGGATGGTCTTCCGCTGCGCGGACCGCATGTGGGAAGAGCAGCTGGATCCCGCGGAGGTCTTGCCGGAACTCGCCGCAGCCATGCGGGTGTTCATCCGTTACAATACGCCGCGTGCTGCCGCACAGAAGGAGGGGGAATGCCATGTGGAACACCGATGAGAGAAGAAACAGGCCGGAGCCGAAGGAATGCGGAAGATGTTTTACGTTGATCGAATTGCTTATCGTTATTGCGGTGATTGCAATTCTTGCCTCTCTGCTGCTGCCGGCGTTGAACAAGGCGCGGGCGCGGGCCCGCGCGATCAACTGTGTCGCCAATCTCAGGCAGTGCGGCATGGCATTGATCCAGTATGCGGATGAGTCAAACGGGTTTGCAGTGAAACATTTCACGCAGGCGGACGACGGTTCCCTGATCCACTGGTATTCTGTTCTGCTCGGCTGGAAATACTCTGCTGACGGCAGAAAGACCTTGCTGGGAAGCGGTAATTATCTGGGGGGAACGGAGAGAGCATCACCTGCTGCCCCACCATGAAAAAAGCCGCCGAAGGGCTATTACGGATACGGTTTCGCGGAATATAAATACTCCGGCAACTGGAGCAGTGGCGAGAAGGTGGTTGAGGATATCGGAAATATCGCCGTGTATTTGAACTCTCAAAACAAATTCGTCCGCATTTCCGGAGCGCTCCGTCCCGCCGCAACCGTAATTGTGGCAGACTCCGGCTATCTGGCTTACGATTCCAATTACCAGTCGAGCTGCTGCTATCGCTCCTTCAAACATAATGAGGCGGAGCTCAACGGGGGGTGATGCTTCGCCACTCCGGGCAGGCCAACAGCCTCTTCATCGACGGCCATGTCGCCGGGTTGAACAAAGGTGAGCTTGGTGAAACCGCCAACAAGTTCACCTACGTCATCGGCGAGGATGGAGTGCCGAAATGAGGATGTGCAGAGAAAACGAACAAAACCCAGACGCAATCCGACCGGAAAGGCGTGGTGATTCCGGTCGGTTTCATGCCGGAGCGGCCGGCCGTGGCGCGGATCGGTCATGGAACCCGGCTGGTTTCCGGCGGAATTTGATTTGATGTGCTGGTAGTATTCATAAAATCGCAAATTTCTCCAGGGAAAGGAATCATTCATGCTGAAAATTTCCGAACTTGTCACATTGGCAGTGCTGACCGTTCCGGTGATGGCCGTGGAACCGCTGCGGCTCGACACGGACAATATCAAGTGGGAGATGACCCGTTACTCGAGCATCGTAACTCGAGACGGGAAAAGATATATTCAGGTCCGGGTCCCCCGGGATGCGCGGGACCTCGACAACCAGAACTGCGCATTTTTCGATGTGAACCTTGGCCCGTTTTCCGGATATGATCTGGAGTTTTCCGTGAAAGTCCGCGGTCGAAACATCTCCGAACCGGCCCATGGTTACAATGGGGGCAAGGTCATGCTCTATTGCCGTGATCGCAGCAATCTCGAATACTGGTCGGGAGCGAAAGTTCCCCGCGGAACCTTCGACTGGACGCTCGTCAAAGGTCTCACGATGGTTCCGGAGGGGCGCACAGCGGCCGTTTCCGTCTCGGCCTTCAGGAGAGTTCCGGGGAGATTGAATTTGATCTTTCGAGTTTCCAGCTGGGCGTGCCCGAAGTTGAAGAGGAGGAGCTGCTCCCGGTTGCTCCGGAGATGGAGAAGGAGCTTGCCCTGATCGAATCGCGCATGCGGGATGCTCTGCTCGCCATTTCTCCGGTTTCGGCGGCGGAAGCGCGAAAACTGCTCGCCGCCCAGCGTCCGGACGGCAGGTTTGCCGGAATCGACTACCAGGACGACAACCGTTCCGTCTGGCGGGTGGCGCGCCATCTCGGCAACACTCTCAGTCTCGCCCGGGTCTGGGCCTCTCCGGGGCACGAGCTGTACCATGACAAAGCGATCGGCGAAGCGGTTCAAAAGGCGGTGGCATGGTGGGGAAAGGTGCGGCCGCGCAGTTCGAACTGGTGGTGGAACGATATGTCGATTCCGCAGACGATGGGCAACATCCTGCTGCTCGCACCGGAACTTTTTCCGGCGGGGGAGGTGCGAAGCAATGCGCTGGCGGTCTGTCGCCAGGCGAGATTTCTGTCGCGCTACACTGGAAACAACCGGGTATTCATCGCGCAGAACATCTTCCGCCGCGCCCTGCTGGAGCGCAATGTCGCTCCGCTCTCCCGGGCCGCCGGCGTCATCGCCGAAGAGATCCGGATGGCTCCGGTCGAAGACAAGACCGGATGGGCTTTCGGCGGGATCCGCGCCGACGGCTGTTATCATCAGCACGGTCCGCAGATCCAGTTCGGCAACTACGGCGGTGAATTCTTCGCCAACGTCGGCTACTGGGGAACATCTGGAAAGGAACCCGCTGGCAGTACACGCCGGAACAGTGGAAAATCCTCCGCCACCTCTCGTTCAACGGCTTCCAGTGGGTGCTCTGGAGGGGGCGGATGGATCTGCTCGCCTGTGGCCGTCAGCTCGGAGAGAACGCCGCCGAATCCAAAGGGCGGCGAGCCCTGACCGCATTCCGGCAGCTTCGCGCGGCCGATCCCGGCGACAAGGCTCCCTACGATGCGGTGCTCGAACGCAACCGAACCGGGAAGAATACGCTCGTCGGAAACCGGCACTTCTGGAACTCCGACTACATGGTACACCGCCGTCCGGAGTGGTACGCCGCGGTCCGGATGAATTCGGTCCGGGTGCGACCGATCGAGGATGACACCAACTGGGACAATGCGCTCGGGCGTTACTTCTCCGACGGCGCCTGTCTGGTGATGCGTTCCGGCAGGGAGTATGACAACATCACTCCCTGCTGGGACTGGACCAGGCTCCCCGGGACCACGCTGCCGAAGACGCCGGTCTACACACCGGAGGAGAGCAGAAAACGGGGCTTGCGCGCCGGGGGCAAACCGCCCCGCTGGACCCACAGCGTGAAGTTCCGCCGGATCGGCGAGACCGAATTTGTCGGCGGTGTGACCGACGGAACCCGCGGTGCGGCGGTCTTCACGATGAATCTCGACGGAGTCAAAGCGAAGAAGGCGTATTTCTTCGATACCGACGCAGTCTATGAACTCGGCAGCGGAATTTCTTCGACCAGTCCCTATCCGGTGGCGACCACGGTGAACTCCTGCCTCCTCAACGGGCAGATCCTGCGGGGGGCGGACTGGTTCCATCACGATGGCATCGGTTACCGCGGGGAACGGATGAGGCTAGAAACCGGCCTTCGCAAGGGGGACTGGCGCTATGTTTCCGGCGGCATTCAGAAACCGGCTCCGGTGGAGAAGGCGCTGTTCACCCTGACCATCGACCACGGCGTGAAACCGGTGAACGGCTCCTATGCGTTTGCGATCCTGCCCGGAGCGACGCCGGAGGAGACTGCGAACTGGAAGTCCGGCAGGATTCTCGCCAACGACGACATCTGTCAGGCGGTGGAATTCAACGACGGCACAGTCGGCGCAATCTTCCATGCGCCGGGCAAGCTGGGGCGTTTCGAGACGAAAGCCCCCGGGGCATTTCTGATCGAAAAAAAACAGGTGTTTGCGGCCGACCCCACCGCGCGTCTGTCGGAAATCCGCATTGCGCTTGACGGCGTATCGCGGCGGGTCCGGCTGCCCGGCGGCGAACAAACTGGCAGTTCCGTCGCGACCGGTTTCTGATTCACTGCGGCTCGTTGCGGGAGAAGTCGGTTATATACATTTCCCCGGGCGTGTGGGTTTCGAAGAGGTCCGGGGCGCTCCGGTTCTTCTCCGGGGACACCGTTCCGCGGGGGAATTCCGTATTCCCGAATGCTTCGCTGTGTCGGGGATATGTGATTTCCGGAGCGGAAGAGATCAGTCAGTGATCGTGTGGGCAATGAGGTTTCCGTCGACGGTCACTTTGACGCCCATCGGACCGGAGTGCAGATCAGCCGCATTCTGGGAGGCGACGTGTCCATCCCCGAACCCGATATTGGCTTTGCCGCTGTGTGCGAGGTGGAGCCCGGTGTTGTTGGAAGTACTCGTTTCCGAAAGGTTGTCCGGCTGCCAATACCATATTCCCTGTCCGCGTCTGGGGCCGCTTCCGGAGGCGATGGTATCCGCCAGCAGTGGAGTTTTGCTTGGCAGTTTCATCCGGTTGATGATGTAAACGCATTGACGCAGCGTACTCGTGTCGATGGAAACAAGGAAATCACCCATCTTATCCTTACGTGTAGCCGTCAGGCTTTTCTTGCAGAAACCGTAATATCCCCAGGAAACATCACGCTTCAGGTCGGATGGATTGCCTGGACACCGGATGACATTGCTCGACAGATAACCTCTCTTCGTTTGTGGAAGCGCTCCGGTATTGCTGAATTCCCTGGTCAGAAGTGACACCCAGTTTTCCCATTGTCCCGGTGATTTGTATGGAACCAGTACAACCATATAGCCGCTGTAATCATTTGAATATTGAATCTGGGCGAGCATGGTCTGTTTCTGGTTCGACATGCAGCTGATGGCATGTCCTCTCTTCCGGGCCTGATTCAGCGCCGGAAGCAGCATGCACGCCAGTATCGCAATAATTGCAATCACGATAAGGAGTTCAATAAGAGTAAATGAGGCCCGATGATTTCTTCTTTCTCCGGCAACGCGCTTGTGAATGCCGGGCGTGGTTGATCCGGAACAGATGTTCCGGTGACATCTCCATATAAACGGCAATTCAAAAATTGTGATCTGTTTCGGTTGCGACATGGCTTTCTCCTTTCTGAAGATTTCCGCACCCCAGGTCTTGGAGACAGGGGCGAATGAATCAAATTTTATTTGAAAATGAAGAGGTTGTACAACCCCGGATCCTTGTGGATGCCGATGCCGCTCCCCCAGGAGAGAAATCCTTTGCGTCCGTTGCCGTCGTTGTCGTTGATCAGGAGTGATCCGGTAAGCATCGCTCCGGAATCAAACGCCTTGAGTCCGAAAAGCCGGGCCGGAATCGTCAGATGATAGACGACCGTGCGTTCCCCCCGGCGCTCGATTCGGCATTGCGGAACCCGGGAGCGGTCTCCCTGGGCGGCCCGGACCATGACGGCGGGTTTTCCTCCGATCAGAGCGGCGTCAATCTCCGTACGTACGCTGAACGGTGCTCCGATGCACTGAAATGCGAGTTGAATGCTGTCGCCCTTCCACGCCGTTTCGATAGCGGTCTCGGGTTGATGGAAGACGTTGTCCTTCACCTCAAGTTCAAGCAGAAGGGCGTCGCGGGTGTAATTTGCCCGGAACCCGGCCGAGAGGTCGTTGAGCCCGCCATACCGGGAATCGGTGAGCTGCCGGTAGGTTCCGAAAGGCATGGTTTGGGCGGTTTCCCCTGCCGGTAAGACCTCCGCAAAAGCAGCGGGGAGCCGCAGACCTGCGGTTTTCACCAGTCTGGTTCGATCGAATGCGTGAGGACGCACTTCCGTCAGGCGGACCTTTTCCACATTCCCGGAGAGCAGAAGCGGCATTTCTCCGACCGTCACGGAGAGCTGGTTGGGAATGACTTCGGCCTTTCGTGCCGTCCAGTCCCGGAATCCCCAGGACCGCGTCAGCGGCGCGGAACCGACCAGTTCGAGAGTCAACGCATCGCGGGAGCTGCCGGTATCGGTGAAAATCAGCTGCAGATCGACTCCCGGTCTCTGATTGATCGCGGCAAGAAACTGTTCCTTCCCGTTACGGAAGCGCAGCAGAAGCAGCCCATCCCGCGTTTCGCTCTCCAGAAGTTCGGCGCGGGAGAGCCGGGCGGCCAGTGACTTCATGGCGAAATACGGCAGCTTGGGCGTCAGGTCGGCCCGCACCAGTCCGAAATTGTTCTCGTTGTGTGCGGAGTTCCAGCCGTCATCCTGAAAGTCGTACCAGTAGAGCCCTTTGAGAAACGGCAGGGTACGGGCATACAGATAGAGCCGGGCCAGTTTGATTGCACTCTCTTCTTCCGAGCTTCCAGAATTGGAAAGGTGATTGGGATATCCCATTTCAGTGATGAAGACCGGCTTGTCTTTGCCGCCGTTGTAGGAGTGAATCAGTTTTCTGAGATTCTGCATTCGTTTGAACCAGGCTTCAACGGGGGGTGTGGAGGAGGGTGTAATTATAGGTGTGAAATCCGATGGCGTCGCAGTAATCGAGAACGCCGAGGCGGAATGTATTCTCAAGGAATTTCTCCCCGGTGCAGACGGAGTTGCTGATGATGATCGCATCGGGAGCGATTTTCTTGAGTCGCGGGTAGACGGTTTTCAGCAGTTTTACGTAGCCTTCGGGCGTACCGCGACCGTAGCCGCGCATTCCGCAGCCGCCGTCCCATTCGTTCCAGACCTGATAGAGTTTGACCCGGTCTCCCGCGTAACGGACGATCGCTTCACAGTAGCGGGTGAACCCTTCGATTGCTTCGTCGGAAGCTGGATAACCGCCGCCGTCATAGAAACGGTTGCCGTAATCGAAAATGATCAGAGGACGGATCCCGCGTTTGACGGCCTCGTCAAGGTATTTGCCGAAATAATCCGGAATCACAAGTTTACCCTTCTGCCGCTCCACTCTGGACCAGGAGACCTCGTCGCGGATGGAGACGATTCCCGCCCGGGCTGCCATCTCGAGATTCTGCGAGGGAGTGCCTTTGTTCTGCGCGAAGTGCGTGCAGGCTCCGACGTAGAACTCCGGTTCCTCCGCTCCTCCGGCCAGAGCCAGCAGCAGGCAGCCGAGTATGGTGAAAAAATGTTTCATGCGAACTGCTCCTTTTTGGGGTTTTAACGATGAAATTCGAGGTTGTCGATCCGGAGGATCACCGGTTCGGCCGTTTCCTTGCGGCAGTCAACCGTCAGACCCGAGAAACGGACGGGATAATCCATCTTGCGATCCTTGTTTCCGCCCCAGACGCTGGAGGGATTCGCAATCGGAATCGAAATCCTGCTCCATGTGCCGGAGGCGAGTTTGAACGGGGCGGCGCGGAACTGAAAAATTTCACCGGTTGCATCGATCAGCCGCACGGAGACTGTAGTGACCGCTCCCGCCGGTCTGGCCAGAAGTTCCAGGGTGAAGTTGAGTTTTTTCAGTTCATTTTCATCGGCTGCAATCGAAAGACGGTTCCTGTAATTCAATTCGATATAGGAAAACACCGATGGAACCATGCTGATTTCCAGCACCTTCCCGATCTCGGGTGAGTATTCGATGCATTGAAGAGACTGTTCCCGTTTCTCCATGGCGCCGAGCCGCCATGGTTTCGAATCATGGGTACAAATCTCTCCGCCGGAGAGCGAATACACGAGCGGCAGCATGAGCAGCCAAGGTTTCAAATTCATAGATCCTCCTTGTGTAGTTAATTGTTTATGCCTGCGGCAAGCTGGAATTGTCTTCCGGCAGTACCAGGCGGGGGAAATCACTTCATGAAATGGAACAGACAACTCTTCTTCCGCCAGAATGCGACGTTCGATCAGATCTACGCATCGTTCCCCGACGAGCCGATCGTTTTTGTCAATCGTCGCCGCCGGCGGCGTGGGTTCCCAGCGGAATGTTCTATTCAGAAAATAGTAGTTGTCGTAGCCGATAACCGGAATTTTTCCACCCGGAGTGATTCCAATCTCCCGCAACGCCCGCTGAAAGAACGGGACGGAGATGTCGCTGTCCACAACAATTGCCTCTGCTGCGGCTGCCGTTTTAAAAATACGGCGCCATGCGCTGGGCAATAACCCGGCTGCATGCGATGAAACTGGCCTGAGAGCCAACATGATCGATAGTCGGCCGCAGCCCGGGAAACGCGATCAGTTCGATTCCGAACTCCTGGGCGGCTTCCTCATAACCGCTCTGGCGCTCCTTATGCCAGACCAGAGAAGGACGATCCCGATACGGATAGTACCAGAGTACCCGCCGGCAGCCGCGGGAAGCGAGATAGCGAAACAAAAACCTCGGCCCGAGCCGGTGATCAGCCAGACATCGCTCCATTCCCGGCGTGTCGCTGCGGGTCAGAGACTCGGTATCGCCGAATGTGGCGATCGGCAGCTGTCCCGCCAGCGTCCGGTAGAGGAACTCCTCGGTTTCGCGGGGCAGGTTGTTCTCTTCATTGAAATAAATCAACCCGCGGACTTTGTAGGTGGTCAGATATTCCAGAATCATTGCGGGCGGCCATGAGATCGACAGATGAAATGTTGAAAATCCAAGTTCCTGCAAGTGCATGAAGAGCCCGCACTGCCGTCGCCGGTTTATACTCAGTTTTTCCTCACTCGTTTCCAGTACGGTCTGGGCTCCGACCATGGCGACAATGCGGGAATTCCTGTCAAAAACGGCCGACGATTGCCCGGGGGTAATCCGGCGTTTCCGGGGCGAAACCATCTCGATGTATCCTTCGGAATGAAGCCGCTTCACCACTTCCCCGGATGACGGTTCGGCTCGTTTCAAACTCATCGGCGAAGTCCCGTTCACTCGGAAGCGTTGTTTCTTCCGAATATTTTCCCCTGACGATACGCCGAACCAAGATCGCGTATATTTCCTGTTTTCTCGATTCCATGGCCCAAAATATATTTTTTATAATGATTATGGTATATATTATACCAAATCAGACCGAAAAAAGGCAACAGAATTTTTTGTCTTTTTTCTATCTTTTTTGGGCGGATTCTCCGCCCAAAAAAAAAAGAAAAAAGTGGGAAGAGAAGCGCTCTTTGAATTGATGGAAACGCCTCACCTTATTTTTTGTTCCTGCCGGTGTATTTTATTCGAAAGGATCGATGCACAATTTGCTGTATCAGTAGTTGTGAATAAAAAGCCGCAAGAGGATGTGGTGACGTATGCCGCATTTTTTGCAAAAAAAGGAAACACTTTTTGCAACACTTCTGCTTTTTCCGTATACTAAGAACAGGAAAAGGGGACCGAATTTCTCCTTGAAGCGTTTCTCTTATGCAGTGAAAACGTCCCGCTCATGTTTCTCTACATGAAAATTGCCGATGACTTGAAGCATCGGATTGAGAGCGGCTACTACCGGCCGGGGAGGCTTTGCCGCCGGAGCGCGAGCTGGCCCGCACCCATCAGGCCGGAGGAAAGAGTGTGCACGTGAGCCTGGCGATGTATGGCGACTTCTCCCTGTTTCGCGCCGGATTTTCCGAGTGGTTTCAGGAGCTCTTCCGGCTACTTCCGTTTCTGGTGAAGATCCATATCTTCTACCGCGCCATCACGGGGAATGAACTGACCGGGCTGGCGCGGCGCCATCCCGGAATTCCAATCGTGCAGATCAACTCCTGCTACGCCTCCGGCCGGCCTCCCGCCGCTGACGGCGGCGGAGTGTCCGGCCCGCCAACGCTTCGATATTTTTCATGTTTTCCGATGAAGGAGATTGCATTTCCGCCGCGGAGACGGTATACTATACGCAGTTGAGAAAACCGCAGGGAGGAAAGAATATGTTCCGGATTATCGCCGTAGTCACTCTGAAACAGGGTTCTGCAGAACAATTCAGGCCTCTGATCGCTCCGCTGGTGGCGGCCTCCGGAAACGACCGGGGCAACCGCGCATACAGCTGCACACAGGATGCTCTCAACCCGGATGTTTTTGTCTTTCAGGAGGAGTGGGAGAGCGACGAGGCGCTGGAGGCGCATATGGCGACCCCGCACTTCAAGAGGTTCAGCGCTGAGAGCGAGCCGCTGCTCGCAGCCCCGATGGCGCTCTACAAGCTGATGCTCTGAACGGACAGAGGGCGATGGCGTGAATTGGACGAAACGGATCGCTTTCCTGGCCTGCCTGATCGTGCCGTTGCTGTATCCGGGCCGCTCCGTGGCGAAGGAGAGCGCTGACTTCGAGAACGCGCGCGGCAGCCGGATTTCGTGGGCGCGTTTGAAATTCCCGACGACAGGGTACCGAAAAAGCACCCTCGGCTGGTTCTACCACCCCTCCGGAGATATCATCATCGTCGACTGGCTCCGCCGGAATACGACGATGAATATGAAAACTGGAGTGGAACATCGCGGATGTCGACCGGCTCGACCAGATGACCGATTTCCCGCTGATCTTCGTCAGCGGGAAGGGGGCGATGGATCTCACTGCGAACCAGAAGGCGAATGTCCGGGAGTATCTGCTGCGGGGTGGATTCCTGTTCGTGGACGACTGCGTCGCGCTCCATCAGGTGAAGGAGGATCTCTTCTTCGACAGCGTGGTGTCGCTGCTGCGGGAACTCTTCCCCGGAATTGAGTTAAGGCGGCTTTCGCTGAATACGCACCCGGTCTTCTCCTGTTATTACCGGATCACCCACTGGGAACACCTGCAGGGGGTCAACAACGGCCTCTGGGGCGCCTGGTACAAGGGGCGTCTGCTCGCGCTGCTCAACTCCAGCGATCTGCACTGCGGCTGGGTCGGATTTCACTTCAGCCGGAAACAGCGGGAGTTCGCTCTCCGGATGGCCGCCAACATCTACATCTATTCGATGTTCAACTGACGGGTTCAGACCAGTTTTTCCGCCGCGCGGCGCAGAATGAGCTCCAGGGCGAAACAGAGGCAGATCAGCAGAAAGAGGGCAAGGCGGTGCCAGAGCGGCAGTGTGCTTTCCCCGGAGAGTTCCAATGTTTCCGGCCGGAACTGCTCCTGCGGATCGAGCGTTTCGGTCAACGGGTGCAGTTCGACGTTCGGCAAGGAGGCGAAATGTTCCAGCGTTTCCAGATCGGGAGTGAGCATCTGTTCTTCCGGAGCCGAGGCGGGAGCGTCGGCGACGGAGAAGGTGGCTGAGGCGATCGTCTTTCCCCACCGTTCGGCCCGGATGGTGTATTCGCCCGCCTCCGGCCGGAACGATACGGTTTGTCCGCCCGCTTTCCGCTCGAGGGGCAGGGGGCGCTCTTCTCCGTCCCGTTCCAGGCGGCAGGTGATCTCGTCGGCTCCCGCGTTCAGGCGGCCGGTGGAGAGGCGGAATTCGACCGGGGTTCCCGCATGAAGAATCCGGTTGGGAATGATCCAGGCCGGTTCGCTGTTTCCGGTGCGGGCCAGCCAGGAGAAGAGATTTTTCCAGAAGAGTTCGAACGATCGGTCGCCCGAGGGCAGCTTGAGGCGCCATCGCCAGAGCGGATCGGTTGCCAGAATCATGCTGCGTCCCCGGCCGAAATTCTGATATGCCATCAGAATATGCTTCTTTTTCTGCTCGTCCAGATGGCATGCCAGGACGTTGGCGCCGGGTTTTGCGCTTTCGATCCAGGCGAAATCTTCGAAGCGCGGTACGATCAGACGTTTGTCGTTTCGTTCCGTTCCGCGCTGGAAGATGGGACTTTCCCGTCCGGTGTCGGTCAGCTGGAAGTCGTACAGCGGATGGGCCTTGTATTTCATCTCGCTGTTCCGCTGAAGTGCGGCGTCGAAATCGGTCGGTCTCCGGTTGCGGTTGGTGATCAGGCGGACGATCGCCGCGGCGCGGACATCGTAACGTTTCGCCCGGTTGGGTGTCGCGGTGAACCGGACGGGGAGCAGCTTCTCCAGAGGTGAAGCTGCGAATTCCGCTGCGATGGTCGGGTTGCCGGTGATGAAGAAAAGGCCGCCGCCGTTCGAGACATATTCGCGCAGCCCCTGTTCCATTTCCGGTGTGATCTGGCTGCGGTTAAGGTTGAAGAGGACGATCACGTCATATCCGGAGAGCTGTGTCTGCGAGCTGAAATCGATGCGTTTCCGCCCCCTCCGCCGCGGCGAGGATCCTGTCGGCGAAAGCGATTTCGATCGTGGTGGCCGGATCGTCGAGATAGAGGTTTTTGAGGAAGCGGTTTCCGTACTCCAGCGCGCCGTTGTAGACCAGAATGTTCACCGGGGCGCGACGGGCGTCCTTGTGGATCGTCCAGGTTTTCGCGTCGACTTTTCGGCCGTCGAGCAGAAGTTCCGCCCGGTAGTGTTCTGTGCCGAAGCCGTTCACGGCGATGCGTTGTCTGACCGTGTGAATGCCGTCGGCGGAAGGGATGCGGAAGGTTTCAAATGGCGCGGTTTCCCGGTTCCGGTAGAGGTTCAGGCGGATGTCGGAACTGCTCAGCGGATGAACCGCCTGAACCATGAAGGTGAACTGGCTCTCCGTGCCGTCGAGCGCCAATGTCGGCGCTTCGATCTTCCGCAGAAACAGCGAGGGCGGGGCGCTCTGTTCCGTAGTCACCGGCACGAAGATGTGCCGTACGCCCGTGCCGGCCAGTGCGGCGAAGGCCTCTTCGGGATCGGTACCGGAGGTGTCGATCCCGTCAGTGAGATAGATGGCTCCGTCGAATCCTCCGGCTTCCAGACGGGGAATCTGGTCGATGATTGTCCGGAAGAGGAGGGTCCCTCTCCGCCGCTGGCCGCGGTTTCAGCCGGGGGTTGCGCCGTTTCCCCGGACCGAATCGGAAAAACGGTGGAACCGGAAACGGATTCCCTGACGGTTGCGCAGTTCGTTTCTTTCCAGGAAATCGAGGGCATCCTGAAGACGGCTTCGCTTCCAGTAGTTCAGTTTCCGCATGCTGCCCGACTCATCGACAAAGACGGCGATGCTGCGCGGGCGTTTTTCAACCATCCGTCGCGTAGTCTCGATGCGCGGATTGCAGAGACAGAACATCAGAGCTCCGAAAGCGGTGAGACGCAGCAGGAGGAACACCCCCCCTCCAGAACGGGCGGAGCTTTCGGAGCGTGAAGAAGTAGGAGAGCACGATCAGGAGCACTCCCGCCGCCAGCGCGAGGCAGAGTCCCGTCATCCCCAGCGGAAAATCCCAGGCGAATTTTGCAACCGTCTCATTCATGGCGATGCTTCAGCTCCTTCTCTTGTCGCCGCTCCTCCAGCTCGGAGAGACGTTCGAAATATTTCGCCACATCCTCCCGATACCGGGCGGGAACGTCGTCCGGATGGAACAAATAGAAATGTTCCGCGGCCTGAAGACGGTTCAGATGCTGCCGGATCTCCCGGCACAGCGTTGTGATTTCATCCGCGAATTTCAGCGCGTCTCCGTCCGGCGGAACCGTCGCCGGCGCGCGCCGGAGCTTTCCGGCGCGGACGGCGCTTCCGGCGAGGGCGGTGTTGCCGGGATCGGCGAGTTTCAGCTGTTCGAGCGCGAGTTCCGTCAGCTCCAGCTCCGTTTGCAGGTCGTCGTGCAGCAGCGTTCTTGCCGGCGCGTCGAGAGTCTCCGGATGTCCGGCGATGTAGCGGAGCTGCTGCGAGAGTTCCTCCAGGGCGGTGAGGCGTTCTTCCAGGACGAGCCTGGCGTTGCGCCCCTCCATGCGGAGCGCCCGGATCCGGGCGGTGAGATCGGCGAGTGACGCTGCCGGTGTGGAGGTGGCGGCGTCGTGGATCTGTTTTGCCAGTTCGGCGAGTGTTTCCGCATGAGACTGTTTTCCGGTCCGGTGCTGGTTGAGGGCATCGGCGAGAAGCCGTTCCGCCAGAGCGCGGAGCGCCTCCTGTTGTGCGGGTGTGGAACTCCCTTGCCGGACCGACCTGCGAGCCGTTCCATTTCCCGCTGTGCGGCCGAAAGCGAGCGCTGCATCTTTCGATCTCCGTTGACGTCGATCTCGCCCGCCGCCCGTTTCAGATCGGCAAGTGCTTTCTGTGCGGCCGTCTGAGCCATGGAAGAGCGTCCGGAGCGCAGCATGTTTTCGCTCTCCTTCATGGCGTTTTCCGCCCGTTCCAGGTGGCGTGCCGTCTCTCCCGGCAGGGGGGAACCGGTTTTGCTCGGTGTCTTTTCCCGGATCTCCCGCTGCTGCCGCATCAGCTTTTCGCGCGCGGCGGCGTCACTGCCGGGAGTGCGGCGCATCTTGTCGAGCAGCCGCTTCTGCTCTTCGATCCGGGCGTTCAGCTGTTCGGCGGGGTTTGCCGAAGGGGGCATCTCCGGCAGCAGGAAGGTTTGACGGTCTCGGAACACCGGCTTCACTCCGGACGTGCCGGAGCCGGGATCCGGGGGCGTGTCGAAAGGATTCTGCGGGCGCTCTTGAGGGACTGGATCAGCTCGGCAATCGCCTGCCGCTGGGCGGCGGCGGCATCGTTCAACGCTTCCCCCGTTCCCCGCCCCGGAAAGAGGCTGAACAGCAGAATCAGAAAAAGAACCCGATCTCTCATCACAGAAGCTCCTTCAGCGCCGAAGAGGTTTTTTTCATCTCTTCAAACGATTTCTCCAGATGGTTGACGGTGTCGGCGGGGGATTTTCCGCGCCTCCTCCGAGTTCAGATATTTCTCCAGATCGGCGGCGAGCTCTCGCTGTTCCCGCTCCAGATCGCGGAGATGGTTTCGGAACTCATCGGCTCCGGCGGCACCTTGTCGGCGCAGGATTTCCGCCCGGAACAGCGCTTTGTTCAAGTCGATCTGAATCCCCAGAAACAGATTGAGAAGCTGAAAGGTTTCTCCACCGCCTGCGCCGCCGGGCAGATCCAGAAGCTGCGCCTCCTCCCGGAACGGTCGGATTTCGATGAACTGCGGCGTGCTCAGGAGCTCCGTTGGTTTCCCGCCGATCTCGGTGACGCCGGTCAGATGGAAGCTGACCAGGTCGAACGGCTTGACGTCGAGCTCCTCCAGCGGGAGGAAGCCGCCGAAACGGATCTCCCCGGCTGCTTCGGGAGCTCCTCCGGTTTCAGCTCCCGCCGTTTTTCCCCGTTGACGAATACCGTGAGGACGATCGTTGAAAAACCGGCGCCGGAGCGGCCGCAGCCCTCCCATTCGATCTCGTCGAGCGCCTTGGCCCGGATTTCCGCCTCAGGGTGGGTTAGCAGCAGTTCGGCGTACTCTGCCGGAGCGGCGGATTCAGCGTGGGGCGGCTCTTCCGTTCCGTCCTGCGGGGTGCGCTGCGGAGCCCTTTCGGAAAACGGAGCGGAGGTTTCCGCCGCAGCGCGGCGCGCTGCGGCGTATCCGGCGGCCGGAATCAGCAGATTGCCGGCCAGCGTGACGGCGAGTCCGGCGATGACCAGTTTCAATCCGGCGGGACGGCGGGAGAAGCGGAAGGCGCGGTACGCTTCATCCGCCGCCTTTTGCAGTTCGTCCCGGAGGATGTGATCGCTGTTTTTCAGCTCCCACGCGGCCTCCAGTTGGTTTTTTCGCCCCGGCTTCGGCATCCAGTTCCGCCGCGGTTTCCGCCGTCCGGCGACGCCGCCGGAGATACAGCACGGCGGCGAGTCCGGCCGCCGCGGCGGTGGAGAGCAGGGCGGTTGCGGCCTGCGCCCGTCGGAGTCCGCCGGGATCCTGACCGAAGAAAAGAGGCAGGAGAAGCGATTGCAGAATCAGCGCCCCTGACGTGACGGCCAGTGCGCTTCCGCCGGGGAGGAGCCAGAGCCGGGCGCGATGTTCGCGGCGAAGTTTCAGGAAAAGGGGGCGGTCTCTGTGGTCCATCATAGCACCGTCCTGTTCGCCAGTCCGAGTTCCGCGAGAAAGAAGAGCAGCGCCAGCAGGAGCCAGAAGCGCCACGACGAGGGAACGTTTGCGACGGCCCGGAGAAGTTCCGTCTCTGCCGCGGCGGCCTCCGTCGGTTTTCGCTCCGACTGCGGAGCGAGCAGTCCGGAGGGGTCGAATTTCTCCGGCAGAAGCGCTGTTTCGGATTCCCGCGCCGGCGGGTTGACGCTGCAGATCCGATTGCCGCATAGGTAATTCCCCGCCCGGTCGAGACGGAGAAGCCGCCCGCTGGAAACGCCGGTTTGCGGATCGACAATCTCGGCCGGCATCTTCCTTGCCGAGCCGTCGAGCGGGAGGGTGGTGCGGAAGTTCTCGGGCTTGTTTGCCTGCAGGATCAACTCCCGCCAGAAGGGGGGGAAGTTGCCGAACGTCTGCCAGTTGGTCCAGGAGGGACTCGGGGGAAGGCCAGCACGAAAAGTGTGCCTTTCCCGCATTTCCGCTCCATGACGGCCGGGATGGAGCCGTCGAATGTGGCGATGATCCGTGCGTCCGGAGGCGGTGCAATCTGCGGGATCCGGAAAAACAGAATGTCGAACCAGGTCCCGGCGTTGATTTTCAAATAGTCCCGGAAGAGCCGGTGACTGAAATCGATGAACTCCAGCCGGCGGGTTCCCCGCAGTTCCGAACGTCGGACACGGAAACCGAAATGACCGAGGAGGGCGCGCATTTCTGCGCTGTTTCGCCAGAGGAGGACCGCGCTTCCGCCGGAAGCGAGCAATTTTTCCAGAATTCCCGCGATTCCCTTCACGCGTTCCGGATGGTCCACGATCATGATGTCGCTCCGGACAGCTTCCTTCTCTGTCTCCGGCGTGAGGGTGTGCAGATTGACCGCGGGAGGCTGCGTCTCGTCGGCACGGCTCGTCAACGCAATGGAGAGGAAGTCCGGCTCATCTTCCCCGTGCGGAGTGAGGAAGAGCTCGGGCGCTTGAACCGGCTGTGCGGCGAAATAACGGATATCGTCGGCCTTCAGCTCGTTCGCTTCTGCCTGAATCGCCACTTTGCCGGGAACCGGACGGAAATCCGGAAGATCGTTTTTCAGGCGGAACTGTTCCCGGAGTGTCCCGTTCGCCGGGAGGAGGAGCTCCTTCCGGAGGACGTTCCGTTGCGCCAGTTCAACCGTCAGGAGCACCCGCCCGGGGTCGGGTTGAAGTTGCGGAGCGTCACGTGGAGGAGCAGTTCCTGTCGCGCGTGTGTGTAAGGACCGGCGACCTCGGCCGCCGTGACGGCGACGTTGGGCGTCTCCCGGCGGAGTGACGGCCCGGCGAGGCGGATTGCGGTGGCATGCCGGAGCATGCCCGGGCGAACGCCCTCCCACGGAAGCGCCTGACGATCGGTAATCACGACGATGTTTTTTTCTTTGCCGGGATGGTGCCCAGGCGGTTGTCCACCATCGCCAGCGCACTGGCGAAGGCGCTGCTCTGCGGGCGGCTCATCCGCTCCTGTGCCCAGGAGGCGAGCGCCGCGCGGTCGGCGGAAAAGTCGCCGCTCCAGAGCAGCTGACCACCCGCGGCGGCGATCAGCATGGGGTGTTCCGGCGAGGCTGCTTTCAGCACTTTCTCGAGAGCTGTGCGCATCTGCGTCTGCAATGGTTCGGTGCTGAAGGAGCAATCCAGGACAACGATTGTCGCCTCCGCCGGAGCCGGAACCACGGCAGAGGCATGCGGATAGGCGAACGCATACGCCAGAAACAGAAATGCCAGGCAGCGACAGAGGAGGATCAGATATTTTCGCAAACTGTTTCTGCGTTGCCTGCCTGCGGCAGTCTTCTTCAGGAAGAAGAACGACGGGAACGGCACCGGTACGGTCACTTTTCGTTTCAGCAGATGCAGAACGACCGGAATCAGAATCAGGAGCGCTCCTGCGAGGTAGGCGGGGAAGGCTGTGTGCATCATCTGCGCCTCCCGCGTCCGGCGCGGAGCCGGAGATAGGCTCCGAAAAGCTCCAGCATCACCCGGTCGGTCCGCAGCGGGAGGTACTCTCCGCCGCGCGACCCGGCCAGTTCCGCCAGCGCCGCCGCGTGCTCCCGGAATGCTTTCATGCAGCTCTCCCGGATCAGCTCCGGATTGAGCAGAAGCCGTTCGCCGGTCTCGCACTCCTCCAGCAGCTGTGTTTCTGAACCGGGGAACTCCTCTTCCGCCGGATCGATGACGTGCAGCAGAAGGATTTCACAGTTCTTTCCGCGGAAGAGGTCGAAGGCCGGCGCCAGTACGGCGGGTTCGACATAGAAGTCGGAGATCAAAATCACCACGGATCGCGGCCGGAGTTCCTGCGCCAGTTCCGCCAGCACAGACGGCCAGTCGCTGTCACGATCTCCCGCTTCTCCGGCCAGACGTGCCAGCTGCCGGCGGAACCCGCTCTCCGTGGCGGAGGGCTTCCCGCCGGGGCTGTATTCTCCCCGGCCAGAGTCAATGCGGCGGCGTCCTGCTGTCGGAGCAGAAAGAGGAGAAGCGCCGCCGCTACCGAGCGGGCGTACTCCCATTTGCTCATGCGCGCGCCGGGGCCGCGGAAGTTCATCGAGCCGCTCCGGTCGAGCAGGATGTGAGCATTCAGGTTGGTTTCCGCCTCGTGGGTACGCACATGCAGGCGGTCGGTGCGCGCATAGGCTTTCCAGTCGATGGCGGAGACCTCGTCACCGGGGTGGTAGTTGCGGTGTTCCCGGAACTCCACGCTCCGGCCGCGGAACGGACTGGCATGGATGCCGCTCAGAAATCCGTCGACCAGGAATGCGGCCCGGAACTCCAGGTCGGAGAGGCGCGCCAGAAGGTCGATGTCCAGATAATCCGCGATTGCGTTTCGGTGTTCCATCCGGGGAGTTCTCACTTGGCGAATTGAATGATTTCCGCGAGAATATCGTGAATGGTCCGCCGGTCGGCTTCCGCGCGGTAGTTCAGAATGATCCGGTGGCGCATGACCGGTTCCAGCGCTTTGAGAATATCGTCGGCGGAAACGTTCATCCGGCCGTCGAACGCCGCGAAGACCTTTCCGGAATGCGCCAGACACTGCCCGGCGCGCGGTCCGGCTCCCCAGCGGATGTATTTCTCAGCGGCCGGGGCGCACCCCTCTTCACCCGGACGCGTCGCCCGCACGATTCGCGCGGCGAAACGGACCACCGAGTCGGGCAGGGGGATGTATTCGACCACCTTCTGAAACGCGAGAAGTTCCTCCGTCGAAAGGACCTTCTCCAGCGGCGCAGCGCTTCCGGCCGTCGTGTTGAGCATGATTTTCAGCTCGTCTTCGTAGGAGGGGTAGCCGACTTCGAGCCCGAACATGAAGCGGTCCAGCTGCGCCTCCGGCAGCGGGTAGGTGCCCTCCTGTTCGATCGGATTCTGCGTCGCCAGCACGAAGAATGGGTCCGGCAGCCGGTGGCGGACCCCGGCGACCGTCACGCAGCGCTCCTGCATTCCCTCGAGCAGGGCGGCCTGGGTTTTCGGCGTCGTGCGGTTGATTTCGTCCGCGAGCAGAAGCTGGGTGAAGATCGGCCCTTTGACGAACTTGAACACGCGTTCGCCGCCGGCCTTGTCGACTTCGAGAATCTCGCTGCCGGTAATGTCGCCCGGCATCATGTCGGGGGTGAACTGCACCCGCTTGAAATCGAGGTCGGCGATCTCCGCGATCGAGCTGACCAGCAGCGTCTTGGCCAGCCCCGGAACGCCGGTCAGCAGGCAATGCCCCCGGCCGACGATTCCGGCGAGGAGCTGGAGGATGAGTTCATCCTGCCCGTAGATGCGGCGGCTCAGTTCCTGCCTCACTTTTTCAATGCGCCCCGGAATCGAACGCAGCAGCGCGGGGATGTTGGTCTCACTCATGGCATTCTCCATTGTTTCAGCTCTCTCGTGAACTCCCGGACGAGTGCTCCGGTCTCTTCGTATTCGGAGGGCGGAATCACCGGATCCCGGACGAGAATCCGGATCAGCCTCCGGTCGTTGCCGGAAACGATTTCCGCGGAGAGACGCGCGTTTTCCCGCTTCCAGCGAAGAGCCGGCAGCTTCCCGCCCGGAAACTCCAGCGTCTGTGAATATTCGCACGGGACGCCGTCGGCCAGCCGGATCGGCATCGCACGCTTTTCCGCGATGAAACAGCGGTCTAACGAGCCCGGCGCGGCGAGGTCGGACGGAACGAAATTCCCGGCTTCGGTGAAGACTTCCGCCTCCAGTTCCAGCGGCAGGGTCTGTTCGGCTTCGGCGTGGATCAGACGGAAGTTCTTCACCCGGAACCCGTGCAGAACGGCGTTCAATTGTTCACGGATGAAGTAGTCCGTCTGCACCGGCGTGAGGCGGCGGAGCGACTGGCGCATCCGATAGTCCGCCCGCCCTGAGTAGCGCAGATGGATCGTTCCAGTGATCCGCCCCGCCGGGGCGTCCCGGTGCAGGCGGATCGTCTCGATGACCGAATTGCCGCTTTTCTGCGGGGAGACAAGCTTGAATTCGCAGCTGTCGGCTTTGAGCAGCAGCCCCTGCTTCCCCCTCGTCGCCGGGGGGCAGTTCCCCGAACTTGGTCGTCCCGTCGGTCGGATCGAGCCAGAGGCCGTCGGGGTATCCGGGCAGTTCCGGCAGGAGGACGAGCATGTGGTTGAACTGCCAGCTGGGGAACTTTGGATCGCTCCGCCCGCCTCGGTTCAGCAGGACGCGGCAGGCCCGGATGCCGAGCTTCTCCGCCATCGTGACCAGGGCGTTCGCCTTGTCCTTGCAGTCACCGAAGCGGTTCCGGACCACTTCGCCGGGGGGTGCGGGGGCGGAACGCACCGGCGCCCACCGGTTCGGTCAGGTAGCGGATCGAGCAGAGATAGTCGTAGATCCGGCGAATCTTCTCCGTATCGCTCTTCGCCTCTTTCGTCAACGCTTCGAGCACCGCTTCCGCATCGCGGTCGAGCACGGCGGAGCGTGCCGTCATGCGGCGGCTCCAGGTGAGAAACGCCTCCCAGGAGGGCAGCGTCGTCACGACCAGTTCGGCGCGGTGAAGTTCCGGCTCGTCGTCGAAGGGGAGCGGCGAATATGCCGGAATCGCGTCGAACCGCAGCAGCGTCCGCCCGTTTTTCCGCTCCGGAACGGCCTGCGTGTTGTAGAGTTTCCAGCGCAGCAGATCCTCCGGCTCGCTCTGCAAAGAGACGGTGGTCCGGGCCACCGGGAAGAGGGTCTGGAGCTGGAGCGTCTGCTGGAACTCCGGCAGATGCGAGGGGACGGGAATGGAGAACTCCGCACTGCGGAGCAGCACGCACTTCGCCGTCAGCGTGTCGAAGCGCAGGGAGTGTCCGGAGAGCGGCGCGCCGTCGAGAAAGTCCGTCCGGGAGCCGTCCGGATCGATCAGGCGCGCCTGCGTGATCCGCCCCTTGCCGGGGGAGAAGTAGCGGAAATTCATCACGCCGTTTTCGTCGCGGAGAAAGATCGTTTCGCGGACGGTGAGTTTCGCCGATTTATCTGGATTGACGACAAGTTCGAAGTTCCGGTCGGCGAAGACGGCGCCGAAGCCGGGAAACTTCTCCGCGGCGGAGGCCGCCGCCTCGTACAGCGCGCGCGTTTCGCGGTCCGGCTGCTGCCGTTTTCGGGTGACGGCCAGTTTCGCGAGGCGGGCGGAGAGCTGTTCGCGGCCGCCGGTCTCTTCTCCGGCTCCGGCAACGCTCCGGAAGAGCGGCGCCGGAGCGGCCGCCCCGCTTCGGCGAAGGGATAATGCTCCGTCTTGCCGCCGTAGTGGAAACAGGCGTTTTCCGAGCGGGCGATCCGGTTCTGCCGGCAGAACTCCTCGACCGCTCTGCCGGTGCGCCGGAAGAGGTCGCGCCAGTCGGTGGCGGCGGCGTCCTTCCGCCACTCCGCCAGGAAGAAACGGGGCAGGGCGGGCGGATTGCTCTGGGCGGGATCGTCGGTCGCCGAAACCACGAACCGCATCCCCTTCGCGAGAGGTTCGAACAGCGCCGCGCCGTGGGTGTTGAAGAGGAAGAGATACTGCCGCGCCCGGAGTGCGTCGAGCAGTCCGGTCAGCTCTTCGCCGGAGATTCTCCCCCGGCGGTCGCCAGCGAGATCCGCTTGCGCCCGGCGGAGATGTAGCCGACGCTGAAGAGGTAGAACTCATCGTCCGGGGTCAGTTTCGCCGCGCTTCCGGCGAGGTATTCGCGCACCCCCTCCGGCGTGGCCCGGCGGGAGAGGCCCGGCTGCGGCTCCTCCGTGAACCAGGTGATGTTCTCCGCCGGAAATCCCTTCGCCCGGAGCAGATCGGCCAGTTCCCGGCAGAAGGCGCGGTTTTCCGCCGCCAGCTCGGGGATCCGGCGCGCAGCTCCAGAATGCAGGCGTACCGCCCGGCGTACAGCGCGGGGAGCGTCAGCAGCAGGAGCAGGAATCCGAAACGTTTCATCTCACTTCTCCGCGGTTGCCCCGGAGGCCGGGAAAAGTTTGCGCAGCGCCTCCAGCGTGTGGCCGGGCCAGGAGCGCTCCTGTTCCAGCCTGCGGAGCTCCTCAAGAGAGATCAGATCGGTATACTCCCGGAGCTCTTCGAGCTTTTCTCCGTCGCCGGTCCAGGTGTAGAAATCGACGAGGGCGGGGTAGAGGAGCTTGCCCTGCGGAACGCTCAGAATCGCGAGGTTCTCATAACAGGTGTTGAAGAGTCCGGAGAACGCGCCGGTGAATTTCTCCCGGCCGATCGTCTCCCCGGCTCCGGACGAGAGCGCGAAGCAGTGCGGCGCAGGCGTCGGGCGCCTTGCCGGGATTGTTCCGGGTCCGCTTCGTCAGTTCGGCGGTCATGCTCCGGAAGATTTCGAGAGCCTGCGGCGATTCCGCGAACAGCTCCGGGTGCTCCGTGAGCCACCGGCGCTCGATGGCGGAGGCGCTCCTGTTCCGGTAACGCCCGGCCAGCTCCTCCACGTCGCGGCGCGACTCCTCCGACAGTTTCCCGGCGGCGGATTCGGCCAGAAGCCGGTAGAGTTTGCGGGCGGCGGCCACCGCGGGCGCGTCCGATTTCATCGCGGCGAACGTCTGATTCAGAAAGTCGAGTTCGGCCGGGGTGCGGAAGCGATATTGGGAAACCAGCCGGAGGCCGGCCTCTTCGTTGAACTGCTCCCCGAACATCTCCGCGATCTCCGCGAAGAGCGCGGGGTAGCGCCGGAGCTGTTCCGCCTGCGGCGTGCGTGCGAATTCGCTCCGGAAGAGTTCCACCAGCTCGTACGGGGAGGGAGACCGGCTGGTCGGACGTGAGTCCGACCTCCTTCATCTTGCGCCGGAACCGCAGATCGAAGGAGTGCCCGAACACGCTGCGCAGCTGCCACTCTCCCAGAGCGGAATCTTTCGCGAGGCGGCAGAGGTGATCCGCCAGTTTGTCGGCCCGCGCGTCGTCTTCCTGCCGGAACCAGAAGTAGAGAAGTTTCAGCTCGTTGCAGTTCCGCCGGTCGTTCTGGCGGGGCAGTTCCTTCTGCTCCAGCGCCTGTCGATACCGGGTTTCATACTCCCGGCGGGTGTCCTCCAGAATGAGCTGTTTCAACTCCGGATGCCGGTCCAGCTCCGGTTCGTCCCGCAGCGTGAAATCCTGGGAGAAGAGATTGCGGAACGTTTCCCAGAGCCGCGCCCGCTTCTCCGGAGTCATCTTCCGGAGTTCCGGCAGGTGTTCGGCGCAAATTTCGATCAGCGGTTTGTTGTTCCAGCTGCCGCACAATGCGCGGACGATCTTGTGGCCGAAATTCTTCTCCCGGCAGGCGGCGATCCGGAGCTGGAGCTTCCGCTTCGTCTGCGAATCGAGCTGGAGGAAGAGATTGCCTCTGGAACAGAGGGGCAGGTCAAACTCCTCCGCCGGCGCGAACGCCCGGCCCTGTTCCAGAATCCGGAACAGATCGATTTTCCCCGCGGCATTGGAGTTGAACATCAGCGGCGAGAAGAGCTGCTGCCGCAGTTCATCCTCCAGCTGCTCCGGCAGTGGAGGCGTCCGCGGCGTGACGACCGCGAGGCAGAACCCTTCGAGCACGGCGCCCTGAAGGGCATACCGGTTGGAGACGCTCCGCGCGGCTTCCATGAGGAGGTTCTCCAGGCTTTTCCGCCGCTGCGCCGCCTCCTGCGCCGGGAGGCGCCGGGTTTTCGTCGATGGCTTCGGCGCCGAGGGTGTAGAGCCGGCGGTAAAACGCGCAGATCTCTTCGGCCGTCCCGTGTTTCGCGGCGAAATCCAGCGTGGTGGTCAGCAGTTTCCTCGCCAGCTGGAAGTTGTCGCAGACCTTTTTTTGCAGGAGGACGGGCGCAGTGGAAAAGGAGATCTTCCGCTGCGCGGCCGCCTTCAGGGCGCTCTTCAGCAGGACGGGAGCGGAGACCTTCTGCGCCTTCAGCGCTTCGTCGAACACCGCGGCGAACTGCTGCTCCGGAACGGTCAGCAGAGCGCGGGTGAAGGCGGTGCAGGCGGCGAGCTCCTCCGCCGAACGGGGGAACTCTTCCGCAACCGGGGGATGAGCGCTTCCACCTCCGCAAAGTTCCGGGTCCGGAGCAGATCGTCGCAGAGGAACTCCAAAATGACGTCCGGCGAGGGAACCGGGGCGCGCTCAGATAGAGCTTCCGGATGTCGTCGAACAGCTCTTTCTCCGCGGGCGCGCCCCTTCCGCCCGGAAGAGACAGAGTTTCGCCTGGAGCGCCGCCGGATGAAGTTGCGGATCGCGCCGGCCGTAATCGCATAGCGCCCGGGTGAGCGTACGCCGCCGTTCCGCCGCGCGCGGCTCCTCCTTCCGCGGAACCAGTCCAAGCTGCTCCTGCGGATCGATCGGTATCAGGAGCTCTTTCCCGTCTTTTTGCTGATAGCTCTTCTGAAGCAGATTCACCAGTGCCTGAAAGGTGCGGAGCTCCATCGGCCGGTTCCGGTACTCCTCCAGGGTCAGTTCCACGATCGTCATGGCGGCGGGGAACTCCGTCACCTGCGGCATCCGGGCGGTAAGCGAGAGGCCGGGGAGCTGCCGCAGAATGCGGTAGTTCGCCCGCGCGGCGTCGGGACCGTTCTTCGCCTGAAGCAGGAAGAGCCGGTAACGGAGATAGGCGTCCTGCGGCGCCTCCTTCAGCAGCGTCTCGTACAGTGCGGCGGCTTCCGCGTTCCGGTCGAGCACGGATTCTGCCAGTTCCGCCGCGTTGCAGCGCTCCTGCCGGCTCCCGTCTGCCGCGAAAGTCCGGAAGAGTTCCTCCAGCACCGCCTTGTGGCGGGCGTTGTTCGCGGCGAATCGCAGTTTCGTCAGCGTCGAATAGCTGGTGCGGCTGAGAGTCGCCTCCGGCAGGTAGAAGCGCCAGCGCTGTTCGGTCTGCACGCAGTTGAGTTCCTTCCTGACCGCCTCGGTCACCTGTGTTTTCTCCTTCCGGAACGAGTTGAACAGCCTCTGCGGCTCGAAGCGGGAGCCGAAATTCACGACGTTCCGGCGGGGGAGGCCTCCTCTTTGCGGCGGTACCGTTCGATTTCACGGGCGTAGCCGTTGCGCCGCAGGAAGTTGTCCTGAATGACCTGCTGTTCGGCCGAAGAGAGTGTGCGGTAGAGAAAATCGAGCCGTTCGCCGGTCTGCGCGTCCGCCTTGCCGGAACTGTTTTTGAGCAGGACCAGCGCGGCGATCCGCCGGGCGTCCCGCCCCGCCTTCGGCGCGCGGTAGAGTTTCTCCGCAAGTTCCGAACTCAGTTCCGGCGCGCCGAATTGAAGCGAGAAGGCGAGGGCGTTCAGCAGAAATCCGGGGGTGGGGTTCGGGGTTCCCGCGACGGCGGATTGCAGCAGCGCGCGCGCTTCGTCCCGGTTGCCGAAGCTGTTCGCCGCGGCGAGCTTCACCAGCTGCGGCAGGCTGGAGTTCCGGACCGCCGCTTCGAACCCGTCCCAGTCGATCTCCGGCTGCCGGAGCATCGGCTGAGAGGAAAGGGGCGCCACAACGTCGGGTATTGCTTCTCCCGCAGCATCATCGTCAGCAGAGAATAGAGCGTCGGCGGAACGCCCTCCAGAACACTCGGATTCCAGCTGCTCCGCCCCTCGACGCAGGAGATCGCATATTGCAGAAAGTTGAGCGGATCGACGCTGACTGCGAGGAATTTCGCGGTCTGCTCCACGCTGTCCCGCGAGGAGTACAGACTGAACATGCCGACCGCACGGTACCGCATGATGTCGCGGTACGAAACCGGACCGCAGTTCGGACTGTAGCGCTGGAGGGCGGAGAACAGTTCCGGAAAGCGATTTTCCTCCAGCAGCTGATAGGCGTAATGCCCGAGCAGCACCCAGTAGCGGAAGGGATCGCGCTTCCCCCGCGGCGGAATCCTCCAGCTGCGCGGCCAGCCGTTCCATGAAAATTTCCCGGTATTCCGCCGGAATCGCCTGCCGGGACGCGGTGAACAGCGAGGGCGCGTCGCAAAACATCACCTCCACCGCCTCCCGGAAGAGTTTCCGCTTCTCCTCCGGAGAAAACTCCTGCCCGTCGTTCAGCGAGAGAAACACCCCCTGCACCGAGGGGAAACGATGCTCCCGAAGCACCTTCAGGATGGCGGAATATTCGTCGCGGGTAAACGGCCGCTGTGCCCGGCGCCCCTCCCGGAAAAAGGTCTCGGCGTAAACCGGATCGCCGGGATGCCCGCGGTAGAGCGCTTCCGCGGTTCGCAGGCCGTCGCTCCGCAGCGTCTCCGCGGTAAGCCCGAGATAGAGCGCGGTGTATCGGCAGCCGACTCCTTCGAGACCCTCGCGGATCGCGGCGAGCAGTTCCGGATTCTCCCGGCTCAGCGCCTGAAGCAGCAGAATGGATTTGCCGGTGATCTCCGAATTCAAATTCTGCATCGGCAGCCGCCACTGAATCGGGGAATCCTTTGCCGGAAACAGAATCTCCATCACGCTCAATCCCGTCAGCGCCGGTTCCTCCCGGAAGAGGTCCAGATGAAACAGTTCCGGCTCGCGCTCGATTCTCCCTGCGACGCGGGAAAAGGCGAAGCTGTTCTGCCAGGAGATGCCGGACTCGCTCCGGCGCCGCCGCCGGAACCAGAAGCGGAATCGCCTCTTTCCTCTTCCCGCTCAGCAGAAGTCCCACCGCGTTCAGATACCGCTCCTGTTCCGGGGTGAGCCGGGCGCGGTCCCGCGCGAGCAGCTCCGCCGCCGCCTGCGGTTCGCCGAAGCGGTGGAGAAGATGGAAGTCGGAGAAGATCCGCTTCGGCGACTTCTTCCCGAGGCGCTTCCTGCCGGAAGAGTTCCAGCGCCTTCTCCTTCCGGTCGGTGATGAGATAGAGTATGGCCGGATCGTTCTGCTCCGTCGGATAGGGAGACCGCCGCGGCGTTGCGCGTCAGCAGCGGCTCCGCCTCCTGGAAATCGCCGATCCGCAGCAGCATCCGGCCGAGTTCATATTCGATTCGCGGATTCCCCGGCGCCAGTTTCCGCGCCTTCCGGAGATGGCCGAGCGGATTCTCGGAACAGACATACTCGTGCGGCTGAAGCGTGAGCGCCAGAAAGAAATGCAGTTCCGCCGAGTCGGGCGATTTCTCCAGCGCTTCGCTCAGCTTCTGCTTCAGCTGCAGCCGCCCGACGAAGACCGGATTGATGTCATAGTTCGCCCGCGACCACTGAAATCCATACAGAAAATCGACCTTCTCATCGAAGCTCTTCTGCGCCTGAAAGATCCGCCAGAGAGCCTCCCCGAACCTTTCCGGAGAGGCCTGTTCCTCCAGAAGTTTCATCAGGAGGCTGTTCCGGTCTTCTCCTCCCGGAACGCGGCGGCCGTCTCTTCTTCCGCCGCCGCCGCGAACGGCGCCGGGAAAAGGGTGAACAGAAAGAAAAACAACAACATCCCCGGTCGGTATCTGTGCATGGTCCCCCGCGTTCCTTCCTGTGTATGATTCCCGCCGGTTTCGTTTCTCCTCTCCCGGCTTCCCGCCGGAAGACTCCGGTCGGCATGGAACTAAATATAAGCACGGAAAAATCAAAATGCAAAAAATGAACCGGAAAATCGCCGGAAAAAGATAGCTTCCGTCCCTTCCGCTTCCCGCAGGGAAAAATCCGGAACGCGCGGCGCCGCCGCGACGCTGCCGGGACGGGAAGTTTTTTGAAAAATCTTCCGTCGGCGGGTTGTGAAGAGACCCTTTCCGGAGTATACTATTTCTCCGGCAGGATTCATGAAATTTCACACAGGAGAAACGTGCCGAAAATGGCTTCCGATTTCGTTCATCTGCATCTGCACACACACTACAGCATGCTCGACGGAGCGTGCACCATCCCGGGGCTGGTCGAGCTGGCGAAAGAACACGACATGACCGCGATGGCGATCACCGACCACGGCTACATGGGCGGGGCCGAGGAGTTCCACCGGGTTCTCTCCGGCGCCGGAATCAATCCGATCGTCGGCGTCGAGGCCTACGTCGCCCCCGGGGACATGCGCGACTTCGATTCGAACAAGCCCTTCAACCGCGGCGGATTCCATCTGGTGCTGCTCTGCGAGAATGAACAGGGGTACCTCAGTTTGTGCAAGCTCATGTCCGCCGCCAACAAGGACGGATTCCACTACAAGCCGAGGATCGACAAGGAGATCATGCGCCAGTACCGCGACGGACTGATCTGCACCAGCGCCTGCATCGGCGGCGAAATCTCCCAGTACTTCCTCCAGGGCGATACGAAGCGCGCGGAACAGGCGCTCGGCGAATACCTCGACATCTTCGGTCCGGACCACTTCTTCATCGAACTCATGGACCACGGCATGGAGGAGGAACAGCGCTGCAACAAATATCTGATCGACCTCGCCCGGCGCAACAACCTCAAGCTCATCGCCACCAACGACGTCCACTACATGCGCAAGGAGGATGCCGAGGCGCACGAGATCATGCTCTGCATCCAGACCGGCGCCCGGCTGGCGGAGAAGCACTTCCGCTTCCCGACGCCGGAGTTCTACTTCAAGGGCGAGCAGGAGATGCGCGAACTCTTCCGCGAGGTGCCCGAGGCGATCACCAACACCCGGCTGATCGCCGAACGGTGCAGCATGAAGTTCCACTACGTGCCCGAGGTCAACCACTACCCGAAGTTCTACATGCCGGACGGGCGGCTGGCCGACCGCAACGACCTGCGCGAGGTCTGCTTCGACAACATGGAGTACCGCTACGGATTCGATCCGCGCAAAATCTCCGAGCCGGACGCGCGCCAGAAGGAGATCCTCGACCGGATGGAGTACGAGCTCGGCGTCATCGAGAAGACCGGCTTCATCAGCTACTTCTTCGTGGTGTCGGACTTCATCCGCCACGCCAAGGCGGAGGACATTCCGGTCGGGCCGGGGCGCGGCTCCGGCGCCGGTTCTCTCGTCGCCTACCTGACGCGGATCACCGACATCGACCCGCTGCGGTTCAACCTCTTCTTCGAGCGCTTCCTTAACCCGGAGCGAGTCAGCCCGCCGGACTTCGACGTGGACTTCTGCGAACGCCGCCGGGGCGAGGTGATCGACTACGTCCGCGGCAAGTACGGCTTCGACAGCGTCGCGCAGATCTGCACCTACGGCCAGCTCAAGGCGAAGGCGGTGGTCAAGGATGTCGCCCGGGTGCTCGGCTGCGACTTCGAATTCGGCAACCGGCTCTCGAAGATGATTCCGGAGGATCCGAAGATGACGCTCGACAAGGCGGTCGAGCAGAACAAGGAGCTCGCCGAGAAGATCGAGACCGACCCGATGATCGGCAAGGTGTGGAAGTTCGCCAAGGTGCTCGAGGGGCTGAACCGCCAGACCGGCATCCACGCCGCCGGGGTGATCATCGGCGACCAGCGGCTGGACAACCTCGTGCCGCTGGCCCGGAGCGCCTCCGACAGCATGGTGGTGCCGTTCCCTGCGCACCCGTGCGAGGAGCAGGGACTGCTCAAAATGGACTTCCTCGGGCTGAAGACGCTGACCATCATCAAGGACGCGCTCAACATGATTCACAAGGACTTCGGGATCGACATCGACATGATGAAGATTCCGCTCGACGACCCGAAGACCTTCGAAATGCTCCAGCGCGGCGACACGGTCGCGGTCTTCCAGCTCGAATCCGGCGGCATGCAGAATCTCTGCCGTTCGTTCGGGGTGGAGACGCTGGAGCACATCATCGCGCTTCTCGCAATCTACCGGCCCGGGCCGATGCAGTTCATTCCGGACTTTATCCGCCGCAAGAAGGGCGAGGAGGAGATCATCTATGACCATCCGCTGATGGAGAACTGCCTCAAGGAGACCTACGGCATCATGCTCTATCAGGGAGCAGATCATGCAGGTGGTGCAGGTGCTGGCCGGCTTCACCCTCGGCGGCGCGGACATCCTGCGCCGGGCGATCGGCAAGAAGAAGGTCGATGTGCTGGCCAAGCAGAAGGAGAAGTTCTTCAAGGGGTGCAAGGAGACCAACAACATCGATGAGAAGCTGGCCGATCAGATCTGGGAGAAGATCAAGTTGTTCGCCGGATACGGCTTCAACAAGTCCCACTCGGCGGCCTACGGATTCGTCTGCTACCAGACCGCTTACCTCAAGGCGAACTATCCGGTGCAGTTCATGGCGGCGATTCTCAACGGCGAAATCGAGTCCGCCGAGCGGATCGCCTTCATGATCAACACCTGCAAGGATATGGGGATCAAGGTGCTTCCGCCGGATGTGAACTCTTCGGACATCCGCTTCTCCACCGACGGCGACTGCATCCGCTTCGGCCTCGGTGCGATCAAGGGGGTGGGGGAGGTCGCCGCCTCGAAGATCATCGAGAGCCGCAAGGCCGACGGCCGCTTCGAAACCTTCGCCGACTTCTGCGAGCGGTGCGGCTCGGATGTCAACTCCCGCATGCTCGAACACCTCACCCGGGCGGGTGCGCTCGACGGTCTCGGGCTGCGCCGCAGTCAGATTCTGGCGATCGCTGAACCGATGATGGAGTTCGCCAAGGTGCGCGCGGCCGAACGCGCCGCCGGACAGGCGTCGCTTTTCGACCTGCTCGACGAAGCGGACGCGGGCGAGGTCTGTTCGGTGCCGATTCCGGATATTCCTGAGTTCGACCACGAGGAGATTTTAAAGAGCGAGAAGGAGCTGCTCGGCTTCTACGTGACCGGTCATCCGCTCGACTACTGCGTCGAACTGGTCCGGGCCTACGCGAGTGTTCCGTTGCGGGATCTGGATAAGCTCAATGACAACGCGCAGGTGCGGCTGACCGGCATGGTCGGCTCCTTCACTCAGAAGTTCAGCAAGAATTCCGGCAAGCAGTTCGGCATCCTCCAGCTGGAGGATCTCGACTCCTCCGCCGAGTGCATGATTTACGAGCGGGCGCTCAACACGTTGATCGGTTCCGGAATCGAGATGCTTCCCGGCACGCCGCTGCTGCTCGAAGCCACGGTCAGCAAGCGCGACGAGGCGGAGAAGCCGCGGGTGATCGTCGACCGGGTGGTGCTGCTCGGCGAGGCTCCGGCGGAGATGACCGAGGAGCTGCATCTGCACATCTACGCCTCGGAGATCACCAGCGAAAAGCTCAAGCAGGTTTCCGAGGCCTGTTTCCGGACGCCCGGCGACACCCGGGTGGTGGTCTGCCTGGTGGGAACCGATGATTCGGTGACCTTCATCGAATCGCGCGGGCGGAAGATTTCGGTGACGCCGGAGCTGCTCCGGGAGCTGGATTCGATTCTCGGAACCGGCCATTACCGGCTGAAGGCGAAGCCGTATTCGCCGCCGCCGCGGCGGATGTGGAACCGCGACAAAGCGGCCGCGGAGGAGCCGGCCAAATAAGTTTCAACCCGGGGAGGGCGTATGGGACGGAGTTTTGCCGAAGAGCTTCCGAAGCATCTGGAGACGTGGGTGCGCGAAGGGTTGATTTCGCCGGAGAGCGCCGAGATCCTGCTCCGCCGGAACCAGTCGGCGGCGGGAGCCGCGGCGGACGCGGTGAAGCGGAAACTGCTGACGGTTCTGGCGATTCTTTGCGCGGCACTGTTCAGCGGCGGACTCATTCTGGTGATCGCGCACAACTGGGATATGCTCAGCCCCTTCTGGCGGTTGTCGATGGCGTACCTGCCGCTGCTGGCCGGACTTGTCTTCGGCGGCTTCGTGCTGCGGCGCCACGACGGGGAGCCGTGCTGGTGTGAACCCGCGGCGCTCTGGATCGGCGGCGGCGCCGCCTCGGCGATCGCGATCATTTCGCAGCTCTATCAGATCAGCGGTTCGCTCAACGACTACCTCTTCTGGCTGATTCTGCTCTGTGTGCCGCTGGTCTGGCTGTTCCACGGGAGGGTGCTCGCCCTCGGTTGTTCGGTGGCAACGGTGGTGATGGCGGTCAGCGGGGCGGATATGACGGAAAGAAGTTTTCTTCAGGCAGGGCTTTTTTTCCTGCTGCTCGCGCCGTGGACGCTGCGTCTGGCGCTCACCGACGTGGGCCGCTGGGGAAAATCGCGGGGGAGCTGATGACGCTGCTTCTGTTCTTTACAGTGGCCGGATGTGGCTCGGTTCTTGCCGGGCTGTGCTGGGGCGTGATCTCATACGCGGCTCTCTTTCCGGTGCTGCTGATCGGCGGGCTGGAGCTGCTTCGCCGGGAGGGGGGCCGCTCCTGCAATCTCTTTCTCATCATCGGGTTCGGCGGCATGACCTGGCTGGTCGCGGCCGGGAGTTTCCGCGATTTCTGGAGCAGTTTCCGGCGATTGGAATGTACGAATTACGGCTGGGGGTGGCTGCTGTTCTCCCTCGCGCTCTACGCCGTCGCCGTCGGATTTCTGTTCCGTTCCCGGCGCCGGATGACGGGGTACTGGATCGCCGCGGTCCTCCCTCTGCTCTTCCTCTGCTGGCCGCTGGGATGGAGCCCTGATTGCAATATGTTGATTTTCAACATTTACTTTGCATTTTGCGGGCTCTGGATGCTGTGGCATGGGGTGCGGTTGCGGCGGCCGGGTTGGCTCAACGGCGGAATGCTGGTACTGGGCGGGCAGATCTTTCTGCGCTTCTGTGCGTCGGGAGACATTCTCGCCTGCGGGCTCTGCTTTCTCGCACTCGGCGCGGCGCTCGGTGTGGTGAATCTGATTCTGGCCCGGAAGTTCCGGCGGGAGGCGGTACGATGAAACGGTGGAAATGGATCGCTTATCTGTTCGCTTCGCTGTTGATTCTCGCGGTGGTTTCAGCGAAGATCGTGCGGGCGGAGGCGGCGTACCGGTTGGGAAAGAGCTACCGCTTTCCGGTTCAGGCGTATGATCCGCGTGATCCCTTCCGGGGGCGTTATCTTGCGCTTCAGATGGAGAGCGTCGCCCGCAGCTCCGATATTCCCGGCGGACGCACCTCCGGACCGCTTTCGTGCTGCGTGTCGATCGTGGTCGATGAAAAGGGAAGGCGCGGTTCGACCACCTGTCGTCCGAACCGCCGGAGTCGGGCGACTGGCTCAACGTCGATCTGCGGAGATTCCGGGGAATCAGAATAGTTTTCATCCCCCGTTCGAACGATTTTACCTCAATGAGAAACTCGCCCGGAGGCGGAGCAGATTCTCATGGATGCGTTTGCAAACGGCGAAGCGGAACTGGTGGTCCGCGTCTATCGCGGCTTCGGCTGCGTCGAAGATCTGCTGGTGGACGGCGTACCGATCCGCGAACTCGCGAAAAAAGCGGCTTACTTCAGCCGCTTTGACGCGAGAATGACCGTGTTGAGATAGACCGCAAGCGCATTTGCCTGCGCGGCTTCCCGGGTGCCCTTGAGCAGTTTGACCGCCTCTTTGGCCAGGTTGAGCGCGAGATCGGGGCGGCCGCAGAAGTAGAGGGCTCTGGCGTATTCTCCGGCGGCGATGCCGCGTTCGCGGTCATCCTTGAATTTCCCTGATTTCCAGGCGGTTTCCAGAAGTTTGCAGGCGTTCCACGGCCGCAGGGAGACGAGCGGCTGATTCATTTCCTGCTGGGCGAACTTGAACAGGACCCGCGGCTGATCGCTGAAATTCGTCGCCACCCGGTCGATCCATGGTGCGAGACGGCCGGGGCGGTCGCTCTCCAGAAGCTTCATGATCATCCAGTAGAGCTGCGGCTCCTTCGGATTCTTTTTCGACGGCGGCGAGAGCGCTTTTCTCCGCGCCGTCGAGATCCTTCATCAGCTTGCCCTGCAACGGGAGTTTGACGTTCAGGAGTTCCAGATTCCCGGGATTCTTCTTCAACTCATCATCGAGCAGTTTCAGCGCGGAGGGGTAATCCTTGATCCGGATTGCACTCATCACCGCCTGGGAGAATTTCTCCCGTTCGACATGCTGCTGAATGTTGAACTTCCCGGCGATCACTTCGGGCAGCACACCGGCGAGGCTGCCAACCGCGCCGCGCCAGGCGAGCACCCCGTTCCGGTCGATGATCGCCGCCATCGGAATGCGGTCGTTGGAACGCATGTAACGGTTGACCGTGGCGAGCATGTTGTCGGCCGCGACGGGGAAGGGAAGTTCGTTGAGACGGTTGAATTTTGCGATGGAATCCGCGGAATCGCAGCCGATGGCGACGAACTGCACCTCTTTTCACCCAGTTTATGGGCGAGCAGCCCAATCTGCGCAAAAGCGGCGGTTCCGTTCTGACTGAGGGTCCAGAAAAAAAGGACGACGCACTTTTTCCCCTTGAGGTCGGCCAGACGGATCGGATCGCCCTTGATCCACTTTTTTACTTCCAGCTCCGGGGCCGGAGCACCGGTTTCCGCCGCAGGCGAAGCGGCAGGAGCGGCGAAACTGCCCACTGCGGCGGTGCAGAGCAGAAGAACGGCGAAGAGACGGAGGAAGAATTTCATCAAAGTTTCTCCAGCTTGTTGAACCAGTTGAAAATCCATTCGGCACCGAGAATGAAGAATCCGCTGACCAGCAGGATGAATCCTTCCGGCTCCCCTTCGCGGACGGCGACGCTGCCGACCAGCAGCAACGGTAGAGCGCTGAAGAGCAGCACCAGCCGAAAGAGCCAGCGGCTCAATTTCAGCAGCAGCCGGTTGGGGCGGCGGACGGACGTTTCTCCTGTCGCGGGAGCTGCCGCCACCTTCTCCGCGGGCGCCGGTACGGCGCACTGTTTGCCCGGCCGCTTCATCGCGGCGTAGGTCAGCGAGGCGGTCATCGCTTCGAAGGAGATGCCCGCCTGCCGGGCGGATTTCGGAACCAGACTGGTCGCGGTGCAGCCCGGGATGGCGTTGCCTTCGAGCAGCCACGGAGTGCCGTCCGGCGTGACGATGAAGTCCACCCGCAGAATGTCGCGGCAGCAGGCGCCGAGGTAGAACTTCTTCGACAACTCCATCGCGCGGCGGACGACCGGTTCGGCGAGCGACTGCACCGGGCAGAAGTATTCGGTGTGTCCCTGCTGATAGACGTATTTCGCATCGTAGTCGTAGAAACCGTGCGGACTGCGGATCTCGATGGGAGGCAAAACCGTGCCGCCGACGATGGGCACGGTGATTTCAATGCCGGAGAGATACTCTTCGACCAGAATCTCATCCGCCATCTGGAACTCCTCTTCCAGCGCCTTTTCCCACTCCTCCCGGCTGGTGACGCGCACGATGCCGAAGGTGGAGCCCTCTTTCGGCACCTTGAGGATCACCGGCAGTTTCAGGTCGGCGGGGAAGTCCCGCGACTCCGGCGTGACGACATGCCACTTCGCCGTGGGGGAGTCCGAGTTGATCGGCGAGCCGTTTGGTGGCGATTTTATCCATGACCAGCAGACAGGCGGCGCTGCCGGAACCGACAAACTTCAGACCGGCGTCTTCCATTTCCCGCTGAATGCGGCCGTCTTCCCCGAACCCGCCGTGCAGCACCGGATAGACCACGTCGGCTTCGCGCATCTCCGGCGTGACACAGCATTTTTGCAGGTCTGTCTCGGTCACGTCGAATCCGGCATTGCGGAGCGCCTGCGCGACAGCGGCGCCGCTCTTGAGCGAGATCTCCCGTTCCCGGCTGGTGCCGCCTTCGAGCACGTTGACCTTCGGCGGAACGGGCGCGGCGAGCAACGTCTCCAGAGTCGACGGATTGACGAACTTCACCTCTGGTCTGAGGTAGAACCCGAACTTTTCCGCGACGGCGGTGCGGATCTCCCGGAGCAGTTCCAGATAGTCGCGTTCAGTGCCGGAATCGACGTTGACGACGTAGTTTGCATGAGCGGCGCTCACTTCGAGTCCGCCGACGCGGTACTCCTTGAAGCCGCACTGTTCGATCAGTCTGCCCGCCGGTTCGAATTCGGAGATGTTGCGGAAGGTGCATCCGGCGCTTCTGCCGCCGGGTTCTCGACTGCGGCGGGCTTCCAGTTCGCGGCGGATCTCCCGCTTCGACGCTTTCGCGGTCGCCTCGCGGCAGTGTGAGGATGGCGGCGGTGAGAATGACATCCTCCGGAATATTCGTCTGCCGGTAGCCCCAGTGGATCTCCTCTTTTCCCGCTGTCCACGGCGTGCCGTCGAAACGGAAGCCGCAGAGCTGGAGGACGAAGTCGCCGATTGCGGCACCGTTGGCTCCGGCGTTCATCCGCAGAGCGCCGCCGAGGGTGCCGGGGATTCCGGCGAGGCGGGCGATACCGCCGTAGCCGAGTTCCGCCGCGGAGGAGGCGAGCTTGGGCAGTCGGAGAAAGGCGCCTGCGGTCAGGTGGGAGCGCCCCGCCTTCACCTCGGAGAACATCGGCTGGCTGAGCCGGATTCCGAGCGCGGGGCAGGGGGCGTCACTGCCGACGAGATTGGTCCCGCCGCCGATGACCAGGATCGGAATGGAACGGGAATGAGTCCACTCAAGCAAAGCGCCGAGCTCGCGATCGTCGCGGGGTTCGGCGAGGAGCGGCAGTGTGTCGCCGACGCCGAGGGTGGTGATTTCACGATAGGAGAGATCGTTTCGCAGCGCGAGCTGCGGAAACGCGGCCTGAAGTTCGTCGAAGTAGTACGGCTTCATGATTGTTTCCTGTACACTTTTTCGGGATCGAAGAGCGGTTGATTCAGCTCGATGAGGGTTCCGTTTTCCAGTTTGCGGTAGAAGCAGCTCCGATGGCCGGTGTGACAGGCTGCGCCGCCTTTCTGCTCGACCCGGAAGATGACGGCGTCACCATCGCAATCGACCAGAATTTCTTTGATAATCTGGATGTTGCCGCTCTCTTCCCCTTTGCGCCAGAGCCGGTTGCGGCTGCGCGAATAGTAGACGGCCTGTCCGGTTCTGAGCGTTTCTTGCCACGCTTCGGGATTGATGTAGGCGAGCATCAGCACTTCGCCGGTGAGATGGTCCTGCGCCACAGCGGGAATGATGCCGCCCGCCTTCTGAAAATCGAGTTCCTCCATGAGTGGATTCCTGAATTGCATGTTCCATGGTTTTCCGTGAATTAATGTGCCCCGTCTCCGGAACATTTGCAAGTCCACATTGCGATTATTTGGCGGAGTTTCCCGCATTTGCCGCTTGCGGCCGGCCGGCGGAGGTGGTATAGTATCCGGACCGGGGAGGAAAACGCTCCGGCGGGAGGATGGCGTGATTTTACAGGTGACATGCGGAACGGAACGGCGGAACATCGTCGCGGAGCCGGAACAGCCGCTGAGCGCGGCGCTCGCCCGGAACGGCTGGCGGCTCGATCTGCGCTGCGGCGGAACCGGCCGCTGCGGCCACTGTCTGGTCGAACTTCTCGACGGCGTGTTTGTCACCGGCGGCGACCGGTATGACTGCCGGGAAGGCGGGCCGCGCACAGTGCGCGGCTGCGACTGCCGCCCGGCCGGAGAGAGCGGGGCGATCCGGATTCCGCTCCATTCGCTGCTGCGCGAACAGGTGGCGGTGGAGACCGGTATTCTGCTGCCGCTGGAGAGTGCCGCGCCGGGGAGCGGATGGGCCGTCGCGGTGGACATCGGCACCACGACGGTTGCCGCGCTGCTGCTTGTTGACGGGGCAATCGTCGCCTCGTCCGGACGGCTGAACCGGCAGGCGGGTTTCGGCGACAACGTGATCGACCGGATTGCCGCCGCCGCTTCTCCGGGGGCGCGGCCGCCCTGCAGCGCGCTGTTGCCGCGGAGACGATCGATCCTCTGCTGCGGGAGCTGACGCCGGAACCGTGGAAAATCCGCCGGATCGCCGTGGCGGGCAATACGGTGATGACCCATCTGCTGTACGGGATCGATCCGGCTCCGATCGGCGTGGCGCCGTTCGAGCCGCCGCTGCGCCGTTTCCCCGTGGTATCGGCGGGGAAGCTCGGTCTCTCCGCCGCGCCGGAGGCGGAGGTGCTGGCAGCGCCCGCCGTCGGCGGCAATGTCGGCGGCGATCTGGTCGCCGGGATGGCGGCGACCGGCTTCGGGGACTCCGGGCGGACCGAGCTCCTGCTCGATCTCGGGACCAACTGTGAAATGATTTTAACGCACGATGGAAAATTTCTGGCGGCGAGTGCCGCTGCCGGTCCGGCCTTCGAACGCTCGGGTGCGGAAAACGGCGCCCGGGCCGGAGCCGGGGTGATTGAACATCTCCGGTTCGACGCTGCCGGAAAATTCGAGCTTACGGTCCGTGGAGGAGGAATGGCCTCCGGACTCTGCGGCTCGGCGCTGGTGGATTTTCTCGCCTCCGGCCGGCGGAGCGGCCTGCTGGATGAGTTCGGCCGTTTTGACCCCGGTGTGTTGGCGCGCTGGGGAAGGCGCGTGATGCGTGACGGTGTGCTCGGCTGCCGGATTGCTCCCGGCGTGGTGATCCCGGAGAGCGATGTGGAGGCGCTGCTTCAGGCTAAGGCGGCGGTGATGGCGGGAATTCATTCACTGTTGCGAGCGGCAGGCATCACACCGGCTGCGCTGGAGCGGCTCTGGCTCTGCGGCGGGTTCGCACGCGGTCTGGACCTCGCTTCCGCGCGGGCGATCGGCATGTTTCCGGCTCTGCCGGACGACCGGTTCTGCATCTGCGGGAATGCCGCGCTGGCCGGGGCGGCGCTTCTGGCGGCGCATCCGGAGCGTATGATTGAATTCGAACGTCTCGCCGCCCTGCCGCGGGAATTGCCGCTCAATTCCATTCCGGGCTTCGAGCAGGATTTCATCGCGGGCCTGCTGTTGCCGGAGCCGGTTTAACCGTGCTGCTGCCCCCGCAGATGCCGTGCCGGCATGAGGGCGAAGCGGAGAACGGGCAGAGGCTGCGGAATGGTTGGAACTCCCTTGCTTCGAGAGTCCTTTCCCCCGGCTTATCACCTTTCCGTCGAGCGCGAGTATGGGGGCGGCAGAACTCCGGCATCGGCGATGGTGTTGATCCCGGTTACCTTCTCCCTGCTTAACAATCCAGAGTCGGATCGGATGGCTCCGGCGCTTTGAAGAACTCCGCTCCGCGTCTGAAATTTTTTCTCTGGTATGGCTGCATGAAGATTCTTTTGTCATTCTGCATGAAGTCTTACTGTTGAAAAAAGTCAAGTTCGGTGCCTGAAAAAGGTGTTTTTTTCAGGCGCGGCGCTGTGCCGGATGAGGTCCGTTCTTCGCCAAAAAAAGAATTTTTTTATACAGGTATTGACTTGTATAAAAAAATGGAGTATAATATAAATAGAATTAAATATACAGGTATTAAAAGAATGCCCAAATTGGCTTACAATGTCGTCTATGCGGATCTGTTACGGCAGATCGAGGGGGAGTCATCGTGCCGGGGGACCGGCTTCCTTCCGAGAATGAGTTGGTGAAACGTTACAGCGTCAGCCGGATGACGATACGCAAGGTGCTGCGTCTGCTGGCGGAGGAGGGCGCCTTGACAGCCGGGCGGGAGTCGGCTGGGAAGTGCTCGGCGCGGAGAGGCTGGAACGTTCCGGGCGGAAGGCGTGGCGAATCGGTATCGACCGGCTGCCGTTCTATTCCGCCCGGAGCTACCGCGACCGGATTCTGCAGGGGATTCAGGAGGCGGCTGAGGGGAGGAATGTCACTCTGGTCTACAACGATTACTGGAAGCCGGAGTTGCGTCGGGCGGATGCGCTTGACGCGTTGATTCTGCAGCATCCGAAGGGGCTGGAGGCGGTGGAGGAGTTTTGCGACTGGGAGAAGCCGGTTTGCTTCATCAATCGCCGCCCTGCGAATCCGGGATTTTCCTGCCTGTCGGTCGACTATGTTCAGGAGGCGAAACGTGCGGTTGAATATCTGTTGCGTATCGGGCATCGAAAAATTGCCTGCCTGGCTCTCTCTTCCAACAACTATGCGAGTCAGCAGCGAAAAAAGGGATGGCGACGCGCTTTTTCCGACAACGGTCTGCTTCCGCCGAAGGAGCTGGTGTTTTTCGCGGGAAACAAAACGGATATCAGCGGGATGCTGCAGCAGCATCAGCCGACGGCGGTGTTTTTGACGTTCGCTTCTCTGCTCTCCTGTTTCCCTGCTCTCCGCTGAACGGGCAAGGTTGCGGATTCCGGAGGATCTTTCGATGCTCTGCTTCGATGATCTGAGCGATATTCCCCTATGTTGGATTTCCTGTCAGTCATATCCGCATGCCGCTGGTGACGATGGGGCATCAGGCACTGGAACATGTCGTGGAACGCCTGGAAAAACCGGAGACTCCGCCATTGCACCGCATGTTTGAGGCGGAGCTGGCGATCAATTCCAGCTGTCGGGCACTGACGCCGATCTTTTGAAAAAGGCGGTCGGGGGAGTCGGAAACGGCTTCGCTCCGGCTCGCAAACTCCCGGGGAACGGGTGCGCGATGTTGCAGATAATTGAAGCATGAGAAAGGCGGATTTTTCTCCGCATCAAAGTGGAATTTCATCATAGATACCATGTATAGGTGACAAGCAATTGTCGGAGTAGAAAAGAACTCCTTTGTCGAGTAACTTTGGAAATTTACTCAAACCAAATTACCGAAAAAAGGAGCTCAAAAAATGCAGAGAAAAGGTAATGCCATTCGCAGTGAAAGTCAAGTCAAGAACCAGATAAGTGTCGGAATTGATATGGGAGGCAGTCTCTGGGCAACAGCCGTTCAGGACTGGGAAGCGGGAAAAATGAGTTATTACGGTCTGAAAGACAAGGTTGATCAAAGCAAAGAGGATCGCGTGTTTGAGCTGGTCACAAATTTGCTTCATAGTGGCAAACGCGTAGATGTTTTCTATGAAGCAGGTCGCTATGGCTACTGGCCAGCTCGTAAGTTGATTGCACTTGATGCGAATGTTCATATCCTTCCGATCAACAAGTTGAAAGTGATTATGAGTGGAAAGACGATCAAGACGGACAAACTTGATGCAAAATTCCTTGCCGCCTTGCACCCCTCGGATCATATACCAACAGTTTACATCCCGTCCTTGGAAGAGGAAGGTCGTCGGGATGCGGAACGAGAATGGGATCGTATCAAAAATCAATAGATCGCGTAAACGCTCAAATGATTTCTTTGATAGAACGCACACCGTTGCCAGGTTTTAAATCACACCGGACGGCGGTAGAGTGGCGCAAGGCAATTAGAAAATGGTCGAAATTGCCGGAATGGGCAGAATGTCCCAGCTTGTTGTTGCTTCGGCTTCCCAATTTGCTTGCCGAACTGGAGTTGTTCGAGAAAGAACTGGCTGATTGAAACAGACCATCCAGAAATTCCAGAATCACGATGAAGAAACTTCCAAACAAAATGGCAACACTGATTCGACGGCAGAAACGGTCAGAAAATTGCAACAGTTTAAAGGTGTCGGAGATCGTTTGTCACGGCACTTGCCTTGGGAGATCGGAGATTTTCACCGTTTTGCCACGGGAAAACAATTTGCCGCATTTTTCGGATTGACACCATGTCCATATGCCAGTGGGACAATGAAAAGAGATCAGGGAATCAGCAAAGCAGGACGCAAAAGTCTGCGAAAAATGGCGATTGAATGTGCATGGCTGTGGTATCGCTGGCAACCGGAAAGTTGGTTGACAAAAAAATGGAAAGACCGCCTTGCGCAAAAAGGACGTAGTCGGAGAACCGCCATTGTCGCGCTCGCGCGTCAGTTGATGGTTGCGTTGTGGCGATATGTGGTTAAAGGCGAAGTTATTGAAGGGGCGATTATTAACAAACCAATTGCAGCATAAGCTTATGGTGAATCAACTCGTTTCACCTCCTGGTCTTCGAAAGATGCCGTAGGAAAGGTTGAGAAATTCACCGCCATTTTAAGGAGAACGAAAGGATATTTTTGAACATAGAGGCTACTCGACAAAACTCTTGGTTGCGGATTGCATCCGACACCTTAAGACAGAGGCTTCGAATTCACACGTTTTTTCGCATGTGGCATATTATCGGCGAATGTCTGGAACGTTCGCGGTCGATGGAAGGTTGGGAACGATGGCTTACCCGCTGCCGGTGTGAAGTGCTAGAAAATATCTTTTGAAGAACAGAAACAGAGATACAATAAGTTTTGATTTTAGCAAAAAACGACACCTATGGTTACATGGGTAAGGGGAATTACGCTTCGAATATAAGAAAAACTGGAAAAAGTTACAAAAGTGGCTTGACAAAACCTAACATGGAAGGAGGTGTTGAATGATGCCAGATGTTCTCAAAACCAGGTATGACTCCGGGTTCGTCCCGGCCCCATCCGCCGGAGTCGGGTTTCGAAAGCGGCACAAATTTACTCTTATAGAACTTTTAATCGTAATTGCGATCATCACTACTCTATAGACATAAAACCGGCGTATATAAGAAAATACGCAACCTTATTTTGAGCTTAATAATACATCATCCTAGGAATTTTCGCAATCTATAAATTGTTTTTTTGATAAAGTTCTGTTACGCTCAAACTCCCTTGGTAAGAATGCACAAAAAGCAAAAATAGACATAAAAATTCATTTCCAGAATTGAGCACAAAATCACACAGGTTAGTATCGTAATAATGCCTAAAAAACTGTTTTTTACCACATTATCCAGAAAAAATTCGTTGTTTTGAGGTGGAGAGAAGATTTCTGAAAAGCCTCAAAATGCTCCACGATTGCCTCGTGTTCGAGGCGAAGCAGTCCGCCGGAACCGAGCTCGCGGCGGTGCTGATCCTGCCCGCCCCCTCCCGCGAATTTCTGATCGAACTGCAGAAAACTCTCTGCGGACTCAATTACGACCCGTGGCGGATCGCCGCCGGACAATCGGATACCAAGTGAGGAGAACCATGAAACCGATACTCGCAATCATCGCTCTTTCCGCCACCGTCTGGGCGCGGCGGCGGCCACACTCGAACTCGTCCCCGGCTATCAGGTCTGCAGCGTCTATTACCGCGACTGTCAGGCCGCGAAAGCGGAGGAGTTCGCCGGACGGCTCTTCTTCGCTCCGGCGGGGACCGAAACCTTCACCGAGGCTCTGCCGCTGATCTACGATCCCGGGCAGAAGGTCGCCCGCGGCAGCCTCCTCCTGCTGCGGGAGGACACCCCCTACCGGCTGAAGCTCGAAATCTCCGATGCCGGAAAAAAGGAGACCGTGACCCGCGAATTCCGCACCCGCACCACCCGGGTGCCGGTGGCGAAGACGGTTCTGCTCGACGAAAACACGCCGATGCCGCTGGTCGTGACCCAATCGGGCTCCCCCGCGGGGATACATCCGCTACACCGCAAAGCCGGGAACCGTGCTGCGCGGCGGCGAAAAAGCGGATGACGCCATTCTGGTCAAGGGTGCATCGTACCTCCTCTTCGACGGGCTGACCGTTACCGGCGGGCGGCTCAACGCATTCCGGCTGGACGGCTGCAATGAGGTGCAGATCCTCAACTGCGAGATCTCCGGCTACGGGCGCACCGGCGTACTCGACACCTCGCGAACCGGCGTCTACTACGACAAGCGGAAACGGGTATGCAACTACGATTCCGGGATCCGGGTGAACGGCTGCCGGAACATCCTGATCGAACGCAACTACATCCACTCGCCCCGCGGCACCTCCAATCCATGGTTCTACAGCCATCCCGCCGGGCCGAATGCGGTGCTGACCGGCGACGCCGTCGCGCTTACACTCCCGCTACAACGACTTCATCGGCAGCGATCTGCACCGCTGGAACGACGCGGTCGAAGGGTGGTACAACGGCTCTCCTGAAGGCGGTCCCCGGCGCGACGCCGAAATCACCGGCAACTACTTTGCCTTCGGCAACGACGACGGCATGGAGCTCGACGGCGGTCAGGAGAACACCCGCTTCTTCCTCAACCGTACCGAGGGCAACCTCTGCGGCATCAGCGCCGCCCCCTGCCTCATCGGCCCCTCGTGGATCTGGGGCAACCTCTTCTCCGGCCTCGACGGCGATCAGTTCGGCTTCTCCAACTACGCGTTTAAAGACATGCACAGCAAGAGCAACGCAGGCCGCATCCACTACTTCCACAACACCGTCGTCGGCGAGTGGGGCGGGACCTCCAATCAGGGAGCCAACCAGACGGGCGACACCTTGAGTATCGTCACCCGCAACAACTGCTTCGCCACCGACAAACCCGCCTTCCTCAAGAGCCTCTTCCGCCATCCGGTGGACTGCGACGGGGACCTCTACCGCAACACCGGAACGGTTCCGAAAACGCAGCAGCGCCACGGCATCGATGCCAGCCCCCGCTTCGTCGCGCCGGAACGGAACGACTTCCGCCTCGCGTCCGATTCCCCGGGCCGCGGCAGGGCGCTCCCCATTCCCGGGCTGACGGCGGAAGGGAGCGATGTGGGCGCGTATTTCCCCTTTGTCCAGCACGGGTTCCCGCACCGTCCGCTGCCGGTGCGTGTCAGCGCCGAGCGGCTCTCCTTCACCGCCTCCCGTGCGGGCGACTGGCCGACGCGGACGATTCAGCTTGCGGCGACCGATCCGAAGTTCCGGGGCCGGTTCACCGTCCGCAGCGGCGATGACGCCTTCTTCCGGGTGACGCCGGAATCGGGAGAACTTGACGGGACCAAACCGCTTTCGCTCTCCGTCGCGATCCGGCCGGAGAAGATCATTTCCGCCCGGAAGAATCTTGGCGCCTTCACCATCCGTTTCGCCGACGGCCTCTCCCGGCCGGTGTCGGTCTGCGCCGACTCGACCCGGATCGCCGCCCTGCTGAAGCAGGATCGCCGGAATGTGATTTCCGGCACGGTGACCCCGGAGAAAGATGGAAAATTCACGCTGAACTTCCAGCTGGAAAAGCCGGGCAGATACTTCCTCTTCATCCGGAGCGACGCCCCCAATCCGGACGTCTTCTCCGTCACGCTGAACGGGGAAGCGGTTCCGCGCGGCATCAATGCCCGGCTGCAGCGGCGCACCGCAACCGGTCCGCGCTGGATGTCGCCGATTCTCGCCCAGACGCCGAAGAAGACCAACCGACCGGCGGAACTGGCGGCGGGAACTCACACGATCCGGCTCGCACCGCGCAACGCGCAAGCCGGCGAGTGGCGGATCGAAGCCTGCGTGCTGGCGGCCACCCCGGAAGAGCTCCTGCTCGCCCCGGAGATGCCGTAGAACCCCGCAGTAGAAAAAATCTTCAGCTCCGCAGGCGTCACTCCTCCGGGAGATTCTCCCACGCCTCTCCGCCGACGGCGGTTCCGATCCGGTATTCCCGGGGCGAGCAGCCGCAGTACCGGTGGAAGAACGCGCTGAACTGTGAAATGCTGCCGAAACGCAGGCTCTGGCTGATTTCGCGGATCGAATTGCGGCTTCCGCGCAGGAGGGTCTTCGCCACGTGCAGTTTGCGTTGAATCCGATACTGCCCGATGCTCCAGCCGGTAGCCGCCTTGAAGATCCGGTTGAGGTGGCGCTCACTCATGCCGAATTCCCGCTCGATCGGCAGACAGCCCCGGACGTTGATGTCGTGATCGATAAACGCCTTGATCGCGTTGATCCGGTCGTGTTCGAAGTCGAAATGCGGATGCCGTCGCCCCGGCAGCCGGTCGGCAAACAGCTCCGGCAGCAGCTCGAACAGCAGTTCGCCGAAAAACAGCCGCGTGTAGAGCGCCGTGAGCTCCACCTGACCGCATTCGGTCTGTTCCGGCGAGTTCAGCAGGGAATAAAGAGTCCAGAGCCGCTCACGGGGCACCAGGCGCGAGTTGCGTTCGCGCAGCAGTTCCGGGGTCAGCCGGATCAGCTGTTCGCCCACAGGATTGCGCGGCTCCATCTCGAAATTGACCGCAAACAACACCATTCGCTCCGGACCGAATTTCAACTGATGCGGCGTCATCGGCGGTGTGGCGGTAAAGAACCGGTTCCCCGCGTCACACGAAAAAGAGAGCTCCTCCGAAAAGTAGGACGCCCGCCCCTCCCGCACCGTGGTCAGTTCATAGTAAGGGTGCTCATGCCAGGAGTAGGTCTGATTCGGAAAAATTCCGAGAAAACCGATCCGGACCAGTTTCAGCCTCACCAAAGGCAGTTCCAGCGGTTCCGCCGTCACCGCCGCCCGGTGCAGCAGTTCGTTGATCTTCTCATACCGGTCGTAAATTTCCCTCGGCTCAAATCCCTGATACATCGCACAGTGCCTCCCGTCTGCCGCTTACAATACTGCAACAACAGGGCGCTCTCAAGTAATTTTGTCCATTTTCTAAACATTTCGTCATTTTTTTATGATTTCATGTCTTGTATCGTCAAACGGATATCTTATATTATCCATAGAAGGAAACGAAATAATGAGCCGGAGAACCGGGTGGAAAACGTTTCCTCCGGCAGGTTCGCATCACAGCAAAACAGTAAGGAGAGCCACATGAAACACCGTTCCGCAACAGTGTCCCGTCCCCCGCTCGACCGGGGAATCCCCCGGCCGGGAAATTCCAGCTCCTCCACCGGTATGCCGCCCTGCGCAGACGATTCCGTTGTCCGCTTTCCCCGAAGATCATTTACTCTTATCGAACTTCTGATCGTTATTGCGATAATCGCCATCCTGGCCGCCATGCTGTTGCCCGCCCTGCAGAAGGCGCGCAGCAAAGCGCGGAACATCACCTGCGTTTCCAACCTGCGGCAAATCAGCTATCTCTCCGCCAACTACATGGATACGGAGGGATTCATCTCCCCGACCGAGAGCTACGGCGGCTACGACGTCAGCTGGACCAAAGCCCTCCTCCCTATCTACGCCCCGGTGTCGAGGCGCTCAACGAACCGGCGGAACCGCTCTTTTCCTGCCCGAGCCAGCAGAACAAACTCATGAACAACCCGCTGTGGGAGCAATCCTGGGCGCGCAAGGCGGCCACCTACGCAAAAAACGCCTACACCGGCAACTCCTCACAGAACCACAACGACTGCAGCTGGGGTCCCTTACGGTGACACGCTCCGCTGGTTCAAGCAGAATCAATTGAAACGCCCTTCCCGGACGCTGCAGTTCACGGAGGCCTATTTTGCCAGCACGGCGATCGTTCTCTCCTCCACCGGTTCCGCCATCTATTACGCGGCGACCGACACCGGCTCCACCACCGGAAGCTACACCGGCGGGGCTCACGACAGCACCAGCAATATCGCCTGGCACGACGGCCACGTCTCGACCGAAACGAACGTCATCCGGTTCCGAAACGCCCCTTACACACTCAGTGGTTCGGAAAACATCTGGAATGCAGGCCTGAACTAAACCTCTGGAGATAAGGAGAGTTGATCTTTATGAAAAAAGTTGTTACAATCATTGCACTGCTTTCGCTTGCCGTCGGAGCGAAAGAACCCGCCTGGTACAGAAACGGCGACGGCGGCGAATTCTACTTCGGCAGAAACATTCCCGGCTTCGTCATGCTCAACTCCGGCAACTGGTCGTGGCAGCTCCGCCAGAGCGGCGGCAGTCTCTCCCGATCGGCGGGAAATCCGCGCACGGAAGGAGAGTATACCACCTGGCAGGGAAATTTTCATACTCCCGGCGGCATCCTCCGTTTCGAGGAAAGAGCAGCCCGCAGCTCCGCCGACTCCCTGCGGGTCCACTGGAGTGTTGAAGCACCGAAACCGATCGATACCGGACTCCTCGCCTTCCATATCGAACTCCCGGCCGGACTGGTCGCAGGTTCCCGGCTGATCTGGGACAACAGCTCCCTCACACTCCCGGTCGATCAACAGGAAGGCAATGCCTCGCTGCTCGCTCCCACTCCGGCCCGCAGACTGGTGCTGCCGATGCGCGACTTCGACCTGGAAATTGCCGGAAACTTCCGGTTCTCCGTTTACGATGCCCGCAAACATCCCGGCGCCTGGAGCAATTATGTCGTAAGAATCCACTTCTCCCCGGCGAACGGAAAACTCAAATCCGCCGCCCTCGCCCTGGCCATGAAACGGCTCCCGCCCCGGCCGCAGAGTCCGCCGCTGGAGATCCGGCCGTCGCACGAGTGGAAAGCACTGGAGTTCCCGGCACAGGTCGAACCCGGTTCAATTCTGGATTTCTCCCGGATCGCACTCGATCCGCCGGCAGGAAAATACGGCCGGGTTGTCACACGGGCAGGGAAATTCACCTTCGAAAACCGTCAGGATCTCCGGCTCCGCGTGCTGGGCGTCAATCTCTGCTACATGGCGAATTTTCCCGATAAAAAGCAGGCGGAAAAGTTCGCCGATGAGCTTGCCGCGCTCGGCTACAACGCGGTCCGCTTTCACCTGATGGACGGCACACTGACCAAAGATGAAAAAGATCCGCAATATCTCACACTCAACCGGGAACTGCTCGACCGCAACGACTACTTCTGGCACTGCCTCAAAAAAAGAGGATTCTACATCAGCCTTGACCTTTACTGTGTCCGGCGGATCAATGTCGACGGGAAACCCGCCTTCCACAATCCCGCCAAGCTGGAGATCATGATGGAAGAACACGCCATGCGCAATCAGGAGCAGTTCACCGAACGGTTTCTCTCCCACATAAACCCCTACACCGGCATGGCGCGCAAGGATGATCCGGCCCTGATGAGCATCACACTGCTCAATGAAAACAGCATGAGCTTCCTCCTCCCCGCCCATCTGTCGAAAAACAATCCGATGCGGCGGAAGTTCGACACCGCCGCCGACGCATGGAACCGGGGGCGGCCGAAGGCGGGAAATCCGCGAGCGCGCTACTTTCAATATCTTTCCGACCGAACCTGGAACCGCCTGAAGGGGGTTCTGGATCGGCTGGGATGCCGCGTCCCGCTGACCAGTCTCAACTGCCACCGGGAAATCGGCCTGTCAGTGCTGCGGAGCAAATTCGATTATGTGGATAATCACGGCTATCAGGATCACCAGTTCTATCCGGAAAAAAGTGGAGTTATCCGATGGGGTTCCGGGATTTCTCCGCCATCACCGCAGACAGCAGCCTCCTCAGTGAACTGGCTCCGACCAGAATCTTCGGGAAACCTTTCGTCATCAGCGAATACAACTTCTGCTTTCCCAACCGCTTCCGGGCCGAGGCCGGACCGCTCCTCGGCGCAGGGGCAGCGCTGCAGGACTGGGACGGGCTGTTCCGCTACAACTACGCCGAACGCTATCCGGAAAACGCTCCCGGCCGGACCGGCGTCTCCTACGATCTGCGGAATGATCCGATGCAGATTCTGAGTGAAAAAATCATCGCGCTGCTCTTTCTGCGCGGCGATGTTTCCGCCTCGCAGCTCCGGCTGCCGATTCTGGTCCGCCCGGACGCGATGGAGCGGCTGCCGGATTCCCGGTTTGTCCCCGCGTCCCTCTCCGGCTTCAGCCTGCTCGGTCAGATCGGTTCGGTCGTCTCTGCCACGCCTCCCGATGCGGTGATGGATTCGGAGAAGCCGCGCCCGGTCGGCGAGCTGCTCGAGACATTCCGCACTCTCCCCGGCTGGGGACAGGCCGCCTTTGACGCCGCCGCGCGAAAGTCAATTAGTTCGACCGGAGAGATCCGCCACGACGCGGGCGCGGGAACGCTCGTTATCGTCACTCCGCGGAGCGAGGTGCTGACCCGGACCACGGCCGGCACACTGGCTGGAGACCGGCTCCATGCAGCAATCGAAGGCGGTTTCGGCGTGCTTTGCGCCTCGTCGATGGATGGAAAACCTCTGGCGGATTCCCGGCGCATCCTGCTGCTGTTTCTGACCGACAGCCTGAACACCGGAACCCGGTTCTTCAACGCCACCCGTTACCGGCTGGAGGCTCCGGGCAGGTTTCCGGCCCTGGTGCGCCGCGGCGCAGTCGAGGTGACGCTCCGGCTCGACGGAGAATCCACGCCGGAACTGCACGCCGTCGGAATGGATGGGAAACGCCGCTTTTCCCTCCCGGTTTTGCAAAACCGCGACGGAGAGCTGGCGTTTCGACTGGATACACACGCCGGGGAGAAAGCGGTGGCCGCCTGGGAGCTGTGCCGCTGAATGAAGATAAGATGCGTTTTTACACTCTAACCAACAGGAAAAACAGAAAAATGTCATGCGATGTCATCTATTTCGGGTCGGACGGAAAAACTCCGATCACGTCGGAGGTTACCCCGGAGAACGGTTGGATCCTCTCCGGAAACTCGGCGGAACACCCTGCTCTGGGACTGGCATTCTCCCGGATCGTCACAGAAAAGGACGGCATGACCGAAATCCGGATTCCACGCGACTCGCTCCGGGAAACCGGCGGAATCCGCTTCAAGGCCATTCTGCCGGATGTCGGCACGATCTCCGGACGGGAGGGAGACGGTTCCGCGCTGATCTTTCCGCAGGAGCACGGCTATCTCTGCCGCTGTGAAAACAAGGCATCACGGGAGTTTTTCTTCCCCATCTTCAACCGCAGTCAGGCGCAGTGCACCATGGCGCTGTGCGGCGTCGTCCGGAAACGGGAAACGATTCTGCAGATTCTGGAGGACGGCCGGTTCGACGCCGAGTTCCGGATTCGATTCAACTTCGGGCTGGAACACCTCTATTCGATGGATGCCGCGTTCCTGCTGCGGGACGAGATGGACGAATCCCTGCCGGAATACGACTGTGTGCTCCGGCGTAAGGAACTCGCACCGTCATGGCAGGCGGCAGCCCGCTTCTACCGGGAGTATGTGCGGCGCTGCCGGGGCATCCGGCTTCTGTCGGAGAAACTGGAGAACAACCCGGTGCTTCAATATGCGGTCCGGGCAATCAACGTCCGCTTCCGCATGGGGGTGAAACGCCTCCCCTGTCCGGTACCGGAGCAGACGCCGGAGACCGAGCCGCCGATGACCGTATTCATGACCTTCGACATGGTCGGAGAGGTCGCCCGTGAAATGCACCGTCAGCAGGTCGGCCCGGCCGAACTGAATCTGGTCGGCTGGCACCATGGCGGCCACGACGGCGCCTTCCCGAAGCTCTTCCCGGTGGATCCCCATTTCGGCGGCGAAAAGGCGATGGTGCGAAACATCCGGGCCGTCGCGAAACTCGGGTATCCGGTCAGCCTGCACGACGAGTACACCGGTGCGTTCAGCCTCGCCGCCGCGTTCGGCGAATTCGATATGAACGACGTTACCCGAAGGCTCGACGGCTCGATGCTCGATACCGGCGTGCTGCTCGCCGGGGGGACTCGCCTACCGGACCTGCCCGAAGCAGATCTTCCGTTATGCGAAACGGAACTTCGACCGTGCCGCGAAGCTGCCGATCCGGGGGTCCTATTACTGCGATGTCTCCTCGATCATCACGCTGCACAAGTGTCACCATCCGGATCACCCCGCCAGCCGGGCCGAAGCCGCCGCCTGCTGGGAAAAACTCTCGCAGATGCAGCACGACTACTTCGGGTCCAGCTGGTCGGAGGGGGCCAAGGAGTTTGCCTTCCCGGGTCTTGACCGGGCCTATCTGGTGGGGGGGGACGATCGACCGCAGACGCCCGAACATGGGGCTGGATAAAACCCTCGGCGACTTTGATCTCTTCGACGAGGAGATTCCCTTCTTCGAGCTCGCCTATCACGGCACGCTCACCTACAACTCCTATCGGGAAAGCGTCAATGCCATCCGCGGTGAAACCGTCTACCTGCGTAACTTCGCCTATGGCGGCACCCCCCTCTTCTACTACCACTGCATCTTCAATCCGGAGTGGTGCAACAAAGGGTACGGCTGGGACAACGACCGCTTCCGTTACACCACACGGGAGAATCTCCACCGGTGTGTCGCCTGGATCAAAGAGGCTTCCGATGACAATCAGCGGGTGGCTGACCTTCAGACCGCATTCATCGATGATTATCTCCGCCACGGAGACAATTTGACTCAGACTCTCTACTCCAACGGCAGAAGCGTCTGGGTCAACTATGCGGACTCCGCCCGGAGAACTCCATCCGGGCAGCTCGTTCCGCCCCGCGATTTTCTGGTGGAGTAAATCCATTTCCTTCCGGAAAACTGAAACTATCACCCTCCCCTGCGTGCCTGTTTCGGCACGCTTTTTTCTCTTTTTTTCCGACAGGCTCTTGACATCTCCGCAATTTTTTGGGTATGTATGCGCCCAGTGAGGGCCATCTGGATTTGAGTCAGACAGTGTGGTATGTTCTTCCACAAACCGGAATAATGGGAGGACGGCATGGGACGCGAAGGACGAGATTATTGGGAGGCGCAACTGTCAGAATATTGGGACAGCGGCTTGACGATTCAAGAATACAGCGAACTGAAAGAACTTCCTTACGAAAGTACACGCCGCTGGATCCGAGTGTTGCAAAAGGCACGCCAGGATGATGCGAGCACCCATGAATCGCTGGAGCTGGTAGAGATCAAGCCTTTGCAGACCAATGCGAGTGATAGCTCAGGGATTCGGCTGCTGATTGATGGTATAGAAATTACAGTGACAAAAGGTTTCGATGGCACTACACTGTCCGAAGTGTTGAATCTACTCAAGGCACGTAAGTGCCCAGCCAGCCATCTCTGGATTTGAGGCAGACAGCGTGGTATGTTCTGCCACAAACCGGAATAATGGGAGGACGGCATGGGACGTGAAGGACGTGATTATTGGGTGGAGCAGCTGGCGGAGTATTGGGAAAGCGGCTTGACGATTCAAGAATACAGCGAACTGAAGGAACTTCCTTACGAAAGTACCCGCCGCTGGATCCGAGTGTTGCAAAAGGCACGCCAGGATGATGCGAGCGACCCTGAATCGCTGGAGCTGGTAGAGGTCAAACCATTGCAGACAGATGCAAGGAATGGTTCCGGGATTCGGTTGCTGGTTGACGGCATAGAAATCGCAATCGAGAAAGGTTTCGATGGCACTACACTGTCCGAAGTGTTGAATCTACTCAAGGCACGGTCATGTTCGGCTTCGGCGGTTCGGTAAAAATCTACTACTGTCCGACTCCGGTGAACATGCGAAAATCGTTCGACGGTCTCGCAGGGGCGGTGGAAGAGTATATCAAACAGGATCCGGAATCAGGACATGTGTTCGCTTTCTTCAGCCGTAATAAAAAACTGGTAAAGTTACTGCAATGGGAGGACGGCGGCTTTGTGATCTGGATGAAACGACTGGAACAAGGCGGCTTTCATATCCCGCAATCAGCCGATGGACGGATTGAATTGACCAGTCGAGAACTTGCGGCGATTTTATCTGGAATCAAACCGCAGCGTTATTACAAAAGATACTCGAAAAAGTCTTGACAAAGCTTGAATTTGAGGAAGTTTCCGGTATATTTTCATTATGGTATTACCGGAAGTTACAACGTTGGCAGAGGCGCGAAACGCCATCCGAGATCTGGCTGAGGAAAATGAAAAGCTCAGCAATGAGCTGGCGTGGTTCAGACGGCAGTTGTTCGGTTCTAAAACGGAACATTATATTCCCCGGGATGACACGCCCTCGCTTTTTCCCGAAGAGGAATCTCCAGAACCATCGAAAGAAGTTCAAACAGCTACCGTATCCGAACATGAACGGAAAGTCCGTCAGCCGAATGCACTGTCCGAGATTCCCGCCGACCTGCCGCGTGAAGAATGCGTGATTGATGTTCCGGAAGAGGAACGGGAAGGAATGATTCTGATCGGTTATGATGAAAGCGAGCGGATCGCTTACCGTACCGGATTGTATGTGATTCATTTCAAGCGAGCCAAATATGCCGATCCATCAGACGCACTACGCGGGGTTGTTACTGCTCCTGCTCCGGGAGATGTTTTCGATTCAGTCAGCGGCAGAACCCGTTATGACGCCTCTTTCATTGCCAAAGTGGTTGCGGATAAAGTGGAGAATGCCATCCCCCTGGAACGTCAGGCACGGATGTTCGGCAACGAGAGACTTCCGGTGGCTCCGTCTACGCTGGAAGATCTCTACAAACGTACGGCAGATGCCTTGCTGCCTCTGTATGAGCGGATGGTCGACCGGATTATGCAATGCGATATTCTCCATGTGGATGAGACGTTCATCAAACAGTTGGTCAAGGGGGCAAAGAAGTGCAGGCAAGCGTATTTGTGGTGCCGATTGACGGGAGTCGGGCCGCCAATGATTGCCTATCACTTTTCGCCGTCCCGATCCCGGATGTCGCAGAAAGTCTGCTCGGAGATTACTCCGGAACAATCATTAGAGACTCTTACGTGGCCTATGAAAAACTGGACTGCGAGGTTGCCTGTTGCTGGGCGCATGTCCGCAGACGCTTTCTGCAAGCCATTGAATGCGGATATACGAAAGCTGAGCTTCCGCTGAAAATGATACAAGCCCTGTACAAAATTGAGCGGGGTGCAAAAGAGAGGGCGGAAAAGAAGGGCACGGATACGGCTCTCTTTCAAGAGCGGAAAAATGCACGCCGGCAGTCTCAGAAGCTGGTCCAGGAATTTTTTGCGCAGTGCCGGGTTCTCAAGGAGTCGGAGCGTCCATCTTCACCGGTCGCGCAAGCCGTCTCTTATGCGTTGAACATTGAAGAGGAGCTCAAAAAATTCCTGAAGGACTCCAGGTTGAACATCGACAATAACCCCGCCGAAACGCCTCAACAGAGGAATCGCAATCATCCGCAAGAACTGCCTCTTCGCCGGAAGTGAAGCCGGAGGGCAACGTCTTGCAATCCTGTATTCATTCGTCGCAACATGTAAAGCAAACGGCATCTGTTTCAGAAAATGGCTCGAAAATATTCTTCTGCATCTTTCGGCAACTCCGGCCGGACAGATTGACTCGCTGATCCCCGGGGCGAAACAAAGTAATCAATGAGCTCTGGCTCATTATTATGAAGAGGAGAATGTCGCCTGGCGGTCATCAGTGCCAAGCGGCATCCTTTTGTTATTTCCCCTCAAGATTTTCATCCTGCATATATACTCGACCATGGGGTTGGCTGGGCGGTTACATGTGGACCGGATCGTCGTGATGGACCGCGGCTGTGTGGCGGAATCCGGCTCTTACGAGGAGCTGCTTGCGAAGGGCGGGCTGTTCGCCGAGCTGCATTCGATCGCGACCGTTGGGATGATCCGCGAAGCGCGCATGGCCGAAGCCGGGTTCGCGTAAGCTGCGCGCTGCGGCAGCCGGATCCGGGGAGAGGGGAGCGTTACTCGAACAGGACGAGCGGATAAGCTTCGAACGTTTTCTCCCTGCCGATGCCGGGGGCGATCGAGAGGAAGCTCTCGCGCATTTCTCCGTCGTTGTCGTTTACAAGCAAATTGAAGCGAACCCCCCGCTTCGCGGCCGCATCGCTCAAATCGATGGCGTCACAGAGAATCCGGGCGAAATAGTGCGTCTCCTTCGTTTCCTCATTCCGGCTGGCCGTCACTTCGATTTCGTCTGCGGTTCTGCGGGCATCGAATTTACCCGGGGTAATCCAGATGAAGCATTCGGGGCCGCTTTCCGGCAGGCTCAGCCCGATCTCCCAGAAACCTTGCTGCCCCGGCAGTTTCAGGGCGAACTGAATACTGTCTCCGAGCCAGGATGATTCTCCCCGATGGGGTTGACAATGGACATCGTCTTGCACCTTGACAGAGAGCAGCAGGTGTTTGCCTTCCCGGCCGAGGCGGACTTCCGCACTCAGGTCTTCCGCTCCTTTCCAGAAGAGATGGGCGCGTGCAGGGTCGTTCGGGGCCAGCATGGTGAGCTGTCCGGCCCGGTCGAGGGTGAAGTCGGCCTTCTCCGGCAGTCCGCTGCCGGAGAGGACGGTCACGCTCCGGACGGGACAGGCTAATTTCCCGGTCCAATCACCGCCGGCGGTGATTCCGATCTGGATTTCCCGCTCATGCCCAGCGAAAGAGTGAAATGCTCCGTTTGCCTCAACCGCGAGTACCAGCTGCTGGCGTTCTCCCGGTGCCATGCGGACCGTTTCCGGAGGAGTCCGGAGAGCCAGCCCCTTCGGCAGCCGGACGTCAAACCGGAACTCAAGTTCCCGCTTTCCCGGATTGAAGAGCTCCAGCTGCAGCCCGGAGCTGTGGCCGGGACGGCAGACGAACTCCTCCTCCATGCGGACCAACTCTCCGGCGAGCCGGGGGAGCTCCTTCTGCCCGGGGAAGCGCAGGGTCGACGGGAGTGGGCCGGTTTCCGCAATCAGGTTTCCGTCCCTGACCGCGAGCTCCGTTTCATTGCCGAAGAGGTCGACCCGGAACGCTTTGCCCGTTACGCCGGAAAACATCAGCACCCGGGAAGCTTCGTCCCAGTGCGGCAGCAGGAGGTCTCCCCCCGCGCCACGGAAAAAAGAAGCCGCTCCCCGTTCCGCCAATGTCGGCGTCGGCGATAAATTCGCCGTTCTGAAAATAGAGCGCCAGCATATTATAGACGGCATAGGCCGCCTTGGGGTGAAAATCCCGGGTCAGAAGCCCGAAGTTATGTTCATTGTTCCCGGGGTCGAAGCCGTCATTCCTGAGGTCATACCAGTTGTAGCCGATCGCTCCGCGCGCCCAAGAGTAGAGAAATTTCCGGTAAAGCACGGCAGCCTGCTCCAGTTCGCCGATATGCAGTGACGAGATCCCTGTTTCGTTCGCATACCACGGTGCGTCGGAGCCAGCTTCATTCCGCATCGCCAGCACTTTTTCGACCTGGCTTCGATAGCCGGGGAAAGGACCGTGTCCGTGATAGGCGATGACATCGAAACTGCCTTTGCCGCGCTTCAGCGTCTGCCGCATATGTTCACCTGCTCCAGCAAAACCGGCGGTGAGCACGGTCATTTCCGGCGCGGCGGTTTTGGTTTCTGCATAAGCGCTTTTGAGCATATCGAGATAGGCGTCGACGGAGAAGTTGGCGAAACCGGCCAGATCCGGCTCATTCCAGACTTCCACGTACCGGATGCGGCCGCGGTAACGCCCGGCGAAGGAGCGGATGAATTTACGCCAATGTTCGTCCGCGGGATTGCCGCGCGTGGAGGTGTTCAAGCGGAGCGGTTTCCAGTCGACGGCATTCGCCCACTTCGGTGAATAACAGTAGATCGCCTGGATTTCGATATTCTGTCTGCCGAAAATTGAGACGACATCGTCGAACGGCGCCCAGTTTATCCGTTGCGGCGTCCTCTGAAGCTGTTCCCAGTTGATGTCCTCACGGACGATTTTCGCGCCGCACAGTGCCGCCGCCAGCGCCTCCTTCTCCTGCTCGGCATACGTTCCACGCTTGGGATGCGAGCAGATTCCGAACAGAAATCCGCGAGCCATGCCCGGCGTCGGACCGGCCGGCGGCATATGAGCGTAACTCAGGCGTTTTTTCCGGATCGGGCCATCCTCTTCTGTGAGGCTGGTGTCGAGATAATAGACGCCGAACGCTTCAGGCCGCGGCAGTTCAAGGCGGAATTCCTGGCCGGGTTCGATTCTCCATGCTGCCCGATGCCGGTGTTCCGGCGTTCCGGCGGTGGAGGTCAGGCGGTATTCGAGTTCGCCGGAGATGGTTCTGCTTCTCGTGTTGACGATGCGCAGCTCGGGTGCCTGCGCGTTCCCGGCCGGAAAGACGTGGACCGGATTGCCGGTTTCCAGACGGACCGTCAGCGGGGCATCGCTGCCGAGGACCCGGATCGAAACCGATTCGACCGCGCACCATGAACTGCCGGTTCGCTTCCTGAAGTTCCCGGCGAATCCGGCCAAGGTCACCGGGAAATCCAGTTTCCGGTTACCGGAACCTCCCCAGCAGTCCGCCTTCGGCGCGGCGCGGTCGATTGAATAGATGATCTCCCTCCGGCCGCCGTCCGGTTTTCCGGGGCTCCCGGTAAACTGCCAGGTTTCGCCGTCGGCGTCGCGCAGCCGGAGGCAGAGGGTTTCCAGAGGGGTGCCGGGCGGCAGGTATGCCCCGATCGTGATTTCGGCGCGGGTGAACTCGGGCAAGGGGATAGTTCGCCCGATGCCGCATTCGAAATGTCTTCCTCTGGAGGCGTCCCAGTCGATCCTGAGCACACGCTTCCCCTCTGCCGGCCCGATATAAGTGCAGCTCTGTGCCTTTTCCTCCGCGCGATGGACGCCGACCGGCGGTGCAGAGTGTCTGAAATCGATCACCGTTTCCATGCCGCAGCACCAGACGGAAGCCGCACAGAACGCCAGCAACAGCAGGTGTTTCATCATCATTATCATGATTAATCCTGAACCAGCCAACGGGTTTTGTCGAGCCCTGTATATTGGATCCCGAGCTTGTTCATGAAGGCGGTGCTGCTGTTAGCCAGCTCCAGGCTGCTGAATCCGGCGGCATGACCGTCGCCCCAGAGGATGTTTGCTTTGCTGGAATGGCGGGTGTAGATCAGCGCCTCCTGGTTCGTGGAGTGGTAATGAACGTCGCCGCGGGAAACGTTGAGCATCGTTCTGTGGCTGCTGTCCACCAACAGCATGAATTTTGTCGGGTGCCGGAGTTTGCCGCTCTGATAATAAATACTGTTCTTCCCGTTGAGCCGCACACCGGCTCGAAGCAGATCTTTGTCCTCTTTCGAGTTGTCGTTGAAAAATACATGTGTTCCATACATATTCCAGTAATGGGGTCCCTCATAGCTGTAGACCGGCGGGGTTGCCGAGGGGCAGTCGACTATCTTTGCGGCATTGCTGCTGAACAGCCCGAGGTGCCAGAACATGCGGGGCCAATGGCGTTTCTCCTGCCCGTACTCTTCATTCGATTTATAATACCATCCCTGATAGGTGTCGGCATAAAAAATATGCATCGTCCCGCACTGTTTCAGGTTATTGACGCAGGTGATGGAGCGCCCTCTCTCCCGCGCCTGATTAAGCGCGGGCAGCAGCATGGCCGCTAGAATGACGACGATGGCGATAATTACCAAGAGTTCGATCAATGTGAAATTTTTTTGTTTCATGGAGTGGTTCCTTTTCTTGTTTGTGTTCCGCTGATATTTTTAACCGAGGCGCGCCTCAATCAACCGCATGGGGACCAGGGCCTTGAAATAGTTTCGTTTTTTCTCCAACACCTCCCTGAGCCCTTCGAAAGTCACCGCGACTTCCATGGCTATGTCGTTGCATGCGGCGGTCAGGGGAGGATGATTGAAGCGGCCGTTCTCTTCACTGGTCATGCTGATGATGCTGATGTCGCGGGGAAGCTCGTAACCGCTTTCGCGCAAAGCTGTCATCACTTCAGGCACACAGTCGCCTGTGATGGAGTAGACGGCCGTAAAATCTGCACGGGAATCGTTCTCTTCAAGATATTGCTTCATTGCCATATAGGCTTTATGGGGGAGTATTCGCAGTTCATGGTTGCGCAGTCGATCAGAATCGTTTCCATTCCAAGCAGTTTCATCGAAACCAGAAGGTTCCTGATCCGATTCTCGCTGACTGCCGAGTGAGGCTCAGAATAGATCACCGCCACTCTGCGGTGTCCGCGGGAATGCAGGAAAGAACTGACGAGTGCGGCTCCGGTACAATCGTCCGACGATACGCAGCTGATTTCAAAACTGCCGGAATCGGCATTGAGCAACACTGCCGGGATCTTCAGAGAGGCCAGCCAGATCATATCCCCGGTTGAAATTCCCGTGCTCGGACTGAACAGGATCATTGCGGCCGCGTCTTCGGGAAGGCAGCTGGCGGAAAGCGGCAGTTCCGGGTCGATCAGGCGTTCCTGAAGCTGCCATTCCTTCCGCTCCGCGATGTAGCGGTTCGCGGCCGCACTCCATTCCCGGATCATATTACTTGGCCAGTCCGGGAGGAAGAACAACACTTTCCGGGCCTGTGTCCTGCGGGTGACGTTGCTGAAAATTCCGATGCGCGGAACGCGGCGGATCAGCTGTCGTTCCTCCATGCGCGTCAGGGTACGGTCGATGATTCCGCGGTGGCTGCCGTATTTTTCCTGAAGCTGTCGAAGGGAATGGAAACGGGTTCCCGCCGGAAAGTTGTCGAGTTCCCGGTCCAATTCGCGGAACAGGGAATCGATTTGCGGCTCCATCCTAGTGTATTTGTTCTTTTTCATCTTGCCAGCATCCTTTATCTTGTTGATTTATTATAGCAGAATTGCGCAGGCAGGCAAAGGTCTGCGTAAAATATTTCCGGGAATTTTCAAGATTTGCGGCCTGTTTGGGGAAATAGGGGCCGGCATCCATCCATTCTCTGCTTTGTTGCAGGAGAGCTGCGGAAGGAGGCTGTCTGGCGCAGACGGTTTCCGTGCCCTTCTTTTCCGCCCGCTCCTTTGCAGCCCGCTCAATTTGGTAAAGGGTCTGTATCATTTTCAAGAGAGGCTCAGCTTTCCCATAGCCATTTTCGACAGCTTGCAGAAAGCGTCTGTGGACATGAGCCCAACAGCAGGCGACCTCGCAATCCAGTTTTTCATAGGCTGCGTAAGAATCTCTGATGATTGTTTCGGAATAATCTCCGAGCAGACTTTTTGCAACATCCCGGGATCGGGATGGCGAAAAGTGAAAAGCGATCATCGGCGGCCCGACTCCAGTCAATCGACACCACAGATATGCTTGCTTACACCTCTTTGCCCCCTTGACCATTAGTTTGATGAACGTTTCATCCGCATGAAGGACATCGCACTGCATAATCCGGTCAACCATCCGTTCATAAAGGGGCAGCAAGGCATCTGCCGTGCGCTTGTAGAGATCTTCCAGAGTGGATGGAGCCACCGGCAATCCATCGCTGCTGAACATTCGTGCCTGGCGTTCCAGAGGGATAGCATTCTCCACCTTGTCCGCCGCCACTTTTGCTACGAAAGAAATGTCATAACGAGTTCTGCCGCTGACCGAATCGAAAACATCTCCCGGAGCCGGAGCCGTAACTACACCGCGCAACGCATCAGAGGGATCGGCATATTTAGCTCGCTTGAAATGAATCACATATAATCCGGTGCGGTAAGCGATTCGTTCGCTTTCCTCGTAGCCGATCAAAGTCATTCCCTGCCGCTTCTCTTTCGGAACATCAATGATGCGTTCCTCGCGCGGCAGGTCAGATGGAATTTCAGAAAGAGCATTCGGCTGCCGGACTCTACGTTCGTGTTCCGACACCTTCTGAGGTGCTTTCTCAATCGGCGCTTCCTCCTCTTCTTCAGGAAAAACTGTGTTCTGCGTAATGCGTTAAACGCTTTATAATTAACGACTTTTGAGTCGTTTGCCCTTGAAAATTCCTCCTCTTGGTGATATATTGTAATATCTTGCGGGACAACAATTAACCACTCAAAAAGAGGAAAAATATGATGCAAAATTCACTGTTTTATGACTACTACGGCCTAATCGATTCGTGCCCATTCCTGAAAAAATACGATGCACTTTTCCGCGCTTTCGATCTGATCTACGACCAGCCGGATTTTCCCGAACTCGGCCGCCGTGGCTATCGGCGTTCCGCCTATTTCAAGGCGCTGATCTACAAACAATCGGCTCACATCAAATGCATTTCCGACCTGGTCCGGGATCTGGAAAGCCGTCCGATCCTTGCCGAAATGTGCGGTTTCAACCCAGGCCGGATTCCCGATGCGTCCCGTTTTTCGCGCTTCCTGACCGATACGAATAACTCCGAAATCGAAACTTTTTTCATACTTCCGGCAAACTGCTGGTTGAAAAAGGCATCGCCACGCTGGAGGTCATTATGGCCGATTCTAAACCGATCAAGGCCAACACCAAGCACAACAATCCCAAGAATCCCAACCGTAAGCTCGACAAAGCCACCAAGATCAAGCGCAATCCCATGGCAACGCTCAGTTATTATTCCTACATCAAACAACCGAGCGGCGATAAGAAGAAAACCTTTACCTGGTTCTGGGGCTACCGTACCCACGTCCTGCTCAGCGGTGAGGGTATTCCTCTTATCGAAGTTACCCTGCCGAACAACCGCACCGACGGCAAAGTAGCCAAGGCGCTACTGAAAAAGTTCGTGCGAATCTACGGTCAGAAAAAAGGGCGCATCTTTCTCGGCGATGCCGGATACGATGACCGCGAACTTTATAACTTCATTGTCGAAAAACTTAAAGCCGAACCGTTCATTCCGTTGAACCGCCGCAATCAGCAGCCGGACAAAACCGTGGGGCCGCACGGACTGCCGCTGTGTCAGGCCGGTCTGGAAATGAAATTTTACGGCATCAGCCCGGATGGAGCCCGAACCCGCAAGAAATTTCGTTGTCCGATTGTCGCCGGGACCAAACGGGAAAAAGGCCGCTTTACCGCCGCAATGCCCAATCGACCATGACCATTTCTGTACCGGCAAATGTTACGGCTGTACCGCCTATATCGACATTACCGATGATCATCGCAGCCAGGTGCCCAGAGAGTCGAAACGCTTTAAGGACACCTATAAATGCCGGACTGAAGCGGAACGTTATTTCTCCCGCCTCGGGCCTCGCGAAGTCGAGGAAATGTCGCAGTACAAATACCGCGCCATCCGCAACCAGATGACCATCGCGCACTTGACTCTGAGCTTAACCGCCGTGGCCGCCGCGTTGGTTCTGGAGCAACCGGATAAAATCCGTTGCTACAAAACTTTGCCGACGCCGCTTAGCTTCGCCTGTCATAAAAAAGTAAATTTGTCAAACAACACGCATTGTTGCCAATGCAGGATGGCTTACGCCTAAATTTTCAAGTTTTCAGTACCAAATCCGGCCTTTCGGGCCGTTTTACCGCCAAACAAAATTTTCTCAGCGTTTCCGCCGCAAATCAGGTTCCGGCTCGTCGCCGAGTCAACGTTTTTCTCTTATTTCGCACGAGTCATTCAGGAAAAAGCGATGGAGTGTCATCCTCCGGAATATAATGTTCCGTTTTGGAACCGAACATCTGGCGTCTGAACCAAGACAATTCGTTGCTGAGTTTTTCAATTTTCTCAGCTTGATCCCGAATAACCTGCCGGGCTTCGTCAAATGTTGTAACCACCGGTAATACCATAATGAGAATATACCGGATTCCTACTCAAATTCAAGTCCAGTCAAGACTTTTTCGAGTATCTTTTGTAATAGCGATGCGGTTTGATCCCGGACAGGAGCGCTGCAAGTTCTCGACTGGACAATTCAATCCGCCCTTCCGCCGATTTGGGAAGGTGAAAGGCACCGCTTTCCAAGCGCTTCATCCAAATCGTAAAGCCATCTCCCTGCCATTGCAAAATCTTCACCATTTTGCGACTGCGACCGAAAAATACGAAAGCGTGACCAGATTCCGGCTCCTGCTGAATATATTCTTCCACCGCTCCGGCAAGGCCATCGAACGATTTTCGCATGTTCACCGGAGTCGGACAGTAGTAGATTTTTACCGAACCGCCGAAGCCGAACATGACCGTGCCTTGAGCAGATTCAACACTTCGGACAGCGTAGTGCCGTCAAAACCTTTCTCGATTGCGATTTCTATGCCGTCAACCAGCAGCCGAATCCCGGAACCATTCCCTTGCATCTGTCTGCAATGGTTTGACCTCTACCAGCTCCAGCGATGCCGAACCGATCACTCCATCCTGGCGTACCTTTTCCAACACTCGGATCCAGCGGCGTGTACTTTCGTAAGGAAGTTCTTTCAGTTCGCTGTATTCTTGAATCGTCAAGCCGCTGTCCCAATACTCTGACAGTTGCGCCTCCCAATAATCTCGTCCTTCCCGTCCCATGCCATCCTCCTTTCGTTCGGGGTTGCGCAAGAACATAGCACGCTGGGCGTCTTAAATCTAGATGGGGCTCACTGGGCGCTTACCCAGACGGCATCATTTTTTCTCCTGGCTCTAATTTTTTCCAAAGCTCCACCGCGATATCCCCCCTCACCATGGGGCTCGCTGGGCATACACATCGAGGGGAGATTTTTTTTCGAAAGGGGAAATGGCCACAAAATGAATGCCGTCGGGCTATGGGCCATTGAATTTTTCTTCAAGGAGATCAAACAGACTCTTCAACTCTCAGACTTCATTGGCTACAACGAGAACGCGGTGCGCTGGCAAATATGGACGGCTCTTCTCACATATATTTTACTCCGCTTTATTGCATGGCAGAATGAATGGAAGCATACTTTTTACAAGATTGTTCACTGCCTTGCGCGGAGTCATCTGGCGCTGCCTGGATATGGGAAGTGTCCTCAGATGTTGTGGGACAGCATCTGACTCTGTCCGTATGCGAGGCGCTCCGGAACAGGCATATTTACCAGGATTCGCACAACTATAATCCAACTCAACGAAAAGGAAAAACCGGAAATGGGTAATTTTAAAAAACAATCAACTCAGGCTCAAATAGGGTGGTTAGAATGACGATTTCAAAGAATTATGGGACGGCACTGTTTTGAATTGATTTTTCTTGCATCTCGAAGTTCCATACTGGTAATATATAGATAAGAAACAAAAATACTTGTAGAATCTCTTTGAACGTGCTATATTACCCGTATGGAACTTCGAGATGCAAGAAAAATCAATTCTAAAGAATTGTATGATCGTCGAAAGCAAGCGGTTTTGCTGTTCGAAAAAGGACTGAAGCGTTATGAAATCGCTCCGCTTGTCGGAGTGAGCGCCTATACTGTCGGCCAATGGATTAAGGCTTGGAAAAAGGAGGCCAGGCCGCATTGAAGGTCGGCAACAAAGGGCGACCGCGGGGGCTTTACCGAAAATTGCTTCCGCATGAAGAACGGGAAATTCGTCGTGCAATCACGGATCGTTGTCCAGATCAGCTGAAATTGCCATTTGCACTCTGGACTCGACAAGCGGTACAAACTCTGATCAAGCAGAAATATTCTGTGGATTTGAGCTTGCAGGCGGTTAGCAATTACTTGAATATGTGGGGTTTTTTCCCCGCAAAAGCCGATTCGGCGGGCGTATGAGCGCAACGATCAGCGAGTTCGCATCTGGTTGGAAAAAGAGTATCCGGCTATTGCTGCTCGCGCCCGACAGGAAAAAAGCGGAAATTCACTGGGGAGATGAAACTGGATTGCGCAGCGACGATGTAAAGGGGAGAAGCTATGCGCCGAAAGGAAAAACTCCGGTGCAATATGTGAAAGCTGCTCCCGAAAAATTGAATATGATCAGCACCGTCACGAATCGCGGATTGATGCGTTTTATGTTTTATCGTGAGACTATGACCGCACAGTTATTGATTCGATTCTTGAAACGGCTGATTCGCTCTTCTCAAAAGAAGATCTTTCTGATTCTGGATAACTTACGTGTTCATCACAGCAAACTTCTGCAAGAGTGGTTGACGGAAAACAAGGCTTTTATTGAAATCTTTTATCTGCCAAGCTACAGTCCAGACCTGAATCCCGACGAATTACTGAACCGGGATTTGAAAGCGGCCCTTTCCAAAACTCCGGCGGCAAAACGGAATGGAGAGCTTGAAGAACATGCAAAATCCCATATGCGAAGCATTCAAAAACAACCGGAGAAGATCAAAGCTCTTTTTCACAAGGAGTCTGTCAAATACGCCGGATGAACTACAAGTATTAAACTGTGGGAGCAATAGTACGTTTGAATAGATTCTACAAGTATTTTTGTTTCTTATCTATAAGCTGGAATTTTAAGTGGTTCGATTGAATATATTTTTAAGATCCGATATATACAACCCTTGCGCGTTGCTACTGCTTGCTGCAATCTAAAAGAAGAAGTTCGGGACGCCCCAGGGAAATAATCGTGCATGGCCTAAACACTGTATGTGAGGTACTGGCTGGTCAGGTCGCGCACGTGGAGGGAGGAGAACTCCTCTTTCGGCAGGAAACGGGCGGGAATCGCAATCTGCCGGACTTCGCGGGTGTCAATCTGGGCGATCAAGGTCTGCACGGCGGTCCGGACGGTGAGTTCCGCCTGATCCATCAAGGTGCCCAGTAATTGTCCGGAAGCCGCCTGCGCCCAGGTCCATTCGTTGTAGACGCCAACCAGATCGGGATGGTAATCCGCATCTGGCAGAACACTGTCCAAAAACGCCCGCATGGAATACTTGCCGTTGATCAGCAGCGCGTCGTGCCGTTTTGCGGCAAGTTCGGCATATTCATTGATTCGCTCCTGCCAGCAGAGTTCCGCTTCGACGCCACAGGCGGAACAGGCCTCTTCGAAATGCTTCGCATCGATCTGATTGCTGTGATAGTTGCGCCGGAAGTGCGCGAAGGCGATCCGGGAATGCCCCCTCCCGGCGAGCATCTCCACCGCGGCGCGGATCGACGCCGCGTGATCCGGCGCCACCGAGGAAAATCCCGCGTTGTTCGAGTGGGCGAAGGTGAGAAAGGGGAACTTCTGCCGCCGGAGCAGTTCCAGCAGTTCCTCCGGAATCCCGCCGCAATCATCGCCGAAGAGGATGCCGTCCACCCGCGAGGAACGAAAACGCCCGATGCTCTCCGCTGCGAGTTCCGGATGGAACCGGGAGAGCCGGATGAGGATCGAATATCCCTGTTTCGCCGCTTCATCCATCGCGATTTCAGAGGCTGCCGCGTAGAACATGTCGGTCAGGCTCGGCAGCAGCAGTCCCAGAGTCCTGGTCCGGCCGCGGGTCAGCGAGACGGCGATCTCCGAGGGGCAGTACCCCAGTTCCTTCGCCGCCTGCCGAATCCGTTCCGCCCGTTCGCGCGCGTCCCGCCGTTTGCCGAGGGTCGTGCCGGAGAGTGCCCGCGCGGCCATCCGCACCGGTACGCCCGCTCTCTCGGCAACATCCTTGATCGTTACCATCGTTTCTGCTGTTTCCGGATTGTTTTCCGCTATAGTATACCGCTTCCCGGAGAACTTTGCAACCTTGCCGCCGGTTTTCGATGAAAATCCGGAGTTTTTTTCTCTTTCCCCTCTTGATTATTTTCGGAAAACGGATATACTATATTTGACACCGATGACAATTAATAACATGTCCAAACGAAAGGTGAATGAGATGCGAAAACAGGAACTCCAATCGTACATCGACCGCTACCGTGACGAACTGGTCAACAACGTCATTCCGTTCTGGCAGACCCATTCGCCGGACCGGGTGCACGGCGGATTCTACAACTATCTCGGGCGGGACGGCAAGGTGCTGCACACCGACAAGAACGTGCGCCAGCTCGGGCGGCAGGTGCTGCTGTACGCCCGCGCCTATACGGAAATCGAGAAGCGCCCGGAGTGGCTGGCGCTGGCGCGGAACGGCATCGAATTCATCGAGAAGTACTGTTTCGACGACCGGGACGGGCGGACCTATTACGAAGTGACCGAAGACGGCCGTCCGGTGCGCAAGCGGCGCTACGTGGTGACGGAACATTACACGGTGATGGCGTACATCCAGCTCTTTCTCGCCACCGGGGAGGAGCAGTGGAAGCAGAAGGCGGAAAAGCTCTACAAGACCATCATGATGTACTATTACAACCCGGAACTTCTGCCGCCGAAATACTATCCGGCGCGCAAGGTCAAGGCGCACAACATCCCGATGATCATCAGCTGCACCAGTATCCTGATGCGGAAACTCGGCGGCGACACCTCGCTCTATGACCGCACCATCGAAACCTGCTTCAAAGAGGTGTACGGCACCTTCATGAACTACGAGAAGAAGGCGCTGCTGGAGATCGTCAACGCCGACGGCTCCTTCCTGGAGACGCCGGAGGGGCGGACGATCAATCCGGGGCACAGCATCGAGACCAGCTGGTTCACGCTGGAGGAGGCGAAGTTCCAGCACGATCCGGAGCTGATGAAGCAGGGGCTTCAGGCGCTGGACTGGGCACTGGAGTGGGGCTGGGATAAAGAGTACGGCGGGATCATCTACTTCCGCAACGTCGACGAGGCCGAGGGGCATGAACCGGATCAGTACGAGCATGAACTCAAACTCTGGTGGCCGCAGAACGAGGCGATCTACGCGACGCTGCTGGCCTATTCGCTGACCGGAGAAGAGAGGTATCTGGAGTGGTTCAAAAGAATCGAAACCTACTTCTACTCGCACTTCCCGGATCACGAGTACGGCGAGATCTTCAAATATCTCCGCCGCGACGGCACGCTCTCCTCGACGATGAAGGGGACGCGCTGGGCGGGGATGTTCCACCATCCGCGCATGCTCTTCAATCTCATCAACCTCATGGAAGAGATGAAGAAGAAGGCGGAGTAGGATCATGAGATACCAGCAGCGGATGGAGCGTCTCGTCGAACGCAAGATTCAGCAGACCCGGGAGAAACTTGCCGCACTCGGCGCACGGGATGAGGATGATTACGGCCTCGTCCTGCCGCCGGAAGGGTTTGTCCCCGAGCTGCCGGTCCGGGATGAAAACGGTTCGTTCGCCGGCGCGTATGCGTGGGGGAGGAACTTCCGCTACCTGATGGAGAATCACCCGGTCTACATCGACCCGGATGACGCACTGGCCGGGCGCTGGATGTTCATGCTCTCGCGGATGCGGCTCGGATACAAACTTTACCGGTCGAATTTCGCGTTCGACTACTCCGATCTGGTGCCGCTGCAGGAGAAGTACGACATCACCAGCGGTATCGGCAAAGACGCCCATTTCGCACCGGATTACGAAATCGGACTCTCGCTCGGCTGGGGCGGGCTGCTCGACAAGGCGCGCGCCGCGCTGGAGAAGTTCGGCCGCGATCCGGCGGCGAAGGAGCTGTTCGAGGCGGAGATCGACGCGATCGAGGGAATTCAGTGCTGGGTCCGCCATCTGGCGCTTGCCGCCCGCGACCGGGCGTTGACGGAGTACGATCGGGAGCGGAAGCAAAATCTCATCGAGATGGCGCAGGTCTGTTTCCGGCTGATCTCCGCACCGCCGGAGACGCTGCGCGAGGCGTGCCAGTGGCTCGCCTTGTTCAACATGGCGAGCCGCACCTACAACCGTGACGGCGCGGGCGGTCAGCTCGACGAACTGCTCCGGCCCTATTATGAACGCGATCTCGCCGCCGGGCGGATCGATGACGAGGATGCGGAGTTCTACCTTTTCTGTCTGCTGCTGAATGATCCCCACTACTACCAGCTCGGTGGACCCGGGGAAGACGGACGCGATATGGCTTCTCCGTTGTCGTTCCTGATTCTGGAGGCGGCTGCGAAACTGAAGAGTTCCTGTAATCTGACCATCCGGGTACACGACGGCATGGACCGGCGGCTGTTCCGACGCGGAGTGGAGATCCTACTGGAGAACAAACTTGGCTATCCGCGCTTCTCCGGCGACAAGGCGCTGGTGGCGGGGTTCATGAAGAACGGCTATAACGCCGGCCTCGCCCGCAAACGGATCGCCACCGGTTGCAACTGGATGAGCCTGCCGGGGTTGGAATATACCCTCAACGATGTGGTGAAGATCAACATTGCCAAGGTATTCGAAGTGGCGTTCCGTGAAACGGCCGAAGGAGATTCCCCGTCGCTGGAGAAGCTGGAGAAAACCTACATCCGCCACTTCCGGATCGCGGTCGAAACGGTGATGAAGGGAATCGACTTCCATCTGGCGCACCAGTATCGGAACGAGCCGGAACTGCTGCTGAACCTGCTCTCCCACGGCCCGCTGGAGAAGGGGCTGGATGTCTCTCACGGCGGCGCGACGTTCTACAACATGGCGCTCGACGGGCGCCGGGCTGGCGGTGGTCGCGGACTCCTTCGCCGCGGTCCAGCAGTTCGTCGAGGAGGAGAAGAGCGTCTCCTGGCGCGAACTCGCGGAACAGCTCCGCGCCGATTTTCAGCTGCCGGGCGGGAGGCGCTCCGGAAGAAACTGCTCTCCGGCGACCGGTTCGGCCGGGGCGGGGGCGCGGTGACTTCTGGGCGGTGCGGCTCACGGAGATCCTCGATCAGGAGGTGGCGGGGAAACGCACTCCGGCGGGATACCGGATGATTCCGGGCTGGTTCTCCTGGGCCGATACGGTCCGTTTCGGCAAAAGCGTCGGCGCCACGCCGAACGGCCGCCGGGCGCACACGCCGATTTCGCACGGCGCCAATCCGAATCCCGGATTCCGCAAAGACAACGCGCTGACCGCGATGGCGCGGGCGATCGCCGCAGTGCAGCCGGGCTACGGCAATACCGCGCCCTGGCAGCTGGAGCTGGATATCGGCTATGCGAAGACCGGACAGGCGGTCGAAAATCTGATGGCGCTGATGGAGGCGCACTTCGAACTCGGCGGAACGCTGATCAACATCAACATCGTTGACGCGGAGAAGATTCTGGCGGCGCATGCGAATCCGGAACTCTATCCGGATCTGATCGTGCGGGTCACCGGGTTCAGCGCCTACTTCACCTCGCTTTCGAAAGAGTTCCGGCAGCTGGTGGTGGATCGGCTGATCCGCGAGGCGGTGTGAGGCGCAGATGAAGGGAATCGTGTTCGATGTCAAGCGCGGTTCGATCAAGGACGGCCCGGAATCCGCACTTCGGTATTCTTCAAGGGGTGTCCGCTGCGGTGCGTCTGGTGCCACAATCCGGAGTCGTGGCTCCCGGAGCCGGAACCGGACGGTGCCGCGGTGATCGGGCGGGAGGTTTCCGTCAGCGAACTGATGGAGGAGATCCTCGTCGACCGGATCTTCTACCGCACCTCCGGCGGGGGCGTCACGCTGACCGGCGGCGAGCCGATGATGCAGTTCGCCTTTCTCCGGGAGCTGCTGACGGCGGCGAAGGCGGAGAAGATCTCGACCGCGCTCGACACCTGCGGCTTCGCCCCGTGGGAGGAGTACCGGGAAATTCTGGGGCTGGTCGATCTTTTCCTCTACGACTTCAAGGAGGCCGATCCGGTACGCCACCGGGAGCTGACCGGGGTGGAGAACGGACTGATTCTGGAAAATCTCCGCCGGTTGAATGAGGCGGGCGCGGCGATTTTTCTCCGCTGTCCGCTGGTGCCTGGCGTCAACGATTCGCCGGAACATCTGGCCGCGATCGCCGGCTGGGCGGAGCGTCTCTCTGGCGTGGAGGAGGTCACGCTGGAACCCTATCATCCGCTCGGCATGGAGAAAGCGGAACGACTGGGACGGTGCGGTACGTTGAAATGCAGAAATTTCCCACCGCCGGAAAGTGTGAATGCGTGGCGCAAAACCGTCGCATCGAGGACACGGAAACGGGTCGTTGTTTCTTGAAAAAGCAACTATTTATTCGCACGATAATTAGCAAGTAGCCTGAGATGGAACGTTTTAAAAGAAAGGGGGATTATACCGAGAGTTTTTTGAGATGATTTATCTAACTCGTTTAACAGGAGAAGCATCATGAGAGGCGATCGGATTGAGTTGGTCTGCTTTGACGGCAACGGGAATGAATTTACCACCGATACCCGTATGCCAGGCTGGTAATTGTTGGGTGAAACTTGGAATAATTCTGCCTCTTCTGCACTTTGTGCAAAAACTCGCCTCAAATGATAATTTTGATACAGTGCCGTCCCATAATTCTTTGAAATCGTCATTCTAACCACCCTATTTGAGCCTGAGTTGCACACCTGTCCTTCTATGTTAGGTTTTGTCAAGTCGTTTTGTGGTATTTCTGACTTTTTCTTAAAAATTCTTCCTTTCCAAAGCAAATTTCCCTTACCCATGCACTCATGAGCTGTAAAGCAATCTACTTTTAACGCCAGTCTGTTTTCTGTTCTTTTTGAGAAACTTCATCCCATTCCACACCGGCTACGGGTTAACAATCGTTCCCAACCTTCTATCGACCGCGAAAGTTCCAGACTTTCGACGATAATATGCCTCATGCGAAAACCGTGTGAATTAGAGACCTCAATCTAATGGTGTCGAAGGCTTTCCGCAACCAGGATGTCTGTCGAGTCGTCTCTCTGTTCAAAAGTTCCTTCTTGCAATACCTTTCTTAAAAAATGGCGGTGAATTTCTCAACCTAACAAACGGGCTTTTCCCCAAGGACAAGTACGAGTCGATTCACCATATATCATACCTCAATTGGTTTATTGATAATCGCGCCTTCAATCGCTTCGCCTTTGACGATGTATCGCCATAGCGCCACCATCAGCTGTCGCGCCAATGCCACAATTGCCGTTCGGCGAATCCGCCCCTTTTGTACCAGACGGTCTTGCCATTTTTTTACCAACCAACTTTCCGGTTGCCAGCGATACCACAGCCAAGCGCATTCTATTGCCATTTTTCGTAAACTTTTTCGACCGGCTTTACTGATTCCCTGATCCCGGTTCATCGTTCCACTGGCAAACGGACACGGTGTCAGTCCGAAAAACGCCGCAAACTGCTTGCCGCTGCCAAAGCGTCGAAAGTCACCGATCTCCCATGGCAAATGGCGTGACAACCGTTCGCCGACTCCTTTGAATTGTTGAAGTTTCATCACCGTTTCCGCTGTATGATCTTCTCCCGCCGATTTGCGGCTATTGTCACGGTCGCGATCCTGATACTGCTGAATGATTTTTTCCCAGTCGGCCAGCTCTTTTTCAAAAAGTTCCAGTTCGGAAATCATATTCGGCAATCGTCGCAACAGCAATTCCGGACATTCATTCCATTCCACCATTTTCGACCACTTCAAAATGGCCTTGCGCCATGCGGCGCTGGTTCGGTGAAAATCCGGTGTCGGCAACGGTGTGCGGTCAATCAGGGCCAGCATTTGCGCATTGACCCGATTGATTGATTCCTTGATCCGGCCAAGTTCGCGTTCCGCATCCCGGCGGCCTTCCTCCGTCAAGGTCGGAATATAAACTTCCGGGATTTCGTCCGAAGGATGAAGTCCGCCAAGAAACTTCGCATCCAACTTATCTGTTTTGATCGTTTTACCGCACATAATCACCTTCAATTTGTTGATCGGAAGAATGTGAACCCTCGCCCCGATTGCCAACATTTTCCGTGCCGGCCAGAATCCGTAGCGACCTGCTTCGTAATACACATCAACCTTTTTCCCGTCTTGAACATGATCCGCCACCAGTTGAAAAAGACGTTCCTCTTTGCTTAATTGCTCTTTGTCCTTCAAGCCATAATAGCTGTTTTTTCCGCTTTCCCAATCTCGGATCGCCGTCGCCCACAGCGTCCCGCCCATGTCAATTCCGAAAGTTTCCTGGTTTCCAGTTTGAATTTTTTCACTAATCGTGTTACCTTTTCTCTGCATTTCCATGCCTCCTTTGTCGCTTAGTTGCTGTTATTCAAAGTTACTTGACAAAGGAGTTTTTTTCTACCCGATTTCCCGTCACCTATACATGGTATCTAACAAACTTTTGAAGGGGTGAAAAAAGTGGAGCCAACTTGTCCGTAATAGTATATTACGGTTGCCTAAACCACAAGGAGGCTCCGTAATGAAGAATACATCAGTCAGTCTTTTTCGTCAAGTGTTGGATTTGATATCGAAGCGAGAATTTGAAGAAATAGTCATGAAACACAATGGAGACAAGCGAAAACAGTCCTTTGACAGTTGGGCACATTTTGTGTCGATGATCTTCTGCCAGTTGGCGCAGGCCAATAGTCTGCGAGAGATTTGCGGAGGTTTGAAAACCTGCGGAGGCAAGTTGAATCATCTTGGTGTGGAATCCGCTCCAACCAAATCCAACTTGTCGTACGCCAATGCCCATCGCTCTCCGAAAATGTTCGGCGATATTTTCCATATGCTTCTGGGACACTGCCATGCAATTGCGCCACGGCATGAGTTTTCGTTTCCCAAGAAACTTTACAGTCTCGACGCAACGCTGATTGAGCTTTGCGTTAAAGTTTTTCCATGGGCAACCTATCGGCAAACCAAAGGGGCAATCAAGCTCAATATGCTGTTGGATCATGATGGTCATCTTCCCGTGTTTGTTGATTTCACCAATGGAGATGTTCATGAGGTAAACAGCGCCAGACGAATGGAACTCCCGCGTGACAGCATGGTGGTTTGTGATCGCGGATACGTCGATTTTTCCATGCTGTATAAATGGAATCTCTCCGGTGTGGATTTTGTCACGCGCCTCAAGACCAATGCGACCTACGACATCCCGGAATACGATGTCAAGCAATATCCCGGAACCGTTTTGAGCGATGAAGTCATTTTTTCTGCGTGGTTCGCAAGACAAATATCCGGAACGTCTCCGCAAAGTGGTCGTTTGCGATGTGGAAAACCATCGGACATTGACCTTGCTAACCAACAATTTTGAGCTGGACGCACAGACGATCGGCGACATCTATAAGGCTCGCTGGCAAATCGAAAGCTTTTTCAAGATGCTCAAGCAGAACTTCAAGATCAAAACGTTCATCGGCACCAGCGAAAATGCGGTTCGGATTCAAGTTTGGACAGCGCTTATCGCTATTTTACTGACCAAGTACCTGAAGTTTTTGTCGAAAGCGCAATGGCATTTTTCAACCCTGGTCACTTTCCTGAAATGGAATCTCTTTGTTTACCGCGACTTGCGCCAATGGCTGGATCAACCATTTACCAAACCACCGGAGCCGGAATCATTTCAACCAGAGTTCGCTTTTTAGGACAGCTGATTTACAACAAAGGGGGCTACTTTTGAGAATTGGTGTGAAATAGATGAAAATGAGGGGGCGTAATCAGAAAATTACGCCATTTTGAAAATTGTTAGATACCATGTATAGGTGACGGGAAATCGGAGTAGAAAAAAACTCCTTTGTCAAGTAACTTTGAATAACAGCAACTAAGCGACAAAGGAGGCATGGAAATGCAGAGAAAAGGTAACACGATTAGTGAAAAAATTCAAACTGGAAACCAGGAAACTTTCGGAATTGACATGGGCGGGACGCTGTGGGCGACGGCGATCCGAGATTGGGAAAGTGGAAAAAACAGTTATTATGGCTTGAAGGACAAAGAGCAATTAAGCAAAGAGGAACGTCTTTTTCAACTGGTGGCGGATCATGTTCAAGACGGGAAAAAGGTTGATGTGTATTACGAAGCAGGTCGCTACGGATTCTGGCCGGCACGGAAAATGTTGGCAATCGGGGCGGGGGTTCACATTCTTCCGATCAACAAATTGAAGGTGATTATGTGCGGTAGAACGATCAAAACAGATAAGTTGGATGCGAAGTTTCTTGGCGGACTTCATCCTTCGGACGAAATCCCGGAAGTTTATATTCCGACCTTGACGGAGGAAGGCCGCCGGGATGCGGAACGCGAACTTGGCCGGATCAAGGAATCAATCAATCGGGTCAATGCGCAAATGCTGGCTCTGATTGACCGCACACCGTTGCCGACACCGGATTTTCACCGAACCAGCGCCGCATGGCGCAAGGCCATTTTGAAGTGGTCGAAAATGGTGGAATGGAATGAATGTCCGGAATTGCTGTTACGACGATTGCCGAATATGATTTCCGAACTGGAACTTTTTGAAAAAGAGCTGGCCGACTGGGAAAAAAATCATTCAGCAGTATCAGGATCGCGACCGTGACAATAGCCGCAAATCGGCGGGAGAAGATCATACAGCGGAAACGGTGATGAAACTTCAACAATTCAAAGGACAGGTGTGTGCCAGGCTGTTTCCCCCGATAGGCCTGAGGCGAAATTCCGTAAAAACGGCGGAATTCTGCGGAAAAGGACTTCGGATTTTCATAGCCGACCATTCCCGCCGCCTCCTTGATCAGCAATCCTCGATTGAGCAATTCTGCGCCCCGCTTCAACCGGAACTGCTTCCAATAGCGGTAAGGAGTCGTGCCGAATGCTTCCCGGAAACGCCGATTCAGGACCGGCAGGCAAAGGCTGTATTTACGGGCGATTTCTCCCATATTTACTTTTTCATGGAGCCGGGATTCCAGTTCATCCCTGATCTGCGCGATCGACGACTGGGACGACCGGTCTGCTCCGGCCTGAGACAGCAATTGAATGACCTCCAAAGCACAACCGGCCAGCCGATGAGCAATCGGCTCCCGGAGACTTCGCAGTTTTCCGGCACGCTTGAGCAGGTCGAAAAAAGGGCGCCTGTCCGGAATCCTGCACCACAGCACCTGTTCGAGACGGTAAAGCTGCAGAATGCCGTCGAGGCCGCTGCCGTTGAGAATGATTTCGAATGCCGCGCATTTTTTGCCCGGCAGGTAGAGGAAGTCATTCCTGCAATGCGGTTTCAACAGCACGCAGTCGCCCGCCTCCGCCAGAAGCACATCCTCTTCGCAATGGAAGTACATCTCTCCCCGGCAGATAAACATCACGGAAAGCAGGTTGTTCTGCCTGGTCCTCCGCTGATAATATTTCCGGTGCATTTCCGCATACTGGATATGTTCGAGATAGAGAAGTTTCGGTTTATCCTCAAGATCTTCAAAATTATGAATGACGATTTTCTCAGGATAGCCGTTGCCGTATCCGGTGAAAGAATCCGTACTTTTCCAGCATCTGCCGGTTTCTGCATCGAACAGGGTTGAATCGCACAGAAATTTCATGATTGCGTACCTTTTTTTTTTTTTTCTTCCCTGATAAGTTAATCGCCTATTGCGGGCTTTTCAACTTCCCGGTATAATATTTACCAGAGAAACACGTATGTTTCCAATAACCATCGGAGGAAAAGAAATGGAAAAAGCATACCTGATGCCTCACTTTCCCGGCCGTCGCCTGCCGCTCGTCGCCGCTGCTTTTGCCGGATGCCGGGAATGGCTTGCCCGTACCTGTCCGGATCGTTACAGGCGGCAAAGCATTTCACATTGAAGGGTATCGAGATGAGAAAGAGTGGATTTACGTTAATTGAGCTGTTAGTCCTTATCGCCATCATCGTCATTCTTGCGTCGATGTTGTTGCCAGCGTTGAACAAAGCCCGGGATAGAGTAAAATCAATTTCCTGCCTCAACAACTTGAAACAGCTGGGGAACGGGGCGCTGATGTATGTATCTGATTATGGCACATTGTGCAGAAGTACCGACTCCAACCCGGTCCGTATTCCGATGTGGGATCCTACTTCAGCGCCAGTAGACCGCGATAATGCCCCTTGGATGGTAATGTTGGCTCCTTATGTTGGCGGGCAGTGGTTTTATATCCAATATGAATTGGCAAAGTTTTTCACTGTCCCTCCACGGTTCCCGATTCTCAGGACATCTCTCCTACGAACGGGAAATGCTACGGAGCCAGTTCTCTCTGTTTTAATGAAAAATATGGTTCTGCTGTGATCAATCGGAATTTTAGTTCGCTTTCTTCCCGTGTAATGCTTATGGATATCAATAGGCCTTACTATTCTGGAACTGCCAGCGGTTGCCGTTTCTGCCTTGACCTTAACAGCCGCCAAGCATTCCGGCATAATGGCCGGCTCAACGCCGTGTTTTCCGACGGCCATGCGGGAACCGCTACTTACGACGAAGTTCCCAAGCAGCTTAGCCATGATGACAGCAAATCATTCTGGGGCGACAAAGACAAAGACAACACCAATTGCTGGGTGGCGCATTGATCTTGCATCATATTGCCAGAATTGTTCCGGTCAGGGAAATCGGGGGAGCGATCAGTGAGGCTCGTTGATGACGAGGACGTAACTGTGTTGAACTGGACTAAATTAGAGAATTAAGATAAATGGGTGATAATGTCCCGAATTTTGTGACGGGAAGAGTGGTTTGACAAAGGTGCATCTGCCCTTTATTTGAGTTTGCTCAAAATCCAACATAAAGGAAATGTAGATGCAAGGTAAAATTAGCAGGGACTTATTAAACGGTTTGCTAACGCCGGAGCTTGGGAGGACTACTGGCAAAAACGTATGGAAATTATCGGCAACGTCGTTATCGGCATCGGAAATTACAGATGTGTTTCACAAAATTTGGGACAATAATATAAAATGAAAATCAGTTGGGGAATTGTATTTTTTTCTGCCTGCTTTGTGGGCTTCATGCGGCGGAAAGCGCGGCATTGAAGACCCGAATCATTGATCTGCGCGGAATTATGAACACCAGTTACCGGGACGATCTCCCGGGGACTTTCAGAATTGGACTGATCAGGGCCCCGGTAATGATTTACGAAATCTGAAGCCGGGACTGCTTCGACTGCCGGAGGTGACGTTTCAAGTTGTCGATCCTCGCACGAACCGGAACCGGTCAGTCATCATGCCGAGCAGCTATTTTTGTCATTTCTATCCGGAAGTGGAATTTACTTTGCCACTGAGGAAAAATCTGGTCATGCGGACGCTTTTCCTCCTGCATTGCGGTGCTTGGGTTCCCGGCAGGAACGCGGTGGTTGGCAATCTTTACGTTGATTACGCCGACGGTTCGACGGATCATTTTCCGATTCGGGCGGAAGTTGAACTGGCGGACTGGCACTCGCCAAAGAACTGGGCGAACGCACGCCTTGCGTGGAGCGGGCAAACCGCTGACTTTACGGACTGCGGCTTGTTTTATTCCGCACTGCCGATTCAGAACAAGCCGGTCAAGGCATTGCGCTTCGCTAAAGGCTCGGCTGGTACTTGGGCCGTATTTGCGGCTTCCTATACCGAACAGGAGTATTGTTTTCCGGAAATAAAACCCTTTATCGCCATAGAGAATGACGAATGGAAGGACTTTGAAACTTCACGCGAAGTCGTGGAAGGCTCCATTCTTGATTTTTCGTTTCTCAATCACAAACCCGCCGGGAAATACGGTTTTCTGAAGAATGTCAATGGGGAATTGGTGCCGGAACAAAGTGAAGAACCCATCCGGTTCTACGGTACGAACATCTGCTTGCATGCGTTGTTCATGAGCCATGAGCAGGCGGATCTTCTGGCGAAGCGTCTTGCTGCCCTCGGTTACAATTCCGTGCGTATCCACCATTATGACGGTCTGATTGTCGACGCGGATCAGGATGGGAACTTCAAAATCAACGAAGAGAAACTGGATCAACTGAACTACCTGATCGCCGCCCTCAAGAAACAGGGGATCTATCTGATTACCGATCTTTATAACAGCCGGAAACCGGTTAAGGCGAAATTCCAGAAGAGCTGTCCGGAAATAGAGGGGGATAGAGATTACAAATGTGCCGCGATTTTTTACCCGGAAGTTCGGGAGGATCTGAAAGAGTTCGCTCGGCTGGTCTGGGGACGCGTGAATCCTTATACCGGGCTCACTTGGGCACAGGATCCGGCGTTTCTGGCATTCGGCGTGATCAATGAAGATACCTTGATCCTCAACATTGAACAGACCGGTCTCTGTGGCGATTCCCTGAAAAAGCGGTTCTACCGGGATTTCGAAGCCTACTGTAATGAGAAAAAATCATGGTTACGCCGAAAAACCGGCTTGCGGAGTATTACAAGTATCTCGGCATAGTGTATCGGGAATTTTTCGCCGATATGGAGAATTTTATGCGTGGGGAACTTGGCATCCGCGTGCCGATTGGCGATCAGAACAATGGTGGCCTGTCAAATATATTCCCGGAACAGGTATTCCAATATGGCTTTTTCGACAATCACCCGTATTGGGATCACCCTCAGTTCCCGCAATGGGTCATCAAAAACAAGAGCATGATTGCCTGTGGATACCCGAACTTACGCGTATTGGCATCTTATTTGAACGTGCCGCTTTTCTGGACGGAATCGAACTTTGTTTACCCTAATTCCTTTCGTTCAGAGGAGGGGATGATCTATGGCGCTCATGCCTCCTACAAAGGGCTGAATGGCATCTGGCATTTTGATTATTCGCACAGTCGGGAACGGATGTTCAATAATACGGAAATCGATTGTTTTGATTCGGTCAATGATCCGGTCAAATGGCTGTCCGAGCGTATGCTGGTGTTGCTGTTCCGCCGTCAGGACGCCACCCCCGGTTTCAAGCGCATTGCCGTTGCCGTGAAGCCAGGGACGCTCTACAACAACGTGCCCTCTGACGTGCGCGAACTGGCTCTGGTAGCGCGTGCCGAACTGGTGATTCATGAAGGGAACGGTCGGTTTTCGCCGGAACTCAACCCGGATACGGTCGCGATTTATTCCCTCGATGAAAAACTTCAGCAGCGACATACGTCCGTACCGATCATCAACGGTGATCATTCGGAAAGCGCAGTCGAAAAATTGCAGAAGCTGCTCGGCATCCAATTTGCCGACGGCGATACCCTGACGACGCTGAATGGAGAAATTACCACTGATTTCAAGACAAACTCCGCTCGGGTCGTTACGCCGCGCCACGAGGCGTTTGTCCTGCCGGCCGGAGTGGAGGAGAAAGGCTCGTTCCTGACCGTCCGCAACGGGAATGTTTTCGTGACGGCCGGAGCCGCCGCCATGGATGGAAAGCCGCTGGCGGATTCTCAGAAGGTTCTGCTGATGCATATCTCCGATGTTCTGGCGCGCGGCATGACGTTTGATAGCGCAGATTGGACGCAGGTTACCAATTATGTGGGGGGTAAACCACTGGGGCGCCACGCCCAGTCAACGTTCCTCCTTCCGGAACGGGCGAAAAAACTCTACGCGATTGATCTGGACGGAACCCGTATTGCGGAAATTCCGCTGATCGAACAGGGGGATTCCCGCAGCTTCATTGCCGATACCACGCGTTATCCGGGACATCTGGTTTTCGCGTATGAACTGCTTTGTGAATAACGTTCCGTTTGGTATATGATGGGGTGTTTGTCCTAAATTTTGTGAAAGAATGGATAGTATGCCAATGAGCATTGATTTGCCCTGACTCATAATAGTACACGGAATTCTATTTTTCAAGTTCACAAGGATTTCCCCTCGCTTCTTCCTCAAAGAATCCTGGGGAATCTTCTGCTGACTATTGCCGGAAATCCAGAGGTCAATTTTAAATGAATAGAAAGTTCATGGCTTGAAAGTAAGCGCCCAGCCAGCTCCATGGTGATGGTGGATCGAGGGGAGATTTTTTCGAAAGGGAAATGGCCATTAAAATGAATGCCGTCGGGCTATGATGACCGCCCGACGGCATTTCCCTCTTCATAATAATGAGCCCGAGCTCATTGGCTACTTTGCTTCTCCCTTTGGGGATCAGCAAATCAATCTGTCCCGCCGGAGTGGAATTCAAACGAGGCAGAACATCTTCGAGCCACTTGCGAAAGCAGATGCCGTTCGCTTTGCATGTCGCGGCGAACGAATACAGGATAGCGAGACGCTGCCCACCGGCCTCGCTTCCGGCAAATAGGCAGTTCTTTCGAATGATCGCAATTCCCCGGTTGAGCCGTTCGGCCGGGTTGTTGTCGATGTTTAACCGGGAATCCTTCAGGAACTTTTTGAGTTCTTCTTCAATGTTCAACGCATAAGTATATGCCCAGTGAGCCCCATCTAGAAATCCTCCCGAAGTGAGATTACCTTGCCTCCGTAACTTGAAACCGGGAGGCGCAAATGGAACGAGAAAGGCGTAGTCGTGACTACTGGCGGGAACAGTTGTCGGAATATTGGGATGGCGGTTTAACGATTCAATATATGCCCAGTGAGCCCCATCTAGAAATCCTCCCGAAGTGAGATTACCTTGCCTCCGTAACTTGAAACCGGGAGGCGCAAATGGAACGAGAAAGGCGTAGTCGTGACTACTGGCGGGAACAGTTGTCGGAATATTGGGATGGCGGTTTAACGATTCAGGAATATTGCGAGCTGAAAGATTTGCCGTATGAGAATGTACGTCGTTGGATAGGGATCTTGAAGAAGGAGCGTGAGGGAAAATCCCCAGCCTCTGGAGAGTTGGAGTTTGTAGAAGTTCCTTTGGCGGCAGGAGGAGCCAGGAACGGTTCCGACAGCGGAATAAGCCTTCACACCGCAGGTTTTGAAATTCAAGTTACGTGTGATTTCGATCAAGCGACCTTGCTCAATGTTTTGACGGTATTGAGGACGTTGGCATGTTCGGTTTCAGCGGAACAATAAAGTTCTACTACTGCCCCACGCCGATCAGCATGCGCAAATCGTTTGACGGCCTTGCGGGAGCGGTGGAAGAATATATTCAGCAGGAGCCGGAATCTGGTCACGCTTTCGTATTTTTCGGTCGCAGTCGCAAAATGGTGAAGATTTTGCAATGGCAGGGGAGATGGCTTTACGATTTGGATGAAGCGCTTGGAAAGCGGTGCCTTTCACCTTCCCAAATCGGCGGAAGGGCGGATTGAATTGTCCAGTCGAGAACTTGCAGCGCTCCTGTCCGGGATCAAACCGCATCGCTATTACAAAAGATACTCGAAAAGTCTTGACTGGACTTGAATTTGAGTAGGAATCCGGTATATTCTCATTATGGTATTACCGGTGGTTACAACATTTGACGAAGCCCGGCAGGTTATTCGGGATCAAGCTGAGAAAATTGAAAAACTCAGCAACGAATTGTCTTGGTTCAGACGCCAGATGTTCGGTTCCAAAACGGAACATTATATTCCGGAGGATGACACTCCATCGCTTTTTCCTGAAGAAGAGGAGGAAGCGCCGATTGAGAAAGCACCTCAGAAGGTGTCGGAGCACGAACGTAGAGTCCGGCAGCCGAATGCTCTTTCTGAAATTCCATCTGACCTGCCGCGCGAGGAACGCATCATTGATGTTCCGGAAGAGAAGCGGCAGGGAATGACTTTGATCGGCTACGAGGAAAGCGAACGAATCGCTTACCGCACCGGATTATATGTGATTCATTTCAAGCGAGCTAAATATGCCGATCCCTCTGATGCGTTGCGCGGTGTAGTTACGGCTCCGGCTCCGGGAGATGTTTTCGATTCGGTCAGCGGCAGAACTCGTTATGACATTTCTTTCGTAGCAAAAGTGGCGGCGGACAAGGTGGAGAATGCTATCACTCTGGAACGTCAGGCTCGGATGTTCAGCAACGATGGATTGCCGGTGGCTCCATCCACTCTGGAAGATCTTTACAAGCGCACGGCGGATGCCTTGCTGCCCCTTTATGAACGGATGGTTGACCGGATTATGCAATGCGATATTCTCCATGTGGATGAGACGTTCATCAAACAGTTGGTCAAGGGGGCAAAGAAGTGCAGGCAAGCGTATTTGTGGTGCCGATTGACGGGAGTCGGACCGCCAATGATTGCCTATCACTTTTCGCCGTCCCGATCCCGGGATGTCGCAGAAAGTCTGCTCGGAGATTACTCCGGAACAATCATCAGAGACTCTTACGCGGCCTATGAAAAACTGGACTGCGAGGTTGCATGTTGCTGGGCACATGCCCGCAGGCGCTTTCTGCAAGCCGTTGAAAACGGATATGGAAAAGCTGAGCCTCTGTTGAAAATTATACAGGAACTCTACCAAATTGAGCGTGTTGCAAAAGAGCGGGCAGAAAAAAGGGAACGGATACCGCTCTCTTTCATGCGCGCAAGGAGACACGTCGGCAATCACAGAAGTTCGTCCGGGATTTTTTTGAACAGTGCCGAGCTCTCAAAGAGTCGGAACGTCCGTCATCTCCGGTTGCGCAAGCCGTCTCTTATGCGTTGAACATTGAAGAAGAACTCAAAAAGTTCCTGAAGGATTCCCGGTTAAACATCGACAACAATCCGGCCGAACGGCTCAACCGGGGAATTGCGATCATCCGAAAGAATTGCCTCTTTTCCGGCAGTGAAGCCGGAGGGCAGCGTCTCGCTATCCTATATTCGTTCGCCGCGACATGCAAAGCCAACGGCATCTGCTTTCGCAAGTGGCTCGAAGACATTCTGCCTCGTTTGAATTCCACTCCGGCAGAGCAGATTGATTTGCTGATCCCAGGGGCGAAACAAAGTAGTCAATGAGCTCGGGCTCATTATTATGAAGAGGGAAATGCCGTCGGGCGGTCATCATAGCCCGACGGCATTCATCTTTTGGTAAATTCCTACTCTAAAAAATCCCTCTTCCTCCTCACCATGGGGCTCGCTGGGCGCATACCAAGGAAAAGGGATATCCTGACTTCGATTCAATCAGGAGTCCCTATTTCGAAGGGGGAACCTATTTATCCCAACGCATATTTCATGGAGAAGACTCACATTCAAATTTGTATTCGCAATCCGGAATGTATTAAAGGATACTTTTACCAAGTGATTTTCTGGAAAAGTAAATCCGCATTGGGTCATGCACTCTCCTCCTCGGCTGTATCTTCCTCGCCGCCGTCGAGGATTTCGACGTTGCCGAGTTTTTTGACTTTACCTAGCATGGGGAAGTAGTCTGAGAGTAACGGCTCTTCCTCGGATTCATATCGTTTGCGCATCCCTTCGCTGGTTTTGTTGAGTTCGTAGATGATCTGTTCGAGCTCCAGCGACAGGGCGCTACGCTCGCCGGCCGCGTCGAATTTTTCGAGCGGAGTTGACTGGAGCTTGGAGAGCCGGGCGATCTTCGCCGCCAACTCCTGGCGGCTTTTTTCCAGTTTACAACAATAAATATGAAAACACAAGCAAAAAAGACGCAATGTGTGCTGAATCGGACTCTTGTTTTGCAGGAAGGAACTTACAGCATCACCCTTGATGGAAAAAGCGAAAAAGACGTGATTGCCAAGACGGAGAGTATTCTGGTGATCTGCTGGGATTGCGCCGGTGACGATGCCACCATTCTTCAGCAAGAATTGACCGGCCAGTTGGACAATCTCCGTCAGGAATTGAACGGTAAAATCGACACCGAGACCAGAAAACTGCAGGATCAGATATCGAATCTGCAGAAGGCTTTGAACGACGCGATCGGCGATCATGACCGGGATCAGGCCGAACTGCTGAAGAAGATCGAGGAGTATAAGAAAGAACTCGCGGATTCGGTTTCCGGCCTGCGGCAGAAGTTGTCCTGGATGAATCGTTATGTACCCGCCGCCGTAACAATTGCCCGCTTCGCCAAGAGGCATCAGCAGAGGATATTGCGCAGGCAGTTGCATTTCTGGCATCTGACGCGTCTGCGAATATCTGCGGAGAACGGCTTGTGGTTGACGGCGGGTGTTCCGCCCAGCATATGCCGGAGGATGCCGATTGTTGAAATGAGTTCCCGGCTCGCGTACTATGCTGGAATGGTTCCGGTAATCAAGGCGCGCCGGGGAGCTGATGCGGTTTTATTTTCCGGGAGGGGGGAGCGGTGCTTTCGCGGATGATCAGCTTGGCCGGAATCAGGATGTCTTCCGATACGGTTCTTCTTCTCATCAGTTCCCAGAGCATTTCCACGGATTTTTGGGCGAGGAGTTCAAAATCCTGCATGACTGCGGTCTGGGGAGGAGCCAGAAACTCGGTCATGTATTCCATTCCCTGAGTTACCAGAGAGATGTCGTCCGGAATCCGGCAGCCATGCTGTTTCAGCAGGTGTCCCGCCTGAATGGCATACCCTTCTCCCATCACGATCAGGGCTGTAATTTGCTGTTTGAGCAACCAGTCCATTGCGTCCGGGAATTCCGCGGGTTCTGCAAAAGTACGGTAAAAGGCGGTTGATTCCAGGCCTTTCGCCGCCATGGCTTCCAGAAAACCTTCCTGCGTCAAATGGGAACTTCGCAGCGAAAAATGCCGATCCCGGCGCATCATGCCGATCCGCGTATGTCCAAGGCCGGCCAAGTGTTCCACGATCAGCCGCTGGCCTTGTTTCGGGTCGCTCCGCACGGTATAGATCTGGTCGATGTGACGGCTGAAATCGTTGATGCAAACCAGCGGGCACGATTTCTGGCGGGACCAGACTCCGGCAATACGGTCTTCGCTGCAAATGGAAATCGCTCCGCTGAAAATAATTTCCGAAACCAGTTCCAAGCCTTTTTCTGAAACGACAAAAGGGCATCCGCCTGCGACTTCAATTGCCTGACAGACCGCATATTCAAGACGTGTCCGATACTGCCCGTACTGCGCCCAGTTGGAAATTACTGCGATAGCCGGGGATTTGCGGAGGGCCGTATTGCAGTATTTCAGCTCGGCGGCTAGCGACAGGATATGTTTGCGTACCTCCGGCGCAACCTCCTGCTGGTTATTCAGAGCACGGCTGACCGTGGATTTGGATACGCCTGCATGGCGCGCCAGTTCCCGGATTGTGATTTTTTTCATACGATCGGAGTCAGTCAGGCCCAAGCCGGATCCCTGCAGACGGAGCTTTGTTCCCGATGATTCCTTCTGCTCCTTCTTTTGCTTTCAGTCTGTTCGCGTCACATTTTCAAGCCGGCTTCCCCGAAAAGTCGAACAAACCGGCCGGAAAACGGATGCCGTTTTCTCAAAAAATCATGAACTCCCATCTAATATAAACTTGGATTGCGGAATATCAAGTTTTGTCCCGGAATGTCCCGGGGAATGAGGTTGCAGACCATTGTTATTTTTCCTTTCTTCACTTATATTGACTAAAGATGAAGCACTTTCGGCAGAATGAATTTGCATCGTATTGAGAAAGGAGGACAAAGTAATTTTGAATATAAAAGTTTCGTTCCTGAAAAAAAACTTGGTGATTCTTCCGCTTTCGGTCAAGGATGATTTCCCAGAGTCCAGTCGATGAAACAAAACACAGGTAACTATGGCAGGAAAAATGAATGATCACATCTCACTTGAATCGCCCAAAAATACGAAGGAAAATGTAAGATGGAAATTTACTTTGATTGAATTGCTCATTGCAATAGCGATCATCACTATTCTTGCCGCAATGCTTCTGCCGGCGTTGAATCAGGCCAGAGCCCGCGCTCAGGCAATCTCCTGCTCAAACAACCTCCGACAGATCGGGATTGCCGCTCTCACTTACTCCGGGGATAACCGGGATTATTATCCGCTGGCCAATTGGAGGTGGAATAACAAATTCGCATTCAACAATTCCTTCCCGCCGTTGCTTTATACCTATATTTCCGGTTCGGAATTTCCGGTAGAGGGAGCGGTCAGCAAGGTGTATCTCTGCCCGGCGGCAAGGGAAGAAACCTGTGTCAGGGGAAGTGACCGGGATGGCATGGCAATTACCAGTTATGCGTGGAACGCATTGCTCGGACTTTATCAGGGGACCGCTTCGGAGCAGTTCAAATATATGCCGCGCCGGATCGGCAAATGCCGGCAAGCCTCGCTGGCGGTCGTCATCCAAGATCATGATTTCAGTAAGATCTATGGCGGAAATAATTGCGGCATAGAGAGCAACGCCGCCTATTTCAATTATCACACGCAGGATATCGCTTCCAAATGCGCGGCTTTGCCCCATGGCGGGAGAGATAATGTTGCAATGGCGGATGGACATGTTGCCTCGCAAAACCCGAATCATCTTACCGCAAACGATTTTAATTTGCGTTACCTGTACGGTAATAATTATGGTTCGGATGCTTCGACACGTTCGTATTCCGTCTGGCCTTATTGACTGAGCGGACGGGAGCCTGGTTGGGGACAGCGAGTACCAGATAGTTCGGAACTCCCATATTATTAATGAATCAGAGAATTCACAGAATATTTTACATCACGATATTAACTGCAGGAAAGGAGATCACGATGAGATTTGCTGTCATTCTTTTTCTTTTGGCCGGAGCGCTTCAGGCGGAGGAGATCAAACGGCCGGCATGGAACTGGTATGGTGGATGGAAAATCAAGACTGAATCGGCCAGTATTGTCCATACTCCCAAAACCTGGCCTAAACTTGTGCGCACCGTTCCGTTGAAGGCGGATACACTGTATCAATGCAGTTTTTTCGTATCTTGCGCCGGAAGGGGGACTGCATTGCCGCGGCGGTAAAAATTCAGTCGCGCTTCCGGCGCAAAAGACGTTTGCTCCAGCAAAGATTTACTTCAAAACCGATGGCGACGGCAAGGCGGAATTAAGCTGGTATACCGAAGGAAGTTTGCCGTATTCCGCCGAGGTCAAAGATATCTCCGTTGAGGCATTTGACGGTGAAAAACATGCGGTGAAACTGGATTTTGACAATGATCCGGGTCCGTTCCCGGTCGCGTTTTCCCGCCATGTCCGCTGGATGCGCGATGGCGGCGACGAACTTGGAACGCTGACAGTCGTGTCTGCCGCTGACCATATTGACGGCGGCAAGGCCATGCGCCTGAAGTGGGATTCCGAGAATCCGCCGGAACGGATCAATGCGGTATCCATGCCGGTTCCGGTCATCCCCGGAAAAGTTTACCGCGTTGGCGGCTGGTTCAAGGCCGACCACGACGGAAAAGCCCAGATCATCGTCGACGGCGGCTGGCAGAAAGGGCTGGAGCACTGGGTGAAATTCAATAACTTCACGGTTTCGCCGGAGTGGCAGCACCGGTCGTTTGAAATTGAAGTTCCGACGGCTGAAAAGATCGTTCAGCTGCAGTCCGGAGTCCTGACATTGTCGATCGGCCTGTTCTGCGGCGGAAGCCGTGAGCTTGATGTCAAGGGAATCACCTGGGAGTTTGTCCGATGAAATGTGTCCTGAGCATTCTGCTGGGAGTGTTTCTGGCCGGGACGGCTGCGGCAAACCCGATCCGCAACTCCAGTTTTGAACTGGATTCCGCCAACTTCGGCGTGGTCCGCTTCGCCCGCAGCGGCGGGGGCTATCTCAAACCGGAGTTTGATTCGGCTTCTGCCGTTCACGGCCGGCAGAGCATCCGTTTTGCCAATCCCAAAGCGGATATGATTGAATTCCTCTCGGCTGAGTTCAAGTTGGAACCGGGGAAAACCTATACGCTTTCCTGGTATATGAAAAGCGACAAACCGGTTCGTATCCGTTGCGGAGTTCTCTCCGGCGACATCACGCCGGAATCCGACGCCTGGATCACGGAACTGCGATGGATGAAGCCGGAACGGGAGTGGAAGCGGTACTCTTTCAGCTTCCGCGCCAAGGGGGATGGAAATTATTTCACCGAGTTCCGGTGGGGGAACTGGGACCGGATTGCGAATGATGCGACTGTCTGGTTCGATGCGTTTCAGATCGAAGAAGGAACCGAGGCGACGGACTACGCGCCGCATGCCGGAGTGGAAGCGGCACTGATCGCCCCGGAACGGATCTGCCTCGGAGAAGCGCAGATGCCGTTGGAAATCGCGGCAGTCAACTACAGTAATTCCGATCAGAAAATTGCGGTGAAACTGACGCAGAAAGAGAGTTTGAGCGGACTTGTGACGCCGCTGGGCGAGTACCAGCTCGAACTGAAGCCGGGGGAGTGTCGTCCGCCGCAATCTCCAACTTGCCGCCGGTCGTTACGGACACTTCCAGCTTGCGGGAGGATTCACCGGGTCCGGGAGTTCCGGCAGCATATTCCCGATACACTATGCCCGCGTTTTCCCGCCCCGGCCCGGCAAGCCGGATTTGCGCCGGGAGAGCGTGCTTGGAGTGGAGTTTTCTTATGGGGGAAACGGCGGAAAACCAGAGCTTTATCCTCGGAGGCTACCGGGGGCTGGAGAGCGATCAGGAAAGTTATATCCGTTTTTTCCGGAATGCCGGCATAAAGTTGCTGCGCAGCGGCAACAACGGCGATGCTTTTTCCTGGAAGCTGATAGAAACGGCTCCCGGGGTATTCGATTGGAGCAATACGGATCGGCTCGTAGAACTGGCCGATCGGAATGACATGCAGATCATGCCGGTATTGGGCAATATGTTTTTTCTGCGGGACAATTACCGGACCGGGAAACGCGATTTTACGCGCCTGCCGAAGTTCGTGGTTGAAAAATCGGATAAGGTTGCAACCAAGCTGTCATGGGACGGCCTGCTGCCGCCGCATGAGATGTGGGAACGTTATGTCCGAGCCATGGCTTCCCGTTACCGCGGCCGGATTGCCGCTTATGAACTGACGAATGAGCCGAACATCTGCATCCCCGGCGAGAAGTATGCGGAGTATGTCAAAATAGCAGGACGCGCGATCCGGGAGGCTGCTCCCGGCACAATTGTGGTCGGAGGCGGAATTACATCTGACTTCGGCGGTTCGGCAGGGGCATTCCTGAAAGCACTCGGGGAATCAAAGGCATTGGAGGTTTGTGACGCACTGAGTTTTCACCCTTATTCGTCCCGTCAGGAGAACAGCGCGAACCCGGCGCGTGAGAGCTTACAGCAACTGCGGCGGATGGTTGACAAATACGCAGCCGGAATGCCGCTTTGGAACACGGAGCTTTATTATCTCTGGGGGGATAAGAATGATACCAGACGGATTGAGGCCGGTACGCTGCCGCGGCATTTGGCGCAACGTTTTTGCTGGATCTAGGGGAAGGAGTCAAGCAGAGTATGTACTTGCCTGACACTTCACTGCTGATGCACGAACTTTCGCCAAGCTGGCAGCAGGTGGGGGAATTTGTGCAGACCGGACTGGTTCCATCCATGCTTTATCCGGCGCATAGCGCATTGGTTCACTTCTTCGCGGGAGCCGTTCCGGTGGAGCGTATTGAGTGGATTCGCGGGATTACCTGCTATCTCTACCGTGACCACGATGGGAAGGAGATCGCAGCTTTCTGGAATAACACGGTTGACCGGAAATTCAAACTGACTTTGAGTGGTGAAGGTATTTCCCTTTATGACCTTTATGGCAATGAGCTGACGGTTCGCGAGGAGTTGCCGGTCGGCCGAAACCCTTGTTTCCTGCGCGGTTCTGATTTGCGCAAAGTGGTTTCAGAAGCGCAGATCGTGCCGGAATTGGCTTATTCCGTAACTGGTGCCCGCCAAAGCAAAGTTGACGGAAAAACGATGCTTGGAATCGGAATCTTCAATCACGGCACTGCAACAGTGACGCTGAAAGTGCGCCCGGACTTTGCCGGAACCGCCAGGACGGTAACTTTGCCGCCTCAGGCGGAGAGCGTGGTGTATTTCCCTTTTGACGGCACGAGTTATCAGGCGCAGGTGATTATTTCAAACGGGAAAGAGTTCCGGCGCTGGCCGGTTTCCTTCAAGCCAGTGAGTTTTTGCCGCAGTGGCGAGAAATGCGTTGTCGGAGAGCTATTCAGTTTTCAACCTGACGTGACTGCAACGGCCTTGAAGTTATCGATCCGGGTGAATGATGCCGAGCGCGGAGTGAGGGAGAAAGGGGCTCCGTGGAATGGTGACACAATTGAACTTTTCTTTGACACGTGCCCGGAGAGCATGCTCGATTTCCCCGGATATACCCCGAACGTCCATCGGCTTTTTCTGTCGCCGGCATCGTTGAACGGCTTGCCGGCGGCGCTGCAGGCAAGCAGCGGCGTCAATACCGCGAAGATCCGGTGGAACATCACTGAAGATGCCACCGGCTATACGGCGGAACTTACGGTTCCGTGGAGCTGCCTCGGCCTCGCTGAACCTGCACTGCTCGGATTCGACATTGCCGTGGACAACACCGACCGCTTCGGGAAGCGGAATCAAACCGTCTGGGCCGGAGGTGAGTTCAATCATAAGGACAGAACACACTTCGGCACTCTTTTGAAGGAATAGTGAAGGAACAGGTTATGGAACAGTTTTTCAGATTACCGGATTCAGATGACCTGAATCGGTATGACAACAATCCGGCTCCGCTGGATCAACAGTTCGGTATCCGTCCGCTCGGAACGCTGAAACCCCTCTCCAGTCATGACATCACCAGTTCCATCGCGGGAATCGGCATGGAAACGCTCGATCGCGACACCTATGACCCGACGCCCCTTTACGATCCCCTGCGCCGCCGGTTGTAAATGGGTACGACTGCAGACAGGTTGGCTCAAATGTGAAAAGACAGCGGGGGTTTATGATTTCGCCTGGCTTGATGCTATTGTGGACAATCTGCTTCAGCGCGGCATTCAACCCTGGTTCAACACCGGATTCGGCCACCCGATTCATACGCCTGTTCCCGCCTATGAGGAGCTGTTCCGGCAAAGTGGAAATTCTCCGGCCAATGGAATGGTGCGGGGCTACGTCGGCGAGGTTCCACTTTATCATGGCCCACGGGCGATGGCTGCTTGGAAAAATTATCTGGCCGCAATGGCAGAGCATTTTTCCGACCGTGTGAGACACTATGAAATCTGGAATGAACCGGATGTTCACCGCGTATTCTGGCGTCATCTCGGTCAGCCAGTTCATGCAGATCTGAAGGAAGAACTCCGGCGGATACGAATTGCAGAAGATTATGTGGATTTCGTAAAGGAAAGTGCGGATGCGTTGCGTAAAACATTGCCGCAGGTCAAGGTTATCGCCACGATTTCACATCCCGTTTCCGATCACGTCAGAGTTGCCGGTATCAGGCGGCTTGCGGATTGGGTGGATATCATCAGTTATCACAATTATGCCAACACCCCGGAGGCTGAAAACTGCGACAAGGTTGCTTTCTTCCGCAGTCACCTTACTGTTCCGGGGAAAACAACGGAGTTCTGGCAGGGCGAAGCCGGGCGGGCAACCCGTCCGCATCACGGCGGCTGTTATATTACGTCAGAATATGTTCAGGCCAAATATATTCTGCGGCGCCTGCTGTGCGATTTTCAAACCGGGATGAAAGTTTCTTCGATCTTTACTGCGTCGGATTTGCGTTCCTATTATCCCGATGGGGCCGATCAGGAATTCGGGATTTTTAAAGCGGATCCTATGCGGCCCAAACTGGGATTCTTCGCATTTCAGGCGATGGCAACACTGCTGGCGGAGGCGGAACCGACTTCCCGGATGATGATTTCCGGAAATCTGATCAACGGCAACATGGCAGGGAGCAGACTGAATTATCAGTTCAATTCGGTGGCTTTTCTGCGACATGAAGTTCCGGTGTTTGCGCTGTACCTGCCGGAAAGCATTGAAATCTCGGTGCCTCAATCCGGTGCGAGGTAAAAGTTTCCGGAGAGCTGGGCTGCCGTTTTCGGGAACCGGTTCTGATTGATCCGCTGCGGCACAAGGTCTATGCGATCGACCGGGAAATTGTGAAATATCCCGACTGGGCGTATGGTTCCGCAATTATTGCGCCGTATCCGGTTACTGATTATCCGATATTTATGACAGAACGTTCTGCAATTGAACTGGAGAGAGCATGATGAAGAATTTTTTTGAGGATAGCCGTTTCCTTTACGGAGCTTCCGTCGCTCCATACGCGAAGTCCTCCGATTGGCCCGCCGAAGAGTATGAACAGGATATGAAAGAGCTTGAAAAGCTCAATTTCAATGTAATTCGCATATTTGTCCCGCAGGATCGCATTGAGTACGCGGAACACCGCTACGATTTCTCCCGGCAGGATGCTGTAATGGATCTGGCCGCCCGGCATGGAATTGGCGTATTGCTGACTGTTGGCGGCGTATTCGACAATCTTCAGGGCATCTATCCACCGCAATGGCTCGCCCGTGATTATCCGGTACTGCCGCCGCAGGCAAGTCCCGGAGCCGGCGGAAATAACTCAGGACCGCGGGTACGGATCTGCCTTGATGATCCGCTGTGGCGCAGCAGGGCGTTTGAGTTCATCGCTCTGGCTGTGCGTCGCTATGCTGAACACCCGGCGGTATTGGGCTGGATGAACTGGAATGAGCCGTGGCTTGGGTGCTGCTATTGCGGGCACACTCGCAGTCGTTTCCGCCATTGGCTGAAAGAGCGTTACCGGAATGATTTGAAAATGATGCTGAAAGCGTGGAGCACGGAGTTCCCTGTTCTTTTCCGCGACTGGGATGAGGTTGAGCCTCCGCAGGGCTGCGGCTTTTGTATGGTGGTTTTGTCGCATGGCGCGACTGGCATGAGTTCAACCAGTTCCGGCTTGCTGAGGCGATGGGGAAATCCGGCGCATTATCCATGAAAATGATCCGTATGACCGGCCGGTAACCGGCAACATCTGCCTGACACACGGATTCCGCGGTGTCTTTCCCGAAGTTAATATCCGACCATCGGAAGTTGCGAAGAGCTTTGACATTCCTGGCTTCTCCTATTACACTGTTGCGCATGGCGAAGGAAGGTGGTTGACACCTTTTACAAAATCTCTTTATGTCGACAGTTTCCGCTGGATGTCCCGCGATCCCCTGCGCCGTACTCTTGTGCTGGAAACGGAAGCCGGTCCCAATGTCGCCATGCTGACACCGCTGGAACGGATTTTCAACAACTGGCTGGCGATCGGACACAACGCAAAATCATTCGTCTGCTGGAACTATCGTACCCGAATCTCGGACAATCAGGTCGCCAACTTTAATTTGATGCGCTGGAACGGAACGCCGTCGGCCCGTGCCCGGCTCCATGCGGAACAGGCGAAACTGTTGAGTCGGCATGCGGCACTGCTTAATACGGCCTGTCCGCGGCCCGCCGCTGCGGTTCTCGTTGCGGACCGCCTCATGACGCTGCTGATGTCATCCTATATCCAGACGGGCGACGGCAAGATTATTTCCAACCACTATGAAGACGGCATCGAAAACAGCATTCGTGGTGCATTCAAGGCATTGTGGGATATGAATATTCCGTATGACGGAATCTCCGAGTTCAATTTAGGCGAACTGAAACGCTACCGGTTGTTGCTGTTGCCGGCAGTCGAAAATATGACGCAGGAAATAGCGGATGCCATCCGGGATTTCACGGCAAATGGCGGCACCGTGATTGCCGAGTCGCCGTTTGCATTCAAAGGCGGCAACAATATGTTCAAGGGATATGCTCCGATCTGTGGCCTTGAACAGGTATTTGGCGTAACCATGTTTGACCGGGAAGGCAGGGAAACTGCGCCGGAGATGGAGTATCCGGCAGGCAAAGCTCCCTGTTGCTTTTACTGGCATGTGCTCGAACCAGCCGAAAAACTTGAAGCTACGGTGCCTTATGAGGATGGACGATGTGCCATCTCCAGCTGCCGTTTCGGTAAGGGGACAGCGATTCTGGCCGGCACGGAGATTTTCCGGCAGTATTACGAATCTCCTGCTGCGCCAGCTGTGGAGTGGCTCCGGGAGACGATTCTTACCTCCGGTGTGGCGCGCAATGCCGAACTGCTTCAGGATGGGCACTGTTGCGATGGAACCGGCATTGAAGTCTGCCGGCTCTTCTCTGATTCCGCGGAACTCTGCATTCTGCTGAACCACAATCGGGAGCCGCAGAAGTTCCGGCTTGTACTGGAGCGGGAAAAGGAGTGGAGCGACCTCGTGGCGGGCACTCCTGCCCCACTGGATCAGGAACTGGAGCTGCCGGGGCTGGGAGTGCGGGTTCTGCAGCACCGTTTTGCAGCGAAGCAATGACTGTAAGGAGTACTCCGGAATGAGAAACGATGAAAATTGCCGGTCCGTGAAAACAGCGCCAATTGTAATCAAAGGCGGGCATTGGTGTGACGGTTTGATTCCGCAGCTTGAAGTCGATGGATGCTGGCTTGACGTGCGGCAGTGCGCGACTCGCGGGATTGCGCTGAAAGAACAGCGCCGGGTGGAGGCGGACCGGGTGACGATGTATCTGGAATTGGTTAATTCCGGCGCGGGGTTCCGCTGCGGCGGTTTTCGCTGGCGATATCGGACTGGAAACCGGAACGATTTTCTGGGGCTTCCCGGCAGCCGTCTGCATCTCTATCTGGAGGGATGGAGCATGCCGAGCGGCTGTGGCGCGCGGCGGCCGGGGGACCGGGACTTCAGGCTGAACCCGGATTATGTCCGTTATGCAGTCTGCCGCCCGGAGTCTTATAAGCCAGAAATGGAGAATTGTTTTCGGGCGGAACACCTGATTGAGGTCAATGATTCCGAAAGCGGCGATTGTCTGGTGATCGGCTTTCTGACTGCCGCTCGGATGTTCGGGCGTTTTGAGCTTCAACTCGGCAGCGGCGGGTTGGAGAAACTCGACATCATCGCTGATTGCGATGACAGGCCGGTGGATGCCGGGGAAACGCTCCGGTCTGAAACGCTCTGCTTCCTTCCGGGGACGGATGGGTATGAAACTCTGGAAACATTTGCGGATCGGTGGGGCAAAGCGATGCATGCCCGCCATTCCTCCGATATTCCGACCGGTTGGTGCAGTTGGTATTATTACTACGACCGCGTCAGCGAAAAGGATATCATGGAGAATCTCTTATTTCTGTGCGCCTAGGGATAAGTTCTAAGTTTGGAGAGCTTGTTGGAGTTTCGTCAAGAAAAGTATCGGCATGGGAACATGGTAAGGCGATACCAACAGCAGAACAGAAAGATAAAATTTGTAATATAGCAAGAGATCTAAAGAAGATTGATGCCCAATAACGCATTGTAAAAAATTCTCTGTTAAAGCCGTTATAAACTTGCTGCGGGAATCAGTTTACATTCCCGAGTCAGTGGCGAGCATTCCCGCACCATGCAGACAACAGCTCCCATGCCGACCTCTTTGCCGAATTTTTCCAATTTGGAGAAATGCTTCGCGGCATCACGCCCGGGATCGGAACTCTTCTTCATTTCAATGGGATACAAAACCCCATCCTGTTCGATAACCAGATCGATTTCCACCTGATCGAAGTCCCGATAGAAATAAAACGCCGGACGCCTGCCTGAATTCCGATAGCTTTTCAGGATTTCCGCAAAACACCAAGTTTCAAAAATATGCCCCGCCATGGCGCCGGCTTCCAGCGTTTCCGGGGACGACCAGTCGGTCAGGTAAGCACACAAACCGGTATCCAGAAAATAGAGCTTGGGAGCCTGCGTCATTCGCTTGGTCCGATTGGCAAAGTAAGGTTCAAGGAGTGTAACCAACCCGGAAGCGATCAGGATGCTCAGATAATTCTTTGCGGTTCCAACAGCGACATCCGCATCCCGGGCAAGATCGGAATAGTTAAGCAGCTGCCCGGTCCGGGCGGCCGCCCCGCGCAGGAAACGGAAGAAGCGCTGAAGATCCCCCACCTGACCGAGAATCCGCACATCCCGCTCCAGATAGGTATTGATGTAGGAACCGTAAAACAAATCATGATCCATTTCCGGATCATCGGCCAATTTGGGAAAACTGCCCTGCCAGATCCGGCGGTACAATCCCCGCAAATTGAGTTTTTCCGAGGCTGCCGGAAAATCATGAGTCGGCAGGAATGGTTCCACATTCCGATCTTCCAGTTCCCGATTCGAGAGCCCCAGCATCTCAAAAAATACCAACCCGTCCGGCCAGCGACTCCGTAACGTTCTGCATCATCCGGAACTGCTGAGAGCCGGTCAGCCAGAACATTCCCGGCTTCTGTTCTTTGTCGATCAGAACTTTGATGAAAGGCAGCAGCTCCGGCGCATATTGAATCTCATCGATCAGTACCGGCGGCTTATGCCGTTCCAGAAATAACTCGGGATCCTCTGTCGCGAGATTGCGGTCACGGGGAATATCCAGCGAAACATAATTCCGAGTCTCTTCGCTGACATGTCTCAAAAGGTCGTTTTGCCGACCTGCCGCGGTCCGGTCAGCAGAATTGCCGGATAATGCATCCCGCTCTTCCGGAAAAAATCTTCCAGATTGCGATGTATGTACGGCATCGTTTTCTTCTCCTCTGTTCGTGCAATTTTCATTGATATTATAAGATACACGAAAAGCTTTCAAAAAATCAAGTAAAGCCTCTGAAAAACAGCTAAGAATTTATCCCTAAATAAAAGATGAAATCCAAGAAAATTATGCTATATTTGCATTCTGTAACGCGGGAGGTGAATATGGCAGTCAAATCATGGGAAGTGTCGGATGAATTTTGGGCGCGGGTTGCTCCCTTGATACCGAAAGTGAAACGTGATCCGAAAAAAGTTATCAGCGGCGACGCGGAGGTGGTCGCAAACCGATGGAATCCCGCAGGATTTTTGAGGCAATCATATATGTTCTGCGCACAGGCATTCAGTAAAAAGCCCTGCCGAAAGAATATGGCAGTTCCAGCAGTGTGCATCGTTATTTCCGAAAATGGGAATCACTCGGATTTTTCCGTAAACTCTGGAAGAAAGGACTTGCTGAATATGATGAAATGGAAGGAATTGCATGGACATGGCAAAGTATCGACGGAACAATGATAAAAGCCCCGACTGCACAGGAATCAGTAGGGCCAAATCCTACTGATCGGGGGAAAAAATGGAACCAAACGACATATTCTTGTCGACGAGCGTGGGGTCCCGTTGTCAATCGTCGTAACCGGAGCTAATCGGCATGATGTCACACAAGTGGACGAGGTTCTGAAAAATCGAATCAGAAAACCGCGAGGACATACCAAACAGCATCTTTGCGCGGACGCAGGATATTCCGGTGAAAAATCCGAAGAAATCATGAGGAATCATCGCTATATTCCGCATATCCGTCCACGCGGTGAAGAAAAAATTGCAATTCAAAATGGTTGTAAAGCAAGACGCTGGATTGTTGAGGTTGCGCATTCGTGGTTCAACAGATTTCGCAAACTGCTCGTTCGATATGAAAAGAGCAACTCGTCATATGAAGCTTTGCTACACCTTGCCGCAACGGTTATAATTTATCGAAAACTTGCTGTTATTTAGGGATAGGTTCTAAGCTCAGGCTCATTATTATGAAGCGGGGAATGCCGTCTGGCGCTCAAACGCCAGACGGCATCATTTTTCTCCTGGCTCTAATTTTTTCCAAAGCTCCACCGCGATATCCCCCTCACCATGGGGCTCATTGGGCGCTTACTGTGCTTGGTGGCTATGACCGCCAGCCGGACCATAGTCATGGAGGCGTTTATCTTCCAGTGGTCATTACTGGTGACTTAACTGTACAAGGCCAAATTTCTCCGGTTCTTTTGGCCCATCAATGCCTTCAAAAAATTGCATTGTTCGTGAACGCACTCCATTATCATTATCATTGATCAGCAATGCCATACGAAATGTAGTCCCGGGTTCCAACTTGAAAGCAAGCCTCTCCGGCGGAATTGTAAAGTTATATTCAGTCACATTATCTTTCCGTGATATGGAAAAATTTATTTCCACTTTCCCGGGCTTGTAGCCATCAGGAGGGTAGTGACTCCAGCAAACTGCACCATCTTTTGTCAAAGAGAAAGTATATTCACTCCATTTAGAATCATTCATTGGATTTATCGTAAACTGGATACTATCATTTTGCCAAATCCTCTCTCCTGCTTGCAGCCCATTATGTTCTTGATCAATTACACTGCATTTTACATGTAACCCGTCTTTAGACCAATTAAAATAAATTGTCGCGGAAAGATCATTAATTCCATTCCAGCGTGGAATGGTTGGGACAAATACTAGTTCACGCAACGCAGCGGGAGAATCAAGAACAATTTTTGAGAGATTCCCCTTGGTGGGATTGCAACACAACAAACATATGGAATTGACAATGAGTTTTTAAAAATGGTTTTCCCCTTATGATTTGTCAAAAGTAAATCGGCATAGATTACACTTTCTCCCGCAATTTGGTTCGAGGGAATCATAAAATCAACTTGAATATTCTTGCTTTTTCCACTTTTTAGTTCTCCGGAATATGTATCTCCGGCTAATTTTAACCGATAATGCAATGTCTGCGGCAGTGGGTTCACAAGAGTTATTGTCGGTTTCACGCGTTCACCAGGTAACGCAGCCAATTCTTTTCGAAAAGAAAGAAGTCGCGGTGATGCTTGAAGTTTTCCACGAGGTGCTTCCAAATAAAAAGGTAACTCCGCGCTCTCGACAGTTACCAAGCCGTTTTGAGGTTTCAGAATCAGGCTGTTGCCATAAATATCTGTACGGCAAACGGGGACATCGGAACGCAGGACAAAATTCAATCCCTTTACCCGACGTTTTTCCCAGACAACGATAACATCATCGTCGTCTCCTGAAAAGCGGAAAGCTTCTAACAACGGATCCAGGTTCATTGTTTCTGAAAAATCACGATTTGAGAGTTTGCGTATCAATTCAGCATAAGCCATGAAAGATGGCTTTGGCTGATTGTAGACCGTGATTAAGCTGAAAGTATCATCGGCACCTACTGTTTTATCCCAATAATCTTGCAGCAAAAACCAGTTGTAATATTCCATCCCCACGGCCTTGCTGTAAGTGATTTTTCGGACTAACTGGTCAGCTTGAGCGTAAAATTCCTGTGGAGCCGCCATAAAAGACCGAGCCGCAGCCTCCGTATTGATAATTGGTTTGTGCCCTGGCCCTGCAATTTTTTTCACAATATCGAATGTGACACGATAATGCGAATAGTTACCATGTTCATGATAAGCAATTATATCAAAGATTTCTGGGCGGGCCAGCAGACGCTCAATAAATTGCGGTTGCGAACCTGGAATTGCAGGACAAAAACCTCCTGTCGTAATTTTAACATGAGGCGCATATTTTTTGAAAATTGGATACAAACGACTCAATGCGATCAGATAATCATCTGTCATCGTTTTTGAATGGTTTAAATTCGGTTCATTGATAAATTCAAAATATTTGACCTCCGGCATTGTTCCGAAGAATTTTGCAAATTCTGTCATCAAAATATCGAATTCCTCCCATTTACAATCTAATGGAGACGTAGGATTCGGTTTGATCACCCATGGGGAACATATCCGGCATAATCTATCAACAATTTTACACCGGCCTTGATTGGAGGCGCCCAAAGTTTGCGCAACGCTTCTGCACGGAGTTTCCCTTTTACCATTTGAGCATTGCCCATCAATCCAGAACGAATCATATCGACGCCGAGCAGAGGCAACCAGGAGGCATGCAATACACCCTCCTCATAACAGTTGTTCAGCTCTTGATCTTCCACAGAAAACCACATGGGACGTTTATTGATCGGTCCGTTGTTGGGATTGAAAATAGAAAGCCATCCCAGATGGAGCGTTTCGTTGCCCAGTGCAACGGTGACAGGATGAGGAAATTGTGTGTCGAAACTGCCGAAATCAAATTTTTGATACAGAAGTCCATAAGGCGGCAATTCGATCTTTCGAGAGAAATTTTTTCCGGCTCCTGTTACTGTGATTTCTCCAGAAAACGGTACGGAGAGGCGGTTGCGAAACAAATATTCCTGAATGACCTTTTCTCCGGGGCGCCATCCGAGTTTGTGATAAACAGGTTCTGCGGTAACGGGAGTAAGATTTTCTGGTAATTTTCTGAAATCCACTTTGACGTCATCAAAGAAGATATCTCCTTTGGCCGGCCCGGAAAACCACACTACTAATCGAAAAATGTGAAATGGATTGTGTCCTGCGATTTTTTCTGAGGGAAAGGAATAAAGATTTCACGCCATCCGGTTCCTGAGGCAGAAACATAGGATGTGCGGCATAATGTACCATCATTGAGTTTTAAATCCGCAGCAAAACGGGTGTTGAATCCACATGGATTCACTTGTAATCGAATTCCGGTCGCATTCTCATCCAATGTCTGGATGTAGACACGATTATTTCCTACACCAAATTCAGCCTCTCGTCCAACGGCATCAAACGCAAGCCTGGCGCAATAGCCGTCAGGTCGTGAAACATCTTTGAAGCTGCCACAACGACTCCAATAAATATTTTCTTCAGGATTTTCAGTCCCTCCCATGTTTTGCCAGGTCGTGATTGTCGTAAAATCATCCAACATTATCTGAGCGGGAAGGTGAGGCTTTTGCAGAAAAAGCCAATATGCAGCAGAATAATATAATCTGTTTACAATTCATATATCTTGTCCCTTTTATTCAACGCGGCGACTCAGAACGCGGTATTATTCATAACTTCCATTAATATTGCGAGTCGTTTCGCGCCACCAACGAAACTCATTGGCCCAGCTTGAATCGGTCAATCTGGGACGAACTGTAGAAACATGACCATCTACACACAAAAGATTGGCACTGTCTCCATGAGATTGCATCAATCGCTGGCAATGTGTAGCGCCGGTAAGTTGTTGCCCGCAATACTGAAAAGTTGCCGTCGGTCCAGTTGTGGCGAAATCAGTGGCATATACTTGACGCGATGGAGCTTTCAGGTTACCAATCTTGATTGGTGAAAACATATTACTATTGTTGGACGGGTCATCGGGAGATGCGAAATGGCCCGCAATGTTCAGATTTGCTGCATACGAAATGGTATTCGCTACTTCCTCGTCGTTCTGATCGTAAAAGAAGTAGACCTTGTCTTCCAAGGGGAATTTTCCTGAATCTGCCGGACATGAGAAAATCTGGGCATTACCGATGACACCATATAACAACTGAGTCCAGATTCGCGCGTGATGATCGACGGATGTATTCCAGTGCCCATAAGGAATATAATCACTATAACTGTCAGTATAAAATGCAATACCAGTTCCGATTGATTTCAAATTATTGACACAGGAAATTCGATGAGCATTGGCTCTTGCTTTATTCAATGCCGGCAGCAATATACCAGCAAGAATCGCGATGATCGCTATTACAACAAGAAGTTCAATCAATGTAAAAGAACACTTCTTCATATGACATCTCCTATTTAAAGTGAAACGGGGCAAACGATTCTCGCAAGAAAAACTTTTCATCGACATACTCCTTACTGACAGTGGGGCCTTCATTCAAATTTTTAAGAATGATTTGAGCAGCTCTGCACCCGATTTTTTCCATAGGAATCGAGATTGATGCAAGCGGCGGCGTAAGATATTCAAGAAATCGACTATTATTCCAACCCAATATCGAAACCGTCTCTGGGATTTTTATTCCTCGCTCCGTTAATATCCGCAAAGCAAGACAGGCAATCCGATCATCAGAACCTAGTACCAGTGAAAACTCTTGTTGCCAATCGGCAAATGCTTTCTTTACTGCTTCAAGTGAAAGTTCCTCCGCCGTTATAACTTTACATTGCTTCGCAATACCGGCCTCCTTTATAGCGGTACAAAACCCCCGTACACGCTCATTTAATCCAATGCAATCAAAAAGGAAAGTCAAAAACACTATTTTGCAATGCCCTTGCCGAATACATTCACGTGTCAATCTGTACGCGGTTTGATAATCATGCCCCTTTACAAATGAAATTCTTTCATTGGAAGTCTCCTCCAGAGAAACGACTGGGATTCCCGCATCAATACATGCAAGGAAATGTTCCTCTTTTCGCGATGCCGGCTGTACAATGATACCGTCAACCTTACGCCGCATCAGATTTTGAAAGATTTTATACTCTTTATCTAAATTCCCTCTGTATTACACAAGATCACATTGAAAGACTCACCCAAACCATTTTCCACGGCCCGAACGATTCCATGCCAAAAATCATTATCGATATTATGTACCACTATCGCCACGTTACTCGTGCGCCGCAAACGAAAGTTCCGTGCTTGTTCATTTCGTGTAAACCCATTATTCGTTGCAAATTCAGTCACACGAAGCCGTGTTTTTTGGGCGACTCGGCTGTCACCATTCAGTGCAAGTGAAACAGTGGCCGGAGATATGTGCAATTCTGCTGCTATGTCATATATTGTCATTGCTCACCCCATTTTTAAATCGATTGAATTTTTCTGCCAAACAATCCAATTGATATTTCAATCGATTTAAAATATATTATACCAGAAATCGGATGAAAAGTCAATAGTAAAAAAAAAAAAGAAGAAAAAAATTACACAGCCATCCCATAGGAAAAGAAAAGTTGAAAGATGATGGTTCTGGATGCAACTTATATTTCAGCAAAAAAAACAAGGAGCATCCATGAAACCATCAAAGCATAAAATGACCGTATTATCGCAAATTTTCAAGTTGATTCCGCGAAATTTGATTCCGAAACTTGCCAATGAGTTCGGAATAGACAGGCAGTCTCGGGTGTTCAGCCCGACGAGTCATGTTCTGGCTCTGGTCTTCGGACAGCTGACGCATGCCCTGGGGCTGAACGACATCTGCGATACGCTTCGAAATCATTGCGGTCTGGTAAGCAAAATTCGGGATTGCGTTCCCCCGAGCCGTAATGGTCTGTCCCACGCGAACCGGAACCGTGACGCAGGCATGGCGGAAAAACTGTTCTGGGAAGTTCTTGCTCATCTGAATGAGATCAGTCCGAACTTTCGGATTCAAGGCAGACGCTACTGTGCGTTGCCGAGACGCTTCAAGCGGATGATCCATGTGGTTGATTCGACAACGATTCAGCTGATCGCCAACTGTCTGGATTGGGCAAAACACCGCAGGCGGAAAGCGGCGGCGAAAATGCATTTGCGTCTGGATTTGCGTTCCTTTCTGCCGAATTTCATTCTTGTAAAAACAGCCGGGACTCACGATTCGGCGGAAGCACCGGCGCTTTGCGTGGGAATCAACGAAGGTGAAATTGTCATCTTTGACAAGGCGTATGTCGACTTCAAACACCTCTGGCGGCTTTCCCAACGCGGCGTTTTCTGGATCACCCGCGCCAAGGACAATATGAAGTATGATGTTGTGGGACAGCACAGCGCACCCAAGCTCAATATTCTTCGAGATGTTGTCATCAAACTGACCGGACAACGAACTTCCGTCTGGTATCCTGAAACTCTCCGTCTGATCGAAGCAATCGTAGAAGTCGACGGAAAGCCCAAACGGATGACCTTCATCACCGACAACTTCATTTGGGCGGCAAGCTCTATTTGCGATCTCTACAAGGCTCGCTGGGCCATTGAAGTTTTCTTCAAGGAGATCAAACAGACTCTTCAACTCTCAGACTTCATTGGCTACAACGAGAACGCGGTGCGCTGGCAAATATGGACGGCTCTTCTCACATATATTTTACTCCGCTTTATTGCATGGCAGAATGAATGGAAGCATACTTTTACAAGATTGTTCACTGCCTTGCGCGGAGTCATCTGGCGCTGCCTGGATATGGGAAGTGTCCTCAGATGTTGTGGGACAGCATCTGACTCTGTCCGTATGCGAGGCGCTCCGGAACAGGCATATTTACCAGGATTCGCACAACTATAATCCAACTCAACGAAAAGGAAAAACCGGAAATGGGTAATTTAAAAAACAATCAACTCAGGCTCAAATAGGGTGGTTAGAATGACGATTTCAAAGAATTATGGGACGGCACTGATTCCAATCTTAAAATAAAGCATAATAATACCGATTTGTCTTGCATAGTGTTAATTGGTAATAAAAAACTTTATAAATACAGTATTGGCATAAAATGACCTAAGAAATCAGCTTTTTGAGGTCAATATAATAGCGATCATCGCCATTCTCGCCGCGTTGTTGCTACCTGCCCTGAACAAGGCGAGAGCCCGGGCAATTGCCAGTTCATGCAGTTCCAACCAGAGGCAGCTGATGCAGGGAGCCTCGCTCTACGGCGGCGACTACAACACCTTCCTTCCCGTTACCATCAACTGGGCGGCATCGTCTTACGACACTTGGAACAATGTGCTCTGTGCCGCTCCGTCGGTCGCCGGAGTCACCTATCGGGCGTACATTGATCGCTCCAGCAGCCGCTGCCCGGCCCTGGAGGATTATACCGGAACTAATCTGAATGCCAGACGGACCACCGGGATTTACGGCATCTGGTACCCGGTCAACGATCGACCGGTCAATGGCGCCGGAGCATTGCGGTATACCAGCAATAATTTTCGGAATCTGCTCGGCAACAGTTTCCATGTGGCCTCCCAGGTGGTCGAAACGTGGATCTTCGGCAGAATGAAAAACGTCAGTCGTCTCGGCCTTTTCGCAGACACCATCCGGTTTCATTCAGATCCTTTTATGGACAAACGCGGTTATTTCAGTTTTTATCGTCAGGTCCCGCCCAGTGAGACCAGTTTCGGGCTGTTTCTCGCTCACGGAAACCGTGCGAATTTCGCTTTTGCCGATGGACATGTCGAATCCCGCGGGACGGCGGAAATGGTGAACGATCTTCTGCCGATCAAATATGCATACACCTCTTTCGGGGCCGAAAGACAACTGTTCTAGCACCAATCCAGAGGTTCATTTTGATTCATCTGTCATGTCAGTATTTTCTGAATCACCGACTGGACGAAACGGAGCTTCGTCGACAAATCCGCGAACTTGCTTCCGTTGGGTACGAATGTATTTACGCCCATGCAAGACAAGGACTTATGGTTCCGTATTTCTCCAAGGGGTGGTGGAACGCCATAGAGGTGATTCTGGAGGAGTGCCGGAAGGCTGGAATTCGCTTTTCCATCTGGGACGAGGATTGTTTTCCCTCTCCTGTAGCGGGAAACCGGATTTTATGGGAACGGCCGGAATTCGGGGCACAGCATCTTGAATTTTCTCTGTTCGACGCGGAAGAGGGCGAGAGGGTTCATCGAGTTTTTGATGCCCCTGCGGCCATCTTGCGCTGTTTTGCGGTGTGTGGAGAGAAGATTATCGATATCACGGAGTATTGCGGGTCTTTGAAGCCGGAATGTACGAGGCGCAGGCTCTGTCATCATGCGTATTCGACTGAAAACAAGATCGGCATGCCACACTGGCGCGCAATCTGGAAGCGGCGTAATTTCGCATTGGACTGGACTGCGAAAGCACGCTGCAGGATTGTAGCGGTTCAGCTCTGCCGTTTCCCGGCGGAGGTACACAATACCGATCTCATGAAGCCCGAAATGACCCGGAGGTTCCTTTGAGATCACACATGACGAATATTTCCGACGGTATGGTCGGATGGGGTTTCATGACCTGTTTGATGCCGCATTCATGGACGAACCTGCTGTGGACGGGATGTTTCCGTGGACAGATCGTTTTGAGGAGGAATTCCGAACGCAGCACGGATTCGAACTGCTGCCCCGTCTCCCCCATCTTGTGATGGATATTAACGATCAATCCCCGTTTGTCCGTCACTGTTTCCGCATGACACAGCACCGGCTGCTCTGCACCTGCTATCTGAGACAGACTCTGGAATGGTGTCGTAACCATCGGATTAAAAGTATTGGTCATCTCAGCCGGACCGAATATCTTTCCATCAGCAACAGTTTTTTGTGGCCGAATGAACTGCGTGCATGCAGATATTTCGACATTCCTTGCACGGATCCGCTTGGCGCCGGCGTCGCGTGGCCGGATGCCTGTGCCTATCATACCGGAATCAAGGTGGTTTCGTCTGCCGCGCATCTGTTTGGCAGAGAGCAGGCGGGAAGTGACGCTCTTGCGGTTCTCGGCAACGAAGTGTCATTGCGAGATCTGCGGTTCCAGCTGGATTACCAGATGGTGCTTGGCATTACCTGGTTTAATGTTCATGGCCTTTGTTATTCCATCGATGGTCCGCGCAAGGACGAGGCGCCTCCATCGCTGTTTTACCAGCATTCACAGTGGCATTGGATGCCGGAACTGCTGAAACGGACGAAGGAACTCTGCCGTATTCTTGCTGCCGGCAGACATCTCTGCAAAATAGCGGTTCTTTATACTGCGGCAAGTTTCTACTGCAGTGCGGAGCCCGGCAGTAACGGCAGGCTGGAGTCTTCCATCCACCGTTTTGCGGAGCTCCTGCTGTCCCATCAGAAGGATTTCGATTTCATCGATGAGATCACGTTCCGCGAGCTGTTCCAAAAGGATCCCGCGGAATTTGTGAAAAGATATCCATTTTTTTTGCTGCCGGATACCGAATTTATGGAGCTGGTTACGGCAGAATGTCTGGAACGATATGCGGCAAGCGGAGGGGCGTTGCGAGTGACTGGTGCCATTCCCAGACTCCTCGGCGCCAGTTTGGGGCATCCCCTGGCTGTCTGGGAAGGGGCGGAACGTTACCGTTGTGCGGATGTGCTGGATCAGTTGCCCGGTCCTGTGCTGCTTGGAGAGGGGAAATCAGATGTTTTTGTACAGCAGCGAATGATTGACGGACAGGGGGTTGCGTTTCTGTTCAACCGTTCAGCACGCGCTTTTGCCGGTACCTTCGATGGCATTCCTGTCTGTCTGCCTCCATCGGGTGGAGCTCTATTTTCCGGTTCTCCGCTGCCACATCCGCTGGAAGATGCGGAACCAGTGATGGAGGTTCGCGGCTGGAAGGTGGAATTCGATGAGAATCATATTCCGCTGAACTGCTGGCATTGTAAAGAGGGGAATGGCGAATACCATTCCTTTCGGCTTCTTGAGCGGGAGCAGGTGGTATTTGCCCCCCGACCAGGAGGGGGCGAGTGTGGAAACTGTTTTCTCTATACAGGAGAAAGACGTTCCGTTCGGCTTGTCCTTGAAGAGAGTACCTTCTGCGGGCACTGGCGTTGTTTCGTCAACAGTGTGGAAATCAAAAACTTTCTTCCTACGCAGGAATACGACTGTTTCAATCGGAGTGCGGATATTACTGCGGCCGTTATTTCCGGTTCAAATCCAACCTGCAATCGAATTCGCTTTCTGTCGATGGAAAATAATTTTACCATGAACGAGATGCCTCGGCTCTACGGGCGGTTCAAGGCGGAATTCCGCCATGCCGATAAAACGCTGCCGTTTCTGGAAGGAAGCGACGGAAAAATGTCGGCGGATCCCCTTCTTCCCTGGTCGGCCTGCGGTTACGGCACCTTTTCCGGAAGTGCGCGGTACTCCGTGGAGCTTCCCATTGCGGAAGCAGGATGTTATCTGCTGGATCTCGGAAGAGTGGAAGATCTTGCGGAAGTGTATCTTAACGGTCGTTCCATTTCCGTGCTGCTTGCTCCGCCGTACGTTGCGCCGATCGGATTTCTGGAATGCGGGAACTGCCAGCTCCAAATCACCGTCAGTAACGGCCCGGGCAACCGGGACCGGCTGGCGGATCTCCCTTCCGGTCTGCTGGGGCCGGTAGTTCTTCTCAAAAAACGTTGCGGGGTAGAAACTGCTGCTGATTTCAATGAGAATGGGGGAGCTGTCTTCCCTTGATTCGGGCGAGCCTGTGGAATCACTTCCTCTTTCCGTCCAGGGAAGTGGCGTTTTGCCGGAGAATACCGGCGCGATATTGTAGGAGCTTGACGACTTTTCCGGCTTTCCGCTTGCTTTTTCCGCATTCCGGTGTTGTTGCCGCAGTTTCGACGCGGTGCCGGACGGGGGAATGGATTTGCCGCGCCGCGTTTGGACGAAACATTATCAAAATCGGATTGCCGATTCAGTATGATGGTGAAATCAATTTTGCCGGCTGCGGTGCTTTGCGCCGGGGAGGCGGCCTTTGCTGTGGAATTTGCCGTTGTGCGGGCGATTGCGATGCGGCAGGCGGACTCTGCCGGACTCTTACTGCAGGATTCATGCCGGTCCCCGGAGCGGTGGCGTTGCTTTTCAGAAGAGATCTGGATTTTCGCGCAGTCGCGCGGCCAGGTCGGCGACCGCTTCGTTCATTGCTTCCTGCATAAGTTCCGAATATGCGAGAACGTCATAGCCCAGGCGGTAATACACCCACTGCCAGAGCTTCCGGGAACGGTTGAATGTGTATTCCCAGACGATATGATCCTCTTTCTTCAAGGTCATGCGGATCGTCAATGTATTTTCCGAATTCCCTGCCGGCGCTCCCAGAAACCAGAGCAGCGGACCGTACAACGACAATCCATAGGTCCACATGTTGCCTTGATATTTCGTGGATTGAATTTCCCCTGTCAGAATCAGATCGGCTTTCTCCTTTTCTCCGCCGAAGGTGAAATAAGCGTCCTTGAACAAATGGGAACGGCGCAGACTCAATGCGGCGGCCTTTGCCAGATCTTCAGACGGGGTAAATTCAAATTCATCGATCGAAACAAACATTCTTGCGGCATCCGGCCGATCATATTCAACCCAGCCGAACGGCATCAGCGGAATCAAATACAAGAACAACGTGCCGATGGAATTCTCCGCATTTCTGCAATCGTCAAAAGGAGGGACTGCGACGGTCCGCCCGGTCAGGGGCGCGGGCGCCACACAAGCCAGCTTGTCCATTTTCGCAGGATAAACAAACTTCGCGGTGGTACCGCATCCGGATAACAAAACAGTCAGAGCCGCTGCTCCGGTGAAGATCACTCTCTTCATCTTAATAAGTTCCTCTGCTGATCGTTTTATCAATCTTCCGGGAAGTCATTGGGCGGATGATTTTCCGAAGCGGAGATCCGACGCCCGTTTTTTTCAACAAGAACCCCATTACAAACATCGGTGCAAACAGAAACAGCCAGCCCGCTGTATCCAGCATGAATTCATAGAAGGAAAATGCAGTATCAGGCGGAGCGACTGGTTCCGAATAGTGAAAAAGAATGGAACACATGAGACAGCCGGAGAAGAAGTTGCATACAATGGCAAAGCCGCCGAACCAGTCTCGAATCCATTTCGTCCGAATCGTCAGCAGCCAGCCCCAGAGCAGAACCGAAAAAGCCCATACGAACAGGCACCAGAAAAAGAGATCGTTTTTCATTTTTTCTCCGAAATCTCACCTGGCAAAACGTACTTGCCGCCCCCGTTCACAAGCATCTGCCTGACCTGTTTCGGAACATCGACATCATCCGCGACAACAATCTCTTTTACTGAAAATTGAGCAGGCAGTTCAAGGGTGCCGCCGTAAAAAGCGAAAAAATCCGATGTCACATGGGTAGTCTCCGTGTTCCGCCATTTTTTGACATTGTGGAACCGCCAGCCGATTTCTGTCGGAAAACGGGCGATCACTGCCCAGTCGACAATTCCATCAGCCGGTTCCAGTTCTATGATCCTGCGATTCCATTCAGCAGGAATATTCGGTGCGATCGCAAGCAGATCATCCGGAGAAAAATTTTTCAGAGTCAATGACTTCTGACTCTTCTTGGCAACTGGAAGTTTCCGGCAGAGAACCGGCTCTTTTCCCGTTTTGGTAATACTGATACATTCCGGTTCTGCCAGCAGATTGGTAACATCGCCGCCGGGGGCTTTGATGTGTATGAAGCGCGGTCGAGGGCCTTTGCCGTACCGGATGGAGGAATTCAGCTTGAAGCAACCGTCCGGCGGAAGGCTTTTAAAGTCGATTGTAACGTAATGTGCTTTCTGCGAACAGACTTCCACATACAAATCTTCTACCGGGACGCGGTTTTCTTCTGCAAGGGATGTTTCCACGGATGGTGCCCGTTGCGGGAAAAAAGACGAGGTATCCGGTTGACAGGAGAAAAGCATACCGGCAGCCATCGGAATCAGCATCAAATGCAACTTCATGGAAAACCTCCGCTGCTAATATTTCAAAAACTACTATACCACCATTCATTGTGATTGCAAGGCGCGAAAAGCCGAGTCGGTGCAGGAAGATTGAGATTATGAGGACAGCAAAATCGCAGAGCAGGCCAGCCGGCCGCAATGCAGATCTTTCCATGAAGATTGGGCCAATTGGGAGGGACAAATGCATGCCTCAATGGTGTTAATCTATTAAAGCTAAATTATTTTTGCTACAAAAAATAATTTTACTCTTGAAATAATCATTAAAAAGCATTAAACTAAGCAGTGTCCGATATTTTGCGCACATTTGTTTCTGAGCGATTACAGATGACAAGCGTGATTTGATGCAGCCGAAGCAACCGACCAACCAAAGAGCTCCGGAGGAGCAGGTCGGTTGCGAAGGCGGAGCCTCCCGTCTCTTTTACCTTATACCACCTTCGTAAAGTTTGCAAATGTTCATGTACTGCCGAGTGCCCCATTTTGTTGTGGAAATATGTCTGAGCCTGGCTCCGACCAGCACCATAGCCGAGACCCCATCCGGAAAGCTGCCGACCACCCGGGTTCGGCGACGAATCTCCAATGCGTTTGAGATCGTTGTTCGTCCGCATTCATGAGTGCATTCTGCATCTTCTCGACTGACTGCCGAACCAGTCCGTCGAGATGCGTCCGAATCTCTTTTCAATCGTTTTTAATCGCTCTGGAGATTGTCTTTTCATTTTCTTGCATTACATTTTCCACGGCCTGTTTCCTTTTCTTTTGATTCAGGTTGAGTCACTATAAGCAATCAGAAAACAGGCCCTTTTTCAACTACCTTCTCTCAAAATGTGCGCAATTTTCCGGACGTTACCCGGTCGTACAGATCTGCCAGTTTGGTTACAAGTTCATCCAGAGAAAAAACGTTTCCCTCTTGACAAAACGACAAGCCCATGCTAATTTTACCTCATATTTATGTTTATGTTGGATTTTGAGCAAACCGAAAATAAAAGACAGATTCGGAGGCGGGGCGGGAGCTCGGTTCGGCTGTTGGATTTTGAGCAAACCGAAAATAAAAGACAGATGTGCCTCTGTCAAACCACGTCCCATCACAAATTTTAGGACAATATCATTTGACGGAAAATCGGTCAAAAACGGGAATATCGTTCACGGAAGGATAGGATATCATGAAACTTAACCGCATGCTCTGGACCTTCGGCAACCATGAATCACTTCTGATGTACCGGCGCATCGGCCGCCGCAGCACAGGTGGTGTGCAGGGCTCCGCGGAGTGGATGGAGTCGTGGCACCGCCGGTTCGACTCGGAGGAAACCTTCGCCCGCATGGAGGAGATCGGCGCCAACATTCTGCACTGCCACTTCTACAAGGGAATGGGCTGGGAACAGGAAAAACAGGATCTGCCCGGCTTGAAGAAAACTCTTGCCGCCGCTCACAGGCACCACATCACCGTGCTCGCCTACATCCAGTTCGCCACGCTCTACTACGAGCTGATGCAGCGGGAGATTCCGAATCTTCAGGCGTGGGCGGCGCGCCGGAGCGACAACTCCTTTCAGAACTACAACGGGGACTATTTCCGCTGGATGCCGTGCCCGGAAAACCGGGAGTTCCGCGACTATCTCAAGAAGATCATCCGCATCGCGGTCGAAACCGGATTCGACGGCATGATGATCGACAATCTCTTCGGCTGGCAGTGCTACTGCCCCCGCTGTCAGGAGGCGTTCCGCAACCACCTGAAAACATGCAATTTCGACTTCATCGATCCGGAATACACCCGCCTGCCGCCGCCTGAGGCGATCCGGTCCGAGATCGAGGATCCCGTCGTGCGGGAGATGCTCCGATTCGGCGCCGCCAGCCGCGCGGCGGCCATTGAGGAGCTCTGCGTCTACGCCCACTCCCTCAAGCCGGAGTTTCTGACCAGCGGCAACTGGACGCTCGCACGCCGCATCAACTACACCACCTTCAACAACGATCCGTGGCGGTTGCGCACCACCTTCGATCTCACGCTCGCGCAGTCCGGGAACCGTCCGGAAGCCTCCGCGCGAAGTGTGATTTCGCAGGTTCCGGAGCTGAAGTTCGCCCGGGCGATCGGCACCCGGGCCGTTCTGCTGAGCGATTCCGACGCCGGTGACACCAGCGACGTCGGTCCGCGCTATCTCTGCTGCCTCTACGAGAACCTCTTCGGCGGATCGGTCCCGGTCGACCGGACGATCTTCGCCCCGCTTCGCGGCGGCGCGTTCAATGAGGAAAAGCTGAAGGTCCGCAAACCATATCTCCAGCGGCTCCGCGAGCTCGCCGTCGAATTCGAGCCGCTGCTGGAAGCGGAAAATTACGAGCCCGTCGGGCTGGTCTACTCCCGCGAAAGCATTGCGCTCTCCGAAGCGTCGGCGGTATCGTTTCTCCGGGCGCAGTGCAGCCTGTTGCGCAACCACATTCCGTTCCGGATTCTCGCGCTCGACGCGACGGGATTCCTGCGTCCGGACTGGGCGGAATGCACCACCATCCTCGTGCCGGGAGCCCGCTGCCTGAGCGACAAGGTGGTCGAAATGCTTCTGGCGTACCGCGGCCGTCTGATCCTCGCCGGGGATAACTGCGGCGACTACAATGAAGAGTACGGACTGCGCGCCGCCAATCCCTTCCCGGACCGGGAGACGTTGGAGATTCCGGAGTTTCCGGTTCTTTCGCAGGACTGGCGCCTCGAAGTGGAGGATCATCCCGACCGGTGGGGGACGCTGCTCCGGCAGGAGATCGGCCTCGACTGCCCCCGCGAAGCGCACGCGGAGCTCAAACTTGCCGCCGACGGGAAGCTCTCCGGCATTCTGCTTTCCGCTCCCTGCGAATGCGGTCCGGGCAGCGTTTCCATACCGCCGGAACGCCGGGCCGCGGGTTACGCGGCGGAGTTCGCCGACGGGAAGCGGCAGATGCTGGAATTCCTCTGCCGACGGGAAACTCCTGCTGCCGCCCTTCGCCGGAATGCTTCTGGTGCACGCTCTCTGAACCGACAGATCGGTACGTCGGCTTCATAAAAACGATGCAAGAAACGTGAAGGCTCTTTCCCGGGGGCAAAAACTTGGAAACAGGATTCATAAGCATCTTATGGGTGGAGGACGGTTGACCCCAAAAAACGGACAACTTGACTTGGTGTAAAATGCCCGTTTCATTCCCCTGTACCGGGAGGACGTTTTATAAAACGCATGACTCCCGGACGGGTGCCTGTTTCGTCCGGACAAGCCGGCGGAAAGTCAGAAAAGCTCTCCCTGTACCATTGTGCCGTCCTGCGGAACGGGTTTTCCCGGCGGGGGGCCGCCGATTCCGGAGGCAGGGCCGAAAAGAGATCATCCTCTGCCGGCGCGGCTGCGGCATCGGCGGGAAGCTCCTTCAAGATGCTTTTGAGCTCGTATTCACGGCACATGCCGGCAATCTTCCCCAGTCCGGCTCGGCGCGATGGAGAAGGGCGTCAAGGTTGCGGAAACGGGGCGGCAGATCCTCTCGAAGCCGGATCAGTTTCCGGTTCCGTCTGAGAAGTTCAGCGGTCCCGGCAAGTTTCTTCTCAAATTTTGAACCGGCAAGCAGTTCCGGGTGGTCGATCCACTGTTCAATCGGTCCGAACTGAGCGAGCAGCTGTGCTGCGCTTCTGGGGCCGATCCCGGGGACGCCGGGGATGTTGTCCGAGTTGTCACCGATCAGGGCGAGATAGTCGACAATCTGTGCGGGAGGAACGGAGAACTTTTTCATGATCTCCTCCGTGCCGCGTTCCTCGAAGCCCGCATTCCCGGAGACGGGGGCGAGCATATGCACCCGGTCGTCCACCAGCTGGGCCAGATCCTTGTCGGAGCTGACGATCCGGACCGGCGCGTCTGTCGCAGCCCGGGCGATGGCGGCGATGAGATCATCCGCTTCAAACTCCGGCTCCTCCAGCAGCGGCCAGCCGAACGCCTCCGCCATGGCCCGGATCGCCGGAATCTGGGTACGGAGCGCATCCGGCATCGGAGGCCGGTTCGCCTTGTATTCCGGATTGAGTTCCTGCCGGAATCCCACCTTGCCGCAGTCGAAGAGCATCGCTCCCCGTTTTGCCGGGTAGTTCTGCTGGATATGGAGCAGCAGGCGGGTGAAGACGAAGAGCGCATTGGTCGGTTCCCCCCGCGAGTTGGTCAGCATGCGGATGGCGAAGAAGGCGCGGAAAATCTGGCTGTAGGCGTCGATCAGGATCACTTCGTCGGGCATGGCGGATTCTCCGGGAGAACGCTTTTAATAAAACGCGCAAGTTCCTTTTCAAGATGGGGATAGAGCCGGTGCGGCATGGAATTGGGTATCCAGATGCCGTGACCTTCGTCGACGGTGGAATATTCATAATAGTCGACCCGGCAGCCGAGGGCGCGCCCGCGGTCGCGGAACCGCCGTGCACATTCGACCGGCACGACCTGATCGTCATCCCAGTGGGTGAGCAGGACCGGCGGGGAGTCGGGACGCAGATAATGAATCGGATTGGCTTGCGCCTTTTTCTCCTCCGTCACGCCGCTGCCGAAGAAGGGGCAATAGCGGGCGGTGTGCAGCGCGTAATCGCTGGTGAGCTCGTCGATCCCTGAGATGGAGATGATTCCGGCGACCCGTTCCGGCGGAAGGCGCAACCCGGTCATGAGAGCGAGGTGTCCCCGGCGGAACCTCCGCAGATCAGAAGTTTGCGGCGGTCAAGCCCGGCAAACTCCGGCTCTTTGCCGTCAAGCAGGAACTTCGCCGCCGCAAGACAGTCGTCGCCGCAGGCGGGCCAGGGGACAATGGAGGTCAGCCGGTAGTTGATGTTGAAGACCGCCCAGCCCAGAGAGGCGATGAATTCGGCAACACCGCAGAAACTGGATTTGTCCTGGGCACTCCAGCCGCCGCCGTGGATGGTCAGGGCAACGGGGGCGTTGTCAGGCTGCTTCGGCAGATAGAGATCGCCGAGACCACGTTCCCCGGCCGCCGGATGATAACAAAGTTCCGTCATTTCCGCAGCTCCTTTCTTCCATCGTGCGAATAAAAAAAATGTTCAAGGTTTCGCTGTCCAGACGCTTAGAGGAGTAATTATGAAGAGGAGAAATTGCGTATAGGAGCCTGAACGAACTCAACCTTGAACACCTTTTACTATAGGCTGTTTCCTCTTAAAATCAACCCTGTTTCGAAAAAAAATCAGAAAAATCGCATCCATTCCTCCGGGTTTGCCGTGTGGCGTGAATCGGAAACGGCGGAAATCCGGCTTGAACAATGAAAGCGCCGCGCTTCACTCCAGACGGATGCGCGGGTCGGCCCAGGCATAGGCGAGGTCGGCCAGCAGATTCATCACCACGAAGAGCAGGGCGCTGGTGACGACCAGTGCTTTCAACAGCTGGAGATCGGAATTGTAGAGCGCATCCACCCCGGCGAATCCCAGGCCGGGAATTCCGAAGAACGATTCGAGCAGCAGACTTCCGGTGAAGAGAAACGGGAGCGCCGCGCTGGCCCGGGTGATGATCTGGATTGCGGCGTTGCGCAGCAGATGACGCCCGTAAATGGTCAACGGCGAGGCGCCTTTTGCTGCTGCGGTGCGGAGGTATTCGCGTCGCAGTTCATTGACAAAGACGGTCCGGTAGAAGCGGACGTTTCCGCCGATGCCGCAGAGAATGCCCACCAGAATCGGCAGCCCGAGCGACCGCCACCCTTCGAATCCCCATACCGGGAAGAGGTCGTAGTAGTAGCCGAGAAACCACTGTGCGAAGATGATGACCACCAGATAGCTGATGCTCATTCCGGCGACGGAGATCAGCACCAGCCCGCGGTCGATCCAGCTGTCCTTGAAGGCGGCGGCGATGAGTGCGAGCACCACGCCGATGACAAGTTCTCCGAGAAAGATCGGAACCATCAGCAGCAGCGAGGGCCAGACGCCGCGCAGAAGAATGCGGCTGATCGGTTCCCGGGTGGTGATGGTTTTTCCGAAGTCGAGCACTTTGACATAGGGAAAGGTCGCCCGGAACGAAACGATCTCCCCGAGCGCCCGGAAGAACTGGGTGCGGAACGGGTTGGACTGGAGCCGGAAGAATTCCACCCGCTGCGTCTTCGCTTCGTCGAAGCGGAGTGTTTCCGTCTCCGGCACTGCGGTTTCGACGGTTTTTCCGCGGGAATCGGTAACCCGCATGACCAGCTCCCCGGCGGGGAAATTGCGGTGAAGCAGGATGAACCCGTTTCCCCGTTCCACTCCCGGCCGGAGCGGTTCCTGCCGGGCGTATGCGGGAAACGCTTCCGTAAGGCAGCGTTTCCCGAAGAAGAGCGGCAGATCTGCACCGAGTTCGCGTCGGAGAGATTCCACCTCGTCGGGCCGGGCGTTCTTGCCCAGCACCGCCGCGGCGGGATCCCCCGCCGCGACGTTGAAGAGGAGGAACGTCAGCAGGACCACGCCGAGCAGAATCAGCACGGAATAGAGACTGCGTCTGATGATGAAATTGAGCATAATCGATAATATATCATCACTTCCGCTCGGCGGCAAGTGCGGCCCGGGAAAAGGCGGTTCAGGAGCCTCCGGAGCGGCGGTTCTGCCGCCGGTACTGCCCCGGAGAGACGCCGCAGCTGTTCCGGAACGCGGTGGAGAGCGCCACTTTGCCGCTGTAACCGGTCCGGGCGGCAATGGCGGCGAGCGGGAGGTCCGTCTCCGCCAGGAGCCGCCGGATCTCGTTCATCCGCAACGCGGCGAGATAGTCGTAGGCGCCGGTGTGCAGATATTTCTGAAAGAGCCGGTTGAGCATGCTGGCCGAGATTCCGGCGGCCTCCGCCGCATCGACCACGCTGATTGCCGCCGAGGCGTTCTTGTGCAGAAAGTCGACTGCGGTTTTGAATTTCGCGTTGGGAAACACTAAAGTGGCGGTGCTTTCGCGGATCACGATCGAGTGAGGTTCCAGCCAGATGGTTTTTTCCGGCACCTCTTCGCCGTCGATCATGCGCTCGAGAGTTTCCGCCAGCAGCGTGCCGACCTGACGGGGTTCCCCCGCGATGTAGGAGGTGGGAACCGGTGCGTTTTCGGTCAGCAGCGGGGAATCGGAGTTGCAGAGAATCGCCAGATCATCCGGCACCTTGATCTCCAGCGTTTCCAGCACCCGGTAGATGACGTTCAGATTGGTCCGGTTTTTCACGAAGAGGGCGGCGGGAAGGTGCAGGTTTTTGAAAAACTCCTCAAGTTTCCTCTGGATCCGGTCATAGGACTCCACCTGGGTTTCGTGAAGATCGGGCGCCCAGTAGCAGCAGGCGAGGGAGAGACCGCGCTCCGCCGCCAGCTCTTCGAAGGTGACGCCGGGATCCTGGGGAATCCCCTCAAGCTCCCCCGGCCACTTTCTGGCACCGGCAATCGCCAGCTCGGAAAATCCCAGCGACTGGAAATAGTCGATCACCATGCCGGCCAGTTTGCGGGTATCGGTGTGAATACCCCGGATGTTGCCGCCGGTGGCCAGCTGCCGTGATACGATCGGTGTCGTGGAGAAGTTGCGGATCCGTTTCAGCTCCTTCAGCGAGAGGTAGTCGGAGATCACGCCGTCGCCGTGCCAGTTCCGGTAGATGGTGCGGTCGGCATGTTCGATCAGCCAGTGGTTTTTCCGGCCGACCCGGCAGATCGCTTCGAGCACTTCCGGCTGGCGGTCGACCAGGGCGCAGAGGATATGTTTACTCATGATTGAGCGTGTTCATAAATTATGTACGGTATTCATTATTTAATATATTCCTGTCGTGGTGTTTTTCAAGTATAATAAATAGGGAAAGCAAACGAAACAGGAGAATTTTATGAGACTTGTTCGTATCGTCGCTGTGGCTGCCGTTGTGGCGCTTTGCCGGATTTCTTTTGCCGGTCTGACGCTTGAGAATGAAGATTTTGCAGTACGTCGAGTCTATCCGCGCAATCGGATTGAGAAGCTGTCGGATGGTCGTGACGGCGTGCGCGTCACCTTTTTCCGGGGGAGTTCGCGCCCGGGAAAAGGCGCGTTTCCCCGCAGTGATTCTCTGCCCGGCCACGGAAAAAATTGGGACTTCTCCTCCTGGTCGATTCTGTCAGCGACCGTGGAGAACTGCGAGGAGAGCATGGTTCCAGTGTTCCTCCGGCTCCAGACGTTGACCCCGGCGGGGGAGGAACGGCAGACGATGAGCTTTTTTCTGCTCGCCCCGCGGGAAAAACGGACGCTTTCGCTGAAATTTTCCCGGGTCGATCCCGCCTGCGCGGTGGAGCTCGGCCGAATTGACAATGCGCCGGAAGGGGCGCGCGCCTTCCCGAATGTCTATCCCGAACGCACGACGGGGATCTGCATTACCACGACGGACGATTTCCCCGGCGAATGCGCCGAAGGCCGCACCATCGTCGTCACCGATATCCGGCTGTCGGGAACGGCGTCGCGCTGCGTTGCACTCACTTCTCCTGCGAAATTTTTTCCATTCATCGACCGTTACGGGCAGTATATTCATGCGGAGTGGCCGGGGAAGATCCGACGCGACGAGGAGCTTCCTCCGCTTCTGGCCGCCGAACAGCGGCAGCTGGCCGCGCTCCCGCCGTTGCCCGGCCGGAACCGTTTCGGCGGCTGGAGCGACGGTCCGCAGAGAAGGGCGACTGGATTTTTCCGCGCCGAAAAGGTGGCGGGGAAGTGGACTCTGATCGATCCGGAAGGACGGCTTTTTCTCTCGTTCGGCATGAATGCTGTACGCGTCGTCGACACCGGGAACAATCGGAAGGTGGCCCGCTGGTTTGCCGAACCGCTGCCGCCGTCAGGCATCCCGCCGTTCTGCCGGCGGAATCTGGAACGGAAGTATCAACCCTTCCGGCTGGAGCGCTGGATCGACCATACCTTTCACCGGCTCACCCGCTGGGGATTCAATACCCTCGGAGCCTGGACCATGCCGGAGCTGTACCGGGCGCGCCGTATGCCCTATATGGTGGAGTTCGGCGACAAGCTTAAGAGCGCGCGCTTCCCGAACCGAAAATTCTACGATGCTTTCGACCCGGCATTCGGCAAGGAGCTGGATAGCCTTTTCGCGGAGGAGTGGCTGTTTACCGCGTCCGACCCCTGGTGCATCGGCTATTTTGTTTTCAACGAGCTGGTGTTCGATGAGAAGCAGCTGGCGGAGGAGGTGACGGTCGCTCCGCCGGAGATGGCCGCCAAACGGGAATTTGCCCGGCGCCTTCAGCAGAAATACCGTTCCATCGAAGCGCTGAACCGGGCGTGGAATGCGAAATTCCCCTCGTTTGCGGAGTTTCTCGCCGCGCGGGAGCGGCGTTACGACGTCGGACGCGCCGCCGTCGATCTCAGGGAGTTCAGCCGGGCGCTGGTGGAACAGTTCTACTCCGAATGCCGGGCGGTGATCCGTCGCAACGCGCCGAACCATCTCTATTTCGGAGCGCGCAACATGCCGGTCGATTTTCTGCGCGGCGACGCAATTGCAATCGCTTCCCGGTTCTGTGACGTCCTCTCGATTAACACCTACCAGCCGGTTTCCGCGCGTCTGGACGGCGGGCCGGGTGCGGTGGACGTGCCGATTTTAATCAGTGAATATTCGTTTCTGGTCAGCGACCGGGGCCGGTTCATCGACCGTACCGTGGGGGTGACGCAGGCGGACCGGGCGGAGGCGTTCCGGCGCAACTGGGAGTCGATGCTGGCCAATCCGCGCATCGTCGGCGCCCACTGGTACTGCTACCAGGATCAACCGCTGGCGGGCCGCAACGGCGGCGGCACAGGAGAGAATCGCCCCTTCGGCTTCGTCGATGTCACCGACACCCCTATGCCGAAATGACGGCGGCGAGCCGCCCCTGGCGGAGAGACTTTTATGAAATCCGTTTCTGCAGCGAAACGACAAGCATCGGAAATCATTCCAGCCGAAAGGAGCAGGAAAAATGAAATCAGCACGAAATATTCCCCATTTTACCCTTATTGAACTCCTCGTGGTAATCGCAATTATCGCCGTATTGGCGGCAATGCTGCTGCCGGCGTTGAACAAGGCGCGGGAGCGGGCGCGGCAGATCTCCTGCGCTTCCAACTTGAAGACGCTGGGAATCTATCTGCGCACCTATCTCGACAACAGCCGCGATCTCCAGCTCTACTATGCCTACAACGCGGAAAATCTCTGCAACTCCTGGAGCGCCCCGCTCAAAGGGATTCCCGAATATGTCAAACCGCTCGAGGACAAGGAATATTTCTGTCCGTCGCTGATCTCGTTTGCCACGAATTCCAATCACACCTACGGCGGACTTTATCCGGATGCGTGGGATGTGACGCAGGCCAACGCCTATCCGGACGAACTGCGGTATACCGCCTCCTCGACGGGGTCAATTGGAAGTTCATGGACTGGAAAAGGTGAAGAGCCCCTCGATGACGCCTGCGCTGGGGGACTGCCGGGAGACGAGAACCTCGCCGATCACCGGTTTCAGTCAGATCATGATCGGCGCCACCGACACCAAGGGGCTTCGGGGGCACCCACGGTCGGGCGGACAATCTGCTCTTCGGGGATGGGCATTGCTCCGCTCTGCGGCCGGCGGAATTTGCAGAACGGATCAAACAGGTCTGGCGTACCTTCAATCTGACCCGGAGCGACGTGTGGGCCTACGACGGCGTCGTGCGGAAGGCTTACTGAGGGTGCTTCATTGATGCAGATATTTCAGATTCCGGGAGTTCGCTGGCGTGCGGAGGTTCCGGAAGCGCCGGTGCGGGAGCTCCGGCTCTCCGGCCGTTTCCATCGCTGTTCCGCCCGGTTGTTCCGGTTTGATTTTACCATCGAAAACGGGGGGCGCTGCCGGTGCGGGTGCCTCGGCTCCCGCTGCTGCGGCTGACGGAACCGTTTCTGCCGTTTCCCTTCGAGCGCTGCGTCGTGACCCGTCTGGCCCGGCAGAAGAACGACGTGCCGGGGCCGTTCCATCCGGCGCGGGTGGACGCGGCACTGCGGAATGCCGCATTTGACAGCTCGGAAATCATCGCCGGAAACGGCGTCGCCTGGTGCGAAATGGAGGAGAAGGAGACGCTGCCGCACTCGTTCCACTGCGACCCGGGGCTGGTGCTTTCCGAAGAGGGGCAAAGTTCCACTGCTTCATCGGATTCGACGGTCAGACGCGCCACCTGTCGGACCTCGTCGTCGAGACCGACGAGGCCCGGCACCGGCTGATTGCCGTCACGGCGGCCGCCGAGTTCGACGAGGTGGAGCTGGCCTCCGGAGAAACGATTGTGCCCCATTCGCTCTATCTGGACTTCGGGGCGGATTCCGTCCGCGGACTGATGCTGCGTCACGCACGGCGGGTGGCCCGCTCCACAGGAACGCTGCATTCGCCCTGTCGGAACCTCTACTGCACCTGGTACTATTACGGGGCGGACATCGATCGGCGGGAGGTGCTTGAGAATCTCCGTTTCATCGTCCGCAAACATCTGCCTTTCGACGTGTTTCAGATCGACATGGGCTGGGAGAACTGTTTCGGCGACTGGGAGGCGGAGGAGGAGAAATTCCCCGGCGGCATGGCCCGGATCGCCCGGGCGCTCCGCCGTCGCGGCATTCTTCCCGGACTCTGGTGCGCTCCCTTCGTTGTCGAGGAGCAGGCGGCGGTTGTCCGGCAAAATCCGGAGATGTTTCTCCGCAACAGCACCGGGGAGTTCTGCCGGTTTCAGTGCGTGAAGGGAGCATGCCGGGTGGTGGATCCGTTCCACCCCGCGGCGGAGGGGTATCTGGTGTCGCTGTTCCGGAAGTTCCGGCAGTGGGGATATGGTTACTTCAAGCTGGATTTTCTCCGGGCGGTGCTGCTGACGGCGGATGCCCGTTTTCACGACTCCCGGAAAAACCGGGCGCAGGCCTACCGGCACGGGCTGGAGCTGATTCGCGCCGGAGCCGGCGAGGAGGGCGTGATCGACGCCTGCGGCGGCCTGTATGAGGGATCGGCCGGACTGGTGAATCTGGTCCGTTCCGGATTTGACCTGCGGGGGCACTGGCGTGCGGAAGATTCGGAGATCTCCGCCTACGTCAACCGCATTGCCCAGAATCTGCACCGCAACTTCTACAACGAGCTCTGGAGCACCGATCCGGACGCCCTGCAGCTGCGGCGCAACGACCGGGCGTGGAAAGACAATCCGCTCAATCTGCACCTTTCACGCGGGTGTTTCACCGACGAGGAGGCGTTTTCCATCGTGGTGAATCAGCTTCTCGGCGGCGGGGCGGTGTGCGTGTCTGAACGCTTCCGGGTATTCGACCGGGATCGTCTGACGCTCTTGAGATGGCTGCTGCGGAGACGGACGTTTCCGGCGGCGGTTCCGCCGGTGCTGGAGGCGAAGACTTTGCCGGAGATGCTGTACTGTCGCAGCCGTGGCGCGCTGTTGATCATCCTGAACAACTGGCAGGGGGAGGAGACAGCGTCGGTCCGACTGCCTCTGGAATGGATTCCCGGAGTGACTCCCGGAACCTGTTACGAATTGTACGATTGCCGGGAGGCCCGCGGCCTGGGGACGGCGGTCGCGGGCAGGGAACCCCGGTTTGAAATTCCTCCACATGGGACAAAATTGATCCGGGCCGTTCGGCGGAGAGAGCCGGTTTGTCCGGTCAGCTGAAGGGGATTTTACAATGGGGGCGGCGGAAATCACGTTTGGGGGGCATTGCGATTCATTCTTCGGTAGCGTCCCGGAGGCATCCCGAAATAATCCACAAAGCGGCGGCTGAAGTAATGGACATTGGAGTAGCCCACGGCTTCGGCAATTCCCGCCAGAGATTGTTCGCTTGAGAGCAGAAGACGCCCGGCACGATTCATCCTGATCTCCTCCAGAAGTTCCGAAAAGGAACGTCCGGCCAGTTCGGTGATCAGGTGCCTGGTTCTGGAAACGGAGATGAAAAGTTCCCGGGCGACGTCATCCAGGGTGATCGGTTCATGGGCATGATCGGCGATGTAGCGGCGAATGCGGGCGAGTCGGTTGTCGCCGCGGATCTCTTCGTTGTCCAGTTCATTCAGCAACCCGGTCCCGAAGGTATGGAGAAGTTCTCCGAGGCCGGTCAGCTTTTCCGGTTCCGGTTCCGGCAGCTCCCGGTACATGGCTTCAACCGCTTCCGGAAGGCGGGAGGCGGGCGGGACTGACCCCTTGAACACTCCGGCGAATATGGTGAGTTGATGGACCTTCTGATAATGGACCGGTACGACCAGTTCGCAGAGTCCCATCCAGCACTCCTTGAGAAAGGGACTCCGTACTCTGGCCGCATGCAGTTCCGTTTCCCGGAAGCAGTTGTTGACGCAGCGGCTGTTTCCTCCCGGAATGTTCTGGCGGCCCCATCGACAGCACTCCTGCGGATGCAGGTGGCGTCCGAACAGGGGTGAGCCCGGTTCCGCCAGACCGATTTTTCCGCAGAGATCGTGAATGGTGATCCCCACGTTGAATTTCGCTTCGATTGTCTGCAGGGCAAGTTCGTGGCGGGAGCACGAAATCCGGCGTTTTACCTCTGAAAAAATCATTATACCCCCCATTTCAGCCGTTTAATATAAAAATACAGCCGTTTGAGGAATTGTCAAAAAAATTTTTCCAGTATAATATACAGCAAAGGAGCGATCATGTACAGCATAGAACTTGAACCCGAGAAAATTCCGGAAGCCGGAGCCGCGGAGGTGATTGTCGCCGGCGGCGGACCGGCCGGTGTGTGCGCTGCGATTGCCGCTGCAGAAACGGGTGCCGTCACCATGCTGATCGAGGAGGCCGGTTGTCTCGGTGGAGTATGGACCTCCGGGGCTCTCGCATGGATTCTCGATGCGGAAGGCAAATCGAGGAAAAGCATCCTGACGCGTATTGTCAAGACGTTGCGGCAGCGTGACGAACTGGAGTTCGCCGGAGCCGGGACTCCGGCTTTCCAGGTGGAGGCGATGAAGGTGCTGCTGGATGAACTCTCCCTGGCCGCCGGCGTGAAGATCCGCTGCTATACCCGTGTCGTCGGGGTGAAGCGTTCGTCGGAAGGGGCGATCTCCCACCTGATTACGGAATCGGATTCCGGTCGCGAAGCATGGGGTGGGCGGGTCTTCATCGACTGCACCGGCGATGGAACCCTCGGGGCCCTGGCGGGGAACGCATTTGAACTTGGAGAACCGTCGACGCACCGTACCCAGCCAATGTCGCTGCTGGCACTGTTGACCGGACTGGATCCGGAACAGGTGCGCCCCTATCTTGCGGAACAGGGGGCTTGGCATGAAGTGGCGGCCCGGTTTTCCTCTCTGCTGAGCGAGGGAACTTACCGCCCCAGCTATTGTGGAGTGGCGCTCTTCCATCTGGGGAAGGGACTTTTCATGCTGATGGCAAATCATCAATATGGCTGTTCCAGCCTCGATGCCGGAGATCTGACGAAGGCGACAATCGCAGCGCGCGGCGAAATTTACCGGCAGATCCAAATTCTCAGAACGCGGGGGCCGGTCTGGAGAAATGTTCAACTGGTGGCGACCGGTGCGCGGATCGGTGCCCGGGAAGGTCGCCGCCTCAACGGATTGTACCGGGTCACTCTGCGGGATGTGCTGACGGGAGAAACTCATCCGGACGGGATCTGCCCGGTTCGTTTCGGAATCGATGTCCACGCCCTGTCTCAGGATGGCGACTGCAAACTTGAAGCGACGCCGCCGGTCGCCGGCTGTTATGAGATTCCGCTGCGGGCGTTGATCGCCCGCGATCTTCCCAATCTTCTGATGGCAGGCCGCTGCATCAGCGGTGATTTTCATGCTCATGCGAGCTACCGTGTAAGCGGCAACGCCGCGGTGACCAGCAGGCCGCCGGCATTCTGGCGGCCCTGGCGGCAAAGAGAGGAACATTCCCCGCGAATGTTGATTATAACGATGTGATTCAGGAGATGGAACGATGAAAATGCATTTGGCCCGCTTCCGGAAATGTACTGCTGGACATTTTACTCTTATTGAATTGCTGGTAGTTATAGCGATCATCGCCATTCTGGCAAGCATGCTGCTGCCCGCGCTGAGCCGGGCGCGGGAGCAGGCCCGGAAGGTGAAATGCGTCAGCAACCTGAAACAGCTGGGCAACGCCATGATCCTGTATACAAACGACAACCGGGAATATTACCCCTATCTCTGGCACCAGGCCGACAGAGATAAAACATGGGTGACGTTGTTGTTGAATTATGTCGGCGCACAATGGGGAAATTCCGCATCGCTGAGTATTTTTCTGTGCCCCTCGGACAACATCGAACGCGATTACAGCAATGCGGCGTTTGCCGGACTCAAACCGCGCAGTTATGCGATGAATTCAGGAGCAGACACCACCGGAAGTGAAACCAGTCTGCAACTGGGCATCGGATGGGGAAACTGGGGAAGTCCCTGAAGTGTTCCATGGTGCCGCGTCCTTCGGAACTTATTGCGCTGGGGGAGGTGAAGGTGCCGGCGGACCGGTTGCTGTTCTGCGGCAACACCCGGCTGATCAATCTGTACGCCACGGTCTCCTCCATGCCGGTTTCCCTGCAGATGCCGGAGTATCACAACGGGAACAACAACTATCTGTTTGCGGACGGGCGGGCCGTCCATCTGCAATACTACAGAACCATCGGCAGGGGGTCCGCTGCCCTGCCGAAAGGATTCTGGACGCGGGATGCCGATGACTGAGGGGAGAAATGCAATGATGAAAATCGGAATGCTGGTGTTGTGTTTGATCCCGCTGCTGCTGAATGCGGCCGGGGAAAAAATGACTGTGGCCACTTATATCGGCTGGTATGTGCCTTATCACAGCGGAACCGGGGTGGTGTCGCCGCGGGACTTCTCGATCGTGCCGCTGAAAATGACTCCGAAAAAGATGGCGACATCCCGGAACTGGTGATCGCAGCCCATCGGGCGGAACTGGAGCTGCTCCAGCAACATGGCTGGAACACCATCGGCGTGGATGGATTGTTCTACCATCATGCCGCGCTCGTCAATCCGGCGGTCGGGCATCGCATTGACCGGCAGTTGCAGCTGATGCGCTACATGGAAGCTGCCGCTTCGGAGATTCCGGAATGTCGGATAAAGATGATTCCGTTCCTGGAATTCATCGCGGCATACCGGCAGATGGGGCATCGGAAAGCGGTCGATTTTTTCTGTGAGAACATCGACCGCATGATGAAGGAGTTCGGAGACTCTTCCTTCTGGCGTCGGGAGAAGGGCCGACCGGTCATACTGCTCTATTCCACCTGGGAGTTCCCCGTGAAGTTCTGGCGGGAGGTGCTGGCGCGGACGAAGCGGGCTGGACACGATATTTTCTGGATCATGGAACTGGGCGGACTGCGTCCCGCACTGACCGGGGAATTCGATCTTGAAACGTATCGGCCCTATCTTGAATTGTTCGACGGAGTTTACAATTTCGGTTGCTCCGGACTGGAAGCGGCGGCTACGTTTCCCGGACGAATGAAGCGCATCGGCGCGGGGCTGAAAGCGGCAAACTGTACCGGAGCGACGTTGTGGCCCGGTTATTTGAGCGACCGCCCCTACAACCGCAATTTCATCGATCATGACGGAACAGGATTCCTGCGGCGGGTATGGAAATTGACGCGCGATGCTTCGCCGGATTTCCTGCACTGGGTGGCCAATGATTACAAGGAGGCGACTACGCTGCTGCCTTCCTTCGGCACACTGACATCGCGTCTGGAAATAGCGGAACGTTTCCTTGCCGAATATAACGGGCATCGAATTCCTCCCGCGCGCAAAGGGGAAATCCGGAGTGTGCTTTCTTATCGGAAGGCACTGGCTCCCGGAGAATATCTGAATCTGGAGTTCCTGCCGCTGCCGACTCCGGGAATGGTGGAAAAGGCTGATGTGACGATTCAATTGACCGGCGAGAACGGGCGGCGGCTTGCCGAACGGCATTTCCCCGGCGTGGATCTGACCCGGATGGAGGCGGTTCACTGGAATGACGCGGTGCGCGCAGATCGAAACGTGAGCCGCGTGATGCGGGTCTCCGTATTGCTTGCCGGAGGAGACGGAGGGCGTTGGTATAAAAAATCTGCCGGATGTCGCAGTGGTTCCCCGCTGTGACCGGTTCGATCAGCTCTATTATTCAGTTCCGCTCCACCGGCTGGCCGGACCGGAACGGGAAGTTGTGCTCTCCGTCAACGGCCGGAATCGAAATGCCGCCTATCATGAGGGTCTGCGTCGCCTGAATTGGACTGTGAAGGGGGCAGATCCCGCGACCGTCCGTTTTGCGGTCGCCGGAAACGGCCATCCGCTTCGGCGCCTGACGCTGCCGGAGGAGGGAGGGGCGAATGATGTCATTCCCGGGCAGGTTTCGCTGGATATGAAGCTTTTCCGACAGAAGGCGGATTATGGTTATCTCGACTGGAAACTGCCGGATTCCGCCTGCGGTGAAATCTATTATCAGGTGCTGGCGCAGTTTCCGGACGGCAGTTATGCGTACTCTCCAACCATCTGGAGCAGACCGTTCTTCCAGCCCGATGAATTGTGTGCGCAGTGGATATTTGCACCATCCGGAGCGACGCGGCCATGGAAGATTTCCGATGCTTCGGGAGACTTCGACATCACCCTTGATCCGGCGCTCCGGCGCTGGCCGTTTGTCGCCTTGCGTCGTCATGAAAGCCGGGGGTTGAAGTTTGACGGCAACCTCATCGTTTGTCCGCCGGCCGAGTCGTTCCCTTTACGGGCCGGTGACTCTGGAAGGAATATTCCGATGTGACAATTTGCCGAAGGGGCAATTGCAGTATATCACGTTTCAGCATGGTGCGCAGGCGACGCTCTTTCTCAATGATGACGGCCGGGTTTCCGCGCAACGCATGCGCAAACACCGGCGGTGGCCCGATTCGTATGTGACGATAACTTCAAAAACGCGACTGAAACCCGGGCGATTCCATCATGTGGCAGTTACCTATGACGGGCGAGAATTGCGATTGTACCTCGACGGGAAACCGGAAGCCCGGGCGGCATGTGACGGAACCCGTTCCAACGAAGGGGTTTTCATCGGTGGCGTTCCGGAGCGGATTCGCGGCTTTGCCGGGGTCCGGAGCGGTCGGTTTCAGGGGATTTTGCTCCGGCTTTCCATCGCCGGACGGGCTCTGACGGAAAAGGAGATTGCCGGAATCGCCCAACGTGCAGCGCTGATTGGTCTCTGAGCTTTCCGCCGGCGGGGAGGAACGCCGGCAAATGGGGCGGCATTTCCTCGAATCAGCTCCGCGGCGGCGGGGCGACGCTGTCGCGTGAACGCAGGCAGTAATCCACCGCGATGTCCGCGGAAGGCTGTTCGCCGTTCCATTGTTGTTCCAGCAGCGATACCGCCTCTGCGGCGAGCCGGTCCATCCGCTGTTCGATCGTCGTGTGCGGCGGCGTGAGATATTCGGAAACTCTGCGGCTCTCCATGGAGATCATCGAGACATCTTCGGGAATTCTGATCCGGAAGAGATTCAGCGCATGAGCCACCGGCAGCCCGACCGATTCTCCTGCGGCGAGGATGGCGGTGACGCCGGAATCGAGCAGTTTGCGCACGGCGTCAATCGCCCGGCTGCAGTCGATCATATTGACCGCGGTACCGGTGCAGCCGCGTTTCACCAGATAGCGGTGAAAGGCTTCGATCCGCAGGGAGAGCCCCAACGGTCCGGGGAGGTGGCTGCTGTAGGTGACCAGGCCGAGATTGCGGTGGCCGAATTTGTAAAAATGTTCGAGCGCGAGTTCGGTTCCCTGTTGTTCATTGGAATAGACTTTGTAGATTCCGTCGAGGTGATAGCCGGTCGCGTTGATGCAGATCATGGGGAGCGCCCGGTTGCGGATCCAGAGTTTTTCTCTCCCGTCCTGATAGGCGATGGAGATTGCTCCGGCGATTACGCAGTCGTCGAGGGCGTCGAGATCGGAGGTGGTGACCAGGACGGCGCGATAGTTTCTATGTCTGAGCTCTTCATGCAGGGCCTGCAGAAGCAGTGCATCGTAGCCGGAAAAAAGTTTCCTCCGGCGATCAGGGCGACGTTCCGGATTCCGGCGCTATGGTAGCCGAGTTTTCGAGCGATATTCAGCACATGGGAGCGCATGCGCGGGGTGACCTGCGTGGAACCGCTGAGCACCCGCGAGACGGTCGCGGGTGAGACATTCGCTGTTTTCGCTATGGATCGTATTGTCGCTTTCATGGCAAAACCTCTCTGCGGAGCCATTTTTACTATAGCCGCAGAGGTTTTTTTTGCAAACCCGGATCAGAAGGAACTCTATCGGGTCAGCAGATAGGCCATCACTCCGTGGGGTCTGAGTGCGGTATCCGCTGTAAAATGGAGGATACCGTTTTCATAATCTGTTTTGACGGTTCCGGTCTGCCGTCCGGAGAGATCGAGAGTTTCGACCTTCCACTTGTGCGGCAGATGGAGCGATACGGTTGTTTTTCTCCGTTCGATCAGCAGAGGACGGGTACCGTAACTGTCTAAAATGGTACATTCGCGATTGCGGAAACTCTGGAACCGGTTTCCCATGTTCACCAGGTGAAACATCAGGATTTTTTCTGCTTTCCGCGAGAGGTTTGCCATCCAGTGAGGAGATGGCAACGGTCTGCGGTGTGGTGATCCCGGTTGCGTGGAGGATTTTCCCATGCAGATCGGAGCAGCCTGACAGCGCCTCCGTTCTCGGAGTCACCACGAGGATCTTCTTTTCCCGCGGAGACAGTGAGATTTCCTTCGTTTCGCTGAGAAAAGTTCCTGATTTCAAGGCCTTTTTTTAGAGCGTTTTTTCGTTCTGCCGGAAGTTGTTCTTGCCAGTTCCCGGTCAGATTGACCTTCGGTATGCCTTTGAAGGAGCGTCCTTCTTCCAGAACGCCGATGCGGGTGAGAAGTCCCAGACGGGAGAATTCTTCGGTGTTTTTCTGTACCTTTTCGAATGCATTTGCATTCATGTTCTGCAATGCGTTTTCCCGGTAATCGACCGCTGCTCCGCCCGGAGCGGGCGAGACGTCGCCCCGCATGAACAAGAGATACAGCAGCCGGTCGGAAAACAGCGCCAGAGGATCGTTGTACACATTCAGACCGGTAACGTCTTCTTCTTTGTTCCAGCGTTTGGAGTGCATCCAGGCGAAGCGGTAAAGTCCGTCATAATCCTGCAGCGCGGCATAGGCGCCGAACATCGGACCGAGTTCCGTCCTGAAACGGTTGGGGTTGCAGTAATTGATTTCGGTTGAAATGAACGGGCGGCCGAATATGCGGGCCGGCATGATCCAGCGAATATGGCCGGCATCCTGCTCCAGTGCAGAGCTCTGACGGAAATAGAGCGGCGGATACCAGCGCCCCGGAACAAGCAGTGTCATGTGATCCCAGTAGGTGTGAATATCCACCACCTGAAGTTCGGAATGAGGACCGTTCAGGTTGTAATCGGGTTTCAAGTTGAGGTCGGTTACCAGAACACTGGTTTTTATATTCTCCCGGAGAAAGCGAACTTGCTCATGAATTCTGGCACGTTCCAGCTGGTTGAGGAAATGCAGGAACGTTCCGGTATTGGTTCCGGGGACACCGGCGATTCCGTTCTGTTTCAAATAGCGGTTCCAGCATTGCTGAAACTTTCGTGCGACTACGGGATCCGAAGACCCGGGGAAGCCGGATGCGATATCGTTTTCGTTGACCAGGTTCACCACATATAGTGCCGGATCTTCTGCCGGCGTGAGACCCGTATAGGGGTTGGGGGCGAGGAGCAGTTTCCTGACAAAGGTTTTCCAGTTTTCCAGTGCCGTCGGTTCAATGTTGAACAGCAGTTTGGTTTTCTGTCTGCTGTTCCATTCCCGAATGCCGTCTCCGGGACGCAATCTGCGGCTGGCATACAGGTCGAGGGTATAGTAGATGCCGCGTTTTTTCAGACAGTACATCAGATATTGCAGTTTATCCAGCATTGCAGGATTGAAGGTGGTGGAATCTGCCGCCTTCGGATCCAGAAGATCGTTTTCAAAGTGATGAAAGCGGACGGAATTGTATCCGATGCGGGCGATCTCATCCGCAAATTCCTCCGCTTCCTTCCGGTCGTAATAGTTGGAGGTGGAACAGATGTTGACACCCAGAAATCGAATTCTTTCTCCGCTTTTCTCCAGGATGAAATGGCCATTGTCGTCAATGATCACTCTGCCGTGTTTTCCGGCGGGGGCATCCAGATGGGCGGAAAAGTCCAGTGGAGAACCGGGTTTGGTGGTTCGGTCGAATTTGACCGGCTGCCACTCTTTGCCCGGCATCAGAACAACCCGTTCCGTCGCTTCCCCGGGTTTCACAAAATGTTCCGACAGCGTCGCCGCAAAAATCAGCCACTTTCCGCTGTTTTCCGCAGTGAAGGAAAGATGTGCCGGGCGACCGGAAAGCGGAAAGACGGGAAGCGTACAAGGTGGTGCAGGATTTTGTTGCGGTCGGAGTCCAGGCGATTCCGGCGTTTTCCGCCGCGACCGGAATCTGCCAGTTGCCGCACGCTTTCCCTGATTGGATCGGGAAGCGTTCCTTTCTGCTGTTTTCGCAGGTCACCAGTACTGTGCCGAGTGACTCTCCGGAAGGCGGTGTATCGGCTGATGTATGAAGAAGGTACAGGTATTTGAACCCGTTTCCCCGTCGATGGGCAATTCTGCGGAGGCGGGAAAATCCTTCCCGTCTGCGGAGAGTACCAGGCATTGTTTCCCATCGTTCCCGGCGGGATCGATCAGATCGAAACCGATCCGGTCAAAGAAAAGCCTGCCGGGCTGTAGAGTGGAGAGATCTTTTCGGGCATTCGGATTGATCCAGGAGCTTTCTCCGCCGACGACTTTCCCATTCCGGATCCCCAGGTTGGCCGCTTCTGTCAGGGAAACGCTCTTGCTTTTGATCGGGAGATGCCGGAGCTGAAATTTTATCTCATAGGAGCCAGAACGTCGGCCTGCGCTGGAATTCAGACGAATTTGCAATTCATTGGACCATTTGCGATTATCCTGTATTCCGATGCTGAAATCCCCTTCGACTATGCAGGAGCCTCCGTTCATTTCAATTTCCAAAGAGTGCCGCTTCATCGGGAAACGTTTCAGATGCACCTGCGCGGGAATTGCCGGAACCGACAACTTTTCTCCGTTTACCGTCAATTGCCGGAAGAACTCAAGCGGAATGGAAATACTGTAACTGACATGGCCGATATCGGGAAAGTCGTCGGAATATACCCGGCTTTCAACTTGGATTGCCCCGGAAGAGGACGGAGCGGCGAATGTTTGAAAATACACCTTTTTCCCTTTGGCTTCCAGAACGCTGCGGGCGGCGTCCAGCTTCCGGATGGTTTCCTTGATGCCGTAGGTATGGTGCCAGTCCGGGGTCATCATGTTCCAGCGGGCGGAAATTCCTTCCAGGGACCATCGGCCGTCGGATTGAATTTCCACTCCGCCGGAACTCAGGGTAAGTACACAGAACAGCAGCAACAGATATCTCATGGAATCTTTACTCCGTTGAAGGGTTGAAAAAATACGGGATTTCAGAATCCGCGCCAGAAGAGAGCCGTGTTATTGCGCGATACTTCGCCTTCCGCGATCGCGTCCACGTGACCGTCGCAATAGAGCATGTTGGATTTCCTTTTTATGAGGTATGTTTCCATACTGCTCGAAGAAACCCCACCAGGAATAGATCGGGTATTCTCCGTAACACTCGCCTACCAGCAGGGTCGAGGCCGGCACTTTCACCAGTTTCATCGTCTTGTAGCCGCAGGAGGTGCCGGCTGAGGCGATGACTCGAAACTGGTTTCATTGAGAGCCGCATTCATCGCATAGCGGTAGCGATCCTGAGAGTTTCCGCCATAAGGGAAACTGTTTTTGCGGAACGAAGTCGGAATGACCGGACTTTTTACACCAGTAAAACGAGTTGCGCATTACAAACGGAGAAGTGCTTTCCGGTGAATTGCCGCAGGAAGGTCTTTGTTCATTGGGAAACGTGCCGCCGCCGAGATAGGGGCTGAGTTTGTGGATCCAGGAACGTTCTTTGGGATCCCCGGTGCAGCTGGCGGAATAACCGGCATAGCCGAGAGGGAGGTAATGATTGTAGTCCGTGGAATACATCATGAAGGCCACGCCGATCTGTTTTTCCCGGCCGCGGCAGTCTGACGCCAGTCCCGCATCTCTTGCCCTGCCCAGAGCCGGAAGCAGAATTGCGCACAGGATAGTCAGTATGCTAATTACGATGAGAAGTTCTATTATTGTAAAACCATGTCGGGATTGTGCAATTTCCATACGCCGTCTCTTCCTTTCTGAATTCAACTTCATCATGGAACCTCCTGTTGTGTGTTTAACCTGAAACTTACGAACCCGTGAGATGGTAACCGTCAAGTCGGCTGAAGCGGAAAAGAAGAGTTGAAGTTCATGACATGGCCTCTCTCTCTTTTTCGTTTCCGAAAGGTCGGGTCGGTTCCGGATGGCCGGCATCCGGCACGATCCGGCAGATCGCTTCCAGAAAAATCCCTTCCGCCGTGGTGAAATAGGGGTGTTTCCCGCTCTCCAGAATTTCAAAGGTTTCGCGGAAACAGCCGGTTTCCGCAGCAATCTGTTCCAGCAGCTCCCGCGCTTCGGCGCGCCGCCCCAGACGTACCAGCGCGAGCGCCTTCCAGTTCGCATACCAGCTGCAGATGGCATTCCCTTCCGGGTACATGTTGCCGAACTCCTGTTCCCGGGCGAAATAGTCCTCCGCCGCCTGCCGCTGCGCTGGATCCTCCGCCGGCAGGGTGCCGTAGGGATAGAGGCCGCTCAGCAGCGCGATGCTCGAACCGGGCTCCGCATCCGGGCAGGGGAGGTAGCGCCCGTTTCCGCGCGGGAGCGACTTCCGCAGGGCCGCCGCCGTTCTGCGCCAGAGTTCCTGCCGTTCCGGGTCGACTCCCAGATGTTCCGCCGCTTCGGCCGCCCGCTCCAGCGTCGAAATCGCTCCGCAGGAGGTCATGAACGGATTGAGCTTCGCCTGACCGAGCCGCTCCAGATCGGCGCATTTGCCGATGATCAGCCGGTCCCCGTCCGGGGTCACCGCCTGTTCCAGATAAAAGTTTGCGCAGGCGCTCAGCAGAGGATAGCCGCACTGCCGCAGATACTCGTCGTCCTGCGTCGCCCGGCAGTAGTCGAATGCTCCCAGCGCCACATGCGCCATGTGGAAGATGTGATCCAGCCAGTGTCCCGGCGGACTGCCTTCCACTCCCGCTGCTTCGATCGACTCCCAGACGAAACGGGCCGCCTGGCCCTGATTGCCGAAGTAGAGAAAATAGCGGGCGCGTGCGGCGGGCAGCGCCGCAAAATGGAAATCGACGATCTTCTTCGCTGCTTCAAAGTGCCCGGCCGCCAGCAGACCGCGCAGCATGAAGTATTCGTCGAACGCGAAATACCGCCCCTCCCAGTGGCTGTGAAACAATCCGATCGGCATGGCGTACCGCGTGCTGCTGATGCGCAGATGGTATTCCGCCATGCGCGCGGCCTCCGCCAGACGGCCGGTCAGGCGGGGCAGGCGGGACTCCCGGTAAAATTCCGCCCAGGCCCGGCGGGAGGATTGCTCCAGCTCCTCCGCCGACCGGGTCTCCGCTGCGTGCCGCGCTTCGTCGTCGAAGGCGATCTTGAGCGTGAGTTCTCCTGCCGGAGAGTCGAGGGCGATTCCCCGCCCGTCTGCGGTCGGCTGGAATTCGACACCGTTTTCCGGATGAAAGGAGATCTTCCCCTGAACCGGCTGAAAACTCTCCACCTCATACTCCAGCGCCGCCCCGGCGGTCCGCACCCGCAGGCGGGATGGCGAGATCCGGTAGAGGAAGCGGAACCGTGGATTTTCCGCGGCGGTCCGCTTTTGCGGATGACGATCAGATTGAGCCGGAGATGGCAGAACACCGTCGTGTCGAGGCGGGAACCGTCCGCATAGTCGGTCCGGCAGCGGCAGAGGCCGGTTTCCGGGTCGAACTCCTGAAGAAATCCGGCGATTGCGGGAGTTCCCGGAAGCTCCTGCTGAAATGAGCCGAAGGAGATCAGCGGAAACTGCGGAAAGTCATACCGGATTCCGGCGCGGACCACGTCGGGTGTCATGCCGCAATACTCCCGCTGCTCCATGGCGCCGCCGCCATCGATCTGAAACGAGAGGTCGCCGTTGCCGAGCGCGACCGGGACATATCTTCTGGCCGCGGCATCCGTCTGGGAATAGTTGAGTTTCATCGGTTCTTTCCTGTCATGGTTTCTCTTCGTCTTTATTATACCGGAAGTGATCGGGGAAAGCAAGTCTCAAACGCATTCCGGCATACAGAATCAGCCCGGAAAACATACATCATGATAAAAAGTATTTTTGTCGAATCCACTTTATTTTCAGAAATTTCCTCTTTTCCGGTTGCGGAAATTGCCATGCAGATGTATGTTGAATTCCCGCAACTGCAATGGAGGTGGAAATGGGGCGGACGGACATTCACGGCGTGCTCTCCTTCGAGTGTAATTACTGGAATTTTCAGCAGGAAGAGGAGCCGCCGGTTTACCCCTTCTGCGAGGAGGAGGTGGCGCGGATTTCTCCCTCCCGGATGGGGATGCATCGCGTTTCCTATCTGTTGTTTTCCGTCATGCTGTCGGGGCGGATTCACTATGTGGTTGAAGGGAAGGATTACATTCTGTGCGCGGGGGAGGCGATGGTGATTCCGATGGATTCGCTCTACATGCAGGAGTCCTTCACCACCGAGCCGTATGTGAAACAGGTGCTGGAGATCCGCGGCTCTCTGGTCAAGGCGTACGCGGCGGGACTCCGGCTGGACACGGTTCGGCAGTTTCGCCTTGCGGACCCGGAGGAGATCAGCGGCCGCCTGCGCCGGATCGGGAAGCTCCTGCGGGCGAATCACCCCGGCGATGAACCGGAATTGATCGGGCAGACCCACTACCTGATGAGCTTCTTTGCCCGGGCCGGCAATCCGGGGGCGTCGCTTCCGCCGCTGTTCTACCGGATCCGGGACGAGATCGAAAATCTGCTGGACCGGCCTTTTTCCGTCGCGGAACTCTCCCGCCGGACCGGAGCATCGCACTCCACGATGGACCGGCTGATGCGCCGTTTTCTCGGGATGTCATGCCGGGAGTACTATCTGCGGCGCAAGATGCTGGCCGCGGAATATCTGCTGAAGAATACGGAACTCTCCATCAAGGAGATCGCCTATCGTCTCGGCTGCTCGTCTGCGTTCCACTTTTCCAATCTGTTTCACGATCGGCACGGAGTTTCTCCCAGCAGTTTTCGGGAGAACGCTCTGGAGAGCGAACAGATTACCTGCGCGCCGGAAGAACTTCCGGAAACGACTCGCCCATCAGGAGGAGGCGCCGCATCCTCCGGCTCGCATCGGTGAACTCCTGCGGGGAGGGGGGGTACTGTCTGCCCGGTTTAACGAAGCGAATGAGGAGACGCAGACGTACAAATTCCCGGTGCGGCACATTCGCTTTTCAGCTTCTCCAGCAGACGAATCGCATTGCGGATATCCCGATCCAACTCTTCGCCTTCGCGGATTTCGCGTTCGATGGTGAGGGGACCGCGATATCCGCCGGCGTAGAGTTTGCGAAAGAGGTTGCAAAAATTTGTATCACCTTCCCCCAGGCGGGTTTCCCTGCCGAATTCCGCGCCGGGAAGCGGACGGACCGCATCTTTGCAGTGGATATGGACGATTCGGTCTGACACCTTTTCCACAAACTCCATCGGATCGTTGTTGTTGTAATAGAGCAGATTGGCCGGATCGAAATTGATGCGCTGATTATCCGTGCCGATGTCAGCCATGACCGCGAGAAGGAGATCCAGCGGTTCCTGACCGGTCTCGTAGGCGAGGAACTGGCCGTTCGATTCCAGCAGACGGGTGAAGCTACGCATCGCCCGGATGAAACTTTGATAATTGCTGCTGCCCGCATCTTCCGGGAGATAGCCGACGTGAACGGCGATCTGATTGATCCCCAGTTCCTTTGCCCAGTCGGCGGTCCGGCAGGCGCGGGCGATCCGTTCCGCGCGGGTTTCCGGCGGCGTCAGCCCGATCGTCTCCCTGCCGCGTGCCCAGTCCTGGCCGGGGAACGAGCAGAATACAGAGCAGCAGGCGATATTGTACTGGTCCATCAGGTTCATCAGTTTGCCGGTATTGCGGTCCCCTTCGTCTCCATAGAGATAGGTGTCGGGCACCCCGGCGAACTGACAGTGGCGAAGTCCAAATGATTTCAGCCGTTGAATACTCTCTTCCACCGGAACGGTGAACCGTACCATGACGCCGATTCCCAACTCATCGGTTTTTTCGCATGACTCCATCTCCTTTGAATTGTTTTTCTGCGCATAGTATACTCCTGAAAAAGGAAGATGGAATGTATGATTCATGCAAAAGAATACACTTTTCATGCGCATCATCCCTTGCGGAATTCTTTCCGGTAGCTGCTCGGGGAAAGTGCAAACTGTTTTTGAAGAGACGGGAAAAATAGAATTCGTTTTCAACTCCGACCGTCAGCGCGATTTCCGCCACTGAGGCGTCGCTGTGCAGAAGCAGATCGGCGGCCTTTCGCATCCGCGCCTGTATGACACTGTGGTGCGGCGAGGATTTGTGGTATTTCCGGAATAGACGGTTAAAATGGTTCAGGCTCACACTCATGGCTCTGGCTTCTGATTCGAAATCCCATTTCTTCTCAGGATTTGCGGCGATTCGCGTCATAAGTCTGGAGAAGCGTTCCCGGTGATAATCCGCTTTTTTCCGGAAGCTCTTCCGCATCGGCCTGCACAGTGAAGAGAAGTGTTTCGAGCAGACAGACGGCCCGGTCATGTTCGCGTCCGTTCCGTATGAGATTGATCAGCTCCCTCAAACGGTCGCGGAATGCTTCCGGCTGGCGAAGGTTGAAGAACGGAGTTTCGGGATCCGAGCGGAACAGGCCTTCTTCCAGATACTGTTTTACTTTCGGACCATGAAAACAGACCCAGTAATGATCGCGTGCCGCGAAACCGGGTGACGAATACTCGTAAAAATGTTCGGGGCTGGTCAGAAACACCGTCGGGCCGCGTCGCCGGATCTCTCGTCTCCGGTCGACAGCCAGCGAGATTTCACCGGAATAGACCAGCTGGAGGCCGTAGTAGAACGGATAATTCCGCTTGACGTTGCGGGAGCCGAACTGCACATCGGCCATCGCGAAATCAATTCCTTCGAAATATTTCATTTATGCACCGAAAGTGTATCTGTTTGCATGAAGTTTGTATTTTCTTTCTTCTTTTTAAGGTATAATAAAGATAGAATTTTTCAACCGGGAGCTGGTGATGAACTGGATAAAAGTGGACAATTACGAAGCGATGAGCCGTCTCGGCGCGGAAAAAATCTATCGGGTGATTGCCGATGCGGTCGGCCGGGGGGAGCGGGTTGACATCGGGCTTGCCACCGGGAACACAATGATCCGCCTCTATGAACTCCTGGCGGAAACCCTGAACCGTTCCCGGATTTCGTTGAAAGAGCTCCATACATGGAATCTGGATGAGTATGTGGACGAGGATCTTTCTCCGGTCTCGAACACCCATCCGCTCAGTTACCACAGATATATGACGGAATATCTCTTCGGCCGCATCGACTCCGCGCTCGGATTGCGCGGGGAAAACATTCATTTTCCCGATCCGCGCAATCCGGAGCGGTTTGATCGCGCGCTGGAGGCGTGCGGCGGAACCGACCTTCAGCTGCTCGGAATCGGGTTCAACGGTCACATCGCCTTCAACGAACCGATGCCGGAATCCGAAATCTCCGCAGACGCATTCGCGCAACTCCCGAGTCGGGTTGTCAGGTTGACCGATCTGACGCTTGCCACAAACCGCCGCCTGACTGCCGCCGACAGGGACATCGTCCCGAAACGGGCCGTCACGATGGGCATGCGGCAGATCCTCGCCTCGAAGCGGCTCCTCCTGCTGGCCTGTTTCCCGGAACAGAAGGCTCCGCTGAGAAAGCTCCGCGGTGGAATTCCGACGCCGGAGCTCCCGGCCTCCTTTCTGGCACGCAAGACGGATTCGGAGATCGTATACTGTGCGGACACCATTTGTCTGGATTGAACGATGAGAACGCTGTTCCGCAATGCGCACATAGTTTCTCCCGGCAGGGAGATTGTCAATGGAGCCATGCTGATTGCCGATGACCGAATTGCCGGGATCTTTCCGGACGGGATTTTGAAAATTCCGGCCGACCGGATTGTCGATCTGCAAGGGAAAACTCTCCTGCCCGGTTTTTTCGACATCCATTTCCACGGGCGTGACAACTGTGATTTCTCCGACGCGCGGGAGTCCGCTTTCCGGACCATCGCGCATGGCAAGCTTTCCGAGGGGGTGACTTCGTTTCTCGTAACGACTCTCAGTCTCGAATATGAGACCATCACCGAGATTTGCCGGACCGCCGCGCGATATGCGGCGCGGCCGGAGTACGGTCGCCCGCTCGGCCTCCATCTGGAGGGACCGTTCTTCCATCCGGAATGCGCCGGCGCGCAGAATCCCGCTTTTCTCCGGGAGCCGGATTTCGCTGCGGTTCAAGAGTGGAATCGGATATATCCGGTGAGAAAAGTTTCGTTTTCACCGGAATTGTCCGGAGGAGTGGAGTTCTGCCGGCAGCTGACGAAACTTGGAATCATGCCGTCGGGAGCGCACAGCACGGCGGATTTCGCCTGTTTTCAGCAGGCGCGGCTGGCCGGAATGAAGCATCTCACTCATTTCTGCAACATGATGACGCCGCTTCACCACCTGGAGCCGGGAATGGTCGGTGGCGGACTGCTTGCCGACGATGTCTATGTCGAACTCATCGCCGACGGGGTTCACCTGACCGGGGAGATGCTCCGGATCATTCTGAAACTGAAAGGCCCCGAACGGATCATGTTGATTACCGACGGCATGCGGGCTTCCGGCATGCCGGATGGCGACTATACACTCGGCGGACTGGCTGTGACCGTCAGAGGCGGCAGGGCGACTCTCGTCACCGGCCAGGTGGCGGGCAGTCTGCTGCAATATTGTGACGGCCTGAAACGGTTACGTTCTCTTCAGCTTTTTCCGGATTCGGAGCTGATCCGTTGTGCCGGGAGCAATCAGGCGCGGTCGCTCGGGCTTCCGGGGATCGGGGAGTTGAGAAGCGGTTTTTTCGCTGACTTCTTGATTGCCGATGACGAATGGACCCCGCTTGCCGTCTGGTGCGGCGGACGGGAACAGTTCTTGAGAAAGCCGGAACGGCTGCCGGAAAAATGCAGCAGGACCGCTTGCGGAGCGGAAAATTGCCGCTGAAACCGCGAAATGTGATAGAGGTAATTTCAAAAGTTTTTAATTTTGGGGGATGAAAAAAGAGGCAGAAGGTTCATTTTAACTTAGGGGTAGCAAACCTGGAGGAAAAATGAACGATCTGCCGAAGCTTTACTTTACAATGGAAACATATCTTTTTCCACTGCTGGAAGAAGAATTGTGCGAATTAACCGCAAAAATGAAGGAGTTTTTGCGAATTGTTGAAATGATTAAGCCGTCACGATTCATCACCAGCACGCTACGCTGGAGCGGATTGGGACGGCCGATGAAAGACCGGGAGAAAATGCTTCGGGCATTTTTCTTGAAAGCGGTCTATGACTTTCCGACGACGAAGGGGTTGATTGAAAATTTGAAAACAAATCCGAGTTTACGCAGGCTTTGCGGTTGGGAATATCGAGGAGAAGTCCCCTCCGAAGCGACATTTTCAAGAGCGTTCGGAATTTTTCCCGGGAGAAAGTCTGCAATGCAATCCATGCGGCAGTTGTTCGGGAAAATTATACCGACAAATTGGTGGGACACGCAAGCCTTGATTCAACCGCAATCATCGGTCGCGAAAAAGCTTGCCGCAAAAACAAGCCGAAGCTCAAGCTCAAGAAGAAACGCGGGCGAAAAAGTATAGCGGAGAAAGCGGCGTTGTCCAAACAGGAAATCGCAGAAATCAAAACCCGGCGGCTTGAATTGCAAGTGCATCAAACACTACCGGAGAATCTTGCCGATCTCCCGCAAGGTTGCGACTGGGGCGGTAAACGCGACAGCAAAGGTAAAACGTCCTATTGGTGCGGCTACAAACTCCATCTTGCGGTTGGGGACGGGGAAGTTCCACTCGCTGCGATTTTAAGTTCAGCCTCATTGCACGACAGTCAAGCGGCAATCCCTTTGATACAGATGTCTTCGGCACGAGCAAAAATTCTGTATGATTTAGCGGATTGCGCCTATGACGCGGAAGAAATCAAGGCTGTTTCGAAAAAGATGGGACATATTCCGGTTATTGATCCCAATCCCCGGCGGGGGAGGAACGGTTGAATTGCCTCCAGCCCGAAAGATTCGTTATCGGGAGCGTTCAACGGTTGAGCGGGTAAATTCGGATTTGAAAGACAACTATGGCGCACGTCATGTCAGGGGTGAAAGGGCATTGGAAAGTCCTGTGTCATCTGATGTTCGGCGTAATCGCCATTACGGTGAAGCAACTGTTCAACATGCTTGAATAGATTGATTTAAGTTCGATTAAAAATTAAAAAATGCAACTCCCGTGGTAACGGGAAAGGTTCACACAAAAAAATCGATTTTTTACGGCTTTTTGAAAAAAAGTCGTACTGGATGTGTCAAGATGGGCTTGGCACATGAGAAAAAGAGTTATTTACAGGAAAAAGCCAATCTTTTTGAAATTGGCTCGATAAGCAATCGCAACCAACAAGAGGACAATTATGATCCGTTATGGAATCATCGGAGCCGGACGCATGGGAAACATGCATGCGTCACAGACAAAATTCATTCCGGGAACCGGCGTTTCCAGCGTTTACGACAGCTGCACGGAAGCGGCGGAGAAGATGCATAAGGAGTACGGTGCAGTCGTCTGCTCCAGTGCGGATGAGCTGGCAGAATCCCCGGACGTGGATTGCGTGATCATTGCTTCCCCGACCTACTGCCATCCGGAGGGAATTCGTGCGGCGGTTGCGGCGCACAAACCGATTTTCTGTGAAAAGGCGTTGTGCCGGACTCCCGAAGAGGCGGATGAGCTGCTCACTCTCCTTGGGGACTATGACAAGCTCTTCACCGTGGGGTTCGTACGTCGCTATATGGCGAAATCTCTCCGGATGAAACAGTTGCTCGAAGAGGGCGTCATCGGCAAACTTCGCTACTGCAACGTCGATCTGAGCCTGCCCGGTTACAGGCGCATGCCGGGGGACTGGTTTGCGGATTTTGAACTTTGCGGCGGCGTAATCATCGATATGCTTGCGCATCACATCGATCTGGCCAACTGGTACTTCGGCCCGGCGAAACGGGTTTATGCGGAGAGTCTTCTGCTCTCGCGGGATCAGCCGCTCCCGGTGGATTACGCGGCAGCGGTCGTCACCTACGGCAACGGTCTGATCTGCAACATGCTCTGTTCATGGCAGCGCTTCGGCCGCTCGTGCGAACGTATGGAAATCTACGGCGATCACGGCGCGCTTGTCATGGATGGCGGTGACCTGATCACCCATTTCACCCCGGACGGGAAAACGAACCTCATCAACCCGGAAACGGAACCGCCCGACTGTGCGGCGGAGAGAATTCGGAAGGAGGGCAATGCCGATTCCGCCTTTTTCCGCCAGTTGAACAGTGTTACGGAAGTTCTGCACGGCCGATCCCTGCCTCTTCCCACGATTCAGGATGCATATGACAGCCTCAAAGTCAGTTTTGCGATGATCGAATCCACCCGAAGCGGAAACTCCGTGGTCTTCTGAAGCCGTTCACCGCCGGAGCTGTGCGCCGCTCCGAAACCGCCGCCGGAGAGACAACTGTCTTCCCGGCGATTTTCATTTTGATCTGTTTGTCTCATTTGTTTCATAATGTGTCAGAAATGTCTCTTGAAAAGTGACCGTGTCCGATTGCTTTTCCCGGTGTGTTTTGCTATAATTAATGGCGGAACCCGAAAGGTCGAACAGGGAAGGAGATGGTATGATAAATAGCTGACGTTCGCGGTTTCTGCTTGCGGCGTGTAATTTATGGCGATTAACTTACACGTATGGAAGCGGACAGGTTGCAGACTGAATATTTATTTGAGGCGCCTCCGAGAAGAGGATGACCCCGGAAAGGAGATTAGTCAGATCTGCAAACCAGAGCGCCACCGTAGAGAGCGATGTTAATTCGACTACTCTGTATAGGAGGATGGTGAGGCCGTGACAGCAGTTCCGCTTCGATTCGTGAAAAACGAATGGAGGCTGACGATGATGACAAGTTTTGTGGGAGTGGATTTGCACCGGAACAACTTCACGTATTGTATCCGGGAAAACGGCGAGGAGAAGAAAATCGGCAAGTGCGAAATCAGTGAGTTGAAAGGTTTTGCTTCACTGCTCGGAAAGGATACTGCCATGGCGGTGGAAGCGACCGGCAACACATTTATGTTTTGCCGGTTCCTGAAAGCTCATGTGGGACGGCTCGTCGTAGTAAATCCCTCACAGTTCAAAGTGATCAGCACGTCCACGAAAAAGACGGACAAGCATGACGCGAAAATATTGGCGGAGTTTCTGGAAAAGGATATGCTTCCGGAGGTAAGAATGAAAGACGATTTACAAGCGAAGATTTCAAGTTTGACGCAGACCAGGGAAAAGCTGGTTCAGTTGCGTACCGTCTTGAAAAACAAAGTCAATAATCTGCTGGCTGCCAATTTCATCGTTTTGAAGCGGGAGGAGTTGTCCACGGAGACCGGGCTTCGGAAAGCTTTGAGCTTTCACTTTGACCCAATCACCGATACGGAACTGTTCGTGGTCGTCGAACAAATTCGCAGCTTGAATCAAAGCATTGAAAAATTGGATAAGACGATTGAGGATCATGGCAGTAAGATGGACGGCTTCAAGAATCTGAAATCCATTAAAGGAATCGGTTCGAAAGGGGCGGCAACTCTGCTCTCGACAATCGGCAATATCCATGACTTCCGTTCTTCGAAACAGCTTGCGGCTTATATCGGAATCGTCCCGAGAGTAAGTAATTCAAATGATACGGTCTGTCATGGACGAATCACGAAGAACGGCAGCAAAATTGCACGAACCACATTGGTTCAATGTGCGCTGATCGCAAAACGATACAGCCCGTATCTCCATGCCTTTCATGAATCGGTTAAAAGTCGGCGGGGTGGAGCGAAAGCCAATATCGCCTTGGCTCGCAAATTCCTCGATATCGTGTATCGAACATTAAAAAACAACTGGATGTTTGAGGATTTTACTCAATTCAAACTCGTAAAAAATGAGTTTTTCCCGGCATCGAAGTGGAATTTTATCATAGGAGACAGATTATGGTCACAAAGGATTGCCGCAGATTTACGCTGATTGAACTCCTGATCGTGATTGCGATCATCGCGATTCTGGCTGCCATGCTGCTGCCCGCGTTGAACCGGGCGCGGGGAGGCGGCGAAGGAGACCAGCTGCATCAGCAATTTGAAGCAGCTGGGGGACCGCCACCTCGATGTACTGCGCCGACTTCCGGGATCAGTTGCCTGCGGTTATCAACAGCACAGGGAATCTGCTTCGCGACTACCTCGCCCGCTATCTGGGAATTCCGGAATCGGAACCGTCGATGAAAGGGGTGATGTTCTGTCCCTCGTACCAGGATGTGCCGAAAGAGAACGAGGATACCGTCTACCTCTCCTCCTATCAGGTGACCTGGTCCGGTGCGGCGAAAGTGGATGGATTCAGCTGGGATTTCAAACCGGATTCTTCTGATTACCACAGCATGCGCGGCAGCAAGTTGACGAAACTGGCCCCCCGGGTTATTCTGATGACCAACAAGCCGCCGGAGTATGTTTCATGGAAGAAGGGGATATTGGCCCCGGACCCCGTCACCGATACGCAGATAAGATCCATGGATGCATTGACCAATTTTTTTCATCCACAGCCGGAAGGCGCCGTTTCTCTTTCCCACGGGAGCGGTGGTGTCGCATCCCTGGCCGATTTCCATGAAATGGATCAATTTAAACGGCGGCTCCGCATGGTCGTTCGATCTCGGCTTGTGAGTGGTGGAATCGTAACAGAACGGAGAGAAAGAATTTCATGATGAAAAGAGCATTTTATTGGACGGTTCTCACCGGATTGACCGCCATCCCGCTCTTCACGGCGGAGAATCTGGCACCGCAGGAGCTCAGCCGGTATGGGCGTTCCAACACCGTCGTCAGAGAGAATGCGTTTCTCTATCAGGCCACGCCCGGCAAGTGGAACAGTGTCACGTGGAAGGTGCCGCTGAAGAAGGGATACTACCGTTATTCCCTCGAATACCGGGGCGTTGGCGCGGTGCCGCCGCAGACGGTACTGAAGACGGTAATGTTAACGGAAGCGCAGCCGGAGCAGTACCGCCGCGGCTGGGATGTCGCGGAATTTTCCGAAACCTGGAAGCGGATCTCCAGCATCTTCTACATGCCCGCCGACGGAACCGGCGCGGATGGATGCCTACGTGGAGTGCAAAACGCCGGCCTCCGTCATGGTACGGAATATCAAACTTTTCCCGCTCCCGGAGAAGGAGCTCGCTTCCGTCAAAGTGGAAACTTCTTCCGACCTCGTGTTGCAGTGGAAACTTCTGTGGAAATTCCGCAACAGCTCCTCCCGGCTGGAACTGGTTTCGGCGGAAGATCATATCGAGGGAGGACACGCGGTAAAACTGACGCCGGAACCGGGGACCCGGGCGGGAGTGGAGAGCGTCTCGCTCCCGGCGGAGGGGAACCGGAACTACCGGGCCTCGGTCTGGCTGAAGGCGGACCGGGAGCTGCCGGTCCGCTTCACTGCGGACGGCTGGACCTCCGGCGAGAAGCACTTCTACCGGTACCGGAAGGTGCTGGTGACGCCGGAGTGGCAGCGTTACTCTTTTGAATTTAAGACCCCGGAACTTGCCCGGTATCACGGTGTGCTGCGGATTCAGATCACCCCGGCGGGCGATTGCAACTGGCTCCAGATCAAGGATGCCGCACTGGAGATGGAGGTGAAGAAATGAGAAAATCGCTGTTGGGATGTGTGCTCTTGCTCGGAGGCATCGTATCGGCGGGGAACCTGCTGCCGGACGCGAGTTTCGAACTCGGCGGAACCGATTACGACGCGCGGCGGTTTGCCGACATCACCGATCCGCGCCAGCAGCGGAACATCGCCCCGGTCGCCGATTCGGAACAGCCGGTTCACGGTAAAGTATCGCTGCGGTTCGACAATCCATATCGAGTGCCGCTCGGGTTCCGTTCGCCGGACATTGCACTGCGTGACGACACAACCTACACCTTTTCATTCTATGCCCGTAGCAGCAAACCGGTGAAGCTGCGCGCGCTGATCTTTTCGGTCATCACCCGCGACGAGACCAGGCGGAACGGCGAGTGGGACAACGGCAACCGGAAGTTTTTCACTCTGGGGAAGGAGTGGCGGCGCTATTCGATCACCTTCAAGCCGAAGAAGGGATTCCGCTGGTATTTTGCTGACCTGCTGTGGGGGAAGGCGCCGACGCCACGGTGTGGATCGACGCCATGATGCTTTCGCCCGGGAAGACGCCGCTGCCGTTCGCGCCGAAGAGCGAAGTCGAGTTCGCCCTCGATTCGCCGCGCCACTGCCGGATCGAAGGAGAGCCGTCGCTTGTCTGCACGCTGAGCGGCATCAACTACGGGACGAGGGGAACCGAGGCGGAGGTGGTTCTGCGGGAGTTCGACGACTACCGGGAAACGAAACTGGGCGAACGGCGCTGGAAGGGGAAACTCCCGCCCGGCGGCGAAGTGGTGCGGCAGAATCTGCCGGTGGAACGGAAGGAGTACGGCGTCTATTCGCTCCGCGGCGAGTTCCGCACCGCGTCGGGAGAGAAGGGGACGATCTGGCCGTACTGTTACGCCGTGACCGGGAAATATCAGCCCGGAACGGTGGATCCCGCGAAGGATTTCCTGCTGGGGAGCGAGGAGAGTTTCGGATTCGAATGCCCCGACATCGACGGCGGCCGGGCGTGGTACCATCTGAAAGGGGTCGATTTTGCGGAGTACGGCCGGATTGCGGCCAACCGGGGGGTACGGCTGCTTCGGCTCGGCAACGGCATCTGGCGGGCGTTCGAGTGGAAGAGCGTCGAGCCGGAACGTGGAAAATTTGACTTCCGGCAGGCAGACTATCTGGTGGACCATGCCCGGAAGCAGAACTGTTTCATTCTGGGGGTGCTCGGCAATAATCTGCTGAAGCGTCATCTGCCGGAATGGACTTTGAAGCGGGGCAAGTTGAGTGATTCCTTCAAAATCCACGGGCATCCGGCTGTGCTGCCGGATTTCGAGGACTGGCGGCGTTACGTCTCGGCTACGGTCCGCCATTTCAAAGGGCGGATCTTCTACTGGGAGATTCTGAACGAGGCGAATCTCACCACTGCGCCGGAGGACTACGTGAAACTCCTGAAGATCGCCTTCGAGGAGTGCCGCAAGATCGATCCGTCGATCAAGGTGGTCGCCCCGAACGTCACCGGGGACCACGGCGGCCAGATGGGGGAGTTTCTGGAACGGTTCGGCAAAGCGGGCGGATACCGGTATACCGACATCGTCTCGTTTCATCCCTACTCCTCGCGGGAGGAGGGGTCGCCGAACCCGTCGCGGACGGCGATCGATTCGATCCGGCGTACCATCGCCTCGTTCCGCAAAGGGCTGCCGCTCTGGAACACCGAACTTTACTACCTCTATGACAATCCGCCGCATCCGGTCGATGCCGGCAAAGGGGCGCGCGTTTCACTTCATCCGGCGGATGCTGGTCGATCTGGGGGAGGGAGTGCGGCAGGAGACATTGCTGCCGGACAGCATGTTCTTCCGCCGGGACCGCCATCCCGGATACGGCTATCTGGTGAGCCGGGTGGTGCGGCACCTGATTCCGTCGGAGCACTATGTCGCGGGCAACGCCTTTGCCCGCTTCCTGGAAGGGGCGGTGCCGGTGACGCGGCTGGAGACGCCGCGTGGCGTTACGCTCTACGTCTACCGGCAGCGGGACGGGAAGCCGATCGCCGCGCTGTGGAACTTTATGACCGGGCTGGAGTTTGACATCACGCCGCCGGGGGCGGATGAGGTGGCACTCTTCGACCTCTTCGGCAATCCGGTCAAATGGAAACCGGAACTTCGCGTGCCGCGCGACCCGCTCTACATCAAGGGGAAAAAGGATGTGGATGCGCTGATTCAGGCGTTGAAGCGCTCCCGGATTGCGTCGGAGACGGGGTACCGGATCACCCGGGCCGGATATTTCGTCAAGGATGGAAAACCGGCAGTTGCGGTGGAGTTCCGCAGTTACCGTTCGGAGCCGCAGGAGCTCCGGGTGAGGCTCGTCGCCGCGCCGGGGGCGAAGGCGGCATCGCCCGGTTCTTCCGGCCTGCGGCTCGAACCGGGGAAAACCGCGGTCATTCTGCTGCCGATTGCGGTTTCGAACGGGAACCGTCTTCCGGCCGGAACGGTGAAGGTGATGGTGTACGACGGGATGAGGACGCGGACCGTTTCGCAGCCGGTGGAGGCGGTTTCTCTGCTGCGGGGCGGGGTGACGGTGCGCCTCGGCACGCCGGACCGGCTGACCTTCGGAAAGGCGTCGGAGTATGATCCGAAGAGTTCCTCCATGGAATTTTCGGCTTCGGCAGACGGGGCGTATTTTCGCCTTCAATTTGAGGTGAAGGATTCCCGGCGGGGCGGTATCTGCCGTCGACGCCGTGGGAGATGGATGGGCTGGAACTCTTCTTCGACCGCGCGCCGCTTTCCGACATGGAGCGGCGGGAGTACACCGGCGACGTGTTCCGGCTTTTCCTCTGCCCGGCGGCGGAGGGACACCCGGCGTTTCTGAAGGGGCAGGGCAGGGTGGATACTGCGGCGTTGCGCTGGCAGGTACGCGACACTGCCGATGGCTATGTCGCGACAGTTGCGATTCCGTGGAAGGAGCTGCGCCTCGCGCCGGGTTCCCCGGTACGGTTCGACGTCGCGCTCGACGACAACGACGGCGCGGGGCGGCGCACGCAGCTCACCTGGAGCGGCACCCGCAAGAACCATCTCCACCGGAACTGCTTCGGCATCTGGACCCGCTGACCCGGCTTTCGGCGACGATTCTGTCGGAAATCGACGGCCGATGCCAGTGCGGAAATTGCAGTTACTGCATTGTAACTTTTAAAATGAGCGGCAGCATTGTCTCTAGAGGAGTATGAACCTGACAGCGCCTGTTTCGCTGCAGGAAGGAAACAGGGGCGAATGTCCCGGCAGATTGCAGAAATTCCACTTCGGTGGCGGTTCCTGCAAGTTCTAATTCTACCTCTTCCAGCGGGTCGCAGCCGAGATTAAGCAGCGAAATAAAGATGGTCCGGGAATCGATCCAGCCCGATTTGAGATAAATCTCCGCATCGCCGGGATAAAATGCGGCCATCGGTTCCAGCGTGTTCATTACTGCGGTAAGAACTTCTTTCCTGCTCTGATTGAAGTAGGCCATTCCCCGCAGTCCGTCAGGGCTGGAGGCGAACACTGCGACGCAACCTCCTGCCCCATTGCGGAACAAGGTGGCACCGGGAAATCTCCTCTTTTTTTCCGGACTTCGCATATAATCGGCTTGAACAAACCAGGAGAGTATTTCTGTCTTCGCGGTGAGCGGCGTCAATTGTACCTGGCGGGCTGGAGGGCTCATCAATGCTTCTGCGTGATCGCCGTTGAGAGGATGTTCACTTAATTGTTCCTCCATGACCCGATGTCCGGTTGGAAACGGTGCCGCAGTGACTCCCAGCAATGAGGCGAATCCTCGTTGAGAGAGGGCACAGGCTGCTCCGCCGTCGAGGATGACTCCGCGTTCCAGTTGGCGGCGCAGTTCCTGATCAGAATAAAAGGGAATTTCTGAGGCTGTCAACATGCCCGGAGAGTCTCCGCATCTCCGGAAATGGACGGGAAGGCCCATCCTGCCGGTGAGGATGGTGCTCCAGGAGCTGATTTCCCTCAGGCTGCGGGGCGGATTCCACGGGAAAGGCATCTTGCCGGGGTACAGATTGGCCGGGCCAGAAAAACGAACCCCGGGAATCAGAGTTGCCAGGGCCTCATAAAATCCCGTGTACTTTGCCAGAATGGCCGCATAGGCTTTCTCGGAAGCGGTTTCATTCTCCACCATGCGCATAATCCACTGCTTGAATCCAGCGCAACCCTCCAGCAGATGGCCGGTGCAGGTTGCGTGCAGTTCGCGTGCTCCCATGCTGTATCGGGTATGGGGAAAGGTGTCTGCCTCTGAAAGAGTGATGACATCCGGGGAGAGCAGCCCTTTCTGCAACATCGTCATATGCATTGCTTCCGGAAAGTTCCGGTTGCCCGGCTGGAGATAGCGGGCATTGCCGATCCGCACCTCAGGACGCTGCTCTCGCCCGGCGAAAATTCTGGCATTCTGCTCCAGATACGACAGGTCATTGGGGCCGCAGCATATGATTCCGTGAATCTTCGGATTTACCGAATCCACTGTTTCACGGAGGAGCCGCATCATGTGATGAAGACTTTCCGCATTGATGGCATCGAACTGCCGGGCAATTTCAATATCGCGGGCTTTTGTTCCGATGAGATGCTGTGCCAGTTCTTCTGCCGTCATGGAGGTGTGATACTGTGTGTTAAACGCCTGTACGTGCAGTGGGCAGAGACAGCCATGTAACGGGAGTAGAAGTCGGAAATCATCGTCTATCATGAGAATATGGGGATTCAGGGCTGCAAGTTGACGGAATTGAGCTGCGGCGTACTCCTGAAACGCTCTGTCCAATGGGCAGCAGACATCGATGCGTTCCTTCAGACGGCCATCCGCCTGCAAATCGATTCCAATCTGTTTCTGGAACGCGTTGGAAGCGCAGAGGCGATCCGCACCATGCCCGAACAGCGAATTGACCAGAATGCCGACGGGAATCCCCTTCAGGTCCTGCTGGAATTGCCGGAATGTTTCGGAACATGCTTCCGCCTTGTCGACAGGCGGATTGCCTTCCGGTACCAGATAGATTGAAAAAAGAATATCTGTAAATATTCTGTTTTCGTAATACTGTCGCAACCGTTCTACAATGGTATGGCGATGTTCCGCTCTGAGCGGAGCAATGGTATAACATTTCACCATGAAGAGTTTCTCCTTTTTACTCCAGAACGATCGGATTCATCGGAGCGCTTACCATTCCGTGAATGCCGCCACCCCATTCGAGGAGTACCTTGCGGCAGCGGCCGTCATTGTCATTGACCAGAATCGACAGTTGAAATTCCTGTCCGGTCTGTGCGGCAATCCCCAGACTCTTCCAGGGAACCGCCGCGAGGTAGGTAGTAATATTGCCTTCCCGCTTCACGTCATATTTTACCGGCACCGCAGATTCTCCCCGCCATTGGTGAAATGTAAGAGTGTCATCATTGGTTCTGGCCAGACCGATTTGATACCGTTTCCCGTCAATTCTCACCTCTATCTGAATACTGTCGCCTTCATACAGGCCGCCTTTTTCCTGTGCTTGAAAGTGTTTGTCATCCCGGACAACGACTTTGAGTTTCAGAGCATCACGATCCCAGCCGCCGTAAATCCTGGCGCTCAAATCTTCCGGACCCTGCCAGAACATATCTGAGTCAACATCGCCGCGGCGCAGTTCGAGCATGCTTTGCTTCGTGCTGAGATCCGCAAGCAGAGTCTCTGTTCGGGGCAGCCGCATACAGTTGACGAATTTAATCAAATTGGAAATGGAGATGTTTTGTGCGGGTTCGACCAGACGGAAGCCGGGATAGGCCAGAGGCGGAACACTCCCGGCAGCTCGAAATGTTATTGTGCCGGAAAAAGTTCCGCCCACCGGGAGCTGAATGGGGATCGACGCCTTTTCCGGGGACCAGCCATCTGCTCCGGAAAACTCCATCCTCCCGCTAAAAGGTTGGGAGAGCGGGTTGTTAACGGTAAACGGAAGCGTCCTGGTTTTTTTCTCCGGAGTGAACAATCTGCTGTTCCGGAATCTTCAAGATAGATTGATATTGAATCGACTGCACCTGTACTCTGTCCGGTATTATCAGCCATTGCGGTTCTCTGGTCAGAAACAAAGTGAGCTTTCCGGTTGAAATGTTTTCGACCCGGTCTGTTCCCAGCAGGTTGGAAAATCTCACCTGGACCGGTTGATCAAATTGAATCGAGGTGATCTGCCCCTTGGGGAATTGCGCGCGCCATATTGCAATTACCCGTTCGCCCGGACGTCGAAATACATATCCTTCCGCCACGCCGGGTGTATAATATGCTTTTTCCAGACGCGTCTGTTTCAAATGTGTCGCCATCGTATTGTGAGCTAAGACGACCGGGCGACAACGGTTCTTTTCATCGATCGCGGGGTAATTGTCCCGGGGATTGGTGGGACTCTTCGGACTGCCTCTGTAAACGAACCAGACATGAGAACCGAGACCGGCGGCCCGGGAAACAACACCTTTTTTCACGATTTCTCCGGCTTTGACAAGTTCAGCTCCCTCTTCAAACGGTGAGACGGCAAACCCGGTCTCATCGCACCAGAAATGGGAAAGCGGCATATTGACTTCCCGGGCCATCTTTCGATATTTCCTGATCAATTCGTGCAGCGTCCCCACTTCGGAATGACAGTGAAAAGGCCAGAAATCGTAACTGCCGCGGGCGGAGAAAAGACTTCATCCCAGGCCGCTCCCGCGCAGATTTTGGCAGAGGGATTTTTCTCCTTCGCCGCGGCGCCGGCTTTCCGGAGCATATCCGCGTAGGTCTTCGCGTTTCCTCCCCAATAGTATTGGTCGGCGTAAGGCTCATTCCAGATTTGAAGATAATTGGTGTAATCCTTGTAGCGCTCGGCAACCTTCCCGACGAATTCCGCGTAGAGCGTATTGTCAGGGGCGCAACTCATGACAAATCTGGGCGCCGGCTTTTCCGTGTTTTTTCTTCGCTGCGCTCCATGTCGGCGCGTTGTTGATCATCAGATAGGGGATGATACCATATTCCCGGCATTTTTTTACAATTTGATCGTATGGCCCCCATTTTAACGGACCTTCTTTCCGGGGTTGAATTGCCGACCAGCGAATTATGAAGCGAAGCAGCTTCACTCCCGCATCCCGCATATTTTGATAATCCTGTTCACGGTATTTTGCAAACTCGCGACTGAATAAATCGAGCGAAGCCTGGGTGCCGAAGAAGGTTTCGGGTGTGTCATCCCAGTGATTGCCGACCGGTTCCCAGACGTTGACGAAAGTTTTCGACTCCAGCTGCCGGTTGCCGTCCGTCAACTTTAACCGGACATTGTGAACGCCTTTTTCCTGAAAGCGGAACGGCAGTTCGAACGATAGAGTTTCATTCCCTTTCAAAGTCACTTCCCGGGAATGTGTCTCCGCTTTTTCTGTGAGGGCCAGATGCGAGACGGCATGAAGTTGGAGAGTCAAACGATTCCCGGTCAGATTTTTCATCGAGCATTTCAGAGTCTCACGATGTCCCGGTTTTAATGGAACAGATGTACCGATTTCAGCAAAATTCATTTCGACCGGGAGGGCGGTTTTCCGGCTGGAAGTGTCAATTTCTTTTCCGGGTAAAATACCGCTTACAACAAGGTCGGCAAGAAAGAGGTCCACCGGCTTCATCCCCTGTTCCAATTCCGCGTCGGTGGGCTTCGTTGAATTCAGAATCATCGATCCGCGTAGTTGCGAGGCGATATACGAAGGATATATCGTGATCTGCAGAGAAATTCTTACAGGAGCATCGAGTTTGCCGTTCCGCTTCTTCCTTCCTCCCCAGGTGGAGTAATTGGGTGAAGTGAGCTCATTGAAGTGAAAATCATAATTTTTCCAGGCGGAACTGCCGATCATACGAATTCCCTTTTGAACAAACGTCTCTCCGTCCCGGTCGATCAGAAGAAGATTACAGTGTCCGAGGCCTCCGCGGAGTTTGACGCTGATTTTGGAAATGGTCTGCCATTGATCGGCCTGCAAGGCAGGAAATGACAGATTAAGATTGAGCCAATTTCAAAAGTATTGGCTCTCTCGTGTTAATCACTTGTTTTTTCGTGCGTCAAAACCGTTTCGGCGCACTAATCCAGACTTTTTTCACAAAAACGGCAAAAATCAAATTTCGGGCCGTTTTCCTCCTCTCCCGTCAACGCGGGATGTTCTCGATATCCTGTTGTTTACGTCAGCTTAATAAGTTCTATTCAAGCATGTTGAATAGTTGTTTCACTGTAATGGCGATCACGCCGAACATCAGGTGGCAAAGAACTTTCCAATGTCCCTTCACTCTGACATGACGTGCACCGTAGTTGTCTTTCAAATCCGAATTGCCGCGTTCCACCGTCGAACGCTCCCGATAACGAATCTTTCGTGCCGGGGCAAGTTCAACCTTGTCTCCCCGGCGCGGATTGGGATCAATCACCGGAACATGACCGAGCTTTTCCGAAAACGCTCTGATCTCTTCCGCATCATAAGCCGAATCGGCCAAGTCATACAGAATGGTTGCGCGCTCCGAAGCCATTTGCATCAAAGGAATTGCGGCTTGACTGTCGTGCATGGACGCCGAACTCAAAAGCGCCGCCAATGGAACTCCGCCGTCTCCCAGCGATAAATGCAACTTGTATCCGCACCAAAAGCTTGTTTTCCCCTTGCTGTCCCGTTTACCTCCCCAATCACAGCCTTGCGTCAAATCGCCGACGTTTTCAGCAAGCGTCCGATTCGGTTGGAGTTCAAGACGCCGGGTTTTGGTTTCGGAAAGTTCCTGTTCCGCCAGTGCCGCTTTTTCCGCTTTGCTTTTCCGGCCCCGCTTCTTTTTGAGCTTGATCTTCGGCGTATTCTTGCGGCAAGCCTTTTCTCTTCCGACGATTGCCGTGGAATCGATGCTTGCGTGTCCGACCAGCTTTCCCGTGTAGTTTTCCTTCACAATCATCGCGTGAACGGCATCCGGAACTTTTTCCTCTGCAAAAACTTTGAACGCTCGGGAAAACGTCGCTTCTGACGGAACCTCACAACGAGATTCCCAGCCGCAAAGACGTCGCAAACTCGGATTCGTCTTCAGATTTTCAATCAGCGCCTTCGTCGTCGGAAGGTCGTATACCGCTTTCAGAAAAAACGCCCGAAGCATTTTCTCGCGGTCCTTCATCGGTCGGCCCAAGCCGCACCAGCGTAGCGCACTGGTGATGAACCGGGACGGCCGAACCACTTCGACAATCCGCAAAAATTCCCTCATCTTCGCGGTTAATTCGCCCAATTCTTCTTCCAGCAGTGGAAAAAGATATCTTTCCATCGTAAAGTAAAGCTTCGGCAGATCGTTCATTTTTCCTCCAGGTTTGATAGTCCCAGAGTTAAGATGAACCTTCTGCCTCTTTTTTCATCCCGCCGAATTAAAAACTTTTGAAATTACCTCGATTGACATTTTTACGTGTGCCGGGCTTTACCGCGTAAGTAATTTTCAGGACATCACGCCCCAACTCCGGATCCTGAACAGAAGAAAGGCTGGTCGAAAAAGCAGAACTGTACTTGGATATTTCAACATCTTTCCCTGAATAAGAGGATATTTTTTTTCTACAGCTGCTGCGATCAGTGACAATGCCGTCATTAAAACAAATATGCTGAATTTCTTCATGGAAGGTTCTTTCCTTAGATTATTTTTTTGCAAAAAAATTACCGCTGGAGACAAGGGAACAGAATTCGCTGAATTTCATGTTTTCTCCGTGGCCGTCAAAAAAAATCATGTTTGCGGAATTGAGGTGTCGTCCCCAGGGGACATAAGAATTGGGTTGCTTGGTTCCGTCAAAATAAGCGAGATTCAACCCCTTGGTCGCCTCTCGATACCAGAGTGTCTGCCTCCCGTAATCAATCAGCATCAGGTTGCGGCTGACCGGTTTCCACAGTTTTTTACATTTTGCAGTCCCCATGAAATCGGGCAATTCTGCATGCCGTAGCTGCAGGTGGTAAAATAGCCGGTAGAGGATTTTTCCTCATCAAGACGGCCGGGACAGCGAATGATATTGTCGCGGCTGTTACCCAGATATCCCCCTATATAATACTCGTCCCAGAAATATTTCGCCATCCCTTTCGTATCGGAATCAGAACTCAGCGTTGTATTCTGGGGAATGTATCCATCATTTTCATCAGCGTAGAAGAGCAGGGCTTGGCCCAGTTGTTTCTGATTGGCCATACATTTAGTGGATGTCGCTTTCGCTCTCGCCTGATTCAGCGCGGGCAGCAGCATCGAGGCCAGAATCGCGATGATCGCAATCGTAATCAAGAGCTCAATCAGCGTGAAGATAGTCCGGCTCGTCCGGTTCTGATGCGAAATTCTGCTCATTCCTCCTTCTCCCCTCTCCGGTGTTGCGCGGCGCTTTTTTCATACTGCCGCAGTGTGTAGTTCAGATACGACGAAGCAAATATCAGCTCCTTCTCCAGCGAAAGGCGGCGCATCTCCGGAACATCCCGGGCGGCCGCGCACCTCCTTCCGGTCAACTCCATCATCAGCGGCCCCCGGTATCCCGTCTCCAGAATCGCCGGAATCACCCCGCGCCAGTCAATGTACCCCAGCCCCGCCCCCTGATGGTCGTCGCGCAATCCGAAGTTGTCGTGCAGATGGGTGGTGAAGAGCCGTCTGCCGATCCGGCGGATCAGGTCGGGCTGCGTCTGCGGTTCCCCCTCTTCCAGCAACCGGCGCACCCCTTCCGGACAGGCGTTCGTCTGGCCGAGCAGACAGTGGCCGGTATCCACGTTGATTCCGACATCCGGCAGGTTCAAACTCTCGACCACCTGAATTACCAGCTCCGCATCCGGAAGCGTCTCCCCCCGCCGGCCCCGGATAGTAGCAGGTCTCCACCGCCAGCCGCACGCCGTTGCGCCGGGTGAGTTCCGCAACGCGCCCGATCACCTCCACATCACGGGCAAAGTCCACATAGGGGCGCAGATTCGGCAGGTGGCAGACCATGACCTGACAGCCGAGCGCGGCGCACACCTCCGCCTCATGCTTCTGAATTTCCAGATAGGAGTCCAGTGTATCACCCTCGTTGAGGTGTTCGGAGTGGATGCTCCAGGTATCGAACCCGTACTCTCTGGCCCGCCGCCCGATCACTTCCGCCTCGCGCGGGGTGATCCGGGTCACATGGGAGAACTCCAGCGCGCCGATCCATTCCGAATAGATCGTGTACTCTTTCAGTAGCCGCTCGTAGTCGGCAATGGTATAGAGCACTTCGTCTCCAGCTGGATTGGTGAGTATGGTGTTGCATCCGATTTTGTTTTTCATGGTCCTGCTCCTGCTGTTGGTTTTTGTTGGTCCCTTTTCCCGATAGTATAGTATAAAACCGGATCAGCAACAATAGTTCCCGCAGAGAAAATCGGTAAAATCTTCCGTAAAGTATATTTTTTTATACTTTTTTCGCCGGACGATCCGAGAATGCCGCCCGGCGGATTGACAGGGCGAAGTGGTGGCGGTATATTTCCGTAAACAGGGGAACGCATATGAAACAGCCGCAACCTTTCCTTCCGCGCCACCGGGCGATCTATGAAATTCTCCGGGGGCGAATCCGCTCCCGATATTGGAAATACGGTGAGGCGCTGCCGTCGCGGGAGGCGTTGTGCCGGGAGTTCGCGGTCTCCGCCATCACGATCCGGACCGCGCTCCGGAACCTGCAGCGGGATGGCTTCGTTCATTCGATACGGGGGCGCGGAACCTTCGCCTGCTGGAAAAAGGAGCAGGAATACTATCTTTCCGCCGCTCCGACCGCGGTCCGGAAGCTGGAGATCACCCATCTGTTGTTCGCTCCGAAACCGGCCGACTCCTACCTCATGAACATGCTTGCCGGCGCTTTCATGGAGAAGAACCCTCTGGTCGCGGTGAAATTCTCCGAGATTCGGCCGCGCGGCGCGGAGGATCCCTGTCTCAAACTGCTCTCCTCCGGGGAATCTGCCGCAATGCGGAGAATTTTTCTGGCATGCTGCTTATGCGGAGCTCAACGCGCTCTATCCGCTGGAACAGCTGCCCGATTTTGAAGAGTTGAAACAGGAGCTGCACCCCGGAGCGCTCTATCCGACGAAAGACGGCTCCGGAGAGTCGCATATCCACGCGCTCTATCTGTTTTTCGGCGTGCCGCTCTTCATGATTTTCAACGTGGATCATCTGGAACACGCTGGAATGCGCGTGCCGTACAAGCCACTCTCCTGGCCGCAGATTTTCCGCATCAGCCGGGCGCTGGCGGAGCGGAAGCCGGGGGCGGCAACTTATGCGGCGGGGCTCTTTGCGCCGTACTCCTACCACGGAGTGAAACCCTTCATCGAACTCTTCGGGCAGGATCTTTTCAACCGGAACGTCCTTCTGACCGATCAGGACTCCTACGCCGAAATTTTTCAGACCGAAAGCGCACCGGCCGGTCTGGAATTGCTCGAAAAGATTCTGCCGCGCGGACGAACGCTTCTGCACAAGTGCGATGAACATTTCGCGCTCGGTGAGGTGGGGTTTCTGCCGCTCGCCTCCAGCTGGTGTCTGAATCTGCTGGAGATGATGAATCAGGAGCAGCGTTACTTCATCTCGCCGATTCCGCCGGTGGGGAAAATCGCAAATACCGGTCATTCCACTCAGGATTCAGCGTCGGAATTTTCCGGAACGGCATCGCTTCGAACGAACAGTTGCTGGCAACCTGGGAGTGGATTCGATTCCTTTTTCATCGCCGTTCCCAGTATCTGCTCTCGCAGGATTTCAGACTCCCGGTCCGCAACGGCGTCGAATCCTACTTGCAGAAGGCGAATCCTCTGCTTTATGCCATGGCGCGCAATATGCTGCGCAATTCTGTCCCCAGCCGGACTTCACCGGTATGCGCCGGGCTTTCGCCTGTACGGGGCGAAGGATTACCGCTTTTCTACAGGGGGGAACTTTCCGCCGGAGGCTGCCTGGACGCCATCCGGGAGGAGCTGAAATATCTGGCGAGGTGACGGATTTCTCCGCTTTTTTCCGGTTCCGGGGAAAGAGGATTTGACCGTCCTTCTCCGAGGGTGTATGTTTTACCGGCGACGCGGAACGGTTCCCCGTCGCATGCCGGGAAAGATCATGGAGACGAAACTTCTGCTGCATGTCTGCTGCGCTCCCTGCGCGGCCGGGTGCGTGGAACGACTGCTCGAGGCGGGGCGGCGGGTCACGCTCTACTATTCGAATTCAAACATCGCCACCGCCGACGAGTTCGAACGCCGCCTCGAATCGGTGCGTGCGCTTGCCGGAATCTTCGACCTGCCGCTCGAAATCGACCGCTACGACCACCCCGCGTGGCTGGCGTGCGCCGCCTGTCTCGCCGCCGAACCGGAACGCGGCGCCCGCTGTCCGGTCTGTTTCCACTTTTCGCTGGAACGCACCGCCCGGCGCGCAGCGGCGCTCGGGGCGAATTTCGCCACTACGCTCACGGTCAGCCCGCATAAGTCGAGCCGGGTGATCTTCGAGGTGGGGGCACGCTGGAACCACTTCGAGCCGCACGACTTCAAGAAGAAGAACGGCTTCCTCCGGAGCCGCGAACTTGCCCGGCAGCACGGTTTCTATCTGCAGAACTTCTGCGGCTGCGAGTTCACCCGGCGGGACGGTTGAGCCGGTCGTTACCGAATGATCTCCCGTGGATGTTTCTTCGTGTAGAGGGCGAAGAGTCCGAGATAGACCATCAGCAGAACCGCGATGCCGATCATGATGACCCGGCTCTGCGCCTGCAGGCCGAAGATGCTGCACAGCGTACTGGTGAGCAGCGCGACGGCGACCACCGCGAAACTCTTGTGGATATGCTGGGCGTAGCCGTTGTCGTAGACGATCCGATGGAGTCGGGCACCGAGCGGAAAGCCGACGATGCCGCCGACCGCAATCAGCATGGCGGCGCCGAACATCTGCCAGTTGAATCCTGTTGCGCTCACCAGATAGGTGACGCCGCCGGTGACGGTGGTCACCAGCACCAGCAGCCGCACGATCCGGCTGGTGTAGTATTCCGGCACCTGGAATCCCGAGGTCAGCAGCGGCCGGATCAGCAGACCGCCTCCCACGCCGAGAAGCGAACTGACCAGCCCGGTGACGAGACCGGTGGCGAAGGCGATCCGGCTCCGGAACGGCGTGACCGGCGGCATCGTGTCGTTGTAGCAGCGGGTCCGGCTGCACAGCGTCTGCACCGCAATGAAGGTGATGAGGCCGATCAGCATCCACTGAAGCGGCGCGGCGCCGCAGAGTTCGTAGAGCCGATGGTTGATCGTTTTGCCGCAGAGCGAGGTCAGCAGTGCTCCGATGCCGACCGGAATGGCGAGGGAGCGCCCCGGTTCTCCCGGTTTCCAGCCGATCTCCGGCGCCTGGCGCATCACGGTGAGCAGGGGTGGAGGGCACCATCTGCAGCAGCCCGATGCCGACCGCGTCGAGCGGTTCGAAGCCGAGGATCAGCAGAACCGGTACGACGATCCAGCCGCATCCGACGCCCCAGTAGCCGCCGGAAAGCATGCCGACGAATCCGAGCAACGGCCCGGCGATGAACAGAACCGGATTCATCTCTTCTCCGCCAGGATTTGCTGAAGGAATCGTTCCAGCAGGAAGTTGCAGCTGGCGAAGGCTCCGGAGTGATCGTGGCCGGGCAGGGCATAGTGTTCGATATGGCGGTGTCCGAGCGCCCGCAGCGTCGCGGCGAAGAAGGCGTTCTCTTCCGGACGCCCGGCGATGTCCAGCCCCGGAGCTCCGGTCACCAGCACGATCGGCGGGAGGTCGGCGGAGGCGTGCGCGAGCGGCGCGTAATCATCGATCACCGGCGTAAACTGATTGCCCGGGTAGCCGAGATCAATTTTAAGTCGAAAGTGGGTGGTCATCTGCCCGCTCACCAGCATCAGCCCGGCGAGCTCTTTTCGCGGATCGATGCCGTATGGGGCGAGAAAGCGCGGATTCATTCCGACGATGGCCGCAAGATATGCTCCGGCGGAGATGCCGCCGATGAAGAGCCGTTTCCGGTCGCCGCCCCACGAACCGACGTCGGCGAACACGCGGGCGAGTGCGGCGGCCGCATCGTCGATCGCTCCCGTCGCCGGTGTCGCCGGAGAGATCCGGTAACGAACTTCGACGACGATGTTTTCCCGTTGTAGAGGGCGGGCAGGCAGTCCTGTGCTCCGTCGCCGGTGAGGCCGCCGCCGTGGAACCAGACGGTGACCGGGGCAGGGGCGGCGCACTCCCGGGGAATCGTAAGATAGCAGGTCTGGAAGTCGTTGCCCGGCTCCCCATAGTGGATGATTTCCGTTTCGCGGTAACTGGCGGAATTCGGAACAGTTGCGGGTGGAATGATCATTTTTTCTCCTTGACAAGCGCCTCCGTTCGAACGGAGGCGCGGGGTTATTTCGCTGCTTTTTTCTTTTTTCAGATAGTTTACCAGCAGCGGCATTGCCGGTTCCGTCATATTGTGACCGTATCCCTGCAGTTCATAGAGGGTGACCGGGTGTTTGTTCAGTTTGAGCATCCGCATCAGGTAGGCGTTCTCCTCGTAACGGCCGACCATCTCCAGTTCGCGGTCGCCGGTGATCAGCAGGATCGGCGGCAGATTGGGCGTGCAGACGAAGTAGAGAGGCGCAAGTTCATCGACCACCGGCTGGAGGATGGAAATGTTCCGTTCCCGACGGGCGGTGAAATGGGTGATGGTGTGGCCGCTGAGCGGCATCAGGCCGGCGAGATCGGCGGGAGTAAGCCCATATGGCGCGAGGTATTTCGGCGCCATGCCGACCATCAGAGCGAGATATCCGCCCGCGGAGTGGCCGGTGAGGTAGATCCGCTTCGGATCTCCGCCGAACGAAGCGATGTTGCGGTGTACCCAGCCGACCGCCGCGGCGGCGTCTTCGATGCAGTCGGTCACCTTGACACCGGCATTGGGCGCATCTTTCGATGTTTTTGCGCCGGGAGCGAGCCGGTAGTTGACGGCGGCGATGGCGAAGCCGTGGTTCTTCAGCTGAGGCGGAATGTGTTTGCCTCCGGCGGTGAGTCCGCCGCCGTGAAACCAGATGACCGTGGCGAATCCCCTGTTGTCGGTGGGGTAATAGAGGTCGAGCGTGCAGCGGCCCCGGCGGTAGGAGTCCGCCCCGGCATCCGCCGCGAGATAGGGAATGTCGCGTTTGAGTTCGTAAACGGTCTTTTCTGCAGCTTCCATTCCGGCAAACGGAAGAGCGAGCAGTGCGGCAAGCACCGCGGCAAAAAACGGAATTCGGTGAAACATATGCGGACCTTTCCTTGTTCAGCCTTCGAGCACTGTGCCGATGGCTTTTGTATACTGTATACAATAAAATATAAAAAGTCAAACAGTGTTGTTGTTATATTTCAAAAAATACCGTCCCCGATGGGGAACGGCATAGAGAGACCAGTGGCGCAGCTTATCTGCCGCGCGGCGTCATGGCACAGAGCATCTGGGTGATTCCCCAGGCGTCCTGTCGGGACATGACCTTCTTCTCATGACCGAGTCCCCAGCTGTCGGTGTAGATCACGTCGCCGGTACGGGTGTTGTAGCCGTTGATGATCCGCATGTGAGGCTGGATCTTGTCGGTTTTATTGTCCGCCTGGTGAGGGAGGGTGATGGTGACCCAGCAGAGCGGAATGCCCGCATCGATGTAGCGCTGGATCTCCTTGAAAAAATCCTGGTAATTCCCTTTGTCTTCACAGCGCATTTCCGTGTAGATCTGCGGATCCATGGCGCTGAGCAGAGCATCGACATTCAGATATTTCGTCCGTCCGCGGGTCTTCACGTAATCCTTGAAGCGCAGTTCGCGGGCGTCGCTCTTGCGGGCGCGGGAGTTGTAATCCTTGGTCAGGCGGGTGAAGGTGTTCCAGCGAAGCTCTTTGGTGGCCATTTCACAGGTGATGAGCGGTTTGATCCGGACGCCGAGCCGGCTCTTGGCATCGTCGAGAGCTTCCAGTGCCGCCTGCATGCTGGTGCCGCGTTTCGCGTCGCTCTTGGCGAGCTGGGCGATGACATGCTGGTCGACGTTGCTGCCGTAATAACGAAGCATTCGTTCGGCGGTCGCGGCGACGCAGTAGCCCTTCTGCCCCTGGTCGACCATCGGTACAAAGAGGTAGCGGGAACCATCCGGATCATTGATGATCTTGCTGGAAAGCTCGTCCCGGGAGGTGGTGCTTTTCAAGCTGTCGCGCAGGTTTTTCGGTGCGGTGCCGGGGCGGTAGGCGTCGAGTGCGATATATTCCGCCGTCCGGTTGTTGGTGGTGCTCCAGCGGAGGATGAGGTCAAACTTGTCATTTTTCCAGACGCGGGAGTAGACTTTGGCTCCGGCGAGGAAGGCGCTCTGCTGCGCGGGGACCGGCACATCGGTGAATTTGCTGAACTTCTGGATGAGCGACCGCAACTTCTGGCGAAATTCGGAGATATCCATGTTTCCGGCATCGCCCCGGTTGTAGATCGAAACGGTGAGTTTGCTCACCTTTCCGTCGGGACCGATCTCGGCGAGAAGCTCTTGAACGCCGCTGCCGAACAGGGTCATCGGGCTGGCTTTGACCGGGACGCCGCGAAGTCGTTTTCTGCTGGAATCGAGGAACTGCAAATTCCGAGGCAGCTCCTTTTTGCAGTGAGTCGCCGGAGAGTTCCCACAGGCCGCTCCCCTTTTCGAGCAGTTGATCCAATTCCACTGCGGCGGCGGCGACGGTGAATACGGTCAGTACGGCAAGAGTGAACAGTCGGTGCATCATCTGGCGCAATCTCCCTGTTTCGGATTGATGTGTGCAGGCAATATAGCGTTCCGGTTGATTTTTTTCAACTGAATTTTCCGGAAACTTTTGACGAGAGGAAAAAACGGATTATATTATCGACAAGTTTTTGCCGATCGAACCTGCAGGAAAGGAGCCGGAAATGATGAATCGCCTGTTCGGCTGTGCCGGATTTGTCCTCTGTCTTTTGGGAATCGCCGGTTGCGGAACCGGCCCGGAGGCGGTCGAACTGCCGCCGCCGTCGGTGACGCTCACCGCCGCCGATGTCAACCGGACCACGCCGCTGCGGATCGGGGAGTATGCGAAGATCTCCCTCAAGGAGAATCCCTCCACCGGATATACCTGGATGTTCCGGATGACCGACAACGGGGAAAAGGGCAACCGGACCGACGGGCCGGTACGGCTGGCCGGAGAGCGCTATCTGCCTCCTCGAGAGGCGGCTCCGCCCGGCACCCCCGGGGTCCGGGAGCTCATGGTGCGCGCGGAACAGCCCGGACGGGCGGCGCTGATCGGCGAATGCCGCCGCAGCTGGGAACGCCGGGCGGAACCGGTGATGACGATCCGCTACGATTTTGCGGTGACGCCCTGAACTGCTGCCTGCGTGATGCGGCCCGGTTTGAATTTACCTTCACAATCCAGGGAGGAGACGACGATGAAATTCCTGAAACAGTTTTCGGCTGCGGTCCTGCTGGGACTCTCTCTCTTTGCGGCTGCGGATGGGGTGCAAATTGCACCGTTCCGGACGAATGAAAAGGTTGCCTTCTTCGGAGACAGCATTACTCACGGCGGAATTTATCTTTATGAACTTCAACTCTTTGAAGCGCTTCGTCATCCCTATGCGCCGGTTCGGATCATCAATTCCGGCATCTCGGGAAACACGGCGGCCGGCGGACTGGCTCGGATCGGATTCGATCTGCTCGACTGTGGCCCGGACCGGGTGTTCGTGATGTTCGGCATGAACGACGTCGGCCGCGGCAACTACCGTCCGGGCACACCGGACGAAAAGACCCTCGCGGCCCGTTCCCGTTCGCTCGATTCCTACCGGCACAACCTTGCCGCCGTGGTGGACCGGCTGCTGCGGGCAGGGAAGCAGGTCGTGCTGATTACGCCGTCGCCTTACGATCAGTACGGGACATTCAACTCCGGCAGTGTAACTCCCTGCAACGAACCGGGGCTCTTCGATTGCGCGAAGATCGTCCGCGGGATCGCGGCGGAAAAGAAATTGCCGGTGGTGGAATTTCATCCGGTGATGACGGAACTGCTGAAGAAATATCCGGAGAAGCAGCTGTGCGGTCGGGATCGGATTCATCCCGGCCGGGCGGGGCATCTCGTGATGACGTCGCTGCTGCTGGAGGCGCTCAGGGAATCGCCGGAGGTCGGGTCGATTCTGATCGACGTGAGGGCGAAGAAGGCTTCGGGGGCGAAGGTGGAGAACCTCTCCGTCGGAGAGAACGGCGGCTCATTCTGCTACTTCCCGTCGGCGCTGCCCTGGCCGGTGGACAAGGATTACCTTGCGGTGGACAAGATCCGGCCGCTGACCTCCCGGCTGAATCTGGAGATGCTCCGGGTGACCGGGCTGGCGCCGGGAAAATATACGCTTCGCGCGGAAGGGCGGATGCTCGGCTCCTTCTCCGAAGCGGAACTTGCGAAGGGAATCAATCTTGCGCTGCTCGACACCCCTTCCGTCCGTCGCGCGAAACATGCGGCGCGGATTGTCGGGCAGTACCGCACGGTGGACCGGAAACTGCGCAACATCGTCTACGGCAATACGATCATTCTGCGGGAAAGGGGCCGGATCGACGATCCGGCCGCCGCGATGGCGACGCTCGACAAGTGGCTGGCGAAGCAGAAGAAATCGCCCGCTTTCCAGTACTATCGCAATGTGGTGAATGACTACAGGAAGAACCGCCCGAAAAGAGGCGGAGCTCAAGGCAGAGGCGGAGAACCTCTACCGCAAACTCTATCAGGCGGTTCGTCCGGAGCCCTTCATCGTCGAGATCAGCCGCTGAACCGGGGGGGCGTCTCGGCGCACGGCGTGTCACCTGCTTTCCAGCAGGACCACACAGGCGGCGGAGATCCCCTCTTCGCGCCCTTCGAAGCCGAGTCCTTCAGTGGTGGTCGCCTTGACCGAGATCCGGTCGAGCGGCAGATCGAGCACCGCGGCGAGGTTGCGGCGCATTTCGAGGCGATGCGGCATCAGTTTCGGTTTCTGGGCGACGATGGTGAGGTCGCAGTTGACGAGCTGCCAGTTGCCTAGTTCGGGCAGCTCCATCACCCGGGCCAGCAGCTGGAGACTGTCGGCATTCCGGTAGGCCGGATCGCTGTCCGGGAAGAACTGGCCGATGTCGCCGAGAGCGAGTGCTCCGGCGATCGCGTCCATGAGGGCGTGGCAGGCGACGTCGGCGTCGCTGTGCCCGAGGAGTCCGGTGGGGTGCGGAATGTGTACGCCGCAGAGGATCAGTTCCCGGCCCGGAACCAGCCGGTGAACGTCATATCCCTGTCCGATTCGAATCATTTGTCATCCTTTTTCCATCGGGTGGATGCCAGACGGATCATCGCGTCGGCATAGAAAAACAGTGCATAGAACGGGGCGGTTTCGAAAAACGCCCGGTCAAACCGGAAGAAGAAGAGACAGCCTGTCGCTGCGAGCAGCGTTCCTTCGGCGGTGCTGAGGACGCGGGAGAACGCCGTTCCCCGCCCGCCGAAAGCGCGGCGGAATCCGGAGACGGCGGAGTTGAGCGCCCAGACGCCCGCGCCCCAGCCGGCCAGGTAATCTCCGCGCACTTGAACGGCGACGGTGACGGCGGCGATGAGGAGCGCTCCGGTTCCCGCCCAGTATTGACGGGTCCGGCGCGGATTTTCCCATCCGGCGGCGAAGAGGGCGGCAGCTGTGAGAAGGATGATGCCCCAGAGTGCCCAGGGGAGCAGACGTGCGGCGAGGGCGGGGCGCGTCAGCAGAAGAGTCCCGACGGCGAGCGAGGCGGCAATCTGGAACACCGCGACGGCCGGAGTGTTGCCGGTGAGCAGCCCGGCAGCGGTTTTCAGAAATTTTTTCACGTGGAATCCGACTTTCGTCCGCAATCCGGATTGTTTTTGCTTTAAAGATATAGTATATTTCTAAATTATCAAGTGTCGGAGGAATTTTTGCCATGAGTTTGATTCTGGGAATAGAGAGCAGCTGTGACGAGACCGCCGCGGCGGTGGTGCGCGACGGATGTGATGTGCTGTCGAGCAGCGTCGCTTCGCAGATCGCCCGGCATGCGGTTCATGGCGGCGTGGTGCCGGAACTCGCCGCGCGCGAGCATCTGGTCGCGCTCAATCCGGTGGTGGAGTCGGCGTTGCGCGAGGCGGGCGTCACGATGGCGCAGATCGACGCGGTTGCGGTGACCCAGGGGCCGGGATTGATTCCTGCACTGCTGGTCGGGCTGAGTTTTGCGAAGGGACTGGCGATGGGCAACGGCAAGCCCTTGATCGGAATCAACCACTTCATCGCGCACATCTACGGCGCATTTCTCGACGGGGCGCACAGTGCGTTGGAGGATCCGGCAAGTTATCCCTTGCTGGCGCTGGTGGTTTCCGGCGGGCACACTTCGCTGATGCTGATCGAATCGGACGGACGGGCGCGCCAGCTCGGCTGCACCATCGATGACGCGGCGGGCGAAGCGCTGGACAAGGGAGCAAAGCTGCTCGGGCTCGGCTATCCCGGTGGACCGGTGGTGCAGCGGACCGCCGAAAGGGGGGACGCGAAGCGATTCGAATTCCCGCGCCCGCTCACCGGGGCGGCGGGCAAGCCGCTGGCGCCGGAGAATCTCTACAATTTCAGCTTCAGCGGCATCAAGACCGCGCTGCTCTACCATGTCCGCAACCATGCCGGTCCGGATGGAAAACTGCCGCCGGAGCTGTTGAAGGACACGGTGGCCTCCTATCAGGAGGCGGTGATCGACGTGCTGGCGCGCAAGACGCTGCTGGCGGCGAAGAATTTCAATGTGAAAACGATCGTGGCGGCCGGTGGAGTCGCCTGCAACTCGCTTCTGCGCGAACGGTTGACGCAGTTGACGCCGCCTGGCGTCCGGCTCCGGCTGGCGGAGCGCAAATACTGCACCGACAATGCCGCGATGGTGGGCGGCCTCGGGTGGCACTACTTCCGGCGCGGGGAGTTCACCTCGCTGGAGGCGGACTCTTACGCCCGGCTGCCCGCGATCACGCAGGTGCCTTTTCTGGGAGAGTGAAGAATGGTTAAACTGATTGTATTCGATCTGGACGGCACGCTGATCGATTCCCGGCGGGATCTTGCCGGGGCGGTCAACTATATGCGCGGTTCGATGGGGCTGGAGCCGCTTTCGGCGGAACGGGTTGTTTCGTTCGTCGGCAACGGTGTCGCCAATCTGGTTCGTCGCGCGGTCGCTGACGCCGATGTGGATTTCGACGAGGCGCTGCGGCGGATGAAGCGGTATTACGCCGATCATCTGGTGGATTCGACCTGCCTCTATCCGGGGGTTTCCGCCGGATTGAAGGAGCTGAAGGGGGCCGGCATCACGCTTGCGGTGCTGTCGAACAAGCCGACCGCGGCCTCCCGGAAGATTCTTGAACAGCTCGGTGTCGCCCCTCTGTTTGCCGAGATCATCGGCGGGGACGGCAGTTTCCCCCTCAAACCAGAACCGGATGCGCTTCGGGCGCTTCAGGCGAAGTTCGGTTTCGAACTTGCTTCCTGCTGGATGTTCGGGGATCACTACACCGATCTGGAGGCGGCGCGGCGGGCGGGATTCCGCCGCGCGCTGGCTCGTTACGGCTTCGGGGATCCGCGGGAGGAGAAGTTCGACTTCGAGGTGGATTCGTTCGGTGAATTCGTGATGGCGATCAAAGGGTTTTAACGGAAGGGAGGAGGGGCGATGAACGGTCTGAAATTTGTGGTGGATTCAAAGAAATGCGTTCGCTGCGGCGCGTGCATCCGGGACTGCGCGCCGGGAATTCTCGCCCCTGGCGAAGGAGGAATCCCTGTTCTGCTGCCGGAGACGGAGTCGCGCTGCACCCGCTGTCAGCACTGTCTGGCGGTCTGTCCGGTCGGGGCGGTTTCGATCTTCGGGCGCAATCCGGCCGAGAGTGTCCCGGCGGGAAATCTTCCCGCGCCGGAGGCGATGCTCAATCTGATCCGGCTCCGCCGCTCCTGTCGCAGTTACCGGCGGGAGAATGTCGACGGGAAAACGCTCGGGAAGCTCAAGGCGATGCTATCCTGGGTGCCGACCGGGGGTCAACAACCATCGGCTGGATTTCGCTTTCGTCGATGATTTGGCGGTGATGGATGAGATCCGCGCTTCGGTCAATTCGCGGATCGTGGAGTTGATGGAGAACCGCCCGGAGACGCTGGGCGGACTGGTGCGTTATCGCGAACAGGTGCTGGCGGGAAAGGATGTGATTTTCCGCGGTGCGCCGCACATGCTGGTGGTTTCCGCTCCGGAGGATTCGCCCTGTCCGGCTTATGATCCGACCATTGCGCTGAGCTACTTCGAGCTTTACGCGAACTCGCTCGGGCTGGGCACCGTCTGGTGCGGACTGGCGGCGGCGATGTTTTCGCTCTTTCCGGAGCTCGCGGTGCGGGTCGGCATTCCGGCCGGATATCGTCTGGGTTACGTGATGCTCTTCGGCCCGGCGGCGGTCCGGTATCCCCGGGCGACGCAGCCGGAACCGGCGGCGGTTCATTCGGTTCGCTAGAGGGGTTGAATGGAGCGGTTCCGGCGGCGATTTTCCATATCCGATCCGGCGTTCCGCGCGGCGTGTGACGCGGTGCGGCGATTGAAGGCCGCCGGATTCGAGGCCGGGCTGGTCGGCGGTTCGGTGCGTGATCTCCTGCTCGGCCACGTTCCCGCCGATTTCGATCTGGTGACCACCGCCGTACCGGAACAGCTTGCGAAGCTGTTCCCCGGATCGCGTTCCGTCGGGGCGAGTTTCGGCGTATCGCTGATCGACGCGGGGGAGTTCCGGTTTGAGGCGGCGACTGCGCGGGAAGAGCGGAACTATCTCGACGGACGCCATCCGGAGCTGGTTCGTTATACCGATTCGCTCGAATACGACATGAAACGGCGCGATTTTACGGTCAACGCACTCTGGTACGATCCGGTTTCGGAGGAGGTGTGCGACTGTGTCGGCGGCGTGACGGATCTGGAGCGGGGCATTCTCCGGACGGTGGGGGCCCCGGAGGAGCGGTTCCGCGAGGATTATCTGCGGATGCTGCGCGCGGTCCGGTTCGCGGCAAGGCTGGGATTGGAACCCGCACCCGGCACCCGGCGGGCGATTTCCGATCTTGCGCCGCTGGCGGCGGAACTGGCGCCGGAGCGGATCGCGGGGAGCTCACCCGGATGCTGACCGGTCCGGCGCCCGACCGGGCGATGCGTTTACTGCTGGAACTGGGGCTGCTGCGGGCGGTGTTGCCGGAAGTGGCGGCCCTCGATGGGGTGGCGCAGCCGCCGCAGTTTCATCCCGAAGGGGATGTATTCACCCATACGATGCTGATGTTGCATCATATGGTGTATCCGGATGCCCGGCTGGCGTGGAGCGTACTGCTGCATGATATCGCCAAGCCGTTGACGCAGATGACCGACGAGACGGGGCGGATTCGTTTTTTCGGGCATGAGTGCGAGGGGCCGAACTGGCGGGTCGGCTCCTGGATCGGCTGCGTTTCTCCGCTGCTGATCGCGAAGCGGTCGTGCATGCGGTGCGCAATCATATGCGGTTTGCTTCGGTGCGCGAGATGCGCGCGGCGAAACTGCGCCGGTTGCTGGCGGAGCCGAATTTTTTCGCTGGAGCTGGAACTGCACCGGCTCGACTGCATCGCCAGTCATGGATTGCTGGAGTGCTTCGTCTTTCTGCTGGATGAACTTGCCGAACGGCGGCGGCGCGGAGAGAAACCGCATTGCCGGAGCGTTGGGTGACCGGGAAGAGCCTGATTTCCGCCGGCTGCCGCCCGGGGCCGGAGTTCGGCCCGTTGCTCGAATTGATCTACGATCGTCAGCTGGCGGGGGAGTTCGCCGATCCGGCTGAGGCGCTGGCCGCAGCCGTGGCCGGGTGGAACAGACGCCATGACGACAATGAAAAACGGCGGCCGTGAATCGGGCCGCCGCCGGGAAGGCTTTCGAGATGGAGCGAGAGCTTACTTGATCTCCACTTCCAGATCGGGATCGGCGAACCAGGTCTTGCCAGTGGATTTGCCGAGGTAGAAGGCGATGCCGAGAGTGGCCGCGCCCTGCGGAATCTGCTTGACACGGAAGACGGTCTTGCGTTCCTGCCAGTCGTTGGTGCCTTTGAGGGGAATGCCGTCCTTGTACATCAGCCGTTTTCCTTTGGCATCGAAGAAGGCCAGCGTGCCGAACGCATAGCCGGTGACGTTTTCGGTTTTCTGCTTGTATTCCAGCTCGATGACCATCGTCTTGCCGGCGGGAATGGCCGGAAGGTCGGAGACCTTGACCAGGCGCTGCCAGACCTGCGGCCAGCTTTTTGCCGCTGTTGGAAGAGAGAACGATGGCGAAATCATCTTTTTCACCCGGAATGGGTTCCACGGCGATACGGTCGCCGATCTTGGTCTGTACGGATTTCGTCCAGCCGGTGAGCTTCCCATTGGTTTCGACGAAATCGGAATTCTGAACCGGCAGGTCCATGGCGGCCAGCCCGAACGAGAAATGCCGCGGCTGCGGCAGTCATGAGAAGATGTTTCATCATTTGCGGATTCTCCTTGCAATTGGTCGGAACACGAATGCCGGGAGCGATCTCACCTTCCCCGGAAAATCTCTTCAACTCCGGGCATGCCGTCTCCGTTTTCTTCACAATAACGCCCCATCAGGGTTTTGTCAAATTTTTTTGAAAAAAACGGAGGAAACCCCTGGAACAGGACGAATCTTCACTCCTCCGGCAGAAAGTCGGCGTTGAGGTCCGGGGCGTGGATCCGGGCGAACTCTTCCGCCGGGAAGAACTCCGTGTCGAATGCGATCGTGCGCGGTGTGCTCTGCTCCTCCACCTCGGCGATGAGTTCGCGGACGGCGGCGCGGGTCATCTCGTCCGACGGCGCCAGTATCGCGCCGGTGAGCCCCGGCTGGCGGGTGTGCCAGCTCCACGGGTTGAAGAAGCCGACCGCATCCGGTTGATAGCCGGGCAGCTCCGCGGCGCGCCGCAGAAAGCGGATCAGCTTGTAGTTGCCGTAGATCAGCACCGCTTCAGGACGCCGTTCGGCGTGACCGGCCATCTCGTCGAGCGTACCGGCCGGGAGGTACTCCGGCTCCACTCCGGCGACGAGACAGCTGTCGCGGAAGAGCGCCAACAGCCGGGCATGGAGCAGACTGGTGGAAGGATGGATCAGAAAGGTGATCCTTCTGCGCCCGCGTGCGGCAAGGTGGCGGACCGCCGCCGGAATCGTCCGGGAGTAGTCCGCATGGACTGCGCTGAATCCCTCCTTCGACGGGGTGTCGAACAGCATGACTGGAAACTTCCGTTTCGCCAGAATCTGTCCGATGGCGTGTTCGCCCTCCGCCTCGGTCGTGAGGATGCCATCCACCCGTGAGGCGAGAAAATTCTTCACGCCGTCGGCGATGTGTTCCTGCTGCGATCCGATCAGTTCCAGCAGGAGCCGGTAGCCGGAGTGGGAGGCTTCCCGCATTGCGGTTTCCGCAAGGGCGGCGTAGTACTGGTTGGTGATGCATCCGGTCAGCAGTCCGAGGGTCCGGGTTTTCCCCCTGCCGGAGGGCGCGGGAGATGGCCGACGGCTGGTAGCCTAGCTCCGCCGCCGCCTTGCGCACCCGCTCCGCCCGTTCGCGGGCGTCGCGCCGCACGCCGAGTGTCCGGCCGGAGAGCGCCCGCATCGCGGTCTTTTCCGGAACGCCGGCGCGCGCCGCCACCTCTTTGATCGTCACCATGAAGAAAATTCCTCGCTTTTTTCTACTATAACTGTCTTGGGAGTAATTTGCAAATTTTTCCATAAAATTCGCACTTCTCCTTGCATTTTTTCGTGAGAAGGAGTATAATTAATTGTCAATCGAAGACAGTTAATGGCGAAGGAGCGAGACATGGCGTTTGATTTGGGGCGGATTCTCCGGAGCAGTCCGGAGGCGGTCGGCGGCGGGAAACTCCCCCCGCGTGCCTGGTTTTTTCATTTTTCCGATGAGGCGGAGGCCCGGCGGGGAGGGGAGGGAACTCTGCGCCTGCTGCTGGATGGCGAGTGGGAGTTCCGTTTCTTTTCCTCTCCCGACGAGGTGAACGGCGACCATCTGCCCGGTGCCGCGGGCGCGTGGGAGAAAATCACTGTGCCCGGATGCTGGGATATGCAGGGGTATGGCCACCCGCACTACACCAACATCGTCATGCCGTTCGACGAACTGCCCCCCCGATCCGCCGAAGAAAAATCCGACCGGCGTCTACCGCCGGAACTTCCGGATTCCGGAAGAGTGGCTCGACCGGCGGCTGGTGCTCCGGTTCGACGGGGTGGAGAATTTCTTCACGGTGTTTCTCAACGGCGAGGCGGTCGGATTCGCCAAGGATTCCCGCGGGGCGTCGGAGTTCGACCTCTCCGGCCTAGTGCATGCCGGGGAGAATCTGCTGTCGGTGGTGGTGAGCCAGTTCTCCGACGCGAGCTACGTCGAGGATCAGGATCAGTGGTGGCACGCCGGAATTGTCCGCAGCGTTTCGCTTCACGCCATGCCGAAGAATCACATCGAGGATTTCTTCGCCGCCGCCACGCTGGATGAATCGCTCCGGACCGGGCTGCTCGATCTGGAACTTGTCGCCGGACTGGACGTCGCGGGCGGATTTTCCGGGAAGAGCGACGGCATGACCGAGGTCGGCGCCGCCGAACCGCAGGCGGGATGGTTTTTCCGGGTCCGGCTCTATGATGACGCCGGGCGCGAAGTGCTCGCATCCGAGAGCGCCGTCGCCGCCCGGAAAGGGTTCAAAGGGTATTTCAACCTCAAGGACCCGCGCCGCTTCTACTCCCGGCTCCGGCTGGAACTGCCGGGCGCGCGCCACTGGAGCGCCGAAGATCCCTTCCTCTACCGGCTGACGGTGACGCTCTGCCACCGGGAGCGGGGCGAGGTGGATTTCTCCGGCTGCCGGGTGGGATTCCGCCGGGTGGAGGTGGCCCATCGCGAACTGCGGATCAACGGCAAACCGGTGCTGATCTGCGGCGTCAACCGCCACGAACACGATCCGCACACCGGCCGGACCCTCACGCTCGAAACCATGCGGCGGGACGTCGAACTTATGAAGCGCTTCAACGTCAACGCCGTCCGCACCAGCCACTATCCGGACGCCCCGGAGTTTTATGAGCTCTGCGACGAATACGGCCTCTACGTTTTCGACGAGGCGAACATCGAGAACCACGCCTTCTTCTACGATCTGTGCATGAATCCGGCGTGGGCCTTCCCCACATGGACCGGGCGATCCATCTGGTCACGCGCGACCGGAACCACCCCTCGGTGATCGTCTGGTCGCTCGGCAACGAGTCGGGAATCGGCCCCAATCACGCGGCGGCGGCGGCGTGGATTCGCCGGGTCGATCCGTCGCGGGTGTTTCTCTGCGAGCGGGCGATCTATTCGCAGGAGGGAGGCTGGCTGCCCAACCTCAACCGCGAACTTACCGACATCATTGCGCCGATGTATCCGGATGTGCGGACCATCGTCAACTGGGCCTCCTATCCGACCGACGACGAACGGCCGATGATCCTCTGTGAATTCTCCCACGCGATGGGCAACAGCAACGGCTGCCTTGCGGACTACTTCGCCGCCTTCCGCCGCTGCCACGGGCTGCAGGGCGGCTTCATCTGGGAGTGGATCGACCACGGTATTGCCCGGAAAGATGATTCCGGGCGGGAGTACTGGGTGTACGGCGGCGACTTCGGCGATGAACCGAACGACTCCAACTTCGTCACCGACGGACTGGTGTTCCCGGACCGAACGCCGCATCCGGGGCTGTATGAATTCAAAAACTGGCGCAGCCGGCGGAGTTCCGGGCGGTCGATCCCGCTTCGGGGTTGATCGCCATCGTCAACCGCCGCTGTTTCACCGACCTCTCCGATTGCGAACTCGAATGGGAGGTGACGGTCGACGGCCGGAGCGTCGCGACGGGGAAGGCGGCACTGCCGCCGCACGGTCCGGAACATTTCATCCCCGACTTTGCCGGGGCCGAGCGGCACGACATCTTCAACGAGGAGCCGCACAATTGCTTTGAACTGAAACTGCCGGTCCGGGAGCCCGCCGGACTGCGGGCGGGGAGGAGTGTTTCCTCAACCTCCGGCTGGTTCTGCGCGAGGCGAACCGCTGGGCGGAGGCCGGGCATGTGGTGGCGTCCGAACAGTTCGCGCTGCCTTTCCGCTCCTTCGCCGCTCCGGCGCCGCTCGCCGGACTCCCGGCGGAGCCGGCCTTCGATGACGGCGGACGTTTCTCGCTCGCCTGCCGCGGCGTGACGCTGATCGAACGCGGGCCGGTGCTCAACGTGATCCGGGCGACGACCGACAACGACTGCATCCGGCGCGATTTCGGCAGGCCGGAGTTCCCGTGGCGTCCGGCCAACCGCTGGCTTCAGGCGGGCTACTTCGACTTCCGGCGGGAATCGTGTGAAAGCCGGGCAATTCCGGGCGGCCGGGAGACGGTGAGCAGTTACGCAACGCCGGGAGGGAAGCGGATCCGCTTTTCCGAACGTGTCCGGGTCACGGAGGGGAACTGGATCGAAGTGGAGAACCGTTTCGAGGTGGAGGAGGGGATCGACGATCTGCCGCGGCTTGGCGTGGAGCTGGAACTGCCCGGACTCTTCGAGACGGTCGAATATTTCGGCCGCGGTCCGCACGAGAACTACATCGACCGCTGCGCCGCCGCTGAGGTCGGACTTTACCGCACCACGATCGACGCGATGCACGTGCCCTACATCATGCCGCAGGAGAACGGCCACCGCATCGGCGTGCGGCGCCTGAAGCTCGGGAGTGCGAAACTCCGGCATGCGCTGGAATTCATTGCACCGGTTCCGATGGAGTTTTCAGTGGGGCGGTATCCGATCGGGGAACTTCAGACGAAACGGCACGAGCATGAACTGTGCGATTCCGGAAAGGTGTGGCTCCACCTCGACCTGCGGCAGCGCGGCGTCGGCACCGCCAGCTGCGGACCGGATACGCTGCCGCAGTACCGGATTCCGGCGGGCGATTATCACTTCCGCTACCTGCTGCGGGTGACCGAAGCGTGAACGAAAAAACGCTCCGCGCCCCCGGAAACAGGGGCGCGAAGCGGGAGTTAGTGAACGGAAAATTCCCGATCAGAAGCGGAAGTCGCGCTTGCCGGCGTGCATCTCCTGCAGATGCTCCTTCGCGATGGCCCGGACCTTTTCGTTCGGGATGCGGAGCAGTTCCGCGGCGATGACCGCTTCTCCCTTCTTCCGGGTGTCGGGCGAGGCGTAATCCTCCAGATACTCGTCGAGGGTCATCAGAGCGTTCGGCTGGCAGCAGTTGGCGATCTGGCCGGATTTCACCAGCCGCATGAAGCGGTCGCCGGTGCGCCCCTCCCGGTAGCAGGCGGTGCAGAAGCTCGGGATGTAGCCGAGTTCGAGCAGCCAGTTGACCACCTGGTCGAGGGTGCGGTTGTCGGAGACGTCGAACTGGGCGGAGTTCTCCTCCTCGGTCTCCTGCTTGACGTAACCGCCGACGCTGGTGCGCGACCCGCCGGAGATCTGGGAGACACCGAGCTTGAGCACCCGTTCGCGCGCCGCTTTCGATTCGCGGGTGGAGATGATGAGCCCGGTGTAGGGCACCGCGATGCGGAGCACCGCGACGATCTTTTCGAAGATTTCGTCGGAGATGGCGTTGGAGAAGTTCTCCGGATTGATGTCGTCGGCGTGACGGATGCGCGGCACGCTGATCGTATGCGGCCCGACTCCCTTGGCCGCTTCGAGGTGTTCGGCATGCATCAGCAGCCCGACGAAGTCGTAGCGGTAGAGGTTCAGCCCGAAGAGGACGCCGCAGCCGACGTCGTCGATGCCGCCCTCCATCGCGCGGTCCATCGCCTCGGTGTGGTAGGCGTAGTCGTGCTTCGGACCGGTCGGATGCAGCTCTTCGTAGGCTTTCTTGTTGTAGGTCTCCTGAAAGAGGATGTAGGTGCCGATGCCGGCCTCCTTGAGTTTGCGGTAGTTCTCGACGGTGGTGGCGGCGATGTTGACGTTGACCCGGCGGATTGCGCCGTTCTTGTGCTTGATGCTGTAAATGGTTTTGATGCTTTCGAGGACATACTCGATCGGATTGTTCTTCGGGTCCTCGCCGGTTTCGAGCGCGAGCCGCTTGTGGCCCATGTCCTGCAGGGCGATCACCTCCGCCCGAATCTCATCCTGGGTGAGTTTCTTGCGGCGGATGTGGGTGTTCGAGCGGTGGTAGGGGCAGTAGGTGCAACCGTTGATGCAGTAGTTCGAGAGATAGAGGCGGCGCGAACATCACAATCCGGTTGCCGTAGAACTTCTGCTTGATCTCCATGGCGAGATTGCGGATCCGCTCGTTTTCTTCGGGCAGTTCGCATTCGAGGAGGACGGCGGCCTCGCGGTGGCTGAGCCCTTTGCACTCCTTCGCCTTTTCGAGGATGGAGTCGACCAGTTCGCGGTTGTTTTTGTTGGCGGCGGCGTAGGCGAGTGTCTGCTGGATCTCGTCGTCGTCGATGAATTCGGTCGCAACGGATGATTTCGGATTGTACATATCTTTTCTCCTGGTTGGTTGATATCGATTATTTCGCCGCCTCTCCAGGCAGTCTGGAGTAGAGGGTCTTGACGCTGATCCCTTTGACCATGCCGAGCTTGCCGGAGAGCGAACTGATGACGTCGTTGGGGGCGTCGATGACGATGCTGATGATGCAGACGTTCTGTTTCCGGTATGGGATGCCCATGCGTCCGACGATGTAGGGGACATATTCGTGAAGGATGCGGTTGATCTTTTCGGAGGCCTCCGTATCCTCCACGATGATGCCGATGAGGGCGATTCTGCTTTCCATGGCGCTCTAACTCCCGCATAAAAAAATCCCCGGCGCGCCTGAAATGCAGTAGCGCGCCGGGGATGCCATGCGAACCCGACCGGTTGCCGCCTTCAGGATCGGGAGCCTCACTCCCTCGCCGTTGGAACGTTTCAAACCATTAATCACCTCGGGACGCCGGGCCGAAGCCTTCCGCCGGAGGATCTTTCTCTAATTATAGTATAACCCGGAAATCAGCTTTTACAAGTCTTTTTTGAGAATAATTCCTGCAAAATTGTACTCATTCCGCGATGAGTTCATAGAAGACCGCGGCGCCGTCTTTTGCGGTATCCACGGAGAAGACCGCCTTCTCCCCGGCAATCCGGTCCGGTTTCAGTTTCGCGATGCGACGCCCCGAAAGATCCAGCCGGTAAAGCGTCAGACGCTTTGCATGGAGATTGCGTATCGCCACCCGGAAGCTGCCGCTTTGCAGAAGCGGAGGATAATATCCGATATGGTACAGACGGCACATATCCTTGTCGTAAAACTGCATTCCGCTGTTCAGCGCATTGGTGGCGAAAACCAGGACCATGCGTCTGGCCGTCCGGATCGGATTGTTTCCGTCAACGGCGATGATGGTCAGACCGGCGTCCGCATCCAGTTTTTGAATTTCAAAATCGGTCAGTTTTTCCGAACTGCCCCGGAGGGCGCATATCCCCTGAAAACGGGGGGTGTCGATTCGGATGAGTTCCCGGCGGCGGTCCAGCAGGATTTCCCCGGTTTCACTTTCAAAGAGATGGACTCCGTCGGTCCGGTTTTTCTCCGGCAGGAATCCCTCTTGCTTCAATAGAGAGACGTAGTGGCCGGCATCCGCCTCGCCGGTCTCACGGCTCTGGGAGGTCGCGCTGGTTTCAATGCTTTCCAGCCCGCCGCGGAGAGGGAAGATTCTTTCATCGTCCGCCGCCGGAGCCGGATTCCGGTAATCGACGGAAAAACGCAGTAGAAGGGAAAGCAGGTTTTGCGGTGAACTCAGCGTCTGCAAGCCGTTTTCCCGTGCGAATCCTTTTCGCCGACCCGGATCCGGACCGCGTGGGCGGCCGTTGCCGCATCTTTGCGGATGAAGAGGAAGTAGGTCAGAAATTCCGAGGCAACGGCAATCGGATCCCGCGAATTTCCAAATGGACGGATTGCCAGTTCCGAATCTCCCGGAACCAGAGCTTTGATGTCGGGCACCCCGCTGTGCATCGTCAGGATGCTGAGATCGTTCAATGCCGCATACGCTCCTGCCGTATACGCCTGCTGATGGCGGTAGCGATTCCAGAAGACATGATTGTACTCCGTGACCACCAGAGGTTTGCCGGAAAGTCTGGCGTTGATCAAATCGCGGAACATTCCGGCGAGGGAATAGACGGCGCTCTGCTGGCGGATCGTGGAGCCGCAGCCCGCCCAGCGGGAGGGATGGTCATGATAACTGTTGATCGCCACCGCTTCATTGTCGAGGCGGCGCAGATTGGCGGAGTGATTCTTGGTCAGATTGCAGTCCATGATGATCCCTGGATATCCCATTCCCCGGAGCGTGGAGCGATACCAGGCAAGGGTGTTGCGTTCGGTTTCCTCGATGAATGCCAACCCGTCCGCATCCGCTTTGGAACGAGAGTCGAAACACGGGATCCGGTCGAAGGAGGGGTAGTTCGACCGATGTTCCGCATTGTAGGCGTCGATGGTCTGGTAGCGGCGTTTCAAATAGTTCCGGTAATGCGGGGCCACCAGTTTTTTGTCCATGAACTGGCTGAACGCGAACGACTGTTCGTTGAAGGTGACGACCATTGCCAGTACCGGGTCGTCGACGAGACGGGTTTTCGTCAAAGGATTTTCCCGCAGCAGAAGCTGCCGGGCTCCGGTCTCCCAGTTTTTTCTGGCGTCCGGATCAAAATGCATCCGCAGTTTCATATTGTGGGAATCACGCAGATTTCCCCATGGATCGAACGTTTTCTGTGCATAATACCCGTTTGGATGGGTCATGATATCCAGCATGAGATACATTCCGCGCTTCTTCGCTCCGGCGACAATCGCCTCGAAGACGGCCCGTGTTTTGGTGTTGAAAACGCCGTCCTGCGATGAGCCTGACATCAGCATTGTGTCGAGAAAATGAAAGCGGATGCAGCGAATTCCGTTCCGGACACACTCGTCCAGAAACATCTCCGCCTCCCGGGGGCGGGAAAAGTGTGTCGGAACCGGCGCGGCAAGCATCCGCAGATCCTCCTCCGGTTGCCTCTCAAAACAGAGGGTGCCGCGTTCGGATACCCTGATCCGGCCATCCGCACCCGACGTCTTCCATTTTTCGTGTCCCGACAGATCCAGCGCGCTGCCCGGGAGACGCAGGCCATATCCGCTTCGCGGAAAGGGGAGCCATTCTTTCCCCGCCTTGATCTCCAGAGCCGGTCCGGCCGGAGAGACCGGGATTTCGCGGCTGGACAGCGTGGCTCCGCAGATGATCCAGACAGGTTCCCGGCCGGCGGAACGGAAGGAAACCGAAGAGATTTTTCCCAGCCCGGCGTCGAGCTTGAATCTCGAAACGAACAGGGAGCGCATTCCGTTTTTCCCCTTGACGGAAAGCCCGGGCAATGCATTCGGCAGAGCTTCCGACCGCCACCAGTCCTGAACATCGCGCCGGTTGATGACGGAAAATGTTTTCGTTCCGCTTTCTCCATGAATCTCGATCCGGCCCGCCTCTTCCTCCTTTGAGCCGCCCCAGCAGAGCGTATGCAGCAGATAGAGCCAGGAGGCTTTCCCAGCGGCTTCCCCGACGGCAAATTCCGCGGTCTTCAACCCCTGCGGAAAATGTGTCGAAGAAAAGCTCAGCACCGAGTTCCCCTGCCGGTTGAGGAGAAACGGAACCCCCGCTATCTCTTTCCGGTACAACTCCGGCAGAAAAAGCGACCCGTCGTTCTCCGCTCCCTGATCGGACCAGCCGCCTTTGCCGTCCCCGGCAACCGTATCGGAATAGCCCATATTGGCCTTTTCCGTCAGAGGCAGGGGAACTCCCAGCGATTCGATTTTCAGATTGCGCAATTGAAAACTTCCGGTTGCTCCCTGCATTCCGATCGCGAGAACTGCATTCTTCAGGTCGGCCGGGGCATGGCAGACCCGGCGGAAGGTCGTCCAGCCGAAACTGCCTTCCCGGTTTATCGTCATGCCGAAGTAGGATCGTCCTTTCCCGGAATCTCCTTCGAACTGGATCTGAATTCCGGTAAAGGAACGGCGCAGATGCCGTTCGAGTTTTTCCCCCCTTGATTTCCGCGGAAACGGCGAGGAGTCTGCCGGAAAGGAGTTTGGCGTCAAACGTGCGTTTGACTGAGGGAAGACCGGCCGTCTTTTCCGCCAGGGAAAACCGCAACTCACTGCCGGTAAGCTGCGCCGCACGGTTTTTTCTCCAGCCGTCGAGGGCGTTTTCACCGGAAAAATCATTCTGGTACAAGATCTCCCCCGAGGCCAGAAGATGAGCGAGCAATACCACGGATACAAGCAGTTTTTTCATAGTTGCATAGCTTTCTCAATAGGGAATTCCAGCCTCGTCCATCAACATCCCGCTGTTGCCCATATAGGTCATGCTCTGGATATCAAGACTCAGGGATTTTCCGGCGGAATTCACGTGCCCGTCCGCATAGAGCAGATTGACCCGCTTGTTGTGAATCAGATACAGTTTGGCGTCATCTCCTCCCCAGCTTGGCATATAGTAGGAAATTTTCATCGTACTGCGCCGGATGCAGTCTCCGAGGTAGAAATATTTCGAGGGAGCCGTGATTCGCTGCATGACTATGAATTTCTGTCCATCGTCCAGTGTGACGTAACAGTTTCCGGAAGCATATGTTTTCTCCCATTTTGATTCATCGCTGAAAGCGGTGGTTTTGATGCCGTAGGTGAGGTAACGGTAATTGCTCGTTCCATCATATCCATTGACCTGTGGACAGCTCTTGATTTTCAGTTTCTGGGCTTCCTGTTCCGCCGTCGTGTCCGTGGGCCATTGGTAAAGCCACCTGAGCCAGCTGGAATCCGCCCCCTTGACGGTGATATAATTGCCGAACGCATTGGCATACATTGCGAACTGAAGTCCGAGCTGTTTCTGATTGTTCGCGCAGAAAACCATGTTTGCGGAAGCTCTTGCCTTGTTCAGTGCCGGCAGCAGCATAGCCGCCAGAATTGCGATGATCGCTATTACGATGAGAAGCTCGATCAAAGTAAATGGTTTTCTCCGGGCATTACGGGAGGAAGAAGGGATTCCGCTGTTCCAAACAAAAGAGTTTTTTTCAATGGTCTGCCTGTGTTTCATCAGAAATCTCCTTGGGTTGTCCGGAAACAAATCCGTTTTTTATCTGTAATTAATTATAACAGAAAAAAATGAATCACAAGAGGGTAAAACGGGGAAAAATATACCGGAAACGTCAAAAAAATACTTTATTCTTCCTGCTTCGATTTTGCTCTTCGAAACTCGAGCGGGGAGAGGCCGGAAAATTTTTTGAATTCTCCGGAGAACTTGACCGGATTCGGATAACCGACCTGGCGGGAGATCTCCTTGATGTTCAGGCTGCTGTTTTTCAGCAGGGTTGCGGCTGTTTTCATTTTCAGGTCGATGGAATATTCTTTCGGGGTCATGCCGCAGTTTTTCCGGAACAGCCGTTCCAGAGAAGAGGTGCTCATGTTCATTTTGACCGCGACCTCCCGAATCGACACTTGATTGGGAATGTTGTATTGAAGGATGTTTGCCGCCTGAATGAAGGGGTAGTCCTTCTGTTTCTGGATGGACAAGGCCAGCGCCGAGAGGAATTTCATGCCGCAGCCGACGATGGAAGCGATTTCTTCGCTGTTCTTTCTGCTGAGGAGACGGCCTATCTCCAGGAGTGTCTCCTCGATGAGCCGGGGATTGGCGGGATGGATGACCGAGTATTCGGTGAGGCCGAGGGAGGCCACCAGCTGAGTCATCAGCTGCCCTCTCATGCAGACGCAGAGCTTCCGGGCGAAGCCGGCGCTGCCCGGTTCAAAGCGGTTGGTTTCGCCGCGATGAAGGATGCAGACATCACCTGCTTCCGCGAAGAACTCCTGATCCCGCTGAAACAATTTCAGGTTTCCTTCGAGGATGTATTCGAAGGCGTAGTTGTAGTAGTTGGAATGGATGGAATACTCGCCGTCGCGAATGAGAAAGCTGCCGATGTGATTCGGCCAGATCGGCAGATGTTCACAGGCCGGATCGTGCCATTCATATGCGACACCGCGTCTGTCCCCCTGCTGGTATTCCCAGGAGAAAGGGAGGTCGGGATGGATTTTTTTCTTTTGAGGGACCATGACATTCTCCGAAAACAACGTCAGAAAAAAATACAGCGGATTTCGGAAAATGCAAATCCGGATTGCTGCGACGGTTCCGCCGGGACAGCCGCAAAGCGGGTGAATTGTTCCGCCGCCGGGCTCCGTTCCGCTGACGGACGGCTTTCTTGATCGTGAATACTTCAAGCTGAAAATCCATCAACTTCCCGAAATTTCGAGCGTGAAGGAGGTGTGACTTATGGCAAGTCCCGTCGATGAAGACGTTTTTCTGACGTTAACCGGACTGATCGCAATTTTATTCTAGGAGGTTTTTAAATTTCTTACCCCCAAATAATCCCAATTAATATAATTAATATTTGTACTCCGATAATCCCATAAATAAATAAAACAGTTCTGCTGTTTTCTTTTTATATATTTGCTATAATAACCGTAATAGATGTTTTTAGTTATTTGATTTACTTTCATGGACTTAGGATGAATAATATCATCAAATCGTTTTGCAAAGAATACATATTGAAAAAGACTTATGTTAATGCGGATGTAATTCGTTTTCAGGAAGTTTTTATTGCTGATGAAAATATTATATTTATGAGATGGTTCGAGCTGAAAATCTTTGTGGTAAGTGCATTCTGTAGAATTTTTAAGTAATTTATCCAATGCATTCTGCGTTTCTATCTTTGAAAATAAATTTATCGCTTCCACTGGCGCAACATGAATTTTTTTTTACAAATGTAATTGCAATTGAGATAAGAAGTATTGGTATGATTGCAACAGTACATAAAGATACTATGTTGTAAGCTGTAATGTGTTTTTTGATTTAACATTCAACATAAAATATGTAGTGCAGCAAAGAATCCAAATTGTTGAGATAAACGTAATAAGAGCTTATCAACTAATAAATTGATTTTAATAGCTCCTTGTGCTATATTATCTTCACGCAAAAACAATGGAGGTAAACATGGCAACGACAAGGCTGAGAACATGGGAAATAACGGATGAATTTTGGGCAAAAGTTGAAACATATATTCCGAATGATTTACGTTGCCCCGGGGTAAATTATCGCCGAAAACCGGGAGGAGGGAGAAAATCTCGCTATGGAAACCGATTGTATTTTTCGGCTATCGTTTATGTTCTCCGCACGGGAATTATTTGGAATGCATTGCCGCGCAAGGAATTTGAAAATATCACATCACAAGCGGTACATAAAAAATTTATGCAATGGTCACGAGCTGGATTTTTTCAAAAGCTTTGGCACGCTGGTCTTATGGAGTATGACGAGATGGAAGGGATTGCATGGGAATGGCAGTCGGCGGATGGTTCTCATGGAAAAGCGCCATTGGCGCAAGAACTTGCCGGAGCAAATCCAACAGACCGGGGTAAGCAAGGAAGCAAAAAAAATCTACTCGTAGACGCAGTTGGCATCCCGTTGTCGATCGTCGTAACCGGAGCCAACAGGCATGATGCAGCCGTTCTTGATGAATTACTCAAGGAGCGTATGAAGCCCCTGGATTTTGAGCATTATGAACACATTACTCAAAATGTTTGCTTGGATGCCGGATATGTCGGAAAAGCGGATGTTGCGTCAAGACATGGCATGGTGCCGCATATTCGACCTCGCGGAGAAGAAAAGAAGGCAATTGAACTGCATGGATTTCGTCCTAAACGATGGATTGTCGAGGTTGCACATTCGTGGTTCAACCGATTCAGAAAAATTCATGTCAGATACGAAAAAACCGCCTGCGCATACAATGCCTTGCTGTACTTGGCAGCTATGATGATAACGATGAATAAAATTATGGCAATTTATCCTCCGTTATGATATTATTAGTTGATAAGTTCTAAATTTAAATTCTTTCAAAGATAAATTTTTTAAAATCAATTCCTGGTCTGTGCCAAAGTAAAAATCAGGTCGCCAAGAAGTCCAGGAAAAAGATTTATTGCCTAATTCAAAAGGGAAGGGAGTAGCCGGAGATTCAAGGACGACGATATCCCCTATTGTTTTGGGGGGATCTTTACTATATCTTATCATGCCGACATAGGCTCTGTCCCATGTTAAATCAATATAATCAGGTCGCCAATGGATGTGTTCTTTTTTTTTCCTGGATGACATTACGTGCCTCTGATACAAATACTTTCAGCCCCCATCGCGAAGCTAATTGATCCTGAACAAATTCATTTACGCCGAATGGTAAGACTTTCATGCTGCTGTAGCCGAATATTGTTGGAAATAGTGCTATCCCCCCAATTAAAACAAAGTTGATAAGAATAGAAAAAAATATCCAAAAATATTTTTTGAAAATGCTAAATATTGCTAATATAAAAAATAGTTCCAAAGATGAGCCATCTGTATATATACAAAAAATATATAATATCCCATGGTAAAGAGTCTAATAATTTCACTTTTGCAACCCAATCTTCAAGGAATTAGGGGCCAATATCATATTTTATTTTTGGGGATTTTTTTACTTTAATCTCAAGAAAGGTATTGCCAGATCATTTTATTCTGGCTGTTTACGCCTCCCCTTAGGTTGGATAACTTTTTATTGAAAGATGATTGGTGTAAAATTCTTTGAGTACTATATCTCATAGCTTGCAGATTGCAAGTTTGACATTGCGTCACTCAGGGAGGAAATCCTTCCGGTTTCGGGCGCGCCAAGTCACGCTTGTAATCAGCAATCACTCAAAGCAAATGTGCGCAAAATATCGAACACTACGGAAAAGTCGAGCGAGAAGGAGGTGTGAATTATGGCAGGGACCGTCGAAGAGGCAAAAAAAAGCCCAATTTCAGATAACCTGCCTGACGTGCACCCGGATCGAAGAGACCGAGCAAATCAGGCCGCGATTGAAATTCGGACCATTCTGAATCAAAACTGGTAGCGGGTTCGTGACTCGAACACGAGACCTGCGGATTATGATTCCGACGCTCTAACCAACTGAGCTAACCCGCCACGCCTTTTAAAATAGACCGATTTTTCTTTTTTCAAACCGCACGGGGAAAAAATCCGATTTTTTACGTTCCGATGAGGGGGCCGGAGAGGAAAATCCACTGTTTCCCGGGCGATCGGGGCACCCGCCGGGGGCGGGAACTCCGCTGCCGCAAGACCTCCCCGGAGGAAGTCAGGCCGGTTTTACCGGAATGGCTGTTGTGCTCCGTACCACAGCCTGCCATTCCGCAAGCGTTGCCGGAGAAGGCGGATACAGGCTGGTGACTTCCGGGCCTGCCCAGACGGGCGCGTTTGCCCTCGCCGAGGGAATGGTACGGTTCCAGCTGGATTTCCCGAACATTCCGCAGGGAATTCGCCAGTCCTCCGATTCCGGTCAGGTGTGCCGGGGAATCGTTCACGCCGGGAATCAGAGGGCAGCGCAGAATTATCTTTCCTCCCGCCCGGTCCAGCCGGCGGAGATTGTCCAGAATCGGTTCGGCCGAAACGCCGGTGAGCCGCAGATGATCTTCCGGACGGGCTTTGACGTCCCACAGCCAGAGGTCGACAGAGGGCACGAGGCGCATGATCTCTTCCGGCGGAGCGAAGCCGCTGGTTTCCAGGCAGGTGTGCAGATTGTGCTCACCGGCGGTCTGGAGCAGAGCTGCGGTGAACTCGATTTGCGCCAGCGGTTCGCCGCCGGAAAGCGTGATCCCGCCTCCGGATTTCTCATAGAACAGCTTGTCCTTGAGAACTTCGGCGATCACCTCTTCCACGCTCATGATTCGTCCGACGCGCTCCAACGCTCCGGAATGGCACTCTGCGGCACATCTGCCGCATCCGTTGCACGATTCCCGATGGAACAGGCGGCTGCCGCCGCGCATCTGGTGACAATGCCGGGGGCAGGCGGAAAAACAGCGACCGCAGCCGAGGCATTGTTCCGGACGGAAAAAAATTTCCGGCCGGCAGGACTGGGATTCCGGATTGTGGCACCAGAGGCAGCGCAGCGGACAACCCTTCAGAAACACGGTTGTCCGGATTCCGGGACCGTCGTGCAACGCGAATTTGCCGATGTCGAAGATCATTCCGTTCATAGGGCGTAAAAAAGTTCAGTAGATCGTGCGGCTCATGAATTCCGCCTGACGCTCGGAGTCGAGCGAAGTGAAATAGGCGGAATATCCGTAGAGTCTCACGAGCAGGGAACGGTGATTTTCCGGGTGAAGCTGCGCATCCTCGAGCTCTTCCCGGGTGACGCAGTTCAACTGGAGCATTCCGCTCGCTTTCATGGCCAGCCAGGCCTCCAGAAACGCGGCGAAACGCGTGGCATCCAGCCCGTTTCTGGAGAGAGAGAGCGTCAGTACCGAATTCGCGGGGAATTTTTCCAGCGGCAGAGAGCCGAGATCGCGGAGCAGTGAGGTCACGTCGTCACGATGAAGTCTCGACGGCGTCAGCCCCTGGGAAAGAAAATCACCGTCATGCCTCCCATCCGGAGTCGCCCGCGTGAGTTTCGCCCATTCAACGATATCCACATAACTGTACAAGCCGCATTGGAAGATTCCGCCGCGTTCGTTCCGGAATCCGGCAACGAAGCCGGTCAGCTCATCGAGCAGACGCGCCGCCAGAGCGGCCGCTTCGCCGTTGCCGTCGCCGAGGTGGGCGGATTCCATCGCCTGCCGCCGCAGAAGTTCCCGATCTTGCCAGTTGGAACGCACCGCATCGAGAAAGTCGGAGAGCGCGATGATCTTCTCGTCGAAGCAGAGCCGTTTCATCGCGAGCAGGGAATCGACGTAGACGGCCAGACCGGTCAGGGGACGCCGTGCGGATTGTATCTGGCGCCTCCGGCACTGTAGTCGCGGCCGCTCTGCGCGCAGCCGGCCAGCGCCGCCGAAAAAAAACGGACGAGGGATTGATCCGGCTCCAGTTCGAACCCGCCAGCGCGATGATTTCAAGCATCTGTCCGAGAGCGGATTTTACATTGTTCAGGCAGAGTTCGTAAACCGCTTCGAACGTGGATTCCCGGTCCAGTTTCCGGAAGTGGAGCCCCATTCGGGCTTCCGCTTCCGGATCCGGATGGATGGAGAAATCCATCACCCGCCCCAGACTGAAGTAGCAGTTCGCGCCCTCGCTGTGCTCACACCCTTCGACGATGACCTCCCAGCAGCCGCCGGCGACATATCCGGCGGCGTCGCGCCGCTCCTTCCCCGCGGCGCATTGCGCCGGAATCAGAAGGTCGTCGTTGAAAAAGGAGATCGTGTTCCTGCCGGCGAGGAAATCGGCGGCGATCTCCTCCAGAAACGGGCGGGGGGTCGCCACGCTGACGCGACAGTGGATTTTAGGGTAGACCAGCTCCAGTTTCCGATGGAGGAGCAGGATTCGCGAGGTCAGTTCGTTGTTGACGTCGCATCCGTTCTCATCCACTCCGCCCAGAATCAGGGGTGTCACCCTGTTCGCCGCGGTTGAACTGCTCGTTGAGAGCTTTCCGCAGGTCGAGTTTGCAGTCCACCTGAAGCAGAAAACGCTCGAGCAGATCGTCCGCCTCTTCCGGGGTGAGTCTGCCCGCGGCCAGATCTGCCCGGTAGAGATCGATCAGCATCCGGTCGGGAGCTCCCAGAACGGACATGCCGATTCCTTCGAAGACACTGCAGAGTTCGTAAAAGAACCGGAGAAGCGCCAGCCCTTCATAGAAGGTCTGCGGCGGCAGCCATGGCATGCGGGCGGCGGTTGCCGCGATTCGTTCCAGAAATTTTCTTTCTTCGGGAGACTCCGCGGATGGAAGTTTCTCCCGGGCGGCCGTGGCGAATTTTTCCGCGGTTTTCCGGAGGGCGGCGACTCCCCGCAATGCGGCGTCGTAGAACTCCTGCTGGGCGGGGGCGGTATTTTTTTGTCTGGCCTCCCGCAGTTCGGCGGCAATCCCGGAGAGGCCGAGTTTCAGCAGCCTCGAAAACGGAAAACAATGATGGTCGGAATCGAAAAAACCGTAGGTGAGATGAAGGCCGAGCTTGCCGGCCTGCTCGTAGTGCGCATATTCCTCCGGACAGCGATCCCGGAGGATATGTTCATTGCGCAGAAACAGCCAGCCGCCGGAGCTGAGCCGGGTGTGGCCGTTATATTCTGCGACCTTCAGCCCCGTCTCGTAGAAGAAGGGATCGTTCCGAAACAGCACCGGCGTGAAATGTTCGGCGATGATTTCATATTGCGCCGCCTTCAGCTGGAGGGGGGAGAGCCCCGGATTTTGTTCCGCAAAACGATCCATCTTCTCCTTCAGCGGATTGAACGGAGTCCGAACCGCATGGAACGACAGGGTCCTGTAATAAGAGCGCAGTTCATCGATGAGTTTTTCGTGGAACATCTTCTCTTACTCCTGTTCAATATCCGCAGAAGCCCCCGTCGACGATCAGAGTCTGTCCGGTGACGAACGTACTCATATCTCCCCCAGAAAGAGGGCTGCCGCCGCGATTTCCTCCGGCTCGCCCAGCCTGCCGAGCGGATATTTCCGGATGATGTTCTGATAATGGTCCGGCAGGAAGCAGCCCTGTCCCTCGGTCAGATCGGTCCGGATGATGCCGGGGGCGATGGCGTTGACGTTGATCTGGTATTTCCCCACTGCGTTTGCCATGCAGCGGGTCATGGCGACCAGGCCTCCTTTCATGACGCCATAACTGAAATTCCATCCTCCTTCCCGGAACGCGCAGATGGAGGTGATGTTGATGATTCTTCCCCCCGCCGGAGCTTCATGAACGGGATCACCTGCCGGGAGAGGTCATAAGGGGCGTCGAGCAGTACTGCGGCGCTTTTCCGCCAGTGATCCTCCGTGCAGGTCTCGATGGTCTCGGAAAATTGAAACCCGGCGTTGTTGACCAGAATGTCCGGCTCCGCTCCCATTCGGTCGACGATTGCGGCAATCAATCCGCGGCGTGCTTCCGCGTCGGCTAGGTTGCAGGGGAAGTAATAGGCGGGCGCTCCGACGGTTTGCAGCTCTTCCAATAGTTTCGGGGGTTCCGGGCTGCGGGCGATCACCGCGAGCCGGGCACCGCGTTCCGCGAATGCCAGCGCGATGGCGCGGCCGATTCCACGGCTTCCGGTGACAATGACGTTCTTCTCGGAAAAATCCAGATAATTTTTCATTTTTTTCACTCTCCCGCGTTGTGTTTTTGAAATTGACCTGATATATTTCTCGTAAATAGTATACTGTAAAAAAACAACAAAAAAATGGATTTTTCCCGGAAAAGAATGCATATTCCCGACGTTGACGACAAATCATATCTGCGGAATCACAACTGGGCCAATGCCGTGGTTCTGCATCTCCTGCGCAAGGAGAGGATGCGCTTTCATCAGCTCTGCGTCTTCCCCTACAACATTCTGGTGCTGGTAGTGGAGGATGACGGCCGGTCGGAAAGTTATATTCGCGCGGAGAACCAGACGTTTTTCCGCTATCTGCGGAAAGGGAGATTCTATTTCATCCCGACGGGTTGTCGGGCGGAATATCTGCTGCTGCCGGGGATCCGGTATTACACGTTTCATGTCGGATTTGAATTCTATCCCGGCATCGATTTCTACAGCAATCAGGAGCCCTGCTGCGACGGGGACGCTTCGGCGATGATCGAGAGAATGGAGGCGATCTGGGCGGAGGAGGACGAATTACTTCAGTCCTGCGCCGTCCGGGCATTCCTGCTAGACTTCTTTCTCAGCCACTGGCCGCGGCACCGCCCGGATAGTGCGCGCAGCTCAGAACTGGTTCAACTGCTGGCGTTCATTCACGAACACGGCAGCGCGGAAATGACGGTGGAGTCGCTGGCGGAACGTCTTTCGGTTCATCCGGACACCTTGACGAGGAAATTCAAACTGGCGTTCGGGATTCTGCCCAAGGAATATTTGAATAACTTTCTGGTCCGGAGAGCTTCCGGACTTTTGCAGAGCCCGGAGCTGTCGATCCGGGAGGTGGCACGGAAGCTCGGATTCCGTTCGAGTACTATTTTTCCCGTTTCATGAAGAAGAGAACGGGATTTTCTCCGGGAATCTACCGTAAGAATTTTCTGACCGGCCACGCTCCGCCGCAGCAGGCGGTGTATCTCAGGCCGCAGGAGCCACGTTGAGCGCGAAGCGGGAGAATATGGAAAGGCGCTCCTGCCGGCGCCGCTTGAGGCGTGGAATCCGGTTCCATCGATGAGATTCCCGCCGTTGCCCCCGGTGCAACGCTCTTTGCATCCCATGGCTTGTATGCCGGGTGCAAGCGTAATCGGCGAAAGGGGCCCGGCTTTTCACACGCTATCTTTTTAAGCGGATTTTTTCGGAAGATAATTGATTTTTTATCCGGCGATGTTATATTGTATACTCCAAAAATCAACCGGACCGGAAATGACGGAACAAGTTTGGGGGGAGCGGGATGAAGTGTTCACAGTGCGGCACCAGCGTGCCGGATTCCGCCGCCTTCTGCCCGAAATGCGGCAGCCGACTCCGTACTACAACTTTCTCTCGAAGCCGGAAACCTTCAAATTCTCCTGTGACGTCTGCGGCCAGCATATCTCCGTACCGAAGGCGTGGAGCGGGCGGCTCGCTGTCTGCCCCTCCTGCAATCAACGGGTGAGAATTCCCCGGCCCGGGGCCGTCACGGCTGTTCCCTCGGGAACTCCGCCGCCTCCGCCGGAACCGGGATTGAAACCGCCGCCGCTTCCCCGCGTGAGCCCGCAGCCGGAACCGGGATTGAAACCGCCGCCGCTCCCACCCATCGATCCCGATGGAAAGGCCGCGGATTTCACCGCTGCGATTCCGGAGGTTCCGCCGGCCGTCCTCGCCGCCGGGAAACGCCGGAATCTGATGGCCGGCATCGCCGGTATCGGCATTCTGTTCTGTCTGCTCGCCGTGCTTGGCGTCGTCGGGGTCCGTCTGTTCAACGCCGCCGCCGCGACACGTCCGGCGGATTTCGAGCTGTTCCGGCGGATCGCCGTTGCCTGTACGATCTACTGTGTGGATTCCCGGGGGAGTTTCCCCGCGGGGAGGGGGTGGTCGGCTGGCGACGGCTGATCGACCGGAAGTGTATGGACCGCTCCCTGCTGTTGCCGGATGGAACGGAGTTCGCCGAGCGGAATCTGAAGACGGCTTATGTCGGCGGCGGTCTTCAGGAGGGCGCGGTGGACTGCGCTCTCCTGCCGGTCGCATTCGACAAGCCGCGGTTCTACCGGGGCGGGATCCGTGTGCTGCACTGCAATGGTGAAATTTCCGTTGTGGAGTTTCCCGGAAAGGAGCGGACCTGTGCGGCATTCGCCGCCTTTCTCCGGAAATCGATTCCCGGGCCGGAAGGAGCCTGGGCCCGCATTCTGGAAAATGCCGGTGCCGTCGACTTTGCCGACGGACTTTGAACCGGACTGGAAAAAATTCGGAAGCAGTGCTATTTTAACAGATTGCTATTGCTGTAACACTGTAATTCGGAATGGATATTTCTTATGCGCAAGGCGATTTTCCTGATTCAGACCCATGACCGCAAGGGGCTGCTCGCCGAGATTTCGACGTTCTTCTATTCGCACGGCTACAACATTCTGCTTTGCCGTCAGTATACGGATGTACGCGAAAACATGTACTTCATGCGGATTATCATCGATCTCTGTGAACAGACCACCCGCAAGCAGCTTGAGGAGGATTTCGCCCGGCTCGCCGCGAAATTCGATCTGCACTATTCGCTCTACTATGACGACGTGCCGCAGAACGTCGCGATCATGGTCTCGAAGACCTCCCATTGCCTCTACGATCTGCTGATGCATGCGGAGGAAGGGGATCTCGATTGCCGCATTCCGTTGATCATCAGCAATCATCCAGATCTGGAGAGCGTGGCGGACCGGTTCCGGATTCCCTTCTACTGCTGCCCGATTGGCGCGGCGGGGAAGGCCGCGCAGGAGAAGTGCGTGCTCGACCTGCTCAAACGCCACCGGATCGATCTGGTGGTGCTCGCGCGCTATATGCAGATTCTCTCGGATCACTTTATCGAGCAGTTTCCGCAGAGAATCATCAACATCCATCACGCCTTCCTGCCCGCTTTTCAAGGAGGGAATCCCTATGAGCGGGCGTGGGAGCGCGGCGTGAAGATGATCGGCGCCACCGCCCACTACGCCACCGCCGAACTCGACGAAGGGCCGATCATCGAGCAGGATGTGGAGCGCATCTCCCATGAGAACGATCCAGCCGATCTCAAAAACATCGGCAAAGATATCGAACGCCGGGTGCTCACCCGTGCGGTCCGCGCCCATCTGGAGCACCGGGTGATCACCTCCGGCTGCCGAACCATTGTGTTTTCTGTATGAGCGGACGCAGGGAGAGCGGCGGCTGGGCGGTGAAGGGGGGGTGTCGGGTACCTCGTTCTTCTCACGTTTCTGTTGCCGTTGAAGTTCGGTTCGCTCGCCGTCCTGCCGGAAGCGACCTCGTTCTACCCGGGTGATCTCTTTTCCTGGCTGATCATCAACTGGCCGGCCCATTCATTCGGCGTTTTTGCCGGGGCGGCGCTTTTCGCATCTCTGGTGCTGTTTGCTCCCGGCATGCGTCCCTGGCGGACCGCGGGTGGCGGTGCCGCTCTGCTCTGGAGCTTCGGCCTGACCGGCGTCTCCCTGCTCGGCTGGATCAATGCCGCCACCATCGATTACGCCGTCGGCGAGACGGTTCACCTCGCCGGAATCGGTTCCTATGTGCTGGCGGTCTGGCTCTGGCTGCGGAACCGTCCGGAGGACCGCCGCTGGTTTTGCGGTGCTCTGGCAGCCGGTGCCTGCTGGTTGATTTACTCCGGACTCTCGCAGTATTTCGTCGGATTTGCCGAAACCCGTGAATTTGTCGAGCGGCAGATTGCCGAAGGCGCGCAGATCAGTCATGTGATGGTGGCAAAAATCAACGATGACCGGGTTTTCGCCACGTTTGTCTCCTGCAACATGCTGGCGGGATATCTGCTGCTTCTGCTGCCGGTCACCCTCTATGCGGTCTGGAAATTTGCCGGACATTTCGAACCGGTGGGTCTCTCCCGGATCCTGCTCTGCGGCCTGGTGTTCGCCGGACTGGCCGCCGTACTGCTGCTGACCCGGAGCCGGGCGGCGTTTCTAGCTGCGTTGCTGACGGCGGGTGTCTTTGCGATGACGCTGCCGATGCGGCGGATCTTCCGTTTGATTCCGGCGGCGGTGCTGATTCTGGCGATTGTCGGCGGCGCATGTTACATTCACCATGCCGGTCGTGGATTCGGTTCGATGGCGGAGCGAGTCGATTATCTGCGCAGTTCCTTGAAGATGATTGCGGAGAAGCCGCTGGCCGGGCACGGATGGGGTGGTTTCTTTTATCGTCACATGGAGTTGAAGACCACCGGCACCGATGAATCGGCGCATGATCCCCACAATCTGGTCATGGCGTTCGCCTCCCAGAGCGGGGTTCCGGGGGAGTGGTGGCGCTTGCCGCGGTTCTTTTGCCGCTCGTTCTGCTGGGCAGGAGAATTTTTCGGCGCAGCGGCGACGACGTGAATGGCGCGGATGGATTCGCCCGTGCCGTCTTCTGGGGGAGTGCGCCTTTCTGCTTCATGCGCACATGGATGTCGATCTTCAGATTCCCGCGTCGATGGCGGCGGCCGGGGCGATGCTGGCGGCGGCTCTGCCGGAGTTTCCCGCGCAGATGGCGGCCCGCGGAATGCGCCGCTGGATGCTGGTCGCGGCGGGGATGTTGTTTGCCGCGGTGGCCGCGGTGGGAAACATCCACTGGTTGCGGGCGGAACTTGCGTATGACCGGCTGCTCTCTCTGGCGCGTCCGCAGTCGGCGGAGGGGCAGAAGCGGCCGGTCTCCGAAGCGGAAGTGATCCGGGCGCTGCGGGAAACGGCTGCGCTGCGTCCGGGCTCCCCGTTCCCGTGGGAGGCGGCGGGAGATTTTTTCTGGAGCCGTCGCGATGGAACGATGGCGGAAAAATGCTACCGGGAGGCGGCCCGCCGCACGCCGGACCGTCCTTCGCTCTACCGTCGCTTCTTCGAGCTGGAGATGGCGCGCGGCAACCGTGTTGCCGCGGAGAAACATCTGCGCCGCATGCTGGAGCTTTTCCCATCGAATCCCCAATACCAGGCGCTCGTCGCCGAATTCGAGCGCGGCGAACGGAAATAGCGGTTTTATCCCGTCGGAAAGGGGAAGAGGGAAGAAAAATCCCCGTCCGCCAGTTTGATAATCTGCATTTCGGAGATATGTTATCCCGCGGACACATCGAAAGGAACGTCGCCATGAAAGCTGTTGTTGCCGTCGTCGGACGGGATTCTGTTGGAATTATCGCCAAAGTGAGTGCCGGCTGCGCCGAATATGGAGCCAATATTCTGGACATTTCCCAGACGGTGCTCAACGGGTATTTCACCATGATAATGATTGTCGATATCTGCGGTCTTACGGTTTCGTTCAATGATTTTGTCGATCGCATGTCCGCGCTCGGGCGGAAGGACGGACTCGACATCCATGTCATGCACGAGGATATTTTCAACTCCATGCACAGGATCTGAACATGTTCGATACGAAAGACATCCTGGAAACCATCAGCATGATCCGCGAGGAGAAGCTCGATATCCGCACGATCACGATGGGAATCTCGCTTTACGACTGTCAGAGCGACGATCCGAAACGGCTTGCGCAGCGCATTTACGACCGGATCATGAACCGTGCCCGTGATCTGGTGCGCACCGGTGAGGAGATCGAGAAGAAGTATGGAATTCCGATCATCAACAAACGTGTTTCGGTGACGCCTGTTGCACTGATGGCGGGCGGCCTTGACGTCGATGGAGCGGTGGGAATTGCGAAAGTGCTCGACCGTGCGGCGCATGAGCTTGGGATCAACTTCATCGGGGGCTACAGTGCGCTGGTACAGAAAGGGTTCTCAAACGGCAGCCGTACGCTTATCAGTTCGATTCCCGAGGCGCTTTCCGTGACGGAACGGGTCTGTTCTTCGGTGAATGTTGCCAGTACGAAGGCGGGGATCAATATGGACGCGGTTGCGGAGATGGGCCGGATTGTCCGTGAAACGGCGGAACGCACGAAGGAGAGCGGATCCATCGGTTGTGCTAAACTGGTCATATTTGCAAACGTACCTGAGGACAATCCGTTCATGGCGGGAGCGTTTCACGGAACAGGGGAGCCGGAGACGGTCATCAACGTCGGAGTTTCCGGGCCGGGTGTGGTAGCCTCCGCGATCCGGCGCAAGGGAGCGTGCGATCTTGCTGAAATCGCCGAGACGATCAAGCGGACGGCGTTCAAGATCACGCGGGTCGGGCAGCTGGTCGCCCGGGAGGCGTCGGAAAAACTGGGTGTCCCCTTCGGAATCGTGGATCTTTCGCTTGCTCCGACTCCCGCGGTGGGGGATTCCGTCGCCTACATTCTCGAGTCGATGGGGCTGGAGAAATGCGGCTGTCACGGTACGACGGCCGCGCTGGCGATGTTGAATGACGCGGTGAAGAAGGGGGGGTGATGGCCTCTTCGCATGTCGGCGGACTTTCGGGCGCATTCATTCCGGTTTCGGAGGATGCGGGGATGATCGAGGCGGTGCGTTGCGGCGCATTGAATCTCGAAAAGCTCGAAGCGATGACGGCGGTCTGCTCGGTGGGGCTGGATATGATTGCGATTCCGGGGGATACGCCTGCGGAGGTGATTTCCGGGATCATTGCCGACGAGATCGCGATCGGCGTGGTGAATTTTAAAACCACTGCGGTGCGGTTGATTCCGGCGTACGGCTGCAAGGTCGGAGATACGGTCTCCTTCGGCGGTCTGCTGGGAGAGGCGCCGGTCATGCCGGTGAACCGCCGCTCTCCGGCGGAATTCATCGCCCGCGGCGGACGGATTCCCGCACCGATCCAGAGTCTGAAGAACTGAATGCAGCCGGGGGAAGCGGGCTGGAAGCGGTCCGCTTTTTCCGTTTTTTTCACTTCCGCTCTTGACATTGATGTTTCACTATGGTATAATATTGTTGACAAAACGTTTTGTCAAATATTTTGTCATAAAATCATGGAGTGATGGTATCGATGGCGGTGAAGGCGAAAATTACGGATGTGGCCCGGGTTGCCGGAGTTTCGGTGACGACGGTTTCGCACACATTGAGCGGTCGCCGTCCGGTGGGTGAGGAGGTACGGGGGCGGGTTCTCCGGGCGATTCGCGAGCTGAATTACCGGCCCAATTACTTTGCGGGGGGCGATGAAACAGAATCGTACCGGGCTGATCGGAATTCTGGTGGATCAGTGTCGAAACGCCGCCACCGGGATTCTGCTGGAAGGAATGGAGCAGGCGCTTGCCGGGCGTGGATATGAAATCGTGCTGGGAATCGCCGGGCTGGATCCGGCAAAGGGGCGCCGGTTGCTGGAAAAATTCGCCTCCGGGATGGTGGATGGTGTGATCAACATGCTGCCGCAGCTCTCTTCGGATGAAGCGGAACTGATTGCGCCGTCGCTGCCGCTGGTCACGCATCTGCGGCAGGCTTCTGCGCCGGTCTATGTGGATTATGAGGAGGGGGCGCGACAGGCGTTTGCACATTTGCGAGGCCTCGGGCATCGACGGATCAGGTACATCGGTTCGGCGCGGCGTAAACTCAATGGACTGGATCCGGTGCTGGCGGGGTGCCGGAATTTCCTGTCGGCGAATGGAGAGGGAGCTGGACCCCATGCTGCTTGCGGATGGGGACGACACGATTGAAGGGGGCGCCGGGCGGCGGCGATTCTGCTGCAGCGCCATGTGACGGCGATCTTTGCCGCCAATGATCAGACGGCGCTTGGGGTTTATCAGCGGGCGTATGCGGAGGAAGGCGGATTCCGGAAGAGCTCTCGGTGGTCGGCTATGACGATTCTCCGCTGGCGACATCGGTTTTCCCACTGCTGACCTCGGTACAGATTCCATTTGAGCAGATCGGGCGCTGTACGGTGGAGGGGCTGCTGCGCAAATTGAGCGGAGAGAGCGAACCGCTTCAGCCGCGTGTCATCACGCCGCAGCTGATTGTGCGAAATTCAACCGGAATTCCGGCAACCATATCATAGGAGGCAAAATGCGGTACCAGCGAAAAGGAACATCGGCCATGTGGAGAAATTATTTTACCTTGATTGAGCTCCTAATCGTAATAGCGATTATCGCCATTCTTGCGGCTCTGTTACTTCCTGCTTTGAATAAAGCCAGAAGCAAAGCGCATGAGACGAAATGTCTCGGCAATCAGAAACAGATTTTCACCGCGATGGTATCATATGCCAACGACTTTCGAGATCAACTGCCTCCCCATATTGCATCGGTCATGGGTGGTTCGGAAATTCGTTCGATTTCTGAAAACGGTCCGGCATATCCGAATGTCGGGCTTGGAGTCCTTGCTGCCGGCGGGTATTTTGGCGGTGCCGCCGATTACACCACCCGCATCGGGGATGACGGCGTCAGGAAACGTCCTCAGCTTCTGCGTTGTCCGGCAAGTGCAGATCTTGGTTGGGAGAAAAAGCTCAATTTCATAGATTATCTCTATACGCGTGATTCTTCTGATGTTTACTGCAATGCGCCGAGTTTCAACAAGACACTCAACCGGCTGAGACGGGAAGCCCTGGTCTATTGCATCGCCGGAGAGGTTTTTTGAGAAACGGAGTCGATGTCAGTTTCCCGCAGTCTCCGCGTCACAGCGGAGGGATTACTGTTGCACGGGCGAATGGAGCTTGTGTGCATGTCGGTCTTAACGTCTACCGGGGAGGAACCTATTTCGCGCGGCGTCTGAGTTTGATTGATGAAATGAATTAAGTCAAGGAGAAATGTGCTTATGACAATGAGAGCTTTTCTACTGGCAGTCACAGTACTCGGCTGTCAAAGTGGATTCACGTCGGACAATCTGATTCAAAATGGATCTTTTGAATTTTTTGACGGGAATGGTATTCCCGCCCACTGGTCATTCGGAATCAGCAGGAAAGCACCTGTGACGGTCACGCCGACGACTCCCGGCTATGAAGGAGACAGAAGTCTTTGTGTGGTCAGCCGGATGAAGGAAAAGATTCCGCAGACGTATGGGCTTCTAAGTCAGAAAGTTAAAGTGCGCCCGAACACCGAATATGTTCTCAGTTATGCGGTTCGCGGAAGAAATGTCGATGGGGTAACCTGGGCGATCGGCAGAAAATGGCGGCCACGTTACGCCATTCCCCGTGTTACGGAGGAGTGGCGAGAGTATTCCTTTGCCTTTACCGTCACTCCGGAGCAATTGGAAGGAGATGATTTTTGCACCCTCCGGCTGATTGTCGACGGGCCCTGTGCGGAATTGAATCTTGATGATATCCGTCTGGTCCGGAGAAGCGGAGAGATCGTCACCAATGGTTCCTTTGAAGGACAGACCGGGCAGGTACCGCGAGGCTGGACGTTTCGACGCCCCGGCAATGCGGAAGCAACGGCAACGGTGGATGATTCTGTTGCGTCAGACGGAAAGGGGCGCTTCGACTTGCCAACCGGACCTCCCGGCGTGCCAATGTATATGGTGCTCTTTCACAGAGTGTGAAACTTTTTCCCAATCAAGATTATGTGATGCGTGTTCGCGCACGGGGAAAAGGGCCGGCGTCAATCTTGTCGTCGGGAATAAATGGCGGACCCGGCTTTATCTTAACGGCATCACGAAGGATTGGCGTGATTATGAACTTCGGTTCCGGCTGGGAACGGATGATGTGGACAGTCGCGGGAATGCCCTGTTGATGATCATTTCGGAAGATGTAACGCCCGGCATCTGGCTGGATGAGCTGTCAATCACTCCTGTGGAAGATTGGAAATTGCCCATCTCTGACTGGCAGAAATATCGTGTCCTCCTTGTGGGAGCTTTGCAGAATGATTTTGACAAGGTAATGGAAATACCAGCAGGAACACCTGTTGTGAAACTTCCTCTGTCGCGGGAAAATACATCGGGAGAAATGCCGGAGGAAAAAATTTTTTCATCGGAATTTGCATTTCTGACTGATTCTGTCGGGCTAATTTTTCTGGCCAAAGTAAAGGATGATGTTCTGCTTCCGGGCCGCGGGGAGAAGATGTGGCGGAGTGACAGCATCCAGTTGCGGTTCGACCGATCCGGGCTGCGTCGCTCCACGGGGTCCGAGTGATCTGGAGGTGGGATTCAGCGTTTCGGATGACGGGCGGGTAAACAGCTGGTGCTGGGATGCCGGAAACGATTCCCATGCCGGCCGGGAGTTGCCGGAGGAGCTTGTCCAGACGCATGCCGTGCGATTGTCTGACGGATATTTTCTCGCTGCACGCCTGAGCTGGAAGCTGTTGGGGAATCTGCGCAGGAACGGCAAGTTCGGTTTCTGCATTGCCGCCAATGATTCCGATTCTCCGAACCAGCGTTCGGTCTATTTTCTGACCCCGGACTGCATGACAGGAAAGATGCCAGTCAGTATGTTCAGGCGTTGCTCGACACCGGAAAGCCACTGTTCTGGGCGACTGTGCCGGAAGAGCCCTCTTCCCGGGAATTGACCGGTGGACTTGTGCTGGCCAATTTTTCGGGTGATCTCCGTTTTTCGGTGAATTTTACCGATGCCGCCGGCAGGACAAGCCGTCGCGACATCGCCACGGTATCCGGTGTGAAGCCGGGAGAACTGGTCCGTTTGCCTTTTTCACTGTCAATCGATGCCCTCGCGTCAGGCCCTTATCTGGCAGAATTTCAAGTGAACGGAAAATTGTGGGAAAGAATCCAAACCGCTAAAATTGATTTTTACAACCTGCAACTTGAATCGGTTCAGAAATTCTGCCGGGAACTGGGAGTGCTGAAGAAGGAAGTTGAAGCGGTTTCGGACAAACAGTCGTCTCTCTATATTTCCGCTCCGATTGATATTCTGGAACGACATCTGATCCTATTGCGTGACCGCCTGAGCCGCGCAGAACGTGAAGAGGAGAGACGCTTCTATGCCGAACAGGCGGCCATGACCCGACCGGATACCGCGGAAGCTCTTGCGGATCTGGCACGGCGTGTTAAACTTCTGCAATCCGGAGGAAAAATTCCCCAGGCATGGCGATTTCTCTCTTCTCCGGTCGCTCTGGAGAACGGCTGGCCGGTTGCTGCGGTGATGGACGAGCACGGCCGCAAGGTGCGGCGTCCGGTGGTATTTACCGGTTACGGACATTTTCAGGACATCGACCGTGATATCAAAATATTTTCGCGACAGGGGTCTAATATTGTTCAGGTTGAGATCGGTCCCTCTTCGCTTTTTCCTCGGGAAGGCAAAGACATTGAGTTTGAACCGGACTTTTCTGAAACAGACTCCCGGCTTCTGCCGCTGATGAAACATGCAGTTGAAAACAATGTCAAGATTGCTCTGCTGATTTCGCCGCACTACCTGCCGGTTTGGTTCCTGAAAAAGTATCCGGAACTTGCGACCTCGTCCGGAGTGCTCAAATATGAGGTGACGCATCCCAAATCCCGTGAAATGTTGCTCGCTTATATTCCAGCGTTGATCGGGCATTTGAAGGCAAGCGCTTATGCGGAGGCTATTCACAGCATCTGTCTTGCCAATGAACCGGTCAATACGGGATGTTCTCCGGACAATCCTTACTCCGTGTCGGAGTTTGGCAAATATATGAGGAAAAATATGGTTCCGTCACACAGTTCAATCGTGTTGCCGGGCGAAAATTCAAAAGTTTTGACGAGGTGGCAAAAACGCTTCTGCAGACATTGCTGCACGCTACGAGTTTTACTCCTTCTCCCGCGAATCGTTTACCGGCTGGCTTCGGATGCTTGCCGACGCTGTGAAGCAGGTCTGGCCGGAAATTCCAGTCCATAACAAAATCATGGTGTTCAGTTCAACGTTTCAATATGTAACGGGGGTGGATCCGGAGTTAATCAGGGGCGTTCAGCACTTATAACGGTAATGATAACTGCCTCTATTACCGCCGCGGTTCCTATCTGGCGGAATGGAATTTGCTGGCGATGTCGCATGAGATGCAGATTTCTCTCAATCCCGCCTCCATTGTCAACTCGGAAAATCACATTATCCTTGATCGTGAGACACGGTCGATTCCCAACGATCACATCTATTCGGCTGTCTTTCAGCAATTCGTCACGGGGGCAAGTGCACTGGTCACCTGGGTTTGGGCCGATGTCACCTATCCGTTTTTTGTTCGTTATCCCCGGGCAAACCGTCTCGGCAACATTCGGCTGCGGCCCGGGAATATTGTCGCGCATGCCATGGCGGGACTCGACGGCCTCCGGCTGGCTCCGGAGCTGCGAAAATTTTTTCGACAGCAAGCCGGAAGTTGCAATCCTTTACTCTTCAACCTCGCTGATCTGTTCCCCTGATGTCTATCGGGCAAAAGTCGGCGCGCTCTATACACAACTATGTTTTACCGGCTATCGGGTGCGCTTTCTGTCGGAGCGTCAGCTGGCGCGAGGAGAATTTGGCAGCGTAAAGTTGCTCTATGCGGTCGGAGCCAGACATGTTGTTCCCGAAGCCCTGGAGGGGATGGAGCGTTTTCTCGCGTCCGGGGGCCGCATTGCCGCGGATTCCGAGAGTCTGGCTTGCGATCCTTTCGGCAATCCGCTGCCGCGGCGGCTCAAGACGGAACCTGTCGCTTCTCTTTCGCCCCAATCACTTCTGGAGCAGTTGCACCGGCATGTGGCTCCTCTGCCGGTATCCCTTGGCTCCGAAAGCGATGGCATCTTTTTCGAGTTGTTCCGGAAGAGGAGGGCAGTTGGCTGGTCAATCTGATCAACTACAATTTTCAACCTCGACGAATCCGGATGACGGGAAAAGGAAAGTGGGTCGATCTCATTCAGGAACAAGAAGCAAGTTCTGATTTTTCCCTTGCTCCGCTGAAACCGCAGTTGTTGCGTTTTATTCCACAACCGTAATCGGGATTTCCCTTTGAAATTTTACCTCCAGCCAAGATACGATGCTGCCGGTATCGTATCTTTTTTCGTTTTTCTCTTGACTTTGCCGGAAATGCTGTGTATAGTGAAGAAAGAATGATATAACTGTAATAGTGTTTCTTGGGATTTTTTAGGCAAGGGGGATGTCGATGGTCTTTTCTGGTGAAATCAGTTGGTTCGATCAATATGGAAAGGTGTGCCGCTCCGCAATCGCTGCCGGGCACGGCTGGGAAATCACGGAACGGCAGCTCATCTGCCGGGAGCTGGGAATTCAGCTGTCCTATCGGATTTCTTCCGACGGAACTCTCTCCCTGCCGCTTGACGAACTCTATGAGAGCGGCAAAACCAGAGTGCAGGAACTGGTCCTCTGGCCGGAACTGATTGCCGGATATGAGGGGGAGAACAAATCTCTGATTCTGCCGCAGGGGTGCGGCGCTCTGGTTCACCTGCGGAACCATCCGGAAAAGGAAGAGCGCATCGGCTGTTTCTTCCCGTGGGGGGCGGCGGGATTGATGACCCTCTGCGGTGTGACCGACGGTGTCCGCTCCCGCGCGCTCATTATCGACGGCGGCAGATTCGATATGCTGTTGCGACTGCGGACCTGCTGGGGAAAACGGCGGCAGTACGCCGTCGCCCCCGTGTTCTGCATCCGTGACCGCGCCGGCGACGCTCCGCTTCGCGACGAAATCACAGTTCAACTGCGGGAGCTGGAGGGGGGATATTCCGCCGTCGCCCGCGCCTATTACGAGTTCATGCGGAAGCGCCATGCAATCCCGACGCTGGCGGAGAAGGCCGCCGCCAATCCGCTTCTCGAATATGACAGCCGGGCGATCGTCATGCGGATGCGGCTCGCCTGCAAGGAGATGCCGTCGCCGATTCTCGAGCAGACCACGGAACATCAGCCGAAGCTCAACTGCTTCATGAGCTTCGCCGATGTCCGCACCGTGCTCGAAGAGTGCCGCCGCCAGGAGGTCGGCCCGCTGGACTGCTGTCTCGTCGGCTGGAACTATGGCGGGCATGACGGAGCGTACCCGCAGATCTTTCCGGTCGAAGAGCGGCTCGGCGGCGAAACAGAACTGCGCCGCACCATTCAACGGTGCCGGGAGCTCGGCTACCGGATTGGACTCCATGACAACTATTTCGACAGTTACACGATCGCGGATTCATTCCGCTGGGAAGATGTCAGCCGGACCGCGGAGCAGCTGCCCGCCCTCTCCGGCGTCTGGGGCGGCGGACAATCCTATGTCGTCTGCCCGCGCCGTTCCGTTGAGAACGCCCGGAGGAATATGCGGGGGACGAAACAGCTGGGAATCGACGGCATCTATTTTACCGACGTCCTCTCCGTCTGGCCGCTGGAGAAGTGCTACTCTCCGGCACATCCGCTGAGCCGCCGGGAGTGCGCGCTCTGGCGCAAGAAGATTTTTCAACTGTCGCACGATACCTTCGGCGGCTCCATGTCGGAAGGGGGGCAGGACTGGGCCTTCCCCGAACTGGACAGGGTCTACGATCTGGTCGACACGCCGGAAATGCCGGCGTGGTGCGACGAGGAAATTCCCCTCTATCCGATGGTATGGCACGGTTCGGTGCTCTACAACACCTACCGGGGTGCGATCAACTCCTGGCCTGGGGAGCGAATCTACCTTCGCAATCTGGCGTTCGGAGGACTGCCGACCATCTACTGGCACTACATCTTCACGCCGTCCCAGACCGCTGCCGGCGGGCAGGATCCGAAGAAGGACCTGAAATTCGACCGGAAGACGCTGACGGAAAAGGTGGCGCTCATTCGAAGGATCACCGACGACGTCCGCCGCCTCGAACCAGTCCGTTTCGCCCGGATCGCCGGATACCGGGAGCACTCGGACACTTTGGCGGAAACCATCTACTCCAACGGATTCCGCTTTCTGGCAAACTACGGCGGAAAGGGAGACGAATTTTGACGGAGTCCGGATCGGCGCCGGCGATTTCGCCCTCGTTGCCGGAAACGGGTTGCCGGAAGAGGGTGTCAATCCGCGTGCCGTCTGTTCAGCGCACCAGCCGTGAGATCGCCTTGAACGCCGGATTCGATGCATCGCGCAGCAGCCAGAAGAGTATCGCCTCGACAGAGAGCACACAAACTCCTGCGTGCCGGGCGGCGGCGAGCGCGGCGTCACGGTCACCGGCTTTCCGGCTGGTGACCGCGTCTTCTGCGAGAATCACCTGATAGCCGGCGTTCAGCGCGTCGAAGGCGCTCTGGAGTACGCAGACATGAGTTTCGATTCCGGCGATAATGACGGTCTTGCGGTATTTGGATTCGAGGGCGGTCCGGAAGGCCGGCTCTCCAAATACCGAAAACGAGGTCTTTGAGAGGATCGGAGTGGTCATCGGCAGATGCTCTGCGATCTCCGGAATGGTGGCTCCCAGTCCGCGGGGATACTGCTCGGTGGCGATGACATCGAGCCGGAGTGCGGCGGCTCCGTCAAGCAGCAGCTGCGCCCGCGGGAGTATCGTTTCGAAATGATCCATGACCGGAACCAGTTTCTCCTGGAAATCGATCAGGATCAGGGCACTGCTTTCGACATTCGGAATCTCCATGGGGTATCTCTCCTCTGTTGTTATGCCTGGATGGCTTTCCCGGCGAAGACGGTGACGGCCGCGGAGGCTGCGAGGAAGGGGGCGATGACCCGGTTCACCTCGTCGCGGGTGAGTTGGCGCAGCTCCGCTTCATTGTTCCACACGCTCTCCGGCTCCTGCGAGTAGTGCATGGCGAGCAGCACGGCGGAGAGGGCGGAGCTCACCGACTCCACCGTCTGGGCGGCTGCGAAGGCGGCACATTCGCGCGCCGCGTCGAACTCCTCCGCCGGAATTCCCTCCTCGGCGAGCCGGGCGATCTCCCCGGCGATCAGCTGTTCGGCGCGTCGCGCCTGTTCCGGCGCAGTTACGGCGTGAAACAGCAGCCAGCCGGGGGTGAAATCCTCCGGAGAGGCGCATGCCGGTGGTGTAGGCGAGGGCGTTCTCCTCACGGATCAGTTTGAAGAGGCGCGAAGAGAGGCCGTTTTCCGCGTGGTGAAAGATTTTGAAGCAGTTGTAGGTGCCGTCCACGAGCGCGGGGCCGGGAATCGCACGGACCAGCGCAGTCTGATTGCGGTCGAGTCTGATCTCCCGCATGGCGCTCTCCTTCGGGAATTCCGGCGGGGCCGGCAACCGCTGCGAGCCAGGGGAGCCAGGCGATGCCGTCGAGCACCATTTTGCCCCACTCCGCGGCTTCCATTTCGGAGCAGTCGCCGCCGAACCCGCAGATCACCTGTCCGGGGCGCCAGAAAGAGCGGTAAAATTCCGCGATCGCCTCCCGAGTGAGATGGCGGAGCTGTTCCGGAGTGCCGTTCGTCCCCCAGCTGTAGGGATGGGCGCCGAAGAGCAGCTGTCGGGCGAGATCCTGCGCGGCGGCACGGGGGGCCTGGGCGCGGCTGCGCATCAGTTCGAGACGGTTGTCCCGTTCCCGTTCGAACTCCGGCTCGCCGAAGGCTGGTTCGCATAGAATTTCGCGCACCAGCCGCAGCGCCGCCGGGAACTGTCGCCGCGGTGCGTTCAGTTCGAGGATGAAGGAGTTCAGCCCGGTGTTGATGTTGAGGGTCGCTCCGCAGCTGTCCAGCCGGTTGAGCAGGTCGTTTTCGGTACGGCGGCGGGTTCCGGCGGTCAGCAGATCGGCGGCAAGAGCCGAGATCCCGCCGGTTCCGGCGGATTCGAAGATGGTGCCTCCGGGCAGGGAGAGGGCAAAATCGACCAGCGGCAGTTCCCGGTCGGTGATCGTCACGAGACGGACCCCGTCCGGGAGCGTTTCGGAAACCGGGGTGAGGCGGCGCGGTTTGGCCGCCGTATTCCGTTGCGAACCCTTTCCGGCGGGGCGCTGGCGGACGAAGGAGAAGTGTTCCGGGGCGAGGTATTCCGCCGCCGCCTGCCGAATCTCGTCGACGGTGAGAGCTTCGAGTTTTTCCAGATACCCGTCGCTGAGATCGGGAGAGTCGCAGGCGACCACGCCGCCGCCGATGTTGGCGGCAATTTCATGCAGCGTACGCAGCTGGCGGAGATGTTCGGCCAGTTGCTGTCGCTTCTCTCGCTTTGCTTCTGCAGCGGTGATTCCTCCGGCTCGAATTGCCTCAAGTTCCCGGCGGAGGGCGCTCTCGAGTCTGCCGAGTTTGCCCGGAGAAGCGGCGGCGGTGATGCCGAGAATGCCGCCAAACGGCTGGGCGTAGCAGAAGGTGCGCAGATCGACGGCGAGCTGTTTCTCCCGTTCGAGGAGGCGGACCAGCCGGGAACTCTCGCCCATGCCGAGGATTCCGGCGAGCACATCGAGCGCGGGAATGGCACGGTGGGTGATCGCTGGTGTGCGGATCCCCGCGGCGAGCCGGGCAAGCGGATCGGAGAAACAGAACTCCGTGTGACGTTCGATGCACTGTTCCGGTTCGACGGGCAGCGCCGGCTCCCCCGGGAAAGAGATCCTGCCAGTCTCCGAGCCGTTCGCCGATCGCGTCGCAGACCCGTCCGGGATCGGCGTTGCCGACGACCACCCAGAAGATGCGTCCGGGGGGTGTAGCGGCGGCGCCAGTATTCTGCGACGCGGTCGCGGGTGACCCCGGCGATCAGATGGCGGAAGCCGATGATCGGGCAGCGGACCGGATGGAGCTTGAATACCTCCGCATTGAGCGTCTCGAAGAGTTTCCGGTCAGGATTGTCGGCGCCGAGCTCCTGCTCCCGCAGGATCACTTCGCGTTCGGCGGCGAACCGTTCGGCGGGGAACTCCGGATGACGCACCATGGCGGCGAGCACGTCGATTGCGGTTTCGAGATGAATCCCGGCGAGATGGGCGTGATAGGCGGTATGGTCGAAACTGGTGTAAGCGTTGATCGAACCGCCGAGGCGGTCGATGGTGTCGGCGGCGGCGGTGCCGGGATAGTTGCGGCATCCCTGGAATAGCATGTGTTCGAGAAAGTGCGAGAGTCCGGAACCGAGGGAATCCCCCTCGTGGATGCTGCCGGTTTTGACGAAACATTCGACTTCGACCGGACTGCCGGGGCGGGGTAGGACGAAGATGCGCATCCCGTTCCCCAGGGTGTGCGACACGACATTGCGGTAAAAATTCATGCATTCTCCGATGGTGAACCCGCGGACGGGGACGGGCTCCGGATTGTTGGCCGGAGTGGTCGGCGGTCCGCTTCTCTCTTGCTTATAATGTAAAATCATCGCGGTACGATTACAATCTCCCGGAGGTTTTTTTCGGACTCTTTTTCCGTTTTTTTTCGGAGGAAGCGAGATTCCGGATTGAAAAACCGCCCGTTCCGGTTACATTACCGGAAAAGGAGAAACTCCGTTTCCAGCCGGATTTTCTTCGGGAAACGACCACCCCTGGAGTTGAATTGATGAGTTATGGCACAGAAAAAGAACGTATCCCCGGACCATGAGTTCCCCCACCATCACGCTGCAGACCGGCGACGGACACGGTCGTGAGATCGTCATCAACCGGGAGTTGATGATCGTCGGCCGGGAGGCGGACAGTGACATCATCATTCCTGAAACCAACGTTTCGCGTCACCATGCCGCGATCCGCACGACGCCGGAAGGGGTGTTCGTCGAGGATCTCGGCAGCGTCAACGGCACCTTCGTCAACTCCGCGCCGATCATTCAGATTCAGATCAAACATCAGGATGTGATTCAGATCGGCAGTTCGATGCTGGTATTCAATGACCCGAACAATCCGGTCGGACCGGTTGCCGCGAGGGGCGCGGATTCCGGGGAGGCGGAGTTTTCCTTCGACACCATGCACGACGTCATTGCGCGCCTCCGGGAGAACATCGGCATCGTCTTCAAGGGCAAGCCCGATGTGATCCGCAACATGATCGTCTGCCTGATGGCGGACGGGCATCTGCTGCTGGAAGACGCCCCCCGGCGTCGGGAAGAGCATTCTCGTGCAGGCGCTGGCCAAGTCGATTCAGGCCACCTACCGTCGGATCCAGTTCACGCCTGACATGCTCCCGAGCGATATCACCGGGGCGAACATTTACGATGAGAAGCTCAAGCAGTTCCGGTTCATTCCAGGGCCGATCTTCGGCAACGTGATTCTGGCGGACGAGATCAACCGGACTACGCCGCGGACGCAGTCGAGTCTGCTTGAGTGCATGTCGGAATCGGTGGTGACCGTCGACGGCAAGGGGCATGTGCTGCCGAAACCGTTCTTCGTGGTGGCAACCCAGAATCCGGAGGACTACCACGGCACCTATCCGCTGCCGGAGCCGCAGCTGGACCGTTTTCTGATGCGGCTTTCGATCGGCTATCCTTCCCCCGAAGCGGAAATGGAGATTCTCAACTCGCAGCAGGGGAGTCACCCGCTCTCGCGCATCTCCTACGTGATCCGCGGGTCGGACATCATTCACTGCCACGCCTTGGTGCGCAAGGTGACGGTGGCGGAAGCGGTCAAGGAGTACATCATCCGCATCATCGATGCAACGCGCTCGCACCATGCGCTCACCAACGGATGCAGTCCGCGTGCGGCTCTGGCGCTGATGCGCTGCTGTCAGAGCCTCGCCGCTTACGAGGGGCGGAATTACGTTACGCCCTGTGATGTGCGTATGATGGTGAAAGTGGTGCTTGCGCACCGCATGCGCCTGCGTCTGCGATATCAAGGGGAATTTCATCGGGTGGAGACGGTGCTGGACGCCATCCTGGAGTCTCTCCCGATGGCAAACGAGGATCCGGAGGCATGATTGCGCTGCCGACCGCCCGGGGATGGCTGATTCTGGCGATGACGCTCGGGGCTGCCGGTGTGGCGCTGGTCAACGTCGGGCTGGCAACCGCTCTGGCGGCCTCCGCGTTTGCGGCGTTTCTGCTCGCCGCGTTTGTCATGGCGCAGTGTTCAGTTTACGGCATCCGTGTGGAGCGCGGCGGAAACGGTGACGGTATCTGCGGCGGGGAATTGATCCTGCCGCTTACGGTGACCAACCGAACCATTCTCTTCCGGCAGGCGACCGTCCTGGCCGAGAGGTGTGAATTTGCTCCGGGCGGCGTGCTGCATACGGCGGTGCCGCCGCTCTCTCCACGGGAATCGCTGCGGCTGGAGCGTTCCCTGATTGCGGAGAAGCGTGGCTGTTTCGAGCTTGGAACCGTTCGGCTTTCCGGCGGGGATCCGGCCGGACTCTTTCGGCGGACGAAACGGTTCCGGCTGCCCGGCGAGGTGGTGATCTATCCCCGGGTGGTGCGTCTGGAGTCGATACAGCTGCATCCGGCGGGAGCGCACACGCTTGGGACCGACGGTCGTCCCCTGGGGCGTTCGGGGCAGGGGCAGGAATTTTTCGGGCTGCGGCCCTATCGCCCCGGCGATGAAATCCGGTTTATCCACTGGCGGGGAACGGCGTCGAAACAGCGGCTGATGATCCGCGAGTTCGAAGCGAACACCGTCGATCAGGTGGTGATTCTGCTCGACACCTGTGCGACGCTGGTGGGGAATGATCCGCGAGAAAGCAATCTGGAGTTTCTGATCAGCATGGCGGCGTCGCTGGCCGCATTTCTCAAGGAGATTTCCTGCCGGGTGCTCTTTATGGCGGCGGACGGCAGAACGGGGGAGCCGGTGCGTCTCTTCGGGGATTCAGCCGGACTGTATCCCCGGTTGCGTCGGCTGCTTACGGTGATTGAACCTGGACGGGTTCCGTTCTCTTCTCTGCTGCAGGAAGCCGCTGAGGAGATTCCCGCTGGTTCGCTGGTCTACGCGCTCTGTCTCGGAGAAGAAAAGGCCGCGGCGGAACTTCTTGAGCTGCTCTTCGACTGCAACTGCCGGATCCACTGGTTTCTGGCGCCGAAGGGGAATTTCCCGCCGATTCAGGCGGATGAGCCGCGCATTGTCTATGAGCGGCGCCGTCAGGAGCTGCCGCCTGGGGCGGTGCGGCCGCGGGAGCTTTTTCTTCACGACGCGGATGGCGGAGGTGCTGGAGAAATGACTGTTTTCGTCAGTTTGTTCCGCCGGCTCTTTCCGGTGCGGCGAATCGTTGACCACTCCCGGCGGCGGAGCGCTCCGGAGCGCCTGCCGCTGCACTGGGCCTATGCGTGTCTGACCATGCTGGCGACGGTTGCGGCACTGTGGCGTTACGGGCACCCGGAATTCACCGTCTGCGTGCTGGTGTTGACGCCGTTCTTCGCCGCGCTCGCCTACGTTCCCTACCGGGTTGTTCCATCATGGTTTCGGCTTCTGCTTCAGCTTGTGCTGCTGATCGTCGCCGGGTTCTGGAGCATGTCCCGGTTGAAGGCGGGAGTGCCGGTGGACAAGGCGCTGGCGGAGTTGCTGGCGCTGGCGGTGTTGATGTTTCTGATGGCGCAGCGGGTGCGCGATTACGGTTATGTGTTTGCGATTTCGATTCTGCTGCTGATCTACGGTGCGCTGCTGCCGCGGACGATCTACCTGTGGTGTTTCGGAACCGGCGTCGGGCTGCTGCTGTTTCTGCTCTACAACAATCGTCTTCGTCAGCTGGGGAATGCGCCGTCGCTGGAGAATCCCCGTCGGATTCTTCGGCGGAACTGGCACATCATCGGAATTCATCTGGGACTTTCGCTGTTGTTCTTTCTGCTGATCTTCCAGCTGTTCCCCACGGTGCCGAGTGATACGAAGGGAATTTTTTCCGTCTCGTTTGCTCACGAAAAAGAGTCGATGCTTCCGCCGGATCTGCGCCACTGGTTCGAGTCGGAAAAGGTGCTCAAACGGGCGTCGGGAGAACGCATCGTGCGCAGCGGGCGCCCCGATTCGATCGGCATGGACGGCATGCCGGTCGCACTCAAGGGCGAGCAACCGGATCACGCCGTGGAAGGAACGGGAGGCAGTGCGCCGCCGGGGGAGAATCTGGTGTTCCGGGTGAAGGCCCCGTTGAAACTTTATCATCTGGCTCAGTTATACGATGAGTACGACGGTTCCGGCTGGCGGGTTTCCCGGAACTCAAACGGGGGCGGCTGCGGCGTCGTTCGGAGTCCTCCGGCGTCTGCCGGAATGTGGTTTCCGCTACACGATCCTGCGCTGGATCAGTCCGAAGCTTTACGCGCCCTACCGACCGCTCACCTTTGAACAGTCTCCGGGCGGTGAGTACAGCAATCTTGCCACGAGTTTCTACAACAGTGAACTGGCCACGGAACATTATCCGCGGCTGCCGTTCACCTACACGGTGACGAGCCAACTGAGCACCGATTTCAACTACTTTTCGGCGGAGCAGGAGGACTCGCGGCGAAAGGTCGGCGGCCGTCACTGGGAGGAGAAGGTGTCCCCCCGCCATTATCTCCAGCTGCCGGAGGAGAAGATTTCCCCGCGTCTGCGGGAGAAGGTCCGGGAGTTGACCGGAGAGATCCGCAGCAGTTACGGCAAGGCGCTGGTGTTGCGCGACTATCTGCGCGCCAATTTCAGGTATGAGCAGTTTTCGAAACCGGTTCCGGAGGGGCGTGAAGGGGTGGATTACTTTGTCTTCGAACTGGAGGAGGGGCACTGTGAGTATTTTGCCTCGGCGCTGGCGGTGATGGCGCGGCTGGCCGGACTGCCTGCACGGGTGGCGACCGGCTTTTCGCCGGGGGACTACAATACGTTGCTCAATCTCTTTGAGGTGTATGAACGGCATGCTCATGCGTGGACGCAGATTTTCGTTCCGGAATACGGCTGGCTGACGATGGACGCCACGCCGCCGGGGGAGATCCAGTCGCGGACAACGCCGCTCGGAATCGGCCAGCTGCGTGATCCTTTCGGGGATGAGTGGCGGGTGACTCCGCCGGAGCTCACCTCGCACACGCTCAACACCCTGCGCGATCTTTATCTGAAACAGCTCCGCCTGGAGGGAGAGGAGAGCCGTTCCGCGGAGATGCTCATGCAGGTTGCGAAGATGGAGGAGGATCTGCGGAACAAGGTCAGGGAAACCTACCGCAAGGTGGCTCCGGGGACGCGGAGCGCGGCGAAGATTCGGTCGTCGAAGCCGCTTCCCGGAACTTTGCCGGACGTATGGCGGCGCTGGCGGAGCGGGGACGGAAGGCGTTGCAGCAGGCTGCGGAACAGCTCCGGAAGCACTGGCCGGAGGTATTCTGTTGCACGGCGGTCGTCGTCGGTCTGTTTCTGCTGGGACGGATTACGGTGCGCCAATGGCGTTTGAATCGGCTGGTTTGCCGTATGCGGAACTCCCTTGGCCGGGCGGCGGCGTTGTTGAAGAGCGGAGAGTTTCGTGACAGCGTGGATGCCTCCTATCGCGCGGCGCGGTATCTGCTGCTGCTGGCGGGGGCGCCGGGGCGCGGCGGTCGCGAGCTGCTCGATTACGCAGTGGCGCTGGAGAAGTTCCAGCCGGGGCTGACGGAACTGCTCCGGCCGGTTTTTCTCGCCTTCTACCAGACGGAATACGGGGAAGGGGAGGCGATTACGCGGCAGAGTGCGGTGTTGACGTTGCGTCGGGTGCGTTCTCTGCGCCGCCGTCTTGGGGCGTTCAGCGACGCGGTTCGCTGATTGGTCGCTTCAGGAGTTGTTGTTCATTTCGGTCGCAGACGAGCAGAGGGCGTGTCCGTGCCGTTTCCGGTATTGGGAGGGGGTGTTGCCGGTGCGGGCGTGGAAGAATCGGCTGAAGTAGTAGGGATCGTCGAAGTTCAGCTCCCGGGCGATCTCCTTGATCTGCAGTTCGGTTGAGCAGAGCAGAATCTTCGCGTGGGCGATCACCTGATTGTCGCGGTATTCGATCGGGGAACAGTTGTATTCACTTCGGAACTTGCGGAAGAAATCGGTGCGCGACATGCCGCAGCCTCTGGCGATTTCCTCCATGCTCCGGTGACCGCCGTAGATGTTGAGTCGTTGCAGTGACGTCTCCAGCCGGGACTTGCCGATGGCGGGTTCCTGCGGCAAAGCGAGAAAAAAACGGGTCAGGATCAGCTGTATCAATGCACCGATCAGTATCTCCCAGCCGGGGCGCTGTAGTTCGAAGTGGGTGTAAGCCTCCAGAAATTCCCGTTTGATCCGCGCAAGCTCGGTGTTGGAGAAATGGACCAGCCGCACCCCGGGACCGGCGTGTTGCAACAACGCGAGTGCCACTCTTCCGGCAGCATCTGCTCAGGAAAGTGCAGATAGTAGTAACTCCACTCCTTCTGATAGCGGAACTCGTGGCAGGGCAGGGCGTCATAACAGATCATGTCCCCTCCTCCTTGAGCACCTGGACGGTGTTGCCGTAGAGGATCTCGCCTTGGTTTCGGACGGAGAGCAGCGCACCCGGCCGATCGATCACGTGTTTGCGCCAGGTTCGGTTGGTTAGAGAGGTGTTGCTCCAGCCGATCAGCAGTTCATTGGCAAACCTGATGCCCAGTTTTCGAATTTTCATCGCGTGATTTTCCTCTATGTCTGATTCAAGATAACCCGGAAAAGGGCGGTTTGCAACCGTGTCCGAAATAAATTGGAACGATTATCCATTTGTTTGGTTCTGCCGTTCATTTCAAAAGGCCGGGGGTATGTGGTATAATGTACGGAAAAGGCAATTCGTGGATACTGCACAATTGGAACCAATCGAACGGGAGAAAGGAGCAGGCAGATGCGCTGTGTGGATTTCATCACTTCATTCCGGCAGGGAAAAGGAAGGGAGTTCAGAATGAGAAAAATTTTTACTTTAATCGAACTCCTTATCGTGATTGCGATCATCGCGATTCTGGCTTCCCTGCTTTTGCCGGCGCTGAATTCCGCCCGGGCGAAAGCGGCGGCTTCATTGTGCATATCGCAGCTTAAACAGATCGGTCTGGGGTTGTTCTCCTACGCCGATGACAACAACAACTGGCTGCCGGCGGCACGGTATGAGGGAGCATACTCCTACTATCTGGTCCAGGGAAAGTATATCACGGCCGCGTATGATAAAATGCTAAGCAGCTATTCAACGACGACGGAGTGCTTCGCGATCGGGGTCGGGAAGAGAGAGCCCAAAGGGATTTTCTGGTGTCCCTCAAGCCGGCCGGCCCAGGCCTCCGGTCTCTGGTCCGCTTCCGTTACGCCGGGGGAATATTATCTTTCGAATTATGTACCGATTGTAAATGCATACAGTGCGACCACCAAAAGCAATGCACAGCGCTGCGGCGGCTGGATTTCCAACTACGGCTGGTCCATCAGCAGTGCGGTCGGGGATCCGAAAACCATTTTCTGGAGGAAGTTGTCCCGCATCGTGTCCGGTTCCGCGATCATGAGTGAAGGGTTGTGGATAAATAAAAGCTCCGAATTCAATTACGTCGCACAGGTTCGGTACTCCTATATCCAGCCGGGCAGCATGTGGAACACCAGCGGCGCTCCTGATTGGGAAAAACATCAGGCGACCGTGAATTTTCTCTTTGTCGACGGCGCTGTTCGTAATGTGAAGTACAACTCCCGGAAATGGACGCGGGATGTTCAGTTCGAATAAGTCGAATCATAAAACGACGGGAGGATATTTAGCGATGAGGAAGTTTTTCGTTTTCTTTCTATCGGTCTTCTGGATGGGAATTCTATTGAATGGTGCCGACCTGTTCAGCCGCGACGCCTGCGGGCGGATTCTAACCTCCGGCATCCGGTTTCAGCTGACCCATGCCGCTCCGGGCTGGAAGACGACGGTACAGAATGATGCCTCTGTTCAGTTTCTGGGAGAGGGCGGCGCCTTCATCGCCGGAGAGGAATGAGGCGGGAAGGTACCTTTGCTGTCAACGGCGGAGTTTTTCAGCTCTCTGAAATTGTCGGATTGGAAAAGGACCGGCTCAAGTTGAAATACCATCTGACCAGCGAACGCGGCATTAAAACGTTGCGTCTTGCGCTCCGGGCCTCCCTGAACGTCAGCCGGCAGCTGATCGCTCCGCCGCTCTGGAATCAGGAGCCCCTCGTATTTCCCGCCGAATCGGATCCGGATAAATTTTACATACAGAAACCCTGGGGAAAGGACAACGAACTGGTGATCCACCTTCCTGCCGGGCGGCTGGTTATCTCCGGCGCATTCGGCCTTTTCTATCAGGACGGCCGGAAATTCAATCGTCAAAGTTTTTCCCTGAATCTGCTTTTTCGGCCTTCCGCCGGGAATGTGAAAAAAGCCGATCTCGAGCTCACCATGCGGTACGAGCCGGCCCGTTCCCTGCCGGTCGATCTGAAGTCGGTCATGAACCGCGGCTTCCGGGATGCCGTCCCCGAAGACGGCAAGGGCGGCTGGACCGATCAGGGGCCGGAAAACGATCTTGCGGCGCTGCAACCGGGGAATTACACCTTTGCCGGCATTCCGTTCCTGGTGGTGGATCCGGCCAAAAACGGAGGGAACTCCTGCATCGGAATGAAGGGGCGGGAACGGCCGAGTTTCCTCAACGAAGCGACTGTCGCCATTCCGGGTTACCGGGGGCGCTTTCTCTATCTCCTGAATGCCCTGGCCTGGGGCAAAAGGAGCGGTCCGTGCGGAGAGGTGATTCTGCGCTATCAGGATGGAACGGAACAGAAACAGACACTGGTCGCCGGAATGGATCTCTCCGACTTCTGGAATCCCATCCCCTGCAAACGAGCCGTCCTCGGCTGGAGGGAGAAAAACCGTACCGCTGCGATCGGTCTTTATGTCACCCGGATTCCGCTGCGCGGACAGCCGCTCCGGGAGTTGACGTTCGTCAGCCGGAACCGGGTCTGGATGATTGTCGCCGCCACTCTTTCCGACCGGGAAATCAGCATCACCGAAGAGAGGCCGTATTCCGTCACACCGGGGAAGGAATGGCTGGAATACCACGCTCCGCTTGAGATACAGCCCGGCAGCATCGTCGACCTCTCCGATCTGCAGGATGCTCCCGCCGGGAAACACGGGTTCCTGCGCCGGAAAGGGAGTCATTTCGAATGGGAAGGGCAGCCGGGGAAGCCGGTCCGCTTCTGGGGCGTGAATCTGTGTTTTGCCGCCTGTTTCCCCACTCATGCGGATGCGGACCGTCTGGTCAATCTGCTCGCTGCCATGGGGTGCAACATCATCCGTCTGCACCATTTCGACAACATTCTGGGGCGCTCCGCCGATGAACCGACTACGGTAAAGCTGAATCCGACGATGGCGGACCGGCTGGATTACCTTCTGTACGCGGCGAAAAGAAAAGGTATCTGCATCACATTGGATCTTTACACCGGCCGCTGCATAAAAAGAGGAGAATTGAAAAAGTTCAACAGTTTACGGCCCAATGAATACAAAACCCTCTATTTCATCGACGAGGAGGTTCGGAACAATCTGGATGCTTTCGTCGAGGCCCTCCTGAACCATGTCAATCCTTATACGAAAACGGCGTGGGGCCGGGAACCCGCAATCGCGATGCTCAGCCTGATCAACGAGGATAATCTGTCGGTGAAGGTGAACCAGTCCGCGCGCATAAAACAGATTTTTCTGAAGAAATTCGCCGAAGCGTGTGAAAAAAACGGCATACCGATAACCGAAGCCAACCGAGAGAACTTATTCCGGGAATATCTTGCCGAACGATATCAGGAGGGATATCGGCACCTTTCCGGACTGGTGAAAAAACTCGGTGTCCGGATTCCGTTGACCGACCAGAATTACAACAACGACTTCGACCTGCAGATCATGCGGCGAAAATATGACTATGTCGATCAGCATTTTTACAGTGGGCATCCCACCTATCTCGGAAACCGCGACGGCTGGGGACCATGCCGCTGGCGGTTTATATGAGCAACGCATTAAGCTCCAACGCCGGCGTCGGGCAACTGTTTCCGACCCGGCTGGCGGGAATGCCTTTCACCTGCACGGAATGGAACTTCTGCAGTCCGAATCCGTATGCGGTTCAGGGACCGTTTCTGGTCGGGGCGTATTCCGCCTTTCAGGATTATGACATGCTGTGTCAGTTTGCTCTCTGCAGCAAGTTCGACTCCTCCGCGCCGGACCTTTCCATGCAGTCGTTCAAGATGCTGGGAGACTCCCAGTATCAGCTGGCGATGCGGGCGGGAGCGCTCTTCTTTCTGCGCCGCGATGTTGCGTCCGCACCGGAAAAGATTCCTTTTCTGATTCATTCGGATTTTCGCGGAATCGCCGGGCATTCCATCGCATATCCCTCCGTCATGCCGATGCTGGGGCTGCTGACCGGCACCGGTACGGTTTTCGAGGATACCCGCTTGACCGCTGATGTGGCGGCGGTACTTACTTCCGGAAATGTTCCTGCCCTCCAGAAAAAAGGAATTCCGATCACCGGGAATTATCAGAATGATCTGAAAAATCTGACGGCACAGGGCCGGATTCCCGCCGGAAATTACGACTTCGCCACCGGCCGCTTCACCTCCTCCACCGGAGAACTGGAAATTGTCAAAATACGAAGCTGTTCCGCGTCCAGACCGGCAGAAGTGAGGCGTGTGTGCTCGAAAAGCGGAGAAATTGGGCGGGTGCGTTCGCGCAGGTGGCCAACGGAGAATCGTTCGCCGCGTTTTTCTTCACCTCCCGCGACGGCCGCCCGCTGACGGAAAGCGGACGGATCCTGATCCTGCATCTGACCTCTTCGATGGGGAAGAACATCACGTTCCGGGACAAGAGCATGACGGTGCTGAACAACTGGGGGAGAACGCCATGCTGCTTCGCCGGAACCGCGCGGAAATTTCATTCGCGCCGAAGGGGTCCGGCAAACTCTTCGCCTGCTCTCTCTCCGGGAAACGGTTGTCCGAAGTTCCCTTCCGCAAGGCGGAAACCGGATCACTTTCACCGCCGAAAACGATTTCGCCGGCGAACCGATCTGCATCTACGAGTGGAGTGCAGAGTAGGTTCGGTCTCCGTCTCCCGGTCAGGCGCGCGGCTCTTTCCCGTAGAAGGTTTCGCACATCCGGCGCCCCGGCGCCGGTAGCGGCTCCTCGCAGAGGAACGCCTCCACCAGTTTGCGGGGATCCGGTTCGCGCCCCTTCTCCAGCCAGTAGATCTGGTGCCCCTCGCGCTCCAGTTTGCGGAAGAAGATGTCCTGCCGCTTTGCGAACTGTCGGATCCGGTACAGCAGCTGATTGCGCATCTCCAGAAGCGTGCACTCCCCTTGAGATAGCGCGACACTTCCCGGTACTCCAGACCGAAGAACTCCAGCTTCTCAAAGGAGATGCCGCGCTCCTCGTGCAGTTTCCGCACCTCGTCGACCAGCCCGTCGGAGAGACGACTGTCCAGCCGGGCCTCGATCCGGGCGTGTACCTCAGATCGCGGATAGTAGACTCCGATCAGCAGCGGATCCAGACCGAAGGGGGGCGTGAAGGAGTCCGCCGCCTCCGGATTCTGCCGCACCCGCGGCACCCCGGCGCAGCGCGGCGGCAACGCTCCACCCGGCAGCCGGTAGCCGTCCAGCAGCGCTGCAAGGTAGAGCGCCGTGCCTCCGCAGAGAATCGGCACATGGTTGCGTTCGACGATCTCCCGGATCGCCCGGTAGGCGTCCGGAAGGAAGCGGGCGAGGTTGTACTCCTCCCGCGCCGGATCGGCGATGTCGATGAGATGGTACGGCACTTCGCCGTATTCGTCGAGATCCTTTCCGGTCCCGATGTCCATGCCGCGGTAGACCTGCCGGGAGTCCACACTGACGATTTCGCCGTTGAAAATGCGGGCCAGCCAGACCGCCAGCGCGGTTTTTACCTGTTGCGGTCGGCCCGGTGATGACCACTGTTTTGAGGATTTCTGCCATAAAAGCCCTGAAAAATTTGTAAAATACCCGTTTCGCGTACTATATTATGACGCGTTTCATTTAAATTTCAAATTTTAAAACTGGTTCAGCGATGGAAAAACAGCAAACTTTGGTGAGATCGTCTTCCGTTTCCGGAATCGCACTCCATACCGGCGCCCGGGCTACGGTGCGGATTCAGCCCGCGCCGGAGAACACCGGCATCATCTTCCGCCGGGTGGATCTGCCCGGCAAACCGGAGGTCCGCCCGCTGGCCTGCAATGTGGTGGATGTCCGCCGCGGCACCACCATCGCCGACGGCAAGGCGATCGTTTTCACCGTCGAGCATATCATGTCGGCGCTCAATGCGTGGCACATCGACAACTGCATCGTCGAAATGGACGGAATGGAGCCGCCGATTGTCGACGGCAGTTCGCTGCCCTACTTTGATATGATCCGCGAAGCCGGCGTCATGGAGCAGGATGAACCCGCTCTCACCTTCACCCCTTCGCAGCCGGTCTACGTCGAAGGCGGCTATACCCGACTGGTGATGATTCCGGGGGAGGGGCCGCTGCGCATCTCCTGTCTTGCCTCCTTCAAGGGATGTCCGATCGATCCTCAGTTTTACGAGTTCACGCTCGATACTGAAGCCTACCGCGAAGAGATCGCTCCGGCGCGCACCTTCGTCGATTACGGCGACCTCAAACAGCTGCTGGCGATGGGTCTGGTCAAAGGCGGCAGTCTCGACGCGGCTGCGATCATTCATGACGGCGCGATCATTTGCAAGGAGGCGCTCCGTTTCCAGAACGAGATCGTGCGCCACAAGATCCTCGATCTCTTCGGCGACATCTATCTTACCGGGCGCCGGATCACCGGTTCGATCATCGCGATCAAGCCGGGGCATCCCAAGAACGTTGAGCTTGCCGGCGCACTGCTCAGGGAAATTGCAGCTTCCAATCAGCAACAGAACAACAGGGAGACGAAATAATGGGAGAAGTTCTCGGAATCAGAGAGATCAAGGCGATTCTGCCGCAGCGGTACCCGATGCTGATGCTCGACCGGGTGGAGATCCTTTCGGAAACCGCCGCCTGGGCGGTGAAGAACATCTCGATGAATGAACTCTATTTTCAGGGCCATTTCCCGAATCATCCGATCATGCCCGGCGTGCTTCAGGTCGAATCGATGAAACAGCTCGGCGAACTTCTGGTCCGGCCGAAACTCGATCCGGAAGGGAAGGGCGATGTCTACATCCGGGTGCTGGAGAAGGTGAAATTCCGCCGGCCGAACAATCCGGGCGACCGGCTGAAGATTGAAGCCGAAGTTGCGGAGTTCCGCGACGGCGAGGCGGTGATCAGGGCGAAGACTTTCAACAACGGCGGGCAGACCTGTGAGGCGGTCATCACGCTGGCGGTTCGTCCGCGGGAGAGTGCGCGGGAGATGCCGCAGCTCTTCAACGAGAACGACAAGCACGCCGAAACTCCGATGGATGTGCTCCGGATCATGTCGCTGGTGCCGCACCGTTATCCCTTCCTGCTGATCGACAACATCTCCATGATCGACGGCGAGCACATCCGGGCGGTGAAGAACATCACGGTCAACGAGGAGATCTTCGCTCACTGTCCGGACGATTACGCGGTGATGCCGGAGTCGCTGCTTTGCGAAATCTCCGCCCAGTCCGGCTGCGCCTGTGTGCTGTCGCGCCCGGAAAACGCCGGGAAGATCGGGTATTTCATGTCGATCGACCGGGCGGAATCCTTTGCCCCGATCCTGCCGGGGGATCAACTGGTGATCGACATCGATCTGCCGCCGGGCAAGTCGAAGTTCGGCAAGGGATCCGGTACGATCACCGTGGGAGGAAAGGTGGTGTTCGCCATCACTCTCATGTTCGCCATTGTGGATGCCTGAGCCGTTTGGAGCGGCGGCGTGTTCCGGCAGGGGGGCGCGCCGTCCGGGCGATTGAGTTGAAAGAGCTTTCATGTCAAAGAAACACCGTGTGGTGACTGCGGCGGAGGCCGTACAATTCGTCGGCAGCGGCGATTCGATCTATCTGAGCAGTGCGGGATCGGTGCCCAAAGTGCTGGTGGATGCCCTTTGCGCGCGCGCCCGCTCCGGCGGCCTCGCTGATGTGAAGTTGCGCCACATCCACACCGCGGAGACGGCGAATTATGCCGCCGCGGAATATGCGGGCATCTTCGCTTCGGAGTCCTTCTTCGTCGGCGGAAACGTCCGACGGGAGGTGCAGGCGGGCAACGCCGATTACATTCCGGTGGCGCTGCATGAGACGCAGAAGCTCTTCCGTTCCGGCTGCCTGGCCTGTGACGTGGCGATGGTGCAGGTTTCGCGTCCGGACCGCCACGGTTTTGTTTCGCTCGGCACATCGGTGGATATCGGTCCTGCCGCGATCCAGTGCGCCCGCACGGTGATTGCGGTGATGAATCGTTACGTTCCCTTCAGTTACGGCGACGGCGTGATTTCGCTCGATGAGATCGATTATATCGTCGAGCACGACAGTCCGATTGAGACGATGGCGTTCCCGCTGCCGGACGAGGCGGAGCGGGTGATCGGGCGGCACTGTTCGGAGCTGATTGACGACGGCTCCTGTCTTCAGCTCGGCATCGGGGAGATTCCCAACGCGGTGCTTTCACAGCTCACCGACCGCCGGGATCTGGGGGGTTCACACCGAGATGTTCGCGGACGGGCTGCTGCCGCTGGTGGAGTCGGGTGTGATCAACGGTTCGCGCAAGAAGATCGACCGCGGCAAGATCGTCGCCTCGTTTCTGATGGGGTCGCAGAACGTCTACAACTTCGTCCACCGCAACCCGCAGGTGAGGATGCGCGAAGTCGCCTACACCAACGATCCTTTCATCATTGCGCGCAACCCCAAGGTGGTGGCGATCAACTCCGCGATTCAGATTGATCTCACGGGGCAGGTGTGCGCCGATTCGATTGGAACGAAGATGTATTCCGGGGTGGGGGGGCAGCTGGACTTCATCTACGGCGCCTCCCGTTCGCCGGGGGGCAAGCCGGTGATCGCGATGCCGTCGGTCACCCGGAAGGGGATCAGCAAGATTGTTCCGGTGCTGACGCCGGGGGCGGGGGTGGTGACGCCGCGCAGTCTGGTGCACTATGTCGTCACCGAATACGGCGTGGTGAATCTTTACGGCAAATCGTTGCAGCAGCGTGCGAAGGCGCTGATCGGCATCGCGCATCCGGACTTCCGCGAGGAGCTGGAAAAGGCGGCGTTCGAGCGTTTCGGCCCCCGGTTCCTCAGCCGCTGACAGACGCATTTTCCGCAGAAAAAAGAGAGCCCGGACGGAATTCCGTCCGGGCTCCGGCGTTTTTATTCCTCTTTCGCCTCAGCGGGCCGAGAGGGTGATGCTGCGGAAGTAGACGCTCCCGGCGGGTTTCGCCTGGGATTTCGGGTCGAGCTGGCACGCGACCTGAAGATTGACCGTCGTGGTCCCCTGCGGCATTTTTTCCGCCGGGAGCACGAACTGGAACGTTCTGGTACTTCCCGGTTTCCCGGCCGGAATCTGGAAGAAGTGAGCGCTCTTCCCCGTCCAGAAGAAGGTGACCACGCGATTGTTGGCGAAATTCTTCCCATAGGTGATTTCCCCCCGCAGGACCAGCGCGCTGAACTTCTCCGGCAGCTGGATGCGCGGCGAACTGCGTCCGGCGTAGTTTCGTTCGACCGCGGTGACTTCGAGGGCTCGGGCCGGAATCCCTTCCGCCGGATAGTCCCCGGTCAGTCCGCCGGAAGCCGGGAGCGGCGTTTTCGCCCAGGTGTTGAAGTACCACTTCCCGGCCATTTTCGCCCCCGGGACCGCTTCGCCGGAGAAATCGGACTGGTAGAGCTGTTGCTCTTTTGCGGTCGGTTTCGCCGCCGGTTTCACGATGTTCTTTGCCGGAGCGGCAGGGGTGAATTTTTCCGGTTCGATTCCGGGCGCGGCAGGCGTGGTCGCCGGGGCGGGCGGAATCGGCATGAGCTGGAGCCGGTCGGGCTGGATTTCGCTGTATTCGAGCTCCACCGCGACGGAGTTCCCGGCGGGAAGCTGAACGCGCAGCGCCCGGTTTTCCGGCTGGTAGCTCCAGCTTTCGCGCGGCAGCGGTTCCCCGTTGACCCGGATTGCGGCGGGTTCAGAGGCGGATGAGGCGGTGAAGGCGCAGCCCTCCGGCACGTTCCGGAAGCGGAGTTCCGCCAGCTTCTTCGACGGCGTGAAGCGGAACTCCGGCGCCGCCAGCGGATACCACTCGTGCAGCACCAGCGGGCATCCCCCGGTGAGCGCGAAGGGGAGGATCTCCCGCAACGCGTCGTCACGCAGATAGAAGACGGAACCATCCACCCAGTGATGGAGCATCTTTACCGCTTCGCTCTGCGGGGTTCCGTTCAGCATCAGGAACATCAGCCGGGAGTAGAGGTGCCCCATCATGTCGCTTCTGCCCCGGTCGCGGTTGGGCCAGTAGAGCGCGCGCTGCTTCTCGTAGTAACGCAGGTCGTTCCAGACGTACTTCGCGTAGGGGTAGTAGACGTCGAACCAGTCCTGATTGGCGTAGCAGAAGAGGGAGTCGAGCGAGCCGTCGTACTCGTTGCGCGGCGTCTTGCCGATCATCGGACTGTCGGCGTAGGAGCGCGGCGTGATGAATTCGCGGAATCCGACGTTGATGTTGTCCGGCCTGAGCGTGCCGCTCTCTCTTCCGTAGTCGCGGAAGGCGGGACGGCCGATCTGCGAGAGCTGGGATTTGGCGAGGTGGTAGGCGGCGCGGGCACGTTCGGCGTCGCTGCCGAGATTCTGCGCCATGCGGTAGAGCGCGGCGACGCCGCCGAACACCGACTGGCCGCAATCCACCACCGGGCCGTTGTCGCCGCTGTCGTTGCTGCCGGCCTCCATCCACGCCCAGTCGTGGACGCTGGTGAGGTAGCCCTGCATCTTATCGACGGTGACGGTTCTGCCGTCGCGGATCGCGTCGGGCGGAGCGAGCGGCGCGGGATCGCACCAGATGGCTTTGAGCGCATCGTATTCTCCGCCGAAGGAACTGACCAGATCGAGCATCAGAAGGTGGTTGCCGACGCCGTAGCCGCGGTCGCCGAAGACGCCGACGTCGCCGGGATTCTTCGTCGAGATGGAGAAGGAGTAGAAGTACTTCGCTCCGGAATAGGGTTCGCAGAGCGAGCGCCAGAAGCGGTAGTCGCGGTAACTCGAAAGGAACGGAATCCGGGCGCGGTAGAGGCCGCGCATGTAGTCGCGGAACTCCTCCGGCAGCCATGACCACGCTTTGGCCGGGCGGTCGATGGCCGGACAGAGGGAGTGCCAGTTGCGGGCGATGTTTTCGCAGAAGAGGCGGAAGCGGATTCCGTCGATCTGACTGATCGTTTTTGTAATCAGCTGCTGTGCGTCATCAGGATTCGCCTCCGGATTCTGCGGAAAGGCGGTGCGCGGTGCTTCGGTGACCGGCAGCGTGTAGCGCAGCTGCGAGGCGAAGACGCCGTGCAGCGGTCCGTAGATGGTCGGATACCCGAGGTCGACGGTCTGCGCCGGGAGTTCTGCGTCGAAGCCGCGTCCGGTCATCAGCGTCAGCACCGGCGGGAGCGGAACGAATTCGAGCGGTTCGAGTTTCCAGTCGTTGTCGGTAAATTTCCGGAAGGCGGCGACGTTGACGATTTCGACCCGTCCGTTCCCGGCGGGGCGGAAATACTCCCGCAGTTCGACCGGCCAGGCGAGGGCGGTCTGCGCGTGCACGTCGCAGCGGCCCGCCGCCGAGGGCGGCAGGAAGCCACGCCAGTTTCCGGCGGGCTGGATGCGGGCGCCGAAGGGGGTATTGAGCCAGACCGCGCCGTTGCGGGCGAACTGAATGACGGTCCTGCCGTTTTTGCGCTCGATCTTCTCCGGACGGCGCTGGAAGATCACCTGCACCGGAATGGAACCGCGATGGTGTGCAAGGTCGATCTCCCGGTTGTCGCCGCTCCAGAAGAGCACCCAGTTGCGGCCGAGTTCGCCGTCGCGTTTCCGGTCGTAGAGCACGCCGTCTCGCAGCGGTTGCGAAACGACTTCCCCTTTGGCGTTGCGGTAGCCGAAGTGGGTGAAGGCGGAGGTGACAGGATCGCTCAGCTCCAGCGAATGGAAGCCGCTCTCCAGCAGCAGCGCCGGGGTGAGCAGATTCATATCGGCCGTGAAGCCGCCGGCATAGGAGAAACGCTTGTGGATCCAGTTCGTTTCGTGCACCTTGACCGATTGCGGGGTGCGACCGGAGTAGAAGGAGCTGGGGTCGTATCCGAACTCCACCTCTCTGTTCTCACCGGAGACGGGCAATGCGGCGAGTTCGGCGCTCTTTGCCGCGTCACGGTTGCCGAAGAAGCGGAAGAGCATCCGCCATGGGGTTTTGCCGTCTTCCCCGGTGACGTACTGCCGGAGCAGCGCGCCGTTGGCGAGCACCTGGTTGGCGAGCAGACCGTCGCCGGAGGAGTAGGCGGCCACCTTGTCGCCGGTCACCCAGCCGAAGCGGCCGAAGTTGCGTCCGAGCGTCACTCCCTCGCGGAACCCGTTGCACCGGTTCAGCCCCTCATCGATGAGCTGCTGCGCTTCGGCGGCAAGTGTTTCGACGGTGGAGGCATTTTCCGAGGAGACCGCCGCAAGCAGTCCGGCATCCAGAGCATCCAGTTTTCTGAGGGTTGCGGCGATATCGCTGTTCCGATTTTCTTCCAGAGAGGAAAGGCCGGCCAGCTCTTTGCGCAGTTCCCGCAGCCGGAGCAGCCGCCTGCCGTTGTAGATTCCGAGATAGAAGCGGTCGAGCGCCGGATCGAATTTCTCCGCATCGCGGTTGGTCAGTCCGGCCGGGAGGTCCCGGCGCATCGCAAGCAGCTCCTGTTCCAGCTTCGGGATTTCGATCCTCCAGCGGCGCAGGTTGTTGAGGTCGTCGAAAATCCGGTCGAGATTCCAGCGGATGCGGTCGGCGCCGTAGAGGTGCAATGCCGCCTCCTTCGCTTTGAGCGCCTCCGCTTCGGGCGGAGCGAGGCGGAAGTTCCAGCCGCCGCTGCCGCTGCCTAATTCCACCGTGATCCGGTTCTTTCCCGCGTTGAGCGGCAGTTCCAGCACATGGTCGTTCATGCCGTTCCCCCGCAGGGAGAAGTTGGCGACGCTGTTGCCGTTGACCAGCAGTTTCCAGTACCAGTCGCCGCGTGCCTGCGCCGCGTATTTGCCGGTTGCGGGAACTTCCAGTTCACATTCGAGCCGGGCGAGCCGCTTGTGCCGGTGGCCGCCGGCGATGGCGGAGACGTTGATCTTCCCCTGTGCATCCGGTTTTGCCTGCCGGAGGGCGCCTTTGGCATTCTTCTCCGGATCGAGAACAACCGTCCAGACCTCCGGCATCGGGATCGGCGACAGTTTCGCCGGAGCGGTGAAGCTGTCGAGGTTGTCGGCGCGGAATCTCTTCAGCGCTCCTTCCATGCGCTGGTTGGCAAAGCCGGGGTGGGCGTGGGGAAAGAGTTTGGCAAATCCGGGATCGCGCAGCTCTCCGCGGTAGATCACCCTGCCTGCGGCATCTTTGATGACGCCGGTTGCGGTATTGTCGGCGAGCGTGAGCGAAAACGGTATTCCCCCTCCGGCTTCCACGGGGCGGATTCATACACCTTCTTCTGCGGGGAAAGTCTGGGATTCCCGGTATAACCGAAGAAGACCGACGGTTTGCCCGTCGCGTCGAGGTCGAGCGTCAGCAGGATGGTCGGAATGGTCATGGCGTCGCGCCGCCCGCGGGCGAACTGCCGGTCGAGGATCACCACGCCGATCCGGCGGACGAATTTACCCTCTTTGTCTAGAAAGCTGAACCCCTTGCGGCCGAGTTCGAATTCCGCTTCAATGGCAAGTTTCGTCCCGGCGGGGTAGTCCCGCAGCTGCCCCATGGTGAGGGCGGGGTGGACATCGGGTTCCACCTTCTGCTGAATGCCGGTGCCGTTGAACCGGTAGCCGCCGTCGCGCACTTCGCCGCCGACGCCGCGGAACTCCCAGTTCCGGTGTGCCGGATCGAAGTCCGGATACTGTTTGAAATCCTCCTCGATCACCGTTGCGGCGAGTGTGCCCGCTGCGAACAGTGTGAGCAGAGAAACGATTTTTTTTCGTGTTGACATGGTGAGCCTTTCACTTCATACTATACAGGTTTTCGTTGTTACAAACGGCAGCAGTTTCCGGAGAAAACTTACCACGGGTAGGGGAAGCCGAGGAAATTGTCCCATACCGACTTCGGGAAGCAGTTGCCGGCCCAGAGGAACGGCGCGTAATTGAAGGGGTTCTCCTGATCGAGCAGCCGAACCGGACCGACATGAAAATCGAGATAAAGCATATTGACTTTGCCGCTGTGCCGTCCGGCCGGCTGTCCCCAGGCGGCGTTAGTCAAAAAATTGGGGCTGAAATGGATTCGCCAGAATCCATTGGCTTTGTTTGATGTATTCTGGTAGCAGTCCATGATCAGAAAACGCTTTGACGGAGCTTTGTCGCTTGAAATTTTCCGACTTTCATAGTCGCTGTTGGGGCTGGTCCAGGTCTTTTTGAGGATAAAAATATTGAGCCCGTAATCGATTTTTATGGGGTCATCCTGAGTTTCGCGTGCCGGCATGGAGGGACAGTCGAACACCGCCCGGGGAACGCCGCCGGAGTCATATTTCCTAGTCTTGTCGTTGAATTTCAGCAGATGGTAATTCCAGTACAGCTTATAGTCTGGCGCTCCGAACATCGGGGGCATGAAATCGTTGTAATTGGCGGTGTAAACCGCGTAGGCGGTACCGATCTGCTTGAGGTTGCTGACGCATTTTGCCGACTTTGCCGTCTCCCGCGCCTTGTTCAGCGCCGGCAGCAGCATGGCCGCGAGGATGGCGATGATCGCAATTACAATTAACAATTCGATTAGAGTAAATAGCGGCTTTCTGACAAACGACATTTCAAACCTCCCTTGTTACTCCAGATTGACTGGAATGTTCTTATGTTTGAGAATCCGATGTTCCACACGGCGATCTCCGGAGAGCAGGCGGAAGACGATCTCCGCTGTCGCCCGGCCCAGTTCCGCATAGGGCACTTCGTGACACCAGCCGGCAAAGCCCGGGATTTGGGCCGCCGCGATGTTGGCGAGAACCCGGCACTCCTGCTTGAGGTCGATTCCGGCTTTCTGCAACAGTTCGACGACCTCTTTCCGCCGGTTGGAGTGCAGCAGGAGGGCGTCCGGGCGGTGCCCGGAGCGGAGTGCTTCCGCGAACTCTTCCAGCTGTCGGCTGTCGGGGGGAAAATAAACCGCTCGTCCAGTTCGATTCCGGCCTCGGCGTAAGCCCGGCGGAACCCCGGATATAGTATTCCGCGCCGCTCATGTTGATGGCCCAGAACTTCTTTCTGCCTTCGGCGAGGAGGCGTTTCCCGTTCTGGTAACTCTCTTCTTCATAATCGAGCGCGACGGAGTTGATGTCCTTCACGGTCCGGCCGAGAATGACGGTGGGGAGACACTGGCTCACTTCCTGAAGCAGAAGAAACTGATCTTCCGGCGGCGTGATCCAGACCAGGGCGGCGAGGTAGTTCTGCTCCAGCTCCTTCTTCATGGTTTCGAGACTCCCGGAGAGGGGCACCGGCCGGACCTGGCAGCTGTCGCCGAAGGTCAGGTTGCTGCCCGCAGCGGCCATAAGCCCCCACTGATGACTGCCGTAGCTGAGATTGTTGCCGAGGTTGGTGAGCAGGCCGATCAGCGGATAGACGGCGCCGTTGCTGCTGAGCCCTTGACTGTAGCGGGGGGCGAGAAAGGTCCCGATGCCCGGGCGGCCGATCAGGATGCCCTCTTCCATCAGCGCCTTGTAGGCGAGCGTCACCGTGCTGCGGGCGATGCCGAAGTGCTTCGCCAGCTCCCATGACGACGGGACTTTCACCGACTCACCCGGATGACGCAGAACAAGATTGAAGATGTAATGGCGGATCTTCAATCCTTCCCGCAGCGGAATTCCCGGTTCCGGACTCATCGTGCTTCACCTCTTTTTATCTATCGGACAGCCATCGGACAGCTTGTTTTAATTATACCCGATCAATTGGAGAAAGTCAATACCCGGAGTTAAAAAAAACAGGAATTTTTTCCGTTTCAGAACATGGTCGGGGCCGGGGGGCGGTTTCCCCCCGGCAGCCGGAAGAGATGAGTTCAGCGGCGGAAAGGGGGTTTATACAATGCAGCCCCGGTCGGTAAGAGCTGCCCTCAATCTGTCGTAATCGACCTGCGCGGGCGACACATTGTCTGCGATTGCCAGAGCGGCGGCAGTGCCCGCGGCTTCCCCCGTAACCGCACACTGAACGATAAAACGCACACTGCCCAGTGCTTCGTGAGTGACGCTTACGCACCGGCCGGCCACCAGCAGGTTGTCGATTTTCTGCGGAAGAAGGATTCGATAGGGCAGTTGATACTTGAATCCGGCGGGGGATACCAGGTTTCAGACGCCATTCCCGGTCCGTGCTTGCCGTGGACATCGATGAAGGAGGAGCCGTACCCGATGGAATCCGGGAACTCCCGCATTCCCTTTACATCTTCGACTGTCAGCACGTAGCGGCCGATGATCCGCCGGGATTCACGGATCCCGACGGTCGCCGGGGTCGAAAGCAGGTAACAGTTTTCCATGCCGGGAATATATTTGCGGTAAACCTCGATCGTTTCATAAACCTGCTTGCGTCCTTCCAGCGTGGCCGCCGTCAGATCCTCCGCCTTGAGCGAGCTCACGAAGTTGATGTGAGTGAAGTTCACGCCGAGCTGATCCGGCCGGGTATCCGTATGCCACCAGCCCATGATCTCCTTCTGGAAGGGACGCATATCCCCGTTCTCCTGAGCGATCTTCCAGATCTCGGTCAGCTTCGCGGAGTATCCTCTGCGGAATTCGCATACACGCGGCCAATCGACTCCGCCGATGGTGAACATCAGCGTCATGGGCTGGCAGATGCCGTTTTCATCCCCGTACTCAAACGGGGCTCCGGCGGAGGCGGCGACATCGGCGTCTCCGCTGGCATCAACGTAAATCTTTGCCTTGATTACGGAACGGCCGCTCTTGTTTTGAATGACCAGACCGGCGATTTTACCGTTTTCCACGAACACGTCTGTGAACTGTGTGTAGTAGAGAAGGCCGCACCCGTAGTGTTCCGCCATCTCTTCCAGAACCTTCTTGAAGGTCTCCACATCGAAGAAAACCGCATGGCCGATCTCGATATTTGCTCCGCCGGCCCGGACCATGCGCTGTGTCGCCTCCCACACCATTCCCCCGACGATCCGCTCCTGCTGCTTCCAGGGTTCGAAACGGGCCAGACACCCGTGGCCGCCGGCACCGCCCACTCCGCCGAGCGAATTGAACTGCTCCACGATCAAAGTCTTCATGCCGCGGGCGGAGGCGGCAAATCCCGCGGAAAATCCCGCCGGCCCGCCACCGACGACTACGACATCATATTCTCCCGAAACCGGGAGACGGTTGAATTCCTCTTTTCCAATCATGGGATTGATCTCCTGATGAGTTCAGTTTTGTTTCGAAGATGGTTGCCGTAAAATTTTCGAATCGTCTCCGGCGTTTCCGACTACGCGCACAAATCCGCGGAAGGTCACCTTCTTGCCGCCTTTCACCTTGATTCTGCGCTGCGCCGCCTGCTGTTTCCCCTTCAATACCAGCATCCTCTTCCCGTTGCGCGGCGAAATGGTCTCGTGCTGAAAGGTGCCGCCACCGATCCACGGCCAGGAGGTATATCTGCCTTTGGCGTCACGCAGTTCGAAACCGCCGTTGACGAGACTGGCGCCGTCGAGTGAGAGGTCATCCCAGGCGAGAGTGCAGGGTGTTTTCGTTTTATTCGCCCGATCTACGCTGTCGTTGACGAGGAGAGTCAGGGTGATTTCCCCATCCTTTTCCGGAGTGAAGGCGAAGGAGAAGGGGACCCATTTCTCCTCGGGGAGCTGTGGCGTGACCGCCCAGACCGCTTTCCGGTTCCACGTCGGACGTGTGCAGCTTCCCGGCCGGTCGCGCATGGGCTCCGGACGCAGCGCATTTCCCGCGTCGGCTGTCACAAAGACCGTTCCGGAATGTGCGGCTCCGGGAGAGGGAGAAAATTCGCGGTCGAATTTCGCCCGGTCAAACGCTTCCCAGCGGAGTTCATTTTCATGGAAAAACCGCTTCAGGACCTTCGCCGCCGGATTGTCCGGCCGGGGAATCCATGATTTCGCATCGGTCCATTTCCTCTGTTCGTAACCGGGTGCGGCAACGTAATCCGGACTCCAGCCGTAGAACTCCAGATAGGCGTGAAAGGTCCAGTCCCAGTTGTATTCTTCAAACAACTCGATGAGATCGTTCAGATACTTCTCCCGGTTCGGCGCGGACGCGATCGCGCTGAATTCGGAGACAAGCATGTGGACATTGTGAGCCTTCTGAAAATCCCGCACTGGCTGAAGTGCCTTGCGCAACATGGATTTATCCCAGTAACGTCCCTGGCACTCCCCCGGGTAGGTGATCTGCTGTGCTCTCCCCTTGCCGATTCTCTGGTGCGTATAGGGGAAGGGCAGGTAGAAATGAACGGCATAAACGATGTTCTTCGCCCGGATCGGCCGCAGCGTCTCAAACGCCCGGCAGCCGAACCACTCTTCCGGCTGCACCAGAATCGTACGTTCAGGATCAATCGCATTGATGGCTCGCGCGGTACGCTCCATCAACTCTTCATAATCCGGAAATCCCGGCTGTTTTTCGATTCGGAGACAGGATTCGTTGAGCAGTTCAAACGCATGGATTCTCTGGTTTCCTTTGTAACGTGCGGCGATTTTTTCCCAGATTTTCACGAAGTACTCCGCATAACCGGGGCGCGTGTAGAACAGATCCGAATGAGCCCAGTCATTCTTCTCCCGCCAGGGGGCGAAGGCCTGAAAGATCAGGAAGGTACCGGCCTGACCGGCCTCTTCAAGAGCCTTGTCCCACTTGCGGAAGGTCGGTTCGAGATGTTTCTCCAGTTCGGCATCCGGGAGGCCGAAGGGAATTTGCTTGAGATGCAGATGCAGTTTCAGAAGATTGACGTTCCATTCTTTCACCGCTTTGCCGATTCTGTCGTCTTTGAGAATGTTGTCGCAGGTGTTGAAACCGCGCAGCGCCTTGAGATCGTGCCCCTTGTACGGCGGCGGCGCATCGGCGCGGAAGAGGGAGGCGCGCGGCGGTCCCGTGACGGTGATCTTCACGTTGCGGAAGGAGACCGATCCCTGCTTCCCCAGAATGCCGATCGTCAGTGATGCGCTGGTCAGATTGGCGGGAATTCTGGTTTTCAGACGAAAGCTCCTCCATGGGAAGGTGCCGGAGAGACCGTTGTAGGAATCCGCATAGTTGTCCACTTCCGTGGCGTAATTGAGCGCGATACGGATTCCTTCCCATGGCTTTGCCGGGCGCGGCACATCGTCGGCTTTCGCTTCGAAGGATAATTCCGCTTCATATCCTTTCGCCTCTTTCAGAAAGGAGTGGATCCCGCGGGTAATCGTATAGTTGTCGGTGGTTGCGCGGGTCTGGTCGCCGAACACATCCTGTTCCAGAATTTCACCATTTCCGCTGTCCCGGTGTGCCGAGGTCCCAGCGCGGATGGTCATGGTGTTCTGTACCGCAGTTGCAAACGCTCCGCAGCTCCACTGTTTCACTTCGTCAAAGGATTCGGCGAAGAGCACCGTGCCGTCGGGAAGCGTGCCGGCGTTCATCTGTGTCATGGCGCAGAGCAGCGTCAGAAGTAAGCCGCGTGATTTCATCAGAGATTTTCCTTTCGGTAAAAGTGATTTGGTTGTGTGAGGTTCAGGGATTCAGCGGATACATGAGTTCGATCTTCCGCTTGCTGAACTCAGGGAAACGGAGGCTTTCCACATGGATGTCGAAGAAAACGCCGTTGAAGCTTTCTCCATGCCGATATGCCAGCATTCCGTTGCCGGGATTGAGCGGTACGCCTTCACGCTTTTGATGTATTCCAGATAGTTGGTCTGATAAATCAGGTAATCCTGCGCATCCGCCATTGCCATGGAGCGGGAAGGCTTCCGGATGCGGGGCAGCCGGTAACCGCGGAAGCCGGAACCGACCGGGTTTTCATCCGTTCCGTTGTAGGTGATGCCGTAAGAGTTGGAAAAGTAGCAGCCGTAAGAATATTCCTTCTGCATGGCGGAGGAGAGGGACAGAGTATGGTGGGAGGCAGCCAGCCGTCGGCATTGTATTTCTTGATGTCGACGTTCAGATATTTGCTTCGGATGAGCGGTACGTTGATGAAGTAGGTTGCTGTGGTTTTTTCCGGAACCTTTGTTGTACGGGGAAACCAGAAGTCGTCAAAATCTCCTGCATAGTTGCTGCCCGCCTGCCCGTACATGCGCAGAGTATTGACGCATTTGATCTGACGCGCCTTCCCTCGCGCCGAATTCAGGGCCGGAAGCAGAAGTGACGCAAGAATCGCTATGATCGCAATTACGATCAGAAGTTCAATCAAAGTAAAATTTTGCCTCCACATTTCGTTCTGTGCCGGAATCGGTTTCATAGTGCTCTCCTGCTTTGGGGTTGAGTTGTCGTTTGTGCGATTGTGAGAGTGGTCGGAAGACAGATGCGCGGGGGAATGGATTCTCCATCCAGGAGACGAACCATGTTTTCCACGGCGTGTGCGCCGAGCTGATCCAGCGACTGATCAACGGTCGTCAGCTGGGGAATCATGATCTTTGCGAGGGGCAGGCCGCCGAAGCCGACGAGAGAGATATCCTCCGGGATCCGGAATCCGAAACGGGGCAGAAGCGTCATCAGTTTGAGCGCGATGTAATCTGTTCCGCAGGTGATGGCGGTCGGCGGTTCCGGCAGCGAGGCGAGCATCTGCACGTACTGGATCAACTTGTCCGGGGTGGTGGCCAGATGGTCATGGTAGCAGAGGGATTTTTCCAGTACGACTCCCTTCTCCTTCAAACATTGCTCATATGCGTTGAAACGATGTTTCGCATACCTTGCTTTCAGGGTGGTGGTGACGTGAACGATTCGGCGGTGGCCGAGCTGGTACAGGTGCTCCACTGCCAGGCGGATTCCGGAAAGATCATCGGTGAGCACGCAGAATTCCGCATCCGCCGCATCGATATCCAGCAGTGCGAGCGGGATGCGATATCGATGCGAATCGGCCTGAAGAATTTCCAGCCTCGGCCCCTGCACATTCCAGGCGAGAAATGCCGCCGGTCGCTGTTCGATGGCGCTGTCCATCAGTTTGCGGAAGTCACAACTCCGGCTGTAGACGATTTCCCTGGTCGTGTAACCGAATTTGAACGCGGTGATGTTCGTCATGATCACGCTCTGGAAGAGATAGTCCCCATAGAAATCCGGGAGAAACTGAATCAGGGTTCTGGAACGCCCGGACTGCATCTGCGCGGCGATCGTGTTGCGCCGGTATCCGAGTTCCTCCGCGGCATCGAGGATCTTCCGGCAGGTTTCCTGCTTGATCCCGAGATTTCCCGCCTTATTGCTCAGTACGGCGGAGACGGTCGATATCCCGAAACCGGTATGTCTGGCAATATCTTTGATCGAAACCATCTCCGAGCCTCCTGCCGCTGTTTTTTGAAATCTGAAACGTTTCAGATACTATATTATACGATATCCCGCGGAGGATGTCAAGAGCTGTTTCGAAAAAAAAAAAAAAAAGTTGATCCTGGAAGAAGGGGGCGGGAATGACCCCGTCTGCATTCTGCTGTGGAGAGGCAGGCTGAGACAAAAGCCCCCGTTTGACCGGGGGCGGGGCGTGATGAAGGGGAGATTCTACTCTTGAATCAGCTCGAAGAAGGGGGTGACGCCGTCGGGCAGGGAGCCGGTGTCGATCCGGAACTCGAGAAGATTGTTCCGCTGCGTGACGGGCAGCGGTTTCCGGCGCTCGCCGCTCAGGCTCAGCGGATAGAGTTTCCAGCTCTTTCCGTCGCACCGGAGCGAGACGCGGATCCGGGCGGTCTCCATCAGCGGCGGAGCGTTCTTCCCCGGCTCGATCAGCGTGCTGCGGTCGCCGGAGAGCACCAGACCCTCCGAAACGGAATTGGTGTTGAGCACGAACATCATATGGCGGCTCTCTGCCAGCGGGAGGTCGTCGAGCGAAGTGACCGCCGCGGCGCAGCCGGTGTCGACGGAGTGCACGGTCAGCCGGCGGAGTGCAATGTTGGTATCGTCCGGTTTCAGAATGACCGCTTCGGTTTTCGGAGTGATGACCTTCAGCCGCCGGGCTCTGGTGTCGAGCGAAAGCTCCCCGGTGTCGGAGACGAAGCACTGGGCGTCGGCGTCGGTCGGATTGTTTTTTCGGCAGAATTCCGGCGGTCCGCAGTTTGGCGACGCTGTCGGCGAGGTTGCCGAAAACGCTGCCCTCCACCGAGCTGGACCAGGCTCCGGAGTGAATTGTCGCGGATTGTTCGGGCAGAAAAGAGTTCCGGCCCGTTCTCCGCCTTTGCCGGGAGTTCGGGGAAGCGCAGGGTGATTCCGGTGAGAAACGCGAGCGCGGCCTGGCTCGTGTTGACCGCGCCCGCCCCGGCGTTGCCGTCCTCCAGAAATTCCGCCGGGAACAGCAGTTCCACCCGGTGCGGCGAACTCTGCACGTCACCGCGGCGGAAGAGCGACATCGCGAGGAACTCGTTCGCCCGCTTGGTCGGGCTGGTCGCCACCCGGAAGTTCTCCAGCCGGAGCGGCCGGTTCTCCTCCATCACCGGGCTCTGGTGGACGGTGATTCCGGCGAAACTCTGCAGCGCGCTGTAGGCGGCGAAGAAGATCCCTCCCTCATATTCATACCGGTTCCAGTAGCAGTGGTTGTATTCGGTGACGAAGAGCGGCATCCCGGCGATCCGGCAGGTGGCCGCCTTCTTGAAATATTCGCTGCCGCTGCCGGTCAGAGAACTCTCCTGCCGGACGACGGAACCCCTGCTCATCATCTTCGACGGATGGCGGAAGTAGGTATTCATCGAAACGAGGTGGGTTTTCTCCGCCCGCACTCTGGAAAATCCGATCGACGGGAGGAAGTTGTACTGCGAAATATACCTGTCGCAGCCGATCTCCCGCATGACGCCGTTGAAGAAGTCGAGACATTCGGCGGCGTTTTCCATGCAGAAGAGCTGCCAGTCGCCGGTGAAGGCCCGGTTGCCGGTGAACCTGTCGGAATGGAATTTCACTTCCGGAAAGTTCCGGACCGTCACCCCCCAGCGTTTGGAAAGTTCTTTCGCCGTTCCGTATTTCTTCTCCAGAAAACGGACGAATTTCGCGTTGATGAAGGCCAGCGTCTCCGCCGGGAAACTCTCTGGCGCGCGGAGCAGACTTTGCAGGCTGATCTCCTGCTCGTTGTAGAATTCGAAGCAGAGGAAGGCCGGATCGTCCTTGTACGCGATTCCGGTGTACGGGTTGACATGGGTCAGGAGTTTCACGATAAGCGTCTTCCACTCCGCCCGGCGTGCCGGGACGCCGAACAGAGTTTTGGTTTTGAGTTCGGCCCGCTGCTGGAATGGTCTGTTCCACTCCTTCCGCCCCAATTGATAGCTCGCGGTAGTTCCGTAGATGTAGAGCCCGTATCTGCGGCAGGCGGCGACCAGATAGTCGAGGCGGTCGAGATACTCGGGATTGAATTCGAAGTCCGCCGCCGCCCCCTGAAACGGATCGCGGTCGAGGAGAAAATTGGTGCGGAAATAGTCGTACCCCATCCGTTTCGCCTGCTCCAGACAGCGGTCGATCGTCCGGTGGATCTCCTCTCTGCTTGCCCCCTTCATCCGGTAGAGGCTGGGGAAGGCGTTGAAGCCGATCAGACGGACCGGTTTCCCCTCCTGCGTCCGGAAGGTGATCGCCCCGTTCCGGTCAATTTGCATGGCGCCGTCTTTTTCGGGCGAGAACCGTTTCCTTCCGCTCAGATCGAGTGCGGACCCTTCGACGAGATCGAGCTGTTGCATATCCGCCCTCTTCCAGCGCGGCGCGGTGAACCGGCACTCCCTCTGCTTCGTCTGGACCGATACGTCGCGGCTGGAGAGCGATGCGCCGACGATCACCCAGATCCCTTTGCCGAGGGTATCGAAGCGAACCTGCTTCACCGGTTTGGCGTCGAGCGGGAAGCGGGTCATCAGAAATCCGCCGCGCCCTTCTTCCCGGTTCTGCAGGTAGACCGACCGGGCGTTTGGAAGCGCCGTCATGAGCCACCAGTCACAGATGTTTCTGCCGTTTTCCACGGAGAAACGGCTTTCGGAGCCGTCCGTGTACCGCACGGTGACGGTGCCGAGCTTTTCCCCGGAACTGGCCACCCACGCCGCGGCGTGAAGCAGATAGAGAAAGGCGTATTTCTTCTCGCTCCCCGGCGTGAGGGTGAAGGTTTTGACGCCGGTCCGGTCGTGCGGAGAATCCATCGTGACGACGGCGTTGCCGGACGCGGGGATGTCGAACTCCATGCCGCCGTAAGAGCGTTGCGGAACGATTCCGCGCAGGCTCTGTTCCCCTTGATCGGTCCAGCCGCCTTTGCCGTCTCCGGCGGTCTGGTCGGCGAAGGCGCGGTTCGCGACGGTTTTCAGCGGAAGCGGCGTCACATCCTGCCCGGGTTCGCGCAGACCGGCATCCCGGTGAAGCACTTCAATTTGAACCGGCTGTCCCGCCCTGACCCGCAGAGGGAAGGTCTCCGCGTCATCGTATGTCACCTGCAGAACGCCGTTTCCGGCGGCGGCGAGTCCACGGTCGGACATGAGATGGTTCCAGCGGCGCCCGGCGTTTTCTCCGGGCTCGAAGCCGCCGTTCGGTGCGGGTTTGCCGTCGATGCGGAGTTCATCGTAGAAGACTGCGGCGGGCAGTCGTTTCTTCTGCGGCGTGACCAGATAGGGACCGCGAAGGGTGATTCGCACCGTGGTGTCGCGGTCGGCGGCGAAGGAGAACTTCATGGTTGACCATTCGTCGCAGCTGTTGCGCTGCTGGAAGTAGAGCATCCGCTTCGCCTTTTTCCGGCGGCAGCCAGTTCATGTTTTTGCCGGAGACGCCGGCGGCGGTGGAGACCACGCGCAGTCCGGCATTCCCCGAGATGAGGTCGATCCGGGCGGTTCCGGCGGAACAGAACAGGCCGGTTGACGCGAGGAGGGCGCTCAGTATTTTTTTCATGGGGAGTTTTCTCTCAGTTGTTCGCTTTGGAGGCAAATCCGACTTGATTCACGTAAAAGACTTCCGTCACGGTTCTGTTGACGGCATCCTTGTAAAACTGGATGACGTGGTTGCCGTATTCGCGCGGCGTGGAGGTTGCGACGTGGCCGTCGAAGTAGGCGATGTTTCCTCCCTGGCCGTGATTGTTGGAGAAGCCGACGGTCAACCCGGAGTGATACGACAGATGATAGCCGCTATATTCCGAGTTTGTTCTGCGGGAATCTGCGAAGATGATGGTTCGGGAGGGCAGGGTGATCCTTTTCCCGTTCAGAATGCGAAAGGTTCTGGTGCCGCCGGGCGGGAGCATTTCTCCCCAGCGGTACGGCATGATACTTTGAGTGTCAGTGCTGCAATTGGCATACCCGTATGTGTAGTATTCCACGGAGATGTTTCCCTGAGGCATGTCGCGGGAGGGGCAGAAATACATCTTATTCTCTCCGGTGATCTTCTGCCCGTTCAGGAAATAGCTCCAGACATAAACCGGGGTGGAGCCTGTCTGCTCCAGAAAGCAGAAATCGTCGTTGTAATCGGAGCGGTACAGCTGCAGCGCGGTGCTGAGCTGTTTCAGATTGTTGGTGCAGGAAATCCCGCGCGCCCGCTCCCGGGCCTTGTTCAGCGCCGGCAGCAGCATCGCCGCCAGAATCGCGATGATCGCGATCACTACGAGGAGTTCGATCAGCGTAAAAAATCTTCTTCTTTCCGATTGCATGATAGCCTCCTTTGGGTTGGTGAATCGGTTTTTGTTTCTGCTTTTCAAAATTGCTTATCCGTATATGACTCGTGCGAAATAAGAGAAAAACGTTGACTCGGCGACGAGCCGGAACCTGATTTGCGGCGGAAACGCTGAGAAAATTTTGTTTGGCGGTAAAACGGCCCGAAAGGCCGGATTTGGTACTGAAAACTTGAAAATTTAGGCGTAAGCCATCCTGCATTGGCAACAATGCGTGTTGTTTGACAAATTTACTTTTTATGACAGGCGAAGCTAAGCGGCGTCGGCAAAAGTTTTGTAGCAACGGATTTTATCCGGTTGCTCCAGAACCAACGCGGCGGCCACGGCGGTTAAGCTCAGAGTCAAGTGCGCGATGGTCATCTGGTTGCGGATGGCGCGGTATTTGTACTGCGACATTTCCTCGACTTCGCGAGGCCCGAGGCGGGAGAAATAACGTTCCGCTTCAGTCCGGCATTTATAGGTGTCCTTAAAGCGTTTCGACTCTCTGGGCACCTGGCTGCGATGATCATCGGTAATGTCGATATAGGCGGTACAGCCGTAACATTTGCCGGTACAGAAATGGTCATGGTCGATTGGGCATTGCGGCGGTAAAGCGGCCTTTTCCCGTTTGGTCCCGGCGACAATCGGACAACGAAATTTCTTGCGGGTTCGGGCTCCATCCGGGCTGATGCCGTAAAATTTCATTTCCAGACCGGCCTGACACAGCGGCAGTCCGTGCGGCCCCACGGTTTTGTCCGGCTGCTGATTGCGGCGGTTCAACGGAATGAACGGTTCGGCTTTAAGTTTTTCGACAATGAAGTTATAAAGTTCGCGGTCATCGTATCCGGCATCGCCGAGAAAGATGCGCCCTTTTTCTGACCGTAGATTCGCACGAACTTTTTCAGTAGCGCCTTGGCTACTTTGCCGTCGGTGCGGTTGTTCGGCAGGGTAACTTCGATAAGAGGAATACCCTCACCGCTGAGCAGGACGTGGGTACGGTAGCCCCAGAACCAGGTAAAGGTTTTCTTCTTATCGCCGCTCGGTTGTTTGATGTAGGAATAATAACTGAGCGTTGCCATGGGATTGCGCTTGATCTTGGTGGCTTTGTCGAGCTTACGGTTGGGATTCTTGGGATTGTTGTGCTTGGTGTTGGCCTTGATCGGTTTAGAATCGGCCATAATGACCTCCAGCGTGGCGATGCCTTTTTCAACCAGCAGTTTGCCGGAAGTATGAAAAAAGTTTCGATTTCGGAGTTATTCGTATCGGTCAGGAAGCGCGAAAAACGGGACGCATCGGGAATCCGGCCTGGGTTGAAACCGCACATTTCGGCAAGGATCGGACGGCTTTCCAGATCCCGGACCAGGTCGGAAATGCATTTGATGTGAGCCGATTGTTTGTAGATCAGCGCCTTGAAATAGGCGGAACGCCGATAGCCACGGCGGCCGAGTTCGGGAAAATCCGGCTGGTCGTAGATCAGATCGAAAGCGCGGAAAAGTGCATCGTATTTTTTCAGGAATGGGCACGAATCGATTAGGCCGTAGTAGTCATAAAACAGTGAATTTTGCATCATATTTTTCCTCTTTTTGAGTGGTTAATTGTTGTCCCGCAAGATATTACAATATATCACCAAGAGGAGGAATTTTCAAGGGCAAACGACTCAAAAGTCGTTAATTATAAAACGTTTAACGCATTACGCAGAACACATTTATCCGTATAAATAAGGAGTTAAATTTAAATTGATTCGCGGATGACCAGACGGCAGGGGAGGGAGATGAACTCCCGATGATCCGGATCTCATGGATTCCAGCAGCTCGTGAATGATTGCCTGCGCAATCTCTTTTTTCGGCTGCTCGACGGTAGTCAGCGAAGGCGTTATGTATCGACCGAGCGAGATGTTGTCGAACCCTGTGAGCGCGACGTCCTGCGGAATGGTGCGTCCGGTCTGCAGGATGGCGCGTTTCGCCACCAGAGCGAGTTCATCGTGGTGTGCGATGACCGCGTCGGTCTCCGGATGCTTTTCCAGATGGTGCCGGATCGCTGCGAAGGCGGAATCCATATATTGCGAAGGGGCGGGGTGCTCCAGCGGAATCGGCATGGGCGCGAGCCCCGCTTCCCGCAGGATGGCAAGATAGGCGCTGTAGCGCTGCTCCTCCGGCGTGTCGGCGCCGAAGAAGGCGATGTGGCGGCGCCCTCCGGCAATCAAGCGGCGTGTCAGCGTGAGAATGGGCTGATGGTAGTCGGGCAGAATCTGGCTGGCGCCGATCTCCACCCGCTTGTAACCGCCGCAGAGCACCAGTGCGATTCCCGCCTCCCGGAACGGCCGCAACGGTTCGGTCTGATAGGCGCTGCTGATGACGCCCGCAACGTGCATCTGCTTCAAAATTTCGACCGCCCGCCGGAGCTCCTCCTCCGTCTCGGCCGGTGTGAGCGAGAGAATGTAGCCGTGCGGCTGAAGCTGCTGCTGAATCTCCTGAAACAATTCCGCATAGTAGAGGTTGGTCAGGCGGGGGAAGATCGTGCCGATGACGTTGGAGCGGTTCCGACGCAGCATCTGCCCGGCGAGGTTCAGCCGGTATCCCGAATGTTTCGCCAGTCTTCGCACGGAATCCCGCACTTCGGGCGAGATTCGAGGCGATCCCTTCAGCGCCATCGATACCGCCGCCTGGGTGATGTTCAGGGTTCTGGCCAGCTCCCGCTGTGTCATGTTCTGCGTGCCTTTCGCCTTTTGCTTATCCGTATTAATTATACGATGAAAGCGGTGTGGTGTCAAGAGGGGATGGGAAATTTTCCGGAAAAAAAGTGGGGCGCGGGAGGGAGGAATGCGAGGTTGCCCGATTGAACTTTGCTCCGAGAGGGTGTATTTTATTAAATGCGGGAGCGTTCGGAATCATGGAAAACAGTTCATCAAATGCGGAACGGCTGACCGCCGCCTGTGTCTTGAGCATTGCCGGCGGTTTTCTGGATATCTACACCTACCTCTGCCGGGGGCGGGTCTTCGCCAACGCCGTGACCGGCAACATGGTGCTGTTCGGGTTTCATCTTTCCAGCCTGCACTGGGTCGAATGTTCGAGATATCTGCTCGCGATTCTCTGCTACGCGCTCGGCATCTTCGTCGCGGATCTGATCCACCGGCGCCTTTCGGCGGCGCGGCGGCTCTCGTGGCACCAGTCGGTGATTCTGCTGGAGTTCCTCTGTCTCGCGCCGGTCTGCTTCATTCCGGAAGGGGAGTTCGATTTTCTGGTGAACGGGGTGATCTCCTTCGTCTGCGCGCTTCAGGTGCAGACCTTCCGCCGGGTGAGGGGGCTGCCGTTCGCCTCGACCATGTGCACCGGGAATCTGCGCAGCGGCACCGATGCGCTCTTCCGTTCGGTTTTCGAGCGGGACCGGGAGGAGTTCCGCAAGGCGATGCACTATTACGGCGTCATCCTCTGCTTCATCCTCGGCGCGGCGGGAGGAGCGTTTCTGCTGCGCGAATTCGGTCGTTACATTTTCCTGGTGGTTCCGGCGGGAATTGCGGCGGTCTTTTTCCTGATTCTCTCCCGCCGGGAGCAGGCGGTCTGGCGACGCCGGTTCCGGCGGGTCCGGAGTGCGCTCTCCGGGAAGTAACCGGGAACACGTGAGCGGGAGGAAAGGTCCCCCCCGGGTAAGGCATGGAAGGAGTTTACAGAATGGAAACCGTACCCAAGTCAATGCGTCTTCACATCGCCCTCTTCGGGCGCACCAATGTGGAAAGTCCAGCTTTCTCAATATGATCTCCGGCCAGCAGGCCGCCATTACCTCGCCGGTTCCCGGCACCACCACCGACGTGGTGGAGAAGACGATGGAGCTGCTGCCGCTCGGACCGGTGGTCTTTCTCGACACCGCCGGGATCGACGATACCAGCGAGCTCGGCGCCGAACGGATCAAACGGACCATGCGGGTGTTCACCCGGGCCGATATCGTGGTGATCCTCTGCGAAGCGGGGTGTGGGGCGCCCCGGAGGAGCGGATTCTCGCCGAGGCGCGGGAGCGGAAACTGCCGGTCGTCGCCGTCGTCGGCAAGGCGGACCTCCGCGCGCCGGACGCCGCATTTCTGGAATTGCTCCGCTCGAAGGGCATTGCTTCGACGGCGGTGGCGGACAACCTCGCGCCCGCGCGGCGTGAAGAGTGCGTGGCCGACTTCAAGCGCGCGCTGATCGACTGCTGCCCGGAGGATTTCCTCGCGGTTCCGCCGCTGGTCGGCGACCTGCTGCCGCCGGGGGCTGGCCGCACTGATCGTGCCGATCGATCTGGAGGCGCCGAAGGGGCGGCTGATTCTGCCGCAGGTGCAGACGATCCGCGACGCGCTCGACAACGGCGCGGCGGCGCTGGTGGTCAAGGAACGGGAGTATCCGGCGATGCTCGCCCGGCTGAAGACGCCGCCGGATCTCGCGGTCTGCGATTCGCAGGTGGTCGACAGGATGGTGGCGGATACGCCGCCGGAGATCCCCTGCACCACCTTTTCGATTCTCTTCTCCCGGCTGAAGGGGGATATGATCCTGATGGCGCGCGGCGCGGCCGCGATTGCGGCGCTCCGACCGGGGACAAGGTCCTGATTGCGGAAGCCTGTTCCCATCACGCGGTTTCCGATGACATCGGCCGGGTGAAGATTCCCCGCTGGCTGCGCCGTTACGCAGGGGAGGGGCTGCAGGTCGATGTGAGTGCCGGGCGGGATTACCCGGAGAATCTCTCCGAATACAAGCTGGTTATTCACTGCGGCGGCTGCATGCTCAACCGCCGGGAGGTGCTCTCCCGGATTCAGGCGGCGGCGCGCGCCGGGGTGCCGGTGACCAATTACGGCATGTGCATCTCGTTCGTTCAAGGGGTGCTCGAGCGGGTGCTCACGCCGTTCCCGGAGGCGCTGGCGGCGTTCCGCGAGGCGCTGGCGGCCGCGGAAACGGCCCGCCGGTAACTCCGGTTCAGCGGTCGAGCTCGGCGCGGGTGGGAATCGATTCCGCCGCACCGGCCCGCGAACAGCAGAGCGCGGCGGCCCGGCAGGCGCGTTCCAGCGCTTTGCCGGGCTTGAGTCCGTCGAGGATTCCGGCGAGATAGTAGCCGATGAAGGTATCGCCGGCCGCGGTGGTTTCGACCACTTCGACGCGGGGCGAGTCGGCATGGAACCGCTCTCCGGCGGGGGTGAGCGCGATGGCTCCCTCCGGGCCGAGGGTCAGCACGAGTTCGGTTTCGGGAAAGCGCCGGGCGAGCGTTTCGAGAATCTCCTCCACCTCGCTTTTTTCCGGCGATGCCGCCCGCCTCGATCCGGTTGAGAAAGAGGTAATCGCACAGCGAAAGCGGCAGTTTCGGGGCGAGTTCCGGATCGAACGGGGCGAAGTTGAAGGCGATCCGCATCTGCGCTTTTTTGCCCGCCTTCATCGCGTAACCGATGTCGGAGACCTCATTCTGAAGCAGCAGGATATCCCCCGGGCAAGCGGCGGCGACTACCCGGTCGATGAAGGCGTCGTCGATCGTCCGGTTCGCTCCGCCGTAGAGGACGATCGAGTTGTCTCCGGCGTCGTTGATCAGCACCACCGCGTGTCCGGTCGGCGTCTCGACCTCTTCGAGAAAATCGAGCTTGACCCCGGATTCCGCCAGCGTCCGGCGGAGCAGGGTCCCGTCGCTGCCGATCCTCCCGGCGTGGTACACCTCGGCGCCGGCGCGGGCGGCGGCGATCGACTGGTTGGCTCCCTTGCCGCCCGCGCCGCAGCGGTAGGAGAGCGAAGAGAGCGTTTCGCCGACCTCCAGCGGTTTGGGCAGCTGATAGGTGAAATCCAGATTGAGGGAACCGAGGGTGATGATCCGGGCCATGGTGTTTTCTCCGTAGATTTTGTTTTTGTTTACTATACCGTTCTCCGGAGAAAATACAACTTCATATCGGTCAATTCAGAGCGCGACGGAAACACTCCAGCGGAGTTCTGGCGTATCCCACGCCGATCTGTCCTCCTTCGCGGGAGAGGATGCCGCCGTGCATCATCGGCAGAATGCCGGTTTCAAGCACTTTGCGCGCGTCGATTCCGCAGGGAACGCGGCGTCCATCCAGCATCGGGATCAGGAATTGCGGATTCTCTCCGAGGCAGATCTTCGCCATCTCTGCGGTCTGCGCCGCGCCCGATGCGACGTCGCCGCCGCGGCTCCGGATCAGGATCGGCGCCGCACCCGCCGCCATGCCGCCCAGCCCGAAGGCTTCGACGTTGCTGCTGTCGCCGAGCCACGGGGAGGAGTCGCGGTCGCTGTATTCGGGCGAGAAGTAGCGCCCGGTGAAGGTGGGGGAGGGGCGGTGAACCACTGCTCCCCCGCGGCCGGAAAGCTTGATGCCGAATTCGACGCCGTTGCCGCCCATCGCGGTCACCATCGTGGCGTGCTGTACGTTCGCGGCGCTCTTGAGTGCGGCCACCGCCGTTGCGCAGCCGATGTGGTGGACGAATCTCCGGCAGCTGCCGAGGTAGTCGAGCAGGGTGCAGCGCTCCTCCGCGGTCAGTCCGGCGGAAGCGGAGGCCGCCGCCATTTGGGCGAAAAAAGAGGGCGTCGGTGGCGACCTGCCGGGTGTGTTCCTCATCCCCCATGGTCAGCCCTTCGGCGAAGAGCGTCTTGACGTCAATGCCGCCGCAGGAGGCGAGCACCCGGGTGAAGAGGGGAGCGAAGGTGCCGGCGATTTTCCGGAGATTCTCCCGGATGGCCGGATTGCAGACGCCCCAGCCGCCGAGGCCGCCGCCCTGTGCCCCCTCGATCGGCGGCGCGAAGGCGCGGATCCCGCTTGTTTTCTCCTCGACGACCAGCACGGCCATCGAGCTCGAGGTGATGCCGCTGCCGGGGGCGCCGGAGTTGAAGTCGTTCGCGGCGCGGATGTCGATCTCTCCTGCTTCGATCATGCCGACGGCCTCTTTTTCGTCGCGGGCGATTCCCTCGAAGAGGAGCGCGCCGACGATGCCCTGGCGGTGCGCGCCGCGCATGGCGGCAAACTCGATCTCCGGACCGGAGTGCAGGACCGTGTTGGGTTTCATCCCCGGAATCACCTCTCCGGCGCGGGCCATCCCGGTCAGGATGGGTCGCGATTCGACAAGACGGCGGAACGCTTCGGCGTTGGCGGTGCTCTCTTTTGTGGAATTCATGGAATTTTCTCCCGGTTTTTGCTTGAATTAAATCATGTGCGATTATATTATAGATCAGAAGCTCTTTTTTGTCAACCGTGAACAGGAGGATATTTTGAAAAATCAGTTTGAACCGGTCGTCTCCGGCTGCGACGTGCTCTTCACTCCGACCGGCGGCCCGCCGGCGGGGGTGACGTTGATCCGCAACGGAGAGGGTGTTTCGCTCATCGATTCCGGAATCGATGCCGCCGTGGTGGATGGGTGCATCGTCCCGGCGCTGGCGCAGCTGGGGCTGGCGCCGGATGATCTCGACTTCGTGCTCTGCACCCACTGCCACGGGGATCACATCGGCGGACATGCGCGGCTGCGGGAACTCGCGCCCCGGGCGAAGTTCGGCGTCTTTGCCGCGGGGGCGGAAAAGCTTCGGCGCCCGCTTTTCTACAGCCGGGAGATTCGGGCGAAATTCCCGGCGGAGAGTCCGGCGCCGCCCGCCGTGCTGGACGGGGTGGAGCCGGATTTTCTGATCGAAGCGGGGAGACGGTCGCCGGTCTCCGGCTGATTCCCGCTCCGGGGCACGATTCCGACGCGGTGGCGTTTTTCGAGCCGGAAAAGCGCCTGCTGGTGACCGGCGACTCGGTGCAGGGCAACGGGACATGGGGGCAGGGGATCGCGCTCTACATGGATCGGGCCGCCTACCGCGACACGCTGATGCGGCTGATGGCGCTGAATGCGGAGGTTCTGGTGGCGGGCCACCGCTTCGAACCCTTCCCGCCGGTGCTTCCCGGGGAGGAAAAAGTTCGATCATTTCTGGAAGAGTCGCTTTCATTTTCCGAAAAGTATGATATACTCATACGGGAGGCGGAGGAAGAGGGAATCCATTCTGTGCCGGAGATCGCCCGCCGCCTGCTGGAAAGGATCGGCTGCGGCATGCCGGAGAAGCTCTTTCTCGCGTGTTGGACCGTGGCAAGCCACTTGAAGGAACGATGAGCGACAGGATCAGAATCAGAGTGCTCGACGCCGTCCGCGCGGGACGGGGCGAGGCGACCAAGAAGTCGATCGAGAATGCGACCGGGCTCGCCTGTGCCACCGTCTGCAAGACGGTGGATTCCCTGCTGGCGGATCGGACGATTTTCGCCAGGAGGAGGCGCCGAGCGGCCGCGGGCGGCCGGCGCTGCCGCTGGCGCTCAATCTTGATTCTGCCCTGTTCGCCGGGCTGGATCTCGGTGGGGAATCGTGGCGGATTCTCTTTTCCGATCTCGGCTTCAACCGGCTCTATTATCGGAAGATCGCCACGCCGCCCTACGAGGGGCGGGAGACGTTTTTCCGTCATCTTTTTGCATTTATCCGCAGTTCACTTGCGGAAAGCCGCCTCGATGCGGCGAAGCTCCGGCTGATCGGCCTCGCCGTCTCGGCGAACACCGATCCGGATACGGGGGTGGTGGTCTCGGCGGGCAACATGGGGATCCGCTGGGGGGCGAACCTGCCGGTCCGCGAGGAGGTCGAGCGGGAGTTCGGCGTTCCCGCCTGCGTCATCACCACGCAGGCCGCCGCCGCCTGGGCGGAGTACAAATTCGGCACCGCCGCCGGAACCGGCGATCTGGTCACTGTCGGACTGGGGGTCGGAATCGGAGCGGCGATTATCGCGCAGCATCAGTTGATCGTCAGTCGTCCCGACCGTCCGGCCGGGTACATCGGCCATCTCTACATTCCCGGCAACCGGGAGATCTGCGTCTGCGGCTATCGCGGCTGTCTGGAGGCGTTTGCGGGAGCGCGTTCCCTCGCCGCCATCGCCCGGCGGCGGCATGAGAACGATCCGGCGTATCCCCTCTGGCAGAATGCGGCGGCGATCGATCTTGCGGCGGCGGCGGGGGACCGCCGGGCCGTTGCGCTGTTGAATCGCGCCGCCGCCTGTGATGCAGTCGGCATCGCGGGGCTGATTCAGATGTATCAGCCGGATGCGCTCATCTTTTCCGGCGGGCAGAGTCGGGAAAACGGTTACCTCTACAACGCGGTGCTCCGCCGCCTGAAACGACTGGTTCCCGAGGACCGCCGTCGCGGTATGAGAATTTCAATCACCTCCCTCGGAGATGCCCAGTCCGCGCTGGGGGTCATCCGTCTCGCCTACGAGAAATTCTTCTGATTGTACTTTCGTTGACTTGCATTCGGGAAAAAGCGGGTGTATAATTAAATCGCACATGATTAAAATAATGTTTCAACAGGAAAAAGGAGTGATTTTTCATGTCTGAAAGAAGAAATGTGCTGGTCACAGGGGCGTCCAAGGGAATCGGAGCGGCGACGGCGGTGGAGTTTGCCCGTTCCGGCTGCAACGTCGGTATCAATTTCCATCGCGACGACGCGGGGGGCGAAGCGGACGTTCGACCGCTGCCGGGAATTCGGGGGCGAGGCGGAGCTCTTCAAGGCGGACGTCAGCGACTACGGCGAATGCGAACGGATGTTCCGCGAATTTCTCGACCGGTTCGGCGGGCGGATTCACGTGCTGGTCAACAACGTCGGCGGAGCGCAGGTGATTCCGCCGGGCGGATTCGAGGATATGCCGATGGAGTACTGGGAGGCACAGATCCGCTTCAATCTCAGTGCGGCGGCCTGCTGTGCCCGGCTGGCCGCGAAGAACATGATCGACAACCGGATCGAGGGGAAGATCATCAACATCAGTTCGATTCACAGCCGGGTCACCTGGGTCCGGCGCAAGATGCTGCCGTACGGTCCGGCGAAGGCGGGCTGAACATGCTCACCCAGGCGCTCGGCGTCGAACTTATTGAGCACGGCATCAACGTAAACGGCATCGCGCCCGGCTTCATCGCCTCTCCTCTTACTGAATTCCGATACACGCCGGAGGAGCGGCAGGCGTTTCTCCGGAAGATTCCGGCGGGTGTCTTCGGCAGGCCGGAGGATATCGCTCATCTCGCGGTCTTTCTCGCCGACGACGAGAAGGCGAAGTTCATTGTCGGGCAGACCATCGGCGTCGACGGCGGGCAGTCGGTGTCGGGCATGATCGAAAGTTTCAACTGAACCGGCCGGGATGGCCGGACCGCGCCGTAAGGAGGGTGCAAGATGGAAGACAAGTTCTGTTCCTGCCGCAGCAACTGGAGTTACGGACTGGCCCGGGAGTGTCGCCGCGGGCTCGTTCGCGGCATGGGCTATACCGAACAGGAGTTCGACCGGCCGATCGTGGCGGTCGTCAACAGCTGGAATGAGTACAATCCGGGCCACGTTCACCTCCGTGCGCTGAGCGAGCGGGTCAAGCAGGGAATCCGCGAGGCGGGCGGGCTGCCGTTTGAAATGATGACTACCGGAATTTGCGACGGCATGGTGCTGCGCGATCCCAAATATGTGGAGCTGCCCAGCCGCAACCTCATCGCCGACGAAGTGGAGCTCACGGTGGAGAGCAACATGTTCGATGCGATGGTGCTGCTCTCCACCTGCGATTCGATCGTGCCGGGCCACCTGATGGCGGCGGCCCGGCTCGACATTCCGGCGGTGGTGGTGACCGGCGGCTACATGCCGATGCCGTATCTGGACGGGAGTTCCGCCAACTACATCGAACTCACCGATCATGTCGGCAAGGCGCTCGACGGAAGTTATGACCGCGCCCGTGCCGAACGGGAGGTGGCCGCCATGTACGGTCCCTGCGGCGCCTGCGGGGTGATGACCACCGCCAACAGCATGTGTCTGGCGGCGGAGGCGCTCGGCATGTCGCTGCCGGGGAACGCCACTGCGAGCGCCCACAGTTCGGAACTGCTCCAGATCGCCTACCGGGCCGGTCGGCAGGTGATGGAACTCCTCAAATGCGGAATCACCGCGCGGAAGATCATCACCCGTGATGCGGTCGAAAATGCCATCCGCGAAACGATGGCGACGGCCGGTTCGACCAACCTGCTGCTCCATCTGCCCGCGATTGCGACCGAGGCGGGACTTGACGGGCAGTGGTGGAAACTTTTCGACGAGGCGAGCCGGAAGGTGCCGCTGCTGGTCGCGTCTTCGCCGAGCGGGCCGTGGCATTTTCAGGATATCGACCGGGCTGGCGGTTCGCGCGCGCTCTTTGCCGAACTCATGCCGCTGCTCCACGGCGACGTGCTCACCGTCACCGGGAAGACGCTGCGGGAGAATTATGCCGACGCGGTCAATTTCGATCCGCGGGTCATCACCACGCTGAAGAACCCGGCGGCCGCCAACGGCGCGCTCTTCGTCCTCTACGGGTCGCTTGCGCCGGAGGGAGGAATCGTCAAGGAGGCGGCGGTTCCGGAATCGATGCGCCGTTTCTCCGGTCCGGCACTGGTGTTCGACACCCTCGATCAGGCGCTCGATGCGCTCCACGCCGGGAAGATTCGCGGAGGCGAGGCGCTGATCCTGCGCTATCTGGGGCCGCGGGCGCGCTTCGGCACCACCGCGTATCCCTTCCAGAAGGAGCTCAAGGGGATGGGGCTGGCGGACCGGGTCGCGATCATCACCGACGGTCGCTTTTCCGGCGGCAGCAGCGGGCTGTCGATCGGCTACCTCTCGCCGGAAGCGGCGCTGGGCAGTCCGCTGGCGCTGGTGGAGGAGGGCGACCGGGTCGTCATCGATCTGGATGAGCGCCGCCTCGATCTGGAGGTGGCGCCGGAAGTTCTCGCCAAACGGCGGCGGAACTGGAGCTGGCGGTTCGACGGAACCGGCCACCATAAATTTCTGCGGCTCTTCTCTCGCAATGTCGGTTCCACCGCCCGGGGTGCGGTATGGGAGATATGAACCGTTGTGACGTGCTCATCGTCGGCGGGGGGCTTGCGGGCTGTTCCGCGGCGGCGGAGCTGGCGGAGCGTTTTCCGCGCCTTGCGGTCCGCATTGTCGATGCGGGAGGAGGGGCTTCCTCCGAGGTGATGGGCTTCTCCGCCCCGGTTGGGCCGGAGGATTCCCCGGGCGTTTTTTTGCGACACGGTCCGGAATGCAAACGGGGCGGGGGATCCCCGCCTGGCGCGCGTTCTCGCCGACCGCGCCCTGCCGGAACTGCACCGGATGGAGGCGCTCGGCGTCGAGTTCGACCGTACTCCGGACGGCTCATACGACACATTGCATGCCGCCGGGACGAGCTGTCCCCGGGTGGTTCACTGCGGCACCTCCACCGGGCGGGAGATTCTCCGCCGCCTCGGCATCGAGCCGGAACGGCGGCGGGTGTCGGCGCTGCTGCTCCGCGACGGCGCGATCGTCGGAGCGCGGTTTGCGGACGGCGAAGCGCTCGGCTGTTCCGCGGTGGTGCTCGCCGGCGGTGGCTTCGCCGGGCTGTGGCGGTTCAGCAGCTGGAACAAACTGCTGCGCGGCGATGCGCTGCTGCTCGCCCGCTTCGCGGGGGCGGCGCTGGACGGGCTCGGGCTGGTGCAGTATGAACCGACCGTCACGGTCTATCCGGAGGCGCTGTGCGGCTTTCCGGTCATCACCACCGTGCTGAATTCCGGTGCCCGGCTGCTCGACCGCGACGGCAATTCCCTGCTTGCCCCGGGGGAACCGGTGCCCTGCAAACGGGAGCTCGCCCGGCGGATCGCGGAGGCGGTCGCGGCGGGACGGGGGTGGGAACACGGTGGCATCCGCTATGATTTCAGCGGAGTGGAGGAAGCTGAATTCGCCCGGAAGTATCCGGGATACCACCGGAAGTTCCGCCGGTTCGCCCGGTCGTTTCGCGAACTCTTCTTCGAAGTGAAGCCGGGCGCGCACACCACCCTCGGCGGCATCCGGATCGAACCGGATGGATCGACCGGCGTCCCCGGATTGTTTGCCGCGGGGGAGTGCGTCGGCAATCTGCACGGTTGCGACCGGCTCGGCGGCAACGCCGGGCTGGAGGTGCTGGTCTTCGGCCGGATTGCCGGAGCGGCGGCGGGCGCGTTCGCCGACGGCCGTACGGCGCGATTCCCCGCCGGGGCGGCGGAAACGGCGGATGTCACCGGCACGCCGCCGGAACTCTTCCCGGTGATCGGGGAGATTCTCGACCGCTCCTGCGGCGTGCTCCGTTCGGAAGGGGCGCTGCGGGAGGGAATGCGGGCGCTTTCCGGACTGCCTTGCGCTCCTCACGTGGAACTGGCCCGGCTCACGCTCGAAGACGCGCTTATGCGTCTGCCCCGGCCATGCGGCTCCGGAGCTGGGTGAGCAGGAATTCCGGCGTGACTTCCGGATCGATCCGGAGCAGCCGCAGCCACTCCTCCTCGCGCGACACGGTCACCAGCGCGGCGTTGCGGAGCATCGTTTGCAGCAGCGTGCCGTCGATCGGGGCGAGGGCGTCCGCGGTCAGCAGGTAGTCGAGGTCGAGATCGAAGAGAAATCCCGGATTGGCTTCGGGGAGAAGCCTGCTTCGGCGAAACGGGCCGCCAGCCAGCCGCTGTCGAAGACCCGGTCGGCCAGCGGGCGGAACTCCGCCGGATGGTTGAGCAGAAAGTTGAGTTCCGGCCACGTTTCGTCGGCGGCGACCCGGATTTGGGGATTCAATGTTTCGGCGATGACGTTTTCGGTTGAGTGGGCGATGACGATCGAGCCGGAGATGACGCCGCCGCGGAGCGCCAGGTCAAGATGCTCGTCGTGCCGGAGGCGCTGAAGTGCGGTTTCTACCGACACGTCGCTCCGCCAGTCGAACTCGGTAATCCATGATTCACGTTCCGCCTCACTGGAGGCGGCGCGGGAGAAGGCGGGCAGGGTATCGGTGTGGTGGTCGAAGGTCACTGCGACTGGCGGAAATTCGACCTCGCGCCGATGGCGGCACCATGCCCGCAGCACCTCGTGGTGGAGCGGAACGACCTCCAGCGCCGGGGGGCATTCTATTTCTTCTCCTGCGTTTCCGCCGGGCCGGAACGGGGCAGGAAAATGCAGAAGCTGGAACCGGCTCCAGGGGTGCTCTCCAGTTCGATCCATCCCTGGTGGTGGGAGACGGTGCCGTAGACCATGGCCAGTCCCATGCCGGTGCCGCGGCCGACCGGCTTGGTGGTGAAGAACGGTTCGAATGCCTTTTCCATTGTGGCGCGGTCCATGCCGCAGCCGTTGTCGGCGACCTGAATGAAGATGTACTCTTCCGGGCGGGCGTCGGAATGGTCGGCGGGCGGAGAGAAGGGAAGCGGCGCTTCCGCAGCCGGCCCCGCGAAGAGGGTCAGTCTCTGTTCGCCCTGGTTCTGTTCCATCGCATCGATCGCGTTGAGCATCAGATTGAGCAGAACCTGCTGAAGCTGCAGGCTGTCGGCGCGGACGGTCGGCATCCCGGGAATCGTCCGGAAGGAGATCTCCACCTGCCGCTTGTTCGGCCCGAGCAGAGCGAGGCTGCTTTCGATGGTTTTTCGGATGTCCACATCGGTCACCCGGTACTTCCCCTTGCGGGCGAAGCCGAGCAGCTGGCTGGTGAGGTGCCCCGCCTGTTCCGCGATGCCGGAGATTTTCTGCAGATGGTCGGTCACCTCCGGATTCTCCGGGGGATAGAGCAGCGTGATGACGTCGACATGGCCGAGAATCGCATGAATGTAATTGTTGAAGTCGTGGGCGATTCCGCCGGCGAGGAGGCCGAGCGATTCGATTCGCTGGGAGTGTGTGAGCTGTTCTGAGAGCCGCTCTTTTTTCCGCGGCCAGCCGGGTTTCTTCGGTGATGTCGCTGCCGATCAGAACCAGCAGAGTTTGTCCGCGCAGGCGGATCGGCGAGAGCGTGCAGGCCAGCGTGACGGCGCGTGAAGTGTGTTCGTCAAGCACGCAGCGGAAACGGACCGGCGTTTCCGGGACTTGGTCCAGTCGGAGATCCGGAGGAGAGAGCACCCGGAGCCGCGGGAAGAGCGGACGTTTCTCCAGCGTTGCCGCGGAGTCCGCACCAAGCAGTTTCACCGCGGAGTGGTTGGCGTCGACGATCCGGCCGTTGTCGTCGGTCATGATGATCAGTTCTCCGGCGTTTTCCAGGACCAGCTGGTAGCGGTTTTCCCATTCGCGCAGGTGGGCTTCCAGCTCTTTCGAGCGGCCGTAGCTGCCGAAGAAGGCGAAGAGGATGTCCAGCGGACTCTTTTCGCCGGTGCGGACATCCTTTTCGATCTTCGCAAGGTAGATGCTCAGCAGCGCGGCCAGCCAGAGCTCGGCGATGGCCCTGGCGAGAAACTCCCCGTCGATGAATTCCGCCGGGAGTCCAAGGATGGCCAGCGTCAACTGCCGGAGAAGCGCTCCGACCAGATGGGCGGCGTAAAACGCCAGGAGAATCGAGAAGAAGCGCTTCATGCCGTAGTTTCTGCACCGGGTGAAGACGATGGGCAGCAGAAAGAAGTCCAGCAGGCGCGACAGTGCGGTTACATTCATCGAGGCGCGGCTGGCGCCGAGCAGCCGGTCGAGGGTGGCGCCGGGCAGTCCGGCGGTGATGGAGAAGCCGAGCCAGTTGCACTGGAGCCTGGTGATTTCGCCGAGGTAGAGGTAGAGTCCGTAGAGGGCGACCACCCCGAGGATGATCCGCTGTGCGGCGAGGGTTCCGTCGGTGATGTAGACCATCAGGAATGCCGCCATGATCGGCAGGAAGATGACGGTCGGTCCGATGGCGAAATCGAGGGTCCCAGCCAGCGTTGCCCGGATGTCGGCCGCCGCGACCAGATGGGCGAAGAGCAGCAGCACTCCGAGCGCCATGTGAAACGGTGTCTGCCCGATCGCACTGCGCTGATTGTAGAGGAGCGATAGACCGACGAAGAGGAAGGTCATCTCCAGAAAAGCGAGGGAAAGGGCATGAAAATATTCCATCAGATGTTCTCCGGATGCTGTCGCAGCAGGGTGACGCGGCGTCGTTTCTTTCGTTCGCGGAAGGTGCGCATCTGAAGCTGCCATGCGTTCCAGCCGTTATGCCAGATGACGTAGAAGGTCGGGCCGAGCGCGATCAACGGATTGGCGTAGGTGATGGCGAGGAAAATGGTGAGAGTGGTATTTTTCTGCCCGAGCACCTGACTGGATTCCCGGAAGAATTTCTTCCCGCCGATCATCCGGCCGCCGGCGAAGTTGACGATGCAGATGAGCAGCGATACGACGGCGATTTTCCACAGGATGCCCGGAGGAAGGTTCGCCTGCTGTTCGCGCAGAAACTGCGAGGCGTTGGCGATGATGAGAAAGATCGCCGCCACCCAGGTGAAGAACGAGAGATTCTTGCACCGCTTCGGCAGTTCGGTTGCGCCGGGATAGAGTTTGCGGAGCGGAACCGCCAGCGCGACCGGAATTCCGACCACGATGCAGAGGCTGCCGATCACGTCGGCGAAAACCGTCGGTGCCGGATTCCCGATTGCGATCGGAATCAGAAAGGGAAGAGCACCGCCATGCCGAAATTGGTGGCGAGAAAGGCGCTGACCGCGTAGTCCACCCGTTCCCCCAGCAGTCCGACAATGACCGGTGCCGCGGTCGCGGTCGGAGTGATGCCGGTGAAGAAGGCCACTTCGGCGAGTTCCCGGTTTCCCGCGAGCATGAAGAGCCCCCAGCCGCCCATGCCGACGGCGATGTTGGCCAGAAGAATGATCAGATGGTGCACCCGGATCGAGCGGACGGTGAACTTCACCTGAAGCATCACCATGAACATCATTCCGACGATCAGCCAGCGAATCAGCCAGTTCAGCGACGCGGCCCAAGGGCAGAAGTACCCGGCGATGAACGCGCCGAATAAAGCGAGGTTTCGCAGATAGGCCATGATGAATCACTCCTCTCCGGCAAAGGTGCGGCGGACCGCGTCGGCGAGATCCGTTGCGACGTTGATACCGGTAAGATCGGCAGTGCGGACCACTTCCGCACCGTAGCCGGTTTTGACCAGCCAGACGGTGCGGCAGCCGGCGGCGCGCCCGGCTTCGAGGTCGCTGAGGCGGTCGCCGACCATCACCGAATTCGCCAGGTCGATCTCATGTTCCCGCGCAGCCCGCAGCAGCATGCCGGGGGCGGGTTTCCGGCAATCGCAGGGGCCGGTGTGCTTCGGGTGATGGGGGCAGAAGTACCAGCCGTCGATCTTCGCGCCGGCGGCGGAGAGAAGTTCGTCGAGACGGCGGTGGACGGCTCGGACCTCGGTTTCGGTGTACATTCCGCGGGCGACGCCGGACTGGTTGGTCACGACAATCGCGAGAAAACCGTGCGCGTGAATTTCCCGGAGCGCCTCCGGCACTCCTGGAATCAGTTCCGCCTTGTCCGGGTCGGAAAGGTAGTCCACTTCGACGTTGACGACTCCGTCTCGGTCGAGAAAAAAAGCCTGTTTCATCAGGAAATCTCCAGTATGCCGGTTGGAATGTCTTCGAAAACCGTCAATGTTTCAGGGAAAACGCACGGCGCAGATGTTCCGCGAGACGGATGCGGTCTTCGATGGTGCGGCAGATGGCGAACATCGTCGGACCGCTGCCGGTGATCTGTGAATTGAGTGCTCCGTTTGCATTCATGAATTCCCGCAGCAGTCGCAGCAGCGGGAACTTCTCGTAGAGGGCGAATGCGAGGTCATTGTACAGCAATGACGCGGCGGCTTCGGCGTCTCCGGCGCGGAGCGCGGCGATCAGCCGGGGCAGCCGCTGTTCCGGATCCGTTCCGATCCGGGAGCGGTCGAGATTCGAATAGGCCCACTTCGCGCTGACCGGAAAGTGCGGATTGACCACCAGCAGAAGAGGCATGGTGAGAATCCCGTCGATCGGTGTGATCTGATCGCCCACCCCGGTGGCGGTGGCGGCGCGGGGGCGGAGGAAGAACGGTACGTCCGCGCCGAGAGTGAGGGCGAGCGCCGCGAGATCGTCGGGGGCAACCCGGCCGTAATGTGCCGCGAGCAGCGAGAGCACGGTGCCCGCGTCCGAACTGCCGCCCCCCCATCCCGGCGGTTACCGGAATCCGCTTTTCGATGTGGATCGCCCACGTGGGGCGCACTCCGGAGGCGTCGGCGTAGGCGAGCGCGGCGCGTCCGGCGAGATTTTCCAGATTTTCCGGCAGTCCGGCGAGCGAGCTGCTCACCCGGATGCCGGGAGCCGCGTCGAAGTCGATCACGATGCGGTCGGCGGGGCTGGTCAGCGGCAGGAAGAGGGTTTCCAGATCATGGTAGCGGTCCGGACGCCGGGCCGTCACCTTGAGGTACAAATTGAGTTTTGAAACGGCGTTTGCTTCCGCGATCATGGCAACGCGCTCTCCCGTCGGTTTGCGGTCAGTTCAGTTCCCCCTGGGTGCAGGGGGCGAACTTGAACCCGTATTGCTCGTTGTAGCGGCGCGCTTCCGCTTCGATGGCGACGGCGAGCCGGAGGGCGCGGAGTCCCTGTTCCCCCGGCACTTTGGCCTGGCAGAGGACGCCGGTCATCTTCGTGCGGTTGACCGCGAGGATGAAATCCTCCAGTTCGGCGGCCAGCGCGTTCTTCTCGTCGAGGTTGACGTCTCTGCGGGCCAGACCGATCCGGTTGCGTTTGAGCACCATGCCGAAGTGCTTGCCGTAATCCATCGAAATGTAGGAGTCCTCCTGGAAGACGCGGAACCGCCGCATCGGCTCCTGGCTGACCCGGCTGGCGGTGAGGCTGGCACAGCTACCGTTCTTGAATTTGATCCGGGCGTTGACGATGTCCTCGGTCTTGCTGAGTACCGGGATCCCGACCACGTCGTAACGCTCCACCTCGGAATCCACCATGGTCAGCACCAGGTCGATGTCGTGGATCATCAGGTCGAGCACCACACTCACCTCGGTGCCGCGGCGGGGCAGGCCCGGGCGCGGCGGCGGATACTGGGCGAGGCGGTGCGCCTCGATAAAGCGGGTGTGAGCGGCGTATTTTTCAAGAAAATCCATCGCCGGATTGAACCGTTCGACGTGGCCGACGGCGAAGACGACGCCGTGTTTTTTTGCGCATTCGACCATCTCCACCGCCTCCGGAATGTTGGCGGCCAGCGGTTTTTCGACGAGGACGTGCTTGCCCATTTCGAGCAGAGGCATGGTGGCGGAGTGGTGGTAGTTGGCCGGAACGGCGACGCTGAGTGCCTCGCACTGTCCGGCGAGTTCGCGCCAGTCCTCGAACACCCTGAGGCCGAATTCGGCGCCGACCTTTTCCGCGGTCTCTTTCTGGACGTCGAAGATGCCGACCACTTCGGCGTTGGGACTCTGGGCATACAGCCGGGCATGGTGGCGGCCGAGAGCGCCGACGCCGATGACGCCGACCTTGAGTTTGCTGTCATTCTCCATAACGAAACGTTTCCTTGGGTCGATCCACGGTTGAAAAAAACATGTTTCCGGATAATATACACGTTTTTTTAATAAAAACAGCATCCAGAGCGAGTTTTTCTTGGCGAAATTGCAATTCCGGGTTATATTTCTAGCGGATCAACCGGAATTTCACACATCAGCAGGGAGCTTGTTATGGCCAGAGAATTTCGTTTCAACCGGGTACTGCTCAAGATCAGCGGCGAAGCGCTCAAGGGGACACAGGAACACGGCTATGACGCCGAGGCGGTCCGCGGGGTCGTCGCCCGGGTCAAGCGGATCATCGACCAGGATGTCGAAGTCGCGCTGGTGGTCGGTGCCGGCAATGTCTGGCGCGGCGTCATGGGGCGCGCCGGCGGCATGGATCGGGTCAACGCCGATTACATGGGCATGCTCGCCACCGTGATGAACGCGCTCTGTCTGCGGGATTTCTTCACGGCCGCGGGGGTTCCGGCGATCGTGCAGAGTTCGATCGGCATGGAGCCGATCGCGCCGCGCTACGACCGGGTGAAGGCGATTCGCGCGCTGGAGGCCGGGCAGCTGGTGATCTTTGCGGGGGGGGACCGGCAGCCCCTTCTTCACCACCGACACCACGGCGGTGCTGCGGGCGCTGGAGACCGACTGCGACGCCGTGCTCAAGGCTACCAAGGTCGATGGAGTGTACACTGCCGATCCGATGAAGGATCCCTCCGCCCGGCGTTTTGCGACGCTGAGCTTTGACGAGGCGCTCTCCCGGCAGCTCAAGGTGATGGATTCGACCGCATTTTCGATGTGCCGCGACAACGACCTGCCGATCATCGTTTTCAATTTCTCCGATCCGGAGAGTTTCGAAGCCGTTCTGGCGGGCGATACCTCCTACGGCACGATTGTGAGCTGAAAGAGCGGTGCGGCACAAGGAGGAAGGAGATCATGAGCATTCATCCGACTGCGGTGGTGAGTCCGGAGGCGACGATCGGGCGCGACGTCCACATCGGCCCCTATTCGGTCATTGAAGGCGATGCGGTCATCGGAGACGACTGCTGGATTGACGCCCACGTCAAGATTGCATCGCAGACGACGCTCGGTCCGCGTTGCCGGGTCTATTTCGGAGCGCTGATCGGCGAGGAGCCGCAGGATCACCGCTTCCGGCCGGGAACTCCGGCGACGACGGTGATCGGGGCGGATACCGTGCTGCGCGAATATGTGACGATCCACCGTTCTCCGTTCGAAGGGGGTGTCACCAGCGTCGGCGACAAGACGCTGCTGATGGCGTTCGTCCACGTCGGGCACGATGCGCGGATTGGCAGCCGGGTGACGGTGGCGAACCATACGGCGATTTCCGGGCATGTGATCATCGAGGACGGCGCGGTGCTTTCCGGGTACATTCTGATTCACCAGTTCTGCCGGATCGGCAGTATTGCGATGCTGGGCGCCCGGACGATCGTCCGACAGGATGTGCCGCCCTACTGCATGCTGGCGGAGAACAGCTGCATCTGCGGTCCGAATGCGATCGGGCTGAGGCGGAACGGCTTTGACGGCCCCCGGCGGCTGGCGATCCGCAAGGCGATTAAAGAGGTGTTTTTCCGTGGATTGAATACGGCGAACGCGCTTGCGGCGATCGAAGCCGAGCCGGAGACGCCGGATGTGGAGCATTTTGTGGACTTCATCCGTCATTCCGAGCGTGGCATCATGCCGGGGGATCCGGAGCTGATTGCGCTTGGGACCCATCTCGACGGTCCGGAAGAGTGACCTTGTTTCAAAAGTGGAAACTACGGCAGGAGAGGAAGATTCGAAGATGGTGAAACGGTTGTTCCAGAAAGCGGTGCTGACGGCGGCCGCCGTATTGATGGCCGGCTGTGCCGAGCTGGAGGTGGGAACTTTGCTGCGGAATGATCCTGCGGCTTCGGGGCCGGTGAAGGTCGGAGTCATCGCTCCGCTCTCCGGCGTAAACCGCTTTTACGGGGAGCGGATGCTCGATGGAATTCAGCTTGCGGTGGAAGAGCTGAACAGCAGTCGCGGCATCAACGGCCGCAAGGTGGAACTTCTGGTGCGGGACAGCCGGAGTGAACCGGCGCGGGCTGCGGAGCTGGTCCGGGAGCTGGATAAGGCCGGTATTGTCGGGCTGATTGCCGGGTATGACTCCGCGGAGGTGCTGGAGATCGCCCCGGAGGCGCGGCGCTTCGCAATCCCGACGCTGGTTCCGCTGGCGACTGCGGCGGAGATCTCGGCAGGGAATCCGTTCGTTTTCCGCAACGCCTTCACCAACATCGAGGAGGCGCGGGCGCTGGCCGGTTACGCCTGGTACTGGCGGAAAATGCTGCGGATCGCGGTCCTGACCGACTCCGGGCCGAAGGGGGAATATTCCCGGGAGCTCGGGCGGGAGGCGACCCGTTCCTTTACCGGGCTGGGCGGCACGGTTGTCCGTGCCGTGGAGATCCGATCCGACGATCCGGATCTGGAGACGGTGCTGCGCGAAGTGCTTGCCGCCGCGCCGCAGGGAATTTTGATTCCCTTTGAGACCTCCGAAGCGGCGCTGCTGGTCCGGCAGCTCCGCGAGATGGGGTATCAGGGGCTGCTCTTCGGCGGCGATTCGTGGGACGAGGACCGTTTTCTGCGCACCTGCGGCGCTCAGCCGGGAGACTGCGCCTACCTTGCGTTTTACGCGCCCGGCTCCGATTCTCCGGAGAACCGGCTGTTCCGGGACTCTTTCCGCCGCACCTTCTATCGGTATCCCGGCAGCTGCGAGGCGCAGGGGTACGATGCGATGAAGCTGCTGGCGATCGGACTGGGGGGAGCCGGACGCTGGAGGAGTTCACCGCCAATCTGCTGGCGGTCCGCAATCAGCCGATGGCGGCGGGCCGGATCACCATCCTGCCGGACGGCGGGCTGGATCGCACCGTTTACATCAACACGATCCGTCCGGCCGGGCGGGACAATCCCGAACCCTCCGGCAGAACCAGCAAATCGTTCATGCTTTCCAAACTCGACCAGTACGTCAACTGAGCGGCACTGCGGCGAAGAGAGGATGGAGTTGTAACCATGTGGAATGTTTTTTTGCTTGTCTGCGCCGCCGTTCCCCGTGAATGCTGTCGGGGACGCGGCAGGTTCGGGGAGGACCCGATTCGGAAGATGCGCGGGGAGGTGTCGAAATGAAGCTCTGCATGATCGGTTTCCGGGGACACAGCGGCTACGTCTTCGAATCGCTGAAGGAGGTCCCCTTCGTGGAGCTTTCCGCCGTCAGTTCCGGCTGTGACGATTCGCCGCAGCGGCTGCTTGACTGCGCGGCGAAATGCGGATTTTCACCTGAGGTTTACGACGATTACCGCGAGATGCTCGACCGGGAGAAGCCCGATCTGGTTTCGATCGACGGTCCTTTCGACCGGCACGCGGAGATGTGCGTCGAAGCGCTCCGGCGCAACATCAACGTGTTCTGCGAAAAGCCGATCGCGCTCGATTTCGCCTCGCTCGACGAGATCGAACGAACTTACGCGGCGGGCTCGGCGAAAATCATTTCGATGGTCGGGCTCCGCTACGAACCGGCGTTTCAGCATGCGCATGAACTGGTGGCATCCGGCGCCGTCGGCAAGGTCAAGCTGATCGGAACGCGCAAATCCTACCGGTTTGGAACCCGTCCGGATTTCTACCGGAACCGCGCCACCTACGGCGGCACCATTCCGTGGGTGGGCAGCCATGCGATGGACTGGATGATCTATTTCGGGAACAGCACCTTCGACACCGTCTGGGCCTGTCAGGAGCGGAGCGACAACTTCGGGTATGGGGACCTTGAAGTTGCCGCTCAGTGTCTCTTCCGCATGCGCAACGGGGTGATCGCGCAGGCGAGCATCGACTATCTCCGTCCGGCGGCGGCGCCGACGCATGGGGATGACCGGGTCCGTGTCGCCGGAACCGGCGGTGTGCTCGAAGTTGCCGGCGGTCGGATCACCCTCATCGACGCACAGGGGGAACGGGAGATTCCGGTCCCGCCGCCGAAACGGAAGCTGTTTTCCGACTTCGTGCGCGATATCGCGGGCGAGCGTCCGGCACTGGTGGATGCCCGCCAGACATTTCTGCTCACCCGCGCCTGTCTTGCCGCGCGTGAATCGGCCGACACCGGCGAACTGTACCGCTTCTGACTGGATTTCTCCGGCAACTCACCGCTTCGGGAGCCAGACGCGCAGGAGATTCTCCGGCGTGAAACAGTTCCCCGCGGAGGCGTAGTCGCACAGCCTGGTGCCGTCCGGCAGGCGGCAGATGCGGGCGAACTCCGGTTCCGCCGCGAGCTCCCGGGCGTTCTCGATATCCTCCGGAGAAACCGGCGCATTCAGTGCGCCGAGCCGGGAGTCGCGGGCGAAGAGGACCGGGCCGCACATCGCCGCGAGAAGCGCGCTGCCGTCCGGCGCCGGAACGGCGCGGAAGCGGAGGTCGAACTCCAGCTCCACCCGGTCCCCCGGCGACCAGAGGCGGTCAATTTCGGCGAACGTGCCGGGCCGGGCGGGAAGCGTCTCTCCCGCAACGGTGATCCGGGTATGGCTGCTCCAGGCCGGGACACGCAGTTTCAGACGGAACCGTTTCGGCGCGGCGGGAGAAACCGTGATCGTCGCTCCCGCACCGTCCGGATAGTTCCCGTTGATCGAAAGTTTCACATCGCAACCGTCGGCGAGTGGAATACGGGCTTCGCACGGTTCGTAGAAGAGCACCGCCGGCCCTTCGTCGTCGCGCATTACCGCATAGCATGCGGCAGTCGCCAGCGCCTCCGGTCCCTGCGCGACGCAGCAGTCTTCGCCGTAGCCCGGAATCTGATCTCCGGCCCGTTTCTTGAAGCTCTCTCCGGCCAGCGGCGTCGGGTTGGCGTGGAGCCACCAGCCGCCGTCCGGCACCATCGCGCCGAGGATGCCGTTGTAGAGGGCGCGCTCCATTTCGTCGGCAGCGCTGAGATCGCCGGTAAGGCGGAGAATCTGACCGAAAAAGCGGATGCAGGTGGTGGTGACGCAGGTTTCGCCGAGGGACCCGGCGTCGTTCCGGGTCTGGTTGCGCCGTCCTTCGTACCAGAATTCGCCCCACATGTCCTTGAGGCCGCCGGCGCCGGTGATGAAGAGTTCCCGGTCGCGCACCGCGCGGAAGTACTTCACCACCGCGTCGAGCTGTTCCGGGTCGCCGGTTTCGCGGTAAAGTTCGAGCAGACCTTCGAAGCAGGAGGTCATTTCGTAGGCTTTGCCGTTGCCGAGTTCGGCGGGCGCTGTGCCGCGCCGGGCGAGCGCAAAGATGTCTCCTTCGGTGGAGCCGCCCTGGGCAGCGATCCATTTGGCGTAGTCGAGAAACCGTTTTTCGCCGGTGACCCGGGCGGCGGCAACCACCGCGCCGAGGAGCGAGGAGGCGGCCAGTCCGGTGTGGTGGCCGCAATCGACGATGCGCTGCGCCTCCGGACCGACCTGGGTCATCAGGTGGTCAAGACAGCGGGCGACGGCGTGGCGGACCTCTTCGGAGCGTTCGATCTCCCGGTAGTAGCGGCAGAGGCCGAGCAGAGCGTATTTTCTGCCCCAGATGTCCCAGTCCTTCGTCTGGAGTTCGGCTGGGTAGGAGCTGATGCAGCCGTCGGGCGTCTGCGTGGCGCAGAGGTCGTGAACCGTCTTGCGGATCAACTGCTCCAGTCCGGGGTCCGGCACGGCGTGCCAGGAGCGGATTGCCGAGCGGACGATTTTCCCCAGAATTCGCATCTCCAGCGGCCGTCCCGTTCATTCCTGTCGCGGAACGGCGCGACGAGGTGATCGTAATTCACCTTTTTCAAACGGTGGTTGACGCTCTTTTCCAGAGCTTTGCCGAGGCGCCCGCGGAGCGAAACGCCGCCGGGCGGAAGAATGTGGAGCTGATCCTTGACGGGAGACATCGGGTATTTTCCTCAAAATTAAGCTGTCGTAAAAAACTTCTCCGCCGGCTCCGTATTTGCGGAGTCGGCGGATAAAAAAGGCGAGTTGGAAATTACCGGGCGCGACGGGCGAGCATCCGGTCATGGTTGTCCCAGTAGAGGGAGTCCGGTTTTTCCAGCGTGGCCCTGACGCTGTCGCGGTACTGGAACGGTACGGTGATGAACGTCGGATAGTTCCGGCCGGAAATCCGGACCGCCAGCGGCAGATAGACGTAGGCGCTGTCGAATTCCCCGACCGTCAGTTCCACTTCGATGCTCGAAACGGCCCCGTAACGGATTCCGAGAACCTGCTGTTCGCCCTGCTTGACCAGCCACCCTTCCGGAAGATTCCAGTCGAAGTAGCAGATCTTGTTTTCGATGTGCGGATTGCGGAGCGAAAGCCGGAGCTTTTTCGTCTCGCCGGGGACGGCTTCGAGGCCGTCGAGATACTCCACTTCGACCACGCCGAACGGCAGGGGCGGTGCGGAAGGCAAAAGAGGACTTGTGCCAGAGCCGCCGCTCCACCTGTTCGCCCGAGAGCAGCGAGGCGCGAAGTTTTTCCGAAATCGTCGTCGGACCGTCGGTCAGCCGCGGCAGGGTCGGATTGACCATCTGGGTCTCTTCGGCACAGCGGATCACCCGCTCGGTCAGTTCGTCGAGGTCGGCCGGTGCTTCCGCGTGGAAGGGATCGATCGCCACCGTGCGGATGGTTTCGCCGATCGGCTCGATCCACTCCGCCGGAATGCCGGACCGCCCCTTGACGATGCCGAGGACGGCGCCGACCGTCGCGCCGGTGCAGTCGGTGTCGTCGCCGCAGTTGACCGCGAAGCAGAGACTGCGCCCGAAATCCCCTTCGCCGTAGAGCAGCCCGATGACCGCGAAGGCGACGTTGGCGGGCGCCTGGAACCAGCCGAGATCGGCGCTGTCTTCGACGACCGCGTTGCGGGCGGTTTTGAAGTCGTGCCCGGCTTCATACTCCCGGATGGCGATGCCGACGCTGCGGGCGACGCGGCAGTCGGCGGGAATCTTCGCCAGGGCGATGTCGATCAGTTTGCGGATGTCGCTTTCGACGAAGGCGGCGGATTCCATCGCGGTGGTGAAGAGTTCCGCATAGATGCCGTCACCGGCATGGTCGACGCAGGCGTCGCACCAGGCGAACTCCAGCGCGTCGTCGGGGGCGCCGGGGAAGAGGCAGGCCCAGATTTCGGAGCGGATCCAGGCGCCGTTGCTGTTCTTCCACTGTTCGTTGTTGAAGGCCCCCGAGAGCGGCGGCACCAGTCCGTTGGCCATGTTCACCTTGCCGACGCCGTATTCGTTCCAGGGGCCGGTGATGTGGCTGAGCCAGTATTCGCCGAGGACCCGTTCATTCACCTGATAGATGCCGTTCTCTTCGACCGCGAGCAGCCAGATGAGCTGAAGATCGAGGTCGTCGTTGGGGGCGGGTTTTCCTTTGAGGTCCTGCACGTAGAATTTGACGTCGAAGATTTCGCGACGTCCCTCCATGGGAGCGCCGAGTGTGCCGCCGATGTTTTTTCCGGTCCAGCAGCCGAGCACCTTGTCCCGGTATTCGCTGCGGTTGATGAACTCGCTCGAAGGAACCTTTTCGCCGAACATCTGATCTCTCTCCTGTTGTTTTTGTTGTTTTCTGCTTCGAATCCGCCTGTTCCGGCGGTCTGATGAGGAATATACATCGCATCCCGGCGGCAAACCATAACCGAAAAAGGAAAAACAGGATTTTTCGCGGATTTTTTTTGGTGATGAATCCAGCTATTTCCCGGAATTTTTCCGAAAATCGCGCGGAGTTTTCCCGGTGAGCTTCCGGAAGACCCGTGTGAAATAACTGGAGTCTTCGAAGCCGCAGCGAGCGGCGATTTCGGTGATGCTCCACTCCGGGTGTTCCCGGAGCAGCCGCTGCGCTTTCTCCACCCGCAGCACGGAGAGGTAGCGAACCAGAGGTACGCCGGTGCGCGCCCGGAAGAACTCCCCTACGTAGGAGGGACTCAAGCCGGCGGCGGCGGCGAGTCGTCCGAGATCGAGCGGTTGAAGATAACTGCTGTTGATGCATTCGATGATCCGGTTGAGTGAATGAAACTGGTTGTCGCCGCGGGAAAGGCTCGACGGCGCATCCCGGAGCGCTTCATGGCAGCGGCAGATTTCGCCGATCAGCAGCGTGAGGTACGCCTTGGCCGCCATCTGGGAACCGGGGACGCCGCCGGTGAGCTCGGCGTGGAGGCGGTCGAAGAGGGTGCGGATTCGTTCGCCCGCCGCGGGGGAAGCGACAGTTTGTTGAGCACGCTCCCCGCCGGCGGTTCGAACAGCGGCCGGAATCCGGGGTGCTCCCGGAAGTACTCCAGCTCCCGCCGCCCGAAGAGCGCCGGCTGGAACATCAGATTGTAGAAGACCAGTTCGGTGTTCGAATAGAAGGAGTGGGTCGCGCCGCGGGCGATGACATAGAGGTCTCCGGCGATGGTCGGAAAGGTCATGCTGTCGATGAAATTCACTCCGTTGCCGGAGAGAACGTAGATCACCTCGACGCAGTCGTGGAGATGTTCGTTGGAGACGTTGTCCTTCTTCCAGCGCTGGATGTTCAGCGCGATCGGCAGTTCGCCGGATTTGAAATCCTTGAGGTGAAATGTCTTCATGGTTCCGCCCGAGTTTTCCGTCGGGGTATAGTATAGCGCGCGGCGGAAAGAAAAGCAACCGTGCCCGGAGAAAATCTTCCGCTTCTCCGCGCGGCGCGGCGGATTGAAAAACACGCTCCGCCGTGGTACATTATTCCCGTCAGCCGCGATTGAAACACGAGCGGGCGCTTCGCCCTGCCATGGAGGAAGAAGTCATGTTTTTTGTTGTGGATCACCCCTGCGTCAGGGCGAAACTCACCCTGCTGCGGGAGGAACGGACCGATTCGAAACATTTCCGCGAATATGTCGGGGAGATCACCTGTTTCATCGCGTATGAGGCGCTCAAGAATCTGGAGACGGAAGAGGTTCCGGTGAAGACGCCGCTGTGTGAAACCACTGGGTGCCGCATCCGGAACAGCGTCGCGGTGGTGTCGATTCTCCGGGCGGGAATCGGCATGCTCGACGGAATTCTCAAAGCTGGTTCCCGACGCGACGGTCGGTTTCGTCGGGCTCGAACGCGACCATGTCACCGCCGAACCGCGGGAATATTACTGCAAACTTCCCGCCGCGGAAGCGGATTCACTGGCGGTGGTGGTCGATCCGATGCTGGCGACCGGCGGTTCGCTCGCCGCCACCGTGGAGGTGCTCAAGCGGAACGGATTTGCCCGCATCGTGGTGATCACCATTCTCGCCGCGCCGGAGGGGCGGGAGGCGATGGAGAGGCTCCATCCTGACGTCAAGGTGTATACCGGCGCGCTCGACGCAGGACTCAATGAACGCAAGTACATCCTCCCCGGCCTCGGAGATGCGGGAGATCGTATTTTCGGCACCCTCTAGCACCGCCGGGGAGGCGTGCTTCGGCGGCTTTCCATTTGCCGGTTCCGGTGTTATATTAGATCCGTGACCGGTGTGTTACAAGGTTCGAATGAAGGATGAAAAAATGGAAATGAACGATATCAGCAAGCGGATTCTGGAGTTGAAACATGAGCGTCACGCGGTGATTCTCGCCCACAACTACGTGGCCCCTGAGATTCAGGATCTCGCCGACTTCACCGGAGATTCGCTGGAGTTGAGCATCAAGGCCGAATCGGTCCGGGCGGAGGTGATCGTCTTCTGCGGTGTCCGGTTCATGGCGGAGACGGCGAAGCTGCTGTCTCCGGATTCGACGGTGCTGCTGCCGAAATCCGACGCGGGCTGCCCGATGGCGGAGATGGCCGATCCGGAAGCGGTCGCCGCCTGCCGCCGGAAGAACCCCGATGCGGTCTTCGTCGCCTACGTCAACAGCACCGCCCGGGTCAAGGCGCTGGTGGACATCTGCTGCACGTCGGGGAATGCGGAGAAGATTATCGGTTCGATTCCGCAGGATCGCCCGATCGTCTTCCTGCCTGACCGCAACCTCGGCGGAAACATGATGAAAAAGCTCGGCCGCAAGATGGAGCTCTGGCCGGGATGCTGCCCGATCCACGATCAGGTGACGGTCGAGATGATCCGCCGGGCGCGGGCCGCGGCGCCCGGGGCGCCGGTGCTGGTGCATCCGGAGTGCCGGGTGGAGGTTGTGGATGAGGCCGACGAGGCGCTGAGCACCGCCGGCATTCTCCGGTTCTGCCGGGAGTCGTCCGGAAAGCGGTTCATCATCGGCACGGAGCAGGGGATACTGCACCGGCTGCGCCGGGAGAATCCCGGCAAGGAGTTTCTGCCGCTGGAACCGGCGATGGTCTGCTGCGATATGAAGAAGGTTACGCTGGAGGATCTCCATCGTTCACTTCGCGACATGACCGAAAGAATCGAACTCGATCCCGAACTTGCCGCCGCGGCGGTTCGCCCGATCCGGCGGATGCTGGACGTAAAATAGTTCGGTAAAAAAAAGAGTTGGGAGCTTCTGCGTGGGATTGAAAAACATTCCGGGGAGTGATATATTAAATGCCTTAATGCCTCCGGCAGGCAGAAGAGAGAACTTCCCGGGTCGATGGCGGAACCGTCTGCAATGCGGGAGCCTGGAGGCGTGTCGCAGCAACAGGAGTTATTATGGGTCGTGATATTACCAGATGTTCGGAAGCGGAACTTCGCGAACTCAAGGCCGAGCTGGACCGGCAGTACGCCGGGTATGTGGCGCAGAATCTGAAACTTGACATGTCGCGCGGAAAACCTTCCGGCACTCAGCTCAACCTGACCAATGGAATTCTCGACAAACTCGACAACTACGTGACCAGCGACGGCGTCGACGCCCGCAACTACGGCGGGCTGGAGGGGATTCCCGAGGCGCGCCGCCTCTTCTCCGAGCTGCTCGGCATCGACTATGAGAAGATCATCGTCGGCGGCAACTCCAGTTTGAATCTGATGTACGACACGATGATGCGGCTCTACGTCTTCGGCACCGGCGGGCACCGGCCGTGGCGCAAACTGCCGGTGGTGAAGTTTCTCTGTCCCAGCCCGGGGTATGACCGCCACTTCTCGATCTGCGAGGATCTCGGCATTGAGATGATCGTCGTGCCGATGACGGAGACCGGGCCGGATATGGACATGGTGGAAAAGCTTGTCGCCGAAGACGACGCGATCAAGGGCATCTGGTGCGTACCGCTTTACTCCAATCCGCAGGGAATCTGTTACAGCGATGAAACGGTCGATCGTCTGGCCCGGATGAAGACCGCCGCGCCGGACTTCCGCATCTTCTGGGACAACGCCTACGGTGTCCACCACATCTACAGCGTGGAGCGGGTCAAGGATATCTTCGCCGCCTGCGAAGCGGCCGGGAATCCGGACCGGGTGATCTACTTCTTCTCCACCTCGAAGATCACCTTCCCCGGCGCGGGAATTTCGATGGTGGCGACCTCCCCGGCCAACCGGGAGGAGATTCTCAAGCACATGACCGTGCAGACCATCGGGCACGACAAGCTCAACCAGCTGCGGACGGTACGCTACCTGAAGGATGCCGAGGGGGTGCGGCAGCATATGCGGCGCCTGGCGCAGGAGCTGAAACCGAAGTTCGACATCGTTCTGGATACGCTCGAACGCGAACTCGGCGGAACCGGCCTGGCCTCCTGGACGAAACCGAAAGGCGGTTATTTTGTTGCGCTCGACACGCTCGACGGCTGTGCGAAGGCGACGGTGGCGATGGCGAAGGAAGCCGGGGTAAAACTCACCGGCGCGGGCGCCACCTTCCCCTACAAGAAGGATCCGCGTGACCGGAATATCCGGATTGCGCCGACCTATCCGACTCTCGACGAACTGAGGGCGGCGATGGAGCTGCTCTGCGTCTGTGTCAAGCGGGCCGGAGTGGAGAAGTTGCTCAAGGAAAAGCATTGATCGGCGGCGGGGAGGAGTCTCCCGCGCTGTTTTTCACGACCGGTCCCGGAGAATGTTCCGGACCGGTCGTTTTCATTCTCCGGGGCACGGAGGGGAGGAGGCGATGAAGATTCCGTTGAATCCGATGATGCATGACATCGCCCGGTTCAGCGGCGAAGAGTTCCCGCTGTGGAGCTTCGTCGAGGAGCAGGGCGACACCGCGCTGCACGGGCACCGTTTCGTCGAGGTCGCTTTTCTCATCGGCGGTGAGGTGGGGCATCGCACGCCGTTCGGACTGGAGCGGGTGCGTCGGGGGGATGTGCTGGTGATTCCTGAGGGAGGGCTTCACGGATATGAGGAGGCGGCGGAGTGCAGGCTCATCAATCTGCTCTTTGCGCCGCATCGACTGCCGCTGCCGCTTTTCGATCTTTATACCCACCCGGGGTACCGGCGTCTTTTCATGACCGAGGCGGAAACCTTTGACCGGATCGGTTTCTATCCGCGGCTGACGTTGTCGCCGGGGCAATTCCGACAGATTCACGGTTGTCTGCGTGAGATCATCCGCATTGAGAAAGGGGAGTCGCCGGGGCGGCGCTGTCGGATGATGGGATATCTGATGGTGATTTTGAGTCTGTTGTCTGACCTTTTCGGGGATTCTCCGGCGGAGGCGCTTCCGGTGCGGGGCGGAATCGATCGGGTCGTCCGTTTCCTGAACGGGAACTTTCATCGGAGGATCCGGCTGGCGGAGCTTGCCCGGATGGCCGCCATGTCGGAGAACTCTCTGCTGCGTCACTTTTCCGGCATGATCGGAATCACGCCGATGCAATATCTCGCCCGGTTGCGGATCCGCTGCGCCGCAACGCTGCTCCACAACACGGAAATGCCGGTCGCGGAGATTGCGGAGAACGCCGGTTTTGCCGATCCGGCCTATTTTTCGCGCGTCTTCCGCAGAGAGACCGGCATGACGCCGCTCGACTACCGGGCCTCCGGTCGCGGCAACTCCTGCGTTGCGGACAGAGTTCCCTGAGCCGTGTCGTTGCGCAGGAGCTCGAGCAGCAGCAGCAGGGCCCGAGCCGCGGTGCTTTCGCGGACCCGCCGCCGGTTGCCGGAAAAATGGAACTCGTTGACCCGGAACTGTGCCCCTACCTTTGCCGCGATGTAGACCAGTCCGACCGGTTTTTCCGGCGTACCGCCGCCGGGGCCGGCGATGCCGGTCACCGCGACGGCACAGTCGGCCTCCAGACGTTCCGTCGCGCCGCACACCATTGCTTCGGCGCATTCGGCGCTGACCGCGCCGTGCCGGGCGAGCAGTTCTTCCGGTACGCCGAGCAGAGCGTGTTTGAGTTCGTTGCTGTAGACCACTGCGCCCCCCTTTGAAGACCGAGGAGATCCCGGCGTGATCGGTAAGCATTCCGGCGATTCTGCCGCCGGTGCAGGATTCGGCGGTGACCAGTGTCAGATTCCGTTCCTCGAGCAGTCCGGCGATCGTTTCGACGAGGTCGAGTTTTCCGGCGGGCAGGGCGGCGGTGCCGAGTGCAGAGCGTGCGTCGGAAACCGCGGCGTCGACTTCCGCCGGATCGGAGCCGGAGAGGTAGACCCGGGTCCCTTCCGGGCGGGCGCAGTAGGCGAGCTCCACCGGGCGGGCATGGAGCAGTTTTTCCAGCTGAAGTTGGACGGCATACTCCCCCGAGTCCGGCGGCGAGGAATCCCTGCGTGTATTCATGAGCGGCACCGGCTTCCAGCGTGACGACCGCCGGAATCACCGAATGTTCCACCATCGGTTCGAGTTCGGCGGGGGGCCGGGGAGGAGAAAGAGCGTCCGCTGCCGCCCGCCGTATCCGGCGTCGATGCGGATTCCGGACGCGGAACCGTTCGGATTCGGCAGAATCGCCGCTCCCCGCGGCACCCGCGCCTGGCGTAGGACGGTTTTCGGGGCCCGGCGTCCCTCGTGGCGGCGGCTCCAGAAGGCTTCGACCTTCTCCGCCAGTGCAGGATCGATTTCCAGCTCAAGGCCGAAGAAGCGGCTCACCGCATCCAGTGTGAGGTCGTCACGGGTGGGGCCGAGACCGCCGGTGATGATGACGGTGTCGGCGGCCCGCAGCGCGTCGCCCAGCGCGGCGGCGATTTTGGCCGGATGATCCCCCGCGGTCAGCTCCAGAACCGGACGGAGTCCCGCGGCGGCGAGGCGGCGGCAGAGAAAACCCGCGTTGGTATTGAGGATGCTCCCTTTCAGGAGTTCCGTGCCGGTGGAAAGAATGGCAATGCTCATGGATGAAGATTCTCCGTGTTTTTGATTGAGGTCAGTGCGCCGATCGCCCGGCCGATCCGGGTGAGGTTGCGGGGGGCGGCGGCGAGCGCTTCCGGGAGCGGTCCGGGACCGGCGGCGATGCTGAAACAGGCCGCGAACTCCTTCTCGAGCTCTTCGGTTCCGGGCCCGAGCGCGCCGGGAGACGAGAATCGCCGGAATTTCGAGCTTCCGTGCATGGCGCGCGACGATGCCCGGAAGTTTTCCGGCGAGGCTCTGACGATCGCTTCGCCCTTCGCCGGTCAGGATGAAATCGGCTCCGGCGGCACGGCGGTCGAAATCGGTCAGTTCGAGCATCAGCTCCGCTCCCGACTCCATTTTCCCGCCGAGCAGTTTCCGGAGGGCGAAGCCGAGTCCGCCCGCAGCTCCGTCTCCCGGTGTGGCGCCGTCGTCACCGCAGAGTTCCGCCCAGTGTGCGAGTGCCGCGTCGAGCAGTTTCACCTGCTCCGGCGAGGCCCCCTTCTGCGGACCGAACACCGGTGCGGCCCCCTGCGCTCCGCAGAGCGGATTGGTCACGTCGGAAGCGATACGGATTCGGCTCTTCGCGAGGCGCGGATCCAGCCCGGAGAGATCCAGTCGCGCCACCTCCGGCAGCCTCCCGCCGCCCGCACCGGACGGAATGCGTCTGCCGGAACGGTCGAGGAGTTTCCCGCCCAGCGCCTGAAGCATTCCCGCGCCGCCGTCCACCGTGGCGGAGCCGCCGATGCCGATGACGAAATCGCGCACGCCCAGATCGAGCAGATAGCGGAAGAGTTCTCCGGTGCCGAAGGTGGTGGCGCGCAGCGGATCGAGCCGTCCGCCGGCAACTTCCAGTCCGGACGCCGCCGCCATCTCGAAGACGGCGGACCCATCCGGCAGAACGGCGAACGTGGCCTTGACCGATTCCCCCGAAGGGGCCGGTGACCGCGGCGGTGTGCAGCTCCCCCGCGGCGGCTTCCGCCGCCGCTTCGGTGGTGCCTTCTCCGCCGTCCGCCAGCGGGAGCAGCAGCAGCTCCGCCGACGGGGCGGAAGAGCGGATTCCTGCGGCCAGATGGAAGCAGACTGCCGAGGCCCGCAGGCAGTTTTTGAAGGAATCGGGTGCGATGACGAATTTCATGGTGTGGCGTCTTTTTTCACGGTTCGCGGCATATAGACCTGGTTGGAAGGTTTGGCAGAGAGAAAATCATCGGTGATCCGGCTGCCGAACCACACCCGGAACGCCGCCCGCATCGCGCCGGAGGCGTCGTCGCGCCGTCCGCGGTCGAATCCGGAGACCGGATCGAGTACGCTGCCGCTGCCCGAAATCAGATCGGCCGCCTCCAGCGCGTTTCCCGGATCGGCGGAGAAATCTCCGTCGAAGGAGCTGTGGAAAGAATCCGGCCGCTTCCAGCGATAGCGGTATTGAGCCTGTTCCGAGTAGTCGGCGGAGGAAAACTGCCCCGGCGCCGCGTCGATGACGGCCGCATCGACCCGGCCGAGCTGATCCCGGGCGGAAAAGGGAATCGTCGCATACCGTTTCCCGTCGACCGAGTAGCCGCCGTAACTCCAGGTGCCGAGTTCCTGTTCCGAACTCCACGACGGCGAGGCGCTGTCGTGCGCGTTGATTTCGGCGGCGAGTTTCGCCTGGAGGAGCAGGCGGTTGTCGGCGGTCATCACGCCGGAGAGGATGACGATGCCGAGCAGCAGCGCGGTGATCGCCAGCAGCATGACGGCAAGTTCGATTGTCGCCTGTCCGGATTCGCCGGATTTTCTTTTCCGCATCGTGTGCTCCTTTCTCCTACAGCCGGGGCGGTCCCTGCATGGTGTCGGAGCCGGTTCCGGAGGACCAGCCGCCGCCGCTGCCGCCTCCTCCGCCGACCGATTCCCCGCGGACGGTCGGATCACTCTGGTCATTGGTGATGATATGCCCGCGCGAATCCACCACGTAGTAGCCGCTGCTGCCGCCCGGATAGACACGGAGCGCCAGACCGCCGTTCCGGTAGTCGGTCACTCGTTCCTCCCGGGGAGAAGTCCGTCCCGGCATCGCCGCAGAGTTTGGGTTCCTGAAGCCAGCCGGGACCGGAGGGATTCTCCTGACTGTAGACAAGCGTTTCCCGCTCCCGCAGATAACCGTTGAGATCGTTCCGCCAGCGCTCGTCGAAAGCCGCTTCGTCGAAGTTCTGATTCCAGCCGTAGTAGCGGAATTTCGCCCCGTCCGCGAGGAGTTGAAGCAGCTTGAGGTAGGATTCGGTCGAGGCGGGGGGAGGGGAGGTGTAGTCCCACAGGGAGCTTTTTGTCCGCCAGCCAGCTCAGAAATCGCATGAGCGGGGAATTTTCTCCCCGCAGAACGTTGAAATTCTCCGGCAGCGGCATGTAGGTCGGCATGAGCGAGACCTCGGTGAACACCGGCAGCACCAGCGGAACCGCAATCGGCGGCGTCTCATCCGGCAGCTCTCCCAGCACCTTGGCGATTGCGCCGGGACGGTATCCGGAGAAGCCGGAGGCCGCGGCGGAACTGGTGCGGCGGCTGCCGATGCGGATGGAATCCTGCGCCTCCTCCCGGAACCTCCGGTCGAAATCGGCCGATTTCGAACTGCCCCTCATGCGGAACCGGGCGGTGGCGCCGACTTCGACCGCGCCTTCGGCGTAGGCGGCGGGTCCTTCGTAGAGGTACTGCGGCCGGAGCGGACGGCGCAGCGCGGTGCCGCCGAACCAGTAGTCGAAATGATCCTGTTCATAACTGCTGTTCCTTCTCCGGAAATATTCCGGATACCAGTCATCGGCATAGCGGCACCAGTTGAACTGCACGCCGACAGTTTCCCAGGCCTGGCGGTGGTCGTCGGGACGGATCGTTTCGCCGGGCAGAAGCTTCTCCAGTGTCGGAAGGTTGTCCGTGCAGCCGTATCCGGTGGTGTTCCATGGAGTTTCCGTTGCGGAGTCGTACTGGAGACCGAGCGTGAAGATTTCGCTCTCGCCTGGGAATTTTGCGAACGAGTAGTCGATCTCCCACCATTTGCCCCGAAACTGTTCATCCTTCCATTTGACGAAGTGGTAGATCGCGCCGAACCAGTGGCTCTGCGTCGGCGGATCCGCGGCGGCGATCTCCCCGGCGTGGAGGAAGATCTCATCGTAAAGCTCTTCATCGCCGAGCGCGGCGGGCGAGACCTGCGGCGTCCCGGTGAGCCGGGCGTTGGGCGAGACGGCGACTCCGTTGGCGTCGATGGCGCTGATCAGGGCCAGATAGGGCAGCCGCCAGCGGTAGCCGTGAATGTACTCCGGCGCGCCGCCCAGCTCCGGGAAATAGCGCCGGTCGGTGAGCAGCAGTTTCCGATAGAACGCGAGGCTGGTGATCGGGTTGAGGCCGTTTGCCTTGGCGGCCTGCTGGGCGGCGGCAAAGCCGATCAGCGGACCGATGAAGCTGATGCGCGACTGCATTTCGGTCAGCAGAGCGAGGCGGGCGTTGAGCCGTTGCGCGTTTTCCAGCGTGTACAGGTCGCCGCCGGCGGTGTCGAGTCGGGAAAAATCCTCCCAGCGGGAATCCTCTTCGAGCAGCGTTTCCGCCGCTTTGATGAGGTTGATTTCTCCGATCAGATTGAGGGAGGCGCGCTGCCAGGCGGCGCCGGCCAGTGCCGCCGCCTGCTGGGCAGTCTCGGTTTTGAATTTCGCCCGCATGACGTTGTGCAGATCGAAGAGGAAAAACAGGGCGATGAGCAGCGTCAGAAGCATGATGATTCCGACCAGAAGAACCTGGCCGGTTTCGCCGGAGCCGCGTCGGCAGGAGGTGCGAACCATGGCGCGTCACTCCTTCAGGTAAAGACGGGAGTAGTCTCGGGTACGGACCGTCGCGGCGGGAGAGGGCGGAACGGCAATTCCCAGCGGGGCGGCAAGATTCGAATGGAGCAGCGGCGCGTTGTGAAGCCGTACGGTGGAGGTGATGACGCCGGTGTCGCCGGAGAGCAGATCGCTCCGCCCGCTCAGGCGCAGTTCCGGCTCCTCCGAACCGGCTCTGGGCAGCCAGTAACGGTACCGCACGCCGCTGGCGTCGCCGCGTGTCATGTAGCGTTCCGCCAGAGCCCGTTCATCTCCGGCGGCGTTTCCCCCTTCCAGAGGGCCGGAGATGCCGATTGCCGCCACCCGGCCCGAGCGCCATGCCAGTTGCGGCCGGTATCCGAGAGCGAGCCCTTTGGCCGAGTAGTAGGCGGCATATTCGCAGAACAGCTCCGCCACGCACCAGTGGAAGATCTGGAGCAGGCCGAAAAAGAGCAGAAAAAGTACACACAGTGCGATCATTGCTTCCAGCAGCGATGCGCCGCGTTGGCGGCGTCGGAAACTGCGGTGATTCTTCCCTGACAGGCGCTTCAACTCCAGATTCTCCCGCGGTGGAAGGGCCGGCCGTGACTCAGTGCTCCCAGCCTTCCCCGGTTTCGGCGTGGTGGCGGAGAACGTCGCGCTTGATTTTGCCGGAGAAGGTTTTCGGCATCTGCCGGATGAACTCGATTTCCCGCGGGTATTTGTAGGGCGCCGTCTCCTTTTTGACGAAATTCTGAATTTCGCGCACGAGCGATTCGGTCGCTTCGAACTCCGGGCGGAGCACGATGTAGGCCTTGACACGGGCACCGCGCAGCGGGTCCGGCGCGCCGACCACCGCGACTTCCAGCACCGCCGGATGGTGGGAGATGACATCCTCCACCTCGGAGGGGCCGATCCGGTAACCGGAGCTCTTGATGATGTCGTCGGTGCGCCCGACGAACCAGAAGTAGCCGTCCTCATCCTGATAGGCGCGGTCCCCGGTGTAGTAGAAATCCCCGATGAAGCAGGCCTTGTTTTCCGGCTCGTTGTAGAGGTACTTGTCGAAGAGACCCACCGGGCGGTCTCCGTCGGAGATCTTCACTGCGATCCTGCCGTCTTCCCCCTGCTTGACCGGTTTGCCCTCTTCGTCGTGGATTTCCACTTTCCAACCGGGTGCGGGGACGCCCATCGAACCCGGTTTCGGCTTCACCCAGCGGAAGGTGCCGATCATGCAGACGGTTTCGGTCTGCCCGTAGGCTTCGCGGATGGTGAGCCCGGTGCTCTCCTTCCAGAGGCGGATCGTCTCGGTCTGCATCGGTTCGCCGGCGGTGGTGCATTCGCGCAGTTCGGTGAAGTCGTAACGGCCGATGTCGTTGAGCGTCATCATCCGGTATACGGTCGGCGGCGCGCAGAAGCTGGTGAGTTCATACTTTTCGATCAGGGGGAGAAGTTCGTCGGCGTGAAATTTGCCGCGGATGTCGTAGATGAAGAGGCAGACGCCGATGATCCACTGGCCGAAGTAGTTGCCCCACAAATTCTTGCCCCATCCGGTATCCGAGACGGTCATATGCAGGTCGTTGGGCTTGAGATTGTGCCAGAGTTCCGCGGTGATCTGGTGGCCAAGCGGATAGGCGAAGTTGTGCATCACCATCTTCGGATACTTGCTCGTGCCGCTGGTGAAGATCAGCAGCATCGGCGCGCTCGAACGGGTTCGAATCTTGACCGGACTTTTGACCGCGTGCCGGGAGAGTGTGCTGTTCGGACCGGCAATTTCGGCGTGGTAGCTGATCCAGTTCGGGCGTTCGCCGTCGACCAGCAGCCGGATTCCCAGAGAGGGGCAGTCATCGTAGATTTCGTCGAACTTGTGAGCGTTCTCCGAATCGGTGATGACCATCTTGAACTTGCCGTAACGGATGCGGTGCTGGATATCCTGGCTGGTCAGCAGCGTCGGGGAGGGGCACTGAACCGCGCCGAGCTTGATCAGCGCCAGCGAGAAGATCCACCACTCCGGCAGCCGGGGCAGCATGATGAAGACGCGGTCTCCGGCGGTGATGCCGAGTTTGATCAGCAGATTGGCCGCCTGGTTGGAGAGTTTGCTCATGTCGTGGAAGGTGAAGCGTTTTTTCTTCGCCCCGCTGATTTGCCCAGATCATGGCCAGTTTATTGCGGTCGCGTCTGGCCCATTCGTCGACTACATCATATCCGAAGTTGTAGTATTCCGGTGCTTTGACGGGGAAGTGGGCGGGAATTTCCTGCGGACAAACCTCTTTTTCGGTGGATCGTTTCATTTTCTCGATATCACGTCAATGGTTGTTTTTCAACCGGAGGAGAGCTCTCTTCCGGTCCGTTGTACTGTGTTATGAATACTATACACCGGAAATCGCGGAAACGCAACCGGGATTCTTCCGGGAGTATTTTATTTTCAAACTTCGATTGAAAAAAACGGCTTCTTCCGCTAAATTAAGAGAATAATCGAACCTACAGGAAAGTGTGGTGCATGATGGAGAAAATTCGAGTCGTGATTGCCGGGTACGGCAATGTCGGACGCGGGGTGCTCGCCTCGCTTCGCAACAATCCGGATATGGAAGCGGTGGGCGTGGTGAGCCGTTCGCCGGAACGGGTGAAGAAGGAGCTGACTTCGATTCCCGTGATGCCGATCGGCGACAGCGGGGCGTGGCTGGCCGCGTTCCGCCCTGATGTGGCGATTCTCTGCGGCGGCTCCAAGAACGACCTGCCCAAGCAGGGGCCGATGATGGCGAAGCTGGTCAACACGGTGGACAGTTTCGACAATCACAGCCGGATTCCGGAGTATTTCGCCGAGATGGATGCCGCGGCGAAGGCGGCGGGGCACGTGTCGGTCATTTCGACCGGCTGGGATCCGGGCATTTTCTCGCTGGAGCGGGTGCTCGGCGGCGCGTTCATTCCCGGCGCGCGGGCCTACGGATTTTACGGCCTCGGGCCGAAGGGTGGGCTGAGCATGGGCCACTCCGACGCGCTGCGGACGATTCCGGGGGTGAAGGACGCCCGGCAGTTCACTCATGCGATTCCCGAGGCGATCGAACGGGTCCGCCGCGGGGAGAATCCCGATTTCCAGCCCGGCGACATGCACACGCGCGAATGCTTCGTCGTCGTCGAGGAGGGAGCCGACAAGGAGGCGATCACCCGCGCCATTCTCGAAATGCCCGGCTACTTCGCGCCTTACCGGACCACGGTGAATTTCATCAGCCAGCAGGAGCTGGATGAAAAGTACAAGGGGTTCCCGCACGACGGTCTGGCGATTGCCGCCGGAAAGACCGGAAACGGCAACGCCGCTCTGGCCGAGTACCGCTGTCAGTGGGGGAGCAATCCGGAAGCGACCGCCAACGTGCTCGTGGCACATGCACGGGCGGTGGTTCGCCTCGCCCGCGAGGGACGCAAGGGGCGTTCACCATTCTCGACATTCCGGCGAGCTACTTCACCACGCTTTCGCGCGAGGAGCTGCTGAAGCACTGGATGTAATTCCGGCGCGGTTCTGCCGGATGAAAAGATTCCGCCTGTTCCCGGGAAGCAACCGGGCGCGGGCGGATTTTTTTACAGCGACGAACGGAGTTATTTCTCCGTCGTGAGGGCGGCGATACAGGGGAGGTTCCGGTAGAGTTCGTCGGCGTCGAGTCCGTAGCCGACGAGGTAGCGGTCGGGGGAGAACGATGCCGGTCCAGTCGGCGTGTTCGATTCCCTCCGGGCGGAGGCGGATCTTCTCCACCATCACCGCGGTCCGGACGGAGGCGGCGCCGCGGTTCCGAAAATAGTCGGCGACGCACCGGAGGGTGAATCCGGTGTCGAGCACCTCGTCGGCGAGCAGGATGTGCCGTCCGGCAGGAGGGAGTTTCAGCGTGGAGCGGAAATTCAGTTCGCCGCTGCTTTTGCAGTCATGGTAGCTGGAAACGCTGACGGTATCGACGTAGAGCGGCAGGTCGATTGCCCGCATGAGGTCGGCGGCGAAGGGGAGGGCGCCGTTCATCAGCGAGACCAGGGTCAACGGTTTGCCGCGGTAGTATTCGGTGATCTCCCGGCCGAGCCGGGCGATGTGCCGGGCGATTTCGCCGGCGGAGCAGAGAATTTCCATGACGGGGCGTTTCTTTCCTGAATTGTAGATTTTTCCCGGAAATATAGTGCAAATTCCCGGTAAATGCAAATTGAATATTGTTCTGAAGCCGTTAAATTAAAGTCAGAACCCGGAACAATGAATTTTAAGCAGGGAGGAAATATCATGGGTACGCCCGCGTGGCTCGACGATGCAGTGTTTTACGAAATTTATCCGCAGTCCTTTCAGGACACCAACGGTGACGGAATCGGGGACCTTCCGGGAATCATCGACCGGTTGGATTACATCAAGTCTCTGAATGTGAATGCAATCTGGCTGAATCCCTGTTTCGTCTCCCCCTTCATGGATGCGGGATACGACGTGGCGGACTTCTACCGGATCGCGCCGCGGTACGGAACCAACGACGACATGAAGCGCCTCTGCGAGGAGGCGCATGCCCGCGGGATCCGGATCGTGCTCGACCTGGTCGCCGGACACACTTCGATCGAACACCCGTGGTTCAAGGCCTCCGCTTCGGCGGAGAAGACGGCGTATGACGACTACTTCGTCTGGACCGACGGCTGGGGGAGAAGACCGGCGACTATCGGTTCATCTCCGGTATGGAGCCGCGGAACGGGTATTTCATGATCAACTTCTTCGCCTGCCAGCCGGCGCTGAACTACGGTTTCAAGAAGCCGGATCCGACGATGCCATGGCAGAAATCCTCCGATGATCCGGCGGTCCGCCGGGTGTGGGAGGAGACGAAGAACATCATGAAGTTCTGGCTCGACCTCGGCTGCGACGGCTTCCGAGTGGATATGGCGCCCAGCCTGGTCAAGGGCGATCCGGACGGCGACGGCATCCGGGAGATCTGGCACTACTACCGCAGCTGGCTCGACGAGAACTATCCGGAAGCGGTGCTGATTTCGGAATGGTCTTGCCCGCCGAAGGCGATCGACGCCGGATTCCATATTGACTTCATGATTCACTTCGGGCAGGAGGGGTTCCGGGATCTCTTCCTGCGGGAAAACTGCTTCTTCAGCCGGGACGGAAAGGGGGGATGCATCGCGCTTCATCGAAGAGCTCACCGGCAACCTCGCGCACATCGGCGACCGCGGTTTCGTCGCCGTACCGACCGCGAACCACGATATGAGCCGCATCCGTGGCCGGCGTTCGCTGGCGGAGCTGCGGCTGACACACACCTTTCTCATGCTGCTGCCGGGGGTGCCGTTTGTCTACTACGGCGATGAGATCGGTATGGCGAACGTGGCCGGGCTCGGCAACAAGGAGGGATCCTACAGCCGTTCGGAATGCCGCACGCCGATGCAGTGGGCTCCGGGGGCGAAGGCGGGATTTTCGACTGCGGAACCGGAGAAATTCTATCTGCCGCTCGACCCGGATCCGGGGCGTCCCGACGTGGAGACGCAGGAGAAGGATCCGGAATCGCTGCTCGCCTTCACCCGGAAACTGATCGCGCTGCGGCGGGCGAATGCGGCGCTTCGTTCGCGGGGCGGTTTCCGCTGCCTCTACTGCGGGAAAGGAAAGAGCCCGCTGGTTTACGAACGGTTCCTCGGCGAAGAACGCTGGGTGGTCGCGGTCAATCCGGAGGAGAGGGAGAACATTGCGGAGTTCGCTCTGCCCGGCGCGGACCGGTTCAACCGGGTGCTTGCGTGCGGCGACGCCGTTCTGGAGGGGGTTCCCGGCGCGGCCCGGCTGCGGATGTCGCCCTGCTCCTGCGCGGTCTGGAGCAACCGGTAACACGGAAACGGAATCCGGGGCTGCCGCGAAGCGGTGCAGTTTTGCGGCAGCCCGTTTTTTGTCGTTTTTCAAGCGAAGCAAGAACCGCCCGCAGTCAGCAGACGGCGGTTTTCCCGGAAATCGGTCTCGGCAATTCCGCAGCGATGGTGCATGGCCTGCCATGCGGCAACTCCGGCGGGTCTCGTCGCACTGATTCAGATTCACCATGACGCGCACGGCGCCGAAGGCGACGGGATCGGCATCCAGCATTCGCCCCGCACAGATGACGTTGTGAGTTCCATAGGGGATCAGACAGTGCAGAGGAATCCGGTAGAACGGCAGCGTCTTTCCTTCCGGCAGCCAGCGTTCCTGCAAAACCAGGCGGCTGACTTTGTAGACGAGTTTCTCACCCGTCAGGCGCATGAAGGAGATGGATTTGTCCTCGTTGCCGTGAATGTCAACCGGATAGGTGCCGCATCCGATGGTGTCGGGGAAATCCATTCCCGCGAGAAGCTCTTTCCCGCACAGGGGATAGAGTGAACGGATGTGGCCTTCCTCGCGGATTCCGATTGCAGAGGAAAGCGTTTCCAGCGCAAGTTTCGAATAGGGACGGATCTTCCGGAAGAGATCCATCCGTGCGCGGATCTGTTCTCTGGATTCAAATTTGCTGCGGGTGATTTCAGCGGCGGTGGAACAGTCACAGTGCAGTGCCCGCGTTCCGGCAAATATCTTGAGGGCGCTGCCCGGAATCTTCATGCTTCTGGCACAACCGCAGGGCAGATCGGGAAATTCCGCGCGGTGGAGATCGCAGATTTCCTTCAGATTGAACTTCCCGGGCGTTTCCCATCCGGAGAATCTGGCGCAGGCGGTCGGCGGCTGCAGATACGCAGGAAAGTGCAGGGGGAATCCCGCTTCGCGGCAGAGGACCACCGTCGCCGGAGGTTGTCGATAAAAGCGTCGGCGCGGACCGTGCTATCAATAAGAAAAAACACATAAAAACGGGTATTTCAGCAAGATGAAAGACGCGGAAAAGATTCTCATGGAAAGCGAGAAGCTCTGCGGCTCTGGCTTTCTCTGGAGGGCATCGGGATCGGCCGCGACGCATGCGGATTTTCTCCGGAACACACATTGCACTGCTGTGCGTTCTGCCGGGCGGTGAAAAAGAACAAAGTCCGCCTGGAACATTGTATTCGCAACGATAATCAGCTTCTGGTGGAAAGAATAGCCGGCAACCGCACCCCGTTTCTGCACCGTTGTCATGCGGGGGGCATCGGAGCTGGTTGTTCCACTGTTCAACGAGGAACAGGAGCTGGAAGTTGTTCTGCTCGGCATCTTTCGGGAGGAGGGAGCCCGCTGCCCCTACCGAAGTCTGGAGTTGCTGCATGAGGATATTCCGCTGATGCGGGACTGCAATACGGCTGCGGCGCTGAAGATTTTTCCGCCGTTGTGCCGGATATTGCTGGCGAGACGCGAACAGAACGAGCTGGAACAGCTCGGTGACCGGGTTGCCGACTCCCGCATCCGCCATGCGCTCGTCTGCGTGGAGCGTCTCCGGGGACACCACTTTCGGCCCGGCAGATGGCGGCGGAGGTCTTTCTGAGCCCATCCCGTTTTCTGCATCTGTTCAAGGAGGAAACCGGTTATTCCTGGCTGGAATATCAGATGAAGAAACGGATGGATTCCGCAGCGGAACTCCTCCGTCATACAGATCTGACCATCTCTGCGGTTATGGAAAAATGCGGCATGCGCGACCAGAGTCATTTCGGAGCAACGTTCCGGAAATATTATGGGGAAACGCCGCGGGTGTATCGGAAGAAATTTCGTCCGACACGAAACATCTGAGATGACGATTGCCCAGCATCAGTTTCCGGGAAAAAGAGCTTTCTTATGGGTCTCAAGCATGGAGATCGTTGCTGCGCATTGGTTCAGGGGAATTGGACTTGCCGCGCCCGGGGAGGGCGCGTTGCTCCGGAAGCCTCGTTGAAGAATGAGATGGGGAACCTTGATGTATCGCCTCGTTTCAGCCGGGGGGCTTCGATTGCCTGCTGGAGAGAATTTGCAATCCGCAAGCAAGATGATATAGTAACAGAAAATTTCAGCATGCCCCTCCGGGCTATTTCAAAAAAAGAGGCGTATTGAATGAATCATCGGTACCAGTTTCTCGTCGTTTTCGTTCTATTTTCTGCAATTATAAATTTGTTCGCGGCCGACGTATGCGAATATTCGAAACAGGATTTGATGCGGGAACAACGCAGTATGGAATATTCGGCACAGGAGTGGAGGGAGATTGCCGGTCTGCTCATGGGCATGGATTTTCAACATTCCGAAAAGGATGTCGCATACATGAAAGAGCTCCCGTTGTATCAGAATCAATTGTTGCAGTCATTTCTCCATCGCTGGAGGAAGACCCGGCAGCACAAGGCGGATTATATAAAGCTGTTGTCGGGGGGAGAACGGGAGCCGGAGCCGTCGGCACTGAAAAAAATCTTTCGGGAGAAGCTGGAGGAGCACTGTACAAAAGGGACCGCATCAGCAGTGTTCCTGAGCGATCTTGCGGATCAGGTGGCTGTGCATAAAGGTCTGTATGATGCAGAAGAGGTGGATGAACTGGTCGCTTATTTTCCGAAAATCAGATCGAATATGCTTAGATCGTGTCGTCAATAGTTAAAGACCCAAGCTGCAATACATCTGATTTGTACTGCAGCAAGAAACGAAGCGGTGTTTTTAGCATATCTGGTTGCGACTCCGCGCCAACGTTTTAATATCATGAATGCATTCTCGACAAAGTGCCGTAACTTGTACAACTCCTTGTCGTATTCACGTTGCGTTTTGCGATTCTTTCTTGGCGGAATAACTGCCTTCATCCCTGCTTTTTCCGCTTTCTCGACAATTGCGTCCGAATCATAACCGCGGTCTGCCAGAAGAACCTTCGCTTTGATGTTATCAATCAAGGCTTCAGCCTGCTTACAATCCGCCGTGGTACCTTCTGTAATAAGGATTCTGACCGGCATACCATGCGCATCCACGGCCAAATGTATCTTGGTGTTGAGCCCCTTTTGTCTTGGCCATATCTTGATTGCCTCCACGAGCACCACTCCCATGTGCATGAACTTTGATATGACTTGCATCAATCATCAACAGCTCAAATTCTGGATTGTCAATCAATTCCTGCAATAATTTCTCCCAAACTCCTTTGTCACGCCAACGGCAAAAACGCCGGTGAGTATTTTTCCAATCTCCGTAACTCGGTGGCAAATCACGCCAAGGTGCCCCCGTTCGTAAAATCCAAAATACCGCATTGATAAATTGCCGGTTGTCGCGAGCGTTGCCGCCCCAAGTTCCCTTTGCGCCCCGGTAGCAAAAATTCGATTTTAGCCCAAGATTCATCCGATATATCATGTCGTTCGTATGCATTCGCCATTTTCCCGATATCCTTTTTTTTGACGTTTGCATAATATAGCACAAATCTATTGACGACACAACCTAAAAACAGCTTCTTTTATATTCTTTTGGCAAATGATTTCTTTTTGCAGGAGGAGTTGCCTTCGCTATACTCAGAAAATCTCAATTCAATGCTTTTCGACATGACAAATGTATTGCGGAAGCGTCTGAAACTTTCCTTGCTTCGACCGGGAGAGTCTTCGAATTCCAATTGACAGAAGCGGGAGAGAGCGGTTTCGAAAACGGGACAACTTGACTTGAAGAAGCAAAGGGACCGTTGAATCAGTCCGGAGGGGGCGGCGTTTGTATGAAAAATATGACTCCAAACTCAAACGCAGTCCTGCGTCGGGCGTGTCGTTTTGAGAACGGCCCGTGACTGAGTTCAGCGGAAAACGGCTGGTTTACTCGAATCAAGTTCGTAGTGGAAAACGGATTCATGGAAAGGCTTTCGAGATTTTCCCGTTCACTGCGGAACCGAAAGAGAGCTGGCCGTGTACCGGGGGCGCTGATGAAGAAGCCGGTTCTCTCGAAATGAAGAAAGAAATTTTACGAAAGCGGAATTGAAATAATGTGGTTTCAGAAGAAATCACGAAATCGGCATCACATTCCGAGCATGAGAAGCTTCCGTATCTTCTGGATTGCCGCAATCGATCACGGCAATTTCGAATTACGTTGAAACACTGAGAACGGCTGTAAATTCCTGTGGAATACCGGAATTTTTCAATGTGGATCAGAGGAGTCTGTCTTCCTGTTCGAAATCTTTGCGAAACTCCGGGCGGATTCATTCGGTTCTGCCGTGTCGGAGCCGGACAAGGTGTTTTTCGAAACTTGCAATCGGCAGTCTGCGGGATACCATAAAGCAGAGGTTACACCAGGTTTTTGTAAACAGCTGTTCAATGGGGAAGGAAAAGGGGCTCCCAGGCCGGAGGTGAGAAACATCAGTAACCTGCGATTTGAGCCGGATTGCAGGTGTTGAAGGCTTCGAAACTGATAGCCTGAGGAACGTGTGCCACGATGGGACGGGCTTCCCGGATGAGTTCAGGTATTTTGTTCCGGATGAGCGTCAATGCGGTGACAGATTTCGTAAGGAGACTGTCCCAGAGGAGAACTTCTCCTCTCCCCGACAGAACGCCGGTGCAATGGAAATCGGTAAAATCCTCCCGATCGATAAGGTCAGGGCGGGAAAAAAAGTAATCAGCATAAGAGGAGGATACGAAATGACTGACAATGAAATCATTGAGCGTAATCGCGCTGTGATGCGGCGGTTTGAAAAATGCATCAACACAAATGACCTTGCTCTTGGAGAGGAACTGATCTCCGCTGCCGCCGCATTCACGGCGCCGTTTTCGCCCGTACCGCTTTACGGTGCAAAAGGATATTTGAGCGTCGTGGATTTCATGCGGCGAAGCTTCCCGGATGTACATTGGACGCTTGAGAATATGGTTGCCGATAAAAAAACGATTGCAGTGCAATGGAGATGTACTGGAACGTTTTCCGGGACAGCCTCTTTCGCGGGGCTTCAACCGAATAACAGGAAATTCTCAACCACGGTCATGAACTTCTATACCTTTGACGAAGAGGGCAAGATCATTGACGATGTTACTGCCGTCGGTATTGCAGGAATTTTGCAAGGGATCGGAGTTTTGCCGTCAATTTGCTGAGGGCGACATCGTCCTGATGCTGATTGTCGGTCTGCTCTGGCCGGCTTCCGTCATCAGCACCTGTTTTAAGCTCCGTTATCGCGAGGCTTGATCCGACAGGAGGCTCCGACTGAAACCGGAGCCCTTTTTAAACCGTCAAAATGCAGCCGCACTCTATCGATAAATTTATTGGGGAGATTTCCCTGTCGCTTGACTTCCATTGTCTGGGGGTGCAGTTTGGTTACACTTTGAGGCAGAAAGAGCCTTGAAGTGTGTTCATTGAAACACCGGATGGAAAGCAGCTTGAAATGGAGGGACTGAAGTAAAATTTCAGCTCTTTCAGGCAAAAAAAAAATGGTGGGGCATATTTTTTAAAAATCAAGAAATTTCTCTGTTTTTATAATATGCTTATAATCAACGCAATAGGCGGGGACACATGAATCAAAACGGAGAATGAGTCAAAAAACAGGGCAGAAATTCAAAACCAGGGACACGAGGAGTTGACCTCAAAATATTCTCCGAAATCTCCGGGTTAGGTTCCATTTTCGAGCCAGCTTGAACCGATGTCGCAGTGTTTTCCTGTTATTGTTCCTTGCGCGCGCTAACCGGGAGCAGAACCGTATTGGCGAGCAGGGAGACGTGCTTTCCTGTTATTGTTCCTCACGCGCGCGTAACGGGGGTGCATAAATTCCTCACGTTCACGCCGCCATCGGTTCCCGTCGATAACCGTGAAGCAAGCCACCAAGAAATGAAACCTCTCTGACCGGGGCATTCATATCCTGCGGATACGGTTTGACCATTTTGCCGCCAAGCCCGGCATGGGGACGATAATGGTTCCAGTATTCAAGATATTCCTTGACCGCCAGCCGAAGTTGCCGTTCTGAAGTAAAAATAATCTTGTTCAGACACTCTGTCTTGATCGCCCGAATGAAATTCTCCATGCGGGCATTCATCTGCGGTGTAAACGGCGGCAGCCTCTTGATTTGAACCCCAATAGATTCAAAAACAGAATCGAATCTCTTGTTGAAAAGCGGATCGCGATCATGGATCAGGTATTTTTTCCCCAGCATGAAACCGTCCCACATATCGCACATGTTTCTGGCAATCTGTGTAGTCCAGTTGCTGTCGGGATTATGAACAATACCTCCCAGGCATACTTCCCGGCTGCCGATGTCCATAAAAAACAGCAGACTCTCACGAACCAGTCCGAATGGAGTCAAACGTTCCACCTGGGCGAAATCCGTCGATGCGGTTACATACTGCTGCGTTTCGATAAATTGAGACCAGTCTCCGCGTAATCTACGGTCGGGATCAGGAACGATGCCGTTCGCTTCCAGAATATGCCGAATCGTTGTTGCACTGACATTGTATCCCAGATACCGCATTGTTCCGGCAATGTGTTCATATCCCCAATCGGGATTGTGGAACAGAGCGGACTCGACCGGTTGAATGTGCTCTCCCGGCGGGAACATTCGCCGCTGGAACGGCTGTTTCGTGAAATCAGCGAACTGGCCGGGGAACACTCCGTGAGGGAGCCGGGGCGCAATGCCGCACTGGCGTTTGCATTGCTGCAGACGCTCCGGTTCCCGGCGGAGAGTCCGGAACTGCCGCCAGCGCTGGTGAAGCTGCGTGACACGCTGGAACAAAATCCGGACCACGACTGGAAGCAGCCGGAAATGGCGGCCCGGTGCGGATGTTCACCCACTCATCTGGTCCGGCTGTTTCACCGCTATTTTCACACGACGCCCCGCCAGTTTCTGATCGACCTGCGCATTCAGCGGGCCAGGCAGCTGCTGGCGGATGAAACGTTCTCGATCAAGGAGATCGCCGCTGCCGTCGGTTACGATGACGCGTTGAACTTCTCCACCTGTTTCCGGAAGCGTTTCGGGGTTTCGCCGCGGGAATACCGCAAACAGCTCTCCTTCTTCGCCTGAAGATTCCGTTCCGGCGGCGGGAAACAAGGCAAAATGGGATTACGCCGGAAAGCGGAAATGGTGTTCTCCTGCCGGGCGGGGGGCGCATTCTCCCGCAACCACCGCTTCGCATCCGGCCGGAATCCGCAATTCGACGGAAAGAGTTTCCGCCGTCCGGGTCCACTCCACCCGGATGTTGCCATGCGGCGTCGGAATTTCCCCCTTCGCCCAGGTCAGGTCGCCGGACTGCGGTGCGAAGAGAAATGTCCCGAATCCGGGGGTGAGCGGCCTGATGCCGAGCAGGAAGCGTTCGAAGAAGAGCACCGGCGCGGTGGAAAAGGCGTGGCAGAGACTGCCGCTCTCCTGAAATGCCGCGCTCCCGCACTGGACGACGCCGGCTTCAGGAATGGTCGGTGCGCCGCGGTCGATGCAGTTGCCCCACAAATTCCGTATGATTGCGAGCGCATCGGTGGTTTTTCCCGCTTCGCCGAGCGCCTGCAGAACGAAGTGCTGCAGAAAAAGTTCCGGCGACAGAAACTCTTTCGAGGTCAGCGCCCGGAGCATTGCCGCGCGTTCCGTTCCGCTTCCGAACCCGGCGAGGAGGGCGAGCGCCTGCGAAAGCCGGGAACGGACCGTCGTGAGAATGCCGTCGTGTTTCACCGGATCGACGATACACCCCTCCCGGTCGAGGAAGGCGCGGAGCGCTTCACGCGTTCTCTCCCGGCGCTGTGCGATGCCGCCGCTCTCCAATCCGGCAGCCGGAGCGAGGCGGAGCCAGATCCCGAGCGCATCGAAGTAGAGGAGCTGGAACATCGCCTCCCTGATGCCGTTGAAAGAGTAGCCGGAGAGTTCGAAACTCCAGTCGTAGAAGTTCCAGAATTCCGGGGGCGCGGCGACGATTCCGGCTTCATCCCGGCTCGATTCGACCGCATCGAGAACCCGTTGGAGCGGAGGCAGGGCGTCGGCGAGCAGGGCGGTGTCGCCGCTCCGGAGCCAGAACTCCTCCACGACACGGAACAGGAAGAGGTTCGCCGACGGCAGCACGAGCGGCTTCTGCCCCTCCCGTTGCGGTGCAGGGCAGACGCTGGGAATCCACCCCTCCGCGGTCTGCTGCGAAAAGAGCAGTTCCAGCGCGCGGCGGTGAAGCGGTGTACTGCCGAAGAGCGCCGTCGAAACCGGTCCGGAGACCAGAAGGTCGTTCCCCCAGAAGGCGTGTTCCCGCCACGGGCAGTCCAGAAAGACATCGGTGGTGCACTTTTCCACCGTTGTCCGGCAGAGCTGGTGGAGCCGGGTGAGGCGGTCGTCGGAGGCGGCAAAGCTGCCGCGCCGGTTCCAGGGGTAGCGCCGTTCCAGAAAAACGCACCCGACGGATTGTGATCGCGGAATCGAAGTGCGACAGCACCACCTGAACATACCGGCCGCCGCGCTCTCCGAACCGGTTGCCGATCGTCTCACCGCCGCCGCGCAGGATGGCGCCGTCGGTGAAACGGTAGCGCGGTTCGGGGAACTCCGTCCGGACGTGTCCCCGGTACAGCTCTTCGCCGAAGGAGATCCACGCCACGGTGCCGGAGGGGCCTCCAGCTCCAGTTCGAATCGGCCGATACAGTCCACGCCGAAGTCAAAGAGAAGCAGCGCCGGTGCGCCCGGCGCGATCACTGCCTCATGTCTGCCGGGCAGGGGGAGGGCGTCGAAGTTGCGGAACCGTTCCGGGCGGAGCGAGAGAATGCACCGCGCCAGTTCCCCGCCCGGATTTGCCGCCGAGGGTTCCGGTGCACGGTCGAGCTCGCGGAGCTGCGGCGGCGCAACCGGATGCAGTGCATTCTCCGCCAGGGGCGGGATCCGGAGTTTCAGAGGCAGTTTCGGATTGTCGAACGGCACGGCGGGCGGCCAGCTCCGCGTACCGGTCCCGATGCGCCATTCCGGCGGCTCCTCCCGCCAGTCGGCGAGCTCCATGAAGCCGGTCTGCGGCGTGAAAAAAGAGGGGAGAATTCCGCCACGCCTCCGACCAGACCGCCCGCCACGGCGTCGTCTCGATTCCGGCGGGGAAGCGGACCGCGAAGGCACATCCGGCGGGAACGCAGTTGTAGCACCCTTTCAGCGGCGAGAGAAGTTCGAGTGCGAGTGTGTGCCGGCTGCCCGGCTTCGCCGCGGACAGCGGGAAGGTCTCGACGTAGAAGCGACGGTTCGATCCCCGGCTGTTCGTCGTCCCGATGAGGAGGCCGTCGCAGGAAATGCGGAACCATCCTTCCGCGGCGACTTCCAGCTCCGGAGTTCCGTCCGTCTCCCGCGCCGTCCATTCGCAGACGGCGAGGAGCCGGACATTCTGCGGGGCGGGCGGCGGCGCCGCCGCGGTAAGCCATGAGAATCCGGTTCCGTTCATACCGGGTTCACCGATAGAATTTTACACCGCGCCCCCCAGGGACCGGCGCCGAATTCATAGAGTTCCTTGGCCGCGGGCCATTTCTCCGATATTGCCGGCTCCCGGTTCCACGCCGCATCATCGCAGGCGGGGACGCCGCGCCACTTCGCGTCGGTCGGATAGACCGTCTCTCCGCCGTCGGATTTTTCCAGAATGATCTCTCCGATGACGCCGGAGAAGGAGACGATGTTCCGGGCGTGGACGGCGATGAGGTTTTCTCCTTCGCGGAGCAGCGGAAGCAAATCGATTTCCCGCCCCCGGCTCCACCCCTCCAGTTTTGCGGCGGAGCGGCCGTTGACGAAAACTTCGCCGTCGTCATCCGCGGTGATCCGCAGCACGGCGGACCGGCAGGGTTTTTCAAGGCGGAAGGTGCGGACAAGGCAGGTCTGCGCTCCGTTCTTATGGGGATTGGCGCTGTTCCAGATCCAGTGGGCCCGGAGCCGGTAACTGCCGGCATAATCTGTTTTCACGGAAACCTTTCCGACATAATAGCGTTTGTTCCCATCGGAATTTGCCAGCGGCAGCGCCAGAAGCGGAGTGCCGATCCGGCTGCCGACGGAGAAGTAGAGCGTGTACTCCCCGGCGGGAAGCTGGACTCCGCGTTCCGGCAGCCGGAACTCCGATTGCCACTCGGTTTCCGGCATCCGGTTTTCCCGGCCGACGGCGAGACTCCGGACGTCATGCGCTTCGTCGGTGAAAACGGCGGCGATTCCCCCTTTTTATCCTTGAGCGTGAAGGCGGGGAAGCCGCCGGGATAGCAGGGGGCGACACCGGCGTTGCCGATCACCGTCCGGAAGGAGAAGGGTTTCCCCGGTTCGATCTCCGCCGGATAATCGATCCGGACCGGCCGGATCCGGTAGCCGAGGCGGCGGTTGATCCGGTCGAGGTACGGCCCGAGGATCCGCTTTTCGGAGTCGGGCCAGTCGTGGATGCTGAGGTAGCTGGCGTGGTATTTCTCGATCGTTTTCAGCAGCAGGAAGTTGCTCCAGGTCATCTTCTTGGTGGCGGCTTCGGCGAGGTGTTCGTGTTCGAGTACGACCGGCATGGTCGGCCAGTAGTTCTGCGCCAGCTCCCCGTGGTAGGTGGCCGGGCGGGTGCAGAGCACCGAGTCGTCGCGCAGCGTGATCCCCAGCTCCCGCAGCTCCTTCATCAGCGGAAAATCCTTGCCGGGGGTTGTCGGGCCGATCACGTCGTCGCTGATCGCGAGGAGGGTGTCGGGGAAGTGTTTCCGGTAGAGCAGTGCGTGGATCCGCGCCTGCCGGGCGTTCTCCTCCGGAGAGAGCTTCAGGCTGTTGAGCGTGTGCCCTTCGCCCCAGGTGCCGAACGCGACGTCGAGAAAGGCGACATCCGGATTGCCATTGTACCGTTTCGCCGCCGCGCGGAGGAAGTTCTCCAGCTTCGCGAGAAACACCGGATCATCCTGAATGACCTCGCGGGAGTCGATTCCGTTCTTCCGGACGATGATCTTCTTCGCCCCGGCGTCGAAGACCCACTTCGGAGTGGCGTACTCCAGTTCGCCGGTGCCGGAGGTTACGAAGCGGAGCGCGATCTTCTTGCCGCGGGCGATCCAGCGCTGGGCGGGAGCATCCACCACGTTCCAGGTGAATTTCCCTCCTCCGGCTCCAGGCTCGACCACGGAATGCGCATGTAGATCGTGCTGTTGCCGGGGAAGTTGTCCGCCGCGTCGGTGAACTCCGGGAGCGGATACCGGTTCCCGGTGGTGTCGGAGTAGAATTCGTACATCCACCCCATCATGGGATTGATCAGCGTTTCGCCGCTGTCCTGAAACTCCGCCGTCCGAAGTTGCGGCGCCGCCGCGAGCGGCAGAACCATCCCCGCGATTGCTCCAAGCAGAAAATGTCTCATTTCGCCTCCTTGTCCACCTGACGGATCTCCTTGAATTCCAGAAGATATTCCCCTTCCGGCTCCAGATCGAAAACGACCAGGTAGATCTTTTTCAGTGGCAGCTTCACTCCGGCTGCGCGCCGTTTGCTCCAGGCCGGGATGCGGAAGTCGCTCCACCGGAAGCGGACGGTGGTGAAATCAGCCATCTCCTCCCGGAGCAGGGTCCGGGAGGACATCCATTCGATGCCGGCGCTGTCGATGAATTTGATTCCGAAGCTGGCAGGATATTCCCCGGTTGCGCACGACGCATTCGATATCCGTGTTCTGCGGGCAGCGGATCTCCCGGTAGATGTCGTTGAAGCTCTGCTTCGGTTTCGGCGAGAAGGACCAGGTGAGCAGGTTGTCCCGCAGCGCAGTCGACCGCCGGAGAAAGCGGTCGGTCAGCTGCGGATTGCTCTTCCACTGTTCCGCTGGCCCGAGCGGCAGTGCGGAAAAGGGTGCCGCCGAGCAGCAGCAGTGCGAGAAAAATCCCCTTCTTCATCTCAATATCCCTCCCAGAACCGGATCTCCTCCGCGGTTGTCGGCATCTGATTCGACGGCAGCGGAATGCTGTCGGTCTTCATGCTTTCGGCGTGCCCGTCGACGAAGCCGACGTTGACCGTGCTTCCGGCGGCGTGGCGCGGATCGCCGCCGATCCAGGTCTCCGCGATGTTGAATCCCCGGCGGAGCGCCATCGGTTTGCTGATTACGGTGCAGATGCCGGTGATGCCGCCGCCCATGTAGCAGTTGGCCACATCGGTCATCCGCCCGGTGTCGTAGAAGTAGAGAACTGCGGAGGGCTGTTTGATGGTATTGAGCTTGCGCGGCGCGCGGTTTTCGCCCCAGTAGTTGTTGATCGAGGCGCGGGTGCAGCGCAGTGCGCCGTTCACACCGTAGGACATGCCGCAGTTCGGGTTGGTCTTGAAATCGGCGCCGGCCAGCGGATTGGCGGGGCAGAAGAACGGCGTCCCCCGGAACGGACGGCTGTTCTGAATCAGATTGTACGCCTCGGTCTTGTTGTCGGGGAGTTTCCCCGCGATGTAGGGCCACGCCCGGAGCATCCATGAAGTGCCGGGTTCATAGACCCCCTCCGCCCGCGAATTGGTGAAGATATTCATGAGAATGTAGTCATTGTAGTCCTTGGAGTACATGATCCCCGCGGTGCCGATCTGCTTGAGATTGCCGACGCAGCTGATGATCCTTGCCCGGTCGCGGGCGTTGTTCAGCGCGGGCAGGAGTATCCCGGCGAGGATGGCGATGATCGCGATCACGACGAGGAGTTCGATAAGGGTAAAAACGGCAGTTCCGGGGCGGGACACGGTTTGGCACAGAGGTGTGAAAATCTTTTTCCTCAAGGAGTTCGGTGGAATTGGAATGCGCTTTCTTCATCTTGTTCGCCTTCATTCGATTGTGAGTAGTTCTGCGGCACGTTGGTTCCGGGAATTGAAGATTTTTCGGTCCTCCTTTGTGGTTGTCAGACGGTTTAAATAGTCCTCGTTCGGCGTTGCGTACTGAAAATAGAGAAAATGGCCGCTCCAGGCGTGGCAGTAGCTGCGCCAGGAGTGAAACTCTTCCGGAAGGGTGTCCAGCTCAGGGCGGGCCGCCAGTTCGAGATACGCGGCGCGGCGCCGTTCGAAACAGTCGTCGAGATGGTTCCGGCGGCATGCATCCAGATAGTAGAAGGAGAAGTAGATGCCGCATTGATCCAGCGTCCCGGAGCGGAGCAGCGGAATCACTTCGCGCCGGTTCGCGAACAGCAGTGCCGCCACCTGCGCATGTTCCGAGAAGTAGCGGTGTCCTTCATCTTCAGCGAACCCCTGTCTGGCCGTGTCGTAGAAGGTCCGGAGTGTCGCCTCTTCCAGCTGTTTCGCCAGCCGGTTCCACGCCGCACTCTCTTCGCGGCTGCCGAAGAAGAGTTCCAGGTCGGCGAGGTCGCGGAACGACTGTATCGCGAGAAAATTCAATGTGCAGCCGCAGCCGTTGACACAGAAAGGCGGAATGCCGTTGTGCCAGCGCGGATGCCAGTCGAGAAAGTTCCAGCCGGGCAGGTTGCGCAGGATGCCGCCGTCCAGATATCCGGCGAGAAAGCGGGCTGCGCGGCGCAATACCGGCAGTAAGGATTTCACCAGTGCATCATCCACCCGGCGCAGGGCAAAGTCATGCACCATCTGCAGGTAGATCGCGTGAAATCCCGGAATGAACTGCGAAACTTTCGGACTGGGCTGAAAAACGTTGCGGTCGTCGCGCCCCGGATAGCGGCACATGATCGCGCCGTCCTCTCGCTGGCTGTCGGCCAGCATCCGGATCGCCTTGCGCGGCAGGCGGCAGTCGTCGGTGACGCACCGGGTGGCCAGACATTCGATCCGGGAGTCGGCCACATACTGCAGCTGCTCGTAGAACGGGCAGTCCATATAGGTTTCGAATGCGCAGTTTTCCAGCGTGTTGCGCGAGAGTTTCAACAGGCGGTCCACCCGGGGATCGGCGGAGTGGAAATCGACCTTGCAGGAGAAAGGATAGCCGGTACGGAAAAACTCCATTTTCCGGATTCCGCACTTTCCCGTGAATCGGAAGTCGATCCGGCGGCCGCACCGCCACCAGAAATCGAACCAGCGCAGGCCGCCTGCGGGAACCGTGAAGCGGTCGATGTAGTCCGCCGGGGTGCCGCAGTTCGTCCTTCCGGCTGTTTCCCGGAGATCCTCGTGCCACTGGAGCTCCACCGTGCCCGGTCCCGTGAACTCGTAGGCGGCCCAGCAGCAGAGATAGCGGTCGAAGCGGACGCTCTGGCCGTCGAAATGGTAGTCTGTGACCGGCTCGAAGCGCATCGGCGGGAGCTCCGGCGGGAAGAGCCGCCGCCGGTCCTCGAAGATCCGGGCGTTCTGCCAGGAGCCGCCTTCGCCGGAAAGAATCGCCTCATCGTACTCCGGCGAGAGTTCCACCCGCGGGGCCGTCCCCCAGTCCGGCTGCGGATGGCGGAAGGAGAGCCCTTCACAGCATTTCACGCTCCACTTCTCCGAAAGGAAATCCTGTCCCCGGCGGACGGCGAATCCATGCTTTAAGCTCAACTGCGCCCGCTGTGCGTAGTCACTGCCGAACGCGTTGAGCCGGGCGGTCAGCACATGTCGGCCCGGCGTGAGGCGAAGCGGTTGGACCGCGTAATACCAGCGGCGGTCGCTTCCGCGTTCCGGCCCGTCGCCGATCCGCTCCCCGTCGAGGAACAGAATCGCCCGCTCGTCCGCGCTGTAATAGAAGTCGCGGAGAACGGTCTCCGTTCCGGCGAGGAAGAACTCGTTGCGGAACACCACCAGGCAGGGCGGCGTGATCCCGCCGGGGAGAGTCATCCAGATCCATTCGTCGTTCATCGGATATCCTTTTGTTCGTTGCTGCTACATTACGGAAACCGGACCAGTGGATACTTCGTTTCATCCTTGATCTGGCCGATGCCGGGTGCGACCTGTGCCCATCCTTTCCGCCCGTCGCCGTCATCGTCGTTGACGATCAGGTTGAAGCGGAATCCCTGCCGGAGCGTCGCTGCGTCGATGCCCAGCGCGGTGAACGGCAGGGTGAATTCGTAGACCAGCGCGTTGTCCCGGCGGCACCGCAGCGTGAACTGCTTCGCCGCCCGGGCGGGATCGAACTGCTGCGGCGCATACCAGACGAAGAGGAGCGCCCTGCCGGAACTCTCCGCACCGCCGATCTCCCAGCTGCCCTGTTGTCCGGGGAAGCAGAGCCGGAACTGGACGCTGTCATGCCTCCAGATCTGCCGCGGATCGCTCTGGCGCTGCACGTGGACGTCATCGGTGACCCGGACGGTGAGACGCAGACTGTCACGCTCCTGTTTCAGGTAAATTGCACCGGAGAGGTCCTGCGCACCTTTCCAGCGCATGTGCACCTTGCCCGGATCATTGCCGTAGCTGGAGTGAATCTGCTCCTGGCGATTCAGGACGAACAGAGGCTTTTCCCCTGCAAGATCAGGCACATATGCCCGCCGGAGCGGCACCGTGCAGGCGAGTGTCCAGCCGGTTGCACCTTCCGCATGTGCGGCAAGATCGATGGCGTCGTCGTCGTTCCGGGTGAACCGGAACGGCGAAGTTCTGCTTTCGCCCGGCTGCAGCGCAACCTCGGCCGGAGTGACGCTCCCGCTCTTCGAGGTGATGCGGAAGCGTGCCGGGACGCGGAACGGATTGCGGATCGTGACCTGCCAGGATCTGGAGGCCGCCGTGCCCGGCACCCGCGGTCCTTTCAGTGAGAGCGCCCGGGGCAGGGGGGCGGGCTGCGCCTCCTCTCCGGCGATTCGCCAGAAGCGGGGTGTATGGACGAGCGCAATTGCCGTAACCCCGTTCGCCGCCGGAATCGTGCGCCGGTTGCCCATGAGATCGATCTCCTCCACGGAAGCTGCGGAACCGGTCGGAAGCGCCACCGGGACGACTTCCGCATCGTCGCCCCGGTTCCATCCGCAGAGCACCCGGCCGCCGGGAATCCGGAAGCTGTAGAGGTATCCCTCCGCCCGGTCGCTCCAGTCGGCGTGGAAGGTTGCTGCGGAGAGAAGCGAGGCGAGCGTGTTGTACGCGCCGTAGACGAATTTCGGCTGGAATTCGCGGGTCACCATCCCGTAGTTGTGTTCCCAGTTGAGGGGATCGACGCCGTCGTTCCGCAGGTCGTACCAGTAGTAACCGATGGCGCCGCGCGACCAGGCGAACACCAGTTTCTTGACCAGCGCCTCCGCCTGTTTGCGTTCGTTGCCGCCGACCGAAACCAGCGAGGTTTCGTTGGCCAGCCACGGCATCCGGCATCCGGTCTCCCGGCGCAGCGGCAGAAACCGCTGATCGACGAGCCGGGCGAAATCCTCGAAGGTGCCGTGTTCATGGTAGGCGTGAATGTCGAAGAGCTCCCGGCAGAGTTCCAGCGCCCGGCGGTGGAACTCCGCCGCCCGCGGCCCCGGATAACCGGAGAGGGTGGCGAATCCGCCGGAGGAGACCGGCGTGCCGGGATCGAGACGGTGAATCTCCTCTGCGGCGATTTTTACCAGTCCGGCATATTCATCCGCACTGAATGCCGCGAAGGTCGGCAGGTCGGGTTCGTTCCAGATCTCCCACATGGTGAACTTCTTCGCGTAGCGTTGCGCCATGGCGGCGACGAATCGGCGCCAGGCTTCCCGGTCGGGATATCCGCTCCAGACCCGGTGATCCCGCGCCGCCCACGCCGGGGTGGCGCGCAGCGTGTGCATCGGTTTGATTCCGTTTGTTTCGCAGAGGGCGAGGACGCGGTCCACACGGGAAAAATCGAATTTCCCCGGCTGCGGTTCGATCAGCCGCCATTCCAGACTGCCCCGCAGGAACTTTGCGCCGCAGAGGGCGGCGGTCCGCAATTCATTCCGCAGCTCCTCGTCGCTCAGTTTGCTGACGCCCGAGCAGATGCCGAACTGGAACGCCGGGTTGGGCCGGGTTTCCGGACCTGCCGGAACCAGGTGGCAGAGAGCACGTTCGATGAGGCGGACCGAACCGTTTTTTTCATCGGTGAGTTTGCAGCTGATCTTCCAGATGCCGCGGGCGGGCAGTTCCGGCAGCGCCATCCGGACCGGGCTGCTGCCCGGCGGGAGCCGCAGTCGGCCGCTCCGGGTGAGCCGCCGTTCGAAGAAATCGGAGAGTTCGATTTCCGCCCGGACGGTGAGCGGCTGCGTGCCGCCGTTCCGGAACTCCAGTTCGGGGCGTTTGCTTTTCCGCGGATCGAGCAGCGGCACCGGCTGGTCTGACGGCAGTGTTATGGCGACGGCGGAGAGTCCCTGTTTTTCCTGCAGTTCCGCTTCGAAGATCACCGATTCGACCCGGATTCTGCCGGAAGCGTTCTCTTTAAAATCAGTGCGAGATTGTAGAACTTCGCCGGGAAGTCGATCCGCCGGTTCCGGTTGCCGCTCCAGGCGGAGAACGGTCTCTCCGGATCGATCGCGATCCGGAAGGTATGAATTCTGCCGTCACGGACGGGGGTTGTGCAGACGAAGTCCAGCGTCTCGCCGCTTTCCTCCTGAATTCTCGCGTGGATGTTTTCCAATGCCACGGCGGGGTCGCAATCGAGTTTGACCGTCAGAATTCCCTTCCGGAACAGTGGGAGCGGCAGCTGTTTCTCCAGCAGCAGCTCCGCGCGGCGGAAACTCTCCGGAGCGCGGAATTCAATGACCGGCGTCTGTTTGTCGAATTCCAGCTTCTGGCCGCGCTTCTCCTGCTGGAACAGTGTGGAGTTCCGGAACGAAATCTCCATCCCCGGCAGGGTGAGGATAAGGCCGAAGAGAGCGAGGAGAACCGCACGCACCGCGTGTGGCTGCAGGAACCGGATTCCGGCTGGCTGAATCTGCATGTCTCACTCCGTCGTTTTTGAAAATGCTCCGTTTTTCGGTCTTTCATCGATAAATATAACTGTTTTTTGAAAATCAAAATTGAAAATCAAGCCAAAAATATGTATATTCAAGACAAACTGAAAAGGCTTTGCGATGAGGAAAGAGTTTCACTGGCTGCTGAATGAGTTTGTTTCCGATGTGAAGCTGCCGATCTATGTGACGCTGGAAGGGCACACGAGAAAACACATCGAACGGCTCTTTCATGACCATACCAGCAGCGAGATCGCGGTGGTTGTCCGGGGGCAGGCGATCCACCTGCTGGAGAACCGGCAGATCGGTGACCGCCGGAACAATTATGCGCTGGAACGGGTTGCGATTCAGAAGGGAGATGTGCTGGTCATCCATCCGGGCGTGACTCACTGCTACGACCGGACCGATGAGTTCGAACTGCTCAACATCGTCTACGATACCCGGCAGCTCGCTTTTCCGCATCTGGACTGTTTCGACATGCCTTTTTTCCATGTGCTGTTTCCGCAGGGAACGCCTGCGGATCCGGCGGAACAGGCGCGTCCGGTCATGCAGCTCGACGATGAACAGCTCAACGCGGTTCTGCTCCAGGCGCAGCGCCTGCAGAACGAGATCACTTCGGGCCGGGCGGGCAATCTTTTCGTCAGCATGACGCTGTTTCTGGAGTGTATGGCGATGATTTCGCGTTACCTCCCGCAGAAGGAAAAAGAGCCGGAGGAGAGAAGGGCGAACTTCCTGATCGGCGCGGCGATCAGCTTCATGGTGCGTCACTACGCGGAAAAGATCACGCTGGACCGGCTGGCGAAACAGGTGAACATGTCCACCCGCAACTTCTGCCGTCATTTCCGTAACGCGACCGGCAGTTCTCCGATGGAGTATCTCAACCACATCCGGTTGACGCACGCGCTGCTGATGGTACAGGATTCCCGGGTCGGCATCGAGGAGATCGCCGGGCTCTGCGGCTACTGCGACAACAGTCACCTCTACCGGCAGTTCCGGGCTGTGTACGGCGTTTCTCCTCGGGAGTACCGTCAGGGAAAGCGGGCGGCGGCGGAGCACCGTTCTCCTTCACCGGCCGGAATCATTGAACTTTCCGGCGGCGTGAAATAGCTCCGGAAAGTGCCCGACCGTGTTCGGTGCGCGGGGACACATTGTTTTCCGTTCCAGTTTCCCGGGAGGCCGGCGGGCCATTCGGTTGTCTTCCGGAGAACTGCGGATTGTGGGAGTTTTTCCCCGCGTGAGGATCACATCAGGTCGACGTCTCGTTCTGAATCCGCCGTTGTGCAGCGAAAGATTGCCCGGTATCCGTTCCGGTCGCTGGTGAAATAGATGTTTCTTCCCGCATGATCGAAAATCGGATGGGGATGGGAGCATTGACAATTCCAGCTGGAGGCGTGGCGGCACAACGGTATCCAGCGGATATGTTTTTGTTCCCAATCAACCTGCTGAAGAGAGATGATGTCGTGTCCTCCGGGATTTTCGTTTTTGCAGTAGTAGCCGTCAGAAACCAGAAGAGAGCGGGAATGCATGGTGAAGTGTCCGTATCCGGTATAGGCTTCCGGAATTTCAAGCTCAATCCGCGAGTTGTTTTCAAGTGTGTATTTGCCGATGAAAAACCGGCCCCGCGCCAGTTTTCCGTGATAGATGATTTCCTTCCCGTCCGCAGTCCAGATCTCATGGCAAACCCAGTCGTCGCCGCTTCGTCCCTCTTCGGCATTCCGCAGCCGGATGGATTTCCTCAATCTGTCATCCCACAGCCACATTCTCCGGATTCCGCAATCCGAGGCCCATTCATGATTATAGAGGATCTGTTCCGGGTTCGTCGGAGAAAACTGTACATGCGTAATCCAGCACCGGGGGATCTCTATGCATTGAAGCTCCCGGCCGGTCTCCGTATCGTAGATGCGCAGGAAACTCGACAGGTTCAACCGCTGCACGCACTCATCAATGTTCCAATGTGCCGGGAGCTGCTCTTCTCCCCGGAGGGCTTCCGCATCCACCGTCGGCACGCAGAGGCGTTTCCCGTCCGGTGAAACATGACAGAAGGCGGTCATCTGACCGTGCGGATAGTTCGCCAGAATCCTGTCCTCCCCATTTGTAATCTTATGAATTTCCAGGCCATGGATGTAATACACAATATCGCGGCGATCATCCAGTACGACCGACGCCTTCCCGAAGCCCCGGTATGGCGTTCCGTCAAAATATACATAGCTCTTCAGTATTCCGGAGTGTTGAAAGGTTAACTGCTCCTCCGTGCCGTGTGCCAGATGTTTCCGGAAGATGTTCGGACTGCCTCCGCTGCAACTGCTGATAAAGTAAAGCCACTCATCGGAAATGTTCAAGCTCGATCCGGTGAAATACAAAAGTTGTGCATCCGCGAATTTTTCGGAAGTCATCTGTTCCATGTATAATGTCTCTCCCCGGTTTTCTCACAGGAAAACTTCTCACGTCCACTCCCCTCAAGGCGCTCTGAATTCCCGCAAGCGGCGGAAGCGGCAATTCAGGGGATCATGCGCGACCGGAGAATATTCTAATACGTGGAATTGTTTTTTTCAACTTTCTGTCCGGGAATTCGTTCATATCTGTTATGGAAAGTCTGTCCCTGCGCTCAGAGAATTGCAGCTGTTTCCCGGTACGTTCGACAGGGGGCGGCCTGAATCGGGGAACCGGCTTGGGAATGCCGGATGAACCTGCTGTTGCGGAATGAAAGATGCCGGGAGGTGGGTCGCCTCGATCGGAGGTGCGCCATACGCCGGTTCTCTCCGGAATACGGCGGGACCGGGATGCAGAATGGTAGAATAACGCACCCAGAGGCTGGAAAAAAACGGTGGACCATTTTGAGACTTTTAAGAAATCTTCTCTCCACCTCAAAATGACGAATTTTTCAAATCCCTCAAGATGGGCTATTTCGTTATCTCGAAAAATTCTCCGGGGTCCTTATAGCCCCCAAAGGGTAGAAAATCAAAACCGGCGACACGAGAAGTTGAACTCAAAATATCTCCGGAAAATATTTTTTCTTGAGTTTGCGGGAAGTGAAGCAGCAATACTTTCCTATATTTTTTTCGCGTGTGTAACAGGGAGCATAAAACGATGATTGTACTGCAGAGGAGAGAGCGTCCGAACTACAGAGTTTTCCATGCGCCCTCAGGATGATGGCATTTTCGGCGTGGCGATCTATCCGCCGACAGTTCTGCGCGGAACTGCCCGCATCCGGCTGTCATTAAATGCGGGACATACCGATGCGGATGTGGAACATCTGGTCGAAGCCGTCCGCCGCATTCCCGGCCGCTGAAAAGGCCGTCTTATTCGGAACGGGTCATTCCCGGTAGTCCCTGCGCAGGAACGGTTCATGGATTTCCCGTGAGATGAGCGCATGATATTTTCCGGGATGGCGGTAGGCGTTTCCATGAATTTCGGTACTGCGGTATTTTCTGAGTTCGTCAATCGGAAACACCGCCGTGTAAATGCCTTCCGCTTCTCCTGCTTCAACGAGCAGCGTATCTCTTGAGACGAGATCGCTTTCCCGCCAGGCAATGCCGTCGAAGGCTGTGGAGTGTCCGTTGCAGTCCGGCTGCCCGTGGGGGTAATTGCAGGTTGCGATCCCGACCATATTTTCAAAGGCCCTGGCTCTCAGCTGGGAAATCCGGTTGATCTCCATGGGACAGGCATTCGGAACCAGAATGATCTCCGCGCCTTTCAGCATCAGTATTCTTGCGCTTTCCGGAAATTCCCGGTCGTAACAGATCATCGCTCCGGTTTTGATTTTGCCGGCTGCCGTGTCAAGTTCCGCCACCGGAAAATCGCTGCCGGGTACCAGATGCCGTTCCACATCAAAATCGCAGGTGTGCACTTTGGAATAGATACCATGTATAGGTGACGGGAAATCGGAGTAGAAAAAAACTCCTTTGTCAAGTAACTTTGAATAACAGCAACTAAGCGACAAAGGAGGCATGGAAATGCAGAGAAAAGGTAACACGATTAGTGAAAAAATTCAAACTGGAAACCAGGAAACTTTCGGAATTGACATGGGCGGGACGCTGTGGGCGACGGCGATCCGAGATTGGTGACGGGGGGCGGAATCCTGCTCTGCGCATTCGCTCCAGCCTACTGGATGCTCTTCCCGTGTCTGCTGATCGCCGGAATCGGCGAGGGGATCTGCGAAGGCGTCGCCACGCCGTTTGTGCAGGACCTTCACAAGGACGCTCCGGAAAAGTACGTGAATATTGCTCATGCGTTCTGGTCGATCGGAATCGGAATCTGCGTTCTCGGTGCGGGCGAACTGCTGACGCTCGGCGTGAACTGGCGCATCATCCTCGCGTCTGCCGGGGGACTCGCCCTGCTGACGTCGATTCTGTTTCTCTGGAAGGAAAGGCCGGACAAAAAGTATCCGGAAACATCGGGTGGTGTGAGCATCTCCGCAATCTGGGAATATTCCGCCGCAATCGCCAGAACGCCGCGATTCTGGGTCTACTGCACCGGAATGTTTCTTGGCGCCGGTTCGGAGTTCTGTCTGACTTTCTGGACCGCCGCATACATTCAGCTCAGCTTCAACGCGAGCGCGTGGATGGCGGGGCTCGGCACGGCGGCAATTGCGCTCGGCATGTTTGCGGGACGCACCTGCTTCGGGCTCATTGCGCGTCCGGGAAATCTGAAAATCATCCTGCTTGCCGCCGGGCTCTGCACGATTCCGGTTACGCTTCTGCTGACCGTTCTGACGCCGGACATGTTCGGATCGAGAATCCTGCTTTTCGCGCTTCTGTTCTTTCTCCTCTTTCTCGCCGGAATCGGAATTGCGCCGTACTGGCCGACGCTCCAGGTGTATGGAGTGCATCAGCTTCCGTAGCTGGATTCAACAATGCTGTACATCTATTTTTTTCGGCGATGGGGATTCCCGGCTGCGGATTTTTCACCTGGATCATGGGCGTGTGCGGCGACCGTTTCGGCTTGAAAAACTCGTTCTTCCTGATTCCCGCATCGCTGGTTCTCTTCTCTCTGGTCGTCTTTCTGGAAGGCTGGGTGTTCCCGAAAAAGAATCCGGCGGAAGAAAAATAATTGTTTTGAAAATGAAAAACGGCGCAACTCCGGATTCATGGAATTGCGCCGTTTTCGTTTGTGGATTCGGGATTATTTGACCTGTTTGTACTCGCGGACCGCCTGTTCCGCACACCGGGCGAGAAGTTTCGCCTCGGAGTCGGAAAGCTCTTTCGGAATGTATTTGATCTCTTCGGCGGTCCGCCCATAGAGGAGGATGTACCAGACGCACGCCTGCAGATACTTGCCGCGGACATTCATGTGGCTGGTGTCGCGATAGAGGAATAGTTCGCCTGTCTTTTCATCTTTTCTCCAGCGGATGTCGCCGACCGGATCGCCTGCCTGCGGGGAACGTTGGGCGGATTGAGCGCATCAAGAATCGCCGGGTCATAGTTTTTTGAATTTCAGCGGAGACTTTTCCCGGGCGATCTCGACCGCGAGCCCGACGGGAATGACGCGGAGGTGATGAGTTTCCGCAAGTTCGCCGTAACTCTTGAGGAGGCGCTCGTACATTTCGTGCTGATCGAACTCCCAGTAGCCGCCGGGGATTCGAATTGCCGCATCGTCGGCGCGGAAAGCCCAGATGAGCTGCGTCATGATTTCCGCTTCCGGCTGATGATGGCGGATGAGGCTGATGAGTTCATCAGCGCGCCAGGAAGCGACAGGGTGATTGCAGCTCTGATCGCTTGCCTGCTGAACGGTGACGATATCCCACTTGTGTTCGGAAAGAAGTTCATGCAGGCTTGCCTGTTTGAATCCGGTCCAGTAGGGCCTGTGTTCGGGATTCTGTTCGGATTTATAATAATCGTCGCAGTGAGTCGCGAGAGTGTATCCTCCGATTGCCGCCATCTCGAGCACGAGCGAATCGCTTCCGGATGCCTCGACGATGCTTGGGAAGAAATACGGAACGCTCTGCGTGAAGCTGTTTCCGATCATAAGAACTTTGAGTTTTTTTTCATGCGCTTGAGCGGTCATGGGAATCTCCTGAATTTGAAATGTTTTATTTATTCAAGTTTTCCTGTTTTTTTTGAACTGCTCCCGCGAATCGAGAGAAGTTCCTGAATTTATTGTGCCGACCTTGATTGAAAAAAACACGAATTTTTTTGGCTGACCGGGGAAGCGCCAAGGACGGACTAAAATTGCGACTCCCCGCTCAAAAATCAATTTTAAGCCTGATTCCTGCCCTCCTGAGGCGCACTTGTCGCCGTTTTGTCATTTTTGGTGAAAATTTTGGTTTCATCGCTCACAGGCCCCTTTCCGTGTGTCAAATTTCCAACGTAAATCGTTGATTATCAATGCCTGAAATGGCAACTCCAAAAGTCGATTGTGCTATATTACCACAGATCGCAACCAACTGGAGGAAACAGTGATGAAATTCAACGAATTGCTCGGTAAGGCAACCAACGAAATCCCATTTTATCGTCAACCCATTTTCCAAATCATCATCATCGGACTTGTCGCCGGAGTTCAACCCGGAAGAATCAGCTCGATATTCCGGTGTTTTTCCAATTTCATTCCAAGCCATTTCACGCTCAAACGGTTTTACAATTTCATCAATTCCGGAAAAATCCCGTGGCGCAAACTTTGGGATGCGTTGCTCCTCGAACTCGGCGATCCGTCTGTTGACGGGCGTATTCTTCTGGCGCTTGACGACGAGCTCAGCCCGAAAACCGGGAAAAGATTCAGGATTGCGCAACTCATTTCGATCATGCCGCCAAAATGAACTCGGCCAAATACATCTGGGGAAACTGCCGAGTCGTAGTCGGGCTGCTTCGCTTTATCCACCACCGCTGGGCATTCCTGCCCCTCGCACAGGGGCTTTACAAGCCTCTCGCAAAAAAGGTCAAATCCAGCGCCAAGTTGCCGTATGCGGAATGGCTCAAGACCAAATCCGGCATCGCCGCCCAACGGATCATCGGCATTGCCGGAAAGTTCACGCAGAACAGCATCCTTATCGTTTCCGATTCCTGGTTTTGTTCCGCTCCGCTCATCAAAGAAGTCCGGGCGCATATTTCCGGCTCCGTTCATATCCTGTCCAGGCTGCGGGTTTCCGCAGCCATTTTCGATCTTCCCGGCCCGCGCGTAAAAAAGCGCGGGCGTGCTCCCAAGTATGGGAAAAGACTCCCGAACGTCAGAGAACTTTCCACTCAACTCCGAAATCAGGCGCGGACTGCTGAAATTCATGTGTACGGTAAGGAACGCGAGATCTCTTTTTCCGAGATCATCTGCATGTCCAAAGCATTGAAATGCCGGGTCAAAGTCATCTTCGTTTACTACCGCAACTTTGCTTTCCCGTTGGTCACGACCGATCTTTCGCTCCCCTGCCGAACGGATGATCGAATATTATTCCGCCAGATGGAAAATCGAAAGCGGATTCAAGGAAATCAAGCACGAAATCGGCTCTCTTGATTCTCAGTGCCGCAACTTGTCCGCCGTCGATAACCATTTCCAACTTTGCCTTTTCGCTACTTCCATTGCCTGGGTTTACGCTTCCAAACTTCCACTCGCGCCGCCTCGAAGACATCCGACACGCCGATCCAATGCCTTTGCTTTCGCCGACATTCGCAGGAAAATCGCTTCCGAAATTTCCTCGAGTGACATTTTTGCAGGGTGTTGCAGAAAATCTTTCAGCTCCCACGGATTTTCTGCTTGCTTTTCCATTTTCTCCGTTGTATAATACTTCTCATCGAACCAGTTTCAGGAAAACTTTAGTATAATAATAACAGCAATCCCAGCAAGGAAACCTGATATCTATGCGGAAAGTCACGATCAGCGATGTCGCGTCAGAGGCGGGATGTTCCAAGGCGGCAGTATCTTATGTGATCAACCGGACAAGGCCGATCAGTGCGGAGGTGCGGAAAAAGGTACTGGATGCGGCGGAACGTCTCGGATACTATCCTTCCGGCAAGCGGAATACGCCCCGGCGGCGTTCCATCGCACTGCTGATCCGCGGCGATTTCAGGGTGGGAAACGAACCGGCTTTCACATTTCATCACGAAATTCTCCGCAGGGGTTATGTCCCGCAGATTTTCATGTGCGGTTCGGATGCGGAATCCCTGAAGCCGGTGCTTTCCGCGATCGGGAATGACCGGAATATCGCCGGAGTCATCAATACGGTTCCGGATATCGGCAGTCTGAATCTGTTGAAATATTGCAGGGAGCTCCCTTCCTTCATCTACGCGCGCAACGGTTGCATGCTCTGTTCCGTTCACTGCAATTATACACATCGGATGAATCTAGCGCTTTCGCACTTGCACACTCTCGGGCACCGCAAAGTTGTATTTTTCATCGACTCGGCAACCATGGATAAGCAGCAGATGATCGATAATCTGGCGTTCCTGCAGAGATATACCCGATCGGTTGGAATGGAGGCATCTATTGTGGCGCATCCCGAACAGAGGGAAAATGAGACTCTTTTCCCCAAGCTGGATCGGGAATGGGAGAACGGAATGAGCGCCGTTCTGGCATGGAATGATTTTTTTGCCTCAATGGTTTATCAGTGGGCCTATGAACGGTACATCCGCATTCCGGACAAGCTGTCAGTGATTGCATTCTGCGATGAATTCAGCGCCCGTGGATTTGCTCCGCCGTTGACATCGGTGCAGATCCCGCTCACCTTGCTGGTCCACCATACGGTGGAGGCGCTTCTGGCGCGCATCGAGGACCGGAAGACAGAGGAGGTTCTTCTGCATCCGTTTCTGTCAAAAGGAGCATCCACCGGGCCGTTATTGAAAAAATATTGAACAAAATCAGATTTCTCTTCCTCTCTTTGGCTTTTCCTTGAAACTGCTTTGCTTCTTTGATATGTTGATTTCTCAAAGGAGCAGGTTTCATGAACGGAATCATTTCGGAAATTCAGCATGCGTCGGTGCTCGACGGACCGGGTTTGCGGAGCGTGGTATTCCTCAAAGGGTGTCAGATGCATTGCTTCTGGTGCCATAATCCGGAGACCATTTCGAGTTGTCCACAACTCGCCTTCGATCAGTCGAAATGTCTGGGCTGCGGGCGGTGCCTCGGGTTCTGCGAAGCGCACAATTTTTCCTCTGGTCAGCACCGCATTGAACGATCGCTTTGTACTTCCTGTTTCCGGTGCATTGACGCGTGTTTCCCCGGTGCTCTGAGCGTCTGTGGAAGGGTGGTTTCCGTGGATGAGGTCATGCGTGATCTTGCTGAAGATATTCCTTTTATGGAGAATCCGGCGGAGGCGTCACCGTTTCCGGCGGAGAGCCGGGATGTCAGGCGGATTTTTTCGGCGGAAATTCTGCAACGCTGTCACAAAATGAAGATCCATACTGCGCTTGAAACCAATCTCGCCTATTCGCCCGCCATATTGAAAAAAACTGGCTGTTGATTGCGATTTGATCATGGCCGATTTGAAGCATATCGATTCGCAGAAACACTGTGCGGGAACTGGTTGCGGCAATGAACAGGTTTTGGAAAATCTCCGTTCTCTGACCGTCCCTCTGATCCTGAGAACACCGCTAGTCCCCGGCTTCAATGATGACAGAGAAACGCTCCGTAGCATAGCGGAATTTGCCGGTACGCTGAATACTCTTCTGTATTATGAGCTGCTGACCTACCATCCGCTCGGTTGCGGAAAGGCGCAGCGCCTTGGAATGAAAGAACGGACGAAGCCGCTTTTTTTTACGAAGGCGCAGACAATAGACAATCTGCTTGAAGCAGCTTCCGAAACTGGAGTGCCGCTTTTTCTTAATGGGGAGACCTGTTACAAAATGAGTGGATTCAAGCTCGAAAAATATGCCGATCGAATTGCCCGCCTCGTCGCAAGAAAAAAAGAACAGACGCTGGCGAAGTACCATCGGTTCGGGAAGGCTGACGAGGATGATTACGGCTATATCCTTCCGCCGGAAGATTTCATGCAGACGTTCCGGTTCCCGGTCGTCGACGAAAACGGTTCATTCCATGGGGTGTCCGCCTGGGCGAGGAATTACCGGGCGCTGATGGAGGCGCATCCGGTCTATGTTGACCCCGACGACGCGCTGGCCGGACGCTGGATGTTCATGATGTCGCGCATGCGGGCAGGGTATAAACTTTCTCTGGCCCCGTTTCCGGTGGACTATTCGTTTCTGCATCACGATCAGGAGCTTTACGATCTGACGCACGGCATCGGCAAGGATGCTCATTTTGCACCGGATTACCGGATCGGGCTCGCTCTCGGCTGGGGTGGTTTGAGGCGGAAAGTGGAACGGTCGCTCGAGGAGCATGAAGAGGATCCTGAAGCGGTCGAACTGCTGAATGCTGAATTGGAAGCGCTTGCCGGAATCCGCAACTGGATTCATCGTACTGCCATGGCGGCAGAGGGGAACTGCGGCGCATCAACCTCAAACTGGAAACTGAGCCGCCGGAAACCCTGCGTGAGGCCTGTCAGTGGATCGCGTGGTTCAATATGGCTTCCCGCACCTACAACCGCGATGGCGCGGGAGGACAGCTCGATGAGATACTCCGCCCGTATTACGAGCGTGACCTTGCCGCCGGGCGCATTGACGATGAAGATGCCGTATTTTATATTGCCTGTCTGCTGCTGAATGATCCGCATTACTACCAGATCGGCGGCCCGGACAAGAACGGCAGAGATCAGACAAGCAGACTCTCTTTCCTGATTCTCGAAGCCGCCCACATTCTGAAAATCTCCTGCAATCTTACCATCCGGGTTCATGACCGGATGGATGAGAAACTGTTTCGGCGCGGGGTGGAGATCCTGCTGGAGGACAATCTCGGTTATCCCCCGTTTTTCGGGAGACAATGCGCTGATCAAGGGGTTCATGCGCAACGGATATTCCATGGAACTTGCCCGCGAACGCATCGCCCTAGGCTGCAACTGGATGAGTATTCCCGGCCGGGAATATACGCTCAATGATACGGTTAAAATCAACATGATGAAGGTGTTTGAAGTCGCATTCAATGAAATCGCAGATGCTGGAGAGTTTTCTCTTGAAGCACTTCACGAATGCTACCGTAAACATCTTGCGCGTGCCGCTCTCTGCATTGCAAAGGGGCTTGATTTTCACCTTGCGCATCAATACAAAAATGAGCCGGAACTGCTGTTGAATCTGCTCTGTTACGGACCGATTGAGAAAGGGCGCGATGCATCTCATGGAGGTGTCGATTTTTACAACATGTGCTGTGATGGTGCGGGACTGGCCGTTGTGGCGGATTCCTTTGCGGCACTTCAGACCCAGATCGTCGAACGGAAACGCATCACCTGGCAGGAGTGTATCGAGGCTGTCCGCAACGATTTCCGGAATGAAAACGGAGAGTTGATCCGGTGTCTGTTGGCTTCTTCGCCGCGCTTCGGTCACGGTGGAACTTGTGCCGATGAATGGGCTGTTACTCTGACGCATGATTTTGTTGATGCGTTTCCAGATGACCGACACACGCCGGCGGGGCGTTTGATGATTCCGGGGCTGTTCTCCTGGGCGGATACGCTCCGTTTCGGCAAGACGGTCGGAGCGACTCCGAATGGAAGGCATGCCGGGGAACCTTCCTCCCACGGAGCGAATCCGTGCCCGGGTTTCCGAAAAGACGGTGCGGCGACTGCGGTCGCCAGAGCGGTCGCTTCGGTTCAGTGCGGATACGGGAACACTTCGCCTCTGCAACTGGAACTGGATGCGTCGTTTGTGAAGTGTACGGATCCGGTCGGGAAGCTGATGGCCCTGTTCCGGACACATTTCAGGCTCGGCGGAACGTTGATTAATGTGAATATCGTTGATGCGAAAACACTTCGAGCTGCGCAGAAGGAACCGGAAAAATTTCCGGATCTGATCGTGCGTGTGACCGGTTTTACCTCCTATTTTATCATGCTTTCTCCTGTGTTCTGCGTAATGCGTTAAACGCTTTATAATTAACGACTTTTGAGTCGTTTGCCCTTGAAAATTCCTCCTCTTGGTGATATATTGTAATATCTTGCGGGACAACAATTAACCACTCAAAAAGAGGAAAAATATGATGCAAAATTCACTGTTTTATGACTACTACGGCCTAATCGATTCGTGCCCATTCCTGAAAAAATACGATGCACTTTTCCGCGCTTTCGATCTGATCTACGACCAGCCGGATTTTCCCGAACTCGGCCGCCGTGGCTATCGGCGTTCCGCCTATTTCAAGGCGCTGATCTACAAACAATCGGCTCACATCAAATGCATTTCCGACCTGGTCCGGGATCTGGAAAGCCGTCCGATCCTTGCCGAAATGTGCGGTTTCAACCCAGGCCGGATTCCCGATGCGTCCCGTTTTTCGCGCTTCCTGACCGATACGAATAACTCCGAAATCGAAACTTTTTTTCATACTTCCGGCAAACTGCTGGTTGAAAAAGGCATCGCCACGCTGGAGGTCATTATGGCCGATTCTAAACCGATCAAGGCCAACACCAAGCACAACAATCCCAAGAATCCCAACCGTAAGCTCGACAAAGCCACCAAGATCAAGCGCAATCCCATGGCAACGCTCAGTTATTATTCCTACATCAAACAACCGAGCGGCGATAAGAAGAAAACCTTTACCTGGTTCTGGGGCTACCGTACCCACGTCCTGCTCAGCGGTGAGGGTATTCCTCTTATCGAAGTTACCCTGCCGAACAACCGCACCGACGGCAAAGTAGCCAAGGCGCTACTGAAAAAGTTCGTGCGAATCTACGGTCAGAAAAAAGGGCGCATCTTTCTCGGCGATGCCGGATACGATGACCGCGAACTTTATAACTTCATTGTCGAAAAACTTAAAGCCGAACCGTTCATTCCGTTGAACCGCCGCAATCAGCAGCCGGACAAAACCGTGGGGCCGCACGGACTGCCGCTGTGTCAGGCCGGTCTGGAAATGAAATTTTACGGCATCAGCCCGGATGGAGCCCGAACCCGCAAGAAATTTCGTTGTCCGATTGTCGCCGGGACCAAACGGGAAAAGGCCGCTTTACCGCCGCAATGCCCAATCGACCATGACCATTTCTGTACCGGCAAATGTTACGGCTGTACCGCCTATATCGACATTACCGATGATCATCGCAGCCAGGTGCCCAGAGAGTCGAAACGCTTTAAGGACACCTATAAATGCCGGACTGAAGCGGAACGTTATTTCTCCCGCCTCGGGCCTCGCGAAGTCGAGGAAATGTCGCAGTACAAATACCGCGCCATCCGCAACCAGATGACCATCGCGCACTTGACTCTGAGCTTAACCGCCGTGGCCGCCGCGTTGGTTCTGGAGCAACCGGATAAAATCCGTTGCTACAAAACTTTTGCCGACGCCGCTTAGCTTCGCCTGTCATAAAAAGTAAATTTGTCAAACAACACGCATTGTTGCCAATGCAGGATGGCTTACGCCTAAATTTTCAAGTTTTCAGTACCAAATCCGGCCTTTCGGGCCGTTTTTACCGCCAAACAAAATTTTCTCAGCGTTTCCGCCGCAAATCAGGTTCCGGCTCGTCGCCGAGTCAACGTTTTTCTCTTATTTCGCACGAGTCATATCATGCTTTCTCCCGAATTCCGGGATTTCGTCGTCAAACGAATCATAGAGGAAGAGCATTATGCTTGAACACAAGAAGCTGCGGGTGGCCGTAATCGGCTGCGGAATGATCCATGTGGAACACATGCAAGGTTATGCGGAACTGAAGGACAAGGTGGAAATCGTTGCCGCAGTCGACCGGAAGAGCGAGTGTCTGAAAGAGATGCACGACAGGTGGGGCTTGCCGGAAACTGCACTGTTTGCGGACTGGAAAACCATGCTCGCCAAGGTGCGTCCGGATGCCGTGGATCTCTGTCTGCCGAATTATGAGCATCTGCCCGCGACGCTGGATGCGATCGCCGCCGGTTGCCATGTGTACTGTGAAAAACCACTCGGCATGAATGTCGCTGAATGCGAAAAGATGATTGCGGCGGCAAAGGCGAAAAACGTGAAGCTTGCGGTCGGCTTCCAACAGGAATACTGTCCGTCGACCGAAGTTCTGGTGAACGCACGAAATGCGGGATTCTTCGGCGACCTGCGCTTTGTTCACGGTGCGTTGCTTCGCCGTCGCGGTACTCCGAACTGGGGAACTTACTACAGTCGTGAACTCGGTGGCGGCCCCGTCCTCGACATCCTGGTCCATCTGCTCGACGTCATTACGCATGTCTGCGGTCGTCCGGAGCCGGCACGTCTTTCGGCATCGTACTTTTACGGAGAGGGAAAAATCCCTGCAATGTCTTCTGTGCCGCACCGAACTGGAACAACCGTGATTACGACGTCGAGGATTTGGCCGTCGCCCAGATCACATTTAAAAATAAACTTGTTGTTCAAGTGGAAACGTCATATGTCAGCCATCTCCGGGAGGACTGCGTCTATGATTTCAAGCTTAGCGGAGCCAAAGGCGGGGCATGGTGGCGCAACGGTAAGGAACCGGAGCTGTATGCCGACAGATTCGGCGCAATGATGAACATCACTCCCGCTTACATGCCGCCGCTCGGACGCCCCGACATGTTCCGCCGGAAGCTCGACAACTGGATTACCGCCTGTCTGACCGGTTCCGAACTGATGTTGCCGGGCGAAATCGGACTCTATATTCAGCGGATGCTTGACGCGATTGCACTTTCCGCCAGAGAAAATCGGGAAATTATATTTTAAGGAGAAAACAAAATGAAAAAACTCAATGTTGCGCTCGTCGGCTGCTGGCATCCGCATGTTCCGCGTTATTACCCCATCCTTCAGAAACGCGAAGACACTGCGCTGACCTGTATCTGGGATTCTTTGCCTGATCGTGGAAATGAATGGGCCCGGAAGCTCGGTGCTCCGTTCGTTGCCGACTACGATGAATTGCTGAAACGCCCCGATGTAGATGCTGTCTGCATTGTCGCGGAAACCTGTCGTCATGCGGAATTGATGAAGAAGGCGGCGGAGGCGGGAAAGCATATCTTTACCGAAAAAACCTTCACGATTACTTCTGCTGAAGCGACCGGGGTGCGCAATGTCGTCAAAAAGAACGGAGTCAAATTCGGAATCGCCTATATTCGTGCCACGACGCCCGCGTTTGTCCTCGGGAAGAAACTGATGGAGGCCGGGTTGCTTGGCGATGTGAATATGGTGCGCATCCGCAACGGAGTTGATGCCTCGAAGATGAATGATCTGCCGCCTGATTGGTTTGACAAGGCGGTTTCCGGCGGCGGTGCGTGGATCGACTTGGGATGTCACCAGATGTACCTGATGGACTGGATGCTTGGCGAACCGCTTGATATCTCCGTAAATGCAATCAACTATTACGGGCGTGACATCGAGGACAATGTTTGTGCGGCAGTGAGATTCAAAAAATGGAACGCTCGGAATTGCAGAGTCGACCTGCTCGACCTTTTATTCGCCGTACATGTTTGAGATTTACGGCCGGAAGGGCTCTTACCTCTGCCGCATCGACGCTCCGGAATCGGAAATCCAGCTGGAGGCGGAAAATCTGGAAAAACTCCGTGCTCTTCTGCCGGGCGTCAACCTGAAAGAGGAAATTGTCGGCGGTACGGTCAGCAATGCCTCGGTCAACTCGCTGTTCGGCGCTCGAGCGATCGTCAAGGTTCCGGTGGCGGAGCTGCCGCAGACCAGAGAGCCGATTGAACTCTGGATCGACGAGATTCTGTACGGCAAAGAGAATCCGTTCGATATCGACTGCGGTTGTCGTCTGACCCGCCTGATGGAAGGCGGCTGCAAGGCACTCGAAGAAAAGCGAACCGTAAAGTTCTGAAAAGACGAAATCATTGAAATTCCATTGAACAAAAGAAGTTTTTGGATGGACGGGGGATTTCGTCTTGTTTTTTAGAAAATTTTATGGTATAAATAACTGTAACGAGGTTGAACGTTGGATTTTATCATGGCAAACAACCAGAAGGAGTCATGAATGATGACCCAGGCGAACAAAGCAAAAAAGTTCACCCTTATCGAACTCCTTATTACGATTGCGATAATCGCAATTCTTGCGGCGATGCTCCTGCCGGCCTTGAATAAGGCGCGGGACAAAGCTCATCAAATCACTTGTCTTAATAATCAGAAGCAATTTACGGCGGCTCAGGCGTCTTATGCCAACGATTTCAATGACTATTGGGTTATGATGATGAGAAACCGACGTTTCAACGTGGTTCTGGCCGGTGAAGTTCCATGGCAGACCACTGTCTATCTGCCATGGGCTAGTATGGTATGTCCAAAAACAAGATGCCCGAAAGATTATGATGCGAGGCGCAGCGACGCCTTAGATCTTGAATGGAGGGGGGGACCTACGGGATGTGGATGCCGAGAGAAGCATTCACCGATTCCGATCTAAATCGCGTCGGCATGATTTGGGTTACGGACAATGCCAATTATACAATTTCACAATTTGCTGTCTTTGCCGTGAATCGGGCGAGAACTCCTTCCAGGACTTATGCATTTGCGGATTCTTATTATCCCGGCTGGCCTTCCTCTGCCGAAATGGGAGGGGGGCGGTTCGTATATTGCTCCAACTACCACCATTGCACAGCCATCAATTCATTTTCGTCACAACGATCAGGCTAATATTGGTTTCTTTGATGGCCACAGCCAGAGCATGTCGGTGGGAGAAGCACGGCAAACTTCAAACGGTGTCAGACAATACTTTACTTCATCTGGCCAGAAAATAGTATTGAGTACTCTTTATTGAAAGGAAATCGCATAATGAAACGCCTTTTTATTCTGTGCATACTTGTTTTGTCTTGGTTTTCCCCGGCAGAAGCAGATACCACTCCTGATGGAGATTACGGAATTTGTGCACATCTTCAGCGTTGGGAATATCCGGTGTATCGGCAGGAACTCGATATCATAAAAGAACTCGGCATTGGCTTTGTACGTTTTGATTTTGACTGGGCAATGATCGAACCGCGTCGGGGGAATTCCACTTTGAACGTTACGATGAACTGGTTGAAGCGGCACAGCAAAGAGGTGTGGAAGTCCTGCCGATTCTGTGCGGTTCATTCGACAAGCGTCGAATTTCCGCACCGTATAAACACATGGATGAATTTCTCACCTATGTTCGTGCTTGTGTAGAGCGTTACAAAGGACGCATCCGTTATTGGGAGGTAATGAATGAAGCCAATCACCCGTCGTTTTGGGGAGATAAGCCAAACGGAGCGAAATACGCCGATTTACTTGCCCGAACCAGCCGCCTTATCAGGGAGATTGATCCGTCGGCAGTGATCGTCTATTCAGGAATGGCGGGTATTCCCCTGAAATTTCTTGAAACGAGTTTCAAAAATGGTGCAGCAGAAAATTATGACGTGATGAATATTCATCCTTACAGTTGGACAGAAGTGCCGGAACTCAATCTGCCCTCACGCTTTGCCGGGTTACATAAGCTACAGGAAAAAATACGGTGTCGACAAACGTGATCTCTGGGTCACGGAAATGGGAAACGCCACCGGCAGCAATCAGGTGACTGCTTTTGACCGGATCGTTGAGCGGGGAATCGAACTTTGCGGAATTGTTCCGGAAGAAAATGAATTGGTTGTCATTGCTGATGACGACTATTGCTATTATTCCGATGACGAAATGCTGTTGCTACAGAAAAGATTCAAATCAATTCGCACTATCGCACTTGCGGATTTGAATCGGCTGGACCCTGTTAAGAACCCTTTTGTGATGTTCTCCGCCGTCGAAAGCTTTCCCGGGTCACAGATCAATAAGGTTCAAAGCTACGTCAAAAAAGGCGGTACGATTCTGTTGTGCGGGGGCTTGCCGTTTTATTTTGATCTTGTTCCGGACGGTGATTCATTCCGCAGTGTACAGGTGAATGACAAGTATTTGAAACAGCTCCGCATCGGCTGGTCAGCTTGGTGGACCGACAAGGATATGCCGCGACGCTATTCTTCCGTATTTCTGGCGGACCGTGGGGAATCTTATACGATTTCCGGCATTGCACGCGGAATTTCCGGCCGCAATCTCACCAAAGATGATCGGCTGATTCCACTGGCGTTCGGAGTCGAAAAAAGACCGTTATTTCCCTTGTGCCGGCGTATATAAACTTGGTGGAGATTTCAAGGGCAATGTAATTCTGTGTACCGTACGGGAGTTGAATGTGAAAGAAAACTGTTCCGAAGATATGCAGGCAAAGCTTCTGATTCGCAACGGGCTGATTCTGAAAGGATATGGAGTAAATAAATATTTTGTTTTCAAGCTCCCCTGCAAGGAAGAATCATCCCACAGAGAACAGCATTTTGGCATAGTCCGGCGTAACCTGGAACCGAAACCGGCCTATTATGCCTATAAAACCCTGATCGAAATGTGCCCGGACGGTTCTTCAAAAGTCCGCTTGAGACAAGCCGGCAGAATTTATATTGCCTCGTGGATGACGCCGGACAAGCTTCCTGTCCATGCCGTGTGGACTTATCAGCGTTCCGCCATTCCGGCAAAATTGCAATTCAAGGGAAAGGTAACAAAGGTCGTCAATTATCTCGGGAAAGAGAGTTCCATTGCTTCTCCGGATATTACAATTTCGGACGCTCCCCTTTTCATTGCAGGGCCGGAAAAACTAGAGATTTTCAGAACGGATAAGTGATTTCACGATGAGAGTGTTTGACATTGTCATCGTCGGCGGCGGAATTGCCGGTGTTGCCGCGGCAGTCCAGTCCGCCCGGATGGGGATGAAAACCGTTCTCATTGAAAAGACAGCATTGGTTGGCGGGTTGGCGACAGGCGGTCTCATCAACGTTTTCCTGCCGCTCTGCGACGGCAACGGACATCAGGTCAGTTTCGGCCTTGCCGAAGAGATGTTGCGCCGGAGTCTGAAATACGGCCCCGGTGAAATTCCTCCGCGCTGGCGCGTTGAACGCGATGCCGCCGAACGCAAACGTTTCATCAGCGTTTTTTCTCCGGCCTCGCTGGTGTTGGCGCTGGATGAGCTGCTGGAGGAAGCGGGAGTGACGGTCTATCTGGACACGCTGGTCTGCGCGGCGAAAACTGCCGGGAATCGCCTTACGGGAGTTGCCGTCGAAAACGAAAGCGGTCGCTTCACGCCCGGGCCCGGCACTTCATCGACGCCAGCGGCAGTGCGGTTCTCGGGCGCCGGCTGGGGCTGCCGGTGACGGCCGGCGAGAATTATTTCTCGCTCTGGGCGCTCGAATGCGTCCGGGGGAAGATCGAAATGAACATCGGCGCGGTATACGGCAATGGAGTTGCCACCGGCAAATTCAGCGACGCGGCGCTGGCGGAGTCCGGCTGGTCGCGACAGCGTCTCGCAGAGCAGAAGCAGACCGGCATTGACGGCAGACAGGTATCGGAGTATTTGCAGAAGACACGCGGTTATCTGCGTGGTTACTATCGCCACTGCTATCGGCAGGAGGAAGCAACCCGGGAATCACTGTACCCGGTGGCGCTGCCGATCATGCCGCAGTATCGCAAAATCTGCGCGATCCAAGCCGCGGAAACCATGCGGGACGGTCAGGCGAATCGGCACGTGCCGGATTCCGTCGGGCTGGTTGCCGACTGGCGGCGAGCGGGCTCGGTCTGGGAGGTTCCGTTCCGGTCGCTGTATTCGGCATCAGGACCGGGAAACCTGCTTTTTGCCGGCCGCTGCATGGGAGCAGTCGGCGACGCCTGGGAGGTGATGCGCGTGATTCCCGCGGCGGCGGTGACCGGGCAGGCCGCCGGCATGGCGGCGGCGCTGGCGCTGCGCGACCGGCTTCCCGCTCCGGGAATTGTCCGTCGAACGATTGGGCGACGAGTTGAAGCGCCGGGGGATTCCGCAGCATTTGGAAGAACTGGGATTGACGGAACCATGTCGGAAAGAACGATGAGAAATCAATACCCTCCGCTGCATTCACTGCGGCCGATGCCCTTCTGGGCCTGGAACGGCGAACTGACGTTGGAGCGGCTGCGGCTCCAGATCCGGCAGATGAAGGAGATGGGATTCGGCGGATTCTTCATGCACTCCCGATTCGGGCTGAAAACCGAATACCTCGGCGAACGCTGGTTCGCCTGCGTCAAAGAGTGCATCGCGGGAGGCCGCGCGGCTGGAGCTGAGTCCGTTTCTGTACGACGAGGATCGCTGGCCGTCCGGCTACGCGGGTGGAAAACTGACGGCTCTGCATCCGGAATACGCGCAATGCGGAATCGATTATGAATTCTGTTCGCCGGAGAAAAGCGTCCCGGAGTCGGACATCGCCTGCTTCGCCCTGCAGCTGGAGGGCGAAACGGTTGTCGGCTGGCGACGGGTTGAGCCGGGTGCGAAACTGACGGATCAGGAACGCTTCTGTCGCTTTTTTGAAGTGCCGGCTCCGGTGTCCGAGTCGTTGAACGGCGGCAGTTATATCGACACCTTCAACCCGGCGGCGGTTCAGGCATTCCTCCAATTGGTTCATGCGCGATATTGGGAAGAGCTGGGAGAGGAACGGGCGCTGGTGCCGGGCATTTTCACCGACGAGCCGACGTATAACGGCTTCTGCGGGAAGCTGCCATGGTCGAAACTCCTGCCGGAGCGCTTTTATGAAACCTTCCACGTGCGCCTTGAGGAGCATCTGCCGGAACTCTTCTTTGAAAAAAACGGCAAACCGGAGTCCAAAATTCGGTTGGATTTCTATCGCCTGATCACCCGGGAGTTCGTCAATGCCTATTCCCGGCAGATCGGCGACTACTGTCGCGCGCACAACCTTGCGTCGACCGGACATGTGCTGGGGGAGGATGATCTGTTTTCCCAGACACAGGCCATCGGCAGCGCCATGCGTCATTATGAATATATGGAAATTCCCGGCATCGACGTGCTGACCGAGCACTGGCAGTTGTATCTGGCCGCCAAACAGTGTGTTTCCGTCGCGCGCCAGCAGGACAAACCGGTGCGCCTAGCGGAACTCTACGGATGCACCGGCTGGGATTTTCCGCTGGAGGGACACGTTGCGATCAGCGACTGCCTGAATGTGCTGGGGATCAATCTGATGGTGCCGCATCACTTCTTCTACCAGATGGGAGGAGAGAGCAAACGGGATTATCCTGCCAGCATTTCACCGCACTCCCCCTGGCACTCGATCTATCGGGCTGTGAACGACCGGATTGACCTGCTCAACCGGACATTCGCACCAACCCGAGAAGTTCGGCGCATTCTGGTGATTCATCCGCAGGAGTCCATCTGGTTCGGGCGGCCGCTGGAGGCCTACGGCAGAGAGCAGGCCATCAACCGGAACGGCTTTTTCCTTCATACCGGTGCGAAAAAAAATGCGGAGATGAACCGGGCGCAGGGAATCACCGACGAACTGCTGCGCCGTCATTTGGATTTCGATTTCGGCGACGAAGATCAGCTGGCGCGCTGGTATCGGGTCGAGCCGCGCGTGCTTCATGTCGGCAAAGCCGCATATCAGGCGGTGGTCATACCGGAACTCCGGACAATCCGCCGCTCGACGCTGCAGGTGCTGGAGGAATTCGTCCGGCAGGGTGGTGTCGTTTTTCATCAGGGCGCGGTGCCGGATTTCGTGGACGGTCTGCCGGCCAGAGCGGCGGAAGTTTACCGGTACTTTCGGTCGCTGAACTATGCCGATCTGGAGGAATTCCGGGACGTTTCATGTACGCTGCCGACCGGAAACGAGGCGGAGACGATGCTGTATCGGCTGGGCGAAGGCGATGATAGAAAGGTGCTTTGGTTGTGTAACACCTCGGTCCCGCCGCAGCCGGACATTCACGCCTTTCCGGCGATTCGCGATCGGATCGCAACTTTGAGCGATGTACAGATTTCGTGGCGGATTCCCGCGGATTATCAGATTTACGAACTGGATGTTGCAAGTGGGAATTCCATTGCGGTCAAAGCGCGCCGTGAAAAAGGGCTGACGTGTTTCTCCTGCGATTTCGATCGCCTGCAGAGCCGCATATTCATCGCCGTTCCCGAAGCGGCCCTTCCCGCTGTTTCAGAGCCTCCGCGCCGGATCGGAGAGCTGCCGGGAATCCCCGGCGCGGACCATTCCGATACGAGCTCTCGGAGGAAAATCTGCTGGTTCTGGATCACCCCTGCTGGGCGCTTCCAGACGGGGAATGGCAGCCGAAAACGTATGTGCTGCTGCTCGATGCCGAATTGCGCAAACGCCTCGGCTTGCCGCCGCGCTCCATCATGGCGCGGCAGCCGTGGGCTGATCAGGAACAGGGCGGGGAACAGCCGATGCTCCGGCTGCGTTACACCATAAACTGCCGTCGGGAATTCCGGCAGGTGCGTCTGGGGATCGAATGTCCGGAACAGTGGCGATTCTCCTGGGACGGCGTCCCGTTTGAAGCGGTCGATCGCGGCTACTGGTGCGATGAAGCGATTCGCGCGCTGGAACTGCCTGCGCTGACGCCGGGACGACATGTGCTGGAATTGACCACGCAATTCGGCAAAGAGACGGCGCTGGAGAGTCTTTTCCTGATCGGCAACTTTGCGGTCAATGTCCGGGATGAGCTGGAAGAACTGCCCGAAGCGCTGTCCGAAGGCGACTGGACACGACAGGGATTTCCGTATTACGCAGGCAATGTCACCTATCACTGGGACTTCGAGGCGGCTGGAGAAATGCGGCGGTTCGATTTTTCGGACTGCGTCGGGACGGCGTTCGGCGTGTCGCTCAACGGCGAACCGGAACGTCCTTTCGTGGCGCCTCCCTATGAGTGCCGGATCGAGACACGGCCGGGACGCAACAATCTGGCATTTCAGGTGTACGGCAGCCGGAGAAACGCGCTGGGGCCGTTTTATCACCGCGGCGTTCCTTACCTGATCACGCCGCGCACTTTCCGGGAATATGAAGGTTCCTCCAGACAGCTGCATCATTGCGGAATCGCCTGCGGCAAGCGCCGGAAGGTGCAGTCATGAGCGCTTCGCAGCTGCTGGTCGGATATGCATCCGCAGTATGCGCCCAGCAAGCCCCATGGTGAGGAGGAAGAGGGATTTTTTTGAGTGGGAATTTACCAAAAAGATGAATGCCGCGGGCTATGATGACCGCCCGACGGTATTCATTTTGTGGCCATTTCCCCTTTCGAAAAAATCTCCCTCGATCCACCATCACCATGGGGCTGGCTGGGCGGATACGTTATAATTTATCGAAAACTTGCTGTTATTTAGGGATAGGTTCTAACCTTAACTAAAGTTTTCCTGAAACTGGTTCGATGAGAAGTATTATACAACGGAGAAAATGGAAAAGCAAGCAGAAAATCCGTGGGAGCTGAAAGATTTTCTGCAACACCCTGCAAAATGTCACTCGAGGAAATTTCGGAAGCGATTTTCCTGCGAATGTCGGCGAAAGCAAAGGCATTGGATCGGCGTGTCGGATGTCTTCGAGGCGGCGCGAGTGGAAGTTTGGAAGCGTAAACCCAGGCAATGGAAGTAGCGAAAAGGCAAAGTTGGAAATGGTTATCGACGGCGGACAAGTTGCGGCACTGAGAATCAAGAGAGCCGATTTCGTGCTTGATTTCCTTGAATCCGCTTTCGATTTTCCATCTGGCGGAATAATATTCGATCATCCGTTCGGCAGGGAGCGAAAGATCGGTCGTGGCCAACGGGAAAGCAAAGTTGCGGTAGTAAACGAAGATGACTTTGACCCGGCATTTCAATGCTTTGGACATGCAGATGATCTCGGAAAAGAGATCTCGCGTTCCTTACCGTACACATGAATTTCAGCAGTCCGCGCCTGATTTCGGAGTTGAGTGGAAAGTTCTCTGACGTTCGGGAGTCTTTTCCCATACCTGGGAGCACGCCCGTGCTTTTTTACGCGCGGGCCGGGAAGATCGAAAATGGCTGCGGAAACCCGCAGCCTGGACAGGATATGAACGGAGCCGTAAATATGCGCCCGGACTTCTTTGATGAGCGGAGCGGAACAAAACCAGGAATCGGAAACGATAAGGATGCTGTTCTGCGTGAACTTTCCGGCAATGCCGATGATCCGTTGGGCGGCGATGCCGGATTTGGTCTTGAGCCATTCCGCATACGGCAACTTGGCGCTGGATTTGACCTTTTTGCGAGAGGCTTGTAAAGCCCCTGTGCGAGGGGCAGGAATGCCCAGCGGTGGTGGATAAAGCGAAGCAGCCCGACTACGACTCGGCAGTTTCCCCAGATGTATTTGGCCGAGTTCATTTTGGCGGCATGATCGAAATGAGTTGCGCAATCCTGAATCTTTTTCCCGGTTTTCGGGCTGAGCTCGTCGTCAAGCGCCAGAAGAATACGCCCGTCAACAGACGGATCGCCGAGTTCGAGGAGCAACGCATCCCAAAGTTTGCGCCACGGGATTTTTCCGGAATTGATGAAATTGTAAAACCGTTTGAGCGTGAAATGGCTTGGAATGAAATTGGAAAAACACCGGAATATCGAGCTGATTCTTCCGGGTTGAACTCCGGCGACAAGTCCGATGATGATGATTTGGAAAATGGGTTGACGATAAAATGGGATTTCGTTGGTTGCCTTACCGAGCAATTCGTTGAATTTCATCACTGTTTCCTCCAGTTGGTTGCGATCTGTGGTAATATAGCACAATCGACTTTTGGAGTTGCCATTTCAGGCATTGATAATCAACGATTTACGTTGGAAATTTGACACACGGAAAGGGGCCTGTGAGCGATGAAACCAAAATTTTCACCAAAAATGACAAAAACGGCGACAAGTGCGCCTCAGGAGGGCAGGAATCAGGCTTAAAATTGATTTTTGAGCGGGGAGTCGCAATTTTAGTCCGTCCTTGGCGCTTCCCCGGTCAGCCAAAAAAATTCGTGTTTTTTTCAATCAAGGTCGGCACAATAAATTCAGGAACTTCTCTCGATTCGCGGGAGCAGTTCAAAAAAACAGGAAAACTTGAAATTATTATATAGATAAGAAACAAAAATACTTGTAGAATCTCTTTGAACGTGCTATATTACCCGTATGGAACTTCGAGATGCAAGAAAAATCAATTCTAAAGAATTGTATGATCGTCGAAAGCAAGCGGTTTTGCTGTTCGAAAAGGACTGAAGCGTTATGAAATCGCTCCGCTTGTCGGAGTGAGCGCCTATACTGTCGGCCAATGGATTAAGGCTTGGAAAAAAGGAGGCCAGGCCGCATTGAAGGTCGGCAACAAAGGGCGACCGCGGGGCTTTACCGAAAATTGCTTCCGCATGAAGAACGGGAAATTCGTCGTGCAATCACGGATCGTTGTCCAGATCAGCTGAAATTGCCATTTGCACTCTGGACTCGACAAGCGGTACAAACTCTGATCAAGCAGAAATATTCTGTGGATTTGAGCTTGCAGGCGGTTAGCAATTACTTGAATATGTGGGGTTTTTCCCCGCAAAAGCCGATTCGGCGGGCGTATGAGCGCAACGATCAGCGAGTTCGCATCTGGTTGGAAAAAGAGTATCCGGCTATTGCTGCTCGCGCCCGACAGGAAAAAGCGGAAATTCACTGGGGAGATGAAACTGGATTGCGCAGCGACGATGTAAAGGGGAGAAGCTATGCGCCGAAAGGAAAAAACTCCGGTGCAATATGTGAAAGCTGCTCCCGAAAAATTGAATATGATCAGCACCGTCACGAATCGCGGATTGATGCGTTTTATGTTTTATCGTGAGACTATGACCGCACAGTTATTGATTCGATTCTTGAAACGGCTGATTCGCTCTTCTCAAAAGAAGATCTTTCTGATTCTGGATAACTTACGTGTTCATCACAGCAAACTTCTGCAAGAGTGGTTGACGGAAAACAAGGCTTTTATTGAAATCTTTTATCTGCCAAGCTACAGTCCAGACCTGAATCCCGACGAATTACTGAACCGGGATTTGAAAGCGGCCCTTTCCAAAACTCCGGCGGCAAAACGGAATGGAGAGCTTGAAGAACATGCAAAATCCCATATGCGAAGCATTCAAAAACAACCGGAGAAGATCAAAGCTCTTTTTCACAAGGAGTCTGTCAAATACGCCGGATGAACTACAAGTATTAAACTGTGGGAGCAATACTATCTGATCCTTCAGTTTTCAAAAGAGGTAATTTCAAAAGTTTTTAATTTTGGGGGGATGAAAAAAGAGGCAGAAGGTTCATTTTAACTTAGGGGTACCAAACCTGGAGGTGCCGACGCAGGGAAATATTTTCATTCCGGTAGAATTCCGCGATTTCCTGGGCTTGTTCCACTTCGGCCAGCCAATCCGCATTTTCTTCTTCCGCCGCGTCCAATTTCCTCTGGAGGGCGGCGACATGATGGTTCAAAGCGGTTTCGCGCGCAGGTGCATTGGCAAGGTGCGTGGAGTGAGCCAATTCCAATTCCGCAGCAAGAATCCGGGCATCGGGAACGAAATACAACCCGCGCCAGTCTGTCCGGTTGGTGGATGCTCTATGATGGACGATATGGGTCAGGAATGATGTGTAAGCATTCGGTCCGCGATCTCCGTTATATGCCCAATACCAGATTTTATCTTTTCTGTTGCCCGGATGGCCTGCGGGAATCCCCTTCTCAATATTGACATTTTGAAAATAGGTCCGACACGCCCCATCATAAACCGCCCAGTTTTTCCCGACACGCTTTGTCCATGCAAACGCCGTCTGAAAGGAAAGCCGGACGATGTGTGCATATCCGGCAACCTGTCTGGCGAGATAATCATCGTTGACCAGAAAACCTGGAGGATTCGGTGTGAGCGTCCAATGATTCCAGTTTACTTGAGAAATCACAATAACCGGCAAGTTGCGATACGGAGAAGTGATAAGCGCATAAAGATCTTCAATTTCGGCTGGATCATTAATTTTCCATGAAGAAGCAGAGATCGGTCTGAACTGGGCCAGGCTGATTCTGGAAAGCAACTCCGTCACAAGAGGCAGTTGCGCTTGCGCTTCCTCCTGCGGGATTTCTGTGGAAATCTCAATTTTAATACCGAACAACAACCTGCCGTTCTCTTCAATCATGGCGACATCATAGAACCAGCAGAGGTTATTCTTTGTCGTAAAACGGAACCGGGCAGTCCAGAGGCGGCGTTCTTCAACCGATACGCATTCACATCGTCCTCTTTCACTATCAAGTTCAAAACTGCGGTATTCCGTTGCTTCTGATGGCAGTTTTACGTACAGATACTTTGCAATGTAACTCAGCACCAGATCCGCGACCGCATGCAAGGCATTATCCAGATCGCCCGATGCATTCACGGTGGCCCGGAGCTGGTAGACGGTTAGCCGCCGGTGGCGGATATTTGTGTTTGCATAAAGAAAACGGCATGAACAGCTCCTGCATTAGAATATGTAATATACCATGAAAAGAGTCTCATGGCAACTTGTTCTTCCGCCCTTTCCCGGAGGGAGTGGACGGCCGTTATCCGTGCATCCACCAGCGACAGGTTCGCACCAGACAGAAAGCGACGAAACACAGTAGAGTAAGAAGAAAGAATCCCAGACCGAGCGGAACGGCGATGTAAAGTAGTCCGAATCCGACAAGGAGTGAAACAAACAGCGCAAACAGAACGATCCCTTCGGCCAGCTTGATCTGTTTTGAGGTCAGTTCAACAAGGACAGTCTTTTCCATGGTTCACCTCGCTTTCCAGTCGCCGGAGGGGATGACTTTTGCCTGCTCCGGAAGATGGTTCATGGTGTAGATCCATGCCTGAGCAGTCGAACCGTCCGGCAGGCGGAAATCCGTCAGAAAACGATCGTAGAGGCGGGGATATCCCTCCAGACGGTCGACATCCGCCCAGTCCCGGATCGGAATCTCAATCAGCTCGACAGAGACATTCGTTTTCCCCCGCCGGGACAAATGCCGGGAATCCCCACCCCGTGTCATAGAGCGTCCCGGAAATTGTTGCGCTTCTGCGGGAAACGGCATTCCGGCAGAAACGTTCATTCCGTTCGCCGGAGCGGAGTGTGCCGTATGCGGCGATCAGGACAGTTTCTTTTTTCATTTGCGCCTCCTTTTTCTGATAAAGTGATTTTTGATTCTATGAAGATTCGCCCCCTCACGGCAGATCTTCCGATACGCTTCCGGATAGGGTAATCCGTTGCGGATTTCCTTTGTTTTCGGAGTCATTTCATAAATCAGCGCGGGCAGTTCCGTGCCGTCGCCGAGGATCACATCCACGGTGTAACGACGGTAAATCCGCGGATATCCCTCGCAGCGGTCAAGACGCGCGACGTCATTTGCCCGGAGGAGATACACAAACCCGTGAACCTGTTTCCCCGGCGCATAGTCGATGTCGGCATAAAGACGCTCGGTCAGCCGGTAGTTCGGCAGAATCGCCGGAGCATATGGAACCGCAGTCGAGCAACGCTGAAACAACCTCTCCGGCAGCAGGTTGCTCCCGTAGGCAAAATATGCGTATAGCCCGTTCATTTTGGTTCCCTTCTTTCTTTTCCAATTAATATATATGTTCAGCATTCGCGATTCCGCAGGAGATCGTGCATGGCTTCCGCCCTTGCCGCCTCGATGCTTTCCGGAGTTAAATCCGGGATAAAAGCGCATCCGAAGGCGGGCGGTGGGAGCGGCGTTTTTTCCAGGTCGAGGAATTTGATATTGCGTTCGATCAGAATTTTCGGAACTTTTGCATCGGTGAAGTCGTCGTTCTTGTCCACGCAGACCAGCAGGGCATTCCCGGCGATTCCTTCGGATCCGGGCCACCGGAATCCGACCTTCCAGTTCCGGAGGCGGCCTTCCTCGTCACAGACCAGCAGGTTGCTCTCCCCGACATCGATGCACTGGATCATGTCGCATCCGATGCGCTCATAAAATGCGTGAAGCTCGTTTTCGATTTGGATTTCTTCGACCTTTTGGTCGACGGCGTTGATGAAAATTGCTCTCATAAAAAACTCTCCGATTTCCGACCGAAGCCCCATGCTCCGTTCGTGTGGCATACAATGCCATGGATTGCCGTTATAGCCAGTCGCAACCGATTAATAATCAGATATATATTCCAGTCTTATTTTGGAGATGGAACTTGCTTTTCGGATTTCCCTGCATCGACGGAATGGGATGCTCAAGATCAACCTCATCCGCGTCAAGTTCAAACGTGGCGTATCCCATGGTTGTAAGACGCTGGAGAAACAGGAGTGCGGCCTTTCCCTCGTCATCAGGAAGGTCGAACTTTTCCTGCCCGATACTTGCAAGCATCCATCGCATGAAGTCCAGCGGTTTCAGGCTGGCCTGAAACGGGTTCATTTTCATAGCATTGACGATATCCAGGGCTGTCCTCCCGGAAAAATACTCCCCGGTGCATTCGACGGGATTGCCTTCAAAGTCTGTTTCGTAAATGCGGATTTTCATAGATTGTGCTCCTCTTTTGTGCGCCGACATTCGCGAAGTTGCGGTCTTGTGGCGCGAGTAAGTTTTTTGCCTCCAGCGGGGTTCGGGTCGACTCATAAAATCGAACGTTGCCCCCAAACTTTGCGACAGGTGGCATATTTTTTTATGCTCTCCGGGTGCCGATGGGTCAAAAAATAATTGCGATTTTGCCGGATTTGACCTCAACGGAGACTTGCATAACAAGTCAAGTCATGCTCCGGTCAAAACCGCAATTATAATTCAGCTTTATTTTAAAACAACCGCTTGCATCTCCTGCAAGCTATGCTACTTTTTATCGGACCGGGTTTCCCCGGTCCGTAGTTCCGCTTTTACCGTCCTTCCGGTCTGCCGTGCTTCCATGCCGTGTTCCCCGGCAGGTGCTTGAGGAGGTGCATGCGGACGTTTTTTAAATTCCGGACCGATCAGTCCGAGGCGGAGGAGAAAAACCCGCATGTCGTACTTCGCGCTCTCGGCGCAGAAGGGACGCTGGTTTTTCGTGCTCGCACACTTCGCATTCTTGGCGAGGGCGGCGATGGCGAGGCAGAGGACGATGTGGCTTTTGACCTCCCCCGGCGTGGGTTGTACCGTTGAAGGCTCGATTATGGGAAGCTTCCCATAATCGGGCTTATGGGAAGAAATAAAATATGGGAAGTTGACAACGGTTTCTGTGTAAAAAAACATTGCCTCTTCCCATAACATTTTGATCTTTCCGTTTTTTTCTACTTTAACGGAAACATCAAAAGTGGTTGATTATTACATGTTCTCCAAAAAATCGAGCACATCCTTTTTCGGCTTCCATTTTTTTGAAGACAAAGCAGGAATGGTCATTTGTGCTTTGCTTAGCGCCTCCCGCTTCATCTTCAGATCTGCTTCAACGTACACATTGGTTGTTTCGATTGAGACGTGACCGAGCCATAACCGGATTGTATTCAGATCTATTCCTGACTGAAGCAGATGCATCGCGGTTGTATGCCTCATGCAATGCGGTGATATATGCTTCTTTCCAATGTTGGGGTTTACGTTTGACGCTCTTCTGCAGGCTTTCTCCAGAATGTAGGTCACACCTTTTCTTGTCAAACGTTGGCCACGTCGATTAGTGAAAACAGCAACATCTGGCTGATTTATTTTGGGACCAAGGAGCTTACACAGGAGAACAACCGTTTCCCTCCAAAGCGGAATCGTTCTTCCTTTGTTTCCTTTCCCTTTCAGGAACGCACATCCACATGAATCTAATCGTAGTTGGGAAACATTAAGATTGACAGCCTCGCTGACGCGAGCACCGGTATTGTACATAAACGTTAAAAGCACATGATCCCGAAAACCTTCTGGCGTATTGATATCCTGTTGGGTAAGAATCGTTTTGATTTCATCACACTCCAAGTATGACACGACACGGTGTTTTTCGTGTCGTTTGGCGATCTCCCGGATTTTTCCGATGCTTCCAATATCCTCCGGATACTTATAGCAGGCGTATTTTGCCAAGGATCTCAAAACTGCCAGTCTGTGGTTGACGCTTCTATCAGAATGCTCTTTTCCGTATGAGTTCAGAAAAGCGATAACATTTTCAGCTGAAAACATGCTGTATCGCACCTCTCCAGCATATTTCTGCATTAGAAAACTCAAAAAAAAGCGAATGGCTGTGCGATAGGTTTCGATGGTATTTTCGCTAACAGCTTTCTGCGTTATCAGCCTGTCATAAAAAATAATCTCGAATAAGGTTAGAGAGTTTTTCTTCAAATTTCATGGCAACATTCCTCCGGTGCTTGAAAATACGTGAGTGTTTCCTGCAAGAGTTGCTCTGACGACTCCAGATAGTATACTGTGTCACTAAAATGAGCGTGCCCCATATAGGTGGCAAGGATAGGAAGCATTTTCTGTACATTCTCTCCCTGTTTTTTTCCAAAGCATAACTCTGTTTACAGCAAAGGAGTGACGAAAATCATGTAAACGTGGTTTGTTTGTTCCCGTTTTCTCCAGATGTAACTTTTTGACAACAGCATTGAAAAAAGCATTCAAATTTCCATATTGCAAGTGCCCGCCTTTCAAATTTTGAATGACCAGCGGAGAGGTTTGACTTGGACGCTCAGATAGATAATTGCGCAGGGCCTTGATCACGCTGCTATCGACCGGAACCAATCGATTTTTGCGAAACTTGGTTTCTCTTATGGTAAAAACCATGTTATCAAAATCGATATCCTGCATTTCAAGTGACAGCAATTCGTTGATTCGCAATCCAGTGCAGTATAGTATCCCAATTATAATTGGCCACCTCTTTTTACTATAACGAGTCTGATTTGCGCCAAATGAAGCTCCAGCTTTCATAATGTTGCGAACCTCATCATCGGTGTAAATATACGCCTTGTAACGATGATACGTAGACTCAATGGGCTGTCTTCGTATCATCGCTAACTTCGAATCTTGAATACGGCAATATTCGTGAAAATTATATAAAGCACGATAACGCCTTGCTCGTTGTCTTAATGTAATGTTCCCGCTCATGCAGTAGGAAAGATAGCTTTCCTCCGACATCATAGATGCAATCTGTCGGTTATAGCAAAAGTTATCGTATGCATAAAGGATAGATTTTTCTACACGAAAATTCCGGCCAAGAGCATTTTGCATATAATCAACATATTGAACAATAATGTCCTGCAAGGAGCTTTTCAAAAAATACTTTGGGGGCCATTTTTTTCATCCTTTCTCCGGTGTTATGATAGGTAGTACAGCATTACGAAGACTGGTCAAATCGACCTTGCTGTAAATCGTTGTGGTTTGTATGTTCATGTGGCCAAGCATCTTGGATACTTCATAAAATGAAGTCCCCTTGTTCACCAGGAGAGTCGCAAAAGTATGCCGTAACATATGCGGACCTTTTTTGGTAGGAGTCTGTATACCGCTTCGTATAACGTGCTGTGTTACGATAGTCGTTACAGCACCTGAACCGGAAAATCCCTGGATGGGAGCCTTCAGCTTCAGAAAAACTTGGCGGCACTTTGACTGCGGACGTGCATTGCACACGTAGTCCTGCAAAGCATGCAGTGCGATATCTGGCATAGGCAACTCACGTTCTCGTCTCGTTTTACGCGCCTCGATCAGCAATGATCGCTTTCTCCATCGAATATTTTCAAGCTTCAGATCAACAATTTCAGATGCGCGTAACCCCATAGATGCCAGCAAAACCAATACCGCATAGTCGCGTCTGCCCGCAGGAGTATCACGATTCGGGGATGACAATAGTTGTTCAAGTTGTTTTTCGGTGATTGCCTGTGGTATTTCCTGAAGCCGCCAATGAATGACAGACGGAACAATATTCCGAAAGTCTTCAGAAATAATTCTTTCCCACATTAAGAACCGTAAGAAGGATCGCGTGCAACTTGTAACAGATGATTTCCAGTCTGCGCTGGGGTGTAGGGAGAGTAAAAATGTGACCAGATCAATAACATTTTTTTTTGTCAAGTCCGTCAGCTCAAGTTTCCCTTGCAGCTTTATTCTCGCATTTAGAAAATACTTAATGACATTTGTATGCAGGACAATACTGCTTTCCGCCAAAGCGCATACCGTTCGCAGATGCTCTTGATATTTCAGTAATATTCCTGCGACGGAATCTGCCGAATATTCAACTTTTCCCTCTTGGAGGTAGTTTCTGTTCCGTAAAAAAACAACGATATATTTTACTGCTGCGGCTGTGTTATCGAAACTATTGCTGTTGGGACGGTAACAACTACAGACCGGAAGATGTTTTATCAGGAAGTCATTGATATGTTCCATTCTGATGTCAGTTACATTCTCTATCTGTCGCCATAGCATATATCGGCTTAGATGTGATATCCCATGCAAGAGAGATCGAGCGGTGCCCCTTGAATATTGTTGTGTGGAAAGTTGTTGGGACAAGTCATCCATAAACTGTCCCAGCGGTCCCAGGCGTAACACTGTTAATGTTCTGGGATTGACGAAATAGTCGTCTAACATGATTACGTCTCCTTATGTTGGGATTCTGACATTGCAGCCCATCCGCAATGGTAGAAGACATAATATATAATTTGAAAGGGGAAAGCAAAAAATTATGGGCAGTAGACTATACTTTGTCGTGGCAGAAATTGCTGTCAACTTCCCATATTTTATTTCTTCCCATAAGCTCGAACCTCGACCGTTCCGGTCCGCCATACGTTGTTCAGGTTGATCGCATGGTACCGCATGGAATCGTAGTGGGCGGGATTCGGGTTGGAATATCCGAACCATGCCTCGTTGAGCGCTTCCCGCGTGGTTGGCTTGGTGTTTTCCAACCGGGCGATGAATCCGCGGTCGGTGCGCCGTGTGTAGCTGTCGATTCGCCGCTGAAGCGTTCCGGCCGCCTTGAGGAGGAGCTCTTCCTGCTTGTAGAAAATCCGCGCGAAGTTCGCGATCTGCCGGGCGGTGAAATCGCGGACTCCGATGTGGACGTGCTGGCTGGTGCATTCCGGAGTTTTCGCTCCGGCTTTGCGGAGCTCGCGAACCACCGCTTGCAGGGTGTCCATGTCGTCCCACTTGAGGATCGGGGTCACTACCTCGGCGCTTGTGGAACGGCTTCCGAGGCTTCCGTCGCTGACCGCTTTCCAGTGACGTCCGTCCGGTGCGATCACCGTCCATTCGTCGTATCCGCCTCCGGTGTAGTGGATCGTTCCGCCGACCACGCTGTGGATCGCTTTCGCCGCCCGTTCGCGGCTGATGTTCGTGTACTCGAGCTCCGTCCCGAAGGTAAGTGCCTTCGCCGTCTGAATCGTGTTGGTCATTTTGGCCTCCGTTGTTTTGCCTGTTGACCGGTTCCGGGTTTCGGGCGGTGTTCCCATCGCCCCCGTTTACAGCGCATACAATGCCATGGAATTCGTTTATAGCCAACGATTTATGCAAGAAATAACGATAATAAATATGGGTTTATTCCGTTGATTTTGAAGCATTTGCATTTGCAATAAAAATAAGTGATGCTGCCGGGGAAAGAGAGGATTTTTTTCCGCAGCATGGAAAATGCGGTATGCAAGTGAAAATCGAGATAACGATCCGGAAAACTGCGGAAAAAATATAAGGGCAGAGCTCCCCGGACTCGGATATGAAAAACGCCGTTGTCTGCCCGGAAACGGCCCGTGTTGCGATTATACAGTCGGCCCCGAACCCCGCTGGAGGCATACTTAACCTGACCGGCGCGACAAGGGGCAAACTATGCGAAAAAAGCCGCCCTGTGCGCGGGCGGCTTTCGGAAGATCCCGGTTAATTTTTCAGCCATACTTCTTCGCCCCGGGAACTGATGGCGGAAATGCACTGTTCGCAGAGGTTTCCGAGGTCGCGTTCCTCCTGAAGTTCACTTTCCGGGAAAAGGCTGTCGCACCATTGGCAGAGGTTCCAGGCTTCTGCGAATTCTCCATGCGTGATTTGAATTTCGCGCTTTTCCTCTTTCGCTTTCAAAGCCTCTGCCTCGGCGCATTCGAAGCAGACGCTTTCGTGTCCGTCGCCCCCGAACACCTCGTCTTCGGGAATTGTTTTTTGCAAATTTCGCAGATTTTCATTTTTTCACTCCGTTGGTTGCGGGCGGTCTTTCGGCCGCCCTGATTGGATTTATTCGTTTTCGGTTTCTTCCTCGACTTCTTCGAACCGGGAAGCGGTAATCCCGTCGTAGGTATAGCCGTTGTCGTGGCTGAGGTAGACCTTTTCGTCCTCGTCAAAATTGTTGAGGAACTCGATCAGCTCTCCGACTGTCATGGTGCTGGCGATTTGGTCAGGTGCGTATCCTTCCCGGTGTGCGTTGATGGTCAGAATCATTTTTGCCTCCGTTGTTGGCTTTTCTGTTTTTCCGGGCGGCGTACTTACCGCCCCGTTTACAGTGCATACAATGCCATGAAATACGTTAATAGCCAGTAATTTGTGCAAGAAACAGCGATAATAAATATGGGTTTATTTCATTGATTTTGAAGCATTTGCACTTGCTATTCAAACAATGGATGCTGCCGGATAGTCACATTCCCGGAGGTTCCTGCTTCTTTTATTTCCGGGCGGTCTTTCGACCGCCCTTATTGTGCTTTAGAAAATGTGGCGAAGCCGGTTGGCGGCTTTCAGGTAAGCCTTCTTGCTCTGAATGACCAGGCTTCGGGATTTTTCCAGCTCGGCTTTAATTTCGGCATCCTGTGTTTCGTCGATGGTTTTGTCGAATGCTTCTTTCACGCTGTTCAACATGTCGACGGCATCCCAGCCATCGCTGTGGAGTGTATCGTAGAGCGCGGCTCCTTCCGGGGTTGTCCAGAATTTTTCCGGAACTTTGGTCTGTTGTCTTTTTTTCATTTTTGCCTCCGTTGTTGGCTTTTCCGTTTTTCCGGGCGGTGTCCTTACCGCCCCGTTCACAGTGCATACAATGCCATGGTATTCGTTGATAGCCAGTAGCTTGTGAAAGAAACAGCGATAATAAATATGGGTTTATTTCGTTGATTTTGAGGTATTTGCATTTGCAATAAAAACAAGTGATGCTGCCGGGGGGTGATGACAGTTTCACCTGACAGCATAGAAAAAGAGTTATGCAAGTATGGCAGAGCGATATCCGGGGAAATTATGCAGAAAAAATATTGGGGCACTGCTCGCATCGCTCTACTCATAAATTCGCCTTTGTTCGCAAAGTTACGGGGCATGTTGCGCAAATGCGGGACCGGGTCGCATGCCCCTGATCGTCAGAAAAACTGTTCGCCGCCACAGAGGCTTTTGTGCGCGAATAACGGCGTGGGGTATTGTCCATTTCTGCTGAAACGAAAAGCCCGGCCGGAAAGCTAGCTCCCAACCGGGCTTCATTTTTACTCGGAAACTTCGACGGCCACGTCTTTGACTGAAAGCTCCGTGAGTTTGGCCTGCAGAGCCTCGTAAGACTTCCGGGCGGCTTCTTTCAGCATTTCTCCCTGCTGAGCGGTGATCTTGCCGTCGGCGACGAGCTGGTCGATCTTCTGTTCGACAAGAACAGCTCCGCCGGAGGTGTAGGCGATATCCAGAATGGTCCCGACCGTTTTGTGGATTTCGGCGACCTTTTCCTGGGTGAAGTAGGAGCATCCGCACATGACCGCCATGCCGAGACTGAAGGCGATTGCGAGCGCGAGAACTGCAGTGATTTTCTGTTTTTTCGTCATGATGAGGTTTCCTTTCAGAGTGTTTGAAGCTATTTCAGGTTTTCGATGATTTTTTCGGAATCGGTTCCGGCCTTCACCAGATCGACAGTGGCACCGTTGATCTGACGGCCAATTTGGATCTTGAGATTGCCATCGGAACTTGCCCCGGCGGTGTTTTGGTCTCCACTCATCCCATTGGCGTCGGCTTTGCCGGAAAGCTCCAATTCGACATTGTCACGGACAACGGCGGAAAGGATTTTGCCATACCGCAGGTTCAAGGACAGCATGTAGTTGTTGGGATTGATTCCGACGTCAAAGCCGATGCCGTCCCCATACTGAATGGCGTTGTGACCGCATCCGGTCAGAAGAAGCACGGCTGCAAACATCATGGACACAATGGATACAATTTTCACTTTTCACCTCTTTTCTTTCTGCACACGGTACACTCACATGGGGAACACCATGCATCCCAGCCGAAGAGCTGGCAGATGTTCCCGAATCTGCGGGCATGGTTCATGACAATGTAGCGGAGCGGATTCCACCAGCTGTAATTTGCTTTCGCCACCGTATAGCCGTTGGTTTTGAAGCGGTTGTTGGATTCGGTGAATTTCTCTTTCGATCCGTCGGACTCATGCCACTCGATGTCGTGGATAAAGGCCACGACAGCGAGGCTCGGATGCAGGGTTGACACTAGCCCTCTCAACCACTCCGGAAAGGAATCCGGACCGATGCCGTTGTAGATGCCGGCAAGTTCGGTGATTTTGTATTTGCGGATGATCTCACGGTTTTCGAGCTGAAGCTCCTCCGCCAGAGCCTTCAGTTCCTTGATTTCTTTAAGCCGGTTCATCTTCCTCCTCTACGTTATTGATATTGCGGCGGTTCCCAGACGATTTCCCCGTTGCAGACAGTCAGAATATCGCCCTCATCGCCAAGTTTCAGAGAACGGATCTTGCCATGCCTGACGAACAGAAGAGTCGGAAGGCTTCCTGGCGGCGGCAGAGAGTTCTCATCAAACGGATCGTCGTTGATGATCGTCCAGATTGTGCCGTCCCAGACGTAGAGTTTCCCGGTTGCAATCACAAAGTAAAATTTGGGGAGCGGAGCGAGAATCGACGCCCGTTCCTCCTCTGTGTTCAGAAACACAATGTCCGCCAGCGGAATCCGAAGCGTCCCGTTGTCATAGAACAGTTCCCGTGAATCGGTCGCTACAATAAACTGCCCGTCATTTACGGGGGCGGTCTGCGCCTGGAACTTTGTCCCAAGCCTCGGTTTGAAGTTCGGCATCATGCGCCTTCCACGGTCTGCCAGCTGAGCGGCGGAACATATGCCCCGTCACTCCTGACCTGAAGCTGGTTCTCCGCTTCGGCGGAGACTTTCAGAGCGGCAGTGATCGTTCCACCGGAAACACTCACGGAAATACTCTCCGTTTCTCCCGCCTCATACACATCGATGAGGTCGCCGAGATCGACATCGAATTTTGTGTTGTCGGTCATGGTGAGGGAGAGGATGTGGGTTTCCGCATCGTAGGCGGCTGCGGCGAGAAACTGCTCGACAGGGAGATTGATTTCAATGGGAGTTCCACCGTTCGTCGTGAACGTGAGTTTCCCGCTTGCCCCGTCATATGATGCACCGTCGACCAGCCCGGTGAGCTGAAGCGGCGTCGTGGAATTCGTCCCTTTTTGACCGTGATCGTCTTGTCGGCGTAGGTGACGTCGGTCACGGCTCCACCCCCTGCGACGATGTTTTCCACCGCGCCGTCCACATACTCTTTGACCGCCTTGGAGGTCGGGATCGCTTCGTCGGAATCGTCCAGCGTTGTGGAAACGGCAAGCTGAACCGTCACCCATGCGGAGCCGTTCCACGCCTTCCCCTCTTTGGTGGATGTGTTGACGTAAAGTGTGCCGACCAGTCCGGTGGCAGGAAACTCGTCCACCAGCTCAATCGGATGGGAATACGGAACCGTTCCCTTGTAAATCCGGTTCTGATCGGAAACAAAGTAGAGAGTTCCGTCGTCTTTGGGATCAATTGCGGCATACTGCGTCGAAGTAAGGATGAAAAATTTGACTGCGGACATGGAGATACCTTTCAGTTTATGGTTTGCCAGTTGAGGGTTGCTTCATTGTTGTTGATGGTGATTCCTCCGGAATTCAGAATCACACGGACATGGGAATCGTTGAGTTTCGAACTCTCGGCGGCGAGTCCGAGCAGCAGCTCTCCGGAGGTGACGGCACTTTGGCGGACCGCGTCCCAGTAAACCGCTGCGCCGACGCTGAAAGCACAGCGCACCGGTTTCGTTACGTCGAACACTCCGGAAAGAGCAAGACTGCCGAGTGTCTTTTTTTCGGACAGGAATTCTTGCCACGCCGACGAGACCGTTCCGAATCACAATCTCGCCGGCTGCAATATCCCTTTCCGGGACAAAATCAATCGACTCGCCGCGCTGGATGTAGCGCGCCTGCATCGTTTACTCCGAAACAACCGGTTCGAGTTCCAGCGCAGGGTCAACGTAAACGAATCCGGAGGAGCTGAACCAGCAGAAGTAGATCCGGACATCGACCGGATTGTTTTCGACCAGATCCAGCGGAATTTCCAGACACTTCTGTGTCAGATTCTCATCATTGATCCATTCGGAGGCGGAATCGTCAACCCATCGTCCATGAAGTGAGCTCCAATAAACGATGTCGTTACCGTCAGCGCCCCGGACGGTGGCGGAAAAAAAGCAGCCGGCGGGAGAGTTCGGAATCATCGGTGAACCCCTTGTATGCAATATGCGCTTTCAGGACATGCCGTCCGCTTGTCGTCGGGAGGAGTTGCAGACCCTTGAAAGGCTTGCGACCGAGGACCATCGTCCGGGTGGTGTTGTAATTGTTATTGTAGAGTTTGATTGCCGCCGCGCCGCCACCGCTGCGATGAACACTCCAGGTGTCGGCGATGCCGTTCGGGCAGCGGAAGCAGAAATGGCCATCTTCTCCCTCGTTGTTGCAGCCGAATCCCTGATAGATGTAATTATCGTTGGAGCTCTGGTAGTTCAGCGGACGGAGCGCAATATTGCATTTGTCGGCAAACACATTGGCTCGGCTGCTGTAATCCGTTCCGACGGCCGGTTCCTGACTGTACAGATAGGCGGGATTGTCAATGTTGATGAACATGTCCTTGACGCGGACATGGCTTCCGTCATAAGCCCAGAGCACATATCCGGGAAACCATGTTTCCAGCTTGTCGATGTCCGCGACGGTATAGTAGCAGGTCATGGACCCTTTCAGTCTTGCATTGGTCAGCCGGGCATTGTAGATATACAGCGATCTGCCGCGCGGGTTGTTGACCGTGATATTGTCCACAACCGGAACTTTGGCGTAAATATCTCCATCCGTCCGGTCGAATTCCAAAAAGAGCGCGACATGAATCATAATTTGTTCTGTAATCGCTTACAGGCACGCTGGAATTCCGGGGAATGTCATCGACATTTCCTCCGATGGAAATATCCATCTCCATATTCGCGGACCAGTGTATCCGGATGGTGCTGACACCAAGGGAAAGGCCGCTGCTTCCCAGGTCAAGGACGCTCTTCTGCAGTTCCGAAGAATAGGAAACTGGCCCGGTTGGGGCTGACACTTTGTACCGAAATATCAAGTCGCACTCCGCTGTCGGATGCGGACGCCGGGCTGTTTTGATAACAATGCTTCTGGACTGCGCATACCCGCAGTATCCCCTCTCTCCGTCAGAATTCCTGTAATAGTCCGTATTCCCCGACCATGAATAAAATTCCTGCGGGAAACTGGAAAATGTTCCCGAGTAGGGTTCTCCCTCCAGCGCTTCTCTCAATGCCGTGGAAATGGATTCTGAAAACGGGGGATCATGTTCCGACCCCGAACGGGAAAGGTAAGTACCGGAAATACCAGAAAACTTCACCGCAGTCAGTTTGTTAATTGCGTTTTTCACCGACTTCAGCCACTCTGCCCATCCCGCCGCATTGGAACTGCCAGTTCCCGGCATTCACAAATCCGGCATCCTTCCGAGTTGACCAAATCATAATAGTCCCACATCTTTGGGAAGTCTGATAGATCATCTTTGTAGTCGTCGAACTCCATATTCACAAAATTCGGAGCAAGTCTATAGATTGCATCCCGGATTGCATTTATGGCGGCTATGCTCCACGGTCGGTACTGGATGATGGAATACAGCACCTCATTGGGATTCTGATTGGTCAGGATTGCCCGCTCGGTGACGGCTTCCAGAATGGCACGGTAATAGTCGACATTTCCCGGATCGGGAGATTCCCAGTCCATGCCCTTTTGTCATCCCAGGAAACGGAGGCGTATATTGAATCATCTCCATATCGCCACCTCGCCGAGATACGCGACGCCTGTTTCGTCGCCCTGAACATAGTCGTAAAACGAAAGCGTCCGGTTGGCCCCCTGTAATTTCAGAATCTTCAGGTTTGCAGAATTGGAAAGTTACAGCCTTTTCTTTATTCGGCTCTTCGCCTTCCCACCATCCAGACGGGCTGTTCAGCTCTCCCAGAAGCCATATTCCGTTCTCATACCGAATTCCTCCGTAGGAGAAGCGTCCGTTCTTCTTTCCAGAGAGCGGATGTAATAATTGGAACTGCTGTCCCGCCAGCGGGGAAGACCGAAATATTTCTCCCCGGAAACGCCGCCTTTCGGTTCATATTTTCCAAGCTGCGCTCGATTGACACTCTGCCAGCGGGGAAAATCAAAATAAACCGTCTTGTTTGCTCCTCCTCCGTTCCGGTTTGTTCCGCGAGGCTGAAGATAACTGTAACCTCCATCTCTGGCAGAAGGGATGGAGCCCGCGTGAAAAAGCATCCCCTTCATATTCCTTACTCTCTGAATTGTAGTTTTCCTTCGGCTCATATCCCGGAAACCGGTTGTGGAGAATCCAGCCGTAACTCCTGGAATAATAAAAAAAACTTGAACCGTATTTCCAGTAGATGTATCCGTTCACATCATTGAAGACTGGAGAATAGATGGCATTGTCAATTTTCAACCGATAGGTCCAGAGATTCTGAGTAATGACATAATCTCCCAGATAGCCATTATTCGTATCAAAAGCAACCAATCCGGCATCCACACCGATTCCACGCCAGAATCCATGAGGAAAAGTCCAGTTCGGAATCGTCGGACTTCGCAGTTGCGTCGGAACATATTGAAAACTCATGTCTCATTTCCCCCTGTCGTCTGAATTGCAATCCGGTGTCCGATGATCCAGCTTCCCGCGGGAATGGTGGAATTCAAAGCAAGTTCGGCAACATAGAGAGTGCCGGAACCGGTGCTGGCATTGTCTTTCCCCTCGGCAAAAAGCTGGACATTGTAACCGGCTCCGGTACTGCCTCCAGTCACTTTACAAAGAAAAACTTTGTCTTCTGTTCCACCACCGCCGGATCCCGCGCCTCCGAGCTGAAGCATGCACCACTGACTTCCGGTATTTCCGGCCTTCCAGAGAATCCGGGCAACACCGTTTTCCGCCGACTGCATTGCCCCGGAAGCATTCCCGACCATCGGTTCGGCAAATTTGTGTTCCGGATCCAGAATGCTCACCTTTGCCGGAACAATTCCCAGCAGAAGTGCCCGGCCGATTTTTCCCGCATCAACAGGTTCCAGAAGCACCGCATATGGATATTCCTCATAGGCGTTGGTCACCTTTCGACCGAGAAACGCCGGACACTTCCCGGTAAATTCCGGTTCGTTCACATCCGGCCGGATCAGCACGTCTGTGATCGCCATGGCCGAAAACCGGGGAAACAATGTGCTTTCCCCGTTTTTCAACAGGATCACACCGCTGGAATTGCCGTTCCTGAGGGCTCCTCCGCCTTGGTCGGACTGGAGATTTTTCACATATTCCGCCGCATCGATAAACGAATTCCAGGTCGCGGCTTTGATCTGAATCGGATCGCCTGTCTGTACTTTGTTCATTGCCTGATCCCCAATCCGCCGAAATCAGCGGCCTGATAGACACGTTCCACATAGGCCGATTCCGGCTTTTTGACGAGACATTTCTGATCGGAGGAAACATCATCGGCATAACGGACCCAGAGGTAATCCCAGCCGAGTTTCTCCTTGACGGTCAGATCACCGATTTTCAGATTTTCCCGGTTCGGCGAAACCGCGAACCGGAAGGTGATTTCCCAGTCATCATCGGAATGTTTGCCGCGACGGCTTCCGCTCGCACCGAGGAAAAGGACTTCGCCGGGAGCATACCCTTTGAATTTTCCGTTGTTTACAGTCCCGGTCAGTTCCGCGAGGCGTTTCTTGTAAGCGGTGGTTACCTTCGAGGCCCGGAAATAGTGAGTTTCCGAGAAGTTCATGACGGGCATAGTGATGTCGATCCCGTTCACATTGCCTTCCGAATCCACGCTGATCGCGCCGCCGTAATCCGGGGCGTCCGATGGAGTCCTGGATACCGTCGCAATGCTCTGATTGACATGTTTGCTTCCGCCTCCGGTATCGAATGCAAAGCTCGGTTCCGGTTCGTTGTCACCATCGCTTCCGCCGAACACATCCATCTCATAGGTGACCAGAACCTTGAAGATGTCCTGATTGATCCGTTCAGAGATTTCCAGCGTCTGACGAGTCAGATTTTCCAGCGTCTCCGGCGAAGCCTCCCGGACCGCATTCAGCGCGGCAAGCTCCTCTTCCGCTCCAAACACCAGATACGGAACTTCCGCCTGGGTCAGAAAACCGGAATAGTCCATATATTCATTCAGATCGTAAAAACATTTTTCCACACGGATTTCGTTTGCCATAACAGCTCCTTTCCATCAGGCGAATGTTCCCATGCTGTTTTGTTTTTTCAGCAGAGTGTTGGTTTTCTTCGTATTGGCGACAATCGTTTCTGTTGCTTTTGCGGTCCGGTCGGCGGCACTCGATTCCCCCAGATTTTCCAGCGCTGCGGCAAGGAAGGCCCCCTGCGGTTTCGACACTTTCTCCGCCGCCTCCCGGGTCCCGTCCTGAGCCGAGCGCAGACGGTCGGAATATTTGTCCACCATCGACTCCGCCCGGGTGTATGCGCTGTGAGCGTCGTCGAGTTTTCTGCGCTCGTAATCATCGATTTTGCCGTCCGCCTGCGCATCCTGCAGTTCCTTTTCGAACTGTGCTTTTGCCGCCGCCGCTTCTTTCTGATATTGAGCAATCAATCCTTCCAGCATCTGCTGTCCGGCGGCAAGATCGTTTTTCAGCGTTTCATCGATTTTTCGATCCTGCGCCGCTTCGGTGCGCCGATCCTGAATGCTCTGTTCGGACTCCTGAAAGCGCTCCTGATAGGAAGCAACATCAGCCTTCATTTTCTGAGCGGCTTTTTCCCGCGCTTTGGCGATGCGGTCTTCCGCTGTCTGATCCGCTCCGGCGAGTTCCCTCCAGTTCCGTGATCTTCGCCTTGTCCTGTTCTTTTTTCCGGCTTGGATTTTTCATAATCCAGCATCGTCTGAATCAGCTGTTTGTATTCGTCGCGAAGCGCAATGATGTCGTCGATCTCGTTTTCAAGTTCAGTTTTTCGTTCCCGTGCAAGCTGTTTGTCAATTTCGGCGACACGTTTTGCGGCAGCGTCCGCGTTGTCGGATACCGCCTGTCGGCGTTGTTTTTCCGCCTCGACTTTTTCCTCCGTGGTCGCTGTTTTCCCTTCTTCTCCGGTCGTTGCGCCGGGCTTGCCTTCCTGAACCGCCTGACGGCGTTTCTGCAATGCTTGAATCTTCTGACGGTAACCCCATGGCGCGATCGCCGTTGGCTTCGAGTTTCTTCTGCGCTTCTTCCTGTCTGCCGGAGATTTGCGACCAGAGGTTGTTGTTCCAGTAGGAGAGCAGAGCTTCGTTTTCCGCTTGAAGTTCCTTGAGGTTGGCCTCCAGTTCGGCGATTTCCGCATCCAGCTCCCCAAGGGTTGCCGCTTTCATGGCTTCATTGAACTTCTCCTGCGCCGAAGCGGCAAGATTCAGTTTCCCGGTGATCGTATCGATTCCGAGCCCGAGGTTGTTGTAGGCTCCGTTCAGCGCATTGACGATGGTTTGCGCTTCCTGCTGTTCCGCTGCGGTCAGCTTTTCCTGTTCCGCCAACTGCTTGAGCCGTTCCAGCTGAGCAAGATGCGTCTCCTTCTGCGGATCGTTTCCTGCCTGAATGATTTGTGCGGCTGCAGTAAATTGCCTCTGGGCTTCCGTCAAGGCGACGATACGTCCCCTGGCCGTATCCACGGAAAGTCCGAGTTCGCCGTATTTTGCTCTGAGTTGTTCCAGCAGGGTGTTTGCCTCCGCAATTCCGGACGCGTCCAGCTTCGGCATTTGTGAAAGTGTCTGCAGACGGCTGACCTTGTCCGCGTCCTCCGTTCCGGAGACTTTGAGGGAAAGTTCCCGGAGATTCGCCGCAACGCTGTTGAGTCTGACGATCTTTCCCGCTGTCCGGTCGACCGCAACTCCGAGATCGCCGTATTCCTTCGACAGTTCGCCGATCAGTCGTTCCGCGTCGTTCTGCTGATCCACATCCAGTGTGACTTCCAGTGACAACACTTTCAATTTCCGCAACTTGTCAAGGTCGCTGTTGTCCTTGATGGAAAGCTCCATGGCTCCGATGCGGGATGCCGCCGCACCCAGCGCCGTAATTCGCATGGCGTTGTCGCTGATCGTGATCCCGAGGTCGCCGTATTTTTTCTGCAGTTTGGTTGCCAGCATACGCGCTTCCGCCATCTCGGCATTCGTCAGTTTCTGCTTTGCCGCCAGCTGCTGGAGCCGTTCCATGCGGATTTCATCTGTTTTGCGGAGCTGGTCTCCCTTTTCCCGAAGCGTGCTCATCTTGTCCGAAAGCTGCGCGGTATAGGATCCGGCGCGGGAAAGATAGATGCACACACCCGCCAGAACCGCTCCCAGCGCAATCAGCGCAACCGCCACCGGGTGAGCGGCAATAAAGCTCATGACCGCTCCCAGAGCCACCATTGCCGCCGCCGCGACCTTGGCTGCCGCCGCCAGCAGGAAGTTTCCCGCCGCAACGGCGGAAACCGCAATCACAGCTTTCAGATTCGCCGCCGTGAAAAGCGCGGTCACAGCAATTCCGGCTTTGCGGACCTGATTCAATGCCACGGTTCCCGCCGTGCAGATCGCTTCCGCGACTGTTTGCGCTTTCACTGCGACAGTTGCCGCAATCGATGCGGCCGTATAGGATTTCAGAGCACTTGCCATGGTCGTCCAGGCGGTTGCCAGTGCGTGTCCCGCCGCCATGGCTCCTTCCGCGACAGCCTGCGCCTTGAGTGCAGCCGCTGCCGCGATGGAAGAGAGTGTCAATCCCTTCAGGGCGTTCGCCATAGCCGTCCAGCCGGAGACCAGCGCCGTTTTCACCGCTGCCGCCGCTTCGGCCGCAGCCTGTGCTTTGGTCGCAGCGGTTGCCGCGACGGCGGCGAGACTGAAGTTTTTCAGCGCACTTGTCATGGCTGTCCATTTTGCCGCCAGCGTCGACTGCGCGGCAGCCAGAACTTCGGCCGCCGCCTGTGTTTTGGTCGCAACGGCTGCCGCCAGCGCCGTGTTCCGGAATGAGGCAAGGGTTTTCGTTACGGCCTGCCATTTGGCTGCAAGTGCCGACTTCGCTGCCGCGGCGGCTTCGGCATTGCTCATCAGAATGATGCTTGCCCGCGCCCGGTTCGCGGACGTCGAGGCAAGCCCCAAAGCCGCACAGAACTTTTCCGTCCCGACCATTGCCGGAATCGCCGTGTTGCGGTAGTCCGCGAACGACTGCGTCAACAGCGTAAAGGAGGTCTTGAGTGCTGTCCCCTGCGTAATGGCCACCCCCTGAAGGAAAGTGAATCCCTTTGATCGCCGTCTGAACTACGGTGATTCCGGCAGCCGCCCCCTTGGCGGCAACTCCGATGGCAATCAGAACCACTGCAAGGCCGGCAGCCCCCGCCACCGTCACGGCAAAGGCTGTCACCAGCCCCTGATTCGCCTCAATCCATTGGGTGAAGGCGTTGATGACCGCCGTCACTTTGACTATCAGTGACTGGAGAGTCGAATTCATCGCATCGGCAATCGCATTCATCGCTCCTTCCACTGCGGAAAGCAGAAGTCGGAATGCGCCGCCGAGTCCGGCATCCATCTTTTGTGCCGTGTCCGCCGCGACGCCTTCCACATCCTGGAGCTTGACCAGCATCGCATCCAGTTCATCGGTATTCGCCGTCAGCGTCAGTCCGGCAAGTGATCCGCGAATATCAAAGATATCTTCCGCAAATGCCAGTTTTTCGGCGGTGGGCATGGTGCTCATTGCCTTGGCGATGTCCCGCATGATCTCCGCCATTTTGCGGAGATTTCCGTTTGCGTCGACTGTTTCCACGCCAACGGAACGGAGCTGATCCTGAACTTTCACCTTGGCAAACTGCGAGAAACTCTTGCGCAGAGCCGTTCCGGCGAGAGATCCTTTTATGCCCATGTTCGCAAGAACCGCGATCGCCGCACTGGTTTCCCGAATTGACTCCCCGGCGGCAGCCGCCTGCGGACCGCCCATTTTCAACGCCTCAAAGAGGTCAATCAGTGTCTGGGCCGAACTGTTCGCAGTGACCGTGAGAACATCGGCGACGTCACTCATCTGTGACGCTTCAATGCCGAAGATCCGCATGCTGTTCGCGGCGATGTCGCCCGCTTCCGCAAGTTCCGTCCCCGTTGACCGCGCAAGATTCAGCACCGCATCGATGGATGCCTGGATTTCCGTCGGGGAGAAACCCATTCGTCCCAGCGACACCATTGCATCCGCAGCCTGCTGCGCGGTATAGGAGGTGTCACGTCCGAGACGCTGCGCGGTCTTGGTCAATGCCTTGAAATCGGCGTCGGTCGCCTGGGTAACTGCCTGCACCAGACGCATGCTGTCATCGAAACCGGCGAATGACCGGGCCGCCATCACCAACGGTGCGGCCATTGCGCCCGAGAGCATCAGGAGATCTTTCCCGACATTCGTACAGGTTCTTCCAAAGTTTTGCAGCTGAGCCTGGGCGCTCGTCAGATTCCGCTGAAGTTTGCTGGTCTCGGCGGTTACCTCGACATATGCCCGGCCTGCCCGGATATTGCTCGATAGGGACATGTGGATTCCTTCTGTTTCAAGTTCATGTTGAAACACCTGCACTTGATTTTTTTCAAAGCGGGTTACATTAGGCATTGATGAAGCAATACTGTTGATCTCGAACCGGGAGGAGAATATGTGTCAGCTTGACAGACTGCGCCGCTTAAAGGCTGAAATCTACCAGATTGCCCGGAAGCATAATGCAAGCAAGGTCTATGTCTTCGGCTCCTGCGCACGGAAAGAGGAGACCTCCGAAAGCGATGTGGACTTGCTTGTAGATTTCACACCGCATGCAACCTTGTTTGACCAGGTGCATATCCAGGATGAAATTGAAAACCTTCTTAACTGCAAGGTCGATGTTGTTTCCAAGCGAGGTCTGCATCCGTATATTCGAGAGGGTGTTTTAGCAGAGGCCGTGATCTTATGAAAAAACATGACAATGGCGTTTTTCTGCTGCATATAGCATCCTCTTTTGAGAAGATTCTGCAGTATGTGAAGGACATGACAGAAAACGAGTTTTCTACGAATTCTCTCGTTCAAGACGCTGTGGTCAGGAATTATGAGATTATTGGAGAAGCCGCCAAAAACGTTTCAGAAGAATTCCGTGTCCAACATCCAGAAATTGATTGGCGAGGCATGGCCGGTTTTCGGGATGTCCTGATTCATCAGTATTTCGGTATTGACTTGATAAATGTTTGGAATATTTCTCAAAATCAAGCAGAGAAGGTTCTGAAACAAATCACTGCTTTACCGGAATATGGAATTGCAAAAGCAAATCTGTCCGACAAGGTTTAATTCTTTCCTTTGATAAAGACGTCCCGCAGAACGGAAAGCGGCGCTTTCAGGGAGGCCTTTTCTTTCACTGTATACGGGTTGAAATCCTCCGCTTTGACCGGCTTGTTTTTTCTTTGGGTCACGCATCAGGTTGACGATGAGCGCCATCAGGCTTGCAGTCTGCTCCCATTCAAAGCGCCCCCGCGCATCCGCGAGGGCGGCTAGTTCCCGAAGCGTCAGGGGGTCGGGATTGACTCCGGCGATTCCGGCGAGACGGAGGATGAGATCGTCAAGCGATCGAGGGCCTGATCGATTTTTTCGTCGAATGCCGGATCCTCGAGAAGTTCCGTCAGCGCCTGCTTGCTTCGCGCCTCGAAGCGGCGGCTCGCGTCGAGGATCTTCCGGAACACCTTTCGCTTCGCCTCGGGAAAAAAAATCGATGATCTCGTCCAGCAGAGCCGTCGCGGCAAGCTCAATGGCGTCGCCTGCCATGGCGCGGCCGAATTCCTCATCGGTAATTCCTTTTGCATCCGCCTCGGGCTTGCAAACCGCAAAAAGCACATCGACCAGAAGAACGGGATCAGCCGCAAGACGTTCCAACAGTCCGACGTTCGGAGTTTTTCCGCTCTCCATGGTGATGATGTTTGCCAGATCCACACCGCAGAGGGCGCGCACCCGTTTGATCGTGCCGACCGTGACCGAGAGCGTCCAGGTTCGGCCGGTATTGTCCGTGAAAGTTTTCATGTGTCACTTGCTCCTTGGATGATTGATTGCCTGCATACGGGGAAACGGATGCTCTTACCCGCCGACACCGCCTCCGCTCGTCCACTGCGGCGCACGTTCCGAGGCCGTGGGTTTGGCGGTGACGCTCACAGAAAGCGCTTCCTCCAGAGGCTGTTCAATCGAAAATCCGGTGATGGAGAAGTCCGCGTCAAGACCGGTTCCGTTGCCGTCCGTGACAAACAACGCCATCGGCGTATTGTTGAAGTAGGCGTCGGCAAAGGCGTTGTAGTCCTCATCCTCCGTGTCATAGAGAATGTTGAACTCAAGCGACGCCTCTTTCAAAGTCGCGACCGACGCCCGCCACCCCTTCGTGGCCCGCGTCGTGACATCAGCCTCGCCTGACTCCAGATTCAAAGTCAAATCCTTGACGTTTTTGACCTCGGTCGAGCCGGTCGAACCGGCGGGGCCGCGCATCAGAATTGCATCAAGGCCCAGTACAATAGCCATAAAAAATCTCCTATGATAAAATTCCACTTCGATGCCGGGAAAAACTCAATTTTTTACGAGTTTGAATTGAGTAAAATCCTCAAACATCCAGTTGTTTTTTAATGTTCGATACACGATATCGAGGAATTTGCGAGCCAAGGCGATATTGGCTTTCGCTCCACCCCGCCGACTTTTAACCGATTCATGAAAGGCATGGAGATACGGGCTGTATCGTTTTGCGATCAGCGCACATTGAACCAATGTGGTTCGTGCAATTTTGCTGCCGTTCTTCGTGATTCGTCCATGACAGACCGTATCATTTGAATTACTTACTCTCGGACGATTCCGATATAAGCCGCAAGCTGTTTCGAAGAACGGAAGTCATGGATATTGCCGATTGTCGAGAGCAGAGTTGCCGCCCCTTTCGAACCGATTCCTTTAATGGATTTCAGATTCTTGAAGCCGTCCATCTTACTGCCATGATCCTCAATCGTCTTATCCAATTTTTCAATGCTTTGATTCAAGCTGCGAATTTGTTCGACGACCACGAACAGTTCCGTATCGGTGATTGGGTCAAAGTGAAAGCTCAAAGCTTTCCGAAGCCCGGTCTCCGTGGACAACTCCTCCCGCTTCAAAACGATGAAATTGGCAGCCAGCAGATTATTGACTTTGTTTTTCAAGACGGTACGCAACTGAACCAGCTTTTCCCTGGTCTGCGTCAAACTTGAAATCTTCGCTTGTAAATCGTCTTTCATTCTTACCTCCGGAAGCATATCCTTTTCCAGAAACTCCGCCAATATTTTCGCGTCATGCTTGTCCGTCTTTTTCGTGGACGTGCTGATCACTTTGAACTGTGAGGGATTTACTACGACGAGCCGTCCCACATGAGCTTTCAGGAACCGGCAAAACATAAATGTGTTGCCGGTCGCTTCCACCGCCATGGCAGTATCCTTTCCGAGCAGTGAAGCAAAACCTTTCAACTCACTGATTTCGCACTTGCCGATTTTCTTCTCCTCGCCGTTTTCCCGGATACAATACGTGAAGTTGTTCCGGTGCAAATCCACTCCCACAAAACTTGTCATCATCGTCAGCCTCCATTCGTTTTTCACGAATCGAAGCGGAACTGCTGTCACGGCCTCACCATCCTCCCTATACAGAGTAGTCGAATTAACATCGCTCTCTACGGTGGCGCTCTGGTTTGCAGATCTGACTAATCTCCTTTCCGGGGTCATCCTCTTCTCGGAGGCGCCTCAAATAAATATTCAGTCTGCAACCTGTCCGCTTCCATACGTGTAAGTTAATCGCCATAAATTACACGCCGCAAGCAGAAACCGCGAACGTCAGCTATTTATCATACCATCTCCTCTTTATTTTTTGACAGAATTTTCCCAGAGTGCCGGGAGTTTCGGAAGCGTCTTTTCCAGAGTCGGACCCATGAGCGGCCGTCTGGGATAGCGCCGTTTGCGGTAAATTCCGCCGAATTCATGCGCAGCCATCGCTGTTCCGATGAAGGACTCCGCCGGTCCGATTACAACGGACTGACGCTGTTTTTCCACACCGAACAGCAGCGATTGCTTCAGAAGTCCGCGCCGGGTGTTCGGCGGTGTGCCGGGCATGGAGGCCTTCTGACTCTGTGAAACCCGGTTGCGGGCGGATTTCCGGATGTAAGCTCCCGCGCGCCGCAGTGCTGTTATATTGCCGCCTTGAACAGCAAGCAGGATCCGACGTTCATCAAGTTCAATATGAACTTTCACGTTTTTGACTTTTCTCCTTGACTTTTTTCTTTTCGGTATATGATATACATGTATATCAGATATACTTGTATAACACAAGTTGGAGGTGCATCATGATTGCTGTCCGTTTGCCGAAGGAAATTGAGTCCAGACTGGATAATCTGGCAAAATTGACCGGGCGTACCAAAACGTTTTACGTCAGGGAAGCCATTCTCGACCATCTGGAAGATTTGGAAGACATCTACATTGCCGAAAAACGTTTAAAAACACCCGGCGCAACCATTTCTCTGGAATCTCTGATTGAGGAAGAAACCAATGTGGCACGTTGAATTCGATGTCCGTGCTGCCAAGGAACTGAAAAAACTTGCCCCGGCAACCAGAAAACAGATTTTGAAATTTTTTCAGGAACGGATAACAACCGATCTTGATCCCAGACGTTTCGGAAAAGCATTGACGGCCAATCTTTCCGGACTTTGGCGTTACCGGATTGAGGACTACCGTGTGATCTGTCAGATTCAAGATGACAAATTGGTGGTTCTTGCCCTCAAAGTCGGTCATCGACGTGAAGTTTACCGCTGAATGACCAGTATGGATTCCAGTCTGCAGCGGCATCCCACTGTCAGCTTTATTGTTTGAGAACTTTGAATACGAGTTCAATGACGCTGGTGAACTGCCCTCGCTCACGCAAATGCTCCGGACTGTAGATGGGGTTGTAGATGACCGAAATACAAGTTCCTCCGGCAAGTTTCCGGTTCAGGAAGCCGAGTCCGAGTTTTTCCGCAAAGCACAGCATTTCATCCAGCGCATCCTCCCGGCATCGTTTCAATATGCCGATCTGCACTTTCGGCAGTTCCTCATGAGCCGCGCGGGAAAGTGTCTTGTACTGTGTTCCGGCCGGAACCACAACGATCCGCAGATCATCCAGATCACGCAATTCAAACTCCGGGAAATAAAGCAGCTCGGCTTTATATTCCCTGAGTTCCTCCGCGACCGCGCGCGCCAGGTTCAGAATGTCGCTCACTCTTCACCTCCGTATGAATTCCATGATGATATTGCCAACCGCCGCGAGAAGCGCGATCAGCGCCGCCGCCAGCGATGAAAGCATCGTTTTCTGCAGATCCGCCGCAGGTTTGCACGGCGGATAGTGATGCTGTCCTTCGGAGAAATGCATACTCAGCATTCCCCGCAGTTCCGCGATATCCAGCCGCGCCTGATTGAGTTCATGCCACAAGTCGCGATGATCCGGGGTATCAGGCATCATGCACCTCCGATTTCCTTTGTGTGAATTCTCCGCAGAATCCGCCCGGTTCCGGACCAGCGCCAGACCGGCTCGCCGTTCGGCGCAAGAACTTCATAGCGGAGTCCGGCATGGAGAATCACATCTCCGCGCTCCGGATCATCCGGCAGATCCTCCGCCGCGATCAGAAAATCGCGCGTCTCCGTCCGGATAGTCACGCCGTATTCATTTTCCGCACGGAACAGCGTCCGCCCCAGCGTCGCCGGGATGTTCAACGTCTCGCCATCCCGGCGCTGGTAGACAATCGGAACGGAGAGCTCCCGGATCCGCTGGGATTCCAGCCATTCGGCTGCGTTCTCCAGCAGTCCCATTATTCACTGGCGATGATGCCGACCGCGCGGAGAGCGGCAAGAATCGTGTTGGTTTTTCTTCGTCAGCGAGGCAATCGCATGTTTGCAGTCACACCCGCTTTCACAGGCGAGAACGGGAATCGTGTCGGACGGAGTTCCGCCCGAATTGTCGGTCAAATCCGTGATCGGATCGCCCGCGACAAAGGTCGTCGCGAGGCTGTACGGGGCGTTGAGAAGCACACGAACCGTATCGTCGGCCGCTTCCGCCGCCGCAATGGCCTTGCCGAGGTAGTGGTTCGATCCGCTGACCGTGGTCGCCTTCTTCGCTCCCGCGTCCCAGTAGACCGTCGAGCCGGAAGGAATCGCGCCGTCCGCTTTCACAACATCGAACACTCCGACCACTGCGAGGGAACCGAGCGTTCCCGCATCGATATCGAGCCGGGCGATCCCGATCAGATCCGCGATGATGACCACATCTCCTGCGGCAACCGCCTCCGTCGGACGGTAATCAATGGCGTCACCCTTCTGAACATAGCGTGCAAGCATTGTAAAAAATCTCCTTGAATTGAGTTTGAAAGTGAGAGGCGGATACAAAATCCGCCCCGCTTGTGCTTTGACTGCTTACGCGGCCCCGTTGGCTTTGACCATGCCGCGGTGATCCTGCTCGCGAACGCCAAGATCGAAATACACACGGAACCAGAGACCGAGGGTGTTGAAGTCCGTCTCACCGCGCTCAACGGTCGGCGTGCGCTTCCCTTTCAGGAAGCCGATCTCCCAGGTATCGACCGTTTTCGGGTCGCCGAAGAGATACCACCCGGTCTGGCTGGATCCCTCGTAGGCGCTGTTGCCGAGATACGGCGAACTGATCACCTGCAGATTTTCATCGGAAAGCACATTCAGCGCCGGACGAACCGCGTTGTCCGTGCCGCTCATGATGAGGGTCGCCCCCTGCGTCAGTTCGATCGCGAGATGCTTGAGCGCAGTCGGAACCAGCAGATATTTCGGTTCCACCGAGATCGGCTGACCGTCGGCATCCACCTGATCCAGGAAGAGCTGGATCGCCTTCTTGAGCGAATCGGAACTCAGCGCCGAACTTGCGCCGGAGAGCAGGTTTTGTGATTCGTGCTGAACAGCGCCTTGCCGTCCGCCTGCGCCGGATTCGAGAGAAGCCGGCTGAAAAACAGCTGATCGATCAGTCGCGCCGCCCGGTTGCCCATCGCCGTCGGCACTTTCATGAATGCGCCCAGATCATCGTTGATGATCATTTTGCGCGTCAGGCAGAACTTTTTCCCGTAGGTGTCGAGCTGATTTTTCGCGCTCTTTCGATCAGTCCGCCGTCCTTGATCTCACCGTCGGCGGCAATCGGAAGCAGATCGCCCACATCCGTCAGGCGGAAGCGGTCGTTCTCCTTGAAGTCGTTGAGGTCGCCCGTGGAACACAGCTTCATGGCGATGATCGGCTGGGCCTCGTAGCTCTGCAGGAGTTTCTTGTTCGCCACGTTGCTCAGGATCCCCGGAAGCGAAACACTCGAGAACGCCGCACGGATCGTTTCATTGTCGAAGCCGCGGCTGTACGGAATGCCGTCGAGTTTCATACATTCGATCAGAAGCTGCTTCAGCGGCATGTCCATTTCGGCCATCCCCGCTTCCCACCGTTTTGGCCCCATAGGATTTCTCCAGCTGGTCGGCGCTCACTCCGACCCGGAGACACATTGCCGCTTCGATGGTCTTGCGCAACTCTCCGCCTTCCGGGGCGGTCTTCACGCTGATATTGACATTGGCGGCGGGACGTTCGGCCCGGATCGTTTCGAGCACCTTCTTCGTCACCACCTCCGGCGTCCAGCCTCCGGCAATCGCCTCCCGTTCAATTTCCGGGAATTCACCGTCGCAGATCGCCTGAATCGCACTGATGCGTTCACGCTCGGCTTTGACGGCGTTCTGAGCCGCTTCACGGGCGGTCGCCGCCACATCCCCGGCGGAGGCCTGAATCGCAGGCGGTGTCGCTTCCGCGGCCGCCTGTCCGGGCTTCTTTTCCGCGTTATCGGGTTTCTTTTCCGGTTCGCCGGGCTTGTTTGCTGGATTGCCGGGCTTCTGTTCCGGTTCCGGCTTTTCTCCGGAGGTGCAGCGTCATTCGGGGCGCTCACGGCGGAAACACTCTTCGTTTCGGACTTGTTGTTCATAGCTTCTCCTTCCTGGTTGACAAGGTTGAATTTCGCATTCACTTTCATATTGGTGTGAGCATCCGCGCCCACGGCAACAACGGAAACCTCCCGCAGCGTCGATTTTTGATGTGGTAGAACGGGCCTTCGACTTCCTGACCATTCACCTCGCGGCTGCCTTTGACCAGCTCGCACTCTTTCACATCCGCACCGATGCTCAGCTGCCAGTCCGCTCCTGCCTTGCCCTGCGCGATGATATCGGCCGCATCCCTGCTGTCGGAGACGATCTCTCCGGTGATCTCCAGGGCATTGTTCCGAACTGCGGCAGAAATGAGTCCGATCCGGCTGTCCGTCTTGTTCTCGTGATTGGTCAAAAGCGGGACGCTTTCGGGAATCTCCATTCCGGCAAGATCGACCACAACAGGATGTCGCCACCCCGGCAGACTCATTTTTCCGCCGGAGTAGGCAACTCCGACCACTTTCGGTTTCGCGCCGTTTGACGCTTCAATCAGGGGTGAATTCACTCATATATCCTCTCTGGGTTCTGAACCGTCATCCGGTTCGGTTTGCTGTTCCGGGGATTTCGGGGATCCCGGGGACTCGGAACTGATCGGGATTCCAAGCTCCTTCATCAGTTTGATCTCTTTTTGCCCGCTGCCGCAGAACGGACAAGTAATCCCGTCCGTCCTTGGCACACTCTGCCGCAAGAGTTGTTGTGTTGTTCGTCAGCCGGGTTTCCTGGGCGGTGGCTTCCTTCGACGGATCGACATGCGGGAAACCGTCCCAGAACCATGTGTGCCGCTCGTCCACCACTCGTCCGCCCGCTGTCAGGCGATATTCCCGGAACCACACCTCAAAAATCCGGTTCAGGACTTCCGTTTCCCAAAACGACCGGTCGACAAGAATGCTTTTATGGTAAATCTGGTTGTCCAGTCTGCCGCTGGCGTAGTTGTGCCCGGAAAAATCTCCCGCCAGCGTGCCGTAGGTCGTCACCACACAGCGGGCGATTTCGCTCAGAATGATCTTCACGAACTCCGCATGGTTCGCCGCCGGCTGTTTGGGGTCGAGCTGCCCCATTTTCCACCCGGCCGGAACCGTCAGCATCATGTTCCGTTCCAGCGGAATGGCATCCATGGGCTCGACTTCATCCGATTCGCCGTTCGGCGGGGCATCCGTGTAGAGAATCGCCGCAAAATCCGCCGCGGCCTCCGCCGCTGAAAGCACAGCAAGATTGTATCTGCGAAGTTGAGCAAACAGCGGCAGCGCGGGCGTGATCTCGGGAACTCCTCGATGCAATCCCGGACGATCCTGACGGAAAATATGTATCATGTATTCCGCCGGGATGTGGATCGCATCGTCGCCCGGCATATACCGGATGTCCCCGGGATGGTACTTCAAAACCCGGTAGTCCGTCGGATTTCCCCAGCGGTCATACGAGATTCCGTCGACACTGGTATCATCTTCGAACCAGTGCAGTTCACCGGAAACACGATCCGCCTCGATCAACTGCAGGTCCAGTTTCACACCGTGGCGGATTTTTGGATTCGTTGCCAGCACGGCAAACGCTTCGCCATCCTGACAGCGGGCCATTCGCATCGTCCGGAGTTTCGGAGCAAGACGAACGGCATCCGACCAGCGCATGAATGCCGTTTCCACAGCATCATTGAACGTCTCGTCGGCGGATAGCATCTGCAGTCGCGGACCCGTACCGATGGTGTCGTTTGCAAGCATCTGCACCAGTCCTCTGGCGTAGGAATTGTTGGCGACTTCGTAGCGCGAGCGCATCCGCAGCGTCCTGCGCACTTCCGGCGCGGCCTCCATGTCCGCCGACAGATGATCCGCCGCCGACCAGTGACGCCAGTTGTCCCGCGTCGTCTGCGCCGCATCAAACCGGGCGCGGACAAGCTGCTTCGGAGGGGTTCTGCTCCGAAAAATGGATTTGAGTCTGTTGAACATCGATGGATCCTCACGCCCCTGAATGGCACAATTTGGTTATCTTCAGGCCGGAAGTCCGGGATTTTAGGGCCTTTTTCGACGCGAGATATTCATCTGCCGCAATCTGATCGGCAAGGGAATGCTGCTCGACCTTCTGTCCGTCCACTTCTGCAGACTTCGGCCCCGAGGCATTCCGCCTGATCACCTCTTCCAGTGTCTCATTTTCCGGCATGGCAGCACTCCGGTTCATACTTCCCGCGATAGGGATTCACATTCACCGATGATGAACTCCGCATGATGATCGCATTTATTGAGAAGCGCGCACTCGATTGCCGCAAACGCCTTCCGCATTCTGCGGACCTTTTTCTTCAGTTTGCGATACCGAGCTGCCAACTCGGCATATTGTGCCGAATACTCCAGGCATTCCACATCAGCTTCACTCATTGATTTCCTCCGTTTTTATGTGATTTGAAGACTCATTTGAGGCTTCGGTTATTTCTCTGACCGGAAATTCGCCACGTTCGTGGCTGATTTTCTCTTCCACCTTCTGAATCCGTTCCCCGATCCACATCATACAGTTCACTGCCATGGAGTTTCCGCATGCTTTGTATCTGGGCGCGTCAGGACATTCCTCCTCGGATTTACCATTCCAGGGAATTCGCGTGTGATTGTCGGGGAAACCCATCAAGCGCTCGCATTCGAGGGGAAGCAGTTTGCGAACTGTCGGTTTTCCGGATGGCGTATAGGCGACTCCATGCACATCTCCGGCGGTCTGCGTATACATCACACCTTCTTCAGAAACCCCCATGCCCGATCCTCCGGAACGTTCGCCGGGCTTCATTTTGTCTCCGTCAAGTGCGATTGGTTCGACAATGACCGTTTCCGCGCCGGGACCGCCTGCCGTAACTGTTTTTCCAGTTTTCGCCTCCGTCACATAAAGACCGCCGTTCGGACGGTCTTTCCGTCTGCCGTTCGCATCGCAGAAGGAAACGTGAAAACATTCTTCACGAGCCACCGCGGGAGTCACTTCCGTGCGCATCGTAGGGAAAACCTCATTCCAGAATCCCTGCAGATCACCTCCCGCATCGTTTTTAATGAAGCCGATGGCTGTTTCCGGTTCCCGTGGAACTTCCTGCAGGAGCGGAAGATTGTTCCCGCCTGTCCCCATGCGGGCAACGATGGATTGTGACACTTCGACCGATTTTATACGGGAATCGGGAGCATGGTTTTCATAGCAAAGAAAATCCGTTCCGGTCTGTTCAATCACGCATTGGAGACGCCCCTTGTCCGGCATGAACTGCTGATCACTCGTCCGCGTCAGTGTGCCTGCCTTCTGGGAACCGTCCCACCAGTCTGTCGAAGCAGAGCCTCCTTCAGAACCGGCGGAAGCGTTTTGCCTCTTCGTGCGGCGCGGCGGAGTATCCCCTCCGCACATTTCACCGTCAAATAGTACCTTGGCGGGATATTTCCACTGACCAGAATATCCGACAAGGAAGAGACGCTTCCGGCGCTGCGGGATTGCCCTCGGAAATTGTTCCACTCGGGTAAATTGAGAGTCAAGTACTCTCCATGCCACTCCGAATCCTCCCGGAGCCGGAGTGACGATCCCGCACTTTCTCCATCCGCTTTCAGGGACCGGGACATCCCATCCACAGAGCAGGGAAACAAATCGTCCGAAATCCTCGCCTCGGCGGCTGGAAAGAGCAGCGGGGACATTTTCCCACACAACCCAGCGGACTCCAAGCTCAAAACACAATCGTACAAAGTCGAGAGCGAGCACGCTTCGCCGACCTTCAAATCTCAGTCGTTTCCCTGCGATTGAGAGATCCTGGCAGGGAGTCCCCCCGACGAGCAGGTCGATATCTTCATTTACATCCTTTCTCTTTATTAGGGTAAAATCTCCGAAATTCGGAATCGTCCCGTCCTCCGGAAGACCTGCGATCTGACGACTCCACAATTCCCGGGTCTTCCGCTCCTTCTCGTTGTCTGCCATTGCCGGATCAAGCGGTCGCAATGGACGAGTCGCTTTGAATCGATGACACAGCACCGCTGATGGGAATGGCTCAACCTCGGCAAAAAAAACAGCTTTCCAGCCTAGAGGGCGCCAGGCGAGCGTTGCCGCCTCAACTCCGCTGCAAATACTGCCGTATTTCATGCTGTTTCCTTTCGTTGTTAAATCAATGTGTCTCTATCGGGGTTATTGCCACCCAGGGGTGCATTTTGGCCCCTGTTTTTCAAAAAAAATTCGAAAAATTTTTTACGCCAGGTCAGGATCAGATACTTAGGACCGCTCAACAGAAGCAGAATAAGCATACACTTTGTTTTTTGCCGATAACATCGATTTGAAATGATTGATCAACAGAGTATATTATGCTTTAGATGCATTAGGGATAAAAGGAGTTCGCAATGGGACAGGGCAGACATAAGGCAGAGAATATCACGCGACGGCAGGCGGAAGTGATGCAGGAGATCAGCCGATTCTTCTCCATATACGGAAAAATGCCGACTATGCAACAGCTTGCCAATACGTTCGGAATAGCTGCTCCATCTATTTACGATATACTTCAGGAACTTGTTTCCAAGGGCTATTTGAAGCGCATTGAAAAAGGCTCAACAAAACCGTATGTCATCAATAAAACTGTTGAACCGGAAGCTCTTGTCACCGTTCAGGTCCCACTTCTTGGAGAAATTCCCGGAGGAGTTCCGGTAGAAGAGTTCGAAGATCAAAGTGGTGATGAAACCGTTGCCGTGGACAAGGCTCTCACTACCAACGGGGCTGTGTTTGCCCTGCGCGTAGACGGTAACAGCATGATTGGTGTTGGCATTGAGACCGGTGATATTGTCATCATCCGTCATCAGCCGATTGCCGCAGACGGGGACATCGTGGCGGCAGCTATCAACAACGAAGTAACTCTGAAACGGCTCGTAAACCGTCCGGACCGCATTGCGCTGGAAGCAGAGAATCCGGAAGTCAAGCCGATCGAGCTGACTTGTTACGACTCATTTCGAATCATCGGGAAAATGGTGGGAATTCTCAAACAGGGGGTAAATGTCAATGGCAGGGAGTAATTTACGTAAGTTCAAAAATCCGGAAGTCCTGAGAAAGTTCTCATTTCCGCGTTTATTGGAAATGATCAGCCGTTACAAAGGCTATTTCGACCGCATGAACTTCCCGACGACAGGAAATATAACGGAAGATACTTTTGATTACGATGGACTCGCAGCAATCCTTTCAAATCAAATGTTTGTCGGCGAATATGAGGAGTTGTTCAATGGCTTTGCTCTTGTCGGTGCGACGAGCATGGAATGTTTCAACGATGTCTTAAGGACTTTTATTTCCAGAAGCAGTTATGCCAACGAATTAACAGATACCATGTCAACTGCGGATATGGCACTTCTGGTATATCTTCATGATCCCGAAGAACTCAGTGTTCTGGAATCTGATTATGCCGCTCTGAAAAAGAAATCCTTTGCAATGCGGGCGACACGGCATGATATCCGTAATTTGGTTATCACGCCAGCGCAGATTCATGATTTTGAGGAAGGGATGAACTCGATATTCCAGTCGAAAAACTACGGCAGCACCGCTCGTGTCACGTTGACGGAAAACGACAGCCGGGAATTGGTCCTGCTTGTCAGGCACGGTGACTCCTACAGACGACAGGGCATTGTCATGAACGGCAGAAAGTCCAAAACTATCGGGTTTCAGCCGGAAAGTTACAATACCCTGAGCATCAACAGGGACACAGGAGAACTGCGTCTCGGCATTCCCACCAGTCCCAAATGGATGGAAGATGCCTACTGCAAACAGCTCGGGAAAAGTCTTTTGATGATTACGATGCCTTTTCCTCGCCCCGTATCAACGATCTGGACAAGATCAAGGAACTTGGTCGAAATATCCTTTGCTATCATGGAGCGGCGGACGTCAAGAGTATATCCCTGCTGTCAATTAAGGCATATATCAACGACAACAGCGGTATGTCCGCGATTCTGGAGGCGGAAGACGGGGATTTGTTCCGGGACATGGAACGCCATCAGTTCAAGTTGTCGAGCATGGGCCGGATTATCAGAGCCAAGTTTCTGGTGAAAATCGGACGGGCGGAACGGACGATTGTTCTTGACGCATCCAATCGGTCAGGATATGATTACGACGATTTCGGCATGATTGTCGATGAATGGCTGCGGCAAGTCGGCATCATTCACACACTGACAAAGAATGAAGAGGCGATTTATGTGGAACTCCTTGCTGGCGAATGCAAGATCGCAGCCGCTGTATGACTGGAAAATTCAACTCCCCGGCATTGACATTGAGCAGTTCAGGATAAAATATCTGAATCCGGCTCCGGGAAACGCCATGCGTCTGCTCTGCCCTGATACTGACAACTGTCCGGAGAACTGCAATTACCGGATGGTTCGGGAGCTGAGTTCAGGCCTGAAGGCATGCTGCCCCATGGACATCACCCGGCCCAGAATCCCGATCATGCCCGAAGAAATCGGTATTTACCGTCTGAATTACGACCGTCTCCACAAGGAGATCGCGGATGCCCTCGGCATTGAATTTTCCAGTGTGGATTTAGACGATGCCTTTTTCTGGGAACTCGGCTGTCTGAAAACCGGAACAGGATGCAGAATGCCGGTCTACATTTCCTATTATAATAATATGGTGGTCTTTGAACACCAGCTGAAAGAACTGCTCCGGGAAGACAGGGTTTTCATACTGTTTGTCGGAAAACTTGTGAATGTTCCAAAGCTGATGCTTGCGGCTTTACAAAAGAAAAAATGTGTTTGCCTTTGGTCTGGATGACTGCATGGCGATAAATGTGGACGGCAGTCTTACCGCAGATGGCGAAACCATAAATCTCCTGAACAGTTTCCATCCCGCCAGGCAGCCAAAGGTACTTACGGAATATCAATGTGCTCCTGACACCAGGTGGGCGGATGTTCACATCCGAAAAAAGACGGAGACAATGTTTCCATCTGGGTCAAGGGGAGGCTCCGATCCAGATCAATTATATGCAGCTCGGCATGTGCAATCAGAAAAAGGATGCCGCACCGAGGCGTTTACCGCATTGCTCGCTCTGCTGTCCATGCCGGGCAAGGTTCTTCCGCTCCCGGCCAGAGACACGCGCGAATATGATTTCTGGAAACACCGGAAATATGAAATCTGCGCCGCACTGAGAAAATTCTTCCCGAACATCAACGACGGTGACCCCATTGAATTCGTGAAAAACGAAGGCTATCAGGTGCGCTTCGTCAACCGGGACGATGCCAGCGGCTCTTCCAACTACCATCCCTCCCGAACCTGATCCAATCCCATAGCGGATTCCACGGCACTCTGTCAATCACGGCAGGGTGCTTTTTTTTGCCCTTTCCCCCAGATTTTCGGTGCAAAGTCCGGTGCAAAAACCACGGGTCCGGTGCATTGCACCGGGTTTTGCACCGGCTTTTCAGCCTTTTTTGAGATTTTTTCGATAATTTAACTCTTTCATTATCAACAATAATGTGATTTTGCACCCGGTGCAATACCCATTTCTGCACCGGAGCCGGTGCAATTGCACCATTGGGGAGCGGAAGGCAAAACGAAAAACAATGCCGGACGCTTCAGTCCTCCGCCTTCCGCTCTGGAGCGGCCGGGGAGGAGAGCAAAAAATGGCTCACATTATCACCGACGCGGAAGCGCAGACACTCACCCGAATCGCAAAATCGCTCATCGGCACCATCGTCAGGCAGGGGGAATGCGAAAAGAGACATGGACGATGCAGTTCAGGAACTGCTTCTCGCGGCAGTTCGCAATTCAGACAATTACAACGAACATTCCAATGCCGGATTTCTCACATTTGCTCATGGTGTGATGCAGAACACGGCATACCGGATAATCAGAAAACTCCGGTCAGCAACGACACGTATTCTGACGGATGCCATTCCTATTGATGCTCTGAACGAAGCGGAAGATACGGACGAAGCGCCGGATTACCGGAAAATCGGGATGGAGATTCAAATGCGGGGTGAGGCAACTCCCCAGGAAAACAGACGGCAGAGTCAGATTCTTCTTGTCCGCTCAGTCATAAACAGTTTGTCCTCGGATATGCAGGAAATTTGCCTTCTTCTGATTGCCGGATGTTCCGCTTCAGAGATTTCCAGAAGAACAGCTCTTTCCAGAAAAGCGGTCCGTATCAGAATTTCATCCATCAGGGCATCCTTGATTGAGTCCGGAATCACCATCCGTGGGAAAAATAATCGAAAAATTTTTTCAAAAACAGGGGCCATTTTGCACCCCTGCCTGGCAATAACCCCGTTAGAGAGCATCGCATCATCAAGAAAGGAAGATCAACAATGAACAACACGAATTTCATCATCCATGAACCGGCGGACGAATATCACGCCCGCAGTCGCAGCGGAGAATTTATGTCGAGCCACCTCCTGGCCGACTTCCGGGAATCCCCGGCTCTCTACCGCAGGAAAGTTTCCGGGAAATCACGGAAAGTGAATCTTCCGCATTCGTCATGGGACGTGCGGCGCACTGCCTGATTCTGGAGGGACGGAACGCCTTTGACCGCGAATATGTTGTGACCGACGGCCCGATCAATCCCCGGACCGGCGAATCCTACGGGCGCAACACCAAGGCGTTTGCGGAATGGGCGGCGACTCAGGAGCGCGAAATCATTTCCGGAAAGGACTTCAGCTTTCTCCTGAAACTGCAGCGCGGCGTCTGGCTGCACCCGCTCGCGTCGGAACTGCTGGCGGACGGGATCGCGGAAGGCGTGGTTCGGGCTGAGTATTGTTCCGTTCCCTGCCAGATCCGGATGGATTGGTTCAGCATGAAGTCCGGACTTGTTGATCTGAAAACCTGCGACAGTCTCCGCTGGTTCGAGTCGGACTGCCGTCGCTATGGCTATATCCAGCAGCTCGCGTTTTACCGGGCGATTCTCCGGATTGTGACCGGCAAAAACTTCCCCGTCCACATCATTGCGGTGGAAAAGAATGAACCGTTTTCCGCCGGGGTCTGGAAACTGACGGATGAACTGCTGGATCTGGCTGAACTTTCCAACAAAAGCGCCCTGGAGCGCTTCCGGGCCTGCTGCACTTCCGGAGTCTGGCCGACCGGATATGAAGATCTCCGTATCATTGACACACTTTGAATTCAAAAAACAGCAAACAGGAAAGGTGAAAATCATGAAGAAAATCATCACAAAAACACTTGACATCACACCGGATATGGCGGCCCAAATGCTGGAACGCAACACCATGAACCGGAATATCAGCCAGCTGAACGTTACCCGCTATGCCAATGACATGGCCTCCGGAGCCTGGGAACAGAACGGGGAAACCATCAAAATCGCTGAGGATGGAACGATTCTTGACGGACAGCATCGCCTCTGGGCGATCATTGAATCCGGAGTCACCGTCACAATGATCGTTGTCTACAATGTCAGGAAGGAAGCCGTCGGCTCCATCGACAGCGGAGTCACCAGACTTTTTCATCACCTCCTGAAAATCAAAGGATCCCAGCATCCGACCACGGCGGCAATGATCACAAAATTCGCCTGGATTTACGAGAACTTTGATCGGCAGATGCGTTCAAGTTCGGCAAAGACGGAAACCCGTAATTCGGTTCTGGAACCGTATTATGACGAGAACCGGGATTTGCTTGAACATGCCGCGGCGGTTGCGGAATGCGGCGCACATCATTTCGTGAAGTCCCATATGGGATTCTGTTTCTACCTCTTTCTGAAGAAAAATCCTCAGAAAGCGGAAGAGTTCATCAAGCTGGTCAAGACCGGAGAAAATCTTTATACCGGGCATCCGATCATGACGCTTCGCTGCAAGCTGATTGATAATCGCATCAGCAAAAACAAGCTGACGGTTCGGGAAACTCTGGCATTCTACATCAAGGCCTGGAATGCGTTTCTGAAAGGTCGCGACCTCTCCGTATTCCGCTGGAACAACAGCGAAGAACTCCCCGAGGTGAAATGATGGAAGAGAAAATTTCTCTGATGCCGACCATCGCGATCCACACCGCATCGCCGTTCAAAGATCTCTTTCCGATCAAGGAAAGTGTCCTGAACGAGATCGCGGAGGATATGAAGCAGAACGGATTTGATTTTGCCCATCCGATCATCATCTGGGCCGGTCACAAAGTCACAGTAGTGGATGGACATACCCGTCTTGCCGCCGCACAGAAAATTCATCTGAACAAGGTCCCGATCATATTAAAGGAGTTCGCTTCGGAAGACGAGGCGCTTCAATATGCGATCAAAGCTCAGAGCCATCGGAGAAGTCTGACACCACAAGAGCTTCTGAATTGCCTTGCGGAGCTGGACAAGAGAAAATCCGCCGGTCGACCGGGGAAATTAGCCACGAACGTGGCTAATTTCGGAAAAATCGTCAGAAGCAACAGCTGACCTCCTTGGTATTTCCAGAGGAAAAGTGGAAAAACTTCGTACCATCAAAAATCACGCGACGGCAAAAATTCGTGATGCGGTGGCTTCTGGAAATATGTCGATCGACAAAGGGTATAAGGAAACCATGAAGGCGCGTCGACAGGACAAAGCGAAAGAACTCCCTCCCTTGACCGGAACCGAGTTGCAGGATCTGAAGGAATCCCGCTCTGAAGCAATCAAGGTCAGCATCATCAAGATGGTGAAGCTACGGCTTGAACGGGAAGTTCAGGAATATCCGGAAATCGGCTATTCTCTCCAGGAGCGCAATACCCTGAGCGATGTGATTTCCTCTGAAATCGGCAACCTGATTGCTGACATGTTACCAGGAGAAAATGAAAATGAACAGTAAGTTTTGCAATATCGAATTCCCGCTCGTTCAAGTTCCCGTCTGGAGCCTGAAAATGGAAGACCCGTTTCGGAACCTTTTCCCAATTCGACAGACAGTTCTTGCGGAAATCATCGACGATATGAACGTCAACGGCTTTGATTTCGGGCATCCCATCGTTGTGTGGAAGATGATCGTAGTTGATGGACACACACGCCTGAAAGCGGCAATCGCCGCCGGATTGGAGACAGTTCCTGTCATCTGCCGCCAGTTTAACGATGAGAACGAAGCATTGGAATATGCCATTCGCTGTCAGAGAAACCGCAGGAATTTGACAAACGGAGAACTGCTTCAATGCCTCCAACAGCTGGATATGAGAAAAAAGCTGGTCGTCCGGCAAACAATTCCTCCTGCAGCATGAGTCGTGGAAAATCTTCCGTTGATCTCGGTGAAACTTTAGGGATTTCCTGTAAAAAAGTAGAACGTCTCCGAGCAATCAACGCTTATGCCACAGACGAAATCAAAGAGGCATTGCGACAGGGAAAATACTCCATCAACCGCGCTTATGAAGAAACCATGCGTTCAAGGCGGCCGCAGGAAAAGATCGAACCCGATACGGATGCGGAGTTGGTACATTCCATCATGGCGGACATTCATGCCCGGATGAATGAGATACAAATCCGCAAACTGGTGAAAGCACTTCAGATTGAATTGGCAAACTGCTGAAAAGAGGAAGGAAACAGATTATGGGAATGCTTGACAACATTCAAACCGGGCGGGAAAACAAGCCGCCTCGAATCATGATTTACGGCAGCGAAGGGGTGGGGAAAGCACAGCCTCTTGACGCAAAAATTCTGACTCCACATGGTTTCGTTTCCATGGGATCGTTGAAAATCGGAGACAAGGTCATCGGAGCCGACGGGAAAGCGCATTCTGTTCTTGCGATCTACCCGCAGGGTAAGAAAGAAGTTTTCAAAGTCACGTTTCGCGATGGTTCTGAAACGGAATGCTGCGATTCCCATCTGTGGTTTACTCAGACCAGAACTGAACGGGATCATAAATTGCCGGGCGCGGTCAGGGATCTGCATACTATTCGCACTACACTTCGCTACGGCACTCATTTCAATCATGCTGTTCCGCGAGTTGCACCGGTAGAATTCGAATCAGATCATGATCTGCCGGTTTCTCCCTGGCTGCTCGGTATTTATCTTGCGGAAGGCAGCTGCGGCGCATCGGCAAGCATCAGCAACCCGGAATCGGATATTTTGGAGCGGATTGCTGAAAGCGTTCCAGAATCCGATACAACAACCCCCGCGAGAAATGCGGTCAGGATTCGAAAGCGTCAGATCGGTTCTGCCCCGAGCGAATTCAAAAAAGGACTCCTTACGCTGGGTCTGGCAGACAAGGTCAGCGATACAAAATTCATTCCGGAATGTTATCTGTTTGCATCAGTCGATGACCGGCTCGAACTGTTACGAGGTCTCTGCGATGGCGACGGATATGTCGGTAACCCAGGCTCCATTGAAATTTGCACGGCAAGCGAACAAATGGCGAAAGACATCATATTTCTGATCCGTTCTCTCGGAGGTTCCGCGATCATGAAAAAACGGACGGGGCGTTATCGAAAAGGTACGGTCGTCCGTGAGGTCAAGGTTTTCCACCGGATCTACGGAACTTTCACCAACGGGATTGTCCCCGTCGCTTCCGCAAAACAGACCGCGAAATGGAAATTCCCGGAATGGATGATGCGACATACAATCCGCAAGGTCGTAAGCGTCGGAGAAAAAGAGTGTCAGTGTATCGTCATTGATGCGTTGGATTCCCTCTATATAACGGACGATTTCATTGTCACACACAACAGCACGTTTGGAGCATCCGCGCCGGGAGCGATCTTCATCCAGACCGAGGACGGACTCGGCGAAATCGACTGCCGGAAATTCCCGCTTGCACATTCGCTTTCCGAGGTGATCGCAGAACTGACCGCGCTCCGGGACGAAGCTCACGAGTTCCAGTCCGTCGTTGTGGATTCCGTTGACTGGCTCGAGCGCCTCATCTTCGACGAGGTCTGCCGCGAATTCGGTGTCCGTTCCATCGAAAAAGCCGACGGCGGCTACGGCAGGGGATACACCCATGCGCTGACTCACTGGCGCAAGGTCATCAGCCTGCTTCAGGAACTGCGCGACAAGCGCGGAATGATGGTCATTCTGGTCGCCCATGCGAAGGTCGAACGGTTCGAAGATCCGGAAAACGCCGCCTACGACCGCTACACACCGCGTCTTCACAAGCACGCTGCGAGCCTGATCGCGGAATGGGTCGATGCCGTTCTGTTCGCGAACAAGAAGTTCCGGGTGACGAAGGAAAACGCCGGATTCAACGGAGAACGCGCGATAGCCGCTCCCATCGGCGCGGATGGCGGAGAACGAATCATCCGTACGGTGGGAAGTCCCGCCTGCATCGCGAAGAACCGCTACGGCCTGCCGTCGGAAATTCCGCTCTCTTGGCAGGCATTCATTGAGGCATACACAAAAATCGAGGAGAACCATCATGAGTAAGTGCGGAGCCATCTGTGAGGTATTCAGTCGCGTCTGCGGGTATTTTCGGCCCGTGACGAACTGGAATAAGGGCAAGCAGGAGGAATTCAAGGAAAGAAAGGTTTTCGAGGTGAAGAAATATGCACGAAAAAATCCGGACGGCAAATCGTCCGCTGGTGTGTGACGTCTGCGGCGGAATGATCCAGGTCGGGGAACCGTTCCGTGCTGTGCGGGATGAGTATTCGCCTGTTGAGTATCACGAACACATCCAGTGTCCCGGCAGTCCGGCAGTCGCGGTAAGCAAACCGCCCCCGGAACCGCCGAAAATCACAGCATTCAATCACCACTGCCATTGCATGGCATAACACAAGGAAACACAAATGTCCACTATCAATTTCAACGCGAACGAAGTCGAACCATCGACCGGTTATGATCCGATTCCGGCCGGGAAATACCAGGCTGTCATCACCGAATCGGAAATGAAGCCCACCAGGACGGGAAACGGACAGTATCTCCAGCTGGAATTCGAGATCATCGAGGGTGAATACAAGAACAGGAAAGTCTGGGCGCGGCTGAATCTGGAAAATGCGAACGCGGACGCGGTCCGGATCGCCCGGGCGGATCTTTCCGCCATCTGCCGCGCGGTGAATGTGCTTCAGCCGCGTGATTCGGTGGAACTGCACAATCTTCCGCTCACAATCACCGTGCGCTGCAAAAAGAATCAGGATGACGAGATCGTCAACGAGATCAAGGGCTACGGTCCGCGAATGTCTCTTTCCGGCGTTGCCGCGACCAGGCCCGCGACGCCGCCTCCGCAGAGCGGTGCGAACTCCGCGCCCCCCATGGGCACGGAAATGACATTGGAACTGGAACTGCCGTGGCCGCCCAGCGTGAATCATTATTATCGGCATGTCGGTCCGAGGGTGCTGATCTCCCGCGACGGGCGGAAATACCGTGAATTGGTAACCACGCTCGTGAACCGGAACGGCTTTCGTCCATTTCAGGGCAGAATTTCGCTACATGCGGAATTCTATCCTCCGGACCGGCGTCGGCGGGATTTGGACAACGTTGGCGGAAAAGTCCTGCTGGATACTTTGCAAGCCGCAGGGCTTTTCAAAGATGACAGCCAGATCAAACGCATCCTGCTTGAAATGCATGAACCGATCGAAGGCGGCATGTGTTTCATAAAACTGGAAGACATGGATGGGATAGAATGGAAGAACGAAGACAGAACGGCGGACGACGCAGGCAAATCGTCCAGGAATTCGTGAAGAACATCACCGATGATACCCGGCGACTGGTCTGTTTCCTCTATATGAACGGCTACAAAGATGGCGCGATCCGGAGAATCCTGAAGATTGACAGACAACGTCTCCGGCAAATCAAAACACAGCTTGCCTTTGACCTGATCAAGGCGGGCATACGGAATTCGGAGGGCTGAAATGATCGTTCCTCGACCGTATCAGTCCGAGGCGGTTGAGGCTGTTTACGAGCATCTCCGCACAAAAGACAACAACCCGTGCGTTGTGTTGCCAACGGGTACTGGAAAAAGTCTGGTTCTCGCTCAGATCGCAAAGGATTCCGTGGAAAAATGGAATGGTCGGGTGCTGATCCTTGCTCATGTCAAGGAGCTTCTTGAGCAGAATGCCGACAAGATCCGCAAACTCTGTCCGGAATTGAAGATCGGCATCTATTCCGCCGGACTCAGGAGCCGCGACACCACGGAGCAGGTCATTGTCGCCGGGATTCAAAGCGTGTACAACAAGGCCTGCGAGCTGGACGCCTTTGACCTTGTCATCGTGGATGAAGCACACCTGATCAGCAGCGAAGGGGACGGCATGTACCGAACCTTTCTGGCCGATATGAAGGTCATCAATCCACACGTCCGGGTGATCGGGCTGACAGCAACGCCTTTCCGGCTCAAGGGCGGGCTCATCTGCAAGCCGGAGAACATCCTGAACGAGATCTGCTATGAAGCGGGACTCAAGGAAATGATTCAGCAGGGGTATCTTTCCCCGCTGATTTCCCGGGCAGGCCGGGCAGAAGCGAATCTGGCAAATCTGCACATCCGTGGCGGCGAGTTCATCAGCGACGAGGTCGCCGCCGCAATGGACAACGATGCGCTGGTGACATCCGCCTGCAGGGAGATTGTGGAGCTGACCCGCGACCGCAAGTCCGTGCTGATTTTCACCGCTTCGGTGGATCATTGCAAGCATGTTGCGGAAAAAATCCAGGCGTTTTCCGGCAAGGAGTGTGCGATCGTAACCGGTGAGACGTCGCCTGCCGAACGGGCTGAAATCATCGCCCGGTTCAAAGGGGAATTCATCCCGGCGGATCTTTTCGGAACACCGAAGCCGCCGCTCAAGTTCCTGGCGAACGTCAACGTTTTGACTTGCGGCTTCGATGCGCCGAACACGGATTGCGTTGTGATGCTCCGCCCGACGAATTCGCCGGGATTGCTGATTCAGTGCGCCGGACGCGGGACGCGCCTCAGTCCGGAAACCGGAAAAGTTCGTGCCTTTTTCTGGATTACGGGGGCAACATTCTGCGGCACGGTCCGCTCGACATGATCAAGGTCAAAGAGCCCGGCTCCGGGAAAGGCGGTGATGCCCCGGCGAAGAAGTGTCCGCAATGTCTCGCGCTCATCCACGCCGGATATACGGCGTGTCCTGAATGCGGTTATGTGTTTCCGCCGAAGGAAAGCAATGACAAGATGACGCAGACGGCATCGTCTGCCGGTGTGATTTCCGGTCAGGTGGATTATACCGATTATGAGGTGTTGGATGTGTATTACTGCGTCCACGAAAAACGGGGAGCCGATCCCGATGCCCCCAAAACCATGCGGGTGGATTATCAGGTCGGCTTCAACGAGTTCAAATCGGAATGGGTCTGCCCCGAACATACCGGCTATGCCCGCGGCAAGTTCGAGAAATGGTGGCACGAACGCGCCGCGCTCGGCTGCCCGATGCCGAGGAGCGCGCGGGAAGCCGTTTCGCTGGCCAACGAGGGGCTTCTGGCGGCTCCTGAATCAATCACCGCTAAAACGATCGCGGGGGAACGTTTCGAGCGTGTAACGGGCTTCCGGTTAAAAGAGCGTCCCGTCATGCGTGAACCGGGAGAAGATCTGGAACCCGGCGAAACGTGGACATCCCCCGCACCGCCTGACGATCTTGATGGCGATATCCCGTTTTGATATGACAAAAAACCATAATATATTGATAATAAACAAGTTGTATTTAATATTCAGCTTGCTATATTCGCCATTCCATGGCATACTATGCGCAGTTTACCGAGATTTAAGACCAGACGGAGGAATACACTGGGAATGATGTATCCCTCTACTGTCACTCATCAGAAGGGATGCGATAAGAATTCTCGTATATTGCGTATTTCAACCAAGGAATGTTCATTACATCCCAAGTTTCATTTTCGGAATGTCTTTTATACGAAGTCCCATGTTTTCTTGTCGACAGATACACAGGCTTTTAATCGTTTACATGCATAGCATAATTAATCTTTACCATATGGATATGGTCTTGCCAAATTCCGTTGATATTTAGGTAATATTTTGAGGTTCCTTCATTAATAAAATGATTTTTTTCCAAAACTCTTAAAGAAGCTTGGTTTTGAGGCATTACATTTGCCTCTATTCTATGCAGATGTAATTCTTCAAACGCGTATTTTGTTAACATTTCTACGGCACTGGACATGTATCCCCTATTGACAAAATCTTTGTCTAATTTGTATCCCAAAAAGAAGAGCAAAAAGCTCCCCATATCACGTTGTTTAATCCAATGACACCTATAATTTGAGAAGGTCGCTTAATTTGCATAATATAAAACCGAAATGAGGTCTTTTCTTTATATTCTAACATTTCTCTTTTTAAAGTTTTTTTTGATATTCAAGAGAAAAGAAATTTTCATCTCGCACAGGTTCAAATGATTCTAAAAACTCCTTATTTCGTTTATAATAATCAAGCACTTGTTCTGCAAGCGCTACATCCGCCGGAACAAGCTGGAAATATTCATTTTTCATGATATTATCTATTTTCTTAGACAGTGTATTACACATCTTGCGTTAATTCGACATGAAATCATTTTTTTCATTTAAACCTACATTTGGGTGATAATATATATCTATAAAAAGAGCATATACAACACTATTTACAAGTTTATTTATAAGAAAGACTGGATAAGGCGATTGAGGATCACGGCTGCAAACTGGACGGCTTTAGTAACTTGAAATCCATCAAGTGAATCAGCGCAAAAGGCGTGGCGGTTCTGTTGGTGACATTCCGTAATATCCATGATTTCCATTCATCGAAACATCTGGCTGCTTATATCGGGATCGCGCCAAGAGAGAGCAATTCCAACGATACTGTCTGCACGGAGGAATCACCCCAAATGGCATCAAGACTGCACGAGCCGCATTGGCTCAATGAAAACGGTACAGCCCGTATCTCAATGCCTTTCATGAATCGGTAAAAAAAACGGCGGGGAGGAACAATAGCCAATATCGCCCTGGCTCGCAAATTCCTCGATATCGTGTATCGAACATAAAAAAAACGACTGGATGTTTGAGGACTTTTCTCAATTCAAACTCGTGAAAAATTGAGTTTTTCTCAACATCAAAGTGAAAATTTATCATGGGAGATTTTCCGCTCATTCTGATCACACTGGACGTCGGCGCTGCGATCGTTTACGCCTGCTGCGGCGACTGGAAACACATGACATACTGGCTTGCGGCCGCCACACTGACCGCGACTGTCACATTTTAACCCTGGGAGATTTCCATGTCTACACGAGGACTCATTGCAATCGAGGCCGCCGACCGGAGCTGCCGCTCCATTTACGTTCACTTCGACATGTATCCGTCCGGCGCGGGTGTTTGCCTGAATGCACACTACAACACGAAAGAGCGCATCGAAGCTCTGTTTGCGCTCGGTGATCTCTCCGGCCTGGGCGGGCGTTTGTCGAACGACGATCCTGAACCCGATGCGCAGGATGTCTGCCACGCCTACCACCGGGATTATGGCGAGGAATTGTGTCCGCCCCGGGTCTGGGCTGACGCCGGTGAAATGCTCGCCCGGGCGGAGGATGCTTACTGGGCGGAATATGTGTATCTGTTCCGCGACGGCAAGTGGTATGTGAATACGACCTACCGTCCGAAAAGAGTGGCGGCTGGTCGAAGAGGTGCTCAAGGAGCGAAACAATGGCTGAAATTGAATGGAAAATCCCCGAACAGATGCTGAGTCAGGAGCTGGTCAGCACCGATAATCGCTGGCACATTTCCAAGACGCAGAGCGGGCATTCCGACGCGGAGTTCTTTCTGACCAACTATGACCTGCTTCTGAGTCCGCACGGGACAGGGAAGGATTACAGGGAGTGTTTTGAGTCGTTCATCGCCGATTGCGACGATTACATCCGGAAAGTCACCGCGATCCGTGATGAGGCACGGATGCACATGGAGAAACTGCTGAAAGCTGCGGAGGAGATCCAATGAGCTGGGGAACGAACTACAAATACGAGGGGGTTATCAGCCGTGTCGGCATCAATGAACTGGAGCAAAAGCTGGAAGAGACGCAAACCTTGCTCAACGGCATCCGGGAGGAGATGATCGCGCTGATGGCGATGTCGCCTCCCGCGAACGGTATGGTCGAGGATGAAGACGGCGGAAAAATCCTCTGGCCTCAATGTGTTGTCCGCAGACTGAACTGCCTCTGGGAGGAACTTGAGGAACTGATGTGTTGTTCTGTCCGGCTGCAGCAGGCACTGGAAGTGAAAAAGTATGAACCTGAGAACATCTCGGAAGGCTGAATGAAGATTGAAATTGCACTGGCGCAAATCTTTTCCGAGGTCGAAAGAGCCGAAAAACTGCATCCCGACTGGCCGACAAGTCCGATTCATCAGGCGGCCATCGTAACGGAAGAAGCGGGAGAGCTTTTGCAGGCGAGCCTGAATCACAATGAACACAAGGGATCGAAAAAGGCGATGATCACGGAAGCCATCCACACGGCGGCAAGTGTGATCCGCTTTTTGAAAAACATCAAAGAGGAGTCCACCGATGAATCCTTTCACAACGTATCAGTTCCGTAAAATGCCGGTCCGGATTGTGCGGAAGAGCGATAAAAATTACTTCGTGATCCGCGACATCTGCAACATTCTCGGCTGGAGCAATCCCAACCGGGAACTGGCAAAACACACCGAAAACGTTCCGCTTTATGAACGGATCCGGACACAGGGCGGACTGCAGGTCGTCCGGCTTGTTCCGCGCGCGGACGTCGAGAAGCTGCTTGCCGTCAACTCGGGGCACAAGGCTCTGCTTCTGGAACGCTACCTGAGGAACGAAGTATTTCCCAGGCTGGACGCGGAGGAGAAGGCGACGGCACAGGTCAGAGCTCTGATCGTGGGATTCATTTCCACGATGCACACACTCATGACGGAACAGTATTTCGCCGACAAATACCATGGAGGACGCAATGACCGACGCAAATGAAATCACCCATGCTCTGCGCCTCTGGTTTCAGGCCGGGGACGTGTTCGAGGTGCGTGTGCTGGACGCGATCAGCGCCGATTACCGACGGGAGCATATCGAGTCCGGCTATTTCGATTACGAGCACATCTCCGCCGTCCCGGAGGCGCTAAAGCGCCTGCTCTCCTTTCGCGGCGTTTACGTCACGGTCAATCCGGTCAATCCCGATCTGCTTGCCCGTGCGGTGAACCGTCTGCGTCCGGCGGGGCGGAATCCGACGACCGCCGACACGGATATTGTCCGGCGGCGCTGGCTCCTGATCGACTGCGATCCCAGACGAGCCTCCGGCGTGTCCAGCTCGAATGCGGAACATGAATCCGCGCTGGCCAAGGCTCGCGAGATCCGCGACGGGCTTTCCTCCCTTGGCTGGCCCGATCCCATCATGACGGATTCCGGCAACGGGGCGCAGTTGATGTACCGAATCGACCTCCCGGCGGACGATGGCGAGCTGGTGCGCCGGGTGATCGGCGAAATCGCAAAGGCCTCGTCCGAACAGGTTGCGATCGACACATCGGTTCACAATCCGGCGCGGATCTGGCGGCTTCCCGGGACAATGAACTGCAAGGGCGACTCCATCCCGGAACGTCCGCACTGCATGGCCCGGATTCTGGAAGAACCGCAAGATATTGTGTCTGTATCCCGGGAGCAAATGCAGGATATTGTGTCGCATCAGAGTGAAGACACTCAAACAGACGTTCCGGATGACGAGTGGAAGCACACAATGCCGGCGTTTGATCTGGACTCCTGGATCGCGCAGTACTGCCCCGAGCTTGGCTCTCCGCAGCCGTGGAAGGGCGGACGCAAGTGGATTTTTCCCGTCTGTCCGTTCAATGAGGCGCACACAAACAAATCCGCCGTGCTGATTCAGGAACCGTCCGGGGCGGTGGCATTCAAATGCCATCACAACGGCTGTTCCGGCAACGACTGGCGCGCCTTGCGTGAACTCCGCGAACCCGGATGCTACGATCGCCGGGAGGAGGCGAACTCCGATGTGGATCTGAGCGGAATCTTGAAGCCGAACAGGATCGAAAAGCAGGAAAAGGAGGCTCCTCTCTTTCCCAATCCCGGCCCCGTCCCGGACAAGCTGTTGTCGATTCCCGGATTCATTGATGATGTCGTCAAGCTCTCGATGCAGTCGGCTCCGTATCCGAACCGTGTTCTTTCGTTCACCGGCGCACTGGCGCTCCTGGCGTTTCTCGTCGGACGAAAGGTGCAGGACAAGCGCGACAATCGGAGCAACATCTATCTCATCGCGCTGGCAGACAGCGGAACCGGAAAAGATCATCCGCGCAAGGTGAATTTCAATATCGCTTTCCGCGCGGGAGTCGCCGGGGCGATCGGAGATGCCTTTGCTTCCGGAGAAGGACTGGAAGATGCTCTGTTCATGCACCCGTCCATGTTGTTTCAGGCGGATGAGTTCGACTGTATTTTCAATACTTTGAAATACAGTAAAGACAACCGGGCGGAATCCATCAACGAAAAGCTGTTGAAGTTCTATGGCGCGTCCAACACCATCTATCCGCTGCGCAAAAAAGCATCAGCGAAGAAAAAAAGACGGCACAGTTCATGAGATCGCGCATATTGTGAATCCGAATCTGGTTCTGCTGGGAACCGCGATTCCGCAGTATTTCTATGAATCGCTTTCCCGACGTGTGCTTGAAAACGGGCTGGTCGCCCGGTGCATCATCGTGGAAGCGGGCAAACGTGGCGAAGCCGGGAATCCCCAGCCGATCACGCCTTCGGACTCGCTGATCCGCGCGGCAACCTACCTCGCGAATCTCGATGTGAACGGCAATCTGACAAACGAGTATCCAAAGCCGCTGATCATTACGGAAACGCCCGAAGCAACCGCCGCGCTCCGGGAAGTTCAGCAGGAATGCGACCGGCGTTACAACTTCTATGAAGCACAGAACGAAGGCGCTGCCAAGGCATTGTGGGCGCGCGCCCATGAGAAGGTGTGCAAGCTCGCCATGCTGCACGGCATCAGCAGCAATGTCTACAATCCGCTGATCACCGACAAATCGGTCAAGTGGGCGTGGAAGTTCATTGATCATCTGACACGGCGGATGCTGTATATGGCGGACTCTTACGTTTACGAGAATGTGTTCGATGAAAAGTGCCAGAAGGTCATCCGGATGTTGCGTGAACACGGGGGCAGAATCAAGCACGCAAAACTGCTGAACCGCTTTCACGATTCTCTTGACAATCTGAAAAAGGTTGTCGAGACCCTCATGGAACAAGGCATTCTGACATATGAAATGGAAGCAACGAAGACCAGACCGTCGAAAGTGTATGTTCTGCTGGAATAAATCGCCAGAGAAAGCATATTCATCTCCATTTCTTCCAGCAGTTTTGCCGGAAAAAGCGGAGAGGTTTTTGCGAAGTTGCGAAGTTTTCTGCGAAGGATTTTTTGGCCTGCAAGAGAGAGCTTTTGAGGCTAAATAAAATATATTATATCTTCTTTTTTTAAATTCTTCGAAACTTCACGGCTGTTCGCGCACTCCTTCGAAAATGCCGTTCGCGTGTATAGAGGCTGGAAAGTTCTAAGTTTTTTTCTCCAGCCCCGGCTCCGTGGGGCGGGCATGCCCGGAGCCAGCCTCATTCTCTCAGCGGAAGAAGTGCGGTTCATGCTGAATGTGGTGTTCTCGTGAGCCTTCCGTCACTTCTTCCGTCACTTTCATCGAAATGACGGAAGAATCCGCCGTTCATTCTGGCTGGCTTTCCAGCCTCATAGAAGCACAAAAAACTTCGAGGGGTCGATTATGAGGCCCCGAGGCTTATGTGCTTCCAGGAATCAACGGTTCCCCCCTTGAAAGGGATTTTTTCGAGGGCGCGCGGAAGGAGTCGGCGTTATAAGCAGACTTGCTTGCAGGTGATAAAATTTTTATGCCCGTTGATTCTCAACGACTTGCGATCTGCTCCGACAGTGCGCCGACATGCCCCTGGACAGCCCTCTTACGCGCGCGACAGGACGTTCGCCGGGGCTGTATAGCGGGTCAGAATCGAACGCGACAGCGGGGCTGTTTGCCCCGTTTCCGGCGAAATCGTCTTTCTCCGGAATTCTCAATTCTTCAACCCTTGCAAAAGTAATTCCGAATCTTGCTTTTGCAAATCATTTTTCCAGGAAAGGAGCCTTTATGCAGATTCAAATGATGAAACTCTCGGAGATCCATCCGTATGAAAAGAACCCGCGCTTCAACGACGGCGCGGTGGAGGCGGTTGCCAACTCGATCAAGGAGTTCGGCTTCCAGCAGCCGATTGTCGTGGACAAGGATTTCGTCGTGGTTGTCGGGCACACCCGCCTGAAAGCGGCGGAACAGCTCGGTCTCACGGAAGTACCGGTGGTGATCGCGGAAAACCTCACGCCGGAACAGGTGCAGGCATACCGGATCGCGGACAACAAGACCGGCGAGATCGCGGAGTGGAACTACGACCTTCTGCCGATCGAACTGCGCGATTTGCAGGAAAAGGATTTTGACCTGTCGCTCCTCGGATTCGACACAAACGAGCTTGACCGGCTGCTGAACGGAAGTTCCGAAGAAAATGTGGTTGCCGAGGGAGAGACGGACGCCGACGCCGTCCCGGATGTCCCGGAAGAGCCGGTCAGTCAGCCGGGGGTGATCTATCAGCTCGGCAAGCACCGGCTCATGTGCGGCGATTCCACCAGGGCGGAAGACGTCGCCCGTCTCATGAACGGCGGGAAAGCGGATCTCGTTTTTACCGATCCGCCGTATGGAGTCAGTTATCGCGGAGTGAACAATCCGGGCGGCCGTCTGTGGGAGGTCATTGAAAACGACGATCTGCGCGGGGAAAAACTTTCGGAGTTCCTGCTTGCCGCATTCAAAAATCTGAAAGCGAGCCTCCGGGAAAAGCGGGCGTTCTACATCTGGTATGCGACGAGCAATCATGTCCAGTTTGAGCTGGCGATCCGGGACGCCGGATTGAAACCGAAGCAGGTTCTTGTCTGGAACAAGGGAATGATCCTCGGCCACAGTGATTACCACTATGCGTTCGAGCCGGTTTTCTATGGATGCCACGAGGGCGAGAACTGCGAGTGGTTCGGCGACCGCTGTCAGACGACGGTCTGGGACATCAAACGGGACAACACGCGGGAATATGTGCATCCGACGCAGAAACCGACTGCGCTGGCGATCAAGGCGATTTTCAACTCTTCGAAGGCGGGTGAGACCGTGCTGGATCTGTTTGGCGGCTCGGGCAGCACGCTGATCGCCTGCGAACAGACGAACCGCGTCAACTGCACGATGGAGTTTGATCCGAAATATGTGGATGTGATCCGCCGCCGCTGGGCGGAGTTCGTCCATGGCGAGGGGTGTGACTGGCAGGCACTTACTCCGGCAGTCGAAGAATAAAGAACAACAGCCGGACGGCATGGTGCTGTCCGGCAAACTAACCAAAAGAGGAGAATTATCGTATGAACGAAATCGTAAAAGTCTACAAGAACAGCCCGGTCCGGATTGTTGAAAAGGGCGGAGAACCGTGGTTTGTGGCAAAAGATGTCTGTGACATTCTTGCTTTAGGCAATCCACGTTCTTCCATAGCATTGCTTGATGAAGATGAAAGGGGTGTCCACAGTATGGACACCCCCCTCAGGAAAACAAGAAATGGGTATCATCAGCGAGGCCGGCCTCTATTCTCTGATTCTCCGAAGCCGGAAACCGGAAGCCAAAGCATTCAAACGCTGGGTGACGCATGAGGTTCTGCCGTCCATCCGCAAGACCGGAGCATATCTTTCTCCGGGCATGAGCAATGAACAGGTCAAAGCTCTGGTGGCAACTTTGGAAGAGGAAATGTACCGGCGGATTCAGGCGGAAAACCGTCTGGCGAAACTGGAGGCTCATGCCGAGGAGCTGGCGCGATCGGCCATTCCGGCAACACCCTTTGGAGAACTTTCTCAGAAAACCGGCAGACCGCGCACCTGTCTGGTTCGGAATTACCTCCGGAGCGCTCAGGAAGTAAAAAGGAGCATTTGGGCACATACATCCAACTGCTCCTGCCTCTGTATGCGGCGCGGGAACTGCTCCTTGATGCACTTCCCGCTCCGACTTCTGCACCGACCGCTTCGGTCAGCTGTTGAACTCGAATGCGCCCCGGCGGGCGGCGCTCTTGCGGACGCGCGGCGTCTCCTTTTCCTTGATCTCGCGGAAGAATGCGGAGTAAAGGCTCTGCTCCGGAGTCTTTGCTCCATTCGGGCCCAGAGACCTTCTTCGATGACTTGCGCGAGGACCTCTTTCGTGTTGAGCGGCGTCCGGCTGCGCTTGAGGACCAGCAGAGCCGCATTCAGGAGTGAGAGCTTTTTCTCCGGCGATCCGCCGGATTCCGGCGCGGGATTGGGCGTGTCCACTTCCTCTTCCGCTTCCGGTTCCGTTGCGGGAGCAGCTTCCGACGGGATCTCCGCATCGACTGCCTCCGTCTCCGGTTCCGTTGCGGGAGCCGCTTCCGGCGCTCCCGGTTCGGCGATGACCCGTTCGATTCTGGTGACGATGAACTCGCGGTCGCTGCCGACCTTTTTGACTTTCCAGCCGTTCGCGGTGATCTCGGTTACGACGACCTCGATCTCATTGCGTCCGACTTTCACCATGACGATGGTTCCGACTGTGATGTTGCTCGTGTCGCACATACTTACCTCCTTGTGCTCCCCAAAAGTTGCTTCCCCTCGGCCACGGGCCTCGGGGCCCTGCACTGCAGGACCGCTACTTTTCGGGGTCCCCGCTCTCCGGTGTTCCGTGGCTCCGCCGTACTCGCACCTTCGAGAGAAGACTTGTTAATTTTTGATATTGTTTGACTTGCGACTTCTTTGCTTCGCTGGTGCATATACAACCATGACTTGCGCCACTTATCCAGTCGCAATCTGAAAATAAAGGCGAAATAGATGGATAATTCTTTGAAAATCACTGCATTGCAGCCTGAAGTGCTGGTGAGATTGCTGAAACAGGCCGGATCCCGGACCGCTTCTCCGGAGATGATTGCCGAGGATCTTGCTTCCGGTGCGCCGCGGAATCCGGACGGCACGATCAACCTGATTGAATATGCCGCCTGGCTGGCAAAGGAGGAAGACGATGAGTTGTAAAAATACCTTACTCGCAGATATGAGTACGGCGAAGCCGCACGGAATATCGGAGAGCCGGGGTCCCCGCAAAGTACCCGAAGCCGCGAAGCGGACCCGAGGCCCGTGGCCGAAGGGTGGCAACTTTGGGGGATTCTATGATCAATCCGAGTAACATGCGCGTGGTGGACGTCGCGCGGCTTCTGAACTCCACGTCGTTCGGATTTGTTCTGGCGCAGGCGCGGCTTTACCGCGAGTTCAACCGCGTCGGCTTCCGGATCGGTTCCTCGGAGAATCCACGCAACATCAACCTCCTGAAATACATTGCCTGGATGTTCGACCGGAAACACACACCGGAGGAGACGTCCGGCGCGCGCAGCTATGAGGACCGGCGCAATGCCGAGCGTGACCGTCAGGCGGAACAGTCTCTCGCCGGACGCGACATCGGCCCGCTCCCGGAGGTCGTGAATCCCGACAGGAAAGCCGCGTGCGAACGGAATTTCCAGCTTTTTCTGCGAGAGCTATTTCCCGGAAACCTATTCTCTTGCATGGTCGCCGGATCATCTGAAGGTGATTGAGAAGATTGAAACGGCGGTTCTGCGAGGCGGACTCTTTGCACTGGCGCTCCCGCGCGGTTCCGGGAAGACAACAATCACGGAAAGCGCGGCGCTCTGGTCGATGCTCTACGGCCACCGCGAGTTTGTGGTACTGATCGGCGCGACTGAATCAGCGGCTCTGGAGCTTCTGGATTCTTTGAAGACCGAGCTGGAAGTCAACGAGCGTCTCGCCGAAGACTTCCCGGAGGTGTGCTATCCGGTGGCACAGCTGGAGGGGATCGCGAACCGGTGCGCTGGACAGCTCTACAAGGGCGAGCGCACCCGCATCACCTGGACGAGCAACGAGATCGTTCTGCCGACCATCGAAGGAAGCAAGGCTTCCGGCATCATCGTTCGAGTCGCCGGCATCACCGGCCGTATCCGTGGCATGAAGTTCAAGCGGAGCGACGGCCGGAGTGTGCGCCCATCACTTGTCATCATCGACGATCCGCAGACCTCGGAATCCGCCGGATCGCTGGAACAGACACGCAAGCGGGTTCGTGTGCTTGCCGGAGACATCCTGGGACTTGCCGGTCCGGGGCAGAAAATCTCCGGGATCATGCCCTGCACGATCATCCGCCCGGGTGACATGGCCGACATCATCCTCAACCGAAACACACATCCGGACTGGAACGGCGAAAAGACCCGAATGGTCTATCGCTTCCCCTCGAATATGAAACTGTGGGAGGAATACGCCGAGATCCGGGCGGAAGCTCTGCGCACGGAGGGCAATTTTCAGAAGGCGACGGAGTTTTATCTGGCGAATAGGGAGGCGATGGATGCCGGAGCGGAAGTGAGCTGGGAAGCTCGCTTCAACCACGATGAAGTATCGGCGCTTCAACACGCGATGAACCTGAAGTTTCAGGATGAAGCAGCCTTTCAGTCGGAATATCAGAACGACCCGCTCCCGGATGACACGGCGGATGACTCGCTCCTTTCCGTGGACGAGATCTGTGCAAAGATCAACGGACTTGCCCGACGGCGCGTCCCGCTGAAATGCGATCGCCTCACGATGTTTGTCGACGTCGTGCGACAAGAAGTTGCTTGAAAATTTTGTTTGATGTGTATATGTTATGCTCTTTTGACTTTAAACTTTTCAAAAGTACGTACCAAAGACACAGACAAACCTGTTGTTTTGCCAACAGTAGCCTATTCGGGCATGCGATTGGAGTAATCCGATGGTGTGAAGCCCCGAAGACAATGCAACCCACAGAGGAAATCCCGCGAGGGAGGAACAAGTCCCCTAATACCATGGGGCTGGGAGCTAGGCTCGAACGGTAAGGTTAACATATGTGAACTGCTGATAAACGCCGTAACGAACAACAAGCCAAAGGTATTGATAGGCTTGAGCCAAAAGGCAAGGGTGTAAGGACACAAGATAACGTCTTCTTATGCGCAAACAATGATACCCCGGCGAAGAGGCGGAACCTAACCCGTTCAATATGGAATTTCAAACAAAACTTGGTAAGTCCGTATCCTTCCCGCAAGGGAAAGCGACCCGCAAGGGAAGCCGATAGGGGTGCGGATATGAGAGACCCGAAAAAGCGAATGCCGCTCTGTAATGGGGCGGATAGCGGCAATGCCGTGATGCGAAAGCATGCAGACTTCGGGATGGTTTTTAATCACAATAACGAATGTGGAGTGAAACAGAAAATGTCGAAAGGCGATCAAAGGAACGTCAGTCAAAAATCTGACGTGCGCGTCGACAGTGAACTTGACTGGAACCAGATAAACTGGCAACAAGTACAAGATACTGTGACACGCTTGCAGGCTCGAATTGTGAAGGCTCAACAGGAAGGAAGAATAGGTAAGGTAAAATCTTTAACTCGTATTCTGACACACTCCTTCGCGGCAAAAAGCCTTAGCTGTGAAGAAGGTGTCATCGAACAAGGGAAGTCACACTCCAGGAGTGGACGGAACTGTATGGAATACAAACGAAAGCAAAGCCCAAGCGATCCTTGAACTCAAACAGGAAGGCTACCGGGCAAAGCCTTTAAGGCGGAAATACATCCCGAAAACAGGGAGCAACAAAATGCGCCCACTCGGTATACCGACCATGAAGGACAGAGCAATGCAGGCAGTGTATGCAAGTGCACTCGAACCTGTAGAGGAAACTACTGGAGATCCAAAACTCCTACGGCTTTCGTCCATACAGAAGCTGCCAAGATGCAATCGATCATATCGGTTCCATCATGCGCAGATCAGACCGCCCCCAATGGATACTGGAAGGAGATATAAAGGGATGCTTTGACAACATCAGTCATGACTGGATGCTCAAACATATCCCAATGGAAACGTCAATACTGAAGCAGTGGCTGAAGTGCGGATACTTCGAGAACGACAAAAAAGTTCTTCAACGAGGCAGGTACACCGCAAGGCGGAATCATTTCGCCAACCCTCGCCAACATGGTACTGGACGGTCTCCAAAATCTTCTGTACAGTAAATACAAGAACAGATACCAATCGCACAAAAACGGCAAATTCTACTGGACAACCCCGAAACACAAGGGACCAAACAGACAAGTAAACCTTATCAGATACGCAGACGACTTCATCATCACCTGCAATTCCAAAGAGGTGCTGGAAGAGGAAATCAAGCCGATGATAAGAACATTCCTGCGGGAAAGAGGTTTGGAACTGTCAGAAGAGAAGACCGTAATCACAAATATAAGCGATGGTTTTGACTTCCTGGGGTTCAATATCAAACTGTACAAGAACATCGTACTGGTAAAACCCGCAGAAAAACGAGTAAAGAGACTGCGTGACAAAATCGGAGAAATCATAGCCGCAAAACAGGCAGCTTCCGCCGAAAAGGTTATTGAAGCGCTTAATCCTGTAATAAGAGGATGGTGTAACTACTACCGGTTTGTCAACAGCGCCGACACATTCAACAATCTTAGCAACTGGATTTGGGGCAGATTGTGGCAATGGGCAGTACGCCGCCACCACGACAAAGGAAAAAGGTGGTGTAAAAAAATAGATACTTTACCAAACTCAACGGGCAGGATTGGCACTTCTTCGCAAAGAAGGAAGATGGAACCATGCTCTACCTGACATACCCGAATGATGTCAAAATCCTTCGGCACAGGCAGATCAAAACAGACATGAATCCGTATGACAGCCACGACCGCTCGTACTATGAGGAGAGGGAGAAATGGGGAGTCAAAATGACTCTTCCAACTTCAAAACCAACCTTAAAGCCGGGTGTTGAGAAATCAATGCCTTATTAAAAGCTTGAGCCGTATGCGGGGAAACTCGCACGTACGGTTCTCAGGGGGAAAGGAGTAGCAATACTCCTGACCTACCCGATCAGAAAGCGCTGCTTTTCTATGTGGTGATCGCATGGGCGGAGGACTTCACCGGCGCGGTCATCGACTATGGCTCATGGCCGGATCAGCACCGGCACGAGTATTCGCTTGCCGATGCGAATCCGAGCATTCAGACGCTCTTCCCGAAAGCGGGCTTCGAGGGGGCCTTGTACGCCGCGTTGTCCGCGCTGACCGATGAATGCCTCGGGCGCGAGTGGGAGCGCGAGGACGGGGCTGTCCTGAAAATCGAACGCGCCCTCGTGGATGCGAACTGGGGACAGTCAACCGATGTCGTCTATCAGTTCTGCCGTCAGAGTTCCCACGCCGGAGTGATCCTGCCGTCGCATGGCAGATACGTCGGAGCATCCTCGAAACCCATGACCGAATACCGCAAACAGCAGGGCGACCGGCTCGGATTCAACTGGATGATTCCGAACGTCGCCGGAAAACGGGCAATCCGGCATGTCATCTACGACACGAACTACTGGAAGAGTTTCATTCACGCCCGGCTCGCGGTTCCCGTCGGCGACAAGGGGTCGCTCACGCTCTACGGACGGATCCCCGGAGCTCATCAGCTCTTCGCAGAGCATCTGACCGCTGAATACCGCGTCAAAACACAGGGGCGCGGCCGCACGGTCGACGAGTGGAAACTCAAACCGCAGTCGCACGACAACCACTTTCTGGACTGTGTCGCAGGCTGTGCGGTCTGCGGATCCATGCTCGGCGCGTCTTTGCCCGAGACGCTTCCTGCGAAGCTCGACCGCAAGCCGATGATCCGGCTTTCCGACAAACGCCTTGGCGGGATTCCCCGAATGGCAGACTCAAACTTTCCGAGCTCAGGAGACAGAAAAATGGATAAACGGGAACTTCCCGAAAATATTCGCAGAATCATTGATATGGTTTCTGCAATTGTTCGTAGAATACAACAAAAACGACTGGATAAAAGTGCTTCGACATGCTTGTATATGTCGGTAAAATAAAGGGATTGCAACGTGAACATCATGGAACAGATGAAAAAAGCGATAAAGAATGTGGAATCTATGGAAATTCAGCCGCTGCGTGCGGAATTCCATCGGCTTTACGGAGACATTCCGCATCCTATGAATACTAGAACGCTTAAAAACCGTATTATTTACCGGATTCAGGAAATGTATCTTGGCGGTCTGAGTGAAGTCGACAAAAAACTCCTTGCTCAATTTGTTTCCCCAAAGAAAATTTCTCTCCCAACCCAAAAAGGCGGAATTGCACCGGCCATTCATTATATCCGTGAATGGAAGGGTAAAACCTATGATGTCACCGTGATTTCGGACAAATGTTTCGAATGTGAGGGGAAGCGTTATAAATCACTTTCCGCAGTTGCCCGTGAAATTACAGGGACCCGCTGGAATGGCAAAGTATTTTTTCGGAGTAAGGAAATGATAGCGGAGAAAACAAAAAATACGCTGTGCGATTTATACACGAAAATCTGTCGATGACGGAACATTGGACAGCCAGGAATTCTCCAGTCTGGATGCCCAGCGCGAAGCGGGCGAGGCGTATATTCTCAGCCAGAAGGCAAACGGGTGGGAATGCTTGCCGGAACATTACGACGATGGAGGTTTCAGCGGAGGCAATATCAATCGTCCGGCCTTGACCAGGCTGCTTGCTGACATCAAAGCGGGAAAAATCGATATGGTCGTGGTCTATAAGCTAGACCGCCTTTCCAGATCCCTGACGGATTTTTCCGATCTTCAGGTGATTTTTGAGCAATATCATGTATCATTTTGTTCCGTGACGCAGGAAATCAACACCTCGACCCCGGCAGGCCGAATGATGCTGAATATTTTGATGTCTTTCGGTCAGTATGAAAGGGAACTGGTCGCAGAAAGGACCAGAGATAAATACGTTGCCAGCCGGAAACGGGGCATGTGGATGGGGGGATTTGTTCCATACGGGTATCGTTCTGAAAACAAGAAAATCTTTCCCGATCCGCTTGAAGCCCCTGTCGTAAAAAGGATGTTCCAGCGTTTCGTTGAAACACAGTCTCCGAAACTGATCGCGCATGAACTGAATCAGGACGGACTGACTTCTCGAAAGAAAAAAGCATGGATCAATACATACGTTGCACGGATTTTGAAAAATCCAGTTTACGTTGGAGATGTGGAATACAAGGGAGAGATTTTCAAAGGTGAACATGAAGCCATTGTTTCGCGGCAGACATGGAATCGAGTACAGGAAATCATAAAATCCAACTGTCCTTACGAACGTTCCGGCGGTATTACGGAAATCACGGTTCCCCTGAAAGGGATTTTACGATGCGGACACTGCGGATGCGCGATGATTCCTGTATTCTGCACAAAAGGGAAAAAACGTTATTATTACTACTACTGCAATACGGATTATCATCGGTCAGAAAAACTCTGTCCGGTCGGAAAAATCGGTTCAAACATCATAGAGGATGCAGTAAAAGAGCAGACAGTCAGGATTTTTTCCTCAACGTTTTTTCAGGAGACGATTTCCAAATCAACAGGAATCACCGTGGCGGAATTACAACGGATTTTCCGAGACGAATTCTGGCTGGAATGCTCCAGCTTGGAACTGAATAGGCTCTATTCCGAACTGTTTGAAAAAATCACAGTTCATGAACATCAGCTTGCCTACGAAATAAAAACATCCGGCATCAAGGCTGTTATTGAAGGAATAATGAACACATGAATATCAGTGAAGTTCTGCCGAACGGAAATGTCAGGGTGGTCGTCCCGATAAAGTTCCGGTGCGTTAAACAGACCAAAGTCATTGTTTTTCCGGAAAATGAAATCGGTATTCAGATGCAAACACCGCTTCTCACTGCAATTGCCAATGCGCTTGCATGGCAGCAGATGTTGGACGAGGGAGTAATTCCCAGTGTGGATGCTCTGGCAAAACATGTAGGCAAGGAGCGGGCCATTGTTTCCCACACGCTTCAACTTGCTCTGCTTTCTCCGGAAATCATCCACATGGCGATTATCGGAACTTTGCCGAAGGAAATTACGCTCAAGACATTCCGTAACGGTCTTCCTCCAGACTGGGAAGAACAGAAGAAGATGCTTGGCATCGGGTAAATCTTCAGCGATTCTGCATGTTGCAGAGTCGCTTTTTTTATATTGCTTAAGCGCAAAAAAACTACCGGCTGCGCCGGTATGTAGCCGAATAGCTTCAGCTTAAAGGCGAGAGAAGAAACTCCGTGCTATAGTATTGCAATTCGCCAATCGCAACCCATAGAACGGAGCTTCAAATGACAACTGACAAATTATCACACACAACATGGAAATGCAAGTATCACATTGTATTTGCTCCCAAATATCGTCGTCAGGTAATCTATAGACAAATCAAAAGGGACATAGGAAAAATCCTGCGTCAACTGTGCGATTTGAAAAAAGTAGATATCCTGGAGGCAGAGGCTTGTCCAGATCACATTCATATGTTGGTAAGTATTCCACCAAACTTGAGTGTATCGCAATTTATGGGATATTTAAAGGGAAAAAGTTCCTTGATGATTTTTGATCGTCATGCGAATTTGAAGTACAAATATGGGAATCGACATTTCTGGTGTCGAGGTTACTATGTAAATACGGCCGGAGCTGATACGCGCGCAATAACTGCGTATATTCAGAAACAACTGGCGGAAGATCAGGCGATGGAGCAATTAACGTTCAAGGAGTATATAGACCCGTTTACGGGTAACAAGAATGAACAGGCACAAAAATAATCAGAGAGTAAAGAACACAGCTGGTTATTGTGACAAAACGATTTTTGAAGGATAAACGATGAGGCCGCTTTAGCGGCGGCCTGTGAAAAAGTTGCAATTGGCGAATTTTTTCAGAGCCCGTGTCGGGCTGCCGGCAATATCGCCTTGAAGGCGTGGTGCATACCACCGGCTTAGCCGGTGGTTTTGATTTTAATCCATCCATGTGTCCTTTCCGCATGAAAAATGGTGGCATTTTTGCATAAATCAAAACCGAAATTCTCCGTTTTGGGGGGACTTGTGACACATGGTTTCTGCGTAAAATCATAAAAAACAGCGTAAAACAGAGAAAAGTTCGCTGTTTTTTATGGGCATCATATTTGGAGAAATCAAGACGAGTTTAGAGGTGTGTTTTCGTAAGTTCTCTTTCTCCAATTGGTTATAACTTTTTCAATCCATGTGTCCCGGACACGAGGCAAACGGAGAATTTGCCGGAGAATCAGGGAATCTGCATCGGGAATGGTGGCGAACAGAGAATCTCCGTTTTTCTCTGATTTTGCAAATCGTTGAAAATCAACGCTCAAAACAGGGAAACAAAAAGCCGGACGCGGTGTCCATCCGGCAAAGAGACAAAAAAATGGTGGCCGGACCCAGAATCGAACTGGGGACACGGGGATTTTCAGTCCCCTGCTCTACCGACTGAGCTATCCTGCCACCTGTGCGGGAGGTTGAGATTATCTCATCCCCGACGCCCTATTAATAGACATCAAAAATTTTGTTTTTCAAGTTCAAATACGGAAATTTTAACGCTTTTTCAAGATTTTTTCCGAACAATCACCGAAACCCCGTCCGGAATCACCGCCACTTTCGCCGCAGCACCATGCCGCTCCAATGCCCGCCGAAGTGCCGCGTCAAGATGCGGCACACACTCCATGTGCATGGAACGAATCATCTCCGGCACACAGTCGTGCGTCACCATGATCACCCGGTTGCGGCGCAGTATCCGGGCCAGAATCTGAAATTCCCATTGATCCGGTTTCGTCCGATCACGCGGCACCTTCAGCGTCTCCTCCCATACCGCCGCTGGGGAGGGGGCCTCCGCCATCGTCCGGAAGAAGGACTCGCCGCCATGCCCGTCCGAACAGCTCGCAACCATGATGATCGTCCCCCCGGCCGGCAGGCCGCCCCTCCCCGCCGTCATCCCCTTCACTGCCTGGTAGATGTTCTGATCGAGCGGATAGCCGCCGTTGCCGGTGATGACGATATCCGCCTCAGGCACGTCGATTCCGCACTGCTGCGCCAGAAAGTCGCAGCCCGCCAGATGCGCCTTCTCCCGATCCCCGCAAAGGCGCGGACAATCCGCTTGTCATGGTCGATCACCACATTCACGATGAACGCCAGATTCACCCGCTCCGCCGCAAAGAGCATGTCCCGGTGAATCGGGTTCCCCTCCAGATTTCCGGTTCGGGCGTATGGACTTTGAATGAATTCCGAACAGTGGTTGGCCAACACCGTCTCCCGTGCGGCGATGCCCGGCAGGATACTCTTGCGTCCGCCCGAAAACCCCGCGAAGAAGTGCGGCTCGATAAAACCCTCCGCTACCAGAAGTTCCGTCTCTACGGCCAGTTTGTTCACGATCAGTTCGCCGCCGGAAGGGGAGTTTTCCCAGATTCACCAGCGAAGCGGCGTCTCCCGAGTCGTGGACAACGATCCGCTCTGAAGCGACGATCTCTTCGCCCAGCTTTTCCGCCAGTTCCGCACGGGTGGAGGCACGGTGAAAGCCGGTCGCGACCAGAATCGTGATGTCGATGTCCGGAGAGTTCTGGCGGAGCCGTTCCAGAATCTGCGGCATGATGATCCGGCTCGGCACCGGCCGGGTGTGGTCGCTGGTGATTACCACCGCGCTCCTTTTCCCTTTCGCAAGCTCTTCCAGCGGCGGGGAATCGATCGGGTGATCGAGCGCTTCTCTTACCAGTTCCGCCTCGTTGCCGGATGACTCCGGCAGGCGGGAATTATAGACGCCGAGCAGATTGGTTTCCGGAACACGCGCTTCCATCGTCGTGCGGCCGTAAGGAATTCTGATCATCGAAACAACTCCTTTCCCTTTTCCCGTAATATGGGGAAATATAGATTCTTCGGGAAGAAGTTGCAAATGAAAAACAGAAATTTTCCGACCGCCGCGCACGGCATGCCGCCAAAACGATGCCGGCAGCGCCTCTCTTCTGCTCCGGTGCCACGGAGCCGGAGATACGCTGCCGGTCGTTGCGGCGCAGAAAATTTACAGGACCTTCACCGCCAGGCCGAATCCGTCTCCGTCAGCGACGGCGGCGGCGCTGGTCACCGGATTGGTGAAGTCGGCGAAGATGCCGCCGTCGACCACGTAGGCGGCGGCACATTCGGCACAGACGCCGTCAAACCCGGTCGTTACCTGATGCATGCTCGGCGTGTTCTTCTCATAGGTGGAGAGGTAGCGCACCTCGCCGGGCACGAGCGGAAACTCCCGCACCAGCAGCGCATCCTTGCGGATGATGCCGAGGTAGCCGACCGGCTTCCTGTTGCTGACGACGGCGACGATCCGAGGGGTGTCGAGGGAGTCCTTCTCATAATCCATCGCGAGCAGGCCGAGGCTGATTGCGTCGCGGGGCGGAATCCCCATGGCGATCTTCTCGACGATCGGGTCGGTCTGCGAACCGTTGGTGGCGACTGCCCATTCTCCGGCAAGTCGGATGCAGTTGTAACTGATGTAGGGATTTTTCCTCAGATCCGCTTCGAAGCCTGCGCGGGGCAGGATGGCGACCTGGTTGCCGATGAGGACCGCTTCGCGGTTGGGAAAGCTGCGGGAGGAGACGCGGTACATGGCGGCTGCCTTGCCCGCCGGGGTCATGCCGATGGCGACGATTCTGCCGAGATACATGATGGAAAACCTCTGTTGGTTGTCGATTGTCAATGTCGATTCTATAAAAGACTACCGCAGACGGCTGAAATCAAATGCGAAACCGGAAAAAATCGATAAGTTTTCTGAATTTCTCCTGACCCCTGTCCTTGTGCATCGGGCCGGTATTCCGCTTCCTTTTGAGAAATGTTCACGCTTTCCGCCGGTGCAGGCGAAGGGATTCCCTCCGGCGCCGGAACCGTCACTTGCCGGGGCTGACGACAATGTTGTTCAGCAACTGCGCATCGTTTCCCCGGATGTAGAATTTCGTGAGAGGGGCGGGGAGGGACGGCAGGCTGGTTTCCGCAACCGTTTTTCCGTCAACTCTCAGCGTGGCTCTGCGGGAAGCCGGATCGCAGTGAAGCGTAAATTTCGCCATCGATTTCGTGCTGACTGCATGATGGCCGGAGTTGCCCTGCTGCAGAACGGTGCCGGTCCGGCTCCAGGTGACCGGGGTGTTCTCCCGGTACAGACGGATTCCCGCAACGCCGTTCCCTTCTCCATTTCCATTCCCGAAGAATCCCAGCTTACGAGAAGACCGTTTTGCATGGCGTCGTCGAGCAGCCCGACCAGCAGCAGGCGGCGGTGGTTCCGATGAATCGCGTCGAAGCTGAGGGTGAACGCGCTGTCCACGGGGTGGCTCAAGTTCCGCGAGGCCGTTCCGTTGCCGATGCGGAAAACGCGGCCGAACGGTTTTTCCTGCACGATCTTCATTGTTCCGTTCCACCCCTGAAGTGAAGCTGCATTGGCCGCGAGAACCGCCCCCGGAACCGACAGAGGAGCCGGCGGCGGAAGCGTTTCCGACCGGTCGAAGGATTCATAGTTCGGAACCGCATAAAGAATGGGACTCCCCCAGTTCCCCGCTTTGTCGCAGGCGCGCAGCCAGAGGAAATGGGCGCCGGGGGTGTCGAGGATTTCGTCCGGAATCGCCACAATGAAACGTTTGTGTCTGCCGTCGGAGCCTTCAACGTTCCTGCCGTTGTGCAGTACCCGGTCGGGACGCGGAGCTCCGAGCAGGGAGATCTGGCCCACTTTCTGCCCGGGAGCGGTGAGCGTCAAGCCTCCTCTGCTGAAATCGATCGGCCGGGGATTGAGTCCGACCGCTGTCCGCCAGCCATCCCAGAGATCGGCCGGAAATTGCTCCTTTCTGGTGTGCGGGGTGAAATTGAGCGTCGACGTGGTTTCGACGGCGCCCCGAGGCTCCATACGCCGCACCGTTTCCCGGTTCGGCATGGTCACTGTCACGCGCCCGAACGGCTGTTCCGGCTGGAATTCGGTTGCAACGCCGACCGCAAAATGATCGTGAAAGGTACGCAGCTGCGGCGAGTCGAACCGAAGCGGTTCCCCACCCGCCGGCATCGCCCGGCCCTGCGTGAATTCGAAGACGTTGCACAGCCGTTCCGTCTGGATCGGCATGCGACTTGTCAGCTGTAAATTGCCGGTTGCCGCCGCCTCCGACGACTGCGGCGCCTTCCAGAAGAGGTCACCCTCCCATACCGCTTCGAGGCCGGTGATTTCCGAGACGGTATCCCGCACGGTGACGATCAGCGAGCCGCCCCGGCTGTGGGTGCGTTCGACCGAGTCGACGAGAGGACCGGCACCGTCGCCGTACCCGAGTTTTTCCCAGATGGTCGGGTGGACGCTCTCCTTCGGCGGCAGCGGCGGCGGGATGAATTCCCGCCCCTTCAGGTGGGCGACGACCCGGCAGTAGCGGTAGGGGTCGCCGGAGAAACCGTCGAAGTCCCAGCCCGGTTCCATTGTTGTTCCCTCTTCCCAGTCGTTCCACGAACTGAGCATGACGAAATCCGGCTTGCCGCGCAGCGACGCGAGGATGGTTTTTTCCAGCCGCCGCCCGTCGAGCCCATAGGCGGTGACGCCGGTCTGGCGCCAGTTCTGGCTGGTGCCGTCAAACCGGATATACTGCATGTCGGAAATTGTTTTCCCCTGTTTCCGTGCCGCGGCGAAGATCTGTTCCGGATCCTGATTCTGCAGCTGCCACTGCCGGGTCTGCGCGTTTTTCCGGTGCAGACTGGAGCCACTGACGAAGTACCGGAGTTTTTTCAAGCTCCCGAAGCGGCCGGGATCGCCGAAGGTCATCCAACTGACCGGACCGGTTTCGGCCTCGACCGCGTCGAAGACCCTGCCCAGCTCTTCCGACGGAATGTCGAATCCGTAGGTTTGAAAATAGATGACCGGATGCCCCTCCTGTTTCCAGAGACCGGGGTGGCTGCCGTACTGTTTCAGAAACCGGACGAACCGGCGGATCATCACTTCGGGGTGCTGTGCGGGCGAACCTTTGCGGAACGCCACCTCGTCCATGAAAAAGATCGGGAACTGCTCTTCCGCGGCGATGTCCAGCAGAAGTTTGATCAGATTGCGGCTCTCCTCCTGGATGTAACTTTCTCCGACGTTCCACTCCGGGTGGATCATGGCCGCCGCGGTGGTGAGACCGGCAGCTTTCATACAGCGGATCTGCCAGCGGATGATCTCCGGGTTGCCGGAGTCATAGAGCCCGACCAGCGGATAACCGTTGCGGTTCCAGAAGAGGCGCCATGGTTCCTTTTCCACGGTCAGGGGGCTTTCGATGTGGGAGAACGGCTGCCGGCGGTCCGGCCAGGGGAACCCCCACCAGATATGCCACTCCTGAATGTACACCGGAATTTTCTTCAGAATCCCGTAGGATTCCGGCGACAATCCGGCCAGGGGAGCGGCTGCGGCGCGGAACAGAAGCGGAAACGACAGCACAATCAGTGCCGCAAATCGTGAAGAGAGGTGTCTTTTTTATGTGATGTTCTCTTTCCCTGTGGAGCAGTGTAAGCTGCTGCATTTGCCCGGAGTCGTGAGGCTTCGGATGATTTCAAGGAGCGCCGCGTCCAGCCGGCGGAATTTATTTACCGTCACGTCCATGTTTTTGATGCTTTCCCTTGTGATCAGTTTTACATCGATTCCGAGGGTGCGGGAGCTTACGCTCCCCCGGTCGTTGATGATGTTCAGCGCCGTCTTGATGGTGACGTCGTAAGGCTCGATGACGGAAGTGATGGCCGGAACAAGATATTGTTCCAGCTCATTGTCCTCCCCGGCGGTGGCGATGCTGACCTGATCCGGGCAGGTGAGACCCAGCTCCCTGAGTGCGCGCAGCGCGCCGACGGCTCCGGTGAAGGTGTCGACCGCCAGTCCGGTGCAGTCGGGGTGCGCTTTCATGACCTCCAGCGTCTGCAGATACCCGGAATGCATGGGGCTGTCCCAGTAATCGATACGCTCGGAGGGACGCGCCAGATCCTGATAGCGGAGCTTGTATCGATAGAGGGCCGATTTCATGCCGTCGAGCATGCACTGTCCGGCCAGCGTGGGAGGCTCGTTGGGGATCCAGCCCAGCTTCCGATGCCCCGCCTCCAGCAGGGCGTTCATTTTCAGAAAGCCGGATTGATAATGGTTCCGGAAATGCAGAACAGATTTTCGGAGAGATATGTTTCGCTGAGTTCCCCAGAATCACCACGGGGCAGCCGATCGCGTCGAGTCTCTCCAGTTCTCGGACGATGGGGAATGCCGCGATGATGATGAGGCCGCGCAGATTTCGACAGGCCGATACCAGTTCGTAGAGGGAATCCCAGTTGCTTTCCGGATACATTTTCATGCTGATCAGCCGCAGGTTCTCCCGCATGGCCATGAGTTCAAGCAGATGGACCCGTTTCCAGATGGAGTAGGAATAGAAGTCCGGATACACGATGATGATCTCGCCGCGCGAGGAGCTGTTTGCCGCAATCTGTGCGACCGGCTGGGGGCGCGGCATGACATAGGTGCCTGCTCCCACCTTGCGCGACAGATATCCCTCTTCCTCCAGCTCCTTGATGACTTTATTCATGGTCATCCGACTGATGCCGAACTGCCCGCACAGCTGCCGCTCCGCCGGGAGACGGGCGCCGATCGGCATGAAACGGATGGAGGTCAGCAGCTCTTCCTTGACCCGGCTGTGAATGGTGTTGCTTGAGGTTGTTTTCTTCATGTTTCGCCGCATTGGGTTGGTTTGTTGAAAATCTGCAAAAGTCAATCCGCCAGAGTGATCCGGTATGAGGTTGATTGCGGTAGCCTGGCATAGAGAAAAAGATGAAATTTTTTGCGTCCGCTCTCCGTGTGTCCGTCGTACATCAGAACGTTGCCGACGTTGTTGTGCAGCAATCCGAAGTTCTCAAACGTGGCGTAGCACAGCTGGCTGCCCACGTCGCCGCCGATGTTCTGCCAGCTGTCATAGGTGGTGACGAAATCGGAGGGGGAGAGATTGTGCTGATTCATATCGGTGAGTTCGACATCCTCGGTCGGCGCGCAGGTGAAGCGGCTGCCGGCGTTTTTCCAGAATGCGTCACGGTTTTTCGGCGTTGCGCGGCCGGAACCCGCGTTTGGCATAGGTCCGCTGTTCATGGACGAACTTTCCGAAGGGGTAGACCGAAGGGCAGACCGCCATCCAGGTCGACGGGGTCCGCCGGTCATAGTCGTTGATGTATCTCAGATGGGCCATGCTGACGGCCCAGGCGTCGCTGGTGACGTGGCGGACGGAATCGACCGCCGCGACCCGGAGTTTCGGTCCGTAGAGCCATCCTTCATAATCCAGCGTGTACTGTGCATCGGCGAGGCCGATCTGCTTGAGGTTGCCGAGGCAGGTGGTCTGTCTGCCCTTTTCGCGGGCCCGGTTCAGGGCGGGCAGGAGCATGGCGGCCAGGACGGCGATGATGGCGATCGAAACGAGCAGTTCGATCAGAGTGAACGATCTTTTCTTCATCTTGAATTTTCCGTTCAGTTATTTTGTGAATTGGTATACTGTATATTATGGATCAACTTCGAGTAAAAGTCAAGACGGAAAAGAAAATATTTTAAGAAAATCATCCTGTGTTTTTTTTGTTTTTATATGCTTAAATTACTTTTATTATTATAGTTATTTTAAAAATTCATGGGGTGCTGGTTCGGAATTTTAAAGAAATCAACCATTGAAAATAATTTATCAATAATAAAAATTTTTAAAATGGTATATAAAATCGTCTTTTTGTCGACAGCGGGTCTTGCATTTCGAAAAGTCGGGAATATATTTTACGTTAGATGACAGCTTGCCGTAAACAGGAAAGGGTGTTGAAATGAAATTTTTCCAGCCGGACTGGCGGTACTTCTCGCCGCTTCCAGTGTGTCAGCCGTGGAGATGCCTGCGTTTTTCTCCGACAACATGGTGTTGCAGCGGGAGGCGCAGGTGCCGCTCTGGGGGACCGGAACTCCCGGCGAGGTGGTCCGGGTTGAGTTTCAGAGTCAGAAGCTCTCCGCGACGGTCGATGATTCCGGAAACTGGTCGGTCAAATTGAAACCGATGCCGGCGGACCGGAAGCCCGGTGTGTTGAAAGTCGCAGGGAAAAAATACACTGACCTTCACCAATGTTCTTGTCGGCGACGTCTGGCTCTGTGCCGGACAGTCGAACATGCAGTTCGAACTGCGCCGCATCACCGGCGGGGCGGAGTTCGTCGCAAAGGCGGATCAGCCGGAGATCCGGCTGCTGCAGATGCCCCGGGTCTGGAGCCGGACGCCGCAGCGGAACGTCAAGGCGGTCTGGGCGGTCTGCTCGCCGAAAACCGTAGGGAGATTTTCCGCGGTCGCCTATCTGGTGGCCCGCGATCTGGCGGCGCGGCTGAACGTCCCGATCGGCGTCATCGACATTTCGTGGGGAGGCTGCCGCATCGAGGCAATGACCACGCGGCAGGCGTTTCGGAAGGCCTCCGTCAACGATGAAGTCGCAGCGGCGGCGGAGCGGGAGTTCGTCAAGCTGGACAAGACGGCGGACCCGGATTTGCGCAAGGATAAGCAGCGTCTGCCCGGAGTGCTCTACAACGCGATGGTTCACCCGCTGACGCCGATGGCAGTGCGCGGCATGCTCTGGTATCAGGGCGAGGACAACCATTCCGAGAGCATGCGTTATGCGGAAAAGCTCAAAGCACTTGCCTACGCCTGGCGTCAGGCTTTCTGCAAGGAGGATCTGCCGATTTTCATCGTTCAGCTGCCGCCGTGGCAATATGGCAACGAGGATCCCGTGCGCATTCCGAAGTTCTGGGAGGCGCAGCAGTTTTTTGCGGAACATGACAAAAACGCGGGATTCATCGTCGCCACCGACTGCGGTGACCCGGCGGACATCCACCCGAAAGACAAGGCGCCGCTGGCGGCCCGCCTGGCTAATCTGGTGCTGTTCAAGGAGTATGGCCTGGGGGATGACTCCGTGCTGGCGCCGGTCTTCCGGCGGGCGCGCCGGGTTGACGGCGCGGTGGAAATTGAGTTCGACCATGCGAACGGGCTGAAAACCCGTAACGGGAAAGGGGTTTCTCACCTGATGCTGGCCGGTGCGGACGGCAAATTTCATCCGGCGACGGAGAGATTCGGGACGGCCGGCTGATTGTCCGTTCGGCGGAAGTTCCGCTGCCGAAACTGATTCGTTTCGGCTGGGATAAGCTGGCCAATCCGAACCTGGTCAACCGTGCGGGAGTGCCTGCAGCACCGTTTGAAAAAACGGATTCCCTGAACGGAATGCGCTTCTGGCGGAGCATCCGGGAAGCCCCCTTCGCCGGGGGGCGTGAACACAACTTGTCGGGATTGCGGGCGATGGTTGTTCAGGAATCCGGCATAGGCGGAGAGCTTCACTCCCGCGCCACCGAAAAGGAATCGACCTTCTCTCCGGTGGAATCGAATGCCCTTACGGTCAAGATATCCCTCTGACGCGACAATTCCAGATGCGCGCAGTAATCGTTCAGAACTACCGGGAACGGCAGATCCCAGGCAGGATATCGACACAGTTTCGGGGAGTTGCAGAGGAGAGTTTTCTGTCCCGGCGTACTCCGGCAGTAGCAATGTTCATGGCCGCCGATCATCAAATCGATCACACCCGGTCCGGTCAGAATCCCGTCGATCATCGCGAACACCGCGTGCGATCCCAGTTCGGGTGAAATCAATGCTTCGTGACTCAGCACCACCCGGAAGTCGGCTCGAAGGAACTCGCCGGATGTCGTGACAGTCCGCAGCCATTCACGCTGCCGGTCGCGATATGCCTTCTCCAGCTCCGGCAGCGATGGGTTGTAATCTCCCGAAACATCCAGTACTATGAAAAATACGCCGGCGTGGGAGAAGGTGAAATATCCCACACCGTTCCGTCCGGCGAAAAGGTCGAACCACGCTCCTGCTCCGCAACCGCGGAATTCGTGATTCCCGGTGGAAATGACGAACGGTTTGCTCCACTCTCGAAGCATCGCATCGAGAAAGCCGTCGTAATAGACGCGCCGCCCGGGCGAAGCGGTCACCATGTCTCCCAGGAGAATTCCGAAATCGGCGTTCCCCGCTTCCGGAGTACGCAGAATCCGCAGCAACTCTCCGGTTCGGCAATGCAGATCCGAAGTGATCAGAAGCAAAAAATCCCGCGCACTCCCGGCGTTGGTGCGGAAAGAAAATCCCCCCGTTGCCGGAGACTCTTTCCCAAGTTCAGGGAACAGCATTTTCAGCCGATACTCGTATTCGCTTTCCGGAGTCAGATTTTCCAACTGCGCACGGTGGAGGGTTTTGTCCCGCCGGATCGTACCGGAAACCGGATCTGCATACGCAATCCGGAACTCGGCCTCTCCTTTTCGGCGATACTCCACGGCCGCGGCGCCCGCGCCCGCTGTCTCCCAGCCGATTTCAACCGAGGTGCAGCCGGGCTGACACACCCAGGGGCCGTGCATGACGCACTCCGGTTCCGGCGGCAGGAAATAGAGCCGTCCGAGCCGATCGATGTTGTGAAAAGCTGATCCCGTGTGAACCCAGACCAGCAGTTGTCCGGCGGCGAAGCGCTGTCGTGCGATGTTGAATCCGACGGACTCCCCCGCCAGCGGCAGCAGCGACAGCGGGATCCGGATTTCCGCACTCCACCGGTCGTCAGCCACCGTCGTCACGGCCTCCCAGTCGGAGAGTTCCGCAAACTCGCTGAATCGTCCTTCGCCGGCAGAGACGGCAAAGTGCCGGTACCAGCCGTTTTCGCCGGATTCTCCGAAAAAGATTTCCAGATGATCCTTTTCCAGAGCCGCATATCCGTCCTCCCGGGCGTTCGTGATGATCTTCAACGGCTCCCGGGCCTGAACGTTCAGAAACAGATGCGTCGCACTTCGGAAGATTCTCACTTCCGTCAAGGATTCCGCCACAGGATTCCCGTCGGCGTAATCCAGAAAACGGGCAAGCACCGTTTCGACGTCACGACTCGCGTTCGAATTCAAAATCTGCGGAACGAAAGCACGTCCTGGACGACTCTGATTCGCCATGTGTTTCGGTCCTTTTCCGAATCAAATGGATTGGAGAAACTCTTCAAAAGCTTCCGGCTGAAAGATTTTCCGCTTCCTGAAACGATTGATCCTCCACCACATTCCGGAATGCGGACTCCTGTTTGATCGGAGAGGGGAGAGTCCGATAGAGCAGCACTGAGTGCGGCTGAACCGTGAATTCTCCACACAATTCCCGTTCCTCGCCGCTCCACAACTCACGTCCTCTGTACTCTTCGTCCAGGAGGCAGCAGTGCCGGTCGTCGTTCCGGTTGAAGAGGCCGATCGCCGTTCCGCCGTCCGCCAACGGCTTGCGGTATTCCAGAATGCCGTTGCCGCGGTCGCGGATTTCCGGGGCAGAAACCAGCGGATCCTGATTGAGCGCGATGAGTTCATCGCAGGTCAGCAGTTGGAAGGTCGCCTCATCCATGCCGGCGATATCGCAACTCAGGAGCAGCGGCGCCGAGAGGAGACACCACAAGGTGAACTGCGTACGCTGTTCTTCCAAAGTCAGACGGGTCATGGAGAAGGTCGGATTCGGGCTGTTGGGAATGCCGATCGCGCCGATCTGGAGCATATCCGGATCCGGGAAGCGCCCCGGCCCCAGCAGGCGGTGCCAAACGGGTGAGTGATCGAAGCCGATCGCCGCAATGCTCTTCCATTCATCCTTGATGTCGCAGGAGATGCGGCAGAGTTGTGCCAGGGAGAACAGGCCGGCGCCGTCGGCCTCGTCCGCATCGTTGGAGAGGCTCAGCACGATGTCGCGACCGCAACACCGCAGATCGGAGGCGATTCTGCGCGTGGTCGGCAGATCATTTGGATTCCAGTCGAGCTTGACGAAATCGACGCCCCATTCTGCCCACTGGCGGATATCGTCGGAGAGTTTCCACACCGAGCCGGTCCGATCGACCTGAAGCTCGTGCAATCCGGGGTAACGCCCGAACACCTGATTGGGTTGAAGTCTGAGCGCTTCCGGCAGGAAGAGGCGTTCTTCTCGCCCCCCGTCGGTGCTGCCGCCGCGAAATCCGGCGTAGGTGGAGATCCACGGCGTCGAGTAGATTCCGAACCGGAGGCCGCGGGAATGGACATAGTCCGCCAGCGCCTGCATATCGGGGAAGCGTTCGTTGCCCAGCAGCGCGCCGAACCGCCCGCCGCGCTCTCCCTGCCAGCAGTCATCGATATTGACGAAGTTCCAGCCGTGGGCGGCGAGTCCGCGTTCAACCAGAGCGTCGGCGATGGTACGGATCCGCGCATCGCTGACGCCCTCCGAGAAACAGTACCAGCTGTTCCACCCCATCGGCGGCGTGAGCTGAATATTCTCTCCGACGATCAGGTCGACCCGACACGAAGTGGTGCCGACGGGATTTTCAGCTTCGAAAAAATACCGGATAGACACCGGGGACGGCGATTTTGCCGGAAAGGGTTCCGGCGCCGGGATCGAATGCCGTACCCTCCGGTGGATTGACACAGTTCAAACTGATTTTCCGCCCCTCCACCGGGAGCGGCAGGAAAAAACGGTTGCCGGGACGGGCACCGAAAACCGCCGGAGCATGAAAGCGTGGTGGCCGCATTGAATTTTTCATAATCATTTCTGCGTCTCAAGCATATTTTTTTCGCGATAATAGCGAAGATAGTAGGGATTCTTGATCCAGCTTGCAGGAATTTTCTTTCCTGCCTTCTTATATTGATCGATCTTCGTTTGCAGTTCGCAGTCCTGCCGGTACCGTTCGTGGAGCGAGGCCACGTCGGAGGTGGTTTTGCGAATCGAATACGCGATCGAGTCGTTGGCCAGTTTCAGAGCCTCTTCCGGGGAGGAGAGTCCGCCTGCGACCCGCTCGTAGGCGTAGAGGATCTTGTCCTCCGCCAGCGGATAGTAGGGGCTCAGGCTTTCCGGCAGGGCGATGGTCCGCGCCCATTTGAGTTCGTTGGTGTGCAGATTGCCTTCGTTCTCCCGGCCGGCGGGATGGTGATATTCCGGATTGTTCTCCGCCCACCGGGGATTCGGCGGCAGCCCGTCCGAGCTGCGGATCAGCAGCTCATTGTACTCGCGGCTGGCCAGAAACAACAGGAAAATCTTCGCCAGATCCTTATGTTTCGACCCCTTGAAGATCGCCGTGTTGCGCGAGATGAACACCAGATTCTTGAAATCGTATTCCGGGTACTGTGAAAACGACAGGTTGACCGGTTCGGTTTTGAAGCGGCGCAGATCCATGTTGACGTAGCGTCCGGTAACGATCATTGCGTAGCGGCCGGAAATGAGCTGCGGCGTGGAAGCGTTGTTGACGCTGGACTGCGCAGTGCTTTCCGAAGCGATCTCCGCCGCGGTCGGGATCAGGTGAAGCTCATCCACCCAGCGGTGGTAGAGTTTCAACGCCTTGAGAAACGCCGGATCGGTCAGCTGCGGCGCGGTCAGCGTCTCGTTGAACATGTCGCAGCCCATGCTGCGTGCCAGCGGCAGGATGACGCCGGGCATCGCTCCGGCAAAGAAGATTTCCTGCCGGGGTTTGCCCGCATTCGCCCGGCGGATGAACTCCAGCCCGATCTGCTCGAACTCCTCCGGAGTCCACTCTGCCGGCGGCGGCTCCATGCCGTATTTGCGGAAGGTATCCACGTTGCAGAGCAGTGCCGACGCCGCAAGATTGCAGGCGTAGGCGTACTGCCGGTTGTCGTACATCAGAAGGTCGCGGGCGGCGCCGTAGTTGCTCCCCGGATCCAGCCCGTTCTCGCGGGCGAAATCGGTGATGTCCTCCAGCACCCCCATCGGCGCGAACCGTTTGACCGGAACGTGGTCGATGAGATCGCCCGCCATCCCCGAAACCGCCTGAATCAGCGTGCTCTGATTGTCGGCGGCCTCCAGGCGGACGCGAAAGAGCGGCTCGCCCTTCTCATTCACCCGTCCGGTCTTTTTCATCCATTCGTGAAAGGCGGCAACCTGTTCGATACGATCTTCCGAGAGGCCTGCTGTCCACACGATTGTCGTCACGCCCTCCTGCTCGGCGCGGGTCAGCCAGGTGGCGACCGACGCCAGAATCAGAAGCAGGGCGATGATAATAAACAGGTTCCGCATTATTCACTTCCTTTTTTATTCCAAGACGTCGGAGTCGACGGCATCCGACGTGTATTCATACCGTCCGTCGCCGAGGTCGCGGGTTTTCCCGAACCGGGATGTCAACCCCGCGTGTCCCGGAACTGTGATGATCGCCTTGCACGGTTTCCCCAGCGATGCAATGGCGACGCGCACGACGCCGTCTTTGATGAACGCCCGGGCAAAGACCTCGTTGGCCGGGGTGCTTTCGACCGTCACCGCGGGGGCTTTCTCCGTACTCATGATCCAGGGCTCAAGGTCGCGCAGCAGCTGCACGGTTTCCGTGAGATTGTTCCAGTCCTGTTCGCCGCGTTCCGGGGCTCGTTTCTCCATGGCTGCAATGTCGTAGTAGGCGTAGAAGACGAACCCTTTTTGCTCCGTAGATTGCGCCGAGCAGCGGGGAGGTGCGCACCTCTTCCCGGGTCAGGAACCGGCTCTTGCGGAACGCTTCGTCGCTCATGTTCTTGTCGACGATGGCCCAGTTGAACGCCTGCGGCACGTGCCAGATGGTGGCGCCGGTCTTAGCGCCCACGGCAGTGCCTCCTGCAGTTCGCGGAGCGACTGCGGGCCATGGGTTGCCTTGATCGGGTAGGGGTCGATCCCGAGGATGTCACCCGAAGTGGCGTAGTAGTTGAGGTCGTCGTAGAAGCAGGTCAGAGTCCAGGTCGGGTGATCCGGGTCGATCGCGTTGATCGTGTTGCGCAGCCGGATGATGTCCGGCACGCGGGAGCGCGCCTCCTCGTCACTGACGTACCAGACCAGCAGCGCCGGATGATCCTTCAGATTGCTGACGATCTTCTTCACTACCGGAATCGGCCCGTAGGCGTCGTCCACCTTGTGATTCCAGCCGTGGAGATGTTCCTTGAGGCTGGCGACCAGTTTCAGGCCGTATTTGTGGACCTGATCCACGCCGGCGCGGATGCCTTCCATATCCGAAGCATACTTGCCGGGGCCGCGGTGCCACGCCATCCCGTAGAGATGGAGTGTGTTGAATCCCGCATCGGCGATTCGCTGCAGATCTTCGTCCTTCATGGAGCCCTGCCACGCGCCGTAGATCCCGATCGGCATGAAAGGCTGTCCGTCGACGATCAGGCGGTGATCCCGATCGATGGTTACGGCATTGGCGGAAACCGCGTCACGGGTTCGCACATTGATCTCATAGGCGCTTGAGGCGAGGCGGCGTTTGGCCGTCATGTCGAGCAGCGTGAAATCGATTTTGCCGCGTCCGGCGGGGAGGGGGCCGAAGTCGCCGCTGCAGAATCCCTTCGCATCCGGGCGGAGCAGTTTTTCATACCGCTTGCCGTCAAGATCAAGTGTCGCGAGCACGGCGAAGTTCTTCGCTCCTTCGGGGAATCGCCGCATGAAGCTCGAACGAGGAGTCGTCTGTCCAGAGGGAAAGGTTCGTCAGGCGGGTGGGCAGCACCGACCAGAGATTGCCGACCTCTTCCACCCGGATATTGTCATAATAGAGCACACCGGATGCCTTGTCGCGGATGTAGAGCGAGAGCAGTGCCTCCTGGTCTTTCTGCAGGGTGAAGGGGCGTTCGATCTTCTTCCACTCATTCGTAATCGGCTGGGCGTCGTACAGGCCGCCGACATATTTCCTGCCTGGCTTCTGGTAGAATTCGATGCAGAAGCCGTGCGGTTCCCCCTGAATGTTCTCTCCGCGGCAGAGCATGGAGACCTTGTAGGTCTTGCCCGGCTTCAGATTCGGAATCGGGACCGAGACGAATCCGTACTTCTCGCCCGGCTTGCGTTCGGCGCGGAGCCCGGCAGTACCGTTGTAGCCGTATTTGCCGATCGTATAGCCGGGGAAGGAGGTGAATACCTTCAAATCTCCGGTACTGAAATCCTGCTCATAGGCGGGACTGGTCTGGTTGCCTTCCGGCCAGGCGCGGTACTGGTCAAACGTCTGATTTCCGGCAAAGAGCGCACCGGCGAACAGGCAGGCGGCTGCAATGATGTGAGTTTTCTGTTTCATGCTGTTATCCATGGGTAGATGTTACTGTGCCGCACATTTGGGGCATACACCGGTGTTTTTGACATGCTGGGACATATTGACGAAATCTTCGTTCGGGTTGCCGAGTTCATTCGGTTCCTGACGGTTAATGAAGGTCTTGGGCTTGACGTGACCGTCGGCATAGCCGACATTGGTCTGGCCGCCGTGAGTGCCGCAACCGGTCAGCGGGGTAACAATGTCTTTAATGTCTTCAAATAAATCCAGGTAATCGTATGTTCTGTCGCTGAAACCTTTATCCGTGACAATTCCCTGCATGGTGGGATGATAGATTCTTGACACCTTCACCGGTCGATACCAAGGGTTGCCCGGATAACCTCCAGTATAATAAAATCCTGCCTGTGCCAGATAAACATAATGAGACCAGGTGATGCCGTTAACCTTCCAGAAGCTCGTATCCTGCGGTTGCGCTGCCGGGCAGGTGAATACCTTTGTCAGGGTGAAATCATCGGGAACCGGGATAGTATACTGTCCGCCGCCGACATATGGATAGATGACCGAAAGCCAGTAAACCGCCGTTTTGCGGTCGCCGTCATAGGATTGAATACTGGGTGGCAGATAATCTTCGGAGTCGGTCGTGTAGGTCAAAATTCCGGTCATGATCTGCTTGACGTTGCCCTGGCACTGGCTTACCTGTGCACGGGCGCGCGCCTTGTTCAGCGCCGGCAGCAGCATTGCCGCCAGAATGGCGATGATCGCTATTACTATTAAAAGTTCGATTAAGGTAAAATGTCTGCTGTTTTTCATTTTCTTTCTCCTTCGGTCTGTAGTTTGAAATCCCGGTGGGATCGTGACGTGTGACGTGTGACGTTTTTCTGACTCCTCATGTGTCGATTGTTTTCCGGAGACGGTGGAACTATGTTTCTGACCTCCTTTCGCCTGCTGTTTTTGAAAAATTTGATATTATATTTTTTGATTTCACGCTCTATCAATCAGGTAAAAATTTTCGCATCAAATGGATTCGCGCCATACAATGCGGGGAACGACGCAAACGCTGTGCTTGTGATGAACGGATGTTTTCTTTTCGTTGAGCTGTTCGAGCAGGAGATCGAACGCGTATTTGCCGATCTCCTCGTTGTTGTCGTCGATGGTGGTCAGGCTCGGATTCAGACTGCCGGAAAAAGGTTCGTTGTCGAATCCTGCCACCGCAATATCGTCCGGAATTCTGAGCCCCCGCCGCATGAGCTCCCGCATGAGGTAGGAGGCGGCAAGGTCGTTCGGCGCTATCAGCGCATCCAGCTGCTCCGGGAGCACAAATTCCGTGATGGCCCGGTGCATCAGTTCTTCCAGACCGACCTGCTCATCGGGCAGGAAATGGATCCATAACTTCTCCAGCCCCGCCTTGCGCATGGCGCGGCAATACCCTTCCTTGCGTTGACGGATGCTGTGATAAGAGGGGTCTTCCATGATGATGCCGATCCGTTTGCGGGTCCGAAGCAGGAGCGAGGTAAGCTCTTCCACCGCCGCGGCTCGATCAATTTCCACACAGCATGCGTCCGGCAGAACCGGCTTCTCGACGAAAACGATGTTCTCCGCATCGCGGAACAGCTCCTGAAGCTTCTCCTCCTGCCCGGGGTAGTCATGCGCCAGACAGATGACCCCATCCACGTTGTACTGCATGAAGTTGGAATAGTGGTGGTACAGGCTGTCGATACTGTTGTGCGCTTCCCCCGATCAGCAGGCGGTAGCCGTTCGCCGCCGCGTACTTGTCAATGAAAGCCAGCGTGCGGAAGGTCACCGGCGGCGGCTGGGCGTCGATGAGAATCCCGATCAGATGACTGCTCTGCCCGGTCAGCATCCGGGCGGACAGGTTCGGCTGGTAATGGAGGCGCTCCGCCGCTTCACGAATCATTCTTGCGGTCTCTTCGCTCACACGGATGTTGCTGTTGCCGCCGCCGAGCACTTTCCCCACCAGGGCGCGAGATACTCCCACCGCACCGGCGACATCCGAAAGCGTCACTTTTTTCTTTCTGGCAAGCATTTTCGACTCGTTTGCTCCATGATTCTGCAAAGATGATTTCGCGCTCTATCAATATTATACTCGAAAAAGTCGCAATGTCAACAGTCGATCAAAATTTTTTTCAAAAAAACATAAAAAAGCGGCGGAAAATGGTTTCCGCCGCAATCCGGAGGCGACCGGCTTCAGCCTTTCACTCCTCCGAGCATGATTCCCTTGACCAGCTGCTTCTGCAGCAGGACGAAGACGATGATCATCGGAACGACGCTCATCGTGACCGCCGCCATCAATAGATGGGTCTGCTGCCCCTGCGAGGCCCTGAAACGAGAGCATGCCGATCGGCAGGGTGTACTTGTCGGGCGTCTTCATCAAAACCAGCGGCCAGAAGAGGTTGTTGTAGTTGCCGATGAAGGTGAAGATCGTCAGCGTCACCAGCGCCGGGCGGGCCAGCGGCAGCACCACATCCCAGAAGAGCTGCCACTTGGTCGCCCCGTCGATTTCGGCGGCTTCGTCGAGCGACTTCGGAATGTTCATCATGAACTGGCGCATCATGAAGGTGCCGAAGGCCGAGAAGGCCGCGGGCAGGATGAGTCCGGTGTAGGAGTCGACCAGTTCGAGCAGAACCATGTTCTGATAGTTCGGCACCATCATCACCAGTCCGGGCAGCATCATCGTGGCGAGGTAGAGAAAGAACACCTGATCGCGCCCCTTCCACTGCAGCCGCGAGAAGCTGAACGCCGCGAGACTGCTGGTGAACACCTGAAGGAAGGTGATCCAGCAGGAGACGAAAATTGTGTTCCAGTACCAGCGCCCGAAGAAGATTCCCTTCGTCGAGAACACATCCTTGTAGTTGTGCCACTGGCAGACTTCCGGCAGCCAGGAATCGGCGCCGATCTCCTCGATCAGCTTCAAACTGGTGAGGATCATCCAGGTGAACGGCAGCACGAGCAACACCGCTGTGACGGTGAGAACGAGGTTCAGCGTCAGCAGTTTGGCGAACGCGTTCCCGAAACTGTGTTTTTCCAGCATGATGAAGGTGTCTCCTTAGTCGTTTGTGTAGCGGTTGCCGAATTTCCAGTTGAAGATGGTCACGATGAACACCATGAAGAAGAGCATCCACGAGACAGCCGAAGCATATCCGAGCCGTCCGGTGCTGAATCCTTCATTGTAGATGTAGTAGGCGAGTGTCGTGGTCGAGCCGGCGGGACCGCCGTCGGTCATCACGCGCGCCATGTCGAAGCCGCCCTGCAAACCGCCGATGATCGACATGATCATGATGAAGAAGGTCACGTTCGAAAGCTGCGGCCAGGTGATGTTCCAGAAACGCTGCCAGGGATTGGCGCCGTCGATGTCCGCCGCTTCGTAGAGTTCCGGCGAAATGCCGGAGAGTCCGGCCAGATAGAGCAGCATGTTGTTCGAACCGATCGCGCCCCAGAAACCCATGATGAGCAGCGAGGGTTTGGCCCAGTGGTAGTCCGACAGCCACATCGGCGGGGTGAGGCCTTCTTCGGCTGCCGCCATCTCCGGCAGCTTCCAGAAAACGCAGCAGAGGCCGATCAGAGCCATGTTCAGCACCATGATCGTGCCGTCGATGATGGTGGAGTCCCCGATGCCGCGGTCGGCGATACAGTGATATTTCCGCCCGGCGATCAGGAGTTGGTAGAGGAAGGCTCCCCAGCCGACCGCGAGAAAGGCCAGCATCAGAAGGAGAATGAAGCGGCCACTGCCGCCTTTCCCGGCAACTTCCGTCCAGGTCGGCGCCGTCCACCACCAGGCGAAGAGGAGCGGCAGCGAGGAGAAGATCATTCCGAGCCATGCGCTCACGCTGCCGGATTCGCCATCGCGCCAGAGCCGGAGTTTCCGGCGGACCATCCAGAGGAAGATGAGCCCGGTCAGCACCAGCAGACCGATGCCGATCGCATCGCAGGCGGGGCTGATCCGGCGCGCAACCGGTGTCGCGAGGTCGAGCAGCGGTGAGAGCGCGTTGTTGATCGGGCCGTTCAGAGGATTGTAGAGCTTTTTCCACAGGATGTAGGTTGCCACGCCCGCGGTGAAGTAGGGGAAATAGAACAGGGTGCGGTAGACCGTCTGCTGGCCGATGGAGCCGAGAATCAGCACGGCGCCGGTGAGCGACATGAGCAGAAGCGCCATGCCGGAGCCGCCGAATCCCAGGATGGCGAGCAGTCCGAAGCTGGTAACCATCACGGCGGTCAGGATCATTGTGACCAGCAGACGTTTCCGGAATTCACCCTTCCGGAAGTCCATGTTCAGCAGCAGCGCGGCGACCAGGCTGCCCGCGACGCCGAACGGAATGCCGATCATCAGGAAGAAGGTGTTGCCGAGGTAGTGCGGAAACTCCGGATCGGAGAAGAGCTTCGTGAAGTTGTCGAACCAGACGAAGCGGATCGGTTCGGAGCGGAAATAGTTGTGCATTTCGAGATTCCAGTCGGTGAACGCCATGTAGATGCTCATGACCAGCGGAATCATCGTGAAGGCCAGAAATCCGAGGATGTTCGGCAGAAGAAAGCCGATCCCGGCGGCGAGATCCTTGATGTCTTTCCTGCTCATTGCCATAATTCTGCTGTCGCCTCCCTGTTTGTCTTCATGGTGTCTGCTCCTTATTTCCGTGTAAAATATTGATGATTTTCCGATCGCATAAATCGGCAGGAGCTTCCGGTTCTCCTGCGTTCACAAAACGGTTTCGGGTAAAACGAAGCCACGTCGCCGCCGCGCTGATTCAGCTGAAGACAGGTACCTTTCGAAAAGAAATTCCGTGCAGATGCCGCGCGGAACGTCAGAGATGGGAGGTCGCCTGCCGTCCTTTTGGTCTGATTCTGTGCGGACCACCACAAGCTCCGGTTTCACCGTCGCCGCAGTTCACCCTGTGAAATGGAAAACTCCTATTTCACATGAAGATCCACACCACCCCCCCGGCAGAATCTCATTGCGGGAAGGGCGCCGTCGCAGACAGCAGGCAAACGCGACAGCCGGAACCCTTGTTTCAACCGGGAATATGGTTTGATTCAAATTCTAAAAATTCTATATTTAGAATATACACTGATCCCACTGAAAAATCAACCGGAGTTGACAATTTTTTTTTCGAGTTGTCCTGCCAATACCGGTCTGACGGGGCGGAGGAGTCCGCTGCTGCAACGATCTTCACTCTGCTGCGGAGCCGTCGGATTCCGGTGCGAAGAGCAGCGCCTCCGGATTCCGGGCGAGGGCGAAGCCGAGCGCCTGGTAGCGCAGCTTTCGCAGCTGCCGGAGCCGGATCGTATGACGTCCGGCGGTGAACCGGGTCGGGTGATTCGGCTGACCGCGGTAGGTACAGCCGCCGAAACTGATCCAGCGCGGACCATTTCCCCTGGAGCGGAGCAGACCGTACTCCCGGAACTCCGCGCCGTCGACGCTGGCGGAAATTGCCCACGGCGGTTCCGGCATCCGGATGAACATGTAATATTCTCCTTCCTGCGGCACGTCGATGGTCAGGGTGGTTTCGCCGTCCGTCTGGGACGACGCCTCGCCGTAGATGACGCCGCTGCGGGTGCGGGCGAGCAGAGCCGGATCCCGGCTGGAATCGACGTAGACCGAAACCGGCCGGGAGAGCCCGTTCGGAAGTCGTATCAGAAAGGCGCCGGAGTGAAGCCGTGCCGTGTCGATCTTCTCCGGATCAATGGAGACGGTCAGTGCGACCGGTTTCCCGTATTCGATTGTTCCCTGTTCCGGTTCGACTTGGAAGTGACGACTCTCCGCATTGCGGCAGATCCGGAAGGCCGAGCGGAATCCCGGCTGTGATGCGGTCAGCGTCACGGTTTTTCGCGGCCGTTCCGAACCGGAGGGCGAGACGAAGGAGAGGCGGGCGACATCTGTATGGACTGGAACCGGTCGGAACGGCAGGTCGGTGAGCATACCGGGCTGAAATGCGCCGACAGAGGGATTTTTCCCGGTCAGACCGGGAATCTCCATGCCGCTTCCGCTTCCGGGCGTACCGGGGCGGAGCATGTAGTTGCCGCCCGCGGCGTCGACGAACTCCGGCTTTGCGTCGATGCCGTGCTTCTCCTGATTGCGTTCGCCGCGATACCCTTCCAGCGGCCGGAACCCGGGGCGGCTGCTGTAGAGAAGATCGCCGTCGAAATCGCTTCTCCCTTTGGCGAGGAGGTTTTCCAGCAGGTTGCCGGTCACGTCGAAGAGGTTGTTGCGGCCGACTCCCTTGAGGAGATTGCTCTGCGTCTTCCACTCCGTTGCGCTGCCGCCGTAATCGGAGGCGGCGTTCCAGTCGCCGGTGATCGTGTTGTGAAAGAAGAAGAGCCGTCCGGTCCCCGCAACGGAATAACCGTTCTTGAGGCCGCAGTTGGTCAGCCCGTAGACATCTCCCGGCTCACAGAAGAGGTTGCCGACCAGATAGGAGGGGCCGGAGAGACAGGGGGCGGTACTGACGCCGCAGAGCATTCCTTCGGTCTTGTTGTAGAGAAAGCGGCAGTTCATCTGCCCTCCGTCAAGTTCCATGCCATCATCGTTGCCGAAGGCGAAATAGTTCCCGACGATCTCGGCGTCGCGGCAGACGCTGCCGTAGAGAGAGCCGTTCGCCCAGCCCTCAACCGCGTCGTTCCAGCGCCGGGCGTCGCTGCCGATGAAGTCGTTGTAACGGAGCGTCACCTGTTCCGCGTCTCCGACGAAGATGCCGTTGGGGCCGGCCGGATGGCTGTGAAACCAGCTGTTCGCCGTGCCGCGCGGATCGTGGATGTAGCAGCGTTCCACCCGGATGTCGCGGCCGCCGAGGATACGGATTCCCGCATCATTGTTGATGACCTTGTTTCCGGCGTCGTAGAACTTGCCGTCGCGTTCCACCCGCATGGTGCCGATCCGGCCGAATCCGGCGATGTCGCAGTTCAGCACGGCGATGTTTGAAGCCTGCGAGAGGTGGATGCCGTTGACCTGGCCGCCGCGGATGGTGAGGTTCTCGAACACCAGACAGGAGGCGCCGTCCACCAGGATGACCTCCCGGCTCCGGACGCCGCCGTTGAGGACAGTGCCGGGCTTCGCGGTGTAGCGGATGTAGCCGGAGGGCGTGCCGGACTCCCGGATCACCAGCGGCAGCGGAGTCTCCGGACCGAGCTCGATGGTACGGGCAATCGGAATTTCCGGGGAACGGGTGCGGAATTTCCGCTCGATGGTTTCCCGTTTCCCGTTGTCGTTGACGGTCAGGCGGAGTTCATAATCGCTTCCTTCGGCGAGTTTGAGCAGACTGCCGCGGGCGGCGTGTTCCTCCGGAATGTACACGAGATCGAGCGCGGGCTGCCAGACGGTTTCTCCGGCGCGGCGGAAATCGAGCTTTGCGGAAAAGTTTTCCTCCGCCTGAGCCGTGCAGTTGTTGAAGTAGATGCCGCATACCTCGAAGCCGGGAACCAGCTCGACCCGTGGACGGTTGGAGCTGAGCGCCGCCTCCCGCTGCGTCTGAAGCTTGAGATCGAGAAATTCCATGACGGTGCCGACGTTCTCCTCGGAGAGAATCGGGCGGCAGAGCAGTTCAACCCGATCCGCCTCGCGGGGCGTGAATTTCACTTCCAGACGGGATTCCGGCGCGATGTTCCGCCTGGAGTCGAACCGGCGGAGCTCCCTGTTGCCTTTGAAGAGCTTGACGGTGAGGCAGGCGACGCCGCCGCGGGAGCTCCTGACGGTGGCGCTGAAGATCCGGGATACCTCCGCCGGGAGGCCGTGAACGGGTTTGACGATCGCTCCGTAGAAATTGTCTTTGACTGCGATCCGGGTCCGGATGCCGCCGGGAACCGCTTCCGCCGGACATTCGGCCGGATTGAGGTTGATCCATCCGTCGGGCAGAGTGACGGCGACCGGCGTGAGGCGCAGTTCGCGGAACGTTGCGGATTTCCCGGAGAGTTCGGCGGAAAGCTTCGTCCGGCAGTGGACGCTGAAGGCGTCGGCCTCCGCCGGATCGAAATTCACCGCCAGCAGTTGTTGGTTCGTGTTGTTGAGCGACGAGTTGACCCGTTTGATCTCTTTTCCGTTCCGGAAAAGTTTGACGGAGAGATACGCCGTTTTCGGCCGGTCGGCCTGAATGGCGGCGGCGAAACGCAGCCGAACCCCTTTGGGTGGATTCTTTACAAGTTGTTCCAGCGAGGAATCCAGCGTACCGGCGCGGCGGATCTGCATCGTGATCCCCGCCGGAGGAGCGGCCTTGAGTTCAACCGCCCCGGTGGTCTCGCGCCATCCGGCGGGGACTCCGGCGTTCCATCGGGTGAAGTCGGCATTGACAAGTTCCGCGGCGGAGAGCGGCAGCGCCGCGAGAATGGTGAGAAACAGTGGCAGTTTCATGATTCCGCTCTCCCGTCATTTGTAATCATCGTGCCAGAAATAGTTGCCGTCGGCGCTGCGGTTGGAACCGCTGCCGCAGCCCATCAGCTCCGCATGCGGTTTGGAATCGACATGGAGATCGACGTACAGGATGTTGCCGGACTCTCTGTGGCGGCGGCTGATCTCCTGTTGCTGAAAGATCGTGTAGAACGAATTGGTGATGGAGCCGTCAAAGTTTTCCCGGGAGTTGTCGGCCGCCAGCAGACGGATGGCAGGTCGTTTCACCTTGCGGAAGACATGCCATCTTGCGGCGCTGGCATCCGTCTTGTTGGCAACTTTTGCAGTTGAAACCAGATAGACATTGAAGAAGTAGCTGGCGTTGAGCAGTTCGCTGCCGCGGAGACTCTTGGGGATGATCTCTTCATCCTTCCCATAGTACCGGCCCGTTGGACAAACGGCGATTTTGGGCGTCCGGAACCGGTTTCCCAGATCACCGCCGTTGGTTACGCTGTCGTCGACCGTCCCGCCGATGTAGGGGACAAGCGTTCTGTTTGCCCAGGAGGAGTGTGCCGGGCCATAGACATATTTGAAAAGAGAGCCTGCTGCCTGATAGTACATGGTAAGCGAACCGTTGTTGTCGTCGGCATAGGCGTTGCTGGCCAGACCAAGCTGCTTGAGATTGGTGAGGCAGGCGGTCCGCTGCGCGGTTGCCCGCGCCTTGTTCAATGCCGGAAGCAGCATGGCCGCCAGAATTGCAATGATTGCAATTACTACAAGAAGTTCAATTAAGGTGAATGAAGTTTTCTCTGAATTGTTTCGACGGATACTTTTTTTCATTGCAACCTCCATGGATGAATTTGATAGTCGGAACTGTTAAGGATGTTTCCCATTTTCAAATCGGCCTCCGGTTTCAGCGCCTCCATCACGGTGCGGATGGCGGCCGCCAGCCTTTTGCCGCCGGGCCGGGCGGTTCGTCGGAGGCGATGATGCGGCTGATGCCGTTGTGGAGCACGGTGGAAATGGTGGGAGAATCGACGTTGTATTCCGCGGAGACGGTTTGCATCTCTTCCAGAAAAATCCGGTCACGGGGATCGGATTGATCGATGCTTGCCAGTGCGGAGGAGATTCGGATCGGAATGCCGTAACACTGGCTCCCGATGTAATTCTGAACCCGTTTGCTGAGCAGGAAATGAATATATTTGCGGATCAGATTTTTATCGGCACACTCTTTGCGGACGCAGAGGAGATCGGTTGCCTGTGCCGTCAGCCGGGTGCCGCCGGGCAGCAGTGGCAGCGGAACCGTTCCCCAGGCATTGAAGGATCTGCCGCGTCCGAGACTGTAGAATTCCCGGTCCGCCACCAGCAGGGCATGGGTTCCCTGCCAGAAGGAGGCTGGCGGCGCATCCGGTTCTTCCGCTCCGGGGGCCTGCAGGGTGCGCCGCAGCTCCTGGAGCAGGGTGATGGCGTGAATGGTCTCCGGGGAGTCGATGCAGACCTGGTAGGTCCCGTCCGGCCGTCGGGAGATCAGTTTCCCGCCGGAGCGAAACAGAAAATTCATCCAGAAAAGGTGTCGTCGCTGTAATTTAAAACCTTGTCGGCACAGAACCGTTGACGCAGTTTCCGGATATACTCCAGGAAGCACTCCCATGACCAGTCGTGGGCCGGATCGGGAAGGCCGCACTGTGCGAGCATCTCCCGGTTGTAGAAGACCACCCGGGGCGAGAAGATGAAGGGAATGCCGAATACCCGCCCGTCCGGTTCGCGGAATTCGCGGAACGGAAACTGAAAAAAATGGTTTCGTCATGGATCCCTTCCGGGAGATAGGGGAGAGGTCGAGATATTCATCCCGGTGCTCCTGCAGGTAGAGGGTGACCCGCAATTCGAACATCCCGCGGTAAAAGTTGTGCGCAAGCCGGAGTTCCGGGAGTTCTTCCGCCAGCAGGTCGGCGAATCCCTTTTTGCCAGGGGAGGAAAATTCCTTTTTTCAGAATCACCATATGGTTGCGGATCAACCGGTGTTCCCAGCCCGGACAAACGTAGGTGCCGCGCCGCGAAACGCATTCGACGATCCCGTCCTGCTCCAGGGAGGAGACCGCGTGCTGCACCAGCAGAAAAGACGCCCCCCACCTCCGCGGCGATATCCCGGGCGCCGGGGAGTTGCGATCTGGGAGGAAAACGGCCGGATTCGATCCCGTCCAGCAGAAATTCCCGCACCTGTGAGAGCTTATCTTTCACGTCCCGTCGCTCCTGTACTGGTTGATTGAACTCTGCTATATTATGTCACAATTCTCTGGCTATGTCAAGAGGGCGTCGTGAAATTTTCTTCAAAAAAATGAAGGGAGGCAGATTTTTTCCGTCCGGCGCGAATTCTCCGTCAGAAGTCGCGTTTCCGAAGAATTCTTCCGCTTTTCACCTCGGCAAGCTGCATCCGGCGGCTCCTGGCCGGGAAAGACGATTCGCCTCTTTCGGCATAATTTTCCCTTTTTTTCATCATGGGACTTGACATTTGGCTGATGTTGGATCATAATATATGCCGAACATGATATATATCAATTACGGTATATGTAATATCCGGAGGTCGTATCGGTGGCAAAGTATCAGGAAATCTGCGAGATTCTCACCACCCGGATCCGGCACGGGAGTATCCGGGCAATCAGCTGCCGAATCTCCGCCGGCTGGCGGAGGACATGGGGGTCAGTTACCTTACCGCCCGGCAGGCGGTCAATCTGCTGAAGACACAGGGGATTCTCGCCAGCGATCCTTCCGGCAGAAAGACGCTGGTCAAAACCGCACAGGGACTCCGCCCCCGGGTGGCGCTGCTCACGCCGTTCTGGCACATCAGCGAATGGCATCTGGCCATCCGCCGGGTCGTGCTGGAGCTGGGCGGGCAGCTCAAGGTGTTCGCCTGCACCACCAGCACCGACACCACCATCGACGATGCGCTCAACGGCAGGTTCGACCTGATTTTCATCCAGCTCCCGGAGACGCCGCCGCCGCGGCTGCTCGAACGGATGAGCAAGTGCTGTGACAAGATCGTCACGATGTTTCAGGATTACACCGCTTACGGGATCCGTTCGCTGCAGGGGGCGAAACTCTCCTCGGTCGACGTGATGATGCAGAAACTGTTTGAACGGGGCCACCGGAGCATCGACTACATTCAGATTCTCTCCTCGGCGTATTCCCGGGATCTTGCGTTGCGGCACGAGCACTGGCAGAACTTTCTCGACGCGCACGGCATGCAGGGGCGAGCCCATACCCGCAGCGTTCCGGATTACTCGGAAAAACAGTTCTGCGCGGTTGAACTCTGCCGCGACCTCCTGGCGCACAATCCGCTGCCCGACGCCTTCTTCTGCGCGACGGTGCCGGTTGCGGTCGGAATGTACCGCGCCTGTTTCGAGGCGGGCATCCGAATCGGCCGGGATGTTTCGGTTTTCTCCTTCGGCGGCACGCAGGAGGCGCGGCTGATGACCCCCGCGCTCGCCACGGTGCGGAATCCGGAGGTGGAGGAACTGATCCGCGAACTGGTGCTTCAATACTGTCCCGGCGGGCGCCGGAACGAAAGGCTGCTGTATCAATCCGAAGAGATCGAACTTTTTGAAGGAGAATCTTTGATGGAAAGGGTGACGAAATGAAAAGGAGATTGTCCCGCAATTTTACTCTGATCGAACTCCTCGTGGTGATTGCGATCATCGCGATTCTGGCCTCGATGCTGCTGCCGGCGCTGAACAAGGCGCGGGGGCGGGCGAAGACCGCCAGCTGCGCCAATGAACTCAAGCAGCTGGGGACCACGATGGCGCTCTACATGGGCGACTACGACGTGTTCGTGCCCGGATATGACACGGTGGATAAAAACTGGTGGACCTGGCGGCTGATGCGCGGCAAATATGCGACCGGTTCGCGTTTTCTCTGCCCCGGCTACGTGCAGGACGGCTCCGACTGGACCCGGAGCAAGATCGCGCTGTGGGACGATGCCGATCCGGAGACCTCCGCCGGAGACAGCCCTTACAAATACTCCTGTTACGGCTACAATGCCCGCTTTCTCGGCGGTGCGGACTCCTCGACTCCGCCGAAGAAGAATGTCCGTTCGCCTTCGAAGACGTTGATGCTGGCCGACTGCTACGACGAGGCCAACCGCGCTGTCGGGCGGGACATCGGCAACTCGCTGCTCTCGCACTGGACTCCCAACGACAACGGGAAACCGTGGTTTCTGCACAACGGCAGGACGACGGCAAACGTCGCCTTCTGTGACGGAAGTGTACGCAATTACATCGGCGTCTATGAGATGCCGCTGGCACGGCCGCCGTTCGTCTGGACCAGCAATTCCAACAACCAGTGGGATTCCAAACTGTAAGACGCGGACGGGGATTCGAGAATGATGAAAAAGAGTATTAACGCCGCATTTTTGCTGCTGATGGCCTTTTGGGCCGCGGCCGAAATGGTTTCTCTGCCGGAGAAGACGAGTGTCACCACGCCGCTGTTTCAATTTGACGACGGCGAGCGCTGGGTGGTTGAATCCTACGGCGGCGAGACCGTGTTGACGCCGGGGAATTCCGGGCTGGAGGTGAATGGGCAGGGGCACTCCATCCGCATCCGCAACCGGAAATTCCAGCTGTTGCGCTACCATTCGCTGACCGGTTTTTCGCTGAAACTGCAGATTTTGGAGGGGAAAGGAAACGTCATTCCGGTCTGGAAGGGGCGGACGGCAAGCTGGTGCGCCTCGCTCCGCGCCCGTTTGCTCCGGGAAATGCCACACTCCGCTGGGAGGCGGGGCCGGAAACTCCCCGCGCCCGGCGCCTGGTTCGATCACTGGGAGATCCGGCCGGAGTCCGACCGGATTCATCTGGTGATGCGGAATTCCGACATGACCCGCCTGATTCCGCCGCTGGAGGCGGTTGAAATCGATTTCCCGTGGTTTCAGAGGACGCTGGAGCCGCCGCGCTTTCAACTGGCCAACCGTTCCGGTGAGACACTGCGGATCCGGCTCGGCGTGACGCTGACCGACTTCTTCGGACGCACGCTGCGGAATGAGGCGCCGATCGTGCTGGAACCGTTCGGAACCGCCTCCCGGCTCTTTCCGGAAAAGCTTCCGGCATGGGGCGTCTGGGAGGTGCGGTTCCGGCTGGAAATCCCCGGCCGGCCGGTTCGTGAGAGCGTCTCCTCCTTTGTCGCGATGACGCCGGCGGGACCGACACCCGGAGAACCGGGCGGATTTCTCTTCGGCGTCTGTTCGCATGCCCAGACCTGGAGTTACCGGGAGCAGGAGCGCGAAATCGAAGCCGCCGCGCTTTGCGGCGCGAAAATCTTCCGCGACTCGGTGGAGTGGGCCGGGCTGGAACCGCAGCCGGGAAAGTGGAATTTCACGGTGTTCGACCGCATCGTCGAACTGCTGGCGAAACAGAACATGCAGCTGCAGGGGATGTTCGCCTTCACCGCGCGCCATGCGGCGGCCCCGGAGACGGTTCGCTCCGCTCGCTCCATGCTCGACTGGGCCCGCTCGGCGCCGTCGCCTGCCGCCTGGCGCAACTATGTCGCGACGATGGCGGCGCGTTACCGTGGCCGGGTCCGGTTCTGGGAGGTGTGGAACGAGCCGGATATCGACACCTTCGCCCGTTTCGACGCGGAAACTTACGGCGAACTGCTCCGCGCCGCGTCGGAGGAGATTCGCAGGGCGGATCCCGAAGCCCGCGTGCTGACCGCCGGATTCGCCACGCTCCGGAAACATCGCCGGATCCGCGATCCCCGGTTTCAGGAGAAGGTGCTGCGCAGCTGTGCCGGTGCGTTCGACATCCACGCCTACCACGAACACGGCCTCTTTCCAGTCTACCGCGACGTGATTGACAACCGTTTTCTGCCGCTGCGCCGGGCGGTCGGCACGACGGTGCCCTGGTACGCCAACGAAACCGCCGTCACCGTGCTCAACAACGACCGGCGTCTTCAGGCGGTCACCCTGTTTCAGAAACTTCTCTTCGCGTGGTCGCGCGGTTCGATCGGCTACAACTGGTACGATCTGCGCAATGACGGATTCAATCCGGGCGACGGCGAGCACAACTACGGGATGCTCACGCACGACTTCCGGCCGAAATTCGTCTACGGGGTCTACAATACGCTTGCCGCGAATTTCGGAAAAGCCCGTTTTGAAGCGGATCTTTCGCGGAACGGCACCACTCTCTACCGGTTCCGCGACGGGAATACGCTGCTGCTGCTGCCGTGCTGGCAAGAGGCGGGAACCGGTTTCGGCGAACTGATCCGGACCGATGCCGGGTCGGCGGAGTGGATCGACCTCATGAACAACGTCCACCCGCTTGCGATCAGTGACGGCGTGCTCTATCTGCCGCCGCAGAAGTGGCCGGTGATTCTGAAGCTGCGCAACGCCACCCGGGCGGAGTACATCGGAAATCTCTTCGACCTCGAACTGCCGCCGGTACTGGTGCCGGGGCGGCCTACGCCGGTGACGGCGACCTTTCGCAATCCGCTCAAACGGACGCTGGAGGTGCGCCTTGTGCCGCCCTCCGGAAGCCGGTTGATGTGGAAGGCGGGGCAACCCTCCGGCTTGCGCCGGAGAGCACCCGTCGGGTTGCGGGGACGCTGGAACTCCCCGCCGGTCCGGCCGGAATATTTGAGCTGGATACATCGATTCCCGGCTGGAAAGGGAGATCGAACTTGCCGCCACGGCGGGGAAGGGAATTCCGTTTGACCACGAGTTCCGGCGGGAGGCGGATTTTGTGCTCGACCAGGCGGAGCAGGTGGTAGGACTGCACGAGGCGGATCCGGGCAGACGTGATCTCCACTGGCGTGGCCCGGAGGATCTCAGTGTCCGCGCGTGGCTCGGCGTGAGCGAACACGACCTGCTGCTGAAGGTGGTGGTGACCGACGACCGCCACAATCCGGTGGAACCGGCCGCGGATCTGTGGAAGGGGGACAGTGTTCAGTTCGGACTTTCTTTCCCCGGGGAGGGGCGGAACTGGAAGATCGGCTTCGCCCGTTCCGCCTCCGGCAGGGCATTGCATCACATCTGGAGTGCACCTTCCGAAGAGCTGGCCTCGAAGATGCATCCCGCCATCCGGGTGGAGACCAACCGGAACAACGGCCGGACCTACTATCTGGCGCGGATTCCGCTCTACTGGCTGCGGATGGATCACGCTGCGCTCCGCCGCGGATTCCGCTTCAATTTCATCGTCAACGACAACGACGGGGGCGGCCGCAAGGGGTGGATCGAGCTTGCGCCGGGGTTGGGCACCGACGGCGCGCCGGAGAAGTTCCCGCAGGTGGTCTTCTACTGAAGGGCCGGCTTCAGCGGCGGAGCGGGCGGGAGGCCGGGGCGACGAGACAGACGCCCAGACGGCCTTCCCGCACGAAGAGATCGAACTTGTTCAACTCCTCCGCAGTGCCGGTGGCAAGCACCTTCCCGGTCAGCAGGTCGGTGACGGCAAATCGCTCTCCGGGAGAAAACTTCAGCAGCTCATACGGAATCGTGACAGTGTAGTTTCCGTCAACCGGGCTGTTGTTCGGAATGACCAGAACCGCGGAGTCTCCCCGGTACCGGGCGTAGGGCTGACAGAGCTGCTCCGGCCGGTTGCGGAACCACGGCGGAAGCACTTTCACTTTGGCGATGTTCGACTCCCGATGATTGTCCGGGAAGTATTCGAAAATTTCCGGATAGAGCCGCCGGATACGGATTATCCGCTTGACCGTTTCGAAGAATTCCCTATGTTTCCGCCGGGCGTCGGTGTCGATCCGTCGATCGTAGAGCCACCGTCGCGGCACCCGCCGGTAGGGGGTAGGGGTTGTTCCACTCCTCTCCGAGAAACCAGATGGGCAGAAACGGGGAGAGAATGGCCTGATAGGCGAAGGCGATGATGTCCCCCTGCGACGAGTACCCCTTGCTGTCGTGGTTGGAGAGCATCATTGCGTAGAAGCGTTCCGTTCCGCCCGGTTTTCCGTAATCGTCCACCGCGCCGAGCTGCGCGCCGCTCCGGATCAGATCGACGATGTTGTTGACCAGCAGACTGTCGCAATCCATCATCTTCGTCCGGTTGCGGGCCGGCCCCGGAATGAACGCATTCTGATCAAAGTCGAACGTGTCGCGCCGGCAGCTGGCGTGTTCCGAAAAGAAGATCACTTTCCGCCCCAGTTTCAGCAGTCGAGTCCGGGCTTCGCGGTAGGGGCCCGTATTTGCAGAAATTTGGGCCGCAGTCGCAGCGGAACCCGTCGGCGCCGGTGCGGAGAATGCACTGCACCAGATTGCGGATGAACCATTCGTTCAGCTCCGGGTTGCTCCAGTCGAAAAAGCCAGCCATCCCACTCCTTCTTGAATTCGCCGGTGAACCACTCCGGCTTCTCCCGCCGCAACGGAGCATCTTCGCGGACTCCCCACGAGATGACGTCCAGAAATACCCGGATGTTTCGTTTGTGACACTCGTCGACGAACTGTCTGACCTGGTTCCAGCACTCCTCGTCGCTGCCCGGACCGGTCAGGCGCTTGTTGATGGTGTGGATTCCGTGGTTGCCGTAGTGCCCGCCCGCATGGAGCGGGGTGATCCAGACGCCGTTCACGCCGGTTTCCGCCAGATGGTCGAGGATTTCCGCCATGCCGCTGAACTTTCGGTTGGAGGAGGCGGTTTCGACATTGAGCTCTACCAGAATCAGACTTTTGAGCCAGTCGGGGTGGCCGATCGCCTTGCCCGGAGAGTATTCCAGCTTCACCTCGCTGTCGGGGCGAATCGGAGGAAGAAGTGCGGAGTTGTCGATCGGCTGCGGTGTGGCGGCGGAGACGCCCGCTGCGAACAGGGAGAGCCAGAAGAAGAAATTTCATGGCAAGTTCCCTCCTTCGGGTTATCGAGTGGAGCATTTCTGCCCGTTCCGGTTGTAGTAGTAGCGGCATTTGTTGGCGGTTTGATACAGTTTTTTCACATCGAGTGCGACGGCGTGCCCGTCGGCGAACAGAACGTTGACGTTCCGCGGAGAGTGCCAGGTCTTGACGTAGCCCAGACCGGTGCCGTCCATGCTCCACCCCCAGCCGTTCTTGTTGAAGTTGTCACCGGTGGCGAAGTCGGCGGTGGAGTTGCAGGTGTCGCCCAGAATCATGGTATTCGCGGGCTTGCGGATTTTTTTGTGCTGAGAAAGCTGGTCCAGTCGCCGTTCGGCCGCTCCCAGACCGGGCCGATCTCCTCTTCGAAACTGCTGTCAGCGCAGACCAGCATGAAGATTCCATAGGTGCGGTTGAGAAACTCATTGCAGTTGGTGTCGGTGATCGGGAGCGTGGGGTAGATCGCATCCGGGCACTGGGTGAATTTCGCCGTATTGATCCAGTTCCCCTTGTAGTAGGTGCGGGGCAGGAGGTTGGCGAAGGCCAGCGCGGCGGCCCAGCCGGGAGTCTTGTCGCGCAGTTTGACCTGCTGCGGAATCAGTTCGCCATGGGCGTCGGCGTAGAACCGGAGCGCCATCCCGCACTGTTTGAAATTGTTGATGCAGGAGATTGCCCCTGGCGGTCGTCCGCGCTTTGTTCAGCGCCGGAAGCAGCATGGCGGCCAGGATCGCGATGATCGCAATCACAACCAGGAGTTCAATAAGAGTAAAATTAGGGCTCCGGCGTTTTCCACCGGATTTTCTGGGGGTTGTTCCGTTCATGAGAGCCTCCCTGTGGTTATGGGTTCAGACGTTGGTATTTGGGGGAATTGCAGATGGTGTTTCGAAGCCTTCTGTTCCTGCGGATACTCCCAGCGGCGCAGGTCGTCGCTCCAGGCGACGCCGATGCAGGCGTGGGTGTCGAAAATCTTCGTCTCATCCTCGGGACCGGTGGCGTGGTAGAAGAGCAGAATTTTGCCGATTTCCGGTTCGGCGCGGAGATCGAGGAGAAATCCGGCGGTGATCCGGCCGCGCGCCCACTCCCAGCCGGCGCTGCCGAGAAGGTGCAGCCGCAGTCGCGCCAGGTGACGAGGTCGCGGCTCCGCCGGAAGGCGATGCCGTTCGCCGGAGAGTGGACCATCAGGAATTCATCGCCGTCCCGAATGATGCACACATTTTCGCCGCCGTCGCAGGAGCCGAGAAAATTCCAGTGGATGAGGTCGCGACTCACCGAGCGGGAGATGCCGTTCTGCTTGAAGAAACAGTAGAAGAGGGGGCCGCTGTCGTCGTCGCATCGCAGCAGAAACGGGTCGATCATGCGCCCCGCCTGCGCGTCGGGGATCGCGTCGCCCTTGACGCGGAGGAGTTCCGGCCTGCTCCAGGTGACGAGGTCGCGGGAGTGCATCCGGTAGAGCCGGCTGTTGGCGTTGCCGTACTTCTCGCCGTTTTCGCGGCAGTAGCTCTGCAGACAAAGGTGGTATTCGCCGTTGAATTCGATCACGCAGCCGGGGCTGGAGTAGTTCTTCGCCCGGTCGGCTTCGGTGAGTTTTCGAATAGGCGTGAAGTGAATCAAGTCGCGGCTCCGGGTAGTCGCCAGATAGAGGAAGGGCAGGTTGTCATCGCCGATTTCCACCAGCGTGAAAAGAGATGGAACCAGCCGTCGCGGTAAAAGACCGCCGGATCGCGGTAGGCGGTCCGGGCGTCTCCCCGCAGAAGAATGGGGCAAGGTAATTGTGCCGGGTCGAAGTGCTCCATGAAATTCTCCCTGTGTTTTCTATCTATTATACTCGGAGAAGCTCTGTTTGCAAAGAGATAAAATGCGCAATAAAATACACTTTTTGCGCATTTCTTGAACCGGGAGGGTGAAATGCGGCGAAATCGGCGTTATATTGTTCCGAAACTCCGGAGGAGGCGGATCGATGAAGGAAGAGATCATCTACACGTGCGAATACGACGGCAAAACGCCGATCCGCATCACCAGCGCAGGCATCTCCTGGTGTGACGGGAGCTACTACATCGCCCGGCGCGCCACGTCGAAGATGGTGCTGGAGTGTGTGACCGGCGGCCGCGGCATTCTGGTGATCGACGGCGAGCGTTACTATCCGGAAGCGGGTGACGTCTACATCGTTCCGCCGAATTCGAATCACTACTACGCCTCCGACCGGGAGGACCCGTGGCGGAAACTCTGGTTCAACGTGGACGGCGCCCTGCTGCCGGACCTGCTGGCGGCCTACGGACTGACCGATTTTGTGCTGTTGAAAGCGTGCCCGTTCGCGGAACGGTTTGAGGCCGGTTTGCTGGAACTCCGGAAAGCGGCGGGAGAGGATCCGAATGAACTTTCCGCCCGTATCGTGGTGCCGCTGTTTGCCGCGCTGGGGCGGTTTGCCCGCGAGAGCAGGGCTGTTGCGTCACCGGCGGCGGAGGTGCACCGCTACCTCGCCGCACTGCCGCTTGGAGAGGGGCTGGATCCGAAGAAACTGCTTTGGAAATCGGGGCGCTCCGTATCGCAGACCATCCGGGTGTTCAAGAAGGAGTTCGGCACGACGCCGTACGCCTCGTTTCTCGACCGCAGGATCAAGGCGGCGAAGTACCTGCTCCGCAGCACGTCGCGTCCGGTCAAGGAGATCGCACTTCTGCTCGGCTGGGAGAATCCCAGTTATTTTGCGCGTTTTTTCAAGCGTAAGACGAAGATGTCCCCGAGTGAATACCGCGCCAGTTTCCCGCCGTCGATGGAGCGTCCCGGCTGCGGCGCGGCGGAGGAAGAGGCGGGGCGGTCTTCTACTCGGAGGTGAGCAGACAGGCGAGCGTGCCGCCCGGCAGCTGATCGGTGGCGATGCGGAAATGCAGCTGCCCGTCGGAGAACGTGGCGGGAAGTTCCTGTTTCGACAACGCGCCATCCAGCTCCAGCGGGACAATGCGCATTTTCCGCGGCAGCGCGAGAACCAGTTCCGCACTGCCCCGCGCCAGCAGGTGCGGGCGTTTCCCCCACGAAGTGAGGATCCGGCGGCTCGCATCGGTGAAACTCAGTTCGCTGTTGGTGAGGTCGGTCAACTGGATCAGCAGCAGTTTCCCGCTTTCGGTCAGCGGTCTGCCGTCGAGCGAATGCAGCGCGACGGTCTGATAGCCGTTCAGCTGCGCCGAAGCGATCACTTTGCCGGTCATCCGGTTCTCGCCGGTAAGAACTTCGCTCGCGGGGGTGACGATCCGCATGCTCTTTGCGCCGGTGTTCAAGGTGAGTTCTCCGGTGGAGGAGGCGATTTCCCCGCCCTGGATCAGGTCGTTCAGCGCGGCGGAAGCCTCCCACGGCAGATGCTTTTCCCAGTTTTTCCGCAGGGGATCGACCTTCTGCACGCCGGGGAAGCTCTTCCACTGCGGCAGCGAACCGATCCGGCAGAACAGGCCGAGCATCTGGAATTTCGGCGGACAGCGGCCCGCTCTGGAGTTCCCCTTGAGCGCGCGCACCTGCTCCGGCTTGAACTCGAAGGCGACCGCCGGACCGGCGGCCTTCACGTCGCCCCGGACGAAGAGCATGTAGAGAATCCGGTCCGCCATCTGCGCCTGAACGTTGTTCATGGTGTCGTGCATGCTCAGTTTCCGGATCGCGTTGCGTAGATTCTCCCGTCCGTGCGCCCAGGCGAAGCGGTAGAGGCCATCCCAGTCCTGCAGAGCCGCGTAGCCGCCCAGCAGCGCGGGCGCCTCCACCCGGTAGGTGTTCGGCAGACAGAAGTTGAACTCCGTCACGAGGAACGGTTTGCCGAAGACCCGGACCGGCATCGTCGACCGCGGCAGCCCCCCTGCCGGGCGATGGCCGATTCGTTGTGAAAAATCTGGAGTTTCCCGCCGCGCTTCCCCGGGAACTGGGCGTGGTCCCAGTACTGGTGGTGATCGACGAGGTCGAGTTCGGAACGGACTCCGGCGAGGGAATACTCCGCGTAACAGTTGAGGTCGGTGAGCAGCGCCTTCACCCCCAGCTCCTCCTTCAAAAAACGCATCTGCTCCTTGATGCACCGCAGCTGAAGCGCGTTGAGAAATTCGATGAAGAGACCGTTGCGGGTGACCGATTTCCCGTCGGGGGCCGTTTTCTGCGAACGCAGATACTCTTCGAACTTCTGCCGGTAGAGTTTCTGTGCGGCGCGGGAGGAGCGGGCGTGATTCCAGATTCCGGTGAGCGGATTCTCGTTGACCAGATTCATCGAACAGAGCACCGGATCCTCCGCCAGCGTCATGCCGGTGTAGGGATTGGGGGCGGTGAGGAGGTTGCGGGCGAAACTCTTCCAGTTCTCCAGCGCGGCGGGGCTGATGCAGACCAGATTTTTCATGCTGTAGTCGCCGGTGTTGTCGAACTCCGGAATGTTGTCGCCCGATTTGAGCTTCCGGCTCGCATAGAGATCGAGGCTGATGTAGAACCCGCGCTCCTTCAGGCGGCTGATGAGGTAGTGAAACTGATCCAGTTTTGTCGGATCGAGCGTCACGCTGTCGGCGGCGTCCCGTTTCAGGATTCCCTCTTCGAAGTGGTGCAGCCGCACCGTGTTGTAGCCGAGCCGCTCGATGGCGGAAAGAAAACGCTCGACATCCTCCCGTTCGAGAAAGTTCGCCGTGCCGACCAGATTGGTGCCGAAGAGGCGGATCCGTTTCTCCGGCGCGTTTTCGAAGACCAGATGCCCTTCGGCGTTGGAGACGATCCGACCGTGCTTCCCGGCCGGGAGATCGCGGAAGCAGGAGAAATCCAGCGGCGACCCTTTCACCGTCTCGCCCTTTGAACTGGATCGGCAGCCACTCCGGCCCCGACTTCACGACCAGCGGTTCGGGGGCGGGGAATTCTGCGCGTCCGTCAGAAAAGGAGGCCGCCGCGATGATCCAGGCGGAATTCGCGGCGGCGAGGCGGAAGTCGATGCGCCTGACTTTCTTTTTCAGCGGAAAGGCCGAAAGGTAGAGCCCGGCGGGGGAGCCGGCGAGTTCGGTTTTCCACACCGGGGAGGCGTTGGGCAGCACCATCGGTCGGCGGAACCAGTTGTCGCAATCTCGCCCGGCGATGACCGGCAGTTTTTCACTGCTTCCATCTTCATAGCCAAGCTCGATGGCGCCGAGCGGTTTGAGCAGCATCGGCGGCCAGGCGGCGGCGTGGAGGAGATAGAGGTATTTCGCCTGTTCCGGAAATTGTGCGATTTCGATTCCGGCGGATTTCGGGCCGAGGTTCCGCCCGAGGATCAGGCAGGCGCGCCCGTGGTTGCGGCCGGGATCGGCTATACGGATCCGGATGCCGTGAAAACGGTATTCGCCGGACTGGAGCGTGCGCGGCTCCTGCGCCGCCCCCTGACCGGTCCAGGCGGGCGCTCCTTCGCCCGACCGGAAGCCGCGGTTGAAGAGGGCGGCAAGGTCGATCGGCTGCGAGTCGATACCGGCGCGGGAGAAGTGGAGCCGGAAGTCAAGTTCCAGTTTCCAGGATTTCACCGTTTTCGGGTGTTTTCCAGCGGGGAGAATCCGAGCTGGTAGTACTCTTCGCCGTTCCGGAGAAACTTCCCGATGAGGATGAGGTGGCAGCTCCCGGTGATGGTGAACTCCCCTGCGGATCCTTCACGGTGACGGTCTGTGCGGGCGCGTCGAACACCTTTTTCGCCTTGTACTGTTCCGGCATGGCGACCGGTTTCCCGTCGATCTCGACCTGGATTCCTTCGCCGAGCGGAAGGTTGATGCCGAGGAAGAGGAGGTTGCAGGGAACCGGATTTTCAGCGGCAAGTTCCATCGAATAGTGAAAGGTGTCCGATCCGGTGGCGGTGACGACCTCGTTCATGCGGAAGGCGTCGAAGGTGCCGCGCAGTTCAAACTTTTCCGCCGAGGAGCGGGGATATCCGGCATCGGGGCGCGCCTGATATTGCGAAACGGGCTTCCACTCCGGGGTGAATCGCATGAGGGCGGCCCGGCAGCGGGAGTTGAGCACCAGCGTGCCGTTCCGGAGCGGCCGCACCACCCGTTCGAAATCCGCCTTCGACATCAGCGGCAGGAACAGGCAGAAAAGGCTGAAACAGAGAGAGAAAAGAGATTTTGCCATGAAGATGTTTCCTGTTTTTCTTACAGACCGGCGGCGCTTCAGAGTGCTTCGTAATAGGGCGGGTACTGGGCGGGCGACAAAACGCCGTTTTCGTCGATATAGCGGCGGAAATTGGTTGGATTGGCATAGAGCTCCTGTGGATTGGCCGTTTCAACGTGCCCATCCATGTGGGTGATGTTCGCCCGGCCGGAGTGCCGCAGCGTGATGCCGTAGTCTGCGGTGATGTTGTGCACCTGAACGCTGAAGTAACAGTAGCCGAACTGATTGTGGCTGTTCAGATAGCCGCTGTCCACCAGCATGGCGGTGCCGCTCGGCCGTTTCATCTTTACCAGAGAATAATAGAGGTGTTCACTGCCGAGAACGACGACGAATTTCCCCAGCACGTTTCCCTTGGTTCTGGAGGTCAGGTCATAGTCGCTCGAATATTTGGGCATACCATAGGTGCGAAACTGCAACTGCGATTCCTTGTCCGCCGTCGGATTTTTTTTTCACGGTGGGGCAGACAATTGCCGGATTGAACAGGAAATTGTTTCCCAATGAGGTGTATGTGCCGGGCAGGTAGTGAAGTTTCAGCAGAATTCCTGCCCAGGTGTTCTGATCCGAAGGGTCGGAACACCACATGATCAGATCCTTGTTGTCGTTGGCATACGCCAGATTGGCGGCGGCGCACTGTTTCAAGTTGTTGATGCATTTCGTCGTGGTTGCTTTCGACCTGGCTTTGTTCAGCGCCGGAAGCAGCATCGCCGCCAGAATCGCGATGATCGCGATAACGATCAGAAGTTCTATCAAAGTAAATTCCACACGTTTCCGTTCCCGTCCGCCAGCTTGCGGTTGCGCTGTCGCGAAATGTTTTTTCATGGCATCCCTTTCGGTGTTTCAGTGTCCGGCGTCGTTGCCGTGTCATGATAACATTATACCACACAATCCCGATTTCCGGAATGACTAAAAAAACAAAAAAATATCTTTTTGTGATATTTTGAGCTGTTTCTCCTTGTCGAATGCAGAAAAGGCACTTCCCGGCGGCGGATTCTTGTCAGATTTCAGGATGACCGTAGAGCTCCTTGAACCGGTGCGGCGGCATCCCCGTGTGCTTCTTGAAGAAGCGTGAGAAGTAGAATTCGTTGGAGAATCCCAGCTCGAAGGCGACTTCGCGCACCCGGTAGTTGCCGCGAAGAAGCAGATTGCCGGCCCGGTTGAGCACCGCCTGGGTCAGGAGCTCCTTGGGGGTGATGCCGGTGGCGGCGGTGAACTTCCGGGTGAAGGTTTCCCGGCGGGTTTTCCGCAGGGCGGCGAGCTCCTCCACCGTGGTGGCGGCGGTGCAGTGGTTCTGGATGTAGTCCAGTTCCGGCTGGAACTCCGCAAAGCGGGTGACGAACTCCAGCTCTTCGCCGCTGCCGTCGCCGAGCAGAAAGGTGATGAACTCCTGGGTGACGCAGCGGAGGCGTGAAGCGGCCACATAGAGGCTCGGGGTGTCGAACGCTCTTTCCGCCTGCGCAAGCCAGCCCGGATCTTCAAATTCCCGTACCGCATGGGTCCGCGAAAAGAGATCCACCCCTTCGACGACCTCGATGGTGAACTGAATCGAGAGGAAACGAAGATCCTCGCTCAGCCGGACTCCCGCCGGATGGTAGATCGGGATGAAGTAGGCGAAGCCGGGGCGCAGTTCGTACTCCTTCTCTCCGTCACGGATGTAACAGGAGGGGCCCTCCGGATTGGCGATGGGGAGGAAGAACCGGTTGAACGGCAGCGCCGTGATCTCTCCCCGCGCCCGCGGAAAAACGCCGCGGGCGAAGTGCCGGATCTGCAGTTGCATCCGGTTGGCGGCATACATGACCCGGTTGCGGGTGACGATGGTGGTATTCTTTTCCATGAGGAAGAATATAATTCCGTTTTTTCTCTTTTCCATCACAAAAGTATAATTCTTTGATTTTTTTATGCATTCAGTTTTCCGGAAAAATATGGTATACTATAGGAAAAGAAGCAATCACACAGGAGGTGTACGATGCCTTATGCCGCTTTCGAACAGGACAGAACCTATCTGACGGAAAAATTCCGTCATCCGGTCTTCGATCCCGCCACCGGTGTGGAGAACTCCGTTTTGAAGGAGCAGATCCGGGCGATGGCGGAGGAGCTCAAAGATCTGCCGCACCCGGTGGTGAAGGGGCGCTGTTTCGAACATGTCTGCCGGAATATGCTGATCGACGTGAATCCGCACGACTGGTTCCCCGGCTTCGGCTGTTACAACCGTGACGACCGGCCGCTTTCGCCGCTGAACTTCCGCTGGGCGCATGAAGCGAAGGAGCGTTTCTTCCCGGAGAGCAACCGCCTGATGGAGGAACGCAACGCGGCGGGACTCCATCTGATGTGGATCGACTTCGACCATTCGGTGCCCGACTGGGACGCGGTCTTCACGCTCGGCTTTCCCGGATTGCGTGACCGTGCCCGCCGTTACCGGGCCGAACGGGAGAAAAGCGGCACCCTCGACGCCGCGGCGGCCGCCTATTTCGACGGGCTGGAGATCACGATCAACGCCGTGCTGGAGTGCCTCGGCCGCTTCATCGACTATGCCCGGAGCCATCACGCCGGCAATCCCCGCATCGAGGCGGAGATCGAATGTCTGGAGCAGCTCCGCACCGGCGCACCGCGCAACATCTACGAAGCGCTCCAGATCATCTATCTGGACTTCATGTTCAGCGAACACATCGACCGGCTGCAGGTGCGTTCGCTCGGCAACCTCGACCGCATGCTCGGGCCGTACTACGAGCGCGACTTGCGCGAGGGGCGCTTCACCGAGGCGCAGATCCGGGAGTTCTTCGCCTGCTTCCTGATGCAGTGGGCGTCGATCAACAACTACTGGGGCACCCCTTCTACCTCGGCGGAACCCGGGCGGACGGCGGCAGTGAAATCAACGCGCTCTCCTATCTCATTCTCGATGTGTTCGACCAGCTTGCGATTCCGACGCCGAAGATTCAGATCAAGCTTGCCCGCAACACCCCGGTCGAATTCCTGAACAAGGCGCTGGATATGATCCGGCGCGGCCATAACAGTCTGGTGTTCGTCTGCGAGGAGGGCATCCGCCGCATGATGATGGGCGAGGGGTATCCGGAGGAGGTCGCCCGCACCTGCGACATTCGCGGCTGTTACGAACCCGCGCCGCGCGCGCTCGGCAACATCACCGGCGCCGGGCATGTCAACATGCTCAAGCCGGTCGAACTGGTGTTCAACGACGGAATCGACCCCAAAACCGGATACTTCTGCGACTGCGGCGCGGCGAAACTGGCGGACATCCATTCGTTCCGGGAGTTTTACGCCGCCTACATGAAGTACCTCGACAACATCATCGAAACCACGTACATCTGCTCGTACGAGTTCGAAAAATACCTGCAGTACATCAATCCGGCGCAGCTCTATTCAATCACGATCGCCCACAGTCTCGAGACCGCGAAGGACGCCTTCGCCGACGGGAGCGTCTACAACATCACCTCGATTCTCTGCGCGGGGCTCGGCACCGCGGTCGACGCGCTGATGGCGGTGAAGGAGTTCGTCTTCGACCGCGGGGAACTGACTCTCGCGGAGTTCCGCGACATTCTGCGGAACAACTGGGAGGGGGCGGAGAAACTCCGTCTGCGCATCCTGCGCTCCCGGAACAAGTACGGCAACGGCATTCCCGAGGTGGACTGCTACGCCGCCGCGCTCGCCCACTACTTCGGCGGCAAATTGAACCTGCGTCCGAATTCCCGCGGCGGCTGGTATCAGGCTTCCGGACATTCGGCCCGCACCTTCATCATCATGGGGGAACGGACCGGAGCGACGCCGGACGGCCGCCGGGCAGGGGAGGAGATGTCCAAGAACATCTCTCCGACGATGGGGGCCGACGTCAACGGGGTGACCGCCCTGATCGATTCGGCCACCGCGATCGACAGCGCCGATCTGCCCGGGGACTTTCCGCTCGACGTGATGATGCACCCGGCCACCGTGCAGGAGAGGAGGGACTGGCGGCGATGCGGACGCTGCTCTACGCCTATCTGGCGAAATACGGCATGGCGATCCATTTCAACATCTTCGACGCCGCGGTGCTGGAGGATGCCCAGAAGCATCCGGAGAAATACTCCGGGCTTCAGGTGCGGGTCTGCGGCTGGAACGTCCGCTTCAACGATCTCGCCGAAAAGGAACAGAACGCCTATATCGAACGCGCCCGTCGCATTGCGGAGTAACACAGGAAGGAGCCATCTCATGAGCGTTACCGGAGTTCTGCTTGATCCGAAACGGTTCGCGGTCCACGACGGGCCGGGAGTGCGGACTACCTTCTTCCTCAAGGGGTGCCCGTTGAAGTGCATCTGGTGCCACAATCCGGAGAGCATTTCGCCGCGTCCGCAGATGGCGTACTACGCGCATAAGTGCATCGGTTGCGGCGAATGCGTGACCTGCTGTCCGGAGAAGGCGCATACGTTCCGGGGGAGACGCATGAATTCGATCCATCGCGCTGCCGGGTTTGCGGTGCGTGTGAAGCGGCCTGCCTCGGCGGAGCGATGAAACTCTACGGGAAGCGGGTTCCGGTGGAGGAGGCGATGGAGACCGCCCGGCTGGATCTCGTCTACTATCGGGAGTCGCAAGGCGGCGTGACCCTCTCCGGCGGAGAGCCGCTGATGCAGCCGGAGTTTTCGCTCGCGTTTCTTGAGGCGCTGAAGCGGGAAAAGATTCACACTGCCTTCGACACCAGCTGCTTCGGTTCGCAGGAGGTGCTGAAGGAGGCGCTGCCGCTTGTCGACCTCTTTCTCGTCGACTTCAAGCATGCCGATCCGGAAGTTCACCGGAAGCTCACCGGGCAGTCGAACGAACGGATTCTGGAGAACCTCCGTTTTCTCTCGGAAAAAGGTGCCCGGATCGAAATCCGGATTCCTTTCGTGCCTGGTTGCAACGATTCTGTGGAGAATCTGGAAGCCACCGGCAGAATCCTCGGTTCCCTGCGCGGAATCCTCTGCGTGAAACTTCTGCCTTACCACGCGCTGGCGCGCACAAAATACGCGTCGCTCGGCATGCCCGACACCATGCCGCAGGCGGATTCTCCGGACGACGATGCGTTGCATCGGGCGGCGGCCGTGCTGGAACGCTTCGGTTTGCGCGCCCGCTCCGGCCGGGAGTGAGCTCGGTCCCCCGGCGGAGCGTGTCTCAGAGATTCAGTTCCTGCCGGAGGGCGTAGGCGCGGTTGCTGGTGATCGAATCGACGCCCTGATCGATCAGGGTTTTCGCCCGCTCCGGCTGATCGACCGTCCAGACGTGAAAGGTGAATCCGGCCTTGTGGAGCGTTTCGATGTACTCCGGCGTCGCCTTCCTCTCCAGCAGGTCGATTCCGTCGACGCCGAGGGCGCGAAGTTTGGCCGCCAGTTCGTCTGGCGTGTAGAGAAATCCGCGATCCTTCCGCTCGTTGCAGGTGAGCCAGTAGGCGCGATGCGCCGGGAAGAGCCGCTTCACCGTTGCGATGGTCGTCTCGTCGAAGGCGATGAAGGTCAGCTGCTCCGGACGGCGGCCGGAGGCGGCGAAGATCTCCCGGAGCCGGTCGACGATCGGGCCGACGCTCTTGAGTTCGATGTAGATCTCTCCGTAATCGGGCATGGTGCCAAGCACCTCCGCCAGCGTCGGCACCCGGGTGAAGCGCCACTGCGGCCCTTTCCACGCACCGGCGTCGAGCGCCTTGATTTCGGCGAGGGTGAGTTCGGCGAGTTCACGTTTGACGCCGCAGGTGCGTCCGGCGTTGGAGTCGTGCATGCAGACCACCTCGCCGTCGAGCGTCAGGTGGAAGTCTCCTTCGATCAGGCGGGCGCCGCGCGCCCAGGCGAGGGTGAAGGATTCCAGCGTGTTTTCCGGGGCCGCTTCGGATTCCCCCGGTGTGCGACGAATTGAACCGCCATGATCGTATTTCCTTTTCGTCAGAGTTACTTTTCACAGTTTGAAGTAAATATAACATCGACTCCGGTGTTTTCCACATTTTCGAGCAGAATATCGCCGCAGTGAACCGGCACTTTCACCTGAATCCGGTAGAGTCGGTTGAGCAGCGCGTCGATGTGGCGGCGCGGGAGTCCAACACTGGTGCGCACCGGAATGCGCGGCATCGACGGCGAATCCGAGGCGACGGTGGCGGTGACCACCCGGCGCGGATCGGTGAGTTCATCCTGCGCGTAGGCTGCGCCGCGCGGACAGCGGTTGCCGGAAATCCGCCACGGTGCGGTTTCATTTTCCCGTTCGGCGGTCAGCCGGCAGCCGGTCGGGCAGCAGATGCAGAGAAACTGTTTTTTCAGCATGATTGTTCCTCCTTGCAGTTCAACCGGAACCGCAGGGCGCCGGGGGCGGCGAGCAGGGTTCCGGGAATGTCGGCGGTCATCATTTCGGCGGGACGGATCGAGGGGTAACGCCGTTTCCAGATCACTTCGCCGTCGAGCAGGGCTTCGAGTTCGGCCTCTTCGCAGCAGATCAGCGGGCGGAAGAAGAAACGGGTGTCCCGATGTGGCGTGAAGTAGTTGGGGATGGCGTACTTGAGATTGGCCTCCGCCGTCACCGTGCCGCGTTCGGCGGGACGGTCCCCCGCGAGGTAGCGCACCGCCGCGCGGGCCGCCGCCGTTGCTTCGAGCGAGACGAAATCGACCAGATCGTGGACGTGCAGGACGTTGCCGCCGGCGAATACCCCCGGCACGCTGGTCTGGAAATCGGCATCGACGATCGCGCCGCCGGTGGCCGGATTGATGGCGACGCCGAGCGGAACGGCGAGTTCGTTCTCCGGCAGCAGCCCGACCGAGAAGAGGAGCGTGTCGCAGTCGATGCGGAACTGTTGTTTTGTAACCGGAACGCCGTCCCGGAGCGGGGCGACGTCGATCGATTCGACCCGTTCGCGGCCGTGGATGCCGACCACCGCGTGTTCGAGATAGAGCGGAATGTGGAAGTCTTCCAGACACTGCGCGATGTTGCGGGGCAGTCCGGAGGGGGTGGGCATGATTTCGACCACCGCCTTGACTTCGACGCCGCTCCAGCGGAGCCGCCGCGCCATGATGAGGCCGATGTCGCCGGAGCCGACGATCACCGCGCTGCGTCCCGGCAGCACGCCCTCCATGTTGAGCAGCTTCTGGGCGGATCCGGCGGTGAAGATTCCGGCCGGGCGGGTGCCCGGAATCGCCAGATTGCCGCGGTTGCGTTCGCGGCAGCCCATCGCCAGAATGACGGCGCGCGCGTCGATCCGGGTGACGCCGTCGGCGGCGGAGAGCGTGGTCAGCGTGAAGGTGCCGTCCTCCCGGCGTTCGATCGCGCTCACGGTGTGGCCGAGGGCGAATTTCGCCCCGGCCTCCTTCGCCTGAAGTTCCACCCGGCGCGCGTACTCCGGACCGGTCAGCTCCTCCTTGAAGTAGCGCAGACCGAAGCCGTTGTGGATGCACTGCCGGAGGATTCCCCGGCGAACTCCTCGCGGTCGACGGCGAGCGCGACAAGGCCCGAACGGGCGCATTCGGCGGCGGCGGCGAGTCCGGCCGCACCGGCGCCGATGACGGCGACGTCGCAGGTTCTGTGCTGAATCATAAGGTTTCCTCCTTCTGCGATTCGACCGGGAGGGTGCCGAGCCGTCCGCCGAGCAGGCGGCTGTTGCCGCCCTTCTTGGTCAGCTCCTCCATCGGGATGCCGGTCTCCCGGCTGAGAATCTTCATGATCTTCGCCGAACAGAATCCGCCCTGACAGCGGCCCATTCCGGCGCGGGTGTAGAATTTGATGCCGTCGAGCGTGGTGTGCCCCTTTGCGGATCGCTTCGACGATCTCGGCCTCGGAGACCTTTTTCGCAGCGGCAGACCATGTTGGTCCAGGCCGGATCGGTTTCATGGAGGTGGTCGAGCGCCTCGGGTGTCTCGTGACGCGCTTCGTGACGGGGGGCGAGCTCGTACTGGATCTGCTCCTTTTCGACCAACGTCAGCCCGGCCTGCTTGAGCAGGTCCTTGACGTAGACGCCGATGGCGGGGGGAGGCGGTGAGTCCCGGCGACTGGATTCCGGCGACCTGAATGAAGCGGGGCGCCTTTTCCGAGCGGGCGATGTAGAAGTCCTCGGAATCGAGCACCGGGCGCAGTCCGGCGAACGAGGTGATGAGGTCGCGCGGCGAGACGCCGTTGACCATGTGGCGCACCAGCGAAAGGATTCGCTGCATGTTGTCGGCGCTGGTGGAGGTGTCGAGCTTGTTCTCGCAGGGATCGGCGGTCGGGCCGATCATCGTGGTCCCTTCGGCGGTCGGAATCACCAGCACCCCTTGGAGTGGGCGGTCGGCACCGGGAAGATCACCCGGCGGGGACGGGCGGGGCTGTTCCGGTCGAGCAGGTACTCCTCGCCCTTGCGCGGATGGATGGTGAAGGTTTCCCCGCCGAAGAGGGCGGAGACCCGGTCGGCGAAGAGTCCGGCGGCGTTGACCGCGTAGCGGGCGCGGATGGTGCGGCCGTCGGCGGCGGTGATGCGCCAGCAGTCGCCGTCGTTTTCGGCGGCGGAGACTTCGAAGCCGGTGTAGAGTTCAACGCCGTTGCGGCGGGCTCCCTCGACCAGGCTGAAGACGTAGCGATAGGGTTCGATGGTGCCGCCGTTGGGGCAGAAGAAGCCGCCGACCACTTCGGGATTGAGTTTGGGTTCGAGTTCGAGCAGTCGGTCGCGGCCGCACATTTCGAGGTTGCGGACGCCGTTGGCGACGCCCTGCGCGTAGAGTTTGCGCACGACGGCCATCTCCTCCTCGCTGAAGGCGACCACGACGATGCCGTTGCGTTCGAAGGGGAAACCCAGCTCGTACTGGAGCTTTTCGAATTCGAGATTGCCGAGGATTTCCAGTTTCGCCTTGAGGCTGGCCACCGGGTGGTGGAAGCCGCCGTGGATGATTCCGGAATTCGCCTTGGAGACGCCGAAGCCGACGTCCGCCCACCGTTCGACCAGCGCCGTCTTCACGTGGTAACGGGACAGCTGCCAGGCGGTGGAGGCTCCGGAAACTCCGGCGCCGATGATTGCGACATCATATTCCATCGAATTGCCTTTCCCTTCCCCGGAATCGGGGATGTTTACTTTGAAGTTTACTAAATATAAACTCGAATGGAATAAAATGCAAGCGGTGCAGAAAAAATTCCGGTCGCCGTGGGGGACCGGAAAGAGGGGAGGGAGCTGTCACTCCAGAACGCCGATGAGATAGCCGAAGATGTTGTGTCCGTCGTAGAGCAGGGGGACGGGGGCGGTTTTGCGGACGCCGTCGGGCTGCAGGTCGGTGCGGACGAAGATGAATTCCAGTTCGCCGCCGGAGAAGGGGAGCGGGCGGTCGAGCCGGTGAAGCGCGACGAAGGGGAAGGCGCATTCGGCGAAGAATCCGCAGGGAGTCCTGCCGCTGGTGATGCGCAGCGCCCGCGGCCGGGCGTCGAATTGCGAGACGTGCAGCCCGAGGGTACGCGAGAAAAGGTGAAATCCGACGAGGGGCGGCACTTCTGGAGCGGCGACGATCTCCCAGTAACTGGTGAGGCGACGGCTGCCGCGGAGAAAGATTTCGATGCTGTCTGCCTCGTAGGGGCGCTTCGAATTCAGCTGGAGTTCCGTATCCTCGACTTCGGCGCGGAGGTGGAGGTATTGGTTATCGTAACAGACCATCCAGACGGCGTTTCCGGTTGCTTTCCCGGGGGTGTCGAGGGGGATTTCTCCACGCAGAACAAGCGCACTGCTCCAGCGGTCGGCCGGATTTTTGACGCGCGGGATGGTGACGCGGCGTCGCGGCTCCTGCCAGGCGAAGCCGCGGATCGCATTCTCCCGGAAGGCGCGGACTTTTCCCGGGCGTCATCGAGGGTGGCAGCGCCCCGGAAGTAGTCGCGCCGCATCCGTTCCGGAATCAGGCGGTGGATCGCCCGGATGACTTCATTGTAGTAGCCGAGGCCGCTGGTGATGAACTCGGCGGGCGTCCCCTTGCCGCGATGGTAGAACTCCGGACTCACCGACTGCACCAGTTCGCGGTCTTCCGGCAGCGACATCGGGAGCTCCTCCGCCCCGGCCGCCGCCGGAAAAAAGGAGAGCGGCGGCCGGGAAAAGAAGGCGTCGATTCATCGGGTGCCACCGATGCCGAGGAACAGGAACTCCGTGCCGGAGCTGGCCGGATTCCGTTCGGAAAGGAGGGTGATCCGCACGCGGTGCTTCCCGGCCGGGAGGTCTTCGGCGACCGGCGCCCAGAACCGTTTGCCGCCCCAGTCGGCGTTGAAGTAGCCGTCGAAGGTGCGGTCGGGGCGATCATCGACCTGTACGCTGATTTTCCCCATCGGAGCTTTGATGCTCCACCACGAGACCAGCAGACCGGTGCCTTCGAATTCGAGTTCGAGGGTGCTGCCGGGGGTGGAGGCGGACCAGCCGGCAGGATTTCGCCCTTTGCGGCCGACGAGGTTCCACCCATTGTTCCGTACCGGGGCGAGTTCTTTGCCTTCGCGCAGGAAGCAGCGTTCGAAACGGTCGGAGTAGAGCGGCGCGGGGAGGGGGCTTCCGCTTCCGATTTCCCCCATGTGGCGCGCTTTTTCCAGCATGCCGGTGAGCAGTTTCCCGGCGAAGGTGTGGGCGGCGGGGCGGGGGTGGACCGAATCCGGGCTGAGCTGTTCCCAGCGGAGGGAGCCCGCTTCGAGAGCGGGGGCGAGGGCGTCGCGGTAGCTCACCATCGGGAGCTGGTAGTGTTTGCCGAGCTTCTGCTGAAACTCCTGCGCGTTCTTCCGGGTGTTCCACATCATGAAGAGCAGGATCAGCGCGGGCTTCTTCTTTCCCGTCAGGATCTGACGGAGGATTCCCTCATAGGTCCGGGCGTATTCGATCGTGGGATTGTCGTTGACGCCGAATTCGAGAACGATGAGATCGGGCCGGGCGGAGAGCAGGTCGCGTTGTGCCCGCAGTGCCCCGTAGTCGGAGGCGGTGGCGCCGATCCCGGCGTTGACGAGCCGGAACTTGCTGCGGGGAAGTTTTTCTGTAAATAGCGGAGCAGGACGCCGTGATAGCGCTGTGCGGGAGCCGGGCAGGCGGCGCCCTGGGTGATGGAGCCGCCGAGCACGCCGACGGTCAGCGATTCGCCGCGTTCGGCCTTTTCAAAGAAGCGGTTCAGCCGCTCCCGGTTGCCGAAGGAGACGACGGCGCGTTGCAGCAGCTCCTCCGTCACCTCCGGAATGCCCGCGTCCTGCCGGAGCATCTCAAGCTCCAGGGTATCCGCCGTAACGGCGCCGTCACCTTCTCCGTCGATGGCGATGGCCAGTACGGCACGGGTGAAGGTTTCGCTCCCCACCGGGAGTTCAAAGTCGGCGGAAACCTCCTGCCAGTCATGGTTCCCTTCCGGAATTTCAAATTGTTTTTTCATCAATTTTATCGATCCATTCTGTTCATATTCGAGCCGCAGTTCCAGCCAGAAACGGCCTTCCTTGCGGACGATGTTTTCCGTTCGGAATCTGCTTTTTAACCGATATCTGCCGGGGGCGAGATGCTGCTCCTCGCCGAGATTGACGAATCCCGGTACCTGGACTTTGACTGCCGCCGGAGTCCGATGGCCCGGCACGAGCTGGAAGTTCTGGCTTGCCCAGTTGATCTGCAGATTGCCCGGAAGCTGTTCCCCGATCAGCAGCAGCCGACGTCGGTTGTCTCCGGTGATCCAGCCGCTGAGCTGATAGCCGGGAGGAAGAATTCGGATGGCGGGCGGTTCGGGCGTCGGAGCGGAATCTCTTCCGGAACCGGAGTAGCTCATCGCCAGTACGGAATAGCGCCGCGGCGTCAGCTGCATCGGGATCTTTTTCTCGCCGTCCGCTTCTTTGACTTGATAGAATACTCGCGGATTCTTCACTCTCTTCAACGCGAACGGTCCTTCGCCGATCACGCCGGAAGTGGCGTAGAGAAAGTTTTTCTGAAGCAGTTCTTTCCCGGTACCGAATTCATACTCGGTCACCAGCCAGACCGGCGGCGTGGGGATACCGTTGTTTTCCGCAGTGCGCAGCAGGGCGGCGAAGCGGAGAAACTGTTTTCCGTCGCGCAGGAAGTAGCGTGCGGTCGTCTCCGGATCGAACGAGGCGCGGCCGGCGGCGGAGGGTTTGCCGCCGTCGTAGAGCCGGACATCCTGATTTTCCGCAACAACCGTGCCGTCATGTGTGAGCATCCGGCGGATGCCGCCGCCGTTGCGCCGAATTTCCGCTTCGAAGTGAGGGTTGGAGATTCGCCAGAGCGTACTTTCATGCCGGACTTCTGCCGGGGTATGGACCGGCTGAAGCTGTGGCCGCTGTCCCGCCGCCGGACGGATGCGCAACTCCACACGACGGGGATTTTTCCCGTCGGCGAGGCTCAGCGGCCCCGGCTGGACCCAGAAGGCGGCCACATGCGGCGTCTTCTCCTCGGCGGAGAGATGGCTCAGCAGCATAAGATCGTCGTATTTACCGCCGAGTGTTTCCGGGAAAATGATTTCGACGCCGCCGTCGGCGCCGAAGAAGCGCAGCACCGGGCGGTTCCAGTCCAGCGGCTTGGCGGCGGCCTGCCACAAAACAGGACTCAGGAACTGGCGGTGAGACCAGGAAAGATAGGGTAATGAACCGTGGAAACGGTCGCTGATCGCCGCCGGGTCGAAGCGGTCATCCATCAGCCCCTCCGCTGTAAACACCTGCCAGCGGCTGATATTTTTACCGGAAGCAACAGTGCGGAACGCTCTTCCGGGCGATATTTCCCGAGCTCGGCGGCAACGGAAAGTTCGTTCCCGTCAAGCGTGTATTGAACACTCCCGCCGTCGTCCATTTTTGCGGTGACGACGACGGAACTTCCTTCGCGCTGTACCGAAACCCCGGTGGCGCGGGTGTGGTCCGGCGAATCGCCGAACCGGCGGGCTTCGCCGATGTACGGCCCGAATTGCAACAGGCGGCCGCTCGACTCGTCGACGACCAGCGGCCAGCTGCCGTTCACGGTGACGGTGCCGTTCTGCCGGAGAATTTCCGGTTGTTTCACCGGAACTTCCGGCGTCGGCAGGGCTGGTTCCGGCGGCGTGGGGCCGTCGGCGCCCGCCGGACGAAACGAGAAGACCGCGATGCCGTACGGTTCCAGCCGACAGGAGAGTTGGCGCAATTTGGAAATTTTACCGCGGGCGATCGACCGCCCTTCCATGTTCTCATAGAGTTCGACCTCCGTATCAGGCCGGAAGGCGGTGGAGGCCGGTAGCGTGAGACGCACGTTGCGGGCGGTCGGCAGAAAACTGACCGCCGCCACCGTTTCTGCCCCGGGCATGGTGTGGAGGGCGGTGAATACCGCCGGTTTGGGAGTCGACTGCGAGATAATCCACCGTTCCGCGTCGCAGTTCCGGCAGTGCGGCGCGTACCTTGTTGAGGCGGGCGAGCAGGGTTCCCCGCCCGTCCGAAGCACCGTGGAGAATCGAGGGCATCCCCTGGGCGAGGAACATCATCGCCCGTGCCGCCTGACCGGCTCCTTCGCCCACCCACGAGGTGGATTGCACCGAAAAGGCGTCGTGAATTTCGAGGAACCGTTCGAACAGCGTTCCCGGCGGGGCGGTATCCTTCTGCTCCTGCAGGAACAGGGCGATTTCGCGGGCGGAGTTTTCCCCCCCGAACCGCTCCAGCAGCAACAGAAAACGGCGGAAGTGAAAGTCGAAAATCGCGTCACCGGAGGGCACGACGTTCAAACTCGCGATCTCCGCCAGCAGCGCGCCGTCGGGACGGATGGAACGGACAACATCCCGGATCTCCCGGGTCAGGCGCGGGCCGGTCTGGCGGTCGTCATCACTGGCGCGGGAGATCTCCGGCATCGGCACTTTCCCGCCGGTTTTCGCCAGTTCCGCCTTGAGCCACTGCCGGTCGACGTGGGGCTGATCCTCCCGGCGGAAGGTCTCCGGATTGCGCCAGTTGCGGCGGGAGAAGCCGCACTGGTCCAGCCGGAAGCCGTCGATTTCGGTCTGCTCCATATAATATTTCGCCACGTTCCGCATGTAGTTGCGCCACTCCCGTGAACCGTAGTCGTAGGCTTCGCTGCGCCGGATGCGCCCATCCGGCTCCACTGCGAGCGTCCACGGCGAGAGACCCCGCTTCGCCGCCGTCTTCGCCAGACCTCCATGCGGAACAAGGTCCTGCCAGACCCGGAAGCCGGCGCGTTTCGCCGCCTTGACGAACTCCCGGTACTCCTCGAAGGTGCCGAGTTCCGGGCGGAGCCGATAGAAATCGGTCGGCAGATAGAGGGCGTCGCTGTAGTAGGGAGGAAGAAGCCAGATGGTGTTGTATCCGAGAGCGGCGATCCGGCGGAGGAGCGGAGCACCGTCAGCGGCGGAGACGACGCTGCCCAGTTTCGGAGCCGGGAGCGTGACGTAAAGCGTGACGTCGCGAACCCAGTCCGGGCGGTCCGCGGGCGGGAGCATGCCGATGTCTCGGAACCATGCCGCAGGAGCGTTTCGCATTGCGGTTTTCAGCGGCGCGTCAACCACTTCCAGATAGTGCGGCCCCACTTTCTGGGGAACGTTTGGGAAGATCCAGCCGGTGGAGGCGCTGAAGGTGGTTGCCCGGATGCTTTCCCCCAGACTGTGCAGATCGGTGCGGTTCATGTCGGTTCTGCCGTCGAAGGCGAGCATGACCGTGGTGCCGGGGGTGGGTTCCAGAAAGAGAAAATAACCGTCGAATGCTCCGCGAAGGATGGTTCCTTTCTTCAGGTCGGCGAGAGCGCCGGTGCGGTGCGGTTCAAATTCAAAGTTGCGCGCCACCGCCTGATACCCCCGGTTGTCGCCGAAGAAAAGCGCCGGGAAGTAGTAGCGTCCGCGAGGGAGAAAGTAATGGTAGAGCAGGGCATTGGTGAGCTTCTGCGTCCGTTTTCCGGTATTGATGAATTCCAGTGTGCGGCAAAGCCGTTTCCGAGTACGATCCGCTCCGTCACCCGCCATTCCGGCAGATTCCAGCGGAGCGTCAGTTCACCGGTCTGCGCGGAAAAGGCGTGGGAGCTCAGGCGGCGGTTGTTCGGAAAATCGGTCAGCGTCAGCTGAAAGGAGTTCAGCCCCTTCGGATTCCGGAGGAGCGGCTTCCCCTGAAGTCGAGCGCCAGCCAGGCGCCTGAAGCGGGGTCGATTTTCATTGTCCAACCGTTGTGCCGGAAGACCAGCGGCGGCGCGGGCGGTTTGGCCTTCTCATACCGCCCCTTGACCGCCTGAATCCGGAGCGTCACCGGCCGGTCGGCCTGCACCCGGATCGTCTGACATGCCGGACCGTTCTGCCACCCCTGTACCCCCGATCGCCGTGGCGAAGGCGCCGTTGCGCAGCGTCCACGCTTCCGGATTGCCGCCGGCATCGCGGCGGGAGAAGTCGCCGTTTTCAATCGTGGTTCCTTCTGCCTCGATGAGCCGGTATTCCACGAAGGCGCGATCTGGTTCCGCCGCCTTGGGGGATTTCATGTAACAGCCGCTCAACCCGAGAACCACATCGCCGCTTTTGCGGGGGATAAATGAAACCTCAAGCGTCTCTGTCGCGTTGTCAGGAATTCCTTTCTTCTGGACGAACAGGGCGAACGGCCGTTTTGCCGCATCTCCCCATTGAATGTTTTGAATGTAGCGGCTGCCGGGTGCGGGATCCAGCGGAATCTGCTGCCAGACGCCGCTGAGATTGATTCTGATTCCCCCACTCCGCCGACAGAGCAAGAGCGGTGCATAACAAGGCAATGATGCAAACCGGTTTCACAGGGGTACCTCATCAGTTCATTGCCGGCATAAAACGCCACTTCTGATCCAGCCCCGGAGTCGGTGCCGTGCGAAGCGCACTCTGTGTAAACCACTCCACATGTCCATCTCCCAACACCATGTTTACGCCTCTGTTGTGCCGGTTGCCGACACAGGGAAGGGGATACGGGGCGGAGTAGGTGCTTTCCGGGTAGATGTTCCTCATTTCATTGCTGCTGCTGCTGATCCAGTCGGTCGTGTCGCCGATCATCACTTTGCGGGAGGGGTGGCGGACATTCTGGATCTTCATGCGGGCCGGTGTGTATGTATGATCCCGCAATCCCATTTGCTGATTCCAGCCGTAGCCGATTGCACAATAGATCGAGTCGGCGGTTCCGGTGGCGGCAACGACCATTTCATCAGTAAAAAAGAAGGACAACGGAACACGCCTGAAACCAGACGTTGATCAAAACGGTCTACCAAACCGTCGCTGGAAAGGTTTCCGGTGATTCCGAGATAGGGCGCGAGCTCTCGAGACCAGTAGCCGCTCAAAGCGTTGGAGGCAGGGGACATGGAAACCGTCAGGTAACCGTTTTTCTCCATGGTGTACGACATCAGGGCGGTTCCGAGCTGTTTGAGATTCGCCGTACAGGCGATCGCCTTGCTCCTTTGCCCGGGCTTTGTTCAATGCGGGCAGCAGCATCGCTGCCAGAATGGCGATAATCGCGATCACTACTATGATCACTTGTTAAATATACAATATGGTGTATATTAAAACAAGTAGCATGAGGAGCAAAAACAATGAAAGCACTGATCTATGCACGGCAGAGCAGCGGGAAGGATGATTTTTCGGAGTCAGTAGAGGCACAGATTGCCAACTGCAAGAAACTGGCGGCAAAAGAAAAACTTGAAGTTATTGGCATCTACAAGGATCTCAACACCAGTGGAGAGACTTATCCGGTAGGAGCAGAAGAAATTGCCCGGCTTGACAAAGCATATATGAAATGGGCTCTCAACCAAAGTTCCAAGAAGGATTTCCGGTTGGGGCTATGTCAGGTTCTGCAAAAACTTTCTGAAGTTGATTTTGTGTTGGTCAATGAATTGACCCGCCTGTATCGCCCAATCAACGGGAGCTTTCTGGAGGGGCATATCAATCAGCTTCTGAAAGAAAATGAAGTGAAGGTTCTGCAGGTTCAAGGCGGAGCGATTGACCTGAGCAAATTTGACCAGCAGTTAATTACCTTGATCAAAAATCAGATTCTCTATGAGGATTTGCAGAAAAAGCGCCAGAACAGCATCAATGCTTTCCGGATCAAGAAAGATAGTGGCAGACTTTGCAGCGATGCCAAGATGCACGGGATTCGCTATCTTGGCAACGGAAAAATCGAGGTGATTCCAGAATGGGTGGAAATCATCCGTTTCATCTATGACAATATCTGCGCCTATCGTCCTTACCGGGCAATCATCCGTGATTGCAATGAACGCTGGGGAAAGAGGTCTTTTTCTATGAAAGCTCCATTTATGCCATTGCAAAACAGCCGATTTATTGCGGCTATCAGTATAACAGTCAGGGCGAATTGATTAAAAACGTGCAGATTACCGGTCAGGAGTTCATCTCTTTCGAGCAGTGGCAGGAAGTGCAGAAGATCATTTCACACAAACGGGCCGATTATCATGTGAAAGCCAAAAAGCACTGGCTTCCATTGTCCGGTAAACTCTACTGCGGAGAATGCGGCAGCAAATTGATATGTCTATTGGAACATGGAAAAATTTACTATACCTGCAATAAACGGACGCTTGACCGTAATCATGTCAACTGCCGTAACAGCCGAATCCGTTTTGAATCGGGATTGCGTGGAGAATCCGCTCTTTATGATGCTATCTATCCACTGCTGTCCATTGCTCTGATTGAGCGGCATAGAAAAGCTGTTGAACTCTTGAATGATAAGAATGAGTTGGCAAAGTATGATGTAGAACTGAAAAATCTGGCAACCAAAGAGGAGCAGCTCCATGAAATGTTCCTGGATGGTCTTGCCACGGAGGAGCAGTTACGCAATCTGCTGACGCGAAACAAAGCAAGGCGTTGCGAATTACTGAAAAAAAGTGACTCTTTTGAAAAGCAGCAACCTGAATGACGAGACTCTGCAGGATTTGGAAAAGAATGTTCTTGCAGATCAGTTCAATGATCTTGCGAACAAGAATCTTCCGCAAGGCATCTATGAAAGGTTGTTGAATGACGCTCAAATTACTGCAACGAGTTATGCTGACCGGGTGGAGTTCAATACTCTCTACGGGAATGTGACTTTACCGCGTATCCGTTCCACAAACCGCCTCTGGATGCCCAAATGGGAAATGTCTTTGCTCAATAAAGGAACGAAGAAGTGTGTCATAGATAAAAATACACAAATTACTGTGACCTATTTTACTGGAACCCAAGCGGAGCTGGCGGATTTTGGCAACTTGCGCATCGTCAGCCAATAGAAGCCGGAAAAAACTTTCCCGGATCGACAGCCCGGGAAAGTTTTAACCTAAATACCTATCGTTAAGAGTTGTTTGGAACAGTAAAATTTGATTCAAAGGCAATCTTTTTTTCTGCAATTCAGAAATCCGGAAGATTCAAGTTGACCTGAATGGAAATTTTCATGGTTGTTTTTTCCAGCAGCCTTTTCAGTTCCAGCAGGTCGTTTTCGTTCTCACCATCAATTTGAACGCTGGTGAGATGCTCCCGGTCAATCATGACCAGATGCCATCCCATGATATTCAGGACTCCGGCTGTCATTTGACTGCCGACAACTCTGCCCGGAATCTCGATTTTTCTCTCGGTATTTTCCAGCGTATCATCATCACGATATGTGATGCGTTCAATGATTTTTACCATAAATACCTCTCAATCAATATAATGCGAATGCAGTTCGCG